>OZ246888.1:3087500-5193919 GCA_965231775.1 Binatia bacterium | reverse complement strand
ATGTCGGTCAATCTGCGTTCACATTCTTCCGCGACAACCTGTGGCACAACCAGCTTCATTCTCCGGTGGTAGAGGTAATACTTGAGTGCCGATGCACCTCTCGAAGTCAAGCCGGCCTCTTGGATGGATGTACTGCTGTCCAAGACCAGAACTTCTTCCGTTCTCGCTTCTGTTGGTTCTGCACCGTCCACGGCCAGGCTCCTCTCTTCTCGCTGGTGCGGGAGAATCTCCAGACCCCTAACCAGCGGGTAGCTTCCTTGCCCGCAATACGACCCACGGCCATCTAGTGTGAGACGTTTCGGCCGTCGATTCCCGTCATGTCCCCGCGGCCTTCTGGCGTAACCGCTTCTGGGCGGACAAGGGGGTTTCCTGCATGGAATCAACGTCATGTCCCCTCACGGCCTCTCCTGTCAGGACATGAGGGGACAGGCGATGCCTGGAGGGTGAGCGAAAAATTTTCGCTCGATGCGGCCTTGGCGTCACGGTTTCAGGTCAGCACCCGGAGCGCGGTCTCCGGGGCCTTGTCGAGCACCCGCAACAGGGCGCGCGCGGCGCCGGTCGGGCAGCGCTTGCCCTGCTCCCAATTGCGGATCGTCTCGGGCGACACGGCGATGCGCCGCGCCAGCTCTGTCTGGCTGAGGCCCATCCGCCGCCGCACCCGGCGCGTATAGCGCGCCATGTCCTGCAACGCCGCGGCCTCGTCCTCCCGCGCCTGCAGGGCGATCTCCGCTTCCGTGGTCGCGTCCACCTTGGCGGGGTCGATCCGGCCCGCGGGGACGGTGGACGGATCGGCGGGATCAATCCTGATGCGCGTTGTGCTCATAGTCCGCGACCTCCTTCGGGGTGGCCTTGCGGGCCGAAATGATGCGGACGGCCGACCCCCGCACCGGATAGACGACGACATAGGCCCGCCCGTCGATGACGCCGAGCAGCCGGTAGCGGGCCTCGCCATAGTCCCGCCGCGTGTCTTGAGCCACGATCCGCTGCGGATCGAAGAAGGCGCGGACGGCATAGGCGAAGTCGAAGCCGCGACGTGCGAAACAGGCATCGTTCTTGGCATCGTGCCATTCGAACTCCATCCCGATATCATGGGCCAATGGCCTATGTTCGTCAAGCGCTTCCGGTTATGGCAAACTCAATTGTGGCGTATTGGCTCCGGCATTGATGGGCGATCTTTGTGTTCAAATCGAGAGGCTACGGCGACGACTTGGAAGAACATCAATCTTGGCCAACAATTGAAACGCCCGTTTCTTCAAATCGTTTCAGAAATGGAATCCAGATTGCCGTGGCGAAATTTTGCCACTACCCCTGCAATTGCTGCGTAGCATTCCGGTTACCATTGTTGGGCTCTGCGATTAGGTTGTTAACGTTCTTCAAGTCAAATTTGGCGATTAGCTCGCTCCGTGCATATTCCACGAACTCAACACCCAAGAAACACCCGTTTTTCTGTCCGCGGCCACCCCTCCCAGGCAGGGAGTAAAAAAACTATCCCCTCTCGGGAGGGGTGGCCCGGAGGGCCGGGGTGGGTTCTCCTGGCACCAGGCCCGCCGCTCTGCTGCGTCGGCGGGCCTGGTGCCAGGTCTTCAAGGCTGGGGGGAGGGAGCATTGCAACCTGAGACACTACCCGACCTGATTTTCGGTAGTGGTTCAGTTTACTTGTTCCCCCTCACCCCAGCCCTCTCCCTCCAGGGGAGAGGGAGCAGATTTTCCCTCCCCCCGCTGAGGGGGAGGGCCAGGGAGGGGGGCGCTCCGCCTCAGAGGTCAAGAGCGATTTGAAACTGAACCACGACCCAATCTTCTCTTGACTTCCCCCCTGACTGTCCGTATTATGGGCGGATTCTCGTTTTTTCAAAGCTCTAGCCAAGGGCATCGGCCCGCCTGTAAATTCTTTTGGATCAACTAAGCAGAAGCAGTTCTGTCGGAGTAGCCAACCCTTCCCCGTACCTCTTCTATGCGTTGGGATAAAGGTGGAGCTGCGTCCTGTCGTGTTTTGATGCTGTTCATGTAAAGGGGGCTGAAGCGTCCTATGGAAAAAAAGGAAAACAGAGAAACGGCGACTGTTTCGCAGGCCTCCCAACAGACATCCACCCAGACAGCGGCACAGCAGGCTGAAAAGTCCATGCTCATAAAACCCCGGGCTGTCACTCCTGCGTCTTCAACGTCGCAAGGGAAGAAACCGGCACGAGAAATCAAAACCGTCATGTCCATTCTTGAAGATATGGATATTGAGACGGTTGACATTCTCGAGGAAGGGGACTCCACCAGCATTGAAGAAGAGGAGACCTCTGCGTCCGCGACGGTGAAACGGGACGGAGAGAGCTGGGGAGAGAAAGTGGTAGCGGCTGGGGAGCCTGTAACGGGAGACACCTCAGACCCTGTCCGGATGTACCTCCAGGAGATGGGCAATATTCCACTGCTGAGCCGAGAGGAAGAAGTCGCGATTGCAAAAGAGATCGAGGCGGGGGAGAAGTATGTTCGCCAGGAGATCTTCTCCACTCCCTTGGCACTCCAATATATTTTATCTCTGGGGAGTCGGCTCAAACAGGACGAGACAGAAGCGCGGCGTATTTTCGGCGACGAAGACGAGGATACTGAGGCGTCCGGGAAGGAAGACCCGCGGATCGCGATGTTTCTGAGCCGTATGGGGCCGCTCAAGCGCCTGGCCGGCGAGCGGGAAAAAGCGACACACTTGTCTCGCAAGCGGAGTCCGGTCGCAGAGCGGGAGAAGGCGCTGAAGCGGCTGGGCACGCTCCGCGAGAAGATCAGGACTTCACTGGACAGCCTGCCTTTGGGTCGCCGTCATATTACGGTTGTAACCGATAAATTAAAGGAAGTCGGTGTCATGCTGGACAAGCAGGAACGGACTATCCGCAGACAAGAGTCCCTCCTGAATTGTAAGGCGTCTGAGATTATTACGCTGGCGCGGGCGTCCACATCGAAGAATGGGCGTACCCGTCCGAGAGCGGGAGCGATCGGTGGAAAGGCCCAGGAGCAGAAAATCCAAGAGGCCAGCCAGCTTATCAAGGGTGCCCGCAAAGAAATTCAGCGTATCGAGAGGCAGCTGGAAACGAATAAGGACGAGCTGCGTCAGGCCCTGAGGACGATCGCGCGGGGAGAGGCCCAGGCTCAAGAAGGCAAGCGCCGTCTCATTGAGGCTAATCTGCGCTTGGTGGTGAGTATTGCCAAACGCTATGTCAACCGCGGGCTGGGATTTCTTGACCTGATCCAGGAGGGCAATATCGGCCTGATGCGCGCGGTTGAGAAATTTGAGTATCAACGCGGCTATAAATTCTCGACCTATGCAACGTGGTGGATTCGACAGTCTGTGAGCCGGGCCATCGCTGACCAGGCCCGGACGATTCGGATCCCAGTCCATATGATTGAGACAATCAATAAGGTGCTGCGGACCTCTCGCTACCTGGTCCAACAGCTCGGCCGGGAACCTTCGCCGGAAGAGATTGCCACCCAAATGGAAGTCCCGGCGGACAAAGTCAGGAAGGTCCTCAAGATTGTCAAAGAGCCCGTCTCCCTGGAGACGCCTATTGGAGATGATGAAGAGAGTTCGCTGGGCGATTTTGTTGAAGACCGGCAGACCCTCTCTCCGGCAGACGCGGCGATGGCCCTGAGTTTAGAGGAGCAGACGCGCAAGGTCCTTGCCACCCTGACGCCGCGCGAGGAGCAGATTCTGCGTATGCGGTTCGGCATTGACGAAAAGACAGACTACACGCTGGAAGAAGTCGGACAGCGCTTTGCCGTGACCCGTGAGCGCATCCGTCAGATTGAAGCCAAAGCCTTACGGAAATTGCGCAACCCGACCCGAGCGAAGAGTCTGGAAGCCTTTATCGATAGCTAAGCAGCTTCCCCTTCAAACGTGTGATGCGAAAAGGAACCCACCCCGGCCTACGGCCACCCCTCCAAGGAGGGGAGCAGCATATCCCCTCTTGGGAGGTATGGATGAGAGCATGGAAATGGTCGCTCCACCCTTCCGGGGAGGGGAGCGGCAGACATCCCCTCTTGGGAGGGGTGCCGCGTGAGCGGCGGGGTGGGTTGCCCCGGCCCGGCTGACGAGCCCTGGTTCCTGGGAGTAGGCATCACACGTCTGTGGGGGGGGTGAGTAATTGGAGGAACGAGTGAATTCGAAAGACCTGGAACAACAACTCAGACGGTGGCGGGAGGAACGTGGCCGCAAGCCAGTCCAGCAGTCTTCTCCTAGCTCAGATAAACGTACCGTTCGAGTCAACGGCCAAAATGTTGTTGTTGTGAAGCGCTCCCGGAGCAAACCTGCGGGACAAATTCCCGACCAAGCCCCGCCCTGAGTTTGGTCGAAGGGGTCGTAAGAGCCAGTGTATGTGGATTGACAAAATTCGGGAGTCACTTCTCCCGCTACGTCCTGATTCTCATCAAGCCCCCGTTGCGCGATGTCAACAAATTCCCCGCTCAGTCCTGATTCTCACCAAGCCCCCGTTGCGCGGGCCGTGAGCCCGAGCGGCGCCTGAGCGGTATAAAATAACCCAATTAAGCCCGCGTTGCGCGGGCCGTAAGCCAGAGCGGCGCTTGAGCGAGGTAAATCGCCCTTTTAACCAAAGAGTACGTTCCGGACCGCCGCACAGAACGCCGTTGTTGAGGCGGACCCGCCTTGGTCGGGCGGAAGGGTCTCGCCGCCGACATACACTCGCGCGATTGCGTCCTCAAGGCGCCGGGCCTCATTGGTCCAGCCGAGATAATCGAGCAGCAGCGCTGCGGAGAGCAATGTTGCGGTCGGATTAATGATGTTCTGGCCGGCAATGTCAGGTGCGGAGCCATGGACGGACTCAAAATAGGCATAGGTGTCGCCGTAGCACCCGCTCGGTGCGAGTCCGAGGCCACCAATGGTGCCGGCAGCAACATCGGACAGAATATCACCGTACAAGTTCGGCATGACAACGACGTCAAATTGCGACGGGCTGGCGACGAGACGCCGCGCAAAATCATCGACAATGTATTGCTCATAGCCCAGGTCGGGATATTCTTTGGCCGTTGCCTCAGCAACTTCACGGAATAGCCCGTCACTTTTCCGCAGCATATTATACTTGCTGGTACAGGTGACGAGCCCCTTGCCACCCTGGGCTTTACGCTTGCGCGCCAGTTCAAAGGCGAAGCGGGCGATGCGACGGGAGCCGTGCTCGGTAATCGCTTTAATGGCAAACAGACCCGGCGCTGTGGTATCGAGCGGTTGACGCGTAATCGCACTCGTCAAGCCGAGCGGTGCGAGCGTCTGCAGGTCGCCCTCCACCCCCATATACAGGTCTTCCAGGTTTTCTCGGACCACAACAAAATCAATGGCTTCCGGGTTTTTGAGCGGGCTCCGAAATCCCGGTCGCCAGCGTGCCGGGCGGACATTGGCATACGTCTGCTTGCCCCAGCGGAGATAGCCGATCCCGCCGGTTGTGCCATTAGTCGAGCCAAAGAGGGTCGAGTCCGATTGGTCTATCGCCTCACGTAGTGCGCTCTCAAACTCCTTCCGTGAGCCGTACTGCTTCACTCCCTCTTCACCGGATGGAAACTCGGTGAAGCGCAGGTCCAGCGCAAAGTTTTTCAGGATTTCGACTGTGGGCGCCATTGCCTCGGGTGCAGCATCATCACCGGGAATCACCACCACACGCTTTGCCATATCGTTGTCCTCTCTTTTAGCGCAACTCTATTAGCGCAACCGCACATCACGATAGTTCTTACCAGGAACAATTTTTCCAAGAACAGCCGGCAGCCGCGCGCCGGTTGCACTCGGCACGTTCGAGGGCAGGCCGTGCACAGTCGCATAGGCGAGAACGGCAAACGCCAAGGCTTCCAATGACTGGCTCTCATAGCCGGTCTCTTCAAGCAGTCGGACGCGGACATCCGGCAGGGCCTGAGCGAATTGCGCTCGCAGAGTCGGGTTGAGTGCTCCACCACCGGTGAGGTAGACCTCAGCGAGCGGGCCGTACGGCAGGATAAAGTCGTGATACGCGCGAGCCATGCTCGTGGCGGTAACAGCGCTTGCCGTCGCCACCTGGTCGTTGGGGGCCAGCTTGAGTTGCGCCGCGCGTTTGAGAAACCGCTCGGCAAACGGTGCGCCGAATTCTTCCCTGCCCGTCGACTTGGGCGGACGCCGGGCGAAGTACCGATGCCGGAGCAGTTCGTCCCGGAAACGTGCGTGCACGCTCCCGGCTTTGGCCATCCGGCCGTTCCGGTCGTACCACTGCTTGCCCTGAGTAACAGTGTGGACAACAGTGTCGATCAACATATTCCCAGGGCCGGTATCAAAGGCCAGCAGATCTTGTTTTGCAGAACGAGGCGGCAGGTAAGTGAGGTTGGCAATCCCGCCGATATTATGCACGGCGACCGCACGGCTGGGCTGTTGAAACAGAAACGCGTGCACATAGGGAACGAGCGGCGCCCCCTCTCCGCCCAGCGCAACGTCTGCCGGCCGAAAATCCGCTATCGTTGTGATACCGGTCCGATGCGCAATGACGGCCGGCTCTCCAATCTGGAGGGTTGAGCCTGGGCCGGGTCGTTGGTGGGGGTTATGATAGACAGTATGTCCGTGGGAGCCGATGGCATCGACCTGCTCCCACGAGACGGCCGCGCGTTCACACAGCTTGCGCACCGCCCGTGCAAACAACTCGCCGAGGAGCACATTGACTTGTGAGACTTCACCGGCATCAATCCGGGCTCCCTGGCTGACTCTCAAGAGACGAGCTCTCACCGGTCGGGAGTACGGGAATGAGCGGAAGGCCCGTTGTTGAATACGGAAGCGACCCCGCACGCGGGCAATATCAACCAGCACGGCATCAATCCCATCATGAGACGTGCCGGACATCAGGCCGATGACAGTCCGTTTTGACATGCGGGTTCCTAGGGGAGGATGTGGTCATTCCAGCGGGACACGGTGGTGAAACAATGGGGAACCCAGGGGGAAGAGTCCCTCCTCCCCGGATGTGAAAAATCTGAGTGTTCAGTCAGTCAGATCAAACTGAAAGACGGCGTCCATGCCCTTGGCCGCCCCAGCGTTGAACCCCTCCGGCATACCGTCAATGACTTCCTGTACGGTTTCCATCGGCGGACTGTCGGCCTCCGGCGGCGAAAAGAGGTTTTGGAGCTTGAGCGCCAAGCCCATATCTCCGGCAATTTTCAGCTTGCCGGTCATGAAGGCTATTTGGCCGGTGAGTTTGCCGTTGACCATATCCAGGTAATCACTCGCCTTCATGGTGATGGTAATGTTTGGGGACGCGTGGGTGCCCATCTGCACCTCGATGCTTTCGTTTGCGATATGAAAATGGTACTGGGTGGCCATCGCGGCTTCCTCCTCATCAGTCCAGGATACAGATACGCTACCATAGATCCTTGCGCTGAGAAACTATAGATCGTGTTGTTGTATAGAGAGGGGGAGAGGTGAACATGACACAATGTGACACAATAGGGAAACGCTACTGGGCCGGGCTGGTGCTCCTTTTTGGAAGCCTGTTAATGGGCACGTCCGGCTACGCCCAGGAGAGCAGACTTCAGGACGCCCTGGCCCAGGTCGCCAATGAGTCAACGCTCGAAATCACAACCATAGGACGCAAGAGTGGCCAGCCACGTACGACACCGATTTGGTTTGTCTATGATCAGGGGACTTTGTATATCCAATCCGGAAAAGACGGCAAAACCCACTGGTATCGCAACCTGCAAAAAAACCCACAGATGCAATTGAAAATCGGCCAACTCACCCTCACCGGAGAGGCACAGTTTGTGACGGACACGGCCGAAATCGAAAAAGTCCACGACTTATTCCGCTCAAAATATGCTCTCGCACGTGCTGCCGGATTTGTCGGGTCCTCAATCGGGCATGGCGAGGTCATTCTGGTTGAGCATCTAACTGAGGTCGCGCCACCGGAGTAGGCAGCGCATGCACGTCAATGTTGTCATTGTAGCCGCGGGAAAAGGCACGCGGCTACAAAGCGAACTGCCTAAACCTTTTCTCTCCGTTGCCGGCAGGCCGATTCTCGTGCATACCCTGCGGCGTTTCACCTCCATCGAGATGGTCCGGCGCGTGATTGTGGTGGTTGCTGCCGAGTGCGAGGCTCTTTGCCAGGAGGTGCTCCACACGCACGGCCCCTGGCCACAACCGATCACCGTTATCCACGGGGGGGCGGAACGGCAGGATTCGGTCCGGAACGGTTTGGCTGCGCTTGAGACACAGTGTGAGATCGTGGTGATTCATGATGCGGCCCGGCCGTTTATCGGCGTTGAGGCAATTCAGCGCAGTATTGACGCGGCTGCCGAAACGGGCAGCGCAGTTGTGGCGACCCCTGTCCGCGACACCATTAAGCGCGCCGATGCGCAGCACACGATCCGTGAGACAGTCTCCCGGCAGGATTTGTGGCTGGCGCAAACACCCCAGACATTCCAGGTCGGAGTGATCCGAGCAGCCCACCACTGGGCACGGCAACGGGACATCGTCGGAACGGACGATGCCTCACTGGTTGAGCAAATGGGCCGGCCCGTCTGCATCGTTCCCGGCGACGCCCTCAATTTCAAGATTACGACACCGGACGACCTGGCTCTTGCCCAGGCAGTGCTGCAAGCGTCCGGGGACTGACAGGACCGAACCTCAGGAATACCTTTGGACGATGATATTGCATATAACAGATTTGCTTGAAACAGAGCCCGAGGTTGCGTTAGCAAGCAGGAAGGGTTGCCTGTCCCTCAACCATCCACGAAATCGGCCTATGTGGAGGTTGCTGCATGAGTGGGATTAGACGCATGGTACCCGAGAATCCTTGAACGCTTGAGGCCCGAATCCGTGAGCGTCAGTATGTTGTCATGCTGCATGCTCTGGATGAGATCGATAAAGACGTGTTGTCCGTATTTGACGTGGAGAGTGCGATTCTCAGTGGAGAAATTATAGAACGGCAACATGATAGAGCAACGTGGGAAACTGCGCACCCTGACTCTGCGTTATGCATTAAAGAACTCCTGATGGCTCCCACCATTCACAGAGAACGAGGATTTCGGTTCTTTTTCTTCTCCCGAGAGGAGCCGCGGATACATGTTCACGTTATCCGTGCGGAAGGTGAGGCCAAGTTTTGGCTGGAACCGGAGATTGAACTTGCGAGGAACTATGGATTGTCACGTATCCAATTGAAGGACGCAGAAGAGATTGTAGAGGAGCATAAAAATGAGTTCCGAGCCGCTTGGCATGAGCACTTCGGAAGTTGAGATTACGAGCATCTCTGCACACGGCGTCTGGTTGCTCGCCGGCGAAGAGGAGTTTTTCCTCTCTTATGATGATTTTCCATGGTTCAAAGATGTTTCCGTGGGGAAAATCCTGAATGTGAGGGAACCAACTCCCGGTCACTTTTATTGGCCCGAGTTAGACATTGATCTCGGGGTGGAAACCATTCGCCATCCCGATCGTTTTCCACTTCGAGCCCAGCGTGATACTTAGCCCGGCGCGCGTAGGAGTGCCCGACCAACCTGACCAAAGAGATTCGGGGCCGGACTCTTGGCTTGCGCTTCCTGCTGCGTAATAAGCCCTCGCGTAGCGAGGTCAACAAGCGCCCTGTCCATGGTCTGCATCCCATCCTTTTGGCCGACCTGTAGGGCTGAGAGAATTTGGTGCCCCTTGCCCTCGCGGATCAGCGTGCGGACTGCCGGGGTGCCCACCAGAATTTCCAAGGCCGCGACTCGCCCCCCGCCTTTCTTTTGACATAACGTCTGGGTGATGATGGCCTCAATCGAGTCGGCGAACTGGGTCCGAATCTGTGCCTGTTGGGCGGCTGGAAAGACGTCAATGATCCGGTCAACAGTCTGCGCCGCGCCGGGCGCGTGTAAGGTGCTCAAAACAAGGTGGCCGGTTTCCGCGGCCGTGAGAGCGAGTTGGATGGTTTCCAGGTCGCGCATTTCACCAACCAGAATAATGTCGGGATCTTCGCGCAATACCGCCCGCAGCGCCTTGGCGAACGAGTGGGTATGGACACCGAGTTCGCGCTGGTTGACGAGGCATTTCCTGGACTGGTGGGTGAATTCGATGGGGTCTTCGATCGTGACGATATGACCTTCGACCGTCTCGTTGAGATGGTTGACCATGGCGGCCAGGGTGGTCGATTTTCCGCAGCCGGTTGGACCGGTCACCAGGATCAGCCCCTTTCTCCGCGTACACAGTTGGCTGAGAATCAGCGGCAACCCGAGTTCCTCGAACGAGGCAATCTCCGTTGGAATGGTCCGCAACACCGCGCCCTCACCGCGTTGCTGCATAAAGACATTCACCCGAAAGCGCCCCACCTCCCCCAGGTCACAGGAGAAGTCGAGTTCGAGACTCGCCTCAAACATCTTCCGCTGCTCCTCATCCATAATGTCGTACACCAGAGCGTGGACCTCATCCCGGGACAGCGGGGCCTGATCAAGCCGTTTCATGATCCCGTCAAGCCGAATCATGGGTGGTGCTCCACTGCTGAGATGGATGTCAGAAGCGCCCGATTGGACGGCGCTGGTCAGGAGTGCGGTTACATCCGTTGACATGGTGACCTCCGGCTACGGAACAACAGAACACGATTACGCTCGCATCTGTACTGCGACTGTACGCAGAAGAAGAATACTGAACAAGGATGATTGCTGGCGGGTGAAGCTGACCGGCCATTTATCTCTATGCACTCATGGTCGCCTGTGGTAAGCCAGACCTTCTATTCTCCCTACCAGCAGGAAAAGGAGAGCGCACTATGGGATACGAGGCCATTATCTACGAGCATGTCGAAGACAAAATTGTCCGCGTGACGCTGAATCGCCCGGAGAAACTGAACGCGATGAGCCGCCAACTCTTGTCCGAGTTGGATGCGGCCCTGGACGAGTTTGAAGCGGATAATGATGCCAGTGTCCTGATTATTCGTGGGGCCGGGCGGGCCTTCTGCGCGGGCTATGATCTTCAGCCGGTTTCAGGACCGGGTGGAGGCTTTAGTGTCACCAGTGACCGCTGGGGATTGCGCAAGCTCGTCGCCCGCTGGCAGCGTCTGTGGAATCTGCCCAAGCCGACGATTGCGCAGGTCCACGGCTATTGTTTGGCCGGGGCGACAGAGTTTGTGGGACATTGTGATCTGGTCTTTGCGGCCGACGATGCCCAGTTCGGCCACCCGGCCGGACGTTCGCTCGGGGTGCTCCCGTCACTGGCCATGTGGCCCTATCTGATGGGGATGCGCAAGACCAAAGAGTTCCTCTTTACCGGAGATTCCATGACCGCGGCTGAGGCGCTGGAAAACGGTCTGATTAACCACGTCTACCCGAAACAGCAACTGGAGGATGAGGTACTGCGTTATGCCCGCCGCGTCGCCGCGGTTCCGGTGGACCTGCTGACGCTCCATAAGGCGGCGACCAATCGCTTTTTTGAGGCGATGGGCCTGTATGCGGCTGAACAGTCGGCAACGGAATTTGACGTGATTGCTCACCAGACCAGAACGGTCAAAAATGAGGTCAAGAAAATGATGGAACGCGGGCTCAAAGAAGCCCTGCGTGATCGCGATAAGCCGTTTGCCAAAAAATAACATGGAAAGAGGACTGATGGACGGACGGCGCATCTACCTGATGCGTCATGGGGAAACCCTGTATCAACGGGTGGCCAACGAAGGGGCGCTGGGGAACGGGGCGCTGACCGAACGGGGGCGAGAGCAGATCGCCGCGGTCGCGTTGCTCTTTCGGGGGGTGCCGATTGATGCGATTTACGCCAGTCCGCTTGAACGGGCGTATGAAACCGCCCAGATCGTCGCCACAGAAAAAGAGCTGGACATTCAGGTGGAACCGGAGTTGAGCGAGATCATCCCGAGTGATACGGTTCTGGCCCAAAAAAGTCTGACCGACATATTTAAGGAGATTCAGGAGTTCTTTAAAAATACGGACTCTGACTGGGACGAATCCTACCTGGGCGGAGAGAGTTTCCGTCAGGTCTATGCCCGTGCCGGGCGACTCCTCCAGACCCTCTTAGCCAAAGATGATTGGCAGACCGTTCTCTTGGTTGCGCATGGGGGTGTGAACAACGCTTTTTTGGCCCATGCCACAGGGATAACGCAGGGGCGGATTTTTAATATCGAGCAGGACTTCGGCTGTATCAATATTATTGACTTTGTTCACAGGCGTCCCTTCCTCCGCCTGGCCAATTTTACCCTCTACGATCAGCTCAAAATTCACCTGCGCGAGCACAGCTTGGATATTATTCTCAATCTGTTGCGGGGACGTGGGATTATTGACGCCGATTGATCCTGAAGGGGCCGGCTCGGTTTTCCTCAGGGTATAGTTTTTTCCTCGTTGAAAAAAAAGAATGAGAAGTCTCTTGACTTTAATTTTCTTCTCCCTTATCTAGTCCAATCAAACTAATTCACAGGAGATTTAACATTAGCGTTCAACTCGTCATCTTAGGGCTGTTGTCCGAGAAGCCGTTTCATGGTTATGAATTGCGGCAAGAAGTCGAGCACCGGCTGTACGCCAAGTATATCAACCTGAGTGGTGGCTCGCTCTACTATAACCTCGGGCAGCTTGAACAGGCCGGCTATGTCGAAAAGACCAAAGTCGAACAAAAGGGGAACTATCCGGCCCGGCAGGTCTACCAAATCACGTCGGCCGGCCACGACTATTTGCGGGCCGAGTTGCGGCGTCAGCTGTTCGACACCGAGGAGCGAACCAAAGTTTTTGACCCCTTGAACGCCGCGCTCGCCTTCAGTCATCTGCTTGACGACTCGGAACTGCGCGAGGCACTCCGGAGCCAACTTGATGGGACCCGTAGGCGTCTGGCCTGGGTCACCGAGCAGCAGGCCTACTGGAATGAGCAGGATGTGACACTCCCGCAAGCCCAGATTATTATGCATGGATTGGCGTATTTGAAAGGGGAGATTCATTGGCTTGAGAAATTCCTGGCTACAATCGATGGACAGAATGGTCAAGGATTGAAGGCAGATGGACCAACCCGCGTCTCTTCTTCGGAAAGAGAAGCGATATAGGAAAAAACGCGTAGACATCCCACACAAGAGGAGGGTTCAGAATGGAAGGTTTAAGTGTTCTCGATATGATTCAGCAGGGGTGGTATATCACCTACCCCCTGATCATAATGTCGATGGTTGTCATCACCATCATCTTTGAACGGATAGTTGCCCTACGCGGACTGATCGGGGGGACGCTGCAGATTGCCGGCGGTCTGGTTGGCGCCTTACAGAAGGGCGATTTTCAAACCGCGATCACCTCCGCTGAGGAGCAGGCGAACAAACCGGCGGGCCGGATCTTTCGGGATGTCCTTTCGCAACAAGAGGGCGAATCGCTCGAATATTTGTCTGAAATCATTGAGGACCGGCGTTTCGAGGAAATCGAGGCGCTCAAAGGCAGCATCTGGGTCCTGGGAACGGTGGGGGTGAGTGCTCCGTTCATCGGGCTGCTGGGGACCGTCATCGGGATTATCAAATCCTTCACAAATATGGCGGTTGAGGGCAGTGGTGGTTTTGCTGTGGTTGCTGGTGGTATTTCTGAGGCCCTGGTTGCAACGGCTCTTGGTCTCGCAGTCGGGATCGTTGCGGTGGTCTTCTATAACTATTTTCATACCAAGCTTGAGCGGATCGAGGCGGCCACAACGATCAGCTCAGACCGTGTCCTCGAAGCAGTCCGCCTGGGGAGGAAAGCTCATGGGAATGACTAACCCACGCAAGAAGAGCGGGAGTGGATCCGATATTATGGCCGAGATCAATATCGTTCCCTTGTGCGACATCTTTTTGGTGCTACTGATCATCTTTATGGTGACCAGTGTGGCGATGGTTCAGTCCGGAGCGGAAATTAACTTGCCCGAGGTGCAGGAAACCGACTCGGAGCCACGTCAGATTGTGATTACGGTCACCCCCCAAAAGGAAATCTTCGTGAACGCCAGACCGGTGACCATGGCCGACCTTGAGGTCGCCATTCGGCAGCAAGTCACGGCCAAGCCGGACGTGCCGGTTGTCCTCGAAGGGGATAAGGATGTCATTTTAGGAGAGGCGGTAAAAATTCTCTCCATTGCCCAACGAGCTGGAGCGGCTCAGGTTGCGATTGCGGCCAGACAGGCGGGGTAAGCGGTCCGTCGTCATCGCTAAAGGAGGGGAGGCCATGGCTTCACCCGAAGACAACACGAAAACATCCGAGAGCACTTCAGTCGAGCGTAAAATCCAAGAGGATTTGTGGCTGTATCGAGGCGGGGGCTTTGGCAGAAATGCGCGCTGGTTCGCCTTCTCGACGGCGGCGCATATCCTCATTCTGTCCATCTTCGCCACCACGGCAGTGACCATCATGAAAGAGCCGGAAATGGTCCGGGTCAACGCCTTGCCGCTCACGCAAGAAGAACTGGACGCCATGGCGGAAGAGGAGATGCCGGACGATTGGGAAGGTGAGCCCTCATTAGAGGATATTCCGGGCATCCTGACCATGGAAGACCTCGCGCCGAATAGAGCGCGCCCGACTGGTCCGGCGTCAACCGGTCCGCTCCAGGCCCCTATCCAACGAGCGGCCGTTCCCATCTTCTCGGGCATCGGACCGGTGACGATTGAGGTCCAGCGCGCCGACAGTAGTTTTTCCGGTATCGACGCCCAACTCAGCGGTCTGGTTGGCGCCGGAGACCTCGGCGGGGGCGGGGGTTTTGGCGACTATGGTCGCGGGCTGCGTAAGGTTGGTCTGGATGTCGCCCTGGTGATTGACGCAACAGACAGCATGCAGTTTGTGATCGATTCGGTTCGTGACCGCTTGACAAAGCTGGTGACGCTATTGCGCAAGCTCGTTCCAACCTCACGGATCGGGGTTGTGGCCTATCGTGACAGGGGCGAAGAATATGTCACCAAATGGGTGGACTTGAGTTTTTCCACACCCAAGCTCAAAGGTTTTTTGGCCAATCTGCACTCCGACGGGGGCGGCGATTGGCCGGAAGCCGTGTATGAAGGCATGGACGCGGCCATGAACGATTTGAGCTGGCGGAAACGCTCACGTCGGGTAGTGATTCTTGTCGCGGGTTCGCCGCCCCATCCGGAGAGCATGGGCAGCGTGCTGGGCTTGGCGCAAGGATTCCAGGCGCGCGGTGGTGTGGTCAGCGTGATGGACCTGGCCGATAAGATGCACGAGGACTTTGAGTACGCGCTCTGGGAACGGACCGGGAAAATCATGAATGTCGCCTTTCAGCCAACGCCGCTCCCGAGTTTCTATCGCGACTTCCGGCATACCATGGCGTCTGTGGCCCGCGCCGGCGGGGGAGACTTTATCCCGCTGACTGAGGAAAAGGCATTGACCAAGAATATCATCATCATGACCTTTGGTTCGCGTTGGGAAGTGGAGATGGCGAAATACTTGCGAGACTTGGAGTAGAACGTAGTATAGTGGTCAAATAGCGTGATACCAGAGAACCCTGCGGGCAAACGTTTCTCTTCGTGCAGGTGGGGATGGACGGCGGGAGCTTTGAACGCAAGGCCATAACGTAAGGGGCAGGGTCAAAAAAGGAGTGCAAGCGTGCGGCGTCTGGTTTCCATTATCGGTATGATCTCTCTGAGCCTGAACCTGGGTTGGCTGAATTCCGAGGTCGAGGCGGCGTCTGTTGCCGAACTCTCTGCCCGGGCGAAGCAGGCCCGGAGTAAGGCCAATGCGCTCAAGCAGGGAAGCTGGAATGCCCAAGCCAAACTGCAAGCCATTCAAATCCTTGGTCCGGTTGCCCTGGAGTTTGTGGCGCTCCCCAATTTGTCCCAAGCAGTGAAAACCCCATCGAGTAGAAAGGCAATCCGCGCTGTCTACGAGACGCTCCATGGTTCGCTCAACGACATCTATACCGGCAGTTTCAAGCGCGTTGACCAGCTGACACAGGATGTCATTGCGCGGGATGGCGACCTGGAGGCCGTGCAGGACTCACAGGAATACCGGGCGGAACAAGGGGTGGCGGCGCGCGCCTTATATTTTCTAAACTGGCTGAACTACATCGGCTCGTTCACGTTCGATGAGAAGAAAAAGGAAACCCTGTTGACGAAAGCCATGAACGGCTTTGGGGAATTCGCGGTTGGCGATCAGGCCTCACGGCTCAAGAACGAGAGCCTGTTCGGCCGAGCGCTGAGCGAGCGCGAACTCGAGAAGTTTGACTGGGCCATCCGGGATTTTGAACTGCTGCTCAAACAGCCCGGCGTGTCTACCGATATGAGACGCAAGGCCCAGAGGGCGCTGGAGCAGACCCGGCGCTATGCCAAGCGTGGCGGGAAAACCCAACCTTCTCCGACGGAACTGGCGCAAGCCCAATTCCAGCAGGCAAAAAACATTGCCAAGCAGAGTAGAAAGGCGAGCGGCAAGAAGCGCAGCCAACTGCGCGGTCAACTCCTCGGATTGATTCTTGAACTCCGCAAGGCCGGCGGCAAGTGGCAGGACCGAGCCGATGCGTTGATACAGGCAGAGCTGACGCGCGAGGAGGAACTCGTCATCGCCGAGCAGGAGAACCCGTTTCCACCCTGGCTGAAAGCCAAGGAGCATATGCAGAAACGGCGCTTTGCCAAGGCGGTGCCCTTTCTTGAGGAAGTCATCGCCTCGAACGACCCCAACGCTGCCGTGTATCAGACAGACGCGCAGTACTATCTCGGCGTTGGACTGTATGAACAACGTCGGTATCGACAGGCCATCACGAGCTTGGACACCTTCCTCAGCAACGGAGGAGCCAAGACCAAGCACGCGTCTGACGCGGAATACTTTCAGTTCAAGTCGGCGGAGTCCTTATACGCCCGAGACCAAAGCGCGCGGAACGGGAAGCTGTATGTGCAGGCGATTCGCGACTTCACGCGGAAATACCCCAAGCACCGGTCCATTTACGAAGCCCACTTCCGGCTAGGTGAGTATTACCAAGAGCAAGAGGAGTATTTGAATGCCACCGATGCGTATAAAAAAGTGCGCGGTGCGCCGGCGTTCCGGGTGCGAGCCGACTATGCCACACTTCAGGCCTACTTCGAGGTGCTGCATGCGATTGAAGACGGCGATACCAGTAGCGGGCTGAGTGAGGACGCTATCCGCCAGCGAATTGGAGCCAGTCTGGACGCCTACTGGAAAAACAGCGCGACCTTGGCCAAGAGCAGTCCCAAACTGGTGAAGCGGGACCCTTACCGCGAATATCCGGGCAAGGTCAGCGTGATGCATGCGGTCTATTTGAGTCACGATATGGACGCGAACGCCGAACAGATCGTCTCTTTTCTTGAAGGCTTTGAAGAGAAATATCCGAAGCAGCCCGATGCGTTTGAAACCGTTGCCCGTACCCGGCTGGTCGCCCTGCAGAAGACCGGGCGCTATGCCGAGCTCGCAAGAGACGTGGATACGATTTTAGAGCGCTATCAGCCCGACAAACAGGAGGAACTCCTGGCCGGCCTGTCTGGCGTGCTGGAAAAAGACATCCGTAAGCTCCGCCGTCAGGATGATACGGACAACGAACTCATTGCCAAGCGGACGCTGACGCGTCTGCATGAAACATGGCTCAAGAACGATGGCCAATTTGCGGAGGATCAGTCCCCGGATCGCTTCCACTATGATCTCGCCCAGCTCTATCTCGATACCAAGCAATACGACAAGGCTGAAATTATCTATACGGACCTTGAGCAAAAGCAGGGCGCCTATGCGCTGGTCGCCATTGTCGGACTCGCCCAGGTCTCTGAGGTACGGGGAGATAAAAAACGGGCACTCTCCCTGTGGGAGGCTATGCTCAAGGGTACCCAAGTCGGTGATCCGCTCTGGTTTCGCGGGACGTTTGAAGTCGCCCGTCTGAATGACACCCTCGGCAATGCGACCCAGGCGTGTAAGACGGTCAGTAGTGCTCAAAGAATGCTGAAACGGCTCGGCGATAACAGCCTCAAGACCAAAATTCAGGACTTTGCCAACCAAACGTGTGGGGCCTAAGCGCCTCTTTGTTCTTCACCGTCTTCTGAGGGGTACGCGAGCGTGCCCCTTTGCGCTTCTGTCTCAGAGGGAAATCCTGACCCATGAAAATCGCTGACAACGCCGCAAAGAGGAAACGTGTCCCGCATCTACCCGTTGAGGGAGGACACGTTTCCTCTTTGAATCCACGTTCGGCCTTTCACTGGGGTGGCTATGCGCCTCGGGTCAAAGAAGGTCGTTTGGTGGCCATGGATGCCACGCCCGAAGACCCGGACCCTTCTCCTCTCGGGCGTTCATATATAGAGGCGGTCAATGACGATCTCCGCATCCGCCAACCCATGGTACGAGAAAGCTGGCTCAGGAACGGACCCGGCAGTGGCACCCGTGGGGGCGAACCTTTTGTCGCGCTCAGTTGGGAGCGGGCGCTTGATCTTGTCGCCGCCGAACTCGAACGTATCCGCAGCACATTCGGTAATCGGTCGATTTATGCCGGCTCATACGGCTGGGGCAGCGCCGGTTCCTTTCATTTTCCCCAAGGACAATTGCATCGCTTCCTCAACCTTTTTGGTGGCTTTGTACGTTCCATAAACACCTACAGCCACGCCGCGGCCGATGTGGCCATGCCCTATATTGCCGGAAATTTCTTTCGTCTGCTGGTCGAGCAGGCCTCGTGGCAGACGATCGCTCAACATTCCGAACTAGTGGTGGCGTTTGGTGGGATGCCGCTCAAAAACGCGCAGGTGGCTTATGGCGGAGTAGCCCGGCATCGAACCCGAGAGGGCCTTGAGGCCTGTCGGCAGGCAGGTGTCGAATTCCTGAATATCGGGCCGGTGAAAAACGACACGGCCGACTTTGTGCGGGCCGAATGGCTGACCCCGCGCCCCAATACCGATGTAGCGCTGATGCTCGGTCTGGCCCATACCCTGGTCACACAGGGGCTGGCTGATAACGAATTCCTGACGCGCTACTGCGTTGGCTTTGAGCGGTTTCGGCCATACCTTATGGGCGAGAGCGACGGCCAGCCCAAGGATGCGCACTGGGCGGCCGGTATAACCGGTCTGGGGGCCGAGACGATTATAACATTGGCTCGGCGGATGGCCGCCAAGCGCACGCTGATCACGATAGCGTGGTCCCTCCAACGGGCGGACCATGGCGAGCAGACCTATTGGATGGCAATCACATTGGCCGCTATGCTGGGACAGATCGGTCTCCCCGGCGGTGGATTTGGCTATGGCTACGCTTCCGTCGCCACGGTCGGGAACCCGTCCTCGCGCATTCCCTGGGCCACCCTGGACCGCTGTGCCCACCCGGTTGAGGATGTCATCCCGGTTGCCCGAATTGCCGACCTGTTGCTGAATCCGAACACGGAGTTCGACTATAACGGCCGCCGAGCGACCTATCCCGATATTCGCCTAGTCTACTGGGTCGGCGGCAATGTCTTCCATCACCATCAGGATTTGAACCGCCTGTTACGCGCCTGGCAGAAGCCGGAAACCGTTATCGTCCATGAGCCGTGGTGGACGCCCATGGCCCGCCACGCGGATATCGTCCTCCCGGCGACGACCCCGCTCGAACGCAACGATATGGTCTGCACGCCCCGCGACGGCTTTGTAGTAGCCAATAAACAGGCGCTGGAGCCGGTCGGTGAGGCGCGGAACGATCATGATATTTTTGCCGACTTGGCCGAACGCCTCGGCTTTCGAGCAGGGTTTACCGAAGGACGAGACGAAGCGGGTTGGCTGCGCCACCTCTACGCCCTCTCCTGCGAGCGCGCGAGGGAACGTGGTTTTGCTCTGCCTGACTTTGAACAGTTTTGGGCGGACGGTTATTTTGAACTGCCCCCCCCGTCTGAACCCCAGCCTTTTCTGTCCGCTTTTCGGGCCGACCCCGACACTCATCCGCTGGACACGCCATCCGGGAAAATCGAGATCTGGTCGGAGCGGATTGCGTCCTATCACTACGACGATTGTCCGCCTCACCCGACCTGGATGGAACCGGCCGAATGGCTGGGGAGTGAGAGAGCCGTGCACTACCCCCTCCACTTGACTTCTAATCAGCCGGTCGGACGTCTGCACAGCCAACTCGATCAGGGATCGGTCAGTCGCAGCTTAAAGGTCGCCGAACGCGAACCCGTGTGGATTCATCCGGCCGATGCCCAGGCGCGTGGGCTGAGCGAGGGCGATATTGTCCGGGTCTTTAATGACCGGGGCCAATGTCTGGCCGGTGTGCGCATTACCGCCAATATCCAAGAGAGCGTAGTCCAGCTTCCCACGGGAGCGTGGTATGACCCGCTCGAACCGGGAGTGCCGGGATCATTGGAAAAACACGGCAACCCAAATGTGCTCACTTTGGACAAAGGCACCTCAAAGCTGGGGCAGGGGCCCAGTGCGCACACGACTTTGGTTCAAGTCGAGCGCTACCAGGGCGACCCGCCACCCGTGACCGCGTTTGTTCCCCCGGAAATTCGCCAGGAATAGGCAGAATCTGGACGCAGAGCCCACCGGCAAGCCTAAAAGTCTACGCTAAAACCCTCGTTCGCCTGAGTGCGCTCTTCAACCAGAAAACCCCGTGCGCCTGTATATGAGCCAGGCGGGAAAGAGAGATAGCCTCGGACCTCTGCGCCGGGCGCGATGGTCTGGTCCGTGAGGACAGGGGTCGGACTCTCTTCGCTTGCTTCCAGCGGTCTCACCCGTTCGCCGGACTCGGCTCGTAACGAGACCTTATTGGCTTTGATCAGATAGGCGCGGTCGGTCCCATTGTTAATCTTCACTTCCACCACAAAGTTTTCACTGTCCCGAGCGCGCTCCCACCTGTCGTCCGCGGCCCTGCGCATGTCGTCCGTGGTCCTGCGTATAGCGGAGGAGCCTCTCCCCGGCGGGACGGCGATCACTGGGGCTATTGCGGTTAATGGCCGGACCTGTACGTCCACATTCTGCGGCTGAGCCCGAAGAAGTGACTCCGGAAAAACAGACAAGACGCAGACCCCGAGTATAACCAGACAAACGCGAGGGACAAAATGCCAGCGGGCAAGCATGGCCGTGATTGGGTGGGACCTTTTCAAGTGGCCTCTCATGGCAGCGTCCTTTGGTGATATTCTCTCATTCAAATCGTTCAGCATCATTTCGCGTCCATATATTGTACCGAGGCCAACCAGTGGCCAAGCATATCCACCGTTGCGACTATTCTTCCCATTGCCTGCTGGCTCATGGCGGTTCTCTGCGGCTTACCAGTCGGATAAGAAAAAGGAAAGGTCTCAGCGGGGTCTTGCCTCTCTGCGAGACCCTTCCCCTCAGGGGGGAACTCCGCTACATATACCGCGCTATGCCAACACAGGTGGACTCTCCGGGAATTCTGTATTTTATCGACCAGGGCGGGAATGTGATGTATCTCATCATCGCCCTGTCTATTTTCGCGCTGGCTATTGTTCTTACGAAGTTTTGGGGCCTGGCGCGATTTCGATCACAGCTCAATCGGCTATGCGAGCGCCTGCATCTCCTCATTCAGGGGTCTGGCGGGCATCTCGACCAAGACGGCACCCTGAACGCGGCGCTCCAAGTCTGCCGCGAGCACAACACGCCGCTCGGCCGGCTGTTCGAGACGGCTTTCTTGTATCGCCTTGAGGAACGGGCGGAGCTGACGCGACGCCTGGAACGATTTGGAGGCGAGGTAGTGGCCGGACTGGAGGCGTATATGACGGCCCTGGCAAGCGTGGTCGGGGTTGCGCCCATGCTGGGCTTCCTGGGCACGATTATTGGCCTGGTCGAAGCCTTTATGAGTTGGGAGACTTTGGGCGACCAAATTACCGTTGGCGTTCTGGCCGGGGGTATTTATAAGGCCATGTTGACCACGGCGGCAGGCCTGACGGTCGCGATCCCCTACTACCTTTTATACAACCACCTGACCTCGCGCATCCAGCGTTTGACCCGCCTGACCGAGACGCGTACCGAAGAACTCCTCGATGTGCTGACGGGGACGACTGCGCAGGAAGCCCTCCCGGAGGCCGTGCCGTTACAGGAGCCAGCCCGTCATGCAGTTTAAGCACAAGGCGAAAATTCTGACGAGTATGGAGCCTCTGGCGCTCACTGATATCATCATCAATATGTTCATCTTCTTCTTCATCACCTTCAGTTTTCTGGCTACCTTTCAGAAAACACGCGAAGGCCAGGTCGATGTGAGCCTGCCCAAGGCCGCGTCCGCAAAACCTCCGGCTGAAAAAAAACGCCTGAGTGTGAGCTTGAAGAAGGATGGCCAACTCTTCTTAGGTGAGACGCCGACGACTATTGCCGAACTCGAAGCCCGCTTTAAGGCCGAAAAGATCCAAGGCGCAGACGTGACGCTGGTCATTCGGGCGGACGGCGACGTCACCCATAATCGGGTCGTTCAGGTCATGGACTTGGCTCGCACCGAAGGACTCGGTCGCCTGGCCATTGCAACCCAGAGCAGGTAGGGGCTAGGGGTTGGGAGATAAGGTCCGGCCTGAGCCCGAATAGCCACTATCCAGACCCCACTCAGGCATGTCCCCCTGGCAAGAACACAATCTGGCGGCAATCACCCGTCGCCTCGTCCCACTCCGTCACTGCCCACAGGGCGTCCTCTTTGAGCGACGGTCGGCCTACAACCATGTCGTCGTCCGCAGAAAGCACAATCAGCTGCTGCTGTGCTATCGACACCAGCAGAGTCGCGTTGAAGAAGTCCAATCCCGGCTCGACCCACTCTCTCCCTTGGACCTCCTCTCCCCCTACACTCAGGCCATGTTGTTGGCCTTGGTGTGGTGTGCTCAGCCACGACGTATTCTTTTGATCGGCCTTGGGGGTGGGCGGCTGCAAATGGTATTGCATCATGTTTTTGAAAACGCGCAACTCGATACCGTTGAACTTGATCCCCTCGTTGTTGACATTGCCACCCGCTTCTTTGGGTTTTTTCCGGACGGGCGTCAGCGCGCTTTGATTGCCGATGGCAGGTCGTATGTCCGCGCACGAGCGGCTGGGACGACCTACGATCTTATTATTCTGGACGCCTACCGAGCCGAAGGGGTTACTCCCCATCTTTTGACCTCTGATTTCTACGCCGAATGCCGTGCGTGCCTGGGTCCCCATGGGCTGGTCGTTTCCAACCTGCACTCTTCTACACCAGTGTATGATGCCGCGCGCAGGACGTTTGCCGCAGCCTTCCGGTATACGACTGCCTGCTCGGTGCTGAGCGGCAATGTCGTTGTGATGGGCAGTGATACGGTTTCTCTGGACCCTGGGGTAATACGGAATCGAGCCGCTCTGGCAGAGTGGTCCGGGACAAGCGGTCTGCCGCTTGCAGCCTGGGCAAAGAATGTCTCTTTCCGCGCGCCCTACCGGAGGAGGGCATCTATTCTGCAGGATAGCGGGCTTTCGGCGTAAATCGTCGGCGTGGACCTCGCTGTCGCTTTTTCATCACTTGCTTCCATCGCTGCGTGTTTTCAGCTACAACCTCTGAAAAAGCAACCCGACTTGCCCATTAAGGCTGCTGCATGTCTGCCAAACACCGTTTGTATCTCCGGGTTGGAGATTATGTGATCCATCGCCATTATGAAGAATGGGGTGCGGGTGAGGTAGTTGAGGAAATGACCTCGGTCCTGGAAGGGGGGACCTGCCTGGTCCGGGTGGATTTTGAGGATGGTCAGCAGCGCACCTTTGATAATAATCTCGATAGTCAGTCGTGTTGTTATTTTTTTGGGATACGTCTCCATCAGCACCCTTTGTTTGACCCGGATGGAGACCCCGACCTAGCCCTCTCTTCCAAAAGACCTATAAAGCGACACGCCAAACATACCGCGCGTACAGCCAAGCGGCTCCCCGAAGGCTAGACGATTTATTCGTTCGATTCGGACGCGGTTTCCTTCGATTTTTCGGCAGCTTCCAGGGCCTCCCCTTTGGGGCCGGTCCGTCCGACCTGCCTCAGCTCAAGCGTTCTGACGGTATCGGTATTCACCCATGGCAGGCCCATCACACAGGGTTTTGCCATGCCCTCCTCCTCAACCTCCTCGTACTGCGGAAAGCCTTCCTTGCCGAAGTTGACCATCATCCGTTTGCCCATCCGCACGGTCTCCTCTCAGTGTGACGCTTGCCGTCTTCTTTTTTCTTGACGATCTATTCATGGCCCTTCTGTGACACAGGGTCAAGTCCGCCTGTCCATGCCGACAAAGAGGGAATGTGTCCAACCTTGGTCTATTGAAAGACATGTTCCCTCTATATGTGCCCTCTAGCAAAATGAGACCCCAATCTGTAGCCTAGACGACAAATCTACTCTTCGGGTGAGGAATACGACGCGATGAAACCGGTTGCGGAAAACGTGAAGCTGGCCGAGGTCGAACTGGCGGTGCTACAGGCGTGGGACAAGAACGATATTTTCAAGAAGACCTTGGCCAAAACCCAAGCGCAACCGCCCTTTATTTTCTATGACGGTCCACCCTTTGCGACCGGATTACCGCACTACGGGCATTTATTGGCTGGGACGATTAAAGACATTATTCCCCGTTTTTGGACTATGCGCGGGCGGTATGTGGAGCGCCGCTTTGGCTGGGACTGCCACGGTCTGCCGGTCGAGATGGAAATCGAACAGGCCCTGGGAGTGAATGGCAAAGCCGAGATCGAAAAATTCGGAATTGCCAATTTCAACAACGAATGCCGGAAGATTGTCCTGCGCTACACCCAGGAGTGGGAAAAAACGGTGCGGCGGATGGGCCGCTGGGTCGATTTCCGCAACGACTATCGGACCTTGGACACCTCCTTTATGGAGACAGTGTGGTGGGTCTTCCAGCAGATGTGGGACCAGGACCTGGTCTATGAAGGCTATAAAGTCGTGCCGTTTTCCACCCGGCTGGGAACGGTGCTGTCAAATTTTGAAGCCAACCTGAACTATAAAGACGTTCAAGACCCGGCCATCACGGTTCGCTTTGCCGCTGAGGGCGAAGAGCGGGTCTTTTTTATTGTCTGGACCACCACACCCTGGACCCTGCCGTCGAATATGGCCTTAGCCGTCGGCTCTGATATTGACTATGTGAAAGTCCGCGACCACACGGATAAGGTCGGCTACATTATGGCCGAGGCCCGGCTCAAGACCTACTTCCCCAAGGAAGACAGCTACACTATTGAGGCGCGCTATCGGGGCAAAGACCTTGCCGGGCGAACGTTTACCCCGCTGTTTCCCTATTTTGTCGATCAAAAGGAGGCGGGTGCTTTTCGGGTCATCGAATCCGAGCATGTGACGACCGAAGACGGCACCGGCATCGTCCATATGGCCCCGGCCTTTGGGGAAGAGGATTTTTATGCTTGCCAGCAGGCGGGCATTCCCCTGGTGAACCCGGTCGATGATGACGGCCGGTTTACCCCGGAGGTCAGGGATTTTGCGGGCCTGCACGTCAAAGAAGCCGACCCCAAAATCATTCAGCAGCTCAAGCAGGCAAAACAACTCGTTCACCAGGGTACGATCCAGCACAGTTATCCCTTCTGCTGGCGGAGCGAGACCCCGCTCATCTATAAGGCCGTCACGACCTGGTTTGTGCGCGTTGAAGCCCTTCGCGAGCGGCTGGTGAAAAATAATCAACTGACGACCTGGGTCCCCGATCATCTACGAGACGGGCGCTTTAGAAACTGGCTGGAGAACGCGCGCGACTGGGCGATTAGCCGCAATCGGTACTGGGGGACGCCGCTGCCGATTTGGAAAAACGAGACCGGCTCCGAAGTCGTGTGTCTGGGCAGCATTGATGAACTCGCCGAGCGGACCGGTACGCGGGTGGACGATCTCCACCGTGAATTTGTCGATGACCTGACATTTCCTGATTCAACCGGGACCGGCGTCATGCGACGGGTGCCGCAGGTGTTCGACTGCTGGTTCGAGAGTGGTTCGATGCCCTACGCGCAAATTCACTATCCGTTTGAGAATGCAGGACAGTTCTCACGAGTGTTTCCCGCAGACTTTGTTGCCGAAGGGCTGGACCAGACCCGAGGCTGGTTTTACACCCTGGTGGTCGTTGCTGCCGCACTGTTTGACAAGCCGGCTTTCCACAACGTGGTTGTCAACGGGATGGTGCTGGCCGAAGACGGCAAGAAGATGAGCAAGCGGCTCAAGAACTATCCTGAGCCCGAAGAGATTCTGGACGAGCATGGGGCCGATGCCCTGCGCCTCTATCTGATCAACTCGCCCCTGGTCCGGGCCGAAGAACTCCGCTTTAGTGAGCGTGGCGTGCGGGAGACGGTCCGCCGCCTGCTCCTGCCCTGGTGGAACGCCTATAAATTCTTTGTCACGTATGCCTTGGTTGACGAGTGGCGCCCGTCACGCGCGCCGGAGCAACCCTCGCCGAATATTCTGGATCGCTGGATCCTTTCACGCAAACAGACCCTCATTCGCCGGGTCAGTACCGAGATGGAGCAGTATCGGCTGTACAATGTGGTCCCCGCGCTGCTGGATTTTCTCAACGAGTTGACCAATTGGTATGTCCGTCTCAACCGGCGTCGTTTTTGGAGTGAGGACGATGTGGCCGACAAGCAGTTTGCCTATCGGGCCCTGTACGATGTCCTGCTGACATTTTCCAAGCTCATGGCCCCGTTTACGCCGTTTCTGGCGGACGCCATTTATACCAATCTGGTCACGCTCCAAGAGGCTGGGACAGAAGAGAGTGTGCATCTCGAACCGTTCCCCGATTACGATGAAAGCCAGGTGGACACTCGGCTCGAAGAGGCCGTGGCTCGGATGCAGCGGGTGATCTTGCTGGGGCGGAGTTTGCGGAACGAACGGAAAGTCAAAGTACGCATCCCGCTCCAAACGCTAACGATCCTCCATCGTCAACAAGTGATTCTTGATGAGTTGCTTCCGTTGGAAGGCTATATGCAGGAAGAATTGAATGTCAAAGAGATCATGTACAGCACAGCGGAAGCTGAGAAAGTGACGCTCAGTGCAAAGCCAAACGCGCAGCTCCTCGGCCCGCGCTTTGGAAAGGCGTTTGGTCAGATTCGCAAACGGATTACCGATCTGCCCCTCGATCAGATGCTCATCCTTGAGGCGGGAGAACCGATTCAACTCAATGGGGACGCCTTCCAGCCCGAGGAAATTCAGATCCTGCGCCACGCGCGTGAAGGGCTGCCGGATATCCGTTCGGATCGATTTATCTCTATCGATTTTCCGTGTGAACTGAACGATGCCTTGATCGCGGAAGGGTTGGCACGTGAGGTTGTGCATTATATCCAACAACTCCGCAAGGAAGCCGGCTATCAGGTAGAAGACCGCATTACGGTCAGCTATGAAGCGGATGGGCGCTTACGTGACGCCATTACCAAACACAAAACCTATATCCAACAAGAGACCTTAGCCCGCGCCCTGATGCACCGCCAGCCAAGTGGAGATCAGGTCCAGAGTGTAGAGATTGAGGGAGCGAACCTGACGGTTGGCGTGCAGCGTGAGTCTGCCTGACGGCTGCTCAGTTATTGGTTCCCTTGATATCCATGAGCATGGGGTATGGGTGGCCGGCATCCGCTGGGTGGACGCTGCGGCTCCCCTTGGGGCGCCGGACCCCATAGGGACTACGGGCCGGCGTCATGCTGCAGAGTCAGCCGAGAAGCCCCGCGTGATATTGACCCGATACTAGGGGCCGATTAAGGTAAAAAAGGTAAGGGCTTGTTCCGATATCAGAGAAAGCATGAGAGAAGATCGTAGTCAGGGAGGTCTGAGATGTACACGAAGAGCGGAATACGCTGGGGTGGTGTTCTTGTGCTGGCAGCGTTTCTTTTGAGCGCCTGCTCTCAACCACTCTCAACCCGAGAGAAGGGGACGCTGGGGGGCGCAGGTCTTGGGGCCGCAACTGGCGCAATTATCGGCGCCGTCGTGGGGAGTCCTGGGGCTGGGGCGGCCATTGGTGGAGCGCTAGGGGGCGTCACCGGTGCAGTCGTCGGGGACAAAATGCAAAATCAAGAAAATCAGCAGCAGAACCAGCAACTTCAGCTTGAGCAGCAGCGGCGCGAGCTTGAGCAGCAGCGGCAGGAACTCGAAGAACTCAAACGGCAGCAGGAGTACTAGACGGGAGTAAAGTGTTGGCTATGAGAAAGACCGTTCTTTATCTGCTGATGTTCATGTTTGTCTTCACGGTCGGCTGCGCGCAGCCGTTGTCAACCCGAGAGAAGAGTACCTTGGGGGGCGCGGGTCTTGGGGCCGCCACCGGTGCGATTATTGGCGCTGCGGTTGGGAATCCGGGGGCCGGGGCTGCCATTGGTGGGGCGCTGGGGGGCGTCACCGGCGCAGTCGTCGGTAATCAATTTCAAAAACGCGATACGGAACTCGCAGCGAACCAGCAGCAAATTGAACGGCAACGCCAGGCAATATCACGGAATCGCCAACTGCTTGAAGAACTCAAGCGACGTAATCTTGAGGCGCGTGAAACCGAGCGCGGTGTGGTGGTCAATCTTCCGGATGTGTTGTTTGAATTCGGTCGGTCCGATTTGACCGGTGATGCTCAGAGTCGAGTTCAGGACATTGCTGACGTGCTGAATGATCAGGCCCAGGGACGACGGGTGTCGATTGAAGGTCATACCGATGCTATTGGCGGCGAAGAAGCAAACCAACGCTTATCTGAAAGACGGGCGGCTAGTGTCGCCAGTACCTTGGCGACCTCGGGTGTCGACCAGGCCCGCGTAACCACAACGGGGTACGGCGAACGGTATCCGGTTGCGCCCAATACCAATCCCGATGGGTCGGATAACTCAACTGGTCGAGCCAAAAATCGCCGGGTTGAAGTCGTGATTGAAAATTAGAGCAGTGCCCGGTTGCTCTTGGGGCGTCCGAAAAGACGCCCCTTTCTTTGAGCCTCCTGCGTCTCACTCATACGCGCAGCAGAATACGAGAACCGCTCACTCTAAGGACTCTTCTTGTAGAGGAGACTCTTCTCCGGTGTCCGGCTCCGGGACAGGAAGCAGCTCTTCGCCCTTTTCTTCCGGCTCCGGCTTTTCCCAAAAATCTTCCGGATTCTTATCGAACCGGGAAAAAACATAATCCCGCAGGGTAAAGACGGTCTCTCCTCCCGCCCGCATGGCAAAGTGCTTTTCCGTTCCCTCTTGGGTTGTCCGGCCGAGAAAGACAGTCGCGAGTTTTTCGCCGGTCTTATCTGTGGCGACAAGGGTGACCGCCGGATCATCGAGTCCATATAGACTCAAGTCTTCCGGGTTATCGGCGGCGATCTCGAATCCGCGTAGTTCTCGCAGGTCAGCAATAAATTGGCTGAGGGTTGCCGTCTTGAGCGTTCCTTCAGATTTTTTGTCAATTTCCCACGCGTTCTCTTCCCCTCGCGAGAGGGTAAATCCCGCTCCCCCTTGGCGCGTGACCACGACTTGGGTGATTTTCCCTTCCGGGATGCTGACAACAGCCTGATCTCGAAAATCGGTGACGGACTTACTCAGGTCTTTCAGCAGACCCGCGCGCACAAGATACAGCGTTTCTCCATCGTCACGCTTGAGGTAACGCTGCGTTGTCCCAGCATCTACGCTTTTCTCGTCTCCAACAGAAATCGTCCGCGTTGCATTCTCCCCAAGACGGAGCGAGACGATCAGTTGAGCCGGGTCGAGTCCAAAAGCTGACAGGTCGAGCAGCGGTTGCTCAACGAAGTCTTCTGCCTGGATGCCCTCCAGGGTCGAAAGATAGGTTTGTACAGCGCTGGCATCGACGGCGTACGGAGCGGGGTGTTCAAACGTCCAACCAGCATCGGTCTTGGCCAAAACAATGCTGGTCTCGGAGGTATCTATGGTTATCCGGGTGACTTTGTCTCTCTCAAACGGTAACACCGTTTTGTCTCTCAGTTCTTTGACGTGTTTGGTGAGTCCCAGGCGAAACGCCTGACGGGTGAGATGAAGCTGCGGATCACCTTCCTTTTGGACATAGACTGAAAACCCGACAGGCGTGTCTTTGCCAATCGATACTTTTGGCAGTGCCGTGCCGTCCTGCAGGACAAGGTGCACAACGACGGGCGGCTGAGCCAGGCCATACAAGGCGAGGTCGGTCGGCTCTTGGGGGGTCAGGCTGCGGGTGACCTCTTCGTCTACTATGGTGGTCAACATATTATTGACCGTCGTATCGTCGGCTTTCGCCTGGATGGGGGCCGTGAGGTTCCACTCACCCGCTGCGGTCTGTTGCAGACTGATTTCTCGCTCGGGATAGGTCAGGGTCAGCGTATCCACCGACTCCTTCTCAAATGTCAGAACCGTCGGTTTTTCGGCATCCTGTTTGGCCTTTGGCAGCTCAACAAAATAGACATACGCCCCCAGGCCCAGGAGGACGATCAGCATGAGAATAGTTCGTGGCACACTCATACGCAGCGTAGAGGAGAGACAGATCGCTTAGCGCCGTCGCCACCACGTGGCGAGCCCGGCAATGAGCAGTATCTCGGGCAGAATCAGGACGGAGAGATAAAAGACCGTTGTTCCTTGGTCGGCAGTGAGCTGAACACGCGAGGCGCGAATAGTCCGGGGGCGAATAGAAATCAGCTCCTCTTCCCCGACCAGCCAGCTCACGCTGTTCAGCAGCAAGTCCCGGTTAAAATACTGACCAATGAACTGGTTGTTGGCAAAACCGGCATTGCCAAAGACCACCAGCCGGGCGGTGTCCTCAAGCTCCTTATCCATTTCTTTCAGATTCACGGTGACCGCGGTGGCCAGCGAAATGGGGCCTTTGCGGTCGTGCGCGTCGAGTCGCACGCTTTGTTTTTGGAACACCTCCTCAAGATCGGTTTCCGCCCAGGCGTTCGGTCCGGTCTTGACCAGGCTGGTTGGCGTGATTCCAGACCGGCCGGCCGCACCCGCTTCAACCGAGCGGGAAATTCCGTAGGTCGTTAGAGCCGCCGAGCCGCGTCGGCTCAGGTCCGCTGTGATCGAATGTTCCCCATAGGTCTGAGCCAGCGGAGTGAGGGTAAACGTCCGGCCGCGTAACAGCTGGAGTTGTTCATCGACGATGACATCGTTGCCGACCTGAATCCCCCACTGGGCCAGATACGGAATCAGCTCTGGCGTTGCCCGCGGGTTGAGCAAGAAGAGGGCCGCGCCGGCCTTTTTCAAATAGGCATCGATCAACTGGGTCTCATGCACCAGCAGGGAACGCTGCGCGCCGGCCACGATCAGCAGATTGGTCGCTTCCGGTACGGCTGTATCGGGCGCGAGGACCAGCGTGTTGACGGCATAGCCCTCGTTTTCAAGCGCAGTCCTGAGTTGCCCATAACTCCCGGCATCCTGGAGGTCCTGGCTGCTGGGCTCGCCATGACCTTCAAGAAAGTAAATGGTTTTCTTGTCCGGGCGGGAGATTTTGATGATGCCGTTGGTCAGGTCTTCTTCTGTTGTCTTGTTAATGAGATTGGTCTGGTCCCCATACCGCAACACAACGGTCGGCAGGGTAGTGACCTGGAACCGCTCGGCCAAATCCGGTCGTTGGTCAGGGTCGATGATCCGGGAGGAAATTTTGTCCGAATCATACGCATAGCTACTCAGCAGTTCGCGCAGCTGCGGGTCCGAGCCGGCTTGGACAAAGGCGTCAATTTCAAGTTTTTTATCCAACTGACGGAGCACATTCTCTGACTGCGGAGACAGGCTATAGATATTGGCCTCAGTCAAGTCGAAGCGGTGATGGTGACGGGTAGACAGATAATTCATCAGGATGAGGATACTGATAAAGAGCAGGGAATAGACCGCAGCACTGGCTCCGTATTTGGTCGAGCGCTCACCAAGAAAGGTTTTGACCGACCCTCTGGACGAGACGAGGGCTCCAATCACCGCCACGAGGCCGGTCAGCGTATGAACGAGCACATAGGCTGAAAAATCGCGAGTCAGAAAGTAGGCCACCCCGGCAAACAGCAGCAGAATGACCCCGACCACCCCGTAAAACGAACCAAGACGCGCCATATAACTACCTCCAGCGTAGCGATTCAACCGAACGCTGGGTCAAGAATAAGGACAGCAGGATAAGGCTGGCAAAGTACACTAAATCTTGCGTATCGATGAGGCCGTTGACCATTTCGGCAAAGTGCTCGGTGGCTGACAAATAGCGCAAGAGAGGTCCGAGCACCTCACCAGCCGTATCTGCTGGCCAGCCGATAATATACAGCAGCAGCGTGGCCACCAGCCCGCTCACGGCGGCAATGATCTGGTTTTCGGTAAACGACGAGGTGAGGAGCCCGACGGCCACAAAAGAAGTCGCCAACAGCAATAAGCCGAGGTAGCCGGCCAGCAGGACTCCAATCTCCGGATTGCCAAATGCAATCAACACCGCCGGGTATACCCCTGTCATACCCAGCATGATGCAGATGAACACAAACGAGGCCAGGAATTTGCCTAACACAATCTCACCCGTGCGGAGCGGAGAGGTCAGCAGGAGTTCGTAGGTGCCGCCTTTTTTTTCTTCCGCATAGGCGCGCATCGTGATCATGGGAACGAGAATGACCAGCACAATCGACAGGTTGTGCATCAGCGGGGCGATGACAAACTCATTCAGATTCAGCTGATCTGCCGCTCCCTGCTGGAGTTGGGTATAAATACTGAGCAGCATATTAAAGCGGGAGAGGAGGTTAAAGAAAAACCAGCCACCCAACAGGAGAAAGCCGGTCAGGACGACGTAGGCAATGGGCGACACAAAATACGCCCGCAGCTCTTTGCCAACGATAGTTAAGACGTTTCTCATTCCGCGGCCTCCTCCACCGTTCCCTCCGTTTCCGCCGCGCCTGGATCTTCCTGGGCAATGGCTTTGAGAAACACGTCTTCGAGCGTCTGGTCCTGGGCAAGGTTCTCTAGCATATCCTCGGCCACGACTTTTCCGGCGTTAATGATCACGACTTTCTCACACACCTGAGCGACTTCGGGCAGGATATGCGTAGACAGGATAACCGTATGTTCGCCGGCAAGCTCTTTAATCAGGGACCGGATGCCAATAATCTGCTGCGGGTCGAGGCCAACCGTTGGCTCGTCCAGAATGAGGACGCCCGGGTTATGGATAATCGCCTGGGCAAGGCCCACCCGTTGCCGATATCCTTTTGAAAGATAGCCGGTGACACGCGAGGCGACCTCAGTCAGGCCACAGCGCTCCAGCGCACGGTCCAGGGCGTCCGGGATATCCGCGCGAGCCATGCCTTTGATGTGGGCGACAAAACGCAAATATGCGGTGACCGTCATATCGTTATAGAGCGGTGGGGATTCCGGGAGATAGCCGATCCTTTTACGCGCCTCAAAGGACTCATCAAAGATATCGAATCCGGCCACTTTGACGGTTCCCGTGGTTGCCGGCATAAAGCCCGTAATAATGCGCATAGTCGTGGTTTTCCCAGAACCGTTCGGTCCGAGAAACCCAAGGATCTGACCTGACTCAGCCTGAAAGGAGATGTCAGACACTGCGGTCAGGTCACCATAGCGTTTGGTAAGATTTTGTACTTCTATCATGGTTTTGTTGCGCCTGAGAATGGGCAATACATAGGATGATGAAAATTTACTTTTGGCAGGAATCTTTAAGGCCGGTTTCCCGTCTTGTCAAGTTGACCAAAGGTTAGGGGGAACTGCATCTGCCGCTGTTGGACGTGAAAACTCCTGTGACATTCATACCCCTTTCGTTTTTTCTCCTCCAGTTAGCGACGAGGGTCTGTTAGGAAAGACGCGTGCCCGATACTATAGCCGGGAGCGCACCTCCGTATTTTTTCGCGACTCTGTACTGAATAGTCATGTCTCCTTTCACGTCTCACCCTAAGGATGCTGGAAAACGGTGGAAGTAAGCGATTGGGAACTCGTCCGGCGTTGCAAGCAGGATGACCGGCAGGCGTTTCAGGAACTGGTCGAGCGGTATCAGCGAAAGGCGGTGGCAATCGCGCTGGGAATGCTCCACGACCGGGACGATGCCATCGAGGTTGCCCAAGAAGCATTTACCAAGGTTTTTGTAGGCATCAGCAAGTTTAAAGAAGAGTCCAGTTTCTATACATGGCTCTATCGCATCGTTGTAAATCTATCTATTGACCGCCAGCGCCAACGTAGCCGAAGATCACTGTTCGAGCGACATCAGTCAAGGGGAGATGACGATAACGATTGGATTGAGAGCATTCCAGATACACAGGACCTTGATCCTTCAGACCGCGTTGCCGGACGCGAACTTGGACAGCATATCCGGGCCGCTATTGACGAGTTGACGCCTGCCCATAAAGCGGTCATATTGCTATGGGCAGTCGAGGGGCTATCCTATGAAGAGATCAGTCAGGTGTTACAGTGTTCCAGGGGAACGGTGATGAGTCGCCTGCACTATGCAAGAAAAAGGCTGCAAAAACGCCTCGGGCACGACCTCTAACCAAGGCTTCCCGCCGATGATTCACATCTGTTGTCAGACACCGCCTCTCTCCTTCCCCCGCACCGTCAGGTGGGAAGCTCGTTAAGATCAGGATAGCCCAACGTATGGCGAGTTGTTCTCACCCCTCACAGCTCATTTCTCTTGTGTATGACAACGAGCTTGATGAGGCTCGACGTGACCAAGCTGCTTCTCAGATCGCCGATTGTCCAGCGTGTTCCCACCGGATGCAACTGCTCGAACGCACCCACGAGATGCTGTGTCACACACTCGACGAGGAAGTCTCTCGTCTTGATTTCTCTGATTTCTGGCCTCGGATTGAGCAGGGCATAGCAGCCCAATCTCCAGATCTGGCGAACCACTGGTCGAGCCGTTTTCGACGCTGGCGCCTGCAGTGGCAGGCGCCCTTTTCGTGGCATATTCCGGTGTGGGCAACCGCCGTTGGGCTGTGTCTCTTTACCGCGGCCGTCTCCACTCAGCTCCCAACTTCGAGAGGAGCTGTGCATATCTCTATTGCCAAGCAGCCTGTGATGGTAGCCCTCAATAATCAAGCGCAGATCGAATCTCTCTCCGCAACCTCGACCGTCCTGGTCTGGAATGAGCCGACGAGTAACGCCACGGTTATCTGGGTCGATGAAACACCGGGGGAAGAGCTGCCATGACTATGTGTCGCCTGTCCTTTCCTGTGCCAGCCGTCCTCGGGCTCCTCCTGTGTACCGCCTCAGTCGCCGTAGGGGATATGGTTCATATCCGTGTTGAGACCGTCCTGGCAACTGACGCCTCACAAGAATTTGATCATCGTCTGACCGGGATGCGTTCTCAGCTTTTGGCCTTCCGCTATTCGGCCTATCGCCTGGTTCAGGAGGAGCGTCGCCAAGTCGAGTTTGGCAAACAGGCAAATTTCTCCTTGCCCGGTGGACGGTTCCTTCAGGTCGTTCCAAAGGAGTATGTGAACGAACAGATTGCGCTGCACGTGATGCTGATGGAAGGCGCCTCCCCCTCTCCGCTGATGAGCACGCTGTTATCAATTCCGAATCGGGGCATGCTTTTTGTCGGTGGACGCAAACACCAAGGCGGGACGCTCATCATTCGTATCGGCGCGGCGGCGAACACCCTCCCCCCCACAATCATCAAGACGGAGGAATAGCCTCGCTCTGCTCCAGACGCGGCGCTTCCACTTGACAGAACGGGAATCCTGTTACCCCAGCAGGTGGAATCCTACACTCACCAGACCACCGAGGGGCCATAAATACCACGCAAACAGGTGAAATCGCTCTTGTTGGACGAGGCGGAGGATGAGAGCAATTGCGATATAGCCGACGGCGGCGGCGACCACCATACCGGCGACGTAGGGGCCGAGGGGCGGAAGGGCCTGCTCTTCCAGCTTTGAGACTTCCAGCAGGGTGGCCCCAAGAATAGCCGGAATGGAGATAAGCAAAGAGAAGCGCGCCGCGAGTTCCCTCTTGAGGCCCAGGAGAATGCCGCCTGTAATCGTTACCCCAGAACGAGAGATGCCTGGGATAACGGCAAAGCCCTGGAGGACACCGATGGCGAGCGCGTGGAGCGCGTGCATGTGTGCTGTCGGAGTGCGGGCTCCTTGTCCTTTGCCCCACCAGAGCAAGCAACCCGTCAAGAGGAGCATGCAACCGACAATATCAGGCCGGAGGAAAAATGAAATGAAGAGGGTGTCAATACACAGCCCGAGGAGTGCGGTCGGGATCAGGGCCAGAACGATATGGAAAACAGTTTGCCTTTCGCGCCCAGAGAAGACGCCCGGCGAAGGAGGTGTGGTGCGGATGAGACCGGTGCACAGTCCGTAAATGTCGCGACGGAAATAGGTCAGGAGAGCGACTGCCGTCGCAACATGCAGGGCAATATTATACAGCAGATCAATTTCTCCTGAACTGCCGAGAAAATACTGGACAAGTACGAGGTGGCCGGAAGAAGAAACAGGCAGAAACTCGGTTAAGCCTTGCAGGACGGCGAGCAGACAGGCGTCAAAATATCCCATGGCACAGTTTATCGGGCGCTTCCCATAGAGAGACCAGCGGGCAAGCCTTTAGTGATATATCAACAAATACATGGGATGTTGCCTCCTCTTGTTTCGCCCGCTTGAAGGGCAGGGAAGCGGGGAGTGCGTCGCTGCTCCAGTCTGTGCTGTTTCAATCCGTTCCTGGCTCTGGCTGAAATATGGGCAAGGATGCTTCAATGTCCCGCAGGAAAGGGGCGGCCAGGTCTTTTGCTGAGAGCAGCGGCGTCTTCACTGGCCACTCAATGCCAATGTCCGGATCATTCCAGGCCAAGCCGATTTCATCAGTGGGATCATAGAAATCCGTACACTTATAGGCAATTTGAGCGCGTTCACTCAGGACCTCAAAGCCGTGGGCAAAGCCGGGTGGAATATAGAGCTGCCGAAAATTTTTGGCCGAAAGGACAACGCTTATCCATTGGGCAAAGGTTGCTGATCCTCGTCGGATATCCACCGCCACGTCAAAAATTTCGCCTTCCAAGGCTCGGATCAGCTTTCCTTGAGGGTGCTGAATCTGGGCGTGGAGCCCGCGGAGCGTGCCATACGAGGATTGGGAATGGTTGTCCTGGACAAAAGTCGCCCTGATCCCCCCCTCCTGGTAGGTACGGGCGTGGTAGGTTTCGAGGAAAAAGCCGCGTGCATCCTGGTACACGTCCGGTTCAATCACCGTCACGCCTGGGAGTCTGGTCGGGAGAAAGCGCATGTCTGCTCTCTTCATTCTGATTCATTCTGAATCAAACGGAAGAGATATTGGCCGTAGGCATTGCCCTTCATGCTATTGGCCTGCCGGAGCACTTCAGCTTCAGAAATATACCCCAGGGTATAGGCAATTTCTTCGACACAGGCGACCATCAAGCCCTGCCGGTCTTGCAGCGCTTGAATAAAATTCGAGGCGTGGAGCAGCGTCTCATGTGTCCCGGTGTCCAACCAGGCGATTCCTCGACCAAGTTTTTCCACATGTAGACCTCCCAGACGGAGATAGACCCGATTCACATCCGTGATTTCCAACTCCTCCCGGTGGGAGGGTCTGAGGTCTGCGGCAAGAGAGACAATCTGGTTGTCGTAGAAATAGAGACCGGTGACCGCATAGCTTGAGCGTGGCTTGGACGGCTTCTCTTCGAGACCGATGGCCCGTCCTTGAGCGTCGAAGTCCACAACGCCGTACTGCTCCGGGTTGCGGACTTGATAGGCAAAAATAGTCGCCCCACTCACACGCTGGACCGCCACCCGCAGTGAGTCCGGAAAGCCGTGGCCGTAGAAGATATTATCACCGAGAACAAGCGCAACCGCGTCACTGCCAATGAAATCACGACCAATCAGAAAGGATTGGGCAATGCCTTCGGGGCGGGGTTGGGTCGCATAGCTAATCTCTAGGCCAAGCCACTGACCATCCTTCAGAAGACGCCGGAAGCCCTCCTGCTCATGGGGTGTAGTAATAACCAGGACCTGACGAATCCCCGCCAGCATAAGCGTGGAGAGCGGGTAATAGATCATGGGTTTATCGTAGATGGGCATGAGCTGTTTGCTGATTGCCCGGGTAATGGGATACAGCCGCGTACCGGAACCGCCGGCGAGGATAATACCTTTCATGCTCTATCCTTTGTCAGGGGCGCAGCACCTAATCCCAGACGCTCTCGGTTATACCTGTCCGCCCCAATAGCTTCACACCAGCGCCGATTGTCCACATACCAACGGACCGTCCGTGCCAAGCCCTGCTCGAACGTATAGCGTGGCTGCCAGCCGAGTTGGGTTCTGATTTTTGTTGTATCGATGGCATAGCGTCGGTCATGGCCAGGACGATCCGGCACACATGTTATCAGGTCAGAGTAGGCGGTAATGCCCTGCTTCTTGAGAGCCACATTTTTTGAGGCGGGTAGCAGCTCTTCAAGAATAGTACAGAGCTGCTCCACAACCGCACGATTGGTCCGCTCACTCCCCCCGCCGATATTATATTGTTCACCACTCTTACCCTGCCGCAGAGCCAGCAAAATGCCCCGACAATGGTCTTCAACATGCAGCCAGTCGCGGACGTGTTGCCCATCGCCATAGATGGGCAGGGGTTGGCCCTCAAGGGCATTCAGAATCATCAACGGAATGAGTTTTTCCGGAAACTGATAGGGGCCGTAATTGTTTGAGCAACTCGTGATCACAGTCTGAAGACCATACGTCTCGCAGTAGGCTCGGACAAAATGGTCCGCGCTCGCCTTTGAGGCGGAATACGGCGAGTTCGGCGCGTAGGGGCTGGATTCGGAAAAGATGCCCACAGGTCCGAGGCTGCCGTAGACCTCGTCTGTCGAGACGTGCAAAAACCGGAACGGCTCCTGGGCGCGTAGGGAGGCCGCATATTTTCGGGCCTCCTCCAGCAGATAAAACGTCCCAATCAGATTCGTTTCAACAAACGGCCAGGGGTTGTCAATGGAACGGTCTACATGGGTCTCCGCGGCACAGTTCACCACGGACTGGGGCCGGTACGTCCGGAACAAGTTCGCCACCGCCGGCTGCTCGGCAATATCGGTCTGGGAAAAACTTACACGCGGATTTTGGAGGACGTCTTCAAAATTGTTCAGACTGCCGGCATACGTCAACTTATCAGCGATAACGACAGATGCCGTTGTTTCGGCCAGAGCGAGGCGGACAAGATTACTTCCGATAAACCCGGCCCCACCAGTAATCAGCATGATCTCCATACGCGCTCGGACCCCTGTCTTTCGCCACCCACCTTCGTATCAGCCGCCGGGCTGACACATCCCATTCTAGACGTGTGATGCATATTACGGGGCACTGTAGAAGGAGCGTGTCGAGGCTAGGCTAAGCTCACATTCCCTACCATAGGAGGTGAGCGATGCCCATGGATCTCGACACGTTCCTGGTGGCTTTATATACCATCGTGGACGATCTGTACCAGCAGCAGGTCGCGCGGGTGAAGCCGGTGCGCCCGGGCCCTCGGCCGACGGTCTCGGACAGCGAAGTGCTGACGTTAGCCCTGTGTGTGCAGTGGTGGGGGCGCTCGGAGCGGGCGTTTCTCCGCTATGCGCGGGCGCACTGGCGGGCGTATTTTCCGCGCTTTCTGAGTCAGAGTGCGTATAACCGGCGGTGTCGGGACTTGGCGGGGGTGCTGGTGGCCCTAGTCCCGCTCGTGGCGCGGGAGTTGCGGGCCGCCCCGGCGGCCTATGAGGTGGTGGACACCGTGGCGGTGCCCTTGCTGCGCCGCTGTCGGGGGCAACGCCACCGGCTGTTTGGGGCCGAAGCGGCTATCGGGCGGGGCGGCAGTGACAAAGCGGGGTACTATGGCGGCAAACTGCTCCTGGCCGTCGCGCCCACGGGGGTGGTGACGGGCTTCGTGCTCGCCCCGGCCAACATGGCGGATCGCTGGCTCGCGGACGCCTTGCTGTGCTGGCGGGTGGACCCGCACGCGCCGCCGCTCCAAGTGGCGGACTTACCGGCCCCGCGCCGTCCCAATGGCATCCCCTATGTCGGTCCCACCGGGCCGCGCTGGCCGCCGAGCGGCGCGGGCGCGCGCAGTCACGGACCGTATCTGGCCGATGCGGGCTTCTGCGGGACGTGGTGGCAGCAGCATTGGCGCCACGCCTCTGGTGCCGCCCTCCTCACGCCCCCCGACTATCAGGGCCCGCAGGCCGCAGCGGCCAAACGCCAGCACGCCCGCTGGCGGCAGGTGGTCGAGACGATGAACGGCCATCTGATCCGCACCTTCGGCCTCCACTTTCCGGGCGCCCGCAGTAAACACGGCCTCCTCGCCCGCATTGCCGCGAAACTGGCCGCCGTCAATGTCGGCTGCTGGCTCAATCGCCTCTTCGGGCGCCCCCCTTGGGCCTTTGCCACCCTCTTCCCCGCCTAACAATGTGCATCACACGTCCTAGACGAGTGGAAAGCGTGTTCACAGCCCGTACAGGCAGTCCAGGTTGCTACCGGGCGGGTTATGGCTGAACCGGCGACGGCAGGAGGCTGGCCAGCACTTCGCGATAGCTGGTTGGGTTCAGGCGAAACGGCGGGTGGTCCCGGTCAACGCCGGTGTAATAGCGGAGCAGGATCAGGTAGCGCCGAACCAATTCCGGCAGCAGGAAGTTTTGGCGGACGTGTTCCTGGGCTTGCCGACCGAGCTGTGCCGTTTGCTCTGGCTCATCAAGAATCCGGGCCATTTTCGTCGCAATCGCTTCAACGTCCAGCGGTTCAACCAGATAGCCCGTCTGCCCGTCAATGACCTGCTGCACAATCCCGCCGACACGCGAGCCAATGACCGGGGTACCTTGCCATAACGCCTCGGACACGACCAGACCAAAGCCTTCACGGGTTGAGACGTGGACGAAGCCCCGGGCCAGACGCATCAGTGAGCCGACGACTTGGTCGTTATTTTCGACGTTGACCCAGAAACGGATATCGGGGTCAGCGCCAGCTTGCGCTTGCAACTGCTCCAGCATGGCTGCACCCTCGGGGTCGTCGGTTGCGGTGTTGCCGAGAAAGATAAGATAGGGTGCCGGGTCGTAGGTCTTCTCCTGACGTAGGCGTTTGAAGGCGCTCAGGATAGTCGCCTGATTTTTATGGATATCGTAGCGGGAAATGGCGGCCAGAATCGGACGGTCCGGGTCAACCGCGTGCTGCCGGAACAGAGGAGTAAGAATCTCTTTGGCACGTTCTTCGGTGTACTGAACATTCTTTTCCGCCCGCGGGTCTATGCACGGAGTAATCTGGTAGTGGGGAATCTGCAATCCCGGTCCGACAAACTCGGGCATGGTAAAAATCGCCCCCGCGTACTGATTGAGGTAGGGTGCCAGGAAACGCCACACCGTCGGGGTCGGCGTTGACGTATCAATATGACACCGCCACAGTACATTGCCCATGAGCAGGCCACTCATAATCAGCGCTGCGGGTTGCGGGTCATGGACCACGATCAGGTCAGATTCGATTGCAGGGTTTGTGGCATGGGCGGCCAGATTATCCAAATAGGTCTCGAAAAGTTCCTGAAGAGCAACCGGCTGGTCCACGCCCTGGAGTGTGTTGTGAAACTTCTTGGTGACGTGAAAAAACGCCTCATGGCCCTGGATGGTAAACCAGCGAGCGTGGACACCGAGTGAACGGGCCAACGGAATCACGCTGCGCAGCATTTCTGCTACCCCACCGCCCACGAAGGTCGAATTGATATTCGCCCAGCCTTTGCCTTCAACCGGAGTGGCGAGCTGCTTGAGCGCCTCGACCTGTTCCTGACCGATATAGGACTCGTATTCGTCAATCGTCAGGATGGATTCCGGTGTATATTCTTCCAGCGTGGCCTGCCTGTCGCTCATGGAGTCTGTCCTTATGACCGCCCCGGATTGCGTGGTAAGCGCGGGCGGTTCAGTCACAAAAATCCTTCTACCTTCTTCCGCGCGAACCTTACTCTCATACCAGGTGGCATGGGAGCCGACCAGAAAATCTGGCGCTATAAAGAGTATCAATCGAGACGGGTTGTCAATGGGGGAGCGGGGACAGGCTGATGCTCGGGACGTAAAAGGTCCATAACGGTCTTGACCGGATGAAACGTACTCCCCGGTACTTCGACAAAGACCGTATTCCAGTGCGCCATAGCCCCGTTCCACAACCCCGGCAATTCGAGTGCCCGCAGGGAACGTCCGTCTTTTGATTTCTCGGAGATAAATCCGGTCGCGGGATCGGTAAACCGCTGTAAATCAAAGGGTCGTCCCCGATAGTCACGCACGCCACACACGAGATCCACCGGATTGAAATGGGTGGCCGCTTGCCAGCGTGCTTGTTGCTCCGCGTGTGTCATATCAACTTGGGAAGACTCGACAATCTGGAGCGAGGTGGTGCCGTTGGCCTGTCTGATCCAGAAAGGCCCTCCCCCCGGCTCTCCGGTATTTTTCACCACCCCACACACACGTATAGGCCGGTCGAGTTGCTCGATGAGAAAAGCGCGTTGGGTTGGGATTGGTATGCGCTCAAAGTCTTGCGGCAGGACAAGTGACAACTCGTCCTGAGCAAAGGTACGGGCGGCCTCAATAGGGATACGCGCGCCGTCCGCCTCACTTGGCTGGGAGGCTTTGAGTTGGGCGATATGAAAGAATGCCTGTTGTTGGAGGTGGAGCAGATAGCCGCACAGGAGTTTTTTATACCGGTAGGTATCGGGCTTGAGTCGGTCGGGCAGGACGTTGTCGATATTCTTGATAAAAATGATATCGCCATGCAGGTTGGCCAGGTTTTCTAATAAAGCGCCATGCCCGCCGGGACGAAAAACAAGGGCACCGCTGCTATCCCTGACCGGGATGTCGTCCGAGTCCACAGCGATGGTGTCTGTCGCAGGCTTCTGAATGGAATACGAAATATCGAGGTGAGCGCCCTGCTGAGCGTAGCGGTAACGCACGCGGTCAAGATACGTCTGAATGGCCTGCCGGTGGGGCGCAGCAACCGTGAAGTGCATCCGCGCAACGGATGAAGCATCCTGTACATACTCCAGCGCTTCAACCAGATGTTCCTCAAAAGCGGCCCGGCTATAGTCTCCGTAGGCGTGAAAGGGCACGAGTCCTTTGGGCAGGTTGGCATAGTTCAGGCCTGTTGGTGTGAGGAGATAAGTGAGAAGCGTGTAATACTGCTCTTGACTCAGGAGTCCCTCCAATGTGCGGCCATCTCTAAGCAAGACTGTCCGCAGTTCCTGGGCAAAAGCAAAGCGGTCAAGCTGGTCGAGAAAGCGCTGGAAGGTCTGACAGGCGACATCTCCATCGGCCGCTCTCCCGGCCAGCGCCTGGTTCGAGAGCAACTCCGGCTGCTGGAAAAAAGAGAGGGGCAATTGAAACATCCGACTGGCCGCACCCGAGGCCGGAACAAACTTTATCAGGCGACCTGCTGCGGCAGCTTCAGCATATAACCGCTCCAGGCGAGTAGTCTCGGCCGGTATGCGGATGATACCATCACCAAGCGTACACGCTCGCTCCAACTGAACAGGAGGGAACCCCTGCTGAAACTGCTGAATATAGGTCGCAATCGTCTCGGGTCGCATCCCGCGGGCGTGGAGTTCTGTACGGTCCTGAGCGGTCAGCTCATAGTGCATATACGACTTCCATCCATAAGAAATGTCTCCCCAGCAGGGAAAGGCTGCCCCATTTCTTTTACAGCCAGAGTCAGGCGGTTCGTCAAGACCAATCGACCCCTTCCTACTAGGGGGTGTCATCAGTTAAGGAGGATCACCGAGGCCGCGAGATAGATAGCTCCCAGAAAGCTGACAGCGCGTTTGTCATAGCGGGTGGCAAGCGCCCGATATTGTTTGAGTTTAGCGAAGAAGTTTTCAATCAGATGGCGTGCCTGATAGAGGTGCGTATCATAGGGGCGTGGCTGGCGCCGATTCGTTTTGGGGGGAATAACAATCGTCACGCCCGCCTGCTCCAATACGTCAAGGACGCGCTCTTGGGCATCATAGGCTCTATCCGCGAGCAGGGCATGGACGTGCTGCACCAAATCCGGGAGCAGCGCATCCGCGCCAGCGAGGTCCGAGGCGTGGCCCGGCGTGAGATGGAAGCTGGTCGGATTGCCCAGGGCATCACAGGTCGCGTGGAGTTTGGTACTCAACCCCCCTCGGGAGCGGCCAAGGCATTCCGTCTCTGGGTCCCCCCTTTTGCCCCGGCGGCATGTTGATGGGCGCGGATAATCGTGGCATCGATCATGGCGTATTCGTTGTCCGCGTCGGCTGCGAGGTGCTGGAACACCCGCTCCCACACCCCACTCCGACTCCAGCGCATATGCCGGGTATGAATCACCCGAAAATCCCCAAACCGTATGGGGAGGTCACGCCAGGGAATGCCGGCCCGATAGCGGTACAGGACCGCGTCCACAAACCGGCGGTTATCCTGCGCCGTGCCCCCCACATGGCCCGCTCGCCCTGGCAAGAGCCCCTGAATCCGCTCCCACTGGTCATCCCGCAGGGCATACCGCTTCGTCATACTGACAAGCCTCCTCGCTCTGGCTACTGCGAGCACTATAGCGCAGCAGGGTAGGATAATCCCGACATTCTTGCTAACTGATGACACGCCCTAGAGCAAATAACGATGATATGCAGCCGTCCGTCATTCCTGCGCAAGCAGGAATCCCAGGTCCCCAGCCTCCCGGATTCTGGATGCCAGATCATGTCTGGCATGACGAGAGCGTAACGGCATGGTTACAGCCTCGCGTGAAACGCTCTAGGACGTTGAGAAAGGGTTGAATTTTAGCACTCCCAGCTAAGTCGGATGTCAGTAGAGGTCATTTAAGTTTTATCACTCGTATCCTTCAACCCACCCAAAATATTCGTAGGGCCTCTTGGGACGATTGGCGCTGCGACGCAGTTTTTCTATTCGTTTTGCTGAGTAACTACGTTCTCCCTCAATTACCCAGATAAGAGAACAATCATTCTCCTTGAGAGAGGTCTTCAGTAATTCTTCTCGGATAAAACACATGGATTGGTTATTATTAAGATCGTCACTCTGATCGGAAACAAATCGCGTCGCCCTCAATCCATCTCGCGTGAAAAGATCGAAGGTTTGTGACTGACCAATCAATTTAAGATCGCTAGCAACCTCTTTTGCCAGAGTGGTTGGAGAACCAGCGTCGCTCGCCACGGTGTGATAGTATTCCCAGTGGAAATCGCAAACCGGAATCAAAATCTGGTAATGCGAGCAATCGACAGCACCGTTGTATGGAAAGGTTGAGCACCACGGAATCTCGCCCGCAAACGTATAAAGGACGGATTGCTTTTGGGGTAGCCTCCACGCGCTAGGACCTTGCCGGGTCAGGTAATCCACAAATGAATTAGCATTTTTGCTGGCTATGAGAAAACTGCGAATAGAACAAAAGGAGTTGCGACCACGTTCTTCGTCTTCCTGAACTACAGAACCATCCAACATGATCCAAGGACCATCTTCTGATAGCACCCTTTGCAATCGAAGATAGGGAGCCACATCGGGCAGAGGTCCATCCTCGATCCAATCCTGCATCTCCATATCGGGATCGCCAAGCAAATCAGTCTCAATAATTCGAGATTTAGGCCCCCGTTTAGGAAAACTAGGATCGATGTCAACATCCCAGAGCCACACTTTTCTCTCACCCTCTTGGCCGATCTTTTTAAGATCGCTTTGCAATCCTGCCATTTCGAAAAAGGCAATCCAAGAATATTTTTTGCCGTAGCGTTCCGTCTTATCCGCCCCGGCCTCTGGAGATGGACGAAAACGCCGGTATGTGTTTTCAATCTCCTTGTCTACGGTCTCGAAGAGTTCGTTTGACCAGCCCAATTGTTCGACTCGCCAAAGAACTTGTGCTCTTATTTTCTTGTATTCTTCGTCTTCATAGTCGTAGTTACGTCTACCGGGTACTAAGCGGCCTAAAGTGTAGTTTTCAAAATCCATACGGAACGGCGAGTCGAGGCCGTGAAACTCTTCCCGTGGATACTCGCTTTCACCCCACTGACGTAGCCCCTCAGCGGTAAACGGTGGATTGCTTCTCTCTATCTCTCCCTGAGAGAAAACGGACGGATACGGATTGTGCAACAGTGCAAGTTCGATTGTTCGAGTTGCGTATTCCCGCATCAGAACATGGGTTGTACTAAACAGTGCCTTCTCAGCAAATAAAGAATTATAGATATTCTGGGCATACCTCAGCAACGTCGTATTACTGAAAGTAGCCTCCTTCGGGGCCGCATGAAGCGCCATTGCAACACCGTAGCTCGCTGCAAGCATCCGCTCTGGAACATACGGATCGTTAATTTCCAGGGAACTTATAGTATCTTCAAACAGCGCCTCTGGGTCACCTCGCCCAAACCAGTAGAGCGCACGGGTCGCCACATCCCGGAGTTCGCGGTCGGTCGAAGTCAGGAGCCACATAACCCATCTGGCACGAAGTCGCTCAGATGGAGGACGATCAGAAGGATTCTCTCTCCATCTCTCTTCAAGCGTGAGTAGGTCTTGAAATCTTTCAGATCGAGTTTTTCTGATCCACTCAGTCCAACTTAAGTCGCGTTCGGCAACGCTCAGCGGGCGGAGGACAGAATCAAGAAAATTAGCGTTAAGCGGGTGATTAGCTGCTCCTCTGAGCGCCTGAAGCCGAGATAATAGACGAGTTTCTTCTCTGAGGTTATCGCTTGCAATCTTCCAGATACCGTCAAGTGTATCCTGGTCTAGATATTCAGGGTCAAGGGCTGTCGCAAATCTAAGGGCTGGTTTGTGGAGTAATTGGGGTGCGACTTTCCAAAGCTGTGTCCCGGGTATACGCCGCGGAGAAAGTGTAACCAATGACCGGAATATATCCACCGCCAATTCATGACTGTCCTCACCATAAAATCGTTGCTCAGAATCGGACTCTCTCAACCACCCAAATTCCCGATCATCCAAATGTTTCTTCAAGAGAGAGTTAGCTATAATGAAGCCACCTAAGGCGTCATACACTGGTGTAATTACATAACTATACGGCTCACTTCCTGGGTTCCTAAAAATAATTCCTTCTTGGGCGAGCAGGTTGACAATGCTGCTATCCCAGTCACGATCAGAGTCGGACGTAGCTTGGCGGAAATTTTGCTCGTCGAGCTCGCGTTGTCCAGCTTGCCACAGTTCAAGGCCAAACTGATAGACTGCTCGCTCAACGTCCTCCATAGAGTAAGAATGGCTAAGGTTGGTCAGCTGTGAGATGCGTTCACAAATATTTTCGATATATTTTTCGAAGAGTGATGATAACGAAGCTGGAAAGTAGTCAATTTTGACTCTAGCTTTACGGCTAGGGTTTTTGACTTCGCAGAAGATACGTAGAGTCAAGGGATGCTGCAAGAAGTCCAGAGGAATTTCCGCGTCCCCCGGATCAATTTTGAAATACTTGAAATACCTCTCAATTGCTTCATTAGTATCCTTGCCAAAACCTTCGCTTTCGACCCTTCTGATATCATCTGGAAGGGCCATGACTGCAAAGGACTCCCTTGAAGTGGGTTGCTCTTGATGTCTCCCCCAATATTCCTCTCGCCGATGTTCTCCAGTACGTAACGTACAAACAACAAGGACGTTTGGGTAGTGTTTTACGGTTTCACCTAGGGAGGCCAACGGAGCCTTCCAATCTTTTGGATTCTCCGCTTCGTTAAGACCATCAATTACTACGGGCAACCGGCACCCAGCGCGTTTGCCAGCCGCATCTGTCGTGGCAAGCAGTCTTTCCATACTAGTCAAGGGATTGCCGTTAAGGGAAAAACTCCCGGCGAGGTGGTCTAGTGTCTGTCCTTTGTGGAGGTTCCGGCCATGTAGTAAGATGCCTGCTGGTCTATCCTCCTGAGGCGCGGTGAGTTGAGCGGCGGTCTGAGTCTTACCGCCCCCAGCGTCGGCCAAGAGTGCCACAAGTCCTACTCCGAGGAACTCCTCCACCTCATTGAGTATCTCCTGGGCAATGTACATGTCATCCAGGGCATTTGTCGCGTCCAATGCGATAGGAAGATTCAAAGTGCGGAGTCGTCTTGGAGTAGTACGCACCTGCGCGTCAATTAGCGTTTTTCGTTCCCTCAGTTTTTGTTGAATAAAGTCAAGATCTCCGTCCGCGAGAACACTATGGAAACTGAGGAGTGTGTCGGCAAAGGTGGAACATGTTGCAACAAACGAAGTAACGGCCTGTACCAATTCGGAATCTGTGTCCTGTGGACTGACGGCAATGACACCCGCAGCTTCCCCTAAACGCTTCCCTACCTCTGTCAGTTGGTCCCAAGAACCGGGTTCCCCAAGCATCCGCCGGATAGTTCGCTCAGCCTCTACCGACTGATGAGTTGATTGTAACCACCTGTCTTTTATTGGCTGAATGGCTTCCAGATGTCGTTGTTCGAGTTCTTCTGGAGTTGCAATTAACTCACCGAAGTAGGTACTCCTGAGATTCAGTCCAGGACCACTGAGATAACTTTCAACTTCTTCCGCAGTCCACTGATGCAGGACATAGGGGGTATGAAGCTCAGCGAACCATTCTTGATCTTTCTTGCTCAGAGTATACGGGGTCCACAGCACCCAATCAGTAAGCTCCGGGATATGCTGCTCGGTCTTCTTTAACGAATCTTCGATATCCTTCTTGCTGGCTGCCGTTAAGTCTCCTTTTGTCGTTCGTGAATGGACCTTACATTGCCAGCCATACCAGCGAGGCGGGTCCCCAAGTGACGGGCAAGACTCACAGAGTTTGAGGTGAAACTCGACTCCCGGTTGATTTTTTAGCGCGGCAAATTGTCCATAACCTCCGAAATGAAGGCGAACCAGTGCACGACACAAATTTTCAAAATTCTGTGATCTGTCGCCCGGAAGAGAATCGAATTTTGTCCAATCCAAGGAAGGCATTCCACAATTTCCTGCAGCTACTTGTATCCACTCGCCCCTTCGTCTGGATAATCATGAGCTGAGAAGACTTCGACCTTTGCTCCATTTTTTATCATCAGTTTGAAAAAAGCAGACACTTCTGTTTCGTCCGTTTCAAGAATAACTTGGTCCTCTTCTAGGCGCGTGGTATTGTCGCCATACAGGAAATGTTCAAGTTCAGACGGACTCAAGATATAGCAACCGGTTTCACTCAATACTCTACGTGCCGCGTCATTGTATCGCTCACGGAAGGACACAGCGTCAGGTTTGTTTCCTATCTCCTCGGTGAATTTATCAATTAGCCGCTTAGCTTTCTCGGCATCGTCAGTACTCTTGAACCGTCCAACCATTTTGGACCGACCATCTTTCTCATGGTCGGCTGGAAAAATCTCGACCTTTGCGTTTTTATTTATCATCAGCTTGAAAAAGGCAGATGCGTCCATTGCGTCGATCTTGAGAGTGATTTTGTCGTCCTTCCGGCGCATTGTCTTAGGGGACCGGAAGTGCTCAAGTTCGGATGAGCTTAATGTATAACAGTTTGTTTCTCTCAACAGCTTGAGGAATGCGTCGCTAGACCGCCCAGATGGCGTTTCCATGTCGATGTCGATTTTATCCCTCAGCTTCTCTGTGAGTCCTTCAATCAAATTCTGTGTCTTCTTTGCATCCTTGACACTTTTGAAGTGTCCTATCATGACAAGTTTCATCGAATGCTCTGACCCGTATGCACGCCAGATTTTCATATATCTTCTCCCTGGTTGGTGGTTTTCAGATGGCGTAGCGCTACCAATATGCCGCTCTCACCAATCCGAGTTCCGGTAGGATCAAAAGATGTCCGTTTCAAGAGACCGGAGGCATCAATGTGTGCGAAAGCGGCTAGCCCAGTCTCGGAGTTAAGGGGATCGCACGCTGGGAGGCCATCAGCTCCAGATTCACTGACTGAGAGGGGAATAGTGCCACGGTATCTTCTCACCCATTCACGGAATACTTGAGTGCTCCCAGCGTCAATACCTCCACGCTCTCTCACTGGTACTTCAGGTAAAAGTAAAAATTCGGATGCGCCAAGCTCCTCCGCTAATTCAGTCGCAGACTCGATATCATCTATCGTACGCGAGTTGACCACAAAATTGATGCCAAACGGCACTATTCTGCTCAACGACTTGATTCGGTCAATCAATGTGTCGAAGGATTTGCCTCGGATTGATTCATATGCCCGTCCAACGCCGTCCATGCTCACTCTTACGAAGTTCAGGTTACCACTGAGTTTATCGAGCACTTGGTCGTTCAGGTGATGAGCATGTGTTGTCATAGTAACGGCAAGCTGCGTTTCCCTCATGGCGAAAGAACAAAGGTCTGCCAACCGTGGGTAAAGGGTCGGTTCGCCACCACCGAAACCGATCCCAAGGCAGCCATTTGCGTCCAACTCCACGAGCCAGCTAGCGACCTTTTGAAAGGACAGCACAGCAGGACTCTTTGGCGCATAGCAATGAGGGCACGCCAAGTCGCAGGCATTCGTGAGAGCTATCGAGACTTGGCGCGGTGCAATGGACCAGGCAGCGGAAGGGGGCTTAATCTCATCTAAGAGAATATTGATTCCCCTGGATCGATCGAAGAAATGCAAGCCAGCAGGGCCAGCACGGATTTTGAATTTCGGTACTCCAATTGGTTGAGGGTTTGGAGAAATGTTCATTGGTTACACCTTCACCCGCCATTCGCCCGTGTGCCGCCTTTATATCAGGCCGCATTTCTGACGTTCTAAGATTGTAAGTCTGTTTTTCAGAAGGACGAGTTCAGGCCCAGCCGAGTCCATGAGTTTTGCGATATGAACTTGGAATTCTAGTTTCAGAGAACAAATACTATATCGAAGAATATCTGTCTTTTGAATGTTGGGGGAGTCCAGAACCTCCTCGAAGACTGGACTCCTTCATTCGTGGGCTTTCGGAAAGAAGAGCAAAAACCTATCATTCATAGCCGACCAGAGGCGGCGGATAGGGCGGGGATTAGCAAATAAGCAACTGCGGTATCAGGATTTAAGGGCTGAGTAAGGTATGGCAAAACCGAACTGGAAAAACCGAACGATGTGGACGGGGGATAACCTCGACATCATGCGCGGTATGAACAGTGAGTCTGTGGACTTGATCTACCTAGACCCACCGTTCAACAGCAATGAGGATTACAGTGCTCCCGTGGGAAGCGAGGCAGCAGGGGCAGCCTTTAAGGATACCTGGACACTCAGCGATGTGGACGAAGCATGGCATGGGGAGATCGCAGATAAAGAGCCTGCTCTATATGCCATTATTGACGCTGCTGGGCTGTCGCACGGCAAGAGCATGAAATCCTATCTGATTATGATGGCAGTTCGGCTGCTGGAAATGCGGCGGATTTTGAAGCCAACCGGCAGTATTTACCTGCACTGTGATCCAACCGCCGGACATTACCTGAAAATGACGATGGACTGTGTTTTTGGGCGGGCCAATTTTCGGAATGCGATCATCTGGCGTCGGACCAACGCGAAAGGGCTGGCCTTTGCGCGATACGCTTCAAACTATGACAACATACTGTATTACGGTATGGGAGAAAAACCGCATTGGAACCCGCCCTATGGTCCGTATGATCCGGCCTATGTTGACGCCAAGTACCGGCAGATTGAGCCTGAAACCGGACGCCGGTACATGCTGGATAATCTTCTCAACCCCAATAAAAACCGCCCGAATCTGACCTATGAGTTTCTTGGTGTCACACGTGTGTGGCGATGGACACGAGAGCGAATGCAAGCAGCATATGAGAAGGGTTTGGTAGTACAACCTAGACCGGGCGCTGTCCCTCGGTTGAAGCGGTATCTGGATGAGCAGAAAGGACAGCCTATTGACGATATTTGGAACGACATTCCGCCCCTCAACTCGCAAGCCAAAGAACGGACCGGCTACCCCACACAAAAACCTTTAGTTTTACTTGACCGGATCATCAAAGCCAGTTCAAACCCTGGGGATATGGTGCTTGATCCGTTTGCTGGATGTGCAACGGCATGTGTGGCTGCCGAGCGATTGAAACGGCAATGGGTTGGAATTGATTTGTCATCTGTGGCTGCGGCCTTGGTTGTCTCTCGGTTACGTGGTGAAGGTTCGCTCTTGTTCCCGACACACAGTCGCGCGGACATTCCCCGTCGTACCGATTTAGGAAAGCTGTCCAACTACCGGACCCACAAACACACCCTTTACGGTAAACAAGAAGGTATTTGCGCCGGTTGCCTTGTGATGTTTCCCTTCCGTAACATGACGATAGATCATGTTATCCCACAATCAAAAGGCGGGAGTGACCATCTGGGTAACTTACAACTGTTGTGTGGGGCGTGTAACAGCATGAAGGGAACACGGTCGCAAGAGGAATTTATCGCGCAGTTGAAGGCGGCAGGAATGCGGCAATAAGGGAACAGGAACCCACCCCGGCCTTCGGCCACCCCTCCCGAGAGGGGATATTTTCTCTGCACTTTTTGACCGCTCGACTCTGTTTAGGGCGCGCATGCCCGGACGGCATCCAGAACGTGCTGTTTCCCGCTTGGACCGTCGCTCACTGGAAAAATAACCGGATGCACGATGCCTGAGTGACGATAAGCTTCGACACGCTCCCGGCATTCGGTCGGTGTCCCCACGACACTGACCGTTTCGATCATCGGGTCAGGAACCAGTTGAATTGCCTTTTGCCGGTCCCCCTGCTGCCATGCCGCTCGAATAGCCTGGGCTTCCTCGGGGAATCCCTGCTCGGCCATGACGCGATTATAGCGCGGAAAGAATCCGGCGTAGAAAGCGACCAGGGGCCGCAGGCGCGCCAGGGCTTCTTGATGATCCTGGGCCACGCTCATCGGCAGGAGCGAGACAATGTCAACCTCTTCGGCCTGGCGTCCGGCTCGGCGCGCACCAATCGCGATATTTTCAGCGGCCAGCTTGCCCGCCTCCGGGGCACTCCACACTAGAATGGTGCCCTGGGCGAGTTCACCGCAGGCTTGGAGCATCTGCGGAAAGACGGCTGAGATATAGATCGGCAACTCCGGGCGGGCGGGCTGAAACCAGAGATCAAACTGCTCAATGGTCACCACCTCACCCTGATAGGACACCGACCCCTCACGCAGGAGCGTGCGGATAATCTCGACCGTTTCCCGCATGCGCTGGACCGGCTGCCCATACGGGATACCGTGTTCCGGCTCGACCTGAACCTTGTGACTGGAGCCCAGCCCCAAAATAAAGCGCTGCTGAGAATAATGATCGACGCACGCGGCCGCCATGGCAATGGTCGGCACGCTGCGGACGAAAATACTGCTGATACTCGTGCCGAGCTGGATGCGCCGGGTTGCGAGGGCGCAGGCGGTCAGAACAGAAAATTGATCTCCGCCATGCCCTTCCGCAAACCAGGCTGAGGTATAGCCCCGCTCTTCTGCATATTTGACACAATCAACAACATCAGTGGGCGACATGCCGCCAGCCAAAGCGAGCCCGATTTGAGCCATATGTGTTCTCCTCTCTGTCTACAGGATGGGTTTCTTGAGGCAGTGCGAGCCATTCTCGACCGGAATGCGGACAGCGTCAAGTCGGAAAGAGATGCGGACGACCGGTCTGGAGGGCGACCTTGCACTCGACTCCGCTCGTCAGCAAAATAGACGGCTCGACCTTGCACGGGAATTATGCAGACACGCAGCCTTCGTCGTTACGGTGTGGTGTGGACTCGAAGAATAAACGTGTCCAGCATCTACATGCTGTTGGAGGACACGTTTATTCTTTTCAGCCTTCTGAGTATGTGGCTGCTGGGGTGTGGACCCACCGGGGCCACGGCCGCTCCGTTGCATACGATTGATTTCTCCGGCCAGCCTGACGGTCCGGCGGAGGAATGGTTGAAGCAGCAAGGCTTTACCTTTCGCCTGGACGCAGACGATTTACAGCCGCACTTCAAAGATAATCGACTCGTCTTACACACCGCCCGAAAAAAAGCCGGCCTGTTCGAGCTGCCCCTGCATGTATCCCCGGTCAAGCGGATTCGTATTCATTGGGGAGTCGAACGCTATCCGCGCGGGGCGGATTGGAGCCAGGGGATTACCGCGGTCCCCATAGCGGTGATGACCACGTTTGGGACGGAAAAAATCAAGAGCGGCTCGCTCTTCGTCCCCAATGCCCCGTATTTTATCGGCCTCTTCCTAGGGGAAAAAGAGCAGACAAATCGGGCGTATACCGGGAATTACTATAAAACCGGTGGGCGCTATTTCTGTACCCCCTGCGGGGTGCCGGTGGGGGAGCCGGTGGTGACGGAATTTGATTTGGACCAGACCTTCCGCACACAGTTTGATCAGACCGTTGTTCCCCCGGTTAGCCGATTCGGCTTTCAGATGAACACCAGAGGGACGTCCGGGGGGGCCAAGGCTTTTCTGGAGAAAGTTGAATATTTTTCCGAATAATTGGCGGGCGGGTTGAATACTGACAGGTGTTGCTGCGTCTCACTACCAGCTTTCCTTCTTTCTTCCTCCTTCCAGTGGCGGGAGAAGCTCATGAGCCCCTTGCATGAGTCTTCTCCCGCCATTTTGGTTTCAGTCTTATTTTTTGCAGTTCCTGAGCAGCGCCAGGGGCCGGGCTATGCGGGCCCACTCCAGTCAAAAGGGATGTGTTTGCTCGATTTCCCGGCCCAATCCCACTCAAGGCCGTAGGCGTTGACCCGATTGTCAACGGTTTTGCCCCAGGTCGCGACCTGGCCGGGCCCAACTTCGGAGCCGGGCGGATTCAGCAACTGTACCCGTTTCCCTTTCGGTGTAGTCGGTCCGGTCAGCGCCTCGGCAGAGGCCGTGACACGATCGGGAATCTCCGCTTTCCAAAAGGCCAAGTCATCGGCAATATCAAAAGTGATCGGCACAAACTCAATCCCGCGCACCTCACCAATCGAGCGCGCAAACCCGGCCATGAATCCGCCGGCCTGCCCGGAAAAGATGAGTTGAAGCGCCTCACGCTGTTGCGCATCTGCCTGTTCGTCAATAAACAGCCCCAATGAGATTTTGGCCTCACCGGCCCAGACATTGCCGCTAAAGCTGGCCACGGCAAGGACATTCAGCCCGTCGAGACGAGTTGAGCCGTACAGCCCTTCTCGGACATGGTAGGCCAGGACGCCCTCGCAGTGATTGTTTGTAGGGGGCTGGGCAAATTCGCACGGACAGGCGATATCGCAACTGCACACATCAAACCAGTCGCCCTGAAGGGTCCAATCCTGTATGTCAGCCATACTGTCCTCCTCAGTTCCAGGGTTCCACAATAATTTTTGCGTGCTGCTCAGGCGAGTGCAGGTCTTTGAATGCCTGGGCGACTCCCTCTATCCCTACGGTCCCCGTAATTAAGGGGTCGGTAATAATCTGGCCTTCGGCAATGTGGCGCAGGGTGGAGGCGTATTCTTCCCCGCTATAGCCGAGGACGAATTGCAGATTCAGCTCTTTGTTGATCCCGAACATGGGTTCAAAGCTGTCCTTTTCCATACATACGCCCACAACCACAATCCGGCTGCCCTGGGGGGCCGCGGCCATAATCTGGTCAATGACCCCAGGAACACCGACGCACTCGAATATGACGGCCGGTCGCAGCGGCGGACCCGAAGCCCAAGGCGGCTGAGGCGGAGCCGTGCTCGGGTCGGCCCAGACCGCAGCCTCCTGCCAACTGGTATACGGCGACTGCTCGGCGGGGTCGATAACGATATCTGCGCCCACGGCCTGTGCGAGCTGGCGGCGACGGGGGGAGAAATCTGCGGCGATAATGGGCTGCACGCCTTTCATCCGCAGCGACGCAATAACGGCCAGACCGACCGGCCCGCAGCCGATGACCAGCGGCACGTCGTCTTGTGTCAGGCGTGCCATTTCAACCGCGTGCAGGCCGACCGCCATGGGCTCGGTCAGGGCGGCTTTCTGTGTCGGCAGGCCGTTCGGGACCTCAATCAACAGTTTTTCACTCAGGCGCATATACTCCCCATAGCCGCCCGGGTTGTCGTTTGAGTAGCCGACCGTCTCGACCCCGGTCGGTCGAATGAGGACCGGCATGGAAACCGCGCGGGTGCCGGCTTTAAGGCTGCGATCCGTGTTCGGCCCGTGGTCAACCACCTCGACACAGAACTCGTGGCCCATGACGATGCCCCGGCTGAGGTCCATATTGAACACGCCGTTGGAGCGCTCCGAAACCTCAACCAGCTTTTCCGTGTGTTTCAGCGCATGCAGGTCCGAGCCGCAAATCCCACAGGCCAGGGTTTTGACCAGGACTTCGCCCGGTCCGGGCTCCGGGACGGGAATATCTTCCACTGTCAGCTCATGGTTCAGCATCACTACTGCGCGCATCATATTCTCCTCTCTTTAGCCGCATCACTATAGGTCATGGGCGATAGGGCTGTCCAGTTAGACGCAACCAGTCTCATTTGACACTCAAGGGGCCGGTGTCATACAGTTCAGAGCGTTTTTGGAAAGGAGGCTCAGCATGAAAGTCACCCGCATCTATACGGGGCCGGATAACCAGTCGCACTTTGAGGATGTCGAGATTCCGCTCAAAGACGGCGGCGGAGTGGGACAGCTCTCTGAGCTTATTCCTGCAACCGGCGTCATCTTTCGAGAAACGGGCGGCGACTATGACCTCGATTTTCACAACGCGCCACGGCGGCAGTATGTGGTCATGCTTGAGGGTGCGGTCGAAATCGAGACTGGTGACGGCACGAAGCGCGTCTTGGGCACGGGCGAGATTCTGCTGGCCGAGGATACCACCGGCCAGGGACATATCAGCCGGGCGGTCAACGGCCAGCCAAGAAAGTCGCTGTTTATTCCGCTGGCCTAATCAACTGGTGCCACTGCCGCCGCGACGGCGTGACCGCCTATCGACAACGACTGTCGGATTGATAGCCAGCGGCGTCGGATTACGCCTCCGGCTCATCCGCCCTGCTGGACTTATGCCCGGTTGGTTTGGACAAGCTCAACGCTCGCCCGATGACCGGGCGCGACAGCCAATCGGGCGTCACATGTGATCAATGGTGCGGGAAGCGATTCCGCCAACGCCAAATACGCCGCATCATAGGCAGTGACATTGTGGCGAAGTTCCCAAATACGTGACAGAAAAAGGTCATGCGGATACCGAATAATCGGAAAATCGGCCAAGTCGGTCAGCGCCTGCTTCCCCCGTTGCGGTGTCAGCTCGCCAATAGACACGTAGCGGCGGAGGGCCTGCGCGATCTCAAGATCGAGTAGATGGGGCGCATGCAGAGACTCACCGGTTCCTAAAAGTCGGGTTTCAATGTCCGGCGCTGCGGGTGTATCCAAGAGCAATTCCAGGATTGCCGAAGCGTCAACAACGATCACCGGCCGTCCCGTTCTTCTCGGACTATGTGGGCTGGCGGAAGGGTGGGGCGAACTGGGGTGCGCGCGTGGAGGCGTTGGCGGAGCTCTTCTACGGTCGGATATTCGGCGTGGCGCTGCATCTCCGCAATGAGATAGTCAGACAGCGACTTCCCAGCCAAGGCAGCCCTGGACTTGAGGACCTTATGCAGTGCATCGGGAACGTTCCGCAACTGAATCATTTTCGACATGTGACAAACCTACTTGCATGTCCATCACATGTCAATTGGACGCGCCTGTTGCGCGGACACTCCTCAAGGAGCAAGGGAAGGGGGAGGCGGCGCGCTAGCGCACGGGGGTGAGATGTGATGAGTGGAGAAGAATCTCGCCATGGAAAAGACACGCCTCAGCGAAAGCGATGTTTGCGCCAAGTTCATCACGCCAGCCCTGCACCGGGCCGGCTGGGACGAGGCTGCACAGATTCGCCGCGAGGTCAGCTTCACCAAGGGCCGCATTATCGTGCGCGGCAAGCTGGTCAGCCGAGGCAAGGCCAAGCGGGCCGACTACGTCCTATACCACAAACCTAATCTCCCCATTGCCCTGATTGAAGCCAAGGACAACACCCACGCGGTAGGCGACGGCATGCAGCAGGCCCTGGATTATGCCGAGACGCTGCATATCCCCTTTGTCTTTTCCTCCAACGGTGAGGGCTTTGTGTGCCACGACCGGACCGGCCTGAGCGCCGAGCGGGAAACCAGCCTCAGCCTGAACGCCTTTCCCGTGCCGTCCGAACTGTGGGCGCGCTATCGTGTCTGGAAGGGCCTGACACCAGAGACCGAGGCGGTTGTCTTGCAGGACTATTTCAGCGACGGCAGCGGTAAGGCGCCGCGCTACTATCAGGTCAACGCCGTCAACGCCGCCATCGAGGCTATTGCCAAAGGCCGCGAGCGCCTGCTGCTGGTCATGGCTACCGGGACGGGCAAGACCTATACCGCCTTTCAGATTATCTGGCGTCTATGGAAGGCGGGTCGCCGGAAGCGCATTCTGTTTCTGGCCGACCGCAACGTCCTGGTTAACCAGACCATGGTCAACGATTTCCGACCGTTTGAGGGCGTCATGGCGAAACTTTCGTCGGATGCGGGAACGATTGTTCGCAATCCTGATGAGACGCTGACGGTCAATAAATCCTACGAAATCTATCTGGGCCTGTATCAGGCTCTGACCGGGCCGGAGGATCGCCAGAAGGTCTTTCGTGAGTTTTCGCCCGGCTTCTTCGACCTGATTGTGATTGACGAGTGCCACCGCGGCAGCGCCGCCGAGGACTCGGCCTGGCGGGAAATCCTGGATTATTTCTCGTCCGCCACCCATATCGGTCTGACGGCCACGCCCAAGGAGACGGCCTATGTATCCAACATCGAATACTTTGGCGAGCCGGTCTATACCTACTCGCTGAAACAGGGCATCCGCGACGGTTTTCTGGCTCCCTACAAGGTCGTCAAAGTCCATATCGACCGCGACGTGGAGGGCTACCGGCCCGAACGCGGGCAGGTGGACCGGGACGGCGAGGAGGTTGAGGACCGCCTCTACAATACCAAGGATTTTGATCGCGTCTTGGTGTTGGACGAACGAACCAGGCTGGTGGCCCGCAAGATCACCCAATTCCTGAAGGAAAGCGGCGACCGCTTCCAAAAGACGATGGTCTTCTGCGTTGACCGGGAGCACGCGGCCCGGATGCGCCAAGCCCTGAGCAACGAGAATTCCGACTTGGTGGACGAGAACCACCGCTACGTCATGCGCATCACTGGCGGCGACGCCGAGGGGCAGGCCCAACTGGACAACTTCATTGACCCGGAATCCAGATATCCGGTGCTGGTCACCACCTCGCGCCTGCTTTCCACGGGTGTGGATGCCCAGACCTGTCGGCTCATAGCGCTCGACCGTGAGGTGGGCTCCATGACCGAGTTCAAGCAGATTGTCGGACGCGGCACCCGCGTACATGAAGACACGCGCAAGTTCTACTTCACCCTGATGGATTTCCGGGGTGCGACCAGCCATTTTGCCGACCCGGACTTTGACGGCGAGCCAGTGCAGATATACGAACCCGGCGCGGACGACCCCATCGCACCGCCCGACGATGAAACGGCTCCCCCGCAGCCGGACGAGGACGAGACGATTGTGGACGGACTCCCGTCCGATGGGCTGAAACGGCGCAAGGTGTATGTGGATAATGTAAGCGCCAGCATCGTTGCCGAGCGGATTGAGTATCTGGACCAATACGGCAAGCTGGTCACCGAGTCCTTGCGCGACTTCACCCGAAAGGCGCTGAAACGGCGCTTTGCCAGCCTGGATGATTTTCTCCGGCGCTGGAAAGCGACCGAACGCAAGCAGGCCATTCTTGAGGAGTTGGAGGCCGAGGGGCTGGCGCTCGACCCGATTGCCGAGGAACTGGGCAAGGACCTCGATCCTTTCGACCTGATTTGTCATGTCGCCTTTGACGCCAAGCCGCTGACCCGGCGCGAGCGCGCCGAAAGCGTCAAGAAGCGCGATGTGTTCGCCAAGTACGGAGACCAGGCCCGCGCCGTGCTCGACGCCTTGCTGGTCAAATATGCCGACGAGGGCGTGCTGAATCTGGACGATGCCAACGTGCTCCGCATCCCGCCCTTGAGCGGCCTGGGCACCCCGGTGCAGTTGGTCAACGCCTTTGGCGGCAAAGCCCAATTCGTCGCGGCTGTTCACAACCTGCAATCCGCCCTCTATCAGGAGAGCGCGTAATCCATGTCCGTTCGCACTCTGGTCAAATCCATCCAGAACATCATGCGCCAAGACACGGGCGTGGACGGCGACGCCCAGCGTATCAGTCAGTTGTGCTGGATGTTCTTTCTCAAGATCATTGACGATCAGGACCAGGAGATGGAGGTGATGGGAGATGACTACTCGTCTCCGATACCCGAGCGGTTTCAGTGGCGAACCTGGGCTGCCGACCCCGAGGGCATCACCGGCGAGGAGCTGCTGACCTTTATTAACGCCGAGTTGTTTCCGGCCCTGAAGAATCTACAAACCGACTCAGCAGGAGTGCGTGGCCGCGTGGTGCGCGATGTCTTTGAGGATGCCTATAACTACATGAAGTCCGGCCAGTTGATGCGCCAAGTGGTCAATAAGATAAACGACGTTGATTTCAACAACCTGAGCGAGCGCCAGCATTTCGGCGATATATACGAACAGATTTTGAACGACCTGCAATCCGCAGGTAACGCCGGCGAGTACTACACGCCCCGCGCCGTGACCGCTTTCATGGTCGATCGTATCGACCCCAAGCCGGGCGAGACCGTGTTCGATCCGGCCTGCGGCACGGGCGGATTTTTGACCAGCGCGTTGCGCCACATGCGTGAGCGCTACGTCAAGCGGCCCGAAGACGAACCGACCCTGCAAGCCGGGCTGCGGGCCGTGGAGAAGAAGCAGCTACCGCATATGTTGTGCGTGACCAATATGCTGCTGCACAGCATTGAGGACCCGAGCTTCGTGCGCCACGACAACACCCTGGCGCGGCCCTATATCGGCTGGGGGCAAAAGGACCGGGTGGATATCGTGCTGACCAACCCGCCCTTTGGCGGCAAGGAAGAAGACGGCATTGAAGCCAACTTCCCGCAACAGTTTCGGACCAAGGAAACCGCCGACCTGTTCCTGGCTCTCATCATCCGCCTGCTGAAGCCGGGCGGACGCGCCGCCGTGGTGCTGCCCGACGGTTCGCTGTTTGGCGAGGGCGTCAAGACCCGGCTCAAGGAACATCTGCTGGAGGAGTGCAAGCTGCACACCATCGTGCGTCTGCCCAATTCCGTGTTCCGGCCGTATGCCTCCATCGGCACCAATCTGCTGTTCTTTGAAAAGGGCGCACCAACCACGGACATCTGGTTCTACGAGCATCGCGTGCCCGCCGGTCAGAAAGCTTATTCCATGACCAAGCCGATCCGGCTGGAACATTTGCAAGACTGCATGGATTGGTGGGGTGGGGCGGAGCGCACGGGCCGCACGGAAACGGAACGCGCCTGGAGGGTGACCGCCGAAGAAGTCCAGGCGCGCGGCTACAACCTGGACATCAAAAACCCGCACACCCAGGCAGACGACCTTGGCGACCCGCAAGAACTGCTGACCACGCTCGGCGCGACTGAGGCCGAGGTCACGGACTTGCGGGACCAGTTGAAGGCGATATTGGCCGAGGCGCTGATTCGATAAAGACCGCTAGGGCAATTCACGATTCCGTATAGCCCTTCGACTTCAGGCGCGCTGCGCCTTACGCTCAGGACCGACGGCCCCCCGTTCGTCCTGAGCGTAGCAAAGCGAAGTCGAAGGACTGGATGCCGGATCACGTCCGGCATGACGAGAGCAGAACGCTATAGCTACAGATTAGCGTGTTACGTCCCAGAGTGTCACGGTCTTCTTGATGGACGATCCTGCATCCCGCTCAGCAACCTCAAGCTCGTAATGGGACTGGAGGTTGAGCCAGAAGGAAGCGGACACACAAAAGACGCGTTCAAGCCTGAGCGCGGTATCGGCCGTAATGCCGCGCCGCCCGCGCACGATATCGCTGATACGGTTTTGCGAAATGCCGAGCGCCTTCGAGAGGCTGTTGGCGCTCAGCTTGTAGGGCTGCATGAAATCCTCACGGAGCGTCACACCCGGATGTATGGGTCCAATCATCAATAGCGCTTGCCTCCCTCGTCTTTATATCTCACAATAGTCTCCATGAACACGGTCACTGTTCGTCTGGATGCAGAGCTTGCCCTTGAGTTGACAAAACTCGCAAAACGCACGGGACGCCCCAAAAGCGAGTTGATTCGTCGTGCGTTACGCCGCCAACTGGCATTGGCTCGTTTTGAAGAACTGCGTCAGGGTGTCGCGCCGTTCGCACAGGCCAAAGGTTGGCTTACGGATGAAGACGTTTTCCAGAACGTCTCATGAGGGTATTCCTGGACACCAACGTGCTGGTCGCCGCATACGCGACACACGGGCTTTGTGAGGATGTCTTTCGAGTTATATTAGCAGAACACGAACTCGTCGTGAGCGAGACCGTGCTCGCCGAATTTGAGCGCGTCATGGGGCAGAAGCTCCGCTTGCCTCCCTCGCAAGTAAAAACGCTGTCATCTTTCCTGCGAAGACAGGCCGACATCGTTGCCCCTGTCGCTCCCTCCGTGTGGCCGAAACGCGATCCAGACGACCGATGGATCGTTGCGGCAGCGATAGAGGGAGGCGTCGATTTTCTTGTCACCGGTGATCGTGACCTGCTTGAAGTCGCTGCCGAAGTGCCCGTTTCCATCGTCTCGCCACGAGCGTTCTGGGAGCAACTTCGTTAGTCCGCAGGGCGGCTGAGCCTAGCGTCATCCAACCTACGGAACCATTTTGACGCATACTGCTGTTTCCCATATGAGGTGGACGACATGGCGACCTCGATTCAACTGACTCCCGATACCGAGCAGCAGCTCGATTTTCTGGTAACGTGGAATTGTCGGCATCTTGCAAACGCAAACAAATTTGGACACATCCGTCGTGTGAATACCATGCTTGGCCTTTTTGTTCCTGCGCTAGTGACCCCGCTGGAACTCTTTGGAGGGAGTGATGAAACAGAACCTGAGTGACCCGGTAATCGACGAGATCCGAGAAGTGCGGCACCGCATCTCGGCGCGCTTTAGCCATGATCCCACACAGTTGGTAGCCTTCTACATGGAAATGCAGAAGCAGTACCAGGACCGGCTGGTTGAGACCACAAAGAGTCCTGAGGACAGGGATAACCAGCAACCTGACACGGCGCTTTAACGCATGGACAAGCCCTCCTGCGTACTGGGGCGAAGCAGTGCTCACCCTCCATGCGCCGTGAAGGCGATATTGGCCAAGGCGTTGTTGCGATGAACGCCGAACAACTGCTCACCCACTTCGACCGCCTCGCCGACGCGCCGGACGCCATTCCGCGTTTGCGGCGGTTTATTCTTGACTTGGCGGTACGTGGGAAGCTGGTGGAGCAGGACCTGGAGGATGAGCCGGCGGCGGAGTTGTTGAAGCGGATTGCGACGGAGAAGAAAAAATATCAAGCAAACGGCCCCCCTAAAAAATCACTACCGTCCGTCTCCGAAAATGAAAAGACATTTCCCATTCCCAAAAGCTGGGAATGGGTGCGGCTGGGTGATGTTTCAACTTCGTTATTGGGGAAAACCCTTAACAAAGCGAAAAATAAAGGTACCTATAAACCTTATCTTCGTAGCGTCAATGTATATTGGTTTAAGCTGAGTCTGTCCGACATCAAGGAAATGAAATTTGAAGAACAGGAACTTGAAAAATACGCCTTATGTAAAGGCGATGTCCTAGTTTGCGAGGGTGGTGAAGCCGGGCGAGCGTCCGTCTGGAACGATGAAATGGAGGGGATTTACTATCAAAATGCTCTTCATCGCATAAGATTCTTTGGCAGTATAGAACCGAATTATTTTATTTTTGCACTCAACTCTGACTCTAATAATGGACGCCTGGCAAACTACTGTACTGGCGTCACAATAAAGCACCTTACCACGAAGCGATTAGTAAAATATTGCTTCCCTATCCCACCCCTAGCCGAACAGCACCGCATCGTCGCCAAAGTCGATGAACTGATGGCCCTGTGTGACCGGATGGAAACATCGCGGAAAGAGCAGGAAGCCACTCGCGACCGACTGACGGCAGCAAGCCTCGCCCGCCTCAACGCACCCGACCCCGACCCGGCGGTGTTTCAGAACCACACGGCTTTTGTCCTCAACAACCTCACCTCGTTCACCACCCGCCCCGACCAGATCAAGGCGCTCCGTCAGACCATCCTCAACTTGGCGGTGCGGGGGAAGTTGGTGGAGCAGGACCCGGAGGATGAGCCAGCGGGGGAGTTGTTGAGGCGGATTGCGGCGGAACAAGTAGCTCTAGAAAAAAGCGGATCAATCAAGAAAACGAAGCCTTTGCCGCCAGTCAGCACTGCGGACGCTCCTTTTGACCTTCCAGTGGGCTGGACTTGGGCGCGGTTTCCCGAGATCGGCACATTCGGGCGTGGCAAGTCAAAACACCGACCTCGAAACGATCCTGTACTTTACGAAGACGGAACGTACCCCTTCATTCAGACTGGTGACGTAGCGCGGTCTGGTGGTTCAATTGAGACATACAGCAGTCTTTATAATGATGTCGGCTTAGCTCAGAGTGCGATGTGGCCAGCAGGTACACTCTGCATCACGATTGCCGCCAATATTGCCGATAGTGGAATTCTGACATTCGACGCCTGTTTCCCCGATAGTGTCGTTGGACTGATCGTACATGACAACTTCGAGGACGCCCGATTCTTCGAGTACTTCCTACGAACTGCAAAAAACGACCTTCACGAGTTCGCCCCGTCTACCGCGCAAAAGAACATCAATCTGGGAATTCTGATGGAGGTCCTGATCCCCCTTCCACCGCTTGCAGAGCAGCGCCGCATTGTTGCCAAGGTTGATGAACTGATGGCGGTGTGTGACCGGTTGGAGGCGAGCCTTGCTACGGGTGAGGAAACGCGGGGGCGGTTGATGGAGGCGGTGTTGTGGGAGGCGTTGGAGGTGACGGCATGATTGAGTTCAAGACTTTAGAAGGCTTACCACAAATGAACTGGTTGTTATCCGAATACAACCTGATTTGTTATGGTCACATAGACCTTGAAGCCATCTCATAAATAAGAAAGAGGGGATAATCGATTGGCGAGGATTAAGAAAAGAACTTGGAGCTAGAGCAAATCACAATGCTGTGTAGCGCGTCTCTCTCCTCCTTGAGGAGTGCGGGCTCCCTGCCTGGCCGCTTGGTGCCAGCCATTGTCTTTCCCGACGAGCGCGGACTGGCACGGCTACAACTTATCGTGAAACTCTCTAGAATACCCGCTAACTCCTTTGGAGCATTCATAGAATATCCTCCTCTTGTCCGTTCGCTGGCAATTCAGTTGTTCTGAACGACTTCGGCATTTGGGACATCGCTTGCGGGCATCCGGATTGCCCACGGATAAACGAGATTTGCCCCGCGCTGATATTGATACACGACAACCTCAGGCAGATTCCGCTTGTCATAGAGCCGGCCAAATCGAAAGACGACGCTGTTTTGTGCCGCCAGGAAAAGGTGCACCCGTTCGACACTAACGTTCCCGAGCGCAATAACAGTATTGAGAAACTGACAACCCAGCTCCTCCTGCTTTTCTTGGGACCAATGGCAGTCAGGCATCCCTCCGTCCAGCACCATTTCGACCAGCGGGATACCGCCGACCTTACCACGAACGCCGGTCACATCGATCCGATATGACACCGATACCGCGAGTGCGACCTCCGCCGAGTTTTCAGGAACCGCTTCGAGGCCAACGACCGTGAAACGTCGTCCATCATCGTTTGCGTCCAACGCACGCCAATTCTCGGTATGCCGATCCCAATCCATAATGGTGACCGAGCCTTCATCATCGATAAGCAGTCCGGTCAGAAAGGTAAGCGGAACTGGTGCGAGACCGCCGTACACATAGGAAATGTCGTGCCGGTCGACGCCGTTGGCTCTTCGGTCAATATCGGCGGGAAGAGAGCTGAGCCGCTCGACGGCTGTACTCGGCTCAACAATCAAACCGTCCTGCACGCGTTGGCGTAGATCGACGAGCACCTGCTCTCTGCGGCCTTTCAGAGATTGGGGTACTGCTTCCGTTAGCGGTGTGCCACTCGTATCCCGCAGACCGCGCGCTTCAATAACGATGACCTTCTTTCGCGAGAGACGACGTTGGGCTGCCCGGTAACGGAAAACCTCCCAAACGAACCCACCGACCAAGAAGATGGCACCTAAGAACGTCGCCAGATAAACAACGATCTCAGGCGTGCCTCCAGCGCTGTTGAGATTGATCTCAAGTTGGCCCGCGCGCCGGGGTAACGACACGCTCAAGACCCAACCGGCGCCCACGGCCAGCGCCAAACAACTAAGCCCTATACGCATGACCAGTAGTGCTGGCGACCGACGTCGGAACAGCCAGTCGATCACGGACCGAAAAAAGTGCTCAAAAAGACCTATCATCGGTAGCCCTACCTGATGTTTACGATGAACTGCCCGCTGCGGGCGATCCGACCACCCTTATTATAGATGCACAGTTTGCTCTTCTGATTGCGGCTGATTTCCCAGCCACGACCGATCGCTTCCTGCTTCGTATCGTGGTGGCTGCTGGCACGCATAGGAGAACCTACTTGACTTAGCCATGCCGTCCGCCACCGGTCCATTCGCCTGTCGCAAGCCAGCCCTCGTAGCAGGCAAGCCAATCTATCGTCCAGGGGATAATAGTCCGGGCAACCGCAAGGCCGGGATGCCACTCTCGGTCAGCCGGATCGTAAAGGCACAGAAAAAGTAGTTTGTGATTACTCCGATTTGGATAGTGATGCGGGATAGGATCAGATGGGTCTTCTAAGCGTCGGCGGAGCAGAGGATCGATCACCGTTACTTGTGGAGTCTGTTGGCGATCAGATTTGTTGTGATTTTTTTCGCGCCACAACAAAACCTGGATTGTGTAGGTCTGACACAGGGGTCGCAGCGGCCCTTCCCAAAGGACTTCCCAACGAGTACGGCGGAGAATCTTGAACATCGGCCACTCCCTCCGCATAAGCTCGGCCTGCTTCATTGTCGAAAGAGTCACCGTTTTCTTCTCTCAGTGCCGTAGAAGTTATGTCTCGGTGTTGGACGAGAGACAGGCTGGGTGACGACAGCCGGAATGATCAGTCCTCCCTTCCCAGGATCGTGTCGGCTGCGCCCGTCACGAATAGCTGTCCCACTTCTTTCGTTAAATGCCTTGACAGCTTCTGTTGCTGGTACTTCGCCGAATAGGCTCGCCATGATTTTCTGCATTTCCTCCAGATCACACCCCGCAACCAGCCGCTCGGCCTTGTGTACTAGGTCTTTAAGGTCACTGATGAACAGGGCCTGATCTTGTAATGAGCCCGGCCAGCGATCAGTCAGCACGTCCTGCTCACACGCCGGATTAACGATATGAATGGGTCGGCCACGATCGTGGTACTGGCGAAAGACCGACAGCATATGCTGTGCCTGGAGCAACAACTCTTCCGACAGGCGCTCCGTATGGTTGGCTGCCTCGGCTACAAGCTCTGCGATCATAATAGACGGGGGCCTCCGACCTGACCGAGAGTCATACTGCACGTTGCGCCAGCGCTTCAGGAGTTGCAGCACAATGACCGCCTTCGACTTCCTGAACGGCGGCTCCTGTGGAGGAACGGGGTCACTATCTGCCTCGGCCAGTATGCGTGAACTTTCATACTCCTCGGCGCGCTTCTCGAAGATGTCTGCAAAAGCATAGTCCAGGGGGGTATTGATTTTGAACCATTCAGCGAACCCATAAGGGTTTGCGATAAGCTGGCGGCTGGGCTCCTGTGGTGCTTCCGCTCGATGGTGGAATATCCAACTCTGACGATCCGGGGTGCCTATCATGCGTAGGGCCGGCGTGACATCGAGGTGCATATCGTCGCTGTAGTGAACCGTTACACACCGTGTTCTGCGCTCTGCCATTCTGTAGTATCTTGAACCTGGCTCTCCACGGATTACCTCATACAGTAAGTTGAGGACTTGGCGTGGTGATACACCGACCGACGGATCAAGCTGAGAGACGACATCGATATCGAACTCGTCGGTTCTCAGTTTCGATGCTATAGTAGCCCCGATAACCATTGACCCTTGCGCATAAAACAGCTCGACGCGATCCTTCAGCGGACTTCCGTCACGCTCAATCCACTTGTTGATCGTCTCATAGCGTGACACAGCCTTGTCGTAGTTCGTCCGGCTGAGTTGAACGCGGATTGCCACGTCAGCCAGCAGGATATCCGCAGGGTCGGTGAGGTATTGTGGCACTGGGGTTGTCTTCATCGTCATTTGAATTCCTTCTGTTGCTTAACTGATGTTCGATTGCTAGGGTGCAATCGTTAGGAGGTATAATTGCATGTAAGGTTCTGAATTGCAACAGTGGAATTTCAAAAAAGGGGGAGCTCATGAAAGATGAATTCGACATAGCGAGTTTCTATGCGGCACTTGACGCCCAACGAGTCTCTAAGGACTTGAATTGGAAGGAAGTTTCGGAGCAATCCGGCGTCAGCGCTTCCACTCTGACTCGGATGTCTCAGAGCCGTCGTCCTAGTGTCGACGGCCTCGCTCTCCTGCTTGCGTGGTCAGGTTTGGACGCCTCAGACTTCCTTCCCCGGGCCAACAGGCCTGAACCGTTGGCGCAGATCACTGCGAATCTGAGGGCTGATCGCAATCTGAAGCCGGAGAGCGCTCAGGCGCTGGAAGAGATCATCAAGATAGCCTACAAGCGCTTTAGGGAGAGGTGATTAAAGGTGAGCGTTCCACGAGGATTCAAGGCAGGTGCAGACCGAATCGCCCTCGGGCTCCGGCATCAGATGTGCCTTCCTAACGAGGCACCTATAGACCTTGACGCCTTAGCTACCACGCTGGGGTTTCCTATTGTCCCGATCTCGACATTTGCCGACGTATTCCCGGAACACGTTGCACAGCTTGTCGAGGGCGACACAGGCGCTTTTTCGGCATCACTGCTCCAGCTAAATCCTGGCAGGATTATCCTCGTGAACGATGGACACAGTCTCCGCCGTAGAAACAGCAACATAGCCCATGAGATCGCACACGCGATTCTTGCACATGTCCCGCAGCCATTCGATCATATCAGAGGCCATAGCTTCAACAAGGACATAGAAGACGAGGCGAACTGCCTAGCCGGTCACATCCTTATTCCTGACGCTGCCACGATGCAGATCGTCTGGTCCGGTTGTTCTAAAGACGCCGCTTGCGAAAGGTATGGGGTCAGCCGGCAAATGCTGGAATACCGACTGAACACGAGTGGCGCTCGAATAAGGCGAGACCGGTTGCGGCAACACCGTTGAATCCATAAGCCCCTCTCACAAAAGGACATGCCGGCTTACGTCTGCGGCTCAACCGACTTACGGACCGCCCTCGGATTGATATCGTAGTCGAGCGCTTGTATGCTTTCCGTATGAAAACGACCTTCGACATAGACGAAACAGTGATGCAACGGCTGCGAGAAGAAGCGGCGCGACGTGGGGTTACTGTGGCTGCCCTCGTCGAATCAGGACTCAAGCACATCCTTGTCGGCGGAACGCCGGCTGATAGTCAGCCTGCTGCCCTGCCGCCATTGCCTACGTGGCGGAGCGGCGGATTTCGGGTCGATATTGCCAACCGTGAAGCGCTCTACCAGGTGATGGAAGAGGAGTGAGTGCTGGTCTTCGACACGAATGTGCTCGTCTACGCGGCTGACGAGGACTCACCGTTTCACGAGCCGTGTCGCGCCAGGGTTGTGCAGGCTCGCGATGGACCGTCTCCGGCCTTTCTGACGTGGAGTATCTGCTACGAGTTTCTGCGTGTCACGACACATCTACGCGTGTCTCTCTCTCCACGGACGCCACGAGAAGCGTGGGGTTTCCTTGAAACGCTGCTGGCGTCACCAGCGTTTGACCTGCTGGTGGCAACACAGCGCCATGACGCTATCCTGACCCAGACCTTAACGGAAATCCCGGATATACATGGAAACCTGTTCCACGATCTGCACATTGCCGTGCTGATGCGTGAGCATGGCATCAGCCGGATATGTACCCGTGACACCGACTTCTATCGATTCCCATTTCTTACTATTGTCGATCCCTTGCAATAAAGGTGGGTAGAGCCCGTTCCTCCTTCCCTTTCATGAGCCGAGGGGTTGGATTAGCAGAGCGCCATCCGACATTTGCGCTGATCTGGGCCGCGTTGTCGATTGTGTGGGTGAAAGGGAACCCCCTCTCCCTAACCCTCTCCCTCCAGGGGAGAGGGAAATAGGATGAGTCCAGTGTCGTGGCTGTCGGCCTACGCCTGTGGTTCATCTGATCTATGACTTTACTAAATCAGATAAAAATCCTATTTTGTAAACTACAAATACAAAGGGTGGATACATGACAGGACAAAGACTTAAACTCGCTCGCTCCGCTTCTGGTCTGTCTCTTAGGGCATTAGCGGTTAAAATTGGAAACCGCGTCACAGCACAAGCAATCGGGAAATATGAACGCAACGAATCCATGCCCAGCTCGGGCGTTCTGATTGCGCTCGCCGATGCGCTTGGTGTCTCGGTGGACTATCTCGTTGGGGACCAGGACATGGTCTTCGAAGCGGTGGAGTTCAGGAAGAAAAAAATCACGAGCAGGCGAGAGGAGTCCCAGGTTGAGGCCAAGGTTCTGCATCTTCTGGAGCGGTACCTTTTGGTGGAAGAATTGCTGAACCTTTATAGTGTGGAATGGCACAGTCCGCGCGAGGCTCCGTACCCCGTCATCAGTGATGTTGCCGAGGCCGACGGTGCAGCCCGAAGCCTGCGGGACCACTGGAGCCTTGGTGTCGATCCGATTCCGAATGTTGTCGAACTCCTGGAAGACCAGGGGATCAAGACCCTTGCTGTTGATCTCACCCATATCGACGGCCTGACGGCGCGCGTCCGCCGTACCGGCAAAGGCGCGGTGCCCGTCATTGTCGTGAACCGCAAGGACTGGGGGGAGCGCCAGCGCTTCACTCTGGCTCATGAGCTTGGGCACTTGGTCATGGAAGTGACGGCCAGAGTGGACGAGGAGAAGGCCGCGCACCGCTTTGCCGGGGCCTTCCTGATGCCGGCCGACGCTCTATGGGAAGAGATTGGGAAGCACCGCACGTCAATCGGGTGGGGTGAGCTGTTCGAGTTGAAGCAACTCTTTGGCACGAGCGTTCAGGCGATTACATATCGCTGCAAAGACCTTGGTATTTTCAGTGAGTCCCTGTTCCGGCGGCTGTTCAACGATTTTAACCGACTCGGGTGGCGTACTCCGCCTTACCAAGAACCGTATGCGAGGGCGGGCGAGCAGCCGAAGCGTTTCGAGCGCCTCACGTTCCGGGCACTTGCCGAAGGGGCGATTTCCGAGGCCAAGGCCGCGGAGTTGCTTGAAACGTCGGTGCATGAACTGAACCGGCGGATGGAGGAGCCGCCGGCTGTTAAATACGAGTCCCGTAGGTCAGCTTAGCAAAGCGTAAGCCGACATTTCTGGCTGACGCTCCGCATCACTTACTGTCGGGACGCCCCATCAATGTAGGGTTTTCTTTGCTTTCTCCACCTCTGACTGTTTTTCCCACTTCTCTCGCTTCCGTTGTTCCCGTTGCAGTTTTGCGGTCATTTGCCGACATTCGTCAGAGTGGTACTTCTTCCCCCAACGTTCCTTCATGTACCGGTAGGTGCGCTCATTACAATCGGGCGCAGCGCAGAACGTGAAGTCCTGGCTCCGGCTAGACGGATGCTTTTGAATCTTTGGCCTCGTACGGTTATTTGCAGGCATAGTGTTCTCTCTCAGTAGGGTCTGCATGTGTTTCGGGGGCGCTTTGTCCAAGAGCCTTTATCATTATTCCCTCTGATTTGCACCACGCGGAATAAGGTGTCAAACTGCCAAGAATGTATTGGATGTCCAGCAAAAGCCAAAAACAAAGAAAAGTAACAGTTTAGCGCTCTAAGTCATTGAAATTGCTAATTCTTGAAAGAGGGGGGAGGAGGGGATAATTGAGAGGCTTGCGAAAGTAAGACGGATGACGGCTATAGAGAAATAAGGGAGCGTGAGACAATGAGCACTGCGCTTGATGGTATCCGGGTACTTGACCTGACCCACAACCAGGCCGGCCCGTCGTGTGGCCAGATTTTAGCCTGGCTCGGGGCTGACGTGATCAAGATCGAACCGCCCGGACGGGGTGATATCGCCCGCGTGAGTCTGAATGACCAGCCTGGGACGGACAGTCTCTTCTTCCTTTTTTTCAATGCCAACAAGCGCAGCCTGGCGCTTGACCTCAAACATCCTGAAGGCAAGCAAGCTTTTGAAAAACTGGTTGCCACCGCAGATGTCGTGCTGGAGAACTTCGGACCCGGCACCATGGAACGGCTTGGGTTTGGCTATGACAGCCTCAAACGCCTCAATCCGCGTCTTGTCTATGCCAGCATCAAAGGTTTTGGTTCGTATGGGCCGTATAGCTCGTTCAAGAGTTTTGAACCTGTGGCCCAGGCGATGGGCGGCTCGATGAGCGTGACCGGTTTTCCAGACAATCCGCCCACCGTCACTTGGTCGTGTGTGGGAGACTCGGGCACCGGTATGCACTGCGTCATCGGTATCCTGGCCGCCCTGATGCAGCGCCACACCACCGGAGTCGGCCAACAGGTCGAAGTGTCCATGCAGGATGCGGTGGTGAATCTGGTGCGGGTCAGCCTGCGCGACCACCAGCGTTATGGAAAGCCGGTTGAACGCAGCGGCAATCAACTCGGTGCCTTTGTCCCGGCCACGACGTATCGGTGCCATCCCGGGGGGTCCAACGACTATGTGTTCATTATTGCCCAGCAGCAGATGTGGGAAGCCTTGCTGCGCGCCATAGAACGGGCAGACCTGATTGGCGACCCGCGCTATCACACCCCCGAGGCCCGGGTTGAGCGTGCCGATGAAGTGAACGCCTTTATCGAAGCATGGACATTGAGCAAACCGAAACATGAAGTCATGCGGATTTTAGCCGAGGCCGGGGTGCCGTGCGGGGCGTGTCAGGACACGGGCGAAGTCATGAACGATCCACACTTGCGCGAACGGGACATGATCCTCGAACTCGATCATCCCACGCGCGGCACCTACACCATGGCCGGCAATCCCATCAAACTGTCGGCTTCGGATGTCCCGCTACAGCCTGCGCCCCTGCTCGGCGAGCATAGTGCTGAGGTCTTGACGGAACTCGGCTATGACGCCCAGGCTATTGCCACTATGCGAGCGGCGGGGCTGATCTAGCGCTTCCCCACATTTGATCTGAACGAAGCTGGCTCAAGTGAGCAAAAGGCAAAAGGAGAGCTTTATGGATATCGGTTTACTCTTTCCCTTTCGGAATCCCCCCCAATGGCGCAAGCCGTTTACACAGTTCTATGCTGAGCAATTGCAGCAGGCTCAGGTCGCCGAGGAACTTGGCTATGACACGATCTGGCTGACTGAGCACCACTTTGCCGAAGACGGCTACTCGCCTTCGTTGCTGCCGATTGCCGGGACGCTGTCCGCGATGACGAGCCGGGTGCGGATTGGAACATTTCTGATCCTCTTACCCCTGCATAATGCCGTGCGGGTTGCCGAAGACGCGGCAACCGTGGATATCCTGTCCAACGGGCGCTTTGACCTGGGGCTGGGACAGGGGTATGCCCTTGCCGAGTTTGCCGGCTATGGCATTCCGCGCAAGGAGCGCGGCCCACGCATGGAGGAGGGGGTTGAGGTCATCCAAGGCATCTGGACCCAGGATCCCTTCTCCTATGAAGGCAAACACTATCAGTTGAAAGATATTCGCCTTCAGCCCAAACCGGCCCAAAGCCCGCATCCGCCCTTGTGGATTGGTGCCAACGCGCCCAAGGCGGTTGAGCGGGCTGCACGCCTGGGCTGCCACTTTCTCGGCGGTGGGACCTCGAAAGTCCAGGAAGCCTATGATGCCGCGTTGCGCCGGCATGGGCGTGACCCCAAAGACTACCATGCAGCCCAGTTACGCTGGGCGTATGTCGCGCCCAGCCACGATCAAGCCTGGGACGAGGCTCAGGACCATCTCCACTATATGCTGAGCTGGTATGGTCGCTGGCTGTCCGAGGCCAAGGACTTTCCCGGTGCCGAGCAGTTCAGCAAACTGCCACCTCCGGCTGAGTTGCGGGAGCATCCCGAGCGCTTGCTCGCCAGCCCCATGATCGGCACCCCGGAAGAGGTCGGGCGTGAGATTGAGCGGTTTACCCAAGAGGTGCGCACAACGCATCTCGTCCTCGGCATGCACCTCCCCGGCCTTGACCCGGCGAAGAGTCAACGCTCGATGGAACTCTTTGCCAAAGAGGTGATCCCAGGTCTTCATTGAATCAGGTGAAAAAGAAGGCGGCGGCGGGACTCTACTCTACCGGTTCGTCTCCAGCCATTTCCTGAAATCATCAACCACGCCGCCCTGCCATAACGACACGCCGCCCCGGTAGGCGGCCCGGGCGATCATATGCGCGCCGACCGGAGCGGTCAGAAAGAGGAAGACGATAATCAGGAACTCTTTCAGCCCGGAGGAGAGCCCCAAATACCGCAGGTAGAGCAGCGAAGCCAGGACCACCCCGGCCACGCCAAACGTCGTGCTCTTACTCGTGGCGTGCATGCGCGCGTACACATCCTTCAGCCGTAACAACCCAAAGGTCCCGGTCAGGAGAAAAAACAGGCCGAGGAGCAAGAGGACACTAACCAGGGCGTCGAGTATGTACGGGACTTCCATCAATAGCCGTTCCTCTCAGCAGATATTTGGCTGCTGCGACCGTTCCCAAAAATGAGAGAATGGCGAGCACCAGGGCAACATCGATATACAGCGCGCTCTGCGCACGGATCGAAATGACGATAATAGCGGCAACCAGATTGATCGAAATATTATCGAGGGCCACAACCCGGTCGGGAACCGTGGGTCCACGCAGCACGCGATACGCACTGAGTAAGATCGAGAGCGTAATGCCAAACAGCACGACGACGGAAACAAATGGCGTAATCATTGGGCAATGAGCAGGAGGTAGCGTTCAAATCCGTCTTTAATGATACGGATTTCTTCCTCCACATCATCGACATCGAGAAAGTGAATAAATAAAAACTGCCGATCCGGACTCACCTCAACCGACAGCGTTCCCGGCGTCAGGGTGATCATATTCGCCAGCAAGGTAATCAGCACATCGTTCTGCAAGGACAGCGGGTAGGCCACAATGCCGGAACGGATGGAGAGTTTCAGCGCCAGGACCTGTCTGACCACGGCCCAATTGGCAATCAGGAGTTCCTTCACAAAGAAGAAAGCGAGTCGTACGCTCAGCGCCGCCTTGCGAAAATAGTGACGCTCTTGGTGAAAGGAGCGTGGGAAGAACAGCATAGCCAAGAGACCAACCAGAGAGCCAATCACCATCTGACGTAAGGATATCTCATCTTGCAGCAAGCACCAGGCGAAAGCCAGGATAATATTGAAGAGAAAACGGGTCACCATAATGAGGGCTCTCCATAAAGAGTAAACGTGTCCAGCATCTCATGCCTATTGGAGGACACGTTTACTCTTTCAACCCGGCATTCAAAAGACCTCCGGCCCCAAGACTGCCGCAATATACACACGGGGGTCAGCGACCTGTGCCGCGGCGGTCTGCGCTACGCGATACAGTATACCTGGAAACAGCCCAATCCCAATAATAAAAAAGACGAGCAGGACAATGCCGGGCAAGAGGGGTTGGAGCGACACCGGCCGGCGGTCGCCCACCTCTTCGCCCCAAAAGATACCGTTCCAGATTTTGAGCATGGAGGCCAGCGTCAGCAGGCCGCCCAAGAGCCCGATTCCCACATAGCCGTAACGACCGATCTCCATCCCTGCCTGCAACACGATAAATTTACTGAAAAACCCGGCTAACGGAGGAATGCCGGCCAGACTCAGGGCCGCCAGCAAAAAGAGAACGCTCAAGGGTGTTGAGTGAGCTTGCAGACCACCCACCGCCTTGAGGTGGGTCGAGCCGGTCGCTGCCTGCACGACGCCGGCAATCAGGAAGAGGGCCGACTTGGCCAGCACGTAGGGCACCATATAAAACAGGGCGCCGGCCAATGACTGCGGCGTAAACAAGCCGATACCCAGAATGAGATAGCCGATCTGACTGATGATGTGGTAGGACAGAATCCGCTTCATATCCATCTGGGACAGCGCCCCAAAGACGCCCAGGAGCATGGTCAGGGCAGCCAGAATAAGCAGCAGTTCATGGGTAGTAGACGGGTCATGCCGGAAGATCAGCGTAAATGTGCGGAAGATGGCATACACGCCCACCTTGGTCAGGATCCCGCCAAAAAACGCACTCAAGCCCGCTGAGGGCTGGAAATACGGTCCGGGCAGCCAAAAATAGAGCGGAAAAATGGCCGCCTTGGTGCCGAACACAAACAGGAAGACCAGGGACAGAATGGTCAACGTCGGGTTCAGCTCCCCGGAGCTCGTCTGAATCCTATAGGCCAGGTCCGCCATATTGAGCGTGCCCATCGTTCGATACAGCACGGCCAAGCTGATCAGAAAAAAGGTCGAGGCGATCAGATTGATGACCACGTATTTGACCGTCTCTCGCAGTTGGCCGGGTTGTGAGCCAAGGGCCAGGAGCGCAAACGACGCGATCAGCAAAACTTCAAAAAAGACAAAGAGATTGAATAAATCTCCAGTGAGAAAGGCACCGTTCACGCCCATGATGAGAATAAAGAAGAGCGGGTAATAAAAATGCTCCTGGTGCTCCTGTTCAACCGTACGCAGCGAGAAGGCCACCACGGCAACCGCAACCGTCATGGTCAGGACGACCATGGTCATACTCAGCACGTCGGCAACCAGGATAATGCCGTAGGGCGCGGCCCAATTGCCCATCCGCAGCACGACAATTCCCTGCTGGCCGTCTTGCAACAGAGACAGCAGACCCACAACGGACAGCCCCCACAGCCCCAGACTGACGGTCAGGCTCACCCCGCGCTGAAATACGTCCCATTTGTGAAAGGCGGCTAAAAGAGCCGCCGTGACAACCGGCCCGATAATAAACAGGACGAACAAGTCCGGAGCCATTATGTGTTTTCACGGGGGAAGTCTCCCCCGAGCCCCCTCACTCTTCTCCCCCAGCCAATTCGTCCACTGCGTCCGATCCATACACCTGCCTGACCCGAAAGGCCAAGACCGTGGCAAAGGCCGTCATACCAAAACCGATCACAATCGCGGTTAAGACCAGTGCCTGGGGGAGTGGGTCAACGTAGGGTGCCTCAGTCGTCAGCAGCGGGGGATTGCCCCGCTTCAGACCCCCCGAGACCATGAGCGCGAGATTGGCCGCGTGTGAGTATAAGGACAAGCCGACCACCACCCGCAATAAATGCCGCTGCAAGATCAAATACGTGCCACAGCCAAACAGGACGCCGATCACGCTGATAATCACGAATTCCACGGTTTAATCCTCAGCAACGGCCCGAATAATACCCAGCGAGGTGCCCACCACGACGAGATACACCCCGATGTCAAAACCCATAGCCGTGGCCAGCTCAACCTCACCGAGCAGTGGCAAGTTATAATGGCCAATCGCGCTGGTCAGAAACGGATACCCAATGAATATCGACCCAAGCCCCGTACCGGCGGCCAGCAGGAGCCCGACCACAACCACCTGGAGCGGCTTCCAGGGCATTTCCTGCGAGAAGGATTCCGCATGAAAAGCCATCATCTGAAACGTCATCGCCACCGCGGTGAGCACGCCGGCGATAAATCCGCCACCCGGCGCATTGTGGCCGCGCAGCAACAGATAAATGGCAAAGACCAGCATGAGGTGGAGGGTGAGCCGGGCAAACGACTGCAGAATAGGCGAGGGGAAGGACACAATAGACATAGTGCCCAGGGGCTGCTGCCCACGGACGCCCAGCTCAACCAGGGCCAGGACGCCAAAGACGGCCACGCTGAACACCGTAATCTCTCCCATGGTATCAAAGCCACGAAAATCAACCAGGATCACGTTGACCACATTGTATCCGCCAGCCAGGAGATGACTGTTCGACAGATAGTAAGACGGAATAGCGGAGGGGAGTGAGGGACCGACAGTCGCAGCAAAAAGCAGCCCGCTGACCAGGAGACCCGTACCCACGCTGATCCCGATATTGAGCCCACGCGCATATGATAGGTGTGGCTGAGGGGCAACGACCATGATCGAGAAGTAACGCAGGACCAGGAGAAACAGGACGAGGCCGACCGCTTCTACCAGGACCTGGGTTAAGGCCAGGTCCGGCGCGCTGAAGAGTATGAAGAAAATCGACATGAGCGCGCCGACCAGGCTGAGCGTCAGCACGAGGACAATACGCGAGTGGGCCCGGCAGCACATGACCGCGGCACCCACCATCAGCCCGGCCAGCCCCAGCTCATAGTATTCCGGGAGAACCAGGCCACCCAGGTCCACCCGGAGCGGCGTTACCGCAAAGAAATGCCATAATGGAAGACTGAGCCCTACAATGAGGGCGACCAGGAGGTAGCGGACATAGTCGGTCACCGAGCCGGTCATGTACAGCGCCCGCGTCCACTGAAAGAGGCGGGTGAAGCCGGTCAGACCATCGCTGTACACCCGGTTGAACGAATACGCGGCCTGGCGCTCGCGTGCGGCCCCAAGAAAACGCTGCCGCAGCAAAAAGGCGCTGCCACCAATGGCAATCGTAATGATGCTCAAGCCCAGGGCCGGCGTCAGGCCATGCCACAAGGCCAGATGAAGCTGGGGCGGAGCCCCGTGAATCACGGTAAAAGCCGGCGTCACCAGGGCTTCCGCCAGACTGGGAACGAGCCCGAACAGCACGGCCAGGCCGCTCAGGACGACAATGGGTGCAATCAGACCCAGCGTGGAGTGCTGCTCGGCGTGCGGGGAGGCATGTTGTTGCTGAGGCGGCTGTAAAGTCGGGCCGAAAAACGTCCCGTGAAAGAAAATGAAAGAATACAAGAAAGTCAGACAACTGGCGGCGACGGCCAGTATTGTCAGCAGCAGGTCCGCTTCGAGGACGCCCTCATAGAATAATTCTTTACTAAGGAAACCGCCTAAGGGCGGCAGGCCGGCCATGGACAGGGAAGCCAATGTCGCCGCCACGGTTAAGACCGGCATGAGGGGACGCAGGCCGCCAAGCTGACGGATATCGCGTGTCCCCGCTTCGTGCTCGACCGTCCCGGCGGTGAGAAACAGCGCGCCCTTGAACGCCGCGTGATTGAGAATATGCAGGACGGCCGCAAAGAGCGCGATTTCGGTTTGCAGACCCAGCAGGACGACGATCAAACCCAATTGGCTCACGGTGGAGTTGGCCAGCAAGGCTTTGAGATCGACCTGCTTGCAGGCTAACACGCCGCCCCACACCAGGGTGACCGTACCGACACTGGTCACCGTGGCAGACCAGGTGGGATCGTCCGCAAAGAGCGGCGTCAGCCGAGCAATCAGATACAGCCCGGCTTTGACCATCGTGGCGGCATGCAGATAGGCGCTCACCGGGGTGGGGGCCTCCATGGCCGACGGCAGCCAGATGTGGAACGGAAACTGAGCCGACTTGGTGAAAGCAGCAGCCAAGAAGCACAGTCCCGCGGCCGTAGATATGGAGGTGGAGTTGGCAATCAGGACCGACAGCTCGAATGTCCCGTGCTCGGCATACACAGCCAAAATGCCGAACAGCATGACCAGGCCGCCAATCGCCGTCAGCCCGAACGCCTTGCTCGCGCCTTCACACGCCGCCGCCCGATGGGAGCGAAAACCGATGAGCAAAAAAGACGAGACGCTCGTCAACTCCCAGAAAACCAGCAACAAGACCAGGTTATCGGCCAGCACAACGCCCATCATGGCGGCGTTAAACAAGAGCAACAAACGGTAGAGGCGCGACAGCGTGGGGTCGTCAGCCATGTAGAACGCGGCATAGACAAAAACGAACACGCCCACACCCGAGATCAGACCGGCGAAGAGCCAGCTCAGGCCGTCCAGACTGAAACTCAGATACAGCCCCAGGCTCGGCGCCCACGGCCAGGAACACTGAATCCCCTCTCCGGCCTGGACCGTTGTCCAGAACGAGCTGACGATCAGCAGTTGAAGAATCGGAACGAGGCTATAGGCCGGCGCCAGACGCTGGCGCCAGCGCTCCGGCCAAGCCACCAGCGAGCCGAGTAACGGCAGGAGAATCAGGCTGATGAGCAGGAATCCAGGCACGCCGTTCACATCTCCATGCTTACTGATTACAGAACAAACTTAGCAAGGGCCATAAGTCCCCAACCCCCAATCCCCAATGAAATAGCCTGCCTTTTCTGATGTGTCTAACCCGTATGCCACGGCCCATGTCCCTGCCGTTGATGGATATCCGGGCTTTTCCGTCTCTCCGATTCCCTCTACAACTCAGATTTTCAGGCTGGGACCAAAACTTTGGGCCGATTATCTGCAGGAAGCAGGAGGTGATGAAATGACCGATCGAACACGCATTGCCAGCTACGGCGACAACGAGAGCGTCCTCGTAGACGAAGTGAATGGAGGCGAGGGACTCTTTGTCGTCACGATGAATAATCCGCAGGAGTTCAACGTACTCAGCAGTGGCTTTATGCGCGCTCTCGCAGAAGCCTTCGACGGCATTACTGCCCTGCGCAATCCTGACCCGAATAACGACAGAGTCCGAGCCGTCATATTACGCGCCGAGGGCCGTGCGTTCACCGTTGGGCTCGATATCGGAAAGCTCGATGAGTATCTGGAAGGGGGCATCACGCCTGCCGGCGACCCGTTTCGGGCAATGTGGGAGTGTCCCTTTCCGATCATTGGTGCGGTCAATGGTCCAACGGTGACGGGTGGTTTTGAAATCGCGCTGTGTTGCGACGTGCTTCTTGCCTCAGAGCGGGCGGTTTTTATGGACAATCACGCCAAATACGGCGTACACCCTGGACGGCGCATTTCACAGCGGCTTGCCCAGGTATGTGGTATGAACAACGCCAAGCTGGCAACAATGGCCGCGTATCCGATCGACGCCCAACTCGCCTTCAACTGGGGGCTGGTACAACGTGTATGCGCAACCAACGAAGAACTTGATCGTGAGAGTCTGAACATCGCACGGCTCATGTCGCAGAACCACCCGGTAATGGTGAAACGTTATAAGAATCTGCTCGAACGCGGGGCGCTCGACAGCTACCGGGCCGGTCTGGCATTAGAAGAAAACTCTGAGACAAGCTACTACGACGACCTCACCGATGTTGCAGCCACACTCAAGGACGGAGCGGAAAAATTTCGGGCTATGGTCCGTTGGGTTGCTGAGCGGGATTAACACCATAGGACAGCTTTGATGCGTCAGGAACGTCAGGAAAGGAAAGTAAGGGGTGTCGTATGCCCATGAATATTCTTGGTATGATCGGCGTGGCCCCACCGGGTGGTGGGGCCACGGTGCACGTCATTGGGGGTGGTATTGATCGAGAATACCTACGCCGTTTTGCCCAGGCGCATGAGCACGCCGGTTTTGACTCCGTATTAGTCGGCTACACGTCTTCCTCTGCCGAAGGCTTTCAGGTTGCCCAATACGCTGCCGCCTACACCGAACAGCTCAACTTCCTCGTCGCCCACCGTCCTGGCTTTGTCATGCCGACCCTCGCCGCGCGGACGGCTGCCACGTGCGATACGCTGACCGGCGGACGGCTGTGGCTCCACATCATTTCGGGTACAGCCGATGCTGAACAACAACGTGACGGTGACTGGCTCAGTCATGATGAGCGCTATGTACGGACAGAAGAATATCTGGAGATCCTGCGCCGGATGTGGACGGCTGACAAGCCATTCAACTTTGAGGGACGCTATTACTCAGTCAAGAAAGCTTTCTCTGAAGTTCGCTCCGCCCAGCAGCCCCATGTGCCCATCTATTTTGGGGGAGCCTCTGATGCTGCGATTCAGGTTGGAGCCAGGCATGCTGATGTGTATGCCCTCTTTGGCGAGCCACGCGCCTCGGTGAAAGCCATGATGGACCGTATCTCCGCAGCAGCGGCAGGGTATAACCGCCAGCCCCGTTTTAATGTGTCTCTCCGACCGATTATCGCGCCGACTGAGGGAGCAGCGTGGGACAAAGCGCGTGGGATCCTGGCTCGTTTAGAAGAGTCTCGTCCTCGATTACCTCTCAAGGTCGAAGCTGAGTTTAGCCGTCGCCTGACCCAGTTGGCTGACGAGCAAGAGGTCTATGATGAACGCCTGTGGATGGGCCTGGTGAAGATCTCCGGGGCAAGCGGTAATACCACGGCCTTGGTCGGGACTCCTGAGCAAGTCGCAGAATCCATCGCCGCCTATTACGACTTGGGCATGCGCGGTGTGCTCATCCGTGGATTTGATCCGTTTAATGACGTAACGGAATTTGGCCAAGAGCTCATCCCGAGAATCCGGGCGCTTGTGGCTGAGCGTGAGGCACAAGCCGCATAGCACAGGAAGGAGAGAGGCGTATGGCCCTAGCAGAAAAAGTAGCACTCGTGACCGGCGCGTCACGAGGTATCGGTCGAGCCGTTGCGCTCAAACTGGCCCAAGAAGGGGCGCATATAGCCATTCACTACAATCAAAACCGGGAAGCGGCTAAGCACACCCTGGCAATCTTACCTGACGGCGCGCATCAGGTCTTTCAAGCCGACCTTGCCGACGCACAGGCCGTGGAAGCGCTGATGGCTGCGGTGCTCAGCCAGATGGGCAGACTCCAGATAGTTGTGAACAACGCCGCTATCAACGAGTGGCAGCCGCCGCTTCGTGTTGACTACGAGGTGTGGAACGACGTGTGGCAGCGCTCGCTCGACACCAACCTGGTCGGCCCGGCCAATGTCATGTTCTGGGCCGCACGGCATATGGCAGAGCACAGCGGCGGGCAAATAGTGAATATCTCCTCCCGGGGCGCTTTTCGGGGAACGCCCAAAGCGCCGGCCTACGCGGCGAGTAAGGCCGCCCTCAATGCCATGAGCCAATCGCTGGCCCAGGCCTTCGCCCCGCATAACATCTTTGTGTACGTTGTTGCCCCAGGTTTTGTGGAAACCGATATGTCCGCGTCTATTCTTGCCAGCCCTCGGGGCGAAGCCATTCGCCAGCAGAGCCCACTCGGCCGAGTGGGCAAGCCGGAAGAGGTCGCTGCCATAGTCGCCTTTCTCGCCTCGGGCGAGGCAAATTTTGCAACCGGGACTATTGTCGATGTGAATGGCGCTTCGTATATGAGGACCTAGGGGGTGTCATCAGTTAAGGAGGATCACCGAGGCCGCGAGATAGATAGCTCCCAGAAAGCTGACAGCGCGTTTGTCATAGCGGGTGGCAAGCGCCCGATATTGTTTGAGTTTAGCGAAGAAGTTTTCAATCAGATGGCGTGCCTGATAGAGGTGCGTATCATAGGGGCGTGGCTGGCGCCGATTCGTTTTGGGGGGAATAACAATCGTCACGCCCGCCTGCTCCAATACGTCAAGGACGCGCTCTTGGGCATCATAGGCTCTATCCGCGAGCAGGGCATGGACGTGCTGCACCAAATCCGGGAGCAGCGCATCCGCGCCAGCGAGGTCCGAGGCGTGGCCCGGCGTGAGATGGAAGCTGGTCGGATTGCCCAGGGCATCACAGGTCGCGTGGAGTTTGGTACTCAACCCCCCTCGGGAGCGGCCAAGGCATTCCGTCTCTGGGTCCCCCCTTTTGCCCCGGCGGCATGTTGATGGGCGCGGATAATCGTGGCATCGATCATGGCGTATTCGTTGTCCGCGTCGGCTGCGAGGTGCTGGAACACCCGCTCCCACACCCCACTCCGACTCCAGCGCATATGCCGGGTATGAATCACCCGAAAATCCCCAAACCGTATGGGGAGGTCACGCCAGGGAATGCCGGCCCGATAGCGGTACAGGACCGCGTCCACAAACCGGCGGTTATCCTGCGCCGTGCCCCCCACATGGCCCGCTCGCCCTGGCAAGAGCCCCTGAATCCGCTCCCACTGGTCATCCCGCAGGGCATACCGCTTCGTCATACTGACAAGCCTCCTCGCTCTGGCTACTGCGAGCACTATAGCGCAGCAGGGTAGGATAATCCCGACATTCTTGCTAACTGATGACACGCCCTAGGCAGTCGGGTTGGAATATGGTTGCATGCGCAAACATGTTTCCCCGTCCTTCTCAAGTAGCCGAAGCGATTGAGGGGAAAGGCTGCGCACCAAGGAGAACCGTATGGCTGTTGAGATACCTGTCCTCACTCAACAATTACAAGCATTCTGTCTGAGCCATTATGGACAAGACGCAAGCGTCCACCAAGTTGAGGCCATGCCGGGCCATGCCGGGCTGAGTTTTGGCTTCACCGTGGCGTATGAAAAAGACGGACAACCCGAGCACGAATCTCTGGTTATGCGTCTGCCACCCAAAGGCGTTCGCCAAAGTGGGAATACGGATGTCCTACGCCAAGCGCCTTTACTGCGCGCGCTCAAGAAGAACGGGGTGCCTGTCCCGGAAGTGCGGTGGACAGGCGACGACCTGCGCTGGTTCGAGGTGCCCTACCTGATGGTCGAACGCCTGCCCGGTCGCACCTTCCACGTCTGGGAACCCGACGCATCGTTTGATCGGGTCGCCGAGGCTGTTGCGCTACTCTACCGGCAAGGGGTGCAGGCTTTAGTCCAGGTCCACCAACTCGATTGGAAAACCGAACTGGCGGGCTGGGAAGCACCCCGCTCGCTCGAACAGGAAATCCGCTTCTGGGACCCGATTTTAGCCAAAGCCGCGGAGCCGGAATGGGTTACCTGGGGCGAAGAGGTACGCACCCTCCTGCTGACCCACCAGCCCGCAGACCCTCCAATCGGCCTTTTTCATGGCGACTATCAGGGAACCAACCTGCTGTTTGACAAAAAGAGGAAACCTGTCCTTCCTCGACCGGCAGATGCGGGACAGGTTTCCTCTTTACAGCCCGCGGGCGAGCAACTGGTTGCCCTCCTGGATTGGGAGATTTCCGGTATCAGCGGGCATCTGCTCGACCTCGGCTGGCTGCTGGTCTTTATTGACCCGGAAAGCTGGGATGCCGAACGCCGGCCAATCCCAAGCATCCCGCCGATTGACGAACTCGTGGCTTTGTACGAAGAGGGCATGCAACGGAGGGTCCCCGATATCAATTGGTATCGGGCACTGGCCGGCTATCGCTTTGGAGCGATCAGTTGCTTTAACGTGATGCTGCACCGGCGCGGCAAGCGCCACGACCCCGAATGGGACCTGATCGCCCCGTCGGTCAAGACGCTTTTTGGCCGGGCCAAGGAGTTACTGCTCAGAGGGTGAAGTCACTACTGAACCCAATTCAGCGGAACATATGCTGGGCTTCTACCGTGTGTTCGTAAACCGGCCCCAGGAACCGTACAGGTAAGTTCCAAGTAACAAGATAGCAGCCTGCCCCCCGCGAAAACCTCGCAAAGCCCTAGTGAAGGGTCTCAAACTCGATATAACGACACAGGTAAATGCTTCAGTCTGCTGGAAGTCAAGACGCCGATTGCGGAGGAATTTCGGAAGGTGTAAGTGGGTACTGAGACATGAGTAATGCGCTATAAAGCTGATAGATCGTTGAATTTGCTGCGCCTTGGTGTGAGGCGTTCCGACGCGACGTTTCGTGAAGGCCAGGAAGAAGCCATACGCCACATAATTGAAGAACCCGGCCGACTTCTCCTCGTTCAGAAGACGGGCTGGGGAAAAAGCTTTGTCTATTTCATAGCCACCAAGCTGTTACGAGAAGCCGGCTTCGGTCCGGCCTTGCTTATATCTCCTCTACTTGCCCTGATGCGTAATCAGATTGCAGCCGCAAATCGCATGGAGGTTCGGGCCGAGACGATCAACTCTGACAATACTGATGAATGGGAGGAAATCACCAGGGCGACTCTGGGGGATAATGTGGACATCTTGCTCATCTCGCCTGAACGGCTAGCCAACGAGAAATTTCGAACCGAAGTCTTGGCAGAGATCGGCAATCGTCTTTCACTACTCGTCATTGACGAGGCGCACTGTATATCAGACTGGGGTCACGACTTCCGTCCTCATTACCGATTGATTGAGCGCATAACACGTGACCTGCCGGCCAATCTCCGGCTGCTGGCAACGACCGCGACAGCGAACGACCGAGTCATGCAGGACCTAGAGACAGCGCTGGGTCCCGATCTCAACATTTCCCGTGGCGACCTAGGCCGACCCTCCCTCATGCTTCAGACCATTCATATGCCGAGCCAAACAGAACGGCTCGCTTGGCTGGCAGAACACGTACCAGAGTTCTCAGGCCACGGAATTATCTACACGCTTACGGTACGCGATGCGAACTTGGTAGCGGAGTGGCTGCGGTCGCGCGGTATCAATGTAGAAGCCTATACAGCTAATACGGGTAAGCGCCGTCCTGCATTAGAGCAGGCCCTCCTAGATAACCAAGTGAAGGCACTGGTGGCGACGACTGCTCTGGGTATGGGCTTCGACAAGCCGGACCTTGCCTTCGTGATTCACTTTCAGAGCCCTGGCTCCGCAGTGGCCTATTATCAGCAAGTGGGGCGGGCGGGGCGGGCGCTGGATTCGGCCTATGGCGTATTGCTGAGTGGTGAAGAAGAAAACCGGATCATGGATTATTTCATTGAGAGCGCGTTTCCCACTCCTGATGAGGTACAGCAGGTGTTCGACGCTCTGAACGAAGCGCCCGAAGGGTTATCTCTGAGTCAGCTTCAAGGCAAGGTCAATATAAGCCGAGGCAGGACTGAGAAGACCCTTCAATTGCTATCACTCGAAGCGCCACCGCCGATTGTCAAGGCGGGATCGATTTGGCAGCTCACCGCAGCAACCCTTGGAAACAGTTTCTGGGAACGAGTAAAGCGGCTCACGGAATTACGATGGGAGGAGCAGGCGCAGATGCAAGAGTATGTCGGGCTAACTTCTGGACATATGGAGTTTCTAATCCGTGCATTGGATGGAAGTCCCAATCAGTCTGCTCCTCTGGAATTGGTTCCCTTACCCACGGCACCGAATCCGAGGTTGGTAGAAGAGGCTAGCGCTTTCCTGCGACACATCAGCCGGCCTATCGAACCGAGAAAGCAGTGGCCTACCGGTGGCCTGCCGCACTACCATCTCACTGGAAGAATACCCGACAACCTCCAGGCTCAACCTGGCAAAGCGCTCTGCATATGGGAGGACTCTGGATGGGGAGACTCGGTACGGCGCGGAAAATATCAGGACACCTATTTCTCCAATAAACTGGTGGATGCCTGCATAGAACTTGTCAGAGATTGGGACCCGAGACCGGCTCCACAATGGGTCACCTGCATTCCCTCACGCCGTCATCCACACTTGGTGCCCAACTTCGCCCAACGCCTTGCCGCAGCACTCAAGCTCCCGTTTAAGCCTCTCCTCATAAAGACGAAAGACGGTTCAGAGCAAAAATTGATGGAGAACAGCGTGCAACAGGCGCGCAATGTCGATGGTTCTTTTGAATTGACGGAAAGACCGCCCTCCGAACCTGTACTCCTCGTAGACGATATGGTGGACTCAAGATGGACCTTCACTGTCACTACATGGCTACTTCGCTCACAGGGGAGCGGCGAAGTATGGCCACTAGCGCTGGCACAGACCGGAGGTGGCTAATGAATGATGTCCTCTCTCCCAACACCCAGGCCATCCTGCTTTTGACTGCACCCCTGCTCACTGGTCGTGGCAATAAAATCGGCAATCTGCTTACTCCTGGAGAGTATTCAAAGCTGGCTCGACAGCTTCGAGCTCTAGAGAGAGAACCTGCCGACCTTCTGACAGCAGATGCCGACTTACTCCTTGAGGAATGCGATCGAACCATAAACAAGGAGCGCCTCAAGAGTCTCCTCGGCCGAGGCTTCCTTCTGAGCCTAGCGATCGAACGTTGGCGATCCCGCGCAATCTGGGTCATGAGTCGTGCCGACAGCGAATACCCGCAACGGCTCAAGGCCCGACTCAAAGAGAACTCACCGGCCTTGCTCTACGGCTGTGGATCGCCTGAAATTCTGGACACGGGAGGCTTGGCCGTGGTGGGTTCACGCAACGTAGAGGATGAATTGGTCGTATACACGCGAAAGATCGGCGGTCTGACTGCTACAGCTGGGAGGACCCTGGTTTCGGGCGGGGCGCGAGGAGTCGACGATGCAGCTATGCGAGGTGCATTAGATGTCGGCGGACGCGTAGTCGGAGTGATACCGGACAGCCTCGAAGCAAAAGTTCTGCATCGAGCCAACCGCGGCCCGTTGCTGAACGAACGCCTCGTCCTGATCTCTCCCTATGATCCTAGCTCCCGGTTTAATGTCGGACACGCGATGCAGCGCAACAAACTACTCTACGCCTTGGCCGATGCTGTCCTTGTTGTAAACGCTGACTTGAATAAAGGGGGAACATGGGCCGGTGCAACCGAACAATTGGACAATCTACCTCTAACGCCTATTTATGTGCGCTCGACCGGAGCGCCATCTGAAGGTCTTAACGCCTTAGCGAAGAAGGGAGCCTTACTTTGGCCGAACCCGAATGATGCCGATAGCCTTGACACTGCATTAAACGTGGACTTTTTGAATCCACAGAATGCCCAGGAGCAAAACGAAATTTCGTTCGTTTCCGACCAACAAAAGACAACCGAATCGGCGATGACACCCAATCCGCCACCGGTCCTACAGACTGTGCAGGGAACTGCTTCGGAGGATGGGAATTCGGCCTCGTGTCCGGCCGATGATCTCTTTCAGGTCGTGCGGACATCAATCCTTCGTATCGCCGGAAATCCCAGAACGGCCGCAGAGATCGCGTCTGAATTGGCGCTCACACCCCGTCAAACCGCAATATGGTTGAAACGGCTCGTCGATGAAGGTGCACTCGAAAAGCACAACAAGCCGGTGCGGTATACAACGCGCCAATCTAGTTTATTCGCTTCGCCCGTTTCCACCACAAGACCAGGGCCAACACAGGCAACCACCTGAGGCGATCCCGCACGACAATACTGGAAAAGGATACCTAACTGCCCATCCCATCTGACCTGCTGATGGTAAGACAGCGTAAGGTTCCTAACGCCGTGCTCAACCGGCCTCGGCCATAATCCGCTGGGCGCGCTGCACGAGCTGAGGCACCTTCCACGCAAACTCGGCGGCCTTCGGATTGGCCGCGGTTCCTTCGAGATAGTGTCGATACAGGCCCTCCAGAATGATGGCGTACTTCCAGACCGCCAGGCAGCGATAGAAGGGAAAGTGTTCCATGGTCCGACCGGTGCGCTGGGCATAGCGCGCGGCCATCTCTTCGCGGGATAAAAAGCCCGGCAACTGGGTCATGGCATTGCTGTCAATCAGGTCCGGGGTGTCTCGCTCATCACCGGTGGGTCCCCAGAAGCTGAGCAGCCAACCGAGGTCGGTCAGCGGGTCGCCGAGGGTCGCCATTTCCCAGTCGAAGATGGCGACGAGGCGGGCCGGGGCGGACGCCCGAAACATCACGTTATCGACCTTATAATCCCCGTGCACCAGCGTGGCTTCGCTCGCCGGCGGCAGCCGCTGTTGCAGCCAGTCGCCGACTTCCTTGAGGCCGGGCAATGGCCGGGTATGCGGCACGGTCAGCGCATACTGTTTGGTCCAGCGTTTAAGTTGGCGCTCAAGATAGCCCTGCGGCCGGCCAATGTTTTCCAGGTCCGTGCCCTGCCAGTGCACGGCGTGGAGTTCGGCGAGGGCGTCGATTAATTCTTCGCCGAGTCGTTGGCACTCTTCCTGGGAGGCAAAAACTTCCGGGAGGGTTTCACGGATCACGATACCGTCCACCCGCTGCATCAGATAAAAGGGAACGCCGAGAACGTCCCGATCTTCACACGCTATCACCGGCTGTGGAGTCCGCACATCAAAGCCGGACAGGGCCGACAGCACCCGGTATTCGCGCAGCATATCGTGGGCGGTCGGCAGGAGGTCGCCGCTCGGCGGACGCCGCAGGACCCAGCGTTTGTCTCCCCAGGAAACAAAAAACGTTTCATTTGAATAGCCGGCTTGGTGTCTTTCTATCCTGATGTCGCCCTCCGTCAGGGGGAGCCTGTCGCGCAGAAAACCAATAAGATTCGGCAGGTGAATGAGCGAGCTGTTTTCCTGAACCATTGCGCTTCTCTCTTCTCTCCCATTGTTTAGACTTGGTAGGCAGCGTGTTGACGTCGCCGCTCACTGATACGTTCTTCCACCGTTCCCGCGGTAATGATTTCGTACAAAATCGCCTGCTTACCTTCCCGTTTGCGCAGAATGCGGCCCAGACGCTGTACGTGCTCGCGGGTTGAACCGGAACCGGACAGAATAATGGCGACACTGGCCTCCGGGATATTCACGCCTTCGTTCAACACTTTTGACGTGGCCAGGGCCAGATACTCCCCGTGGTTAAAGGCTTCGAGTATGGCTTTGCGCTCCTTTGTTGGCGTTTGGTGGGTGAGGGCAGGAATCAAAAACGCGGCCGAGATCGCGTGGACCGTATCATTATCACTGGTGAAAATAAGGGTCCGGTCACGGGCGTGCTTTTTCAGCAGGAAATCAAGGGTACGCAGCTTGGCCTGGGTGCCTAGCGCCAGCTTTTTTGCCCGCTGGTGGGCGAGCAGGGCACTGCGGCCCTTCCGACTCGCTGCGCTTTCACGGATAAAGCGATGCCAGCCGGCTAAGCCGTCCAGGACGATGCCGTGATCCACAATAAAATCATAGAACGTACTACGGGCCTGACGGTATTCCTCTTCCTCCTCTGGCGTGAGCGTAACCTTGAGGCGTTCAACGACGTAGTCGGACAGATACTCTCCGGCCAGCTCGGTAATCCCTTGGGCATACACCTGCGGGCCAATGAGGGTATCGAGCAGCGCCTCACGCCCGTCGGCCCGTTCCGGCGTCGCCGTTAAGCCTAGGCGGTAGGGCGCCAGACACATCTCCGCGGCATGGCTATACACTTCGCCCGGCAGGTGGTGGCATTCGTCAAATATGACCAGGCCCCACCGGTTGCCCAGGCGGTCCATATGCCGATAGGCGCTGCTATAGGTTGTTACCGTCAGATCTTCAATTTCATAATACCCCCCGCCAATAAGCCCGATGGTTTCACCAAACGCCGCGCACAGCAGGTCGTACCACTGATTCATGAGATCAATCGTGGGGGCAACAACCAGGGTGCTCCGCTGGACGATTTCTATAGCCTTTTGGCCGACATAGCTCTTCCCGGCACCGGTCGGCAGAATGACCGTGCCGTGCCGTCCCGCGTTGGCCCATGCCTCCAGCGCGTCGCTCTGAAACGGTCGCGGTGTCTGTGTCAAGCGACTGGACAGGGTCAGTGTGCGGTAAGCCGGTGCGGCGTTCGTATAGGCAGTGTCGTGCTGCCTGAAGGTCTCAACAACCTGACGATAGTAATGGGCTTGGGTCCGCCAACGATCGACCCGGCCGTCCCATTGGAAGCAGGTGGGGGGGATAAACCCTGCGGGCGGGTCGTAGAGCACAAGCGTCCCAAGGTCGAATGACAGGCGCATGGGTTAGGGATTGGGGGCTGGGGGTTAGGGGTTGGCTTCCCCAGTCCCTAACCCCTAACCCCAGTTCCTATTGCTACACCACCTGTTTCTCGCGGAGCTGGGCGATTTGCTGGGCGCTCAGGCCCACGTCGCCCAGGACTTCGTCCGTATGCTGCCCGAGCGCGGGCGCAAAGGAACGGATCGAGCCCGGTGTGTCCGACAGCTTAATGGCCACGCCGGCCTGGGTCACTTTTCCGGCTTGGGGATGATCAAGCTCAACCGCCATCTCGCGATGCCTCACTTGTGGGTCTTCAAAGACTTCAGGCACATCGTAGACTTTTCCGACACACACATCGGCTTGCGTGAAGAAATCATACCACTCATCGCGTGTTTTGGTGAGCAGTATGTCCTGGAATTCTTTTTTCACCTGCTGATGACGCTCGGTTGAATGCTGAGAGAAATCTCCCATCTTCATGCCGCAGTCCTTCCAATCCGGGCGGTCCAGCGCGTCACAGACATTATTCCACAGCCAGGGCTCGGTGCAGCCGATGGAGAGCTGTTTGCCGTCTTTGGTCTGATACACACTGTAATAGGCGTACCCACCGCCAAAGACCCCCTTAGCCCGGCCCGGCATGATCCCGTCGGCAAAATAATCACGGACATTCGGCGTGGCCGCGAGCAATGAAATCGTGGTGTCCAGATAGGAAATATCAACCAACTGCCCCTGGCCGGTCTGTTGTCGAGCAAACAGGGCAAACATGATCCCCAACGCGCCGTGCATGGAGGCGCCGGCATAGTCGGCAATAATATTCAGCGGAATGGAGGGCGGCCCCTCGGCTGGTCCAATCAGGTCCAGGACACCGCTCAAAGAGAGATAATTCAGGTCGTGGGCCGGGAAATTCCGGTACGGGCCGTCCTGGCCGTAGCCGCTCAAAGAGCAGTAGACGAGGCCGGGGTTGATTGCCCGCAGGGTCTCATAGTCACCGCCCAGCCGCTGCATCACGCCAGGCCGGAAGCCTTCGACCAGCACGTCGTACTCCTTGGCTAGGGCGTGCAAGACCTCCTGTCCGGCCGGGTCTTTCAGATTCAGGGTGAGGCTCTTTTTGTTCCGATTCGTGAAGTTGGTGGCCAGTTTGCGAGCCTCATCCGGCTTGGGTGACGCCCCCGAACCGGCCAGCTTTCCGGTAGGGGGCGGCTCGATTTTCAACACTTCGGCGCCCATGTCGGCCAACATCATGGTACAGAATGCACCCGGCCCGACCCGCGTGAGTTCAAGAACTTTTACACCATCAAGCGCTAATGCCATACTTCCCTCCTTACAAGAATGAAGAGTATTGTCGGGGATTGTTATAAACGATCCAGCTATACGGGCGCTAGAGGTCTGCCGGGAACATGAGGAGAGTTTCTTCGGAATTGAGGCGCTCCCGCCTATCTGCTAGCGTAGGCTTGCTCTCCTGAAGAGAGGGATGAAGGATTAGGCTCGTGACTCCGCAAGAAAAACTGCAAAAAATCCGCGCAGAGCTCCAACAGAGTTTCCTCGAACGGCACGCCCTCATCGATGGCGCGTTGGCGGCCTTGTTAGCCTCGCAGCATGTCCTGATTATCGGCCCTCCGGGGACGGCCAAGTCGATGCTGGCGGATGAGCTGTGTCGGCGGATTACCGGGGCGCACTATTTCCAGTGGTTGTTGACGAAATTCACGACGCCGGAAGAACTCTTTGGAGCGGTCAGCCTCAAGGCGCTCGAAGCTGACGACTACCGCCGGGTCACGGATAACAAACTGCCCGAGGCGCACATCGCCTTTTTGGACGAGGTCTTCAAGTCCAGTTCATCGATATTGAACGCGATCCTCAGCATTATCAACGAGCGGGTCTTTCACAATGGCAAAGAGGCAGCGGCGGTGCCGCTCCTGACGCTCTTCGGGGCCAGCAATGAACTCCCCGAGGACGATGAACTCGTCGCGCTATACGACCGCTTCCTGCTGCGCTTTGGCGTGGATTATATCCAGGAGGACTTTCGCTTTCTGCACATGCTCCAGGCGCACAAACCGGCTGAGCGCACAACGCTGACCCTCGACGAGCTGCGCCAATTGCAGACCGAGGCCCGAGCCGTCACCGTCCCTGACGCGGTTCTTGGGGTCATCGCCGAGCTGCGCCGAGAGCTGCGGACACAAGATATTATCGCGTCCGACCGTCGCTACCGTCAGAGTGTCGGTCTGCTGCAAGCCGTGGCCTGCCTGGATGGACGCCATATCGTCACCGAAACTGATGTCTTCTTTCTTGAACACGTTTTATGGAAGGAGCCGTCGGAGCAGGCCGCTGTGCATAGCGTGATCCATGGCTTGATTCATGGCTATGAGGATGAGGTGCAGGAGCTCCTGTTTCAAACCAGGGAGTTGCGTGACTATGCCGAGCGGCCCTGGGAGGACGCCGAGCAGCGCGCCCGCGCGATCATTGAGGCGCATACCAAAATTCGGAATATTCTGACCAAGGTGGAGGAAATCCACCAACACGTCCAGGAGGTCGGGCGCGCCATCGATAAGGTTGAAAGGGCCAAACGAGAGATTCAAGACATCCAGGGCCGGTTATTAGAACGGCTCTGAGACGTCCGCAATATCACCATAGGATCACCATGCCGCGTCGGCGCGCCAAGAAAAAATCCACATTCGCCCTCCCTCCACCGGAGCCTCTTCCAGACAATGTATCCTGGGTTGAGAGCGACTCGTATGACCGGGCGGTCTATCAGAAGCTCCGCGCTGCATCCCCCTCTTTACGTACCCTAGAAGAAAGCGGCGCGCCTCTCCTGCCTCACTTTGATGCGCTCCTGCGCGACCTTTTTTGTGCGCTGTTCAAATATAATGTCGTCTTTTTCAAGGCTGACAACGTGCTCCCCAGCGCGGCGGTGAACCGAGAGTTGCTCACCGCGCTGCATACCGGCAAGCTGGCGAACCTGCTTCGAGAAGCCACCGTCCTGGATGAAGGGCAGGCCGGACTGGCCGCCGTGCTCTTGGGCGAAGGGGCGCTGCGCGTGCTGAAATCTGAAAAGCCACTGACCCGGCGCGACTTACTCGATGTCTGGAACGTAGAGAAGCAAGAAGCGCTGGTACAGGAACGCATCGACGAAGCCCGGAATGCAAAAGAACTCGCTGAACAAGCGGATACTGCGGCCGACGGTTCACAAGAAGCCACAGAGATGCTCGAACAGACGGCCGAGCGTATGGCCAGCCAGGCGCGGGCCGAAGACACCCGGCTGCGACGCCTAGCCAAACAGCTCGACCAAGACCTGTCCCGGGTACACACGGAGACCCACAATCGTTTTCTTAAAGAAGCGATTACGGTTGCGCAAAATCTCGATGACGCGACCCAGGAGGCCGAGTCGTGGGGACTGGCCATTGGTGGTGGCTACCAGTCTTCCCCCAGCAGCCAGATTGAGCTGGGAAAGCGTCTGGCTGGGAACGACAAGCTGAAAAAGCTTGCCAAGATGGTCGGGCGGATGAAGCACCAGGCGCTCGCCTTGCGGCGGAAAAACTTTGAACGCACCAATGACGAGGTCTTCGAGGTGGGCATTGGAGCCGAACTCAGCCGCTTGCTCCCCCACGAACTGGTGAGCTTACAGCATCCCCTGTTACGCCAGGACTTTATCCGGCGCTTTGTGGATAATGAGCTCTTACAGTACGACCTGCGCGGAGTGGAGGCGCAGGGCAGAGGCCCGCTTATCGTCTGTCTCGACGGCAGCTCGTCCATGCAGGGAGACAAAGAAGTCTGGGCCAAAGCGCTTACGCTCACGCTGCTTGAAATTGCCCGGCGCGAACGACGCCGGTTTCGGGCGATTTGTTTCTCGTCCGCGGATGCACCCCTGTACAGCGTCGATCTCAATACGCGGGTGCGCTATGAAGCGGACATGGACAAGGTTCTGGAGCTGGCCGAATACTTCCCCGGCGGGGGGACCGATTTTGAAAAACCCCTCGACGCGGCCCTGGCATGTATCAAAGAGGGAACGTGTCCCGCATCTGCCCGTCAAGGAAGGACACGTTCCCTCTTTCAGGAGGCTCGTTTTCAGCGGAGTGATATCGTGTTTATTACCGATGGCGAATGCCGCGTCCACGCCGAATGGGCCGAACGTTTTGCCACGGAGAAGAGCGCGCTCGGCTTCTCGCTCTTCTCGATTCTGATCGATGTTGGCACCAGTTCGCTTGGTTCGCTCACACCTTTCAGCGATAGAATTACGAGCGTCTCCCAACTGACCAGCGAAGAGGCCAGAGACGTGTTTGTCAAATTGTAGCAAGAAGAGGGAGTGCTCCTGCATGACTGCCTTGGCTGGACTGCGGATTCTTGACCTGACCGACATCAAAGGCGCTCTGTGCGCCAAACTCTTCGGCGATATGGGGGCGGATGTCATCAAGATCGAGCCACCGGAGGGAGACCCCACGCGTCGCACCGGTCCCTTTCTCGACGGCCAGCCCCACCCCGAGCGGAGCCTGCTGTTTTGGTTCTATAATACCAGCAAACGGGGCGTCACCCTCGATCTGAACCAGCAAGCCGGCCAGGAGTTGGTCAAGCAACTAGCGGCAAAAGCGGACGTTCTGGTCGAGTCAGCTGCGCCAGGGACACTCGCCCGACTCGGCCTGGGCTATGACGAGCTGAAGCAACTCAACCCCAATCTAGTGCTCACCTCGATTACGCCCTTTGGGCAGACCGGACCCTACCAAGCCTATCGCTCCTCGGACATGGTGGCCGAGGCCCTGGGCGGCATGATCTGGACCAATGGGTTTCCCGATGAGCCACCGCTGCACGCCCTGGGCCTGCAAGCCTACCATAGTGCCTCCTTTTTTGCCGCGATCGGTACGCTGTTGGCCCTGTTGGCGCGGGACAACCTTGGCGAAGGCCAGTGGGTGGACGTCAGCATGCAGGAAGCCGTCGCCGGGGCAGTCGAACATGTGGCGCCGTTTTATCACCAGGGGCTGGGCATTGAGAGTCGGCGCGGCAGCCTGCACTGGAGTCGCTATTTTCGCGTGGCTCGATGTCGTGACGGCTATGTCATGCACTGCTCGTTGGGAGATTGGACCTCGCTGGTCGAATGGGTCAATGGAGACGGGAAAGCCCAGGACCTTGAGGATACACGCTGGGAAGACCTGACCTATCGAAAAGAGCACGCCGAACACCTGTTTGATATCCTCGATGACTGGGCCAAAGACTACAGCGTGGCCGAACTCATGGAAGGCGCCCAACTCCGACGTATTCCGTACGCCATGGTCCGACCACCCGAAGCCTTGGTAGATGATCCCCAGTTGAACGACCGCGGCTTTTTCTCCGCTATTGAACACCCAGAGTTAGGCCGCACGGTGCAATACCCCGGCGGTCCCATCCACTTTACGACAACGCCGTGGCGCATTGCCCGCCGTCCGCCCCTCCTGGGCGAGCACAACAGCGAGGTATATGGTGGCGAGCTCGGGCTTGAGGCAGACCGTCTCTCAGCTTTGAAGCAGGCCAGCGTTATTTGAGCTATAATAGCTCATGATCCGAATTGGTCCGACCCAATCCGAAGATTGAGGGACAGCCCGGTCCTGGGGGATGTAGAGAAGAATCGTCAGTCTGCTAGAATTACAATATCGTCCATTCTGATTGTATTGGATTTGTCCAGGAGAGAGAAAACAGCGTCATGACCGAACCCATTATATTAAAAACGAGTGTCGAGGGACTCCCACCACCCCGCCGTGGGAAAGTCCGCGATATTTACGAAACCGACGAGCATCTATTGATCGTGGCAACCGACCGGGTCTCGGCCTTCGATGTCGTACTGCACGAAGGCATACCGGGCAAGGGACGGGTCCTGACCCAAGTGTCGCGCTTTTGGTTTGAGCGCCTGGCCGACATCGTGCCGCACCATCTCATTGCTGTTGACGTTGATGCGTTCCCGGCTGTTTTTCAGTCCGCTCGTGACAGCCTGGCCGGTCGCTCCATGTTGGTCAAAAAAGCGGAACCGTTACCGGTTGAGTGTATCGTTCGGGGCTACCTGGCCGGGTCTGGCTGGCAGGAATACCGGGCGAGTGGAACCGTGTGCAGTATTCCGCTGCCTCCGGGACTACAGGAGAGCGCACGCTTGCCCGAGCCCATCTTTACCCCCTCAACAAAAGCCCCGGAGGGCGAGCATGACGAGAATATTGCCTTTGCGGAAGTCGAACGCTTAATTGGCGCGGACCTGGCCGCTCAAGTGCGGGACCTCAGCGTGGCCCTGTACACCAACGCCCACGCCTATGCGGAAACCAAAGGCTTTTTCCTGGCAGATACGAAATTCGAGTTCGGTCAGTGCGACGGCCAACTCATTCTTATTGATGAAGCCTTTACGCCGGACTCGTCGCGCTTTTGGCGGATCGCAAGCTACCAGCCCGGTCAATCCCAGGACAGCTACGACAAACAGATTATTCGGAATTATCTGATTTCCCTGGGCTGGGACCGCAGACCACCCGCACCGCATTTGCCGCAGGATATTATCGATCAGGCTGCCTCCCGCTACCAGGAAATTTATCAGAATTTAACCGGGGAAATGTAACCGCCGCAGACCGCCAAACTCACGAGCGCACGCATGTCAGCCAGTATTGGTCTATGGATCGGTTTCACTGTTATTGTTCTCGTCTTGCTGTTCCTGGACCTGGGGGTTTTCCATCGTGAAGCCCGCGAGGTGTCACGCAAAGAGGCCGGTATCTGGAGTCTTGTCTGGATCGGCCTGTCCCTGGTCTTTAACGCTGGAATTTATTACACCAGTGGGTCTGAACCGGCCCTGGAATTTCTGGCCGGTTATTTGATTGAAAAATCGCTCAGCGTTGACAATATCTTTGTCTTCCTGCTGATCTTTTCCTACTTTTCCGTTCCCCTGGCGTATCAGCACCGTATTCTGTTCTGGGGGATTCTCGGTGCGCTCGTCATGCGCGGCATTTTCATTGCCGTCGGCGCCACACTGCTGCACCATTTTCACTGGGTCATGTATGTCTTTGGGGCCTTCCTGGTCTTCACCGGGATCAGGATTGCCGTCTCTAATGAGACCGAATCCGATCCGGAGGATAATCCGGCGATTCGACTCTTACGGCGTGTGCTGCCGGTCACGGACAAATACGAGGGTCAACATTTCTTCGTCCGGCATCAGGGCCGGCTCTTTGCCACCCCGCTCCTGGTCGTCCTCGTTTCTGTAGAAAGTACGGACCTGATCTTTGCGATTGACTCGATTCCCGCCATTTTTGCCGTCACCGACGACCCCTTCATTGTCTACACCTCAAACGTTATGGCCATTTTGGGCTTGCGCGCCTTGTACTTCCTGATTGCGGGGGTGCTCGATCTGTTTGTCTATCTGCGCTACGGCCTCGGCGTGGTGCTGAGCTTTGTGGGCGTCAAAATGGTATTGGTTGATGTGTATCATATCCCGATTGGCCTCTCCTTGGGCGTGATCGCGCTGGTCCTGACCGTTACGATCATCGCCTCGCTGGTCTTTCCACCCGCCGAATCGGAGGGCTCCGCTCAGCCCAAAGAAGATGTTTCCGAGGCGGTGTAGGTTGCCGTTGCCCCATGACATAAAGAGGGAACGTGTCCTCCAGACAGATAAAAAAGCTGGACACGCTTCCTCTTTCCAACGCACAGGCCGGCGCGCGCTCGAGGGCATCCGCATTCTTGATTTTACCTGGGTGGTCGCCGGTCCGGTTGCGGTCCGTGTCCTGGCCGACCAGGGTGCCGAGATCATTAAAATCGAGCGGCGCGATACGCTCGATCTAGGGACGCGCCGCGGCGGCTTTTCCGGCAATCTGCACCGGGGCAAGGAGAGTACGGTTATCAATATGGCCGACCCGCGCGGGATTGCCATCGCCCAACAACTCGCGGCCGTATCAGATGTCGTGATCGACAATTTCAGCGCGCGAGTCATGCGCAACTGGGGGCTCGACTACGACAGCCTCAAAAAAATCAAGCCCGATATTATTGCGGTCTCCATGTCCGGCTTTGGGCATACCGGGCCGCACAAGGATTATGTCAGCTACGGGCCGACGCTCCAGGCCTTGTCCGGCTATACGCTCCAGATGCGTCACCCTGGTCAAGAGCCGGCCGGCTGGGGCTATTCGTACGCGGACATGACCGGTGGCTATAGCGGCGCGCTGGCCGTATTGATGGCCCTGTGGCATCGCAAACAAACCGGCCAGGGGCAATTCGTTGACCTGGCGCAGTTTGAGGCTATTTCCAGCCTGGTCGGACCGGGCCTGCTCCACATCTTGAATAATCAGACACAAAGTCAGCCGGTCGGCAATCGTTCCCAGGAAGCCCCGGCGGCCCCGCACGGGGTGTATCGCTGCAAGGGCGACGACCGCTGGTGCGCGATTGCCGTCTTTACCGACGCAGAATGGCAGAGTCTGTGCCGTGTCTTGGGGCAGCCGGCCTGGATGCGCGAGGCGCGCTTTGCCACTCTTGCAGACCGGCTCCACCATCAAGACGCTCTGGACGAACACATTGAATCCTGGACCCGGCAGCATACGGCCGAAGACGTCATGACCCGCATGCAAGAAGCCGGCGTCGCCGCCGGCGTAGTTTCCAATGGGGAAGATCTGGACCGCGACCCGCAACTGCAGGCGCGGGGATATTGGGCGCGGCTGCCGGCCCAGGAAAACGGAAAGACGGAGGACGTCATACTCGACGGGCCACCGTTCAAGCTCTCGAAGACGCCAGGCTACGTCGCCGCCCCAGGCCCGCTGCTGGGTGAGCATACGGATAGCGTGCTGCGCCGCTTACTCAAGTATTCCGACCAGCAGATCGCTCAACTCAAAGCAGAGCGCGTCATCGCCTCGCACGCCGAGATTCATGCCGAACGGGCGGCGCGGGACTAGGGAGACACAATGCCGTTTGCCTCAGTCAATGGAATTGAATTGTATTATGAAACACACGGAACGGGCCCAGCCCTGGTGTTAGCTCATGGTGGAGGGGGGAATCATCTCAGTTGGTGGCAGCAAGTCCCCGCGCTCTCCAAAACGTATCAGGTTGTCACCTTTGACCATCGTAGCTTCGGCTATTCCCGCGATGCGGTCGCTGGCCCGGGCCCGCAGGCGTTTGTTGAGGATTTGACCGACTTACTTGATCATCTTGGGATTCAGAGAGCCGCACTTGTGGGGCAGTCCATGGGCGGTTGGACAGTATGCGGCTTTGCCGCAGCCTGTCCCGAACGTACCAGCGCGCTTATTTTGTGCGACACTACCGCAGGTATTGAAACGCCGGAGATCGATCAAACGCGCGCCTGCCTGCGCGAACGCGCACGAGGCAATCTGGCCCAGCTTCTCACCAGCGCGTACGCCATGTCTTTTCCTGAGCGGGAACCAGCGCTGTGTTTTCTCTACCAGCAGATCTCAGCTCTGAATCAGCACATTTCTCCTAATCTCGTTCCAACGCTGATGAACTTGCACACCAACGTAGCGCCGATTGTTGAGCACGAAATTCCCACCTTGCTCGTGGTTGGAGAAGAAGACGTACTGGCTCCACCGCCCGCCATGCAAAGCATTACGACCCGTATTCCGCAGGCACGTTTTGTGACCGTCCCCAAGGCCGGCCATTCCGCGTATTTTGAGCAACCAGCGGTTTTTAACCGCTTGGTGGATGAGTTTGTGCAAGAACACCGGCCGTCGTGACCCAGAGGGGCTGAAGTCGCCCACATTGATTCATGGACCGAAGCGGACGGATTTCAGGCCGTCGCCGGCAACTCCCAATGACGCTGCTGTACGGCCCGGACGTTGGGGAGCAGACCCTGGCGTTCATAGGCGGGGAGCGGGTGGTCGAGCCGGTCGCCGCCCATTTCGTCCAGAACGTGGATCACTGAGGTTTCCAGCCCTTCCAGATCGTAGCCACCTTCGAGAAGGGCGACACAGCGGCTCTGGGACTGATCCCGTGCCACGCGCAGGAGAATACGTGCCAGGGCCGTAAAGCCTTCTGCCGTGACGGTCAGACCACCGAGAGGATCACGGGCGTGGGCGTCAAAGCCAGCCGAGATCAACACAAACTCGGGCTGAAACTGGCGGCAAATTGGATCAATCACCTCTTCAAAGAGCGGTACAATGGCGGCATCCCCCCAGCCGGCGCTGAGCGGCAGATTGACGGTATAGCCCTCGCCGCTGCCCTGGCCGGCTTCCTCAGCAGCCCCCGTGCCGGGATAGTACGGATATTGATGGGTCGAGAGATACAGCACACCAGGGTCGTCATAGAAACTGTGCTGGGTACCATTGCCGTGGTGCAGGTCCCAATCCATCACCAGAATCCGGCTCAGCCCAAACCGTTCCCGCAGATACTGTGCCCCAACCGCAACGCTGTTGAAGAGACAAAAGCCCATGGCCCGGTTGCGTTCGGCGTGATGACCGGGCGGTCGCACCAGGGCAAAGCCATTGTCCACCTCGCGCTCCATGACCGCATCCAGAAGAGTCAACAGACCGCCAGTGGCGAGAAGAGCCGTCTCATACGACTGTGCGGACACGCGGGTGTCTGCGTCAAAGGCCGCTGCTTCAAGACCGGCAGAGGCGGCGACCTGACCAATCAGGCTGGTGTCGTGGACCAAAGCGACCTCTTCATGCGTTGCCGGTCTGGGCTCAAATCGTCTCAACCCGTCGCGTTCATAGGATGCGAAGCGGCTGAGTAAAGTACCGATCCGCTCCGCACGTTCCGGATGACCCGGACCGGGGTTGTGATCCTGATAGCGTGTATCCAGCACGATGCCTGTCCGTAACATTGATCGCTCCTTACCGGCCATAACTTGCGCCGGTTTTTCGATTATACTACGAAGAGTAAGCGTGTCCTCCACTAGACATACGATGCTGGACACGTTTACTCTTTCGTAACCCGAGAGGCAAATATGTTTGGAATCGGGATGCCGGAATTGGTGGTGATTATGGTCGTGGCACTGATCGTCCTCGGCCCCAAGCGCCTGCCCGAAGCGGCGCGTGGTTTGGGCAAAGCCTTTGCCGAATTGCGCCGGGCAACGAGTGGGATCACGGAAGAGCTCGACAATGCCCAGATCATGCTGGACGAAGAAGTTCGCGCCGCCGAACGCAACGCGCGGACCAGTCCTTCGGCCATACCGCCCTCCGCCTCTTCCGCCTCGCCCCAGTCTTCGGAAACGCCAGAAAAGAAAGAGAGCACCGGAGGGGACAACTAGGACATGGTCTATGACGACCGGTCCATGCCGCTCACCGGCCATCTGGATGAGTTGCGCAGATGTCTCATTCGGTCCTTGCTCGCCATTTTCATTGTCTTTCTCCCGGCCTATTTCTTTGCCAATGTGCTGTTTGATTTTCTCGCTCAGCCCCTCCATCAAATAACGACCGACCCCCATTCTCTGATTGGCACCAGCCCGACCGAGGCGTTCTTTACAAAAATCAAGGTGGCCTTTATTGCGGCGCTCTTTGGTGCCAGTCCGGCTATTTTCTACCAGCTCTGGCAGTTCGTGGCTCCAGGCCTATACCCGCAGGAACGCCGCTACGTCTGGCCGTTTGTCCTCTTCTGTTCATTCTTTTTCGTGCTCGGGGCCGGCTTTTGTTATACCGTCGTCCTGCCGATTGCGTATGCGTTTTTCCTGGGAGAGTTCCGCAGCATCGGGGTACAGGCCACCCTAAAAATCAGCGAATATCTGACCTTCACGGCCAGAACGCTGCTCGCCTTTGGGGTCACGTTTGAACTGCCCGTCTTCGCCTTTTTCTTTGCGCGTGTGGGGCTCATCACCCACCAGACCCTCATTGGCGCATTCCGTTACGCCGCGGTCGGCGTATTCATCCTGGCCGCCATCCTCACCCCACCCGATGCCATCTCCCAAATGCTCCTCGCCGCCCCTCTGCTCCTGCTGTATGTGCTCAGCATCGGGGTGGCCTACGTGTTTGGGAAAAAGGGAGAGGCAGGCGAGGGGACGGAGGTGGAGAATGAGGACGAGTAACGGCCTTTGATGGGCAAAAGTGGTGACTCTCCTCTTTATGAGATAGCTTCTAGTTGCTCAGTTGGTCATTATCCTGCCATCATGCAGTCTCTCTTACGCCAGGGCAAGAGAGAGCCCCGGCCTAGACCGCATCCCAACATACATTCTTGACTCGGAAATTCTATACAAAGGGGGAATTATGGGAAATCATAGACCCGACTCCACCGGCGAAAGCAGCATGGAGGTACAGCAAATGAGAGATGAAACTTATATTGAAAGTCAGAGACCTAGGAGGATGTTCGCCAAGATTCTGAATGACTCCAGGATGTTCTTCGCGGTAGCCAGACATGCGTGGGATGAAGCAGTCTGCCTGATAAGGGAAAGCAAAGAGAAAGAAGATCGGCAACCAGCAAACGAGATAAGCATGGGTGATGATGTTGATAGTCTCTCTGTTCGTGTGGAGTCGGCGCTGACGGTAGCCATGATGAACTACACCACATCCATCGAATTACTCATGAAGGCGTTCTTGGGCGTACGCAGGAGATTCAACGAGAAGTCTCTTGACGAAATACGAAACAAGGTGCGGCACGAGAGCGAGAAAGTTCTCGACCACATTCCGGCGGGTTGGGTAGAGGAACTAGAGGGAATCTACCGGGCGGCAGAGATGGCGCAAATTGAAATATATCCTTTCTATAATGACTGGAATCCGCCGTCGGGCGATTGGATTGAGGACACCAAACGATTGGACACGAACACCTTTCGGGAGTTTCTGCATTTCTTAAGCAAGGAACGGTTGAACGTGGACAGATATTCATTCGAGAAATTCGCCGGAGATGATTGGCGTATGAAGATCAGCTCCTACGACAAGATTATTCTGTTTCATGAGGAAGTTGAGAAATTCCTGATTAAGAAAGCCGAGGAGAAGGGATGTTTGAGTACACCAATAACCGTGACCATGGAGCCAACAGCCGAAGGGGAAAATCGATTTTCCAAACTTAGTTTTCCGACTCCGAAGGCGGCTTTTAACTTCCATCAACAGACTTTCGGGAGAAGGAAGTAGACGGTGCAGTTTCCAGCGTTACAGCTGTAGCAGGGGCACTGTCTGTGGCCCGGCTTTCCCCTCTTCCGCGTCTACGCGCCACCACCGCCGGGGATTCCCACCGCCGGTACGGATCTCACGCCCCTCGTCAGCTTTGGTGTGGCGACCACCGACACGCCGAAAGCCTCCGACCTCCTCACCAACCTGAACACCCAGGGCGGCCTGCCGGCGCGCTACGTTCCCCGCCCGCCCTGGTGCGCTGTTGTCACCCGTCCCGGTCTCGCCGGCGATGTCGACGCCCTTGGCTAGAGCAAATTACGATGCTGTGTAGCCGCCCGTCATTCCTGCGCAAGCAGGAATGACGGGCTCCCAGCCCCCCCAGCCTCTGGATGCCGGATCAAGTCCGGCATGACGAGAACGCACCGGTACGGCTACAACTTATCGTAAACCGCTCTAGCTCGGTGACTTCGAGCGGTCTCTGAAGCGGGCCGGCAATCTAATCTCTACCGAAGCCGACTAAGGCTACCCGCCAAAACGGGGATGGGTGGTTATCTAGTCCTGAGTGCGGGGAGACTGATTTCCAGGCTCCACTGCTTCCCTGAAAACTGCAAAGTAAGAGGCTTCGTCAAATCAATCGGGGGCTTGTTGGGGTTCGTCTGAGGGAAGCCGGGCTCATAAGGGGAAATGGTAAACAATCGAGTGTGCGGGTAGGTGGTGAACTCCTCATAAGTACCACAACTGCTGTCACTACAAATATCCCACGGACAGCAGTATGGTTGCGCCGCACCGTATGGGGTGCCCGGTGGGGGCGGTCTATGGAGAACATGCCCCGGTTGCACGAGGAAGGGAAGACCGGGATAGGTTTGAAGCTTGCCCCCATATCCATCCTCCGTAAAACCATCATCCAGAAAAAAATCCCTATAATGGGAGGTTCCACCGTAGGGTGACAGACCGTCATCCACGGCTTCTGATTGGAAATAGAGAACCCCATTTTGCTCAAGAGCGAACAGTGGTGTGAACGTCTCCTCTGATCGGTCATAGGGAACCCCAAGATTATCATCCGGGCCAACAGTACCATCCGGGCGAACTCTAAATGTCCACCGATCGGTGACGAGGTGCTCATCAAGGAAAAAACCGTGACCATCGTTGCAGAACGGGGCGCGCTCGGGCCGGGCACAGTTGGACAGAGGAGTGAAGGCAAGCAAAAGCGCGCCCCTGGGTCGGCAAGAGCCACAGTCGCCAGGACGTCCGCTATATATCCCCCTGGTATAGTGGGGGTGGTGATGATCCCGCCATGAGATACAGGCATCTTCCAGGGTGACGAGCGCTTTCGCTCCGAAGTCGTCAGTCACGATGGCGGTGGTCCGGCGTTGCCGTTTTTCGCAGGCATGCAAGGCGGCGGCGTGCGCGGTCCTATTTGTGGTCTGCTCTTGAGCGATGGCGGTATCATAGCTTTCGGTGCAGGCAGCCAGGGTGCCTGCACAGGTCCAGGGGTCATCGTGAAACCCTGGAGCGAGTTCACCGTTGGCGAAACAGGAAAACCGCTCGTTCCCCAGCGCGGCACAGGTCCAGGAGTCCGTCCCATCGGCCCTTCTCGTACAGTAAAGCCGTCCAGGGGATGTCTCCGAAGGGGCGCAGGTGTACGCTCCTTCGGGGGCAGGGTCGCTGCCAGGCCCTTCGAGCTGGGTCAGTTCAAGATGTTGCGTGGCCTCGGTCCAGGTGAAGGTTGCGGTCTCTCCGGGGGAAGGGAAATTGGGGATGCTGCATGAGCCCTGAGCATCGCGGAGAAAGTTTTCCCCGGTCGTGACAACCTGGAAGGTCGCCCGGTCGAACGCCACGCCATTATCATAGGCAACCGCTGTGTGTTCCCCGTCGCCCAGGTTGCCCCAATTCATAATAGCCACAAAGCCGTTATTCTTATCACCACACACTGAGAGGGTGTCGCCCCGTTCGCTCCCATAGAGGAGCGGAATAGCGTCCCCACCGTCAAAATTCTTATCACCACACACTGAGAGGGTGTCGCCCCGTTCGCTCCCATAGAGGAGCGGAATAGCGTCCCCACCGTCAAAATTCTTATCACCACACACTGAGAGGGTGTCGCCCCGTTCGCTCCCATAGAGGAGCGGAATAGCGTCCCCACCGTCAAAATTCTTATCACCACACACTGAGAGGGTGTCGCCCCGTTCGCTCCCATAGAGGAGCGGAATAGCGTCCCCACCGTCAAAGCGGACGGTCAGCGGACCTGTCGTCTCACACTTCCAGCCGGAAACTACCCCAATCCCCGAGAGGACGGCATCGTAGCCTGGGATTTCCAGGGTTGCCGCGTGAACCGCAGCCGGTATCCACACAAGAAGCACTATGGTCCGAAATATCTTTCTCACACGTTTCCCCTGAACAATGCGCCGACACCACCCTATCAGCTTGACAGGCTCACACAAAGAACATAAGCCCAGTCCAGGAGGAGCATCTATGCGCGCTATCCCCTACTTTTTCTTCATCATCGGTGGGTTCTGTATCGGAGGAGTGATAGGCGCCGCCTCGGTTGACGACCTACCACCAGACGAGGGTGGTGGTATCGTCATATTCTTTGCCTTCATTGGCGCGTTCCTCGGCGCTCTCGCGGCAAGCAATGCCAACCGAAAGGCGAAGAAAAAGCGGCAGCCGTCCCTGCAGGCCACCCACACCGACAACCGCTACTACGACAACCGACGGGTGATAAACATCGTGACGACCGAGAAAGACGCCGCCCGAGTTCTCCAGAGCCTTCAAGAGAACGACCGCTTAGACGCCCCAGACGAGCCCTTGCAAATCGAGATCGAAGAACCCCACCGCCTCCCGCAGCGACGACCTAACCGAGAGTGATCACCCAGCAAAACCTGTCACACTTGCCTCGGCTATTGCATGCGGCGGGAACATCTCTACGCCGGCAAACCGCCCGATAGTCTCGACCCCACCCTTCCCTGGCGCCATGGCCCGGCCTATCATGGAAGGTCCGACGCGGGACGCGCCGTCGCCTGGGCAGACTCCCTGAACGACTGAGAGGTTCTCTATGCTCGACATCCGACGCCGCGCCCAGGCCCTGAAGTTATGGTCACTCGCAAGTGTAACGATACTGCTTTTATTTTCTTGCTCTCTACCGGATGTTCAATACTCAGTCCCACCGCCTAAACTGAACACTTTCACCCTCCTGATTGAACAAGACTATGATACTGTCCGGAGGGCTCTTATTGACCATGTTTCCCAATCCTCTTTTGCCATTAGCAACTTTGAAAAAGACTCTGGCCTTATCACCTTAACGTTCAGTGCATCGCCCGATACCTATGTTGACTGTGGAGACTGGAATAATGATCGAGGCTTTCAAGGTTCCTACGTCCAATGGCTAAAGACATACAGCTCAGTCAGCCTGTCTGGCAAAATGAATGTCAGTGTTTACAAGATAGCTGAAACAGTGACACGAATCAGAGTCAATACGCGCTGTATCTTGACGAGTACTTATGAATGGGTTGACACAATGAGAACCGATACGTGGACGTTTGATTCAGGTTCTTCCGCTTCGACTTCAGTCATTTACGAGAGCTGGGGAAAGGACCAAACTCGAATGTGTCGGCCGACCTATCAAGCGGAATCGGATATTCTGGATGCTATCAAACTGATCTCAGGAGACACTTAGAGAGGAATTGAATAATAATGGCCAATGATACCGTCGCTGAAAGAATTGCCGAAAGTACCTGGAATCGACTGCGCGAAGCTCAACAACTACGCAAAGCTCGACAACGGTATGTTCGTTTGGGAGAGGAGACGCTTACGGATTTGCTGGTCCTCGACTTCTTGGTATCGAAACCGAGTAACATCGATTTTATTCAAACGACCAAACACGAGGAGGCCAAGCAAGGAGCAGATTTGGTGGTTTGTGTACGTCGGGGTGCAAAAAATGCCGATATATACGCCATTCAGGCGAAGAGACTTAGTGCCAAAGGACAATACGACCACCTGCACCCACAGTCCGGCGATAGGCGTCAGATCGATGTCCTTGAAGATTACGCGACGCGAGCAAAAGGAGTCGTTCCTTTATATCTTTTGTTCAATCACGTTGATGATAAAGGCTTGGACTCTGCTTGGCAGTGTTGTCAAACCATAGACAAAAGGCAATTTGGCTGTACGTTAGTACCGAGTTGGCGTATTCGGGATGCGATTTCAAATCGCGGATGTCGTACCTTCGACTACATACATTCAGACCGGGCTGCATTACCTTGGCGATGTGCTTTCGCCTGCCCGAAGGGGAAGGGCCAGACGACGTGGGATAAAATTCGAGAAAAGGCCAAAGAAAGTTATCACGAGTTTTTCTCCACAGAGCATCAAGCGCTCCTCCCTTCGTCCCCTTATGAAAAATACGCGAACATGGATTTTAGTAGTGGATTAGGAGTGTGGCCAAGTGACATGCAGGAGCACGGCACCTCCTCTCCACCGGTAGACGAAAGCGATCTAAACCGGTTGTACGGGGGATCAACTATTGAAGTTGTTAATCGACTCCGCATGTCTCCCATACCTCCTCCGCGTTGGATCATGCTGGTGAATAGCGACGACAGCTAGTGAAAGTGACATCGTTACCGTATGTCTGCGGCTGGGGGGTCTGCCTCGTAGGCATACTGGGGCGTTTCACGATAGGTCCTGGCCGTGCAGGAGGATATCCCGTCATGCCGGACGTGATCCGGCATCCAGCGGGCGGGGAGGCGGGGGGTCTGGATTCCCTAAACTCACAAACGAAGTGCAACACCTGGTTAAGGTGTTGTCATGGGAAAGCGCTATGGACAGGTCACTATCGAAGAGCGGTGTGCGATTGCCGGCCTACAAGCCGCGGGGCGGTCGGTCCGGCAGATCGCAGCAGCTCTGGATCGCGCGCCATCGACCGTGGCTCGGGAGTTGAAGCGTAATGGGGCACAGACGGGGGCCTACAAGCCGATCTATGCCGACCAGCAGGCGCATGCCCGCCGGTGGCGGGGTTCACGGCTGGAGCGGGACGAGACGCTCCGGGCTCGGGTGCTCGCCCATCTCGCACAGGGCTGGTCGCCTGAGCAGGTGGCCGGGCGGCTTGGGTTGGAGGCGGGCCGGGGGGTCATCTCCCACGAGAGCATCTACCGGTTCATCTACCAGCAGCTTGCGCGTACGAAGGACTATGGGTGGAGACACTACCTGCCGCGGGCCAGGTGGAAGCGGGGCTGGCGCGGCCGCAAAGGCGGCAGTCCGGCCTCCTTCATGGCTTTGCGCCGCCCGCTTGCCGAGCGCCCACCGAGCGCCGCTGACCGCCGCACGCCCGGGCACTGGGAGGCCGACCTGATGCTCTTTAGAACCTATGGCCAGGCGGTGCTGACCCTGCACGAACGTCACTCCCGCCTCCTCCTCGCCCTCCGGCCCCCGGGCAAAGCCTCCCACCCCATCGCCGACGCCCTGGCGCACCTGCTCGGGCAGGTGCCGCCCGCCTGGCGCCGGACGGTGACCTTCGATAACGGGACGGAGTTCGCCCGCCATTACCGCCTCCACGCGCTGGGCATCGAGACCTTCTTCTGCGATACCCACTCGCCCTGGCAGAAGGGCGGCGTGGAGAATGCCATTGGCCGGTTACGACGGACTCTGCCCCGCAAGACCGACCTCGCGGCGGTGCCACAGGAGCGGTTTACGCAACTGATTCAGGCCTACAACAACACCCCGCGCAAGTGTCTGGCTTACAAGACCCCGGCAGAAATATTTTGGGACAGCGTGTTGCACTTGAAATGTGAATCCACCTTCCGGCTTTCGCAGGAATGACGGGCGGCTACACTGCATCGTAATTTGCTCTAGGAACGACTCTCCATAATGGCGGAATCACCCAAATTCAAAGCCGGCACCAGGGGGGTGGTAGATATGACCGAAGAGGGCCTGGTCGTCAAACCTGCTGTCCGAGAGAAAAGCAAGCTCCATTTTCCCTATACCGAAAAGGAGTTACTGGCTGAAATAACACCGGAAAAAGCGCACGCCGATGCGGTGGCCCAACCCGCAGGCCCCGAGACCGGAGACCAAACGGCGTCCTCACGTTACATCCCTGCACGAAGGGAGGTCGTGACGCGGCTCAAACGCCTGAAGGAGATGTTACGATGAGAAAAACACGTGGGGAAGAACTCGAACTAGTTCACGGTAGTGGGAACGTATTCCGTGACTTCGATGATCCGCAAGCCGATATTTTACAGCTCAAGAGCATACTATCGGCTCAGATCATCGGTATTCTGGATGACCGGAGCCTGTCTGTTCGGAAAGCCCAACAATTAACCGGGGTCGCGGCAAGCGAGTTCTCCCGTGTCCGTAACGCCAAGCTCACTCGTTTTACGGTGGATCGCCTGATGACTATCTTGAACAAGCTCGATCAGGAGGGAGAGGTCACGGTGACGACCCGGCCACGTACTCACACCCACCACCATGTCTCGGTATAAAAGGGAAACCTCAGGCTACTCTCACACCAAGCGCTGCTCACAATTCTGACGCTGACTACAGTTTCGGCATTTGGCTGGCGTGGCGGGTGGGGAGAGGGGTTTGTCGAGTTGCTGACGATGCGCTCGAATGCGTTCCGCAATACCAGTCACCTGCGAACGCAGCCGACGCGTGTTTTTCACCTTGACCCGCTCACCGTCTCTCAAAATGATGAAGCCGTAGGGGGGCCGGACGCCGTACTCTTCTTCGACCAACACCAGATACACCCCGAGTTGGGCTTGATAGCTCTCGTTTATCTGTCGTCCGGACTTCTTTTCTTCCGGAATAAAATATCGACCGCGTTGGACAATGCGGTCCGGTTGCCCACGGAGCATATAGCGCTCGGAAGACAGCCGCACGTCATCGTGGCTGATGGTCTTGCCGGAGCCAAAGCCGGCCCGGCGACGGCCTATGAGGGCAAGCACAAAGAGCAGGACGGACAGGCTGAGCAGCAGCGTCAGGATGACCATCACAATAGGTAGACACGCAGCAGGATACAGGCCAGGGCGATAGCAGCCACAATGAGAGCGGCCCGCATGAGCCGGGCAGTCCGGCGTTCAACCCGTTGCCAGGCAGCATGTGTTTCCGTACCCCGGCGGAGCGCCCGCATATTGCCCGGCGGGATTTTGAGTCCATGCGTCAGCCGCCAGGCTTCCTCGCAATAGACGTAGGTTCCGATTTCACTTGCAGTGACCCACTCGGAGTGTTTAGCCATAATCGATCGGGTAGGGAGACACGGAGTTGGTGAGACCGATGATCCACCTTACGCTACGCCCGTCTTCTCCGGATGCATCTTCTCCATCAACCAGTCATCATACGCGGTCGGACGGGGGACTTGGTGCCAGTCCATATGCTGACGCAGGGATTCGAGCGCGGCCCAGGCGTCATCAATAAAGTCCGGCACGATCAGGAGCACGATAATAGCCTTGGTATTGTCGATCGTGCGGACAATACCGAGTTCTTCGTAGGACTCAATGACACATTTGATGAGCGCAATATCGGCCCGCTCAACCCGCAAATAAATGTCGATCAGCTCCATGTCCGCACCACGAGTACTGCGTGCCAGGGCTGGAGTCAAGCTTGACGTGACACCAGCCGCCTACTAGAGTCTGACTCTGTCGTGTCGGAGCTACCCGACCGGCCAGCCGGAAAGAAGGAGGGAGTATGCCGGGTGCCTTATCAGGTTTTCGGATCATCGAATGCGGCGAGATGGTTTCTGCCGCCTATGCCAGTAAGCTCATGGCCGACATGGGCGCAGAAGTCATCAAGATTGAGTCGCCACACGGGGGAGACACAGCCCGTCAGCGCGGTCCGTTTCCAGGCGGAGAGCCCCACGCGGAAAAGAGCGGGCTCTATCTTTTCCTGAACACCAATAAACGTGGGATTACGCTCGACCTGGAACAGCCCCAGGGCCAAGAGGTCTTTCAGCGTCTCGTCAAAGACGCGGACCTGCTTATCCATAATGTCCATCCCAAGCATATGCCGACCCTTGGTCTGGACTACGACCGTCTGGCAGCCATAAATCCCCGCATGGTCATGACCTCCATCACCCCTTTCGGCCTCAGGGGACCGCACGCGGAGTATGAGGCGTCTGACCTCACCCTATGGAATGCCGGTGGACTGTGCTTCCTCAACGGCGGGGGGCCGGGCAGCGATCATCTCCCGCCGCTCAAGGCATTTGGCCAGCAGTCCGGGTTTACGGCTGGGGTGCATGCCGCGGTGGCGTCGCTCGGCGCACTGTTTGCCGGCCTGCGTAACGGGCAGGGCCAGCACGTCGAGTTCTCCGTTCAGGAATGCCTGATGGGCATCTCGGAGTTCGGCACTATGATGGCCTCCTATGCCGGTATGGCGGTGACGCGACTCGGGCACAAACCCATCCAACCGCTGGATCTGTTGGAGTGCAAAGACGGCTGGATCTTCATCTGCTGTGTGGAGGAGCATCACTGGCACTCGTTTGTTGATCTGATGGACAATCCGGAGTGGGCCGCCGAGCCCATTTTCGAGGATCGACTGAAACGGGGCGAGAGCTGGGACGCGCTCAAGCTGCTCATTCAGGACTGGGTCAAGGATTTCACGGTCCAGGACTTATACCTCAAGGCGCAGGCGCGCCGGATTCCCTTTGCTCCAGTCTCCACCATGGGCTATTTGCTGAACTCCGAACATCTCAACGCCCGCGGCTTTTTTGTCCAGCTCGATCATCCCGAAGCGGGCAGCCTGACCTATCCCGGCGCACCCCATATCTGCTCGGAAACCCCGTGGGAACTGCGCCGTCCCGCCCCGTGTTTGGGACAGCATAACACCGAGGTCTATACCGAACTCGGCATGACCGCCCAGGACCTGACTGCGCTTCAGCGAACCGGTACCGTCTAAGGGAGAGCAAAAGGAGAAGATCATGAGCCGACCGCCGTTGGATGGAATCCGCGTTGTTGACTTCTGCTGGGCTTGGGCCGGCCCGTATGGCGCCCTGCAGCTGGCCCACCTGGGCGCGGACGTCATTCGGATCGAGAGTGCCAAACGCTTATGTCCGTCACGCCTTATTCCGCCCTGGCCGGACAACGAATCGGGCGTAAACCGGGCGGGCTATTTTAACCAGTACAACCAGGGCAAACGCTCCCTCACTCTGGACCTGAAAGCTCCGGAGGCCATCGATATTGCGAAGACGCTGGTCTCAAAGAGCGATATCGTTATGAATAATTTCGCCTCGGGCGTGATGGACAAACTGGGGGTGGGCTATGATGTTCTGCGCCGTATCAAACCCGACATCATCATGGTCTCTCTACCCGGCTACGGAACTAGCGGGCCGGAAAAAGACTTTGTGTCCTACGGCCCGCCGCAGGTCGCCCAGAGCGGCCTATCGGCCCTGACCGGCTATGTCGGCGGTCCGCCCATGATGGCGGGTTTTTCCTATGGCGACCCCAACGGCGGCGTCCATGCTGCCTTTGCCGTCATGAGCGCCTTGCTCCACCGTGAAAAAACCGGCCAGGGTCAGTATATCGACCTCTCCCAGTGGGAGGCGGCAATCATGTTACTGCCCGAAGCCGTCATGGACTACAGCATGAACGGCACCCAACCCGAACGCATGGGCAATCGCGATCCCCATATGGCACCCCACGGCGTCTTTCGCTCCAAGGGTGACGACCGCTGGGTGAGCCTGTCGGTCCGAGACGAGGCGGAATGGCAGCGCTTGTGTGAGGTCATGGGTCAACCCGAGCTCAGCTCGGACGCGCGTTTTGCCAGCCTGACCGCGCGGAAAGAAAGTGAGGCGGCGCTGGAAGAGATCGTCACGGCCTGGACCCAGGAGCGCACGGCGGACGAGGCAACGCAGGCGCTACAGAACGCCGGCATTCCTGCCCATCCGTCGCTTGATGCGATTGACATGATCAACAGTCCGCACGTTGGCGCACGGGACTATTTTGTGGAGCTGGAGCACCCCGAGGTCGGTACCCGTCGGCATATGGGCATCCCCTGGACCATGTCCCGCACTCCGTGTGAGATACGGCGTCCGGCTCCCTGCCTGGGCCAGGACACGGATGCGGTTCTGACCGACATCGTCGGCCTGAGTCAGGACGAGGTCGCCGCGCTCCGAGCAAAGGATATCCTGACCTAGACCGTCTGCTGTCCTATAATCCGTATAAACGCCGCGCATTCTCATAGGTAATCTTGCGCTTGACCTCGGCGGGGATACCGGCAAAGTTCTGCTCTATCACCGCGCGTGAGCGCGGCCAGGTAGAGGCGCGGTGGGGGAAGTCCGAGGCCCACATCAGATTGTCGGCACCGCTCAGCTCATGAGTCATGACCCCGGCCCGGTCGTTCTGAAAAGTGGCATAGATCTGTCGTTTGAAATACTCGCTGGGCAGGAGGGTATTCGGAGTTGGATCCACATACTTGAGCGTTTCGAACGAGATGTCCAGACGACTCAGATAATGGGCAATCCAACCGATATCGTTTTCCGCGGAAACCAGCTTCAGCCGGGGAAAGCGTTCGCATACGCCGTTATAAATCAGATCGGTCAATGAGTTTTGGACTTCGTGAATAATAGACATGTTTGAGGCCACCCGGCCCTTTTTGAGCCGGATGTTTTGCTTGCCGGTGAGAATATGCAGGCTCACCGGCAGGTTCAGGTCCTGAGCGGCCGCCCAAAACGCATCAAAATAGGTGTCGCTGTAGGGCACCTCTCGGGGGGAGGCTGCGTTAATCATGATCCCGCGCAATCCTTTATTGGCCACGCGTTGCAACTCGCCCACGGCCTGCTCAACATCCTGCATGGCAATCAGCCCCAAACCAACAAGGCGCTGGGGGGCGTGGCTGGTGAATTCGGCTATCCAATCGTTATAGGACCGGAAACACGCCCACTGAAGGTTGGCGTCTTTGAGGTGGAAGAGGAACATGCCGAGGGTCGTGTACAGCACTTCTCCCTCGACCCCGTCGATATCCTGATCCTTGAGCCGTTCGACCGGGTCCCAACCACTCGGACGCGCCTGCTCGTAGCCGACGTTCTGATTGGTCGCCAAGTCTTTGGGGTCCTTGCCCGCGGCAAACCCGCCACCCACGGGAAACGGAGTGAGCCCTTCCGCGACAAAAAAGCTGCCCGGTTTGTCTTGATAGTCTTTGATGACGCGCGGCGCCCGGTCTCGAAGGCCCCGGTCTACGCGTTGAACCCAGAGGTCCGCAGGCTCTATGGTGTGCGAGTCAGCAGAAAAAATCGTGCTCGGTATTGAATCTTGTGCCATGTTGTCCCCCTTCCTTTGTGGCTGTGATTATCCTGCGGTTAGCCTGGCAATGTCAATCCGACTGAACCGTTCAGGGTTTATTCCGTTCGTCCTGTCGAGTGGGGTGTATAGACGCACGAGCGAGGGGTAGAATCCGACCCTGACTGTATTGACAGGGTAGGAGATTTGCATGCGCTACATCGTCTACGGAGCCGGTGGTATCGGTGGGGCCATTGGGGCACAGCTGCTCCAGCACGGGCATGAAGTTATCCTGATCTGCCGGGGTGAGCACTTACGCGCCATCCAATCCACAGGCCTGACCTTAAAGACCCCCACGGAAACCCTCACACTCACAATCCGTGCGGTCAGCCATCCTGAGGAAATCACGTTGAGCCCGGACGACGTGGTGTTGCTGACGATGAAGTCCCAGGACACGGAAATGGCGCTGCGTGCCCTTGAGCGCGCGGGAGGTCGGGACCTGGCCGTTATCTGCGGGCAGAACGGGGTGGACAATGAACGCCTGGCCATCCGCCGCTTTGCGCGCGTCTACGGCATGGTTGTCTGGATGCCCGCCACCTATTTGGAGCCCGGCCTTGTGCTGAATCATGCCGAGCCCGTTGGCGGGATTCTGGATGCCGGGCGCTACCCCAACGGGGTTGATCCGCTCATTAGCCGGGTGACGCAGGATCTGACCAATTGTGGCTTTAGTGCCGCGCCTGACCATAATATTATGCGCTGGAAATACACCAAGCTGCTGAGTAATGTGCGCAACGCCTTTCAGGCGGCGTGCGGATTTGAGGCGCGCTCGCGAAAAATTATTCGGGCGCTGCGCGCCGAAGCCCTGGCCTGCTACCAAGCCGCGGGTATTGAGTTTGTGCCCGAGGATGAATTACAAACGCGGGTACGCTCTCAGATCAAGCTCGCTGATATTGAGGGCCACCCGCGGGCTGGCGGTTCGTCGTGGCAAAGTCTGATGCGCGGTCTGCCCACGGTCGAGGCTGACTTTTTGAACGGGGAGATTGTCATGCTGGGCAGACTCCACGGGATTCCCACCCCCTGTAACGCCCTGCTGCAACACGTTGTCAACGACATGGCCTCTACCGGCCGGAAGCCGGGCAGCATTCCCGTCGAGGACCTGGAACGCCAGCTTGATGAGGTCAGCAGCTAGGGGGTGTCATCAGTTAAGGAGGATCACCGAGGCCGCGAGATAGATAGCTCCCAGAAAGCTGACAGCGCGTTTGTCATAGCGGGTGGCAAGCGCCCGATATTGTTTGAGTTTAGCGAAGAAGTTTTCAATCAGATGGCGTGCCTGATAGAGGTGCGTATCATAGGGGCGTGGCTGGCGCCGATTCGTTTTGGGGGGAATAACAATCGTCACGCCCGCCTGCTCCAATACGTCAAGGACGCGCTCTTGGGCATCATAGGCTCTATCCGCGAGCAGGGCATGGACGTGCTGCACCAAATCCGGGAGCAGCGCATCCGCGCCAGCGAGGTCCGAGGCGTGGCCCGGCGTGAGATGGAAGCTGGTCGGATTGCCCAGGGCATCACAGGTCGCGTGGAGTTTGGTACTCAACCCCCCTCGGGAGCGGCCAAGGCATTCCGTCTCTGGGTCCCCCCTTTTGCCCCGGCGGCATGTTGATGGGCGCGGATAATCGTGGCATCGATCATGGCGTATTCGTTGTCCGCGTCGGCTGCGAGGTGCTGGAACACCCGCTCCCACACCCCACTCCGACTCCAGCGCATATGCCGGGTATGAATCACCCGAAAATCCCCAAACCGTATGGGGAGGTCACGCCAGGGAATGCCGGCCCGATAGCGGTACAGGACCGCGTCCACAAACCGGCGGTTATCCTGCGCCGTGCCCCCCACATGGCCCGCTCGCCCTGGCAAGAGCCCCTGAATCCGCTCCCACTGGTCATCCCGCAGGGCATACCGCTTCGTCATACTGACAAGCCTCCTCGCTCTGGCTACTGCGAGCACTATAGCGCAGCAGGGTAGGATAATCCCGACATTCTTGCTAACTGATGACACGCCCTAGGCTCTCGTGTGGGAGACGTTCTGTCTTCCGCACAGATCGGGTATAGTAACGCCATGCCGTTTTCATTTGAGTCCAGCCTGCCCGCGTGGATGACGTTTACCGCTGGTGAGGTTCCCATCGTCTTAGTCGCTCCACACGGAGGTCGCCGCCCGGCCGACGCCCCGATTACCGATAGTATCAAGGTCAACGATCTGTATACGGCCGAGCTCACCCACGACTTAGCCGAACACACCCGCAGCTATGCGCTGATCAACCGCTCGTATGACCGCAACGAGCTGGACCTGAACCGCGTGAGTCAGGTCAAACACGAGGCACCGTGGTTTCTGCGCGCCCTAGTCGAACTTCTGTCTGCGCTGGCGACGCAGCATGACTCGGTGCGCGTCTTTTTCATTCATGGCTGGAACGTGGTGCAGCCCGTGTGCGATGTGGGGATAGGCCTCCGCCGACGCGCGGGAAAACTGATCCGAGCCGGCAAGGGGGAACCCACGCTGGGTGTATCCTTCTTTTCCGATGTCGTGCTCCCTTTTTGTGAAGCCGCCCAGGAACAGCAGATCGATGTCGCGATTGGACGACGCTATGCAGCGGCCGCCAAAAACAATTTCATGCAGGTCTTCAGCGCGCGTTTCCTGCACGATGACTCTGCGCAGATACGAACGCTGGCCGAGCTGACCGTGCAGGGGAAAATTAACGCCGCCCAGTTGGAACTCGGTGTGGGCCTGCGTTGGCCCGGACCAGAGCGTGAGCGCTTTGTCCGCGTCTTTTGCCATACCTTGGGTAATTCTTTGCAGAATGGCACCGTGCCTGACCAGAAGGGGGATCGCGACTTTTCTGCGTGTTCTTTTCTTGAGGCTCCACCCGCAGAGGACGCAACGCCGTACGACTCTTTGCTGCCTGAGACCTGGGAGCGCAGTCCTACCCGCTTGGCCCTGCACTTTCACGACCCGAGAAGCGGCTTAGGGGTAATGGGCGGCGTGGAATTTGACCCTCAGGCGTCCGTCCATTCTGGACGCCTGCTCCTATCCCTTGGCGGGACTGAGATGGTGCTCTTTACCGGTGAAGACAGGCGCGGACCAGACCGGGGCCACGTGCAGATCGGACAGTGCGTGTGGCGACGACAGCCGAGGGGACTCTCCATCAGCTACCGGGGAACGCTCATGCGCTTTGCCCATCCTCAGGCATTTATCCGACTCGAAGACGGGTTGGCCGCGTCCTGGATAGAGCCGACCGAAGTGGACCTGCAACTGTTGTTTCCCGCGGTGAATGCCAACCGTCCGGCTCTTATTCAGCTGTGTCAACTCCAGGGCAGCGTGACCTTTCCGGACCGAGAGTATACCGTTGACGCCTGGGGCTTTGTTGACGTGCTCAGACCTGATGAGACCGACCGGCTCCTGCCGCGCCGTTTGTTGTCATTACCCTTTGGGTCTGACCTGGGGATTTTTCTGGTCCGCTCCGAAACTCCTGACGGGTCCCATTCTTCCGGCATTGTCTATCAGAACGGCAACCCACAACCGCTGGACCCCGGAGACTGGAAGCTCAAATACGCCTTTGAGCACGGCCGCCCCACACGGTTCTCTGTCTCCTTCTCCTCCTCTGCCCCGCTGTTGCTTGAGTGCCAGGGAGAAACCCTGACGGCGATTCCCATTGTACGCCATACGCATGACGGGCCGGCCCTGGCTGTGACCTTTGGGCTGTCCCGAACCGTGTGGCAGGGACGAGAGGCGTATGGGATCTATGAATTCTCCGAATACCTGAAGGATGCGTCAGCACGGGTTGGGTCACCTGAAGCGTGATTCCCGCGCGTCTCCGAGTCCGGGACATCTCCGGGAATAGCTCTCAACCTCAGGAGAAAAACGGGGAGGGCATCTCGCCCATCGCCCGGCATCCTACGCAATAGCCTGGAGAACCTGGTCCGAAGACTCCGGAGACTGCTGGGCAGGCTTGTCTTTGAGGAAATCGATAAACTTTTGGGTCGCCTGGGTAAAACGGCGCCCCCGCTTGGAAATAAGGCCAAGTGGGCGCATCAGGACTTCGCCGGAAAAATGGATGACCTTGAGGGTCTCATTCTTGACCTCAAGAGAAACGGAAGGCTCGGGGACAATAGCGATCCCGGCCCCTATTTCGACCGCGCGTTTGATCGTTTCAACATTATCCATTTCCATCATGTATTGGACTTTGACCCCATGCCGCCGGAAGAGACGATCAAGCGCCCGGCGCGTCGGAATATCGCGCTCAAAACCGATGAATTTCTCGCCGTCGAGCTTCTTGATATTGAGACGCCGGAGTGAGGCAAATCGATGTTGCGGGTCGCAAATCAGGACCAGCCGGTCCTCCCGGAACGGGGTGAGTTGAATCTGGGGGCGCTTACTCGGGTAGGCGACAATACCCAGATCGATATCGCCGCGACCGATATCTTCGTAGATTTTGTTGACGCGGGTATACTCCAGGTGGATATTGACATCGGGAAAGGCCTGTAGATAGCGCTTGAGTGGCGAAGAGAGTTCATAGAGTCCGACACTATACACCGTGGCAACCCGCACCGTGCCCGCAACCGAGCGGGAGAGGGTCTGGATACCGTCTTCGATTTCACGATACTTCTGTACAATCTCCTTGCCGGCCTCATACAAGACCTGACCGGCTTGTGTCAGGCGCACATTCCCCTTCGAGCGTTCAACCAGTTCTCTGCCGTAGCGCTCCTCCAGTCCGCGAATCTGCTGACTGACCGCAGATTGGGTAATAAAATTCTTGGAGGAGGCCAGCGAAAAACTGCCGGTCTCAGCCAGATCACAAAAAACTTTCAGCGTTTCAATATGCATAGTTGCTAATAATGGAAAGAAGATTTTTTTACTTTACTTATAGATGAATTTTCGCTATTTTTCCACCCTCACACGCAATCACCATTATCGATCAATCTTTTGTGGAGGAGAGGCTCTATGTTTGAACCAGACACCCTCTTGCCGGAGCAATACTTTACCTTGCTCGGGCGCAAACCCTTGCAGGGCGAAAAACGACTCCTGCTCGCTATGCTAGAGGATGCAGTGCATTGTTTCCAGACCTATCTGTTAGCAAAAAAACCCCACGAGCGGCGACTCTTTCAGGAAGCCGAGGAGTGGATTGTTTCCACCGATGGACTCTGGTTCTTCTCTTTTGAAAATATTTGCGACGCGCTGGGCATCAATCCGGGCAGGATGCGTGAAGCGCTCAAGGTGTGGAAAGAGGAGCAAACGCTCCGCTATGCGCAGCAAGGCGAAGCCCTGGTTGATGTCGCTCTCAGCGTGGAGATTCCTGTCCGCGCCGACATCTGATCTCCCTCGGTCTGACACATAAGTGGATGGGGAAAGCATCGCGTTGAGGCTTTCCCCGCCCCCATCATCGCCCCGGTTATCTACACTGGGGCAGCGGTCGTCCCCCCTCCGGCGAGGAGGACAAAGAGGCAGAACGCGGCGGTCTCGACGAGTTCCGCCATCGCCCCCCAGTGGTCTCCGGCGACGCCGCCCAGGCGACGATTGCAGAACAGCGTAAAGCCGATAATCAGTCCGCCCAGAGGCAGAACGAGCGCAATACCGGCAATCTCAATCAGCGTGAACAAGACCCCCAAAGCGATGAGGCTGGCGAGGGCAAACTCGTTGAACTCGACACCCTGCACGAAGGTCGTGCTCGGCCCCTCAGTTCGAGCAGGACGGGAGCTATAGGCCATCACCACGCACGCCCACCGACCCAGCATCGGTCCGAGCAAGAGAGCGATGTCTCGATAGCCACCGAGCAACAGATCCAAGGCGCGGACTTTGCACGCCAAGATAAAAAGAAGGGCCAGGACACCAAGCAGTCCACGCGCAGACGTTCTCCGCGCGGGGTCCGAGCCGCCAAACAGCGCGTCTGCGCTCTTCACCACCCCATCAAGATGAACCCCTCGACTCACCACGGCCAGCAGCCCGACGAGAAGGATGCTCAGCAGTGTCGTTGGGAGTACGGACCGGAGCAGGCAGTCCACCCCCCAGACCAGTGTACCGATGAGAAGCCCAACCAGCGGGAAAAAGATTGCGGACCGCCTACAAGCCGCTGCATCAAAAGAGAGCTCTCTTTTCGTCCGGACGAAGGTGAGGAAGTGTAAAGCCGTCAGGAAGTCGGTCAGCATCCTGGCTCGCATACCACTTCCCCGCCAGCGTGCAAACGGCCAGAGTCGATGCCCGCCAGTAAAAAGCAGCGCAGCGGACGCAGCTCTCCTTGGCTCATCCCAACGACAAAAATGACGCTCCAGCCAAGGACATGGACGCGGACGGGAAGACACCCATCAGCACGGTGCCGATTGCGGCTATCAGGATCGCCACCCCTAAGGCCGAACGGAGTGAGGGTAATTCGACTATGGCCTCGCCCTCACGCATATACATATTGACGACGACGCGAATATAGTAATAGGCGGATACCACGCTGTTCAGCACACCGATCACCGCCAACCAGATATAGCCGGCCTGCACCGCGGCGCTGAAAATATAGAACTTGCCGGTGAATCCAACCAGCGGCGGAACCCCCGTGAGAGACAGCATGAACACGGTCATGGCCATACCCAGGGCCGGATAACGAAACCCGAGGCCGGCATAATCGTCAAGCTCTTCATGCGGCTCACCCCTGCGCCCAACAGCGATCATCACCCCAAATGCGCCCAGATTCATCAGCCCATAGGCCACCAGGTAGTACAGCAGCGCCGCGCCGCCCAAGTCCTTGCCGGCCACCATGGCGACCAGGAGATAGCCGGCATGGGCAATGCTTGAATAGGCCAGCATGCGTTTTATGTTGTGCTGAACAAGCGCGGTGATATTCCCCACCGTCATGGTCAGGGCAGCCACGACCCACAGAATACCCTGCCAATCCGCATGGACCGCGCCCAAGGTATGCAGGAATATCCGGGCAAAGGCGGCAAAGGCGGAGGCTTTGACCCCCACCGCCATAAAAGCGGTGACGGTTGTGGGTGAGCCCTGATACACATCCGGGGTCCAGACGTGGAACGGGACAGCGGCCACCTTAAACCCGAAACCGACGATCAAGAGACCCATGCCAATCAACAGTAAGGGCGAAGAGCCCTGGGCACCGACGTGTTCGGCAATGGGTCCGAGCTGTACACTGCCCGTCGCCCCATAAATCAGGGCAATGCCATACAACAGGAACCCACTGGCAAACGCCCCGAGGAGAAAATATTTGAGCGCAGCCTCATGCGAGGTGAGATGTTGCCGCCATATCCCGGCCAGGACGTACACGGCAATCGACATGGTTTCCAGACCCAGAAAGATAAAAATGAGGTCGGTGGCAGCCGCCATGACCGTCATGCCGACCGTAGCAAACAGAATGAGGGCGTAATACTCTCCGTGCCGGATCTCGGCGGTTTCGAGATAGCTCAGAGACATCAGCACCGTCAGACCCGCGACCAGACAAAAGACGAGATTGAAAAACAGGGCATACGTATCGAGGGCGAACATGCCGCTGAACGACGTCACATCGTTGTGGCCCCACAACAACCAGGAACACAGCGCCGTGCCAACAATACCCGTCAGGCTCAACCAGCCGAGCAAAGAACGCTCATCGTCTTTGATCCAGATGTCCCAGAACAGGGCCAGCATGCCGGTCGTGGACAGGAGTAGGGTCGGCAGGACCGAGAGCCAATTAACGGCGGGGAGTGTTATGTCCATACTCAACCCGCTCCTTCTAGGTCTATTGGGTCTTTGGGGTCCGTTGGGTCAAGACTCAACCGACCCAATGACTCAACCGACCCAATGGACTCAACAGACTCTATCGACTTATTGTCGGCGGTTTTATGAATCCGAGCCAGGGTGGCTTCTACCGACTTTTCCATACGGCTGAGGAAGGGCTTGGGGTAGAGACCCATCAGCACCATCAGAGCGATCAACGGAACGAATATGGCCAGCTCGCGGCGGGACAGGTCGGTCAGCTTGGCGTTCTCCGGCCGGGTCAGCGGTCCGAAAACAACCCGCTGATACAGACGCAGCATATAGACGGCACCCAGCACAACGCCGGAAACCGCTATCGCACCGACCAGCGTGTTCGCCTGAAAGGTACCCAAGAGAATGAGGAACTCCCCGACAAATCCGTTCAAGCCCGGCAGGCCGATCGAAGACAGCACGGTAATCAGAAAGACCGAGGCAAAGAGCGGCAGTTGTTTCCATAAGCCACCGTACTCACTGATGAGCCGCGTATGGCGGCGCTCATACACTACGCCGACCAACAGGAAGAGGGCCCCGGTTGACAGGCCATGGCCGAGCATCTGATACAGCGCGCCTTCGACCCCCTGTATGTTGAACGCAAACAGCCCCAGCATGACAAAGCCGAGGTGGCTGACGGACGAGTAGGCCACCAGCTTTTTCATATCCGGCTGCACCAGAGCCACCAGCGCTCCATACACGATACCAACCACTGAGAGCGCCATAATCAGCGGCACCGCGGCATGGGCGGCATCAGGAAAGAGCGGCAAGGCAAAACGCAGAAAGCCATAGGTGCCCATTTTGAGGAGCACGCCGGCCAGGATGACGGACCCCCCGGTCGGGGCTTCGACGTGCGCGTCCGGCAGCCAGGTATGAAAGGGGAAGAGGGGAACCTTGATGGCAAAGGAGAGCGCAAATGCGGCGAACAACCACATTTGGGCGCTGACCGGAATCTCAAGGGTATACAGACGCAGCAGGTCAAAAGTGAGCGTACCGTGTTGAGTATTATGCAGATAGGCGAGATACAGGATGGCCACCAGCATCAAGAGACTGCCGACCATGGTGTAGAGCAGGAATTTGAGCGCGGCATAAATACGCCGTTCGCCACCCCAGACCCCAATCAGGAAGTACATGGGAATCAGCATGACTTCCCAGAAGACATAGAAGAGAAAGACATCGACCGCGACAAAGGTCCCGATCATACCGGTTTCCAGGATGAGAAAGAAAAAGAGATACTCTCTGACCCGATGCTCAACGCTACTCCAGGTAGACAGAATCACCAGCGGCGAAAGAAACGTCGTCAGCAGGACGAGGAACAGGCTGATGCCATCGACGCCAACATAGTATTCGATCCCGAATTCGCTTATCCAGGCATAGCGCTCCACGAATTGAAACGCGGCGGTCTCACTATCAAAGCCGGTGAACAGGCCGAGCGAGATGAAGAAGGTGAGCAGCGAAGCGCCAAAGGCGGTCCGACGGGCCAACTCCACCGCATCCTTGTTGAGGCTCAACAGGAAGAACGCCGTCAGCAGCGGAAGGAAAACAATGAGGCTTACCACAGATAATACCCCAGAATCACGATCGCGCCGCAACAGAACGACAGGGCGTAGGTCTGGACATTGCCGGTTTGCCACAGGCGCAGGACCGAGCCGTTGGCCTGCATCACCTGGGCCGTGCCGTTGACCAGGCCGTCAATAACGATCGTATCCCACACCTTCCACAGCCAGTACGAAGCGGCCAGCAGAGGCCGGACAATCGCCGCTTCGTACAACTCATCAACATAGTATTTATTCAGCAACAACTGGTGCAGGCCGGAGAATTGCCGGCTGAGGCGGTCGGCCCCTCCTCTACCAGGGACAAAAGGGTGGTCTTGCACATACAGCCGATACGCCAGCCCGATACCTCCCAGCCCAAGTAGGGTCGGCAGATATTTCACCAGGAGCGACACATGCGGATGCTCATGGCCGTAGAGCGGGCTGAGCAGTTCGGGCAGGGTAAAATAGCCGCCGATTAAAGACAGGATGGCAAGCACCACCAGGGGCACGGTCATGACCTGGGGCGATTCATGAATATGCCGGGCGACCTCGGGGTCGGAACGGTTCTCGCCCCAGAAGGTGACAAAGAATAAGCGAAACATATAGAAGGCGGTCAGGCCCGCTCCCAGGGTACCAATCAGCCACAGCAGGGGAGAGCCGTGCGGACTCCCAAAGGCGTGTTCCAGGATGAGGTCCTTACTGAAAAAACCGGATAGGAACGGAAACCCGGCAATGGCCAGACAGCCGACGGCAAACGTCCCGTAGGTGGTCGGCATCTTACTTTTCAGCCCGCCCATCTTACGGATGTCCTGCTCTTCACTCATGCCGTGGATGACACTGCCGGCACCAAGAAAAAGCAGGGCTTTGAAGAAGGCGTGGGTCATGACATGGAACACGCCAGCCGCATACGCGCCCACCCCCAGCCCCAGAAACATATAGCCCAACTGACTGACTGTTGAGTAGGCCAGGACCTTTTTAATATCAGTCTGTACCAGGGCGATCGTGGCGGCAAACAAGGCAGTGACGGCTCCGACCACGGCCACAACGGCTAGTGCGGTTTGGGACAGGGAATACAGGAAATGCATCCGTGCGATCAGATAGATGCCGGCCGTCACCATAGTCGCGGCGTGAATGAGCGCGCTCACCGGTGTGGGACCGGCCATGGCGTCCGGCAGCCACACATAGAGCGGAATTTGGGCAGACTTGCCGGCCGCACCGACAAAGAAGAGCAGGCAGATGATGGTCACAGTCGCAACTGGCAGCACTGAGGCGTGGGCTTCGATTTCGCTGAACGATAGCGTCCAGACGTCGTGAGCGCCCAGGCTCCAGAACAACAGAAACAGACCCAGCAGAAAACCGGCATCACCGATCCGATTGACGATAAACGCCTTTTTCCCGGCACTAGCCTTTGCGTCGTCCGTATACCAAAAGCCGATGAGTAAATAGGAGCACAGCCCGACCCCTTCCCAGCCCACGAACAGCAGCAGGATATTATCGCCCAGCACCAACAGCAGCATGGCAGTGGTAAAGAGGTTGAGATAGGCAAAATAGCGCACTACATCGTCGTCGTGGGCCATATAGCCGACGGAATAGACATGGATGAGAAAGCCGACGCCGGTGATGACCATGATCATCGTGCCGGACAAGGGGTCGACCCGCAGCGCAATATCAACCTGTAGGGCACCTGAGTAAATCCAGGGGTAGACACTATCGACCAGTGCGCCGCCGTCCGGCAGTTGGACAAAGGCCGCAAACGCAAAACAAAAAGCCAGGAAGACCATGCCCGGCGAAACCCAGTTCACGACCCGTCGGCCATAGCGGGGCCCCAAGAAGAGGTTGAACACCACTCCGAGCAGAGGAAAGAGCACAATATAGCGGAGATATGAGACCGTCTGGACGGCGACTTCAGCCGCGTGCGGATGTTCCATCTCTACAGCACCTCTTTATGCGTCTGTTGGGTCTCAAAGGACCCAACAGACGCAACATACCCAACAGACCTCATTTACCACCGCATCAGGTTGAGTTCGTCGGCATTGACCGTCTCCCGGCCGCGGAAAACGAGCAGGATGATGGCCAGCCCGACCGCGACCTCCGCCGCCGCAACCGACATCACAAAGAACACGATGATCTGTCCGTCCATATTGCCGAAATGCCGGGCCAGGGCCACAAAAGACAGGTTGACGGCATTCAGCATGAGTTCAATCGCCATGAAAATAATAATGATATTGCGGCGCAAGAGAACGCCGGTCACGCCGATGGTGAACAGGATGCCGCTCAGAATGAGATGATAACTGATTGGAACCATAGTGCCTCGGTCGCCCTCAAAGAGTATTGGGTCTATGGGGTTTGTTGGGTGTATTGCGTCTGTTGGGTCGGACCCAGAGGACTCAACAGATGCAAAGGACTCAACAGACGCATACATCTACTCTTTCTATCGTTTTGCCAAGACCACTGCCCCAACAACCGCGACCAACAGGAGGACGCCGGTGATTTCAAAAGGCAGCAGATACGTGGTGAAGAGCCGACTGCCCAGGGCTTCGACCGTCCCGAAGTTCTCGGGCAGGGCACTCTCGGCCTGCTCGGACGAGGAGCGTTGCAGCAGCAGACCCAGTTCCGCCACCAGGATGACGCCGCCAATAATGGCCGCCCGGCCCAAGCCGTGGCGAGGTGTCGGCTGGGTGTCGCTCTGCAAATTGAGCAGCATAATCACAAATAAAAACAGGACCATGATCGCCCCGGCGTACACAATGATCTGGAGCGCGGCGACCATATGGGCGTCCAGAAACAGAAAATAGACCGCCAGCAGAAAAAGCGTCAGAACCAGAAAGAGGGCGCTATAGACCGGACTGGGATGGGCAATGACCATAATCGCGATCACGACCAACGGAATAGCCAAGGCAAAGAAGGTCACGAAATCCATAGCGTCTACTCGAACAGGAGAATAAACAGCGCGGTCAGCATAACGTTGGCCAGCGCCAGCGGCAGGAGAATTTTCCAGCCGAGGCCGATGAGTTGGTCATAGCGGAAGCGGGGCAGGGTCCAGCGAATCATGATCTGGAACCAACAGAAGAAGAGCACCTTCAGCGTAAACGACCCCACCTGAAGCAGCGTCACCATGAGTGAGGGAAGCGCGAGTGTCCCTCCCCACGGAAAATGAAACCCGTCGCGCAGCAGAAACGGGACCTGCCAACCGCCGAAGAAGAGGGCGGTAATGAGCCCGGCGACGATAATGACCTCAACAAAGTCACTCAGCATGAACATGAGATGCTTGGAGCCGGAATACTCGGTGAAATAGCCGGATATCAACTCGGACTCAGCCTCGGGCATATCAAACGGAATCCGTTTACTCTCGGCTATCCCGGCGGCCAGGAAGACCAGAAAAGCAACGGGCTGATACACAACGCCCCAAGCTGGGATCCAGCCGCCGATCAGCGCACCCTGGGCGCGCGTAATCTCTTGCAGGTCCAGCGAGCCGAAGGCCAGGACCACGCCGATGAGCGCCAGCCCCAAGGGAATCTCGTACGAAATCATCTGGGCACAGCCCCGAATCCCGCCCAGGAGCGCCCAGCGGTTATTGGAGGCCCAGCCGCCCAGGACGACCCCGTACACGCTGAGCGAGACCATCGCCAGGACGTACAGAATACCGATATTCAGATTGGCGGCCTGGAGCCTGATTTCCCGTCCGCCAACAATGAGCACGTCACCAAATGGAATCACAATAAAGGTGGCTAAAAGTGGGACCAGACCAATAGCCGGGGCGAGCGTATGCAGCAGCTTGTCAGCCCCCGGAGGAATAAAATCTTCTTTGGTGAAAAACTTGACCGGGTCGGCAACCAAGGTGTTCACGAAGCCGAGATTAAAGGGCAGCTTACCGAAAATGGCGGCTCGATTGGCCCCAATCCGATCTTGCAGAACCGCGCTGCCTTTGCGCTCTACCCACCCCAGCAGCCCACCGAGATTCAGCACCATCAGGAGTATCATGAGGGTCAGGCTAAACGTGATGAGAAAATCAATCATAGGTTGTTTCAGGCCTGTTTTGCCAACTCATCGATCAGGCTGAGCATGCTCTCCGGGGTCTGCTTCTCGTGATAGTCGTCGTTGACCTGGATAACGGGAGCGGTGCCGCATGAACCCAGACATTCGACCTCGCTCAGTGAAAACACCTTATCGCCGGTGGTCTGACCGACTTTGACGCCGAGCCGGTCTTCCAGGCAGCGGACAATTTTTTCGGCGCCGACCAGGGTGCAGGACAGGTTGGTGCAGACCTGTACGTGACACTGCCCCATCGGCTCCTTGTAGAACATGGTGTAAAAGGTCGCGACACCCTGCACATAGGCCGGCGACAGGTCGAGCAAACCGGCCACATGCTCCATCGCCTCGGGGCTCAGATAACCGAACTCGGTCTGCGCCAGCCACAACGTAGGCAGAATGGCGGCCTGCTTGGTCGGATACCGGGTCAGCACCTCTTCAAATCGTTTGTGCGTTTCCGCTGAAAATTGGACAGCCATTTTACTCATCCTGCTGCATATCTGCCCTGAGCGCTCTCCCCTTAGCGGTCACACTCGCCGCCTATCATATTGACCATACCGAACGTCGTAATAATATCGGAGATCAGACAGCCGCGTAACATGTCGCCCAGCGCCGCCATACCGAAAAAACAGGGCGGACGAACCCGGACGCGATAGGGACGACCGCTGCCGTCACTGACGAGATAAAAGCTGAGTTCACCGTTGGCGCCTTCCACGCTCAGAAACGCCTCTCCGGGTGGAATTTTGACGCCCTCGATGACCAGCTTGAAATGGTTCATGAGGCCCTCGATATTACCGTACACCTGTTTCTTTTCAGGCAGCGTAATCTGCGGGTCGTCAATCCGAATCGGGCCGCTCGGAATACCGTTCAGCGCCTGATCGATAATAGCCATGCTCTGTTTGATTTCCTCAAAGCGCACGGAAAAGCGGTCGTAATTGTCACCCTGGGCGCCCGTCGGGATGTCAAACTCAAAACGGTCGTAGCCCGAGTAGGGCTGCGCTTTCCGCACGTCGTAGGGAACACCGGTGGCCCGCAGCAGCGGGCCGGTGAGACTGTACGAGATCGCATCTTCTGTCGAAATTGCTCCCACGCCGGACATGCGGTCGATAAATATCCGATTCTTGGACAGCAGCTTGTCGCAGTCGCTGAGGATGCGCCGCATATCGGCGAAGGCCGTCCGCACACGCTCGGCAAAATCGTGTGGCAGATCGTGCGTGACGCCGCCGACCCGGGCATAGCTGACCGTCAGGCGGGCGCCCGTCACGGCCGTGACCAGGTCGTATAAAGTCTCGCGCGACTCCATCAGATAGAAGCCTACGGAAATCGCACCCGCTTCTGTGGCGGCCATGCCCAAACACGTCAAATGGTCGGTAATCCGGGAGATCTCGCTCATGATGACCCGGATATATTGGCAGCGTTCCGGGACCTCAACGTCGAGCAGTTGTTCGGCGGTTAAGGCAAAGGCCACATTATTGATGAGCGGCGAGGCGTAATTCAGACGGTCGGTGTAGGGAATGCAGTGATTCCAGGTGCGCTGCTCGCACATCTTCTCAAAGCCGCGGTGCAGATAGCCGATCTCGACCTCGCAGTTGAGGATTTTTTCTCCGTCCAGGGTGAGGTTGAATTTGATTGTACCGTGGGTTGCCGGATGGGACGGTCCCATCTGCAACTCCATGATTTCAGAGGTGGGGTCGTGTTCAGCAACGTCTTTTTGCGCACGAAGCAGGTCGGCCGCGGCTTCCGCCATAGGTGGTTACCCTTTATGCCATGGATTGGTAATGGGGTCGCGTTCTTCGACCAGGGGTTGACGTTTGTTGACCGGATAGTCTTTGCGGAGCGGATGGCCGCGGAATTCTTCATACATCAGGATGCGACGCAGATCCGGATGATCGGTAAACCTGATCCCAAACATATCCCAGACTTCGCGCTCCAGCCAGTCTGCCGACTTCCAGACCGACGCCGCCGAGGGCAACTGGGCACTCTCCTCCGTGAGTCGGACTTTGACCCGCAGGCGATGATTATGTGTCAGAGAATGGAGGTGGTAGACGACCTCGAAGCGCGGCTCTTTCCCGAAAAAATCGACTCCGGTGATATCGAGCAACAGGTTGAAGGCAAAATCCGGGTTCTCCTTGAGTTGGCTCAAAACAGTCGGCAGGTCTGTCCGGTCGATGACAATCGTATCATTCCCGTGCGAGGAGTGCTGTTCTTGTATCGTGCCGGGCAAGGCCGTCTCGATATGAGAGAGAATGTCTGCTTCAGCCATGTCTGCCTACGGGCTGGTCAGGTCGATTCCAGCCCCCCCTTTTTCACCTCATAGACCAAACCCACAACCAGCACGAGCACGAAGAGTAACATGGCCATGAAGCCGAACAGGCCCAACTGGCGGAAGACGACCGCCCAGGGATAGAGGAAGACCACTTCGACATCAAAGACAATGAAGAGGATGGCGGCGAGATAGAATTTGACGGAAAAGCGCCCCCACGCAGAACCGCTGGGTGGATTGCCGCACTCGAACGGTTCATCCTTGACCGCCGAGTGGGTTTTGACGCCGAGCAGCGTGCTCGCAAAGGTCATGACCAAGGCCACAACCCCACCCAGGATCAGCGCAATCAGGACGGGAACGTATTGGTCCATAGCAAGCTCGTGTCAGCTACGACAGGCAGCGTATGATCGTGTTGTCATCTGCCCAATGTCCTCGGCACAAGATACAGAGGCCCGGCACGGTGTCAACAACCCCAAGCACGAGCTTCCCGGCCCCCCGACCCGGAGCTGTGGCCCCTGCTTGAGGTTCGCTTTTTCGTGCCGGTAGGCTTGATCCGTCAGACTGCACGGTGTCGCCTCGTCCCTTCCTTGCAGGAGGACTGGGGAGGTGGTAAACCTCTTGCACGCACGCGGCCCTGGAGGATGGGCCTATATCATGGGAGAGGTGCCAGAGTCAGGCCGATCGGGCACGACTGGAAATCGTGTGTACCTCACGGTACCGAGGGTTCGAATCCCTCCCTCTCCGTCAGTGGTGATAGCTAGGTCCTGCGCAAGGGAAGCCGGGAAATCCGTCAGGTCCGGAAGGAAGCAGCGGTACCGGAATTCTCCCTGTGCCGCAGGGTAGCCTAGCTATCACCACTGACGCCCGGCTCATCCTCAAAGAGTAAACGTGTCCTCAAACATGCAGATGTTGACACGTTTACTCTTGACACCGCGTGGGGAGAGTGACACCCCGGCGTAGCACACCGGACAACCCTAAACCGTCGGCTATGCTATGAGCTATCTCGTTCTTGCCCGGAAGTGGCGCCCTCAGACGTTCGACGACGTCATTGGGCAGGAACATGTCACGCGCACCTTGCGGAACGCCATCCGCAGCGAGCGCGTGGCGCATGCCTTCCTGTTTACCGGGCCGCGCGGGGTGGGCAAGACGACCACCGCCCGGCTTTTGGCCAAGGCCCTGAATTGTGAACAGGGGCCGACGCCGGACCCGTGTAACGCCTGTAGCCAGTGTGAAGAAATCACCAACGGCAGCGCCATCGACGTCCTGGAAATCGACGGCGCCTCGCATACCGGTGTGGACAATGTACGGGATTTGACCGAAGGCGTGCAGTATCGACCGGCCACGGGCCGTTTTCGGGTGGTCATTATCGACGAAGTCCACATGCTCTCGAATGCCGCCTTCAACGCCCTGCTGAAAACCCTGGAAGAGCCACCGGCGCATGTCAAATTCATCTTTGCGACAACGGAATCGCATAAAATTTTGCAGACGATTCTGTCGCGCTGTCAGCGCTACGACTTCAAGCGTATCCCCCTGCGCGACCTCATACAGCAACTCCGGCACCTCACCCAAGCCGAGGGCTTTGAGTGCGATGAGGCCGGGCTGGCCCTACTGGCGCGGGAGGCCGACGGGAGCCTGCGCGATGCCGAATCGCTCCTCGACCAGGTGGTGGCGTGGAGCAACGGCCGGGTCGATGAGGCGGCGGTCAGAGACGCCCTTGGCGTGGCCGACCGTCAGGCCCTGTTTCGGGTGGTAGAAGCGATCCTGGCTGAAGACCCGGCTCAGGTGCTCCGGCTGACCGGCGATCTGTACCAATACGGCTATGATCCGCGGCGGCTGTGTCACGATCTGCTCACCCACTTCCACGACCTCGTGGTTGCCAAAGTGAGTTCGGACGTGTCGGTTCTGGCCGACCTGCCCGATCATGAGGTTGAGATCGTCCACAAACAGGCCGCCCTGCGCTCACGAGAAGACCTTCAGCGCTTCTTTGCCTCGCTGTTGGAGACAGAAGAGGCCGTGCGGAAGTCGGCCTATACCCAGCTCGTCATTGAGATGGCACTGGTCAAGCTGGCCAGTCAGCCACCGGTGCTCCCGATTCAGGAAGCTCTGGCCAAACTGGAAGAGTTGCAACACCAATTCGGCAGCAGTAGCCGCCCGGCCCCGACAAGACAGCAGCGCTTTCGACCTGCCGCCTCGGCTGGGTCTTCGGGTCTCAAGGACTCAAAGGACTCTACCAACCTGAGTACGCCCCCAACCACAGTGCCACAAGCTGCTGGGGATGCATCTCAGCACGCTCCCCCCCCTGATCCTGCCGCTGTGCCTGCGTCGGCTCCCGTCACGAGTGATACCGCAGAGCATTTGGAACAGGGCGAGCAGTGGGACGGCTTTCTGGCGACGGTGCGGAGCAGGAAAATCTCGCTCTTTTTTGCCCTGAAGGCGGGCTATTTGCTCGACCTGACCCCAACCGCTTTACAGATTGGCGTGGACAAGGACCCCTATCTGAAAGAGTTGTTACGCCAAGAGAATCGGACCGTTTTGGAGGAGTCTGCCGAACAGTTTTTCGGGCGCAAGCTCAGCGTTGAGGTGCAAAAGGATAGACCCGGGCTGGCCACAAAACCGCCCAACTCGCTACCAGGGGAGGACGACCGGCCGCAAAAGAGCGCCCAAGACCCGGCAGGCTCGGTAGACCCCCTCGTCAGAACCGCGCTGGACATTCTTGGCGGAGAAATCCAGGAAAGGCGGACATCGAGAGCAAGCGGAACCTAGACACGGGAGACTGCGTAGAGACGCAGAGTGGAGGAGACAGCATGGCACCCAATATGGGAGATATGATGAAGCAGGCCCAGCAGTTGCAGGCCAAACTGGCTCAGATTCAGGAAGAGGCCGGGAAAAAGACGGTCGAAGCCTCAGCCGGGGGCAGTATGGTCAGGGCGACGGTGAACGGCAAGTTAGAGCTCGTCGCGCTACATATTGATCCGGCAGTGGTCTCAGCCGACGATGTCGAAATGCTGCAAGACCTCATTACTGCCGCGGTGAACGAAGGCATTCGGCAAGCCCAGAACATGATGGCCACTGAAATGGGAAAAGTCACCGGCGGGCTCAAGATTCCTGGGCTGAACGCGTGAGCATAGTGACGACGAGGGATGCATGACGATGCTGACCCCCGCCCTGGCTCGCCTGGTCCAAGAGTTGGGGAGACTGCCGGGGATTGGAGAGAAAACCGCGACGCGCTTAGCCATGTTCATCCTGGGCGCGGGGCGGGATTATGCCGAAAGCCTGGCTGAGGCCATCTGGGCGGTAAAGACCGAGACCACCCTGTGCCAGGAATGTTTCGGGCTGGCTGAGGGCGAGCGGTGTGCCATTTGTCGCGATCCGCAGCGGAGTGCCGAGTCGATCTGCATCGTCGAAGAACCGGCCGACCTGATGGCCGTCGAGCGTTCGCACGAATATACGGGTCGCTATCATGTCCTGCACGGCGTTTTATCCCCACTTGACGGCATTGGGCCGGATGAGCTCAAGATTGCTCCCCTCCTGGACCGCCTGCGCTCGGGTGCGGTGCAAGAGGTCATTATTGCGACCAACCCCAATGTCGAAGGAGAGGCAACCGCTTTGTATCTGGCCAAGGTCATTAAGCCGCTGGGCGTCCAAGTGAGCCGGATTGCCCACGGCATTCCGATGGGCGGTGATGTGGAATACACCGACGCGGTCACCCTCGGCCGAGCGATTGAAGGCCGGCGAGAGATGTAATCCCACCTTTACTCTTTTTTTTGCCTTTGCTAAAACTGCGCTGGCAATACTGCCTGGCTCGTGATCCTCGGTAGCTCAATCGGCAGAGCAATCGGCTGTTAACCGATGGGTTGTTGGTTCGAGTCCAACCCGAGGAGCCAACTTCTGACTATTAAATCCGGCGACTCGTCAGAAACGCAAGACCCCGAGGGACGACCCCTCGGGGTCTTGTCGTATCTAGCGCTATTCACCATTATGTGTCGCCTTGTAGGTCGGGTTAGCGTAGCGTAAGCCGACCTACTGACTCGACTTATCAACGCCTGGGTGAAGATCGTCCATTAAACTCAATACAAGCAAAGGAGCCGCGCGCGAGCGTAGTAAAGCTGGCCCTCGACAGGCAGCCTCAGTTCGATATTACCTTGACGATCAACGAGCCTAGCTCGAACAGACCGGATACCAGCACCGCCATTCCCACAATCATGAGCACGGCTGCACAGTAATTGAACCAATATCGTGACCCTGGTCGCGCTGGACCCGCTGGACCCGCTGTATGTCGAAGTCTTTCTGCCGGTCACCTTATTCCCCAAAATCCAGGTGGGTATGCAGGCCCAAGTCGAGCCTCACGCTCCGGTCAGCGGAACCTACGAGGCGACGGTGACCGTGGTTGACCGCGTCTTCGATTCAGCCAGCGGTTCGTTCGGGGTGCGTCTGACGCTGCCCAATCAAGGCGGGGCCTTGCCCGCCGGTCATCGCTGTCGGGTCACATTCCCGCTCGAATAATCTGCCCGCAGGCGGGCGCGAGCCGGGCGGGCGGGTCAGGCGATCTCGACAAGCTGGAGATCAAACGTCAGATCCTTGCCCGCCAGGGGATGGTTGGCATCGAGCGTGACGGTCGAGGCGGACAGACCGAGAACTGAGACCGCTATCGATTGTCCGTTTTTCTGATTGATTTGGAGGCGCTGGCCGACTTTCAGTTTAACGCTGGCCGGGAATTGACTGCGCTGGACCTGGGTGGTCATCTCGTCCCGATGGGGGCCGTAGGCTTCCGCAGCCGGAACGAGGACGGTTTTTGATTGCTGTGGGTGCATCCCGATGACGGCCTGCTCAACCCCGGGGAGCACTTGGCCTTTCCCAATGGTAAATTGCAACGAGTCCTTCTCCATGGAGGAATCAAAGACTGACCCATCTTTGAGCTTACCGGTATACTGCACGCGAACGGTATCACCGTCTTTTGCCTTAATCATGGGACTCCTCCTGAGAAACCGACCACCGTGCAGACCGCACAGTGTTGGATTATGAGGAAGGCGTTTCCCATACTCACGCAGTCGCTGACATACGGCAACACCTTCTCTACTATGGGGCTCTTCCTACCAATCGCGGTCGCCGCCATCCCTCCTCGGACCTCGTGAGCGTTCCCTCTGCGGGCGGGCTTCGTTGACGGTCAACGGACGCCCTTGCAGTTCATTACCGTTCAGGCGCTCTATCGCCGCCTGCCCTTCCTCTTGATTGTCCATTTCGACAAAACCAAATCCCCGCGATTTCCCAGAGAACCGATCGGTAATGATATTGACCGAGCTCACTGCCCCTGACTCGCCGAAGAGTGCTTCGAGTTCTTCCTGGGTGGTGTTGAAGGGAAGATTACCAACAAAGAGTTTCATACTATTCCTTTCCGAGGGAGGGGGACCTCCTGACACGTACAAAGCCCTGAGAACCACATGAGAAGGTTCCCAGGGCTTCTAATCGTGCGAACCAACTCAAAACCGACAGACGTAAACGACTGTCTGCCCTACTTTTCTGATGGAACTGTATTGCTTTTTCGAGTTGAACGCAAGCGCGCGACGTTACCGCCCAGGGAGTGCTTCCATCTCTGCGGCAACTCTTTTACAGTGAAGCGCAGTACTCTCATGTAGAGCGGAGGAGCACACGCTATGTTTGTCGTCACGAACCGGATTCCCGTTGCTGAGGGACATGAAACAGACTTTGAGGATCGGTTTCGGCACCGGGCTCATCTGATTGACCAGTCCCCAGGGTTTATCAAAAACCTGGTGATGCGGCCGGTCCAGCGCCGGTTCAACCACCAGACGGGTGAGTGGGAAGAGAAAAAAGAGCAGGGATTTTATTTGGTCCAAACCTACTGGGAAAGCGAGCAGGCGTTTTGGGACTGGACAAAAAGCGAGTCCTTCCGCATTGCCCATAGCAACCGCCCGCCCGCGGAAATGTTTGCCGGCGCGAATGTGCTGGAAATCCATGAAGTCATTCTGAATACGGAAAAACAGGACTGAACCTGTATGGAGCAGTCACACGAGCAGCCACACGAGCAGATAGCCGAACGCTTTCGGCGCCTCATGCCACCTGTCGAGTTCTGTTCGCTCCGCATTGTGCGCGAGCGGTCAGAGTCGCTGGCGGTTCGTCAGGATGTCTTACAGCCGGTGTCAAACGGCGACGACCTGGGGGTCATGGTGACGGTCGTCCATCAGGGGGGCTGCGGCTATGCCGGGACGAGCGACCTGACTGAGGCGGGCTTAGCGCGCGCGCTCGAACACGCCAAGGGCTGGGCACAGCGCAGCGCGGCGTGTGGCGTGACCGACTTCTCCCAGGTGGTCTTTGCCCAGCCGCGGGGTGAGTATGAGACGCCGGTGGCCGTCGCCTGGGAGGCCGTGTCCCTGGCCGATAAAATCGCGCTGCTCCAGCAGGAGAGCGCCCGCCTGAAAACGGACGAGCGGATTGTCGACTGGGCGGCCAGCCTGTGGCATACGGAGGGCGACACGCTCTCGATCACAAATGGGGATGCCCACACCCGCCAGCGCTGTTCCTATATCGTCCCAATGCTGAGTGTCACCGCCAACGCCGGAACAGAGACGCACACGCGGACGTTCGGCGGACGGGGCTATTGCCGCCAGGGTGGCTTGGAAGTCCTGGAGCAGACCGGGTTTCATGCGGCCGCGCCGCAGCTTAGCGCCGAGGCAGTCCAACTCCTGAGTGCGCCCGATTGCCCGGCCGGGCAGATGGACGTGCTCCTCGCCCCGGATCAAATGATGCTTCAGATTCATGAGTCGATCGGCCACCCGCTTGAGCTCGACCGCATTCTCGGGGATGAGCGCAATTATGCCGGTACCAGCTTTGTGACGCCGGATATGTTCGGCATGTATCAGTATGGCTCGGACTTGCTGAATATCACCTTTGATCCTTCCCGACCCGAACAGTATGCCAGCTATCAATTTGATGACGACGGCCAGCCCGCCCGCAAAGAATATCTGATCAAGAACGGCCGTTTGCTGCGCGGACTGGGCGGAGTGGTCTCCCAAGCGCGGCTGGGGATGCCAGGTGTCGCCAACGCCCGCGCCGACACCTGGAACAGACCGACGATTGACCGCATGGCGAATTTGAACCTGGAACCGGGACAGTCCGATTTTTCGTCTATGGTCGGCGCCATTGAGCGGGGCGTGTATATGAAAACCAACTGTTCCTGGTCCATTGATGATTCGCGTAACAAATTCCAGTTTGGCTGCGAGTGGGGCCAGTTTATTGAAGACGGCAAGCTGACAACGGTGGTCAAAAAACCAAACTACCGGGGAGTGTCGGCCACGTTCTGGCGCAACCTGGCCAGGGTCGGCAACCTGGACAGTTATGAGGTGCTCGGCACCCCGTTCTGCGGCAAGGGCGAGCCCAATCAGGTCATCCGGGTTGGGCATGCCGCTCCGGCGTGTGTATTCTCGGACGTTGAGGTCTTTGGGGGCGAGAAAGAGTAAAGAAGAGGCAGTTGAGCCACGGCGGGCCCCAAAGGACCCAAAGAACCCAAAAGACCCACGAAGATGCAGGAGTATTTCTACCAGCTTGCCGACTTCATCATCAGCCACCTGACCGGCGAGGAACAGGCCCTGTGTAATTTTGCGGCCGAGGACTCGGACTTCGTCCGACTCAATAACAGCGCGATCCGCCAGGCGGGAACGGTGGCACAACGTTCCATCGCGGTTGAACTCGTTGTCGGACAACGCCACGCAGCCGGGGATATCAGCCTATGCGGCGACTTTGCCGTGGACAGTCAGCGCGCCCGTGCTGTGCTGGACAGCCTGCGCGCCCAACTTCCGTATCTGCCCGATGACCCGCATGTCTTATACGCGACCGAGGTCCAATCGAGCGAGCACCACGGCGAGAACCGGCTCCCGGAAGAACGGGGGATGATCGTCGATGCTATCCTGCAGGCCGGGCAGGGACGGGACCTGGTTGGCTTCTATGCGGCCGGCGGCATCCACGCGGGGTTCGCCAATTCCTTTGGCCAGCGCAACTGGTTCTCCACCTATACCTATAGTGTGGACTGGAGTTTCTATCTCAGTGGCGACAAAGCGGTCAAAACGGCTGATGCCGGTTTTGTGTGGAATTCGCACGTGTTTGAACACAAGGTCGATACCGCGGACCAACAACTGGCCGCGCTTTCCATGCCGGCCAAAACCATTACGCCGGGCCGCTACCGGGTGTATCTGGCGCCCTCGGCCGTGTGTGAAATTATGGACCTGCTGAATTGGGGTGGATTTGGTCTCAAGGAGCAGCAGACCAAACAAACGCCGCTGATCAAAATGACACAGGACGGAGCGGAGCTGCACCCCGCTGTCACCCTTATTGAAAATACGCGGGACGGAGTGGCTCCGAACTTCCAGGAGGATGGCTTTCGGAAGCCGGACCAGGTTCATCTCATCACCAACGGTCGCCGGGCAGACTGTCTGGTGTCTCCCCGGTCTGCCAAGGAATACGGCGTGGCAACCAATGGGGCATCGAGTTGGGAGGCGGCCGAATCCATTGACATGGCCGCAGGTGAACTGACGCAGGATACGCTGCTGACACAACTGGACACCGGCATCTATATCAACAATTTGTGGTATCTGAACTATTCGGACCTTGCGGCCTGCCGCATGACCGGCATGACCCGGTTTGCCACTTTCTGGGTGGAAAATGGCGAGATTCAGGCGCCGCTCAATGTGATGCGGTTTGACGAATCGCTCTACCGTATGCTGGGGACAAACCTGGTTGGCATCACCGCCGAGCGGGACTATATGCTTGATCCCAACACCTATCATGCCCGCTCGACAGGCAGCAGCCGACTGCCGGGGCTTTTGGTCGAAGACTTCACACTGACCTTGTAGGGAGAGGAGCGGGCAGGAAGCCCGGCTTCTCTCAAGACAAGTGAAAGGAGAAAAGGTGAACCGGTGCCGCCATGTTTTCACACTTGCTCTCGTTTTCTCCCTGCTGGGAGTATGGGCGGTCAGTGCTCCGCCCGCCACGGCCCAAGCCGCGACCCTCACCGGCTGGTTCAGCTTCACGGTCGCCGATTATCCGACCGAGTCCGGTCTTGCCGCTGAGATCACCTACACGTTGACGGAGGATTCGGGCGCACGGCATGAACTCCTGGTCGCTATCGAGCTGATGGAACCGCTCGGCGGCCCGGTGACGTTGAATCGCAAGCGGGTGACAGTCGAGGGAGAATGGGAGCCCGACCCGGTCCGGTTCCGCGTCCGCTCTATCGAGTTGACTGCGTCACCGTCGACCGTCTTACCGGGGAGGCCCTTCGCTGCCGATGTGTCTCCAGATGAGCCTCCCCCACCCAGGTCGGTGCTCCCGTCCGCCGGGAGAGATACTCACGTGCGAGGCTCCCAGGCCTGGGTAACCATTCTGTGCCGGTTTGCAGATGCAACCGATGTCACTCCACATCCGGTCAGCTTTTATGAGAAGATGACGAGTGCATCCTATCCTGCTTTGGGCCATTATTGGAACCAGGTTTCATACGGAAACCTCCCTGACCTCGCTGATAGCAAAGTAGTGGGCTGGTATAACCTGCCTCGGCCTCAATCGTACTATCGGACCGAAGAACAAGAAGATTACGATATCGAGAAAATACAGAAAGATTGTACGGCTGCGGCCGATGCGGATGTGTTCTTCCCCGATTTTGACGGATTCAATCTCGTTTTCAATCGGAAAGTTGCTCCTTCCGATATCGGGGTTCCCGCCCGAGGAGGGTCTTCGTATGCAACGCTGGATGGTGAAGAGGGATTTTGGGGGACTACGTGGCTGCCCCCGTGGGCGCATGGAGAACAGAGTACCTGGGCCCACGAAATGGGCCATGCCATGGGCTTGCTGCATTCCTCCGGTCCCTATGGCCAAGATGATCCTCCCTTTAGTCCCACTACCTACGACTCTCAATGGGATGTAATGAGCGGGGGAGCATCGCTTGACCCCCATCCCGGCTACGGCCATCTGGGCGTCCATACCATCGCCTACCACAAGGACTTTCTGGGCTGGATTCTCCCAGACCGGAAGTATGTGGTCGCGCCCAACAGCACCCAGACCATTACCCTCGAACGGCTGGCCCAGCCTGGGGCTGAGGGCTATCGGATGGCTCAGATTCCCATTGGAGAGTCACCGACCGACTTCTACACCGTCGAGGCACGCCTGTTTGCCGGCTATGACGAGGAAATCCCGGACGAAGCGGTCGTTATCCATAAAGTAGATACCACGTTGGCAGACCGGCTGGCCCAAGTCGTAGACGTAGACAACAACGGCGACCCGAACGACGAAGGGGCAATGTGGACGGTCGGCGAAATCTTTACCGACCCCAGTGCTGGTATCCAGATCTCCATCGACGCAGCCTACGCCACTGGCTATGAGGTGACCATTGATTATACTGTCTGTTCTGAGTTGACCCCATCCCACCACTTCCTTGGGGGCGTACTGGAAACGCGAGTGTAAAGGTGACGGCTCCGGGTAGTTGTCGTTGGTCGGCGACGAGCGATAGCTCATGGATCACAGTCACGCAAGGCAGTGGAGTGGGGGATGGAAGGGTCAACTACGCGGTCACGGCCAACCCCAGCCTCAACGCGCGGACTGGTACACTCACTATCGGGGGGCAGATTTTTACCGTGCTCCAGGCAGGAGCCAATGGGAACCTGTTTGAAGACGATATGGAGAGTGGAACAAATGGCTGGGGGGGGGATGCGCCCTGGGCGCTGACTACAGCGTCCGCCCACAGTGGGCAGCAGGCCTGGACAGATAGTCCCGGCAGGAATTATCAGAATGACCTCAATATTGCCCTTTGGTCTCCGTGGCCTCCACTTGATCTGACCGAGATGGATTCAGCGACCCTGACCTTCTGGCATCGGTATGCCTTTGCCAGTGGGGATGGGGGCAACGTGTGGGTATGCCTGGAGAACGGAGATTGTATACACTTGAAATCCTTCACCGGTTCACAGGCAGGATGGCATCAGGCTGCGATTGACCTGACTCCTTTTGTCGGGCAGTCGATACGGCTCAATTTTCAACTGGTATCCGACGCGAGCGGGACCGCAGACGGGTGGTACATCGACGACGTAGCCGTATTCGCAACAGACTTCGTCTCTCCTGTGACCCTGGAGAACCCCCGGGCCGGCTCCTTCCAGAGTGGGGTCGGCGTCATCTCGGGCTGGGCGTGCGAGGCGGGAGAGATTGTCATCGAGTTGGACGGGATGCCGCTGCAAGCCGGCTATGGCACCACGCGGGAGGATACGCGTGGCGTCTGTGGCGATGCCAACAACGGGTTCAGCCTGTTGTGGAACTGGAACAACCTGGGGCCGGGGCCGCATACGGTGCGGGCCCTGCTTGACGGGCAGGAGTTCGCCACCACGACCGTGCGGGTGACGACCCTGAGGGAGGATCCCTTCCCGCGGGACTTGGGTGGCACGTTTCCCATTCCAGATTTCCCCCGCCCTGGGGAGAACAAACGGCTGCGATGGGAAGAGTCGCTCCAGAACTTTGTCATTATTCCCTGACCACGTGCGCCAACCGCGACAACGTATGATACAGACGAGGCCGGAGAGTAGGAGGTTTTACACCCGCCGTGCAAGAAGCGAACGATCACAGACACCTGATGCCTGAAGAAAAGCGCCTCGCCCCGCGCCGTCTGTCCGGCTGGATATGCTGCGTCATCGTTCTGCTATGGATGGCAGATATAGGCTACGGCCACGATACAATCGGCCTTCAGGAAGCCGAACACCCTGCCGCCAACTCAACGAAACAGTTGCCGCAGATGACTGTCACCGAGCGTCGTCCGGTCAGCGCGGCCACCGAAAGCCGGGTGCGTGAAAAAGACTTTGCCGTCCGGCCGCATAACACGGCCTCGGAAATGCTGAATAATCTACCCGGATTTGTGGCCGGTCAGCACGCCGGGGGCGGCAAAGCCATGCAATACTTCTTGCGCGGTTTTGATAATGACCATGGCACTGACGTGGCCATCAGTGTTGATGGTATCCCCGTCAATATGGTCAGTCATGCCCACGGGCAGGGCTATGCCGATCTCAATTTTTTGATCCCCGAGGTGGTCGAGTCCATTGATTATCGCAAGGGCCCATATTTTGCGGACGCCGGGAATTTTGCCAACTCGGGTTCGGTCAACTTTGTGACCAAAGAAGATACCGTCGAAAACTCGCTCCGCGCCGTCGGTGGGTCTTTCAACACCATGCGCTATGTCGGCATCCTGTCGCCGCGCCTCGGGCCGGTGCAGAGCCTGATCGCCAACGAGGTCTATTTCACCGACGGGCCGTTCAAGCACGGCGAGAATTTTGTCAAATATAATTTCTTCGGCAAATTTACCCTTAAGCCGAGCCCGACCTCAAAGCTGAGTCTGTGGACATCGCTGTATACCGGAGACTGGGACGCCTCCGGCCAGATTCCACTCCGGGCGGTCAGGAGCGGACGGCTGGACCGGTTTGGTTCGCTCGACCCGACCGAGGGTGGGCGCTCGGATCGGGAAAACCTGAATCTCATCTATACGGCCAATCCAAGCCTGGAGGAAAGCTGGTTTGTGCAACTCTACTTCAGCCGCTACCGGCTGCGCATGTTCTCAAACTTCACTTTTTTCAGCGGTGACCCGGTGCAGGGCGATGGCATTGAACAACTCGATAGCCGGGTGCTGTTTGGTGGCCGGGCGCATTATCATCGCATGTGGACGCTCGGCAGCATGCCGCTTGAGAGCATCGCCGGTTTTGAGACACGCAACGATAATGCCGATGTTGGCTTGTTTCGGCAGCAGCGGCGGCAACGCTTTGTCACCACCCAGAAAGCCGAGGTCTGGGAGAATGCCTTCAGCGGCTATACCCAACACGAGCTGTTTATCCGCGAGTGGCTACGCTTCATCGTTGGCCTGCGCGGTGACGTGTTTGTCTTTGATGTTAATGACCGTTCTCAAAACGAAGTAACCGACGCCCCACGGCTCCAAGACAATACAACCGACGGCATGGTCAGCCCCAAGGCCAGCCTGATCGTGTCGCCTTTTATCAACCCTGCGAGCCTCTGGCACCAGACCGACCTCTTTCTCAATTTCGGCATGGGTTATCATTCCAACGATGCCCGGGATGCGGTCCAGCCGGGGGGCAGCGGGCTGGCGCGCTCAACCGGCGCAGAAATCGGGGCGCGCACCAGACTGTATAATCGGGTCGAGTTGGCCTCCTCGCTGTGGTGGCTCGACCTGGGCAGCGAGTTGGTCTTTGTGGGTGACGAGGGCACGACCGAACAGCGGGGCCCCACGCGTCGCTGGGGCGTCGATTTTGAGATACGGGCCGAAATGTTGCCCTGGCTGCTGCTGGACTATGACCTGACCTATAGCGACCCCCGCTTTCGCGTCACGGGCGAGGCCATTCCGCTGGCTCCGACTCTGCTGATGAACGGGGGACTGACGGCCTACCCGATTGAGAATTTCTCTGCCGCCCTGCGGGTGCGATTCCTGGACGACCGGGCCGCCAATGAAGATCGGAGCGTGATCGCGCGGGGGTATGCCCTGATCGACCTGCTCGTGCGTTACCGCTGGCAAAACATCGAGGTGTCCTTTGATGTGCTCAACCTCGCCGACACCAATTGGCGAGAGACACAGTTTGCCACGGACTCCTGTCTCCGGCACGAAGTCGGCACAGACCGTCGATGTCCTCAGAGCGGTAGTGGGCCGGGGATTGCAGATACCAATATAGTGTCCGGCTACGGTATCAATGTCCGCAGTGGGCTCACCGTGTTTTTCTAGGAGGGGCGACGCGTGCGTTGCCCCTCCTGAAACGGGGCGTCGTTGTCCACGCCTAACAGGTGTTTCCCAACCAGTTCCGAGACCCGGTCGGGATGGGCGTTGATATGCAGCGGCATGGCCTGAAAGTCACGATAGCGGCGCTCAAAGGAACCGCCCTCGCGTAAGCCGTTGCCGCCCTGGACGCGCAATATCAGTCGCATGGCGTCGTCACACAGCCGCAGCGCCGTCATGCTATAGCCAAGCTGACGCAGATAATCCGCCTCCGTCGGGATGATACCCGACTCAATCCGCGCGTCTGTTTCCGCACAGCCCGTCAGGACGGCGGCGCGGGCGGAGGTAATGGCGGCTCCGGCTTGGCCGATATTGAGCTGGACCGCTGGCCGGTCGGCGACCTTCACCCCAAAGATGGCTACCCGGCCACTCAGCTCCTGGCAGGCTTCCGCCAAGGCAGCCGAGGCAACCCCGACCGCCTGCGCCCCAAGCCACAGATCGGACACCGCGGTCCAGTCTTCGCGATAGCGCTGCGCAACCATGGGGCGGTCCGGGTCCCGAAATTGGACCCGGAAGTCCATGGGAAAAGACCGGATCAATGCGGCCGGAACGATCACCGTCTCATAATTGATATGATCGGTTGCCGAGGCCCGCAGGCTCATCGACAGCCAGGTCGGGTCAACAGACACACCCTGGGCATCGGTCCGGACAACGGTGAAGCGCAGCTCCGGTTTTTCGCCGGGTGACTGCGTCTCACGGTCGAGCGCAAACAAACAGGCGGCCCAATCACCATAGCGGGAGCCGGAGGCAAAGCTGGCCCGGCCGTTGAGGATCAGGTCTTCGCCTTGAATTCTGCCGTGGACGCTGGTGCCGGCACCAGCGGGAAAGCTGACCCATTCGCGCTGGACGACCATCTGGCGCAGGACGGCGCTGCCATCCGGGCCGAGTTGACCACAGATGAAGTGGAAGACGCACAAGTGGTTCCACAGGCACCAGGCGGTCGAAGCACAGGCCCCGGCCACGGCTTCCAACTCCTGCGCAATCGCCCCGATACTGGCCTCTATCCCGCCGATATTGTGCGTGGCTGAGGCCCGAATGAGGTCGGTGTTTTTAATGGCGCTGATCACGCCCGGATCGACGCTGCGCGTTCGGTCGGCCTGGGCGGCCTGGGCGGCAATGACGGGCAGGATCGGGGCACACAATAAATCGCTATCAGTGTTGAGAAAGGTCCGGACGGGCGGCATGGGTCACTCCAGGTGTTTACGGCGTGTGCTCCAGGGCCCATAGAATCAGGTCGGCGCTCCCTTCGTCTCCCCAGCGGCTGGAATCGAGCAGCAGGGTGTAGTGGCTCGGGTCGCGCCAGTCGCCGTGGTAGAAGGTGTGGACGTAATCCGCCCGCAGTTTGTCCATGCCGACAATCCGCTGCCGGGCCTGCTCTCGGTCCACGCCTTCGGCCTGGGCCACGCGCTCAATCCGGGTTTCGAGCGGCGCATGCAGGAACACGTGCAGGGCCTGGGGATGGTGCTCAAGGATACGATTCCCCCCGCGGCCCACCAGAATGGCCTTCCCCCTTTGGGCCACCTCCTCGACGATGGTTTTGGTCATGCGGACGAGTTGAGCATCGTTGAGCCACAGGGGGGGCGGAATATCGTAGGCGGACTCGAAGCCGCCCAGGCCGAACAGACCGACCATCCGTTCAATAAAGGAGTCCACTCGCTCGTCTTTTGCGTCAATATAGTCTTCCGCGACCTGATACTGCGAGGCGATCTGCCGAACGATCTCTTTTTCCCAGACCGTCCAGTTCAAACGCCGGCCTACATCGCGGGCAATCAGGCTGCCACCGCTACCGTATAAATGAGAGAGAGTCAGGATGGACTTTCCCATGGTCGCCTCCTTGGTGCTCACGATGCGAGGAGCAGGAGTAAGCGTATTCTAGGAACCCGGACGCGCTTTTGTCAATTCTCTCCAAAGCGTACACATGTCCTCCGACAGACAGGCAGATGTTGGACGCGTTTGCTCTGTATCCTCTAGCGTTGGGACACGAACAGAAAGGCGCGGCCAACGGCCGGCTTATCCCGGATGTGTTGGCCCGGCGCCCCGAAAACGAACTCCGGGATGTCGTCGGCGTTAATATCGCCGGGCGAGGCCAGCGCATAGCCAAACATCGAACCCTGGTGCGGGTAGGGGTTGTCAAAGGTAATCAAATGGCGGCCGTCGCGGCCGTTGTAGAGAAAGACTTCTCCCTGGACGTGAAACTCATCGACCTTCTGAAAGGGCGCGCTGACCAGGATTTCGGGGACTTCATCCGTGTTCACATCCGGGATGGCGGACATGATCCAGCCAAACCCGGCCGCGGGGCGTGGGACTGGGTCGCGGAACGTCAACAGGAGGCTACCGTCCGTGCCGCTAAAGGCAAAGGCCGCCCCCTGGGCGCTGACGGCGCCGACGTCCTGATAGGGCGCGCCGATGAGCAGGTCCGGGACGCTATCCTCGTTCAGGTCTCCGGCCGAGGTGACATGCCAACCGAACGATGCGCCGGCCTGCGGCTGAGGATGATCGATGGGGTACAGCAGGCTGCCGTCTGCGCCGCTATACACATAGACTCGCCCCTGCGTGCTCCTACCCTCGACAGTGGAGTAGGGCGCACCGACAACAAGATCCGGGCTGCCGTCGCGATTCAGGTCACCTGCCGAGTTGACCGTCCAGCCAAAGCTCTCGGCACCCGAATCGGGTGGCGGGGCGAGGGTGTGGAGGGGAGTGCCGTCGCGGCCATCAAAGACAAACGCCCGGCCTTCGTGGTCTTGGCTGTGCGCGCCCACAATAGACTCGGGAATACCGTCCCGGTTCAGATCCCCGGCGGAAGCGACGGACCAGCCAAACCCCGCGCCGGCACTTTGTCGGGGTGCTTCGAGGGAGTAGAGGAGCTGTCCGTCGCGGCCACTGAAGACAAAAGCCTGTCCGCTGCCGACTCGCTTGCTCACGTTGTGTCCGCTGCCGTCCTCGGCGATCCAGCCAAAGACCAGCGTCTCCGCGCTCCCGGCTTCTCCCTGGCCGAAGGCGCCAACGATACAATCCGGCACGCCGTCCTGATTCACATCACCCGCCGCAGCAACCGAAAATCCAAACGCGGCATCAGCCTGGGGATGCGGGTCGTCCAACTCCAACAGGAGCTTGCCGGTCTGACCGTCGAACACAAAGGCCCGGCCCTGGTGGTTATTCTCGTCCCATGTTTGCTCGTACGCGCCGACAATATAGTCGGGGATGGCGTCGCCATTCACATCGCCCAGTGCTGATAAGGCGGAAGAGAAGCCGGAAAAGGTCAGCCGATTCGGGGTGTCCAGGGTGCGAATTTCCGGACCCGCCCAAGTCGGGCCACACAGGAAGAGCAAGACGCTCAGCCACAGAAACGGAATATGCCACATAAGGGTCCTTTGGGTCTTTGGAGTTTTTTTGGGTCTTTTGGGTCAAGACTCAATGGACCCAATGGCTCAACCGACCCAATAGACTCAATTAAGGCCCGTCGGTCATATCCTAGCCCCACCGGACTGTCAAACCGTTTTTTTCCTACCACTCGCCAGCACGTAGACTTCGGCCGAACCCTTGCGCGTCGCCTCCGGCCGGGACGTTTTGACCGTCCGAAAGGCGGTGCGTAACGCAGCGACAAAAGGCTGATATTCTGCGCTCATAAAGGTTTTGAGGAATAAGCTGCCGCCGGGTTTCAGGAGGGGATCACAGCAGTTCAGCGCGGTCTGGCATAAGGCGCTGACGCGGGCGTCATCGGCTTCCCGCACCCCGCTGAGCTTGGGCGCCATGTCCGACAGGACGACATCGGCCGGGCGGCCCAGGGCGGCGAGCAGGGTTTGCTGCTGCGCCGGGTCGGTGGCATCGCCCTGCACCAGGCTGACGTTGGCCAGCGGGAGGGGCTCCAGCTTGACCAAGTCTATGCCGAGCACCCACCCGGACGGCCCAACCGCCTTGGCCGCAACCTGGACCCAACCGCCCGGCCAGCAGCCGAGATCGATGACCCGGTTCCCTGCGCGTAAGAAGCGCCAGGCGCGGTTAAGCTCCAGGAGTTTATAGGCCGCGCGGGAGCGATAGCCCTCCTGCTTGGCCTTTTTATAGAAGGCGTCCTTGCGTGTGTAAGCCACGTTTCAACCCTCACCGGCCCGTTAAGGCCGGTGCTTCGTCACGAACAATTTTCCTGGGATCGCGGGCATCCTGCCCGCTTGGGGGGTCGGCTATTTGGGCGCCATGCGAATGGCACCGTCGAGCCGAATGGTTTCCCCATTTAACATGGAGTTCTCGATGATCTGGCAGGCCAGGGCGGCGTATTCCGCCGGACGGCCCAGCCGTTGCGGAAAGGGTACGCTGGCCCCGAGCGCCTGCCGGGCCGGCTCGGGCAGGCCCATCAGCATCGGCGTCTCAAAAATACCCGGCGCGATGGTACAGCAGCGTATCCCGGTGCGGGACAGGTCGCGGGCAATCGGCAGCGTCATACCGACCACGCCGCCTTTTGAGGCCGAATAGGCCACTTGCCCGATCTGCCCGTCAAAGGCCGCAACCGAGGCCGTATTGATGATAACGCCCCGCTCACCATCGTCGCTCGGCGTGTTTTTCGCCATATGCACGGCAACGAAGCGAATCGTATTAAACGTGCCGATGAGGTTGACCTCAATGGTTTTGCGGAACGGTCCGAGGTTGAGCGGCTCGTTGCCCTTGCCCAGGGTCCGGCCCGCGGTGGCAATGCCGGCGCAGTTGACCGCAACGTGGATGGCCCCGAAGTGTTCGACCGCCTGACTCAGGGCGGCCGCCAATTGATCGTCGTTGGTCACGTCTGCTTCGAGAAACGTGGCCTTGTCCCCGAGTTCCTGGGCAATGGCGGCGCCGTTCGATCCGTTCAGGTCAAGCACCGCCACACTGGCCCCTCGGGCTACCAGCGTCCGCGCCGTTGCTTCGCCCAGGCCGGAACCGCCGCCGGTGACGACCGCCACACTCTGCTGAATATCCATGTTTGTCCTCCATGTGATCTCGGCTTGTTCTGCTGGCTCAGGTCTGCCAGGGCCGAATGTAGCGTTGATATACTTTTGGCAATTCCGTGGGAAGGGATGTCACGTCTTCGAGGACCATATAGCGGGAGGGCGCACACATGTCGCGCAGATAATCATGGCCGGCTTTGTCGATGGTCAGGCAGAAGGTCAGCACGCCGGCTTGGTCGGCCTCACGTAGCGCCATCATGGTGTCCTGAATGCCGTAGGTGGCGGAACGCCGGTCCGTGCCGTAGTCCATGTCCTGGGGAAAACCGTCGCTGAGCAGGACCAGGAGCTTGACCCGACAGGCAATATCTTTGAGCTTTTCCAACGAGTGACGAATGGCCGGGCCCATCCGGGTCGAGCGCTTAGGTTCAATCGCGCCAATGCGGCCCTTAATGGTCGGGGACAGAGACTCAGTGAATGATTTGACGTGATAGAACTCGACATTGTCACGGCCCTGACCGGAAAAGCCATAGACCGCGTAGGCGTCGCCGATCTCTTCCAGCGCTTCCGCCATCAAAACCAGGGCTTCCTTGGTGACATCAATAATGCGGCGGGGCTTGGGCTGCGGCTCCACGGGTTTTTTCTTCCGGGCAGCCAGCCAGTCGTCAGGGTCGTCCTGACCATACGTGGCTGGCAGCGGCACCACGGGTTCGTCGGTTGACGCGCTCATATCCAGCAGAAACAGGGCGGCAACATCCCGCTCGGTCTGGCGTTTGGTGGTGTAGACCTTGGGTGAGGGCGCCAGCCGCGCCCGGCGGTCGCTGACCGCGGTAATCACCGCGTTCAGATCAAACTCCTCGCCGTCCTCAAGCCCGCGCACGAGTCGATACTGCTCGGGACGGATGCGTTGAAACTCGGCCTTGATGGCCGGAGTGAGGGCGACATAATCGCCCAGGGTCTTGGCAAAAAACTCACCCGCATCGCCACTGAGCATAATTTCACGTAGCCGACACCAGCGCGCCCGGTAATCGGCAATATGATAATCCCACTCGTCATAGAAAAAGGTCAGGGCTTCCTGCCCCTCTCTACGGCGCCCGGCACTCACCAGCATCCCATTCTCAGGCAGGCGGGCGTCCGGGTCGGTATGGGCCGGCAGCTTGCCGTCCAGGTCCGTAATATATAAGCCCTGCGGGTTCAGGCTGTCCGGCTTGCCCTGGCGGATGTTGAGTTCTACTCCGGCCTCAAGCAGGGCTTTGAGCTCTTCCGGGGAAAGGGGCGCGCCGCCGCTATCGTCATCTTCCTCGGGTTCTAAGGCCAACTGGGGCAGTTCCGGCATATCTTCTGCCGGCGGCGGACTGTCATCGCTCATGTCCGGGTCGATGAGCGCGTCGCCGGTCATTTTTTCAAACAGCGCCGCCTCAAACGAGGCCGGATCCTGATCCTGGCGTTGCACCATCACCAGCGAGGACACAATGCGCTGATACGTGTCGGCGGCCCAGCGGGCCGAATCATACACCGTGTGAGACGACTGCGGGGGGAGAGTCAGCGTGGCAAAGAGTGTGCGCAGGGTTTCGGGCAGGAGCGAGGGCAGGGATACGATATTCAACCACTCGAGGTCCGCGCGCAAGCCGCGATAGGACTGGCCGACCCGGTGGGTCACGCGCCGCGTTTCCACGAGCAGAAAAAGGGCCTCGACCACCTGGGGGTGCGGAAAACAGGCAAAGAAAGCCCCCAGACCACCGCTGGGCGGACCTGAAGCTTCTCTGAGATGGCGCACCTCCTCTGAGAGCTGTGGCCACAAGCGTTCCAGGCGAAAGTCGTAGGTACCAAACTCGCGCCGGCCGGCCTGCAGCATGGCCAGGGCGCGCAAGAGCCTGAAATTCTCCTCATACGTTGGAAAAAGGTCGATCCGGGCCGGCAGCGGGATGGCGTCTCCGGGAAGGGGAAATTCTTCCAGCGCCGGCGGATAGGAGAAGAATTCCTGGCGCTCGATACCTGCCGCCCAGCCGGACAACATCTGGATATACTTACGTAGCACTTCCTGGACTTCTTCCAGATTGACTCCGGTGTCGTCGTGGCGCAGGACGCGCAGGCTGGTGCGCGATTCCAACGCAAAAAATGTCACCCCCGCTTCCGGGCGGGCGCGCCCGATGTCGCGTCCGGTGGCGATCCATTCCAGCAGACGCTGCTCGCCGGCTTCCTCGTAGGCTCGGGGTAAGGTCCGGATGGCCGGCGGAATGCCGGGCGCGAAGTCCTGGGCCAGGGTGACTAATGCCTCACGCAGTGCCGGGCGCTGCCCGCTCTCAATCGCGTTGAGGCAAGGCGTCATGAGTGGAAAGAGCGAGAGTAGAACCTTAGGGTCGGAGCGGATCACCGGTGCCAGGATGGCCAACAAAAAAGTCTGGAGAGCAGACGGCAACCCAGCCAACACGGCCGGGAGCTGCCCAAAGATGGCTTCTGCCGCGGCGGGCGAATGGCTGGCCGCCGCCTGACAGTCCACTAATAATTGGAGGCGAATCTTTTCGGCCAACTCGGCAAAGCCATTGGGCAGCGTGGTGTAAAACGTCCACGGGCCGGAATCCTGGACCAGCACGCCCAAGACAGCCCACTCCCGCATCTCTGCCGGGCTCAGAACGGGCAGGGCGAGCGGGGCGGCAGAAAAATAGGACAGCGCAAGAAACTCGCCCTTCCAGCCCTTTTTCCTGAGGAGGGCACTGCCGTGCCTTGCCCAGGCGTGCAGGCGCTCTGTAAGCGGAGCCGGCAGGCGCGGCAGCAACGGCGCCGAGGTCTGTAAGAATTGCGCGCCCAAGCGGCGCGAAACCTGAAGGACTTCGCGACCAACTGCGGCCCACGCCTCGACCTGATCCCAGCCGAGCCGGGCAAGCGCGTCGGGGGGAATGGAAAAATACGCTACGGCCCCTTCACGCGAGGTCGGCTCGTGCCGGACAAATCGTTCGCCAACCTGCACCCAGCGCGCAAACCGCTCCTCCCCAAACGTATGCCAGGCGGCCGGTGCAGTGCGGCAGAACACCTGAGCCAGGGTGAGCGAGCTGTCCGCCAGCCGATCACCAGCCGCGAGCAGGGTTCCCCGGGCGGGGGCCGGTAAGGCGTCGAGTTCGGCCAACAAGGCTTGGCCGCGCGCTCCACCCAGCAAATGCCGGGTATCAAACCATAGGGTGCGAACGGATGACATGAAGAAGGGGGTTGGGGATTAGGGCCCAACCCCTAATCCCCAACCCCTAGTTCCTAATTCTATACATAGGTCAGCCAATCCGTATACTTTGGATTGGTGCCTTTGATGACGGCATCGAAGCGGGCTTTGAGTTCTCGTGTCACGGCTCCGGGCGTTTCCCCACGGATCACCCGGTCGTCGAGCTCACGAATCGGCGTCACCTCTGCGGCCGTGCCGGTAAAAAAGACCTCGTCGGCAAGATAGACCTCGTCCCGGGTAATCCGGTCCTCCTCCAGCGGAACGTCCATATCGCGTAGCAGGCTGATGGCGGTATCGCGGGTAATACCGGGCAGGAGCGAAGATGACAGCGGCGGCGTTTTGATCCGGCCCCGCCGGACGATAAAGATATTTTCCCCCGGTCCTTCGGCCACGTAGCCGTCGGTGTCGAGCAGCAGCGCCTCGTCATAGCCCAGCGCCCAGACCTCTTGACCGGCCAGAATGGAGTTCAGATAGGTGCCGACGGCCTTGGCCTTGGTCATCAGGGTATTGACGTGAAAGCGTTGAAACGACGAGGTCTTGACCCGAATGCCCTTGAGCAGCCCTTCTTCGCCCAGATAGGCCCCCCAGGCCCAGGCCGCAATGGAAACGCGAATCGGATTGGTCCTGGCATGCAGGCCGCGGTCTCCTTCACCCACAAAGACCAGCGGACGGATATAGCACTCCTTGAGGGCGTTGGCCCGCACCGTTTCCAGGCAGGCCCGCACCACGTCGTCTTGGGAAAAGGGGATGGTGAGCCCGAGGATGTGGGCCGAGTCGAACAACCGTTCAATATGTTCGGGTAGGCGGAAAACGCCGGACCGACCGTCTTCACCCGCATAGCAGCGAATGCCTTCAAATGTGCCCACACCGTAGTGGAGCGTATGGGTGAGGACATGGACTTTTGCCTCGTCCCAGGGAACGAGTTCACCGTCCATCCAGATTTTGCCGTTTTCCACAGAAACCTCCTTGCAAAAAGAGGTTTTTTGCAAATCAGAAGCCCTGGGGAAAGTCAACGGGTGGGGAAGGTCCGAGTCGCCTAAAAGGGCAGCTCGGTGGGTATGAACTCTTCCCGATCAAGGACGATAGCGGTCGCGGTGCTGCCCTTGCGGAGCAGCGCCGCCTCGGGCGGGCCGATCACCAGGCTCTCTCCGAGAGAGAGCGAACTCAGGACGCCGGAACTTTGGGTGCCGGTTGAATGCGCCACATAGCCGGACCCGTTCCGGGTCAACTGACAGCGGACGAATTCCGTCAGGCCCTGCGCCTTGGAAATGTCTTCACCAAGAGTGACCTGGACGGTCGGAAAAAAGAGCTTGCGGTAGCCCGCCATGCGGCGTAGCGCGGCCCAAGTGTAGAGATAGAAACACACCAGAGCGGAGACCGGATTACCGGGCAGCCCAAAATACGGGCGCCCACGGAGCAGGCCGAACGTTAGCGGCTTGCCCGGCTTTTGGGCGACCCGCCAGAACAGACGCTCAATGCCGATGTCGTCCATGGCCGCTTTGACAAAATCAAAATCCCCAACCGACACCCCACCCGTGGATAACACGACATCATGTCGCACGGCCTCTTCGAGCGCGGCGCGCGTTTCTTCCAGGCTATCGCGGGCAATGGCCAGGGGAACGGGCTGACCGCCGGCCTCACGCACGGCCGCGGCCAGCGTGTAGGCGTTGGAGTTCACGATCTGACCCGGTTGCAGCGGCACATCGACCTCGGCCAGCTCATTGCCCGTACTCAAGATGGCCACCCTGGGGTGTTGATGCACCAGCACAAAGCTGCGCCCGACCGAGGCCAGCAGCCCGATATCCGCCGGACGCAGGACCCGGCCCGACTTGAGAATCGTCTGTCCGGGTTGGATGTCCTCCCCGCTCGCACGGATATTATTGCCTTTGGGACCGGCCTGGCGAATGAGCACCTGGCCGGATTGTTCCTGGGTGTCTTCGACCTTAATGACGCTGTCGGCGCCCGGCGGTAGGACGGCGCCGGTCATGATTTTACTCGCCGTCCTGGGTTCGACCGTTCTGGTTGGCACGGCGCCGGCTTGAATGACTTCCAAGACGGACAGCGCAACCGGCCGGTCTGCCCGGGCGGACTGAATGTCGTCATGCCGAACGGCATAACCATCCATGGCCGAGTTGGTGAACGGCGGCACTTTGCGGACGGACTCGACCCCCTCGGCCAGGACCCGTCCGGTTGCTTCAAACAGACCGATCCGCTCACCGGCCAGCGGAAAGACAGTCTCCAGAATCTGGGTCAGGGCCTCATGCACGGAGATCATACGCATACCTTCCGACAAAGAGTAAACGTGGCCTCCAATAGACATGAGATGCTGACCACGTTTATTCTTTCAAGTCCGTTTGAGAGCCTTACAACGCACCTGCCTTGACGCGCTCCTGTAAGCGCCGGTCTTTGTCTCGTGTCTTTTCAACCAGTTCGGCTTTGAAGGCATGGAACCGTTCTAGCAGACCCGTGTTGCTGGTTGCCAGGATTTGAATGGCCAGCAGACCGGCGTTGCGGGCACCATCAATGGCGACGGTCGCTACCGGCACGCCGGCCGGCATCTGGACAATCGACAGGAGTGAGTCTTGTCCGTTTAGGGCCGCGCTTTTGATCGGCACGCCAATAACCGGCAGGGGGGTATGGCCGGCAACGACCCCCGCCAGATGGGCGGCTCCCCCGGCTCCGGCAATGATGACCTTGAGGCCTCTTTCGTGCGCCTGACTCGCATAGTCGGTGGCATCGTGCGGTGTCCGGTGGGCGGACAGGACGCGGATCTCATACCCAACCTCAAACTCCTCACAGACTTTGGCCGCTTGTTTCATCGTCTCGAGGTCTGAATCGCTGCCCATGATAATACCAATCTGGGGGGTCATACTTCCTCCTTTTCATTCTAGTCAACGAGCGCTTCCAGTATATGCTCCAGATGCACACCGCGTGAACCTTTGACCAGCATGAGCTGCGGCCCGTCGGCCTGCCGCACCAGGGTGCGGACACACGGGGCGGCGGCTGTTGCATCGGGGAAGACGTGGGCCGGCAGTCCGGCCTGAACCGTTGCCTCGGCAAGCTGCGGGGCGTACCGGCCAACCGTCACCAGAGCGTCCGGGACGGGTTTGAGCCCGGCGACATAGGCCCCGATCTCTCGGTGTCGCAACTCGCCGACTGCTCCCAATTCGAGCATATCGCCCAAGACGAGGATCAATCGCTCGCCGGCCTGCCGAATCGTGTTGGCGGTCTGGAGCGCGTGCTGCATGGAGGCTGGGTTTGCATTATAGCAGTCGTCCAGTCCGGTCAGTTGATAGGCCGGCAGGCTGAACGGGGCGAGACGACGGGGGGCACCCTGGGCGGTCCGCAGCGTTGCGCAGGCCGTCTCAAGGTTCAAACCGTTCTCCAGCACTGCGGCCATGGTCGCGAGGGCCGCGGGGACGCAGTGGGAGCCGATGAGCGGCAGTTGCACCTGTCGGCGCTGTCCCGGGGCATGCAGTTCAAAACTCGTCCCCGTCCGCGACACCTGAATCTGCGCGGCCCGCACCTGATTGGTCGGCTGTTCACCAAAGGTGACAATCCGGCACCGGGCCTGGCGCTCGACGGCGGCCAGCAGCACAGGGTCGTCGCCATTGATAATAACCACCCCGTCTGGCGGCAGGGCAGCGAGCAGCTCGGTCTCGGCGGCCAGCACCCCTGCCAGGTCGCCGAGCGTCTCGGTGTGTTCTTCGCTAATGGTGGTAATGACACCAATATGAGGCTGGGCGAAGCGGCCCAGCGCGGTGAGTTCTCCGGGGCCGCTCGTCCCCATTTCCAGGATCAGAAAGTCGTCCTCCGGCGCGGCGCATAGCAGGGTCAGCGGCAGGCCGATGTGATTGTTCAGATTGCCCTGGGTCGCCCGGGTGGGGCGTTGGGCGCTAAAGGCCTGGGCCATCAGCTCTTTGGTCGTTGTTTTGCCGTTGCTGCCGGCAATGCCAATCACCCGTGCGGCAAGCCGCTGGCGGTGCCATGTGGCGAGGTCTTGGAGGGCGGTCAGCGGATCGGGGACTTCGATCCCGGTAGCACCGTCGGGTTGTCCGACCGGGAAAGACGGCGAAAAAAGAAAGCCGGCCGCTCCGCCCTCCACCGCAGCCGGGATATAGCGATGGCCATTGACCCGCTCCCCGGCGAGCGGAACGAACAGCGCCTGGGGTACGATATGGCGCGAATCAATGCTGACCGAGGTAAAGAGCGTGTCCGGGCGACCCCACCTGAGCGTGCCTCCGGTGGCGGTGCAGATGTCGTGCGCGCGCAGTGAAACTCCCACAATGGGCCAACTCTATCGAGGCGGCCTGGGCGTCGCAAGCGTGGGGCGTGTCCGCCATTATTGTCGGCAGCCGCCCCGATGCGGGCTTTGAGTGATGACCATTTTCCGATCGGGTTTGGAGCACGTATGTAAGACCCTCCCATCGGATGTACAAATACGCGTGACCGTCACAATAGACGTGCGGACGATTGGTACCAGCTCAAGAGGGGATATACCAAGCGTCTCGATCAAAAGATCAAGGTGCGCGCGGCATTCCTCTAAGGACACCCTTAAGCCATTAGTTGGGAGGCGGAGAGAGGGGCAGTTAGGGGTTTCGCTGACTACCGTCTAACCTTGTTCGTTCCTGTAGTTGGTTTTCCTGAGGCATCCGGCAAGAAAACAAAGGTGTCATCCGCCTGCACTTCTCCCTTCAATATTTTCTCTCCTCGCTCTCGTATCATTTTTGCCACATCGTGCTTCGGCGTCGAATCAGAATACCCATGAGTTAATAGCGTTATATTTTTCTGCCTACATTCCCTCTCTATCTCAAGAAACCTATCCATCCGAATATGGTCCACATCTACCATACAGAAACTTCCAGGCTTCATCTGATGTTTCATTTTCAACCTATGTAACCGTTGCAGCAAATTATCAGGAAACCGACTTGCTTTTACAAATAATCTAATCTCCTTCCACGCATTACTACTCACGTAAAAATAAGCATGAACGTTCTCGCTATAAGCTCCATAGATGGCCATAAGCGCCACCATGTTTTAACCTCCATCCTACCGTTGAGGAACATCTAAATCATATGGACTTTTCTCTGTCTAACTAGAAGCCACCTCATAAATGTCTGACGGATACTCTATAGGCCGTCGATTCTAGGTAAAATGGGACACGCCAGGCATCTCGATCAAACGATAATGTTGTCTGCCAAGCCGACTCTCAGGAGGAACAATTTTGACCTTGCCCCGCGAAAGGACCCCGCTTTGAGGTTAGGGGCTGCGCCGAAGGAGGAGACGGCCTGATAAAGCAAAGCAGATTGGGTTCCACCTATTCTCATTCGATCTATTTCTATCTCTTGTTTCTTCCTATCTTCTCGGGTCGTCCTGTCGGCGAATGCTGTCCAAGTCGAGTGTCCCTATAGGCTCGTCATTCACATAGACGCGCATACCACCCCACTCTTTCGGAAAATCCCAAATTCGCCCTGCGACACAAGCATAAAGCTGCATACTTGCTTCATTGAGCGTATCCGCCCGTATCTTGTATCCTTTCTTACGTAGTCTTATTCCCGGTATTGCTGGAGTCGTTCTAAACCAGAACACTCTTTGCCTTGCCTGCCATCGTTGCCTCACCGCTCGATGAGAGCGACTGGAAACAAACACTTTGAGAATGTCTAGGGCAAGCCCTATAGGCTGACCTGTAATCATGTTCATGAGCCAACCCGCTCCGCCCGAAGTAGCCGTATTCGTCATTTCTCCTTTGAACTGCTTCCTGATAGCATCCACACTTTTCTTATGTCTGGTGTCTTTCCCTTCAATGGAATCGAAGAGCACATTTTCTGCCTTGAACGTAAGAATGCCTTCCTTCAACTCACACTTGCCTATTATGCCTTTATTGTAATGGACTCGCTCGATGACACTCCCATCTTCACGCAGGGAACATAGCATCCACTCCATTTTACGCCCCGTGAAGTAGTCCTTCGTCAGCAGTTCTTCCATCTTCTTGTTGTCCATTGGAAGTGATGCAGACGTATGACCGCGATTATAGGACCGCACAGTCATGGATGTTGAACTGCTGCACGAATTGCTCCGCAAAACGTCCCCTATGCCTTCCCAACGGTGCCTATCCCATTCGACAGTACCTTCCCCCGAGTGAACACGCACGGGGAAGAACCTGAAGTCGAAATGAACAAAGAGACCAACCCTTTCCTTCTCTGGTGTGTCCATTTTTAGTTCCTCAATGCTCCATACGCGGATACTGTCCTAATTCGGCAGTTTCTTTTCAAAGTGGGCTATTGGACAGCTCCGCCCCCATGAATCAGCTACAAGCGGTATCCACATGTCTACTTGCGGTAAGTCCTAGCAGCATAGCTTTGTCCAGACGTAGGAGCCGGGCCACACACGTTTGAGTCGCTCTGCCTCCATCTCCAGACCTCTCCCTCAGTCATCTCTTCATCCGTAAAGGAAAATGCATACAGGTAACAGTAGGAACCGGGTCTCCACGAGGCCACATAGTCATAGCCAGCCGTGAGCACGGCAGGATAGTCAGAGTTGGCTGCTGACCCGATAATGAGAAAACCTGTCGGCTCAGAGAATCCAGGACTATCAACGTGTGCGTACACAGAGTCTTCATTGACCTGGAAGACTCTCCACTCAAACGTTCCAATCGGAGAGGTGAACTCCCAGTTTCCCCAGAATGCATCAAAACTGAGATGAGAAATGGGACGAGATGTATTATCCTCATCCTCCTCGTCGCCTTCCACAAAGTCAATAATCGTAAAGCCTTGGAGCGCCTCATCCCACTGGACAGTGACCTGCTTCCCGTCGGAGAGAGCTATCGTGCCTTGACCCGTCACGCCGCGCAGGAAGTTCGTCCCGAGGGTGACGACATTAAAACTGGTTTGGGTGTGTACCACCCCATCGACGTACAACGTCACGGTATGCGGACCGTCGCCTAATTCATTGTAGTTGATGAGCAGGCCGAACCCATTATCGGTATCCCCACAAATTGCCGTACCATCTTGCGTATAGGCCGTGTCTGTCCGCTCCGAGCCATAGGGGACGAACAGCCGTGGTCCGCCGTCAAAGCTGATCTCCAATTTCTCGGCGTCGCAGACCCAGCCCGAGATGATCCCGACGCCGCTTTGGGACGAATCATCACCGGGATTCTCCAGAAAGCCGATTATGGTATCGGACGGAGGTATAGTTTCGGTAATCGGGTAGAGAGCCCGAATACCTGCGATGTCATCCGGCTGTAATTCGTCGAACGGAGCCCAATTAGAACCGATCCCAAATCCCAAGTGGCTGTTCATAATGGCGCGCTCGTACTGTCCATGCTCATCGGGATGGCCGAGCCCCACCACATGACCAAATTCATGCAGTAACAATCGTTGTAACTCTCTAGGGTCTTTCGATGACTCGCTGTTGGCCTTGATATAGACCCGTGCCCAGCCTGAGCCATATTCCGTTCTGCCGGCAGCTCTGAGTGGGCCGTCTCCGGGACACAGTGTGCCTGGCTCCGCCAGTATCACGTAGACGTTCCCAGCCTGGGGGCGACATGGATCATCATTTGTTCTTGCCGCTCTTTCAAAAAAAGAGAAGTTCGATCCAGCCGCATTCCAGGCCCGCGCCGCATTCTGTATAGCGACTGTCCAATCCCGGCCCGTTATATCGCTGTAGTCGCAGTTGGACGCTCGACAGAACCGATGAAGCAAAACAGTAGCCCTGCCTTCAGGAAAGGGTTGATAGCCCTGCACCCAGGCTTCTGCCCTCTCAGTCATTGTCCATAAGGCAAAAACAAGCGCCCCCACTATGCCTATTCCCCATAGGAGGATGGCTTTCCAACGATATCGCAGATTCAAGCGAACGGTGGACCAGTCAGACATTACACACCTCTTTGGATTCCTTCAGAGTCCCGACGGGAGTGCCGGGCCGTGTCTCCATACACAACAACGAACGATGTGAAGTCTTGCTTGTTCACCACGACACGGGTAGCTACTCCCGTGTCCGCACGTGGCTCTTATATTGGGCAAGTGACCCGACGCACGGGTTCGTTGTCCCGTATGGAGATGGTGCTATCGTGACAGGAAGCGCCTGGACGGTCAATGGACGACGAAAGGGAAACCGGGAGGCCAATAGGCTGCTCTCGCTAGGTCAAATACAGGGCGTGTATTCATGCATTAAGGATACGATATCTCCGTTGCTCTCCTGGGCGCGGCGTGTCACCATGCGCGTATGAGCCAGCGGATCGATCAGGCCAGGACGATTGTGCAGACGCTGCACCGACATGGCCATACGGCTTATTTTGCCGGTGGCTGTGTGCGGGATCGCCTCCTTGGCATTCCGGCCAAAGACTTCGATATCACCACGGATGCCCGGACCGCCGAGATCCGGAAGATATTTTCGCAGACGATCCCGGTCGGGGCGCAGTTCGGCGTTATCCTCGTTGTCCTGGAGGGTGTTCCCTATGAGGTGGCAACGTTTCGGGCGGATGGGGCCTATCATGATGGCCGTCACCCGGTAGCGGTGCGCTTCAGCACGGACCGGGAGGACGCGCTGAGACGCGATTTCACGATTAACGGCATGTTCTTTGACCCGCTGACGGACACGGTTATCGATTATGTGGACGGGCAGGCAGACCTGCACAACCGGATCATTCGGGCCATTGGGAAGCCGACGGCACGCTTCCACGAAGATCGCATCCGCCTGCTGCGGGCCGTCCGCTTTGCCGCCCGGCTGGGCTTCGCTATCGAGCCCGAGACCTGGCGCGCCGTGGGTCAGCTCGCCCCGACGCTGACCGAGATGGCCTGGGAGCGGATCGGCGACGAGGTGGTGAAAGTACTGACCGAAGGAAACGCCCGGGCGGGGATGACGCTGCTGGCGGAATCAGGCCTGCTGGAGGCCGTGCTGCCCGAGGTCCTGGCGCTGCGCGGGGTGGCACAGTCGCCCGATTTTCATCCCGAGGGCGATGTGTTTGTTCATACCCTCTTAGTGCTGCACCATCTCGACGCTCTGGAGCAGCCGAGCGAGAGCTTGGCCCTGGGTGCGCTGCTACACGACATCGCCAAACCGCTGTGTCAGAGGCAAAAAGGCGAGCGGGTGACATTTTATGGCCACTGCGAACAGGGCGCGGAGATGGCGGTCGATATCTGTCAGCGTCTGAAACGCTCCCGCGCGACCTGGGAGCGGGTGGCCTTTCTGGTCAAAAACCACCTGCGCCTGCTGGACGCGCCCCGGATGCGAGCGGCCACGCTCAAGCGCTTCCTGCGCCTTGAGGGTATGGAAGAACTCCTGGACCTGGCGCGTCTGGATGCCCTGGCCTCAAACGGCAATCTGGAGGCGTATGCATTCTGCCGTCAAAAACTGTGCGCCCTCGACCCCGAGGAGCTGCGTCCGCCCCGTCTGTTGAGCGGCCGGGATCTGATCCAACTCGGATTGCAACCAGGTCCGCAGTTTTCCGCCATCCTTGGGGCGCTGGAAGAGGCCCAGCTCGAAGGGCGGGTACGCACCCGACAGGCGGCGCTCTCCTGGGTGCACCGAAACTGGATGCAACCGCCTGAGTGACCTCCTCAGGAGACCTGGGCGGTCTGGTCCGATGGGGGCGGCGTGAGCGGCAGGGCGACCCGAACCGTGGTGCCGTGATTGACCTTGCTCTCTATGCGGAGGGCGCCGTTATGGGCCAGGATAATATGTTTGACAATGGCCAGCCCCAGGCCGGTGCCCCCCAGCTCGCGTGAGCGGGCTTTATCCACCCGGTAAAAACGCTGGGTCAGACGTGGGATATCGGCTTCCGGGATACCACAGCCGGTATCGGCTATGACAATCTCCAGCCAGTCCTGTGAGCCGTTTCCAGTGGTAACGGGAGCACTGATCTCATGCGGAGCGTGCTCTGTGGTAGCGGCGCGCCCCCACCAGGCCGGTGGGGCTCCTGTGTCGTCACGCGCCGGGTGCAGTTCCGCGGAGACCGTAACCTGACCCTCAGCGTCCGTATATTTGACCGCGTTGTCAATCAGGTTGATCAGGACTTGGTGCAGGCGATCCCGGTCGCCTCTCACGCTGGGCAGGGCGGGCGGGAGATGCTGAGAGAGCGTCACCTTCCTCCGCTGGGCTTTCTCCTGAATCATATCAAACGCTTCCTGGACGAGTTCGGGAATATGGAGTTCTTTGCGGTGCAGCTCGGCCTGCCCCAATTCCAGGTTGGATAAGGTCAGCAGGTCGTCTATGAGGCGGCTGAGGCGTTCCGAGTGGCGGTCAATAATGGTGAGGAAGCGGGTCGCGTGCTCGGGGTCGTGGAGGGCACCCGTGAGCAGGGTTTCCGCATAGCCCTTGATCGCGGTGAGCGGGGTGCGGAGTTCGTGCGACACATTGGCCACAAAGTCCGCCCGGATGGATTCGAGCCGTTTGATCGGGGTCAAGTCGTGGCAGCTCAGCACATATCCGCTGGCTGGTGGGCGGCTGGTCTGAGGCGTTCCGTATTCTCCGCTATGGGGCAGGCGCAAGACGCTCACGGCAAGCTGTCGCGGCTCCCGGCCCTCAACCTCGATTTCCTGGGTGACGCCCTCAGCCGCTTCGGCGGACAAAAGCTGGTGCAGCACGGGGTGGCGGGAGAATTCTTGAAAGGGCCGGCCCTGCCAGTCTTCCGTTGGGTCCAGACCAAACAGATGCAACGCGGCCGGGTTATAACGCACGATGCTGCCGTGCGGATCAATCACGACAATGCCTTCAGCCATGCTGTGGAGCAGGGCTTCGAGTTCTTTCTTCTCGTCCTGGAGCTGCCGGAGGTGGCGGCCTTGCGTGGTGAGGAGGCGGGAGAGCTGGTACTCGATGGTACCCAGCACGTCGTTTTTGCGGGCAGGCAGTGCGGGCAGCAGGGCGCCGTCCGGGGTCATAGAAAGAAAGGCACTGAGCGCGCTCAAACGCCGCCGCAACCGTGTCCGCTGACGTAGCGCAGAGCCCAGCGCGGCCAGACCACACACCAGGGCGGCATACCAGACCCACTGCGGACGGGCGTCCGCCGGAAAGAGCAAAAGGAGGAGGAGCAGGGCCAGTAGAGCCAGGCCGACCGGAAACAGAACGGCGAGGGTAATATTATCTTTCACACGAAGGTGCTGCGTGGCGTCCGGGAGCGCGGCTAGACCTCGAGCGCTTCCGGGTTAAATTTATACCCCACCCCACGCACGGTGAGGAGCAGACTCGGGTTGGCATCGTCCTGCTCAATGCGCTTGCGCAGGCGACGGATATGGACGTCGACCGTGCGGTGCTCAATATAGACGTTATGCCCCCACACCAGATCGAGGATTTGGGTCCGGCTGAAAACGCGGTTGGGAGACTGGACGAAGAATTTGAGCAGTTCAAACTCGCGCAGACCAAGGTCGAGCGGATGGCCGTCGAGCTTGACTTCGTAGGTATCGTAGTCGATCTGGAGCCGGCCACGGACATACATCTGGTGCGGCTGGTCCGCCGGCGGACCATAGGTCCGTCGCAGAACGGCTTTGACCCGAGCAACGAGTTCGCGCGGGCTGAAGGGTTTGGTAATGTAGTCGTCCGCCCCCATTTCGAGGCCCAGAACCTTATCGACCTCGGAGGCGCGCGCCGTCAGCATCAGGATCGGGATGGTGGCCAGCTTGTCTTGTGCGCGGAAAGTGCGACACACCTCAAGGCCGGACAGGCCGGGCAGCATGAGATCGAGAATAATTAGCGCCGGCCGTTCAGTAGCAGCAAGACGCAGACTCACTTCGCCATCGCCTGCTTCGAGGACGGTAAAACCCTCGGTTTCCAGATGATACCGCACCAGGTCGCGGATGTCTTTTTCATCCTCGACGATCAGGACTTTCCGCTTGGACTCCGCCGCCTCCGCTGCCTGCTGGTGTAGCGCCATAGCCTCCTCGGTTTTAGACTGACTCGGGTAAGGGCGAGAGGTGGCGGATGCTCTTGCCCTTGGCCAGATAGATCACCATCTCGGCGATATTGGTGGCGTGGTCAGCCACCCGCTCCAGGTATTTGGCGATAAACAATATCCGCATGGCGCGTGGGGCGTATTCGGGTTCCTGCCGCATCTGAGACAACATGGTGTTGAAGACCTGAGCGGTTAAATCATCAATCCGGTCATCGCGCTGACACACACTCAGGGCCAGGTCGGGCGCCTCGGCCACAAAATCGTTGAGCTGATCTCCGAGGGAGATGCGCGTATTGGGGGCGGCGGTGACATCGGAGGAAGACTGCAAAAAAGCGTCGAGACTATCGCGCAGCATGGCCCGGGCGCCCTCGGCCATTTCGGGTAATTCAGGCCGTGGGGCGAGGGGCGCTTCCTGATTGAGTTCGATCGCTCGCTCACAGATATTCTCGGCAATATCGCCGATACGCTCAAGGTCGGTTGAAATCCGCAGGCTGGTGGTAATAAAACGCAGGTCCCGCGCGGCCGGCTGATGCAGGGCAAGGAGGCGGATGCAGGCTTCATCAATGGCGACATCAAGATAGTTGACCATATGGTCACGTTCTATGATCTCATGGGCGGTGTGCGAGTCGCGCTCGACGAACGAGGTGAAAGCGTCCCCGATCTGCTTTTCAACCAGCCCGCCCATTTCCAACACCTTGGCCCGAAGTTGCTGGAGTTCTTCTTCGTACTGTCTGTCCGTATGAAGTGGCATCATGCCTCCGCTTCTAGCCAAATCGGCCGGTAATATAATCTTCCGTGGCCTGCTTTTCCGGGGTTGTAAATAACTTTTCGGTCTGCCCGAACTCTATCAACTCACCCAAATACATAAAAGCGGTGAAATCCGAGACCCGCGCGGCCTGCTGCATATTGTGGGTGACGATGACTATCGTATACTGCCTTTTGAGCTCATGAATGAGTTCCTCGATTTTTGTTGTGGCAATCGGGTCCAGAGCCGAGCAGGGCTCATCCATCAGGACGACTTCGGGTTCAACCGCAATGGTCCGGGCAATGCACAGGCGTTGGTGCTGCCCACCGGATAAACCCAGCGCATTGTCGTGCAGCCGATCCTTGGCTTCTTCCCACAGCGCCGCGGCGCGCAGGCTCTTCTCAACAATATCGTCCAACTGCGCCTTGTTGTGAATCCCGAGCACACGCGGTCCGTAGGCCACATTTTCATAGATGGTCTTGGGAAAAGGGTTCGGCTTTTGGAACACCATGCCGACCCGTTTACGCAGCTCGGTGACGTCGAGCGTTTGATCCAGAATCTGGAGGCCACCCATGACGATACTGCCGCTGGTCGTACAGCCGTCAACCAGGTCGTTCAGGCGATTCAGGCAGCGCAGCAGGGTGGACTTGCCACAGCCCGAAGGACCGATGAAGGCCGTCACCTGACCTTTTGCAATATCCATATTGATATGCTTGAGGGTCTGGGTCTTCCCGTCGTAGCTGAGACAGACGTCCCGGATTTCGATTTCTACGGTGTCACGCGTGCCGAGTGCCGTGGGGTCATGGCCGTTGCCCGAACCCGGCCGCGGCGGCAGGGTGACGGCGTGTCCGATCGGCGATCTTTCCTGGCTTTCCATACGAACACTCCCTTTAGAAGGCTCCAAAGCGCAAGCGGCTGCGTAAGCGATTCCGAATCGCAATCGCAGCCAGGTTCAAAGCAATGACGATCGCAATCAACAGCAGGGTCGTCATAAAGACCATGGGCTTGGCCGCCTCGACATTCGGCGACTGGAAACCGACATCGTAAATATGAAACCCCAGATGCATGAATTTCCGTTCCAGATGAAAGAACGGCCAGTGGCCGTCAACGGGTAAGGTCGGGGCAAGTTTGACCACGCCGGTGATCATCAGCGGGGCGACTTCTCCGGCGCCGCGGGCCATGGCCAGAATAGTCCCGGTCAGGATGCCCGGCAACGCGCCGGGAATAACGATTTTTCGGAGGGTCTCCCACTTGGTCGCGCCCAGGGCCAAGGAGCCCTCGCGCCACTCTGTGGGAATGGAGGACAACGATTCTTCGGTGGCGACAATCACCACCGGAACGGTCAGCAGGGCCAGGGTCAACGACGCCCACAGAATCCCGCCGGTGCCGTAGGTCGGGGTGGGCAGGGAATCCTGGTAGAAGAGCTGGTCCAGCGACCCGCCAACGACATACACAAAAAACCCGAGGCCAAAGACGCCAAACACAATCGAGGGCACCCCGGCGAGGTTGTTGACCGCAATCCGGACGGCACGGACGAGGGGACCCTGCTTGGCATATTCGCGCAGATACAGGGCGGCGACCACGCCAAAAGGGACCACCATAATGCTCATGATGATGACCATCATGACCGTCCCGAAAATAGCGGGGAATACGCCACCTTCGGTATTTGCCTCGCGCGGATCTTCCCAGAAGAATTCCCAGAAGCGCGTCACATACAGGCCGAAGCGTTCCAACCAACTCATATTATTGGGCAGAAAGCCGCGCACCACACCGGCGATGGCCAGCTCTTTCTGCTTGCCGTTAATGTCCTGCACAGTAATGTGATAGCGTGAGTTTTCCTGGTATAGGGCTGCGAGTTCCTGGGCCTTTTCCTCATAGACCTGTTGCCGGGCTGCTATTTCCGCCTCAAGGGCGGCAATTTTTTCGGCGGCCCGGGTCGGGTCGGCTTCCCGGCGTTGCGTCCGCTTGACCTCAATGCGCAGTTGTTCGAGATCGTAGTTAATCTCCCCAATAGCTTTCTTTTCGATGGCGTGGATATCATCCAGCGTGGCCTGCGTCCGGGCGTGGAGTTCGAGAAATTTTGGCCAGGCCTGGTTAAAGCTCTCGGCGACGATTTCGCCGTCCTGCCGCACCGTGCTGAGAAAGCCAAAAAACGGGCCCCATTCATACCGTTCCAAATATATCACCTGCTCGGGAAACGCATGCCCGGTCATCAGGCTGTCATCTACCCAGCGAAAATCGGCGCCATACAGGTCGCGGTTCGCGACCTGGAACTGCGTCCGGTAGTATTCCCGGACGTCTCCGGTCTGTTGCGGAATAGCCTCCTGGGCACGGACCGCCCCCAGGAGCTTTTGTCCGCTCTGAAGGTCAACCGCCTTGAGTTGATCGGGCCAGAAGAACCCGAGCGCATTGGCCCCAACGATCCAGATTAAGGCAACGATCATGAGCAAACTGAAAGCCAGGGTTCCCCCTGTCATCCAGATAAACGGGTCGCCGCTGCGTAGAAAGCCTTTGAACATGCCACCTCCCGATGCGTGTGGCGCTACGGGTGCCGGAGGATTAAATGCGGCCATAACGGTCTCGTAAGCGCTGGCGGACAACTTCCGCCGCAGTATTGACCAGAAACGTTAAAATAAAGAGGAGCAGGGCGGCCAAAAAGAGGATGCGGTAGAGCGTCCCGCCGTGGGGCGCTTCCGGGATTTCCACCGCGATATTCGCCGATAGGGCGCGGAAGCCCGTAAAAGGATCAAAATCCATGACGGGCGTATTACCGGTGGCCATCAGGACAATCATGGTTTCTCCGACCGCCCGGCCAAAGCCGATCATAATCGCCGAGAACACACCCGGGCTGGCCGTTGGCAGCACGACCCGCAGGGCGGTTTGCCAGCGCGTCGCCCCAAGCGCTAACGAGCCTGAAATAAGATGCTGGGGCACGTTGGAAAAGGCATCTTCACATATGGTGTAGATAATGGGGATAACGGCAAAGCCCATCGCAAAACCCACAACCAGGGAGTTGCGGGGGTCGTACCGCACCCCGGTGGTGTCGTACAGCCATTGGGGAAAGTCACCGGCGAAAAAGGCGGCCTCAAGCGGATTGTTCAGCACGACGCAAACGTAGATGGCGAGCATGAGCAGCGGGCCCAGAAACACGAGTTCCGTGCCCGGCTTCAGGCTGCTGCGAAATCCAAGCGGCAGCAGGCGCCAGGCAAATGACGCACCCAAGGTCACCAGGGGCAGTGCAATAAACAGCAGCAGCAGGGCGGGCACCATGTCGGCCACCAGGGGCGCCAGCCACAGACCGGCGAAAAAGCCGAGCACGACGCTGGGCAGGGCGGCCATCACCTCAACCGAGGGCTTCACTATATTGCGTAGGCGCGGGTGCATGAACTGGGAGGTATATATCGCGCCGCACAAACTGAGGGGAATGGCTAGCAGCAGAGCGTAAAATGTTCCTTTTAAGGTCCCGTAGGCCAGTGGGGAGAGGCTGAATTTCGGCTCAAAATCGTCCGTTCCACTGCTGGACTGCCAGGTATAGTCCGGGGCGTCATAGCCCTCGTACCATATCTTCCCGAACAGGGCCGAGAGGGTGATCTCGGGATGAGGGCTGTCAACCGCCCAGTTGTACAGCTGGCCTTCTTGATTGAGAGCGATGATACCATTTGTCCGGGGGGCATAGGCGAGCTGCGTAATCGGGCTGCCGGTTGTGTCACGGCTCAACATAGTGGCTTCAGTGGTGGAATACTGTATACGAACCGTGCCGCTGGTATCGCCGGTCACGAAGCCTTTATTCCGTGGAGAGGGGGAGATGGTCGTAATGGCTGCGTCGTGGGACTGCATGACATGAATTTCACGGAAGGGAAGTTCGGCCGGATTGTCCTGATCGCGCACCTGGAACCAGACGCTCACTCCCCCGGCGCCATCCCCCATGACCAGGGAGCGGTCACCAATCAACCAGGCCATGGCCCGGACGGGGGCCCGCTTTTGACCCTGCGCCCGCAGGCGCGGCATGACCTGGGGCGCAGCGGCGTCGCGAATATCCCAATGGACCACCTCACCGGTTTCTAACGCGGCAAAGACGTTCCGCTGTTCCGCATCCAACGTCAACGCTGTCGCGTCCGCATCCAGCGCAGCTGAGAGCTCTGTGCGGTGTTCCGATACTTGGGGTTCGCCTAAGAACGATTCTTCGATTGTCCGAGACAGAAAGAGGAGGGTGCGTGGGCCGAGCAGGGCGGCCAGGGTCATCTTCTCCTCGTCTTCGCTGGTGCTCTGATAAGCCAGAGCACGAATAGCACGGCCCTGCGGGTCAAGGACAATCGCCTCATCTTCCGTGACCTGAGGCGTGCTGATGCGGGTCTTGCCCTCAAACGAGACCGGGAAGGAGATCGTCAGGGGAATAACGACACCGTCAGCGGTTCCGAGCGCGGCGGTGTGGGTCAGGTTGCGATAGTGGACCGCCGTGATCTGTCGTCCCTGCAGGGCTTGGATCTCATAACGCTGGAGGAGGCGGTTGTCTGAGAGGGAGAGAAAATCAACCGTTCCCGCCTGGGTAATGGTGTAGGCGATCTCTCGATATTCATCGATGCCCAGAGCCAAGACATCCACATGAGGCCCATTGCCGACCAGATGGGTCAACGGAATTGGCGGGGTCTCAAGCTCCGCAGTGGGTGCCTTCCAGAGGGGTAAGGTTTCGGCCACGATCACAAAGAGAATAGCGGCAATACTCAGAATAACGGCAAAGCCACCAGCGGTGATCAGAATAGTCGCAGCCTTATCAACCAGCTTTTTCCGCTGGAGTCGGCTTTTATCTTCAGTCGCCGAGAGACGAACGCCGACCGGCTGCGCTCCGTTTGCGGTCAGTAGCGACGACGGTTTGGATGGATGTTCCTGCATCTCCGGCATAATAGACCTAATGCGATTCTGCGGACAGGGCAAGCCGCGAACAGAGAAGGGCGGGGGGTCCCTCGCCCTTCTGCTGCTGCATCCCGGTACGTGTGTGCGTGAGACGCACGCTTATTCCATCGCTGCCCGGTCTTCATTCGCCAGCTTGGCAGACATTGGATAGTACCCGTCCTTGACCACGATCTCTTGTCCTTCTTTGCTCAGGACAAACTTGAGAAATTCCCTGGTCAGGGGATCGAGCGCCTTGTTCGGCTCCTTGTTTACATAGACATACAGGAAACGGGACAGGGGGTACTTCCCGCTGGCCACGTTCCCGTAGGTGGGCTCGACATAGTCGCTGCCCTCTTTGACCAAGGGGATGGGGCGCACGCCCGAGGTCGTGTAGCCGATGCCGCTATAGCCCGCGCCGTTGCGGTCTTCGCTTACGCCCTGGACCACGGAAGCCGAACCCGGCTGCTCTTTCACCGTGTCCTTATAGTCGCCCTTGCACAACGCGACCTTCTTAAAGAAGCCGTAGGTGCCCGAGGCGGAATTCCGACCGTACAGGCTGATCGGAGCTGAGGTCCAGCTTCCGGTCAGACCCAGGTCGCCCCAGGTAGCGGTATCCAGGGCCTCGCCGCATTTGCGGTTTTTCGAGAACAGGGCATCGACCTGCTGAATGTTGAGGCCCTGGATCGGATTGTCCTTATTGACAAAGACGGCCAGTGAGTCGAGCGAGGTCCGAATCGGGGTCGGTTTGTACCCGAACTTCTTCTCAAACTCGTCCGTCTCTTTGCTTTTCATGGCGCGGGACATGGGGCCAAGTTGGGCCGTGGCTTCAATCAAAGCGGGAGGGGCCGTACTTGAGCCTTTGCCTTCGATCTGGACGTTCACGTTGGGATAGACTTTCTTAAACCCTTCGGCCCAGAGGGTCATCAGGTTGTTGAGCGTGTCTGAGCCGATGCTGTTCAGGTTGCCCGAGATACCGCTGACCTTTTCATAGCTGGGCAGGTCAGCATCGACCTGAATCGTCTGGGCGTTTGCCACAGAGGCGCTCAGCGCCACGGCTCCACACAGGGCCAGTAGTTTTCGCATTTTCATACTCTCTCCTCCATAAGGATTACTTTAGAAATCGACCATGAAGCGCGCCTGGACGATATCGGCATCGCCGCAGTGGTCACCCATGTCGCCTTTGTAATAACAGTCATCTTCATCCAACATCGCGCGCACATAGTTCAGCATGAAGCGCATATTGGGGTTGAGATACCAGTTGACGCCGAAGGTGAAGTTGCTCAGCTCGCCACCGTTCATGTCCTTGTCGTTCAGGTCCAGCATCGAGTAGCGAGCCGCGAGTTCCAGGGCTCCGTAACCGCCCTGCCAGTCGAAATTGTTCTTGGGCTTAACCCGGTCGAACGCCCCATTCGAGGTCTTGTAGGCCCGATACTCTCCGGTCAGGAAGAAACTGCCGAAGACGTAAAACCCGTCGTACTGGATATCGTCTCCCGAGGGTCGGTCAACCAGAGCACTCATCCACTCGAACTGCAACGAGGCCGGACCGTAGACTAGCGCCACTTCGGGGTTGAAGTAGTCCACATCTTCGATGTGGACCTTCGGGGTTTCCACGAATCGAGGGCCAAGGTGCGCTTCGGGCCGCTGACGCCACCGAATCTTGTTGCCCTTGTCGTGGAAGGCGTGCCGGTATGACAGTCCGAGGTGGAGGAGCTGTCGTCCCTTTTCCTGATACCAGGGCAGGATCGTAAATCGGGTCGTGGCATTGTAGATCCCACTGTTGCCAAAGGTCGTGCTGGTGTCGGCCGGGTTGCCCTCACGGAAGAAGCCGAACGCTGCAGTGGCGCGCTTATCCAGAAAGGACCGGTTCAAGCGCACGCCGAGGTTACGGCCGCTAGAGAACACATTGGGCAGCGAGCGCTCCATAAAGGTAAGGTATTTACTGCTATTCAGTTCTTCGAGCGAGAACGGCTCCTTAAAATGGCCGACCGTAAAGTTCCCGGCCATCGGGAGCTTCCTTAACTGGATATAGGCATCCTTAAATGGATCAGAACTGGCGAAGTCGTACTGAAACTTGTACTTGATGTTGTTGTAGACGCTGCCCTCCATGAAGAAGCGCGCCCGCCGGAACTCCGTGCCATCGCCGATGCGGCCAAACTGTCGCCGAACCTTCTTGTCTGTGCTGTAGACGGCCCAGTCGTTCTGGACCCGACCACCAATCTTCAGCTTGAATTGGCCATCGGCCGAGTCGAGCCGTAACCCACCCTTCCAGTAAGCAGCCAGAAAGTTTTTCTTGCCGACGTTTTTCTCTAGGCCCTCGACCTTCTGTCTCAGACTCGAGGCGGCTTCGACCTTCTCATCCTCAGCTTGGGCCTTAATCATCAAATCGCGGTACTGCTCCTCGCTGATCTGACCATTGGCTTTCAGAATATCCAGGATTTCTGTGGCCACATTCTTGGCCTGGACTGGCCGTGCCAGAAGCAGCCCGGCCGCAACAAGGCCGACGCAGAACGCTAATCCTAATCGTCTCATAGAGTATGTCTCCTCCTCCAGTGTTGAATTCTTGCTCTGACTTTTCTCCAGTACCTTGGTTGACACATGTTTCCGCAGATCACCCCCTCTCGTGCGGTCCGGAGATGAACAAGGTAAGTGTGCGCTGTTACAAGAAAGTGACAGGGGCATTATGAATGTGTGAAAATCCAGGAACGGAACATATTGAATATAAACAAGAATCTCGGTCGGAAGAGCGGTCCGGAGGGGACGAATCTGGTCACCCGAACGCCGAGGCTAGAGCAGTTTTCAGGATGGCGCCCGCCCGCTCCGCCCATCCGAACACTGCACTAGAGCAGTGTTCATGGTGGTGTAGCGGGGCGATAGCCAGCGTGGCGGAAGTAGTTGGCACACTCGGCAGGGGAGAAGGCCGAGAGGGCGGGGCCAACGGCGACCCACAAGCGGGCGACCGTGCGCGGCGGGGTGGTGCGCAGGCGGGCTTTGAGCTTGGCAAAGACTTGCTCAATGGGATTGAAGTCGGGGCTATAGGGAGGCAGGTAGAGCAGGCGTGCCCCGACGGCCTCAATGGCTTGCTGCCCGCCCGCCACTTTATGGCACGCTAGATTGTCCATGACGACGCAGTCGCCGGGATGGAGGGTGGGCGCGAGGACCTGTTCGACATAGGCCACAAAGCAGGGGCCATCGACCGGCCCATCCAAGACCGTGGGGGCGGTGAGGTGCTGCGCACGGAGGGCGGCAATGAGGGTAGGCGTTTTCCAGTGGCCGTGGGGGACTTTGGCGACGAGGCGCGTCCCGCGCCGACTCCGGCCATAGCGCCGGGTCAGAGTCGTGCGCAGGGCCGTCTCATCCAGGAAGACGAGGCGGCTTCCATCGAGGTGGGCCGCTTGGGCGCGCCAGCGCTGCCGGGCCGCCACGACATCAGGACGGTCTTGTTCCGCCGCGTGCCGGACTTTTTTTTACGGTCATCCCGAGGCGGCGCACGGCACGCCACACCGTAGGCAGACTGACCGGCACGCCCACGGCGGCGCGGAGTTCGGCGAGGGTTGCGTCGGGCCGCGCCTCGATCACCGCTGCGAGGTGCTGGAGATACGGCTGGAGGAGCGGCGCGCGATACTGCGTCCGCCGCTTGGGCGCCACCTGCCCGGTCGCTCGGTAGCGGTGCAGGAGCCGACGAACCCAGGCGGGACTCACTCGATACTTGCGGGCTACCTCGGCCGTGCCCAGCCCCGCCACCCGATCAGCTACCACGCGCTCCCGGAGATCCATCGAATACGCTTGCATTTGCCCCCCTGGCCCCTCGTAGCCTACCACGCCCCCTCCCTATACGCTACACGACAGTGTAAAACACTCTAGCCGTGCAGGGGCTGCCGTCATGCCGGACGTGATCCGGCATCCAGCGGGCGGCTGGGCTGGGGGCCTGGATTCCTGCCTCCGCAGGAATGACGAGCGGCTACACAGCATCGTCATTTGCGCTAGCCCGTGATGGGGCGCTGCTGCCCTCAGAGCTGGGCAACCCAGGCCTGGATACGCATGACTCTGAGGCGAGGCTCGCTTGCTGACGCTACCGGGCGGTGGTGTGTCCTTCCTGGGGTGCTATGTCCTGAGCAGGGCTGGGGACGGTCGAAGCAAACCAGCCCTGGGTGCGCTGGCAGAAGCGCACCAGCAGCAGCATCACCGGAACCTCGATGAGCACGCCCACAACGGTCGCCAGGGCGGCTCCGGATGACAGCCCGAACAGCATGGTTGCCGTGGCAATGGCAACCTCGAAGTGGTTGGAGGCTCCGATGAGCGCGGTCGGGGCCGCATTCTGGTACGACAGTCTGAGGACCCTCGCCAGTCCATAGGCCAGTGCAAACACCAAGATCGTTTGAATGAAGAGGGGGATCGCAATCCAGACGATCATCAGCGGATTGGACAGAATCATTGCGCCTTTGAGGGAGAACAGCAGGACCAGGGTGATGAGCAAAGCACTAATGGTGACCGGGGTGAGAAAGTGAAGAAACCGCTCGCGGAACCATTGTTCGCCTTTGGTCCGCATAATCCACTGACGCGAGCAGTAGCCCGCCACCAGCGGAAGGGCGACATACACACCAATAGACAGCAGCAGGGCCTGCCAGGGGACGGGCAGACGGCCGATCCCGAGGAGTACATCGCCCAGCACGCCATACAGGACGAGCATGGTCAGGGAATTAATCGCGACCATGACGAGCGTCAGGCCATCATTGCCCTTGGCCAGATAGCCCCAGACCAGGACCATGGCCGTACAGGGTGCGATGCCCAGCAGGATACAACCCGCCAGATAGCTGCGCCACAGCGGCACCTCCAGCATCTTGATGCCATCGACCAGCACAACGGTCCCGGAGCCGTACAGCGCTCCGACCGGCAGGTCGAGACCGAACGGCATCTTGACGTGGTCAACGGCATCCGGACCGATCACATCGAGAAAGAAGGTCCCGAGAAAAAGAACTGCGATCGCATACATGGTGAAGGGCTTGATAGCCCAGTTGATAAACAGGGTGAGTCCAACCGGTCGGACGCTTTTCCCCGCTCGAACGACCTCGGCAAAGTCGATTTTGACCATGATGGGGTACATCATGAAGAACAGACAGATCGCAATCGGAATCGAGACTACCGGCGCATCGCCAACATACAGGGAGAGCCCGTCGAGAAAGGTCGCCATACCCGGTGCGACACTCCCCAGACCGATGCCCGCGGCAATGCACAACAAGACCCAGACGGTCAGGTAGCGCTCAAAAGCACTCAACCCCTGTGACGGCTTGAACGGAGATGGTTTGGTGGCCATGGGTGTACTCTCTCCTGAAAGAAAACAGAGTTCGAGGGAAGAATTCGGGCCATGTGACCTAAGCCGAAGAGTATGACACCAATGTTACAAATCGAAAACATCTATATGAATTGTGTGTATTCCCTCCGGCTCTCAGTATGTGAGAGAACACGTGGGTGGCGGTCCCACTCTTTAGGCGCAGCAAGCAAGGTCTTCCTCGCGACATTCCGTTGGCCCACAACACGCTGTTCCTGCTTGTTCTTTCGCGAGCTGGCCAAGATAAGTCGTATCCGCTAAGTAAAAGGCGGTAAATCGGCTCTCAAAGTCCTCAGCAACCGACTTTTCGGCAATCCCTGTTGCCAGCACGGCTTCCTGCCAGCGCTTCACTTTTGGAAACGCTCCAAGAAAGTCGAAGTTTGTATAGCGTTCGATAATCGCGGCTCGATGGAGCAAGGGCAGCCAGGCCATATCCACCATGCCCAGGCTGTCTCCATGAAAGTATGGACCTTCCCCAAGCCGAGCTCCTATTCTTGCTTCCATTTTGGCGAAGGCCGTGCCTAATGTTGCTCGGCCTTCCTCCAGTCTCTGTTCATCCGGACTGCGTTGCACGCTGCATTGCATTAAGTAATGCTTTGATGCCAGATAAGACCAGGCGCGATCTTGGGCCTTCTTGACCGGGTCGTCAGCGGAAATCGGGTCTCCTGCCGTCTCGTCCAGGTATTCGACAATAGCGTCGGATTCGAACAGGACCTGGTCGTCATCTGTTATCAGAATTGGCACCTGGCCGTTCGGAGAGGCTTCAAGAAACCACGCTGGCTTCTTGCTGAGGTCGATATATTCGATATCGTACGGAATGTGCTTAGCCTCCAGCAGGGCAGTGACACGTTGAACAAAAGGACAAATTTTAAAGCTGACAATTTTCATCCACTCCTCCTTCGTTATTATATTTTCAAATAATGTGCCGTCCGCTTATACAGACGGATGAGGCGAGACAAAGGACGCAAAAATCAGTTCCTGAGGGACTCAAAGACAAGCGGGACAAGAAAAGGCCCGTAGGAAAAAGGAGGGGAAACCTACGGGCCTTGATACACGCCGAGTCGGGGAGAACTCAGCCATGTATATCTGTATTTTGCGGGACTTATGTAGAACCTATAGCATGGCGAGGTAGGCTTGGGAAGATAACCTAGCCTGAATTATACGAATGTCTATTATTAGAGCAACTGATAGGCCGCTGCCCAGCCTTACAATTCCTTCAGAATCTCCGCCCGTTTCCGTTCGTATTCTTCGGCGTTGAGATAGCCTTGGTCCCGCAGTCGCTCAATATACTTCAGGCAAACTGTAAAAATAGGGTCAAAATGCCCAAAAAAGACAAAAAGCCAAAAATATCGGTGCACGCGGTCACAAACACATTTGAGGCCACCGCCGGATCAACCCCCAGGCGACGGAGAGTCAGGGGGACCATACTCCCGACAAAGGCCGCAATGATCAGGTTGGCCAGCAGCGCCAGCGCCAGCACGACGCCCAGCGTGGCATCGCCCTTCCACAGATAGGCAACCATGCCTGCCGCACAGCCAAGAGCAAGACCATTGCCCAGCGCGATGGTCAGTTCCTTAACCAGCACTCGCCTGGTTTGTGTCAGCGGGACTTCCCCCAGCGCAATGCCCCGCACAATGACGGTGAGCGTTTGCACGCCGGCATTTCCACCCTGGGCCGCGACAATCGTCATAAAGGCCGCGGCAATGGCAATTTGCTGAATCGTCCCTTCAAAAAAGGCAATGACCAGAGCACCCAGCGTAGTGGTCACCAAATTGAGCGCCAACCAGGGCAAACGCAGACGAATGGACTGCCAAGGCGAGTCCAGCACCTCTTCCTCTTCATCGAGGCCGGCAAGCTTATAAATGTCTTCCGTCGCTTCCTCCTCCATGACATCCACCACGTCATCGACCGTAATCCGACCGAGTAAGCATCCCTCGCCATCGACCACGGGCAGAGAAATCAGGTCATATTTCTTGAACATCTGGGCGACTTGTTCCTGGTCCAGATCCGCCCGCACCGAAATGACCTGCTGGTCCATGACGGTTTCGACACGATCAGTCGGGCGGGCGAGAATAAACTTGCGGAGGGGTAACACGCCGACGAGGTGATTGGTGTTACTGACGATAAAGACACTGTGGATATCCGGGATTTCATCGCTCCGAGCGCGAATCATTTCAATGGCCTGGTCGATCCGCGTCCCCTGGGACACGGCCATATACTCGACCTGCATGATCCCACCGGCGGTATCCTCGGGATAGCGCAAGAGCTGCGTGACTTCGGCGGACAGGTCCTGCGGCACTTCGTCGAGGACCGCTTGGGCGCGTCGGGCCGAGAGGGAGGCCAGCAGGTCGGTGGCATCATCAGAGTCAAGATATTCGACCAGATCGCCCAGCCCGTCATCCGACAGGCGTTCGACGAGATCGTCTTTGGTGTGGGCCGAAACCAGGCTTAAGACTTCGGCGGCTTGGGGTGCGGCCAGGAAGCCGAACACCTTATACTTCACCTCCGGCTCTTCCAGCACGTTCAACAGCTCTGCGGTGTCCGCCGGATGCAGGCCGGCTATCCCCATCCGCACAATCTCATCCTGACCCAACTCGGCCTGAATGACGAGATGTTCGAGGGAAGGCGGTTGCAGGGGCCCCTGAGGAGAGACCGCTGAAACGGGTGGAGCTGTCGTCTGCGCTTCCATGCGTCGTATCACTTCTCGTCCGAACTGTAGCTGCCAAATCACAAAAGATGAATGGCCTCGCCTCAGATGGGAACAGAGGGAACGGCCTGAATAGGTGCGGCCTTGACGGCGTCACACATTTTTCATCGCAGAGTCACAATATTGTCACACAATGAGGAAACATAGGAGCAGGAAGCGTTATCCCTACCCCCCGGTGCTGGTAGGCGTAGTGTCGATCCCCCTCCCTAGGATCACACGCCCTGGCAGCGCCCCTTCCTCTCGCTCCCGTGAACTCGTATCGGTGTAAAATCTCCACGGGGTTGCAGCGCGCTGAGCTTATATCTATCGTTTTCGGAACGCGCACCAGATGTCTGAGAGAAAGAGGAAATGTGTTCTCCAATGATAGAGAGATGCTGAACACGTTTCCTCTTGACGGCGGTACCTGCATGGAAGACAAGCCCTTCATTAACCGCGAGCTGTCCTGGCTCGAATTCAACCGACGCGTACTTGAAGAAGCCTTCGACGAGAGTGTCCCCCTGCTCGAACGCGTCAAGTTCATGGCCATCTTCAGCGCCAATATGGACGAATTTTTTATGGTCCGGGTGGCGCGGCTCAAGCGGCGGATCGTTCAGGGCGACCTGGAGGCCGGTCCGGATGGCATGACCCCGGCCCAGACTCTGACCGCGATCTCAAGGCGCGTCCATGAGCTTGCCGAGGAACAACACCGGGGCTTTTTGGAGACCATCCAGCCCCAACTGGAGGCCGAAGGGATTCATATTACCCGTCCGGAAGAGTTGAATACCGAGCAGAGTCACTTTCTGGAAGACTTCTTTCGGCGGACCCTGCTGCCGGTGGTCACGCCGCTGGCGATTGACCCCGGCCATCCCTTTCCCCACCTCGGCAACCGTTCCCTGTGCCTGGTCGCGGCTCTGCGCTCGGCCGGAACCTCACGTCTGCCCCAGACCAAACTGGCCGTGGTCCATATTCCCAGCCAGGTCGTCCAGCGCTTCATCGCGCTACCGGCTCCAGCCGGCAAGCATATCTTTATCATGCTCGAAGATGTGGTGCGGCTGTATTTACCCCGCCCGTATCACGGCTATGAGATCCTGTCGTGTCATGCCGTCCGGGTGACGCGGGACGCGGACTCCGCCCTGGCGCTCGGCCGAACCGAAGATCTCCTCACGAGTATCGAAGAGAGCGTGCGCGACCGGCGCATGGGAACCGCGGTGCGGCTGCAATACGACTCCGACCTGCCGCAGAGCATTCTCAATATGTTTATTGATGAACTCGACCTGCGCCCCGAAGATCTGTACGGCGGTGAGGGTTTCACCGCTTTTACGGACCTGTTTCAGCTCCATGGAGCCGTGGACCTGCCGCAGCATAAAGACCAGCCGTGGACGCCCCTGCCGGTCCCGGCCTTTGAGCGAAAGCCGGATATGTGGAGTACGATTCGGGAGGGCGACATCCTGGTCCACCATCCCTACCAGTCTTTCGATGTGGTGACGCGCTTTGTAGAAGAGGCCGCCACGGACCCGAATGTTCTGGCCATTAAAATGACCCTCTACCGGGTCAGCCCGACTTCGCCTATTGCCCAAGCGCTCACGCGGGCCGCCGAAGCGGGCAAGGAAGTAGCGGTCCTGGTCGAACTCCGCGCCCGTTTTGATGAAGAGGCCAATATTACATGGGCGCGCGCGCTCGAAGAGGTCGGCGCCCATGTGGTGTATGGTCTGGTCGGCTATAAGACCCACTGCAAGGCCTGCCTGGTGGTACGACGTGAGAGTGACGGCATCCGTCGCTACTGCCATCTCGCAACCGGCAACTATAACGTGAATACGGGCGGCATCTACGGCGACTTCGGTCTCTTCACCTGCCGCGAGTCCTTTGGCGACGATCTCACCGACCTGTTTAACCTGTTAACCGGCTATACCCGCCCGCAGACCTTCCATCACTTCCTGATCGCTCCCACGCGTATGCGGGAGGGGATGATTGAGCGGATTCGGCGCGAAGCGGAACACGCCCTGGAGGGCAAGCCGGCCAGAATCATTGCCAAGATCAACAGTCTGGTTGACGCGGCCATGATCGAGGAGTTGTATACCGCCAGTCAGGCGGGGGTGGAAATTGATCTCATCATCCGTGGCATCTGCTGCCTACGGCCCGGACTGCCCGGCATATCCGAACGGATTCGGGTGATTTCGATTGTCGATCGCTACCTCGAACACGCTCGCATCTTTTATTTTCATAATGATGGCGAGGCCGAGTATTTCCTCTCCTCCGCCGACTGGATGCCGCGCAATCTGGACCGCCGCGTCGAAGTCGCCTTCCCCATCCTTGATCCCCATATCCAGGACCAGCTTTTTGAAATCCTCAGCATTCAACTGGCCGATACGGTCAAGGCGCGCATGATCCTACCCGATGGACGCTCCAAGCGGCTGGAGCCCGACCCGCTCGCCCCTGTCCGCTCTCAGCGACGCCTATACGAATTTACCAAGGCCCAGTCCGACGCCCAGATGCCGGTTGAGGAAGAGATCGACCTTGACGGGCTCCGGCCTTTTGAAGAGTAGCGGCCGTCTGCGTGCCCTCACGCTCCTGTATGGCGTGATTGCACCTTATCCTCTCGCTAGTACGCAGCGCCGGGTACATTGAAACCCCGGCGGAAATCCTCTAGCGTGCAGAACGATGTTCCAACGAATATGGGTCCTATGCTTGAGCCTCGTGCTGCTAGGCGTATGGGGGTGCTCGGCAACCCTCAGACGCCCCTCAGCCAAAGAATATTATCAGCAGGCAGCCGAGGCTTTTACCGATGAGGACTATCTGGGGGCTTCCGAGCAGTACCAGGAGTTGCTGGATCAATATCCGCTCAACCCGTACGCCGAGGAAGCCCAGCTCAAAGCTGCCTATGGGCTGTTTATGGAAGAAAAGTACGCCGAAGCCGTCGGCGCCTTTAAGGACTTTGAACGAGCCCATCCGACCAGCCGGCATATGCCGTTTGTCAAGTATTTTCTCGGTATTACGAACTATAGCCAGATCCGTTCCATGGACCGTGATCAGGCGGTCACGCGCCGGGCGGACGGATTTTTTCAAGAGGTGATAGACCGCTATCCGGAAAGTGCTTTTGTGCTCGAAGCCGAGGAGAAGAGCAAAGCCGCTCGTGATATCCTGGCCGACCACGAATTGATGGTGGCGAACTTCAATAAGAAACGTGGCAATATTACCGCCACAAAAGCACGCCTGCGCAGCCTGATTGAGCAATACTCCGAGACGGACGCCACAGTGGAAGCCTTGGGTCGGCTCGAACAGCTCTTGAACGAAGAGGGCAATGTCGAGTTGGCCGAGTTGGCGGCCCGAGCCCAGGCTGCACGCAGAACGACCCCCAACGCGGAAGAGGAGAGCCCAGAGGACGAGGCGACCGGCTCGGACGGGCTAATCGTTGCGGGAGTCGATCCCTTGTTGCTGCTCGTTTCCGAATTAAAAAAACAGGAAGAGGCAGAACGCCTCGCCCGGACGGAAGCGGATGCGGAAAGGCTGGCGGCGGAAAAAGAGGCCGAGCAAGAAGAGCGCGCCCTTGATGACGCCTTTGACGATGACCGGTCCTACGAAGTAGGTGACGATTATCAGGAAGTAGACCTGGAGGCATTGGAATCAGAGCGAGCAGCCTTGGAGACTCCCGACATTGAGGAACTGGAATTCGACGTTGAGACAGATGATCTCGGACCCTTGGAACTGACCGAGCAGGACGTCTCCGACGGGGATGATATTGATCTTTCTGACGATGACATCCTCAGCCTTGACATCGAGGACGACGCTATTGCGCTTGAGGAAGATGCGGAAGCGTTGGAAGCCGCCGGGGTGTTGGACGCTGAAGAAGCAGCCGAGGACGTCGTTGAAGAGATTGCCACAGTCGAGGACACGACTATCGGCGATGACATGGAAGTCAACGCAGAGCTGGCCGAGGCGGAAACAGTCAAGGACGACGAAGCCGTTGCCGCAGTCGAGCAGAGTGAGTCAGGGGTGGAATACACCGAAATAATAGATGAGGAAGCAACCTCTTCCGACGCTCTCACGAACGGAGATGTCGCACTCAGTTCCAGACGAGAGGCCGTGCTGGGTATCGATATTGAGGAAATAGATTTTGAGTTTGAGGACGAATGAGGCCGGCAGCACGCGCGTTCGTAAGGGGAAAGTCCTGGTGGTGGGCGTGGGCGGACTGGGCTCTCCGGCGGCATTTGCGCTCGCCCTGGCCGGGGTGGGAACGCTTGGCCTGGTGGATTCGGACCGGGTCGAGCTGTCAAACCTGCAACGGCAAATCCTGCACTTTACCCCGGATATTGGCAAGCCAAAGGTCGATTCGGCCAAGGAAAAAATTCAGCAACTCAACCCCTCGATCACGGTCGTGACCTATAACGAGTGGCTGCATGCGGGTAATCTCGCGGATATCTTTGCCTCTTACGATTTTATTATTGATGGAACGGATGGCGTGGCCACAAAATTTTTGATCAACGACGGTGCCGTGCTACTCAACAAACCGCTTTCTCACGCAGGCATTGTCCAATTCCACGGCCAGGCATTAACAGTCTTACCCCATCGGACGACGTGTTTGCGCTGCCTGTTCCCGGTCCCGCCTCATCCTGATGAGAATCCCACCTGCCAGGAGGCCGGTATCCTTGGCAGCCTGGCTGGCAGTTTGGGGAGCGTGCAAGCTGCCGAGGCTGTGAAATATCTGAGTGGAGCGGGAGAACTCCTGACCGACCGCTTGCTGACCTATGACGCCCTGGCCTTACGCTGGCGAGAGGTCCGGGTGCGCCCCAGCCCGCATTGTCCGCTGTGCGGCACGCCGCAGACGATTACGAGCATCCGACCCGAAGCCTATGAGTTGGAAAGACTCTGCACTCCGGTCTGAATGAAAATCGGGCAGGGTGATTGTCAGACCGGAGCAAAAACGTAACAGTAGAAGCTCGAAAAAGAGTAGATGAGTGATTCTGAATCAGGAGGGAGTGCATATGAGTGCTCAGGTCCGCATCCCAACCCCGCTGCGCCGCTTTACCGGCGGTGCGGAAGCCGTCTCGGCCGATGGAGCCACGGTTGGGGCCTTGGTCGAGAGTATAGAGAGTAATCATCCCGGGATTAAGGAACGGTTGTGTGATGAGGCGGGCGAAGTCCGTCGCTTTGTCAATATCTTTGTGAATGGGGAGGATATCCGTTTTATCAACAACCTGGATACGCCGGTGAACGCGGGCGACGAAGTGTCTATCGTACCGGCTATTGCCGGAGGCTCTTTTTACTCCCGCCTCGCTACGCTCGGCATCCCCTAAAGAAAAAAGGGGGGTAAAGCGTGTCACTCCTGCCGAAAAGAGAAAACGTGTCCTCCCGGGATAGAGAAGAGATGCTGGATACGTTTACTCTTTTTCCGACCGAGGGACCGCCGCCAGTCGGCCCCTTGCGTGTTCCGTCGGTGCTGCATCTGATTGGGAATACGCCGCTGCTTGAAATCACCCGGCTGAGTGCGGACATTGCTCCAAGTGTCCGGGTGTATGCCAAACTCGAAGGTTTCAATCCCGGCGGCTCGGTCAAAGATCGCCCCGCGCTGTGCATGCTCCAAAAAGGGATCGAGAGCGGCGCGCTGACCCCGGACAAGATTATCCTCGATTCCACCTCCGGGAATACCGGGATTGCGCTGGCGCTGATCGGCGCCGTGCTGGGCTACCCGGTTGAGCTGTGCATCCCGGCCAACGTCAGCATCGAGCGGAAAAAAATCATCTCCGCGTATGGGGCAAAAATGATTTTCAGCAGCCCCATGGACGGCTCGGATGGCGCCCTGGAACTGTGTCGGGAGCGGCTGCACAAGCAGCCCGAGCGCTATTTCAAACCGGATCAATACTTTAACCCGCACAACTCCCTGGCGCATTACCACACCACCGGGCCGGAGCTATGGTGGCAGACCAAAGAGCAGCTCACCCATTTTGTGGCCGGCATGGGGACCGGCGGCACCCTGATGGGAACCGGGCGCTATCTGAAGGAGAAAAACTCGGCCATTCAGATTGTTGGGGTTGAACCGGATGATGCCTTTCACGGCCTTGAGGGGCTGAAGCATATGGACAGTTCCATTGTGCCCGGCATCTACCATGAAGAACAGTTGGACCGAAAGATCAGTGTTTCCACTGAAGACGCCTATGAAACGGTGTACCGGCTTGGGAGAAAAGAGGGAGTTTTGGTTGGCCAGTCATCCGGTGCGGCGATGTGGGCGGCGCTCCGGGTGGCCCGTGAGATCGAGCAGGGCATAGTGGTGACGCTCTTTCCGGATTTCGGAGACAAATATCTCAGCACCAATCTGTGGCTCGGCTGGAAAGAGTATAATCAGCGTCAGGCCCACGCTCGGGGAGCCGCGTGACGAAGCAACCCCCTTTCCCCGTTCTACACCACACATTACCGAATCCAGCATCGGCCTTAAGGACGTTATTGAACAAGTCTAGCGAGGCTTGAGAAGTACCCATGCTCGAAGACGCCCAGATCGAACGCTATAGCCGGCAGATCATTTTGCCCCAGGTCGGCGGAAGAGGGCAGGAAAAGATTCTTCGGAGTCAGGTGTATGTTGACGGGGACGGGCTGCTCGCGGCAACGGCGCTCTTGTATCTCGCCGCGGCCGGTGTTGGGACTATTGGCATCGCCCGGTCCAAGGCCGCTCCGGTCTTTTCCGCTCTGGCGGAGCAATCCCTGGAACCGGATGAGCAGCCGGTGACACACACCCTCAGGCGTCTGAATCCTGATTGTACCATTGTGGTCTATCCGGATAAGGGCGAACACCTGACCTATGATCTGATACTGGCCACAACAGCTGCACTGCACGATGAGTGGTACACTCAGCACAAGCCTTTTGTGTGGGGGGCTATCAATGGGGAAGACGCCCGCTTATTCGTGAGTCGAGGCGACAGGGCCGACTGGCCCTGCCTGCGCTGTCTCTTCTCAGACCCCTCAGCAGTATTTGACGTGGGGACTGGAGACCCGGCCGACTCCCTGTCCTTCAGCTCGCCATACGCGCTCTTTGTGGGGACCCAACTCGTCACCGAAGTCCTGAAAATCATCCTCCAGCCCGAGGCGGACCGCCCGTCGAAACTGTTGGCCTATACATTCCCGGCGTTTCACTGTACCGAGCGGGCGGTTGAGAAGAATCCGCACTGCTCGGTCTGTACGCCTGATTGAGGAAAGAGAGGGGGACGTGGAGACTCGTAGTCAGCAGCCCGCCTCGAATGCAGGGAATTCCTATCCACTCACGCATCTCAAGTGCCTTGAGGCCGAGAGCATGCATATCATTCGCGAGGTGGCGGCGGAGTTTGATAATCCGGTCATGCTGTACTCCATCGGCAAAGATTCGGCGGTCATGCTGCATCTGGCCCGCAAAGCGTTCGCACCGGGGACGCTACCCTTCCCCCTACTGCACGTTGATACGACCTGGAAATTCCGGGAGATGATCGCCTTCCGTGAGACCTATATCAGACAAGAGCTCGACTTCGACCTGATCGTGTATATTAACCAGGACGGGGTCAAAGCCGGCATCAGCCCCATGACGCACGGGTCCAAAAAACACACCGACGTGATGAAGACCCAGGCGCTCAAACAGGCGATCGATCAGTACGGATTTGACGCGGCTTTCGGCGGAGCCCGGCGCGACGAAGAGAAATCACGAGCCAAAGAACGGGTGTATTCGTTCCGTGACCGCAACCATCGCTGGGACCCCAAGAACCAGCGTCCCGAGCTGTGGAATCTGTATAACTCCACGCTGGATAAAGGCGAGAGTATCCGCGTTTTTCCGTTGTCGAATTGGACCGAGCTGGATGTCTGGCAATATATCTACCGCGAAAACATCCCGATTGTTCCGCTCTACTTTGCCAAGCAACGTCCGGTTGTCGAGCGCGACGGGGTGCTCATTATGGTTGACGACGACCGTCTACCGCTCCATCCGGGTGAGCAGCCGCAGTTGAAGAAAGTCCGCTTTCGCACCCTGGGCTGCTATCCGCTGACGGGTGCGATTGAATCCGAGGCCGACACCCTGCCGCTGATTATTCAGGAAATGTTGCTGGCGACGCAGTCCGAACGGCAGGGCCGCGTCATTGATTTCGACCAGTCCGGCTCTATGGAAGAGAAAAAAAAGGAAGGCTATTTCTAATAGCAACATGTCCCATCAATCCGACCTGATTGCGACCGATATCGAAGCCTATCTCGCCCAGCATGAGCGCAAGGACCTGCTGCGCCTCCTGACCTGCGGGAGTGTGGATGACGGCAAGAGCACCCTGATTGGCCGGCTCCTGTACGACTCCAAGATGATCTATGAGGATCAGCTTGAGGCGATGAAAAAAGACTCGGTTCGGCATGGCACGACCGACACGGACTTTGACCCCGCCCTGCTGACGGACGGCCTCAAAGCCGAACGCGAGCAGGGCATCACCATCGATGTCGCCTATCGCTATTTTTCGACCGCCAAACGAAAATTCATTATTGCCGACACCCCTGGTCATGAGCAGTACACCCGGAATATGGCGACCGGCGCGTCAACCTGTGACTTGGCCATTATCCTGATTGATGCCCGCTATGGCGTACTGACCCAAACCCGACGACACAGCTTTATCGCCTCTCTCTTGGGGATCAAGCATATTATTGTTGCCGTCAACAAGATGGATTTGGTGGACTACAGCCAGGAGGTGTTTGAACGGATCGTCACAGACTATACCGACTTTGCCGCCAGACTCGAGTTGGGCGATGTGCACTTCCTGCCCATGGTGGCGCTGAACGGCGATAACGTGGTGCACAAAAGTGAGCATATGCCGTGGTACACGGGCAGCCCGCTGATGCACCTGCTAGAGCACGTCTATATTGCCTCGGACGCCAATCTGATCGACTTTCGTTTTCCGGTCCAATACGTCAATCGTCCCAACCCGGACTTTCGCGGTTTTTGTGGCACGGTGGCCTCGGGCGTCGTGCGACCGGGCGATGAGGTCATGGTGTTCCCGTCACGCAAAACAAGCCGGGTGAAAGCCATCCATATCTTTGAGGGGGAACTGGAGCAGGCCATGCCGCCGCTGGCCGTGACCCTGACGCTTGAAGACGAGATCGACGTCAGTCGCGGAGATATGCTCGTTCACCCCAATAATATTCCCCTCATCGCCACGCGCTTTGAAGCCATGCTGGTCTGGATGGCCGAAGACCCCCTGCAGCCCGACAAGCAGTATTTTATTAAGCAGACCACCAACACGACGCCTGGGGTCATTACCGACGTGCGGTATCGTATAGACGTGAATACCCTCCACCGGGAAGACGCCGCGCAACTGACACTCAATGAAGTCGGCCAGTGCGCCTTTGCGCTCGAAAAGCCGATTGCCTGTGACCCCTACCGCAAGAACCGCGCGTCCGGTGCGTTTGTCGTCATTGACCGCCTGACCAATAACACGGTCGGCGCCGGGATGATCATCGACCGCAATCAGTCCATTGGGTCCATTGGGTCCATTGGGTCCATTGGGTCTTTGGGGTCAAGACTCAATGGACCCAAGGACTCAATGGACCCAACGAACTCAACTATTCGGGCGGAAACCGGGCTGATTGCCGTGGCCGAGCGTGAGCGCGCCCTGCGACAACGCGCGCTCACGGTCTGGCTGACGGGTTTGTCCGGTTCCGGGAAGTCATCTATTGCGGAGCGGCTTGAGCAGCGTCTGCATACGGAAGGATTTCGTGTCTATCGGCTCGACGGCGACAATCTGCGCCTGGGCCTGAATCGGGATTTGGCCTTTTCCGCGGCGGACCGCGCAGAGAATATCCGTCGTATTGCCGAAGTCGCGCGGCTGTTTAACCAGGCGGGACTCATCGTCCTGGTACCGGTTATCGCACCGTTTCACACAGACCGGCAACACGCGGCAGAAATCCTCGGCGCCGACCGCTTTTTTGAGGTATACGTGGACACCCCGCTTGAGGTGTGCGAGGAGCGCGATGTGAAAGGGCTGTATCACCAGGCGCGGGCAGGAGAGATTGCAGACTTTACCGGCATCTCCTCTCCCTATGAACCGCCGCCAGCGCCGGCGCTCCGCCTGACAACGGTTGGCCACACCGTCGAGGAATCGACCCAAGCCGTGTTCCAAGCAATCGCGGCTCGTATCCGGCTATAGGCGGCTACTTGTCTGCTCGCCTTATACATATTTTCTTGAGGAGGGGGCTGGATGTTGAGGAGTCTGTTGAGTCTGTTGAGTCTGTTGAGTCTGTTGAGTCTTGCCCCCAACGACGCAAGAACCCAACCGACCCAAAGGACCCAAGAAACCCGTTTAGACTTCCGCACGCCAACTCAAAGCGTAGAGGAGCAGTTTCTTTTTCTGCGGAATGGTATTCAGGCAGAATACTTTTCTCGTGAAGTCGGCCAGGACTGGGATCAGATGGTGTTCTGGCCGCATGGGGCCGCGCAGCCGACCCATCTGGTCGGCTGCATTGAAGAAATCCTCGGCTGTTTGAGCGGCGCCTGTGGTGAGTCCTTTGTCGTTGGGGACAAACTGACACCGAGCGTCCAGATCATCGACTTGCAGACCCGGACGGTCACCACCCTGGTGCGCGGCATGACGATCTGCGATGGGATCCGGACCACGCCGTGGGGCACGGTGATTGCAACGGAAGAGGACTTCGCCAGCGACACCGGGGCGGTGTATGAAATCCTTGACCCGCTAACGAATGACGAGTTTACCATCCTTGAACGTGGCCGTGGCGCCGCACCGGCCCGGATTATGGATCAGGCCGGCCGGGACGCCTCGGGTCGTATTATCAAGCGCACGGCCTTTCCCGTGATTCGCTACGAAGGCTTCCTGGTGCACGAAACAGGCGTGGTGATTGCGGGCGATGAAGAGCGGCCGGGCAGCTATGAGCCGGGCGATACCGATGGCGGCGCAGTGTATAAATTCATTCCCACCAAGCTATACGACTCCGACACCGGGCCTATTGCGTCCCTTGATCAATCCCCTTTGATCGAGGGAGCAACATACGCGCTGCAAGTGTCGTGTCGGGAGGATATCCAGCAGTTCGGCCAGGGCTGCGAAGTTGGCAACGGTACCTGGATTCCACTCACGCCAACCGCCGCGTCCGAGACCAGTATTGATGAGGGCGAAACTCGCATTGGCCGCGAGGCCGCCAGTGCGGCCGGGGCAACGGCCTATTACCGTCCTGAAGACCTCCACCGTGACCCGCTGTTCAGCGACCCCGACCAGCCTGACGCCATTCGCTTCTGCTTCGCCGTCACCGGCAACCATCCCGCCAGCAACTACGGCGAGGTCCAATGCGCGATTGATCAAGATGTGACCGCGGCAACCGGGACAACCGGGGAAATCGTGCTGAACCGCTTCATTGAAGGCAGCCCCGAATTCAGCCAACCGGATAATCTGGCCTTTCAGCCGACAACGGGCGTGCTGTTTGTTGTCGAAGACAATGGGACGAGCCAGGGCAATAGTGACGTGTGGGCCTGTCTGCCGGACGGCGCGGACGACGATATCAAGTCTGACGGCTGTGTGCGGCTGCTCAAACTTGCCGACGGGTCTGCCGAGTCAACCGGTTTTCTCTTCACGCCAGACGGCAGCCAAGCCTATATTGCCATCCAGCACAGTGCCGACGGCAATATGCCCTTGGTGGATGATTTTTGGACCGACGACCTCATCCGGCTGTCGGGCTTCCGGGTCAGACCCATGAAGTATGATTTTGGCGCCCGGACGGCGTACCGTCTCGAAAGGCAGTCTTACCGATACTTCGGTTTTGGAGCCGAAAATCAAATCGAGTAGCGATGATGAGTCTGTGGGGTCTTTTGAGTCTGTGGGGTCTTTTGAGTCTATTGGGTCAAGACTCAACGGACTCAATGACTCAATGGACCCAACCGACAATACGCTCTCCTCTCACCTCGGTTCAAAAGGTTGAGCTGCTGAAAGGATGGACGGCGGTGGTGCCGCCCCGCTCCCCCGGACCGGGACTGGTCGGCGTCTATAACCCCGAGGCGGTGATCCCGCCGCAATGCTATACCCGGACCGAGGGTGTCTTTAATCCGTGTTACGTCTGTCATCAAGATCATATCCCAGGCCGTGAAAATCGGATGAACGATTCCCATTTGCAACGCGCGTATAGCTTTAGTGACCAAGGACAAACCAATCGCTGGCGGAATCTGTTTGAAGACCGTAGTGAGCGGGTTGCTGCGATCAGCGATGAGGACATACAGGCGTGGATTAACGAAGATAATTTTTCCGAACTGGCCGACCGATTGGAGGCGGTTCACTTTCGAGGCTATATTCCCCGACTTCAAAATCTGTCTGATGGGGTAGCCGCCTTTGATGAAGAGGGTTTTGCCAAGGATGGCAGCCATTGGGTGGCTTTTAGCTATAAGCCCTTTCCAAGTACGTTTTGGCCGACCAATGGGTCTACCGATGATGTCATGATCCGCTTACCGGCCAAGTTTCGGCACATCCAAGACGGGGTCTATTCGCGCGAAGTGTATAAGGCAAATCTGGCGATTCTCGAAGCCGCGATTAAGGGCTTTGATAGCATTGGCAGCCTGCCCATTGATGAGACCCAACTCGGCCAGGACCTGGATGGCGACGGCGCGCTCGGCCGCATTCACGCCCTCACCCGCCCGGCAACCTATGTGGGGGCGGCGAGTGATACGCGGGTTGAACCGTATGTCTATCCCCACCGGACGGAATTTCTGCATACCGTACGCTATGTCGGCGTCGACGCGGACGAGAGCATCACGAATACGCGGCGGATGAAAGAAGTGCGGTATATGCGGAAGCGGGATTTCCTGTCTAAAACGATCCTCGCCCATTATTACGACGAAGAGTATCAGGAAAAGCTGGAAGGCACGCTGCCTCATTATCCGGACCGCGGTCATGCGGGTCTGTACAATAAAATGGGCTGGCTGCTCCAGGGGTTTATCGAAGACAAGGACGGCCGGCTGCGCTTCAATACCTACGAAGAGACCATGTTCTGCATGGGCTGCCATAACACGGTTGGCTCTTCGATTGACAAGACGTATAGCTTCCCGCGCAAAATCGACGGGGCCGCCGGCTGGGGCTATATCAATCTGCGCGGCATGCCGGACGCGCCCACCATGAACGAGCAGCAAGGGGAAATCCTGACCTATCTTGAACGCGTGGGTGGCGGCACCGAGTTTCGCAATAATCCGGAAATGGCGGCGCGCTGGTACCATGCGGACGGATCGGTCAATTACGCAGCCGTTGCCGCGGCACGGGATGTCTACGAGCTGATTACCCCATCCCCCGCCCGGGCCTTATTGCTCAATAAAGCCTATAAGCTCATTGTCGAAGACCAGGACTATATCTACGGCCGTGACACGACGCTGCGCCCGTCGGCAAATGTGTACGAGTACGTTGATAACACCACCGCCCCGACACTCCCACCGGACAAAATCTATACCTGGGATATTCGCCTCAATTGGGCAGCGGGAAGCGCGGAAGCAGCAGAGTAGCGTTGACGCGCTGTCACCTCCTTGATAGGCCCGCTACGGGGTATAAGGAGTAAACGTGTCCGGCTTTTTGTCTCTTTGGAGGACACGTTTACTCTTCACAGAAGGAGGACCTGTTATGCACGGCTTGGAAGGTGTTCGCGTATTGGAACTCGGCAATATGGTGTCTGCGGCGTATGCCACAAAGCTGCTGGCAGACCTTGGCGCCGATGTGATCAAAGTCGAAGAACCGGGTGGTGACTTGGCGCGAACCCGAGGCCCCTTTCCTCAAGGGCAGCCCGACCTGGAGCAGAGTGGCCTCTTTTTGTATCTGAATACCAATAAGCGCGGCGTGACCCTCGATATCCGCCAGGATGCTGAACGTCTGCGCGCCCTGATTGCCCGGACCGATGTGCTCATTCACAATTATGCCCCACCGGCCATGGCTGAGCTGGGCATCTCCTACACGGCGTTTCAGCAGGTGAATCCCAGCTTGGTGATGTGCTCGATCACCCCGTTTGGGCTGACCGGCCCGTATAAAGATTACAGCGCCTATGAGTTGAACCTGACCCACGGGGGCGGCTGGGCCTGGCTGAGTCCCGGCGCGTCAAATTGGCCGGACTTGCCCCCGCTCAAAGCGGCCGGCCACCAGGCTGACTTTCAGGCCGGGCTGGCTGCGGCCATGACCAGCCTGGCCGCGTATAGCAAAGCCTACGAAACCGGCCAGGGTGAGCATATCGATCTTTCGATTCAGGAGTTTGTTGCGTCCTTCCTGGAACAAAACTTTGTCTACTACTCCTATATGGGGCAGGTGGCATCCCGGCTGGGTCGACGCCTGATCTATCCCTGGGGCATGTACCAGTGTCAGGACGGCCTGATCTTTGTGGTGACGGTGGAGCAGGATCAGTGGGAGCGCCTGGTTGATCTCATGGGGAATCCCGAGTGGGCGAGCTGGGAAATATTCAAAGACCCCTTTGTCCGTGCCGAGAACTGGGACGTGCTCAAGACCTATCTCGACGAATGGATGCAGGGCTGGACAGTCCAGGACCTCTTCGAGGCCGGCCAGGAGCGACGGATCTGTTTTGCCCCCGTATTGTCCATGGAAACCATGGCCCAACAGGAACAGCTCAAAGCCCGCAATTTTTTTGTTGACGTGACCCACCCCAAGGCCGGGACACTGACCCATTTGGGCCCGCCCTACCAGCTCAAAGAACCCTGGTGGGACATTCGCCGCCCGGCTCCCCTGCTGGGCGAACATAATGACGAGGTGCTGCGCGAATCCACCCCCCCAACCCCCAACCCCCAATCCCTAACCCCGAACTCCAGCCTCCCCCTTGAAGGTCTTCGTGTTATTGATTTCAGTTGGGCCTGGGCCGGACCTTACTGCGCCTTACAACTGGCCCATCTTGGCGCAGAGGTCATTCGGGTTGAATCTCACGTGCGTCCCGACCTCGGACGGCGCGTTCCAATTTATCCGACCGGCATGGAGCCGAGTCTTAATCGTTCGGGCTATTTCAACCAATGGCATCAGGGCAAAAAGAGTACCCTGCTCAACCTGAGCAAACCGCAAGCCCTTCCCATTGTCACCGCCTTGATCGAAAAATCCGACATTGTGGTGGAAAACTTTGCCACCGGTGTGATGGAGCGTTTGGGTCTGGGCTATGAGAAGCTGGCAAAACGGAATCCGGCACTGATCATGGCCTCCATCTCCGGCTATGGACATAGCGGGCCGCAGAAAAACTATATGGGCTACGGGCCGGCCATCGTGCCGCTGACCGGCCTGTCTTCGCTGACTGGCTATGCCGGGAGCGGTCCCCAGGAAGTCGGCATTTCGTATGGCGACCCGAACGGCGGGCTGAATGCCGCAGTGGCCATTACTGCGGCCGTGACCGCGCGTAAACGGACGGGCACGGGACAGCATATTGATGCCTCCTTATGGGAAACCATGGCGGCATTACTGGCGGAAGGCTGGATGGACTACGCCATGAATACAACCCAACCGCCTCGCAGAGGCAATCGGGATGCGTGGATGGCGCCGCATAACTGCTTCCGCTGTGCCGGGCAGGAGGCCGACCAGGATGAATGGGTCACCATCGTCTGCGGGACGGATGAAGAGTGGCAGGCGTTGTGCCAGGCCATCGGCCACACCCACCTCAGTCAGGACTCACGCTTTCGCACCGCGGCAGGCCGTAAGGCCAACGAAGATGAACTCGAACGCCTCCTGACGGAGTGGACCAAAGAGCGAACGAAATGGGAGGTAACGGAAACGCTCCAGGCCGTGGGGGTGGCCGCCTTTCCGTCAATGAATAGTCAAGACTTGAGCGAGGACCCGCATTTGAACGCGCGTGGCTTTTTTGCCCACTTGCCGCACGCCGAGGTGGAGATCCAGACCCATATCGGCATTCCGTGGCGGCTCACCGCCGCGCCAAACGGCGTCCGTTCCCCAGCTCCACTCATGGGCCAAGACACCGCGTATGTGATGAAGGATCTGCTGGAGTATACGGACGAAGAGATCACCCAACTCACAGCCGCAGAGGTGTTGTATTAACTGCTGCGGAATTCCCCGGAGGGGTGACTACGGGTACCCCTCTGTCCCTGATAAAGGGGTAACGGGATGGATTATGCTGAAATTCGACACCGTATAACCCAGTGCCGCTTCACAGATCACGCTCGAAGAGAGATGGAAGAAGAGCCGTTAGGAGTCATTTATGTCGGTGAGGCCTTGCAAGTTTTGGATACGGGCGAGATCATCGAAGAGTATACTGATGACAAGCCGTATCCGAGTTGTTTGGTTGTCGGTTGGACAGAGGCGAAGAGGCCGCTCCACATTGTCTGTGCACCGGTTCCGACCGAAGACAGGCTGATCATTATCACGACATATCAGCCGGACCCTACTCGCTGGCGGTCAGACTTTAAGAGGAGGAAATAATGCAATGCGTGATGTGTAAAACCGGCGAGGTCAAACCCGCGACAGTTAAGGCAGAGTTAAAAGTCGGGACGGATCGCCTACTCGTTCCGGTCCGGACCGAAGCCTGCGCTCAGTGTGGTGAAGCATATTACTCGGCAGAGACACTGCAATACCTTGAAAAAGTAAAGGCCGACTTCACCCGGAAGGCCATTTCTCCGCATTCAGTTGGTAGCGTCTATCAGGTCTCGGAAGTCTAAGTCCTCCCAACAATCTCTCCGACTCAGTAGAAAGAGTGGATGGCGATGCAATACCGCACTCTGGGCCGAACCGGCCTGCGCGTCAGTGCCGTGAGTATGGGCACCTGGAATGCGTTCGATGTGCGTGGAGAGAGGAATATCGAGCATGTCGGACAGCTGGTGACCGAAGCCTTGGCTTGTGGGGTGAATCTCTTTGACACCGCACCCATGTATGGTGAGGCGGAAAGCGTGCTGGGTCGGGCGCTACGGGGACGGCGCGAGGGCGTGCTTATCGCAACTAAGGTCCTGGCGACGGATCGCGCCTCCGCTCAGCGCCGCATTGAAGCGTCCTTTCAGAAACTTCAGGTTGAGGTGATCGACCTCATGCAGGTGCACAATATGGCGGCCTGGCGCGCCGTTGCGCCGCTCCTTGAAGAATATAAGGCCGCAGGCCGTATTCGGTTTCTGGGTATTACCGACTATCGAACCAGTATGTTCCCGGAAATGATGACGGCCATGCAAACCGGCCTCTTTGATACGATCCAGATTCCGTACAATATCGGAGAGCGAGCAGCCGAACATGCCATCCTCCCCTTGGCCCAGCAGTGCAATATGGGTGTCTTAATCATGACGCCGCTGTGTCCCATCTTTCATCGCTCCCAACTGTTGCAGGTCCTGCACCAACACGATCTCTCATTCCTGGAGCCTTATGGGGTGACCACTCCGGGACAGGCGCTGCTCGCCTACCTGCTGGCAAAATCCGAAGACGCGGTGCTGTTGCCCGCCACCTCGCGCCTGGAACGGGTCCGGGAAAATACGACCGCCGGAGGGATCGCGGCCTTACCCCAGCAGGCAGTGAGGCAACTTGAAGCATTCTTTCCCCCTCAGCATTGATCGATCGAACGCCCTCTGGCATACTACCGCCCCTCACAAGACGAGCATGTATACTGGGCATAATCATAACCCTGGCCGGCATAGTTCCCGGCCAGATAACAACACAAGGGAGATGGTGTGGAGTCTTTAGGTGATTGGCAGCGAAGCTGCTATTGCGGGGAGCCCCGCGTGACCCAAGTCGGACAGCCGCTGACCGTGATGGGTTGGGTGCATTCCCGGCGCGATCATGGCGGCGTGACCTTTGTCGATGTCCGAGACCGTTCCGGCCTGGTCCAAATTGTCTGTAACCCGCAAGTCAGCTCCGCCGCCCATACGCAGGCGAAAGAGCTGCGCCTGGAATATGTGGTGGCTGCGAGGGGCAGGCTGGAACGGCGCTCGCCGGAGACGATCAATCCGAATATCCCAACCGGAGAAGTCGAGCTCGTCGTGGAAGAGCTGCGGGTGCTCAATGCTTCGCGAACGCCGCCGTTTCCGATTGATGCCGACACCGAGCCCGCGGAGAACACGCGATTGCGCTATCGTTATCTTGATCTCCGTCGGCCCAAGATGTTCGAGAACCTACGCCTGCGTCATCGGCTGGCCAAAGTGGTCCGTGATTATCTTGACGGGGAGGAGTTCCTTGAGGTTGAAACCCCAGTCCTGACCCGGAGTACCCCGGAAGGCGCACGCGACTATCTTGTTCCGAGCCGGGTCATTCCGGGCGGATTTTTTGCCCTGCCACAGTCGCCGCAGCTCTTCAAGCAACTCCTGATGGTGAGCGGCATGGAAAAATACTTCCAGATCGTGCGCTGCTTTCGGGATGAAGACCTGCGGGCCGACCGCCAGCCCGAGTTCACCCAGATTGATATCGAGATGTCGTTTGTCCGACCGGACGACGTGTTCCAGCTTATTGAGGGCATGATGGTCCGGCTGTGTAAGGAAGTGAAAGGCATCGATATCCCCACCCCGTTTCCCCGCATGCCGTACAGTCAGGCCATGGCCCGCTTCGGGAATGATAAACCCGACATTCGATTTGGCCTGGAAATCCAGGAGCTGTCCGCGCTGTTCAGCCAGACCGATATCAAGGTCTTTCGCCAGATCGTTGCCGACGGAGGCGTGGTCCGCGGACTGATTGTGTCGGACGACCCGTTCTCACGCAAAGAGCTGGATGATTTGATTCCGCTGGCCCAGGATTTCGGGGCGAAAGGCCTAGCCTGGATTCGGCTGACCGAGGACGGGTGGCAGTCGCCCTTGGCGAAATTCGTGAGTGACGACCAGAAGAAGGAAATTGAAGCCGCCTTCGGGCTCAAACCAAAGGACTTGTTGCTGATGATTGCCGATCAGGAACAGGTAGCCTGCGAGGTACTGTCACGCTTGCGTCTCCATCTTGGCGACAAACTCGGGCTGATTCCCAAGGATGACATGCGTTTCCTGTGGGTGACGGATTTTCCGCTGGTCGAATACGACGCGGACGAAAAGCGCTATGTGGCCAAGCATCACCCGTTTACCGCGCCCAACGACCAGGATGTGGCCCTGCTGGAGACCGACCCAGGCAAGGCACGGGCGTTTGCCTACGATGTTGTGCTGAATGGTGTCGAACTGGGGGGTGGCAGTATCAGAATTCACCGCCAGGACATGCAGCAAAAGATTTTCAGCCTGCTGGGCATCGGCGAGGCCGAGGCCCAGGAGAAGTTCGGGTTTCTGCTGGAAGCCCTGTCGTATGGTGCGCCTCCCCACGGTGGGATTGCCCTGGGCTTTGACCGTTTGGCCATGTTGTTTGCCGGTATGGATTCGCTGCGCGAAGTCATTGCCTTTCCCAAGACGGCCCGCGCCCAGTGCCTGATGACACAAGCGCCGGGCGGGGTCGATGCCAAGCAGTTGCGAGAGTTGAGCATTAAAGTCGATTTGTAATTGGGGATTGGGGATTGGGGATTGAGGGCAACCACAGGGGGTTGCCCCTACTGTGGTCTCCAACCCCCAATCCCTCCTTAACTATGCTGAGGACATGTGGTCAACGCTTGGCCGTGCTCGTACTGCTCTGGCGCTGTTTCGCGCCGCTTCCGTCGCCGGCTGCGGAGACGTGTGGCACTATCCGCACAAGCTATAATCCGACTGCCGCGCTCCGGTCTGACGCTTTTACCTTAACCCCCGACGATCCGCGCTGGTCTGCGTTTCTCGCCTGGGCCAAAGCGAAAAAGCTCTACACCTTTCAGATCATCGGACTGAGCCAAGGACCGGGAGAAGGCGCGCCGACCGGCATTCTCTTCCGCTGGGCCAAAGACACGCTCTGGCAGAAGGATGTCGTCCTCCCTTTTGGGCAGGCGCTGGGACATATGATTGCCGAACGCCGCTGGCGAGACGCTGATTTTCCGGAGTTTTTTTCCTCTCGCGGCGGCATATTCGGCGTTGATCTGGCCGAGCGACTGTCTGGTATGGATGCGCAGACGCTCCGCCCCTGGCAAGAGTTCTTCCACAGCGTCACCGCACCCAAGAGCCCGGCACGGCCGCGGCTCAACGCCCGGCTGCTCAGCATTGTCTCAGACGGACAAGCAGCCTCGATTGCCCTTGGACAAGACCGCATAACGATATATCTGGCAGACCGCCTGCGGAGTGATTTGGCCTTATTTCTGACGGATTGTGCCGTTGCCGAATTTTTTGAGGAGTACGACAAATCGAAGGCAGCGACCCCTGAACGGATCAAGACGACCGCTGATGTTTCAGCCTCGGAGCAAAGAGTAAACGTGTCCTCCAATCAGACAGAGATGCTGGACGCGTTTACTCTTCGGGGTAAAGCCCTCTACGCCAGTCAGTGCAGCGGCTGTCACGGTGTGGCTGGTGATGGGCAGGGCCTGCTTACGCTGAGCTGGCTGCCACGACCGCGCGACTTCGTGCGCGGCTCATTCCGCTATCGTTCCACACCCACCGGGAGTCCACCGACCGATGCGGACCTGTTCCGCACCGTATCAAAAGGGCTGGCAGGGAGTGGGATGCCGGCGTTTGAGGCCATCCTCAGCGAGCAGGCGCGGCGGGACGTGGTCGCTTACATCAAGCAATTCTCACGGCGTTTGGCCTCTGAGTCAGCTCCTGCGTCCACTTCAGTTTCGGCGCCACCTCAGGTGACGAAGCAACGCATCGCCCGAGGCGCGTCGCTCTACGTGGATTCCGGCTGTCCGAGCTGTCATGGGGCGGGGGGCAGGGGAGACGGACGCTCGGGGCAGGACCTGAAAACCGCGGAGGGCGATCCCATCCTACCTCGCGATTTAACCCGTAAATGGAGTTTCCGCGGCGGCCATACGCCAAGCGATATCTATCGACGCATCGCCAACGGCATGGACGGCTCCTCCATGGCGGCATACGAAGAGGTATTGGAGCCGGACGATCTGTGGGATCTGGTCTTTTACGTGCTCTCGCTCTCTCCAGAGCAGCGGCCGCAAGCGGAAGCCGGCCATAGAGCAGAAAACAAATAAGGAGGAAAACATGGGAAAACTAGATGGAAAAGTCGCGTTGATTACGGGTGGAGCCAGCGGTATTGGAGCCGCAACCGTTCGCCTGTTTGCCGCAGAAGGGGCCCGGGTTGTGGTCGCTGACATGCAGGATGACAAGGGCCAGGAGATGGCGCGCGAGCTGGGAGACCAGGGCGCTTTTGTTCAGGTGAATGTGACCCAGGAGTCTGAGGTCAAAGCGGCCGTTGAGGCCGCGGTCGAACGCTGGGGACGCTTGGACTGTATCTATAATAACGCCGGATTTGGCGGTGCGCTGGGGCCGATCGAGAGTATCAGTGTGGAAGACTACGATATGACTTTTGACGTGCTGCTCAAAGGCGTGTTTCTCGGTATCAAGCATGCCGCACCCATCATGAAAAGACAGCAGTCTGGCAGTATTATCAGCACCTCCAGCGCCGCCGGCGTGGAAGCCGGCATGGCGACCCACCTTTACAGTGTGGCCAAGGCGGGGGTGATTCATCTGACCAAGTCGGTCGCCTTGGAACTGGGGGAATTCAATATTCGAGCCAACTGCATCTGTCCGGGCGCGATTGTGACGCCCCTGGCCGTTGGCCGGCCGTCGCCCACGGATAAACAGATGGCCGGTCTGCGTAGAGGAGCGGCCCACCTGCATCCCCTGGGTCGGGTTGGTGAGCCTGAGGAGATCGCCAAAGCCGCCTTATGGCTGGCCAGTGATGATTCGAGCTTTGTGACGGGTCAGGCCCTGGCCGTAGACGGCGGTATCACCGCCGGACGCCCCTGGCGCGACCTGCCCGAATTTCACCGCACGCCCCATCCGATCCGCATGTACCGCGTCCCAGGAAAGTAAAGAATATCTGGGGATTATGGGGTTAGGGATTGGGGAAGGCATAATGTAGGGGCAACCCCCCGTGGTTGCCCTTCCTGATTCCCAGACAGGGAAACAAATCAGGTACAGGCCACCGTGACCACATGCACGAATCAAGAGACTCTTCAAGGCTTTGTGAATGCCCGGACGGTACCAGGGACGAAAGTCTACACGGATGAACATGGCGCGGCTATATCGGCCTGAAGAACCATGAAGTCGTCAAACATAGGCGCTTGGGAGTACGTCAAAGATCAGGCATACACAAACGGAATTGAGAGCTTTTGGGCGCTCCTCAAACGTGGCTATATCGGTACGTACCACAAGATGGGCGTCAAGCACTTAAACCGCTATGCGAAAGAGTTTGCCGACCGGCATAACCAGCGCCCACTTGATACTGTTGTACAGATAGAATGTATGGCGCGAGGGCTGATGAATAAACGGTTGCGGTATAAAGACTTAGTTGGAAAGTAAGACAGGATGCCTATGACTGACGCCCTCTCGGAATAGGCTCAGTCTGATGTTGAGAAACATCCTCTGGATTCGTACCGTACAGTTCAGACTCTTCTAGGGGTGTAGTAATTTTCGCAAGAAGAAGCTGAGCAGGTTTGTCTATTCCAGCACGCAGTTCTACGGCCAGTTTTCCAAAATTCGCCATCTCTAAGGTGATGGGAGCATGGAATCCAGGATCAATCTTCGGAGCAGTGGCATGAACCGTCACGCCGAGTCGTGCAAAGCCGCTGCGCCCTTCTACAAGCCCCATCAACGAGTTTGGTATGCGGACACGTTCCAACGTTTGCGCAAGAACAAACTGATTAGGCTCTAACACAAAGATGTCCGTCTCTGTGTGTTCCCATCCTCTGAATCCCAGAGTGACGGGTCCATAGGTATTGAAGTGATGTAGCCGGGCGGTTGCTTGAAAGTGGTAAAGCGTCGTCCAAGAAACAGATCAATGGACACCTGCGCGATCCGCTCCTCTGGAACGGGCGGGTCAAAGCGCAGGTCTTGGTTCTCAAGATGTTTGAGGATGTCAGGCCGGGAGAGAAACACCAGGTTGCACCTTTTGCATCGTGGCAGATGGCGCCTGTACGTAGCGCGAGTCAAGAGCGTGCCCTTGCACGATGGCTGTGACGGTGCTTCCGCTGACTTTAGTCACGCGAGCAAGTACATAGGTACTCCCTGTTTCTACTGCTTCCTTGAGTGCGCCAGTATCAACAAACCCAACCCACGGACCTTTGGGGAGTTGAATACGAACAAGGCGCTCATTTGAAAAAGGCCCCGGCTTTACTTCGCAGGAGAGCCAAACCTTGTCACCCACTTGCAGAGGCATACGTCCTTTCCCCTTTCCAAATATCACTTGCTGTGTGGAACCGACTAATTCCCGTTTTTGGCAACGGCGCTGTATTGCCACTGCTTCTCCGGTGGTCCGCTCATGCATCCACGGGCAATAGCCTCTGGCGTGTCCGGGATCAACTCAGGCATGGGCCTGGCTGGTCGCCCACCCAAATTACGCGCAGGGGTGCGCTTTTGTGATGCCTTCTTCTGAGTTTTCATTGCGTGCCCCTTTTTATTCAAGCGCGGCAATTCAACCGGGTTGGTACGCTTGCTACCCCGAAGTTGACACATGTCAACTTGACCGTCAACCACGGGAGCACATGAAATGGCCCCGTAAAAGGGGCAGTAAAACTAGGGGGATGGGTAACATTGTATAGAATTCCCTCCAAGGTAAGGGTAGCCGAAGGGCCGGGGTGGGTTCCGTCCTATGACAACGCTTCAATGACTTCAGCCGGAGCCTGGACCAACTCAATCAACACGCCCTCACCACACAGCGGGAACTCCGCATTGCCCTTGGGGTGGATGAAACACACATCATAGCCGGACGCGCCCTTGCGTATGCCGCCCGGCGTGAACCGCACGCCCTGCTCTGCCAGCCATTTCTCAGCCGCGTGCAGATCGTCGATCCACAGACCGATATGATTCAGCGGCGGGTCCTGGACCTTGGGCCGTTTCTCCGGGTCGATAGGCTGCATTAAATCCACTTCCAGCTTGAGTGGCCCCAAGCCAATCACCGCAATATCCTCGTCCACATTCTCGCTCTCGCTGCGATAGTTACCGCTCAGGGCCAGCCCCAGGGTATCGATCCAGAACTTCCGTAGCGGATTCTTATCCAGCCCGCCCACCGCGATTTGTTGAATCCCCAGCACTCTAAACGGTCGCTCACTCATTGTTTGCTTCCCTCGTGTGTCAGAAGAATAGAGAGTTGTTGTACCGGTTCTGGAGAGGCGGGACAATCGGGGATGGTGTCAAAGAGGCGCTCGACAATCGTGACGTAATTACAACAATAATCTATACTGATGCGCTGACTCAATCTAAGTGTGAGTATTTGGGAGGTTAAGCGATGGCGGCAAAAATCACTCCACGGCTAATTGAGTTGACGTATGAGGCCGCCCTAAAATCTTACTGGCGCAAAAGTGCTCTCCGAAAGTTTCTTCGCGCATCTCATATTTCTGAGACCTTCTTGGGCTCCTGGACTGGGGACGAGAGTAAACGTGAATTCTTAGATCGCGCTTTTGAGGAACTTCAGGAATCTGACAGGGGTAAAGCTGTAATTTTTCAAATGGCTCGAAGCCTCTCCGAGCAGACAACCTTTCCAGACCTTCGTAATTGGGAAGACTCAGAACAAAAAGTCCAAGAGGCCCACGGAGCCGTTCAGGAGCTAAAGATATATCTTAAGCAACAGGATGAAGAAATTCGTAGTGAAAGAGAACAAGAAGAAGCTAAAAAAAGGGCGCGCGAAGAAAAGGCTCGTATACAACGATCCTTGACGGATCGAGCGTCTTTGCAACAACGTCTCGACGCTCTTCACTCTCAAGTTGGTACCCAAGTTGGTGGATATAAATTTGAGAATTGGTTCTATGATTTTTTAGATTTTTTCGATATCGACAATCGGCGTCCATACAAGACGAATGGAAGGCAAATTGATGGCTCCCTGACTTATGATGGGACAACCTATCTAGTTGAGCTCAAGTTCACATCTAATCAAGCGAAACCCGCAGACATAGATTCTCTACGAGCAAAAGTTGAGGACAAAGCTGATAATACGATGGGGATCTTGGTATCCATATCGGGGTTCTCTAGTGTAGCGATTGACGGAGCTTCAGGACGACGCGGAGTACTTCTCCTTTTCGATGCCCAACATATTTACTTATCTTTGTCAGGAGCTCTAGGATTCGGTGATGTCATTTCTCGTATTAGAAGGCATGCTGCTCAAACCGGGAAAGCCTATCTTGAGGTGAGTAAATTCGGCGGATGAGTCGCATAGTAAGCCTTGCATATCATTCCACGAGGGTTTTGTGGGAACGAATATCAAGATCGATGATAAGCTAATGTCACGCGCTCTTCGGACCAACGGCTGCCGCACGAAACAGGCGGCGAGTGAATCCGGCTTGTGCCCGTTGGTTCAGTTCCGCAGCCAGAAAAAACTCCGCACGCTCAAAGGGAAGATCACTTGGGAGGGTGATATCGATAAGACGAGAAAGGACTGACTTGGTGTCTGGCGCTTCCTCACTCGCACCCAATTAAAAATCCAGGCGGCCTGGAGCGAGCATATCCACGTACCCTTCGATTTTAGTATATTTTTAAGGTAAACATTGATCTGATCCGTTCGCGCCTCGAACGTTTGAATGAGGTGGCCTCATACAAACCGTTATGCCTGAGACTTGGCATCAATGGTCGCTCCGACAAACCATCAATAACCTATCAATATATTATGAGGTAACGTTCAACTATGGCCGGGAAAAGTTTTGGACAAGTAATCGAGGAGCAGCGTCTCAAGCTGTCTCTCACCCAGCAAGAGGTCGCTGAAAAGATCGGTAGGGCAGCAAACTATATCGGCTATCTGGAACGTAGCCTACGTCGCCCAAGTCAAGAAGTTGTCGAAAAACTCTCGGCCGCGCTGGAACTTGATCACCTGAGCCTCTTCCTACTAGCGAACCCAAAGCTCCACAGTCTGTTGAAAAAATCCGGTTTGGATACTCCAGACGACAAGACAGACCCAAAGCGAGAACCGGAAGCGAGCGTGCCACATACTGTAGATTACCTCATAGAGGGCGGCTGTTTTCTTGAGCGAACCAAATTGAAACAAATCTTTGAATGCCTTCGCGTCAAGAAAAATCTGATTCTACAAGGGCCCCCCGGCACCGGGAAAACTTGGTTAGCCAAACGACTGGCCTTCGCCCTCATAGGAGAGCAGGATGACAGCCAGGTGCGTGCCGGCAGTTCCACCCGAACCTGTCATATGAAGACTTCGTGCGTGGATATCGGCCGGCGGGAGACAGCAAACTGAGTTTGGTTGACGGTCTATTTCTTGAGGTAGTGAATATGGCTAAAGACGCACCTGCCTCCATCTATGTCGTCGTTATTGAAGAAATCAATCGCGGTAATCCGGCTCAGATTTTTGGCGATATGCTGACCCTTCTGGAAGCTGACAAACGAACGCCGGCAGAAGCACTAGAGTTGAGCTATCGACGGACAGACGACGAGCGCGTCTATATTCCCGATAATGTGTATGTGATTGGCACCATGAACGTTGCAGACCGTTCACTTGCTCTGGTTGATCTAGCGCTACGGCGACGTTTTGCGTTTATAGACCTGGAACCTGTTTTTGGAAAACCTTGGCGCGACTGGGTGCACAACCAATGCCGTATTGATATGGACATCCTTACTGACATTGAAAAGCGAATCCAGTCATTAAACGATGAGATATCCGCTGATACCAGCCTTGGTCCTCAATTTCGCATTGGGCACAGCTATGTCACCCCGCCGTATGGAGCATCTATTGACAACGGTCGGGACTGGTTTCGACAGGTAGTGGAAACAGAGATCAGGCCGTTGCTTGATGAGTATTGGTTTGAGGCACCCGACAAAGCCAAGCAGGCCAGACAACGCTTACTCGAAGGGTTCTAGTGGCGACGCCGGTAGCAACAGGTGCCGGTCAGGTTGGCCGGATTCCGGTGCGGAATCTCTGGCTGTTGATGCTATATGCGTCTGATCTCTTTCGGCATAGGGATCGCAGGAACATTGCGGTTGAAGAGAATCCAGATTATATCCCCGATCTCGTGGCCGAAATCCTGACATTTCTGGTTGAGCGCCGTCTGAGGCGCAATCTGAGCTTCGGATACCAGTCTAAAGAAGCGATCCTTGGCCGAGTTCGGGGGCGCATAAACTTGTTATATACGGAACGGCATCAACTCCTGGATCGGGGTAGAGTTGCCTGTAGATTTGAGGAATTCCTCGTTGATACACCACGCAATCGTTACGTTCGGGCGGCATTAGAAAAGATTGCAAAAATCGTTCGGCGTACCAACCTTGCTGACCGATGTAGTACTCTTGCTGCGCGCTTGAGGCGAATGGGCGTCAGTGGAGAGAAGCCCGACCGAAGCGAGATATCCGCTGACCAGTTTGGCCGTCACGATACCGACGACCGACAAATGGTAGCCGCAGCCCAGCTTGCTTTCGATTTAGCACTGCCCATTGAAGAGGCTGGCCCGCAGTCTCTTTTTATGCCGGATAGGGAAGAGACGTGGGTGAGGCGTCTATTCGAGAAGGCTGTCGCTGGCTTCTATGATGTTGCGCTGTCCGGCTCGGGCTGGCGGGTTTCTGCAGGAAAGAAAATTGACTGGCCCACAGGGGGAAAGACCACCGTGATTGACAGAATCCTCCCTTCCATGCGGACTGACATCATTTTGGACGACTATGGTGCGGAGCGTCGCATCGTTATTGACACAAAATTCACCTCTATCGTTACTCGGGGATGGTACAGGGAAGAAACTTTGCGCAGTGGGTATATTTATCAGATGTATGCGTATCTGAGATCACAGGAGAACAATGAAGATGACCCGCTGGCGGCCAGTGCAGCCGGCCTTCTTTTACATCCAGCAATTGATGAGATGGTAAATGAGGCGGTGGTGATTCAAGGCCATGAAATGCGGTTCGCAACCGTCGATCTCGGAGCCAAAGCCGGGGAGATACGAAAGCAATTACTGCAAGTAGTGAGGCTTTCCAATACATCCCATGCTTGATCGTACTAGGTTGAGGCGGACACATTTCTGGCCTCGCGTTTGATGAGAGTTCAACCAGACAGACAAAGGGCGGATGGACATGGCGATACGCGAAGATCTCAAGGCTCTCGCATTGAAATATGCGGATACCCTCAAGGCCAGAATGGAAGCAAGAGTCGATGAAATGAAGGCGGATGATACGTCTCATTATCTGATCTACGGAGTTCTTGGAATCACCGATCAAGAGGGTGAACTTATTGATGTTTACCAAAATAAAGGCCGATTTCTCTATAAATACGCCGGGTCGTTCCTGGAGGAAGCCGTGAAGCTCTGCTTTAGGGCGAAGTACCCAGAGTCGGCTTCTCGACGTATTCCAAATACTGAAGGCCGCCGCCCGAAAACTTTCGAGATTGATTGTGCCGTAGAGTTGGATGCGATTGAAATCAAGTGGAGAGACGCGACTACCGATGGGGATCACATCACCAAGGAGCATTCTCGCCTGAAAACGGTTAAAGACGCCGGATTTCACCCGATTCGACTCATGTTCTACTACCCTAACCGAACCCAAGCTATTCGCATTCAACAGACTCTTCAGACGCTGTACGAAGGGATGAATGGTGAGTATTATTACGGTGATTCAGCATGGGAGTTCGTCAAGAAACGCACTGACATAGACCTTCTGGCTCTTTTACAGGAACTCGCAGAGGAGAATACGAAGAGGAATGGATTGTAACGTCTATTGCGGCGATTGCATGGAGGTCCTGCGTCGCTTTCCAACGGCGAAGGCTGACCTGATATATCTCGATCCTCCATTTTTCACGCAACGCAAGCAGAAGCTGTCAACGCGAGATCGAAGTACAGAATTCTCCTTTGACGACCGGTGGAACTCGATATCAGGGTACGCGTCGTTTCTTGCCGAGCGACTGAGAGAGCTCCACCGAGTTCTCAAGCCGACAGGCTCCATTTTTTTCCATTGCGACAAGACCGCCTCTCACGTTGCGAGACTCGTTCTCGACGATGTGTTTGGCATGAAGCGCTTTCAATCGGAGATCATTTGGAGTTACAGAAGATGGTCAAACTCAGCGCGAAAACTCCTGCCTGCACATCAGACCGTTCTCTTCTACTCTAAGGAAGCAACTTTCAAGTTCAATGTCATTCGGACTGGTTATTCACCAACCACAAACGTGGATCAGATCCTTCAGCGTCGCAGCCGCGACGACTCGAACAAATCAGTCTATGCGCGAGATGAGGATGGTAATGTTGTGTATGGGGGCAGGAAACAAGGAGTCCCGCTCAGCGATGTATGGGAGATTCCCTTTTTGAACCCGAAGGCGAGGGAGAGAACCGGGTATCCCACGCAGAAACCACTTCTTCTGCTTGAGCGGATCATTCGGCTGGTTACGGATGAGGGAGATATGGTACTTGATCCTTTCTGCGGCAGTGGCACGACCCTTGTCGCGGCGAAATTACTCGCACGATCGGCAATCGGGATCGACGTTTCAGAGGAAGCTGTCGAGCTGACACACCGCCGCCTAGCCACACCTGTAAGAACGGAATCTCTTGTATTAAAGAAGGGGGTAGACTCCTATAAGACCGCAAGTGGTCAAGCCCTAGCCCTGCTCAATGGGATTGCGCATACTCCCGTACAACGAAGCAATGGGATTGACGCTTTTTTGGAAGAAACGTACCGAGGCGTACCAATTCCTGTTCGTGTTCAGCGGCCTGGAGAGACAGTCGCAGAGGCCGCCTTAGCACTATACAGGGCAGCCAAGACAAAGCAGGCGGAGCGTATGATTGTCGTTGCCATTGAAGATACCCCTTCGCTTCTGGAGCCATCGATTCCGGAAGCGGTCCAAATAATACCGTCTGCTACACTCTCTATCAGCCGGTTTCTCCAAGATTTACGAGATGAAGGGAGGTCATCCGGCCCTTATCAGATGTATTATGAGAACGAAGGTCGAGATCGATGACAAGCTGATGTCACGCGCTCTTCGCGCCAGCGGCTGCCGCACGAAACGGGCGGCGATTGAAGCCGGCTTGCGCCTGTTGGTTCAGTTCCACAGTCAGAAGAAACTCCGTGCGCTCAAAGGGAAGATCACTTGGGAAGGTGATCTCGATGAGATGAGAAAGGGCTGACGTGGTTCGTCAGCCTTGGATGTCGAGTTAACGGATTATCACTGAGACGAGGTATCGGATGAGTATTCCCAACAATAGAGAAAGAAAGGTCCATCCGACCCACCCGGGGGAGATGCTACGGGAAGATTTCTTACCGGATTATGGGCTGACCGTATCGCATTTTGCCCAGGCCCTTGGAGTGTCGCCCCAGACGGCGAATGAGTTGCTGCGAGAACGACGAGCTGTGAGCCCGGAGATGGCGTTACCGCTCTCTCGGCTCTTTGGCAATACCGCTGAGTTTTGGTTAAACGCTCAGCAGGCGGTTGATCTGTGGGATGGGGCCAGAGAGATAAAAAAGCAACTCGCTCGGATTTCGCCCTTGAAAGCAGCGTAACCGTGTTGTGGGAGGTCAGACGAGTCTGAGCCCCCCATATTTCTCACTCACACCCACTTAAAAATCCGGGCGGCCTTGAGCGTATCCGCGTACTCTTCGATCTTGGCGATTTTGCCGTCGCGACACTGATACACCCAGCAGTATTCGTTATCGTACTGCTCGCCCTCTTTGGACTTGGCAGAGATGGCGTGCTGAACCACCGCAGTATCTCCATCAGCCAGGATACGATGGATGGTCAAGCGGAAGGTTTTCATATCGAATATTCTTTTGGGTGTGTCACCGCCCAGTTCGGCGGCCACCGCCTCCGGACCTTTAATGACCTCAATCGGCGCACTCTGGGGTGGATACCAGACAACGTCTTGGGTAAACAGCGAAGCCAGCTTTTTCCGGTCGCCGGTCGGCAGGGTTTCGTAATAGGTGTTGATGAGGGCCCGAGTTTCTTCTGTTTGCATGCGTTCGTCCTCCTCTCCTCATTATACGTTTGTATGCTGCGGCCAACTTGTTTTCGCCGTCACGGTCGGCTACCGTCCGATACGTTCTTTTGCATGCATCGAACTTTTTGAGCCGCTCTCGACATCGAATAGGCGGAGACCATAATATAGGCGCAATCGTATGGCGCAATACGTCGGCATTTTAACCAGTGGTGGAGATTGTCCCGGACTCAACGCGGCCATTCGCGCGGTCGGCAAGGCATGTTTGGACGCCTATGATATTCAGATTATCGGCTTTCAAAACGGCTTTCGCGGATTGGTGCAGAATCAAACCCTGGAGTTGGACAGCAAAGCGCTCTCGGGCATTCTGACCGACGGCGGCACCATTCTCGGCACCAGTCGGGACAAGCCGCACCGCATGTCCATTGGCGGCCGGGTCCATGACATGACGGATGCCATCATTGATACCTATCGGCGGCATCATCTGGATGCGCTGGTCTGTCTGGGTGGGGGTGGCACGCAGAAAAACGCGCTGCGTCTCAAGAAAGCGGGCCTGAATATCATTACCCTGCCGAAAACGATTGATAACGATATTGCCAAGACCGATGTGACCTTCGGGTTCAACACTGCTGTGGGCATCGCGACCGAAGCCATAGACCGGCTGCACTCAACCGCGACCAGCCACGACCGGATTATCGTGGTCGAAGTCATGGGCCACAGAGCGGGCTGGTTGGCGCTCCAATCCGGGACGGCCGGCGGGGCGGATGTCATTCTTATCCCGGAAATTCCCTATCATATTGAGCGGGTTGCCCAAACTGTGCGGGAACGTGCCAGACAGGGCAAACACTTCAGCATTATCGTGGTCGCAGAAGGCGCGCTGTCTGTCAGCGATGCCGAAAAGGTCGAGGACCTCGTTCGCCAAAAACGGGAGGCCAAAGACAGAGAAGAAAAGGAAAAGGCCTCGGCCAGGCTGGAAAAATTCCATAAGGAACACGTCGGCCATACGATTCATCTCACTCAGGAGTTGGAGCGCCTGACGGGCCAGGAATCGCGCCTGACCATTCTGGGTCATCTGCAACGCGGGGGAACACCCTCGGCCGCGGACCGTGTCCTTGCCACCTGGCTGGGCACGCGTTGCGCTCAGTTGCTGCGGGAAGGCCGCGACGGCTTTATGCTGGCCGTGCAGGACCAGGAACTCCGGCCCGTGCCTTTGGAAGAGGTCGCCGGGAAAAAGAAACTGGTCTCCCCGGACCATCCCCTCATTGAAGCGGCTCGTCTGGTCGGAACCAGCTTTGGCGACTGATATGCTTCAGCCTGTCTACAACACAGGGAGACACTATGAAAACGGAAGAGATCCTCGCCCATAGCCCAAAGGTCCTCACCCAAGAGCAGCGTGAGTTTTATTTCGATCAGGGATATCTGCTGTTGGAGAAATTCATCGCTGACGACTGGCTGGAGACCCTCTGGGCAACGACCAACGGGTTCATTGAGCAGAGCCGAGTAGCAACCCCGTCCAAAAAACTCTTTGACGCGGAACCGAGTCATACCCCGAGCAATCCCCGCCTGCGGCGTCTCCTGAGCCCGGTCGATACGCATCCGGTCTATCGCGAGTTTACGTTTGAAGGGCCGCTGGCCGACCTCGCCCAAGACCTGCTGGGTCCGAACGTGAAATACCACCACTCAAAGCTCAACTTCAAATGGTCGGGCGGGGGCGAAGAGGTGAAGTGGCATCAGGATATTCAGTACTGGCCGCACACCAATTATTCACCCCTCACGATTGGCGTCTACCTGAGCGATGTGGACGAGGAGATGGGCCCGATGGGGGTGATTCCTGAAAGCCATAAGGGACCGCTGTTCGATCTGTACAACGAGAACAATGAGTGGACCGGCGCCCTCAGCGATCGGGATGTGGCCCGCGTCGGCCCCCACAATGCCGTGTGGCTGAAAGGCCCGAGAGGCTCGGTGACCGTCCATAACTGCCGCATGGTCCACGGGTCGATGCCCAATCACTCGCCGCGTATGCGGCCCCTCCTCCTCCAGACGTATGCCTCGGCCGATGCGATTACGCTCACAAATTTGACAGACCGGTTCCCGCTCTCGAATCAAATTATCCGTGGCGAGGCCGCGAAGTGGATCGATTTCGACCCACGCCCCTGCCTGATGCCGCCCGACTGGTCCGCCGGCTACCGTTCCATCTTTGCCGTGCAGCAGATGGAAGAGGGTGCCGGCAGCCGGACCGTCGCCGGGAACGCGGGCATGATGTAGGCAACGAGTCGAATAGTCTCTGAGCTGACCTTGATTCCCTTCAGGAAAGGCACCCAAACGGCAGGCATGATGAGGAAATCGGGCGGCTAGTCTTACCCGCCACCTACGAGCATCCCGGTCAAGTTTCGACTCCTGAGCACACCTGGACGGCTCTTCTCTCAGTAAGGAGGAAGTATGAAATTCGGTATCGTCCCGATTAACCTGCGTGAATTCACAGACCCGGAAATGGTAATTCCGTTTGTCCAAAAGGCCGAAGCGCTCGGCTATGAGTCTGTTTGGACCGCAGAGCATGTGATCATCCCCAAGCAGTATGACTCGGTGTATCCCTACAACCCGGACGGAAAACTGCCGTTCAAACCCGACGCACCGATTATCGACCCCTTGGTTGCCCTGACCTTCATCGCCTCGGCCACCACGACGCTCCGGCTGGGCACCGGGGTCAACATCCTGCCCCAGATGAGCCCCCTCTATCTGGCCAAATGGGCCTCGTCGATTGACCACCTGTCCCAAGGACGACTGATGCTCGGCCTGGGCATAGGCTGGCTGCGTGAGGAGTTTGCCGCTATCGGCGTGCCGTTTGGGCGGCGGGGAAAACGGGCCAACGAATATCTCGAAGCCCTCAAAACGGTCTGGACTGGCGAGGAGGTTGATTTCCGCAGCGAGTTTGTCAACTGGCAGGGGTTTACCATGCGCCCCAAACCCGCCCAGGCAGGTGGGGTACCGCTGGTCATTGGGGGTATAACGGCATCTGCAATCCGGCGCACGGTCAAATATGGTGACGGCTGGTATGTGATTGGTAAAGACCTGGACGACTACCGGGCACATATGCAGGCGCTGGCAGAAGAATGTGACCGGCAGGGCCGCGACAGACAGGAACTCGAAATCACCGCCTACTGGAATTACTCCGGGGAAGGGCTGGACAGTCTGGCGGTGTACGAAGACCTCGGCGCTCACCGCCTCCTGGTAAACATGCACGCGCTACGGGCTGGCGATGTCACCACCGCCCTGGAGCGTTTTGCCGACGAGGTCGTGGCCAAACACGGCTAGTCCGGCATGGGAAGACGAGAAGGATACGGAAGATGAGCCACGTCACGTTCGGGACAACCTTGGGCGGGTTTGGAGGCGGGCTGGTTTCCGGACCGACGCTGTGTCAGTGGGCCGAGGAGATCGAACAACTTGGCTATGACATTCTTTTCTACCGTGACCATGTGCTGTGGCACAGTCCGGTGCTTGACCCGTTCACCATGCTGGGCGCATTTGCGGCGCGGACAACAAAAATCAAACTCGGGACCGGGGTGCTGCTCCTGCCGCTGCGCAATCCGACCCTGGTCGCCAAAATGATAGCCAGCCTGGATTGGCTGTCCGGCGGGCGGTCCATTCTCGGCGTGGGTGTTGGGGGTGAGTTCCAAAAAGAATATGAAGCCTGCGGTATTTCCTTGAGGGAACGCGGCCGGCGTGCCACTGAAGGCCTGCGCGTGATTAAGGCGCTCTGGACCGAGCCTTCAGCGACGTGTAACGGGCAATTTCTTCAATTTGAGAACGCCCAGATGACTCCGCGTCCGCTTCAGCAACCGCATCCCCCTATCTGGGTCGGCGGTCGGGTTGATGCGGCGTTGAAACGGGCCGGGACGTATGGGGACGGTTGGTTTGCATATTTTGTGACGCCGGAGCGTTTTCGCACCAGTTTGGACAAGGCGCTGGGGCATTGGCATCAACGCGATACCGCGTCGCGGACTACGTTTACCGGAGGCGTGGTCCTGTATTTCTGCATCGCGCCCACGTACGAAGCAGCGCGAGCGAATGCCGTGCATACCCTGTCAACAGAATATAATCAGCCGTTTGACAGGATTATCGATAAATACAGCGCGCTCGGCCCGGCCTCGGAGTGCGCGGCCGCGATTCAACGCTATATTGACGCCGGGGCACAGCATATGACCCTGCTGCCGGCGGTTCCCGCCGCCGCGACCATGGACCAACTCCGATACCTTGCGACGGACGTATTGCCGCACTTGAGGTAAAGCGGAGCGTAGTCCAGAGCAAATGACGACTCTATGTAGTCGCCCGTCATTCCGGCGGAAGCAGGCAGGTGGATTCACATTTCAAGTGCAACACGCTGTCCCAGAATATTTCTGCCGGGGTCTTGTAAGCCAGGCACTTGCGCGGGGTATTGTTGTAGGCCTGAAGCAGGTGTGTAAACCGCGCCGGTGGCACCGCGGCCAGGTCAGTCTTGCGGGGCAGCGTCCGGCGCAACCGGCCAATGGCATTCTCCACGCCGCCCTTCTGCCAGGGGGAGTGGGTATCGCAGAAGAAGGTCTCGATGCCCAGCGCGTGGAGGCGGTAATGGCGGGCGAACTCGGGGCCGTTATCGAAGGTCACCGTCCGGCGCCAGGCGGGGGGAAACTGGCCGAGCACCTGCGCCAGGGCACTCGCGATGGGGCGGGAGGCCTTACCCGGGGGTCTGAGGGCGAGGAGGAGCCGGGAGTGGCGTTCATGCAGGGGCAGCACCGCCTGGCCATAGGTTCTGAAGAGCATCAGGTCCGCCTCCCAGTGCCCGGGCGGGCGGCGGTCAGCGGCGCTCGGTGGGCGCGCGGCAAGCGGGCGGCGTAGCGCCATGAAGGAGGCCGGACTGCCGCCTTTGCGGCCGCGCCAGCCCCGCTTCCACCTGGCCCGCGGCAGGTAGTGTCTCCACCCATAGTCCTTCGTACGCGCAAGCTGCTGGTAGATGAACCGGTAGATGCTCTCGTGGGAGATGCCCCCCCGGCCCGCCTCCAACCCAAGCCGCCCGGCCACCTGCTCAGGCGACCAGCCCTGTGCGAGATGGGCGAGCACCCGGGCCCGGCGCGGCGCGTCCCGCTCCAGCCGTGAACCCCGCCACCGGCGGGCATGCGCCTGCTGGTCGGCATAGATCGGCTGGTAGGCCCCCGTCTGTGCCCCCTTACGCTTCAGCTCCCGAGCCACGGTCGATGGCGCGCGATCCAGAGCTGCTGCGATCTGCCGGACCGACCGCCCCGCGGCTTGTAGGCCGGCAATCGCACACCGCTCTTCGATAGTGACCTGTCCATAGCGCTTTCCCATGACAACACCTTAACCAGGTGTTGCACTTCGTTTGTGAGTTTAGGGCATCCAGGCTCCCAGCCCCCCAACCTCTGGATGCCGGATCACGTTCGGCATGACGGGAGCCCCCTGCACGGCTAGGGCCTATCGGGAAACGCTCTAGGCGGGCCTTAACGCAGCTTGCCTTCAACAAAGGGGACTTCGTAGGCTTTTTCGTGGTTGATGGGGCCGTGTCCGAAATAGCCCTCTTCGCCGAATAACTCGCCGTGGTCGGCGGTAATCGTAATATAGGTATTGGGAGGGACGAGGTCGAAGAGGCGTTCAAACACTTCGTCAAGATAGCGCACGGCGTTGACTTGGCGCTGCCGGAGGTGGTCGAGTTTGTCCTGGTCGAAGAACCGCTCCTCGGCTTCGGTCTCAATCAGCTTCCCGCCGACGACGGCGTCATCCAGATGCTTGAAGACGCCGTGGACGCCGTGAATCTTCGGCCACTCCTCGCTCGGCTCGTTGGGCAGGGCATACGGGTAGTGCGTCTCTCCAACATTCAGCAGGTAGAAAGACGGTCGGTCGGGAGAAAAGGATAAGCGCTCAAGCATAGCGGCCATATCATTATGGGTCGGCATCAGGGTAAAGGAGTCGAAGTCCTTATTGAGCAGCGTGGCCGGGTTCAGAACGGGCAGGGAGACCATCGCGTGTGTCCGGTAGCCCAGCTCCCATTTGAGGAATGTGGGTAAAAAGAGTTGCGGCACCAGACTCTTGAACTCAACCTTTTCGGCGCCAAGGCGTTCCCGGTATTTGAAAAAATCCTGTTTGTAATACTCCGAGGCATAGACCTGCTGCGGACTGGAGTGGGGCAGCAGCCCCATCAACAGATTGTAATGGGACGGGGCGGTCCACGACGCATAACTCCAGCGACGCTCGACCTCGCCCAGGGCGCTGACCGTTCTCGGCCGGGCGGCCATAAAGGCATCATACCGGCAGCTATCGAGGATCACGATGAGATAATTATTCCTGCCCTGGGGGGGAGGAAGCTGCTGCGTATCGAAGCTGGGAGATGCCGTAACCGGCCTCCTGTCAGCCGGTTGAGACTCCGTCCCAGACACCCCCCGCTTGAAGATTCGATTCAGAATACCCATGTCTGCTCCTCACTGGCGAGGCTTACTTTTCCAGTGAAAGCTCGACCGGCTGACAGGAGGCCGGTTCGGAAGGAGAATGGGCCGTTCCGTTTCCGTCCTGAACCTGGGAGAGTACCTGTTCGGGATTGTGTCCCCCCGTGCGTAATAAGCGGGTTACTTCTGCCTCTGGTAACGGCCGGCCGCCCCCGAGGAGGCGCGCCCGGAAGAGAATCTGGGCGACGTGTTCAAGCATCTCCAGCTTTGAGTAGGCCTCTTGGAGGGTCACGCCGACCGTGACAGAACCGTGCCGGGCTAACATCAGGGCGTCGAACTGACGGATAAAAGGACAGATGGCCTCACCAGCCTCGCGCGTCCCCGGCGTTGTATACGGGACGGTTGGAATGGCGCCCAGCGCCGTTACGACTTCAGGCAGGGTCCCGTCGGCCAGCGAGATGTCTGCTAGTGTACACGCAATCGCGGTTGTCGGATGGGCGTGAACGACCGCCGCAATATCCTCCCGTTCCCGGTACGCGGCAAGGTGGAGAGCGATTTCCGATGACGGCGCGCGCTCGTCATCCACCGCCTTCCCGTCCAGGTCGGTTTCGATCAATTGGTCTGAGCGGAGGAAGCCTTTGTGCACGCCCCGAGCAGTGATCAGGATGCGGTCCGGCCCGAGACGCGCGCTGACATTCCCTTCTGAAGACGCGATGAAGCCCTGGTGGTACATGGCCTGGCAGATATTCACCAGATCAGTCCGTAAAGCATGCCCGCTGGTATTCATAGCCGTTCTCGATCAGATGGATATTTTTCTGGATTTGGCTTGCTGTAGACCCCTGCGGGCCACTCCTGAGAGGGCGGCCCGCAGGCCTCATTCTTTGGGGTCACCGGATTTCCTCTGCCAACGCCGGTGTGTAGCTCTTCGTTCAAAGAGTGAACGTGTCCAGCATCTGCATGTTATTGGAGGACACGTTCACTCTTTCAAGACTGTCCTAGACCCGCTCCGTCTTTTTTACAAGAGAGGCAGCAAAAAATCTGGGTGAGGACTGCAATACGCGGCGAATGCTGATAGGCTGGGCGCGCGGAATATGAAGATGAGGAGGTATATACGTGACGGCCGACGTCGATATCTTTCACCCCTCTGCGGAGCATCGTCTTTTACGCCAGACGGTTCGGGAGTTTGTCAAAGAACGGGTCGAGCCGCAGGCGCTGGAGCACGATCGTCAGGAACGCTTCAATATCCCCCTCTTTCGCCAGCTCGGGGAGCTCGGGCTGCTGGGCATTACGGTGCCGGAAGAGTATGGCGGTGCAGGCATGGACGCGGTAGCTGCCGTGATCGCGCACGAGGAACTTTCCGCCTCAGACCCAGGCTTCTGCCTGGCCTATCTGGCCCACGCCATGCTCCTGGTCAATAATTTCTGCCGTAATGCTAATGCCGAACAGCGCCAGCGGTATTTGCCGCCTCTCCTCTCCGGCGAATGGGTCGGAGGGATGTGTATGACGGAGCCCTCAGCCGGTACGGATGTGCTCGGTATGAAAACCCAGGCGGTCCGCCGCGGGGATAGCTATGCCATTACCGGCCGCAAGATGTTCATTACCAATGGCGCGCTGGATGACACGACGCTGGGCAATCTCTTTCTCGTCTACGCGAAAACAGACCAGGGTGTGAGTTCGTTTATTGTCGAGAGGGGCTTTCCCGGATTTTCGCTCGGTCAACGCCTCCACGGCAAAACCGGGATGCGCGCCTCCACGACCGCCGAGCTCGTCTTTGACGACTGTCAGGTTCCGGTTGCCAATCGCCTCGGCAAAGAAGGCGACAGCATGCTCCACATGATGCGCAACCTGGAAATCGAGCGGGTCACTATTGGAGCCATGTCTACCGGCATCGCCGGCCGCTGCGTCGAAGATATGACCCGCTATGCGAGTGAGCGCACCGCCTATGGTCAGCCGATTAACCGCTTTGGTCAGATCCAGCGCTATATCGCGGATTCCTATGCCCAATACATGGCGGCGCGGACCTATCTGTATCACACGGCGCGGAATATGAATCTGGACCGACCCGGCCATCGCATCGACTCGGACGGCGTCAAGCTGGTCGCCACGACCATGGCAAAAACCGTCGCCGACAACGCCATGCAGGTGTTGGGTGGCTATGGCTATTTTAACGAATACGTGGTTGAGCGCTTATGGCGAGACGCCAAACTGCTGGAGATTGGAGGCGGCACCCTGGAAGCGCATCAGAAGAATATCACCAAGGATTTGACACGGCATATGGACTGCATTCGATAGCATCATTGGAGAGCGTCATGCGTAACATCTGGGACCGGATCATGATTGCCCTGATGGTGGGGGTAATCGGCTTTTGCTTGCTGGAGATATGGAACGAGACGCAAGAGCTCCTGCGTTGTACGGTGGGCATCGGTGGAGCGGTGCTGGTGATTATCCTCAAGCTGAACGCCCTGCAGAAGGCTAGGCAGCAGACACCCTCCAACCCGTGAGCGCTACGCTCGCTCTTCTCCATGCAACACAGACTCTCCAACCTTGGCAGACCTTCCGGTCTTTTTCCCTCCCACACGGAGAAGGGCTTTACCCTGATCGAACTGATCCTGGTCCTCGTCATTATCAGCATCGCCTTTGCCATTGTCGTCCCTGCGGTCGGGAATCGATTTGGCGGCAGTGACCCGAAGCGGACGGCGGCGCAGCTACGGACCACGCTGGAACTCCTACGCCTGCGGGCGCTCACAGACGGCATAGAACAGCGTCTCATCGTTGACCCCGAAGACAGTCGGTATTGGCAGGAGTCCGGGCGGCAGGCTGCGGCTCAGGATGACAGCGAGGATGAGTCCGACCACGAAGATGAGCAGACGTCTTCCTCGGACGGAGATATCCAGCTCTCAGCCACGAGTCTGTGGGTGCGGGAAGAGGGGGAAGTCGAGTTCCGCTTTTATCCGGACGGGACGAATTCCGGTGGGGAGATCACGATAGAACAACAGCGGGGGGCGAATATGATCGCGTATACCATCGCGCTCAATCCGCTGCTTGGGACAGCCACCGTCCGCTATGCCGGAGAAGAATAGTCAGGAGACAGAGGAGAGCCACCCAGAGCGGGGGCCGCCAGTATGAAACGGCAGCGTCAGATACGCCATTGGAGCAAAGAGGGAACGTGTCCTTCCTCGACCGACAGATGCGGGACACGTTCCCTCTTTGCAGGGTTTACCCTCTTAGAGATCATGGTTGCGCTCTCCATATTGGCGGTCGGCCTGGTTGCCGTGCTTGAACTCTTTGCCGGCAGTCTCCGTCTCACAGGCAAGGCCTCACACCGCACCCAGGCGGTCATCCATGCCCAAAATGTGATGGATGGGTTTTTTGCTCCAGGTTTCCTGGAAGATGGAGAGGAGAGCGGAGAGCTGCCGGGTGGCTTTTTCTGGCGGGCACGGGTGCAGGAAATCTTTCCGGATGAAACCGAAGATGAGGCCGCGGGAAGAGAAAACGATGCGCTGGGCGGCCAAGCGTCTCTGCTGCACATCAAGGAGATCACGGTCAGCGTCGGCTGGGGGGAAGGGGAGAGCCAGCGCAGTTTCGAGTTGCGTTCCATGCGCCTCATGTACGAAGAGCCCGACAGCCTCGAAGAGGGGGAGGGATAAGCGTGCGACACGCCCGCGGCTTTACCCTGCTTGAACTCCTGATCAGCCTGACGCTGATGGGTCTGGTCAGCCTCGGCGTCTACGGTGCGCTCGGCTTTGGCGCAAACGCGCTCGAACGTGGCACATCCCGGAGTATTGAGAACCAGCGTGTCCGCGCGGCCCTGGCCCTGATTGTCCGTAAACTGAAGTCCGCCTACCCGCTCATGCTGCTGGTCGATGGCGAGCGCCTGGTCTATTTTTTTGGTGACGAAGAGGAACTCCGTTTCGTGGCCTCTGCTGACCGGCCTGAAATCGGCGGATTGGAGAAGGTCTCCTACTTCATCAAAGAAGATGAAGACGGCGAGCACGGGCTGTGGATGCGTATTTCCGCTCCGACCTTACCGGCAGATTTAGCCGAAGAGCGTGACGGGAGTTTATACTTGGAGGCCGAGGTTCTGTCCGATGTGGATGAACTGGTCTGGGAGTATTTCGGGCAGCGGCAAAATGAAGACGAAGAAGCCTGGCATGAGAGTTGGAACGGGGAGGAGGAACCGAAGTTGCCCCAGGCCGTGCGTCTGTCGTGGCGCGCCACCCCGTCTGATAGAGGAGGGATGGAGGGGGTGCCGAACGAATGGCAGATCGAGGTCCCGATTCAGGTCCAGGAGCCTGTTGCGGAACTGCGTCGCACTCCCCAGAACCGCCGCCGGAGCCGAGGTCGGAGATAGCTTCCATGCGGAACGAGCGCGGCGTTGTCCTGATTGTGGTCGTGTGGGCGCTTATGGTGCTCATGGTTGTGGCGATTGAGCTTGGCCGCACCGCCCGGGTGGAGGGGCTGAGTACGGATGTCTACCAACAGGAGGTCAAAACCTATTATTTAGCCGTAGCCGGACTGAACCGCGTCCTCTACCAGCTCATTCGGACGAGCCAGCAGGGCCGCACGCGCAATCTCCAAGACGAAGATCGGCTGGGCCCGCGCGACCGGCTGAGCGATGATGAGACAGAGGAGGAGTGCCCGGACCTCTGGCTACTGAGCGATGGCCAATGGAGAGACGAAGCCTATGGCGAAGGCGGCTATCAGGTCCGGGTCAGTGACGAGAGCGGCAAGATCAATATCAACCAGGCGGATGAGATTATTTTACGGCAAACCTTTACCAACCTGGACTTTGATCCGGACTTTGGGGATGCCTTGGCCGATGCCATCCTCGACTGGCGCGACCCGGACCCCTTGGAGCGGCTGAATGGGGTCGAAAGTGATTACTACTTGGCCCAGGACATTGCCTACCCAGCCAAGGACGGGCCGCTCGACACGATTGATGAGCTCCTGCTGATCCGCGACGTCAGCCAGGATCTCTTCTACAACACCCTAAACGAGGTGTTCACGGTGTATGGCAATGCACGCAGCGGCAATATGGCCAATACACAAACGGCGAACGCCTTAGTGCTCCGGGCCATACAGGGGGTTGATGCGGAAACCGCGGAGGAAACGATCCGGCAAAGGCGCGAAAACTGCGGGGAAGAGTTCTTGGACGCGACCGCAGCCCGCGGGGGTCTGCCCACGATTATCACCATAGAGAGCGTCGGCTATCTGCACACCGGACGGATCACCCGCCGGCTAGCCGGTGTGATTGACCGCACGGGAGGCCAGTCCCATCGGATGCTGCGCTGGCAGGACCGTCTGCCCTCACAGGCCCTCCCGCTCAGAAAAAACGCCTTTGAAGACGAGGAAGAGGGGTGGTTCTGAGCCGGCCCTTCATATCAGGCAAGAGGAGAGAGATGCAGCAGGAATTCATGGGCGGGGCCATAGAGCTCTCGCGAGCCCACATGCGGGCAGGGGAAGACCGGCCATTCGGGGCGGTCATTGTCAAGGCCGGAGACATTATTGCAGAGGGCTATGTGGCATTTCGGAAACTCCATCTTGCGGGTTGACGGACTGACTATTTTGGAGTGAAATCGAACTCCCGTTGGGCCACGCGCTTGTGACTCGATCAGCACGAAGGCTAGTGCCGATAAGACATGCCAATCAGATCACTCACACTGTTGTTTGCGGGAATCGTCGACTGTCTTCTCTCTTCTTGCTCCCTGACACCAAATCGAATGCCCCCGGTTCTCGAAGCGGCGATGGAGTTACCCGACGAGTTTGCCGAAAGTGAAGTTGCCGGTTCATACGAGCCACTGGAGTGGTGGAAGGCGTTCGCCGACCCGGTTCTCGACCAGGTAATCGAAGCGGTGCTGGCTTCGAACTTCGACCTCGCCGAGGCGGTCGCCCGGGTCGACCAGGCCAGGGCGCGGGAGCGTATCGTCAAAGCCCCGGCGTTTCCGCTGCTTCAGCCCTCGCTGGGTATCACCGACACGGAGACACCCACCAATGCGGGTATTGCCGCACATCTGGACGAATTGGGGTTGGGTTCCGACGTATACCGCGATTTTGGCATCTCGCTCCCCGACCGGATCGGCCTGACGACCTACAGCCTGGGTCTCGACATCTCCTACGAACTTGACTTCTGGGGGCGCAATCGCAACGACGCGCGCGCCGCCGCCGCCGAGCGGCTGGCTTCGGAGTCGGACTACCTGACTGCCCGCATGGGGGTGCTGGCCGAAACCGTGCGGACCTACCTGGAGATCGTTGACCTGCGCCACCAACGGCGGCTGGCCGGTGAAGTCGTGGAAATCTTTCAGCAGCGGGCGATCCTGGCCAAGTCTCGTTACGACCGCGGGCTGACCGATGCCCGCGCCCTCTATACGGCGCGGCAGAACCTGAGCAACGCGCAAACCAGGTTGCCGCAAATCGAAGCGCTGCTGGCGGACGCGAAAGGCCGACTCTGGGTGTTCCTGGGGGGCTACCATGCGGACTTCGCGGGCATGCTGCCCGATTCCCTGACGCCCTCCGCCGCGCTCGATCCGGTTCCGGCAGGCATTCCGGCCGACCTCCTTGACCAGCGGCCCGACGTCAGCGCGGCAAAGCAGCGGATGGAGGCGGCCCGCTACACCGTTGGCGCACGCCGCGCGGATTTGCTGCCAAGCTTATCCCTGTACGGTTCCATCGGGCTGCAAAGTACCGAGGCAGGCGAGTGGTTCGACCCGGATCAATGGTTCCGGGACCTGAGCTTCAACTTGCTTGGCCCCGTAGTTCAGGGTTCACGGCTACGCAGCAATGTTGATCTCGCCGAGGCCCGGTTGAATGAAGCGGCCGCCGCCTACGGGCGTTCCGTGGTCAGCGCAGTCAACGAGGTCGAGGCCGCCCTTGCGGGGCTGGAGGCCAACCGCCGCCGTCATTCCTTGCTGGCTTCCCGGGCACAAGAGGCTCAGGCCGAAACGGCGTTACAGGAACGGCGTTATGCCTCCGGAGTGGGTAGCTATGAGGATTTCCTGACGGCGACACACTCCCTCCTGGGCGCGCAATCCGCGCTGGCGGCGGCGCAGCGTGACCTGGGGCAGGCGCGTCTGGTACTGCACCGCGCGCTGGGAGGCGCATGGACCACAAAGAGTAAACGCGTCCTCCAATCACACAAAAAAGCGGGATACGTTTACTCTTTCAACGAAGGGGAAGCCATCCAGCAGAGTCACGCAGCTCCTGACACCAAAGAGGGAACGTGTCCTTCCTCGACCGACCGATGCGGGACACGTTCCCTCTTTCAACCGCGTCTGCTTGCGAGCGCCTCGGAGTAAATCCCTATGTCCCGCATTGCCAGCTTTGTCATTGCCGGCGTCATCCTCGGTGTTTCCGTGGCATTGGCGACTTTTTTGATTTCACTGGCACCCGAACCGACCCGCACTGAACTCCCGCCCCAGGTCCCGTTCGCGCAGACCGACCTGGTTTCGGCCGGTAGCGGTCCCATACCGGTCTACGGATCCGGTACCGTGAGGCCAAGCGCCGAGATCGGTATCGCACCGCAGGTGGGGGGGAAAATCGACTGGGTGGATCCGGGATTCCAGAGCGGGGGACGGGTAACGGCAGGCCAGACGATTATCCGCGTAGAAGAGGTCGATTATCAGTACCGGGTGCGGGAAGCTGAGGCCAATCTCGCCACCCGGCGGGTTGCCCTCCTTGAGGAGGAGGAAAAAGCCGAAATCGCCCGGGCCCAATACGAGCTGTATAGCGCCGGACAGGGAGATGCGGATGCGACGTCAGCCGCGAATCCCCTCACGCTGAGGGAGCCCCAATTGAACGCGGCGCGTGCTGCGGTGAGCCGTGACGAAGCCCGGCTCGCCGAGGCCAATCTCGCCCTGTCCAGGACCAGGGTCACTGCGCCGTTCGACGGCTTCGTGCGCGAAGAATCCGTAGACGTAGGACAAATCGTCGCCGCCGGCCAGACCGTCGGCTGGCTTTTTGCCTCGGATGCCGTGGAGGTGGTCGTGCCCTTGTCCGATTCAGACGCCGCCCTGATCCCGGGGCTTTGGGACCTCAGGGCGGGCGACAGGGTGCGACGGGTGGCGGCTCGGGTGGCCGCCCAGTACGGGGATGGGAGTTACGCCTGGGAGGGGTATGTGGACCGGGGCGAGGTGTCCCTGGACAAGCAAACGCGAACGATAGACGTGATCGTGTGTGTGCCAGAACCGTTTACGGCTGGTGTTCCGATAGACGGGTCCGGTGGTGTCGGTGATCCCCCCCCCTTGCTGGTAGGCAAATTTGTAGAGGTAGAAATCAACGGTCATGAATTGGACGAATACTACCGGGTGCCCCGAGCGGCACTGCAATCCGGCAACGAGGTCTGGATCGTAAGCGAAGGCGGCGTGGTGAGTATCGTTCCAGTACAGGTACGGCAACGTACCAACGACGAGGTATATGTGACCGGCGCACTCGAAAGCGGCCAGGTCGTCATCACTGGTGGAATCCGGTTTGCCACGGCAGGCATGCGCGTCCTGACGGGAGTTGACCCGACTCCATGAGTCCTGACAACGGCAATCACAAAGAAGAGTCCGGGCCGATTGCCTACATGGCTGGCAACAGTATCGCGGCCAATCTGTTGATGTGGGCCATCATCGCCGCCGGGCTGGTGTCACTGACCGGTCTGGAGCGCGAAGCGTGGCCGACGGTCCCATTCTACCATGTCGAAGTCTCGATGCCCTATCCCGGCGCCACCCCGGAGGAGGTGGAGGAGTCGATCATCGCCAAGATCGAGGACCAGGTCAGCGGGTTGGATGATGTAAAGGCGGTCAAGTCCGTCGCGGCTCCGGGTATGGCGTCCGTCCGAATTCAAATGGATTCCAGAACGGACATGGCTGAGGCGTTGGACGATATCGAGTCTGCCGTCAATCGTATTCAGTCTTTCCCTGCCAGCGCCGAACGTCCCCAATTCAGGGAGATGACCAACCGCCAGAGCATGATGCGGCTCATCGTGTATGGCGATGTGCCCGAGCGCTCGCTCAAGGAATTGGCGTACCAGATTGAGGATGAACTCACGATGCTTCCCTCCGTGTCTCAGGTCGAGGTCAGTGGGGTTCGGAAATACGAGATCTCGATCGAGGTGCCGCTGCATCGGCTGAGAGCCCTAGGACTGACACTCCCCGACATCGCCAACACGATTCATCGCAGTTCCCTGGACTTGTCTGCCGGCAGTATCGATACCCGGGAATCCCAGGTGCGGGTCCGGACCCTCGGCCAGAACTACGACCAACAGGATTTCGAAGAGATCGTCCTTCTCAGCGGCAGTGACGGCACAGTTTTGCGCCTTGGCGATATCGCCGAGGTTCGCGACGGTTTTCAGGAAACCGCCCTGATTGTCCGGCACCAGAACCATCCCGCTGTATTCGTCGAAGTCTACCGGGCCGATGATGAGCACGTGATGGATGTCGCCACAACCGTCCGGGAGCACCTGGCGAACGAGGTGGTCCCGGCTCTGCCGGACGGTGTGGGCATCACCATCTGGAATGACGAATCCCAGGCATATGAGGAACGCGCCGATCTTCTCCTCAAGAACGGAATTCTGGGCCTGTTGCTGGTGTTGATCGCCCTGAGCTTGTTTCTCGAAATCCGGCTTGCCCTGTGGGTCGCCGTCGGCCTCGCCGTTTCGGGTATCGGCGCCCTGGCCGTCATGCTGGTACTCGACTATGCGATCAACACCATCAGCCTGTTCTCGTTTGTCCTCGCCATCGGCATTGTCGTCGACGACGCGATCGTCGTAGCCGATCACATTCAATACGAACGCAAGCGGGGAACACCCGGGGTCGTGGCGGCGATCCGCGGCACACGTCGGATCAAAGTGCCGTTGATATTCGCGGTCCTGACTTCGGTGGCGGCGTTCGTCCCGCTCCTCTTCATCCCCGGTGGCGTCGGTGAGACATGGTCGGCACTGCCGGTCATCCTCATCGCCGTGCTGCTGGTTTCTCTGGTCGAATCGCTGCTGGTGTTGCCCAACCACCTGTCCCATCTGCACGGCCCGGAATGGATACCCACGAACGCTTTTGATCGGTTCTTCACACGGATCCAGGCCCGTGTGGACGTTTTGCTGAACAAGTTTGTGCAAGGCCCCCTGGACCGGGCGCTGCGGTTCGCGACGGACCAGCCCATGGTGACGATGGCGGGGGCTGTAGGAATGCTCGTGCTGAGTATCTCTCTGTTGCCGGCGGGTATCGTCCCTACCACATTGGCCGCTGACGTCGAGGGGGATTTCGCAACGGTCACTCTGGATATGCCCGATGGAGCGACCGCGTCCAGGACGTACGAGGTGGCGAAGGAACTGGAGGCCGCGGGCCACCGGGTCATCGAACGACTGTCGCGCGACCGGCCCGAGGATGCGCCTCCGCTACTGACCGGCGTAACCGTGACCGTCGGACAAGGGCCAAGACTCGAGGGCGGGGGTCTTAATCCCGCGCCCACCCTCAATCCGCAGGCCAATATCGCCACCATCGAATTCAAACTCCTGGGCGCGCAGCAGAGACAGCTCTCCACAAGAGAGGTCGTGCAGGCATGGCGAGAGGAGGTAGGGGTGCTGCCCTACGTGCGCGGCATCACCTTCAGCGGCGAGGTCATCGACCTGGGCAATCCGGTCGAGGCCGTGCTGTCGCATCCTGATCCGGAGCGCCTCGCCCAGATCGCAGACTCCGTGGTCGATGGTCTCCGTGGAGTGGGAGGCGTCTACGACATCCGTTCGGATCACACCCCGGGCATCCCGGAAATACAGCTCGAACTGCGGCCGGAAGCGCGGACCCTGGGTCTCACGCTTGAAGAGTTGGCCGGGCAGACGCGCGGCGCGTTTTTTGGGGCAGAGGCCGTCCGGGTGCAGCGCGGCCGGGAAGAGGTCCGGGTCTATGTGCGCCTGCCCGCCGATGAGCGGAATTCCATCACCGATGTCGAAGGATACCTGCTGCGTACGCCGAGCGGGGCCGAGGTCCCGGTTACCAGTGTGGCCACGCTGAACCCAGGCGTATCGCCGCCGGCCGTTCGACGTCGGGATGGTCAGCGCGTCGTCACGGTCACGGCGGACGTGGACCCTACGGTGATTTCCGGTGGCGAAGCCAACAGCATCCTGGCCGATTCGATTCTCGCAGATCTGACCGCCGTGTACCCGGACCTGACATACACGTTTGGAGGTGAACAACAAGAGCAACTCGAGTCCCTGGGTGCGCTGTATCGCGGGTTTGCGATTGCCTTACTCATGATTTTCGTGCTGCTCGCCATCCCCCTGCGCTCCTATACCAAACCGTTCATCATCATGGCCGTCCTCCCGTTCGGGTTTATCGGAGTGATCCTGGGTCACTGGGTCCTGGGAGTAGCCCTGAGCGCAGTATCCTTTATGGGTATCTTCGGCCTCAGCGGCGTGGCTGTGAACGATTCCCTGGTGATGATTGATTTCATCGATCAGAAACTCAGGGAAGGCGCTCCGGTGCGCACGGCAATCATAGAGGGCGCTAAGGGGCGTTTTCGTCCGATTATGCTCACTTCCGTGACGACGTTCCTTGGCTTCACACCTCTCATTCTGGAACGCTCCATTCAGGCCCAGTTCCTGATCCCCTTTGCCGCATCGCTCGGTTTCGGCATTCTCTTCACCACGGCCATACTGATGATGGTCGTCCCGGCGTTATACGCGATCCAACTCCGGCTGATTCCTCCGAGTGAATAGTCCGCCAGTTGCTTAGAGGAGTAGGGTTTAGCCCCGATCTATGAATTGAACTACTCCGGTTTTCGGGCGAGCACGAAGTACATTAGGGTGAATATCCCCAACCGGCCAGCTTCTGCCAACGCCGTGGCCTCGAAATTCAGCATTTCCAACACATGCACAGTGCCCCGCGGCACAAACCTGAGCGCTTCCAGTACCTGTAGAGAGCGATGTGTCACCCAGCGTCCCAATCTGGAACTGCGGAAGATCGCTCCTCATCGCACGAATCGAACTAAGAAAAAGACTCAGGACGGACGGCGGTTGCGTCGCTATGGGCGGCGTTGGATGATTGAAAAATTCTTTGCTTAGCTTCAATGGCAGCGTCGAGTGATCACTCGCTGGGAATTGTATCCGGAGAATTTTCTTGGCTTCGGGAAACTTGTATCCATCCTGAACGAGTTCTCCGCTAACCACTCGGTGTAGAAGTGTTCAATCAATCATCAAAATAGTACACTGGATAGCTCTCGGGGAGGGGAACCGTGAAACCAACCAAACTAGCCGACGGCACCACTGTGAGTTGCTTACTGTCCACCGAAGCTCGGGTTCTCGACCATCACGTCGACGGTTATTTCAGTCATGGAATCGAGCTCCATGATGACGCGACCGTTGTCGACGTGGGTGCGAATATCGGCGTATTTGGCGTTCGCACTCTGCAGAAGCAGTCCTCGGTGAGTGTCATCGCGTGTGAGCCGGTTCCCGCGATCTTCAAGTGTCTAGAGGACAACGCCAAGCGCCATGGCGAGGGCCGATTCATCCCTCTTGAGTGTGGGATCTCGAGTCAGCCGGGTAAGGCAGAGTTCACGTACTACCCGAACAGTCCAGCGCTCTCCACGGCACGTCCGGAGCAGTGGACCCCCGAAGCCCTTGAGAAGGCGGTTGAAGGAAACCTTAAGAATCCCCCCGCTGACCTCTGGTACGTCAAATATCTTCCAAAGTTCTTCGCGCGATGGTTTGCGGCACGTATGCGCCAGAAGGCAGAGACCTTCGAGTGCGCGCTCAAGACCATCTCAAACCTCATCGCAGAGCACCAGATCCACGAGATCGACCTCTTAAAAATTGACTGCGAAGGTGCGGAATACGACTGCCTCATCGGCATCGAGGAGACCGACTGGGATAAGGTCAAGCAGGTCGTCGTTGAGGTCCACGATGTCGATGATGGCTTGGCTCGCGTCAAAGCCCGACTAAGTGAAATGGGGTTGAATCACGTGATCGTCGAGCAGGGACCTGCCTGGGAGGGAACCAATCTCTTCAACATTTTCGCTCGCCGCGTCGAAGGAGAGATGCCGTGTACGAACTAGGGCGTGTTCACACTACAGGGGCAAGGTGTGGTAGGTTTGAGGGATGGAAATCACGGAAGCCCAATACCAGCGTATCGCCCACTGTTTACCAGTCCCGCGGGGTAACGTGCGCCTCACCAACCGGCAGGTGCTCAACGCCATTCTGTATGTGGCGGAGCACGGGTGCAAGTGGCGGGGCCTGCCAGCCCAGTTCGGCAAGTGGCACACCGTCTATACCCGCCTGAACCGCTGGGCCAAGAGCGGGGTCTTGGCGCGGGTCTTCGAGTATCTGCAACGGGAGCAGATTGTGCGGGTCACCCTGGAAGCCGTCTCGTTGGATAGCACCAGTGTGAAGGTGCATCCGGACGGCACCGGAGCCGTGAAAAAAACGGCCCCCAGGCCATCGGTAAATCCCGGGGGGGCTGGACGACCAAACTTCATCTGGTTGCCGCGGATGCCCGGACGGCCCTGACGATGGCGTTATCTCCCGGGCAGGCTCATGACGCCCCGGAGGGGCGGCGGCTACTCCGTCGCCTGAAGCCGGAGCCAGCGGGGCTGCCGGTCCTCATGGATCGGGCCTACGAGGGAGAGGAAACCCGCCGCCTGGCTCTGGAGTTAGGGTTCACGCCCGTGGTCCCCCCGAAGCGACACCGCGTTGCTCCCTGGACCTACGACCGGCAGCTGTACCGGAAACGCAATGAAGTGGAGCGGTTGTTCCGCCGCTTGAAAGCCTTCCGGCGAATCTTTACCCGGTTTGACAAGCTCGACGTACTCTTCCTCGCCTTCATCCACTTCGCGCTTATCGTGGAGGCCCTCCGATAGTGTGAACACGCCCTAATTTGTATAACCCTAGCGATCACTGTGGGCTGTAATATACTGGCCGGAATCGGCTCATATTTGACGCTTTATACCGATCTATTCGAGGACAAGCGGATTCAGAGTCGAACTTACCTCCCCAATACCTTCTGGCAGCGTCTTCCACTCATCGGCTTAAATCTCTCGCTACTTACCGTGCTGACAGTGGTAGGCCTGGCGCTCAGCTACAGCGCCTTCGATTTTCAGTGGCAAGGTACCCTAGCGGTCACCGCGCAATTGCTCTTTTTGGTCTTCCTCGACGATGCTTACTTTTACTTTTTCCACCGTCTTCTCCATCTAAACCCCTATCTCTATAAGAAAATGCATAAGATACATCATCGCGCCTTCGCGCCCGTCCCCTTGGAGTACATTTACGTCCATCCGCTCGAGTGGATGCTCGGTGCCGTAGCTATCCCCGTTGGCCTTGTCACAATCTTTCTTCTCAATGGCTCAACATCGGTACATGCGTTCTGGGCATTTGCGTTCTGGCGAAACATCCATGAGATCGATATTCACTCGGGATTGCCCTCATTTTTAGGTCACTGGATTCCCTTCTACGGTACAACCGAACACCACGACCGCCACCACATGAAAAAAACCCAAGGAAACTATGCCTCGACATTCACGATCTGGGATCGACTCTTGACAACCTCCATCCCCCCAGCTCCGGAATTCCGACAAGCCCCTTCCCGTGCAATTTCTTCTTGAATCGACCCGAAACTCAATGGAATGGTCAGATGCTGGTACAGTTTGGACTGTAAGTCACTGTTTCTTTTAGGGTAAGAATATCAAAATGTACCAGTACCCTTAAAACTTGTCCCCCCCTAAACCGGAGAGTTATAGTATAGTAAGAGCAAGTGGTCTTATGGTATCGAGATAATGCAGGGAGGCAGGCTGATGGCTGTTACCCAAGAGGATTTGACAACCCATCCACTCACTTTGACCCAAGAACTCATCCTGATGCTCCTCAACGAGGAGACCGGCTACTTCCACCAGGTGCCCGGCTGGGATTTGAACTGCGCCGTGATCGGTGCCGTGCTCGCGGAGCTTTCACTCATATCTCGCATTGATACGGATGAGGAATCCCTGTTCCTTGTGGACGAGACGGAAACGGGCAACCCCGTTCTGGACCCCGTCCTGAAGGAAATTGCAGCCGAACCGGTTCAACGGAACACCCAGTACTGGATCGAACGGCTCGCTCCCCGTGCGGAGTCAATCATTGATATGGTTCTGGATCGTTTGGTTGAGCTAAAGGTCCTGGAACACCACGAAGGCGGGTTCTATACGCTGGCTCGCACTGCCTGGCAGACGGAAGTGCTCAACAACTCCTCAGAAGGCACGGCGATTCAATTCGTCAAAACGCGCATCAGCAATGCAATCTTCAATAACGAGATTCCTGACCCGAGAGATATTATCATTATCTGTCTCATCAACACGTGCGACGTCTTTCGCTTCATGTTTCAACTTGATGACGAGGCAGGGGAGCGCCTCGAGTTCATCTGCAAGATGGACTTAATCGGCCGGTCCATCGCTGCCGCGGTCTCCCACAACCTCGCCGGCCCGCTGCTTCGACGTTCCGCCCTGGCGAAGAAGATTCCGGCTGTCTCCCTGAGCAAGTTGCTGCTCAATCCCCATACTCGCGTCGGCAATATTCCCGCGCTCTTTGCGGATCTTACCCAAGAGTACGGCCCGGTGTTTGAGCTCCGCCCTCCGTTTGCTGAACCCATGATCTTCCTGGCCGGGCCACGGACAAACCGCTGGGTGCATCGACACGGGCGGATGTACCTGAGAGCCAAGGACTATTTTGCCGACTTCGAGAAAGTCTATGGTGCGTCTGGTGTATTACCTTCCCTGGATGGCGCCGATCATTTCCGGCTGCGCAAGGCGATGGGGCCGGCCTATTCACGCGGGAGACTGGGAGGTCAGTTGGACCAAGTCTACCATCATGCTCGTAAATATATGGCGGATTGGACGGTTGGAGACTCCTTCTCTGCAACGCGCCTGTGCCGACAAATGATTAACGCGCAAATCTCACCTCTCCACCTCAGCGTTGATTCGCAAGATATCATCGACGATCTAATCGTCTACAAGGAACGAGCGCTCAACACCCACATCCTAAAAGCCCTGCCCAAATTCATGCTGTATACCCCGGGCATGAAACGCCGGGCGAAAGTTATCGACACCTTGCTGGAACGGATCCAGGGTGTCCATACACCCGCCCAACGGGCTGGTTGCCCACGGGATCTTGCGGATGACGTTCTCAGCCTGCACGCGAGCGACCCGCAGTTGGTGCCGGAGTCGAATCTGCGTTTCGCTCTTTCAGTAGCGCTAGTTGCCAGCGTGTACCTTGGCGATGCGTTCAGCTTCGCTTTGTACGCCATGGCATCGCAGCCTGAGCTCCACGCCAAAATCCAGAGTGAAGCCGATGCCCTGTTTGGCAACGGCGATCCGGATGGCGAGGACCTCACCCCAACCGAGATCGACGTCACGCACCGCTTCCTCATAGAGTGTCTGCGCATGTACCCGATTGTCCCGATGTCTGTACGAACCGTGATGAATTCGTGTGTGGTCGAGGGCTACGAACTACCAGTGGGGTCACAGCTCTACATTGCCCAGACCGCCGCGCATTACATGGACGATGTCTTTCCTGACCCCTTCACCTTCGATATTGATCGCTATCTGCCTCCGCGTAATGAGCACCTCGGTTCCGGGTACGCACCCTACGGGCTGGGTACGCACACCTGTCTTGGCTCCCGATCGATGGACCTGCAACTGGCCGTCAACGTGCTTATGGTCGCGCACTACTTTACGCTCAAGGTATCCCCCGCGAACTACAAGCTCCGGTTCAGCCCGTTGCCGTCGATGAAGCCGAGCAAGAAGCTGAAGTTTCACATCGCCGAGCAGAGGCGCGCCCTGCCCGTCTGACGCGCACCGCGTGGGCGCTGGATCACGGACCCGGACCGATTCGATTTCCGGCTGTTTGAGGCTCAGGAGCGGATACACTCTACCCTCCATGACAAAATACAATGCGATGAGACACAAAGAAGGACTTGCCAATACCGATGCCGAAGCAGCGCAATCGTGAAGAAGTGGTCAATACGCAACTGGCCGTGTTGATCTCCAAGCTCGGCGTCACCGCCGATGCGGAAACCATTCATCTGCACGGCAGACACCGGCCAGATGTGCTGTTTCAGTTGCGTGGTCTGCGTACCGTCATCGAAGGCAAGTTTGCCGACGTACCGAACGCGGAACAGATCGTCTTGGATGACGCCCGCAAGCGCGTCCGGGCCGGGATTGCCCACATTGCTGCCGCAACCGTCTATCCCGTCGCACTCCGCACCACACCCACCACGAAGATTCTTGACATGCTCTCCGATGCACGATTGCGCTACTGCATTATGACCGAGACCTCCGAGGGCGATGAATGGTTCGAGGGGAATCCGGCTGCGCTGATGGAAGCCCTACGCCGGGCGCAAGAAGCATTGAGCCAAGATGACATCGTTGAACGGACAGCCAAAGCGCTGCATGGCCGTCTGGTCAGCGTCACGCAACTCTGGCTGGGCCAAACAGGGGCATGTGACCGTCTGTCAAAAATTCTCGGTATCACACCGCCCAAAGGCGAGACGCCAGACAAAGCCGAAGGTCGGCGTGAGACGGCCGCCAAGGTCTCGGCCCTGGTACTGGCCAACGCACTGATTTTTCAAGAACAGTTAGCCATGACGGATGGCCGGATCACTCCGCTGCGCAAAATTGAAAAGGAAGTCGATTTAGTCGGAGCTATTGCAAAGCATTGGCGCTGGATATGGGAGAACATCAACTATGTGCCGATTTTCCAGCTCGGTGAGCGCGTACTGGATGAACTGCCCAGCGCGCTCAGCACCACACAGGCCGTCAGTGCAGTGCTCTCACAAGCCAAATCCATTTGCGAGAAACAGGCCGCTTTACGCCATGACCTGATGGGACGCATCTATCACTGGCTGCTGCATGAAGCAAAATATCTCGGCACCTATTACACGTCAGTGCCAGCCGCCACCCTGCTGCTCAAATTGACCCTGGCCGCGGACTGGAAACAGGACTTGGGCGACCCCGCGGAATTGGCCCAATTCAAGGTGGCCGACCTGGCCTGCGGAACGGGCACGCTACTGATGGCCGCAGCCCAGGCATTTTCCGACGAATACATCAGAACACGCGCGGCCTCAGACAGGCCGCTGGGCCAGCAGGAGCTTTCGACGCTCCATCGGACGCTGATGGAGAATATGTTGCACGGCTATGACGTGCTGCCCTCAGCCGTGCACCTGACAGCCTCCACCCTGGCCCTGCTCGCCCCGGATATTGCCTTTGTACGGATGAATCTGTTTGTCATGCCGCTCGGCGTTGACCAGGGGCGGGCGCGTTTGGGCAGCCTGGATTTTCTCGACAGCAGAGAGCGCAAAACACAGATGGCGCTCGACTATTCGCAGATTGAGACGATTCGCACCGGCGCATCCATGTCGCGGGAAACGATCGCCACCTTGCCCAGGCTGCATCTATGTGTGATGAATCCGCCCTTTGTCCGTAGCGTCGGCGGCAACCTGCTCTTCGGTTCCCTACCGGACGAACGCGGAGTCCTGCAAAAAGACCTCAAAAAGCGCCTCAAGCACCTGCCGGCAAGTGCGACCGCGGGTCTGGGTAGCGTCTTTGTTGCCCTAGCCGACAAGCACCTGGAGGTTGACGGACGGCTGGCGTTTGTGCTGCCGGCGGCGTTGGCTTCGGGCGAAGCCTGGGGGCCGACGCGTAAGCTGCTCGCCGAGAGCTACCATCTGGAAACCGTGGTTTCGAGCCATGACGCCGAGCGGCCCAATTTCTCGGAAAACACCGACCTGTCCGAACTGTTGTTCATTGCCCGCAAGCTCGACATTGGGGAAAAGCCGGGCAGAACGACCTGTATCAGTCTGTGGCGCAACCCGCGCTCGATTCATGAGGCCATGCACCTGGCGAACGCGATTGAGCATGTTGGTTCCGTTGTCGGTATTGAAGAGGCTGGCATCACTGGAGCCATATCGGGGGAAGGAAAACTTGCTGAATTGATGACGCTTCCCGCTGCATCGACGGATGACATTTGGCTCGGCGCGCTCTTTGCCCAAGTGGAATTGCTGCGTATTTCCTGGCACTTAGCGCATGGCAGGCTGTCGATTCCAGGCTCTACGGAAAAAACGTCGATTCCCCTGAGTCAACTCGATACGCTCGGCGCGCTCGGCCCGGACCGGAAGCGGATACACGAAGGGTTCAAGGTCACAAAATCCGACTGGACACCATTTCCGGGCTTCTGGGGGCACAAGTCGGACGAGGTGCTGACCATCGCTCAGATGCCCAACTGCAACCTGCTGGAGTGGAAGGACTCCCCGCGTGGCCCACACTACGGGTCTCATCTCTGGGAGCGTGCGGGTCGAATACTTCTCGTCGAGAGATTGTGGCCCATCACCCACTCGGTTTTGACAGTGGGATTTGAGGAGAAAGTTCTCGGCAACACGTGGTGGGCTTTCAACGACTCACAGTTGGATGAGCCGCAACGGAAGGCATTGCTTGTATGGCTCAATTCTACCCTGAGCTTGCTCTTTTATTTTGGTAGACGAACGGTCACACGGAGTGCCTGGATGCAGATGAAGCAGCCGGCCTGGGAATCAATGCCGGTCCTTGATGTACGGAGTCTCACGCAAGAACAACTCACAATACTTGCCAACGCCTACGACGAGGCAGCCTCGAAATCGCTCGCCCCGCTGGCGCAGTTGGATGCCGACCCGGTCCGCATCAGCATTGATGAGGCTCTGTGTGCCGTTCTCGGCCTCCCCTCACTCGTCCCGGTCCGTGCCCTGCTCGCCAGAGAACCGGGACTGAGCGGGCGGAAGATTGGAAGGTAGAAAGGACAGCTCCCTTTACGCTGAATCAACGTCTTACAGAGCAAAATGATCCAGTACCCAAATAATCCGAGAGGAATCTCCGGTCAAACCCCGATTAGCGGCTATCTAAACAGCAACGCCTTGTAACGCACTATGCACGCCACACCGGCTACCCCGCCCGCTGGCCGCGCCCTTGCCCTGCACGTCAACGGGGAATAGAAGTCGAGCAGATAAGGAAGAGACCGCGGATGGTAGACGATGCTTTTGGGCGCTACTTGTTTGATCGGGGAATGAACGCACGGACAGTCGGTAGCCGCATCAGTAACTGTAGGCGAGTGGAAAGAGCCGAAGGAGACCTGGACGAGCACTACCGCAGGGACCACCTGGAAGGTATTCTTGCACGGTTGACATACACGACTGAAGACGGGCGCCGGAGCAGGACGCCGAAACACCAGATCGAGATCACGGGCGATGTCAGAAACGGCACGGCCACACTGAAAAGCGCAGTAGCCCTCTATCGCGAGTTTCGGGCGAACAACGGCAGGGTGGAAAACGTCTCTTCACGCCGAACGCAGTCCATCCATCACCGAACACCAACAGCGCAGTGGCCCGAATGGCCGCAGCCAAGCGAGGACGCCCTCCTCCAACTCGCCAAGGCTCTCACTCCGCTGGTCCGGTTCTTGAGGCCGGACATCATACAAACCGTCGTCGATGACAATAGGCGAAGAAGCGACGAGTGGTCAGCCAAACTCGACGCATTGGGCATAGAGTCGAACATCTATCTGTGGGCAGGCTCTCCTTGTGCATTTCCTGGCGTCAGACGCTACGCAGGGAGTGACGAAATCGCACAGTTCAGAGGAAGAGGCTCGAACAATTCCTTACCGCCGCACTGCCTGAGCCTGGACGATAACGATTATCCGAAACATCTGTGGGCATTCGTGCTGACGGGGAAGCCCTTCCGTAAATCCGGCCCTCCCGGATACCAATTAGCCCACCTCGCCGACCACAAGGAACACAAGAACCGTTGGCGGGAAGAGTTCGACTGCGCTGGAACAGCAGAGCCCCCGTTGCTCTTCGGACTGTACACCAGCGCCGCAAACGCCGCTTATGTGCCATCGACCTTTCTGAAGCCGACCGACTTCGCAGGCACTCTGCGCGTGCTGCTCCTGCGGAAGGCATACGCGCTGTATAGTCCGGTCTGCCGCCTCGCCCCACCGCCACTGATTGAAAAGACGCCGGACTCGGTTTGGATTCCAGACAATTTCGAGTGGAGTTGTCCTGTCGGCTCCATCGCAAATGTCTCCGGTTTCCTGGATTATCGAAGCAAGCGGATGAAGAAACTTCTTGAGAACGTGGGGCGTGACGCAGGAGGTCACGAGCCATGGCTTCGCGGAACACCGGGCGGCGGTGGGCCGTGACGACGGTGAAGAAATAGGTCGCCCCAGGGACGAAAGTGCGGCGGTAACGCATAGGGAGATGTCGGATTGCGCTTCGCTAATCTGACCTGCTGGCTGTTTGAAACGACTTGGCTCTGTTCGCAAAAAGACTATGAATGGAAGGAGGACGGGGCGCCATCACAAAGCCTGGAAATGCTCTGCTGGACACATGGGATTATTCCAATGCCGCATCGGGCATTGAACGACGCGTGGGCGTTGGGGGAAAGATATCTCAGTCGGATTATTGACCAGAGCGGTCGCAAGCAGTACCGATTTGCTATTGATCCAGGAGGACGGTACGGCCAGGACTTTCGCCAGGCTTGTATTGATCTGGACTTATGGAGGGATGCGTCAGGCATCTGGTCCAAGGTAGTCACGCTGAAGGATCATCCCAGATGGGAGGATTGGTGGGCGGAGTTTCAGGGCGATATTCCCGATGCTATCCGCGGCCCAGTCTATGCATCGTATTCTCTCCAGCCGGTGGCAGCCTCAGAGCGGTACACGTCGAGGCCACTGTCTGCCAAGCCTCTTCGGCTTGAGATAGATTAGGCCAGCAAGCGCGGCTGGGTCTGCCGGAGCGCATTCTTCCCGACTTTCCAAAACTCGGCCACCCCATCATCCACGCCAGCCTGATTGCGCAGATCCTGCGCAAAACACCCCCGTATTGCGCAAATCCGTGTGTTTTTTCGCAGATATTTCGCACTTTTTACCCTCATTTGCGCACCCTTCAGCGACCCACTTTCAATAAAAACAGGCACTTAGCCTGCATTCCCCCCCAAAAAACGGGGTGCTGCGCAAAAACAGCCACCCAGGGCGGCCTCAGAGCCCCTCTCCAGGCTCCAAAAAAATGAAAATGTATGAGTTTGACTAATGGAAAACAGCGCTAATTACCCTTTTACCCGCCTTAAATCCCCATAAAATTGCCCAAAAAAACAGGCAAAAAAGCCGAAAGTTTCGCAACTATTCCGTTCGGCTGCGGAACACCGGTAGTTCATCCATGCTATTCTTTATGAGAATAGCTTAATCAGAGATTCCTCTACAAGTCGCGTACAACAGCCCGTAGGTCGGATTAGCCTAGCGTAATCCGACATTTCCGACTGCATTCGTATCACGCCTCTTCATCTTCCAGTTCCGATTCCAGCAATTCCTCTTGTTCTTCCAGGCGCACTTGGAGCGTACTAAGCGCTTCAAACACGGCGCTTACCGCTTCCTGAAAATCCTCCTCGGCACTGACCACTCCGGCTGCCACGCGTTCTTCACAATCCCGACTCACTTCTGCAATGGACAACTTGGCCGACTTCACCAGACCGATCCATTGACCGATAATCGCAAGGGCGTCTTCCATCCGGTCTGCCTCCTTTCTGCCTTCAATGAGTAAACATGCCGACTTCTGTATATCTGTTGAGGGCATGTTTACTCATTCCCCTCCCCTGGTAGACTGGGGGCTCTCACATCTACAGGAAAGGGGAACGGTATGCGACAGGTTGCACTCGTTGGAGCGGGGATGACGCGCTTTGGCAAACATGTGGATCGCAGCATGAAGGATTTGGCCCGGGAGGCGATTGAAGGCGCCGTACAATCGTCCGGGGTCAGCACGCCGGATATCGAGGCCGCGGCCGTTGGGAATGCGGTGGCCGGCCTGATTACCGGACAGGAGTGTATCCGGGGTCAGGTCGTGCTGCGCGAGCTCGGTATTGGCGGCATCCCGGTCATTAATACCGAAAACGCGTGTGCCAGTTCTTCCACCGCCTTTCATCTGGCCTGGCTCTACGTCGCGTCCGGGATGTATGACGTTGTGCTCGCGCTCGGGATGGAGAAGCTCTTTCACCCGGATAAGCAACGGACGTTTGAGGCGATAGGCAGCGCCATCGATCTTGAGCAGGCCGATACTTTTGCCAGAGAGATGAGCGGCGAGCAAAGCGCGGGGGCCGGTCAGTCCCGCAGCGTTTTTATGGACTATTATGCCAACCTCGCCCGCCAGCATATGCAGCGCTACGGCACGACACAGGAACAGTTTGCCCGCATCGCCGCCAAGAATCACACCAACGGGAGTTTGAACCCGCATGCCCAGTATCAAACCCGGCGCTCCGTCGAAGAGGTTCTTGCCGCGCCGCTCATTGCTGACCCACTCACCCGCATGATGTGTTCGCCCATTGGCGACGGCGCAGCCGCGGTCCTGGTGACCACAGCCGACAAAGCCCGCCAACTCACCTCCCGACCCGTCTATGTCAAGGCTTCGACCCTGGGTTCAAGCAAGGAACACGCAGCCGATTCTCCCGGTATCGTCCCGTCAGTCGCCCACAAGGCATACGAGCAAGCCGGGCTTGGGCCGGAGGATCTCCAGGTTGTCGAGGCCCACGACGCCACCGCGCCGGCCGAACTCCTGGTGTATGAGGAGCTGGGCCTGTGCCAAGCCGGCGAGGGCGGGAAGCTCATTGACGAGGGCGTGACCCAGCTTGGCGGCGGCTGCCCGGTCAATCCCAGCGGCGGTCTCTTGGCCAAGGGTCATCCGGTCGGTGCGACCGGTGTTGCCCAGATCTGTGAGATATTCTGGCAGCTCCGGGGCGAAGCCGGTGAGCGTCAGGTCGCGGATGCCAGGGTCGGCCTGACCGAAAACGGTGGCGGCGTCCTTGGGGGCGAAAACGCGGCAGCGTCCATTCACGTGTTTAGCGTCTGATCTCCAGAAAAAGAAAAGGCCCGCAGGGTAAAGGAGGGGAAACCTGCGGGCCTTAAATCATCGTCAGGACGGGGAGGACCTGACGACGATGTCTTGAACGATGTTCAAGAGAACGAAGAGGAATATAGCCCAGGTATCTGATTTTCGCAAGATAAGTTACACTGAATTAAATTTGTTTTATTTATTAGTAATACTTAATAATAACCAGCTCGATCTCAGAATAGGATTTGGGTCTGGACCCGCAGGCGATCGGCACTCGTGCTCCCCTCCACAAACGGCTCCCCATCCAGAAAACTGTAATCCACCTGGAGTTTGAGGCGGTGGCCGTACAGGTAGTAGTTGACCCCTCCTGTATATTCTCGTACATCCCCCGCCGTTCGGGGGTTATTGGCGAACTGAAAGTCCACCCCGGAGACGCGGCCAGCGATTTCCAGTTTTTCCGTGAGATAATACCCAATCTGGCCGTAGTAGCCCCAGTCATGGCCGATCTCGTCGAGGGCTTCGAGATTATTACGGCGGTAATAGCCTGCGGCTTGGACACTGAAACCCTGATAGCGGAAGCCGCCGTCAATGGTGACGTTGGTCGTGCGGTCGCCGGGCATCACGTTCTGAAAGCGGGAGGCCTGCTCGACCGGGTTAAAGGCCGCCGCAACTCCAATTGAAAGCTGTGGTGTGGCAGCCTGGGTCGGGGAGCTCTCCAGATAACCATATGAGTCAAGGAGGTCGTATTCCAAACGCCCTTGCCAGGCGACTTCTGCGCCGGCGTTCTGCTGTCCGCCCGCATCCAGCGCCCGGATACTGTTGGTGACCAGCCCGTGGTAGGACAGCCGGCCCACTTTCCCGCTCAGATGCAAGCCGATCGCCCGGTGTAAATTAAAGGCATAATCCGCTTCGGACAGGTCTGGGAACAGCAGATGGCCGGGGTGGGCGTAGAACTGACGGCTATAGGGCAGGAGAAAGCGACCGGCCTGCGCCCTCAGGTATGGGGAATGGCTGTACTGCATCCACCAGTCGAGCAGGGTCGATCGGTTGCTGTTGCCGAGAGTAGTCGTTTCATACTGAAAGAAGTATTTGACTTTGGGATCAAAGACATTCCCGGAAAACGCCAAGTGTGCCAGGGCCACGTCGAAATTATTACGACTTCTGCCCGTATCCGGGGCGGTCAGCGTATATCGAGCCTGCAGGAAGCCGTTCAGGCTGAGCGAGTAGCGCCCATCTTTGCTGCGGATGAAAAATCCATTGTCATACACATCTTCGGCCGCCCAGCCTTGCTTGCGCGTTCCGGCCACATAACCAAAATCGACCCCGTGCTCGGTCCGTTCCTGCTCTTTGGCTTCCAGCTCCCGCATACGGCGTTCCAGGGCCTGCATGACCTTGTGCTGCTCAGCGAGTTGCTGGCGTAACTCGCTGAGCTCGTCGGCTAGCCCTGGGGTCGTCAGGGTGCTGAGAACAAGGCCAGCAATCAGACGGACCTGGGCGACAAAACCTCCTCTGACTCTCATATCCGTACTCCCTCCTTCCTCTCGACGGTGAGGCGACCGTGAGAGCTTAGTGATAGCTACAAAATTTTCAGCACCGGAGTCGGCCTGACCGAAAAGGCCCACAGGGGTAAGGGAGGGGAAACCCGTGAGCCTTTTTGTCTCGTCAAAAGAGAAAATAGCGTTGGGCGAGGGGGAGGACCTGGGCCGGTTCGCAGGTGAGTATTTCACCGTCGGCTTTGACGACGTAGGTCTCCGGGTTGACCTCTATCTCCGGCAGGGCCTGGTTATGGATCAGGTCTTTTTTTCCCACACTCCGACAACCCTGGACAGGGACGAGCGGCTTCTGGAGCCGTAATTGCTGACCCAGGCCGTGTTCATAGGCGGCCCGCGAAACAAAACTTACGGACAGCGAGGCCGGGGCCCGACCCAGATGGCCGAACATCGGCCGTCCGAATACCGGTTGGGGGGTTGGAATTGAGGCGTTGGGATCGCCCATCGCCGCCCAGGCAATGAAACCACCCTTGAGAATCAGTTCCGGCTTGACGCCAAAAAATTTCGGCTCCCACACCACCAAGTCGGCCAGCTTGCCCACCTCAATCGAGCCAACCTGGTGGGCGATGCCGTGAGTTAGGGCCGGGTTGATGGTGTACTTGGCAATATAGCGTTTGACCCGAAAATTGTCGTTCTCTCCCGTCTCTTCCGGCAGGCGTCCGCGCTGGACTCGCATCTTATGCGCGGTTTGCCAGGTGCGGAGAATCACTTCCCCGACGCGGCCCATAGCCTGGGAGTCCGAAGCCATCATGCTGAATGCGCCCAGATCGTGCAGCACGTCTTCGGCCGCAATCGTTTCCGGTCGAATACGCGATTCGGCAAAGGCTACGTCTTCGGGAACGCCAGGATCAAGATGGTGGCAGACCATCAGCATGTCGAGGTGTTCGTCTATGGTATTGACGGTGAAGGGCCGGGTCGGATTGGTTGATGACGGCAGGACGTTCGGAAACCCGCACACCTTGATAATATCCGGCGCATGCCCCCCGCCTGCCCCCTCAGTATGGTAGGTATGGATCGTGCGGCCCTTAAATGCCGCAATCGTGTCCTCGACATAGCCAGTCTCGTTCAGGGTGTCAGTGTGGATGGCGACCTGGACATCATAGTCGTCGGCCACGGACAGCGCGCAGTCGATCGCGGCGGGCGTCGAGCCCCAGTCTTCGTGGAGTTTGAGCCCCATGGCACCGGCTTCGAGCTGCTCACGTAAGGCTTCGGGACGAGAGGCATTGCCCTTGCCCAGAAAACCCAGATTCATGGGAAAGTCCTCAATCGATTCGAGCATCCGGGCGATATTCCACGGCCCCGGTGTACAGGTGGTCGCGTTGGTGCCGGTTGCCGGGCCAGTCCCACCGCCGAACATCGTCGTGATGCCCGAGGCTAAGGCTTCGGTGATCTGTTGGGGACAGATGAAATGAATGTGGGCGTCGATGCCGCCCGCAGTCAGAATCTTCCCTTCTCCGGCCAGAATCTCCGTCCCAGGGCTGATGACCAGTTCGGGCGAAACGCCCTCCATCAGGAGAGGGTTGCCGGCTTTGCCGATGCCGCAAATCCGGCCGTCTTTCACCCCGACATCGGCTTTCACAATGCCCCAGTGATCGACCACGGTCGCATTGGTAATCACCAGATCCGGCGCGCCTTGGGTCGAGGTTTGGACGGGCGACTGGCCCATACCGTCGCGAATGACTTTGCCGCCACCGAATTTTACCTCGTCCCCAGGCCGGGTGTGATCCTGCTCGACTTCAATCACTAAGTCCGTATCGGCCAGCCGGACCCGGTCGCCAACGGTCGGGCCGAACATTTCGGCATACCGACGGTGTTCCATCGTTCGACTCATCCGTCCCTCCTCACCTAGCGAATCGGCTGGTGGACACTGACCAGCTTCGTCCCATCCGGAAAGGTGGCCTCAACCTGCACCAGATCAATCATCTCGGCCACCCCGTCCATTACATCGTCCCGACCGAGGATGGTCGCGCCATACGACATCAGTTCCGACACGGACTGACCATCTCGGGCTCCTTCCAGCACCGCGCTGGTAATCAGGGCCACGGCTTCGGGATAGTTCAGCTTCAACCCACGCGCCTGTCGGTCACGGGCCAGTTGAGCGGCAAGGTAGATCATCAGCTTCTCTTGTTCGTGCGGAGTAAAATGCATATGGCGAGAGCCTAGACTGATAAGTGCCGCTGGACAATGTCATCCGTCAAGGCGGCGATGGGTCCGTCGGCCACCACACTGCCCTTTTCCATCACGGCAAAGGCATCCGCCACCCGGCGGGCAAAGGGCAGTTTCTGCTCGACTAATAAAATGGTCAGGTTTTCTTCCTGGTTGAGCCGCAGCAGGATATCGCCGATCTCCTGGACAATATTCGGCTGAATGCCCTCGGTTGGCTCATCCAGAATCAGCAGCTTCGGGTTCAGGACCAAGGCGCGGCCTATGGCCAACTGCTGCTGCTGTCCGCCGGACAGGTCTCCGCCCTGGCGTCCGAGCATTTGCTTGAACACGGGAAAGAAACGGAACACCGACTCGGGGATAGACCCGACCCTGTCACGACGCGCCGGAAGACCGATGCGCAGGTTCTCCTCAACGGTCAGTTGCGGGAAAATTTCGCGACCCTGGGGCACGTAGCCGATGCCGAGGCGCGCCCGTAGCGCCGCCGGGCGACGAACCAGCTCGGTGTCCTCAAACTGGAGACTGCCGGAGGCGATGGGCAGGATGCCCATGATGGTCTTGAGCAGCGTGGTCTTGCCAACCCCGTTCCGGCCCATCAGGCAGGTGCACGAGCCGGCCGGGATGTGGAGATCAACATCCCATAAAATATGACTCTCGTCGTAATACTGATTCAGGTCCTGAATACGGATCATCGTCGCCCTCGGCCGGCTAGGCTCCCAGATAGACCTCGACCACACGCGGGTCGCTCTGCACCTCTTCCATACTGCCCTCGGCCAGGACGCTGCCCTCGTGCAGGACCGTCACCGTCCGGGCCAGGCTACGGACAAACTCCATGTCATGTTCGACCACCACGACGGTATGTTTACCGGCCAGCGAAACCAGCAGTTCGGCCGTTCGTTCGGTCTCCTGGTGGGTCATACCGGCCACGGGCTCGTCCACCAAGAGCAACTGCGGGTCCTGAATCAGCAGCATCCCGAGTTCCAACCACTGCTTTTGTCCGTGCGAGAGGAGTCCGGCTCGGGTGTATAACTGATCGATGAGGCCGATCGTGTCCGCGGTCGAGGCAATGCGCTCGTGCTGCTTCCGGCTCAGCCGGGCGAGCAGGCTATGCCACACCTTCTTATTCGCCTGCATGGCCAACTCGAGGTTTTCGAAGACGGTATGGCCGTGGAAGATGGTCGGTCGCTGAAACTTCCGGCCGATGCCGGCCAGGGCGATGTCGTATTCCGACAGTTGCGTCAGGTCCAGGTTATTGCCAAAAAACACCGTGCCGGTGTCCGGCCGTGTCTTACCGGTGATGACATCCAACAGGGTGGTTTTACCGGCGCCGTTAGGACCAATCAGACAGCGCAGCTCACCGGCGTTGAGATACAGATTCAGCGCATTCAGGGCTTTCAGGCCATCAAAGCTCACCGTCACATTTTCAACATAGAGAATGACGCCGTGGCTGGTATCCAGGCCGGGCCGGGCCACATGGGCCATTGCCGGGCTGCCGCCCTGATCGATAGTTTCCTGCGGTATATCCCGATTCATCTGACCGTCCCAGGTCCGGCGGCTATCCTCTCGTCTCACCCGTCTGCGACTTGGTCTGCCAACGCAACAGACCGGCCACACCACGGGGCAGAAAGAGGGTGGCGACAATAAACATCCCTCCGAGAATATACAGCCACAGATAGGGAAACGCAGCAGTACACCAGCTTTTGACGCCGTTGACCAAAAAGGCGCCGAGCAGGGCACCGGACAGGGTACCACGACCACCGACCGCGACCCAGATCGCCATCTCAATGGAATTGGCGGGCTGCATCTCGCTGGGATTAATAATTCCCACCTGGGGGACGTATAGCGCGCCCGCCAAACCGCACAGCATGGCAGACAGGGTCCAGAGGAAGAGTTTATAGCCATGCGGGTTATAGCCGCAGAACATCAAACGGCTCTCCGCATCACGAACGGCCATGAGTACCCGTCCCAGCTTCGACGTGACCAGATAGCGGCAGGTCAGATAGGCGAGCACCAGGACCACCACAGAGGTCACGTAGAGCCCCAACTTGGTCGTCGGTTCTTGCAGTGAAAACCCCAGCAGGCGCTTAAAGTCTGTCAGACCGTTATTCCCGCCGAATCCGGTGTCGTTGCGGAAGAACAGCAGCATCAGCGCGTAGGTCATGGCCTGGGTAATGATAGAGAAATAGACCCCACGAATGCGCGAGCGAAAGGCAAAAAACCCGAAGATATAGGCCAGGATCCCAGGCACGAAGAGGGCCATCCCCAGGGCAAACCCAAAGTTGCTGAAGCCATACCAGTACCACGGCAGTTCCTTCCAATCGAGAAAGACCATGAAGTCCGGCAGTTCGCTCCGATAGACCCCCTCCGTCCCGATGGCCCGCATCAAATGCATCCCCATGGCATAGCCGCCCAGCGCAAAGAACACGCCGTGCCCCAGGCTGAGAATGCCGGCATAGCCCCAGATCAGATCCACGGCCAGGGCAACCAGGGCGTAGCACATGAACTTCCCGAGCAGCGGGATGAGATAGTCCGGGAAGTGGAACGCCGAGTCAGCCGGCAAAAGATTCAGGCCGGGAATGACGATCGCCCCAAGGAAAAGGAGCAGCCCGATCAGGCTCCACTCACCCCGGGTATGAAGCCGCAGCAGGGTCGTCAACACGGAGCCGGACTGCTCAGGCTGCCCCGCTGGCTGCGCCGGCGGGTCGGCGACCAGCGGCTCTGGAGAAGTCTCAGACAATGAGGAACTCACCACCGACTTAGCTTTCCGCCAGACGTCCCTTGAGCGCAAATAAACCTTGGGGTCGCTGCTGGATGAATAAGATAATAAAAATGAGCACGCCAATTTTTCCCAATACTGCACCGGCGACCGGTTCGAGCAGCTTATTGACCAAACCCAGACTCAGCGCCCCCACCACGGTACCCGCGATATTCCCGACCCCGCCCAGCACCACGACCATGAACGAATCGACAATATACAGGCGGCCCAGTTCCGGCCCGACATTGCCAATCTGGGACAGCGCCACCCCACCCAGACCGGCGATACCCGAACCCAGGCCAAAAGTCCACATATCAACCCGGCCCGCCGATATGCCCATACAGGACGCCATGGGTCTGTTCTGGGTGACGGCTCGGACCTGTAAGCCGAGGCGGGTCCGCTGGAGAATCAGCCAGACCAAGCCGACCACCAGCGCGACAAACAGGATGATGGCCAACCGACTATACGGCAGAACGACGCCGTACAGGACCTCGATACCGCCCGACAGCCAGGCTGGATTGGCCACCTGCACATTTTGAGCCCCAAAGATGAGGCGCACACTCTGAATCAGCACGAGGCTGATGCCCCAGGTGGCGAGCAAGGTTTCCAAGGGGCGGCCGTACAAAAAGCGGATCACCCCGCGTTCCAGGATCATCCCCGTCAGCAGGCACACCCCAAAGGCGGCCGGGATCGCCACCGCCAGATACCAGTCAAACCACGCCGGGAAGCTCTCTTGAAAGATCCCCTGGACCACGTAGCTGGCGTACGCGCCGAGCATCAACATTTCGCCGTGGGCCATATTAATGACACCCATGAGGCCAAACGTGATCCCCAGACCAAGAGCCGCCAGGAGCAATACACTGCCCAGACTCGCCCCGTAGAAGAGATTTCCGAGGCTGTTGATCAGAAACTGGGTACGTTCAAAACTCGACAGCGCGGCCTCGGCCGCGGCGCGCACCTCCGGATCATCCTCGGCAAACGATCCATCTGCGTTCGTCGCGACCAAAGCTTCCAACTGGGGCCGCAATCCAAGGTTCCCGGATTCACCTATCATCCGAATGGCGGCGAGACGCACCGTTTGGTCTTCGCTCTGGAGCTGCATTTGCGCCAGAGACACGGCCAGGACGTCCCGCACCGCCGCCTCGGTCTCGCGCTCCAAGGCAGCTTGCAATATGTCCATCATCTCGGGACGCGGACGTTTGGTCAGCTCTTGTGCCGCGGCCAGGCGTACGACAACGTCGGGTGAGCTTAACTGAAGTTGAGCAATAACCGGCCGCAGCGCGCGTCGCACCGCATTATTAATCCGGGGCGTCCGCAGCGATGCCTCGTCCAGTTCCACGGTTTCCCCACTGAGCGCGTCGCGCAGGCTGCCGTCTTCGGCTTTGATGATGTAGACGAGTCCGGCCTTATCGACCCGCAGACGTCGGTCGCCCAAAGCTTCAAGAGCGGGCAGTGCCGCAGGGTCGTTCAGCCTGCCGAGCGCCGTTATTGCCGTTCGGACATCCCGACGACTCTTGGCTCCGAGGCCCTGAAGGAGAGAGGCAAGGTCTTTCCCCTCCGTCGTGGCACCACTGGAAGACGGGAGGCCGAGCAGCAGAATGAGAGACAGACAGAGAGTTGAGATAGAGATAGGGATAGAGAGAAGGGGGTTCCTCTCTGTCTCTATTCTCTGTCTCAACTCTCTGTCTCTCTTCATACTGTTTCAGCCAGAAAATGCTTACCGGGGAACGAATTCCCCGGTTATATGACGGCACCAGTCCGTCACGGGCAGAGAGAGCCCCTAGTTTCTGAACTTGGGCTCGGTGCAGTTGCCACACACCCAGGGATAGGTCCAGTCTGCAACCTTTTTGGCGCTGTCCGGGATAAAAGGACTCCAGGCCTGGGCCCGAACGGGGCCTTTGGTGTTCCAGACGATGTCGAACTGGCCGTCTTCACGGACCTCAGCAATCAGGACCGGTTTGTGCAGATGGTGGTTCTTGGCATCCATGCTGATGTCGAAGCCGGAGGGTGAGCGCACCACCTGATTGCCGACGGCCTGGCGCACGGCATTAACGTCGGTTGTCTGGGCTTGTTCGACTGCCTGGGCCCACATTCGGATCCCAATATAGGTGGCTTCCATCGGGTCGTTGGTCACCCGCTTCTCGCCACCGGGCAATTGATGTTTTTTCACATAGGCATTCCACTTGGCCACAAAGCCTTTGTTCTCGGGGGTATCGACCGACATAAAATAGTTCCACGCCGCCAGATGGCCGACCAGCGGGGCGGTATCGATACCGCGCAGTTCTTCCTCGCCGACCGAGAAGGCGACAACGGGAATGTCCTCAGCCTTCAGCCCCTGGTTGGCCAGCTCTTTGTAGAACGGAACGTTCGAGTCGCCGTTAATCGTCGAAACAACCGCGGTCTGTTTACCAACAGCAAATTTCTTGATGTCGGCCACGATGGTCTGATAGTCGCTGTGCCCGAATGGCGTATAGAGCTCCATAACGTCTGCTTTGGCCACCCCTTTGGATTCCAGAAAATAATTGAGAATCTTATTCGTCGTCCGGGGATAGACATAGTCGGTGCCCAGCAACACGAAGCGTTCCGCTCCACCGCCGTCCTCGCTCATCAGATATTCGACAGCCGGAATCGCCTGCTGGTTTGGCGCCGCGCCAGTGTAGAACACATTGAAAGAAGACTCTTCGCCTTCGTACTGGACCGGATAGAACAGCAAGCCGTTCAGCTCTTCAAAGACGGGCAGGACCGATTTGCGGGACACCGAGGTCCAGCAGCCAAAGACAACCGCGACTTTTTCCTGTTGGATCAACTCACGTGCCTTTTCGGCAAAGAGCGGCCAGTCAGAGGCCGGGTCAACCACAACCGGCTCGACCGGACGCCCCAAAAGCCCACCGGCCTCGTTAATTTCTTCAATCGCCATCAGGGCCACATCCTTCAGCGAGGTTTCACTAATCGCCATGGTCCCGCTCAGCGAGTGCAGGATGCCAACCTTAATGGGGTCGGCCGCCTGGGCGGCCGGTAACCAAGTGAATAATCCGACCAGCAGGCCGACCGGAAGCATCAGGCGGGCGGCCGCGAGCCGCGCACGGCGGGGAACACAGGTCAATAAGGTCATCATTCGACTTCTCCTTTTCGTCATGCGGTTACTGCATCGTTAGAACAGAATCTGGGTTTGCACCCGGACCTGGTCGGCATTCGTGGCCCGACCGAGAAACGGGTCGCCGTCCAGATAGCTGTAGTCCATCTGAAGCTTCACGTTGTGGCCGTACAGATAATAGTTGAGGCCGGCCGTGTACTCCCGGACGTCGCCTGCCGTTCGGACATAGTTGGCAAACTGGAAGTCCACCCCGGAGACGCGCGCGGCCAGCTCCAGCTTGTCGGTCAGGTAATAGCCGAGCTGTCCGTAATAACCCCAGTCGTGGCCGATCTCGTTCAGGTGTTCATAATTGTTGCGCCGAAAATAGCCAGCGGCTTGGGCGGTAAAGCCCAGGTAGCGAAACCCGCCGTCCACGGTGACGTTAGTCGTGCGGTCGCCGCGTCTGACGTTCTGAAAGCCGGAGGGGTCGTCCACCGGATTGAAAGCCGCGGCAATCCCGATGGATAGCTGCGGGGACAGGGCCGGAGTCGGCGAGCTTTCCAGATAGCCGTAGGCGTCCAGCAGGTCGTATTCCAGGCGTCCCTGCCAGGCGACTTCGCCCCCGGTGTTCTGCTGCCCGCCGGCGTCCAGCGCCCGGATGCTGTTGGTCACCACGCCGTGGTAGGACAGCTTGCCGACCTTGCCGCTGATGTTGGCGCCGACCGCGCGCTGCAGGTTGAATGCATAGTCTGCCACGGACAGGTCGGGGAACAGCAGATTACCCGGATGGGTGTAGAACTGCCGACTATAGGGCAGAATGAAACGACCGGCCTGCACGTTCAGGTACTGAGAATGGCTGTACTGCATCCACCAGTCGAGCATGCTGGTGGTGTTGCTGTTGCCGAACGTCGTGGCCTCGTACTGGAAAAAATATTTGACTTTGGGATCAAAGACATTCCCGGAGAATGCCAGTCGGGCCAGGGCAACGTCGAAGTTGTTGCGGCTTTTCCCCTTGTTCGGTGCAGTCAGGGTATATCTGGCCTGCAGGAAACCGTTGAGGTTGATCGAGTAACGCCCATCCTTGCTGCGGATAAAAAACCCATTGTCATACACATCTTCCGCGGCAAGGCCCTTCTTGCGGGTTCCGGCTTTGTAACCGAAATCAACGCCTTTTTCGGTACGCTCCTTTTCCTTTGTTTCGAGTTCCATCATGCGGCTCTCAAGAGCCTGCATGACCTTGTGCTGCGCAGCGAGTTGTTGGCGCAACTCGCTGAGCTCGTCTGCCAGCACCGGGGTCGTCATCAGGGTGCTGATAACAATGCCTGCAATCAGACGGGCCCGTGCGACGAAGCCGCGTCTTCCTTTTCCTCCCATATTCTTGTGTACTCCTTCCTTTCGACTGCGAACGATTCGGACAGAGTCGAGGAGAGGAGCAAAATAGAGGCCAGACTTTGGGAGGCTATGAAAAATTTCCGGCCACGATATACCCAGACTCGATATACCGAAAAAGAAAAAGGGAGTTACAGGCGGTCTTCATTTTTTTACACAGGAGCACTATTTTTCTTCTCAACCTGTTCAAGAATCATCAACCTGCCCTATGATTATACAAAGTGTTGGTTTTCGGGCCTATAAATTCAGCATATTTTTCATCAAACCTGAGTAAACCAACTGGCTTCCTCTTCATATACCTCGGCAAGATTATTGCTCCAAGATTATTGCTCTAAGAACATCCGGCAGATAGAACTGAGGGCGACGAAAGACAAGAGAGGTATCCATGCCGGACGAAAAAACGGCTTCCACGCTGATCCCTGGGGAAATCCTTCCGGCTGAAGGCGCAGTCGTCTTGAATGCCGGGCGACCCGTGCGGTCCGTCACAGTGCTCAACACCGGAGACCGACCTATTCAGGTGGGTTCGCATTATCACTTCTTCGAGGCCAATCGGGCGTTGCGTTTTCCTCGGGCCACGACTTTTGGTCTGCGGCTTGATATTCCAGCCGGTACGGCTGTTCGTTTTGAGCCGGGAGAAGAGAAGGTCGTACAACTGGTCCCATTCGGTGGGCAACGGACGGTCTTCGGCTTGAACGGTTTGACCGAGGGGAATACAGAGGATGCCAGCGTTCGGCAACGGGCGCTCCTCAGAGCGGCAGAGCAGGGCTTCCTCTCCTCAGACGAAGATGAGGCTGTATGACAGGCTATGCTGAAGTTCCCCGTCTCGGTATCGGTGGGCCGGTCGGCTCGGGAAAGACTGCGCTGATTGAACATGTGGTGCCGTATCTTCAGCGCCAGGGGAAGCAGATCGCGGTTATCACCAATGATATTCTGACCCAGGAGGACGCCCAACGCCTGCGGAATCGGGGCTTCCTCTCCCCGGACCGCATTGTCGGCGTTGAGACCGGCGCCTGCCCACACACGGTCATTCGCGAAGATCCGACCATGAATCTGGAAGCGGTCCGTCAGCTGGAGGAACAATTCCCCGCCCTGGACCTCATTATCCTGGAGAGTGGCGGGGACAATCTGGCGTCAACGTATTCTCCGGAACTCGCCGACGCCTTTGTTTTTGTCATCGACGTGGCCGGGGGCGACGACATTCCACGCAAGCGGGGGCTGGGCATTACCCGTTCAGACCTCCTGATTATCAACAAGGTCGATCTTGCCCCCCATGTTGGCGCAAATCTTGACGCGATGACCCAGGATGCCCACCACGCTCGCGGTACCCGGCCCGTTCTGCTCACCAACTGTAAAACCGGGCTGGGGATTCAAGACGTGGGCGAGTGGATTGAACGCGAGTTGCTCTTTGTCTAGCGGCCTCCCCCCGATGCCAGTGTCTGAGCCTGACGCCTCCCGACCGGACCGCTCTCTTGATGCCGCTTTCTGGCCACAGTCGTTTCAGCCCTACCTGTCTGATGCGCTCGATCAACGTCCGGCTGGTTCGGCCGGCAAGTCGGGCGCGTGCACGCTGACCTTTGCCGCAGACTCAGGCAAGACCCGTCTCCGGCGTTCGTTTGTTTCCCACCCTTTCCATCTGACCCGGCCCTGGTATTTGGACCCGGCCCTGCCCGGTATGGCGGTGGTGTACGTCCAAACACCCGCGGGCGGACTGATTCAGGGCGATCGGGCAACCCTCCAATTCGATCTGGGCGACATGGCTCAAGTCCATATTACCAATCAGGCTGCGGAGAAGATCCACTCCATGACGGCCAACTGTGCACTGCAAGACGTGTCGTTTGTTTTGGGCGCAGGGGCCTATGCAGAATACTGTCCCGAACCCGTTATTCTCTTTCCCCGTGCGCGTTTCGGCCAGCACCTGCGTGTCCAACTCGGCCGGCAGGCGACCTTTTTCTTTTCCGAAATCTTTCTCATCCGGGGGGATGTGACCCTGGAGCCGTTTGAAGCACTCTCGACCAGCCTGACGGTCACTGACGCTGCCGGCGACCTCCTCATGCGAGAACACGGCGTCGCCCTGCCACTCCAGCAGCGCCTCACCGGCCCTGGCGTCCTGGATCGCTATCACGTCTGGGGCCAAGCCGTCCTCGTCGGTCGAACGGTGACCGAGAGCTGGGCACGAGAAATCCAGGGGGAGGTCCAAGAGGACTTATTCCCTGACTCCGTTCTCGTGGCCGGGACAACCGTCCTCCCAGGGGAATATGGGGTCTGCGTGAAAGTAGCAGGGACACAGGTTCCAGCGGTTCGGCGGGTACTACGCACAGCCTGGCACGGGCTGCGGCTGCGCCACCTGGGTGTTCCCGCACCAGACCTGCCAAAATAAGGATCAAGGGAAGACACGCATGTTGCGCATCAGTCACCGTCTCGGGAATATCCACCAGGATTCGGACCTGGCCGCTCAGGTCACGCAGTGGGAGCATACGCACCAACTGGAAGAAGTGACCCTGAATGAACGAGAGGCGCAGAAGAGTCGCCTGCGCCTACAGACCTCGACGGGTCAGGAGTTGGGACTCGTCCTTCCCCGTGGCACAGAGATAGTGGACGGGGACGTCTTTGCCTTCACCGATAGGGAAGGGGGCTTGTTAGTCCACCTCGCTCTTCAAGAGGTCATGGTGCTGACGCTGCGCCCAGGGCTGCCCTTGGGCGAGCAGCACCACTGGCTCGTTCGCCTGGGTCATGTACTGGGCAACCAACACTGGCCAATCGCGAGCGTCGACGATGCGGTGCTTGTGCCGGTCACCCTCGACCGAGCGGTGATGGAAACCGTCCTGCGTACCCATCATCTCCTGGATCAGTTTACGGTTCAGTACGAGCGACGTTCCTGGCCAAAAACAGCCCAAAGCACATGGACGACACCGCATTCATAGCAGCCTTGCAGTTGACCGACTCCTTCTTTCCCTCCGGCGCGGTCAGCCTGTCCCACGGCCTGGAAACCTTTCTCGGTGACCAGTCCGCGGAGATCGACCTGTCTCAGCTCCTGCACGATTATCTCGAAAGGAAAATTGCTCCGTATGATCTGGTTGCCTATGCGCATGCGTATCACGCCGCAGCAGAGGGCGCCGTTAAGCGTTTGCATCGGATCGATCGCTATCTGAACGTCTCGCTCCTGCCCCAGGAACTGCGGCAGGGCTCGGTCCGCTCGGGCCGGGGAACCCTGGAAACCCTGCGGCGCTTAGTCGAGGAGCCGCTCTTCCAGACCTTTATGGCCGGCGTTGACGCGGGCAAGAGCGGCGGCCATCTGCCCATTTGTCTGGCTCTCCTCCACTGCATATGGCGGATCCCCGAACGTCGGGGCGGTTGTATGCTGCTATACGCCTTTATGGTGAATTTTCTCGGCGCTGCCATCCGCCTGGGCCGCCTTGGCCACCGGCAGGCTCAGGGGCTGCTCATTCACTTCCGGCCGCTGGTGGGACCGATGGTGGAGCTGGCGCTGGCGAGCCCGCTCGAAGAAATCGGCGCGTTCACGCCGCTGGCCGATATCCGAGCCATGCAGCACGCCCATCTAGCGGTCCGGCTGTTCAGCAGCTAGGCCCGGAGGCTTGTCTGGAGGCCGGACTATGGGCTAGTATCCCAGCGTATTTTTCGAGCCCCCGTAGCTCAGGAGGATAGAGCACCGGATTCCTAATCCGGGTGTCGTGCGTTCGAATCGCGCCGGGGGCAGTTTTCCTCTCACGACGAGCTATATGGACTATAGATGATGCGTGAAAGTCGGCGGATGCGGGAGGTTCAGACGCCGATCATTCCGGTGATTGGCGAATTAATCCGCGCGAACCCCGGTACGGTTTCTCTGGGCCAAGGGGTTGCGTACTACGGCCCGCCGCCTGAGGCCCTGGAAGCGGTCCAGCAGTTTCAGGCTGAACCGGATAACCATAAATACAAACCCGTCCAAGGCATTGACCCGCTCTTAGAGATCATTCGCCACAAGCTGTTGGAGGAGAACGGTATCGCGCTGAATGATGCGCAGCGGATCGTCGTGACGGCCGGGGGCAATATGGCCTTCATGAATACGCTGCTGGCGATTACCGATCCGGGCGATCAGATTATTTTGCAACTGCCGTATTACTTCAACCATGAGATGGCGATCAGCATGGTCAATTGTGAGGCGGTGTGCGTGCCGACCGACGCGCATTATCAGCTTCAGCTCGACGCGATCAGCAACGCGATTACGGGTCGCACGCGCGCCATTGTGACCGTGTCACCCAATAACCCCGCCGGTGTGGTGTATGCCGAATCAGACTTGCGTGCGGTCAATGATCTCTGTCGCGAGACCGGCCTCTATCACATCAGTGACGAAGCGTATGAGTATTTCACGTACGATGGCGCAACCCACTTCTCGCCGGGGTCCATCCCGGACAGTAGCGAGTACACGATCTCATTGTACTCGCTGTCCAAAGCCTACGGGTTTGCGAGCTGGCGCATTGGCTGGATGGTCGCGCCGGACCACCTGTATACGGCGATCAAAAAGGCCCAGGATACGATCCTGATCTGTCCGCCGGTCGTGTCGCAATACGCCGCGGTCGCGGCGATGCGGGTCGGTGCAGCCTACTATGGGGAAAAACTGGGGACGATGACCGCGACCCGCCGGATCATACGCAACGCACTGAACGAGTTGGGTGAGCTGATCACCCTGCCGCGGTCTGACGGCGCGTTCTACTTCCTGCTGCGAGTCCACACGGATATGGACGCCATGACGCTGGCTGAGCGCTTGATCCGAGAGCATCGCGTCGCAGTCATTCCCAGTACGGCCTTCGGTCTCACAACCGGCTGCTATCTGCGCATCTCCTACGGCGCGTTGGACGAAGAGGTGGCGTCCGAAGCGAGCCGGCGGCTGGTACACGGGCTGCGTGCATTATGCAGTAGCGGGCGACAACAATGGCCCTCTTGAGCCGCCTAGTCCATACGGTATGTTGGGCGTGGCCATTCTGATACCGTTGCCACGCTGTGTGATAAATTGAGAGATATCCAAGAGGACCAAGTGCTATGCGAGAAGGCTTTCATGTGATGGACAGTGATCTCCACGTTATTGAAAACGGCGAGGTGTATGAGAAATATCTCGATGAACGATACCGCGATAAGAAGCCCCGCTATTTGGGCTGGAGTCCGACCAATTTTCCGCACTGGGAGGTCCAGGGACAGATGATCCCGCCGTGGGCACAGTCCGCCGAAGTGGTGAAAGCCCAGGAATATCTCGATAAACCCACCGAGCACATCTACAAGTCGGTCCGTGAGCGGAAGTACGAGCCGGCTTCCACGCTTGAGGCCATGGACGCCGAAGGTATTGACGTGGGAATCGTCTACCGCACGTTTGCGCACATGGTTGTCTCCATTGATGATTTAGAGCCGGCCTATGCCACGGCCTATTGCGCGGCGTTTAACGATTGGCTGGCCGATTACTGTCAGACCGACACGCGGCGTCTCAAAGCCGCCGCGATTGTCTCCTTACACGACCCTGAGTTGGCGGCGGCAGAGGCGCGCCGGGCTGTAGAAGACAAAGGCCACGTTGCCGTCGTTCTGCTGCCCATGCCCTGCAACGGACGCTATTTCAACGCGCCCGAGTGTGACGTGTTGTGGAAAGAAATCACCCGGCTGAACGTCCCCCTCGCTTTTCATGGAACGAGCGGCGGGGCCTCAAAAGATTACGCGACCAATCGGTACAGAGACCATCCGAATTTCCGCACGCTGAATCACTCGTCCGCCTTTCCCATGGAACTCATGCTGGCCATGGGTGCCATGACGGTGGGTGGGGTGCTGGAGCGTTTTCCTGACCTGCGGGTCGGTTTTCTGGAAGGCAATTGTGGCTGGCTGCCGTGGTGGCTGGACCGTCTGGACGATCAGTGGGAGAAGTACGGCGGCGGCGAGGAAATCAAACTCTCGGCCAAGCCGAGTGAGTATTTTAAGCGCCAGTGCTTTATTGGGACGGACGTCGACGAAGAGTTGTTGGCGGTCACGGTTGATAAAATCGGCGACGACAATATTGTCATGTCAGTCGATTATCCTCATGCTGACGGCCCCTTCCCGAACGGAATTAAAGAATTTCTTGAACTACCTGGGGTCGGACTGGGCTCTAAGCGCAAAATCATGTGGAAGAACTGTCTCCGCTTATACGACTTTGACGAAAAGAAGATTCTCGCCGGAGATTGACTGTATACTCTCCGTCCTTCCATTTATGAGCCCGCCAAATGGGCTCATTTTTCCTCCCCCACCTGAAATACTAATTGAATTTAGATTAGTATTCCACTATACTATCGTCCTTAGATTTATATTAAATTTAAACACCTCCAGACAGTCAAGTAATTATAACAAGGTTTAATTACTAATTATAAATGAATTAGTATTAAATTAGTATTTTGAAAGATGAAAATTCCTGCAACTCCACCAACCCTGGGTGACCTATTCTCAAAGGTAAAGGATCCAGAGCGGTTGGGGAAGGTTCTTGCGAAAGGAATTTCCTCCTTCCCGCAGGGAAAGTATCGGCACTGGGAAAAGTTGAAAAGACTCCAACCTCCAGACGGACTCTCTTTGAGAGAGTGGTGGACAGGGATTAAATTTGCCCGCTTCCAGATACGAAGAGAAGTTCCTCTCCTGCAGGACAAGGACGGCAAACCATTCACGTACTCCCTGGCTGATCCGGTACTGGAACTCCTGCATGAGATCGACCGAGACGCGAGCGGCAGGATAACCACCCGCGACCAGATTACAAACCCGCAGACGAGAGACCGCTATATAGAACGTTCTCTCATAGAGGAGGCCATTACTTCGAGCCAACTTGAAGGCGCATCGACGACGCGCGAAGTCGCAAAAGATATGATTCGCTCGGGGCGAGCACCCATTGATCAAAGCGAACTGATGATCCTCAATAATTACCGGGCAATTCGCCTGATAGATAAATTGAAAGATCAGCCGCTCACTCGTGAGCTGATCTTCACCATCCATGAAACGCTAATCCGCGATACCCTGGAGAAGGGTGCTGAGAGGAACTACCTCAGAGCCCCTAGTGACCAAATCGCGGTTTACGATGAGCGCGATAGCACTCTCTTATATGAGCCCCCGCCCGCCGAACATATTCCAAGTCGAATAGCCGCGATGTTCGACTTTGCGAATCAAACCCGGACAGGAGCCTTTCTTCATCCAATACTGAAGGCCATTATTCTCCATTTCTGGCTCGCCTACGATCATCCCTTTATTGATGGCAATGGAAGAACAGCAAGAGTACTCTTCTACTGGTCCGTACTCTCACAGGGGTTTTGTATGTTCGAGTTCCTTTCGATTTCCAGTATTATTCGAAAGGCACCGGCAAAATACGCCCGATCTTTCCTCTATACGGAAACAGACGAGAATGACCTGACGTATTTTATTCTGGCCCAGCTTCGAGTTATCCAGCGGGCCATCAACGAATTATACGCCTATCTTGGCAAGAAGGCTGACGAGATTCAAAAGACTGCACAGTTTCTCCAGTCTTCCGCTGCGGTCAACCATCGCCAGGTCGCCCTGCTCGGGCATGCGCTCCGCCACCCAGGTATGCGCTATACGATCGCATCACATGAGAAGAGCCAGGGAGTCACGTACCAAACGGCACGAACCGATCTGCTGGATCTTGTGGATCGAAAACTGCTGGGCATGACAAAAGCCGGGCGCGCTTTCGTCTTCATCGCCCCGAATGATCTTCCAGAGAGGCTACGGGCGCTCTCCTAAGATATGACCTGTTCCGATCAATCAGTCTCCGGCTCGTCCGCATATGCCTCGGCCAGTAGATCAATAGTATGCACGGCGGTAATAGGCAGCCCACTCTGCCGTAATCCGGCCCGGATCTGCATGAGACAGCCGGGATTGCCGGTCACGACCACGTCGGCTCGGGTGGCCTGAATATGTCCGACTTTACGCTCCAGCAGCCGGGCCGCCATCTCCGGTTGGGTCAGATTATACGTGCCGGCACTGCCGCAGCACCAGTCTGACTCGGGCAAGTTGGTCAGCTCCAGCCCAGGAATGGCCCGCAGCAGAGCACGGGGTTGTTCACGCACCCCTTGTCCGTGCGCCAAGTGACAGGCGTCATGGTAGGTGACCTTTGCTCTGACCTCCCGGGTTGGTGGTGTAAGCGGAATACTCCCAACAAACTCAGCCACGTCTTTCATTTTTTCGGTGAGGCGTTCTGCCTTGTCCCGGTAAGCAGGGTCGTCTTTGAACAGCTCGCCGTATTCCTTCATCATTGCTCCGCAGCCAGCGGCGTTGATAATAAGAGCGTCCAACTCAAGTTTGCCGAAGACGTCAATATTATGTCTGGCCAGCGACAGGGCATTCAGCTTATCCCCATTATGCAAGAGGAGCGCACCGCAGCAGGATTGGGCCTTGGGAATGAGGACTTCACAGCCGTTATGGCGGAGCACCTTCACCGTGGACTGGTTGGTCGCCCCAAAGACCGTAGACATGACGCAGCCCGACAGCACGGCAACGGTGTGGCGTTTTTCACCAATGGCGGGATAGTGCTCTAATAGTGGTGCAGAAGATACGGTTCCACGTTCCGGCAGGAGCCCGAACCAATAGCGCAGTGTGGCGGGTATGGCTTCAGAGCGCGCAAAACGCGCCAGGCCAAGGGCGGCACCGACTTTGAGAGAAAGCGCGAAAAGGCGGGCTCCCAACGGATTGGGGAAAGTCTTGTTCATCATCCAGCGCTTTACTCGTTCCAGCACAGGCCGGCGATAGTGCTCCTCAATAAAGGGCCGGGCGCCTTCGATGAGTGCTCCATATTGCACCCCGGACGGACAGGCGGTTTCACACGCCCGACACCCCAGGCACAGATCAAGATGTTGCACGACTTCGTCATTGAGCTGCGCGTGTCCCTCTTGCAGGGCGCGCATCATCACGATGCGTCCCCGAGGGGAGTCCGTCTCCGTACCCAATTCGACATAGGTCGGACATGAGGCCAGGCACAACCCACAATGCACGCAGTCAAAAAACTTTTCGTGATCGACAAAAGAGGTGTTTTCCATAGGGAGCGCTGCGCCTTATCACATGCGTTTCGTCAAACGCCTTTCCTAGAGTCCGCCAACAAAGCGACCGGGATTCAAAATACCCTTGGGGTCCAGGGTTTCTTTGAGCCGCTGCATAAGCGGAAACGCCTTGCCCACGGTGCCCCAGACATTTGCCCGTTCCTTGAGCGCCGAGGGGATCTCTTCCACGACGGCAAAACCGTTGTTGCCGGTTGCGTGGACGCGTATCCAGTCAACAAGAGCTAGGAGTTGGTCGTCGGGGACGGCCTCTCCTTCAAAAGCCGTGTACAGGATGCCGTTCCCGGCCCGGGCCAGGAAACGGACCGGAGCGTGGCGGCGCCGGGCTTCGGCGGCCAGGTCGGCACAGAACGTCGCCAACTGGGTTGGCTGAAGGCTGACTTTACACCGCAGCGGCGCCGGGCCGGACACCGGGAAATCCCGCAGGGCCTGAGAGAGCGTCTGCGCCTCGTCGACACTCAACTCCTCAATGACACCGGCGTCATCCCCAAGGACATCCCGCAGGTGGCTACGCTGATCATCGATTTCCTCCTGCATCCCGGCAAAGCCGACGAAGAGACGATAGATCCCCTCGTCCCCATTTTGGTCTCCGAAGGACGGGAGCGGAGAAAAATTGGCCAGTTCCAGGAAAAAGGGCTGCATGTCCGAACCGGTCAATTTGAGCGCGGCTTCGCCGGCTTTTTCAGCCGAGGAGAACGATAAGGCGAGCGTTGTTTGGGCTTCGGGTCGAGGCCGGATCATAAAGGTCGCCTCGACGATAACGCCGAGCGTCCCGAACGACCCGCAGTAGAGCTTCGGCAGGTCATAACCGGCCACGTTTTTCACGACTTGCCCGCCGCCCTTAATCAGCGTCCCATCCGCGCGCACGACTTTTAGGCCGATCAGAAAATCGCGGACTGTACCTTGGGAGAATCGGGACGGACCGTTGAGATTGGCGGCAATGACTCCGCCGACCGTCGCCCGCTCCGGACAGGGCGGGTCGAGCGGCAGCCATTGGCCGTTTTCTCCAAGAATGGCCTGGAGTTGGGCCACAGACAGGCCGGCCCCGACGGTGATGGTCATATCGGTCGGCTGGTAGGCGACAACCGTGCTGAGCGCCGTTGTACACAGTGCCTGCTGGTATCGTTTCGGTACGCCGCCCAGGTGCAGAAACGCGCCGTGTCCCACCGGGCTGATGGCGCGGTCGTGGTCATTCGCCTCTTTCAGCAGACGGGAGACTTCGTCAACCGACGCGGGATAGACCACCGTCTCGGGTGCCTGCCCGTCGATGATGAACTGGGAGGATGGCGGACGACTTGCGGCCTGCGTCATCGTCTGGCTTTCTCTCCGATACGCTCTATAGCGGGCTAGAGCGGGACCTGGCGGCGGGGCGTCGTCACGTCAATACAGCCACCCGGTGTCGGGATAATTTTATTGGGATTACACAGATTGTCCGGATTAAAAACGGACCGAAGCTGGGTCATAACCATCAGATCTTCCGGACTGAAGATGAGCGGCATCTGGCCCATCTTTTCGACGCCAATCCCGTGCTCGCCGGTCAGACTGCCACCCAGGTCCACACAGGCGCTCAGGATTTCCTTCCCGGCTTGGACCACACGCCGGGTTTCATCGGCGTTGCGCTCGTCGTACATCAGGATCGGATGGATATTGCCGTCCCCGGCGTGAAACACATTGGCAATCCGCAGTTGATATTTTTCTGAAACCTCAGTAATCCGCTGCAAAATGTCGGGAACCTTGGTCCGCGGAACAACGCCATCCTGGGTGCAATAATTGGGAGATAAGCGGCCAATGGCGCCAAAGGCACGCTTGCGACTCTTCCAGAGCGCCATCCGTTCCGCGTCATCCCGAGCGATGCGGACCTCGCGGGCCTTATTATGCTTGCAGATCGCCTGAATCCGTTCGGTTTGGGGATCGAGGCTGGCGGCGAGACCATCGATCTCAATAATCAGCACCGCCCCGGCGTCGGTTGGGAAACCAAAATGAAAGGCTTCTTCGATGGCCTGGATAATAAGCGTATCCATCATTTCCAGGGCCGCCGGGACAATGCCCGAAGCAATAATGCCGGAGACGGTTTGGGTGGCATGGTGGACCGACTCAAACACCGCCAGAAAGGTGCGGTAGGCCTGCGGCTGACGGGTGAGCTTGAGGGCGGCTTGGGTCACAATCCCGAACGTGCCTTCCGCGCCGATGGTAATCCCCCGTAAGTCATAGCCGGGAACGTCCTCGACCGTCCCGCCGAGGGTGACGATTTCTCCGTCTGGCAGGACAACTTCCAAGCCGAGCACGTGATTGGTGGTCACGCCGTATTTGAGCGTATGCGGCCCGCCGGAATTTTCCGCTATGTTGCCGCCGATGGTGCACGCCTGCTGGCTGGACGGGTCAGGCGCATACTGCAAGCCCTGGTCTTTCACCGCATTACTGACCCACAGATTCACCACGCCGGACTGGGCCACGACATAGCGGTTGAGCAGGTCGATATGGACAATCTGGTTGAGGCGGCTGGTCCCGATCATGACCGGCGCCTCGACCGGCAGGCAGCCCCCGCTGAGACCGGTCCCGGCTCCGCGCGGGACAAAGGCGATCTTTTCCTTGTTGAGAAATTTGACAACCGCCGCCACCTCTTCCGTCGAGTGGGGCAGGACAACTAGCTCAGGGACGGCTTTCTCCAAGGTATAGCCGTCACAGTCGTAGACGGAGCGCGCGCTCTTATGCGCGACCACCCCGTCAGGGCCAACAATGTCATACAGTCGATCAAGAACCTGCTGATCCATGCGCACTCCTTCCTCGTTCCTGTCGACTATGCTGGCCGGCGGCGGATCATACGTTTGACGGTATACTCAAGCAGGACCGTGTCAGCTTGATTAAGGACCTGGGTGAGCGAGGTGACGACCCCGCGGTCGGGCTTTGAGGTCTCACGTTTGCCGAGAATGCGGACTTTGACTCGGACGGTATCTCCGCAGCGCAGGGGCGCCGGGATGTTCATGGCTTCAATACCGAGCAGGGCCATACCGCCCTTGGCCATGCCGGACTGCACGGTCAGACCCTCGGCCAGGGCAAAGGTAAACGAGCCGGGCGAGATCCGACCTTCAAAGAGGCTGTTGTTTTTGACGAACTCCATGTCCATGAATAAGGGCTCGTGAAAGCCGAACAGGTTCACGAAGTTGACGATGTCCGCTTCGGTGACGGTGCGCGCCTTGGTCTCGAACTCCGCGCCGACTTCATACTCTTCAAAATACTCAAGTGCCATATGATTTCCTGGGGGAAAGCGCCAGCAGGAAGTCTGCGTGCTTATGCCGGAGAAGTCAACAGCGAACGAGGCAGGGTGTTGACATTGGCCCGCTCTCGCGTTGTTTTACCCGCTATGAAAAAGCGTGTCGCCGTTGTTGGCGCAACCGGGATTGCGGGTCAGCAATTCCTGGTTGCGCTTCAGGACCACCCCTGGTTTGAGGTTGCTTTGCTGGCCGCATCAGAGCGCTCGGCGGGCAAAAGCTATGCGGAGGCTATCCGCGACCCCAAAACCGGGGCGCGGAGATGGTGGTGCGAGGAAGAGCCCCCGCAGCCCATGCTGACGCTTCCGGTCCACGAAGCCTCGGCTCTGGACCTGGACGGGATTGATCTCGTTTTTACGGCTGTCGAATCAGGACCGGCCCGAGAACTGGAACCGGTGTATGCCAGAACGACCCCGGTGGTCAGCACGGCCTCGGCGTTCCGACAAGAAGCGGACGTTCCCCTGCTTATTCCGGGCGTCAATATGGATCATATCGCCCTGATTGATACGCAAAAGAAAAATCGTGATTGGCAGGGCTATATCGTCACCCAGCCCAACTGCACCACGATCGGGCTGGCGATTACCCTCCGGCCGCTGTTTGATCAGTTTGGTCTGAAAAAAGTCATCATGACCTCTATGCAGGGGCTGTCCGGGGCCGGTCGCTCACCGGGTGTAATCGGAATGGACACCATAGACAACGTCATTCCGTTCATTGCCGGCGAAGAGGAGAAGGTCGAAAAGGAAGGGCATAAAATTTTTGGTCGCTTCGAGGCTGGAGCTATTGTCCCAGCCAACTTTCTGGTGAGCGCGACGTGCACCCGCGTCCCGGTTCTTGAGGGGCATACCGAGGCGCTGCTGGTCTCCATGGACACCCCCTGCTCGGTTGAGGATGTTCGGGCGGCGATGGTCGGGTTTGGCAAAGAGTTTATCGAGCTGGGCCTGCCCAGTTCGATGCAGCATATGATCATCGTGCACGATGATCCGTTTCGACCCCAGCCGCGCCTGGACCGTGATGCCGAAGACGGCATGGCCACATCCGTTGGCCGGCTACGGGCAGATCAGACGCTTGAGAATGCCGTGAAATATCTTCTGGTCAGCCATAATACCAAGATGGGAGCGGCCAAGGGAGCGGTCCTGACCGCAGAGTATCTGTATCAGCAGGGGTATGTGTAATTCCTTACGCCCGTCTTGAAACAGCATACTGCCTCGATGCCCACCGCCTTCACAACCGCAGACCTACCCCCAAAGGCGCGGGGCTTCTGGAAGCTCGCCGGGCCCGGGGCGGTCCTGGTCGGACTCTCGATCGGCGCCGGTGAGCTGATTGTCTGGCCGCGCAATACCGCGCAATTTGGCGCGGGCATGACCTGGGCGGCGCTGCTCGGCATTTTTCTTCAATTCTGGATTAACTGCGAGATCGGTCGCTATACGCTGGCGACGGGGGAGAGCATTTACGCCGGATTCAGCCGTATCTCGCGCCACTTTGCCTGGATCTTTATTCTGCTCAACATCCTGGGCTGGATTCTCCCCGGCTGGGCGCGGGCCTGCGGCGGGGCGCTCAAGGCGCTCATAGTTGGTCCCCAAGGCTGGGGGGAGCCGTGGGTCTGGACGGCCATTACCTTTACCGGGGTTGCCTTTGTCTTATTCGGTCCGAAGCGCGTATATGCTTCGGTTGAGAAAACAACGGAATTGCTGGTCATTGTGGTCACGGTCGGTCTTATTCTGGTGGCCTGTGTCGTCGGCAATGCGGAAACCTGGGCAACGCTGGGCCACGGGATGCTGAACTTTCCGTTCAAGCATCCGGATATGCCGACGTATATTCTGTTCTCTTCGGTTGTTTTTGCTGGAGCCGGAGGGACGGCGAATCTTTTTTTCTCGTTCTATATCCGAGACAAAGGCTGGGGTATGGGGGCGCTGATGCCCAAGGTGGTGAATCCACTCCGAGCGCAGGAGGAAGTTGTTTCAGATCGGGCGTTTCAGATTGACGAGACCGAGTCCAATCTTGCACGCTGGCGGGCATGGTTCAGACATTTGTCCGTGGATCAAATGCTCTTTTTCTGGCTCCTCAACACCGTCACCATTCTCCTGTTTATCTTTGGGGCGCTGGCGGTGCTGCATCCGCAAGGCATTGTGCCGAGCCAGGAGATGCTGGTCTGGGAGGAAGCCGAGATTTTAGGCAGCGTGGGGGGCGGACTCGGAAAAATTCTTTTTCTTTTGGTTGGGATCGCGTGCTTGTTCAGTACCCAACTGACGCTGATCGACGGAGTCGCCCGGACGGGCGCGGATATTCTGCATACCAACTATGCCTGGGCGCAACACAAGCCGCTGAGTTGGTGGTACGGCGTCATCGCCGTGGGTTGGATCGTACTCGGAACGTTCTTGACCTATGTGTATGAAAGCCTGCCGCCCATTCTTTTTTTGATGGGATCGGCGTTTTTTGGTGGGATTGCGATGGCCGTCTATACGCCGCTGACGCTGGTGATCAATCGAAAGCTGCTCCCGCCGGCGCTCCGGCCCGGCCCTGCAAAAACCGCTCTTCTTGTCGGAATTAGCTGTTTTTATGTTATTTTCGCCGTCTTTTCGATTGTTCGGCTTGGACAGCAGTTCTTGTAATAAAAAGGGCGCCGTGTAGACAGCGCCCTTTTCTTCTTCTGAACTCAGCGATTATACGCTTCCTGATAGCGTAAACGCGATAACCAACGCGTAAATAGCCAGCGCCTCGATGAAGGCAATACCGATGATCATCGGGGTCTGGATGCGATCAGCCGAATTTGGGTTCCGACCGATAGACTCCATAGCGGCCGCCACCGCGCGGCCCTGGCCCAAGCCGGCACCCACGGCAGCGATACCGATGCCGAGGCCAGCCGCGAGCGCGATCATGCCTCTTGAGGAATCGCCGTCTCCGTCAGCCGCCAAGGCAGCTCCGGCAGTGAGCAGCATCATACAGACTGCCAACACACCCGTTACACATACTTTCTTCATACGTCCTACTCCTTTCATATCCCAGGGGCGCAGTGTAAGGTCAGCCTCCTCTTATCCTCCTCACCACTTCATACCCTCTCCGCCACGTGAACAATGGGTTTATTAGACTGTTTCTCTTCTCTTTCCCTCAGTGATGCTCATCATGGGCAACAGCCAAAGAGACGTACACCATGCTGAGCAGAGTAAAAACAAACGCTTGCACGAGGGAGACAAATGCCCCAAGCGCATAGAAGATGACCGGAATCCCAACTTTCGTCAGGTCCGTAAATATCTCTAAAACAACGTGGTCGCCGGTCATGTTCCCAAAGAGTCGCAGGGAAAGAGAGAAGGGTCGGACAAAATTATCAATGAGCTCCAGCGGGACCATCAAAATGCCCAGCCACCAGATTGGTCCGACGAAATGTTTCAAATAGGCCAGACCCTGTTCCTGGAAAGCATAAAAATTATACGCGACAAAGGAGAGAACGCCTAAGGCGAGCGTCACGTTGAAATTACTGGTTGGGGGAGAAAATCCAGGCAAAAGCCCGGAGAGGTTTGCGACCAGAATAAAAAGGAAGAAGCTACCGTAGAGATGGATGTATTTATGCGCTCGATCACCTAGGACGCCCTCGGCCATGTCAGACACGCCCTGGGTAAGGAGCTCGGCCATGTTCCGGAAGGTTAGCGAGTCGTCGGGGACAGCCACATCGTCCGCGGCAGCCAACTGCCTCTTTGCCATGTACGCAAAGGAAATAAGTATGGCGGAGATGATGAGGGAGGTAGCGATATGACCTGGGAGCAGGCTGAGCCCAGGAATATGATCGACCCAGAGAAAAATATGATGTTCCATAGATTAGCGTGGAGTAACGGAGTGTTCGGGCTGGTCCTTCGGTCTGCTCAGGCCGACTATCATGCAGGCAATAAGCAGTAAAGGGACCCCAGCGACAAAGCTCTTGGCATCAATAGGGTAGTGAACAAAAACAGCACTTAAAAGCAATAAATAAAATCCCCCTTTGGCAGCCAGCCACAGCGCAACATGAGTTTTACTGTTCAGATGTGAGTCCCCTGAGCCCTGCGAATCGACTGAAGCGAGTGCGGAGCGGACGACTTTTTTGAGCAGCCAGAAGTTGACCTGCATCACTCCACCGCCAAGTACAAAGCTGGGCACATGAATAATGCCTGTTATCCAGCCGATAGCAGCACCAGTCCCAACTAAGGCAAGGTTCAGGACTTCTATTCTCTCAATTGTCTTTTGCGTCTTTTTCACGGGCAGAGAGGCGCTGGAGCACGATTATCAGACGATATATCGCTCCTGACATGCCAACGATCACCCCGATGACCATCAGCAGGGGCGCTGTGCCAAACTGAGTGTCTGCATAGTTTCCAATCAAGAGACCGGCGACAATGGCGCCGGCGAACTCAAACCCAAGCGCCCCATACTTCCCGTAGGTAACGAGTGGACTCTCCTGAGCCATTTTGCCTCAGCTACCGAGGTCCTTCAGCACCGTCCTGGCTGCCCGTAGGGTTTCCTGGATGTCGTTCTCGCCGTGCGCCAGGGAAATAAAGGCGGATTCGAATTGAGAGGGTGGCAGGTATATGCCCTGCTCACTCATACCGCGAAAGTAGCGAGCGAACATGGTGGTGTCGCTCTGGGTTGCTGAGTCATAGTCGCGGACCTGGTCTACCCCAAAGAAGATGGTGAACATCGAACCCATTTGGTTCACACAGGCTTGTATCCCAGTCTCACGGATGACAGCGCGTAGTCCCTCGGCCAGCATATCTCCGAGCATATTCAGCCGCTCATAGGCTCCAGCGGCGTGAACAAGCTTTAAGGTTTCAATGCCGGCGGTCACAGCCAACGGATTTCCAGACAGTGTCCCCGCTTGGTAGACCCCCCCCAGCGGGGCCAGCACGTCCATTATCCCCGCTTTTCCGCCAACCGCGGCCAAGGGCAAGCCACCACCTACGACTTTCCCGAGGCAGGTGAGATCCGGGTCGATGTGGTAGAGCTCTTGGACTCCACCGCGGGCGAGACGGCAGCCGGTCATCACCTCGTCAAAAATGAGCACGACTCCGAACTCTTGGGTGAGTTCCCGGAGGCCCTCAAGAAAGCCTTGCTCGGGTGGTACGAGGCCCATATTTCCAGGCACAGGCTCCAGTATAACGGCTGCCACCCCTTCCGGGTCGGCCTCCAGGTAGGCCCGTACGCTGGAGAGACTGTTATACTCAGCCACGAGTGTCATGCTGCTAAAGGCCTCGGGAACACCTTGACTGTCCGGGGTACTAAACGTCAGTGCCCCGGACCCAGCTCTCACCAGAAGCGCATCCGTATGACCGTGGTAGCAACCGGAGAACTTGATGATCTTGGCCCGGCCTGTATAGCCACGGGCGAGACGCAGGGCGGTCATGGTCGCTTCCGTGCCCGAGGAGGTCAGGCGGACCTTCTCGATTGACGGAATGGTCTGAGTAAGCGTTTTTGCCAGCTCAATCTCTTTTGCCGTTGGAGCACCAAAACTGGTCCCGTTCTTCACCACCCGCTCCAGTGCACCGACAACCTGCGGATGCGCATGTCCGGCTATTAACGGTCCCCATGAGCCGACATAGTCTATATACTCGCGCCCATCCACATCAGTAACGCGACACCCTTTCCCACGGTTGATAAAAAGAGGATCACCGCCAACAGCCCGCCAGGCACGGACCGGACTGTTCACTCCGCCTGGAATATATTTTTGCGCCTCATGAAAGAGTTTTTGCGATGTTGACATCTGGCCTACCCACGTCCCGGTTGTGAAGATTTCCCCTGCTACCACCCACCCACAAGAGAGTCAAGCCAAAAGAGTTCCTCTCACAAGGGGCGTCTGAACGGACCGGAATTATGAGAATATCCTCGCTCTTCCCGGGTTCTTTTATAAGAGTTAGTAACAATATGTGACTTAATTCTACATATTTTTTATGGCTTGTGTTTTCGGAAACAATAAGAAAAATAAATAGATACAAATCGAGTTTTTCGAGCCTCCTCTTTTCTTAATATCACTTTATGTTACGGGTTTAATTTTTTTCAGTGATATTCACTGCTTCGGAAAACGGTTGCTCTTTTCCTTGCATTCTATAGGAAAAAAGTTTAAGACGCAGTGACACTATCCTCTCTGGCCTCATAAACTTTAAGCGGCATATTGATTCGGATAGACATGGGTCTTCTTCTCGCCCCGCTGACTATGCAGTTGGTGAACGGGATCTTCCCGGGGCAGCAAGGAAGGCAGACAAACGTGTGTGGATAACTCTGTCAGACGACAGATATTTCCTCAGTCCAAAGAGGAAGTTATCGAGTTATCCACAGGTGTGGATAACTTTTGTTGAGTGGTGGAAGGACGTGGCATGCATCGGGTGTGGGAAAAAGTGTTGGGGATTGTTGAAGGGCAAGTAGGAAGAACGAATAGTGAAACCTGGCTGAAACCAATTCGACCCCTTGGGCTCCAAGACGACACGTTTCACCTTGAAGTACCAAGCGCGCTCTTTAAGGATTGGCTACTCAGTAATCTCGTCGGCCCCCTGGAAAACGCATTGACCGAGGTTCTTGGTCAGCCAACGCACCTCGTCTTGCATGTACAGGAAAAACCCCAGGGAGAACTCTTTCCAGGAGAAGAGAAAGAACAAACAGCCCAGGGAAAGGGGAAGGGAAAGAAGGACGGACTTATTCAGAATTACACCTTCTCCTCCTTTGTCGTCGGTGGCGGCAATCAGTTTGCTCATGCGGCGGCGAAGGCGGTCAGTAAACACCCAGGGAAGAGCTATAATCCCTTATTCATCTATGGGGGGGTTGGGTTAGGAAAGACGCATCTCATCAATGCCATTGGGCACGAGACATCGGCAAAACAAGGAAAGGACAGTATTGTCTACCTGTCCTCAGAGTCCTTTACCAATGAATTGATTGCTCATTTACGAAAGAATCGGATGACGGAATTTAAAAATAGATTCCGTCGCGCAGATGTTCTTATTCTCGATGATGTACAGTTTCTGTCCGGTCGCGAACGGACACAAGAAGAGTTTTTTCACACCTTTAATTCCCTTCATGATTCAAGCAAACAGATTATATTAACGTCGGATAAGTTCCCAAATGAGATTGGTGGGCTCGAAGAGCGGTTACGAAACCGTTTCGAATGGGGATTGATCGCCGATATCCAGCCGCCCGACCTCGAGACTCGGGTAGCGATTCTGCAAAAAAAATCACGCGCAAAACGTATCCCCCTTCCCGATGATGTTGCCCTTTTCATTGCCTCTCATGTGACCTCAAACGTCCGGGAGCTTGAGGGCGGCCTGACACGATTAGGAGCGATGGCCGCCTTGAATCAGGCTGATATCACGGTCAACTTTGCCCAACAGGTTCTCAAGAATTTAGTCACAGACCAGGAAAAGAAAGTCTCGATCGAGACCATACAGAGAACGGTGAGTAAGTATTTTGGCGTCAGCGTTGCTGACATAACTTCAAAGAAACGGACAAAGATGGTTTCGTTTCCAAGGCAGGTTAGTATGTTTCTCTGCCGTAAGCTTGCCGGCGCCTCCTACCCAATGATTGGAATGCGCTTTGGAGGAAAAGATCACACGACGGTTCTGCATGCCTGTCATACAATTGAAAATCGGTTCAAAAAAGACGAAGAGCTTCGCGATATCATCAATAGAATAGAGATCATGATTTATAAGTAGGTTCTTCGCCCTGTGGATAACCTGTGGATAACCTGTGGATAACCTGTGGATAACCTGTGGATAACCTGTGGATAACCTGTGGATAACCTGTGGATAACCTGTGGATAACCTGTGGATAACCTGTGGATAACCTGTGGATAACCTGTGGATAACCTGTGGATAACTCGTGATGGCGAGCAGCCAGATAAGGAGACGAAAAAAGTTATCCACAGGTTTACTGAAGTTATCCACACCCCCCTGTGGATAACTTTTCTATTATAAACAGATACTTAACCCACTTATCCACTTATCCACAGGCCCTACTACTACTATTATCTATTTATATATAAATATAAAGAATAAGTAGTAGTAAGTAGAGAAAGAAAAAGAGAAAGGAGGAGGACATGGAATTCAGCGTCGGTAAGGAAGACCTCCTTCAATGTTTATATCTAGTCCAAGGTGTTGTTGAGAGACGCTCCTCTCTCCCTATGCTCTCCCATGTTCTTATCGAATCAGACTCTACAGGAGAGAACAAAGAGGTTATTTCCCTTGGAGCAACAGATCTCGAAATTGGGATCCGTCAGCAGTGTCAGGCTGAGGTGAAAGCGTCAGGGTCGATGACTGCTGATGCAAGAAAGTTGTATGAGATCATTCGTGAGCTGCCATCCGGTCAGGTCCGCTTACGCTCAAGTGGAAATGGGTGGGTGGATGTTAATAGCGGAAAATCCCGCTTCAGAATCGCCAGTCTGGATCCTAAGGAATTTCCCACAATAACCGGGCAAAAAGAGAAGAAGGAGGAATCCTCCTCTTCTGACCAATTCATCTCTTTGCCCGGGCCGACCTTACGGGAGATGATTGAAAAAACCCTCTTTGCAACCTCACCTGACGAGACACGACTGAATCTTAGCGGTGTCTATCTCGAGACCGAGAAAGATGGGAAGGTCCGTATGGTTGCTAGTGATGGACACCGCCTGTCTCTCATAGAGCGGAAGGTCGATGCTTCTTCCCTGCCCGATTGGCCGAGCGTCATACTTCCGAAAAAAGGCTTGGTTGAAACCCGTAAACTCCTCGAGCGGAGCGAGGGGACAATAGACGTTTCAGTCAATGATTCGGTCGTCAACCTGAAGAAGGAGACAACCGAACTCTTTATGCGTCTGATTGAGGGAGACTTTCCTGACTACCAGCAAGTTGTTCCAAAAGAGCATACGCACCGTATTGAGTTTCCCCGAGATGAAATCCTCAGCGCGCTCCGTCGTATTTTGATTCTCACAACAGAACGCTCTCGGGGGATAAAATTACAGTTTGAAAAAGACAAGATCGAGATTTCCGTCAACACCCCAGATGTGGGTGAGGGAACAGAGGAGATTGCAGCCTCATACGCTGGAGATGGATTATCAATTGGGTTTAATGGAAGATATCTGACCGAGGCGTTGCATGTCATGAATGAAGGGGACTCTGTCGTCCTTTTTCTTAAAGATGAGATGAGTCCCGGACTCCTTCAGCAAAAGGGGAGTGATGAATTTTCCTATGTCATAATGCCTATGAAAATAAATTAGTAGAAAACCGTTTTATTGAAGCTCACGGTTTACGTAACGTAAAGGAAATGCTAAGCTTTGAGATCAAAAAGAGGAGGTGTGTGACAAATACTTAAACCTACCTGCCTCCTTTGGGAATTACATGCTCGAACAAGACTATGGGGCAGGACAAATAAAGGTACTCGAAGGTCTCGAAGCTGTCCGCAAGAGGCCGGGAATGTATATCGGTGATACCGCGGAGAGAGGGTTTCATCATCTCGTCTTTGAAATTGTCGACAATTCTGTCGATGAAGCACTCGTCGGCCACTGCACCCACGTTGTTGTAACCATCCACGCTGAAGGACATGTCTCCGTTGTCGATAATGGCCGGGGCATTCCAACGGAAAATCATCCGACTGAGGGGGTTTCAGCCGCTCAGGTTGTTCTCACGAAGCTTCATGCCGGTGGAAAATTCGATAAAGCTGCCTATCGAGTCTCCGGAGGGCTGCACGGTGTTGGCGTTTCCGTCGTCAACGCGCTCTCAGAAATCCTCGAAATCGAGATCAAGAGAGCAGGGAAAATCTACTTTCAACGCTACCATCGAGGTCAGCCCGACAACGAGCTAAAAGAGATTGGACCGGCTGAGGAGAGTGGAACAAAAGTTGTCTTTACGCCAGACACTCAGGTTTTTGGTGAAAGAACTTTTAGTTTCGACATCCTCTCAAGGCGGCTTCGTGAACTCGCCTTCCTCAACCCAGGCCTCCATATTTCTATTGTTGATGAAAGGGAGACGGATAAACGCCACGACTTCTTCTATGAAGGCGGGATCGTTTCTTTTGTTGAGCACCTTGGCCGAGCAAAAACACCACTGCACAGCGAGGTTATCTATTTTAATGGAGGAAGAGGCGGCACCACAGCTGAAATCGCTCTCCAGTGGAACGAGGGATATGTCGAAAGTATTTATTCATTTGCCAACAATATCAACACGATAGAAGGGGGAACGCATCTCATTGGACTCAAGGCGGCGCTGACCAGGACTATCAATTCCTACGTTGGGTCACTCGGTCTTCTCAAAAAAGACCAGGAGAGCATTCAAGGAGAGGATATTAGAGAGGGTCTGACCGCAATTATCAGCGTGAAAGTTCAAGAACCTCAATTTGAAGGACAGACAAAGACCAAGCTTGGCAATAGCGAGGTCAAAGGATTTGTCGAATCGTTGATTAACGAAAGGCTGGGGGCCTACCTTGAGGAACATCCAGCAGAAGCCAAAAAGATAGCACTCAAGAGTGTTGATGCCTCACGAGCTCGTGAGGCGGCTCGAAAGGCACGTGAACTCACCCGGCGGAAGGGAGCACTCGATTCCGGGTCTCTCCCTGGGAAACTTGCCGACTGCCAGGAGCGCAACCCGGAAAAAAGTGAAATTTTTCTGGTTGAGGGGGATTCTGCCGGGGGGTCGGCAAAGCAAGGCCGGGACAGGCGGACACAGGCTATTCTACCTCTGCGGGGGAAAATTCTGAATGTCGAAAAAGCACGCTTCGACAAGATGCTTTCATCCCAGGAAATACGTCTGCTGATATCCGCTCTGGGGGCTGGGGTTGGGAAGGAAGAAACGGACCTCTCCAAACTGCGCTACCATAAGATCATCATTATGACAGACGCGGATGTCGACGGTTCCCATATCCGTACTTTACTGCTGACTTTCTTCTATCGTCAGCTCCCCGGCGTTATCGAGGAGGGGCATTTGTGTATCGCTCAGCCCCCCCTCTATCGGGCCAGAAAGGGAAAAACCGATCACTACCTGAAAGATGACACCGAGCTCAACGATTTTCTTGTCGATCTCGGTGTTGAACATGTCCTGGTGGGGGAACTTGAAGGGGAACAGCTGAAAACATGGGTCAAGAACTCCCTCCGTCTGAACAGGATTCTTGATCTCGTTGAACGGAGAGGAAGAGACCGGCATATTGTCTGTTCTCTTCTCTCTCATCCAGACCTCTCTTCGACTGCTTTCAGTAGTCGGAGCCTTCTTGAGTCCCTCCTCTCTACAGTCGAAAAAGGGCTGACAGACCGCGGCCCTAGCGCTTTTTCCATAGAGGAAGACAGAAAACTTGGCGGGTATAAGATTATCGTTACCCAGGGGCTGAACGGCTCCGGACAAAGGGTCGTCTTTGACCGAGACTTTATTGAGTCAGCAGAGGCCGTGGAAGTGACAAGACTCTTGAACGCGCTTGCGAGTATTGGCCCGGCTCCTTTCACTTTCTCTGCGAAAGATACTTCTCTCACCCTGGGAAGTCAGGCAGAAGTCCTTGATGCAATCCTCGCGCGCTCCAGAAAAGGGGTTGATATTCAGCGCTATAAGGGCCTTGGGGAGATGAATCCTGAGCAGCTCTGGGAAACAACAATGAACCCGGAAACACGGACGCTCTTGCAGGTCAGGGTTGAGGATGCCTACGAGGCTGACGAGATCTTTTCTACTCTCATGGGAGATGAAGTGGAGCCGAGACGGAAATTCATCTCCGAGAACGCACTCTCCGCCAAGAATATTGACATCTAATCCCACTACGCTCTCTGCTGGAATCAAAAAGGAATCTCCCCTGTATGGAAGGCCATCCTGAATCCCACCCTCTTCCCTCTGTCAATATTGAGCAGGAGATGCGGCAGTCCTATATGGACTACGCCATGAGTGTGATTATTGGTCGCGCTCTGCCCGACGTCCGTGACGGATTGAAGCCTGTCCACCGGCGCGTCCTGTACGCCATGCACGACCTCGGGAATGAATGGAATCGCCCCTATAAGAAATCCGCACGCGTTGTGGGTGATGTGATCGGCAAATACCACCCGCACGGAGATTCGGCCGTCTATGACACGCTTGTCCGCATGGCGCAGGATTTTTCGTTGCGGTATCCGCTCATTGACGGCCAAGGGAACTTTGGTTCGGTTGATGGTGATCCTCCCGCTGCCATGCGGTATACCGAAGTCCGCATGACCCGAATCACTTCGGAAATGCTTGCCGACATTGACCGAGAGACGGTCAATTTCATACCGAACTATGACGATACCAGCCACGAACCAGCCGTTCTCCCAAGTAAATTTCCGAACCTGCTGGTTAACGGCTCATCTGGCATTGCGGTGGGGATGTCAACCAATATTCCCCCTCACAACTTTGGTGAAGTGATTGATGCCCTCCTGGCTCTGATCGAGAACATGGACCTCGGAAACATGGACCTCATGGAGTACATCCCTGGTCCGGACTTTCCTACTGGAGCGTATATCCACGGACGCTCCGGAGTACGGAGCGCTTATGAAACCGGGCGGGGTATCGTTCAGATGCGGGCCCGGACATCCATAGAAGAAGATGAGAAGACCGGAAAAAGTCGCATCATTGCGCATGAGATACCGTACCAGGTGAATAAGGCTCGTTTGATTGAGCGTATGGCCGATCTGGTGAATGAGAAACGTATTACCGGGATATCCGACCTGCGTGACGAGTCCGACAGGGATGGCATGCGCATCGTGGTCGAGCTAAAAAGAGATGTGGTCCCACACGTCGTTCTCAATCAGCTGTATAAAATGACCCCTCTTCAGGATTCATTCGGGGTCATTCTTCTGGCCATCGTCGATGGCCGCCCTCGCCTCCTGACGCTCAAAGATACCCTCCTTCACTTTCTTGAACACCGCCGGGAGGTAGTCCGACGCCGGACTGCTTTTGATCTTCAGAAAGCCAACGACCGTCTCCACTTGCTTGAAGGGCTCAAAATCGCGCTGGACAACCTTGATCCCGTGCTCCACATCATTCGCCACGGGCAGAACCCAGTGAGCGTCCGGCAAGCCCTTATGGATCGATTTTCGCTAACTGAGACGCAGGCACAGGCTATTCTTGATATGCGCTTGCAGCGACTCACCCAGCTGGAACAGGGAAAAATTCTCTCCGAGCACAGTGAAACGCTCAGTGCCATAGCTTCCCTGCAAAGGATTCTGGCCAGTCCGGAGAAGATCGACGGCGTGATCAAAGAAGAGTTGACCGATCTACGGAGCCGATTTTCTGACGAGCGGCGGACAGAGATCCTGCCCGACAGTGCAGATCTCTCGGACGAAGATTTGATTGCTGAAGAAGATGTCGTGGTCACCATATCCCACGCCGGCTACATCAAGAGAAACCCATTGACCGAGTACCGTTCTCAGCGTCGGGGAGGAAAAGGGGTTGTTGGTGCAACAACCCGAGAGGAAGACTTTGTTGAGCATATCTTCATCTCTTCTACCCATGCCTTCCTGTTATTTTTCTCCTCAATCGGCAAAGTGTACTGGGTGAAAGTCCATGAAATTCCTCAGGGCAGCCGCATTGCAAAAGGAAAAGCCATCGTCAATCTTCTGCCGCTGCAAGAAGGAGAGAAAATTTCCGCCTTTCTCCCTGTTCGAGAATTTCAAGACAACGGTTTTATTGTCTTTGCGACCCGCAAGGGACAAGTCAAGAAAACGAAACTCATAGCGTATGCCAATCCTCGTCGCGGCGGAATCATCGCCATTACTCTTGGGGACGAAGACGAGGTTATCGGCGTCCAACTCACGGACGGTAAGCAAGAAGTCCTCCTTTCGACCAGAAACGGAAAAGCGATTCGATTTGCAGAAGAAGAAGTCCGCGCAACGGGACGCGGCACATCTGGCGTTCGCGGGATTACCCTGGAAGAAGAGGACGAGGTCGTCTCTCTTGAAATCCTCAATCAAGAAGCTACGCTTCTCACTGTGTCGTCCCAAGGGTATGGGAAGCGGAGCCGGATAGAGGACTATCGGCTACAGGCGCGTGGGGGGAAAGGAATCAGTACGATGCGCACCACGGACAAGACTGGAGAGGTCTGTGGTGTTCGGCAGGTAAAGGCGGACGATGGCTTGATGCTCGTGACGGATAGCGGCAAGATAATACGGCTTCGGGTCGCTGAGTTGCGAGTGATTGGCAGGAATACCCAAGGCGTCAAACTCTTTAATGTTGGTGCGGATGGGTACGTCTCCAGTATTGCGTTGGTCGCAGAAGAGGAAGACAAAGAAACAGTTCTCAATGTACAGAGTATGGAGGAGCAACAGCTATGAGCATTCAGGTTGGCCAAACGGCACCGGATTTCACCCTCAAGACAAACAAGATGCAGGATTTTGCACTCAACGAGGCAAAGGGGAAGAAGAATACCGTCATCCTTTTTGTGCCGTTTGCCTTTACTGGTGGTTGAACGAAGGAATTGTGCTCGGTTCGAGACAATATCAATACGTTGCAGAATGACGAGACCCAGGTTGTGGCCATTAGTGTGGATAGCCCTTTCTCGCTTGACGCCTGGGCGGCGAAGGAAGGCTATGATTTTCCACTGCTGAGTGACTTTAATAAGGCAGTTTCTCAAGCGTACGGGTCGTTCTATGATAACCTGCTTGTTTTCAACGGCGTCTCCAAACGTTCGGCCTTTGTCGTGGATAAGAGCGGGACAGTCCGGTACGCCTGGGTTACAGAGGACGCCAGTCAACTGCCTGACCTAGACCCCATACGGGACTGTTTACAGAATTGCGGATAAGACGGCATACTCCGAGCACAGGAAGGCAGAGTTCACTCAGCTCTGCCTTTTTTTCCTTTTCCCCGTATCACCAGGAGAAGGAGCAGCGTGAGGGCCCATATGCCAAACAGCAGCCCACTCACGACCCAGGGGTAGAGCGGACGGTGATTTCTTTTGGCCATGAGGCCGCAGGCAATGCCGTCAAGGAAGTGAACAAAGAGCGTCGTCCCAACAAGAGCCGGAAAGCTAATGGTCTCGTCGAGGAACCGCAAGCCGGTGAAATATCCAAGAAAGACTTCGAAATCCACACGATCTCCCTATTGCTGACTCGGTTGTTTCTATCCGATTTTCCTGAGCGGCATCTTCTCCTAGGGTTATGGACGAAGAGAAAACAGTTTTCGAGAAGCTCTACGAGGCAAATAGAGAGAACTTTACAAATCTTGTAAAGGACCTCTTAGCACAAGGTTGTATGCATGACGTTATGGAAAAGACGTTTCAGGACGCTACCCAAGCGAAAGAAGAAGTCGCTCGCAATATGGAGACGATACTCTCCCTGCTGAATATACCCTCCAGGACAGACTACGAGCATTTGGTCGAAAAGGTTGAAGAGGTCCAAGGCAATCTGCTCAATCTCAATATGAAACTCGACCGTTTGCTCGCGAAAAAAGACAAAACGTCCCGGCGGAACGCCGGCAAAAAAAAGAAGAAAAAGTAGGAAAGGCCGCAATCACCGCGTGGTGATGAGTCCTCAGTCATGGCGTCGCCCATACGTACTTGGCCCGAATCTGACCGGCCGCGCGAGAAGCTGATCGAGCATGGGGCGGCAACCCTCTCCCATGCAGAACTCCTGGCCATTATCCTTCGTACCGGTGATGCAAGCTCAGGACAAAGTGCGCTTGACCATGGTCGAGCGCTTGTCTCCCGTTTTGGTGACTCTTTCCGAAAACTGGAAGAGGTGAGTCCGGCCGAACTGTGTGAGGTCAAAGGCATAGGGCCGGCAAAGGCCGCGCAGATCAAAGCCGCTTTAGAGATTGCGAAGCGCTTCTCACAAGAAGAAATTCGACGGGGCGAATCTTTCGGCTCCAGTGCTGACGTCTTCAATCACTACCGGGAACAACTCGGCAGCCTCAAAAAAGAAGAGTTTCACGTGCTTCTCCTGGACGCCAAGAACAGAAAACTCAAAGACGTGCGTGTCTCGGAGGGGTCTTTGACCTCTTCCTTAGTCCATCCACGTGAGGTTTTTCAGCCCATCATCCGCGAGTCAGCCGCCGCCGCGATCCTGATACATAACCATCCCAGTGGTGACCCCATGCCGAGCCAGGAAGACCTTCAGATTACGCAACGGCTCAGGGAGGTCGGTGAGGTCATGGGCGTCCACATTTTGGACCACCTCATCATCGGCAAAGGCCGCTATATTAGTTTTGTGGATGATGGGTACTGGGATTAAAGAGTAAACGTGTCCTCCAATAAATAACAGATGCTGGACACGTTTACTCTTTAGAGACATGGGACTCAATCGGGACCTGCTTGGCAAAGAGTACGACCCACAGGCGTATGTCGTCAGCGCCGAGGCAACTACGGCCTACGCCCGTGCGTACAATGAGGATAACCCCCGGTTTTTTGAGGCAGACAGACCCTCGGGCATTCTTGCGCCACCGCTGTTTGGTGCAGTGGCAAGCTGGCTCTCGCTGATGACGGTCGTGACCGACGCCGAGCTGAATGTGGATGTCTTGCGTTTGGTTCACAGCCGGCAAGACATGCGCTTTTTCCAGCCCATTATCCCTGGAGACACGATCAACAGCACGGCAAAAATTGTGGCCATTGAGGAGCAGCCTGGAGGGGAGTCTCTAGCCGTTGATCTTCACTGTTGTAACCAGACGGGCGAGACCGTTCAGCGCATCACGTTTACTGCTTTTATCCGAGGCCAGGGACGCCGCCCTCGGACGAGAGCGGCCACCGATAAGAATCCCGCTAGTGAGCCCCTGCATCGCGTCTCCCAGACCATCGATGCGGATCAAACGTTCCGTTATGCGAAAGCATCAGGAGACCGCAACCCCATTCACATAGACGAAGACATCGCCAAGCTGGCCGGACTGCCGGGCATCATCGTCCACGGCCTGTGTACCCTGGCGTTTGCATCCAAAGCCATTATTGACAGCGTATGTGAAAAGGACCCCCGCCGCCTCAAGCGGCTCAGCGCCGGATTCGCCAGACCAGTACTCCCCAGTCAGACGATTACCACGGCTATATGGCCGGATGCGAATGCAGGCTCTTATCGATATGAGACGGTCAACCCTAATGGACGAGCCGTCATCAAGCCCGGCTATGCGGAGATTGGAGAGGTTTTGTAGAAACTTGAGGCGGCTAGAACGGCACGTCATCATCCGGGGGAACTGAGCCCGCCCCAGCATCATCAAAACCGCTGCCTGGTCCGTCATCAAACGACTGACCCGAACGTGCGCCCCCGCCGTCACGGCTGCCCAGGAACGTCACTTGCCGAGCGTTGATATCGGTGAAATAGCGTTCCTTCCCCTCCTTGTCCTCGACTTTCCGTGTCTGGATACGCCCTTCGATATAGACCAGACGACCTTTGGACAGATATTGTCCGCAAAGCTCTGCCTGTTTCCCCCACACCACGATGTTGTGCCACTCCGTGCGTTCCTGACGGCTATTGTCCCGGTCCATCCACGTATCGGTCGTGGCCACGGAAAATCGTGCCATGGCCTGTCCACTTTGCGTGAAGCGCACCTCCGGGTCTCTACCAAGATGTCCAACAATAATCGCTTTATTCACCGAAGCCATGGCGTTTCCTCCCTGTCCTAAGCCTGTCGAAGGGCCTGACGGGAACCGTACCAACCTCGTCTTTTGAAGTCAATCTGATCGACCAGAGGGGCAGAGGGATTGTTGCTCTGCCCCGGCTCGCTTATATTCGTCTCCGTCTGCGTGAGGAAATTATGATGCTGAAGGCTCGTACTTTTCAAAGAGGAAGGCAGATTCTCTTATTGCTGGCCGTATTCATTCCCCTTACCGGGATGGCGTATGGCGCGGATGCGCCCGGCCTCAGAGAACACTCTTCATTCGTCTCAACCTCTCGGCACGGCATGGTCGTTGCCGCGAACGCGCCGGCGAGCGAAGCCGGTGTCGCCATGCTCCACCGGGGAGGCAATGCGGTTGATGCGGCGGTTGCGACATCCTTTGCCATCAGTGTGCTGAGACCACAGTCAACCGGAATAGGCGGCGGCGGTTTTCTGCTGCTCTATCTGGCGAAAGAACACAAAACCCTGGCGATTGATTTCCGCGAACGGGCGCCGCTCAAAGCCAGCCGAGACATGTTTGTCCGGGACGGAGAAGCCGTTTCCTCCCTGAGCCGCACAGGACCGCTGGCCGTAGCCGTGCCCGGTATCGTTGCCGGACTGGTGGAGGTCCAGCAACGATACGGCAGCTTATCGCTCGCAGAGGTCATGCAACCTGCCATTCGTCTGGCGGACGAGGGATTTCCGGTCTACCCGCATCTGGCCCGGGCCATCGCCTACCGGGCCGAGGTCTTAGGGGAATCCGACACGACCCGGGCGGTGTATTACCGAGACGACCAACCGCTCAGGCAAGATGATCTCTTTATTCAAAAAGACCTGGCCAGCACCCTGCGTGCCATTGCCAAAGACGGCAAAGACGCCTTTTACACCGGCCAGGTGGCAGAGGCAATTGTCGCGGAAATGCAACGGATAGGTGGCTTGCTGACCCAGGATGATTTGGATCAGTATAGCGTGATTGACCGCGCGCCGGTGACGGGCAGTTTTCAGGGAACGCGTATCTATTCCATGCCGCCGCCGAGCTCCGGTGGCGTCCTGTTAGTCCAGATGTTGAATGTCTTGTCAGGATTTCCTTTGCAAAAGCTCGGCTTCCAGACTCCCGGCGCCACGCATATCCTGACGGAAACCATGCGCCTGGCTTTTCACGATAGAGCCCGCTACCTGGGCGATACGGATTTTGTGTCCGTTCCGGTTGAGCGCCTCGTCTCTCCCGCCTATGCACAAGACCTACGGGCGAAGATAGATGTCTCCAAAGCCACGCCTAGTCAGGGTATTCCGCAAACGCCAACAGGGCGGATAGAGTCGACGAGCACCACCCATCTGTCCGTCATGGACAAAGACGGTAATGCCGTAGCCACCACCCAGACGGTGAATCTGTATTTCGGCAGCGGGGTCATGGTTCCCGGAACCGGTATCATGCTCAACGACGAGATGGATGACTTTAATGCCCAGCCCGACCATCCCAACGCCTTTGGTCTGGTCGGTAATACGGACGCGAATGCTATTGCCCCCCGGAAAACGCCGCTGAGCAGCATGAGTCCAACCATTGTGACCCGGGACGGAAAAGTCGAACTCGTGATCGGCGGACCCGGTGGCTCACGCATTATCAGCTCGGTCCTGCAAGTCATGCTGAATGTCCTCGCCTACCGGATGTCTTTGCCGGATGCCATGTTTGCCACGCGCATTCATCATCAGTGGTATCCGGACCGACTGAATCTGGAAGTCCAAACGGGAAGTGAATCGAACGGCCTCGTCGAACAGCTTCAGGCTCTGGGCCATGATGTGAAGGTCGTGGAATGGGGGCCCGGCAAACGCTCCCGCTTTGGCAATATCCAGGCGATTCAGGTTGACCGGGAGTCCGGCCTGATAACCGGGGTCTCCGACCCCCGCGGCGAAGGACAACCCCGCGGCCTGGACGCCGGGTAGCTGAGGCGGCTAGGATAAAGCCAGTTTCTATGCGAAGGGAGTCTGCCGTGGCGAGTTTAATAGACACCGATTTCTACCAGATTGAAGAACTGTTGAGTGAAGAAGAACGCCTGGTACGCGATGTGGCGCGCCGCTTCGTGGATGAGGAGTTCATGCCCAGGGTGCAGCAGTGTTTCCGCGAAGGCTCTTTTCCCATGGAGCTCGTTCCTCGACTGGCTGAGCTAGGCTTTCTAGGGGTGACCGTGCCAACCGAGTACGGCGGCGCTGGTATGAGCAGCGTTGTCTACGGCCTGATCAGCCAGGAGCTTGAGCGCGGGGACAGCGGGTTGCGCTCATTCGCCAGCGTACAGTCGTCCTTGGTGATGTATCCGATTCTGACGTTTGGCTCGGAGGAGCAAAGGAAATTCTGGCTGCCCCGTCTGGCGCGGGCTGAGGCAATTGGTTGCTTTGGACTGACCGAACCGGACTTTGGCTCGAATCCGGGCGGGATGATAACCCGCGCGCGGCGGGAAAACGGCGGCTACCTACTCAACGGAACCAAGCGCTGGATCACCAATGGGGCAATCTCCGACGTGGCCGTGGTATGGGCCAAGCTCGAAGAGGACGGCAAAGACGTGATTCGCGGCTTCCTGGTTGAAAAAGAACGCGCAGGCTTCACCCGACAAAACATTGACGGAAAATTCAGCTTTCGGGCATCCGTGACCTCGGAGCTGGTTTTCGAGGATTGCTGGATTCCTGAGGACAATCTGCTGCCAAAATCCGGCGGCCTCAAATCCCCGCTCATGTGCCTGACCCAGGCGCGTTACGGTATTTCCTGGGGTGCGACCGGGGCGGCCATGGCGTGCTATGAGTGCGCGGTCGATTACGCCCAAAACCGCAAGATGTTCTCGCGGCCGATCGGCGGCTATCAGCTCGTGCAGGCCAAACTCGTCACCATGCTGACCGAGATCACGAAAGCGCAGCTTTTAGCGTACCGGTTGGGTCGGCTCAAAGACGCTGGCAAGATGCGGCCGGACCACGTCAGCATGGCCAAGATGAATAATGTTTCGACCGCGTTGCACACGACGCGGCTCGCTCGGGACATTCTCGGTGGGAACGGCATCACGGATGAGTATCCGATTATTCGCCACCTTCTCAACCTTGAGACGGTCAATACCTACGAGGGCACCGAGGATATCCACCGCCTGACGCTTGGCCGCTATATCACCGGGTTGAGTGCGTTTGAGTGAACGCCTTGGCATATGAAGCGGAGCCGATTGAGGTGGTCATAGGCGCACGCACGCTGACTCTGCTCCGCGTCAAAGACCTTGAGCGGCTGGTTGACCGCGAGGCCCTGCTGCGCGACGACACGGAGGAGCCGCCATACTGGGCGCACCTGTGGACCGGTGCGCTGACCCTGGCCCGCTATATAGATAGTTTTATCGACGTTCGCGATCAGACTGTGCTCGATCTCGGCTGTGGACTTGGGCTGACCGGTATCATCGCCGCGCAAAAAGGGGGGCGGGTCACCTTTGCCGACAAGGAAGCTGACGCGGTGTCCTTTGCGCGGGAGAACGCGCGGTTAAACGGATGTACGCAATACGAGGCGAGACCGCTCGACTTTATCCTGGATATGCTAGCGACACGTTTCTCGCTCATCCTGGGTGCGGAAATTTTATACGACCGGCCAACCTTCCCTGCCCTAGTGCGTTTTCTGGCTATGCATCTCTCCCCCGCCGGGCGGGCCATCCTGTCCGATGCCAAACGGACGAATACCCAGGACTTTTACCAGCAGCTTGACCAAGCAGGGTTGCAATGGATCCAGGAAGAGGTGTCCGAACGGGAAGACCGCTTGCCCCTACCCGTCACCATTGTCACCATACACAGAGCGGAGGGAGGATACAGCAGTGGTGACGAATAGAACAATTTCTCGGGTTATTGGTATCCTGCGTCACGTATCTGCGGACTGGAACGCGCCTGTTGTCACGGAAATGGCGGGGTTTTCGCGTGATCCCTACCAGGTGTTGATCGCCTGTCTGCTGAGCTTGCGGACCAAGGACGAAACCACCGGCCCGGCGGCCCGGCGGTTGTTTGCCCTAGCCGATACGCCTGAAAAAATGGTGACTCTGACAACCGCTCAGGTGAAGAAGGCGATTTATCCGGTTGGGTTTTATAAAACCAAAGCGCAAACCGTGCTCGACGTCTCACAGCGGCTGCTCGATATCTATGCGGGTCGCGTCCCTGACGACATAGACGAACTCCTGACCTTCAAGGGTGTGGGCCGGAAAACCGCGAATTTGGTTGTGACCTTGGGCTTCCAGAAACCAGGCATCTGTGTAGACACGCACGTCCACCGCATCTCTAACCGTTGGGGCTATGTTGCAACGGAAAACCCGGAACAGACAGAAATGGCCCTGCGCGAAAGTCTGCCCAAGCGGTTCTGGATCGGCTATAACGACCTGCTAGTTGCGTTTGGACAGACCCTGTGCCATCCCACCTCCCCCAAGTGCAGTGAGTGCCCGATTGAGCGGTTTTGCGAAAAAATCGGAGTCGAGCGGAGTCGGTAAGTAGGGGTGGAGCTGAAACCCATAACAACCCGAACGAAACTGATGTGGGTGGCCCTGCTGTATTTTGCCGAGGGCTTTCCATTCGGGCTGCTGTTCGACGCATTTCCGGTGTATTTCCGGCTGCATGGCATGAGCCTGACGGAAATCGGTCTGTTGAGCGTGGTGGGATTGCCGTGGACGCTCAAGTTTCTGTGGGCTCCAGTGGTTGACGTAGTAGGCTCGCGGCGAAGCTGGATTGTGACCTGCCAGGGCCTGCTCGCTCTCGACTTGGGCTTCCTCCTCTTTCTCGATCCAACCGCGAGCGGCAGCCTGGCCTGGGGAGGACTGATTGCGCTTGCTATACTGGCGGCCACCCAGGATATCGCTATCGATGCCTATACGATCGAACTCCTGGATCAAACAGAAATGGGGCCTGCCAATGGGCTCCGCGTAAGTACCTATCGGGTCGCACTGATCGTTGCCGGGGGGGTGTTTGTTGGAGCCGCCGGTCTCGTCGGTTGGCAGCCGGCATTTCTGACCGCGGCCGTCCTCTTAGCCGTCCTGGCACTGGTCTCAAGCCGCATGCCGCGGACTGCGCAGGGGCTACAAGGTCGGCCAGTGACGCAATCCTGGTCCGCTGCGCTCACGCAAGGGTTCCTCAACCCGCTCACAAGCTTGTGGCGGCGGCCGGGTGTTATTGCGGTCCTGCTCTTTGTGTTACTTTTCAAACTGGGGGATATGGCCTTGGGGCCGATGGCCCGGCCGTTCTGGGTGGACCGGGAGTTTAGCCCACTTCAGATAGGCATGATTCCGGGAACGGTTGGCGTTGTCAGTACGATCCTCGGTGCGTTGCTCGGCGGTCGCCTCACCAGACAATGGGGACTTTTTCGCGCCCTGTGGGTGTTGGGCATTGCTCAAGCCGGCTCCAACCTGTTCTACGCAGTGACCGCCGCCCTCCCCCGTTCCGAGCTGCTTATGTATGGCGCTTCGATTGTCGAGTCGTTCTGTGGCGGGCTGGGGACTGCGCCATTCTTGGCTTTTTTGATGAGTATCTGTGATAAACGCCAAGCCGCTACTCAGTACGCCCTGTTGAGCGCGCTCTTTGGCCTGGGACGGTCGCTGTCAGGTGCCTTTTCCGGGGTACTCACCCAGAGCGTTGGCTACGCCACGTATTTCACCCTGACCTTTTTCCTGGCTTGGCCGGCTTTTGTCCTCTTGCCGTGGGTTCGCATCTGGATCGCTCAGGCAGAAGAGAGCTCGTCTGCCCTTCAGACCAAAGAGAGTCAGCCAGCCCAGAAAGCGTGAGCGGGTACGAGAGCTCCTTCTGTCCTAGAGCGTGTAGAAGGCGTAGCGCAGGGATAGCCACATCCCGTGGCTCGACAGATGGGCGCGCGTTCGACCCACGGTGAGCGGAACCAGGACGTCGCCGGCTCGATTGACGACCCGTGCGATTCCCTCGTCGGTCTCGACAGCGCCGGAGTCCGTATAGCGATACGCGATATCAAGCGTCAGTCTATCGGTCAGCGAGGTGCCGACACCCGCCGTCAGCATCCAGGCGAAGTTGACTTGATGCCCACCCGGAGCGATGGTCCGCGTTCTGGTGAACTTCATACGGGTTTTGCCGATATCTATATATGTGGCGCCAGCGCCAGCGCCGATGAACGGGCTGAACGGCCCGAGCCGCGGCAGGCCCAACTGCGGCAGGTCCACATAGGCGGCAAACATGCCGGACAGGGAGGACAACCGTGCCGAGACCTCCTGCCGACCTTGAGTTTGCAAAAAGTTGGCGCGACCCGTCAGGGTAAATCTCGGACGGTACTGAAACAGGGCCTCAATCCGCAGGGCCGGCAGGAGGGCGTGGCCGAGCCCAAGCTCGAAGCCGACCGGCGCGCTGAAATCGCCGTGTGTGCTCAAGGGCGCTCCGTCGTTCCCTATCCCACAGCCATACAAGGCGTATATGGCCGGCGGAGTGTGGTTCGTACAGTCCTTGTCCTTGAAGCGCGTGTCCTCCGACCAATCCAGACCGACCCCGGCCCGCACATAGACATCCTTCGCCTGAGCCCCGGCCCCGGAGGGCAAAAATATGGCTGCGGCAAACAAAAAAGTAGTACAGCGTTTCCATTTCATCGCCATAATGTCCTTATACAAGGCGAGCCGTAAAATAATCCATATAACATATGCTATATAACATATTAAATATCAGAGAAGTTAATTGACAAGATTGAGTGCCTTATGGTATTTGTTTGGCTTGAGCAACCGCTGAGGATTCATAATGGCACGAACAAGTATCGGTATACCAGGGGACTATTCAGCCCGAGTTCGGAATGTGCGGAACCGCCTGGAATTGACCCAGGTCAAGCTGGCCGAGCGCATCGGCGTCTCCTTTGCAACCGTGAACCGGTGGGAAAACGACCAGTCGAAACCAACGCGCCTGGCATGGCAACAGATACTGGACCTTGAGGCCGGCCTTGATACGTCGCAGGAAGACACTCAACCTGGCGTGACTTCGTTGGACCCTTTCCCGCAGCTAGACTTTGCAACCAGCCCGCACGTGGTCGCCGCGGTAGCCGAGGCAACCCGTCTTACCTACGGTCATCTTTTCAACCCGGCCTTTGCCACGGAAATCTCCTTGATTGATCCGCTGCCGCACCAGCGGATTGCCGTCTATGAGCATATGCTGAGTCTGGCGCCGTTACGGTTCCTGCTCGCCGACGATGCCGGTGCGGGCAAGACCATCATGACCGGCCTCTATCTCCGCGAGGTCTTCATGCGCCGCCTTATGAAGCGTGTCCTCATCGTTCCGCCGGCCGGGCTGGTCGGCAACTGGGAACGTGAGCTGCGCACGCTGTTTCGCCTGCATTTTCGGATCGTGCGTGGCGACGAGGCCCGCACCGGAAACCCATTCGTTGGGCCGGACAGCGACCGTCTCATCGTCAGCCTCGATACCCTGACCGGTGAACGCATGTTTACGCGTATGCGTGAAGCAGTCGTCTCAGGGGCCGCGCTTCCATACGACCTCGTGGTGTTCGACGAAGCCCACAAACTGGCCGCGAACCGGGAGCAGGATTTCTATGTCCGCAAGACAGGCCGGTACAAGCTCGCCGAGGCGTTGGCAGGTCTGTCCGTCGATGACGAACGCTGGAAGCTCGGCTGGTCGGCAACGAATATCCTGCTACTGACCGCCACGCCACATATGGGCAAGAATTTCCCCTATTATTGCCTCTGGCGGCTGCTCGCGCCGGACGCGCTTGCAACCTTCGACGCCTTCCAAGCCTTTCCGCAAACCCAACGCTCCCACCATTTTATTCGACGGACCAAGGAAGAAATGGTCCGCTTCGACGGTCAGCCTCTCTACCCGCAGCGGCAATGCGACACGCTGAGCTACACCCTCAGCCCGGCAGAGCAGCAACTCTACGAGGCAACAACCGCCTACATCTCCGAGACCTATAACAAAGCGCGCATTCTGAATCGCTCCGCGGCCCGTCTGGCCATGAGCGTATTCCAGCGCCGCCTGGCCAGTTCGACCTACGCCCTGCTGCGTTCGTTCGAGCGCCGCCTGGAGCGCCTGGACGAAGCTATCGAACTGGTTCGCGCTGGCCGTGCCGACGAGTTGGACCGCCGCCAGCAGCGTCTCGGTAAGACACCGGATTTCTTTGAAACCCACACCGCCGATGAAGACATTGCCGAGACCGGCGGGCGCGAACGCCACGAGGAGTTTGAAGATCATGCCCTGGGCACCCTGGTCGCGCTTGCACTGTCGGATCTTCAGCACGAACGCTCCGAGGTTGAAACGCTGGCCGGTCACGCGCGCCGGCTTGCCAATGCCGGTGAAGACTCCAAGTTCGAGAAACTCCGCGCGGTCCTGCGCGACCCGACCTTCGCCCATGAGAAATTCATCATTTTCACCGAGCACCGCGATACCGCGGAATTCCTCGTTCGGCGTCTCGAAGGACTGGGCTTCACCGGACAAGTTGCACTGGTCCACGGTGGGCTCGACTACCGCGAGCGAGAGGCCCAGGTCGAGTTGTTCAGGCGGTCGCCGGACCAGGGCGGCGCGACCTATCTGGTTGCCACGGATGCTGCGGGCGAGGGCATCAACCTCCAGTTCTGCTGGTTAATGTTGAACTATGACGTACCCTGGAATCCGGCCCGCCTGGAACAACGCATGGGCCGCATCCACCGCTACGGGCAGCAACGCGACCCGGTCATCATCGTCAACCTGATTGCCGGCGAGACGCGCGAGGGGCGGGTGCTCAAGACCTTGCTCGACAAGCTGGAAAATATCCGCAAACAACTCGGGTCCGATAAGGTCTTCGACGTGGTGGGACGCCTGTTCGAGAACGTATCGCTCCGGGTATACATGGAGCGGGCTGCGACCGAAGACGGGGCGCGCGGCGCTATCGAGGATATCGACAGCCGTCTGACCCAAGAACAAGTGCGTGCGCTGGACGTGCGGGAGCGGGCCTTATTCGGAGGCGGCGACGTCAAGAGCCGCCTGTCCGAACTCAAGGCCGCAATGGAGCAGGAAAATTATCGCCGTCTGTTGCCCGGCTATATTCGCCGCTTTGTCGGGTCGGCGGCCCCTCTGCTTGATATGACAGTGGAGGGCGATCTTGAGGAGGTTTTCAATCTCGCTCCGGAACGCGCCCGTGGCCTTGACCCCGTGCTCGGCGCTTTGGAGGCCTACCCCGAAGAGATGCAGGGCCGTTTCACGGTGTCTCGGCCACAAAGAGGAAACGTATCCTCCAATCCTCTTCAGGAGGACGGCACCGCCATCTGGCTGCACCCCGGCGAGCCCGTGTTCGACCGATTTTGCACCGCCCTGCTATCGCGCTACGGTGACGAGGCATTACGCGGCGCTATCTTCATCGACCCCCATGCCGACTCCCCCTATCTCTTCTATCTGGCACAGGTGTCGGTCGTTAAACACGGTATGGACCGCGAAAGCACGGAATCCGAAGTGGTCGAGAGTCGGCTGGTTGGGCTGCGGCAAGACAGCACCGGCGCGATCAAGCCCTGTCCCGTAGAGCACCTGCTGCTTCTGCGTGGTGCGCAAAACGTGAAGCCCGGCAGCATACCGCTGGCCCGCCAGGCGCGCAGGCTGGTTGAAGTCGCGACCGAATGGCTTCAGGGTGTGACACTGGCCCGCATGGTGGACGAGCACCGTGCCCAGATCGAAAGCGCCCTGCCCGAACGGCTCGACTGGGCCGCTCGTGGGTACGACCACCAGGCGGCCGAGTTAATCGCCAAACGACAGCGTATCAACGAACGAGCGCGCAGAGGCGACCCGCACGCCCAGGGCGAGCTGACCACGGTCAAGGCCCAGCAGCGCCGGCTGACCGAGGACAAGGAGCGCTGTCTTGCCAGGCTGAGGATGGAGCCTGCCCGCATCGTTCCGGGCGAAGCGGCGATGGTCGCCCACGCCCTTGTTCTTCCCTCGGACAATCCCGAAGAACGCGAACAGTACGCAGCCCAGGTTGAGGCCATCGCCGTGCGCCTGGCACGGGCCTACGAGGAAGAATCGGGCGCGCGCGTGGACGATGTCTCGCGGCCCGAACTGGCCCGCCGGGCCGGCCTCTCCGATTGGCCGGGTTTCGACCTGCTGTCCCGACACCCTGGCACGGACAAACGCGCCATTGAGGTAAAAGGCCGCGCCCACTCAGGCGGTATAGAGTTGAAGGAAAACGAATGGGCTAATGCTTGCACCCTGCGTGACGGCTACTGGTTATACGTCGTCTTTGACTGTGCCACCCCGCGCCCGCGTCTGGTACGGGTGCGCGACCCGTTTGGGAAACTGCTCGCCAAAAGCCGTAATTCTACCGCCTACACCATCTCTCCCAGGTCGATTCTGGAGGCAGCCGAGTGACCAGGATTGACGGGATTAAAGGATTGACAGGATGAAAACGATTAGAGTCAAAAAGTTCAAGGAACATCGTTGCGCCGACCTGATCGGTAGCCTGCGGAACAAGGTCAAGGTCCGAGGCGACATTTTGACGACCGGCGCCCACTGGAATCAGGATAACGACATGGGAGCCTCACACGTCACCGTACTCATTCGTAACCCGGCCGAGCCGGACCGGACCTGGGAAGGACTGTTTCTGGTTGATACGGGCGCGGCCGATTGTCTTGTCCCCAGACAACATTTGGAAGCTATCGGCCTGAAGCCCGAAGGCCAACGAACCTATGAGTTGGCCAATGGCGCCGAGCTCAAATTGGATATCACAATCGGGCGAATCGAATTCATGGGAGAGATCGTCGGCGGCACGATCATCTTTGGAGAGACCGACGCTGAGCCGCTTCTGGGCGTCACCGCCCTGGAGTCGGTAGGGATTGAAGTCGATCCGCTTAACCAGCGGCTCAAGCGACTACCGGCGGTGCGGCTCAAGAGCATCGGAGGGTGATAGGGAGTTCGCGGAGACAAGGGGGTCGGAAGATGAAAGATGTTATCTACAGGAAAGAACAATTAGCTGCACGAGGTCAAAAGGTGCGCTGCCCAATTTGGAAAAATACGGAAGCGTGGGTCGATAAGAGTTCTGAAGATGATGAGTTTTACTCTCCCCGCGCGGGTGGTGTGTTTCGCTCGGACGATATTGAAGGTTATTACCATTCTTTCTTAACCAAGGAGGACATGCGGATTAAGGTCTCCCGTTGGGTATACGACAAGAACCAGCTTGGTGAAATAGGCTACCTTACCTCCGAGGAGGTCAGAAAAATCGAGCGACAGGAACGCCTGAGAATTGAGCAGCGGATGGACAGGCTTCTTCGGTGTTTCGCCACGCTCCCGGCTCAAGTGTCACTCGGGCTGTGTACAAGTGGAAGGACGAATCTTATCTCTCGTAGCGACTTGCAAATCGTACACGCGGCTACTGAATGTTCAACTTATACTAATAGTGCCATATCGATAACAGAGGAACTTAAATGGTTGATATCAGCAGCTACTAAGAGGGACTGGCTAGAAAGACGTGAACCCAATCAAGAAACGTATCTACGTCTGACGCCAGCAGGTGTACAACGGTTGGAGGAACTGGAAACCAAGGCCATAGACTCCGAGCAAGCTTTTGTCGCAATGTGGTTCGGCGAGTCAGTCAATGATGCGTATGAAAAGGGAATTCAACCTGCCATTGAGGAGTCGGGCTACAAACCCCTTCGGATCGATAAGAAGGAACACAATAACAAGATTGACGATGAGATCATCGCGGAAATACGGCGCTCCCGATTCGCGGTGTGTGATTTCACTTGCGGACTGATTGAGCACGGCGGGAAACAAATCGCCATTCCTCGTGGTGGCGTCTATTATGAGGCGGGCTTCGCCCAAGGGTTGGGTATTCCGGTGGTCTGGGTGTGTCGTGCAGACCACATTGAGCATGTCCATTTTGACACTCGGCAGTTCAATCACATTACCTGGAGTATTCCAGAAGAACTCCGTGAGAAACTGCGGAATCGGATCGGTGCGGTCATAGGAGACGGTCCGTTGAAAGACCGTTAAGGAAGCCGAGATGTCGGGTTACGCCAACGGCTAACCCGACCTACAAGACTGCTCGTCCGCAGCCGCGAATTATTCGCGTTCACAATCACACCGGGTGTCCTGCACGAGGCGTCGGAAGCTGTGGGGGCGAGGTGGTCCTAGAAAATCGGATAGTAGGTCAAGATGGATGTGTATTTCGTGATGTAAGGAGGAAGGATGCACGATGGTGAAGCGACGGCTTATCTCTTCACTGTTTCAAACTTATTTTCCCTTCTTTGTCGATTTCAATAGTTTGAGTGTTCTCCAACATACGCATGGCGGTGTTGTACTCGGCGCGGTCCAAGCCGATTGGTTTGGCAATATCAAAGAAAAATGTGTCAAGAGTATAGTGACGAGGACGCTCTCCCAGGGTATCGAGCAACGCCTTGCGAAACTTTTTGCCTTTTAATAAATCTTTACCAAGGGTCGCATCAGCAACGCTCGTGGTCCTTAGCGCGAATCTTAACCCATACGTATCATCTTTATTTTGGTCTATAATTCCCAATGAGATCATTTCTACCAGAAGAATTCTGATTTGTTCTTTCGAGAGATCATCTTGATCAATTTTGAGTTTCGAATCCATCCAAGCTAAATTTCTGGCCTCAGACAAGAGATCCTCGATTTTGAGTTCATTATTTGGAGCATTTTGAAGCACTTTCTGAATTGCGGCTTTTCGCCATGAACTGACTTGATCGGCCTGACGTTCTTCTCGATCGTCCATAATACTGACTATGAATGCAGCGACGGCGATTATAGCGACAGCAATCCCTGACAACCTTGAAACGGTATCGATCCTATCCATTGACTGAGCCTCCAAAGGTAGTATCTAGCTAAGCGATGGTCGTCACAAATCTGCCAATTGATGACCTGTTACCTACGCTTCTTCGGAAGAAGCTAGAAGATATTCAGCTCATTGTCAAAGCTCTGTTTTGGCGGGGAACGCGGTACATCAGGATGACCTGTCTGCCCAAGTTTGCGCATGATGTCCGCCGAAATCGGAGTAGATTGAAAGGTCCGCAGCATGACCGATAAACGCCCCAAACGCCTCATCGAAGTCGATTTCCCGCTCGAACAGGTCTCGCTCGATTCGGTGCATGAGAAGAATGTGCGCCATGGGCATATTTCGACGCTGCATATCTGGCCGGCGCGCAGGCCGCTGGCGGCGTGTCGGGCGGCGTTGATTGCGACGTTGCTGCCGGACCCCGGTAATGCGGAGGAGCGGAAGGCCATCTACCGGCGTATGGCCGGGACGGTCGTGGAGACGATCAAGCCGGAAAAGAAGAACGGCAGGACGGTTGAGAAGCGCAAGCGCGAGACCCGTGACGGCATTCTGCATTGGGGACGCGAGAACGGCCCGGACCTCGACTGGTTCCGCGACAAGATACGCGAGGCGTATGGGGGCCGCGCGCCCAAGGTGCTCGACCCGTTCGCCGGTGGCGGGGCTATTCCATTGGAGGCCATGCGGCTGGGCTGTGAGGTGACGGCCAACGACCTCAACCCGGTTGCCTGGTTTATCCTGAAATGCACGCTCGAATATCCGCAAAAACTCGCCGGCCAGACCCGCCCACTGCCCGACTTCGCCCTGCAAGACCGGGACTTCATGGCGTCCTTTCTCAAGGCCAAGGGGTATAAGGGCGTAGCGCTGAGGCGCGAGCTTGCCAAGCTCAACCTTGACGAGGACGGCCCGGATAAGGATGGCCGGGTAGCGGAGCCGGAACTCCTCTACCATCGGCCGCTGCTGGACGCTGACCTTGCCTGGCAGGTGCGCGCCTGGGGCCGCTGGGTGTTGGCGCAGGCGCGCAAACGGCTGGCTCGCCGCTATCCGACCTATGCGGAGTTTCAAGCTTTGAAGCCGGACGGCAATGACTCTCCTCGTAAACGTGTGCTGCAAGGAGAAACCCACCCCGGCCTTCGGCCACCCCTCCAAGGAGGGGATAAGACAAGCTCCCCTCTTGGGAGGGGTGCCGCGTCAGCGGCGGGGTGGGTTCCTTCGCTGCAATTGCTGGAACCGGACGCGGACGGCAAGACGGATGTCGGACCGCTGAACGCCGGCTACGCCAAAGCCTATCTTGCTGACCCGCGCAATCCGCGCTGGATAGCCAAACCCACCGTGGCCTATTTGTGGGCGCGGACCGTGCGCTGCAAGGGCTGCCGCGCCACCCTGCCACTGCTCAAGACCAAATGGCTGGCAAAGAAAGACAACAAGCGCGTGCTGCTGACCGTGACGCCGAACACTGACCGGACAGGCGTCGTCTTCGGCATTGAGACCGACGTGCCCCAAGTCGGCGGCAATGCCGCGCAGCGACGCGAACACGACAAGCGGCGCGGGGCCGGCACCATGAGCCGCTCGGGCGCGCAATGTCCCTGCTGTCCGACCATCATGAGCATGGAGGACATTCGCTACGAAGGCCGCGCCGGACGGCTGGGCGCGGTCATGACCGCAGTGGTCGTCAATGGGGTGAAGGGCAAGGAATACCGGCTGCCGACTGAGGAAGAGCTTCGGGCCGCCGAGGTCTCGAAGGAAGAACTGGACGAGCTATATGAGGAGATTCCGTTCGGACTGCCGGAGGAGCCATTACCGCCTATCGGTACGTTGGGCTTTCGCGTGCAACGGTACGGATTCGACCAATGGGCGAAGTTGTTTGCGCGAAGACAACTTTTGATAATAGGCACTATGCTACTCGGACTAAGAACACTCGATCAGTGTATTCAAGAGAAGGATATCTCACTTTCTGTCCAATGCGCTTTGATATGTGCCATAAATAGGCTTGCCGACATAAACAGCAACATATCGTCCTGGATTAATAAACTTGAAGCAGTGCGAAATACCTTCGCTAGATTTGCGCTTCCTATTGTCTGGGATTTCGCTGAAGCAAATCCGATAGCTGAAACGACAGGGAGCTTTGGTAACGCTCTGGAGTGGGTGGCCAGGGTATACGATCATCTTCTCATATCGAATCCAGAGAGGAATCTTTCACAAGTAGAAAATCTCAGTGCGACAGATGTGAGAGGAGAATTTGATTGTATTGTCACAGACCCGCCTTACTACGACGCAATTCCCTATTCCGACTTGATGGATTTCTTTCAGGTCTGGCTGCATCGTTCTACTCGTGGCTTATCTCCCGAAATCGACACTGCTTTTCAGAAACCGCTTGGGCCGAAATGGGATCATGATATCGGCGACGGTGAACTAATCGACGATGCCAGTCGATTCGATGGCGATAAGGTTCTCTCCAAAAAAAATTACGAGGATGGTATGGCCCGTGCCTTTCAGGCGTGCCATGCGGCGCTGCAATCTGACGGGCGGCTGGTGGTCGTGTTTGCCAACAAATCGCCCGATGCCTGGGAGACGCTGGCTGCCGCCTTGATTCGTGCGGGCTTTGTCGTTGACGGTTCGTGGCCCATACGGACGGAGCGGGAAAGCCGAACTCGTGCAATGGCTTCTGCCGCCTTGTCCTCGTCCGTCTGGCTTGTCTGCAAAAAACGCTCGCCTGCCCGACCCGGCTGGGATACGACGGTGCTGGCTGAGATGCGGGAGCGTATTCGGACGCAACTGCGCGACTTTTGGGACGCGGGGATTCGTGGCCCGGACTTTGTGTGGGCCGCAACCGGTCCGGCGCTGGAAGCCTTCTCGAAATATCCGGTGGTGAAGAAGGCCGATGAGGCCGGCGCGCAGATGAGCGTCTCGGAGTTCCTGCGCGAGGTGCGGCGGATTGTGGTCGATTTTGTGGTCGGGCGCGTGCTGACGCAGGACGGCGAGGCCGAGGCCGTCAGCGGGCTCGACGATGTCACGACCTATTACCTGCTGCACCGTAAGGATTTCGGTCTCGACAAAGCGCCCATCGGTGCGTGTATTCTGTACGCCCTGTCATGTAACCTCTCAGACCGTGAACTGACCGACCGGCTCGACATCCTGGCACGCGCGGGCAAGACCCTGTTCGACGACCTTGACGACGACCGGACGGACGAGGCTGATTCCTTGGACTCCGTTCGTGCTGAGCGTAGCCCGGAGGGCGAAGTCGAAGCAGACTCCGGTACGGGCAACACGATCAAGCTGAAAGCCTGGCATCAGCGCCGGGCCAAATGGCTCGGCCTTGAGTCGCCACGGGAGCGGCCCGTCCCGCTGATTGACCAGGCGCATCGGCTGATGCACCTGTGGCGGGCCGGCGACGAGGTCAAGGTCAACGATTATCTTGACACGCGCGGCCTCAAGCGCAACGCGCTATTTGTCCAGCTTTTACAGGCACTCATAGAACTCGCGCCCGCCGGCTCCGAAGAGCGCGCCATTCTCGAATCGCTCTCCAACCACATTGCCGCCCACGGCGGCATCGCGCCGTCGCGTCAGGCCGCCCTTCAGCTTGGGGAGGCGGGGGGGAGGGGATAGTGGTAAGTGAAGAGTGGTGAGTGAAAATATTTGATGACGCTACGCTAATCCGAAATTGCGGGGCTCAGAAAAACATGGAGTGTGTCAGTTTGTATTTTCCCCTCACCCCGGCCCTCTCCCTCAAGGGGAGAGGGAGCAGAAAAATTCTCGTCCTCCCTTGGGGGAGCGGGGGCAAGAAAAATTCCCTCCCCCCTGTGAGGGGGAGGGTTAGGGTGGGGGGCATGTCATTGAGGGAAGTCCGATGATTACATCCATCCGCCTCAAGAATTTCAAGAACTTTGCCGACGAGACCCTGCGCGTCGGCCCCTTCACGATTCTCGTCGGCACCAACGCCAGCGGCAAGAGCAACATCCGTGACGCCTTCCGTTTCCTGAGTGGCATCGGGCGGGGCTACACCCTGGCAGAGATTATGAGCGGGAAATACGGCGCAGACTGGAAATCGATCCGTGGTGCGATGACTGCAATTGCCCGGTTCGGGCAGTCCTCGTTTTCCATTGAAGTTGAGATGAATGTTAGACCCGGCCCTGTGCGTTTTATGATCGGGGTCGGCTTTGATGACAGGAGTCCTGGTATACCTCGGCTTATAACAGAAGAACTCGCATACCATTCCAGAGTTGTTTACCATCCGACCTCCGATCAAGAAGAAGTAGCGCACCTGAAATTTCTCCCCCCACTCATCAACGAAGGGGATGGGCCTCGTCCATTTCGTGCGAAGCGAGATCAACCAGCCCTGACACAGATCAATCGGCTGGAGCCTGCTTGTCTTCCTAAACAGGATCAGCAGACCCTTACTTATCTTCCTAAACAGGTAATAGACACCTTCGCCAACATGCGTTTTCTGGAGCTATCACCGGAACGAATGCGAGAACCCTCTTTCCCCGGCGCGACCGTTTTGGGCGATAGTGGCGAGAACTTGCCAGTGGTTTTGCAGGAAATCTGTGCCGACCCTAAACGCAAGGAAATTCTCATCAGTTGGATTGCTGAGCTTACCCCAATGGACGTGATGGGCTTTGAGTTCCCCATCGACCCCAGCGGTCAGGTTCACCTCTGGCTGTGCGAAAAGAACGGCATACAGGTGTCTGCCTCCAGCGCCTCAGACGGCACGTTGCGTTTTCTTGCCCTGCTGGCCGTGCTACTCGGCGATAACCCGAACGGCCTGTATTTCTTCGATGAGATAGACACTGGCATTCATCCGGTCAGGCTGTCTTTGTTGATGGATTTGATCGAACGGCAGACCGCGAAGCGCAGTATTCAGGTAATCGCCACGACCCACGCACCCACCCTGTTGACTGTCATGAACGATGACACGTTCGAGAACTCGTCCGTGGTGTGTCGCCTGGAAGACAATACCGACGCTATTATTCGCCCGCTTGCCAAACTTCCCAACGTGCGGGAACTGCGCCAGGACCAAGGGCTGGCGCGGCTGCATGAATCCGGTTGGATGGAAGACATCCTCTTTTTTTCTGAGGAGAATGAAGAGGAGGCGGACGGAGAATGAATGTCCTCATCATTCCCGAAGACTTCAGCAACGATCAATACATTCTCAAACCTCTTTTCTCCCGGCTCTTCAGAACCCTTGGCAAGTCCTCTGTACATCTTCAGGTTTGTCATGATCCACGGCTGAGAGGTGTCGGCGAAGCCTTGAAATTGGAGCGTATGAGGGAAATCGTCCAGCGGTACAGAAAGATCGACATCTTCATCCTGTGCGTAGACCGCGATGGCGATACGAACCGGCGCCAGAGACTTAACCGCCTTGAAGTGGAGTTCAACAACGGACAAACCTTCCTTGCCGAGAACGCCTGGGAAGAAATCGAAACCTGGGTGCTGGCGGGTCTGAGACTGCTCCCCGGCTGGCGCTGGGCCGATATTCGCGCTGAAGTGTCCGTCAAAGAACGCTACTTTGAGCCGTTTGCTGCCGAACGTGGCGTTGCAGGTACTCGTGGCGGTGGCCGCGAACTTTTGGGAGAAGAAGCCTCACGGCGAATTGACGCAATCCGCCAGAAATGCCCCGAAGACTTCGATGACTTGGCTCGGCGGCTGGAAACTCACCTCCAAAGTAATTGAACGAGGATGCTATGACCAAACTTCCCTGGACTCCCTGGCACGAGGAGCAGTGATGAAATATGCTGGCTAGAATCCAAACCCAGGCTCTCGGTGTAATGATAGAATAGGCGACGCTGTATGAACCCCGAATCAAGCCCATTCAGGCCAGGCCAGCCCATACCGATTGAGTTCTTTGTCGGACGCCGCGAAGAGGTTGAGCGCCTGCACGGCATGGTGAAGGCCAGTGTGCGGGGAAATTTCAAAATCGGATTTGTCAGCGGTGAGCGGGGTATTGGCAAGAGTTCCCTGGCTCACTTCGTGCGCGTGCTCGCCGAGCATGAGAGCAAGACCGCAGGCTGTCATGTCTTTCTCGGTGGGGTGCATGAATTGGAGGAAATGCTGCGGCGGACGTTCGACCGTCTGTTGAAGGACAGCATGGACAAGCCGTGGCACGAGTCCATTAAAAACTTCTTCGGTAATCGCATCCGAAAAGTGGGCCTGTTCGGCGTCACGCTCGAATTGAGTTTGGCGGGTGATGACTTGTCTATGCTGGCTCATGATTTCGTGCCCTCAATCACCCAACTGCTGGATCAACTCAAGGGCCAGAATGAGGCGCTGCTGTTGATTCTGGACGACATGAACGGTCTGGCAACCTCCGAAGTCTTTGCCAACTGGCTCAAGAGCATTGTGGACGAGATCGCCACCTCGCGGCAGCAAGTCCCGCTCTGTGTGCTCTTTGTCGGGCTCGAAGAAAGACGGCGGGAGTTGGTGAGGAACCAGCCGTCCCTGGCACGTGTTTTCGAGTTGATCGACATTACGCCTTGGTCGGATGATGATGTCAGGGAATTTTATGAGCGCGCCTTCGAGTCCGCCGGCGCGACAATCTCGGACGACAATATGAAAGGACTTGTTCCGTTTACTGGTGGGCTTCCGGTGCTGGCCCACGAGCTTGGCGACGCGGTGTGGCGCACGGCGCAAAGCCTTCATATTGATACGGATGACATAGCGAAAGGTGTCGTTCTTGCGGCTGAAGTCATTGGACGGAAACTGCTCGAACCACAGATATTCCAAGCTATTCGTAGCGAACGGTATCGGTCCATCCTGCGAAAAGTGGCGTCCACCGGGCCTCGCATGCAGTTCCAGAGAGCGGAACTGATGTCACACCTGACGGATGCGGAAAAACGGGTGATGGATAACTTCCTCCGTCGGATGAGAGAGCTTGGTGCTTTGGAGACGGACCCGGAGGTCCGGGGAGGGTACCGATTTCCCAATGTTCTCCACGCCCTGTATTTCACGATGGAAGCGACGCGGGCGGGCGGCACGATGTAGTCTCGGACGCTGAGACAGACGAGAGGCATATGGCACAAAAACTTCCCTGGACTCCCTGGCACGAAGTGGTGGCGCTGCGTGACGATGTGCGCACGGGCGAACTGTCGCTGGCCGACTTTGCCGCGGACCTGCACGACGTGATGATGCAGACCGGCGCGCGACCAATTTATGAGGACCCGGCGCGTTTCTTTGGCCTGACCTATCCGACGCTCTCGCTGCGCGACCTGGCAAAGGATGTCGTGCTGCGTCTTGCCGGGCAGAATACCAAGGCCATCCGGCAGCTTGAACTGACCTATGGCGGCGGCAAGACGCATACGCTGGTGACGCTCCGCCACCTCGTACACGACCCGGCGGCGCTGCCTTCGATTCCTACGGTCGAACATTTCAAATCCCATATCGGAGCGCCCTTGCCGCAGGCGTGCGTGGTGGCGCTCAGCTTTGACAAACTCGACGTGGAAAAGGGCATGCAGGTGCGTGGGCCGCAGGGGGAGCTGCGCTGGCTCAAGAATCCGTGGAGTGTGCTTGCATTTCAGATCGTGGGCGAAGACGGGCTGCGGGCCCTGCATGCCGACAACAAGGCTGAGGAGCGCGAGACGCCGCCTGCGGAGCCGTTGCTCGTCGCCCTGCTGTCGCGGCCGCAGGCTGACGGGCTTTCGACCCTGGTGCTGATTGACGAAGTGCTGATGTATGCCCGCGAGAAGGCCGCGCTGGGTGAGGTGTGGCGCAGCCGTCTGATCGACTTTTTTCAATACCTGTGTCAGGCTGCGACCAAGGTTGACCGCTGCGCCCTGGTAGCCTCGCTGCTCGCCTCCGACCCGGAGAAGAGTGACCGGTTCGGCAAGGAGCTGAGCGTCCAGATATTTGATATATTCAACCGCCAGCGTGAAGAAGGGGTGCAGCCGGTGCAGAAGGAGGACGTGGCTGAGGTGCTGCGCCGGCGGTTTTTTGAAACCGCGTCCATCACCGACCCGGAAGTCTTCCGTCCGCATGTCACGACCGCAGTAGCCAATATCGCCGCGCTTGAGGAGACGGTCCGAAAAAACCGCAACAACGCAGAGGCGCGATTTCTTCGCAGCTATCCCTTTCATCCTGACTTGACCGACATTTTTTATACCCGCTGGACGCAACTCAATGGCTTCCAGCGTACGCGCGGCATCCTCAGAACCTTTGCCATCGCGCTCCGTGACGCTGAGAGATGGGACACCTCGGCCCTTATTGGGCCAAACGTGTTCCTACCGGCTCCCGGAGAATCTGGTATTGCCGAAGCCGCGCGCGAGCTGACCGGTATTGCTACCCGTGAAGCGACCGAGGGAGCGGGCAACGACTGGAGCTCGGTTTTGGAAGGCGAGCTGGCAAAGGCGCGCACGATCCAGACTGAGCAGCCTGGGCTGAAGTTCCGAGAGGTGGAGCAGGCCGTAGGCGCGGTCTTCCTGAGTTCACAGCCCATAAATCAGAAGGCGCGTACGCCGGAGTTGTTTACGCTGACAGGCGTAACACGCCCGGATCGCATCGAATTGGAGAAGGGCCTGCGGCGTTGGACGGAGCTGTCCTGGTTCCTTGACGAGGCCGAATTTGCGACCAATGCCGCGGACGATGGTCAGCCGCAAACCTTGCCGAAGGCCTGGCGTCTCGGCAATCGACCGAATCTGAAACAGATGCATCACGACGCGTGCGCGAACCGGGTGACCGAAGAGTGGTCGAACAGAGGCTGCTGGCGGATGTGCAGCATACGAAGAGCCTGACCCAGGGGGCTGCGCCGTCCGGCGTGCGCGTTCATACGCTGCCCGAGCAACCGCGCGACATTGCGAATGATGGCGATTTTCACCTTGCCATCCTCGGACCGAAGGCCGCATCTGACTCGGGCAAGCCGAGTGCTGCGGCGCGGCGCTTCATCGACGAAACGACCGGGTCGGACCGGCCCCGCACGTATCGCAACGCGGTCGTGCTGGTGACACCGTCGCGCGATGGCCTTGAAGCGGTTCGCACCCGCATCCGCGAGTATCTCGGCTGGGAGGAAGTCCGCAGCCAACTCAAAGACCAGCCGGAGGACGCCCTGCGTGACGCGAGACTGGCGACCTGGGTGGAACAGGCGAGAAAACGGATTCCGGAGGCGATCCGTCAAGCCTGGTCTATCGTTGTGACGGTAAACGAGCAGAACGAGGTCCAGGCATTCAGGCTCACGGTTGGCTCGGAGCCGCTGTTCTCGACCGTGAAAGCGGATAAACGCACGCGTATTCAGGACACCCCGGTCAGCGCCGAGGCCATGCTGCCGGGTGGCCCCTACGACCTGTGGCGCGAGGACGAACCGTCGCGGCGCGTCAAAGACTTGGTGACCGCCTTTGCCGAGAACCCCAGGCTGCCGAAAATGCTCCGACAGAAAGAGATTCTCGACACCATCAATCAGGGCGTGCAGGAGGGTCTCTTCGTCGCGGCGCTGACCCGTCCCGACAAGTCCCTCAAAACGTGGTGGCGCGTGCCGGTTGACGAGACCGCTCGCAAGGACCCTGGGCTTGAATTATTCCTTCCCGAGAAAGCCTCCCTTTCCGAGCTCCAGCCGAATATCCTGATTCCCGGTGTTCTTCCGGAGTTGTGGACCGGCGAGTCCGTCTCTGTAGCCGATGTCGTGGCGTATTTCTCGGGTGGCCGGACGATCGCGGTACAACGCGAGGGGTACGAAGAGCTGGTCGGCATCCCGGCCTGTGCGCAGGCCGTGGTCGAGGGAGCAATAGCGGCTGCCGTTGGTCAAGGCGTTCTCTGGCTTGTGAACGGCCCGGCGAGTTTCCAGGCTGAGCCCCTTCCGACGGGCGTGTTGACTGCCGCCGCGCAATTGCGGGGACCGATGCCGCCGCTACCGGTCGATAGCCTCACCCCTGAGGCATTGCCCGAGGCGTGGCAGGACGGACAAACGACGGCTCTGGCTCTGTCCATTGGTGTGTCTGCTCAGGGAGGACAACCCGTACCGTGGACGGTGCTCCGTGACGGAATCGACGGTGCGATCAAGGCAAGCTGGCTCGCACTCGCGCCGGGAAGCGGCTCTTGGCCGTGTGACGCCGCCGGGGCTTCAGCCGTCACGTTGAAACAGCCCGAGACGCCAACAGGCCCGCCCGGCCCACGGCCTGGCGAAAAAGTAGAGGAGAGGACCGGAGTTTACACCTCTTCTGTGGAGCTGGACCCTTCCAATTTGCAGGACCTGATTGAGGTGCTGCCGGACATTATCAAAGCCGCAGCCGGCGTGCCGCTGCAATTCAAGCTGTCCGTCACCTTGGGAGACGGCCAAGAGGTCGCCTCCGACACGGTCGAGTCTTTGAACACGCTGCTGAAGGACGTGAGCGCCAATCTTCGCCTGAAGGCATAGTCCCGCAGGTCGGGTGAGCGCGGCGTATCCGGTATGCCGCCGGATATTGCGCCGGACAAGAGCGCGGCATAAGACAGGAGGACCGCCAGTTGCACAGGAGACATACTATGGCAACCGACCGCGAAGCCTGGATCAAACTGACCTCAGAAGAAGCGCTCGACCCGGACCTCCCTATCTGCGACCCCCATCATCATCTCTGGGATTATCCCAATAATCGATACTTGCTGGAAGATCTGCTCCAAGACCTCGGAGGCGGGCATCGGGTGACCCAGACGGTCTTTGTCGAGTGTGTGTCCATGTACCGCAAAGACGGCCCCGAAGAGATGAAGCCGGTCGGGGAGACCGAATTTGTGCAGGGCGTCGCCGCCCAGAGCGCGAGTGGAAACTACGGGCCGACGGCAGTTGCCGCCGGGATTGTCAGCCTGGCCAACCTCTCTCTCGGCCCGGCGGTCGAACCCGTCCTCGAAGCGCATATGGCAGCCAGCCGTAACCGTTTTCGTGGGATTCGACACGCTTCAAGCTGGCACGCGCATGAGAAAATCAGGAACGCGCATACGCATCCGTCGGAAGGCCTCCTGTTGGACGCGACCTTCAGACAGGGGTTTGCCTGTTTGCACAAGCTCGGTCTGAGCTTTGACGCCTGGATGTATCATACTCAGCTTGCCGACTTGGTTGATCTGGCCCAGGCGTTTCCTGACGCCACCATCATCCTGGATCATATTGGCGGACCGCTCGGCATCGGTCCGTACGCGGGCAAGCAGGACGAAGTCATGCAGGTCTGGAAAAAGGGCATTGCCGATCTCTCACACTGTCAAAACGTAGTGGTCAAGCTTGGGGGCGTCACCATGCCGATGTGTGGATTCGGCTGGCATCAGTGGGACAAACCGCCGACTTCGGAGGAAATTGCTCGGGCCACCGCCCCGTATTACCTCTTTTGTATCGAGCAGTTCGGCGTAGACCGGTGTATGTTCGAGAGTAATTTCCCGGTTGATAAGGCGTCGTGCTCGTATACCGTGCTGTGGAATTCGTTTAAGCGTATCGTCCAGGACTTCTCAGCCGATGAACGGCTGGCCCTCTTCCATGATACGGCTGCGCGGGCCTATCAAATACAATCCGCAGCCCAGCTCCCGTAGCCGCTCTTATGCCGTACCCGGCAGGGCCTGGTAAAAGCCATTGGTCTGCACCAGCTCGACCGGTGTTTCAAACAGGGCACTGAGCTGCGCGTTGGTAAGAATCTCTTCTTTCTTGCCGTCCGCAATGACCTTGCCCTGTTTCAGCAGGACAACGCGTGAGACCTCTGGGGGTATTTCGTGAATATGGTGGGTCACCAGGGCCAGCGTCTTGCCGGTCTGCATCAAATGCCGAATGGTCGCCAGGTATTGAAAACAGGCTTGCAGGTCGAGTCCGCTGGTGGGTTCGTCCAAGACCAGGGCTTCAGGGTCATTGATCAGCGCCCGGCCGAGGAGAAAGCGACGCTGCTCACCCGTAGACATGGTCGCATAGGTTTTCTCTTGTAGCGCGCCGATCCCGAGCAAGTCCAGGACTTTTTGGGCGCGCGTCCTATCGTCATCACTAAAAGTGTGGTGCCAGGCGATGTCTATGCTCGAATAGAAGCCCGACAGAATAATATTAAACCCACGGGCATTGCCGACGTACTGCTGCTGCAAATCGTGGGACACGATGCCAAAGCGGGAGCGCAGTTCCCACACATCCCAGCGCTCCTGCCCATACAAACGCACGTAACTCTCTACTTGACTCTCTGTTTGGGCAACGGGATAGAGGTCGCGGGACAGGAGTTTGAGCAGGGTTGATTTGCCCGCGCCATTCGGGCCGAGGATGACCGTGTTTTGGCCCTCGGTCAGGTCGAGAGAGAAATTCTCGAACACGCAGGTCTGACCACGATAGACGGTCGCATTTTTGATCTCGATAATTTTTTGCATACAGCCTTCCAGACAAATAGTGCCGCGCGTAGGAGTAATGCCGATAGCTCACCAGGCGGCATAAATGAGAAATGACCCGCGCGCAAGGGCAATCTATTCGAGTCGTATCCAGAGGCAGTCCACCCCATCCAGAAACATATGAATGACCAGTCCCAGGGCGATCAGTCTCAGCCAGTTTATCCGGGGGATCACGAGCAGGAACAGATAGACTGCAATAGCCGGGTAGGAATGGAGCGGGTGAAAGCCGATCCCACAGCGATTCGGATCGTAAATGGGGTCGGCCAGCAGATGGTCAATATCAACGATCATCGTGCCAACCATGATCAGGAAGGCCCACCACCACCGCTCCACATACCATGTTCGGGCGACCAGCGCCGGAACAACGAAATGGAGAATCATATGAATAAACGGACGCATAGGCGTTGAGAGGACTCATGCCGACGGGCGGAGAGTCGCGTGCGTGCGATAAGTCTCTGAGCAGAAAGAATTAGTGTTTCCCGAGCTTGAGATAGGGACGCGGGGAGTACGGCTCTCGGGCTCCTCGGGTCGCCAGGTCCTGGAGCAGGGCGTCGCCGAGGGCGAGGGCCAGCATGGCCTCGGCCATCGGCACGCCGCGTATGGCAACACAGGGGTCGTGTCTGCCCTTGGTACTGATCGTTCGGGGCTGCAACTGGGTGTCTAATGTCTGCTGTTCGCGCGGTATCGAAGACGTCGGTTTCACCACGACGCGGGCCACAATAGGCGCGCCAGACGAAATGCCGCCCAGAATACCGCCGTGATTATTGCTGCGAAAACCATCAACGTCCATTTCGTCATTCATCTGACTGCCGCGCATGGCCGCGGCGGCAAAACCAGCCCCAATCTCTACGCCCTTCACTGCGGGAAGAGACATGAGGGCACTGACAATAGTGGAATCGAGTTTGCTAAAGACCGGCTCGCCAAGGCCGGGTGGAACACCCGTGGCGACCACTTCGATAATGCCGCCAACCGAATCGCGTTCTTTGCGGGCCTGTTCGACTTCCTCGCGCATGGCCGCTACCGTGTCCGGGTCAACGCTGCGCAGCTCATTGAGCTCAACCTGTTCCCACGCATAGCGCTGCGCTCGGACGCGGCCGACCTGGACGACGCCGCCCACTATGGCTATGCCGAATTTTGCCAGGAGCTGTTTCGCCAGGGCACCGGCAATCACGCGGCCAACCGATTCGCGGGCTGATGCCCTCCCCCCGCCGCGATAATCACGATGGCCGTATTTTGCAAAATACGTAAAGTCTGCGTGGCCGGGACGAAAGAGGTCTTTGATGTCCGCATAGTCTTTTGAGCGGGTGTCTTCATTGAAGACCATGATCATCATGGGCGTCCCGGTGGTTTTCCCCTCATAGACACCGGAGAAAATCTCAAACTGTTCTTTTTCTTGACGCTGTGTCACCAGCTTGGATTGCCCGGGCCGGCGCCGTTGCAACTCGGTATGAATACCGGCCTCGTCGATCTCGAAGTCAGCCGGAAAACCATCGATGACCACGCCGACCGCCCGGCCATGGCTCTCACCGAAGGTTGTGACGCATAGGCTGGTGCCGAAAGTGTTGCCTGTCATCGATTCACCCGAAAACGTGCGGGGCAAAGCCCCTACGGCCGGAGACCCCCTCTCCCCCCGGGGGAGAGGGAACCCAATGGTGATACTACCACGTGTGCCGCAACGAAAAAGGGGCCGCCCCAGCGGCCCCCTGTCGAATGTACAGTGGGTGAGTGAGGTTGGCCGTTTATCCGCTGGACACCACGTCCAAACGGACCTGAGCGAGACGTAGCGTATTTTGCGCGTCCTCAAAGTCGGTGTCGGTTGGCGAAAGCGTGCTGAGTGCGGCTTCCGCCTCGCGAACCGCCTCTTGGGCTTGCGCTGCGTCTATTTCGTTGGCGTATGCGGCCTCGGTACACAGGACGGTCATCAGGTTATCCATCACCTCAGCGAAGCCGTCGCTCACCGCTAATGACTGGGTGTGTCCGTTTTGCTTATAGGACAAGCGCCCGGGCTGGAGCGAAGACAAAAACGTGGCGTGGTCAGGGAACACGCCAAATTCCCCCACTGTGCCCGGAGCGGTGACTTCATCGACCTCCTTGTCAATGAGGAGACGCTCTGGGGTGACTAAACGCAGACGCAGGATAGCGGCCATAATGTTCGTCCCGTTTAATCAGCCAAAGTCTTTGCTTTTTCTATGGCTTCTTCAATAGTACCAACCATATAGAATGCCTGCTCGGGCAGGTCGTCGTGCTGACCCTCTACCAGTTCTTTGAAGCTGCGCACCGTGTCTTTGACCTGCACGTATTTGCCGGGGAAATTAGTGAACTGCTCGGCAACATGGAAGGGCTGAGACAAGAAGCGCTGCACCTTGCGGGCTCTGGCGACCGTGAGTTTGTCTTCTTCGGACAGCTCGTCGATACCCAGAATGGCGATGATGTCCTGGAGGTCTTTATAGCGCTGTAGGATTTCCTGGACCTGACGGGCAACTGCGTAGTGTTCTTCACCAATCACGTTGGGGTCGAGCATGCGGGAGCTTGAGTCAAGCGGGTCCACCGCGGGGTAAATGCCCAGCTCGGCAATCTGGCGGGATAACACGGTTGTGGCATCCAGGTGGGCAAAGGTGGTGGCGGGCGCCGGGTCGGTCAGATCATCCGCCGGGACATAAATGGCCTGGACGGAGGTAATCGAGCCGTTCTTGGTTGAGGTGATGCGTTCCTGTAAGTCCCCCACATCGGTTGACAGGGTTGGCTGGTATCCCACCGCGGAGGGGATGCGTCCCAGAAGCGTGGACACCTCGGAGTTGGCCTGCACAAAACGGAAGATATTATCAATGAAGAGCAGGACGTCCCGGTTTTCCTCGTCCCGGAAATACTCTGCCATCGTCAGGGCCGAGAGCCCGACCCGGGCCCGGGCGCCTGGGGGCTCATTCATCTGGCCGTAGACCAGGGTAGTTTTATCGATGACGCCGGATTCTTTCATTTCCAGCCACAGGTCGTTACCCTCACGCGTCCGCTCGCCGACTCCGCCGAAGACGGAATACCCACCATGCTCTTGGGCGATATTGTTAATCAGCTCCATGAGGATAACGGTCTTGCCCACGCCGGCGCCGCCAAACAAGCCCACTTTTCCGCCTAATGGGTAGGGGGCGAGCAGGTCGACAACCTTGATGCCGGTCTCCAGGATTTTGACTTCTGTTGCCAGATCGACAAAGGCCGGTGCCGCCCGATGGATGGGCGAGCGCTTCACATGTGCGAGCGAGGCGCCCTCATCGACCGGCTCGCCGACCACATTGAGAATGCGCCCGAGCGTCTCTCCACCAACCGGCACGGTAATCACGTTGCCGGTATCACGGACGGCCAGACCGCGTGAGAGCCCCTCTGCGCTATCCATCGCGATACACCGGACGGTATTTTCGCCAAGATGTTGAGCGACCTCAAGAATCAGATTCCACTCCTTGTCGCTGATCGCAGAATTGGTGACCTGCAGGGCGTTATAAATGGGAGGGAGTGCGCTGTCCTCGAACTCCACGTCAACCACTGCGCCCATGACCTGAGTAATCTGACCAACATTCATCGGTGTGCATCCTCTCTTTACGTGCCGTGTTTCATCCGCGAGACCCGGCTCGCCCTATTACTTCAACGATTCGCCCGTCGCCACGATCTCCAGTAATTCCCGCGTAATCCCGGCTTGACGGGCGCGGTTCATATCCAAAGTCAGGCGGTCAATCATGTCCACGGCGTTACTGGTGGCATTATCCATAGCCGTCATCCGCGCGCCGTGCTCGCTCGCCACCGATTCCAGCATGGCCCGGTAGATCAGCATGTCGATATAGCGTTCCAACAAGCTGGCCAATAAGGTGTGGGGAGCAGGTTCGTACAGATAATCCACCGCGCTTTGATCTTCCGTCGGCTGCGTTGACGCAAGGGGCAGAATTTTATCCAGGGTCGGGACCTGAACCAGAGCCGAACGAAATCTGGCGTACAAGACATAAAAGCTGTCGGTCTGCCCACTCAGGAACTGCTCGCCAGCCCGTCGGCCAATATCGTGGGCCAGGTCCGCGGACAGCCGCCCATACAGATTGATATGCTCCTCCGCAATGGCGACGTCTCGACGCTTAAAATAATCATAGGCGCGGCGGCCGACGAGAATCAGACTCACTTTTTGTTCGGCCCGCTGTCGCATGAAGGCTTCGGCTTCGCGGATTAGAGAAGAGTTGAACCCGCCACACAAGCCGCGATCGGAAGTCATCACAATCAGAGTGGTGTTGTTTTCCGCTCGTTCGGTGAGAAAGGGGTGGGCGAGTTCGTCTCCCTGCGCCGCCAAATTCTGTAAGACCGCTTCCAGCTTCTCCGCGTAGGGACGCGCGGCCAGCGCGGCTTCCTGCGCCCGTCGCAGCCGCGCCGCTGAGACCATCTTCATGGCCTTGGTGATCTGCTGGATATTCTGGACGGACGAGACGCGTTTGCGGATTTCTTTCAGAGTCGCCATGGTTCAACTATACGGAAAAGCTCTGGTTGAATTCCTTGAGCACGGTATCCAGACGCTCGGTGAGATCGTCATCCAGAGCCCCCCTGGCGAGAACATCGGCGTAGATGTCAGGGTGAGAGTTCTCGATGAAGCGCGCGAGTTCCGGCTCATACTGGCCAAGCGCCGTGTCGGGAATCTCATCCAAGTGTCCCTTGGTGCCGGCGTAGATAATGGCAATTTGGCGTTCGACCGGCAGCGGCTCGTACTGTCCCTGCTTGAGGATCTCAACCAGGCGCGTGCCGCGTGCCAGCATCCGTTGCGTGGTCACGTCCAGGTCAGACCCGAATTGGGCAAAGGCCGCCATCTCCCGGTACTGCGCCAGGTCAAGGCGTAACGAGCCCGCGACCTGCTTCATGGCCTTAATTTGCGCGTTGCCACCCACTCGGGAGACGGAGATACCCACGTTGACCGCCGGTCGCACGCCCGAGAAGAACAGGTCTGACTCCAAGAATATCTGTCCGTCCGTAATGGAAATGACGTTGGTCGGAATATAGGCCGAGACGTCTCCGGCCTGAGTTTCAATCACCGGCAGGGCGGTTAACGATCCGCCGCCCTGCGCATCGCTCATTTTTGCGGCGCGTTCCAACAAGCGGGAATGGAGATAAAACACGTCGCCGGGAAAGGCTTCACGGCCGGGCGGGCGGCGCAACAGGAGGGAAAGCTGGCGATAGGCAACGGCGTGCTTTGACAGATCGTCATAGACCACCAGGGCGTGTTGCCCATTATCGCGGAAGTATTCACCAATGGCAGTCCCAGAGTAGGGCGCAATAAATTGCAGCGGCGCTGCATCAGAGGCGGATGCGACAACAATGGTCGTATAATCCATGGCCCCGGCACGGGTCAAGCGCTCCACGACCTGAGCAATGGTGGATTGCTTCTGGCCGATGGCGACATAGATGCAGGAAACATCGCCACCTTTCTGATTGATAATCGTATCAATAATAATGGCGGTTTTCCCGGTTTGGCGGTCACCAATAATCAACTCCCGTTGTCCGCGACCAATCGGGATCATGGAATCAATCGCCTTGATCCCCGTTTGCAAGGGTTCCGTGACCGGCTGACGCAGGACGATACCCGGCGCTTTGACCTCGATTCGACGTGTTTCCGTTGTCGCAATAGGCCCCTTGCCGTCGATCGGTTGGCCCAGGGCGTTAACCACGCGGCCCCGCATGGCAGCGCCAACCGGAACCTCCGCAATACGCCCGGTGCGGCGAACCTCGTCGCCTTCTTTAATGGACTGAACCTCACCAAAGACGGCAGCACCGACATTGTCCTCTTCCAGGTTCAGCGCCAGACCGTACAGGTCACCCGGAAACTGGAGCAGTTCTCCCGAGGCGACCCGGTCGAGACCATGAATACGGGCGATCCCATCTCCGGCTGAGAGTACTGTGCCCGTCTCGCGTTGCTCGACCTGTTGGTCGTAGCCTTGGATCTGTTGCTTGATGATTTCGCTGATCTCAGCGGCGCGTAGTTCCATTCGTCCCTCTCGTATATGCCTAATTCTCCTGAAAGTTCAAATACTTATATCTGTCGTGCCAATTGATCGCCGAGCCGGGCGAGCTGTGTTTTGAGGCTGGCATCATACACCCGCCCTTCCACCTCAACGACGACACCACCTAAGAGGGCGGCGTCTGTCTCAAAGCTGGGCTCGACCGTCTTGTGCGTGAGTTGGCTGAATGTATGCACAAGAAGCTGCTTTTCCTCTTCTTCCAGCTCGACCGCCGAGCGAACCTGGGCACGAACCCGCCCAAGCGCCTTATCAAGCAGTTGTTGGTAGGCTGCGTTAATCGCGCTGATGTCCTGGAGTCGGTCATTGTCTGCAAGGACGCGCAGAAACTTCTCGACAATTTCATGTGGAGAGCCTTGGGCTACCAACTGGGCCACGATATCTTGGCGTACACTGACCGGAAGCGCCGGAAGCGCGAGTATTTTTGCCAACTCTGGGTCAGTAAAGAACTCGGCGACCTGACCGAGCTGAGCTCCGATGGTTTCTCCCTCTGCTTGCTCTTGGGCGAGACTCAGGAGGGCTTTGGCATACCGTCTAGCTGCCTGTGTTCTCGGCACTCCCCACCTCTTGAACCAGTTGTTCTACGAGTCGGCGATTATCCCCTCGCGTCACGTTTCTTTGGATCAGTGCGGTCGCAATCGTCACCGCCTGGGTTGCGACTTCTCGGCGAAGGAGCCGCCGCGCCTCCTCGACCTCACGTTGAGCGATAAGTTGCACCTCGGTTTTCGCCCTTTCCGCCATCTGTTGGGCCTCTTCCATCAGGCGCTGGCGCTCGCGTTCGGCTGCCTCAACGGCTTGACTCCGTAATTGCTCTTCCTCGGCGGCGAGGTTGGCCAGCTTGGTGTCATACTCTTGGCGCAGTGTATCCGCCGCCTCTTTGGCCTTTTTTGCTTCCTCAAGCGCTCGGACAACGGTCTCATGTCGTTCTTTGAGCTTGCGTATAATAAGGTCTCGGGTGAATTTCCGGATGACAAAGGCAAAAATAAGAAAATTGATGCTGAAAAATCCTAAGGTGAGGAGAGGAGAGCCGCCCCCATGCGCGTCACTCGCAGCCCACGCTAACTCGGAACAGGAGAGGGAGAGAAGAAGGCTGCTGAGGGTGACACCCAGGAGAGGGAGTATCAGTTGTACCATAACTAGGAGAGGGGTCTTTCCAGGAGTTTTTCGCTTATTTCGTCGGCAAATTGCCCAACCTGGGCTTCAAGGCTTTGGCGTGTGCGCTGGATATCCTCAGAGAGGCTGGCGCGGACGTTGGCAATGGATTGTTCGGCTTCTTTCCGCGCTGACTCAACAACTGAGCCGGCTTGGTCTTCCGCGTCTTTATATATAGCGTCGACACGCTGCCGGGCTTCCGCTCGGGAGGTGGCGAGGCGGGTTTGATATTGTTCGTCCATGGCCTCGGCTTCTGCCTTGACCGTGACTGCTTCTCGCATGGCCCCCTCCGTCCGCTGTGCCCGCGTTTTGAGTACCGCAAGATTGGGCTCGAACAGGAAACGGCGTAGGCAGGCCCAAACAATAAGAAAAAGAATGATTTGGGCTATAAAAGTCCAGTCTGGCGGGAAAGAAAGCACCGAAAAGAGGTCTCCTCTCGATAGAAACTCAGAGTAAAAACTTGATCAAATGCTCTAGCGGGAACAAGGAGGGGTACTGCTTCTCCCAGCTTCCCTTTTCTTTGCGCCCCTTTTCTTTTCATCCTTTTAAGCGCTGTACAAGCCCCTCTAGCTCCTCATTGGAATAATATTCAATTTCTATCTTTCCCCCCTTTTTCCGAGAGATGAGCCGGACTTTGGTTCCCAGGGCACGGACCAGGTCTTCTTCAACCGCCTTCAGGTACACATCCGTCCTTTGTATCAGCGTAGGCTCTTCCGGAGCAGACGACTCAAATGAGGGTCCCTCGATCACATTGGACTGTGACACGAGAGTTTCTGTTGCGCGTACGGACAGGCCCTGCTCCATAATGCGGCGGGCCATTTCCATCTGCTGCTCTGGCATATTCAGCGCGAGCAGGGCGCGCGCATGGCCAACAGTGAGTGCCCCTTTATCAACGTTCTGTTTTATTTCCTCAGGAAGATTCAAAACGCGCAGGAGATTGGTCACGACAGGCCGGCTTTTGCCCACACGCTGCGCAACCTGCTCCTGAGTGAGATGAAACTCTTCCATAAGCTGTCGATACGCCAGTGCCTCTTCTATCGGGGTGAGTTCCTCACGCTGAATATTTTCGACCAGCGCCATTTCGAGACTTTCCGCGTCGCTGACCTCCCTAACGATAACCGGAACGCGCTCAAGCTGGGCACGCTGCGCTGCCCGGAATCGTCTTTCCCCAAGGATGAGCTCATATCCCTGCGGTATTTTCCTGACCACCAACGGTTGCAGAATGCCTTGGTTACGGATGGATTCTGAGAGTTCGGCAATCTTCGCTTCATTAAAATAGCGTCTCGGCTGTCTTGGATTGGGGCGTATTTCAGCAATGGGAACCTGACGCTCGGCCGGAGTATCGAGCGACGTCCCCTTGGGAATCAATGCACTCAAACCTCTGCCAAGGGAACGCCTTTTGACGTTTACGGCAACGTCACTCATCCTTCACCCCCCTCTTCCTCTCCCCGTGAGCGAACGCTCATCGCTGTGTGAGTATCTGGTGTTGCTGCAACCGCTGGTGTGGAACCGAAATCTCTCTGTGTACGAATCCACTCTTCGGGCTCTCGCCCGAGTAGCTCCCGAGCAAGGTCCATATAACTCTTCGCGCCCCGGCAAGATGGGTCGTACAAGAGAACAGGCAGACCGTGGCTGGGGCTCTCACTTAATCGGACATTCCGGGGGATAATGGACTCAAAGACGTACTGCGGAAAGAATTCCCGTATTTCCTCGGCGACTTGGTGACAGAGCCGATTGCGCGCGTCGAACATCGTCAGCAAGAGACCCTCAATGGCAAGGTCCGGATTGAGTCGCTCGCGAATGATGTCGAGTGTCTCTATTAGGGATCGTAGCCCCTCAAGGGCGTAATATTCGCACTGGAGAGGGATGAGAACGCTATCGGCCGCAGTCAGAGAATTCACGGTGAGCAGCCCGAGCGAGGGCGGGCAATCGAGAAAAATATAGCGGTAAGCCGCGCCATATTGCCGAATAAGAGTCCGCAGACGGTATTCTCTGTCTTCGATATTGAGGAGTTCAACCTCCGCCCCTATCAGGTCATGATTGGCGGGCAGAACGTCAAGCTTTTCAATAGCTGTCTTTTGAACAGCCTCCTGGAGCGTACACTCCCCGAGGAGCAGTTGATAAATGGTCGCCGTATCCTCGCTGGGACGAGCCCCCACGCCACTGGAGGCATTCCCCTGAGGATCACAGTCAATAAGGAGGGTTTTTGCTCCGGATATGCCTATGGCGGCCGAAAGGTTGATGGCAGTAGTGGTCTTCCCAACCCCGCCTTTCCGATTGGCTATACAAATGGTCCTTGCCACAGGCTTCAGTAGCACATTACCGGAAGCAAGGGAAGATTGCAGAGCGTCTGGAGGAAAGGGTTGGGTCCTGTGTCACGTGAAACATGAGGGCTAAATGTGTCACGTGAAACATTTCTTTCTGAAAAAGAGGGCATATCTGTCTCCCTCACCAAAGGGGAGACGGTATTCACCTCGGGCCTCCTGTGCGAAGCCGTCATGAGGGGGGTGATTTTCTCCTGCTGCTCCGCCGCCCTTCTTGTGGGGGCCTCGCATTGCCACGGCATAGCCCCCTTCCTTCACAATCGGAAAGGAGAGGCTCAGAAAGTGCGCAATATCCCAGGTTGCCCGTGTGACAACCGTATCGAACCAAGCGGGCCTCCTATCTTGTCGTGCGAATTCTTCGGCGCGCCCTTCAAACACGCGTATATTCTCTACACCTGTCGTCCTGGCGGCTTGTTTCAGAAAGTTTGCTCTCTTTCTTCGGGTCTCAATGAGAAAAACCTGCCGTTCCGGTCCGGCGACGGCAAGTAGGAATCCCGGAAACCCTGCCCCACTCCCAAGATCGGCAAAAGCGCCCTGCCACGGAAGAATTTGCGAAAAGGCCAGGGAGTCAAGAATATGCTTCCGAATAATGGTTTTTGCGTCATGCTGGCCGACGAGGTTGAAGACCCGAGACCAGCGCTGAAGTTCGTCTATGTACAGGGATAAAGTGTGGAATGCCTGGGGAGAAAGCGATATGCGTAACGCTTCTGCGCCCTGTTCTAAGAGCGCGCGGGCTTCTTTATCCATCAATCAGGCGGTCCCCGTGCGTTTCAGGTGAATGGCCAGTAAGGACACGGCTGCGGGCGTCACTCCAGGGATACGCGACGCCTGGCCCAGCGAGCGGGGGCGCAATGTCAGGAGTTTTTCTTTGACTTCGTTTGAGAGACCCTGGACGCCGGTGTAATCAATTTCATTCGGAATAAGGGCCTCTTCCATGTGTCGGACCCTGTTTACCCCTTCTTCCTGACGGCGTATGTAGCCGGAATACTTCACCTCTATCTCTACTTCGGCCCCGACTCCTGTGGAGAGGGGCGTGGGCGACGGGCTGATGGACTGAATATTTCCGAAGGACAACTCAGGCCGGCGGAGTAATTTCGCCAACGATGTCGGTGTTTTTATCTCTGCCGTACCCAAAGCGGATAAGTGGGTATTCACTGCGTCGTTTGGGGTCAGTATCGTATCCTCCAGACGTTGGACCTCCTGAGCAATGTCTTCTTTTTTCCTCAGCGTCCGCTCGGCCGAGCTTGCATCGATGAGCCCGATTCTCCGTCCGAATGCGCTCAGCCGCACATCTGCGTTGTCTTCCCGCAGTAACAGCCGGTGCTCAGCCCGAGAAGTAAACATCCGGTAGGGCTCTCCTCCCACCCCTTTTGTGACTAAATCGTCTATGAGCACGCCGATATATGCCTGATCTCGGGAGAAAATTAAGGAGCTATCGCCTCGAACCTTCAGTGTGGCGTTAATCCCGGCCATCATGCCCTGTGCCGCGGCCTCCTCGTAGCCCGTTGTCCCGTTAATCTGGCCAGCGAAGTAGAGGCCCGATATCAGCTTTGTTTCTAAAGTCGGCGTGATCTGGGTCGGGTCGGCATAGTCATATTCAATGGCATAGCCGGGGCGCATGATTTCTGCGTCCTCTAACCCTTGTATTGAACGAACCATGGCGAGCTGTACATCCAGGGGCAGACTTGTAGAAAGGCCGTTTGGATACACTTCGACCGTGTCTCGCCCCTCCGGTTCGAGAAAAATCTGGTGGCGAGGTTTCTCCTTAAAACGAATGACCTTATCCTCAATCGAGGGACAATAGCGCGGCCCTCTGCCTTCAATCACCCCGGAATACAATGGTGAGCGATCAAGGCCGGAGGTAATGGCCTGGTGCGTTTTCTCATTTGTATACGTCATATGACACGGCAATTGTTCCTGGGTGATGGACTCGGTTGAAAAGGATAAGGCCGGAGGAGGGCTATCCCCGTATTGCGGCTCCAAAATGTCGTAATTGATTGTTCGCTTGTCCAAGCGAGGACAGGTGCCGGTTTTGAGTCGGCCAATATGAAAACCGAGTTCGCCCAAGTGGCTGCTTAATCCTTCAACGGCAAAGTCCCCTGCCCTGCCGGCTGCATAGTTTTTGAGGCCAACGTGTATGAGACCCTTCAGAAAGGTTCCGGTCGTCAGAATAACGGTCTGCGCCGAGAAGGACTCGCCTATTTGAGTGGTGACCCCTCTGACCCTGCTGTTCTCGACCCTGAGGCGTTCCACACTGCCCTGCCGCAGGGCGAGATTCGGGGTCGTTTCCACCACTCTCTTCATACGCTGCCGATACAGGGCCTTATCTGCTTGCGCGCGCGTCGCGCGAACGGCTGGCCCCTTGCGCGTGTTCAAGACGCGGAACTGAATGCCCGTCTCGTCAATGGCTCGGGCCATCTCGCCACCCAGCGCATCAATCTCCCGTACCAAATGGCTTTTGCCGATGCCTCCAATAGCAGGGTTGCATGACATCTGGCCGATGTGATCCAGGTTCAGCGTCAGCATCAGAGTCTTGCTGCCAAGGCGGGCCGCCGCCAGTGCGGCTTCGATCCCGGCGTGGCCAGCGCCAACAACCATCACATCATAGTCCATGCGTCTTCACCTATTTCCCGATACAGAACTCTTGAAACACGCGGTCGAGTATCTCCTCACTGCTGACCTGACCCGTTATCGCGCCAATATGGTCAAGGCTGGCGCGAAGATCAACCGCAATCAGATCAAGGGGGAGGCCCGCCGCCAAGCCCTGCTCCGCACATTGTACGCTTGCCGCGGCTCTTTCAAGGGCAACCTTATGCCGTATTTTGGTAATCATGACACCCTTATACGGACCTGTGCCGGATTCCCCAGGTCGCCCCTGCCCCAGCGCGACCTCCTGTATTCTGTTTCCTAAGTCGTCCATCCCAGTACCATACAGCGCCGCGATGTGAAGAATTTGAGACGCTTCAGTATCCAGATTGTTGAACAAATGGGTTACATCAAATTTTTGAGGCAGATCGTTCTTATTCCCCACCAGGAGACACTTCTTTCCTTTAATCTTTTCACACATGAGGGCGTCGTCCGCATCAAACGGCCGTGAGAGGTCGAAGAGTGCTACAATAAGCTCTGCTTGTTCAATGCTGGACAGGCTGCGCTCAATGCCGATCTTCTCAATCTCATCCGTTGTCTGACGAATCCCAGCAGTGTCGCGCACGACGAGAGGAATACCGTTCACGATTACGGCTTCCTCAAGCACATCCCGCGTCGTACCAGGGATCTGGGTGACAATGGCCCGCTCTGTGCCTGACAAGAGGTTGAGGACACTCGACTTGCCGACATTCGGCTTTCCAATAATAGCGGTCCTGAGCCCGTCTCGATAGACTTTTCCTTGTGAAAAAGTGATGGCGAGAGCCTCTATATCTCTCCGAATTGAAGAGAAGGCCGCGCCGAGTTCGTGCTGGCTCTGTTCAGGGAGATCGTCTTCAGGGAAATCGATAAAAGCTTCCAGGTAGGCCGTCTGAGCAATGAGGCGGTCTCGAATGGCTGCGCAGGCCTGGGAGAGTCGGCCTGAGAGGTCCTCCCAAGCGAGATGTAAACCCGTCTCATTATTCGCGTGAATGAGATCGAGCACGGCCTCGGCCTGTATGAGATCGAGGTGGCCGTTGAGAAATGCGCGTTTTGTAAACTCGCCTGGCTGGGCGAGACGGACTCCCTGATTGAGGATCGTTTCTAATACCCGACGAGTCAGGAAACTGCCTCCATGGAGGTGCAGTTCGGCGATATGCTCCCCAGTATAACTGTGGGGGGCACGCATCAGGACCAGGCCGGCTTGGTCAATCGGTCGGCCGTTCGGCTGATCCAGAATTTTGCCAAGATAGAAATGGTGCGAATGAATTTTTTCCCACGGCGTGTTGGGGAGAAAGAGCTGTCCTAGTGTTCTTTCTGCGTCCGCGCCACTGACTCGGATAACGGCGATCCCACCTTGGCCTGGGGGCGTCGCAATGGCAGCAATAGTATCATGCTCGTACACAACTCCTCAAAGAGTAAACATGTCCTTCAATAGACACAAGCTGTTGACACGTTTCCTCTTGACGCCACGGGTTACGAGCGAGACGGCCGCCGGTCTCGATCCCGGCGAGGACTGCCGGCTTCCTCAGGAACAATAGAGAGACGACGGAAATACCCACGGCCCATGCTTTTTGTCACAACAAGCGGGTCGTCCTCAAGCGCCAAATGGACGACGCGACGGTCCCGGGGACTCAGCGGATTCAGGGTAACGGTCTTTCGCCGCCGCTTTGCCCGCTCGCTCAAACGAAGGGCCAGGCTTTCAAGACTCTGGCGACGGCGTTCACGGTAGCCCTCAGCGTCCAAGATGATATGCGCCTCTTCCTCTTCTCCACGGGCGACCATACGGTTGAGCAGATATTCCAGGGCATCAAGCGTTTGCCCCTTGCGTCCAATGAGTAAGCCATCGACGGTATCCTCAAGATTGATAACGGCTTCTGTCCCCCGGACATCGAGTGAGACCGGGGCCTCCACGCCCATGAGACGCAGGGTTTCTGAGAGGATCTGACAGGCATGCTCTCCTGTCTCCTTGGAAACGGGAGCGGACTGGACGACCGATTCCCCAGAAGGAGCACGCCGTCGCGCTGCTCTCCCCCTCTCCTGAGGAGCTTGGTCAAGATCGTCCGGAGACTCCGCTTCAGGTTCAGGCTCCTGAAGCGAAACGGGATTTCTCAGCGTCGCTCGCACTCGGGCCTTCCTCCCGCCAATACCCAGGAAACCCTTTGTGGCCTGAGCGAGAATTTCTATTTCAACCTGCTCTCTGTCTGCTTTGAGTTGGGTCAGGGCCGCTGCAACCGCCTCTTCTATCGTTGATCCTGCCGTTTCAACTGCGCTCATGGTGTCTTCCCTCTTTGAAAAGAGTAAACGCGTCCTCCAATAACATGTAGATGCTGGACACGTTTACCCTTTTTATCCATACGTTCTTGTATACCAGTGCTGCTGCGCAACACTCAGGACATTATTGATAAGCCAGTACAGCACCAGTCCGGCTGGAAAATTAATGAACATCACCGTAAAGATGACCGGCATCAGGAGCATCATCTTCTGCTGGATCGGATCTCCCGTTGTGGGCATCATCATCTGCTGGACGATCATTGACCCACCCATCAGCAAGGTCAGCACCGGGATACCTGGGGGATCAACGAACGGAATGGCCAATGCGCCCAACCGGTCTGGCTGAGACAGGTCTTCAATCCAGCCGAAAAATGGAGCTTGTCGCAATTCAATGGCGTATAAAAGCCCCTGATACAGGCCGATGAACACCGGGAGCTGTACAATCATGGGGATACACCCACCGAGCGGATTGACCTGGTAGCGCTTATACAGCTCCATCATTTCCTGGTTCAGCTTCTGTTTGTCATCCTTATATTGCTCACGTAATCGTTCCATCTGCGGCTGGAGTTTCTTCATCGCCGACATCGACTTGAAGCTCTTATTACTGAGCGGGAAGAATACCAGTTTGACCAGGACCGTCAGTACGATAATGGCAATGCCGTAGTTCCCGGTCAGCCCATAGAGGAGTCTCAACAGTGAGACTAAGGGCCGGGCAATAAAGTGGGACCAACCAAAGTCGATGGCCCGGTCAAAGGCCGGGTCAACCGCATTCAGGGTCGTCGTATCCTTCGGGCCAAGATACAGGGTGTAGGAGATGGCCTCCCCGCTCCAGGGAGTCGAGAGGCGTGTTTCGAGGGTCTCGTCTTCATCGCGAAAGAAGAGCTGGGCCGTCTCGACGTCCCGCGGCATTATGCCTGCCAGGAAATAACTGTTTGTGAATCCGGCCCAACGGATCTCCCCCGGACCGTATGAGTCTCCGGCCTCCCAATCCCAGGCGCTTTCATATTCAAAGGTCCGGCCAATCAGGGCAACCGGCCCGTAGACGTCATAATAGGTAGATTTCCCTTCCGAACGGGAGCCTTCAAGCCAGGATAAAGAGAGGGCAGACGCCGTAAAAGGGAGCTGCGTGACAGCGACGGTGAGCCCTATGCCATACCCCTCTCCAGAAAAAGTAAAGGTTTTGGTAAAGCTAGCCCCATTCGCAAGTGACCCTCTAAACACCAGCTCCCGGTCATCTCCCGCTGGCACAAAGAGCGGTTCTCCCGCAGTGACGCCCTCCACGATATACGGCAGCGCAGCATCACTCAGAGTGATATCTTTGCCGCTCACGTCTAGGACGAAGGGCAGTTCTCCATAGGTCCCTGCGGTGACCATTTCCAACAGCGGGCTGTCCGGGCGGAGCGTCACTGGATACTGTTTGAGTCGGAAGCTTTTGAGACGTCCACCCATGGATGTAAAAACAGCAATATATGTGTCTGTTTCAACTATGATGTCTTGTTCTACGGGAGCAGGGGGAGCCGTTGAGGCGGGCTGGGGAATAGCGGGAGTCTGTTCTCCTTGTTCGATAACGGTCTGGCGGCGTTCCGCGAGGAGTTGGGCCGGTTGATCTGAAGGCGTGGCTGATTCCGAGCCGACTACGGGCTGTTGAGTCTGGGGCTGGAGGGGATCAGGCGGAGGGTATAGATAGGAGATCAGTGACTGATACCCGATAAGAATAAGGATGCACAGGACAATAGCAAGGAGGCTCTTGTTATCCATAGAAACTTTAAATGCCCACGAAATGAGCTAGGGAACGAGATCGACTCCGCCTGGGTGCAAGGGATGGCATTTGGCGAGACGTCGTATGGTGAGCGTCAGCCCCCTGAGAGTCCCATGCTTGCGGACGGCGTGCAGGGCATACTGAGAGCAACTGGGATAGAAGCGACAGGCCGGACCGAGCAGCGGAGAGATGAAGAGGCGATAGCCCCTGAGTCCTCCCACGACTAACAGTTGGCATAGCCGAGAGACTGCTGTGGCGCCTGCAGAGTCGGAAAAGTAAGAGATTTCATTGCGTACGTTGAGCAATGGGAAGCACCTTCTCTAGTTCGGTAACGATCTGGGCAAAGGATAACTCCTGGGCGCGCGATTTGGGAATAATGAGGATATCACGTGTCGGGAACATACGCGCCTGCCGGACTCGAAAAAACTCGCGCAACCTTCTCTTCATTTGATTCCGTATGACCGCGTTGCCATAGCGCCGTGAGGCCGTCACCCCAAGGCGGGGACGAGCGGTCCGGGCGGGCGAAGTAATGATAATAAAATTGCGACTATACCGGCGTTCTCCTCGTCTCTGGAGCGCGAGAAATTCTCGGCGAGCCAACAAACGTGCCGCTTTGGGAAATGTGTGTCGGACAGTGCGAGCAGCTAGCGGCGCGCCGGCTTGAGCGGTGTCCGTACACTGAGGAGTTTGCGTCCTTTCGTCCGCCGCCGCTTGATAACCGCACGACCCCCGGCTGTCTTCATCCGGACGAGAAACCCGTGGGTGCGCTTTCGACTGGTATTGCTTGGTTGATAGGTCCTTTTCATCGATATTCATCCATTCCTAGCGTGCCGTGCTCGGCTAGCCATCCATATCACCATACCGCTACCAAGATGTCAATTTGCTCCTGGCGGAAACTCGGCCTTGGTTTGGCGCGCCAACAAGTCTGCGACCACCTGCGTCGGCGGCTTACCAGAATAGACGAGTTCATATATCTGCTCCACGATAGGCATATCAACCGCTAGGCGCCGGGCTAAATCAAGAATCGAGCGGCAATTCCGGATGCCTTCTGCAATCGTTGCCATCGTCCGCTGAATAGCCTCCAAGGACTCGCCTCTTCCCAGCCGAATACCTACGGTTCGGTTGCGGCTGAGGTCACTCGTGCACGTGAGAATCAGGTCCCCCATGCCAGACAGGCCCGATAAGGTTTGGGACTGTGCGCCCATCCGGGTTGCCAAACGGACAACCTCAGCCATACCTCGCGTGATTAAGGCTGCCCGCGCGTTATAGCCGTATCCCAATCCGTCACTCACTCCGACCGCCAAGGCAATCACATTTTTGACCGCGCCGCCAATCTCAGCCCCTATCACGTCCGTTATCGTGTAGACGCGGAATGTCGGAGCCGAGAACAGTGTTTGGATTCTCCGGGCGACGGCGTGATCTTGGGCTGCGACTGTGACTGCGGTTGGGAGTCCGCGGGCGACTTCTGCGGCAAAGCTGGGACCTGAGAGCACGGCGATCTTGTGTGCGAACCGTGGGGGGAGAGCCTCGGTGAGGGCAGCACTCATCGTTTGGAGAGAATCCTGCTCAATACCTTTACTCGTGCTGACGAGAAGTGGTGTTGTCGTTAACAAGGATCCTAGCGTTAAGGCGATGAAACGGACTGCATGGGATGGAACGGCGATAACAAGCACCTCAGCACCGATGACTGCCTCGGGCAGCTTTGGGGTAAAGTGGAGTGTCTCCGGGAGTCGTACACCAGGCAGATAGTCCGCATTCTCTCTTGTTTTTTCAATTTTCCGGGCCAAGACCTCACGCCTGACCCACACCCGGGCCTCATGTCCGGCTGAGTCTAAAAGACAAGCCAGGGCGGTTCCCCACCCTCCACCACCAATAACAGCAACGCGCATGACTGCTTCGTAATCACGCCCCGAACGGGGATTCTTCAAGCTGGCTGCCAGCCGATGACGCTGAGCTGGCGTCCGGCTTGAGCTCCCTCCCTTCGGTACGAGGTAAACTCGTCCGGATGACAGAATGTGCAGGGTCCAACATTATGAATCTGGGTCTGCGGAACCCCGGCCTGGATGAATTGCACCCGGTTTATCGCCCGCAGGTCGAGATATCCCTTTTCTCCCCGCCGGTCCCAGGTCGCAGGCTGTCCGTCTCCCCAGCGCGCAAAGAGCGGCTCTCCTATCTCATGGCCGACTTGATAACAGCAGCCGCCAATTGACGGACCCAGGGCGACCCAGAGCTGAGTGGGAGCAACGTCCCATTGTTTGGTACACATTTCTACGGCTCGGGAGGCGATTGCCGCCTTGGTGCCTCTCCATCCAGCGTGAAGAGCGCCAACGCCCCTTTTGTGTGGGGCAACGAGGAGAAGCGGAACGCAATCTGCGGTCTTGATGCCAAGTAGCACGTCTTGCTCGGTTGTGAGCATCCCATCTGCTTCTAACCCCGGTGTTGCTTCCCCTCCTCCAATATCCACGATGGTATTTCCATGAACCTGTGTGAGGGTATGAAGTGGACAGTCCGGGACGCCCAGAGAAGCACCTATCGAAGCCGCGCTGAGGGATTTTGGCAGGCGACGGGAAAAACCGTGAATCAGACCAGGAAAGTCACCCCACGCCTCGGTCCGAATCCAGAGCTCCTGCCCTGGCGTGTCTTTTGGGCTTGGAGCTGATTCAGGCCGAGGGGGCTGAAAAGAGTACATGTGTCCAGCCTTTTTGTCTGATTGGAGGACACGTTTACTCTTTTGCATGACTCTTCCCTCCCTTCTCGATAAGGGCGAGCGTTTCCACCTGGTCCGTTTGCGGAAACATATCGAATGGTTGGACCCGTCCGACGGTATAGCCAGCGTCGGAAAAACGGTCCAGGTCTCGGGCGAGTGTCTGGGGCGAACAGGAGATATAGAGCAGTTTGGGTGCGTTCACTCCTATGACCGAGGAAAAAGCCTCGGGGCTCAGTCCTGTCCGAGGTGGGTTGAGCACAATCCTATCGATGGGTGGGAGGGTGGTGGCGATCTCTTCTATCTTCTGCGCCGCATCACCATGAAAGAAACGGGTATTGTGATAGCCGTTGCGCCGGGCGTTTTCTTTTGCAACATTCACGGCCCGTTCATTTTCCTCAATCCCGGCCACGAGCTTGGTCTGTGAGGCACAGTACAGGGCGATAGGGCCGATTCCGCAATACACATCAAGGACGATTTCCTGTCCGGTCATATCGCTCCACCGGACAGCGGTTTCGTAAATTCGCTTCGCCATGGATGGATTGACCTGAGAAAAGGTGTCAACCGGGATACTGAGACGAACATGCCCTATTTGTTCGAGTAAAGAGTCCCGACCCCGCAAGGGGCGAAAGCGTTTCCCCCAGATCACATTGCCCGGCTGGTCGTTGATATTATGGACAATGCCGCTCAAAAAAGGAAACCGTCGCTCAAGCTGACGGGTCAAGTCGTGCACCTGGGGAAAATGCATATGTCGGGTGACGAGCAGCAGCAGCACCTTCCGCTGCCAAAAACTATAGCGCAGGTCTATATAGCGGAGTTGGCCCGTATCCCGTTCCTCGTTATACGGCACAATATGAAGATGTTCGATTTCGCGTTTGAGAAAGGCGACGATTTGGTTAATCTCTTTCGGGTGTACCGGACACGCTGAGATATCAAAAACCCGATGTGTTTCAGGGATATACAGGCCAATCAGGGTTTGTCCTTTGACGCTCTGCACGGCCAGTTTGACGCGGGAGCGGTAGCCAAACTTTTTGGGAGAAGCAACGGGCAGCGGAATATTGATCGCGCTGAGAGACGGAAATGCGGCAAATGCCCCCCGCACTATGGTTTGTTTCCGCTCAAGCTGTTGGTCGTAGGGAACGGCGACGAAAGGGCAGCCGTAACAGTGAGGCGCATGCGGACAGGGCGGCTTCCAGTCAGGCTTGCCGCCCGTTGGAGGCGACGACCCTGAGGCCGCCCTCTTTTTTCCGTACTGGCTGCCCGGCTTTGGGAACTGGTGGGGCCGCTGTGAGCCGGCCTGCCTTTTTCGAGACGTGGAGGGCCGTGAGGTCTTGGGTTCTGACACCGTGGCAGACTACAAAGCCTGCTTCTGGGTGTCAACAGAATAAGGCCCATAGGTGAGCGCCCCCGACAACACTCTACTCGGCAAGCTCAACTGTACCCTCTGTGACAGATAGGTATGGGGTCACCAGTCACCTTCGTCGGCGCAAGAACGCGTACAGTATCCAGGCTGGTAGGCTGATGACCAGAGCATAGATCGCGATCGCAACGGGGCCGAGCAGGCCCGCGAACAGGGACGACACCGCAGTCACAGGCGCGAGTACGGCGAAGGCAGCCCAGGCCGTACCCGGATAGCCCGTCCGCCAGAGTCTGAGACAGGCCAAGGCAAGCGGCAGGCCACAAGGCGCCGTCACGACAGCCATCGCGACAAATGAAGAAAGCCAAGCATACGGCTCCATAGGCAGCGATATACCACGGACCAGGGCCGTGGCGGCGATACCGGCCGGCAGCCACAATAAGGCAAGCAGGCCGAACGTAAGGCGGCACGTTCTCGTCGGCACTCATCCAGCATACACCTCCACCCGCTATTCGCCAGGAGGATGCGCGTAGGGTCTCCGGTGCTACCAGGAGAGCGGTGATCTCTGGCCGAGATTCGGTGTTGAACTGTATATTTTTGACCCGAGGGGGGAGGAGAATAAGGCGTGCGAATTCTGAGCCGGCCCGCTCAGGCAGCAGACCGGTATAAGTGGTCGACAATTTCGGCTGCGCTCAAAAACTCAAAGCGCGTTTTTCCAATCTCTTCCAGACAGACGAACTTGACTTTTCCAGCCGTGACCTTTTTGTCTGCTTCGATCCCTATGCGGAGATGCTCTTGTGCCAGATCCTGTGGGATATCGACCGGTAAGCCAGCCTGTTTGATCAGACGCACCACACGGTCACGTACCGCTGGCCGACACAGGCCCCGTTGTTGTGACAGCTGGGCGGCAAAAACCATACCGAGTGCAACCGCCTCACCATGTAAAAAGCTTTTGTAATTGGTGGCACTTTCAATCGCGTGTCCCATGGTGTGACCGAAGTTGAGAATCGCTCGATAGTCCCCTTCCGTTTCATCTTCTTCCACGACCAGGGCCTTGAGTTGACAGCACGTCTTGACCACTGAGGTCAGGAGCGCCGGATTGACGTTCAGGAGTACTTTGAGTTCTTCTTCAAGCAACCCGAAGAGTTCCGGACTCAGAATGACTCCGTACTTGATGACTTCTGCTATCCCTGACACAAACTCACGCTTTGGGAGCGTCTTGAGGACGGTAACATCAATCAAGACCATGCGGGGCTGGTAGAATGCGCCGATCAGATTCTTGCCGGCCGGATGGTTGACGGCTGTCTTCCCGCCGACACTCGCGTCAACCTGGGCGAGGAGGGTGGTCGGGATTTGGATAAACGGCACTCCGCGCTGGAAGGTTGCCGCCGCAAAGCCCGTGAGGTCTCCAATAACCCCTCCTCCCAGCGCGATTAGGGGCGAATTGCGCTCAATACGCCCCTCAACGAGTTTGTCATAGAGAAAGGTCAGCCATGCCAAGTTTTTGTGTTCTTCACCCGCAGGAATCTCAATCACCACCGGCTCGAACCCCTCGGCGGTGAGAATATTGGTCACCGGATTCCGATAGTGTTTGCCAACATGGGAATCCGTTATTATTCCAACTCGGCCAGTAGGGAAATTTTGCTGCTTGAGGCGTTGACCGAGTGTGCTGAGGATGTCTGACCCAATGTGAATAGGGTATGATCGCGCTCCGAGGTTCAACGTGAGCGTATCCATAGCGACTTTTCTATACCGTGGAGTCTGATTGGGCCAAAGCTGTCAGCGTGGCCTCTAGCACCGCATCTGGGCCTAAGCTCGACGCATCAATAGTGATATCAGCGCGGGCGTAGGCCTCTGCTCTGGCTGCCAGCAGGCGTTGGATCTTTTCGAGCGGATTGGGCCCCTGCAACAACGGACGAGTGGCATCACCCTGGACACGTTGGAGAATGACCTCAGGACGAGCGGTCAGACAAATGACCGGGCCGCTGGCTTTCATTGTCCTGGCGTTTTCTCCATCTACAATGGCCCCGCCACCCGTGGCGATCACCAACTCTTTTTCTTGACAGGCTCGCGCTATGGCTTGCCGCTCTCGTTGACGAAAGGCTGCTTCTCCCTCAGTGGCGAAGATCTGAGCAATCGACATATTTGCTTCATGCTCAATCCAGCAATCTGTGTCAACAAACCGGCGACCGAGTCGTTTTGCCAGCCGCCTGGCGACGAGGCTTTTGCCTGTTCCCATGAAGCCAACAAAAAAAATGTTGCGTCCACGCCAGGCGAACATTACAATGTCTCATACGTTCGAGAGTACGGCTTGTGTGCTAGCCAGGGAGTTTTGCCGTGGTCAACCGCTCTTTATTATACCAATAAGAGCCCACCACCACCACTTTCCTCGACAGCGACCTGAAGAGCGCCGACCTAAGCAGCCCATTCAGGGCGCTGTCCCACTAAGCAAAACTCCCTGGCCCTAGCGGCAAATTGCCGCCCTCACCACCACCCCACCCAAAGCGTCGCCCTGCGTATGGTCTGTAGTGGGCCAGAGCGTAAGAAATTTCCTGATTAAAGCCTGAGACAGTCCTCCGTTCCTCACTTTTCCACTGAGTTTTTTTGTATAGGGGCGGATGGGGTATGCACCCGCCCCTATATTCGTCTCTCCATTTCCACCACCACATCCACATCATACCCCCACTGATAGAGACGCTCGAAGGCTCGAGGCCAACCTCGATGCCACCCCACCACCACCTCAGTATATATATACTTGGCGTCCAAGCCTCCGAGTGTCCCTACCATTTCCAACACAGCCTCTCCTTGTTCAGATCTTCGTTCGGTGAGAAGCCCACAAGTCTGAGAACTCTCCCAACACCTCTCCCACTCCGCCACCACTGGATTCTCAGGCTTCTAGGTTTTTCGATTCCCCCACCACTTACATCAGCCACAACCTCCACAGCTTAGTTCTTATAGGTGAGAAGCCCACAAGTCTGAGAACTCTCCCAGCACCTCTCCCACTCCGCCACCACTGGGTTCTCAGGCTTCTAGGTTTCACATCCCCTCTCTTACGGACGCGTTACACCAAAAGGGTTCATTCACACGAGAAATCGCAGGAGTCTGGGCTAACTGTGTCAGGTCTGCGTTCTCGGCAATGAAAAGAATCTGGGCATCTGCGTGTTTCGAGCCAGCCGTTTTGGTTTTCCGACCGATCCGGGCAGTCAGAATCGCCGCATTGGCATCAACAGAAACCGGAGGAGTCTCATCCAGCACCAACTCGACAACGAGACGCATATGGCCTGCAGAACTGCTCACTCGGATCTCCTCAATCTGATGGTCTTCCGCAATATACTTTGCGCCCTGAGGCAGCGCCTCAATTGAGTCGGTGATATCAATGGCAAAACGGCTCGGCGCGCTGAGGGGAAAGCAATGCAGGTTTTCCGGGGGGCGAGAGAAGCGAAACATGACATTCCGTTGCTCAGCGTCCGTAATTACACGGATCTCGTGAAGCTGGAGTGGCTCAATATGCGCCCTTTTCGGAGTATCAGTCCCTTTCGGGAGACGTCCGAGGCGAAACATGACAATCCGTTGCCCGGTATCCTGAATTGTCGGTTCGGGAGGAGGTAAGGTTGAAGGTCCTCCTCTCAAACCCCGTGACTGATGCGTACAGGCTCCTGCAGTCAAGCAGACCCATAACGGGACTGCTATTTTTATGGTGTGTCCGTCCAACAAGCTCCGCATACTCACTCTATTTAGGACACTGCGTTCGCGATCTTGAGACGTGACCCTTGCCTACGAACTTCGACCATCTTGATCGAGCTTGAACCGATGTCGAGGCTGAGGTAGCCTTTCTCCACTTCAAGTGGAATAAGGGAAGTCAGGGGGCAGGCAAGGCGTCCAATGGTTTCGGTTAAGGTAGCCATTAAAAGCTTACTCTAGGTATTTCCAGTACTTACTATGCAATACAAAAACTAAATTGTCAAATGTTCAACACTCAATGTTTCACAAATTCTCGCTTCGTTTCTGTCGCCCTTCCACTCCCCATCAGTAGAAGGAACGAATTGATTTATCGCGTTCCGGACGCTCTTCTCTTGCGGGCCCAAGAGGGAGTTCGCGTCGTTGTTCCCGTAAGTAGCCGAAAAATAACAGGAATCATCGTTGGCCAATCCTCTCATCCTGGTGACATCCATGCTCAAAAGGTAAAGGATATTCTTGATATTATAGACGAAGTCCCTATTTTTTCTCAAGACATGAAAAATATTTGGGAGTGGATAGCGCATTATTATTTTTCTTCGTCCGGCGCCGTGTTGCAGACCATTCTTCCTCGGACAGTACGTCATCAGAGTACGACATCCGTCGCATTGCCGAAAAAGAAAGGGGGGAGAAAAAAGCCGAATACGGAAGACGACCGGAGGAAGCAACTGCTTGTTGACCGTCTGAAAGAGGGTGAGAAAGAACTGCTGGCATATATCACAGAAAAGAAGAGAGCGAGCGTGAAGACCTTGCAGCGACGCTTCCCTCAGTTAGTCACGAGAGAAACGCTTCAACATCTCGAATCACTGAATTTGATTCGTCTGACGGAATCCTTCCCCCGGCCGCGGACTATCACTGAATCCAATGAATCCATAGCGACGGCAGGGGCTTACGTTGAAGAGCGTACTGATGATTCCGGGGACAACGGCGAGCAGGCCCGATGGGACACGCTCTCTTTGACACCTGCCCAGCAAAACGCGCAAAATGAGGTGGAAAATGCCCTGAAAAAGGGTGAATTTCGCGTCTTTCTGCTGCACGGTGTCACTGGCAGCGGGAAAACCGAGGTCTATCTCAGGGCGGCTCGCTATGCCGTGAGTCAAGACAAAAGCGCGCTCTTCCTCGTCCCGGAGATCGCTCTGACCCAACAACTCGTTGCTCAGGTCCGGCAGCGTTTTGGTGGGAGTGTCGCGGTACTCCACAGCGCCATGACTGATAAAGAACGCTGGGACGAGTGGAAACGGATTGCCCGTCAAGAAATAGCCGTTGTTGTTGGCGCACGTTCCGCCATCTTTGCTCCCTTGATGAATCTTGGATTGATTATTGTCGATGAGGAGCATGAAACGGCCTACAAACAGGAAGACGGGGTACGCTATAATGCGAGAGATATCGCTATTGTACGGGGTAAAATATCGTCCTGTCCTGTAATTTTAGGGTCCGCGACTCCAGCCCTTGAAAGTTATACCCATAGTCAAACGCAGCATTACACGCCCCTGGCTCTGCCAACTCGTGTAGCTGCGCGTCCCTTACCCAAGGTTGAGATTGTCGATCTCCGCCGGGAGGCCCGCTCAGGAAAAACCGCCCCCATTTTTTCAACCCGCTTACAACAGGCGCTGCGGGCTACCTATCAATCCGGCAAGCAAAGCGTCTTATTTCTGAATCGGCGCGGGTATGCGAATTACCTGCAATGCCGCCTGTGTGGTGAGGCCCTCGCGTGTCCGCACTGTAGTGTCAGCCTGACGTTCCATCTTCAGCGAAAGATATTGTGCTGTCATTACTGTGGCTTTACCCGGCGCAGCCTAGAGATCTGCCCAACCTGCAAAGAGCCGGCGCTCGACGGGAGTGGGATCGGGACAGAGCAGGTCGAGGATGCCCTGAAACATCTGCTGCCTGAGGTCCGTATTGCCCGGCTGGACCGTGACACTGTGAAGCGCCGCGGAACGCTTGATCGTATGCTGCGGGCATGGCGGGCACATGAATTCGACGTGTTAATCGGAACGCAAATGGTCGCCAAGGGGCACGATGTCCCGGGCGTCACGCTCGTTGGCGTGATCCTGGCCGATGTGACGCTCAACCGGCCGGACTTCCGGGCCGCGGAACGGACTTTTCAATTACTCACCCAAGTTGCGGGTCGGGCCGGACGTGGGCAAGACCTTGGAGCCGTGATCATTCAGACGTATGCCCCGAGGCATTACAGCATCCAATGCGCCGCCCGGCACGACTTCGCCGGTTTTGCCGCTCAAGAGCAGCGCTATCGTAAACAGCTTGGCTACCCACCTTTTACCCGTCTGATTAATGTGCGCTTCGAGGGACGAGACGGACAACAGGTCGAGGCGACGGCTGCCCTCTTTTTACAGCAGGTTGAACAGGCCCAACAGTCCGAGGAATTTACATCTGCAGGAGCCGCCGGTCTCCAGATATTGGGCCCCGCACCTGCCCCTATTGAACGCATCAAGGGACGGGAGCGCTGGCAGTTGCTGGTCAAGGGTCCCGACCGTCCACTGTTACACGCCCTCATCGGAAAGGCGCGCGACGCTTTTGAGCAGGCTAAGCCGCCCCGTAGCGTGCGGACAATCATTGATGTTGATCCGTATAGCGTGGTATAAATATGGTTCATCCTTTCTTCCTCAATCTAAAAGCTTAGGATGAATCATATTTAGAGAACAGCCATGATTCGTGAGATTTTAACCTTCCCGGACGCCCGCCTCAAAAAAGCGGCCAGCGAAGTCAAAAATATGGACGGCAGCCTGGAGACGCTGGTCGAGGATATGGTCCAAACCATGTATGCCGCCCTAGGTATCGGACTGGCGGCGACCCAGGTCGGCTCACAGGACCGCATTGTGGTCCTCGATGTCAACCGTGAAGAAAAAGGCAAGGATTTGCTGAAGCTGGTGAACCCCAGAATCACGGCAAGAGAAGGTTCAATCATCTGGGAAGAAGGGTGTCTCAGTGTGGTTGACTACACGGCCGAGGTCAAACGGGCGGCCAAGATCGAGGTGAAAGCCTGGACCCTGGACCAACAGGAGATCACCGTGCAGGCCGAAGAACTCCTGGCCGTCTGCCTCCAGCACGAACTCGACCACCTCTCGGGCAAGCTCTTTATCGATCGGATCAGTCGGCTCAAACGCGAACTCTACTCGCGGCGGGTCAAAAAATTGATCCGCGAAGGGCGGCCGCTCGAACGGAGCAAACAGCCGGAGTCTACCGGAATCTGAGGTCCCCTCACCCCCAACCTCTCTCCCAGAGGGAGAGGAGCTTTTTTGTTCCCTCTCTCCCTGGGAGAGGGCTAGGGTGAGGGCCTAACCCATCCCGTCAGCGAGGAATCTGTCCGAGATGCCCAGCCTGCTTCCCCTCCCCTCCCTTTCTCGGCCGTTGCGGCTGGTCTTTATGGGGACGCCGGAGTTCGCCGTGCCGGCGCTCCAAGCCCTGCTTGAGAGCGAGGACACAGTAGTTGGGGTGGTGTGTCAGCCGGACAAACCTGCCGGAAGACGGCTGGACCTGCACGCCCCGCCCGTCAAGGGCTGCGCCCGCGTCCACGCCGTGCCGGTCTTTCAGCCGCAAAATATTCGCACCCCCGAGGCGCTGGAACATCTCCACGGCTGGCGGCCTGACCTCATTGTTGTTGCCGCCTACGGCAAGATCATTCCCAAGACGATGCTGGACCTGCCGCTCTGTGGCTGCATCAACATTCATGCCTCGCTCTTACCCAAATATCGTGGCGCCGCGCCCATGCAGTGGGCCATTGCCCAAGGCGAAACGCACTCGGGCATCACCATTATGCAGGTGAACGAGCAGTTGGACGCCGGTGATATTCTGCTTCAGAAGTCAGTCGCCCTGAGACCGGACGAAACGGGCGGCAGCCTGCACGACACCCTCGCGGCCCTTGGCGCGCAGGCGCTGGTGGAAGCGCTGACGTTGTTCAAACAGGGCAAACTCGTCGCAACGCCCCAAGACCAGGCGGCCGTGACCTACGCGCCGTTACTGAAAAAAGAGGATGGAGAGATTGACTGGACCCGCAGCGCGGTCAACATTGAGCGCCGCATCCGTGCCTTTCATCCCTGGCCGTCCTCCTACACCTGGCTGGGAAACAAGCGGCTGAAAATCCTGGCCGCGCGCCTGAGCACGGTCGAAGCTGCCGCCGATCCCGGCACCATCCTCAACCGCCAGGACAAAGGGCTCAGCGTCGCCACCGGCCAAGGCAGCCTCATCCTCAACCGCGTGCAACTCGAAGGCAAAAAAGCCATGTCCACAGCCGCCTTCCTCGCCGGCCACAACCTCAAGCCCGGCGACCGTCTCGGCCGCAACTGATAGCCTGTTGCCTGCCTCAGGAAATTACGGCCAGCCTTGGGAGACTGCCCGAAGAGAGAGGCGTACACCTTGCCACGCACCAGTACATCATATGATTGACATCTGATGCGCTCTATACGAGAATCACGCTATGAGAACGACCTTGGATATTGACGACCCCATTCTTCATGATCTGAAACGGCTCAAGGCGCGAGAGGGCAAATCGCTGGGCCGGCTCGTCTCCGACCTGTTGGCGCAAGCCTTAAACGCCCGTGCGGTAGTCAGTGCAGACACCCCTCGACCCGTATGGATTACAAAACCGATGCGCGCCCGAATCGATCTCGCCGATAAAGAAGCCGTGCAGCGTGCTTTGGACCAATAAGCCTCCGGGTGGGTGTCCCGCACTTGGTGAACGCCGAACATGAGCTACTCCATAGACATCAACATCCTCCTCTACGCCTCGGACGCCTCAAGTCCATTCCACCTGAAGGCCAAGAGTTTTCTGGATTCCTGTATGATATAGGCGCGACGTACTTTATCTGAGTTGGCCGACGATCATGGGCTACCTGCGGATTGCAACGCATCCCTCGATTTTCGAGGAGCCACTGACGCCAACAGAGGCGATGGCCAACGTGGAGGGGCTGCTCAATCGTTCCAACACCCGCTGTCTCGTCGAAGAGGACGGATTCTGGGAGAGTTATCGAATCACGACGGAAGAGACGCCGGTGCGGGGTAACTTGGTGCCCGACGCGCACCTCGCCGCCCTGTTGCGCCTTCATGGAGTGCGCACGCTCCATACCCATGACCGAGACTTTCGGAAATTCGATTTCCTCGAAGTCGTAGATCCGCTCGTGTGATATATTCCTCAGCATCGCCACCGGCCAAGGCAGCCTCACCCTCGACCTCGTACAACTCGAAGGCAAAAAAGCCCTGCCCGTAGCCGCCTTCCTCGCCGGCCACAACCTCAAGCCCGGCGACCGCCTCGGCCACTGAGCACGGCCTGAGGCAATGTCCTTCTAATATTGCCTCGGTGTGGGTGAGTGTGAATGTGCAATAATTGCCGCGCGGATTACTTGTACGAGTCCTGTACGATTAAACTCGAACCCAGCCTCAGAAACAACTGGAACAATTCGGTCACTATCACTAGGGCGTGTCATCAGTTAGCAAGAATGTCGGGATTATCCTACCCTGCTGCGCTATAGTGCTCGCAGTAGCCAGAGCGAGGAGGCTTGTCAGTATGACGAAGCGGTATGCCCTGCGGGATGACCAGTGGGAGCGGATTCAGGGGCTCTTGCCAGGGCGAGCGGGCCATGTGGGGGGCACGGCGCAGGATAACCGCCGGTTTGTGGACGCGGTCCTGTACCGCTATCGGGCCGGCATTCCCTGGCGTGACCTCCCCATACGGTTTGGGGATTTTCGGGTGATTCATACCCGGCATATGCGCTGGAGTCGGAGTGGGGTGTGGGAGCGGGTGTTCCAGCACCTCGCAGCCGACGCGGACAACGAATACGCCATGATCGATGCCACGATTATCCGCGCCCATCAACATGCCGCCGGGGCAAAAGGGGGGACCCAGAGACGGAATGCCTTGGCCGCTCCCGAGGGGGGTTGAGTACCAAACTCCACGCGACCTGTGATGCCCTGGGCAATCCGACCAGCTTCCATCTCACGCCGGGCCACGCCTCGGACCTCGCTGGCGCGGATGCGCTGCTCCCGGATTTGGTGCAGCACGTCCATGCCCTGCTCGCGGATAGAGCCTATGATGCCCAAGAGCGCGTCCTTGACGTATTGGAGCAGGCGGGCGTGACGATTGTTATTCCCCCCAAAACGAATCGGCGCCAGCCACGCCCCTATGATACGCACCTCTATCAGGCACGCCATCTGATTGAAAACTTCTTCGCTAAACTCAAACAATATCGGGCGCTTGCCACCCGCTATGACAAACGCGCTGTCAGCTTTCTGGGAGCTATCTATCTCGCGGCCTCGGTGATCCTCCTTAACTGATGACACCCCCTAGGCAGGCCAAACAAATTTAATCGTAACTAACGTAGGTAGCCCAAGAAAAGCGATCCAGTTGAATAGCCTATCATAGGGTGCAGTGTCAGGAAGTGGATTATTCGCAAAGACGTATGATTCAGGGTGTTCAGAATGGAAAACATCCGTCCGCTCAACGCGAAGTTCCCGCGCTGCCTTTAGCGCAATATGGCATCGGATGACACGACCTAAGCGTCCAATTTCAAGGTGCTCACGAAAATAGAACAGGAGTGCCAGAAAACTACTGAGCCAGAGTCCCGTTATCCAAGATGATGTGAGCGTATTGAAAGCTGTTTCCTTGAACGTGAGGGCCAGGACGGTTAGGAAACCAACTAATACGAAGCGTTGTAGGGTCGAACGTCTTCGGATTTCCTCCTTGAGCGAAGAAAAGTCGGCTAACAGGCAGTCAAGATACAGTTTTCTTTCGTCTTCCATCTGGATTCATACCGTTCCGTCTTCCCACGCCAGGAGCGTGTTGGCTTTCCGCAAAACCAAGTCCATAGTCGCCACGGGCAAGGGACATATCAACGTCACATTTCTCGCCCGCCAATCCAGGCTTTTAACCTGATCGGATAGAACAACGCCGCTTACCTTCAACCCGGTAGGAAGAGCAACCTCGAAAGGGTAGCCCTTCACCTGATTGGTGATTGGACAGAAAATCGCTAATCCGGTCTTGGCGTTATACGCCTCGGGTGAGAGCACGACTGCGGGACGGTGTCCTGCTTGCTCGTGGCCCGCTTGGGGATTGAAATTCAACCATACGGCATCGCCGCGTTTTGGGACATACTTGGCCGACCTTACCATGTCTCTTTACCTACCGCGGCACCGGTGTCGATTTCCCCGTGCAAGTTATCCTCCGTCACCCCGGCTAAGAGGTCGGCAAGCTTCAAATCGGGGTGTTTTACCGGAGTGATGACCAACTCCGTGCCACGCAGTGAGAATTTGACGGACGAATGGTTTGCCAGACCGAGTTGGGCTGCTATGGGTTTGGGAATACGCACGGCTAAACTATTGCCCCATTTCTGTACGCGGGTCTCCATATCCATAATCCTCCTCAGTGTAGAGACAATGAAGATACCGAGCGTATAAAAAGCCGTCAAGCTGAATTGTCTTTCCTGTTGACGGGCAGGCCGGGGATGTGAAAGACAAACAGTCGAGAATCCTGATTTGATATTCTCGATACTTCTGAAAGCCGGAAGGAGAACGACTATGGCAAAACAATTTTCGATGGACGATGTCAAGGCGCTGGCCGAGAAATACAAGAATTGGGGCAAATGGGGGGCCGACGATCAGATTGGCACCCTCAACTATATTACCCCGCAGAAACTCATCGACGCTTCCCAACTGGTCAAGCAGGGCAAGGTGGTCTCCCTTGCCATCCCGTTTGATGACAAGGGTCCTCAGACCGGCTCGTTCGGACGCTTTAACCCGATCCACTTCATGCTCCAGGATGGCGGTGATATCAGCGTTGGCGCGCAGGACCATATCCCCAATCTTCAATACACGGACGACGCCGTGACCATGCCGCTCCAGTGCGCCACCCAGTGGGACGCGCTAGCCCATATCCTGTACCAGGGCAAAATGTATAACGGTTTTGAGGCCCGTGAAATCAACAGCACCGGCGCAAAGAAAAACGGCATGGAAAACGCGAAGGATAAAATCGCCACGCGCGGCGTGCTGCTCGACATTCCGCGTTATAAAGGCAAGCAGTGGCTCGACCCAGGCGAGGCCATTTATCCCGCGGACCTCGACGGAGCCGCGGAGATGGGCAAGGTCAGCGTGGGGACGGGTGATATTGTCCTGATTCGGACCGGCCAGATCGGCCAGGTTCGAGCCGAGGGTAGCTGGGGTGAATATAGCGGCGGCTCGGCTCCGGGACTCGGCGTGGATTGTGCCGCCTGGATCTGTGAGAACGAAATTGCCGGCTATGCCACGGACACCTGGGGAACCGAGGTTATTCCCAATGAAACGGCGGAAATTTTTCAGCCCCTGCATATGATCCTGATTGTCCATGCCGGTATGCTGATCGGTGAGATCTTTGATCTGGAAGGACTGGCCGATGACTGCGCCAACGACGGCGTCTACGAGTTTCTGTTTGTGGCGCCGCCGCTGCCGATTACCGGGGCCGTCGGCTCGCCGATCAATCCGCAAGCCATAAAATAGTAACCCATCTGGAGAATTGTTATGCCAGAAGTGGCTGATTTACACTCTCATCGCATTCAGGCCCAAGATGACCCGGTTGAACTGCTCTACGAGCGTGGGGTCACCGATGGCCTGCCCGTCGTACCGCCGACGGAAGACCGTGTCACGCGGATGCTGGCGGCAACGAACCGCGACCCCCAGGAAATCATTGGCGAAATCGGTCCAAACTATGGTCGGGCCAGTGTCGAGAAAATTGCGATTAATGCAGTCATGGCCGGCTGCCACCCCTCATATTTCCCGGTAGTGTTGGCTGGGGTTGAGGCCATGTGCGAAGAGCAATTCTGCATACACGGCATCAACGTCACGACCTTCTCGGCCTCGCCTATGGCGATTATCAACGGACCCATTCGCCATGAGATCGGCGTCAACTGCGGCCATAACGCCCTTGGCCACGGTTTTCGGGCCAATGCCACCATAGGCCGGGCGCTGCGGCTGATCATCATCAACATCGGTGGGGCCAAGCCGCACGAGATCACCAAGGCGACCATGGGCCATCCGGCGCAGTACACATTTTGCGTAGGCGAGAATGAAGAAGACAGCCCGTGGGAGCCTCTCCACGTGGAAAAAGGCTATACCGCCGACCAGAGCACGATTACGCTCTTTGGCGGTCACTCACCCATGCAGATCAACGACCACGCCAGCCGCAGCGCGGAACAATTGGCGCTGTCACTCGGCTGGACCATGGCTGCACTGTGGAATCATAAAAACTATCCGCTGTTCTCCGATAGCGTGCTGGTGGTGGGCCCTGAACACGCCAAGACGTTTGCCCAAGACGGCTGGTCCAAGACCGATTTGCGCCAATTCCTGTACGAAAATATTCGCCGGCCTTTGCGTGAGCTCCGTCCGGGTGTCAACGGCGGCGAAGGCGTTGGCGTGAGTATGCTGCGTACGCCGAAGAAAGACCGCGAGCCCGCAACCGACGACACGCTCTTTCCAAAGTTCCCTAAAGCGGAAAACATTGTTATTATCGTGGCCGGTGGCACGGCCGGTCGATTTTCCGCCGCGGTCCAGGGTTGGGCCGGGTTTGACGCCGGCAGCCGGATTACAACCAAAGAGATAAAAGAGTAAAGAGGAGGTACGCTATGGGCGAAATGTTACTCGATCCGACCGATACGGTCGAACGTTCTCAGAAAGACTTTGCGCCTCGGCTCGATTCGCTGGCCGGGACAACCATCGGCTTGCTCGATATCAGCAAAGCAAAGGGCTCCTTTTTCCTCGATCGTGTCGAGGAGGTGCTCCGCGAGCAGTATGGCGTCAAAGAGGTGTTACGGCGCATGAAGCCGACGGTCACACGCCCGGCACCCGAGCCTATTCGGGTGGAGTTGCGCGAAAGGTGTGATGCCGTCATTGAAGCCCTCAGCGATTGAGGGGCCTGCATATCGTGCAGTTCGCACGATGTCATCCACTTTGAAGAAAACGGTATCCCAACGGCAAACGTGACCACTACGGAATTCATCGGCGCGGCCAACGCGCAGTGCTCCGCGCTGGGGATGGCTCAGTATCAGCCTATTCTGGTGACGCATCCGATTCAGCCCAAGACCGAGGCCGAAGTCAGAGCTTTGGCGGATCAGGTCATCGACCAGATCATCGGCAAGCTGCTCAAACACAAAGAGCAACAAGCGGCGTAGACTACGCTTACCGAGCAACCGCAAGAAAAAAGAGGCAGTCCACATTGGACTGCCTCTTCGTGTATGAAAAGAAGGGTCTTGTTACGCTGCTTCCTTTAGCCGTGGCCGGACGATAATGGGGTGGTGCAACGCGCGTCGTGGAATGGCGACCGGTCGTTCGGCTTTCTGCTTGTTGAGGCCCCGCCGGATATACTCGGGATCAATCCCGAGGACAGAGCAGATGTTCACAAATGAGAACGGCCATTGATAGTCGTCCGTAAAAAACCACTGCTCCGCTTCCCGTGCAATACGATAGTCACGAAAACGGGGTGTCCCAAACTGTTTCTCAAAGCACTCAATCGCGTCCTCCAGAACAGCCTGCATGAGCGCAACTTCTCCGCGGCCGTGATAGTGCTGGCGTGGTGAGCTGTGGAACTGTTCGGGTAAAACGGCTGCCGGGGCAATAGCTTCTCGCTCCGCCAGCCTCCCTCGCTCAAAGAGAAAACGCCCCGCTTTTGTATCGAGGTCCGATGTTCCGTGAGAAGAAGCGGAAGCGACTTCGCGTGAGTCGGTAGATGTTGTTTTCATGTATTGCTCCTCCCTGATTGCCCTTCTATCCTTTGTACTATGTGGCCTCTCATCTCCTCTCTTACTCTTAATGGACGTTTCATATCTATAAAAAATTCACGCTGTATGAATAAGTCACCGGACGTACTGACTCTTGATGGCGAGCTGGTCTTGTGCAGTACATCGGCACGCCTTGACCCACGCAGTAAGGAGCCTTGCACGCATGCCTACACATCCCTTCTCTTTCGCTGATAACGCAGAATGGATCGGCGCCGTTGGAGTTGGCCTATTGCTGGGAGCGTTTTTCCTGAATCTCTTTGGCTGGATGAAGAGTGATTCCAGAGCCTATCAAGCGCTCAACGCCGTTGGGGCCGGGATCGCCTGCTATGCCTCATATTTGATCGACTTCCTGCCTTTTGTTGTGCTGGAAGGAACCTGGAGCCTTGTTGCGGTCAGTGCGTTCATCCACAAACGAAAGTCGTGACCACGCCGAGACCGACGGGTATAGGCACGGCTGAAGCATAGGAAATCAACGCGCCACTCTATGACTTCGCCCCCCTTTCTTGCTAAGCCCTGGACTCTTACTCTACCATTTGGACGAAAGAGGGCTGCCTATGGATGGAGAAGCCGCTGGGAAGCGGAAACGAGCCACACCGCGTTTTACACGCAACACATTCCTGACCGGACTGCTGATTCTTATTCCTCTGGTTGCGACGTATTTATTGGTCGCCTTTTTGTTTGACCTCCTCAGTGGGGCTGGCGCGCCAGTCATGCGGACCCTGTTTGGTCCGCTCCGGCAGCTTGAAAGCCTTTGGTGGCTGGAGCCGATTACGCCGGTGGCCAATATTGTCCTGGCCCTGGCTATTATCTTTCTGCTGGGTCTGGTGGGAACGAATTTTATCGGACGAAAGATTTTGGATGCCGTGAATACCCTGATCCTGCGCTTGCCTCTTGTGAGCGGCATCTATAGCGCAGTCAAACAAATGGTGGAGACCTTTCAGGGACCGTCCGGCAGCTTTCAGCGCGTCGTCCTCCTCCAATATCCGCGCAAGGAGATGTGGGTGATGGGGCTGGTTGCTACGGAACGGGACGACACGCTGGGGCTCTCCTCTGCCTCGCAGCTGCTCTCCGTCTTTATTCCCACTACGCCAAACCCAACCTCAGGGTTTCTGGTTATGGTGCCGCCGGAGGAGGTGGTTGAAGTCGATTATACCGTCGAAGAAGCGTTCAAGTTCATTGTCTCTTCCGGCATCGTTGGTCAGCCCTTCGTCCTGAAAGAAGCGGTGAGTACTGATATGGCAAGCGTGCCAGACTTGGACAGTGAAAAAGAGGAAGGAGTGCAGAGATGGACAAGATAGTTATTAAAGCCTGTCTGAATGGCGTGCGTGGTCGCGAGCAAAACCAGAACGTCCCGTGGACACCACAAGAAGTTGCGGCCGAGGCCAAGCGTAGCGCGGAGGCGGGCGCGTCCATCGTTCATATCCATGCCCGCGCCAATGATGGCGGTATCAGCTATGATCCTGAGTGGTATGCGGAAGCCGACCGGCTGATTCGGGAACAGACCGATCTTATTATCAATCACACCACCGCGCGCATGCCAGATGCGTCGATTGATCAGGTGTTACGCTATCTGCGTGAAACGCCTGACCCGGTTGATATGATCTCCCTCAACACCGGGAGTATCGCGATCAATACGCCGCTGGTGAATGGCAGCCGACAAACGCTGGCGCTTCCGAACTCCTATGAGGATATTCGCCAGACCGTTCTTGTGTGTCGCGAGCGCGGCATAGTACCCGAGCCGACCGTCCTCGATACGGGTTTTTTGTCCAATGTCGCCATGTTTGTAGAAGACGGCCTGCTGCCCGCTCCGCGTTATCTCCTGGTTGAGTTCTCAGGACGATTTGGCGCTGGCTTTCAGATTATGCCAGGCACGCCGCGCAGCTATGCCTATATAACGGACTGCGTCAAAGAGGTCTTTCCGCATGCCACCTGGATTGCCCACGGTATAGAGGACAGCGTCTTCACCATTGCCAGTCTGGCGATTACCACTGGCGCACACGTCCGGGTGGGTTTCGAGGATCGGGCAACCCGTATCGATGGCTCCGTAGCGAGCAGCAACGCTGACTACGTTTCGTGGGTGACCGAAGTCGCCCGGGCACACGGACGCGAACCAGCCACGCCTCAGGAAACGCGGCAGATTCTTGGCGTACCGCACCATCCATAAGCAATCGTCCAGAAGGGAGAGGATATGACCACTCCGTATTATAAACAGCACTGGATTGAGATCGATGCGGCGCGCCTGTCGGTCTATGAGTCTTTATTGCGCTACGAGCCGCGCATGGAGCCGCTGCTTGCCCCGCTTGAACTCCAGTCCGGCCTGTCCGTGCTGGATGTCGGCTCCGGTCCTGGCTCGACCACACTGGAACTGGGACGACGGGTCGGTCCCGCAGGGAAAGTCGTTGGAGTTGATATTAACGCCGAGTTTGTCGCCCGGGCCGGCCCGAAAGCCCTGGAGGCCGGCCTAGCGCAGGTGAGTTTTCAGCAAGCCGACTTTCCTCCCCTGCCTTTTGATTCCGGAACGTTTGATCGGGTCTTGTGTAAAAACGTCCTCGAATACGTAGACTCTGCCCAGCAGACCGTCCAAGACATTGCGCGCGTCACTCAGCCGGGCGGAATCATTGTGCTCATCGATAGTGACTGGGAGATGCTCGCCCTGGATGTGAGTGACGAAGCCTTACACGACCGCGTGCTCGAAGCGATCACAACGACAGCCATGCGCGAGCCGCGCATCGGACGCAAGCTGCGCCGGTTGTGTACACTCGCAAAGCTCAAAGACATCAGGGTGAAAATATTTGCCAGCCCCGATGTCAAAGGACACGCCATGCGTATGCTGGAGAATAACTGGTACCAGTACGCCTGTGACTCGGGCAAGGTGACCCAGGCCGAGGCTGATGCCTGGCGGGAAGACGTTCGTTTACGGCTGAAGAACGAAGAATACTGCTTTTGCTTGCCGCAGTTTGTGGTGTCCGCGCGAAAAGCGGTGTGACGAACAGACCAAGGGAGAAAGCGAGGTAGTATTCCAGCTACCTCGCTTTCTGACTCATCGCAACGATTTACCGCTCTTGCCAGGGCATCTGTTGTTCAAAGGCATGACCGGCACGCAAGAGGGTGGCGTCATCAAAATGGCGTCCGGTCAGCATGAGGCCGACCGGCAGACCATCGACTTTCCCGCACGGAACCGTCAGCGAAGGGTGACCGGTCATATCAAACGGTGCCGTGTTGCCGAGCATATTCCAGCCGAATTGCAGCGAGTCGAGCGGCCCCATATTGGGAACATAGCGATGGGCCGTCATCGGGGTTGTCGGCATGACCAGGATGTCGAAGCGTTCGAGGACCTGATCGTACGCGGCCTGGAGGGTACGGCGTTGGTTTTGGGCCTTGGCGTACAAACGGCCATAATATGCCTGGTTCAGATAACTGCCGACCAGGGTCACAAACTTGGCTTGGTGGGGCAGGTCCTGGGCCTGGGCTTTGAGCGACTTACCCAGGGTGTTCATCAGGCTCTCATTGTATAACCCCTTCCAATGGTAGCCGACACCGTTGCCATACACCAAAGCCGTCATCCCTTCAGCAATTAAGGCCCAGGTAATCCCGCCGGCTTCAAGATGGGCCGGAATGGAGACTTCCTCCGCCTGCCCCCCAAGGTCTTGCAAGGCGTTGACGGCTGCGTGGACCTTGGTGTCAACATCCGGCTGGGACACGGGTGTCCCAAATCCCTCTTTGACGACCCCCAAGCGAAGACCCTGGATGCTCTGCCCCAGGACTTGCGTGTAGGGCTGCACCGGAACCTCGTCTTGGCGTGGGTCGAGCGGATCTTTCCCCGCAATGACTTCAAGCAGCAGGGCGGCGTCTGCCACGGTCTCCGCCATCGGACCGGTGTGGTCGAAGGTGTTATCGATCCCGACGATACCCGTGTACGGAACGAGGCTATGGGTTGGCTTGAGCCCCACGACGCCGCACCAGGATGCTGGAATGCGAATGGAGCCCCCCTGGTCCCCGCCGATAGTCAGGTCAATATCAGCATACGACAGGGCGGCCCCGGAGCCGCCGGACGAACCGCCGGCCATATGGTCGGGATTATGCTGATTACGGGTCGGGCCATAGGCGCTGGTATGGCCGCCACCCGAGAAGGCAAAATTGTCCATATTCAGGATGGCGGTAATCTCGCCGCCGGCATCAAGGATGCGGGTGATAATAGTCGCATCAATGTCCGGCACATAGCCGCTCAGCACCAGGGAGGCACACGTCATGGGAATACCAGCAATACTCACGTTGTCCTTAATGCCCAGGCGCTTCCCGGCCAGCTTGCCCGAAGGTGCACCCTTGATGGAACAGCGCCGGACTATGGCGTTGAGCGGGTCGTCCGCCCGGCTCGGACGGCTACCGGGCTCGCGCTCACGATAGCTAATCTCCGGCAGGTTTGCGGGCGCTTGGTCGAGTGCGTCCAGGGCGGCAAACATATCCGGCAGCATGGCTTCATACGCCTCGGCCTCTTCCGCACTCAACTCGAAGTGGTTAGCGTGAGCCAAACGGTGGAAATCGTCTTTGGTCGGTTTGCGCAGTGGCATACTGTCCTCCCTTTCGTGGCGTATTCTTTCCTTTGGACATGGCATACCTGGGTAGACTTTGTCCAGTGGAAACGAACGAATCAAAGAATTTCTGCTGGATGGGCAGGCAGAGAGTATGCTAGAAAGCCGCCTAGCAGCGTATACTCACCGTCGCTCAAAAGGAGGTTCCCCATGCCATTGTCCCACATCCGCGTGATTGACCTGACCCGCGCTCGTGCCGGACCGACCTGTGTGCGCCAGTTGGCTGATATGGGCGCTCAGGTGATAAAAATCGAACAGCCCCAAGACGATGGCGAATGGGGTCGGCACGGCTTCGATTTCCAAAACCTGCACCGCAATAAGCGCTGCATGGTGCTCAACCTGAAGGATGAACGCGGTAAGCGGATTCTGAAACAACTGGTCAAAAAATCGGACGTATTGGTGGAAAATTATCGGCCGAATGTCAAAAAACGTCTCGGTATCGACTACGAATCTCTCCGGCCGCTGAACCCGCGCCTCGTATACGCCAGCATATCGGGCTTTGGACAGACCGGACCCTATAAAGATCGTCCCGGCTACGATCAGGTTGCCCAGGGAATGGGAGGACTGATGAGCATCACCGGGCAGCCTGGAGGCGGCCCGGCCCGTGCCGGGATTCCAGTGGCCGACCTGAGTGCCGGGCTGCTGGCCGCCCAGGGTATTTTTGTTGCCCTGCTCGAACGCGAACGGTCAGGAGAAGGCCAGTGGGTCCATACCTCACTGCTGGAAGCCATGGTTACTATGCTTGACTTTCAGGCTACGCGCTGGCTCATGGGCAAAGAAGTGCCGCCCCAGGCCGGCAATAATCATCCAACCGTGATTCCCACCGGCACCTTCAAGGTCAAGGACGGCCACATCAATATTGCCACCACCAACCATATGTGGAAGCGGCTGTGTGAGGTGCTGGGTGATGCCGCCCTGGCCGAAGACGAACGGTTTTCCTCTCCGGGCCGGCGCTCGAAAAACCGGGACGCGCTGACCCCCATTCTTGAAGAGAAACTCAAAGACAGGACCGTGGACGAATGGATTGATACGTTGAACGCGGCTGGCATTCCGTGCGGCCCCATTCTGTCTATTGATAAGGTTTTTGACAATGAACAGGTCCGGCACCTGGGGCTTGCACATGCGATTGAGCACCCTGCGCTCGGGCCTGTCCAGATTCTTGGCTTGCCGGTGACGCTGAGTCGGACCCCGGCCAGCATTCGCACGCCGACCGCGGAGAGAGGCCAGCATACGGACGAAATTTTGAGAGAGCTGGGGGTGGATGCGGCAGAGATCGGGCAATTGCGCAAGGACGCGGTGATCTGATCCGTCACCCTACTTAAAGGCGTGAAAGGTCAGGATGGTGAACGTTTCCCGCACGTGCGGGATCTTCTGGATCTGCTCGGTCACCAAATGTGACAGGTCCTCAAAGTCATCGACGTATAACTTGACCAGCAGATCATAGGCTCCCGAGACGGAATACGCCTCAGAGAAGCTTTCCAAATCGGTTACCCGGTCCGCGACCTCGGCTAAGGTGCCCGGTTCCACTTTCATCATTAAAAAAACTGCACGCATAGCCTTTCTCCCGCTAGTGGTCAGAGGTCATGAGAATTGTACCAGGCGAGGCCGCTGAACTGCACCCCGCCTGGCTTCCTGCACACTCTTTGGCCTACTGCATGTCGCCCATCAGGTCGAAATGTACTGTGCGGTGTGCGAAAAGCCAGCGCTCGCCTTGTTTGACAAGCCGGTCCTCGTAACGACCGGCAATACCGTTGACTAACGCACTCTCGCCTTTGGAGCGGACCACGACGATATAGCTCTTTGCGGTCGCCTGCTCTCCATCGACTTTGATGATTTCGTTCATCACACAATGCTTGAGCATGGGCGCGCCGTCTTTCATCGCCATCCGACCGGGAACGGTATCAACAAAAGCCCGCAGTGCCTCTTTGCCCGTATGCACACCGGCGACCTCTCCACCGTCAAAGACGCCATCCTCAGTGAACAAATCGATCCACTGGTTAAACTCGCCACCATCGAAATGATAGCAATAGTTTGCGATTGTCTCGTGAATCGCGTCCTTTTCTTCGAGTATAGATGCCATAGCACACCTCCTTGTGTTGTTTTGTGCGTGTGTCTCGTCTGCTCTGGTTTACTCTCCACAACGATAGCGAATCCAGTAGTAATTCCTGACAATTTTGGCGTTCTGCTGGACGCCGTCTTCCTGCTGACCCTGAGTTTCCTCGGCCTTTTCTCCCTCGTTGACCACCTGATAATTGGGGCAGTCGCTCTCGATACTGGCCAATAATTTTTCTTTCACTTCCTGCTTGGGCCGGCTCCCGAGTGGCTTCATCCCATCCCAATCCAGTTCAAAGCGGGCAAATTCCATGCGCTTGGCCCGAATTGGTGAGTCGGTCTCAGGCTTGGCACTCAGAAACGGCACCGAGAGCGTGGGAGTCTTCGTCGAACCGCACGACAGGGTGAAAAGGAGGCCCGCAGTGAGGGTGAACCCTACCAGTTTTTGCATACTCTTTCCCTCTCTCGTCGTCCCGTACACCCTGCCTCGCAAATCACCAACACCAGGACAAAGAACGTAGCATGCGCCGCTACCGTTCTGCCAGCGTCTTTCGGGGCGGGTGGCTTCTCCTCTCCTCTTTTTTGTTATAATGAAAGGGGCGACAGCCTATGCAAGCAGCGCTCGAAAATCTCCTGAATCGACTGTTGGAAGCGGAACGTGCGGGGCATACGCTTCTTGATACGTTGAGCCAGACCACGGCCGAGTCGGGCCTCAAATCCTTATTTACCAGCTTCACCGAAGTTGAGGTCAGTGACGTGTCTATCCTGGAGGGACTCATCCGGCTGCACGGTGGAACGCCGTCAACGGCAACCGGAGATTTCGCGCAAAAAGTCCTCCAGATTGAGGACCTCCGGGGTCAGGTTGACCTCCTGTCACGAGGCCAGGCGTGGGTCGCTCGCACGGTTGAACAAGCGCTCGATTTACAACCTCCTCCAGATATCGCAGCCTTTCTCAAGGAGATGGCCAATCGTCATCGACACAATGTGGAGTGGGCACGCGCGGAAGCCATACGGACTCTTGAACAATAAAACGAATCAGCGACTGCCCCTTTTGCTGGGCGGCTTGATTCTTGTCCAATTCCTGAGCATGGAGGCGACCCTTCCCCTGGATGCGGTCGTCCACCAATGGCTACAGTCGGGCCGGTCGTGTCAGCTCGTCCAGCTCGGCATGCAGTGTAAAGACTCTCCCCTCTGGTATCTGATCGTGTTCGGCGGTCTGGGCGTCTGTGTGCTTGGCCTGCAACGGCGTTGGACGGATATCGCTCACGCCTTGCTCATTGTCTTGAGCGGCGCTTTTCTCTCGGAATTGCTGAAAACCGGCCTGGACCGTGCCCGACCCAGCGCGCTGCCAGACTGGCTCGTCGGCAATAGCTTTCCCAGCGGGCATGTGATCGGCGCGGTCCTCATCACTGGCACCTTGATTTTTTTCCTGGCCCGTAAAGATGTTCCCGTGTGGCTCAGGGTATGGGGCAGTGGGATTGCGCTCTGTCTGTCCGGGGTGATCATCTGGCAGCGGCTCTATCTCGGACATCACTGGATGACTGATATCATTGGCAGCCTCCTCATTGCCGGCGCGCTGTTGAGTGTGGCGCTACGCCCGCCCGCCTTCTTGCAGTCCGCCCGCCATGTCGTCTGCCTGGGCCTCATCTCCTTGCTCTGCTATCAAATGTTCTATTTTTTTCCGCAGACACGGATGCTTCTGCCGTCTGTCCGGTCTCTTCAGACCGTCCCACTTGCCGTATTCTCTTTTGGGGAAAACGCGCGACAGGAAGACCTCAGCGGGGATTGGGGCCAGCATACCCAAGAGCCGATTGGCCCCATCTCCTGGGCTCGTCAGGGCGACGCCCGTATTACTCTGACCGCCCCGCAAAGTGAGGGGGCTGCCCTCCACGTCGTCGCCCGGCCATTTGTGAAATCAAAGGCGTATACCTGCTTCCCGCTTGACATCATCGTGAACGGGCAGGTCGTCCAACGTCTGCTCCTGTATAGAGGCTGGCGGGAATACACCATTCCTCTTCCGAATGGCTGGATTCGTCCCGGAGACAATACCATTCTGTTTCGGACCGGAGAGGACTTCCCCATGGATGAGGCGGACCGTCGGACCGTTGCTTTCCACTCGGTACAGCTTTTATAGGGGCGATACATTGGCTACTCAACCAAAACTGAAAGACATCAAGGAGTACTACGCCGCTCTCGAAGCCTACGGGAAGCAGGGTATAACGCACGAAGGAGCGCTGCGGTCCGCGTTTCAGAATCTACTGGCCGAAACCGGTCGGCGGACCGGCTGGACGCTCATTCCAGAATTGGCGAGCGGTTCCATTCGACCCGATGGGACGTTTCGCGATGAGTACTTCCTCAACCGGGGTTACTGGGAGGCCAAGGACACCAACGACAATCTTGAGACGGAAATCCAGAAGAAAATAGCCAAAGGCTACCCGCTCACCAACATTATCTTTGAAGACACCCAACGCGCCTACCTGTACCAGAACGGGCAGGTTGCCATGCAGGCCGACCTGACCCAGCGTGCCCAACTCACTAACCTGCTCATTACCTTTTTTTCCTACACCGAACCCGCCCACGAGGACTTCAGCAGTGCGGTGGACGATTTCAAGCAGCGCGTGCCCGACCTGGCGCGTGGCTTGGTGCAGATCATTCAGGACGCCCACACGACCAACACCGCGTTTCAGAAGGCATTTAAGAGCTTCTTTACCTTGTGCCGGGAGTCGCTGAACCCCAACCTGAGTGAAGTCGCGGTTGACGAAATGCTGGTGCAGCACCTTTTGACCGAGCGGCTGATTCGGACGATCTTCGACAGTCAGGATTTCATTCGCCGCAATGTGATTGCGCGTGAGGTGGAAACGGTTATTGACGCGCTGGTCAGCAAAGCCTTCAACCGGCACGAATTCCTCAAATCCCTCGACACCTTTTATCTGGCTATCGAGTCCGCGGCCAAAACCATCGAGAACTTCAGCGAGAAACAGCACTTTCTGAACGCCGTCTACGAGCGCTTCTTTCAGGGCTACTCGGTCAAGGCCGCAGACACGCTCGGCATCGTCTACACGCCGCAAGAGATTGTGGACTTCATGTGCGCGAGCGTGGAGCAGGTGTTGCAGGACGAGTTCGGCAAGACCCTCAGCGACACAAGTGTGAACGTTCTTGATCCGTGCACGGGGACCGGGAACTTCATTGTGAACCTGCTGCGCCGCATTCCCAGGCGCGACCTGAAACGCATGTACACCGAGCAGTTGTTCGCCAACGAAGTCATGCTGCTGCCGTACTATATTGCCGCGCTCAACATCGAGCACGCCTATTACGAACGCACCGGCGCGTATGAACGGTTCGACGGCCTGTGTTTTGTGGATACGCTCGAACTGGCAGAGGGCAGCGAGCAACAGTTTGCGTTTATGACCGAGGAGAACACCGCGCGGGTAGAACGCCAAAAGACCGCCCCCATTACGGTTATCATCGGTAACCCGCCCTATAACGTGGGACAAATTAACGAGAACGACAATAATAAGAACCGGAAATATAAGGTTATCGATGAACGTATCAGGGTCACGTATGCGAAAGATTCCAAGGCAACGCTAAACACGAAACTCTACGACCCTTATGTGAAGTTTTTCCGCTGGGCTGTCGAGCGGTTGGAAGATCGAGACGGGATTGTGTGTTTTGTCACCAACAACAGTTTCGTTGAGCAGATCGCCTTTGATGGTATGCGGAAAAACCTCCTTCAAGACTTCACCAAGATTTATCATACTGACCTGCACGGGAATGTTCGTGAAAATCCCAAGCTCAGCGGCACTACTCATAACGTGTTCGGCATTCAAGTTGGTGTCGGCATCACAGTTGCCATTCGCAACGCGCAACACGCGAACCGTGCCTTACTGTACCATCGTGTTCCCGAATATTGGCGCAAGGAAGAAAAACTCTCTTGGCTGGAAAAGAAGCAAAATGTTGCAGCGGTTGAATGGGAGATTCTAAAGCCAGACAAAAACCACACGTGGCTTGTCCCCACATTTGCAGACGAATTTAACTCCTTTTCCCCCTTGGGTTCAAAAGAGGCAAAGTCGGGCAAAGCCAAGTCTGAGGAGACTATATTTGGAACCTACTCCTTGGGAGTGTCTACCAACCGAGATGCCGTTGTCTACGATTTTCAAAGCGACGCTCTCTCAAACAGAGTCGAATTGTTCTGTGAAAATTATAATGCGGAGATTGATCGCTATAATCGAAAGGCAAAAGGGAAAATCCTAAAAGGGGACGCGCTTGACGATTTTCTTGATTACTCAAAGATTAAATGGAGTAGAAATCTGAAACGCTCCTTGAGGAATGCGCAGAGCCTTGAGTTCTCATCTGAGCACATACGACGCGCTCTGTATCGTCCTTTTGTTAAACAGCATCTTTACTTTTCAGATATCGCCGTGGACGAGATGGGACAGAATCCTAGTTATTTTCCAACGAGAAAAACTGAGTACGAGAATCAGCTTATCTGTCTCACAGGAATAGGCCCCGAGAAGCCCTTCATGGTACTGGTTAGCAATCAACTCTTAGATTTACACCTTGTAGGAGCTGGAGCTGGGACACAAGCCTTTCCCTTTTACATGTACAGCCAAGAGGGAAGTAACAAGCGTGAAAACATCTCCGACTGGTCACTCTCACAGTTCCAAGACCATTACCACAATCCGAGCATCACGAAGTGGGATATTTTCTATTACGTGTATGGGCTTCTTCACCATCCCGGCTACCGGGAAAAGTTCGCCGACAATCTGAAACGTGAGCTACCGCGCATCCCATTTGCCCCGGACTTTCAGGCGTTCGCTTCTGCCGGTAAGCAGCTTGCCCGGCTGCATCTCGAATACGAAACCCTGGAGCCGTATGCCCTGCAATGGGTCGAATCGGACGATGTGCCGCTCTCCTACCGTGTAGACCGCATGAAACTCAGCAAGGACAAGACCGCCCTCATCATCAACGACTCGCTCACCCTGACCGGGATTCCCCCGGACGTATTCGCCTATCGTCTCGGCAACCGTAGCGCTCTGGAGTGGATCATCGACCAATACCGCATCAAGACCGACAAACGCAGCGGCATCCACTCCGACCCCAACCGCCCCGCCGACGAAGAATACATCGTCCGCCTCGTCGGCCAAGTCGTCCGCGTCAGCCTGGAAACGGTGGAGGTTGTGCGGGGGTTGCCGGAGGAGAATGGGGGGTGAGGGTTGAGCGGTGATTAGCTCTTTTTGGCTCGCTGAGGTGCTCTTTGTGCTAAGTGCCTAAAATATATCATCTCTTGTTCTGACTTCTTATGAGAAATAAAAAAACGGAGACTCAGTTCTGCGGAACTGCGGTTAATTTTTTCTATCGAAGGGAATTCTTTTCTGTGTTTTTTTGAGCCAAAGAGCAACAGACTACTCCCTATTGGGAGTATTACACCAACCCTCTTCCCGTCCCCGAAGATTGGCTGATCGATAGAATAATCGTCGTTTACTTGTAAGACTGCGACATCTCCCAATATAAGCGAACCTTGAGAAAAATATTCAACCATCCAATTCATTTTGATTAACTCTTTTACAAAATTTCCTCGTTCGGGTTTGTCACTGTGCATCTGCATCAGCGCGTCGTTTTGCGCTTTTTTACCCACCTGCTCAGCTAAGTTATCAAACCGAATCAATTCCCCTATTTCTGCTTCCTTCTTTCCAATAGATGGAGCATCCTTTCTTAGCCGGGTAGCAAGCGGTCTACTGACACGTTTCGCGATGCGTCTAACGTGCTTTCGGTTTACTCCCGGCATCCTTTTTCTAATTTCTTCATTCACTTTTCGACGGAAGAGAGGATCATCAGGACGTGCGACTTCGCGTACCAAATCTGCCATATATTTTGGATTGGTCATGTTTACTCGAGCCTGAGAGATCAAAGAAGAGGAAAGCGATAAAACATGTTCCCGCGCATGCTCTGTCCGTATAGCCATAGTATAGATAAATTCGGCTATGTCCTGAATATCATCAGAACAAACACGCTTATCCCGTCGTAAGCGCTCGATCTTCCTCGCAAAATGGTCTTCCTTCTTTGTAATGAGATCATCAAGAGAGCCTGTTCCTGGCTCACCATAGAATAGATCTTCAAGCCCTACGTCCTTTGTGTTTCTTTCCTCTGGTGATTTTCCTTTCTCAAAGGACCAGACCTGAACCTTTTTGCGACTAACGTAGTTGCTCGCAAAGCCCTTCTGTAAAAACCGGGGTAGGAAGTGCTGTTTATTTCCCGACATACCCTATCTCCCTTATCTCCCTCTGCACTTTCCAAACTGCGAACGGGGGTTGTTAAGCCTGCTTTTCATCGTCTCTTCTTGAGCTTTTTACAAGGCGTCTATTTTTTCCAGTAGCCTGTTCCCCTTGGGCGAGGGTACACGCGCGTCTGTCTGCCTGGGGCTTTAGTAATGGTAATGTGGTACCGTTGCTCGCTTTAATTGTGTATCCAAATTATACGATAAGAAATCATCTGAGGAAGCGGTTGTCGTACAGTGATGAGGTGTCTCCCCGCGTCCGTTGTGAAACGAGGCTCTTCTTAGTACACTTCGCCAAGTGGCACAGTCTTTCTTGACAGAATAGGTTAGTTCACCTTGCGAGCACAAAGAGCAATGAAAGAGACAAACCAAGAAGCCCCGTCGAAAAAGCGCTATCCGGGTACGATTCATCCCCTCATGCCGGCAAAGGAGCGGCTCGCCTTATGGCGTAGCGCAAAAGGCATCTGGAAGGGGCGTGCAGAGGAAATGATCCGAGAGCAGGAAACCATTCGGTCCGAATCGGACCGCACTCCACCACTCCTTAAATGATCTTTCGTGTATACCCTCGATACCAATGCGATCATCTACTATCTGAATGGCGAGCTGTCTGCTGCCCGGATACTTGAGGATGTTTTCGGCAGAGAAGAGCCTACTTATGTCTCGGCGATCACAGAGCTTGAACTGTTCAGCCATCGGCTTCTGACTGAGGATGATAGCGATACAATCACACGTCTCCTTGCCTCGACAGTCATTGTTCCCGTAGATTCCCAACTTGCCCGGTTTGCGGGATTTCTCCGACGCCAAACTCCGCGTCTGAAGGCAGCCGATAGTGCCATTGCTGCTACAGCGCTGCTGACGCATACGACCTTAATCACACGCAATATCCGTGATTTTCAACAGATCGATACGCTGCAATTGTTAGAGATTTAGCCGGGTGAGCGGCGTATTTCATGGCCGTGCGGCCCACTCTTCTTCACTAAAAAAGACAAAGGAACACAACTGCTCTGGGTCTTCCCGTTCTTCTCGTTCAAGGACTCGAAGGGACGCTGCGTTGCATTGGGCGACAACCTCTTGCCAGTGGGGTTCTTGCAGGAAAGCTGACCAATCTGCCGAATTGATTGGAACGCGAGGCTGAATCTTGCCCGCTCGGATATGCACAAAGTCTATTCCTATAGCAGCGACCCCCTGACTTGAGCATTTCTCAACGATACGAGTTGCCTCTTGTAACGGGAGATAGCGCTCATTTCTTCCAACGACTTTTTGGTCCTCATGACTTTCAACGCGTTGGTCAATCGTGCCCATAGGCCACCTCGCTCGTCAGAACGGACTCTGCCAATCGGGATCATTTAATCATACGTGCCGAGCAATGGCCTGTATAGAACGGAAAGACGGCTTCCTCGTCTGTTGTGAAACGGCACTTTTCTCATTACACTCAGCCAAGTGGCACGAACCCCTCGGACGGTGTTGGCTCCTCGCTCTTTAGCTCAGTCTCGGGTCATTGCGAAGGGGAACCGTATCCAGGATGTTCAGCGCTTGGTGGAGACATATGGTGGCCGAAAATCGAAATGGGTCAAAAAAAGCAGCCTCCCATTCGAGATAGGGAAGAGTCGCTACGAATATCATTGGTACGAACATCCAGGCATTGGGCGCGTTGAGGTAAGACGCGAAAAGGTTGGCTGAAAGATGGTTGTCAAGCTCCGCAGACGAAACGCCCGCTATCCTGACCTCTCCCCTCACCAGCAGTATATGGTGATCGGGGTTGAGGCTGATACGTTTCGTATCCTCAATGATGAGGGGCGTCCGTATCTGTATCCTGCTCGACTCTTTGAAGTCGTCAATCCAAGAGAGCCAGCCGATTGGGCCACCGAATTTGGGGAAGATGGCGAACGCTATGCCTATCCTCCACCGCTCAATAGCAATGGCTTTTTCGAAGACTTCTTTGAGGCTGACAAGGAAGCCGTAGCAACCTTCTGGCGCGTGCTGAACCAGCGTCTTGTTGCGGCATGATAGACAAACCACGTGACCTTTGAAGGACGAGTCCAGCGCACGTTCAGACGACTACCTCTAATACCCTCCAAACCCCATATCGGTGGTGGCCTGGGCGTCCGGGTCGGTGCACACATTGACTAAGGCCGGCTTGCCGCTGGCAAACGCCCGCTCAATCGCGGTCCTGATGTCGGCGGGGTTCTCGACATACTCCCCGTAGCCGCCCAGCGCCTCGACCATCTTGTCATAGCGCTGATGGCCAAGCTCGCGACCGACATTCTGCCGGCCCTGTTTGTCGCCGGCCGTCATATACCCGGTCTGGCGCGAGGTGAAACCGGCGTTGTTTGAGACCACGACGACGATGGGGATGTTATGCCGAATGGCCGAGTCCATCTCCATGCCATTCCAGCCGAAGGCACCGTCGCCGGACAGGACCAGGACCGGTTTGTCCGGCGCTGCGACCTTGGCCCCGATACCGAACGGCACGCCTATGCCCATACAGCCGTGCGGGCCGGCATTGAGACTGCCGCCGGCTGCATACACAGGAATGGACTGGCGAGCAAAATTGAGGATTTCGTGCCCGTCCACGACCAAAATGGTGTCGCGGCCGATCGTTTCCCGGACTTCCTTACACAAGCGCAGCGGATGGACCGGGGTGGCGTCCGAGTGCAGCAGCGGAGCCGAGCGCTCCATATTGGTGCGTTGTTTAGCCGCAAGCTGGGCAACCCAGGCGGTTTCTTGATTGGGGTCGAACTGGCCGCCGGCCTCTTCCGTCAACTGCTGCAAGACGAGCTTGGCGTCGCCGACAATGCCGACGGCCACCCCCTGATTATGACCGATGGCTCTGCCATCCAGATTGACGTTGATAAATTTTGCCGTGGGAGAAAAACGGGGGGCGCGGAGAAACGACAGCATGGAGTTTGCCCTGGCGCCAATGACCAGCACCACGTCGGCCTCGCGAAAGGCCATCGACCGGGCCGCAGGAAAGGCGTGGGTATGATCCTCGGGAATGACGCCGCGACCCTGCGGAGTGGTGAAAAAAGGAACGCCGGTGGCCTCGACAAACCGTTGCAGTTCCGCACTGGCCCCCGACCACAGAATGCCGCTGCCGGTTACAATGAGGGGTTTCTCGGCCTGGGCCAAGAGGGCAATGGCTTGCTTGACCAGGGCCGGGTCGCCGGCCGGCCGACTTTCGACCCGATAATTCTCCGGCCAGTAGATTTTCTCGTCGTCAACCTTATGGGCCAGAATATCGCCCGGTAAATCGAGATACACTGGGCCTTTCTTGCTGTCGAGGGCTTCGCGGAAGGCAAGACTGACATATTCGGGCACCCGCTGGGCCATATCAATACGATAGGCCGCCTTGACCACGGGCTTCATCATGGCGACTTGGTCCATCTCCTGGAAGGCATCAAGCGTGGTCGCCCGCATGGGAGCGGACCCCCCAATGGCAATAATCGGGGCGGAATCCGCCCAGGCGTTGGCCAGTCCGGTCACGGCGTTGGCCGTGCCGGGACCGGACGGCGTGATGCAGATGCCGGGCTTGCCCGTTACGCGGGCATAGGCGTGGGCCATCATGGCCGCGGCCTGTTCGTGGCGGACATAGATGCCCTGCATGCCCAGGTCGAGACAGGCCGCCGCGGTGCCGCTGGTCGGTCCGCCCATCATGAAGAAAATGGTATCGACGTTCTCTCGCTTGAAACTCTGTGCAATCAACTCTTCGCCCCGAACTGTGCCCATCTGTCATACGCCCCTTTCTCCGACCCCCCTCCCCCCCTTTTTTATTTTCGACCCTAATGATTTCAAGCACTTAGCCGATTGTAGTGGGGGTTTGGTGGGGATTTGGTGAGAATTTCCTGTTTTTCCGCCTACCGGAACATTAATCTTGCAAAATCAATCACTTAGCCGAATCTTCCGCATGAGTCCTCTCTCGGGCGCTGCCCCGTTACACCCCCTTTTCTTTCCTCTTCTGAGGGGAGCCCCACCCCACATTGACTGCCCTACTAGTATGCCCGATGCCCCACCCGATTGCCAGCGCGCTCCCTACGCTCCGGCTTGTATGTTGGCTCGCTCTCCGCCACAACAGACAGGATGCCCGGAACGCCCACCACACTGACGACAGCCATTAAGGACTACCTGAGTGCCCTCCGCCAACGCCGAGTCTCGGGTGGGGCCACGGGCGAGCGGTCGTATTATGGGCCACTGGAAAAGCTGTTCAACGCCGTGGGCGCGACCCTGAAACCCAAAGTGCTCTGTGTTGGCGAGTTGACAGACCAGGGTGCGGGCCATCCCGACTTTGGATTGTATGCAGCTCTGTGAATCCTTACTCTAGCTTCGCAGATCGGCTTAGCGCAGCGTAAGCCAAAACACCGGGCCCATCGGCCTACGCCTCTAGCTCATCCGACCTCCGGGACAGTCCTTATTACAAGCCTTCTCAATCTCGTATGAGAAGGCTTTTTTCTTTCTAAATCATCCCTTTTTATCTGGAATATATTGATATTCGTACAGAAATGTCTATTTTCAGGGCCAGTGAACGGCACGGAATTCATCAGACGCACTAAACGTTACGCAAGGAAGACTGGGCAAGAATGTCTTTTTGAGCCGGGCCGGGGCAAGGGAAGTCATGGGATTCTCTATGTGGGGAGTCAGCGCACGGTCGTCAAGCGTGGCGAGATTTCTAAAGGTATGTTGACCGCCATGCTCAAACAGCTTCAGATCGAAAGGCGCGACTTCTGAGGAGGGATCATGCAATATGTCTATCCATGTAATCTCACTCCTGACAGCGAAGAGGGCAAAGGATACGTTGTGACCTTCTCCGACGTTCCCGAGGCCATCACCGGCGCACGAACCAAAGAGGAATCCCTTGTTCTGGCCGAGGACGCCCTAGCCGTTGCGCTAGGCGTATACGTCGAGAACCGTGAGGACATCCCAATCCCAAGCACTGCCGTAGGCGGCCAAGTCTTGGTTGCCCTCCCGTCCATCGTTGCCGCCAAATTGGCGCTCTACACGGCCATGCGCCGCCAAGGTATTACCAATGTTGCCCTAGCCAAGCGTCTGGGCTTGAGTGAGTCCGCAGTCCGTAGGCTAATCAATCCCAATCATCGTTCGCACATCAGTAGCGTTGAAGCGGCCCTGCGCGCCGTTGGACGCGGCTTGGTGGTAGGAGACCGGGCAGTGGCGTAACACCATAACCGTGTCAATGACTGGAACGAACATATCACTGACATATGCGTGAGTAATTCGGCGTTCCAGGGGACAAGGGGGAAGAGATGACAGAAGAAGAAAAGATTCGCGAGGAATACCGCTTTATCTATCCAAAAGACTTCCTCAGAGATGTGACGATAGATTACAGCCACGGGACAAAAAAATATCTCGTAACAGGTAGAGAATATGGCCCAGACCTTGATAGGGACGAGGAGAAAATTAACGCGCTAACCGTCGATATTGATCCGTATGGCAGTCCGCAGGCTGGGAGGCACGACCCCCAACGCCAAATCCAGTATCTTGCGTATGTCTCTTCGGCTGTAGTTCGTGCTGAGCCACCACCCGGGAGCCACCTCAGCCGACGACTTTTCGACGATGTCTGGGCGTCCAGGATAAAGTTCCTCTCGATTTTGCGCCAGATATCTCCGCTTTTTTCCATGTTTGAGTGCAGCAAACTTTTCAAGAAAATCAGGGTCCTCTTTGGCCAACCACCGGAAGACCTCGCGCATCACGCCTGCCGCCGACCCGGATTCATGCGTTTGCCCTTTGAAGACGAACGAGAGACGGCCGACAGCCTTGGTATGAGTGCCATACGGTCTTTTTTGTTCTTTGACGGAAGGGTCGCTGAGCGGTTTGGAGACCGGGGCCATTGTGGCTGCGGCCGGCTTTGAGACCCGCCCGAGAAACCGGCTGCACACATCCGCATCGGGTTTGTACCCACACAAGTCTTCCACCTTTTCCGCCACGAGATCTACCAACAAGGAATCCCGTTCCTCAAGCAGCGTCCTCCACGCCCTCGGCAGGGTCGCCTCTATTTCTCTGTCTCTGGCAACCGTCTGATAGTCCGACCGGGCGGCATGTAGGGCTTCACCAGAACAGACCTTTTCGTAGCTCAGGTATCGCTCCAGCCTCTCTGCGGCATCTTCGATTTCGCGCTCAAGGAGGTCGAGCTTATAGACCCGCCGCTCATCGTAACGTCCCTGCTCCCCAGGCAGATAGAAGCTCCATTCCTGGCCGTCTGTCAGGATAGCCATGGGCACCCCGGAATGGAACGCATACTCAAAAAGCTGTTTGTCCGCTCCGTCCGACAGCCCGACCTTCTTGACCTCAACAAACACTGCGGGTTTGTTTGCCGGGTGGCACAGCGCATAATCAACACGCCGTCCTTCAAGTGAGAACTCAGGAACAACAATACGAGTATTGAATACCGGCCAGCCGAGTGCGTGGAGCGCTGGCAGAAGAATACCCTGGGAAACAGCCGCCTCGGAAGCAAAAGCGTTGCTCCGCAGTCCTTCTCTCACGTCTTTGATGTGGTCGGAAATGGCCAGAGGCGGTTCTCCTTGATGGTGTCCGCCCACCTATACATCAAGACGAGATGATGCGGAAGATATCGGTAGGATAATCCACGATTGATGGGTATATGAACGGCAATGCCTACTGGCGCAACGTTCCCGTTGCCGTCTGGCGCTACAAGCTGGGCGGCTATCAGGTGCTCAAGAAATGGCTCTCTCACCGCGTTAACTCATCTTGACGAAGGATTACGGGTAGGAAAGGATGGCCATATGAGTGAGTTTGAGACCGCGCCGACTGCTTTCCAGAATGCTTCTCTGTGGGCAACCTATGCCTAGGCGGGGGTAGCAGGTCTGGTGGGGCTGGTGCAATGCCTCTTGATTGCCTGCGGCTTAAAGTTGATGCAGCGGAGCAATGTTGACCGACAACGCCAAACGGACCTCGCCGAGAAACGACACGAGGAAAGAATGCTGGCCTTACACCAGTAGCCTTCGCCACAGCCTTAGTGGAGTGTGTGGTGAATCCCCCGCTGTCAGATGACTTAAGACTCCCGAGAAGGGTCTCTCTTCGGTTTCTGCTTTGCCGCCAACGGCGCGGTCATCTTTTCATACAACCCAAACAGATGTTCTACCCGCTCGCGCTCTGAAGCGAAGCCGCCACGGCGGTAGAGGCGATCTACGGCGCGGTCAAGGGTGGTGTGGGCCTTACGCAGGTTGGGCGGCATCAGGTCGGGGTCGTACAGGTCGGCCAGGGTTGCGCCGGGATGGGTGGCGCGGGCGTCGAGGACGGCTTGGGCCAGCGGTGCCAGCTTTGCCAGGTCCGTTCCTTCGGGTGGTGTGGGGAAAGTGTTGTAGACGACACCGACAGAATACATGTAGTCGCTCTTCATGCGCCCGGTCACGGTACGCATCCACGCCATATGCATGGCAGAAGTGAGAAGGACAAACTCGGTAAGGGTGGCATCGGGAAGAATCCGCAATTTCTGATTTGCAATCACGTCGGGCGTCAACCATCCAATCGGGACATATTCACGCCGCTCTGAACTCGTATTTGGAATCACCAGATAATCAGCATTAAGCCGTTCATCCACACCGACCAAGGTTGGATAGTTGGCCATCCGTTGTGTACTCGCACGAGCACTTGCTGCCCGATATGCGCGAACTTCTGCGACTTTCTCTGCAACCATCGGTAACTGCTTCAAATCGGTTGGGTTAGCTTCTCGAAGATACAATATCCAACGGTGGAAGCCGTTGATAAATTCGTCGCCTCCAATGTACCGCCGGAAGAATCTGGACGCGGAGGGCTCATCCGTAAGAAAGGCTTCTTTTTCTTCTTCACTGAATGTCAGAATACCGTTGTCAATCATCTGAACGCCGGTCTTTAGTCTACGCATTCCATTGACCGGTTCATTCCCCTCTCGAACGATCTGATGCGGGTCGGCCAAGCCGCCGGCGTCGAACAGGTAGGGGGAAAGCGTAGTGTGGCGGGTTTCCTCCGAGTCGCCGTTGAGGTTGGGATAGGAAAACAGCCGCTTCTCAGCTCGGGTATTTTCCCGCCGGTCCAGCCCAAGAATGACGACATGCACATGCGCCTTGCCGCGTGCGTCCGAACCCCAGGCGAAGGTACGATGGGCAAAGGCAAGCTCCAGTCGGTAGCGGTTGAACAATAACGGCCACAACTGGCCGACCTGTTCGCCCTGTGTCGTTGAATTGGTCGCCACAAAGCCGATACGAGTCTGCCTGGTGATATACGCGCCCGCCTTGAGGAGCCAGGCAGTAACGTAATCCAGGGTCCCTCCGCTACCGCCCAGACCGGCGATGCCGCGCACCTGGGCGCGCTGTTGCGCGGTCTGAAACTTCGCGCCGACAAACGGCGGATTACCGAACACATACGCGCATTCCTCCGGTGGCAGCAGGCTGGCCCAGTCGGTTTCCAGGGCGTCGGCGTGCAGGATATGAGGTGAGTGTGTCAGCGGGATGCGCACGAAGGTCTGGCCGAACTCCAGACTGAGCCGGTTGTTCATGATGTGGTCCATCATCCACAGTGCAGTCTCGGCGATATGGGTCGGAAACTCTCCGATTTCAATGCCGTAGAATTGGTCTACGTTGACGACCGACAAGGCCGTCACGTCCAGCTCGCCGGTTTCCGAATCGTCACGATAGGCACGCAGTTCCTTCAAAACCTCAATCTCCAAGGCACGCAACTCGCGGTAGGCAATGATAAGAAAATTGCCGCAGCCGCAGGCTGGGTCGAGAAAACGCAACGTCCCCAAACGCTGCTGAAAGCGATGCAGTTCCAGCCGGCGGTGCGTATCCTTGCGGGCTTTCAGCCGGGCGAACTCGGCCCGCAGGTCATCCAGAAACAACGGCTCGATCACTTTCAGGATGTTCTGCTCGGTGGTGTAGTGCGCACCCTGAGATCGGCGTTCCATAGGTTCAATGACTGATTGAAACAGTGCCCCGAAGATAGCCGGAGAGATAGCAGTCCAGTCGAACCGGCAGGCGTCGAGCAATGCTTGCCGCATGGGGGCATCAAAGTCGGGAATGCGCAGCGGGCCACGGAAGAGGTCACCGTTCACATAGGGAAAACGCGCCAGGTCTTCGTCCAGCGCCTTTTGGCGTGTGTCTTCCGGCGTATCGAGCACTTGAAAGAGCCGCGAGAGCCATAAGCCCAAGTCCGAGCCGTCCTCACGGGTGCGCGTTTCCAGGAAATCAAGAAAGATGTCGCGCGGCTCGAAGATGCCGGTATCATCGGCAAACAGGCAGAATACGGTACGGACGAGCAAGCGTTCGAGGTCGTGGCCGGTGTAGCCCGACTCTTGGAGCGCGTCGTGCAGATGGCCCATGAGTTCGGACGCCTGAATGTTGACCGGGTCCTGATCCTTGAAGGTGCGCTTTTGTACGCCCAGGATAAAGCCGAACTTTTCGACATTGTGGGGCAGGTCGGCCAAGGCGAAAAACGTGCGCTCCCGCTCGTCCAGGTCGTGCAACTCGAAGGTCTGAAAGTCGCTGACCAGGATGGAGCGCGGGCGTTCTTGTTCGGGCAGGGCGTCGAAGTAGGCGCCGGCTTGTCCGTAGGCTTTGGTCAGGTCGCGGCCAGCGCTCTTTTGTTCGACCAGGAGGACACCGGGCCAGAACAGGTCGATGAAGCCGGAACGATTGTCCAGCTTCTTGACGTGCTCCTCATAGCGCGCGACGGTGCGCCGCTTGACCCCGAAGATATGGAAGAAGTCGTTATAGAAGCTCTGCGTCTCGCCTTTCTCATAGGCTGCGTCCTGCCACTCTTCGGCAAATGCGGCGGCACGAGCACGGATTTCATTCCAGGAAAGCCGCATCAGTCTGTGCCGCCCGCCCTGCGCCCCCGGATCATGCGTGCAGCGTCCTCGTGCGCCGTTCGGCGTCGGCCCGGTCCCGGCGCGCCTGCGCCAACTCGTAGCTCGCCTGCATCCGCACCCAGTGCTCGGCGGTGCCCCAGCGCCATGTTCGCCGAGGGCGCATGCCCAACTCGTTGGAGCGGGTGGAACGGCCGTTCTGGGCGTAAGTGACGGAGACAGAGGGGATGCTCTTGCCGGTGGTCATTGGAACAGTTCGGCATGGGTGCCAACACGGGTGAAATACACCGAACCGCTGGGACCGTCTGTGTCGTCAATGCGATAGATCAACAGAAAATCGCCGCCGATATGGCATTCCCGATGGTTCGCCCACGCGCCTTTCAGCGGGTGATCCTTCCGTTCGGGACCGAGCGGGACATCGTTTGCGATCAGATTCAAGTTCTGCAAACATCTCGTCCGCGCTTGCGAATCGCGCCTTGCGCGTCTTCACCATCTCATCGACCTCGGCCATGGCCCTTTGGGTCCGCGCGTTGGGAACCTTGAGTTCGAGCGGGAAGGCCCGATCGACCGCGATCCGGTGGAACAGCAGGCGCACGGCATCGGAAGCCGACAGACCCATCGCCGCCAAAGTCTCGGTCGCCTTCTGTTTCAATTCACTATCCATCCGAACATGCAGCATGGAACTCTGTGTGCCCATCTCAGTCTCCTGTATCTCATTTGAGATATGGCAGATGAGCCGGGTTCTGGCAACAGGCTGCGGTGTCGCCGCTTCCTCTGCCATTCTCGATCATCAGGCCGCGTTTCAGAACGAGTACGACACTCTGAGATAATACAACCCACCGTTATACCCATACGGCGAGACGACCGGGTATTTCATGCCATGGCGGCCGGCATACTTGTTTTTGGTCGGATACGTATCGAACAGGTTTTGTGCGCCCAGCCGTACAGGGTCAAAGGGCCGCTGTGGAGATGGGAGATGCCTTCAACCACCCCTTTCAGGCTCGGCGTCGCTTCTCACACGCTGACGGTGGCGGCAAACCCGTAGTGGGCACCGCGATCATCCACGCACTTCAGCCCGCTCTGACATTCGCTCTGACTGTCACAGTCCCCTTGCCCGGCACCGCATGGGCCCATGACTTGGCAGTAGTCTGCGTGTCCTGGTGACAATACCGGACGGGTTGTCTTGCGCGCCTTGTAGTACCAGTTGCTGCGCGCTACCCATAATTCATTGCTCCCAATGATCTCTAAGTCGTACCAAGGGCCTTTCCCATTTGGATTATAGGCTTCAATGACTTCGTCGCCCTTATTGGAAGGAGTGGGGTGTAAGCCATACGCCGTGCTCCACCACTCGGACTTGTGCACTACCACCCCTTCGGGTTGAGCAGGATAAAACCACACCTCATATATCGGGTTCTCAATCCGGTCCCCTAATAATTTCAACAGGCTGGCCGTCACCACCATCTCTTTCCCGACCCATGCCTGGGCCTCGGCCGCTGGGGTCAATCCGCCTCTATGCTCAACCACCTCATAAATCTGATACCGCCCGTAGAGTGCCGTCAGGTCCTTGGCCCGCTTATGGGGCCATGTCATCTCCCCCGCCGTCTCCTGCGTCTCCTGCCCCTCCACTCCTCCCGGTACTAAGAGCAGGACAAGCGACAGCAGCAGGGTCACTACTCGGGCTGGCATCCACTCCCCTTCTCACCGGCCTCACAAACAATTCTCATCAGGCGAAGTTCTCCTAGCCCCAACGGAATGGAGGGGGAGCGCGGCCGCTTGTAGGCGGCCCTGCACGTGCAGGGCACAGGTGACAACACGAGACCTACGGGCGCTCCACAGACCGCCGCGCATGCGCGCGCAGCACGCGGTTGATCTCGGTCTGGTAGCCCCGACCGCCAGGCGCGCTGGCTTTGAACCACGCCAGTACATCGGCATCCAGCCGCAAGGTGATCTGCTGCTTCACCGGGCGATACAGGAGATCACGCCGCGCGCCGGACCAATCCAGAATCTCCGGAATATCGCTCGTATCAATCTGCTCGTCGGGAAGAGAGGCCAGCGCTTGAATCTCCGCCTGCTGCGCCTTCGTCAGTGTGCTAGAAGTCTCCCTCTTCATAGGCTATCCTTTCGTGCGCCGTCGCCTTCCGGGCGCTGATAATGCGGCCCACGGCACCACGGGTTCCGGGCGCTGGGGTGGGCCACGTGTGCGCCACAATTACGACCACCCCCCCGATCCTGCCAATCGTGTGCCAGCGCTCCTCCCCCTCCTGCGGGTCAGGCCGATGGGCGCTCAGCGGATCGTCGAATACGCGTTGCGCCGTCTCAAAGCTCAGGCCATGCTTTTGCGTGTTGATGCGGTTCTTGTTTTCGTCCCATGTCCAAAGCACTGATCCCATCCTCTGTCACTACATTTTAATAGCTACACTCTGGCAGTGCGTCAATGGGATCGCGCGTTTTTCCGCGCGGCACAGACCCCTCGGCTCGTCTCGCGGAATCGAAGCAGCGTCACGTTATGAGGCGCCGCGGGCCGCGCGGCCGGATTCGGGTGGAGGAAAATCAGGGACTTCCGGCGCGAAAGGGACAATAGGCCCGATTCTTTTCCGCTCGGGCCGCTCGGGCTGGAAGGGGGGCGGGCTCAACCGTGGGAGGGGATGCCCGTCTCGATTGCCATAGGCTTACCGGCTCTGGAGGGATCAGGAAGGTTCGGAAACCTGGGGCTGGGCCTTTGCCTTAGCCTTGGCATAAGAGGGGATTCGCATAAGCTCTTCTTCGGTAAGAGGCGTCAGAGGCTTGTGTGGACTTCTCGACCCTCTCCCATTAACTTGCTCTCCTCCGAGACTCCTACCGGTTACGGTAAGTTGTAGCCCTATCGCCCCGCCTTCTGGATGCCGGATCATGTCCGGCATGACGCAAGCGGACCAGCCCGGCTGCAACGTATCGTAAACCGCACGAGGGCAAATCACGCTACGGTGTCGCCGCTTCCTCTGCCATTCTCGATCATCAGGCCGAGACTCAGAACGAGTACGACGCCCTGAAGTAGGAGTAGAAGACACCATGGACCAGTATGGTGGGTGATACAGGTTGCCCCTACTCGACCCCGACAATGCCAAAATTCTGCCGCTGTTGCTGCCACTCAATCGTGGTGGTCTGCTCCGGGGTGGGGAAGCCCTCCACAGCGTAGGTGCCCCGGAGCCCCCGCGCGAACTCCGCCCCGAGCGTCGTGACCCGCACCGTACTCTGCGCCACCGCCTGCCCATCCACCAGCAGGTCTACCACGTACTCTCCATCCCCCAGCCGGTTCCAGTTGAACAACACCCCATACCCATTGTCCACATCCCCACACTCCTCCCGTGTGTCCCGCCGCTCCGTCCCATACGCCGCTTCCACCCGCACCGCCTCGCCCGTCTCCGGCGTGATGACCACCGCCACCGTCTCCGCCTCACACGCCCAGCCCGACAGCACCCCCACCCCACTCTGATACGTCCCCGCCCCCGGGTTCCCCAATACGTACCGGGTGAAGTCCCCCGGCGTGTCCTCCGGGCCGGGGGTAATCTCCCCGACCCCTATCACAAACCCCTGCTGCGCTTCGCTCCACACCACCTGCGTCGTCGCGCCGACTTGGGGAAAGTCTGCCAGGGGATACGTGCCCCGCAGCCCCCGCACGAAGGGCTCCGGACCGATGGGCACGACGGTGACGTTGTGAGTATCCAGCACGACGCCGTCCACCACGGCCCGGACGGTGTAGGGACCCGCCGCCAGGTTGGCCCAGTTGAACAGCAGCCCATACCCGCTGTCCGGGTGCCCACACGCGGCGGCGGTGTCCTGCCGCTCGGTGCCAGCCCCGGCTTCATACGTCTCCAGACGCCCGTCGGCCGCCTCAATCTCCAGGACCACCTCGGCGGCTTCGCATATCCAACCCGAAAGGACTCCGATACCACTCTGGATGGACTCGGCCCACGGAATCCCCAGATACCCCGGTCGGTAGTCGATGGCCAGGGTATAGGCCCCGGTGGACCCGCGCGGACTGTCTACGGCGATGTAGTGGGTGCCCTGCTCCACGGCGGTCGCCACGGCAAAGTTCCGGCGGGCGCCGCTGTTGTCGTCTTCCTCCAGCAGTCCCGCGTCGGCGTCGAACAGCCGCCCGCGGGTGTCCAGGCTGCTGCGGCTCTCCACCCACAGCAGCCCGGGCTGCGGCAACTCCAGCCGGAAGTAGTCCACGTCCCGGCCCGACACGAGCTGCCCCGGCTCGGTGGGCCGGCGCGTGGTCGGGGACAGCGGCAGGACCGTGGCCGTCCGCGGCCGGTTCCCGTGGGTGTCCCGCACAGTGGCACCGCCACCGCCGCCGCCCGTGGGGCCGCCACCACCCGTGGTCGGCGGCGGTGTGCGCCGGTCATTGTCCCTGATCGTCAGCGTATGCCTGCGCCGATTCATGTCCACGACGTAGTGACTATTGTCCGTTAGGGTCAGGATGACCGTCTCGTTGCCTTCGTCCGCAGCGTCCTCGAAGATGTCCACCGGTATGTCGACGCTGCTCTCACCCGAGGGCACTGTGAGACTCCCCGCGTCGCCCGTCACTCCCGTGATCACATAGTCATCGCCCCACGTGGCCGCGCCGGATAGCGTGTAGAACAGCGTGAGGCCCGCCGACGGTGGCGGGGTGAGGATCACCGTCACGTCGGACGAAACCGCCTCCTCGCTGACACTCGCTGTGGCCCTGGCGAAGGACACCACCGGTGGCGGCTCGTCATCATCGTGCACGGAGACGGAGGCCGAGGCCGGGTTGCCCACGGTGTAGCCGTTCCCCGCGGTAATGGTTACCTGTATCGATCCGTGGGCTTCGTCCACTTGGTCATCAAGCGTGGTGACGGTGTAGGGAGCCGTCCCGCCTGTACCGATGGTGACTGTTGCGCCGGTGGTGCCCGACGCGGCGAAGTTTCCCTGTTGCTTGACGGCCAAGGAGACCGGCAGACCCGTCGTCGGTGCCGGACTGGCCGTCACGGTGAAGGACGCCGCCGTCCCTTCGGTCACCGGTGAAGGGCCGGGCGTGATGATGATGAGCGGGGTGATGGTCGTCGTGCCGGCGTCGGTCAGGACGACCTGCCCGTTGCCGGTGCGGCTGCCCGTGGCCCCGCCGCCTAGGTTGGTCGTCGTCAGCGTCGGGGCGTTTCCAGTTGAGGTGGATGGAATGGATACCGTCAGGGTCTCGTCGGTCGTGTTGGTGTCGGTCAGGGCCGTAACGGTGAACCTGGCTGTTGTGGCCGATGGGGTCGAGGCGCCGGTGAAGGTCACGGTATTACTGCCCTGAAAGGTGACGCCGGTCGCGGCGGTCAGCCCGAGCACGAAGTGGGTGCCTTTGGTCGCGCCGCTGAACTGGAGTGGGATGGCCAGGGCTTCGCCCATGATCAACCTCCGGTTCAGGGTCAGGGTGAGTTCGCCGGTCGCGCTCGTACTCCCTTCGGTCGCCGTGGTGTCGGTCGCTTCCAGCGTCACGGTGTTGGCGTCATCGTCGGCGATGGTGAGGTCTACGTGCCTCGCCGTGCCCGGGTCGTAGCCCGAGGGGAGGGTGCCGAGGGCGAGCCGCAGGGTCTCGGCCGGTTCGTCGAACGTGTCGTTGGTGGCGGTCAGGATGAGTGAACCACTGGTCTGCCCGTCGGCTACGGTGATGGTGCCCGCAGGAGTGCCCGACAGGGTATAGTCGGTAGTCGCGGCGGTCGAGTGCACGGCTACGTGCCGCACGGGGATGGCGAGGCTCCTGCCGGAGGGGGCTTGGCCCACGGTGGCGGTCACGGTCAGGGTGTTGCCTTCGGTAACGGCCCCGCTGTTGCTCACGGACAGGTCGACTGGCGGGTCGTCGTTGTCGTTCACCGTGACCGAGGCCGACCTCGGGCTGCCCACGACGTAGTTGGCACCCGTGTCGATGGTCACCGTCACTGCGCCGTTCGGCTCATCGGTTTTGTCGGCCTCGGTCGGAACACTGAAAGTCGCGCTGCCCGAGGTTAGGACGGTGACGGTCTGGCCGCTGCCCTCGTTTGCCGCGAGCACGAAGTCCTGGCCCCCGCTGGTGTCCTCCGCGACGGTAAGGTTCACCGTCAGATTGGCCGCTGGTGCCGGGCTGGCGCTCACGGTGAAGGCCGCTGCCGTCCCTTCGGTCACCGCTGAGGAGCCGGGCATGATGGTAAGGACGGGGGTCACGTCCGTGATGCTGATCTGGCCGCTGCCGCTGCCCGTGGCTCCACCGTCAAGGTTGGTGGCCGTCAGTTTCGGCGTATTCCCCGTCGAGGTGGTTGGAATGGACACGGTCACCGTCTCGTCGGTCGCATTGGCATCGGTCGCCGCGGTCAGTACGAGATCTGCCCTGGTGGTGCTCGGTCCGGTGAAGGTGACTGTGCCCGCTGAGAACGTCACCCCGGTCGGACTGCCCGACAGGGCGAGGGCGAAGTCCGTGCCCAGCGTGCCGCCCGAGAACTGGAGCGGGATGTCCAGACTCTCATTCGCAACGAGCGCCCGGTTCAGGGTGAGCCTGAGCCGGGCGGTGGCGGTCGCATCCCCCTCGGTCGCGGTTGTGTCCGGGATGCTGAACGTGACCGTGGTCGGGTCGTTGTCGGTGAGGGTGACGGTCACGTGGTTCGGTGTGCCGGCTTTGATGTCGGCGGGCAGGGGACTGCCCAACTCGACGATCACCTGCTCGTCGGCCTCGTCGGTGGTGTCGTTTGTCACCGTGAAGGTGGTCGTGCCGGTCGTCTCGGTGTCCGCAATGCTGATTGAGGAGGCGACGGCATAGTCCGCAGCCTGCGCCGTGGTGCCGGTGGGGCGTACTCGGATCGGGATGCTGTACGCGCTCCCGGATGTGTTTGGCTGCGTCAGCGTGGCGGTAATGGTCAGGGCCGCCTGCCCCTCCACGGCCTCGCCACTGTCGCTCACCGACAGGCTGACCGGCACTCGGTTATCCTGGGGATAAATAGTGTTGATCCCAAGGATATCGTCCGGCTGGAGTTGGTAAAGAGCGCTGACACGAGAATTCATGATGGCACTCACAGACTGTCCCTTCTCGTTCGGGTGACCAAGCCCCAGGGCATGGCCGAATTCGTGCAGGGCCACCCGGTAGAAGTCATGTATTCGCCGGCCATGGTTATCGGTCTGCAATGAGCCGGTATAAGTGGACCAGTTCAGAGCTGAATTAAACCATACGCGTGTTGCTCTCAACTCGGTTGCGGCTGTGCCGGATGTACCGGATTTGATAATCTGTGTAAGGGCGAGCGTGCGCGTCCCGAACGAACCTCCTCCACAAACGACGGGTCTAAAGACGACGAAGTTCCGAAAACTGTTCCGAGTAGTGCACGGGTGGAGCCCCGTCTCGCGTTTGGTCTGAAACCGAAAAGAGGAGCCTGCCGCATTCCACGCGGCTGCCGCCGCTTCAGCGGCGTCAGCCCAGCACGGGCCCCAGTTGGTGAGGTCTGGGGTCGGACAGCCAAGATCCAGAATCAGCGTCGCCTCAGATGTTGCCCAGGAAAGCGGAGCGCCTTTGACCCACACCCAACTCTCTGCGGGGGTGGCCAGGAGGACGAAGGAGAACGGCAGCAGGACAAGCAGCAGACTCCTCGGCCAGGATGGGTCAGTCCTCCTCTCCATGGCCTAATTCCTGTTCGATCTGCCGGACTAACGTGGGCAGCGTCATGGTCTCGGGGGTGGCTTCCGTCTGGGCTGCCCATGCCGACGCCGAGTGAGACTCATCGTGGAGAATCCCCACATCCGTGGTGGGCAGCGTGGTGACGGGCCGCCCGGCATGGTCGTGGATGGTGTCCACCCCACGCTCCGCATCAAACACGACCCGATAGATGCCTTGCCAGATGCCGACGAGCGGGACGGCCTGACGGTTGTTGCCAACACAAAAAATGACACTCCGCTCCCCCACGGCAAACTGCGGCACACCGGCAATCTGCATGATATCACCGTCGGGTGTGGGCCCTCCGAAGAACCGCAGAGTCAACTCGGTCTGGTCTGCCTTCCCTTTCAGCACCTCCAGATGGGAGAAGGTGACGAAGGTATGGGGAACTTGGTTGTCGGCATCCCATGCGGTCTCAATAGCCGTGACTGTGCCGACCGCAATGACCTCGGCCTCCTGCACGAGGGAGGGAAAAGAGTACTCAAGGACGCTGGTCGCTCCGGCAGGGAGCGGGAGCAGCAGGAGGCTGAGCGCCACAGACCAGAGCATATGAACTTGGTGTACGGAACGTGGGGACAGTGTCACGAACTACCCGTCTGGATATAAATCACGATATTATGCGGACAATGGCCTCTACCCTTCTTATCTTAATCAGGCCAGGTCTCAGAACGAGTACGACGCCCTGAAGTAATAGAACCCGCCGTTATAGCCATACGGCGAGGCGACCGGATACTTCTGGCCGGCGTCATACTCATTCCGATGCACCCGTTTGACCCTGGTCGGATAGGTGTCGAGCAGGTTGTCCACTCCGGCGGCCACGACCAGCCCGAAATCGAACAGGTATGACGCTTCCAGGTCGAGCAACGCGCGAGCACGGGCATAGATGGGCGGATTGATCTTGTAATCTTGATACGGCTCGGTGAAGCCGTCGTAGTAGTGCAGCCGGGAAAGGAACCGCCACGGTCCCCAGGTGTGGTCCGCCATCAGCGAGAAGCGGAACTCCGGCTCGATATCTTCGACCTGCACTTTGCGCACCGAGTTGATGACCTGCGAGTTGATGGAATCGAGATTGAGGTTGGTGTCGTTCCAGTTGCCGGCAAACGTCAACATCGTCCGGCCAATGCTGCCGCCGAACAAATCCAACGGATAGGTCGCCACCAGATCGATGCCTTGCGTATACGTTTCGAACGCGTTGGTGAAAAACCGCACGCTTCTTATGCGACTCGCATCGACATTCATAGCGGCCAGGGCGGCGACATCTTCAGGGGTGATCCCCTGGGCGCTGGTCAGCCCAATCCGATTTCTCACTTCTATATTGTAATAGTCCAGGGTGACGGTCAGGGCATCAAGGGTGAGCACTGTCCCGACCGAAAAAGACATGGAGGTCTCCGGCGTGAGCGGCTTGGCCCCTTTGCGGAGCGCAATCGGGTGGCTGCCCGGAAGCGTCGGCGTTTCGACCAGTTGGTTTGTTTCGGGATCAAAATTGTAGGTCGTGTCCCGGTAGTTGGCCTGTCCAACGGTCGGGGCGCGAAAGCCGGTCCCAATTGACCCGCGCAGCGCCAGATATTCCTCAAGCAGACTCCAGCGGGCGGCGAGCTTGCCGTCCAGGGATTCACCGATGCCTTCATGGTGCTCGAAGCGGCCCGCGGCGGTGAGCAGTACGTTCTCGATGACGTCGGCTTCGAGGTCGATATACGCGCCGAAGCTGCCCCGTTCGGCCTCCACCGCATTCTCCGGGCGGATAGCCGGATACGCCTGGCCGCCGACGCTGAACCCCTGTGCGGCGAGGCCACGCGCTTTCCGTTGCCCATCACATTCTCCGGTGTCATCGGAGCACCAACCGTCCTTATCACCGGATTCGATCTCGTACTCTTCCTCGCGGTACTCCAGTCCGAAGGCGACATTCAGCGGGGAGTGGAAGACGCCCATGTCGAACAGCCTGGAGAAATCCAGATTGAACATCTTGTCCCGCTGCTCGTAGGCACGTCCGAAGTATCCCGTCGGCATGGCGTCTTTGAGGCGGAGCAGTTGCGGGTTAACGGTGTTCCATATGTAGTACGTGGTTCTGTGCTGGCCGAACGCAGCACTCATATCGTAGTTCCAGCCGTCCAGCAGCGCAGAGGCGCTCTGCAACGTCCCGCGCAGGCCGAAGGTAATACCCCAGTCTTCCACGCCGCCGCGCATCCGTGGCGTGAACCCGCCCGGAAGATTTTGCGCTAACGCGTAACAGTCCGGGTTGCCCCCCAGTGGGGCCAGTGCGGCCCGGCCGTTTTGGGTATAATCGCGCGCCAATATTGTCGGGCAGTTGCCGGTGCCGTCGGGTGTCAGGTCGGCGACCTTGAGACGTTCGCCGTCCAGATACACCCCGGTCGTACCGGTCGGCGCGGACGGATGCGGACCCCGGAAATACCACGAGTCCAGAATCTGGCGTTCCGCCCAGTTGCCGAAGGCGTAGGCATGGTGAGAGTCGCCAAGGTCAAGGCCGAAGTTACCGAAGAATTTATAGTCATACGGCACATCCGGCGCGCCCCACACCATCGCGCGATGCTTGACGGGAAGCCCGGCGTTTCGCAACGGCTTTTCGATGTCGAGTTCAGAGCTGCGGTCGGTCGAGTCGGCGTTGGTGAACTCGAAGCTGAGGTTGGCAAACCCGGCGTCGGTCAGTGGCAGGCCGATATTGGCCGCGGTGCTCACCTGGTCGCCGTCGCCCTGATAATACTGGCCCCAGCGGGCTTCGACCGTCCCGCCCTCGGGCGCATCGCGCAGCACGAAGTTCATCACCCCGGCTACCGCGTCGGAGCCGTACTGGGCGCCGGCGCCGTCGCGCAGCACTTCGACACGTTTCAGCGCGATGGACGGGATCGAACGAATGTCCACCCCGTGCGCCCCTTGGGCCTGCCCGAAGGTGAAGATGCTGATGGCAGACGAGCGGTGGCGGCGTTTGCCGTTGACTAGCACCAGGGTCGAGTCCGGCGGCAGGCCGCGTAATTTTGCCGGGCGGACCAGCGCGTTGGCGTCTCCGATGGCGTGCTGGCTGATATTATAGGACGGCACCGTCGCGGCCAACAGGTTGTTCAGGTCGCGGACGCCATAATGCTGGAAGTCGTCGCCGTCAATGACGTCCACCGGCACAGGCGAATCCGCCGCGGAGCGGCCCACTGCCCGGGAGCCGACCACGCGCATTTCCTCAAGCCCGAAGATGGGTTCTGCCTGCTCTTCTTCCTGGTCTGCCTCCTGCGCCCCGACGGGCAGCGTGCCCATCACAACGAAGAGCGATACCAGCAAGAGTAAACGTGTCCAGCATCTGAGGCTGCGTTGCCCGAATCTCTTCATACTGTCTCCTCCCTGCTTTCCTCCTCAGAGGGGTAGTCCTGAGCCAAGGCGAATGACCGGGGTGGGTCCTTCTCCCGCTTGGCCTGGGCTTGGAGCCGCATCCCCTTGGCCAAGTGCTCCACACACCGTCCTATCTCCATCCGGGCCGCGTCCTTATCCTCGGTGCGGGCGATGTATATAGCCGCTTCGGAGTAGGCCCCAAACCACAGGTATGTCAGCGCTTCAAGCGGGAGTTCTTCAATATAGCCGTGATCCATCAACAGCCGCAAGTTCTGTCGAACGATGTCTATCCCGGCCTCGGTGAGCGTCGTGCGCCATGTTTCTGCGTTCAAGACCGCTGGCCCATCAATATAGAGAATACGCTGAATGTCCGGTCTGGTACAGAGGCTGAAGAAGGTGATAGCGCCAGCCCGAAACCGCTGCCAGATATCGCCCTCAGTTTCTATCGTGCTCCGAGCAATTTCTTGTTGCATAAAGTCTTCAACCTCACAGAAAACGGCTCGGAAGAGGTCGGCTTTGTCTCGAAAGTGATAATACAGCGCCCCTCTGGTCATCCCGGTGCGCTCCAGAATTTCTTCCGTGGATGTGTGAGCATATCCCTGCTCGGCAAAGAGTTCACGGGCAGCGGTGAGCAGAGCAGTCCGAGTCTTTCTGGATTGGTCGACTTTTGCTATTTTTTTCGCCATATGATCGCGTCCTTAAGTTCCCCTCACTTGCATCACACGTCCCATTTTTACGGGAATTATGGTACCTCTAGCAGCTCACGGATAACTTCACGTCCTCGGAGTGTCTTTTCAGCAAGAGTGCGGTTTACCTCAAGCACGAGTTCAATAGCCTCTTGTAAGTTTGCCCGTAACTAAAACATACTAAAGAAGAAATTAAAAGGAGGGCAGCATGCGGACGTATTGCGAGTATGTAAGCCGTGCGCCGGTTCTCGGTGTGACTCTGGTTACTGGGCTGCTCCTCCTCGGTGTCGTGTTTCCGGCCTTACCCATTGGGGGCGAGATGCTCGACGTGAGGCCGGGCTACACCTACGACGAAGTGATCGCTGCCCTGGACGGCTACGGCGCACAGGGCAGGGGAGTTTATGCGTGGGCCAGTGCCACCCTGGACACGGTGTTGCCCGTGATCTATGTCAGCTTCCTGGCTGGCCTCATATATCGATTCCGACCGACCGAACGGCTGTGGTGGCTGGCCTCCCTGCCGGTGGCGGCCGGCGTGCTTGATCTGGGCGAGAACGTGCAGATCATCCTCATGCTGCTCCACTACCCCGACATATCCGCCGGGCAGGTGGCCCGCGCCTCAGTGTTCACCGTGTCGAAGGGATACGCGGTGACGGTCTGTCTGGCGCTGGCGGGGTTGCTGCTGGCACGCGCGGCGGGAAGCCATGTCGTACACCGGGTGCGCGGTCGGAATCGATAGCCGGCCCACGCGTTACCCCCCCCCGCTACACATCACCTCGCCAATAGCCACACCATCCCGACCCAGCCGAGCACCACCCACCCGGCCTAATTGTGTCCTGGGACACTCATTATCTGGTGGTGCGCTCAAGGAGCGCGCGGATACCGGCGCTCTGCTCTCGGATACCGGCGCCGATGTCTTCGAGCACCTTTGCCTGCCTATCAAGCTGGGCGTCACGCCGTTGCCCCGTCTTTTCCATGCGGAGGAGCCCATAATAGATCAGTCCGCACTGCGCGATCCCAACAAGGAATGCTACATCTGCTGCATTCAAGCCTAACTGTTCCGTCGTCCTGCACCTGAGTACCCGACTACGCAAACCAGCGTAGCCGGTGGACATGTGTCAACGGCTCGCTTGTTCCCAGCAATCGAAACCATATAGAAGCATACTGGAGAGAAAAGTTCAAAAGGAGGAGCACGGTGGCAGGCGTATTAACGGGAAAAATTGGGTTGATTACCGGAGCCGGTCCAGGGACCGGGCGCGCCTCGGCCCTCGCCAGACCCCTTTGGGTGGGCTGGAAAAAAGTGACGAGTGAAAAGTTGAGTGAGCACAGAAAGGAGCGCACCAATGAAGCGAAGCATCGGTAGGCTGGCCCTGGGCCTTCTCCTCCTCGGCGGGCTCATCCAGCCCGCCTTCGCTGAGGACGCGATTGGGCTGGAGAGCTGGCGGGGGAGAGCGCAAGAGGGCAATTTTGCCCAAGAGATTGCCGGTGTCTACCTCATCCGGCACCACACCGACGATGGAAGGCCGGGGTCCTTCCGCCTGGTTTCCTTGACCGCCGGGGGCAACTGGGCGAGTACCAATTCCAATCAGCACGCCATCGTCAACCTGACCGGCTTCCAGATTCTCGAAGGCTTTGAGGAGGTCTTTGAGGAGGGCATGGACGCCTTCGGCTTCCCCGGCTTCCTGATTCCCGAGGTCTTTGAGGAGGGCATGGACACCTCCGGCGTTTCCCCCGAGGGCTTCTTCGATCCGGCCACCCTCTTCAACCCGTCCCGTTTCAGCGACCAACACGGGGTGTGGGCACGGTCGGGCTGGCGAGAGATTACGGCGGAGGTGATGGATTTTAATCTGGACGCCCTGACCGGGGTGCATACGGATATCGTGCGAGTGCGCTATGTGGTGCAGTTCAGCAAAGATTTGCAGTCCGTCACGGGCATGCAGCAGGGGCGGGTCTTTCCACTCGACCAAGACCCACTGGACCCGGAGGCGGTGCCGGCCCTGGAGTTTGGCTCGACCTTCAGCGGACGGCGGGTGACAGTCGAGGCCGAGTAGGGGCTACAGCGGTTTACGATAAGTTGTCGCCACATTATTCCGTCTTCGTCACCCCGGACCTGATCCGGCATCCAGCGGTCGGGGCGGGGGGTCTGGATTCCTGCTTCCGCAGGCATGACGGGCGGCTACTCCGTGCTCGCCCTGCCGGCCCCGGATCACGTCCGGGGTGACGTTCTTGCGCAGAGCCTGCCCCTTGGCTCGACCAAGGGAATGACGGCCGGCCGTTGCGCGCTCGTCAGGCCGGCCGTGCTCCGGTATCCAGTCCTTCGATTTCGCTTTGCTACGCTCAGGCGTTTCCTTCGCCGAGAGCAAAGTTCTTCCTATAGAGGGGTAAGCGAGCGTTGCCACCGGATTGAGCCATTGCAGTCACCCTTTTCCTAACTGAATGGATCACGGGTTCGCAGCTCGGAGAATAACGAGAAATCGCGATCACGGGTAAGGAGCGCTTCAGTACCGTGTGCCAGGCAGAGCGCGGCGATCCGGGCATCGTGGACGACCGCACCCCGCACCCGCGGCCGCTGCACGAGGCCGCTCAATACCTTGAGAAAGTCGTCGGTCTCGCCGAGCAGACGATTGCTGGGCGATGAGGTCCAGGCTTCGAGTTGCCGCCATGCGCGCTCCGGCGACGTTGCCGCGTCTTTCCAAATCCGGGGGTTTGTCACCACACTCAGGAATTCGTAGCAGCAGGGCCAGGGAATCGCCCACATTTGGCTTCCTTCGGCAAGCGTCCGCACAATCGCAAAGGCTGCTTCATGTACGCGGGATTCCTTGCGATGAGCGTAGACGAGCAGGTTCGTATCGACCGCAATCACTGTGTTTCCGTCTCTCCGTAGATCAACCCGCGCAGGTCCTGCCACGAGTAGACCTCAAGGGGGTCCTCCGCGCCAGCATGACCAGTGCTCAAATCGGGGAGTCGGTAGCGGTTCCGGGAGGGAGGCGTGGCGAGAACCTGACGGAGCCCGTCCTCAACCACGGCTCGCAAGGGGCGACCTGTCTTCTTGGCGTGCCGTTTCGCCCGTGTCAGCAGTTCGTCGTGGATATCAAGTGTCGTTTTCATATTTCCCATAGTATCCATATCCTACAGTATGGCAAGGCCATAGCAGACGAATAGGGATAGCCAGCGGCCATTGGCAACGCAGGTCACTTGCAACTCCGCTGTGGGAATGTGCTTACGCGACGCCTCCTGGCGCGTGAGCGTTACGACGATCTTGGCCGTCCTCTTCGCCTGTCGGGGCAATAGGGGTTCCTCTCCCTTCACCGGGGCGTCAACCGGGGAGTAACCGCCATTTAATCGGATGTTGACCCGCTGACGCAAGGCTAAGAGACAGTGACTCGCACGTGTCACGCTCAGTGGTAGCCGTGCTGGTACGCTTGCGTCATGCCGGTCCCGTATCAAGTACGGGGTGACGTTCTTGCGCCGGAATGACGGCCAGCCGTTGCGCGCTCGTCAGGCCGGCCGTGCTCCGCAATATATCGTGAAATGCCCCAGGGTCTGGACATAGAGAGGATAGCAGCAAGGGAGACAGCGGCGAGGTAGCGCTACGCGAGCTTGTCACAGACGTGGCGGTACGGGATCACAGGCACAGCATGGCTACCGCATCACTTCCTGCAGCGCACAGTCTGCCGTCTGACATTGCAGTAGTTGATCCAGGTCAATCGACCCGTCCAGGGGACTCTTGAAGCGCTTGCGGAGGGTGCGGGCCAGGGGGAGGGTGCGCTCTTCCCATTGCTCGCGGGCGTCCTCATCAATGGTGAGTGCGGCCCCGGCCCGAATGAGGCGTTGCGCCATCGGATACGCCTTGCCATTACGGATCGCATAATGCAAGGCCGTTTTGTGTTTGTAGTCCGTTAGCTCCAGGTCGATGTCTGGCTGCGCAAGCAAAATGTCTACCATGACCAGCCGGGTTTCCCGGGAGTTGCCGGAAATACGTTCGGGCGGATCATCGTGGTTGTCCACGCCGGTGAAAAACGTTCCCTGATTCTCATGCGTATAGCCGTATAAATCCGGGACGTCAGACGGGGGATACGAGGGATAGTAGTCGTCGGTTTCTTTGAAATCATGCGCGATCCGGTGCAGCAGCGTTCGGGCGTCTTCATCGACTTGGTTGACATCGACGAGCCCAGTGTGCAGACAATGCTCGATCCGTACAGGGGTAACGCGATGATGAAACCAGTATTGATCCCATTGGTCGCAAAGATTCGGTGGTGGCCCTTCCTCGCCGGTGGTGCGGAGCGCGAGCGATATCCCGATAAAGCCGGTGAGAAGCAGGACTCCACACAGCGCGAGGGACTTCCACCGATAGCGGAGCCTGTCGCCGATTGCCCGTCCCTCTCGCCACTTCGACATCTCAGCCTCCTGTCTTTCGCTCCCATGCGCCTTTGCACGACTTGGTGGAGGGGTCGTAGCCGGAGCGCGGGAGCAGGTTCGCTGCTCCATCCGTGCTGGCCTCGGCTTGCCGCGCTTCAAAGCCCGCTACAGTCAGCGCCTTAGCCGCATGTTAAGGTATCGAACGTTGCGCCCGCCATAGGAGACCCAGCCTACCAACTCGCCCGGTAAAACGCAAAGCATCTGATCTCCCCTCCCCTGCTCAGTGGGATGCTGCCCTCCCGCCCCTCTCCTCAGTGACATGTGATGCCGCCTCCTTGCCAAGCGCCTGTTCTCCGTGCCCCCAGCGTCATTCCGGGCTGGACCCGGAATCCAGGTCCCCCGCCCTCCGTTCGTCCTGAGCGTAGCAAAGCGCAGTCGAAGGACTGGATGCCGGATCACGTAACATCACCCTGAGCGGTTGCTTGCCCACCGCTAGCGAAAGCGTGTAAGACTCAAGCATACTGGAGAGAAAAGGCCAGAAGGAGGAGCACGATGGCAGGCGTATTAGCGGGTAAGATTGCATTGATTACCGGAGCCGGTTCAGGGATAGGGCGCGCCTCGGCCCTCGCCTTTGCGCGAGAGGGCGCAACCGTGGTGGTCAGTGATATTGTTACCGACGGGGGTGAGGAGACTGTCCAACTCGTTAAGGCGGCGGGAGGAGAAGCCCGCTTTCTTCAAGTCGATGTCTCCCAGGCCGTCGAGGTTGAGGGGCTCATCAGTCAGATCGTCGAAACGTACGGACGCCTTGACTGTGCTTATAACAACGCGGGGATTGAAGGGGAAAATGTGTTGACCGCCGAAACCAGCGAAGAAGGCTGGGACCGCACTATGGCGATCAACCTCAAAGGTGTCTGGCTGTGTATGAAGTATGAGATTCTTCAGATGCTCAAGCAGGGCGGCGGCTCCATTGTGAACACCTCCTCGGCCTATGGCTTAGTGGGTGGCTACCGTCTGCCGGCCTATATCACCAGCAAGCATGGCGTGGTCGGGATTACGCGCGCGGCGGCGTTGGAATACGCGCAGAGCGGTATCCGCGTGAACTGTGTCTGTCCGGGCGCGATTGAGACGCCCATGGTCAGTCGGCTGACCGAGGGTCAGCCCGAGATGGCCGACAAGATCGCAGAAATGGAGCCGGTCGGCCGGATGGGTCAGCCAGGAGAAATCGCGGAAGCGGTTGTCTGGCTTAGCTCAGACGCAGCCTCATTTGTGACCGGCCATACCATGTCGGCAGATGGCGGCTGGTTGGCCCAATAGGCCGCGCTGGTCACAGGAATAAGGTCGAGAGTCGTAGCGCTGTAGCGATGTCGGATTACGCTTCGCTAGTCCGATCTACGGCGCTCAATAGCAGATTCCACTTCGTCCAGGAGCTCCCCCCATGTTACTGGTCGCCATCTCTTTAACGCCTTCGTGAGAACCATCGAGTCCTGTCCCCGCTTCAAATCGTTTGTCGGAATGACAAGAAACTCCCATTGCTTTGGATCAAGTTGGTCTGCCTTATTTTTGTTCTCTTCAAGATGGAGCCCAAAAACAAAAAGATCGCAAAACCAGCCCTCCGATTCAATTTTTTCTCCTGGATTATACTTAACAAAATCGTTGGGCGCCTTCTTCTTCCAGCCGAATTGCAACTCTAAGCGTTTCGTTTTTCCCCAAATCTGAAGAGCTGCACACTGTTTGACCTGAATTCGGACTCGTTCATGCCCGCTTCCCCGTTGCAAATCCCAAGGATGCCAGCCCAACCCAACCAACCTCCAATCTGGGCCTAACGCAGAGAGAACAATCATCTCTGCAACGTCACCACGATGAGTATTGTTGAGGATAGGGCCACTATACATATTATCTATGACCATCGTGATTATCTCATCTCGGCTGGGCGGTATTTTAAGAATTGTCATGGTAATGAGCCCTGGTCTTCTCACCCAAACCGCACCACGGTCTCCGGGCTATGCGCTACGACAGAGACAATCTGCCAGCGGTCGTCGGTCTTGCGTAGGGTGTAGGTTGCTCCCAATCGCTCCAGCTCCTCACCGGTTTTGGTGTAGCGCACGGCGAGGCCGCTGAGGAGCGCGATACGATCCGTCATCCCTTTGATCTGAATGTTCGTGACTTCGCTTCGCCCATAATTCCGGCCTTTGAGGTCCTGGATAATCTGCGCAAAGAGCTTTTCAATCTCCGCTCCGCTTGAAAGCAGAGTCACGCCCTGGTCCGCGATAAACAGACACGGGGCACGGTAGAACGGTACCATCGCCTTTGCGTCACCCGTATGAAAGGTGTCGAGATAGCTGGCGTAGAATTGTTGAATGTCCTCGTGTTGATTTGTCATTGTCATAGGACCCCTTTCTGTATGTAACGTTGCACCCTTTACCACCTGTACCGAACCGGATACAAGCCAGAGCAGAATGAAGCCGCCTCCGTTTGCCTATCACGCGCCGACGCAGCTTGACGAAGCACTCGCTCTTCTGGAGCGCTATGGAGACGACGCAAAAGTATTGGCCGGTGGGCAGAGTCTGATGCCGCTGCTGAATTTCCGGCTGAGCTATCCATCCGCCCTGATCGATATCAACCGCGTGGCGGAGTTATCGTATCTGCGGCAAGAGAACGGACAGGTCCGCATTGGCGCGTTGACCCGCCAGAGAACGATTGAATTTTCGGAACTGGTGCGCCGCCAGCTTCCGCTGCTGTATGAGGCGACCATGTTGGTCGGTCATCTTCCCATCCGTACACGCGGCACCATCGGCGGCAGCCTGGCCCATGCCGACCCCGCGGCGGAATATCCCGCTGTCGCATTGGTTTTAGGCGCTGACTTGGTTCTTCAGAGTCTAGAGGGACAGCGAAGTATCTCCGCCGAAGAATTTTTCGTGAGCTATCTGACAACCGCCCTCGCTCCGAACGAGGTCGTCACCGAAGTCCGCTTTTCACCCGCTTCGCCGACAAGCGGTTGGGCGTTCGAAGAGGTTGCCCGGCGGCACGGAGATTTTGCCCTTGCTGGCGTTGCCGGCATGATTGATGCGGATGGCGAACAGTGTCGGACCGCACGTCTGGCTGCTGCTGGAGTCGGGCCAACTCCAATCCGCCTGCGTGCCGCAGAAGACATTCTGGTGCAGGAAGGCGTCACTGAACAGAGCATTCAGCGCGCCGCGGCCAAAGCCGCTGAACTCGTTGAACCCGATAGCGATATCCATGCCTCAGCCGATTTTCGGCGGCATCTAACTGAGGTGCTGACCCGTCGGGCGATTCAGCGGGCACTTGAGCGCGGCCAGGAGCAAAGGGCGTGAGCGAGCCGAACGAGCACAGCCAAGCCAGACCGATCACGCTCCGCGTCAACGGTACGGAGCACCGGGGGCAGGTGGAGCCGCGCAAACTGTTGGTTGATTTTCTGCGTGAAGACCTGGGCCTGACCGGCTCTCATGTCGGCTGTGAGCACGGCATCTGCGGGGCGTGCACGATTCTCATCAATGGTGAATCTGCCCGCTCGTGTCTGATGCTGGCCGTTCAGGCCGATGGCGCGGAGTTGATGACCGTTGAGGGCTTGGCCCCTCAATCGGGCGGGCCGCCCGCGCTCCCAGGAAAGACTGGTCAACTCCATCCCCTGCAAACCGCCTTTTGGGAACACCACGGACTCCAGTGTGGGTTCTGTACGCCGGGCATGCTCATGACCGCGTACGATTTGCTCCAAACAAACGCGGCCCCGAGCGAGGCAGAAATCCGCGCGGGCTTATCCGCAGTGCTGTGTCGCTGTACGGGCTATCAGGGGATTGTTGAAGCCGTTCAGGCCGCGGCGGAGACGCTCCGGGCTCGGAGAGGGGGGCAGTGATGATGGACGACATCTATTTGACAGGAGGGCCGGAAAAACAGAAACGCGGATGGTGGACGAGTCGGTCCGAACTCATTCTTCTGCTCGTGCTCGGTTGTCTTACCGCATACGCGTATATGCGATTCGATGCGCGCCTCGCTGCCCTCGAACAGGTGCGCTCTGCTCCCGAGAAGAAGGAAAGCCATCGCTGCGAATGGCAGCCATGGCTTCTGGCCCGATATGATGGCTCTCAAACCTGTCCTGCGGGCTCCTATGTCAATGGGGTGGGTACAAAATACGACGACGGCTTCCGGCAGTCCTACCCCCTCCAATATCGGTTGTACTGTTGTGCGTTTGGACCAGAGGAAGAAGAGGCAAATTCTTGAAATAAATGGAAAAAATACGTGTTTGGGTTAAGAGACAATTCCTTCCGAGGATGTGTGACGCGGATGGCGTTATCTGGTTGGGGGCAACCCACCCCACCGCTTACGCGTCACCCCTCCCAAGAGGGGATTTTTTCTATCCCCTCCTCGGAGGGGTGGCCCGAAGGGCCGGGGTGGGTCCTCCCCCTCTTCGCCTGGTCGCAAGAGAAAAACCAGCGTACAATTAGATTCCTTGATAATCCCTCAGAATCCTGTTGAACCCGATGCCAATAGCGACCGAGACACTTCCCGATACGAGCAGTACCCGGAATGACCGGAACAAGCTCCGGCCCGAAGACCAGCCGGTTCACGACTGGTATCGGTTCGTGCTGTCATTTCCACCCCACTTGGTCCGGGACTATCTTGGACGGTTTGGCGTTCGCCCCTCCGAGACGGTTCTTGATCCCTTCTGTGGCACCGGCACGACGTTGGTTGAGTGTAAGAAACTCGGCATTCGGAGTGTCGGAATCGAGTCGAACCCTATGGCGCATCTCGCAAGCTCGGTCAAGGTGGATTGGTCAGTCGATCGTGCCGGGCTTTTGGACTATGCCGAGCAGGTTTCCACGTCAGCGAGAAAGACTCTGGAACAACAGGGTATGAGTGAATGGACCGGCCTCCCGCTGTTTACCGCCACTAGACCGGAACACCTACCGCTAGCCGAACTGCTCCCTGAGCAGTTAAAATTACTATTAAAAGACTCAATCAGCCCACTCCCCCTGCACAAGACCTTGCTATTGCTGGACGCAATTGATCGGCATGGCGACCATCATATGCAGCAATACGGCCGGCTCGCACTGGCCAGTGCGTTGGTACAGCGTATCGGCAACCTGAAGTTCGGCCCGGAAGTGGGGGTGGGGAAGGTGAAGGATGACGCTCCGGTATTCGATGCCTGGCTGGACCGTGTCCAGTCCATGGAGAGTGATATTGGTCTCGTCAGAGACCGGGTAGACGTGACCGCCCACGTCATCAAGGGAGACTCCCGACAGATCAACCAGATTCTGGAGCCGCAATCGGTCGATGCGGTCATCACGTCCCCGCCATACCCGAATGAGAAGGACTATACGCGCACGACACGTTTGGAGTCCGTCATCCTTGGATTGATACGCAACAAACAGGACTTGCGGGCGCTGAAACAGGGCTTGGTCAGATCCAATACGAGGGGTGTGTACAAGTCAGATACGGACGATCTTGAGGTTGCGGACAATGTCGAAATACGAAACATCGCCGAGGCCATTGAGCAACGTCGGGTTGACTTGGGAAAAACCTCTGGCTTCGAGCGGCTCTATCCACGTGTGACCCAACTGTACTTTGGCGGCATGGCACGGCATCTTGCTTCCCTCCGGCCCGTCCTCAGACCGGGGGCACGACTCGCCTATGTGGTGGGTGACCAAGCGTCGTATCTGCGGATCATGATTCGGACAGGTCACCTGCTTGCCGAACTGGCACAATCGTTGAACTACACCGTCGCCGACATTGACCTGTTTCGGACCCGGCTGTCAACGGTGACCGGTGAGCAGCTTCGGGAAGAAGTCGTTCTGCTCGAATGGCCGGGTCACTGACCGATAGGGGGTACGCTATTCCGTCCCGGAACCGCTATGTGGCGATCATTGAGGCGATTTTCCACGCCAAGTATCAACCTGGACAACGGGCGGTCGCGTTCGAGCGAGAAGACATCGTCACGTTCGCGTCCGAACTGAATATCCCGCTTCCCAAGAATCTGGGCGATCTGGTTTACAGCTTCAGATATCGAACGGCGCTCCCGTCCAGTATTCTTGCCGAGGCTCCCGCAGGAGAAACCTGGATCATTCGTCCTGCAGGGCGGAGTAGATACCAATTTGTCCTGGTGGCCGATAGGCCGCTGATACCCAACCCGAACCTTGCGGTGACAAAGGTCCCGGACGCGACTCCTGGAATAATCGAGAAATATGCGTTCAACGATGAGCAGGCTGTCCTGGCCCGTATTCGTTACAACCGATTGATCGACATCTTCTTGGGGATAACCTGTTATTCGCTCCAAAACCATCTCAGGACGACTGTGCCTCAAATGGGCCAAGTAGAGACGGATGAGATATACGTGGGTGTGGATAAGAATGGCTCTCATTACGTCATACCTGTCCAAGCCAAGGGGGAGAAGGACACGCTCAGCAGAGTCCAGATTGAGCAAGACATCGGGCTGTGTGCCGATAGACTCCCGTCTCTGATCTGCCGGCCTGTTGGCGCGCAACCCATGCGGGACAACCTGATCGTGCTTTTCGAGTTTGAGCAAGCGGGTGGCGATGTGAGAGTAGTTTCGGAGAAGCATTATCAACTGGTGCCGCCGGATGGTGTGACCGCCGAAGACCTGACTGCCTATCGACAACGCCTGTCGGATTGATAGTGCCCGCTGCTTGGGCGAGCAAGAAAGGAGCACCTCCATGCAACGAAGAAGCGGGATACTCGTCCTGAGTCTGTTCCTCCTCGGCGGGCTCGTCCCTCCGGCCTTTGCGGAAGACGCGCCTGGGCTGGAAAGCTGGCGGGAGCGAGCGGATGAGGGCAACTTTGCCCAAGAGATTGCCGGTGTCTACCTCATCCGGCACCACACAGACGAAGGCACGCCGGGGTCCTCCCGCTTGATTTCCCTGACCGCCGGGGGGAACTGGGGGAGCACCTACTCCAATCAGGACGCCCTCTTCAATCTCCCTGGCGTCCCGCTTCCCCCTGAGGACGTTGTGTATGGCAACGACCTCCCCGGCGGGGACGTTTTCGCTCCGGCCACCCTCTTCAACCCGGCCCGTTTCAGCGACCAACACGGGGTGTGGGCGCGGTCGGGTTGGCGGGAGCTGACGGCGCAGGTGATGAATTTCAATCTGGCTGCCTTGACCGGGGTGCAGACCGGTAGTGCACGGGTGCGCTATGTGGTGCGCTTCAGCAAGGATTGGCAGTCCATCAGCGGGACGCAGCGGGGGTGGGTCTATGCGCTGGACCAAGACCCGCTGGCCCCGGAGGCGGTGCCGGCCCTGGCGTTCGCCTCGCATTTCAGCGGTCAGCGCGTGACGGTCGAGGCTGAGTAGCTCCGGCGCGGGTGATGCAGAAGATCATGCGCCCTGTGGCCCGACTTTCTCCCTTGCAGGGTTGAAACGTCAGGTAGAAGTTCACTATACTTAACCCGACGTACACACCAAAGAGCGTTTCCGATGAACGTGACCAATCACACAGAACTCCGCACCGTGTACCGTGAGCCAGCAGCGCGGGCGACCCAAAAGGTGCTTGACCACTTAGACGGGCACTGCCGGAAATTCATTGCCCTGTCTCCCCTCTGTATTCTCAGCTCTGCGGATGCGGATGGGCGCGCCGACGCCTCGCCCCGAGGGGACCCGCCAGGGTTTGTCAAAGTACTGGATGAGAAGACGCTCCTGCTGCCAGATCGCCCAGGCAACAATCAGGTGGACTCGCTCCAGAACATCGTGGACAATCCGGGCGTTGGGTTGCTGTTCCTTGTGCCGGGCATGAACGAGACGTTGCGGGTGAAAGGCAAGGCGGAGATCGTCATCGACACCAAGCTGCTTGAGCCCCTGACCGTGAAGCGGAGAGCCCCGCTCTCCGGGCTGCAGATTACCGTGGAAGAAGCCTTCCTCCATTGCGGCCGGGCGCTGCTCCGCTCCCGGCTCTGGGACCCCGAGGCACAGATTGAGCGCTCCAGCTACCCTACGTACGGCCAGGTCCTTGCCGACCAGATCAAGGGGGCAGACGCCAGGGAGATCGATCAATCCGAGGAAGAAACCAACCGGGAGCGCCTCTACTGAGGCAAGTCAGACCCGGCTTGCTCGACATGGAAAAGAGCCTAAGCGTACCGATAGGAGTACGTTCGCGGCCGCCTCATTTGTATCACACGTCCGAGGAGGGGGCCGCGTAGTGGCGAGTTGGGTGTTCCCAGGGTTGCCGGACGATGCATCGAGCTGAGGAAGTAGAGTGGAAGAGTTTACTCCAAAATTCGTTGGCGCGCGGGTGAAGCGACGGGAAGATCAACGTCTGCTGACCGGCCAGGGCGCGTATGTGGATGATCATCATCCGCCGGGCCTGCTCCAGGCCGCCTTTCTGCGCAGCCCGTATGCGCATGCGCAGATTACCCAGCTCGATACTTCGACAGCACAGACACATGAAGGCGTTGTCGCCGTCCTCACCAGCAAAGACCTTGTCCCCTTGGTCAAACCGGTTCGCGCCGCCTCAAAAATGCGAGAGTACAAAGAGACCAGCTTCCCGCCGTTGGCCGTTGACAAGGTACGGTATGTCGGGGAAGCGCTCGCCGTGGTTATCGCGGAAAATCGCTATCTCGCCGAAGACGCCATTGAATCGATTCGCGTTGAATACGATCCGCTGCTGACCGTGGCCAACGTGCAGGCCGCAGCCCAGCCAGACGCGCCCGTGCTGCATGACGAAGCCGGGAGCAATGTCCTCTTGTCACGTGAGTTTGCCCAGGGCGATGTGGATGCCGCACTCGCCGGTGCAGCCGTGCGGATACGTGATCGGTTCCGTTTTCGGCGGCACGCTACGGTGTGTATGGAAAATCGGGGCTGTCTGGCTGACTATCATGCCGGTACGGGGGAGCTGACGCTGCGCTCTGCCACCCAATGTCCGGGTCTGCTTCGGGATGCCTTGGCCGACCTGTTGGACATGCCCGAGCATTGTATTCGCGTGGTCGCCGCCGACGTGGGAGGTGGGTTCGGGGCCAAGTCTTCGCTCTATCCCGAAGAGATTGTCCTGTGTGCGGTCGCCCGGTTGCTGAAACGGCCGGTGAAATGGATCAGCGACCGCCAGGAGGACCTCAAGACGTCGACGCAGGCCTGGGATGAAATTGTGGATGCCGAACTGGGCCTCCAGGCCGACGGCACCATTATTGGTCTCAGAGCGGATGTGACAACGGATATTGGCGCATACTCCATTTATCCCTGGACGGCCACGGTTGAGCCGATCCAGACCATCAGCTTTCTGTCCGGCCCGTACCGGATGCCACACTATCGGGGCCGCAATCGCGGGGTGGCTACGTGTAAGGCACCGATGGGACCGTATCGGGGAGTGGGGCGTCCGATTACGACCTTTGTGCTGGAAAGTCTCATCGACCGGGCCGCGCGCCGGCTGGCCCTGGACCCGACCGAACTGCGGCTCAAGAACTATATCCGGGCCGACGAATTCCCGTACAAAACACCGTCCGGCCTTGTGTGGGATCAAGCCAGCCTGACCGAGTGCATGCAAAAGGCGCGGGACGTGCTGGACCCTGGCGCGACCGCACAGTGGCGCACGCAGGCACGCGCCGCGGGGCGATGGGTCGGCATTGGCTTTGCCACCTATATTGAACTGACTGGGGTTGGGTCGGCTATTCCCGTCTCACCGGGCATGCCGATTGCGACCGGGACGGAGGCTGCCTTTCTGCGGGTCGACCCGGCCGGGACCGTCACCGCTACTTTTAGCGTCGCCCCTCAGGGGCAGGGCCATGAGACCGCCCTGGCCCAGGTTGTGGCGGACGCGCTGGGCGTTTCTCTTGATAGCGTTCGGGTGATCTGTGGCGACACCGCGCTTGCGCCACAAGGAACGGGCACCTATGCCAGCCGAAGCGCTGTGCTCGCCGGTGGTGCGGCCATACGGGCGGGCCAGGCGCTCAAGGAAAAGGCGCTGAAGATTGCCGGCCACATGATGGAGAGCAATCCGGCCGATCTGGACATCCGAGACGACCAGGTTTTCCTACGTGACAAGCCGGAACGGCGGCTGCCCTTCCGTGATGTCGCGAAGACGGCCTATGCCGGCCTGCGGCGGCTGCCCAAAGACATGGAACCGGGGCTGGAGGTCACACGGTTCTACGATCCGTTCTTTGGGACAGCTTCGAGCGCCACTCATGTTGCGGTCGTGGAGGTCGATACCGAGACCTACGCAGTCACAATCAAGCGGTATATTGTGGTTGAAGATTGCGGCCGGATCATTAATCCGCTGATCGTTGAGGGCCAGGTTCGCGGCGGCGTGGCCCAGGGCATTGGGGCCGCGTTGTATGAAGAAGTGGTGTACGACGACGCAGGGCAACTGCTGACCGGCTCGCTGGTAGACTACCTTGTTCCCACCGCCTCCGAACTCCTGCCCATAGAAGTCCACCACATCGAGACGCCCTCCCCGACCACGCTGGGCGGATTTCGCGGCATGGGAGAAGGGGGCACCATCGGCGCGCCGGCCGCGATTGCCAACGCGGTCTCCGATGCACTGTCTCACCTGGGCATAGAGATCAACGAGATTCCGATTACCCCGGAGAAATTGTTTCGGTTGGTGCGGGCGGCGCAGGAGACCCCCTGAAACTCGGCCCTCGACGCTTGCTCACACACGCTCGTGTAATTCCTCTCGGACAACCTGCCGGACAGCGTCGAGCACGGATTGCTGTTTGATATGGTCTGCGAGCGCCTCATTGATAAGGGTCTGGTAGTTCCCTCCTCCGGCGGCATTGACGATACCTCTGAAATAATCGAGGACCGCGTTGTCTAAGCGAATGGTAATCTTTGTTTTACCCGCTTGGCTTGCTCCAAGCTTTTTTGCCGTCTGAGGATGTGCCTTCGACAAGGGCTGCATTGCCCGGAGTTGCGCATCGGTCAGCGGAGGAATTTCGATATCTTTATCCTTCGTACTTTGCATATTCTTGCCAATAGAATCTCGCTTCATATTTCTCCGCCTTTCGCGCTGAGATCAGATGTATGCTGTCTTCCTCTATGACATGCACGACAACGAGTACTTGAGCGCCGAAGAGCCCCATACTGACAAAGCGTTGTTCGTCATAATCCTCACGAGTATCTTCAACGGTAGTGACGAAGCCGTCAAAAATCAGAGCGGCATCGGCAAGCGCGACACTGTGTTTCACATTGCTTCGCCCGAGGCGAGTATGCTATATATTCCCTATTGTACTCAACTGCACCGATTCAGATACCAACGCCACACCATGTCTCCGCACAGCATAGGCACCGCTCATATCTCCCCCCCCCCCCCCGATTTGAAAAGTCCAGTGATTTCAGCTATTTAGGAAGGGAGGAAAGATGCCTCGGGGCGGTGCTGCTGAGCCTGAGCCTCGTCTGCGGCCTGCTCGTCGAGTCGGTGGCCGCTCAGACGCCGAGTTGTATGGACACCGACGTGGCGGTGACGGCGGTCATCACCGATGCGACCGATACCGCGGGCCGCACGGCCCTGGCCGCCGACTGCGCCACCCTGCTCGACATGAAGGCGACCCTTGAGGGTACGGCCCAGAACCACGGCACCCTGAACTGGGCCACCAGCCTGAGCATGGCCTCGTGGGATGGCATCACCGTGACCGGGAGTCGGGTCACGAGGCTCAACTTCGGGCCAAGGCAACTCACCGGAACGATCCCTGACTTCAGTACCCTGACCAACCTCGAAGAACTCACCCTCTCCAACAACCAGTTAACCGGCGCGATTCCCGATCTGAGCGCCCTGACCAACCTCGAAGAACTCAAGCTCTCCAGAAACCAACTCAGCGGGGCGATTCCGGCCCTGAGCGCCCTGACCAACCTCGAAGAACTCCACCTCGATAACAACCAACTCAGTGGGGCGATTCCCGATCTGAGCGCCCTCACCAGCCTCCGAGAACTCTTCCTCAACCGCAACCAACTCACCGGAACGATTCCGGCGGCCCTGAGCGGCTTGACCAGCCTCGAAGACCTCCTTCTCTCCAACAACCAGTTAACCGGCGCGATTCCCGATCTGAGCGCCCTGACCAACCTCGAAAACCTCTTCCTCAATAACAACCAACTCACCGGAACGATTCCGGCGGCCCTGAGCGGCTTGAGCAGCCTGACCCAGCTCGACCTCCACCAGAACCAACTCACCGGGAGTATCCCGGCCCTGAGCGCCCTCACCAACCTCCAACAACTCCACCTCCAGCAGAACCAACTCAGCGGGGCGATTCCGGCCCTGAGCGCCCTCACCAAGCTCACCAACCTCCAGCTCCACGATAACCAACTCAGCGGCGCGATTCCCGACCTGAGCAGCCTGACCAGCCTCCGATTCCTCTTCCTCTACAACAACGAGTTGAGCGGGAGCATCCCCGACTTGAGCAGCTTGAGCAGCCTGATCCAGCTCCGCCTCCACAATAACCAACTCACCGGGAGTATCCCGGCCCTGAGCGGCTTGACCAGCCTCCAAGTGCTCTACTTCTACAACAACGAGTTGAGCGGGAGTATCCCCGACTTGAGCAGCTTGAGCAGCCTGACCTGGCTCGCCCTCCACCAGAACCAGCTCGGTGGGTCCATCCCCGCCACGTTGGGCAGCCTGAGCAGTCTCCAATGGCTGCTGCTGGCCGGCAACCCGCTGACCGGCGGGATTCCCAGCCAACTCGGCAGCCTGACCAGCCTGACGTGGCTGTCCCTGTGCGGCACGACCCTGGACGCCAGCGCCACCCTGCCCAGTGCCCTGGAGACGCGCCGCACGGGCGGGCAGTTGACCGTCTGGTCGTGCGTCCGCATTGAGGACGCGGAAGCCCTCGAAGGCACGGCGTTCAGCTTTCCCGTCACGCATTCGACCTATCCGGTCCGGGGGGTCGTCGGGGCCACGGGGGGCCTGACGCTCAGCTACGAGACAGCAGACGGCACGGCCACCAGCGCGGATTACACCGGCACGAGCATGGGCAGCGTGACGATTCCCGCCAACACCGACCCCATGACGACGAGCAGCAGCGCGCCCATCAGCGTGCCCACGACCGCCGACAGCGCTGCCGACGCCGGCGAGACCCTGACCGTAACCCTCCTGTCGGGCTGGCCGACATCGGGCGTGCATCCCCTGCGCCGGACGGCCACCGGCACCATCCAGGACGCTACCCCACCCCCGCCGCCGCCTCCACCCCCGCCGCCGCCTCCACCCCCGCCGCCGCCTCCACCCCCGCCGGCCCTGTCGATTGGAGATGCGCGGGAGTTCGAAGGCGTCCCCCTGACCTTCCCCGTCACCCTCAGCCGCCGGGCAGGCCGCACCGTGACCGTCCGATGGACGACGCGGGACGGGACGGCGCGCGCCGGCACCGACTACACCGCGGGCAGCGACACCCTGACCTTTCCGGCGGGCACGACCCGGCAGACAATCACCGTGCCGACCATCGACAATGCCCAGGACGAAGCCAACCGGACCGTCTACGTGCGCTTGTCGGGCGCCACCGGCGGAGTCAGGATTCGAGATGCGACCGGCCGCGGCACCATCCGGGATGATGACGACCCGTCGCCTGGGGAGTTGGAAATCCCATCATTCGGCACCGTCCAGAGCGGGGTGCAGGTGCTCTCGGGCTGGATATGTGAGGCCCGGACCGTGCACATCGAGTTCATCACCCCCGGCCGACCCGTGCGCCGGGTCGAAGCCGCCTACGGGACGGAGCGGCGGGATACCGCTACAGAATGCGGGGATATGGACAACGGCTTCTGCCTGCTGTGGAACTGGAACATTCTGGGCGACGGCCTCCACACGGTGCGGGTGCGGGTGGATGGACGGGTGTGGATGACGCGCCGCGTCACCGTGACCACGCTGGGGGAGGAGTTTCGGCGGGAACTGGAAGGCACGTATGAATTGGAAGACTTCCCGAGTGTGGGGGAGAGCGTGACGGTCCAGTGGCAGGAGGCGCAACAGAACTTTGTGATCGTGGGAGGGGAGCCGCCCGACGGGACCGCCGACACTGGGAACACCTTTCCGCACTCTGTGTTCGAGAACCCGCCTGCGGGCTCGTATCAGAGTGGGATTGGGATTGTCTCGGGCTGGGTGTGTGAGGCCGAAGCCATTGAGGTCGAGTTCATCCCCGAGGACGGGGAGGCGTGGCGGGAGGCGGTGGGGGCGAGCACGGAGCGGTCGGATACGGTGGAGGTGGATATTGAGCGGGAGACCGGGGAGGTGGAGACCGTAGAGGTGTGTGGGGATACGGACAATGGGTTTGGGTTGTTATTCAACTGGAACCGGCTGGGCGATGGGGTGCATGAGGTGGTGGTGCGGGCCGATGGGGAGGTGCTGGGGCACCGGACGGTGCGGGTGACGACGCTGGGCGAGGAGTTTCGGCGGGGGCTGAGTGGCACATATGAGCTGGCAGACTTTCCCACCGAGGGCGAGACGGTCACGCTTGAGTGGCGGCAGGCCCAACAGAATTTTGTCGTGACGGACTGGCAGAAGGGCCGGGATGAGTGATCCCCGGCCTTCCGGGTCACTCCCTTCGAATGGGCTCAGAACAGGCTTCCGAGAAGGAGATTTTTCTCTAACGACTTCCTCGATTGCTCGTTATTAAGGAAGTCAGCAAACGAGAGCTGATTCGCATGCTCAATCAGAAACGCAGTTTCTTCAAGAATGTCGCGTAAGAATTCAGTGACCAAGCGAGGCATAGCGCACTGTCGGTAGAATAATCTTCGCCTTTCGTTCCGAGAGCGCCTGGTCTGTTACCAGGTCGATCTGTCGATGCAGCACCGCCTCCAGTATTTCGTATATGGCATTGAAGTTTCTGAAGGTTCGCTACGCCTCGTTCAACTCGACGTACACATCCACATCGCTCTTCACGTCGGCCTCATCTCTGGCATGCGAACCAAAGATCCCTATTTTTTTCACTCCATGAGCCCTGAGCGCTTCGGCTTGGCTTTCAAGCAGTTCGATAATGTCGTTGCCTATCGCCTTTCTTTCTAGCACAGCTCAACTCCCAGGAGGAACACGATACAGCACTAGGGCGTGTCATCAGTTAGCAAGAATGTCGGGATTATCCTACCCTGCTGCGCTATAGTGCTCGCAGTAGCCAGAGCGAGGAGGCTTGTCAGTATGACGAAGCGGTATGCCCTGCGGGATGACCAGTGGGAGCGGATTCAGGGGCTCTTGCCAGGGCGAGCGGGCCATGTGGGGGGCACGGCGCAGGATAACCGCCGGTTTGTGGACGCGGTCCTGTACCGCTATCGGGCCGGCATTCCCTGGCGTGACCTCCCCATACGGTTTGGGGATTTTCGGGTGATTCATACCCGGCATATGCGCTGGAGTCGGAGTGGGGTGTGGGAGCGGGTGTTCCAGCACCTCGCAGCCGACGCGGACAACGAATACGCCATGATCGATGCCACGATTATCCGCGCCCATCAACATGCCGCCGGGGCAAAAGGGGGGACCCAGAGACGGAATGCCTTGGCCGCTCCCGAGGGGGGTTGAGTACCAAACTCCACGCGACCTGTGATGCCCTGGGCAATCCGACCAGCTTCCATCTCACGCCGGGCCACGCCTCGGACCTCGCTGGCGCGGATGCGCTGCTCCCGGATTTGGTGCAGCACGTCCATGCCCTGCTCGCGGATAGAGCCTATGATGCCCAAGAGCGCGTCCTTGACGTATTGGAGCAGGCGGGCGTGACGATTGTTATTCCCCCCAAAACGAATCGGCGCCAGCCACGCCCCTATGATACGCACCTCTATCAGGCACGCCATCTGATTGAAAACTTCTTCGCTAAACTCAAACAATATCGGGCGCTTGCCACCCGCTATGACAAACGCGCTGTCAGCTTTCTGGGAGCTATCTATCTCGCGGCCTCGGTGATCCTCCTTAACTGATGACACCCCCTAGCTACATAGAATCGCGAATTGCCCTAGCGCGTCAGCGATGGGAAAAGCGGTTCCGTGCTGATGATGCCCTCGTCAGAGAGCCGCTGCATTTCCGCTTTCGATAAGCCGAGCAGGCTGCCGAAGATACGCTCGTTGTGTTTGCCAAAACTTGGGGCAGGCCGGCGGACGACCGAAGGCGTATCGGAAAATTGAGGGACGAAGCCCGGATAGAAGTGCGGCCCGGTTTCCTCCTTCTCGATCGTTAATATGAACTCGCGCGCGGCCAGGTGTGGGTCACTCAGCACCCCGGCCCCGGACAGCACGACTCCGGCGGCGACGCCGACGGCTTGCAGGCTTTCCATCAGTGCGGTGGCCTCGTGCGCCTGTGTCCAGGCGCTTATGTGTTGGTCGAGTTCGTCCTCAGCCGCCTTTCTGCCCTGCGCCGTATCGAACTGAGCGTTTTGCGTCCAGGCCGGATTCTCCAGGACGCGACAGAAATTGTGCCAGTCTTCGTCCGACGTGACCGCAATCGTTAGCCACTCGTCTTCGCCCTGACACGGATAACACCCGTGGGGTGCCAGGGTAGGGTGCCGATTGCCCAGTCGCTGCTGAGAGCGACCATTGATGGTGTATTCCAGCAGGGCGGCGGCGTTGAACGGTAAGAGTCCTTCAACGTGGGACAGGTCAATCGAGACCCCTGCGCCGCGCCGTTCTTGTTCAAATGTCCCGACCAGCGCAGCGAAACAGGCGTTGAGCGCTGACACCGGGTCGCCGATGGCGTTGCTGAGCATCTGGGGTGGGCCGTCTTCATAGCCACTCACCCCGGTTATCCCGGCCATGGCTTCGGTGGTGGTACCAAAACCGAGATATTCGCTCTCCGGACCACTATTACCAAAGGCCGGCAGGGTGACCATCACGAGGTGCGGGTTGACCGCTTTCAAGGTGTCAAATTCGATACCGAGTTTGCGCAAACTGCGCGGCGGGTAATTGGCCACCAAGACATCACTGATACCGACCAGGTCACGAAACAGCTCTCGTCCTCGCGGGTGGGTGAGTTCAAGCGCGATGCCGTACTTATTCCGATTGACCGTGTTAAACGTGGGTGACTGCTCGTAGGGTCGGCCCCCGTCTTCCGTGACCTCAGGGGCGGCTCCGCGCCACCAGTCCATATGAGAGGGGGATTCGACCTTAATGACTTCTGCGCCAAAGTCAGCCAGTAGACAGGTCGCCAACGGACCGGCCCAGCCATTGGTTAAATCCACGACTCGTAGCGGTTGTGTCATACGCGTGCTCCTGTGTCTTGATGTCCCTGTTAGTTGATCGCCCCTGCGGCCCGGAGGCTCTGCAAATCCGTATTGCTATAGCCCAACCTTCCGCCCAGCACGCTCGCCGTGTGCTCCCCGACACGGGGGGCGCGACGCAGGCGGAGGATAGGCGCTCCACTTTCGCGGGACGGTGGACCGGGTATGGAGACGGTTCCCCCTCCGGGACACTCGACCTCGATAAACGCCTGCCGCTCTTTGAGTTGGGCCCATTCGACGACTTCTTGGGCAGACGGGATAGGCGACAACGGAATCCCGCGGGCCTGTGCGGCATGATAGATGTCCCATTTCTTGCGGTCACGCATCCACGGGATAAGCGCCGTGTGTAATTCCTCGGCGCAGAGAGCCAGGGTCGAGATATTCCGAAAGCGCGGATCGTTCGCCAGGTCGGGCCGTTCAACCAGTTCGAGCAGGGCAACGATCTGATGCGGCAGGCCCGCATGCACGCCCACATAGCCATCCGCACACGGCAGGGTGACCAGATTCGGAAACGCCGCATGAAACTGCTTGCCCGAACGCTGGCGGACAAAGCCTGAATAGGAAAACGCCACAAAGTCGTACAGGGACGTGGCAATCAGGGCCTCCTGAATGGACACGTCAACGTGCTGCGCAGCCTGTGTTGCGTTCCGGTTCCGCACGGCTTGCAGGGTGCCGATGGCGGCGTATAACCCGGCCACGTATTGGCCGAACGCGCCCCCAGGCTGGACCGGCGGGCGATCCAGTTCACCCATTGGATAGGTCCAACTGCCGAGAGCAAAGGCCACACTGTCGGTCATACGATAGTCACGGTAGGGGCCGGATGCGCCGAAGTTCGAGATGGCAACGCTCACCAGCCGTGGATTGGCGACTCGCAGTACCTCTTGCCCCAAACCCAGGCGCTCAAGGGTGCCCGGACGGAAATTCTCGACGACCACATCCGCCCGTTCAATCAAGCCTAAGACGGCCTCGCGTCCGGGTTGACGCGTGAGGTCAATCGCCACCGACTGTTTGCTGGTATTCAAAAAACAAAAGAGGCCGCTCTGCTCCTGTCCGGGCTGATCGTCAAAAAACGGAGGCAGGGTCCGTCCGCCTTCGCCGCGTGTTGGCGGTTCAATCTTGATGATCTCAGCCCCATAGTCGCCGAGCAATTTTGTACAATAAGGCCCCGCAATATAGTGGGTGAGGTCAACAACGCGAATACCACTCAGGGCCTGTTCCAGGGACATGCCGAAACCTCCTGTCTTCCAACACTCAGGGAGAATGTGAGTATTGGCCATCTGCAACGCGGCTGTCAAGGTTGACGCTTCAGGTGTGACGCCTTCCTGCCATCCTCAGGGGGAGTTCTGCAGGGGACATCCAAAGCGAGGGTCGAGCGGATTGACGAAAGGGGAGTTCTCTCTATACATTGCCGGGGTGAACGCATGCCGGTACGATGAGTCACGAGGTTAAAGCGCGCAGAGAGGACTCGCATGATTATTGACTCGGAAACCTTCGGCGAAATAGAAAGCGCCGTCACCCAGGCGACCCAGGGGATAGGTTCCGCCACTCAGCTTGTCAAAGGACTGGGTCCCCAAACCGAAGAGGCTCGCACCTACATCGGCCGCCTGCTCAATCAGATCCTTGAGGTTCAGGTCTATGTTCAACGCGCGGGCGCCGTCCTTGACGCGGTCAAAGAAGCCAATCAGGAAGAGTCGTCCCGCCAGTAAGAGGAGCACGCGAGTCGCCTTGCTCCGTTGTACGTCTCTCTCTCGGGCTCATCCTTCCTCTTTCTTCAGACAAGAGTCTCTCCTCCTCTCTGAGGATTTATCTGTCTGAGGTATTGAGAGAGGGGGAGATTCAGCGCCCGCTATGAACAGCCAAATTTCGCACATCCGTGACCGGCTCTCGAAGCATAATCCTGCTCCGGTCGATATGGACGACCCGATGCGGGCGGCGGTTGCCCTGCTGCTGCAACCCCGCCCTGACGATGTGTACGTGTTCTTCATTCACCGCGCGCACCACCCCCACGATCCCTGGTCCGGGCACATGGCCTTTCCCGGGGGGCGCCAGGAGCCGGAAGACCCGGATCTGCTTGTCACAATCCAACGCGAGACCTATGAAGAGGTTGGGATTGATCTTGCTGAGCATGGCGAATACCTCGGCCGTCTGGCCGAAGTGCAAGCCTCGGCGCGCGGAAAACAAATCGGCATGGTCGTGTCTCCGTTTGTTTATCTCGTCTCTCAGGAGGCCAGGCTTGTGCTCGACCCGGTTGAAGTCCAGGACATCATCTGGGTCCCGCTGTCATTCATACAACAGGACGGTGTGGAACAGATCGTCCAGCGTAAGCTTCAGACCGGATCGACCATTCAGGTTCCCGCCCTTCTGTACGGCGGGAAGACGATTTGGGGTCTGACCTATCGGATGCTGCGGGACTTTTTGGAGCTTATTACGGAGCCGTGAGGGGAAGATCCGCTCACATCCTGCCGTGTCTCAGAGTACCTCGCGTAAAAACTCGCGGACTACGCTGATAAATCCGTCCGGATTATCGAGCATGACGTGGTGGTAGGTGTTCGGCACCTCGACCCAGCGACTGTTGGGCAGGCCGGTACGCATCCGTTCCAGTTTCCTCGGCGTGAGGACCGGGCTGTGCTGGGCCTTCACAATCAGGGTGGGACAGCTGATACGCGGGAGTAAAGACCAGCCATCGATCGGCTCCCGAAAGAGGGTGCGACGGTCAAGTTTGGCCGTCCATTTCCCGTTCGGGAGTTCGGTAAAGGCAAAAGAGGCCAGGTAACGCAGCTTGTCCTCCGAGACCAGGGACTCGCGCGGGAAGACGCGAAAACGCGCGATGGCTTGCTGAAATGAGTCAAAGACTCTGGCTGGTTTTTCCCCCATGCGGCGCAGGAGTTTGACAGCCGCTTCGGGGTAGCCGGGCTCGATATCGACCAGAATCAAGGCGTCGAGCGCTTGGGCCTGCTCGGCCGCATAGATAAGGGTATTATGCCCGCCCATCGAGTGGCCCAACAGCACGTGGCGTTCGATACCCAGAGTGTGGACCAGTTGGTGCAGATCATCGACATAGTGCCGGGTGCTATAGGCCGCCGGCTGCGCGTGCTGGCTTTCGCCGTGCCCCCGCCAGTCCGGGGTGATCACCCGAAAGGATTCGGTAAAGGCCGGTGCACTAAAGTCCCACCAGCGCGCATGGGCCGACCCACCGTGGCAGAAAATGAATGGGTGCTGGCCCGCTGTCCCCCAATCGAGGTAGTGCAGGCGCAGATCGTTGAGCGTGACAAAATGAGACTGGGGTCGGGACATGGGGGCTGATAATACCGCAGGGACGTCATGGGCGGCGCCCCTGCGGTTCTGTGCTCTTCCCGGCGTGCTTTCCTACGCCCCGTTCTTCTCCAGGATCGCCTTTGCCACTTTGGCTGGAGACATGGGCAGCTCGGTCATGCGCACCCCGGTGGCCTGGTAAATGGCGTTGGCAATCGCAGCGGGGGGCGGGATGATCGGCACCTCGCCGACGCCACGAATGCCGATGGGATGGCCGGGATTGGCCACCTCGACCAGGATGGTTTCGATCATGGGCAGGTCGAGACAGGTAGGCATGCGATAATCCAGAAAACCGGTATTCCGCATGGTCCCATCCTCAGCGTAAAAATACTCTTCGTTGAGCGCCCAGCCGACCCCCTGGGCCACGCCACCCTGAATTTGCCCCTCGACATAGCTGGGATGGACGGCTTTGCCGACATCCTGGGCGGCCGTGTAGCGCAGAATATCGACTTTCCCGGTCTCGGGATCGACTTCCACATCAACCACGTGAGCGGCAAAGGCGGGTCCAACCCCGCGCGGCCGGACAGACGCACGACCCATAACCGGACCACCGGCGCGGGGAAACTTGGGGGCGATTTCCTTCAGGCTCAGAGATTCGTGGCCATTAGTCAGACAGGAGAGCACCCCGTCCTGGTAGGTGACGTCTTCCGGCTTGACCTTCCAGACCGTGGCCGCCCGCTGCTTCAGTTGTCCGACGACATCTTGGGCCGCTTCATATACGGCCAGACCGGTAGCGAAGGTCACCCGACTGCCGCCGGTCGTATCGGTATGGCCAATGGATTCCGTGTCTGCCACAACCGGGTGCATGTCTTCCGACCTGAGTCCCAGGACCTCGGCCGCAATCATGGCGCACGAGGCCCGGCTACCACCGATATCGGGCGAGCCGGTCACCACATTGGCAGTCCCGTCCGTGTTAATGCTCACCGTGGCACTCGACTGAAACGCGGCATTAAACCAAAAGCCGGTTGCCACTCCCCGCCCTCGAAGTTTTCCGTTTTCACTCTGGGGCGGTGGGGACTGATAGTGCGCGCTGGTGTGAATGGCCTCAACCGTTTCGAGATAGCCTATTCGTTTGAATTGAGGCCCGGCGGGTTGGGCCGTTCCTTCTTTGGCGCCATTGATCCGTCGTATTTCGAGCGGATCCAGCCCCAACCTTTCCGCCATCTCGTCAAGAATCGTCTCGGCCGCCAGAGCGGGGTTGGTGGCACCGGGGGCGCGGTAGGCACACGTCTTGGGCTTGTTCAGCACAACATCGTAGCCATCGATCTGAAAGTTTTCCAGGTCGTACGGAGCCAGAACGGTCATGCACCCAGCCGCCACCGGTGAACCGGGAAAGGCACCGGCTTCAAACAAGAGTTGGAGTTCAGCTGCCGTGATTTTGCCCTCAAGATTAACACCGATCTTGGCGCGAATATGCGACCCCGGCGTCGGCCCTGTCGCGCGCAGCACCTCATTCCGAGACATGACCATTTTCACTGGCCGGCCGGTGAGTTTGGACAGCAGCAGGGCCAACGGTTCCAAATACACCGTGGTCTTGCCGCCAAAGCCACCCCCGATCTCAGCCGGCACGACTTTGATATCACCTGGGTTCATGTGTAGCATCGTGCCGCACAACTCGCGCACGGCAAACGGCCCCTGAGTGCTGACCCAGACCGTGGCCTTACCGTCCTGGTTATACTGCGCCACCGCGTTATGGGGCTCAATATAGCCCTGATGGACCATGGTGGTTGCAAACTCGCGTTCGATCACAATCTCGGCCGCGGCAAACCCGGCAGCGAGATCGCCCCGCGAGAACTGAATATGGTTGGCGATATTGGTTTCTGTGTCATCCCCTGCATCGACGCCGGCGGTCCGCAGGTCCGGGTGGAGAATAACTGTGTCGTCCCGCATGGCTTCGAGCACGTTCTGAACAAAGGGCAGCGGTTCGTACTCCACTCTGATGAGCTTGAGCGCTTCCTCGGCAACATGTGGGCCGGTGGCCGCGACGGCCGCGACCGCATGGCCGTCGTACAGGACTGTGCCGCGGGCCATAATGTTCGCAGCCAAGTGACGCGGGTTGACAAAGTTCTCGCCGATTTGCAGCATCCCCGGTGCAATCTCAGGAAAGTCCGCTCCGGTAATGACCGCTTTGACGCCTGGCAGGGCTTGCGCCTCGGCGGTCTCGATGGATTTGATCCGCGCGTGGGGGTGTGGACTGCGCAGCACTTTCCCGTGCAGGAGACCCGGCAGGGTAATATCCGCTCCATAGCGGGCGCGTCCCGTGACTTTATCAACGCCGTCGTGCCGAATGGGACGGGTGCCAATCACCTTGAACTGATGCTCGTGTTGCGCTTCCATATCCACCCCCCGTACATAAAAACGGGGAAGGGCAGTAGCACCCTTCCCCGTTCAAGAGTTATCGTAATAGCGGCTCACCCGCCTCCAATGGCTGGAACGAAATGGACTTCTCCCCCGTCTGGAACCGATTCGGTCAAACCTTCCGTCCCGATCTCTCCGTTGATCGAAACCGCAATGGAGCCGACTAAGTCTCCGTCCTCAACCACACGGCTCCGAAAACCGGGGAACTGGCGGTCAAGGTCTTCGACTATTTCTCCGACCGTTTTGCCGGTGGTAATCGTGCGGTCCTTGCCACCGGTTAATTTACGCAGGAGTGAAGGGATATAGACAGTTGTCATAGGGCGCGGGCTAGGGGGCCCGTCTCGACGGGCCCCTGGTAGTCGTTATCCGTTTTTCTCCAGAATCGCCTTGGTCACGCGTGGGGGTGACATCGGCAGCTCCAACAGGCGCACGCCGGTTGCGTTATAGATCGCATTGGCGATGGCAGCCGGCGGCGGAACAATCGGCACCTCACCTACACCCCGCACACCCACCGGATGACCGGGGTTCGGGACCTCAACCAGGACGGTTTCAATCATGGGCAAATCCAGACAGGTCGGCATCCGATAATCCAGGAAGCCGGTATTCTGCATGCATCCGTCTTCGCCATAGACGTATTCCTCGTTGAGCGCCCAGCCGACCCCTTGGGCCACGCCGCCCTGCATCTGACCTTCGACGTAGCTGGGATGGACGGCCTTCCCTACGTCCTGGACAGCCGTGTAGCGCAGCACGTCAACCTTGCCGGTTTCCTCATCGACGGCCACGTCAACCACATGGGTGGCAAAGCCCGGCCCCACCCCGCGTGGGTTGACGGACGCGCGGCCCGCGACCGGACCGCCGGTCCGGGGCAGCTTGCCGGCGAGTTCCTTGAGGCTCAGGGATTCGTTGCCGTTCTCGGTACAGCTGAAGACGCCGTCCTGAAACACGACTTTATCCGCGTCCACCTTCCAGGATTTGGCCGCCCGCTCTTTGAGTTGCTTGAGCACATCTTGCGCGGCTTCATACACGGCCGTCCCAGTGGCAAAGGTGACCCGGCTGCCACCGGTCATATCCGTATGCCCAATGGACTCGGTATCGGCCACCACCGGGTGGACTTCTTCGGCCTTGAGGCCGAGTACCTCGGCGGCAATCATGGCGCAGGATGTCCGCGTGCCACCAATATCGGTCGAACCGGTGACCACGTTGGCGGTGCCGTCGCTGTTAATGGCAACGGTCGCGCTGGACTGGAAACCGGCGTTGAACCAGAAGCCCGAGGCCAGACCCCGACCGACCCGTCGGCCTTCGACCTGAGGCAGCTCGGACTTGAAGTGGTCGCTGTTCTTGGCGGCTTCGAGCGTCTCCAGAAAGCCGATTTGGCCAAATTTCGGACCCGCGGGCTGGGCCGTGCCTTCTTTGGCGCCGTTAATACGACGGATCTCCAGCGGGTCTATGCCCAGCCGTTCGGCGATTTCATCAAGGACCGTCTCCGAGCCCATGGCCGCGTTGGTTGCGCCCGGAGCCCGGTAGGCCGCGGTCTTGGGCTTATTGACCAGGACATCATAGCCGTCGATTTGGAGATTCTCGATGTCATACGGAGCAATAACGCACATACAGCCCGCGCCAACCGGGGAGCCCGGAAAGCCACCGGCTTCATACGCCATCCAGACTTCGGCCGCCGTAATCTTGCCGTCCTTGTCCGCTCCCATCTTCACCTTGATATGTGACCCTGGGGTCGGTCCGGTGGCTTTGAGCACATCGGCCCGGCTCATGACCATTTTGACCGGCTTGCCGGTATGCTTCGACAGCATGAGCGCAACCGGCTCGTAATAAATAGGAATCTTACCCCCAAAACCGCCGCCGATCTCGGCGGGAATGACCTTGATCTTGCTCGGCGGCATGTCGAGCACAAAGGCCGTTTGATCCCGGGCCGTAAACGCGCCCTGGGTGCTTACCCAGATCGTACTCTGCCCGTCCGAACTGTACTGCGCTACGGCGTTATGCGGCTCAATATAGCCCTGGTGGACCATGGAGGTGTCAAACTCGCGCTCAATGACCACTTCGGCGGCGGCAAAGCCGGCGGCCAGATCGCCGCGCGCGAACTGGAGGTGGTTGGCGACGTTCGTATCCGTGGGCTCTCCGTCCTCGCCCTTGCCCAAGCCGGGGATCAGAATAGGGGCCTTATCATCCATGGCCTCAACAACGCTCTGCACGTGCGGCAAGACTTCATAGTCAACCTTGATCAGCTTTGCGGCTTCTTCAGCAATATGCGGGCTGATGGCGGCGACTGCGGCCACCACATGGCCGTCATACAGAACCTTGTCTCGGGCGATGCAGTTCAGAGACAGGTGCTGCGGGTTGATCGGCAGTTCACCCATGGCCGCCATACCAGGCCCGATCTCCGGGAAGTCCTGCGCGGTGAGAACCGCTTTCACCCCCGGCACAGCCTCGGCGGCTGAGGTGTCGATCGATTTGATTCTGGCGTGAGCGTGCGGGCTGCGCAGAACCTTGCCGTGCAAGAGGCCGGCCAGACTGATATCGGCGCCATACTGGGCCCGACCGGTGACTTTATCGACCCCGTCGTGCCGAATCGGACGCGTCCCGATGACCTTGAATTTATGTTCTTGTTGGGCTGCCATGTTTACCTCCCTTGCATTTCAGCGGCGGCGTCTTGGACCGCTCTCACGATCTTGTCATAGCCCGTGCAGCGGCAGAGATTGCCCGCTAGGGCGTAGCGAATTTCATGCTCAGTGGGGTTGGGGTTCCGGTCCAACAGCGCCTTGGACGTGACCAAAAAGCCGGGGGTGCAGATGCCGCACTGGAGGGCGGCGTGCTCCAGGAATTTCTTTTGGAGCGGATGCAGGGTATCCCCATCGGCCAGGCCTTCGACCGTGGTGATGTCTTTGCCTTCGGCCTCAACTCCGAGCACCAGACAGGAGTCGGTGGGGCGGCCATCCAGAATGACGCTGCACGCACCGCAGTCGCCCGTCAGACAGCCTTCTTTCGTGCCGGTATAGCCCACGACATCCCGCAGCACCTCAAGCAGGCTCTGACGTGGTTCACACAGGAACTCGGTCTCTTCCCCATTAATCGTTGTTTGCACATGTACTTTCTTCATGTATGTCCTGCCTTCCCAATAACCTAGCGTGCCCGCGCCCGCGCGGCTGCTTCCTTCAAAGTACGGCGGGTGAGAACACCGACCAGATGCGTCCGAAATTCTGCCGTGCCGCGCATATCACTAATGGGCGAGGCGGCTTGCTGAGCGAGCTGTGCCGCAGCCTCGATAGCGGCATCGTCCAGCGTTTTCCCGACAAGAGAATCGCCCGCTTCTTTGGCCAAAAGTGGCCGGGCGGCAACTGCACCAAGACCGATACGAGCCGCAGTGCAGGTATCGCCGTCAAGCGCAACGCACGAGCCCACACCAACGACAGCGATATCCATCTCGTTCCGCGGGATAAAACGCAGGTAGCAGTCAGATGCCTGCCCTTGCGGAGCGGGAATCTGGAACGCTACCAGCAACTCGTTCGGTGCGAGGACCGTTTGTCCGGGAGCAGTGACAAAGTCTTCCACTGCCACCTCCCGCGTCCCGTTAGGGCCGACGATATGACAGACCGCGCCCAGAGCAATCAGCGCTGGCGTCGTATCTGCGGCGGGCGAGCCATTACACACGTTTCCACCCACCGAGGCCCGCGCCAGGATCTGATCGGAGCCGATCAGCCCGGCAGCCTCAACCAGCCCCGGATAGTGCTGCTGCACGGTCGCGTCGGCAATAATATCGCAGCACGCCCGCGCGGCTCCGAGTTGGAGTCCGCTTTGCGCATCAAAGGACAAAGCCTGAAGTTCTGGGATCTTTTTGGCGTCAATCACCTGTCCCGGTTGTCGAACACCGGCACGCATCTGGATAATCAGATCCGTACCGCCTGCCAGCATACGCCCATTTTCGCCCGCCGCCGCCAAAACGCTGATGGCTTGGTCGAGCGAAGTCGGCGCTTCATAATTCAGTTCGTGCAAGGTCGCCTCCTTTTTGATTTTGATTCGTCTTCCTGCCCCTTCGCAGGCTCCTAGATTGCTATATAAAAGCGCCAGGAAGTGCAAGGGTTCCCGAACATTCTCGGATAATATTGTCTTATATTTTTCGTACGCCAACCCACCGGGCGTACTCCTCAGGCGTATCAATATCGGCGCGAATACCAAGATCGTCGAGCGCAAGCTCACGCACCCGCTCTGGGTCTTTGCGGACAACCACCTTTGCCCCTCTATCCAGCGGGGCGGCCAGAAGCTCTCCGTAGACACCCTTTGCGAACAGCACCGGATGGCCGCGGCGGCCCTGGTAGGACGCAATGATAATGGGCAGGGGATCGGTCGCAAACGACGCCATGAGCGCCTGTATGGTCTCAGCTTGGATAAGAGGGTGATCAACCAGATTGACCACTGCGGCCTCGCTCTCGGGCGACAGGGTCTGAATCCCCACTTGCAGCGAAGAGAGTTGGCCCAGTCGATAATGCGGATTCAGCACGGTCCGCAGAGCCGGATGTTGCGGGACGACCGCACGAATCGGCTCTGCGTGCTCGTGCGCTCCGAGCACGACGATGAGTTCATCGACTCCAGCGGTCAAAAAGCTGGTACAAATGTTTTCGATAAAGGTTCGTCCCTGGTAGTCGAGCAGCGCTTTGGGCGATCCCATCCGCCGGGACTCACCAGCGGTCAGGATAATACCAGAAATCATACCGCACGTTCGTTGAGAAAGAGGGGTTAGGGAGTGAATTTGAGGGGTCCGTCAGGCCGGACTTTGGCGGCCAGTGAGAGCGTCTCCACCGGGCCTTTGCGCCGGGCACGAACGATCTCGGCCGTAATGGCGACGGCAATCTCCGCCGGTGTTTCTGCCGCTATATCAAGCCCCAGAGGGGTATGTACGCGGGCGACCTCTTCCGGGCTGTAGCCCTGTTCAACCAGGCGTTCGAGGGTCCTTTTTGAGCGCCGCCGACTGCCGATCATGCCAAGATAGGCCGGATTCTTCTTGAGCGCGGTCTTGACCGAGGTCTCGTCCCACACATGGCCGCGTGTGACCACAACGACAAAGGTCTGCCGGTTGATAGTCAGGCTGTTCAGGACGTCCTCAAACGGTCCGACCCGAACCTCGGCGGCGCGAGGAAAGCGTTCTCGGTTAGCAAAGGCCCAGCGATCATCCACCACAACGGTATGGAAGCCGAGCATCGCCCCTATTTCGCACAGCGGCTGCGCAATATGGCCGGCACCAACAATGAGCAAGGTCTGCACCCCGGTCTGCACGTCAACGAAAACACGCGGCCAATCCTCTTTTCGGACAAGCGCGTCTTCCCGAACTTCGCCCTGTGGTGACACGGCAAACAGTTGGGGTTTGCCTGAAGAGACGGATGAGGAGAATGTCTTGAGGGTGTCTACCGCGATGGAGACGGCCGGAGTCAGAGACGCCCCGCCGTTTCCATCCTGGCCAAGAGACAGGCAGCTCTTTGTTCCAGGTTGGACGCCGCTGAGCGGGTCGAGCGCCGTGACCAGAGCCGCGGGCTGGTGAGCGCGTGTCGCCTCGGCCAAGGTCTGCGCTAATGCGTGGTGTTCTTCCGGCTGCCAGAGGTCAAGGGCGACATCCATCACGCCACCACAGACCTGGATCTCGTCCTGGTCAAAGTCGCCGGTTAAATCGACCTGAACAATGCGCGGGGGGAGTTTCTGGTCCAGCACCGGATAGGCCCGGCGGAGCACTTCGCCTTCGCCACAGCCTCCGCCAATCGTCCCAAACGGCTGTCCTTCGGGTGGCACGACCATTTTCGCCCCGACCTCACGCGGCACAGAGCCACGCGTGCGGATAATGGTCGCCAACACAAAGGGCTTGCCAGCCGCCAAAATTTCTTCAGCACGTTCCCAGAGATCTTCCACGGCACGAATCCTATCTGAACAGTTGGGGGGAAAGCAATGGAACCCTGTCCGTTTTGCGAGCTTATTGGAAACGGGGCATAATCTGTTGGGCGAAGGTCTGCAGCACCTGGGCCGGGTCGCCGGTCAGCGGTCCCAGAAAAATTTTCTTGACTCCGGCCTCGGCTACGCGCTCGACCTGGTCGATACAGTCCTGGGGCGTCCCCGCGATGGCGAAGCGTTCGGCCAGATAATCCTTCAGGCCCAGTTCATCAACCATCTTGGCGTGAAATCGCTCGGCGCCGAGCAGTTCGTGTTCATGCGGACGGTAGGCGGCCTTGAGTTTTTCAATAGCCTCCCACAATTCGGCGGGAATACGCTTGCCCTCCAAGGTTCGCCGAAAGGCATGATTGGCACTCGCGGCCAGGGCCATGCGGATTTCATCCACCGCGGCCCGCGTAGTCTCGGCCACATTGGTCTTGGCAAAAAACCAGATATCCAGGTCGTCAAGTTTCCGCCCGGCAGCCTTGGCTCCAGCCTCGATACGGGCATAGGCGTCCTGCACAACCGCGGGGCTCAGTCCACTGCCCACGATCACCCCATCGGCTAACTCACCCGCCAGTTGCAGGGTCTTTGGCCCCTCGGCACACACGTACAGCGGAACCGGCCTTTTCACCCAGACCTGGCGCACGGCTTTGCCCTGGAAGCGGGTTTCGCCGGTATAAAAGCCTTTGATCGCTTCGAGCGCTTCCCGAAACTCGGCGAGTCGAGCGGCCTTGAGACCCACGTTATACACGGCACTGTCACCCGTCCCGATGCCAAGAAAGGCGCGCCCGTCCGACAGTTCGTTGATCGAGGCAATCGCCCCTGCCGTGACCGCGGGATGGCGGGTCAGGGGGTTGGTCACAAACGTCCCCATCCGCAGCCGCTGACTGTTCAGCGCGCACTGGGTCAGGGTCACATAGCAGTCCGGCCACAGCCAATGCGCATCCGGCACACCCACCATCTCAAAGCCCCAGGATTCAATCCGGCGCACCAACCCCGGCAGGTCAGGATAGTCGTGCGCGAGGGGGATTGTTGCGAATTGAACCTTCATCAGCGTACAGCGTAAACGTGTCCCCCTCATGGTACAAGGCGGTTGACGCGTTTCCTCTTTCCTCCCTGCTTCGGTGCAAGAGAACCATTGCCGCGAGTTCGCACCTGACCTATGCTGCCTTCTCATGCAGGTCCGTTTGCTCACTCAATTCGATACGACCCCGGCCCAGAGCGTAGCAACGGACCGGTATTTTCTTCACACCGTTGTTGAGACGCGGCTTCCAATCTTGCGCGTTTATACATATCTGGACGATGTGCTGCTGCTGGGTCGGTATCATACTGTCGGCGCACTCAGCCATAACTCAGGTCTGACAATCGCTCGGCGTCTGACCGGCGGCCGGGCCTTTCCGAGTGGTAACGGGTTTGTTCAATTTTCACTCATCGTGCCGCAGCGTTCATTTTTGTTCTCCGCCGACCCGCACCACATCGCGCCGTTTCAGGTCCTCAACCGTTACGTCCGTGGGGTGCTGCACGGCCTGAAAACCGGTGGGATTGAGGTCTTCTATCCAGGGCAGGATTTTCTGACGGTCCAGCGGCTGCCGGTTGGCTGGCACTCTTTTGTGACAGCAGACAGCGGAGCCGTGCTGTATGAAGGCTGCGTGTTTGTCCAGCGGGATATGAGCCTCCTGCCCCATTTGCTTGACCGGGCCGACCCGCGGGGGACGATTCCCTGCCAACTCTTTATGCCGGACCAGGTTCACAATTTGGATAAAGTCCTCGGGCGGTCTCTTGCGCCGGACCAGGTTGCTCATCTGCTCCGCAACGGCTTTACCCAGCAGTTCGGGCTGGAATGCCTCGACCAGGACCTCAACCAAAACGAGCGTGCCGCTATTCGGGGCAAACAGGAACAGGCCGACCTCGTACCGAACGGCCGCCCGCTGCGCGCCGATCTCCCCTATGCAGCAACGAGGCACACCCCGCTTGGAGAACTTCAGGTCCGGTTCTCGCTTACTCCCGAGCGGACAATCGAGGCGGTCTGGTTCTCGGGTAACTTCATTGCCAACCCGGCCGGGATGCAGACGCTGGAGCGTAATCTCACAGGCTGTCCGCTGGAGAAAGCCGCACTCTGGCAGGTCATTGACCGGACGTTTCTTGAACCGGAGCATTATCTGATCGGGGCGGGTAAGTTAGACGACTTGCCCGGAGTGATGATAAGCGCTGCCCCGGTCCTGCCAACCAAGTAGACTATGGAGGACACTCAGAACACGGCGCTCCAGCGCGGTCAGATTGCAGCCGGCCTGCTCGCCGACGATGACTCCACGCGGCTTTCAGCGTTGGCTCTGCTTGAGTCGGAGAGAACACTCACGCCTCTCCCGGACGATGTGGTCCGTAACCTTCTCGCGTGTCTGGGGCATCGTACCAAAAAAATACAACGTGGTGCGGCGACCGTCCTCGTCCGCTTCGCTCCCCAACAGCCTGACATTATCGCGGCGCTGACACACAAGCTGGCGCATCCGGACGCGCGGCTGCGCTGGACTGCGGCTTTTACCCTCTCTCAGCTTGAGCTGCCGAGCCCCTCGCCTCAAAGAGTAAACGTGTCCTCCAATCAGACACAACTGCTGGACACGTTTACTCTTCTTCCTGTTTTGACCGAAAACCTGGGACATCAGGAAAGTGACCTGCGCTGGGCCGCGGCAACTGCGGTCTTGCAGCTCGCCCGGCACTATTCTCAAGACGTTGCTCAGGCCATGATCCAGCTTGTGAATACGGGCAATGCCGTACAACGCCGTATGGCCCTCTACTGCCTCCGCGACCTGAAGCAAACGGATCACACAGCACAGGACGCCTATCTCGCCAGCCTGCACGACCAGGACTCCATGGTCCGCCTCGGTGGTTTGTCCTGTTTGGGGAAGCTCCGACTGAGGAGTGGAGCAATGCGAGCAGCGATGATTCGGCTTTTGGAACATGACCCGGACATGGGCGTCCGTCGCGCGGCTGCCGTGACCTGCGGGCAGGTCGGCGACACGAACACACATATCATTGAGGCATTGCAGCGAACGGCTCAAGCGGCTGACACCAGCCTCAGCAAAGCATCGGCCGGAGCACTCAAGAAACTGCTACCCCGGACGTAAAACGCGGGTGATGAAGTTTTACGACAGATAGCCCATCGGCTCGTTTTTCAGCAGTTCGACAATCACCTGCTGCCGGGTCTTGGGCCGCGGTTGGTTTTGTCCCTTCCCATCCAAGACAAATAATCCACGTTTGTATTGCCCTCCTCCGTGCTGACACGTGTCCCACAACCGCTGCCACCGCTCGGGAGAGCGGACCCATTGTCTGAGGATTTTCTCTTGGTTGGTCATCCTTCCGTCTTGGCTGAATTCCGGCATGAGCGCAAGAGCCGTACCTGGAAAGTCCGGGTATGCTACGGAAGACCGCTTCCATTATGAGCAGGCTCTCCTTCCCCGTATTAAACCAGGCTTACGGGGAAACCGGACTTACGCGGTCTGCCCCTCCACACTCGGCTGTGGCGTTCCGACCAAAGCCGTTTTTCCCCCGTATACGAAGCGAGGTTTGAACGTATTCAGGATCGCCGGCAGGACGGTCATCGAAACCAAGAGACAGGCGCCCATATTCAGCGACAGCATGGCGCCCAGATAAAAATTGGGCCGAAAATTCGAGGTGAGGAAGACCAGGAAGCTCGCCGTCACAACGAGTGCATTAAAAAAGATCGCTTTGCCCGACGTCGCCATGGTGGCGGCGGTAATCTCTTCGGGATCCGTCAATCCAGAGCGGATTTTAATCCGGTATTTATTCAGGAAGTGGATCGTATAGTCGATGCCAATGCCAATCACCATGGAAGCGGTCAACGATTTACCAACCTCAAGGGGAATGCCAAGCAGCCCGAGCAGTCCAAAACTGAAGACCATGACTAAACTAATCGGGATAATATTAATCAGCCCAGCGACCCAGGAGCGAAACATAAACGCCGTCAATAAAAAGACGGCCACGAGTGAGACGACGAGACTGGCCAACTGCCCAGACACCACCAGTTCGCTGAAACGGGTGGTCAGATAGCCATTGCCGGCAATCCCAAGCCGAAAACCGCTGTTGGTGTCCCAACCAATAACCGTCGGCTCAATGCCAGCCAGCCAGCGTCCAAAGCGGATAGACCACGGATCCTGTGAGCCAGTATCGGCTGTACCGATATCCCCTGCCTGCCCAAACTCACGCACGGCAAAGTCTTGCACAATCCCAACCACACGTTCGATGTCCTGGGTGCTGTCCGAGCGCAAAAATATGGTCATGTTGGCGTGCTGATAGTCATAATCCACGATTTCATCAAAATCGTCCGGGTCGCCAGAGAAGGAGTAGAGCAACAGGTACTGGGCGATGAGGTCTTGCGAGTCTGGAATCACTTCCATTTCGGGCTGATCCTCGTTCATGACCCGGTTCATGCGTTTGATATACTCGGCTAACGAGAGAGACCCGCCAACGATAGGGTCTTGTTCGACGACGGTTTGGAGGCGGTCAAGCTGCCCGAGCAGCACCGGATCTTTGAGCCGATTAGGCTGATGTCCTTCAAGCGCGATATATAGCGGGAGATTGCCTTGGAATGTCTCGCCTAGGACGGTATCCGCAACCCGCACGGGGCTGTTTGGATCGGACATCTTGATAAATGAGGTATCGACAAAAATGCGCTGCGCACCAAGCAGACACACCAGCATGACACTGGCTGTCACGCCCCCCACCACGAGTGGTTTACGCGCAACGCCGACGCCTAAGCGGGAGAGCGTCCGGGCCGCCCAGCCCGTCGCCGCGAGGTCACCACTGCGGCCCATTTGGGCGCGTAAGCCCCGGCCGACCTTGACTGGCAGGAGGCTCAACAGGGCCGGAAAAAAGGTGATGGAGAAGACCATCGCGGCCAGGACGCCTATAGAGGTGAAGATGCCAAAATAGCGGATCGGGAGAATGCTGGCGGTCAGGAAGGATAAAAAACCGGCCGCCGTCGTCAAGGAGGTGAAGACCACCGGCTGCCACATCTCTTGCATCGCGGCGAGTACTGCGTCGACTGAGGAAACGTCCGGATGTTGCAAGACCTCATCGTAATAGCGGCTCAGAATATGAATGCCGTTTGCCACCCCAACCGCCATCAGGATAACCGGCATCATGGTGGAAATGGAATACATCGGAACACCCACGGCCGCCATAATGCCTAAGGTCCAAATCACGGAGACTCCAACCACCGCCAAGGGGAGCAAGACGCCGCGCACACTCCGATAGGTAAAATACAGCGTGCCGAGGACAATCACGAGAATGAGTGGGATGAAGGTCTCCATGTCCTGCCGCATCCCCTCCTCAAAGGTGACCTCCAGAGCGCCTTGGCCCGCAATATGGAATTCCTCTGGAGCGCCGGCCGCTTTTTTCGCCTCAACCATATCCCGGATTGTCGTATAAATAGCCATCCGTCTGGCCGTGCCTTCGAGAGTCCCTCCGCCAGGTTCCATTTTGGCCGTGATGAGCATCCCGGTGCCGTCCTGGGAGACGATCCAATTGACGAACATCGAATTGTGAAAGAGGGCTTGCCGTAATGCGTCGAGTGACTCGGGTGATTGAGGCACCGTTTCCATGAACGGATCGACTGCCATACCGTCCGCCGTACCGGTGATATTATCGAGCGTGGCCACACTCGCCACGTCTTCATCGCGGACGGCTTTGATGCCAGGCAACAGGGCGATCTTTTCCGAGAGTTCTTTGATCGTCGCGAGCGTACGCGGATTGAAGACGCCGTTTTCGCCCGGATTTTTATTCAGAACCCCGACAACGATCAGGTCGCGTATGCCAAAGCGCTCCTCGACCAGATCGTTATAGCTCATGACCGGATCGTTTTGGGGAATAAAGGCGTCGGCATCGCCCTCAAAGCGCAACGACTGCAACTGGACCCAGGCCAGACCGGTACAGCATAGAACAAGGCCAATGACCAGGAAACGAAAGCGGATGATCCAGCGGAAAAACGAATCCATGCTTACGACAGCTCCTTATACTTCTGATACTTCCAAGTAGACGCGAGAGAGTGAGTTCATGGATATTATGCCTCAGATCCTTGGGCTGCCACGAGTGGCGCTTCTTTATCGCCGTACACAAAACGCGGTTGAAACCGATTCAAGATCGCCGGCAGGACCGTCATCGACACAATCAAACAGGCTCCCATACTGAGAGACAGCATGACACCCAGGTAAAAGAGGGACTCGAAGTTCGAGGTGAGAAAAATCAGGAAGCCGCCGATAACCACGACCGCATTAAAAAAGATGGCCTTGCCGGAGGTGGCCATCGTGGCCGCTGTAATCTGCGTGGGGTCTATTTGACCGTCTTGGAGCCCCTCTCGGACTTTGACCCGATACTTACTCAGAAAGTGAATCGTATAATCGATGCCAATACCGATGGTCATCGAGGCAGTCAGCGATTTCCCAATCTCTAGCGGGATATTCAGCAGCCCCAGCAGCCCAAAGCTAAAAATCATCACCAGGCTAATCGGCAGGACATTAATCAGCCCGGCAACGAACGAGCGAAACATGACCGTGGTAAGCAGAAAGACCGCGCCGAGCGAGGTCACCAAGCTCGCCAGTTGCCCGGACACAATCAGTTCGCTCAGGCGGTTCAGGAGGTAGCCATTGCCCGCAATCCCGATCCGAAAGCCGCTGTTTGTCTCCCACCCCGCCACCGTGGGCTCAATGCCGGCCAACCAGCGGCCCAAGCGGAGTCCCAGCGGATCATGGGTGGCAGCGTCGGTGGCTCCATTCTGGCCAAATTCCTCGACCGCAAAGTCGCGGATAAGCTGCACGACACGTTCGACGTCTCGGGTCCTATCGGAGCGCAGATAGACCGCTACGTTGGCATGCTGGTAGTCATAATCCACGACATCGTCGAAATCATCCGGATCACCCGAAAACGAATACAGCAGCAGATACTGGGCAACCAGGTCACGAGAAGTTGGGATGACTTCCATTTCTGCACGATCTTCATTCATGACCCGGTTCATCCGTTTGATGTATTCCGCTAATGACAAGGAGCCACCCACATCAGGATCCTGCTCCACCCGCGTTTGCAGGCGGTCCAGTTGATCGAGCAGGACCGGATCTTTGAGCCGATCAGGCTCATGCCCTTCGATTGCCACATAGATAGGCACGGTGCCTTGAAATGTATCGCGCAGGACCATATCGCTAACGCGTAGCTCGTGGGATGGGTGAAACATCCCGACCATGGTCGAGTTCACGACAATCCGCTGCGTGCCGAGCACGCACAGCACAACAACGAGCGCGGCCGGCACCCATACGACCAGTGGACGACGTGCCACACCGCGACCGAGGCGCGCCAAGAAGCTGGCTGCCCAGCCGGCGGCTGCCAGGTCTCCACTCCGGCTCATTTGATTGCGCAGACCCCGGCTGACGGTCGGCGACAACAAACTCAACATGGCCGGGAAAAAGGTCAGCGAGAAGAGCATCGCGACCAAGATTCCCACTCCACTAAACACCCCAAAATAGCGGATAGGGACAACGGCCGCAGTCAGAAAAGATAAGAACCCGGCTGCGGTGGTCAGCGAGGTCAAAATGACGGGCTGCCACATCTCTCGCATAGTCACAATCACCGCGTCAGCTGAGGAAATATCCGGATGCTCTAATAGCTCTTCGTAATAGCGACTCAGAATATGAATGCCATCCGCCACGCCGATGGCCATGAGAACGACCGGCATTATGGAGGTGACAAAGTACATTGGAATACCGAGCGCGGCCATAATCCCGAGGGTCCAGATCACCGACACGACAACGACTGCCAGCGGCAGGAGGACGCCGCGCAGGCTTCGATACGTACAATATAAGGTTCCCAGAAGCACGACCAAGGTCAGGGGTAAGAAGGTTTCCATGTCGCGGGCTTCCTCTTCCGACAAAGTGACTTCGACCGCTCCACGCCCGGCAATATGAAATTCTTCCGGCACGCCCGTCGCCTTTTTAGCCTCGACCATGTCTCGGATCGAGGTATACACAGTCATCCGTCGCGCCGTGCCTGCCTGTGTGTCTTCGGCTGGCTCCATCTTGGCCATGATGAGCAGTCCCGTCCCGTCTTGCGAGACGACCCAATTGACGAACATGTGATTGGCGAAGATGGCCTGTTTAAGATCTGCCAGCGCATTGGCTGCGTCGGGAACGGCTTCCATAAACGGATCAACGTTTATACCGTCGACGGTGCCGGTGATATTATCCATAGTGGCGATACTGGCCACATCTTCGTCCCGGATGGCTTTGATTCCGGGTTGCAGAGCAAGGCGTTCCGAAAACTCTTTGACAATGCCTAAGGTCCGTGGATTAAAGACGCCATTCTCGTCGGCGTTGTCGTTCAGTACCCCAATCATAATGAGATCACGGATGCCGAATCGTTCTTCAACCACTCTGCTATAGGTGAGGATCGGATCATCGAAGGGGAACATGGCTTCAACATCGTTATCAAAGCGTAATGTTTGAATTGGGAGGGCGGCCAGCACGGTGCTGCCGAGGACCAGTCCGATGACCAGCCAGCGAAAACGAATGATGCCACGAAAGAACGATTCCATTAGGTGCCCCTTATCCGGCAGCTGCTTCTTGCTGCGGCGCGGTGCTCATGCCAGCCGCTTTTTCTTGGCCATACACAAACCGTGGTCTAAACCGATTCAAGATCGCCGGCAGGACCGTCATCGACACGACCAGGCAGGCGGCCATATTGAGCGACAGCATCGCGCCCAAGTAAAAGTTTACCCGGAAGTTGGAGGAGAGCAGGACCAGGAAGCCGGCGATGACCACCACGGCATTAAAAAAGATTGCCTTGCCTGAGGTTGCCAGCGTGGCCGCCGTAATCTGGGCCGGGTCGGTCAGCCCCTCCTGGACTTTGAACCGGTACTTACTCAGAAAGTGAATAGTATAGTCGATGCCAATGCCAATGACCATGCCCGCGGTGAGCGATTTCCCAAGCTCCAACGGGATACCTAACAGCCCGAGGAGGCCAAAACTAAAGATCATCACCAAGCTGATGGGAATGATATTAATCAGGCCGGCGACCCAGGAGCGAAACATGAGCGTGGTGAGCAGAAAGACCGCGCCCAGCGAAGTCACCAAAGTCGACACCTGGCCGGACACCACCAATTCGCTCAAGTGTTTGAACTTGTAGCCATTGCCCGCAATCCCGATCCGAAAGCCACTGTTCGTCTCCCAGCCGGTCACCGTAGGCTCAATGCCGGTCAGCCAGCGGCCCAAGCGGAGGCCAAACGGATCATCTGCTGCCGTGCTGGAGTCTCGGTTATAGCCAAACTCACGGATGGCGAAGTCGCGGATAATGTTGACAACCCGCGTCACATCCCGGGTGCGATCGGTGCGCAGAAACACTACTACGTTGGCATGTTGGTAGTCGTAGTCCACGACTTCGTCGAAATCATCCGGATCCCCGGAGAACGAGTACAGCAACAGATACTGAGCGACGAGATCCTTGGAGGTCGGGATGACTTCCATCTCGGGGCGATCCTCGTTCATAATCCGGTTCATACGTTTGATATATTCCGCGAGCGACAAGGAGCCGCCCACGACAGGGTCTTGCTCAACCGTCGCTTGCAAGCGGTCCAGTTGATCGAGCAGGACCGGATCTTTGAGCCGATCCTGCTCATGCCCCTCGATCGCCACATAGATGGGGACGGTACCCTGAAATTTTTCACGCAAGATCGTATCGCTCATGCGTAGCGCGTTGTCCGGGGCCAAGATGCCAATCCACGTCGAGTCGACAAAAATTCGCTGCGCCCCGAACAGGCACAGACCCATCACGATTGCGGTCGGCACCCAGACCGTGAGTGGGCGGCGTGCCACGCCGCGGCCTACGCGCGCCAATAGCGTGGCGGCCCAGCCGGTGGCGGCCATGTCGCCACGCTGCTCTCTCTGCCGACGCAGCCCCCGGCTGACGGTGGGGGACAGCAGGCTCAGCATGGCGGGGAAAAAGGTGAGCGAGAAGACCATCGCGACCAAGACGCCCACGGCGGTAAACACCCCGAATTGCCAAATCGGGACAATGGCACACGTCAGAAAGGAGAGGAACCCAGCGGCGGTGGTCAGCGAGGTTAAAATGACGGGTTGCCACATCTCCCGCATGGTCACGATCACGGCGTCAGGCGAGGATGTGTCAGGCTGTTCCAACAGTTCATCGTAATACCGACTCAGAATATGAATGCCATCCGCCACGCCGATGGCCATGAGGACGACCGGCATCATGGAGGTGATGAAGAACATCGGGGTACCGAGCACTGCCATAATGCCGAGCGTCCAGATGACCGACACGACAACGACGGCCAGCGGCAGGAGGACGCCACGGATGCTCCGGTAGGTACAATACAAGGTCACTACAATCACGATCAGGACCAGGGGCAGGAAGGTTGCGGTGTCGCGCGCGCCCTCTTCCTCGAAGGTGACCTCAATCGCGCCACGCCCGGCAAGCTGGAATGCTTCCGGCACCCCCGTGGCTTTTTTGGCCTCGACCATGTCGTGGATGGCAGTGTACACCGCCATCCGCCGCAGCGAGCCTTCCTGCGTGCCGTCTGCCTGTTCCATCTTGGCTATAATGAGCAGTCCGGTCCCGTCCTGGGATACGACCCAATTGACGAACATGTGGTTGGCGAATAGGGCCTGTTTGAGGTCGACCAGGGCCTCCTCGGCCTCGGGTATGGTTTCCATAAACGGATCGACGTTCATGCCATCGACCGTACCGGTGATATTATCCATGGTGGCGACACTGGCCACATCTTCGTCACGAATGGCTTTGATGCCCGGCAGAAGGGCAATCTGTTCTGAGAACTCTTTGACAATGCCGAGTGTCCGCGGGTTAAAGACGCCATTTTCGTCGGCGTTGTCGTTCGTCACGCCGACCATAATGAGATCACGGATGCCAAACCGTTCTTCAACCACCTCGTTATAGTTGATGATCGGATCATCGTCCGGGAAAACGGCGTCCACATCGCCTTCCAGGCGTAAGGTTTGAATCGGGAGAGCGATGAGCACGGTACTCCCGAGGACCAGCGTGATGACCAGCCAGCGGAAACGGATAACGGTCCGAAAGAACGATTCCATCATATTCATTATGGGGTACTCCTGGGTTTCTTACTTGGCGGACGTTTCTTGCCGCGGCGAACACGGGCGCGTGGCCTGGGTGTATCGGCCCGAAGCAGGGCCACGATCAGATCCGGCAGCTCGTCAAATAGGTAGGCACCAGACAGATCCGAGCTCATGTCCCCTACGAGCTTATGGAGGCGTATACTTTGTTCGAGTAGTCCGGCGACGGTAAAGGACAGCAGGGGCAGCGCTTCCTCACTGTCAGTGGCGACGTGTCGAAGAGCAGCGTGCAAGGAGGGCGCTCCATGACGACGGCAACACATGGCCCTGCAGCTGTGGCAACAAACGGTCAGGCTCATGGATCACAAGTGGGATTCGTTGGGCAAATTGCCCGAGGCGTTTACGACCCGCGCTTCGTAACAGGTAGGTTCCGTGAAGATGGCTGCCTGTTCATGCGCCCGCTGGAGATCGATCAAAGGTATGGTTACGTTATTGAACCAGCGGGAAAGCCATCCTACCACAGACGGAGAAGCAAATTCCGAGTGATATATTTCTCGCTCTCCGCACGGCTTTCCGCTCTCTGTGCTACTGTGACAATCCCCTCAGAACTTCTCTTTAAACGGCCGGACCTCAAGCTCGGTTGTCCAGGCGCTTCGGTCCTGATGAGCCACATGCCAGTAGGTTTCGGCAATGGCTTCAGGTTTCAGCATATCCTCTGCTGTGAACTGTGGCACGTCTCGGCCGGGGATGTCGATGAAGCCGTCGACGTTGATCCAGCCGACATGAATGCCCTTGGGGCCAAGGTCACGCGCTAAGGATTGCACCAGCCCGCGCATGGCGAACTTGGCCGGGCCAAACGCTACTGACCGAGCACCCGCCTTTACGCCTGCCGTGGCGCCGGTAAACAGCATCGTGCCGCGTCCGCGTGCGATCATGTCCGGTGCGACTTCCTTCGCGCTGAGAAATGAACCAAAGCCGTTGACGCGCCAGATCGTTTCGTACTGCTCTGGGGTGATATCAGTGATCGTGCCCATGACGCCGCTGCCGGCGTTATAGAGGAGCAGCTCGGGCGAACCGAGCTGCTCACGAATGGATTGAAACGCTGCTTCGACCTGAGTGCGGTCTCCCATATCGGCGGGGACTTCTAACACGCGCCCGCCTGTCGCTCTGATTTCTTCAGCCAATGAGCGCAGATAGTCTGCCCGGCGGGCATTGATGGCGACAGCATAGCCGCCTTGGGCAAAGCGGCGGGCGAGCGCGGCGCCCAAGCCGGGGCCCACTCCGGTTATCGCTGCAACTGGTTTTGATTCTGCCATACCTATTTCTTCCCTATTTGACTCAACAGGTCCTTTGCATTTGTCTCTATCACTTGCAAAAAGCAAGCGGTGGGAGAATACCTCAACTGATTGTGTAATGCAAGTGGTTAGGGTAAAGAGAATGGGATATGGGGTCCAACGCAGAGACACGCCGGTCCGGCTGCCCGATTAGTTGCTCTCTGGATTTGCTGGGCGATAAGTGGAGCCTGCTGATCGTGCGCGACATGGTCATGCTGAGGAAGCATTATTTTAAGGAATTCCTTGCCTCGGCCGAAGGTATCGCGACCAACATCCTAACCGATCGGCTCAACCGGCTTGAGGGCAGCGGTATTATCTCCAAGCAGCCCGACCCCGAGAACCGGAGACAGATCGTCTACACGCTGACCGAGAAGGGCGTCGCCCTGATTCCCGTCTTGGTAGAGCTGATGAGCTGGGGAAAAATCTACGCCGGTACGACCAGTGTCGACCACGACGAGGCTCGACGGATGCAGCAGGACAGGCGGTACAAGCAACGTGTCATACGCGAACTGACGGAAGGCTGCACCTCCACCCCTGGGCGCTCTTAGCCCTCCCTCGGCTCCTCAAATGTCTGATCGATCCGTTCAAACCGCCGCCGGATGGGCGTCCGACTCTCCTCGTGAGGCAGGATGTAGAGCCGGTTGGCAACAACGGCATCCACGACTTGCGCGGCAACATCATCTACGTCCAGAACCCGACCGGCGAGATTTTGATTGTCCTCTCCCTGGTCGAGCACCGGCGGTGACGCCTCCGGGCCACCCAACTCATTGGGGCGATTGCGCTCCGAGTGCCCGATATTGGTGGCCACCCGCATCGGACACAGGACCGACACGCCAATGTCGTGCGCTCGCAGCTCTCGACGCAGGACTTCGGCTAAAGCCACGACCCCATACTTGGAAACACAGTACGGACCAAGCCCAACATTAGGGACCAAGCCGGCAAACGAGGCGGTAAACAGCATATGCCCGCCCTGGCCTTGGGCGATCATGCGCTGCGTAAAGACCTCAACACCGTGGATCGGCCCCCATAAATTGACCCGCAGGGTCCACTCCCAGTCACTATGCTGCATCTCAGCGATTGGCCCGCCAACGGCAACCCCGGCATTATGGAACACAATATGCACCGCGCCCATTTTCTCAAACGCGGTGTCGGCCAGGTGTTGAACCGCCTTCAGGTCGCCGACATCACAGACCACCCCTTCTACGGCGGTGCCCGTGGCCGCTAGCTCGGTGGCTGCCCGGTCCAGGGCCGACTCTTCAATATCGGCTAACACGAGTCGGACGCCGCGACTGGCCAGCCGGCGGGCGGTGGCAAAACCTATCCCACTGGCTCCACCCGTAATGACTGCAACTTTGTCGCTGAGGTGTTCCATGCTGTATTCCCTTTCATGTGCCGGGCAGGGTGTGCCACCGTGCCTACTCGACGACCAGGAGCCCCTCGATAAAGTGGAGGTCGGCGGTCTGCATATCGATGACCAGGACCTCTTCAAGTGTGTCGCGCGCGTAGGCCGCCAGGGGGCCCAGGGCGGACAACTCCTGTGGCGTGATTACGAGCGGTGAGCGGTGAGCTCCCCTTACGAAGGGGGGTTGGGGGGATAGAAATTGCGTCTGAAAGGTCTCCCAACGTTCCCCGAGCGTTGCCTGTGGAAGCCGAGTGTGAAGCGCCTGAAGCTCGGCCCGGTTCAAGGGGTGAATGGTGAGCTGCTTCTTAAGAGAAGAGCCGAGTACCCAACGCGCAAAGGCCGTATTCCAGAGCGCGGCCAGGCCGACGCCTTCCGGCGCCTTTTCTTCAGGCAGTATGGCCCAGCGCCGGAAGACCCGGAACCAGGTCGGGATCTGAGCCAGCAGCGATTCGACCTGCCGCACTTCAGACAGGTGCTCAAAGCGTCGGGACACGATTTCGCCCGGTGTCTCCAGACCAACAAAAAAGAGTGGCTCGCGTCGCCTGAGCCCGGCATACATCTCGCGAAACGGCGGATCGAGATAGCTCTCCCATGCGGACAGACCGCTCTCCTCTAACTGCGTGGCCATGAGACCGGCCTGCTGCTGGAGCCGCTGCAACAAGCCCCAGCCGATCTGGAAGAACGGACGCATCTGCGTCGTCTGGAGGAGTTCGTGCGCCGCTACCTCATCTTCTTTGGCCGCGTAGGACAGACCAATATTGACATAGTCGTGCGCCATGCCGACGCAGCGACGAATTTCGCTGACTTCTCCGGTATCGCGGGCCTCCGCCGTGACAATACTATTGGTCAGATAGGCGAGTTCCTGACCGACCTGTGCAATCGTCTGGCGTGGCAGGCTCGCCAATACCAGGGAGAAAAAAGACGTGGGCTCGGCGAGGAGGGCTAAGGCATGATCGGGCGGCCTAATAGGGTCGTCCCCGGTGGCAGGATGCAGCGTGTCGGGGGGACGTGGATAGGCCTGCAACGAAATGGAGTCCGGCGGGATAAAGCGGAAGAGCGCTTGCGCCTCCTCATATTTCGGATAGCCACGATCTTCGAGTCGCGCCGCTCGCCAGCGAAACGCCTGTTCTTCAAGACCACCTTCGAGTTCAAACAAACTGTTTTCGAGCGCATGCAGATACATGCGGTAATCGAGCGTGCGGAGCTGCTCAAGCAGGAGATATAAAATCGGCTCTGACTCACCCCGGAAGCGGAGGAGATATTGATCATCGAAGGTGAAATATTTGGACTCGTCAAAGTCAGGTTCCTCCTCGACATCCACTTTGCGGACAACCTCAAAGTGGCGTTGAATCAGGAGGACCAGGAATTCGATGTCGGCGTGCAAAATCCATTCGGCCAGCTTACTGCTCCCGCTTTCATCGAGCAGCATCAGCCAGTTCGTCACGCGCCCGTCATCCAATCTGTCCTTGCGCCAACAGTCCAGGTCGAGCAGGTCCCGCACCTGTTCGGGCGAGGCCATTGCCAGGAGTCCGACCGCATCGTGCAGCCCAATCTCCTTGAGCGTATACAATAAGGTCTCGGAGGAGAGCGCCCGGACTATTGCTACACCATTCTTTGCCGAGAGGAGGAACTCTTGCCGATCTGTGGCCTCAAGCTGCACCAGTTGAGCCGCCTGCTCGGCGACCGATAGCGCAGGCAGATCAATGGGGTCAGGACGAAGTACGTTATCAGAATCTGGCATGCCTGTCACTCGGTTTGCGTATAGTGATCGATAAAATCCAGGGCTTGGTCCCAGCCGAGCAATCCGTTGAAAACATCATTAAACGGCAACATCTCGTGCCACGCCCCTTGCGTTGTGCCCGTCTCTCGGAGCGTCTGCAACGTCTTTTTCATGTGATACGTAGCGGCAAGGACGTTGGTCACCGGATAGATGACAAGGCAAAAGCCGAGATCCTCAAGATCACGAGCGGGCAAGAATGGCGTCTTGCCGCCTTCAACCATATTCACAATGAGGGGAGTAGCCGAAAATTCACGACAGACCCGCTCCATCTGTTTGACGGACTCAAACGCCTCAAAGAACAGCATGTCGGCCCCGGACTCCAGATAGACGGACGCCCGTGCCATAGCATCGTCAAGTCCACTCACGGCAATCGCGTCGATCCGGGCAATGATGACGGTGTCAGGATTCGTGCGGTTGTCCACTGCCGCCTTAATTTTGGCAGCATGGTCAGCGGCCGAGACCAAACGTTTTCCAGCCAGATGACCGCAGCGTCGCGGCACATCCTGATCCTCAATGTGGAGACCAGCCACATCAATCCGCTCATATTCCTGGACCATGCGGACCACATTCAGGACGGAACCAAATCCCGCTTCAGCATCAGCAATAACCGGGACGCTCACCGCACGGCAGACGCCTTCGAGCTGGATAACCATCTCGGTCAGCGTCCGCATCCCAAAGTCCGGATAGCCGAGCGCGCCGGCAGAGACACCGCCGGAGTAGTATACCAGCGGAAATCCGGCTTCTTCGACAAGCCGGGCGGAAATGACGTCATAGGCACCTGCGGCCATGAGAAATCGGTCCTGGGAAAGCAGGGTTCGGAGAGATTGAGCTTGGGCCATGAAAATAGAAACTCCTTACACATAGCGTTAAAAGAGTAAACGTATCCTCCAATGCTAGAGAGATGCTGGATACGTTTACTCTTTGCGGGGGAATACGAATATCCGAAGAGACATTTCTGACACGCGCGGTGCGCTTGTCAAGGGAGGAAGGAAAACCCAAACCTCTTGCTTTTCAGCGTGGAGTCAGCAACAAGAACAAAAAAGGGAGGGAATATTATGAGTAATCTCGCATATCAAGACGACGCCCTATACACGCTCGAACAGCTCGCCGAAGATGTGGAAGCGCTGGTCGCTCGTGAAAAGGAACACGCCGCGATTGTTGCGGCGGCTGAACCGCTGCTGGAACGTTTTCTGGCCGCCGGCAGCCTGCCGGAAGAATATTGTCAGCCGGCTCCTGGTCGTATTACTACCGAGCATAAAGACTTCACCCTGTATCGCCTCCATCGTGGGCCTGAAGACTGCTTTAATATTATGGCCGCAATCTGGCCTCCGGGCGGATCGAGCGGGGTGCACGATCATGCCGGGAACTGGGTCGTCGAAGGCGTATATCGGAACCAGCTCCATACCATCCGGTATAAACGTCTCGACGCCGGGACACAGCTGGGGTATGCGGAACTGCGCGAAACCACCGCGCTCGATCTCCGGCCGGGCGAGGTCGCTCACGTCCTGTCTCCGAATGAAGAAGTTCATGATTTTCTGAACCAGACTGATGAGCCAGTTGTGAGCGTCCATATCTATGGTGGGGATATCAGCACCGAAACGCTGAACTATTTTGACCCGGCCGGCAAGTCGGTCGAGCGGGTGGCGCACGATCTGCAGTACGATAACGAATAGGCACTACGGGTCACGGACCGCCCCTATGCCGCGCGGTCAGGCCCTCACCCTTCACATGAGGGGGAGCGTGACCGCCGCCGCTTCCGGGTTGAGCAAAGCAGGGGTCTTTTCCGGCAGCAGCATAAAGTCGTCATAGGCCGCCTCGGATACACTGGTCATCGTGTCGGAGTCCGAGAGCACGGCGATGCCCCGGACCTTTCCCGGTTCAAAGCCAAACAGGTCTTTATAGTCCTGGTAGAAATCCACGCTTTCCTGTCGCCACTCACCGGGCTCGGCCGGCCCACGCTGTAAGACGACGACCTTGGCACGCCAATAGACCGGGCTGTCGAAACGCGTGCCAACCGCGAGCGTCGAGCTCCAGACGTATTTAATCGCCCGCGGCAGCAGGCGGCTCCCAAAAATTACGTAGACGGCCGCGGCCGAATCATTCGTTTTCTTCGCTCGTTCGTTGGCGCCGAGAGGGAGTTTGGTTGCGCGCCAGCGCCAGCGCAAAATGGGGTAGTCCTGAGGCTCACATATATGTTCTATGCCGATCTGGACATCCTGGTTGTTGGCATAGGCCTGGAGAAACCGATTGCCCTCTTCCTCGGCAATGTGGTAGACGGCCTGCGCAGTCGCCTCGCTGCCACGTATCTTCCAGCCCGACGGAAAGACACCGGCCGGGTATTGCTGAAAGGTCTCCTGAAAAGGTGTCGAGCCCAGGAGTGTCCGCGTCTGCCCATCATCAAGGTCGGCCGCTCTGGAAAGAGTAAACGTGTCCAGCATCTCATGGCTATTGGAGGACACGTTTACTCTTTGAGCCAACACGCCTGCGAGCAGGAAGGCCGTGAACCACGCAACACGCACTCTCACCTCCCCAATCCTCTCTTGCTGACCGAGCCGGGTCTGAACCGTCTCAAATAAACCATTGCGGATAGGAGCATCGATAGAGGAAGGACCTGCGGAGTGCAAGCCCGAAAAGGATGGCCGCTCTCTCGTGGCATTGGCACGTCTCCCGGGACTGTGGTATCCAGGCGGCACGTTATCAAGCATACGCAAAGACCTGTCTGGACTTTGTGAGGAGGCTGCTGCACATGGAAATTCTGGCAGAGGGACAGGGCGCATACCTTCCGCCTGATCCCGACGGATTCCGCGCCTGGGTGCGGGACAATAAGCCGCGGACGCTCGTGCATAAAGTGATGAACGAGCACGAGGCCATTGAGAAGTTTGTCTCTGATGGGGACTATGTGGCCTACGACTGCAACTACTTCCAGCGGGGTCCGAGTTCGCTGATCCGCGAGATTATTCGCCAACAGAAAAAAGACCTGTGGGTCTGCGGGAAATTCACCTATGTGGCGCTCGCGCTGCTGGTCGAAGGCGGCTGTGCCACCAGAGCGGATATTGGTTTTGTTGGTTTTGGCCCGTGGTTGTCCAAGGCGGTTGCGGCCGGTCGCCTCCAGACCTATGAGTACTCAAATGTGGTCATGACGTATCGTCTACAGGCCGGCGCCCAGGGTTTGCCGTTTATTGGCGTGCGCTCGTTTGGCGGGAGCGACGGCTTTCCCCAGTCCGGGGCCAAGTTGGTCAAGGACCCGTTTTCGGGCAAGCCAGTTGTCCTGCTGCCGGCGCTGAACCCGGATGTTTCGATCATCCATGTGCATCAGGCTGACGTGTACGGCAATGCCCGTGTCTTTGGCACTGGGATCTCCCATGTTGATTGTGCTCTGGCGTCCAAAAAGGTCATTGTGTCCGCCGAAGAAATCATAGAAACGGACGAATTTCGACGTGACCCGGCCCGGACATCCATCCCCCACTTCACGGTTGATGCCGTCGTTCATGCCCCTTTTGGCGCCTATCCGGGGACGGTCCAAGGACGTTATGCCTCAGATGTCCAGCATGTGGTCGAATGTTTCGGCGGGACCATGCGCGGCGACCTGCAACCCTATCTTGAGAAATGGGTGTATAGTGTCGATTCGAACGACGAAATGTTGGAAAAGCGCGTAGGGTGGAAGAAACTCCAAGAGTTACAACGACGCGAAACCATTCGGGAGGGATACTCGATATGACACCGGCCACACATTTTGCGGAACGAGAGCATTTGATCTGTAGCGTCTCGCGGGTCATTGAGGAAGAAAAAAGTTATTGGGTCGGTGGCGGCGGAGAACCTTTATACAGCATTCTACTGGCGCAGCGGCTGTACGCCTCAGGCGTCCAATACATGACCGAGGATGGCGTGATTGCCCCGCAATCCATGATGCCCTGGGACCCGCTGATGACCATGGTGGCCTCACGCGCCGGCTATCGCGCCCTCCAGTGGGGGACGATGAATACGGCGGGCAATTTTGCCCAACTCGGCTATGTCGATGTCGGTATCCTCAACACCCTCCAGGTGGACCGTTACGGCAATATCAACTCGACCGTCCTGGGAGAATACGAGGGTGGTCGGGGCCGGCGTTTTGGCGGGCCGGGTGGCGCCGATACGATTGCAGCCCAATGCTGGCGCACCATTCTGATGACCGACCAACAAAAGCGGAAGTTCCCCGAACGGGTGGACTTTGTTTCATCACCGGGCTTTCTCGACGGACCGGGGGCGCGCGAGGCAAACGGCCTGCCCCCAGGCACCGGTCCCTGGCGCGTGTTCACCCCGTGGGCGATGTTCGGCTATGAAGAAAAGTCGTGTGAGCTGATGCTTATGGCGATTTCACCGTTTGTCACGGTCGATATGGTTCTGGCCGAGATGTCCTTTGAGCCGAAAATAGCCCCGACCATTGAAACGCTAGCTCCACCTATGGAAGAAGAGCTGGAGATCATCCGCACCCAGCTTGATACGGATGGACAGACAACGGGCCGCGGGCAGTGGATCGAAAAACGGGACGGCAAATACGTTTTTGCCGAAACGCAGGGACGCGAGTAAGGGGTCTCAAAGTCTTTGAGTCTGTTTTTGATGGCATGAGGGCGACGTTTTATTCCTCGTCTCTCCTTATGTGATCGACACTCTGCCCTGTTTCTTCGGCCCATTGCCGAGTAATTTTTTCCAGCCGTGCTACGTTTGTACTCGTCAGACCATGGATAAAGCGTCCCACCTTCGTCTGCCGCCAGATGGGAAGCCTTTTATGCTCCGGCATTGACTCAAAGGGGAAAAAGGTCTCACGGTACAGTGCGGCTGCGATTTTACGGGTTTGTTTTTTGTCAATATTGCCCCAGCACCAACGGAAAAACTCTTGGAGTTGAAAGACGAGGAGGCTGAAGAAGAAAGCTTCTAGCCACTCCTTGGACGGCATCTCTTTTGGTTGCCTCCGGTCCGGCTCACTCTTCTTGACCTCCTTTTCTGTGGCCCCTGTTTTTTTCTTTGGGACCAATTTCTTCACGGCCCGTTTTGCCTGTGGTCGTGCCTCCTTTTTTTTCAGTTGAACTGTTGGTTTCTGCTCCTTTTGCACCTTCCTCGCCATGGCTGTATCATACCAAGACTTCCTTTTACGTCCATCGCTTTCTGAAATGGGCGGCTAATTTTTCTCTACAGCATATTCCTCATATGATCTGTTTTGGGCGAAAGTCTTTTTACAACAGGGACTTAAATAGTATGCAACGAGGGGTTTTCTCCGGGAGAAATCCCTTCTCTCCATGATGACGGAGTAATGGAGGCGAGGTTGCCTTAAGTTTTGGGAGGATTTTAAGCTTTTCTTATTTCCAAACTTGGTGTCCCACCACCTTGTCCTTCATACTAATTGTGCGAGGGTCAGTCGTCGCCAAAAACGAACTCTGGTGGGACTTCCCAATTTCGACATGCCTCAAGTTGCTTGGCGATCTCCACAACGTCATCAGGCGTACGCGAGGAAACCGCCCTATTCCCTCGATGTGTCCAATCTTCCGGTCGCCCGATTTCCGCAAAAACCTCCTCAACCGAGAATGGTTTTCCCTGAGTGAACTCTCTGAAATCCTCCTGTTTCTCGTCATACAGATATGTAAAGTCCATGAGGTATGGCTTCGAAGCTGTCGGCGCGACTTCTCGGTCCAGGAAAAACTCCTCCCGAACGGCGTGGTCCGTGTGAAGTACGCCCTCATAGCGGGTCCAGTCCTTGCCTTCCAGGACTGTCGGAACCTGAGATAAGGGACAAACAACATCGGCGGCCAACGCCCTCCCGTCTGGACCGACCGGACGCAGCCATGTCGCTCGTCCTTGCTCCGTTGGCTCAGTGCTATCTGTCCCACGGGTCGGTTTTGCATTCTGGATCGTGACCATAGCCTGCTTCAATGCCCATTCACGACTATCTGTCTTTTGCTGATACCAGTCGCGGAAAGCGATCATGTGTCCGGGACTATTTGCGGTGAACGCGATACCTCCAGGGAAGCGATGATCGTGCCACCATCGGCCGTCCCCTGCACACGCGAAGTAGTCCAGATTAAACTGGTATCCATAGAACGCATCGCTGTTTGGGTCCTTCAAATAGAGGAAGTCGCTGGTCACCGTATTAGACTGATGTGCTCCGCGCGAGTTAGTTCCCCATCCGGCTAATTCCAGAATGCGGTCGCTAAATGCGCGCAGGTGTTGGTCTGGTGCGGCGAAGGCTACCTTCGGTGCGGCCACGACAAGTACGAAGCTGTGAGCACTCCGGACAGGATCGAATGCGGCTCTCTGTTTCCACAGTCGTTTCTCTTCGGTGATTTTCTCAGCGATCTCGTCATCGCTCCAGCTCGACACTGCCTCCTCAGAGAGGAAACAGAAATGGATGCGACCTTGTTTGGCTGCGACACGCCCAAACTGACAGGGCTGCCTTTGCAGGCACCATAGGTTCACGCATTCAGCCATTTCCGCTTCTGTCGCAGCGCTATTATGAAGGAGCGCATTCGCCTGAAGTAGATCATCACTGAACGGATGAGAAAGCCGCCAGACATCACCCGCCAGTCGCCCCATCATATCCGCTACGGCAGTCATCAGTCTTCCTCCCTACCTCTAACGAGCGAGCCGCTAGGAGCGTGCTCACCAGAGATGAGCACCGGCACCTCGCTCGGCCCGCACGCGACCTTGGCGATATCGAACGCATCGGACATCGTCCGACCGTCCCCCAAGGCTCCATACAATGACCGGCTGAGGGTGATAGCAGTGGAGTCTGGGACTTCACTCGGCCACCCGATCGCGTACTCCACGACCCCAGCATCCACCAAGTCACGGGCAAGCTCTTCCGAATCGCAGGCGTTTAACACACATAACATCACGTCTTCTTCTATCGTTTTCAATACTTCACGGAACTCCTCCGCACTGAGAGCGGTCTCGTACGCCAATCCAGGATGGACTTCAATAATTGAGAGACTGCGCTCGTCTCCGTGTCCGGCAAAGTGGACGATCTTTGGTCTATGACGATACGCGTGGGCAAGCTTTTCTCGGGTGGCAGCCAGAATGGCAGGTGCTAGAGAGATCAAGTCTCTATGTTCGCTCGCACGCAACGCACCTTGGATCTCATCATATTCTTTGGGAATCTGGAGCTGATTCTGCTGGGAGCCCCCTCGATCTCCGGCAATGAATAGGATCGTTACCGACTGCCGGCTGTCCGCTTCGCTTGTGAGTCTCTCTTGGTTTGGTGGTGGACTGCTGCCGTTCGGCAATACACGAAATACTTGTTCACTTTCCAGCGATGGCACTCGAACATGACCGCCCAGTACAGAAACCTTGAAATAGCACTCGAAGCCAGTCGAGCTTTCACCCTTCCTCAGCACCGTGTCGAAATTCGGCAGTGCCTCCCGGCGCTCGCTGAAAGCTTTGGCGGCGCCAAGCACACCCGTGGTGTGGATGCCGTTCACAAGAACCACTGTGGACTCTTCGTTCAACGGATTGGGAAAACGAGCAAAATACCCAACGTCCTCATGTATCCGCGGCTGTCCCGCGGCGGCGTCGCCTGCTCCATTGCGGTACTCCGCACGGAGTTCCAACGGTGCATCCTTGTCTGTTCTTACCATCATCTGCTCACAGTCGTCTGAATAGGACACCCGTGAGCGGATTTCCGCCATCATCTCCTTACAAACGCTATTCCCGATGTCAGAAGTAGAGCCGGGGCCGCCGAGCACAACGAGGTTGCCACTCGTATGACCGTCGGGGAGATCGCCGGAACTGAAGTGTTGGATCGTAGCGTTGGGATAATGTCGTGAGAGGAAAACCAGAAGCTCAAGCAGTGCATCTTGGTCACCGAGTTTGTCCAGGTAGGTATAATCGGGATTCGAGCGATCCGCATACTCGCTAGGATTGTGATCTTGCGGGCATACGACCCAGATGGTGCTTGTTTCTCGTGGAAACCAGAATCGGAAGATCAATTCTTCCTGGATCCGCGATTCAGGAACCGCCCGAAAAAGCTCGGTCTCGAATGCGGAATCGGGCTGGAAGAGTTCATCTACCGAGCGATACAGAATCGAGCCTGAATTTCTCCAATTCAATCGCTTGGCAGTAGGCTCAGATTCTATACCACCTACAAAAATTACGGGTATACGAGCCCCTTGCAGACGCCCAGCGCACAGGGCTAGCTTCTCGCCGCTCTCGCTCACGTCAAGAACAGCGACTGCGCACACAGACTGCCACTCCCGCTCCTCGCCTGCTTGCTCGGAATTCAAAAACGTCGCCTGGACTTCTACCTCTGGATGATTTTCCTTGAGGCGTTGTTCGACTCGTTGTACCACCTCTGTCACGCCATGGCGGAATCCGTAAACGGCACGCTCATCCCATCCTGCAGCATGCACCGTGACCACAACGAGTTGCAATACGTCGGTTCCCTCGCTCACACGCCCCTCAGCTTGATCAGCCCACGAAAGTCGGTAATTGGACGTAACTTTCCATCTCGCAGGACCATCCCTTCCGGCACATCGCATGTTACGCGCTCTCCTGCGGCGACGTAAGCGCGCGGTCCTATCGTTATTCCACCAATAAGGATCGCACCGACCCCCACAACGCTATCGCACTTGATGATCGGGGAAGGCTCCACGGTGTCGTCCCAGTTGCCAGTTGCATCAGCGTGCGAGTGCGCTGTTTCGCCCTGAAATCTCACCCAGTCTTCGACAATTGTCCGGTCAACCAACTCTCCGGCAATGATACAGTTCTCGCCGATCGAGACCTCATCGAAGATCTGAGCGCGATAAAGTACACGGGTTCCCGTTTCGATCCGGGAGCCGTACGATATCCGGCAATAGTGGTCCACCTCCACACGGTCCTTAAGATGCACTCCGCCCTCGATTAGACAGAAAGCGCCAATGCAGACACCGTCCCCAACGGAAACAGGCTCTTCTTCAGTTGCCTCATAACCAACGTAGCTACAGAAGCCGATTGACACATTCCCGTTAAAACGGGTCGCGGGGTGGACACGAGCCGTTTTGTCTATTTCGACACTCATTAGTGGTCAGCCTCCTCAATGAATCGAGAGATAATGCCCCACACCTCGCGGTGTTTCGCCTTGGTCGCAGGCGACGACAAGTCTTCATCATCACCCACTCCGAATCCGTGGTCGGTGCCGGGGATATTGATCAGCTTACAATGCTCATACATCCGTGCAAAACGTTCGGATGAAGAGTATGGCACGATCGAATCTTCGTCGCCGTGGAGAATGAGGGCATTGCACTTAAGCTGCGGTAATCCTTCGGCCCCGGAAATGAAGCGGAGTTCGTTCAGCAGGGCTGCGCCATACGGAATATCGTCCGTCTCCACATACCCTTGCCGTTGGAGCCCTTGGGCCATTTCCTCACGCAACTTGCCGTCAACGATTGCCCCGTGCTGCCCTAATACATCCTCCTCATAATCAATCACCGGCGCTAGCATGACTACAGACCTGACGGGAACCCGCGTTTTTGCGGCCCAATAGGCCGACAGTCCACCGCCAAAGCTCATACCAATCACATGAACAGATGATGCGTGTGCGTGTACCAGTGCCGCAGCCGCTGCGGCCTCAATGTCGTTGACGATCCCGGCCAGCGTCATTGTCTTCATTGGCAGTTTGCTCACACCGTGACATCGATAGTCGAACCTGAATGATGGTATCCCTTTTTTTGCCAAGTGCTCTGAGAGCCCGGAGAATAGACCGAACTCGTCTCGCGATGACGTAATCCCATGTATGAGGATCGCGATGCCTTTACCTCCTACAGCCCCACTCGTGTAAACGCCCTCCAAGGATGTGCCGTCGAAGCTTCGAAACCGTAGCGTTGTCTCCACTATTTCCTCCCTTCAAGCATCACCGCCGCCATGGCATGCTGTATTGTCTCGTGAGTAGGCAACGACGAATAAGACGTATGCTTAGTGATTGCGTCAGCGCACCAATCCTGCAGAATCGTCCTTTCCCTCATATACAATTCTCCAGAGCGCAGTACCGCCTCTACCGCACTCAAGCCATAGTCGTTCAAGCCCGACCGCACTGGCCCATCTGATGTTGATTGATGGGCCAGTGCCATCACCTCAGCGATACGTGTGGTCGGCAGCACCTCGGGACTGGGCGTGTATTGAGCAAGAGCATCTAGTGTCGCCAGAGGAGTCCGTTTTTCCGCCTCGCGATGTACACACAGGCAATCAAACACCAGGTCACCGGCCAGTTCAAATAGGATATCACTAGGAGTCGGGCGCCGTGGTTCTGGCGGAGCATGCTGCACGACCTGCTCACTACGTACGACTCGGACCTTCCCGCTGATACTGTGTAGCAAACACCACAGCCAGTCCTCGTTATACCCAGGCGGAAAAGCGAATAATTGTGTCGGATGGAGGTTGAATGCCATATACCCAGCGCTCACCCATCCGCAGTCGATATCCCCCATGTCATCACTACTAGCCGTGCAATTGATCTGCCGCGACTCCAGCCGTCGAATCGACTCGTGCAGCCGAGTGAGCGTATCCATTTCTGATTGGCCACCGATCTCAGCGCCGACGATCAAGCCCTGGGACCTAGCTGCCAGTTGTTCAAGACGCTCGTGCGTCAGTTCAAGGTCAAAACCGCAAATATCGTCATCTATGAGAATAGTCGTGCGTGCTCTTACCGCAGCCGAGAGCAGAAGAGCGAGGTTCCGCAGTGGAGCAATGTCGCGCTGAGCCGTCCTGAATTGCCACTCCAATGCTGACCCACCCGTCACCTCTGCGATTGTCTCGTATAATTGGGCGGGCATAAGGTGCGTGACCATTGCAGGCGACTTGCGCGCTACAGTAGTCAGTAGATAGGCATTCTCCGCCGCACCCCTCGCCGTAGAATCATCAAGAACCGTCAGAACATCGCATCGCCCCAGTTTCATGAGCGCCGTATCAACGCTGCGTTCGAGCACCTCGGTCCGGTCCTGTGTGAGGATGATTGCGTGTATCCGTATCGAACCGAATTTGTCCATTACTCTCCGTTCGTTCGAGACTGACGATCAAAGAATTCACAAATGGCCTCCATGGTCTTCAGCTCCTCTGCTCCGTCATCAGAGATATCGACTTCCAGTACGTCCTCGATAGCGTCAATAATCTCCACGTGACCCAAACTGTCCCATTTGTGATGCCGAAGCATCTTAGATTCTCTGGAGAGAGACTCCTTGGGGCATTTAAGAGCCTTTGCGACAACGTCAAACGGATCTGGTGGTAGAGTGTACGATGTCACGATTCTATCTCCCGGAGAAGTGCCTCACGATCGATTTTCCCACTCTGATTCCGCGGCAGGCTCGGCAATGTGCGGATCACTCGTGGAATGGCGTGGAATGGGAGTGAGGGTCGTAAGGAGTCCTGAATCTGCTCCTGATTGAGTGGCTCAATCGATTCGACGAAGGCGTACAAATTGCCGTCCTTACAGATAGTGTAGGCATCGGGGAAATCCATCTGGCGAAGCCGGCTGTCAATCTCTTCGAGTTCGATACGCTCACCGTTGATCTTTATCTGCCGGTCTATACGTCCCGCACAGTAAAGACGCCCGCCCCGCCGTACTCCCCAATCCCCGGTGAAGTAACATCGCTGGGTGAGCGAGTCGGCGAATTTAACCTGGCGAAAGGCTGCCTGGGTTCGCTCTTCATCGTTCCAATAACCGGCACTAAGAAAGTCACCGGCTACGACGATTTCACCTTCCTCATCGCCATGATCACCACACAGGTGAATACTCCAACCAAGGACGTCTTCTCCGATGGCGACCGACCCCAGCTCGCAGGAGTCCATAAAGTTTTTAGCAGTCAAACGGTTGAGTGTATTGAAACCAATGGTTTCAGTAGCGCCATAGGTATTAAAGACGGTGAGGTCTGGACAGGCGTTGAACAACGCCTGAAGCTGTTCGCGACGTAGGGGTTCTCCGCAGAAACTCATCACACGGAGAGAGGCCAAATACTCGCCCGTCGACCGGTTGCTACGTATCATGAATTTAAGCGCACTTGGAACTGATTGCCATACCGAAATGCGTCTATCCCTGATGACTCTCGCTGGCCTCAACCGCTCTGCTTCACTTAGTGGGACCAAAGTGCCGCGCTGCGTGAGCGCCATGAATACGTCCATGACGCCGAGATCGTGCGCGAGACGTGACCATTGACCCCACTTTTCACCTGGAGACAAATTGAAGTAGCTCTGGCATACGCTAAGGAAGTGCGAAAAGCCTCGCCGGCTCATCTTTACGCCCTTCGGACGGCCCGTCGAGCCTGAGGTAAAAACGATGTATGCCACATCACTCCGGTCGGTAGCAGGGCTCACCGATCGCATCGACAGCGGTTTCATTAGGTCGGCACTCGGAGTTGTATCTGGCAAAGCAGAAAGAAAGCTTGGTCGCGTGTTCTCATAGAGCACGGCCTGGGGCGCAAAATCCTTGCAGATTGCCGCGTTTCGCTCCTCAGGTCCCGTTTCTGTTATCTCGACGGGACAGAATGTACCTCCCGCAATGAGGGACCCGAGCATTGCCGCATACGCCCGTTGTGAAGACGGCAGGGCGATTAGTACCCGAGGGTACGGATTTTCCGTGAGCTGTTGGATGGTTGCCGCCATTTGAGACGCGAGCGACGCGATCTCCTCATAAGAGTACGCCCCGTCCCCTGTCTCCACGGCAGGGACTTTGGGACAGTCCCGAACACACCCGAAGAATGTGTCCAGAAGGTCCACTGGTTCTCGACTGGAGCCTGTAATCGACATGTTTACCTCACCCTCACGTCATGCTTCCCAACTGCCGGCGGACCTCGCCTGTACCCACAAACTGCGACAGTAGCCGATAGTTCTGTTGCTCATAGCGAACCTTGCCGGCGATGATCGCCGGATGGACTTGCAGCGCATGGGCCAGATTCATGACCGCCATGGGTGTCGGACGCTCCCGTGCCGCGCTCGCTTCCCAATCCGCCTGAGGGACGAGTGCCTCGATTGCCCATTCGTCGGCCTGCGCCTCTCTTGGGTCTTCCCGTCTGCCTTCCACCCCGCGGAGCGTCTGGTCATCGATAAAGGCATTGCCCTGGTCGTTGTCCAGGTGGCGACCCACGTGTGCCAGTTCGTGCAACAGGCAGAACCAGAAATTGTCGATCCGGTCGTAGCGCAGGGTCAGCCCGACCACCGGCCGGCCGTCCTTGAGTCGGAGCGCAGCGCCGTCGAGATAGGTCCTTGGTAAATGCGGCACGATCACCAGCTCGATGCCGTGTTTTGCCAACACCTCTCTGGCCAATCGTGGACCATCTTCAAACCAACTCAACTGCGCAATCTCCCTGAGGAAGTGCGGCGTCACGGTACCAGATACGTACTCCGTCTGCGGTGGGTTCTTGTTTCCCGTTGCCAGCACCTGCCAGCACCAGGCTTTGAGGGCGTAGGCGTCCACCTTGGCGTTTGTGCGCATATGATCGTTCTTTCGGTAGAGGGCAGCACAGGCGACATCCGGTCCCCCCGCCCGGTCAATCAATCCGCGTATAATCGTTTCGGCGCGTTTCACCAGGTTGGGACCATGTCGAATCCAGCCCAGCTTCGCCATGTTCTTGACCGGAAACCGACTCCAATTGAGCTCAGCCAGTGGATCGTCCAGGTCTACATCCGGCTCGCGCAGCAATACATCCGCCGGAATGCCAAGACGCTGATGAAGCGCCCGCGCCATCGACATAGTGATGGCACGTTTGCCGGAGAGCACCTCGGACACCTTCGCTCGGCTCCCGATGAAAGGGATCAGGTCACGCGGCCGCAAATTGCCCTGCTCCATGCGGAACTCAATCGCAGCGAACGGACTCGGATAGCCCATCGGCTCGTGCTTGCTCTCATAGAGTTCAACCAGATCAACGAGAATGTCGAGCTCATCGAACTCCGGGCTGCCGGGCGCTGCATCGATTAACGCGTCGATCCGCGCCAGCGCAGCCTCATAATCCCGCTCGGTCCGGACCGGCTTGATCTTTCCAGTGACCATCTTATACCTCCAGAACATTCACGCGGTCATATTCGGCATGTATTCCCACAAAGCGGACATAGACAATGCGTCCCGGGTAGTTGATTTTCGCCACGAGCCGATAATGGTTACCCTTGATATTGAAGACTACCCGGCTGTCACCGAGAATGCGGGCATTCGGGTATTTCTCCTTTATCTGTACCGGCGTCTCCCACTCCTCCTTCACGACTTCCCTATACCAGGCAAGCAGCGGCTCTTCGGCGTCCGCATGTCGCTCCCAACACTCCCGCAGCCTCTTCTTGCTGATGATCCGCATAGCGAATTATGAATTGTTCCCAAAATAATGTCAAGTATAACAATCCCTAAATACAAAGAGTGTATAGCCCTTGGTGACTTCGGGTCAAGAGACGACCGCAACCACACACTTCCCGGTAGCCCGAGGGTAGCCCCTGAGACGTAGCTCGAGGCTCGGCAGAATGTGTACCAAAATTAATGTTCTAATCGAGTCTGTACGAAAACCCGGTGATGGAGGGTCTGGGAGCAACGGACGTTGGAACGAAAGCCTCTGCGAAGCGGCGAGCTTCTTCCCTATCCAGACGAAGCAGCAGGAGTCTCCACCCGTCGGGGGCCAGGGGTCGGCAGACCGCACGCTTTGGCGATGAGCTCATAGGAGCGCACGCGCTTGGAAAAATCATAACAAATCGTAACAACGCCGAGGTCGGTGGTCTGAAACACCTCGGCCAGGTGTTCAAGCTGCTCTTTCACCTGCTGGGGGTCGCCGTCAACATTGGCGCGGCGGTATTGTTCCAGATAGGCCAGTTCGTCAGCGCTATACGGGTAGGCGCGGGCTTCCTCAGGCGTGGGGACCCCCCGCCGGCGACCGCGGATAATGTTCAGCCGCACCAGATTTCTGCTTGCCGACAGATAGTGCGCCTCTTCTTCGGTCTCCGCACACAAAGCTTGAACGGTCACGTTGACTTTGGGCTCGGCCAAGGATTCCGACGGACGAAAGTGGCGGCGGTAGCTCTCAACAATAGCCGGACCGTGCTGAACGCCCATACCGAAGAAATAGGCATAGCTGAACGGCAGACTCCGCTCGGCCGCAATGAGAGCCGAGTCAATGCCCGAGCCGAGCAACCACACCTCCGGCGTGGTGCCCGCCGTGGGGCCGGCATGCACATCGGCAAAACGATGATCCGCAGGGAGATCATCTGCCAGGTAGGCGATCAGGTCATCGACCTGTTCCGGGTAATACCGAATATCGCGGGGTTGGCCGGGGTAGGAGAGCGCACCCGCGGTCCGCTGATCGCTCCCTGGCGCGCGGCCCAGGCCGAGGTCGATGCGGCCAGGATAAAAGGATTCAAGGACGCGGAATAGCTCGGCAACTTTGAGAGCGCTGTAATGGGATAGCATCACGCCGCCGCTCCCGACTCGAATATGTTGCGTACGGGCTGCAATCTGGCCAATCACTATTTCCGGGCTGGTACCGGCGAAGCCGGGCAGATTGTGATGCTCGGCAACCCAGAAACGTTCATAGCCGAATTTTTCCACCGCCTCAGCAAGAGCGACCGTCTCCCGCAGGGCCTGGGCAGCGGTTCCCCCTTGTCGGACAGGCGACTGATCCGCCACACTCAAATGCAGTTGTTGGGCCATAGCTTAAAAAAAGGGCAGCCCCATAGGACTGCCCCCTGCTGCCTTGTCTGCGCAGAAGGTTTTATGCCGTCTGTTCCTTAAAGAATGCCCCGATCTCTTCGATAGCCTGCCGGCCTTCGGGAAGAATCGGCGCAAACAAATGCCACACATGCGGCATTTCATCCCAGACTTTCAATGTCACATCCACGTCTGCTTTCCGTGCCCGTTCTGTAATTCTTGTGGCGTCGTCCAACAAGGTCTCTGAATCACCGACCTGGATAAGCAATGGCGGCAGACCCGCAAGATTGGCATGCAGCGGAGCGGCCAGCGGATTTTTCGGGTCCGCACCGCCCAAATATATCTTGGCCATACCGAGCAGGCCTTCTTTCTGGACAACCGGATCGACCGCCGCCCGCGTGGTCATCGACTCTCCCGTTCCTTCCATATCGACCCAGGGCGAAATACCAATGCCCGCGGCCGGCACGGGCTCACCGGCGTCACGAATCGCGATGAGGGCGGCAAGCGCGAGGCCGCCACCAGCCGAGTCTCCCGCAATAGCAATGTTTGAGGCCTGAATACCCTGTCCGAGCAACCAACGGTAAGCTGCCACGGAATCATCTACTGGAGCGGGGAAGGGATGCTCGGGAGCCAGGCGATAGTTGAGGGAGAGCACGCGGGCGCCCGCGGCCTGCGACAGACGACCGGTCATATCGCGGTGGGAACCGGCGGAGCCCATCACATAGCCGCCCCCATGGACATACAAGATGACCTTATCCTGGTCAGAGCCATCGGCAACACTCCATTCGGCAGACACCCCACCTGCTTCAACCGGGGTACACGTCACGCCAGCCGGGGCTTGCGCTTCTATCATGATCGCGCGCATGGCGTTGATATCCTTTGCCTCGGCCATCTTCGCCCCCATCTCTTTGAACATATCGAGGGTCTGTTGTAGTTGCGGACTTGCCATAAAGAACCTCCTTTTTTTACAGATCAATCGTCTCGCCGTACTCGAAACGTATAACCGGTATAACCCCGGCCGCGCATTGTCAACTCAAACGGGCCGAAGAGTAAAGGTGTCCTCCAATCGTTCAGACAGAGCTGGACACGTTTACTCTTTAGGGCGCTCTAGGTGACCCAGCCGTACTGAAAGGTATGTATCGTGCCGGGCGGATACCACCACTGGCCGGTCTGACATAAGGGACATGTCTTTGGCGTGGACCCCCGTTTATATTCCGGGACACCGGCCATGGCCTGCACAGCGCCTTCAAAGGTCCCATCCCGGGTGACCTTCTTGGTGAGCAAATAGAGTCCCACGCCACAATCAGGGCAGGACAGAATCGTCCCCGAATTCAAAAACGGGAGTGGAGTAATCTGATCCGGGAAGGGCTGCGACATGGTCCCCTCCAAATACTCAGACCCGCCGTTGGCGCTGGGCCTGCTGCGCCTGAGCCGCAAACTCGGACGGCTTCATAATGAGTGAGCCTTTGGCTTCTTCCTGTTGGTGTTGCTTTTCTTCCGTGTAGTGCAGGCCGATGCTCTGCTGGACCAATCCCTCACAAAAGGGAATACCACTGCCGCTCGCCCCCTCTTTTTGGAGTGCAAGAGACACGGCCAGGGCACGTTGGGCTGACTCCAAACGTCCGGTTGCCGCAAAATACAGCGCCGTTTCTTCCAGGCGCCGCGCGTAGACCTGGCCGCTTTCCCCTGAGAACACTTCGGCAACCGCTTGTTTGATGACGTCGTTCATCCGATCTTTTTGCTGGTGTTGATTCAGCACCAGGGGGCTCTCCTGCGCACTGCTTATCTTTTCGACATAGGGCTTGGCCTGCTCCGCGTCGAATACCCAGCGCTGCATTTCCGGTTCTTCGGCGAGCTGAATGGACGTTGTCAGGAAAGTTTCGTCGGCAGCGATTGCATGCCGATCCAAACTGTCCGGCAGCGGAACTGTTTGGGGTAAAGAGTAAACGTGTCCAGCTTTGTCTGAACGATTGGAGGACACGTCTACTCTTTCTGGCGGCGTGGTGAACACAAAGGACCGAGCCGCCGGGTAGGATTCCACTTCTTTTCTGTCTTGTGCCTTGGCACGTTCATAGCCTTCCTGCATCAGGAAATCGCAGTACCGCCACGGCGCTTCAATCAGAGTCAGTCCGCGATTAGCGCTCAAATCCTGAAGCGCCTGACGCAAAACTTTGCGCGATATTTCCGTGCCCTCAATATAGCGCATCCCTTCTGGTTCGTTGATTAGCGAAGACAAGAAATGCAGCCCGCCGCCAACGCGTGCCTTCACTATCCAAACGAGGCGATCTCCGCGGCCATCCATTACGGATATATAGCCTTCCGGTTCAATCGGGGTGAGAATGGACTTGCCCGCTCCCTTTTGCGGCCGGTCGGCCCGTATCCCTTTTTGTGACAGGCGATAGAGGGCCCGGCTAATCTCTTTATGCAAACGCTTGTCAGTCGCCTGCTCGATCCAACTCGCCAGGAACTGGGCCGACTCTGCTGTCCGGACGGCGCCCAGGAATGCGGCCAGGGCCAAGTCGGCGTCGGCATGCTGTCCTATGCGCTCATGCAGGCTGGCAATATCCAGGCTGCTGTCCTGTCCGGCAGGGAGCTGAATGCCCCATTCTTCCAGCACTTTTTTGCCTTGTGCCAGGCGAGGGTCGCGCTTCGCACTTTTTTTTGCCATGTATTCCTCCCCAGGGCTGCACGCAGCTTATCCAGCCGGCTCCTTGACTGTCAACTGGATTCGCTCCCGCCCCGGTCTAGCCCGCCTGGGGTATTGTTGTTAGGTAGGGTGCACGGAGGTAGAGGTAGGATGGCGACAGCGCGTTTTTGTCCACAGTGTGGGACAAAGACTATCCCCAAAGCACATTTCTGCACGGATTGTGGGGAACCACTTTCAGACGCAGGGAGCAAGGCCGGAGGGAAGAAGGCCAAGGGATCAGCCGCTACAGCAGCTACGGTCGAACAGCGGTGGCCGCTCCCCGGCATCATCGTTTTGTCCTGCTACCTCGCCGTCGGCATCGGACTCTGGGTGTTTGTCCTGCGGACAGAGCCTTTCACCCCGGCCCCGACCGGTTCCACTCAAGCCAGCACAGGCGGTTCGGCCCTGCCTCAGAATCATCCCGAGGTTGCCCTGCCTGAGGAAGTCACGAGTCGTATCGCAGAACTGGTTGCCCAAGCCAATGCCGCCCCGCAAGACCCCAATGCGTGGCGGACCCTGGCTGAAGTCCAGTTCCGGGCGTCGCAGCTCGATGCCAGCTATCGCAGTGCGGCCCTGGCCTCGTATCGCAAGCTGTTTGAGCTTGCGCCGAGCGACTTGGCTGCGCTCCGCGGCTTGGGGAATGTGTACTACGACCTTGAGGAACACCACACAGCGATTGAGTATTATCAACGCTACTTGGCGCTGAAACCGGATGATGCCAGCGTGACGACCGACCTCGGGACCATGTACCTCTATACCGGCCAGGTCGATCAAGCCATCGCCTCCTATCAATCCGTCTTGGCCAAGCAGCCAGGCTTCTTTCAGGCGCGTTTTAACCTGGGAGTTGCCTACCAGGAGAAGGGCCTGCCCGAACAAGCGCTCGCCGCATTACAGCAGGCCAAGAGTCTGACGGATAACACCGCCATTCAGGCCCGTATCGACCAGCTCCTGGAACAATTCTCGAACGGGACGCTCCCCTCCCGAACCGCGTCTCCAACCCCAGCTTCAGCGTTTCAGCAAGCGGTCGAAGCGCTCTTTCGCTCACATGAAATGATGGCGCCCAAAATCGTCCGTATCGAGTGGCTGTCGTCAACCCAGGCCCAGGTCTTCTTTCGCAATTTCCCCATGGCTGGTATGCCTCAGACGGTCCGGGACGGTTTCAGAGAAAAACTCCGGGGCCAGCTCATCGATGCCGGGCAAAAGACCGGCAGCAGTGAGGTGGCGACCGTTGAGCTGATCGATATTGATACCCAGCAAGTCATGGAGACTCTCACCACCACTTCATAGATAGAGTAAACGAGTCACGATTATGAGCGAAGCAACTACTCCGAATGGTGCGGTTCCGTTTTATTTACCCATAGGCGACGAGGTCGATATTTTTCGGGCCGCCTATGAGTGCCGGCTGCCGGTGCTGCTGAAAGGCCCGACCGGCTGCGGCAAGACCCGCTTTGTCGAGCATATGGCCCATGTGCTCATGCCGAACCGCGGTGAGGAAGCCCCCGAAAACATCGTTACGGTCGCCTGCCATGAAGATCTGACCGGGAGCGACTTGGTCGGGCGGTATCTGATTAAGGGCGATGATACCATCTGGGTGGACGGACCGCTGACCCAGGCCGTCCGCACCGGGGCGATTTGTTATCTGGACGAGATCGTGGAAGCGCGCAAGGACACCATTGTCCTTATCCATCCGCTGACCGACCACCGGCGTATTCTGCCGGTTGATAAGCGGGCCGAAATCCTTGCAGCGCATGAGAATTTTCTGCTGGTCATCTCGTATAACCCCGGCTACCAGAGCATCCTCAAAGACCTCAAACACTCTACGCGACAGCGCTTCGTCACAGTCGAGTTCACCTACCCGCCTCGTGATAAGGAAGCCGAGATCATTGCCCACGAGAGTGATTTGCCCCTGGAAACCGCGCTCGACCTCGCCAAGCTGGGCGAAAAGGTCCGCCACCTGAAAGCCAGCGGCCTTGAAGAAGGCGTCAGCACACGGCTGCTCATTTATTCCGGTCAACTCATGCGCCAGGGGGTGACACCGCGTCGCGCGTGTACCGTTGCCGTCTCCCGTTCACTGACGGATGACAACGACTCCCAGCGCGCGATTGATGAGGTCATTAACGCGATCTTTCCTGAATAAGTGCGACACCTCAAGGCTCAGCATCCTCAATAATCTCCCGCGCCGTGCGGAAGACGGAATGAAACATGGGCTGCGTGAGCCGACCGGTAAAGGTATTTTGTTGGCTGGGATGGTAGGAACCAATGAGGCTGACGCCATCCAGGTCGTAGCGCTGGCCATGTCCGAATTTCGGCTTGGGCGTCGGGACCCGCAGGCCGACTTCCCGCCGGGCTTTGAGATAGGCCGCAAAAGCCAACTGCCCCAGCGCCACAACGACCCTAACCTGTTTCAGCAGTTGGATTTCACGCAGTAAATAGGGTTGGCAGGCGTCGAATTCTTCTCGCGACGGCTTGTTGTCCGGCGGTGCGCAATGGACGGCCGCAGTGATATACGCGCCCTGTAGCCTGAGACCATCATCGATATGGGTTGAGGTCGGCTGGCTGGCGAAGCCATAGGCGTGCAACGCACCGAACACCCAGTCCCCGCTACGGTCCCCGGTAAACACCCGCCCCGTCCGATTGCCGCCATGCGCGGCGGGCGCCAGGCCGACCACATACAGGCGCGCGCTGCGGTCACCAAGACTCGGCACCGGCTTACCCCAATAGTCCCAGTCGCGGTAGCGTTTGACTTTCTCTTGGGCTGTGCGCCGGCAGTGCTGAACGAGCCGGGGACAGCGCTGGCAGTTGATGATCTGACGTTGGAGTTGGGCGATGGTCTGCATCGGCAATAGAGAGGATACGCCGGAATCCCCGTCTCCCTGCGGCTGGCTCTACAAACTCAACACATACTGCACGAGCGTCCGCACGCCAAAGCCGGTGCCGCCCCTCGGGGCCCGCTCCGAAAAGGCCGGACCGGCAATATCCAGATGCGCCCAGGGAACATCCGAGACAAACTCTTCGAGAAAAAGGGCCGCGGTAATCGCCCCCCCATAGCCCCCACCGATATTTTTAATGTCGGCAATGGAACTCTTGATGTCGTCCTTATACTCCTTCACCAGGGGCATGGGCCATAATTGCTCGCCCGTCTCTTTGCTGCTGGCCAATAAAGCATCCGTCAGTTGCTGATTATTGCTGAACAGCCCGGCGACCTGGGAGCCCAGGGCGACCATGCAGGCACCGGTCAGGGTGGCCAGGTCAATAATGACGTCGGGCTTGTCTTCTACGGCACAGATCAGCGCATCGGCCAGGATCAAACGGCCCTCTGCATCCGTATTGAGGACCTCGACGGTTTTGCCGTTTCGATAGCTGATGATATCACCGGGCTTCTGAGCTGTGCCGCTCGGCATATTTTCAGACGACGGCACATATCCCATGACCTGCACCGGCGGTTTGAGCGCGGCAATCGCCCGCATCGTCCCCAGCACCGTTGCGCCACCCGACATATCAATCTTCATCGTCTCCATGGACTTGGCCGGCTTGAGCGAAAGGCCGCCAGAGTCAAAGGTGAGACCCTTGCCGACCAGGGCGACCTTCTTTTTGGGCTTGGCCGCGGGGGTATAGCTCAGCTTGATGAAGCGCGGCTCTTCCGGACCGCCGCGTGAAACCGCCAGCAGGCCATGCATTTTGGCCGCCTTGATCTTGTTCACACCCCAGACTTCGGTCTTGAGTCCGTTGCCGTCAGAGAGCTTTTTTGCCTGATTGGCCAAATAGGTGGGCGTGGAAACCGAAGCGGGTTCATTGACCAAATCGCGAGCCAGAAAGACGCCCGGAACAGTATTCTGAACCGTTTCGAGGGCGCGGCTCAGCCGGACGCTTTTTCTGAGACCGGGACCAACCAGGGTGAAGGTCTCAATGACCGTCTTTTTCCCGTTGTCGGATTTGTACTTCTGAAAGGCATACCCGGACAGCAGTATCCCTTCGAGGATAGCGGCGCCCATATCCTGCACATCCAGACCTGGCTCGACAAACCACGCCAGGCTCTTAGCGCGGTGCTCCTGCGCCTGGCGGCGGGCCGTGGCTCCGACCTGACGCCAGGTGGAGGACTCAATGCTCCCGTGCTTGCCAAGTCCAACCAGCAGCACCAGCAGGCTGGGGAGACGTTTATGCGTCTGGAACAGGAGCGTCTCGCCACGTTTGCCTTGGAATCGGCTGCGCCTCACCTGCTCGCGCAGCGCACCATCCACCGCAGCATCAAGGGCTTTCAGATTTTCAGAGTTTTGTTTCCCTTGCACGACCGAGACAACCAGCAGGTCAGTGCGGACTGCCGTAATGGATTGCGATTGGACCCGAACGTTCATAGCCGTCTTCCTTTCATGCCTGGGCGGTCAGGGGTAGGGAGCAGTCCGAGAGGGCGGTGTAGACGGACAGGGAGCGGGTCCCCCTGCCCTTTCTCGTAAAAGCCTGGGCCTGAGGCCGAAGCAAAAGAATATTACGCAGCCGGGGCCGCCTCGCGTGCCAGGGCGCGTAACTGCCGTTTAACAGAACGGATATTGCGTCGGATCTTTTTGAGTTCTTTGTGTTCCTTTTGCTCCAGGGCCGTATCACGTTGCCCTTTGAGCTCTTTCATCTGTTTTTTCAGGTCGGCCTTTTCTGCCATAGTCTTTTCCTTACTCTATTCTGATCAGGATAATCGTATAATCCTTCAATCTTGATCCTTTTCGGCTTGTTCCCGGTTTGGCTTGAATGTCTTTTTTGCCAGATAAAACATTGCCGCGCCAGCCACCCCATACATCAGTATGCCTTCAACCAGCCCGACTCCGCCGGCGAGCATGAGCACCAGGACAACCAGCGCTGTCCCAATGACGGCCACAATCTTCTCAATCCGCTCCTCCCGCCCACGGACCTCTTCCACATGCGCACTTACCCGCGTGCCACACTCCGGACAACGACCATTGCGCTTGCGGTAGAGGGTTTTTCCGCACTGGGGACAGGGGATCCGGAGATGGAGTGGCATACGCTGGAAAAACGAAAAAGGCCCCGGCTCGTCACACAGACAAACAGGGGCCTTCTCGATTGCTGAGAAAATTATTCTACGGACCAGACATCCCCGCGACGCAGCAGGGTTTCAATATTCCCTGGGCCGGACTTTTCCATCGCGTCCTGAATCTGTTTATTCATCAGAGACTCAATCGTCGGCCGTTGGGTTGAAAACAGCACCCCAACCGGTGTGGGGAAGTTGGGCGGTGTCATGCGACCGAGCAAATAGGCCAGGGTTTGATCGTGTTCATCGTGAACCAGCAGATCTGAGGTGCTGACACCATTTCCAATCGTGACCACTTCCGGGGTCAAGCCGTTGAGGCGAATCCCCCGGTCTTTGTTCTTGCCAAAAACCATGGGTTTGTCGTGCTCAAGCAGCAGTTGGGTATCGGCCTTGGAGTCTTTCGCCTTCAGATACTCCCAGGCGCCGTCATTATAGACGTTGCAGTTTTGCAGGATTTCAATAAACGCTCCGCCCTTATGGGCGGCGGCGCGTCGCAGCGTTTCCTGCTGATGCTTGGCTTCCGTGTCGATACTGCGGGCAATAAACGTCGCCTCTGCTCCCATCGCCAGGGAGATCGGGTTGAGCGGATGGTCAACCGAGCCCATAGGCGTGGATTTGGCAACTTTGCCGAGCTCTGAGGTTGGCGAGTATTGGCCTTTCGTCAGACCGTAAATCCGGTTGTTGAAAAGCATGATTTTGAGCTCGACATTCCGGCGCAGGGCATGGATGAGATGGTTGCCGCCAATGCTCAAACCGTCGCCGTCACCGGTGACCAGCCAGATGTGCAGGTCGGGCCGGGAGATCTTGAGTCCGGTTGCAATCGCCGGCGCCCGGCCATGAATGGTATGAAAGCCATACGTGTTCATGTAGTACGGGAAACGGCTGGAGCAGCCGATACCCGAAATGAACACCGCTTTTTCTTTAGGGATGCCGAACTCAGGAAAGATTTTTTGAACCTGAGCCAGAATGGCATAGTCCCCACAGCCCGGACACCAGCGGACATCCTGGTCTGAAACAAAGTCTTTCCGGGTCAATTTTACCGCAGCTTCTGTACTCATGGTCCTTAGTCCTCCAACATACGGGCAATGCGGGTTGCAACTTCAGACACCTTAAACGGGCGGCCCTGGATCTTATTCAGCCCAATCGCGTCAATCAGGTATTCGGCGCGGATCAGCTTGAGGAGCTGGCCCATATTCATCTCGGGCACAAGCACCTTTTCATACCGGCTCAGGACGTCACCCAGGTCGGCCGGCAGCGGATTCAGATAGCGCAGATGGGCATGGGCGACCGCATGGCCTTGCGCCTGCGCGGCCTCGACCGCGGCGGCAATAGGGCCATAGGTACTGCCCCAGCCCAGAACCAACAGCTTACCCTGCTCCGGTCCCTTCACCTGAGTAGGAGGAATCTCCTGCGTGATATTTGCGACCTTTTTATGCCGGACGCGCACCATCTGTTCATGGTTGGCCGGGGCGTAGCTGATATTTCCCGTCAGGTAATCCTTTTCAATGCCGCCAATCCGGTGCTCAAGGCCGGGTGTCCCCGGTTTGACCCAGGGTCGGGCCAGGGTTTCTTCGTCCCGCAGATAGGGGAAGAAGCCTTGCGGATCGGTCCGGAATTCGACCGGGATACTGGGCAGATCATCGACACTCGGCAAGAGCCAGGGTTCCGAGGCGTTGGCCAGGAAGCCGTCGGTCAGCAGGATGACCGGCGTCATATACTTCATCGCGATCCGGGCCGCCTCAAAGGCGGTGTGAAAACAGTCAGCCGGTGTTGAGGCGGCAATCACGGGCAAGGGCGATTCTCCGTGCCGCCCATAGATCGCCTGGAGGAGGTCGGTTTGTTCGGGCTTGGTCGGCATACCCGTGCTCGGTCCGGCCCGTTGGATGTTCGTAATCACCATGGGCAATTCAACCGTGGCGGCCAGCCCTATGGTCTCGCCCTTGAGATTCATCCCAGGGCCACTCGTGGTCGTAATGGCCAGCGCCCCGCCAAAAGCGGCACCCAGGGCAGCCCCCACCCCGGCGATCTCGTCTTCGGCCTGGAAGGTATAGACGTTATAGTTTTTGTACTCGGCTAATTCGTGCAGCACATCGCTGGCCGGCGTAATCGGATAGCTGCCCAAGAAGAGCGGCAGCCCGGCCTTTTGGGCGGCAATCACAAAGCCCAGGGCGGTGGCCGAGTTGCCCGTGATATTGCGATACGTCCCAGGATCGATCTCGGCCGGCTTGATCTCATAGGACGAGGCAAACATATCGGTATTTTCGCCCAGATTATAACCGCCCTTGATGGCCAGGGTGTTGGCCTCGGCGACCACCGGGGTCTTGCCGAAGCGCTGTTGTATCCATTCCAGGGTCGGTTCAATCGGACGATTGAACAGCCAGGAGACCACACCCAGGGCAAAAAAGTTTCGACTCCGCATGACCGACCGATTTGGCAGGCCGGTGTCCTTCAGGGCCAGAGTGGTCATCTTGGTGACTTCCACCTTATAGACCTGATATTTATCCAGCGAATTGTCCTCAAGCGGACTCGCTTCGTACTCGGCTTTTCTCAGGTTGGCCGTGCTGAACTCAGCCGGGTCAACGATGAGAATGCCGTTCTGCTTCAGATCGGCAATATTGGTTTTGAGTGCGGCCGGGTTCATGCACACCAAGGCATCGAGATCGTCCCCTGGGGTATAGACATTTTTGTTGCTGAAATTGATCTGAAAGGCGCTCACCCCGTACAGTGTGCCGGTAGGAGCCCGGATTTCCGCCGGAAAGTCGGGCAAGGTGCCGACATCATTCCCGGCAAGAACGGATTCGGATGTAAAACGGGTACCGGTCAACTGCATGCCGTCCCCGGAATCACCGGCAAAACGAATAACGACGCTTTCGCGTTCTTGCGTCGATTTCTGCAGGGGCCCTCCCGCTGGATTGGTGGCCATGGAATCTCCTCCCCCTCGGCTGTCACAGCGCTGTTCGCTTAGAGTTGTTACAGACTCAGTCAGAATATGACCCAGAAGATTATGGACAGGTAGAGTATCTGACGTTACAAGTTCAACGCAAGAGTCAGGCTGTCACCTAGGTTACAAAAAACGCAGAGAAAACGGCAGAATTGCCCAGACCCGGTCTCGCTCCCAGGACCAGCCGGGTCCGTGGACTCTCCCCCCCCAGGGCAGGAGGCGCAAAAGGGATGGGAACCGCAGGAGCGAAGCCGGCTTGGGGAAACGTTCGATTCCAACCGGCCAGTGGTCAGGCAGCCCGACGCGATATTTGAGTTCGGCCAGAGCCTCTTCCAGCCCGCCTATCTGGTCAACCAGACCCCGCGCCGCGGCCTGCCTGCCGCTCCAGACTCGGCCCTGGGCACAGGCGTCAACCGTCTCATAACTGAGCGAGCGACACTGGGCGACTTTTTTGACAAAGTCTTGATAGAAACTCTGGATTTCAATATCCATACGCTCCTGTTCGGCCGGACCAAAGGCCAGATAGTCGGAGAACAGCGCCGCCCGCTTGCCGCGGGTCAGGATTTCCTTATCCAGACCAAGCTGCGCATACAGTCCCTGCAAGACCGCCTTCCCCGCAATGACGCCAATGGAGCCGGTAATCGTTCCTTCTTCAGCAAAAACAGTCGTGCCGGCCAGCGCCACGTAATAGCCGCCGGACGCAGCCACATCGCCCAGAGAGATAATCACCGGCTTCTCTTCTTTGGTTTGGAGAATCTCGTGCCAGACCAGATCAGAGGCCAGCCCGGACCCGCCCGGACTCGACACCCGAATCAGCACGCCCGCGATACCAGGGTCGTCGCGCACGTGCCGGAGGTCTCGGATCATACTGGCAGAGCCGGTGGATTGAATCCCGTCACTCCCGGTCTCCGTTTCTCCACGGGTAATCGCTCCCCCCACCGTCATAAAGGCCATCCGCACCGGAGGATACCGGAGCGCATGGCGCCGCATGAGTCGCCCACGGCGGCGCAGATAGGCACCCGCTTCAATGACCTGCACGCTCTCAGCTGAGTTTACGCCATCCGCCTGTCCTGCTTTTTCAGTCTGCCCCTGCTCGGCTAGTCGTCCGCGGCTTTCGAGCCAGTGCGGGATATCATCCTCGTAGCCAATATGGTCGATCAGGCCCACTTCCTGGGCTTCGTGGGGCAGGAACAGCCCCTGGTCAATGAGTGCCCGAACGGTGGCGGTGTCGGTCTTCCGGGTTGCGGCGACGCCCTCAACAATCTGGTCGTACAGGTCGTCCAGCAGGCTATTCATCATCTCCCGATGCGGCTCAGACAGCGAGGTCCGGGTAAACGGCTCCCCGGCGGACTTATACTGCCCGGCCTGACTGACCTGGGCTTCAATACCCAGCTTGTCGAGCGCGCCCTTAAAGAACATCGTTTCTGCGGCGAGACCGGTGATGGTCAGGTGACCGGCCGGCGCCATCGCCACCGCGTTTGCCGCGCTGGCGAGGTAATACTCCTGGGTGCCCCCCTCGGCCAGATAGACCAAGATGTATTTCCCGGCCTGACGCAGCGCCTGAACGGAGCGCCGCAGATTTTGCAGGCGAGCCCAGCCCGTGTCCAGATGGTCGATGATGAGAACAACGGCGCTGAGCTGCTCGTCCTCACGCGCCCAGCGCAGCAGGGTGGTCAGGCCGAACAGGTCCGGAGCGGTTGAACGGCGAAACGGCAGAAAGCCCAGGACCGCGTCTTCGGCAAGATGACCGCTGAACTCCAACTGGAGGGTATTATACGGCTTGTGCCGTCTGGTGAGGCGCGCCAGAAGATCGATGGTCCAAAGAACACAGCGCGTAAGGCTGCGGAGAAGGAAACGTATCACAACTATGGAACAGTCTATGCTCCTCTTGTTGGCTTCAGCAAGGGGAGCTGGGTTTGGCTCTGGCTCGTTTATCCTTTTCTCTGAAAGGATTCACAGTCGTCAGAAGATATGTGAAGCTAACACCGACGCCACGATAGGAGGGGATATATGGATATTGCCGCGGTCGAAAGCGTACCGCTATGCACTCCCTGACTGATCTCCGGTGGAGCGACGCTTCAGTCTTCGCTCCCCAAATGCCCATTGGGACCCCGCGAACGATGCAATCGTATCAATCTGCGTCCAGTCGCCAACTATCCCAAGGTGAAGACCAGTTCCGATGAGCCGCTTTTCGCCGAGCCATCCAAACACAATCGTGTTACCGGTCTCACGAAGCGTCCGCTTCAGCCACTCCTCACGGACGAGTAAAGCGCTGTGACCACTCCCCTCACGATACTGAGCCACTACCTTGCCATCCGGCCTGCACCATTGGCGAGTGCCTGGGATCCATCTGAGTGGCTCTGCCTCGAAAAGGATAGGAGCAGGGACCCATGCATTGACGCTGTCCTCGATCGAGCAGTCAAGGACGTTACCCTCCCAGCCGTATTCGGCCCACGTAGGATAGACCCTAAGTGCCAGAGGAGTCCTAGCACCATGCGGCCAGATCGCAGGCCAAGCGTCGGGCTCTTCGCCAGTCGCGGCGGCCCAGGGTAATTCGCCGAGATACGCATCATCGATGTACCTGCCACCTTCAGGCATCCACAGCCCCATTAAGGACCGTTGCTCAAGGAATGTGACGAGTGCCTCTCCATCAGAAGGCCGCACCAGCCAACTGAAGATGTAACTCCAGAGCTCGCGATGGTCCCGAGACTGCCCTTCCTCGTCCTCTGAAATTTTGTCAGCCCATTCGTAGTGGGCGTACAGCACGATCCAGCGAGCGTTGCTCTTATCCTTCTTTCTGACAAGTGGCTCGAATTCCGGTATGTCGTCACTCTCGACTGCCCAACCTTCGCCGACCAGTGTATCGTCAGGATGGTATCTCGGCCCTGGCGGCGTCCACCACCCCGCATCGTCTGAGGGAAACGTAGGGCGTAAGGTGAGTTCGTCATCCTTGTTGCGGAGACGGAGTGGAGGCGGGAGCGTCGGGTCGATATCTCGACCGAAGAACTGCCACGGCCCGGCATAGGTCACCGACTGATCATTGAAGTCGTTTCTCATGTGGAAATTGTCTGCAACCCGTGCAAGCAGCTCGCGGAAGGCTATCCACTGATACTTCTTCCCGAAGCGTTCCGGTTTATGGTCGCTACGGGTCCAATGACCCGGTCGGCTCCGATCGAATGTGGCGAATCGCTCGGGGGTCCAGCCCAGAGAGAGTACGCGTTCGAACACCCAGCGCTGTCCCAGTTCTCCAGGATACGTTACTTGGCTGTGAAGCCGCGGTCGAGGTAAGGGTGGCCTGGGTGAGGAAAGCGGATATGGACTGAACTTCTCAAGTTTAGATGCAATGACATAATGACCGAAGTCGCCACTGAAGATCGAGCCAAATACCTGCCCATACGGCCAGCGGACCCCTGCCTTACGGTCCCGCTCTCTGTTGTATGCCCGTTCCAGTTCCTCTCGAGTATGTGGTGTCTCAGGTGGGGCGGAGCCGTAGGGAGGAAGCATCTCACGGTACGTCTGGTCGTTAATCAGGCTCTGTCGGAGGCACCACTCATATATCCCGCGAACGGCATCCCTCGTGATGAGGTTGGGGACTTGCGCTTCGGCGAGTGCGACTTGCTTCAGTGTGTGAGCTATAGTGACTGCGGTTTGTGGTGCGGCACGACCGCCGCACAGCACGGCACCATGCGAAACAACGGCAAGCCGTTCGACGACATACGGGTCGTCGACACCGTCAAATCGTCGGATAAGAGACGGCAGCACCGAGAGACTCCCGGCAAGAAGACGTGTCAGGGCCTTAGTGGCATAGTCCCGCATGTGGCGGTTCGGCGATGTGAAGGTCCAGACAAGGAGTATTGCCGCGAGCTCAATCACCTCATCTGGATAGTTGGGATACGGTCCTCGGGCTGCCCAGCGTATGAGCCGGTCCAGCGCGCCGCCGTCATTCAATGTGTAGTACGTTGGGATGCTCCATGCAATGTCGCGCAGAGGCATTGACCAGCTCTTAAGTCGGTCGTGCAACATGTTCGCATTCAGCGGATGTCGCGGGAGAGGGGAGATCGTTAGCAGCGTCTCAATGACAAGATCGTGCAGATTCCCTGACCGGCGCTGCACGTGCGAGAGCAACTTACGGGACCGTTGCGTGACGGCGGATGGCTGTCGCGTTGCAAGACTCTGCACGAACGCCTGATCCCACAGGTGGCGCGCGAATGGATCGAGCCGCCACCGAGCCGCATCCAATAGCTCAATACCGAACTGCTCGGGGAGCTGTACAGCAAGGGCCTCGATCCAGCTGGCTGGTGCCTTCAGTACGCGCTTCCGCAACGGCTTCCTAGCCTCTAATGCCCTGCGAAGACGCGCAGGATCACGATTCAATGGTTTGAGCAACCTAGCTACCACCCGATGGTCCGCAAATCTTTGATAGGTGAAACGGACGATCTGCACGGGTTCATACGTCGATGGGTGTCGTGCAATGTCTGCCGTCAACACCCCTTCACTGAGAAATTGGCCGAACAAAGTATCAGGCCACCTCTGACACTCCGGAGCAAAGGTGTTGATAATTTCTGAGCAGCGGGCACGGGGAAGACTGTCACGATTATTATCGGCGAGCGCTTTGCAGAAGGCGTCGATCGCTTTCTCGACGGGTCGAGTCTCAGGGTCGAGCTGGAGCCGTGACACGATACGGTTTTGCTTCCACGTCAGGTAGCGATCGAAGACATCGCTGAGGTGATCCGCTCCGACGGGGGGAGCACTCAGACCGAGCCCTTTCAGGCCTTCACAGTAGAGTTTGAGAAAGAGTGGGTTCGTGAAGTCCGGTGTGAGGAGGGGAATCCGCGGCTGTTCAAGGCCAAAAATGTCAAAGAACCGCTCCGTTGCCTCCAGCTCACGACCCTTAAATCCTGGGTGCTCGACCTGAGCGATTGAGGAGAGTCCATCAGAAGGGAGCACCACTTTCCGAAAGGTCGATCGTACTGAAATGCCAAGCGAGATCCAGGGGTTCTGGGCGACCTCAGCAAGGAGGCCAGGGAGTTCCTCTTGCCAGGCCATCGGGTCAGCCGCCTCGTTCAGTGCATCAATGAGCAGGAGAAATGGGGCACCCGAGGCCTCTGCTGCCGCTTGCATCCCCCCGAGTAGCTCTTCGGAGCCGATGGGGCCGAGGCCAAGCTGCTCCGCTATGTCGGACCACACCTGTCGTCCGGAAAAGCGTCCGCCTAGAAGCACGAGTGCCGGCCGACCGGCCCGAACAGCGCGCTGACCGACATCGCAGAAGAGGTGTGTCTTCCCTTGTCCGGCTTCCCCGGTGAGGAGCAAAGCTCCATGCCGGGCGGCCTCGGTTGCACCACTCCGTAACAGTTCCTCAAAGTCTCGTAGCGTATGAGTCAAACGATGAAGGTAGTATTGAAGCCGACTACGTCGCTCGTCGGAAGATGGGTCGTGCGGATACGTTGCGTCGGCGGCGCTGTGGCAGGTGCACGTCAAGTCGAGCAACCGCTCCAGGTCAAGTCGCCTCGGAAGATTGACATAACTCGGTACCTCACGCTCCCACTCCGCCAAAGACCGAACCAAGGCCCGCAGCTGTGATGTAACGCCAAGACCGGTGTAACGCGAGACCGTGATCTGTCTAGCGGCTGAGAACACAGCGCCCCGGAGGGTACCGAACCGCTGCCAGTACGCATCGGACAGCGCGAGTCCCTCCAGCGCGAATGCGACCGGCAGATCGACGTGCAGATCAGGCCTGTATCGTTCGCAGCTGGCTTGAACTGTAATCTCCAGACGGTTGGCACACCACTCGGGCGAGAAAACATCACGGTTCCAGAAGAACCACTCGATGCCGCGTCGACCTGGATGCTGGACAAGGCGTTCCAGCAGAGCGCCCTCGGACCAGAGTTCGATACGGACTCGGTTGGCTCCGGGTATCCGGCTACGCCAACTCTTCTTCCGATCCTCAAACTTCTGCCGGGCTGATTTTCGCTCTCCGTTCCCTGGAGCAGCAGGAAGATCAAAAGGGATACAGAAGGTTAACTTTCGACAGTTCGGCCGCTTCTCGACCACGGTCCTGAGCGACTTCTCCATCAGTGTCAGGAGCGTGTTGATGTCGAAGGTGAACTTCGCTTGCCACCCCCACTGTACTCCGTTGCATCGGGTGACGTACCACTCCAGGCCGCCGTCTGGGTTTCCGGTTTTGACCAAGTCTGCGCCATTGGGTGTCGGACCGCGCAGCTGATAGCACAGTTCCTCGAACGCCTGATGCTGCGATCCGCGCCACTGACGGATGGCCTTGAAGTCGCGACTGTGCCCTGGCATGACGGAAACGGATTGTGGGATGGTGGCCTACCGTATGCAGTGTGCCTAGATTATATCGTGGCCGCCGAGGCGTAACATAAGCTGTGAAATATACGACCTGGGGTTGCTAAACTTCTCGTCGTGAAACTGGGCTTCGTTTCGCTCCTGCGCCGTTGGGTAGTGGAATGTAGCGTCGGGTGGGCCGCGCGTTTTTGGCACCCTACCCGTAACTAGGCGTTTTCCTCTTTATAGATTTCCAGCCAGGCCATTTGGATGGCTTCGAGTTTGCCCTCGCTCGACTCCTGCGGATCGTCGCTGAAATCCTCCAGGGCGGTGACCCAGCGGAGCAAATCGGTAAAACGGATGCTCAACGGATCGGTCTCGGGCTGGGCTTCGAAGAGCTGTTCGGCAATATCCTCAGGCGTGTCCCAGTATAGCTTCATGACTCCCTCCAATGTTTTCAGCCCGAGTTCGGTTGAGGTCCTGCGGCGCTTGCAACAGCTAGCGCTGCCCCGTTCGCTCGATCATGGCAGTCAGGGCGGTCATTGCTTCGTGGTGTCGCTGGTCCTCCCGCTTCTCTCGTCGTTGCCCGGCGCGATCCATGCGTCGGATGCCCCACCAGATCAGCGCGCACTGTACGAAGGCGACGAGGTCGCCTGTCGTCACGGGAAAATCGGTCATGGCATCTCCTTTTGCTACAAGTCGGAGAGCTGTTTCTCACCCAGCGCCTCCTGAATTGAAGAATCCATAATCCGTTGGGCAAACGGCGTGGTCACTTGGCTCAACTCCTCGGTCAGGTCCCGGATCAGATCGTAATCGTCTCCGGCGCACGCCTCCCGGACCTTCTGCACGACCTGGGCAATCTGTTCTTCCTCTCCCTCTTGCAGAAACGAGGCATTCTGGCTCAGGGCTTTGTCGGTGGCGTGCAGCACGGTATCGGCCTCAGTCCGGGCCTCAATCAGCAAACGCTGCTCAATGTCCTCTTCCGCAAAATCGATGGACTCTTCCAGCAGCCGCTCGACCTCTTCGTCGGTCAAGCCGTAGGACGGTTTCACTTCAAGCGAACGTTCGAGTCCGGTTCGCAAGTCGGTGGCGGAAACATTCAGAATACCGTTGGCGTCGATCATAAACGTCACTTCGACGCGCGGAACTCCAGCCGGCTTGGGCTCAATGGGAATGGAGAAGCGGGCCAGGCTGCGACAATCCTGGACCAATTCGCGTTCCCCTTGTAGGACATGCACGGCAACTGCGGTCTGGTCATCAACCGCGGTGGTGAACATTTCCTTCACACTGGCCGGGATGGTCGTATTGCGCTCAATGAGGTGACTCATGACCCCGCCCATGGTCTCGATCCCTAAGGATAAGGGAACCACATCGAGCAGCAGCATATCCCGCCGCCGCCCGGACAGGGTATCCGCCTGGACCGCCGCCCCAATAGCGACGACTTCATCAGGATCAATACCTGCGAGTGGCGTCCGGCCAAAAAACTCGCCTACGCGCTGGCGTACCAGCGGCATACGGGTCGAGCCGCCGACCAGAACGACTTCTTCAATATCCTGGGTCTCAAGCCCGGCATCTTTGAGCGCCTGCCGACACGGCTCCAGCGTGCGGGCCACAATCTCGTCCACCGCGGCTTCCATCTCATGCCGGGTCAAGCTGCGAGAGAGCTGAACGCCGCTTGAAGGGACAGCCAGATTCAGGACCGTTTCGTCCTGCTCGGACAGGACCTGCTTGGCCTTTTCAGCCGCACGCAGCGCACCATTCAGCACCTGCAAGTCGCCGCGCAGTTCTTCAGCCAACTCCGCCAGAAGAAAACGCTCAGCTATGGACTGATCGATATCGTCTCCACCCAGGCGGGTATTGCCGTTGGTGGATAGCACCTCGAAGATGCCGGTGTGGAGCCGGAGAATGGACACGTCAAACGTGCCTCCGCCAAAGTCATACACCGCAATCAGTCCCTCTTCTTTTGTATTGAGGCCGTAGGCGAGAGCGGCCGCCGTCGGTTCGTTGAGGAGGCGAATGACCTCAAGCCCAGCCAGCTTGCCGGCGTCTTTGGTCGCCTGCCGCTGCGAGTCATTGAAGTACGCCGGAACGGTAATGACCACCTGACGGACCTCTTCCTGGAGGGCCGCCGCAGCCCGGTCCCGCAAGGCACGCAGAATAACGGCCGAGATTTCCGGTGGCGTTACCTGCCGGTCGTGGATGGCAAAACGGACCAGACTGGAAGGGTCGCCCTGATCGTCAACGAAGCGATAGCGCTTCCGATCATCAGGACTCACATGCTCCATCCCGAGACCCATAAAACGCTTCACCGACCGAATGGTCGAGAGCGGTTGCGTGCGGGCTAACTCACCGGCCTCCCGGCCAACAACGACTCGGTCATTCGGCAAAAAACTGACGATAGACGGCAGCATCTTCTGCCCGGTTCCGCTATCGGCAACGACTTGTGGGCCTGCGTCGTCTACATACGCAATCAGACTATTGGTAGTGCCGAGATCAATCCCAACTATATGTTCCACGATTTGCCTCTATTTTTTCACAAGGTAGAGAGGGCCTTTTCCATATCGCGGGTTAAGGTACGCAGATAGGCCATATCCGACAGCACCCGCTTCAGTTCGCCCAAGAGCTCAGCCGCACCGTCAGCCTGCGCCCATTTGGAGAAATTGGCCGCCAGCCTGTGCTGCAAGTCCCGCGTCCGGTCGTCCAGACCCGCCCGCACCTGATCCAGTTCGGATTTGAGGCTCGCCAGCGCGTCAGCAGTCCCGGCACTCTGGGCCTCCCGTACGGCTGCCAGCTTTTCCTGCACCTCAAACACCAACAGGGCCAGAGCGGGAGGGATTTTGTTATTTTCCTTGCCGAGCTGCTCGCCGTTGAGTTCGAGCCAGTACCGGCCGCGTTGGACAGGATCGCGCAGGGTCCGGTAGGCCCGGTTCACCAGCGCGGTATTCTGAAGGCTGGCTTCCTGCTCCTCGGCAGTGCCGGTCTGGTGCAGGTCCGGATGGAGTTGGCGGCTCAGCTCGTAATACGTCTTGGCCAGCGCCCGCTCGTCAAGCAGCGGCTCCCGAGCCAGACCAAATACTGTGAAATAGTCAACGTCCGGCGGTAAGGGTTGGAGAGCCGCGCAGGCCGGGCAGAACACCTGGGGTGTATGCTCGTCCTGACAGCGCCAGCAGCGCACCACCGTCGGCGTTGGCATAGTGTGTTGGGCTAGACCGAGAAGGAGCTACCGCAGCCGCAGGCGCGTTTGATATTGGGATTCGTCAGCTTAAAGCCCGAATCCATTAAGGTTTCGGAGAAATCCAACTCTGTCCCGCGGAGATAGATAAAGCTTTTGCGGTCAACGATGACTTTGGCACTTTCCCGCTCAAAGACACGGTCGCCGTCACGCGGGATATCCAGGTCCATCTTATACGACAAACCCGAACAGCCTCCACCAACCACCTTGACCCGCAGGCCGCACTCCTGCCGCTCGTCCCGGACCGCCAGGTCTTCAATCTTTTTGGCTGCGTTTTCGCTGATGTCGATCTTGAGTTTTGCTTTCGCGCTTGCTGCCATACCAGTTGTCCCAATCTGCTGCTGATTTCTGTGTGCGTTTGCCTAGGCGGCATTCTTCTTTGCCGACACCGCGTCCTCCGCCTGCCCCCGCCAGTCCGCCACCGCCGCCTTGATCGCATCCTCCGCTAACACCGAACAATGAATCTTCACCGGCGGCAGCGATAACTCCGCCACGATCTCCGTGTTCTTGATCTCAAACGCCTCCGCCACCGTCTTCCCCTTCACTAACTCCGTCACATAACTTGACGACGCGATCGCCGACCCACACCCAAAGGTCTTGAACTTCGCATCTTCGATCACCTCGGTCTGCGGGTTGATCTTCAACTGCAACTTCATCACGTCCCCACACTCCGGCGCCCCCACTACTCCCGTCCCCACATTCCCCTCCCCCGCCTCAAAACTCCCCACGTTCCGCGGTTGCTCAAAATGCGCTATCACTTTCTCTGTGTATGCCATCGCGACGCCCTCCTCAATATGAAGTTTGATAGGTACTGAATTCTTTCTTTGCTCAGGTTTTCCACTGGACAGATTTGAGGTCAATCCCTTCCTTGGCCATCTCGTACAGGGGTGACATCTCCCGCAAGCGGACGACCACCTCGGAGACACGCCTGATAACGTAGTCCACATCCTCTTCGGTGTTAAAGCGTCCCAGGCCGAACCGAATCGAGGTATGGGCCAACTCTTCGCCGACACCCAGCGCCTTGAGCACATACGAGGGTTCAAGGGTCGCCGAGGTACAGGCGGAACCGGACGACAGCGCGATCTCCCGGTTGAGTCCCATCAGGAAGGATTCGCCCTCCACATACGAAAAACTCAGATTCAAGTTGCCGGGAATCCGCTCCGTTGGATGGCCGTTCAAATACACTTCTTCCAGGTTCTCGGTCAGACCATCATGGAGTCTCTGACGCAGGCTGATAAGGCGGCCGGCCTCGGCTTCCAATTCCTGCCCGCACAACTCACACGCCTTGCCAAACCCGACAATGCCCGCCACGTTCAGCGTCCCCGAGCGCATTCCCCGTTCATGGCCACCGCCGTGCACCTGAGCCCGCAGGCGAACCCTGGGGCCTCGTGACCGGACGTATAAGGCCCCACAGCCCTTGGGTCCATATATCTTATGGGCGCTCATCGACAGCAGGTCGATGCCGTCTTCATCGACGTTCACCGGGACCTTGCCCACGCCTTGGGTCGCATCACAGTGAAACAGGATGCCCCGCTCTTTGGCGAGCTTGCCGATTGCTCTCACGGGATGCAGGGTGCCGATCTCGTTGTTGGCATACATCAGAGAGATCAGGATCGTATCGTCTCGGATCGCCTTCTTCACATCATCGACATCCACCCGACCATACTGATCTACCGGTAAGTAGGTCACCTCCGCGAGATTCGCCCGTTCGAGAGCCTGACAGGTATCCAGGACCGCCTTGTGTTCGGTGACCGCCGTAATGATGTGACTGCCTTTATCCGCGTAGAACTCCGCCACGCCCTTAATCGCCAGGTTGTCCGACTCGGTCGCGCCGCTGGTGAAAATAATCTCTTTGGGTCGTGCCCCGACCAAACCCGCAATCTGGCTGCGCCCCCGGTCCACCGCCTCTTCGGCCGCCCACCCAAAGGCATGATTCCGGCTGGCCGCATTCCCGTATATCTCACCGAGAAACGGGACCATGGCCTCAATCACGCGCGGGTCTACTGGCGTGGTAGCTTGGTTATCCATGTAGATCGGATCGCGCTCCATAATGCCCCTTCACTGTTCGATACGAGTTGGAATTTCTTAAAGTGGACTCTAGGGGTCCAACTTAGGATTTCTTCCCGAGCCTGTCAACCTGCACGGCGAGGGCAGGGCGAGAGGCAGCCCGCGAGTGAGGCTGCTGCTCACAACAGGCTTTTCAAGAACCTGCCGGTGTACGATTGCTCAACGTGGCTAATCTCCTCGGGTGTCCCGCAGGCAACGACGGTGCCCCCGGCCTCCCCCCCTTCGGGACCCAAGTCGATGACCCAATCCGCGGTTTTCACCACCTCCAGGTTATGTTCAACCACCACAACGGTGTTCCCGGCTTCAACGAGTAGGGTGAAGATATCCAGCAGGCGCTGAATATCGGCCAGATGCAGGCCGGTGGTCGGTTCATCAAAAAGAAATAAGGTCCGCCCCGTGCTTTTGCGGCTCAACTCTTTGGCCAGCTTGAGCCGCTGCGCTTCTCCACCGGACAGCGTTGGGGCGGCTTGGCCCAGGCGCACATATGACAGCCCGACCGCGCGTAAGGTTTCCAGACGCGACCGGATTTCCGAGATGTCGCCATAGAGTGCTAACGCCTCGGCGACCGTCATATTCAGCACGTCGGCGATACTCCGGCCACGCCAGGTGACCGCTAATGTCTCTCGATTATAGCGCCGGCCGTGGCATACATCACACCGGACATAGACATCGGGTAGAAAGCTCATCTCAACCGCGAAGACGCCATTGCCTTCACACGCCTCACAGCGTCCACCTTTGACGTTAAAAGAGAAGCGGTCCAGGTTATAGCCACGCACGCGCGCCTCGGGCAGTTGGGCAAACAGGGCGCGCAGCGGGCGGAGGAGGCCGATATACGTGGCCGGGGTGGAACTGGGCGTTCGTCCGATGGGAGCCTGGTCCACCACTATCATCTTGTCGAGCTGCTGCCCGCCGGAGAGCTGGCCGATGTCTGCTGCGGTTGATGTCCTACCCGCGAGCACAGCCGCCAGAGCCGGCACGAGGGCGTCATTGATAAGCGAACTCTTGCCCGAGCCCGAGACGCCGGTCACGCACGTCAGCACCCCGAGCGGGAAGTCCACGCTGATATCCTTGAGATTATGCACCCGCGTATGCGCGAGGCTGAAGAAATGTTTCGATGCGCGTCGTTTTGTCGGTACGGGGATTTGCGACTCGCCGGAAAGATAGTGTCCGGTCAGCGAGTCCGGGGCGTTTTTTACGTCCTGCGGTGTTCCGACGGCGCACACCCGCCCGCCCTGCTCGCCGGCACCCGGGCCTAAATCAATTAGATGGTCAGCGGCCAGCATGGTCTCGGGATCGTGCTCGACCACCACAACCGTATTGCCCTGCCGACACAGCCGTTTGAGCATCTCCAGGAGTTGACCCGTATCACGCGGATGCAGCCCCACCGACGGTTCGTCCAGAATATAGATGACCCCGGATAAGCCATTCCCCAGCAGCGTCGCCAGCCGGACACGCTGGGCCTCACCCCCGGACAGCGACACCATCGGACGCTCCAGGCTGACATAGTCCAGTCCCAAATCGACCAGGGCCTGGAGACGGGTGGCAATCTCCTGACACAGCGGTCGGGCAATCGGCTCTGTCTGTCCGTAAAAAACAAGCTGAGAAAAGAAATCGAGGGCCTCTCCCAGCGGCCGGGCGTTGAGTTCGCTCAGGCTCCTGTCCCCGAGGCGTATCCCTTGGGTCTCCGGACGGAGGCGTGCGCCGTTACACCCGGCACAGACCGGCGAGTCGGTCGCAGCTTGGGCGCTCCCCCGCTTTTTTGTCATCCGCTCCCGTTGTACGCCCAGCCCCTCGCAGGCCGGACACGCTCCTTCGGGGCTATTGGGCGAAAAGAAGGCCGGGCTCAGTTCCGGATAGGCGAAATCACAAGCGGGACAGATGAGGCGCTGGGTGAACAGCCGCTCCTCGTTTTCCCCGATCAGTACGGTAACCACGTCCTTGCCGTAGCGCAGAGCCGTGTCCAGCGAATCGGCCAGGCGCTGGGCCACGCCGCTTTTGACCACGAGCCGGTCAACCACGATATCGAGTTGGGTCTCGGTGATCTCATCGGGGCTCAGACCCGCAATCTTTTTGGCCAGGTCCAGCTCCATCAGGTCGTGGATCGTTCCGTTCAAGCGGATACGGACAAATCCTGCGGTATGCAGGTCCTGGAGGACGGTGTCACCATCATCAGGATGGAAAAGGCGGATGGGTGCCAAAAGCTGAAGCCGACTCCCTTGGGGTACATCGAGCAATTGGTCTACAATCTGGGGCACGCTGTGGCGTTCGATTACGCGGCCGCAGTCCAGGCAGTGCGGCGTGCCGACTCGGGCGTAGAGCAAGCGCAGATAGTCGGCAATCTCGCTGACCGTCCCCACGGTCGAGCGGAGTGGGGGTGTCGCGCGGCGCTGTTCCAGCGCGACCGCAGGCGACAGACCGCTGATGGCATCCACATCGGGTTTGGCCTGCTGCGTCAGAAACTGACGGGCCGAGGCGGACAGCGAGGCCATATAGCGTCGTCGGCCCTCGGCGTACAGGACATCGAAGGCCAGGGTCGATTTCCCCGACCCGGAGACGCCGGTAATCACGACGAACTGCTGACGTGGAATCTCAAGGCTAATGTTTTTGAGATTATGCTGGCGCGCACCTCGGATATGAATCGTCTCCACGGCCAACAGCCTAGCAGAAAGCTGAAATAGGGGTTAGGGATTGGGAGTTGGGGGTTGGGGATTGGGGATTAGGAGTCTGGCGAGCGACCCCAGCGTAAGACGGGCCGGCGGGCGGCGCGGGTTTCATCCAGGCGACTGACTGGCGTGGTAAACGGCGCTTGCTTGAGCAGGTCGGGCTGGTCGGTAATCTCCTGGGCAATGGCCAGCAGCGCGTCGGTAAATTCGTCCAGGGTTTCTTTGGTTTCCGTTTCCGTCGGCTCAATCATCAGCGCCCCGCTCACGACTAAGGGGAAATAAATCGTTGGCGCATAAAAGCCATAATCAAGCAGGCGTTTGGCAATATCCAGGGTCTTTACGCCAGTCTGATGAAACGAGCGATCCGAGAAGACACATTCATGCATGCACGGCTCATGGGTGGCCAAGGTGTAAACCGATTCGAGTCGTTTGCGGAGGTAGTTGGCGTTCAGAATCGCCATACGGGTAGCGTGCGTGAGCCCGTCTCCACCCATCGCCAGAATATAGGCGTAGGCCCGCACCAGGATGCCGAAATTGCCGTAGAACGAGCGTACCCGCCCAATCGATTTGGGAGCGGCGTCACTCCAGGCATAGGTGTCGTTCTTGTGGACAATCCGAGGGATGGGCAGATAGGGTTCCAGAATCTCTTTTACGCCGACCGGCCCGGCGCCGGGGCCGCCGCCACCGTGCGGAGTGGAGAAGGTTTTATGCAGATTGAATTGAATAACATCCGCGCCCATATGGCCCGGCTTGGCCACACCCATCAGGGCGTTCAGGTTGGCTCCGTCCATATACACCAGCGCCCCGTGCGCGTGCAGCACATCGGTGATCTGAAGAATCTCGCGCTCAAAGAGTCCGAGCGTGTTGGGGTTGGTCACCATCAGGGCGGCCACTTCGGTGTCCGTATAGGTGGCCACGGCGTCGGCGCTGAGCATGCCGTCCGAGCCGGTGGCGACCTGCTCCACGTCATAGCCGCATAAGGCCGCCGAGGCGGGATTGGTGCCGTGCGCACTCGCCGGAATCAAGACTTTCTTGCGCGGTGTGCCCCGGTCCTGATGATAGGCCCGGATGAGCTTCATGCCGGTCAACTCACCCTGCGCCCCGGCCGCGGGCTGCAAGCTGATGGCATCCATGCCGCTGATCTCGGCCAAACAACGCTCAAGCTCGGCGAGCAACATTAATGCCCCTTGGGCCTGATCGTCAGGAGTCAAGGGGTGGAGCTGGGCCAAACCCGGCAGGCGGGCCATATACTCATTCACCACCGGGTTATACTTCATCGTGCACGAGCCCAGGGGATAGAGGGTCGTTGCCGCACTCATATTCCACTGCGACAGCCGCGTGAAATGGCGCACCACTTCGCCTTCGCTGACCTCGGGAAAATCGTCGAGCGCCTCCCGGCACAGCTCGGCCGGCAGGTCGAGGGCCTGATCACGCTCGGGGATATCGTCCCGCGGCAGCGCGTAGCCGACCCGTCCAACTGATCCCCGCACCGATATCAGGGGTTCGTTCAGCATCGTCCGTTTACCCGGACCGGGAGTGCGAGCTGGAGTCTTCATACGACTGCCTGCCTGAGCTGCTGTCCGAAGTTTTCAATCGCCTCCCGCGTGTGGAGCTCGGTCGCGCACACCAGGAGACAGTCGTGGAGTTCTTCATACCAGTCATCCAGAACGATGCCGGCAATGACTCCACGTTCTTTGAGGCGGGCCCACACGTCGCGGGCGTGGGGCACGGTCAGCACACACTCATTAAAAAAGGGACTCGGAAACCGCTGCTGCACTCCGGCCGTCTGTTGTAGCACCTCCGCCAGGTAATGGCTGTTCTTGACGTTGCGGAGCGCCAGTTCGCGTAGCCCCTGTTTGCCCAACAGACACAGAAAGACGGTGGCCGCCAGGGCACACAGGCCGTGATTGGTACAGATATTCGAGGTCGCCCGCTCCCGCCGGATGTGTTGTTCGCGGGTGGCCAGGGTCAGGACAAATCCGCTGCGCCCCTCCTGATCGACCGTCTCCCCAACCAGACGACCGGGCATATTGCGGACATACCGACTCCGGCAGGCAAACAGACCCAGGCCGGGTCCGCCATAGCTGAGAGGAATACCCAGACTCTGGCCCTCTGCAACCGCGATATCGGCTCCGAGTTCGCCGGGAGATTTGAGAATGCCTAATGCCGCAGACTCGGGGGTCACGGACAGGGTCAACGCCCCAACGGCCTGCGCAGCTCGACCAACGGTCGCAATATCCTCGATCACGCCAAAGACGTTTGGATGGCCGACGACCACCCCGCACACGCGCTCGTCCAGGTGGCGTGCCAGGGCCGCCGGTTCAAGCCGTCCGGTTTCATCCCAACCCAGCTCAACCAGCGACAGACCAGGAAATCCAGTTAAATAGGTCTGAATGACCTGGCGGTATTGCGGGTGCAGAGAGCGGGCGACCAGAACCCGCGAGCGTTTGGGCAAGATACGCTTGGCCATGAGGACGGCTTCAGCGCTCGCCGACGCGCCGTCATACATGCTGGCATTGGCGACCTCCAAGCCCAACAGGGAAGCGACCAGCGACTGGAACTCGAAAATGACCTGGAGCGTCCCTTGGCTGACCTCGGGCTGATAGGGCGTATAGGCCGTGGCAAACTCCGCCCGCTGCACGATCTGGTCAACCACGACGGGAACGAGGTGCGGATAGGCTCCGGCTCCAAGAAAAGACTGCTCCGGACTATAGCCGGTCTGCTGTTCAGCCCACGCGGTCAGGCGCTTGCTGATCTCGGACTCCGCCAGGCCGGGGGCGAGCTTGAGGCTGGCGCGTTGCCGCAGGTCCTCGGGCAGGTGGCGAATCAGGTCCTCCACGGAATCCACCCCAAGGACGGCCAGCATGGCCTGAATATCGTGCTCAGTATGCGGGATGTAACGCATGGTGAGTTAGGTTTGTTGGGTCTGTTGAGTCTGTTGAGTCCGTTGAGTCCGTTGAGTCCGTTGAGTCCGTTGAGTCGAGACCCTATAGACCCTTATTCATCCGCGCTTTCCCGTTCTTCTTCGACAAAGCGTTCATATTCCTCAGTGGTCATGAGCGCGTTCAGCTCTTCGGGATCATTCATTTCAACCTGGACCAGCCACGCATCGCCATACGGGTCTTCATTCAGCGTCTCCGGCGTGTTCAGCAGTTCGGTATTGACTTCCTTGACCGTACCGCTGACCGGGGCGTAGATGTCAGACACCGCTTTGACCGATTCAACCACGCCAAAGGGCTCATCTTGGGTAAGCTGGGTATCAGGCTCGGGCAGCTCGACAAACACGACATCCCCAAGCTGATCTTGGGCGTAATCGGTGATGCCGATAGTTACCAGATTATCCTCCTCAACCAAGACCCACTCGTGCTCCTGTGAGTAGCGTAACTCCTTTGGGGCTTCCATAACCTCCTCCCTACTTACTCTTACTCCTCCGATAAAATGGCGGCTTGACGACCGCCGCCGGAATATGGCGATTCCGGATCGCAATTGCCAGCGATGTCCCACTGTCCGCGCACGACGGAGAAACATAGCCTAACGCAATACCAACGCCCAGCATGGGGGACTGGGTTCCACTGGTCACCGCACCAATCTGTTCTTCTCCACTCCAAATCGCATACCCTTGGCGCGGAATACCCGCGCCTTCCATCTTGATCCCCACCAGTTGTTTTTCAATCCCATTAGCCTGTTGCTTGCCCAACGCCTCGAACCCAACAAAGGGTCCGGCCTCAAAATGGACGAGACGCCGCAAACCGGCCTCCAGCGGTGTGGTCCGGGCATCAATATCGTTGCCGTATAACAGATAGCCGGCCTCCAGGCGCAGCGTATCTCGTGCCCCGAGGCCGACCGGCACCAGATTCGCCGCGCGTCCCGCCTCGCCGCACGCCTGCCAGATGTGTTCGGCCCGCTCAGCCGGGACAAACAACTCAAAGCCATCTTCTCCGGTGTAGCCGGTGCGTGCCAGCAGAGTCGGTACCCCGGCCACCTCTCCCTGTACTGCCCAATAGCGACGAATGGCCGCAAGATCGTGCGCGGTAAGCTGAGACAGAACCGTCTGGGCCTGCGGACCCTGGAGGGCGATCAGCGCATACTCGTCACTCCGGTCGATCAGCTCAGCCCGGTTGCGATTGTGCTCCACCATCCACTCGGAGTCGGTCTCGATATTGGCGGCATTCACACACACCACATAGCGCTCCTCAGCCAGGCGATAGATAATGACGTCGTCGACTATGCCGCCGTCGGCAAAACACATGACCGAGTACTGAGCCTGCATGATCTGTATGCGGGCAATATCGGTGACGAATAATTCCTGACAGACCTGATACGCACGCGGACCGGCTATCTCGATCTCGCCCATATGGCTCAAATCAAACAGCCCGACCTGCGTCCGTACGGCCCGGTGTTCAGCGAGAATCCCGCTATAGTGCACGGGCATCTGCCAGCCACCGAATTCAATCATGCGTGCCCCCAAGGAACGATGCACCTGATACAGCGGCGTTCGGTTGGCCGTCATAATACCTCTGTACCTTTTTACCCCTCTCCCCCTGGGGGAGGGGTGAGGGCCTGCTTTTCCGCAGTCTGGACAGTGTTGGCTAAGAGCATGGCGACAGTCAGCGGTCCGACCCCGCCTGGGACCGGAGAAATATAGGCGGCCCGTTCCTTGGCAAGAGCGAACTCCACATCCCCTTTCAGAGACCCGTCAGGACTCCGCGAGATGCCAACGTCAATGACACACGCTCCGTGTTTTATCCAGTCCCCTTTGATAGCGTCAATTTGCCCGACTGCGGCCACAACAATATCAGCTTGGCGTATGTGGTCGACGAGGTCGGCCGTGTGCGAGTGGCAACTCGTCACGGTGGCGTTCCGCTCCAGTAACAGGAGAGCCAACGGTTTGCCAACCAGATTGCTCCGACCAACGACGACCGCGTGTTTGCCCCCGATATCCATGCCGCTTTGGTCGATGAGATGCATAACCCCCAGCGGGGTGCAGGGGCGCAGCCCGGCCTGGCCTAAGAGCAGAAGCCCCTGATTCACCGGATGGAGCCCATCCACGTCTTTGTCCGGCCTGATGGCCTCAATTAGGGCCGCCGACTCCAAATGATCCGGCAGCGGAAGTTGGAGCAGAATACCGTGGACATCGGGACGCGCGTTGAGCCGACCGATGAGCGTCCCGACTTCGTCGGCTGATGCGGTCGCTGGCAGACGATAGCCAAAGGGCGCAATGCCGACCTCACGGCAGGCTCTTTCCTTGGTGCCGATATAGGCACCTGAGGCCGGGTTCTCGCCGATCAGAATCGTCGCCAGCCCCGGCTGCCAGTCGTGGCATCCCGGCTGGTGCCGAATCCGGGCAATGCGTGCCTTCAGGTCCTGGCGGACCGTTCGCGCATACCGCTTTCCATCAAGTATCACACCCATGCTACAGTCAAGATACGCGAAGCCCTTCTACAATGTAAAGCAAAGACAGGAGCGCTCGTATGGTGATTGGCATTCCCAAAGAAATCAAAGCCGAGGAGACCCGCGTAGCCATCACGCCCAGCGGCGTCGCCGCTCTGGTGGCGCACGGTCACCGCGTTGTGGTTGAAACCCAAGCCGGTGCCGGAAGCAGTATTCCGGATGAGCAGTATGCTGCGGCCGGGGCGCATATCCAGGGCTCCGCCCAAGAAGTCTGGGCGCAGGCCGATCTTATCCTCAAGGTCAAAGAGCCCCTGGCTACCGAGTACCCGCTGCTGCGGCCCGGCCTCATCCTGTTTACCTACCTGCATCTCGCCGCAGCAGAACAACTCACCCGAGTACTGCTGGACCGGCAGGTGACCGCACTCGGTTATGAAACCATTCAGTTGGAGGACGGCTCCCTGCCGCTGCTCGCACCCATGAGCGAGGTGGCCGGACGGCTGGCTTTTCAAGTTGGAGCCTGGAGTCTCCAGGCCCATAATGGGGGCCGGGGCGTGTTGCTGAGTGGCGCATCCGGGGTAAAGCCCGGCCACGTGGTCATTCTCGGAGCCGGCATAGCCGGAGCAAATGCCTGTCAGGTGGCCGTTGGTGTGGGGGCTTATGTGAGCATTCTGGATATCAATCCGGCGCGCTTGCGCTACGTCCACGATATCCTTGGTGGCCATGTCACTACCGTCATGTCCAATCGGGCCAATATCGAAGAGGAGGTAACGGCTGCCGACTTGGTCATCAGTTCGGTTCTGGTGCCCGGCGCGCGTGCGCCCAGGCTGCTGACGCGGGACCTGTTCCGGCAGATGCGCGCCGGCGCGGCTTTTGTTGATATCTCCATCGACCAAGGCGGCAGCGCCGAAACCTCACGTCCGACCACCCATCACGATCCGATTTACCGCGAGGAAGAGGTGGTGCATTACTGCGTCACCAACATGCCGGCCATCGTGCCCCACACCTCGACCTATGCCCTGACCAATGTCACCCTGTCCTACGCCCTTGAGCTGGCCGACAAGGGTATGGCCATCGCCCTACGCGAGAACCCCGCCCTGCAGCGCGGGCTGAACACCATGGACGGCCAAGTTGTCCACCCCGGCGTGGCCGCAGCCTTCGATCTGCCCCGCGCTGATACAACCGAGAAACTGTTCGCCAATACCGGATAAGCGTGCAGAACTCTCCACGGATGGCTCAGCCTGGGCGCGTACTTCGTTCCAGGGCAAAGCTGCGCTTGATAGCCATGGTCATCCTCTACTCCTCTTCGTTTGGAGGAGGTTGTGACGCCGGAGGCGGAGAAACGAGTTGTGAGGAAGCACTATTTTTCCGTGCTCCATAGACAAAGACCCCGGCCAGGACGGCCAGGCCGCCGGTCCCGATAATGCCCCCGGCTAAAGGGGACCCAAGGACGGACGTTATCACCCCGGCAACAAGACCCGCCGCCGCAAGGATAAAGCCGAAGCTCTGTCCTCGTCTTTCGAGTGTTTGATATTCCGAGACGATCTTTATGTTGGCGGCCATGCTCTCTTTTTCAACAGCATGGTCATGAGTCTGTTGCTTTTCAGCCATGGCGAAAAATCGCTCGGGAAAGCTCGGGTCAATCTCGGCATATTCCTTCATATGGGAAGGAGAAGGGACAGGACCAAAGAACCGGGAAGCAAGGATTGACTCTTCGACAATGATTTCTTCAAGGTCTTCTTCAGAAGTGCGGACAGGAGGGGTGGCCGGGGGCTTTTGCTCTGAAGACAACGAGCCTACTCCTTTGCTGCCTGAAATGCCCTGTTCCAGGTGTGGACGACTCTCCGATTGGTTTCAGCAAAGGAACCAACCGTGCTACGCCGAAGCAGGGGAGGCGGGCTCGGCATCAATGCGACAATGGAACCGGCCCCTTTCAGAATAGACCTGAAACGCTGCTTTCTGGCGTGCTGAAAGTTCATGGACGTGAGCTGGGCAGGGCGAGGCTTGACGGCGACCTTGATCCGCCGCCGCCCCTCCTTCGTAGCGAGGGTGACAATATATGTACGAGGAGACGGCTTGCCTGCTTTGCCATTAGGGGTATGGTTAGCTTTCTTCAATAGTGTCATGCGTGCTTCTCTCTCGTACTATACGGTATCTGTATAATCAGCGTGGGCGACAGGCCTCTACTCTCAAAACGTTCCGGTCACTTCAGGGTACCGATCCTATCTGTAGCTCAAAAGCACCATATAATGAAAACGTATCTCTCTTTACGGAGGGCCGCAATCATTACACCCCCTGCGCCCGTCCTACAATCAGGGCTCCACGGTCGAATTATTCGTGCGCTTCCAACTGCACCTCGATAATCACGAAATTCTGGCTTGCCTCGTGCCACTCCACCGTCACCCTTGTGTCCGGCTCGGGGAAGTCGGGTAGATCGTACACACCACTCGCGCCGGTCAGGAACGTTTCGCCCAGGGTCGTGACGGTAAACGTCGCTCGCCCGAACTCTTCGCCGTCCGCCAAGGCCCGCACTGTGTGCTCACCGTCGCCGAACTCGTTCCAGTTCAGCCGCAGCCCAAAGCCGGTGTTGCTGTCGTCGCATATCTCTGCCGTATCCATCCGGTCGGTGCCGTAGGTGGCCTCGAATATATCCGTGCCGTCAATTTCAATCTCGACCGTCTCGGCCCCACACACCCAGCCGGACACGAGGCCGAACCCGCTCTGGAACGAGTCGGGGGCGGGATTCTCCAACACGCCTATCAGATCGCTCAGGACGGGCGGATCGTCCCGGGTGGGCGAATCATCCATTTGGGGCTCACTCTCGGCGGCGGGTGAGGTCGTGGCAATCGCAAAGTTCTGCGAAGCCTCTTGCCACACGAGCCGTGTCTGCTGGCCTGCCTCGGGAAAATCGGGCAGCAGGTAGTCGCCCTGGGCCTCTTGCAGGAACTCGACACCAAACGTGGCCACCCGGAAGGTGGCTGACCAAAACTCCTTGCCATCAGCCATAGCGCGCATGGTATGCTTACCGTCGCTTAATCGGTTCCAGTTGAAGACCAGCCCAAAGCCATTATCGCGGTCGCCGCAGGCATCGAGGGTGTCCTCCCGGTCGGTGCCATAGGGCGCTGTCACGATGGTCTCCCCGTCAAATTCCAGTTCGACCTGCTCGGCTTCGCAGACCCAACCTGTCACGAGCCCGACCCCGCTATGAAACTCCTCCAACTCCACGGCACCGGCAGTGAAGTTGACCACGAGCGTGTACTGCCCGGTCAAGGTGCCATAGCCCTGTACGGCAATCGCATACGTGCCGGCGTTGACCGGGACGGTCAGCAGAAAATTGTGTCCATCGCCCCCATCATCATCGGAGGCGATTTCCGTGTCGCCCTGCCAGAGCGTCCCGACGGTATCCAGCGGTCCGTTGGTCGTGATGGCCAATGTCCCGGTGTGGGGCACGGCAATCTGAAAGTAATCGACATCATGCGCCGGTCCAATCTGACCTGGGGTTGATGAGGTCGAACTGACACGCGTTGCCGTGCGGGGCGTATCAGCGTGGGTGTCGACGGGCGGAGTCAGCGGGGCGATGTCCGGTGTAAACGGCTCGCTTGATACGGTCGGCATCAAACCTCGGTAGCATGGGAGGTCGAGGTAGCAGGAGTCGCTTGGAAGCGCTGGCGCGGCACCCAGCGTGATCCGTACCGGGCCGCCGGTTGGAATGACCGTGAGCGGGGGACTGGTGACGCTTCCGGTGGAAACGGTGACAGACGGGGTAGACAGCGTGGCGCCGGTGGCCGACACGGGGACCGTCATGTCAAACGGCGCGCCAGTAGCGACTTTGACGACGACGCCACCGGAAGGCGTGGAGTTCTCCAGCGTCATCGCCACGGGAAAGGGGGCACCGGGGTTGGCGTTGAGCGACACTTGCCGCAGGCTGCTGAGACCGGCAAACACCTTGGGCGGCAGGGCGGTGAGGTGGTTGCCGCCGAGATCTAAGACCCGCAGGCTGCTCAGGCCGGTGAAGAGTGTCGGTGGAAGGATGGTGAGCTGATTCGTGTCAAGATACAGGCTTCCCAGATTGGTCAGACCGGTAAAGATGTCGGGCGGGAGGGCGGTGAGACGGTTGCGGCTGAGGGACAGGGTCCGCAGACTGGTCAGGCCGGTAAAGATGTCGGGCGGGAGGGCAGTGAGATCGTTTTCGTGGAGATACAAGCTTCGCAGATTGGTCAGGTCGGTAAAGATGTCGGGCGGGAGGGCAGTGAGGTGGTTGTCGTGGATCAATAAAGTCTGCAGATTGGTCAGGCCGGTAAAGATGTCGGGCGGGAGGGCAGTGAGGAAGTTATTTCTGAGCGATAGGTATTCCAAGCTGGTGAGGTTGGCAAACACGTCGGGAGGAAGAGTGGTGAATTCGTTGCCAGAGACCACCAGGGTCTCCAGACTGGTCAGGCCGGCGAAGATGCCGGAGGGGAGGGTGGTGAGACGGGTGTCGTTGAGCCACAACTTCTCCAGATTGGTCAGGCCGGCAAAGACGTCGGGCGGGATGTCGGTAAAGTCGTTGTCGTCGAGATCCAAAACTCGCAAGTTGGTCAGGCCGGTGAAGACATTGGGGGAGAGGGTAGCGAGGTCGTTGTGCCACAGGTTCAACTGTCGCAAGTTGGTCAGGCCGGCGAAGATGTTGGGGGGGAGAGCGGTGAGGTCGTTGTCGTAGAGATCCAACTGCTCCAAGCTGGTGAGACCGGCAAAGTCACCCGACTGTAATGTTTCTATGCGTTCGGAGCCCAGACTCAAAACACTAATACGGCCGAGTTGCTCGGCTGTCACATCGGCGCAGGTCACCCCGCCCCCGACTATAGCGACGAGGGCGTCTCTCACCTGTGGGGTCCGGTCGCAGACACCGGACTGCGTCTGCGCCTGAGCGGTGGAAGACAGCACGAGCAGGCTTATGGTCAGGAGGAAGAGACGGCAGGCTCTTCCTATGCTCCAATGGTGGCGGCCCGGCTTTTGAGGCCCTCGGCTCACATCGCCATGCTTGACAGTCTTGGTCATCCTCACTCCTCAGCAGACACAAGATTCAGTTATGGGGCGCGTAACTATCACACCCCCCGCGCTCGGTCCACAATCGGTGCTACGCGGTCGAGCCATTCGTGGGCTTTCCCGTCTGCAATCTCGGTGCCCATCTGTTGGTTGAACACCACGACGCCATCCACCCCGGCATCCTGATAGCGCTTCAGCATATCAACGGACAGGTTGCCGTTGTCCGGATCGATAATAGGCGTCACCGGCACGCCGTCGGGGTCACGGCCCGCCTCTGTGACGAGTTTTCGGAGTTCTTCGATTTCGGCTCCCAACGCCTGTGGACTGTGCGCCAGCGGAAACCAGCCGTCGTAGGAACGCGCAACCCGTTCCAGGGCTTTGGGACCGTGCGCGCCGAGTAGCACCGGCGGGCCGTTTTGCTGGACCGGCTTGGGCTCGCAGCGGACCGCCGGGAATTGGACCAGTTCCCCGTCATAACTGGCCTCTGTCTGCGTCCACAGCAGCCGCATGGCCTCGACGGTCTCACGCAGGCGTCGCCAGCGCAGACGAAAGGAGGTCCCCATGAGCTCGGTTTCTTCGCGCAGCCAGCCGCCGCCAATGCCCAGGATCACCCGGCCGTTGGAATATAAATCAAGGCTGGCAATCACCTTGGCCGTCATGAGCGGGTCACGTTCGGGCAGCAGGCAAATCCCGGTTCCGAGCTTGATGCGATTCGTCACCCCGGCCGCCACGGTCAGCGCAATAAACGGATCGGCCCAGCGGTTATAATGCTCTGGCAGAACGCCATCGGCCGCCCCAGGAAACGGCGTCGTATGCCCAACCGGGATGACCGGGTGTTCGGGAATCCATAGCGAGACAAACCCCAGCGCCTCAGCCCTGCGGGCCACCGCGCTCAGGTCTCCACTCTCCGCCGTCGCTGTCACCAGTACGCCAATGTCCATACTCCCCTCCTTAAATAATATGCACTTCAAGACACCATATTCCCCATCCCCGAACAAGCCTTTCCTTGACAGGCTTCCGACGCCCCAGATAGCCTTGCACGATATGCGGCAACACAGCCCCTTCGCATTTTCGGCTCTCTTTTTCCTGAGTGGCGTTTCCTCTGTAGTGAGGAGCGCGGCCCATTGAGCACATCTACACCGACCCCCCCAGCAGTAGCAATCGAACAGACCCGGAACACCCTTTTTGGTTGTTCCCTGCCGTATGCCTTCCGGGCGCTCGGCCATCGGAACTTCCGCCTCTTTTTTATCGGCCAGTTTGTCTCCCGGACCGGCTTCTGGATGCAGAACCTGGCCCAGGCCTGGCTGATCTATCGGCTGACCGAGTCTTCCCTGATGCTCGGGCTGGTCGCCTTTGCCGGTCAGGTGCCGACCCTGCTGTTCGGGCTGCTGGCCGGGGTCGTTGCCGACCGCTTCAACCGTTACCGGGTCATTCTGATTGCGATGTATCTCGCCATGTTGCAGGCCTTCGTGCTGGGTATTCTCACTATGGGTGAGTGGATTACCGCCTGGCAGGTCTTTGTCCTGGCCCTGGTTGCCGGCACGATTCAGGCCTTCGAGATGCCCGCCCGGCAGAGTTTTTTGATGGAGATCGTGGGCAAAGACGACCTGGCGAGCGCGATTGCTCTCAACGCGACCCTGGTCAACGCGGCCCGGATTGTCGGTCCGGCCCTGGCCGGGCTGCTCGTGGCCCAGTTTGGCGAGGGCGTGTGCTTCACCTTTAATGGCTGTACCTTCCTGGCCATTATCGTGGGCTTTCTCGCCATGCGGCTCCCCCCGCGAGTTGTTGAACCTCACCCCGCGCAATCAACCACCATCTTTATTGGGGAAGGTATCCGCTATGCCCTGCAGACCCCGGCGATCCGGCTGTTGTTGATCCTGGTCAGCCTGCTCAGCCTGCTCAGTACCCCGTACACCGTGCTGATGCCGGTCTTTGCCGGCGATATCTTGCACAGCGGACCGAACGGCATGGGTCTACTGATGGGCGCGGCCGGTGTGGGAGCCGTGGTGGGTGCCCTGCTGATGGCCCGTCACCAGGGCGCGGAAAAGCTCGGCCGGGTCATGGCCTTTGCCTTTATCCGGTTTGGTCTGGGACTCATCCTGTTCTCACTGTCGCATAACTTCTGGCTGTCCATGCTCGTCCTGCCGCTTGTCGGCTCCGGCTTCATGGTGCCTATGGCCGTAACCAACACCCTGCTCCAGACCTTATCGCCGAGCCACCTGCGCGGGCGGATCATGAGCCTGTTCTTCATTATGCTTATGGGGGCCACACCTCTTGCCAGTCTGTTGGCGGGTTTTCTGGCTCCCCTTATTGGTGCCCCGCTGACGGTCGGCGGTACGGGCGTTCTGTGTCTGCTCGTATCGGCCTATGTCTTCCTGAAGCTGCATGTGCTGCGGGCCGCGTAGCGTTCCTAGACGCCTTACAATTCCGTATAACCAGCCGGTCTCTGTTTAGCGTCTGTTGAGTCTATAGGGTCGTTGAGTCTATTGAGTCTTGACCCAACAGACTCAACAAACCCAACAGACCTAACCTGTGCAGCCGTCGAGCGGGACGCCCTACTGCTATTCACGATATAAATGCCAACACACACGCCGGCCACGCCCAGGAGCTGGACCAGCCCCATGTGTTCACTCAGCAACAGCCAGCCGAAGAGCACGGCGAACACCGGGGTGAGAAACGTCAGCGAGGCAACGCGGGTGGGCGAATGGCGCTGAATCAGCCAGGCGTAGGCCACAAACCCGAAGGCTGCCGAAACCACACTCAGATAGGCAATGGAGACGATCAGGCGGGTCGAGAGGAGAAACGGCTGGTCCGCCTCAAACGTCCAGGAGCATACGGCCAGGATGGGCCAGGTGATCCAGGTCTGCCAACACACCAGCGCAACCGGATGAATCCGTCCGGCGACGCGCTTGGTGATGATGCCGGAGATGCCAATCGTCAGGGCCGAACTCAGGACAATGGCGTCGCCCATAATTGCCTCGGTCAGACCACCGCCGAGCTTGGCCGAAAAGAGAACGAGAATGCCGCTAAAGGCCACCCCCAGGCCGCATACCTTGCGAGTCGTCAGGCGGTCCCCAGGCAGGAAAAAGGGTGCCAGCAGGGCAATGAAAATAGGCTGGGCGCTGAAGAAGACGGCCGAGCGACCGGAGGTCGTGAGCGCCGTCCCCAGATAGACCGCCATATTGCCGTAGCAGAACAACAGTCCTAGCAGACCCAATATCTTGAGTTCGCCCCAGCCAAAGCGGAGTTGCACCCGCTGATGCCAGGCCAGGGCCAGGAGCACGACGGCCGTCACCCCGAACCGCAGGGCCGCGGCCCCAAGCGGCGGCATATCAAAAATCCCGACCTTGATCGCCACGAACGCCCCGCCCCAGATCGCGCTCAGCAGCGCCGTCAACCCGATCGCGGACAGCTCCAGCGGCCGGTCGTCCGTGTGCGGACTCGGTCCGGCGGAGGCGCTCACGACGGCTCTGCTCGTTCCACAAAATGGATCAGCACGCCGCCGGTGCTCTTGGGATGAATAAAGGCAACTCTGGAGCCGCGCGCGCCTGGGCGGCCCTTCTCGTCGAGGACGCGCAAGCCTTTGGCTTTGACCTCCTGAATGGCGGCGTCGATATCGTCCACCCGCACGGCGATATGATGGATGCCCTCGCCCCGTTTTGCTATCCAGCGCGCAATGTCGCGCTGATCCGTCACCTTGTCGCCCAGGTCCGGCATGCGGTCCTGCAAAAACTCGAAGTCGGCCTCACCAATCCTGGCAAAGGCAATCCGCAAGCCCTCGTACGGGTCGGCCTCTTCAAAGTCGTGGATTTCCAGTCCCAGGACGTCTCCAAAGACGCGGAGGTAGGTATCCAGATCTTTCACTGCCACGCCAATATGATCGATTTGACGGATATTCATGCGTGCTCCTAGATGTCATCGAGGGGAAAGACCGGCCGCCGGATTTTTTCATACGGCAAGCGCGCATGCACCTGGGTGGCCCGCCCCGGCGTGTCCACGTCAATGAATGTCCTGGCGATACCGGCAAAGCCGGCGCGGTGTTGCAGTTCGGACTTGACCGCCAGGATTTTCCGTTGGGTCGGCTCGATACCAAGACTGCGGAAATGGTTGGCCTCAAAGCCGTGGGTCGGACGCGAGGTCAAAATAACCTCAACCCCGCCGCAATCCACTACTGCGGTTGCCCCACGTCGATACGTGCCCGCATTAAACACGGTCGCCGCGGTATAGACTCCATCCTGAATGACGCGCACCCGGCCGCTGATTTCAACCGGCGCTCCGTGGAAGGCGTCCACCTTACCGCCCACACTGAGGGTGACGTTTTTGCCTATCCCGGCCCGGACGGCTGCCTGCACGGCTGCCGAATCGGTAATATTCCCGACCACCGCGCCCTGGGCATTCTGTTTGAGCAGTTCCGCCAGCAGAGCGGTCCCGTCGCCGGGTGTGCCGGCGCCGCCGCTATCGGCCAGATCGCCAAGCACAACCAGGCCGTCCTCGGCTTCGATGGCCGCTCGCACGCCCTCCTCGACCGGAACCATGTCGGTATGAAACGCCTGTCGCTTGGCCCAGCAGGCTTCTTTCACACGCTCGGCAATATCATGGGCCAGGGACGGCTCGTTATTGGTGGTCACCGTCACGTTGATACCGGTCTCGGGAATGTCGGAACAAAAGAACCCGCCCAGCAACGACACATCCAGCACACGAGAATTACGTCCCAGGCGATGCGCCTGCCGCATCAGCGCCTCCATGGGCCAACCTGGGGCGATATAGATTTTTTGCAGCGCCGGAGCCATGGCCGGTTGCGCCCAGGCAGATGTCGGCGTGACACTCCCGTCAAACATGCCGGCCATGACCCGAGCCGCCTGTTCGCCGCCGGGGAAAAAATCGTAGTGAGGGTTGGTTTTTACACCAATCAGCATACTGGCCTGCTCGACCATCAGCGGGGTGGTATTGGAATGGCCATCCAAAGTCGCCAGGATGGGCAACTTGTCACCCAGAAACTCGCGGAGCGTTCTGAGCAAATCGCCCTCGCAGTCATCGCACTCGTCTGACACGGCCGTGCCGTGCAGTTGCAGAAATACGCCGTCCAGCGGCGGGTTCTTGCGCAAAAGATCGAGAAAGCCGGCTTTAGCCGCTTCGTGCGCTTCCGTTGTCACCTTCCCCCCAACGCCGGGGACCACAAACGGAAGTGGCACAATGTCCCAATGGTATTGCTGGGCTCCGTGCAGAAAGCCGGCAATCGAGCCCTGACTGCCGCCGACCCGCAGCACCCGCTCTCCACTCAGCGTCGCCCGCTGAAACAGGTCCAGCCCCATTTTTTGGGTTGCAAAGGTATTCACGGCGACCAGGTATCCACCAACGGCTATCCGCATATGTGACCTTCCTTCTAAATTCTCTCTCCCAGCCAGCTCCGAATCTCGTCCTCAAGGCTGTCTATCGAGCCCCACGTCACAAAATCGGGCCGACCCGTCGGGCGTTGGCGTTTGATATAGCGCACCCGCGTGTCGGCCTGCATCAGGTCCAACCGAGGGCCGACCGGACAGCTCGACATGCACGTCGCCTCGCGGACTTCCGCCACCCCTCCGAGCCGTTGTTCAGCGACGAGTTTCCGCGCCGCGGCCAGCAGCGTGAGCCCGGTATGGACACCGGGCGCCGCCTCAGCCCTGCGGACCTTGACCTCAACCGTTCTGTTCGTACACTTGGTCTTGGTACAGATATGAATTTCGAGTTTTCCCACAGGAGCCCCAGCTCGTTCGCTTTTTTGGCTCCGCCTACAAAGACACAGGCGGGGGGCAAATACAAGAGACATCCCAACGCCCCAACGACTCAACGCCCCAATGACTCAACGCCCCACGAAAGGACCCCCCATGCATCCAGACGACCTCAAAGAATACCGCCGCCGGCACGTGCCTGTTTTTAGTGACAATACAATGAAGCTGGGCATTTTTGGTCAGAACTGTAGCTATGGCTGTACCATCACCCATGCCGAGTCAACCTTTGAGCCCACCTATGAACATAGTTTACTGATTGCCCGGCAGGCCGATGACTTGGGATTTGAACTCCTGGTTCCTGTCGGGCGCTGGAAGGGTTTTGGCGGCAGCACCGACTTTAATGGTACCTGCATGGAGACCTATACCTGGGCCACGGCCATGGCCACCCAGACCAAAAACATCATGCTCTTCTCCACCTCGCACGTCCCGACCATTCATCCGATTATGGCTGCAAAACAGGGCGCCACGATTGACCATATTTCCCACGGACGCTGGGGTCTCAACATCGTGTGCGGCTGGTTCTCGCCGGAGATGGAAATGTTTGCGGCCAAGCAGATGGAACACGATGAGCGCTATCGATACGCCGGCGAATGGCTCCAGGTGATTAAGCGTCTGTGGACCGAGCAGAATTTTGATCACACCGGTGAGTTCTTTCAGGTCAAAGACGGTTATCTGCTGCCCAAGCCGGTTCAACAGCCCTATCCGGCCTTGATTAACGCCGGCTTCTCGCCCGCCGGCCAGGATTTCTCCGCGCGGGAAGTGGACTTTAATTTTATCCAGGTCGATACCCTGGAGCACGGCAAAGAGGTCGTCGCGGATGTGAAAAAACAGGCCCATGCCTATGGCCGAGAGATCGGCATGATGTCCTATGGTTTTGTCGTCTGCCGCGACACAGAAAAAGAGGCCAGACAGGCCTATGATTACGTCGTTGAAAAAGGAGACTGGACCGCGGCCCGCAATATTATTGGCCTGCTGGGTGTCGAGAGTCAGTCATTCAGCGAAGAGACCCTCACCCAGTTTGCCGAACGTTTTATTGCCGGCTGGGGCGGCTATCCCCTGGTCGGCACGCCGGAGCAGGTTGTCGATGCAATGCTCAAAATCGCACACACCGGCATCGAAGGGCTGATTGTTTCCTGGCTGGATTATAACCAAGAGTTGAAATACTTCGGCGAGCGCGTCCTGCCGCTGATGCGTCAGGCCGGGCTGCGGGAGTAGGGAATTGCCCCGCCCCTCCCTTCGGCAGTACAATACCGTTTATGCCCCAGGCCAAACCGGACCTGACATACGAATCCTACCTTCGCCTGCCGGAACTGCTCAACCTCCAGACGCTCCAATCCGACCCACCCGCTCACGACGAACTTCAGTTCATCATTGTCCATCAAAGCTACGAACTCTGGTTTCGGTTGCTGCTGTACGAAGTCCGCAGCATCATCGGCCATCTGCGCGCCGGGCGGGTGCGACAGGCGATTTGGCTGATGCGGCGGCTGATTGAGATCGAGCGGGTGATGATCCAGCAGATCTAGGTGCTGGAAACCATGTCGCCGGTGCATTTTCTTGAGTTTCGCGATCTGCTGAGGCCGGCCAGCGGCTTGCAGTCCTTACAGTTTCGGGAGCTCGAATTCCTGTCCGGTCTCCGCGACGCGCGCTTCTTTGAGGTATTCGCCGGGAGTGAGGCTGCCCGGCAACGCCTCCGGGCGGCCTACGACGGCCCCAACCTGTGGAGCACGTTTTGTGAACTCTTACACAGCCGCGGCTTTGAGACGGACACTGCCGAGCAACAGGAGCGGGCGGTCGAGCACCTCTACACCGACCCACGGTATTTGGATTTGCATCAGTTGTGTGAAGTCATGGTTGACTATGATGAACAGTTTTGTATCTGGCGCTCCCGCCACGCCTTAATGGCCGAGCGTATGGTTGGAGCAAAACCTGGTACGGGAGACGCGCACACCGGAAAACTGGTCGGCCAAGCGTCCTTCCAAGCCCCAGGCGTACGCTATCTTCAGGGCCGGGTCAGCGTACATTTTTTCCCGATTCTCTGGGATGTCCGAACCCAGCTCGGCGGAGGGCCGTATGACGCATGATCTATCTCGCTGGCGGACGGCGTTTCCCATCCTCGAAACCTCAACCTATCTGATTTCGCATTCCATGGGCGCGATGCCCAGGGCCACGACGGACCGCCTGCACGAATATGCCGCAAGCTGGCAGCAGGAGGGGAGTGCGGTCTGGGATCGCTGGATGGGATTTTTCGAGGAAAGCACCGGCCTCATTGGCCGCTTTCTCAATGCCGAGCCGAACAGCGTGGTCATGCACCAGAATGTGTCGGCCCTGTTCAACGCCGCGCTGTCCTGCTTCGACTTCAGCGGCCAGCGCAATAAAATTCTGTATGCCGAACTGACCTTTCCCACCCTGCGCTATAATATTCAGTCCCGGGCTCGACACGGCGCCCGGCCCGTGCTGATCCCTTCTCCTGACGGCATTCGGCAACCGGCCGAACGCTTTATCGAGGCCATTGATGACGAGACGCTGCTGCTGGTCTTGGACCACGGGCTGTATCGCTCCGGGGCCTTAATCGATATCGCCCCGATTGTTCAAGCCGCTCATGCCCGTGGCGCCCAGGTGATTGTCGATGCCTATCAAACCGTTGGGACCGTCCCGGTTGACGTGCAGGTCTGGCAGGCCGACTTTGTGGTCGGCGGTTCACACAAATGGCTATGCGGCGGACCGGGCGCAGCCTATCTATACGTCCGGCCGGATGGGCTTCTGTCACGCCATCCTGTTATGACCGGCTGGTTCTCGCAGGAACAACCCTTTGCCTTTAGCGATGATATCGATTACGCCCACAGCGCCCGGCGCTTTTTGGGCGGCACGCCCGGCATGTCAGCCATATACGCCGCCCGCTCCGGCTACGAAATTCTCCTTGAGGTCGGCGTGGAACGGATTCGGCAACGCAATATCGAGTTATGCCAGCGCTTGATCGACGGCGCGCGTGCCCGAGGTCTGCATGTCAACACGCCTCAAGACGCCCAGGAACGCGGCGGCCTGGTGTGCATCGACTTCGACGGCGCGGCCCAGGCCGAAGCGCAACTCGTTGCCCGGCGGGTCTTTGTCGATTACCGCCCGCGCTGCGGTCTGCGTATTTCGCCCCATTTTTACACCACGGAAGACGAAATCGACCATATGTTTGAGGAGCTTGACGCGATCCGCACCTAAACTTACACACTGGATTCCGTTCCCCGAGTGATTAAGTCCTCCACATCCACCTGAAGAGTCCGTGCGAGGGCGGTAAGGACTCGCACACTTCCTTCGCGGGCACCGGTTTCAATTTGGGACAGATAGGAGGGAGAGATATGAACGGCCTGGGCTAAGGCCGTCCGTGCCAGCCCGCGATATTCCCGCCACACTTTGACTGGCTGTTCGCCCATGACCAAGCGCTGCACAATGGCATGAGGCACAGCTTCTTCGTCCCTGCTGACGGCTTCGTCGAAATCTCGCACGTCTGCTGCCATCTCGGCAGCATCGGAGAGACGCTGATATTCCCTATAGGGAATGACTGCCCATTCCGGCTTCCCGTTTTTCTCAATAATTTGTACCTTCATTTATACACATCTCCCCGAGGCCCAATCTTAACAACCTCGATGATCAGTTGGTCTTCTTCAATATGATAAAGGGCTCGCCAATTCCCAATACGAAGGCCATATCCTTCACGTCCTGCTAATTGTTTAATATCCAGCTTCCGCTGTGACTTCCCAGTTGCGAGAGCCCCAAATTCCAAGAGAAAACGCGTTGCTAGGGAGCGTGGCATGCGCCGCAACATCTTGGTCGCAGTCTTACGATATATCACGCGATACACGGCTCGATATTAGCTCTTTGCTATGTTAAAAACAATCATTTAGTTAATATCTTTCTGTTGAACCATAGATGTCTCTTATGGCAAGATGCGGGGCCGACATGTCAACCGCACAAGAAAAACCGCGCCCTCTGATTGACGACCTGACCCGTCCGTTCTGGGAGGCGGCCAGGGAACAGCGCTTGGTTATCCAGCGCTGCCAGGACTGTCACTATTTTAATCACCCGCCGCGTCCGGTGTGTCAGGCCTGTCACGGCGCAGCCCTCACGTTTGAGCCGGTCAGCGGTCGCGGCACGATCTACAGTTTTAGTGTGATGTATCAACCCAACGTGACCGGTTTCGGAGACGAACTGCCCTACCTCAATATTCTCGTCGAGCTTGAAGAACAGCCGCAGCTCTTTCTGGTCTCCGACTTGCCCGAGGCGCAACGCGGGCAGGTTCGGGTCGGCGGGAAGGTCGAGGTCTATTTCGAGGATGTTGATGCGGAACTGACGCTGCCCAAGTTTCGGCCTTTAGTCTAACGCTGGCTGACCAAAGGACGTACCCATGACCTGGCAAGGGAAAGGCAAAACCGCCATCGTTGGTATTGGCTACTCTGAGCTGAGCCGCCGACCGCAGAGGTCTCTCGGGGCGCTGAGCCTGGACGCGTGTCGGGCCGCTCTTGATGACGCCGAGCTGCCGGCCGAGCGGGTTGACGGTCTTGCCACCTTTCCTGAAGCGCCTTTTCACGGTGCGGGCACCCAGGACGGCGAGCAGATTGTCAGCGTCGAATACGTGATGAACCATCTCCCGCTCGCGCCCGACATTCGGTGGTATGCCCAAATCGAAACCGGGCTGGTTGCGAGCGCGGTTATTGAGGGGGTCAACGCTCTTTTAGCTGATGCGTGCGAGTATGTGCTGGTCTGGCGCGCGCTCCACAATCCGCGTGGCCGCTATGGGGCATGGTCCGGCAATCGGGCTCCTGGCGACGCCCAATTTATGGCCCCCTATGGTTGTACGAGTATTTTTCAGTGGCACGCCATGGCCTGGCAGCGCTATATGCATCGCTACGGCGCCACCCGGGAACATCTGGCGACCTTTGTGACGAATAGCCGGCGGAATGCGAATCTCAATCCGAACGCTTATTTTTATACCACGCCCATGACCCGCGACGATTACTTTGCCGCCCGCTGGATTGCCGAGCCCTTATGTTTGTTTGACTGCGATATTCCGGTCGAAGGCTGTGTCGCCCTCATCCTGACCACGGCGGAACGCGCCGCAGACCTCCGTCACCCACCGGCCTATATCGCCGGCTACGGACAGAACACCAGTCGTCGTCGGGCGCTGTTTCATTATTCGTTGGACAATTATATGGAGTCCGGCCACTCGCTGGCCAGCAAGCTCTGGGCGTCTTCGGGCTTGGGACCCCAGACCATGAGCGCCGCCGAGCTGTACGACGGATTCAGCCCCTCTACGCTGTATTGGCTGGAGGCGGCGGGCTTCTGTGGCGAAGGCGAAGCCTACAGATTCATCCAGGACGGGCGCATTGCCTTGGAAGGTGAGCTGCCGGTCAATACCTTCGGCGGCAGCCTGAGCGAGGGGCGCCTGCACGGTATGGGTCATATTGCCGAAGCCGTTATGCAGGTGACCGACCGGGCGGAAAAGCGCCAAGTCCCCAACGCCTCGGCCGTATGCGCCATTGACGGTTCCCCCATGCTGCGGGGAAGCGGCCTGGTAATCACCCGGGAGCCGTAAGGGAAGGACTCTTCTCCCTATTCTTTAGTTTATCACCCATCACCGGCGCTCATTGTCTTTGCCAGACACCTCCTGTCTCTTGTGCATGGCTGGCGTAAGCGTCGAGTTCTTTAATATGCTCCTTCAGTGCCAGTATGCCTGGATTATCCGGGTTCCTTTCGGCGAGTCGGGTCGCAAACCTCGCCAAGCTTCTCGCATTCTCAATATGATCCCTTTTCCACCATTCAGAGCAGACATAGAACTTGTCAGCATACCGTCTCTTCCAGTATCTGGAGTGACCGTTCACTTCTCTTCCGTCTTCACTATGACGTAAAAGTGCAAAATTACCGATTTTGAGTCCTAAAGCTCTTTTACAGTATTCCCAGTCCATCAAATTATCCCTCTCTGCGCCCTCCAGCAGTGTCGGGTGATCCTCCAGCAGTGTTTTCATAAGATTTTCTACAATTGGCTGTAGGCGCTCCTCAGTCCCGAGAGCTTCTTTCGTTGTTCGGCGAGCGTGGGTATTCCGGACTCCCGCCTCTGGCATTCCGGTGAGGTTCAAGAGCTTTGCGGCCCGCACGAACAACTCGGATGAATCTGAAATTGTCCCCGTTGCCTCTAGCGTCTTTTGCAGTATCTCATCCGTGAAATCACCGTTGGTTATAAGATTCCAGTCGATTTTTGGGTATTCATTTCGCAATGTGATAAAAACATCTCCCAACGGTTTCTGATCGATGGGATTTACTTTTGGAGAGGCAAAAGAGATGTGGAATTTTGTTTCGGAGCGCTGGTAAGCCTGCAATATCATGTAGGTCCGTAGTAATTTCTTAAGCACTCTGTTGTCAGAACCACCTCCATAATTCAAACCAGATTCGTGAAAAGCGACTTCCAACGCATGGACATCACCTTGCAGGTCTATCCCGACAAGATCGATTTCTCCCTGCTTCAGAAATTGCCTGGCATTCTTTGTTTCCTTGAAGACCTTTCCATCTCTATCAAACTTCTGCTTCATGGCACGAAACACCGTTTCTAGTTCCTCATCGCTTTTATATCTTGGCCAACGTTCAGACGCTTTCCAATTGGTCTGTACCAACCAGCACTGCTTGACATGCCGCAGATAGGAATAGCCGAGTGATTCGCCAATCTCTATTTTCATAAGGTTACCATTCCTTTCTTCGTCTAAACCTGGAAAGGGGGGGACTCTCCTCGACCTCCCTTGCCCTTCCCCATACTCGTGAATCCTGGAATACTGTTGACGCTATGGCCGAGCAAAAAGAGCGGATTGTTTTCTCTGATGCCGAGCGTATCCCGGTCCATTTGATTTCTGGCTTTCTGGGCAGCGGCAAGACAACCCTCCTGCGCCGCCTGCTGGATTATTGTCTGAGCCAGGGCCTTAAACCCGCGGTCATGATGAATGAGTATGGAGAAGTCAACATCGATGGCGAGTTGCTGCGTGGGCAGGGCTATACCATCCGGGAAATGACCAATGGCTGCATTTGTTGCACGATTGGCGGCACCCTGGGCCTCGCGCTCCAGGATGTCGCCGCCCTCAAGCCGGATGTCATTTTTATTGAAGCCACCGGCCTCGCCGACCCGGTCGAACTCATGGATCAAGCCACAAAAGAAGAAGTCCTGCCCCTGGTCCGCCTGGCATCGCTGGTTGCCGTTCTCGACCCTGTCAATTTCAGCCGTCTGGCTGAAGAAGTGCACTCGGGCATCCGCCAACAGACGGAGCTCGCTGATATCGTGGTGTTAAACAAACGGGACCTGGCAAACGAGTCTGTCCTGGCTGGACTGGAAAAACAGATTCGTCAGTTAAATCCGCGCACGGAGATTGTTCGGACCGAACGTGGGGAAATGGATTACGCTCAGATTGTATACCGCCAAACAGACAAAAATGCTGGACACGTTTTCTCTTCGCGACAGGCGCCAGTACACGATCATTTTCATACGGTGACGTGTCTGTGCGAAGTCCCACTGGTCCGAGAACAGTTTGAGCAGTTAATGTGCAACCTGCCGGACACGGTGTGGCGCGCCAAGGGGTTTGTGCGCTTTACCGACTCGGACGAGCAGTGGATGTTCCAGTATGTGACCGGCGAATTCGACATGGAGTGGCTGGATTTGTTACCCGAACCACCTGAACACGTCGTTTTTATCGGCAAGGGTTTTGACCGGGACGGGCTGCAACAGGCCCTGCGAGAATGCCAACCGAGGGACAACGCGGAAGTTGCAACGCAATGGACACGCTAGGCTGGGACAAGATTATATGGGGAGTGCTCATCGGCGCGCTGACAGGCATGATCGTGTCGCTTGTCCTGCTGCCGTTCGGTGTGCGCCGCGCCGAATGGCTAATGTCCGCCTGTGCAGTTCTGGGTGTGTTTATCGGGCTCCTCAAAATAGCAGATGCAGAAAGACAGCAAGCCGACAAGGAGGACCAGTATGATTTATGAAGTCAGGACCTATCGTCTCAAACCGGGCACGCTGGCCGAATGCGAACGGCTCTTTGGTGATGCCCTGCCGCGCCGCGAGGAATTTTCCTCACTCGGGGCGTTTTGGCATACCGAGATCGGCCCGCTCAACGAGATTATTCATGTCTGGCCGTATGAGAGCCTTGAGCAGCGCACGGAGGCCCGAGCGCAGGCCATGCAAAGCGGGGCGTGGCCTCCTCCGATCGGCCCGTTCATCGAACACATGGAATCCGAAATCTTTATCCCGGCGCCTTTTATGGAACCGCTCGGTAAGCGGAAGCTTGGCCCGGTGTATGAGATCCGCACCTATATGTACCGGCCAGGGGCCATGCCGACCGTGTTGGAGCGTTGGGCCAAAGCCATTTCCGCCCGGACTCAACTCTCACCCCTGGCCGCCTGCTGGTATAGCGATCTCGGGACGCTCAATAAATTCGTCCATATCTGGCCCTACGCCAGCCTGGACGAACGCAGCCGCGTCCGGGCCGAAGCCGCTCAACTGCCCAACTGGCCGCCCGGCACCAAGGAGTTGCTGCTGACGCAGCAGAGTAAAATCGTCCTGCCGGCCGCGTTTTCGCCTATGCAGTAAATCGGCTGGTGCGTCTCGCATTTCTGACAGGAAACGCCATGAGCTGGGAAAAAGAAGTCCAGGGCATTGAGCAGCGCAGACAGCTCGCCCGAGAGCTGGGTGGGCCTGAAGCGGTTGCCAAGCACCATGACCGGGGGCGGTTGACCGTCCGCGAGCGCGTGGACCAGTTGCTCGATACCGACTCTTTCCGCGAGCAGGGGCCGATTGCCGGATACTCCGAAACCGACGAACAGGGCCAGCTCCACTCGTTTACCCCGGCGAATTATGTTGTTGGCTTCGGCAAGATCGAAGGGCGCCCGTGCGTGGTCGGGGGCGAGGACTTTACCCTCAAGGGCGGCTCGCCCTCGTCCGCCGGCTTTCGCAAGAGCGTGTGGGCCGAAGAGCTGGCGTGTCGCTATCGGCTGCCCCTCATTCGCTTCCTCGAAGGCGGCGGCGGGAGTGTCCCGCGTGGGAAGAACAGCGGCGAAACAACCGGCAGTACGGAGTCGGTGAACGCCCCGCCCCGGTTCATGTCGGTCATGCAGGCCATGTCCATGGTGCCGGTTGCGTCTGCCGCCTTGGGAGCCGTGGCCGGCCTGCCCGCGGCCCGTCTGGTCGCCTCCCATTTCTCGATCATGACCCAGAAGTCCTCGCAGGTGATGATCGGCGGGCCGGCTCTGGTTGAACGCGCCTTTGGTCAGCCGATCACCAAGGAAGAACTCGGTGGCCCGCACATCCACCTGCGGAGCGGAGTGGTGGACAATGTCGCCGAGGACGAGCCCACCGTCTTCGCCCAAATCCGGCAATTTCTGAGCTATCTGCCGACCAATGTCTGGGAGGCGGCGCCGGTCCGGCCCAGCGAGGACGACCGCAACCGCCAGGAAGAAGAACTGCTCGGCATTATTCCGCGCAACCGCAGACGGGCGTATCCGATGCGGCGGGTGATCGAGTGCGTTGTGGACCACGACTCATTTTTTGAGATTGCGCCTCTGTACGGTCCGTCCCAAATTACCGGCCTGGCCCGGCTGAACGGCCAGCCGGTCGGGATTCTGGCCAACGACCCACAGTGGTATGCCGGGGCCATGACCGCTGAGGGCGCCCAAAAAGTGAAGCGGCATATTGATCTGTGTGACACGTTTCATCTGCCCATGGTCAGTCTGGTTGACGAACCCGGTTTCATGATCGGACCGGAGGCCGAGCAGAGCGCCACTATTCGCTATGGGACGGCGACCATCTTTGCCCTCATGCAATGCACCATTCCCTGGGTGTCGGTCATCGTCCGAAAGGTTTACGGCGTTGCTGGCGTGGCCCACTTCGGGCCGGGTGGGATGGTGTTTGCCTGGCCGTCGGCCGAGAGTGGCGCCCTGCCGCTGGAAGGGGGAGTCGCGGTCGCCTACCGGCGCGAAATCGCCGCCGCGCCAGACCCGGAGGCCAAGCGCCGGGAAATTGAAGAAGCGCTCGCCAGCAAACGCTCAGTCTACGCCCGCGCCGAAGGCTTTGCCGTCCACGACATGATCGACCCCAGACACACCCGCCCAGTGCTATGTGACTGGGTGGACTGGATTCAGCCCCAACTCTCAGCCCATACTGGCCCCCGCGCCTATACGATCCGGCCCTAGCGGGTGTTCGAGAACAAGGCCGCCGCCTCCCCTCCACCCCTGGCTTCAGCCTGTTCCACCTAGGCTACGACCACAGCCCGATCACTTTGAGAAGCTTTCGCAAGTGTTGATCGTATGTGGCTGCCCGCCGAACATCGTCCAGCGTGAAGCGTTGGCGCAACTGCTCGGCCGTTGGCGGCTTTTGATACTCGGGCCACATCTTTCGCAGTTCGCTTTCCGAGTCGGATGCACGAATCTTTCTTTGTTCCTGTCCTTTATGCAGCCGGACTAAGAGTCCTTCCAGATTCGGGTCTTGAAAAACGATTTCGAGCTTGTAGCGAGTTGCGGCAGCCTGAGCCTGAATCCCTTCTCGCGGTTCGGCTTCAATCCGGTCGCGATCCAGCAACACCAATCTCGCCTGGTACTCGCGCCGGGAGCGATTCCTTTTTAACCAGTGTCCTGCTTGTTCGATAACGGCCACGGAGCCACCGCCGTCTTGCGGCTTGATGTCAAGATGTACGTGTAATGCTGCCTCATCGCAAAGGCGCTGAAGAAAACGCACAAAGGGGCGCTCACTCTGGCCTTCGCCGGCTATGAAGAAACTACGGCGTGGCCGGACCGGCCGTCGGCGACCTCGCATTGTGGGCTAGCCGATCTTTGGGAGGCCGCCAAGTACCCCAGAGCGGTACTTGGGATAGAGTCGCGTGTCACGCCGCAGCCCGCTCACATCTTGGGCGGCGTATAAGCGGGTTGCGCTGTCCGGGCCTTTTTCCACGATAAAGAGTTCTTCCTTTTCCAGATCGTCAAGTAGGCCGACATTGTGGGCGGAGACAATGAGCTGTGCGTTGTTTGGGTTGGTCTCAGGACTATGGAACCAATTAATGATCTCGCCAACAATATCCACATGCAAAGAGCCATCAACATCATCCAGGATGAGCAGACCACCAGCCTCAAGAACCATGTGGATTTGAGGGAGAGCATGGAACAGACAGGATGTGCCTTCGGACTCGAACATTAAAGGCACCTCACGGTCAAGGCCGTGATGACGAAAGAAAGCTTCCATCTCTCCGCCGTCACTCCTGATGATCACGTCATGGATTGCTAAGTCACTGCGCTGCATTTGTTGCTTCATCCAGCTTTTCGCCTTGCTATTACGCTCAAAAAAATCCAGGACCAGTTCGGTATCCGGCTGCCAGGTATCCTCATCAGATATGTCAGTTGGCGAGAAATCCCATCTCGACGCTTCAACTATGCGCATGGCCAAAGGAACATTAAGCGCCGCAAACGCAGTAATAACAGAGGTGTCTTTCCGAACCGCATCTAAGCGGGCATCTTTTGGTTTCAACCCAAATTCGGAAGAGGCGTAGATAGTCTCTCCGGGCATGCCCCGTTCAAAGAGGCGTTTAGGACGGCCTTTCGGAAAATGGAACAAGGCTTCGCGAAGGATGAAAGGATGCCGCCCGGACGTAACGTGTCCTATTGAGAGTTCGTAGCGGAACAACTCTCGTGCTCCGTCCAACTGTAGCCAGTCAGCATCAAATTCCAAGCGAAATATCGTCGGCTCGCTTGCGGCCTTGTCTGACCAGAAAGGAAGAACATCCTTGATTGTAGCTTGTGACGCCGACAAGTCGGGGCCAAAGGCAATACGAGTGAGATCCAGAAGCGCCCGAAGAAGGGTCGTCTTACCCGAGCCGTTCGGTCCCATGATGACGGCCACAGCCGGAAGCCGGACAGTGGGTTTGGCCTGACAAGACCGAAAACGCGGCAGGTCGGGCGCTGTGCCGGGGATGCGTAAGTCAAGGACGACTTCCTCGTAGATCGAACGATAATTCGATACGGAAAATTCGTGAATTATGCGAGCCATAGCCATTTCTAAACATTTTTTCGTCAAGATTACAATATGATAGGTTATAATTTAGGAATTATGTACCTTACTGGACTGGAGTAAGCAATGCGGATAAATTCCCGTGCATGTTGGAAGAGTTGGCGCTGTTAAGTGTTGGGAAGTGGCTATCCTTCATGTTTAAGGAGCATCCGAGAATTGCGACAGCCGTGGTCGTGGGGGTCATGCTTATGTGTGTAGCAGTGTGGGCAGTGCCATGGGGAGAGAAAGCGCCGCCGGACAGGGTTGATACGGCTCCCTCTATGAAGAGAGACCATAAGCCGGGTCGTCTTTCCCCGGAATGTCGTCGGCCAAAGGGCGGGAATGCCTCACTCTATCTCCCGAGCCGGAATCGGGATTGCTGAGGGCTACGCAGCCAAGAACCACACCATCCCGACCCAGCCCAGCAGAAGCCAGCCCGCCAGGAACCAGCCTGCCACATTCGGCACCACGCGGGGATGCAGAGAGATGACCTGCCCCGGAAGCCGCCGGAACAAGAACACCGTGCACGCCGTGCCAAACGGCCCCGTGACCCACAGACTCATCTCCGCCAGCCACCAGGCCGCCGCCCAGATGAGGGCGACAATGGGAATAAGGAAGAAGAGCAACGGCCAAGCGGCATAGTCAGGCGCGGCCCGGAGCCGCCGTGCCGCATCCCGCTTCCGTTCGAGCCGTGCCTGGGTCTGCTCCAGCCGCTCGCGTAACGCGGACATGGTTAGTCAGCGTCAGTGCCAATATCTATTTCAGGCGTATCGATAGCGCCAATCCTAGCGCCGATAGTGTCCATTGCAGTATCGATGCTGCCACTAAAGGTATTCAGGGCCGCCCCAATCGCTACCGCAATCACGCCCACCAGAATGGCATACTCCAAGGCTGAGACCGCCTTGGAATCCCGTAGCCACCGCCACGCTTTCGTTCCTATCCTACGCATTCCCATACACCTTGACCCTTCTCTGCCCTCGGGTGTACGGTCGTACGGTTCCTTGCCGGCACGGCTCACCCTATTGAGCAGTGTTGGACCTCGCGCCGAACTAGTCCTTCGGCGCGAGGCATGTTCACAATCACGACACACGGCATGAAGATGCCGGGTCGTGCTAACTACACAGCAGAGATTCTGGGTGTGAGTCCCTATTTATTCGCCACGGCGCGGGTAGCTACTCCCGCGCCTTTAGTGTGGCTCTTGTATTCCATAGGCGACCCGACGCAGGGCCCCGCTGGTAGTTAGCAGGATGCAGGATACCGAACTGCACAAAAATGTCAAGATACAAATAGTATGTTTTCAAATGAGGGAGAGGCTATTGAAGGCCAGGGGCTGGCTGACTATACGGAGTCGTGAATCGCTGGAGACCGTATCGTCAGCCCTCGTCCGGGCTCTGCCCTTCGGTCTTATTCTTTTTCAGGGTGACGACGTTGCGCCCCTCTTCCCGCCGATACTCGACGTTATCCATCATCTGATGCACGAGGAAGAGGCCGAGGCCGCCCAAGGGCCGCTCTTCAAGGGAGGCCCCGATATCGGGTGTCGGCGCGTTCGACAGGTCGAACGCCGCGCTGTCGTCCACGATGACGATGGCCAGATCTTCCGCTTCCAGACCGACGGTAATCTCTATCCGATGCGGCTCGTCATCGTCGTACCCGTAGCTGATGGTATTGGTCAGGATCTCGTCTAGTGCCAGGTTGACCGCATAGGCGACTTCCGACGTAATGTCCTGGGCGGTACAGAACTCATCAATCTGTTCCGCGACGCGGGCGACCTCCTTCAGATCGTTCACGAGTGAGATTTCCAGCGTTTCTTCGTTCACGGTCCCTCCTTAGCGTGTCTGAACCGCGTCTGTCAGTCCTCCCTCACTGACGCTACGACGAAGACTGTCCGGCGGGTGAGGCATCCGTCTCCATCGGCAGACTCGCATCCGCGGCCCATTCCATGAGTGAACCATCGTAGACGGCAACGTCTTCCAAGCCCAGCAGGGTAAGGACAAATGCCTCGCTGCTGGCCGCGATCCCAGCCCCACAATAGGTAATAACGCGCTTACTGCCGGTTGCACCAACGGCCTCGAATTTTTCGCGGAGTTGCTCGGCAGGCAGATAGGCATGCGTCTCCGGATCGACCAGATCATAAAATGAGACGTTCTCACTCGACGCGATGCGTCCGGGCCGGGGATACTGAATCATCCCTCCTGTGCCCGCATGATCCTCGGCGGTCAGGGCGTTCAGCAGGCAGCTTGACGGTGTCTGTATCGCCTCCAGAATTTCCTGTTTTCCCACCATTACAGCGGGTCGCGGGGTGGCCACGAACTGGCCGCGTATGGGGGTAGCGGGACGGTTCGAGACGGGTCGCCCTTCCTGCGTCCACTTGTGCCAGCCGCCATTGAGGACTGCCGCATTATCAAAGCCGCTCGCACGGAGCATCCACCAGACGCGGGCCGCCCAGATATTATAGAAATCGTCATAGAGAATGACTCGGGTGTGGGCACTCACTCCAGCGCGCGTCATGGCGTCGGCAAATTGGTCGGGGGGTGGCATCATCAGCGGCAGATCGTTGTGCTGGTCAGACAGGTCGGTGATGAAATCGACAAAGCCACTCCCAGGGATGTGGCCCGTTTCCCAGGCGGGCTGCCCGCTCTCCAGGCGGAAGCCGCCGGAATCCTCGGGGATCAGGTTGACACGGCAGTCGAGCAGGCGCAGGTCCGTATTGTTCAGATGTTCTTCCAGCCAGTTCGTCTCAACCAGAGCGGGGGAATTGACATGCGACATGGTGTCCTCCTTGCAGTTTGCCGGCTAGTGTGAATGATATATACTCAGCGCCGGTTGGGCTAGAGTTAAACAACGCAGTCGCCGACCGAGTCGCCGACCGATCTTCTGAGCCAGCGAGCCCGCAGATGAGTACCCAGACCACCCGCCACTTTATCAACGGTGCCTATACCGAAGGGACGAACGGCCGTACCTTTGAGAACCGTCGGCCTATCGATAATACGCTCATTAGCCATGTATGCGAAGCCGGCCGGGCCGATGTTGATGCCGCGGTCCAGGCGGCCAGGACTGCCCTCGACGGACCCTGGAGCCGGCTGACACTGGCCGAACGTACCGAGATACTATACGCGGTTGCCGCCGGCATTGAGCAGCGTTTTGAGCAGTTCCTTGAGGCCGAGGTGGCCGATACCGGCAAGCCGGTAAGTCTGGCCTCTCATATTGATATTCCACGCGGGGCAGCCAACTTCCGCATCTTTGCCGATGTGGTCAAAAACGTGTCCGGCGAATACTTCGACACCCCTACCCCGGACGGCAGCGGAGCGCTGAACTACAGCCTGCGCGTACCAAAAGGCGTGGTTGCGGTGGTGTGTCCGTGGAATCTGCCCCTGCTGCTCATGACCTGGAAGGTCGGACCGGCCCTCGCCTGCGGCAATAGTGTGGTCGTCAAACCCTCGGAAGAAACGCCGAGCACGGCCAGCCTGCTGGGCGAAGTGATGAACGAGGCCGGCGTGCCTCACGGGGTCTATAATGTGGTGCACGGGTTCGGGCCGGAATCGGCCGGAGAATTCCTGGTCAGCCATCCGGGTGTTGACGCGATTACGTTTACGGGCGAGACCGTCACAGGCGAGGCCATTATGCAGCGTGCGGCCGTGGGCGTGCGAGATGTCTCGTTTGAGCTGGGCGGGAAAAACCCGGCTGTTATTTTTGCCGACTGTGACCTTGAGGCGGCCATTGAGGGGATAGGCCGGGCGTGCTTTGCCAATACCGGCCAGGTCTGCCTGGGAACCGAGCGGGTGTATGTTGAGCGGCCGATTTTTGACGAGTTTCTGGCCGCGTTGAAAGCCAAGGCCGAGTCCCTCACGCTCGGCGACCCGCACGATACGGCCACGACTCTGGGGCCGCTGATCAGCCTCGAACATCGCCGGAAAGTCCTGTCGTATTACGAGCGCGCCCGCGCCGACGGGGCAACGCTGATTACCGGTGGCGGCATCCCCGACATGACAGCCCCGTATACCCAGGGAGCCTGGGTCGAGCCCACCATCTGGACGGGGCTGTCGGAAGACTCCTCGGTTGTACGGGAAGAAATTTTCGGGCCGTGCTGCCACGTCCGGCCCTTTGACGCGGAAGCCGAAGCCGTGCGCCTGGCCAACGACACGCCTTACGGGCTGGCCACCTCAATCTGGACGCAGAATGCGGCTCGGGCCAACCGGGTGGCCCGGCAAATCAAGGTCGGCATTACCTGGATTAACTGCTGGTTCTTGCGCGACCTGCGCACCCCGTTTGGCGGAGCCAAGCAATCCGGCATTGGCCGCGAGGGCGGGGTGCATTCGCTGGAATTCTATACGGAATTGCGCAACGTCTGTCTCAAGCTGTGAAGGGGGAGCATCATGCCACGGACGCAAAAGAAAGGTGCCATCGTCGCCGGTTTTCTGGCCCCACACCCGCCCCATCTGGTGTATGGAGAAAACCCGCCCCAGAACGAACCCCGGTCGCAGTGCGGCTGGGAACAGCTCCGCTGGGCGTATGAGCGCGCCCGCAAGAGCCTCGACGCGCTCAAGCCGGATGTGTTGCTGGTCCACTCCCCACACTGGATTACGCAGCAGGGGCATCATTTTCTTGGGGTTCCCAAGCTCAGCGGTAAATCGGTCGATCCCATCTTTCCGAATATCTTTCGCTACAGCTTCGAGCTGAACGTCGATGTTGCCCTGGCCGAAGCCTGCTGTGCCGAAGGGGCTAAGCATGGGTTGTATACCAAGCTGATGCGCAACCCGCATTTTCGTGTTGACTACGGCACAATCACCACCCTGCATATGATCCGCCCCCAGTGGGACATTCCCGTGGTCGGACTGTCGGCCAATAACTCGCCCTATTATCTCTCGACCGAAGAGGGCCTCCAAGAAATGGACCGTCTGGGTCAGGCTACCCGCACGGCCATTGAAAAGCTGGGTCGCCGCGCCGTGCTGCTGGCCTCCAACACCCTGTGCCACTGGCATTTTCATGAAGAGCCGGCCCTGCCGGAAGACATGTCTCAAGAACATCCGCAGAGCCTGTCCGGCTATCAATGGGATATGCGGATGATTGATCTCCTGCGTCAGGGCAACACCAAAGAGGTCTTTCGTCTGCTGCCGCAATTTATCGATGAGGCGTTTGCCGAGGTGAAATCCGGGGCCTTTACCTGGATGTTTGCCGCCATGGGCTATCCCGAGATTCCGGCCGAGTTGCACGGCTACGGGACCGTGATCGGCACGGGGAATGCCGTGATGGAGTGGAACCTCGAACGGGCCGGGCTCTCCAAACCGGCCTCGAAAACACGCACCTCACGCCCAGCCATCAGACAGGCGGCATAGGCAAGGGAAACGGGAGCAAGCGCTATGGCTGTGGTCTCTGCCTTTCTCGTCCCCGGCTCACCCCTGCCCTACGTCAAACGTGACAATCCGCCCTGGGGCAAAATTGCGACGGGCCTGGAGCGTGCCGGCGCGGCGCTCGTTCAGTCCAAACCGGATGTGATCCTCCTATATTCAACCCAGTGGATCGCCGTCCTGGACCAGTTGTGGCAGACCCGTCCGCGGGTGAGCGGTCTGCACGTTGACGAAAACTGGCACGAATACGGCGAACTGCCCTACGCACTGAAAATTGACACCCGGCTGGCCAAAGCCTGTGTCAGCGCGACCGGCACCATCGGGGTCAAGTCCAAGGCGGTCAATTACGACGGGTTTCCGATTGATACGGGAACGATAGTCGCCGCGAATTTCCTGAATCCGGTCGGCAACATTCCCATGGTGCTGGCCTCGAACAATCTCTACCACGACTTTGCGCTGACCGAGAAACTCGGACGCCTGGCGGCACGCTTGGCGAGCAAACAGAAAAAGCGGGTGGCCGTGGTGGGCGTGGGAAATTTCTCCGGCGCGTTCTTTCGGCACGAGATCGATATTGCCAAAGACAAGATCGTCGCGCCGAAATATGATCGCTGGAATAAAAAGATCCTGGCGCTGCTACGAGCCGGCGACGGCAAAGGGCTGTCTGCCGCCCTCCCTGAGTTTGCCACAAAAGGGCAGGCCGACATGGGCTTTAAGCACGGGGCGTGGGTATTGGGTGCCCTGGGCGGAAAGTTCACCGGCGCGCAGGTGCACGCCTATGGCCCGCTCTACGGCAGCGGCGGCGCGGTGGTGGAGTTCAGCCTGAAATAAAAGCCATAGCCTATACGCCGCTCCGTTTCTGACAGAGGCCCAAGGGACTTGCCTAGCTTCCCTCCACGCTTGACCATTCAGGAGTCATCACCAAGAGCGCATCTCGAACACCCTTACATTCGTATATTGGATAATCGCTACGGAGCCTGGTCAGATTCATATAGGCGTAGAGAGAAAATGGCTGGTCTACACTATCTCTAACAAATACGCCATATCGGAGACCGTCCGTAACGATTATGCGTCTACAGATTTTTCCTGCCAATGCCAATGAATAGTCTCTAGCTTGCTCGAATGCTGACAAACACGAGGCATCTTTCTTCTTCGCTTCAACGACAACGGACAAAGACTCTTCCGTGCGAGGAAGACTAGAGAACAACGCAACATCAATCTTCTGCCATTCGATAGCCATCCTCTGCGGGGTCCAACCGAGTGCGCGAAGAAGTGGCACGACGAGGTAGTTGACCGTCTCATGCTCAGAGGGAGTTTCTTTCGAGCGATTATACCAATTCGCGATACGAATAAGTTCGCCAATTTGGTCTAGCAAACTTGAGATTGAATTACTGGCAACACCCTTGTCGAACAGATATTCGGATATGTCACCGACACTGACGTTCGCATCGTCGCCGATGTTCGGGAGATCGACCGGCGTTCGCTTATACTCAGCGTCAGATATTTCCAAAGACTCCAGCCACGATTTCACAGCAGGAGCATTCAAGAGTTGCGTCGTGTCACCTCGCTTTAGCGTATTTGTATCGAATTTCTTGGGGTTCTCCTTATACTTCCAGAGCCAACGTATGCGACGCACATGAGCGATAGCCCACCCGTCTACGTCGTTAAACTCCTCACAATGTCCGTAGTCACCGACAATATGACCCACCCCATAGATGGCACTTGTTCCGAGCCGTAGAACGACAAAATCACCACCGTTCATATCTTGGCAGAAGCGGCGCAGGTCCGTAATTTTTTTCCCTGACCATCCATCTTTTCTGAGCGACTCCTTGCAGTGAGGCCAAGGACCATAGTCTCCTGGCCCATTCAAAATGACATCCCACTTCAGACACAGGTCCACATAATTGCGGTTAGTATCACCGGTCGCGTGTTGCCATATTGTCTTAGCTTGAATGTCCGTAACTCCCCCCGCCGTACCGGTTTTTTCTTGTTAGCGTCGCCGCAATTCCAACTCGTCCAGGCGCTTGCGCACCCAGTCAATATGATCGTTGCCCCAGAAGGGCTCGCTACGGACAAAAAACATCGGCACGCCGAAAGACTTATCTTCTTCCGCGCGTGCTCGTATTGCAGCGAGTTTGCGCGGGCCATCTTCCTCGACGGCCCGCGTTGACTTAACAGCCCGGCTGTTCGGCCTCTGCCTGCATCTCTTCATGCGCGAACGAGAGCGGACACGGTTGCCCCACCCCGTCGAGCCCAACGGCATACACCAGCCGTCCGTAGCCGATAAAAATAGCCATACGCCAGCCCAGGGCCATGATCTCGGGCTCACTGTAATGAGTCCGCAGCTCGTCAAAGAGGTCTTGGGAGACCTGTTTGTGGTCGCGGGCCAGGGTGTCCGCAAAGCGCAGGGCGGCTTTCTCACGCGGCGTGAATAAATCACTGTCCTGAAAGTGGGGCAGGGCGTGAATCATCTCCTCCGTCAGACCTTGTTGCCTCGCCGAGGCATACACGGCCGTCATTCAAAGCTGGCATTCATTGATTTGGGCCACCTTGTGCCGAATCAGTTCGGTCAGCTTCACGCTGATTCCGTCGGTGTCGGCCATAATATGCGAGTAGTAAAACTCGACGAAGTGTTTGTAGAGGTCCGGGGTATGAGCAAAGACCTGTATCCATTCCGACCCGCCGAGCGCCTCGTCGCTCTGCTGCATGGTTTTTTGCAGCTCGGGGTCAACCTTCTCAAACGGCACCTTACTGACACGTAGCATCGAGATCCCTCCTTCTGGACAGTGGGTTTCCCTTGCCAATAAACCAACGCGGACGAATTGGGAAGAGCCGCCGAATTTTTACTCCGACAGATTCTCAATGGTGACAGGCTCAACGGCTTCCGCCAAGGGGAACCCAAAAATTCGTGAGTAAAAATACAACTCGCCGTCCAAGGCGCGTTTGATATTCTCGGCCTTGCGAAAGCCATGCTGTTCGCCCGTAAACAGGACATAGGCGACCGGCAGCCCTTTCGCCCTGAGGGCCGCCACCATCAGCTCAGCCTGATTCGGCGGGACGATCTTGTCTTCCGCGCCCTGGAAGACGATCAACGGACACGAGAGCTGCTGGGTAAAATGAACCGGCGAGCGCGCCTGATAGACGTCCTGTCGCTCCGGGTAGGGTCCGACCAGATTGTCCGGGTAGCGGGACTCGAACTTGTGGGTGTCGCGCGCCAACGCTTCGAGGTCGCTGATCCCGTAATGGCTCGCTCCGGCCCGAAACGTATTGCGAAAGGTCAATGCACACAGGGTCGTATAGCCCCCGGCGCTGCCGCCGGTAATGGTCAGCCGCTCGGCATCGACCTCGCCACGGGCGACCAGATAGTTCGCACCGTTGACGCAGTCGTCCACATCGACAATCCCCCAGTGGCCGTTCAGGCGTTGCCGATAGGCCCGCCCATAACCGGTGCTGCCCCCATAGTTCACGTCCAGAACGGCAAAGCCGCGACTCGTCCAGTATTGAATGCGAAGATCAAGCGCCGTCTGCGCCGCCGAAGTGGGCCCGCCGTGGCTTTTGACGACCAGCGGCGGACGTTCCTCTTGTGGAGCAACGTAGTCAGCGTTTGTGGGCGGATAGAACAGGCCGTACGCCGTCCGGTCATGTTCGGTTGGAAAGGCAACGGCCTGGGGCGCTGACAGATAACCAGGGTCCAGGTCGAGTTGGCTGGATAGCCGCAGGACGGTGCAGGCGTGTGTTTCCAGGTCGAGTTGGACGACCGCGGGCGGGACGATAGGCGAGCCCGCCAGAAACACCACTTTACCAGACGAAGCCTGTACATCGCCCACTTCGGTATACGGCAGCGCAATGGCGTCGCACTGCCGCGTCCCCGGATCAAGGCTGGCCATATGCCAAGTCCCGTTTTCCGCGTAGGTGCAGATAATCCGGTTGGCAGAAGCAAAGGCATAGGTCGCCATACCAAACATCCACTGCGGTCGGCCAAAATCCGCGGTCTTTTCCCACAGCGCCTCAATGCTGCCGTTACGGACTCGATATAGATTCCACCAGCCGGAGCGATCCGACACAAAGTATAAGATGCCGAGCGGAGACCATTCGGGCTGAAAAATGGACTCCGCGTCGCCGCCGGCTACCCGCCTGACTTCCGCCAGGGACCCGTCCGAGCGGACCGTCCCCCCCCACAGCTCGGTGCCGTCCCATGGCATCTGCGGATGATTCCACGCCAGCCAGGCGAGCTGGGTGCCGTCCGGGTTGAGCCGCGGGTTGGAATAAAAATCACTCCCGGAGACGATGACCGTCTCTTCCCCGCTGGCGAGATCAATACTGACCAGGCTATTTACCGCTTCCTGCCCTGCGACTCGGTGATCTTCGTGCACGCAGATCAAACGACTGCGCTGGGTGTCGACAACGGCGTCGGCATAGCGCAGCCCGTCTGCTGCGGTCAGGGGCTCGGGCTCGTCCGGCCCGGTCTGCCGATAGAGCCGCTGATCCGTGAAATTTGAAAAATAGAGCGCGCCGTCCCGGACGGCATACGCCCCGCCCCCATATTCATGTACGCGTGTCCGCGCATTAAAGGGCGCAGGCGTCAGGTCCGCTATGGTTCCGTCAGGCGTGCGTCGCACGATGACGTTCCGCCCGCCCTCAGTCGGCCGCTGTTCTATCCAGGACACCGTCTCTCCATCCAGCCGAACCTGGCCCAAGCCAACCGTCCCAGCCACGATCAGGTCTGAGGTAATAGGCGATTTCCACGAGCCGTACGGGGCGATGTTTTTGTCAGGCATATCTGCTCCTCGGAGTGTTCCTACTGCCGTCTGGGTAACAGACCGAGCGGACCAGGGACAACTACCTGTCTGCTCATAATAGGCTTCCGTCTTCCCTTTACTCCTCCCCGTCCGCAGCGCTATGCTTCCCGGCAGTAACTCCAAGGAGGCAGACGTATGGAAACGGTCCAGCCCTCGGCGTGCGGGTTTGACGCGGCACGACTCGACCACTTCGTGGCGTGTATGCAGAATGATATCGAACAGGAGCAGTATGACGGAGCGGTCGTTCTTGTGGCGCGCGGGGGACAAGTCGTGTTGCACCAGGCGCTCGGCTTTGCCGAGCGGGCCAGCCGGCGCGTCATGCAAAAAGACGATGTCTTCTATCTCTTCTCCGTGACAAAGGCGCTGACGGCCAGCGCGATCCTTGCCCGCGTCGACCGGGGGCAACTCGCCCTGACAACCCGCGTGGCCGAGATTATTCCCGAATTTGCGAGCAAGGGAAAACAGCGGGTGACTATCGCTCAGCTTCTGACCCATACCGCCGGCATGTCGGCAGGGTTTCCACCCGTAGCCCAGGAGATGATGGGCAATCTTGAGGCAGTGGTTGCTGCGGTCTGCCAACAGGGGCTCGATTCTCTGCCCGGAGAGGTCGTCAGCTATAGCCCGATTACCGCCCACGCGGTCCTGGGTGAAGTGGTCCGCCGGCTTGATGGAGGAGAGCGGTCGCTGCGACAGATCTTTGCGGAGGATATCTTTACTCCACTGCGGATGCCCGATACGGCCCTGGGCCTCCGGTCTGACCTGGCCGAGCGCCGGGTTCCGGTTGTGGTGCGCGACCGGCGGGAGGGGCTCTTTCCGCCGGAAGTCCTTGAGGGCTTCAACGTCATGCTTCAGGAGGACACGGAAATTCCGGGTGGTGGCGGGGTGGGAACTGCCGCCGATATCTTCCGCCTGGCGGAAATGCTGCGGCGTGGCGGGGAGCTGGAAGGAGCCCGCATCTTATCGCCGGCTGTCATTCGCCTGGCCGCCACAAACCACACCGGTCCCAGGCCGAATAATCTGTGGAATTACACCAGGGAGGTCCGTAACTGGGACGAGTTCCCGGCGTCGCTCGGCCTGGGCTTTTTCGTGCGCGGAACGGGCATCTTTCCCACCTATTTCGGTACGCTGGCGTCGCCCAACACGTTTGGGGCGGTCGGGGCGGGCTCAACTCTGTTCTGGATTGATCCGGAGCGCGATATCACCTGTGTGTGCCTGACCGCCGGAGCCCTGGAAGAGTCGTACAGCATGGAGCGCTTCCAACGTCTGTCCGATCTTGTTCTCAGCGCGGTTGTGGAGTAAGCCTGTCCTGAGTCCGGTCGAAGGGCCCGCGCCCGCATGATTACCGAAGTGCAGCTCCAGCAGATCTTTACCCCGCTGACCGGGGACCTGTCCCCTCGCCTTTGCCTGACGCTGTCCGGCAATATCAATACGATTCTCAAGGTTGAAGCCAACGAGCGGATGTATGGCCTGCGTATTCGGAGCCAGGAGCAGGTCTATCGCTACGAGCCGGACCTGATGAAAGAGGTCTTCATTAGTTGGCTGCTCGACCTCACTCATGCCGGGGCGGGCGATACGGAAAAGGCGCGGGCGCTGAGCCAACTGCGGGAGGCTCAGCGTGGGGCCGGCCGCAAGAGTTCCGGTATTGAGCCCACCGGACTGGCCTTTGACTGGAGCCGGCAGATCCTGCCGCAGCCGTATTTCGTGTATGAGTGGATCGAAGGTGAGCCGCTGTGGGATGACCCGGACGCGCAATTATACCGGGCTGCGGGCCACGCGCTGGCAAGCCTGCATCGGGTGCGGTTCGATGCCTTCTACGCCGATTTCTTTGCCATAGGCCACACCCCGCAGGCCGGGGTGGACCGCTTTCGGGCTGCGCTAGACAAGGAAATTGGTGAAGCGCGCAGCCGACTCGGCCCGACGCTCTCGCACGCGGTGGGGCATATTCCCATGCCGACCACGTTGCCGTTCTCCCCCTGTCTTATCCACAATGATTTCTCACCGGGTAATATTCTCGTTCGGGAAGGGCGACTCGCGGCCGTTATTGATTGGGATAATGCGGTCGTGGATGTGGCGCCGCTCGATTTTGTGAAGATGAAATACTGGACGGCAAAAGACGACCGAGGCCAACTCGGCCACAACCCCGTACTCTTCCGGGCATTTGTCACGGGTTACGGTCCTCGCGGGCCTGAGATCGTTGAGTCGGAGACCTTTGCCTGGTACGAATTATTATGGCTGTTGCGCGTATGGAATTTTGAAATATCCAAGCAGGAACGTGGGCTGGAGCGTGCCCCCGGCTACCCGGCTACGGCCGAGTATGCCGCATTCCTGGAGGGAGCTATTGACCGATTGAACGCTCGCCGCGGCTCTTCGAGTCCCACCTCCTAATCGGCTCCTTTGAAAAGATGAGAAACGACTCGAAAACCGGTATAATGATCTCTACCTATGAGTCAGGCCGCCGAAGATCGTGAAGAGACCGCTTCCCTCGAAGAAGTGCAGACCGAGACCGTAGTCCCGCGCCGGCTACCGCGTTGGAAGATCGCTCTGGTCAGCCTCGCTCTGCTAATGGGCGTGGCCGGCATGATGCTGCATCCTCAGTCGCCTTCAGGCGTTCAGGAAACGCGGACTGTGGGGAATCTCTCTGCCTCTGGAACCGATACGCTGCCGGACCCACCGACTTTTCAGTCTGACCCGGTTCCAGCCTTTGATCCGGACTTCGATATGATGGAGGAAACGACTGAAGAGCCTCTCCCTCCGGACTGGGAGAGGCGGCTGGAGGACTGGTCTCCCTTGCTCACGAAGCTGGGCTTCAGTTTTGTCGTCGGATTCAGCATCGGTTATGTGCTACTGATCTTCCTGCGCATGACCGCTTTTCTGGCCGGCCTAGTCATGCTGGCGTTGTTTGGGTTGCAGTATCTCGGCGTGCTGTATCTCAACTGGCAGAATATCGAGACGAGTTATCAGTCGGTCCTAAGTTGGGTGTTGCCCCGGGCAGAAAACTTTCGGGACTTTATTACGCAAAATCTCTCTTCGTCCGGTACGGCGGCGATGGGGATTCTGACGGGTTTGACGCGACGCTAGGGGGCTGGGGGAGTATCCCCCCTTGAGATCAATGGCCAATTTCAAAACTCACCTAGCCGTCGCCGCAGTGGGGAGCGGACTTATGGCGACGGTCTGTTTGGGCGCGGGGATGAGCAGCCCGCAAGAAGTCGTCACCCTGTCCGTGGTCGGGACAGTCGGCGGGCTGCTGCCGGACATCGATCTCGACCACTCCAGTCCGACCAAGCTGATCTTTACCGCCCTGGCCATTGTGTTTGCCTTTCTGGCCGCGTTCAATCGATCCGCCAGCTACTCGATTGTCGAACTCTGGGTCGTCTGGGGGGTGGCGTATGGGGCAGTCCGCTATCTTGCCCTGGGTATCTTCTCCAAGCTGACGGTCCATCGCGGCATTTTCCATTCGCTGGTGGCGGCTCTCTTTTTCTGGTTCCTGACCACCAGCCTGAGCCATTATCTGTTTGCCTTGAGTGCGCTGTTCGCCTGGTCTATCGGTTTTTTTCTCTTTTTCGGCTATCTCGTCCATCTGCTGCTTGACGAGCTTTTCAGCGTGGACCTGTTGAACTCGCGGCTCAAAAGCTCATTTGGGACCGCGCTCAAAATCGCCGATTTTCACAATGCGCGGACCTCCCTGCTGATGACGGCTGCCGCGCTGCTGACATTCTTTTCAACTCCAAGTGCCCAGCCTTTCCTGGACTGGGTCACCAACAAACAAACCTATCTCAATATTGCTGATCGATTTCTCCCCGAAGCGCTGTGGTTTGTGCTTTAGGGAGTTGGGGGTTGGGCACATTCAACCCCCAATCCGCAGAGTCTTCTCCCTCCTCTTGACCTGCTTTCACACGAGAGGGTAAAAACCGACTCTATGCTAGGACTTCCATGTTAGGGCGGCTTGGGGCGGTGTGGGGAATTGGCGGCGTCATCCTCTTACTGGTCTATTCTATCGCCCGACTCTCTGTCATTACGCTGGACGCCTTTCATTATGAGTTTTCCTGGTATCACTGGCTGGCGCTCGGCTTGAACATCGGCTGGATGGCCTACTCGGAAGGCTATTACGGCTTTCAGTGTGGCTTTGCGCCGCGAGTCGCGGCTCGCGCGAAATATCTGGCCGCCTATCCGAGTCCGCTGTGTGCATTGTTGGCGCCTGTCTTTTGCATGGGCTATTTCTCCATTCACCGGCCTCGACAAATCTTCATCTTCGTTCTCACCGCCATGATCGTTGTCTTTGTCCTGGTCCTGCCCTATCTGGCTCAGCCGTGGCGCGGCATTGTCGATGCCGGCGTTGTCGTCGGCTTGCTCTGGGGGCTGATTACCATCGTGGTCTTTGCCTTCCAGGCCTTTACGTCGGATGATTTTTCGTATTCGCCCGAGGTGCCGGGCTATACACCGACCCTGGAGTAGCGACCCGCGCTGTCTTGTCGTGCTCCTCCGGTGGCTTCTCAGGCATAAGACCCCATAGACGCCCCCGGAGCGGGACAATCGTCACTTGTCTCGGACCATCCACGCCTTATAGTGTCCGAATACAATTCGTCCGTCATCATGTTCACCATCAATCTTATTCTCCCACTCATCGCCTGCGCGGTCGCCGCCCTTTTGCTTCTCCCGGCCATCAAGGAGAGCACCGTCTGGAGAGCCAGCGTTACGCCCCTGGCCTCAATCATTGGCAGTGGCTTTTTGGTTGTCGCGCCGCTGCTCGCCCTGGTCGTTGGCTGGGCCGCTCCGTTGGCTATGTTGGCCATCGTCGCCCTCGCCTATGGCCTGGGGGAAATTTCGCGCTTCAATATTCGCTACGGCGAGCCCCTGCTGCAAAGCGGCGAAGCGCCGGCCTTGCTGATGACGACCGAGCGTCTCGCGAATTTTACCCTGTCGCTGGCCTACATCGTATCCGTTGCGTTCTACATAAGATTGTTGGCCTCCTTTGTGTTCAGAGGCGTCGCGCTGGACAATGAAATCGGCGCACAGGTATTGACCACGCTGATTTTGATATTCATCGGCTATACCGGTTGGCGCCGGGGGCTGGAGGGCCTGGTCCGCGCAGAAGAGTACTCGGTCAGCATCAAACTGGCGATCATCGTGGCCCTGCTGTTCGGACTGGCGAATTATGACGCTTCTGTCGATTTTTCGATCCGTGATTTTCCGGCACCATCCGTGTCAACGTGGGAACAACTCCGTCAACTCGCCGGCATGTTGTTGGTGGTACAGGGCTTTGAAACGTCGCGCTATCTGGGCAGCGAATTCTCTGCGGAACTGCGCATCAGGAGCATGCGTTTCGCCCAGATCGTCTCGGGTCTGATCTACGTCGCATTTATTGTCATGTGCATGCCGCTCCTTCTGGGTCTGAAGGGTCTGAGCGTGGACGAAACGGCGATGATCGGTCTCTCGGGTCACATCGCGACGGTCCTGCCCGCCATGCTCGTTTTGGCCGCCACCATGAGCCAATTCAGTGCGGCAGTGGCCGATACGGCTGGCGCTGGTGGACTGGTCGAAGAGGAAAGCGGCGGTCGGATATCAGCGCGATACGCCTATGTGACGGTGATCGGTTTGGGTATTGCGTTGGTCTGGATGACCAATGTGTTCGAGATCATCGCCCTGGCTTCGCGGGCCTTTGCCGCCTATTACCTGTCGCAGGCTCTGAGCGCGTTTCAGATTGCCGGCCACAGACCTGAGGGCCGGTCACGCCGGATCGGTAGGATTGCTACGGCCCTGGCCTCCGTTCTGTTGGTCTGGGTCGTCATCTTTGCCGTGCCCGCAGAGTAGTCCGAGGCATTTTGTGCCCGGTGCACGTCGCTTGACAGTGCTGGATAGCTTCAGGCAAAACCAGAACTGGAAACTCTAACAGTACCGAGGAGACGACTTATGTCAGGACCGTTGGCTGGTTATCGCGTTATTGATGTCACCCAGATGTTGTCAGGCCCCATGGCCACCATGATGCTGGGCGACCAGGGGGCGGATGTCATCAAGGTCGAACCGCCGGACACGGGCGATCTGACCCGTGCCCTGGGTGGGAAATCACGGCCTATCTCCCCGTTTTTTTCTACCTTGAATCGGAATAAGCGCTCGGTGGTCCTGAATCTGAAAGACGAAAAGGGCGTCGGGCTGCTCAAAGATCTCGTCGCCGACGCCGATGTGTTTGTCCAGAATTTCCGGCCCGGCATAGCCGAGCGTATGGGGATTGGTGAGGAAGCCCTGCGCCAAGTGAAACCGGACCTGATTTATGTCTCCATCAGCGGCTTCGGCGAAGAAGGGCCATATGTCGGCAAGCGCGTGTACGATCCGGTCATCCAGGCGCTGTCCGGCCTGGCCGATATTCAGGCCGACCCGGACTCTGGCCGGCCGCGTATGATACGGCTCATCATTCCCGACAAGGTCACGGCCCTGACTGCGGCCCAAGCCATTACCGCCGCCCTCCTGGCCCGGGAACGGACCGGGGAGGGACAGCATGTTCGGCTCGCCATGCTGGACGCGGTCGTCTCGTTTCTGTGGCATGAGGGCATGACGCAGTACACCTTCATGGGCTCGGACATCGGGCCGGTCCGACCGGCGGACACGCGCGACCTGATCTTTGAAACCGCGGATGGCTATATCACCACGGCCGCGGTCTCGGACAAGGAATGGCAGGGCATGACGCGCGCCCTAGAGCGACCCGAATGGCTGGAAGACGCCCGGTTCAGCACGCCTGCCGGGCGGGTCAAATATGCCGACGTGCGCTTGGATATGACGGCCGAAGTCTTGAAGGAAAGAAGCTCGGCCGAGTGGCTGGAACGCCTCGATGCCGAGCAGGTGCCGTGCGCTCCGGTCAATCGCAAGGCCGACGTCTTGACCGACCCGCAGGTTGCGGCCAACAATCTGATTGTTGAATCCGACCATCCGCACGCCGGTCATATGCGCCAGGCCCGGCCGGCCGCTCGATTTGAGGGCACGCCCTCGGAACTCCTGCGTCAGCCGGCCCCGCTGCTGGGCGAGCAGACAGACGCGATTCTGGCCGAACTGGGCCTGTCTGCGGACACCCTGGCCGAGTTGCGTGAGGCCGGCACGATTGCCTGAGCCTTGGTCGGTGGGTGAGAACTAACAATGCCCAACGAACATCTCCACGAAGAGCCGCTGGACGAAGAAGAACGACAGTTGGCTAAAGAACTGGAAGCTGGGGAGTGGGTCTCCGATCCCACCTTTGTGGTTACAGATGAATTCGAGGAAGCAGTTTCCGCGCTTGAAACAACTGCCAACGAGCTTGAACGCGCCAAAGCAGACTCTGGCCGTTTCATTCGCGAGAGAGCTTCGCCAATTAAGTTGGTCATTCGACGGATATCCCGACCAGCCCCTCGCCCCGAAGCGGCTTGTTCAGAGTCGCAGAACACAAGGATACCGTCGCACTTGCTCAGGTCTTGGATGAGTTGACGCGTGTCATCGCTGCTACTGCGTTCTATGAGCGCCCCACCTCGATAATCGGACCATGGGAATGGGAAGAAGCTCCGACCATCATATTTGAGATAAAAGTCATAGCTGCTCTTGATCGCCGTTGGAGGAGGATAAGTACCACACCGGATATCTTGCGCTAACGAAACCAAGTCATCGTGATCTCTTATGTATCTGGAAGCGAGGCTAAATTTGTCCACGCCAGCCCGCACGGCCCCATACATCGAAGCCATATACGTGGTCTTCCCAACACCCGAGTGACCCAGCATGACGATATTCATAGTTCTCCTTAATCGGTCAGGCCGGTTAGTTGGTCCGACTCACCTGCTGTTCCCAGGTGGCGTTCTTTAGCTTCGGGTAGTGTCTCAGTTTGAAAGATTGTGACCAGTCAGGATGGGGCAGTCCGTCCTCCTCAGGCATCGGGTCCTCCTCTCGGCTCCTGGGCCCGGCGCTGACGCGCGGACGGGAACGCACTGCTCCAGTATGAGGGGCTTTGACTTCGCATGCCTCAGTGTCTCAGTCTCGCCAAAATAAGGGCTCTTATAGACAATGTGGCCGCTCCTGTCGCCCCCAAGGTTGGGGGATTTTGCAAAAAAATGGCACGGATGCTGAAAAAAAGGGGACCGGTGCCGCCGGGAGGGGTAAGGAAGCGGGCAGCGAGGAGAAAAATTCCAAAGTGAGACACTACCGAGCATGGCGGGACGAACACGGATGAAGAAAGAAATTCAAAGTGAGAGACACTACCTAGTTTCGTTCTGGCCTCAAGAAACTCGGTCGCCATGCCGCCCAGGACAGTACCTGTATTGACCTCGAATCTCAATCCTATCGTATACATATTGATGTGGATATCTGATCCATATAAAATATCCATATGAAAGCAATCCAAATTACCTTTGACGAAGGGCTCTTAGAAACGCTTGATCGGGACGAAGAGGTCCAACGGAATGGCCGCTCGGCGGTCATCCGTCGAGCCGTGACCGACTATTTACGCAAGAAACACCGGGAGGCGATTGCAGAAGCCTACCAACGTGGCTATGGCAAACACCCGACAGACTCAGACCTCAATGGTTGGGCGGACCAAGGAACATGGCCAGACGAGTAGAAATCGCCAGGGGAGAGATATGGACATACGAGTTTCGGCGACCGGATAAACGGCGTCCCGTCTTGGTCCTCAGCCGTCCAGAGGCCATCAATATACTTCATACCGTGCTCGTAGCCCCGCTCACGTCAACGATCCGTGGCCTTCCCAGTGAGGTCGTAGTCGGAACGACAGAAGGTCTTAAGCGTGAGTCGGCGATCAATCTCGATCATATTCAGACCGTCGAACGCGCTCATTTATCTCACTATATCGGCCGTCTGAAGCCGTATCAGATGCAAGAAGTGTGTCGGGCGATAGCTGTTGCAACCGGATGTGACTGAATGTCTAGCAGAGTTCTTTCTTACCGCCGCAAGCGGCCGGCCTTCCAGAGCAGGACCAGCAGCACGACCCAGAACACCTGGGCACCAATAGCCGCGGCCCACAGAAACCAGGCCAGTTTGCCGGCAAGGGCACACAGCAGTACGAGCAGAGAATAGTCGCGGCTGGTCAGCCCGGCGACCATTTTTTCAATCCAGACATCTTCCCAGCCGCCCCGTGCCCGTCCGGCGTCTTCGGTTTTCTCGGCCCGTGTCACCAGTGGGAAGGAAATGAACGCGGCCGCGGCCAGCAGACCGCCGAGCAGCGGAGCGGCGGCAAGCGCGTCCTGTTTCCACACCGCCACCCCGACCCCGAGAAAAATGGCAATGTGGACAACCGTATCCAGAGTGATGTCGAGCCACTCTCCCAGCGGCGATTCCAGCATTTTGACCCGCGCCACCTCCCCGTCCACGCAATCAAGAACGGTTGAGAACTGAAGCAACACCGCCCCAAGCACCGACCCGCCATAACTGCCAAGCAGGAAGCAACTCGCGCCTAGCAGTCCGGTCAGAAACGACAGGACGGTAATCTGATTGGGCGTCAGCGGGGTGCGGAGAAAAAGGCGGGTGAGCAGCCGGGAGCAACTGCGATTGAGGTACGTATCAACCAGACCGTCACGCGGGTTTTCCAGGGTGAGGAGAAAGGTGTGTTCGACCGCACCCCAGTCGTCCTGTTGGGTCAAACGATGCAAGAAGTGCTGACCGGGGGACCGCACCGGAAGCGGTTCGATCTGCTCTGCCGGCAGATTGCCCTCCCTCGTCCAGGCCGTCAGCAGCGAAGAGAGTTGCGCCAGCGGGATAACCGCCAGACTGGCATGATTGGCTCCGTCGCGCACCTGCCAGCCGTCTTCGCCTTGTCGTTCTGCGTCCTGAATCAGGGCCGGGCGGAAAAGCGTCCCGCACGAGAAAACCAGACAGTGGCCCACATCGGAAGGGAGATTCTCCGGCAGCGGACCGTGCGGTGTGACCCACACCATGTCTGCGGTGAGGTGTGGGTCATTTCCCAGCGAGCGTTGCAGGGCTGCCGTTTCTTCATGGCGAGCCAATACATAACAGACCTGTACGCCCGCTCGCCGGGCAGTCAGTAGCGCCCGTTTCAGCAGCGAGAGTCCGCCAAAACGTGTCAGTGGAGAAGGGGCATCCACCCCCCCGGTTGAGATCACAGCAGTACGAACCATACGTGACCCAAACCGATACATTCGGATGCTGTTGCTGGCAAGCAGGGCCGAGAGAAACCTCGATTGCCTCTGTCCGCTTCAACGCCTAGGATGCACTCAGAATGGGGACGGAACGATCTAATATGAAGAGTAAACGTGCCCAGTTTTTTCGTATGGTTGGAGGACACGTTTACTCTTTGAAGCACTGGTCTGCGGTGTCCCGCCTGGTCGTGTGCGGGCTGAGTGGCCTGCTTCTGATCGCCTGCGCCACGGAGAAAAAAGATTTCATGAACTCGGCAAGAGAGCTTGAAAGCCGGACGTTGTTTGCCCCGGCGATGAAGCAGTACGAAGAGGCCATCGAGGAGAACCCCAATAACGCCGAAGCCTACTATCGCATTGGGGCGTTGGCCAACGAGATAGGCAATACGGAGTTTGCTGCCCAGAAGTTCCGCCAAGCGCTGAATATCGATGCCAGTCATCCAGGTGCGAAACGGGGGCTATCAACCTATCATATCAACCGTGGGACGATTGCCCGGCAACAGGGCCGGCTGGGCGAGGCCCGGAGCGAATTGCAAGCTGCGGTGGGAGTTGATCCAGGCTCAAGCATGGCCCAGCTTGAGCTCGGACGGGTCCACGAAGCCGAGGGCCGCCTCGACGCCGCCCTGCATGCCTATATCGCCTCGGCTGAGGCCGACCCACACAATATTGACACTCAACTGGCACTCGGGCAGGGCTATCTCGCCCAAAAGCAGTACGCTGAGGCAGAGACAGCATTGAAGGCGGTGCTGGATGCTAATCCGGACAGGGCGGAAGCCTATACTGGTCTGGGGGAAGCCTATTTTTACCAGGGCAAGAAGCAGGCGGCCCGGCAGTCCTTTGAGCAGGCTATTCGGCACTACCTGCTCGCCGGGCGGCGCGACTTGGCCAAGCAGGTCCAAGAGAAGGCGGACGCCCTCTTTCCGCCCGATTCAGATACAAAAAAATAAATCGGACGGCCCGAAGAGTTCAGCGCTCCGGGGCAATGTCTTCGAGCGTGCGGCCGCTGGTCTCGGGAAAGACCAGTGCGACCAACGCCGGGGTGAAGAGCATAATCAGGACCAGGGTTGAAATCGCCGGCCAGTGCGACTGATACACGCCGTACAAGACCGATTCGAGTATCAGCCCGATGCTTCCGCCCAGCGTCGCAATAATCACCCGTACTCCAGCGGCCGTCGAGCGGTAGGAGGTCGGGAAGAGTTCGGAGCCATACGCGGCCAGCACGACGTTGACGCCGAGTAGGGTAAAAATCATCAAGACCCAACTGGGAATGACAAACAGGGCCGGCACGTTATAGTAGGCAAGAGTGAACGTCACCTGTCCGACCAGAAAGCCTATCGTGACTTTCTTGCGTCCGATGCGATCGCTCAGCCAGCCGGCGAACGTGTTGCCCACAATCGCAAACGCCCCGGCCCCAAACGTCATCAGGCCCACGCCGCCCGGCGTCCAGCCGTGGACGTCCTGGAGATATTTCGGACCGAAAAAATTGGCCGCCGACTCGGCAACGGCAACCACAAACAACACGCTGGTCACGGCCAGCAGACGGCCCGGATACATATGCACGAGATTCACCAGGGGCTGTAACATGGTGTCCGTGCGCTGCCGGCGATGGGCTTCGAATCGAGCCGTTTCGGGTAGCGCGCGACGCCAATAGGCCAGCAGCAACAGGGGACCCAGCCCAACCAGATACAGACCCCGCCAGCCATTTTCCATATGTCCGACCAGGGCAAAGAGCAGCGCGGCCAGCCCGGCACCCGTAGACTGGATGGCGGCTAATGCGCCAACTCCCCAACCCCGGACCTCGGGGTCAAATTCCTCGGCAATGACAACGACCGCCAGCAGCGACTCGGCCACGGCAAAGGTCCTGGCGAAAAACTGGCAGACCACAAAGGTGACGGCATTAGGCGAAAACGCGGTGGCCCCGGTGAAGACGGTATAGGCCAGAATGGTGAACAACAGCACCCGACGCCGGCCTATGCGGTCGGCGACCAGGGCGACACCAAAGGCCGGCAGCGCACCAAAGCGGACAATGGAACCCAGATAGCCGAGCTGGTCTTCGGCAATTCCCAGTCCGGCCTGTATCTGTTTGAGCGACAGGGTGAACAGATACAGATCGTACATCTCAAAAAAAGAGGCAGCGGCCACGAGACCCAGCACGCGCCACTGCCGGCGGGTGAGGGCCGGCGGGCGGCCCAGAAACCAGGCGAACCGCAGCCAGCCGGGTCGATGGGTGCGGTCTGCCTCAACAGATGGAATCAGTTGGCGGTGGGTCGGATCGGACATGGGGGAAAGCTTTCGGCTGCTGGTCTCTGCTCATTCCTGAGTCTAGGGGTTATACAACCTGGCCTCTAGTAGGGAACGCCTTGAAAATGCTAAAAAGAGGAGACGTGTCCAGCTTCTACCGCTGTGGAAAGGACACGTTTCCTCTTCACAGGAATGGCATCTACAGGAAAGCAAAGGAGGGAGACCGCATGACAACTTCTGCAATCGACACAACCGCTGCACTCGACGCGCCGCTGACAAACGGAGCGGACCTGACCTGGCACGAGAAGTATAACTTTGACACCGCCCCCATTCCGATTGAGCCGTATATCTCCGAGGACTATTTCAAGCTCGAACAGGAGCACGTCTTTCGAAAAGTCTGGCTGAATGTCGGTCGGATTGAGCAGATTCCGAATCCTGGTGATTATTTCGTCAAAGACCTGCCCATGTGTCGCACCTCTCTGATTATAAGCCGTGACAAGCAGGGCCAAGTCCATGCCTTTCATAATATGTGTGCCCACCGCGGCAATAAGGTGGTGTGGAACGGCAGCGGTTCCTGCCAGAATTTTACCTGCAAGTTCCACGGCTGGAGCTATGGGCTCGACGGGGCCCTCAAATTCGTACCGGACGAAGGGAGTTTTTTTGATCTCAAGAAAGAACGCTTAGGCCTGACGCCGGTAGCGGTTGATACCTGGGAAGGGTTTATTTTTGTCAACGTCGATCCTAACCCAAGCGAAACCCTCCAGGAATACCTGGGCGAGTTTGCCGAACGGCTGAGCGGCTATCCTTTTGCCGAGACGTCCAGCCAATGTTTTTCCTGGCAAACGGAGATCAAGTGCAACTGGAAACTGATTAAGGACGCCTTTCAGGAAGCCTACCACGTGGCTTTTCTGCATACCCGTAGTCTGCCCGACTCCTTTACCAGCCGCGACAATCCCTTTGGCCATGCGCTTGACTTCCGGCTCTTCAAACGCCACTGCCAGCTCTCAGCTTTCGGCAATCCCGAACACAAGCCCAGTCCGGTTGAGGCTCTGGCGTATAAGGCTGGATCACTCATCATCCCCAATGAGTTCGCGGCCGAAGCCCTGCCGCCGGGGGTGAACCCCACCCGCGACCCGCGCTGGTCGCTGGACCTCAACATCTTTTTCCCCAACTTTTTTGTTGATGTGGGCCACGGCACGTATTTTACCTATAATTTCTGGCCGTTGGCGGCTGACCGGTCCCTCTGGGAAGTGCGGACGTATTTTCCACAGGCGCAAACCGTCTCCCAGCGCTTCAGCCAGGAATACAGCAAGGTCATCTTCCGCGACATCCTCACCGAAGATGCCAGCACAATGGAACAGACCCAGCAAATGCTCGCCTCGGGCGCAAAAAAGGAATTCATCCTCCAGGACCAGGAACTCCTGGTCCGCTTTGGCAACCGAGTGCTGGAAGACTACATCAGCGGTGCACAAGTGCAGTAGCGCAGGAATTTCCCTGCGACAGATGAGAAAAGGGCGGCCTCCGGGTCGCCCTTTTTTTAGGCAAAGCGCTGCAAAAACGAGACGGCCGCTTGGTTGAAGGTCTCGGGCGCTTCCAGGTTGACTGCATGCCCGGAGTCGGCCTCAACGACTTCCAAATGGGGTAAGGTCTGCTCGGCAAAGCGACGGCGCGGCTCAAAGCGTTCTTCCTGCGTGCCGCATACCAGCAGGGTCGGCACCCGATTGGTTTTCATTAATTCTGGATCGATTGGATCGGCGAGCGAGGTATAGCGCGCCGTGTAGGCGGCGCCGAGGGGATCGTGATGCATCGCATCCGCGCACAATGCCTGTTTGAATTCCGGGGCGAGCCGGCGCGCATTCTTTGGATGGACGGCGATTCTTTCGAGCGCCCCAGCCCCATCGCGTTTCACCAGTGCAATCAGTTTGTCGGTCCCCGGTCTCACCTCTTGCACCCAGTCCATGCTGCTGAACGCGGTCGAGGAATTGGTCACCAGGTGAGCCAGGATTCGGTCCGGATGGGCCAGGACATATCGGAGGGTCAGGCCCGCTCCCAGCGACTGACCAATGACAAACCAGTCTGCCACGCCGAGTGCTTCCCGGATGAGTTCAAACGCCTCCACGTATCGCTCCGGAGCGTACTCATAGGGATCATCAGGGGCAGGCGAACGACCATGGCCGAACAGCTCAACCACCACCGGCCGGCACACCGTAGACAGCGCCTCCAGATTGGGCAGCCACTGCGCCCGACTTGAGAGAAAGCCGTGCAGCATCAGCGCATACGGTCCCCGTCCGGCCCGGACTTCGTAGTACGGCAGCAGCATGGACGGTGTTCTTAACACGAACGCAGGTAAGCGGGATATGGCGGGATATGGCGGGATACGGTCTGCTTGAAAGTTCCTGTGACTGGTATTCACCATTGCCGGATGGGCGATTCGGGCGACTGCGGACAGACACCCGGACACCCTTCCTGCTGAGAATAATCCGGCAATCCCTCAATCTGAGCAGGGTTCACCGCGCTGATCAGAAAGGTGCGCCTTTTATAATACAGCCGTCCTTCAAAGTGCAGCGGCAGCCCTTCGGCTGCGTCACTTTGTATATATTTCATGATGGAGGCCGGTCCGGTAAAGAAGAGAAAGCGCCCCAAATGGCGGAGCACACCCGGCGCATAGTTACCTGCCATCCGCACCTCAACATCCCGGATGCGCATTTTCCATACTTCGCCGGCCAGACTGATTTCAAAGTACGGGTACAGCTCGCCGATCTCATCGTCCGGGCGAATTAACACACCAGTCAACCGTATTGGGACGCTCTGCGCGGCTACGCTGAGCGCGTCAGACAACAGGAACAGAGCGATAAAAAGTACACAAGCGGTCGGTCGCATACATCCCCTGTGTCTTCGGCGTCCACCTGGTGAAGACTGCTGAAGGGCGGCAAGGAATATGGAAATACTCTGGTCACATATATGGATTCTGCTACAAGGCAGAGGAATGATACAAGCAAGGAGCCACAGCACCTATGAATACTGAAGAAATCAAGAGTGCGCTCAATACCGACGGCGCGGCCATGCTGTATTGGATTTGTCTGATGATTGGTGTCCTGATGTGGACGATAGGCGAACTCACCACCACCTCGCACCTCCGACAGATATCACGTGATGTCGAGGAACTGAAAGCCCTGGTGGAGGAGGTCCAGGAGCAGACCGCATGTGTGGAGATGGCACGCGGGACCGACCCCAAGCGCAACGTCTCCAGCCAAACGCCAACAATATGAGCAAGACAGACCCGTCATTCACTTCTTGATTTGCTTCTCTGTGCTGATAGCCGCCTAGCGTGTTCAGGAAGATGTATTGACAGCATATATCAAGCGCATCATGATGCCTACATGCGGACTACCCTCACCATTGACCCCGATGTCGAACGGCTGCTGCAACGGGAGATGCGGCGCACTGACAGGAGCATGAAGGCCGTCGTAAACGATGCGTTGCGAGTCGGCCTCGGCGCTCAGGGGAAGACGATGACACTGCCGCCGTTCAAAGTCGAGTCCCACGCCTTTCACTTCAAACCCGGTGTTGACGTTGACAGGCTCAATCAACTCGTGGACGAGTTGGAGGCGGAAGCGCTCTCCCGAAAGCTCGAAGGGTGATCGTTCCCGATATCAACCTGTTGCTCTATGCCCACGATTCGGCATCCCGCCGGCACCAAGCCGCACGTGCATGGTGGGAAGCGCTCATGAATGGGACAGAGACAGTGGGCCTCCCCTGGATTGCCATCCTGGGTTTCATTCGCATCTCGACGCACGCGAAGATCCTCGACAATCCACTCGACGTGGGCGGTGCCTGTCGCCGAGTGCGGTCCTGGCTTGACCGTCCGCAAACGGCCCTCATCCATCCCGGAACCCGGCATGCCGACATCCTGTTTGGTCTGATTGAGGCGGTCGGTACGGCGGGTAATCTGACGACGGATGCGCACCTGGCCGCTCTCGCAATCGAACATCAAGCCGAAATGCATTCCACCGACGCGGACATGGCGCGCTTTCCAGGATTGCGTTGGACGAATCCGCTCATCTGAACCGCCTCATGACTTCGTCTCCCTTCTCGCAAATGTTCGGGAGAGTCCGTAGGCCGGCTTACGCCTCTGGCTAATCCGACCTACAGAACTGCCTGCTTGAGATGACGATTGGACTGAGCCATACTGAACCAGCACAACGTCCTCGTCAGGACCAATGCCCGTCCATACCGACCCAGGGGAGCACCCAATGAGCGCTGAATACACTATCGTTATCGAGAAAGATGAAGACGGCTATTACGTAGGGAGTGTTCCCGCCCTTCCGGGCTGTCATACCCAAGGCATGTCCATTGACCAGTTGCTCGAACGGATGCAAGAGGCAATCGCCCTCTGGCTTGAGGTTGAGCGCAGCCCAGCCTAGGGTAGACTTCACACACGTTATTCTACCCGGAGGACGACCGTGAGCCTCAATATCAAGAACGAGGAAACCTGCCGGCTGGCCGGTGAGTTGGCGCGTTTGACCGGCGAGACCATGACCGGCGCGATTACCGTCGCGTTGCGCGAACGCCTTGCACGCGAGAAACGCCGGCACGATGCGGCTGTCCTCGCGCGGGAGCTGCACGCCATCGGACAGCGCTGCGCCAAACTGCTGGGGCCGGGACCGTCCTCCGTGGAGCAGGGCGACCTGCTCTACGACGAGCGGGGATTGCCGAAGTGATCATCGACAGCTCGGCAGTGCTGGCGGTCCTGTTTGGCGAAGCGGATGCCGAGACCTATGAGAAGGGCATTGCGACGGCTTCACCCTGCCGCATGTCGGTCGCCAACGTGCTGGAGACATCCATTGTCGTGGAAAGCCGCGGTGGCGAGGCGGCGGGTCACGAACTCGACGTTTTTTTGGAGCGCGCCGGAATCGAGCTGATACCGGTCACGCTCGAACATCTGGAAACGGCCCGGCGGGCATGGCGTCGCTTCGGCAAGGGCAATCACCCGGCGGCATTGAACTTCGGCGACTGTTTCGCTTACGCGCTGGCCAAGGTCGAGAACGCGCCCCTGCTGTTCAAGGGCAATGACTTTACCCGCACCGATGTCGAGGCGGCCTGATCGAGAAAATGCGCCGAAGTCTTTATGGAAGCCTGTAGTCCCGTAGGTCGGATTAGCCGGAGGCGTAAGCCGACATTTCCTGTTTCGCTAAAGGGTTGTTGAGGGATTGTCGGATTACGCTTCGCTGAGCCGCCCTACGGGGTGTGACGCCCGATGGAGAGAGTTGATGGAGAAGCGCTACCAAGTCTTTGTCAGTTCAACCTACACAGACCTTCTTGAAGCACGCCAAGAGGTCATGAGGGTACTGTTGGAGTTGGACTGTATTCCAGCAGGCATGGAGCTGTTTCCTGCTGCGGACGACGATCAATGGACGTTAATAAAGCGAGTGATAGATGATTGCGATTACTACATCGTGATTCTCGCCGGTCGCTACGGTTCGATTGGGCCTGAAGAAAAAAGTTTTACCCAGTTGGAGTATGAGTACGCGATTTCCCGGAAGAAGCCAGTAATTGCATTTCTCCACAAGGAGCCTGGAAAGCTGCCAGCCGACCACACCGAAAAAGACCCCGCACAAGCGAAGAAACTGGAGGACTTCCGCAAGCTTGCTAAAAAGAAGATGGTTCGTGACTGGACCACTCCAGCGGATCTCGGGTCTGTCGTGAGTCGCAGTCTTGTCAAACTCATCAAGAGCCGTCCAGCAATCGGCTGGGTGAAAGCCGACTCACTCCCCTCCCAGGAAGCAACTCAAGAGATCCAGAAACTCAGGGGGCAGGTTGCTGAACTCAAGGGCGCACTCAAAACGGTACGTACCACGGCTCCGAAAGAAACCGCACCTCTGGCGCAGGGCGAGGACCAATTCGAGATTGAGTACTCCTTCAAGGCATATGGCGACCGTTCCGCCCCATACTCCGCGTCGTATTCTGTGTCCTGGTCGCAAATATTTCTCCGTCTCGCTCCCCTTATGATTGACTGGGCATCCGATTCCACCCTGGAGAACGAATTGAATCGTATGACCGAAGAAGCAAATACTGAGGCCCTTCGGAAAGATGGAGCCTTGAAATACTCTTGCCCCAAGTATTTCCCCAGGATTTCGCTCCGCCTGCTACGCAAGGAGGAAGAGCCTAGCCCCTGGGAGTTCCACCCCGAGGAGTTCCACCCCGAGGAGTTCACGATCACCTCCGCTGCTTTCGATGCCATCAAGGTCCAACTGCTTGCTCTAAAACTCATGAAGAAAGCAGGCGGTGGCTGGACCCTCACTCCTCGTGGAATGACGCAAATGGCGGAACTCCGAGCGATCCGTAAGACTGACTCCGAGGAGTCCCCTCCACGCCCTTTTAAAAGAGTGACAAAAGCCTCTAGGTCGGATTAGCCGCGAGCGTAATCCGACACCGCTGGCGTATCGGTTACCACCACTATCGCCCCAACCCGTCGCGCCACCTCTGCAAAATACCCCACCTCCTCCGGTATCAGCGCCCGCCCTACCACCGCCCGCTCCCGGTACGACAACCATTTCTTGAGCACCTGATAGCCCCCCAGCTTGTAGCGCCAGACGGCAGCCGGGACGTTGCGCCAGTAGGCGTTGCCGTTCAGGTAAATGTCGAACGTGGTCTGACCGAGCACGCCGGTAGCGTCACCCAAGGCGGCGCGTTCGTCCGTTGTGTAATCGCGTTCAACACTGCGGCCTTGGCCGGGCATCACCGCATCGCCCGTGCCGTAATGCCCCCATCCAGCGGTCAGCGCGAAATCGTCACCGGCCATATTCCGCCTGTCCACCGTGGCGGGAACGGCAATGGTAGCGACCTCCGGGCGTAGGATTCCGGTTGTGACACCCGGTACGGGCGTTTCGGGATCAAGCAGGGCAGCGAGTTCACGCCCGCGTGCTGCGGATTGGGTAAGTGCTTTCGCTGCGTCAGACGCGGGCAAGATGCCCGCGCTCCCAGGGGTAGGCCAACCGGGTAGCGGGATGTGGGGCCAGTCCATGCGGAGTGCCCCGGCGTTAGCCTCACGGTAGGCAGGGTTATGGAGAGCAGCAAGGGTGTAATGAAATAAGTCTTCTACGCTTGCACCGAGACGTTCGAGGTAGCGCTGCGCGGCAGACGACAGGTTGGGACGGCGGCGCGTGCCGCTCCCGTCAATTTCGAGGTCATCGTCATTGCGAAGCCATATCGGAAAGAAATTTGAAAACCCATTACCAAAATTGTCCGCCAAGCCCCGAATCAGAGTGCCTCTTGAAAAGTCTTCCTTGGCTTCCCGTTCGCGCGCTTCGATCAACAGATTCCCCTCGAAAGTCTGTGGCCTGTACTCGGAGCTTGGACGACCGAGAAGGCCGCGCCCCGCATCCCAATAGAGCCATCGACTGTCGAATGGCCGGTAGACGTAGTGAACAAAGCTGGAATCGGTTGGCCCACCACGAGCGAGCAGCGTGTCGCGCACTGCACGGGCGTCATGCACCACAAACCCTGACGAGCTCTTCATAGCAGCCGGATAGCGCCGTGCGAGTTCTTCATGACTCACGTCTGGGTCGAAGTAATCCGCGATCCTCTCTTTGAGCCGATCAAGGTCAACGTCGATAAGGAAGGAGTCCCGTTTAGTCTGCACACCGGGAAATGAGACCGGGAACAACTCAGGCAGCGCCGGCCAGTCGAAATACTCCGCACTGACCGCCGTTCGGACCAATGGCAACCCCAGCGGCAGCACGGGCTCGATAACGTCATAGAGATCGTTCGGCTCTGCCTCCGCTGTCTCCAACAGTTCTTCGCGTTTCGCCTGTCCCCATAGATGCCGAAAGCCGATGGTTTCAGCCGGTACATGGTCTGCCTTGCGTACTAAGGTCGTAATCGCCGTCCCTACCTGAATCCCCATCGGATCGCTTGGCGTGGAAAAAATGCTTGGGTCGGGTGTCCCATCCGGTGCCACCTTGCCGGTCTTGTACTTGTCGCCATTGAGACAATCAATCCGAATGGCGTCAAACGCCTCCAGATATCGTTCTCGCATCCCGGTGAACGATAACCCGTCCAGCCACGAATAGTTGGAGATAAAACACACCACCCCCTGTCCCGTCTTCTCGGCAATCCGCCGCTCGGCCATGCGAAAGAAACGCACATACAGGTCGTTCAAGCCTTGGCCTTCCGGTTTCCGTACCCGCTTGGTCACCCGGTAGGCGTCCGACAGTACCCGCTCTTCGTCTACGGCCATCCCGGCAAAGCCGTTGTAGGGCGGGTTGCCCAGAATCACGAGAATCGGCGTGTTCTGCTTGACCCGTTCGGCCCGGTCGCGTTCTTCTTCGAGTTCGGGAAAGGGGAGGGGTTTGGTGGTGTGGGGTTCCCAGCCGGTCAGGGCGTTGGTGAGAAAGACGCCGGCACGTTCATTGCCATCGTCTGCCAAGGGTGCGTCCAAGTCCTGCATGGTCAGCCCGACTTGTAGATGAGCCACCACGAACGGGGCGGGCATGATCTCGAAGCCGAAGACCCGGCTCATGGCGGCCTGTTTGACCCGTGCGCCGGCGAGGGCGCCCATGCCTTTGCCGGTGAGATTGGCGGCGATACGACGTAACACTTCCGCCAGATACGCCCCGGTGCCGCAACACGGGTCAAGCACATAGACATTATCCGCAGCCAGCCCGTCCGGGATATCCAGGTCGTCTTTCAGCGCTTTGTCTACCCTCGCCACCATATAGCGGACGACTTCAGTCGGCGTGTACCAGACGCCTAACTGTTTCCGTAGTTCTGGGTCAAAGGCTTCGAGGAAGGGTTCGTAGAAATAGGGGACGGCTTCGCCTTCGTTGAAACGGGCAAAGAAGGCCGTGCGGTCCACGCGGTTGAGCGCCGCAGAGGTCCAGTCCAGGACTTCGACCAAGCCCAACGGACGTAACCGGCTCGGACTGGAAAGCTGCTGAAACAAGGCCGCCAGCACCGGCGCACGCAGATGCCACACGGCTTCATGCCAGTTGAACGTCCCCCTCGGGGAAGGTACTTGCCGTGCCCATAACACCCAGGCCGAGAATACGCCGTAGAATAAGGTCTGCACCAGGGTTGAATGGAAGAAGCGCGTTCCTCTGTCGCCCTTGAAGCGCACGCCCAGCGCCTCTTCCAGGGCGGTCCGCAGGGTCGTGAGTTGCGGAATATCGCCGGCAGTCTCAATCCGGGCCAGGGCGTCGCGGGCATACGAGGCCAGTAACCAGGCCAAGTCCTTGGGGTCGGTCAAGCGTGCTCGGTGCGAGAGCGCACGAGCCAGATATTCGCCCAGACCCGCCCCAACCTCGCGGGCAAAGGTACGGGGTGTCTCCAATGAGCGCGTGAATGCCTCAGCGCTCTCAGCCAGCCGAAAGGTTTCGAGCGTGGCCGGGTGGCCGGCGGCGTCTTCACCCACTAGGACGAAGTCGCGTGTATTGGTCACTAAAACCAGACGATAGCGGCTCCAGTAACGGCTGACCTGAGCGGACTCTGCGGTCAGCCAGGCGTCGTCACTGGCGGATTTTACCTCCACGACACCCCGTTCGGGCACTTGGCCTTCTCTGGGCTGATTTCTTTGGAGCTGCTTGGCTGCATACAGGCCAAAGTCGGGATGACCGGCCCCTTGGTCTGCCAGTTCGCCGACGCAGATCACCTTGGGTTTGAGGGCATTGCCGACGGCGTTCAGCAGATTCTCCAGCGGCCCATAATATGAGCGCTCGCCCGTTGCCCCGCCCGAAGCCTGTATTCGGCGCAGGTCGGTCAGGTAGGTTTCGACCGCGGTTGCGAGTTTCGTGTTCGAGGTCGGCATGACGCCTGTTGTGGCTGAGTCCGGGCCGACAGGCAAGACCCGTGCGGGCTGCCCCCCGGCCCTTCGACTGGCTGGTGTAGGGGCAATTCATGAATTGCCCCTACGGAACCCCGCCGGAGAGAGGGCGTATTGTGGGCGGGGTCAAGTTCCGTGTTTGCGGGCTGGAAGCCCGCGCTCCCAGGGGCTACTCCCACGCATAGACGCGGACAAGGCGCTTCCCGTATGTTGGGCTCCGGTCCAATACACTTGAAAGGAGTACCCTCTCATGCACCTTTACGATTTTCCCCAGTCGCCCAACTGTCGTCGGGTGCGGATGTATCTGGCGGAAAAGGGGCTCGCGCTCACTCTCAAGCCGCTCGACTTGTTGAGCGGAGAGCAAAAAACGTCGGACTATCTCCGTAAAAATCCCTTTGGCGCGGTCCCGCTGCTCGAACTCGACGACGGCTCAGTCATTGCGGAATCGCTGGCCATTATCGAGTATCTGGAAGAGCTGCATCCCGACCCGCCGCTGTTTGGCACGACGCCGTTTGAACGCGCCCAGGTGCGGGTATGGGAGCGCCGGGCGGAGTTTGGCGTCTTGCTCCAGGGGACCCGCCGCTTTTTACATACCAGCCCGTATTTTGCCGAGCGGATCGAACAGAGTCCGAAAGTTGCTGCGGAAGCCGGTCAGGTGCTCGGCGAACGGCTCTCCCTCTTCGATACGCATCTGCAAGACAACGAATGGCTGGCCGGCGCCTACTCGGTGGCCGACATCTCGCTGTTTGTTGCCATTGAATTTGCTGCCATGTCGAACTTTCAACTCGACCCGGCCTGGGAGCACGTGCAGCGCTGGTGCTCGGCCATACGGCAACGTCCGAGCGTACAGGCCTGACCCGTTTTCTCACGTATGCTGCAAACGAGATTGGCCAGCGGTTTTGCCCTCACCCCCAGCCTGAGCTTGTCGAAGAGCCTGCCCCGTACTTGATACGGGGGCCGGGTGAGGGATACAAGGACTGCCGATACTGCGTGAGAAGGAGAGCAATATGAAAGCCGTTCTGTTCGACCAACTTGGTGGCCCGGAGGTCTTGCAACTCGGGGATGCACCCGAACCGGAGGTGCGGCGGGGGAAGGTGCTGATCAAGAATCATGCGGTGGGTATCAACTTCGCGGACACCCTCTTCCGCCAGGGCCAATATGCCATGCAGCCCAGGCTGCCGGATATTCCGGGGCTTGAAGCCGCCGGAGTGGTTGAAGCGGTTGGTGACGGTGTGGAGGGGATCAAGCCGGGCGACCGGGTGACGTCGATCGGCATGAAGACGTATGCCGAGTACTCACTCGCCTCCGCCGGCCAGGTCATGGCCCTGCCCGACTCGGTCAGTTTTGAGCAAGGCGCGGCCTTTCCGATTCAGGTGCTGACCGCCTATCATATGCTCTTTACCTCTCATAATCTGACTGCTGACCAGTCGGTCATCGTCCATTCTGCGGCCGGCGGGGTCGGCCTGGCTGCGGTCCAGATTGCCAAAGCGGCCGGGGCGCGGGTGATTGGCACGGTCTCGACCGATGAGAAAGCGGCCCTGGCCAAAGAGTACGGTGCGGACGAAGTCATCAATTATGCCACCCAGGACTTCGCCGAGGAGACGCTGAAACTGACCGACGGCAAAGGCGTAGACCTGATTCTCGACGCGGTGGGCAAACCAACCCTGGAGAAGGGCCTGAGCTGTCTGGCGCCGTTCGGTCATCTGATTCTCTACGGTCGGTCTGGCGGCGTGCCTGACCCGCTCAATCTGTTTGGGCTGTTCCAGAAATCCATCAAGGTCAGCGGCTTTATTTTGTATACCGTCTCGGCCATGCCGGAGGTCCATCACAACGGGATTCAGCAGTCTCTCCAACTCATGGACGAAGGCAAGCTCAGACTGCTGATCGGCAAGTCCTTTCCCCTGGCTGAAGCGGCTGCGGCCCATCGCCATATGGAGTCGCGGCAGTCGGTCGGAAAACTCGTCTTGATCCCGTAGGCCGTGTGATAGCGAGACAAGGAGGCTCCGCCATGACCTGGCAAGCGCAGTGGAGCGACAAACTGCTGAGCGCAGACGCGGCGCTCGACCGGATCACGCCGACCGACCATGTTTTTACCGCCGGCCTGACCGGGACGCCGTTCACGCTGTGTCGGGCGCTGGTAGAGAACCGGGAACGCCTGCGGGGCCTGCGCCTCAATACGCTGGTGTCCCTGTTTGACTGGAACGTGCCCGGCCTCGATACATACTTCCATTTCGAGTCGTGGTATCTGAGCCGGCGCGAACGGCCCCTGCTCCACCAGGGTAAGCTCGACTACGTGCCGGTCTCCTATTTTCGGGCGGAGGCCCTGCCCTACGGTATTGACGACCTGGACGTGTATCTGGTGGCAGTGTCGCCGCCCGACCGGCACGGCAACTGTAGTTTTGGCACGAGTGTCGGCATGTCGCCGCTGATGACCCAGCGGGCCGCGCGGGTCATTGCCGAGGTGGACCCGAGTTTCATCCGAACCGGCGGGACGAACACAATCCATGTCTCAGAACTTGAGTGCCTGGTCGAGCGCCAGAGTCCGCCGGCCACGCTGGTGACGCCTGAGACTTTTACTCAGGAAAAGCAGGACATGATCGACACCATCTGTATGCAGATCGCCAACGATTTGCTGGAAGACGGAGACACGATTCAGATTGGAGCGGGAGATATGACCAGCCCGCTGCTCGGCTATGTCTATGGCCGACGTGATCTCGGGATGCAGACCGAGATCATTCCGCCGGGTGTCGTGGCCCTCGTGCGGGAAGGGATCATGACCGGAACAAACAAGGCCATTCATCCGGGCAAAGTCGTGGGCACCGCCTTTCACCCCCAATTGAGCGCCGAAGAGCTGGACTTCATCGACCAGAATCCGGTCTTTGAGCTGTACGATTTTAATTATACCGACGACATTCGCCTGCTGAGCAAAGACCCACGCTTTACGGCCATCAATAACGCCCTGAGCGTCGACCTCACCGGACAGGTCGCGTCCGAATCCATCGGCTGGCAGATGTTCACCGGCACGGGTGGCCAGACGGCGTTCTCCATTGCGGCTTGTCTGGCCGGCGGAAAATCCATTATTGCGGTGCCGTCGAGTTCGTTCCTCGACGGCTCACGGATTTCCCGCATCGTGCCTACCCTGGCCTCCGGGACCGTGGTCACGACCCCGCGGGCTTTTGTTGACTATCTGGTCACGGAATACGGGATTGCCACGCTGCGCGGCAAAAGTCTCCGCCAACGCGCCCAGGCCCTGACCAGCGTGGCCCATCCGGACTTTCGGGCCGCGCTGCAGGAAGAGGCGGAACGGATGTTTTACGGAAAAGAGTAAACGCGCCCTCCAACAAATCTACAAAGCTGGGCACGTTTACTCTTTCAGGCCTGAGCTTGTAGCTTTCGTCCCTCATTGACCCAGCGCGTGCAAGCTGTCATGAAAGGGGCTTATATCTTCACCCTAAGGAGGACGCAGTGAAAATTGGTATTACGATGTTTGCAACGGATTATGCCATTCGGCCTGACACGCTGGCCAAAGAGTGTGAGGACCGTGGCTTCGAGTCCATCTGGTTTCCCGAACACACCCACATCCCGGCCAGCCGCAAGAGCCCGTTTCCGGGCGGCGGGGAGTTGCCCAAGGAATACTGGCACACCCATGATTTGTTCGTGACCCTGGGCGTGGCCGCGGCTGTGACCAGTACGATCAAAATCGGCAGCGGCATCTGCCTGGTGATCGAGCGCGACCCGATTACCATGGCCAACGAAGTGGCCACCGTGGACCAACTCTCCAACGGGCGCTTGCTGTTCGGCATCGGCGGTGGCTGGAACTCCGAGGAAATGGAAAACCACGGCACGCCGTTTAATCGCCGTTGGAAGGTCTGCCGCGAGCGGATCGAAGCCATGAAGGAAATCTGGACCAATGAAGAGGCCGAGTATCACGGTGAGTTTGTGGACTTCGATCCGATCTGGTCCCATCCCAAGCCGGTTCAGAAGCCCCACCCGCCGATTCTGATGGGAACCTTCAACGGCGGCTTGAAGCGGGTCATCAACTACTGTGACGGCTGGATTCCGGTCGGCTTCGACACCACGACGCTGCCCGAGTCGATAAAAGAGCTGCACGCCCTGGCCGAGCAGGCCGGTCGCCCAGTCGACGAGGTGCCGGTCTCCATTTTTGGCTCTTCCGATAAGGAAGAAGCCCTGGCCAGCCACCAAGAATTGGGCGTTGAGCGGGCGGTGCTGTTTCTGCCCTCAGCCGGAGCCGATACCGTGCTGCCCCTCCTGGATAAATATCAACCCCATATCGCAAAGTTTGCGTAAGGCATTCAGGGGCGCACGGCTGTGCGCCCCTCGTTGCTCCCAATTGCGGACACATGCGCCGGAGTGTCTCTTGACATCGCTCTGGCACGAGAGGAGAGTAGATACGCCAACCCTGGGCGATTCACGCTTATCCTCTTCTAAGCATCTATCCTCCATCGTTGACCGGTTTCTGATACCTCACCGTGCGGAGGTTTCGCTTACCTGGACGCTTACCGGTCGAGCCGTAAGAGGATCTGTTAGTGTGAGGCGTTCGGAGGAGGATATAAAGATGTTAGGTGTACCGCTGGAGGCCATTGGCATAGTAGGCTTTATTTTGGTGGCGGCCTTTGCGATGTATCGTGCGGATCAAAAGAAAAAAAACGCGTCAAGCGACTGAGTTGATCCGTCTTCAGGGGGCTACGGGGCATCCCCGCAGTCCCCTGAGTCAGGCCCAAAATCCCGGCAGGCTGACGAACGCCAATCTGTCTGCCTACGCCGCGCAGGAGAACTTGACTGCTTCCGAGCCACGAACGAAGGCAGGTTTGGGGGCTCCTGGTATGTGCTCGTCTATTCTTCTATAGCTTGACGTCCCAGGCAGGCGCTTTCCAGTTCCTGGGACCACGCCAGCGATACTGCTCCAGATTGACCTTGCCATTGCGGTCGAACGCGACCCCCTCTTCCTCCAGCAGCCAGCGTTGTTCCTCGGCGCGTACAACGTCGCCCCGCAGACTGATGCCGCCCGAGGCGTTAATCACCCGTTGCCACGGGACTTTTTTCGTCAAAGGGTGCGGCAGGTGGCGGAGCGCGGTGCCGACCGCCCGCGCAGCCCGGGGTGCGCCCAGCAGGGCGGCCACCTGCCCATAGGTCACGACTTTTCCGCGTGGAACCCGCGCGACCAGGCGATAGACATGGGTGAAAAAATGCGGCGAACGGTCTGCCATTCTCTCTTACGAAGCCAGCACCCCAAGCTGCTTGAAGAGTCCGAACACGTCCCACGAGAGCCAGACTTCTTCAATCTTTTCGTCTGCTATCCGATACACCGCGACGCCCGCGACCACGACTTCCTTGCCCGTTGACGCAACGCCCATGAAATTGCCGTCGTGCGTGCCATGGAAGGTCCAGCGGGCGACCACTTTTTCTCCGCGCGAGATAAAATCCTCTATCGTGAAATGGACGTTCGGAAATCCCCGGCGTACCGAAGCGACGATCTGTTTGACATCCTCCGGCCCGCCGCCAAGATCATAGCCGGCCGGATAGTGGCTGACATAGGTCGGAGAGATGAGTTCATCAACGCTCTCCATTTTGCCCTGATTGAGACAGTCTTCAAAATAGCGACGAACGATGGATTCGTTTTTTGCAATAGACATGAGTATGCTTCCGATTACGTGTGAAATTTTCCCTGTAGATATAGCCCTTATACATCCTGCGCTTCGGGTGAAAGGGGCGGCGCGTCCTGCCGTTTACGGTGCTCGGTCCGCTGGACGCCGGGCACCAGCTTGGACACGGTTGTTGCGCCCTGCCAGTCACCCTGAACATCTGCGGCAATAACGGTGACCCGGACCATTTCACTCACGCCTTGGGGATTCGGGAGGAGATTCGCCTTCAATCGCCCGTCCTCGGGCAGCCGGGCCTCGACATCCGGTGGGGGGAGTACGCCGGGGTCTTCGGGATAGTTGCCAATGGCCACGTGGTACCGGGTCCGGGGCTGCTGTTGCACAACGACGGACACCGGATAGTCCAGGCCGGTCGGCAACCGGTCCGGCACCGCAATCGTCACATTCGGTGCAGCCTCACCAAACCGCCCCTCTCGGTAGGTGGCCAGGCGTTTGTCGGTGTAGATGCGCCACTGTCCTGCGTCCTTCCGCAAGAGATGAGACAGGACATCGGTAATGACCACCTCGCCCGCACCGATATTACGGAAACGGTCGGGATAGCGCAGGCGCATAGAGGTCGTGATTGCGGCGTGTGTGTCGTCCACATCTGTCACATCGACCTTATCCACGCTCAGCGACACATTGCTTTCCCGTAGCCGTGTCAGCACCTCTCCTACGCCACGCTTTGACCGGCCGGTGCCGCTGATGAAATCATCCGCGTAGACGGCAAGCACCTGCTCCGGGTCAAACGCTTCCAAGCCGTGAGCGAGTTGCTCAAGAGTCTGCCGCAGATCAGGTGGAACCGCCGGGTCAGTGGAACCGGGCGGGCGTTCGCAGGCACTACCCACGCACAGGGCCAGCAGCACTGCGGGGACGAGACGCAACGCGTTCATATGTGAGGCTGTACAGAAAAGTATGTCGCTCGACAAGCCTGGAAACGACACCGGCCCACAAAGCGGCACAAATCAAAACAGGCTGGGCTCCGTCTCCAGGTGTAAGGGGCGGTGGTCTGGGCGGCAGACGCCACAGGGGGCATAACCAATCTCTTCCGCTCGGGTCCGTGAGGCAATGAATAGCCGATTCCCCGCCTGGATTCCCTGTGCAGCCTCACAGCCTGGTCGGCAAAATATCCGCTCCGCTTGCCGACCGACATAGAGTCGATCCTGGGCAATGGCAAAGCCGGAGCGTGATGAAACCGTTGGGATACCCTCAACCGCCAGGATATCCCGCTTGAGCGCGATTTTATTGCCGGCATAACCGGTAAGGCTGCCATTACTGCCAATCACGCGGTGACAGGGAATCCGAATCGGTAGCGGATTGTAGCGCAGGGCTTGCGCAACCGCCCGGACGGCTGTGGGCCGCCCGATTCTTTCGGCTAGACCCAAATAGGTGGTCAGGCTGCCATAGGGAACCTCACGCGCCGCCTGTAAGACCTGCCGCTGAAAATCGCTGCGCATGAGGCCGTCATCAATCACCCACTCAAGCGCGTGGCGCGAGCCGTTCAAGTACGCTTCGAGTTTTTGGGTCAGCGCAGCATGGCCGCCATGTCCTTCCGCTTGCTCAAGGGAAAATTGAGCAAATTTTTCTCTGAGTCTCTTTGCTCCGCTACCGGGATCGTCGGGAGAAACGAATTCAACTAGCGCTACCCCCTTATCCGTTGTGCCGATCCGCAGTGGACCAAGCGGAGACTGCCAGAGGCTCAGGACGAGGCGCGGACGAGTATCCCGAGTCAACTGGGCCAACTGAGTATTGAGCGCGCGTCGAGCTGCGGCGAGTCCGGTCTCCGAGGTGGGCAAAGAGCCAAGCTGAAAGCGGACCTGTTTGTACTGTTCCAGGCGCTGAGCGCAGTCAGGACAGGCGGTCAGGTGGCTGCGGACTTTCTGCTGTATCATCTGTGGATTTTCTCCGAGCGCTTCAGCAATAAGGTCGTCTTCGGCAAATCCACACGAGAGAGCATTACGCTTTTGGGTTGGCATGACATCTCCTTTCTTCTCCTGTCGCGACCCGTTGCCAGTACGCCCGCAGCTTCTTCAGGGCTTGATACACATGCGCCCGGGCACCGTTTTCTGAGCAGTTCAGGTTTTCGGCAATCTCCCGATAGGCGAGTCCTTCAAGCTGCCGCTGTATCAATGCCGTGCGCTGTCGGAAGGGTAAGGCGCCAATTGCGTTCAAGAGGATTTGGGATGTTTCCTGCGAGTGAAACATCTGTTCTGGCGTTGTGGGGTGCAGTCCTGGAGACGGTAGAGGCGCGTCCGCGACAAATATTTTTCGATAACGCTGCCGGCCGCGGATGTAATTTTTTACGAGATTTGTGGCAATCCGAAAGAGCCAGGCCCGCTGGTTGGCGTCGGCCGGCAGGTCGGCATAGGCGCGATAGGCTCGGAGGAAGGTCTCCTGAAACAACTCCTGTGCGTCGTCGTCCTTGCCCGTACAGCGGACGAGATAGCGATAGACGGCGCGCTGATGGAGATCGATGATCTCCCCAAATGCGCGCGCCGTGTTGCTGGGTTGTTCTGGAGGAGGTGCCATTCCAATTCCGTAGAGCAGGCTTTCTATAACACTCTTTCGTCTGAAGAAGTCATCCCAAAAACCCTGCTGGCAGGGGAGCGAGCATCCCAAGAAAGCAAGTCAGTGAAAACCACACAACGAGCAATGAGCGATAGATAGACATAAAACATAACCTCCCTTTCTCTTACGTTCTTTATATAAGACACCGGAGGGGGCTTTATGTGAAAAAATGATTGCCTGACAGCGGTCCGGTCCGTATAGTCCGGGTGTCATGCCGCCCCTCGCCACACCGCTCGTTGCCTGCCTCGTTCTGGGCGCGCTTTCGAGTGCCCTGACGGTGCCATCTCCCGCTGGGCGGGCAAATTTTTTTCCGCTCGCCCTGCATAACACCTGGACGCATGAGGTGAAATTCTCCGGGGGAGATTATCACTACTATATGACGGAAACGGTGATCCGAGACGATTTTCCGCTGCTTGACGACGTGTTCTATATTGTTGCCGAGGAGTATGAACCCTTAACCGACAGAGCGCCTGAGGCGAAAAGCACGGTCGCCTACCTGCGCAAAGACGGCTTTCTCCTCCGCTATCCCTGGCTTGATTCCGAGCATGACAAAGTCTGGGATACAAACCTTGGTAAAGGCATAGAGCGCATCCTGCCCAGCCCCTATACCGGAGAGCGGAGTTGGGAGGCCGGGTTCCAGACCAAAGCCTGGCCGCTTGAGGGCGGTCAGAACGTGACGGCTTCAGCCCACGCGCGGATTGACCCTGTAGGGGTTCGAGTCCCCGCCGGAACGTTCCGCAACTGTCTGCGCGTGGAAACCCGGACAACGAGCAGGGTCGCTGACCCGAGACGCAAGACTACGGTATTCCACCTCCACTACACCGAGTGGTACGCCCGAGGGGTGGGCCTGGTCAAAGCCATCAGCAGCGAAGGCGCGGGCACGCCGGTCAAGAGCGTCACCGAGCTGTTATCATACCGGATTCACACGCCGTTGGATTAACGCTAGTCGCGGACCAGAAAAAATCGATTCCTTTCCAAGCCTCTGTATCTCAACGGCCCCTTTTGCTTGACTTCCCACTCCGGTTTGCTAGGCAGCATGGGGAGGGGGAACCGGATGTATCCTAAAGCCATCGAGAATTATTTTACGCCGACTGAGGTTGCCGAGGTGCTGACGCTCCTCCAGCAATACGGAGAGCAGGCCAAACTCCTGGCCGGCGGCCAGAGCCTGATGCCGCTGATGAAACTGCGGCTGGCCGAGCCGCAGACCATTATCGATCTGAACCAGGTGGCGGCGCTTGACGACATCCGTGAGGAGAACGGGCGCCTCATCATCGGCGCGCTCGCCCGTCATGCCGACGTGGCCGCCCACCCGCTCATTCTGCAATCCTATCCGCTCCTGGCGGACGCCGCTCGGAATATCGGCGACCCGCAAATCCGCAATCGGGGGACGATTGCCGGGAGTCTCGTCCATGCCGACCCTTCGGCCGATTATCCACCGGCGGTCATGGCCCTGGACGGCCAACTCGTGGTGGCCAAGGCGGATGGTGGCACGCGGACGGTTGCACTTGACGATTTTCTGGCCGGCCCGCTGATGAGCAATATTGGCGAGGATGAATTGGTCACGCGGATTGAAATTCCAACGCCGACCGCACACGCCGGTGGCGCCTACGCCAAGCACAGTCAGGTCGCCGGCGACTTTGCCATCATCAGCGTGGCGGCCCATATCACGCTCGACCCGAGCGGGATATGCCAGCGGGCACGCATCGTTGTCGGCGGCGTGATGCCCAAGCCGGGCCAGGCCGAGCGGGCGGCCGGTCTGCTGAAAGGAAAAGCCCTTGACGCCACGCTCCTGACCCAGGCCGGAGAAGCCGCGGCCGAGGAAGTGGAAACCGAGGATGATGTCAGAGCCTCGGCAGCCTATCGCCGCCAGCTTATTCGCGTCACGGTGCCAGAGGTGGTGCGTCAGGCCAGCGCCCGAGCAGAAGGGTAAATCCACCCGCCACATCAGAGTGAGGAGAGGTCGGCATGAAACGGAGTATAGGCATAACGATTAACGGCGAAGTCTATGAGGAGGCGGTTGACCTGCGCCTCTTGCTGGTGGACTTCATTCGCGAGGTAGCGGGACTGACGGGCACGCATGTCGGTTGCTCGATTGAAGGGCGGTGCGGTGCGTGTACGGTTATTCTGAATGGTAAGGCCGTCAAGGCGTGTCTGCTGTTGGCGGTTCAGGCCGATGGGGCCAGTGTGCTGACCATTGAGGGCCTGGCGAGAGATGACGCGCTCCATCCCATTCAAGACGGCTTCTGGGAAAAGCACGGTTTGCAGTGCGGGTTTTGTACGCCCGGTTTGCTCATGGCCCTATACGAATTTCTCCAGAACCCCAAGCACTCGGATGAAGAAATCCGCACCGCCATGTCGGGGGTTATCTGCCGCTGTACGGGCTATGTCCATATCGTCGAGGCGGTCAAGCACGCTATCGCCACGGTCGAGGCGCTGTCGCCACAAGAGCGCAAAGAATGGTTTCCGGAATGAGTAAACGCGCCCTCCGACAGACATGCAGATGTTGACACGTTTACTCATCTATAGCGAACAAAGGAGCGCGTGATGGCTACTGCGAATGTTTGGGTCGGCCAATCCATTAAACGCAAAGAAGATCGTCGTTTATTAGTTGGGGACGGGCAGTATCTGCCGGATATCGTTCTGCCACGTATGGTCGTCATGGGCCTGGTGCGCAGCATCTACGCCCACGCAAAAATTACGGCCATCGACACCGCTCAGGCGACTGCCCTGCCCGGCGTGCGGACCGTGCTCACCGGCGCAGACGTCAAACACCTGGGGCCGGTGCTGTCGGACATGAGTACGCCCAATCTGCCCGGCGAGACCAAACGGCCCGTCTTTTGGCCGTTATCGATTGACGAGGTGAAATACGTCGGCGACCCGCTGGCGGTTGTGGTCGCCCGCGATAAATATGCCCTCGAAGATGGAATTGAGTTGGTCGACGTTGAGTATGATCCGCTCGACATCGTGATCGATCCCGAGTACGCTCTCCAACCCGACGCGCCTCGTCTCTACCCTGACTGGGGCGACAATGTGCTCTACCATCAGCATATTCCCGCCGGCGACCCCGATGCGGCCTTCGCCCAGGCCGATCTGGTTGTCAAAGAACGCTTTCGTTGCCACCGCACCGGCGGACAGCCCATGGAAACCCGTGGCTGTCTGGCAATGTATAACCCCGGCGAGGGGCTGACTTTGTGGCTGACTACGCAGCGCCCGCACATCAAACGTCACCTGCTGGCCGAATACCTCAACATTCCACACAGCCAGATGCGGGTAATTATGCCCAAAGACATGGGCGGGGCGTTTGGGACCAAGGCGCCGCTCTATCGGGAAGAACTCCTGGCCTGCCACTTGGCCATGAAACTGCGTCGTCCGGTGAAATGGGTCGAGAATCGTCAGGAAAGTTTGATGAATGTGGGCCAGGGGCGGGATCAGATTCATCAAATCGAACTGGCCGTGAAGAAGGACGGCACCATTCTGGGCTTACGAGATAAGATTCTGGCCGACTGTGGCGACGCCCGGACTGCTATTTACGTTGGTTTTGCCATGCCCTTTCTGGGGGCGATGTACCTCATCAACGGCTACGATATTCCCAACGTGGATATCGACCTCACCTGTGTGGTGACCAACAAAGCCTGCCTCACGCCAAGCCGGGCGTTCGGTTCGTTTGCCGGACGCTTCGCGCTCGACCGGGCGGTGGAGCTGGCGGCCCGCGCCCTGGAGATGGACCCGGTTGAGATTCGTCTCAAAAATGCCATCAAGACCTTCCCACACGTCTCGGCGGTGGGTGTCAACGTAGACTCGGGGGACTTTCCCGGCTCGTTTGCCAAGGCGTGTGCTGCGCTGGACTACGGCAATTTTCGTAAAGAACAGTCCGAGGCATGGCAAAACGGACGCTATCTTGGCGTCGGCTTCAGCATGGGGGTGGAAATCTCCGGTGTGCCCTCGGAGGTGCTGGTGCCCATGGAACGCCAGCCCGGCTTTGGCGTGGCCACGGTCCAGTTCGACGCGCACGGCAAAGTCCAGGTGGCCGAGGGCGACTCGCCGCACGGCCAGGGGCATGAGACGACGATCGCCCAGGTCGTCGCTGGCGAACTCGGCCTGTCACCCGAGGATATTTATGTCACATATGGTGATACCCATTCCGGCCCCTTTGCCGCGGGCACCATTGGCTCTCGCGGCGCTTCCTATACGCTCAGCGCCGCGGTCCTGGCCGCACGCGCCCTGCGGCCCAAGATGGCCAATATTGCCGCCCACCTGCTGCATGTCGAGGCCGGCGAGGACGATTTTATCTTCCGTGACGGACACGTCATTTTGGCCAAAGACGAAAGCCAGCGCGTACCGACTGCCAAGATTGCCGAGGTGGCGCTGCTCTCTCCGACCGAACTGCCACCCGGCATGGAGGCCGGCCTCGAACACACCTCCCATTTTGAGGCCGAGACCGCCGGCATGCATAGCTGTAACGTCCATGCCGCCCAGGTCGAGGTGTTTCCCGACACGGGTGAGTATAAAATCGTGCGCTATGTTGCAGTGGATGACGCCGGGCAGCCGATTAATCCCATGGTGGTTCGGGGCCAGATCCACGGCGGGGTAGCTATGGGCATAGGCAATGCCTGTATGGAAGAGTTCATCTACGATGAAAACGGCCAACAACTCACCACCACGCTGATGGACTACCATATCCCGTCGTCGCTCGATCTTCCGCATATCGAGACCATCGAACACAATGTCCCTTCCCCGCACACCCCGCTAGGTTCAAAAGGAAAGGGCGAGGGAACCCCCGGCATGGTACCGGCCGCGGTGGCGAACGCGCTTGAGGACGCCTTGCAACCGCTGGGCGTAAAAATCACGGACCTGCCGCTCACGCCGGAGCGAATTTGGAAGCTGATTCAGGCGGCGCAGTCAAAGGAATAAGGCGCGGGACTTCGTCGTTGCTCCTCGGGGAAACAGGGGGCCTCAGACGCAGGTCGTTCAGAGGCCAGATGAGATTTTGTTTTCTTTCAGTTGCTCCTCAAGACCTTTCAGATCTCCGAGAACCCAAACATCGGTGATGAGTTCCCCATCGAATGTGAACAACGCACATCCGCCCCAGGTCACCCGCTTCCCGGTTGGTCTGAATCCCAGGAAATCCTGCCGGTGAAGACCCGAGAAGGAAATTTTCGTGAACACCTTGGCGTGCTCTGCTACCAATTCTTCAATCGTACAGCAGTATTCTCCAAGGGCGTGGTGAACCATATCGACATATTCTGCGAACCCTTGATGTCCTCTCTTTTCTTGGCCAAGTGACCCTCGGAAGGTGCAATCCTGATGGAGGACTGTCGGGATGGCTTCTTTGTCGTGCGCGTTCCAAAGCACTTCATAGAAACGTCGGACTTGTTGTTTATATGTGTTCACTTTCAGGTTCGTGGAGGGATGGCCGTAGACTTTACTATGTAACTACCCTGGAGGTGAAAACGAGACGAAAATAGCCGAGAAGTTTGTCACGCAGAACGAGCAGGAATAATATCTACGCGGCGTCTTTTCGTTGTGCTTTGTCAAAATCAACAATAATTCTTGCTGGGGGCAGGTCTGGAATATGCCTATGCTTACCGTGAAAGGGAAAAAGAATCCGATCAACCCCTCGGGCGACCTCTTGTGAAAAGAACGCTCGCCCGCATACCTGACAGACCTCAGCCGGGATGTCTTCAAGAATGACCTCGACGCGGCTGCCGGTACGTCGAAAAACTCGGGTTATCGCATCAGGACGAAGCTGACCCGAACATCCGTTCAGGCAGCGTTTTACCGTCGCTTTCTGCGTTTTCTTCTTTTCCAATTGGATTCCCATTCCTCTGAGTCGGGAATATAGGCAGTGACGATTGTCGCTTCTCTCGATCTGAGAACATATTCCACCACAATGTGATAGGGCAACCCATCGTCCTGAGTGAAACTCAGTAGAAGTCATCTCATAAATACTTTTTGGCCAGGATCATAAAGGCGGCCAGGTAGAGGAAGGCCCGGAAGTTCTCCATATAGTACTCAAAGCGCGTGATCAGCCGCCGGTAGTTCTGGAACCAGGCGAACAGCCGTTCGACCTTCCAGCGCCGTTTGTAGCGGCGTAACGGGCGGCCATCTTGGGAGGGTGGCCGGGTCCGATTGCGGCGGTGGGGAGCAATCAGCGTGACGCCCAAGGCCTGGAAGTCCTGATCGAGTGGATCACTGTCATAGGCTTTGTCGCCAATGAGGAGCACGGGCAGGGCCACCGTGAAGCGGCCCCGGAGCAACGCGGGCGCGAAGCGCGTCTCGTGCGGTTGGGCCTGTCCGGTGCTGAGAGCGACCGGCAAGCCTCCGCGGTCGGCGATCACCATGACCTTACAGCCCTTGCCCCGCTTGGTTTTGCCGACTTCCGCGCCCCTTTTTTGGCTGCACTGAAACTGCCATCAATGAAACATTCGGCCAAGTCAATCTTCCCCCGGCGTTCTAAATCCTGGGCCAAGGCCCTGACCACCCGTTCCATCACGCCGGCTCGCCGCCACTGTTGAAAGCGCCGATGACAGGTCTGATAGGACGGATAGGGCGCTGGCAACTCCGCCCATTGGGCGCCCGTGCGCAGAATCCATAAAATGCCGTTCAAGACGGCTCGGGAATCGCACCAGGGGCGCCCCCGCCCATCCGCCCGCCTGGGCAGCGGGGGCAGTAACGGTTCGATAAAGGCCCCCTGGGTATCGGTGAGGTCGTCTGCCATGCCCCTCCTCCGCTTCACTGCGACATTCCCTCCCTCCCTCATAACAGCATCCATGTTTATGAGATAGCTTCTAGTAACGCCCGCACGTCGTAATCTTCGATGACTTCTCCGTGAATACCTTCTTCTAAATCATCTACGGTGAGCCCATCTTTTCTCGCTTCGATAAGAGCGTGATCGGTAAAACGTAGCGTGATTGTGCCTTGGCGTAGCAGCCTCCGTACTCGGTCAATATCCATCCCCATTATCCGTTTTTTGTCTCGGCACTTTCTATTTTTGTATACGTCTCAGCCTCCTTCTTGTACATAGAGCGCGCTGAACGGGAGGGAGGGTCCACGTTGGCGGGTTAGGCGGGCCATCGCCACAGGACAAGGCGCACCGATCCACAGGCTTCCCTCTTGTCTGGTCAGGCTGAGGTGGTATGGCAAGTGCACGGAGAAGGAGGGACTGATATGGCATCACTGACTGAAAGAGTGGTCATCGTGACCGGCGCGGCGCGGGGGATTGGCCAGGAATACTGCCGGGCCTTTGCGCGAGAGGGGGCGCGGGTGGTCGCGGCCGACGTCCTGTCGTGCGAGGAGACCGTCACCACAGTCCAGGACTCGGGGGGCGAGGTGGTGGAGGTGACCACGGATGTCACGAGCGGCCAGGGCACCGCAGCCCTGGCCGCCGAGGCGCTCAAGTGTTTTGGCCGGATCGATATCTTGGTCAATAATGCGGCTTTGTATGGGGGGATGTGGGTTGGCCCGTTCGATCAGATCTCGGAAGCCGACTGGGATCGGATGATGGAGGTGAATGTCAAAGGCATCTGGCTGTGCTGCAAGGCGGTCGTGCCGACGATGAAGGAACAGGGCAAAGGCAAAATCATTAATGTGTCGTCGAGTACGATCTGGGCCGGAGACCCGTTTGCGCTGCATTACGTCGCCTCAAAGGGGGCGGTGTTTTCCCTCACCCGCGCGCTGGCCAGAGAGCTGGCCGGGACGGGGATTAATGTAAATGCCATCACCCCCGGTCACACCATGACCGAAGCGAGCAAGACCATACTCGACCCCGAAACCTTCGAGCGCTTCCGGCGGCAATCGGTCAAGCGGCAGATTATCAAGCGTAATGAAGAGCCGGCGGACGTGGCGGGCACAGTCCTCTTTTTAGCCTCGGATGCGAGTGATTTTATGAGCGGGCAAACGCTCAATATCGATGGCGGGCGGTGCCATTACTAATTGACGGGGCAGCGTGCACCATCCAACCTGGAGGACCCCCCTTTTTTTCTTCCACGTTACATCTTTACCTGCACCGTCACCCCGGTCCGAGCGACCAGATTCTTTTTATCAAGGTCCGGCCCGTGGGCCTCACCGTCAACGACATTATCAGGCATGAGGTTCTGCGTGGTCTCTCGGCGCAGAATGACAATCACATTTGACCGATCGACCAGGGCAAACGGAAATTCGTGCCAGGTCCCGACCTTCATCGTAAAGCCGGCCGAGCCGTCGAACAGGAGCGCCCGGACCTGTTCGAGGTCCGGCATATCGTCCTCGGTTGGTGGGGCGAGGACAACGACGAAGGGTTTCCCCTCAAGCGGAATGAAGGTCTGAGTGTGCTTGAAATGGCGCTCCATCCACTGGACCCGCATCTCGCGGCGGTCAACGCTGGCCAGGGTGAGCATGGTCTCCTCGTCAGACTCAAAGGTCACCGGAGCGTAGACGCTGACCTTGCCGTCGTAGAAGGCGACCGGCAGTGGCTTGGCCTGCTCGTGGATACCGAGTAGTTGTCCGAATGGCGCAACCGTTTCCGGGGTGGCCTGTTCTACGGAAACTGCGTGGATCGTCGGGGTTGTCATACGAGACCCTCCTTTGTGGGGATTGTGCCAAGCCCGCAGCTATTCGACAAGCCGGCGTATCCTGGTGCTCTGTCCGGAGAATGGGTATGTTCTGTCCAGCCCAACGAGAAGAAGAGGACATTATGGCCGAGACCGATCTGTTTGACATTATGTATTCGTGTCGCAGCATGCGCCGCCTCAAGACCGACCCGGTGCCGTTCGAGCTGATTCACAGGGTTATTGAGGCCGGTACTCAGGGGCCGAGTGGGGGTGGTGTGCAGGCCTGGCGCTTTGTGGTGGTCACCGAACAGCAGGTGAAGGAACAGATTGCCGAGATCTATCTGCGCGGCTGGTGCGGTGCACAAGCCAATTATGCCAAAGCCGGACTGACGCCGGAGAACAGCAAAAACGTGCGCGCCGCCGCCTATCTGGCCGAGCACTTGGCTGAGGCTCCGGTCCTGCTTATCCCCTGTCTCCGTGCGCGCAAGAGTCATGCAGCCCGTCTCAACGGAACGCACAGAGAAACCTTTCTGCGGATTCTGGGCGGGAGTATCTATCCCGCAATCCAGAATATGCTGCTGGCGTGCCGAGCCCTCGGGCTCGGGGCTTCGCTGACGACGATTACGACGCTGTACGAGGACGAGATGCGGAAAATTCTCGACCTGCCCGAGTTTATTACGACCTACGCCCTCATCCCGATTGGTTACCCTAAAGGCAAATTCGGGCCGGTGACCCGTCGCCCGGTCGAAGAAGTGACTTGGTTGAATCGATACGGCGAGGCGTTTCCAGGGCCGGGGGAGACGGAACGCGTGTAGGGGCAGCCCCCTGTGGCTGCCCGTCCCACCCCAGGGCGACCACGGAGGGATCGCCCCTACGCATCTGTTTTCAACTCGGGGAAGAGGTCGCGTTTGGGGACATGCGCTTTTTTCCAGACCATCACGTTGCGTGTGTACTGACACACTAAGGTGCCGTCCTGCTTGACCCCCCGCGTCTCAACTTTGACGATGCCCCACTGCGGCTTGGACTTGGATTCGCGTTTCTCCAGGACTGCCGACTCGGAATACAGTGTATCGCCGGCAAACACCGGATTCGGCAGGGTGATGTTATCCCAGCCTAGGTTAAAACCGTTCTCACTCACATCGGCGACACCGAGTCCGGCAACAATAGCCAGGGTGAGCCCGCTGTTAATCAGGCATTGGCCGAATTCGGTCTGCTTACCGTATTCGTTATTAAAATGAATCTGATTGGTATTACAGGTCAGCAGGGTGAACCAGGTATTATCCGTCTCGGTCACCGTACGTCCCAAGCGACAGCGATAGACATCCCCGATTTCAAAGTCCTCGTAGCAACGTCCTTCCCAGCCAGATTTGACCGCCATAGGAACCTCCTTACATAGTCTGGTGTGGACCGCAGTGTACCATAGGATCTCTGCCCGGAGGAGTATGGGCTGAGAGGACATCTGTCCCGGCCCAGGACTATCCTTGCTGAGAAAGGGAGCGCCTCTCACCAGTAGCGCGCCTTTGGTTTCGGAGTCTGCTGGGCGGGAGGCGTCTCCTCTTCCTCTTCAAGGACGGCTGAGACAAGAGTGAGCCGACCACTCGTTTGGTAGAAAAATCCGGCCAACAGAACGGGTTTCCGAATATGCTCTTCGGTCAGGAGCGGGGCTAAAACCTCTGCATTGAGGATACGCAGATTCGGTTTGTGCCGGCGCATATCTCGGAGTACGGAAAGCTCGCTTTGTGTCCTGCTCGTGGTGTGGAATTCATCGACCTGAAGATAGACTTCTTCTTCTTTGGAAATCCCGAAGGCCAGGAGGTCGTCATGTCTGCCAGGCTCACCGGTCGGCACGAAATAGAGCTTCCCGCTGAGGCGGACTGGCAGTGGAGGACCTTCGGCGGCAGCCGCTGGCGGGAGGACAAGTAAAAGGGCGAACACCCAGACCAGGAGGCTGAGAGGTCGGAAATATTGCCTGAACATCGGACGCATATCCTCTGGTTGTCTGATACGCCTCCCCGCTGCCTCACTCCCCCTGTTCGCCTCCCTGCTTGGACTCCTCCTGACCGGGAGATAAAGAGTAAACGTGTCCAGCTTTTGTAGATGTGGGGAGGACACGTCTACTCTTTACGGAAGGCTGTTGCACCGGAACCAGCGGGAGCCGGACAGTGAAACAGCTTCCTTGTCCAACGCGGCTCTCGACACTGATTTGCCCCCCGTGCGCCAGCACGATTGAACGCGCGAGCGCCAGGCCGAGGCCGGTGCCGCCGCGGCTCCGGGCCGGGTCGGTGCGATAAAAGCGATCAAAGATGTGAGGCTGCTCCTCGGTGGCAATACCGGCTCCGGTGTCTCTCACCACCAGGTGCGCCTCTGCCCCGCGTGGTTCCAGGGTCAGCGTCACCGTCCCGGCCTGTGGTGTGTATTTAATCGCGTTCTCGCCCAGGTTGAATATGAGCCGAAACAGCATGGGCTCACTGCCCCGCGTCCAGAGTTCCACTGGCGCATCATGTTTGAAGGTAATCTGAGCCGCCTCGGCCAAAGCGCCCAGCGCCGCACAGACGTCGCGCAGGACTGCTGCCAGATCGACCGGCGTGCGCGCGATACTCATATTGCCGCTGTCAGAGCGGGCCAGAAAGAGCAGGTCCGTGACGAGCGCGCTGAGGCGGTCAACTTCTTCAAGGCAGCTGACCAGGACGGAGCGATATTCATCCGGTGTCGGAGGAGAGCGGAGCGCAACTTCAAGCTCGCCTTTTAAGATGGTCAGCGGAGTACGCAGTTCATGGGCGGCATCGGCGCTAAAGTGCCGGACGGCGGTAAACGCGCGTTCCAGCCGTGCCAACATGGCGTTCAATACCGCGGCCAGACGTCCGAGCTCGTCCGTACTGTCCGCAGCCTCGATCCGGCGCGAGAGGTCTTCCGCCTCTATTGCCCGTGCCGTATTAACCATTGCATCCACAGGGGCCAGGGCGTGTCGTGCCAGAAACCAGCCTCCCACTCCCGCCCCCCCGAGCGCCAGCGGGATGAGTCCCAGGAGAATCAAGAGAAACCGGGAACGGGCCGTGTCCGCACTCTCAAGGGGCATGGCGACCTGAACGAGATGAATCATGCGGCCTCGCTCAATAACCGGCAGCGTCAGCAGCCGGATCGGTATCCCCTCCCTCTCTTCCCCCCTGGCAGGAGGAGGTAAGGTGATGGTCTGATAGGTCTCCCGACCGTGCCGGGCGTTTAACTGTGCTTCCGGGCTGAGGGGGAATTGCATGCGCATGCGCGGCACAACGCGGGGGTCCGGACGACCGAAAGGATCGAGCAAACGAAAGAACCGAGAGGCCGGTCCAGGACCAAACGGACCGAGCAGCGCGTCCAAAGCTGCACCGAAATCCCGTCCCGTCGGTGGGGGACGCCGGACTGAATCGGCAATGGACACGGCGACCGATTTTAGCGAGGCATCGATATTGTCGCGCAACCCTCGGTCGAGGAGGATGAAGGCCGCTGCCCCCAAGAGGACCAACATGCCGGTCAGGAGAGCCGTATACCACAGCGTCAGGCGGGCCCGCAGGCTGGAAAAGAGGAAACGCATTATTCCTCAGGCTCCTTGATGACATAGCCCACCCCACGCACGGTATGGATCAGTTTGGTGGGAAATCCGGCATCGATCTTCTTCCTGAGATAATTGACATACACGTCAATCACATTGGTAAAGGTGTCGAAATCTACGCCCCACACATGCTGGGCGATAATGGCGCGGCTGAGCACGCGCCCAGGCTGGCGCAAAAAGAATTCGAGCAGGGCGAATTCTTTTGCGGTCAGTTCAATCCGGGTTCCCGCGCGGCTGACCGCACGCGAGATCAGGTCGAGTTCCAGGTCCGCCACGCCCAGGCTGGAGGGGGACAGGGGGCTGCCCCGGCGCAGTAAGGCGCGAATCCGAGCGAGCAGTTCTTCAAAGGCAAACGGTTTGGTCAGATAGTCATCCGCGCCTCGATCCAGCCCGGCGACTTTATCCGCAACCGTATCACGCGCGGTGAGCATCAGGACCGGCACGCGGAGCTTATGCCGCCGCATCTCCTGGAGGACGCTCAAGCCATCCCGCTTGGGCAGCATGCCGTCCAAAATGACCAGATCGTACTCGTGATCGAATGCTTGAGTCAGTCCGACCTCGCCGTCCGGGGCGATATCAACACGATAACCCTCGGCTTCAAGACCACGGCGGATAAAACTGGCGACCTTTGCTTCGTCTTCAATCACAAGGATACGCACGGGTGTGTCTCTCAACTGCCTCAGGTTCACGAACGGTGCGAATGGGCGTATTGTAGCAGACGGCGTGGGAATCACAGACCCAGGTCGGACTTCTTCCTCCGTTCTCTCTTTGCTGACTGCGTGTGAGTGCCGCCGTTATGCCTATCGGACGCCCGAGCCTGTCTCCTCTTCATATTTTGAAATCCGTCCGACATCTGCCTCGGTTCGCGAAGCTGTTCTGGCGGCTGTTTCGAGACCGACGGGTGCCGCTGCGGGCCAAGGCTGTGCTGGTCGGGGCACTGCTCTATCTGCTGCTGCCGATGGACTTACTGCCCGATATTATCCCTTTCGTTGGCGTTGCCGACGATATTACCATCCTGTTACTTGCCGGTCGCTGGTTTCTTTCCCTGTGTCCCCCGGACGTGGTACAGGAGCAGGTGAGGGTATTGAGTGAGGAAGTCGCCGGTTAATGCCCGTTTGTCTTATAAAAGGAGTGATGTATGGCCTATCGCCCGACTCTGATGAGCACGCGAGGGATGATTTCGACCGAACACTATCTTTCCGCTGAAGCCGGCATGCAGCTGCTACGGGCCGGGGGCAACGCATTTGATGCAGCCGTTGCCGCGGCGCTGGCCGAGGGCGTGCTCAATCCCCATATGCATACCTTCGGGGGCGAACTGTCTGCGCTCGCCTATAGCGCGGCGGACAAGAAAGTCTTCTCGATTAACGGCAATACCGTTGCGCCCAAGGCGGCCACGCTGGAGTGGTTTCAGCAGCAGGGCATGCGCCTCATTCCAGGCCGCGGGGTCCTGGCCGCCGGTCCGTGTGCGGCTCCGGATGCCTTCATATCCGCGCTGCAACGCTTTGGCACCCGCAGCTTTGCCCAAGTGGTTGCACCCGCGCTGGAACTGGCCGAGAACGGTTTTCCCATGCACAGTGCCTTACGCGGTCCGGCGCCGGCCTATCTGAATATGGATTTTTCGATTGCCGGCAATGCCGAGCATTTCAGGCAGCACTGGCCGTCTTCGGCTAAAGTCTATCTGCCAGGCGGACATCTGCCCGAGGTCGGTCAGGTCATGACGAACCCGGACCTGGCCCGGACATTTCGGCGTCTGATGGCGGCAGAAGAGCAGGCCGGTGGTGACCGCCTCGACGGCCTCGCCGCCGCCCGGGCCGAGTTTTATGAAGGGTCTATCGCCCAGACCATAGCCGCCCATGCGAAAGCACAGGGGGGGCTGCTGAGCGCAGAAGACCTGGCCGACTTTCATATTCAGATCGAAGAGCCGACGACCCTTAACTATCGTGGCTATGATGTGTACAAATGTGGCCCCTGGAGCCAGGGCCCGGTGTTTCTGCAGCAACTGGCCCTGCTGGAAGGGTTTGATCTCAAGGGGATGGGCCTGAATAGTGCGGACTATATTCATACGGTCACGGAAGCAGCCAAGCTGGCCTTTGCCGACCGCGAGCAATACTACGGAGATCCGAATTTTACCGATGTTCCGCTGGCAGGACTCCTCTCCAAAGACTACGCGTCCGGGCGGCGGGAGCTGATCGACACCGGACAGGCGTCGTTCGAGCAGCGACCGGGCAATCCGCGGACCGGTGCCGCCTTGCTCGAAGGCGAAGACATCTTTGCGGCCCGGAATTGGGGCCCAGGTACCGTCTATGTGGCAGTGATCGATAAAGACCGCAATATGGCCTCGTTTACCCCGAGCGGTGCCTGGATTCCGTCCTCCCCGGTAATGGACGGACTCGGCTTTCCTCTGGGAACACGTGTGCAGACCTTTTTCCTGGATGCAACGCATCCGAACGCCCTGGTGCCGGGAAAACGTCCGCGGACCACCCTGACGCCGACCCTGGTCATGCGCGACGGCCGCCCCTGCATGGTTTTTGGGACGCCGGGTGGAGACCAGCAGGATCAGTGGACGCTCCAGTTCTTTCTGGCGGCGGCCGATTTTGAACTGGAAGTGCAGGACGCCATAGAAGCGCCCCGCTTTTCGACTTCCCACTTCCCGAACAGTTTCTATCCGCATAATTGTGTTCCCGGTCTGCTCCGGGTTGAGGATCGGATTCCCGAGGCGATACGGAATGAGCTCGAAGCCCGTGGGCATACGCTCCAGGTCAACCCGGCGTGGAGCGAGGGAGACGTGCTGGGTATTCGCATTGATGCCCGGCAGGGCACGCTGTACGGCGGAGCGGATGTACGTGGGGAACAGAGCAAACGCATGCCGTCACATATCGTCGGCTGGTAAGGTTGCCGCAGGCTGGGCGCTGTTTTTTGTCCCCCCTTATCGTCGGCATCCGCTCTGTATTAGAAAAACTAAAATTAAAACTTAGCTCTTGACTCTCAACACGGGGGTGCTAGGTAGGGAAGAGTAGTGTGTGTGGAAGGCTCATGGCGAGGGTAACATCGTCCTCGGACTGAAGACAGGAGGGCATCCGCTCTATATGCCGCCTCGGGAGCAACATCTCAGCTCCGTTCCTCTCAGCCGAACGCTTCGGTTTTCTCCATCCACACAGTGCTCCCGTTCAGATACGCCCCCCGCTCTTCTCCTTCGTCCGCGAACACCACTTCCCCCGCGGACTGTTGATGTCCTTTCGGCTCTGCCTGTCGTTGCAAAGAGTAAGCGTGTCATCCAGTCACACAAGGCTGTTGGCACCTCTCCTCTGTTAGAGCCCCGTCCGCCTCCACCCAGCCATATTCTGAGGCCGGCCTTTTTCGCGAACCCAAAGAGTTGGAGGAGTAGAATTATGCAACTTCCAGTGCACATCGTCTCTCGCGATCTGTATCTTTCCAGGTACCTAGAGACCACCATTCATGAGAAAGCCAGCAAGCTTGACACCTTTTACGGCCGCATTACGCGCTGCCAAGTCGTCATCGAATCCCAGACGCATCATCACTGGAAGAATCCATCTTATAAAGTTCGGATCGACCTGAGCGTTCCCGGTGCCGAGCTGGTCGTGAACCACCACGAAAACCCGGATCTGAAAATCGCTATCCGAGATGCCTTTGAGGCGGCCAAACGTCAGTTGCAGAGCTATGCCCGCCAACAACGCGGCGATGTGAAAGCGCACTCCGCACTGGCGGAGGCGTGGCATTAGCACGCAGAACAGACCGCTACTGTTTCCTGAAGGAGAGGACAAGCTATGGCCGAGGGATTTCGCAAGATTGTGTGTCCTGTCTATTTGAATGAAACCTCACCCCAGATGTTAGCCTATGCCCGACACTTCGCCCAACTCGGAGATGGGACCATCTCCCTCCTGCATGTCGTGCCGACTGATGAACTCCATCTCCTGCGGAAGGTCTATCGGCCGGACGAAAGCGGCGGAGCGGATATCAGTACGGCAGAACGTGTTGCCCGTGAACAGTTAGAGGCGATTGCTGAGGAACATCTGAACGACACCCACTACGACATTGTCACCCAATTCAACAGCAATCCGGCGGCTGGAATTCTGGAAGCCCAAAAAGAAATAGGCGCCGACCTGGTAGTGATGTCCTCGCACGGTCGCACCGGACTTGCCCATCTCATTCTGGGCAGCGTGGCCGAAAGGGTCGTCCGGGAGGCCGTCTGTCCGGTGTTGACCATTCGTCAAGGCGACGCAGAAGCCGTCCCGTCTGCATTCCAGCATATCCTTGTTCCGGTAGACATTGCCGACCGGTCGGCGACCGCTCTCATCTGTGCCAGGCAAATTGCGGCCCAGCACGGGGCAACCGTCTATCCGCTCCACGTCGTGCCGACCGAAGACATCTACCTCCAGCGAGACGTCTACCGGTCGCAGGAGGGAGAAGGAACGAATCTTGTTCAAGCGGAAAAGGTGGCCAAAGAGCGCTTAGCGGAAATTTCACAGACCTATCTTGAGGGCGTCCGCTACGAACCGGTTGTGCATGTGAGCAGTGACCCGGCTCGTACCTTTCTTGAAATGGAAAAAGAAGTTGGAGCGGATTTGCTGGTTATGGCGACCCACGGGTTTACCGGCCTGTTTCACCTCTTGCTCGGTAGTCTGACCGAAAAAATGATGCGCGAAGCGGGCTGCCCGGTCTTGGCCCTGCACCAGTAGCTGAGAGCAGGAGCGACGGCATCTGCTACACAACACAGAAGAAAGGGCACGATGATGAAGGATACCGCCTACCGGATCGTGAGTGAATCTCTGAAAGACGAACTCCGGGCTATTGATTTTTACCTGCTCGCCGCAGATATTGCGCCCACCCCGGCCGCTCGGCTGGCAGCCCGGCGGTTCGCCAGAGAAGAAGAGCAACATCTTGACGACCTCATAGAGTGGATTGAGTGGGAAGACGACCCGGAACTCCGCACCGTCTTACAAAATATCCATCTCCTCCAGTACGATACGTCACCTCAAACCGATGCCGTGCGGCACTGGGTAGAGCTCTGTCACCAGCAGGAGGTCTCCGACCCCGTGCGGATGCTCTTTGAAATAGCGCTGGCGAAAGAACAGGAGTCGCTCGGGCACTATCATGCCCTGGAGCACAAAATCACAGAGCCGCTGGCCCGTCGGGTGCTGCACGCAATCTGCCATGCGGAAGAACAGCACAAGCGGTTCCTGGAAGAGCAGTATCACCGCCTGTTGTCCGAGCATGAGGAGGCCACGCAGTCCTGGCACTAAGGGGAACAGGGCCACGTGTCCCGCGGATATCTGGGACAAGATACTGAGCGAGAAGACCGGGCTGGTCGAAGTCCCATGAGTCGCATTTAGCGCGTCCGAAACTCGCCGAGCCGAGTATGTGCGACAAGCCGGTCCAACGTTTGGAGCGTGAAGACTTTTCCTCTGGTCGCTAAGAGCAATTTCTTCATATCTTCTCGCCTGACCCCAAAACCTCGTCCGGCGATACAGGCGATAACCTCAAACCTGGGCTGGCCGCTCGGGCTGCTCTGTCTGCTGATAGTATCGAGGTGTTGCACCCGAGTGACTTTGTCCCGAGCGGTTCCATCGTCTTCTGTCACTTTGGCCTCAATAACGACTTGCGGATTATACTCATCGGGAACGATGAAATCCGGTGTTTGATCAAAACCAGCTATCTTCTCCGCTCGTTTCGGCTGCCGGGGGTCTATCCCATACTGATCCAAGACTTTTGCGATGGCTGATTCGAGCAGGTTGCCAACCAACTCAGAAACCGAGTCACGATGTCCGGCAAAAGGGCGGCCTAAAAAGCGTTCGTACAGCAACATCGCATACGGAACCCCCAATCGGGATAAACTCCGGATAGTGATTAAACCCTCTTGGGAATCTGCCTTCTGCAAGCGGTGAATCTTATCCTCTTCCGTTTGGGGAGCGGGAATACTGAGGAGTTCACATGCAACGGTCACAAGGGCTTCAATACGAGGCGCAGTGATTTTCGTCAGGCGGAGCGGTGAGAGGGGATCTGCGCGGATTTTCCGGTCAATACTTCTCGCAAAGTTCTGGGAAATCTCGATCCCCGTTCGCCGGGCTGCCACATAGGCCCACTCCGGCGGCGTAAAGCCGAGCATAGTCCGTAAAACAATGAGCGTTAAAGGGCTCTGAGAGACAGTTGCCAAAACAGTTTCGCTTTGGAGCCGGTCGAAACCGTTGGTCGCTCTTTTGAGCACTTCGTACGCCCGCTCAAACTGTGGATAGTTAAGGAAATCGTCTCCTTTGGGGAGGACGAGAAACTCCGACTCTAAGCTTGAGAAAATCGCATCGACATAGGGCTCCGGATTTGCTTCAATCTCATCAAGAGAAGCCTCAAAAGGATACTTCATACGGAGAACCCTCAGCTTCCTTCACTCGTACGGCCCGTTTCCCTGAAAGGCGAGAGAGATTGTCCGGGAGATAGTGTTCAACCTGTTCTATCCCCCCGAGGTCTTGTACTGCCTGAGAGATGCGCTGTAGCTTCTCTTTGGTCTTTCTCTCTTTTTCCCATGTCTGGCGGATATGCCAGATAGCGAGGCGAATCAGATGTCCATAGGCAATGCACCGGGCATCACCACGAGTCGGCTTGTGGCCACCATGTGTAAGGTGTTCCAGGTCATTTTCGACTAAACAGGCAATCTCTTGAGGGGTTGAAACAAGAGTGTGCCCGGAGATACGTCCGGTTGAGCGACAGACAAAGACAGTATCGACGATTGAGGACCCCGTTCTGCTGATATGAATCGAAGCGCCCATTTCAGCCGGACAGGCTAAAGAGGCGGAACACACTAGGCCGGCATCAAGAATCGCCACTGAAAGCGGGTAATACGCTTCAAGCGTATTGTGGTGGTAGGTAAACGCCAGTGGTGCTCCTGGTTTCAGGGCCATCGCCATACGAGACCAGACTGACGCCAGTCCTTCGGTGAAGTGGTCCAGGTCTCGTTCCATGGTGGCATTCCCTGTCAACTCGCTGCGGTGTCGTGTTGTCTGACGCTGAAAAATCTCACCGGTCACGAGACGGCGGAGCCAGACATAACAGAAGTCCATCAGCTCGGCGTATTGAACATTGGCAAAATACGGGGGGTCCGTAAAAACTGCATCAAGGGATCGAGGAGGGAGGTCTATCCTCGTCGAACTCGCACAGTGTAAATAGACAGTCCGGCTCCTCTTACCTTCCCGTTCTCTTCCAATCCACTCGTCAGCAATAGGAATCTGTCTCTTTCGACCGTTTTGACGAATAACCTCGAAAGGCTGCTCGCAGTACTGCTTGGCCTTGAAAAATTTTTCGACAATATTGGACCAACCTCCACTTCCAATGTTGACTCTTGCTTTCTCTTTCATGAGACCGAGAAAATTGGATTCGCAGGAGATCAGCCCCACGGGAAAACCGTGAACCGAAAAGATGTCCAGGGATTTGAGAGCATAGGTATCGTAGCGACAGAGCATATTTTGATAGCGGAGTAAGTCTGAGAGGTTTGTCGATAATGCCTCTCTGAGGCGTTGATCCTTCTGCTGGGCAATCGCGCGGCAGGCGAGTTCAAGGCTGAGTAGCTGCCTCTTATTAAACATCTCCCTGTAATGCGAGTATCCCCACCTATGGAGACGATCTGTCTCATCTCCCGCCGGTATGTGATTATCTGGGATATATTCTGCTTTGCCGTTCAGAAGGACCCTTTCTGCCTCCCGATACCTATCGAGGTCGGCAGCATCTACTTTCTTAAAAAAGCGTCCTTGGTGATGGGGTCTGCAATGTGGGCAGTGATACTCAATGGCGAACATGCGGTGCCGAGGCGGACCGCCGGATTTGTGAGGATAGGTATTCACAGTCTCACAGTCAGGGCAGGCACAGCGATTACGAGCGGCCGGTCCTTTAAGGCTCAACGGGGTCTGACACCAGGAGCAGATTCCCGGATCATTTCTCTCTTCCACCTCGTTTAGCTCTCCACACGAGGGGCAGAGCAGGACATTCTTCGGATGCCTGCGATTTTCCGCGAGGAGGTAGCCGGGAAAGAGATCAAACCCGCGCTTACAGTTCCCGCACTGATGTGTCTTCACCCAGAGGAAATATTTAACATCAGCATCTCGCTTGCCGCAAAAAGTGCACTCCGTTTTGTAAAAATCTCCTATTTCATTCTCCAGTAACTGTCCTATTTCAGCAGCAGCTTCCCGGTATTTGCGCAGGTCGAGTTCCTCTATTTCCTGTTTGACAACCCAATAGGCCATCGGGTTGATGTCGCAACCGAAGACGCTACACCCCAGCCGATTCGCCTCAAGAAGGGGAGTGCCTCCTCCCATGAAGGGGTCGGCGATCTGTACATCTGCGAGGTCGTGAGACTCGTAAAAGGTCTCTTTAAGGGTGCCTTCTACAAATTCGGATAATAAAAGCGCACGAAAGAGGGTGCCAGGCCGCCGCGCAAACCACTTATGGACGGCGATAATCGGCCGGTAGTTTTGTTGGATCTGCTTCTCCCTCAACGCGAGGCCAGAAACGAAGGTGACATCAAATTGGCGCTCTATTCCTCGGCCGAGTGAGCGCGCTTTCTGTGAGTGCCCTTCGGAGAATAAGTTCGCCTGTCCTTGAACTGCCACGGCTCGTTTCGTTTCCAATATAGGTTATCGTCCAATAAAGACTATCACGATCAATACAGAATGGCGCTCCCACTCCCCCCCCACCGTCCTCCAGGTCAAAACTCCATTTCTCTGACGTCGTCCGAAATATGGAGGGAGGCGGCCGTCGCTGCCCGTACCGCGTCGGGAGTAACCCCTGGCGCAAACTCTTTTAAGACAAAGCCCCGGGAGGTTACCTGAATCAAGGCCAGATTTGTCAGCACCCACGAGACACACTCACGGGCGGTGAGCGGATAGGTACACCTGGGGAGCAGTTTTGGCTCACCTGCCTTTGTGGTGTGCTGCATCACAACAATCAGCCTACGTGCTCCGGCAGCAAGGTCCATGGCTCCCCCAATTGAACCGGCCTGCATATGCGGGGCTTTCCAGTTTGCCAGGTCGCCGTTTGCTGCGACCTGAAAGCCTCCGAGTATGACTGTGTCCACATGTCCCCCGCGGGCCATGGCAAACGCCTCGGCACTGTCAAAGAAGCTGGCCCCCGGTTGCAGTGTTACCAATTGAGAACTGGCATTATAGAGATCGATATCTTCTTCCCCGGCTGCGGCAAGCGGACCATAACCCAGCACGCCGTTCTCGGCATGAAGCGTCACGTCGTTAGCAATAAAATCCGAGACCAGGGTTGGCAGACCGATACCGAGGTTCACATACTGGCCAGGCTCCAGGAGGCGCGCCGCGCGCAGCGCCATGAGCTCCGGCGTCAGGCCGCTTATCTGTCCAGCACTTTCTGCCGTTTTGATCGTCCGGCCCTGAGTCCGCATGAGCGTGAACACGTACTCCCGGTCGAGCGGCTTTTCGCGCCGGACAAGACGGTCGACAAATATGCCCGGGGTGGCGGTCGCCTCTGGATCAAGCTGCCCTGGCTCGATAATTTCATCGACCTCAGCGATGGTGACCGCCGCCGCAGAGGCAAACGGTGGGTTAAAATTGCGCGCCGTACCACGGTAGATCAGATTGCCAGCCGCGTCAGCTTTATACGCCCGAATGAGGGCAAAGTCGGCTTGGAGTGCGGTTTCCATGAGGTACTCTCGGCCCTCAAAGGTCCGCTTCTCTTTCCCCTGCTCGACAACCGTTCCAACCCCGGTAGGAGTGAAAAACGCCGGAATCCCCGCTCCCGCAGCGCGAATGCGCTCGACCAAGGTCCCCTGGGGCACTATTTCAAAGGCGACTTCGCCCCGTCCAATCTGCTCGGACAGCGGAGTTGTGCGGTAGGCATAGCCGCCGAAGGAAGCGATCAGTTTCGAGACTTGGCCGTTTTCAGCCAGAATTTGAGGAGACAGTGGTCCAAATCCAGGAGAATTGCAGATAATGGTCAGGTCACTCACGCCGCTATCCCGGAGGGCGAAGAGCAATTCATGCGGCCACCCCTGGAGCACGCCAAACCCGCCTATCAGAATACTCGCTCCATCCCGGATATCGGCAATAGCTTCGACCGCGGAGTAGCGAGCCTTTTGTACACTCATACAAGCCTCATACTCAGTGAGAAAAATTGGGCTGACCGCTCGGTCAGGTTGATCTTCGGCTGCCCGCCCCGTAGTATAGCCCATCAGGCCGATCCGCGCTCAAAGAGGAAACGTGTCCAGCTTTTTTGGATGGAGGACACGTTTCCTCTTTCAAGAGGGAGGGCGCCGTCGGCGTGAGCGAATGTAGCGTACAGGAAGGACAACCGGTGGCTGACCATCCAGTTTGGCTCTCACAAGGCGTCCCTGAGAGGGAAACACCGCCGCTCGTGACATTTCATTATCCAATCGCTTTTACTCTTGTCGGCCGAGAAGTTGGAGCCCCGCCGACGGTGACGGTAGAAACCCCGCTAGATGATATCAGTGCCGCAGACTTGGTGTATATGGAGAAGGTCCTGAATTTTGTGAGTACGCAGCAACAGAGCGGCAACGTCCGGCCGCTCGACTCTCAAACCTCCCCAGTGGGAACTATGACAACGGGTCGGATGTGCGACCTGTGTGAGATGGCCCATTATACGCAGTGGTATGCCGAGTTTTACGCGCCCTTGCGTTTCACCATTCTCGACTGCGACTCCTGTGAGGTGCCCATCGCGGTCCTTGGTGAGCACCGCGTTGATGTGCGCCCGCAAGAGGTTGCGCTTATGGAAAATGCCCTCAATCTCGTGGCCGAACAAAAGTATACCGGAAAATTCCCGAAGTGGATGTTTGACCACAATATGCGGCAGATTCCGGATCATTATCATTTTCATGTCCGCCCCTTGCTCTGGTAAGCGGTGAGGAGAAGTGAAGTGACGACTATGCAGGCGGTGTTATTGCTCGGCCCAGGAAAGATTGACTGTCAGGAATTGCCTGTGCCGGAACCGGGCCCCGAAGATGTCGTGCTGAAGGTTGGGTCTGCCCTGACCTGCGGAACGGATCTCAAGGCCTTTTTGCGTGGCCATCCCAAGATGCCTCCACCGATCCGTTTTGGCCACGAATACTCAGGAACGATTGTCGCACACGGATCGCAGGTCACACACTTCCGCGAGGGCGACGAGGTCATGCTCGCGCCAACCGGCCCGTGCGGGAGCTGTTTTTATTGTCGGCATGACCAGGAAAACCTGTGTACGTCGCTCATGGCGACCATGGCCTTTGGCGGCTATGCCGAATATGTCAGCCTGCCCGGTCGGATTGTCCGCTCCAATATGTTCCCCAAGCCAAAAAGCCTGCCTTTTGCCGAGGCAGCGCTGTTGGAGCCGGTCTCATGTGTGGTCTTTGGATTACAGCAGGTGGCGTTCACGCCTGAAGATACGGCGGTGATCATTGGCGCGGGTGGCTTTGGACTGTTGCACCTCATCCTCTTGAAAATGCTGGGGATGGAGCGGGTCTATATGGTGGCTCGGAACCCGGACCGGGCCAGAGTTGCGGGCGAACTTGGCGCAGACCGCGTGATTGCCCGTCCGGCCGAGGAAGCTCGGGCAGCAGTCCTGGAGGCCACCGGCGGTCGCGGGGCCGACCTGGTCATTGAGTGTACGGCCCAGCCGAGCGTCTGGGAAGAATCCCTGTTCTTTGCCCGTCCCGGCGGCCAGGTCATTCTCTTTGGCGGCTGTCCGCAGGGGACCAAGGTTTCGCTGGACGCGACCCGGCTGCACTATGATCAAGTCCGTTTGTCGAGCCCCTTTCACTTTAACCCGGCCGCCGTGCGTCAAGCGTCTGAACTGCTCATATCCGGACAGATTCCGACCGAGTACCTGATCAGCGGTCGCTACCCCCTGGTTGACCTCTGCCAGGCGTTTGATCGGATGCAGCGTGGCGAGGGAATCAAATACGAAGTCGTACCCTGAGGGCGAAAGGCTGCCATGAAAATTGTTACCCCGAGCGAAGCCGTCCGGGCTATCCCCGACGGCAGCATCGCCATCTTCCCCCACAGCTGTGTCGAGCCGACGACCTTCTATACGGCTTTCCAGCACGAGGTTGAGCGGTTCAGCAACCTGACCGTGTATTCCGGGTTGGCGTTTGGAAAATATCCCTTTCTGGAGAAGGGCTTAGGCACGAATTTTCGCTATGTCACTTGGCAGGCTGCGCCACAGCTTCGTCGTTTGTTCAAAGAAAACGACCCGCGCAAGGTTGGGTTTGTACCCATGCGGTTCAGCGAGATCACCAGCATCGTGAACAAAAACGGCGTTATCAAGCCGGATGTTGTCGTGACCCAAGTCTCGCCACCCGACCAGGACGGAACGGTCAGTCTGGGTATTTCGGTCAGTATCTATCAAGACTTTATCGACAGCGCGAAAATGGTAATCGCCGAGCTGAATACGAATATGCCGGTCACGCATGGCAGGAGCCGGGTTCCGGTTGAGAAAATTGATTTTGCCCTGGAGTCTTCCGAACCGCTCGGGACCTATCGTACACCCCACCAAAGCGAGCGCGATACCAGGATCGTTGACTATGTCCTTGACCTGGTTCCTGACTTGGCCTGGGTGCAACTCGGGATAGGTTCCGTCCCCGATGCGGTTCTGGGCCGATTAGCAGAAAAACGAGGGGTAAATCTCTACTCCGGCATGCTGTCCCAGGGCTTGGTCCAGTTTCTTGATCAGGTGAAACACACTCCAAAGATTCTCACCGGCGAGCTTGCCGGTGACCAGGAGTTCTTTGATTTTTGTGGCCGTAACCCGCTCATAGAAATGGCGACCGTCGATGTCACGCATAATATTCTGGCTTTGGCGAAGCTACCGCGCTTTGTCTCAATCAATTCTGCGGTGGAGATTGACCTGCAAGGGCAGAGTAATGGCGAGACCATTGGACCAGTACAAATCAGCGGCGTCGGCGGCAGCCTCGACTATGTTGAAGCCGCAGCGCTGGCTGAAGATGGCGTATCCATCATTGCGCTGCCGTCAACGACCGAAGACGGCAAGCGTTCCAAGATTGTCGCCAGTCTGGCCCCCGGCGCCGTTGTCACCACGCCACGTTTTTGTACCGACTACATTGTGACCGAATACGGCATCGCCCGCATGAAAGGTCAAGACCTCCACGGGCGGGCCGAAGCCCTCATCCACATCGCTCATCCGGATTTTCGGCCTGAATTGGAGAAACAGTTAGGATAGAAACTGTTTCGTCCGTCTACGTGAGGGATGACCCGTATCAGGGTTCCCGTCGCTCGCCTTTTTTCTCTCCGACCTGTTTGATACGCTCAGTCCCTCGCTGGCGCTGTCTATAGTGCTTACCGGGGCTGCCAGTCAGGAACCAATCTGCTTGTGAGGGGATGATTATGATTGAACGGGCCGCTATTCTGAGCACGGGGGATGAAATCACGACCGGCAAAGTCGTTGATACGAACTCCAACTACATTGCGGATAAACTCATTGAAGCCGGCTTGGACGTGGCCTCGATTGTCACGGTTGGTGACGTTTCGGACCGGATTATATGGGCCTGGGAACAGGCCATGGTTCACGCCGACGTGATCATTTCCACTGGTGGTATTGGACCAACGGCCGATGACCTTACAACTGAACTGGTTGCCAAGGTTGCCGGAGTCGGACTGACCTTCTCCGAAGAAGTCGCAGAGAATATCCGGCGCATTTTTGCCTCGCTGAACCGCACCATGCCGGAGAATAATCTCAAGCAGGCCCAGTTCCCCGCAGGAGCGACCATCATTCCGAATCATCTCGGGACGGCGCCAGGCTACCGCTTATCGCTGGAGACACCGAACGGTCGGAAGCATCTGATCGTCCTGCCGGGCGTCCCGCGCGAGATGAAACCTATGATGGAAGAAAGCGTCCTGCCCTGGATTGGTGAAATGCGGGGTGGGGGCGATGTCTTTCTGACCCGGACGTTTCAGACCTTCGGCATTAGTGAGTCCGGACTGGATGAACTGGTGTCCGGCGTGATTGCCGAAGACGAGGGAAAACTGGCCTTTCGGGCCAACTTCCCACAAATTTCCATGCGCGTGACTGTCAGGGGGAAAGAAGGGGAGGTTGAGCAGCGGGTCGCAATCTTGGCCCAGCGGCTGCGTGAGAAAATCGGCGCGTATGTCTACGGCGAGGGTGATGTCAGCATGGAAGGTGTGGTGGGGCAGCTCCTCAAGGATCAGGGAAAAACGGTTGGCTTTGCCGAGGCGTGCTCGGGTGGCTTGGTCAGCCACCGCCTGACCAATGTGCCGGGTAGCTCGGATTATTTCCTGGGCAGCATCATCGCCTACTCAGACAGTACAAAAACCCAGCTTCTCAATGTCAACCCAGCTACGCTGAGTCAGTACGGTGCGGTCAGCGAGGAGACAGTCAAGGAGATGGCTGACGGCGTCCGTACACATCTGAGAACCGATATTGGTGTGGCGCTAACAGGGATTGCCGGACCGGACGGCGGCACGCCGGACAAGCCGGTTGGGACCGCCTGTCTGGCGCTTGCTATGGAGGGAACGCTGGTGTCGCGGCAGTACAAGCTCTGGGGCAACCGGGAGTGGATCAAAACCCTGACCTCCCAGTTGTGCCTCGACTGGGTGCGGCGTGCTCTCCTTAAAATTCCTGTTGTAGAATCGGGGTTTATACGCCGCTAAGGAAAGAGCAGCGCCCGTGTTGATTCGCGCCTTCATCGCAGCTAATCTGGCTTCTTCAGTAGGCGAAGAAATGACAAAAGTCCAGTCCGCCCTCCAAAATGCGAAAGGCGATATCCGCTGGGTCAAACCGCAGGGATTTCATCTAACGTTTCGATTTCTTGGTAATATTGAGCCGAATCGAGTTGCGCCCATCCTGACCGCATTGCGAGTAGCCGTGAGACACCAATCGCAGTTTCGAGTCCGCATGCAGGGGCTCGGTGCGTTTCCTTCACTCACCCGCCCGCGGGTGCTGTGGGCATGTCTGACCGGTGGCGGACTACAAGAGCTGCATACGAAAATTGAGTCGGCTCTTGGCTCCTACGGCTTTCCGCCCGAGGGCCGCGCGTTTCGCCCGCATATTACCCTGGGCCGGGTTCGCTCCCAGCGTGGCTGGAACCACGTACTGGAACGCGTCAAGGAATATCTGCAATACGATTTTGGTGAGAGCCTTATCGATACCGTGACGTTGTACCGGAGTGATCTTGAACCAGGGGGGGCGGTCTATACAGCCCTCGGCGTTGCCGGTCTGAAGGGATAGCAATCCACGGTCCACAACAGTAAGGAGTGTGCATATGGCAGAGGATAAAGATCGTGAACGAGCGCTGGACTTAGCCGTCAGTCAGATTGAAAAGCAGTTTGGCAAGGGTTCGATCATGAAGCTCGGCGAGGGCGCTGTCGTACGTGACATTCCCACGATTTCGACCGGGTCGCTAGGCCTGGACCTGGCGCTCGGCATTGGAGGTCTGCCGCGCGGACGGGTGGTCGAGATCTACGGGCCTGAGTCATCCGGAAAAACAACGCTGGCCTTGCACGTTGTTGCGCAGGCGCAAAAAGCGGGGGGCTCTTGTGCCTATATCGATGCCGAGCATGCCCTGGACATGGGCTATGCCAAGAAACTTGGAGTCAATGTTGAAGAGATATTGCTCTCTCAGCCCGACCATGGCGAGCAGGCGCTCGAAATCACGGATACGTTAGTCAGAAGTGGGGCGCTGGATGTTATTGTCGTTGACTCTGTTGCCGCTCTGGTTCCCCGCTCCGAACTCGAAGGCGATATGGGTGAGCCGCAGATGGGCCTGCAGGCCAGACTCATGTCGCAAGCGCTGCGCAAGCTGGTCAGCACGATTTCACGTTCGCGCACCTTAGTCGTCTTCATCAATCAAATTCGGATGAAGATCGGCGTCATGTTCGGTAGTCCCGAGACAACAACCGGCGGCAATGCCCTCAAATTCTACGCCTCCGTCCGCATGGACATCCGCCGCACGGGCGCAGTCAAACAAGGCGATCAAGTGGTTGGGAATCATACCCGAGTCAAAGTGGTCAAAAATAAAGTCGCGCCGCCCTTCAAGCTGGCGGAATTCGATATTTTATACGGGACCGGGATCTCCAAAGAGGGCGAGCTGATCGACATCGGCGTGGACCAGAATATCGTTGAAAAGGCCGGTGCCTGGTACTCTTTTTCTGAAGATCGCATTGGCCAGGGCCGAGAGAACGCCAAAGCATATCTGCGAGAAAATCCCGAGATCGCAGCCATGATAGAGCGCCAAGTCCGCGAGAAGTTCGGTCTCGGTACTCTTCAATCCACAGCAGAAGCGGGAACAGTGGAAGAGGTTGCTGAGAAAGCCTAGCTTCCGCCTATGAGTCACGCTTGTTCCTCTCAGACACCCCTGAACTATGCCTATAGTCTGCTCGCGCGGGGAGACTATAGCGCGGCGCGCGTAAACGAGAAATTACGGGCCAAGGGGTTCACGTCGCAGGCCGCGAGCGCTACGGTTGAAGCGCTGCAAGCACGCGGCCATCTGGATGACATGCGGCTGGCCCGTGGTCTTGCCGAACGGTTTCAAAACCAGGGCTTTGGACCGCGCGGTGTGCGGGCCAAACTCAAGCAAAGAGGACTCACCGAAGACGTGATTGCAACGGCGCTGAGCGAGCGGCTAGAGCAGACGGATATCGAGGTCGCTCGGAGACTTATGCAGCGCCGGTTCTCTCCTGCTGCACTTGAAGAGCCCAAGACGCGCGCCCGTGCGTATCGATTCCTATTGCGCCGAGGATACTCTGCCAGTGTTGCCGCAAGCGTGCTAGGAAGAGAAGCGTCCGACGACTAGCCAATGGAAAGAGTAGCCGCCATGACAGGGAACGAGATACGCAACAGCTTCCTGCAGTTTTTTGCCGACCGGGGTCACCGGATTGTCCCGAGTGCGTCTTTGATTCCAGCCAACGATCCGACGCTGATGTTTACCAATGCCGGCATGGTGCCGTTCAAGAATATTTTTCTCGGGGTCGAGCGGCCGACCCAGCGGCGGGTGGTCGATTCCCAAAAATGTCTGCGCGTCTCCGGTAAGCATAACGACCTGGAAGAAGTGGGCCGCGATACCTACCACCACACCTTCTTCGAGATGCTGGGGAATTGGTCGTTTGGCGATTACTACAAACAGGAAGCCATCCGCTGGGCCTGGGAACTCCTGACCGAGGTCTGGCAGCTTCCCAAGCAGAAACTCTGGGCGACGGTGTACACCACGGACGACGAAGCGGACGAGTGGTGGCGGACGCAAACCGACATCAATCCGCAGCAGATCCTGCGTTTTGCCGAAAAGGACAATTTTTGGGAAATGGGCGAGACCGGCCCCTGCGGACCGTGCTCGGAAATCCACATTGACCGCGGCCCGCAGGCCTGCGCGTTGGCCAATACACCGGGCCATAGCTGTGCGGTCAACGCCGGCTGTGCGCGTTATATCGAGTTATGGAATCTGGTGTTTATCCAATACAACCGGGATGCGGATCAATCCCTGGACGATCTGCCCGAGACGCATGTCGATACGGGTATGGGCTTGGAGCGCATCGTCTCCGTTCTCCAAGACGTACCGGGCAATTATGACTCTGACCTGCTGCGCGACATCATTACCTTTACCGAAGGGTTGGGCGACAAGCGCTACGGCGCTTCGAGCGAACAGGACGTGTCGTTTCGGGTGATTGCCGACCACGCGCGCACGGCAGCCTTTGCCATTGCCGATGGCGTGGTGCCGACAAACGAAGGCCGTGGCTATGTGTTACGGCGGATTATGCGTCGCGCCTTACGCCACGGACGACTCCTGGGCTTTGAGGGATCGTTTTTCTCTCAGGTCGCCGGCAGCGTGGTACAACTCCTGGGCTCGGCCTACCCCGAGTTGGTTGAACGCCAGGACTATCTGACTGAGGTCATACACAACGAGGAGACCCGTTTTTCGGAAACCTTGGACAAGGGCCTGGCCCTGCTCGAACAAGAAATCCACGATCTACGACAACGTCACACGACAACCCTGTCCGGCGAAACCGCCTTTCGGCTGTACGATACCTACGGCTTCCCGCTGGATATGACCGAGGATTTTCTGTCGTCCGAAGGCTTCAGCGTTGACCGCGATGAATTTCAGGCGGCCATGGAAGAGCAGCGGGCGCGGGCGCGTGGGGGGCAAAAGGGGTCCGTCTCTAGCAGCACTGGCCTGACCGATTCGGACGTACATTCCCGTTTTGTTGGTGATCGCCAGGTTGAACACGAATCCGAGGTGCACGCGCTGCTAGTGGATGGGCAGTCCCGAACAGACGCGGTACGCGAAGGGGAAGAAGTCGGCCTAATAGTTGCCGAGACGCCCTTTTATGGCGAGTCCGGCGGACAGGTCGGAGACACGGGGACGATACGGACGAGCCGTGGCGATCTCATCGAGGTGCTGGATACGCTCAAACCGCAGCCTTCACTCATTGTGCATACAGGCCGGGTGGTGCAAGGCGCGGTGCAGACCGGGGATGCCGTGCATCTCAGCATTGACGCCCCGCGGCGCGCGGCCATTCGTTTGAACCATTCCGCAACGCATGTCATGCATTCCGCGCTGCGCGATATTTTAGGCTCCCATGTCCGGCAGGCCGGCTCCTTGGTCACCCCGGACCGCCTCCGTTTCGACTTTACGCATACCAGTCCGGTCAAGGACGACGTCCTGGATGAAATCGAAGACCTGGTGAACCACCATATTCGGGATAATGCCGCAGTGACGAGTGAGGAAATGTCGTTTACCGACGCGATCCAAAAAGGGGCCTTGGCCTTCTTTGGCGAGAAGTACGGCGAGATCGTGCGGGTGTTACGCATGGGAGATTTCTCAACCGAACTGTGCGGCGGAACCCATGTGAGCCGAACCGGAGATGTGGGGTTGTTCAAATTCAGGGCGGAGACCGGCGTGGCGTCCGGTATCCGGCGGGTCGAGGCGGTCACGGGTGAGGGCGCCCTCACCTGGGTGCGTCAGCGCGAGCACGTGCTCAAGGAAATGGGCCGCATTCTGAAGGGGTCCGAGGAGGACGCGCTCGAGCGCTTGGAAAAATTGCTGAGCCGGCAACACGAACTCGAAAAACAACTTGACCAGCTTCAGGGTCAACTCGCCGGCTCGCAAAGCGATACGATTGCTTCCCAAGTCCGCCAGACCAATGGGGTCAATGTGATCGCCAGTCGGGTCGAGGGCGTAGATCAGAAAGCCCTCCGGGAGATGGCGGATACGCTGCGCGATAAACACCAGCCGGCGGTTGTCGTCCTCGGAGCGACGAACGGGGCGAAAGTGTCGCTCTTGGCTGCGGTGAGTAAGGAGTTGGGCCAGCAGTATCACGCCGGAAACATTATCAAAGCGATCGCTCCGCTGGTTGGCGGCGGCGGCGGCGGGCGGCCCGATTTCGCCCAGGCCGGAGGAAAAGATCCGGCGCGTCTGGATGAAGCCCTCCAAAAGGTGTATGAGCTGATTGAAAAAGGTGCATAAAGCGTACCCGGAAGTGCTGGGCGCGTTCACGCTCGTGACGGAGGCTGCTTGGCTGAAGTAGGACAGACGACAGCAGAAATATCGCATATCGAGTTTGGCAATCAGCGCTTTTTACGCGATCTGCTCGGCCAACACGACGCGCATCTACACGGCCTGGAGAACGCGCTCGGCGTAAAAATCTCAGCCTCGGGCAACGCCCTGATCATTGCCGGAGACGAGCCCCAGCGCGACTTGGCGGGGCGGGTAGCGACCCAACTGTACGACCTCATCCAACGCGGCTATCCCGTCTATCCGAGCGATGTGGATTACGCGGTCCGCATCCTCAGCCGTGACCGCACGGCGAATTTGCAGGATATTTTTCTCGACACGGTCTATGTGTCATCCAACCGCCGGACCATTACCCCCAAGAGTCTGGCCCAGAAAGCCTATATCGATGCCATTCGCAACTACGATATCGTGTTTGGTATCGGACCGGCTGGTACGGGGAAAACGTATTTGGCGATGGCGGTTGCGGTTGCTGAACTTATGAAACGTAAAGTGAGCCGGGTGGTCCTCACTCGACCTGCCGTCGAGGCTGGGGAGAAGCTGGGTTTTCTGCCGGGCGATCTGGCCGAAAAGATCAATCCCTATCTGCGGCCTTTGTACGACGCCCTGCACGATATGGTTGACTTTGGCCGTGCGCAAAAAATGATTGAGCGTGGCGTGATTGAAGTGGCTCCGCTGGCCTTCATGCGGGGCCGAACGCTGAATGATTCCTTTGTCATCCTGGACGAGGCGCAGAACACGACCCGGGAGCAGATGAAAATGTTCCTCACCCGGCTGGGCTATGGGTCGAAAGCCGTCATTACCGGCGATATCACCCAGATCGACCTGCCCACCGGAACCCGCTCCGGCTTAAAAGAGGCCCGGCATATTCTGCGCGATATCGACGGGATCCAATTCACGCTGTTTACGGAAAAGGACGTGGTCCGCCATCGTCTTGTCCAGGATGTGATTACCGCCTATGAACGCGCCCAAGAAGCCCAAGAGCGCCGCAACCAGGAAAGCCGCGCCCTGCGTCGCAGCCGCCTCCAGGCCCGGTCTGAGCGTAGACATCAGCGGCACGGTGCCGGGTCTGAGTCGGCCCCGGATCCGACGCTGGAGTCTGACGATCCTGCGTCACCTGAAGGTGAAACAGGCCGAGTTGAGTCTGGCCTTCGTGACGGACCAGACCATCCATGAGCTGAACCGTCAGTATCGGCACAAGGACCGGCCAACGGACGTGTTGTCGTTTCCGCTGGCCGATGAACACTGTCCGACGCTTTTGGGCGATGTGGTCATCTCGGTCGACACCGCCCGTCAGCAGGCCCGGCAGCGCAAGCGCGCCTTCGCCGACGAACTGCGCGCCTTGCTCATCCACGGCATTCTGCACCTGCTGGGCTATGACCATGAAGTGTCGGACAGCGAAGCCGTCCGCATGCGCCGAAAAGAGCGTGAGCTGAAGGCCCTGTTGCAGCAATCTGGCGATGTAGATTGAATCCCGGTAGTGTCTCAGTTTGGAATTTTTCTCATCGCCGCCCACCTCCTTGCTCCTCCCAGCGTCGCCGGCCACATTTTTTCACCACCCGCGTCATTTTTTTGCAAAATCCCCCAACCTTGGGGGCGACAGGAGCGGCCGAATTGTTTATGAGAACCTCTATTTCGGGGGGACCGAGATACTGAGGTATGCGAAGTCAAAGCCCCTCATACCGGAGCGAAAGCCACAGGAGTCAAACTGAGACACTACCTGAATATAGGTAGACGCTCTCTCACAATGGCAACAGGAGGCGTTTTTGTATGGGTATCCTGGTAGACATCTTTGACGAAGAGAGGCGGCACCTTTCTGAGAAGATTGGGGACGGTCCCCCCGAAAAGGCCGCGCGCATAATCCAAAACTTTTTGGGTACTACGCTTCCAATCAAGTATAAGGAAAAAAATACCGACCTGACATTGAACGAGAGTCGCCGTCTCGGGTTTCTCATTGACCTGTTGCAAGCTGCTTCCTCGCTATTAGTCGTCCCTTCCGCAGAGTTGTCTCGTCCATACCAACCAGACAGCAGGCCGGTCGATGGGGATATGCAGAAGGGCACACTCAAAAAAGTGGTACAGATAGTCCTCTTTGTCCTGCTCTTGGGTGGGCTCTTGGCTGTCGGGGCGTTTTCCGCCCTGTTGATCCTGTTGTTGCTGGTTGCCGTCACGCTGCCACCATCGATTTTACGTAATCCGGATAAGTGGCTGCCTTATCTTTGGTCACAAACACCTCAGACAGACCAGGAAGATTCTACTCTCGGCGAAGCAAAAGTGACCATCAATATGAACGATTTGCTCAGCCAACTCAGGCAGATGATAAAGGCCGCGGAGACGGCGTTTGAGGACGAGGCCGACGAACCAGAGCCGCTTCCGGCCAACCCAATACATGAATCAAGAGACCTGCTTGATTTCTTTCAGAACTTATTAGAAGCCGCACAATTCAAGGATGCGGAGCTTGCCTTGAAAACAGTACGGGGCTTGAAACGGTTGCTGCTCAACCAGGACATCCACATTGAAGATTACGAGGAAGGGAAGAACGATTCTCATTTCGGCTTTTTACCTGGTACGAGCCGCCTCATGCAGCGGCCTGCGCTAATCAGCAAGGATGGGTGGCTGTTATTGCGTGGCACTGTCATAGAACCTTCAAAAGAAAGGTAGCGCCTGTCAACGAGTCAGGCCCCTAGAACTGCAAACACAACGAACGGCGCTGAGGAAAGACAACAATGGAAAACAAAACAAAAGATACGATCACTCAGGTTATCGGCTTTGATTTTGGTCATGCGGAAACAGCAGTAACAAAAGCGAATATGGGTGCGGCAACGCAACCGGCATCTTTGAAGGTCCAGGGCCAAACCACTATGGTCACGGCTGTCGCCGAAACGGGAGGACAAGTGCTGGTTGGAAAGGATGCCTACAGAGGTAGGAACCCGGAAGGTTTGAAAGTCGCGTTCAAAAGTCCACGTTTGAAAGACCCTGAGACCCGGCGTCCTACAAAACTTTTTATACAACGAATTGTCGAGATGTTGACCGAGGAAAGAAAAATTGCAGGAGGCGTGGAGAGTCTGTTCGTGGTCGGTTGCCCCTCTGGCTGGAAAGAAACAGTGCGTCGGGACTATGAGGAACTGCTTCGGGAGGCCGGTATGCAGCAGGTGAGGGTTATAGCAGAATCACACGCTGCCTTTCTGGCAGCCCGTGAAGTGCTCGACATCCCTTTGGAGGATCTGAAAGGTTCCGTTCTCATTGTTGATATCGGCTCGTCAACCACCGACTTTACTGCTGTTGTCGAAATAGAGGAAAAGCGTATCGATTTTGGGAGCAACGAACTCGGAGCCGGTATCCTGGATAAGATCACCCTGGAGAGGTCGCTCAAGGCCGAACTGAGGGAACTTTTCGAAGAACACCCTCAATATAGAGACCAATGTCTGCTCTTCTCTCGTGAGGTGAAAGAAGCCTATTTCAATTCTAAGAATACCGAGGAAACACCGGCTGATATTTTCAAGAGAGTATCGGAAAAACGTATCCCGTTCGACGTGGAAATAGGGAACGGCGATATGGACGAAATTCTGTCCACCCCGGTCGGCGAATATCTTCAACAGCCGGATGAGGAGTTGCGCGGTCTCGACTGGCCAAGTGCCTTCCGTAGGGAGTTACAACGGGCTCGTGAAAAAACGGCGGACAATCCACCACAAATGGTCTTGCTAACGGGTGGAGCTTCACAAATGGATTTCGTTCTCAAGTGCTGTGAGGAGGTGTTTCCCAATACAAAGGTCGTGAGGGGCGAGGAGCCGCAATTTACTATTGCACGCGGCCTCGCCCTAGCAGGTCGGACAGGCAACAAGCTAGAAAAGTTTCGCAGTGAAATTAAGGAGATTCTCGCTTCGGATAAGCTGCGAAAAGCGTTGCGGGAGAAACCCGAGAAGGATGAGGGCTCGCCCCTTGAATACTTGATGTACTATATTGCTGATTTTGTTGTCCACGAACTGTCGAACAATATCATCCTTCCGGCTTTTATTGAGTGGAGAGAAGGACGTATCTCGACCTTGAACCGCCTGGAAAGAGAAATTAAAAAACGCACGCGATCTCTCTTTGAAGGGCTGAGTAGGGCGGGCTCGCAAGAATTGGAAGACAAGGTCGTGAAACCTTGGCTTGAAGAATATGTCAGACCAGCAGTTGAAAGGTTAATTGATCCGATTTGCAAAGAAGCTAAAATTCCAGTTTCAGAACTCAGCCTTTCACCTGATTTTACTCTACCGTCCGTCAATGTTGCAGCACCTTCAGACAGTGTGGATGCGTTTGACGACATAGATACACTCGGCAACGTAACAGTGATCATCGGATCAATCATCATCGCCACCTTGCTCGGTGGCGGTGGAACCGCCCTGTTAATCTCCGGCCCTATCGGATGGATCATCGGACTCGTCATTGGTGCTGTTGCCACATTTGTGGGCAAAGAGGTTGCAATGGACATAATTAAGGATTCCGACGTTCCGACATTTCTCCGTAAAATGATGACCTCTGAAGAAACTGTTCGGGAGAAATTGGAGGAAAACGAAGAGGAATTGCTCGATCAGATTTTCGATGCCCTGCAAGAAAAGGCCGACGCTTTTGACGACCTACTTGAAAGTATCGCTAAAGGGATAGAAGCTGACCTGAAGGAAAAGGCAGGGAAAGCGGAAATGCTGATCAAATAAACAGACTGGCGCTATTTCAATTTCATTACATTGATTTTCTTGTAGCAGAGCGGGCAGACTCCGGTGCTGTCCGCTCTGATTCCGCCAGTAAAACCGATGAGTCCGAACAGGATCATTCCTGTAGCGGGTGTCAGGCTCAATCCGACAAAAGTATAGTCAATAAGATGTCCAAATGACCCTACCACCCAGCCCAGCGCAGAACCGAAGCTCACTCCTGCCAATTTCCACTTGAATCTCCATTTGATCCGAACCATTCCTTGGCAGTGTGGACATTGAATATTTCTGGCCATTCCCCAAGGCTCTCCTTCCCTGATCTCAACCGGTTCGATGAAAGATACCGGATTCCGACTTCTGCCGGAATAACGAGAAGGCCGGCGCGGCCTTTCCAGGCTGGGAGAGGCAGGCTAGGCTGCGATATCTATGCAGCGTGTATGGCCCGTTCTGCCTGCCGGGGTGAGTGGTGTTCTGCTGGCTCTGGCCTTCCCGAAAGTCGATTGGAATATCCTGGCCTGGGTGGCTTTTATCCCGCTGCTCTGGCTGACGCAGGGGCAGACCCTGCGCCGGGCTTTTGGCCTGGGCTGGATTGCCGGCATGGGGTTCTATCTGTGTACGCTGTATTGGGTCGTTGATACGATAGGCCTGTACAGCAATATCCCTCATATTATCGCCGTCGGTCCGCTGCTCCTGATGTGTGCCATTCTGTCGGCTTACACCGGTGTCTTTGCCGCCGGCCTGAGTGTCTATCACCAGAGCGGGCCGCACAACGGCGGCTGGCCGCTCTTGGTGTTTGGACCGATGCTGTGGGTCGCCCTGGAATGGGTCCGCTCGTTCTTTTTCATCGGGTTTCCCTGGGTCAGTCTGGGCTATTCGCAGTACAACTTCCTCAACCTGATTCAGTTTGTCGAATACACCGGCGTCTACGGGCTGTCGGCGCTGGTGATCTTTGGCAATATCGCGCTCTTTAGCGCCTTTTCCCGTCCGGGCCGTGGTCGCTTGCTGCTGGTCCTGCTCCTGATTGTCACCGGACTGTGGGGCTGGGGAAACTGGCGTCGTAGCCAGTTGGCCGCGCTGCCCAAGGCCCATACGCTGAACGTCGGGATTGCCCAGGGGAATATCGCCCAGAATCAAAAATGGGACCCTGATTACCAGGAGATAACCCTGACACGCTATGAGCAGCTCACGCGCCAGATAACCGAACACACCGTTGACCTCGTTATTTGGCCGGAGGCGGCTGTGCCCTTTTTCTTTCAATCCGATGTGACCTATCGCGGCCGGCTGCTGGACCTCGCCCAAGACACCAACACGCCCATTCTGTTCGGCAGTCCCGCCTTTCGAGCCGACGGGACGGAACTCACGCTGTTCAATCGGGCCTATCTTCTGTCGCCGGACACGACGCTCCTGGGGCATTACGACAAGATGACCCTCACCCCCTTTGGCGAATATATTCCCTTTCAAGGCAGCCTGCTCTTCTTCCTGGATAAATTCGTGGAGGGGATTGGAGACTTTGCGCCAGGGACGACGCCGACCGTTTTTTCTCTTCCCCTCAAGAGTCAACCCGCCCTCCCCTCGGACGACAAAGCTGGGGACGCTGATTCTTTTGAGACCTTTGGCGTGCTCATCTGCTATGAGGGCGTGTTTCCTGACCTGGCGCGTCGCTTCGTTCATAACGGCGCGCGGCTGCTGATCAATGTCACCAATGATGCCTGGTTCGGAGAGACCTCGGCCCCCTATCAACATCTGGCAATGGCGGCCATGCGGGCCGTCGAGAATCGAGTGCCCCTGGTGCGGTCCGCAAATACCGGGATTTCAGCCATCGTGAATATCGATGGACAGATTCAGGCCCAAACATTGCTTCTGGAGACCACCTTTATTGCCGAACAGCTTGCCTGGCCCAAAGTGACCTCTGTCTATACCCAGTACGGGGATTGGTTTGTGACGTTGTGCGGTGCAGGGACGCTCGTTATGCTAGGCTACGCAGGGATAACTGTATTATTCGGAAAGCGAAACGGAGGAGGAGGAGATGCTCGCAGAAATCAGAGAAAAACTCCATGAGTTGAGCGCACGACTTGAAAGCCTTGGGAGGCATCTTTGACATCCCGGATAAGGAAGCCCGGGCCACCGCACTGGAAGAACACACGCTTGCCGACGACTTCTGGCAAGATCAGGAGAAGGCGCAAGCCATCCTCAAGGAGCGAGCAGGCTTACTCGACACGGTGACGGAGTGGAAAAAGCAGACGCAGGCCGCCTCTGACGCGCTGATCTTCCTGGAACTGGCCGAAGCCGGCGACGCCGAGGCGGTTGAGGAAGTCGAGCGGACAGTGCCCGAGCTTGAGGCAGCGGTGAGCCGGGCCGAATTGCAGCGGATGCTGGGCGGAGAACACGACGCGCAGAGTGCAATCGTCAGCCTCCACCCTGGGGCCGGTGGTCTTGAGGCCCAAGACTGGGCCGATATGCTCCTCCGCCTGTACCTGCGCTGGGCGGAACGCCGCAGCTATACTGTGGAGATGGCCGAACACCTGCCCGGTGAAGGCGGTGGCGTAAAAAGTGCAACCTTCACCGTCGAGGGGACCTACGCCTACGGCTATCTGCAGGCAGAGGCGGGCATTCATCGGCTGGTGCGGATTTCACCGTTTGATGCCAATGCCCGGCGACATACCTCCTTTGCGTCTGTCTTTGTCTACCCGGATATTGACGAGACCGTCGAAGTCGATATCCGTCCCGAAGATTTGCGCGTCGATACCTACCGGGCCAGTGGAGCCGGGGGACAGCACGTCAACAAAACCGATTCAGCGATCCGTTTGACCCACCTCCCGAGTGGAATCGTCGTGGCGTGCCAGAACGAACGTTCCCAACATCGGAATCGAACCATGGCGATGAAAATTCTCCGCGCCCGTTTATATGAGCTGGAGATGGAGAAACAAAAGGAGAAGATGGAGGGCCTGCATAAAAGTAAAAAGGATATTGCCTGGGGGAGTCAGATTCGCTCCTATGTCCTCCATCCCTACCGCATGGTCAAGGACCATCGCACCGGTGTAGAGGTCGGGAACACCGACGCGGTTCTGGATGGCGATATCGATCAGTTTATTGAAGCCTATCTGCTCCAACAATCGACGGCCGCCGGGTAACGATTCCGACCAGTTCCGCCCCTGGTGGTAACCGGGTCACGAGACCGGCGGAATCTCTTGGCAATCATCCGGGAAGCAGGTACACTCCTGCGACGCCGGAGTATAGAGAGGGGAGATAGCGATAGGGGAAATGGCCCGTGCTCTATATTCTTCTCTCTATCTCTCGTCTCTAGGGGGAGACCATGAACGCGTTGAGTATTGAACGAATTCCGGAACTGAACGACCCCGTCCTGATTGTCGCCTTCGCCGGCTGGAACGATGCCGGCAGTGCGGCGACGCATGCCACGCAATTCCTCATCAAACGCCTCCAGGCCCAGCGTTTCGCCATGATCGACCCGGAAGAATTTTATAATTTCAGCGAGGTCCGGCCCCAGGTGCGCCTGCGAGACGGGCTCTACCGTGAGATTCGTTGGCCGGCCAACGAGTTCTTTGCGAGCAACGCCGCGTCGCTCAAACGCGACATGGTCCTCGGTCTGGGCATTGAGCCGAATCTGCGCTGGAAGGCGTATGCGGCCGCCTGCCTGGACGTTGCCAAACAGTGTGGAGTAGGCTTGGTGATTACCCTGGGTGCGCTCCTGGCCGATGTTGCCTACTCCAGGCCGGTGCGCGTGGTCGGCTTCAGTAGCGACCCCGATATTGCGACGCAACTCCAGCTTACCCCGTCCCGCTACGAGGGACCAACCGGCATCGTCGGGGTGCTGAATGATGCCTGCCGTCAGGCGGGATTGACCTCCATCAGTTTCTGGGCCAACGTGCCGCACTATATTTCCGCGGCACCCAACCCCAAGGCGGCCCTGGCCCTGGTCAGCCGTCTCGAGTCCTTTCTCCATATCGCCCTGGATACCACTGAGTTGGTGACGGGCGCGGCAGAATTTGACGCCCAGGTCACTAAGGCGATTGCCGACAATCCCAACCTGGCCGCGTATGTCAAACGCCTGGAAGAGCAGGAACAGGAAGAGGGGCTGGAAACGGAGAGCGCTGAGCAGGGCAAAACCGGCAACGGCAATGGGCATGCCAACGGCAAGGATATGGCCGAAGAACTCCAGCGTTTCTTGCAGCAGCGTAAGGACCGCAAAGATGACGACTAAGACCCGGTCCGGCCCGGACAAGTCCGTCTATCTGGTGAATCTGGGCTGCCCCAAAAATCTGGTGGATGGCGAGGTCATGCTCGGCCTGCTGGCGGGTGCGGGCTATACGCTGAGCCTCGACCCGGAACAGGCCGGGGTGCTGATGGTCAATACGTGCAGCTTTATTGACGAGGCCAAGGAAGAGTCGATTGAGACGATCTTGGACTTGGCGGCCTATAAGACGCCGGAGACAAAAAGGACACGTGTCTTCCAATCATCCAAAAAAGCTGGACAGGTTTCCTCCTTTGAGAAACGGCTCATCGTGACCGGTTGTCTCGCCCAGCGCTACGGCCAGGAGTTGCGCGAAGTATTGCCCGAAGTTGACGTTTTTGTGGGAACGGGAGAGTTTCTTCGGATCACTCAGATATTGGAGCAGAAGCGGCGTGCGCTCGATGCTCCCAGCCTGTATCTGGGGGCTGCCCACGTCCTGCCGGACCACACCGTTCCGCGTATTCCGACCACCCATTTTTACTCGGCCTATCTCAAGGTTGCCGAGGGCTGCAATCATAAATGCGCCTTTTGTATTATTCCGAAAATTCGCGGCTTACAGGAAAGTCGACCGATTTCTTCTCTCGTGGCCGAAGCCACCGGACTGGTTGCGCAAGGGGTAAGGGAAATCAACCTTATTGCGCAGGATCTGACCGCCTACGGACGAGAGCGTCGCGACGGGACGACCCTGCTGGCCCTGCTCAAATCTCTCGTGCGCGTGGAGGGCCTGGACTGGATTCGGCTGCTGTATTGCTATCCGAATTATCTTGATGAACCGCTGTTAGGTTTCATTGCTGAAGAAGAACAGGTGTGCCCGTATATCGATATGCCGCTCCAGCACATCAGCGACCGGATGTTGAGGCGGATGAAGCGTGAGAAAAGTGGAGACGGCATTCGCCGCGTGGTGGACCGGATTCGGGCCGCTATTCCCGGCGTGGTCTTACGCTCGTCTTTTATTGTTGGCTTTCCCGGGGAGCAAGAGGACGATTTCCAACAACTGTGTGATTTCGTGACCACAGCGGCGCTCGACCATGTAGGGGTGTTTCGCTATTCCCAGGAGGAAGGTACGGCCGCTGGCACGATGGCCGACCAGGTCAGCGCAGAGCTCAAAGAAGACCGCTGGCACAAGTTGATGGCCTGCCAGGCCGAGGTCGTGCGTAAAAAAAATATGGCACTGGTGGGTGAGGAACGAGCGGTACTCGTCTGTGGCCAGGACGATCACGGCCGCTGGTGGGGACGGACGCAAGGCCAGGCTCCGGATATCGATGGCATTGTTTTTCTGGAACAGTGCGGGGCTGACAGCGGTGATATGATCCGCGCCCGGATTACCGGGGCGTCCGGCTACGATCTGCGGGCGCGGTGTCTGCCCGAACAGCCGCTTCAACCGCACACAGCTCTTGACTTGGGCACCGCTTCTCCCTAAAGTGTCCCTCCTTTTTATTTCGACCGTGGTGAAAAAGAGTATGCGTGTCCGCCAATCATCTAAAAAAGCTGGATACGTTTATTCTTTGGAGAAGGTGTCATGAGAAAAGTGTTCCTCAAAAAAATGCGGACGACGCTCGCCGGCCAAAAACAGCAAATCCTGCTGCAGCTTGACGAAGAAATCCGAGAGGGTAAAGAGAGTGGGCTGGACGAGGGGATGGATACCTATGACCTGGCCAGCGAGGAGCGCGACCGGGAAATCCATCTGATCCTGAGTGACCGCGATCGAGATAAGCTGCAAGCCATAGAAAACGCACTGGAGCGGATCGGAGAGGGCGAATACGGCATTTGCGAAGACTGCGAAGAAGAGATCGCCCAAGCCCGTCTCGAAGCCTTGCCGTTCAGCCGATTGTGTGTTGCCTGCCAAGAGGAACGGGAAAAGGAAGCGCGCTTTCAACGCCGTATTGATGACGGGGGGGGCTTCGGTCGGTCCAACCAGGTTGATCTTGACGACAGCTAAGACCGGCTCCACCCTTTTCCTCGGTCCATTCCGGTTGCCTGCGCACGACGCTTCATCTGCCGGCCCGCTGTGCTGAGATGCGACCCGACGACCGACACACGCTGCTCACTGCGCTTTTTCGGACGGCCGTTGATGCGGTCCACCCGCGCCATCTGATTCCACAGACTGTGACGATTGAAAAGGAGCGGCTGATCGTCCAGCCACGGGACGAGACCGCCGCCGCGTTGACGCTCGTGCTGACGGGTCGCCTCTTCCTGATTGGAGCCGGCAAGGGGGCGGGTAGCACGGCCCAGGCGCTGATGCCCGTGCTGGGCCAGAGGAGAATTGGCGGCTGTGTCATCATTCCGAGCGAGCAAGCGGTGTCTGACCTGTTTCTGCCTGGAGTGCGGGTGGTGCAAGGGGAGCATCCATTGCCCGGACCGGGCAGTGCATACGCGACCCAAGCGCTTGTGGAGAGCCTTTCCCAAGTCCAACCCCACGACCTCGTCCTGGTGTGTCTGACTGGCGGGGCCTCCAGTCTGCTGGTGCGGCCCGCGGTTGGGCTGACGCTTGCAGACAAGACTGCCACCAATGCGGTTTTATTGGAATGTGGGGCGGACATCCTGGCGCTGAACACCGTGCGCAAACACATATCCCAGATAAAAGGCGGCTGGCTCGCGCACCATGCACAGCCCGCGACCGTGGTCAGTCTGATTCTGTCGGACGTGATTGGTGACGATCTGAGTGTGATCGGCTCGGGCCCGACCGTCGCCGATCCAACGACGTTTATGGACGCCTGGCGGGTAGTGGAGCAGTACGGCATCGCACCGCGGCTCCCCCAGTCCGTGTGCATGCATCTGCAGCAAGGCGTCCGTGGGAGCATACCTGAGACGCCAAAACCCGGAGACTCGCTCTTCTCTCGCGTCCACAATATGCTGATTGGCTCGAATCGCCTGGCGTTGCAGGCTGTCCGCGAGGCTGCCGTGCACCGAGGGCTACGCTCTCACCTGATTGCTCAGCCTCTCGTCGGTGACTCACTCATGGCCGGACGCAATTTTGCCCAAACTCTGCGTGCCGTGCGTCAACACTGCTCTGGCCCGACGTGTATGCTGGCTGGTGGCGAGACAACGGTACAGGTCCGAGGCACTGGGAAAGGGGGGCGCAATCAGGAGTTCGCGCTGGCTGTCGCCCAAGAGCTTGCCGGGGAGGCCGGGTGGAGCCTGCTGAGTGCGGGAACGGACGGCATAGACGGTCCGACCGATGCCGCCGGCGCCTTTGTGGACGGCCGGACACTGGATCGAGCGCGTCGAAAAAATCTCGACCCCGCTCAATTCCTGCGCAATAATGACACCTATACCTTCTTTTCTGCTCTCGGCGACTTGTTTCGCCCAGGCTCAACGGGCACAAACGTGATGGATATGAAAATTGCGCTGGTATATCCTTCTGGCGCTGAAGAGTGCCATGGCAAACAGGACAGCGAGTAGAGTATGTCGCGTCGCCTGTTGTTACGCGGAGTGGCGGCTTTTGGTTCCCTCAGCAGCGCGTGGATCAATGCTTTCGTCCCTGCCCAAGGAAGGGGGTGAGTCAGGCGCACTGGGGAGCCGGTACACAGCGGAACTGAAAATTCCGACCGTATCAATCTCAGTGGACGATCAGATCGGTGTTGAACTCGATATCGGTTCCCCGAAGCCAGCGGTCAAGTTCCAATGAGACCCTGATTTCGCCTCCTTTCCTGAGCGCGCATTCCCATACCGTTGCGATCCGCCAGCCGGTATCGAGTAATTCCTGTCGTTTTCGTTTGTCGCGAGCCACATTGGCATTGAGTTTTGCCTTCCAGAATTCACTGCGAGTCGCCGGAGTATAGGCATAGGCACATCCAGGGTGACGATGCCAGAAGCAGCCGTGGACCAAGCAGACCGCTCCGTAGCGTGGGAAAACGATGTCAGGTTTGCCTGGCAATTTCTTGTCGTGCAGGCGGTATCTGAATCCGCGAGCATGAAGGGCACGCCGCAACATGATCTCAGGGCGTGTGTTCTTGCCGCGAATCCCCGCCATCATGCGGGACCGTGTTGCCTGGTCCACTACATCAGACATCAGTTATAGCTCGACTACCTGATCTCCCAATCGTTTTCATGTAATATTGCGCCCATGGTCAAGCCTGTTGCTGTCGTTGATCTTTTTTCCGGCCCCGGTGGGCTCGGAGAGGGTTTTTCCGCTTGCTATGGGCCGGGCCACCGCCGCTACCAGATCGTACTGTCCGTAGAGAAGGATCGATATGCGCATAGTACCCTTTTACTCCGTGCGTTTCTTCGGAAATTCCAGACTGGTCTGCCATCTGAATACTATGAGTTCCTGAACGGGACAATATCAGAACCGGACTGGCCGCATCTCTATCCTGAAGAATGGCGGGCCGCTTTGGAAGAGACCAGATGCCTTGAACTGGGCAAGCCGGAAACCACCGCTTTCCTGAAGCAGAAAGTCAAGAAACTCCGCGACGAACACGGAGGCAGGACTGTGCTTATCGGTGGCCCGCCCTGTCAAGCCTACTCGATCGTAGGAAGAGCCCGTAGTGCCGGAATAGCCGACTACATACCGCACCAGGACGAGCGTCATTTCCTCTACCAGAAATACGTAGAAGTAGTTGCAACACTCAAGCCGGCGGCTACCGTAATGGAAAACGTGACGGGAATGTTGTCTTCAGCGGTAAAAGGAGACTCTATCTTCCGGAAAGTGATGGCGGACCTCCGCAATGCGGCCGGCCCGGACAGCTATCGGCTGTTTGCGCTCTCGCCCTCAACGAACGCTGACTATGCCGATGCGGAGCCGTTGCCCAGCGATTTCATAGTGCGGACAGAGGAACATGGGATACCTCAATCCCGGCACCGGGTCATCATTATCGGCTTGCGCAGGGACATTGCCGAAGAGCTCCCTGTCCGGCTTCTGCCGCGGCTTGAACGACGGGAAGGCAAAGTATGCGTAGCCGATGCCATCGGTGTGATGCCAACGCTACGCAGTCATCTAAGCCAAGGGGACAGTACCACCGCGTGGAAGGCGGCAATACGGCAAGCGTCCGAACTGGTCAAGAGTAGTTCGTTGCCATTGTCATTACCTCCCAGCGCAAGGAATGAATTCCTCTCGGCAGTATCCTCCGCCCGCAAGGCGGCTGAAGGCTGCATTCCTCTTTCCAGTGAGGAGCACGGAAACACCGCCTTGCCGGATTCCTGTCCGACCCACTTGCGTGACTGGATATGTGACGAAAGGCTCGAAAGGCTTCCCAATAATGACCCGCGTGCGCACATGCCCGCTGACCTCGCTAGATATTTGTTCACAGCCGCATTTGGTCGTGCCTGCAAGCGAACCCCCTTAGCTGATGAGTTTCCCCTAGTGTTAGCGCCGAACCACAAAAATTGGCGATCCGGGAAGTTCAACGACCGGTTTCGGGTACAATTGGCCGACCAGCCGTCCAGTACTATCACAAGTCACATGTCGAAGGACGGTCATTATTTCATCCACCCCGACCCGAGCCAGTGTCGTAGCCTCACCGTGCGAGAGGCGGCGCGTCTACAAACCTTCCCTGACAACTATTTCTTCAAGGGCTCTCGTACCCAGCAATACATTCAAGTGGGCAACGCTGTCCCTCCCTACCTCGCTCTCCAGATTGCCGAGAGCCTCTGGAAGGTTCTGGAACACCATGACCGGGCGAAGGATGACCGGAGCGGAATAGTTGATCAAGGACTTGTTGCTATGGAGTCTGCATGAAGTCCCGCACCACGACAAGGATGAAAAAGATCGCCCCTCGTGCCTCCATGCTGATCGAGAGCATGCGTGACATCGGCTATACCCTGAAGACCGCTGTGGCCGATGTCATCGACAATTCGATTGCTGCCGGGGCGGGGCGGATCGAGCTCCTTGCGGATACGGATTCCGAAGACCCCGTGATCGGCATCCTTGACGATGGACTGGGAATGTCCCAAGAGGAGCTTCTCGAGGCGATGCGGCCGGGAACTAGAAGTCCGCTTGAAGGCAGAGACGCTGCCGACCTCGGACGCTTCGGCCTTGGTCTAAAGACCGCATCCTTTTCCCAGTGCCGCAGGCTCACCGTGGCCACGTGCAGGAATGGATCGCTATCGGCTGCGGTGTGGGACCTCGATACGGTCGCTGCTAAAGACGAATGGCTTGTTGAGATCCCGGACGTTAATGCTGCGATCCCTTGGCTTGATCATTTGACCGCGGACGGCACCCTCGTTGTCTGGCAGAAACTTGATCGGCTGACGGGTTGGAAGGCTAACAACGATCAGAAGAATCTTGTTCGTCAACTCGACGATACGGCCTCGCATATGGAATTCGTCTTTCACCGATTTCTATCTGGAGAGGCAGGGAAGAAGCGCATCAAAATCCTTCTCAACGGTCGGGAACTTCGGTCCTTCGATCCCTTTTGCTCTCGGCATGACGCTACGCAGTTCGGCCAAGAAGAAGTCTTCATGCTTGAAGGACAGAAGATTCACATCCAGTCTGTGACCCTGCCCCATCACGACAAGGTTTCGGCTAACGAGTGGAAAAATTCTGGTCGCCCAGAAGGATATGTAAGGAATCAGGGATTTTATCTCTACAGGAACAGACGGTTGGTAGTGCATGGGACTTGGTTTGGACTCGCAAGGCAGACCGAATTGACCAAATTGTCCCGTGTCCGGATCGATATACCGAATGGATTGGACGCCGCGTGGAAAATAGACGTCAAGAAGGCATCAGCGCAACCGCCCCCTTTGGTCAGAGAGCGGCTGCGCTGTATAATTCACAACATCGGAGGAGCGTCAAAACGGACCTACGTCAAACGTGGAACGCGACTGGTAGATGACAATCCCTTGCCAGTCTGGACGCGAACGCAGAACAAGAATCGTATTTCTTACGGCTTGGCTTCTGACCATCCGGTATTCGCCAGTTTCGTGCAGGACCTGAATCCTGCAACGGCGCGCAAATTCCACAAGTTGATTGACCTCATCATTGCAACCTTGCCCATTGAGGCGTTGTTCGCGGACATCAGCGCGACTCCAGAAAACGTACTGGCGCCAGCGCTGGACACAGAAAGCTTTGCTGAGATCGTGAAATCCACCTATCTCACTCTCCGACAAAGTGGAAATCCCAGTAGTGAAATCGAGTTGATGATGTCTTCAGCCGAACCATTCCGGTCACGATGGTCGGACGCGAAGGAAGTGATTGGGTCTCTGGACTAGAAAGAAAGATATTCATGACGACAAACCTGGGGCAGCTTGAAACGATGGTCGGCGCCCAGCTTGCACGAGAGCAGCTACCGACCCCACAGAGAATTCGTGAACTCGTCAATAAAGTGCGGGCCATTTTCCCCGACGTGACAGATACACAGGCTGAAAAGGTCGCGCGGCAATTCGAATCCATGCACGGCGTCAAGATGGATATCGGAGCCGTCCTTCAGAAAAATGACTTCGAACCGTGGCTTGAAGATGCTCGAGGTGAGATGGATCTCTATTTCTGGGACCGATACAGGAGACTTCTTGCAGAGCGGAAATTCTCCGGCCACGTGCTTGCCACGCTTGACAGTGTTACTGATCGGATACTCGGGCTCTTGGAGAATCCGAAGAAGGAGGGGACGTGGGATCGACGGGGCATGGTGGTCGGCCACGTGCAATCCGGAAAGACTGCTAACTACACAGGCTTGATCTGCAAGGCCGCCGACGCGGGCTATGAGGTAATCATCGTAATTGCCGGTATCCACAACAACCTGCGCAACCAGACACAAATGCGCATCGATGAAGGCCTCCTCGGCTTTGACAGTGCCGAACTGCTGACAAGGGGGCGAGGTGGCAGTGTACAAAGTGTCGTGGGCGTCGGGCGTTTCGACTCGACCCGACGCCCTAATACTTTTACTAATTCCCAGCGCGACTTCAACAAGGCGACCGCAACGAGCGTCGGAATTCCCTTGGAGAATCTCCAGCAGCCTGCGGTCTTCGTAATCAAGAAAAACTCAAACACACTCAAGAATCTGCTTGAATGGGTGAAAGCACATAACGCCCAGCGCGGTGTTGATTCCATCAGTGCTCCGATGCTTCTGGTTGACGATGAGGCGGACAACGCATCAATCAACATAAGGCAAAATGCAGACGAGATATCCAGAATCAACGGCCAGATACGCGAACTCCTCGGCGTTTTTAATCGGAGTTGTTATGTTGGCTATACGGCTACCCCGTTTGCCAACATATTCATAGATCCCGATACTGATAACGAGATGTTCGGGCAGGACCTGTTTCCGCGTCACTTCATTATCAGTCTTGATCCGCCCGACAATTATTTCGGTGCAACTCGGGTATTTATCGACGAGTCCGGGCGGATAATCCGACATATTGAGGATAATGGGGATTTGCTCCCTCTCAAACACACAATCGATCATAGGATAACGGGCCTACCTCAAAGTCTTTGTATGGCGGTACGGACATTCATAATCGCCCGCGCCATTCGCCTCGCTCGAGGCCAATCAGGCGAGCACAACTCGATGCTTGTGAATGCTTCACGGTTCACCGGCGTCCAGAGTCAGCTACGTAACGAGATTCATGAACTGGTCAATGTCATCCGCAGCCATGTAAGAGTCAACGGTACGAAGCCGGAAGCAGAATCACTGCGTGATCCAGAAATCGCGGCCCTGCATGACGTGTTCGTCAAGGAATACATGGAAACGTGTAACGTTCCTTGGTCACAGGTGAAGACCAATCTGTTAGATAGTATCAACCCAGTAAATGTGGTGGAGATCAACAGTCGATCTTCTGGTGCTCTTGCCTATGCGGATCATCAGAGATCTGGGCTCAATGTGATTGCGGTTGGAGGGTATTCTCTCTCCAGGGGGCTGACACTTGAGGGTCTGATTGTCAGCTATTTCCTGAGAAACTCCATGATGTACGACACACTCATGCAAATGGGACGATGGTTCGGCTATCGGCAAGGATATGATGACCTGTGCCGCGTCTGGGTACCTGAGGAAGCGGAGGGCTGGTACGAACACATCACGAACTCGATTGAAGAGTTGAGAGATGATCTTCGGCGCATGGAGAGTATGAGCGCCACACCCGAGGAATTCGGGCTCCGGGTACGCAGCCACCCGGACACGTTGATCGTGACGGCGCGCAACAAGATGGGCTCGGGTGAACGGCACCGCATCTCCGTGGGACTTGCAAACAGGTTCATTGAGACAGCGATACTTCGACGAGACGAAGAAAGCCTCCTAGCGAATCGTCACGCAACGGTTGGGCTTGCGGAGAACCTGCGGAGGCTGGACAAAGCGCCTGAAGACGGTGTGGGTGTCAGTGGCAGTGGCGGGCGTCTTGTACTCGACGTGCCGGTATCAGCAGTCATGGATTTCCTCTCTGCCTTCAAGAATCATCCCGACTCGGTCCTTACAGACCCGGGGCCTGTCCATCGTTACATCGACAAGCGAAGCCGTGATGAGCTCAGCAACTGGGATGTCCTGTTTGCTGGCGTCAAGAATCCGGGGGGGAATTCTCTTGTGGATCGCAGCCTTGGTTTCGATCTGTACTGCCAAAGGCGAACAGAAGGAAAACGGAGTAATGATCGCACCCTGTTTATTACCAACAAGCAACGTGTGGCTTCGCGTGGGATGGAGAAGGTCGGGTTGAAAGTCGAGCAAATCCAAAAGGCGGAGGCTGACTACAGAGAGGAGGAGAATCTGGGCAATGAGGGGCATATCAATTATGCTGATCGCATCTACCGAAAGGTCCGTGCCAAGCCACTCCTCATCGTTCATCTGCTTGCTATTGGCCCGGAACACGAGGATCTGAGTGAAACCAAGCCGGTAGTAGCGTGGAGTATCAGTTTTCCGGAAACCGAGCAGGATGAGGAAAAGGTCGAATACGTGGTCAATACCACTTGGTTCCGGGAACATTATGAGGACGAATACGACGAAGATGAGATTGCAGGCGATGACGAGTGATTCTTCAGACCCTTGGAAGAACATCACCCCGCCAGACAACCTGACCAACGTCAGCGCGCTTCGAGCCGACGCATCATTGCCGTGGAACGTGTTCTGGGCGGTTGATACAGACAGGAATTGTCTGTTGATGCTGCAACATCATCGAGAAGCCCCTATTCCGTCTCGACTGCCGAGGCTGCGTGGCCTTAAGGTCGAGACCCATTCGCCGGACGTCGGTCAGCGTGACCTTCTCGTCGTTCGGCTGCTGGATCGAGAACAGCGGGAGATATTCCACCGCCTCTGTCTTGATATCATTGAGGCAACCAGGGGTGCCACGACTGAGGAAGATGCGATCCATCGCTTTCTCGCGCGTACTTGGCGCTGGCACAGGCTTCTGATGGGGGGGCGTGACGGCAGGCTCAGTGCGGACGAACAGAAGGGACTGATAGGCGAACTCCAATTACTCAAAACCCACTTGTTTCCCGCTCTCGGTGTAGCCAGCGCCGTACGGTGCTGGGTCGGTCCGTTTGGCGCGCCTAAGGATTTCGAAATTGGTCGGGTCTGCGTCGAGGCCAAGGCGCGACGGGGTACCGCAACTCCTCATGTGGCCATTTCCTCCGAGCACCAACTGGATTCGAGTGGGGCGGATGTTCTGTTTCTCTATATCGTGGAAGTGACGGCTGCTGCGGAGGAGGTGGGGGCGGGCGTTACGATTACCGAGATAGTTGAGGAAGTTCGTTCGGTAATCGCCAAGCATGAGCCGGCCACTATCGATCTCTTTGAAGAGCGTCTTGCTGCCGTCGGTTTCGATTGGTCGGATGATTACTCGGACAACCGCTGGCTCGGGGGTCACGAATACATGTACGAGGTTCGCGACGGATTCCCGCGAATCGCCCCCCTCATGTTTCCACGAGGCGTCAGTAACGTGCGCTACATGATCTCTCTGCCTGATTGCGATCCGTTCCGCGCCGACATAGCCGATCTGGTGAAGCTGATAAAGCGAGGAAACGATGACAATAGGTCTTGACGAATTCGCGCGGGAATTCTTTCAGGAAATCGTTACGGAGTCCGATGCCAAGGGCGATTTCACGGAAGATGTCTTCTTCGAAAAGTTCTGTGACCACCTGCTGGCAGCAGGTGAACTCGAAAGCGCGGATCGGGTGGCTTATAGGGGATCCCGCGGACAGGGCATCAGGGTGGACGGCTACGGGGGCGACCCTGATAATGCTTCGGGTTGCCTCAGCCTCATCATCTCGGACTTCCAGCAATCGCCAGATCTCAGTCGCCTCGTCGAGACTGACATGAATACCGCCTTCCGGCGGTTGTCAAGATTCCTCCAAAAGGCATTGGATCCGAAATGGCGGAATGCGATCGAGGAAACAAGCCCAGCCTTTGGTCTTGCGGATCTGATCTCTCATCGATGGAGTCGTCTCGATAAGGTGCGATTTTTTCTGGTCAGCAACCGCGAACTCAGTGAAAGAGTTGATGGTCGCGAGTCGGACGAGCTTGATGGAAGAACAATCACCTACAGCGTATGGGACATCCGCCGCCTCCACAGGTTCGCAACTATGGGACATGGTCGGGAGGACATCGAGATTGATCTGGAAAAGGATTTCGGTGGCTGGCTCTCCGTCCTTTCCGCGCACCAATCAGAAGATGGTGACGAATCGTACTTGGCGACCATACCCGGGAAGGTTTTGGCGGGGATTTATGATCGTTGGGGGGTGCGCCTACTTGAACAGAATGTTCGGGTATTTCTACAAGCCCGAGGTAAGGTGAACAAGGGGATCAAGAGAACCATCGAGGCCGAACCTTCGATGTTCTTCGCCTACAACAACGGTCTGACTGCAACCGCGGAGGCCGTTACGGTCTCGAAAACGAACGGGACCATCCGCCTGCGGCGTCTGAAGAATTTCCAGATTGTAAACGGAGGCCAGACCATGGCTTCCATCCATATGGCCCACCGCGACAAAGTGGATTTGTCAAAGATATTCGTTCAAATGAAACTCTCGGTTGTCGACCGGGAGCGCGCAAACGAGATCGTTCCCAGGATATCAGAGTTCGCCAATACGCAGAATCGCGTAAACGCGGCGGATTTCTTTTCTAACCATCCATTTCATGTTCGCATCGAGGAATTTTCCCGCCGCATTTTCGCCCCTTCACCTGATGGTACCTTCCGGGAATCCAAATGGTTTTACGAGAGAGCACGGGGACAGTACGCAGACGCGCGTTCATTGTTGACGTCTGCCCAACGCAGAAAGTTCGACATGGAGTACCCGCGCTCGCAGCTCTTTTCCAAGACTGATCTAGCCAAGTTTCTGAATGTCTGGCGGTGCAAGCCGCACACGGTCAGCCTTGGCGCGCAGAAGAATTTCGCGGATTTTGCCTCTGACATTGGAAAGGATTGGGAGAAGAATCCCGATAATTTCAATGAGGTGTGGTATCGCGAAGCGGTGGCGAAGGCGATTATTTTCAAGGCCGCCGAGCGGATTGTTCCCAAGCAAGAGTGGTACGAAGGAGGATACCGGGCAAACATTGTCGCCTATACAATCTCCAGGATGGCACACGATGTGGATGAGATGAAGCGCTCGGTCAACTTTGACGATGTCTGGATAAGGCAGTCAGCAGGACCAGAGATTGAAGAGGCTATCGCTCATGTCGGGCAAGAGGTACACGAAGTGTTGATTCATCCAGTGGCGGGAATCCGCAACGTCACCGAATGGGCAAAGAATCAGGCTTGTTGGGAACGTGTACGCGGGCTCCGGATCAAATGGGCGAGGGGTTTCGTCAAGGAACTTGTTGCGGAGGAAGACCGACGATCCATTCAGCGGGCCGGTCGCCAAGGGCAGAAGGTGCTCAGTGGTATCCAGGCCCAGACTGCCGTCGTGAATGCAGGGGCTGCGTTCTGGAAGGATGTTCTCGAATGGGGTAGCAAGCAACGACTGCTTACACCCAAGGAAGCAGGTGTTATACGTGCAGCGATGCAGCTCCCAGCCAAGATTCCCACTGCTGCACAGTCTATCAGGGTAATGGAAGCGTTTCAGAAACTCCAGACGGAGGGATACGAGCGTCAGCTTTAGATAGCCTCCGTTTCGGTATGGACTGCATGTCTTCCTACGAGCGTCGCCTGTTGTTACGCGGAGTGGCGGCTTTTAACGCCGGCCGTTTCTTTACCGCGCATGAAATCTGGGAAGCCGTCTGGAATGAGACGGTGGGCGAAGAGAAACGTTTTGTCCAGGGGCTTGTGCAGTTGGCCGCCGGTTACCTCAAGCTTTCCAGCGCCCAGTATCCAGGTGCTCTCAAACTCCTTACGCGTGGTTGCCAGACTCTACTGACATATCCACCACTATATGCCGGACTCCAGATCAGCCTGCTGTCTGAGGCCAGCCTCACCGTTATCCGTCAACTGGAATTGGGGAGGACAGGGACAGACATCCAGCTCCCGCAAATCCAGACGGTGCCATAAGAACCCCCGCCCCTCGTGTCCTGAATGGACATTCAGTCAGTTTTTCTTGACAAAACCCAATCGTCAATAGTATGACTGTATGTCTGGACAGTATGAGGGTGGAGGGGAAAAGGTTGAGGTCTATGTCCGAAGAAGTCTGCATGGCTGTCTACACCGTCCTCGACCGCAAAGCAGTGAATCGTCTTGTCAAAGACTATGGATTAGGGCGCTTGTCAACCGTTCAAGGCATTTCTGCCGGGTCGGTGAACACCCATTATTTCCTTGAGTCCGCTAAGGGGAAATTCGTTCTGCGGATTGATGAGGTCAAAGACTCAAGCGACGCGCAGCGCGAAATCGACTTCCTGCTCTTTTTGCGTAAACAAGGCTTTCCATGCCCACGGCCGATGGCCGATAAAAAGGGTTCCTATCTTCAGCACTACGACAAGAAGGCGGTCTCACTCTATCGTCATCTGTCCGGCAAAGACTTCTCGGCAGCAACGCTCACCAATGCGCATATAGAAAAGATTGGACAGACCCTGGCCCGGCTCCATCTCATTGGCCAGGCATATGAGACCCCGATCAGAAACCGGTTTGCCTTTGATCGCGTCCGCGGCATCTATCAAAGCCTGCGCGGACGTATTGCGGTCCATCTGAAGCATCTCGGTCACGTCCTGGATGACGAAATCGCGCATCAGGAAGAATATCGCGAGGAGAAGCTCCCAAAAGGTATGATCCACGGAGACCTCTTTCCTGATAACGTCCTGTTTCGTGGTGGGAGAGTCGTTGGGGTGCTCGACTTTGAAGCGGCCTGTTTTGGAAAGTTCATTGCTGACCTGGCGACTGCCGTAAACGCCCTGTGCTATTACGAGGAGCGCTACCATATTGGCCGGTTCAACGCCCTGCTTGACGGCTATCAGTCCGAGCGCACGCTTTCACTGTCCGAGTGGGACGCCTTTCCGAATGAACTCCGCTTTTCCGCCTTCCGGTTTACCCTGACCCGCCTGGGTGATTTTTTCTTCCGCCACATGGATGAAAAACGACGGGTGAATAAGGATTATCGGGAATTCTTTAACCGTCTCAGAATCCTCCGCCGGGAGCGGAGCGGTGGGATGGACCAGATGCTCCTCACGATGGCAACCGGATACGATTACCGCAAGTATCAAAAGATTCATACCGAGGAAAAAGGCGTAAGCGTCTAATGGTCTGTCCGGTGCGGGAAACATCCCGTCCCTGCGCCCTGACAGCATTGAGAAGGCATCTGGACCGCTGTGTTTTCAAAGATCCTCATTGCGAACCGAGGTGAGATTGCCATTCGTATCGCCCGGACCTGTCGCGAAATGGGTATTGCGACAGTGGCTGTGTACTCAGAGGCCGACCGTTCTTCACCCCATCTGTATGCGGCGGACGAGGCCGTGAGTGTGGGGCTGGCTCAGGCAAGCGAGAGTTATCTTCACGGGGAGTCCATCCTGGCTGCGGCCCGCCGGACCGGAGCTGACGCGATCCATCCTGGCTATGGTTTTTTATCGGAGAATGCGACATTTGCTCGGGCCGTGGCTGATACCGGCCTGACCTTTATCGGTCCGGCTCCGGATGCCCTGGCTGCGGTCGGAAACAAGATTGTTGCGCGCCGGACAGTGGCCCAACTCGGCGTACCCGTGATCCCCGCGCTTGAAGACCCAGCTACCGATCCCGAGGCCGTGCGTGCGCAAGTCGCGGCACTCGGCTACCCCCTGTTGATTAAAGCGGCTGCGGGTGGGGGCGGTAAGGGGATGCGCATTGTGCGTGAGGAAGCCGAGTTGGTTGAGGCCCTGTCCGCGGCGCAACGCGAAGCCGCGGCGGCCTTTGCCGAAGGCACGGTGTATGTCGAGCGTTTTCTCGAACGCCCACACCATGTGGAAGTCCAGATTCTTGGTGACACTGCCGGCAATATCGTCCATCTCGGTGAACGGGAGTGCTCCATCCAGCGCCGCTATCAGAAAATAGTCGAAGAGACTCCCTCGCCTGCCGTGTCCGAGTCCCTGCGCCAGGAGATGACGCGGGCCGCGCTGACCGTGGCCAAGGCTGCGGGCTACGACAATGCCGGAACCGTAGAGTTCATCCTCGACAACGACGGGAATTTCTATTTCCTTGAAGTCAACGCGCGTCTCCAGGTTGAGCATCCGATTACCGAGTGGATTACCGGTTTGGATCTGGTGCACGAACAAATCCGGATTGCCGCCGGGGAAGCGCTGGGCTTCCAGCAAGACGATATCCGCCGCAACGGCCACGCCCTTGAGTGCCGTTTGTATGCGGAAGATGCCGCGCGCGGGTTCCTGCCGTCGCCCGGCCCTGTACTGGCCTGGCATGCGCCCCAGGGGCCGGGGGTACGGGTCGATTCCGGGGTCGAATCGCAGACCGAGGTGCCGATATATTACGATCCCATGATTGCCAAGATTTCGACCTGGGGAGCGGACCGTGAGCAAGCCCGGAGACGCATGGCTGGGGCGCTTCGTCAAACGGCCATTCTGGGCCTCACGACCAATCTGCCTTTTTTGATTGATCTCATGGACCACCCTGCCTTTGCCGCAGGCGATACCCACACCGGCTTTTTGCCCGAGCATTTTCCGAACTGGCAGCCCGGCGAGCAGCCGCATAGGCTTGCGGCCGTGTTGGCCGCCAGTCTGCACCGTGGTCCACATCGAAACGATGATGGACAGATTTCTTTGCCCGCGCAGGACTCCCCCACACCATGGCGACAGCTTGGCGGCTGGCGCCTCGGCTCCTGATACCCGAAGTATTCTAAAATGAAGACGGTACTCTATGTTGCGGGTGAAGAGCTGGCGCTGGAATATAACCAACACGGCGATAGTGACGATGTGTACGACCTGGTCTGGAACGGACAGGCTCAGCAACCGGCACACGTGGTCGCTATTCGGGATGATACGATCACCTTCCTCGTTGATGGTCATCCTCTTCATGCCTATGTGGTCCGGGATGGTGACCGCAGCCTGATATCCATCGAGGGGCGGACCTACGAATTCAGTCACACGCCGCCCAGACACGCCCGCGCCCGTCAGCGGGGGACGAGCGGGAGCTTTGAGCCTGAGATCCGCTCTCCCATGCCGGGTAAAATTCTCGACGTTAAGGTCGTCGCAGGCGAGGTCGTCGAAGAGGGCCAAACCCTCGTGCTGCTCGAAGCGATGAAAATGGAGAATGCGCTGACTGCCGAGGGGCATGCCCGTGTGGCGAGTATCCATGTAGCCGACGGAGACCTCGTCGAACTTGGTCAGGTGCTGGTCGAGCTTGAGCCCATCGAAGCAGAGTAGATGGGGAAAGACGAGGACCGTGTGCGCGGGCACGTATTCTCGTGAATCCGTAGGGGCAAGCCGCATTGCCCCTACGCACTGACATGGCTCTCAGCCGAGTTGGGACCCGACCTCAAGCCCAATATGCCCGGCGAGTTCATCAGCGGCGATTTTGCCCTGCTCACCGCGCAATTTTTTGGCCACGACGGTGCCCCCGTTCAGGGCAATACTGACAGTCCCGTCCCCAAGAGCGACGACTTGTCCCGGTGTTGCCAGCCCGCCAGCCGGCTGCAGGCGACAGTCATACAGCCGAATTTTTTGCCCCTGCCACAGTGTCGATGCGCCGGGCTGCGGGTCACAGCCGCGGATATGATCGAAGATGGCTTGCGCTGGCTGAGACCAGTCAATGCCGGAGTGTTCATCCCGACACAACGGATCGTAATTGGCTTGGGATTCGTCTTGGACAATACGTGGCGGACTGCCGGCGTGAATCAGATCGATCGCTTCACCAGCGGCCTCAACACCGAGCGGGAAGAGTTTATCGAAGTAGAGGGTTCCGGTTGTATCTTCCGGGCCGATCTCGACTTCTTTTTGAACCAGTATCGGACCGGTATCAATGCCCTCGTCTACCCAGAACCAGGAGATCCCGGTTTTTTTCTCACCCTTGATCAGGGTCCAGTTAATCGCACTTCCGCCGCGATACTTGGGTAAGAGCGAAGGGTGAAAACAAATACTGCCGAGTTTGGGCGCGTTGAACACTGGGGGCGGGACAATTTGGGTCACAAATGCCAACACCGCGAGATCGGCGTCGAGTTCCTGAAATTTTTCCAGGACCTCAGGGTCCTTCATGGAGCGATGTTGATACACCGGAATGTCGAGTTCCCCGGCCCGCTTTTTGACCGGATCAAACTTTCCCTCGACTCTATCTGGTGGGCAGAACACCGCCAGGATGTCCTCGCCCTTATCCCGGAGCTTATCGAGCGAGCTCGAAGCAAACGCGGCTTGACCAATGAGAATGATACGCATGGGGGTTCTCCTTTCCGTACGATACGTTTGACAGTCTGTTGGCAAAGAGTAAACGTGTCCAGCTTTTTTGTCTGATTGGAGGATACGTTTACTCTTTGGGGTGTTTTCAGCGTGAAGGAAACACGGCCGTGAGCACTTGGCTCAGCTTTTGACCCATTGCGGCAATATTCGTCCGGTCCAGCAATAAGCCGTTATTGATTTCGATTTCAAGATAGACGAGATTATGACGCTCGCCATGACTCCGGGCGCTGAAGATAAGACCCTCATAACCGGAGTAGGGCTCGTTAGAGCGCACCCGATAGCCGGCATGGCCCAGCCTCTGTCCAAACTCCCGAGCGAGGTCTTCGTAGCGGTCAAATAGGATGCCCAAATCAAACGATCTTTTTTTCTCACCGAGGACCGGGGTAAAGCTGTGAACACTGAGCAGAAGAACAGGCGCTGGCATTTTTTGTGTCAGCACGTGGTCGATAGCCGCATGATAGGGCTGATAGAATTGCCTGATGCGTCGCCGTTGCTCTGCCTCGGTCAGATGCATATTGGCAGGCACGCGCGTGCCATCGCTCTCGGGAATAATGAGGTCATCGTCTGACAGGTCACGGTTGCAGTCAATCAAGAGGCGTGAGTATTGAGATAAAATAGCCGTGGAATCAATATGTTGAATGACCTCTTGGACAACCGCTCGCGCACCGATATCCCAGCCGATGTGTCGCCGCAACTCGTCAGCAGAAATTCCGAGCGTCCCGTATTCGGGCGGGAGCGCGTAGGACGCGTGTTCACAGGTGAGCACCACCGGAAAGGTCCCGTTCGGGTTGAGAATCGTGAAGGAAGACTCTGGTCGCATGTCGAAATTCCCGACAAAACAATTTTATAACTCTGTTGACAACCGAATGGGGTTTAAATTAGAACAGTTTTTCCATTAGAAAACTGTTCGCGTTTCCGGCTAAGGAGATATCGTGGTGCGACGAGAAAAAAGCAATTACATCATCCAAGCGGTCGCCCATGCCCTTGATGTTCTTGAGCAATTCCATACTGATGCGGAGCTCGGTGTGACCGAACTGAGCAAACGGCTCACCCTTCACAAAAACAATGTCTTCCGAATCCTAGCAACATTGGAATCACGCGGCTATATCGAACAAAATCGTTCGACTGAAAACTATCGTCTGGGCACAAAGTGCTTGCAACTCGGGCAGACGTATATCCAACACCTGGGACTGTTGCAACAAGCCAAGCCCGTCCTGTGTGAGGTTGTCCAGTCCTGTCGTGAGACGGCCTATGTGACCGTTATGCGGCAGGGAAAAGTTGTGCCGGTAGACATGGTTGAACCCGACCAAGCCGTTCGCATTGTCTCGCATATTGGGGAGAGCCTGCCACTGCACTGTACGGCTGCGGGGAAAATCCATTTAGCCTTTGAGACCAGAGAAGATGCACAACGTGCACTGCTCGATTCGCTCCAGACCCATACCGAGCAAACCATTACCGACCGTACGCTGCTCGAAGCCCAGCTCAATGAGGTGGCACAGAAAGGCTATGCGCTTGAAAACGGTGAGCACCTGACCGATGTGCGAACGGTGGCCGTGCCGATCCGAGATTACACCCGGACGGTCGTCGGGAGCTTAGCGGTCAGCGGCCCTGCCTATCGGATCGGGCTGGAACGGCTTGAGCAAGAGTTGGTTCCTCTAGCTGTCCAGGCGGGGAAAGCACTCTCCAGCCGTCTTGGTCACCCGATTTCTTGAGTTGGACAGGTCGGAGCATATAGCTCGGTCTAACAGTCTGATCGTGCATGCTTGACAGTCAGGGTGCGAAACGTTGAACTAGGAGCCGCGCCTGAAGCGAGGCGGGCGCAGACCATATATGCGTAATTTATGACAGGAGGAAAATACCGGTGAAAGTACTTGTGACGGTCAAACGGGTCCCTGACCCGGAGACAACGATCCGTGTGAAATCTGATGGATCCGGCATTGAGACGGATAATATCAAATATGTCATCAACCCGTTTGATGAGATCGCGCTTGAGGAAGCCCTGCGTATCAAAGAAAAGCTGGGTTCTGGTGAAGTGGTCTTAGTCAGTATTGGTGACAGCGTGGTGACCGAACAGCTCAGGACCGGGCTGGCGATGGGTGCTGACCGGGCTATCCTGGTTGGCTGTGACCAAGACTTGGATTCCTTGGCCGTTGCCCGTATCCTGGCCAAAATTGTTGAAGACGAAAGCCCTCAACTCGTCATTATGGGCAAGCAGGCGATTGACGACGACGCCAATCAAGCCGGCCAGATGCTGGCGGCGCTGTTGGATTGGCCCCAAGCCACTTTTGCCTCTGAAGTTGTGCTGTCCGATGACCAACAGGCCGTCAAGGTCACGCGCGAAGTGGACGGGGGGCTGGAAACAATCGGCTTTGCCCTGCCCGGTATTATTACCTCTGATCTACGGCTCAACGAGCCCCGCTACGCCTCCCTGCCGGGGATTATGAAGGCGCGCAAAAAAGAGATCAAAGCAATTGCCGCAACAGACCTCGGCGTTGATACTACCCCCCGCTTGACGATCAACAGCCTTGAGTCGCCAACTCAGAAAGAGGCCGGCAAAAAAGTGGAGAGTGTGGCAGAGTTGATCGGTCTGCTGCACGATGAGGCGAAAGTGATCTAACGCGACTGCACGGTTGCGCTATGCGATGACATCTGGAGACGAAAATAATGGGAAATATACTTGTTTTTGCAGAAACTCAAAAAGGGCGCGTCCCCAAGAGTTCGTTGATTGCCATTCAGGCCGGTAAGGACGCGGCGAGTAAAATCGGTGGTGACGTGCTCGTGGCCGTCTTGGGTACGGACACCGCTGCTGCCGCAAACGAAGCAGCCGGCTACGGGGCGGCCAAGGTATTGGCCGTCAATGATGCGGCACTGGAGAACTATCTCGCCGACGCCTATGCGGCCACGCTCGAACAGCTTGTGCAGGCAAACGATGTCACGCTGTTGGTGGCGACGGCGACGGCGGTGGGCAAAGATCTTTTGCCGCGTGTAGCGGCCCGACTGGGAGTGGGCATGGCCAGCGATGTGGTGAGCTTTCATGACGATGGAACCTTGCAGCGGCCCATGTATGCCGGCAATACGACGGCAACCGTGACGCTTGCGGACACGATCAAGGTCGTGTCCGTTCGCAGTACCGCCTTTGACGCCGTTCAGCCAGGAGCGCAGTCCGCAGTGGAACATGTCAGTGTCAGCCTCGACGCAGACGCAACCAAAATGCAGTTTGTTGAATTTAATGAAACCAAGTCCGACCGGCCCAACCTGACGGAGGCTAGCATTGTCGTGTCTGGCGGGCGTGGGCTGAAGTCGGGCGAGAATTTCACCACCTATCTGGAGCCGTTGGTGAACGAGCTGAATGCGGCCATGGGTGCCAGTCGGGCTGCAGTTGATGCTGGCTTTGTCCCCAACGATCTGCAAGTCGGGCAGACCGGGAAAGTGGTGGCGCCGGAGTTGTATATTGCGGTCGGGATTTCCGGTGCGATTCAGCACCTGGCCGGCATGAAGGACTCGAAAGTCATTGTGGCGGTGAATAAAGACCCCGACGCACCGATCTTCAACGTGGCCGACTACGCCCTGGTCGCCGACCTGTTCAAGGCCGTGCCCGAGCTGACCGAGGCGGTAAAAAAAGCCAAGGAGTAGGAAATCGCGTCCGGCGAGCGTTGTGCAACACGGCCTCCCCACACGGGAGGCAGGCATCTTATCGGCTCCGGCCAAGACACTCCGTTCCACATCGTTCTGACAAACCAGCCTAGTAAGAACTTCATCTCCCATCATATGATCGAAAAGCAGTCTTGCACCACACGATAATCGATCATATGATTGATCGTGATGAAGGTTCACCGATACGTATGGACTGGCTGCTTCTGTGAGTATCAACGACTCGAGAAGGCGAGAGCTCGCTTCTCTTGCGCGACAACCTCGACGTAGAGAGACGAGATTCGAAAAGGAACGACCGACGAGGTGGAATCCGCAACAGGTGCGCAACCCAGAGGGAGGACTTCCGTTCTCCGACCAAGGAGCATGGGATCTCATCGCCTCAAAAATTGAGAGCGGCCATAAGATTGAAGTCGTTGAACTACGAAAGCCTAGAGGTGCTACTGGATACGTCATGCAGATCGAACTCGAGCCAGAGATGCCTCTACTATACGTAAAACTTGAGTTGAAATCTGAACGGATATTTGGACGGAGCTTTCATTACTCTACGCAAAGATAAGGAGCCTTTATCTATGGAACTACGCTCCACGCTAAGGTCAGTCAGCGACGAAGTCGTGCAAGATGAGCCTACCTGTTTCGAGTGCGATGCCCCGGCTGATACCAAGTGGCAGGAGCACACATTTCCATATGGGCTGGACGATTCGGCCGTCGAGTTGACCGTCAGTCTTCCGGTGCGTATTTGTAGCTCCTGTGGCTTCGAGTTCCTTGACCACGAGGCTGAGATTCTGAAGCATGAAGCCGTTTGCGCGCATCTCGGTGTACTGTCTCCAAAAGAGATACGTGGGATTCGAGAGGCGTACGACCTGTCTCGCAACGAATTCGCGCAGGTCACAGGGCTTGGAGAGGCGACGCTGAATCGCTGGGAAAACGGCATCAAGATTCAGACGCTTGCGAATGATCGGTATCTCCGCCTTCTCGCTTTACCCCTGAACATGCAGAGGCTCAAAAGGTTTGGTTCATCTGCACAGATATCGTCATCTGGTACGAATCTTAACGTTGGTAAATTTCAGGTGTTGAGCGAGTCCGGCATCGTTCGGCATCGACAAGGACAAGAGTCTTTCTCCTTGCGAAGGGCCGCCTGACAAAATGTACGTCACCACGTTCTACTCCTTCAAGGGCGGCGTTGGGCGCACGATGGCACTCATGAACGCAGCCGTCGAACTTGCGAACACTGGCCGCCGAGTACTCGTGGTGGACTTTGACCTTGAAGCGCCCGGCCTCGATACCTTCGACATATTGCATTCAGAAAATCAGGTCCCAGGGATCGTTGACTTCGTTAGTGAGTATATAGCTTCTGGCCAAGCACCCGAAGTCGCCCATTTTATCAGCAAATCACCTAGCATCGGTGACAAGGGCGGCGGATTATGGATCATGCCGTCCGGTGCGCATAATAAGAGCTACGCCGCGCATTTCAGTCAGATTGACTGGGCTGCACTCTACGAACAGCATGATGGTTATCTGCTATTCGAGGACCTCAAGGAGCAGTGGAAGCAGGTACTCAGGCCCGACTACGTACTGATTGATTCGCGTACGGGGCACACCGACACCGGTGGTATCTGTACCCGGCAGCTCCCCGATGCGGTCACGATATTATTTTTTCCGAATGAGCAGAATTTGCGGGGCTTGACCAAGGTCGTTCGTGACATTCGCGCGGAAGCCGAGGGACCGCGCAAAAAGGGGATTGAACTCCATTTCGTGATGTCCAACGTGCCAGACCTGGACGACGAAGACAGAATTCTGGAGAGCAAGATCAAGGCATTCCAGAATCAGCTCGGCTTCAAGCGGGAACCGATGGTGGTGCATAGATATAACAGCTTGGCTTTGTTGAACCAAAAGGTATTCACAAAGGAGCGGCCAAGAAGTCGTCTTGCACAGGAATACCGTGATGTCGTTCAAGAGATCGTCATGCTTAATCCTGCGGACCGAGAGGGAGCATTGAATTACATGGACTCCATAAGAGAGGGAGCATTGGGTCATATGGATTTCATCAGGCGTCCACGACGTCGAGGAGTCGAGTTTGAATTACCCCAACAGACCGACTGGAAGCTCCAGCAAATTGAGGATGCGCATTTGGACGACAGCGAAATGCTGGTCAAACTCGGCAGGCTACGAAGGGATTACGGGAAACCGAAGCAGGCAGAATTATTGTTCGACCGAGCTATTGAGGCTGGTTATGACGAACACGACCTGGAATGGGACCGTATTCTTAATCGTATACAACTTAGATGGAATAGAGGTGATTTAAGAACCCAACTCAGAAAACTTATGAAGCTTAGGGGTACTCCGACTAAACAGGTGAAGACATTGCGTGGTAAATCCGATTAGTGAGAATAGCTGGATGGTGGAAATGAATCTGACGAGTCTTTTGATCGCCAATCGAGGGGAAATTGCTATCCGTATCGCCCGCGCGGCGGCCGAACTCGGTCTGCGGACCGTTGCCATTTTCTCTGAAGACGATGCACAGTCGCTCCATACCCAAAGGACAGACGACGCGCTGCCGCTCCAAGGTCGGGGTGCCGCGGCCTACCTCGATATCGAGCAAATCCTTGCCCTGGCAGCCCAAGCCGGCTGCAACGCGATTCATCCCGGCTATGGGTTTCTGAGCGAAAACGCAGAGTTCGCCAGGCGCTGTGCCGAATCTGGGATGACTTTTGTCGGACCCCAAGCCGAAACGCTGGCGCTATTCGGCGACAAAGGGCAGGCTAGAACGCTGGCTGAAAGATGCGACGTGCCGACCCTGCCTGGGACGTCCGGTCCGACGAGCGTGGACGAGGCGAAAGCCTTCCTGGCATCCCTGGGCACCGGCGGAGCCGTGATGCTTAAAGCCCTGGCCGGTGGGGGCGGCCGCGGTATGCGCGCAGTGTCGGCGGTCGATGACCTTGAGGCGGCCTACGCCCGGTGTCAGTCCGAGGCAACCGCAGCGTTTGGCAATGGCGATGTGTATGTCGAGCAACTCATTCCCCGCGCGCGGCATATTGAGGTCCAGGTCGTTGGTGACGGATCCGGTGCGGTCAGCCAGCTTGGCGAGCGGGAGTGCAGCATCCAGCGCCGCAACCAGAAGCTGGTGGAAATCGCCCCGTCGCCTGGGCTGTCGTCCGGACTCAGAGAGCGCCTGAGCAGCGCCGCGGTCCGACTCGCCCAGGAGGTGCATTACGCCAGCCTGGGCACGTTCGAGTTTTTGGTTGATGCCGAACAGGACGGCGACAGCGCGCCATTTGCCTTTATTGAAGCCAACGCGCGGCTGCAAGTCGAGCATACCGTCACCGAAGAAGTGACGGGCGTGGACCTGGTCAAGGCGCAGTTACGCCTGGCCGGTGGCAGTTCGCTGGCTGACCTGGGACTCACTCAGGAACGTATTCCCGAGCCGCGTGGCTTTGCCATGCAGGTCCGTATCAATATGGAGACCATAGCGTCCGACGGCACGCCGCGCCCGTCGGGTGGGACCTTATCCGCGTTTGAGGTGCCGTCGGGTCCCGGTCTGCGAACCGATACCTTCGGCTATGTCGGTTATACCACCAGTCCGAGTTTTGACTCCCTGCTGGCCAAATTGATCGGTTTTTCTCCCTCGTCGGATTTTTCCGATGTTGTGACCCGGACCTATCGCGCCCTGTGTGAATTCAAGATCGAAGGCGTGGCAACGAACATCCCATTTTTACAGAGCCTCTTACGGCACCCGGCATTTGTGAAGAATCAAATCTATACCCGCTTTGTCGAAGATCATGGCGCGGAATTGGTTCAAGCTGACCATCATCAGCGCTTCTTTTTTCATACCGACCAAGCCCAGTCGGACACCCCAGCGCTGGCTGGTGTAAAAGTGGATAGCATCGATCCCTTGGCCGTGCTTGAGCACGGCAAGTCTGAGGGTCCGACAGCTCCTGTAGCCACGGCTCCGGTCGGACAAGCACCGGCCGTCGAGGTGAGCGGTCCTGACGGGACCGTCGCCGTCCCGGCTCCCCTCCAGGGGACGATTGTCAGTCTGGACATCAGTGCAGGCGACGAGGTGCATGTCGGCCAGCAACTCCTCGTCATGGAATCCATGAAGATGGAACACGTGGTCTCGGCGGAAACCAGCGGCATTATCCGCCAACTGACCGTCGGTCAGGGGGACGCGGTTTTTGAGGGCCACCCGCTTGCCTTTATCGAAGAGACCGAGGTAGAGGTGACGGCAGTCGAACAAGCGACCGCGCTCGACCTCGACTATATCCGCCCGGACCTGGCTGAGATCGTTGAGCGGCATGACCTCGGCATGGACGCCGCCCGGCCCGAGGCGGTTGCGCGGCGGCGGAAGACCGGCCAACGTACCGCACGTGAGAACGTATACGATATCTGCGATCCTGATAGCTATGTCGAGTACGGGCCCATGGTCATTGCGGCCCAGCGGCAGCGTCGTTCGGTGGACGATTTAGTGCGACGCACCCCGGCGGATGGCATGCTCGCCGGGGTCGGCCGGGTCAACGGTGAGCTGTTTGACGAAAAAGCAGCCCAGTGCATTGTCATCTCCTACGATTACACCGTGCTGGCCGGGACGCAGGGATTTAAGAATCACTATAAAAAAGACCGCATGTTCGAGTTGGCCGAGCGCTGGAAGCTGCCGGTGGTCTTCTTTGCCGAGGGCGGCGGCGGTCGTCCGGGCGATACCGATTGGTCGAGCCCCTCCGGGCTGGACGTCCCGGCCTTTTACCTGTGGGGCAAGCTCAGCGGCATGGTGCCCCTGGTCGGCATTACCTCGGGCCGCTGTTTTGCCGGCAACGCGGTGATTCTGGGCTGCTGTGATGTGATTATCGCGACCGCAGGATCGAATATCGGCATGGGTGGCCCGGCCATGATTGAGGGCGGCGGCTTGGGGGTCTTCCGGCCGGAAGAGGTCGGGCCGATGGAAGAACAGGTACCGAACGGCGTGGTGGATATCCCGGTCACAGACGAAGCCGAAGCGGTCCGGGTAGCGAAAAAATATCTCTCCTATTTTCAGGGACCGGTCGCCACGTGGGCATGCGCCGACCAACGCCTGTTGCGTTATATCGTGCCGGAGAACCGCCTGCGCATCTATGAAGTCCGGGATGTAATCGACACCCTGGCCGACACCGATTCCGTGCTGGAAATCCGCAAGCACTTCGGTATCGGTATGGTGACGTCCTTTGTGCGGATTGAGGGACGCCCGGTTGGTGTGATTGCCAACAACCCCAAGCATCTGGGGGGAGCCATCGATTCTGACGCGGCGGACAAAGCCACGCGGTTCATGCAGTTATGTGATGCGTTTGACATTCCCATTCTCATGCTGTGTGACACACCGGGCAATATGGTTGGCCCTGAGCACGAAAAGACTGCTCTGGTGCGTCACTGCTGTCGCATGTTTGTGACCGGTGCCAGCCTGACCGTGCCGTTCTTCACCATCGTGCTGCGAAAATCGTACGGACTCGGCGCGCAGGGGATGGCCGGCGGGAGTTTCAAAGCCCCGGCTTTTGCGGTTTCCTGGCCAACTGGCGAGTTTGGTGGCATGGGGCTGGAGGGCGCGGTGAAGCTGGGCTACCGCAAAGAGTTGGAGGCTGAGACCGACCCGCATAAGCGCAAAGAACTCTACGAACAGCTCGTCGCCAAGATGTATGAAAGCGGCAAAGCGCTCAGCACCGCAACCTATTTCGAGATTGATGATGTGATTGATCCCGCCGAGTCCCGGTGCTGGATCATGGCCGCCCTGCGCTCCTCGCCCCCGCCCGCCCCACGGACGGAGAAAAAGCGGCCGTGTATCGATACGTGGTGATGAGCGTGGGCGCCGACCCGCCCTGTGTATACCGGCCGCTCAGACACCGCTCCCCGTGACCCATCTCGAAGGCACGCTCCGGGTTGCCGCCTGAAGCAGGCCGCCCTCGGGACCCTGTTCGGCTCCGGGCTGAGACTACCGTCCCACAAAATTGCCGGGTCGGCGCTCAGCTACGGCTTTAATGCCTTCTTTATGGTCTTCCGTTTGTTGGAGTCGGTGCTGCTCTCGAAACTCGTGGTCCGTCGCCGCTTTGACCGCAGCCGCCATGCCGTCTCGCATGGTGGCCCGCACGGATTGTACGGCCAGGGGTGCGTTCTCGGCGATTTCCTTGGCTAATTCCAGTGCCGCCGGGCGGACGTTGTCCTTTGTGGTCAGGACCTCGCCCAGGCCCCAGCTATGGGCCTCCTCGCCTCCAACCCTCCTGCCGGTTTGAAAGATCAGGCTTGCGCGCGGCTCGCCGATCAGGCGGGGTAATGTATAGGTCAGGCCAAAGCCCGGATGAAAGCCGAGTTTGACAAAGTTTGCCGCAAAGCGTGTTTCCGGACACAGCACGCGGAAATCCGGCACCAGTGCGAGGCCAAAGCCACCCCCAATAGCCGCGCCCTGGATCGCGCCAACAACCGGCTTTTTGCAGGAAAACAGCCGCACGGCTTGGGCGTAGAGCGGATTGCCGGTTTCAACATCGCGCAGATCACGCTCGGCCTGACCGCTGTGAAAATTCGCCCCGGCACAAAAATGTTTGCCGTTCGCCGCAAGGACGATAGCCCGACAATCCGTTTCTTCATCCAGAGCTTCAAACGCCTCGGCCAGGGACTGAATGAGGGCCGTATCAAAGAAATTATTGGGCGGTCGTTGAATCTCGGCGGTTGCCACATGATCGGCCAGGCTTATTTCAACATCTCCATAGCGTGTCTCCATCGGTGCTCTCCTTTTGTTTTCTCAGCCTTCTCCCCATAGCAGGGCTGTCGTTGCCCATCGGATATAGCACTATCCGGTCGCTCCCGGTAGCGTTCTCACCGTGTTCCCCTCCAGATGCTCATGGCACAGAGTGGGCGTAGGGGATTTGAGGCGGTCCTGGCGATGGATTGTGCTGACGCCCCGTGTTGCTCGGGGCGAAAAACCCAAACAAACCACGTCTGTACGGTGGATTAGTACGGCTTGGCGATGTACTGTCGACTCGGACATCGTCTCAAGTCTCTCCCCTAAGAAAAGGACGCTCATGCCAAGCCAACACATTCTCGGGCCGACCTCGCACTATTTCTACTCGCAGCGCCTCAAGCTGCACTATGTTGATTGGGGCAACCCTGACCAGCCTTTGCTCGTCCTGATTCATGGCGGGCGAGATCATTGTCGGAACTGGGACTGGGTCGCTCAGGCGCTGCGCGCAGACTATCACATTGTTGCTCCGGATTTACGCGGCCATGGCGACTCGGAGTGGGCTCGCGGCAGTGAGTATTCGATGATTGACCACGTCGTCGATATCGCGCAGTTGCTGGCTCAGCTCAATGCGTTTCCGGTCACGTTGATCGGCCATTCTCTGGGCGGCGGCATCGTGCTCCAGTATGCCGGTGTGTACCCCGAAAAGGTGACGAAGGTCGTGTCCATCGAGGGCTGGGGACCCCCGCCGCAGATGCTCAAAGAGCAGCCGAAAAGCGCATTTGAGCGGATGCAACACTGGGTCGATGAAATGCGTGGGTTCGCCGGTCGTCTGCCGAAGCGCTACCGGACGCTGGAAGAGGCGGTCGAACGTATGCGTGCAGCCAATCCGCATCTCAGCCCGGAGCGGGCCCACCATCTGACCTTGTACGGAACCCACCGCAACGAGGACGGAACCTATGCCTGGAAATTTGACAACTATGTCCGCGCCCGCTCGCCGTATCGCTTCAATATGGCGGATGCCCAAGAAATCTGGGGACGGATTACCTGCCCGCTCCTCTTGATGCGAGGCAGCGAATCGTGGGCGGTTGATTTGGAGAAAGATAGCGAACGCGCGCAAGCATTTCGCAAGCCCTCTCTGGTGACGATCCCCAAGGCCGGCCACTGGGTGCATCACGACCAACTGGAGCACTTCCTGCGGGTAACCACGGAGTTTTTGCTTCCGTTTAAATCGGCGGGATAGCTGCACCGGTGGAGCGGATTCAGGACGCCAGGGTAAAAAGAGTAAGCGTGCCCTCCAAATCATACAAAGCTGGGCACGTTTACTCTTTCGGCGACACCACCTTTTCCTGGAGCCAGTTGGACAGATCGGTCAGACTGCGGGCATTGATTTCGTGACCCATATCATACTCCCGGTAGGTCACGGGCGCTTTGACATCACGCAGGATTTCGACGGACTGACGCGCCCGACCCACGTCGATCAGTTCGTCCTTACTGCCGTGCTGGACCAGCACGGGCAGTTGTTCGGTTGCCGGCACATCCGGTAATGCGGTCAGCATATCTTTCGGCAGCCACGAACTGAGAGCCGCCAGTCCGGCAAAACGCTCGGGCTCGCCCAGGGCCAGGCTATAACCCATTACCCCGCCTTGGCTGAAACCCAGTACGCACAGTTTTTTGGCATCAACCGGGTAGCGCTGTAGTGCTGCGTCAAGAAAGGTGCGAACGGTCTCGCGCGCAGAGAGAACCGCTTGGACATCGATTGGCCCACCGCTCGTTAGCGGAAACCAGCCGTGACCAACCATATTCGGGCCGATGGGGACCTGAAGCGGGCCCTGCGGACAGAGGACGAGAAACCGGCCGCGACACAGATGCGGCGCTAAGCCCAGGAGGTCGAGGGCGTTGGCGCCCCAGCCGTGCAGGGCGAGAATGGTGGGATGTGGGCCTGCGCCTTCGGGCTCAAAAGCCGTGTGGATAAGATTCATGGTCCTTATCTTGCCATGACTCTGGTCCCTCTGCGAGGGGCAGGAGAAGTGAAATGCAGCCGGGAGCGCTGTGGACAGGACTTTCCTTATTTCTTCGGGACCTGTTTCAGCAGCAGTTCGATGATCTGGTCGGCGCTAATGCCCTCTGCCTCAGCCTGAAAGTTCAGCAGGCAGCGATGCCGCAGGGCCGACAGGGCAACATCGGTGATGTCCTCAAAACTGACATGTACCCGCCCATCGAGCAGGGCGTTGACCTTGGCGCCTAAGGTGAGCGCCTGAGCCCCACGCGGGCTGGGGCCGTAGCGGAGATAGTGGGTGACCTCGGACAGCGGAGAATCCGGGTTGCCGGGCGTGGCTGCCTCGATAAGCCGAGCGATATACAAACCCAGCGGAGGAGCCAGCAGGACTGCGCGCACCAGATTTTGCATCTCGGCGATGACTGTCGGAGCCGTGTCTGCCGAGAGGACCGGATTGATGCGGTACTGCGTCTCTTGTGTGGTGCGCTCCACAATTTCGGCCACCTCAGCCGCGCTGGGCGATTCGATAACCAGCTTGAGCAGAAAACGGTCCAGTTGCGCCTCGGGGAGCGGGTAGGTGCCCTCAATCTCAACCGGGTTCTGGGTCGCCACCACAAGAAAAGGGGGCGTGAGGGTATGCGTCTCCCCAAAAACGGTAACCTGCTGCTCCTCCATCGCTTCAAGGACAGCCGACTGGGTCTTGGGTGTGGCACGGTTAATTTCATCCGCCAGAACGATGTTGGCAAAGACAGGGCCGGGCTTGAATTCAAAATAGCGCCTGCCGTCAGCACCCTCAGACAGAACTTGGGTGCCAACAATATCAGACGGCATGAGGTCTGGCGTAAATTGAATCCGCTTAGTGCTCAGCGCCAGGGCCTGGCTGAGCGACTTGGCCATCAGCGTCTTGCCCAGACCCGGCACGCTTTCGATGAGGACATGCCCGCCGGCAAAAAAGGCGGTTAATATCTTCCGCAGGATACTCCGTTGGCCGACGATCACCTGACCGACCTCTTCTTCGACGGTCGCAAAGAGGTGTCGAAAGCGTTCAACCCGCTGTTCCGGGGATAATAGTTCTGAGGATAAGGGTGATGGCGAGGCTGGCATGCTGCTCCTCAAGAGTAAACGTACCAACAGCTATGTATGGTGTGGAGGGCACGTTTACTCTTTCTGTAAGATGGCTCGATATTCGAGCGGAATGCGCTGCTGGGGGACATTTTTCTCTGGCGGACGGTCAGCGAGCGGGGCGTTGCTATACGGCGTGGTCGGGACAGCCGGGCTGGTATTTTCGGTCAGTTCCTGGCTGTCCTGTTCCGCCTTGATACCGGTTGGAATACGAACCTTGACATAGCCGGCAGCCTGAGTCAAAAATCCGCCGGGCTGCTCGCCCGGTTTGTAAAAACGCTCGCCTTTTCCCCGCCCGCCGGATTGTCCGGGCTGTGGGTCTGACTGCTCTGGGGCCTGCTGGGGCTGTTTTTTCTCGCCGCTCTTCTGCGTGGCGTGACGGCGCGGCTCGTGTCCTGCTTTTCGCGGGTCTACTCCGGAAGGTGGTTGCTGGGCGTCCGGTTGTTGGCCCGGTTGCGGAGCCTGTTGCTGCTGACCGGATGTATTCTGCTGGGCCTGTTGCTTCCCCTTTCGTTCTTGAGACTGAGACTGGTCAAATTTGATGCCACCGCCGGATTCCTGGGGGGCATTTTGCTGCTTTTGTGACGATTGATTGTCTGTTTGATCCGTCTGGTTTGTGTTTTGCGCGCCCGGCTGCGACCCATCCCTCTGCGCAGACAGCGACTGCTTGAGCTGCTCCAGATTTTCAGTTGTCTTTGCCAGCGGCGTATTCTCCGGCTGTGGGCTGTCGCCCTGGTTGCCCGGACTATCGTCTTGCGTGCTGTCGCTGCCAAAGAGTTTGAAATCAAGAGGGAGAATCTGCGGCACTGGCAGCGGCAGATTCATACGTTTTTGCGCCTCATCAATCAGACGTATCTTATCCTGCGGGGTCAGAGCTGGGTTCTTGAGATCATGAGCAAGTACGAGGAGTTGTACTCCGGCGTGCTGCTCTTCAGGAGAAGACTGTGAGCGGACTAACTGCCGGGCCATGTCTTCAATATCCTGGAGCAGGGTCTCTGGTGTCGGCGCAACGGGTGAGGGGCCACCTGGAGCGAGGGCCGCACTGCCGGATGGTAAAAACAAGAAGAGCAGGCCGCTCAGGACTGCGCCGACACACGCAATCGGAACCCGCCTGTCGAGTTGGAAAGGCAGGTCGCGCTCGGGAACGAAGAAGGCGGCCTGCCGAGCGGCTTCGTTCCGAACCTGTGCCAAGAAGTCTGAGGAAGCTGGAAGCGTAGCCAGGGTAAGAAAACGCTCTTGGCCCTCCGTCTTCTCGTCCAGCAGGCCGGCAATGCGCTCGTCTTGGCAGCTCTTTTTTTCCTGTCTGAGGGAGTTCAGCAGCACACTGAAGACGATGACGGGTGGAAGAAGGGAAACCCAGATGGGCAGCGAACATGCCAGTACCAGACCATACCCCAGGAAAAAAACAGCAATCCCCAGAGGTAGAAAAAATCCGAGGGTATTGGCGCTCCGCTGCCACAATACCCGGCGGGCCGTAGCGGCGAACAGATGGGACAAGCTATCCATTGCGCGAGCGACGTTTCTGGAACCGGCGAACCGCGCGATTATGATCCGCAAGCCGGGAAGAGAACACGTGGGTGCCGTCTCCCCTGGCAACAAAATAGAGGTAGTTCGTTTCGGCTGGGGAGAGGACGGCTTGAATAGCCGCGAGTCCTGGGTTGGCAATTGGGCCAGGCGGAAGGCCGGTAAACAGATAGGTATTATACGGCGTGGGTGTGCGCAGATGACGGCGGGTCAGGTTCCCGTCAAAGTTCGGAATGCCGTAGATGACGGTCGGATCACACTGGAGCGGCATATTTTGACGGAGCCGGTTGTGAAAGACTCCGGCAATCAGCGGGCGTTCCTCTGCCGCCCCGGTTTCTTTCTCAACCAGCGAGGCCAGGGTCAGGACCTCATGCTGGGAGAACCCCAACTTCTGGGCCTGCTGTTGCAGGGCTGGACTGAAGACTTCAGACAGACGGGTCACCATACGTCCCAGAATATCCACGGCAGAGCTTTGTTTTGAAAAAAAATAAGTGTCTGGGTACAGGTAGCCCTCGAGTCCGTATTCCTGGAGGTCCCATGTGGCTAAGAACTGAGGAGAGGTGCTGAGAGACAGGAATTGCTCTTGGGGGCCAAAGCCTTGGTCTTCCAGTCTTTTGGCAATCTGTTTGAGTGTCAGTCCTTCCGGGATTGTCACCATGTGGTGGATGACCTGGCCTTGGGTCAAGGTCTCAAGCAACCTCTGCGGGGTCAGCCGGGTTTCCAGGATATACTCCCCACTTTGTATGGAACGATCTTTGCCGGTGAATTGTGCCCAGAAACGAAATGGCTGGACACTTGCCAGGATGCCTTCGGCAACAAGCATCTGTGCTGTTTGCTGAAGGGTGCTGCCTGGAGAGATAAAGATCCGAGCGGGCGCCGCTAAAGGCGGACCTGGGGTGTTGAGCCGCGCATAGACGTAACAGGCGGTGAGTCCGCTGACGCCAATGACAAGACACGCAATAAGAGGCAGGACTTTTTTCACTGCCGCCCAACCTACCATCGGTATGGGAATGAAACAATGTCGCACCCCAATATCACTTGACTTTTGCGTCTTTCACTGGCACCTTCTGTGACCATGCAGAGCCGGTGGTTGGAGTATTGCAAAGAAATACTCTGCATCTCACTCGGGCGCCAGAACCGCCACGTTCAGGCGCTGCTTATCGCCCCCATCCTGGCAATCGGTTTTCTCGGGTTTGTTGTTCGGGCGGCGAGCCCGGCCGTTGATCCTGCTTTTGCCAAAAACGGGGTGATCGCTCGGCTCCAACAGCGCTTGAACGAGATTCAGCAAAGAAGTGATGTTCAGGGTAATGTGGAGACGGGTTCGATCGTAGTACGGCCAACTCCAGAAGGAGACATGGCCCCGCCCGTTCTCGTTACCCTTCCCCCGCTGCCTGAGTCAGTAGTGCCGGTAGGTACGCCGCACCACATCATACATGCTATTGAGCCGAACGAGACGTTTGGGAGTATTCTGAAAAAAGAAGGACTTTCGCCTCAACAGACCGCCGCGTGGATCAATGCGGCGCGGCGAAGGGTTGAGGTACGGAGGTTGCAAGTTGGACGCACCATAACGCTCTCCTATGAGCACGATCACAATGGGGCGCCAACGCTGCGAACCGTTTCCTGCAGCATTGATCAGGATGCTTCGCTCGTATTTGAGAAGGATGAGAACGGGCGTATTCAGTCACGACTCGAGACCGCTCCCACGACCCTTGTCTGGCGTGCCGTTGGCGGTCGCATTACTCATAGTCTGGGTTGGGCAGCCGGAAAGATAGGTGTCCCAGCCAGTATCATTGATGCTGTGGCAGATATGGGCTGGGATCTGAACCTTTCATACGACCTTCAGCCGGGTGACCCTTTCAAAATCATTTTTGAGGAAATTCAGTATAACGGGCAAGCCGTGAGGCATGGTAAAGTGCTTGCTGCGGAAATCATGAACAAGGGGACAAAACACCTGGTCTTTCCTCTTGACGTGGAAGAAGGGATGGGGCTTGGGCAGCAGTTTCTGCGCTACCCCGTCCAATTCACCCGTATCTCATCGGTCTTTAGCGATGCCCGGTTGCATCCCATTTACAAACGGAAACGTCCCCACCTTGGCGTGGATTTCGCTGCGCCAACGGGAACACCGGTACGCGCGGTGTCAGATGGCAAGGTCACTTACGCCGGCTGGAGAGGCAACTATGGCCGTTTTCTCAAGATTGACCATGACGGACCCTATAGTTCGGCATACGCCCACCTACGACGGATCAAAAAAGGAGTGAGAGCAGGAACTTTTGTAAAAAGGGGACAGGTTATCGGCTATGTCGGGTCTTCGGGGGCCGCCACCGGGCCGCATCTGCACTTCGAGATGCATAAAAATGGCAGATACATCAATCCATTAAAAAAAGTGCCGGGGCCAAAGACCCTCGTTTGGCAAAAAAGATCGCCTACAGTGCGGCCTGACCCACAGCTCGCGGCAATCCGAAAGAAACTTGAAGAGTATCTCGCTAGGCTGAGCGTACAGAACGGACCTGAGAGCCGTATCTATACAGCAATCCCACGGATTCAAACCGCGGCCCGCGAGGCCGCTGAACCACACGCGTAATTGCCCGTCTTGGGCTTCCCTCTTTTGCTCGTATCCTTTGGGGATACGCGACTTTCCCGTTCAGGAACTCCTATAAAACCATGCTGTCCCATACGGAAAAACTGCGAGTGCGGTGGGTCGATACCGATGCGTCGGGCCGCATTCATTACACGGCAGCGTTCCGGTATTTTGAGATAGCCGAGTGGGAATTGATGCGGCAGGCTGGGTTCCCTCTGTCCGACCATCGCAAAATATCAGGGTTGCCACGGGTGAATGTCTCGGCAACATTTTATGTTCCCCTCTTTGTTGATGAACCGATTGAGGTGAAGGTCCGGGTTGAGCGGATTGGAACCACCTCTATCACCTTTGCCGGGGAAATCTACCGAGCTGGAGAGCGCTGCGTCAGTGGGTCGATCACCGCAGTTTTTGTGAATCCGCAGGACCGGCCCCAGCCCATTCCCGAGGCTATTCGCCACGCGCTGAATACTGAGTGACGAAGCGCCTGGGAGTTGACAGAAAAAACACACTCGCATAGGTAACGGGAGATGTCATACGCAGTAATTCGTACGGGTGGAAAACAATATCGAGTGACGCAGGGCGAGCTTCTGCGAGTGGAGTCTCTCCCGGGAGAGCTAGGGAGTGATATTACGTTCCCTGATGTGCTGCTCACCTCAGCCGAGGGAGCGGTTCACATTGGTACTCCGCTTGTTCCCGGCGCTTCAGTGACGGCTCGCGTTGTTGAGCATGGCAAAGAGAAAAAGATTATTGTTTTTAAGAAGAAACGGCGCAAAGGATATCGGCGCAAACAGGGCCATCGGCAGCACTTTACGGCTGTGCAGGTCAAATCGATCAACCTGGGAGGATAAAGGTGGCACATAAAAAAGGACAAGGTTCCAGTCGGAATGGCCGAGACAGCCCAGGACAGCACCGCGGCGTCAAGCTTTTTGCCGGACAATTTGCCAAAGCCGGGAATATTATTATTCGCCAACTTGGAACGCGTATCTATCCAGGGACCAACGTTGGTATGGGACGAGATTATACCCTGTTTGCGAAGACCGACGGGGTGATTCAATTCGAACGCATGGGCAAAACGCGTAAGCGGGTCTGCGTGTACCCGCAGTAAACTGCTCGGCCACGCGTGCGAGCACAAGGTTAGAGGAAAAGCCCCACTTCGGGGCTTTTTTTATTGGCCTGCTTCAGTCCCCTATTCCTGATATACATGGGCTATGAACTTCGTTGACGAAGTGACCATGACAGTCAAAGCCGGTGATGGCGGGCGCGGCTGTGTAAGCTTTCTGCGCGAGAAGTTTCGGCCCTGGGGGGGGCCGAACGGCGGAAATGGCGGAAATGGCGGAGACATCATCCTGCGTGTTGATCCGCAACGCAACACGCTGCTTGATCTCGCCCATCGGCATCACGCCAAAGCGGCTCGGGGCGAGCATGGACGGGGCAAGGACCAACATGGGAAAAATGCAAAGCCCCTAGTCCTTTCTGTTCCGGCCGGAACCATTGCCCGCGACAGAGCGAGTGGAGAAATACTCGCCGACCTCCGCACCGCAGGCCAACAGGTCGTAGTCGCCCAGGGCGGAAAAGGCGGAAGAGGGAATGCCGCTTTCACCACCTCCACAAACCGGGCTCCCCGATTCGCCCAGCCGGGATTGCCCGGAGAGACGCGGCAGGTCCAGCTTGAACTCCGCCTCCTGGCGGATGTTGGCCTGGTCGGGTTTCCCAACGCTGGAAAGTCGACGCTGATCTCTGCGGTGTCTGCCGCACGTCCACGGGTTGCCGACTTTCCCTTTACGACCCTCGTTCCGCACCTTGGTGTTGTGCGCTATGGCGATGAAGGCTCATTTGTCATGGCTGACGTGCCGGGGCTCATTGAGGGCGCGCACGCCGGACATGGACTCGGTGTGCGCTTTCTGCGCCATCTCTCGCGGACTTCTATTCTGGTGCATCTTCTTGATATATCTGATCCCGCACGTGATCCGTATGCCGACTACAGCGTCATCAATCGTGAACTTGACGCTTTTGATACTGCCCTGGCTCGCCGTCCGCAGCTCGTGGTTGTCACCAAAGCTGACCTGACAGTCACCCGCGAACGTTTTCCCGAGGTGCGGGAAGTTTTTGGCCGGCAGGAGAAAAAATTGCATCTCATTTCTGCTGCAACCGGGGAAGGAAAACAGGAATTGGTGAGGGCAATCGCCCATCTGCTTGAACACAGACAACATCGGATAGGCGAAGGCGACGAAGGGGAGATTGAGGGTTCCCCACCATGAGTGACCGCAATATCCAACTCACGTATAAGGCTCGTATTCTTGAGCGCACGAAGCGGATTGTGGTGAAAGTCGGGAGCAGCGTGCTGTCCGATGGTGACGGTGTCCATGCTCCACGTATCAGCCAACTCGCGACGACCCTTTCTGCCCTGCCGCAGGCGGAGGTGGTCTTGGTCACTTCGGGAGCCGTTGCTGCTGGAATGGGCGTACTCAATATGAAACAGCGCCCGCGGACGATACCGGCAAAACAGGCGGCAGCCGCCATCGGACAGATTACGCTCATGGCGCTGTATGAAGAATGCTTTTCGCAGCACGCCACCCGAGTGGCCCAGATTCTGCTCACCCATGACGATCTGGCCAACCGCAGACGCTATCTGAACGCCAAGCATACCCTCCTGACGCTGATCGAATCCGGGGTGGTGCCAATTGTCAACGAGAATGACACGGTTGCGGTCGAAGAAATCCAGTTTGGCGACAACGATAATCTCTCTGCCCAAGTCGCTGTTCTTGTCGAGGCGGATCTGCTGATTATATTGAGCGACGTTGCGGGTCTCTATGAAACCGACCCCCGTGTGGATCGGCAGGCGAAACGTATCGCTCTTGTCGAGCAGTTCGACGCACAATTGATGCAGCGCTGCGGTGCGGCTGGCCCGTTAGGCCGCGGCGGGATGGCCTCTAAAATCGAAGCCGCCCAAAAGGCGGCCCTGTCGGGTATTCCCTCCCTGCTTATAGATGGGCGGAGCAACGCAGAGCTGGGTGCGGCTTTTGACTCGCAGCGGGAAGTTGGCACGCTGTTTCTGCCAGTTGCGGACAGGATTGCGAGTCGGAAACACTGGATTGCCTACACGCTGAAGCCGGCCGGCTCACTCCGTCTGGATGCCGGGGCAGCGGCGGCGATTCGGCGGGATGGGAGAAGCTTGTTACCGGCTGGGGTGCGCGAAGTATACGGGGGCTTTGAGGAAGGGGACTGTGTGACCTGTCTCGACGAAAGCGGGGATGAATTTGCGCGGGGCCTAGTGAATTATGGCGCCGCAGCTCTGAGGCAGATTCAAGGCGTACACACCAGTCAGATTGAACAGACGCTCGGCTATAAGGTGAGCGATGAAGTGATTCATCGTGACGACTTGGCCTTGTTATAAGCCTAGTGAAGAGACACAAAGGAAGAGGCGATGAGTCTTGAAAATATGGTGGTCGCATTAGCCCAAACCGCAAAAAAAGCCGCCCGGGTATTGGCAACAGTGTCAACACACACGAAGAATCAGGCGTTGCTTGCTGCCGCCCGGCAACTCCGGGATCAGACGGAAGTCTTACTCGCTGCTAATGCACAGGATGTTACCCGGGGAAAAGACAACGGTTTATCTGCCGCTCTGCTCGATCGACTGACGCTGGACCAGGCGCGTATACACGCGATGGCCACCGGGCTTGAAATCATGGTCGATTTGCCGGACCCGGTTGAGGAGACGGTCGCTACCTGGAAGCGACCAAATGGCCTGGAAATCAGTCAGGTCCGCGTTCCGCTGGGTGTGGTCGGGCTTATTTACGAGTCGCGACCGAATGTGACGGCCGATGCCGCCGGCCTGTGTCTCAAGGCTGGCAATGCGGTTGTGCTCAAGGGAGGGTCGGAGGCGTTTACGACGAACAGCGCTATTGTCGATATTCTTGCGCAGGCCTTTGCCGAAGCGGGTTTGCCGGACGGGGCGGCTCAACTGGTCCGTTCGACTGATCGACAGGCCGTCACCCTTCTCCTTCAACAAGACCGCTGTATTGATGTCATTATTCCACGCGGCGGAGAGGAACTGATCCGTGCTGTCACGCGTGAATCGGCTATCCCCGTGATCCAGCATTTCTCCGGCCTGTGCCACACCTATGTCGATGCTGCGGCCGATATTGAAAAAGCGCACCAAGTGTGTCTGAACGCCAAGGCCCAAAGACCGTGGGTGTGCAACGCCATGGAGAACCTGCTGGTGCATGAGGCCGTTGCGTCCCGTTTCCTGCCGGACTTTGTGGCGCGACTCGAACAAGAGGGCATCGAGGTTCGCGGCTGTGAGCAGACGCGCCGGATCGTCCCTCGGGTGAGTGTCGCGACTGAGGCGGATTGGCAAACCGAGTATCTTGATAAAATTCTCTCGGTCAAAGTAGTTGGCTCGCTTGATGAGGCACTGGATTTCATTCATACCAACGGGTCGGGACTGGCCGATTGCATCGTCAGCGAAGATTACTCACACGTCCGGCGGTTTCTGCGTGAAGTCGACTCTGCGACGGTCTATGCAAACGCTTCAACGCGATTCACCGACGGCTTTGAGTTCGGCTTTGGGGCTGAGGTCGGTATTTCAACGAACCGACTCCACGCCAGGGGGCCCATGGGGCTGCGTGAGCTGACAACGTATAAATATGTGGTCTACGGAGATGGCCAGATACGAGTATAACATGCCCATAGGCTCTGACGTATGAAGGTTGGACTGTTCGGCGGAACGTTTAACCCCATCCATCTAGGGCATCTGCGCAGTGCGGAAGAAGTCTGCGTCGCATTTGCACTTGACCGGATCTACTTCATTCCTGCTGCCTCTCCTCCGCACAAGCGTACAACGGATATCGCCCCTGCCTATCATCGCTACAATATGGTGGAGCGGGCCGTGGCCGCCAACCCGGCCTTCTTTGCCTCTCGTATTGAACTCGACCGTGCCGGCCCCTCGTTTTCGATTGATACGATCCGCGCCTTTCGGGCAAGAGGAACGTTGACCTCTCTCGCCTTTATGATCGGGATGGACGCGTTCTGTGAGATAGAGACATGGAAGGATTATCTGGAGATTCCCAGCTTATGTGACCTGATTGTCACGTCGCGTCCCGGGGTCCCTACACCGTCACTTGACCAACTCCTTCCCGTTGCTCTCCGGTCCGCCTTTTGGTACGATCTGACCCAGCAGAGATACCAGCATGAATCAGGGCATACATTGACGCTCCATATACTGAACGGTCTCCATATTTCGGCCTCCGGCATACGTGACAATCTACGCGTCGGTCGCCCCACGCCCTGCCAACTCCCGCCTGCCGTGGCGGACTATATCGCCACTCATGCCCTGTATCGCACCCAAGAGGCTTCTTCCCTTGAAGGCTGACGACAGCTGGCAAAAGGCCCTGCGGTGCGCGCAAGCCGCGCTGGATAAAAAGGCATACGACCTGATTGTCCTCGACGTGGAAGCGTTGACTTCTGTTGCCTCCTATTTTGTGATTTGTACCGGGCGGTCGGACATTCAGGTGCAGACGATCAGCCAAGCGATTGAGGCGGCCCTCCGGCAGGAAGGCCATCGCCCGTTAGCCCTGGAGGGTGTCTCGCACGGACAATGGATCCTCATGGATTTCGGGGATGTGATTGTCCATATTTTCTACGAAACCGTACGAGAATTTTACAATCTTGAAGGGCTCTGGGCCAAGGCTCCACGCTGTACGCTGCCCGAACCCTACTCGACGCAAGCCATGGACCTCCGACTCGAAACCGGCTAGCAGTTTTTCTCTGGCGTCGAGAAAACCGGCCTTCCCTTTCCTTCCCTACGGCTTTCCCCTTATACTAAGAGCAGAAACCAGCGAGTACACCTCGGTGGGAGATGCTATGGGTCGAACGGCTTCTACTCAAGAGATACTGTATTATGGCAGTACCCCCAAACATCAGTATTGGGAAAACGAAAAGCAGAGCCTGCGTCTCGTCCGCGACCGGTCTGCGTCCGTCTGGCGGGCGTATCACAAGCGAAGTGGTCGGTATCGCCCGTTGCTGGTGAAGTCTCGTCCCCCGGCAGGGCCCCGAAAAGGGAAACGGAAACCGACGCCGCTGACGGGCAGAAGCGCCGAAGAAGTCGTGGCTAACATCAAACGTGACTATCAGCTGCGATTGGTGCTTGAGCAACGACTGCGTCGCTGGATGGATAAGTCGTCAGGAAAACGTGTCCTTGCCTTTCTCGACCCAAACCAGGGCGGCGCGCCGGCAATGACGGATCCAGGCACGTACAATGCTCAATAATACCAGCGCACCCCTCTCGCAGCAGAAAATACAAAAAAGTTAGTCGTCTACTGAGCGGAGGAGGCCGCAAGAATCTGGGATCAGAGAATCTTCACCAAGAGAAGGCGTCTCTGTCGCGCGGATTTATTCACTCTACCAGCGGGCCACCGACGCCCCCCAGGTGAGCCCGCCCCCACAGCCGTTGAGCACGACAATATCGTCCGTCTGTACTTTACCTTCCCGAACCGCTTCATCCAGCGCTATCGGAATGGAGGCCGCAGACGTGTTTCCGAAGCGGTCCACATTGCAGTGCACCTTGTCCATACTGGCCCCCAGACGGTCGGCCACCGCTTGGATAATACGTAAATTCGCCTGATGGGGGACCATCAGCTTGATATCTTCCGGGGTCAGGCCGGCTTTTTCGAGGGCCTTTTTTGTCACGTCGGACAGCGCACGAACGGCCACCTTGAACAGTTCAGGGCCCTTCATCTGAATCCCCCAGTCGGGCTCCTGTTCACCGGCTTGGTCAAACGTTTGCCGCAGCCCGGATCGCACGTGGAGCAACTGCCACAGGGCTCCGCTGGACTCGACGACTGTGCTGAGCAAGCCCCGATCGTTCGGCTGATTTTCCAACACGACTGCCCCGGCGCCATCCCCGAACAGCACGCAGGTCGTCCGGTCTCCCCAGTTGACCATGGAGCTCAGGGCATCTGCGCCAACCAGCAGGATACGGTTATACTCTCCGCTTTTGAGATAACTATGGGCAACCGACATGCCGTACACAAACCCGGCACAGGCTGCTGCAACATCAAAGGCGGGAATATTATCAACGCCCAGGCGCGTTTGGAGCAGGCAGGCGGTGGAAGGAAAGGCATACTCCCCAGAGACTGTGGCGACCAGGATCACATCCAGATCCTGCGCGGACAGGTCCGCCGCCTTGAGTGCCGTTTCGCTCGCCGCGTGAATGAGGTCAAGCAAGCCCTCGTCCTGTCGGAGGACACGCCGCTCCTGTATGCCGGTCCGCGTGACGATCCATTTATGATTGGTGTCAACCCGCCCGGCCAGATCATCGTTGGTGAGACAGGTCGAAGGGACGGCGGAACCCGTGCCGATAATACGTGCGCCCATCGCTACCTCTTTAGTCCTTCTTGCCCAGCGAGACAAAGAGTACACCTGCCAACAGCTTTGTATGATTTGGAGGGCATGTTTATTCTTTCAGGCCTATCAGTACGTCTCATACTGTTTCGCTCAAGGCAGGTTCTGGTTGCTGCGGTCCCAGTGGTCTCGTTACTCTGGCCCGTTCTACCGATTTGTGCTCTGCCCGTTTTGATCGTTGTCCCATTTACGAAAGACAAGGCAGGCGTTGGTTCCTCCAAAGCCGAAGGAATTGGATAAGACGGCCCGGACCGGCGCCGGGCGGGAGGTGTTGGGCACATAGTCCAAATCGCACTCCGGATCGGGCTCCTCATAGTTAATGGTGGGCGGTATGATCTGATGGTGGAGCGCCAAGGCGGAATAGACGGCTTCGACGCCACCGGCAGCGCCGAGTAAGTGGCCGGTCATGGACTTGGTTGAACTGATAGCGAGCCGGGCCGCGTGTTCGCCAAAGACTCTTTTCAGGGCCAGGGTCTCGGTCGCGTCGTTATACGGTGTTGAGGTCCCGTGGGCGTTGACGTAATCGATCTCGGTTGGGTCAAGCCCGCTGCTGCGCAGGGCCATCCGCATGCACCGGAATGCGCCTTCGCCTTCGGGCGAGGGGGCGGTGATGTGATGTGCATCTGCGTTGGCACCGTAACCAACCACTTCGCCGTAGATTTTTGCCCCGTGACTCTGGGCGAATGCGAGCTCCTCCAACACCACAATGCCGGCGCCTTCGGCCATGACAAAGCCGTCCCGATTCTTGTCAAACGGACGGCTGGCCCTCTCGGGCTCGTCGTTTCGCGTCGAGACGGCCCGCATGGCAATAAAGCCGCCCAGCCCTAAAGAGGTCAGGGCCGCCTCTGCTCCCCCGGCAATCACGGCATCCTGATCGCCCAGCCGAATGGCCCGATACGCTTCACCAATGGCGTGTGCGCCGGAAGAGCAGGCACTCGTTGGCGTATAATTAATACCTTTGGCGCCATAGCGGATGGAGATCTGGCCGGGTGCCAGGTTGCTCAACAGCTTGGGGATAAAGAAGGGAGAAACTTTTTTGAGTCGCGTATCAAGAAAGTGCAGGTGATATTCTTCAATACTGGTCAGCCCGCCAATCCCGACCCCGACGATACACCCAATCATATCCTCGTTTTCCGGCGTGATTGGGATTTTGGCTTCATCCATCGCCATCTGGGCCGCGGCAACACTATACTGGATGAAGAGGTCCATCTTTTTGACCTCTTTCTTCTCGATAAAATCAGTAGGCGTGAAGTCACTAACCTCGCCAGCGATCCGCGTGGGAAAGTCTGAGACATCAAAGCGGGTTAAAGGTCCGACTCCGGAGCGTCCTGCAAGCAGTGCTTGCCAGTTCTTCTCCACCCCAGTCCCAAGTGGAGTGACCGCCCCTAGCCCAGTAATGACGACACGGCGTTGCCCGTCTTGCATAATATCCTGCCTTACAAACTACTGAAAAGAGTAAACGTGTCCAGCCTCTTATGTCTAGTGAAGGACACGTTTACTCTTTTGCTACCATCCCACCTTCCCAAGGATATGCCCAATAGTTTTTTACCAGCGCCTCTCTGTTCCCCAAACACTCTGCTCAGGCCGTGTATCTTAAAGACTCCAAGAACCCCCTGCAACCAGCGTGGCCATCTCTTCACGGACCCGGACCGGATGAGCGCACACCACAGGGAGTCTCTTTTCTGATGGGGGGCTGCTATACGGAATGCTCCAAAAGACAACACCGCGCTCGGGAGGAGTTGACCGGCGTATGCCAGAACCGGGGCAGGATCGATACACCCAAACAGTCTGCCTGAACCAGCGGGCCTACGCCTTCCCGCGTCGGCCCGTTGTTGTGATCTGCGTAGACGGATGTGATCCGGCCTATATCAAGACCGGGCTGGCCCAGAACATCTTGCCCAACGTCCGGCGTTTTCTCGCCCAAGGGTTCGGCATCTGGGCGGACGCGGTCGTCCCCACGTTTACGAATCCGAACAATCTGTCCATTGTCACGGGCAGTCCGCCCGCCGTACATGGGATTTCGGGCAATTACTTTCTCGATCCGACAACAGGCCAGGCGGTCATGATGACCGACCCCCGCCAGCTCCGCTCCGAAACCCTGCTGGCACGATTCTCCCACACTGGGGCGAAAGTCACGGTCATCACCGCCAAAGACAAACTGCGCCGTTTGCTTGGTCACGGCATCGCCGCCGGCATGTGTTTCTCTGCCGAAAAAGCGGCAGACTGTACCCTCCCCGTGCACGGTATTGAGAACGTCTGTCAGCGGATTGGCCGTCCACAGCCCGACGTGTATTCTGCCGAGTTGTCACTCTTTGTCCTGGAAGCCGGCCTCGCCTTGCTCGAACAGCACCGGCCAGATCTGATGTATCTCTCGCTGAGCGACTATGTCCAACATAAACATGCGCCGGGGAGTGCGGAAGCGAATGCCTTCTATGCCGCACTTGACCGGGCGTGCGGCCGGCTGGCTGAGGCGGGAGCCCTGGTCGCCCTGACCGCCGACCATGGGATGAACGCCAAACCGCGGGTCGTGTTTCTCCAGGATATTCTGAACGCGAGCTGCGGTCTGGGCAAGACGCGCGTGATCTGTCCGATTACCGACCCCTACGTGGCCCATCATGGTGCGCTCGGGTCTTGCGTCCGCGTCTACTGTCCTGGTACCGACCGGGCTGCCGTGCGGGCTGTCATCGCAGACATTCCTGGGGTTGAAGCGGTCTACGATAAGGACACTGCGTGTGAGCAGTTTCTCCTGCCGCCCGACCGTGAGGCCGACTTCCTTGTGCTCGGCGATGCACATACGGCCATTGGAGCGGCAGAACGAGACCATGATTTGTCCGGGTTAGGTGATGCGCCGCTTCGCTCTCATGGCGGACGCGCAGAGCAGGTGGTCCCATTCATCCTTTCCGAGCCCGTCTCCGCAGCCTATCACAAACGTGCGGCCACCGTCCGGCTCAGCAACTTTGACCTGTTCGACTACGCCTTGAACGGGACAAGCGAGCGGTAGTCCCTCGCGTTCTTTCCCTTGCCTCACGCCTTGTGTCGGGAAAATCGAATCTATAGACTGAAGGCAATGGATGTCTCAGGCGTGATACAGCAATTGTCCATCTGGGCACTACCGGTCCTGGTGGCGGTTATCCTGCACGAACTCGCGCATGGCTATAGCGCCTATCTGCTGGGCGACCCGACCGCTGCCCGCATGGGCCGACTGACCCTGAATCCGCTTGCCCATATCGATCTGTTCGGCACCCTTGTGTTACCCTTCCTGCTGATCATGACTGGCGCACCGTTTCTGTTTGGCTATGCCAAGCCCGTTCCTGTAGACTTTACGAACCTGCGCAACCCCCGACGAGACATGGTCCGCGTGGCCGCGGCCGGTCCGATTATGAACCTGATATTAGCCGGGCTGTCCGCCTGTGCGCTGAAGTTTCTGCTATCCTTACACCTCATCACCGATGGGCTGGTCGCCCGCAACCTATTGAATAGCGTCCTGATCAATGTTGTACTCGCCGTCTTTAATCTGCTTCCGCTCCCGCCGCTCGACGGCGGGCGAGTCGCCACCGGACTGCTGCCGCGGCAGCCGGCGCTGGCGCTCGCCCGGCTTGAGCCCTACGGCATGCTGATCGTGATGCTGCTGTTGATGACCGGGGTTCTGGGCGACATGCTCCAACCGCCGGTTCTATTCGTCCTCAACGCTCTCTTGTGAGATTCTCTGCATGGCCGACAACACGCGACAGACGATTGTGAGTGGCTTTCGCCCAACCGGCAAGCTCCATCTTGGACATTTACACGGCACGCTCACCAACTGGGTCCGGCTCCAGAGCGAGTACCGGTGTTTTTTCTTTGTGGCCGACTGGCACGCCCTGACCACCGGCAAGACCGATGCAGAAAGCATTCGGAGCAATACCGAAGAGATGGTGATAGACTGGTTGAGCGTCGGGCTCGACCCAGACCAGTCGGTGATCTTCCGTCAGTCCGATGTGAAAGAGCACGCCGAGTTGCACCTCTTGTTCTCGATGATTACGCCGACGCCGTGGCTTATTCGGAACCCCACCGTTAAAGAGCAGGCGCGTGAGCTGGGCTTCATTGACTCCGATGATGAAGCCGCGGTGACCACGATTCACTATGGTCTGCTCGGCTATCCGGTGCTCCAGGCGGCCGATATCCTGATGTATAAGGCGCAGCGGGTTCCTGTCGGGGTCGATCAAGTCCCGCATATTGAGCTGACTCGCGAGATTGCCCGGCGCTTTAACGCGGTCTATGAGACCAGCATTTTCCCTGAGCCCCAGGCCCTGCTGACGGAGATTCCAAAAATTCTTGGCGTTGACGGCCGCAAAATGAGCAAGAGCTATGGCAACGCGGTCGTCCTGTCAGACCCGCCGCAAGAGGTCGATACGAAACTGTCGCGGATGATGACCGACCCACGCCGGGCGCGGCGGCGCGACCCTGGCGACCCCGCCGACTGCCCGACCTTTCACCTGCACCGCCTCTACTGCACGCCGCAAGAAATCGAATTTGTCACCAACGGGTGTAAAACCGCGGACATTGGCTGTCTTGAATGCAAGAAGATCATGATCAAGCATGTGCTTGACGATTTGGCACAATTCAGGGAAAAACGAACCTATTGGGAAAACCACCGCGACGATGTGCGCGACGTCCTCCGGGAAGGGGAACGACAGGCTCACCAGGTCGCCCGTCAAACCATGGCGGAGGTGCGGGAGGTTGTTGGTGTGTAAGGTGGCGGAAGGGTCAGGCCACGAGCGTTGGCAGGACGGTGTCGGCCCTCCCTCCTACCACATGGGAAAAAAGAGTACACACGCTCTCCACGTCATACCAAGCTGTTAGCGTGTTGACTCTTTATGACGAACGGCGAGGAGCGTCCAGCCGATAAGGCCCTTTCCATGTTCTATCGCGTTAAACTCAACGTCTTTGAGGGTCCGCTCGATTTATTGCTCCATCTCGTCAAAAAGAACGAAGTGGAGTTGCCCGACATTCCCATCGCCGAAATCACCGACCAGTATTTAGCCTATCTCGACCTTCTCAAACAGCTCGATCTTGACATCGCGGGAGAATACCTGGTGATGGCGGCGAGCCTGCTCTACCTCAAATCGCGCCTCCTGCTGCCTCTTGAGGACACACCTGAAGAAGACGAGGGTGAAGACCCGCGCGCGGAGTTGGCCCGACAACTGCTCGAATATCAACGCTTCAAAGAAGCGGCCGAGACGCTGATAGGTCAAGAGCTGCTCAACCGCGACGTTTTTGTTCGTCCACCCATGCCGGCTGAACCGGAGGGCAAAGACGATACCGTGTATGATCTGTCGCTAGGCGATCTGCTCGATGCCCTGCACGATGTGATGACCCGTGCCGACTCTCAAGAGGCGCATCAGATTCTGCTTGAGCATGTGTCTTTGCGTGATCGACTGCGGGCGGTGCTGGATACCCTGCGGGAAAAAAGAGAAGTGTTCTTCGAGCAGCTCTTTCCCCAGGATTCGACCCGAATGCAGGTCCTGGTGACCTTCCTGGCCGTCCTCGAACTGGTCCGCAATCGGATGATCCAGGTGCGCCAGGAGCATCACTTTGGCCCGATCGTTGCCTCCCTGGCGGTGAGCCCAGAGGAGTCCTTACCCGAGGCGCTGGAACACCTATGAAAACAGATGACATCAAGGCGATCGTCGAAAGTCTGTTATTTGCCTCTGGCGTACCCCTGCCGCTCCGTCGTCTGGTTGAGGTCGTTGGCGCAACCAAGACGGAAGTGAAGGCAGCCCTCGCTGCCCTGCGCGCCGAGTATACCGGCCCCTACCGAGGGGTCCGGCTCAGAGAAGTAGCGGGCGGCTATCAGTTTCGGACGGTTGCCGATTATGCCGACTACGTGAAAGCTCTCGGTCGGGATAAACCGGTCAAGTTGAGCCGTGCGGCACTCGAAACCCTTGCCATTATTGCCTATCGTCAACCCGTGACCAAGATTGAGATTGAAGCCATTCGTGGCGTCGATGTGGACGGCGTGTTAAACTCGCTCCTCACCCGCAAGCTCATTACGGTCCTGGGGCGTAAAGATGTGCCCGGCCGGCCGTGGATATACGGAACGAGCCAGCAGTTTCTTGAAATTTTCAATCTGGATAGTATTACCGACCTCCCCCCGCTGCCCGACATCCACGAGCCAACGGCCAATGCGTACGCAGAAGACACCTCAGACCCAACGGTTGCAGAAGATCCTGAGTCAGGCCGGGATCTCCTCGCGACGGGCGGCGGAGCAGTTGATCCAAGCCGGTCGCGTGCGGGTGAATGGACAAACGGTCACCCGTCTGGGAACAACGGCGGACCCGCGACAGGACCACATTGAAGTTGATGGGCACCTGATCGAGTTGCCCACCGGTTGGCTCTATTTTCTGCTGCATAAACCGCCGGGTGTGGTCAGTACCCTCAAAGACCCGGAGGGGCGCCCCACCGTCCGCGATTTGCTCTCCGGTGTGCGCGAACGCGTCTTTCCGGTCGGCCGTCTTGACTATGATTCGTCCGGGCTGCTGCTGCTGACCAATGACGGCGCGCTGACGGAACGCCTCCTGCACCCGCGTTTTCAGGTGCCTCGTACCTATCAGGCAAAGGTAGGCGGCGTGGTTGCCAGAAGAGCGCTGGCCGAACTTCGCCACGGCGTACAATTGGACGATGGCACACTCGCGGCCCCTGCCAAGGTATATATCCTCCGGGCAACGAGCCGCAAAACCTGGCTTGAACTGGTGCTCCGCGAAGGACGTAACCGCGAAGTGCGCCGGATGTGTGAAGCGCTCGGCTATCGGGTAGAGAAACTGGTCCGGGTGCAGTACGGCCCGCTCAGTTTGGACGTGCGGGCGGGTGCCTACCGGATGCTTACTCCACAAGAGATCAAACAACTAAAGCGTCTGGTCGAAAAGCCCGTGCACTCACGGCCCGAAATCCAGCCTCGGTCTTGACTCTCCCGTTTCAGAGCGATACATCTGTCCCACGCAGTACAAGCTGCATGTCTGACCTGCGCGGGGTGGAGCAGCCCGGTAGCTCGCGAGGCTCATAACCTCGAGGTCCTAGGTTCAAATCCTAGCCCCGCAACCTATGAGAGCCCCGTAAGTTCAACAACTTCGGGGCTCTCGCCATTATACGGCCCGTCAAACAAGCGCATGGTGTACGTATGGAATCAGACCCGACGCTCGGCAAAGACGCTATTCGCTACCAGCCCGACGAAAATCCACCGCCCCTGCTCTCCTTCGGTATCGGCTTTCAGGCGGCCATGCTGGTGATAGGCGGGATCGTGTTGACCCCTGCGATCGTGATCCGGGCGGCCGACCAGAGCGAGATCTATCTATCCTGGGCGATTTTCGCGGCGCTTATTATCAGTGGGTCAACCACCGTCCTGCAAGCCGTCCGGGTCGGGCGCTTCGGAGCCGGTCACATCCTGATCATGGGAACCTCCGGCGCTTTCATTGCGGTGTGCATCACTGCGCTGGTGGAGGGCGGACCGGCCTTGCTGGCGACGCTCATCTTTATCTCGTCCTTGTTTCAGTTCGTCCTGGCGACTCGGCTGTCGCTCTTGCGGCGAATCATTACACCAGTTGTTTCGGGTACGGTGGTCGCGCTGATTGCCGTGACCATTATGCCCATCGCATTTCAGATGGTGTCGGCCGTGCCTCAGGGCGCGTCGCCGTCAGCGGCGCCAGTATCTGCCACTGTCACCCTGGTTGCGATTGCGATGCTGGCATTGCGCGCGTCAGGAGTATGGCGGCTCTGGGCACCGGTCATCGGCATCGCGGTGGGCTGTGTGGTCGCCTCGTTCTTTGGCCTTTACGACGTTGCGCGCGTGGTCGAGGCGGATTGGGTTGGCATGCCGACATCCGGCTGGCCTGGCTTTGACCTGTCGTTCGGGAGCGAATTCTGGGTGCTTCTACCGGCGTTCGTGTTTGTGACCCTGGTTGGTGCCATTGAAACAATAGGCGATTCGGTGGCCATTCAGCGCGTCTCGTGGCGCACCCCCCGCGCAGTCGATTTCCGAACGGTCCAGGGGGCGGTTAATGCGGACGGTTTGGGCAATCTGTTGTCCGGTCTGGCCAGTACTGTGCCGAATACGACCTATTCGAGCAGTATCCCGCTCACCGAATTGACCGGAGTAGCGGCACGGAATGTCGGGGTCAGCCTCGGCCTCGTCTTCATCGCTCTCGCCTTTCTGCCCAAGGTGGCGGCCCTGATACTCGCCATTCCCAGCCCGGTGGTGGCCGCCTATCTGATGGTGCTGATGGGCATGCTTTTTGTACAAGGCATGAAGATTGTCATGCAGGACGGGCTCGACTATCGGAAAGGCGTGGTGGTCGGAATTTCCTTCTGGCTCGGCACAGGCTTTCAGAACCAGGCTATCTTCGCCGACCAGCTCGGCGAGCAGTGGGGGGCACTGCTCGGCAACGGCATGACGACCGGCGGCTTGGCCGTTCTTGTTCTGACCCTGTTCACGGAACTGACAGGTCCGCGTCGCCACCGTCTGGAAATGGGCCTGGACATCGAGGCCCTGCCCAAGATCGACGGGTTTCTGCGTGAGCTGGCATCACGCTTCGGCTGGAACACTGACTCGACGGAGCGCTTGTGCGCGGCCGGCGAGGAAACGCTGCTCAGTCTGGTACGACCGGAGGACGAGGATAGTCCCGACAAGCGGCGTCTCTTCGTTGTTGCGCGTGGCGACAGCGCGGCAGTCGAGTTGGAATTTGTGGCTGCGGTCGGCGATGAAAATATCGAAGACCGCATGGTCCTGCTCGGGGAGGGAAGTGCCACGCCCGAAGAGCACGAGATTTCTCTCCGCCTGCTGAAGCACTTTGCGGCCTCGGTCAGCCACCAGCAGTACCACGACATCGACATCGTAACCGTGCGGGTCGAAGCGGCGCGCTAGGCTGGGATCATCAATCCCTATTCAACGGATGGCCTAGCCTCCTGCCAGGGACATAGCTTCTCGAACGCCGCGGAGGCGCGCAGCACGCCGGCGTCGTCAAACCGTCGTCCCACAATTTGGAGTCCGACTGGCAAGCCTGCCTTGGTAAATCCGCACGGAATGGACGCCGCCGGATTCCCGGTCAGGTTGAAGGGAAACGTAAAAGTGAGCCACTCGTACGGGGCGAGCCGGGTGCCGTTCACCGATCTGGCATTGTCGAGCCCGACCGCAAACGGTGGGCAGGGCAGGGTCGGGGTGAGCAGCAGGGTGTATTTCTCAAAAAACTTCTGGACCCCGGTATTCCAGTCCAGGCGCGCGAACCACGAGTCAATATAGTGGTTGGCTTTCCATGTGTGCGTTTTTTCAATCAGCTTGACCAGATTGGGATCAATATCCGATCGGCGCGTTTTGAGCGCCGGTCCCAACCGCGCGGCAATGCCGCCACAAAACAGACCCTCCCAGGCCGGTTGCGGGTTTGGCCACTTGGGTTTGACAGTCTCGACCCGACACCCCAGGTCCCTGAACCGCCGGGCCGCTTTGGCGCACAGGGCTTTGACCTCCGGGTCGAGCGCCTTGGTAGAGCCCAGATCGTCACACCAGGCCACCCGCCAGCCTTGCAGCGAGCCCTTGAGGGCCTTGACATAGTCAGTCGTGTCCGCTGGCAAAGAGTATTGATCGCGACCGTCCGGCCCTGCCGTGACGTTCAGCATGAGCGCGGCATCAGCCACCGTCCGCGTCATCGGCCCAACATGCGACAAACTCCAGGCTCCGCTCGGCGGATACACCGGAATCCGGCCAAAAGACGGCTTGATCCCATACACCCCACTGAACGACGAAGGGATACGAATCGAGCCGCCGCCGTCCGTTCCGATGGCGAGGGGTCCCAGGCCGGCTGCAATCGCCGCTCCGGCCCCACCGCTTGAGCCACCCGGTGTCAGGGCGACATTCCACGGATTCCGGGTTGGCCCGAACAGGAGATTGTGCGTGACTCCCAGCCAGCCAAATGTTGGCGTATTTGTTTTGCCGAGTTGAATGCCTCCGGCCGCTTTCATGCGTGCTACCATGGGGGCATCCTCGGTCGGGACGTTGTCGGCGAAGAGGGGTGTCCCAAACGTCGTGCGAATGTCTTTGGTTATCACCAAGTCCTTGGTTGAGAACGGAACGCCGTGGAGTGGGCCAAGTGAAGCCGAGCGCTGCATAAGCATCTTCTCGGCTTTGCGCGCGTCGCGCAGCGCGGCTTTGTCCGTCAGGGTGACAAAAGCGTTGAGCTGTGGATTGAGTTGGCCAATCCGATCAAGGATTGCGCGCGTGACTTCGACCGGAGAGAGCTGTTTACGCCGAATCGCCTTTGCCAGTTCGGTTGCGGACAGCCAGCAGATATCGTCCTTTGCCATGTCATCCTCCTTTTCCTTCCCTGTGTACGAATCTTCCGGGAAAGAGGCAAGCGCTCACGTTAAGGATTCGGAGGATGCTGGCTAAAGTGTATCAACTAAATCCTTCAGCCTTGGTCCAAACACTTGCTTAAATTTGAGCAGTTTATCGATCATCCAGTCTTGTATTTCTTTCAAGGTCTCTTGGTTGTCCGTGATAGACCCAGAACGGGTTACTGCTATGCGGCAGGATTTGTACCCCTCTATACGGTCCCACTCAAGGAGTTCTTGGAGTTCAGATTCTATAGCTTCCTGATTTTCTCTCAATTCGTCGAAAAAGCCTTCGTTTTGGTCCTTGTCATTACGACCGATAAACAGCCCAACACTCGCCTTATTTCCATGTGTGAACTTGGCTTCGTAAGGGATACCTGACAATCCTGAAGGAAAATTATACCAGCTTTGAGGCAGTCCTTTTTTTGCTCCAGTGAATTGATGCTCTTCCCTCAGCCTGTCTATAAGACCTTGGAAGAAGTCTCGATATGCCTCTCCTCGTTCTGATGTTGTACCCTCCTGCTTGGTTGTGACCTTCTCCTTCCGCCAGTCGTTCGGTGTCGCCACCAATTTGAAATGAGGAGCAGGACGAGAATCATCAATCTTCCACACCTCAATCACCACGCCAAAGAACTCGGTGTTCTCATCGCTCCGCTGGTTGAGCCAGTCCAAGGCTTGCCTATGCTCGTCTCTGAATTCTTTGGCTATCCAGACCGCCACATGCGCGTCATAACCGGAGGCATAGGTCAGCAGTTTTCCGAGATGGTCATGGTCGGTTGTTTCTAATTGATTCTCAACAATGACCGGACGATCACTTCCCAGATCGTGGGCCAAAATATCCAGCCAATATGGTCCGACCGGCACTTCCGTGGCGCGCAGTTCCAGTTCCAATCCCAGGGTATCGCCGAGCTTCGATATATTCTCTGCCAGCCAAGGGGTAAAATCTGACGCCTCATTTGGCCAGACCTCTCTCAGGTTAACGTTCTGGATGTCGCTTAATTTTTCTGCCACCACTCTATTCCTCCTGTTTGTTGAGAGTCATACTCCTCCAATCTCTGGATTTTACCAGGGTGGCGGGCAAGATGCCCACGCTCCCAGATCCTTCAGCCCGCACCTTGTCACTGTTCGGGCTGAATGGTAGGGTTCCCCTCGATTCTATGGCTCGTCCCTCGACTGGAACGCATTCAGGAGTTTATACATGCCCGAACAGCAAGCAGACATTTCAGCCCGACGTGTGACCTATACCGTTGAAGAAGAACTCAGCATTGTCGGCGACGCCTGGGGAGACGCCGAGAACCCGCCCGTCCTACTCTTGCACGGCGGCGGCCAAACGCGCTTTGCCTGGGGGAATACGGCCCGGACCCTGGCCGAGCAAGGCTGGTATGCGGTATCGCTGGACCTGCGCGGTCATGGCGAGAGTGGCTGGGCTCCGGACGGCAACTACAATATCGAGAAGTTTTCCGCTGACCTCCACGTTGTGTTGGGTCATTTCGATCAGCGCCCGGTCCTGGTGGGGGCCTCCCTGGGCGGCATTACCTCAATGCTGACTGAAGGGGAAGCGCCGCAGCCGGTCAGCGCCGGGGTGGTGCTGGTTGATGTCACGCCGCGGGTGGAGCAGAAGGGCGTGGACCGTATCCGGGCCTTCATGACCGCCCGGCCCGACGGCTTTGAGAATCTGGAAGAAGTCGCCGACACCATCGCCGAATATATTCCCCACCGCCCCCGCCCCAAGGATGTGAGCGGTCTGGCCAAAAACCTGCGTAAGGGAGAGGACGGCCGCTACCGCTGGCACTGGGACCCGAATCTTATGAGCCCAGCCCGCCTTCGGCGCGACCCCGAACGGCTCATGGCCGCAGCCCGCGGGCTGCGGCGGGTGCCGACCCTGTTGGTCCGAGGGAAACTCAGCGATGTGATCAGCGACGAAACGACCCAGGAATTTCTCGACGCCGTGCCGCACGCCAAATATATCGATGTGTCTGATGCCGGCCATATGGTGGCTGGGGATAAAAACGACATCTTCAGCAAGGCCGTGATCGAGTTCCTGACCGATATCAAGACAACCGCCCCGGCAGCCTAGAGCGTGTTAGGAACTTCTGGCAACCTGTTGATTTTACTCAGGTTTTCACGCAACGAGGCAATGGCCCCTCGCTGAGTTAGAGTCCGTAAGTGGGCGATTTCTCTGAGGAAAATGAGTCGTAGTAAAAAAGTGCATAACATCCTCTAGGCAAATTGCGATTCTGTGTAGCCGTCCGCTGGATGCCGGATCACGTCCGGCATGACGGGAGCCCCCTGCACGGCTGGAGCTTATCGTGGAACGCTCTAGGCAAGCTCCTCGGCAGAGCCGGGTCTACCGCCCCCGGCCCATGATGTAAAACTCGTCGTTGGGTCGCATAAGTGCTTGCCGAAAAATCTTGGCTTTCGCAATGGAGCCAGCTAGGCTAGGAGCCAGCTCGTGCGCGATCTATTGCGAGACAAAAGGAGAGCCAGATGGAAAACAAGCCGGAAAAAACCGCTCTGCAAGACGATTACTCCTACCGGGCGGTCGATGCCTATAACACCCGGATGTACCTCCTGCCGGCTTTGGCCGACCCCCAGCGCCGTGCCGCGCTCATTGCCGAGCACCGTGCCCGCCCGCTGTATGAGGCTGCCCAGCCCGGCACGCCGGCCCCCATGGACAGCCCGGACCTGGCCCGTCTGCTGGATCGCCTGCGGGTCGTCCCCCAGCAGGACAAACACGTCATTATCGAAACGTGCCCCTGGGAGGAATATCGCATCGGTGTTCTGCCCGGCGTCCGGGGCCAGGCGATTGCAATAACGGATGAAGCCTATCCGACTCGTGAAGACGCCGAGCATGCGATTTTCCTCAAACGTCTCGGTGCCTTACTAGACGCGTATGGGATTACGGACTAAGCCGCGGTTTGTAAGGAGAGACGTATGACGACACTGGGTATCACCGGCTATAGCGACCGTATTTCCGTGCAGCCCGGACAGACTATTCAATTCCATGTGCACTCCGAACGGGGCGAATCCTACCGGGCCGATATCGTGCGGCTCATCCATGGCGACACCAATCCCGACGGTCCCGGCTATAAGGAAGAAGAGATCGAGACCACGGTGAGCGGCACCTATCCGGGGCGTCACCAGGCAGTTCATGCCGGCTCGTATATTTGTGTGCCGCACGATGCGCGGTTCAATATCAGCAGTTTTACCCTGATGGCCCTTGTTTTTCCCACGACGCCAACCACAGGCGTGCAGGGCATCATTACGAAATGGTCCGGGCCGGAGGAGGCGGGCTACGGCCTGTTTATTGACGAGCAGGGCGAGTTAGCCGTACGGATAGGCCGGGGAAAGGGCGTGGTCGAACAGGTTTCCTCGGGTAAACCGCTCTTCCGCAAGGTATGGTATCTGGTGGCCGCGAGCTTTGACGCCGCTAGCGGTCATCTGACCCTGGTGCAAGAGCCGATTGTGACCAGCACGAACACGGGACATGGCATGCGCTTCATCCATCCCATCGAAGAGACCCGTGCCGTAGTTGAGCGGTCTGGCTCTCCCCAGGCACCTGCCGCGAATGACTGTCCGGTGCTGATCGCCGCGGCAACCACCCGTGCGCATTCAGGACGGTCCATCTGTGGCGGGCATTTCAGCCATGTGCACTCGCCCATAGAGATTCCGGAACACGAAGCCAAGTTCAACGGACGGATAGAACGTCCGGCTATCGCCAATCGCGTGCTTAACCGGGCAGAGATCGAACGCGTCCTGCAAGGCCCCCGGCCCCTCCCGACCGAGCTGCGGCCCGCGCTGGTCGCGGCCTGGGATTTTGCGGCCAATATCATTCCAAACGCGGCCGCAACCCAGGTGCTGGATGACTCCTTGCACCGTCTGCACGGTCACTGCATCAATATGCCGTCGCGTGGCATGCCCGGTCACAACTGGACTGCGGATTATATGAGCTTTACTGCCGCGCCCCAGGAGTACGGGGCGATTCATTTTCATGACGACGCAGTGGACGACGCGCGCTGGGAGGTTGATTTTGGGCTAACCATTCCCGAGGACATGAAAAGTGGGGTGTATGCCGCTCGGCTGCGTTTGAGCGGCCTGGACACGCCCGGCAATGAAGACTACATCCCCTTCTTTGTGCGTCCTCCGGCGGGCAGACCAACCGCCAGGATCGCGGTTATTATTCCGACGGCCAGCTATATGGCCTATGCCAACGAAAATCTCAGCGCGGACTCACAAGTCGCCCAACTCCTGACCGGCCGCGTGCCGCTGATGCAGCCAGGGGACCTCTTGCTCCAAGAGAAAGACGGCTACGGCTACGGCACCTACACCGTCCACAGTGACGGCTGGGGAGTACAGATCTCCTCGCGGCTGCGGCCCATTCTCAATATGCGGCCCAAATACACGCACGTACTGTCGCCGTCGGTCTGGCAACTGAACGCCGACCTGCATCTGACCGACTGGCTTGAGGCCATGGCGTTTGACTTCGATGTGCATACGGATGAAGACCTGCAACGTGAAGGGGTCGAACTGCTCAGGCAATACCGTGTCGTGTTGACCTGTCATCATCCCGAGTATTGCTCGGAAGAAATGCTGGACGCCTACGAAGCCTATCAGCAACAAGGCGGCCGCTGGCTATATCTGGCGGCTAACGGTTTTTACTGGTGTACGGTGTTTCATCCTGATAATCCGGGCATCATCGAAGTCCGTAAAGGCGACAACGGCACACGCGCCTGGACCATCAATCCAGGGGAATACTGCAATGCCTTCGATGGAAAACACGGCGGCCTGTGGCGGGTCCGGGGCCGGAATATGAGTAAGCTGACCGGCGTGAGTTTTACCTCGTTCGGTCTGACGGCCTCAAGCTATTACCGCCGCGCCCCGGATAGTGTCCGGCCGGAATGTGCCTGGATGTTTGCCGGTATAGGCGAAGACGAGCCGATCGGGAATTTCGGTCTGGTCGGCGGGGGAGCCGCCGGGCTGGAGCTCGACCGCTACGACCTGGAACTCGGCACACCCCACAACGCCTTTCTGCTCGCCCACTCCGAGGGGCATAACGATATCTTTGTGACGGTCTCAGAGGAATCGACGTTCAACGCGCGTGGCTATTTTGCGGCCGGCGGTACCGGTGACCAGAATCCCTATATCCGGGCGGACATTGTCTACTTCAAGACACCGAATGACGGGGCGGTGTTCTCGGCCAGCTCCATGGCTTGGTGCGGCAGCCTCTCACACAACAACTATGACAATAATGTGTCACGTCTGACCGCCAATGTGATTCGCGGTTTTCTCCAGGATGGGCCGTTGCCGTAAGGGGTCAGAGCATGTCCTATTGAGATGAAAGACGTTCTGTAATGCGTGTATAGACATCGCGCCGATGAATAACTCCGTAAATCAACACTTCTCTTCGGAGGATGCGAAAGACGCCCCGATAGTCTCCAACCCGTGCTTGTGGTGCTGTCCCCAGTCTAGTCTGAATGGCGCGGGCGATACGCTTGCGAAGATTCCTATTGATCCGAGGGATATCTTCAGAGCGGACAGCGGGATGGTAGAGCAACCGATAGGGTGGAGCGGTATCAGTCATCCCAGGTCGCCTGATGCGTCAGGGCCTGAGTTCGTTGAAAGGTGCGTGTCCGCTCTTCAGCAAACCGCCCAAGCTCTTCGTCTTCCTGAGCGTCCAGCGCTTCTCGAACGAGGTCGCGGATTTTCAGGGAGAGGGATACGTGTTCTTTCTTGGCGAGCTTCTGGACCCGCTCATACAGGGGCTTTTCCAAGACAACGTTGACACGTGGATTTCTGGTTGGCATATGTCTGTCTCCTGAGCGGTTGCAGTAGTGTACCGCTTGTGGAGAACCATACTCAAGCAGCCGCCCCCCGTAGAGAGGAGTAAGATGAAATCGCTCACCCGTTGCGCGTGGGCCAAAAACGAGTTGTCGATTCAGTACCATGACGAGGAATGGGGCATGCCGCTGCACGACGACCGGACGCTGTTCGAGTTTCTCCTTCTCGAAGGGGCGCAGGCCGGCCTGAGTTGGGACACTATTCTCAAGAAGCGCGCCCACTATCGGACCGTCTTTGACCGCTTCGACCCCGTTCGTGTCGCCCGTTATACGCCGCGCAAAGTTGAGCGGCTGCTGGCCGACCCCGGTATCGTGCGAAACCGGCTGAAGGTCGAGTCCGCCATCAAGAATGCGAAGGCCTTTCTCGCTGTCCAGAAAGAGGCGAGCAGCTTCGACGCCTATATCTGGCAGTTTGTCGGTGGGCAGCCGCGTCAAAACGCGTGGCGCGCACTGAAAGAGATCCCGGCGCATACCGCGCAGTCGGACGCAATGAGCAAGGACCTCAAAAAGCGCGGCTTCTCTTTTGTGGGCTCAACGATCTGTTATGCCTTCATGCAGGCTACCGGCATGGTCAACGACCACACCACGGACTGTTTTCGGTATGCTGAAGTCTTTCCCCTCTCCCCTTGAGGGAGAGGGCCAGGGTGGGGGGGTTCTTTACTCTTAGCCCGTAATGACGATCTTGCCAAAATGCGTAGCGCTCTCCATGAGTTTCAGGGCTTCCCGAGCTTCCTCAAACGGATACACTCGATCAATTACCGGCTTGATCTGATTCACGGCCATGGCCGTATTCATGTCTTCAAACATCTCGCGTGAGCCAACATAGACGCCCTGGAGTCGCAGGCTCTTCATCAGCACCGGAATGGGATTCACCTCACCATCCGTGCCAGCCAGAATCCCGATCAGTCCAATAAAACCGCCGACCCGCGCGGCCTCCATCGAGTGCACCAGCGTCCCGGCCCCGGCCACTTCGACTACCTGATCGACCCCTACACCATCGGTCAGTTCCAACACCTTTTTGCCCCACTCTTGTGTGGTCTTGTAATTAACCACTGCGGACGCGCCGAGCTGGGTAGCGCGGTCGAGTTTTTCGTCACTGCTCGATGTAATAATGCTGCGCACCCCGGCGGCTGTGGCAAACTGAAGGGCAAAGATCGAGACGCCACCGGTTCCCAGAATCAAGATCGTGTCGCCGGCTTTCATCTTGCCCAGGGTGACCATGCTCTGCCAGGCCGTGACTGCGGCGCAGGGCAGCGTGGCGGCGTCTTCATATGTCATATAATCGGGAATCTTTACGACGCCGTCTTCGTGCAAGACGACCAGTTCGGCCCACATGCCGTCCAGGGCTCCGCCGAGCGCCGAGGCCCCATGGGTCGCGTCCGGCCCACCGGCCAGCCAGTTCTGAAAGAAAATACCGGCGACCCGGTCGCCCGGTTTGACCCGCGTCACCCCCTCGCCAGTGGCAACCACCTCGCCCGCGCCATCCGACAGAGGGATCAACGGCAGCTTGAGACCCCGCATCCCGCCGTATTTGACGGTCATCAGGTCCCGATAATTGAGTGAGGTGGCTCTGACGCGAATCGCAATCTGGCCGTGACCGGGCTGCGGGTCAGGCCGGTCTGCGAGGGTTAAATTTTCAATGCCGAATTCCTGATTGATTTGCCATGCGCGCATGTCAGCAACTCCTTTTTGTTTTTACGCGGAAAACGCTTTGACTATTGTGCGCCAGCGGGCATCGTTCACGCCCGGACGGTCGGGATGATAGAAGGCCACCCGGTCGAGTAATCCGTCGTATTTTGCTTTGAGCATGGCCGGGACTTCAGCCGGGGAGCCGGTCACCGCATACTCGTCCAGCATCTCGTCGGTCACGTCGTTAGCCATAGCCTGCCACTCGCCCTTGGCCGCTTTGGCGTTCAGGCTGAGACAGGCGTCGCCCCAGCCGTGGACATCCAGCACCGGTTTATACGTTCGGGTCGAGGCGTAGAACGCAATCTGCATGCGTACCTTTTCGCGCATGGCGTCCATCTCTTTTTGCGTGTCGCCCATAATCACAAAAGACGAGCTTGCGACTACAAGGTCTTTTCGGCTGCGATCGGATTTCCGCGCGCCTTCTTCGATCTGGGGGATTACCCGTTCCCGCAGAAATTTCGCGGAATGAAACGGGTGGGCGTGAAAGCCGTCGCACAGCTCGCCCGCCAAACGGCAGATATACGGGTTCACCCCGGCAATATAGATGGGAATCTTCGGATGGTCGATTTTTTCCGGCGAAAAGGCTGGGGTCATCAGCGTATGCTGATAAAACTCGCCCTGAAAGTCCAACGGCGTACCGTTTTGCCAGCAGTCCCAAATCGTCCGTAGCGCCAGAACAATCTCGCGTACCTTCGGACCCGGCGATTCCCATTTCACACTATAGCGACGTTGGTTATGGCCTTTCACTTGGGTGCCAAGCCCCAGCACGAAGCGCCCGTTTGAGGCGCGTTGCAGGTCCCAGGCCGTATAGGCCAGCGACATCGGGCTGCGCGGAAACGCCAGGGCAATCGCCGTACCGAGGGTGAGCCTGGTGGTTGTAGTCGCCGAGACGGCGAGCGAAAGAAAGGGGTCGTGCTGGTTCTCCATGCTCCACACCCCGTCAAAACCCATGTCCTCGGCAGTGCGCGCAATCGTAATCGCTTCGTCGAGTGAGCGGGCGGTCAGTAAGCTGTCGAGTTTCATATACACATCCTCCCCGAAAACGTGTCATGCACCTTGTACTGTCTGGTGGCCCAAGGGGCCGACCCACCTCAGCCCCTTGGGCCACCCCTCCGAGGAGGGACTTATATCTAATCTTACCCACGCGCCCATTACGGCAGGCTGGACACCGACTGTATCACGAAATGGGGACCCAGACTAACCGGCAAGAGCAGTCAAAAAACCAAGCTGGCAAGAAAAAGACGGGGATGCTTTTCTGCCCACGGGAGTACTTGTTGTAACATGGTCTGCCATCCTTTCTTGAGTTGTTTGAATACTCCCATTATCCCCGCTTCCTAGTCCCTTTCACCCACATGGCCCATTGTACGACCACACCCCAACAAAATACGAGCCCGTCGGGTTTGACTTTCCCAGCGGTGAACAGTTGCCTCATGCTACCCGCCCTTGATGCAGACATCCCGCGCTGCTCGGTACAGCACCATACGCTGTGCCCGCTTTTTTCCGCGTACCAGGGGAAGCAGTCGCTCTCTCGTTTCATCCAGGGCCGACATCACGAATGTCTCCAGCAATGAGTGTAAATCAGAAGAGCGACCGCCCGGCGCGTGCATCCGTGCCTGCAAGCAGGGCGTGACTACATACCGCTCTATTTCTTCGATATACATACTGCTCTGCGCAAACACCCACGTCGGCAGGAGTACTCCCAATACACAGCGCCTTACTTATCATGAGCCGCCCCCCGAACCATTTGGATGCTAAACCCGACGCAGCACTAGTCACCAAGGCATCGCTGCGTCGGGAAACATGTTGGTGTATGCTCCTCACAAAACGCTCCTGACCCGACATTGTACCGACCAAAACCAACGAGGAATACGGCCTCCTTCTCACAATTGAGACATCGGATAGATTTCCTCTTCAACGGCCCTTCGGAGAGCGGCTCTATGGTGATTGTTGCCTCCTGTACCGTGTCGATCTTATCTCTCTGTGTCATACGCGGATTCTAACTTCTCTTATATTCCCCCTATAAAGACCTCAATTGCCGCCGCTACACCTCTTTATGCTTCCACCCGTAACGGATTCCCCACCATTCACCACATTATTCTCCAGTGTTGTTGTAAATGCCGTATTCCTTGCTGGAGCAGGTGTTCTATTTTTGGTACTGAGCGAAGCGATTTCTCTACATCGACAATAGAGCTTTTCGCTTCTCCACCCGAACCCTCAAAATCTGGTAAATCTAACGTGAATGATTGTTTCGCATACTGTTTCCCTTCCAGGTTTTCGTATTGAACGGTGACTTCAAACGGATCGATAGTTAGTGCGCCTGCATCAGAATCATACAAATTGAGCGCGCCACCTAAGGCGATTTCTATTTTTTCTCCCGCAGGGAGGAAATTTATCTTTAGGTCAGTTTTATTTGCGATGTGAACGCCTTTCGCTTGCTGTTGGCCGGCTTCATCTTCAAAGCGTAATTGATAGGGAAGTATATACCTGAGTCACAATCACCCGTCAGGCCCACCCCTGTCCGGTCGTGTTCTAGTTTCAAGACATACCGTCTGTATCTTGACGATTTTGTGTAGTTCAGGTATAGAGTGGCTCACCAACTGCCAATGGAGACCCTGCGTCGGGTCGCCTGCGGAATACAAGAGCCACACAAAGGCGTGGGAGTGGCTACCCGCGCCGTGGCGAATATGTAGGGACTCACACCCAGAATCTCTGTTGTGCAGTTGGTACGGCCCGGCATCTTCATGCCGCGTGTCGTCCGTCATGGATTGTCAACGTGCCCCGCGCTGAAGTGGAAGTTCAGCGCGGGGCCCAACACTGCTCAGTGGGTGAGCCGTGCTGGCATCGAACCGCACGACCGTACACCTGAGAGCAGAGAAAGGTCAAGGTGTATGGTGTTACAGTGTATCAAGGCGTTTGTGCGGGATTCAAAGGCGGTATCAGCCATAGAGTATGCGATTCTGGTAGGGATTATCGTGGTGGCGCTCGGTGCCGCGCTCACGACGTTTAGCGGTACTCTCACAACTGCGATAACCGATGTTGGTACGGACGTAACGGCCGTGAACACCAATCGGCCTGCTCCCCCCAATTAAATCCATGCCCGCACTGCGCGAGCGGCTGGAGCGCAAGATCGCCGCTTCTCAGCGTCTCCACGCGACCCCGGACCAGGAGGCCGGCCCCCTTCTGGTCTTTCTCGTTCCTCTCGTCTGTCTGGTCTTGACGGGGGCGTGGTGGCTGGCCGGGTCGAGTCTGTGGCTGACTGGCCTGTTTGGGACGGCGGTAACGGTGTTTCTGTTCCGGTGTCTGCCGGGGCAGGTGCTCCCGCTGCATCAGCGGGTGGTGCCGGAGGCGGCAGGCTGGTTCCTGGCGGGCTGGTTAGTGCTGGGGTGGTGTGGGATGATCTGGCTGTTAGCGGGGTGAGGTGAATTCCTCATCAAAGTCTGGCCGCCAGGAAGCAACCCACCCCGGCAGCCAGAGAACGCCATCTGCGTCATACCTTCCCTGCGGGGAATCAATGTCCAGGGCTTTCCAGTCTCTCTCCCTCTAAGGAATCGACTTGGCGCAACTGCGGAAAGATGCGGACCCACAGGCCCACAACGGCCAGGGTGCCGAGTCCGCCCAGCACCACTGCGGGTACAACCCCAAACCACGCCGCGGTGACGCCGGACTCGAATTCCCCGAGTTCGTTTGACGCGCCAATAAAGACCGACTCGACCGCACTGACCCGGCCGCGCATCTCGTCCGGTGTTTTCACCAACACCAGGACCCGTCGAATGACGACGCTGATCATGTCTGACGCGCCCAGGATCGTCAGGGCCAGCAGCGACAGCCACAGATTGTGAGACAGCCCAAAGCAGACGATGGACAGCCCGAAGACCCCGACCGCCCCCAGAAGAATCGCGCCCGCATGACGCTGAATGGGCCGGCGGGCGATGAGCAGCGCCGTGACCAGCGCCCCAACTGCCGGAGCGCTTCTCAGCAGCCCGAGCCCCCAGGGACCAACATGCAGAATATCCCGCGCATAGACCGGCAGCAGGGCGGTTGCTCCGCCCAACAGCACGGCAAACAGGTCGAGTGAGACTGCACCCAGGACAACCGGCTGGCCCCGGATAAAAGAAATTCCAGCCACAACGGACTCCCAGGTAGCCGCCCTCTGCTCTTTCTCGCGGTGTTCAATACGGATGGTGTTCACTAAAAAAACGGAAAGAAGAAACATCAGCACACAGCAGCCATACACCGTCTCCGGTCCAATGGCGTAGAGCAGCCCGCCGATGGCCGGGCCGACAATGGTTGCGACCTGCCACGAAGACGAGCTCCAGGCTGCGGCATTGGTAAAGAGGCGCGGTGGCACGAGATTGGGCATCAGGGCGACGGAGGCCGGAAACTCAAAGGCGCGCGCCGTCCCGAACAGGACGAGTACGCCAAAGAGGAAGGGCGTGTTTGTTCCGCCTTGCAGCGTAAAGGTCAAAAAGAGCACGGCGCACAGCGCCTCAACGATGATGCACAGCGCCATCACGGTCCGCCGGTCATAGCGATCAGCGACGTGACCGGTCACCAGCGCGAGTCCGAGCGACGGGAGAAACTGCGCCAGGCCGACCAGACCGAGGTCGAGCGGCCGGCGCGTCAGATCGTAGATCTGCCAGCCAATGGCCACTGCCTGCATTTGAATGGCCAGGGTGACACACAGCCGGGCGGCCCAATAGCGTTGGAAGCTGGGGTAGGTAAAGGCCGATGCTGAGGAAAGGGCTGTCCGTTGTTCCAAAAAACCCGCCTGGCTGCTCCCTGTTGGGCTCGGGCTCAAAAGAAGAGGAGTGTAGACACGAACGTAGAGAGCGTCAATGAAGCGGGCACTTGGGTACTGTCCTCATGAGGCAGTTGGAACATTTTTTGGGGGAATTGAAAGAAACGCGGGAACCCAGCATAAAGACTCATAAGGAGGACATCACAAAAATGGTACAGATCAGACAGGGCGAGCCAGGCGATGAAATGGAGTACACCATCAATCTGGACGCGATTGCCTATATAGACCGGGATCGCCGGGGGCCTGCTAACTCCGTCACCATTCATTTTATTGGTGGTGAAACCCTGACCCTCCATGATCTTAAATTAGGAGAGATACAGAGGCTCAGTGGACACCATTAGGCAGGGCAGCGTCAAATGAGGACACGACCGGCGCTTGGCGGTCTGCCTCGCTCAGGGCATACTAACAAGCCTAAGGAGGAGACTGTATGTCAGAACCAGTCCTCATGCTTGAGAAAGCCGATGGGATCGCAACCCTGACCCTGAACCGCCCGCAGGCGATGAATGCCCTGTCTCGGGAACTCCGGCTCGGAATGGTCAGCGCCTTTGCCTCGCTACAAAGCGACCCGGCTACCCATGTCGTTATCCTGACTGGAGCCGATCGGGCGTTTTGTGCGGGTATGGACCTCAAAGAGCTGAGCCGGACGAGCGAGCCCTTACAGGAACCGCAACCAACGAAGGGCAGCATGGACGTGGTGCGGGTCATGGAAACGTTCGACCGGCCCATTATTGGGGCGATCAATGGTTTTGCCATTACGGGCGGGTTTGAGCTGGCCTTGGCCTGCGATGTATTGATTGCATCCAGCGACGCGCGTTTCGCCGATACACATGTCCGGATGGGGGTCATGCCGGGGTGGGGCCTGAGCCAGAAACTCTCGCGCGTGATTGGCATTTACCGGGCGCGTGAATTGTCTTTGACCGGCAACTATCTGTCTGCCCAGCAGGCCGAAGCCTGGGGACTGGTGAACCGCGTTGTTGCACCTGATGACTTGCTGCCAACCTGTCATGCCTTGGCAAAAGATATGCTGTCGTGTCTGCCAGACATGCTGCGCAACATGAAGCGCGTGATTAACGAGGGCTATGCCCGGACGCTCAACGACGGGCTCCAACTCGAATCAACCGCCTGGCGTGAACAGGTCCGGGGCGTTACTCCAGGGGCGATTGCCACCAGGGTAGAGGGCGTGAAGCAACGAGGACGGACGCAGACAGGGTAGAGACGCCGGGTGGACACGGGGGTCCGCCCCTACAGCTAGACCCGCCCAATAACCGTGTCCCCAATCTCTTTGACGTAATCCGTAATTTCCGTCTCAGTGGCGCTGAGGGTAAACAGGGCGTCCCCTTTGGGCGGGAAGAGTAAAATCAAACGATCGACGCCCAGGTCCGCATAACGTTTGGCCTTGTCGAGATCGATCCGTCCAACCGGCGTCACGCTGATTTCCAGTTTGCCTAAGCTGCTCGGGCGTTCATTGTGTTCTCCGGCAGCCCGCAAACCGTCGAGGCATTTTTTGGTTCCGTCCACATCAAGGGCAAAGCCGTACCAGCCGTCGCCATGAGTCACGGAACGCTGAAACGCCTGGGGGGTCATACCGCCAAACACCACCGGCGGACCAGACTGCTGGACTGGCTTGGGAAATGCCTTGACACCGCTAAAAGAGGCGAACTGTCCCTGATAGGACGGGTCGTCCTGGCTCCAAATAGCCCGCATGGCATCAACGTAATCGAGCGTGCGCGGCCCTTTATAACTGAATGGCGCTCCGAGGGCGTCAAATTCCGGCCTGAGATAGCCAATGCCGACGCCAAAGATCAGGCGTCCGCCTGACAGAACGTCGAGGCTGGCCATCTCTTTTGCCAGCACCAGCGGATTCCGCTGCGGCAGGATGATAATGCCGGTTCCCATGCGGATGGTTTGGGTCTGGCCGGCCAGAAAGGCAAAGGCAATATTGGGGTCGAGCATGGGGTAGGTTGGGGGTAACGGTGAGGGCGGCTCCTGCGGGTCAGGTAACACAATGTGCTCGCCCGCCCAGACGGATTCAAACCCTGCGGCCTCGGCTGCCTGCGCCACCCGCGCCGATGCGTCCGGCGTACTGCACGGTCCCATATTGATGCCAAAGAGTCCGAGTTTCATGTCTTCCCTCCTTTTATCAGTCGAAGAAGCTTACTCGCACACCATATCCGGTGAGACGAGGGCCGGGAGTACGCCACGCTATCTCTCCGGCGCTAACACCTCAATCGCCCGCTCGTCCGGTACCATACCACCCTTGGGGCTCAGCGGCATGATACACACGTGGGACGCCCCGGCCTCATAATAGGCGGCAATCCGCTCACGAATTTTTGCTTCGTCCCCCCAGGCAATGACCGCGTCCACGAGCCGGTCACTGCCGTCGTTTGCTACATCGGCGTCGGTAAAACCGACTTCTTTGAAGCGTTGGACGTAGTGATCGATTTGGAGATAGGTCTGCATATAACTGCGGGCGGCAGTACGGGCCGTATCCGCGTCCGACTCCAGCATGACGCCCAACTCAGCACACAGCCACGGTTCCGGCCCAAGGGCCTTGCGGGTCGCCGCAATCTGCTCAACTACGGTGAAATAGGTATGCGTCCCCTGAGTCTGCGTTGCGGCCAGGGCAAGCATCTTGGGCATCATCCCGGCCAGCACGACAGGTGAATCGTTTTGCGGGGCTGGTGCGGCGTACGGTACGGCTTTCATCTTGGTCAGATACTCACGCGTGAAGCTGAGAGGCTTGCCATACGGAATGCCGCGCCGGGCATTGCCCTGTGCATTACTCACGCCCAGGCCAAGCACAAAGCGGTCGCCGTAGAGCTCGGCGAGCGTCCGGGTGGCATTGGCAATCGCAATTGGCTCATACGCATAGGTCACCACAATACCGGTGGCGATGACCAGACGCTCGGTTTGGCTCAGCAAATAGGAGGCAAACGAGAAGCTTTCGCGGCCCAGGGTCTCGGGAAACCACAGGGCGCTATAGCCGAGCTGTTCGACTCTGCGGGCGAGCTGGCCGGTCTGGGCGCCCGTGAGTCCATCCAGAAAGGTAAAAACGCCGGGAGGCTGAAGGTCCATGTCTTTCCTCCTTTTATCAAGTGTAGAGAGACATACGTCGATCCACAGCCTGCGAGAATTAGTTCATAGGCCAATAAATTCGTTTTAACGGCACTAACGTTCGGGTCTGAGTGTCCAGGTACTCATAATTGTCCATCAGTAATACAACTAGCTCGTCGAGCCCTACAAGTGTGACTAGAATGTCGGCCCGTTCCGCTTCGTAGTGAGCCTCTTTTGAGAATCCGCCCGTACTGACGTAGAGGCCCTTATCGTTCGGGTGACGGCCGCCTAGGAAACTGCGGATTTCCTGAGAGCCCATAGTCGAACCCGGTCTGTGCTTCACCTCAACTACGATCCTGGGACTATCGAATCCAAAACGGTCAGGCGAGGCTATGATATCCTTCCCACGGTCAGGACCGGCTGCCGACACGCGGGTTTTGTATCCCATCGCACGAAGCAGACCAGCCACCAATTCCTGTATATCTTCCCAACTCAAGCCAACGACGTAGTCTTTGATAAACTCGATGCTGCGAGCCTCGATGCTGCGAGCCTCAATATCCTCTAACAGGTCTTCATTTTCGACTTTGTCTGCACTATCTGCATTTATCTCAGCGCTGGAAGGCATGGGGCTACCTTCAAGAGCGCGTAAAACGTCTTGCTCAGCGTCATTAGATAAACGAAACACCGTGAGCGCAGACCCCAATGTATTCCTAGTCGTGGTTGAAAGATTATCGCGAGGGATCCGAGTCTTCCGCCACCGTATCGTGCGAACGTTCGCGAAGGGAGCGGTCCCGGTCAAATGAGTATCAAAAGCAGTTTCAAATCGATAATCGCTGCTAATTTCGCCTACAGCATAGATTCGTCTTGTCTGGTCGTAGGTGATCACATGCTCGCCGATATTCATATCCTTCGAGAATCGGTAGAGGATGCCTGCTTGAACAGTCTGTTTCGAGTTCGGCCGCTGCTCACGGACCTTTGCCAATATCTCGTCTCGTGTCTGGAAAGCAGTCAGGTCTCCTGCCCTTTTCCAGCCGATCGCGACAAGCCCTTGATCTATAAACGACTGGAACAGGACACTATCGCGTCCCGCTCGCACCATCCACATGGTCATAGCTGATTATCCTATCCGTATTAACGAAAGGCCGGAATAACTTTGCTGGTAAACAACTCCAGATGGGGCTGAATCCAACTCGCCGGCAGGCCCGGCGGCAGCGTCCACGAATAATAATGCGTCAGCGGGGTCTCCAAGGCATAGTCACGGATCATCTGAATGCAGGTATCCACGTCTACCACCTGGAACAGGCCCGATTCACGTAATGCCGCTGTATTCGGCACCTTTGGAAACAGGGGCATGCCGGCCTTTTCCGACCACTCGGCATAGGCATTAACCTGATAGCGGACGTGTTCGGCGGCTTCGTTCCAGGTCTTGTCCGGGTCTTCGGACGGAATCAGCCAAAAATAGCCACCCGCGAGGCGAATATCCGTTGTGGGTTTGCCAACTTTCTCCAGGGCGGTCACATAGCGTTCATATGCCTCTTTCAGCGGGCCGACGCCGATATAGCCGTCACCATACTTTGCCGCCCGCCGAAGTGCCGGCGGGGTGAAGCCGCCGACCCAAATCGGTGGCCGGGGTTGCTGAATCGGCTCCGGGGTGAGCTTGGCTTTGGTCACCGTGTAGTATTTGCCCTCAAACGTCAGGGTCTCGCCCTCCCACAGGCGACGAATGATTTCGAGGCCCTCATTCGTACGAGCGCCGCGCTCTTTACTCGAAATTGCGAAGCTCTCAAACTCTTCGACTTTATACCCCACGCCCACACCCAGCTCGAATCGACCACCCGAAATCACGTCCACTGTGGCTGCGTCTTCAGCCATCCGGACCGGATTGTGGAAAGGCATGAGCACCACACTCGTCCCGATATGAATTTTCTTGGTTCGGGAGGCAATCGCGGCGGCAATCGGCATCAGCGAAGGAGAATATCCATCCTCGATAAAATGGTGCTCGGACAGCCAGATGTCATCAAAGCCGCTCTCCTCTCCCCACACGATCTGGTCGATGATTTCGTTGTAGAGCTGGTCATAGGGGCGCTTCCAGGCCGGCGGGTTACGAAAATCATACCACATGCCAAAGCGAATGTTCGGATTTCCATTTTCACTCATTGGACTGTCCTCCTCGTGCAATCGACGCTGCATCTTATGGTCTCAGTTTGAAAATGAAAAGCGGACTCTGCCATAATTGATTCGTCCGGCAGCGGACGGTACCCTTCACCCTGGAGAATCCTGAGCCTTCCCGCCTAGTTGACGGGTCGCGGGGTTCTCTGTATAGCAAACGGGTTTCGCACGAGAAGAGTATTGGAGAGAATAGAGTATCTCTCCTTGGGAAAGGTAAGGCATGACGGACCAGATTGGCTCTGAAACAAACCCCCTCCGCGTCGCTATTTTTGGCTCGGGACCGGCTGGATTCTACGCGGTTGGCGAACTGCTTCGGCAAAAAGATATTGCTGTCCGGGTTGACCTGTTTGACCGTCTGCCGACTCCGTATGGGTTGGTCCGGGGCGGCGTGGCGCCGGATCATCAAAAAATTAAAGCGGTCATTCGACAGTACGAAAAATTTGCCAGTCGGCCCGGCTTTCGCTTTTTCGGAAACGTGACCTTTGGCGAAGATCTCCGGCTGGCCGATACCCTGGCCCACTACCATCAGGTGTTGTTTTCAACCGGCGCGGAATCCGACCGGCAGCTCGGTATTCCGGGTGAAGACCTGGTCGGCAGCGATCCGGCGACGATCTTTGTCGGCTGGTATAACGGGCATCCCGATTATCGCGATCTCAACTATGACCTGAGCAATGTTGAACGCGTCGCCGTGATCGGAAACGGCAACGTGGCTATGGATGTCGCCCGGATTCTGGCCCGCTCTATTGAAGAACTCTCAAAAACGGATATTGCCGACTATGCGCTTGAAGCGCTCAAGAAAAGCGCGGTCAAGGAGATCTATCTGCTGGGGCGACGGGGGCCGGCGCAAGCGGCCTTTACCAATCCCGAGATTCGGGAACTGACAGAAATGCCGATCACCGATCTGGTCGTCGAGCCGAAAGACCTCGAACTTGATGAGGCGAATGCCGAGTTCCTTGCGCAGGCCACGGAGCCTGTGCATCAGCGGAATATGGATATCCTGACGGCCCAGATTCCCAAGGGCGAAGGCACCGCCCCCAGGAAGATTCGGGCGCGATTTTTTGTTTCTCCGGTTGAACTCTACGGGACCGAGAACGTTGAGGGCGTGAAGCTCGAAAAAAACCGTCTGGTAAAGGATGACAGCGGGACGCTGCGCGCGCGCGGAACCGGAGAATACGAGGAGCTGCCGAATATCCAGATGGTCTTTCGCTCCATCGGTTATAAAGGCCATCCGCTGAAGGACGTTCCGTTTGACGAGCGCGCGGGGATTATTCCGAATCAAACCGGTCGGGTCATTGATCCGGAAACACAGGCGCCCGTTGAGCGGCTGTACGTTGCCGGCTGGATCAAGCGCGGGCCGTCCGGCGTGGTGGGGACGAATAAGCCGGACGCGATTGAAACCGTCGGGCTGATGCTGGAAGACCTGCAACAGGGTAAAGTGCCCGATACCATCAGCGCCAGTGAAGACGCCATTTCTGCTCTGCTGGCTGAGAAGAGTGTTCGCTATGTCTCTTTTGCTGACTGGAAATATCTGGATCAGATAGAGGTCGAGAACGGGAAAAAAGTGGGCAAGCCGCGTGAGAAGATGACGACCGTCGCGGAGATGCTGGCCGCGCTCGATACCCAGGATTTGCAAGCTGCTCAATAATGGCAAACCGCCGTGGAAGTGAGTAAACGCTATGAAAGCTATTCGGATACACGAGTTTGGTGAACCAGAGGTATTGCAGCTCGAAGAAGTCGCGGATCTGACTCCTGGGGCGGGTCAAGTCGTTGTGCGCATGCACGCGGTCGGCGTCAATCCGGTTGAGACCTATATTCGGTCCGGTATTTACCCCAAGCCGCCTACCCCGTTCACGCCCGGTTCGGACGGGGCCGGCGTGATTGAGGCTGTGGGCGAGGGGGTGGATCGGGTTGCTGTGGGCGACCGGGTGTATCTGGCCGGTTCTCTCAGCGGCACGTATGCCGAACAGGCGTTATGCAAACAGGAGCAGGTGCACCCGCTGGGCGAGCAGGCGTCATTCGCCCAAGGGGCCGCCGTGTTTGTGCCCTATGCCACCGCCTATCAAGCCCTCTTCCACTGTGGTCATGCCGCACCTGGCGAAACGCTTTTTGTACACGGGGCCAGCGGTGGGGTGGGTATTGCCGGGGTACAGCTCGGCCGGGCCGCTGGCATGACGGTGATTGGGACCGCCAGTACGGAACGCGGGCGTCAACTCGTATCCGAACAAGGCGCGCAGCACGTCCTCGATCATAGTGCCGTGTCGTATCTGGAAGAGGTGAAGACCCTGACGGGTGAGCGGGGCGTTGATGTTATTTTGGAGATGCTGGCCAACGTTAATCTCGCCAAGGATATCGACCTGCTCGCCATGCGCGGACGGGTGGTTGTCATTGGCAATCGAGGTGAGAGGAACCAGGGCACAATCGAGATCAATCCACGCGCGGCTATGATGCGGGACGCCTCCATCATCGGCATGACCTTACGCAACGCCACGCCGCAGGATCATGTCCGCATCCACTCGGCCCTTGTGGCCGGCCTGGCCAACGGTACGCTCCGGCCCGTGATCGGACAGGAACTCCCCCTGGCCGAAGCCGCCCAGGCTCACCGCGCCGTCAGCGGATCAGGCAAAGCCTACGGCAAGGTGGTGCTGATACCGTAGAACTACGTCTCATCCTGTTCAGGTTCTACCGGGTTGCTTTTATCAGACGATAGCCCTGCGGAGGCTTCGGGCTGTCTGCCTTATCAACCGTCCAGTGCGGGGGCAGGGCCGGTAGGGGTGGCGGCGTATCGCTACAGCCTGGGTCGCTACTGTCGATACCATCGGTGCAGGCAGTCGATGAGGCCACGGACTCGGGGTCGGGGCGCGACAGAGTGTTGCCCCACTCCTCAGGGATGCCACCCCATACAACCGATGTACTGTGAGGTTGGAGAAAAAAGTCGCCCTTTTCCGCATAGAGGCGGTTAGCTAGAGCAAGAAAGCATCTGTAGCTCTTAAGTAGCGGCTCGTTGTCCTCAATCGTAAGGAGTTTCTTGTCGGCCTTGACCGGGAACTCTATGGCGGCGTATACCCCAATCCCCATACCCGCAAGAGCTTGCGATCACCCTCCGTAACGTCCTCCCCATATTCGATCATCTGAAACTGCGACAACGTCCAGGATAACTCGTCGTAGGCGCAATCCCGGTACAGAATCGGGATGATCTTATTATCGAAGCGTCTCTGTTGGAGGGCATACAACAGTTCTCTCCTTACCCACATAGAGCCTACGGCGTTCGGGGACAGAACGAGTACGAACCAGTCACAACGTTGGAGAGCAGCACCGATTTCGTCGTGCCACTGTTGACCACCACGGATGTTGGTACGGCTGTACCAGACTGGAACCTCGTGGCGTCGCATCATTGCAGCCAAGTTGGCAGCAAAGGGTCGATCCTGATCGGAATGAGAGAGGAAAACTTCCTTTGGCACTAGAGAGGGATACGCTTTGTCGAGAGAACGCGACATCAGGCGTGGCTGAGGATTGCGTCTGCGATTGGTTTGATTTCGGTTTCATTGTCCCCGTGTTCACTGACCGTGAACTGTGGGAGACGCCGAAGTATCCAGGGTATATCGTCCTCCGGTAGCTGCTGGGGATCGCCTACCAATACCGGGATCAGGCGGTTACGATAACGGGTGCCACTCAGAGCGCATTCGATTTCCCACTTTACCCAGGGCGAGTGCAACGCCTCAGGTGTCAGCAGTACAACCATGGCCTGGGACTCTTCGAGAGCCCGTGCGACCTCGTAGCCGAGGTTGTCGCCCGGCATGAGACAGCTATTCGCTTCCCAAACCTTAAGCCCGGCTTCTTTCAGGACAGAGGAGATGTTTCCGACGAGCGGTTCATCCGCTTGTGCATGACTAATGAAAACTTGCATTGAATCTCTCTGGCTGTTTTTTAACAAAGGTCTACCCTAAAAAACGATACGAGACGTGTCAAGGTCTTGTGTACAGGATGTCTGCGCACGGGGTAGACTGGGAAGCCTAAGTCCTATTGTGACTTCTGTTCGTTCAATCTCGTTGTGCTTTTCAGAAGTCGGCCTGTCCAAAATCAATCTGGATGTTGGAATAGACCTCGTTCAGGCTGGAGATGTGCTCCCACGGAACGCCCAAGCCTTCGCGGCTGTTGCCCATCATGATAGGTTGCAGGTCTTCGACGGCAAGCGGCTGGGCATCGGTGAAGACGAGCACGCCGGCCGCGGTAATCTGGGGCTGGTCGAACTCGATAAACCGATCAGTTTCCCAGATGGCATCCTGCATTGTCAGCATCAGCAGCTTTGTTTCGCCCGGCTGGATGAATCCATCGGGCTCCACCTGCATCGTCGGAACCTCGCCTTGCGCATCCGGATAAAGGTCGTGCGTGGTGGGATTGATGAAAGACAAATAACTGGTCGTGAACTTGCGTAAGACCACCGCTTGATCCGAGGTGTTGGTCGCTTCAACTTGCATACTCAGGGAACGCTCGGTGGTGTTATAGCGCAACTCTTTGACCTGGGTCTGGACGGCACTCGGGTGTGGGAGGCCGGACAGGTCCCACATTCTGGCGGCTTGGTGGGGAATGATCGGCGGGCGGCCCGAGTTCGTGACCAATAATCCTCCGATAACCAGGACAACCAAGACTACGCCAAAAATAAGAGAAGCCCGACGGTCGGCGGGCGTGATTTGTTCCTCATCAACGCCTTTCAACAGGAGCACGTGACGGACGAGCAGCGGCCGTCTGGCCCAATAGCCCAGCCAGGCCAGCCCGAGAATCCCGAACACGACATGCCAGCCGACAACCCGCCCAAACCCATAGTGCTCCAGGTCTATGGTCTCGCCGGTTGCCGGAATCTGTACGGTATAGGATGGCGGGGCGTCACCCGGCACGACCGTGACCCACTTGGCCGGGCCAACCAGCCCGCCCGTACCGGACAGATTGACCATTGGATGGATATGATACCGGCCCGGCTCGCGCGCCTGGAGAATCATCTTGAAATCGTAGATCCCTCCTAACTCGACATTAAACGCATTCTGGATAAAACGGTCATTCACCCAGCGTTCGCGCACGGCGAGTTTCGGACCCGGCACCAGGATGCCTACCCAGGACAACTCCGGCGTGGTCAGCATGCGCGGCCAGGAGTTCATCACTCTGAACTTGCCGGTGACGGTCATGGTCTCGTTGACGGCGAGTCGCTCGTGCGAGAACTCCACATTAAAAAACGAGACCCCGCGCATGCGGACAAACGGTTCGAGGTTGTGCTCACCATGAGCCTGGGCAACGGGCGCATAGACAAACGAAGCCGCAGCAAGGCCGAGGGCCAGGATGACAGAAATCAAAACACCCCTCCCCGGTCCTCGGTTCGGCCGCCCGACCTGGCCAGCAATACTCCTGTTCATCCTTTAATCCAGTCAATCCTGGTCAGGTTTGGCGCAGGACTTTCTGCAGCGGCATAACGCCGAGCGCTTTTCCGATGCCGATGCCAACCCAATACATGATGGTGCAGGTAATGCCGGCCATTAACACGCTGATCCAGATACGCTGGCCCAGGAAGGCTTGCAGCGTACCTTCATCAATCCGACGTAGGTATTCCGGTGTTTGAGGGCGGATGAAGTAATAGCCCATCAAATCGGCAATGGTAAAGGTCTTGCCAAACAGCGTCACCGGCTGCAGGAAGGGCATGAGCATCAGCCAGTTCACCGGATAAAAGAGGAACCCCCAGAGAAACCCGCCGATCAGACTCGTCGCCAGATAGCTGCGTGACCAAAAGAGAATCAGGTCAAGCGCCAGCGCCATGGGTATCGTTGTGGCCGGCCAGACAAAATTGAGCGGATAATACTCCAGGCCGTAAAAGCTGAATATCCGACTCAGCCAGGCGCCAACCAAAACAAATACCGCGGTAAACGTGGCTCCCAGCGGCAGGCGCAGATAATACCAGGCCAGATAGTGACCCACCGCGGTCACCAACAGGGCGGCGCTCGGGCCGGCGATCGGCCACCACAGCTTATCCTTCCAATCCACCCAGAAATCCCAGTCGCCCATATAGAGCATACGACTGACGTGGGGAATGACGGTGAAAAAGCCGATCAGGGCCAGGAGCAGAATGACATCAAAGACCTTGGCCATCTTGTGATGGCCAAGCGCGGCAAGTTCCTCGGCCTTCATTGTTTTTAACCTCTCCTGAGGCCCGCCCCTTCCTGAACGCCGTGCGTTACGACAGTCCGCCGGCAGACGAATCGGTAGCCTAAGATGAAGCCTTCGCCTCGGCTGACGCCTGCTCGGTCATTGCTCCCAGGTTTTCAAAGATGCGCGGCACGGTCTTGAACAGCAGCGCAAACCCGGCAAAAAAGAAATACGTCGCCCAGGCAAACGGAAAATGGTAGGGCTGCACGAACAGTTCTTCGGTAATCCAGCTTGAGTGCCCCAGCTCGTTAAACGCCACATTGGCGAACAGGAACCAGCCGCCGGCCGGAAACAGCAGATAGCAGATGGGGATGCCTTTGCCCCCTTCACCGACGTAGAGATGGTGCAGGCGGTTATAGGCGTACCAGGAGCTGACGCCGGTCATGATGAGCAGCATGGGAAAGGTATAGAAGAAGAGGGGAATGTGGCTGGGCGTAAAGGCCGTATCGCGTACCACGATTTGATGCCACGAGGCGTCTTGCTCGGCAAAATAGCTGACCCCAAAGCCGAACATGGCTGCCACCGCCACCGTGGCCCACAGCTTCCCGATGTGGTTGAGCTCGTGCTCGGGGTCGATGCGCCCCAGTTCTTTTTTCTGAACGGCGCAGGCCGAACAGGGTTTGCGATAGGATACAAAGCCGATGACGGCGGCGGAAATAATGACGATCCACTCGACGTACAGCAGACCCAGCCAATAGGTCGCAAACTCGGGTGTCGTCGCGTCCAGACCGACCGGGAACCACCACTCGCCCTGCCACAGTCTGATGAGAACCAGAGACAGCAGCCCCAGGCCGGCGCCGATGACCAGAAAGCGCATGAACGGCATCTCGGCGTGCACGGTTTTGTCGTGCTTCATTTCCTCTATCCGGACGGCTTGCCTTTCGACTGAGGCTGACATAGCTGTTGCTGCCATCAGAGGTCCCTCCCCGTACATTACTGCTCAACCCCGAGCGTCCTGTATCGGACAAGCCGGGAACGATAATAATGCTGTGTATGGAATAGCCCCCCTGTACCATATATCTTCCAAAATATGCAAACGCTGAAACGCCAGAGTTGAGAAGAGACCATGGCGAGTAAGGGCCGACCTTTCCGAACCGTCTATTTTGAGGGCTTTGAGATTCTGGTGGGCAAAGGGGATACCCAGAATGACCGGCTGACCTTCGAGGTTGCGGAGCCTGAAGACTTCTGGCTGCACGTGGTCAACTTTCCCGGCAGTCATGTGGTGGTCCGCAACCCCGACCGGCTCGCCGAACTACCGCCCGCGGTCCTGGTGCACGCGGCCAGGCTGGCGGCCTGGCATTCCAAGGCGCGCGGCAGCCGGGGCAAAGTGGAAGTGCATCTCTGCCGGGCTGCGGACGTGTCCCAGCCGCCCGATTTCCCGCCCGGCAAGGTGCTGTTGCGCCGCTGGCAGAGCCTCAAAGTCTATGCTGGGGATTCAGAAACTCCCACGCAACCGCAGGGCGGCACGAAAAACTGACTAGCGGAGCGGCAGCTGCCGCTCCGCTGGCCATGCCGTTAGCTTCTAATGGGGTGGTGAGGCCGACAATGACCTGTGGCCATAACCACAGGTGACAGGAGAGCCGGGATTCCAATATGGCGGGATCGGTCTACTGCCTTGACTTCGACGAAATTGGCTTTAGTTGCCATATTTGCCTACAGCCTGACCGACCGTCACAACGACTGGGGATTCGTCGGTCCTGGCTTCCCTGAGTGCCTTGACGATCTTGTGAGTGTCGAATTCGAGTGCAGTCATGCGCTCCGTCTTACTGCAAGCGGTTTGGCTCGCCATCAGACTTCTCAGAAGCTTTCTTCTTAGTCCAGTTCACGCCCGATTTCTTCTGCGTCTTCTATGAGAGTCGCCTTATCCTTGGTTACCTCACGTTTGATTTCTTCCATGAGAGAAGAAAGTCGCTCGTAATCCTGATCTCCGAGATATGTACGCATATCCTTAAGCAGTATATGCACTGCCCCGGTTACTGTCTCGCTTTGGTCGGCGGCGGCAGGAACAGAGGCTTGTGACAACCGAGCGAGATCTTTGTCACGAAGCTTGGTAAGGCATTGAGTGGCATCTTGAATAAATTTGTTAATCTTCTCTACTGCCTTCTTATGGCGTACTATGTAGTATCTCCTGACTCCGCCGTCGAGTTGGGCTGAAATGCTTCTTAAGATCATTGGTAACGATTTTTCATTCCTTAGGGATTGCAGAATGGAATTCTTGCCCTTCTCTATCACGGTGTAATATGGTGTTGGGGAATATGCATCTTGAACAATGTTATCGTACAGCATGTCAGTATAATGAAGGAGCGACAGGGAGCCGGTAAGACGAAGTGATATTCGCCGTTGAGAGTCTCTAATAGCGTTCAGGCGTTCCGAACTTTTGGACTCATTCCAGCCGACAACGATAATCGACAGCATGGTTGGGTTATCGTCCAAAGTACGCCAGAAGTCGGTTGGAGTTGCTGAGGGGCCGAGCCGTTCTTTCAACTCTTCTGTAATTTTTGCTACTCCCATAATCAACGCTGAACCATCATTGAGTAGTTGACTCAGCGTTTGGGATTCCTGCGCGTATGCCTGCAGATCACTACGCAGTTTCTCAGCAGACGCTCTTTGGATATTTGAGGAATAGGACAGAAGTGTGAAAATGAACGTCCCTGCCGCGACCATTGCTGCGACAGCTGTAGCAATCGATCCTATTGCAGACAGTCTGTTGAGAGAGGGCGAACTCAATACGTCCTTGGCCATGGTAAAGTCCTCCTGACTATACAGATTTCATTTAGATTTTTCTCGTGAACGACCATTGGAGACCCCGAGAATGCGGCGATGTGGACTGACCCCGTTTAATCCCCGAAGGCTTCCTCTTCTTTTATTTGGGCTGGAACCGAAGGCGATGTTTGCACCGGCTTGCGCCGAAAAATCCGGCGCGGCAGGCCTTTCAGAGCCGGCATCGTGCGCCCTATCCACGATTCGAGATCATCGAATAAGGAATAGGCGACCGGGGTCACCAATAAGGTGATCAACAAGCATAAACTCTGTCCGCCAATCACGACAACTGCAATGCCCCGATGACTTTCCGCGGCGGGGCCTTGGCCGATGAGAATCGGAATCATGCCGGCCACGAGGGCCAGGGTCGTCATCAGAATCGGGCGCAGGCGTTCTTTATTGGCCCGCAGAATGGCCTCGTCGCGCGGCAGGCCCGCGGCCCGCAGATTGATCGTATGGTCGATTTGCAAAATCGAGTTTTTCTTCACGATCCCGAATAATAACAGCATGCCCAGAATCGCGAACAGCGCCAGATGCTGGCCCGCGATATACAGCGCCAGCAAGGCAAAGGGCACGGCCAGGGGCAGGGACAGCATAATGGTAATGGGGTGCAGAAAACTCTCAAACTGTGCCGCCAGGACCATATACATGCCAATAATGGACAACAGAAAAGCGATCTGAAAGCTTTCCATCATCTCTTCAAACATCTTGCCCATGCCGGTTACCCCGGTGGTATAGCCCAGCGGCAGGCCCATTTCCTCGACCTCGGCGTCAATGTCGGCAATGGCGTCGCCGAGCGCCTTGTCTTTGGCCAGGTTGCCGGTAATCGTAATCTGGCGCTGTCGGTCCTGGCGGTCAATTTGCACCGGCCCGGTGCCGGGAACCAGATTGACCACATTATTGAGTATGACCTGCCCCACGGACGCTGACGGGACCGCGACCTGTTGAATCACCTCGGGCCGATTCCGACTCTCAGGCGTCAGGCGCAGGCGCACATCGTATAACTCATCGCCTTCGCGATAGGTCGTAATTTTCTCACCCGCGATCATAATACGCAGGGTCGAGGCAATATCCGCGGCCTCAATGCCGAGATCGGAAGATTTCCGTCGGTTGAGATGGACTTGGAGTTCGGGGTTCCCACCCTCGAAGGTCGAGTCCACATCTCGCAGGCCGGGCATGTTCTGGGCGCGGGTTTTCAAATCTTCGGAATATTGTTGGAGCGTTTCCAGGTCCGGGCCACGCAAGTTATACGAGACATCCACATTCTGGATACCTCCGCCACTGACCGGCAAAATCTGGTCCACGCTGATCCTGAGATTGGGGAATCCCCGGACCTTCTCACGGGCCAAATCCATGACCTGACTCTGGTGCAGGGTTCGCTCGGAGTAATGCTTGAGGGTGACCACGATTTTCGACTTTGTCACCGACTCACCGACGGTTGAGCCAATCTCGGTCAGCAGATGGTTCACACCCGGAAGAGGATGAATTTCTTCCTCAATCTGACGTGTCACGGCGTCAGTTTGCGCCAGCGAATAACCGGGGGGTGTCTTGATATTGATTTCAAACTCCCCTCGGTCGTCGCTGGCCATCAGGCTGGGGCGGACAAGACCCGCAATAAAAGGGGTGGAAACAAACACGCCCAGGGTGAGGCACACAATCGCCCAGCGGTGGCGCATCGACCACTTCAGCATAGCGGTATAGGAACGATCGATGAGCCCGTAGAAGCGTGACTCGCGTGAGGAATGGGCGTGGTCGTCGAGGTGTTTGGGCAGAAAGCGCGAGCACAACATGGGCGTCAGGGTAAAAGCGACCAGCAGGGAGACCATGATCGCGAATGCCATGGTAAACCCGAAGCTGCTCAGCCACATGCCGACGATCCCCTTGAGAAAGCCAACCGGAATGAAGATGACAACCAGCGACAGGGTGGTCGCGCTGACGGCCAGGCCCACCTCGGCGGTGGCGGCGCGCGCGGCCTCAAAGGCGTTCATGCCTTTTTCTTCGATGTAGCGATAAATGTTTTCCAGCACGACAATCGCGTCATCAATGACAATGCCCACGGCCAAAGTGAGCCCCAGCAGGGTGATGCGATTGAGGGAATAGCCGGCCGCGGCCAGGAGGGTATAGGTCGAGATGATGGAAACCGGAATCGCGATGGCGGCAATCAGGGTTGAGCGCAGATTGCCGAGAAAGAAATATACAATAATGCTGGCAAACAGCGAGCCCAGGATGAGGTGCTGCTGGACCTCGTGCACCGAAGCTTTGACAAAATCCGACTGATCGCGCGTCACCAACGCTTCGACACCCGGCGGGAGGAGCTGCCGAACATCAGCCAGACGCTCCTGAACCGCCTCGACTGCGGCAACCGTGTTCGACCCGGACTGTTTGCGAATGATTAGAGACACGGCGTTCTTGCCGTCGTAGCGGGACAATGAGCGTGGCTCTTCAACGCCGTCTTCGACCCGGCCAATATCGGCCAGGGTAATGGGCACGCCGTCATTGGTGGCGACCACGATATCTTCGAACTCGCGGACCGATTTGACCCGTCCGAGCGTCCGCAGGACGGTCTCGCCGCTCTCTTGGGTGATGCGTCCGCCCGGAAATTCGACATTCTGCTTGGCCAGGGCCTCGGCGACGGTCCGGATTGCCAGCCCGTAGGCCTTGAGGCGATCGGGATCAACCAGGATATGAATCTCTCGTTTCCGCCCGCCTAAGACGTCAATAGCGCCGACCCCGGTCACCGACTCCAGCGGCTCTTTGACCTGATTCTCCGCAATTTCGGTCAGCTCTTTCAGACCGCGAAAGCCCGAGACGGTAATGGTCGCAATCGGCGTGGCATCAATATCGAACTTCTCGACAATCGGCGGGTCGGCATCTTCGGGCAGGTCGGCCAGGACCGTGCCCACCTTGTCACGGACTTCTTGAGCGGCAATGCCGAGGTCCTTCTCCAGGACGAACTGGACGATAACCTGGGATAACCCTTCACGGGTGACTGACCGCAGCTCATCAATCCCACTGACGGTGTTGATGGCTTCCTCAATGATCTTGGTCACCTGGGCTTCAATCTCCTCCGGGCCGGCACCGGGCAGGGTGGTTGTCACGGTGACAACCGGCATTTCGACCTTGGGCATCAATTCCAGGGTGAGACTCTTGTAGGAAAACCAGCCTGCCACCACGAGCACTCCAACAAGCATGGTGGCAAAGACGGGTCGACGAACACACACATCGGCAAGAATCATACGCGCTCCACAGGGCTCACTGGGTTTGAGATAAGGAGTCGGTTGAGTCCTTGAGGCCCAAAGACCCAGCAGACCCAAGGACCTCTTGAGTTTGCACGGTCATCCCATCAGCCAGACGGTTGAGGACGCTGACGGCGACCGTTTCTCCGGCAGCAAGCCCGGTGGCAATTTCTATCCAGTCACCGTCCTCCATGCCCGAGGTGACCTCACGCGAGGTGACGACGTTATCCTCGACAATAAAGATGCGCTCAACACCGGCAAAGCGCGCCAAACCGGTACGTGGAATGAAGAGGGCGTCTTCTTCTCCGAGCACGCCGGTAATACGCGCAAAATAGCCCGGCCGGAGTTTTCCCTCAGGATTGGGGATCTCGGCTTCAATCAGGAGGGAGCGTGTCCTGTGGTCCACCCGGGCGGCCATGCGGGTCAGAAACCCTTCAAAAACCTGCCCAGGCAGCGCTTCGACTTCGACCCGAAGCGACATGCCCGTCTCGGCCACCGCGGCAAAGCGTTCCGGCACGGGGGAGCGCAGCTTGAGCGGGTTGACCACGACGAGTTCGAGCAGTTGTGAGGCATCCTGCTTGTATTCGCCAGGATTCACAAAACGTTCTTGGACAAAGCCGTTGACGGGCGAAACAATCCGGGTATCGCGCAGGCGTTTCCGCGCGAGAGCCAGGATCTTTTCCGCGGTGCGGACGCGTGCCTCCGTCACTTTATAGTCGGCCTCATTGGTATCCAGCCGTTGCGCGGGAATCAGGTTTTCTGCGGCCAGCTCCTTGGCGCGGGTATATTCGGCCCGCGCGCGAATGAAGTTGGCTTCCGCCTGCTTGAGCTCACTTTCCTGTACTTCGACCTCCAGGGCGAGTTCTTCCCGCTCCATCTCGGCCAGGAGCTGGCCTTTTTTCACTTTGTCACCAAAGTCAACGTGCACTTGCTGGACGTAGCCTTCCTTCTTATTCGACAAAATGATGCTTTCTTTGGCGAACAACGCGCCCTGTCCTTGGCCGGTCCGTGTCACGGTGCGCACGGCCGGCTGTGCGACCTGAACGGTAAGGGGCGGGGGTGGAGCAACCGCGGCTTGCTCTTGTGCTTTTGCCGCTTCCGAACTGGACGATTGACAACTCGGAAAGACGAGCAGGACCAATACCAGACATGCTTGGCCAAGAAGGAATACGAGGTGCTTCACGATACCGGCTCCTTATGGTTCTGCTGCTGATTCGCAACTCCGTTGAAAAACAAATCGAGCAAAATGCCTGCGTCTTCGGCGGCCGGACGAGCGGTCAGCCCCAACGCTCGTTGCTGAAAACAGCCGCGAATCGCCTCGTTGAGGGCAAAGGCTGAGGCTTCGACATTATGGGAGCGGAAGATCCCCACGCGAACGCCGTCCTGGATGATTTCTTCCATAAAACGGATATGGGCAAGATATAGGTCGAGCATATGCGCCGCTTCCGGATGATTGGGTGAAGCGGCCAGAAAGTTTCGCTCCAGCAGCAGGGTTTTGAAGAAATCGCGATACGTATCGCTCAGTTCAAGGCTGACCTCAATCAGACGTTGGAGCTTTTCAATCGGCGTCAGCGCCTCAGCGACTTGATCGCGTAATTGACTGGTGAAATTCTGCATTCCTTGCTCCACCGCGGCGGTGAAGAGCTCATCTTTGTTCTGGAAATACAGATAGACGGTCCCTTTGGCGATCTCCGCTTCCTCTGCAACGCGCTCAACCGTGGCCCCCTGAAACCCGTTGCGTGCCACCACCCGGCAGGCGGCATCAAGAATTTCACGAACTCGGAACTCCCGGAGTACATTTTCTTTTCTTGTGGCTGAACTTTTAGTCATATGACTGACTATACAGTCATTACAAGTGCCATGCAAGAGAGAGAAGGGCATTGGACTTTCGCCCTCTTCTTAAAACTTGTTACGTCCTTTCCTCAATGAGATCGGGGGATAAGAGTTCAAGTCGCTCAACTGAACACTTGAAACTGGAGGACACTCCCCTAGTGTGGAGCAGTAGCCTATCTAACTCGGCGATGACACTCTTTGCGTGTCTTACGGCTTGATTCAGGTCTTGCGATCCCTCGGATGATTTTTCAGCCTTAGCTTGATAATGTGACAGAAGGAGTGAGTCGCTACTATCCTCTTCATGAGCACAAGCAATGATGAAGGCTTCAAAGAGGTTCCCATAGTATTCATGGCGAAAAGAAGTTGTCCCCGGCAAGCTGAATACCGTGTCAACAACCTCCTTGTCGGAAACCTCACCGCGGACAAAACGATGATACAAGGCAGTGTCAACTGTCCTGACTATCAGAGCTACAACCGTGGTTATCGCAAACGCCCTCCTGTCGCTACGTAACGATGCAAACACCACGCCGAGGCGATGAAGCGCTTGGGCAACTCGCCGAAGGCTGAGAGCTGGCGTACTAAAGAATCCTCTCAATAAATTCCGAACAACATCGGCGTCTTGCTGTCCTACCCTGTCCCTTGTTCGGTCGAAATAGTCGTCAATCTGTATGGCATTGAGTGTCGCTTCGATGAATGCTTTCCTATCCGCCTCGGGTAATCTGAAATCAACGTCAAAGAACCGGCGTAGATAGCCTTCTGCGTCAAAACTCGCACCATAGAGTGCTTTGACTGATTGGGCCAATTCGGAGCGATTAACTGCTAGGGGGTGTCATCAGTTAAGGAGGATCACCGAGGCCGCGAGATAGATAGCTCCCAGAAAGCTGACAGCGCGTTTGTCATAGCGGGTGGCAAGCGCCCGATATTGTTTGAGTTTAGCGAAGAAGTTTTCAATCAGATGGCGTGCCTGATAGAGGTGCGTATCATAGGGGCGTGGCTGGCGCCGATTCGTTTTGGGGGGAATAACAATCGTCACGCCCGCCTGCTCCAATACGTCAAGGACGCGCTCTTGGGCATCATAGGCTCTATCCGCGAGCAGGGCATGGACGTGCTGCACCAAATCCGGGAGCAGCGCATCCGCGCCAGCGAGGTCCGAGGCGTGGCCCGGCGTGAGATGGAAGCTGGTCGGATTGCCCAGGGCATCACAGGTCGCGTGGAGTTTGGTACTCAACCCCCCTCGGGAGCGGCCAAGGCATTCCGTCTCTGGGTCCCCCCTTTTGCCCCGGCGGCATGTTGATGGGCGCGGATAATCGTGGCATCGATCATGGCGTATTCGTTGTCCGCGTCGGCTGCGAGGTGCTGGAACACCCGCTCCCACACCCCACTCCGACTCCAGCGCATATGCCGGGTATGAATCACCCGAAAATCCCCAAACCGTATGGGGAGGTCACGCCAGGGAATGCCGGCCCGATAGCGGTACAGGACCGCGTCCACAAACCGGCGGTTATCCTGCGCCGTGCCCCCCACATGGCCCGCTCGCCCTGGCAAGAGCCCCTGAATCCGCTCCCACTGGTCATCCCGCAGGGCATACCGCTTCGTCATACTGACAAGCCTCCTCGCTCTGGCTACTGCGAGCACTATAGCGCAGCAGGGTAGGATAATCCCGACATTCTTGCTAACTGATGACACGCCCTAGTGCGAATACAATGTGGTCCACTGTGAACAGGTGCTTCGCTACTTCAAGAAGCTCAATTGCATAAGAGGGCCGACATCTGTCCAACTCGTCTATAACCACAACCAACGGACGACCATCTCTACTTTTCGACAAAGTGGCCGCCATTTCTTGAAGTATAGCTCTGAACTTTTCGACCGATTCCCGCTCATCCTGGTATCTGGATAATTGATACTCGGCATATGAGGCGAGGGCTTGACCGATTTCCTTTTCTGCTAATTTTTCGACATCCAGAAGGCCCGCCGTTACGATCCGAATGACGCTCGGTATGGCCCGTCGGAGAACCTCTTTTGCTGCTTCCTTTGCGGCGGTAATCTTATCGGCAGGGAGGTTTTCTGGATACTTTTGGAAAGCATTCGTCAACTCCGTAGAAAGCGCAACGAAAGGGTCTCCGGCAAAGTCGGTCTCCCACGCATTGAATTCGACAACGGGGAAATCCTTGTTCCGTAGGTATTGGGACCAGATTTTGAGAAATGTTGTCTTTCCTGTACCCCAGGCGGCATCAATCGCTAAAACACACGGCCCGTCGATAGAACCAACGATGTGGGTGAGTATCTCGGCTGGCTCTCTGCGCCCGAGAAGATCGTTTTTGAATGGATCGGCCTCGGGTACTTCTATTTCCCTTGGTTGAATGCGTATTCCCATGAGCGGACGTGTCAGGGATGGCTTCGGAAGGAAATATCAGCTTGATGGTATCGCGGACGGCTGCGCTATTTCCCCTGAAATTGGGGGCGACGTTTTTCCATGAAGGCTTTCACCCCTTCTTGATAGTCCTGGCTCCCAAAGCAACGGGTGGACCAGGTTTTGACGGCATCCATGTCGCGCAGGGTGGCCGCTTTCGCGCTCTCCCGAACGAAAAACTTGTGGGCCGCTACGCTTAAGGGGGCGTTATCGGCCAGCTTGAGCGCGTATTCGCGGGTATAGGATTCAAGCTCGGCCTTGGGCAGGACGCGATTGACCAGACCCATGTGGGCCGCTTCTTCCGCGTTATAAACCCGGGCGGTCATCAGAATCTCAGCCGCGTTGGAGACCCCGACGATATGGACCAGCCGTTCAACCCCCCGCTCAAGCGGATAGGCAATGCCCAGACGCGCCGCCGGAATCCCAAAGCGGGCATCATCGGCACACAGCCGCAGGTCACACATGACGGCAACCGAACAGCCGCCACCCATGCAGAAGCCATGAATCATAGTGATGACCGGCTTTTCCAAGCCGGCGAGCGATTTTAGCGCGCCGGCTACCGCCTGGTCATAGCCCCGCGTCGCCTCAGCCCCGGAGCGGACCTTGCCGAACTGCGAGATATCGGCGCCTGAGACAAAGGCTTCCTCGCCTGCCCCGCGCAGGAGGAGCACGCGCAGGTCGTCGTCTGCGGCGACCTCGGCAACGAGCTGCGGCAGAGTGCTCCACATGTCCAGGTCCACCGCGTTGCGGCGCTCGGGTTTGTTGAAAACAATCCAGGCTAAAGGGGGCTCTTTGTGCAGAAGGAGCGTGTCTGACATGGTGAACTCCTGTTTTGTCTTTTGTACGTTTGCGTCTGCCCAGCATACCGCTCCCGCGAGGGTGTTGTCTATTGCTGTGTTTCCTCGCCCGATCTGACCTGGCATGTCAGGCTGTCTGGTATTCCTTTTCTATCTGGTGTATCATGCCAGTGAAAAGAACTGACTCTCAGTGCGACCTTTCTCTCGCATGGATCTTCTTCCAGGAACTTCACACGACCCTCTGCCGGAGTGACACGCGGTGCAAAGTCTCGGCGGCAGGAAAGACGAGGGGTAATATGGCAGACGGATGGCAAAACCAAGGAGGTTCTTCTCCCGGCGACGAACTCCTCCAGGGCCTTGAGGACCTGAAACGGACTATACAACGTTTTACCAAAGGGGCGGGTGTCTGGCTGATCATCGCCGTCCTCGCCCTCCTGTGGATCGGCTCGGGCTTCTATGTTGTCGGTCCCAGCGAACGAGGCATTGTACTGCGCTTTGGGGCGGTTGTGGCTGAAACTGATCCTGGCCTGCGCTTCCATCTGCCCTGGCCGGTTGAAAGACATGTGGTAGTCGATATCGCCCGGGTGCGGAGTGCCCAAGTCGGCTATCGTCCGTCAGGGGTGTCTGGCCGAAGCGGAAGAGGCAGTGGCCGCACAATTCCGCAGGAAGCCTTAATGCTGACCGGTGACGAAAATATCGTTGAAGTCAACCTGGTGGTGCAGTATCGCATTCAAGATCCGGTCAAATATCTTTTTGGCGCGTTTGAGCCGGAAAGCATGTTGCATTCCTCGGCGGAAGTTGCGCTGCGCAGTGCGGTCGGCGGAAACACGATTGATTACACGATGACGGATGGCCGGCTGGAGGTGCAGGAGCAAGCGAAAAGGGCACTCCAGAGCCTGCTCGACGTCTATCAAACCGGCCTGTTTGTCTCCGAGGCCCGCCTGCTCGCGGTGGACCCCCCCAATGAAGTCCGGGACGCCTTCAACGATGTCGTCCGGGCCCTGGAAGATCGAGACCGACTCCGCCAGGAGGCGGAAGGCTATCAAGAGGATGTTGTGCCAAAGGCGCGTGGTGAGGCCGCCCAAATGGTCGAGCAAGCTGAGGCGTATAAGGCTCAGCGGGTCATCCGTTCCCAGGGTGACGCCGAGCGTTTTCTCCAGATCCTGGCCGAATATGAGAAAGCCAAGTTGGTGACACGCGACCGGCTCTATCTTGAGAGTGTGGAGCGGATTATGCCGACGATGGAAAAATTTATCCTCGATTCACAAAACGGCGGCGGGGTTGTACCCTTATTACCGCTGAAAGAGCTGAGCGCCGGCGCGACCGCAGCCGGGGCAGTGGCGAATCAGGAGGGGAGATAAATGGTACCGCGTTTAGTCATCGGGCTGGGCTTAGTCCTGGTCTTTGTCGCCGCCCAGGCTGCGTTTACGATCGGTGAGTGGGAACAAGGGATGGTGGTGCAGTTCGGCAATCCGAAACGTATCATTCAGGAGCCCGGCCTATACTTTAAGCTACCCGTGGCCCAAAATCTGGTCCGCTTTGAAAAACGGGTCCTGACAACGGACGCCCGTGAGTCCGAATATATTACGCTCGACAAGAAGCGGGTCCTGGTGGACCATGTCTCGCGCTGGCGTATAGAAGACCCGCTCCAATTCTACCGGAGTGTCCGAGACCGCATTCGGGCCATAGCTCGGCTGGATGACATTATTTCGGCCCGTCTCCGACAAGAAATCGCCACGCATAATTTTCTCGACCTCATTCGTGAAAAGCGTGAAGATATCATGGCCGTTGTGACCAAAGACACCCGAGAGACGGCCAAGACCTTTGGTATTGAAGTGACCGATGTTCGGATCAAGCGGCTCGATTTGCCCGAAGAAGTCCAGGCCAGTGTGTTTGCCCGTATGCGGGCGGAGCGCGAACGGATTGCCAAGCGCTACCGGGCGGAAGGGGAAGAACAAGCGCAGCAGCTCCGCGCGGCTGCCGACCGGGAGCGTGAAGTCATCCTGGCTACCGCGTATGAGTCGAGCGAAAAGCTCAAAGGTGAGGGCGATGCCGAGGCCACGAGCATTTATGCCAACGCGTTTGGCAAAGACGCCGAGTTCTATGCCTTCACGCGACGCCTGCAGGCCTACGAGAAGATCCTGACCAATGACACCACGCTCGTCCTGAACCCGGACTCCCAACTCCTGAACTATTTGCAGAGTCCGGGGAGCAGTTTGCTGGCCAGCGAATAGCCGAATATGCCGGGACTCTTGCGCCTGCTGCTCCTGCTTGGAGTGGGCTATCTGGTGATCGCGGGTATTCGTCGTCTCTTCTTGCCCGCCGCCTCTGACTCACCGAAGCGACAGGCAGACGCTTCGGGCTTGGAGGGCGTGCCCTTAGTCCAAGATCCCCAGTGTGGGCGTTTTATTCCGCAGAATGAAGCGATTCAGGTCTCGCGGCGTGGCCGGACCGTCTACTTCTGTAGTCAGGAATGCCGCGCCGCGTATCGGGCAGCCTGAGTCTGTTGGGTCGTTGGGTCTGTTGGGTCGTTGGGTCTGTTGAGTCTTGACTCCAAAGACTCTAAAGACTCTAAAGACTCTAAAGACTCTAAAGACTCTAAAGACCCTAAAGACCCTAAAGACCCTAAAGACCCTAAAGACTAAAATGCCGGAATGATCTCTTCCCCAATCAGGCGGGTATTTTCGTCAATATAGTCGGTTGGGCAAGCCGAGGGCAGGATGACTGTTTTCGCGCCGGCGTCAATGTATTCCTGGAGGCGTTTCCGACACTCTTCCGGCGTGCCGGCCAGGGCGTATTTCCCGATCAGCTTGGAAAAATCCTGGGCGTACTGTTTGCCGAGCCGATTGGCTGCCATCTCCCGTCCTTTTTCTCCATTCGCATGGGTCGCGGTGAATATGAACACACCGGGCTGAAACGACTCGACATCCCGTCCATATTCTTTGCGCAGACTTTTGATCTTCTCAATACTGTCGTGGAGCTGTTCGGGCGTGTACATATATGGCAGCCAGCCGTCCGCATATTTTGCCGTGCGTTTCATGGCCGGCTCCTTGCGGCCCGCAACCCAAATGGGTGGCCGTGGCTTCTGCACGGGCGCCGGTTCAATACTGACCTCATTGAGCGTGGTGTACTTCCCTTCGAAGGAGACTTTCTCTTCTGTCCATAAGCGGTTGATCACTTCGAGCGCCTCATTCGTGCGTGAGCCACGCTGTTTCACCGGTACACCGCAGGCCTCGAACTCTTTTGGAAACTCTCCACCAATGCCCACCCCAAAGTTATACCGTCCGTGTGAGGCCACATCGAGCGCCGCGCCCATTTTTGCCACTAGGGCGGCCGGATATAACGGCAGGAGGACGATGGAACTGAGCAGTTTAATCTTCTGGGTGGCGCCGGCTGCAACCGAGAGCGAAATAAAGGTATTGGCCACCGGTCCGTGAAACATGACGTGTTCGCCACAGCCGAGGAAATCAAAACCCAAGTGCTCTGCCCGCTGGGCAAACTCTCCGATATTGTCCATCGTTGGCAATGCCGTCCCAAATTCAATATCTCCCATACATCCTCCTGCGGAAATGATGTTCTCTCATAGCGGTGAACGTGGAGAGGAATCAAGCCGAGCCCGGTCCTCAGGCTACTCCTCCGGCTTTTCGTCCATCCTCTGCCACACCCCTTTCTGTCGCAGGCGCTTGATATCCTGGGCGGTCTGTTGCGCCCGGATACCCATTGCGCCCAGAAGTTCGGTACTCATATCTGCGGTAATCTGATCTTTGACGCTGCCGTTGCCGTAGGGGTCGGCGTTCAGAAAGGTCTCGATTTTTTTGCGCGGCAGGCCGGTTGCGATACAGACGTCAAGGAATTGCAGCAAGCCGAGTTGCCCGCGCTGTTGGGTGTACAACTCGTGTAAGCGTTGGCAGTCTGCGCACATCCGTTTGAACCAGCCGGCCCGCTCCCGGCAGTAGGCGCATTTCATTGACGCCAGCGTAACGGTTCGCCCGGAGGGGAACAACGGCAGGGCCGGACGATTTTATGCTGGACAGTCAGAGACGAGCGATATAAGGCTGAGAAGAGTAAACGTGTCCAGCATCTCTATGCTGATTGGAGGACACGTTTACTCTTTGATGAACGCGACGCAGGAGGGAGATCTATGAGTGTGATGCGACTCGGGTATGTGCATACCCGCGAATCGGACCTGGAGAAAGCGGTTGACTACTACACCAATGTCCTGGGGCTACAGGAAGTCGCCCGCCAGGACGGCAGACATTATTTCAAGTGCTGGGACGAGTATGACCATCACAGTCTGGTCGTTGAAAATGGTGGACTGGGTCTGGTGAAAATGGGCTATAAGGTCGCGACCCAGGATGAGCTCTCCCAGATTGAAAAGGGGGCCGAGCAGTTCGGCCTGCGCGTCAGTCGAGTCTCAGCAGGTGAGAATCTGGGGATTGGACAGGCCGTCCGCTGTACGCTCCCGTCTGAGCATGTACTAGAACTGTACGCTGAGGCCGAGCAGAGCGGCACCCAGGTTGGCGTGCTGAATCCTGACCCGTGGCCGAGCGACCGGCCGGCGGCCAGCATCGGGCCAGACCGGTTGGACCATCTGTTATTGACGGCCGAAGATGTGCAGACCAATGTGGATTTTTTCACCCAGGTCCTGGGCTTTCGGATGAGCGAGCGGATTATTCCCGGCCCGGCCAACGAAGAACTCTTGGGGGCTTTTTTGTTTTGCTCGAACAAGGCGCACGATATTGCCTTTGTCAAAGGCCCGAACGGGAAGCTGCACCACTTCGCTTTCTGGCTGGATAGCTGGAACGACATCCTGCGGGCGGGTGATATTCTGGGCCGGAATAATGTGGACATCGACTTTGGCCCGGCCCGGCATGGGATCACCCGCGGGACCACGATTTATTTCCTGGGCCCGAACGGCAATCGCAATGAAGTCTTCTCAGGCGGGTATATGACCTATGCCGACTTCCCGTGCATTACCTGGACCGCGGATCAGATCGGGAAAGCCATTTTCTATATTCATCGAGAGGTCAACGAGCGCTTCAACACCCACGTTACGTGATTATGCCTCGGCCCGCCTGATTACCCGCCGGCCTCATCTAGCCTGCCGGCTCTGCGATCGAGAGCAACGGCGGGTGAGATTGAGCCGTATGGGCAGCTGGCAGCTCACGCGGGATATAGCGCGTGTATAATTCATAGCGCTCGAGAATGGCATTGACATACTGCACTGCCTCACTACCAGGGATAAAATTGGCGTTGATCCTCTGATAATACTCGGCGTCTTCCATGAGGGGGAAAACCGACTCCATCGAGTCTTTCCAACAGTACGGGTCGTAGCCTAGGGTATGGGCGAGCCGCTGGACCGCTCTGACTCGACTCGGGCCGAGCAGGTAACCACTCAGGGCAAGGGCAAGACGGTCCTGAGTCTTGCCATCAGGGAATTGTTGCAGGAGAAACAGGAGATACTTGGTCCCTGCTTCAAGATTGCTGTGCGGGGTGAGAAAATTTTCCACTCCGACCTCACGAGCCGCAACCTCCGTGACTTGCATGAGGCCATACGCGTCACTCGGACTCACCCGTGTATGGTCAAAGCGCGATTCCTCAAAAACGAGAGCGGCTATGAGCCGCCAATCAAAGCCGGCCTGCTCAGCATACCGCGCAATAAGGGAATCGTACCGCGACAAACGGTTGGAGAAGATGGTTGATTCGGCCGAACGGAGAAAACGGGAGGTTGTAAAATATTTCTCGTGCAAAATTTTCCAGAGACCAGATCGCTTTATTTGGGCGTGATACTGATTCACCGCGACGAGTAGTTCTGAGTGTTCTGCTCGGACCGCCCAACCGATTCGGGTCGGCTCCGGGAGGGTGTATAGGCTCTCAGGGCGGGTGGACATCTCAGAAGGAACAGCGTTGATATGAAGCGCCTCGGATGGACCTGGGTGCGTATTGCGAAGCAGCACCGGCGGGTGAGGCTGGTCTGCCCGAGTAATGACCTCGACATCCGTGGTCATATAGGCCCGAGAGTACCGAACGCGAGCGGACGGGCTGCCATCTGGGACAAAAACACCGGCCGCAATGTCGCCTCTCCCTTCAATGAGCCACTGCGTGAGCACAACGCCTGGGGGCGGGGTCCGGACCTGGAGGGTGACGCCAAGCTGCTGGGCAAACTCGCGTGCCAATTCGTATTCAAACCCGTGTTCCTGACCACGGTAGAGAAAATAGGACATTGCATCATGGTGCATGAGCACGGTGAGCACGCCTCGTTTTTGGATATCTGCGACGGTTGGACGCGGAATGTGAAGAACCTGAACGGCAGAAGGAGCAGGTAAGACCGGCGTGGGAGGTGGAGACCAGAGCACCACGCCACCGCGCACGCTCATTAGAACCAAGACCAGGATGCTGAAACGAAGGCTATTATGTCGCATACAGACAGCAGGGATATCCTTTGCTCTTTTCGTTATTGTACAGCCCGCTCCTCCGGCATGTTTGACAGTCTCAGACTTTTTACTTACCGTGCCCGTGTGAACACGCGCGAAAAAATTCTCGACGCTGCCGGTCGGCTGTTCGCCACGCAGGGGTATGCCGATACATCATTGGCGCAAGTGGCGCGGTCTGCGGAGGTGAGTAAGGCACTCATTCTGTGGCATTTCAATAGCAAGAATGACCTCTTTCGTACTGCCTTACAGAATTTTCTATCTCCATATGCTATCGACGCGACAGGCTTACGTGGGCTGAGTGAACGGGAACAATTTGAGAAACTCATTGATGATTATTATACCTTTATCACTGACCACTTACCATCAGTCAAATTTGTCCTTGGCCAAGTCGTTCGTGAGGAAGGAAACGCTAAGGAGGTTATTGACCATGTCAGTGACCTCTACCATGTGTACCAACAGTTGCTGACCTCTATTCTGAATCAGGGCCGAAAAACCCAGGCATTCATGCCTGATATTCAGTCGGCAGAAGAGGCGGCCTTGATTATGGCAACCCTGAACGGATTACTGATTCAGCAACTCGTTGATGCGAACAGTAGCGCCAACGCGCACCGGTTGCTTGCCTGTTTTAAGGAGGCGCTCCGGAGCCGACTCTATACGCCCGAGGCGTTTCCTCCTTCGGTCCGCACCGCAGCCTGTCGTCCTGTTGATGGAGTGCGTTCTGCCGTGGAGTGATCATCATATCAGTGAGCATGACACAAGGAGGGCCTATGGTCGAGAAAACGATTGAACTGACAGGCTTGTCTTCAACCAGTATCGAAGACGCGGTATCGCTGGCCGTCTCCCGGGCGGCGGTCACGATCAGCGGGATCTACGAGGTCCAGGTCTCAGACATTACCGCGGTTGTCGAAGACGGCGTGATAGCCCGCTGGAAGGTGAAAATAAAGGCAACCTTTCCCATTAAGGACAGCATACACGAATGACACAGACCGAAGCCCAAACTGACACAAAAATTCGCGAAGTTGCCTCAGGCGTATACCAACTGTTTTTACCGCTTCCGATGCGGCCGAGCATTGTCAATGTCTATCTTGTCAGAGACGGTGATGAATGGGCGTTGATCGATACGGGCATGCACACCACAGACAGTATCGCCACGCTCAAGTCCGCTCTCAGCGCAGTTGGCTGTGAACCTACGTCTATCCGCAGCCTCATCTCAACCCACCATCACGCCGATCACTTCGGCACCTCGCAGACCTACCAGGAATTGACCGGTGCCGAAGTCTATCTGAATGAACTGGAACTGTCCCGGGTCGAACGGCTCCAGTCTACCGAACGCCACCCCGAGGCCTTTGCCTTTTTTCAGCAACACGGCATTCCGTTGGACTCGCCGGAGCAACTGCCGACCCCGGGCAGCTTCTACGGTTCCCGCTATATGCCGGCCAAACCGGATCATTTCATTTGTGATGGCGAATCCCTCTACGTCGGAAAACGTGAACTGCGGGTCGTCTGGACGCCCGGTCATACGCAGGGTCACTGCTGCATCTACTTGCCCGAGGATAAGGTCATGATCGTGGGAGATCATCTCCTGCCCAAGATTACGCCCCACGTCGGTGTGTACTACGCCGGGCCGGACAATCCGCTCCAGGATTTTCTCGACTCCCAGGAGAAGATTCAGGGCTTTGACGTGGAGCTTGTGTTGCCCGCTCACGGTGGTGTGTTTAAGGATCACCGCTACCGGGCCAAGCAGATTATTCAGCATCATCGCTACCGTTTGGATGAGATGTACGATCTCACTCGTGGGCAAGCCCATTCGGCCTATGAAGTCGCGTCCAAGGTCTTTGATTTGAATGCCGACCTGCCCATCTTTCATATGTTTGCGGCCACGTTTGAGACTTTGGCCCATCTGCACCTGCTGATGTACGATGGGAAGGTGAAACGAGTCGAAGACGAACCAACCACTCGTTTTATCGCCTGAAGCGGAGTCGTGGGTTTGGTGTCCCGGGGCGAACCCAGCGGCGGATTCTACACCGTGGGTTTTTCGTATGCGCTACACTGTTTTCGATATTGAGACCCGCATCGACAAGGGTCTGGTGCAGGCCGTCTATTTCCCACAGGCGGAAGAAGAGGGCCTGTCGGACGACGATGTCTACCGCCGGATGCAGCAACGCCTGCGTGAAGAGCAGGGCAATGATTTTTTCCCGCTGTCTTTTCACCTACCCATTTCCATCGCTGTCGGGCAAGTGAATGAAGAGCGGGTGCTGGCCGGAGTCGAGACGATTCAGGCCGCGGACAACGCTCAATCGGGTACGGCCGAGGAAGCCTTAGTGTGGGCGTTCTGGGAACGGCAGGAGCGCTTCTCAGGCACTCTGGTCAGTTTTAATGGGCGGAATTTCGACCTGCCCGTTTTGGAACTGCAAGCGCTCAAACATGGCTGCCGCATTCCACGCTACTTTAATGGCAAGGCCCGTTACCGATTCTCTGACGAAGGCCACTACGATCTATACGATTTTCTGACCAACTACGGAGTCCACCGTCTGCGCGGCGGTTTTAACGCCCTAGCCAAGCTGATCGGACTGCCGGGGAAAACCGGGATTGATGGATCGATGGTCCAGCAGTTGTGGGAGGACGGACGTTTGGACGATATTCACCGCTACTGTCGCACTGATGTCATCCAAACCTATTTTCTTTTTCTGCGTGTCGAGTTGATGCGTGGGCGGATAACCCAGCAGGAGTACGACGCGGCTGCCGAACAGTCCGCATCTTTTCTTGAGGACGACGCCTAGGGCGCCGTGGAGACTCGGCTCTCGACTCGCTTGTCAGTAAGTAGGTCGGATGAGCGGAGCGTAATCCGACCTGCAAGGCTAGTATCTCACGGAAAATAACGGTAGACCTCTCTCCGGTGCAGAAGCCTGATAAAAGAGACGGTGTTATCTTCTATAGTCAAGCCCAGTCGATAGTTGCCAAGCCTAATACGGTAGTAGCGGCCCCCTGTCCGAAGTTTCTTAAGATTCCTGATCTCGAGAGCATTACCAGCAGTCTCGACCTCCGCAATTGTCTCCCGGACACGCCTGAGAATCGATCGGTCCCGCATGCTGTTCAAATCCTTGAGGAAGCTCGCTCGAAACTCCAACGTCATTCTGCTGCATCTACCGCTATGGACTGAAACCTCCAGTCGAGTTTACGCGGAATCGTTGTCCAGGAGTTTCAGAACCTCCTGCTTGCTGACAGGCGTCGAGTCTTCCCCGTCTTTGATTGCGTGAACCAAGGCAGTGTCCTCAATCGCCTCGGTCAATAGCTCGTGGAAAACACTGCTGCGCTCTTCGATGACCTCGATAAGCGCTTCCTTGAATAATTGTTTGATTCTGCTCTCGTCAAGAGATAGTTCCATGGTTGCCCCCTGCATGGTACGAAACGGCACTTGCAGGAATAGTAGCCCTTCAGTCCACAGCCTACCAGTCCTTTCCTCTTGGAGAGGTGTCGGAGTCAGGAGGGGGCGCCACAGGTCCGGAAACAGGAATCGTTCGCTCAGGCCGCCTGCGCAGAGGAAGCATAGGTCGATAAGGCGTGGCGCCGGCCACTCATGCGCCGGAGTGGAAAGCGGGCTACAGCTTCTCCTTGCGTTCCATCCTGCGTAAGCTGGGCCTTTTTCCACTCGGCGAGTCCGCTGCGGAGATAATCCGCCTCAATACCGAGCAAGGCACAAATATTCTCAAACGAGAACGGCCAACTGGTGTCGCCTGAGTACATCCATTCTTCCGTCTCCTTGAGGAGGCGGCGTTGACGCCGGGTTGCGCCGGCAATCGAATGCTGGAAGGTCGCAATCGCGTTTTCCATGACAGCGAGTATCAGTCGCTTCTCAGGCTGGGCAGATTCCTCGGACCGAATCCGGTCAAAATACTGTGAGGGAACGATGATGTCTGCGTCGAGCGTTGGTGCAAATTGCCCTGCTGTAGCCATGTTTCTCCCTTCCGTTTACCCAGGAAAGCAACGTCCTGTGTTTTCCTGGTTCAAGATAAGAGAGCAGAAAGCATGCCAGCAACAGAGAGAAAATAAATGTGAGTATTATCAGCTAGATAGGGCTGTGCGAGACAATAATATCCGTTCACGGCGTCATAAAGAGTAACACCCGAATGGAGAGGGTATGTCTTAAAACAAGACCGGAGACCGAGCGCCTCTATGAATTGGTCTAGCGTAGAGTTTGTCCGTAATGGTGCATGTGGTAGGCTTCCATACCATGGACATTGCGAAGGGATGTGTCTTTCTCCTGCTCGGTGTGAGCCTCTCCCTGGGGTGTGTCTCGCACACAGAACGCCTGCCGTACCGCCCGCACCTGACGCAGCAAGATGAAGGGGTATGGGCCGAAGTAAAGCGTGAGTTTGGCTGGCAGCCGTCGCGCAAAACAAACAAGCAGAAAAAAGGGCCGGTGTCGTTCTATGCAAGAATGGCCCAAAGCGTCAAAGGCTGGTTTACGGATGATGAGCGGCCCGTAGGACCGGACATCCATCCGCATCACTGGGAACGGATACACCAGGAATACGAGCAAGAGCAGAAGCGGTTGGGGCTGTATTAGGTGTGAGGAGAGAGGCTATCGATACGGTCAGGGTTCTGAGAAGGGAAAGGAGTACTATGAAAGCACTGGTTGTTGGGGGTACCGGACCGACCGGACCGTTTATTGTGAATGGCCTGATTGAGCGGGGCTATGAGGTCACGATTTTTCATCGTGGGACGCACGAGATTCCTGAGATTCCGCCTGAGGTCGAACATATCCACGGTGATCCGCATTTCCGAGAAACCATAGATGCAGCCCTGGCTGGCCGTACGTTCGATCTTGCGGTCGTTACCTACGGACGGATTCGCTTTCTTGCCGAAGCGCTGGTTGGCAAAATCGGACGTTTTGTTGGCGTGGGCGGGGTGGCGAGTTACCGGGGGTATATGGACCCCTCTGTGCTCTCTCCGGTTGGGCTCAAAGTGGCGGTTGCCGAAGACGCCCCTGTCGTTGAGAGTGAAGCGGAACTTCGCTTTGCCTATCTGATCGCCCAAACCGAACAAGCCGTGCTGGAATACCATCCCACCGCGGCCTACTTCCGCTATCCCTACGTCTACGGCCCCTACCAGCTCATTCCACGCGAGTGGTGTGTGATACGGCGTATTCTTGATAAGCGCCCGCATATGATCGTCGCCGACAGTGGGCTGACGCTTTTTACCCACGGATATGCTGCCAATCTGGCCCACGCCGTGCTGCTGGCGGTTGATCAGCCCGAGGCATCGGCCGGACAGCTATACAATTGCGGCGATGAGAGTCAGCTCACGATCCATCAGGTGATTGAGGTGATTTCCAGCGCCATGAATTATGAGTGGGACATTATCAGTATACCCAACGACCTGGCACGCCCGGCGCGGCCCTACACCATGCAGGAAACCTCGCACCACCGTGTTGTTGACCTGACCAAGATCAAAAACCAACTGGGCTACACGGACCTCTATCCGGTCGAAGAGGCCATAGAGAAAACAGTTGAGTGGTATCTGGCCAACCAGCCCGAACGGGGCGGGGAGATTGAAAAGCGCTTGCAAGACCCCTTTAACTACGAGGCTGAAGACCGCCTCATCGCTGCGTATACAGACAGTATGCAGCGTTTAGCCGATATCCCCTTTGAGGTCCAAACGGACCGCCCGCATCCGTATGCGCACCCCAAAGAGCCCGGCCAGGAGCGAGACCACCGGGAACGCTAACAGATGTGGATCACGAGCGCGCCGCCGGCATCAGGCCGAAATCGTACTCCAGCAGCGTGAAGGGTGTTGTGAGGCCGTATTGTTCGGCTAATGTTGCATCCTCGCATTCCTCGAAGTCGGCCACGAGCGAGTCCTTAGTGGCAAATACTGCGTCAGAGTCCAGATATTCATCACCCTTCACGAAGATGTGGGTGGTCAGGGGTCTGTAGCCGTCGGCGGAGAGCATGAAATGCACGTGCGCCGGCCGCATCCCGTGCCGTCCGGTTGCGTTCAGCATGCGGCCGACCGGGCCATCGGTCGGAATCGAATAGCTCACCGGGGTTTCGGAGATGAGCGCATAGCTGCCGTTTTCCTCGGTCGTGAACCTGCCGCGCAGATTCCACTCTGGCGCGTCCTTGTCCTGAATATCGTACAGCCCGTTGGCCGAGGTCTGCCACACGTCAACCCTTGCGCCGGCAATGGGTGCACCCTCCGTGTCGGTGACCTTCCCTCTCATCAACGTCGGGCGCGCACTGAGGTCTCTGCGGATGATGGAGCTGCCATTCTTCTGCTCCGGTGCACCCTCGACATAAAACGGACCCAGGACGGTCGATTCGGTCCCAAGACCGGTCTTGGGATGACTGAGCGCATCGACCAGCATGGACACCCCGAGCGTGTCGGACAGCAGGATGAACTCCTGCCTTTTGTCGTCGCACATTTTGCCCGTAGCGGTCAGAAACTGAATGCCCGCAAACCATTCTGCCTCCGTGAGTTCAACGTCCTTCACAAAGGCGTGCATATGCGTAATGAGGCTGGTGATGATGCGCTGCATGCGCGGGTCCTGAGTCTTGCCCGCATATTCTTTCGCAACCGCTTCGGTGATGTTGTCCGCTGTATAGTCACGCATACTCTTCCCTCCTTTTGAGACAAACCGTTACCAGCTCTAGGGGACACGGCTACACTCAGGCATAGCGGAGCGAGGGGGGTGTCGCCTAGCCCTTGTTGTATTTTATTCTTGCCTCCCTCTACCGGGTTCCCAATCCTGGCTGTAGGCCTTATATTTTACCAGACGGAAGAAGAGGCTCGCATATGATGAAACCGCTCCTCATTCTGAAAACGGGTGAATTACCCCGCGCCGTAACCGCGCGGTGTGGTCGGTACGAGCAGGCATTTCTCAACGTCCTGGGTCCGGCGCGCTGCGTTGTTGTCGACGCGCGCAAGGAAACCCTGCCCGAACCGGATTGGGCCGGCATTATTGTTACTGGCTCACCCGCTTCAGCGAACGACCCCGACCCCTGGGTAACCAAAAGCGAGGATTTTCTGAAACGGGTTGCGGATCAATCCGTGCCAATCTATGGTATCTGTTTCGGTCATCAGCACGTTGCCCATGCGTTTGGCGGCAGGATTGACAAAAATCCGTACGGCTGGGAACTCGGCACGGTGACGGTCAGCCTGACTCCGGACGGGCAGCGGAACCCGCTCTTCTCCACAGTCCCCGAATCCTTTCTGGCTCAGCAGAGTCATGGCGAGATTGTGACCGCCCTGCCTCCGGGCGCAACTGCTCTGGCCCACAACGCGTCCTGCCCCTACCAGGCATTCTCCCTGGAGACGCATATTTGGGGAACCCAGTTCCACCCGGAATTCACCCCTGCGATTATGGAAGGGCTGATTGCTTCGCTGGCCGCCGTTTTGCCCCCTGAGTCCTTCCCGCGCTGGCCGTCGGCGCAGCAGCCGCTGCAAGACTGGCTGCTCAAGACTGTGCAAAACGTGCCCGCCGCCCAGCGCTGCCTCACAAATTTTGCCGCGCTGGTCGCCCAACGATTAGAGGCGTAAATAGGATAAACGCAGGCGGCCGGAGACAATCGCTTTGGTCGCACGGGCTATGCCCTCCGCGTCATCAACCACCATCCAGGGGCCGGTATGCACAACGCTTTGCAGCGTTTCTCCTGCGCGGATGAGCTGTGGATACAGCTCATGGGTTGTGCTGAAGGCACGACCCACCGGCATAGCCTCAAAAATACGTGGCGCCAGGACCTGGCAGCCGGTAAACATAAAAGCGGACAGCGGCTCCTTGACCTCTACCTCGTTCGGCTCGCCTCGAATGCGCCGGACCACGTCCGTCCGGTCCGTTTCAATCAGGCCATACGTCGCCTCATCGGGATTCGGTCTGAGCAGCAATGTGCCAATGGCGGGGGTCTGCCGGTGGGTGGCAAGGAAAGCGGTCAGATCGAAATCGAGGATCGTATCCGCATTCAAAACCAGAAAGGGTTCACCGTCGAGAAACGGCTGGGCTTTCTTGATCCCTCCACCAGTGTCCAGGATGGGGTCTTCCGCAGAATAGGTAATCCGCAGACCGTAGGCACTCCCGTCGCCTAACGCGTCTCTGAGCAGATGTCCAAGATGGTGTAGGTTCAGCACGACCTCTTCAATACCGTGGGATTTGACAAACAGGAGCGCGTATTCGATCAACGGCCGACCGGCGACCGGCACCAGCGCCTTGGGCAGCGTATCCGTCAGCGGCCGCATCCGGGTACCGAAGCCGGCCGCAAGAATCATGGCACGCATGGAATCCTCTTGAGTTTAGAAGAGTGAATGCTATTCATCTTCTTTACTTTTCGTATGTAAGGTTATTCATAAAGTGGAAAAAAGAGTAGGGTATCGTGCCTTCTTCTGAACAACCTTTGATTTATTACAGTTCTCTCGAACTGGAAAATGTTCGCTGCTTCGGTGAGCGCCAAACCCTGGAACTTACGGACGAGAAAGGTCGTCCGGCTCAATGGACTTTGCTCCTGGGAGATAATGGGGTCGGCAAGACAACTCTCTTGCAATGCTTGGCATGGATGAGGCCCGTTCCATCTGGCGATCAAAATAGTGATGAGTCGATAGAACCTGCCTTAGCAGGTGAAGAAAATCGGGTATTCAATTCTCTGTTACGAGCGGAGGACGAAGTCCGCCTTGACCTCAAGGCCACTTTACTTATCAACCAGAAGTTAGGACAGACTAAGAAGGGAAGGCCGCAAAAAATTGCGACGGGTATCAGCATGCTTGGGAAAGAGCAGCAATTAGAAAGTAGCGATTTGACATCAACCCCAGTTCCTCGTCGCTTCGATACGCTTACTCTTCTGGACATGCCCATTTTTGCCTATGGTGCTGATCGTCGTATGGGCAGTTCGAATCTAGAAAAATCCGAACTCTTGGATCCTCTAGCCTCACTATTCTCAGGTTCGACAGAACTCTACGATGCTGAGGAGAGATTGCTCCGGCTTGACTACCTCGCGGTGAAGAGGAAAGGGCGTCATAAGGATCGTTTGGAACAAGTCAAACAAATACTCTCCGCTGTTCTCCCTGACATTTCAGATAAGGCCGGCATAAAAATTTTCGGACCAAAGAGTGGAATCCCGGATGAGGAAAGTGGTGTCAAGTTCTATACCCCCTATGGAAGTGTACCGCTCACTGGCCTGAGCCTGGGCTACCAGACAACCCTGGCGTGGACCGTTGATTTGGCTTGGCGACTCTATGATCGGTTTCCTGAAAGCAGCAACCCTTTAGCCGAGCCAGCTATTGTTCTGATAGATGAGATTGACCTTCATCTTCATCCACGCTGGCAGCGCCAAATCATAGCTAATCTGACTGAAAACTTTCCGAACACCCAATTCATTGCCACTGCGCACAGTCCTTTGATAGTTCAGGCTGCCACAGACGCTAACCTTGCGGTCTTACAAGAGCAGGACGGTCAGATCAAAATTGAGAATCAGCCACAATTCATAGAGAGTTGGAGAGCAGACCAGATTCTTACCAGTGAGCTTTTTGGTGTGTCCGCTCGGAGCCCTCATATCGAAGCCTTGATGAATGAGCGTAACAAGCTGCTAGACAAGCTGAGACGGAGCCCGTCCGATAAGGAACGGCTCAGAGCGTTGGAGGAAGAACTGAACAATCTTCCTACTGCTGAACGTCATGAAGACCAAGAGGCAATGGACATTATTCGGCAAGCAGCGGCCCTCCTCAAGAAATAGAACTTCCGTCAGCGATGATTAAAATTGAGAAGCCCCCCAAGCCACCGAAGGCTCTTATAGAGAAAGGTGCGGTCGAGAACGAAAATAATTGTGCTGCTTATGATTCTGGACAGAGAAAATTAAAGTTTCAGAAAAGAATATACGGGGCATGGAGTGTGAAGAATACGTTACTACACGCTCAGCATGGAAAATGCTGTTACTGTGAATCCAAAGTCCGCGCGACTTCTTACGGTGATGTTGAGCACTATCGACCAAAAGGAGCGGTGAAACAGGTGAAGGAACAGCGTGTAGAATATCCGGGATATTACTGGCTTGCTTACGATTGGAATAACTTGCTTTTCAGTTGTGCAGTCTGTAACCAGAGCCACAAGGGAACCCTGTTTCCCCTCGAGAATCTTGACGCCCGTGCCCGCAGCCATCACGATAGTATTGATAACGAACGGCCTCTCTTTGTTAATCCGGCGATTGAAGAGCCTCGAAGGCATATTCGTTTTCGTGGGGCGAGGACCGTTCATTGCACAGAATTTGGTAAAGAGACGATCATAGGGATGGGACTAAATCGGCCTGCCTTGGAAGAGAGCAGAAAGGAACTTCTCGAGCCTTTGCGAGGACATTACAACATCGTTCGGCTAGGAGCGGCTCGTCCTAATGACCAAGAGTTTCAAACCTTGGTAAAGCGGTCTCAAGTGTACCTTGATGCCGCTATTCGTCCGGATGCCGAATATAGCTCCATGATTTTAGACCTCCTCAACCCTCCTTAATGTGTCGGAGTATAGAGAGACCTCCAGTATTCGTATCATCCGTCAATTCGCAAGGAGCCTTCGTACAAGACAGGTCCCTAGTTCTGTCAAAGCTGGACAGTTGGCGAATGACTCAATATGTCGAATCTGTCGTGCGATTTCGGTACGCCGATTACGTATATAATCGACGCTCTCCGAAGACCAAATGGACAGAGTTAATAACTGTTCAAGAAACTGATCAATCACTCGAAAAACATAGAGGGCGTGCAAGATGCCTTGGGGCGATCTCGGCTCTCCTTTCCAGGGAGAAAAACAAGTGTCATTAGACGGGCGAATCAGGGGCAATGCCTGTTCGAGGAGTGTGAGCTGAAGATGCATTGCTTCATGCACGATGGATTCGGCAATACGCAACTCACAGTTTGCCCTTCGTTGCTGTGGGACTGAGACAAATATGGAAAAGGGGACGTATGGGTCGCTATGGCTCACATCGTAGTCATCGTCTTCAGGCTTGAGAATGTGACAAACTCTAACCAATGAGCCTAGTGTTCTCTGCAAGGTTGGCACCTGAGCTAGAATGTGTATCGCATCTTGTAAGCAACCGAAGATGGTGGATGTAGTCAACTCAGCCCGCGAGTAAAAGGTGAGTCCCATTTCCTCATAGTTGCGACGATCTTTTTCTGGGAGAAGTTCGACCAGCATGGCTGATGCGGCGTCTCCGATGTCGGAGCTCACCGACAGGCTATCTACAATATGGCGGGGTGCTTCTGCTTTGTCGGCGCGAAGGCGACTCGTTCCATAATCATTTTTTGTTATAGGGGTTTGTTGACGTAGCGTTCGCCAACGCTGTGCTGTAAGCAGAGCAGCTAAACCGGGGAACCACAGCGGAGTAGATTGGTTCTTCAAGACCGCTCTGATGTTCTGAAGGAGATCAGCCATCTCCACGCCCCTCGACAAATGAATAGACAAGTGTAAAACGCGTGCCAGCGTGAATAGTTGAAACCGCGTGATACGAGTTTTGTGTAAGAGCAAAGCCTACCGCGCTATTGTGTTGGGGGCGGAAAATCTTGTGGATATCGGCGGGATCGTCACTATGAAAGAAGAGTAAGAGTCCGCCATTTTCGTCCTGCCAACCATTGTTGAGTTGTATGAGTAGGCGATAGGTCTCGGCACCGGGAATAAAATCATTATGAAGTCGAATACGTTGCCCAGGAATAAGCTTATGCGCTGTGATATCTGGGTGCTCTTTCAAACCTACCTCAAATGCCTCCTCAAGACGCTTTTTGATGGATGTCAGGAAAAAAGGAGAACGTAAAAAGTTGAGACTCCGAGGCAAGCGAACATCCCACAGGCTGAATTCAAATTGTTCATAGAATTCGGTCTTGACCAATTGCCATGGAACATCGGTTTCTAGCCAGGCTAAGATACTCTGACTAGTATCTGGCTGAAGAGCTTCAGGAGAAACGAAATATGGGAACGGCTTGGAAGACACTTCAGCCGCAGTGAGCCTCAGTGGTGTATTCATACCTCGTGTGAAACGAGAAGGTCTGCTACACGATTGCGTATATGCCCGATCAGAAAGAGTTGATCGGCGCAGTATACTGATGGGTTGTGATACCCGCTATCCTCACACCACCTATGAGTGGGCATCCCACCTCCGCAGATACTCAGCTCTGGACAAGACAGGCAAGTGGAAGCCGTCGGGTGTTGGAGCGTATAGTACCTTGAAAACTCAGACGAATTAGCGACTTCAGTAAGAGTATGAGTGAGAATGGACCATTGCTGAGTAAAACGATCCGCCCCATTGAACGCACTCTTTAATGTATCGTTTTTTGTAACAGAACCATCAGTGTCGATAATGATGATCCCATAATTGTTCGTCCCTATTCCTTCTTTTGTTCCATAGCCACCCAAGACGAGTTTGATCATATCGTCGAGCAGGCGAATCCGAAGTGGTTCTGGGTCAGCGATATAGACATCCAAAAGAGCGGTGAGCCATTGTCCATATTCAGTGGACTGAAAAGACGCCTTGCCATAGGGAAACTGAGAATGGTTGCCGTCGCGATAAAGAAGCTCAAGGCTTGGGGCGTCGAGTGTCTTGAAAAAATTATAGACTTCACATGGGTCCGACTCTGGATCAATAACGGCCAATAGACCAGTATAGAGAAAGTCAGAGTCCCGATGATTCTGGAGCTTTTCGATACCTTCGAGAACTTTCTTATGGGTCCCCTTGCCCTCGTGATCTATTCGACGACGGTCGTTAACATCCGATGGTCCGTCAATACTAACTCCTAAGCTTGTGCGATACTCTGAGCAAAGGTCAAGAATCTCTTCAGTAATAAGTATGCCATTGGTTTGCAGGCTAAAGGGATAATCACTGGGCAGGGTTCTACGGAGCGCAGCAAGGAGGATCCCAAGTTTCTTATGGCCAAGCAATAACGGCTCACCGCCGTGGAAGACGACTGCAAAGCGGCGTTGTTGCGCACGAGACAAACCTCCTAGGGCCTTGGCTAACGCTGTAATCGTTGTATCGGAGATTTGTTTGGGCATAGTAGCCCAACGCGTATCTCCCATATTATAGACATAGCAGTACCGGCAGTTAATATTGCAGCGGCTGGCAACTTTTACGAGGACCGTATCAATTGCTATCACATTGTGGCCCTCGGAGACCTTCTTATTCAACGGCCCCGATTGTGGCGATTATGTGTCCGATTGTAGGCGTGCGTTTCGGGCGATTCTTCATTACGCACCTCCTCAATCAGTCTGGCGAGCGTAGAACTTGAAATTGTACTCGTGTCTATTTCTGTAAGATCTGGAATGATGGACGGCTCCGCGATATGGGGGGTGGCATCTTCTTTCATTATGGGGTCCTCCTGCAATCCATTAGTTTGTATCTTATCTGCTATTTAATGGATTTTCTATTATAGGAAAAGTTCCTCAATTGATCTTAATACTCTGGAAAATTAAAAAGGGTTTATTTATCAGATATTTAGGAATGCTCTTCAGCTATCTATCAGGGTGCTGGACTCAAATGGATAAAGTCAAGGTTCTGAGAATTATCAAAAATAACAGTATCTTAGGGAAGAGTTCTATCTTCTGTAATAGAATTTATCTATCCATTGAGTGTCTGTTCACTCTGAGAAGTGCTCTGGAAAATGATCCGCCAGAATGTCTTGCAGGGGCCGATATTGTGGCAGACGGTCCAACACCCGACGGATCGTTGCCAGTGTCGGCGGAATATAGCGCGTATAGCCGCTCTTACCTTTTTCCAACTCCAAAAAATAGAAACGCCCGACAACCTTGCATGCCTTTTGGAGCAGGCACAGATTATACTCGTCCCACACGTATTCAGACGATAGCGGATCACCGCCGGTGTGGTTCCACGACTCGTGGTAGTAATGGACCAGCGCCTCTTCCAACTCCGGAGAGACGACTTCCGGCGTATCCCGATCATTGAGCAGTGTGGCGAGATCGTAAGTGGCGGGGGCGAGCAGGGCATCCTGAAAATCGATCACCCGAATGCGCTCCTGCTGCACGAATAGATTCCAACTGTGGTAATCGCGGTGGTTGAGAAAAAAGGTGGCCCGGTCGAGACGGGTGGCGATATCCTCAAAGATGCCGCTCAGGGTATGAGTCTCTGTCGGAGAGAGGGATCTCTGGCCACGCTTGTCCAGGCCCCACTCAACAAAGTGCTCGAATTCCCACAAGAAGAGGCGCTTATCAAAGCGCTGCCGAAAGGCAATGCACCGCTCGTTTTTCTGACGGGTACCCTCAACTTGGATGAGCAGCAACTGATCGATGGCTCGTCGATACCACTGTTCCACCCCGGCGTGGGGCACATCCTGGACGGCATCACGTAAGGGCAGGTCGCCAATGTCTTCCAAGAGGAGAAAACCGTCCTGATAGCCGTCCACGTAGAGCTGTGGGATATGCACACCCAGTGGCTCAAGGAAGTAATGCACGTTGAGATAGGGCAATTCCTTGAGGGGTTCGTCGAACACGGCGAGCTCGTCTGACGAGAGCGCGAGACCGCTTCCGGCCAGAAGCATGACGACGGCTGAGGCCGGGCCGTCACCGCCGAGAGACAGCCGTACATAACTCCGGCTTGAGGCATCCCCGGCTAATGGATCAATCCGCGTAATCTGAGTCTCTCGTCCCCATTTTTCCGCAACGGCAGTGTCAAGTGCAGTGCGCAGTGTCGCATCCATAGCTGACGAGGTAGCAAGCGGGTGAGGACTTGTCAAAAATGAGCAGAGCTGCGTTGCAAACGGTTCACGCCTGTGATGAAAAAAGGCCGTGGAACCTGAGTCTGACGTCACTGCATTATCGCCCGGCCAGCTGGTGGCTCTGATCTATGATCTACGCCGGCAACTGGTTGCCAGAGACCGGGAAATCGCCCGGTTGCAAAAGGCCGGCGCTGAAAAGCCTGCGTCGGATGCTGAAGACCCCGCACCGGAAGCAGTGCCTCCGCCCGGTACACAGGCGGCCCTCATGGCTCAGCTCGAACAGATCTATCCCGAAACCTAGTCCGTTTTTATGCACGACCCACCCGTCTCCCCCCAATCTCTTTACCCCCAGATATGAAGCGGTTAAGCTAGGGCGCGTAAGGAGACTGGAATGGATTTCAACTTCACCCCGGAAGAGGAGGCTTTTCGGCAAGAGCTACGTTCGTGGCTCCAAAGCCATCTGCCTGCCGGATACGACCCCAAGCATTTTGATGATATCGACGCGGACGCGCGCTTTGAGTATCAGCGGTCGTGGCAGAAGACCGCTCACCAGGACCGCTGGGTGGGTATCCACTGGCCAGAGGAATATGGTGGGCGCAATGCCAGCCTCATGGAAATGTTCATCTTCAATCAGGAATTGAACAGAGCTCACGCCCCGCGTTTTGCTAATACGCTCGGGCTGATGATGTCGGGTCCGACCCTGATTCACTGGGGGACCGAAGAGCAGAAGCAACGCTATCTGCCCCGGATTCTGTCGGGCGATGAAATCTGGTGCGAGGGACTGTCCGAGCCGGGAGCCGGGTCTGACTTGGCTTCGATGCAGACGCGGGCCGTCGAAGACGGCGACTATTTTGTGGTCAATGGCCAGAAAGTCTGGACCAGCTTTGCCCACCGGGCGGATTTTATCCAGCTCTTCGTGCGGACCGACCCCAACGCGCCCAAACATCGGGGGATAAGCTGTCTGGCCGTGGATATGAAAACGCCGGGAGTGACGGTTCGACCGCTGGTCCAGATTACGGGCGATTCCGAGTTCAATGAGGTCTTTTTTGAGGAAGTCCGGGTTCCCAAGACCAATCTGGTCGGACCAAAAAATGAGGGCTGGAAAGTCCTGGTCACCACCCTGATGCACGAACGCGCCGGGATTGGATCAGGATTGCCCGTCCACCGTCAGTTCTCCGAGTTGCTCAAGGTGAGTAAAGAACTGGAAATCAACGGTCGGCCCGCCTGTGAGGACCCGGCCGTGCGGCAGCAATTGGCGCAGTTTGCCATTGAATGCAAAGCCATCACCCACAATATGTTCCGCGGCTTCAGCAAACGCCTCAAAGGCAATCCGCCCGGACCGGAGGGGTCGGTGAATAAACTCGCCGGCTCGGAACTCAATATGCGACTCGCCCGGTTTGCCACCGAGTTGCTCGGGCCGTATGCCCAACTGGAGCAAGGCTCACCCTATACGATTGATAATGGCCGCTGGCCACGTGCCGCGCTATGGTACCGTTTACTGACGATTGGTGGTGGGACCTCGGAAATACAGAAGAATATTTTGGGCGATCGGGTGCTCGGACTGCCGAAGGGCTGAGGTTCCCAGGCCGCACCGTGGTCCCGGACATAAGGAGGCATCAGTATGGGAAAGCTTGACGGAAAAGTTGCAGTCGTCACCGGCTCGGGCCGAGGGATCGGACGGGGTATTGTTCAGCTTATGGCCAGGGAAGGGGCGAAGGTCGTGGTGAATGACCTGGGCAGCAGTGTTGATGGTGAGGGGGAAGATAAGGCTCTGGCGCAGCAGGTGGTTGAAGACATCCAGGCGGCGGGTGGGGAGGCGGCTGCCAGCACGGACAATATCGCCACCGTGCAGGGTGGAGAAAACCTGATTCAGACTGCGGTCGATGCGTTCGGTCGGATTGACATCCTGGTCAACTGTGCCGGTATTCTGCGCGACCGGATGATCTTCAATATGACGGAAGAAGAGTGGGACGCGGTGGTAGCCGTCCATCTGAAAGGCCACTACTGCACGATTCGCCCGGCCTCGGCCCTGATGCGTCGCCAGAAGAGCGGGCGGATTATCAACTTCTCTTCCGGGTCCGCTCTGGGCGCTCCGGGGCAGCCGAATTACGCCGCGGCAAAGGCCGGTATCCTGGGACTGACGTATAGCAGCGCCAACGCCCTGGCAAAGTATAATATCACCTGCAACGCCATACTGCCCGGTGCGGCCACCCGCATGACGGATACGATTCCGGCCAATTTTGCGCAGGAAATGGGGCTGTCGGAGAGCAGCGGTGCCGCCCAGGGGAGTCTGCTTGATCCCTCCAATGTGGCCCCGATCGTTATTTTCCTGGCCAGCGATGAGGCCCAGTATGTCAATGGGCAGGCATTCGGGGCGAGTGGCTATAAAATCTCTCTGTACTCCCATCTCAAGCCCGAAAAGACGATTTACAGTCAGGGGCCGTGGGACCTGGACCAACTCTTCAAAGTTTTCAAGGGAACGCTGGGCTCCAATCTGAAGCCGCCGCGCATGGAGTGACGCTCAACGAGGCAGTGTGCTATGCTGACCGGCCGGCCCGACGGGCAGGTCGGCAGCGACGTTTGTGGAACGGCACTCAGGGCACGAGGATCAAACGTAGATATCCTCGTGCCTTTCTTTTTTTGAGGAGGAAAGGACATGCAGACCAGACGGGACGGGGGCGGGAAGGGACGGACTCTCTTCACGACGATGGGTCTGGCGCTCATGCTGACCATCCTCGGACCCACCCCTGGGGGCGCACAGGAGACGGTGGCTGACGGCAAGCGTGTGTCGCTCGAATACACCGTGACGTTCGAAGATAAGACGGTTTTCGACTCGAACGTTGGCAAGGAGCCGCTGGTGTATATCCACGGCTCAAAAGACCGCGTGCCATTCTTCTCAAAGCACCTGACCGGACTCAAAGTGGCGGAGACGAAACAGTTTGCCATGCCGCCCGAAGACGTCTATGGCCCGGACGACCCTGAGCGGATTCTCGAAGTGCCGAAAGACAGTATTCCTGAAGACCGGCGGAAGGTGGGCGAGAAACTTGAGGGCACAGGTCCGGAGGGCCGGCCGCTCTATGCCGAGGTTCTTGAACTGAAGGCCGAGACGGTCGTCATCGATACCAACCATCCGCTGGCCGGAGAAAAATTATTCTTCGACGTGAAGATATTAAAGGTGGAGACAGTGTCCGAGCAGCCGTGAGGGCTCGGTTCCGTGGCAACGAATCTAATGCCGCACTCAATGCGGACGAGAAGGAAGGATATTCTCGATGGGAACGATACGCTCTGGACAAGGAAAACGGGAAATTTTTATTATCACGCTCGGTCTTGGCCTCCTGTCGGTGACCTCAGGCTACGCCCAGGACACGATCGGCGAGGGTACGAGCGTATCGCTCGAATATACGCTCACCCTCGAAGACCAGACGGTTATTGACACGAACGTGGGGAAAGACCCTCTCGTCTATACTCACGGCAGCCAGGAAATCATTCCGGGCCTGGAGAAGCAGCTGATAGGATTAAAAGTCGGGGATACCAAGAGCGTCGAAGTCGCGCCCGTGGATGGCTATGGCGAGGTTGACCCGAATCGCGTCCAGGAAATACCCACGGAGAATATTCCCGAGGAGGCGCGGAGCGTCGGAAAAAAACTCCAGGGACAAGGCCCGGACGGCCAGATGATGTTTGCCCAGGTCACGGAGGTGAAGGAGAACACGGTCATTGTTGATCTGAACCATCCGCTGGCCGGCAAGACGCTGTTCTTTGCCGTCAAAGTCCTCAAGATCGAAACCCCCGAGGCGCAAAAGGTGGAGATGCCGGAGACAGCGCCAGCCCCCGCACAAGTGGGAGAATAGCCTTATCGGTCGGGTGAGCCACAGGCGTAAGCCGACATCCCGCTGTGGAGTTGCCCGCTGGATGCCGGATCACGTCCGGCATGACGGGAGCCTCCTGTACGGCTGGAACTTATCGTAAAACGCGCTAGACTCAGGCGTCATGCTGGAGCATTCGGTCAAGACAAAAGTCCTCCTTCCGCCCGATCATCGGCCGTTCAATTTTGCCCACCTCCTCAGCAGCGTGCGCCTGGTCCTGACCCCAGTCTTTCTCCTCGCTATTGAATACAGCAGACAGCAGCCAACGCTGTTCCGCGCGGGCTGTGTGGCTGGGCTCTTTGTGGTTATCTGCGCCAGCGATTACTATGACGGTCCGGTTGCCAGGGCGTTGGGCCTGAGTTCCGACTGGGGCAAGATTTTCGATAATCTGGCGGATATTACCTTCCTGCTCGTGACCCTGACCTATTTGACGTATAGCGGTATTGTGCCGTGGTGGATTCCGTGTGCCGTTGGGTGTGCCTTTGGCCAGTATACGCTTGACTCGTGGTGGCTCTCCAGGCGAGGCAGGTCGCTCGCCCTCGTGTCCAATCCCATCGGACACTGGGCGGGGGTGCTGAATTACGTCGGCACCGGTCTGATGGCACTGCACGCCGCGCTTGGGCAGCAACTTCTTCCCGCTCCTCTCGATCAGGTTTTGCTCCTCTTGTGGTGCGGCTATCTGCTACTGGCAATGGGCCTGCGGCTGCGGTTTTTTTGCCGCGCGCAACGGGCGATGATCCGTAACTAGCGCATTTATTCTCTATGCAGAGAAAAATCACCGGCTTTCATCCTGACCCGCAAAACGATTGGGTCGCCGACCTCGCCTGTGGCCATGGGCAGCATGTGCGCCATAACCCGCCTTTTGAAAACCGGCCCTGGGTCGTCACCGCAGAGGGCCGCGCGTCCAAACTCGGTGTGGCCCTCAACTGTATCCGATGTGACGCGCTCGAACTGCCCGACGACTTCAGGCCGTACAAGCGAACGGTAGTCTTTTCCGCCGAGTCCGTGCCGGCCGGACTGACCTCATCCCACGCCACGAAACCGGGAGTGTGGGCAAAGATACAGGTCCTGGCCGGACAACTCAGGTACGTTGTTGCAGAGCCCATCAACCAAGTATTCATCGTCGATGCCGAGCATGTTGGCATTATTGCCCCCGAAGTTGTCCATTATGTCCAACCCGAAGGGACGGTACGGTTTTACGTTGAATTCTACCGCAAGCCCAAAGCGTAACGGCAAGCCGGTGATCTTCGGACGTTCCTTCTTCTCGTATCAAAGCCATGACGCCTGCTATCTACGCCCTCAAACGCGCTCGGATTCCCTATCGGCTGCATGAATATCACCATGACCCGGCTGCCTCGTCTTATGGGCTGGAGGCTGCCCAAGCACTCGGTGTTGATGCGGCCCAGGTCTTGAAAACACTCATCGCTAAACCCGCTGCGGGAGCCCTTGTTGCTGCGCTAATCCCCGTCTCCACTCAGCTTAACCTCAAGGCTGTCGCCCAGGCAGTTGGGGTAAAGAAAGCCGTCTTAGCCGACCCGAGAGAAGCCGAACGGGTAACCGGCTATGTGGTTGGCGGTATCAGTCCGCTCGGCCAACGCCGCCGCCTCGTCACGCTGATAGACGAGTCCGCCCTTAGCCACGCCAGCGTCTATGTCAGCGCCGGGCGCCGTGGGCTTGATATCGCCCTGAGTCCGCAGGACTTGGTTCAACTGACCCAGGCGCAGGTCGCTCGTATCGCGGTCTGAGCCCTGGAAAACTCCCTCCCTCTGTTTGGTAGCGTCTCACTTTGCATTTTTGCTCCTCGGCTCCCGTCATCACCCTCCCTCCCGGCCTTTCGGCATCACCGGCCGGATTATTGCGGCGCCCGTGTCATTTTTTGTGGTACCCCCTTAATTTTACGGGTGACAAAAGCAACAGGATTGGGTACAAATTGAAACACTACACATTATTTCAAACGGATGCGCGCTGGAGTCGTTTTGAAACGATCCACACGTCTCTTCATGGAGGGCGCTTATGGCAGAGCACACATTTCCTCCTATGGCGAGCGGCGGCATTCCCGTCCTTGGGCACGCGCTTCAATTCCTGCGCGACCCGACTGCCCTGATGGAACGGGGCTATCATGAGCACGGCTCGATTTTCTCTCTCCAACTCGGGCCTAAACGGGTGGTCGTCCTGCTCGGACCGGAGAACAATCGCTTCTTTTTTAGTGAGACCGACAAGCTGCTCTCCATACGCGAGGGCTATCCCTTCTTCGTCAAAATGTTCCACGAGCGTTTCTATCTCTTCGCCGAGTTCGAGGAATACCTGGAACAGCGGGCCATTATCATGCCGCGATTTCAGCCCCAGCAAATGCACCAGTACGTCACCACCATGGCCGACGAAACCTTTGCCCTGATGGAACGCCTGGGCGAAGAGGGAAGCTGTGATCTGATTCCAACCCTGGGTCCGTTGGTGATGCATATTGCCGCGCGTACCTTTCTCGGTGACGATTTTCGGCAGCGTCTGGGCGATCATTTCTTCTCGGACTTCCGCAAGTTTTCGGGCGGGATGGAACCGGTTTTACCCCTCTGGCTCCCGCTGCCCAAACTGATTCGGAGTCAACGGGCAAAAAGAAAACTGCACAGAATTCTGGGGGAACTCATCGCCGAGCGTCGCCACAACCCGGTTGATCCGCCGGATTTTTTACAGACGCTTGTTGGGTCCCGCTACTCTGACGACCGGCGGGTTGACGACATGGTGATTATCAATCTGATCCTGCTGCTGGTCTGGGCCGGACATGAGACCACCGCCGGACACATCAGTTGGGGCCTGATTGACCTGCTCCAGCACCCGACCTATCTCCAGTCGGTGCGCGACGAACAGGCCGATATTCTTGGCGACGGACGGGCCCTCGCTATGACCCAGGTGCGCCAGCTACAGCGTATTGATTGGGCGCTCAAAGAAACCGAGCGACTCCATCCGGTCGCATTTGTCCTGGCGCGCAAGGCCGCCGAGACCTTTACCTGGCACGGCTTCCGCATCCCTCAGGATGCCATGGTGTTTGTTGCCCCGACCCTCTCGCATCGGATGCCTGAGGTATTTCCGAATCCCGACCAGTATCGTCCGGAACGATTCTCCCCGGAGCACGATGAGTCTCGTCAGCCCCATAGCCTGATTGGGTTTGGCGGGGGCGTGCACCGCTGCGCCGGGGTGCATTTTGCCTATCTTGAGATGAAAATCGTCCTCTCCCTCCTCCTCCAGCAGTATGAATTCACCCTGCTTGACCCCGACCCCCAACCGGTCAGTGGGGCAAAGACGAAATGGCCTGCCAGCCCGGGTTGGGTCCAATACCGGCGACGGGCTTACATTCCACACAAGGTGCCGCGTCATTTGCCTCCCGCCGGAGAAGTCCACCCCGTCGGATCACCGGAAGCTCGCTGTCCGGTTCCCCACTAAGCGGTTTCGTATTTGTCCGCAATGACGCTTCTTGTGTGACTACGCAGCAGCTTGGACTTCGATCTTAAGACGACGGCCCAGGGCTTGAAGGCCTGCCTCTACCTGTCCGATATGAGAGCGATGGTCAAGGTCTAGCAACCGTCTCACTGCTCCTTCACTAATGCCAAGCCGCTTGCCCAATTCAACATTACTTATATTGGCATCTCGTATTGCTTCGTAGAGTGCCAACTTTGCAGAAACTAATGTCGGCAAGGCCATAAGGACTTGCCCCCGCTTTGCTTTTGACGGTCGAGGAATTGCTCTCCGGGTGTGAATGTATCCGCCCAGTGCTGCGAGCAAAGAATCAACTGCGTTTTCCAACGCCTCATCCCGAGTTTCCGCATCCGTTCCTGCCTCAGGAACATCGGGGAAGGTGATGAGATAGAATCCGGCTGAGTCGATCCCAACACAAGCGGGGTAGCTGAATGAACTCATCGTCACTTACTCCTCAATCTCGCTTCTTCTGAGGCCGAGGTCAGAGAGCATCTTCTGGAGCAGACCAAGGCCAATCTCTTTCTTGCGGTCTTTCACGGTTGTGAAACGGCTTCCGTAGTACAGGCGACCATGGCTGCCTTTTCCTGGCCGCGTTTCAAATCGGACTTCCATATTCCGCATCCGGGCAATTCTCCGAATTCGACGAATAAATTCCCTTCCAGTCACCAACAGAGTCTCACACATAAGTGTACGATCCTCAAGGCGAGATGCACATTATCACTGACTATTAGGAAATCTGAGATTTTCTCAGAGGATCAAGTAAGTAGGTCGGATTAGCGGAGCGTAATCCGACAAGTACGGGATGTCGGGTTACGCCTGCGGCTCACCCGACCTACAAGGCTAAATCTTTCCCTTTCCTTTCCCCAACCCATCCGCTGGGCTATAAGGATGGGTGTTTGCGAGGTACAGGAGGAGACGTATGAGCATCAAGGGAAAAGCGGCAATCTCCGGGTTTGCCGAAATGGCACCCCAAAAAGGTGCTGGGAATATTACGCCGCTGGGAATTATTGCCAACATGGCGCGTGAGGCTATTGCCGATGCCGGCCTGAAAAAAAGCGATATTGACGGCCTGCTGACCGGCTGGGCGCTGAGCGACTATAGTGTGCTGTGGCCCTCGGTGGTGGCCGACTACCTGCAAATCCGTCCTGCCTATTTTAATCAGGTCGAACTGGGCGGGGCCTCGGCCGCCGGCATGGTCTGGCGGGCGGCGGCCGCGATTGAAGCCGGGATGTGCACCACCGTGCTGTGCGTCGTGGGTGACCGGCGCGCCCGGGCGCGGCAAATGCCGCCCTTCCCCAGCATTGAGGCGGAGTTCGATGCGCCCTACGGCCTGATTGCCGCCAACCCCGGCTATGCGTTAATCGCCCAACGCCATAAGTATGAATACGGCACCACTGCGGAACAGATGGCCAAGGTTGCGGTAGACCAACGCAAAAGCGCCTGTCAAAACCCGAGCGCCCTGTTCGGGAACAAGGAAATCGACATCGATGATGTGCTGAACTCGCGCATGATTGTTGATCCCTTGCACCTGCTTGAGATCGTCAGTCCGTGTACCGGGGGCGGCGCGTTTATTGTCACTAGCACTGAACGCGCCAAAGACGGGCCGCACAAGCCCGTGGTCTTGCTCGGCGCCGGTGAGGCCGGCGGCCATTCGAGCATTACCCATGCGCGCAGCCTGACGACCTCGCTGGTCAAACCGGCGGCGGAAGCCGCCTTTCAGATGGCCGAGGTCAGCCCGCAGGATATGGACTTCGTGCAGCCCTACGACTGTTACACCATCACCGTTATCGTGACCCTCGAAGACGCCGGCTTTTGTGAAAAAGGCGAAGGCGGTCGGTTTGTTGCAGACCACGACCTGTCCTACGCGGGCGACTTTCCGTGCAATACCCACGGAGGCCAACTGTCTTTTGGGCAGCCGGGGCTCGCCGGGGGTATGAGTCATGTCATTGAGGGCGCGCGGCAGCTCATGGGCCGCGGGGAAGGACGGCAGGTCAACGATGCCTCCATCGGCTATGTGAACGGCAACGGCGGGATTATGGCCGAGCAGTGCAGCCTCGTCTTGGGTGTTTAGCCGACGGAAAGGAAAACCATGGGTGACTATACAAAACCTCTGCCCCATCCAAATGAAGTCTCTCAACCCTTTTGGGATGCAGCTAAACGACATGAACTCCAGATTCAACGCTGTAATGCGTGTGGGACCTATATCTTTTACCCGCGTGAAGCCTGTTCGGAATGCTTAGCCGCCGATCTCATCTGGCTGCCCGTGTCCGGGAAAGGCACGCTGTATTCCTACACCATTGCCCAGGCTCCGACGCACCCGGCCTTTGCCGATGATGTGCCCTACGTGATCGCCATTATTGAACTCGAAGAAGGTCCGCATATCACCACCAATCTGGTTGGCTGCCCGATTGAGGATGTGACCATAGGCATACCGGTTGTGGCCTCTTTTGAGGATGTGAGCACGGAAATGACCCTGGTCAAGTTCCGACCCGAATAGACAGGGGCGGGACGGGAAAAGACGCCTGAAGGTGGTTATAAGAAATTCCGGCGGATCAGTTGACTTTCCTATAGCTCTTCAAACGCGTCTTCTTCGACCCAGCCGCGTCGCCCATCGCAGCGGGCGACCTGCCACCAGTCTTCTCGGACATCGAGCACCCGGAGCCGCGTGCCCTGGGTGACGGCGAAATGGATCGTGCCGCTCGCAGCCGGCTCAAAACGTACCGGGCTGTCCTCTTGTTTGAGCACCACGGCGTGGCGCTGCCACTCGCTCGTCCGCAACTGCTGCACCAGCGAGAGTGTTATCACCACCAGGCCGGCAGCGACTCCCCAGCCCGCGTAGCGGAGCCACTGGGGCCGACGCGACCACAGCCGGTACACGGCCAAAACCACGAAGAGCAGGCTATAGGCCGCACTGCTGAACCATACCAATTGGTCGGTTGCGACTCTATGGACAAGCGGAAAAACAAGGCGTTGCCACAGGAGGGGCTGGCAGACCTCAGCGCCGGTGAGTGAGCGGGCGAAACGCAGGTTGGCGGCCAGGTCCGGGTCGCTGGGGAGGAAGCGCCGGGCGCGCTCGTAATGCAGGATGGCTCTTCCCACCTGTCCCGCCTTAAAATAGGCGTTGCCGAGATTGAAATAGACATTGCCGCTGGCGAGGCCGGATTGAAGCACGGCTTCGTATGCCTCCACCGCCTCGGCGTACTGCCCTTGGGTGTAGAGGGTGTTGGCGCGAAAAAAGGCAGTCTGGGGGGGTGCTGGAACAGCGGCTGCCAGGAAGGTCGCCCAGCAGAGACAGACAGTGCTGAGCAGAAAAAATCGCCAGCGTTGAAAGTGCCGAAGTCGGAGAAATCGTGGCAGTCTCATGATCCCGTAATGCTAAGCGGCCCACGTCTGAAACTGGGGGTGGGCGCGTTCAAGCCGGTCAATAATCTGACGAACCAGGGACAGGCTTTCGTGACTCTTGTCCCGCATAGCTGCGGTCGTGCCTTGGGCGAAACGCACCTGCTCACAGGTCTCCCACACCAAGTCAATCTGCTCCAGACACGCCTGAGAGACGCCCCGTTCGTGGAGCGCCTGGGTGTCAATACCACTAGGTGGCAGATCGAACTTGGCGGAGACATAGGCTTGGAGCGTGTGAGCCAGCCCTGTGTACAAGGCGAGATACTCCTCCTGTGCCAGAAGGCGCTCCGCCTGGGCCAGACTCTGCCGCGCCTGTTTGCCTGCGGCTGTAAAGCGGGCGTAGCGACTATCGCTGTGCAGTCGGCGGCGGCGCTGGTCGTACCACCAGGCACCCAGGAAGAGCAACACCGGCAGGGGCTGCCACAGGAGAAAACCAAGGCTGCGATACCACGGCCTGACGCGCGGAAGCAGAGTGCCAGGCCCGTCTTTGATATAGACAATGTCTTGACCCAGCGCTTCCGGCTCGTTCTGGCCGCGGGTCGGCGGTGCAGCCGGGTGGACGGTTACGACTGTTTTGCGCGGTGTGGTTTTCGGTGGACGGACGACCAGGGCAATCGGTTGACTTTCGAGCGTCCGGTAGCGCCCGGCCTGAGGCTCAAAATAACTGAACTGTACCGCAGGAATGGCAGCCAGGGTGTGATCCTGCGGAATGAGCACCTGCTCAAAGGATTTTGTTGACCCCTGCGTTTTCCCGGCCAGCGGCTCATAGGCACGGAAACCGTCAGTCTGCACAAACGTGGGCGCGGCGGCATCGGCAAGATAGCCGCTGCCGTTGAGGCGCATATGGACGGTAATCGGGTCTCCGACAGACAGGTCGTGCGGTACCGCGGTCACGTCCAGGTCAAACGAGCCGACCGCGCCTGAGAAATTGTCCGGTCTACCGACTGCCGGCAGCGGTTGCACGCTGAGGGTCAGGGGGTTGGAACGCAGGGTGAGCTGTCGCCGCTCGGAAGAAAACGTCGAAAAGAAGTCGTTCTGGAAAAAACGATCAAAGAACGGATCGCCGAAAGACGAGCCGCCCCGGCGACGGGTGAGGACGTTGAGCCGGAGGCTGGCCGGGCCGAGCGCCAGGCTCCCGGAACGGAGGGGAATCACCTCCGTGTCAAAATGCAGAACGGTGAAGGTCTGGCCGCCCCGTGTCTGCCGCTGTTGGGTGGGCTCGGAGAACGGCTCGACAGAGAAACCGTCCTTTTTGAATTGCGGATACTGAACATCAGAAACCCGGTCCGCTCCAATATACAGCTTGACCGCAACGGGCACCCGTTCATGCAGGTAGACTTCGCGGCGCGGGACGGAGAGCTGAAGGCTCAGCCCGATGGAGCCGTCCGCGGCTTGAGGCAGTTGTTGAGCCGGAGAGGACTGTCTGCCTGGCGGAGAGGACGGCGCTGCCTGGGGCGAGGGCGGTGCGGCCGCAATCGTGACGGCCAGCGGGTCGGTGTGATACTGCTGCCCCTGATACTCCACGCGAAATGGACCCAGGGTGAACTGGCCTGGCTTGAGCGGGCGGAGAGCGTAGCGATGTTGCACGGTCGCCGCGACCTGGCCATTGCTGATGGACACTTGAGTAGAAGGACCGAGATAGCGGCTCTCGAATCCGTCAATCTCGAGCGATGGGGCCGGTGCGTTCTGGGTCCCTCTGACCTCAATGGACAGCGTCAATGCCTCACCGAGCGCCACGCGCTGCGGATGGACAGTGGCGTGGACACTCACCTCCGAGGCCCTGGACAACGCCGGACAGACAAGCCCGAACAGCAAGCACAGGGGAAGAATAAACGCGCTCCTTCTCATTCTTCTTGCCTACCAATCTCGTAAGGCTTCAGCCAAGGCACCGCGTTGGGTTTGCCGGGCAAATTCCTCCGAGCTGAGTTCTTCGTTGCGGGCCGTATCGATCACCGACTGTGCTTCGTCTTCGGACATCTGGTTGGGTTGGTCTTGGCCCTGCTCCGCCTGAGCGGGGTCCTGTGTCTGTTCTCCGGCGTGTTGCTGATCTTGCCGGTTCTGCTGCGTATCCTGCTGTTGTTGCCCCTGTTGTTGCCCGGCGTCTTGTTCGGCTTGCGGTTGCTCTTCTTGCCCGGGTTGATTTGGCTGGCCGGGTTGGTTTGGCGGCGGTTGCTGCTCAAGTTTATCTTGCAGCGCTTCAATTCTTTTAGCCACAAACTCGTAGTTGAATTTTGCATCCTGGTCTGTTGGGTCGGCGCCAATCGCGCGTCGGTACGCGGCCAGGGCATTGGTATAGGCGCTGAGGGCCGCCTGCGGATTCTGCTCCTCTGCCTGCGCACCTAGTTGATACTGGGTATTCCCTGTGTTGTAGGCGGTCCTGGCAGCACGCCCGGCCTCCGTATCGGAGTCTTCGGGGCGGGCTTGTACGCGCGAGAAAGAGGTGAGCGCTTGGGTGTACTTGCCCACTTTATAGTGCGCCGTTCCCATATTGAAATTGAGCAGCGGAGAATCGGAATGATCGACTAATGCCCGGCCGTAGGATTCGACTGCATCGCCAAATTTTCCCTCGGAGAATAAGCGGTTCCCCTCAACCACCTGGCTGCGCAGACTATCAGTCCAGGCGACACACAGGAGGACACAGCTCAGCAGCAGCAATCGCTGGATAGTGTTCACAACTCGTTCTCCTTTTCTCTTGGGGGTGAGTGACTCAACTGCTCGGAAGACTCCTTGTCGGTCGCCTGAGAACGCCGGTCTCGAATACAGCCTTCCAGGGCGAGCAGGATGAGACCCAGGGCGAGCGGCAGTTGAAAGCGCTCGGCGTAGCGACGCTCCAGCGTCGAGGTGAGGTCTCGCTTTTCAAGCCGGCTCAGATAGCGCGTATAGATTTCCCCCAGACCCAGACTCGGGCCGGCATCGTAGACATAGGCGCCGCCGGTTGTCAGCGCAATCTGCTGCAAGGTCTCCGTATCCAGACGCGACTTGACGACCTGCCCCTGGCGGTCTTTCAGAAAACTGCGTCTGCCATCCACACTGAGCGGAATCAGCTCGCCCTCCGGGCTGCCGACCCCGACGGTATAAATTTTTATACCTTTTTCGGCGGCCTGCTGACTGGCCGCCTGAATCCGGCCGTCATGGTCTTCACCATCGGTGATAATCAGCAGGGCGTGGTGTTGACCGGGCTGGTTTTCAAAGGCCGCTAGCCCGGTTGTGATAGCCTCGCCCAGGGCGGTGCCACCCTTGGGGATAATACCGACCGTGACGGAACGCAGGCTCTCTAAAAATGCCCCGTAATCCAGCGTCAAGGGGCACTGGATAAAAGCCGAACCCGCAAAAGCGACCAGCCCGATCCGGTCTCCTTGAAGGTGCTGCACGAGATCCTGAAGAGCCAGTTTGGCGCGATCCAACCGTGTCGGGGTGACGTCCGTTGCGAGCATGCTGCGCGAGGTGTCCAGCGCGACCACGATATCCGCCCCCTCGCGGTGTACCGCTTCCCACTGAAATCCCCAGCGTGGCCCTGCCAAGGCAATGATCAGAAGAGCGAGCGCGACGACCAATAGGCCGGCCCGCCAGTGGTGACTATGCTGAGCCGTATCGGACGTTAGAACGGATAAGAGACTGGCTTGGGCGAACTTTTCCAAGGCGCGCCGCCGCCGCCGCAGGGCCCACACCAGGAGACCGGCAACAAGCGGAACGCAGCACAACAGCCACAGCAACTGAGGGGTACGCCAAACCATTAGGGCAGCTTTCGCAAGAGAGTGTGATTCAGGCCCGTTTCCAGGCCAACCAGGGCTAGCGCCCACACGATACACCACGGATAGAGCTCATAATAATCGAGGTACAGCGGCGCGCGAAAAGGGGTGCGCTCCAACTGGTTAATCGTCTCGTAAACGGACTGGAGGCTGGCGGTGTCCGTTGCGCGGAAATAGCGCCCGCCCGTGGTCTGGGCGATATTCGACAGCGTCTCCTCGTCAATATCCACCTGGATGGGACGGTAGACCGTATTGCCAAACAGATCACGGGTCGGATAGGGCGCCAGGCCGCGCGTCCCGGCGCCTATGGTATAGACTTTGATGCCCAGGGCATTGGCCGCGTCCGCCGCGGTCAGTGGCGAGACCTTGCCCGCATTGTTCTGACCATCGGTGAGCAGAATCACGATCTTACTCTTCGCCTCCGAGTACTCCAGGCGGCCCGCCGCAGTGGCCAGGGCAGAGCCAATGGCCGTGCCATCCTCAATCATCCCAATCTCGGCCCGCTCCAGGTTCTGCAACAGCCAGCCGTGATCGAGGGTGAGCGGACACTGGGTATAGGGACGGGCGCTGAACAGGACCAAGCCTATCCGATCTCCGCTACGGGTGGTCACAAAATCCCTGACAACAGACTTCACCACCTCCAGCCGGTTGGTCCGCCCGGTATCCAGATGGAAGTCTTCGGACAGCATGCTGCTCGAAATATCAACGGCCAGCACAATATCGATACCTTCACCGGAATACTGGCTCTCGGCCTTGCCGAGTTGGGGGCGGGCAAGCGCGAGGACCAGCAGAAAGAGAGTCGCCCCCCGGAACACCGGTAAAATCCAACGCCAGTGTCGTTTGCCCGTATGCGTCAGGGAACGTAGTAGGTCCAGGCTGGGATAACGGACCGCCGCCGCAGGGCTCCCCCACCGTTGGAGCCAGAAGACCAGCGGGATGAGCAGCCAGACCAGCAGCACCCAGGGGTCATGCAGCCGCATGGCGCTCCTCCTGTGGCCGATCATGCGCGTCAGTAATCGGCTGGGCGTGCCGGGGCCGAGTTTCGTCCACAAACCGTTTAGCCGCTTCATAGGCCGTATGGCTCTCGTCCAGGCTGGGTTGATGCCGGGCGAATTTGACCAAATCCGCCTGAGCCAAGAACGTGCCGAGCAGGCGCTGTTGGGCCGGCGGGAGACGGCTGGGGCGGTCGCCCCCCCTTCCCTTGGGGGACCGCCGAGCGGAGCGAGAGCGAAGGGCAGAAGAATCGTGTGTGACGGCCACAAGGAATTCTTCCGTCGTCATTTCCGGGGCGCGTACCCGGAGTCCATCTTCCAGATAGGTTCGGACAATAGCCGACAGGGCAACATAATACGCCTCGAACTGACCGGCCTGAGGCAGGTGCCTGGCCCGCAAATGCGATAGGGCCTCAAGAGCGACCTGGTGGGCCGGCCGGGGTGGAAGAACCGCTGCGCGACGGAATCGGTTCAGAAAATAGTAGAAGGCCATGCCAATGCCGATCAGCGCGACTAGGACGGCTCCGCCCACGAGGGCAGGCCACCAGTTAAAGGGGACGTCTTCGGGCGGTTTGATGTCGCGAATGTCGGTCGGCTGGCCCTCCTGGGTGAGCAGGCTGGCCACATGGACCCGGAGCGCCTCGCCGCTGACCTCGTGCCGGCTGCCGTCAGGCATTGTATACGACAAGCGTGGGGCCGGGAGCATATGGTAGCCCGTGGTGAAAATGGTGAGGGTATACCACTGGGTGAGGCTGGTCCGTTCAGCCTGTGGCTGGTCCGGCTGCCGACCAAAATCGATAATATCAAACTCACCGATGCGCTCGCGGAACAGCGGGGCAGCGACGTCCACGCCCGTCTCCGCGCTGATAGTAATGGTGTAGCGGAGGTGATCGCCGATGGTGATTTCGTCCCGATCGACGCTGGTCCGGAGGTGAACCGGGCCGGTCGGTTGCTCCCCGTCCGCGGCGGCCCGGGTTACGGACGGTAGGCTGAGGAGGGGCCACACGGCAAGCAGCAGGACCGGCAGCGTTTTTGGGACAACACGGGGCGAGTGTCTCATGAGGAACTTCAATACTTAATGCCGCCGCTCGCGCATACGAAAAAAGCGTAGCAAAGCGTCTACATACGGCTGGTCGGTGCGCACCGTAATGGCATCCGCGTGCGCGCGTCGCAACATGCGCGCCCGGTCGTCCCGGGCCGCGGCGGCCCGCCGGGCGAACTCTGCCCGGACCCGCCGGTTACCGGTATCCACCAGCTCCCGCTCTCCGGTTTCGGCATCCTGGAGCTCAATCAGGCCGATGTTCGGCAGGCTCAGCTCGCGGGGGTCGTCCAACACAATGGCAATCAGGTCATGGCGACGAGTGGCAATAGCGAGCGCCAAGGTGGCCTGCGGGTCGAGCCAGTCGGAGATGAGAAAGACCACTGCCCGGCGCTTGCTGACATGATTCAGATGTTCCAGGGCGGCCGTGATATTTGTGCCGCGCTGCCGGCTCTGGAAGGAGAGTACCTCACGAATCACCCGCAGGACGTGGCGGAGGCCCTTTTTGGGCGGGAGCGACAGCTCGACTTCGTCGCTGAACATCACCAGCCCGACTTTGTCATTATTGCTGATGGCCGAGAAGGCAAACAGGGCCGCCATTTCTGCCGCCATGGTACTCTTCAACTGAGACACGCTGCCAAACCGGGTCGAGGCGCTGGCGTCCACCAGGAGCATCACGGTGAGTTCCCGCTCTTCACTAAAGCGTTTGACGTGGGGAATGCCCGTCCGGGCGGTGACGTTCCAGTCTATAGTACGCACATCATCACCGGGGAAGTATTGCCGGACCTCGGCAAACTCCATGCCGTGGCCTTTGAACGTGCTCTGGTATTGGCCGGCAAAGACGTCGTTGACCAGATGGCTGGTCCGGATATGAATCTTGCGGACCGCTTTGAGTTGTTCCGAAGTCAGCATAAGCTAGGGTACGGGCACCCCGTCAAAGATGTGTTGCAGGACGCTGTCCGCGGTCAGTTCTTCGGCCTCGGCCTCATACGTAATAATGACCCGGTGGCGCAGAATATCCGGGCCGATGGATTTCACGTCTTGAGGCGTGACGTAGCTGCGGCCCTGGAGCAGGGCATAGGCTTTGGCGGCGACGGTCAGTGACAGGGTGGCCCGCGGTGAAGCGCCGTACTGAATAAAACGCTGGACATCAATGTCGTAGGCCGCTGGGTCGCGCGTAGCAAAGACCAGATCGATAATATAATCCTTAATTTTATCGTCCAGGTAAATCTGGTCGGTCAGGCCGCGCAAGCGCACAACATCCTCGGTGCCCAGCACCGGACTGGCCGCGGCGGGTTGGGTGGTGGATGCCATACGATCCAATATCTGCCGCTCTTCCGCTTTCGAAGGATAGGTGACCCACAGCTTCAGCATGAAACGATCGACCTGGGCCTCCGGCAGGGGATAGGTGCCTTCCTGCTCGATGGGGTTCTGGGTGGCCAGCACGAGAAAGGGTTCTGGCAGGAGGTGGGTCTCTTCACCTATCGTCACCTGACGTTCCTGCATGGCTTCGAGCAGGGCGCTCTGGACCTTGGCCGGCGCCCGGTTAATCTCATCCGCCAGAACGATATTGGCAAAGATCGGCCCCTTCTTGGTGGTAAACGTCCCCTCGCGAGGATTGTAAATCAGCGTTCCTATGAGGTCTGCGGGCAGGAGGTCCGGGGTAAACTGAAGCCGCTGAAAGCGGGCGTTGATGGCCTGGGCCAGGGTCTTCACAGACAGGGTCTTGGCCAAGCCGGGGACGCCCTCCAGCAGGACGTGACCGTTCGCCAACAGACCGACAATCAGGCGGTCTACGAGATACTGCTGGCCGATAATGACCTGGCCAATGGCGTCTCGTAGGCGCGTCAGCGCCGCCGCTTCTTCTCTCACGCGTTCGTTCAGAGCCGAAATATCGCCGTCCATGAGTCTGGATATGCTCCTCAGTCGTGGCTGTCGCAGGCAAGCTGTAGACGGTAATAGACGTTCACAAGCCCGAGTTTCTTCATTGATTGGGTACTATTGTTTATCCGAGACTGAAGGTCGCTGCTGCGGAAAAGTAAGAACCGCAGCCACGGGTGTCAAGGGTGCTCAAGAAGAGCAGGACTCTTGAGCCCTATCCAATAAATAGGCTATGGTTTTTTATTCTAGGCCCTTTTGACGAGGGCGGTGGTCCGGCAGGGGAGATAATGAAACACAACAACGGGGAGCGCGGCAGAAAACGTCCACGGGGCCTTCGCACTCGGCCGAAGGGGCGCAGTGTTGATCCTCAGGCCCTCCGAGAAGTCCAAACGCTGCTGGCCGATGCCCCGCGTCGGCGGGACCTCCTGATCGAATATCTGCACCTCATCCAGGATCGTTATGGCCACTTGTCTGCGGCCCACCTGGTTGCCTTGGCCCACGAAATGCAGCTCGCTCCGGTAGAAGTGTACGAGGTCGCCAGCTTTTACCATCATTTCGATGTGGTCAAAGAAGGCGAAACCCCTCCGCCGGCAATCACCGTTCGCGTGTGTGACTCGGTCAGTTGTGCGTTGGCCGGAGCGGAACAATTGATTCCCGCTTTAGAGCAAGAGATGGGCAAAACGGTGCGGGTCCAGCGTGTTCCGTGCGTGGGCCGGTGTGAAACCGCACCGGTTGCGGTGGTTGGCCAGAACCCGATCGGTACGGCCAGCCTGGAGCGGGTGAGACAGGCGGTCGAACACCAGGCGACGCAGGCCAGCCTGCCGGCGGACACGGTTGACTATCAAGCCTATCGGGCGGCCGGCGGATATCAGGTTCTGTGGGAATGTCTCGACGGCAGCCGCGACCTCGAGTCAGTTTTGCGCGCGCTGGAAGATTCCGGCCTGCGCGGCCTGGGCGGCGCCGGCTTTCCTGCCGGACGCAAGTGGCGCATCGTGCGTGACCATGCGGGCCCGCGCCTCTTGGCGGTCAATATTGATGAAGGCGAGCCCGGCACCTTTAAGGACCGCTATTATCTGGAGCGCGACCCGCATCGTTTTCTGGAAGGGATGCTGATCGCCGCCTGGGCGGCTGAAATCAAGACCGTCTATATCTATATCCGGGATGAATACCCGGCCTGTCTCCGCATTCTTAAAAACGCGCTTGCGGCCCTGGCGGCCGACCCGCCGATGGCGCTCCCCGCTATCCACCTCCGTCGTGGAGCGGGTGCGTATATCTGTGGTGAAGAGTCGGGCATGATCGAGTCCATTGAGGGCAAACGCGGTATGCCGCGGCTGCGCCCACCCTATGTGGCCGAGGTCGGCTTGTTCGGCCGTCCGACCCTGGAGCATAATTTTGAGACGCTGTATTGGGTGCGCGATATTCTGGCGCGCGGGCCGGAGTGGTTTGCGGGCCACGGTCGGCGGGGGCGTAAGGGGCTGCGGTCGTTTTCCGTCAGCGGTCGCGTCCAAAAGCCAGGCGTGCATCTGGCCCCGGCCGGCATCAGTCTGCGTGAGCTGGTCGACGAGCATTGCAGCGGTATGCTGCCCGGACATGAGCTATACGCCTACTTTCCCGGTGGGGCGTCCGGCGGTATTTTGCCCGCCGCGCTGGCCGACCTGCCGCTCGATTTCGACACCCTGCAACCCCACGGCTGTTTCATCGGTTCCGCGGCGATCATCGTGTTGTCCGATAAAGACAGCGCCAAGGCCGCCGCGCTCAACGCGATGCGCTTTTTTGCGCACGAGTCCTGCGGAAAATGTACGCCGTGTCGCGTGGGGACACAGAAAGCTGCCGGGCTAATGGCCCAAAACCACTGGGATGTGCCCTTGCTTGAGGAGTTGGCCCAAGTCATCGGTGACGCCTCGATCTGTGGCCTGGGCCAAGCCGCGCCCAACCCGTTGCGCAGCATCATCCAATACTTCCCAGAGGAGCTTGCCTAATGGTTGCCGTTCCCGAAAGCGCACAACCGACATCCTTTCTCCTGGACGGGCGGACGGTCGACGCCCTGCCCGGCGAAACCATTTTACAGGCGGCCCGGCGTCACGGGGTTGATATTCCTCACCTGTGCTACAAGGACGGGCTGCGGCCGGACGGAAATTGTCGTGCCTGTGTGGTGGAAGTGAAGGGGGAGCGCAGCCTGGCTCCCTCGTGCTGCCGGACACCGCAAGAGGGCATGGAGGTGGCAGCCACGAGTGAGCGCGCCCGTCACTCCCAGAAGCTGGTGCTCGAATTGTTGCTTTCCGATGTGGTCGAGACCCCCTATACCCGCGACTCGGAACTGGCGACCTGGGCGCGCGCGCTGGAAGTCGGCACACCACGCTTCGCCCCGCGCCGACAGCCGGAAGCGGACGGCTCCCACCCGGCCATTGCGGTGAATCTCGACGCCTGCATTCAGTGCACCCGCTGTCAGCGCGCCTGTCGTGAAGAGCAGGTGAACGATGTCATCGGCTACGCCCTGCGCGGCAGCCAGGCCAAGATCGTCTTTGATGTGGACGACCCCATGGGCGGCAGCTCCTGCGTTGGCTGTGGGGAGTGCGTTCAGGCTTGTCCCACCGGGGCGCTTATGCCAGCCAAAGAGGTGGGGCTGATTGAGCCGGACAAAACGGTGGACTCCGTCTGTCCCTATTGCGGAGTGGGCTGTCTGCTCACCTATCACGTCAAAGACAACACGATTCTGCAAGTCACCGGGCGTGACGGTCCGTCCAACCACGGTCGGCTGTGTGTGAAAGGCCGCTACGGCTTTGACTATGTCACCCATCCGCAGCGGCTCACCCGTCCCTTAATCCGAAAAGCTGGGGTAGCCAAGTCCACCGAAATCACCATTGATCCGGCTGATCCCTCAACGGTGTTTCGTGAAGCCTCCTGGGAAGAAGCGCTCGACTTTGCGGCGAACGGCCTCAAAAAAATACGCGACGAAAAAGGCGGCCAGGCGCTAGCCGGATTTGGCTCGGCCAAAGGCAGTAACGAGGAAGCCTATCTCTTTCAAAAGCTGGTGCGGACCGGATTTGGGACGAATAATGTCGATCACTGTACCCGGCTGTGTCACGCCTCGTCGGTCGCCGCCCTTTTAGAGGGCATTGGCTCAGGCGCGGTGTCCAACCAGGTGGCAGACGTGGCGGAGGCGGAGTGCATTATCATCATCGGCTCCAACGCCTCGGAGAACCACCCGGTTGCGGCAACCTTTATGAAGAATGCGGCCAAGGCGGGCAAGACGTTGATAGTCATGGACCCCCGTCGGACAGAGCTCGCCCGCCATGCGTCGTATTATCTCCAATTCAAGCCGGACACCGATGTGGCCCTGCTCAATGCCATGATGCACACCATCATCGAGGAGGGCCTGGTGCGTCAGGAATTTATCGAGCAGCGTACCGCTGGGTTTGAGCTCATCAAACAAAACGTGGCCGGCTTCAGCCCCGAAGAGATGGAAGCCGTGTGCGGGATTGCCGCCGAGACTATTCGGGAGGTTGCCCGTCGCTATGCAACCGCATCCGGTTCGATGATTTTCTGGGGGATGGGTATCTCACAGCATATCCACGGCACCGACAATGCGCGTTGTCTCATTGCGCTTGCTTTGATGACCGGACAGATCGGTCGCCCTGGGACCGGACTCCATCCCTTGCGCGGCCAAAACAATGTTCAAGGAGCCTCTGACGCCGGCCTGATTCCCATGATGTTCCCCGACTACCAGCGGGTCGATGACGAGGAGGTACGGCAGCGCTTCGAGGCCCTCTGGGGTGTCTCCCTGGACCCGCAAGCCGGTCTGACCGTGGTCGAGATCATGAACGCCGTTCTCGATGACCGGCTGCACGGCATGTATATCATGGGCGAGAACCCGGCCATGTCCGACCCCAACCTGCATCACGCGCGGCAGGCTCTGGCCAAGCTCGACCACCTGGTCGTGCAGGACTTGTTCCTGACCGAAACGGCGGCGTTTGCCGACGTGGTCCTGCCGGCGTCCGCGCTGCCGGAGAAGACCGGCACGTTCACCAACACCGACCGGCGCGTACAGCTCGCCCGCAAAGCGCTCGACCCGCCGGGCCAGGCCCGTCAGGACCTGGACATCATTCAAGAGATGGCTCGCCGCCTGGGACTGGACTGGCGCTATCGCGACACCGCAGCGGTCTACGAAGAGATGCGCCAGACCATATCCGCCCTCGGGGGTATCAGTTGGTCGCGGCTCGAAAGCTCGGACTCCGTCACCTATCCCTGCTGGACCGAAGACGACCCGGGCCGGCCGGTGGTGTTTCAAACGACTTTTCCGACCTCGGACGGCATCGCCCGGTTCGTCCCCGCTCGTCTGATCCGGGCTGACGAACTGCCCGATACCGAGTTTCCGTTTGTGCTGATTACCGGCCGCCAGCTTGAACACTGGCATACCGGCGCGATGACCCGCCGGGCGAGCGTCCTGGATGCCATCGAACCCCAGCCGGTGATCAACGTCCATCCTGAAGACCTGGCCGCGCTGGACGGAGCAGAAGGCGACCTCCTGACCATAGCCTCACGTCGGGGCGAGATCACCGCCTACGCGCGGCTGGATGCCGGCCTGCAACGCAACGAGATTTTCATTCCTTTCTGCTATCAGGAAGCAGCCGCAAACCTGTTGACGAATGAAGCCCTGGACCCCTACGGGAAAATTCCCGAGTTCAAGTATTGTGCGGTCCGGGTCAGCGTTAACCGAATCGCGGAAGCCTGAAAAGAGTAAACACGTCCTTCGACTTCGCTCACGCTAGGCTCAGGACGAACGGGAGGCATAGTGTTTCTCCCTCTGGTGCCAGAGGAAACCACCCCGCCGCTGCGCGGCACCCCTCCCGAGAGGGGATAGCGGGCAAGGAAGGTACTCTAATGCAGGTCCCGGGCGTGTTCTTTCAGCAGCGCCAAAGGAATATGTTCGAGGGTGGCCTCGTGGGTGGAGGCCAGGAGCACTATGGGGGCGGCCCCGGCCTGGTAGGCTTCTTTCCAGCGGAGCGCACACAGACACCAGCAGTCTCCGGGCTGGAGTCCGTCAAAGCCAAGCTCTGGGCGGGGCGTGCTCAGGTCGTTGCCCTTCGCCTTGGAGAAGCCCAAAAATTCTTCGGTGACCTGGGTACACACGGTATGCAGGCCGACATCTTCCCTGCCGGTATTGCAGCAGCCGTCCCGATAAAAACCGGTTAACGGCCGCGAACTGCACCCCTGAAGAGTTTCGCCTAAGACATTTTTTGATTCGTACATGAAGAGTGCACTCCTTGGCTCCGTGAATAATCGTCTTGCTCGGTCACACAACTATTGGGTTGGTTTCGCCGGTTTTTGCGGGGATGATTTGCGGGCATGGGAAATAGCATCACGAGCCACGATCCCGAGACCGGTCAGAAAAATCGCAAAAGCAAGAATGACAAGCCACTCCATTACAAATCCTCCAGTTCGTCAATTTTTCGATACGCAATACGGTTGACCCTCACAACCCCGAAAGTAACGCCAGCAACCGCAAAAACACAAGCCAGGACAAGCACGAAATCGGCTTGACCCACATTCTGGGCAAGCCACGCGGTCATGGAAATATCGGTAGCCACAAAAATACCAAAAACGACCTTGAGCCAGCCGATTTCTTCCTTTAGTTTCTCTGCTTTTGACATTGACTTCAGAGCCTTAATTCCCTCTTTTTCTCCTTCCCGACCAGACCCTGCTCGTTCCAGCCTCGGGCAGCATAATAGCTTTGAATCATCAGGCGGAGCTCATCCGGGGTCAGGCTCACTCCCTGAACAACGCCGCCCGACAGCGGCTCGGTCAGGAGACGAGGCGGCAGCCAGTCGTCCTCGGGCTGCCAGCCCTCGCGCATATTAAACAATTTCTTGAGTGTATTGATACGTTCGCCAACCTGTCTGAGGTCTACGGCGGTATACTCCCAGCCCGTCACCGCGCTCATAAGCTGGGCTGCTTCGGCGTAAAAATCATCGAAACACTTGCGTAAAAACTTACACACAATAAGTGAGTCCAGGACCGCGGAGAAGTCTTCGGACGCGGCAACCAGCGCCCCACGGCCGGCATCGGCTTGCAGACGATCAACCTGGCCCGAGAAGTCCGCCTCATACGCCCCCGAGCGGTTGTGGCAGGCTCCGCGTGGACTGACCGCCAGACCGAGCGCCATGGTCTTGAGGCTGCGCGGCTCGTAACCCGGTAGCTCCATGCCTTTGACCTGCATGGCGAAGCCCTGCGCCTCCACCCCGAGATGAGTGGCGGCCTGCCGCGAACCCTCGGCCAGGAGCGCCCCCGCTCCTCGTCTGTGGGCAATGTCCGGGATCAGGGCGAGCATTGCCTCGGCATTGCCAAAGGCCAGGCCCGTCGCGCGCAACTCGGGCCAGAGACCCTTTTCCGCGCATTCCGCCGCCCAGGCGATGGTGCCGCCGGTACTAATGGTATCCAGTCCGTACTGGTCGCACAGCCGGGCGGCCTGCAGCACGGCGTCCGGCTCCTCAATGCCGCACAGCGGACCCAAGGCAAAGAGCGTCTCATATTCAAGCCGCTGGGCCTCGCCGCTCAGGGATTGAAACAGGCGCTCACATCGAATGGTACACGCGGCGCAGCCGTGCGCCTGGCTGAAACCATTGGTGATAAAAGCTTCCCCACTGAGGGATTCCACCTGGGCAAGCGGTGCGTTCTGAAAATTATAGGTCGGTAGACTGCCCAGCCGATCAAAGACCGCCAGGTTGGCCACCGTCCCGATTTCGCGGTATTTGGCCGTATGCGGCCCGACACTCCGCTGGCGTAATGTGGCGGCGATTTTTTCCACCGCAGCCTTATCGGCCACCGTCACCCGGTGCTGCCCCCGCAGGGCGACGGCCTTGAGCTGCTTGGCGCCGAACACCGCTCCGACGCCACCCCGGCCGGCGTGCCGGCCCTCGTTGCTGAGGGTCGCAAAACGCACGCGGTTCTCCCCCGCCGGCCCAATGGCGGCCACCCGAACCTCCGCCTCCTGGGCGGTGCGGTCCGCCTGCCGAATACGCGCTTCGGCTTCCTGGGCGCTCAGTCCCATCAGATGGGCGGCCGCTCGGAACTCGACTCCGTCGTCCGTTATCTGAAGATATACGGGCTGCTCGGACGCGCCCGTAATCACCAGCGCATCGACTCCGATCCGCTTGAGCTCCAGGGCAAAAAAACTGGAAGAGAGGGAATCCGCAATAAAACCGGTCAGGGGCGACTTGGTGACAACGGCGTACTTGGCGGTGGTGGTCAGGCCCGTTCCGACCAGTGGGGCGCTGGTGAAAATGAGCGGATTCTCGGCTGCGAACGGCTCCACGCGCGGGGGGGCGTATTCGTACAGTAAAGACGCACCCAGGCCCACGCCGCCCAGCACCGCCGCGAGCCGGGACGCTTCGATGTCCTGCCAGGTGTACGACTGTGTCGTGAGGTCTATGCGCAGCAGACGGCCGTGGAACCCGTACATGGTTTATCCGCCCGCGTCGCTCGACAAGATCAACAGGCTGTCACCCGCCCGGAGACGGGTGTGGGCGTCTCGAACAAAGTCTTTGCCATTGATATTGCAGGTATAGCCGTTCTGTAAGCGGGTGCGGCCGACCTCATCCGCAGACAGCACCGAACCCAGCAGGGCGGGACATGCCGTTCCCAAGACCGTCAGCGCGTCCCCGAGGGTGGCCTCAGCCGAGAGGGTCAGCGGGACGCGGGGAGTGTGTGCGGTCAGGCGCGCAACGCCGAATAACTCAACCGTGCAGGAGATGGGCGCCGACAGCGTCCGCCAACGGACCAGGGCGGCCTGATAGTCTGCCTGGGTGTTCATATTGAGGAAACTCAGCCCCTCGGGGTCAAAGCGTTTGATCTCCGCCGGCGGCACTTTTCGGGTTGGCACGCTGTCGTACAAATAGACTGGGCGGAGGCGTTGGGTGGCGAGCTGTTCTTGTAAATGAGGGACGACGCGCCTGCGATACACGGCGTGCAGCGGCTGAAGCCGGTCTTGCCAAAAGGGAACGACCACATCATAGTCACGGCCATTGCGGTCGAGCTGCGAGACGAGATAGTCGATAAAGGACAACTGGAGAAAGGGTACATCGCACGATGTGACAAAGGCCGCCGTGCCGCGGATCGCCTGCAGGCCGTAGCAGATGCCTCCGACCGGACCCTGATAGGCCACGGCATCGTGCACCAGCGTGACCGGCAGAGACGGCAGGGTCTGGTCCGGGGCGGCGACCACGACGATGTCGGAAAAGCGTTGGGACAGACGCTGGACCAGATGAGCGATAAGCGGCTTGTCGTCAAAGGGCAGCAGCGCCTTGGGCCTGCCCATACGCGAGCTTTTGCCACCGCTCAGAATAATCGCCGACAGGGCCGGGCCGGGGGTCGAGGCTTGCGTATCCATATTATACCAAAGCGCACTACCGGGCTGGAGTCCACTCAAAACAGAGATGCTATCACCTCACCGCTAGGGGGACAATGAATTCCTAGCTCCCCTCTTCTTCTTTTATTGTAATCAAAATGAGAATTTGCTACCCTTCTCCTCCGCCTCAGGCTTGACCGGCTGGATAAGACCGGGCGAAACGGAACGAGAGGAGACGCATTTTTGGCTGTTAAACTATACATTGGTAATCTCCCCCCCATGCTCTGCTTTCCGGAGCTTGAAGATTTATTCACCCCGTTTGGGAGCCTTCAGTCTGCCGAACTCATCACCGACCCCGCCACCGGTCTGTCGCGGGGGTTCGGCTTTATCGAAATGGAGACGGAAGCGTCCGCTCAGGCAGCTATATCAGACTTGAATGGCAAAGAAGTCGAGGGCCAGGCCCTTACTGTGAATGAGGTCAAACCCGGCCGGGGTGGTCCCTCACCCTTTCGGGACAGCGGGCGTGGGCGACCCTCCCCGGTTTCGAGCCGACCGCCCTCACAACCCCGCGCGTCATCCGGCACCCGGCTCTTTGTCGGCAACCTGCCCTATTCCGCGGGCAACACCGACCTGGAAAAAGTCTTTGCCGAGGTTGGCACGGTCAGTTCGGTCAGCGTTGTCTCCGACCGCTTCTCCGGGCAATCAAAGGGCTTCGCCTTTGTCGAAATGGGCTCGAAAGAAGAGGCTGACGCGATTATTGAAAAATTTAACGGCCAAGAGGTCCTGGGTCGGATCCTGAAGGTCAACGCCGCGCGCCCACCGGAACGACGCCGGTTTGGCGGTGGCGGCGGCGGTGGGCGGCGATTCTAATCAACGCTGCCCGCAGCTAGCCCTGTTCCAGATGGTAGAACACGAGGCCGGTCAGCAGCTTGGGATAGAAATAGGTTGACTTCTGCGGCATGGTCTCGCCGCTGGCACACACCTGCTGAATCTGCTCAAACGTTGTTGAGCGCAGGAGAAAAGCAGCCTGGGCGTCCCCGGTGGCTACGCGTTGCAGCGCCTCGTCGGTATCGCTCGTATACGAGACGGCCTGCCTTTGGACCGCGGGCGGCAGGCCCAGAAAACGCTCGAAGAGCACCTCGTGCAATACGGTGACATCCAGCGCCCGCAGGGCTGCCGAGGCGGACAGGCCGTGCGCCGCCCGGTCATCAAAGGATAACAGCCAGTCATGCTCGGCCCCGGCCATGACGCAGCCGATGCGGCGCTCCGGGCCGGGTGCCGCAAGGGCGTTGAGAAACGCCTGACGGTGGGCCGGCGCATAGCGGACCAGTCGAAAGTCGCGCTTGAGAACGGCTTGCAGACTGGTCGGACTGGGCAGACGGGTCTGCCGGATGAGCCGATGGGTTGGGAGGATAGTCAGGCCGCTGTCCTCGGCACTGGTCAAATACGCCAGAACGTACTGAAAGGGTCGGTCTGCGCCGGCGCCGGTTTCCGCGGTCCGCTCGCGGCTGTATTGCAGCGCGGTTTCATAGCGGTGATGGCCGTCGGCGATAATCAGGGATTTGTCCGCGAGCTGAGCCGTAATGTCCGCAATGCTTGCCGGATCCTGAATGGGCCACAGCCGATGGCTAACCCCCGCGTCGTCCGCGATCTCAACCGCGGCCGGCCGGGCGAGGGCGTCCCGGAGCGTGTGTTCGAGCGACCAGCCCGCGCTGGCGTATAGACAGAAGATCGAACTCAGGTGCGCCCGGCAGGCGCGCAGCAGGGCGAGACGATCTTTTTTGGCCCGCTCAAAGGTGCGCTCGTGCGGGCGAATGACTCCGGACTCGAAATCTTCAACCCGTAGCGCGGCAAAAATACCGGTCCGGCGCCGTGGCTGGCCGTCCTGGAGGGTGAACTCCTGCGTATAGCAGTAGAAGCCCGGCTGCGGGTCGGGCTGCACGACCCCCTGAGACAGCCAAGTCTGAAAAGTCTGGGCTGCTGCGGTATAGGGGTCGTCCGCCTTGTTGAAGTCGAGATGGGTGGCATTATACGGACTCTGGAGATGCAGGAGGGTTTGTTGCTGCGGGCTGATCACGTCATACGGCGGGGAGACGACGTTTTTCAAATCGCCAACCACCGCGGGATTATAGCGCAGCGCGCGAAAGGGACGAATCTGTGCCATATCTGTTCCTCTCCGTGACGCAAGGACTGGAAGAAATTCAGGGCTTAGCCCGCCAGGGCTCGCTGGCCAATGTCCCGCCGATAGTGCATACCCGGCCACGAAATGCGTTGCACCGCCTGATAGGTTGTCGCAATGGCCTGACGAATATCCGCCCCGGTCGCGGTCACACCCAGCACGCGGCCCCCATTGGTGACCAGCGTGTCTGCCTGTCGTTGTGTGCCGGCATGGAAAACCGCCCCGTCCTGCCAGTCCGCGAATTGCTCCAGCCCGGCAATCGCCCGCCCCTTCTCATAGCTGCCCGGATAGCCCTCGGACGTGAGCACGACACACACCGCGGCGCGCTCATCCCAGTCGAGGCTCACCTGGTCGAGACGTTCATCAATCACGGCCTGCATGACCTCGACCAGGTCTGACTTGAGGCGCAGCATGAGTGGCTGACATTCCGGGTCGCCAAAGCGGACGTTGAATTCGAGAACTTTCGCCTGGCCGTGGTGGATCATCAGGCCAGCGTACAGGACACCTTTATACACAATGTTGCGTTGCCTGAGCCCCTGGACGACCGGAGTGAGGATGTCCTGCATGATCTGATCGGTCAGCGCCGGGGTGACGACCGGCGCCGGTGAGTAGGCTCCCATCCCACCGGTATTCGGCCCCCGATCTCCGTCAAAGACCTGCTTGTGATCCTGAGAAGAGGCCAAGGGAAGAATATGGGTTCCATCTGTCAACGCCAGAAACGATGCCTCTTCGCCGCGCAGAAACTCTTCAATCACCACCTGCTCGCCCGCTGCACCAAACTGACGCTCGCGCATAATGGTTGTGATTGCGGCTTGGGCTTCGGCCTGGGTGGCGCACAACAGGACGCCCTTTCCCGCAGCCAACCCGTCGGCCTTGACCACAATCGGCGCCCCGACTTTTTCGATATAGCGGCAGGCTTCGTCCGGGTCGCCAAACACGCCAAAGGCGGCGGTTGGCACGTCCTGCTGCCGTAGGAGTTCTTTGGTAAAGGCTTTACTGCCTTCGAGTTGGGCGGCGGCCCGGTTCGGGCCAAACACGCGCAGACCCCGCGACTCAAACCGATCGACGATCCCGAGACTCAGCGGCAACTCAGGACCGACAATCGTCAGCCCTATCCGTTCTTTTTCAGCAAACGCACACAGCCCATCGACGTCATCCGCGGCCAGCGCAACCAGCTCGGCCTGGCCGGCAATCCCGGCGTTGCCCGGCGCACAGTAGATTTTTGAGACGCGCGGACTCTGGCGTATCTTCCACACCAGGGCGTGTTCCCGGCCGCCGCTGCCGATCACCATTATTTTCATTGCTAACGCCGAGTCATGGCTAATGCCGAAAATGCCGCATGCCGGTGACAAGCATGGCCATGCCGTGCTCATCCGCGGCCGCAATAACGTCTTTGTCGCGCAGGCTGCCGCCAGGCTGAATCGCGGCGGTTGCACCGGCCTGAGCCACCACGTCGAGCCCGTCGCGAAAGGGAAAAAACGCGTCCGATCCGACCACGCTGCCCTGGGTCTCAAGCCCGAGGTCGTGCGCCCGGGAGACGGCGATCTTGGCCGAGTCAACCCGGCTCATCTGACCGGCACCCACGCCAACAACCTGATCGCTTGAGGTCAGCACAATGGCGTTGGACTTGACGTGTTTGCACACCCGCCAGGCAAAAGCCAGAGCTTGGTACTCTGCATCGGTCGGCCGCCGCTGGGTCACGACCTCGCAGTCTTGCACATTGACCTGGCCGGTATCGCGTTCCTGGTACAGCAAACCACCGGTAATCGGTTTGGCCTCATAGCGGGCCGGCTGGGCGTCGACGATATCCGGGATTTCCAGCAAACGGATGTTCTGGAGGCGTTTGGACGAGGCCAGCATCTCCAGGGCCGGGGCCGCATAGCCGGGGGCGAGCACAATCTCAAGAAAGCCCTGTTCGTACAGGTTCAGGATTTCCTGCGCGGTCGCGGCGTCAACCTCGCGATTCAAACCAACAATCCCGCCAAAAATGGAAATCGGATCGCAGGCGCGCGTCTTCCGAAAGGCGTCGGCCAGAGAGTCCGTCGAGGTGGCCACGCCACACGGGTTGGTATGCTTGATGGCCACCGCGGCAATTTCATCGAACTCCTGGAGCAGGGCAAACGCGGCGTTGGCATCCACGATGTTATTATATGACAGTTCCTTGCCCTGGAGCTGTTTGGCGTTGGCTATGCACGCTTCCCGGACGACCGGGCTGCGGTAAAAAGCCGCGGACTGGTGCGGGTTTTCTCCATAGCGGAGGTCCTGGGCCTTGGTGTATTGCAGATGCAGGGTTTCGCCAAAAGGCCGGCGCTCTTCTCCGTCGAGGCTGCCCAGGTAATCGGCAATGGCGCCGTCGTAGCGAGCGGTGAGCCGGAAGGCTTTTTTGGCCAGGGCGAGCTTATACTCGGCCGACAGCGCACCGTACTCTTTAAGCGCGACCAGCACGACCGGATAATCGTCCGGGTCAACCACGACGCCCACGTCGGCGTGATTCTTGGCCGAAGCGCGCAACAGAGACGGTCCGCCGATATCGATGTTTTCAATCGCATCGGCAAAGCCACAGTCCGGCTTGGCCACGGTTTGTTCAAACGGATAGAGGTTGACCACCACCAGATCAATGGCTTTGAGATTATGCTGTGTCATAGCCTCAAGATGGCTGGGGTCGCTCCGGCGGTACAGAATCCCGGCGTGTATGCGTGGGTGCAGGGTCTTGACCCGGCCATCGAGCATTTCAGGAAAGCCGGTAAAGTCTTCGACCGGGGTCACCGCAACGCCGGCTGCGGTCAGCGCTTTGGCCGTGCCGCCGGTTGAGAGAATTTCAATACCAAGCTCGGCCAGACCACGAGCCAGATCAACGATGCCACGTTTGTCGCTCACGCTAATCAGGGCGCGGGTGACAGTAGCCATGGGATACTCCTTGATGATAACGGGTTGGAAAACTGTCCATCTGGAAAGGCAGACAGGGGAATACCAGAAGCCTCCTGGGTTGTAAAGGGAAACCCGTCGGCATATGGTGGGCCGCGATGACATTGCGGCTCAACGGCGATGTGCGGGAGTGCCGAGAGGGCATCACTATCGCAGCCTTAGTCGAAGAACTCGGCCTTGGAAATAAGCGGATTGCGGTTGAGGTCAATCGGGATATTATCTCCCGTGACGAGTACGTCAACTGCGCACTGAAAGCGGACGATGAGGTTGAAATCGTACACTTCGTTGGCGGAGGCTGCTAGCCAGAGCGCGCACAGATCAACACAGTGAGGACGCCATGCACGGCCCCAAAGACCCCTTTGTACTCGCAGGCAAGGAATATCATTCCCGGCTTATTGTTGGCACGGGAAAGTATAAGGATTTCGCGGAAACCAAACGGGCGATTGAGGCCTCGGGGGCCGATATTGTGACGGTTGCGGTCCGCCGCGTGAATATCACCGACCCCAACCAGGAGAATCTGCTCGACTATATCGACCCCAAGCGCTACACCATCCTGCCCAATACGGCCGGCTGCTATAACGCCGCCGACGCGGTGCGGACCTGTCGCCTGGCCCGCGAGGCCGGGGTGGGCAATATGGTCAAGCTGGAAGTCATCGGCGATGACAAGACCCTCTTCCCTGATATTCCGGGGACGCTTGAGGCGGCCAAGACCCTGGTTGATGATGGTTTTATCGTTCTGCCCTATATTCATGACGATCCGATCTCCTGTCAAAAGCTCGAAGACATGGGTTGCGCTGCGGTCATGCCGCTGGCCGCCCCCATCGGTTCCGGGCTCGGCATCCGCAATCCGTATAATATCCGTATCATCCTCGAACACAGCAGCGTGCCGGTGATTGTTGACGCCGGGGTGGGCACGGCCTCGGACGCCGCGGTCGCCCTGGAGATGGGCTGTGACGCGGTGCTGATGAACACAGCCATTGCCGCGGCAAAAGACCCCATTCTCATGGCGGATGCCATGCGCCAAGGGGTGGAAGCCGGGCGCAAAGCCTATCTGGCCGGGCGCATGGGTAAAAAGCTGTACGCCACCGCCTCCAGCCCGCTCGACGGGATGATCGCCTAGCCAATCACCCCCTCCCCCTTAGACGTGTGATGCGAACAGGAACCCACCCCGGCCCTTCGACAAGCTCAGGGCCTCCAAAGAGGAAACATGACAACATCAACCTGTTCTAGCGAAGACATGTTTCCTCTTTCCCTCCTCGGAGGGGAGCAGCACACATCCCCTCTTGGGAGGGGTGCCGCGTAGCGGCGGGGTGGGTTTCCCCTAGCCGTCTGACCGATGCTCAACTTCCGCCTGTATTTCGTCACCGACCGCACCCAGACTGCCAACCGGCCCCTTACCGATGTCGTTCATGCCGCCCTCGACGGCGGGGTGCGGGCCATTCAACTACGAGAAAAAGACCTCGAAGGCCGTGAGCTGTACGTATTGGCCGAGCAGTTGCGGGCGCTGACAGCGCGTTATCAGGCGCAACTGTTGGTGAACGACCGTATAGATGTTGCTCTCGCCGTTGAAGCCGACGGCGTCCATCTCGGACAGCACTCTTTTTCGGTTGAAGACGCGCGCCGCCTGCTGGGAGCTGGGAAACTCATCGGCGTTTCAACCCATTCTCAGCAAGAAATCGACGCAGCTCAGGATGCCGATTTCATCGTCTTCGGTCCGGTCTATTACACCCCTTCAAAGGCTACCTATGGCGAGCCACAGGGACTCGACCGCTTACGTGCGGCGGTTACTCACAGCACGCTGCCGGTTTTTGCGATTGGTGGTATCAAAACCGAGCGCGTGGCTGAAGTAGTGGAGACCGGCGCCCACGGCGTCGCCATGATTTCGGCGCTCAGCGCGGCGCCCGACCCGGCTCGGGCTGCGCGCGAGTTATTGCGGCAGCTTGACTGAAGCGCATCGGGCTTGCCCCGTCGTTCGCCTCACTGGTAGAATCTCCGCCAGAACACGCGCCACCCTAGCTCAGTTGGTAGAGCAACTGATTCGTAATCAGTAGGTCGTCGGTTCGACTCCGATGGGTGGCTCTCACCAAGCCCTTGCGGAAACAAGGGCTTTTTTCTTGCTAAGCTTCTTCTGATTTGATTCATTTTTTTGAAGTGTTGTCCATGTGCTAGGAGGAGGTTATGCCGAACGAGCAGGGAAAGCCAAAATTGCGACTCGATCATTTAGCAGTCTGGGTAGAAGACGTTGATAAAACGGCTACGTTCTTGACTGAGACTGTTGGCTGGAAGCGTCACCCCATGGAGGTTGATGTCAGCGCAGAAGACGAAACAACAGGCGGCATGAAAGCGGTCTTCGTTGATGGCGGTGGCTTGTGGTTGGAGTTGGTTTTACCGACATCCCCCGGACCCGGCATGGAAGTATTGGAAGAGGTTGGTGGGGGCGCCATTGTTGAGGTTAATTTTGAAGCGGTTGATGCGGACTATCGAAGAGTGCTTGAGGAGATGGATGCAAAAGGCATTCAGATGCTCAGCATGGATGGCTCTCCACTCAAAGATGGTGGCAGAATCCAAGAAAGCGTACGGGGTGATGTGGCGACCGCTGAGACCGGACAGCTCATTGCCTACTGGCCGGCAGACATCAGTTGTGGGACGACCATTGAAGTCTACGAGCGGTGGCTTGATGATGCGACCAACCTCTTAAACATTCGCGACGAGGGGTGGGCGAATGAGAAACCCAGGCCGCATAGTCCGCGCATTGATCGCGTGTGCATTCTTGCCGAAGACCTGTCGAAGACGGCAGAATTCTATACCGGAATCATGGGGCTCAAACGCCATCCCGCTGAATTTCGCCTTGACGGGGGCGCGAACAACCTTGGTGATCTGCAATGCGCGTTTATTGAGGCCAATGGTGTTTGGGTGCAATTGGTTCAGCCCACGTCAGCCGGGTATGTGCTGGATCTTCTCAAAGAAAAAGGTGATGGCTATGCCATGGAAGTGGCTGCTGAAGTGGACGATCTCGATGCGTTCTATGACCAAATGGCGGCCAAAGGCATTACCATGGTCAACTGTGACGGTACTCCGTTGGCACCCGGAGCGAAGGGGCTCACGGCCGAGCCGTCCGGTGATCGGCATCACTATTTCCCGTTGAACGAGAGTCAAGGGATGCGGATTATGGTGTATGAACGTGGTCCTCGTCATACCAGTATGCTGCATCGCCGTGACGACATTTGGGCGCGCGTTTCCTAACCGGAACATTCATGCAAGTGGACAGCGCCCGGTGGTGCCAAATGATCAGGGCGGATTATATAGCGGATTGACAGTTTTCCTTCCGCGCGTCATGCTGAGGTAACCGAGGAGGACGCACACCGATGACGGATTTTCAGGTTAAGCCGCTCGATGCGAGCTTTGGGGCGACGGTGACCGGACTCAAGCTGGCCGACATTGACGAGACAACCTTCAGCCGGCTGTACGACACCTGGCTTGAGTACGCGCTGCTCGTCTTCCCGGACCAGCATCTCTCCAACGACCAGCAGGTCGAATTTGCCAAACGCTTCGGTGAGCTGGAGTTTGATCTGGTGCCGATCAGCAACGTCAAAAAAGACGGTAGCATTCGCGTCGAAGACGATGCGGACGAGATGATTCAGGTCCTCAAAGGCAATATGGGCTGGCATTGCGACAGCACCTATATGCCCGTACAGGCCAAGGGCGCGGTGTTCACCGCCCACGTCGTGCCTGCGTCGCGCGGAGAAACGGGTTGGGCGGATTTACGCGCCGGGTATGACGCGCTTGACGCCGCCACGAAAGAGAAAATCGTCAATCTGTCGGCCTACCATTCCCTCCGCCATTCACAGAAAAAGATTGGGTATTCAGCCAAAAAGGGCGGCGACTATAACGGCTATGGTTTGGATGTCCAGGAGCCGCCGCTGAGACCCCTGGTGAAAACGCATCCCGAGACCGGGCGCAAGTCGCTGCTGATCGGTCGTCATGCCTATGGCATTCCGGGCCTGGACCCGGCCGAATCCGAACACTTGCTTCAGGCGCTGGTGGACCACACCTGCCAGCCGCCGCGCGTCTATCACCACAGTTGGACCGCCGGCGACGCCGTGCTGTGGGACAACCGCCGCCTGCTGCACCGGGCCTGCCCCTGGGACATGGCCGAAGCACGGGTGATGTACCACGCCCGAATCGCCGGCGACCTGGTGGCCGAGTTTGCCGGTCCCGGTTCTCCTACCCTGTAATATCATCTCTCCCACCCTTCTCATCCCCTCTTGGGAGGGAAAGAGGGAACATGTCCTCCAATACACATGTGATGCTGGACACGTTTCCTCTTTGTGCCGCATCAGCGGCGGGGTGGGTACTCTCCCTTGAGGACCCGGGATTTGATGCACTATGGCAGGGGAATAACCCGAATACTGCTTTCCTGTGCGACAGCGAAATGGTTTGTCCAGTCGATTTGTTGACTCAGGACCGACATAAGAAAACGGGCCAGGAAGGTCGCCGAATGCAGTCGTGTCCTTAACAGGATGATGCCGCATGTTGCGTCCCGGCCCTGACGAAAGGCCATTTCGCCAAAGTCTTTATCAAATGTGACTAACACGCGATTCTCCGCCACCGACATCGCCAGTACTGTGTCATCGTCAGCACCAGCCGCTATCTCTTTGACCCAGGCAAGGTCAATGCCCTCTTGGCGAGCCGCCTGAACCGCATCTCCAGGGACATTCTCGTTTGCTAAAAATTTTGCACCGCTCACAACGTCAGTGGGTACACTTTCTCCTGTTTCATCATCTCACTGGCGTAGTGCAGAGCTGCCTGGATGTCGGCCTCGGTGAGATGAGGGTAGTTTTGCAGGATTTGGGCGTGAGTCCAGCCTTCAGCGAGGAGCTCAACAAGGAACTCTACAGCAATCCGGGTCCCTTTGATCACCGGCTTTCCAACGAGCACCTTTGGGTCAATAGAGATACGCTCTTTCCAGTCCATAGCTCCTCTAGGGTAAGCAAGCTGCTCACGCTCCGCAAGAGAATATGAGTGAGCGGGCAGTCCCCTGAGCAATATCGTGGTTAGAAGGGCGGAATCTTTCACACCGCGCGCAGTAGCCCAGCCCGCGCCAACCGTGTCAACGCCTCCGCAATCAGCCGCACCGCCTCTTCAAGGTCTGCGTCGGTCGTGTCAAAGTGGATTGAGCTTGCTGTGGATGCTAGAAGACTGCTGGTAAGGCGTCAATTCGACCATAGATTATCCATTGTGAAGCGCAACGAATTTCTTCAGAAGCTCGGTCAAGTAAAATTTTGGCGAACGCGTGGACAGCGCGCACCACATAAGCCACTACTGGTTCTGCTCGCGCTTGGCCGGGTCGCTCGGAGAGAAGAGCGCTTAGCGCGCTACGAACAGGATATTGAACGTCCGCTGACGGATTTGCTGGAGCGCTTTGGACCACCCCGTAAGGCAATTCATCCCGAGTATCCGTTCAGCCGTCTGCCGAATGACGAGCTATGGGAAATCCCGGGTAGAGAATCATTGCCCGCCACGGGACAAGGAGATTTACACCGGAGAGGGCTTGTTAAACACGCTGTAACGGGCGGTTTTCCCGAGCCAATCTATGAACTTCTCCTCTCCGATTCTGGGCTTGTGCAGCAGGCCGCCCAAGCGCTCCTCTACGAACACTTTCCTTATTCGTTACACGATGACATCCGCACGGCGGCCGGCTTCCCTACTGAATTTCTGGTACAGGAGTCCCCCGGCCTTCCTTACGGCTTGACAGTGCCGCGTTCTCCCGCCCGCCCGCGTGACCGGAACTTCCGCCACGCCGTCCTCCGCGCGTACGAGTGCCGTTGCGCCGCGTGTGGATTCGACCTTCGCCTGGAAGATGAACTCCTCGGATTAGAGGCTGCGCATATCAAGTGGCATTCGGCCGGTGGCCCGAGTAAGGTTCCGAACGGGTTGGCGCTATGCAGCATTCATCACAAGGCGCTTGATAGGGGTGCTCTCGGCTTGGCGCCGGTCTCCGGGGGATTCAAGGTGCTCATTTCGGCCAAAGTCTATGGTGAGAGCGATACGACGCGGTGGTTCTGGGATTGTCACAACGCGCCGCTTCGACATCCCCGCAGTAGTGAGTTCAAACCGAAAGCTGAGTTCGTAAAATGGCATACACGCGAGGTCTTTCGTGGCCCGCCGCGGGATTCGCCGAGCCAGCCGACTCATGGCAGCGCGTAGATACATTCGTGGCTGGGCTCTCTCGCCTGATTACAGTTTTGGAAGAACGCAGAAATGACACGGCGCTCGATTACCTATCGGACGCAGTAGTTGAGATAATGGAAAGCTAATAAATACGGACGTGTTACAGATGACGGCGGGCATGGGTCATGTCTCGTCGAAGCTCCTCGTCCGACAGGTCGAAGGTAGCGACGCCATAGTCCGCCAGCTTTGTCAGGAATAAGGGCTTGGGTATGCCGGCAAGCTTCGCTGCTGCACCGGTGGATAACCGACCCATCTCATGGAGCTTGACGGCGATGAGAATTTTCGCCTCTTCACGGAACTGGTCGGGCGACAGGCCAAGGGCCAACAAAACCTCCTCGCCATAGTCAATGGTCAGGGACCTCGTCATCTCATGCTCCAGAATGATGCCGAATGACCTTCTGTGAATGTGGGAGAGCCTAGCAGAAGACGCTCTGACATGCCACGTATTCTCGTCCAGATGGAAACAAACGGGACTTCACCAGACGCTGAACGATCACACATCTAGGGCGTTTCACGATAGACTCTCGCCGTGCAGGGGGCTGCCGTCATGCCGGACGTGATCCGGCATCCAGCGGGCGGCTGGGGCTGGGGGTCTGGATTCCTGCTTCCGCAGGAATGACGGGCGGCTACATAGTATCGTAATGTGCTCTAGGCTTGGCGGAGTTCAAGCTCCAGGCGCATCCCGACAGCGGCTGCGGCGCGTTTCAACGTATGCAGCGTCACGCCTTCGTTCTCCGGGTCAAGCAACCGGTCGAGCTGAGAGCGACTGGTTGCCATGCGCTCGGCCATCCGTGCCTTGGAGAGGTTTTGCGCCTTCATTGCTTCCTCCAGCTTGTAGGCAAGGACGGACTTGATCGCCTGGTTCTTCGCGTCTTCATAGGTCCCGTCCTCCCGGAGCAAGCTTTCAAGCGTTGAGCCAAGATGCGGGTTTTTCTTAGCCATATCGATCGTGCTCCTATCCGGACGTAGCTGCCTACGGCCTGTTGCTCAGGAGTACTCGCAGGTCCTTCATCAGCAGGAAGAGATGATAGGGGTCGGTCGGGCTGGGCTCGAATTCCAGGCTCTCATACCAGACACGCGCCTCATCATCCTTGGCGTGGACAAGAAGCGCCCGGATGCCGACAATATCTGCGGCTTGAGCGGTCCTGAGCAGGGCATCCTTGAGGAGTGCCTTGCCCAAGCCCTTTCCCTGCTCTGTCCGGTCAATTGCGAGCCGGGCGAGAAGCATCACCGGAATAGGATGCCGGGCCAACCCCTTGCCGACCCGGTCGGGAGCTTCTGCGTGCTCAACCGCGCTAACTGCCAGACTGTAATAGCCGACAACACGCCCATCGTCCCGACAAACGACGTAGGTCTGCGCGCCGCCAGCCTTTTGATTAAGCAGTGCAAACCGCTTCAGGAAACGGTCAAGCGGCTCTTTTCCGCAGTGAAAGGCGTCAATGAGGTGGGTTTCGTTCAGCTTCTCAATCGGAGAATAGGATTCGGCTTCCGCCGTCACTCCAGCACGCTCTTTCCGGCCAGCAGTCGAGCCAAACGAGGTTTCTCGGTGACCGGGCGGTCGAGCACATCCTGAAATGCCTGCCACTGCTCGTCGTCAAGCCGGAACACTCGCCTGTTTATCAGAGCGTCCTCTGCAGCGCTCATGCCCGCTTCGAGCAGGAATTCTGTCACGCTCTTATGCGAAGCAGTAGCCGCGCGTTGCAGCAATGCCTTCATACGTGGCGTGGTGCGGACCTCAATGCGTTCTGATTTGGCCTCGGCAATAGACATGAGTCGCCTCCTGCTTGGCAGTAACCTAGCATACGGCGAATGTACGGACAACATGCCACTGCCCTCATCTCTTCCTCAGTTGCCAGGAGGGTAAACGATCAGCTTTTACTGAGTCTGCCTGCTTGACCACGGATTGAGCATCGGAACTCCTTTTCCGTGGGAGGAGACCGCCTAGCGGGCAAGCCTTACGCATCAGCCGATGTCCGGCCAAATGGAGGCCGTGAGCGGCCAGGGCGACCTGCCAGCCTTCTCGGGGGTTCCAATCAACACCAGAATCTGTCGGGGGTTATTTACTGTTTGCGCCATAAAGGTATACTTTTTATACTGTGAATGGCTTCGAGTTCGACCCCGAGAAGAGCGTAGCCAATCTTGAGAAGCATGGCATTGATTTTATTGATGCTCAGGCACTATGGAACGATCCGAATCTTATCGAAATTGATGCAAATTCCTATGACGAGGTCCGAACGATTGCTATCGGAAAAATCAACAAAAGGTATTGGTCAGCAGTGATTACCCGCAGGCGTGGAAAAATCCGCATTATCTCGGTACGCAGGTCCCGTAGAGCGGAGGTTCTTATCTATGAAAGCTAAAGATTTTGACAAGAAATTTGACGACGGAGCGGTCGATATTGTCCAGGATTTGGATATGACAACCGCACGGCGTCCAAATCGGCGCCAGAGAAGAGTCAATGTCGATTTCCCCGTGTGGATGATAGCTTCGCTCGATAAAGAAGCGGCGCGAATCGGTGTCACCCGTCAATCCATTATCAAGCTGTGGTTGGCAGAACGCCTCGAACAGGCGGCCCACAAGGCCGGCTAGTCAGACGACCGTTTTTATATGAGCCAAGCCCGAATGAATGAATCGACTATTAAGGGTGTAGTGGACCGCAATGCTGCCGCCGACCGTATTTCGTCCATCCTGGCGCAGATCAAGCCCTCGTCCGAAGACGCCGGTCGTTCTGAGGACGAAATTATGCAAGACACCCTCGCCAATATAGCCGAGGCTCGTAAGGAACGTGGCAACCCGCAGGCATGACGGTCGTCATCCTGATTGCCGGCAAAGAGTGAGCCAGCCTAACGCGCAGCCTTGCGGATCAGCCGGTGTCCGGCCAAGCGGAGGCCGCGGACGGCCAGGGCGACCTGCCAGCCTTCTCGGGTGCCGATCAACTCGGGCTTTTCGTACAGTCCCTTTTTCTCCTCTTGGCGGGTCAGGCGGGCGAATTTTTCATACAGGGGATGGGCGGTAGAAATAAATGTTTCTTTGCGGTGCAGAATCGGCGGATTGGGCGAATCTCGGTAGGTGCGGGAGCGAATCTTGAAGGTTTGCAAGGGCACGAGCAGCGAGCTGGCCAGGGCGGGGTGCGGGTCGCGCTCGAAGTCCGGGTACGAAAGATAAGAGACCTGGGGCTGGTCGCGGTGCAGCTTGATGATATTCGCGCCCTCCACCACCCCGATATACGCCCGCGCACACCCCTCAAAGGCGCGCAGGATGGGCGGGAGTTGAGACAGGGCGGATTCGTGTACGTATAGGGCCTGGCGCGTCAGTTTGCCGACCGCGGTGCTCCGGCAGGCCTGATCGACCGCAGCTCGGTCGCCCGCGGAAAACAGCAGATCGTCGGCCAGCGCGCAGGCGCGGCGATAGGACGAGAAAAACGCGCGCACGTCACGCTGTAAGTCGCGCGGGAGTTGGGTGAAGCGCGGGCGACCCTCAAAGCGTGACAGCGCGACATACAGGAGAATATCCTGCTGCCGCTCGGCGCGAATGGTATTCCACTCCTCATCGCCGGTGACGCGCCGGATGACGCCATAGGCCCGTTTGAGACTGCCTAATGCCTGGCAAATGTCTTCCGTCTCGGGCAGCTCGGCGTCCTCCGGTAAGCGACCCCGGGCCGTCAGAAATTCGATCAGCGGTTCCAGGATAGCCTTATGCTGCTCGAACAGGACCTCGCTGAGACGTTGGCGCGGCACCGTAAACCGGCGGCGATAGCGCGAGGCGGCAAAAGACTGGCGTTGCTGCGAGTCCCGAAACACATAGAAAATCCCCGGTCCGGCCGGCACGCTCGAAGCGCCGAGCGTCGCGTCGATCCACTCGCGTAACTCTTGCTGTTCAAAGAATTTCTGGAAGGTCCCGCGGCGGGTAATGCCCCCGTCGGTGTGGGGGGTCAGCGTATCGAGCGCCGCTTCGAGGCTGAGGCGGGCGGACACGATCAGCACTGTTCGGGTCAGCGCCCAGGCCCGGCGGAGGGCGTCGCTGCGCTCGCCCGGGTTTTCGATCACGTTGACCACATAGCCCAGATTCACAATATCGGCCGGCGTCCGCTCGTTGTCCGGGAAATAGGCCGGGTCCCAGCCCTGACAGGGAATCTCACGATGTCTGAGATGCAGGATATCCGTCCCCCGCCCGCAGCCATAATCAAAGACGCTCGTCTCCGGGGTGATCAGGACGTCCTCAAGCGCAAGACGGACCGGACGGGAGAGGTCGGTCCGCGTGATTGCAGTGCGATGTCGCTCAATCGTGGGCGCTGCCATCGGCTCGTCGCCTGCTCGTGCCATGGGTTGCCGAGCAGGGTTCTCCGGCTGGCCACTATAGTCCTGGTTCGGCGTGTGCTCAATATCGACCCGTGTCTCGTTGCCCAACCCCTTGCACACTTTTGCCCGGCTTGACTACAATGGTCGATTGAATTGATAGTAAAAGGAGGGACTCGGAATGGCAAAAGCGAAACAAGTATTTGATGCGTTAGATGCGGCCCTGGTGCGGACCGATGCAGAAGAGTGGATTCAGAGCGGCGACGGGAATCAGTTCAAGGTGCTGCGAATCAGTAAGGAGACAGGAGCCTGGAGCGCGCTCATCAAGGCCGACAAGGGCCAAGTGAATCCGCCCCATACGCATCTGGGTGCGGCCGACTTCTACGTCATCTCGGGGGGCTTCGACTATCGGGGCGGGTCTGCGCGGGCCGGGGATTGGGTGTATGAGCCGGCCGGGGCGGTGCATGAAGCCACCTCACATCCGGTTGATACCATCTATCTGGCCAACGTCTATGGGCCGGTCGGTTTCCACGACGAGAACGGCAATATCGCCCATGTGCTGGACTGGCGGACGATTCAGTTGATGGTCGATGAGGCCAAAAAGAAGCGGACCAAAGCCAAGGCCAAACGGAGCACCAAAAAGCGCGCGACCGCGAAAGCTGCCAAAACCACGCGAAGCCGGAGAAAAGCCGCCTAGTAGATAGAGAAGCAGAGGAAAACATGGCAACGTCTGCTCACGATCCGCAACCCGTCGGTACCCAGGCGACCGACCAGTTTGACGCCATCGTTATCGGGGCCGGGGTGGCCGGGCTGTACCAGCTCTACCGCCTCCGGGAGCTGGGACTCTCGGTGCGGGTGTACGAGGCCGGCACGGGTGTGGGCGGTACCTGGTATTGGAACCGCTATCCGGGCGCGCGTTTCGATTCCGAGAGCTATACCTATGGGTATTCGTTCTCGGAGGAACTCTTGCAGGAATGGGACTGGAGCGAACACTTTGCCGGCCAGCCCGAGACCGAGCGCTATCTCAACCATGTGGCCGATAAGTTCGACCTCCGCCGCGACATCCGGTTCAGCACCCGGGTCAGCGCGGCAGCCTATGACGAGGCCGCGCAGTGCTGGCAGGTCCGGACTGACACCGGCGAGCGGGCGCAGGCACGGTTTCTGATTACCGCCATTGGCGTCCTGTCCGCGCCGTATATTCCCGACTTTGCGGGTCGTGAGAGCTTCACCGGCCCGAGCTTCCATACGGGCCAGTGGCCCAAGGAGCCCCTGGATTTCAGCGACAAGCGGGTGTGTGTCATCGGCACCGGTGCGACCGCGGTCCAACTCATCACCGAAGTCGCCAAGAATGTGGGTCAGCTGACCGTGTTCCAGCGCACGCCCAATTACTGCGCGCCGCTGAGGAACGGACCGATAGACCCCGAGGCCCAGCAGAAAATCAAAGCCAGCTATCCCGAGATTTTCAAACGCTGTCGGGAGACCTTTGCCGGCTTCCTGCACGACTTTGATACACGCTCGGCGCTCGAAGTGTCCGAGGAAGAACGGCTGGCGCGCTACGAAGAATTGTGGGCCCAGCCCGGTTTCGCCAAATGGTTTGGCAACTTTGGCGATACCATGTCGGACCTGAAGGCCAACGCCACCATGACGGAGTTCGTCCGCAATAAGATCCGCGAGCGCGTCAACGACCCGCTGGTCGCCGAAAAGCTGGTGCCCGAGGACCATCCGTGGGGAACCAAGCGCGTCCCCTTAGAGAGCGGCTATTACGAGGCGTATAATCGGGACAATGTACTCCTGGTTGACCTCAACGAGACACCGATCGAGTGCATCACCCCCAAGGGCATCAAGACCAGCGACGCCGAGTATGAATGCGATGTCATCGTGTATGCCACGGGCTTCGATGCGGTCACCGGGGCCTTCAGTCAGATCGATATTCGCGGGGTGGATGGCCGGACGCTCAAGAATAAGTGGGCCGATGGGCCGCGCACCTATCTCGGCTTGCAGACTGCCGGCTTTCCCAACCTGTTCACGGTTGTCGGCCCTCACAACGGGGCCACCTTCTGCAATATCCCGCGCTGTATTGAGCAGAATGTCGAGTGGGTGACCGACTGTCTGCGCCATATGCGTGCGCACGAGTATGCCCAGATCGTCGCGACCCCAGAGGCCGAAGACGACTGGACGGCGCACGTCAACGAAGTGGCTGAAGGCACGATTCTGCTCGATACCCCGTCCTGGTTTGTAGGGGCGAATATCCCCGGCAAGAAACGGACCTTCCTGATGTATGCCGGCGGCTCTCCGGCCTATCGGCAGAAGTGTGATGAGGTGGCGGAACAGGGCTACGCCGGGTTTGTGTTGAAATAAGGTGGCGCTGGCAGGTTCTCAACCGAGGTCATTTCACACCTCGGTTCGGGGCGTCCGCCCCTCACTCCGATCCCGCTTGTCCCGTGAGTGGGGGCATGTGTACGCCATCAAGATACACTGCCACTGGTCGGGAAAGCGTCAGGAGATCGCGTTGAGGGTCTGCTTCGAGAATGAGAAAGCTGGCGGCATGCCCAGGGGCGAGGGTGCCCAGACCGTCCCCGAAACCCCAAAATTGTGCGGGTATCGTCGTCCCGGCAGCGAGAATTGCTTGACTATCAAGGCCGGCCTTGCCTAAGAGTTCGAGTTCCTGGGGATTAATCCCGATAAAGGTCGTATAGCCCATGTCGGTGCCGTATAGCACGGTGGCACCGCCGGCCCGCAAACGACGCAGGTTCTCCGCCGGCTCGGCTAAATCGGGGAACGCGGCCAAGGTGGAAATGACGGCGCGTCCGGCCCACGCCTGTACTGTCGCATCGCCGAGGGGCTCGGTTGGTGTATGCGCAAGCACATCAACCCCCGCCACCGCGGCCCGCAGCACATCAATATCATTGAGCGCATGCGCGACAACTCGCATGCCATATGAGTGCGCTCGGTCGGCAATGGCCTTCATCTCCTGATCGCTGAGTATGGAGGGGTTTTTCGGTATTGAGAGGGCTCCCCCACCGGTTGCGTCGCCAACTGGCAGCTTGATGACCCGAGCCCCGGCTGCATGCAGGCGGTCGACTGCTTCTCGGGCCGCCTGCACCCCGCTAATTTCCAGTCCGTATCCATCGCTGCCCCAGCTCCGGGTTGGGTAGCCGGTTATGGCGGTCACCATCGGGCCGGCAAGAATGGTTTGGAGCGGCTTCAGGTCTTTTGTCAGGAACGAAACCGGCGCGGCCAAATCAACCGCTGCCGCGACCCCGCCCCGAGCGAGTTCGGGAGCGCTGAAGCGGTAGGCTAAATGGACGTGGCTGTCGATAAAGGCGGGCGCAAGATAGCGGCCGTTGGCGTTCACGGTGCGGAGGGTCGTGCTCGGCGCGGCCGATGTAATCGCTTCGATTCGGCCGGCCCGAACAACCAGCGTTGCTTTCCCGTGGCCGACGATATACCCGCCGACCACCGCGAAGGTTGGGGTATTTTCTTCGTGAGGGGATACGCGCTCGTCAGCCCAGAGCGTGGACGCCATCATCAGAGCGCCCAAGGCAGCACAGAAGACTGCTGCGTACATAGACAAAAACCTCTGCCTTTCAAGCGGACGGATGCAGGGAGCAACGAGCGTATGGAGGGATGCCAGCCTGCATACGCTCGCAGAGCGAGGGCGCCTATCTGCGATCAATGAAGACGCGCTCTTTGGCTATCCACATGGCCGAGCGCGGAAAATCAATAAAATGGGACTCGTCCTCGACCGCGATCTCCATGGCACGTTTGGCTTCCGGGATGTTGGCCAGGGTGGCCAGGTCGGCGCGGTTGAACCAGGCTTCGGCATGACCGGTGTAGGGTAGGGTGGTTGTCCCGCGGCTGGCCCGGAGCTGGCCTTCGAGTTCGTCCGCGTAGTAGTGGACCTGGAGATAGCGCTGCATGCCCATGCCCTGGGCCACGCCTCGAATGACCGGGCCGTGGTTGGTACGCCAGTAGAGCTGCGCCTGTTCGAGGCTGAGCTGCTCGGGATGGCGCAAACAAAAGAAAATTTTCACTAACGGGCTGGATTCCCGGGCCACCATTTCTTCCGGTATCGGGTTGACCTGCGGGTATTCATAGTTGAGCCATAACGGCGAATGGGTCAGGTCGATGAAGCGCGCCTCGTCCTCGACGAGTTCTCTTGCCGCGGCTTGACCGGCCGCGTTCTCCAGGGCTGAGGTGAGCGCTGTGCGATTGGGCCACCACACTTCCGCTACGCCGTCATAGGGTTCCTCCATGCCGCCGCGGGCTTCCGCAAGCTGGTCGTTAATGGGGTCGTCCAGGGTGTGTACCTGGACGTAGCGCAGCATGTTCAGCGCGGTGGAACTCTTTGCTACCAGAGGGCCGTGGACGTTGCGCCAGTACTGTTGGAATTCGGCCCGTGACATCTCCGGTTTGCGACGCAGGACAAAGGTTAAGCGAATCATGGGATACCTCCTTTTTCTCGGTCGGGACAGCGGAGCGCTGAGTCTTCCCGTCCGATGAGTCGTCTGGGCTGCCGCTGTCCAGCCGCCGTCATAGCGCGTCGGACCGGGGCCGTAAAGCGTTGGGCGGGTCCGACTCAACCCAGCAGGTCCTCATCCTTCCGTAGGTAGGGATCTCCCGCGGCCTGGACTTCGGCGTGATTATCGGGCCGGCCGTCGCTCACCAGAATGGGCTGGTCACCGGCGCTATTGAGATCGTTGGCAAGCACACGGGCAGTGACCCTATTGTGGCTGGTGTGACTGTGCGCCGTTCCGCCGGCTGCCTGCATCACAACGGCCGGTGACTGCCCGTTGAAAACATTCCGGGAGAGCGTCGCCACGACCTGGTTGGCTGTGGTCTCGACATTATCCAGGCCGGATCCGCCGACCAGACGGATCGCGTGGGCTTTCCAGTCTGCAATCTCATTCCGATCAATCACGACGCGACAGGTGTTATGTTGGGCCTCTCCCAGCGCCCCGTGGACGGCGATGCCCACCGGGCTGTTGGCAATCGTATTGCCCGCAAGCAGGGCGGTGAGCTGGCCTTGTTGTGGCACCTTGTCCGCCAGGGGAATGGCGGTCAGGATGTTGATGCCAAACTGCTTGTTACCCCGGAGGATATTGTCCGCGACGGTCAGCGATTGCCTATTAGACGCCGGTCCGAACGAACACGAAAATAGCAGGCCGCCCCGTTCACAGTCTTCAATCGTGTTGCGCAAAACCGTGGCGTCAAAGGACACCCCGTCCGGTTCAGGAAAGAAACAGATAAAGGCGAGCCCATCGGCAAAGCAGCGGCGCATGATATTGCCGGTAATGGAGAGCTGGTTGCGTTGGCCGGCCCGGGCCTCGGCAAAAATATGATGGCCCTGGCGCGCACCCGTTCCGCGGGGTAGGGATGGCTCGAAGCGTTCTAGTCCGTTATCCGAAAAATCACAGTCTGTTATGAGTGCTGCGGTCACCCCACCTAAGAAAATGCCGTGATCCCCGTGGTTGCTGATCGTGCACGAGCGGACTGTGACCGAGGCTGACGGGGGAACGCCAATCCCGTGTCCGCCCCCCTGGGTGACGGTCACGCCACTCAGACTCGTCCCGTCCTTGAGGACGACGACCGACTGCTCCGGTCGGATAGGCTGAAAGGAAGGAGAGAAGTGTCCTTCTCCATCAATAATGCACTCCTGTCTGGCAGCGCCTTGGACATGGACGCCGGGCGGCAGGGTTACGGGCAGACGCTCTCCGGTCAGAGACGGGGAGTAACGCCCTGGCTCGACCAGGACAACATCGGCCGGCTGCGCCTGTTGGAGGGCTTCTGAGAGCGAACGCGCATCGGCACCAGCGGAGTGAGGCGAGACAAAAATCGTCTTCATCGTTCTTCCTTGTTCTTCCTTAACGGGGTCGGTCGATATGAAAAAGATTGAAGCGCCCGAAAAACATACACAGAAAAGTCAAAAAAAGGCCCGGATGAGACATCCGGGCCTAGGGCTCAAGACGGCGGGGTTCCCACACTCCGGACGTCTCTACGCATCCAGCAGCCTAGCGAACTCCATCCCCAGGGTCAATACCTGAGGCATCACAAAAAGCGCTGCTCGTGTCGAATCGTACCGGAGCTGGGGGTTGAATTTAGAACATCCTGTTATTTTGGGACAGCCATTTTTAGCAACACCATTTTAAGTTGACGAACTCCCTATTTCAAAAGGACTTTTTTTTGAAAAAACTTTTCCAAAATGCTATTTGGGCATTGACGCTTTTCTACTGTTTTGGTAAAGAATTGTTCCAGGATGAGCTTTGCCTAGGGTTCACGGTCAGGAATGGGGTTCCCAACCAAGAATGGAAGTCGTTGAAAATAAGCGCGAGGGGGCCAACACGCTTCCCTGGCTGCTCTTTCAACTTCCACACTCCGGACGCGGACGCTACTATGAGGTAGACAGGATCAACCCGGAGGTTGATCTACAGGCGAGCAAATTCAGAAGAAAGGCCCTGTGAAGGGCCTTTCTATTTTTTCAGGTGGTAATCCATGGCAACCGACCCAACCGAAAAACTTCCCAAAATACAAGTCTCCAGCGCCTATCCGGGCGCATGGTATATCGTTGAGGTGGACGGTGGCGATGGTGGCTTATCCATGGAGCTGCGTCGGCCGGTTGGCGAGGAGGACTCAGATGTCTTCCACCTCACTATTACGACAGCGGCGCGGCCGTTTGATGTCAAAAGCGCGCGTGACGGTGGAGAGGCACACACCCACGAAGGCGTGCATTCGACTCACCTGACTTTTACCAGCCCCCAGGCGGTCTGGCCGGATTTTGTCCGGTGTATGCAAGCCCTGGCCAGCATCTTTGACACGCTGGCAACCACACCGCTCGACCGTGAAAAGGTCCGCGAGAATCTGCTGAAGAAAAAATAACGGGGCTGAGGTCGGCCTCCGCCGGGCTACAAAGAGTAAACGTGTCCAGCATTATCCATGCTCATTGGAGGACAGGTTCACTCTTTCTCGACCGCAAAGCCTTTTTGGGTGCGGATCACCACGTCAGGCCGGGTGCTTTCCACGCGGACACTCCGGTACTGACTGCCACCTCCCGAGGACGCATAGCCGAGGCTGTACTGGAAGCGGAGTTCGTGTGAGATGGTCTGGGTCGCCGTGTCCAGCACGGTCCTGCTGTTGACCACGTCCCGGGTATTGAGCAGAAAGTGGCGTCCGCCGGTTTCATCACTCAGCCGCCGAAGCGTTCGTGAATCCACACGCTCATCCTGTCCACCAACGACAACGCCAAATGGGCCGATGGCGAATCCGCTTCCACCGGTCGCGTAACGGTGGTGCGGATTGCCGATCCCAATCGTGTAAATCAGCACGCCGGCACGTTGCGAGACGGCAATCGTTTGCGTGAGGGAGGATAGGCTGGCGGTATCCATGCCGTCGGTCATCACAATCAGGGCTTTCTTGCGGTGTTTACCCTGTCTCATCCGCCGCAGGCCGGTGAGAATCGCGTCGTACAGGGAGGTTCCGCCCCGTGGACGGAGGAGGCCGATACCCTGCGCCAGGAGCATCCGACTGTCAGTGAAGTCTTGCAGCACAAACGGCTGTGCGCTGAATCCAACCAGGAAGCCCTCGTCCTGCGGCTTAATCGAACCGATAAATCGCTGCAGGGCGTGGCGCGCATGCCCAATCTTGTTCTGCATGCTTCCGCTCGAATCCACGATTAAGCCCAGACTGACCGGCTCATTCTCGCCGGTATTGAAGTAGGTAATCTCCTGACGCGTGTCGCCTTCATACACCACAAAATCGTCCGTTTGCAGTCCGGGCACATAGCCGCCATTTTGATCCGTCACGGTGACGGTCACGAGATGCTTGGGACGCGGGCGGAGAGGCTGGAGGCGAGGCGGAAGGCTCGCTTGCTGGCTCGGCGGTGGCAGGGTGGGACGTTGGGGCTGGACGGGAATTTCGAGTACCTGTTTCCCGGCAGGCGCCAGTCGCTGTGGGGCGGGAGTGAGGGACCGCTGCTCCGTAGGCGGTGGTCGCTTGCCCTGCCAGCCGTCGGTCTGCAGCGTTCTTTCCTGGGTCAAAACCTGGGTCGCACTCAGGAGGATAAGTCCTACCCCAAACACGAGGCCAGCGAAGAGAGAAGTCCGGCTCATGATACGCCCACTCGTTGTCTCTATCTCTGACTGTCATAGACCCTTCCCTACACGGGAACAAGAGGGAATGCAGTGTGGGCTGGCCAGCCCGTCGTGAGCCGGTCTCCTTGACCCAGGGTAAGCCAGCGCTTATGACGATCCGACAGAACGGAGAGCAGTATGATTATCACCCACCATGGGATGACGCCTCAGATCGATTCCAGCGCCTATATCCAGCGGAGTGCCCAGATTATCGGCGATGTTCAGATCGGTCCGCAGTCCAGTGTCTGGTTTAATGCGGTGGTCCGCGGTGATGTGTGCGTGATCCGCATTGGGGCACGGGTCAACATCCAGGACAATGCCACCATTCACGTCTTTAGCGGGGGCATTCCAACTATCCTTGGGGAAGGCGTTTCGGTCGCCCATAATGTGGTGGTCCACGCCTGCACTATTGGGGATTTCACCCTGGTCGGCATGGGCGCTATTGTCCTGGACGGGGCTGAGGTGGGCAAAGAGTGCCTGATTGGCGCCGGCGCGGTAGTCACCCCACGCACGAAGGTCCCGCCGCATTCGCTGGTGCTTGGCAACCCGGGCAAGGTCGTGCGCTCGCTCACGCCCGAGGAAATCGAATCGCTCTACCGCTCGGCCAATAATTATGTCAAGTTTTCACGTGAGTATATCGAGCAAGGTATTGCATAGCGGCCGCTTCAGACAGGCCATCCGCACCGCGACTTGGCGAGAGAGACTCAACGGCGGTGAGGCCGTCGGACCGGTAACAGCAAGAGCGCCCCGACAACAAAACCTCCGACATGTGCCCACCACGCCACCCCGCCGCCGAGGTTGGCGGTTGCGGTGGTCAGACCGTGTACAAACTGCAACAGGAACCACAGCGCGAGAAAGATGACCGCCGGGACCGAGATGACCTGGAAGAAGAAAAAAATGGGAAGGAGGGTCACCACGCGGGCAGAGGGGAAGAGTACGAAATAGCCGCCCATGACGCCGGCAATCGCCCCGCTCGCGCCAATAACAGGCAGGTAGGAGTTCGGTGCGGTCAGCGCGTGAAAATAGGTCGCGGCCACGCCGCAGCCGAGATAGTAGGCCAGATAGCGTCCTTTCCCCAGGCGATCTTCGACGTTGTCACCAAAGATCCACAGCATCCACATATTGCCGAGCAGGTGCAACCAGCCGCCGTGGACAAACATGGCGCTGAACAGCGGGCCAAAGCGGGTCACAAGATGCCACGGTGCGGTTTCAGACAGGGAGAAATAGTGGGCCGGCACAAAGCCGTACACGGCGATAAATTGCCCCAGCCGTATCCCCAGCCCCAGCTCATACACAAAGACGAGAAGATTCAGACCGATACAAGTCAGGGTCACCAAGGGAAACGATTGGGCTGGAATCGTGTCGCGGAGCGGAATCATGACAGCGTCTCTTCCGTCCACAGTGTGCCAGAACGAACGGAAAAGAAAGCCTCCCCTGACGGGCAGTCATGTGTAACTCTCCCCACTACCGTCCTGGGTACGAGGTGATAAGGTGACGGCATGCCGGACGTGTCTGCTGTCACGCTGCTCTTGAGTTTGTGCTTTCTGGGCCTGAGTATCGGTCTCATCTACATCCTGGGCAAGGTTTTTCTGGGGGGATTTCGGGCTTCCTTTGGCGGCCTGTTTGAACGTGCGGCTTTTCATCGTCAGAGTCTGCGCTGTCAGCGCGGCGATGAACTGCTCGAACGAGGCGACCTGGCTGGAGCTGTCCAGGCGTTTGGGAGCGCCTTTTTTCTCAGGCCCATTCGTCAAGACTCGTCCCTGCTGACAGCAGTCGGTAAATACCACACTGGTTTACTCAACCGTTTGCTGACTGTTGCGGATGAACTGGACACCGGACGCCTCAGTCTGCCCGCCTTGGCGGATACTGATCGTTTGCTTGCCGAGCGCCTGGAAATCCAGCTCGACGCCTTCCGGGAGCGAGCCGGAGGGGGCCGAGTTCTTGCTGCCATAGACGCTCGGCTCAAAGAGAATGAGCGCCAGCTTCGGAGCGCCATTGACCGCCTCCTGGGTGAGATTAGCTCGTCTGGTGAAGAGCGTGTGGTGTATCATTAAAGTCAAGCAGCGCCGGCTTCGGTCTGTGTTGACAAACGCGCCGAGCCAACCGATGCTGGGCAGCGGGCGGAGTCTGACAGCGCTGCTGTTTTGGGAGGCCGTATGTTTGACGTGAACGCGATACGCGCGGATTTTCCGGGAACAACTCAGCAGGTCTATCTGAATGCTGCCGGGATCGGGCTGCCGCCGAAGTCCGCCACCCAGGCTGTCCAAGGCGCGGCGACCCTGCTCGGTCAGGGGCCGGCTGAAATGGGCTACCCAGCCTATTATCGGGCCTTAGGCAAACCGAGCGTTCAGGCCAGACAGGAAGCCGCCCGGCTGCTCAAGGCCCAGCCCACGGAAATCGCCTTTACCGACGATACCACCATGGGGCTGAACACCGCCCTGGCCGCCATTCCTTTTGCCCCTGGGGACAATATCGTGCTGTGCGACCTGGAGTATCCCCAAGTTGCCATCAGCGCCGCCCACTCCCAGAAGCATCAGGCGGTTGAAGTGCGGGTTGCCCGTCATCGGGGCGGCCTGATTGGTGTGGATGACTATGCCCGGTTGATAGACCAGCACACCCGCGCGGTCGTGGTCAGCTCGGTGCAATGGATCAACGGCTTACGCATGGATCTGGCCGCGTTTTCAGACTTGGCCGAGGAGCGGGGCTGTTTTCTGGTGGTAGACGCCATTCAGCAGTTGGGCGCCCTGCCGCTCGATGTCTCGAATCTGCGCGTCGACTTTCTGGCCGCGGGTGCCCAGAAATGGCTGAACGCGCCGTTTAATATCGGGCTGTTATACATCCGTTCAGGAGTCCAGAAGCAGGTCGAACCGGGCTTGGCGCACGGCCTGTTCGCGCTGGCCGAGCCGCCGGAAGGCTGGCTGCGCTATCTTGGCGACCCAGGGCTGACACCCTTTATGTCCCTGCCCCTGGCCTCGGACGCCCGCCGGTTCGAGGTGCATGGCATGCCCAAAAATCTTGGGACCGCGGGTCTGGCCGAGTCGTTGGCCTATGTCAACCAACTCGACTCAGCTGCCGTCACCGAGCATATTCTGTCGCTGGGCGACTTCCTCATAGAAGAGCTGAAACGCCGGGACATCAAGGTCTGGACCCAAGAGGCGCACGCGCTGCGGTCGGGCATTGTCACCTGCGAGCCGTTTGCGGACGCGGACCGGGTGCATCAACTCAATCAGGCGCTGGAGGCCCGGAACATCTATCCGACCGTGCGCTACTGCTCCGGGGTTGGCGGGCTGCGGGTCTCGATTCATTACTATACCAGCCGGGCCGACCTCGATGCTCTGTTGGCCGGCCTGGACGAGATAATGAAGACGGACGGTGTGGCAAAGAGTAAACGTGTTCTCCCATAGACATGAGATGCTGAACACGTTTACTCTTTCTAGCCGGATGGATATGCGCGTCATATTTTTCGATGCCGCGGGTACACTGTTCCGCGTGAACGGTTCAGTTGGTGAGACCTATGCCCGGCTGGCCCATGAGCATGGCAAAACCGTCAGCGTCCAAGACCTGGAAGTCGGCTTTCGGCGCTGCTTTGCCACCGCGCCGCCCATGGCCTTTCCGGGTGCGGGCGCGGCTCAGATTCCACGGCTGGAGAAGGCTTGGTGGCATGACCTGGTCCAACAGGTCTTTGCCCCGCTCGGTCCGTTTCCCGGTTTTGAAGCCTACTTTAATGCCCTGTACGACTTCTTTGCCGAGCCGCAGGCGTGGCAACTCTATCCGGAAACCCGCCAGACGCTGGCGGCCCTGCACGCGCGGGGGTATCGTCTCGGGGTGATTTCAAATTTCGACGCGCGCCTGTTTGGCCTGCTTGACGGTTTGGACATCGGCCACTTCTTCGACCCTGTTGTCGCCTCGACGCACGCCGGGGCGGCCAAGCCCGAGACCGCCATCTTTCACCAAGCCCTCGCGGAATGCGAGCTCCAACCGCAGGAAGCCCTGCATATTGGTGACAGCTATGAGTCGGATATTGTTGGCGCCCAGCAGGCCGGACTCACCCCGGTCCTGATCGAGCGCTCCGGTCGCCAGCCGCGCCGCGCAGACTGCCGTGTCGTCCGTCGTCTGGACGAACTGCTCAAGGTGCTTGCGTCTCTCTAGGGGCAGCCTGGGGGCGACTGCACCTGAGCGTGTTTACACCGCTGCCGTGTCTCGCAATCGGGCGATATCTTCCCACGAATAGCCGGCTTCAAGCAAAATCTCTTCGCTATGCTGGCCGAGTTCAGGGGGAGGATTAGAGGTATCCAACGGCGTCTCACTCAGCGTAATGGGCGTACCGGCGACGCGGACCGCCCCAATCTGAGGATGCTCCATCTCGGTAATATAGCCGTTTGCCAAGGCTTGTTCGCTGTTTAGAATGTCCTGATAATCCTGGACCGGGGTGGCAAGAATATCGATACCGGTCAAAATCCCCATCCATTCGTCAGTCGTTTTGGTCGGAAAGACCTCATCCAAGAGCTGCTCGATTTTGGTACCGTGAAAATTGCGAATCACGTTGTCACTGTATTCGGGCTCAGACAGCACGTGTTCAACCCCCATCGCCCGGCAGAAGTCCGGCCAGCGTTTGTCGTCAACCCCAGCCAAACACAGCCAGCCGTCCTTGGTCGGAAACGAACCCCACACGCCTTGTAGAAATTGATGTCCCCGACCGGCCTTGCGCGTCTCAACGCCACTGACTGAGGTGAAGTTAATTTCCATCGGCTGCATGGCGATGACGGTGCCATAGATGCAGGCATCGACCTTTTGGCCTGTGCCGGTTTTCTCGCGGGCATACAACGCGGCCAGAATGCCGCTCAGCAGCATAAACGCCCCAGAGTGATCGGCGACCAGGGCTCCGCAGGGGAGCGGGCGATCCGCCGGCATCCCGTTTTTTGCCATGATACCGCCCGCGGCTTGGGCGAGCGTGTCCCGGCTCGGTCGTGTCACCCACGGCCCTCGGGGCCCCCATGACGACCCCAGGGCATAGATGAGACGTGGATTGCGTTTTGACAAGGCTTCATAGCCAAAGCCGAGTCGGTCCAGGACTCCGGGCCGATAGTTACTCAGCAGGACGTCGGCGGAGTCAAGCAGACGAGCCAGAATCTCTTTCGCTTCCGGCGTTTTCAGATCAAGGGTGAGGCTACGCTTGCCTCGGTTCATTGCCAGGAAGTAGGGACTGAAATTGGCATTGTGCGCTTCCGCTCCAGCGACAAGCTGGACAACCAGAAAACGACTCAAGTCCCCCACCTCTCGCATTTCAATTTTAATGACATCCGCGCCCATGTCAGCCAAAAACAGGCCGGCGTATGGCCCCTGAATTTCCTGGGCGATCTCAATCACGCTGACTCCGTCGAGGGGTCCTGGCATAGTATCCTCCCTTTTTCTTGCCGTGCCGAATTGAGCCGCTTGTACGGTAGGCTCTCGCCAGCGTCAAGCCGCCTCTACAAGCGCTGAGCCCGCTCCGCTATAACAACGGCATATTCCATATCCAAAAAAGGAGGGACGCTGATGCCTGGACGCGAAGCCATACCAAAAGTCTCAAACTGGGGTCGGTGGGGAGCGGAGGATGAAAAGGGGACGGCCAATTTCATTACGCCGGAGGTGATTGTCGCCGCAGCCAGACTGGTCCGCAAGGGGCAGGTCTTCTGTTGCTGCATTCCGATTGACCAGCACGGCCCGGTCTTTCCCACCCGCACCCCGCCCCAGCGGTTTATGTCGATCCTCAACGTGCCGGTCAAGGAAGTCGGTCTGGCGGGCTCGGCCATTGCCAACGACGACTATATTACCATGTACCTGCAAGGCTCGACCCAGTGGGACAGCCTGGCCCACGTGGGCTACGACGGCAAGTACTACAACGACGTACCGGCCAGCGCCATCACTGCCCACGGCGGGGCGTCCAAGAACGATATTGGCAAGCTCTACCAGTCGTTTGTCACCCGAGGGGTGCTGCTCGACATGGTCCGCTACAAAGGCTGCGAAGCCGACGGGCATCTCTCGGCCGACTATCCGATTACGGTCGAAGACCTGGACGGCTGCTGTCAGGCGCAGAACGTCGAGGTCAGAAGCGGCGACGCGCTATGCGTGCGCACCGGCTGGGTGCCGTACTGGTATACGCTCGAAACACCGGAACAGAGGGAAGCATATTTCCACGCCCAGCCAGGGGTTTCGGTCTCAACCGCGGAATGGATACATCAGAAGGAAATTGCCTGCATTGCCGTGGACAATATTGCCGTCGAACGGCTGCCGTCCGAGGTGGATGACGAGTTCATCCCTTTTCATCAGGTCGCCATCCGCGACCTCGGTCTCTCCCTGGGTGAAATTTTTACGTTCGAGGCCCTGGCAAAGGACTGCGCCGATGACGACGTATACGAATTCCTGTGGGTCGCCCCGCCGCTCAATATTCCCAATGCGGTCGGCAGCCCGCTGAACCCGTTGGCGGTGAAGTGAAGTACAGAGCGGGTCTAATGCCTATCCATACCGCCGTTGATTGACATGTCAATCAACGGCAGACTCCCTATTAAGAAATGTTCTCACGAATCGACTTTGCGAAATTTGCGAACTGGTCACTATCTTGACCCAGGCAACGTCTGAAATCATCGTAGGTAAGGCCGGTCTTTTCCGCCAGAATCTCTGGATTCAAAAAACACATATTTCCCTCGAACGTACATATTCGATTCGTTTCCAACGCCCCTAAGACCTTCCCCCCTATTCCCTGAGTCCTTCGTAGGTGTCTAACGTGATCAGCGTATTTAGCCAAGCGGTCTTTTCTATGTTTACGGAATAGCAGTACGAATCTTCGAACTTTCTGATATATCTCTTGTTCAACTTGTTCGGATGAGCGCTCTCTCGGTGGATGATTCTTCCATGGATATTGGTTTCTTTGAGGACAGTCGATCTCAAGAGTCGCCTTATCACGAAGAATAACCTTCTCAACATGACTATTAAGATCGGATGCCGTAAGAGACGCTACATTGTCCTTAGACACCACCATACGTTGCGATCCAATAGACAACGTTTCACATACTATCGACACCGGTGTCATAAGGTTGATCTCCTCGGTGCCTCCTAACTCTACCCGTAAACCCTGGGTTACCTCGATATTAACATCCTCCACGTCTGGTCCAAGTTTGATTATACTGGAACGGTCCGTCTTGCCTTCGTGTACAGGAGTTTCGTTCCCATCTTGTCCACAAACCCTAATTGTAAAGTCTAATGCTGGAGCCATGTCAGTGACATCATTACTGGCGCTGGGCTGCTCGTAAATCTCAAGACTTGCTCGCTGGCCAAGCAAGAGACGAGATCTAACCGAAGCGTAGAGAATGCCAAGATGTTTCGCTGGAATTATATCGGAAGTGCCAAACACATCGTCATAGAGGGCGGATAAAAACGGATTTGCTTTCTGTCCACGAGATGTCTGTTCATTAAGTACTTTCTCCTCTTCCTCTTTTTGTAAGGACTGTAGGGAGTAGAGGCATATATGTGCCTCAAACACTGCTGATGATGGTTTTTTACCGAAACCATCAAGAAATGGATGTTCTTCTATCCACGTATCTAGTGTGTTTGTGTATGTTTCGTGGTCGCCTGCGTCCATAGGTGGTAGAGGTGGTGGCGGGGTCCCATATAGCCGTGCACTCAGATGGGCAAGTTGTTCATCTGGTGTATAGAGGCGTTTAATCAGGTTGGTATCGCTAAGCCTTAGCTTATCGAGCTTGCCTTGCTCTCTCCCCAAGATTTCATCGTTAATATTTTTCAAGGAAACCGGTAGAAGGTTGTCTGTTTTCAGTTGAGTAACTAACTGAGACGTATTACTTTCACTTGCGACCCTGTTTGCAACTGCCAAAAGGACTGGAGCGTAACCAGCAAATCGCTGTTGTTCTCCATCTGTTTCCTTGCGTAGTTTTTCGAGAATTAATGCGATTGCTTCCCGTTGAGGTTCGGTAGGTTCAGGGGGATGGCCATTCTCTTTCTGGATTTTTTGGACGCTTGAGACGTGCCTGATAGCGTTAAGCGTAAACTCATTTGATGCTTGAGGATCGTAGAAGTCAATTTGAAGAATACCAAGTCTTTCCTTGTCAATTTTGTCTACCAACCAAGCCCACGCATGCTCAATCGCTCCGGTACGGCCAAACAATACCGGAGGTATCCGAGACCTCTCCGTTAGGGATACAACATCATTAAGAAAATCTTCAAACGCTTCTCCTGTAACGCGTACTCGCGCCTCATCAAGCGCATCAATCACCAAGCCTAATTTGTCATTGTTCCAATCCTGCCACAGGTTGGACTCAGCCAAGCCCCCAGTAAGCGCGTAGCCCCCAACTGTCGCCGCCTGAGCGAGGTCAATATAGACAGTGCCAGTTTGGGAGCAGATTTGTTTTGCCAATGTTGTTTTTCCGACCGCTCCTGGGGCTGACACTAATATTATTGAACACTCACTGAGGTCGGTGGCGGCATCTGAAAGTTCCCTGTCCAAACTTAATGGAGCTTCTGTGAAGCCTAATATCGGCCCTTCATCAGCCTTCCATCCTTCAACAAGCTGGGACTGGTCTATCTCAAGATTTCCGGGAAGTATCTGTGTCCAGAATTCTTTAATTGTCAGAGGTGTATCTTGGTACATAAGTATGCTCCTTCTTGATTTGTGGTGTCGGGAACGAAGAAGTTGAGAAGAGCTACATAATTGACAGTGCTTATAGCCCCGTCGCTCAACATCCCCAATGCGGTCGGCAGCCCGCTGAACCCACTGGCGGTGAAGTAACCTGGGGGCGGGCATTATGCCCGCCCCCAAACGGAGAATGATTCATGAAAATGAGATAACTGTTCTTGATGATTGGCTTTGCCAGGCGGATGTGGATACGGTCAAGCCTCATACCCGGTCTCATTCCATCGACTTTTGTACGCCGCCTGCTTCTCCAACACCCTGTTAATTCCAACCATCCATTCTAAATCTCTTCCGATGACGAGTTCAGTCATTGCCGCGTGGTGTGTATTTTTCATGGCTATCGGCTTCGCCGCAAAACCATGCTTTTTTGCGAGCCCTCTGACTTCTTCCGCATTGTCATACGTCATGATGAAGTCGCCTTTGATTTTTTCACAAGTCGCAAAAAGAGCCTCATGGTCTACTTCAAAGTGCGTATACAGGCGACTCCCTGCTCTCTTACCACCAGCGGTATACGGCGGATCAATAAAAAATACGACCCCTTCATCATCCTTATGTTCTTCCAAGGTGCGAAATGCGTCTCCATGCTCGAAATGCAATTTATCTCGCATTAGGTGAATTGCCCGTAAGCGTCTGGCAAGAGTGACGGGATACCAGCGAGAAAGAACGCCTTTGCCTGCTTCTCCACTCTTCAGAAATCCGGCTCCCGCAGCCAAAATTCCACCGTGAAACGTCCGATTTTTTATGATCGTTTGGAACGCTTTTTCTCTTGTGAGTCTTCTATCTGCATTGATCTCGTTGACAGCGCTTTCCCTCGACATCTCAAAGTGTAGTATTCTTGAGGCGAGCCACTCGGCTTCGCCATCAACGATTGTCTGCCATACGGCCGCGATCTCCTCGTCAAGCTCAACCAGCAGCGATGCCTCAACTAAGTTCTCAAAAATTGCTGTTAAGGAGGAGATACCGCCTCCGGCAAAAAGCTCAATCAGGAGCGTGGGACGTTTAGGTTGACTACAAAGCCACTCTCGGAGGCGGGGAACGAACCAAGTCTTGCCACCGGGATATCGGAATGGACTTCGTTGAGGGACAGAAGCAACATTAACTGCCTTTAAGGGCTTCGCTGACGGTTCTTTTTCGTCAGGAAAAAGCAATTCTTGCACAACACTACTCTTCAAATGGGTTTTCGACAGTTTTGTTAGTTGGTGGAGATTTTTGTTTTTCATCTACCTTCGATTGAAGCAATTTCATGAAATCTTCAATCCTTCCAATTTTTGGACGAGTTATCGCATTCAAGGCTTCTGAGAATCTTGTATAAACGACTTTCGTTCTCACTAAATTATATCTGGTAGCATCAGCATCAGCATCAGGAACAAGGTCATACACAAGCCAAGCTACTTCAGCTTCAGATTTTGACGTCTCTTCAAGAGGGGGAAGGGTGCTGTAGAAAGAATTGTCTAAAGCCACCGCCATTTTCTTCTTCCACGCATGGAGAATTCCTCCCTTAAACATCAGTTGAGGGGCTAAACGTTTCCGAGATGACGAGAGAAAATCAGGGCGGGGATAGTTGGGTTGATTCGTCCAGTCCATTGAAGCATTCGCCTTGCAATCGGACATATAATAAATAAATGGATCCCTTACGTTTCCAGAAATATAAACAGCCTGAATCTCTAATGAGCCAAAGTCGTATACTCTTCCGTCACGATCGTAAGCGACTAACACCACGTCAATATTCCCGGCAGATTTCCCATTAAAATCGGCCAGTCTTACTTCGGTCAAGGAAGTCCAGGTAGCTCCTTCAGGAAAGAAGAAATTCGCGGCATCATCGGCGACAAGCCACTCTTCGCGAAACCGGACTGGGCACGTGATGACCGCACTTTCTTTGTTATAAATACTACAGACCCCAAGGGGGTCCTTTGCCTTATCCTTGGTACAACTGGGAACCTTGTTGTTGAAGGGGCAAAGTTTATTCTTCCGATAGCGTATGGCCTTCGGGCTAAAATCTGTCGGTAAATGGCCGAACACCTCCGCTAACGGCTGACTTTGCATTCATTCCTCATCATCAAAAGAGCATTTCGTTGGTGCATCCGTCCACCAGGCATTTCCATTCGGAAGAGCAGGCGCAGGGGCCACCCTTCCAAATGGTTTTATACAAATCGAGGCCGTTACGCCATTCGTCCGGACATCGTCCGCAGTCGCGCGATGCGCTCCTCCAGCGGCGGATGGGTGGTAAACAGACCGGCCATGGACCGCCCGGACAGTGGGTTGACGATAAAGAAGTGGGCCGTCTGAGGCGAGGCATCCATGGGCATGCGCTCGGACGCGAAGCCGAGCTTCTCCAGAGCTGAAGCCAGACCCTCGGGGTCGCCGCTCATCTGGGCACCGCTCCGGTCCGCGGCGTATTCGCGCGTACGAGAGATCGCCATCTGGATAATCGTGGCCGCCAGGGGCGCCAGGATAGCCATCAGAATGAGACCCAGCATCCCGCCGCCGCCTTCGTCGTCATCACTCCGGCTGAATCCGCCAAAAATGGCGGCCCACTGGGCCATGTTGGCAATCATCATGATGACCCCGGCCAGGGTCGCGGCAATGGAACTGATGAGGATGTCGCGGTTCTTCACATGGGCGAGTTCATGTGCCAGGACGCCGGTCAGCTCGCGCTCATTCATCACACGCAGAATTCCCTGGGTGACGGCCACGGCCGCGTTTTCGGGATTCCGACCCGTGGCAAAGGCATTCGCCCCCTCGGAGGGGAGAATATACAGCTTGGGCATGGGCAGCCCGGCCCGAACGGTCAGGGCGTGAACAATACGGTGGAGCTGCGGCGCGTCGGCTTCCGAGACCTGCTGACCGCCGTACATTTTGAGGACGATCTTGTCCGAAAACCAATAGCTGCCGAAGTTCATGATAACGGCAAAGATAAAGGCTATGGTCAGCCCCTGAGAGCCGCCGAAATACTGTCCGATCAGCATAATCAGGCCGGTCAGGGCCCCGAGTAAAAGTGTGGTGCGTAGCATGGTGGTTACCTCCTTCGCGCTCAATTCCAGCCGAGGTGAGCGCTCGTTGGTCGTCTCATCGGCTATGGATATACGCTAAGTCTGCCCGGAGGTGATGTCAATTCCACGCCTGTGCTAGCCGACGTAGCGGCTGAGCAGGAGACCGACAATCAGTAGGGCGCCGTATTCGAGGTGCAGCTTTGCCGTCTGCTCGTCTATACCGAGCAACGCGTCTTCTTGAAACACGCGCCGTACCGCCGGAATCGCCAGTCGAATGGACAGAAACGTCAGCACAATCGACCACGGCGCATAGCCGGAAAAAACGAGCAGCCCGGTCAGGACGAACGCCCCATAGATCAGCGCCGCGAGTTCCCAGTTGGCCGCTCGCCGCCCAACCAGCGTCGCCAGCGTATTTTTGCCGTGGGAGGTGTCGGCCTCAATGTCGCGGATATTATTGGCCTGTAAAATGGCGGCGACCAGACAGCCGACCGGCAGCGAGATCAGCACCGGAGCCAGGGCAAACACCTCACGCTGGACATAATAGGCGCCGATAATAATTACCGTTCCCATGAAGACAAACACGGTGGCTTCGCCCAGCGCAATATAGGCGAGTGACAGCGGCCTGGCCGTATAAAAATACCCGGCCAACACGCTGGCCACACCCAGGGCGAGAATGGGCCAGCCACACAGCCTGACCAGTACCAGACCAAAGACGCTGCCAATGACAAAGGCGATAATCCCGCCCCAATACATTGCAGTGGGCGACAGCAATTGGCGCGGCAGGACCTGACTGCCACTCTGGGATGCCAGCGTGTCCACGCCACTTTGATGGTCGTAATAGTCGTTGACCATATTGGTCCCAATATGGATGAAGAGCGCGCCACACAGCGCTATAAAAAAACGTCCCCAGGAAAAGGGGCCGTCCAGCGCACCTAAGACCGACCCGATCATCACCGGTGTCACGGAAGCGGTGAACGAAAAGGGGCGAGAGGCTTCAATCCAGACTTTGAGGCGGCTGGGGGCCGGACCGCTCGGCAGGGCGTGCTCCATAGTCATGCAGGTCTCCTTTCGCCCGCATTATGGACCAGCCACAGGGAAACAGTAAAGGGAAAAAAGCGGCGCGAGTGTGGCCTCTCTTGCCTTTAACGGCCCAAACACGCTACACCCTCTCCGAGCGCGGCAGGCGTACAGGAGGAGTTATGGCAGAGGACAGCCCACCACTGGGCCGGCTGGACCACGTCGGCATTGCCGTGCGTAGCATCGAACAGGCCCGGACATTTTTTGAGGGGATACTCGGGGCAAAGTTTGTGTTTGAACGCGTTGAACGCAGCGGCACGTTTCGCTTTATGGTTTTTGATCTACAGGGCTTTACGATCGAACTCTTGGAGCCGATCGCCCCGGACGGCTTTCTCGCCAAGTTCCTCGAAAAGCGGGGCGAGGGCGTGCACCATATTACGCTCCAAACCCCGGACCTCAAAGAAAAAGTCTCGTTTCTGGAAGGCAAGGGGATACGCGTGGTCGATAAGCATCTGGACGAGTCGGATTTTCGTGATGCTTTTATCTCGCCGAAAAGCGCGTGTGGCGTGCTGTTTCAGCTCAGCGATACCAAACCACCGCTCGATACCGAGCCGTACTGGAAACGGGGAAAATTGTAGGGGCAACCCCCTGTGGTTGTCCTGTTTGGGCAGGTGCCCCTACCCGATCATGAACGTCAAACGCGCCCTGATTCTGACCCCCCTGATACTGCTTGCGCTCCTGTTGCAGTCGTACTTCTGGGTGCCGAGCTATGAAAAGCAGTCGGTGGGCAATCCGGCCCGGCTGCGCACCTATATCGAGGGGTCTATTGCCGACGCCAAGATTCTGAATCCCATTCTGAACGCGGACGGGGCGAGCAGTCGCATTACGGATTTTGTCTTCGACGGCCTGCTCGATATGGACGAAAACCTGAACCTGCGCGGCCGGCTGGCAACGGACTGGTCGATTACCGAAAAAGCCTATCTGCTTGCCCGGCCCGAGATGACACTACCGGACGGTACCCCTGCGACCGGGGAGCGGCTGATTGAGGTCCTCTCTCGTGCGCAGGCGAGCGGCAGCCTGCCCGCGCTGGACGGCCTGCTCCTTTCTCTCCGGCTCCTGCCTGCCGAAGAAAGAACTGAGACGCTCACCCTTGTGGAACCGGATAAGCAGGGAAACCCGTCTCCCACCCCGGTTGCGGTGACGATTCGGACTCCGCAGCGGGTCGAGTTCACCCTCAGCAGGGTAGACCAGGATTTCTTTACGCGCCTGACCCCGTTCCTGAGTACAGCTTATTTCCAGGATTTTCCCTACGCCGATCACATCACGCTTGCCGATGCGGCCCTGCGCGAGAAAGTGCAGCCGCAATTTCCGGCCTTATTGCCCGTGGCAGAGCATAATCCGATTATCCTGTTTCGTTTGCGCCAGGGGGTCCGCTTTCATGACGGCCATCCGTTCGACGCCGGCGATGTCAAATTCACGTATGAAGCCATCATGAACCCGCGCAATATCTCGCCCCGGACCTCGGACTATGAGCCGATTAAACGGATTGACATTCTCGATCCGCATACGGTCCAGGTCACCTATAAGCGCCTGTATTCGCCGGCCATTAACGCTTGGACGATGGGTATTCTGCCCGAGCATTTGCTGAACGTGGCGGCAATGGAAAAAGAAATGGCAGCGCGCGCGCTGTCGGACGCGGCGCGGGCCAGTTTTGGGATGCGCGACAGCCGGTTTAACCGTCAGCCGCTCGGGGCCGGGCCATTCCGGTTTGTCGAATGGCAGGGGGACGAGTTCATCCGTCTCACCCGTAACGAAGACTATTGGGAGCGCGTCCCCGAATATGAGCACTATTATTTCCGCGTCATCCCTGAGCTGCTGACCCAAGAGGTCGAATTCAAGAGTGGCGCCATCGACGCCTACGGCGTACAACCGCACCAGGTGGCGCGCTACAAACAAGAGGCGGCGTATCAGTCGTTTTCCAGCCTGGGCTTTGGCTATTCCTATATCGGCTATAATCATCGCAACCCCTTATTTGCCGATAAGCGGGTGCGGCGCGCCCTGGGTATGGCCATTAATGTCGATGAGATCATTACCTATCTGCTGTACGGAGAAGGTGAGCAGATCACCGGCCCCTACCCGCGTCAGACCGAGTGGTATAACCCGATGATTCAGCCGCTGCCGTATGACCCGGAGGGGGCGCAACGCCTGCTCGAAGAAGTGGGTTGGCAGCGCAATAGCGAGGGCTGGTTGGAGAAAGACGGGCAGGTGTTTGAATTCAATCTCATCACCAATAATGGCAATCTGATTCGTGCCAATATCATGACCATCGCCCAGGACGCCTGGAAAAAGATCGGGGTCAAATGCAATACCCAGGTCTTCGAGTGGGCGGTTTTTCTCCAGGACTTCGTCAATACCGGCTCGTTTGACGCGGTGGTCCTCGGCTGGAGTATGGGCATCGATCCCGATTTGTACCAGATTTTCCACTCCAGTCAGGCCGGACCCCAGCAGTTGAATTTTGTTGGCTATAACAGCCCGGAGGCGGATGAACTGATCGTCCGCATTCGCCAGGAATATGACCACGACCGACAACGCGCCCTGACCCATCGCCTGCACCAGGTGATTGCCGACGACCAACCCTATACTTTTCTGTACGTTGGGCTGGCAACCCGCGTTCTGGACAAAAAAATTGTCCTGGTCGAGAGAGAGGCCGACGGCCGTGAGCGCTATGAAAAGATTTATCCAACCAAGAGCGGCAGCATTGCCTTTTATTTCAACAAGTGGCGCAAGCTTGAGTTAACGCCCGACTTTTAGGACACAGACGGCTCATGTGGGTTTTTCTGTTGCGTGCCATTCTCCAGCGACTGGTTTTACTGGTCGTGATTTCGATGATCGCCTTCTCGATCGTCCATCTCGCGCCCGGTGAACCCAGTGAGGTGGACCCCGCCAATCCGCGCATGAAGCCCGAGGACATTGCACGCATTCGCGCCGCGTTTCATTTGGACGAACCCCTGTCCGTGCAGTATGTCTATTGGCTGCGTGACCTGGCAACCGGCGAGCTGAAATCGTTTAAGGACAGCCAGCCGGTACTGCCAAAAATCTGGCGCCGGTTTCTCAATTCCCTGCCGCTCTTCATCTGCGCCACGCTGATTGTATGGAGTCTGTCCTTTCCGACCGGTATTCAGGCGGCCATCCGGCGGGGCTCTCCATTTGATCGCAGCACAACCTTTGTTGCCTACGCCTTCATATCCATCCCCGGCTTCTTCCTGTCCTACCTCGCCATTCAGTGGGTGGTGGACATCTTTAACGTGCCCATCATAGGCATGCGCACCTTTGGGATGGAAAACGCGCAGCCGGCCTTTCGCTGGATGGACCGGCTGTGGCATTTGGTCGTTCCATCCGTGATGTCGGCGATTGCCGGCATTGCCATTCTGTCCCGCTATGTCCGCTCTCAGATGCTCGAAGTGGTGCGTCAGGACTATGTGCGCACCGCGCGGGCCAAGGGGCTGCCCGAAGAGAGCGTGATCTACCGTCATGCCTTGCGTAACGCCCTGCTGCCGTTTGTGACCATGTTTGGCTTTTTGTTGCCGGGCCTGATTGGCGGCTCGGTGATTTTTGAGCAGATCTTTGCCTGGCCGGGCCTCGGGCGGCTGGGCTACGAGGCGATCCTCGCCCGGGATTTTCCCGTCATCCTGACGATTAACTTTATCGCTGCCACGCTGACCCTGGTCGGCACTCTCGTCTCGGACATCCTGTATGCCGTGGTTGATCCACGCATTCGGTTGCAATAGCCATGGCTGAACTGACTCAGAGCATAGTGCTTGAAGGGGCCTCGGAGCTGCCGAAACCGGAAACCCCGCTACAAGAAGCCTGGCGCATCTTCAAGAAAGATCGGCTCGCCCTGAGCGGTCTGGTCGTGCTTATACTGTTGGTCGTGCTGGCCGCTGGCGGGAAAGTGCTGACCGAGTGGCTGGTTGTCTTCGACCCGGCCACCGTTCGCCTGCCGGATAAATTCCTGCCGCCTTTCTCCGCTGTCTCCCCGGCACTCATCCCGGCCGCCCATCACCCGCTCGGCGGGGTCTATCTGCTCGGCACGGATGAACTGGGCCGGGATGTGTTTGCGCGTATGTTGCAGGGCTCGTTTGTGTCCCTCTCGATCGGGTTTATTGCGGTTGGCATCTCGGTCACGGTCGGCATTATTCTCGGTGGCTTGTCCGGTTTCTACGGCAACCTCAAGCTCGGCCCGATCTCGGTCGACACGCTCATCATGCGTTTCACCGACATCATGCTGTGCTTTCCGACGTTTTTTCTGATTCTGACCGTCGTGGCCCTCCTCCCCCCTAGCATTTACAACATCATGATTGTGATTGGTCTGACCAGTTGGATGGCGACGGCGCGTTTTGTACGCGCCGAGTTTCTCGCCCTACGTGAGCAGGACTTCGTGGTTGCCGCCCAGGCCCTGGGCTTGCCCGAGAGCCGGATCATCTTTCGGCATATGGTTCCGAACGCTATCGCCCCGGTGCTGGTCTCGGCCACGATTGGGGTGGCCGGCGCCATCCTGACCGAGTCGGGTCTCAGCTTCCTCGGCTTTGGGGTGCAGCCGCCGTATGCGACCTGGGGCAATATCCTGGCCAGCGGCCGAGGATTTATCTTCGATGCGCCGTGGCTGTTCTTTATTCCCGGCATCGCCATTTTTATCGTGGTCCTGGCGTTTAATCTGGTGGGCGAAGGCCTGCGCGAGGCGCTCAACTCGCGCCTGCGGAATCGTTGAACGGTATGGCACAAGCGCTGCTCACTATTTCCGACCTGCACGTCTCCTTCTTTACCGAGCAAGGCGAGGTCAGAGCGGTCCGGGGCATTGATCTTGAGGTCCAGCCGGGACAGACCCTGGCGCTGGTCGGTGAGTCGGGCTGTGGCAAGTCAGCTACGGCCTTGTCGATTATGCGCCTGATCGAATCTCCGGGGCGTATTGTCAGCGGCTCCCTGGTGTATAACGGCCGCGACTTGGCGCAGTTATCCGAGGCCGAGTTGCGCGCCATTCGGGGCAGGTCGATCGGCATGATTTTCCAAGAGCCGATGACCTCGTTGAATCCGGTTTTCACCATTGGTAATCAGATCGGCGAGGTGCTGCGACTCCATCAGGGACTGTCGGTACGCGAGGCCAACCAGGAAGCCGCGCGGTTGCTGGAAACGGTCGGGATTCCCTCTCCGCGGCAACGGCTCGCACACTATCCGCACGAGCTGTCGGGCGGAATGAAACAACGGGTGATGATCGCCATGGCGCTGGCCTGCCGACCGGACTTGTTAATTGCTGACGAACCGACCACGGCCCTGGACGTCACGGTCCAGGCCCAGATTCTTGATTTGCTCAAACGACTCCAGGATGAGATGGGTATGGCGATTTTGCTGATTACGCATAACCTCGGTGTCGTGGCGCAGTTCGCCCGGGACGTTGCGGTCATGTATGCAGGAAAAATCATCGAACGCACCCAGGTTCGTCCACTGTTTCAAAACCCACTGCATCCCTACACCCAGGCGTTGCTCCAAGCCGTACCGCGGCGAGGCCACCGCTCCGAACGTCTGGCTGCCATCACAGGAACCGTGCCTTCGCCGTTGCAGTATCCGCCGGGCTGCGCCTTTGCCGCTCGCTGTCCGGCGATGCTGGATGACTGCCCGACCAAACAGCCCGCGCTGCTCGCGGTTAAGCCCGGCCATGCAGCGTCGTGCTGGCTGCATGAGGGAACAAGGGTTGGGGGTTAGGGATTAGGGGTTGGGGAAACGGAAAAAGATTCATGGAAACTGATCGCACGACTCAACCCCCTTTAGTGGAGATTCGGAATCTCAAGAAATACTTTCCGGTCCGCGGCGGTGTTTTCTCGCGCGTCTCGGCCTGGGTCAAGGCGGTTGATGATGTGTCATTTGCTGTTCAAGCGCGGGAAACGTTTGGCCTGGTCGGCGAGTCGGGCTGTGGCAAAACCACGGTCGGCCGAACGCTCCTACGGCTGATCGAACCCACCGATGGTGAGGTGTTTTTCCAGGGTCGGGATTTCTGCCGCTTCTCTGCCGCGCAGATGCGCCGCGCTCGGCAACAGATGCAGATGATCTTCCAGGACCCGTATAGCTCGCTGAATCCGCGTATGACGGTTGGCGCGATTATCGGCGAGGCGCTCAAAGTGCATGGTCTGGCGCAGGGAGCTGAATTAGACCGCCAGGTCAGCGCGCTGTTGGAGCGGGTCGGCCTGACGGCAACGTATCGGTCCCGTTATCCGCATGAATTTTCGGGCGGACAACGGCAACGCATCGGCATTGCGCGCGCGCTGGCCCTGAACCCGCAATTTATCGTGTGCGACGAGCCGGTCTCGGCGCTGGACGTTTCCATTCAGGCCCAGATTCTGAATCTGCTCCAGGACCTGCAAAACGATCTGGGGCTCTCGTATTTATTTATCTCGCACGACCTGAATGTGGTCGAATATATCGCCGACCGGGTGGCCGTGATGTATCTCGGCAAGCTGGTCGAAGTCGCTCCGGTCGACGAACTCTTTCGCAATCCCCAGCACCCATACACCCTGGCGCTCATGTCGGCCAATCCCGTTCCAGACCCAACGGTTCAGACCCAACGGACCGTTCTGACCGGAGATGTGCCTTCGCCCCTGAATCCGCCGTCAGGCTGCGCGTTTCACACCCGCTGTCCCCAGGCCATGGAGCGCTGCAAGACCACCCCGCCGCCACTGGTCCGCAGCGGACAGGGGACAGCCGAGCATAGCGTCTGGTGCCATTTATACGGGGAGGGAGCGGCTGGGTAGGGTGTGGGCTTTCGGCGGTCTCGGACACATCCCGTACAGGGGCGGGCTGGCGCGGGACGCCGCGCGTAGGCGTCCCGCGGCGTCTGCCTGTTTGCCCTCCCTGTCCGGAGCGGCTACCTGCCTTTCTTCTCTTCTTCCTCGTCGGTGTCTTTCTTGCGTCTGGAAATGACCTCATCAATCACGCCGTAATCCAGGGCCTGCTTGGAGGTCATGAACATATCCCGGTCCGTATCCTTTTCGATTTTCTTGAGGGTCTGGCCGGTATGTTTGACGAGAATGTTGTTGAGCTCTTCCCGGATGCGCAGCACTTCTCTGGCATGGATGTCGATATCGGTCGCCTGACCCTGTACGCCGCCGAGCGGTTGGTGCAGCATGATCCGGGAATGCGGCAGGGCAAACCGTTTGCCTGGGGCTCCGGCGGTCAGGAGCACCGCGCCCATACTGGCCGCCTGGCCGACACACATGGTAGACACGTCGGGGGTGACGTACTGCATGGTGTCATAGATAGCCAGCCCGGCCGTCACCGAGCCGCCCGGCGAGTTCACATACAGGTGAATATCCTGCTCGGGCTCTTCAGATTCAAGGAAAAGGAGCTGAGCGGCGATCACATCGGCCACCGCATCGTTGACCTCGGACCCGAGAAAAATAATCCGGTCTTTCAGCAAGCGGGAATAAATATCATAGGTCCGTTCACCCCGGCCGGTCTGTTCGATCACGTATGGTACATAGTTCATAATAGACGCATCCTCATTCTGTGTTGGTGTCAGCGCACATTCGTTGAGCCTGCCCACTCATTAGTACGCACATAACGAATTGCTGCAAGGGCGGCTGTGGCTCCATCTCCGGCTGCGGACACGAGCTGGCGTGAGGAATCGTTGCGGACATCACCCGCGGCCAGGACGCCGGGTGATGCCGTTCGCATCCACAGATCGGTCATAATTTGCCCCTGCGTATTGAGCGGAACCAGGTCTCCCAGAAATTGGGTATTGGCCGTCAGGCCGATGTAGAGGAAGACGCCGGCGACCTCCAGTGTGGATGGTGTTCCCCGCGTAACGTCTTCAAGCTGGATTCGTTTGACACCGGTGTCGCCTTCGATCGCCCGTACAATGCTGTTCCAGCAAAAGGAGAGCTTGTCGTTTGCCTGTGCCCGTTCTTGTAAAAGCCGACAGGCGCGCAAGGCATCCCGTCGATGAATGAGCGTGACGTGCGAGGCGTACTGGGTGAGGTGGAGTCCTTCATCAAGCGCGGCATCCCCGCCTCCCACAACAGCCACCGGCTGGTCCATAAAAAACGCGCCGTCACAGGCCGCACAGTGCGAGACGCCCTTGCCGAAAAATGCTTCTTCGCCCGGAATGCCGAGCGTGGAAAAACTCGAGCCGGTGGCGACGATCAGCGCTTTGGTGTGCAAGGTCCCGCTGTCCGTTTGCAGCACGAGCAGCTCACCGTCCCGCCGGACGGCGCTGACCTCTGTCAGTTGCAGCTCAAGCCCGAGGCTGGTTGCCTGCTGTTGCAGCAACGGGCCCAGGGTATAGCCGGCGACGCCGTCCGGGAACCCCGGATAGTTCTCGATATGCTCACAGTTGAGTACCTGTCCGCCGGCAGAAAAGCGTTCGAGCAAGAGTGCCCGGCAGCGGTCACGCGCCGCATACAGGCCGGCCGTGAATCCGGCCGCGCCGCCGCCAATGATAATGATGTCGTAGGGCTGTGGCATGGGTGTATCCTCGATATGAAAACATTTTTCTTACGGAGCGAGTGAGGAAAGAGCCTGTGGCGTGAGCACCGAAAGACCCCGATAGCGCCGAAAATCGTCCACGTTGAATGTCACGAGTTGACGAACGTTATAGACTTTCATAGAGGCAACAATCCGAGCGTCGTGGACGGCAACCCCTGAGATGGTATGGGCGACAATCAAGCGTCGCCATTCGAGATAAGTAGCAAGGCTATCAGGCAGTAAATCGAGATAATGCTCAATGATCTTGGCGCGCCGTTCGGTCTCTCCGGGAGAAAGACCAAAGCCACCGCGTGCCGATGCCGGGCGTGTACACACATTCCAGAATTCCGCCAGTATTTGAGGAGTATAGTAGAGCGGTTCCCGGCTGGTCCGAAGGGTCCGAATAGCAGCTAACGATACCTGATGTAAGGGATCGTTTTTGTGTACCACTCGTAATAAGACGTTCGTGTCGAGCAGTGAGGACATCTAGTCGTGGTCGCAATAGATATCGGCCCGAGAAAAGTGAGCAGGGAGGGGCGGGACATTTTCTGTCCCGTTTGCAAACTCTTCCAGGACCGCCTCAAATTCTTCCTCTGAAAGTTTTGCGAACAGATTGGCCTGAGCGGATATCCCGAGGAGGAGTTTGAGATAGCTATCGACCGAAAGCCCCTGTGCCTTGGCTCGGTCTGCGAGGAGTTCCGCCGTCTCGGGTCCTACGTGCTCAAAAACTGGGCTCATCTCCATATCCTCTTCAAAAAGTATTCACGCGCTTGGCTGCATCAGCATAACACCACCGGATGTCAGACAATAGAGTCCCGGTATCTGTGCCCGGAGGATTGTAGAGGTTCCGGGATTGTCGGACTCTCCCAAATTTGCCATATGGAGGGGTATGTCTGGTGGACTGTTCTGGCACGGTTTTCGGCGTGCGCTGGCACATGCGTTTGCCACTGGCCCGGCCGCCGCACCGCTCTCCCCGCAGGACCTTCAGCTTTTGCAAAAAGTGGCCGCTGCCATTGTAAGCCGGAGACTCGAGACGCCGGCGGTCCTCTTGCTCGAATCCAGCGAGCCGCTCAATTTCCTGAGCAGCCAGATCATTCACGGGCTGCGGCCTTTTCTTGATCTGGTGTGCGCGCCGGCGGAAACGGAGCGCTTGGCCGGCATACTGGAGCGGAGAGATGCCGCAGCCCGGCTTGTTGAGCTGATTCACGCCCAGCTCGACAAACATACCCCTCCAGGTGCAACCGAAGAATCCACCCCTCCGGTACAAGTCCCGAAGACTGGGGTACCATCCTGACAACGCAGAACGTCCTGACTGGCACGGTTCCATCGCCGCGCGTCTCCGGCTTCCCTGACCCGTCCGCTGGACCCCGGCATCGCAGCAAACGTCCCGGCTTGCGCCTGCTTCTTGGGCTGGCACTCGCCCTTGTGGTGGGGCCGAAGGCGCTGGCCACCGATTCCCGCCTGATGGGGGAAGCCTTTGATATGCCGGGGGACGGTGGTGGCAGCATCGGTCTGCGCTGGCAGGGGAACTTTGAAGAGACGGCAGAGGCCCACTACCAGATCGTGCTCAGCGACCGGGCGCAGGGCGCGTTTCGGTTGGTCACGACGCTTCCGGCCAATACCCACTATGAAAAAGACCGCGCTGCTCCGTGGTGGATGAGCGGGACTCCGCACCCGCAGGCGCATTTCTTTCAGGTCAGTACTTTCGCCGAGAGCCCGCTGCTGGATGGGACGCGCTACTTTGTAAAGATTCGGGCGCTCGTTGGGGACGAGCGATTTGAGAGTCCGCTGTTCTCCGCCGTGCCTCAGCCGAACTGGTTTCAGTGGGCCAAGCTCAATAATTTTCTCTTTATGCTGGCCTTCGGTGCGAGTGTGCTGCTCTCGATTCGCTCGGCGCGGACGAAGCCCACGCTCTTTCTGCGTCGTATCCCCGGCATCGATGCGGTCGAAGAGGCGATTGGCCGGGCCGCGGAAACGGGCCGCCCGATTGTCTATCTGACCGGCAGTGGCGAGTTAACCGGCCGCGGCGACGCGTCCAATATGTCGACGATTGCGGCCACGGTTCTGTTGGGCGAGGTGGCGAAGCGGTCGGCCGTGTCCGGGACCGCAATCAAAGTCCCGCACCGTTCGCCCATAGTCATGGCTATTGCCCAGGATATGGTCAAAAACGCCTATCGAACGGTTGGTCGGCCGGAGGCGTATTCTGACGAGAGCAATTTTTTTATTGCCGCCGACCAGTTTGCGTATACCGCGGCGGTTGACGGCCTCATGCTGCGCGAGCGGCCCGCGGCGAATTTTTTCATCGGCTATTATTACGCCGAGTCGCTGCTGTTAGCCGAGACTGGCGCTGCAACCGGCGCAATGCAGATTGCCGGGACGGATGCCGAGCACCAGTTGCCGTTTTTTATTGCCACCTGTGATTACACCCTGATAGGTGAGGAGCTGTACGCCGCCAGCGCCTATCTTTCACGCGACCCCGCGTTGGTCGGCACGCTGCGCGGCCAGGATGTGGGCAAGGGTTTCTTACTCGTCGGCCTGATGGTGGGGACCGGCTTGCTCACTCTTGGCGATGTGACTGGAGTGACCATCTGGGAGACGGCCGTGCAGATATTTCATGATTTTCGTTAGGCGCGCCGGACGGAAAGAGTAAACGTGTCCCCCACTAGACAGGCGGATGCTGGACACGTTTACTCTTTGAGGAATATGTATTTCTGGCAACGGAGCCTGCCCCTCTTGATTACGAGCGTGTTTGGGCTGGCGTTAGTCCTGCAATACTATGTGCCCCATCCGGCCTCGGAAAATTTTCTGCAGGAGATTTCACTCTGGAGTCAAATTATTGCCGGGTTTGCCATTGTGCTCGGCGTCGGCAGTTTGCTATCAGCCCATTACCAGAAAATCGCCCGCCAGGAAGCCGGCTGGGGCTATAGCGCCGTACTGTTTGTGTCCCTGCTGACCGTGTTCGGGGCCGGGCTGTGGGCCGAGGGAAAAGCCGAAGGGACGTTCTTCGGCTGGCTGTACGACTATGTCCTGGTGGCGCTCCAGGGAACGATGTTCTCGCTGTTGGCTTTTTTTGTCGCGTCTGCGGCCTACCGGGCCTTTCGGGTGCGGACGCTTGAGGCGACGATTCTGCTCGGCGCAGCCGTCCTGGTGATGGCGGGTCGGGTGCCCCTGGGTGAGTCACTGCTGCCTGGGGTCGGCGCGCTGGCCGACTGGATTATGACTGTGCCGAACACGGCGGCCCAACGCGGGATTCTGATTGGCGTCAGCTTAGGCGCCATTGCCACCTCGATCAAAATCATTTTTGGGATCGAACGCGCCTATCTGGGCGGAGGACATGATGATGACGACGGTGCGTGAATTTGCCCTGCGTCTGTTGCAGTTGGACCGGCGTTTCATCTTTGTGCTGATGAGCGTGGTGACGGTGCTACCTCTGCTCTACCCGCTCGGTCTGCCCGTCCGTATTTCGCCGGAAACGCTGCAGCTCTACGATACGCTGGAGCACCTGCCCGAGCGCTCGGTGGTGCTCCTGTCGCTGGATTTCGACCCCGCTTCAAAGCCTGAACTCTATCCCATGACCGTTTCTCTCCTACGCCACGCTTTTGCCAGAAACCTGCGTGTCGTGGCCCTGACCCTGTGGCCAGCGGGCACGAGCATGGCGGAGTCCGCGGTCACGCATGGAGCAGAGGAAGCCGGGAAAAAAGACGGGACGGACTACGTTTTCCTCGGCTATGGACCTGGGGAAGCCAACGCCATTATCAATATAGGGCAGAGCCTGACCAATGCCTTCCCGACCGACTATGCGGGCCGAAAAACCGAAGCGCTGCCCGTGCTCGAAGGGGTCCGCAGCTTACGTGATATTGACTACGCTCTCAGTCTCAGTGCCGGCTTTCCCGGTCTCGACACCTGGTATGTATACGGCAAGGAAAAATATGGCTTTGAACTGGGCGGAGGCTGTACCGCGGTCAGCGTGCCCAAGTTTTATCCCCTGCTGCAAACCGGACAAATCACCGGCCTGCTGGGCGGACTGCGTGGCGCGGCCGAGTATGAAACCCTCCTCAATCAGACCGGCAAGGCGACTGCGGGCATGGACGCGCAGTCGGCTACTCATTTCCTGATTATCGGTCTGATCATCGTTTGCAATGTCTGCTACCTGCTGAGCGGGCGAAAAGAGTAAACGTGTCCTCCCATAGATATACAGATGCTGGACACGCTGACTCTTTAGGGGGCGTATGAGTCCGGAGACTCTGTGTGGTGCCTGGCTGGCCACGGGTTTAAGCCTGTGTATCTATTCGTTTCTGTACCGGGATAATCCGTTCTTTAAGCTGGGCGAGCACATCTTTGTCGGCGCTTCGGTCGGCTATCTGCTGGTCATCACCTATCACGAAGTCATGCTCAAAAAGCTCGCCATGCCGCTTATCGAGCAACACGAATGGCGTCTGATCATACCGCTCATCCTCGGCCTGTTGCTGTTAGCCCGGTTTTTGCCCCGTCTCGCCTGGACCAGTCGTCTGACGTTTGCCTTTATCTTAGGCGTGAGTTCAGGGGTTGCGATTCCACGCCTGTTATCCTCGTTCGTTTTGCAGCAAGTACAGGGGACGCTGAAGCCTCTCGTTGCGGCTGGTCCCGCGGGGGTCAGCTTCGGTCAGGCCGAACTGAACACCGTCCTCATTCTCATTGGTGTCGTCAGCGTCCTCGTTTATTTTTTCTTTTCCGTCGAACATACGGGGAACGTGCGGCGCGTGGCCTGGGTTGGGAGCTGTTTTCTCATGGTCTCCTTCGGCGCGGCCTTCGGCTATACCGTCATGGCGCGGATGTCGCTGCTCATCGGTCGGTTTGATGAGCTGATTCTGTATGCGACGCCGGAGTATGGCTATGCAACCATCGTGCTCCTCGGCCTCGTAACGGGCGGGCTGGTATGGTGGCGGCGCGCGGCGGGGACCAAGGCGTCGCCTGACGACACGGAATAGACAAACCGGCAGACATGCCCAGAGCTGAGCAGGTCTGCCGCGGGACGATTATTCCTCGGCTTCTTCGGACTGGTTCGCCGCCCTCGCTCGTTCGGCCAGGGCAATGACCTCGCTCGTCGCGCCGACCTCTGGCGTTTGGAGACGGGTGCCTTTGATACGGGCTGCCTTACCGGAGCGTTGACGCAGGTAATACAATTTGGCGCGCCGGACCTTCCCCCGAGCGAGGACTTCGAGCTTCTCAATGCGCGGAGAATGCAAGGGAAAGATACGCTCGACCCCGACCCCGTAGGACACTTTCCGCACCGTAAAGGTCGCTCGGTTACCCTGACCGTTTGAGCGGCTGATGACCGCTCCCTCAAAGACCTGCACCCGCTCTTTGTCACCCTCAATAATCTTGGCATGGACGCGAACGGTATCCCCGGCCTTAAATTCCGGAATATCAGTCTTCTGCTGTTTGGCCTCAATGGCGGCAAGTAGGTTGCTCATGATGCTGTTCTCCTCCGCGGTCTTTGCGTATACTGTGCGGCGGGTGGGACGAACGATAAAGCTATGCCCCACCTGAGACAGAGAGGTGCAGTAGTGCTATTGCCGTTATTGCCGTGTGTTTGCTGAGTATGGACGGCGAGGGCTCACTGCTTCCCTTGTACTACCCTGCTGCTGACAGGCGGTCAAGACGGCGTCCCCAGCAGACGGTCTAGCATAATGGCCGCGGCCGCGCGAACGGACAGATGGTTATACGCTCCATACCCGTGAATGGGCTCAAGAATCGCCTCTGCCTGGGAAAAAACCTCCTGGGTCAGCCCCCAGCCGGTCCCCAAAAGCAAGAGGATGGGGCACTGCTCGTGTTTCAGACTTTCACGCAGGGCGGCAAAACTCAGACGACCTTCCCCACCCTTTGCCGAGGTCGCAATGACGCGCGGCGGCTGGCCTGCGCTCCGGGTAATGACCGCCCGAACCTCCTCAAGCGAGTCAGCCAAAGAGACAATGGACAGAGCATCTCTGCGGGTAGCGTTATACACGCTGCCATGCCCACTTTGCCAATGGTCAAGGATTTTCTCCGCCAGCGCCTGGAGCGTTCGTACCGGATGGACCACGAAATATTGTTTTACCCCGTAGGTTAATGCCGACCGGGCAATATCGTGAATATCCATATTAGTAATGGAGGTGGTCACGACTTTGTGCGTTTTGTCATACACAGGATGATGAATCAGTGCGATATAGACGTTGGCCATACGTGCCTTCGCTGTGCGTTATGTGCGGGCAGGGTTGCTATGTGTCCGTATCATCCCGCTGCTTGAGCCAGCGCCGTTCTTCGGGACTCAGGTCAGCCTTTTTGAGCAGATCCGGCCGCCGCGCGCGTGTGCGGATAAGCGCTTGTCGGCGTTGCCACCGGGAGATTTCTGCATGATGACCGGATAACAGCACGGGCGGAACCGGCATGCCACGGAACGCTTCCGGTCGGGTATACTGCGGATATTCAAGCAAGCCCGTACTAAAAGACTCGTCTTCGGTTGATTCTTTCCTCCCGACCACACCCGGCACGAGCCGGGCAACGGCATCAATCAGGACGAGGGCCGCCACTTCTCCTCCGCTGACAATATAGTCTCCAATGGAAATCTCTTCATCAACAAATGCCAGAACCCGTTCGTCTACCCCTTCATAGCGACCGCAGACCAGGACTAGCGCCTCGCAGGTTGCCAACTCGGCCGTTTTGGCCTGGGAAAGCGGCTGTCCTTGAGGCGAGAGGAAAATCCGCTTCGAACTGGGTAAGGGGGCACTCACCGCTTCGATCGCATTGACCAGGGGCTCAGGGGTCATCACCATGCCCCAGCCCCCACCATAGGGCGTATCGTCTGTTGAGCGATGTTTGTCCGGTGCATAGTCACGCAGATCGTGCACGTAAAACGAGAGGATGCCCTTACCCTGAGCTTTGTGTAACAAGCTGGTAGAGAGAGGCGAGGCAAACCACTCCGGGAAAATGGTAATGATGTGAAACTGCATGGGCTATAATGAGTAAACGTGTCCTCCAATCATTTATCAAGGCTGGATACGTTTACTCATTTTCAAGCAGTCCTTCGGGCGGGTCGATAACCACCAGGCGGTCTTCGATGGCGATCGTCCGTATGACGTCTTCAACAACAGGGATCAGATATTCTTTTTCTCCATCCCGCACCACGAAGATATCATGGCCCGGAGTCGTAAGAACCTCCGTAATAGTCCCGATAGATTCTTGCGTCAGCGTTCGGATAGGCAGCCCGATCATCTGGTAGTGGTAAAACTCACCCACTTGGAGTTGGGGTAAGTCGCTCTCGTCCACAAGCAAACTCGACTCGCGGAGCGCCTCAGCCCGGTCGCGGGAATCGACCCCGGCAAACTTGAGGAGGAGGCAGGACGCGTGCGGCCGGACCTGTCTCAGTTGGAACCCCTCTTCCGGGGCATCCGTCTTGCGCAGCGTGACCCGTAGACCGGGCCGTAACGTCGGGCAGGGGAAGGAGTGGGGGAGGAAGCGAACCTCTCCCCGCACACCATGCGTATTGACCACACGACCAAGTTCAATCTGTGTGGCTGGGCTCGGGCGGCTATTTTTCTTCGACAATCTCAAGGACAACTTTGCGGTTTGTACGGGAAGCCGCCGCATTGAGCAGGGTCCGGATCGACTTTGCCGTACGCCCCTGTTTGCCGATAATACGGCCAAGGTCTTCCTTGGCCACGCGCAACTCAAGGATGGCCGCGGTTTCTCCTTGGATTTCTGAGACCTCAACTTCATCCGGGTTGTTCACCAGCGCCCTGGCGAGGTATGTAACAAGGTCTTTCATAGTCTTCTCCCCGTACCCCAGATTCAGGCTTCCTGTGTGCGCCTTGCCTTTTTGATGAGTTGAGCAACCGTTTCGGTCGGCTGAGCCCCGTTCTTCAGCCATTCTGCAAGCCGGTCCTGCTTGATCTCGATCAGCGCCGGGTCCTGAGTCGGATCATACGAGCCGAGCCGTTCGAGAAACCGCCCGTTCCGGGGCGACCGTGAGTCCGCAGCAACAATACGATAGAAGGGGCGCTTTTTCGCCCCATGCCGAGCCAGTCGAATTTTTACCATAATCTTTTAGTGTCCCCAGGCCGGAAGAGAAAAACGTTTTTTCATATTCTTGCCTCCGCCGGTCCCGGAAAGCCTCCTCATCATCTTTTTTGCTTCGAGATATTGCTTGAGAAACCGATTCACCGCAACCACCGAGGTGCCGCTGCCCTTGGCAATACGTTTGCGGCGGCTGCCGTTCAGGAGTTCCGGTCTGCGTCGCTCTTTTTTTGTCATGGAGCTGATCATTGCCTCAATATGTTTGAATTCTTTTTCCGCCCCCTCCATATCGGCACCCTTGAGCATTTTTTTTGCTCCAGGCAGTAGGGTCACCAGATCCGTGAGTGAACCCATTTGTTTGACCATGCGCATCTGCTCTTGAAAATCCTCCAGGGTAAACTGGTTTTTCCGGAGTTTCTTTTCCAGCACCTCGGCCTGCTGCTGGTCGTAGACCTTTTCGGCCTTTTCGATCAGCGACAGCACGTCACCCATGCCGAGGATACGCGAGGCAATGCGGTCCGGGTGAAAAGGCTCCAGGGCGTCGAGTTTTTCCCCAATACCGGCAAACAGAATAGGCGCACCGGTGACGGAGCGTAAGGATAGGGCAGCCCCACCCCGGGCATCGCCTTCAATTTTGGTCAGGATGATGCCGTCAATGGAGAGACGCTGGTGAAAGCCTTGGGCGACATTCACCGCTTCCTGACCGGTCATCGCATCGGCCACCAGCAGGGTTTGATGCGGCTGGAGCGCCGTTTTCATCCGCTCCAGGTCGGCCATCAACTCGGTATCGACCTGCAGACGGCCGGCGGTATCAACCAGCGCAACATCACAGCCACTCTTGTGCGCTTCGGCAATCCCGGCTTGGGCAACGACAATCGGGTCGGGAGCCGAGCCGTCGTTCGGGGTCGGATAGACCGGAACGCCCAGCTCCTGGGCCAGAATGGTGAGCTGATCGATAGCGGCCGGACGAAAGGTATCTGCCGGAATAAGATAGGGGCTGCGCTGCCGTTCGAGGGTCAGATAGCGGGCGAGCTTCCCCGCCGTGGTCGTTTTCCCGGAACCGTTCAGGCCGACGAGCAGAATGACGACCGGGGGCCGGGTCGACAGGTCCAGTTCGGTCTGCTCGCCACCCAAGAGTGTGACCAACTCGGCATTGACGACTTTGATGAGCTGTTGGCCGGGCGAGAGGCTGGCCAACACGTCCTGACCGAGGGCCTGCGTCCGAATCCGTTCGACAAAGTCTTTGACCACGCGGAAGTTGACATCGGCCTCCAGCAGGGCCAGCCGCACTTCGCGCAGGGCTTCGTCAATGTTCTTTTCGGTTAGTCTGGTGTGTCCGCGCACCCGGCGCAGCACCCCATCCAGCTTTTCTCCCAGGGTTTCAAACATGCTGATTCACACCGTTTTGTCCAACCTTCCCCACATACAGAAACAGGGGTGGAAAGTCAATCAATAGCGACTCGGGCGGGCTTTGCTTGCGCCGGGTCCCGAAATCGGTTAGCTGTGAGGCATGGGAGCGAAGCAAAGCAAATTCCTGACAGGAGCCCTGCTCATCGTCGGTGCGGTCGGCTATCTTATTTATACGAGCATACAACAAACCAAGGTGTATTACTTCACCATAGACGAGTTTCTTCCCAAAAGGGCGGCGCTGACCAATACCGATGTCCGGGTCGCCGGGCGGGTGCAGGACGGTTCTATCCAGTGGGACCCCGCGGCGCTCAATCTGACGTTCCGGCTGATGCCCATTGAGCCGGGCACAATCCCCGTTGGCACAATCCCCGCCGGTGTCCCGGTCTCCTACCAGGGGATTTTGCCGGATATGTTTGCAGAGGGTCGAGACGTGATTGTCGAGGGCCTGTATACGCCGGAACAGCAGCTCGTGGCGTCGACGATCATGACGAGCTGTCCATCAAAGTATGAGCCCGAAATCGAAGAACAACTCCAAGCGAGCTGATGGCTGAGCATTTTCTCAGCACAGGCTCAGCCCAGGAGCAATCGAGCGACCGCGGTCCCGATTTTTCCACTGTCAGTCCGGCGCCTTCTAGAACAGTTTACCCATGACACATCTTGGTACCCTTGCTCTCTATCTTGCCAGTGTATTAGCCGTCTACGCGATTGTGACGAGCCTGTGGGGCGTTCGGACGCGGCGGACGGCGTGGATTGCCAGCGGAACCCAGGCCGCCTATGCGGTCAGCGGCTGTGTGGTCATTGCGTCAATCGCCCTGCTGCATGCCTTGCTGACGCGGGATTTTAATGTCGAATACGTGGCCAGCTACTCCAGCTCCACCTTGCCGCTGCATTACACGGTCGCCGCGTTTTGGGGGGGGCAAAAGGGCTCACTCCTGTTCTGGGTGCTGATTCACTGCCTTTTTTCGGCGATCGTTCTCTTTCAGAACCGTACCAGAAACCAGGAGCTGATGCCGTATGTGACGGCGACGCTGATGACCATTGCCCTCTTTTTCCTCGGCCTGTTGTGTTTCATCACTCCGCCGTTTGAACGGCTGTCTTTCATCCCGGCCGAGGGCTCGGACCTCAATCCCTTACTCCAGAATTACTGGATGACCATTCATCCTCCGGCCCTGTATCTGGGCTTTATCAGCGCGTCGGTTCCGTTCGCCTTTGCCCTGGCCGCCCTTGCCACGGGAAAACTGGGCGACGTGTGGATCAGGACTACGCGTCGTTGGGCCCTGACCTCCTGGTTTTTTCTGTCTTTGGGCAATTTACTGGGCGGCCGCTGGGCCTATGAAGTGCTGGGTTGGGGCGGCTACTGGGCCTGGGACCCGGTTGAGAACGCGGCGATCATGCCCTGGTTTACGGCAACCGCCTATCTCCACTCGGTCATGATCCAAGAAAAGAAAGACATGCTCAAGGTGTGGAATATGACCTTGGTCATCCTGACCTTTGTGCTGACGATTTTCGGCACCTTCCTGACGCGCAGCGGTGTGATCTCATCCGTCCACTCTTTTACCCAGTCCGGCTTGGGACCCTATTTCCTGGCCTTCCTGGCCTTCATCCTGATCGTTTCAATCGGGCTGCTGCTCTATCGTCTGCCGGACCTGAAGAGTGCCAATGAGTTCGACTCGCTGTTGTCCCGCGAAGCGGCCTTCTTATTTAATAATCTTATCCTCGTGGGTCTGGCCTTTGCCACGTTCTGGGGAACCATTTTCCCGATCCTGTCCGAGTGGGTGCGTGGCGTAAAGATCACAGTCGGGCCGCCTTTCTTCAATCAGGTCAACGGCCCGCTCGGGGTGATATTATTATTCTTGACCGGTATCGGGCCCATTATTGCCTGGCGGCGGGCAAGCTGGAGCAGCCTCAGGCGGCAGTTCACGATTCCGCTTGTGGTCGGACTGGCGCTGGGCGGCCTGCTTTTTGTGCTGGGCTACCGCAATTACTACGCGGTCGTGATTTTCTCTCTGGCCGGATTTGTCCTGGCCGGTATTCTGGCCGAGTTCTCGCGTGGAACGCGCGCCCGACAGGCGATGCTGCACGAAAGCCCGCCTCAGGCCCTGGGGCGTCTGGTCGGCAAAAATCCACGCCGGTACGGCGGTTATATCGTTCATATTGGCGTGGTGCTGATTTTTTTCGGGGTGGCCGGGGCGCTCTTCACTATTGAAAAACAGACGACCGTGGGCGCGGAGCAGTCTTTTGAAGTCGGCCGCTATACCCTCCACTATACGGGGATAACGGAAAGGGAAGACGCCCATATTGCCGCTCAGATTGCCACGGTGCGGGTGCTGGTTGACGGACAGCAGATCGACACCATGTACCCGGAGAAACGCTTCTATAAAAAACAAAACCAGCCTACCACCGAGGTCGATATTCGACCGACCCTGGTGGAAGACCTCTACCTGGTGCTCGGCAGCTACGACGCGCCGTCGGGCCTGGCGACCTTTCAGGTCTTCATTAACCCGCTGGTGTCCTGGATTTGGATTGGTGGGCTGATCCTGATTCTGGGTACCTGTGTCATCATGGCCCCGAATCCGGCTGAGCGACAAGCCTTTGCCCTGGCGCGGACACCGGCGGACATACGAGGACAGGCCGTTGCGGAATAGACATCTGTTAGTCTGTTGGGTCTGTTGGGTCTGTTGGGTCTGTTGGGTTGACTCCGTGGCCCAGGCCGCGCCTCCGACGAACCAGGAGATGGAGGGCGCGCTCACCTGCCAGTGCAGCTGCGGCCTGACCGTGCATAGCTGCAATCACTTGCAGTGCGGCTTTGCCATTCCGGCCAAAGAGCAGATTGCCGAGCAGCTTGAACAAGGCCAATCACGCCAAGCCATTCTGGCCTCTTTTGTTAGTCGGTATGGAGAAAAAGTGCTGTCCGCACCAACCGCTACAGGCTTTAATCTCGCTGCCTGGATCACGCCTTTTCTGGTCGTCCTGATTGGTGCCGTCAGTATTGGGCTTATTGCGCTCCGCTGGACAAAACGCCCTTCGACTTCAGGCGCGCAGCGCCTTACGCTCAGGACCGACGGCCGCCCCTCCGTTCATCCTGAGCGTAGTGTGAGCGAAGTCGAAGGATATCAGGAACGACTCAAAAAAGAGCTTGAGACGTTCGAGAGCTAACCGGAGAGTCATGACCTTTGTGCTGTATACCGCCGGTATCGTGCTGGTTGGGCTGATTGCCAGCTTGGTTGCCTGGCCCTTATTGGCCGCCCCAACAGAGTCCGTTCAGCCGCTCCCGGCCGCAGAGCACCTCGTCCGCTGGGAAAAACAAAAAGCGGCCGCCTATGCCGCTATCAGGGAAGCGGAATTTGACAAACAAATGGGAAAGCTGACGGACGAGGATTATCAATGGATTCGACAGAAATACGAAACGCGCGCAATCGAAGCGCTCACCCAGCTCGACCGGCTCGCCCGAAAGGGGTCGGGCAATGAGTCTGTTGAGTCTACTAGGGTCATTGGGTCTATAGAGTCCTGACCCAACAGACCAAAATGAATACTTTGGTCGTTGAGGCGCAAAATCTCCACAAGACCTTTGCCTGGGCGCCAGTCCTCAGCGACATCTCGTGTCGCATTGCCCCTAGCGAGGTGGTCGGCATATTTGGTCCGAATGGGGCCGGCAAGACCACGCTGTTGCGGCTCTTGGCCACGCTGCTGACACCCACCGCAGGCAGGCTGAGCCTCTTTGGTTCAGCCTCTTCCGAGCTGGCGGTTCGGCGAAAGATCGGCTTTCTCGGACACGAGAGTTATCTGTATCCGGACCTCACCCCAGAAGAGAACCTGACCTTCTACGGGAAAGCCTATCAGGTCTCGAACCTCAAAGACCGTATTGCTCAACAATTGGAATACGTCGGCCTCCGGGACTGGCGGACCCTGCCGGTCCGTTATTTCTCGCGGGGGATGGAGCAGCGCCTCAGTCTGGCGCGGGCGCTCTTGCACGCGCCAGATCTCTTGCTGCTCGACGAGCCCGACACCGGTCTTGATCCCAGGGCGCTCTCGACCCTGCATGCCACTCTGGCCGAGGCAAAAGACCAGGCAAAAACCGTCATGCTGACCTCGCACGATTTTGAGCGCAGTCGTGAGCTGTGTACCCGCGCTCTTATCCTGCACCGTGGACGGATTGCCTGGCAATCGGAGGAGGCCCTTCGACCAGGCTCAGGACAGGCCCTCCCGTCTGCGCAAGAGTTTGCCGAGCTCTATACTGCGTGCACGCGCTAGGCTGTCCCATGTGGGCGATTCTCTGGAAAGATCTTCTCTTGGAACTGCGTACCAAAGAACGGGTGTCTTCTCTGTTCGTGCTGGCCCTGCTTATCATCTTGATCTTTGTCTTTGCCCTCACTCCGGAACAACTGAAGCAGCCCGCCTTTGGTTCTGCCCTGCTCTGGGTCGCGCTTGTCTTTGCCGGCATGTTGAGCATCCAGCGTGCACTCATTCTTGAGCAGGAACGCAACTGCTTTGCCGGCCTCCTGCTGTGTCCCATTGATCCCGGTCAGGTGTTTTTTGCGAAGTTCCTGAGCAACGTTTTCTTTCTGACTGTGGTGGAAGCTGTGGTGGCACCACTCACGCTTGCGCTGCTCGGCCTGTCTTTCTCGGTTTCTCTGCTTGGACTGCCGCTCGTTCTGCTAGGCGGCATCGTGGGCTTTTCAGCGCTGGGGACGCTGTGTGCCGCGATTGCCGTCCGAACGCGCGCGCGAGAAATTATTCTGCCGCTCATGCTCCTGCCCCTGCTGGTTCCCCTCTTCATTGCGGCGGTGAATGTCACCGGAGCACTCCTGGCTGGAGAAGTCTGGACAGGGACGTGGTTTCGTGTCCTTGTCGCTTTTGATGTTATTTTTGTGGTGATCGGCTGGCTGACATTTGGTTTTGTTGTGCAAGAATAGGAGGCCCGCCTGTGGAGCCGCATGAAACCCGTATGAACACGCTGACGTCCCGTTCGCATCTGGCTGACTCTTTCCTGCCGTGGCTGACGTGTGTGGCGATGTTGGCAGCCCTGGCTATGGTTTTTCTGTACGTCCCCAACGAACGGGTACAGGGCGAGGTGCAGCGTATTTTTTATTTCCATCTGCCGTCAGCCTGGATGGCGTTTCTCGGCTTCTTTATTGTGGCCGGGGCGAGTGCGGCCTTCTTATGGCAAGGCAAGCGCTCGGCTGACTTGCTGGCTCAGGCCGCCGCCGAACTCGGCATGGTGTTCTGTTCTCTTGTCCTGCTGACCGGCCCCCTCTGGGCGCGTCCGATCTGGGGCGTGTGGTGGACCTGGGACCCGCGTCTCACCATGACGCTGGTGTTATGGCTGATTTATGCCGCCTATGTCCTGCTGCGGGTTTTTGCCGGGGATAACGAGACGGTCGCGCGCTATGCCGCCGTCCTGGGCATTATTGGTGTGATCGATATCCCGTTGCTCTATATTTCCATTCGTCTCTGGCGCGGCATCCACCCTAAGGTCGAACAGATGGCGCCGGAAATGGCCTGGACGCTGCTGGTGTGTACCGGGGCGTTTGTGTGTGTGTTTGCGTGGTTGCTGCGGCTCAGGTTGCGCAGTCTGCACTTGCGCGACGAAATCAGAGCCCTGCGTCAACACCTGGTAGCGGCCTCCTAGTCCTGTCCTGAGCCGAGTCGAAGGGAAAGGGAAAGATATGTCGTATTTGTTTGCCGCATTCAGCATTGTGTGGATTGTTATTTTTCTGTACACGCTTTCGATCTCCCGCCGTCAGCGAGAGCTATCCCGGGAGGTCGAAACGCTGCGACAGATGATGGAAGAGAGGACGAATACAGAATCATCGTGAGGGCTTTGTCCCTTGCGGCTCGATGTTATACCCCTCAGCCTACGCCAAACTGCCAAACTCAACTTCCACTGGAAAGGGAGGCTAGGTGAGGCTCAAGAAAATCGAGCATCAGGGCGACGCACTCCTGCGGATTCTCAAGCTGGAGAAAATGGGTTGTATCGGGGATGAAGTCGTAGTCGAGAATGAGGAGATCGCTCAGGTCCACACTCGGCAAAAACGAGAAGGGCTGGGTGGGGTCGGCGCCGATGGCCTTGGTGGGACAGGAGAGGCGATTGAGGTTTACGGCGCGCGCCCACCGATAGCCCTCCTCGGATACCTGGGCTTCGTATTCGCGCGGGCAGCGCAGTTCGTAGCCCGTTCCGCCGCTGTCCCGACGGAGCGTCGTCCGCGCGATCAGGTCCGCCACGCCGGGCTGCAACAGCTTGAAGGTGGGCGTGCCACGGATACGCTCGGCGAATTCCTCCTGCGTCTCGAACCTTTCCTGACGCCGCCGGGCTGCCTTGCCCAGTCGCAGCATCGTCGTCTCCAGTTTCTGCAGCTCTTGCGGAGACCGGCCAGGCGGACAGAGGACCGGGTCGAACAGCACCAAGGCCGAGAACGCCGAGCGCTCCGCCGCTTGCAGGACCGCCGTCTGCGCCGATAGCGAATGAAAGACCCCGATCTTCGGTTTTGCGCCGAAGTGCCGGTCGATGCCCTGCGCGATAGACTCGTTGTCTCGGACGAAGGTAGGGATGGTGTGCGCTTGCTGCTCGCCGGTCGGGTTCCAGCCGTGGTTGCGAAAGTCGTACAGGACGACATCAAACCGGTCGATAAGCAACGACCAAAACGGAAAGTACGCATCCGTGGAAAATCCGTTGGCGTGGCTGAGGACGAGTCGCGGTCCTTCCGGCGTGCCGTGCCGTCTGAGGATGATCGGGGTTCCGTCGGCCGTGCGGACCTCGGCCACGGCGAGCGGCTCGGGGACCTCCCAGCGCTTAGAGTCAGTGGGGGAGGGGGAGTGATTCACTTCGATAATGCTTCCCGCCCGAAGCGCTCAGTGGCCTCCAGGGTCTCACGCACATCGTCCCAGGTTGTGGTGTGGTTGAGAATGCACAGCCTGAGCGAAAATGCCTTTCCAATCTGTGTTGATGATATGAGCGCGCGGTCTTCCCAAAAGACACGGGCGAGCACATTCCGGTTGATCTCTTCCAGGACTTTCTCGTCGAGGTCGGTATCCGTGGGGTTGAGGCGGAAACACACGATGCCCAGCGATACGGGGGTCAGTAGCTCCAGGGTCGGGCTCTCACGGACGTACTCCTCGGCCCGGTCGGCTAACTCCATCCCCTTCAATACCGCTCGCCGGAACGCGGCCATGCCGAAGGTCTGGACCGACATCCAGACCTTCAAGGCCCGCAACGAGCGGCTCAGTTGCATGCCGCGGTCCGCGAAATTGGGATGGTCCGCTCCCCATATCGTATCCTGGAGGACATCGTGATGAACCTCGAACGCGTTCTCAAGCGTGCGTCCGTCCTTCACCAGCAGGCAGCCTGCCTCATAGGGCTGGAAGAACCACTTATGCGCGTCCAGCCCAATCGAATCGGCGCGCTCAATTCCGCGCAAGAGCGTTTTCCCCTGCTCGGTCACGATCGCAAAGCCGCCGTACGCAGCGTCAACGTGCAGCCATATCCCTTCCGCCTCGCAGAAGTCTGCCACGGTTTCCAGCGGATCAATGGCCCCGGTACTGGCCGCCCCGGCGTTGGCGCACACCGCGATGGGGTTGAACCCCGCCGCACGGTCCGCAGTCACGGCACGTGTGAGCGCCTCCATGTCCAGGCGGGTGCGCGTGTCGCTCGGAACCATGCGAATACACTCCGGTCGGACGCCGATAATCATCGCCGCACGGCTGAGCACGCTATGGCTCTGGTCGCTCATATACACGGTGGCACGCTCGGGGTGGCCGGCCGCCTCCCGGGCTGCGACAAGGGCGTCCAGGCTGGCAGCCGAGCCTCCACTCGTAAAAAGCCCGCCGGCGCCCTCCGGATAGTCGAGCCAGCGCCGAAACCAGTCGATGACGACCAACTCAAGCTGGCTCGGACCGCTCGCGACCAGCCAGGTGACGGTGTTGATGTTGTACCCGGCGGCCACAAAGTCGGCCAGAATCCCAGGCCAGGTGGGCGACGACGGGATAAAGGCGAAGCAACGCGGGTGATCCAGGCGCGTCGCGAACGGGAGGACCTCGCGCGTGACCTGCTCAAGGACTTCTGCCGCCGCTCGGCCGTCCTCGGGGGGGTCCTCCAGCAGTTGCTCCTCAAGTCCCTGCCGAAAATCTCCCTCCCAGGCATCGTCTCCGGGTAAGCGCTCAATCCGCTCGACCAATATCTCCGCGGCCTGGCGGGCGAGGTCACGCATCAGCTCGGGCGGCATCTGGAGGTCGCCGCCCGCTCCCGACTTTTTCTCGCTCTCCGTTGGGGCAGAATGTGTTTCCCTGCTTCTCTCGGAGTCGCCCTGCATCGGTATATTCCTCTTTCTGATCTACCTGTTGCAGGGGGCCTGTATGCTGGGGAAGGGTGCGGCACACTGCATCGTGAGACGCGCTAGCCTCTGCCGGCCTTGGCGTTTTCCGCCCACTCCTGCATGGATATGGTGCCGCCCGCTTCTTCCGTCCGACCCTGATCTTTCGGTGGCAGGACGTCCTGGAGCAGGTCGATACGTTTCCATTCTGCGAGCGGGGTTTCACACGCCTCTCGCGGAACGTAGCGGGACGGAGCGACCTTCTGGTAGCGATGGACATAGCGGGGACAGTTGGTCCAGATTTCAGACACCTGCACCCGAACGATCAACTCGGCTTCTTGGTATTTGGCCATCAGCGGATCATCGGCCGAGACGCTGGCCCGGCCCTGCAGGCGAACCCGGTTCGGCGTTTCAAAGTCGATGAACAACAGGCCGACTTCGGCATTGCCCGCGATGTTGCCCATCGAGAAAAACATGCCGTTGCCGTCATAGCTGGGGAACACGACCGTCTGCTCGTCAACCGCTTTGACAAAGCCGGGGTCGCCGCCTTTATACGAGACCGTGGGACGGCCCTGGTGGTCTATGCTTGAGAGGAAAAACATATCCCGCGACTCGATAAAGGCTTTGTCGCCCTTGCCGACCTGGGTCTTGACCACGGCCTCTTCCACCCGGTCCGCCAGCTTGCGCGTTTCAAACTGGTCTTGCAGGGCGCGATGCCGGTCGCCGTACAGTCGGCTCATCGTGTTTCTCCTCTCAAGCGCTGCGCTACCTTACTCAGGCATCTCTGCGAGCATTCCGCGTGTAGAGAACGCCCTAGAGGTCCGCCGCCGGCACCACAATCTGTTCGGCCAGTTTCTCAATATCGCCCTTGACGGTAGCCGCACTTTCGGGAAATCCCCCAACAATGATCTGGTGCACGCCCAGGTCGCGGAACTGTTTGACCTCATCCAGGCTAATCGGCATGCCAATACCCGTGGAAACGGAATACTGAAACTGGCTGTGATCGCGTCCGGCCGCTTCGGCATAGCCTTGCATGCGCTCAATATGCTCTTTGGTGGATGCGGGCGTGACGTTCACCCCGAACCAGCCATCGCCAACCTCCCCGACGCGCCGAAGCGCGGGTTTGCTCTCGCCCCCGAAAATAATCGGCGGGTGCGGGCTCTGGACGGGCTTGGGATACGAGCGGACTTTGGGGAAGCTACAGAACTCACCGCTGAATTCAGACTCTTCCTCGGTCCACAGCATTTTCATGACCTTGAGATACTCACGCGTGCGTTGCGCCCGGCGTTCCCAGGGGACGCCCACCGCGCTGAACTCTTCCGCCAGCCAGCCCACGCCGACACCGAAATCAAACCGTCCGCCCGACAGCTTGTCCAAACTGGCGACTTCCTTTGCGGTGACCACCGGGTTACGCTCGGGCACCAGGCAAATGCCGGTTCCCAGACGGATCGTTGTGGTTTGCGCAGCGGCATACGTCAGCGCGGTAAATGGATCGAGAATATCGATCTGCGTGGTGGGCATGGGTAATCGCCCATCGGCTGAATACGGGTATTTTGAGGTGTACTGGTCGAGTAAGACCACGTGTTCGGGAGCCCAGATGGAATGAAAGCCCGCTTGCTCAGCGGTCCGTGCCGTCAGGCCGACCACCTCGGGGTCTGCGCCCAGTCCAATACCAACCGCGAAATATCCAACTTGCATAGATGCTGTCCTCCTTTGTGAGATTCGAGCGCATGCTATACTAGGCCGCTCATCAGGTGCAAGGCGCGCGGCGATTGGCCTCTCAGAAGCGAGTACTCCATTGCCGGAATGGCCGAATATCAACCGAAACAATCGGACGATCACATGACCGCAACGCGCGTCGGTTTGCGTCTGACCGCGTTCAGCATCGTCCTGCTGCTGGGGGTCGCCACGCTGCCGGCGACACACGCGCAGGATTCCAACAAACCTACCCCGGCGGAAGGAGTCACACACCTGAGGGATATCCTGGTGACCGCCCAAAAGCGGGAGCAACTGATCCAGGACGTGCCGCTGCCGGTCACCGCCTTCGACGCCGAGCAACTCGATGCTCTCAAGGTGCGCGATCTGGGCGACCTGACCATCGGCATCCCCAATGTGGGCCTTGATGAGGTCGGGACATCGCGCGGGACGGCGAACTTTTCCATCCGCGGCCTGGGTGTCAACAGTTCCATCCCGTCCATTGACCCGACGGTCGGCGTGTTCGTTGACGGCGTGTATATGGGCACCAACGCCATGGTGCTGTACGACGCGTTCGACCTGGAGGGTATCGAGGTCTTACGTGGCCCACAGGGCGTCCTGTTTGGCCGTAACGTCGTGGGCGGTGCCGTTCTGCTCAACTCCAAGGTTCCGACCGAGCAATATGAAGCACGGCTGCGCAGTGCGGTCGAAGGCGGCGGCAAGGCGCCCAACGTCTATGTGTCAGGTACCCTCAATGCCCCGCTGACCGACACGCTCCGCACCCGCTTCACGATCTATTCCAATCAGGATCAAGGCTGGTTCGAGAACGAATACGACGACCGTGCGTTCGGCGCGCAGGACACTCTCATGCTACGGCCGGTGTTCTCCTGGCAACCGACGGACACACTGAGTCTGACGCTCCGCTATGAGTATCAGGACCGCGACGGCGATGGTGCCGCAGTCCAGAACACGGTCCGCTTCGACCGCCGGAGTCACGACTTCTCGGTCAACAACGACGGCTTCCTGGACACCAAGATTCACATTTTGAGCACGCGGCTGGATTGGGCCGTGGCGCTGGGCAACGGCACGGTCACCAACATCTTCGGCTGGCGGGACGCGCAGGCCGACGCCCTGAGTTCCGTGGATGAGTTGGCCTCTACGACTGCCCTGCGCAACCTGGAGACCCTGCTGCGTGCGGAGCAGTTCAGCAACGAGTTGCGCTACACCGGGGTGTTTTTCGATCGCCTGCAACTGGTCACCGGCTTGTACTATTTTATCAATGCGAGCGATTACCATGAGCGGCGGAAGTTGGCGGACGATCCTCCGGGCAGGGCCAGAGTGCAGAACGGTGGTGGCTTATACGATGTGGACACGCTGGGGGTGTTCATGTCTGGGGACTATGACCTGACCAACTGGCTGACGCTGACCGCCGGGCTGCGCTACTCGCGTGAGGAAAAGGAAGCCGACGTCACCACCATTGTCCTGGACCTCACGCCGTGCAATATCGTGCAGGGTCCGGCCTGCCCGAGCGATTTCAAAGACACGAAAACCTGGACCAATCTGTCGCCCAAGATCGGGCTGAGCTACCGCTACGCTGACGACACCTTGGTCTATGCCCACTGGACGCGTGGTTTTCGTTCCGGCGGCTATAATCTGCGCAACACCCATCCCGATATCGGCCCCGGTCCCTTTGACGAAGAGCAGGTCGACAATTACGAACTGGGTTTCAAAAGCACCATCGGCGGCCGCACCCGTCTCAGCGGTGCTCTTTTCTTCAGTCAGGTCGAAGACATGCAACGCGAGGTCGCATTTGGCCTGCCCGACGGAGGCTTCGCCCAGGTGGTGCGCAACACCGCGGACACCGACATCTTCGGTCTTGAACTCGAAGGCTCTCTTATGCTGACCCAAGACCTTATGCTGCGAGCTGCGATGGGCTATATTGACACGGAATATGCCGAGGTAAAATTCGACCTGAACCGTGACAACGCGGTGGACAGGAAAGACAAGGCCCTGGAGCCGCCGCGTGCGCCGACCTGGACATACAGCTTGGGTCTGCTCCACACGCTGGACATCGGCAGCCGCCACCGGTTGGTCTCTCGGGTCAATTACGCCTACCGGGACAAGGAATACAACACCGACAGTAATCTCGGCTTCAACCGGCAGTTGAAATTACTGAAGGCCGGCGTAGACCTGCATGTCAATGACAGTCAGTGGGTGGTTGGCGTGTACGGCAAGAACCTGCTGGACCAGGTCAGGCACGGCATCAATGGGCTAGGGGGCGCCTTCTCGCCCTTGGCCAAGGGCCGGGTGTATGGCCTGGAGTTGACTTACTACTTTACAAGCATCTGATGGATACGTGGCGGCAGGGAATATTGACAGATAAGCCGTACTCGGCTAGACATTATTAAGATGCAGGCAGTATGCATCTTAAGAGTAGTACAGAGAAGCTGTTGTTTTTCCTGGTCAGAATTTTTCAAACTGAGACACTACCAAAGCATATACCCCACCGCTGGAATGGCTGAATATCAACCGAAACAATCAGACGAGGGCGTGATCGCGCCGCGGACCGCCCTGCGCCGGCTCGCGCTCAGCGTTGTCCTGCTGCTCGGGATCGTGGCGCCGCCGGCTATCGCTCAGGATTCCGCCCCTGCGGATCAAGTGGAGCCCGCCTCTGAAAGCGCTCCTATAGAAGACGCCCTGCTGCTGGGAGATCTCGTTGTCACCGCCCAGAAACGCGAGCAGTCCATCCAGGACGTTCCGGTGGCGATAACGGCCCTGGACGCTGAGCAGTTGGAAGCCGCCAAGGTGCGCGACCTGCGTGACCTGACCATCGGCATCCCCAACGTGGGTTTTGATGAAATCGGCACTTCGCGTGGGACCGCAAACTTTTCGATTCGCGGCATGGGCGTCAACGGTTCCGTACCGTCCATTGACCCGACCGTGGGTGTGATTGTCGATGGCATCTATATGGGCACAAATTCGGTCATGCTGTACGACGCCTTCGACCTGGAGAGCATTGAGGTCTTGCGCGGGCCGCAGGGCGTGCTGTTTGGGCGCAACGTGGTCGGCGGGGCGGTACTGATTAACACCAAAGCTCCCACCGACCAGTTTGAAGCCACGCTCCGCAACACGGTCGAGGGTGGTGGCAAAGCGCCTAATTTTTTCACCTCAGCGACCTTCAACGCTCCGCTGACCGACACGCTGGCCACGCGCTTCACCGTCTACTCCAACCAGGATCAGGGCTGGTTCAAGAACAAGCGTGACAGCAAAGCATTCGGCGCACAGGATACGCTCATGCTACGCCCGGTCGTTCGCTGGCGGCCCACCGACACGCTCGACCTGACGTTCCGCTATGAATACCAGAGCCTGGACGCCGACGGAGCAGCGTCACAGAATACGGCCATCTATGACCGACGCGACCATGACTTCTTTGTCGATGACGATGGCTACCTCGATGCCGAGGTGCACTTCTTCAACGCCCGGTTGGACTGGGACGTGGCGTTCGGCAACGGCACGCTGACCGATATTTTCGGCTGGCGCGCCACGCAGAGCGACGCCATCAGCGACCTTGACGGCCTGCCCACGCACCGTCAGGCCGATTTCGCGCTGTCCAAATTCAACCTGGGTACCCAGCAGGAGTCGGAACAATTCAGCAATGAGTTGCGCTACACCGGGCGGTTTTTCAACCGGCTGCAATTGACCACCGGCGTCTACTATTTCACCAACGATCTCGACTATCATGAATGGCGCGAATTTGAGGGAAGTGTCCCAGGCGCGACGCGGAACGAATTTGGCGGTGGCTATTATGAGGTGGACACGCTGGGTCTCTTCCTGAACATGGACTATGATCTGACCGACTGGCTGACCGTTACCGGCGGACTGCGCTATACCGATGAGGAAAAGGCGGCCAATGTCTCCTATATGCAGCGCAACAGCAAAACCGATCTGACCGATCCGGGCTGCAATATGGTGCGCGGCCCGACCTGCCCCAGCCATTTCAAGGACGACAAGAGTTGGAACAGTTTATCGCCTAAGATCGGCCTGACTCTGCGTCCCACAGACGACATACTGGTGTATTGGCACTGGACTCGGGGATTTCGGTCCGGCAACTATAATGTGCGCATCACAAAGGAGGGCACCGACCCCGGCCCGACCGACCAGGAGCAGGCCGACAATTTTGAACTCGGCTTCAAGAGCACCCTCGGCACGCGCGCACGTCTTAACGGCGCGGTGTTTCTCAATATGATCCGGGACCTGCAACGCATCGTGCTGACAGGCGGAGCCGAAGGCGTGGTACAGGATTTTCTGAACACTGCGGATGTCGACATCTACGGCGTTGAACTGGACGGCTCTTTCGCGCTGCTGGACAACTTGGTGCTCCACGGTGCTATGGGCTATCTCGACTCGAACCTGACCGCAGTCCGCTATGACCTCAGCGGTGACGGGGCGGTGGACGACAAAGACGAGAACCTTGACCTGATCCGCGCTCCCACCTGGACGTATAGCTTCGGACTCCAGCACAGCCTCTCCATTGGCAACCGTCACCGCCTCGACTCGCGCATCAATTACGCCTATCGGGACAAAGAATACCATCAGGACGACAACAGCGGATTCCACCGGCAGCTCAAGAAGCTGGACGCCGGCATTGATTTGCATCTGAATAACGGTCAGTGGGTGGTGGGCCTGTACGGCAAGAACCTGCTGCACGCGGTCTCCCACGGCATTCATTTCGTCAACCCCGGTTTCGGGAGTTTTTCGCCGCTGATGAAAGGCCGCACCTTCGGCCTGGAGCTGACCTATAACCTTACGGGCGTCTGACATCGGAGGGTTTATGAGCCTCATCAAAACATCCGCATTCCAACCGGCCACCCTGTTCACCACCCTGACACTGATAGCCGTTGTGGTGCTGAGTGTCGGTTTCTTCTCATTCCCGGCTACAGCTCAGGAGGTCGCGCCGGAAGAAGCCGCTGCCGAGAGCGCCACGCTCCTGGAAGATATTGTCGTGACCGCTCAAAAGCGGGAACAACTACTCCAGGACGTACCGGTAGCGGTTACTGCCTTTGACGCTGAACAGCTTGACGCTCTCAAGGTGCGCGACCTGACCAGTCTGTCAATCCGCATGCCGAACGTGTCCCTGGATGATGTCGGCACGGCGCGCGGGATTGCAAACTTCTCCATTCGTGGTCTGGGCATCAACAGTTCGATTCCGGGTATCGACCCAACGGTCGGCGTGTTTATCGACGGCGTGTATATGGGCTCGAATGCGTCGATGCTGTACGACACCTTCGACCTGGAGGCGGTCGAGGTCCTGCGTGGCCCGCAGGGCGTGCTGTTCGGCCGCAATGTCGCCGGCGGCGCAGTCCTGCTCAACACTCGAACGCCGACTGACCGCTACGAAGCCACGGTACGCAGCGCGGTGGAAGGCGGTGGCAAAGCGCCCAACGTTTACGTCGCGGGCACGCTGAACGCCCCGCTGACCGACACACTGGGGGCACGCTTCACCGTGTATTCCAATCAGGATCAGGGCTGGTTCGAGAATGAACATACCGGCAAGGCGTTCGGCGTGCAGGACACGTTGATGCTGCGACCGGTCATCTCCTGGCAACCCACAGACACCCTGAGTCTGACGCTCCGCTATGAATATCAGGACCTCGACGGCGACGGACCCGCGGCTCAGAACCATACTGACGGTTCCGGTCGATCCAATCCCTTTGCCAACTATGACCGCGACAGTCATGACTTCGCCATCGACGACGAGGGCTTCCTCACCTCTGAAATTCACTTTTTTAACACCCGTTTGGATTGGGATGTGCCGTTGGGCAACGGCAGGATCACCAACATCTTCGGCTGGCGGGATGGGCAGGGAAACGTGCAAAGTGATATCGACGCGACACCCCTGCCGCTGTTTAGCGGAGGAGCCTTGCAACTATCGGAACAGTTCAGCAACGAACTGCGCTATGCCGGCTTGTTTTTCAACCGGCTGTTCCTGACGACCGGGTTCTATTATTTCAATAATGACATCGGCTATCACGAGTATCGTTCCCTCGCCTTCGGACAAATCCGGCAAAGCGGGGGCGGCAACATGGATGTCGAAACCTTTGGGCTGTTCATGAATGGGGACTACGACCTGACCGACTGGCTCACGCTGACTGCGGGGCTGCGCTACACTCACGAGGAAAAGGAAGCTGAAATCACCAATCTGACCCGAAACGGCGCAACGCCGTGCAACATCATTACCGGCCCGGCCTGTCCCAGCCACTTCCGGGACAAAGAAACCTGGACCAATCTGTCGCCCAAGGTCGGGCTGAGCTATCGGCACGATGACGACACCCTGATCTATGCCCACTGGACCCGCGGCTTTCGGTCCGGCGGCTATAATCTGCGTGACACATTTTTCGGCCTGCCGGGCGATCCCCGTGACCTCGGACCCGGCCCCTTTGACGAAGAGCAGATCGACAACTTCGAGCTCGGCTTCAAAAAAACTTTCGGGCCCCGTGCCCGGATCAACGCCGCGTTTTTCTATAATCTGATCGACGACCTGCAACGCGAACTGGTTTTTGCTGAAGAACTGCCGGTGCTCAATCCGGCAACCGGGGAACTGGTCATCGGCGCCGACGGAAGACCCGTGACGCAGGGCAATATCGTGCAGGTGATCCGCAATACGGCCGACGCGGACATGTATGGCTTTGAAGTGGAGGGCAGCCTGGTCCTCGCCCCCGGCCTGAGCCTGTTCGGTTCGGCCGGTTTCGTGGAGTCGGACTACACCACGGTCAAGTTTGATCTGAACAACGACGGCAGGGTGGATGGCAAGGATGAGGACATGGAACCACCCCGGGCCGCAAAGTGGACCTATAGCCTGGGCTTGCTGAATGACCTGCAGCTCAGTCGCCACGTTCGGCTGGCCTCGCGGGTCATCTACGCTTACCGAGATAAATTCTACACCAGCGATGACAACCGCGGCTTCAACCGGCAACAGAAAAGATTGCAGGCCGGGGTGGACATTCACTTCAACGACAGTCAGTGGGTGGTCGGCCTATATGGCAAGAACCTGCTGGGCTACAGTCTGTTCGGCGGTGATACGCAGTTACCGACGGCACTCGGTGGCGGCACCTTTTCTCCTTTGGCAAAAGGTCGTATCTTCGGCCTGGAGCTGACGTATCATTTTACAGGCGTCTGAGAAGCGTGGCAGCATTCGGGACGAACCGCTCCGAACGTGGAACGGCCTGCCCGAGAGTCGCGGCGCTTTACAGGCAGTAATAAGTACTCCCCGACAACGATTACTACGCCTGAGATCGAAGGGTTCATGCGCTGCATCAATCACACCTCCAGGTTCCGAACGGCAAGCCGGTTGACTGCCTGGACACTGACGATTGTGGCGGCGCTGAGTGTCCCCACCTTCCCGGCCATGGCCCAGGATGCGCAGCTAGACACTGGCAGGGCCTCTCCAGAAGAATCTGGCTCGCCGACAGAGGTTACGCTTCTGGAAGGGATGGTTGTCACCGCCCTCAAGCGGGAGGCGCAGATCCAGGACGTACCGGTATCGATCATGGCCTTCGACGCCGAACAGCTTGACGCCCTCAAGCTGCGCGACCTGGGCGATCTGACGATTACCATGCCTAATGTGTCCCTTGACGACGCCGCCCTGGCACGCGGCTTTGCAAACTTCTCCATTCGTGGCCTGGGTATCAACAGCTCGATTCCGTCCGTCGATCCGACGGTCGGGGTCTTTGTTGACGGCATCTACCTGGGAACGAACGCGGGGGTGCTGTACGACGCCTTCGATCTGGACAGCATCGAAGTCTTGCGCGGCCCGCAAGGCGTCCTGTTCGGCCGTAACGTGGTGGGCGGAGCCGTCTTGGTCAACACCAAAACCCCGACCGATCGCTATGAGGCCACGGTGCGCAGCGCGGTCGAAGGCGGTGGCAAAGCGCCCAATATGTACGTCTCGGGTACGCTCAACGCCCCGCTGACCGACACCCTGCGTGCCCGCTTCACGATTTATTCCAATCAGGATCAGGGCTGGTTTGAGAATAAGTATAACGGGAAGGCATTTGGCGCGCGAGATACGCTGATGCTGCGGCCGGTCGTCACCTGGCAGCCCTGGGACACGCTGCGCTTTACACTCCGCTACGAATATCAGGACCTCGACGAAGACGGGCCTGCGGCCCAGACGCATACCAACGGTGCCGGCCTGTCCCATCCTCTGTTCAATTTCAAGCGAGACAGCCACGACTTCGCCGTCAACGAAGAGGGCTTCCTGAAGACCTATATCAACTTTTTTAACGCCAGGGCGGATTGGGACATCCCATTCGGTAACGGGACCATTACCAATATCTTCGGCTGGCGCGAGGGGATGGGCGATGGTCTGAGCGATACCGACGCGACGCCGCTGACCTTTTTCCACGGCGGCGGCGCACAAGCCGCGGAGCAGTTCAGCAACGAGCTGCGCTACAGCGGGATGTTCTTCGACCGGCTCTTCCTGACGACCGGTTTCTACTATTTTCAGAACGATCTGTACTATCACGAACAGCGACTTTTCGGTGACGCCAGTGGCGACATCTTAGAATTCAACGGCGGCGGTATCTATAACGTCGAGACGTTCGGGCTGTTCGCGGCCGGGGACTACGACCTGACCGACCGGCTGACGCTGACCCTCGGGCTGCGCTACACTCATGAAGAGAAAGCCGCACAGATTACAAATATCCTCCGGACCAGTGGTATACAGTGTCACACCGTGGATGGCCCCGACTGTCCCATCCATTTCAAAGATAAGGCAAGCTGGAACAGTCTGTCGCCCAAGCTTGGGCTGAGCTATCGGCTCGACGAGGAGACGCTGATCTATGCCCACTGGACGCGCGGCTTCCGGTCCGGCGGCTATAATCTGCGCGACTCGTTTTTCGATCTGACCCAGGGTCTGTCGGACGTGGAGATTGCCGGGCTGGAGGCGCTTGGCCTGGAGGTCGCTCGCGATCTTGGGACCGAGGCGTTTGACGAAGAGCAGATCGACAATTTCGAGATCGGCCTCAAGAAGACCTTTGGCGACCGCGCCCGCCTGAATGTGTCATTTTTCTACAACTTCGTCGACGATCTGCAACGCGAACTGGCTTTCGGCGAGAATCTCCCTGCCCCGGACCCGATCACGGGTCGGCCTGTCATCATCTTTGTGGATGGAAGGCCGACCATACAGACGGTGCAGAACCTCGTGCAGGTGATTCGGAATACGGCCGACGCCGAATTCTGGGGCTTGGAAATGGAGGGGATGGTGGTCCTCTCCCCAGGCTTGGTCTTGCTCGGCTCGCTCGGCTACGTCGAGCCGGACTACACCAAGGTCAAGTTCGACCTCACCCGGGACGGTAAGCTGGACAGTAAGGACGAGGATCTCGAACCGCCGCGGGCCGCGCACTGGACCTATAGCCTGGGCCTGCTCCACAATCTCCGCGTCGGCACTCGCGTTCGACTCGCCTCGCGTTTCACCTACGCCTACCGGGATAAAGAGTATACCAACGACGACAACACCGGCTTCAACCGGCAGCAGAAGATGTTACAGGCCGGTGTGGATATGCATATCGACAATAGCCAGTGGGTGGTCGGCCTGTACGGCAAAAACCTGCTGGACTACGCGAAGTTCGGGACGGACATCCAACTGCCCACCGGCACCCTCTCGCCGTTGATGAGAGGTCGGGTGTTCGGTCTGGAATTGACCTATCACTTCATCGGTGGCTGATTGCGGCTAGTCTTTATCGGCCAGTTCCCGGCCCTTTCCCGGCGTCGGGTCTTTGACGAGGCCGTAGATTTGGCGGCCCTCGTGGTCTTCGGGCAGATGCTCGGTAATCGGCAGACCCTCGGGCGTCACGAACAGCAGGCAGTGGCAGTACTTCCACTTCTTCATTTCGTCACAGGCGCAGACCCACTCGCGGCTGCGCTCGACCTCGGCTTTTTTGTCGGGATAAAAATTACACGGGCAGAGCGGCCGGCCGACCGCGTCGATATTATTGGCCAGACCCAGAATCACCGATTCGGTCACCTCGGGCCCCGGATGGCCTGAGGTGCCGGTTTTCTGCATATATTTTTCAACGTAGATGCGCATGCGTTTAATACTTTTCTCGGAGGGCTGGTCCATTGCTTGACTCCTCAATTCCAACTCTTTTTCCTGGCGACTCAGGGTTGCGTCTTTACTCTAGTATTTCAAGCGGGCCTGTGCCACCCTCTGTGTGCTTCCGCTGGAGGAGAGCATATCCATGGCTCAGCAACCACCAAAGATTTATGTTACCCGCCAGCTTCCTGAAGAAGCGCTGGCACCCTTACGGACCTGCGGCGAGGTGCGGGTCTGGGAGTCAGACCACGCCGTTTCGCGTGAGACCTTGCTGCACGAGCTGCGCGATACCGTCGCCCTGCTGGGAATGGTCACGGAACGCATCGATGACAACCTGCTCGACCATGCGCCACAGCTCAAGCTCGTCGCCAATATGGCCGTCGGGTATGACAATGTGGATGTCCCGGCGCTGACACGTCGCGGCGTCTTACTGACCAACACGCCGGGCGTTTTAACCGAAACCACCGCCGACCTCACCTTCGCGCTCATGCTGGGTATCGCCCGCCGCATCGGCGAGGGCGAACGCCGCGTGCGCGCCGGCCAGTGGCCGGTGTGGAGTCCGTTTGTCTTTCTTGGGACGGACGTACATCATGCCACGCTGGGTATTATCGGTCTGGGTCGCATCGGAGCCGCCGTTGCCAGGCGGGCACGCGGCTTTGATATGCGTGTGCTCTACCATAATCGCGCTCGGAACAAAGAGGCTGAGGAGCAACTCGGGTGTACCTGGGTCGATGTGGACACGCTCCTGAGCGAGTCGGACTTTGTGGTCGTGCTGGTGCCGCTCGGTCCGCAAACGCGCCAGCTCATCTCGACGCCGCAGCTCAAAAAGATGAAGCCGACCGCTTTTCTGGTGAACGCCGCGCGTGGGCCGATTGTTGACCCGCACGCCCTGTATGCAGCCCTGCGGGACAAGGTCATTGCCGGGGCTGCGCTGGATGTGACCGACCCGGAGCCGCTGCCCGCGGACGACCCCTTGCTGACGCTCGACAACTGCCTGGTTGTTCCCCACGTCGGCAGCGCCAGTATTGCTACCCGGACGCGCATGGCCACCCTGGCGGCCGAGAACATTGCCGCCTTTCTCAGCGGCCGGCGTCCGCCTACACCGGTGAACCCGGAGGTCCTGTAAGCTAGAGCGTTTCACGATAAGCCCTAGCGTGCAGGGGCTCCCGTCATGCCGGACGTGATCCGGCATCCAGCGGGCGGCTACACAGCATCGCAATCTGCCCTAGCAGATAGATATTTGGATCGACGTTCCTGATTTACGGCTGAAAATACGGGACCACATATTTCCCGAACAGGCGGATCGAATCCATAATGTTCTGGTGAGGAATCCCGCCGAACTGCATAAAGCACAGCACCTGATCGACCCCGGCGGCTTCGTATCTCTTGAGCGTCCGAATGCAGCTGTCCGGATCGCCCATGCAGAACATCCCGCCTTCAATGAGCTCGTCCAAGGACTTGCCCGACCGCTCCCCACGGACTGAATCAACTGCAAACTTGTAGGAATCGGGTACTTTCGTCCCCTGTTCCTGCCAGGGCCGGTAGAGTTGGAGTGTTTTATTCAGGAACCATTCGCCGGCCGGGCCGCCTACTGCTCGGGCCTGTTTGTCGCTCTCAGCACAGTGGACGATGCCCAGAGCGGCAACCTTGTCATTCACAAAGGCGCCAACGGGCTCGGCCTGGGCTATGCCTTCCCGGTAGAGTTGCACCCGACGGGCGAGTTCCTCCGGTTGGCCGATATGAAAACACAAGGCGCCAATCCCTTTCTGACCGGCAGCGGTAAAACTGGCGGGCTGGGCGCAGGCCACCCACAGGGGAGGGTGGGGTTTCTGGACCGGTTTGGGAATGATCGAGCGGGGCGGAATCTTGAAATACTGCCCCTCGTGCGAAAAGGGATCTTCGAGCCACATCCGTGGGATGATCGAGATGGCTTCTTCCCACATGGGCTTGGTCTCTTCCGGGTCAATCCCGAAGCCTTCCATCTCAATCAGCGTGGTCGAGCGTCCGGTGCCGAGTTCGACTCGACCGTCACTCAACAGGTCAAGGACCGCCGCGCGCTCCGCCACACGGATCGGATGGTTGTACTGGGGCGGCAGCAGCGCAACGGCATGACCGATCCGGATGGTCTTGGTCCGCTGCGAGATCGCACCGTACAAGACCTCTGGGGCGGGACAATAGGAAAACTCGGTTAAAAAATGATGCTCAACCGTCCAGAAATACTCGAATCCCATCTCCTCGGCCAGCATGACCTGGGCGATGACCTGCTTATAGGTATCCTGCACAATATTCGGGGTGTGGGGCTCGGGAATCTGGATCTCGTACATCATGCCGAACTTCATCTGGCAGCTCCCTCATTCTGTGTAAAATCAGGATTCTTCGCGCTTCTGGAAAATGGCATAGTGCGGAAAAGTCTGCAACCTTGGCACAATTCGCAAATTTCCTCTTCCCTTGACAAAGAGACTATATCTGGTCATAACAAGGCCATGAAACAGGCAATGGTATCGGAGTTGAAGGCGAAGTTGAGTGCTTATCTGTCGGCAGTCCGCAAGGGAGAGACCGTAGTTGTGTGTGATCGGAAAACGCCCGTTGCTCGACTGATTCCTTATACGCAGAGTATTGATGAACTCGGGATTGAAGAGCCCGTGATAACGAATCGCGAGCGCGCTTGGCCGAAACCCGTCCGGCTTCGTAAAAAGGTCGATGTGGTGAAGCTGCTCAAAGAGGACCGGGACCAGCGTTGATTGCCTATCTGGATACCAGCGTGGTGCTCCGAGTCCTTTTCGGGCAAGCGAGGCCATTGCCGATGTGGGGAAGATGGGAGCGGGCCTACTCCAGCGCTATGATGGGCGTTGAGGCACGACGCGCCATTGACCGGCTTCGACTTGAGTCTGCCCTGGACGACGACGGCGTCGTGCAGGCACACGAAGCACTCAAAATTATGGAACGGAGGCTGGGAACCCTCCGGGTGACACCGGCGATCCTCCAGCGGGCCGCACTTCCTATGGCGACCGCGGTGAAAACGCTGAACGCCATTCATCTTGCCAGTGCGCTGTTATTGCGCGAGCGTCACGTTCCATCGTTGACGTTTGCGACTCATGACCGGCAACAGGCAACTGCCGCACGGGCCTTAGGATTTGATGTGGCGGGTATATAGTCCGGGCTTGTCCGCTCGGAGAGAGCCGAGGTTCAGTCCGAACCCCACTTCATCAACTCGGTTAGACTTCCTTCCACGTCAGCCGCATCAAGCGCGCACTGGCTCACGAGCGCGGCATCGACTTTTCCGAGTAGGGATGAGGCTTCCTCCGGTGTGCTCAGCTCATCCAGCGAGATGATGGTCTTCCGCTGCGGGACCTGAGCGGCAAGCGCTGAGACGTGGGCGGTGTTGAGTTTTCCGTCTGGAGAGGCTAATCCGATAATGAAACTCTCAGCGGCCAGTGCCAGGCGGAGTTCGTCGGGTGTCCGAGCCATGACAACGGGGGTCACGTGGATGGAATGCGCGGTGGTCATCAGACGGGCTAAGGTCGGCGCATCGACCGCACCGGCCCACAGCAAAATCGCATCCGCCCCGCATAGCCGAGCCTGATGAATCTGACTGTCGTGCAGGACGAGATCGAGGGCCAACAGCGGGGTGGTGACGCGATCCGAAATCGCGCGCAGATCGTCACCCGACGTGCCGAACACGCTCGGTTCGGTATACACGCCGATGGCCCCGACTTCCGTATCGTCACACGCTTGGGCGAGCGCCACGAGGTCCAGCTCAGGCCAGGCTAGACCCGTATCCGGGTCCACCCGTTTGAGCGCGGGGATAAGGCCGAGCTCTTGTTTCTGTGTCGTCACAAACTGCGCAAAATCACGAATGCTCGGTGTGACCTCGCTCAGCGGCGTAGCTGCACGTTGCTGAATATCGGCTTCTTTCGTCGCCCTCAGGGCTGTCCAGTCCACAGGCGCTCCCGATTAACTGTCGCGGATGCTCAGCATATTCGGCAGTCCGGTATGTGAGGTCACGCCACCGTCCACGGCGAGTGCCTGACCGGTGATGAAGGAGGCTTCATCCGACGCGAGAAACAGGGCAGTATTGGCAATTTCCTCCGGCTCTCCCATGCGTCCGAGGGGGTGTGCTCTGCCTTGGAGACGGCGGAATTCGTCGGCGCGATCTCCCCCCAGGAGCTGCGCCGCGCGCGTGTTAATCGCTCCGGGGCAGACGCAGTTCACCCGGATATTATATTGGGCGTTCTCAATCGCTGCCGAGCGGCTGAGGTTGATGACCCCGGCCTTGGCCGCATTATACGCTGACATGCCGTAGTCACCGCCCATACCGGATACGGACGCCGTGTTGACGATAGCGCCCTTGGCCTGCTCTCGCATAATGGGCAGGCAGTACTTCATGCCCAGAAAGGTCCCGGTCAGCGTGACGGCAAGCGTCCGATTCCAGCCTTCCAGGGAGGTGTCCTCAAGCCGGGCCAACTCTCCGAGTCCGGCATTATTGAACATAACATCGAGACGGCCATAGGTATCAAGCGCGAGCTGAATCGTGGCCTGGATGCCTTCCGGGTCAGCCACATCCATTTTGATCATGGCCGCTTTTCCGCCCGCGGCATTGATCTGAGCCGTGACCGCCTCCGCCCGTTTTCCGCTCAAATCCGCGACAATGACCGCCGCCCCTTCCTGGGCAAAGCGGACGGCTGACGCCGCCCCGATCCCGGAGCCACCAGCGGTGACAATCGCTACCTGTCCGTCGAGTTTCCCCGCCATAGCTATTCTCCCCTTTTTCTCTGGTACTTTTTTCTCTGGATAGCACAGGGTGAAAGGACGAGGTAGCCTTAGCCTTCCAGCCGAGGCGACGTCGCTCTCATCCGAACCCGGTCTCGCCGAGCCGCATCAGGTCACACCGGGATGCTTTTTTTGAGCCGTACTCACGCTTGCGCCGGTTTCGGGCAGGTCGGGCACGAGCGCGGCCAGATTGCGACTCAGGTCGTCGATGGCGCGCACAAATTGAATGTCGGTAAAGGTCCATAAATTTCGGACCATGCTGGCCACCAGGCTCACTGGGGAAAGCGGGAGTCCCATATCGTGCAAACGCGTCGTATAGGTCTCGTGGAGAAGGACATCACCACTGGCCACCCCGACGACGCGGAGGGTCCCTTCCAGGGCCAGTTGGGAATAGACACCGACATAGATATTGTCCGGCTTCGAGACGAGGCCGTAGACGAGCACGTCACACTTGATCCGACGACCGAGGTCTTGCGGCGCCAGTTGATGCCAATTGTGTATATCGGCCAGGCGGGCGTCTATTTCGTGCAGCTCAACGTCGGTAAAGCGCTTGACGCTCAGATGACCCGCGACACCCTGGCGCACTTTTTCATCCAGCTCGTCAATATGGCTGGTGTTTTCAAAGGGCAGGACGCACAGCTGTTTTCTATGAGGAAGAGCCTGCTGGCTCCAGGTCATAAAATTCTGCGTTGGTGTTGGTGGCTTACGTGACGAGCAGGCCGGCAACAGGAGACAGAGCAGCACCCCACATATCCACATCCCTCTCCACATCCCCAGCTCCTTCCACACTCAGACCCGTTTAGGCGGGCTGAGCAACGCCCCTGACGTTTTCAATATATTCCGTATAGCAAATTTCCGGGTAAAGGAAAGGCTTGTTGTGTTGCTGGTGGCCCGAATCCTTGTCGGTTCCCGGGAAAGCCGATACAGTCCGGGTGCGAGGGATCGCCCAGACAAGGAGGGAGACGGCATGCAGTATGACCTGCTGATTAAAAATGGATTGCTGGTCGATGGCTCGGGCCAGCCCGGCTATTACGGAGATGTGGCGGTTGCCCAGGGCCATATTGCGGCCATGGGCAAGGTTGACGGCCCGGCGACGGAGGTCATTGACGCCACAGGGCTGGTCGTCTCCCCCGGATTCATCGATGTGCATACCCACTATGACGCCCAGCTTTTCTGGGACCCGCTGGCGACGCCCAGCTCCTGGCACGGCTTCACCAGCGTCTTCATGACCAACTGTGGCTTTGGCCTGGCGCCGTGCAAACCGGAAGACCGCGACTATATCACCCGCATGCTGGGCAAGGTCGAGGGCATGCCGCTGGGCAGCCTCAAGGCCGGGGTGCCCTGGACGTGGGAATCGTACGGCGAATATCTCGACGCCCTCGACCACCAACTCGGGGTGAACGTCATGGCCTTAGCCCCGCACTCAACCATCCGCTACAACGTGATGGGCGATGACGCCCGCAGACGACCGGCCTCCCAGGACGAAATCCTGGCCATGCAGGCGGTGGTGAAAGAATGTGTGACGGCTGGCGCGTTCGGCTTCTCGTCGTCATACGGCCCGGTCCATTTTGACGGGGACGGCATTCCCGTGCCCAGCCGTTTTGCCGAAGAAGACGAAACCGTGGCGCTCGCCCGGACCCTGAAGGATTTTCATCGTGGCACGGTATGTGTCATTCCGCCGGGTATTCCAACCGTGGGCCCCAAAGATATGGACTATCTGGCCCGCTTATCACGCGAGAGCGGACGCCCGGTGCTGTGGAATCTCTTGTCTCAGACCTGGGCCGCCCCCGACCATTGGAAACAAGTCCTGGACTGGACCGAAGCCGCCTTTCGGGAAGGCGCTCGGGTCCATCCCCTGTCCTTGTGTGAGCGCTTCGATCTCACTTTCTCCCTGCGGGGAGCCGTGTTTGAGGACCTGCCGGCCTGGAAAGCCGCCATTCGGGGACGCCGGCCTGAAAAAATCGCCAACCTTTCGGATCCGGCCCACCGGGCCGCCATGCAGCGCGACCTGGACGACCCCTCGCCGAAAGTGTTCTCCAAGCGCATGCAGGACATCCTGGTGGACAGCGTGCGCCAGGATGAGCATGGCTCCCTGGTGGGCAAAGACCTGGTGACCATTGGCCGCGAGCAGGGCAAAACCCCGCTGGAAGCCATGCTCGACCTGTCGGTTGCAGAAAACCTGGATACCCAGTTTCTGATCAAGGGCTTTCAGAATGGCGACGAGGAGGCCGTGCGCAATCTGGCTACCAATCCCTACGTGCTGACAGGCGGCTCTGACGGCGGCGCCCATATTTCGTTTCTGTGCCAGGTCACCTATCCCAGCTTTCTGTTAAGCCACTGGGTCAGACAGAAAAAGGCGCTTAGTCTGGAACAGGCGGTCAACCGGCTGACCTTTACGCCGGCCCAACTCCTCGGCATCCCCAAGCGGGGTCTGCTCAGACAGGGCATGGCCGCGGACCTGACCATTTTTGATCCCGATACGGTCGAGGCCAAGCCCAAGGAATTCGTCCAGGACTTTCCGGGTGGGGCCTCGCGCCTGGTCGCACGCTCCGAAGGCTATCGCTATACCGTCGTCAACGGACAGGTCCTGTTGCGCGATGGCGAACCAACCGCCGCCCGACCTGGCCGCGTGCTGCGGAGCTATGAACACTGATTCTGGATGCTCGCCTGCGCGGGCATGACGGGCCATGCTGAAGCAGACCTTCCGCCATATCCAGGGGGTAGGCGAGAGAACGGAGCGGCGCTTGTGGCGGGCCGGAGTCACCTGCTGGGAGTATCTCCTGGACCACCCGACCCTCGGCTCGCTGCCCCGCTGGCTCCAGGACGAGGCGCGTTTTGAACTCGAACGCTCATTGACCGCGCTCGAAAAACGGGACGCCCAGTACTTTATCACCAAACTGCCTCACCAACTCCATTGGCGCTTGTATCCTGAGTTTTCCGAGCGGGTCGCCTATCTGGACATTGAAACCACCGGCCTCGGCACCGAGGAATCCATGCTGACCGTTATTGGCTTGCATGACGGCGAGCGGCCTCAGGTCTACGTGCACGGTCAGAACCTGGAACAGTTTGTGAGGGACATTGACGCCTTCACCCTCCTGGTGACGTATAACGGCCAGCAATTTGACCTGCCCTTCCTACGCGCCAAACTCGGCGTTCCGCTCAAGCAGGCCCATATTGACCTGCGTTATCCGCTCGCCGCGCTCGGTTATAAAGGCGGTCTGAAAAAAATCGAACAGCGCCTGGGTCTTGAGCGGCCGGGCCTGGTCGCTCAACTGGATGGCTGGTGCGCGGTCGTTTTGTGGCGCTACCACGAGCGGGGCGTGAGCGGGGCGCTGGAAACCCTCCTTCACTACAATCTCGAAGATGTGGTGCATCTGCCGGCCTTATTGGCAGAGGTGTATAATACGTCGATCCGACAGCTCCCGTTTCCGGTCGAGCCGGTGACGCCGCCAGACCCGCCACCCATTCCGTTTCAGCCCGACGACTCCATCATGCGGCGCGTTCTTGCCGACACGGGCCGTTTGCCCGCAGTATACGAATAAACCCGCCTACCGTTGGGTCTGAACGCCTGCGGGAGCGATGGGGCCAACCTCAATCCAACCCTCGCCGACCAGGACGCAGGCCCCACCGATCCAGGTATCAGTGACAACGCCCGCGCGTTTCTCCGCTCGCGCCTCAAGCAGACTGGGGCGTCCCAGTTCCACTCCCTGCGCAATGCGCCAGTCGAATACGCCCTGCGAGCGCTCCGTATAGTGGCTGAGCAGGCCGGCTAAGGCGCAATTGGCACTGCCCGTGGCCGGGTCTTCAGGTACACCCAACAGGGGCGCGAACATGCGGGCCCGGATATCACAGTCAGTATCCTCACCCCTGGTGTATACATGAACGAGGGACGGGATGTCGTCGGTGGCGAGCGCCTCCAGCTTCTCGCTATTTACCCGTACCCGTTCCAGCGCAGTGCGATCCCGGACCTCAACAAAGAGGAAGGGCAGGCCAACTGATGCGACTTGAGGAAAATGGGTCTCGGTCGCGATATCGTCCGCGGTCAGAGAAAGCACCGCTGCCATCGTTTGAATATCGACGGTCTTGCCCAGCGACAGGCGTTCCGGGGCGGTCAGTTCGCACCAGACTGACTGGTCCGGCTGCTTGTGGATCGTGATCGGCACCAGCCCTGCCCGCTCTTCAAACGTCACCCTGAGAGCGGTGTCGATTGTTCCTAGATGGCCCGTTGTGGCCAAGACAAACGCCGTGCCGATATTGGGATGCCCGGCAAAGGGCACCTCCGCACCGGGTGTGAAGATGCGCACCGTATTCGTATGCCCCGCTTCTTCCGGCGGGAACACAAAGGTCGTCTCAGAGAAATTGAACTCGCGCGCAACCTGCTGCATGCGCTCACCCGACAGGCCCGCAGCCTGGGGTAAAACCGCCAACTGATTGCCCCCGAAGCGCGTATGCGTGAAAACGTCACACAGGTAGTAGCGATACCGCATGGCTGAGTCGCCCCTCCTGCCTTCTCACCATTGATAGGACTTTCCGAGCTCTGACTGTGATGCGCCTGTCACACAGCCGCCTTGAATACTGCCGGTTGCGTTCGTGTCGGGGGTGGTATTGTGCGCGTCTGGCCTAGTGGGTTTCTCCTCCATCCTTCGTTCAGTTCGCGGTTTGGACCTCATAGACATCACCGTCCGGCTGCGCCGTCCGCGCGGTGAACTCGTCCATGGAATGGGGCCAGTTGGTCACGAAACGGCCGGACCGTGAGCGATAGTAAAAATCGTTGCCACAATCCGCCTGCCAGACATCCACGGCGCTGATGTCGCGCTGTAATTGGTCGTTGAAGTCCTGCATGACATCCGGGCGAATGTCCATCCAGGCGAGGCGCTCGTCGTCCAGCCGCTTGAGCTGACGCATGATGTAGTCACACTGACGCTCCAGCATGAACAGAATCGAGCCCTGGTTGGTATTCGGACCGTACAGCATGAAGAGATTCGGAAAGCCGCTGGTCGTCATACCGAGGTAGGCTTGGGCGCCATCGCTCCAGGCGTCGTTGAGGCGCAGGCCGTCACGCCCGGTGACATCAAGCGCAGTCAGATAGGTGGTGGTCTCAAAACCGGTTGAGTAGATGATGGTGTCGAGCTCGCGCGCCTGACCGTCTCGGGTGACAATCGAGTTCGGGGTGATCCTCTCAATGGTTTCGGTCAGGAGTTCGACGTTGGGGCGATTGAAAACCGGGTAGTAGACGTCGGAAAACAAGGGGCGTTTGCAGCCGAAGGGATGATTCGGCGTCAGTTTGCGACGCACCTCGGGATCCTCGACAACCGCGAGCTGTTCCAGACCGGCCCGTTCGATCTCGGCCAGCACTTTTTTATCATTAAATGTGCACAGCGTATTCCAGGTCTGATAGATTGCCGCTCGATTCTCCCGGACCGTACTCGGATTTTGACGAAAGTGTTCGAGCTGCTCTGGCGTGTACGGCGCGTTGCCTTTGGGCACAACCCAGTTTGCGGTGCGTTGAAACAAACACAGCTGTTCGACCTGGGGAGCGATTTCAGGGACAAATTGAATCGCACTGGCGGCAATGCCGATCACACCCACCCGTTTGCCGGTCAGATCATGGCTGTGATCCCAACCCGCCGAATGAAAGGCCGTGCCCTGAAAGTCCTCCCTGCCGGGAATGGACGGCCACACCAGATTGTTAAACATGCCCAGGGCACTGACCACGACGTGGGCTTCAAATTCCTCGCCGGATTCCGTGCCAACCTGCCAGCGCGCGCTTTCTCCCTGCCAGTGGACCGACCGAACCGGGCTATTGAGCTGGATATGCGCCCACAGGCCGTAGGTGTCGGCAATGCGGTTGAGATATTCCAGTATCTCGGCCTGCCCGGCAAAGGGTTTGGACCAGTCGTTTTTTTGTGCAAACGAGAACGAATACAGGTGTGACTGGACATCACACTCGGCACCGGGGTAGGAGTTGCGCCACCAAGTGCCGCCTATGCCACCGCCCTTTTCCAGGATGACAAAATCGTCGATACCGGCTTTTTTCAACTGCACGCCCATACACAGGCCGGCTGAGCCGGCACCGATAATAACAATGCGTTTTCGCGTTCGCTGTTTCACCTTGGCCTCCCGTTTCAGGTTTCTCCGACAGCCGCAAATGACCGTCCTGAGGAATGCCGCAGCCTATGGTAATCAGCGGGCTTGGGCAAGTCAGGTTCTTCCCTTTCCTCCTGAAGGCTGGAGAGAAAACAGGTTTGAGTATTGTCCGCTATCGCGGTATGGTGGCCGCATTATGGGAGTACGATTGTGGGAGCGTGCCGAAAGCCGCTCCTCATACCAATATCCCAAAGGGGGGAATGTATGCCGACCCAGAAATTCACACCAATGACCAAGGATTTCCCGACCTTTGACTGCGATGCGCATGTCACCGAGCCGCCCTGGATCTGGGAGCAGGCCCAGGACTGGCTGACAAAAGACGAGCTGGCAGCGCTCAAGACCACGATGTGGTTTGACCAGGAGACCAAACAGCTCATCGTCAACGGTCATGCCGGCGCGGGCCTGGGCTCGCAACGCATCGGCGGCACGCCCGGCGTTGTGAATATCCTCTCCCTGGCCGGGCCGGGACTCAAGCATAACATCCAGCGTGCCCTCAATGTCCGCAACCTGCACCCGGAGACGGCGATCTCTCAGGAGCAGGCCGCTTACCTGGACCACAAGGGCTCGTACGAGCCCACGGCCCGCCTGCGCGACATGGACGTGCAGGGCATAGACCAGGTGATGATTATCCCGACCGACATCGACACCTATCCCTGGTTGCAAAACGCGGTCGGGGCCAGGGCCATGTGCAAAGCCTATAACGAATGGGCGTATGAGTATTGCCAGGCCGACCCGGAGCGCATCTTTTTTGCCGCCCTGCTACCCATGCAGGACCCGGTCTTTGCCGTCGAGGAACTCTATCGAGTGGCCGCAAAGGGTTGCCGGGTCGGTCTGGTGCGTCCGATTGACGCCATGGGCAATTATCCCATTCAGCCCAAATACGAGCCTGTCTGGCAGGCCATGCAGGAGACCGGCATGGTCTACGGCATGCACCCCTTTCCGGCTTTTGGCGCGCTCAAACCGCCGGGCTATACGGCCCAGTATTCCGGGGCGGAGTTGATCGCCCGCACGGTGGCCGCCTCGGGCCTGCCGCATCAATTTTTGACCAACGTCCAGAACTTCCAGTCCGAGGCCGCGCTGTGGGTCGTCATGGTGCTCATGTCCGGCTTTTTTGAAAAATACCCCAAGCTCAATGCGGCGGTGTTTGAGGCCTCCTCCACCTGGCTCAGTTTTCTGCTGGACGAGTGCGACAAAATGTATAAGCTGTATCGCAACGAGCGCGAGTTGCCGCCGCTCAAACGTCTCCCGAGCGAAACCTTTTTCGCCCATTGCGTGACCGGCTTTGAGGGGGATGAAGCCCCGCCGTCGCGCTTGCCTGAGTTCTATGGCGATATTCTGGCCTGGTCGTCCGATGTCTACCATCATGATGGCGACGATGCCTGGCGGGCGATTGAGATGATGCGCGAGTGCAACCTGCCCGAGTCCCATCAGACGAAGTTTCTCGGAGAAAACGCCCGCAAGCTGTATCATATCGACACCCCGCAGACCTTCATCCGCGAACGGGTGACGGAAATCGAACGCCCGGACTGGTGGCCGTCCGAGGCGGAAATTCAGCGCGCCCTGGAGCCCGAAGCCTCGCTGGTGCGTCCCTACGGTGAAGGCGCCCATCGGGTCAACGGCCATGCTGCCGAAGGAGACCGGGCATGACCAGGCCGTTTGCCGTCTTTGATAGCGACAGCCATGTCGTCGAGCCGCGGGCGGTCTGGGAGGACTACCTGGAGCCGGAGTTCCGCACGCTCGGCAAAACGGCCCTGTGGCGCGAGGAAGGCCAGTACGGCTCGTATCTCAAGGTCAACGGCAAGATGTTCCGCGACCCGATGAATCCGAACATCCCGCGTCACGCCATCTGGAAGCCGGGCATGACCTGGGACCAGGTCGGCGACCTCGATCCCAATACTCCACATGCCAAAAGCGCCGGCGCGTCAGACCCGCACGCCAGACTGGCCGATATGGACGCCATGGGCGTGGACCAGGCATTTCTATACCCCACCTGGTTTGCCGAGGGCTTTCATCTGATCGAGGACCCGGATGTAGCCGCCGCCCTGGCCCGGGCCTATAACAACTGGCTGACCGACTTCTGTCAGACGGCTCCAGCGCGCTTGTATGCCGCGGCCATGCTGCCGCTCCAGAACATGGATTTTGCGCTGGAGGAACTGCGCCGGGTAGCCGAGCTACCGCATTTCCGGGGCGCGTTCATTCGGCCCATGTTTATTGAAGGGCATTATTTCACCCATCCGTACTACGACCCGCTCTGGGCCGAATTGGAACGCCTGGGTGTGGCCGCGGTGGTTCATCCGACGCCGGGGCTGTGGAATCCTGAGTGGACGTCACACGGCCCGTTTATTGAAAAGGTCAAAAATCGGTTGAATCAACAGGCCCTGGTGAGCGATGCCGGTGGGGGTCCGACTGCCGGTGGTGGCAACGGCCTGGCGCATTTTTCCTTCTTTGCGTCCCCGGCAGTCGGCCATCCGGTCTCCCCGATTATCTCCGGCTGGCTCGATAACCATATGTTCGTTGCCTCGACCCTGGTTGGCTTTGCGGTCATGCAGCGCTTTCCCGAGCTGAAAGTGGTGGTCGCGCACGGCAAGGCGTCGTGGATGGAGGAGGTGCTGGAAAAGATGGAGGCCTCGACCAAGACGATTCCGCTCCTCAACTACTATCCGGTTCGGACCGACCCCGAAAAACTGTGGGAAGAGGGCCGGGTGATGCTCGGCTTTGACGCAGAGGAGCGCATGATCCAGAGATTACCCCACGCCTTTGCCGAAAAGGTCGTCTGGGGCTCGCGCTACCCCCATCACGATACCACCAGCGCCTGGGACGCGATTGAGGCCCTGACCCAGGCGGCCGTGGAAGAGCCGCTCATGGCCCGCATGTTGGGTGGTAACGCCGCAGCCCAGTTTGGTATTGCGCTCACGCGACACGTGAATGGGTAAGCGCGCCAAGTCGTTCCGCATAGATTATTCGGGCTCCAGCCACTCCGGCTCTTCTTCATCCGGCGGGTGGCGCCGGAGAATCTGATGCGGGCGATACTGCGCCTTATAGGCCATGGAGGTACTCTGCGCGACCCAGTAGCCCAGATAGTGGTAAAGCAGTCCCTGCTGTCGAGCGTAAGCAGCCTGGTGCAGAATCGAAAAGACTCCGGGCGCGTGGGGCCGCCAGGCCGGGTCATGAAAGAAATAGATGCTCGATAGCGCCTCGTGCGTGACATCCGCCAGGCCCACCCCAACCAGACGCTCCCGGTCGTAGTACAGGAACTCCCGGGCAAAGCTCCAGTTCCCCAAGAGAAAGCTGCGGAAATACGCGCGCTCATGCGTCGTCTGGGCGGGCCAGCCGCGTTGGGCGTGCATATAGGCATGGTAGGCGTTAAAGAGCTGGATGTGTTCGCCGGTCAGGGTCGGTTTTTGCACCACAACCCGAATTGCCGCATTGCGACGCTGGGTGCGTTGCTGACTGCGAGACAATCGAAAATCGGCCAGCGGCAGACGCAGACTCCGGCATTGGACACACTGCGCACAAGCGGGCCGAAAGAATTCACAGCCAAAGCGTCGCCAGCCTCGTCTGAGGAGTTCATTATACTGTTGGAGTGTCAGGTCGCGGATAATGCGGTAGGTCAGAGAGGCCGTCTCTGTCGGGAGATACAGGCAGCGATAGGGCGGCGTGGAAAAGCGTTGCAGCTCGTCAATACTGTGAAGAGTAAACGTATCCTCCAATACACGCCGAGATGTTGATACGTTTACTCTTTGAGCCCAGTGCACCGGAGACGCCCTTCTGGTTCAGCCTGTCTCTGAAAATCGATGCGTTTAATTCTCGAATCGGGTGAAGCACTTCACTCCGATCATGGCCATGATCTTACATTCAAGGACGCGGGTCTGACTGCTGGCCGGAATCTGAATGACATAGGTTTCGCCCCCGGAGCACTCGGCATTCCAATAGGCGGCCTGGTCTTCATCTGTGCCTTGCAGAAACGAACGCGAGACCTCTGCACACGTTTTGCCGCTCGTCTGCAGAATGCCCGCCAGCGTTGTGGCGCGTTCGTCCTTAGTCTGGCTGAGTAAGAGCTGATGGCCTTCGTTGGCAAAGGCGGTTACCGCAAGAGCCAGACCGAGCAGGCATGTCCATACTGTCTTCATGACTTCGACTCCAATTCTATTGGTCTCCTAAAAGATCGACGCCTCAAAGAGGAAACGGGTCAATTACGCCGTCCGATCCTCTTGGTGCATACTCTGATGTATTCTCACTTCCCGCTCAAGCCGTTTCGATAGTTTGTCGCTTGCCCTATCCAGTTCATAATCGAGTTGGAGCCCGAGCCAAAACTGGGCGGACATTCCAAAATACCGGGCGAGGCGGAGAGCAGTATCTGCCGTCACCCCACGTTTTCCAAGGACGATTTCGTTAATACGTCGGGCGGGAACGCCAATGTCTAAAGCTAATCGATTCTGACTCAGGCTCATCGGCTTCAGAAACTCTTCCTGTAACACTTCCCCAGGGTGGACAGGCTGTAATTTCATCTTGCTCATTGTCATATGCTCCTTACTTAATGGTAATCGACGATTTCGACCTTCTCAGCTCCCCCGTCATTCCAGAGAAAACAGATTCTCCATTGGTCATTGATTCGTATACTCCACTGCCCAGCTCGATTTCCCCGGAGTTTTTCCAGCCGATTAGCCGGTGGGATTCTCACATCATCCAGAGTGGTTGCCCTGTTCAGCATCCGAAGCTTACGCAGGGCAACCTGCTGGATGCTCTGGGGAAGCCGGCGGGAACGTTGTCGATGAAAAATCTTTTCGGTTTCTTCATCTTTGAATGACCGAATCACGCTCCCAGACTATAACGATACCTGTTAAACGGCAAGCGTTATACTCCGATATCCTCGTTCACATACGCTCGACTCATCCTTGCGAGTCGGAGAAACAAGGGCTAGGCTGGGCCGCACAAAATACGACCCGATTGAGGTAAAAAGATATGACAAATATAAGCACAACACTGACCCGACGCGAATTTGTAGTGTCCACCTTGGCCACGGGCTTTGCTCTGGCCGTGCGTCCGGTTTCGGCTCAGACCATCACAACGGATACCAGTGGCCTGGAAGCCGGGGAGGTCCAGATACCGGTGGGCGATATCACTATTCCCGCCTACCAGGCTCACCCGCAAACCGGCGGACCCTTCCCGGTCGTGCTGGTCGTCCAGGAAATCTTTGGTGTGCATGAGCATATCAAAGACGTGTGCCGCCGCTTCGCCAAGCAGGGCTATGTCGCGGTTGCGCCGGAACTCTACGCCAGGCAGGGTGATGTGTCGCAGATGACGGATATCGGTCAGATTATTCGGACCGTGGTTGCCAAGGTCCCGGATGCGCAGGTCATGTCCGACCTGGACGCAACCGTGGCCTGGGTCGAGTCGTCCGGCAAGGGCGATGTGACCAAGCTCGGCATCACCGGCTTTTGTTGGGGCGGACGCGTCGTGTGGATGTATGCCGCCCACAGTCCGCAGGTCAAGGCCGGGGCGGCCTGGTATGGGCGTCTGGTCGGGCAGGCATCCGAACTCAGCCCCAGCCATCCGGTTGATATTGCCGCGCAGCTCCACGCGCCGGTGCTCGGTCTGTACGGCGCCGCCGATAGCGGTATTCCAAACGAAACGGTTGAACAGATGCGCGCCGCGTTACAGGCGGCGGAAAGCCCCTCGGAGATTATTCTGTATCCCGATACGCCCCACGGTTTTCACGCCGACTATCGGGCCAGCTATCGCCAGGAAGCAGCCCAGGACGGCTGGCAACGGCTCCTGGCCTGGTTCAAACACAACGGGGTGGCCTAAGAGCATTTTACGATAAACTCTCGCAGTGCAGAGGGCTCCCGTCATGCCGGACGTGATCCGGCATCCAGCGGAGGAGGGGACTGGGGGCCTGGATTCCTGCTTTCGCAGGAATGACGGGCGGCTACACATTTGCTCTGGGCAGAAGCGGAACGGGACGGAGCGGCCTGTTCTGCCTACGTCGTCCGCGATTCGACCAGCGCCAGCACGGCCGGCCACAGTTCGCGGTCGTGGACATTATAGCGGTACTCCGTATCCAGCTTTTCCAGGAGTCGAACGATCTGGGGGGCTGCCTCGCGGTCCCCGTTCCAGTCGCCGGCCTGTTCGATAATCTCTTCGAGAAAGCCGTGCAGAATACCCAGAATTCCGCCGTGTCCGTGCGTCAGCACCTTGAGGAAAAACGCATGGTTGAGCACGAAGCCAGGCCCCTCAATGAGCCAGCCACTAAACCCAGGCTCCTCTTCTGCCGACTGCTGCCACCAGTGGAGCCAGGCGAACGCCAGAAGTACCTGTTCCACATGGGGCAACATATAGAACGTGGCCGCCCAACTCGACGGCAGCCCGCTCTCGTGCGACACCTGCGGCAGCCCCGGACGCGCCTGGGGGTCGTGCTCGGCCACCAGTTGTCTCCAGTGCTGGCGGGCCTGTGCTAATAGGGCGTCGGTCCGTGCATGAGCGGTGAGCCGGGTCAGGAGATAGTGCATGGCTCTTGCCTGGCCGGGGGCTGCCTCAATGGTGGGCGGATTTCTTGTTACGCCCGACCCAGAGCGTCCGAGACGCGCTGCAGGGCGGTCTCGACATTCTCCCGACTGTTAAACGCGCTCAGGCGCACATAGCCCTCACCGCATTTCCCGAACCCGGCTCCGGGCGTGCAGACCACCCCGGCTTTTTGCAGCAGGCGGTCAAAGAATTCCCAGGAGTCGGTATTGGTTTTAATCCACACATAAGGAGAATGTTCTCCGCCAACGCACGCATAGCCCAAGCCCGTAATCGCTTTGCGGATCAGAGCGGCATTGCCGAGATAATAGTTGCTCAATTCTCGGATTTGCTGCTTGCCCCCGGGCGAGAAGGCCGCCTCGGCCGCGCGCTGGACCGGATAGGAGACGCTGTTGAATTTTGTGGACTGACGCCGGTCCCAGAGCGCGTGGAGGGCATGGGCCGTGCCCTGAGAGTCGTACACCTGACACTCTCTGGGCACGATGGTGTAGGCGCAGCGCGTTCCGGTAAAGCCGGCGGTTTTGGACAGGCTCCGAAATTCGACCGCCACCTCTTTGGCGCCGTCGATCTCGTAAATACTCTGCGGCAGGCTGTCATCACGGATAAACTCGACATAGGCCGCGTCATACAGAATGAGCGCTTTGTTCTCCCGCGCGTAGTCCACCCAGGGGCGCAACTGCTCGGTGGTAATCATGCTGCCCGTGGGGTTATTGGGGAAACACAGATAAATGAGGTCCACCGCTTCCTGCGGGAGAGCCGGGATATACTGGTTGTCAACCGTTGATTCCAGATAGACCAGCCCCTCGTAGCGCCCGTCCCGCCAGGCCGCGGTCCGGCCGGCCATCACATTGGTATCGACATACACCGGGTAGACCGGGTCGGGCACCGCCACGCGCGTGTCCGGGGCAAAAAGCTCCTGAAAATTGCCGGAGTCGCACTTTGCGCCGTCACTCACAAACACTTCGTCGGGCCTGAGCGTCACCCCGCGCGGCTGAAAATCTCCGGCTACGATGGCTTCTTGCAAGAAATCATAGCCCAGTTCCGGGCCGTAGCCCCGAAAGGTGGCGTCGTCCGCCATCTCGTCCACGGCGCGATGAAAGGCGCTGATGCACGCCTCGGGCAGCGCCCGGGTCACATCGCCAATTCCCAGCCGAATAATGCTTTGATCCGGATGGTCGGCCTGATAGGCATTGACCCGCTTGGCAATATCGGAAAACAGATATGAGGCCTGGAGCTTCAGATAGTGTTCGTTCATCGTAATCATGCGGGCGGTCCTCCTGTCTCTCCTGCCGGTCCTTAGAGGGCAGGCATAATCTCTTTGGCACAAATCTCCAGATGTTCCATGTCGTCAAAGGCCGGGTTGAGCAAGAGGTGTTCGGCTCCGGCCCGGACGACCTCGCCGATCTTATTACGGCATTCGTCCAGACTGCCCCAAATGGCGACCTTTGAGGCCATATCCGCATTTTTATATCGAACGCCAAACCACTCCCGCAGCCGCCGTTCCGCGCGCGCCCGGTCGTCGTCAACCGCGAGATAGACTCGCTTGGAGATCGTAAAGCTGGCCGGGTCCCGACCGGCTTCATCCAGAAACTGACGGATCAACTGCGACTGCCGGATGAAATCCGCGGTTGACGACGACCCCGCGCCCATCCAGCCATCCCCGTGCCGGACGGCGCGGCGTAACGGTTTTTCCTCACGGGCGCCAAACCAGATAGGCGGGTGGGGTTTTTGTATTGGCTTGGGCTCCATGGCCACATTCTCGAAATTCCAGAACGTTCCGCTGACCGTGGCCTTGGGTTCTGTCCACAGCGCCTTGATGGCTTGAATGCCCTCCACAAAACGCCGGGCGCGGAGTTCGCTGGAGTAGCCGAAGAGGGTCTCCGGAACGTGTCCGCCAATACCCAGACCAAAGATGAGTCGGCCCCGGCTCATCTGGTCCAGGCTCGATAGACTCTTGGCCAGTTGGACCGGATTGCGCAGCACCGTCAGCAGGACCGAGGTACCGAGGCGGGCCTTTGAGGTAATGGCGGCGATATAGTTGAGCAGGGCCACCGGTTCGAGAATGGCAAAGTCGCTGACTATGGTCTCCTGCACCCACAAGCTTTCGTAATCGAGGGCTTCTGCGCGCTGGACGAAATCCCGGACGAACGGCATATCAACCGGCGTATCAAGAAATACTTGGGGAACAGCAATCCCACACGGAATAGAGCCTGTAGCCATGTCTTGTCTCCTTACATGAGTGGTCTGTTGGGTCGTTTGGGTCTCTTGGGTCGTTTGGGTTTCTTGGGTCGTTTGGGTCTCGGAGACTCAACGGACTCAACGGACTCAACAGACTCAATAGACCCTATGGACTCAACAGACTCAATAGACTCAACAGACTCAATAGACCCTATGGACTCAACAGACTCAATCCCCTACCCTCCGGCGATTTCAGCGCGCACGATCTGTGCTCCTTCGACCATGGCCCGCAGTTTATTATAGGCGCAGAAGCGGGGCAGGGCGCGCAGACCGCAGTCTGTGGTCAGTGTCACCCGCTCCGGTTCGACAAACTTGAGCACTTTGCGAATACGCTCCGCCACCTGCTCCGGTGTCTCGACCTGGAGATTGCGCACATCAATCACCCCGACGGCGACTTCCTTGTCCGCGGGCAGGTCTTTCAGAATATGGGCGTCTTCCATTTCGCGGACGGCAAAGTCGAGTACATACTGTTCGATCCCGGTGTCGTGCAGATGGGGCAGGATGGAACCATAGCCAGCCCCGGACGGGAACAGGCCCTGTGAGGCATTCCCCCATGCCGCCCCAAAGCAGAAATGCCAGGCGAGCTTGGCCTCCACGCCGTCAATGGTTTTGTTGATGACATCCACCACCCAACCGAAATCATCCGGGTTGCCGCTGAACAAGGGCAGCCACGCCCCAAGGTCTTCCAGTTGGAGGAATGACGCCCCGCCGGCCACCAGGTCCTTCATCTCGGCGTTAAAAATAGGCACCAGGGCGTAGGCTAGGTCTTTCTGGGTTTTGTAGTAGTCGAGATGGACGTGATAGGTCAGGTTGATCGGTCCCGCGCCCACGCTGCACCGCACCGGTTTCTTGGTATTGCGCTGGGCAATATGGTACAGGTCGGCCAGTCGCAGCGGCCCGCGTTCGACCGCAGCCGTCACCGCGGTCGCGCCCCAGTCGGTGAGCCAGGCCGCATCAGTGTGTGAGACCTGCCCGCCTTCAACCATCGGATGACTGTGTTTGGTTGGCACAAAGCCGTGAATGCGCTCATACCAATACCAGACAAACGACCCGATGCAGCCGCCATAGTCGTCAAACCACATCTGACCGTCCGTCAGAATGTCCAGCCCGGCCTGCTCCTGGTCTTGCAGCACGGTACGGACCGCGTCTTCAAACGCCTCGGCATGGTGGACGTCCTTGAACGCCTCCCAGATATCCCGCCCGTGCAACTGATAGGTAAACCAGTGCGGGCGGGGATACGAGCCCACCATGGTCGTGGGCAGGAGCGTATCGACTATGGTTCGAGACATGGCTGTTTCCTCCTCCTTTGGGGTCTGTTGGGTCTTTAGAGTCTGTTGGGTCCTTTGGGTCTCAAAGACTCAATCGACTCAACGGACCCAATAGACCCAATCGACTCACTGGGCTCAATCATCGCCCGCCCTTTTTCCGACAGCGTCAGCGTCCGCTCCCACACGCCCCGCCCGCGAATATAGCCGAGCTGATCGAGGCGGTTGGCGATGACGCTCAGGGGTGAGGCGGCCATTCCGGTTGCCGTACTGAGCGCGCGCAGGTTTTTGCCTCCGCCCGCAAGCTGCTCCAGAACTGAGCGGCTGTCCGCGTCCAGCCCGACAAAGCCGCTCAAGCCCGAAGGCGCGTCGGGCTGGTCGGCGAGCACGCGGTCTCCCTGCGGCGTGAGGCCAAAGGTGAAATAGTCGAGCCCGCTCCTGCCCCAGCGCTGGACCAGCCCGGCCCGTTCGAGTTCTACGATGAGGCGGTGGCACTCGGCCGAATTGAGCATGGTGAAATCGCTCAGCTCAACCATGGTCGTATAGCCGGTCCGAATCAGGACCAGCAGACGTTCCTGCTCTGGAACGAGGCGCAGGGTTTCCGGCTGGTTCGGGAGATCGCCGTCCGGCTGCGTCAGCACGGACAGACCCAGCACGGTCGGAAACGTCACGATCGAGCCCACCACAACCGTATGCACCGAGCCCAGCGGGACGCCCATGAACTTCAGGATTTCGTAGACGAGCATGGCGACCGTCCCGCTGAGCGTCCCCCAAAACGCGCCCGTCGGGGTGATATAGGCCCAGCGGTGTCCGAGCAGCAGGACACAGGCCGCAGGGCCGAGCATGGCGCAGCTCACGGCCAGGAGATAATACGGCCCGCCCGGATAAAAACTCAGCAGCCAGATGGCAAAACCGGTCAGCAGAGTCAGCAGGCGGCTCATCCGCAAGACCGCCTCCGGGGAAGCCTCTGGCCGGATAAAGCGTTGGTAGATGTCGCGCGAGAGCGAGGAGGTAATGCCCATATGCGCATTGCTCGTAGTGGAGATCGTCGCGGCCAGGGCTGCCACCAGACCCAATAAGGCCATAGACGCGGGAAAGTCCCGCATGAGCAGGCCGTAGGCGCCCATGGGATTGGCCGGATTCACGGGGTCCAGAAAAGCGTCGCGGTGCACACTGCCGGCGTACAGGCCGAGCACCCCCATCGAAGCGTGGATGACCAGGACGAGCAGGCCGCCGATAATGAACTGCCAGCGGGCAATCGGTTCGGTCCGCGCGGCCGCGGCGCGCAGCCAATAGTAGTTACCACCCCACTGAATAAAAAAGCCGATCACGAGCGAGACCGTCAGCACGCTCGGATAGCTCAGCCGAAACCACGGAAAAGAGCCGAGCACGCCGGCTGAGAGGGGCGTGGCGGTTACGAAACTCGTCTCGATCAGCTCCCAGCCGCCATAGCTGATCAAACAATAGACGGCCAGGGCCGGCAGGAAGAGGAAGCCCAGCAAGACCTGCACGACGTCGGTCAGCGTCAGCGCCCACATCCCACCCAGAAAAATAAACGTCAGGTGGCCGCTCAGGACAATGGTAATCATGAGCCATAACGGCGCACCCAGAAAACCCTGCATGATCAGAGCCATGGCCACCACATTCATGGCCACCACGCCGGTGACACCCAGCAGAGTGGCGATACTGACCACCACCCGCGTGCGCGTATCAAAACGCATCTCCAGCCACTCGGGGATGGTGTAGGCGCCACAGCGCCGGATATACGGACCGGCAAAGACGCCGTACGCAATATAGCCGATCACCAGGGGCAGGCTGCCACCTAAAATCCAGCCGAGAAAACCGTACTGGATGGTCAGGCCGGGAACGATGCTGGTCATGCTGCCGGCAAACGCAATGCCACAGATGCTGGCAATCCCCGGAATGAGACTGACCTGCCGGCCGGCCAGCAAAAAATCACCGTCTGTGCGCACCCAGCGTTTGGCATACCAGCCCAACCCACAGAGCAGGATAATCAAGGCCAGAACGGCGGCGACGAAGATCGGCATGGTTCGGCTATATCCGCAAGACTAGACGGGTCGCTCGTATCATCCCCTTCGACTAGGCTCAGGACGGGCAAACACGAACAGCCCCAGAATCTGGAGGGCGTGAATGAGGACCATCAGGCACATGATAAGGACGACAAAATCGGACAGAGTGGCGTAGTGCATATAGAGTTGCGCCTCAAAACCGGCCACACAAACCAGGCAGAGGGCGGTCGGCAGGTTTTTGGTGCGCCCCAAAAAGAGACTGAGCCCCAGGAGGATGAGACAGTCGAAAAACGGACTGCCGATCCAGAAAAAGGCGGTGAAATCCTTCGTATGCAGGCGGCCGTCAAGCTCGACAAAACTCGGAATGGCCAAAAAGAACAGAGCGAAGCCGGCCACGATAATATAGGCCGCTATCATCCGCACCGTCCGCTCTATCATCCGGGCGGCTTTCTCGGGGTCGTTGAGTTCTTCGGGCGATATGCCGGCCAGGAGATGCAGGAGTTTCTGCCCAAGCGCGCTGACCGCTGGCGTGTCTTGCTGTTGTGGGTGCTCTGCCATAGCAACAAGCGATACGAGTCAATCTGCCGGCAAGCTTACGCGGTGTTGCGTCTCAAGGCAAATACCGCGGCGAAACCGATCCTCCCTTTCATCCTGGCCCGGGAGTCGTCACAATATATTACAATACGTATGGGAGGCGCATGATATGACACAACGCCGGCATGAAAAATATCGGTTCTGGCTTGCTCTCAGCCTCATCATGGTCGTATGGACGTTTGGTTTTCCGCCACCCACGAGCGCCCAAGACGGTCCCTCCGCCATCCCGGAAGGAAGCGGCAGCATTATCCAGCCGGTCTCGTGGCAACTGACCGGCGAAAACGCCACCGACCTGACCGAGCAGGTCCGAGCGGTCGTGCAGCAATTTGAGGGCGCCATCCTGGTCAAGGATGAAAAAGATATTCTCGTTCTTTCCCTGCCTTCGGCACAACTGACCGACCTGCATCAAAAGCTGTCCGCTCTCGGCACGCTGACGAGTCCGCCGGCCACCGATGAATACCAGGCACCGACCACCCTGCTGCGACTGATGCTGGAGTAAATGGGGTCCATTGGGTCCATGGGGTCCATTGGGTCCATGGGGTCTCAACGGACTCAACAGACTCTATAGACCCAACAGACCTTCCCATTGTCGGGGGCGATGGACACAGCCGCACGGTCGTGGCTATACTCACGGCACTTTTCCGAACGAGGAGCATAGCATGAGTCTGCGCACACCGGAGCAATATAAGGAGAGCCTGAGAGACGGCCGGGAAGTCTATTATCGCGGCGAAAAGGTTGACGATGTCACCACCCACCCGGTTATCGGGAAAGCCGTCCAGCACGCCTGCATCGACTATCAGATGGCCGAAGACCCACGCTACCGCGACCTGGCGGTGGTCACCGACCCGCAGACCGGACAGGAATACTCCCGGTATTATCACCTGCCTCAGAATGCCGAAGACCTGCTCCAGCGCAGTCGCCTCATTGAAGCCAGTACCCGCGAGGGGGCCACGCTGGTCATTTTGATCAAAGAGATCGGCACGGACGCGCTCCTGGCGCTGCATATTGTTGCCGAAGAAATGGCCAAGCACGGCGCGGACCAATATCGCGAGCGAGTCAAAAAATATTATGAGCTATGTCGGGATAATGATTACGCGGTGGCCGTAGCCCAGAGCGATGTCAAAGGCGACCGCAGCCTGGGCCCTCAGGGCCAGGAACATCCGGATTATTATGTGCGCATAGTTGACCGGCGCGACGACGGCATCGTCGTCCGTGGCGCCAAAATTCACACCTCGGTCTCCACCAATACGGACGAAATCATTGTCCTGCCGACCCGAGCCATGCGCGAGGGCGATGAGGACTACGCCGTGGCCTTTGCCATCCCGGCGGCCACCAAAGGGCTGAAACTCCTGGCCAGTTCCTACGGTGGATTCCAAAGAAACGATTTTGAGTATCCGATCAGCGCCAAACATAAGATGATGGAGACGCTGACCGTTTTCGACGATGTGTTTGTGCCCTGGGAGCGGGTGTTCCTGGCCGGCGAGGTCGCCGCAGCCGGTCTGATGGCCCTGACCTTTGTGAAGTTTCACCGGTTTACCGCGGTGTCGTACAAACTGCCGCTGCTGGAACTCATGGCCGGAGCCTCCCAGGCGATTGCGGAATACAACGGCATTGAGCGCGCCGGCCATATTCGCGAGAAGCTGACCAAGCTGGCCAGTTATCATGCTACCGTCCAGGGGTTGATTCTGGCCGCGGCCCAGCAACACACCGTTGTCTCGCCGGGCATCGCCGTGCCCAACACGCTGATGACCAATGTGGCCAAATACCAGTTTGCCTCCAATTACCATCAGGCCGTGCAGATGGTGCAGGATGTGAGCGGCGGCCTGCTGGTGACCGGGCCGAGCCTGGAGGACTGGCGCAGCGAAGCGACCGGCCCCTACGTCCAGAAATATCTGGGCGGCAAGAAAGGCACCTCAACCGAGCACCGACTGCGGCTGATGAACCTGATTTCAGACCTGACGGCGGGCGACTTTGGCGGCTATCAGGAAGTGCTGGCCGTGCACGCCGAAGGCTCCCTTGAAGCCGAAAAGCTCCAGACCTATCGCGAGTACGATTTTGCGGCTGCGGCAGAGTACGCCCGCGAGTTGGCGGGGATTGCCAAATAGTCACCGACCTCGGTCGATAAGTTGTCGATATTCGTCGTGGCGTCCGATCCAGAACCACACAATGTCAGAGCCGTCTTCTACAGCGAGGACGCGGTGATGGATGCCCACCCGGGCGGACCAGAATCGACCGACCTTCTTGAAGTGTAGAGACGGATGGGAGGGGTCCTGCCGGAGGAGCCGGAAGTTTTCATCGGCCAGCTTCCGTGTCTCAGCTGGGAGTCCGTTGTAGAACGACCAGAACTTGTGGGTGGCGCGATGTCTCACAGGTCGGTACACTGGCCCTCGCGCAGGGCCTGCAACGCCTCCTCCGCCAACGCGTCAAGTCGCCCGGCAGCGACATCACGCTCAAACTCACGATCCCATATTTCGGCATCGAACTCCGCAAACCAGGCGCGGAATGCGGAGAGTTGTTTGGCCGACAATTGGCTCACGGCCGTCTGGATATCTTGAAGGGTGTCCATGTCTGAAGGCTATCTCTGAAGTCTACTGATGACAAGGCACGCCCGAGGGGATAGGGGTTCGGGACTGGGGGTTGGCCACCCACAGCGCTAATCCTCCTGCCCGAACGTCTGTTCGTAGCGCCCCTTGAATGTCTCAAACAGTTCGAGTTCCTGGGCGGTATACGTCCGGTGGGTCTGGCTGGCGTGGGGGAAATAAAAGCGTAAGACGGCATTCCCCTCTGCGTCATCAAGGCTGACGAACACGCTGGTCGAATCGCCGTGACTCGGCGCTTCGGCAAAGCGTACCGTAGTGATGGTGTCGAGGTTGGCGTGGATATGCCAGCCGCTATACTCGACCGTGGCCCACGGGTCGGCAAACTCGACCTTCCGGACCCCCTCGTCCAGAAAAAGTTCGCTGACAACGCCATCCCGCCCGACAGTGCAGACAAGGGCGGGTGTGCGCGCCAGGTCTTCGAGTAACTGTTTCACGCCGGAAATCATGCGTTCCTCTCAATCATCCTTTCCCCTGGAGACGGGCCGGCTGGAAGGGAGTCGGGTGGCATAGGACAAAGGCGGTGGTCCGCAGCACTCAGGCCGCATAGCGAAGCACCTCTAATTCTGCGCTACTGTCGGCACGCCCGAGCAGCGCCTCAATCCGCGCCATGACGGCATCTTTAATGAGAGAGAGATAACAGATAGGGGACGTATTGGAGATAATAATCACGGGTGAGTGACTGCACGGAGCGCTTCAATATCCCCTGCTAAGTCTTCTTCGGTATAGTCCAGATAGGCGTGTGCTTGCTTAAGCACCCTGTCAACCTCCCAACGTGAAGAGAGGCAAAGCATTTCTTGCACCTGCGCTTCGGTCAAGACTCCTGCTCGATAAGCTTCGATTGCGACTGCTTCGAGAGTCCGTTGGGAGAGATTGCCCCAGTTTTGTGCGAGATGGAGGGCGATATCTTCCGGTAATTCAATGGCAACGTTCATGCTCCATGCTCAGAAACCAATAAATTTTCTTCACACTACTTGAATATCTACTCTCCTGTCCAGGCCGAACTATTGGGTTAGGTCCTACTCCACCGTTACGCTCTTGGCCAGGTTGCGCGGCTGGTCCACATCGGTCCCGCGATACACGGCCATATGATAGGCCAGGAGCTGGAGCGGAATGCTGATCAGAATCGGCATGACCAGGTGGTTGGTGGTCGGCACCTGGATGATCTCCCAGGCAATTTCTTCGAGTTCGGGCGAGGGGGCGTCGGTCAGGGCGATAATGCGGCCGCCGCGCGCCTCGACCTCTTTCATATTGCTGAGCGTTTTCTCGTACACCGGGTCTTTGGGCAGGAGGACGACAACGGGCATTTGCTCGTCGATCAGGGCAATCGGACCGTGCTTCATCTCCCCGGCCGGATAGCCCTCGGCATGAATATAGGACAGTTCCTTGAGCTTGAGCGCGCCCTCAAGTGCAATCGGATAGTTGATACCCCGCCCGAGATACAAAAAGTCGCTGGCATGGCCGTATTTTCTGGCGATCTTTTCAATCGCTTTGGTCTTCTTCAATGTCTCTTGGACTAAGGCCGGTAGGGTAACGATGTCTTCGATGAGTTGCCGGCTGTGGTCGCGGTCGAGGACGCCGCGACGTTGCCCCAGATGCACCGCCAGAAGATAGAGGGCGGTCAACTGCGTCGTGAACGCCTTGGTTGAGGCCACGCTGATCTCGGGTCCGGCGTGAGTATAGACCACCATGTCGGATTTACGCGCAATGGACGAATCGACCACATTACAGATGGCCAGCGTACTGGCGCCCTTGTCTTTGCCCCCTTGGAGCGCGGCCAGCGTGTCCGCGGTCTCGCCGGACTGCGAAACTGCCAGGACCAGGCTGTCGGCATCGAGCCGTGTGGGGCGATAACGAAATTCACTGCCGTAATCGACCTCGGTCGGCAGTCCGGCAAATTCCTCCAAAAGGAATTTGCCCACCAGGCAGGCGTGCCAGGCCGTACCACACGCAACCAGGGTCGCACGCTTGACCGTATCGAGTACGGGCAGCCGGTCCGTGAGCTCGCCCAGCGCGATCTCGCCGGATTCCTCAAGGATGCGGCTCCGCATGGTATCGATAATGGCTTGGGGCTGTTCATGGATTTCTTTCAGCAGGAAGTGCTTATAGCCGCTCTTCTGGGCCGTGATCGGGTCCCAGGTAATATGACGCGGCTCGCGCGCAATCGGCCGGCCGGAGAAGTCCGAGATCGAGACGCCCCGACGACTGACCTCGGCCATCTCGCCGTCATCCAGGAAGAGCACCCGGCGGGTGTAATCGAGCAGGGCGGGGATATCGGAGGCCACGAAGCTTTCTTCTTCTCCGAGCCCGATCACAATAGGCGTGGCATTTTTGGCCGTCAGGAGCGTCCCAGGGTCTCGCTCGCTCAGGGCGACCAGGGCGAACGAACCGGAAAGATGCCGCAGGGCGACCCGGGTCGCCTCAGCGAAGGAGTGGCCCTCTTGCAGGTATTGGTCGATCAGGTGGGCAATGACTTCAGTATCCGTCTCAGAACTGAACGTCCGTCCTTTATCCATGAGCTCGTGGCGCAGATCAAGATAGTTCTCGATAATACCGTTGTGGATGACCACCACGTCGCCGGCGCGGTGCGGGTGGGCGTTCTCCTCGGACGGCGGCCCATGGGTCGCCCAGCGGGTGTGACCGATACCAACCGAGCCGGGCAGGGGTTCGGCCTGCAAGAGCCGGTCAAGCTCGCTGAGCTTGCCGACCGCCCGCCGGATGGCAATATGGCCGTTTGTGAATGCGGCGATGCCCGCGGAGTCGTAGCCGCGGTACTCAAGTCGCTTGAGCCCCTGGAAGAGGAGCGGGGCTGCCTCGCGGTGCCCAACATAGCCCATAATGCCGCACATGGGGGAGTCCTTGGGGTCGGTTGAGTCTATAGGGTCCTTGGGGTCGAGGAGTCTGAGGCTATTCTGGGGCCTTTCGTCCCTGCGGGACCTCCGGGGCTTTTTTGCTGCTTGGTATTATTCCGAAGGAGGTAGGTGATGAGGCCACTCGTTAGCCGAGCCACAGACTCTGCTTGACCGTAAATCTTTTGAAAGCTGGCCTTGTTCGTATAGTGCTGATCGAGAGCAACATAGAGGAGGCTTTGTACCTCGGCGCAGGAGCCTTTACTGATAAAGAGAAACTGTGCAAATTCCCTATCAGTTCTCCGAGAAAAACCCTCAGCGATATTCGACATGACGGACACTGCCGCAGCAGTAATTTGGTCGCGGAAACGATAATCTCTCCCTGTGTCCTGCGCTTGTCTAGTCATATCATAGACCTGAGACACCAAGACCCGCGCCGCCTGCCACGCCTCCAGGTCCTCAAATCGCTCTATTTTCATGACCGACCCAATTGACCCAATGACCCAATAGACTCAATCGACTTTCTTTTCTTTGTCGCGTTTGGCCGCAGTCCAGCCTTCGCGTATTTCTTCCTGACGCGGATTAAAGACCAGGGCGCCCGCGGGCACATTCTGCCGGACTGTGGTTGCGGTGGCAATATACGCGTCGTCGTTGACCGTCAGCGGGGCAACCAGGGTCGTATCCGAGCCGACCTGGACGCGGTCTCCGATCCTGGTCTTATGCTTGCGGAAGCCGTCGTAGTTGCAGGTGATCGTGCCTGCGCCGATATTGGCCTCGCGGCCGATTTCAGCGTCGCCAATATAGGCCAGATGTTTGGCCTTGGTCCGCTCGCCGATGGTGGATTTTTTGACCTCAACGAAATTGCCGATCTCGGCGTGGGGAGCCAGAACGGCGCCGCCCCGCATATGTGAAAACGGCCCGGCCGAGGAGTTGTCGCCGAGCTGGCTGTCACTCAGCACAACCGAGAAATAGATGCGGACATTATCGCCGATGGTACAGTTCTCAATATAAGTGTTGCCGTCGATCCGGCAGTTCGAGCCGATGACGGTCTTACCCTTGATATGGGTGTTCGGACCAATGACCGTGTCCGGTCCGATGGTCGCCTCATCGCTCAGATAGACCGTCTGCGCGTCCTCAAAGCTGACACCGGCGTCCATCCACTGGCGGCGGAGTTGTTCCTGGCGTGTTGTTTCCATACGAGCGAGCTCCTGTCGAGAATTCACCCCTTCGACTTCGTGACAGTCGGGCGTGAGCACGGCCCGGGTCGGGAGTCCGGCCCGGACGGCCGCAGCCACGATGTCGGTCAGATAGTATTCGCCCTGGGCATTGGTGGGTTGGAGGCGGTCGAGTGCGGAGAAGAGAAAGTCCGCCCTGACACAGTATATACCGGTGTTGATTTCCTGGACGCTGAATTCTTGGGCCGAGGCGTCCCGCGCCTCCACGATGCGGACCACCTGGCCGTTGGCGTGGCGAATGACACGCCCGTACTGGGCGGGGTCGGCGCGCTGGGCGGTCAGGACCGACAGCGTCGCCCGGTGCGCGTGGTGATCCGCGACAAAGCGCGCCAGCGTCCGGGACGTGAGCAGGGGCACGTCGCCGGAGACAATCAGCATATCCCCCCGAAAGCCGGTAAACTGCACTGTGGCCGCGCGGACCGCATCCCCGGTGCCACGCTGTTCTCTCTGGAGCGCAAAGGCCACCCCGTCTTCCCGACACGCCTCCTGAACCGCGGCGGCCTGATGACCAACCACGACAATCAGGCGGCTGGGGCGGAGACGGTGGCAGGTCTGAACGACCCGCGTCAGGAGCGGTTTCCCGGCCAGATGATGCAGCACCTTGGCCCGCTCGGAACGCATGCGCGTCCCCTTGCCCGCAGCCAGAATGATAACGCCCAGGGGTTGTGCCTGTTGTTGGTCCGGTACAGCCACGTCAGCCCGTCCAATCCGCAAGAGGCCTGTGCATACGACCGTTCGTTTCCGCAATCCAACCTGCGGCCTTCTTAATCCGCCGTGTGCAGTCGGTCCGGGAGTTGCTCAAACCAGGGCAGGACCAGAGTTTCGTTGATGGAATACGTATAGGCGTGTCCCCAGTCGGGCAGCTCGGTATAGCGGACGTGGGCAAAGTCCTGGCCTTCTAAAAATTCGCGGGCCATACGTGCCGAGGAGACCGGGAAAATAAAATCTTTTGCGCCGTGAACAATAAAGATCGGCAGGGCGGTCGCCTGTTTATAGTCGAGCCAGGGCGGGAGGACGCCGGCAATGGGAGCGATGCCGGCAAACAGCTTGGAGCAACTGATACCGAGCGCGTACGAGAACGTCCCGCCGTCAGACAGACCGCTGACCAGAATGCGGTTCGTGTTCACCGCGTATTCATCCATGACCGTTTCGAGCATGGTCAGAATAGAGCGCACATCGAGTCCGGGCTGCTGAATCGACCAGGTCTGGCCCAGGGATTTGGGCGAGAGGAGAATATAGCCGCGACTCTTGGCCGTCCTGAGCCAGGTCAGCAGATAGTCATCGCCGCGCCCGTGGCCGCCGTGGAGCGTAACCACCAGGGGCCAGCGTTTGGTGGGATCGTAGTTTTCGGGAACGTATAAGGAATACTCGGCGTGCTTATTGGTCTGCTTGCGATGCATCACACCGGTCTGGGCAGTATTGTCCGGGGCGGGGGTTTCAAGCTCGGTCCGACGGGAGAAATCATCCGGCAAAAACCAGTACGGCTGAATGGGCGGCAGCTCGGCGCGCAGGCCGTACAACAGATATTTGCCCAGCGAGAACGCCCGCCGGCTCTGCATATAGGCGACGATAAAATTATGCGCCGAACCGGTGCGAAAGGACGTATAGGCGTCCTCAAGCTGTTCGAGCGCCTCCAGCCATTGTGTATGGAAGGCGGCCCGGTCCGGGGGGATTTCAAGATGCTCGTTCTGCACGTTGAGGTCAGTGAACAGGTCGCCCACCTGCTCGACCAGTTCGGCCTGATGTTGGGGGATTTTGGCCAGGTGAATCTGCTCCTGGAGCGCCTCAAAGGTCCGCAGGAAGCCCAGAATCCGTTCGGCTTGGCGGCTTGTCGTCTGGTGATAGTGGTCCGCAACGCTTGCCATAGTCCCCTCCCTTACAATTATGCGAGGCTAGCAGTTCGGCTTTCGCAGTTGCAAGGGGGAAGGCCATGTGACAAAGAAGAGACGTGTTCAACCGATTTAGAATCAATGAAGAACACGTTTCTTCTTCGAGCTGGGGGCGGGTATGACAAAGCCTCACCCCCTCCTGCGCGCGCTCCCGTCTGTGGAAAAACTGCTGGCAGCGCCGGCGCTTCAGCCCCTCCTGGCACGCTACAACCGAACCTATATTACCGACCTCATTCGTCAGATGTTGGAGATGCTGCGCCGGGACATTCTATCCGGCGCCCATACCGTTCCGCTTGCCGAGTCCGACCTGGTCGAGCGCATTACAGCCCGGCTCCGGCGCGAGGACCGGTCCCCGCTGCGTTCGGTCATCAATGCCACCGGTACGGTGCTGCACACCAACCTGGGGCGCGCCCTGCTGGCCCAGGCGGCCGTAGACGAAATGGTCCGGGCGGCGTCCACTCCCGTGACGCTCGAATACGATGTGTCTCGGGCCGGTCGCGGCGACCGGGACGATCTGGTCGAGGCCGAACTGACGGCCCTGACCGGCGCGGAAGCGGCCACCGTGGTGAATAATAATGCGGCTGCGGTGTTATTGGCGCTGAACACGCTGGCGGAGGGGCGGGAAGGGGTTGTTTCCCGCGGGGAGCTGATCGAGATCGGCGGCTCTTTCCGCATCCCGGAGGTCATGCGCAAGAGCAGCGTAGTACTGCGCGAGGTCGGCACGACCAACCGCACCCATCCGCGCGATTATGCCAGCGCCATATCGGACCGGACGGGTGTTCTGCTCAAGGTGCATACCAGTAATTACCGGGTCGTGGGTTTCACCGCCGAGGTTGGCCTGGAAGAACTGGTGGCCATAGGCAAAGAGCATGGTGTCCCGGTCATGGAAGACCTGGGAGCCGGGGCGCTGATCGACCTGGCGCAGTACGGACTGCCCAGGGAACCGGTCGTGGCCGAGCGGGTCGCCCAAGGCGCGGACGTGGTTACCTTTAGCGGAGATAAACTCCTCGGCGGGCCGCAGGCGGGTCTCATTGTGGGCCGCAAAGTCTGGGTGGACAAGATCAAGGAGAATCCGCTCAAACGGGCGCTACGTCTTGACAAGCTGACGCTGGCGGCCCTGAGCGCGACCCTGCGCCTGTACCGTCGCTCCCCCCAGTTGCAGCACGACCTGCCCACCCTGCGTTGGCTGACCCGACCGCTGAACGACATGGCAGCTCTGGCGGCCCAGGCGGTTCCGCTCATCCGGCAGGCGCTCGGCAGTGCATTCTCGCTGAGCGTCGAAGACGCAACCGCCCAGATCGGCAGCGGGGCGCTACCGGAGGAGGAACTCCCCAGCACGGTCATTGCCGTTCGGCATAGCGACCTGTCCGCAGAAAAAATCGCCCAGCGTTTTCGGCAGGCCGAGCCACCCATCCTGGGTCGGATTCACAACGACACGTTCTTGCTCGATCTGCGCGGTATTTTTGATCCGCAGGACCTTGTGCCGTGAGCATATTTCTACAAAAATATACGTTTGTGAGAAACGACAGTGGAGGGAATATGGGAGAATCGAGCGGAGCAACAATCGAAGCCCCTATTGAACTGGTGACCTCTATTGCCGATCTACAGTTTCCTCAGAAAATCGATGCGCATCTTCAGATATTGATGGATAGAAATACAGAGGGTCGCCTGTCGGAATCGGAGCGAGCGGAACTCGAAGCCTTGGTGGAGCTGAGTGAAACGATTTCCCTCCTCCGCGTTCAGGCTCTGCGCACATTAGGTCGAACCGTGTCATGAAGCTTGCGCGAACCGAGATTCAGCGGCGGGTTGAAACTCGGGCTCGGCAACGTTGTGAATACTGCCGGATGCATCAGTCCTTGCAAGGGGCTTCTTTCCACGTTGAACACATAATCCCAACCTCTTTGGGAGGGACAGACGAACTGGATAATCTTGCGTGGGCCTGTCCTGGCTGTAATCTCAAAAAGTCGAACCGGATAAGAGCTCTTGACCCTGAGACGGAAACGGAGGTTCGTTTGTTTCACCCACGCCTCGACCATTGGGAGGAACATTTCGCTTGGCAGGGCCACACATTGATCGGGTTGACACCCATTGGCCGGGCACTCATCACAGCCTTTGATTTGAACCACGAACGCCGTCTTCGGATTCGACAGGCGGAGGAAATCTTCGGCTTTTTTCCTCTTGCCCCATCAAACTAGGGGGCCTAAGAGGGCATTCCTGACGTAGGAGAGGACTTGGCGGAGAAGGGATGGAGTCGAACCATCCGCGCAACTTACGCCACGCAACTCGGTTTTGAAGACCGGTACGGCCACCGGGCCGTATCCTTCCCCGTAGGGGGAATTTATCGGGTTTTGCGCCTCACAGGAAGACGGGGGCAATGTCCGAAATTGACAGGCCCACCAGAAGATTTTATAGCGGAGGACTGAAGGGAGAGGGGCGGCATGGCCGGCCAACCAAACATCCATAAGAAGATGGATAAAATTCTCCAAAAGCTGGCGACGCTGGAAGCGAACGACAAGGGACTCACCAAGCAGACCAACTACTTGGCTCAGCTTGTCGTGCTGGCAAAGCAAGACTCTGCTCGCCAACATCAGGAGTCCCAGACGATTTTGCGGGACATGGGGCAAATGCTCTTGGAAGTTAGAAAATTCTCAGCTCGAACCGAGGAACGGGTAGCGGAGATACTCGCGGAAACGCGCCGGCACTGAACAGAGAGAAAACTAGGTATCTCCTGACATGGGGGAAGACTTAGAAGAGAAGGATAGAGTCAAACTATCCCCTTCACTACGCCTTTTGAATTCGGCTTTCAGTCAGCCAAATTTTCATCAGTTCCTTGAGTTCTTCAATTGGAAAGACGCCAAGCTCTTGCAATGCCGAGCGGATGCCGATGAGCCGTAGAATTGTCCCCAACCGATTTGCTTGAAATAGGTGTCTTCTTTCTTCTTCATTAACAAATTCGGACAAGGCCCATATGAGAGCAGTGCGAACTTTCACGTCGCCAACAATAGAATTTCTCGATACGACAAAGATGATTAGATTTTCCCAATACTGAGGCGAACTTCCCAAAACCTTAATAACATCCCCCAATACTGCGCTTGTATTTTCACGAACCTCATTGGCGACATACCTGCGCCACCACGCCCGTGCAAATGAGCAGTTCACATAGACGCTCTTATTACCACGTGCCTCCGGCAATCCTCCCATCCGCCGTAAGGCCGTTCGCACAGTGGCATCAATCTCTTTTTCGCTTCCTGCCTTCAAAACACGCTCAATCCGCTCAAGGCCACCAGATGCTGCCTTATTGTCTGCGGCAAGAAAACTCGATTGAATCCTGCCTTCTTCTATATGGCGCAATGTCATAAAGCCCCAAAAGGTGACACGACATGCGCTTGCCGGGGGGATTTCCTTCCAAAACTCAAAAATTTGCCGCTCAGTACTCCTTGGTGGTTCCTTGAATTCAGCCTCGGTCAAGTTCTCTTCAAGGATTGGGAGTTCCTCGCCAGACTCTGTCTTGACTCGGCTTCTCACCCACTCTGTGTAGTCGGAACTAGAACGTAGGATTGACAGAAACTCCCGCTGCTGGTCGGAACCTTTTGACTTAATCAGAATTCTGCGTAGTGAAGTGTACGAGGCATCCTCGAACTCTTCGAATTTTTCGTAAGCCATACGATATCCTTACGATTCGAGTGGAGGACGGTGAGGATATAGCTTGGTTGCCACTTCATCCGCAAAAAAATCACCATCATCCCAGACGGGTAGATTCTTCCTTTTCAACTCTTCAGATAAGGCGGACAAATTTGGGTACTTCTCCCACCATGCCGGACCTTCTTCATCGTCCCCCTCCTCCTTGGGAGCCTCTTCCTTGAGAATTTCAAAACACCGACTTGTGACGTGGGTAAGGAGGCTGTCGCGGTGATTCTTATACTCTCCGGCGTTCTGGAGAAATGGGAACAAATCTGGGGCAACTGAAACCTGAAAATAAAATCCGTCCTCCGAGCATGCCTTAACCTTAAAACTGCCCGCTGGTAGGTCTGCTTTCCTTACATCAAGCAACTCGTGGAGAGACGAGGAGGGCCGCAAATATCTACTCAATGCCAAACGCGCGCCTCTGGGAAACGTGACATTCTGTCCCTGCCACGCTTCCGCTACTCCGTCCTCGGGCTCCAACATACATGAAATTTCGGAAACAGAAAGAATGAGTGGGCGTAACATGGGCGGTTCGCCCACTACATTAATGTCCCATGAAACCTGTTGGTACGCACCGTCGGAGAGATCCAAATTTCGGTATCCCGTGAGTGGCACAGATACGAGACATCCATACTTAGCTTTACCTTGTTGAAGTATCCGGTCGAGAAAAGGTGCGTCTCGAATTGTGTGATGGAGGATTACGGAAGTACCGTCGTCCTGTGGTTTTGCGTCAACCTCATAGCCTCCCCTAGGGTAAGATAGATTGCCGTCTTCAAGGATTGGATATGGAAGACAGCGGATAATCCCATCATCCTGCGGCATCATTTGGTCTCCTGTTTCGGCGAAGTAACGGCACGACGCATGATCTCGGTCCTGAGCACAGCCGGTACCTCGTCGGGTAGATTGATCCCTTCTGGAAGCTCGTAAGTGATTTCTAGGCCAAGAGCTTTTCCGGGCTCGAGAACTCCTAGTCGAACCCCAAGAACCTCACCTTTTTCATTGCGGGTCAGTGCATTTCCTATCACCGGGCAGCCATCGACCGTGACGGTCTTCAGCCGTACAAAGTCTTCTTTACCCCAATCATCACAGCTTTCATCCAAGCCCTCATCAAGTATGAACCGGGCTTCGCCTTCCACTGCTTTTTCGTCGGACATTATCTCCACACGGTAGGAGCGTGGGGCTGTAGGAACAGAAAGAGCACGGAACCGAAGAGGATTCCCCGACCGGCGAAAGCTATTACGCCCTCCCGTTCGTGGGCTAGTGCCCCCGTTGTTGGACGAGTTCCTTTCAGATTCGGAGTATTCTGGACTATCTTCTGCTACGTTGTCGGTCTCGGCTGTCGGTACGACCCGGCGTCTTCTCACCTCATTAAAGTTCCCCACTCTGGAAGACCGTCGCCCTCCCGAGGCAATGCCGTGCGAGGTGATAGACAGGACATCTGGTATCTTGAATCGTTCACTGTCATATTCTGGAATGATCTCTCGTATCTTCGATGCAATAGCGTCCATTGCTTCGGTTAGCTTCTTGCGTTCATCTCGCGAGGTTAGTTTTTTTGTCTCAAGTTGATTATGTAGTGGTCCCTCGGCCTTACGCACAAGTTGATGGATTTTACCGTCTTTAGCATTAAGCAACAAAACGCAGTGAAACGGCTTTAAGCCGGTGAATTGAGATTCCCGAAGTTTGCTCGGTAGCTTATCTGTAATCCACATCCCATTTCGACAAAGATCAATCCGTGTCTTTCCATCCGTCACTTCCCGCAATTTCATAGAAACATTGCCGATCTCTGTATGAACGGTGACATCCTGCCCAATCTGTACTGTCTCGAATGCAGCTAAGGCCCGTGACCCAGACAAGAACTTGCTGCGTGTTCGTTTCTCATCACGAAATTTGTTCAATGTCGTGTCAATAGTAGTGTCATCAAGAAATTGGATTTCGCCATTCTCCACAACCTCCACACGAAGCTCCTTCTGCGCGAACGCCGCAAAGAAGCTACATGCTGCGGCCTTCGATATCATACCCCATAGAGAGTTGTTCGATTCACGAAAATTATTGAACCCAGGAACAGCCACAATCGTACCTGACTGCCATTGGTCAGCGATCCACTCCAGCTTGCTTCGCAGGTATTCCGGGATCTCGTTATCCTGTGGAAAAACATACGGATCGAAAAGGTCGTGTTTGAGGTCCTTGACAAAATACCCGTCCTTGCCCATCCGTTTGTTATCACTTTGGTGAGACGCGAGAATGGTATGGCCAGATCCGATCATCTGTCCCTGCTTAGTGAGACCGCCATATAAGACATAACGCAGATCTGAAGCGGGTATGACGACAAAGTGACCGTTTCCAACGGCGCCGGCACTCGCCTCGCTCTTAACACTCAGCCCGTCGGCCAGAATCGCCTTCATTCTACTTCCGTCGAGACCGATACCGTTGTCGAGAGCAAACAGCGTTGTGCACTGTTCGTAGGAGAGACATTTCTCAATAGCCTGTGCGATATCTTTCGCTTGGTCCGATAACCCTTGGTGGCCCGAGCGCAGTTTCTGCTGATCTTGCTTCGCACGATTGAACACGTTTCGATAGCGTCGAATGCCAGGTATTTGGTCTAAATTGGACCTCTCTACTTCAAACCGAATATTAGCAACGGCTTGATCGGCCTCACGCGCCGCGTCTAGCGAGTTCTGCATGATCTCCCGGACAATGGCCGCTGGATTAAGGTCGCTAAACCCGGTGATGCCGGCCGTGGTGAAGCCGGATGGCTCTCCTCCCTGTCCGAAATGGAGATCAGGCTTTTTCACCGGTCGCTTTACCTTCTTCTTGCCCATGGGTTAGCTCAATCTCCCTTACAGTAGTTTCTCGATTTGTTTCATAGCTATATCGGCCCAGCGATTAAGGGATATGTCAGCAGTTGATGGATTGTCGAGAGGAAATGGTAGCTTGGCTACGAGCAGTCAGTCCGTACAGTCGCAGGGAAGAACAGTATCCATAAAGCGAGGTAAATCGGCATCACTGTCTTGCAAATATGCCAAACGTTGATACGAGAAGCCGCTTTGTGTCCCGAAAAATCCGATAAAGTCATTCGCAACAGCGCTCCTAATATCGCGCTGTTCTGCCTTGAGGTCTCGACCATATTTTTTTTCGATATCGATCCACCAGCTAAGATCACAGGGGGTGTTCTCTAATTGTCTGTCAAGAGCGTGGTTCATCGCTACACGCACATTGCGTAACCCCCGGACGCCTTTCAGGAAGCAATAGGTGCAGTTGGACAGCCCATCCTCAGTGTTGAGCGTCAAACCCCATGTCTGTTTCTCCCAGAACGCGTCTACATCTTCTTCTGTTACGTGCATATCGCTTAGCGGGAGGTATACGTGTTCTCCCTCATACCCGACAGCGTGGGGTCCACCATTGTTGCGTTCTCGTACTCGGACTACACGACGCATCTCGTCGTATCTCAGTCCGACGAACGCCAGATATTCAACACCATCATCACCGAAGTCCACATGATTCCCGACCACGCTCTCCTCAAGATATGAGTTGCGGAGCGGACAAGCGGCTACGGAGTAGTCTGCAAATCGTTGCTCTGGACGAAACACGGGTCGTGAGCGAACAAACCGCTTCTTCTCCAGCAATATCTCTCGCGGGACGCCTCCGTTATGCCGTATGTGGTTCTCAACTAGCTCATCGTCATCAAGACGGCTGCTCTTCCCGAAATGGCCGAGGCGCTCGATGGTGGGCTTACAGGCAAACCAGTCTCGGAGAAAGGCCCGCGTGGTTTCGAGTTTGAGTGTTTTGGTACACGTCCGCTGAAACTGATTAGGAACATACCCCCTCCAGGACAGCATCTCCTCAAATGCCTCACCACGCCAGCGATACCCGTCTCTATTTGCCTCAGACCATCGGGTTGGCTGTACGAGACGATAGGAGGGAAGACGGGTCCATTCCCCGCTTCTGGCATCTTCGTAGGTCTGAAATTCAATCAGAAAAAATGGGATGCCATATGACTTTTCGACGATCTCTTTACAGCGACAGACAAATTCATACGTAGCGGGGTGTTCTGCTGCTGTATTGTTGAATAGTACGACATCACCGCGTTCAGCTTTTAATAGTGTTGATTCAAGCAGAAGGAAGAGCATCATTCCGCTCGTCCGACCACCTGAAAACTTTATGACGTGAGGCAGGTCTTCATGTCCAGCCAAGTCATAGCAGAAGGTATGCACCGTCTCATGGTCATCCGGGTGAACAAGCTGCGAGTCCTGCTTGACCATTAGTTGGGGAACATCTTTGATAGCAAGTTCAGGCATGCAGTTCTCCTGACATTGTTGGTTATTGCTGTCTCCCTGAGTTCATTGGATAACATTGGGGGAAAAGATGCGCTATACTGTAACTCTTGAAACAGAAGAGGAAGGGGGCTGCCATATATAGTGCTCTGCCCTATCCAGGGAGCAATCGTTGCCTATGGGGAAATAGAATGAAGCTCAATGGCGTAGCACTTCCCGCACCGGAGGAAAAAGTGCTGTACCGGATTTGTAGAGATGGGGAGGAAGCCTCTCCACTTACGGAAGTGATGACACTCGAAGCGCACCAAGCACTCATCAACATTTTGCTGGGAGACCGGGGAGATCGGCACTGAAGATAGGATTCATGTGGTTCAATAAGTTATTGATTTTATTGAATTCGGGTCTTAGACCCCCCCCTATATTTTTTGGGGATTATAAAAATACAACAATGTTTTAATTTATTCCTGCTTTGGCGGATTAACAAAATCCTTATATATTACCCATTTGAAAAACGCTTCAATGTGACCGCCAAAAGCCTTAGCAAGCTCTGGCTCATGTTCGACAAGATAAATTGCAAAGTGCTGCATAGTGTACAGCGCTATCTGTGGGGCCATCTTCTGTATTCTTCTCTCGCTCTGAGCGAGTGTCCGTTCCAACTTGGTCACTAACCCAATTTCGGTGTGCGGCAGCTTCCCTTCTTTGAGTTGAGCTTCGGCGCGGGCGATCAGACTGTCCCGTAGACCCCTCAAACGTTCGAATTCGCTCTTTGCATTTTCTTCTCTCATGGATTCCCAGTCTCCAAGGTTGCGCCACGCTCTGAGCATATTGAGGGATTCGCCGGTCTGTTGACTAATCGCATTCAGTGACAACCCGTCTTTGACATACAAGTCCCGGGCTTTTTCCCGGGCTGCGAACTTCTCTTCTGTGGGACGATATGGCATGGCTTGACCTCGCTGTGATGTTGGCAGGCGGACAGGCGTCCACTCTTCTTCCTTTCCATTATACTATACTTAATGCGCGCAACCTTAGCGGGAGGAAATTTAGGAGGGAGAAGGGAAAGATGCTGTCATTTCCCGAGTGCATTGGATACCGCTGGAAGAAGAGGGGCGCTATACTGCAATTCTTGAATCAGAAAAGGAAGGGGGCTTCCATATCTGGCGTCCCGCTCTTAAGGGCTGTCATTCGCAGGGTGACACGAAAGAGGAAGCGTTAGGCAACATCCAGGAAGCAATCGCTGCCTATCTGGAGAGCTTACGAGATGAAGGCTCGCCTCTTCCGGCAGACGTGATAGAATAAGAGAAGTCGGATGAAGCTTGATGTTGTGGATGCTTGTTTTATCGGGATAGCTGCCCGGTCGCACGGAAAAATCCAAGCCGGAGAGGGGTTGATGAGCATGGCGTGGCAATCTCCGCCCCAGAGGAAACAGTGTTATACAGATTTGTAGATAGGGGGAAGACGCCTCTCCACTTACAGAAGTGATGGCGCTCGAAGCGCACCAAGCGCTCATAAAACTTGTTGTTGAGAGACAGGAAGAGCAGCGTTGAAGATAAGGCACTGCGAAATTTCAATGTAAGTTACTGATTTTATTGGATTTATGTTCGATATTCCCTATAGTTCAATAAGTTATTGATTTTATCGGACTTATTTTCGACACTCTATTCCATGGTTCAATAAGCTATTGATTTTATTGGATTCATGTCCGAGACCCCCCCCTATATAGTCTTCATGTGTTTGTTAGAGATTAACAGTGTTTGAAATACAGGTTGTCCAATGTAGTATCCGCAGATGCCACACCGCCTCTCTCGTCGGAAGACTTGGAGAAGTTTCGGGTGTGGTTTCTCGAACTTGACCATCAGCTCTGGGACAGACAGATTGAGGTTGACTTTCGGGCTGGAAAGCTGGACCGCCTCATCAACGAAGCGCGAGCGGAACTCAAGGCGGGAAAGACTCGTGAGCTTTGAGGCACTATCCCGGCCTCAGTGGTCCTGATGTGGAAAGTTGCCCCTCCGCCAATTCCTTAACCTGAGCAAACCTCCCCAAAACTCCATTGATAAATACCTAGAAATATCCGATAGTGTCCGGTGAACTACCGAACATTACCGGACATTACCGGACACTAGGGGAACAATGCTGTCATTTCAGATCGCTGAGAAAATGACGAAGGAGCTAAAGGAGCTTGTTCAGGCGACGGCCCAAATGCAGCAACTCCTGAGTGCACTGGATACCGAAGAACTCGACTACATTCGTCGGAACGTACTTATCAGCATGGTTGGCGCGTCAACGCGAATCGAGAATGCCATTTTAACTGATGCGGAAATCGATTGGATAGAAACCACCCTTTCTCACGATGCGCGCACCACGGCCTATCTGGATAAACGAGAATATATCCAAGATAAGCTCTCAAAGGATAAGGAACGCAGCATCGACGAAGTCACAGGCTGTCGGGCTCTGCTGCAACTGATCTATGCCCAAGCCGAAGATATGTTCCCGCTGACCGAAACGACACTGCGGGGCTTACACGATGAGTTGCTCCGGTACTATGCGCCTGCGGCACACTATCGTGGCCAATATAAAACCTCCCCCAATAACGTCATACAGGAGAATAGACGAACAGGGGAAAGGAGGTCGGTCTTTGAAACCTGCCCGCCGGGTGTCCTGACCGAGACTGCCATGCAGGAACTCGTCGCGTGGTATAACGCCACGCTGCCTGAGCATCCCTGGACCATCGTTGTTGCGGTTGAGTTTGTTTTCCGCTTTCTTGCCATCCATCCCTTCCAGGACGGAAACGGGAGGTTGGGAAGAGGACTATTTCTTTTAGCACTGCTTCAGGGGCCGGATGAGAGCCTCCGCGTTGTTGCGCCCTACCTGCCTATCGATCGCTATATTGAGAAACAAAAAGAGGACTACTACATCGTCCTGCGGCGCTGCTCTGGCGGCGTCTTTCATCCAGACCCACACAGGTACGAGTACGCCCCCGTCCTCCGCTTTATGCTGAAGGTCATCGCTCGTTCCCTGCATGACTTTGCGCTGTATCGCAGACGCTACCGGGCGCTTCGGGAGCTCCCAATAGCTGCGGTTGCCGTCCTGCAATGCTTTAAGGAACGCCCGGAAACTCGCCTCCAGACACGGCAGATAATCGCAGATACGGGATTTCCCAGGTCCACTGCCACCGATGCCTTACGACTCCTCAAAGAACAGGGTTTCATCCAACGCTTCGGACGTGGAGCCGGAGTCCGCTATCAACTCGTTTTCTGACTCACAAACCCTTGTCCGTACACACCAAACACGGTAGAACTCGGGCTAAGAGCGGCTCAAAGAGAGAGTGTGGAGAGACGGAGCTTCCTTTTTACGGGGGAAGTATCCCCCGAGCCCCCTCCTCCGTTTTTCTTTTTGGGAAACAACCGCTCTCGGCAGTGCGAGGCAAGACATGCGGGTGACAGTGCTTGGCGCGGGCGATGCGTTCTGCAATGGAGGACGCCGCCACAGCGGCTATCTGGTCGAAGCCGCCGACGCCTGCTTTCTGCTCGACTGTGGCACGACCACGCTGCTCGCGCTCAAATCGCTCGGCATTTCGGCGGACCGCATAGACTTTGTGGCTATCAGCCATCTGCACGGCGATCATTTTGGCGGTCTGCCGTTTCTCTTTCTCGAATATATCTATGAAAACCCGCGCTCCCGGCCGCTCACCATTGTCGGGCCGCCAGGCACCGAAGAACGGGTTCGTACCCTCCACGCCACCATGTACCGTGAGTTGTCGAAACGGCCGTGCTGTTTCGATATGCGCTTCCGGGAATTGACGCCGGGACAGCAGACGGCCCTCTGTGGCGTGCAGTTGCTGCCTTTCCGCGTGCCGCACCAGGAGCGGGATATTTCGCTTGGCTATCGGGTCGAAGCCGCCGACCGGGCGCTGTTGTATTCGGGAGACTGTGGCTGGAATGAGGATTTGATCCGGTACTCACACGGGACCGATCTGTTTATCTGTGAGTGTTGCTATTTTCAGACCGAGACCGCGTTCCATATCAGCTATCCCAGGATCGCTCAGGAGCAGCACCGCCTGGGCTGTAAACGCCTGCTGCTCAGCCATATCGGTCGGGAAGTCCTGGAACGGCTGGGCGAGGTCTCGCTGGAATGCGCCCACGACGGCATGGTGGTCGAGGTCTAGTGGAGATTTCTCTTGACGCCATTCACGCCGGGCTCAGACAGTGCCACTATCTGACGGTGCCCAAAGTCGAGACCGCGCTTTACCTGTCCCTGGTCCTGGAAAAACCGCTGCTCATAGAAGGCCCGGCCGGGGTGGGGAAAACCGAGCTGGCCAAAGTCCTGGCCGAGTTGCTCCGGACCGAGCTCATCCGCCTGCAATGCTACGAAGGCCTGGATGAAGCCCGCGCCTTATACGAGTGGAACTATCAGAAACAGTTGCTCAGAATTCAGACGGATACGGCCCAGGACCTGGGCTGGGAGGAGAGCTCAGCGCATATTTTTTCCCGCGAGTATCTGCTGGAGCGGCCCCTGCTGCGCGCAATCAGCACGCCCCGCAAAGTTGTGCTGCTCATCGACGAGGTGGATAAAGCCGATGAAGAGTTCGAGGCATTCCTGCTTGAGCTGCTGAGCGATTTTCAGGTTAGCATCCCGGAGTTGGGCACAGTCCGGGCAGTCCAACGGCCCGCGGTTATGCTGACCTCCAACCGGGCCAGGGAACTCTCGGAAGCGCTCAAACGTCGCTGCCTCCACCTTTATATCGATTTCCCCGGCGTTGAGTTGGAAGCCCGGATTATCGCCCTCAAGGTACCGGGGGTGGACGAGCAACTGCAACGCCAAGTGGCACGCTTTGTGAACAGTCTGCGCCGGCTTGATGTCAAGAAAGCGCCCAGCATAGCCGAAACCCTGGACTGGGCGCGCGCTCTGCTGGCGCTTGGGATACGGGAATTAGACGCGCCGGCCGTCAAATCCACGCTCAATCTGCTGCTGAAATATGAGGACGATATCCGCAAGGCGGAAGGCCGGTTGGGTGATTTCCTGCGCCGGACTTCGGCCTGATTTCTTTTCCCGAGCAGGCGGTCTCCCCCACGCTAACACCTTGACGCTATTACTGTTTGCCCCTACACTTTCTCCTTTCTCATGTCGATACGCATTCTTGTCTTACACGGCCCGAATCTGAATATGCTGGGTTTGCGTGAGCCCGAAATTTACGGGACGACGACCCTGGCCGATGTGAACGCCCGGATTGCGGCCCTGGCCCAGGAACTCGGTGTCGAGGTCGAGACCTTCCAGTCGAATCACGAGGGGCAATTGGTCGATAAGATCCAGGCCGCCCGCGGACAGTACGCAGCGCTCATCATCAATGCCGGCGCCTATACCCATACGAGTGTGGCTCTGCTGGACGCGATTTTATCTGTGGAGCTCCCGACTATCGAGGTCCACCTCTCGAATCTGTATACACGTGAAGCGTTTCGCCATCACTCCTATATCGCGCGGGCGGCGGTCGGGCAGATCTGCGGCTTTGGCGCGGACAGCTATCTGCTGGGCCTGCGCGCGGCGGTTGCACTTGTCCAGAAGTAAACCCGTTCTCGGATCGGTCAGAACGATGTCAGTGTCCCGCCGGGAGCAGAGCATGCTATAAAGAGAGTCGCCGCCGGGAGGCCATCGAGTAAGGACAGCTATGGAGATTGACGATATCCGCAAGCTCATTGAGCTGATGGAAGAAAAGGGCGTGGCCGAGCTGGAAGTCAAAAATCGTGCGGGCGAGGTCCGCTTGGTGCGCGCGGGATCGGCTTCCGTGCCCGCGACTGCCCAGCCGCAGCCGGCCGCGCCTCCGGTTTCGCCTCCGGAGACGATCGGCGCGGCCCAGGAGCAGGACGGTTTCGACCCCGGCTTGACCATCGCTTCGCCTATGGTCGGGACATTTTATGGCGCGCCCAACCCCGACTCCCCGTCCTTTGTGGCCGTCGGCGGGCTGGTGGAAACCGGTGAGGTGGTGTGCATCATCGAAGCCATGAAAATGATGAATGAAATCGAGGCGGAGATTCGGGGACGGGTCCGCCGGGTTTTGGTCGAGAACGGCCAGCCGGTCGAATATGGTCAGGCGCTGTTTCTGCTTGAGCCCGTTTAGTTTGGGTCTGTTGGGTCTGCATAAAAATCTGAGTCACGTGTTTAAGAAAGTACTCATTGCCAATCGGGGGGAGATCGCGGTCCGCATCCTGCGCGCCTGTCGGGCCATGGAAATTGCCACCGTGGCCGTGTATTCGACGGCTGACCGCGGGGCGCTGCACGTCCGTCTGGCGGATGAGAGCGTGTGTATCGGGCCGCCGAGTCCGCTCGAAAGCTATCTCAATATCCCCGCGATTGTCAGCGCCGCGCAGGCCTTTGGCGCCGATGCGGTGCATCCCGGCTATGGTTTTCTGTCCGAGAACGGCGATTTTGCCGAGGCGTGTCAGCGCTCGGGCCTGACCTTTATCGGCCCCCGCGTCCGCAATATCCGTCTGATGGGAGACAAGCCGCGCGCGCGGCGGATCATGGAGCGTGCCGGCGTGCCGGTTCTGTCCGGCACCTCTTCCGGGACCACGGATGTCAAAGAAGCCCAGGCGGTGGCGTCTCAGGTCGGTTTTCCCATTCTGCTAAAAGCCGCGGCTGGTGGCGGCGGGCGCGGCCTGCGGGTCGCCCGGAATCAGCAGGAACTCTCGACCCTGTTTGCGGTTGCCCGTGAAGAAGGCGAAAATGCGTTCGGGAATGGGACGCTGTACGTCGAGAAATATCTGGAACGCGCCCGTCATATCGAGTTTCAAATCGTGGGCGATCAACACCGCAACGTCATTCATCTGGGCGAACGCGAGTGCTCGATCCAGCGGCGCTATCAGAAACTCATTGAGGAAGCACCCTCGCCGGGCCTGACCAAACGCTTGCGTGAACGGATGGGCGGCGTGGCGGTCAAGGCCGCCCGAGCGGTCGGCTATACCAATGTCGGGACGATCGAGTTTCTGCTCGACCCCCAGGGTCACTTCTACTTTATTGAAATGAATACCAGGGTCCAGGTCGAACACCCGGTGACGGAGATGATGACGGGCATAGACGTGGTCCAGGCCGGCATCCGCTCGGCCGGGGGCGAGCCCTTACCCTGGCGCCAGAAGGATATCCGTTTTTCGGGCCACGCCATCGAGTGCCGGGTGGTGGCCGAAGACCCCCTCACCATGCTGCCCTCCCCTGGGACGATTCGGACCTACCATCCCCCAGGCGGGATGGGGGTTCGGGTGGAAGCCGGTGTGATGGAGAACAGCACGGTGCCCGTTTACTATGACTCTCTAGTGGCCAAGGTCATTGTGAGCGCGCAGACGCGCGCCGAGGCCGTCCAACGGATGCGCGCCGCCCTGGCGGAATATCGGATTGAGGGCATTAAAACGAATATTCCGCTGCACCAGAGAATCCTGCGCGACCAGGATTTCTTAGCCGGCAAGCTGCACACGCGCTATCTGGACACCTTTCTGGCCCGCTCGAATAATGGGGCGACGCGCCCGTCTCAACGCCCCCCGTCCAACCCATCCGAGATGTCCTCCAAGGAGGTATAGCCATGCGTTTCGGTACTCCTGCCGCCCTTGTGCTGACCGTTTTCTTCTCCCTTGTCTGTCTCAGTGTCGTCCCAGGGGTGCAGGCCGAGCCTGGGACGCCTGCGGTCGGACAGACGGAGGGCGAGGCGCCCGACAGCACAACCCCCGATACGGTGGCCTTTATCGGTCCTCGGGTGCATGTCGCCGAACCCGTGTTCGATTTTGGACAGGTCGAACAGGGAGACCAGGTGACGCATGCGTTTCGATTTACCAATCAGGGCAACCGGGATTTACGGGTGCAGTCCGTCAAAACCTCGTGCGGCTGTACCGCTGCGGTGATTGCCGCGGACACCATTCCACCCGGCATGGAGGGCAGCATTCAGGCGACGTTTGACACGAAACGGTTTGCCGGTCAAAAAGCCAAAGACATCCGTGTCCATACCAACGATCCCCTCAGCCCGGTCACGACCCTGACACTCCAGGGAGAGATTACTACTGAGGTGCAGGTGCAGCCGGCCCAGGTGTATCTGGGACGGCTGCAGCGCGGCTCTCCCATCACACGCACGGTCACCGTCCTGTACGATCAAAACAAAACCTTTGAAATCACCCACATCACCAATACCCATCCGGCCATCAGCGTCCAGGCCGAAGACGCTCGGGTCGAGGGCAAAAAAGGCAAGGCGCTTCAGGTCAGCGTCTCCAAAACCGCCCAGCGGGGCCCGCTCAACGACACCATTACAATTACCACCACGAGCCCGAAAAAGCCGAGTATCAGCATTCCGGTTGTGGGGAGTATCGAAGGCGAGGTGGTTGTTCTGCCGTCCCAGGTCTCGTTCGGGGTCGTCCGCCAGGGCGTCGGCGAGACGCGGACGGTGCGCATCAAGAACCGCTCCGCTCAGCCCCTCAGCATCGGACAGGTGCGCAGTTCGCTCGCCAGCGTTGTCCCCGAGCTGACCGAGGTCACGCCGGGCAAAGAGTTTGAGCTGCGTTTACATATCTCGGGCGACACTGAGCCGGGCAGGATACGTGGCAACATTGAGGTCCTGACCGACCATCCCGAAGAAAAACAGCTCACGATTCCCCTCTTCGGTATTGTCGCTGCTGCGCAGCAGGCCAGCCGCTAACACGTCGTCGTATAAAGAGTAAACATGTCCTCCAATAGACATCAGATGCTGGACATGTCTACTCCTTTGGATGCGGGTCGGTCTCACGCTTCACCCCTGTCGGTTGCTCTTGAGACAACAGCGCGGCTCAGTGCTGCTGAGCCCGCGCCCAACGTCATCCGCCTGGCCGGACTCAAGGGCGCGGCGCGGGCGTTTTTCATAGCGCGCCACCTGCAACAGACTCCGCATCCTACGCTGTGTGTGCTGCCGTCGGATAAACAGGCCGAGACCTTTGCCGCCGACCTGCGCTTCTTTATCGGAGAGAGCCTCGCCCCGCGGGTGCGCTACTACCCGGCCTGGGACGTGACGGTGGCCGACGGCATGTCTCCCGACAGTGAGGTCATCGCCGCGCAGATTGAGGGGCTGTACGATGTGCTCTCCGTCGCCACGCCCATTCTCGTCACCTCGACCGCGGCCTTGCTCCAACGGCTCCTGCCCCAGGAAGAGTTCATCACCGCAACCTTTCGGCTACGCATCGGAGACGAACTCCCACTGTCCGCTTTCGTCGACTACTGCTTGCAGTGGGGCTATCGGCGCGTCCCGCTCGTTGAGGAAAAAGGCGAAATCAGTGTCCGTGGAGGGATTGTCGATCTCTTCCCGCCGCTCGCCCAGTACCCGCTACGGGTCGAGTTCCTCGGCGACAGCATTGAGACCATGCGCTCGTTTGACCCGGCCTCGCAGCGCTCGCTCGACACCTGCGAGGAGATCATGGTTTTACCCATGCGCTTTTTTTCGGTCGCGCGTCTCCAGGCAGCCTGGCGCACGATTGAAGAGGCCCTGGATGCAGGCGATATCCCCCACCGAGAACAGCAGCGGATTATCGAGAACCTGAAAAGCGGTTTGCCTTTCCCTGGGGTCGAATTCTTCCTGCCGTATCTCTATCCCGACCTGGAGCACGTAGGCGAGTATCTGCCGCGCGGAACGGTCGTGTGGGCATTGGACCCGGCTGAACAGGAAAGAGCGGCTGCGACGTTTTGGGAACAACTCGAATCCCGGGTGGCCACGGCCCGAGAGGCCGGCCGGTTTGTCCCGCCGCCCGAGCGCTATTACCTGTCGGCGCAACAGGCCCTGGACGGGCGCACCGCCTTCTTAACCGTTGAGGTACGCGGCCTGGAAACCGTTGAAAAGAGTAACCGTCCCCTCCAATCAGACAAAAAGGCTGGGGACGTTCACTCTTTTGCTGACTGCACTGTCACCTCGACGCTGCATATGGGCTTGAAACATGGCGCCCCGTCGCCGGGCGCAGAAAAAAGCCTGGCGCCTCTGGTCGCGCGTATTCGGCAGTGGCAGGACGAGCGGCAGCAGGTTTATCTGATGGTTTCGAGTCAAGGCCAGGCCGACCACCTCCAGCATCTCTTGCTCGGCTACGAGCTGGAACTCCCCGTCGAACCGGTGTGGGACGCGCAGGGAAGAAAGAGTAACCGTCCCCTCCAATCAGACAAAAAAGCTGGGACGGCGATTGTGGTCGGCCATCTGTCTCAGGGTTTTGGCCTGCCCGCGGATGGGCTGGTCTTTCTGGCTGAAGAAGAGATCTTCGGCGAGCGCCGCCACCGCCGGCGTTCCCGACCGCGTCCGGTTGCCGACTATCTGACCGGTCTGGGTCAATTGGCCGCCGGCGACTATGTCGTCCACACCGACCACGGTATTGCCCGCTATCACGGGCTCCAGCACCTGAGCGTGGCCGATACCACGGGCGACTATCTCCACCTCGAATATACCGGGGGCGACAAATTGTATGTGCCGGTCGAGCGCATCAATCTGGTCCAGAAGTATGCCGGCGCGGACGGCAAAGAACCCAGCCTGGACCGTTTGGGCGGCCAGACCTGGGAGCGCGTCAAACGCAAGACGCGGGAAGCCATTCAGGCCATGGCGCGCGAGTTGCTCGAAATTCATGCGGTCCGGGAAAGCGTCCAGCGGCCCGCGCTGGCCACATACACCGACGACTACGAGGAGTTTGTGGCCCGTTTCCCGTTTGAAGAAACCCGCGGCCAGCGGGCCGCCATAGAGGACGTGGAAGCTGACCTGCAAAGTCCCAAACCCATGGATCGCCTAGTCTGCGGCGATGTGGGTTACGGCAAGACTGAGGTCGCACTGCGGGCGGCTTATCTGGCGGTTGAAAATGGCAAACAGGTCGCCGTCCTGGTGCCCACCACGGTGCTCGCCCAACAGCACGCCGAGACTTTCGGCCGGCGCTTTGCCGACTCTCCCATCCGGGTCGAGCTGCTGAATCGATTCCGCTCGGCCCAGGACGTCAAAGCCGTGGTCCGCGGCCTGACCGCCGGCACGGTGGACATCGTCATCGGCACCCACCGTCTCTTACAGCGCGACATTGGGTTCAAGGAACTCGGCTTGGTCGTCATCGACGAAGAGCATCGGTTCGGGGTGACGCATAAAGAAAAGATCAAACGTCTCCGCCACGAGGTCGATGTCCTGACGCTGTCGGCCACGCCGATCCCGCGTTCGCTCAATATGGGCATGATGGGTCTGCGCGACCTGAGCGTGATTGAAACCCCGCCCGTGGATCGCCAGGCCATTCGGACCTATGTGGCCCGCTTTGATGAAGACCTCATCCGCTCGGCGATTCTGCAAGAACTCGCCCGGGGCGGCCAGGTCTTCTTTGTCCATAACCGGGTCGAGAGCATTGAAAAGATGGCCGAGCAGTTGCGTGATCTCGTGCCGGAGGCGGTTCTGGCGGTTGCGCATGGCCAGATGGGGGAACGTGAGCTGGAAACGGTCATGCTGGACTTTATACACCACCGGGTGAACGTGCTGCTGTGCTCGGCCATTATTGAGTCCGGGCTCGATATCTCGACCGCCAACACCATTATCATTAACCGGGCGGACCGTTTTGGTCTGGCGCAGCTGTATCAGCTACGCGGTCGGGTCGGCCGGTCCGCCATGCGCGCCTATGCCTATTTGCTCATTCCTGGCGAACACGCTCTGACCCGGGACGCCCAGCGGCGTCTGGAGGTCCTCCAGGAGCTGGACGACCTGGGCGGGGGATTTCGTTTGGCGGCCCACGATTTGGAGATTCGTGGGGCGGGTAATCTCCTGGGCAAAGAACAGTCCGGCCGCGTCGCGGCGATCGGTTACGAACTCTACGCCGACATGCTGGAAGAGACGGTCCGTGAACTGCGCGGGGGCGAGATTGAGGTGGCGATTGAGCCCGACATTCATATTGGCCTGCCCGCCTATCTGCCCGAGGCATATATCCCGGATGTCAATCAGCGTCTGGTCTTCTACAAAAAACTGGCCAATGTGCAAGAGCGTAGCGACCTGGAAGACTTGGCCTATGAAATGGAAGACCGTTTTGGCTCTCTACCCGCCTTAGTTCTGGATTTTATTGAAGTCATGGACCTGCGCCGGGTGCTGCGCCACTATTTCGTCACCGCCGTCTATCGTAAGGGCGAGCGCGTCACCCTGCATTTCCACCCCGACTCGCCCATACAGGGCGAGCGGCTGGTGGCCTTTATTCAGCGTAATGACCGGGGTGCCCAGTTCAGCCCGGACGGTCGGGTATCGTTTGCGCTTGCGCCCCAGGAAGACGTCATGCAGGCGGTCAAGACTCTCTTGCACAGCCTCGACGAGAAGAGTTAAGCTGTCCTTCAACGATATTATATGAAGCTGGACACGTTGACTCTTTATCGTGTGAGCTGGTGAAACATGACGAAAAGAACGCAAATCCTGATCGGTGCTCTGGCCTGTATCGTATGGCTGGGGCCGACCTCAAGTCAGGCCGAGGTCATTAACCGCATTGTGGCGACTGTTGATGGCGCGCCGATTACCTCACACGAGATGCAGGGCTTCCGGGAAGTGGCGGGCGCGAGTCCGATGGCCCCCGCCGGCGGGGTCGCCGGGATGTCGGATAAGGAGGTCTTGGAAGCGCTCGTCATGCAGAAACTGATCAGGAAGGAAGTCGAAAAGCAGGGCATGAAAGCCAAAAAAGCAGATATTGACGGCTATATTGCGCGTATTCAAGCCCAGAGTAATCTCAACGATGAAGAATTTGAAGCCGCCCTGACTGAGCAGGGTATGACTATGGAGGCCTACCGCGAACGGGTTGCGACTGAGGTGGAACAGGCGATGTTAATGAGTCGTGAGATCGGCTCCAGGGTGAATGTCACGCCCGAGGATGTCCAGCGCTACTACGATGAGCATATCGATGAGTACACCCAACCCGCGCAGATCCGCATCCGTCATATTTTCCGCCCGCTGTCGCCTTCTGCGAGCGAAAGAGAGGAACAGGAGACGGTTGGGCTTGTGCATCAAGTCCGTCAGCGCGCGCTGGGAGGCGAAAATTTTGGTAATCTGGCAAGCCAACACTCGCTTGGTCCGGGCGCCAACAGCGGGGGAGACCTCGGCTATTTTGAACGCGGACAAATGCCCGAAGGCATCGAACAGGTCGCCTTTTCTCTGGAAAATGGCGATATCAGCCAGCCTTTCCGGACGAATTCCGGGATGCATCTGCTCAAAGTCGAAGACAAACGGAACGCGGGCCTGCAACCCTTGGAGACTGTCTCTGAGGAGATCAAAAACAAGCTGTATAACGAGGCATTACGCGACCGCTACACACGCTGGTTTAATGAGGATCTGCGCTTCCGCCATCACGTCGAAGACTTCCTCGAAGTGCCGGAAGACTTTGGCTCGGGCATCACCGAGACGAGTGTCGCTTTAGATACTGCGGTGGAAGAGGTGGCGCCGGACCGTTTGGAGGTCGGAAAGAAAAAGGGCCTCCTCGGCTGGCTCTGGCCGTTCTGAAGAACGCCTAGAGTGCTCATGCCTATCAAGCCTCTTCTCGGGGTGACCATGGGCGACCCCACAGGGGTCGGGCCGGAGGTCATACTGAAGGCTCTCCAGTCACCGCCGCCCGACTGTCGAGTCATCGTCCTTGGCGACCTGGCGGTTTTACACGAGACGGCGGTCCGTCTGGCGTCTTCCCTCCACCCGTATCAATGGCAGCTTGGCGATGCCCTACCAACTGACGCGCGGCAGCTCCCCGTTCTGGCTCTTTCCCAGCTCGCGCCGGCCGAACGCATACCCGGCCAGCCCACGCTCGTCGGCGGGGACGCCTCCTATCGCTACGTTGAAAACGGCGTGCGTCTCAGCCTGGACGCGGCCCTGGACGGGCTGGTCACTGCCCCGATCAGCAAAGCCCTGTGGCAGGCGACCGGCCATGCCTATCCTGGCCATACCGAACTCCTGGCCGCGCTGACGGACACGGCCGAGGTACGCATGATGTTGGCCGGGAAGCAGTTGCGGGTGATTCTGGTGACCACGCATCTGCCTCTGGCCCAGGTTCCGCACGTCCTGTCGCGGGAGCGGATTGAGAAAACCATTACGGTCGCTGCGGCGCATTTGCGTCGTTTTTGCGGCCTGCCGCAGCCACGTCTGGCCGTCGCCGGCCTCAATCCCCACGCCGGAGAAGCGGGCGCGTTCGGCGATGAAGAACAACGACTGATTCAACCGGCGGTCGAGCAGGCGCGTAGCGCGGGCTGCAACGTTGTCGGGCCGCTGCCCGCGGATACCGTTTTTGTGCGGGCGGTACGGGGTGAATTCGATGCCGTAATCTGCCAGTATCACGATCAGGCCCTCATCCCGCTCAAACTCTTATCCTGGGAAGACGGCGTCAACGTCACGCTGGGTCTGCCGATCATTCGCACCTCACCCGACCACGGCACGGCGCTCGACATTGCCGGCCACAACAAAGCCAGTCCGCGCAGCATGCAGGCGGCCCTCAGGTTGGCCGCGGAAATGATGCAACCGACGCAGACGGCCCGGTAGGCTCAGCCACTACGCTCAGGAGTGATCTGAAACATGACCAACCTCGCACGGATCGGTGAGCGGCTGAGACAGGACTACGGGGAGCCAGGGCAGCACGCCGCTGAACGCCTCCGGAGCTGGCTGGCAGGTGAGGTGCCGTACGCCTATCCCGAGGTGCTGGCCCGGCATCTCGATGATGGCCATCTGGCCTTGGTGTTTGACGCCTTCTGGCAGGTCTTGCCGTTTGGGACGGGCGGTCGCCGCGGGCGGGTTGGCTACGGGCCGAACCGCATGAATCCGACAACGGTAGCCATGACCGTCCAGGGGCATTGTCAATACCTCGCGTCAGTGTTTCCGAACCGGAACGATCTGGCAGTGGTTGTGGCCAACGATGTCCGGGTGTTTCATGACCTGGCCGGGGTGTACGGTTTTCTGGGCAACAGCCATCCCCTCCTGGGCGTGTCGTCCCGCTCGCTTGGCAAACTGGCGTGTGAGATTTATGCCGGGAACGGCATTGTCGCCTATTTCGCCGAGCCGGAAAACGACACGGCCGTGCTGACAACACCGGAGCTATCCTATCTGGTTGGTCAGCTGGGCGCAGTCGGCGGCATCAATCTGTCCGCCTCACATAATCCGCCCGACGATAACGGCATCAAGGTGTATGACCAGGACGGTAGCCAACCGGTCGCCCCGGACGACCAGCGGCTGGTTGATATCATGGCGCGGGCCACGGACATTCACTCCATTCCCTTTGCCCAGGCCCTGAGTCAAGACCTGATTCGCCCCATTCCCCACCAGTTGCATGAGGCATACATCCAGACCTATGTGCGGCTCTACGACCGGATTCATATCCCGTTACCGGCTTATCCGGTCGCATTCACTCCCCTGAGCGGCTGTGGGCTGCTGACGGTTGGCGCGCTGCTGGACCGTCTCGGTTTCCCGGTGCAGACCCCGCCCGACCAGGGCCCGGACGGGACGTTTGCTGCCATTCCTTTTCGGATGCCCAACCCTGAAGTCCCACAGGCGACGGAGCCGACAAAAGCCTTTGCCGACAAACACGGGATTGGCCTGGTCCTCTCCAGCGACCCGGACGCGGATAGAGTCGGGCTTGAGGCCAGACTGCCCGACGGGAGCTGGTATCATTTTGACGGCAACCAGCTTGCCGCCGTGCTGTGCTATTTCCTGATGCTGGACCCCAGAGGTCCGCAGCGCAGGGGACTGGTCATTGAGACCCTGGTGACAACCCGGCTGCTGGGCAAGATTGTGGCTCAGGCGGGCGATTCCTGGATCGTGGACGACCTGCTCGTCGGCTTCAAATATGTGGCGGCTGTCCTGAAAGCCTTGGACCAGACCGGAACCTATGGCGACGTTCGGTGTGTGCCCGAGCAACTGGTCTTGGCGGTCGAGGAAAGCCATGGCGGCATGCTCATCCCGCACATCAAAGATAAGGATGCCGCGCCGGTCTGCCTCTATTTCGCCACCCTCTACCAACAGCTCCGCCAGGAGGGGAAAACACTGCTCGACTACTATATGCATATCCTGGAAGAGTTGGGTGGCTATGCGGATGTCAATCGCTCCATCATGATGAGCGGAGCCGAGGGGGTGTTACGCCGCGACCGGCTGATGCGTTCCCTGCGCGATACACCGCCCCGGCAGCTTGGCGGGTTTGTCGTCACGGATATGATCGATTACCGGGACGAGACGCGTTTCGGAGCCTTTGTGAGCGAAACGGATAAGCTTCCCCGGAATGTTTTGCAGGTCGTGACAGACGGCTGTGTGACGATCATCCGGCCGTCAGGCACGGAGCCGAAGCTTAAATTCTACTGCCAGTTGCTGCCCCACGGCGCAGACACCGCGCTCAGTGGGCGAGTGCTTTTGGATACCGTCCGGACCAGGGCCGAGGCCGTGGCCGGACAGGTCTATAACGATCTCCTGGCCCGGCTCGACTGTCGCCTGAGTGAGGCGGGTCTCCTCCTGTCCGATATTATCGACCTCGACCACAAACGTACTTTCGATACCAGCACGATCGTTCAGTTGCGGCAGGCGTTTCTGTCCCGGTCGTTGCTGAGCCTGGATGACACGCTCGCCTGGCTACGAGAGAAAACGGCTGGAATGACGCCAGGGGCAGACCCCTTACCCGCCCTGAAAGCACCGCTCGCCCTGCTGGGCGAGCGGTGGCAGACCGAGGGGCTTGCGAGTCCCGCCCTGGAAGCACTGCAGCAGTGGACCCGGATTGAGTCTATTGAGTCTATTGAGTCTATGAGACCCAAAGGACCCTAAAGACCCAAAGGACTCAAAGGACCCAAAGAAGGAGCCCATGCGACGCAGAGTGAGTGTGATTGGCGGCGGGACTGGGTCGTTCAACGTTCTGTCGGGTCTGCGCGCGGATGCCGACCTGTGGGTCCAATCCATCGTGACCATGATGGATTCGGGCGGCGACTCGGGGCGACTCCGGGATGAATTCGGGGTGCTGCCACCCGGCGATATGCGTCGCTGTCTGGTCGCCCTGTCAGAAGAGAGCCAACTCCTGCGCGATCTGTTTTCTTTTCGTTTTGTAGACGCACCCCTGGAGGGTCGGAGCTTCGGCAACCTTTTTTTCCTTGCCCTGACCAAAATTCTGGACTCCGAGAAGCAGGCGATTGAAGCGATCAGCCGGATACTCAAAATACGCGGCCGCGTTTTGGCCGTGACCTGGGATCATGCCCATCTGTGTGCGGAGCTGGGGGATGGCAGCCTGGTCGAGGGCGAGGCCAATATTGATGTGCCCAAACATGACCCGGCCATCCCGATCCAGCGGGTGTATTTGACGCCTGCAGCGCGGGCCAACCCCGAAGCTGTCCAGGCCCTGCAGGAGAGCGATTTCATTATCCTTGCGCCGGGGAATTTATACACCTCGACCATTCCCAATCTCCTGGTCAGCGGCATTCCGGAAGCGCTCCAAAGCGCGCGCGCACCGGTCATTTATATTCTCAACCTGATGACCCGGCATGGCGAAACAGACGGCTATTCCGCCTCTCAGCACGTGGCAAAGCTGGCCGAGTATGCGGGCCGGACACCTGATGCGGTGGTTGTCCACCGGGGTGAGATTCCCCCAGCACTGGCGCGCAAGTATCAGGAGGAGAAGGCCGCGCAAGTCAGGCTCGATACTGAGTCGCTGTATGACCTGGGGATAAAAGTGGTGAAATTCGGGAATGTCATGTCGGCCCATTCTCTGGTACGGCACGACCCGGCCCGGACGGCGCGCGTGGTGGGCGAACTGTTTGAAGAGTTGGGCGCAGGAGCGCGCCAGTAAGGCGACCGGACGCGGTGAAAGATGCGCGAAACGCAGACGCTTGATCGGATCCGGCAGTTCGTACGCGCCGCGGATAAAATGGCCATGAACCAGTATGGCCGCAGTCCGAGTACGCTCAAACCCGACGGCTCGTGGGTCACGGCCGCGGACGGCGCAATCGAAGACTTTCTGCGACACGAGCTGTCAGCGCTCTTTCACGGAGACGTGGGTATTTTTGGCGAAGAGCAGGGCTGGTCCGGCAACCGCCGGGCTTCGCATATTGCCATACTCGATCCGATTGACGGCACGGCGGCCTTCCGTAGCGGTATCCCCGTGTGGGGCATTTCCCTGGCGGTGTTCCGGCAACAGGCGAAGACCGACCTGTGGGAAGCGTTCATCGGCATTTTCAGTATGCCGGCGGCCAAGCATGTTTTTCTGAGCGCACCCGGCAAAAGCGCCGAGTGGAATGCGGCCCCGCTCAGCATCCCGCCCGTCCAGCCGGACATCAGAAAATCCGACTATCTCGGGGTCTCATCGGACGTGCAGCATTGGAATCTCAGTCGCTATCCTGGCAAGATTCGGAGCTTCGGCGTCTCCGGCTACGAGGTCATTCTGGTCGCCACCGGCGCACTCCAGGCCACCTTTCTCACCCGTTTCCACTTTTACGATATTGCGGCGGCGGCGATGGTGTTATGGCAGGCCGGGGGAGGGCTATACCGACTCTCCGGCGAGCCGGTGACACCTACTGAAATGGTGCGCAAGACGAGAGATCAGCCGGAGGTGTCGGAAGCACCCATTATCGCCTGCCACCCAGCCCACCGCGAAGCGCTGCTGGAGATGAACTTCCGGCCCTTGTGACGGTTGTGTCAATCCTCACCTGCCCGTTCCCTCCTTCCAGGGTAGGGGTGGTGAGAGAATCAGTTGACAGAGTCTGCCCACTTTCGTACTTACATTGTATGCACTCGACCAAAACGGAGGCTTGCTGATGAAAACCGCACTCGTCCAAATCGGGAATTCGCGCGGTGTCCGCATCCCCAAAGCATTCCTGAAACAGTGCCAACTCCACGACCAAGTCGAACTGGAACTCCGGCACGATCACTTGGTCATTCGTCCGGCTAGACAGCCTCGGAGCGGTTGGGATGACGCCTTTCGCCACATGCGCGAACACGGAGACGATACACTTCTTGATGAAGAGTCTCTATCAGCCACCGAATGGGACACCACGGAGTGGGAATGGTAGTTGCCCGTTTTGAGATTTATTTGGTACGACTCGATCCGACACAAGGGCATAAGATTCAGAAGACACGCCCGTGTGTCGTCATATCGCCCGATGAGATGAATCGGCATATTGGTACCGTTATTGTCGCCCCGCTGACAACCAAAGGGCGTCCTTATCCTACCCGGATTCCCATCCGTTTTCAGAGAAAAAGCGGTCAGGTCGTCCTGGATCAGATACGCACGGTTGACAAAACGCGCTTGGTCCGCCGCCTGGGGAAAATCAGCGACAGGGCTGCACGAGCAGTCCTGACCGTCTTGGGCGAAATGTTCGCACCGTAGGGGGGGTGGGTTCAGCTCAGGGCGGGGCAGACCGCCGGGTCTGCCCCGCTGACACTCTAGGCGTGGGCTAGGCGCTGGCCGCGACCAACTCGGCCTGCTCCTTGGGCAGTTGAAAGGCCGGGTCGGTCTGAAGCACAGGCAGGACCTTCTCGGCAAAGAGCTGGAAGCTGCGATTCAGCTTTGGCGCCGGCAGGCCGCCGAAGGCGAACGTGCCGACCATGTGGTCGAGCGCGACCGTCTCGTGAATATAGCGGATTTTTTCGAGCACCTGATCCGGCGTGCCGGCTGCGTGCAGGCTGCGGAAGAACTCGATCGCCTTGACCTTGGCCTTCGCGTCCGCGTTGAGCTTGGCATAGGTTTTGGCCATTTTGCCGTAGAACTCATAGCCCTTGACGCTTTTCAGCTTGCCCGAGGAAAAGCCGTAGTGGTTTTCAATGGAGTCAAACAGCGTGCCCATATAATGCTGGGCCAGGTCTTCGGCTTCTTTGGCATCGTCGGAAACCAGGACGTTGAATAAGCCGATGGGCGGCCGGGGCGTGATGTTATTGGCCAGGGCGGTCTCGCAGTAGCGCTGGTAGTCCGTGGCCGTATCTTCCCAACTGCGCTGGGCGATGATCAACACCCCAAAGCCCATCTTGGCCATGATATCAGCCGACTCCGGGCTGACCGACGAGGCATAGAATCGGGTCTCGGGATTGGAGAGGGGCCGCGGGCGGACCTGAATGTCCGGAATCTGATAATACTTGCCCTCGTACGAAAAGCTTTCCTGGGTCAGGCCCATGCGAATGATGTCGGCGCACTCGACAAAGCGCTCACGCGACTCATCCATGGGAATCCGGAAGCCGGCGTATTCGACCGTGGCCGCGCCGCGCCCGAAGCCGAAGATCGTGCGCCCGCCTGACACCAGGTCGAGCAGGGCGATTTTCTCGGCGATCTCGACCGGGTCGTGCCAGGGCAACACGATCACCGCGGTGCCGAGCTGAATCTTCTTGGTCCGCCCGGCCATATAGGACAACAACTGGCACGGGTCCGGTGACATCACATAGCCGGTGAAATGGTGGTCCAGACTCCACAGCGAGTCAAAGCCATAGTCTTCTGCCTTATCCGCCAGCGACAGCTCTTCCTGATAGGTTTGCAGGTCCGGCTTGCCGTCAAAACTGGTCAACTGCATGATCGTACCGACTTTCATACACCCCTCCTTTTTTTCCTGGGTTTTTTCTTGGGTAAAATAAAGCGCCCATTATAGGAGAGCAAAGTCAATTACACAAACGGTCGAAAATCAGGGCCGCCTAGGCGGCGCCTTTGAAAACTCGCCGGCTTTCTGGTACAGCGTCGAGTCGATACCACACAGGGGAGCTGTATGACAACCGATTCCTTACTCATTGACTGTGACGGCCATATCCTCGAACCGCCCGATCTATGGGAACGCTATCTTGATCCGGCCTATCGTGACCGGGCGTTGCGTCTCCGCGTGGACCCGGACGACGGCTACGAATATCTGGAGATTGACACCCGGCGGGCCAAGCTCACCCGTCCGGGCACACTGGGCACCTTGGGCGGCATGGGCAAACAGGTGGACGAAGCCACTCAACTGCGCCAACGGGCGATGCGGGGTGAGATCCGACCCGAAGAGGTGCGGGCGATCCGACCGGGGCCGGAACTGACTTATGTCAAGGGCGCGGCGTTCGGCACCATGGATATGCAAGAGCGGGTGGAACTGCTCGACCGTGAGCATATGGACAAGGCCATCCTTTACCCGACCCTCGGGCTGCTGTGGGAGGCCGAACTGCTCGACCCCGAGCTGTCCGCGGCCTATTGCCAGGCGTATAATCGCTGGATTGCCGACTTCTGCCGGGACTCGGGCGGCCGGCTGGTACCCATTGCCCACGTGTCGCTCGGCGACCCCCAGGCAGCCGCCCGCGAGATCGAACGCGCCGTCAGCGACGGCTGTAAAGGCGTATTTGTCAGCCCGTTTACGATTTCACGTATCCCCCACGGCGACCCCCGCCACGATGTTGTCTTTGCCACCGCTCAGGACTGCGACATCCCGTTTGCCATTCATCCCACGTTTGAGCCGCCCGAATGGGGTATCCACCAGCGTTACGACAAATTCGGCTGGGCCATGTGGTATGTGGACCTGTTCGCCGGCCAGGGCGTGCAGCACGCCTTTGGCACCCTGTTTCAATGCGGCGTGTTTGAACGCTTCCCGCGTTTGCGGGTCGTCGTCCTGGAATCGCAGGCCGGCTGGATCGGCTATTTTCTCGACCGGGCGGATGCCATCTTCGAGGGCACGACGCTTAGCGCGACGGTGCGTCTCAAGGAAAAGCCGTCGTACTACTTCAAACGGCAGTGTTATATATCCGCGGACCCCGAAGAGCGCACCATCGCCTCGCTGACCGATCTGGTCGGCGCGGACAAGTTCTTCTGGGCGAGCGACTATCCCCACCCGGACCACCCGGCGAACTACCTCGAAGAATTGCAGGCCATGGTCGTGCCGATGAACGAAACCGCCCGGCGCGGCATTCTGGGAGAAAACGTCTCCCGCGCCTATCGGCTCGACTGAGCGGGGCCAGTTGAAAGGAGAAAGCATGGCCGACCACGATATCAAGAACGCCGTCCGGGACATTGAGTGTCCGGTGTTTGAGAACCCGGCATTCACCACCCCCCCGCCATTGGAAGAAGCAACGGTAGCCATCGTCACCTCAGCGTCGCTGCATCATCCCGAGCAGGACGATTTTGCGGCGCGTGATACGAGCTATCGGGCGCTGGACTCCGCCCGGCGCGATTATATGGTCGGTCATTGGAGCCCGAACTTCGACAGCTCCGGCGTGGCGGCCGATCTCAATGTGGTCTTCCCCATCAACCGGCTGGATGAACTGGCTGCGCAGGGGACAATCGGCAAGGTGGCGGACACGCATCTGGCCTATGCCGGTAATCAGTTCGATCCGGCCCAGATTCGGATGGACGGTGGACCGGCAGGCGCCGCTCTGCTCAAGGAACAGGGCGTTGATGTTGTGCTGCTGACCCCGGTGTGACCGCTGTGCACGCGTACCGTGTGTACGCTGGCACATGTTTTTGAGGCGGCCGGCCTGACGACGGTAGCGTTCGGCTCGATCCGACAGCATATGATCGGCACGGCGCCGCCGCGCGGACTGGCGTGCGACTTTCCGCTGGGCCGTCCGATCGGCAAACCGAATGACCCCGCGTTTCAGCATCGCGTTCTGGCGCACGCTTTTTCGATGCTGAAACGGACCGAACCAGGGGTTGAAGACTTTGCCGAGTCCGTAACGGACCAGGAAACCGAAGTCCTGGCCTGCCCGCTGCCGCCCCGCCACGACCCGGACGTCCATCCCGCGGTGGATGAAGCCCGTGGTCTGCGCGCCGCCTATGAGCGGGCGATCACACAATACGGCAACCGGGTGGGAGCCGGTCGCGCCATCGGCGCGGACGATATTCCCGCTGCCCTTGAGGCGTTCATCCGCATTGGCCAGGGAACGCCATGGAAGGAAGCCGGGATTCCCGGCGTGCCGGCTCGCGTCGCCCATGACATTCGGGGCTATTATGAAACCGCGGCCCTGGCCATTGCCGATCATACGCCCGCGGCCTGGGCCGGGTTGCGCTGGTTTCGGGATGCGACCCAAGCCGGCAAAGTCATCCGCGCCGCGCAGCAGGCCATGAAAGATGCCGAGGTGCGGCGCGATCTGTGGTTTTTTCTGCTGCCCATGGACAGCATGCAGAGCTAAGGGGGGAGATATGGCGTCTTTCTTATCAATGGACGATCCTGCATTTTGGAAGCAATACCCACAGGAACTGAAAGAGCTGGTCGAACTGCCCTTAGAGGGGGTGACCGGACTGGCCTATTTTTTACTCGGCGACCGGAAAGACAACCCGCCCACGGTGGTGACGCTGCGGATGGGCCCGAACTGGACCCTGCCGCGGCACGCCCACGACTGCCATCGGTTTGAGATCGTCGTGCAGGGTACGCTGGACGTGGGTGAGCGCATCCTCAAGCCCGGTGACGTGATGATGACGGAGCCGGGGGTGGCCTACGGCCCGCATATTGCCGGACCGGAGGGCTGCACCACCTTCGAGATTTTCAGCAATCACCGTGGGTCCTACGTCACCCTGGTCGACACCCCGGAGGGCCGGATCGAGTGTGATGTCTCTACCCGAGAGGGCATGAAGAAAATGGAACAGGCCATGCTGCGAGATATGGAGGCCAACGGGCAGGCGTAGAAGATACTCCCATCCTTGCAAGTGATAATGATTCAAGCTCCTTCTCCCTTGAGGGAGAAGGCTAGGATGAGGGTGAACCAGAGCAAACCCGTCTCTCAAGTCTTGATCCGATCATCAGTACGGAGTTTGGTGGCCTCTTTCGCATGCCTCTTTTCCCTGCGCTCTTTTACGGGTGGATCGTCACCGCCTGTGCTTTCGTTGTCCTGTTCGTGACCTACGGGGTGCAATACTCCTTTGGGGTGTTCCTGCCCGCCATGCTGGATGAACTGGGCTGGCAGCGCGCTAGTCTGGGCGGGGCGTTTTCGCTCTACACCATGGTCTATAGCGGCTGTAGCTGGCTCAGCGGCCGACTGACCGACACGGCCGGCCCCCGCTGGGTCGTCACCGCCGGCGGGGTGTTGCTGGGTAGTGGCATTATCGCCACCAGCCAGATGACGGCCCAGTGGCAGCTCTACGTGTGCTATGGGCTGATTGCCGCGCTGGGCATGAGCAGCGCCTATATTCCCTGTAATACGACGGTGGTCAAATGGTTCCAGCGCAAACGCGGTCTGGCCTTAGGCTTGGCCGCCAGCGGCAGCAGTTGCGGCATTCTGCTGTGCCCCTGGTTGACCGCCGCCGGGATTGCGCGTTGGGGTTGGCGTCCGGTCTATTTTGCGTGCGGCCTCATTATCCTGGTCCTGCTCCTCACCCTGGCGCGCTTCATGGTGCGTAACCCGGAACAGTTAGGCTTGACGCCTGACGGTGATCCTGCGGCCCAGAACCCAGCGCCGCTGCCGGGCAGCCAAACCGCGGCTCTCAGAAGTTGGACCCTGGCGGAAGCCTGGACCACCCCGTCGTTCTGGCTGTTCGGCTTCAGCCTGGTGGTCATGTTCCTGACCATCCCCGTACCCTTTGTGCATATTGTGGCCTTTGCTCAAGACCTCGGGCTGTCGCATGCAAACGGAGCCCTGGCGGTGAGTGTCATGGGGGTGAGCGCCTTAGTGGGCAATCTCTGCTTGGGGCCGCTGTCGGACCGGGTCGGTCGGCGGAGCGGCATGGCCGTGAGCCTGAGTGTTCACATCGTGGCCTATCTCCTCTTCTTTTCGGCCCAGGGGCTCGGGGTGTTATACGCGGGCGCGGCTGCCTTCGGGTTTTTCTACGGCGGCCTGACCACGCTGCTGCCGGCCCTGGTGGGCGACTTCTTCGGCCGCTTGCACGCCGGCTCCATTACCGGGTTTCTGTTTGCCTGGGCCGGGGTGCTGGGGGCCTGGGGGCCGATGATTGCGGGCTATGTGCGGGATGTCAGTGGCAGCTACCAGCCCGCTTTTCTGTATGGCGCGGCGGCCGGGGCCCTGGCCTTGGTCCTCTTACTCCTGACGCCCCGGCCGGCGATTTCTCGTCGTGAAACGTGAATGGTGGCGATCCACCGGTTGCCTGGCCCTGCCTTCCAGGCTAAGACCGAGCGATCAAAATAGCCGAGAGGGATGATGAGTATGGCAGCAGACATCACGTTTCACTACTTCCACGGGAGAGGAATCGGAGAGCCGATCCGCCTTCTGTTCACCGTCGGTGAGATAGCATTTACAGACCGGCGCTATAGCGTAGACGAATTCGCCAACCTGACCGCGTTCAAATCCCAGCTCCCTTTCGGACAAATGCCCGCCCTTGAAGTGGACGGCGTATTCCTGGGTCAGACCGACAGTATCGCTCGTCTGGCCGCGCGCCTGGCCGGCTTGTATCCGTCGGACCCCATTGAGGCGGCTCGGAGTGATATGATCGTCGTGCATCAAGCCGAAATCCAGTCTGCCCTGGCCAAGATGAGCTTCGACGGTGTGCCCGGCACTCCAGGGATGAAAATGGTGCCGCAAGAAGAGCGGCAGAAACGCATCACCGCGTGGATTGAGACCACTCTGCCTGGTGCCCTGCTGCGTCTGGAAAAGCTTGCTCAGGAGTCCTGTATGGTAGGGTCACAGCTCTCCTGGGCCGACATCTGCGTCTTCAATCGGTTGAACCAACTGTTCGATATAGATGAAGACGTGCTGCACGCTGATTTCCCGAAACTCCGGGCGGTGTACGAAAGGGTCGAGGCGTTGCCGCAAATCCGGGCCTGGATACAGGCGCACCGGGCTGACTATCCCCGATTCAGCGCGGGCGGCTAGAGCCAGGCCCGCTGCCGTGTAGCCACTCGTCATTCCTGCGGAAGCAGGAAGGTGGATTCACATTTCAAGTGCAACACGCTGTCCCAAAATATTTCTGCCGGGGTCTTGTAAGCCAGACACTTGCGCGGGGTGTTGTTGTAGGCCTGAATCAGTTGCGTAAACCGCTCCTGTGGCACCGCCGCGAGGTCGGTCTTGCGGGGCAGAGTCCGTCGTAACCGGCCAATGGCATTCTCCACGCCGCCCTTCTGCCAGGGCGAGTGGGTATCGCAGAAGAAGGTCTCGATGCCCAGCGCGTGGAGGCGGTAATGGCGGGCGAACTCCGTCCCGTTATCGAAGGTCACCGTCCGGCGCCAGGCGGGCGGCACCTGCCCGAGCAGGTGCGCCAGGGCGTCGGCGATGGGGTGGGAGGCTTTGCCCGGGGGCCGGAGGGCGAGGAGGAGGCGGGAGTGACGTTCGTGCAGGGTCAGCACCGCCTGGCCATAGGTTCTAAAGAGCATCAGGTCGGCCTCCCAGTGCCCGGGCGTGCGGCGGTCAGCGGCGCTCGGTGGGCGCTCGGCAAGCGGGCGGCGCAAAGCCATGAAGGAGGCCGGACTGCCGCCTTTGCGGCCGCGCCAGCCCCGCTTCCACCTGGCCCGCGGCAGGTAGTGTCTCCACCCATAGTCCTTCGTACGCGCAAGCTGCTGGTAGATGAACCGGTAGATGCTCTCGTGGGAGATGACCCCCCGGCCCGCCTCCAACCCAAGCCGCCCGGCCACCTGCTCAGGCGACCAGCCCTGTGCGAGATGGGCGAGCACCCGAGCCCGGAGCGTCTCGTCCCGCTCCAGCCGTGAACCCCGCCACCGGCGGGCATGCGCCTGCTGGTCGGCATAGATCGGCTTGTAGGCCCCCGTCTGTGCCCCATTACGCTTCAACTCCCGAGCCACGGTCGATGGCGCGCGATCCAGAGCTGCTGCGATCTGCCGGACCGACCGCCCCGCGGCTTGTAGGCCGGCAATCGCACACCGCTCTTCGATAGTGACCTGTCCATAGCGCTTTCCCATGACAACACCTTAACCAGGTGTTGCACTTCGTTTGTGAGTTTAGGGAATCCAGATCCCCAGCCCCCGTCCGCTGGATGTCGGACCACGTCCGGCATGACGAGAGCCCCCTGCGCGGCTGGAGCCTACCGGGAAACGCTCTCATGAAAGGGATACGGCAGCAGATGCTCTTTGGCATTCAGGTCGTGGATTGAAGCACAGCCCAGGAGCCGCAGGGTATCCTCGATTTCTTTTTTCAGGATAGCAAACGCTTTGCGCACCCCCGCTTCTCCACCCGCCCCAAGACCATACACATACGCCCGGCCGGCCAAGATCGCATCCGCACCGTGGGCCAGGGCAATGACGACATCTCCACCGGAACGAATGCCGCCGTCCAGCAAGATTGTCAGCTTGGAGTCCTTGAGTTCAGCCGCGATGTCTTTCAGGACGTACAAGGTTGGGTAGACGCGATCCATCTGGCGCCCGCCGTGGTTGGAGATAATAATGCCGTCCACGCCATGTTCGACCGCTAGCCGGGCGTCTTCGACACACTGCACACCCTTCACCAGGATGGGCTTATCCGTCCCCCAGATTTCCCGAATCCAGGGCAGATGCTCCCAGGTGACAACCGAGGTGCGCAGTTGGGCGCCAACGTCCGCGTAGGGCATGGGCCGTCCGTCGTCCAGAATGACATTGCGAAACTGCATCATCCCGCCGTCCGCGTAAAAGCTCTTCAGCCAGGAGAGCTGGGGCAGCATTTGCGGGCCAAATTTCAGTTTCTGGAAGGGCGTGCCATGAATCGCCTGTGAGGCGCCTAACCATTCGTGCCGGGCGCGATTCCCGGCGACCGCGGTATCAATGGTCAGCACCAGCGCGGAATAGCCGGCGTTTTTCGCTCGTTCGATCCCGCGGGCGGCGACTTCTTTTCCCCCAACGAGATAGAGTTGATACCAACACGGTCCTGGCGAGGCAGCGCTGACTTCTTCCAGGTCGGTCCCCGTCAGGGTGGAGAGCGTGCATATCGTCCCGGCTTCCCCGACCGCCTTGGCAGCGACGGCCTCTCCGCGCGGCCAGAGCATGCGGGTACTGCCTATCGGCGCGGCGATAACCGGTAGCGCAATGGTGTGTCCCAGAATTTCGGTCCGCATCTCTACGGCGTCAAGCCGGACCGCACTTCTCGGCTTAAAGCGTTCTCTTTGAAAGGCTTCGACATTATCTCTGAGCGTGATTTCATTATCGGCCCCACCCCGATAATATTCTCTCACAATCGGAGGCACGCGCTGCTCCATCACCTGCCGGAGATGATCGATGGTGACGCATTTTTCGACCGCTCTGGCCCAACGCTTCGTACTTCTGGCATGAGCGCGCCGGAGGTAGGGGTGCAGCAGCCGCAGCCCGGCACTGTGCTCATTGAGAGCAGGAGTGTGCTCAAGATTGCGTTCGAGCGGCTGCGGGTGAGTCATTGTGACGCTGCTTCCTTAACCTGTCCGGGGCGGGCGTATCTGCTGTGGTTCTTCTGACTGCTGCCGGGAACGCAAATTTTACATGCGTTTATCCCAAAACGCCAATTCTTCCCATTTCAAAGGAGGCCGACTTCTTCCTGAAAGGGAGGTGGGATGCCAATAATCGGTATTTTTTGTAGTGATCCCCCCCAATTTTAAAGGAGACAGGAGCGGCAGGATTGTGTAAAGAAGTTCCTTACTTAGAGGGACCAGAACTCTGATACAGACTGAGTCAACGTCCCTGACATGCTCTAAAGGATGTTATGCAGACTTCCCTCATATCCGCCAATTTGTCCATGTCCGACAGGCGCTGGGTGCGTCCGTGACCGAGCTGCTCGACACCCCCCAGGTCGGCGTCATCCACCTGGACAGGCGGGGACAGATAGTGGAGGCCAATGATCGCGCCCGTGGCGAGCTCAACTCGAAACGAGGGTACGCCAGACCGGAAGAATTGCCCCTTCAGCAACGTACTGGCAGACCGGTCGGAGATGTCTCTTAAGGGCCTCCGGCGCGTTTTTTATGCGTCTTGATGAGTGTACAGGAGCGGGCAGTTTTGGGAGTGGAGCACGCATGTGCGTAGCAGCGGCACACACAACTGTGGTAAGTCTTGCTCCTGATCCTGAGAGACGCGGCAGAACCTCCAGCCGGGATAATCGGCTGATTGACACGGGAAAGTGGAACCTATGGTCGCCGTGACGACGGCCTGCCTGGCGCGAAAATGACAGAGCCGATCTCCCTTCCAACCTGGGTCGTGGCGGTGGCCGCTGCCCTGGTCCTGTGGGCGGTGCTCGACCGCCTGCTTGTACCCAGCACCCGCTGGCTTTTCCGCCGGCGTGCCAGTCGGGTGATCGACGAGCTCAATACCCGCCTCCCCCTGCAAATCCCTCTTTTCCAACGGACAAAACGCCAGGTGCTGATCGATAGACTGACGGCCGACCCCGCGGTCATGGCGGCGGTCGAGACCGAGGCGCAGCAGTCCGAGCGGCCGCGCGCCGTCCTGCTGCGCGAGGTCGAGTGCTATGCGCGTGAGATTGTCCCGGCGTTCAACGTCACCGTCTATTTCCGCCTTGGCTATTCCCTCGCCCGGCGCCTGCTGCACGTGCTCTATCGCGTCCGCCTCGGCTATGCCGACGACGCCGCGCTGGCCCGCATCGCACCCAACGCGAGCGTCGTGTTTCTGATGAATCACCGCAGCAATGCAGATTACCTCCTCGTCGCCTATATGGCCGCGAATCGTGCCGCCTTGAGCTATGCGGTGGGCGAATGGGCGCGGACCTGGCCCCTGCAGTCCTTGATTAAAGCGCTCGGCGGGTTCTTCGTGCGGCGGGACTCCGATAATCCGCTCTACCGCCGCGTGTTGGCGCGCTATGTGCAGATGGCGACCGCCGGCGGGGTCGTGCAGGCGTTCTACCCCGAGGGCCGCTTGACCCGCGACGGGCATCTTCGCACGCCCCGGCTCGGCCTCCTCAGCTACATGGTCTCGGCGTTCGACCCCCAGGGGGAGCGCGACCTCGTGTTCATCCCGGTGGGGATCAATTACGACCGGGTGCTGGAAGATCGCACCCTGGTTCGCGAACTCGATCCGCAGGCCATGCCCCGCAGCAGGACGGACGCGGTCGTCACCTTTCTCCGGTTTCTCGGCCACAATGTGAAACTGCTGCTGGCGTGGCGCTGGTATCGTTTCGGGTATGCCTGCGTCAACTTTGGCACGCCGATTTCCATGCGCGCCTATACCGCGCGCACCACGACCGATTTTCGCCGTTTGGACTCAGCGACGCGTTTTGCGGCCATCGAGCGGCTGGGCCGCGCAGTGTTCGACGCTATTGCCGCGGCCATTCCGGCCTTGCCGGTGCCGCTCATCGCGACCGTGTTTCTCCACCATCCCCACACTGCCATGAGCGCACTTGAGATCAAGGCGCACGCCCAGGCCCTTCTCACCGCCCTCGAACAGCGCGGGGCCTATGTCCATATCCCGAGGGCAGACCACGACTATACGACCACAGTGGGGTTGCGGATGCTGGTCCTGCGGCACGTGGTGCAGGAATCGGACGGGCTGTACCGAGCGCGCGCTGCCGAGCACGACCTGCTGCGCTACTACGCCAACTCGATCGCGCACTTCCTGCCCGAACCGTGAGGGCTCCCTGCGCAGCCCGCCTGCGGAGAGGGCTGAGCCTCCTTGACCGCCGTCTGCCCTGCCGCCTCTTGCAAGCGGGGAGCACTCCCACCCAGACCCTCATCAACAGACAGAGACTTCACGTGCTGGACGATGTGGCCCGGGCGCGCAATCCGAGCCCCTACACCCAGTGGGACAAGAACCGAGCAGGGCAGGCTGTTCGGTGAGAGGAGAAAGAAGAACAGACAGGGTGAGAAATGAGAGACGAGAGAGTGACAGTTGACAAGTGACGGGCGACAGTTTAGCGTGGTCCGGCGATTGAGCCGGTAAAGCAGGGCGGCCTCAGCAATGTAGAGGCGATGAAAAGTCGAAGACGGTGAATAAGTCGTTTCAACATCGTGGACTTCAAGCCCTCTACGAAAAGGGCGAGACGCGGAGGCTGCCACCGCAACACATTCCGAAGCTGAGAGACATCCTCGCCACGCTTAACCACAGCCGAAGCCCGGCGGATATGGACCTTCCGGGGTTTAAGCTGCACCCGCTGAAAGGGAACCTGCGCGGGTATTATGCGGTGTCGGTATCGGGCAATTGGCCGGTGACTTTTCGATTCAAGGACGGCCATGCGGTCGATATCAACTACACGGACTACCATTAAGGAAGGGGTTATCCCATAAGGAGGACGGACTAAGGAAAAGGGAGAAGAGAGCAGAAAGACAAGCAAAACAAAGGAGAACCTCATGTACAACCCTCCACATCCGGGCGGCGTGGTGAGACGGCAGTGCCTTGATCCGCTTGGCCTATCGGTAACGCGGGCGGCGCAAGGGCTCGGTGTGACCCGGCAGGCGTTGTCCGATCTGGTCAACGAAAAAGCTGGTATCTCGGTCGAAATGGCCCTCCGGCTCTCGAAAGCGTTCGGGTCGAGCCCGGAGACATGGCTGGGGATGCAGATGGCCTATGACCTCTGGCAGGCCCAGTCCCGTGCTGAGCAGTTGACGGTCGAGAAGTTCACAGCGGCTTAGCTCGTTGGTTGTGATTTGCGGACAGACCCTGGGGCGACTTCATACCGCCATGGCCCAGCGCTTTGCACTTCTGGCATGCGCGCGCCGGAGGTAGGGGTGCAGCAGCCGCAGCCCGGCACTGGGTCCATCGAGAGCCGGGGATTGAGGTTCACAAGTTGTCATATTGCATGACTGCTCAGCATCGTGCGGCCACCCGAGGCTGTCGGATTACGCTGCGCTCGTCCGCCCTACGGTTCTCACCCGAACTGCGGCATGACCTGGCTGGCGAACAGTTCCATTGAACGTTCGGACTGCGCCTGGGTCAGACTGCCCCAGGCGAGCGATACCAGAATATAGTTGCAGCCGCTGGCCTCGAAGAAACGGGCAATCTCGTCCTGCACGCGGCTGGGAGAGCCGACAATGGCGACCTCCAGGCTGCGGGCGACCTGGAGGTCGGGGGTGAACAGGGTGTGGGCCACGCCGAAATCGAGCCACAGCTTTTCGATGTTGGCGTAGAAATCCTTGTAGGCCGGGGTGGCGATGGCTTCGGCTTCCTGGTCCGTGTCCGCCACAAAGACATGGCGGAACGCGCCCATTTTGGGCGCTTCGATCTGGGGGTTGAGGTTGAGCGGATTGTCTCGATTGTGCGACCACACCTCTTGGTACTGGGCGGTCAGGTCTTTGATCCCGCTGTTGGGTCCGCCGCTCGCCATATGCATGCCGCGCTCGGCGGCAAAGTGGAGGCTGTTCGCATTGATCACCCCGTACCAGAACGGAGGATTGGGCGTTTGCTTGGGATGCAGCTCCATCGGGACATCGGCGCATTGGTAATACTTGCCTTCGTATGTGAGTCGCTCCTGGCGCAGGCCGGCGCTGACTATCTCCAGGGCTTCTTCAAACATCGCCCGCGAGTGCAGGAACGGCACCTCAAAATATGCCTGCTCAAACGGGGACACGCCGCGCCCGACCCCGATTTCCAGGCGGCCGTTGCTCATATGATCCAACATGCAGATTTCGCTGATCAGTCGCAGCGGATGATACAGCGGCAGCAAATACACCAGCGGCCCTAAACGAATGCGTTTGGTGTGCTGGATGGCCGCTGACAGGAAGACCCCTGGAGACGGCGCCATGCCCAGCGGAGTGGCGTGGTGTTCGGCCAGGTGATAGCCGTAAAAGCCGGCTTCATCCGCCATCTTGAGGAGTCGCATGCGGCCCTCATATAGCTCACCCAGCGAGTCCGCTCTGCGCTCCAAGTGGTCAAAGATGCCAAACGCAACATCACTCATAGGGTAGTCCTTCTTGTGTCCTAGCCCATCCGAGGCAACACATGGTCGGTGAATTGGAGAAAGCTTTCATGGCTCAGTGGGGCGCCGATGATATAGTCCAAATGGATTTCTTCACGCAGGCGGGCGAGCTCGTCTCTGACCTGCTCCGGCGTGCCGTGAATGACGACGTCATCAACATAGCGCTGGACCGGGTCGCCCGCGCCGTACATCTCGGGCGGCACATAGGTATCCACCAGCCATTTTGCTCCCTGGCGGGCGACTTCGGCGGCCTCTGCCGAGGTGGAAGCAATGGCGAGGAGACGCGCCATGGGTATCTGGCGGCCTTTAATGGTATGGCCGTGGCGGGTGAGCGTGTCCCGGTACAGTTCCCATTTGTGGCCCAATTCCGCATGGGTGGCGTGCGGGTCCATGAGAATCGAATGGCCGACGGAAGCGGCCCACTCGATGGCCGACGGTGAAGAGGCTGCGGTCCACACGGGTGGATGCGGTTGTTGCAATGGTTTGGGCAGGACTTCGACGTTATCGAACGAGAAATACTGGCCCGTATAGGTCAGGCGGTCACTGGTCCAGGCTTTGAGGACAATGTCTACGGTTTCCCGAAAGCGGGCGTGGCTTTCCTCGATGGGTACGCCAAAGGCTCGGAACTCTTTCAGGTCAAAGCCGCGTCCGGCTCCCCAATTCACCCGGCCGCCTGACAGCGTATCGAGCAGCGCAATTTCCTCGGCCAACCGGAGCGGGTGGTAGAAGCCGGCCAGGCACACGCCGGCCCCGATGCGGATATTTTTGGTGCGGGCCGCGGCGTACGTCCCGATGACCGGGATCGAAGGACACACGCTGTAGTCGTTAAAATGATGCTCGGTCAGCCAGACCGCGTCATACCCGTTTTGGTCCATGATCTGGATCCGTTCCAAACCGCGCTGATATACGGTCGCCAACTCGGTCCGCCGTCCCGGCCAGCTAAAGAATTGAAGAATGCCGAATTTCACACGGTTCTCCTTCCGGGCGGTTGAGTGCTCTCGCCAAGTATAGCGTGATCAGGGCGGAAGTCTGCCCCCTCCTCACCTATGGAGCTGGCATCATTCTTCAACCGCTATTGACTTAACTGTCCGTTCGGTTAATTATTAGCTGTCATGGCTCGCCCCATCAAAACACCTTCGTCGCCGGACTACCGCGCCAGGATTGGAACGGTGGCCGAAGCACTATTTGCCGAGCGCGGCTTTGACGGTACCTCGATCCGGGAGATCGCCGAGCAGGCCGGGGCGACCAAGGCGCTTATCTATCACTACTACGACAGCAAAGAGGCCCTGTATCAAACCCTGCTTGAGGACGCGGTGAGCGGCGTGGTGGCGCAGATTGAGGCCATTGCCACGGACGGGACTGAGCCCGAGGCGCAGATTCGGGCCGTAGTACAGGTATTCATTGACGCTTATCATGACGCGCCGCACCGGTTTCAGATGGTGCAGCGCACCATTGACGACCATCATACGATTGCCGCAGTGCTGGCCGACCGCTGGTTCTCGCGGGCGCACCTCGCCCTGCAGGACATAGTAGCGCGCGGTGTGCACCAGGACAGTCTGAAGCCCTTGCCGGTCCAGATGGTGCCGCTGGCCGTTATCGGCCTCGTTATTCACACCCTGCGATGCCAGAAACTCGTGGGCCATGTGGACCCGAAGCTGTCCGGCGAGCAGGTACTGAGCGCCTTGCCGGACCTGGTCCTGGCCCTGCTTACCGTCGAATCCGGTCAGACAAAAACCAGACCGAGAAGTGCACGCGCGTCTCGGAAACGCGCCCCGAGCCAGCTCACGCGCACGGTCGGGAGTGCGTCGGCAGGATAGAGGAACACCGAATGGAGTCCATTTTTCGTGGCATCATCCGTTTTCGTTTTCTGGTCATTGCGGCCGTCCTGGGAGTGACGCTGGCCGCGGCCATGCAGCTCCAATACCTGCGCTTCGAGAGCGATGCCGAATCCATGATCCCCCCCAATGATCCGGTCCTGCACTACAACGACGTGGTGGAAGAGCGCTTTGGGATGCTGGACCTCATTATTGTCGGCGTCCTGAACGATAATCCGCAGGAAAACGGGGTCTTCAATCCGCGCACCCTGGGCATTGTCAAAGAGTTCTCCGAGAAAATTGCGCTCCTGCCGGGCATCAAAGCCGTCCGGGATGAAGACGTGACCAGCGTGGCCACCATGGATAATATCACCGGCACCAGCGACGGTATGGCGGTCGATCCGTTCATGGAAGAGCCGCCGCGCTCGGCCGCAGCCCTGGCCGCGCTGAAAGACGCCCTGTTTGATAACGCCATGTTTGTGGACTGGGTGGTGTCGCGCGACGGCACCGGTCTGCTCATTATGGCCAGGATGGAATCGTCCGAGGGGACGCTTGAGGGAGTCGCCCGCCGGTCGGCGATTTATAAAACCATCCGTGACATGATCCGGGAAAAAGAAGCGGCCGACGTGCCCGAGCAGTTTCATATCGCCGGCCGCGGGGCTATGGAGGTGACCTTCTCCGAAGACGCCCGGAGCGACATGGAACGCTTCATGCCGCTGGTCCTGGTCATTGTCCTCGGCACGCTGTATCTGACCTACCGCAGTCTGCGCGGCGTCCTCCTGCCGTTTGCCGTGGTGATCATCTCCGTTATCTGGAGCATGGGCCTGATGGCCTGGGTCGAGGTGCCCATGTATTTTATCTCGACCATGATGCCGGTCACCCTGATGGCGATCGGCGTGGCCTACGGCATTCATATTCTCAGCCGCTACTACGACGAAATTCTCAGCCAGGCCGAACCGGACGCCAACGCGGCCGTCATGGCGGCCATGCGGGAAATGTGGAAGCCGGTGGTGTTCACGGCGCTGACGACTGCGGCCGGCTTTCTGTCCTTTCTGACCGCGGCCATGGTGCCCATCCGCTACTACGGCGTGTTTACCTCGGTCGGTGTGCTGGCGGCGATGGTCGTCTCGTTGACGTTTTTTCCCGCGGTGCTGAGCCTGCTGTCGCCTCGGGCCGGGCGTGGCCTGCGGCGACAAATGAAACGGGGCGGCGACTTGGCCGCCACCGGCTGGGCCGCACGGACCCTGTCCAGTCTGGGCCGAGGGGTCGCCCGGCGGCCGTTGCTGGTGTGGAGCATCAGCGTCGGCAGTATGCTCATCTGCCTGGTCGGCCTTCAGCGTCTCTACGTTGACTCGTCATGGATTGATGTGTTCCACCAACAGAGTCCGATCCGTATTGGCGACGAGGTCCTGCGGGAGAAGTTTCAGGGTACGCTGCCGATCTATGTGGCCATTGAGGGCCACGAGCCCGACCTGCTCAAAGACCCGGACCTGCTGCGTAAGCTCGACCGTCTGCAAGCCGAGGTTGAGCAGGACCCCATTGTGGGTGGCTCGCTGTCCATTGCCGAGTTCATCAAACGCATGAACCGGGTCATGAACGAGGATCGCAAAGAGATGGAGGTCATTCCCTACTCGCGCGATCTGGTTGCCCAATACCTGCTGTTGTACTCGTTCTCCGGAGACCCGGACGATTTTGATGAGGTGGTCGATTATGACTATCAGCACGCCAATGTGTCGTTCTTTCTGCGCTCGGATCACAGCTCCGACATCGAACGCGTGATCGACCGGATTCAGGACTTTGTGGTCCGGGAATTCGGCCTGGCCGAGGGGAACGGCGATAAGGCGGGCGCGCACGATCCGCTGACGGTGCGGTTCGGGCGCTGGCTGGCGGGTATCTCGCCCACGGTCATTGGCTGGGAGACCAAGAGCGGCTTCTGGATCGGTTTTGCCGGGCAGGGCTATATGAGCAACCGCTTCAGCGAGTTGGTCGTGTCCGGGCAGTTGACCAGCTTGGTCACCTCGCTGCTGGCGGTGTTTCTGCTCACCACCTGCATGTTCCGCTCCGTGGTTGCCGGGCTGATCAACATCATTCCCATCAGCGCAGTGATGGTCTTCAGCTTCGGCCTGATGGGGCTGCTGGGGATTCCCCTCGAAGTGGGCAAATCCATGACCGCCTCCATGGTGATCGGCATCGGGATCGACTACACCATCCACTTTCTGAATAAATATCAACTGAAAACCAAAGGCGGCCTGGTCGACTCGGAGCAGATTACCGTGGCCACCATGGCCACCTCGGGCAAAGCCATTTTCTTTAATGCGGCCGTGGTGATTGGGGGCTTCCTGGTCTTTCTGACCTCCAACTTCAAGCCTAATTTCTATCTCGGAGCGATGATGGCGCTGAACATGGGCGCCTGCCTGCTGGCCTCCATGACGCTGCTGCCGGCCATCCTCAATACGTTCAAGCCACGGTTCGTGTACGGGACAAGGCCGTCGCCCGCTCCGCCGACGAGAACGGACTATGTAGTTTCAACCCTGCAAGAGAAGGAGACAGTATGAAGATCGTATGGATAATCGGACTGGGAGTGTGGGTGCTGAGTGCGGCGCCGCCTGCCTCTGCCCAGGAAGTCCCTGGAGAGCCTAGCGGACGGGAGATTGCCGTCATGGTTGACGAGCGTGAAGACGGTGACGATCAAATCTCCGAGGCCGTCTGGACGCTGACCAATAGCAAGGGCAAGACGCGCAAGCGCGATACCCTGCGCTACTGGAAGGATTATGAGGGCCGGGATGGGCTGTCGAGCAAATCTTTTGTCTATTTTGAGTCCCCACCCGATGTCAAAGACACCACCTTTCTCAACTGGTCGCAGGAAGATGCCGAGGCCGACGACGACCAGTGGATCTACCTGCCGGCCCTGCGCAAGGTGCGCCGGATTGCCTCCGGGGATAAAGAAAACTCCTTTATGGGCAGCGATATCATCTACGATGACATGGCGGACCGGGAGGTGGAAGAGGATACGCACAAACTGCTGCGCGTCGAGCAGAACAATGGCACCAAGTTCTACGTCCTGGAGTCCGTACCCATCAAGGAGAATTATATCTACAGCAAAAAGCTCCGCTGGATAAACGCCGAGAACCTGACCGAACCCAGAATTGAATTTTACGACCGCAAGGGCCGCCTGCTCAAAATCTGGACAACGGAGTGGACACAGATTGACGGGATCTGGAACTGGAAACGGACCGTGGTGGAAAATCAGCTCACCGGCCATAAGACCGAGCTTGAGTTTAGCAATGTGCGATTCAACCAGGGTCTCAAGGAATCGATTTTTACCGAACGGTCGCTGCGCAAGGGCGCACCCTAGATTGTTCTCCCTATGAGCAGCACGCCCACGAGGCTGAGGACCTGGGTCTTCGGCCTTATCGCGATCCTCTGGATTGGAGCAGGAACATCGCTCGCCCAATCCGCCTCTCCCTCGGTCATGCGTCTCCACAAGGTCCATCTGACTGCCGACGGGAGTCAGCGGCAGGTGGTGTTGCAATTTTCTCACGCGCCGAGTGCCGTTCACGCCTTTGCGCTTTCGACTCCAACCCGTCTCGTGATCGACGTCATGGGGCCGGTCCTGCCGCTCCCTTCAGCCGCCTATCCGGCCAAGGATACGCTCCTGCGCCGTGTTCGGGTGGGTACCCACCCGCAACATCTGCGTTTTGTGCTTGACCTCAAAGGCGAGAAACTGCCGGCGTTTAGCGTGGAGCAACAGGGCAGTCGGGTGAGTGCGGTGCTCCAGGCACCGGACCGGCCTGTCCCGGAGTTGAGGGCGCAGATTCTGTTTGAGAGCCCCGAGGCCAACAGCTTCGCCCAATCGACCCCAGCGCCGTCCGATTCCGGGTCTGAGCCCCCTCGGTCCGCACCGCCGGTCACAGCCGCGGCATCACCACCATCACCGCTGGCACCATCGGCTCCGAAAACGGAGGCCGCGTCAGCCGCTCAGGGGAGTACCCCGGCCAGCCGGCCGAGTCCCGCGCGCGTCACTCCGGTTGCCCGGCGTCCCGAGAGAGAGCCTCAACCCGGCTTGTTTCAGACCCTGCGGGATCGCTTGGACGTGACCGGCTTTGTCAAAAACGAAACCGCGCTGCGGCTCCACTCGCCACATCAGTTCTCGAAGTCCCAGAACTGGTTGCAGGCCGAGATTGAGTTTGAACTCACCGATTGGGCCGAACTCACCATCCTCGGGCGGTCGCTGTTTGATCCGGTCAATCATCTGGAAACCAATATTGAGGATTTTCATACCTCCCCCATTGATCGCTTGGAGGCTGGCGATTCGTTTCAGGCCGAGCTGCGCGAGCTGTATCTCGACGTGCTCTACGAGGATTTTGATATTCGTCTGGGCCGGCAACAGATCGCGTGGGGCGAGTCCATCGGCCTGCGCATCCTGGATGTGATTAACCCGCAGGATTTTCGCGAGTTCATTCTGAACGACTTTATTGATGCCCGTATCCCGCTGTGGAGTCTACGGGCGGGCTACACGCTGAGCGACTGGACGTTTGAGGGCCTGTGGCTGCCCGACTTCGAGGCCAGCCGTCCGGCCGACCAGGGCAGCGAGTTTCAGTTTCGGGGCGTTCCCGCTTCAGCCTTGCGCGCAGTGCATCAACCCGAGGATTGGCGGCTGAGCGATTCTGAGGTTGGATTTCGGGTGACGCGATTCATGCGTAACATGGACCTGTCGCTGAACTATTTATACGCCTGGAGCGACTTCCCGGTCCCGTTCCGTGTCCCAAACACGTTTCGTTTCGAGCCCCGGCATGAGCGTTTCCACCTGATTGGTGGCAGTTTTAACTACGCCTTTGACGTGTTTGTGATTCGCGGTGAGGGTGGCTTGCGGCTCGGGGAACACTTTGTGTCTGGCGACCCGCACGACCGCGACGGTATCCGGCAGCGCGAGTTCCTGTCCTATGTCTTAGGGGTGGACTGGACGGTGAGCGATAATCTCATGGCGAATGTGCAGTTCTTCCAGAATGTGATTTTCAATGCGCCCGGCGCGCTTGTGGGCGAGTCCGTTGATAATGCGGTGTCGCTCTTCTTGCTGTCCGATTTTATAAACGAGACCCTCCACCCTCAATTTCTGGTGCTGTACGGCATCAATTTTGGCGACCTGCTCATTCGCCCCCAGGTCCGGTACGATTTCTCGGACTATGTGTCCGCCACCATCGGGGCCGATTTCTTTATCGGCTCGCGCTCCGGTCTGTTCGGCCAGTTTGCCGCTCCCGTCCGCACCCACGATCGGTACTGGACGGGACGGAACAGTCGGATTTTTCTCGAAGTCAAGCGCTCGTTCGCGTTGTAAGCAGACCGTCGTGCCTCCGGCAGGGACGTCACTGCGCCATATAGCCGCCGTCAACCGGCATGGGATGCCCGGTGACAAAAGACGCCGCGTCCGAGCACAGCCAGACGACCGCCGCCGCAATTTCCTCGGGCTGCCCCAAACGGCCCCCCGGCTGGGCGGCGGCCATTTTCTCCACCACACGCGGGCGCCGCTGGCCGACGCGCTGAAGCATGGGCGTATCAATCGGGCCGGGACAGACCGCGTTGACGCGAATCCCTGCCTTGGCATATTCCAGAGCCGCCGTTTTGGTCAGGCCGACCACGCCATGTTTACTGGCCACATAGGCGCCGGCGCGCGGCACGCCGATCAGCCCGGCATCGGACGCCGTATTGACGATGGCGCCTTTGCCTTGGCTCAGCATACGCGGAATCTCGGCTTTCATGCACAGCCAGACCCCCGTCAGATTAATGGCAATAATGCGCTCCCAGTTCTCCTCCGTGCAGTCAACCGTGCTCTGAGACTTGCCGGCTATGCCCGCGTTATTATGCGCGCAGTCCAGGCGGCCGTAGGTCTCGACCGTCGTATTGATCAGCGCTTCTACCTCAGCCGCCTGCGAGACATCGGCCTGCACAAACACGGCCTCGCCGCCCGCGCTTTGAATCAGGCGAACCGTTTCCTCCCCGCCTTCGACGACGACATCGGACACGATAACCTTGGCGCCTTCACGCGCAAAGGCCAGGGCCGACTGCCGGCCTATGCCCGACCCGCTGCCGGTGACCAACGCCACTTTGCCCTCAACCAGTCCTGCCATATTTCTCTCCAAAAATAAGAATTACCGATTCTCCTCGATCACGACCCCGGCCTCGCGCAGTTGTTGGACTTCTTCCACGGATCGTCCCAAATACGAAGTCAGCACCTCTTCGTTATGCTGTCCCAGCGTGGGCGCGTGGAGGGGGAGTTCGTCCGGGAACTCGGAAAACTTGAGCGGAAAACCGGGCACGTCGAGCTCACCATGGATTGGGTCGTTGATTGTTGTCACGGTGCCACGTTCTCGCAGATGCGGGTAGTCGAGCGTCTCAGCCACAGAGAGCACCGGAGCGACCGGAACGTGAAAACTCTCTAAGTGAGCAACCGCGCTCTCTACATCAGGAAACGTATGCAGCCAGTCTTCTATTATTGTGGTGACTTCGTCTCGCCGCTTGAGGCGCGCCTGATCGGTACTATAACGAGAGTCGTCAATAAGTTCGGGACGTTCTATAGCGTTACAGAAGTCGGGCCAGTGGTGTTGGATCGCCATGATCACCAGGTAGCCGCCGCTGCCCCGAAAGACACCCGAGGGGCAGGCATAGGTCATGTGGCGGCCCACGCGGGTAGGCTTGAGCGCCCCTTCGGTTGCGCGCGGGGTGTGCACGTTGACCTCGTGATAGTGGTAGTACACGTCGAGCAGAGCAATATCGAGATGCTGACCCCGGCCGGTATTATCCCGATGGCGCAGGGCCGCCAGGACGGCCAGTGCCCCGTGTACGCCCGTGCTGACATCGCCCATCCCAACCAGGGGAATATAGGGGGCGTCGTCTTCTTCGCCGATCATCGAAGTCACGCCCGCATACGCCTGGGCGATATAGTCATAACCGGGCTTATGGGCGAGCGGACCGGTCTGGCCCAAGGCTGAAATAGAACACAGAATAATGTCGGGCTTGATTTCTTTGAGCCGCTCATAACCGAGACCCATATTGGCCATGACGCCCGGCTTAAAGTTCTCAACAACGATATCGACTTGCTGAATCAGCTCGGTAATCAGCGCCATGCCGCGTGGGTCGCGCAGATTGACGCACAGGCTTTTCTTGCCGCGATTGTGCTGGACGTGAAACAAGCTGCGCTTGTTGCGAAACACCGAGACATTTCGTCCAAGATCGCCTTTGGGCGCCGACTCGACTTTGATGACATCGGCACCCATCTCAGCCAGCATGCGGCTGCACGTTGGGCCGGCGAGAGCCCGGGTGAAATCGAGTACCCGCAGTCCGCTGAGAACATGTTGTGCGCCTTGGGTCGTCATAGTCACCCCCTTACTACGAATTTTTTTCAAACAAGACGCCGGCCTCACGTAACTGTTGCACCTCTTCGGGCGAACGTTTCAGGTAGGCGGTGAGAATTTCCTGGTTATGCTGTCCCAGGGTTGGGGCTTTGAGCGGCAGGTCGTCAGGAAAACTGGAAAAGCGGAGCGGCATGCCGGGAATATCAAACTCGCCGACAAGGGGGTCATTTATGGTGCGTACGGTGCCGCGTTCGCGCAGGTGCGGGTGCTGCGTCGTTTCCGCCACCGACAAGACCGGCGCAACCGGGACTCCGAACTGCTCCATATGGGCAACCGCGCTGTGGATATCGGGAAAGCTTGCCTGCAACCACTCTTCGATAATCTGGACGACCTCATCTCGATTTTCGAGTCGCAGCACATCGTTGCTGTAGCGTTCATGTTCCACCAACTCAGGCTTATCCATGGCGGCGCACAGGTCCTTCCAGTGATGCAGAAAGGCCATGATAACGACCGAGCCGCCGTTGGCGCGAAAGACGCCCGCCGGACAGACATAGCTTAAATGCCGGCCGGCCCGGGTCGGATTCATTTTGCCCTGGGTGCCGCTGTACTGATGGACGTTGACCTCGTGATAGTGGTAGTACACGTCCAGCAGGCCGATATCGAGATGCTGGCCCTCGCCGGTGCGGTCGCGGTAGCGCAGGGCGGACACGACGGCGAGTGCGCCATGCACACCCGTGCTGACATCACCCATCCCCACCCCGGGAAGATATGGGGCTGCGTCAGGGTCTCCGATCATGGATGTGACTCCGGAATACGCCTGGGCAATATAGTCATAGCCCGGTTTACTGGACAGGGGGCCTTTTTGACCCAGGGCTGAAATCGAGCACAGGATAATATCCGGCTTGATTTTCTTGAGTTCCTCATACCCCAGCCCCATCTGGGCGATCACGCCCGGCTTGAAATTCTCGACCACCACATCCATCTGCGCCACCAACTCCTTAATAATGGCCAGGGCCTTGGGGTCGCGGATATTCACGCATAAACTCTTCTTGCCGAGATTCTGCTGAATGAAGTAGAGGCTGCGTTCCTTTTCAAAAACCGAGATGCCGCGCACCATATCCCCTCGGGGCGCGGACTCGACCTTAATCACATCGGCTCCCATCTCGGCCATCATCCGGGTACAACTCGGTCCGGCCAGGGCGCGGGTAAAATCCAACACCCGCAAATCGCTCAGAATATGTTCCATTCCGTGTGGCATCATGTCCCTCCGTTTCAGGTCTTTGCGGTCAGTCCCACATCAGCCCGCCGTCAACATTGAACGATTGGCCGGTGATATTGCGCGCCTCATCCGAAGCCAGGAAGACGGCCATATTGGCAATATCATCCGGGCTGTTGGAGCGCTTGAGGGGAATCGAGGCATCCAGCCGGGCGACCGCCTGTTCTTCGCTTATTCCCTCGCGCTCGGTGAGTTGCTGCATGACGTTGGTGTATAAATCCGTGCGGGTGGCGCCGGGGCAGATGGCATTCACATTGATATTATGTTTGGCGAGCTGCGAGGCGCCGATCCGGGTCATGGCGATGACGGCTCCCTTTGAGCCGGCATACGAGATATTCGACGTGCCCCGAAAGCCCTTGCCGGCGATGGACGCGATATTAATGATCCGGCCCTCTTTGCGTTTGGCCATCTCCCGCGCCACGGCCTGCATGCAGAAAAAGACGCCCTTGGCGTTGACCGCATGAATCCAGTCCCAGTCTTCCTCAGTGACATCAAAAAACCCCAGGCTTTTTGTCACACCGGCATTATTGACCAGAATATCGACCCGGCCAAAGGTTTCCATGGCGGTGGCGACCATGGCATTAATGTCTTCTACCCGTCCCATGTCTGTTTTGACAAACAGGCCGCGGCGGTCGTGGGCGCTCACCTCAGCCGCGGTTTGCCGGCCGGTGACCTCATTGATTTCCGCGCCAACGACATGGGCACCCTCTTTGGCACACCGCAGGGCAATGGCCTTGCCCATGCCGGTCCCAATACCCGTCACGATGGCGATCTTCTCCTTGAGCAACATACTGTCCCTCCTTCGCTGGCAGCGTAGTCTTATCCACTGTGGGTGAGGGGATCGCGCCCCTACGAGTGAAACTCTGGCATCACTTCCTTGGCAAACAGTTCCAGACCCTGACGCGCGCGCTGCGGGTCGCGGCCACCGGCGTGAAAATAGAAAGCTACCTGATCGAGACCAAATTCGTCGTCCAACTCGTGCAGCCGGCGGCGGCACTCGGCTGGGGTGCCGACCACCGCCCGTTCTTCCACGTCGTCCGGCATGGAAAGAATAAATTCGAGGTAGGTACGCATGGGGTCGTGGGCCGGGACTTGACCGAGGGCCTCACGCGGCACAAATGAGGTGATTAATCCGGTATAGGCGCGGGTGGTCTCGCGCGCGTCGCGCACCGCTTCCTGATGATCGTTATTGACGAACAGAAAGAAGATACACGTCGTCCGGGTTGGCCCATGTCCGTGTTCCTGCAAGGTGGCCCGGTAGTGCTGAAGTCGGGAGACGACCTCGGGATGGGGCGCGCTCAACCAGGGGGCGATAAACGCATTGTCTCCGACCTTACCGGCTCCGTCAAACGATTCCCGACTGAGGGTGCCGCGATAGATCGGAGGGTGGGGCCGCTGGACCGGCTTGGGGCCGACCGACAATGACGGCACCTGCCAAAAGCTACCCTGAAACTCAAAGGGGTCCTCAGTCCAGGCGCGTCGGATAATCTCCAGGGACTCTTCGTAGCGGGCCCGACTCTCGGCCTGATCGACACAAAATCCCTCAAAATGCTTTGGAACAATACCGCGGCCAGCCCCAAAGTTGAGCCGGCCGTTACTCAGGATATCGAGCATGGCAAAGTCCTCGGCCTTGCGCAGCGGATTCTCAAACGGCAGCAGACTGATCGCCGTGCCCAGCCGAATCCGCGAGGTCTCGCGCGCCACGGCGGTCAGAAACATTTGCGGACTGGGACAAATGCCAAACGCATAGAAGTGTTCCTCACCCAGCCAGATCGAGTCAAAGCCGAGTTCCTCGGCCTGGATGCAGATATCGAGCGTATCCTGAAAATACCGCGCCTCGTCCTGCTTGTCGCGGAAAAAATCGAAAAGAGAAAACAGACCAAATTCCATGAGAAACTCCTTATTTCAGGCAGGCTGAGGTGCGCTCGCGCCTGCGGTCTAGCGAAATTCCGGCATGACCTCATTGGCAAATAATTCCAGTCCATAGCGCGCCCGCTGGGGGTCGCGCGCCCCGGCGTGAAAGTAGAAGGCGACCTGGTCGAGCGCAAATTCGTCGTCCAGCTCGTGCAGCCGGCGGCGGCATTCGGCCGGCGTGCCGACCACCGCACGCTCCTCAATCTGGTCGGGCATGGACCGGGCGAAGTCGATGAACTGTCTGACCGGGTCGGCAGTGTGCATCTTGGTGAGCAGCTCCGCGGGGATCAGATTCGTGAACAGGTCGGTGTAGGCACGGGTTACGGCCTGTCCCTCGCGCAGGGCGACATTATGGTCCGGGTCCACGAACAGAAAGAAGATGCAGGTGGTTCGCTTCGGGCCATGGCCGTTTTCTTCAAGCACGCTACGGTAGCGCTGGACGCGCTTGCGCACCGCGGGATGGGGTCCCGTGAGCCAGGGCACGATGAAGGCATTATCACCGATCATCCCTGCGCCCTCGAATGACTCTGTGCTGATCGTGCCGCGATAGATGGGCGGGTGAGGCCGCTGGACGGGTTTGGGGCCGAGTGACAATGACGGCACCTGCCAGAATTCACCCTGATACTCAAAGGGGTCCTCGGTCCAGGCGCGGCGGATGATGTCCAGCGACTCTTCATAGCGCGCCCGGCTCTCGCGCAGCGGCACCCGAAAACCCTCGAAGTGTTTGGCAATAATGCCGCGCCCGACCCCGAAGTCGAGCCGGCCGTTACTCAGGATATCGAGCATGGCAAAGTCCTCGGCCTTGCGCAGCGGATTCTCAAACGGCAGCAGACTGATCGCCGTGCCCAGCCGAATTCGCGAGGTCTCACGGGCGACCGCGGTCAGGAATATCTGCGGACTCGGACAAATCCCAAAGGAGTAGAAATGCTCTTCTCCGAACCAGACCGAGTCAAAGCCCAACTCTTCGGCCAGAATGCTCAGTTCAAGCGTATCCTGAAAATACTGGACCTCGTCTTGTCGATCCCGGAAAAAGTCGAATAACGAAAATATGCCGAATTCCACGAATACCCTCCCCTTCGTTCGTTTGTCCGAGACCCACGGCCTGCCCGCAATTCGTAACCCCGCGTGGCGCCGTACGCCTCGCCTCAGCAATATACGCGGTCGCCTCATCTGCCAAGAGCAACTCATCGTGCGTCTCGGAGTTGACCGAGCCGACGGAGTCCGGGATAGGCTGGGCGGCCCAAAAAATCCTTCAGTGGAAAAGGACTGGGTGGCGGTATATGCTCTTCCCACGATGAGTCGGCAACGCAAATGGAAGCTGGCTGCGGCTGGCGTCCTGGTCTGGGCGCTCTGCCTGCCGCTTGCGCATGGAGCGGAAATCGATACGCTGACCGACCGGATTGTCGGTGGCAGCTCGCTGCTGCGCGCCCACCGGCCCAGCTTGAGCACCCGGGCGCTGCACGAGGCAGCGCTGCGTTTTCAACAGGCTCGCTACTCCCGAACAGGCAGGTTGCGTAGGCAGTATGCCGAACTGACCACCGCGTTCAGAAATGTCCGCGCGTCGTACGGATTTGCCCTGGACCGTGAGGTCGAGTTCATCCTGGCCCATCTCCAGCAAGATATTCGTGCGCTGGACGGAAGACTCGTGTCCAGGCTTGATCCGTCTCCGCCTTCCTCTCAGGTGTACTCATACGGCTTCATTCGAGAGGAAACGTGTCTCGGCGAAAATGCAGCCGGTAAGCGCCCCTGCCCCAATCAGACCAACGTGCTGACGTTCCGACTGCCACGCGGCGCGACGCGCATTACCAACCTGGTCGGAGAGTGGCGGGACTACGGACTCAAGGGCAAGCTGCTGGTCCATATCGACGGCGTCCGAGTGTGGCGGACCGATGTGAAGAAAAAATGGGACCGGGATAGAAAGCTCCTCGACCATTCCGTTCCGTCCGGGGCCACAGTCAGCCTGCGCAGCGAGAACGGCGACCCGATCTGGATTCGCCGGTTCGAGGTCAAGTACGCCCGAAACTGAATCGCCCGCGTCTCGGAGTTGACTTACCCGCCAGAGTCCAGGATAGTCTGGGGGCTCAAAAAATTCTCCAACGGAGGTGTCTGGTATGAAGATGTATAGTTATCAGCTCAGTAATTTTGCCGGGAAGTGCCGGGTCGCGGCCTATGAAAAAGGGCTCAACATCGAGTTCGTTGACCCGCGCGAGAACCCAGGTCAAAAAGAGTACAAAAAAATTAATCCTACCGGCAAGGTCCCGGCCCTGGAAACCGACGACGGACAGCTCATTGCCGAGTCGGAAGTCATTAACGAGTATCTGGAGGATAAATTCCCGGAGACGCCGCTGCTGCCGAGCGATGCAGGAGGACGCGCCGCGGTTCGTTCCCTTACGCGCTATCACGATCTGTATGTCGATCCGCCGATGCGGGCGTGTTTCCCCAAGTTGTTCGGCCAGGACCTGGATGACCAGTTCATTGCCGACAAGATCGCCGAAGTGAATAATAATCTCGACCAGCTCGAAGCGTCCATTTCCGACGGGCCATGGCTGACCGGCGAGGCCTTTACCCTGGCCGATGCCGCCATCGCACCGACCCTGTTTCTGATGGATAATCTACTGCCGAACTTCGGCTCAAAGAAGCCGTTCGAGGGCCGGCCCAAACTGGCCGCCTGGTGGCAGCGCATCCAGGAGCGGGAGTCCACCAAGACGGTGCTGGGTGAACAAGGAGCCGCCCTGGCAGCCATGATGAAGGGCTAAAGCCCAGTCAGAACAAAAGGAAAAAAGGGCGGTTGTCTGACCGCCCTTTTTTCTTGTGCCGTTACGCCCGAGGCAGAGATCAGTAAGCTCTAGCCGTGCAGGTGGCTGCCGTCATGCCGGACGTGATCCCGCATCCAGCGGGCGGTGGGGCAGGGGGCCTGGATTCCTGCTTGCGCAGGAATGACGGCTGGCTACACAGCATCGTAATTTGCTCTAGCCGTCCGTACATTTGGGGTCGCACTGGACGGCCTGCCGGGCCGCGTCTTTTTCGCACGACTCGCTGGTCGCATAGGTGTTTTTCTGGTCCAGACACTCCAGGATGCTGTTAATCTGGACCGTCAGGCAGTCCCTGAAACACTCCGGGGCGTTATCCCCACCCGCGGCTTCCAGTTGATCGTTGACATAGGTTGAGAGTGCCCCAAAGCGCGCCAGGATATTCGTTGCCCCCGTTTCAGCCGGCTCTGACGGGGTATAGCCCTCTGGATAGCCGTCCGTAGCTCCGACCGGGGCGGCAGCGACAAGCGCGCTGAAACAGAGTCCACCACATAGCGTCCGGAGTGTCTTCTTGACTGACATACTTCTTTTCCTTTCTTTCCACGTCTGATTACGAACCTGAACCGCTACACTGCGGATTGCAGGCCGCCATTTTTTGGGCTGCGTCCTTTTCACATGATGCACTGCCGGCATAGGTATCGTTCGCTTCGGCACAGGCGATGGATTCATTGAGGGGAATGGTCAGACACGCCCGATAGCATTCCGGTGACTGCTCTCCGCCGGCTGCGTCAAGCTTGTCGGTCATATACGCCGCGACCGCAAAAACGCGGTCCAGGCTTTTCCGTCTGCCGCCCTCTGCCGGAGTTGAGGACGTATAATCCGCAGGATAGCCGTCCTCGGCAAAGCCTGAGGGCAGGCCAGCGAAGGCCAGACTCAGGACGATCCCGAGCATCCCTGCCATTCGGGAGAACGTGTGACACATAGCCTCTCCTTCACATTGAAAGAACGAGTGTTTCATACCTTCCTCGCTACGGTTGCGCAACTCCAAAGAGCCGACTAAGGACAAAGGCATGGCTCGCGGGCGTGCGGTGAAGAGACGCAGGCGTTCTGCTGTGGCTGTCTGGATGAACTGGGTGTGCCAGCTTGCCACCGTTCTTGTGGCCTTTTGGTGGCCGGCCCTGCTCTCCGACCCCATCTATACCTCCCGGCAAGTTCGCTTGGCCGGTCAGCAGGTCGCCTTACCGGATGGCGCTGTTGCGCAGACCGTAGAAGAGCGGGCGATGGCCATTTTCTGGATGTGGAAGCACCGCACGCTGGCCCAGGACCCTTGGCTCTTCGGGCCGTACCGCGGACTGCGGGATGTCAATGGCCGTACGCAGACCTTGATGGTGATTGCAGGAATCTGGCTCGTGCGAGCGGGGGTCTTTATCTGGCAGCGGAGCGCTGCCAAGCGCACGCAGTACCTCTGAAACCGTCATTTCTTTCCTGGATTTCTGTGTGTCGCCGTGGTAGAGCCTGAAACAAAGGGGGAGGTCCTATGACTCATACTGCCCAGGTCGTATGCCCACACGATTGTCCGGATTCCTGTCTCATGGATGTGACTGTCGAGCACGATCGAGCGGTCAGGATTACGGCGAGCAAAGAACATCCATTTACGCGTGGAGCCTTGTGCGCAAAGGTCAACAAGTTTCTGGATCGGGTGTACGCACCGGACCGTCTGCTGTATCCGGTCAAGCGCGTCGGCCCGAAAGGACCCGGGGCACAGTTCGTCCGGATTTCATGGGATGAAGCCGTCTCGACCATTGTGGAGAAAATGCAGGCCACGATGGCAACGCACGGACCGCAGTCCATCCTGCCCTATTCATACCGGGGCAATAACGGGGTGTATCAGAGCAACGGGATCGACCGGCGCTTCTTTCATGCGCTGGGTGCCTCCACTCTGGCGCGCACGATTTGTGCCGGCGGCTTGCTGGGCGCAATGGATTACTCCGATGTGTTCTTCGGCTTTGCTCCGGAGGGCCTGGTGGAGAGTAAACTCATCATCTTCTGGGCCTCTAACCCACTCAACACGGGCTTCCATGTCTGGCCCTTCGTCCGTCAGGCACAGCGTCGGGGGGCACGGCTGATTGCCATTGACCCGTATCGTTCGCGGACCGCTCGGGCGTGCGATGAGCATATCGCCGTCCGGCCAGGAACCGACGCGGCCTTGGCTCTGGCCATGATGAAGGTCATTGAAGCAGAGGGGCTGGCCGACCTTGACTACGTCCGACAGTATACCATCGGCTCCGAGCCATTTTTCAGCCGCCTGCGCTCCCTCTCGCTCCCGGATCTGGCGCAGACGTGTGATGTTCCGGTGACCACTATTCAGGACTTGGCGCGCACCTATGCGACGACCCGGCCGGCGGCGATCCGAACCGGCGTCGGCATCCAGCGCAACGGCGGAGGGGCGGCGGCCGTCCGCGCCGTTGCCTGTCTGCCCGCGTTGACTGGGGCCTGGCGGGAGGTCGGCGGAGGCTTGTGTAACTTCGGTGGAGCCATGTTTACGGCCCAGAATCTCAAAGGGGCCATGCGCTTTGATCTCTCGCCGGAGGGCACCCGTGAGATCAATATGATGCGGCTGGCCGAGCATCTGCTCGACCCCAGTTTTGATCCGCCCATCAATGTGCTGCACGTCTACAACTGCAATCTGGCCGCCTCCCTACCCGATCAACCAGGACTGCGGCGTGCGCTGCAACGGGCGGACCTGTTTACGGTCGTCCACGACCTCTTCCTGACGGATAGCGCCGACTATGCGGATATTATCCTGCCGGCGACCTCTCCGCTTGAGCAGGATGATCTGGTGCTGGCCTACGGCGGTGATTTTGGCAGCTTCAGCCGCAAGGCGCTCGAACCGCTGGGCGAGGCCAAGTCGAACGCCGACGTGTTTCAGATGTTGGCGACCGGGCTGGGCATCACCGAGCCGGCGGTGCACGCTTCGGCGGAGGTATTTACCGCCGAAGCCTTAAGGGACGACCTATCCGCCGATGCATTCCTGTCTCATCCCTTTATGCCAACCCGCCCAGAGCCCGACCTGCTGCCCAGGGCGCGGGGTGGCTTCCTGACTCCTTCGGGAAAATTCGAGTTCTTTTGTGAAAAAATGGAGCGGGCCGGGCTTGATCCGCTGCCGGCCTTTGTCCCCCCCCACGAGACTCTGAGCGAGGGACCGTTTCCGCTGAATTTTCTGCCGCGCAAGCATAAGGATTCGCTCAATTCCTCCTATGGTCATTTGCCGGTGATGCGCCGTCAGGAATCCACGGCCCGGACCCTGGAAATCCACCCGCACGATGCGGACGCCCGCGGCTTGGACACGGGCGATGAGGTACGGGTGTTCAATGACCGTGGCGCATTCGTTCTGCCGGTCGTCATCTCCGAGCGGGTCCAGGCCGGCACGGTTGCCACCTTCTGGGGCTGGTGGGACAAATTGGCCGGAGGGAAGGGCAATGTCAATAATGTGACTTCGACTCAACTGACAGACATTGGCGGCGGCGGCACCTTTTATGACTGCCGCGTTGAGGTCGAGCGCTGGGACGGACAGGCACTCGCATAAGACATAGCTCAAGAGGAATCAAGCATGCCCCGAATGGAGCCCGTCGATGATCTTCCCACCGCCATGCTCCGGGTCCGCATGAGTGGCCAGGACGCCCACTATGGGGGCAATCTGGTTGATGGTGCGAAAATGTTGCAACTCTTTGGCGATGTGGGAACAGAGTTGAGCATTCGTCTGGACGGGGATGAGGGATTGTTTCGCGCGTATGACGACGTGGAATTTCTCGCCCCGGTCTATGCCGGCGACTTTATTGAGGCGTCTGGGCGTATCACACGTGTCGGGCGGACCTCGCGGCGGCTCGAATTCGAAGCCTGGAAAGTGATCGTGCCTCGACCCGATATTTCTGACTCAGCTGCGGACCTGCTCGAAGAACCGGTCCTGGTCTGTAAGGCCAGCGGCACCTGCGTGACCCTGCAGGAAAGGCAGCGAAAAGGTAGCGAGAGCAATTCACGCTAGGCTGTAGCGACCTTTTCGCTCTCGTCATGCCGGACCCCGGATCATGTCCGGGGCAGGCTCTGATTCGGTATCTAGTGGCCGGATCGCCCAGACCGGACTCCTATGGTGAAACAGTGAGAAAAGAGAGTCACCATGAAATTTATTTCTTGGTTTCCCGTCTATATCGTCTTGTTGTGGGTCTGCGCGGCTCCGTACTCCGTTGCGGCGGAAGACGTTGATATTGAGGATTGTTTCAAGGCTGATCTGGCACCTACAACCCGGTTCGTTGCCTGCCGAGTGGCCGCTGAAGCTGGGCACGCAGATGCGCAGTACAGTCTCGGCCACATGTACAGCACGGGAGAAGGCGTCCCACAGGACTATGTGGAGGCGGCGGCGTGGTATCGTCGGGCCGCTGAGCAGGGAGACGCGAGTGCGCAGGTCAGTCTCGGCTATATGTATGATGTGGGCCAAGGCGTGGCGCAGGATTATGCGGAGGCGGCGGTGTGGTATCGTCGGGCCGCTGAGCAGGGAGACGCTCAGGCACAGTCTAACCTCGGCATCATATATTACATGGGCCAAGGCGTCCCACAGGACTATGCGGCGGCGGCGGCGTGGTATCGTCGGGCCGCCGAGCAGGGGGACGCTCAGGCACAGTCTAACCTCGGCGTCATGTACTACAGGGGTGAGGGTGTGGCGCAGGACTATGCGGAAGCAGCGGTATGGTATCGTCGGGCTGCCGAGCGGGGAGACGCTGAAGCGCAGTTCAACCTCGGCGTCATGTACTACAAGGATGAGGGCGTGGCGCAGGACTATGCAGAGGCAGCGATATGGTATCGTCGGGCTGCTGAAGCCGGACACGCGAATGCCCAGTTCAATCTTGGCTATATGTACAATACGGGTGAGGGTGTGGCGCAGGACCATACGGAGGCAGCGGTATGGTATCGTCGGGCTGCTGAAGCCGGACACGCTAGGGCGCAATCCAGTCTCGGCGTCATGTACTACAAGGGCGAGGGCGTCCCGCAGGATTATATCCTGGCCTACATGTGGTTCAATCTCGCTGGCGCAAACGGCCCCAAAAAGTTGCTTGAGGTTCGCGACTTGGTGGCCAAGGAGATGTCCCCGGCCCAGGTCGCCGAGGCCCAGCACTTGTCCCAGCAGTGGACGGCAACGCATCGGGCCGGGACGGAGTAGTACGGAATGGGCCGCTGAGGGTTTGACACGATGGCATCCCGATTGAGGTGCTCATCTGTCTATATCCCCTTCGCCTGGGCGAGGAGTAAATCGCTATACGACTCGGCAATAAGATCGTGCGGCTGAATACCCAGCGCGTTCTGAAATGACTGGCACTGGGCGCGGAGCCGTTCCTGGTTGAGAGTGTCTTCGCTATCAATGGCCTCGATTTCAACAAAATGCCCGAGCCCCTCAACGCGATCAATATGAAATTTGACGTTGTCGATAAACGCAATTTCTCGTTGCTTTTTGACCACAACAAGGACGCCTAAAGCCTGGGTGAGTTGGGCTTTGAGGGCCGACTCCGACGGTGTCTTGGTTAAAAGGACATTCGATTGTTTGGCCGACTCCTGATCTGTACGCTCGTAGTAGATGAGGGCATTCTCAATCCTGCCTTCCCGTAGCTTGAGCCGTCCATGCGGGACCCGAAAATAGGTGTCTGTCTGGTGGTCGATGCCTCGTATGTCTGCGCCGTGCGAGCGCAGATAGTCCCGGACACGCTGGGCCTGTGAGCAGCGTGCCTTGATTTCAATGATGGTGATAGGGGACATAAACAAAAGAGGGGCGACCTGCTGGTCGCCCCTGCTAGGCAGACTGTGAAGACAGAGCACTACGCGCTGCGCAGCACCTGCCCGGCAAACGCGCCGGTATGGTCGAGCCCGTCCATAAAGACCTGGCCGTTGACCAGAGTGTATTCATAGCCCGAGGACTTTTGAATATAGCGCCCGCTTCCGGCGGGAAAGTCGTACACAAAGGTCGGCGGCGGCAGACGCAGATTGTCATAATCAATGACGTTCACATCGGCGTAGGCGCCTTCGCGCAGCACGCCCCGGTTGTGAATGCCAAAGAGCTGGGCCGGTTCCGCGGTCAGCATATGAATGGCCTGTTCGAGCGCGAAGTGTTCGCGTTCTTTAACCCAATACTTCAGAAAATAGGTCGGCAGGCTGGAATCCATGATCTGCCCGCAGTGGGCGCCGGAGTCGCCCAGGCCGATGACGACCTGCGGATGATCCAGCATGTGCTGCACGGCATCAAAGTGTGGGTTGAGGAAGGGATAGTTGAACAGCGTCTCGCCATTATTGTCGAGAGACAAGGCGATAAAGGCTGCACCCGGACTCACGCGAAGGCGGTCGGCATGGGCCTGGAGGCTGTCCGCCGTCCCCAGGTCATAGCGCACCTCACCCTGGGGCAGGATAAAGATCTGACTGAAATCAATCGGCGGTGGATCGTCCTTGGCTTCCTGTATCATCTGCGCTTGATAGGCCGGGTCGCGCAGCTTGGCGACTTTGTCGGCCAGGCTCAGGCTGCGCAGGGCCCTCCACGCCGGCGCCCGGTCAAACGGGGTCCGATTGACAAAGCCGAACAGCACGCCAATGCCCCGTGTGGTGGACTGGGCAAAGACTTGGGCGCCGCGCTTGGCGCTGGCGTTGATCTGGTCCAGCATGGACGCATACGCCGTCGGATGCGGGCGGCTCTGGGCCAGGCCAAAGGTCACGGGTCGGCCGGTGGCCAGGCTGACTTCCGTCATCCAGTGTACCTCGCGTTGCAGGTCTTCCTGGCTGCCGCTATCGATACCCGGCGCGGCCTCAACCACGCCGCGTTGCAGCTCGCCCAGCGCACTGGCAATGCCCATCAACTCGTCAAACTCGGCAAAAGTACCGGGCACGGGTTGCCCCTCCGGTGTGCGATGGAGAATGGTCCGCGAGGTAGAAAATCCGAGCGCCCCGCCGGCGATGGCTTCGGCGACAATATCACGCATCTTGCCAATGGCCTCGGGGTTGGCGGGTTTGTTTTCCAGGCTTTCCTCACCCATGGCCCAATAGCGGACCGCGCAGTGACCAACCATACCGCCGACGTTGACCCCTTTGGGAGCCGTATCGAGTGCCTTGAGATATTCCCCATAGGTTTCCCATTTCCAGGGCATGCCTTCGGTAATGCTCGCTGCGGGGATATCTTCCACCGATTCCATCAGGTGGGCCAGATAGTCCCGGTCTTGCGGACGGCACGGGGCAAACGTCACGCCGCAGTTGCCCATGACCACCGAGGTCACGCCGTGCCAGCACGAGGAGGAGACCGCGGGGTCCCACCAGATCTGGGCATCCAGGTGGGTATGAATGTCAACAAAACCGGGGGTGACGAGCTTGCCTTCGGCATCGATGGTCCGTTTGGCCGCGCTGCTCACCGTGCCGATTTCAGCAATGCGGTCGCCCTGGATGGCAACATCCGCGTGTCGTTGTTGGCTGCCGGTGCCGTCGATGACGGTCCCGTTTTTAATGACGATATCGTAGGCCATGACTCCTCCTTAATGTGGCTCAGTGCGTTTCAGCGCTCCACTTTGCGCAATTCGAGGCTCCGTGTCAATTCGATCCCAAAGCGCCCCTCCCCGGAGGGATGGTGCCAAGCGCCGGGGTGGGTTCTTCCAGGCGCGCGGTTGGTTTTAATCTTCTGTAGAGACAAAAGGCAGATTTGTGGATTATTGTCGTTCGTCAAAGAGATGGTTGCGATCTGCCATATTGGAAAGATATAGTGGAATCACCATAATCTGGATATGGCCCGAAATGAGTTGAAACCCCTGGAATGGGCCGGATCGAGCAAAGAGGATTTGAAGCGATTTCCTGCCAGCGTGCAGGACCACATTGGGTTTGCCTTATATCAGGCTCAAGCCGGGCTCAAGCATCGTGATGCCAAGCCTCTCAAAGGGACGGGTCCCGGCGTCTTGGAGGTAGTGTCTCGCCATGATGGTGATACCTATAGGGCGGTTTACACAGTTCGGTTTAAGAGAGATGTCTATGTCCTCCATACTTTCCAGAAGAAGGCCAGGAGAGGCATTGCGACACCGAAGCAGGACATTGATCTGATCAAGTATAGACTGAAAGCCGCGGAACGGCACTACAAAAGCATGTATGAAGGATAGTGTAATGAGTAGTAACGACGTGAAAATAGAGTGCGGAAGTGGCAACGTGTTTGCCGATCTGGGCCGCCCCGATGCCGATGTCCAGTTACTCAAGGCTGAGCTCGTTACCCGCATTGATGACATCATCCGTCGTCGCCGACTGACCCAAACGCAGGCTGCCGAATTGCTCGGTCTGTCCCAGCCCGATGTCTCGCGTTTGCTCCGAGGCAACTTCCGCGAATACTCGGTTGAACGGCTCTTACGCTTGTTATTAGGGCTGGGGCGGGACGTGGAGATTGTTGTCCGTAAGCCGTCCTCTCGCCGTCGGGGCAGGCTCAGTATCGAGGCGGCCTAATGAACGAGTTCTAAGTCCTTACGAAGGCGCGTCGTTTTTTACGCTTCCTCTGGTAGAAGCTCTCGAAACTCAAAGTATCCACACGCGCCAAGAAAGTTGATGAGGTCTACAGCAGCTTGTCGTACTTCATGATCTGGATTTTTGATAGCTGTCTGTAGAATCTTTCGAGGGTAATTCCCCCAGCCTTGGATTCGCCACGACTCTTTTGCCCCTTCAACCATGAAACGCAAACATGTGACAACTTGTTTCGGTCTGAGTGACGTTAAGTCTGCCAACCGCTCAACAACCTCTCTGTCCACTAAGTCCACTGTTCCGACCATACGAAGAACTTCTGTGAGTTGATTGAGCGCCCAGTCATCCTCAAATTTACCTGAAACAAACCACCAGCCAAAAGCGGCTATTTCAGATTCATGAGATGATGGGGAGTCGGAAGCCTTGATCCCTGCAAGCCGATATTCCCAGAAGCTCATCAGTCGATTCAGAATCTCTTCTGAGATTACAGCATCTTGAAGAATTCGACCTATAAAGTCCATGGCATGAAAGCATACCTTATCGGATGCTTTCTCGTAGAACTGTACAAGGAGACTCTCAGGATCGTCTAAAGAGATTTTCCCCCTCCAATAGAAGGTCATCAGGTGATCGGCCAGATGCTCCTCAGCATTATAAGTATTTCTCCATTTTGTGTTGTCCTCTCCTAGTCGGGCTATTGCCCGACGATATTCTTCCTGAAGCATCTCGAATGGATCATCGTAAGGACGACAAAAAATGACATAGGTCTCCCAGGCAGCATCGCGTAAATGGTGGAGTGTTTCGTCTGAGGGGAAAATGGTTGGGATATGCTCTTCTGCCCAGTTTCGATCTAGCAAGGCGAGCCAAGGGAACCACTGGCCGTAAACTGAACGAATAGCAACAGCAGGGTCTTTTGTCGGATCAAGGTGGGCCTCTAGAACTTCCCGGACCTCGGGCATTTCCTCGAAGCCCCGCTCAAGGCGGGCCTTTCCATCAGGACTCTTCTCAAGATTCTGCCTAACCCATAAGGCGTAGTGTACGACCGTATGCATTGCCTCCCCACGAGTCGTGTTTATGGATTGTGTAGCAGGGTCTCCTCCAGCATCTTTTTCCGGGTCGGCGTCGTGAGTGATGGGGTCCAGAATATTCCATGTGACCGAACGAAGGGTGAAGGAAATCTCGGCCGGCCCGGCGTCGGATGAGAATCCTGCAGAAAGGAGGCTGGCTATCCTCTTTCGTGTCCAGACCCATCCTGGGTCAATATGGGTGTAACGGTCCGTCCTGCCGGGGATTTCGCGAGGCTGTTGGACTACCCATTGACAGAGGTCTAAAACTGGCTGCCAAGGAAAACCTTGTTTCGCCTTGGCAGCTTCTTGTAGCCCTGAGAGGAGGGATCGTACGTAAGTAGGGTCAAGTCTCTGGAACCGGAGAGCGTCCTGGGCGAAGCGCTCAGGATTTGATGCAACGGATGCAGTCAGTTCTCGCCCGAATCCTTCTGGAGAAGGTTCTGTCATTTCATCCAAAGATGGTTGCCAGTTTTTTAGGAAGGTCACAATTTCGTCTATACGAAGATTGCTAATATCTTCAGACGACTTCGGACTGGTTGGCCCAATGAAACCGCCGGAACTGTACGAGACAAACTCTGGGTGTTCCGGTTCCCCAACTTCACCAGCCCATGTGTCGTAACGGCCCTTCCAGTCGTCTGGTAGCACTTCGTGTAAAGGTGCCAACCACCTCAAGCGTTGCCGCGTAGCGTATTTTTGTATGTCGTCCGCTGCTGGGTCTTGCTCGTGATATTCTTTGTACCATGTCCTATAATCCTCGAGATCAGGACCTTCCTCAATCCAGGCTAAAATCGTTTGCTGCGCATCCGGGGACAATCGAGCAAAATGATCCCGACCAAGAATCGCGTACTCATGCCATAAGTGAATCTCATCAAATCGATCCCGGTCTGTCAGGCGTTCTGTAATAAGTTCAAGTGGAGCGTCCGCACACACCCTCAAGAGATGGAGCGCAATACGAGAGAAGATGAACCAAGGTCGCCGTTCTAGCTTTTCAACTAGAGTTGGAATTTGCGTAGGATTGGTGGCTATTTGGATCGCTGTATTTCGTACTGCTGTTACTAAGAGGTCTCGAAGACGATAGGGGGCTGCGGAATTCTGTTCATGATCTTCAATGGCAGGACGCCAAATGTAGGAATAATCACGTCGGTCCTGATTTCTCCTTTGGCTTTCAGAACAGTTAATGGTTGAATTTAGAAGCTCACAAAGCAGTTCAAAGGTTTCCGTTTTTGCAACAGAGACCAGTGCTGGGATATTCTTCTCAAGGATCTGCCCGTAGTCCCAGATATCGAAACGGGTTCTCTCCCGGTGTAGACCGCGATACTCTGCTTCTTTCTCTTCGCCCTCTTGGTCTTGGGCCGGAAGTATAGCGAGTAAAGTATTAGCAAGGTGTAGAGCTTCCTGTACTTGGCCACCTTTCGCAATATGCTCGATTAGATCGCCTATTTTCTCAGGAAGAAAGGAATGGAGGACTTCCTGAGTCTCGATCCATTCGGCTTCTTTATTAGCCCAGTGGGCTGCTAACTCCGCCGGCATGGCCAGAGCGGCATCAGCAAGGTCTTCATGAACTCGGATATTGTCCGTATCAGGAATCTGAAGAATGACATCGAGAACCGTTTCTGGCTTTTGTGGAGCCATCCTTACGAGATATTGGGACTCTGCCCAAAATGGAAAACTGATATATTGATCCTTCCGTACAGGCCCCGGGGGGGTTTGAAACATTCCGGCGTCCCAAAGGGGGCGAATCCATTTGGGTGATTGAAGCTGACTGAAGAAGTAGTCATAGTCAGCCTTGCGTTTTATTGCAGCAAGGGCCTTTCTTACCGTCTCAATGGTTGGCACCAGTTTCACCCTCTCTGATGATGCTATCAAGCTCTGTATGGTCTTCAAATGTTCGTGGGAGGAGTCTATCTAAAAGAAAATTCTCAAATGCATAAAGAAAGGAAGAGAAGACTTCCGGAGTGGACTGAGCATTGTGATGGGAAATCTTTTGAAAGAAATTGTTGTATTGATCCCATTCTTCTATACGAAGCGTCTCTATTGGATTTGGGAGAGATTGTCCTAATGGGTCTAATTCTCGCAGGATTTTCTCCGTTTGTTGTTTCTTCGTTGGACGCTCGGCTTTAAACCAAGTAAAGAAGTCACTTGCCTTCCTTAAAAACGTTCGAAGCAGCCTATCAATGTTTCCCGACCAGTCTGAGTTCGAATAGCTTCCTGAGTTCTCGAGGGTTTGATCCCAAGCCTGTTCTAGTTCCCGCGCTTTCTCCTTGAGGGTTGGGCCTTTCTTATCTTCTATAGGGGTATCAAGGTATCGAGGCAGTTTCTCCATAAGCTCCCGGAGACCATGAGCTGCTAATGCTAGCGAGTCGGGATTCTCTGTTTGCTGAAGGATCATGAGGGAGCCAAGATATATATCAGCCAAGCTTTGTTCTTTCTCTGATAGAGCCTTGTATAATTCTTGTTGTCTTCCAGATAGCTGGATCTGGTGCGGTTTGTCGCTCATAAAATCCTAAATTCGAGATAGACTTGTAAGCACTTTAACCAAGATTCTGGGGTAACGTTCACCTTTTGGCTAGCTCAGGACGAACGTCTGGCAGGAAGCCCAAACAAATATTATCCCTTTCCTGAAATTCGGTCATCCCCATAAGCCAGACGAGCTACCTCGTCTCGATCCCTTTGGAAGAGCATTTTTCTAGGGAGACTGGGCTTCGAAAAAAAAGAGACGGGCGAGATGAAACAAACGCTATGCCGAAGCGCCCCGCCTCATGGGTTCGGCGGCCAGTTCTTTTACTTTTGGTTCGATAACCTGAAAACGAAACGCCTTCTCATCAAGACAGGTCAGCAGACATTTGAGTGGCTCGCGTGTCAGGAGCTTTATCACCTCGGTTTGCCATTGAGAGGGGAGCTGTTTCAGGGTGTCGAACGAGAGTTCGGGTTGTTCCAGCAGTTGGGAATAAGAAAGCAACATGAGACGCACGGGGGTTCTATGGCTTACATCGGTCCAGAGAGTGACATTGGGGTGCAATTCAATGCCCTTTTGAGGCTTTTCGCCGGTAAGCCGAAAATCCACGTCAAGGATGTCTCCTTCCATGTCATACACGATTCTAATTGATCCCATGACTAACTCCGTGAGACCTGATAGGCCGTCAAAACAAAATTGTTTGTCCGTTCGGTTCCTTGTTGATCGGCGCGTCGAGAGAATTTTACGACAACAATAACATGAGTAAATGCCTCGGGAAGATCCAGGAATTCCTTCGCATACTTATACTTGCTTGGATCGAAAGCATCCTGGCTGCGCCTTCCTGTTCTGAGGGTTTCAAGAACATATGTACGGTATTGTCGCATTTCATCATGGGTTTCAATGATATGAGTCCAACGCTCGTCGGTCAGGTAGATTTCGTTCCCGAATCGATCATATGTACTCTGTCGAGCCATTCTTGTCCCTGACTGGGCTGGATGGACAATCCTGAGTTTGTAAGGCGTTACCGCATGGCCACGGCCTGGACCTGTTTATAATCGGTCAAGCCTTGAATACATTTCAGCACGCCGTCTTGCATGAGCGTGGTTAGACCCTGACGGCGGGCGATGGTGAGTAACTCGGGGCTTCATGTCAATTCGACCCTCAAGTCCCCTTCTATCTGGACAGGGGAACCAACTCCAGTCCCTTGAGCCGAGCGGGAGCCTGGGGTAAGACCCATCCAAGACCGATGAGCTGAGAAGCGAGAGCCGAGGCATGGAGCATCTGAACAAAGTGCAGCGTTACTTCGAGGCGCACGGCACGGCCTATCTGGTCTTGGAGTGTGTTGAAGGCGGCGAGACCCTGCGTGCCTTTTCCGTTACGATGCTGGGCGCTAACGGCTATGGAGCTTGCCGACGTTTATGCCATCCCTGTTCCTGATCAGTGCCTTGACCAGCCTGTTGTCAGGCTGCCTGGCGACCTTCGGGCCGCAGGCCATCGAACGTACCCATCCGGCTTACAACGAAGCCATTATCGCGTCTATCAATGAGCAGATGCTCCAGAATCTGGTACGGATGCGGTACCGGGATGTCACGTTTTTTCTGGAAATAGGCAGCGTCACGACGAGCTTGTCTCTGCAAGCCAGTGCCGGGGTTGATGCCGCGCTGAATTTCGGCACCCGGGATTCCCTAAGCCCCGGCGTCGGCCTTGGCTATGCCGATAACCCGACCATCTCCTATACACCGTTACAGGGAGAAAACCTGCTAAAGAGCCTTCTCAGCCCCCTCCAACTCGAAGCCATTCTCGTGCTGACCCAGTCCGGGTGGAATATCGACCGGGTGTTCGGTTTGTGCTTTGAAAGGATCAACAACCTGTACAATGCGCCCAAGGCCTCCGGGCCAACCCCGCAGCAGGAGCCGGACTATGAAGAATTCAACCACCTGCTTGAATCGCTGTCCGTTTTACAAAAGCGACAGCTCATAGAAATCGGCACAACCCAACAGCACGACTCCCCCGGTATTACCGTGAGGCTGGTCGCAGATGATGTGCAACACCAACAGGAAATCGATCGCATCTATGCGCTGCTCCAACTCGACCGGGAGGTCAAGGACTTTGATCTGAGCACGGATTTCCTTGAGGTGAACCAGACGCAGTGGGCGGTCCGCACCCGCTCTATCTCCGGCCTGCTGTATTATCTCTCTCAGAACGTGGAAACACCCGAGCAGCATCAGGTCGACGGACTGGTGACTATCACCACGTCGAAAACCGGGGGTATATTCGACTGGACGCATACGCCAGCCGGTCGTCGCTTCAAGATCAGAACCAAGGCCGAACGGCCCGATAACGCCTATATCGCTACCTACTACCGAGGCCATTGGTTTTATATTGAAGACACTGACCTGGAATCCAAATCGACCTTTATGCTGCTGCGCCAACTGTTTGACCTGCAAGCGGGACAGACCAGAGCCCAGGGACCGACCCTGACCCTGCCTGTCAGATGAGGCCAGCCGCGCCCCTCCGAGTGATACCAATGATGAGGAGTGGATCTTGGCGTATGGCCACGGTGCGGACCTGTCTATAATCGGTCAAGCTGAGAAATTGTAAAATTCGGGGGCCATTTTTTTGTAAAATTCAGGACCACTCTCGCTCAGAACCTGAGAAATAGCGAAAGATTTCACGCGAAATTCTCCTAAATTTTTGAAAAGTCAAGTAAAGTTAGTTAGTTAGAAATTTTTCACGAAAAATGAAAATTTCGCGTGACTTCAGACTTTTTTCAGGGCTTAAATGGCGCTTAATTCCTGGGTTATGGAACAGTGTTTGAACCTGTTTTCGGGTCGGCTTCGTGTGAACGGAAGCATGATCCGAGGCCAAATAGGAAGGCGAGAGCGTGCGTTGGGGAGGTTGTTCCCATCTTTCATGTAAGGCGAAATTTCACGAAAAATGAAAATTTAGGGTACTGTCCTAATTTGAAGGCGGACGTCCGATTTTCAACCCCAATGTCCTATTTTGGGTTTGGCGGGGGTTGGAGTCCAGCGCGGTGTTTGAAGTCCTGAATGGCGCGGGCGGAGCCGTTAAGTTCGAATGTGATGCTATCGTCGCCGATCTGGGTTATGGCTTTCTGCCCACGGGCCAAGGCATGGAGTAGTTGACGGGCGAGGTCTTCGTCCAAGACGGTGGCGGTTTGAGGTGGCTCCGGCTGGGAGGTCCAGATGGCGTTACGGCTGATAAGCTGGCCTTGGTCAATGCGGATTTTCACGGGGATTATTCTCCCAAGGTAGCCATAAACGCCGTCGCCGCTAGTCAGACTGATAGTGAGGCGGGGAGAATTGAGGAATGTGCCGTAACGGATGGCGATGGAGCTTACGTCGAACAGTCCTTGCTTGTTGCAGGACATGATATGGCTTTCTTCGTCCGTGAGGAGGTCAACATAGGTTACGGTGGTGCATTTGCCGTAGAACTTGAGGTCTTTATATCGACCCTGAGCCGTAGCGAGAGCGGGACCGAGCAGCAGCGAAAGGGCCAACAGCGTGAGACATGCTCTCTTCATGATACGTTTTCGGATCTTTCCGGTTGGGAGTTAGATACGTGAATAACCAAGGCTAAGGGGTTACTGTCCTAATTCGGCTGTTTCGGTTTTGAAACTGCATGGTCAGGGGTCGCATTTGAGGAAATTGAAGTCGTAATATGATGCTTTTGGCTCTTGGTTCCACAAGGCAACGATACGGCAGTCCTGCCTATAGACTTTCATTCCATGGTGCCACGCTTTCCAGACGTGCGGCTCCACATAGCCGAGTGTATAGAAAAGATATTCTTCGGCGCACAGATTAAAATAATCAATAACCGCTTCCCTTTGGCGCATGGACAAGGGAGCCGAAGTGGTCTTCGCAATCTTCGTTAACTGTCCATTCAGCGTGTCATAGCGGCGATTGAACTCCGTAATCAGCTCCTTCATGAGGCGACTTTCCTCTAGCTTCTGTTTTTGGAAGAAGTAGAGCAGCGCGAGGCCCCCACTAGAAAAAGCCATCATCATTTTCCAGCCAAGCTCCCCCTCATGACGACCCCCCTGCCAGAGGCCGCATCCAATCAGGCCGACAGCGAGGAAGACGACCATGTAGTCATGGCGAAAAAGCCAGTGCTTGAGTGTATGCATCTGATTCGCGGGGGGAAAACGGGGTAACGTCCTAGTTTGAAATTTAACGTCCTAAGTAGGACCGTACCGATTCTTGCCCAATACTGAATATCCATCTGAAAGAATATAGGGGGTGCGAAACGTCCCTACATCGAAACCCGACGGCTACGACATCTCCTCCCGATTGAGGATACGCCACACGGGACCCACACGAAGAAAGGCTGCACTACCCGTGGAAATAGCGATGAGACACTGCCACGGTTCCCGTAACACGAGTGAGTTGGCTATCTTCTTCTCTCCGTCCTGGTCTAGATGGCCAACATAGGAGAAAGCATCGGTGACTGCCAACCACCACTCTTGATACTCCGCTGCCCGCTCCTGAATGCGCGTGTTGGCGGATTTCTTGTCAATGGCAGCTTGGAGTTTTTCGACCAACGCTGGTATCCAAATTTCCCCTGCGAATGACATGATTCTCTGGACTGTGTATTTGTATCGGACTGAACAGGAGCTGAGCATATGCCACGGCCATATTGCCAACGTGATGCCGTAGGGCAGTTCGATAACGCTCCGTCCGTCTCGCTGGACTCCAGAATCCGGGTTTCTGTAATGCTCATTTAACGCTTGTTTGATTCGTTTCCTCAGTTCTGTCTTCCTCTTCCCTTCGTCGGCAGATTCGAAGATTCTCTCATCCTTGTATTCGATGGATACCGAGTATCCACGACCATCTTCCGCGCGGCCAAGCGATTCACAGTGCTTATTGAGAAACTGATACAGTGACTGACCTGCGAACGAATTGATCGTTGTGACTTCGACCGCAATGTTGCCATCCAAGACGAGATCGGGTGGATCATCGCCATCTGTCAGGTGACAAACCTCGTGCCCTTCAGAGCACAGCCATTCGGCGACCAGTTTTTCGCTCTCCGAGCTTCTACTATTGATCTGTCCCATACCGCTATTACTTCTCTCTCCCCCACGAATGGCCTTCGCTCCCTCTCATAAAGAGCGTTCTGACGAGTCCGTCCATATTTGTGAACAGGTCAGCTTGTCATCTCTGTCGTGTTTGCTGCCGTGGTTCATCAGGTTGTCTCCTCACTTCAGAATCAGAGCGAGGTCAAGCAGCCAATTCGAGCTGACGAAGAGGGTTTCAAGTTGGGAGCCATCCAGGTTAGCCCGCCAGACACTTTCTTCCCCGACGCCGGGGCCATTGTCTGTCCAGTATAGCTTGCCTCCAATCGTGTCTACGGCAAGATCCATTCCGAGGGGCTGTGAATCCGAGACGAAGAGGGTTTCCACCTGGGAGCCGTCGAGGTTGGCTCGCTGGACTGCGTACCGCCTGTACCGGGGGCTTGGATTGAGAGTCCAGTATAGCTTGCCCCCGGTTGGGTCCAGGGTGAAATTTATTCCGAGTTGTGAATCCGGGACGAAGAGGGTTTCCACCTGGGAGCCGTCGAGGTTGGCTCGCTGGATTGCATGCTGAAAGTCGCCTGTTTCGACTGGCCAGTACAACTTGCCCCCGGTCGGGTCAACGGCAAGATGGGATAGCCGATCCGAGTTGCTGAAGAGCGTTTCCACTTGGGAGCCGTCGAGGTTAGCCCGTTGGATTTCAACCACGTAGCTGCCACTCCGCCAGATCAGCCAGTACAGCTTGCCCCCGGTCGAATCTACGGAAAGCTCCCTCGGCGCATCTGCATTCGGACCATGACAGAGGACCAAGTTTTCCACCTGGGAGCCGTCTAAGTTAGCCCGCTGGATTGCTCTCAGGTCTTCATTCCCGGCCGTCCAGTACAGCTTGCCCCCGCTGGGGTCCACAGCAAGGTCAACTGGATACAGGTCCCTATCATCGAAGAGAGTTTCAAGCTGGGAGCCGTCTAGGTTGGCTCGCTGGACTGCGTAGTGGAGACCTCCCTTACGGACAATCCAGTACAGTTTGCCCTGGTCAAGCGGTACTGGTGTGTCGCCGCTCACCGAATCCAACTCCAAATGCTGCGTGCTCTGATTCCATCTGAAGCGAGCGGTTTCTCCTGGGGCGGGAAAGTCGGGAATCTCGCACGTCCCACTCGCTCCGCGCAAGAACTCCTCTCCTGTCGTGACGACCCGAAACGTGCTCCGAGCAAACTCCTCACCGCTATCATAGGCGACCACGGTATGCTCTCCATCCCCCAGGTTTCCCCAGTTCCAGTAGCTAAAAAAGCCATTATTCCCATCATCACCACACACTGAGCTCGTATCTGAGCGGGGCAGCCCATACGTCGCCGGAAAAGGGTCCTCGCCGTTGAGACTAATCGTGATGTCCCCCTCAGCCGCACACTTCCAGCCGGAAATCACCCCAATCCCTGATACGGTCGTGCTGGGGGTTGGCACTTCAAGCGTCGCTGCCTGGGTGATCGAGGCCAGACAGACGGCCACCAAGGCCATACTCACACGAAGATACATATGCCCTCCTTTTCCTTGCTCCACTACAATGATCTGGCAGGGATGCCGGGCCGTGTCAACTTCACAACAACTCAGCAGGCGATCCGACGAAGCGGGCACGCTGTTGAAAGTTGACAGACGGGAAGATACCAAAGGGAGAAGTTGGCAGCAAAAAGTGTTTTATGAATTTGGTGCGTCATTTCTGGAACCGGCTTTCTCACGATGCAGACCGAGTGCTGTTTGAACATCTCGCACCGTCGGGAGAAGTCATTTGGCGTCAAACCCGTGGTGCATTGCTCACGGAAGCCTCGCTGTGGATAGCTGCTCTGCGCGGCGCCGGCATCCGGCCGGGTGACCGGGTTGCCCTGTCGCTGGGCAAAGCCACCGGTCTGGTCACCGCGCACTTGGCTGTTCTTGGTGTCGGGGCCGGTGTGGTGCCGCTCAACCCCGCGCTGTCTGCGGTCGAGACTGAAGCCGTCCTGAAACAGGCCGAGGTCAAACTGGCGATTACGACCCCATCAACAGTCAACCGCTCGCCGGAGATTGTCGCCGCGGTTAACGGACCGTGGTGGGTCGCGACCCCGGCTGAAGAGCCGGACGATGTTCCGCCGCACACCGTAGCCTTAGTTAAAGTCCTGACCGGTTATCAGCCCGGCGACGAACCCTATATCGGCCCGGACGACGCGCTTGCCCTGCTGCTGTTCACCAGTGGCACGACCGGGCAACCCAAAGGTGTTGGGCTGACTCATCACAACCTTGCTGCCAACCTGCAAGCCTTGTTAGTTGATACCTGGCAAATGAGCGCCGAGGATCGTCTATTGCACGCCCTGCCGCCGCATCATCTGCATGGCTTGGGGCTCGGCTTGTACGGAACGCTGTATGTTGGCAACGCGGCTGTGCTGCTGGACCGCTTCGATCCTATGGTCGTTCTGACCGCCCTGGCTCAACATCGCATTAGCGTGTTTATGGGCGTCCCGACCATGTACCACCGCATGACCGAGCGCATGGCCGAGCTGACCGGAGACCTATCCTATGCCTCAATGCGGCTGTTTATCTCCGGCTCTGCGCCGCTCTCGGCGGAGACCTTTCGGCGTTTTGAAGAGCAGTCCGGCTTCCGTATTGTCGAACGCTATGGATTGACCGAGACCGCGATCAATACGTCCAATCCCTTGGACGGTGAGCGCCGCCCCGGTACGGTTGGTCCGGCCTTGCCGGGGGTTGAGGTTGGGATTTTCGATCCACATACCAAGCAGCCGCTCTCGCTTGGGGAGACCGGAGAAATCTGGGTACGCGGGCCGAATGTCTTCGGCGGCTATTGGAACAATCCTGAAGCCACCGCAGCGGCCTTCTGTGACGACTGGTTCCGCACCGGCGATTTGGGTGTCCTGTCCACAGACAACTATCTGTCCATTAACGGCCGGATGAAGGAACTCATCATTGTGGGCGGAACCAATGTCACGCCGGGGGAGGTCGAAGCCGTATTGGAAACCCAGGCCGGTGTGCGTGAGTGTGCGGTTGCCGGTGTACCGGATGCGGATTTGGGAGAAAAAGTCGCGGCCTTCATTGTTCCCCAGTCTGACCAGGATGCAGTTGCCCTTGAAGCCCGGCTGCGCGAACGAGCCGAACACGACCTTGCGCCGTATAAGCGCCCACGCCTGTATTGCTTTCTGGCCGAAATTCCGCGCAACTCCATGGGCAAGGTCGAACGCAACAAACTCAAGGACCTGGGAGCCGAGGCCCCGAAACCGAAGGAGTAGCGATCATGCAGCTCGTCACCTATGAACGGAACAACCAACGCAGCACGGGCGTATTGACCGCCGCCGGCGTTGTCGATCTCCCCGGTGCCTCGCATGGCGCGATCCCTGGAGACATGCTGGACTTGCTCCAAGGCGGAGCAGCTGTACTGGCTCTGGCGCAGGAATCCATTGGGGCCGGCAGCCCGATTCCGCTGGTCGATGTCCAACTCAAAGCCCCCATTGCGAAACCGGGAAAAATCCTCGGGATAGGACTGAACTATGCCGACCATGCTGCGGAAGGCGGCAGGAAGAAACCAGACTATCCGCTTATTTTTGCCAAGACCGTGCCGGTGACGATCGGTATGGGAGAGGCGATTCAGCTTCCGTCGGTGAGCCAGATGGTTGATTTTGAGGGTGAGTTGGCGGTGGTGATTGGCGGCTTGGCCAGAGCCGTTTCCGCCCAGGACGCTCTCGATTACGTTGCCGGTTACACGATTTGCAATGATGTGAGCGCGCGCGACTATCAGCGCCGGAGTGGCCATACGCCCGGTAAGTCGTTTGAGACGTTTGCGCCGCTGGGGCCGGCCATTGTCACCCGAGACGACGTTCCCGACCCGCACCTACTGGACATCCGGACCGTGGTGAGCGGGCAGGAAATGCAGCACTCCAACACGAAGAATCTGATTTTTCGGATTCCTTATTTGATCGAGTACCTGTCGCATATTTTTCCCCTGGAAGCGGGCGATGTGATCACCACCGGAACCCCCTCAGGCGTCGGTGCCTATCGCGAGCCGCCGCGCTTTCTCAAGGCCGGGGATACGGTCCGGATCGAAGTGGAGGGCATTGGCGTTTTGGAAAACCCGGTGGTGGCCGGCTGAAAAGCGTCTTTTGAGTCTATAGGGTCCTAGGGTCTGTTGGGTCAAGACTCAAGAGACTCAACGACCCAGCAGACTCAACCACGAAAGAAGCGAACGATGGCGGACCAGCCGGCAGACATCCACCAGGACATTCGCTACGAGCCCGATGAGCGTCCCCCGCTCGCGCTCCTCCTCGGGCTTGGACTCCAGTATGCCGTGATTGCTATGGCAAGCATCATGGTGACGCCCGCCATAATGATCCAATTAGCCAAAGGCAGCGAGGCGTATTTGTCTTGGGCGGTCTTCTCGGCGCTGATTATCAGCGGGGCCACCACGCTCATTCAAGTGATTCGGTTTGGGCGCTTTGGCTCAGGCTATATTCTGCTCATGGGGAGCACGAACGTCTTCCTTCCCGTCTGCGTCTCTGCACTGGAGCAGGGAGGGCCGGGTCTGTTGGCGAGTTTGATCATCATTTCCTCCTTTTTCCAGTTCATCATGGCCGGGAAATTGTCGCTCCTGCGGCAGATATTCACGCCAACAGTGGCCGGTACCGCGATGCTCCTGATTCCCGTCATGATTGGGCCGCTTATTATGAAGAAGTTGGTGGACGTGCCGGAGTGGGCTTCTCCTGCGGCCGCACCGGCAACGGCGGCCGCAACCGTCCTCGTGATGGTCGTTGTGGCGATTCGCGGCTCTGGAATGTGGCGATTGTGGGCGCCCATCATCGGCCTAGGAGCCGGCAGTATCACGGGGGCCTTTTTCGGCATCTACGACACCGCCCGTATTCCTGAAGCAGGCTGGATTGGGACGCCCTCTGTGGTATGGCCCGGACTTGATCTGAGCTTTGGTCCGCACTTCTGGGCACTGCTACCGGCGTTCGTGATGGTAACCTTTGTGGGGGCGCTCGATACGATTGGGGATACTATCGCAATGCAACAGGCCTCGTGGCGCCGACCGCGGGCCGTGGACTTTCGCGCGATTCAAGGCTCGCTCAACGCCGACGGTCTGGGCAATCTGCTCTCTGGACTGGCTGGCACGGTACCGAATACGACCTATGCGGCAAGTATTGCGATTGCCGAAATCACCCGAGTGGCATCGCGGGCGGTGGGCGTGTGCGTAGGAGGACTGTTTCTGGTAATGGCCTTCCTGCCCAAACTGATCGCGGTGGTGTTGGCCATCCCGAGTCCAGTGATGGCATCCTATCTCATTGTGATCGTGTCCGTTCTCTTTGTGATGGGTATTCGAGTTCTTGTCCAGGACGGACTCGACTATCAAAAGGGGGTGATTGTCGGATTCTCGTTCTGGACCGGAATTGCCATGCAATTTGGCTGGATATTCCCTGATTATCTCCACGGAACGCTGGGGGCATTGTTAGAGAACGGGGTAACGACCGGCTGCGGCATGGTGATCGTCCTGACCTTATTCCTTCGCCTGACGGGTTCACGACCGCAACGTTTCAAGACCGCCGTCCATGTAGAGGCACTCCCGAAAATTGACACCTTTTTGTCTGAATTTGCCGCCCGCAAACGCTGTGGCCCGGAATGGGCAGAGAAACTCCGGGCGGTGGGGGAGGAAGCATTGCTGACGTTTATTCAACAGAAAGGCGATGGAAAAGCAGGGGAAGAGCGCCAAATGCTCCTTATTGCGCGAAAGAATGGCAGGGCAATCGATTTGGAGTTTATTGTGTCTGCCAACAAGGCCAACTTAGAGGATCAAATGGCAGTCCTCAGTGAACAGGCCGCTGAGAGACCCAATGAAGATGAGCTTTCCTTGCGCATGCTCCAACACCACGCTACGTCCGTACGCCACCAGCAATTTCACGATACCGACGTGGTCACGGTCCGTGTGGAGTCGGCCGTCTCTTGATGGGCCGGCCCGCTCGACGCGGGGCTCCTTTCACTGCGTCTTCCTGACGCTACGCTACGTCCCTGCTATAGTCATGGGGTGCCCCCAACCGACACGCCTGTAGACCCTTCCCAACGGACTCCTGACTCTTTGCGGTCCCGGATCGCCCGGAAGGGCAGCCCCATTATTATTGCGACGCTGCTGAGCCGGCCGCTGGGTTTTATCCGGGAAGCCGTTCAGGCCGCGCTGTTTGGGGCGTCTCGCCTGACAGACGCCTTTCTGGTTGCGTATAACGTCCCGGAAATGATGCAGACCCTTTTCTTCAGCGGGGTGCTGAGTAATTTTTTCGTGCCGGTCATCACTCGCTATCGCGATAAGAAAGATGAGCTGAGTACGATTTTCAGCCTCGCTCTGAATGGGGCTATCCTGTTGGCCGTGCTGCTGGCCGGCGGGTGCTATGTCTTTGCCTCCGGCCTGATGACAGTTGCCGCGCCCGGTTTGGCCGGGGGCGATCATGACTTGGCGGTCTTTCTGTTTCGGTTCATGCTGCCCATGCTGGTTCTACACTGCCTGCTGGCCGTGATGAAGGGCACACTCAACAGCCTCGACCACTACGCCATGCCGGAATACGCCGGGGTGTTTTTCAATCTGGTCATGATTGTGTGTGCCCTGGCCCTCACCCCCAGCTATGGCATCATCAGCCTGGCAATCGGGGTTGTTGCCGGCAGCAGCCTCCAAGTGCTTGTTCAGCTCCCCAGCCTGAGACGCTGCGGCATCCGCTATCGCCTGACCCTGGCTTTCTCCCATCCGGCCCTGCGAGAAATGGGCGGTCTGGCGCTGGGCGCATTTATTGCCACCGCGGTCGTGCCGATTAACGCCTTTGTGGCGCGGGCGCTGGCATCAACCCTGGAAGAAGGCAGTATTTCCGCGCTGGCGTATGCCTTTCGGGTGTTTCTGTTACCCGTCAGTTTGGTTGCGGTTCCGGTCTATACCGTCCTACTGACGGAACTCTCAAGCGCCCACAACGAGGGACAGCTTGCGACCTTCAAAAAACAGGCCGAGGCCGGGCTCTCTCTGCTCTTCGCCCTTGCCCTGCCGGCAACGGCGATCCTGATTGCCCTGGCGCGGCCCATCACCCGCCTGCTGTACGAACGCGGTCAATTTACCCCGGAAGACGCAGCCATGACCAGCCAAGCCCTGATGGCCTACGGGGCTGGCATCCTGGCCTATGGGACCAGTCAAGTGATGGTCCGCCTCTTTAACGCCACCAAGGACACCCGCACGCCGGCCTGGGTTGGGGTGGGCTCGATAGCGCTGCACGCGCTCGGCTGTTGGCTGCTGATGCAGGTCTGGGGTCACTGGGGCATTGCGCTGGTGACCTCGCTGGTGTCCTACCTGAATACGCTTGTCCTGTACGTTATTTTTCGGCGGCGGCACGGTCCGCTGGATGAAGGGACACTCCTGCGGAGTCTTGGGGCTCATGTCTTGTTAGCTGTGGTTTTGGGCGGTTGCCTGTTTTTTTTCAGCCAGCCTCTGGCCGCTGCCCCCGGCTCGCTCATGACCGGTGAGCGTCTCCTCCGTTTGGCTGGCATCCTGGTCGCCGGCGGAGGTGTCTATCTCGTGCTTGGTCTGCTGCTCAAAGTCGAAGAGGTCCATACGGGAGTGCGTGTACTCAAGCGGGCGGCGAGGGGACTGAAATAAAAATCGCCCGGATAAAAATGATCCACCACGGCCACGCGGTAGCGGGCCTCTGTGGGTTGTAAGGACCGGAAGGTACACGGAGTGTGTAGCAGTGCAGCCGTGGCCACGGTCAGAAAAGAGACAATCCCCATAATGGCCGTCCATATGGGACATGAGGAGTGCGTGATGGGTGTTGACGATTCCGGCCAGCTCGCGAGCGTACGCTACCAGCCCGACGAGAAACCGCCGCCAGCGATCGCGTTCGGTCTCGGTCTACAGTTCGCCATTCTCATCATTGCCAGAATAGTCGTGATCCCCATGGTTGTGGTACGGGCCGGCGGTGGGACCGAAGCCTACTTGTCCTGGGCCCTGTTCGCCGCAGTCTCGATCTGTGGCCTGACCACGGTACTGCAAGCGTTCCGGTTTGGCCGTATTGGTGCGGGCTATGTCGCCGTGATGGGCACCTCCCTGGCTGTCGTATCGGTGAGCATAACAGCAGTGGCCGAGGGCGGCCCGGCGTTGCTCGCGACCCTGGTGGTCGTCGCGTCGCTGGTCCCGCTGGCGCTTTCCGCACGGCTCTCGCTGTTTCGGCGGCTCCTGACCCCGACCGTTTCGGGGACGGTCATCATGCTGATCCCGGCCACGTTGATGCCAACGGTCTTCGGTCTCCTGGAGGAGGTGCCGGTGGGCACCTCGACTCTGGCGGCTCCGTTGAGCGCCCTCGTGACCGTGTTGATCATTATCGGCATCGCGCTCCGGACAACAGGCGCGCTACGTCTCTGGGCACCGGTAATCGGTGTAGCCGTCGGCTCTGTGGCGGCGGGGTGGGTCGGTCTCTTCAACGTGGACGGCATCGCCGAGGCTTCGTGGGTCGGCCTTCCGGCAGGCGAATGGCCTGGCTTGGCTCTTGATTTCGGGCCAATTTTTTGGGCGCTTCTGCCCGCATTCATACTCGTGGCTCTGATCGAAAGCGTCCAGACGATCAGCAATGCCGTCGCCGTGCAGCGTGTCTCCTGGCGGCAGCTCCGGGCGGTGGATTTTCGGGCGGTACAGGGCGCGGTGGCAGCGGCCGGAATCGGCAACCTGCTGTCTGGCTTGGCCGGAACGGTGCCGAACACGCTGCTATCGACCGGCGTGGCGGTGATCGAACTCACCGGGGCGGCGGCTCGCCGCATCGGGATTGCCGTTGGAGTCATATTCGTCGCCGTGGCATTCCTTCCCAAGGCGCTCGCCGTGGTTCTGGCAATACCGGGTCCGGTCGTCGCGGCCTATCTCGCCGTCTTACAGGCGACGCTCTTCGTGGTCGGCATGAAGGTCATCGTTCAGGACGGAATCGACTATCGCAAGGGGCTGGTCGTCGGCATGTCGTTCTGGATCGGTGTCGGCTTTCAGAATGGTGCGATATTTCCCGAGTTTGCCCAAGCATTCGCTGGAGGCCTGCTGCGGAATGGAGTCACGGCAGGCGGTCTCATGGCCATCCTCATGACATTCTTCATGGAGATGACAACACCGCGCCGCGGCCGGATAGAGACACGGTTCGATCTCTCAGCGCTGCCAAAGATCAGGGAGTTTCTCGTTGCGTTCGCGTCCCGTGGCGGCTGGGATGGGGCGATGGCTGAGCGCCTTGAGGCTGTCGGCGAGGAGACGTTGCTAACGCTGCTCGGGCAAGACGGGGCCGACCAGGAGAAGGAGCAGCGACGGCTCCTCTTGATGGCGCGCAAGGAGGGGAATAGGGCGGTACTCGAGTTCATTGCCGCGACCGGCGAGGACAACCTCCAGGATCGGATCGCGCTGCTTGGCGAGCAGATGGGCGAAATCCCGATCGAGCGGGACGTTTCGCTTCGGCTGTTGCGACACCTCGCGTCTTCGGTTCGTCACGAGCAATACCATGACACCGATATCGTGACTGTCCGTGTGGATGCCCCGGAGAAAATTCCCGGCGGACATGCCTAAAGCGACCGTGAGTAGGCGTGGGGTAGTGCGCCCCCTCTCCTGTACCGAGTTGGAACGCGTGTATAGCTGTAAAGTTATTGTCTATCGTGAAACGCGTTCATTTCAGGGGCGGATGGGCGTAGCGTGATCCGAGCCGGACTAGTGGGATAGGGCTTCGAGCATTTCCCAGCGTTCGTAGGCTTGCGCGAGTTCTCGTTCGATGTCGTGTAAGCGCTGTTGCAACGGCGCGACTTCCGCTCCGCCCCCACGGTAGAGTTCGGCGTCGGACAGTCTGACGTGTATCTCGGCCTGTTCGCCCTCAAGCGCCTCAATGTGCTGCGGGAGCGCTACAAGCTCACGCTGTTCCTTGTAGCTGCGCTTGCGCTGCCGTTCCTGACGTTGGGCCGCCGCTTGTGGCTCGGACTTCGGTGTTGCGGTTTCTGTAGCCTGTACGGGCCGCCGCTGGCGCAGCCAGTCGTCATAGCCACCAATATACTCGTGGACGTGTCCGGCGCCCTCAAAGACGAGGGTACTGGTGACAACATTATTGAGAAAAGTACGATCATGACTCACCAAGAGGATGGTACCGGAGTAAGCGAGCAAGAGTTCTTCGAGCAATTCCAGGGTCTCGGCGTCGAGATCGTTGGTGGGCTCGTCGAGGACCAACACATTCGAGGGCTGGGTAAACAGGCGGGCGAGCAACACCCGGTTCCGCTCTCCGCCGGACAAGACGCGCGCCGGACTCCGGGCACGGTCCGGCGAAAACAGAAAGTCTTGCAGGTACCCGATAATATGACGCTCCTGGCCATTGAAGGTGACGTGATCGTTTCCCCGTCCCACAATCTCCTGGACCGTTTTGTCTGCATCAAGCGGCGTGCGGAGTTGATCAAAATAGGCGACCGCTAGGTTGGTGCCGTGCTGGACACTGCCGTGCTGTGGCACGAGTTCGCCCAATAAAAGCTGAAGCAGCGTCGTTTTCCCTATGCCGTTCGGACCGATGATGCCGATCTTATCACCCCGCATAATCACCGTGGAGCAATCCTTGACAACGGGCTGGTCGGCATAGGCGTAGCTGACATCGTGCGCCCGCAGCACGAGTTTGCCGGAGCGTTCCGCTTCCTGGACGTGGAGACGGACCGTGCCGGGTTGCTCTCGGCGGGCGCTCCGGGTTGCCCGTAACGCCTGAAGGGCCCGCACGCGGCCCTCATTCCGAGTCCGTCGAGCTTTAATGCCCCGACGAATCCAGGCCTCTTCCTGGGCTAATTTCTTATCGAACTGAGCCCAGTGTTGGGCCTCGGTCTCAAGTTCCGCCTGCTTGCGTTCCAGGAAGGTCTCATAGCCGCACGACCAACTCGTCAAACGCCCTCGGTCAAGTTCCACAATGCGGGTGGCAAGGTTTTTGAGCAGCATGCGATCGTGGGTGACAAAGACGAGGGTCTGGCCCTGTTGCAGCAAGAACTCTTCGAGCCAGGTAATAGATTCGACATCGAGATGGTTGGTCGGTTCGTCGAGCAGCAGGATATCGGGATCACTCACCAAGGCTTCGGCCAGCAGCACGCGGCGTTTGAGCCCGCCGGAAAGCGTGTTGAATGCAGTACGCTCGTCGAGTTTCAACCGGGTCAGTGTTTGCCCGACCCGCTGATGCACCATCCATCCCTCGTTGCTATCGACAGTCTGTTGCAGCCGCTCCAACTGACGGAGCAGTTTCGGGTCATTCGTTTGACTCACTTGGGCACTGACGGTGTGATAGGCCGCCAGGGCGTCGCCCAGCCGACCCAAGCCCTGGGTCACGCGTTGCAACACCGTGCCGGGGAGGGACAACGGAATCTCCTGCGGGAGCAAGCTGGCGCGCGTATCCTTGGCGCGCACCAGCTGACCGGCATCGGGCCGGACCTCACCCTGAATCACCCTCATCAGGGTAGACTTTCCCGTCCCGTTTCGACCCAGGATGCCAACCCGCTCGCCCGCTTCGAGTTGCAAACTCACGCAATCCAGCAACGGCGGCTCTCCAAAGCTGACCCGGACATCCTGAAGGCTCAGTACTGCCATATCAGGAGGTTTTTCATATTCGGGGGCGGAAGGCTATTGCGGTCGGGCTAGGTCGGGTGACACTCTGCTCACTCACACTGAAGATTGCCTTGATCTGGCACAGAAGGGGTGGGGTCTTTCTTGTCTTTCCAATCATATGCCCGCGCCGACTTGCGACCGTTAAGACGTTGGTAGACTTCTGTGCCAAGCCCGTCTGACAAGAGTTTTTGGAAATTCCGGTCATTCATGTAGCGCGCAAAGATTTCTTCATTCTGGTCCATGCGTTCAACGAATAATGTCTCCAACAGGCGCTTGAACAACAGTGCGAACTTATCAGCGGAGTTGACTTGGGCTGCTTGTTGAAGCTCTTCCGAGCGTGTTGCCGCCTCAACGATCTGGTCGAAAAAGAGCTGATCGGCCTGATTAAAGTCAGTCCCAAAGCGTTCATTGACAATATCAATCAACTGAGACAGCGTGATTGACCCGTCGCGTACGACACCTGTCCCGACCTCATGCGGGCCATCCAGAGGCGAGGCGGAGCCTTCTTTGAGATTGATCGACCCTTCGCTGATTTTCTGGAGGCGGTAATACTCAAGCCGAACCGTATCGTCGAAATCGTACTGAGCCTCGTTTGAACGGCGCGGAAGCTTGGACGAGAGATGGCGAAGGAAAATATAGAGGCGTTCCAGGTCAGAGTCTTGATACGGCATGATCTGGCTGAGGAAAGAATACAGGTTGCGAAAGGAGGCCAACTTACCGCGCCACAAGGCAGCTTCTTCCTCATTCTTTTTGGACACCGCACGAAACCGATCAACCGCGGGATCAAGCGCAGCGTTCATAGCTTGATGATCCGCCGGGCTTTGGCGCTGCTTGGGCTTGAAATATATCTCGCAGAAGCGCTCGACTCCTTCTTGCAGATACACGCCCGAGGCGTCGAGCTCGAATTTCAGTTGATAGAGCTGTTCGGGCTGCGCTTCCTGGCCACACTCCGCGCCTCCATAGAACTGCTTAAAAGCGTCTTGTATCTCTTCTCGATCATTTACGAAGTCCAAGACAAAGGTGTCTTCTTTGTGGGGATGGATACGATTAAGGCGGGACAAGGTTTGGACGGCCTGAATACCGGCGAGCCGTTTGTCCACATACATGGTGTGTAGTAGGGGCTGATCAAAGCCGGTCTGATATTTCTCTGCAACAAGCAAAACCTGGTACTCGTCTGTTGCGAACCGCTCCGGCAACTCACGCTCACGTATCCCGCCGTTCATTTCTACTTCGGTATACGTTTTCTCCTTGATCGTATCGTCTGTCACGATACCGGAAAACGCGACCAGGGTTTTGATCGGATATCCTTGCTGCGTGATGTAGCGATCAAAGCTCTGCTTGTAGCGCACGGCCTCAAGACGTGAGCCGGTCACCACCATGGCCTTGGCCCTGCCACGAATCTTGTGACGGGTGAAGGTCTGAAAATGCTCAACCATAATTTGCGTCTTTTGAGCAATATTGTGCGGATGGAGACGCATAAAGTGTGACAGGGCACGGGCAGCTTGTTTCTGTTTGACGTTCGGGTCGTCCTCGCACGACTTCATCAGTTTGAAGTAGGTGGTATAGGTCGTGTAGTGACGCAGGACATCCATGATAAAGCCTTCTTCAATGGCCTGCCGCATGGTGTACCGATGCGAAGGAATGCCCTTCCGTCCGAAGATTGCCAGGGTCTTATGCTTTGGCGTTGCCGTGAAGGCAAAGAAACTGAGATTCGCCTGCCGCGCTCGCCTGGCCATGCTGCGAAAGAGTTCTTCCAGGTGCTCTTGCCCTTCTTCCTGGGCTCTTTGGCGGGCTTCCTCTTGCAGCGCTTCGCCGCCCAGCACGCCCTTCAATTCAGTTGCTGATTCCCCGGACTGGGAGCTATGGGCCTCGTCGATAATGACGGCACAGCGTCGAGTCGGCAGCAGGCCGCTCCCGTTCTGCTGGCGCTCTTCCGCCAGTTTGAGTAACTGACGCGACACAAAGGGAAACTTTTGTAGCGTAGTGACAATAACCGGAACGGCGCTTTCAAGCGCTTGTGCCAATTGGCGTGAATCCTCATCAATCTTCTGGACAACCCCCTGGCGGTGTTCAAACTGATAGATCGTATCCTGAAGTTGCTGGTCGAGTACCCGGCGGTCGGTGATGACGATGACGCTATCAAAAACGCGCTGCTCCTTGTCATTATGTAAAGAGGCGAGACGATGCGTCAGCCAGCCAATGGTATTACTCTTGCCACTGCCTGCCGAGTGTTCGATCAAATAATTATGACCTACACCCTCGCGGCGTGCGGCATCGACTAAGAGACGGACGGCCTGGAGTTGGTGATAGCGCGGGAAAATCAGGCTTTCTTTTGTGAATTTCCGGCCATCTTCGTCGTGCTTCTCTTCGACCTGGAGGTGTAAGAATCGGGCCAGAAGGTCAAGCAGGCTATCCCGCTGCAAGACTTCTTCCCACAAATACGCGGTGCGATACGTCCGGCCTTGCGGGTCGGGTGGATTTCCAGCCCCGCTCTCATACCCTTTGTTAAAAGGCAAAAAGTGCGTGGCCTCGCCCGCTAGGCGGGTGGTCATCCACACTTCTTCGGTATCCACGGCAAAATGCACCAAGGTGCATCGTTTGAATTCAAAAATCGTTTCACGCGGGTCGCGGTCTGTGCAGTATTGTTGTTTGGCCTGTTCTACGGTTTGTCCGCTGAGAGGGTTCTTGAGTTCAAGGGTTGCGACGGGAATGCCATTCAGGCTGAGGGTGATATCGAGGGAAAGCGCCGTGTTGCGGTCGCTGAAGTGGAGTTGGCGGGTAAGGCCAACACGATTGGCGGCATAGCGCGCTTCCAGGTCTGGGTTGAGCCCGTGGGCGGCCTTGAAGTAAGCAACTCGCAGGGTGCGACCGTAACACTTGAAGCCGTGACGCAGGGTATGCAGCGCGCCATAGGTATCCATCCATTTGCATAGGTCGGTCAGGACCTGAGCGGCGGTGTCTTTAGCGTGCAGGGCTTCCAGCTTTCTCCATTCTTCGGGCTGCGTGTCCTTGATGAAGCCGATAGTCTCGCCTGAAAAAATCGCCCGCGCTCGGTCAAACCGGCTCGTAATGTTGCGGTAGCCGTTAGCGAGTAGATGCGCCTCGATAACGCTCTCAAAGGCAGCTTCGTTGTGGGAGGCTGTTTTCATACCAATGTCCTTAAATCCAATCCTTGAAAAGTCAGCCCACTAGATGTAGGAGACCTTCCTACTCTACCTATACAGGTTGGGCTTGACAGAGTATCCTTCTGCCCCATATCTACTCATGCTCATCCTGCTTCTATGGCTCGGAAAAAATCACGAGGCGAACTTGAGGCCGAAATAAAATTTCTTCGGAGTAGCGATCAAGCTGCTCTACTTGCTACTATTACACGAGAACTCATTCGTTGGTCAGGATTGGCATTCATCGTGTATCAAGGCCAGCAAATCGTAGCAACTCTAGCCGGTGAAACTACGACCGCTAATATAGGCATCAATTTCGTCACCGATATCAGAATAAGTGAGGCAGTAGCTTGGATATTCGGTGGGAGCGGAATACTATATGGACTAAGTCGAGAACGCCTCAGAAGGAATACTATTGCGAAAACATCGGAGAGGAATAAACAACTCGAAGAAACTATTGACCCCAAGCGTACGTCAAGTCACCTTACAGAGCGTGGAGAGACGCGCCCGGAGGATGGGCCATGAGTAACACGATGTATGAGATTGCTACGGCGCTCGGCACAATGTTATCACTCCTTGGGTTGTGGATGCTGGTGTTTTGGTTGTTGCGGAATTATCACATTGATGCGTTTCGTCAGCGGATGTTTGATCTTCGTAATGATCTTTTTGACGAGGCACACGCTGGACTAATAGAGTTCGACAATCCAGCGTATGGACTTCTTCGACAAACCTGTAACGGATTCATTCGGTTCGCCCACAAATTAACGTTGGGGCAGTTGCTTGTCGCGTGGTTCTGGATTGATAGACAACATGGCGTTGCATCAGAAAGGACGTTTGCTACACGCTGGGAGAAGTCGATGCACACGCTGCCCCATGTCTCACGTGAGCGTCTACTCTGGTATCGCAATGAGATGAATAAACTCGTGTTATGGCATATGCTCAAAAGTTCTCCTGTTACGAGTTTTGTTATTCTACCAGTTCTTGCCTTTGCTTTAGTGATATATTTTGTGGCTCGACGAATTATAGAGGGGCTTATCGATACACTTCTCGATGTTGTAGACTCCACCGCTATGATTGAGGGGAAGATGGCGGAATCCTAGCCGTTTTATGGCAGCGTTCTTCTTGCTCGCGCTATGGCTTCGAGTCTTACAATGTGTTTCCGCAGAGCTTGGACGAGCACGAAACAGAACGGCTCTTGCCGCCCCTCCTGATGGGAACGTAAAGAGTTGAGTCGTCTTCGGGCATCTTTGAGGGAAAGATTATTGCTTTTCCCAAGGGTTCCTTGAATCGCCGCTTTGCGGAAAGCGACAAGCTCCCGGTGGTCAAGTCCGATTTTCTCGATAGTCGTCTTTGCTGCTTGGTCGTCATTTGCTCGTTCACGTATACTGCCGCGTAAATTAAATCTAAAACGCTCCTCGCACGTCTGGTCAAGCGGAGACACAAACAGGTGTTGTTCGGAGGAAGACGGCCAACTGCCTTTTCGTTCCGCACCATACGGCGTCCCACGCTCAGGATTGGGTGATGGATAGCAGGCAACCATGTTGCTGTATGCAACGGTTTCCTCTGGCGAGCAGTGAGTTTGGGCCTTGAGATGTTCAATATGGTAGGTGTCCGTGTCGATACGACGGCCGGTATAGGCACACAGCCAGCCTTGTTCCCAAAGTAGCGCGTCAGTGACGGTCCGAATGGTCTCCTGACTGCTTCGGAGAAGGGCGTATCCAAAATTGGTATCGCTACTGTAGCGTGCACGCCATTGGGTGAGGGCGTGGGGTTCAGGACGTTGTTTCCGAATCCACCTCATCCGCTAATGCCTCAAGGTTATTGATGCTGGCCTCAAGCCGGACGACCTCGTCGTCGTCTCCGTGTAGTGTCTGTCGCAAATCGGAAAGATGTTCCCGCGCGAGTTGAAGATTTCCTTCTTCGATAGCGTCTTCGACGCGATTGATTTGTATTTGGACGGATACATTTCGGGGAGCGGTTCCCATCAGATGTTCGAGAATCCAACTGGAGTCCAGGCCAAAACCCTGGTGTCCACCTTGGGTGACGACAACCTTCCCGTTTTCTTTTGTGAGCAGTATCAAGCCGGCAGGGTCGCACTCGCCTATGATCTGCGGCGAGTGCGTGGTTGCGATGAACTGACAGTTGGGGAACGTTGTTGTCAGTTTTTCTATCACCGTACGCTGCCAACGCGGATGGAGATGCAGATCAAGTTCGTCAATCAGGACAACCGCTTCACCGTCTCGCAAGGGGTCTTCCAGCTTCGGATTTGCCAGCGAGAGGCGACGCGCTAGATCGAGGATCAGCGCCAAGAGGCCCCGTTCGCCATCTGAAAGCTGTTTGATGTCCAGCAGTCTTCCATGTTTGTCTAAGAGTTGAATTGTTCCCTCTCCGGGTACAGTTGCGAAATTAGTATAATCATCAAGAAATCGAGTTACAGCGCTATACACATTCTCAAGACCGAGTATCTGGACATTCTCATCGTCCAATTTCTCGCGAGGATTCTGTGACACCCACTCAACAAACTCACGCGCCCGCAGTTCCCGGTGGGATAATGCGTCAGTATAGGCTGCCGTCTGACCATCGACGTGGCCCTGCTTGCTTGGCTCTCTATCAACCGGGAGCGAGCGGCGCGGAGAAAAGTAGACAGCAAGCGGTTGTTCAGGAGTGCGGCGCGTTTCCTGATACATCGGTCCGCTGAATGTCCCGTCTACCTCTATGTTACGAGGTGTTTGAGAAAGCATAGGAGAAATACCGCCTTGCGATACGTGGTCGGTATATAAACTGCCGTCCATGAAACAAAGCTTGCCTATCAGACTGTGCTGCCCGATCTTGAAGTCATGGACAGTAAAAGGGAGGTTGTCCGGACGCTCGTCAGGATAAACGGACTCGTGGATCGCACGAGACAACAGCAGACGTAGCGCATCCAGTACTGAAGATTTGCCGGTTCCGTTGATCCCAACGAGCAGATTCATCCCCGGTTGGAAGTCAAAAGTTGCCTGCTCAAAGACACGAAAATTAGTCAGTGTAAGGCGCTTCAGTTTCATGCCCCTACCCCTACACGAATTTGGCCCGTGACTGCTGCTGAAATGAGAGCGGTACGGCGCTCTTGGAGAAGCTTGATAGTTCCTTGAGCTGCAATGTTTAGGCTATCCAAATTCTCTATTTCTTTATCAAAATAATCTATAACATCTCGTTGCTCCTCAAGGGGAGGGACGGGGAGTGTCACTTGAAAAAATTCTTCGGGGTAAAGACGCAGACGGGATGACCAGACACCCTTTGAGTAGCGAATAACCTCTTCAGCAAAAGTGGGAATGCGCACTAAATAATCTACAAAGCGGGGCTCAAGCTGCCCAAGGGGGCGATAAACGTTGTACGCGGGACTGACAAGGCCACCTTGAAACGCTACCCCCATCGCTCCCATCCACGCCCACAATGTATTGATGACTAAATCCCCTGGTTGACAAATCTTGTAACCTTCCAAAGTTTCGGCCATGAACATGTTTACATCTTTTTCTGAGCGGAGGGTTACCCCTGTCAGATGTGAGACGGTTAATAGCTCCCCTTCACCTGTATCCGAACGTTCGTCAACCTCTCTGAATAGCCATCTCGCGTATTGTTTCTCCCAATGCCTCGGAATCTCCCCCAACCACTCCACCTCCGAATCTCGCATAGGGACGTTGGGATTCAGGCCACGTGTCACAGCCTGAGTTATGAGGGCGCGACGCTTTTCAGCCAGCAATGAGAGCAGGCGTTCTTTTTCTGCAATCAGTGCGTCGATCGTGGCCGTTTCTCGGTCGAGAAAAGCCACCAGCGCCTTTTGGACAGCGAGACTGGGTAGCCAGACTTTGTTACCAAGACTCTCTTTCTTAATATGTTGCATCGTAGACCCGTGGGCGTCTACGGCCGCCCAGAGAGGCGCGTAATGCTTAAGGCTGTAAAAGAGAAAACGCTGATGAGTCCCAGGGCGCGGAATAACTTTGAATATATGTTGGTTCAAAAGCGCAGGACCACGGTTCCACTCAAAACTGTCAAGTGTTGCGGACCATGAGAACAATAGATCACCATCAGAGATATGGTAACAGTCATCCAGATCGCCGTCGAAATAATTGTCGAATTCATCACCTGTTAATTGAGCTATACGAATGATGGGCAATCCTACATCACCCCAGTCAGAAGGCTTGAAGGCACAACCGTTGATAAAGTGCGCAGCGTGCTTCACCGGGATAATCACGCCGTCACCTCACGCAGCAACCGAACAATCTTTTCTTCCATCTGCTTGAGGTCGGCGTCAATCTCGGCCAATGGACGGGGCGGGGTATATTTGTAGAAGTGACGGTTGAAGTTGATCTCGTAGGCGGTTTTGATCTTCTCCCCATCCGCCCAGGCGTCGGGGACGTGGGGCTCTACTTCACGGTGGAAGTAGTCCACGATGTCGTCTTTTAAGCGCACATTCTCAAAATCGCGTAGTTTGGGGTCTGCTTCATAGAAGCACTCGACTTTGTTCTGCTCGTCCGGGAACCAACCCCAGACGCGGGCGTCGGGCTCTTTCTTGACTTTGCGTTCTTTGAGAATAACTGGGGCAGCCTTGGGATCACGATCAGTGAATACAGCGCGAAAGAGCTTGCGTTCGGTCGCCCTCCACCGGCTGGGTCGTTGTTTGAGTATGTCCGTGATGGCCGCCTCGGTTTCATTCCAATTGTTTTGCGGTTCGCGGCCAAGCTCGTGGTCAATTTCCTGTACATCACGAAGCAGATGCGGCACGGCATCCAAGAAGTTGCGCTTACGTTCAAGACTCATTTGATAGCGCAGGCGTAATGGTCGCTCGATGGGCACGCGCTGATAGCCGAAGTCCTGGTTGTCGAAAATTTTGCTCGTCTCACTCTCACCAAACCGCCCATACTCACGTACCACCGTCGCGATATCGTCCTCCCCCATTTCACGCCGTTTATCGCCCAGGCTGCGGCGCATGGGCTTCCAGCGGGTGCGGGCATCAATGAGTTGGATTTTACCTTTGCGGTGCGGTTGCTTGCGGTTGGTGACGATCCAGATATAGGTGCCGATGCCGGTGTTGTAGAACATCTGTTCCGGCAGAGCGACAATGGCTTCAAGCCAGTCGTTCTCAATCACCCATTTGCGAATCTCGCTCTCTCCACCACCCGCCCCGCCGGTGAATAGCGGCGAGCCATTAAAAACAATGGCTAAGCGCGCCCCGTTCTTTTGCTGCTCAGGCTGGTAGGGTTCAAACTTGCTGAGCATATGCTGCAAGAAGAGTAGGGCGCCGTCATTCACCCGTGGCAGGCCGGCCCCAAATCTTCCGCCGAACCCTAGCTTTTCGTACTCACGTTGAACCTCGCTCTTCTGTTTTTTCCAGTCCACCCCAAAAGGCGGGTTGGCCAGTAAATAATCGAACTGCCCTTTTGTTTCTGAGTCCCCGGACGGATATTGGTCGTTAATCAGCGAATCACCGAAGCGAATATCACTGTTCTCATTGCCCTTCATGAGTAAATCTGAGGCGGCAATAGCGTAGGCGCGCGGATTGAAATCCTGTCCGAATACCCAAAGCTCGGACTTGGCATTGTGCTCGCGCAAATAATTCTGGGCCTCAGCCAACATCCCGCCCGTCCCGCACGCCGGGTCAAGGAGTTTGTGGACGATACCGGGCTTGGTCAGGGTGTCATCATCCGGGTCGAACAGAATATCAACCATCAGACGAATGACTTCGCGTGGGGTAAAATGATCGCCTGCGGTCTCGTTTGCCGCTTCGTTAAAGCGCCGTATCAGATCCTCGAATAAGAGGCCCATCTGGAGATTATCCACGGTATCAGGGTGTAAATCGACATCGCAGAATCGCGTCACAATCAGGTAGAGGATGTTGGCTTCGCGCATGCGTTCGATTTCATTCGAGAACTCAAACCGGTCGAAAATGTCACGTACATTTTTGGAAAAACCGTTTATATAACCTTGGAGATGCTGATGGATATTGTCCGGGTCGCCCTTAAGCGTTTCAAAATCAAGCGGAGAGTGGTTGTGAAAACGTTGACCCGCAGCCTTATTGAGCATGGAATCCAGTGCTTCATCTTCAAATCTATTCTGCCAACGCTTATGTTCGGACAGTACCTTTTCCTTGGTAGAGGCTAACACGCAATCAAACCGGCGCAGCACCGTCAGCGGCAGCATCACCCGTTCATATTGCGGCGGCCGGTACGGTCCTCGTAATAAATCCGCAATCTGCCAAATGAAGTTCGAGAGTTGATGATGGTCAGGCATTTCTCCTCTTTATCTCTGTAATGTTTTCGAGTAAACAAAGCGGGCATCGTAGAAGGAAGGCTGCTATGGGACAACTTGAAAACAAAGTCGCTCTGATTACCGGCTCCGGGCGGGGCCAGGGGCTGGTGGCCGCGCAACGTTTCGCCGCGGAAGGGGCGAAGATCGTGATCAACGACCTGGACGCGGAGTCCGTTGAGGCTGCGGTTGCTGCCGTCAAAAACGCCGGTGGCGAGGCGGTTGGGGCCGTCGGGGATGTGTCCAAGGCCGCAGACGTGCAAGCTGTTCTGCAAACGGCTCAGGCTGCTTGTGGCGGGTTTGACATCCTGTATAACAACGCCGGGATCGGCTACTCGGCGATGCAACGCTTCGGCATCGCCATGAGCGATATCGTCAACTGTACCGAGGACGACTGGCGGCGCATTCTGGACATTAATGTCGGCGGAATTTTCCTGTTTTGTAAATACGGGATTCCCAAGCTGATCGAACGCGGCGGCGGGGTCATTATCAACACCGCCTCTATTGCGGCTCTGCGCGGCGCCCAGGACGCTCATGCCTACACCGCCAGTAAGGGCGCGATTCTGGCCCTGACCAGGGCGGTTGCGGTGACCTATGGCCCCAAAGGCATCCGTGCTAACACGCTCTGCCCCGGTGTGATCGACACCGAAATGATCCACGACACCTTAATCAGCGAGAAGAATATCAGCGATCTCCTCGCCCGGAACACCCCGCTCCAGCGCAACGGTACGCCGCAAGACGTGGCCGATGTGGCCTTATTCCTGGCGAGCGATCAGTCACGGTTTGTGACTGGCGAAGCCTTCGCCGTCGATGGCGGGATCATCCAGCATATTGGATTGGCCTAAGCAGCCTGTTGAAAGAGGGGAGCCTATGGATCAGGAACAACTCGTCAAGGTATTCACGGCCTCGGTGTTGGCGCGGCGCTTTGAGGCCAAAATCGTCGAGCTGGCCATGGCCGGCGAACTGCCCCCGTCGCTGCACGTCGGCGCCGGCCAGGAGGTGGCGCAGATCGCTGCCATCGAAGCGCTCCGCCCGGATGACTACATCTTGTACGGCCATCGTGGTGTGGCGTATATGGTCGCCCGGGGCGTGAGCCTGGCGGCGATGCTGTCCGATTTGGCCGGCAAGGAGGGCGCCACCAGTCGGGGCAAGGGCGGGGTGATGCACGTTGTGGACGTGCCCAAAGGTATTCTGGGTGAGAGCGGGACCTTGGGCGGCAGCTTCGTGGTCTCGGTTGGCGTGGGTATGGCGCTTAAACGCAAGCGGCCGGGCACCGTGGTGACGTATTTCTTTGGGGATGGGACCTCGAATCGCGGTACGTTCCATGAGTCGCTCAACTGGGCCGCGGTTCAGAAACTGCCCTGCGTCTATTTTTGTGAGAATAACGGCTTCGCGATTTCCATGCCGACCAGTCGTTCGACCGCGGTCGAGAATATCGCTGATCGGGCCGCGGGCTATAACGTCCCCGGCGTGGTGGTTGACGGGAGTGATCCGGTGGCAGTGTACGAAGTCATGGAACAGGCCGTGGCGCGGGCGCGGGCCGGTCATGGCCCGACGCTGATTGAAGCCAAAGTGACGCGGCTGCAAGGGCATTATGTCGCCGACCAGCAGGAATACCGGACCGACCGCAACAGCGTGGCGGAAAAAGACCCCCTGCCGAAGCTGGAACAGATGCTCCTTGATCGAGACATTCTCACGCAGCCGGCTGTGGATGCCATCGAGGCCGACGTAAACCAGCAGGTTGAAGCAGCTGTAGAAGCAATGCGAGCGGCGCCACTGTTGGCCCCGGAGGTCGCTCTTCAAGATGTATATGCGGAGTGAGCAGCCAAGCGGAGTACACAACCATGCCAACACTGACCTATAGTCAGGCGATTAACGATGCGCTTGCCGAAGAGATGCGGCGCGATGAAGACGTGATCCTGTACGGCCAGGACGTTGCGGTCTGGGGCGGGATTTTCAAAGTCACCGATGGGCTGCTTGAGAAATTCGGTCCGGATCGCGTGTTCGATACGCCTATCTCCGAGAGCGTGATGGTCGGCGCCGGGGTGGGCGCGGCCTCGATGGGCCTGCGGCCGGTGGTGGAACTCCAGTTCGCCGATTTTGTCATCACCGCGGGTGATGAAATTTTCTTCAAGGCTGGCATGTGGCGCTATATGCACGGTGGGGCGCATACGATTCCGCTGGTGGTGCGCGCCCCCTCGGGCGGCTCGGGCTTTGGACCCGAGCACTCAGCCTGTCCCGAAGCCTTTATCATGCACGCGCCCGGCCTGCTGTGCGCCGTGCCCTCAACCCCGGCAGACGCCAAGGGCCTGCTCAAGCAGGCGATTCGACTGGATAACCCGGTCATCTATTTTGAGCATAAACTGTTGTATCAAATGCGGGGCGAGGTGCCGGACGGCGAGGTGCTGACTCCCTTTGGCAAAGCAGTCGTCCGCCGCGAGGGCGAAGCCGTGACGATTGTGGCCTGGCAGGACATGCTGCGTCGTGCGCTCGCAGCCGCTGAGCGGCTGAGCCAGGAGGGCATCGAGGTCGAGATCGTCGATCCGCGCACCCTGAATCCGTTTGACCGTGAAACCATTATCGAATCGGTCAAAAAGACCGGGGCCTGTATGGTGGTTGAAGAGGCCTATCGCACGCTCGGGGTTGGGGCGGAAATTGGGGCGTTGCTCTTAGAGGAAGCTCTGCCCTATCTGGACAAACCCTTCAAGCGCCTGGCAATTCCCGATGTGCCGATTCCGACCAGCCAGCACCTGGTCGATGCTATCGTTCCTTCGGTGGACGATATCTATCGGGCGGTCAAAGAACTCGCTGACTGAGGCTGGTGTGCAAAATACCAAGATCGTGATGCCCAAACTCGGCCAGGCCATGACCGAGGGCGTGGTCGTACGCTGGCACCGCAAAGATGGTGAGCGCGTCGCCGCCGGCGAGCTGCTCGTCACGGTAGAGACGGACAAGGCCACATATGACCTTGAGGCGACGGCGGGTGGCACCCTCCACGTGCTGGTCCAAGAGGGCGAAGAGGTGCCAATTCATACCGTCATTGCTGAAATTGGCGACGCGCCAGTCCGGACGGACACCGCCTCCGCTCCGCCACCTGTCGAACCGGTCGCCCGACAGCGAAAAGCGTCACGCCCAGGACGCGTCCTCGCCTCGCCCAAGGCCAAACGGCTGGCCGCCGAACGCGGTATTGACCTTTCGACTCTGACGCCATCCTCCGCTGATGGTGTGATTTCCGCGGCTGATGTAGAGCAGGCCGCGGAGAACGCGGTTGCCCATCAGCAGGCTGCGATGTCCGCTCGACCTGTTGTTGCTTCCACCCGGACTGAGCGCGAACGCCGCCCCCTGACCGGCATTCGGAAGGCCGCCGCCCGCCGGCTCCAGGCCGCCTGGCAGACCATTCCGCATATTGTCCAGATGATTGATGTCGACGCCGGCGCGCTGCAAGCGGTCCGGGAGCGACGCAAAGCGGCCCTCGCCGGACTGACGCTCAACGACCTGATTTTACACGCGGCGGCGCGGGTGCTGGCCGGACTGCCCGACCTCAACGCGACGGTCGAAAACGAAGAGCTTATTCTCTATGACGGGGTTGATATCGGCTTTGCCGTTGACTCGCCGCGCGGCCTGCTGGTCCCGGTCATCCGTGAGGCGGACAGCCTGTCTATAGCACAGCTTGCGAAGGACAGGCAGCGGCTGGTTGAAGTCGCTCGCGCGGGGCAGTTGCAGCCGGCCGATATGGGTCAGGCCAGCCTGACCGTCTCCAACCTCGGCATGTTCGGCATCCGGGCCGGAACACCGGTCATCAATCTGGGTGAACCCATCCTCGTCTTTGTGGGCGCGGTTGAAGAGCGGCCGGTCGTGCGGAATGGGCAGATTATCGCCCGGCCGATGCTGACGCTCAGCATTGCTTATGATCACCGGGTAGCGGACGGGGTAGCGGCATCTCGTTTGAGTCAGGGTCTCAAAGAGGCGCTGGAGAATCTAGGATCAGAATCCTTCTCAGAAGTCTCCAACCCCCAACCCCTAACCCCCAACCCCCAGAAGGCCCTGGACAAACGGGAAGTCCGCTCAATGTCTGCTGGCGAGCGATATGCCGTTCGGGTGCGGAGCCACGCTCATGTCTGGAGCCTTGACGAGCCGGCGAGCGACGGCGGAGAGGATACCGGCCCGGACCCGGTAACCGCTTTTCTCGGCGCTCTTCTCTCCTGCATGACGATTGCCTTCAAAGCGGCTGCCCGGCGTCGCAAGATTTCAATTGAACGGATTGAGGGACATGCCAAAGCAACGCCGAAGGGCCAGGTGAAAGAGATAACCTTAACCCTGGATGTGTGGAGTGCGGCTTCAGAGCAAGACCTGCAGATCCTCCTCGAACGGGCCAAGCGCGGCTGCTATGTGAGTGGAGTGCTGAAGCCGGACATCCAGCTTACGGTGGAGTTAGTCAGGCACGTACCGGACGCTACCTCTTCCCCTCGCCCCCTTGGGGGAGAGGGCTAGGGTGAGGGGGTCTCAGTAGCAACGCTATCGAGTGGCTCGGACCTGCCTATTCATGCAGGGCGGTTTTCAGCGCCGCGGCCGCCTTTCCCAATGCCTGCCCGGCCGGCTCAACGACCTTGGCCATGCCCATAAAGCCGTGGATGAGCCCCTCGAAACAGATGTATTCAACCGCGACTCCCGCCTCACTCAGCTTGGCCGCGTACGCGGCTCCCTCGTCCCGCAGGGGATCGTATTCCGCGGTGGCAATAAAGGCCGGCGGCAGGGCGCGGCATTGGTCGGTCGAGGCGTGCAGAGGGGAGGCCAGCGGGTTATGCCCATCCGCTTCGCTGGCGAGGTAGTGATCCCAGAACCAGGCCATCATCTCGGTTGTCAGAAAATAGCCGTCCGCATTTTCGGTGTGCGACGGCAGGTCAACCGCGTGCGCCGTGACCGGGTATAGGAGGAGTTGATAGCTGAGAGCCGGCAGGCCACTCTCTTGTGCTTTCAAGGTCACCGCGGCTGCCAGGTTGGCACCGGCACTCTCGCCGCCCACAGCCAGTCGAGAGACATCCCCGTTCAAAGCGGCTGCGTTGAACGCGACCCACCGCGTGGCGGCGTAGCAGTCATTGACCGCTGCCGGGAATTTGTCTTCCGGCGCGAGGCGGTAGTCTGCGGAGACCACTACGCAGTTGGCAAGATTGGTCAGGGCACGGCAAGAGGCATCCACCGTATTCAGACTGCCAACCACCCAGCCACCCCCGTGAAAATAGACCAATATGGGAAACGGGCCGTCTCCGGCCGGGGTGTAAATACGGATGGGCTGTTTGCCGGCCACGCCGGGTATCAGCCGGTCTTCGACTGTGCCGACCGGCTCGGGGTCAGCCGTTACGCCCCGCGCGGCTTCCATGGCGGTCCGCGCTTCCTGGGGCGAAAGATGATGTAAGGGGGGGCCGGCGGCGGCCATTTGTTCGAGGGCTTTCGCGACCTGGGGATGGAGTGGCATGGCGTTTTCCTTTCATCCGAGCGCACATTAGGTCAGAAAATTTTGGATGAGTCGGACGCATTCGGTTGGCTTTTCCAGTGGCGGGCAATTACCGCATTGCGGAATAATTTCTACGCGGGCGTTGGGAAGCGCGTGTTGATACAACGCGCTGCATTCCAGCGGCACAATCCGATCGTTCTGCCCCCAGATAATGAGCGTCGGCAACTGCACCCGACCTAACAGCCCCGGCAGGCTGGGGCTGAACATATACGGCTTCCAACAGTAGCGTACCAGGGTTTCCTGGTTGCGCGTTTGTATGTCGCGCTCCTCCTTGGACGGCTTGCGCTGAAACAGTTCGGCATACTCGGCCACCTGCTGCGAATCGAAATACGCCAGTTGTCGGGTGCCCTCCTGTCCGTGCAGAAAGACATCGGCAATTTCGCCGTCTTGCGGTTGGATGCCGGCCGCGTCAATCAGAATAAGATGCTCGAATGTCCTGGGCGACATAACCGCCATTTCTGCTGCCAGCCAGCCACCGATGAAGTGGCCGGCCAGGGCGACCCGAGGCAGCTCCAGCGTATCCAACAGCCATAAACTGAAGCGGGCCAAGTCCGTAAAGGATTCGAGCCAGGGGGGACGTTCGGACTGCCCGAAGCCCGGACAGGTTGGCGCATAGACGGTGAAGTGTTCGGCTAACTGTTCGTGATATTGCCGCCAGCCCAGACTGCCTTCCGCGCCGTGCAGCATGACGAGCGGCTTGCCCCGGCCGCCTTTCAGATAATGAATTGTGGCGCCGCCGACTTCGATAGTATGCTCTGCATGTTCTGGCATGGTTGTTGTCTCTGTTCCATGGAGATTGTCTATGGAGCGTGTTCAAAGGGTCCGGGCAGTCCCAGCTCTTTTCCCATTTCCCGGACTGCCGGGAGCACATCATGTTCCATGAGGGCTAAACAGCGCATGGTGTCCTCATGCCCGATGGTGCCGTCATTCGTCCAGACGCCTAGGATGCCGGGCCGGACAACGCTGAGGACTTCGCGTAGTTTCCTGACCACCGTGTCCGGGTTGCCGACAATCACTCGATTACTTTCCACAACCTTTTCCCAGCCGGCGGAATCAACACCACCGTACAGGGGGTCGGGCCGGAGTGAATAGCGCCGGTACTGGTCGACAATGCGCTTGGCCCCTTCGCGTGAGTTATAGCCCGGCGGGGCCATGAAGTCGCCCGGTAGCGGTACGCGGCCGACACCGGCATTCCCGATCAGAAAGCCTTTACCGACCTCATACGCTTTTTCGTCTGTGTCCTGGACGTGGACGCGGACGAGGTAGCCAAAGTTTTGCGGACCCGGCTCGTAGCCCACCTGCTTGGCGGCCTCGGTATAAATTGCGGTCAGGTCTAGGGTCACCTGGGGGTCGGTTTCCAGGTAGATATAGGGATAGTGGTGCCGGGCGCACCAGATCAGCGTCTCCGGGCTGCCGATACCGGGAATCCAGATGGGCGGATGCGGCTGTTGGAGCGGGCGCTCGAATGGGTTGACGACCCGGAACTGATAATGCTTGCCTTCCCAGCGCCACGGCCCTGGGGTGGTCCAGGTTTTGATAATCAGGTCGTGCGCTTCTTCAAAACGCTCGCGGTTATACACCGGGTTGGTGTTGGTTGCCCAGCTCTCAATGCCCGTTCCCCGCACAAAGCCCGATACGAGTCGGCCCCGCGAGATCATATCGATCTCCGCCAGCTCCTCGGCCAGTCGTAGCGGGTTATCGAAAATCGGGAGCGGATTGCCCAGCAGGACGATTTTTGCCCGCTTGGTAGTGCGGGCCAGGATGGCGGCTTCGAGATTCATGGCCGCCCCCATACACGTCGGGGTATTATGATGCTCATTCAGCATCAGACCGTCGAAGCCAACCTCTTCTGAATACTCGTACTCGTCGAGATAGGTATTATACAGGTCCGCTCCCAGGCTTGGATTGAAATGGGCATTCGGAAACGTCAGGCGGACAGCGCTGCGGAAACTCTGGCGCACGTCCTCTTCCGAGTAGTCTACATAGGCCCGTTCTGTAAAACGCATGAGAAACATACCCATGCCCCCCTTTCTTCACCCGGACACTATCCTGTCTGGTATGGCCGGATCAAGAGAAAGGGACGGAGGCAGCTTGACTCTCATCAGCAGGCCGCATACGGATAGCCGAAGAGGAGGGCTGAGTATGGCAAAGACCTACGCCAAGAACACGATTTCGTATGAATCCGCAGCGGCAATGGTGGCAGCGGCTGTCGCCAAGGCGACAGAGTTGGGCTGCAAACAGAACGTGGCGGTTGTTGATGATGGTGGCAATCTCAAGGCGTTTGGCCGCATGGACGGCGCCCCGCTGCTCGGGGTGGAGGGCTGTCAACGCAAGGCGTTTACCGCCCTGTTTGGGGTGGGAACCCAAGACCTCTATAAGGCCATCAAGGACGACCAATCCCTGGTCGTCGGCTTGTCGCATTTTTCTCGGGCGACCATGGTCGGGGGCGGACTGCCCATTGTCGTTGACGGGGAGGTCATCGGTGGGATCGGCGTTGGCGGCGGCACAGTCGATGAAGACGTTGCCTGCTCGCAGGCGGGGCTCGACACGCTCAACGGCTAGCTTGCAGAGAGATTGATTAGATCGGGCGCGGCACGCGCGGGACGGGACGTTGCGACCCGCCCGACGGCGGGGTCTGGGGGGAAGCCTCTTCTCCCTCGCCCGCCCGGAGTTGGTCTTGTGTGCAGAGTCCTTTTTCGATCAGCACCTTTTCCAACGAGGCCAGCCAGTGTTCATAATAGCCGGTCACGGGAGTGTCCGGCTTGTCGGCCTGCGCCTCATCCGCGACTCCAATTGCTGCAATCAAATGGTCCCGAAACTCGTCCCATTGATACTGCCCCTGTTCACACAGAGCCACGGCTAGGGCAAAGGCGCGCCGTTCCCAGGCGTCGTGAAAAACCAGCTCGCCGCTCTTCCGCGGCAGAGCCGTGTCCCCGGCCATATTTGAGATCTTGCGATCGGGCGTAGGTTTCATGCTGCTGGATGAAAGAATACTTTCCGTTCTCTATCTGCCAAGCGTTTTGTCAACGGAAAGTATTCTTTTCGACCTTGGCGACGCCGATCATCGCGTCGCGGCTGACTAGCGCGGTGAGTTCTGCTTCGCTCAGGTCCTCGGTTCCGGCGGGCCGCTCGGGTAGGACCATATAGCGGATTTCGGCGCTGCTGTCCCAGACCTTCACTGCGGTCGAGGCGTCGAGTTCCAGACCGAAATCACGCAGCACGCCGCGCGGGTCCACCACCGAACGCGAGCGATAGGCGGCGTCCTTGAACCAGGCCGGCGGTAGCCCCAGAACCGGCCACGGATAGCAGGAGCACAGGGTGCACACGACCAGGTTATGGGTATCCGGGGTGTTCTCGACCACCACCATGTGTTCGCCCTGGAGGCCGCTGAAGCCGAGTTCCGCAATAGCTGCGGTGGCGTCTTTGAGCAAACGCTCTTTATACGCCGGATCGACCCAGGCGCGGGCCACGACCTTGGCCCCATTGATCGGCCCGAGGTCGCTCTCATAGGTCTCGACCAGCTTATCGAGTGTTTCCGAAGAGACCAGACCCTTGGCTACCAGTAAGGATTCCAGGGCCTGTACCCGTTGCTCCAGGGCCGCGGTCTGCTCGGGGCTGGCGTGTTTCTCCAGGTAGGGATTCGGCGGGGCATCATGGGCGCTATGGCCGTGAGTATGATCGCTACTCATGACTCTTCTCCTGAGGTGGGGTCGAGATAATCTTCCCACAGGTCGATATACAGATTGTCTGTTGCGGCGGCGTCCGGGCCCCAGAGTTCCAGGGCGGTAAAGCAGACTGAATACAGCGGCTGTGGCTGTTCGCCCTGGCCGTGAGCATTGGTATCCGGGTACACAAAGGTGCCGTAGACTTGGGCTATCGTGCCGTTTTTCCCTCGGACGTAGCGCGGCAGCCGGGTGTGACCGGTTGGATTCAGGTTGCGGGCTCGAACCTGGTCGCCGACCGAGAAACGTGGGGTCAGGCGGCCTGCTGTCCGATGGCAGGGCGCCCCGCCCTGCACGACTGCCGGGACCGCTTCGGGTGGAAGCGGGCCTTCCGCTCGCTTGCCGGTCTCCTGGGCGACTCCGGTTGCTAATTCCTCTGGGGTGAGCACACCTTTTTCCACGGCCAGGGTTTCCAGTGCGGCCAGCCAGTGCTCATAGTAGGTCGAGGAGAGGTAATGGGCGGGGTCCATGCGTTCGATTGCGTGCCGAAAGGCGTCGAGCGTATCGAGTTGGCCCATGCCCAGCATGGTCATGGCAAACACGCGTTTTTCCCACTCGGCGTGAAAGACCGGCTCGTTCTCTTCTGGTTTGACCGGGCCGTAACAGGTCATACCCCCCATGTCATGCACGCCATTCATACATCTCTCCTCGGGCTCAATGCGTGGGCACCAGCCTAACACCCGGTCTGGTGAGGGTCAATCAATTGAGTGCGGTGTGAGTTCAGGGTGTGGTTTCCGCTATCCATGTTTGAGCGACTTCGAGATGGGTCGTAAACCAGACCCCTTCGTGTTTGAGAATGTGTTGAATGAGCCGCTCCAGCATGGCCATACGCGAGCGGCGGCCGATAATTTGCGGATGCATGACAATGCCGAGAAAGCCGCCGTCCGCATAGGCACAGTCAAACTCGGCCTCCCAGATTTCATATACCTTGTTCTGGCTCGACATGCCCGCGAAATAGGGGGAGAAGCTGAACAGAAAATGCGGCGCATCGTCTAGCTCCCAGCTATAGGGCACTTCCAGGAGCTGACGCTTGGTCTGCGGGGTGGTGAGCCAGTAGGGGTTATCGTCGCCAACCAGGCTGCTGTCGTACACAAAATCATGGTCGAGCAAGAGGTCAAAGGTATGTGGGCCGGTATTGCCGGCTGGCGAGCGGTAGCCCTGTGGCGCCTGGCCGGTAATGCGTTTCAGGCTCTCCGTTCCTTTCAACAACACTTCAAGCTCAATCTCACGGCCCTTGTTGCCGACAAACTCATGCTCATAGCCGTGATGTCCAATTTCATGTCCGTCAGCGCACATCTGTTCAATCAAATGCGGGTATTTGTCAGCCGACCAGCCCGGCACAAAGAAGGTCGCTCTCAGCCCATACTTTTTGAGCAGCTTGAGAATGCGCGGCACCCCAGCCCGCGCGCCATACTCACCGCGCGACATCTGGCCCGGAAAGGGCTGGCGCATAGTCCGAAACCACAAGGTTTCGGCATCAAAGTCAAAACTCAGTCCAACCGCACAGCGTTTATTGTCCGGCCACATGGGACGCTCCTTTGTCACAACTCAGGTCAGTATTCCGTCCGACTGTAAAAGAGTGGGTCGATATTCTCAATGGATACTGCACGGAATCTCAGCCAGCCGTTGAAAAACAGCAGACGGCGTTTTAGGCTGAAAAACTACGGAGAACAAAGATGCCTCAAGCAAGCAAGCCAGGCTGGCCGGGTTGGGCGGAATATTCCATACCGGTGAAAATCAATGTGCAGGCGGTCCAACTGACGGATGAACAGTTCGTGCTGCTGTGCCAGGAGAACCCGGAGTTGCGGCTTGAGCTGACCGCGCAGCACGAGTTGGTGATTATGCCTCCATCAGGAACAAAGACGGGATGGCGGAATAGTAAGCTGACTTACTACCTAGTCGCTTGGGCCGAAACGGATGGGACCGGTCTGGTATTCGATTCTTCAACCGGATTCAGGCTGCCGAATGGCGCAAAACGTTCACCGGATGTCTCATGGCTGAGACACGCCCGCTGGGAGGCTTTGACCGAAACACAGCAGAACGGCTTTGCTCCGCTGTGTCCCGACTTTGTGGTCGAGCTTCGCTCGCAACAAGACAGACTCGCCGTCCTGCAAGAGAAAATGCAGGAATACCTTGCAACTGGCGCGCAGCTCGGCTGGCTGATTGATCCGCTCGAAAAGCGTGTCCATATCTACCGCCCGAAGCAGGTCGTTGAGATTCGTGATGATCCGGCTTCACTCGACGGTGAATCAATCCTGCCCGGATTCGTTCTGGACGTTCGGGAGTTGTGGTAGGAAAAAGCCGAAGCAAGCGACAACTTATTTGAGAGGACGGCCATGCGGAACGAATTTACCGCGCTGATTGAGCGGGAGAACGACTGGTATATTGCCTACTGTCCCGAAATTCCCGGAGCAAACGGCCAAGGCCGCACTCCAGCCGAAGCGCGCGCAAGCGTAGCCGAGGCTATTGCGTTGATTCTTGAGGATCACCGGGAGGACGCACTCTGCGGGTAGCCGCCCGACGCCATCAGGGAAACGGTGATTGTCGAGTGAAGCGAAATGCTCTCCTTCTGCAGTGAGCTGAACACATACCCAATGCTCTCAAGGTAGGCTGTATGACAACATTTTTCACCGGACCGAAACCCAGACTGTTTGCACACCGGGGCGCTAGCGGGGAAGCGCCTGAGAATACCATGGCTGCGTTTCAGCAGGCGGTGGATGCCGGCGTTGAGTATATTGAGCTGGATGTGCACGCGTCTGAGGATGGACAGATCATGGTCATCCACGACGCGACCATCGAGCGGACGACCAATGGGCTGGGCGAGGTTACCAACTATTCTCTCGCGGCCCTGCAACAGCTTGACGCGGGCTATCGGTTTTCGCCGGATGAGGGCAAGACGCTCCCTTTCCGTGCGTCGGACGTGATTATTCCTTCGCTCCAAGAGGTGTTGAAGGGCTTTCCGCAGGTCAAGTTTACGGTTGAGATCAAGCCGTCTGACCCGCCCATCGAAGAACAGGTGATTGCGGTGATCAAAGACTGCGGCAAGGCAGATGACGTTATCATTGCGTCAGAACATGATGCCGTCCTGGCTCGCGTACGAACCCTGGCCCCGGATATCCCGACGAACTTTGGCTATAACGAAGTGGCCGATTTTATCCAGCGCGTTGCAACCGGTCAGCTAGACGGCTATCAGCCGTCCGGCCAGGCGCTTCAGATTCCGCCCACCTATCAGAATATTCCGCTAGTGACGGAACAGACGCTTGCCGTCGCGCATCAACTCAACGTGGAAATCCATGTGTGGACGATTAATGAGCCACCCGAGATGCGCCGTTTACTCGATCTGGGCGTAGACGGCGTGATGTCGGACTTTCCGGCGCGTTTGCTGGAAGTGGTGCGGGAGAGAAGGTGAAAAAATATTCACCCTCATCCTGACCTTCTCCCTCAAGGGAGAAGGTATCTCTATTTGCTTCTACAGGTCAGTTGATTTTGGGCATGACCTCGGCGGCAAAGCGCTCTATACCGCTTCGGAAGGTCGCCGCATCAGAGTAGCGCCCTAGCCCCAGAACATAGTGATTTGCCCCGGCTTCCTTCATGGCCGATATGCGGTCTATCATGGGTTCGGGGCTGCCCTCGCGGATCATACCACCGACGATCAGGTCGGGCATGGACCGCCCGTGCTTTTCAGATTCCTCGCGTAAATGCGCGGCAACCTGGGCCAACTCGCCCGACTGGAGTCCGATGGGATAATAGCCGTCGCCCCATTTGATGGTCCGTTCAATAGCCTTGGGGCCGGCCCCCCCCACCCAGATGGGCGGACGCGCCGGACGCGGAGCAAAGACAAATTCGGGGAATTTGATGTGGGTGCCGTTATACGCACTCACATCGTTATCAAACAACTGGTGGACGACTTCGAGGGTCTCGTTGGTAATGGCACCACGCTTGCGCGGGTCCACGCCTAGAGCCTCAAATTCCGGCCGCATCCAACCGACCCCGGCGCCCAGGATAAGCCGCTCCCCCGAGAGTTCCTGGAGGGTGGCGACCTGCTTGGCCAGATACACGGCCGGACGGTAGGGAAAGACCAGGACGGAAATACCGAGCTGAATCCTCTGGGTCAGCGCGGCAAAATAGGCCAGCGTCGTCAGCGGCTCAAAATAGCGTCCGCCCGAGCCTTCGGTTTGGTCCGGCGGAATCGCCAGATGATCAACGACAAACGCGGCATCAAAGCCGGCTTCTTCCACGGCCTGCACGCAGGCACCGAGCGTGTCGCGGGTCGCGGCCGGACCCATATTGCGGATGACAACACCAAATTTCATGCGTCTTCTCCTTCGCCGTCTTGAAACAAGCGCTCAGCCAATTCCTCTGCGAGCGCCGAACGCTCGTCCTTATCCTCTCGCAGCAGATCGAAAGACAGGTTCATCAGCATTTTCCCGAGGACTTCGCGTTGGAGCACATTGAGGCTGACGGTTTGCGGGTGTTCCTCTTCGAGCTGAGTCAGGAGGGTTTCCATGGAGCGTACCCCGGCATCGTTCTCCTGTCGTGCCAGCCGGTCGCCTGCCATGCCCGCGGCCTGATGGAGCAAAGCTGCTTCTTGGACTGTGAGGGGATACGAGGACATGCGGGATATTTTCTACCCCAAATCGGGAAACAGCCAGGGCGCTTCGTTTTTACGACGTTGCTCATAGGCCGTGATATCGGCCTCTTTTTGCAGGGTGAGCCCGATTTCATCCAGGCCGTTCAACAGACAGTTTTTCCGAAACGGATCAACGTCGAAATGAAAACTCGCTCCCCCCGGTGTGGTGATGGTTTGGGCCGCGAGGTCCACGCTGAGTTGATAGCCCGGCTGGGGTTCGACTTCTTTGAATAATTGATCAACCGCTGCGTTTGTCAGGACAACCGGCAGCATGCCGTTTTTGAAGCAATTGTTAAAAAAGATATCGGCAAAGCTGGGGGCGATGACGCACCGAAAACCATGGTCCAACAAGGCCCACGGGGCGTGCTCGCGCGACGAGCCACAGCCGAAATTATCCCGCGCCAGGAGAATGCTCGCACCATCATAGCGGGGTTGATTCAAGACAAAGCCGTCCTGGGGATTACCGTCGCTGGTGTAGCGCCAATCCGAGAACAGACCTTCCCGCAGGCCCGTGCGCTTAATGGTCTTGAGATACTGCTTGGGGATGATTTGATCGGTATCGACATTCACCCGGTCGAGCGGGGCAACAATACCTGTGAGCGTGGTAAAAGCGTCCATATGTGTCTCCAATACGGGTCTAGCTCCAGTTCCTGATATCGACAAAGCGGCCTTCAATAGCCGCGGCCGCAGCCATGGCCGGGGAGACCAGGTGGGTGCGCCCGCCCTTGCCCTGGCGGCCTTCAAAGTTGCGGTTGCTGGTTGAAGCGCAGCGCTCGCCCGGCTGAAGGGTGTCGGCGTTCATGGCCAGACACATGGAACAGCCGGCCTCGCGCCACTCGAAACCCGCGTCCTTAAAAACGACGTCGAGCCCTTCATCCTCGGCTTGCTTTTTGATCAGGCCGGAGCCCGGCACCACTAGGGCGTTGACCGTCGAGGCGACCTGCCGGCCCTTGGCATAATGGGCGGCAATGCGCAGGTCTTCAATGCGTGAGTTGGTACAGGAACCGATAAAGACCCGGTCGAGAGGAATGGCTGTTATGGGAGTTCCGGCTTTGAGGTCCATATAGGCCAGGGCTCGTTGGGTGGCCTCTTGGATTTCCGGCGAGGGCATATCGGCCGGGTCTGGCACAGCCCCGGTCACATCGGTGACCATGCCCGGATTCGTGCCCCAGGTGACCTGGGGGGCGATATCTTCCGCCTTCAGTTCGATGGTCTTATCGAAGCTGGCGTCCGGGTCTGAGGGCAGTTGCTGCCAGGCCGCCACCGCTCGCTCGAACAGCTCACCCTTGGGCGCAAACGGGCGGTCTTTGACATAGGCAAAGGTCTTGTCATCCGGTGCCACCATACCGGCCCGCGCACCGCCCTCAATGGACATATTGCACAGCGTCATGCGGCCTTCCATGGACAGTGCCCGGATGGCCGAACCGGTGTATTCGATGACATGCCCGGTTCCGCCGGCCGTTCCGATTTTGCCAATAATGGCCAGGATAATATCTTTGGCAGAACACCGCTCGGACAACATACCCTCCACCCGCACCTGCATGGTCTTGGCTTTCTTTTGGAGCAGGCATTGGGAGGCCAACACGTGCTCAACCTCGCTAGTGCCGATACCAAAGGCCAGCGCGCCAAACGCGCCGTGCGTGGCGGTATGGGAATCCCCGCACACGATGATCATGCCCGGCAGGGTGAGTCCCTGCTCCGGCCCGATCACATGCACGATGCCCTGGCGGATGTCGTCTATGTCGAAGATGGGGACGCCGGTTGCCCGACAGTTCTCCTGGAGCGCCGCGATCTGCTTGGCAGCGACCGCATCTTCAATGGGCTTGTCCCGGTCGGTGGTTGGCACGTTATGGTCGGGCACGGCTATCGTCGCCTGGGTGCGGCGCACGTTGCGGCCGGCCAGTTGCAGGCCCTCAAACGCCTGTGGAGAAGTCACCTCATGGGTGAGGTGACGATCAACATAGAGGAGTGTGGTGCCGTCCTCTTCGGTCCGCACCACGTGCGACTCCCAGATTTTTTCAAACATTGTCTTGCTGGCCATGATCTACCCCTTTATGCTCCGTCCCGCTTTCTTTTGGGCCGTGGCTCCTGAAAGAGCTATACCTTTCTCAGATTTGGCAGAGGCTGGCAAGATGGAAGGAGTGGAGACGGTATGGTAGGATAGCACGCCTGAATAAGCGGGCACGGGCTAGCATGTCCCAGCGCTTCAAAAAACCAGACCAGAGATGATCGTGCAGGGGGAATTTCATGGGTGAATGGACTGTTGATATCAATGAAAAAGACTTTGAGCAGGACGTGCTTGAACGCTCGTACAGTGTCCCTGTTGTGTTGGATTTTTGGGCCCCGTGGTGCGGACCCTGTCGCGCCATCGGTCCGGTTTTGGAGAAACTCGCAGACGAACAGGCCGGTAAGTTTGTTCTGGCGAAGGTGAATGTTGATGAAAACCCGGCCCTGGCCCAATCCTTTCAGATCAGCAGTATTCCGGCGGTGAAGGCCGTCAAGGCGGGTGCTATTGCCAACGAGTTTCTGGGCGCCGTGCCCGAGCCGACGATTCGCCAATTTATTGAGGACCTGCTGCCCTCCGAGGCCGAGGCTCTGGCCCAGCAAGGCCAGGACCTGCAAGACCAGGGCAAGGACCAGGGGGCAGAGAGTCTCTATCGCGCCGCGTTGTCAAAGGACGAGCGGCAGCCGAAAGCACTGCTGGGGCTGGCCCGTCTGCTGGCGGGCAAGGAAGAGCACGCGGATGCGCTTGCCCTGCTTGGTCGTATCCCGCCGCATACTCAGGAGCATGACGAAGCGCAGCAGGTAGCCGCTCAGATACGTGTCAAACAGACCGGAGCCAACGCCGATGAAGAGGCCGCCTGTCGCGAGAAAATTGAGGCCGACCCGAACGACCTGGACACAAGGTTTGACCTTGCCCAGATTCTGGCTGCTTCGACTCGCTATGAAGAGGCGCTTGCCGAATATATGGAGATCGTGAAGAAAGACCGCACCTTCCGAGACGAGGGCGCGCGCAAAGCCATGCTCGAAATTTTTGAGGTGGTCGGCGCCCGGAGTGAATTGGCTGACCGGTTCCGGTCGGAACTGGCCAAGGTGTTGTTCAGTTAGGCTCTTTCTCCCGTCCGTCTTAGTGGCTGGACATTTTCAAAAGAGGACGGCGATGGGGACAAGAATGGCTAAAGCACAGGCGAATAAGATCCAATCCTATGTCGTCATGATAACGGCTCCTTGATCTGGGAAATTATTCTTCTGACGGATTTATGCTGTCTCCAGACTCCAATAACGAGGAGAATGCTGAGCGAAACGCCGGAGAGAATAAAGAGGAGACGAAGACTCGTCCGTTCTCCTAACATGAGTCCGATAGCACCTCCGCCAACCGCAAGGATGAAGAGCGCCATGAGCTTGAGCAGCTCCGTTTCGTACTTGGTCTATTCCACGTTTTTGTCAGTCATGGATCAATATTGAAGGCGACTTTCCTCGCGGGCATGCTTGCGACGAGCGAAGTGTCACCCGACGGTTCTCTACGCCAATGCCCACTCCTCACCCTCGTTTTTCGCCACGCCTTCTTTTTCCAGCTTAATCAGGTGAGACTGCACGGAGTTCCCGGCCGCGGCGTGCAGAAACTCGGGCACGTCAACATAAATACGCTTCACCATGTCTGGAATTTTGGTGAGGCCGGCGGTGAGTGCGTCCAGCACCTGCTGCTCGCGCAGCTCGCGGTGGGCGATGTAGGCGTTCAGTTTTTTGTACGGTTCGCGAATGGCGGGGCCGTGGGCGGGATAGATGACCGACAAGTCGAGGGCAAGCAGCTTGCGTAGCGACGCCATATAATCAATCAAACCGCCGCCTTCTTCCGGTACGACCGTCGTTCCGGCACCCAGCACCAGGTCTCCGGTAAAGAGCGCTTTTTCCTCTTCGAGGTAGTAGCACAGGTGGTCTTTGGCATGGCCCGGCGTATGGATCGCGTGCAGGGTGGCCCCGTCGGTCTCGATGGTCGCCCCGTCTTCGATATAGGTCAGTGGAAAATCATAGGCCGCGTCTTTTTCCGGCCAGATGTGTTTTGAGACGGTCAACTCGCCGAAGCGTTTTTTCACATTGGGCACCCCGCCGATGTGGTCTTGGTGCACATGGGTGAGGACAATCTCTTGGAGTTCGTTGGCACCCTTGGTTTCGGCCAGGCCCTTTTCCAATAAGGGGTCGTACACCTCCAGGCCGATCCCCGTATCGAGCAGCAGCGGTCGTTTGCTCGTGCCAACCAGATAAGTATTAGTTCCGGGTCCGGTGAACGGCCCGGGGTTTTGACCAAGCACGGTCGCAACCCGGTCGCTCCAGGTGTCGAAGTCGGGCAGTTTCAGCCCGGCCATGGTATCGGTAACAACACGTTGTGGTTGGGTCATGTCTCAACTCCTCAGCAGGTTGGCGGCAATGGTTCTGAGTTGCATATTCGAGGTGCCCTCGTAGATTTTGCCGATCTTGGCGTCCCGGTAGAACTTCTCGGCCGGATAGTCTTTGGTAAAGCCCACGCCGCCGAAAATCTCCAGAGAGCGTGAGGCGACCCGCTCACCGACCTGCGAGCAAAAGAACTTGGTCATGGCCGCGGAATGGGCAAACCGCTGTCCGCTCTCTTTCAGGCGGGCAGTATTATACACCATCAGCCGGGCGGCTTCGATCTCGGTCGCCAGCTCGGCCAACTCAAACTGAATGGCCTGAAAATCCGCAATCGCCCGCCCAAACTGTGAACGTTCCCTGGCATAGCCCAGCGCACACTCGAAGGCGCCCTGAGCCAGGCCGGCCATTTGCGCCCCGATCCCGATCCGGCCCTCGTTCAGCGTCTCAATCGCGACCTTATAGCCCTGGCCGATCTCTCCTACGACCTGGCTGCGCGGCACCCGGACGTCTTCGAGAATCAGCTCGCAGGTCGAACTGGCGCGAATGCCTAGTTTGTCTTCTTTTTTCCCGACGCTGAAACCCGGCATATCGCGTTCGACCATGAAGGCGGTTACGCCCTTATAGCCCTTGTCCGGGTCGGCATTGGCAAAGAGCAGATACACGCCGGCTTCTGCGCCATTAGTGGTCCACATCTTTTGGCCGTTCAGCACAAAGGTGTCGCCGTCCAGCCGGGCGCGGGTCTGCATGGCAAAGGCGTCGCTCCCGGAACCGGACTCGGACAAGGAATAGGCCCCGACCGTGTCTGTGGCCAGACGAGGAAAAAACTGGGCTTTTTGGTCAGGGTTGAGCCAGCGGACGAGGGCATTATTGACCAGGGTATTCTGGACATCCACACAGGTGGCGACCGCCGGATCAACCCGCGCAAACTCTTCAATAGCCAGAATCGACATAAAGAAACTGGCCTCCGCGCCTCCATAGACGGCCGGGATTTCGATGCCCATCACCCCCAGGTCAAAGAGTTGGGCAATCAGCTCCTGGGGTATCCTGGCCGCGCGGTCCATCTCCATGACGTGGGGCTTTATCTGTTCCTCGGCGAACTCCCGCACCATCGTCCGAAACAATTCCTCTTCCTCACTCAGCGTCACCAGAGGCAGATGTGTCGCGTGATCCATAGACATCTTCCCCCCCTTGTTTGGTTGGATGGTGTCATTGTTGGCATGTTGTTTCTCGTATGTCCAGCCGGTATACCACCAAGAGAAAACGTTCGCGGAAAGTTTCTATTGCCATGAAAATTGGACTCATTGCCGACTCGCATATCCCTGAGGCCCTGCCCGAACTTCCGAGCCAGGTACGGACGGTCTTCGCCGGGGTTGACCTGATTGTCCACGCCGGCGACCTGCACTGTATTGCCGTGCTGGACTGGCTCGAAGCAATCGCGCCGGTCGTGGCGTGTCGAGGTAACGGCGACGAAGGCTCAGGCGGACGCGCCGTCGTCCCGGAAGACCACCGGCTGCACGAGACCTTCGTGACGCAGTGCGCCGGCTACACGCTGGGGCTGGTGCATGATGTGCTCGATCCGGACGAGTATCCGCACTGGCCGATCGAGCGAACGATGGAGCAGGCTTTTGGCCGGCGGACCGACATCATTGTCTGCGGCCATACCCATGTCGAGCGTATCCAGCGCTACGCCGATGTCCTGGTTATCAATCCCGGCAGTCCGACCTATCCGCACAATTACACGGCTCAGCCGGGCACGGTTGGCATGCTGACGCTGGAAGAGGGCGGGGGCGGGGCGGTTGAGATCTACGATCTCAAGACGCTGGCCGTGTTGCCGGAATTTTCGACGACGTTCTGACGCGGCGGGCGTGTCACGGGCGGTGCGACCTTAGCCGCCCAGACTAATCATCTCGATCTTTTTATGCTCTTTGGGGTCGTAGCCGACGCCCGAACGCAGGGCGGTCAGGCGTTCTTCCGAGTAGCGGTCTGTCCGTTGGCGCCAGACCTTTTGCAGCACGCCGAGCAGCGTCTCATCGCTGGCCCCACCGCGCAGCAGGACCTTGAGGTTGTGGCCGGTGTTGGCAAAGAGACAGGTCACGAGTCTGCCATCCGCGGTCAGCCGCGCGCGCGTACAGGACGAACAGAACGGCTCAGTGACCGAGGCGATCACCCCGATATCACCGCTGCCATCGACGCATTGATAATCCACCGACGGTGCGCTGCCGCCTTTTCGGCCTACTTCCCGGAGGGGAAAGCGCGTGTTGATAATGTCCAGGATTTCTTGCTTGGGCACGATGGTGTCCGACTGCCAGTGATTGGCATTGCCGACATCCATGAACTCAATGAAACGGATGGCAAAGCCCTGCTCAAGCGAGAAAGCCACAAGGTCGATAATCTCGTCGTCATTCACCCCGCGTTCGATCACCGCATTGAGCTTAATCGGAGAGAACCCGTGCTCCTTGGCCACAAACAGACCGTGCAAAACTTTCTGTAAGTCTCCGCGCTTGGTAATGCGTCGAAAACGCTCGGGTTTGAGGCTGTCGAGGCTGACGTTCAGCCGGCGTAAGCCCGCCGCTTTCAGGACTTGGGCTTTTTCGGCCAGGGTTGAGCCATTCGTGGTGAGGCACAGGTCACGCAGACCGTCGAGGCCGGACAGGCTTTGGACGAGTTGCTCCAGGTCGCGCCGGGCCAGGGGCTCGCCTCCGGTTAAACGAATTTTTTCGACCCCAAGCCGGATAAACAGGCGCGCCAGCCGCGTAATTTCCTCAAACGTCAGTACTTCGCTTTTGTCCAGCCAGTCATAGTCGTCCAGCGGCATGCAATAGGTGCAGCGGAAATTGCACCGATCGGTAACGGAAATGCGCAGGTCCTTGACCGGGCGTTGCAGTGTATCAAGCAGCATGCAGTCTCCTTAGGACTGCCTATTATAATGATTTTTGCCCGTGAGCCAAGATATACCGTCCGAAGTCCTTCGAGCGTACGCGTTGCCGGTATCCATGGCTGTCAGCTAAGATAGCCTGACTTTTCAGCGGAGGAGGAATGCATGCGTATCAAAGACAAGGTCGCGCTGGTGACCGGCGGCAGTCGAGGCATAGGGCGGGCGATTTGTGTACGCCTGGCCGAGGAGGGCGCGAAAGTCGCCATCGCCGATATTCTGGAAGACGAAGCCCGGAAGACAGCCGACGATATCCTGGCCGCCGGCGGGCAGGCCCAAGTGGTCAAGACCGATGTGACGCAACTCGGCCAGGTCCAGGCCTGCGTGAGACAGGTGACCGATACCTGGGGAGCGATTGACGTGCTGGTGAATAATGCCGGTTGGGACAAGATAGAGCCCTTTCTCCACAGCGCGCCCGAGACCTGGGATAAGGTGATTGCGATCAATCTGCGCGGCCCCATTAATTTTTGCCATACGGTAGCGGCGCAGATGGCCGAGCGTGGCCAGGGCAAGATCATTTCGATCAGTTCGGATGCCGGCCGGGTCGGCTCGACCGGAGAGGCGGTCTATTCCGCCTGTAAAGCCGGGATTATCGGCTTTTCCAAAACCCTGGCGCGTGAGCTGGCTCGCTCAAAGGTCAATGTCAACGTGGTCTGTCCCGGTCCCACGGATACGGCCCTGCTCCAGCAGGTTTCGTCAGGGGAAAAGGGCGCCAAGATTATCGACGCCATGACCCGCGCGGTCCCATTCCGGCGGTTGGGCCAGCCCGAAGAAATTGCAAACGCGGTCGCGTTTTTTGCCTCACCGGATGCCGATTTTGTGACTGGCCAAGTCTTGTCCGTCAGCGGTGGGCTGACCATGACGGGCTAGGATCGGAAGGAATAATCGCGTGCGTTTCACAGACAAAGTGGCTCTTATCACCGGTTCTTCGCGGGGCATCGGTCGAGCGATTGCCCTGCGGCTGGCGTCCGAAGGAGCAAGGATCGGCGTGAATTACCGCCGCAATACGGTCGAAGCGGAAGCGGTGGCCGCCGAGATCGAAAAGCGGGGCTCCGAAGCGCTGCTGCTCCAGGCCGACCTGAGTGACGCCGAGGCGGTCCGGGCGATGTTCCGGCGGGTGAAAGAGACGTTCGGCTGTCTGGATATTTTGGTCGCCAATGCCGCGGCCACCGCCTTTCGGCCGCTGTTGCGTCAAGGCGAACACAATGTGACCCGGACCTTTGATCTGACCATTACCGGCAGCTTGGTTGCCGTGCAGGAAGCGGTGCCCTTGATGGCCGGTCGCCAAGGAAAAATCGTCACCATATCCGGCATCGATTCATTACGCATGCTGGCCGGCCACGGGCTGCTGGGTGCGGCCAAAGCCGCCTTGGAAAACATGACGATGTATCTGGCGCACGAACTCGGCCCGCGCGGAATTGCCGTCAACGGCATCAACCCCGGCCTGATTCGGACCGACTCGGCGCAAATGTACGCGGGTGGGGAGGCGGCCTACGCGCAATATGAGCGCGATGTCATTCCCCAGACTCCGGCCGGGCGGACGGGCCGGCCGGAAGATATTGCTGCGGTGGCCGCCTTTCTGTGCTCCGAGGATGCTGATTTTATTCGTGGCCAGACCCTGCTTGTGGACGGTGGGTTGTTGTCATCATCTATTGCGAGTCGGGAGCATGAATAGTAAGGAGAGACATAAAACCGCGCCCGCGTGATACGAATACAGAAAGAGGGGGGCCACCTTATGCCTGAACACATCAAGGTCAAAATCAAACCACTCACCGCCGAAGCATTTGCGCCGTACGGTACAGTCCTGGAACGAAAAAAGCTGATCTATCCAGAGGCCGAAGAAGGCAAGGTGGCCATGGAAATGCTGTCGTTTCAGTATCGACCCAACGCCAGAATCATGGATCAGATGGCCATCCATTTTTCCTACAACCAGACCTTTATTCCCGTCCAGGGTTCTTTGATTCTGGTCGTCGCCCCGCCCCCCGGCAGCCGTGAGGGAGGCCCTGAGGAATATGCGCTTGATTATGACAAAGTGGCAGCTTTTAATGTCGATCCCGGTCAGGCGGCCTTCATCTATAAGGGCACGTGGCATAACGCGCTGACCCTGGGCAAAGAGTGCTCTTTTATCAATGTGACCCGCAAGAACGAGGGCGAGGGGAACAGTCCTGCCGGTGAGCTGGAGGGCAAGATCGAGCAGGCCCACGCCGTGCGGTCGTATGTCGAATTCGTGGACATGCAGAAGCGGGACGGGCGGGTGATTGAGCTCGAAGTCTAAGGAGAGGCCCGTGACGTATAAGATCATCTCTGCCGACTCCCATATGTGCGAGCCACCGACGCTGTGGGTGGACCGCATAGACAGACGGTTTCGCGACCAGGCACCCCGGGTGGTCAAAGATCCCAGCGATAAAAAAGGCCACTTCTTTGTGTGCCAGGACCTGCCGCCGCTCCGCCTCTCCGGGGCGTTTGCCGCCGGTCAGACGTTTAATAAGGCCTTCATGGAAGCCGGCCCCGAGGACGCCCTGCCCGGTGGCTGGGACCCGGCCGCCCGGCTGAAAGACATGGAGCTGGACGGCGTTCAGGCCGAAGTCCTGTATACCACCTGCGCCTTTGTCCTGTTCTGGCTGGAAGACGCCGCCCTGCAACACGCCTGCTTCCGGGTCTATAACGACTGGCTGGCCGAGTTTTGCAGTTATGACCCAAAAAAGTTCGCCGGCCTGGGGCTGATCTCTCTGTTTGATATTGAGCAGGGTTGTGCCGAGCTTGAGCGCTGTCAAAAGATGGGTCTCAAAGGGGCCATGATCTGGGCCTCGCCACCCGATGACCGACCCTACGGTTCGGCGGCCTATGAGCGCTTCTGGGCGACGGCCCAAGAGCTTGAGATGCCCCTGTCGCTGCACCTGGCGACCGGACGCAGCAAGGACAGCCAGCAGGACGAGTCGGACCTTGCCGAGCTGTATGTGCGCATGATTATTCGGCCCAGTGAGATGCAGCATTCCTTTTTGCGGCTGGTCTTCAGCGGGGTGCTGGAACGCTTCCCGCAGCTCAAGTTTGTCTCGGCCGAGGGCGATATCGCCTGGGTGCCGCATTTATTGGAGCGCGCGGATAAATACTATCGGCGGTTTAAGCAAGGCTATGGGGTGCAACTGTCGCTCAAACCGAGCGAGTACTTCCAGCGTCAGATGTACGCCACTTTTATTGACGACCCCATGGGGCTCAAAACTTACACCCTGGCCGGCGGGGCGGAGAACTTCATGTGGTCCACCGATTATCCGCACCAGGCCTCCACCTTTCCGCACACCCAGGAAACGCTGGAGCGCGCCTTTCAGGATGTACCGGAAACGGATAAACACAAGATGACACGCGATAATGCGTCGAAGCTATACGGATTGCCAGTGGAGTAGGCGTATGCAGACACAACACAACGGAAACGGCAGCAACGGGACTTCTTTTTCCTGGCCGACAGAGGGCGGCGCGCGGGTGCCGTATCAGGTCTTCTACGACCCTGACATTTATGCCCAGGAGCAGGACAAGCTCTTTCGCGGCCCTATCTGGAATTATGTGGCGCTCGAAGCGGAAGTGGCGCAGCCGGGTGATTTCAAATCTACCTTTATCGGTGACACGCCTATTGTGGTCACGCGCGACAAAGAGGGTGGCCTGAATGCCTTCGTGAATCGCTGTGCGCACCGGGGTGCCATGGTCTGCCGTGAACTGAACGGCAACCGCCCGACCCATACCTGCATCTACCACCAGTGGAGCTATGATCTCAAAGGCAATCTGACCGGGGTGCCGTTCAAGAAAGGCATTGGTGGCGTGGGCGGCTATGGCGAGGATTTTGATCGGTCCGAACATGCGCTGCACAAACTCCGCGTCGCTGCCTATCGCGGCCTGATTTTCGCCTCGTTCAGCCCGGACGTTGAACCGCTGGAGGACTATCTCAGTCCGCCCATGCGGGAGTGGATGGACCGTCTTTTCAGTCGGCCCATCCAGGTCCTGGGTCACACCCGCCAGTGGGTGAATGCCAACTGGAAGCTGTATTTTGAGAACGTCAAAGACCCGTATCACGCCAGCCTGCTGCATATGTTCCACGCCACGTTTGGCCTGTACCGGTCGTCGCAACAGGGCGGTGTCATCATGGACGCCCACTCGCGCCACGACGTGCTACACGCCAAGCCGCAGGCCGAGGAAGACCTCTCGGCGTATGAATCCGGACTGCACAGTTATCAAAAGGGCTATCAGCTCGCCGACCCGTCCGTGCTCAAGGGACGGCCCGAGTTTGAGGGCCTCTTTATCCAGACCATCTTTCCCTGTCTGATCGTGCAGCAGATTGCCAACACGCTGGCCGTCAGGCAGGTCCTGCCCAAGGCGCCGGACCGCTTTGAGCTGATCTTCACCTATTTCGGCTATGAGGACGATGACGCGGAAATGCGTGAGATTCGTCTGAAACAGGCCAACCTGGTGGGTCCGGCCGGCCTGATTTCCATGGAAGACGGCTATGCCGCCGAGATTGTCCAGCAATCGGTCACGGGCGACCACAGCGCAACCTCCTTTGTTGAAATGGGGGGAACCCAGGTCGCAGACGAACAAAGCCTGATTACGGAAACCGCCATCCGCGGGTTCTGGGGCTATTATCGCGACACCATGGGCTTTCACGCCGGCGCGTAAACGAGGAGGGTGAGGGCCATGAGTGGCATGAGTGCTATTGAAACCCGTTTTGCGGTCGAAGACCTGCTACATGCCTACGTGGCCTGTCTGGATCATGACGAACTCGAAGACTGGCCGAACTTTTTCGTCGAAGCGTGTCTGTATCAAATCATCCCGCATGAGAATGTGTCGCAGAACCTGCCCATCTCGCTGATCTATTGTGACAGCCGCGGCATGTTGCAGGACCGGGTGACCGCCTACCGCAGGGCCAATTATTATGCGCCCCATCTGTACCGCCACGTGGTCAGCGGGGTGCGGATCCTCGGTGAAGACAACGGCGTGATCACGGCCCGGGCCAACTACGTGGTTCTCCAGACCCACCTGGACCCGGTCGATTACGGCAGCACCGAGGTGTATAGCGCCGGTGAGTATCGAGACAAGGTGATTATCAACGACGGGGTCGCCAAGTTGAAAGAGAAGATCGTGGTTGTTGATACCAGTCGAATTTCTTCGCTGTTGGCGACGCCGCTGTAAGGGCTCTGCTCCTGTCTATTCAAACTCCTGCGCCTCTGCGTCGGCAGTCCGGGGAGAACGGCGTACCGCTCGCTTTCCGGCTCCCCAGACGATCATCAGCGAGAGTACGCTCCACAGCCCGGCCCAGATAAAAGCCGGCACGGCAGTCAGCTCTGCCAGAATGACCGCGTCTGTCCGCGCGCCGATAAACAGGAAGTCCGTCAGGTCATACACGGCATATAGCGAACTCGTGACCGCCAGGATGTCCACGATATAGTGCGTGCCCGGAAAAGGCCGGCGCGAGAGCAGGGCAAAGGTCAGGGCTGTCCCGCAGCCAAACACCAGCCCAAAGCCGTTGCGCACAAAAACGAGCGTCACCAGCCCGAAGAAAACGGCCAGCCCAAAGAAGATCATTGAAGCCCATTCGTCCCGGGTTGAGAGCAGAAGCAGCAGGCCGCCAAAAAGTGCACTGCCGATATAGCCGGCCGCGGCAATGAACAGCGGGTTGCCGCCGACATGCTGGACATAGCCCGACTGCCACGGTGTCACCACCATGGAGACCACCTGTCCGCCGGTGAGCAGCGTGGTGAACGCATGGCCCGCTTCGTGGATAAAGACAACGAAAATTTTAATCGGGTAGAGAAACGGCGTATGCCAGAAGAACAGCGACACGAAACCGATGGTGAGGAAAACCAGCAGTTGGCGGAGGTTCAGTGATTGGAGGTGTTGACTGTCCGGCATCAGAATGGCGTTCTCCAACGGTTCTCGGAGCCCTCCTTTGATATAGCCCGAGGAAAGGTCCGTTGCTAGGGATGGAGATGCTCCACTCCCTGCTCTGTGACCAGATCGACTTTGCGGTCTGACACGGATATATCAGGGAAATCTCGGGGACGGCAGAAAGGACCAGTATGGACTACGGAATTATCTTGCCTCACTTCAGCGCCTTTGCGCATGAAAACCCGGCTGAGCGGATTTTGACCGCGGCTACCACTGCGGAAGCGCTCGGCTATGGGACGCTGTGGGTGGCCGACCACGTTGTCTTCCCATCCACGATTGAGGGGAGTTATGCCTTCAACCCGGAAGACCCCTTTCTTGACCCGCTGACCGTCCTGGCGGCCCTGGCGTATAAGACGACAACCATCAAACTCGGCACCGCCGTCCTGATCCTGCCCTACCGGCATCCCTTGGCCGCAGCCAAGGCGCTTGCCACCATCGATGTCCTCTCCGGCGGGCGGACGGTTGTCGGTGTTGGAGCGGGCTGGCTGGAACAGGAATTCACCGCCCTAGGTACGTCGATCACCGAGCGGGGGGCCCGCACGAACGAGACCATGGATATCTTCAAGGCGGTCTGGACGCAGGAAACGCCGGCGTTCAGCGGCAAGCATTTTCAGTTTGCCGATATTAAATTCCTTCCCAAGCCGGTTCAGCAACCGCATCCGCCCATTCTTGTCGGGGGGATGAGCACGGGCGCCCTGCGCCGCATCGCGCGGCGCGGCGATGGCTGGATTGCCATGGGCAAGGGACCGGATGACATCAAAGAGCCTCTGGCAACCCTGCGGGAACTGACTTCCCAGGCCGGCCGCAACCCGGACGACTTGCAGATTTGCATGCTGCCGCTCGGGGCGCCGAGCGTAGATCAGCTCATTCAGGACATTCCGCGCTACGCCGACCTGGGGGTGCATCACGTCTATCTGTCGTTCCGCGCCTGGACGAATGAGTTTGCTAAACTCATGCGCCTCATGGAACACTTTGCGACGGAAATGAAGCTGGCCTAGTACGGAGAAGGAGACCCGATGAGTGACAAAAAATGGCCCATCGAACACCCCGACCGCATTCAACTCTATTCGCTGGCAACCCCAAACGGCCAGAAGGCAGGTATCGCCCTGGAAGAATTGGGGCTGGCGTATGAAGCCCATAAGGTGAATATCCTGGAGAACGATCAGTTTACCGAGGAGTTCATCGCGGTCTGTCCCAACTCGAAAATTCCCGCCATGGTTGACCCCGACGGTCCGGGCGGGCAGCCGCTTGCCATTTTTGAGTCCGGGGCCATGCTGTTATACCTGGCGGAGAAGACGGGCAGGCTGCTGCCGGCTGACCCCCACCGCCGTAGCCAGTGTATCCAGTGGTTGTTCTTTCAGATGGCCGGGGTCGGACCCATGTTTGGGCAGTTCGGCCACTTCTATAAATTCGCCAAAGAGCGCATTCCCTATCCGACCGAGCGCTATACCAATGAGGCCCGGCGACTCCTGGGGGTGTTGGAAAAACGCTTGGAGGGCCGGGAGTATTTGGCGGGTGACGAGTACACGATTGCCGACATCGCGACCTTCCCCTGGGTCGGCTGCCTCGACTGGGGCTATGGGGCACGGGAAGATTTGAAGCTGGACGCGGATTTCCCCTATGTGGTTGCCTGGTATACCCGCTGCACCGAGAAGCCGGCTTCGGTGCGCGGGGCCAAGGTGTGCGGCTTTTCGGACGATTAGACGTATGGAAACCGACAGCGGACCCGACCTTGTAGTTGACATCTTTATTGACGGGCGGCTGGTCAACCCGAGTGAGATCCCGACTGCGGTTGTGAGGGAGATTGAAACCTCGGCCTCAGCCTCCGTGTCCGGCAGGCTGACGGCCGAGGGCGTTGTGTACGAGTGGTCCACGCGGCCCTGCGTCTACCCGTAGCTGCCCGGCGGTGAGGGAGAATCATGCGAAAGAATCTACGCCCCGAAGACCTGGGAGACTTCCTGAAGCAGCCCAAATGCGCAACCCTGGCGACGCATTTCAAAGACGGTACGATCCTGATGTCACCCGTCTGGCACGAGTGGCAAGACGGCGTATTTACGGTCGCGGTGGCGGACGAGGATATTAAGGCTCGTCACATTCGGCGCGATGCGCAGGTGAGTATCAGTGTGGCCGAAGACAGCGCTCCTTACCGAGGTATTGAGGTGCGCGGGGAGGCCAGCATCGAGCGGGCGGACGCGTTTGAGACCATCCGGCGTATCGCCGGGCGCTATCTGGGAGCCAAACAGGGAGCGGCCTATGTTGAGGCCTTCCGCGAGGCCGACTTAGTGCTGATCCGGGTCAAACCGGGCGTACTGCGGGCCTGGGATTTTGCCGACGAGACAGAGTTAAGCCGCGACCCGCAGGCCGGCTGAGCGCGGCCTCAGCCAACACCTGTCTTACTTGGCCGCTGATGCGCTGGCCGCTGGGTGACCGCTTGGCACGCCCCGGTCCGTGCCACCCCCGGCGTCGAGCAAGGCTTGTCTATGCAGGGCCGCCGGATGCGGCCTGCTGAGCTTCGGCCCTTTGCCGTACAGCTTCTCGCGCAAGCTGCCTTCCTGATATTCCTTTTGCATACGACCGCGCTTTTGCAGCACGGGGACCACCCCGTCGACAAACTCCTCAAAGGAACCCGGCGTGGTGGCATAGGCTAGGTTAAACCCGTCCACCCCCGCCTCGATCCAGTCCTCGAACTGATCGGCAATGCTTTCCGGCGTGCCGACCAGAACCGGACCGGCCCCACCAATACCGACATATCTGGCGAGGTCTCGCAACGTCCATTTGCGATTTGGATCACCCTCGGTAAAGCTGTGAACGAGGGTGCGAATGGCATTGGTCTCGATATACTCAAGCGGCTGGTCGGGTTCAAACTGCCCGAAGTCTATGCCGCTCCAGCCGCTCAATAAGGCCAGCCCGCCGTCATAGCTGCACTGCTCAAAATACTCTTCATAGCGGCGTTTGGCTGCGGCTTCGGTCTCGCCTGTAATCACTTTCATGTATGCAAAACACAGGATGTCCTCTGGGTTCCTGCCGTTCTTGCGAGCGATCTTGCGGATATCCTTAATATACTGGCCATCGACCTCAGGCTTTGAGCCAATGACAAAAACAGCTTCCGCATGCTGAGCCGCAAAGGCGCGACCCCGATCTGAGGCACCAGCCTGAAACAAGACGGGCGTCCGTTGCGGGGAGGGTTCAGCCAGGTGGCAGCCTTCAACCTTATAGTATTTGCCTTCATGTCTGACATCGTGGACTTTGGTTGGGTCGGCATAAATCCCGCGCTTAGCATCTTTAAGCACGGCATCATCTTCCCAGCTCTTCTCCCACAGTTTGTAACACACGTCGCAGTACTCATCCGCCATATCGTAGCGTTCGTCGTGGTCGGCCAGACCGGCCTGACCGTAGTTTCGGCCGGCGCTTTCGAGATAGGATGTCACGATATTCCAGGCGATCCGGCCTTTTGTGAGATGGTCCAGGGTGGAAATGAGGCGCGCAAACGTGAACGGGTGGTTTTGGATGATGGAACTCGTAAAACCAAAGCCGATATGCTCGGTGGCATAGGCCATGGCCGGGATGAGCAGCATGGGATCGTTGACCGGTATCTGGGCGGCTTCGGTCAGCGCGGCCTCCCGGTTGCCGCGAAACACATCGTACACGCCGAGCACGTCGGCCAGGAAGATGGCATCGAACTTTCCCCGCTCGACGATCTTCGCGAATTCGACCCACTGATTGAGGTCGGTGTACTCGGTCATATGGTCATCGTCGCGGACCCATAGGCCGGGTGATTGATGGACCACACAGTTCATATGAAAGGCGTTGAAATAGATGCGTCTCTTCATGGATTCTCTCCTCATAGCAAGCCGGAAGGCTGGAACGTCGGGTTGCTCGTTCAGACCCCCGGATAGCAGAACACAGAATCAGAGGAGGGATGGAAGTGTCAAGTAGAGGAAGACGCCTTGCCATATGAGGCGGGCGGGCTATATGATCTGCAATCAAATCTGGAGCGGCACCTGCTCACAGCTTGGAAGGAAAACGCATGACGCGAGTCACAGCACCGGCTACCGGTGACACCGGCAGTCTGGGTCGGCTCAACTACCTCGATTCCTCTCTTCACAGTTCGCTCTACCGTAACGGCAAAGTGCTCCTCCGCCGCGACGCGGACGGCAGCGACAGCGATATGCAGGGGGTCGTCTTTGATGAGCGGCAGATGACGGTCCATAATGCCCGGCTGCTAGCGGAAAAGGAGGGGCAGAACGGACACGCGCCTCGCCGCCTTGAGACCAACGGCTTTGAACTGCTGAGCCGTCCCCTTGAGTGTCCGGACCTCGACTTCTTCGATCATCGGGAAGTCGTCCAGGACTACTACCGCGAATGCGCCCAGATCGTCAGCGCGGCGACCGGGGCGGCCTCCGTCAGGGCCTTTGACCATAATGTCCGGTCAGCCGCGGGCAAGCACGGCCAGCGACGCATTCGCGGCGGGCAGCAGGTACAGGGCCCGGCCTCTATCGCCCATGGGGATTATACCCTGCGGAGCGCTCCGGAGCGGTTGCAACAACTCGCCCAGCCGCCCGGCGGCAACGACACCCTGCGCTCGGTGCTCGACCAGGGACAGTCGCTCGTTGCGCCCGAAAAAGCAGACCAGGCGCTCGCCCCAGGCGGACGCTTCGCCATCATTAACGTCTGGCGCAATATCGCCGCAGAGCCGGTCGCGACCCACCCCCTGGCGTTATGCGACGCGCAGAGCGTGCATCCCGAAGACCTGGTGGTATTCGAGATTCACTATCAGGACCGGGTGGGCGAGAACTACTTTTCCAAGTACGCGCCGCGACACCAGTGGTATTCCTATCCGGCGATGACCCGCGATGAGGCCCTGCTGATCAAGCAGTGGGACTCGGCCGGGCCGCTCGCCCGCTCAGAGGGTCGCCGGGCCGATAGCGACGACGCCCACTCAGCGTGCACCTTCAGCTTTCACACCGCCTTTCAGGATCCGGCAACCCCTCCCGACGCGCCCGAGCGCTGGAGCATCGAGGTTCGGTGTATCGCTCTGTACGCCTGAGCTCGGGGTGAAAAGAGTAAACGCGTCCTCCACCAATAGGTCCAAAGCTGTTGACACGTTTACTCTTCAGAGACGGGTCGCTTTCATTGCGTCTGACGAAAATACGCCCGCGCCCGGTCTTCGGCCTGGGTTTGAATAAGCAGGGTCAACAGCAGGCTGCTGCCCAGGGTTGAAGCGACCAGCGCATAGGATAGGGCGGCGTAGCCGATGTGGGCCACCGCCAGCCCCCCGATAGCAGCCCCCACCGCATAGCTAGCATAGCCGCTGCCGGATAAGACACCCGTCAACGTCCCTCTCGCCGCTCCACCCACCTCGACGCCGACGACAAACAGGAGGGTGGCCAGCGGCATGGTGAGCAGCATGAACACGCTGGTGACCGCCACGCTCAGCCACAGGCTGTTGTCCAAGAAAAAGGCGGCCATACCGGGCAGCGTCGCAAGGAGCGCCGTGACCGCCGCGATGGATAGACGCCCTTGGCTCTTCCCTATTTTTCCGCCCAGAAAGAGACCGCAGGTTGTGCCGAGGGCGACAACGGAAACCGGCAGGGCGAGCTCTGCGGTGCTGAGCTGATACGTCACCTGGAGAAAAGGAGGAAAGAAAGTCATAATGAGCCCGTAGGCGGTCCGGACGGTGAGGTTGGTGAAGGCCAGCAGCCAGGTCACCGAAAAACGTCCGACCTGTCTGAGGCGGCTGCCAAGAACGAGCAGCTTTCGCTGTGCGTTGCGCTCCGGCGTATAGAGAAACACCAGCAGCGTGCAGAACAGCAAGGCAGCGCCCACGGCCAGGAACGCCGCTCGCCAGCCGGCATACGCGGCGATGAGGGTGACAAACGGGACGCCGAGCACGCTGCTCAGACCCGGCTGGGTCGTCACCACGGCGACCCCCAGCGCCCGTTTTTCAGCGGGCAGGAGGTCGCCGAGTAGGGCAATGCAGGTAGGTGGGACCATGCCGCCGCCTACGCCGGAGAGGATGCGGAAGACGGCCGCGCTGGGAAGATTCGGAGCCAGGGCCGTGCCGATTGAAGCCAAGCCGACCAGCAAGGTGCCCACCAGTAAAACCGGTTTTCTACCATAAGCGTCGGAAAACGGACCAACGACAATGGCGGTTACCGCCCAGGCGACAGCGGCCGAGGTGACGAGTTGGGCAACGGCCGGAACGGTAGTGTGCCAATCATGTGACATGGCGACCAGCAACGGCCCCAACATGCTGAGCGCGGTCAAAACGGCAAAGACCGTACCGCCGATTGTGATAAGAAACAGGGGTGTATTGACGGGGTGGGTCGGCTCTGACGAAGTTGGCATGGCTAGGTGTGACGAATCGCGCTATCAGTTTGCTGTGGACAGAGCAAGACGGAGCGCGTCCAGTTTGATGCTGTCATCGCTTGCCTGACACAAGCAGCCTGGGAGGAGTCGGCATGACAAAAAAAGTCTGTATTGTCACTGGTGTTGGACAGGGAACGGGGCTGGGTGTCGTCCGCCGGTTTGCCGCGGGCGGCTACCGGGTTGCGATGCTGGCCCGCAATACAGAACGCCTCACCAAGTTCGAGCAGGAGATTGCCGGGACCACGGCCTATCCGTGTGACATCAGCCATGAAGCGGAGGTGAATGCCACGGTTGCAGCCGTTGCCGAACAGTTTGGACCCCCGACTGTCCTGATCCATAACGCCGTCAGTTTTGATGTGATCTTTGGCACCTTCCTGGAAATCGACCCGGCGAGTCTTCAGCACAACTTTCAGGTCAATACCATGGGGCTGCTGTATATGGCTCGGGCGGTGACGCCGTATATGCTCGAAGCCGGGCAGGGCGCGATACTGGTGACGGGCAACACGGCGTCGAGACGGGGTCGGTCGCAATTTGCCGCCTTCGCGCCTACCAAAACCGCCCAGCGTATTCTCACCGAATCCATTGCGCGCACCCTCGGTCCGCAGGGTATCCACGTGTCTTTTCTGGTCATTGATGGCGGTATTGATATGCCGTTTGCGCGCACCCTGCTCAAGGACAAACCGGACGACTTTTTCATTCAAACGTCGGCGATTGCCGACACCATCTGGCACACCGTCCACCAGGACCGCTCGGGCTGGACCTTTGAGCTCGATATCCGGCCGTTCGGGGAGGAATGGTAGGCCGACAATCTGGAGACAGAGAGGCGGTTACATCGCCAGATAGGTATTGATCGCCTTCTTCCCGTCCACGACGAGGGCAATCTCCACGCTCTCGATTGCGGGTTGGGTCGTCAGCTCCAGGGTCGTTCGGATATCGTTCACGGCATGCTCGGTGACATCCGCGATGACGTACAGTTTGCGTTTGCCGAGGTCGGCCACTGTGTTGATGATGGTCACACCGGGAAAGGGATTCATGAGCCGTTCCTGGACGACCTGGGCCGCGGCTCTATTCTCGGCCTGACTCGCTCCTGCGCGCCAGGTGACGGTAATTAATACATCCATATACGCCTCCCGTGTGAATAGAGTGCTGTGGCCTGCTTGTTGTACTGCTTTTTGATGCTACTGCAAACCGTCCCTGCCTGACGTAGCACTGCTCGGGAGGGCTGGCAGAGATCTGGTCTAAGCCGGGCCGAGGGGTAGGACGAGGCCAGAGCTGCGGATCACTCGCCGGGTGTTTTTCCCGGCGCTATACTGTCTTGCCTGCAAGGGTGGTATGAGACTGGACAGGCGGGCTGAACTGGTGGCCGCAAGAATGAAGGGGTGTTCTTCATATGGCTATACAAACACACCACGACACGGATGCCGACACGAACAGCACAGTCTGGCACGAGGCTTACCCGGAACTCGGAACCGGGCCGATTCCGATCGAGCCGTGTGTTTCAGCCGAATACTTCGAGCTGGAGCGAGAGCGCATTTATAAGAAGACCTGGCTCAATGTGGGCCGCATCGAGCAGTTGCCTCGGCCTGGGGATTATTGTGTCAAAGACCTGCCCGTATGTGACACGTCGGTCATCCTGACGCGCGGTCGGGACGGCAGCCTGCAGGCGTTCCATAATATGTGTTCCCACCGAGGCAATAAGATCGTCTGGGATCAGCATGGCTCGTGTCAGAATTTTACGTGTAAATTCCACGGCTGGAGCTACGGTCTCAACGGTAGCCTGAGATTCGTTCCGGATGAAGAACGCTTCTGCGATCTCAAAAAAGACCGGCTCGGTCTGACGCCGGTCAGGGTCGATACGTGGGAAGGCTTTATTTTTATCAACCTCGACCCGACCCCGAGGGAAACCCTCACCGAACATCTCGGCGCGCTTGGAGCCGGACTGGAGGGCTATCCGTTCGCGCAGTTAACGACCTGCTATGCCTGGTCTACGGAGCTGAAGGCTAACTGGAAGGTGCTCAAGGACGCCTTTCACGAAGCCTATCATGTGCCCTTCTTGCATAAGCGTTCCCTGCCCGATTCGTTTACCAGCCCGGACAATCCGTATGCCCACGCTTTTGCGTTTCGGCTGTATGAACGCAACCACCGCATGTCGGTCTTCGGGAATCCCGGCCATCGGCCGAGCCCGGTCGAACTCCTGGCCCATCGCTTCGGCGCGTCGATAGTCAAGCGTGACTGGGAGATGGTTGACCTGCCGCCGGGGGTGAATCCGACCCGGAGTCAGTTTTGGGCCTTTGATGCCAATATGATCTTCCCTAATTTTGATGTGTTTGTTTTTGACGGTACCTATCTGACGCATAATTTTTGGCCGCTGGCGCCGGACCGGACCCTGTGGGAAGTCAAGACGTATTTCCCCGCCGCCGGCAACGCCGCGCAGCGTTTCAGTCAGGAGTACAGCAAGGTGCTCTTACGCGAGGCACTACTGGAGGATGCCAGCACCCTGGAGGCAACCCAATCCATGCTGGCCTCAGGTGCGAAAAAGGAATTCGTCCTCCAGGACCAGGAACTCCTGGTCCGGCACGGGCATAAGGTCATTGAGGATATGGTCGGCTTCTACCGCAGGTCCTAGGCCGTGGCTGTGCCTTATTGACCAAAAAACCCTGCCGTGTTTTAAGTTCGTTCTCCGCCGTGCTGTGTCTGTCCCGACCGTGTTCTCGGTCAAAGCGTACAGACACAACCCCGGACTCTGGAATAAGAAGACCAAAACAGGGAGGAAATCGAATGAGTGCAACACCAAACGGAACTCCGGCAAACGGCAACGGCGCGGCCAGCGGCTATAAGTGGCACAATAAATATCCCCACCTCGGAACCGGCCCGGTTCCGGCGGACGTGTTCACCTCGCAGGAACAGTTTGAGTTGGAACGTGAGCGGATTTTCAAGAAAGTCTGGCTAAACGTCGGGCGGGTGGAACGGGTTCCCAATCCGGGCGACTATTTCGTCCAAGACCTGGCCGCGTGCAATACCTCGGTCATTGTCGTCCGCGGCAAAGACGGGGCGGTGCATGCTTTTCATAATATGTGCTCGCACCGGGGGAATAAGATCGCGTGGGATCAGGGCGGGACGTGCCAGAATTTCACCTGCAAGTTTCACGGCTGGAGTTACGGCCTGGATGGGAAATTGAAGTTCGTGCCTGACGAAGAGAGCTTTTTCGATCTCAAGAAAGAGACCCTGGGCCTGACTCGGGTAGCGGTGGGCGTGTGGGAAGGCTTTATCTTCATCAACGTCGATCCCAATCCGACCGAGACCTTGCAGGAGTATCTGGGCGACCTGGCAACCGGACTGGAGGGCTATCCGTTCGGCGAATTCTCAACTACCAGCACATCGTGGACCTCGGAGGTGAACGCCAACTGGAAAGTCATCAAGGATGCCTTTCAGGAAGTGTACCATATTGCCTTTTTGCACAAACGCTCCATCCCGGACTCGTTTACCAGCAAAGACAACCCCTACGCCCACAGCCTGGATGTCACCCTGTATCCGCGACATGGCAGTATGTCACTGTTCGGCAGCGCAGACTACAAACCGAGTCCGGTGGCCAAACTGGCGGCCCAGCATGGCGAGATTGTCATTCGTAGCGACTTTTCGGTGGACGGTCTGCCGCCGGGGGTGAATCCGCTGCGGAGCGAGGCCTGGTCGCTGGACCTGAACGTGATCTTTCCGGCGTTCTTTGTTGATGTCTCTCAGGGGTCGTATTTTACCCATCAGTTCATGCCTATTGGCGTGGATAAGACGCTGTGGACCTCGACCCAGTACTATACCAAGGCAACCACGCCGGGGCAGCGTTTCAGCCAGGAATACGGCAACGTGATCTTCCGCGATATTATCATGGAAGATGGTCGGACATTTGAGGAAACCCAGACCATGCTCTCGTCCGGGGCGAAAAAAGAATTCTATCTGCACGACGAAGAGATTCTCGTCCGTCACAGCCACCACGTTATTGACCGGATGCTTAAGGGGCAACCCGTCGACGCGGTGTTTGCTGCCAACGGAAAGGAGGCAGCTTCCCATGCCTGAGGCCCGCTTACCCGCGCAGTTCCGGGATTTGGAAAAATGGATCGAGTGGGCGCTGGAAACCGAAGACGAGCGGAGCGACCGCCGTCAGGCCAGCGCCATGGAAGACATCACCGCCTTTTATGAAGCCATGCTGGCGCGCATGGAAGAGGTGCTGCCCTATCTGGAGCAGTTCAGCCTGGAAGAACTCCCGGACGATGCCCAGCGCCTGTTTTATCTCACGCTGTCCCTGGCGGAGGTTGCGCCCGCGGTCGAGCAGTTCGGCCAACCCAGTGTGGTGGACGGCTACGACATCAAACGCTTTGTCGCCACCCACAGATAAAGTCCGTAGCAGTCATCGCACGACCCCGCAGGCCAGGAGGGAGCCATGAAAGTCGGTGTAGATATCATTCATCAGAACCTGGGTCGGCCACAGCCCGACCACGAGGTATATCGGGAAGAACAACGCTTGGCCGACCTGGTTGAGCCCCTGGGCTTCGATTCGTTGTGGAGCGTGGAGCATCACTTCGATGATTACACCATGGTGCCTGATGTGCTCCAATACCTGACTTTTATGGCCGCCCGGACCTCGCGCATCCAGCTTGGCAGCGCGGTCGTGGTGCTGCCGTGGCACGACCCGGTGCGCGTCGCCGAGCAGGTCGCCATGCTCGATATTCAGTCCGGTGGTCGGCTGCTGCTCGGCTTTGGTCGGGGAGCTGCACAGATTGAATATGACGGCTTTCGCGTGGCCATGGATACGTCGCGGGCGCGCTTTACCGAGGCTGCCGAGGTGGTCACCAAGGCCCTCATGAACGAACGCTTCTCGCATACCGGCGAGTTTTTTCAGATCCCTGAAATGAGTATCCGACCCCAGCCCGCTACCGACTTTACGGGCCGGATGTATGGCGCGGCCATCAGCCCCGAGTCGGCTGAGATGATGGCTCGGCTCGGCTTTGGGGTGCTGGTGATTCCGCAGCGCGACTGGGACACCACTGCCGAAGAGCTGGAACGCTATAACGCCATTTGTCGAGGCTTGGGCAAGGATCCGGTCAAGCCCATTGTCGGCTGCTTTGTCTATGTTGACGACACTGAGGCTAAGGCTATGGATGGCGCCCGGAAATATATGGGGGCCTATTGGCAGTCGGCTGATGAGCACTATCGTTTTTCGCACGGCGCGCACGCCGGCGTGAAAGGCTACGAATACTACGACAAAATGGGTCAGGCCAGCAAGAAGATGGGGCCGCAGGCGGTCAACGATTATTTCATCAGTTTTCAGTGTGTAGGTACGCCCGAGATGTGTTTGGAAAAAATCGAGTTCATTCGGAACAAGGTCGATACCGAACACTTCATCGGCATCTTCAAATACGGTGGGATGCACATACAGCGGGCGGAAGAGAATCTACGCCGTTTTGCCGTAGACGTGATGCCGGGATTGCACCGGGAAGACTTTCGCGTCCACGCCGAGCCCGCTGTGGCCGTGGCCGATTAAGGCCGAGCGGTCAGTTGCCCCTTGATGCGAGGAGAGGCAACCCCGGTTCCTTTTGTGTTGTGACGAGAGGAGCCGGACTGATAAAGGGAGGGAGCAGTGCAGGACAGGCAGCCGACCGGCACCGGAGAGCATGCGGCTCCTGACCAGAGCAACGACCGCTGGAATGACAAGTATCCGCATCTTGGGACCGCCCCGGTCCCTATCGAGCCCTACATCTCTCGTGAGTATTTTGCCTTAGAGCGAGAACGCATCTTTCGGAATGTCTGGCTGAACGTTGGCCGAATTGAAGACATTCCACATCCCGGCGATTATGTGGTCGCCGCTCTGCCGGTATGCCAAACCTCGGTCGTGGTCGTTCGCGGCAAGGACGGTCAGCTCCATGCCTTTCACAATATGTGTTCCCACCGAGGGAATAAGGTCGTGTGGGATAACGCGGGGAGGTGTCGAAATTTCACGTGTAAATTCCACGGCTGGAGCTACGGCCTGGACGGCCGACTGACCTTCATCCCCGACGAACAGCGTTTCTGTGGCTTGCAAAAAGACAAGCTCGGACTGACCCCCGTGGCCGTAGACACTTGGGCGGGCTTCATCTTCATTCATCTCGACCCGAACCCGGCCGAAACGCTGCGTGCCTACCTGGCGGAGGTTGTGCCGGGGCTGGCAGGCTATCCATTCTCTGAGCTGTCGGCGACGCGCTTCTGTTGGCGAACGGAGATCAAAGCCAACTGGAAAGTCGCCCAAGACGCCTTTCAGGAGGGCTATCACTTCCCGGTGCGCCATAAGACATCGGCGGCCGCCGCCTTCACGAGCGAGACCAACCCGTATTGTCACTTCCTGAGTCTGGACCTGTACGAACGACATCGTCGCACCTCGTCGTATGGCAACCTGGACTATACGCCGACTCCGGTAGCCGGCATGGCCTATCAGTTCGGGAGTTCGGTGGTTGTTGAGCGTGGTCTTGCCATGGACAACCTGCCGGCCGGGGTCAATCCGACCCGACGGCCGGACTGGTCCATTGATGTTTTTTGGATATTCCCGAACTTCTCCATTTTCCCGAGCAATGGGACGTATCTGACCCACCATTTCTGGCCGGTGAGCGCAGACCGGACGATATGGGAGACGCGAACCTATTTCCCTAAGGCGGAAAATGCGGGCCAGAAATTCAGTCAGGAGTATAGCAAGGTATTACTCCGCGACATTCTTATGGAGGACGGCACAACGCTTGAACATATGCAGGATGTGCTGGCCTCGGGTGCAAAGACCCATATGCCGTTGCAGCACCAGGAAATCTGCGTCCGCCACGCTTATAACGTGGTGGAGGATTATGTTGGGTTCTATGCCGGACGGTAACGGAGCATGACCATGGCGGAGAGCGACTGGCCCACGGCGTTCAGCGCACTTCAGCCTTTTCTCGGCTGGGCACTTGCCACAGAGGCCGAGCGGACGCACAAACGTCAGACGAGCGAGATGGCGGACATTCAGGCCTTTTACACCGCCATGCTGGCGCACCTGGAGGACATTCTGGTGTACTTAAACCAATTCCCCCTGGAGCGTCTGCCGTCTCATGCGCAGCAACTCATGGATATGACCCTCTCGCTCGCCGAGATTGCGCCGGCGGTTGAGCTGTTTGGTCAGCCGCGAGAAGATGATACATTTGATCCGTTTCGATTTGTTCCACAACATCACTAAAGGAGGTCGGTATGATTCGCCCCGAACGGATTGCCCATGTTGTGATTAAGGTGAGCGACCTTGCACGTTCAAAAAAGTTCTACACCGAAGTGCTGGGGATGCAGGTCATGAAAGACGTGCCTGAAATTGGCGCAGTCTTTTTGGCCAATCATACCCGCGACCACCACGAGATTGCTCTCTTTCAGATCGGTCCGGACGCCGAGTTGCCCCGGCCCGACCAAGTCGGACTCGCCCATATTGCCTTTCGATTGCGGAGCGAAGAGGAACTCAAGACCGCCTATGAAGAACTCAAGGCGAGAGAGGTGCCGGTAAACTTCACCGTGGACCACGGTGTGACCAAGAGCATCTATTTCCTCGACCCGGACGGCCTTGAGCTCGAAGTCTATTGCGACAACCCCATAGAAGAATATGCGGGGATGCCCAACGCCTATCTGGGTACGGACAAGCTGGAATTCGCCCAGAACGAGCGCGGCCTGACGGATATCATCGCCTCGCTCCGGCAGTGATCTCTTTATTACCCTCTCCCTGTTAGGGAGAGGGCCAGGGTGCGGGTCGCTCAGAACGAATTTTCTTTCGACCCTCCCTCACCATAACCTGGAGTACTCATGGGCATTCGGACCGGCGCACAATATCGAGAGAGTTTGCGAGACGGGCGGAGCATTTATGTGAATGGCGAACGGGTCAAAGATGTCACGACCTACCCGCCATTCCAAGGGGTGGTGGAGACCATTGCCGCTCTGTACGACCTCCAACACCAGCCCGCGCAGCAGCCCCCGCTGACCTACCCGTCGCCCAAGGACGGCCAACCGGTCGGACTCTCCTTTCTGATGGCGGACAGCGCTGAAGATGTCGAGCGTCGCGTCCGGGCCGAGGAATTTCGGGCGGAGCTGACCTGTGGCTTGATGGGCCGCATGCCGGACTTCATGAACGCGCTAGTGACGGACGCCGCGATTGCCGCGCCGTTTATCGGTCAGCGTGAGCCCCGTTTTGGTGAGAATACTCTGCGCTATTACGAAGCCTGTCGGGATGCGGACTGGTGTCTGACCCATACCCTGGTCGATCCCCAGATCGACCGCTCAAAAGGGCCGGCAGAACAACGTGATCCGGAGGCGGCTTTGCATGTGGTGCGCGAGACGGATAACGGCATCGTGGTCAGCGGTGCCCGGATGCTCTCCACGCTCGCCCCCTTTTCCAACGAACTCTGGGTGGGACCGTTCTATCCGCGTAAACCGGGAGAAGAAGCCTATACCCTGTGCTTTGCCGTCCGCATGGATACTCCAGGCCTCAAGTTTATCTGTCGTGAGCCCTATAACATGGGCCGGAGTCGGTTTGATCGGCCGTTGTCGTATCGGTTTGACGAAGAAGATGCCCTCGCAATTTTCGACACCGTCGAGGTGCCCTGGGAGCGGGTGTTCATCAATGGTGATATCGAGGCCTCCAACTACATCCTTGGCCGAGCGCCCGGCTATGCACTGCTCCAGGCGGTCATTCGCGGAACCGTCAAGCTGCGTTTCATGGCCGGGCTGGCCTGTAGCGTGGCCGAGGCAATCGGCCGGACCAAGGCGCAGCATGTCCAAGCCCAACTCGGCGAGCTGGTGGCAAACGTTGAAATTGCCAACGGCTTGCTCCGGGCGGCGGCGCATAATGTCGTCACCAATCATAAAGAAGGGGGCTCGCTCCGTTCGCTCGCCGCCTCGCTGTGGGTGTTTATCCCTCAGGCGCAGATGCGGGCGGCTGAGGTGATCCGCCAGATCAGCGGCAGCGGGCTGATTATGACGCCCACGGAAGGAGATTTGCAGAACCCGGAGATCGCGCCCTATCTCGAACGCTATCTCCAGGGCAAAAACCTGTCGGCGCGCAATCGGGTGCAACTCTTCAAGTTGGCCTGGGACATGTTGGGTGAGCAGTTCGGCAGCCGGCAGTTGCAGTACGAATGGTTCTACGCGGGTGATCCCACGTTTACCCGGTCACGTTTTTATCACTCACCCGCGGTGCAAGAGTATAAAGCGATGGTGGATCGAATCCTGGACGAGGGGAAGGGCGCCTAGACGTGTGGGGCAACCCCTAGGGTTGCCCCGCTGGAAGGCATGGTTCGAGAGCCTAGCTGGGCGGATTGGTGGAAACGATATCCGGCGTCTCTTCCAAACCAAGCGCGGCAATGGGTGCTTCAAAACGTTCGGTCATGACCGCATCCTCGTCGTGAAAGTCCCGCGTGAAGCAGCAGTATTCCATCTGCATGCCGTTGGGGTCCTTAAAGTAAATCGACTTGGCCCAGTCGTGGTCCACGACTTCCGAGACCTCCACGCCTTTGTCCCGCAGCTCTTGTTTTTTTTCTTCGAGCGCCGCTTCTGTCCCCGCCTCAAAAGCGAAGTGGTAGAACGCACTCGGGACGCCGAGTCCCCGGTTGATGCCGGCGTCGTACTCGACCGGAACACCGGGAATACTCTTGGCCTCCATAAAGGCTAGCAACTGGTCACGGCCTGTATCAAAAAAGATATGCCGAATATGGCCGCCTTCTTTGATCTTGATGGTGTCGCAGCGAACCGGCTTGAAGCCCAGGATGTCTTCGTAAAACTCGCGCGTCTTATCCAAGTCGAGCGTTGACAGTCCAATATGAGAAAAGCCTTTCTTTGTCATGACCGACCCCCCCTTTTTCGCGCTGTGGTCCTGCTACTTTTTTGGTCTACCACAGCTTCTGAAGGAAAGAAACCGAGAAAATCACTCTCTTCACGCTTCTCATTGACACACTGCGAGCCGGCCGAGTAGGCTTTCCTGGCCGGAGAATGAGGAGGCAGGTATGGATTTCGGCGTACTCGTATTTCCCCAACCGGACCGCTGTGTAGACCACGCCAGGCTGGCTGAGGCAAAGGGCTTCAGCCATGTGTGGGTTGAAGACTCGCCCATGATGGCCGGGGATGTGTATTTATGTCTGGGCCTGATGGCACGGCACACCTCCCGCGTCACCCTCGGAACCGGCGTGGCAGTGGTCGGAACGCGCAGCGCGCCCGTGGCTGCCCAGGCCATTGCCACGCTCAATCAGCTTGCCCCCGGACGTGTTGTCTTTGGGCTGGGGACCGGCAATAGCGCGCGGCGGGCAATGGGGCTGCCGCCCTGCTCGCTACGTGAGCTGCGCGAGTATATAGCGACCCTGCGTGGCCTGCTGAGCAACCGGGAGGTGACCTACCAGGAGGGAGCGGAGACGCGCCGGATCAAATTTTTTCATCAAGACTACGCGTTTATTAACACCCGCGAGCCGATTCCCATTTATGTGGCGGCCAACGCGCCACGGGCCATGCGGCTGGCCGGCGAGTTGGGCGACGGCTGGCTGACCTCACGGACCAATACGGCCGAAGGCTTTGCGGCGGCCTGGCGTCAGGTCAGCAGCGGCATTGAGCAGGCTGGGAAAAATGCGGACCGTGTAGACCGCGTGCTCTTCACCACAGCCTGTCTGCTGGGCCCGCACGAAGGGTTGGATTCTGAGCGGGTCAGAGCCCAGGCCGGCCCGTGGGCAACCGTCGCCCTGCACTCACTGTATGAAACGCTCAAGGAGCCCGAGGCCGCTCCGGCACCCCTCCGCTCAGTTTTTGCCCGATACCAAGCCTTTATGGAGCGCCGTCTCCAGGACAAGGATGCGTACTATTTTGACCTGCACGACGGCCACTGTTTATACGTCCGTGAGGAAGAAGCTCAGTTTGTGACACCGGAAGTCGTTCAGGCGACCACGCTGACGGCCCAGCCCGCTGCCCTGCTGGAACGGCTACGCAGCCTGGAGCGGGCAGGCGTCCGCCAGGTGACTTTCATTCCGACCTTTGACGCCTTTGAAGAATTTGTGACAACATTCGGAGAACAGGTTCTTGCCCGTTGGTAGGTTCGGACCGTATTGACTGATGCTTTGCCCCGGCTGCTTGCTTGCCTTGGCAGTCGCCCTCCGATACAGCGGAGACCCATGACGCTTCTCCCAGACTTCTTGGTAGTGATAGGATAGGCAGGACTATGGCCCATTTTGACCTCAGTACCCTTGAAGAAAAAGGCCAACAGCAGTTGCAGGCCGTGCTGGGGGGACTCTCCCCGACGCACTCCTCGGCCTTGCTCAGCGCGCTGACGCAGCTCGAGCCGCCCGTTGTCCAGGCGTGGTTACAGGACGAACTCCTCCAGGAATGGGTCCAGCAGGGCCGCCACGTGAGTGCAACGCTGGGCGCGCGTGGGGAAACGCTCGCCTCGGCCATGTTCGCGGCCACTCCTGAACTGTTGCCGGTATTATCCCGGCTGGAGATGCTCGAATGGGTCCGTTTTCTGCTGGATATTGAAGCCGTCAGCGGCGCAACCGACTTTGCGCGTTTCCCGGACGGTCTGACTGCCCTGGACCGCTCGGAACGGATCAGCGTCTATCGTCTGGGCCGGTCGGCCGTGTATCACTCGCGTGAGGCTGCCGCGGGCATTTACCATGCCCTGCCCCACACCCTGGTCCATCTTCCGGAGCGGCTGCGGAACGTGTTGCTGCGTTGCCTCCAACCGGTGGCTGCCTTTGATCCGGAACCGCTGCCGGCCGTGATTCCGTTTCTTGAGCCCACGCTGAAGAGCTTAGTGCCGGACCAGCAGCTCTCCGTATTAGAGCGGATTGCCGAACTCGCCCGTATTTTCCCCGCCGGGATTGCCCGGCTCTTTCGGACGCTGTCCCGCGCGTATGAAGAAGTCGGCGCCGAGGGGGTGTTGACCTGGATTCAGACCGGAGAAGAGATCGCGCAGCGCAATCCGCACGCCGCGGAAGCCTTTTTCACCCTGGAGTCCCGGACCAGTTTCCAGGTCTTGCGACATGAGTCGTCGGCCGTGCCGCTCTCCGAAGTGCATAGTGCCTTGGTGAAGTTCATGCATATGCTGTGCGGGGAAGCGGTCAGTATCCAAGAAATCGGGGAGGTGTCCTTCCCACCTCCGTTGGCGATTGTTGACGACGAAGACGAGTTTCTGCCCCTGCCGGCCAGTATTGATTTGTTCTCGACTTTTGAGGAGAACTTTCGGCTGTATTGCATGTTCGCGGCCCATCAGGCGGGGCGGATCGAGTTTGGGACCTACGATCTCTCCATTCCCGATATCTGGTCGCAGGTGCCGCCGTTTGTCCGGGAACGGGCCGAGGCGAATGCGCACCCACCCCGTGGTCTGGCTGCTTATTGCAAGCTCTTCCCCAAGCCCGAACAGATTGAGGCGCTGTTCATGTTTGTCGAAGGCCAACGGATCAACGCCTGTCTGGCACAGGCGTATCCCGGACTGCGAAAAGATCTGGCCTGGGCCGTATCGCATAACCGTATTCTGCCGCCCCTTATCCAGTCGATCCTGCCGTATTTGAACGCTACGCTGAAACCCGGCTGGGAGCACGACGCCACGGTGGCGGGCTGCCTGCTGATGGCCACCGAGCTGTATGCCTCACTGCCCGAATACGCGTCGCAGCTATCGCGGGAGCGAGAGGACGAAGCTGGCATGGCCGGAGCGCCGGACGCGATGATGCAAGGGGCGCGCGAGCCTGAGTTGTCTGAGCGCGAGCAGGCCGTCCTGCAGCGGATTCTTTTGACGCTGCGCCAGCATCAAAAAAAGAAAAAGATTCGTCAGACCCGGCCGGCCTCCATCCACGGGATGGCCCTGGATGCACCGGACACCGAGGAAGACGAAGCCGAACGGGAAGAATCCAAAAAGGAGCAACTGCGCCGCCGGCATTCCGTTGTGGGCGTCCGCTATGTCTATGACGAGTGGGATTTTCTGATCGAGGACTACCGCGCCCGCTGGTGCGAACTCCACGAGGTCCCCCTGGCCGGCGACCGGGGCGGCTTCTTTGAGAGCACGCTCACCCGCTATAGCGCGGTCATTCCCAACATTAAGCGTGAGTTCCGACAGATGCGGCCCAAGATGTTCCGTCTGGTCAAGGGGCTGGAAGATGGCGAAGTGATAGACCTGGACGCGGCCGTGGCGGCTCGGGTCGATCTGCACACCGGGGTGGCGCCGTCCACGCGGCTATACGCCGCCAGGCAGCCCCTGGAGCGTGATGTTGCCGCGCTCTTTCTCCTGGACCTGAGCGCTTCGACCGATGCCCGGATTCAGCAGGAAACCGACAACGGACACAGCGAAACGAGCGGTATCCGGGTGATTGACGTCCTCAAAGAGGCGGTTGTGGTGTTGTCCGCCGCTCTGGAGGAAATCGGTGATGCCTACGCCGTCTACGGTTTTTCCAGCGCCGGGCGGTATAACATCGAGTTCTATCCGGTCAAAGCGTTTGGCGAGAAGCTGTCAGATGACGTCAAAGGCCGCATCAGCGGTCTGGAACCCCAGCGCAGTACGCGTATGGGCGCTGCCGTCCGGCATGCGACCCGCAAACTCAAAGACGTTGCCAGCCGCGCGAAAATTCTGGTCCTGCTCAGCGACGGATTCCCCGAAGACGCGGACTATGGCCGGGACGAAAACGCCCCGATGTATGGCCTGCGCGATACCATGATGGCCCTGCGTGAGGCCGAGCGCGAGAACATCATGTCGTTCTGTCTGACGATTGATAAGGGCGGCCATGATTACCTGCGCGAGATGTGTCCGCCGTCGCGCTATATGGTCCTGGAGGACATCCCGTCCCTGCCGTCAGAACTGCCCAAGATCTACCAACGCCATATTCGGATGCAATTGTCCGAGTAGCATCCCCTCACGCTGCTCTGTTTCATTTGTCGGTGGTTCAGAGAAAAAACGGGGCAGATGCGGATAAATTCGTTGGAAAAGCGGAGAAAACGGTCAAAAATCTTGCTAAAAGTCTTGTAACTTGCAAATTTTAGCAGTATGGGTCCGATAAGCTCCGATCAAATTTAAGAGGATCGTGAGCAAAAATTCCAATCCCTAAACCAATCCCTAAAGGAGGGGCGCTATGCCGGAATATGATCTCGTGATCAAAGATGGAATGGTCATCGATGGAACGCGACTGCCGCGCTATAAGGCGGACATCGGCGTCAAAGATGGCAGGATTGCCAAGATCGGCCGCCTGCAATCGCATCAGGGGACGAAAACCCTGGATGCGGGAGGGCATATGGTGGTGCCGGGCTTTATCGATCTGCACACCCACTACGACGCGCAGTTGTTCTGGGACCCGTATCTGACGATTTCCGGCTGGCATGGCATCACCTCCGTGGTGATCGGCAACTGCGGCTTTGGCTTTGCCCCGGTCCCGCCCGAGGATCAGGAGCGGGCGATGCTGACCATGACCCGGACCGAAGCGATTCCGTACGACTCGATGAAGGCCGGGATGCCCTGGGACTGGGTCACCTTCCCGGAGTTTCTGGACAGTGTCGAGCGCACGCCCAAAGGCTTGAACATCCTGCCGTATATGCCGATTGCACCCCTGATGGTGTGGGTGATGGGGCGCGAAGAGGCCAAATCGGGCCGGCTGCCGACGGACGATGAACATAGGGAGATGGTGCGCTTACTGCACGAAGGCATGGACGCGGGTGGCTGTGGCTGGTCAGCCCAACGCTTTGGGGAAGACAGCGTACAGTGTGATTATGACGGTACACCCATGCCGACCGATATCATGCACAACGAGACCTGCCTGGAACTCGCCAAGGTGTTAGGTGATCGCAACGAGGGCTTCATTCAGATGTCGCTCATCCCCAGTGTGGCACCGATGGAAGTCATTGAGAGCCACTACGAAGAACTGGCCCAGGTGAGTGGCCGGCCGATTCTGTATAATGTCATCCAGGTCCAGGATGCCGACCCCAGCCGTCACCGCAATCTGTTAGCCTGGATCGAACGCTGCCGTCAAAAGGGCCTGCGCATCTACGGCCAGACGATCTCAACCGACGCCGGTTTTACCTTTACCTTTACCGACTGGAATTTGTGGGACGACGATCCGGCGTGGCGGGAAGCGACGCTGGGGACGGTGGAAGAACGGAAGTCGAAGTTGGCGGACCCGACCCGCCGACCGGCCCTCAAGAACGATCCCACCGGTGCGGTCACCAGTTCGTTTGACGACGTCATTATTCTTGATGTAAAGCGCGCAGACATGAAGCACCTGGAGAATCTGACCCTGCGTGAAGCGGGTGAGAAGGAAGGCAAGCATCCCGTGGATGCCATGCTCGACCTGGCCCTGGCCGATAACATGGAGACGACCTTCTTCACCCCGTCCGTGGGCTCGAACGATGAATATCTCCAGGAACTCGTCACTCCAGACTCCTCGCTGCTGGGGGTCTCGGATGGTGGAGCGCACACCAAGTTCTTCTGCGGCGGACGCTATTCCACGGAAGCGATTACGCGCATAGTCCGTGACTTGAACATGATGAGCCTGGAAGAGGTCCACTGGCGGCTGAGTGCGATGCCGGCCGCCTGCGCGGGTTTTAAGGACCGTGGCGTGCTGCGTGAGGGCGCACCGGCCGACATCGTGGTCTACGACTACGACAACCTGGAAACCCTGCCGATGGAAGTGGCCCACGATCTGCCGGGTAAGGAATGGCGGCGGGTGCAAAAGGCCAAAGGCTACCGGGCGGTGCTGGTGAACGGCGAGATGACGCTGGAGAACGACCAGAACACGGGCAATATTCCCGGCAAGCTGCTCCGGCACGGCGGCTAAGAGGGCAAGACCCGCCTGGGACCGTGGGTCCTAGAGCGTGAGAGCTGACGCAGAGAGCAGGGCGCTGTTACCGGCGCCCTGCTCTGCGAAAACGCTCAAGGGTCGTACAATCCACTCTCCACCCTCCAATATCTCCCGCGCAAAAGCCTTGCGATAAACTGCTTTTCGCCTTATACACGTAGTGAACTGCGGTTCAATCTACCGGACCGTGAGCAAAAATTTGAGGCCTTTTTAAGGAGGGGCGCTATGCCGGAATATGATCTCGTGATCAAAGATGGAATGATTATCGATGGGACGCGACTGCCGCGTTACCGAGGCGATATTGGTGTCAAAGACGGCAAAATTGCGAAGATTGGTCGCATTCAGGCCCACCAGGGAACCAAGACGCTCGATGCCGAAGGGCATATGGTGGTGCCGGGCTTTATCGATCTGCACACCCATTACGACGCGCAGTTGTTTTGGGACCCGTATCTGACGATTTCGGGCTGGCACGGCATTACCTCCGTGGTGATCGGAAACTGCGGCTTCGGCTTTGCGCCTGTGGCGCCCGAAGATCAGGAGCGAGCCATGCTGACCATGACCCGCACCGAGGCGATTCCGTACGACTCGATGAAAGCCGGGATGCCCTGGGACTGGGTCACCTTCCCGGAATTCCTGGACAGTGTCGAGCGCACGCCCAAAGGCTTGAACATCCTGCCGTACGTGCCGATTGCGCCGCTGATGGTGTGGGTGATGGGGCGCGAAGAGGCCAAATCGGGCCGGATGCCGACGGATGATGAGCACAAGAAGATGGTGCAGCTCTTACATGAAGGCATGGCGGCGGGTGGCTGTGGCTGGTCAGCCCAACGCTTTGGGGAAGACAGTGTACAGTGTGATTATGACGGCACGCCCATGCCAACCGACATCATGCACCAGGAAACCTGTGTCGAATTTGCGAAAGTCTTATCCGAACGGAATGAGGGCTTCATCCAGATGTCTCTTATCCCGAGTGTGGCAGGCTTCAAGGAAATCGAGAAGAACTACGAAGAGCTGGCTTTGGCCAGTGGGCGGCCGATTCTGTATAATGCCATTCAAGCCCTGGATTCCGACCCGAGCCGTCACCGGAATCTGTTAGCCTGGATCGAACGCTGTCGCCAAAAGGGCCTGCGCATCTACGGCCAGTTGGTCTCGACCAGCGCCGGCTTTACCTTCACCTTTCATGACTGGAATTTGTGGGACGATGATCCGGCCTGGCGGGAAGCGACGATGGGCACCGTAGAAGAGCGGAAGTCGAAGTTGGCAGACCCGACCCGGCGCGCCAGCTTAAAGAACGACCCGACTGGCGCGGTCACCGCCTCGTTTGACGACGTCATTATTCTTGAGGTGAAGCGCGCAGACATGAAGCACCTGGAGAATCTGACCCTGCGTGAAGCGGGTGAGAAGGAAGGCAAGCATCCCGTGGATGCCATGCTCGACCTGGCGGTTGCCGACGATATGGCCACGACCTTCTATTCGCCGGCGGTTGGTGAGAAGAATGAGTTTCTCAAAGAACTCGTCAACGACTCCACGCTGCTGGGGGTCTCGGACGGTGGCGCCCACACCAAGTTCTTCTGCGGCGGTCGCTATTCCACGGAGTCCATCACCCGGATGGTCCGTGAGATGAATATGATGAGCCTGGAAGAGGCCCACTGGCGGCTGAGTGCCCAGCCGGCAGCCTGCGCGGGTTTTAAGGACCGTGGCGTGCTGCGTGAGGGCGCGCCGGCCGATATCGTGGTCTACGACTACGACAACCTGGAAATCCTGCCAACCGAGGTGGTGCACGACCTGCCGGGCAAGGAATGGCGGCGAGTGCAAAAGGCCAAAGGCTACCGAGCAGTCCTGGTGAACGGCGAGATGACGCTGGAGAACGACCAGAACACGGGCAATATTCCCGGCAAGCTGCTCCGGCACGGTGGCTAAGAGAAGAAGACCAGCCTAGGACCGTGGTCCTAGTATGAGAGCTGACCGAGAGAGAAGGGCGCTGTTACCGGCGCCCTTCTTTTTTGGGCCTGGGCGCGACAGGGGATGCTGAAATACGGAGACATCTGCCCGTGTTCTCTGCTTATTTTTACTGGATGCCTGTGAACGTTGGGTGAGGAGGGAGGCGGATGGCTGAATCCCAAGGTGTGTTAACGCAGGATCTCAGACACATCGACGGACGCCCCTACGGGTTTTATAAAGATCTCCAAGGACAAGCGTACACGCTCGGCCCGTACGGATTGAGGTTCGACCACATCCAGGGCGACCCCTTTGCGTCACCAAGCCGCGTGCGGATCGATATTCCGGCCAGCCGGGCCTCACTACCCGACTGGTCATGCGCTGGAGCGACGGCACGACGGGCGAGCGCCGACTTTGTACATCGGGCTCTTCTTCGCATGCTCTCCGCCAGCCGAGGCAAACTCGGCTCCGGCAAAAGCGGTCTACTCGAAATCATGCCGGTGGGTCAACAGGTGCTGGAGCGAACCGCCGTTCTGGTCCGGCCCAACGGTGACCTGCGAGTCCGGCTGAGCGTGGGCCTGCCTGCCGCAGGGCGACGCATCCTGGGGCGTGAAGCGGCTCAACTGCTGACCCAGCGACTGCCCGCAGTCCTTGATCGTGTCTTTGACGAATTGGAGCCTAATCTCTTACAACGTCACGTTCATTGTATCGAAGACCAGGTCGCGCTGCGGAAACAACTGCATGACAATGGCTTGGTCGCTTTCTTGGCAGAAGGCAGCATTTTGCCCCGCCGGAGTGGAGCGGATGACCGACCCCTGGATGCCGCGATTCCGCTCGACGTGCCCCAAGCGCTGGCGTATGAACTCCACGCTCCGCATGCGGGTCTGCTGCGTGTGCTGGGCCTCCGGGCCGGTGTGACGCTGATTGCCGGGGGTGGCTATCATGGCAAATCGACCCTGCTCTCGGCGCTGGCCAACGGCGTGTACGATCATATCCCGGGTGATGGTCGAGACCGCTGTGTTTCCGTGGCGAGTGCGGTGAGTATTCGGGCCGAAGACGGACGTTCGGTGCGAGGGGTCGATCTGCGGCCGTTTATCGATGCGCTGCCCCTGGGTCGTCGAACGGATTGGTTCGATACTGCGGATGCCTCGGGCAGCACCTCTCAGGCGGCGGCCATTGTTGAGGCCCTGGAAGCCGGGGCAAGCGCGCTGCTGATCGACGAAGACACTGCGGCGACGAATTTCATGATCCGCGACGCGCGGATGCGGCGTCTGGTGCCCAGTGAAAAAGAGCCGATTACGCCCTATCTCGATCGGGTCCGCCAGTTGTGGGAAGAAAAACAGGTCTCGTCGATCCTCGTTGTTGGGGGAGCTGGCGACTATCTCGATGTGGCTGACACGGTTATCCAGATGGACGAATACCGACCACAGGATGTGACGCAGCGGGCGCGCGAGGTTGCCCACCAGTTGCCACAAAAAACCTCCAGTCCCCAGGCTCCGGGAGCCTGGCCTGAATCGCGCCCGCGCCGGCCCGACCCACGCAGCCTCGATCCTAGGCGGGGACGCAAACAGGAGCGCGTCCGAAGCGTCAAAACCCGTGCCATTGAGTTCGGGAGTGAGGAGATCGATGTTTCCCTGCTGTACCAACTGGTCGATGCCGCCCAATGCCGCATGATTGGTGATATGTTGCTGCAATGCGCCCGCGGGCTGTGTGACGGAGAAAGGACTGTTCCTGAGTTGCTCGACCGGATTGATGCCGAGATAGAGAAAGACGGTCTGGACGCCATGACCGACCGAGACTTCGGTGACCGCGCCCGCGCCCGGCGGTTCGAAATCGTAGCCGCGCTCAATCGGCTGCGGAGCCTGCGCTTGGTAGGCGGAGGGTAATAGTCGTTACTCTGAAGGTTCTTCTTCTTTTCTCAGAACATAATGTGTATAAGCATCGAGTTGTGAGGATCAATGGAAAATAAATCTACCAAAATCTATGTTTGGTCAGAGTCGAAGGAAAATTCACGTATTGACGAATCTCCCGAAGGTCACTAAGTGCTATGCCAGAAGTCGATGAAATCAAGGAGTTTATCGGTTATCTAAAAGTCATATTTGCATTGATCCTGGCAACAACAGTTGGGCTAATGAGTTGGCTTGTCCAAAATTATAATTCAACGGAAAAGCTGCTTGTTTATGCCGATATTCTTCTCATCATCATTTTGATAATCGCTCTCATATTAATTAATAGGAAGATCCTCAGCGACATAAGACGACTCAGGGAGCTGTGAGATGGAAATTCTTGTTGTCCTCACCGTAACTTTCTTTGTCGGGGCTCTGGTCTATATTGTCGGTCAGGCTCTGCGTCATTGACCTGGAAGGTGCGGCTCAGGGTTCCCAAAAAATATAGGTGCAGCCAAATTTACAAGGCTTGTAGTTCGAGTAGGTCCCTCAGATAAGTCGTTTCTGAACTCCCGCCCACCCCCATTCCGCCTTGTTGCCTCTCTGGCTACACTCTTGCCCTCATGCCTGCTTCAACTCCGCCACAGCCCGCTCGCGTCCGGTTTGCCACCAAGATTTTTTACGGTGTCGGATCAGTTTCCGAAGGCACGAAAAATACGGTCTTCAACGTTTTTCTGCTCTTCTATTACAACCAGGTCCTTGGCCTGTCGGGCACCTTAAGCGGGAGCGCGATCTTTATTGCGCTGTGTATCGACGCGATTACCGATCCCTTGGTTGGCTCGATGTCCGACAATTTTCATTCACGCTGGGGACGGCGCCATCCGTTTATGTATCTGGCCGCGCTGCCTATGGCGGTGTGTTTCTTCCTCCTGTTTAACCCGCCGGCACTGAGCCAGATCGGACTTTTTGTGTGGTTATGCATGTTTGCCATGGGGGTGCGTGTCTCGATGACGTTCTACGCGGTGCCGAGCGGAGCCATGCTGCCGGAGCTCTCGCCCGATTATGATGAGCGGACTTCTCTGGTGAGCTATCGCCTGTTGTTTGGCTGGTCCGGTGGCCTGACGGCGTCCGTGGTGGGCTATTTTTATTTCTTTGCTCCCTCCGAGGCGTTTGCCGATGGCCGCTTGAATCCCGGCGCGTATGAAGGATTTGCGCTGGTGTGTGCCGGGATGATGCTCACCACAATTCTGGCCTGCGCGCTTGGGACGCATGGGCTTATTCCGAGTCTGCGCGCCCCAGCGGCAAAACGGAAGTTGACGCTGGGGCGATTTATCGGCGAGCTGCGGGCGGCCTTCTCCAATCGGTCCTATCGGATGTTGGTCACTGGCTCTTTGTTTGCCGCCGGGGGGCGGGGATTTAATGACGTGATGTGGCTGTATATGAACACCTATTTCTGGGGATTCTCGACCAAGGAAATTGGCCTGCTGACCTTCGGCCTGTTTCTCTCGGCCCTTATTGCCTTTTGTCTGACCCGTCCGCTGACCGAACGATTTGATAAAAGACAGGTCGTGCTCGGTTCGGCGGCCTTTGCCATCTTTTTTGGGCCCGTGCTGATTTTTTTGCGCCTGCTCGATCTGCTGCCCGAAAACGGACATCCGAGTCTGCTGCCCCTTATCGCCAGCCATGTCATCCTCCTGGTGACTGCGGTAGTTGCCATCGATATCCTGATTCCTTCCATGATTGCCGATAGCGTAGACGAAAACGAAATTATGACCGGAGAACGCCAGGAGGGCGTCTTTTTCTCAACCATCACATTTTGTGCAAAGGCGGCGTCCGGCATCGGCGGGCTTCTGGCCGGCGTTGCCCTCGACCTCATCCAGTTCCCGACCATGGCGGCGCCCGGAACGGTTGCGGCCTCTCAGGTTTTCACCCTGGGTCTTGCCGTTGGCCCGGGGTTAATGCTGCTCTTTCTGTGCGCGCTGGTCTTTTTATCCCGATACCGAATGACGCGCGCCCGGCATCTTGAGGTCCTGGCTGAACTCGGCCGCCGCCAGAACGATGTTGCGCGGCGTGAACCAGAGGTTGCCTCCGCAGGCCGTTAAGGCCGTATGGCCTGCCCCTGTTTTCTTTCCTTTTCTCTTGCATTTCGCCCTCAAAGCAGCCACAAGGAGAAAAAATGCCTCTCGCCTGCGGTGGGCGGGAGAGGCGCGGGGATAAACCAACAGACACGCATGCAAGGAGGGTTGTCATGAAAGTTGGCATGTCGATTTTTATGCAGAACACGGGTGAGCGGTGGTCGGACTACGAGGTCTACAAGAATGACCTCCGTCTGGCGGACCAGGCTGAAGACCTGGGCTTTGACTCATTATGGAGTGTTGAGCACCATTTTACGCCCTATACCATGGTGCCCAACGTGACCCAGTTCCTGACCTATATGGCCGGTCGAACGCAAAAGATTGAACTGGGAACGATGGTGATTGTCTTACCCTGGCACGACCCGGTGCGGGTGGCTGAAGAGATTGCGATGCTGGACCTCTTGTCCAACGGTCGTATCACCATCGGCTTTGGCCGCGGGGCGGCAACGGTAGAGTATGACGGCTTCCGCGTTCCCATGGAAGAATCGCGCGACCGTTTTGTCGAAGCCGCCGAGGTGGTAGTCAAGGCATTATCCAATGAGCGGTTTTCGCACCAGGGCAAGTTTTTTCAAATTCCCGAGACGAGCATCCGTCCCCGTCCTTTTTCCCACCCGGAACAGCGCCTGTATGGTGCGGCCGTCAGCCCGGATACGGCCGAGCGGATGGCCCAGTTGGGATTAGGCGTACTGGTCGCGGTGCCGCTCCACGGCTGGGATGCGGTCGCGCAAGACGTGCAGCGGCACGACGAGATCATTCGGGCGGCGGGTAAAGAACCAGTCCCGCCCATTGTGGCTAGTTTCGTCTATGTTGGGGAGACCGAGAAAGAGGCTCGTGAGGGCGCAACCCAACACATGGGTGGTTACTGGGGGTCGGCCGATGCCCACTATAATTTCTCGGACGGGCACCTCAAGCAGGTCAAGGGCTATGAGCACTATGGGGTGATTGCCGATAATGCAAAGACCACAACGCCTGAGCAAGGCGTGCAGGATTTTATCAATCTCCAGGTGGCCGGAACCCCGGATCAGTGCATCGCCCAAATTCATGCCATGCAAGAAAAAGTCGGCTTCGATCATCTGATTGCGGTCTTCAGCTATGGAGGGATGCCGCCTGAACAGACCGAGCGGAATATGCAACTGTTTGCGTCTGAAGTGCTGCCCAAGCTCCAAAGCCAAGGAGCCCCTGTCACGGTTGGTGCTACCGTGTCCCACATCCCGGCCAAGTAGCAACCTTGCAGCCGGTATTATAAAAGGGAGCCTCAGTTGAGGCTCCCTTTATTTTTGTGCGTGAAGGAGGCGCTGTGGGATTCGCCAAGGATATTCTGTGTATTGGGGCGGGCTATGTTGGCGGGCCAACCATGGCCATGATCGCCGCCCGCTGTCCCCACTACAAGGTGACCGTTGTTGACATCAACCCTGCCCGTATTGCGGCCTGGCAGAGTGACCAGCTGCCGATCTATGAGCCCGGTCTCGACGAGGTAGTACGGCAGGCGCGCGGTCGCAATCTTTTTTTTTCGACCCAGGTCGAGCAGGGCATCCGTGACGCTGATATTATCTTTGTCTCGGTCAATACCCCCACAAAAACCTTTGGTCAGGGGGCAGGGAGAGCGGCGGATTTGCAGTACTGGGAGAAAACCGCGCGCCAGATTCTTGAGCACGCCGAGCGGGACAAGATTGTGGTCGAAAAGTCGACGCTGCCGGTCCGGACCGCCGAGGCGATGGAGCGCATCCTCAACGCTAATACCAAGAATATCCGTTTTGAGGTGCTTTCCAACCCGGAATTTCTGGCCGAAGGGAGCGCCATCACCGACCTGGAAACTCCCGACCGCATCCTGATTGGATCGAAAGAAACGCCCGAGGGGATCGCAGCCAGGCAGGCCATTGTCGATATTTACGCCAACTGGGTGCCGAGAGAGAATATTATTGAGTCGAACGTCTGGAGTTCGGAGCTTTCAAAACTGGCGGCGAACGCTTTTTTGGCCCAGCGGATCTCTTCCATCAACACGATTTCCGCCCTGTGTGAAAAAACAGAAGCTGACGTGGATGAAGTCGCCTACGCGATTGGCAAGGACTCGCGTATTGGGCCAAAATTCTTGAAGGCGAGCGTCGGTTTTGGTGGCTCATGTTTCAAAAAGGACATTCTCAACCTGGTCTACATCTGTCACAGCTATGGTCTCAGCGAGGTGGCTGCCTACTGGGAGTCGGTCGTCAAAATTAACGAGTGGCAGGAGAGCCGCTTTGTACGGACCATCCTCGAAAGCATGTTCAACACGGTGGCCGGCAAACGTATTGCCTTGCTGGGCTTCGCTTTTAAGGCCAACACCGGCGACACGCGTGAATCTCCGGCCATTTATATTGCGCGTGGTCTCGCCGAAGAGCGGGCCGAGGTCGTGGTGACCGACCCGCAGGCGCTCGATAATGCGCAGGATGATCTGACGGATATGGGAGACAGAGTGAGCTTTGAAGCCGACCCCTATACCGCCGCGGAGGGGGCACACGCTCTGGCAATTCTGACCGAGTGGGATGTGTATCGCCAGCTCGATTACGCTCGTATTTTCGCATCCATGGAGCAACCGGCCTTCCTCTTCGATGGCCGCAACATCCTGGACCACCAGCGGCTGTTTGAGCTAGGTTTCAACGTCTTTCCGATCGGCAAGTCCGCGCTCAAGCATTTCTGATGGCCCGGCTGAACCCCGGTTTGGGTCGGGAGTGCTGGGAGGCTATTTTTTTAGAGTCCTACACTGGCCATTTCTCTATCCGATACGCCTGCTCCCAGAAGAGATATTCATATCGACTGCTCTGGATGAAATGCTCTGCCCACTGTTTCCGCTCAGCCACGGAACTGTCCAGGGCCAGACGGTCGATAAGCGCCAACTGCTGCTGGACGTGGGCGCCAAACCCTTCGCCGCTGTAGGCTTGCGTCCACTCTGCGTAAATCGGGTCGGGAGGGGGCGTGGCGTTGAGCTTCTTCCCGACCTCCCAATAGATCCAATAGCACGGCAGGACGGCGGCCACGATTTCCGCCAGGCTGCCACTATGCGCAACCGCGAGAAGATGCCGGGTGTAGGCCTGCGTGGCGGGCGCACGCTCGGTGTGGGCTAGGTCTTGGGGGGTGAGGCCCAGCTTGTCGCTCCAGTTGGTGTGGAGATTGCGTTCCACCTGGACCACGGTGGCGGCGTGGTCGGCGAACATATGGAGGGTGTCCAGCGTGTCGGCCTTCGCTCCGCCCAGGCACAGGGCGCGGGCGAAGTCCTGTAAATACAGATAGTCCTGCTGAACGAAAAAAAGGAAGCGCTGGCGACTGAGCGTGCCGGCTCCGAGTTCTCGGACAAATGGATGAGAAAAAATCGCATCCCAGATGGGTTGCGCCGCCGTGCGTAAGGTATGATGAAAGGGCTGCGACACGAAGCACTCTTCCTTTCTGGTGCGGTACACTAGGCCGAGAGCTGTTTCAAAGCCGGTAAGACTGCGGTGTTAAAAAGTTCGTCGTGTAGCGTCAGATGAAAGCACTCCACCCCAAGCTGCCGGAACTCTTGCATGCGCCGCAAAATAGTCTCCGGGCTGCCGATCAAGCCGCTGGCATAGCCTTCGTTGGAATCGAGCATGGCGAGCTTATTCTGCCGGTCTGCCCACATGCCCTGCGCGCCGCTGACCCGCTTGCCTCGGCGTTCCAGTAGGGTCTCATCGACTGCATTTATCATCGTCGTGATTTCTGCCGCGGCTTCCGCATCCGTGCGCCGACACAGCGGGATGGAGTAGAGGGCAAAGCGGAGCCGCCGTCCGGTTTTTGCGGTCCGTTTGCGAACGGCCTCGATGATGCCGGCTATTTTTTCCGGGGAGCCGCCGTTTAAGAACATCCAGTCCGAATGGTGGGCGGCCATATGCATCGCCGCCTCGGATTGTCCGCCCTGAAACACCTCAAGCGGGCCGACGGGGCGTGGTTCGAGTCGCAGGCCAGTGACCTGATAAAAGCGCCCGGCAAAGGAAAACTCTTTGTGCGTCCAGGCGCCCCGCAGGATTTGGATGAACTCACTCGTCCGCGCGTAGCGCTCATCGTGTTCGATGAGTTCGGCCCCGTACATCCCAAACTCGGCTTCATGCCAGCCCGAGGTCACATTGATTGACCAGCGACCATTAGTGAGCCGGTCAAGCGTAGCGCTCCATTTGGCAATGGGCGCCGGTAGAAAAAATCCCGGATGAATGGCGGTAATCAGGTGGATGTGGGCGGTATGGGCAGCATAGAAATCCGTCATCGCCAAACAGTCGTATGAAGAGCCCTCAATCTCCTCCCCCGTGCCCCACCAGCGCTGGGCAACGAGCAGATAGTCGATGCCCAAGGCTTCAGCCTTCTGCACCGGGGCGAGTAAACGCTGCACCAGAGCGGCACCAGACCGGCCAGCATGAGCGGGTTTACCCGCCCTTTTAGGCTTCTTTTCTGTGGCCTGCCGTGTCAGGTTTGGAGCGGCGAGGGCGGTTGGAGCCCAGGTACATGTTTTGATGCTGGCCATAATTGCTATGATGCAAGAGTGGGGTGGGGCGCTGCTTTAGGGCTTCACATGAATCGCAGCTCGGCACCGAGTACGCCGTCCTCATACTGGGCGACGATATACCCTCCCGCCGCAAAAGGACCGGCATTCAGTATTTTTGTGCGGCCGATCATATCGACTCCCGGAGACTCATGGATGTGACCGGTGATGCACAAATGGGGCTGTTTTTCCGCGATGAATTGGCGGACAGCGGGGCTGCCGACCGGTCTGCCGTCAACGAGGCGATCGAGCCGCGTCGCATAGGGCGGCGTATGACACACCATAATATGACACGGCGTAGGTGGAGCATCCGTGACTGCCTGTTGCAGGAGCTGCCACAGGGCTTCATCCGTATACTCGAGCGGTGTCTGGAACGGGGTCAGATTTGATCCCCCGCAGCCATAGATGGTGACCTCGCCATAGCACTGATATTCCCCGTGCAAGCTGACCTGTTCGGTCTGGAGAAAGGCAATCGTCTCTGGCTGGTCCAGATTCCCCGGTAGGGCGCGGACTGTTGGACAGTATGTTTGGGCGGCCCGAATCACCTGCCGGACGGCGCGTGGCCCTCCAAAGTTCGTCAGATCGCCCGAGAGCAGGACCACATCGGCGCTTGCCAACTCGGCGCTGATGGCTTCCATGTGCGTGGTAGCCATATGTATATCGCCAAACGACACGATTTTCATGGCGGTTGCTCTGAGGAAAGAAAGAGAGCGCGGTGCTTCTGGACTTGTAATGGATTCCAGGCTGAGGGTCAACGGACTTGCCCTTTCACCGGTCTTGCAAAAGCCATCGGAATCAGGAAATACTACTGGGTCCTCTGGAATATGGTGTGTACATGCCGAAAAATATCCGATCGAAAGTACTTGCTATTGGTCGTCCCTTGCGAGTGGAGATCGAACTTGATGGCGAATGGCTCGAACGCCTGCGTGGGGTATTACAGGGGATAGGAGAGGGAGAGAAGTCCTACCCACTCCAGCGTTATCTCGAAGAGCTACTTGAAGCGGATATCGTCTACCGGGAAGGCGATGCGCGGCATCGCAGACGGTTTGTAGAGCGAGAAGTGCTTATCCGCCAGCTGCGTGAACAGCGGCCGTATAGCCACACTCCACGCGCCTCTGCGAATAAGCGTTAAGGGCGTGGGGGCGTGACTGTTTCCTTGCTGCGTTCGATACCGAGGCTTCCCGAGTCGGGTTGACACACCGCCCCTGAGGCGGTCGATCACTCTCCGTATGAGCTTGGCCAATCTGCGTATTGTTCTTGTCCGGCCGAAATACTCCGGTAATATCGGCGCGACTGCGCGGGCGATGCGAAACTGTGGGATGACTGAGTTGCATCTCGTCAATCCAGACCCGATACAGCGTGACGTGGCTGATGCGCTGGCAGTCCACGCCAAAGACGTACTCGACACCATGCAGATACACTCTTCCCTGCGCGCGGCCGTCAGCCCCTGTGGTCTCGTTGTAGGAACCACGTGCCGAGCCGGGCTGTACCGGGAAGGGGCAGGTACGCTTGAGGCGAGTGCGGCTGAGATCGTCACCAGCCTCAAAAGCAATCGTGTTGCGCTCGTTTTCGGTCCGGAAGACAGCGGATTGAGCAATGAGGATTTACGCTGCTGCCACACCTTACTGACGATCCCAACGGACCCGACGTTCGCCTCGCTGAATATCGCTCAGGCTGTCCTGCTGTGCTGCTATGCCGTTTTCCGCGGGGTACGGCAGACAGAGGAAGATGATCCGCCGGTATGCGCGTCTTCTGAACGACAGGAGTTGATGTACGAAAAGCTCAAGGCGGCGCTCTTACAGGTTGGCTTTCTGCCCCAGGATAACCCCGAGCATATCATGCTCGCCCTGCGTCGTCTGTTTGGCCGCGCCGGACTCGAAGACCGTGATGTCCGCATTCTTCTCGGCATTGCCCATCAGATTGAGTGGTATGCCAAAGAAGGCTGGCAGCGCCGGGAGCAGGCCGAGCATCGGTCGTCGCGAGACAGCACGGCAAAACGCGCCGTGCAAAGAGTGGGCGAAGATCGTGGCTGAGATCATCTACTTGCGAAAGATCATACAGGCTCGCCGTCGTGAGCAGCAGCAAGCGTGTGCCGCGCGGTGTGTGGAGATTGTGGAGAAGAGTCTGCGTCACCACATTGAGGAGTTCGCGCACGCCCCTCCCCAGGAGTGGGCGATCCGCGCCACCAAGATTCGTCAACTCGGAGAAATATTGGAGTATTCAACACATATGGTCTAGCTCACGACACTCCTCGGTTCTCTTTGGGACCGTCTCTTGGTGTGTGAACGAGAAGAAAGGAACGGTATGGCAAAAGCAGTCTCAAAACCGACAAGTGGGACCACGGCAAAAAAGACCGCTGGCGCGAAAAAAACGACCAGTCGGGCGCGAAAAAGTCCGGTCAAGAAAACCGCTGGCGCGGATGAGCCGGTGGTCCAGGCCGCGATTCTGACATTGCAGCAACGGCTCGAAACCTTAGAGGGCACGCTCTTGCAGGGCTTGACCGCCCTCGTGGCTGAGGTCAAGGAACTCCGGTCTGCTGCTCCGGTCGATCCGCCTCAGTCCGGCTTGACCGAGGAAACGATCGGCGCTCTCCTCCAAGAGACGCTACGGAAGCATATCGAGGAGCAGATAGAGCCCGTGACGACCACGCTCCGGCGCATTGAGGAGCGGATTGGTTTTATCGGGAACCGTTTGAAATCCTCGGGCGGAGCCGGGAGGAATAAGTCGGGGCGCCGGGAGCAGCCCCCGAATGCGCGTCCTAAGGGGCCGAATGCGCCCCGCCCGGGCCAGAGTCCGGGGCCGAATTGGACGCCTCCCTCTGCCGCGTCGGTTCAAGGACATTTTACGCCGCGTCCGATGAGTCTGGACCACTTGGCCCGAGAAGACGACGAATAGGGCTTGATGCCGGCTGTGACGAATCCCGGAGCGCTAGTCAACCGCGTGTGGGTCCGCTCGGAGTGCAATATCACGCAGAAAAGCGTTCAGCCGCCGTTTGTCTTTCTCCAGGGAAAGAAAGAACTGGGTGGCGTCGGGAAGGTCAGGGTCCCAGTAAATGGCCTGCTCGTTATACCGCTGGGTCAGGGATTGGCTATCCTCAAGGTCGTGAACAACCCGGGACCAGTGATTGTGTCCTCCCTTGGGAGCAGCCTCTTCTGCTTCACTCCACTGGCCCTCCAACTCCGCGATTTTATCCTGGATACGTTGTGTGATGCGTTCTTGCTCTTCCGCTGCGGTACGCAGCTGGTCCCGACCTGCCAGATGCGGCGCAAGCTCTGCGTGGGCGAGAATTTGCTGGGCGAGCTGCTTTTCTGCCCGACAGCTCGTCACGAGTGTTGGTATCAACTGTTGCGAATCTTTATGCTGCGGCTCCTCAGAGCCAACAAAACGCTGCCAAAAACCCATAGCTTTCTCCCGGACCGGAAGTACCGTGCCGGGTATGACTTGTCAAGGTCGGAAACGGCCCCGTTTCTTGCTTCCTTCTTTGGCGCTGATAAGCTAGTATGATACACAAAGGTGAAACGGATAAGAAGGAATCACAATGGCACGCATCACGGTTGAAGACTGTCTGGCCCGGATCCCGAATCGATTTGAACTCGTTGTTGTAGCCGCGCACAGAGCGAAAGAACTCCTCAAGGGCTCGCCACGGCTCGTTGACTCGGACAATAAAGAAGTCGTGACGGCCCTGCGTGAAGTTGCGGCTGGCAAAGTGTGGAAGCAAGAGGCCCAAGAAGCAATTGAAGAAGCGTAAGACGTTCTCTTTGTTGCCCTGTAGTATACAGGGATATTCCCTCCATCGACGTGGCGTCTCCGGGTACGAGCCCAGCACCGATCCAACGTCGTTTATAAGAGACTCGGTGCAGTCGGGGCCGCCCCTGCTATTTTTCGCTGTGTGATAAAGTCTGCATGAAAAACTTGGCAAAAGATACCGATTCCATTGCCGTGCCCGTTCTTGCCGAAGCCGAACTCGCAGACTCCGTGTCGGCCGAGCAGAAAGGGCAGCCTGAACCGCCCATCGAAGTCAGTGTCACCCCAGCCGACGAGGCTGACAAGATGGAGACGGCGCTCATCCCTACGGATTCTCTCAGTCGGTATATGGCAGAGATCCGTCGCTATTCCCTGCTCTCGCCCGAAGAGGAGCACGAGTTGGCGGTCCAGTATAAAGAGTCCGGCGATGTTCAGGCGGCCTATCGGCTCGTTACCGCAAACTTACGCTTAGTGGTCATGATTGCCCGGAGTTATCAGCGAGCATTTCAAAATTTGCTCGATTTAATCCAGGAGGGGAACGTCGGCCTCATGGATGCGGTTCGGCACTTTGACCCGTACCGGGGCGTCCGGTTTCCTTCCTATGCGGTCTGGTGGGTACGGGCGTATATCATTCGCTACATTATGAACAATTGGCGTATGGTGAAGCTTGGCACGACCCAGGCCCAGCGCAAACTCTTCTTTAATCTGCAAAAGGAAAAAGAACGGCTTGAAGCTGAGGGATATTCTCCCGAGCCAAAATTACTCGCCCACAACCTGGGAGTAAAAGAACGTGAGGTCGTGGAGATGGAACAGCGCATGGCGGCCCGCGACCTCTCGGTTGATGCGCCGCTTGGCGCGGGGGACGAGTCTGCCACGTTTCTCGATTTCCTGGCCGACCAGAGCCCGAATGCAGAGGAAGCGGTCTCGACGCTCGAATACCAGCAGTTGATTCGTCGCAAGCTGACCGACTTCGCCCGGACCCTGGAAGGCAAAGAAGAGGTGATATTTAATCAACGTCTCTTCGCCGAAGAGCCCTCGACGCTTCAGGACATTGGCGACCAGTACGGCATCAGTCGTGAGCGGGTACGCCAACTCGAAAGCCGTCTCAAGAAAAAATTAAAGGAGTACCTAGTCCGCGAGATTCCAGACCTGACGGATCTCGATATTGGCCAGCCTGACGCGGGGTAATCTTTTCCTTCATATTGCCACAGAGCGAAAAATCGGTTTATAGTGTGACTGTGCATGAACTGGATGCAGGTATCGTCGTTATTGGCAACGAAATACTGTCCGGAAAGACGGTCGATACCAATTCGCCCTTCCTGGCAAAGGAACTCCGAGAGATTGGGGTGACTCTGAAGCGGGTCGTCGTGATCCCCGACGAACTCGACATCATTACCGAGACGGTTCGTAACTTTCACCGCCAGTTCGATGTTGTCTTTACCTCGGGCGGTGTTGGTCCAACGCATGACGATATTACCATAGAAGGGGTGGCGCGCGCCCTGGAGCGACAGGTTATTCGCCACCCCGTGCTCGAGGAGAAATTACGCTCCTATCTCAACGGCCGGCCGGCAAATAGCGCCTATCTCAAGATGGCGGAAGCGCCCGAAAGGGCTGAGTTGATTGAAGATGGAGCGGTCCGTTTCCCAACGATCAAGGTGGAAAATGTGTATGTCCTGCCGGGTATCCCGGATATTTTTCGGCAGAAATTCCTCGCACTCAAGGGTCGTTTTGCCGCAGATCCCTATTATCTCAAAGTGCTCTACACACGCGAATATGAGAGCGTGATTGCCGGCTTCCTGAATGCAACATTGAGCGAGTATCCGGAGGTGATGCTCGGATCGTATCCCAAGAATAATGACCCTGAGTACCGGGTAAAAATTACCCTTGAGTCAAAAGACAAACACTACGTTGATCGGGCTTTTCAACATTTGATCACGTTGCTCCCTGAGGGGTGTGTGGTGAAAACAGAGGGATGAGGAGGATGTCATGGGAAAAACGTTATCGGTTTTATTGTGCGGCAGTCTGCTGGGGCTGATGCTCAGCACTCCGTCGACCGTGTCGGCCACGACCGACTATCTCGAAGATGCCGGAATCGGAACGGCGACCGTCGCCGCCAACGTATTCTACATCCCGGCCAAGCTGACGTATGCCACCCTGGGCGGTATTACCGGTGGTCTGGCCTATCTGCTGACCGGGACCAACCGTGAGATTGCCGAACGGGTGTGGACGCCGTCCATGGGCGGAGACTATGTGCTGAGACGGCAGCACATCCGGGGAGAGGAAATCATCTACTTCAGCGCACCTCGCCCCCGAACGGATGACGGAGCCCTCAACGCGGAACCGCTCCCGGCAGATTACTAACTCGCCCTGAAGTATAGCGTATGAGCAGGGTGCGACTGGGCCTGTACATCGGCGTGCTCGTGCTGCTTGGCCTGGGCGTCTGGGCTGGCCTCTCTTTCCAGCGGATGCGGACCGCAGCGCTGCAATGGGAGGGGCCGGTTGCCGAAATCCTCAGCGAGAAGCTCGACAAGTACGCCGCTACCATGACGATGGAGTTCACCTCCCGGCTCGACGCCCCGCTGGCCGATATCTGGCAGGCATTCTCCGAGCCGGAACGGAGCGCGGAGTTCAGCGAGACGATCCGTGTGTCTCGCCTCCTTCAGGCCCAGGGCAACCGGAAACTCATCCTTTTTGAGATGGTCATGCTTGGCCAGCCACAGCGGCTGAGTATGCAGTTCACCTTCCTGCCCGGAGAAAACCGGGTCCGCATCCAGAGCGTCGAAAGCCAACTCAGCGACATTCAGGGCGAATACCACTTCACGCCCTCGCCGGACGGAACCAAAACCCTACTGACCTACACCGGCACGCTGAAAGACAAGGTCAGCCTGCCGGTCCCTCTAGCCCTGCAAAAGAACGCTGCCCGTGAAAGTTTCGTCTCCACTGTGCGTGCCCTGAAGAAGGGTGTGGAGAGTCAGAATACAGCTGGCTCATAGCCCGGACAGCAGCCGGGTCAGTGTAGAGGAATGGATCACATCTCTATGTATCCTCCGGTTGCACCTGCTCTGAGGAGGGATCCACGGCACGAACCTCCTCCTGATGTTCCCGGAGGAACCGCGCGACATCCTTTGAAGCACGGAGCAGAATTTCGATATAGGCGACGTCTGCACTCGATACGCTGGCCAGCGTATGGTGATAGGCACCCAGGGCGGCTATGAGGTCTGTCTGCCGGTCTGGGATCACTTCAAATTTTTCCGTCAGACAAGCGTTAATGCGTTCCGCCAACGCGTCGAAGGTCTCCTGCTCGACGCCTTCGGTCGTCCCCGAGACCAACTCCTGCCAGAGCATCTCCAGGGCATATCGGGCGGGGTGATCGCGTCGTAGGCCGGCGCTGAGCTGGTAGAGTTGATTGGCAAGGGGTTGCCAGCGCGCGGGACGTTTGTGGGAGACTAAGGCGTTGGCCTTCAGCAGCCGGGCGTGCAGGGCGCTGAGACCGTACTGCTCGGTTAAGAGCTGAATAAGCGTATCAAACTCACGTGACGTGACGTGTGGCATGCTGTTCCTTTCTGACGGTATCCGGGTTCGGTTTGGTGACTCGTATGCCAGTCATCGCGCGATCATGACAAAAACCTGTGCCGCTCGCAATGCGCTTGTTTTCTTGCCCCCCGTTCAGACTTGGTCTAAAGAAGAGAAGGCAGTGGTTGGAAACGACTGCAAGAGCGGTCACGGATGAGGGCCGTTCAAGACAAAAAAGAGGGGAACAGGATGGCGACAGACCACGAAAAAATTCTTGAAATTATCCGCCTCAAAGATAAGGCTCCACTTGCCTTGGCGCGTGACAAAACCGCCCTGCTGGTGATTGATATGCAGCGCTATTTTGTCAGCCCCCATTACCCGCTGATGCAAACCTTTGAGAAATTGGTCCCAGGGGTGAGCGCCGCCTACTGCGAGCGGGTCAATGCGTCCGTCATTCCCAATATCAATCGTTTGCTGGGCTGCTTTCGGGCGCAGCAGATGCCAGTTATGTACACCGCCATCGGTACCTGCCTGAAGGACGGTCAGGATTTGAACCCCATGTGGAAGGCGCTCGATCAACTCAGCCTGGACACGATAGGTGAGCGCATGTTTCCCGCGGTTGACGAGCCGAGCTGGCAGATCGACGACAGCGTTGCGCCGCAGCCGGGTGAGCTGGTTGTGAACAAGACCTCGAGCGGCACCCTGAACTCGACCATGCTGGACCAGACGCTGCGCAATATGGGGATTACCTCGCTCCTGATCTGTGGGGTGACAACGGATGTGTGTGTCGAAACCACGGCCCGGGACGCGGCCGACCGGGGCTTTGACGTCACCATCGTCGAGGACGCCTGTACGGCCTTTAGTTCGGACCTGCACCGCGCGGCGCTCCAGGCGTTCAGCTACGCATTTGGCCGGGTGCGCAAGACGCACGAGTTGATTCATATCGTGAACGTAGCAGATGCCGTGTGAAAGAAAAAAATGAAAGCACTGGTCTTTGCCAAGACGGCCCACAAAGATGCGCCTCCGGCCCCGGACGTTTTACCCGGTCTGGCCAATCTCCAGCTATGCGACGTGCCCACTCCCGATCTGCCCAATGAACGCTGGGTGGTGGTCAAGAGTAAAATTTCCGGCATCTGCGGCAGCGACCTCGGCTTTCTGCAGTGGAAGCCCATGCCCGCGGCCGAGCCGTATTTCGAGCTGCCCATGATTCCCGGCCACGAACTGTTTGGAGAAGTCGCGGCGGTGGGCAAGCGCGTGCGCGGGCTGCGGGTCGGCCAACGGGTGACGATCGACCCGACGCTCGGCTGTCGGGAACGGGGTTTTCGGAAGCTGTGTCCTCAGTGTCGAAACGGCAACCCCGGGATTTGTGAACATATTGCTGAGGGGCAGCTCCGTCCCGGCCTGTTAATCGGCATTTGTCCCGATACCGGCGGCGGCTGGGGTGAATATTTCGTTGCCCCCGCCCACCGGCTAACGCCCTTGCCAGATACGATTGATGATGATGAAGCCTCGCTGATTGAACCGTTTGCCGTGTGTCTGCGGGCGGTGCTCAATAATCCGCCTCGACGCAAAGAACTGGTGGCTGTTATCGGCGCCGGGACGATTGGGCTGATGAATATCGCCGCGCTCAAGGCCATTGAGCCGTCCTGCCGGGTGGCGTGTATCGCCAAATACCCGTTTCAGGCCCGACTGGCGCGTCGCCTTGGGGCGGACCACATTATCGATGCCCAAAAGCAGGATGTCATGGCCCAGGTGGGTGAACTGGCCCAGACCAAGGTCTATCCGCTCTCCAACGGCGGTGCAGTTTTGGCCGGCGGGGTGCGGCTGGTCTATGATACGATCACCAGTGCGGTGACGCTCAATCAGGCCCTCCGCATGGCGCGCGGCCAGGGGACCGTTGTCGTGCTCGGTTTGGCCGCCATGCCCGAAGGCGTTGACTGGACGCCGACCTGGATGAAAGAAATTACCATCGTGGGGAGTCTGACGTATGGGGCCGAGACGTTTCGGGGCAAACGCCAGGACACGTTTGTGCGCGCGGTCGAACTCTTGAGACGCCGACGCGCAGACCTGCGCGCGATCCGTCCGCGCAAATATCCGCTTGAGCAGTTTCGACAGGCCCTGACCGAAGCCGCCAGCAAGAAAACCTCGGGGGCGGTCAAGGTCTCGTTTGTTCCCTGACCGCCCCGAAAAGAAGAGCGCTTCCTGCGGCGTTTATTGCAGAGCTTACATCAACGGGGCGATTGTTCCGCTGTCAAAATAATCGCACCATTTGCTGATTTTGCCGTCGGTGATGGTGAAGACGCCGAGGACGGGCAGCAGAACCTGAACGTCCCCTTTGACCCAGGTCTCCAGGCGCTCGTTAGTGACGACATTGCCGGATGAGGCCGTGTGGGTGATCTCCATTTTTTGCAGTAAATTTGCGCCAACAAAAGGGTCAAGGACCTCACGCACGCCGGCATGGCCAGTCACCGGAGCCCAGGGCATGTTGTGATAGAAGACGTCCTCTGACAGATAGGTTACCACCTTATCCATACTCCCACTGCCCAAGGCGTTGCAAAACTCAGTCACAAGGGCTTCATTCTCGGTGCTCATACTGCCTCCTTTAATGCTCCTATGCTCGTGTTTCGCTAGCATAGGGGGGTAGCGGCTGCAAGCGAGCTCGAATGCGCTGTCTGTTACGTCGGCCGTCCCTCGGACTCCGGCATCCCAGCCTGTGGGACTCGCCTGTATTGCGCCGAATGGGCGGAGTGTGCAAAACATGCAGAATGGGTCGCTCTGGTAGACCCCGTAGCACCCTTTTCTTATGCGCGAGCGCGACCTTCTGGCTTTAGAGTTTGACAAAGTCCTGCAGCTTCTGGCCGACTGCGCCCTGTCGCCTGCCGGTCGAGAAGCCTGCCTGGCCCTCAAACCGCAGAGTGCCGAGCCGCTCGTCAAAGCAGACAGCGAGCGGACGTGGCAGTGCTTTCGTCTGCTAGAAGAACGCCTGCGTCTGCCGCTCGAACCGTTCCCCGATATTCGTCCGACCTGTGAGCGGGCTGACCACGGCGGCGCCGCGCTTGAGGGACAAAAGCTCCGCGACGTTCTGGCTGTGGTGACACGCGCCCGCCTTCTTGCCGGGTTTTTCCGTCGAGACGCAGCAGCGTTTGACCGCCTGAAAGGCTATGCCGACCGCCTGCCAGCTCTGCCTGACTTGGAGGCTGCCCTGGACCGCTGCCTGGGCGAGGACGGTGGCCTCAAAGACGAGGCCAGTCCGACGCTGCGTTCGCTCCGGCGCCAGGTCCACAGCCTGGGCGAGGAAATTGAACGCCGCCTGCAGCGCACCCTGCGCTCAAGCGAAGCCCAGGAGGTGGTGACCGACCAGTTTGTCACGATTCGGAATAACCGTTTTGTCATTCCCGTCCGGCCCAATTTTCAGGCGCGGTTGCCGGGGGTCGTCCAGGATCGTTCCGGGTCGGGTGAGACCGTGTTTATCGAACCGCTGTTTGCGGTCGAACTCAACAATAGACTGCTGCTCGTCCAGAAAGCAGTCGCGGCCGAGGAACAGCGGATTCTGGTCTGGTTGACCACGCTGGTGCGGGAGAACCTCGATCAACTCAAACAGACGTTTGCCACCTTGACGGAAATCGACGTTCTCCACGCCAAGGCTGTGTTTGCGCAAGAATACGGCGCCACACAGCCGCGCTTCGGCTCGGCCATACAACTGCGTGGTGCTCGGCATCCTTTGCTGACGGCCTCGGACACCGCAGTTGTCCCCATCGATGTGATCCTGCCGAACGATAAACGCGGGCTGATTATTACCGGCCCCAATACGGGCGGAAAAACGGTCGCCCTGAAAACCCTGGGTCTCATCTGTCTCATGGCCCAGACCGGCTTTCTGATCCCGACGGACGAAGCCAATGAGCTGCCCATCTTTCGGAGTGTGTTTGCCGATATTGGGGATGCCCAGTCCCTGGAGCACAGCCTGTCTACCTTCTCGGCCCATATTACCAATGTCAGGGATATGCTGGCAACGCTATCAGAGCCCGCGCTTCTCCTGCTTGATGAACCCGGCGGCGGCACCGACCCGGCCGAAGGGGGCGCTTTGGCAAACGGGTTACTCACGGTTCTGAAAGATCGCCGGGTATCCCTCGCTCTGGCCACGCATCTGAGTCCGGTCAAACTCTTTGCTGTGGGAGACGGAAGTTATCAGATTGCGGCGGTGGCGTTTGATCTGGAGACCCTCCAGCCGTGCTATCAACTCCAGTACGATGTCATGGGTCAGAGCCTCGGGCTGCCCATGGCCCGGCGTCTCGGCTTACCGGAAGCCGTGTGCCGGGCGGCAGAAGCGACCCTGTCCGCCGAGGCGCGTCAGTTCTCTGAAGCCCTGGCCCGACTCGAAGCATCCGCGGTCACCCTGGAGCGCGAACGAACCCAGATACAGGCCGAACGCGAACAGGCGACCGCCCAGCGTGCGCGTCAAGAGCGACTCTTGGCCGAAACCGAGGAAAAATGTCGTCAGGTCTGGCAGGACGAGGCGCGTGAAGCCAGGCTGCTGGTCCGCCGTGTTCGTGAGGAAGGCCGCGAGGTCATCGCGCAGCTACGCAAAAACCTGCAAGCGCCGCAAACCCCGCCCGGTGATGCCCGCCGCGACCTCTCACGGTTCTTACACGAGCAGCACAAGGAGATCGCCGCAAAAGAGCAAACGTTCCGGACCGAGCCCGTCTCCGATACCCCACCGCCACAGATCGGGGACGAGGTCGAGATTCGTGGTGGGAAAATACGGGGCACCTTGCTGACGATCAACGGTAGCAAAGCCCGGCTCCGTTGTGGTGGGACCACGTTTGAGGTTCCCGTTGTCCAGGTCCAGCGGACGTCCGAGCAAAAACCTGCACCAAGCGTTCGAGTGGCCGTCGATCACGCGCCACCGAGTCGGCCCGAAATCAATCTGCTTGGCCTGCGGGTTCGAGAGGCGCTGCCCCGTTTGGAGGTCTTCCTGGATCACGCCATCCTGAATAATCAGTCATCCGTGCGGATCGTGCACGGTATGGGAACCGGTGCGTTGAGGCGGGCGGTCCAGGCGTATTTAGCCGACTCTCCGTACTGTGCAGCCTTTAACGAAGCGCCCCGGAGTGAAGGGGGCGGGGGCGCAACGGTTGCGGAGCTCTCCTCATGAAAGTTGCGACCCGTGACGTGTTAGCCGAGTTGCTGCTTGCCGCCCTGGACGATGCGGCCACAGCCGCCACGGTGTGTGGTCTTGCCGCCGACACTCGAACGGGCGCGGCCGGGTTTCAGCAGCGCGCATTTGCCGAGAAGCTACGGTCCGTGCCTCCGTCGGATTTCGAGGCAGAGTGGCCGGCGATCAGAGCCAAACTCGTTCAATATGGAGCGGCATTGGAGAACTGGTCCGGGCAGGCGGGAGGCTCAACGCGCGATGTTGTTCTGCAGAAAAGTGTTCTGCTCTTTAATCACCATCTCTTTTTTGAGGTGCATGAAGTCCTGGAGCCGGAGTGGATGAAGGAGCAGGGCGCGGTCAAAATATTTCTGCAAGGGCTGATTCAGATTGCGGTCGCGTTCTATCATCTCGGACGCGGCAACCTGGCCGGAGCCCGCTCGCTGCTGCACGAGGGGCTGATAAAGATAGCCCCCCACGCGCCCGCCTGTCTTGGCCTTGAATTACAAGATTTTATTGCCGGGCTTGAGAACTGCCGGCAGGTCATCGCAGGTCTGAGCCCTGAGACCTGCCAGCAGTTCTCTGCGGACATGATTCCCCGGCTGCGGCTCGTCGTCTAACCCTGTTGGTGGTGCATCGTTATGCAAGTGGATCGGCTCATTATCACCGCCCGAGCGCAGACTGTCCCGAGCCCGCTTTCGAGCGAGGCCATTGTGGAGCGTGTGGCGGCTGGGACGTGGGGGAGCGTAAAGAGTAAACGTGTCCTTCCAATCGACAATAACGCTGGACACGTTTACTCTTCGGATAGCATTCTCCTGGCAACGGGCAAAGTTGGAGCCGGGGAGCAGTATATGCAGGCGGTCGAGGCACTTCGGCAGCACGGCATTGCCGGCATTATTGCACCCGCCTTTTCCTGGCCGTTCTTTCGGCTGTGTCTCAACCTCGGTCTGCCGCCGCTGACCCTCTGGGAGGCGGGTGAAATTCGGACGGGCGACCGGCTGCGGATCGATGTGAATAGCTGTATTGTGAAATCCATGAGCGCCGGTAGCCGCTATCCGATTCGGGACCTGTCCGAGCTGTATATCGATGTGCTGGCCTGTGGCGGGATGGCAGGCTATGTGCGGGCACGGCTGGCGGAACAGCAAACGGCGACCTCCTCGGGCGGGTAGGAACGTGCCTGCCGCCTTCTCCCTCTTCCGTGGGACTGAAAGAGTAAACGTGTCCTTCCAATCGACAACAACGCTGGATACGTTTACTCTTTGTGGCAGAGACACACGGACGAGCGAGGGATATGCGACGCGTTCGAGACCTGCGGAAATATGAGCTGCCGGACAGCCTGCTGGAAATCTGGGAGCGCCAGCAGGGCGAGTTTCTCTTGCCCGTGCAGGAAATTGCCGTGCAGCGCTACGGGCTGTTTGACGGCCGCAGCCTGGTCATCTCTTCTCCAACGTCATCGGGCAAAACCTTTGTGGGCGAAATGGCCGCACTACGCTCAGCCTTTGCCGGCCAGCGCGTCCTGTATTTAACGCCGCTGCGCGCCTTGGCGGAAGAGAAATACGAAACGTTTCGTGCCCGGTATGAAACGTATGGCGTCAAGGTCGTGGTGGCCACCCGTGATCGACGCGAGTTTGATCACGATATCGAACACGGCGACTTTCACCTGGCCGTCCTCGTGTACGAAAAACTCGCCCAGTTGCTCGTCCGGCATCCGCATGTGCTGCGGACGGTCGCCCTGGTCGTGGTGGACGAACTCCAGATGCTGGGCGACCCGGAACGCGGCTCGGGGCTGGAACTGACCCTGACAAAACTCCTCAGCGCCGTCCCACGGCCGCAGCTTTTGGGACTCTCGGCCGTCCTGCGCGAGGCCGAGCAAGTCGCCGCCTGGTTGGATGCCGACCTGCTCTTACAGGATGAACGGCCGGTTGAACTCTATCGTGGCGTGGTACTCGGTGACCGCTTTCGCTACCGCAGGTATAACACGGGCGAAGAAGGCGAGGGTCGTCTGGCTGCTGTTGAGTCAGACGACCCTCGTGAGATCTTATACGCCCACGTCACGCATCTTGCGCAGCAGGGAGAGCAGACCCTCGTCTTTCTGAAGGGCAAACGGGATACGGTCCAGTGCGCCCTGGAGTTGGCCGAAGCCTCCGAGTTGGCGCCGGCCGCCGATGCGCTGGCAGCGCTTGAGCCGCTCGAAGAAACCTCCCTCAAGGCCCAGTTGCGCGAGGCCCTAGCCGGGGGAGTGGCGTTTCACCATGCCGACCTGACCTCAGTCGAGCGGGCGATTGTTGAGGCCGCCTACCGCCGGGGCGAAGTGCGGGTCATTGCCTGTACCACGACGCTGGCCTTTGGGGTGAATCTGCCCGCCTCCACGGTGTTCATCGAAGCTGTCAAATGGGACACGGACAAACGGACCGGTACGGCGATGGAAGTCCCGCTGTCCTGGGCCGAATATGAAAATATCTCTGGACGAGCCGGCCGACTCGGATTCGCGTCGCCCCCCCCTTCTTTGGGGGGTCGCCCTGAGCCAGCCGAAGGGCGAGGGGGCAAAGAGGTATTTGGCCGGTCCATTCTGATTGCCACCAATCAGTTCCAGGCCGACCTGTTGTGGCGGGGCTATGTGATGGGCGAGCAAGAGCAGTTTACTCCGGCCCCCGGACAGACCGGACTCACCGATCGTATCCTCAACCTGATCGTCTCCAAGGTGTGTCTGTCAACGGATGAGGTCCACGCTTTTTTGGGTTTGACCTATCTCGGCTTTCAGCAGCGCGGTAAACATGCGCTTGCCTCAGACCGCGCCTCAGACGAAGCAGAGCAAGCGCTGAGCGTTCTGGTCAACACGCAGCTTGTCAATCGCAGTGAAGACGGACGGCTGGAAGCGTCAACGCTGGGAGAGGTGGCCGCCCGCAAAGGCATCCGCGCGGCCACCGCGGTGAAACTGGCCCGCTTTTTTGAGTCTGCCCAGGGACGTGACGTGTCCGAGCTGGAACTCTTTTATGCGCTGAGTCTGACCGAAGACGGCCAAAAAATGCAGATTCCGTTGTCGTCGGCCGAACACCGCGGTCGGGGATATGAGAGCAAAGTGGGCGAGTGGATACACGACCGCGGCTATGAGCCGGGCGACGAGCTCCAGAAACTCCTCAACGCCCGCATGCTGCCGACAGCCCAGGAGGCCCGGTCGGCCAAGCTCTCGCTACTGCTGCTGGGCTGGATTAATGGGGATGCACTGTCGTCTTTGGAAAACCGCTGTCAGTGTTACGCCGGCACCATCCTCAGCCTGACGGATGAAGTCGGCTGGCTGGTGGATGCGGCGGCGGAAATTGCCGAGGTCATGGGCTGGGCGTCAGCCACACAACTGTCCGAACTGGCAGAACGGGCGCGGCTTGGGGTTGATCCACCGAGCCTGGAGTTGGCCCGAGCTCAGTTGCCCGGTCTCAATCGTGAAGAAGTCAAGACGCTGGTGTCTGCGGGTTTCGATTCACCGCTGGCCGTGCGCCAAGCGCCCCCGGAAGTCCTGGAGCCCTACCTGTCGCCGCAACAAATCGAGGCGCTGCGTGCGCCCTGAGACCTGCCGCAGCAACCGGACATGACCAGCCCGCGTCTCTCTGCCGTTTTGGAATTGGCCCTCCAGACTCTGGAAGCCGAATTGGTTGAGCCCGATCGCCTGGCGTCCTTTCGTACCGCGCTGAATGCAACCGAGTCGGTCACCGAGACAAATCGTCTACGCTGGTATGCGAATGAGCAGGTATGCATCGAACGCTCTGCGCACGGGACGCTGACTTTCTTCCTGCCGGCCATTCCTGCGAGTTCGGCCCCGCGCCGTCTGGGGACTTTTGATCGTCAGGGGCGTTTGCTTTCACTTTTTTTCTATGCGGCCGATGGTCGTATGCAGCAGTTCAAGGTGCGCAATATGGACGGCTATTTTCTCGGCGTCGTCCGAGGCACTGTGTCTCATCTGGGCTGGGGCAGGTCTGACCTGATTGGAGCCTTGGCCGGTGAGGGCGGCTTTGAGATGGACCGCACGCTCACCTTCTTCCGCTCGGTCTCGTATGAAGACGTGGAGACCCTCCCGCCCTTAGACGCTCCGATGAGCCTGCCGCACGGCGGCGGGGCAACCATCTTGAATGTGCTGGCGCGCTTGGGGCAGGACCAGGAAAAACAGGCGCTACGCTACTACGGACCGTATCCCAGCGACCAGCTCTTTTTTACCCTGCGCGAGTCCTTCGTCTGCGGAGGAGAGGTGGGGGCCAACCGCGAGCGTTTCACCCTGGGAGCCGAAGAGGCCGCCCTGCATATGAGTATGGTTGAGACTGTGGTTGACTGGCGCCCCGCGCCGCACGAACGGTTTTATCCGGGGACGCATACCTGCGTGCAACTGCGCAATGGAGTCGAAAAAGTCTACGATCACGGCCATACCTATTACCGGGCCGACCTGGTAGCCGAAGCCCACCGACTCCGCGTGCTCCAGACCGAAGAGGGACAACCCCGCTATATCGCCAGCCTGACCATACTGGGACAGGCACTCGAGGATCACCTGATCCTGGATGAATACGGAGAGATTCTCGAGCGTCTGCCGCAGCCCGTGCAGCCTTCCCTGCGGGGCGACCCAATCCTTTCCCCAGACTGGAAGGCCGCCCTCGTTCGTCTGATTGCCGCGGAGAGCACGACGCTGCTGCACACCGCGCTGTGGCCGGTGACAGATGAGCTGACTCTCCGGTGGGGCCGGGTGCAGAAAGAGCTGGGGGCGCTGAGCGGTAATGAGCTCGTTTTGCACGCGGGGATGATCGCCGTCCATCAGGACATGCAGAGCCGGGCCAACAGTGCGGCCAAAAAAATCCTCATCGCCTCGCGCTTTCTGTCCGAATTGGCCCGGCTGATCGGGCCGGTGATCCGCAGCCGGGCCCAAGCCCAACTGGCCAGCCTCTCGCCCGCCGACCAGAATGTGGCGCTACTGTTCGCAGCTACGGATATGCCAGGGCTGTCGGATAACGAACTGCGGGCGTTTCTGACGAGCCTGGCGCAGGGGGAAGAGCTGCCGCTGATAGTAGAGTAAAGGGCGGCTTCAATGAGTGTATGAGCGTGGTTTTCGTTCGCTGTTGGCGCAGGCTTATTTATCTCACTCGCGGTCCTGGCCTGGGGGGTCCTCGGCACTCGCGGCGGGATAGCGACCTGTAGTCTTTGCCGCGCTGACCGTCTGGCAGTGGGCGGCCACGATCCGGTTGATATCCCGCGCGTAGCCGCCGCCTAAGGTCACAACAAGCGGCACGCCTGCCCGCTGGGCGAATGCGCACGTTCTCCGATCCCGTTCCCCAACCCCGGCCAGCGACAACGCCAGTTTCCCAAACCGGTCGCCCTGGAGTACATCCACGCCGGCCTGATACAGGATCAGGTCCGGTCTGGCTCGTTCGAGGAGCACGGGCAGGCTCTCCTCCAGCCGGTCTAAATACTGTTCGTCCGTCGTACCGTCCGGCAGGGCGATATCCCACGAGCTGTGTTCTTTATGGGCGGGGTAGTTATTGGCGGCGTGCATGGAAAAGGTGAAGGTCTCCGGGTCGGTCTGACTCAACGCAGCCGTGCCATTACCCTGATGCACGTCAAGATCGAGAACGAGGGCGCGGCTGATACTACCCTCGGCCCGCAACTGCCTCAGGACGATGACCAAGTCGTTAAAAATACAGTAGCCCTCGCCGTGGTCGGCGAAGGCATGATGGGTGCCCCCGGCCAGATTGGCGGCAATCCCATCCCGCAGTGCGGTCCGGGCCGCCCCCAGCGTTCCGCCAATCACGGCAAACGCGCGGTGGACAAGTTGCTGAGACCAGGGCAAGCCGAGGCGGAGCAGGGCCTTGCGCTCCAGCGTCCCGTTAAGAAAGGCATGGACATACGCTGGCGTATGCACGCGAAGAATATCTTCAAGGGCTATCGGCTGCGGCTCAACGATTTCCTCTGGTGTGAGGATGCCCTCGGCCAGTAGCCGTTCCGGGATCAGGCGATACTTGTCCATGGGATAGGAGTGCTTGCCCATGGGTGCGGTGTAACGAGCGGAAGTGAATGCTTGCACGCTCACTCCCTGAATACCGCCTTCAACAGCGCCTGAACATTGGTTACCCGGACGACGCGCCACCGACCCTCAGGAGTATAATGGAGTCCAATCTCAATCTCTTCGCCGTTGTCGAGGGGAACGGAAAAGTAGCGGATGTCTTCCCGGGTATCCCCGCCGATTACCGTTCCGATAAGGACAATAGTCGGGATCTGCGGGAGCGCCAGGTCCAGGTTTTGAAAGGCTTGCTGTACGGCAAACGTCACTCCCGCCTTGGCGAGGTCCTGGACATCCCGTGTCAAACTCTTGAGTCCCCTGTGCAGGAGCCCGGCGAGGGAGTCCGGCGGAGCGGCCCGCTGTTGCGGGACATCCGGTACACTCTGCCCCAAATCCTCTAGAGCATAACTGACCACACTGTCGATATCGACATAGTGCGTAAAGGTCTCATAGTTGCGCGTCTTGAGAGACTGTTGGATGTGATAGACCGAATAGGAGGGAGTCTGCATCCAGGCGTAGACGCCACCCAGCCCGAGGATGACACAGAGTACGATCGCGCGGAGGCTTTTCATGTGCCCCATCATACGGGAGGAATATCCGGTACGAAATGTGGGGTGCGGAGGCAGTCCGACTCTGGTATGCAGGGGTGATCGCTTGACAGGTGGAGCAGCCTGAGAGAGAGACGCGATGCAAGCAATAGGCATCCTATACCCCGGTGATATGGGCCATAATGTGGGCCGCGTGCTGAAAGAGGACGGCTTTGCCGTTGTAACGACGCTGGTCGGGCGGAGCGCGCGCACGCGACAGCTCAGCACCCAGGCCGCAATAAACGAGCTCGATTCTCTGCTGGCGGTCATCGAACAGGCGGATATCGTCCTCTCGATTATTCCCCCAACGGCCGCACGAGCCGTTGCTCGCGATTTTGTCCAGGCCGTGCAGCAGGCGAACCGGAGGCCGCTATTCGTCGACGCGAATGCCGTCTCTCCCATGACCGTGAGCCAGGTCGGTGAGACCATTCGGGCCGCGGGCTGTGACTTTCTGGATGCCTGTATCATCGGTCCGGCCCGGGATGTGCGGGGCCGCTGCACCGTGTATGTCAGCGGTCCGCACGTCCGGGAGTTTGAATCGGCTCTCGGGCAATCGCTCCGCATGCATCCCTTAGGAGACACCATTGGTCAAGCCTCCGCCTTCAAAATGTTGTTCTCCGGACTCAATAAAGGCTTGGTTGCCGTGCTGAGCGAGCTGACGGTGGCCGCGCAGGAGTATGATTTCCTGGACGATCTGCTTGCCTGTTACACCGAGCTTTTTCCAGGCGTCATGCAGTCGTTGGAATGGCTCGTGCCGACCTATCCCTTTCATGCCGCCAGACGGGCAGAAGAAATGCGTGAGTTGGCCGAAACGCTGGAACACCTGCGCTCTTCCGCGGTCATGGCGCACGGGACGCAGCAGACCCTGGCCGAGATTGGTCAGCTCAACCTGACCGCTCGATTCCCGGAGCACGGAGAACAAGACTGGACGCTACGTCAAGTGATTGAGGCGCTCGGCCACTGTGGAGCGCTGAAACGGAGCTCATGATGCGGTCCGTATGGCGCTGTCGCTGCCCGGTAGTGTCCTAATTTGGGAACAAACGGCCTAATTTGGAGGAATAGAGCGCGCGCGCAGAATGTCATCCTGTCACCCACCAGAGAGCACAACACGCGACAAAGATACTCAGCGGAATGAGCAGACGGAGCGCTCGTTCCCGACGAGCGGCAAGGAGGAGTTCCACAATATGTCTCTGTGAAGGGGCATCCACTCTACTCTGTATCTCTACCAGCACGAGGGAGACGAGCATGATCACGTTCATCACGCTGAGCGCGCGCGAGTTGTGAACGCCAGCGAAAACTCCCATCACCTCAACAAGATAGAGTGCAAAGTCATCTGGCAGGAAGTAGGAGACGATCTGGAACCAAAGGAGGCTCGATAAAACACATATCAGCCCCAGCCTGACTTGCCGCATCGCCCCCACTTTAGTTTGGAAAAGGGTGGTATGCAAACCGGCAACGGCCTACTTTGATTTTTGTGACGGCCTAATTAGGGTAATAACATACTTGACTAACCAGCCCTAAAGGATAGAATCACTTTGCGTGACAGGCTGGTTGTCCTCATAGGATGATGCTACCTTCCAGATATGGATGATACGAAATCAGAATCACCAGTTGAGTACCGAGAAGGGCCGGAATCTGCTAGCGCATTTAAAGGGCTTGTAAAAAAGGTGTTAATGACACCACCGGCAGAGGTGAAGAGGCGAGACAAGCAGTGGAAAGAGCAACGGAGGAAGACCGGAAAGAAGAAAAGTCGCCTTTAGCCTTCTTAAAACATTTTAGGCTGGCCCACCCACTTCGGCTTTTGAATCTTTAAGGAAGAGTCTTGGATTTTCTCACTCCACCGAAGCATGTGTGGGTCAAGCGATTCAAGAAGATCGCATTTCAGATGAACAGCAACAGCTACGTGTATCGCATCTCTTGGGTGTAGCTGATGCTTCCAGCATAGGTCTTGGGAAATCTTCGCAATAGGGCGGTCGATAAGCTGCCATTTGACGTATTCATTTTCAAAGAAATCTTGAACCTTCTCTTTAGCTTCTTCTGGGATAGGGTGGGTTGAACCCCTTGGACGAACAACTTCAACTTGAGCCATCGGAGAAACACAAAGAATAGTTTTCCCTTCCTTTGCGTCATCAAGGATTTTCTCGCAATCCTCAGCCTCCTCCTCACCATTCAGAAGTCCGATAAAACATGAGGCATCCCAATAGCGACTTATCAACCCACCAGCCATTCTTACTCCCGAACTTGCTTAGCCCACTCTTCAATATCAATGGGATTTTTTGCAAAGAGCCCCCGAATATCTTTAGCCTGAGGCAACTCATCAGCATTTCTGAGGATTCGATAATTTTCGACCTTCACGGAGGTTGGTTCCCCTCGCAGGTTGAAACGTATCGATCCTTGAACCGCTATTCGCCTGCCTAGCCGAGCAGGGTCAGTCAACTCATCAAGCGTCTTACGATCACATGTACAACGAACGCGGTGAGAAGAAATCACTTCATAGATGCTAAATTCAGTACTATTATGAATGGTGAGAGCCTCTAGGGTTCCTTCTATCTCCCCCGAAATGATCGTACTTGTCCCAATCAGTTGGTCAACGTGGGCAGCAACACGCTGCGTGATTTGTATACGCCGAGTCTTTCCTTCTCCAGAGTTTCCAAAAATAGCCACACGCTCAACTTCGCCATTAATTATGTTGGCAAATTCTTTTGCTTTCAAAAGGGCTTTATCGGTAAAGAAATTAGGATATTCTGCCCCTTTATCTATAAGGGCCACACCAGACAAAGCCGCAGAGATCATGAGGGCGCTGTCTTTGTCTTGGAGGTTTGGGTATACTGCAAGATTAGCACTCCCGGTGCTCAGATCGGCAATCCTCCATTTCCGGGAAGCAGCGCCGGAAATGGATATGTCAAGCTCAGATAGAAGCCCAGAAAGCGCCTGACTAGCATCACGGAATGCATCAACAGGGATATCTTCTCCTGTTAGGCTAAATCCAATACGTTGTGTGCCCATTCCTTTCGCCTTCCCTTCGCCTCCTATTCTACCACGATAGATCAACCAGTTACCAGAGCAGACGGATGTCTTTTGTTTTCCTCGTCCCTGTCGCTTTCCTGGCCCCTTGGCTCCTATTGGGCGGGGGATGAAAGCAACTCCTGGTTGCCTGTCAACTCCTTGTAGGTCAAGCGCCTCTCAGCAACCGAGCCGGCAACATGGTCGAAGCGGTCTAGGTCTTTCCCTCCCCGCTCATTGAACCGGAAGGTTTGCTCATCCAGGTAGCGATGCAGGTGGAACGGCTCCACGCTGACGTATGACCCTTTGATGGCTCTCTTGAGCAACGTCCAGAAGTTCTCAATCCGGTTTGTGGTGACGTGGCCCCTAACATATTCCTCGGCATGATTGATGATCTGGTGGGCATAGTCGGCTTCCAGGCCCCGGTAGCCAACATACTCATCGGTGTGGACTTCGCTCCCCGGCGTAACACGCTGGCGCACTTCCCCGTGGAGATTGGTCCGCCTGGTATTCGGAAGGACCGTAGCTTGCACCCGGCTTTTTCTGGTGCCCTTGCCGCGCTCTAGCAGTCCCATGACAGCCGTTTTGCCCGCACCCCCCGTGCCGGTGATCTTGCGCGCTTTGACTGACTTATGCATAAAGCGGGCAGCACCGCCGATGAAACTTTCGTCTACCTCGACCTCGCCAGATAGCCGGTCGGGCGTATTGTCCTGAATCGCCAACCGAATCCGATGGAGCATGAACCACGCCGTCTTCTGCGTAACTTTTAAGGCGCGGCCGATTTCATACGAGCTGATCCCATTCTTGCAATTCGCCAGCATCCACATGGCCGGGAGCCACTTGGTGAGCGGGATCGGGCTCTCTTCCATGACCGTGCCAACCTTGGCGCTGAACTGCTGCTTGGCGTGTTTTGTCTTACATTTCCAGCGCCGTTGCTTAGCGAGGTAATGCACCTTGTCACTCCCACAGGTCGGGCAGGTCACGCCGTCTGGCCAACGCATCTGGACGAGGTAGGCAATACACCGCTCTTCATCACTGAAATACGTCATGGCCTCTTGGAGCGATTCGGGCGTCTGGATTTCGTGCTCACTCTTTGTCATAGTCGGAGTGTAGCAAATCTCATTTGGTTAGTCAAGTATATTATTACCCTAATTTGGACAGTACCCGCTGTCCAGACATGTTGACACGGACGGGGGTAGTCGGTTAGAGACGAACGCAAATGTTCCAATAGTGAACTATAAAGTAAATTCAAAACAAGGAGTGTCCGATGTCACAGACGCATACGGTGAAGGCAACCTCCGATGCAATTTTTACCCAACTGCTTGATGTTCAGGATCAGGACATGCGCAATCTGTACGAGAAGGCGAAACGCGACCAGTGGAATGCCTCGGCCGATATTGACTGGGACGCCGGGGGCGACCCGGACTGCGGTATTTTGCCCGATGGATTGATTGATATTTACGGCACAAAATACTGGGACAAGCTGGACGACAAGCACCGACTCGACCTGAACCGGCACTTTTCCGCCTGGCGGATCAGTCAGCTTATGTACGGTGAACAATTCGCCCTTATGGTCTGTGGTCAGATTGCCAATGTTGTTCCGGGTATCGATTCGAAGTTTTTTATGGCGACCCAGGTCGTGGATGAGGCGCGGCACTCAGAGGTGCTGGCTCGCTATCTGTACGACAAAGTCGGCGTAACATATCCGCTGACCACCAACCTCAAGAATCTGTTCGACCACATCCTGGCCATGCCGCAGTGGTATCTCAAGACCGTGGGAACCCAACTCGTCGCAGAAACCCTGGCGGTGTCGCTGTTTCGGATGCTGGCCGACCACAGCCCGGACCCGTTAATCAGCCAGATCTGTCGTCGCATCCTTTCCGACGAATCCCGCCACATGGGTTTCGGGATGTTAAGTCTGCCCGACCAGATACAGGAATTGTCCGAGCCCGAGCTCGAAGAAGTCGAAGAGTTTGCCTGCGAAGCCGCCGCCGGACTCCTGCAGGGACAGTTTCCGCGAGAAGCCTACGAAGCCGTCGGCTTTACCCAGGCCGAGATAGAAGACATCCGCACCATGCGTCACGCAGTGGCCAAAAAGAACGAATATGTGGCGTTTCGGACGTTCTTTAAGAAAGATTTTCATGCCGCCCTGTGGAGCAACATGGAGAAAGTCGGCCTACTGAGTGAGCGAGCGGTCAAGAAGCTCGGGACCATGGGCATTACCGCTCCACAAACACAGCAGCGGGAGCAAACGGCCGCGTAAAGGCGGACATAGGGGCAGGGTTTCAAACCCGCCCCCCTTTATTTCAGCAGGATGCTTCGGCGTCCTGCTTTTTTTGTTTCTAAATCCCTTCTGTGGGTCTCTTCCCTGGCCTGTTCCCCGGCGGCAGGCGAGCGGTATACTCCCCCCGCTCGTATAGTATAATCAGGCGTGGCAACGGACGGTCCAAGTACGTGGTGGGCCGATCGTTAGTTCATACACAGGCAGAAGGAGGGACTATCATGGGTGAATTTGTTGAGGTTGCAGAGGCCAGAGCACTGTCCGGGTTGCGACTCGTACTGTCGCTCGGCGTGCCGGGTCCGTGGAGTGAAGCCGCCAAGGGTATTTTATACGTCAAAAAGATTCCCTATGTCCGTGTCCGTCAGGAAATCGGCGGCGCCAACACGGAACTGACCGAATGGACCGCGCAAGCGACGGCGCCGGTTGCGATCTGGAACGATGAACCGCCGCGCTCAACCTGGATAGAGCAGCTCCTTTTAGCTGAGCGCCTTGAACCGACTCCCGCCCTGATACCGGACACTATCGAGGATCGGATGCTGATGTTCGGCTATTGCAACGAGCTGTGCGGCGAGCATGGCTATGGCTGGGCCAAACGCCTGATGCTGCTCCACGCGGTCCTGACCAACCCGGATGCGGACGAATCGGCGCGGGCCTTTGCCACCCATCTGGGGAATAAATACGGCTATAATCAGGCAGAAGCCGAGGCCGCGCCGGCCCAGGTGGCCAGTATTGTGACGGCGCTCGGCTCCCGCTTGGAACAGCAGCACAACAATGGCAGTCGGTTTTTTATCGGCAATCAGTTGTCTGCACTCGACATTTACTGGTCTACGTTTGCCGCTCTCATACAGCCGCTGCCGCACGAGCTGTGCCCGATGCCCGCCCCCTTTCGGACCATGTACACTAATACCGACCCCGTGGTGCAAGCCTCGGTGAAGCCGATCCTGCTCGAACACCGCGACTTTATCTATCACGAATACCTTGAGCTGCCGATTGATCTGTAGGTCGGCTACTCAAAACGCCGTCGGCGAAAGGAGCAATCATAGTGGCCGGCAGTCAGATGCGTGTTCACAAGAAGATGGATAAAATTTTCCAAAGGCTAGACGCCTTGGAAGACAACGACAAAGCGCTGACGAAGCAGACCAAATATCTGAAACAATTGGTGGTATTAGCCAAGCAGGACTCGGCGCTTCAGCGGAAGGAGTCGAAGAAGATAATGCGTGCACGCCTTCTGGACGGCAAAGGCGACGGAAAGAAGGCCAAGAAGAGAAAGGGGTGATGGTATGGCCGCCAACCAGACGAATGTTCACAAAAAGATGGACAAGATTCTCCAGAAGCTGAACACCTTGGAAGACAACGACAAAGCGCTGGCCAAGCAGACCAGCTATCTGGCCCAACTGGTGGTATTGGCCAAGCAGGACTCGGCCCGTCAACACCAGGAATCACAAGCCATGTTGCGGGAAATGGGGCAGATTTTACTGAAAGTCAAAGAATCCTCGGACCGGACAGGGGAACGAGTCGCAGCCATTTTAGCCGGGACCCGTCAGCATTGAAGCGTTTACCGGGGTTGATAGTCGGTAATCACAAAGTTCTGCATAGACTCCTGCCAACGTAGAGTCACCGTCTCACCCGGCGTTGGAAAGTCGCCAACCGTACATTCCCCCTCCGCGTCCCGCACAAACTCTTTCCCCAGGGTTGTCACGGTAAACATGGCGCGGTCGAATTCTACCCCATCGGCCAAGGCACGCACCGTATGCGTGCCGTCGCCTAGCAGATTCCAGTTGAACAGCAGACCGAAGCCGTTATTGCTATCACCACAGACACCCGTCGTGTCGATACGGTTGGTCCCATAACCGGCCATAAAAGTCAAAGTCGGGTCTCCGTCGATCTCGATCTCAACCTGTGAGGCGTCACACACCCAGCCGGAGAACAGGCCGATCCCGCTCTGGAACGAGCCCGAGAATGGATTCCCCAATATGCCAGTCAGGCCATCGGCCTGCGTCACGGTCGCGTTTGCCGATCTCACCGGTGCGGCTTTGGGTGGGAGCGGGTAGTCAGCGATCACAAAATTCTGCATGGGCTCCTGCCATCGTAGTGTCACCGTCTCGTACCGTGTCGGAAAGTCGTTCACCGTGCACATTCCTTCCGCACCCCGCACAAACTCAGCCCCTAGGGTTGTCACGGTAAACGTGGCGCGGTCAAACTCCACTCCATCGGCCAAGGCGCGCACCGTATGCGTACCGTCGCCCAGCAGATTCCAGTTGAACAGCAGGCCAAAGCCGTTATTGCTATCGCCGCACACGCCGGTCGTGTCGCGCCGCTCGGTCCTATATGCGACCGGAAGTCGGGTCGTCCCGTTAATGTCAATCTCTACCCTGGATACTTCGAGACGGCCCGGAATATACGGCTCCACAATGTTCACCACGTGCATGTCCCGGCCCAGCTCGTCCATAGTCTGGGTGAGCGTAACAGGCACCCAAGGGGAACCGTCCTGATTTCTCACGAACGCACCCGGCACGACATCAATGGTGATTCGTGGCGGGATGACCGTTCCTGCCGGGCTGCGCGGTGGCGGCGACAGGGTGCTCTTTGATAACCCGGTAATCGGCCAGCTCAGCCGCACGTTGCCGATGTCGATCGTGAATATCCCGCTTGCCCCCAGAATCGTCTCGTAGAACCCTGTTCGGTCGTGTCCGTCGTCGTCCACGTAAGAAATCGTGAAACGCTGGACTTGGTCAACGATTTCCTGGACAGTCGTCTGGCCCGTGATGTGCGTTCCGTTCGTTGAGCCGGTTCGCGCCCACCAGTTCCCCCGGTTGTCTACCGATGACTCTCTGTGCTCAAGCCCATCGTAAGAATACTGCTCGGCACGTTCGGGCACGGAAGGGGAAGGCGGTTCTCCTCTTGGGCCGGTGAGGCAGACCCAACCGGAGAAGAGTCCGACCCCGCTCTGGAACGAGCCCGAGTGGGGATTCCCTAACTCGCCGGTTAAGCCCGCGTGTCGGCCCGCCCGGCGGTAGATCACGCCAAAATGGGCGTTCTCCAACCAAATTGAAGGCTGACCCCGGGGTGTCATCTGATCGACTTCCAGCGGCTGTCTGACCAGGGAAGAGTTGGTCGATACGATTGGGTCGCGCTGTGAGAACACCAGTGCTGCATCACCGCCAGTAAAACCGGGCACACCAAAGCCGCCCTCCACAGTTGCAATAGGCGACAGCTCTCCGGTATGCAGATTGGCAATATAGACGGCTGACTGATTCCGGTACTCATCAAAGACATCAAAGGTCAGAAAATTATCGCTGGTCTGGCTCAGGGCGGGAAAGGCGACCTGGAAACCGGGCTCGGGGGAAAGCAGTTCCAAATTCCCGCCTGTGTTCAGGTTCAAAGCGTACAGGCTCCATCGCTCAATTCGAGTATTGTAGTCAAGGGAGGCAGCATTGAGAGCGTCGTAGATGATCCACTGTCCGTCAAGGGTGAAATCCATGGTTCTGGCGTACCGGATGGTGTCTAGTGGCGGACCATCGAGGGACGGAGCCCTCAGGGCATAGAAGCGCGGAGCTTCTTCAGTTTCCAGACTAATGACCCAGATGATGCTCTCCGGGTTCCTGTTCAGTTCGTCCAGAAAGACGAGCCCGAGCCAGCGTCCATCGGGTGATATGGCAACGGAATAGATATGGATGGGTTGGTCCCGGTCAGGAAATCCGAGACATTCTTCTTCCTCACCATCGGTCCGAATGGAGCAGACATCATTGTCGGCATTGACAAAGACTGCGAGCGCACCATCGCGGGAGACGGAGGGGCGGGCGACTATGAAATCGTCACTGCGGGGGACGGGGGTGCGCGCGGTGGCCAAGACAGTCTCGGTGAGTTGGACACCCTGTACTCCGTCTCCTTGAGCCTCTTCCCGCCGTCCCAGCCGGGGCTCGCCATCGACGTCCCGATACACAAACAGGCTGGCATCCGGTCCCGGAAATACGGGGACCCGCCGTGGGGGAGGTGTGGGAGCGGCGTCAAAAATCTCTACAGCATCAAACGCCTCGGCTACTTTCTGGTCATGGTTTGACTCTGGAAAGAGGTCTTTCGCGGCCTGAATACAGGCCAGCCGCGCGTCAATGAACTGCGAATATTGGAACAGATAGACGATCAGTGCGCGGTAGAAAATCTGCTCGGCAGCTTTCAGGCCAATGGCTTCTCCCTTTCCGAAACCCTCTGCGAGCAGATAAAAGGCTCGGTTGATAATGCTGCTGTTGATGTGTACACCACCATTGTCCGCTTGCGTATATATGTACTCACTCATTTTGGTCGGATACGGCCGGGTGCCACTCCGGTCGAAGGTAAGAGTGGCGGGGTTGGCCATATTGCGTATCGGTGGATGAAGCTCTGTAATAAGCTTTGTCCCAATCAGCCAGTCCGGCTCGCCCTCGGTCCGGGCTTCGATCATTTCTCCAAAGATGTCGGCAAATGCCTCATTCAGTGCGCCCGGCTGATCTTGATAGATCAGATTCGCCGAGTGGGTGATGACGCCGTGGGTCAGTTCGTGGCCGACCACATCGAGAGCTCCGGCATATTTTCGGGCATCGCCAAACGCCAACAGATTCAGGCCGGTATGCCAGAACGCATTATTGAAGCCCTGACCAAGACGCACAATCGCGGTAATCGACGAGCCATCGTTATCAAACGAGTTCCGCTTGTGCTCCTTCCAATAATAGTCGTAGACCTCGGACAGATTGTAGGCGGCGCTGACCGCATCGGGCACCCAACCGGAGCCTGACTGGCCCGAACGAGCGACTCGAATAGGGAAAGGGAGTTGAATCTCCTCAGGGTTGGACGTTCCTGGCCGGTTCTCAGCGTCACGAATCTGGATAACGCCCCGCTCGCTGTCGATGTCCAAAAGGTGGTCAAAGTCGCGATTATACATATCCTTACTGGCATCGATCATCCGGAAAAGACCGTCTTCCTGCCACACATCGAGATCCCGGGGAACGCCGAACAGGTCCACGCCCGAGCCCTTGACATGCTGGGCAACATGCCCATGCATGATCTGATTATAGGCGGTCAGTTCGTCTCCGTTGATGGCATCGATGACCACCACCCAATGGGCCGTCACATTGATGGCCAACTCCAGCTTCCAGGCCAGCCGGGGCGGGGTGTCGCCCGGAGCGTAGATGATGAGTTCGGAGGTGGTGACCTCGGCTTCCGCCCCGTCCGTCAGCCCCGTGCGGGCGTACTCGACCGCAGTTGCCTCGTCGAGCAGCGGAGTCGTGCGTAGCTCTTCTGGTGTGGGTACGAACGCTCCATTCACGACATCGACGTGTCCCTCCGGGCTGAGGTGCACAATGATATCGGTCGGCCAGACGGGCACCCCCTGATGCTGTTGCCGAAAGCGCAGATGGGTGCGGCCCAACTCGTCGGTGTGTCGATGGAACAGGACAAGTTCGGCGTTCGGGTCCTCAAGGCGCAACAGGTCGCAGTACGTATGGAGAAACGTCCGAGCGGTCGTGAGCGGTGAGTCGCTGCCCGCACCCACATGGGCCTGCTGGAGCACCGTGCCTTTAATCTGCCGCGGCGTGCCGGCCACGGGGCGGAGGACTACTGAAACTTCACCTGGGCAACGGGTCTCAAGATCGGACAAGGCTTGGCTCTGCTCGGGGGTGAGCTGGGGAGGCGGGGTGGATGGCGTCGTCGTTTGGAGGCTGGCCAGATGCTGTCTGAGGCGCTCGGCCAACACTGTTGCACGTGGGTCCGAGTCAACCTCTAACGGCTCGTTCGCCGGAGCCAATGTGTTGGATTGATAGAGGGGGGAGAACGTAAAGGCCGGCGTATTGCCGTCGGCCAGATTCCAACTCAGCAGGAAAATCGTCAGGAGAGCGATTGCACCGCCGAATGCTTTTCTCAGTTGTCCCTGATGGTGTTTCCGACGAGCAGTCATAGCCTTGTGTTATTGTCTGCTCGGCAGTGTCTCGGTTTGGGAAATTCTGACCAGGAAAAACACCGGCTTCTCGGCGCTCTTCCTGCCATGCTTACTGTCTGCATTGCAAGGCCCCTATCCGAGAATGCCTTTATCTGTCAATGTCCCTCCGGGTGACGTTTTCTCTGTAGGATTGACAGTTTTTGCAATACCTCGCCCGTCTGGGCATCAACCATGACCTCCCACCCCTCTGCCACACTTAGGGAAGCCAGGACGCGATAGGTCAGACGTGGAGCTTTACCTTCTGCCGCAAAAATTACGAGGTTAGCCTGACATTTGAGACATCCGGTGAGAGGTTGTCCAAGATGGTCCGCAGCTCGCTGTAACGCCGCCTGTTCTGTCAGCTCCGGGTCGGTAGATAGATTGTGCGGAGTTGGAATATAGCGTCCCTGGACGAGGTAGACTTGGGTGTCGGCGTTCAGGTGCACGACCAGCTCGGCCGCCCAGACAGGAACATCATGAAAGGTCTGTTGCAGGCGGACGTGGGTCAGCCCCAGATTGTCGGTCTTGACTGAGTGCACTCGGAGTTCGCTGGCCGGATGAGTGAACCGGAAATCAGCCCGATAGGCGTGAATGAAAGCGCGGGCAAGGTCTCCAAATTGCCTGTTCGCTTGCAGTTGGGCAAAACCGGTGTCGTGCTCCAGAGGCTCGGAAAGATTCGGGGCTTTCAGAAAAGTGATCGTTCCCAGTCGCGGGTCACGGCGGATTTCTGCCCGCGCCGGTAAGGGCTGCACTGCTACTGACTGCTGGGAACTAGTTGGCTTCACTGGAATCGTGAGCGGTCGTTTTGGCTGAGCCTGTGCGACGCTACAGATGGTAACCGAAAATGCGAGCACGCCGATGTTCATCACAAGGACAGGCAGTGCTCTGAGATGGCATAGCACCATCAATGATCTGCACCCAACTACTCAAAGCCGACAATACGAACGTTTTCGAGCCGAAACTCGCCGTCACGCTGCGCGTACCAGCCGGTGAGTTCAAGCGGGGTGCCGGGCTGAGCCTGGGCAATTTTTGCGAGCGTGTCTCGCGGGCCGGTCACGTCGAGATCGGCTTTTCGCTTGCCGGCCCGGTGCAGAAAAATCTGTCGCGGGGTGAGCCGGGGCGAGTTGGGCGCGGTGACATTCGTGACCTCGAGTTGGAAGTCGCCCCGATAGCCGGTCACGCCAAGCTGAATGACCGCTAAGGCATCCGGGGCCGGGTCTGTATTGAGAAAGCCGGTCACCACCACTTTGAAAGGAAAGCGGCGGGTCTTGGCTGAGGGTCGGTCGCCACCCACGCCTGCTCCACCCTGTGCCCAAACTGAAGAGGATACCATGACTGCGGGGGTGGGCAGCAGGCTCAGGCAGCAGACCAGGAAGAGTGATGTTGTGAGTGCTGTGCGAATACGACACGCCATGTACATCTCCTTACACGGTGCTTTTTTGAATGGACCGGGCCAGCAAATCAAGGGCGGTCTGGGTGAAGGTCCACATGTTTGCTTCCCGGTCCGGGCTGCCGGTCTCTAAGGTCAGCGTTTCTTCAACCGGTCCAACAATAGCGAAACAGGCATGGCCGGCTGCATCACCGTAGCGGTTGCCGGTCGGTCCGGTTGCGCCGGTTTCACTCAGCCCCCAGGTGGTCTCGAAACGCTCCCGCACCTGACGGGCAAGCCGCAGCGCATATTCCTCGGTGCTCGCTCGAATACCCTCCAGCGCTTCGTCGGGCATGGCCAGCAGTGACCGCCGCGCCTCATGGGTATAGATCACCCCACCACCCAGAAAATACGCCGACGCTCCAGGCACAGTCAGGAGGGCCGCCGAAATCAAACCACCGGCCGAAGACTCGGCTACCGCAATCGTGTGGCTGTGCGTCTTGAGCAGTTCACCAACCGTACGCCCTAAGAGTGTTAAATTTTGCATGGCTCTCTTTTACTGTGAGCGGCGAGGAATAAAAAGCCCAGGAAGAGAGCAGGTCCATTCAGGCAGCGGGCCCATTGCTTGGAGGGGTTGTCTTTCTTTCGCCGTTTTCCGCCGCTCGATCCAGCCACGTCAAGGCGGCCTCCATAAACAGCGGCAGGTTTTTATAGCGCCGGACGGGCTGCGGAAGGGTACGCAGAGCGGCGGCAAGCTGGGCAGCACGGTCTGGCTGCGTGGCAAGCTGAGCAAGTGGCCTGACATGAACGCGGATGGTGAACAGGATATCGTGGGTGTGCGGCAGACGGCGCAGGGTCTGGCGTTCGATGCGCAGCCAGAGGCTGTCGCCAGCATTCTCCGGCGTGATATCGGCCCGTTTTCGACCGGCCCTGGTCGGCTGAAAAAGAGTCGGGTCGTCCATCAGGCTCCAGTTGAGCCGCCAGACGGGCTTCTCGACTTTCAGCCGGTCAAAAAACTTGTCCATGGTGGTGGCGAGCTGTTCTGCATAGCCGGGAATCGGCGCATGAATCGTATTGAGGGGCTGGCCGATTTTGTCTGCCAAGCGCCAGCGCGTCGGAAAGCATAGAGACGCGCCGACCAGATGGTAGACCTGGGTCTGCGCTTGCCGTTGCATGAGACACAGGTCTTCTTGGACAAGCCGCCCGGCCAGATCGAGAGGATGCAGAGGCGTGGTGTGAATCTCCCAGCGCTGACCGGTGGCAAGATTGTCGAGCTGATTGCCGCTTCTCTTGTACAACTCCGGAAATTGGCTTGGAAGATACTCGACAAGTAATGCCAGGGCTTCGGCCGAACTTGGGGCTGCTTCAGGCAGGGCGGCAAAGACCTCATCATGCCGTTCGGTGAGGAGGCGTTCTTTCTCTTTGAGCTCGACGGCGCACTGGGTATCAGGCTTGATCCAGTCTTTGAGATCAAGCGGCATGAGCCCCATTGAGAGCCGAAACGGTCCGGCCTTGAAGGGAGCGTAGTCAGGCGGAGACGGAAAGTGCCCATCTGGGGGTGAGATTGTCATCAGTCTGCGACCTGCACGGAAGCGGCTGTCTGCCCCCTCCTCTTACGCCGCGGGGCGAAAATATCAATCTCCCGCCAGCGGCCTCGGGAGAAGCGCCACCATAGACCAAAGCCAAACAGCGAGACGTTGATGGTTCCGGCCAGCCACGGGCCGAGGGATTCGAGATTGGTCAAGAGCACGGAACCAAGGCTGAGCGGCGTAAAGACGCAGACTAAAAGCGTAATCGTCAAACCGGCAATCCAGTGCGTATCTCCCGCCCCACGCAGGGCGCCGGCAAAGGTGATCCCCATACTATCAAAAACTTGCAGCAGGGCGGCGCAGATCAGCAGGCTGCTGCCGACCTGGATGACCGTCGGGTCCTGGCTGAAAAAGCCTAGGAAAGAGACTCGAAACAGGACGTAGCACATGCCCATCAGCGCCATATACGACATGGCCAAAAAGAAGGCTTCATACACGCGTTGAACGGCTAGCTCGGGCTTGCCCTCTCCAATATAGCGTCCGACCAGCGCGGTCAGCGCCTGGCCGAGTCCGAGCGTGGGCATGAATGAGACCGTCATGTATTGAATCGCGATATTGCTGGCGGCCAAATGCTGCTGGCCAAACTGGCCCACCATTAAAATAATCAAGACGCCCCAGCCCAAGACATCGAGGGCCATCTGCGCCCCGGCCGGCCAGCCAACGTGCAGTAAACGGCGGGTAGAGACCCAACTCGGCTTCCAGACCGCCCGGGTGGCAAACTGGGTGGCGTACGGCCGGGAGAGGAATACCCGAAAGAGCACCGCGAACTGCACGACAAAGCTGAACACCATGGCCAGGGCGGCCCCCTTGAGCCCCAGGGCGGGTACGCCAAATTTACCAAAGATTAAGGTGTAGGCGAAAAAGACGTTCACGATATTGGCCACCAGCGTGGCGACCAGCGGGACCTTGGGCCGGTGCAGCCCGTAGAAGAATCCGCTCAGCGCGCCGATAGCAACCGAAAAGCCGATCCCCCATAGCCGGACACGGAAGTAGACGACCTCCAGCGCGACAATGTCCGGCTCGTGTCCGAACAGGGAAAAGAAGTAGGGCGCGGTTGGCCACAAGGCGAAGAACACCAAGCCAACAAGGCCACTCAAATACAGCCCCTGCCAAGCGACCAGCGAACCCTCGTCAGGCGCCCCTCGTCCCAGAGCCTGAGCGGCGAAGGTGCTGACGCACTGCGTAATGCCCAGCGGCAGGGCGGTGAGCGTATAGGCAATAATGCCGGCCGGCATGGCGGCGGCCAACTCGGCCGTGCCGACCTGGGCCACCATCCAGGTATCGACAAAGCCAATCACGGTGTATGAGGCCATCGACAGAATAATCGGGAGGGCAAGGTACAGAATTTCGTTGAGCCCGGTTCGGGTGGGAATAAACATGGATATGGTTTGCAGTCAGAGCGTGTTTTGTATAGGCAGATGGAAGATAAATTCTCTCCTGGGTGAACGCCGGTATGGCAGACCAATTTGACCTTATCATCATTGGCGGTGGGATCCTTGGGCTGGCTACCGCCCTGACCGTTAGCCGCCAATACCCCAGGCTCAAACTGGGAGTCCTTGAAAAGGAGACCCGCCTGGCCGTGCATCAAACCGGTCATAACAGCGGGGTTATTCACTCCGGGATTTATTATAAACCCGGCTCGCTCAAGGCCCGGACCTGCGTGAGCGGCGGCACGCTGCTCACCGAATTTTGCGATCAACACGATATCCCCTATGAACGCTGTGGGAAAGTCGTGGTGGCAACGTCAGCGGACGAGCTGCCGCGGCTTGAGGAACTCCATCGGCGCGGCACGGCCAACGGGGTTGCCGGGCTGGAAATGATCGGCCCTGAGCGGCTGCGGGAACTCGAACCGCATGCCGCCGGCATGCGCGCCCTGTATGCCCCCTCCACCGGGATTATTGATTATGTACGGGTGGCTGAGCAGTATGCCGCCATGGTTCAAGAGGCTGGGGGCGAGATTCAGTGTGGGCGGCAGGTACAAAAAATTGTCTCGGCCGACGGTCAACTCGTGGTCGAGACTGCCAGCGGTGCCATACGGACGCGGGCCGTCATTAACTGTGGCGGCCTCCAGTCTGACCGGATTGCGCGGCTGGCAGGGGCTGAGCCGGCCTTGCAGATTGTTCCGTTCCGGGGTGAATATTATACTCTGGTTCCGCACAAACACGCCTTGGTGAACAATCTCATCTATCCGGTTCCAGACCCGGCCTTTCCTTTTCTGGGCGTTCATTTCACCCGGACTATGAGCGGAGAGAGGGAAGCCGGTCCGAATGCGGTTCTGGCCTTTGCCCGAGAGGGCTATCGGTGGGCGGATGTGGTCCCCCAAGAGTTATGGGAAACGCTACGCTTCTCAGGGTTTCGGACGATAGCGCGCAAATATTGGCAGACCGGCCTGGGGGAAATATACCGGTCTTTGAATAAAGCGGCGTTTCTGCGTGCCCTCCAGCGCCTGCTGCCCGAGCTTCAGGCAGATGACTTACTGCCGGGCGGCAGCGGCGTACGTGCCCAAGCGATTTCAGCCGACGGTGCTTTGGTGGACGATTTTGTCATTACCAGCTCGCCGCACGCCATCCATGTGCTGAACGCGCCCTCGCCGGGCGCAACCGCTTCGCTCGCCATCGGGCAGCAGGTTGTGGGGCAGGCCGCGCAGGCGTTCTCGTGGCGGACGTAGCGGGGAAGGGGCGATGGGTAGCCAGGTCTTCATTGGCGTTGGGTCAAATCTCGGCAACCGCCGGGCGTATTATCAAAAGGCGATCGACCTGATGGCTGGCCTCCCCCAGACATCCATTGTGCGCGGTTCTTCGTTGTATGAGAGTGAGCCGATTGGGGAGGCGAAGAACTGGTATGTCAATGGTGTGGTTGAATTGGAGACTGGGCTGAGCCCTCAGCAGCTTCTAAGTCGCCTGCAAAAAATCGAGTCGGCACTCGGGCGCAAGCGGACCGCTTTGACAAAAAAATGGGGGTCACGCACCATTGATCTCGATATCCTGCTTTTTGACAAATACGTTGTGAACGAAGAGCAGTTGAATATCCCGCATCCAGAAATGCACCGGCGTCGGTTTGTTCTTTTGCCGCTCTCTGAACTGGCCCCACAGTTTGTCCATCCCCTCCTTGGTTCGACTGTGACGGAACTCCTGGCCGGTCTTGCGGACGACAAACAGGTTCTGCACTTACCCCCAAACGATTGAGCGAGACAGGGCGGTAGATTGCCGGCAGAGGCCGGGTGTGACTGGAACCTGCTTATTCGGCAGCCAGGAGCGTCTCGACCCGCGCCGCCTGGTCTCGGACTGCCTGGGTCTGGGACCGAAAATGATCCAGGCTGCCGGGTTGAACGCGGAGTCGGTCGGCTTCCGTGACGAGGCTTTGATACAGATCGAGGAGCCGGTTGAAGGCGGCCAGCGAGGGCCGGTCGGCGTAGCGCTGGGCCACAATGCGGGAAAAGTCCCGCGCCCGTTCGAGCGGATACAAGAACTCGCTCATCATGACTGGGGTCAGCGTGTCGTTGTCTTCCAGGAGCCGGTTCATTTTGTCGGTCATCGCACACATAAGTTGGATATGGGTGTGCATGAGTTTTTCGTACTTGAGCCAGTAGCAGCCGCCCAGACTACACGCCAGCACAAGACCCAGCAGAATGCTGACTCGCAGCCGGGGGTGGCGGGCGGGAGGCCGGGCTTGACGATTAGGAAACCAGCAGCCTAACATAGTAATACATAAAGAATACTCCCGAGCATCACTCGAAGAATGATGCTCAACTCTCGGTGCAGAGTGAACAAGTAAGTGGTCTTCCATGTTCCAGCTTTCCTCTGTTTATTTTGAACGGCTCCTCGAAAGTTCTCTCGACATTGTCATTGCCGTCGATCATCGAGGACAAATCATCTTCTACAACGACGGGGCGAGCAAGACCCTGGGCTATACCCGAGAGGAGGTCCAGGGGAAACGGGTCATGCTCTATCCGAGCATCGAAGAAGCCCGGCGGGTGCTGGGGACGATGCGCAGCGAGGAAACCGGGGAAAAGGGCAAGGTCAAGAATTTTGAAACGACTTTGGTCGCAAAGAGCGGCGAGCATATCCCCATCTCTTTCTCAGGCTCGATTATTTACGACGAAAACGGGGCAGAAATCGGTTCGATCGGCTTTCACCGTGACCTGCGGGAGATCCGTTTACCGCCGGAATATTTCGAGCACCTGCTTGAAAGTTCCCTCGATATCGTTATTGCGCTCGACCATAAGGGCCAGATCATTTTTTATAACGACGGAGCGCATCAGACTCTCGGCTATACCTCACAAGAGATCCATGGCAAGCGGGTCTGGGCCTCCGTCTACCCGAATCTCGATGAGGCGCGCCGTGTCATGGAGGCCATGCGGAGCGAAGAGGTCGGCGAAAAGGGTAAGGTGAAGAATTTCGAGACCACGCTGGTGACAAAAAGTGGCGAGCATATCCCCGCCGCCATTTCCGGCTCCATTATTTATGATGATGCGGAAAACGAGGCCGGCTCAGTTGGCTTTTTGAAAGATCTGCGGGAGATCCGCCGGCGCGATCAATTAGCGACTCTGGGTGAACTCGCCGTTGGTCTCGGACATCGAATCAATAACCCGCTCGAGGTCATCTTTAACAATCTGGATATTCTGACCAAACACATGGCGCAAAGTTTTCCGGACGAAGAATACGTGGTCCAGGAAGAACGGGTGGAATCCATACAGCGTGAGCTGGCGAAGATCCGGGGGATAATCGCGCGGATTGACGATATGGCTCACGGTGAGCGCTATGATACGACCGAGTACCTGCACGGCTCCCGGATGGCGGACCTTGGTCGGGATGAAGTGGTGGCTCCACATCATGTTAATGTCCGGCCAGCAACGCAGGCACTGGCCGGGCTGCGTCTCCTGGTGGTTGATGACGATCTTGGCGTGTGTTACTCGTTGCGCGACTTGTTGGTCGAAGACGGCTGTAGTGTTGAGGTCGCGACCAACGGCATTGAGGCGCTGAAGATCCTTGATCAGAATTTTCTTGGCCAGAACCCCTTCCACATGGTGTTGAGTGACGTGGTGATGCCCGACCGGGACGGCTACGATCTCTATATGGAGGCCAAGGAGCGCTACCCGCAACTGCCGGTTGTCCTGATGACGGCCTATTTTTACGACAAGGACCATGTGATCAAACGCAGCCGTCTGGAAGGATTGGAGGATGTCTTATTCAAGAAGCCGGTTGATCCGGACCGGCTGAAAGAGATGATCCTCAAACTGTGCAAATCCGAAGAATCGAGTCCAGCCTAGCTTCTTGATACGCGATCCCTCTAGGTGGAAACGAACCGGCGCGCCCCCGCCGGGGCCGGCTCTCCGCCTGCCCAATACTGGACGGAACTACCCGAAAAGTCTATTCTTCAAGCCGGAAGCATTCTTGACGCTCCACCTGGGACGATATATAAAAAAATCTTATCATCTTTTGTCCTTAGTATTAGAACCTGCCCTTTTCAGAGGAGACTAAGCCGACTATGCCAACCCCACTCGAACAATGGGTCGAAGAAACGGCCCAGCTCACGCGACCAAAGAATATTCACTGGTGTGACGGATCGGAAGAGGAAAACCAAGGCTTGATCGAAGGGATGCTCGATGACGGGACGCTGACGGCGTTAAACCCGGAGAGATATCCGAACTGTTATTTACACCGGAGTGACCCCAAAGATGTGGCGCGCACCGAGCATCTGACCTTTGTGTGCACGCGGGAAAAAGAAGACGCCGGTCCGAATAATAATTGGATGGCCCCAGCGGAGGCCAGGAAAAAAGTCGGCGGACTCTTTCAGGGGGCAATGAAAGACCGCACGCTGTACGTCGTGCCGTATATCATGGGGCCCGTCACGTCGCCCTACAGTCAGGTTGGCGTAGAAATCACGGACAGCCCTTACGTCGCCGCCAGTATGCGCATCATGACCCGTATGGGCAAGGCTGCGCTTGAGCGGCTGGGTTCGTCAGAGAATTATGTTCAGGGCCTCCACTCGCTTGGAGATCTCAGCCCTGACCGCCGGTTTATCATGCACTACCCCGAAGACCGCGCGATTTGGTCCATTGGTTCCGGCTACGGTGGAAACGCGCTGCTTGGGAAAAAATGCTTCGCTTTACGCCTGGGGAGCTATATGGCGCGTGAAGAAGGCTGGCTGGCCGAGCATATGCTGATCATCGGCATTGAGGAGCCGAGCGGTCGCACAACGTATATTGCGGCCGCCTTCCCCAGCGCCTGCGGAAAAACGAATCTGGCCATGCTGATCCCACCCGAGAGCCAAAAGGGCTATAAAGTCTGGACGGTGGGCGATGATATTGCCTGGATGCATCCCGGACCGGATGGACGCCTGTGGGCGATTAATCCCGAGGCCGGATTTTTTGGCGTTGCGCCGGGAACAAACTCTCACACCAATCCGAATGTCATGGCGACGGTTGCCAAGAACTCCATCTTTACCAACGTCGCCCTTACCCCGGACGGGACTCCATACTGGGAGGGCCTGGACGGTGGTCCGCCGGCCGAGGCGATCGACTGGCAGGGCAAGCCCTGGACGCCCCAGTCCGAGGGCAAAGCCGCCCACCCCAACTCGCGTTTCACCACGCCCGCCCGCCAGTGTCCGGTCATGTCTTCAGAGTGGGAATCTCCCCAGGGGGTGCCGATCTCGGCCTTCCTCTTTGGCGGCCGCCGCGCGGGTTTGATTCCGCTCGTCTGTCAGTCTTTCAACTGGCAACATGGGGTGTCGCTGGGCACGACGATGGCCTCCGAAACAACGGCCGCGGCGACCGGAAAGGTCGGGAAGATCCGGCGTGATCCCATGGCCATGCTGCCCTTCTGTGGCTACAACATGGGCGACTATTTCGGCCATTGGCTCAACATGGGCAAAAAGCTCGCAGATCCGCCGAAAATTTTCCGGGTGAACTGGTTCCGGACAAATCAGGAGGGCAAATTTCTCTGGCCCGGCTTTGGAGAAAACCTGCGGGCGCTGCGTTGGGCCATTGCCCGGGTGCACGGTGAGGTTGGAGCTCGCGAGACCGAAATTGGCTATCTGCCGCATACCAACGACATTGATACGACCGGGATCGATGTCCCGCCGGCAGTGCTCGACGAACTCCTCAGTGTAGACCGGCCGGGCTGGGTAAACGCCGCGGAGAGGCAACGCGAGTTCTTCCAACAGTTTGGAGACCGGCTCCCGCGGGAGCTGTGGCAAGAAAACGCGGCGCTGGATACACGCCTGCAAGCCTGAATGAGGGATACGGTTGCAGCCCTGAGCCTCTTAGCCCCAAGTCGCAATGGTCCGCATTACAAAGGTTTATACTCGGACGGGTGATAAGGGTTCGACTCGGCTCGTCGGGGGGAAAAAGATCGCCAAGGATGCGGACCGTATCGAGGCGTATGGGACGCTGGACGAACTCAACTCCGTTGTGGGCCTGGTCCGAGTGTTCAATGACGACCTGAAGCTAGAGTTGCCGGCCGCCCAACACTTGGACGATATTCTCCGCCAACTCCAGAACGAGTTGTTCGATCTGGGGAGTGAACTGGCGACCCCCGCAGACTTCTCCTACGAGGGCATGTTTCGAGTCAGCGAGCAGGAGGTGAAGGGCCTCGAACGCCTCATCGATTCCTGCCAGAAAGACCTGGAGCCCCTCAACTCTTTTATCCTGCCCGGCGGCGGAAAAGTGAGCGGCTTCCTGCATCAGGCCCGAACCGTCTGTCGACGGGCCGAACGCGATATCCTACGCCTCTCGCGTGAAGAAGAGATCAGCCCCTGGCCGCTCATGTATGTAAATCGGCTCAGCGATCTGCTGTTCGTACTCTCCCGCTGGGTAAGTCAAAAGCTGGCAGAGCCGGAATATCTCTGGGAGCGTGGTCTGCGCAGCAGTGAGCAAAAGGCTGCTCGGTCCGGCAGGGCGAAAAAGGTAACACCCACCCGAAGAGCCAAAAAATCCGCGAAGAAACGCTCGCAGAAGGGGACCTGATGGCGGAGCCTTCCCTATACTTTAAACAAATCGAAATTGGCCCTATGCAGAATTTCGCCTACCTGATTGGAGATACTGCCACGCGTGAAGCGGTCGTGATCGACGCCGCCTGGGATATTCCTGCCATCGTCCAGGCCGCGGAACATGACGGTTTCAGCATTACCCAAGCGCTGGTGACCCACTATCATCAGGATCACCTTGGCGGTGATTTATTCGGCACCCACATCCAGGGTGTGGTTGAACTGCTCGAACAGGTGAAAGCCAAGGTGTATATCCACAAGGCCGAATCCGAATTTCTGGGCCGTCTGGTCGGCCTGTCCGATTCCGACATCGTGCAGGTCGAGGGTGGTGATACGACCACCGTGGGCGCGCTTAGCATCAAGTTCATTCACACCCCCGGACATACGCCCGGCTCCCAATGTTTTCTGATTGAGAATCGCCTGGTGGCCGGTGACACGCTGTTTATCAACTCCTGCGGCCGGGTTGACCTGCCGGGCAGCAGCCCGGAAGACATGTACGCGAGTCTGCAAACGCTCTCGCAATTGGCGGACGAGACCGTTCTTTATCCCGGCCATAATTATGCTTCTCAACCCTGGGACAGCCTGGGTGCCCAAAAACGTCACAATATGTATCTGCATCTCAGCGCCAGGGGACGCCAGGAATTTCTGGCCGCCCTGAGATAAACGGACACAAAGGAGCACGGGTGCGTATCCGGAAAAAGCGCGGTAATTTTCTCGAAGATTTCTCGGTCGGTCAGTTGTTTCGGCATAAGGTTGGAAAAACCGTGACCGAAGGCTTGTTTAACGCCTTTACGGAGTTCGGCATGACTACCAATCCTCTGTCGAAAAACTTGCGCTATGCCGAACAGTACGGTTTCCGCGGTCTGGTTGCCCCGCCCGGTCTGGTGATGAATATCGTTTTCAGCCAGAGCGTTGAAGATATCTCGGAAAACGCGCGGGCCAATCTCGAATACCGCGATATGCGGTTTGGCGCCCCGGTGTATATCGGCGACACGATAGAGGTTGAGACGACCCTCCTCGGCATCAAGCCCTCCTCGCGCGACCATGATCGAGGCGTTGTCCACGTCCAGACGACCGGCCGGAACCAGCATGGCGAAATCGTGCTGACCCTGCAACGCAAGGTCCAAATCTGGAAAGATAATAGGGAGGCTCGGGTCGAAGAGGTAGCCTTGGCCGATATCCCCGATATTCCCTGCGATCTCGTCGTACCGGAGTATGACAAGAGTCGGCGTTATGAAAACCTGGCCCACCTGGCCAATGCCGATACTTATTTCGAGGACTTTCAGCCCGGCGACACGCTCGAACATTCCCGTGGGCGGACGGTGACTACTGCCCATATGGAATGGACCGCCCTATTGGACAACACCTCTCAGGTCCACTCCAATCAATACCTGATAGACCGGAATCCGGAGCGCTATATTGGCGGCCAGCTAATTGTCTACGGTGGGATTCCGTTTAATCTCTGCCTGGGCCTGTCTTGTCCTGACGCTGGCGATAACGCCGTTGGAGACGTCTGCTATGTGACCGGCCGACACACGAGCCCGGTTTTTGTTGGGGATACCGTCTTCGCCTCGACCGAGATAACCGGCAGCCGCGAGTATCCGGGTCGGCCCGACCTGGGTATTGTCGAGACTATCCTGCGCGGTCATAAATTTGTTCAACAGGACGGGGAGTGGGAAAAGACGGAGATTTTCTATCTCGAACGCGACCTGGCCGTAAAGCGGCGTAGCCATTATACCTGACCCTCTAAGCAAAGAGCGGCACGCCGTCTGTCTCGCCTTTTACCCGGTCTCGACGGCTGATAAAGCGCTAACAGCATGACCTTCCGTCGGATTGTATGGCCGCTGGCGGTTGCGGAAACGCTGGTCTGGGCGGCGCTCTATTATTCATTTCCCGCGCTGCTGCTTGAGTGGGAACGTGACCTGGGCTGGTCGAAAACCGAGCTGGCCGGGGCGCTGACGCTGGCCCTGGTGACCTCGGCCCTGCTCGGACCCGTGACCGGACGCTTGATAGACCGCGGTTTCGGGCGGGTCGTCTTCAGCGGCAGTACCGCTCTGGGGGCTGTGCTCCTGGCCGGCCTCGCCTGGGTTGAACACCTGTGGCAATTCTACTGCGTGTGGTTCGGCATTGGCGTGGCCATGGCCGGCTCGTTGTACGACGCCTGCTTCTCCGTCTTGACGCATTCCCTAGGCAACGCGGCCCGCAAAGCCATTACCCTCGTCACCCTAGTGGCCGGGTTCGCCGGGACACTCGCCTTTCCGAGTATCCACCTGCTCGTCGGTAGGTTTGGCTGGAGAGATACCGTGGTCATTGTCGCTGGCGTGACTCTCCTGATTGCCGTTCCCCTCATATGGAAGGCATGCCAGCAGGCGGACCAACACCGAGCCGATCAACCTGCTCCAAGCAGCGCTCACCCTGGAACTGCCTCACGCGCGCTCAGGACACCGGTCTTCTGGCTACTCGCCGTGGCGTTCGGTATGGCCTATATGGAACATTTCAGCCTGCTGACACATCTCCTACCGCTATTGTCTGAGCGGGGTCTGTCAGATGAGGTGGCGGTACTCACGGCCTCTTCGATCGGACCCATGCAGGTAGCGGGTCGCCTGGCCATGTTGGCAGTGGAGAAATACGTTTCGACGTTTTGGATCGCTCTCGCCTGTTTCCTTGCTATGAGCGGTGGGGCAACCGCCCTGTTCTGCTCCCAGGCCGTTCCCCTGCTGCTCCCGCTCTTCGTGGTGCTCCAGGGAGCGGGGATTGGGATAAGCAGCATCCTCCGCCCGGTGATGACCGCCGAATTGTTAGGCAGAGCCCATTTTGGGGTCATCTCCGGCTTCCTGGCTATCCCGTCCATCCTGGCCGCAGCACTCGCCCCAACCATCGCCGCGCTTGTGTGGGGAATGGGAGGCTATGAGATGGTCATCCTGATGGCGATCGCCACCACACTGGTCGGGCTGGGCTGTATCAGCAGTACGGCTGTGTTCGCCCGACGACGTTGACATCCCTACGAAGCCATCCAATCCATGACCCATCTCTTTTCGAGTCGGTCAAAGACCATTCACTGCATTTCCGACCCAACCGGCTGGATTCACTTGACTGCTCCCGTGCACTTATACAGTAAATTCACAAGTGAGATTTTCCACCCGCGCGGAAGCCTACTAGGGGTAGCCGTTCTTCCGGCAACAATCTAAGCCGACCCAATATAACGTGCTGGGTTATGATCGCCAGATGTGGAAATGCTATAAGTGAGGGCCGAATGGGAGAATGGATCAAAGAACGGATCGCAAACACTCCTCCAGGCGATCTGTTTGTCTTCTTTTTGGTGGCGGTCTGCCTGCTAGTTGCTCTATATACTGTCATCCGTGGGGCTGGTGTCGATTCCAGATCGAAACACTTATGGTTCACGGGGCTTATTGCCGCATCGGCCTTGGTCCTGAGGTTTATTCTCCTCATGGTACCGGAGGGATATTTTGGCTCCGTTCCTGAACAGGTGCTCCTAGCAATCGCTTCGGGATCAATCGCCTCACTCCTGATTCTTTGGGCCACTAAGCAGGAACCACAGCCCCCGGCTATCGAAGATTCATCGTACCACGTTACTTGGACTTTTCTTGACTACAAGTTGGCTGGCCGTGTTCAAATGAAGTGGCAACTCGTCCAAGAGCGAACTAATCGGTCAACTAAAGCTCATCTCGGTTGGGAGAGTACCTGGTTCGAGCCTTATCCAGGAATTGAGAGTGTTGAATCACCTTCTGTGAGAGTCGCCGAAAAAGAGGTTGATCTTTATCCTACGAATCCTCGCGGTCAGTGTAAGGAGCTTCCCCTTGTGACTAATGGTTTCGTGATTTCTCTCGACAAAAGTAAATCATCAGAAGCTCAACCAGCCTACCTTAAATCGGATGAAACGAAATGGTTTAAGGTCGAAGCCACCATGATCGTCCCGATAGCCTACCGGGATACTGCTGTCGGACAGGTGGCCCTTGGAAAGCCACCACGATTCGAGATGAAGGACGAAACCACTTCCGGCCTCGCATTGTTTCTAGCTGGTCCTAGCAACGAGCTTGCCCTTAACTTTGATGAGAAAGGCAAGATAATCTCGAAAAAAGTAGAAATATCTCATTCCCAGGTGACGGAGAGACCCACCCGTGCTCAAGCATATTGGTACCCTAAAGCGCTACTTAAAAAGAGCACCAAGAAACTGATACTGGAAAGGTTTAAGCCCAAGGACCAGTAGCATCTTTGTTCTTGACTTCGAGGCAGATTTTCCTCTTCTATTATTGCAGTAAGGCCGAGGGCTTGCCCGCTAAACCCTGAGGAGATGATGATCGGTCCTAATCTTGCATCTGAGCGATCAACTTGCTGTAGCAACTCTCTTGCGTCCTACTATGCGGCCGGTAAAAGTTGGGCAAGTCCCATTGACCATGAAAGAAATACTTGATGCCACATCCACTTGAACACGAATATGATCTGACAGCCGTGGAACTACTCGATGCTATCAATCGCAGATTTCGAGCAAAAGTCACTTTGGAAGGAGCCGTAGCTGAAGTTCATCTTGGAAAGAAGCTCCAGACGTTGCATGACGCGGGAATCCTGCACCGCTTTGAAGAGCACGACTCAGATGGCTACCCCGATTATACTATCTGGTTGCCAGGCGATGACTCTGGGCAGCTCATTGAGTGCAAGAACATCCGAGATGCAGATGAAGCGTACAGGAAAGGGGGTGTTGATGTCGCCTACAAGGTTGAAACCCAGAAGACTCGCACCTCGAACAACGATCCAAGCTCCCGTTTTTATAACAACGACCATTTCGCCATCCTCGCCGTTTGCATGGGTAAAAAGACTCATAGATGGACTGACTTCATGTTCATTCGCTCGCGGTACCTTGCGAGACACGCCAAGTATCCTCACAAGCTTGCTGTCATGCACAGAGTTCCATTGCCAGGTTCCAATTTTGGCCCTCCGTGGTATGGTTCCCTTAACGTCCTTCTTGAGCAGGAACCATAAGGAACCTTGATGAAAAAGCATTACAAAACATCCCTTGGTATGGCCTACTGTTCCGACGCAATCGACATTCTTTCGGACCTCAAGGACGATTCTGTTGACCTCGTTGTCACGTCGCCACCCTACGCCCTCCATTTCAAGAAGGAATATGGGAATGCCGATCAAGATAGTTACATTGGTTGGATCAGTCCATTTTGTGAGCAAATCAGACGGATTTTGAAGCCAGAGGGAAGTTTTGCCTTAAACATTGGCGGGGCGTGGACACCTGGAAGCCCGACGCGATCCCTGTATCATTTCCGTCTTCTTCTGTATCTGTGCGATAATCTCGAGTTCAAACTGTGCCAAGAGTTCTTCTGGTATAATCCAGCCAAGATGCCGGCGCCCGCCGAGTGGGTCAACGTCCGTAGAATTCGTGTCAAGGACTCTGTTGAATATATTTATTGGTTAGGGAAGACGGATTTCCCTAAAGCGTGTAACGCGGATGTTTTGCAGCCGTACTCCAAGGACATGCTGCGGCTCATCAAGCGTGGCGTGTCCGCAGCCCGTCGCCCATCAGGGCATATCATTAAAAAGAGCTTTGCAGACCATAGAGGTGGATCGATTCCGCCCAACCTCATTCGATGCGGTAACAATGAAAGCAACAGCGCCTATCTGAACGGATTGAAGGCGGCTGGGAGAAAGATTCATCCGGCGAGATTTCCCGCTGAACTTCCTCGGTTTTTCATCAACTTCTGCACCGATCCTAACGATTTGGTTCTTGATCCATTCGCTGGATCGAACACAACTGGCATGGTAGCCGAAGCACTTGATAGGCACTGGATATCGATTGAGAAGAATGAAGAATACTGGGAAGATTCAAAACTCAGATTTTTCCAAGAAGAACAGGTTACTGGCGAAAGGGGTGAAGATACGCAAACACAGTTTCGTTTATTAGAAGAGTCTCCATCATACGGCAAATAACGCCGAAGTAAGTCACAGCATTATAATTATATCCCTACTGGCGTTTCGCCGTTGATGAATACTGCCAAATCGGAGGGTTTGTCGGGTCAAGAGCTGAGAGTAAAGCCGCTCAACCCACCTCCTTCGTGTTGCTCCCCGTACCCTGGTTGGTTATGATACTCCCCTCATCGGAAATGCGGCTACGCCTGGCACGGGAGGGAAGATCGTATGGCACTCTTGGACCGAGCCGAATGGTATGACATCGCCCGCGACACCAATTGGACGCCCAAATATGTGACTGAAGGCGCGCTTTTTCCTGAAGAGCAGAGTGGGACGCTGGGCTTGCCGCTTGAGGTCTGGGAGGACTACGACGAGCCCTATAAAGTCACCTATCGCGAGTATGTCCGGACCCAGCGCGAGAAGGACGCCGGGGTGTATTCGGTCAAAGCCGCGCTCCAGCGGGCCAATTTCTTGGACCAGGCCGCGCCTGGCTGGGTGAGTATTCTCAAGCTGCACTACGGCGCGTTTGCCACGCTGGAGGCCATGGCGTCGAGCGCGGAGTCGCGCATGGCCCGCTTTGGCAAGGCCGGCGGGCTGCGCAATATGGCGACCTTTGGCTCGCTGGACGAGAACCGCCACGGTCAGATTCAACTCTATTTCCCGCACGAACACGTCCACCGCAGTCGGCAGTTTGACTGGGCGACCAAGTCGATGCACACCAACGAGTGGGCGGTCGTTGCCGCCCGGCATCTGTTTGATGACATCATGGCCGGTCGCGACGCGGTCGGGGTGGCGCTGATGCTGACCTTTGCGTTTGAGACCGGATTTTCCAATCTGCAATTTCTCGGTCTTGCGGCTGATGCCGCTCAGGCGGGTGATATTTCCTTTTCCAATCTCGCCTCGAGTATTCAAACTGACGAAGCGCGGCACGCCCAGATTGGTGGCCCGGCTGTGAAAATCCTGATTGCCAACGGGAAGAAGGACGAAGCCCAGCGCCTGGTGGATATTGCCATCTGGCGGGCTTGGACCTTGTTCGCCACAGTGACCGGCCCATCCATGGACTATTACACCCCACTCGACCGCCGCGAGAAATCCTTCAAGGAGTTCATGCAGGAGTGGGTCTTCGGTCAGTTTGAGCGGACCCTGCTCGATATCGGTCTGGAACGCCCCTGGTATTGGGACACCATGCTGGCCGACCTCGATACCCGCCATCACGGCATGCACGCGGGCATCTGGACCTTTCATAAATCGGTCTGGTGGGATGTGCCGCCCGGCATAAGCCGCGCCGAACGCGCCTGGTTAGAGGAGAAATATCCCGGCTGGGAAGAGACCTGGGGGGCACATTTCTGGGACCCGATCATTGCCCGTTTTCTGAAAGACGGTCCGGTTGATACCGTCCTGCCGACCATGGTGCAGCTGTGCAATATGGCCCAAGTGCCGATCACCGGCACGCCCGGCTGGACTCCGGGCAAGACCGGCCGGCCCTTGCAGGATTTTCCGCTCGAGCACGAAGGGCGTTTATACCATTTCGGCTCGGAAGTGGACCGCTGGATTTTTCAGCAGGACCCGGACCGCTACAAAGATCACCTGAGCGTTGCCGACCGGATGGTGGCCGGCATGATCCAGCCGCCGACCCTCGAAGGCCTGCTCGACTATTTTTCGCTCAAAGAGGGAGAGTGGGGGGAAGACGCCCTCAAGCACAGCTGGTTGGAAGAGTATCGCCAAGACCAGGCCCAGGCCGCCTAGCAGGTGTTGAAGGCCCGTATGGCACAGATTCCCATTGTCCATAATCTGCATCAGGAGTTTGTCCTGTATGTCTCCATCGTCGATACCCAGAACACGATGGACGAGGTGTGCCAGACGGCCGCTCGGCTAAGCATTGGTTTCGAGAAGAACCGAAAGACGGATGCGCCTCTCCGCGTGCGGAAAGTAGGTGCTGAAAAGCCGTTTCCCCGCGACATGACGGTTGAGGAGGCCGGCATCACGCCGATGACGAGCCTCGAACTCTTTTATGAAGCAGCAGAGTCGGCTTCGCCCGAGCCTACACCATGAGTACCGAATCCGAACCGCTCAAGCCGCTGCGGACCTGGAGTCATCTCGTCGGTCGCCGCCGTCGCCCGAGCGAATATGAGATTGTCTCGACCAATCTCATGTACGACGCCAAGAATGCGGACTCTCCGTTTGAGCTTGGGCCGAATATCCCGCTCTCCCAGTGGTTCAAAAAATACCGCCACGGCTCGCCTCTCACCGGTCGTGATTGGGAGGAGTTCCGCGACCCCGACGAACTGACCTACCGCGCCTACAATATCCTGCAAGACGGCCAGGAGACCTATATCGAAGGGCTGTTCGACCAGCACAACGAGCTTCAGTACGATGCCGGCCTCGATACTGCCTGGGTCGATGTCCTGCCGCGCTTATACACCCCGGCCCGCTATGCCTTCCACACTGTGCAGATGGCCTCGCATTATCTCGTCCAGATTGTGCCGTCGAGCACGATTCGGAACTGTGCAACCTATCAGGCCGCGGATGCGCTGCGCTGTGTGTCCCATATTGCGTATCGGACCGCCGAACTGAAAAAGACCTATCCGGACAGTGGATGTGGGACGGCTGAGCGCGCTGCCTGGGAGAATGACCCAGCCTGGCAAGGCTTCCGGGCGCTGATGGAAAGGGTCTTGGTCGCCTATGACTGGGGTGAGAGTTTTGTCGCCCTCAATCTGGTGGCAAAGCCGGCAATGGATGAAGCCCTGCTGAGCCAACTGGCAGTGACCGGTCGGCGGCAGGGTGACAGTCTGCTCGGCCTTATTGCCGATTCCGAATATCGTGATACCCGGCGCTCCAGAACCTGGAGCACCGCCCTGGTTCGCTTTGCGATTGAACGACCCGAAAACCTGGCGGTGATACGCGGCTGGGTGGAGAAGTGGCTGCCGCTGGCCGAACAGGCTATCGACTTATACTGTCATACGTTACCCGACAGTCCGCAGGCAGCGGTCGCGGCCAAAGATGCCGTGCATGATTTTTTACGATCTCTCGACTTAAACTGACCGCACTGCAAGCATGGCATTCACCCGAGTCTGTAGCCTCGACGACATATGGGAGGGCGATATGGCCGCGTATGAGGTCGACGGGCAAGCCATCGTCTTGGTCTATCCCATAGATGGAGAGGTCGTCGCCATTCAGGGTTTTTGTCCGCATCAACAGTCCTCCTTAGCCGAGGGGGATTTCGACGGCCACAAGGTCCTCACCTGTAGCGCCCATGTGTGGCAGTTCGATGTCGCGACGGGCAGAGGGATCAATCCGGCAGACTGCGAACTGGCTCGCTATCCGGTCAAAATCGAGCATGACGAAATCTATGTGGACGTCATTGGCATCGCGCCAAAGCGCTTCGGGGTATGAGCGGCGAGGGCAGATATGGGCGAACAGACAGGCAATAACAAAGTCGGCCCGGTGCTCAGTGCCGGGGACATTGCCGATGCGGCCATTGACGCCATCTACCAAGACAACCCGGACAAAGACGTGCAGGTTGAAAACCACCACGCCTACATTCGGGTCGAGACCGATACCGAGTGCATCATCCGGCGCGAGACAATGGAGGCCAACCTCGGCCGGCCGTTCCACATGCAGGAACTGGAGACCGTCCTGAGTTCTTTTGCCGGACAGATCGAAACCAGTGCTCACTATATGCGCTTCTATCTGACGAAGAAGCTGTAGGGGAGAGAAGCGAGGGCCTGCGTATGTCGCCTTTTGTTGAAGAACCTGTTGAAGAATCGTTAGCCGAACATTTGACGCGCATCGAACATTATATGCGGGGGTGTGAGTTGCTTGATTTCCCGCGCGAAGCCAGCGCCCTGCGGACCGAACTTGCCGCGTTCGTGCGAACCCACGCCACCGCCGTTGTCCAAGAATGGGTCGGACTGATTGTCCCGACGTTCCCGCTGCCCCCCGAGCACGTCCTGGGCGTCACGCGCGATATGCGGGCGGCCCTCCTGCGCTGGGCCCAGCATATTGAGGATCCCCAGGATACGCAGACGTACGAATACCTGCGCGCGCATGCCTGGCAGGGGTTTATCTCGCTGTTCCCGGCCTCCCGTTTCCTGGCCAGCCAGATGAAGATTCGCCTCCTGCTCGTGGATCGTTTGCGCCACGCCTATACGAAAAATCGGAAGCAACTCGTTGCGCTGCTGACCCTGCTGGACCAGGAATTTTCCGAACGGCTGTTGCATATTACGGACTTCTTTGTTGAAGCCCGAGAGGAAGCCCTGCGGGATGAGGAGGAGCGCCACCGCAAGGCGGTTGATTATGCTCCGGCTCCGATCTTTCAGATCAGCGGTCGTGACGGCACGATTCAGCAGGCCAACCGAGAAGCGGAGAAAGTCACCGGCATGTCCCAGGCGGAGCTTGCCGGCCAAGCCATTTGGGACCTGCATCCCCCAGAGGAAAAAGCCCACGTCCGCCGGCTCTATCAGGAGACTTTGAAGCGGGGCTATCTGGGCTGGGAAGAGTTGCGGCTGGTAACGAAAAAAGGTGGGGACGCGGTGCCCGTTTCGGTCTATTTTGGAGCGATCGAGCACCGCGGGGAAAAAACCATCCAGGGGATTTATGTCGATATTTCCGACCGGCGCCAGTTGGAGAGCCAGCTCATCCAATCCGAAAAAATGGCGGCCATTGGGCAGTTAGCAGCGGGGATTGCCCACGAAATTCGCAATCCCCTCGGCATTATTTTAAATGCGCTGTACGATCTGGACCATATTGCCGATACCACCAGTCCGGACTTTCAAGAGGACCTGCATATTGCCAAGGGGGAAATTGCCCGTGCCCAGGAAATCATCACCAATCTGCTTGAGTTCTCACGCGAGGGCGGGACCGATATGGAAGAGGTTGACCTTGACGATCTGCTGGGAAAAACGCTTCAACTCATGCGCAAGTATCTGGAGACGCATCAGATTCAGGTCACGACCCGTTTTGGTGATGTGGGCCGCTGTCTGACCAATCAGAATGCGCTGCGCCAAGTCTTTCTGAACCTCATCACCAATGCGGTCCAGGCCATGCCGCAGGGGGGCGAGTTGCGCTTGCAGACGAGACGGAATGCCGACAATCACATCTCGATTGAATTCAGCGACACCGGAGTCGGGATTCCCGCACACCAGTTGAACAGCATCTTCAATCCTTTTTTTACGACCAAGGAGCCTGGGCAGGGGACCGGACTCGGCCTCTCGATCGTACATTCGGTGATCAAACGCTACCAGGGCAGCATTGCCGTGCACAGCGACGTGAAGCAGGGTACGACCTTCCTCATTGAGCTTCCCTGCCCGTGTGCGGATGAAACCCCTGCGCTGGAAGCGGCCACGACGGCAGCAACCCGGCCGGTCGTTCCTTAAGAGACACCGTTGAGACTCCCATCATGCCTGGACATCTGCTGCTGGTCGAAGACGAAGCGAATATGGCCAAGATGCAGGCCAGGATTCTGCAACGCCACGGCTATACGGTAGAAGCCGCCGGTCATGGGCAAGACGCTCTCCGATTGCTGGGCCGGACCAATTTTGACGTCGTCATTACTGACCTCAGGATGCCGGTCATGGACGGGATGCAACTCCTGTCCGCAATGCGGACGCGCGCCTATGAATGTCCGGTCATTGTCCTGACCGGGTACGGCACAATCGAGAGCGCGGTTGCCGCCATGCAGTCCGGGGCGGCGGATTATCTGACTAAACCCTGTAACCCGGACGAGCTGTTGCTGAAAGTCGAGAAGCTGGTTGAAACCCGCCGTCTCCGCCAAGAAGTCACGCAACTCCGTCACGAGGTCCGGCGCTATAAACGCTTTGGTGAACTCATCGGACACAGTGCGGCTATGCGTCGCCTCTATACAATCATTGGTTCGATCAGCGGCAATAAAAGTACGGTGCTCATTACCGGCGAGAGCGGAACGGGCAAAGAGCTTGTAGCTCGCACCATCCATCTCAAAGGGCCGTGGGCCGCTCAGCCCTTTCTCGCCCTCAACTGTGGTGCCATGTCTGAGACGCTGCTCGACAGCCAACTGTTTGGCCATAAGCGGGGCGCCTTTACCGGAGCCATTGCGGATCACGACGGTGTGTTCCAGGCGGCCAGCGGCGGCACCCTGTTCCTGGATGAAGTGGCAGAAATTCCACTGCCGCTCCAGGTCAAATTTCTGCGCGCCGTTCAAGAGCGGGAAGTCACGCCGTTGGGAGCCAGCCGCCCAGTCAGGGTCGATGTCCGCATCATCGCGGCCAGCAATACCAATCTCGAACAGGCCCTTGCTGCGGGAACGTTTCGGAAAGATTTATTCTATCGCCTGAATGTGGTCCCCATCCATCTGCCGCCGCTCAAGGAACGGCGGGATGACATCCCCTTACTGGTCGAGCATCTGGTGGCCGTGTTCAGCGCGGCCTACAAGGTTCAGCCCAAGCGCTTGACCGCCGAGGCGCTGGACAAGCTGGTCGCGTATACGTGGCCGGGAAATGTGCGTGAGTTGCAAAATGTGATTGAGCGTCTGTTCGCCCTGCGCCACGGGCAAGAGATTACCGCTGCCGACCTGCCGTCCCCTATCGGCGAGCTTACCCAGACCGAACCACATTTTGATGCGTGGACGGACCTGCCTGCCCTGGCGTCCATGGAACGCTCGCTCATCGCGGCGGCCCTGCGGCGGGGAAACGGCAACAAAAACGAGGCCGCCCGCCTGCTCAAGATTGATCGCCAGCGCCTGTATCGGAAGATGGAGAAGTATCGGCTCGATAGCGGCGACTGAGCCTCCGTTTTCCGATTATTCGAACCGTACGGGTTCACCCGACGCCTGGACCTGAGAGAAGACGTACGGCCCGTCAGGAATAACGGTCACCTCTGACACGGCGGGCAGGCCCTTGCAGAATGCCTGGACGGCATGATGCGGTTCGTCATGGACCGGGCAGCGGGTAGAGGGGCCTTGTAGAGACTGGTACATACAGGGAGAAAACCGGCCCGCAGCATGGAGCGGAACCCCTATTATGGACAACCGATTCTTCGACCAGCCTATCTTGAACTCACCCTACGAGTATCCCGGACAGCACTGGGAGCTTGATGACCAGGGACAGCCAACGCAGCAGATCATCGAAAGTCGCCGCCGGGCTGAGTTTATTACGCCCATTCCAAAGCCGAGAAAACGCAAAGGCTCAGCGCACCAGCAGCAACTTGTCTTGGATGAGGGCAAAGGACTCTCAACCGCTGAGCAGCAGTACGACCCCACCTCAATTATCACCGCGCTGCGTCGTCAGGTGGACCAGTGGCATCGCCGACCAAATCCGGCCAACTGGCAGGTAACACCCGAAACCGCCCGTCTGCTGCAACACTGGCGACAGCACCCGTTCAGCACTATCCGTCCCTTCTTCTGTCAAGTGGAAGCGGTTGAAACCGCTATCTGGCTGGCTGAGGTAGCCCCGAACGCGGGCAAGACCGGCAAAGACTTCCTGGATCATCTCATGAATGCTAGTAACGACGCCAATCCAGGATTGCTGCGCTTGGCGCTCAAGCTCGCTACTGGCGCAGGCAAGACCACGGTTATGGCCATGCTGATTGCCTGGCAGACCATCAACGCGGTACGCCGCCCAACGAGTAGAAGATTCACCCGAGGCTTTCTGGTCGTCACGCCTGGCTTGACGATCCGCGACCGGCTGCGCGTCCTGCAACCGAACGACCCGGACAGCTATTACGCCAGCCGGGAGCTGGTACCGGGCGACATGCTCGGCGACCTCGACCGGGCCAAGATTGTCATTACCAACTATCACGCCTTTAAGCTGCGTGAGCGCCTGGAGCTTTCAAAGGGTGGCCGCTCGCTGCTTCAAGGTCGAGGCGCGGAGTTGGACACCCTGGAGACTGAAGGACAGATGATCCAGCGCGTCATGCCCGACCTCATGGGCATGAAAAATATCGTGGTGATGAACGACGAGGCCCACCACTGCTATCGTGAGAAGCCGGAAAAAGACGATGAAGGGACTCTGAAAGGCGACGAGCGAAAAGAAGCCGAGAAAAACAATGAGGCCGCGCGGCTCTGGATTTCCGGCCTGGAAGCCGTCAATCGCAAGTTGGGCCTTGCGCGGATCATGGACTTATCAGCCACGCCGTTCTTCCTGCGCGGCTCAGGCTATGCCGAGGGGACACTCTTTCCCTGGACGATGAGCGATTTTTCACTCATGGACGCCATCGAATGCGGTATTGTCAAGCTGCCTCGTGTGCCGGTGGCCGATAATATCCCTGGCGGTGAGATACCCAAGTTCCGCAATCTGTGGGAACATATCCGGTCCCGCATACCGAAAAAGGGCCGGGGCAAAGCCAAGACCCTCGACCCGCTCAGCCTGCCGGTCGAACTCCAGACCGCCCTGGAAGCCCTGTACGGCCATTACCAAAAGACCTTCGAGCTGTGGCAGCAAGAAGGCATTCAGGTTCCGCCCTGTTTTATCGTGGTGTGCAATAACACCTCGACATCCAAGCTGGTCTACGACTATATCTCGGGCTTTTGGCGGGACAATGAAGGCGGCTCAAAGACGTTTGAGAATGGCCGCTTGCCGCTGTTCCGAAACTATGATGGGGACGGGACTCAACTGGCGCGCCCGCGTACCCTTCTCATCGATAGCCAGCAGCTCGAATCCGGCGATGCCCTGGACGCCAATTTTCGGGCTATGGCGACAGATGAGATCGCACGTTTCCGCCGCGAGATTATCGAACGCACCGGCGACCGTCGCCAGGCCGAGAATCTTTCCGACCAGGAATTGCTTCGAGAGGTGATGAACACGGTCGGCAAGCCCGGCCGGTTGGGCGAGCCGATTCGCTGTGTTGTGTCGGTCTCCATGCTGACCGAAGGCTGGGACGCCAACACGGTCACGCACGTGTTAGGCGTGCGTGCCTTTGGGACCCAACTACTGTGTGAGCAGGTCATTGGACGGGCCTTGCGCCGGCAATCCTACGCCTTGAATGAAGACGAGCTGTTCAATGTGGAATACGCCGACGTGCTGGGGATTCCGTTCGACTTCACCGCCAAGCCGGTTGTTGCTCCACCCCAACCGCCCCGCGAGACTATTCAGGTCCGAGCGATGCGGCCCGACCGCGATCATCTTGCCATCCAGTTTCCTCGGGTCGAAGGCTATCGCGTCGAACTGCCGGAGGAGCGACTCAGCGCCGAGTTCAACGACGATTCCATTCTGGAGTTGACGCCGGACTTGGTTGGCCCCTCGATCACCCGGAACGCGGGCATTATTGGAGAAGACGTTGACCTGAGCCTGGAACACCTGGAAGACCTGCGCCGCTCAACCGTGTTGTTCCACGTTGCCAAGCGTTTGCTCTACACCAAATGGCGCGATCCTGGCGAAGAGCCGAAGCTCCACCTATTCGGCCAGTTGAAACGCATCACCACACAATGGCTCGATACCTGCCTGGTCTGCAAAGGCAGCACCTATCCTGCCCAGCTCATGTACCAGGAACTGGCCGATATGGCCTGTGAACGCATTACTGCCGGTATCACCCGCTCCTTCATAGGCGACCGACCCGTGAAAGCGGTATTGGACCCCTACAACCCCACCGGCTCTACCATGCACGTGAACTTCAATACCTCAAAAGCGCACCGCTGGGAGACGGATGCGCGGCGTTGCCATATCAACTGGGTTATCCTCGACAGCGACTGGGAGGCCGAGTTCTGCCGCGTGGCCGAGTCCCACCCTGCCGTGCAGGCATACGTGAAGAATCACAACCTCGGCCTGGAAGTGCCTTACCGCTACGGCTCGACCATGCGGACCTATATTCCTGACTTCATCGTCCTGCTGAATGATGGCCATGACGATCCGTTGCACCTGATTGTTGAGATCAAGGGCTATCGAGGTGAAGACGCCAAGGAAAAGAAGTCTACCATGGAGACCTACTGGGTGCCTGGGGTGAATAGTCATGGGCAGTATGGGCGTTGGGCCTTCGCTGAATTCACCGAGGTGTACCAGATGCAGGCGGATTTTGAGGAAAGGGTGAAAACGGATTTTGACAGCTTGATAGTAAAACTTCTGTCAGACAGACAGATGGAAGCCGCCAGATGGCTCGCCAACGCGGGGGGCAGTGCGCCTGACCTAGAATACATCCCGAGACGTCGAAGCGAGATTGCAGAATGATTCTCGTAGATACCTCGGTATGGATCGATCACTTGCACCGTGCTGAACCCGAACTCGTTAGGAACCTGAATACCGGCAATGTCCTAATGCACTCGATGGTCATTGGTGAAGTTGCTTGTGGCAACTTACCGAATAGGACCGGGACCCTACAAAGACTAAACGTACTACCGGGAATCGATGAATTGGATAACGATGAGGTATTGTCACTTATTGAAGAGAGAGAACTCATGGAGCGTGGTATCGGTCTTGTCGATGCACACCTCGTCGGTTCAGTGCTGAATCATATTGACGCCGTGTTGTGGACACGGGACAAAAGGCTGAGACGAGTTGCCGAAGATCTGGAGATTGCGTATCCAGAAAAACGCCCTTAAAGCCCTTTGCACCGTCGGACGTAAGCTTGCGGTTGAGGGATCAGGCGGCGTGAGGAGGAGTGGTGAGTGATGAGTGGTTAGAACGGGCCACAAGTTACCGACCACTGAACAGAGGAGAACATTATGAAATTGAAGGTCGTCGTCCATGAAGCGGAGGAAGGTGGTTATTGGGCAGATGTGCCCGCTATCCCTGGCTGCGCGACTCAGGGAGAATCTTTTGAAGAACTGCTGAGCAATCTCTACGAAGCGGTTGAAGGGTGTCTGTCCGTGGATGTCCGGGAGATTCCCGCGTCGGACAAAGGTTAAATTCAATGGCGCAAGCCCGTGGCAAGAAGACGGTCAAGACTGTTGCAACACTCACCCACCAGGATGCGTCGCGCAAGAACATCCCCACGGCTGAGTTTGAGTCGGTGATGCACAAGGACGAGCAAAACCCGATTCAGGTTGCCTATGAGCGGCGTAACCGCGACCTGGACCCGCAGCTGGTGTGGCGGGGGAAGGATGAACAGGACTGGTCGGACTTGGTCATCCAAGCACCGCCGCTCTACATCCAGGAGAAAGTCCATCCCAAGGTCCTCATCGACGACTTGCTCCGTCAAACCAAAACCGACGACAGAGCCACCGAAGCTCAGTTCGACTTGTTTGCCGACTTCAACGGCCTGCCCGACGAGGCCCGCTCCACCGATTTCTACCAGCACGACGCCAACTGGACCAACCGCCTGATTCTCGGCGACTCGCTCCAAGTGATGGCGAGCTTGGCCGAGCGGGAGGGGCTGCGCGGCAAGGTACAGTGCATCTACATCGACCCGCCCTACGGCATCAAGTTCAACTCTAATTTTCAGTGGTCCACGACCAGCCGCGACGTGAAAGACGGCAAGGCCGACCACATCACCCGCGAGCCGGAACAGGTCAAGGCGTTTCGGGATACGTGGCGGGATGGGATTCATTCGTATCTGACGTATCTGCGAGACCGGCTGACCGTTGCTCGAGATTTGTTGACAGAGAGCGGTTCGATTTTTGTGCAGATTGGGGATGAGAATGTACATCGGGTACGGGCGTTGATGGATGAAGTGTTTGGAAGTGAAAACTTTGTATCCATAATTACTGTAAAGAAGACTGCTGTCCAAACTGATTTAGCAGTTTCAAGTGTCTCTGATTACATTATATGGTTTTGCAAAAATAAGGACTCAATCAAATTCAGGCAGCTCCATCTTTCAAAAGACATTGGTGAACCTGGATCGGAACAATACAAATGGATTCGATTAGCAGGCGGTCATTTCAAACGCATCAAAAATCAATCGGCCTATACAATTGAGGAATTGTGTCGTCCAGACAATCTAACTTCCAGCCACGAGTATAGTAGAGGCAAAGAGGCTATTGGTTTCCGAGGCCGCCAGTTTCTTCCGGGTAACCGCTATTGGTCAACCAGTCCAGAATCTATTGAGCGACTTGGTCGAGCAGACCGACTACATACAGGAACTGGAAGATCATTGAGTCATGTTAGATTTCTCAGTGACTTCTCAGTTATGCCGCTTCTAAATATTTGGACAGATACAGGAACAGGCGGATACGGCGATGAAAAATTCTATGTAGTGCAAACTACTATAAAGGTCATCCAACGCTGCATCCTCATGACTACCGACCCTGGCGACCTCGTCCTAGACCCGACCTGTGGCGCAGGCACCACTGCTTACGTTGCCGAACAATGGGGCCGGCGGTGGATTACCCTTGATACGTCTCGTGTTGCTCTGGCCCTGGCCCGTGCCCGTATTATGGGTGCGCGTTATCCGTATCATCTGCTGGCCGACAGTCGTGAGGGGCAACGCAAAGAAGCTGAGGTCACTCGGACTGCACCCTCTGAAACGCCCGTGCATGGGAATATCCGTCAAGGGTTCGTCTACGAGCGTGTCCCGCATATTACGCTCAAATCCATTGCCAACAATACCGAGATCGACGTGATCTGGGAGAAGTTTCAGCAAACGCTTGAGCCGCTGCGCGAGCAACTGAATTGTCAGTTAGGGCAAGAGAAGCAGCCGTGGGAGGAATGGGAAATTCCTCGTGAGGCTGACGAGGGGTGGTCGGAGGACGCGAAAAAGCTCCATGCCGGGTGGTGGGAGCAGCGGATTGCACGGCAAAAGGAAATTGATGCGTCTATCGCGGCCAAGGCCGACTATGAGTACCTGTACGACAAACCCTACGAGGATAAGAAAAAGGTCCGGGTTGCCGGGCCGTTTACGGTCGAGAGTCTGTCCCCGCACCGGGTGTTGAGCGTGGACGAAGACGACGAACTGATCGACGGTGTTGCCGAGTCGGAAGCCGGGTATGGCGAAGAGCATGACTTCGCCGGGATGATTCTGGAAAACCTCAAGACCGCCGGTGTGCAGCAGGCCCATAAGGAAGACAAAATCACCTTCATCGCAATCACTCCCTGGCCGGGCGATTTGATCTGCGCCGAAGGCCGCTACCTCGAAGGCGACCAAGAGGCAGGCACGGAAAAGCGTGCGGCAATTTTTATCGGCCCAGAGTTTGGCACGGTCTCTCGTCCCGACTTGGTCCAAGCCGCCCGTGAGGCGGGCGACGCGGATTTCGACGCGCTGATTACCTGCGCCTTCAACTACGACGCGCGCTCATCCGAGTTTGACAAGCTCGGCCGCATTCCCGTGCTCAAAGCCCGCATGAACGCCGACCTGCACATGGCCGACGATCTGAAGAACACCGGCAAGGGCAATTTGTTCGTCATCTTCGGCGAGCCGGACATCGACATCCTGGATGCCGAGAACGGACAGGTCCGGGTCAAGATCAACGGCGTGGATGTGTTCCATCCGAACACCGGTGAAATCCGTAGCGACAACGCCGACGGTATCGCCTGCTGGTTTATCGACACCGACTACAACGAAGAGAGCTTCTTCGTTCGCCACGCCTATTTCCTCGGAGCCAACGATCCCTACAAGGCCCTCAAGACCACCCTCAAAGCCGAGATCAACGCAGACGCCTGGGCAACCCTCAACAGCGACACCTCCCGCCCGTTCGACAAACCGCAGTCTGGACGGATTGCGGTCAAGGTTATCAACCATCTTGGGGATGAGGTAATGAAGGTGTTTCGGGTATGAGAACACTCCCTAACGATTATCCCCGAACGCCGCGTCGCGCTCCTTGGCGCGCCTCGACCCGGAAAAGGTGTCTTCGCCTTTTTCCAGCCGATACATGCGCGTGAGGGCATACGACTGAAAGGCGCCGGTGACGCCGGTCCGAAAGCCGGCCTCGTCCTGCATCTGGTTCATCGAGAATTTGGCAATCCGCAGCGCATAGGCGTCTTGCAGGGCAATCCGCTGGGCGAGCTGCATGGTCTCCGCTTCGAGTTGGTCGCGTGGCACCACCTCGTTGACCAGCCCCAGCCGTTCGGCCTCCGCGGCCGTAATCCAGTCGCCGGTAAAGAGGTATTGCTTGGCCTTGCGAAAGCCGATGTCCCAGGCCAGGCTGGCATACTGGACATGGGCGCCCGCCCAGCGCACGGTACGATCACAAAACTTGGCGTCGTCCGCAGCAATAATGAGATCGCAGGCCGAGGCCAACATCAGCCCACCCATAATGCAGTAGCCCTGGACCTGGGCAATGGTTGGTTTGGGGCAATCCCGCCAGCGCAGGGTGCAGTCGAGATACAGATCGCGGCCGCGTTTATATTCGTCCGGCATGCCCTTCGGATAGGGGCGTTTTTTCCAGTCTTCCCGCTCTTGTGGCGTGCCGATGTCATGGCCGGCGGAAAAATGCCTGCCCGCCCCGGCCACGATAATGACTTTGACCGACTCGTCTTCCGCGGCGGCGGCCAGGGCCTGATCAAACTCTTCCAGCATCAAGCGGCTCTGGGCATTGAGTGCCTCGGGTCGATTGACGGTGATGGTCAGGACCGCCTCGTCCTGTTTTTGGGTCAGGGTTTCATAGCTCATGGGTCCCTCCTTGGTTTACGGCAGGTCGCTTTGCAGCCCGCCCCCAGAGCCTGCCGCTATCCTGGGGCTTTACGTTCTGACGTCCAGCTCTTCTTTTGCTTCCTTACGGGCACGTCTCCCCAAATAGCCCCCGTGGTGGAACTTGGCATAATCGGCCTTGGTAAAGCGTCTGCGGGTCATGAGGACCAGGGTCAAGGCATCGCCCAGGGCCAGGATGGCGGTGGTGCTGGCCGAGGGCGTCAGGCCGATCGGGCAGGGTTCCTTAATGGCCCCAACGCTGAGCACGAGGTCGCTCTTGCGGGCAATGGGCGAGCGCGGATGACCGGTCACGGCGATGAGCGGGATGTCGTATAACTGTTTGGTCCGGTGGATGGTTTCCAAGACCTCACGCGTTCTGCCGCTATTGGAAAACGTCATGATAACGTCGTTTTTGCTGACTAGTCCGAGGTCGCCGTGAGCCGCCTCGCCGGGGTGCAGAAAACAGGCCGGCGTACCGGTTGAGGACAGCGTGGTCGCAATCTTCATGGCGATAATCCCGACTTTTCCCATGCCGGTGAGAATCACTTTGCCGCGACAGCTCTCCAGCATATCCACGGCGCGCAGAAAATCGGTGTTGAGACGAATAGAGCGGATCGCCTCGGCTTCGGCCTCAAGAACGGCTCGAGCGTGCGTCAGCTCATCCGGTTGTTTGGTGTAGGCTGTGCCGTCTTTTGACATGGATAGTCCTTCATGGCTCGGTCTGGCTGTCCGCTTTTAGCAGTTTGCGAGCGGAGTGACAGGCCCCTGCCAGCCTCCACGGGAACCAGCCTATCGGAAAGCGTCTCGCCGGTTATGTTCAGCGTTGCCAGCGCGCGCGGCGGCCACGGGACAGGGCTTTGTTTGTGCTGCGTGCAGCGGCCCTTTTCGGGCGACCCCGTGTGGCCGGTTTCTTGGTTGGCGCTGCCGCCGTTTCTGAGGCCGTGGGTGAGGCGACTGCTTCGCCGGGCAGCCCCAGGGCGCGCCGTTCCAAATCCTGCACGCGATCGCGGAGTTCTGCGGCCTGTTCAAAATCCAGGGCCGCGGCCGCAGCCTTCATTTCCTGGCGGGTCTGTTCGATCAGCTTGGGCAGGTCTCGGGTGGCAATATATTCCGGGCTGTCCTCAGAAACGATGGGGACCGTCACATGGTCGGCTTCATAGACCTTCACCAGGGGCGAGGACAGGGCTTTGCGGATACTCTCGGGGGTGATGTCATGCTTCTTATTATACTTGGACTGGACGCGCCGCCGCCGCAGGGTTTCGTCAATAGCCCGCTGCATCGAATTGGTCATTTTGTCGGCGTACAGCAGGACGGTCCCATGCACGTTCCGAGCGGCGCGGCCAATGGTCTGGATCAGGGAACGCTCAGAGCGCAGATAGCCCTCTTTGTCCGCATCGAGGATGGCCACCAGAGAGACCTCGGGAATATCGAGCCCCTCGCGCAGGAGGTTGATGCCGATAAGGACATCGAAGCTGCCCTGGCGCAGCGCGCGAATAATTTCGACGCGCTCAAGCGTGTCGATATCCGAGTGGAGATAGCGCACCCGGACGCCGATTTCCTGATAGTAATCGGTCAGGTCTTCAGCCAACCGTTTGGTCAGGGTGGTGGCCAGCACCCGCTCGCCTTTTTCAGTCCGCAGCCGGATTTCTTCCAGCAGGTCGTCCACCTGCTCCCCGGCCGGCCGGACCGCAATCTCGGGGTCCAGCAGGCCGGTGGGACGAATGAGCTGTTCCACAATGCGGCCGGTGCTCTGTTCGCGTTCATAGTCACCCGGCGTCGCCGAGACGTAGACCGTCTGGCCAGCGCGCCGCTCGAATTCATGAAAGCTGAGGGGGCGGTTGTCCAGGGCGGAGGGCAGACGAAAGCCATACTCCACCAGGGTGGTCTTGCGCGAGCGGTCGCCGCGATACATGCCGCCAATCTGGGGGACGGTGACGTGGCTCTCATCAATGAAGACCAGGTAGTCGTCAGGAAAATAGTTGAGCAGCGTATGGGGCGGTTCGCCCGGCTGGCGGCCATCCAGATGACGCGAGTAATTCTCGATGCCCGGACAAAATCCCATTTCGCGTAGGAGCGCCAGATCGTACAGGGTGCGCTGCTCCAGGCGCTGGCTTTCGAGGAGTTTGTCTTCCCGCTGCAACTCTGTGAGCCGCTCTGCCAGTTCCTCTTGGATGGCCTGCGTGGCGCGCTTCAGCCGACCGGAGGTGGTGACATAGTGGCTGGCCGGATAAATGGCAATTTTATCCAGCCGCCGCAGGATCTTGCCCCTGAGCGGGTCGATCTCGGCAATCGCATCAATCGTATCGCCAAAGAATTCAATCCGCACCGCCCGGCTCTCCTCATAGGCCGGAAAGACCTCGACCACATCGCCCCGAACCCGAAACGTACCGCGATGAAAATCAAAATCGTTGCGCTGGTACTGAATATCGACCAGCTTGCGGAGCAGCGCGTCGCGGTCCACCTCGCTGCCCTCTTCGACAAAGAGGATGAGATCAAAATACGATGCGGGCGAGCCGAGCCCATAGATACACGAGACGCTGGCGACGATAATGGTATCGCGCCGCTCCAGCAGCGCCTTGGTTGCGGAGTGGCGCATCTTGTCGATTTCTTCGTTAATCGAGGCGTCCTTCTCCACATAGGTATCGCTCTGGGGGACGTATGCTTCGGGCTGGTAGTAATCGTAATAACTGACGAAGTAGCGCACCGCATTTTCAGGGAAGAGTTCTTTGAATTCGCTGTAAAGCTGGGCCGCCAGGGTTTTATTGGGCGCCATCACCAGCGCCGGCCGGTTCAGTCGGGCAATGACATGCGCCATGGAAAAGGTTTTGCCCGAGCCGGTCACGCCCAGCAAAACCTGCCGATCCAGCCCGTTTTGCAAGCCTTGGGTGAGTTGATCGATCGCCTGGGGCTGGTCACCCTGGGGCTGAAAGTCCGAGACGAGTTTGAAGGCGGCGTGGGCGGACATGTCAGCGCATCATAGCAAGGAAGGACGGAAGGGTCAGCCCTGGAAGCGAACGAACAGGCGGTCCCGTTGCAATCATCGCATGGTTGTGGCTCACTACGATCATTATCCTAACGTAGTGAAGGAGGACGGTATGATCCAGCAGTGGTGGAAAATCACACGAACAACGCTGAGCCTGCTCGCACTCGGAGCGGCGACGGTCGCACCCGTGGTATGGGCAGACCAGCACGCTGAGGCAGAGGCCGCCGCGGTGCGGAAATTTACGGTTGTCAATGTTTTATACGAAGGCGACAAGATGTTTGTTCCCTCCGTGCTGATCGCCGAGCAGGGCGACACGGTCCGGATCAAAGTGGTGAATAAGATTCCCGGCGAGCCGCCCAACCACGGCTTTGCCATTCCGGCCTTTGACGTCGAAGAGGTGGTCAACAGCGGCGAGACCAAGACGGTCGAGTTCGTGGCAGACAAGGCCGGTCTGTTTGACGTGAAGTGCCAGCTCCACCCCGCCCACATCTCTGCCCAACTGATCGTGCATGCGGGGGGGAAGTAGGGAAGATCGCAGCGTTTTCCCGCTGCTCCAGGGGCAGTTCTGCGGGCTGATACCCCGGAGCAGCTCTGTTCTACGAAGCCCCGCCCACCAAGGGAACAAAGCGGACCAGCCCCAGGTTTTCCTCGACAATCCGGTCGTTCCGTTTGCGGAGTCTCAGCAGGTGTTGCTCCTCGCCCCGGACGATCGGCAGCACCAGCCGGCCACCCTCGGCCAGTTGTTCAAGAAGTGCGGGAGGGATACGCGGGGCTGCGGCAGTGACGATAATCGCGTCATACGGGCTGTCTTTTTCCCATCCAAGGTTCCCGTCGCCGAGCAGAATGGTCACATTGTTGTAGCCGAGCTGGGCAAGCAGCTCACGCGCGCCAGACATCAGCTGGGGCACAATCTCAATGGAATACACCTGTTTCGCCAGCAGGCTCAAAACCGCGGCCTGATAGCCCGAGCCGGTGCCGATTTCCAACACGATCTCCTCGCCGCTGAGTTCCAGCCGCTCGCTCATAAGCGCCACGATGTAGGGCTGGGAGATGGTCTGTCCCTGACCAATGGGCAGCGGGCCGTCGTCGTAGGCCTGGTCGCGGTAGACGGGCGGGATAAACAGATGACGCGGGACCGTGGTGAGCGCGTGTAAGACGCGTTCGTCTCGGATGCCCCGTTGTCGTATCTGCTCTGTTACCATGCGATTTCGAGCGATGGTGTAAGCCGCGTCTGTTTGGTCCGTGTCAGGATTGGTCGTACAGCCCGTGTTCAGCGGCAGACCACACCCCAGCCAGCATAGAATAGGTAGCAGCCTGATGACAGCGTTACGTGGGTTAATTTTTCGTCCTCCCTTTCCCGTCTATGCCGAGAGATTCAGCCCTGATTGCGCCAGGCAAAGACACCGGCCAGCAGCGTCGCGCTGAGCGCCGGCGCCCAACCGGCCAGGGTGGGCGACAGGCTGCCGCCATAGCCGAGTGAGGCACACACTCCGGTCAACAGGACATAGCCGACGCCAAGGACGCTGCTCACCAGCAAGGTCACGGCCGGGCCCGGAAACGGAGGGCCGTGTAGCGCGAAGAACAGCACGATGGCCGGCAGTAGAACGCAGGCCATGGGCGTGGCGTATTTGACGTTGAGATCAACCCGATAGGTGGTGACGTCATAGCCGGCCAGTTCGGTCCCGATGATTTCCTGGGCCAACTGCCAGACGCTCAGATGCATGGTGTCAAGCTGTACGTCCGGGGCCTCCCCTAACTGGATCAGTGACTCGGCCGGCTCGCGCTGGATGCCGTTTTCCGAGATGCGAATCCGCACCGGATCGTCGAGCTCCCACAGCCCATTACCGAGGTGCCTGGCCCGGCGCGCATCGGTGCGGCTGAGGGGTAAACCCTGGTCTCCAAGCTCGTAGATCGACAGGTCGGTGGCTTCTTCCAGGGCCGAGTCGAGCCGGGTTGCCTGGGACACATGGCTGCCGGCGCGGTACCAGACTATTTTCTGTAAGGCGCCGGTGTGGAGGGCGCGATCCTTAATTTCGGTTTCTTTGAGGCGATCAGCCAGGGCGTTTGAGCGTGGCACGACGGATTCGTTCAGGGCAAAGGAGAGGGGCGTGACGAGGCCGGCCACGAGGAGCATGCAGGACAGCGTGCGGGTAGCAGAAATCCCGCATGCCCGCATGCCAATCAGTTCCCGGTGGAAAGACAGCAGGCTGACGGTCAGGGCGGTTGCCAGCAGGAGGGCCATCGGAACGATGCGTGAGGCCAGCAGGGGGATGCGGGCGCTGTAGAACCGCAGGGCCTCGGCCGGCGTGGCCTTGTGGCGGGCAAACCATTCGAGTCGTTCAAGAACATCAATCAGGAGATAACCTACGAGTAAAAAGCCGAAGGCTAGGCCCAACATGAGGAGATAGTGTTGCAGCACGTAGCGTGGCAGTAATGCCTGTCGCATTTGGAGCGTGGCTGGAGACGCTGCCTGGGCAGAATCCTGGACCGGCTGTTCATCGAGGGGCCGTCGTTTCACCCAGGGCCGGTCTTGCAGTCCGATGAGGAGGCCGGCGAGCCCACCGACGAGCATATTGGGCAGCCAGACTCCCAGCCCGACTGTCAGCGCGCCGGCCTGGGCAAGCCCGTCGCCGAGTTGCGTGAAACCGTAATACACCACGGTCAGAACCAGCCCGAGGACGCCACCCGACGCGCGCGAGAAGCGCGATCCCAGATAGGCCAGGGGCAAGGCCAACAGGCTGAAGACGATCCCGGCTGCCGGGGCCGCGAAACGCCGATGCAGTTCGGTGCGAGCGTGGCGGGCTTCTGGACTCTCTCCCGCCAGGCCGGTTGATCGGACGTGGTCCATGAGATCACGCAACGAGAGGCGGGTGAGCGGCTGGGCGGGCCAGAGCTCCGTGCGCTGCGGTTCCCGGATTACGGTCTCAAAGGTTTGGAAGCGGGTCTCCCCACCGCCTTCCTGAGGAGAGAGGAGAATAACGCCGTCGTATAAAACCAATCGAGCGGCCCCATGGGCCAGGGGCTGGACAGTCCCGTGTTCGGCAAAAAGCGTCTGCCCGGCAAAATACTCCTGGCTGGTATCAGACAGCCATAACAGTACGCCGCGCAGGGTATCGCCACGCGCCGAAATTTCTCGGGCGACCATCCGGGTATCACCGAACTCATGCACGCTGCCGGGACGAAGCGCCACGCCGGGATTTTGCTGGATCATGCTGCGTAAGGCGTCGTCCAGTGCGCGGAGTGCAGCCGGTGCGGTAAGCAGCGAAAAGCCGAGCCCGAAGAGCGCCATGGCCGTGGAAAAGCCCAGAATCGGCAGAACCAAATGCCGCCGGGCAAGACCGGTGGCCTCAATGGCCAGCAGCTCTCGGTCAGACCTGAGCCGGCCCAGCCCGACCAGCGTGCCCACCAGCACGGCGAAGGGCAGGGTACGGGACAGGAGCGGGACCAACTCATAAAAGGCGATCCAGCTTACCGCGGCAAGGCCCAGACCCCGATTGATCACCAGGTCAGAGAAGCCCAGCAGATCTTTTGTCAGCACCAGCGCGGTCAGCCCGAACAAGGCCCACAGGGTTGGCGCAAACAATTCGGCGACAATATAAAAGCCGAGCGGTTGGCCGAGTCGTCGTTGTGAGAAAAAGGGGCGGGCACGCATTGCCGGAAGTCCATCTGTGATTGCCGACAGCCTCATCCTGCTTGATTCGTGGCTGGTTTTCTCTTATACCGGGCAGACGAATTCGGCTACCGTGCAGCAACCCATGAAGGCTATCATTTTAAGCGCAGGGCAGGGCAAGCGCCTCCTGCCCCTGACCGAAGCAACCCCCAAATGCCTGTTGCCGGTTGATGGCAGTCGGCCCGCTCTGGAACTCCAACTCCGGACGCTGGCCGCCTGCGGCATTCAACGCGCGACGGTCATGGTCGGCTTTGGGGCCGACAAGGTGGAACATTTTCTCGCCCACTGCCCGCTGCCGGAGATTGAGGTGACCACCCGCTTTAATCCTTTTTTTGCACTGTCGAATAATCTGGCCACGTGCTGGACCGCCATCCCGGAGATGACCGAGGATTTTATTCTGCTGAACGGCGATACCTTGTTCGAGCCGGCGGTGTTGGAGCGTCTCCTGCTCGCTCCGTCGGCCGCGGTCAGTCTGGCGATTGATCGCAAGCCCAGCTATGACGAGGATGACATGAAGGTCTCGATTCGGCACGAGCGCACCTTGGCTGCGGTGGGGAAAACACTGTCGCCGGCGGTAGTGCATGGCGAATCCATCGGACTGATGACCTTTCGTGCCAGTGGCGTGCACGCCTTCCGGGCTGCCTTGGAGAAGGCCATGCGTGATCCGACTGCGCTCCAGCGCTGGTATTTGTCGGTCATTGATTCCATGGCCAGCTCATCTATGGTCGAAGTTGCCTCCATCGAAGGGCTGTGGTGGGCCGAGACAGACACACCGGAAGACCTGGCTCAAGTCCGCACCCACTTCTCCCGTCCATCGGCTTCGTTAGCTGCGTTGACAGCGTCCCTGCCGAGCGTCGAGCCGTAATACCCACGCCAACCTTGACGAGTCTCATTCAATCTCCCAGCAGAACGTCGAGGTAGCGTTCGACCGCGCAGTCAACGGAGAAGACCTGTGCCCGGTCGCGTAAGTGCTCCCGAGGGGGAGGATTGTCCAGCGTTGCCAAGATGGCATTGGCTAAGGCCGCGTCATCTCCCACAGGCACGAGCCTGCCATATGTTCCTCCGTCCAGGATTTCCGCCGGCCCGCTCGGACAATCTGTGCTCACCACCGGACAGCCGCAGGCGAGCGCTTCAATGACAACAGTTGGCAGTCCTTCCCAGGCCGAGGACAGGGCGAAGACCGCGGCTCGGCCAAGATAGGCGAAAGGGTTGGCCACAAAGCCGGGCAGAGCCACATCATTTTCGACACTGAGTTTACGCGACAGGGAGAGCAGTGCCTCTCGCTGTCGCCCTTCGCCGAGAACGAGTAGCCGAGCCGGACGTATAGCTCGAACGCGAGCAAATGCTCGAATCAGACAGGCAAAATCCTTCTGAGGCTTGAGCTTGCCAATACCAAGGACGACCGGAGGAGCGCCCGGAGCAAACCAGGAATACTCAAGCGGCGCTTTGGCCAGGGTCACAATATCTGGACGGAAAACCGGGTTGTAAATCGTGCTAATACGAGCACGCGGCAGCTGTATCGTTTGCGCTAGATCAGCGGCCACGCCGTCTGACACTGCAACAACACGGTCTGCCTCTGGATACAAACGACGGGCCAGTTGGGGAAAGTTTTTGTCCGCGGCTTTGCCTGCCCGGGCCGTGGCGACGGACAGGTGATTGTGGACGCTGATTACCAGACGGGTTGCCGCCGGGCTCAGACGCCGGGCCAGCACGGCAGCGATATTTGGATAGCTGAGGGCGGATAACAGGGCTGCCGGTCGCTGCTGGTTCAGATACGCCGTCAGGCCGGGGACGGCGCCCAGAATCCAGGGTGTTTTTGGGCGCAACAAGATTGAGGCTAGAGCGCCTGCGACATGCGGCATTTTTAGTACAGCGGGTAGCAGTTGGTAGGCTGAACGAACTTTGAGGTCAATGATATTAACGCTATCGGGGATTTCATCCAGGAAATGGCCTTCTCTCCGACCCATCACCAGATCAATACGATGGCCTCGGTCGGCCAGGGCCGTGGCAAGGTTGAGCATAACGCGCTCTGCGCCGCCACCACCGCCAAACGAGCGGACAAAAATCCCAATATGTCTGCCATCTGTATGGCCAAGGGGACTTCCTCCATTACTGCTTGTTGATATAGTCATGAGCATTCTATGTTGAGAGGACGCTTCTCGGCTGAGACAAAGACCTTCCGTCTTGCGCGGCGGTTACGGTATCTGTGCTCCCGTGCGGTTGGCAACCGTCTCCAAAACTCGCAACAGACTCTGTTTACAACACGCAATGGGAAACGTTTCAAACGGCTCATTCTGCGCGACACTGCGCTTGCGGCGGAGTTCGAGCGAAATTTAGAGGCATTCAAAGGCAGTCCCTATTTCCCGGCCGTTGCAATTCGGTATGAGCATGAACTGTGGCTCGAATATGTTGAGGGCAGTTCGATTACCACCGTCGATGCCACTCTAGTCGAAAAGATAGCGGATTTCTACGCAGCGACGTATCGCCACAGTGCTCAGGCCGTAAGTATAGCGGAGACGACCGTCTTGTATCGGCTCCAGCGTGACCTTTCTCTCCTCAATCAGGTCGGCATTCTTCCAGAGTCTGTATACCGTAGTCTCAGTACCGCTGCGGAGAAACTGGCCCCGGAGTCCGTCTGGATAGGATTCGATTATGTGGACGCCGTCCGCAAGAATTTCATCGTAACCCACAGAGATGGACTGGTATGCGGCGTTGATGCAGACAGTTTGCGTAAGGATCAATTGATTGGAACGGGTGTGACAAGCGCTTTGGCCCGTTGGCTCGGTCCGTTTCAAACCCCCTTTTTCCAGCATCTCTTTCGAGACGGGGTGCCTGACTTTCGTCCTTATCTGCCCTTCATAGAACTCTGTTATTTCGCTGCCTGGACCAAGATGTATTTCTTTGAGAGAAAAAAGAAGAGGATCGACCCAGGGTTGTTTGAGCGGTTTTGCGAAACACGTTGACCTTCTCGCTGGCTTTCCGCTCCTGAACGACGACATCGTTGGAGAGAAGTAAAGCAGCGTCCGGGAAGACCCCTCACCCAAGGTCAACGCCGTGCTCTTTGAGGAGCGTGCGGCTGATCACAATGTTCTGAATTTCCGTCGCGCCGTCCATATAGTGGGTCATCTTGGCCATGGCCAGGTGCCGACCAAGTGGATGGCTGGTGCGTAAGCCTTCTGCGCCCAGGATCTGCATACACTGTGAGATGCCGCTGAACGCCGCGCGGCTGGCGAATTTCTTGGCGTGGGCGGCCTCCGCAACGGCGCTTTCTCCCCGGCCCAGGGCCAGCGCGGCACGATAGGTCAGCAGACGGGCGGCCTCAAGCTCCGTCGCCACATCCGCGAGTTCCCATTGCAGGCCCTGAAAGTTCAGAATCGGCTTGCCAAAGGCGTGTCGTTTTGCTCCGTAGGCCAAGGCGGTTTTGAGGCTGGCCTGCAACATGCCACAACAGCCCGCACCAACGAACGTCCGCGCCATATTGATGCCCCGCATAGCTGCCTTGAATCCATCCCCTGGGCCGAACAGCAGGTCGGTCTCGGGAACCGGACAGGCGGTCAACCTGAGCCCGGTGACTCCCAGCGCCTGTCCACCCAGCATGGTGTACTGAGGGCTGCGTTCAAGACCTGGGGTAGCGCCGGACAGCAGAAAGCTGGCAATCCCGCGCCAGCCTTGGGCTGGTTCGGTCTGGGCATACACGCCAAGCACATCCGCACTGAGGCCATTGGTGACCCAGGCTTTCTCTCCGCTCAGCCGCCAGCCGTCGGATGAGGTCTCGGCCAGGGTGGTAATCGCGGCGGCATCACTGCCGGCACCGGGCTCCGTCAGGCAAAACGCCCCGATTCGCTCTCCGGCTAACATGGGTGGGATATAGCGGGCGATTTGATCTGGAGTGCCGTTGCGCGCAATGGTGTTGAGCATGTTGTTGTGCACCCATAAGCCAAAGGTAAAGGCAAAGCAGGCTCCGGCCAGCTCTTCCAGTACTTTGGCAGCCGCCAGGAAACTGGCGCCTTGTCCGCCGACTGATGTGGGCGCCAGCACGCCGGTGAGGCCCACGTCCGCCGCCTCTCGGAAGGCCGAGATCGGCACTGTCCGGTTGAGCTCCCAGTCCGCGGCACGAGGCGCAATCTTTTCGACCGCAAATGTCCTCGCCGTCTCAACCAATTGCGTTTCTGCGGGGTTTAACTCATGATCCATGACTGTCCTCGTATTCGATGCCGTAGGGGCGAAAATTTTCGCCCCTCCCCGATCTCTACAATCGGGTGAGGGTCGGCTACCATTTTTCTCCGAACGGGCGTAACTCAACCAGAAACGACCAGGCCGACCTGGGCTGCTGGGCGGTCTGAAAAACCGTTTCCGCTAAATCCGCTGGCTGGGAAAAGAAATCCGTGGGTTTGTCGGGGAGGCGCCGCCGGGCAAACGGCATATCGATCATGGCATCGACCACAATATAGGCGACATGAATCCCGTCCGGCCCCAGCTCGCGGGCCAGGCTTTCGGCCAGGATACGTTGCCCGGCTTTGGTTGGTGACCAGCCGACAAAGTTCGGCGTGCCACGTTGGGCGCCGGTATTCCCGGTCACCATGAGAGCACCGGAGCCGCGTGCGACCATCGCCGGGGCCAGCTCCTGGGCCAGGATCAAGAGGCCGGCGGTATTCGTGCGAAAATTGAGCGTAAAGTCCTCCATGCTGATGTCACGATAATGTCCCAACGTCGCCCGCGCCGCATTGTATATGACGACTTCCGGGAGTCCGCGCTCGGCGACAATGTGGTTGAGCGTCTGACGGAATGCCCCCTCGTCGGCGACATCGACGGGAAAGCCCGCACTGCCGCTAATTTCAGCGGCCCAGGACGCCAGCCGGCCGGCATGCCGGGCAATCATCGACACCCGGTAGCCACCGGCCGTAAAGCGCCGCACACAGCCCATGCCTAAACCGGGCCCAACGCCGACAACTAAACAATGTGGGGTGGTCGTCATCGAGAACTCCTCTGCTGAGCGAAAAAACAGGCAGGCATTATTTCTGGAAGGTTCTTCCGGCGCAAGGCTGAGCTGCTTGTTTGAGGCGTCGCTTTTTTCTCTTCCAATCCTTACCTACCCCTGTACACTGAAAAAGCCATGTCGGAACTGGACAAGCTCAAGGAGGCCATCAACCAGATGAGGCTATGGCTCGGTATTTGTGTCGTCACGAATATCGGCTTGATTGGCTGGTTTGTATCGAATCTGGACAGAGCAAAAACTTTTCTGCTTATTACGGCTATGGCTTTTATAGTCGGCTTAGCGGGCGCTATTCTGGCTCTCAATAAAAGAATCGAAGCAGCCATTGAGCGCCTGGGAGATCTGTAATATGGAAATTCTTGCAGGTTTGGTTTTTCTCGTGTTTATCGGTACGCTGCTCTATTGCGTCTTCGATACGATACGGCACGCCAACAAGCTCCTTCCGCCGAAGTCAGAGTAGCTAGCCTTCGCCCGTCGGCCTTCCTGCTAATATTCCTTCGCCTTCCAGCCGAAAATTCGTTTTATACGCTCGACCGGTCCAAAACGACTGACCACCACAATAAAGACCTTGCGCAGTCGGTCTGCTGGGCACTGCAGCGGCCGCATGGCGTGCCAGGAGCTGCCGTTGCGGGCGAAGAGCAGGCTGGAATTACCTATGGCGTGTGAGGGTGAGACGCTATCAAATTCCTTTATCTCTGGCGCCGAGTTGCGCGGGAGGCGACCTCCGTCGTCGAGGAGCAAGGTCTGTCCCCCCCAGCTGGGGTCCCAATCCTGTTCGGTATTGAAATAAAAAATATGCGACCCAAGCTTATACTTGGCATCGCAATGCGGCGAGATGGAACAGCCGCGCGGGGTGTAGTGCCAGTGAAAGCGTAGTTCGAAAGCGCGCGTGCCGAGTAAACGACCGAGAAAATCCTGATAGGTCGAGCCCCGCAGCTCGGCAATAAAATCTTTCCATTCCCGGGCCACCGGGAGGGCATCGTGGTAGGCCAACATAAAACGATCATGACTGCGCTGGCCGTGGGCGCGCTGTCTGCCAAAGCTGGGCGTGAACTGCTCTTGCGTAGGTAGATGGGCCAGGAGGGTGTGATAGCCCTCTGGGGTGAGCAAGTCCTGCGGGTTGGTCCAGGGATAGGGCTGCTGTGCTTGGAAAGCTGCCGGGTCAATAGTGTTGAGCCGGTTGAGATCAAGATAGTGCATGCGATGTATCCTACTCCATCCATTGCCGCTGCCAAGCTTGGTATTCCATCAGGGCCGGAGTGCCTATCCCGCACACGAATGATCCTTTGACCGGGGATACCGCTGTCCGAGCTTCGTCTTCAGCCAGCGTTGCAATTTTGGAGCCCGACGGAGGGAATAGTGCCGGCGTGGGACGGCGTTCTGGTCAAACTCGTATACAAAGGGTTCACCCGTCAGGGGACGTTTCACCCGTGGGATATCTTCTGCTGCGACGCCATCCAGATACGTGGTCAGGGCGCGCAGGCTGTTGCCATGCGCCACAACGAAAATCTGTTGACCGTTCTTGATCTCCGGGACAATGACGTCGTGCCAGTAGGGCAGCACCCGGGCCCGCACATCTTTCAGCGTTTCCGTGCGTGGCAGCTCAAGGTCTGTGAGGTCGGCATAGCGCGGGTCATGTCCGGGGAAGCGGGGGTCGGCCGGGTCCAAGGCCGGCGGAGCAATATCAAAATGCTGTTGCCAGACCACAACCTGTTCGTGTCCGTACTGCTGGGCGACGGCTTGTCGGCTGAGGCCTTGCAGCGCGCCGTAATGCCGCTCATTTAATTGCCAGCTTGTACGGACAGGGAGCTGCGAGCGCTCACGGTTGAGGGCGGTGAGGACAATCTGCAGCGTGTCTGTCGCACGCTGTAGACATGAGGTAAAGCACACATCAAAGGAAAACCCACCCGCCCGGATGAGTTGGGCGGCCTGCCTGGCCTGCTCGTGTCCGTGGGGACTGAGCGGAACGTCGGCCCAGCCGGTGAAACGACGGGCCTGATTCCATACGCTCTGGCCGTGACGCAGGAAAACGAGTGGGGTCATGGCTGTACGTCAAATCCAAGCAAGCGCCGAACCTGTTGGGCAACGGTTTCAAGCTCGTGGAGGGCCGGACGCGGGGAGAGATCAACCGGGGCACCAAAAAAACGGGCGATATCCCGCTGCACGAACGCCTCGTGTAATGCCTTCAGGTCCCGACGTGGTTGAACAAGGCCCCGCTCAATCAAGCCGGCGCACAGAGAAGACACCCCCCGTTGCGGTAGGACACTGTCACGAGTGTTACGCCGTTGCGCCTGGGTGATGATCCATTCCTTCCAACGTCCCCCCATATCATTTGGTCGTTCTGGCAAGGGATAGATATAGAGCGGGGTGTCGGTGGTCGCGGCTTCAGCCAGCATGGATTCGCTCTCACCGGTCACGATTAAGACATCGGCGAGGGCGAGATAGCCCATATACGGATTCGCCTGTTGGTCGGGCTGCCAGGCATACACAAAGTGTGATGAGCCGAGTCCCTCCCGTAAGGCTGCGGTTGCGGCCTGGCCCGTCCGACGACTGGTGGTGGCAAAGACGCTACCGTTGACACGGGCGGCAAACGCATGGACCTCTTCGCCCATTTTTCGTGCAATCTGCGGATCAAACCGGCAGCGGGTGGTTGCGCCTCCGACCAGGAGCATAATCCAGGGATGCGGAGTGTCTTGGACCAGATGCCGCCACTGAGCGGCTCCCTGACGAAGTCGTTCAGGACTGACGTGAGTCAGCGGAGCGAGGGTCTCGATCCGGCGGGGATGTGGGGGCAGGCGAAAGTGGGCGCAGGCGACACTCACGTCTGTTGGCTGGAGCGGACGACTCCCCTTGCGACCGAGCACCACGAGCCGAGTCCAGCCTCCGCTCTGTCGCTGAATCCAGCGCGCGACCCGTGCCGGTCGCCAGCCGGCCGTGAGAATCAGGTCGGGCCAGGGCGGGTCGAGCGGGTCTGAGCGGGCGGTATCCAACCCAAAGCGGGTGGCGCAGTGCGTTCCGGTGAGGCGCTTATGGAGATTCGTCTGTGCACGAAAGCGTAGCGTCTTGGTCGTGTACGGCCACCCCAGCGCACGGGCCAGACCCAGAACCTGGGTGGTATGGCCCGGCTTGTGTGAGGTCAGAACCCATACCACGGGTTGGCGACCGAGATTCCCGGGGGTGCCCGGCCTGGCATACGGCTCTGTCCCCAGCAGTGACGCCACTCTCGTGCGCAGTGGTGTTGAAAAACCCGAAGAGCCCATAGCGTGACAACTCTACCCCTTACGCAATTTTCTGTACGTAGTGAGGTGAAGCGGCCGCGTCAACCGGGCTGAGCTGTCCGCCCTCCAGTCGATAGACGTGGTCGGCAATGTCCAACAGGGCCGGCTGGTGGGAGATCGCCAGGATGGTCATGGTGCCGCGCAGGCGCTGAACGGTCTGGCAAATGGCGGCTTCGCTCTCCGGGTCAAGTGCGGTGGTTGCCTCATCCAGAATGAGGAGTTGCGGCGCGTGTACGAGGGCGCGGGCAATGGCAATCCGCTGCCGCTGGCCGCCGGACAAACGGGCGCCCCGCTCTCCGACCCGCGTCGCCATGCCGTCCGGCAGGCTGTGCACAAACTCCCACGCCCCGGCAGCGCGCAAGGCGGCTTTGACCGCTGTCTCTGTCAGTGCGGTATCACCCAGCGTCACGTTGGCAAGGACACTTTCGTGCAGCAGTAACATTTCTTGCGGAACGTAACCGATGGCCTGCCGCCAGGCGGTGAGATCAATGGCGGTGAGCGGCACCCCATCAATACAGACGGCGCCACTCTGGGGCTGGAGCAAGCCGGCAATCAGGTCAACCGTAGAGGTTTTCCCCGTTCCCGAGGGGCCGATGAGGAGGGTCACTTCCCCTGCCGGAATGGTGCACGAGGCCCGTTCAAGGATGGCTTGCTCGGCATAGGCGAAGCTGACTGCTTGCAGGCTAATGCCCTGGGTGAGTCGAGGTTGGCGGGTACCGGTGTTGATTTCTCCCGCCGCCTCCGATTGCCGCAGGGTGTCTTGCAGGGACCAGTAGGCGCTCTCGCGGGCGACCATGCGTTGGTACTGGCGTTGGGCCTTGTTGAGGCTGCTCAAGGTCCGACCGAACAGGATAACGAGCATAATCACCGCATCGAGAGACAACGCCCAGCGTGTTAGTGCGACATACAGTCCCCCGACCAGACAGGCGATCAGCAGCGGGTCCTGCAGGGCGCGCAGGGCTTCTTTACTCAAGACCTCACGCTGGAGGGCGCGGTGTAAGCGTTGGGTGCCGCGCTCGAGGAGTGGGCCGACCTGGTTCTCGCGCGCCATGGCCTTGAGCGGCTTGACCGCGTACAGCACATCGGTCAGTTGTCCGAGCATGTCTTTTAACACCGTGGTCTGGCGGGCTCCGGCGCGTTGGGCCAGCCGCACCAGGCGATGCAACCCAAAGATGATCATGAGACCAAACAGCGCGGCCGCCAGGGTGGCCTGCCAGGAGACGGACAGCGCCAGGGCAACATAGAGGACGGTCTGGATACTGAAGGCAATAATCGTGACCGCGTACAGATAGGCTTCGGAGGCGCGGCTGGCTTCGGTCGCAAACGCATTGGCAAAGCCGCCCACCGGCTGACGGACATAGTATTCCCAGCGGGCGGCCAGGAGTGAGCGCAACAGGGAGAGGCGCAAGTCGGTGGCGACATGGGCGACCGTATAGCCAACCTGCTTTTGGGCGAGCAGGACAAACCCGGCTTTAAGGACCATACCCGCGACGATGACCAGGCACAGCAGGCCGATACTCGGCTGGAGCCCAAAGGCGGCCAGCGCATCGCGGCTGAGCTGTTCCAAGCCGGTTGGTTCCGTGTCCGGCGACAGCGTGGTGCTGTGGGCTCGGGTGGCGAGACCCAGGAGCGGCAAGAGGCTGGAGAAGCTGATGCCTTCCGCAAAGGTGGCGAAGATGAGACAGGTGAGGGTGAGGGCACTCCGGCCGGGATAGGCACGGGCAAAGGCAAGCAGGAGACGCATAGCGAGAAGAGATAGAGAATGGAGATAGAGAAGAACCTATCCCGCTCCCTGTTCTCTCTCCTTTCTGTTCCAGAACTGCACCAGGCGCAGTGCGTGCAGGCCGAGGGAGACGACCTGCCAGACGACGATCAGGCCAAAGGCCGCCACAGGGAAGCCTAGCAGCAAACCGACCATAAAGAACGGCACGTTAACGTTCCGCCGCGAGATATAGGTACGCAGACGCTCATCAAACGGCGTACAGCCATGAATGGACCGGCCGACCCGCGCGCTGAACAGGGCGGCGACAATCCGGTCCAAAACATAAAAGACCGCCATCCAGACGGCAAGCTGCATCACCGGGGTGGCGAGGTCTCCCGCCCCTAATGCCCACGCCCAGGCAAAATACCACAACGGCGGATGGATGATGTCCAAGCCGTGGTCCAGAACATCGCCCAGCTTGGAGGCGCTGAAGGTCAGGCGGGCGAGCTTGCCGTCAACAGAATCGAGCACACTCATCGTATACGCCAGGGTAAAGCCCGTCAGCCAATAGCCCTGCGCGAAGAGGGGCACGGCCAGGAAGGTAATGCCGACATTAAAGAGGGAAATCACGTTCGGGTGAACCCGCCAACGCGCCAGCGGACGGACGGTCCGCCAGACGACAGGGGGGTAGACGTATTTGGTAAAGAAATCGGTTGAGCCTTTATAATTGGACCAAAACAGAAACCGTTCCGCTCGGTCCCGGCTGGCCGGGTCCACGACCCGAAACAGATAGACGGGCAGGTCGCGCCGCAGCTTGCGAATATGGGATGGAATGTCACTCAGGTGCAACTCCTGTGCACTACCCTGCCGGAGGGTTTTTTGCGCCAACTCCGGCAGGGAGCAAACGGAGGCATCGGCTGAATTGAGCGGCGGACCGTCTCCTTCCAGGCGCAAGACCGCGGTCTGCTCCGCTCCCAATTCTCCACATGCCGCCCAGGAACCGCTCAGGCCGGCAAGATGGCGGAGGAGCCGACTGTCAATAACCGCACTGGCCTCCAGGACGAGCAACGGGTCGTCTTGGGCATCATTGGGTAGACTGGTCCGATATTCCCCGAGCGTCCGAGAGTCATGGCCCCACTGGAGCGGAAGTCGCCGGACAAGAGGCGCGGGGAGAAGAGCAGGCAAATTGGTCGTCTCAGCGGCAAGCTGGACATAGACCTCTGCCGGGTCCAGACCCGCCTCAAGCAGCGTATGGAGCTGTCGTTCGAGCAGCGTCATGCCGAAGAGGCGGAGCTCGCTCCTCGGATTCGTTGCGTCAATCCAGATACGCAAAAGATACCCTTCCTCTGAATGGGGTGTAGTCTAGCTGGGTGGCGACCAAGGAGAAAGGGAGGGAAAACGTCGTCCAGGAACCGCCGGGGCCTGGACACTCTCTCGGCAAAACAGGAATTGCATCCTTCCCCACGCTGTCTACAATGCCGACGTGACCAGCGCAGCAGCTCAGCAGACCGAGGAGAGTGCCCGGCTTCCTGTCACGGCATTGATTCTTGCCGGACGACGCGGGTCGAGGGATAGTCTGGCCCACGCTGCGGGTCAGAGCCACAAAGCCTGTATCGCGGTTGCTGGCGTTCCCATGATCGTGCGGGTGCTCACCGGTCTGCGGAGGGTCAGGCTGGTGCAGGACATTGTGGTCAGTATCGACGATGCGTCAGTCCTGGCGGACTGTACGGAAGCGGGGGATATCACGTTTCACGCGAGTCAATCCTCTCCGGCAGCAAGCGTACTGGATTACTTTGAAGCGCACGGGGCACAGGGGCATGTGCTGGTGACAACGGCTGACCATGCGCTGCTCTCTCCCGTCATGGTTGAGCATTTCTGTATTGCGGCTCAGAACGTTGATGCCGATGTCGTTATTGGAGTGGTCTCTGCTTCACTCTTTCGTGCGTCGTATCCCGAGTCACGCCGCACGTTTCTCCCCCTGGCGGACGGGAGCTGGGGCGGAACGAATCTCTTTCTCCTGCGGACCCCCCGGGCGGCTCGGGCGGTGCGGTTCTGGGTGCGAGCCGGGCAGTTTCGGAAGCGGCCCTGGCGGCTGGTGAGTACGTTCGGATTGGGGAATCTGCTACGCTTCCTGCTTCGTCGGCTCGATCGTCCCACGGCCCTTGTCCAGGCATCTCGTGTACTGGGAGCACGGGTCGGCCTGGTCGAGATGCCGTTTGCCGAGGCGGCCATTGATGTGGACACCCTCGATGACCTAGTGACGGTTGAACGGATTCTGGCAACCCGTGAATCAGACTCCCGAACGGGCAGCTGAAGCAGATAAGGAAACCGCGTATGGCCAAGAAGCACGACCTCGAAACCATGCTGGAGCAGACGCAGCAGCCGTTCAATTCTCCGGCGTTTGATACCTTTACCGCCGCCTGGGCGGTCTCACAACGTAAAAAGAAAGCGGCACAAACGACGGACCGGGCTGGAACACAGTCCACTTCGGACCCTCAGCCTGACAAGAGCCAGGCCGTGGAGAATGACCCGAAAGTCTTACGCCGAAAAACGGAAAATCTGTTTCACGGTCCTGTCCTCGATACCTTTACCGCCGCCTGGGCGATCTCAAAGGACAAGATCAAAACCCGCCCGGCACCCAAGCCGGACAATGCGTATATTGTCCGCCAGATTTATACCCATCTCCTCATGGCCGGGGTGCAGGGCGATGTCACGCCCATCCTCCAGCCGCTGTCGGACGATGTGGAATGGCAGTCACCCGGACCCGAGGCGATTCCCTGGGCCGGCACCGTCCGTGGGCGGAAGCAGGTCGTGCAGTGGTTTGCCACGCGCGGAAGAGCGATAGAGGTCGAACAACTTGTACCCAAGGAATTCATTGCACAGGGCAATCAGGTGATTGTGATGTGTGAGGAACGCAGCCGGGTGAAGGCAACCGGAAAAAGCTACGAGGTGGCCGTCATGGCCGCCTGGACCCTGCTGCATGGGGTGGTCACACATTATCGTGAGGCGTATGACACGGCCGCGGTGATGGCCGCCTTCCGGAATGATTAGAGGGGTGCTGTGCATTTGAGCCGGACTCGAACGACACTTCCAGTAGTATCTCAAGTCACAGAGGGGAACCCCAGGGTTCAAGTAGAGTCCTGCTCACAATGGATATTGGGGCGGGAGCGCGGGCCAGGGATAGTCTCTAGGTCGCCTGGAGGGCTTCTGCGGTGTCCGGTTTTTTCGGGGTAGGGGCTGGGCGAAAGTACTGATCCCTGTCCGAGGAGCGCACCGTAATATCTTTGATCTCGGTCCCGTGGAGGAGGGTGAGGGTGATATCGGCACCCGCCTCCCCAATCGCCCACATCTTTCGATAGAAATCAGCCTGATCTGTGACCGGCTGACCGGCAACCTTGAGAACCAAATCGTTGACCTGCACCCCGGCTTGTTCTGCCGGTCCGTCCGGTGCCACAAACATGATAATCAGCTTATCGCGGAATTCCTCAGTAAAGAGTCCGAGCCAGGGCCGAGGGGCGGCCTTGGTGCGTCCGGTACGAATCAGGTCGGTGAGGATGGGTTTGAGATGGTCAATAGGCACAAACATATTTCCGGCCAGAGACTCCCGGCCGGGCAGGGCGTCGTTGACCATCAGCGAGCCAATGCCCAGCAGCTTGCCGTCCGGTCCGATCAGCGCGGCGCCTGCATAGCGGGGATGCGGCGGCGCGGTGAAAATGGCGTCTTCGAGCAGGTATTCCCAATAGCCGGCAAATTCCCGCCGCGAGGTCACCAAAGTCGGGCGCACCGAGGCTGCGTTGCTGTCGCTGGCAATAATGACTTCTGTCCGTTCAGTCAGGTCAGCGGACTGGCCGAACGGCATGGGGGTGGCGTTGAGCGGTTCGTTGGCGCGTAAGAGCCCAAAACCGGTTTGGGTGTCATGGGCAACAACGCTGGCCGGGACGCGTTTCCCGTCTATCCCTGTGACCTCAACCCGGCGGGCTTCCATGACCAGATAGCCGATGGTCAGAATATGGCCCTGGGTATCGATGACCACGCCGCTCCCGCTGCGTTGTTCACCAAGAAACTGGGCCGTGCGGGCACTGGCCGGGACCTCGGCATGGATCGTCACCATGGCCGAGAGGACATCGCTGGCGACGGGCACCGCAGCGACCGGCTGTGGGCTGAACACCGGGCTCAGGAGGCCAACAAAGAACAGCAGCAACGAGGATGGGCGTTTCTTCATAATCAGACTCTCTATGCAGACTGTTTTGCTTCTAGCTCCAGGCTTGCGCAAGAGTCAAGAGTGAGGCCGTGCGAGAGCTCCTGCTCGGCAAAATGGTGGAAACCGGTCGTTCTCGGATCATACGCGCGCGAGGTGAGAGTAATCTGAAAACGACTCCGGCCGTTCACCTCGCCGTGTGGCTCGATCCGATATAAGTGGTAGCGTGAGCGCCGCTGCGGTCGCCGGCCAATCGCCGCGGAGGCCGGGACCCCGACAACGGGAATTGGCCCCCAGGGTCCGGGGATACTCGTCGTAACGGTGCGGTGCATATGGCCGTGCAGAATAAGCTCCGCGCCGGTTTTGGCCAGCACGGCCCGAAAGGCCGCCGCGTCGGTGAGTCGGCGGCGGACCGATATGGCGATGGGTTGGGGGGGATGGTGAATGAGCACGACCCGACCCAAGGGCGTGTTTGCCAATGCGCCGAGGAGTCGCTCCAGGCGGTCGAGTTGTGTCTGGCCTATCGTTCCTGAGGCGTAGAAGGGGAGCGTTGCCCGCGCGGTTGAGACGCCGACGAGGGCGAGCGGTCCACAGATACGGAGGGTTGGAAAATCGGCTGTCGGAAAGTCTGAAGGCAGCACCGCAGAGTCTGGCAGCGCATCCGTCGGGATAGACGAGCGCATATAGTCGCCCCAATACGTCCACGGAAAAGACTCGCTCCCGCGCGTATAGGTGTCATGGTTGCCTGGGATAACGGAGACCTTCTGCGGCCCGCCCAGTTTCTGCAACCACGGCAGGGAGGCGGAGAACTCGTCTTGCAGCGCGATATTGGTCAGGTCGCCGGTAACGACCACATGGTCCGGCCCTTGCGCGTGTAAATCGTCGACCAGCGCGGCCAGGACTTCGGGTCGATATTCCTTGCGTCGCCGCAGGGACCACGACAGGGCGCCCAAGAAGCGCTTGTTCAGAAAGTCGAGCGGCCGCCGGACCCGGACCGGGGTGACGTGCAGATCTGATAAATGGGCAAGCGTAAAGGCTGGCATGGTGTTTCGCTTCGGCGCTCTCCAACCTATACCACCTCTCTGGCGTATGATAAAACCACTCACTGTCAGGCTCTGAATAGATCACAGCCTGACAGTGAGCAGCAGCGTGATGAGAAGGAGCGATATGAAGCCGGTGGCAGGGGCCGAGCGTATTCAGGTGTGGCTTGCTGATTCCGCAGCTCAGGCTACAAGCGATCCCACTGCCCCGGTCGAAGTGTGGGGCCTCTCGCCGGCAGAACGTCTGTGCCGGACCCTCCGCGCCGCGGGTGTGCCCGATGCGCGGATTGCCATAGGAACCTCCTGTCCTTCTGTTGCCCCTGACGGCCCGCTCCTCGTTTGCCGAACCGATTATGTTTTTGACGAGCGCTTAATCCGCGTCTTGCTTGAGCAGAGTCTTGAGCGCAGTGGTGTCCGTAGCCTGGCACTGGTCGATCCGGAGACACCCGCAACAATTGCCGCGCTCGTCACAACCGGGAGTCAGAGAGAGACGCTGCTCCCCTGCCTCACCGCTCCGGTGGGTGATGCGCAGCGGGGATATCTGTCCTGCCGGGTTCCCGACGATCTTGTTCCCGCCTATTCCTCGGCATTGCGCAAATACGACCCGCCCTATCTTCTGCGGGTGTGTGCGGACTCGCTGACTCAGGTTGAAAATCGTATGTTTCGTGCGTCGTATAAGGGCATTACCGACGTGGTCACCAAGTGGGTCTGGCCGCTGCCCGCCCGCGCCGTCACGCGTTTGCTGGCGCGCGCCCATGTTGCTCCCAATAGCGTGACCGGGCTCAGCTGGATGCTGGTGGGCCTGGTCATCTGGCTCTTTCTCCAGGGGCAATTCGGGCTTGGGTTAGTGGGGGCTTGGCTCATGACCTTTTTGGACACCGTGGACGGCAAGCTGGCCCGCGTCACCTGTACCTCAAGTCGCATAGGCCATGTGCTGGACCACGGCCTTGACCTCGTCCACCCGCCCTTCTGGTATGTGGCCTGGGCGATGGGCTTGGCGGGCAGCTTTGCTCCGGCCACGATCTGGCAGGACCCGATCGTGGCGATTATCATTGGCGGGTATATCCTCGGACGGCTGCTCGAAGGGCTCTTTCTGCTGGCTTTTCACCTGGAAATCCACTCGTGGCGTCCGATTGATTCATTTTTTCGGACCATTACCGCCCGCCGGAACCCGAATCTGATTTTATTGACCCTCGGGACCCTGGTCGGTCGTCCCGACCAGGGTTTCTGGCTCGTTGCGGTCTGGACTATCTGTTCTGTGGGGTTTCACACGTTGCGCTTGGGCCAGGCCGCTATCCAACGCTGGCGTGGCCGGCCGATTCAGACTTGGCAGGAAGTGGGGACACCGGCATGAGGACCAGGGGGTCGGCGCGTGGGCTCCGGCGCAGGCCGTACTGGCTGGTGATGCTGCTAACCGGTTGCCTGCTGCTCGTGGACGGGACGCACTGGCACGGGCTGGCTGGGTCTCCCTCTGCTGCTCCCGAGCGTGGCAGCCCGGCCGCCCGTCTCCTGCCGGGCGAGTTCGCCTACGAACGCTGGGAGTTGACGGCGCGCTTCGACTCGGGCCATTTCTTTTTTACGGAATTTCTGATCACGAATTTCGGATTTGGAGATCGGAACGCGGCGCTGATTGGGCATGTCGTTCAACCCGACGGCACGAGCCGGCGCTTTCGCACCGGGCGGCGAGAAAGCCGCTGGGATCTCTCTGCGGACCGACTGCGGATGGAGGTCGGCGCCAGTTGGCTCGACCAGCGTGGTCCCAAAAATACATTGCAGGTCAAAAAAAAGCGCACCCATGTAGCGCTGGATTTCTATCCGCGCGGACCAGCCCTGTGGTCCGCCGACTTTCCCCCGGCCGGGTATGCCATTGATCTGCTCGATCCCGCGGCGCGGGCGGAAGGAGCGGTCTGGGTCAAAGGCATGGCTGAGCCGGCCCCCATCCAGGGCGCTGTCGGACTCACCCATAGCTGGACAAATGAGGCCGAGTCCAACCTCGTCCTGCGTCGACTGGAATTCTTCTCGCTACCGCAGACACCCCAGGCGATGTCGCTCTATCTGGCCGATCTGACAACACCACAGGGGACGCAGCGTCGCTGGCTGGTCGTGCAAGACGGTCAACACGTGGTCCATCAGACACATAAGGTTGCGTATACTTTTGATGGAGAAGTGCAGAATATGGGGAAGTACCATGTCCCCCAACAGCTTCATTTTGAGAGTAAGGGGCTCAGCGGCGCGATCCAACTCGACCGGGTTCTCCTTCGCCATGATCCCTTGGACGATGTCCCGCAGCCCTTCCGCTTCCTGATGGCACTCAAGCTGAAACCACGCCGGGTCTGGTTACTCTCCCCTTTTCATATCACTGTCCAATCCGACCCCGCGAGCGAGCCTATCCAACTCACCGGGACTGGGGTGACAAAAGTCTCATTTCTGAATCCTCTCCCCCCACCGCGACCGGAGGTTGCCTTTTCGCTCTTCTCAGGATTACGGAACTTTCGTGCGACTGGGTCTTCTCAGTAATGGTCAGGCCGGTCTGCGCCGTGGTTCCCCGGTCGCGCTCACGCAGGCCCTTGAGAACGCGCCCGAGGTCGTGCAGGTGACGACTCGGTCGAGTGCCGACGTACCCGCAGCGCTGGCCTGCCTCGCGCGCCAGGGTGTGACCCTCCTCGCGGTGAATGGTGGAGATGGAACGCTGCAACGCGTCCTGACTGAAGTCTTGGCCGGTTCAATCTTTGAACCGCTGCCGGCCATTGCGCCTCTGCCTGGCGGACGAACAAATATGAGCGCTGCGGATATTGGCAGTACGGCTCCGCCGGCCACCGGCCTGGTTGCGCTGCTCCGCGCGCTGCGGACCGATACGCTGGAGCAGCGCGTCGTGAAGCGGCCGGTGTTGCGCGTCGACTCCGGCCCAGGCACGAGCCCTCAGTATGGTATGTTTTTCGGGGCCGGTGTGATCCAGCGGGCGCTCACCTTTAAACATCAGCTCTATCCCCAGCGGCGCTTGCAGGGCCTGTTCGGCGCCGGCCTCTTCTTAGGTGGAGCCCTCCTGCGAGTGGCGAGCGGCTCCCCCAGCGGGATTTTTGCGCCGGACGACATTGGGCTGGCGTTCAATCGTCCGACCCTGGCAGAGGAAACACCCATAGATCAGTTCGCAAAAAAGCCGTTTCAACTCGTGATGGCGACCACCCTGGAACGGCTCTTGCTGCGTATCCGTCCGTTCTGGGGAACCGAACAGGCCCCGCTCCGTTTTACCGCCATTGCGGCCAAGGCCGTGCGCAGCCCGGTTGCGGCCTGGAAGGTCTTACGTGGGCTTCCCCCGCCGCCGTTTGCGCTGGACTCCGGCTATTGCAGCCACAATGTTGAGCAGCTGACCATGCAGATGGACTGCGGTTTCACCATTGATGGAGAACTCTTTGAGCCGCAGCCCGGTCGAACCCTGCAGCTTGCGACGGACCACCGACTCCGTTTTATTCGAGCCTAAGTATGCGAGACGATGTGCAATCGCTGTCTGCCCTGACGGCTCTCTTGGCCCACGAGTGGACCCAGCCGGCGCCTGAAGCCGCCCGCGTGGTGGCTGCGGAAATCCAACAGCGCCACGCCGGGGCGGTTGACGCCGTACTGTTTTACGGTTCCTGCCTCCGCACACAGCAGACGGCCGATGCTGTGCTCGACTTCTACGTGCTCGTCCGCTCGTACCGGTCTTGCTATGACCGGCCGCTGCTCAGATGGCTGAACGCCCTGCTGCCGCCGAATGTGTTCTATATTGAGGTCGGGCAGGGTACGCAGACGCTTCGGGCGAAGTATGCGGTTATCTCGACCGCGGATTTTGAGCGCGCGACCACTCCGGCCGTCGTCCCCGCCATTATCTGGGCCCGCTTCTGTCAGCCGACGCGGCTCGTGTTTGCGCGTAGCGAGGAGGTGCAGGAGCGCGTCATACACGCCGCGACCCAAGCTGCGCTCACCTTTCTCTCTCGCGTTATTCCGTTTTTCGCGCGGAATAATTTTACCCGGTCTTTTCACTTGGCCGACCTCTGGCAGCGGGGGTTTCGAGAAACGTATCGGACTGAGCTGCGGGCCGAACGGCCGGAAACCATCCGGGCATTATACGCAGCGTCTCCTGAGCGTTACGACCATATTGCGCGGTTAGGGCTCCAATACCTGGAGCAGCAGGGACGATGCGTCTGCCGAGAAAAAGACGGGCGCTGGTCGGTTGCTATACCGCGGAGTACGCGCTGGACAGGGCGGGTCAGTTGGGCGGTCCAGGCGACCGGAGCAAAATGCCTGTATGCCGTGCGCCTCTTTAAAACCGCGCTGACCTTTGACGATTGGCTGCCCTATGTCTTATGGAAGCTGGGCAGGCATAGCGGGATGTGGGTTGAGCTCTCGGAGCGACAGCGGCGCTACCCACTGCTCTTCGGCTGGCCGGTGTTGTTTAAACTTCTTCGCCAACGTGCTCTTCGCTAAATGGCGCGGCGCGGCGCCTCCGGCCCATCCGGCCGACCAGACTCCGGATGGCGGAAAGAATACCGCGCTCACTGGTCTGCTGATAGACACCAGCGGCAGGCAATTCTTCTTGCAATTGACGCTGGAGCCGACCGAGACTGTGGTAGGGGACGTTCGGTAAGAGATGATGAAGCGCGTGATAGCGCAGACCCACAGGGGCGGCGAGAACGGTGAACACTGGCCAGCCGCACAGATTGACGGAATCGAGCAGTTGCTCGGTCACGCTCAACCGCCGCCCGGTATTGTCATACCGATGCGCCGCTAACGTCCGGACTTGGTTCACGATCAACATACCGGACGTCACGACATACCACTGCATGAGCCAGACACCAGGAATCTGTCCTGCATACCAGCTTATACACACCAGCCAGGCAACCAGCGCGGCCGCCCATTCCTGGACGAGCCACCGTAACCGATACTGCTTTCCAGGCAGAGGGCGGCGATACGCCGGATTGATCACAAGGGTGGAAGCTCGCTGAATAACGATCTTTCGCAACGGGGGGATAACGGACGAAAGCGGGCCGATGATCCCCCAGCGTAGCGGCAACAAGACGGGAATAATACAGACGCTCAGAACAAACCAGACCAGGCCGAGGAGCGTGCCGTGCACGAGCGGCGCATACTCGGGGTCGCCGGCTGTCCCGAAGGTGTGAGGCCGGTGATGGTCCCCATGTGAGCCCACATACATGAGACTGGGCAGCATGAACGGTAGACCGACCACAGCGTGCCAGGCGACTTCAAAACCGGGCAGGCTGCCCCGCTTCTGGTGGGCAATTTCATGAATGAATAAGGCGGCGCGGAGGAGGGCGAGGAAAGCTATACTCGTTGTTGCGAGATAGGCCAGAGAGCCGAATGGTTGCTGGACACTCAACCCAAAGGCAGTCCAGCCCACAGGAGCAGACAGCAAGAGGTCAAGCCAATAGATGCTCGCCTTGGGCCGGAACGCGGAGGCAAAACGCTTCCGCACCCGTGCGGCGAACTGCTCGTCCGATATCTCGCCAAGAAATTCGTTTTGGGACGCCACAGATGAAAGCTCCTGTTGTTTGCCTTGGGACCTGCCGTCTGCTGTCGTATCATGCAACAGCCTCTATAAGAGCGACCGGAACTGCGCTGTCAAGAGAGTGCCGTGAAACGAGGGAGCAGGTGTCTTTAAGAACGGTGTTATTCCAGCTAAACCTATCTGGCGGCTATGTTACCCCTTGGTTAAATTGAGGAAATCTGTTATCTAGCGTCCGACTTTACGTGATTCGAGCTACTGTGAGTACCCAAGGGATAACACCACGTACCCCGCTGGTGAAGGCAGGCACCCGCGTCCTCGTGACCGGAGGAACTGGTTTTATTGGCTCGCATCTTGTTGATGCGCTCATCGAACACGGCGTCCGGCCGCGCGTGCTCGTTCGTCCGACGAGTGATGTCGCGCGACTGGCCCGCGATCAGGCTGACAAGGTCGAACTGGTCCGGGGTGCGCTGGAAGACCACGACAGTCTGCGGCAAGCGGTCTCTCAGGTCGACACCGTCTTTCATCTTGCAGCCGTGACAAAAGCCCACACCGAGGAGGCGTATCTGGGCGCGAATGCCGAGGGAACGCAGCGACTCGTTCGGGCCATGCGGACCGCGCAGCCGCGTCCACGGCGACTGGTCTATCTGAGTTCGCTCGCCGCGGCGGGTCCGGCGCGAGACGGGCGGCCGGTTGAACCGCGCGACCAGCCACACCCGATTACGGCCTATGGGCGGAGTAAACTCGTCGGAGAACGGGCCTGTTTTGCCGCGTCCGACGCCTTCGAGGTCCTTATTCTCCGTGCGCCGGTGGTCTACGGCCCACGCGAGAAAGATTTCTTTCTGCTCTTCCGGCTCGCCGCCCGGGGTGTCTTGCCGCTGCCGGCCGGCCCGGAGAGCGTTTTGCAACTTGTCCATGTGGCCGACCTCGTCCGGGCGCTGCTCTGCGCGGCTACCATGCCGGCAGCGCGTGGGATCTATCATGTGGCAGAATCACGCTCCTACGCCTGGAGCGAAATTGCCGCGTGCCTAAGCCGGGCCGTTGGACGTTCGGTCCGGACGGTTCGTGTCCCACGCCTGCTCGTGCAGTTGGCGGCAACTGTGAGCGAGGGAGGAGCTGCCGCCCTCGGACGAGCAACGATATTCAATCGCGAAAAAGTCAAGGAACTCTTGGCCCCCGGTTGGCTGTGCGAAACCGCGCTGGCCAAGCAGGAGTTGGGATTTGAGGCGCAGGTTCCGCTGGTAACCGGATGTGTTGAAACCGCAGCATGGTATAGACAACAGACATGGTTATAGCAGACACCGTCATGGGAGAGGCTGTGATAAAACCGGAACCGCGACATGCCACCCAAACCGATCATCGGGGATGTCATGCAGAGAGGGGAACGGGATGAACCTTTTCGAGAAATGTGCTCGCTTTACCCGTGCTCGAGAGGCTCAAGCGACTGGGTATTATCCGTTTTTCACACCGATAGAATCGTCTGAAGGAACTGAAGTCGTCGTGCGCGGTGAGTCCAAGGTGATGATGGGCTCCAATAACTATCTCGGCCTGACCCATCATCCCAAGGTGCTGGCGGCAGCCGAGGCCGCTCTCCGGCGCTACGGCAGTGGGTGTACCGGCAGTCGCTTCTTAAACGGAACGCTGGATTTGCACGATGAGCTCGAAGCGCGCTTGGCCCGTTTTCTCAACAAAGAGGCCGCGCTTGTTTTCAGTACCGGCTATCAGACAAATTTAGGTATCCTGGCAACCCTGATCGGAAAGAAAGATTATCTTTATCTGGATAAGCTCGATCACGCCAGCGCGGTGGACGGTTCTCAGCTTGCCCACGGGACTGTGCTCCGCTATCCGCATGGAGACCTGGAAACACTGGAACAGCAGTTGCAGAAGACCCCGCCCAAGGCCGGGAAGCTGATTGTTACCGACGGTATCTTTTCCATGGAAGGTGATATTGCCGACCTGCCGGGTTTGGTTGCCCTGGCCGAGCAGTACCAGGCTGAGATCATGGTTGACGATGCTCACGCTTTTGGGGTGTTAGGCAAGAACGGTGGTGGGACGGCGCAGCATTTCGATGTCGAGGGCCGAGTCGGTCTCATTATGTCTTCATTTTCCAAGTCTTTAGCCGCGATCGGCGGTGTAGTGGCTGGTCCGGAGCCCGTTATTCACTATCTGAAACACCACGCCCGCTCTTTGATTTTCAGCGCCAGCATGCCGCCGCCGTCGGTGGCTACGGTGTTAACCGCCCTACAACTGATCGAAGACGAACCCGAACGACGGGCGGCCCTGTGGCGCAATACCCGTCGCATGCAGGCCGGGCTCAAGAGTCTGGGCTATAATATCGGGACGAGTGATACGCCGGTGATTCCCATCATTGTCGGCGATATGTGGTTAATGGGGATGATCTGGAAGGAATTGTTTGACTCCGGCATCTTTACCAATCCGGTGATTCCTCCGGCCGTCCCTGAGAATTCGTGTCGGATTCGGATTTCCATGATGGCAACCCATACCGATGAGCAGATTGACTTTGTCTTAGATGTCTTTGCCCGTATCCGGCCCCACATCCAGGTGGAAAAGGTTGCCGTGTAGGGGTGTTTTGGCTGTCCTGGGTAATGTTTTAGCGAGTGTCGAGCCGACATACGAAGTTGCACCACGCTATAGATGTCCAGAGATGTACGGATAGCCCCGGTCCGTAACCGGCAAGATCTTCACCATTTCACTCAACTGCCGTGGCAACTGTATAGCGATGATCCGGCTTGGGTCCCGCCGCTGCTTTTTGATCTGAAAAAACTCCTCTCTCCAAAAAAGCACCCCTTCCACAAACACGCCGATGTCCAATATTTTCTTGCCCGCTTGAATGGGCAGGTCGTGGGACGGATTGCGGCCATTGTCAATCATCGGCATATCCAATTTCACACTGAGTCGGTTGGCTTCTTCGGTTTTTTTGAGAGTATTGACGACCAGGAGGTTGCTCAGGCGTTATTGGCCGCCGCGGAACAGTGGGTCGGTCAGCGCGGAGTGCGGAGCATGCGGGGCCCGATGAGCTTCTCGACCAACGAGGAATGTGGACTGTTGGTCGATGGGTTCCACGCGACTCCCATGGTGATGATGCCCCACCATCGTTCCTACTATGCCCGGCTGCTCCGCATCGCGGGCTATACCAAGGCCAAGGATCTGTTGGCGTATCTCATTGATCTGCGTGAAGATGCGACTATCCCCGAGCGGCTCGTGCAGGGGGTCGAACGCCTACGGAAGAAACAAGCCATCACTATCAGGCCAATCGACCTCCGACACTTCACCGAAGAAATCCGCGTGCTGCACGCCATCTACCATAGGGCTTGGTCGCAAAACTGGGGATTCGTGCCGATGACCGAGGCTGAGGTGGACCTGCTTGCCAACACGCTACGCCTCGTCGCCGATCCCAGGCTGTGTCTTATCGCCGAACTGGAGAATCGGCCGGTTGGCTTTGCCCTCGCGCTTCCGGATTACAACCAGGCTCTGCGGCATATGAACGGCAGACTCTTCCCGTTGGGTTTCCTGAAGTTTCTGTGGTATCGGCGTCGGATTGATGCCCTCCGCATTCTCTTGCTCGGCACCAATCCAGATGTGCGGGTGCGTGGGCTTGACGCCATGCTGTATCTCAAACTCTGGCAAGATGTCCCGGCCTACGGCTATCGTCTGGTTGAATGTTCGTGGATTCTTGAAGATAACTGGGCCATGCAGCGTGGTCTCGAACGCATGGGCGCTCAGGTATACAAAACCTACCGGATATTCGAGAAAACCTTGTAGAGCTGGGGATAGCCTGCCCGAGCCGACAGCCGGACGGGCTGTGGCTTAGCCCTTATCCGTGTTGGCGTCCAGCAGGTGTTGCATCTGTGGGTCAAGCTCGACGCCCAACCCATCCGCGAGTCGATTCATAAAATTGAACACGCAGGTGATGAGGACAATATCGACGACATTCTCCTCACTAAAACCGTACTGCTGTAAGAACTCGAGGTCTTCCCGTTTCACTGTGTCCGGGGCGCGGGTTAGCTTGAGCGCAAAATCGATCATGGCCCGATCTTGCGCCCCGAGCGGAGCCTTGTCCGGGTCGGTCTTCAGGTGCCGAACCAAGCTGTGATCGCCCGATTCCATACGCAGCAACTCTGCGTGGGAAGAGCGTCAATAGTGGCAGCGGTTGATAACGGAAACCGAGGTAGCAATCATTTCTTCGCGCGAACGTCCCAGGGTTGAGGCACCAAACGTGATGCCCATATTCATCTGCCACACCCCGCGTAACGCCTCTGGACGCAGTCCCATACAGGCGATGACATTGGCTATTCGCCCGCCGCTCAGCGGATGTTTGCGAACCCCTTCATACACCTCGGCGAGCCGGCCGGTGGCCTCGTCTTCGGCAAATGTTGTCACCCACGTCATATCGTCCTCCTTACTTGGCAATGTTCTGGTTTATAAAGTAAAGATGTCTTGGCAGAAAGATGGGGTGACAGGGTTCGTCAAAAGCACGCTTGCCAGACGGTCTAGGTCCCCCTAGACTGCCAGCCAGACAGTGGAGCACACGTGGCAACAGGCAATCAGTTCGGTGGGGGCAGGCGCTTTCTGTATCATTGGTTTCGGAGGGAGACGGTGAGGCGTGCCCTGAAGGTGGCCTGTATCGTGGGACCCATCCTGACCGTGATTAATCAGTACGACCTGCTCTTGAATCTCGACTTCTCCGCCCGGTTGGGTTTCAAGGTCGCCCTGACCTTCCTTGTCCCGTATAGTGTTTCGTCCTATTCTTCCGCCAGGGCCTATATGGACAAAGAGCGCGCTACCCAGAGTTAAACCCGAGATCGTTAAGGAGGCTGCGATGGTCCGATTTACCGGCGTGAATCACTTGGCGTTTGTTACTTGCGATATGGATAAGACGGTCCGTTTCTGGCGCGACCTGCTCGGCATGCGTCTGGTCGCTACGATTGGCGCACAGGGCTTTCGGCATTATTTCTTTGAGCTGTCCGAGACCGACACGGTGGCCTTTTTTGAATGGGACGGCGCGGAGCCCGTACCGCAGAAACGGCACGGCGTCGCCTTTCGTGGGCCGATTACCTTTGACCATGTCGCGTTTGGGGTTGAGTCTGCCGATGAGTTATGGGAACTCCGAGACAAACTGGTGGCCGCCGACTATGAGGTCTCAGGTCCGATAGATCACGGCTTTATCCATTCGATCTATGCGTTTGATCCGAATGGGATTCCGGTTGAGTTCAGTTATAACGTCGCGGGCATCGACATCCGCCGCAGGCCGGTCTTTGGTGACACAGCGCCCGCCGCCACGGCCCAAGAGGGACCGGAACCACAACCCGATAAATGGCCGGCCGTCCTCCGACCCACTCCACCCGCACAGCGGACACTCAAGAAAGGGGCGGGCAGTGCGCTGGGATCATACCGAGAGAAGGCCGCCCGCTAGGGCGCACCCTGCCGTTGAACCCTGACACGCGGCCCCGGCTGCCTGCGTCAGGGTCTCGGAACGGAGAACCGGGCTAGAGCGCTGCAAGGGGCGTTACCAGCTCCTGCTCGGCCTGGGGATTCACGAGCGGGTCGGCGCTTAGATCAATATCCTTAGCCGTCCACATGGTGCCGATGACCCAGTCTGCCAACACGTTCACCACGTTGAGGTTCTGGTAGGGATACCGATGATGAATATAGTGATGGGTCTGCACGAATTGAAAGGCCTGGGTGCGTTCAATCCAGCGGTTGCTCGGGACATGCATACAATAGTGAACGTATTCATACAGGACATAATCAGCTGCCAGGGCCAGGACCCCGCCAATACAGACGGACCAGCCAAACGCCCAGCCGAGGCCGAGCAGAAGGGGCAGATGCAGCCCGATGAGCAGGGGCGCATTCCACCACGCAAAGGTGACCTTTTTGGGATCAACTCCAGGCTGGATATGGTAGGTGGCGTCAGCCCGGAAGAGCCCATGGTGGACGAGAGCGTGGGCTTGGAATGAATAGGGTAGGGTCAGGGTGTGCATCAAATACTTGTGCAGCGCCCATTCAAAAAAGCTGGAATACAGAATGAGTCCAATAAATCCGGCCGTGCCTTTTGCGAGTCCCCAGAGTATCAGTTCAAGCGTCAATGTGTGTACTACCTTTCCTGTGTTTCCCTCCCCCACCTCAGCTCTTTGTCTCACGGATAGAGAAAAGACTCCCTGGGGGTGCGGTATGAAATCTGTGCATGCACTCTATGTGATAAAGTCCCGACTGTATAGCTCCCTGCCTGGCAATAGCCTCCTGGTGGGAGAGGAGCCTGAGTGTCACTGCTGCACTTGGCTGATTCCTGTCGGCAGCCGGCCTGGTCATACTTGACGCTCGGGGAGAACTTGCCTAAAGGGTGGAGTCGCCTCAGACCTATTGTACACAGCCGGAGGAGGGCCCGATGTCCACACTATCCACGATTCCCATGCAGGACTATTTTGTCGTTTCCGCAGACTGCCACGTGCTGGAGCCGCCCGACCTCTGGGAGAAGCGGATTGAAGCCAAATTTCGCCATCGGATTCCGCGTTTGACGCTCGATGCCAACGGGCGGAAGTGGTTGGTCGTTGAGGGCCAGGAAAAAAAGCGTATCCGGGACTTCACCCTGAGCGGAGAAGATTTGGAGCGGGCCAAAGGCGGGAGTTTTGACCTAGAGCGCCGTCGGCAGGATTTGGCCCGGGACGGGATTAACGCCGAGGTCATTTACCCCAATCGCGGGCTGCTGATGTGGACCTCGCCCGACCCTGGCATGCAAACCGCCATGTGTCGGGTGTGGAATGACTGGGCCATTGAGGTGTTCAGCCCAACCCAAAAACACTCTCTGCCCACCGCTGCCGTTGCCCCGCAGGATGTTGACGCTGCTGTGCAGGAAGTTCAGCGCATTGCCAAGTTAGGTTATAAAACTGTTTTCCTGCCCGTCACTGTCCCGGACCAGCCCTATAATCTCACGCTGTACGATCCGCTGTGGGCGGCCATTCAAGAGACCGGCATGCCGATGAGTTTCCACGTGGGAACGGGCAAGGACCCGCGGACCGCCTCGGGCAATGGCGGTGCGATTATCAACTATGTTGTTCATGCCTTATCGACGGCGATTGATCCGGTTGTCCATCTGTGCGCGTCCGGGGTGCTGGAGCGTTTTCCCGAACTCAAGTTTGTGACCGTCGAAGCCGGGATAGGCTGGCTGGCCTGGACCCTCTGGGTCATGGACGAGGGCTTTCACAAACACCACTTCTGGATTGCGCCCAAGCTGCCGATGCCGCCGAGCGAATATTTTCGCCGCCAAGGCTATGCCACCTTTCAGGACGACCCGGTCGGACTGGAAACGCGCAAATGGATTGGCATCGATCGGCTCTTATGGGGGGATGATTATCCGCATCACGAGGGCACCTGGCCGCGCTCGCAGGAAGCCATTGACCGGACTATGGGCGATCTCACCGAGGCCGAACGGCGTCAGGTCTTGGGGCTCAACGCGGCCCAACTGTACGGCTTTGATCTGCCCGCGGTTCAGCCCGACGCCGAGGAGAGCCGGGTATGAGCGCCGCACGGCCTGAGAGGCTGAGCCTGGACTGGGGGGAAGCCGAGAAAGCGCCCGCAGACCGCAAGCGCTGGCTGGGCGCCTGGCTGATCAGTCAGGAGGGGGAAGAAGGCGAATATTTTTACGATGGCCCCGGCGGACAGCACACCACGCATCGCGTTCCGCCCGAAGCCATCGGCTTTCGCCTGCGTTGGTATCCGAGTGAGAATGAGGTCAGCGTCAACCTCGAACTTGGCCCTATGGCCAGTGTGGTCGACGACTATTTCTTTGCCGAGCAGGCCGGCCCGGAGCTGACGCTTGCCGTACTGGAGTTGTTGCCCGAGGCGCGCTGAGCGCCATATCTCTCTGGCTGTTCTACCGGGCACGCCGGGAATGCGGTGAGAGTGCCAGCGAGTTCCGATGTGGATGCCCCTGGTAGGCGAAGAGATGAAAATACACGGGAGGGGAACGATGTCGAGTAGGCCAAAGTTTGGAGAGCTGCCGCACGTTGGAGAGACGCAAGAGCGCCACGCCTGGGAGGTCTTTGGACCGGCAGACCAACTGGGATCGGTGAATTTGCTGACGCCGGAAAAAGTCAAGCAGGCAGCAGGACTGATTCGGACTGGCCAGGTGTTCAACCTCAGCCTGCCGTTGAATTTCCCCATGACGCTGTACGGCGGGTTTCGGAGCAAGGGCTATCGCCACCATATCGAAGTCGGTCGCGGCGGGCGTGACGACTATGTTGATAATTTTGCGATGCAGGGCTCAAGCCAGTGGGACAGCTTGCGCCATATCCGCTTTCGTGAGTATGGCTATTACGGCGGCCGGCAGGACGGCGACCTGGACGAAAAGGGTGAACTCGGGATTGAGCACTGGGCTCAGCACGGCATAGTCGGACGCGGTGTTGTACTGGACGGCGCACGCTATATGGAACAGCAGCAGACACCGCTCGACATGATGCAAAAGTTCGAGATGGATGGAGCCTTCCTTGAACAAGTTGCGCGCGCGCAAAAGGTGCAACTCGAACCGGGTGATATCCTGATTCTGCGAACCGGTTGGCTGGAGTGGTATAAAAGCTTGGATGAAAGAGGACGGGAGGCGTTGCGAGACACTCTGGGAGTTGGCCAAGCGCCGCATGCCTGTCCGGGTCTGGCCGCCTCGCAAGAGACCGCCGCCTGGCTCTGGGATAGACAGATTGCCGCTATTGCCGCGGATAACGTTGCGGTCGAAGCCTTGCCAGTAGACCCGGCAGTTGGCTTTCAGCATCGTCGGCTTATTGCCCTACAAGGCATGCCCCTTGGAGAGTTGTTGGATGTGGAGGAACTGGCTCGGGCCTGCGCGCAGGACGGGCGCTATGAATGTATGCTGGTTGCGATTCCGCTCAATCTGCCCGGTGGGGTCGGCTCCCCGGCCAATGCTTATGCGATAAAATAAAAGCCGCCCGGCGCGGTTGCCCGGAGAGGACAGTGACGACGTGAATCGGCCGTCTTTCCCTTGCGCTCCTCCGACCTTCCTGCTCTGTCTTGTCTACGTTGACTTTCTGGCAGTCTTGCTGGCCCTCGGTCTTGGCTTTGCCTGGCATCACAGCCCCACCGCGTATACCGGCGAGGGCGATCCGATCACCTGGCTGTCGTTTGTGCATCTGCTCGCGGTCAGCGGCCTGGCTGGCGGCGTATTTTATTGTCGGACGGGTGGCAGCCCGGATCGGGGGGTGTGGCGTCAGCCGGCCTTTGTCTGGCTGCTGATTGCCCTGGGGTTTCTTTTCCTGGCGGTGGACGAAATCGCCAAGATCCATGAATCCCTGGACCGTTTCACGCACCGACTCTTGCAGCGCCCGGAGACCGGGCTGACCGACCGGTTGGATGACGCGATTCTGCTGGGGTATGGGTTGGGCGGTGCGGCCGTGCTATATGCCTACCGCTTCGAACTGGTCTATTATCGAGCGGTTCTCCCCCTGGTAGTGTGTGGATTTGTGCTGTTCATCTTTATGGGGTTGCTTGACGCCCTGGTGAATCGCCCCGATGTGTTTCTCTTCATCGGTATCGGTCAGCAGGGCAGTGAGAGCTTGGGGAAATGGCTCGGCGGTGTTGAGGAGGGCCTGAAAATTCTGGCGGAAGCAGCCTTCCTTGGAGCGGCATATACTTGTCTCTGCCTGACACCGCAGGCCGATTGCGGCGGGTATCGCGATTGACAAAACCAGCCTTCCCAGAGTAGCTTTCTCTTAATGGGAAGGGCTCCCGACCGCGCTTTTCAGCAGCACGAGAGGGGGCGCCCCGGAGAGTGAGTATGCGTTTCAGATTCCTGAAGAGTAGGCAAAGGAGGGCATTATGAAGACTCGATTTCTCAGAGGGGTTGCTGTTGGGGGGCAGACAATACTGCTCGTTGCCGGACTGTTATTCTTACCGCTTTTTTCTCAACTCGGGCAGGCTTCGCAGGAGCTGCTCGATATGCAGCAAAACCACGGCCAGTGGGTGACTTCGGGCCGGGACTATGCCCTCACTCGCTATAGCAGCCTGGACCAGATCTCCACGCAGAATGCGAAGAGCCTGAAAGTCGCCTGGACGTTTTCGACCGGCGTCCTGCGCGGACATGAAGGCACGCCGCTGGTTATCGGCGACACCATGTATATTGTGACCCCTTTTCCTAATGTCGTGTATGCCATTGATCTGGCAGACCCGGGCCATGCCACTAAATGGAAATATGCGCCCGTACAGAGCGAGGATGCCATTCCGATTGCCTGCTGTGATGTGGTGAATCGGGGCGCGGCCTATGCGGCTGGTAAGATCTTTTTTAATCAGCTCGACGCGCACACCGTCGCCCTTGATGCCGAGACCGGCAAGGAGCTGTGGAAGGTCAAGCAGGGTGACATCAAACAGGGCCAGACCATTACCATGGTGCCGTTGGTCGTGCGTGACAAAGTCATCACTGGCGTGAGTGGGGGTGAGTTTGGTGTGCGCGGGTTTGTCACGGCGAATCATGTCGATACCGGCGAACAGGTCTGGCGGGCGTATAGCACCGGCCCGGACTCCGAAGTCTTGATCGGTGACGACTTTTCGTCTCCGTACGAGTCGCACCAGGGCAAAGACCTTGGCGTGTCCACCTGGAAGGGCGAAGAGTGGAAGCGGGGTGGGGGCACGACCTGGGGCTGGTATAGCTACGACCCCGAGCTTGACCTGTTCTACTATGGCACCGGGAATCCGGGCGCCTGGAACCCGGACCAGCGGCCGGGTGACAACAAGTGGTCTATGACGCTGTTTGCCCGCAACCCGGATACGGGCCAGGCCAAGTGGGCGTACCAAATGACTCCACACGATGCCTGGGATTATGACGGCATCAACGAAAACGTCTTGATTGACCTGCCGGCCAATGGAGATGGAAAGGCCCACAAGGTCCTGGTGCACTTTGACCGCAACGGCTTCGCCTACAAGGTTGACCGGACTTCGGGCAAGGTGTTGGCCGCGGATAAATTCGGTCACGTGAACTGGGCCAAAGAGGTGAACCTTGAGACTGGCCGGCCAGTCGAGAACCCGGACAAGCGCACCAAAGAAGGGGTGAATGTGGAAGGCATCTGCCCCGGCGCCATGGGAACCAAGGACCAACAGCCTGTCTCATATTCGCCCCGGACCAAGCTCTTTTACGTGCCCACCAATCATCTGTGTATGGATTACGAGGGGATGAAAGTCCGCTATATCGCCGGCGTACCCTATGTCGGCGCGATTGTAAAAATGTTCCCCGGCCCGGGTGGGCACCGAGGCGAATTCATTGCCTGGGATCCGGTGGCTGGCGAAAAAAAATGGGGCATTAAGGAAAAATGGTCGGCCTGGAGCGGGGCGCTTTCGACCGGCGGCGATGTGGTGTTCTACGGGACCATGGACGGCTGGTTCAAAGCGGTCCACGCCTCGACCGGCGAAGAACTGTGGAGGTTCAAAGCCGGCTCGGGCATTATTGGCGCGCCCATGACCTATCTCGGACCAGACGGCAAGCAGTACGTGGCGATCATGTCCGGGATTGGTGGCTGGTCCGGCCTGGTCGTCGCCGCTGACCTGTCAACGGACGATCCCACCGCGGCCCTTGGCGCGGTCGGCGCCTTTGCCGATCTCGGACAAGATACGAATAAGGGCGGGATGTTATACGTCTTCGCGCTTGAGTAAACGGCCGCGCTCGACTCGATGTCCAGTCTCTGCATCCATGCGCAATCACACTGAGGGGGGGCGGCGAGCCGCCCCCTGTGCCTCCGCCTGTCTGGCTCTCCTGCTGTTCCTGTCTGTCCCTGTCCTCCGGGAGGCCGCCTGGGCAACGGAGGCTGGAGAGACGGCCACACGGTTTCGCGTCTGCGCGGACCCCAATAATCTGCCGTTTTCCAATCAGCAACAGCAAGGATTCGAGAATAAAATCGCTGAAGTCCTGGCCCGTGAGCTGGGCCAGACAGTCGCCTATACATGGTGGCCCCAGCGGCGGGGTTTCCTGCGCAGTACGCTCAACGCCGGCAGGTGTGATGTGGTCATGGGGCTGCCGGCCGCTATTGATACGGTCCTGACGACGCAGCCGTATTACCGTTCGGTCTACGCGTTTGTCTATCCCGAAGACGCGCCCTACGACCTGTCCTCCTTTGATGATCCCGTCCTCAAAGACCTGAAAATCGGGGTGCACCTGATCGGTGATGACTACACCAACAGCCCGCCGGCGCATGCCCTGAGCGGGCGCGGGATTGTGGACAATGTGGTCGGCTACAGCGTCTTTGGCAATTATGCCGACCCGAGTCCGCCGGGAAAAATTATCGAAGCCGTGGCCAACAAAGAGATCGATGCGGCTATTGTGTGGGGACCGATTGGCGGCTATTTCGCTCAACAGCAAGCCGTCTCACTGCGTGTGGTGCCCGTGCCATCCGAGGCCGAATCAGCCTCCCTCGTGTTTGCCTATGATATTGCGCTCGGCGTTCGGAAGAGCGACGCAGCGCTGAAAAATATGCTCAACGGCCTGTTGACGCAGCACGCAGCAGAAATCCAGCAGATCTTGATCGACTACGGTGTCCCCGGCGTTGCCCCCCAACCGACCGGGTCTCCCGACGCGTCCCAAGCTGCCGACGAGCAGCCGCCTGAGGCCCGGGGTGAGGCTGGGCAAGCAGTGGCCGACGGACTGGCAAAGCTTAACCCGTATACGGGCAATCCAGCGGCGATCGGCGAGGGCGAAGAACTCTACAAACTCCTGAATTGCTATAGTTGCCACGGCTTACGCGGCGGGGGAGGAATGGGACCCGACTTAACGGATGAGCAGTGGAAAGAGGGCACGGGCGATGATACCCGAGTGATGGACCAGGTTATGACCGGGCGCAATAAAATGCCCGGTTACGACGGGGTGATCACCGAGGAGGAAGCCTGGAAGGTCATCGCCTATGTGCGGACCTTGTATAAGGGAGCTCCGGCGACCATCGAGTGGTAAAGGAGACCGAGGCTGCCTCAGTCTCCCTGGATAAATCAGAAGAAGCTGGGGACAGGGGAGCCGGCCTATGCCGTGCCCGAATTGTGGGCAAGCCAACCGTACGGACGCAAAGTTCTGTGACGAATGTGGAACGCCTCTTCCGGTCCGCCGGCTTGGCGAAACTGTACCTGTGTCGTCGGTGCAGTCAAAACCTGAGCCATATCAGCGCAATCGGCCACTCGCGCCTGACCCGCTGCCCGCGCCTACCGGACGACGGCAGTTGACGGTCATGTTCTGCGACATTGTGGAATCAATGGCCCTCACCGGCCAACTTGACCCCGAGGAGTGGCGGGACATCGTGCGGACGTATCAAGAGACCTGTGACAGTGTCATTCAACGTTTCGGAGGCTATATCGCCCAGTATCTTGGCGACGGGATTCTGGTCTATTTTGGCTATCCGATTGCCCACGAAGATGCCCCTGTACGGGCCGTAAAAACCGGCTTGGGCATTCTTGCTCAGCTGAATCATATGAATAGCCAACTCCGGCAGACCGAGCGCTTACAGTCTCCCCATCCGAGAGCAAAAGACGCGCCGCGGATTCGGCTGCGGATCGGTATTCACACCGGACAGGTCGTGGTGGGCGACATGGGTGCCGGCGAACGGCACGAGCAACTCGCGCTCGGCGAGACTCCGAATATTGCGGCGCGCCTCCAGGCTGTTGCCAAGGCCAATACGGTCGTGATGAGCGCCGCAGTCTATCGACTCGTCGAAGGCTTTTTTGAGTGTCAGACGCTGGGGCCGCATGCGCTCAAAGGCAAGACGACGCCCATATCGGTCTACCAGGTCATTGGAGAAGAAGGCGCGCAAAGCCGGTTTGAAGTGACTCTTGAAGCGGGATTGACTCCCCTGGTTGGACGAGCGGAAGAACTCGCATTCCTGCGGCAACGGTGGGAGACGGCCAAGGTCCGAGAGGGTCAAGTCGTGCTGCTGGGTGGAGAGCCGGGCATTGGCAAGTCCCGCCTGGTCCAGGAACTCAAAGAGCAGGTCGCCAAAGCGGGCGAGGCGCGCAGAGAATTCCGCTGTTCGTCCTATGCGCGCAACACAGCCTTTTATTCGGTGATTGACCATCTCCAACGCTGGTTGCAGTTCCAAGGCGATGAACCCGAAGAAGAAAAGTTTCGCCGTTTAGAGACCGCCCTGGAAGGCTATCGCCGTCTGCCGCAGGAGAGTGTGGCCCTGTTTGCGTCTTTATTGGCCTTGGCGCTGCCCGAACGCTACGCTCCGCTCAAGTTGAGTCCGGAGCAACAGCGACAAAAGACACAGGAAGCCTTGGTCACGTGGCTGGCTGAAGAATCGGAGGAGCGGCCTCTCCTCATTATTTGGGAGGACCTGCATTGGGTCGATCCTTCGACGCTCAATCTGGTACAGACGCTCATTGGACGAGTCGCTCCGCTGCATCTCTTCGTCCTGCTGGTTTTTCGTTCGTCGGAATTTACGCCTCCGTGGCCCCCGCGTCCGCCTGTCCACTTGCTGACGCTGAACCGTCTGGAACGTCGGCCGGTTGAAGACCTCATTACCCATGTCGCTCAAGGCCGGCGACTGCCTCAGCATCTGGTGGAACATATCGCGGCTCAGACTGACGGCGTCCCGCTCTTTGTTGAAGAGCTGACCAAAACCATTATCGAGGCCGGCTTGCCCGAAAACGGTGGGAGAGGGGACCCCTCGTCCACCAGCACTATTCCTGCCACGCTTCAGGATTCATTAATGGCCCGGCTTGACCAACTCAGCAACACCGCCCGGGATGTTGCCCAAGTCGGCGCCGTGCTTGGCCGGGCGTTTTCGTATGCATTGATCTGGGCGGTCTGGCCATCCGATGAACAGCGGCTCGCCCGGGGTCTGGCTCAACTCGTGGAGGCCGAGCTGATCTTCCAAAAAGGAGCGCTCCCCCAGGCGCGCTGGGTCTTTAAGCATGCCATGCTGCAAGACACGGCCTATCAGTCCTTGCTCAAGAGCAAACGCCAGCAGATTCACCGCCACGTCGCCGCTGTCCTCGTCAAGCAGTTCTCTGATATCAGACACCATCAACCGGAATTAGTGGCCCACCATTACACGGAAGCTGGATCGCTCGATCAGGCTATTGGCTATTGGCAGTACGCCGGAGAGCAGGCCGTGCAACGCTCAGCGCACCGTGAGGGCATCGGCCATTTTCTCAAGGGGCTGGCGCTCCTCGGCGAATTGCCAGAGACACCCGACCGTACCCACCGGGAACTGACCATCCAGACCCGCCTGGGTCCAAGTCTCATGGCGACCAAGGGCTACGCCGCTCCAGAGGTAGAACGCGCCTATGCCCGTGCCCAGGAACTCTGTCAGCAGCTTGGTGAAACCCCGCAGTCTTTTCAGGTGCTCCGTGGCCTGTGGGTCGTCCACGAGATGCGGGCAGAGCTCAGAACGGCGCGTAAACTGGGTGAGCAATTACTTACCTTGGCCCAACACCTGGACGATCCGGACCTGCTCATAGAGGTACATCGAGCCTTAGGCAACACCTTGTTGTGGATCGGGGAGTTTGCCCACGCGCGAGAACACCTGCAAAAAGCCATTGCCCTGCATAACCCGGAACAGCATGCAGCCCTGGCGTTTCAATACGGCACAGACCCGCGAACCGTCTGCTTGTTATATGAGACGCTGGCCTTATGGGTCCTGGGCTATCCGGAACAGGCCCTGCAGAAGAGCCGGGAAGCGCTGGTACGGGCCGAAGCGGGAGCCCACCAGCATAGTCTCAGTCTTGCGGCTGCCCTGAACTGGACGGGCCTGCTGCATCAGCTCCGGCGCGAAGCAGAGCTGACCGCTGAGCGTGCCGCAGCCGGGATTGCGCTCGCCCAACAGTGCGGCTTCCCCGATTGGGAGATGATCGGGACGATCTTCCGAGATTGGGCTACGGCCGCCCAATCGCCCACCGAAGCGCCGGTTGAGCAATTGCAAAAGGTGATTGCCGCCTGGTGTGCCACCGGAGCAGAACTCCTCCGCCCCTACTTCCTCGGGCTTCTGGCCGAGCAGCACGGAAAGCTCGGACGGACTGAAAAGGGCTTGGCCCTCCTGGATGAGGCGCTATCTGTCGTCAACACCAGTGCAGAGCGTTTCTCGGAAGCGGAATTATATCGATTGCGGGGGGAGCTGCTCCTGGTGCGGGATGCAAACAGACTCTCAGACCAGACGAGCCCTCCCAGACCAAACAGTGAGGCGGAAAGTTGCTTTCAGAAGGCCCTTTTTGTTGCGCGGCAACAAGGTGCTAAGTCGTGGGAGCTGCGGGCGGCGACGAGCTTGGCTCAGCAGTGGTTCAAACAGGGCAAACGAGAGAGTGCGCGGCGGGTGCTGACAGAGACCGCCGATTGGTTTACTGAAGGGCGTGAGACGCAGGACTTTCAAGCGGCCCAAGCCCTGCTGGCCGAATTGGGATAACAATGGAGAGGCGATACATCACAATGCAAAAAACACTGTGTATACTGAGCATCCTGCTGATGGGGGTCGGGATTGCAGTTCACGCCGTCATGGCACAGGCAATCAAAGAGGAAGACTTGGGGGCGCAGGAAATCCAAGAAGGCGAAACGGCAGCAGAAGTCATTCCACAGGCTGAGTCGGAAGCGGCGGCGGAAGTGCCAGCCGAAGTCTTTAGCGCTCAGGTGTATACGCAGTTGCCTGATACCCCGGAAGGAATCGGGGTGGACAGCCAAGGCAACCTGTATGCCTCACTGTTCAATACCGGTGAGATCGTGCAGCTCAAAGAGGACGGGCAATACGTCCACATTGCCTGGGTTCCCGCCGAAGCCGACAGCGGGAAGGGCCACGTTCTTGGGATTGCCTCAGACAAAGACGATAACTTATATGTGGCGTACAAGGCCCGCTCCAAGTACGACCGGGTCGGCGACCCACGCCACCCTGCTTGTCGGGATGCAACCGATGTGACGAGTGGGGTCTACCGGATTGATGCTGAGACACGCGAGGTCACGCCTGTGGCCACCCGCGGGGATGGCTGGCCTTTTTGCTTTCCTGACGACGTTGCCATCGACGATGTGGGGAATATCTATCTGGCCGATTTGACCTATGCGGGGATTTGGAAAATTACGCTGGACGGCAGGGTCACCTTGTGGTCTGAGCATCCGCTTTTGCACTGGTCGGCGGTGCCCTATTCCGGTTTCCCGCTTGGGGTGAATGTCATCGCCCTTGATGCCGGGCAGCGGAATATTTATGCAGCCACCAGTGGCGACCCGCTCGTGCTCCGGATTCCTATTCAGCCGGATGGCAGTGCTGGCGAGCCGATTATCGTATCCCGCGGACATAGCCTGCTTGACGGTATTGCCTTGGACGAGGAGGGGAATATCTATGTTTCAGAGATTTTTCGGAACGAAATTATTGGCCTGTCGCCGGATGGTAGTAGGCGGGTGGTGGTCGCGAATAAGCACTCCGCACCGCTAGACGGCAATGCCAGCCTGGTGATTCATGCTGGCATCCTCTATGTGGCCAACCTGGGTTTTGCCCACTCGCGCTGGCAGGACGCGGACAGGACGGTGGTCGCTATTCAGGGGTTTCCGCAGCCGTCTCAGTCGCCGGGGAATTAGGACTCACATACCGAAGGGCAGCACCTGAAAAGGCAAAAGAAAAAGGGGCAGGATTTTCCCTGCTCCTTTTTGGTTAGTCCGTTATTGGTATGTAAGGCTTAGTCTCTGCCGTGGCGCAGCAGGTGGCCTGGGGTCGCGCCGGTGCAGTTGCCGTCTTCAAAGGTGACGTCGCCGTTCACCATGATCCAACGATAGCCCTCGGCGTACTGGACGCGCCGCCACTCGCCACCCGGAAAGTCGTGAACGACCTTTGGCTTCTCCGGGGTGAGTTTCAAGTTCTCAAGATCGTAGACGACCACATCTGCTCGGGCACCTTCTTGCAGGACGCCACGATCTTGGAAGCCGGCGCACTGGGCAGGCATGGCGCTCAGGCGATAGTGGGCTTCTTCGAGGCTCATAAAGCCTGCGTCGCGCACCATCCAGGTCAGCATATCAGTCGGGTAGGCACCAATGGTGATGAATTTGGTATGCGCACCACCGTCCGACACCCCAGCCATACTGTACGGGGAAGACATCAGCTCGGACACATAGTCCTGACGGACGTTGCGAGCGGGAGTATAGAATTCGGTTTCCAGATTCTCCTCAACCGCAATATCGAACATCGCGTCTATGACATGCTTGTTCTCCATCTTGGCGACTTCTTCGACCGTCTTGCCAATGAACTTTTCGAACTTCTCGTTCTTCACGGTTTCAACCGTGAAGTCTTTGAGCGATCCGGTCACGACCGGCGTATGTCCGGTATCATATTCGGCGACCAAAGCCTGGCGAATGGCCGGGTTTTTGAGCTTTTCAAGCCGTTCGGCTGGCGTGCCCATGGTCACTTCACGCAGGACATCATTTCCGTCGAACAATCCTGACATATCGGCAAAACTGAAGTATAACCCTTGACGAAATGTTGCGGTCTGGTTGTAGATCTTGCGTCCGGCTTTGTTGGTCTTTTCCATCCAACGCAGGATGCGGCGGTGGATACTCGGCCGGTCGTCACGCGTGGCCGTGGCATTAAACAGAATCGGTCGGCCGCACTCGTCGGCCAAACGATCGTAGAATCTCATATCGGCTTCAAAGTCGGGGCTGGATTGGGTGAGCTGGATAAAGCCTTCTCCCCGTTCCTTTAAGACCCGCCCAAAGGATAGCACGTCTTCGTCCGCCATGGTGTCCGTCACCATCGGGGTGCCGTCGTAGTCGCGCTGGACAGACACAAAGCCATCCCCCAAACGCTGGGCCGAGAATCCACAGCCCCCCGCATCCAGGGATTCACTCAGAATCTGGCGCATGGTCTGTTTTTCTTTGTCCGTGGCCGGACGACTCTTGGCCGCTTCGAGCCCCATGGTCCAGATCATAATCGGGGCAATGGGAACAAAGCTCAGGACGTTTACCCCTTTGGGAGTTTGGTCAAGGAAGTCCAGCCACTCCGGGAAAGTGACCCAGTCCCACTTCATGCCGGCTTTCATCGACTCGTACGGAATAGCCTCGACACGTGACATGGTCAGCATGGCGCGCTCGCGCATCTCGGGTTTCATCGGAGCGAAACCAAAGCCACAGTTGCCGAGCACAATCGAGGTGACCCCGTGCCAGCCAGACAGCGTGACGTAGGGGTCCCAGTTAATCTGGGCATCGTAGTGGGTATGGAGATCAATAAAGCCCGGCGCGACGACCAACCCGTTCGCGTCCAGCGTTTTTTTGGCATCGCTCGGATTGAGCTTGCCGTTCGGTTCGATCTTCGCGATCTTGCCATCTTTGATCCCAACGTCACCCATAAAGCGTGGGGTACGGGAACCATCGACGACCGTACCGCCTTGGATAAGTACGTCATATTCAGCCATATCTGTCCTCCCTTATAGGTCGAAAAAATTGAACGCTCACTCAGTCTTTCTCGAACCATGCCACAGGCCGACTATTGATGTCAACACGGCGTTACCTATTCTTTGTACGGTTTCATACCAGGCACAGAAAAGAAGCGCGGCCAAGCAAGAATACACCCACAAAGCAGGAGAGAAGCGAACTTCTCTCTGCTGCAAAAGATTCCTTTTTCCTACTGAATACCGTACAGTTCGGCCGCATTCCCGCCGCCGACTTTTGCTATCACCTCTTCTGGCGCTGGGGCGAAGTGTTCGGCGATATATTCCTTGGAACGGGGCCAAGGCGAGTCGGTATGCGGATAGTCTGATGACCACATAATCTTGCCCATGTCATAGCGTTTGTGGGTGTCGATCCACACATCCTCAAACTGGAACGTCGCCCAGACCTGCCGTTTGACGTACTCGCTGGGCATCATCGACAGCTGGACATTCTCGAAATGCCGCAGCCGCTCATAGCCGTGGTCGAGCCGATACATGAAATGCGGTAGCCAGGAAACATCATTCTCAGCCGAGACGATTTTCAGTTTGGGATGTCGTTCAAAAACGCCACCGTAGACCATGTCAGCCAAGGTGATCTGAATTTCCTGCGGCAGGCTCATATAGGCATGCAGGATTTTGCTGAAGTCGATACCGTGGCCGCGCCGGGAGGTCAGGATATGGAGCGAGAGCGGCATATTGAGGTCAGAGGCGGCATCCCAGAACGGGCCGTATTCTTTGCTACTATACGGACGGTCGTCAGGTGGCGCGCCCCAAATCAGTGCGCCGCGCATACCCTTCTTGGCGATCCGTTCAAGTTCTTTGATACCGGCGGGGATGTCTTCAAGCGTCACCGCCCCCAGGCCGATAAGCCGACCGGGAGCGTGACTGCAATACTCGGCTCCCCAGTTGTTAAAAGCGCTGAAGGCGGACGCCCGCAACTCGGCGTCTTCCAGCCCAAACAGGAGCATCCCCATTGAGGTGTACAGCGCTTCGGCACTTACCCCATCACGTTCTTGGTCTTTGAGGCGTTCGGCTGGATCCCAGACGCTCTTTGGGGCGACATCAAATCCCTTTTCCATGTGTTGGGGCAACTCTTCGGCGCTCTTACCCGAGCCGAAGAAGCCAGCGACTGGAACTGGGGTGATGTTTTCACACACAAAAAATTCGCCGGCTTTCCCATTGTGTCCCTGGACGGTGTGGGGCGCTCGCTCACGAAATTTCTTGTCCATACGTTCTACCCACATATTCGGGGGTTCGACAAAATGTGAATCGCCGGAAATGATACGGTATGCCATATGTTGACCCTCCTTTGGTCAAAGCGAATCGACTGCCCGTGAATGTTGAGAATATAGGACTGTCCGATGACGAAAGTCAAACGGTCGAATGCGGCAGCAGGCGCCGTCCGTGGAGACTGTTCTTTCGGCAAAGTGCCACTGCTCCTCGTGTTTGATCAGACGGTCTTCGTATTCTCTTGCAAGCACGATTTTCGTTCCGTGCTCTTGAGTTGTCGATGTCATCATGAGGAAGCAACGAGAGTGGTCAGAGAACGGAAACAAGGGCATCCTTGATTGCCGAAATTTCTCAGCAGTACGGTTGCCTAAAATTTGGAGAGCGTTAATAATATAAATATTCTAGGTTCGTTTGTTACCGTGCGATGTGGAAGGAGGGGTAGAGATGGGTAGAGTGGATGCACGAAGGGTCGGCGTTGTTCTGGGTCTGATGCTGAGCATGGGTCTGACGACCATCTGGGTTCAGGCACAAGAGCAACAACCAGGAGATGCCACAGCGGCGGCTGAAGCGGTCGAGCTGGCGTCTGGCCAAGAGGCGGCGGAAGCCGCTGAACAGACAGGGCAAGCGGAACAGGCCGAACAACAACCGCCAACCCTGACACTGGCCCTGGCTGAGCAGTTTCTTGAAGCAGCCAAGGCAGAAGCGATAAAACAAGGCTGGGCCATGAGCTTTGCCGTCGTCGATGCGACTGGGCGCCAGGTAGCGCTCATCCGTATGGACGGAGCGCGCTGGATGACGACCAGGGTCGCCCAGGCAAAAGCCTTTACTGCGGCAACGTTCCGGCGCCCTTCGGCGGCAGTGGAAGAGCTGGCCGAGCAGCGCCCGGACTTATTTCAAAGTCTGATCCAGCTGATTGATGAACCCATGCTCCTCGCCGGCGGAGGACTGCCGATTATTATTGAGGGCAGGTTGCTCGGTGGCGTTGGGGCGAGTGGCGGCACTGAGGCTGAGGACATAGACTGCGCCCAAGCTGGTCTGGACGCCATAGGGGCGGAGTAAGGGTTATGAGGAGCGGACTTTCACACCTGCCCGCTCCTCTTGCAATAGGAACACCGAGGTCGAGTCGCGCTCGCCCCAGCCGCGGGCAAGGGCGTCGATAAATTCCTGCTCCAACAGGTTGGCCATTTTCATTGGCACCTCAAACTCCCGTCCCAAGCTTGTGGCGAGCCCAATATCCTTGCGGGCGAGGCGTAAGGCAAAGCGGACGGTATCGAAATCGCCTGTGAATATGCGTCGCGGCAGGGTGTGGTTCAGGGTGAGTCCCTGGCCCATAGCGCCGTCTGCAATGGCGCGGCGGAGCGCCTCGGGTGCAACCCCAGCCTTCACGCCGACAGTCAATCCCTCCGCCAGGAGGGCACGAAACCCGTTGCTGACCATATTATGGACAATCTTGGCAATCAGACCACAGCCAATCCCGCCGACATGGGAAACCTTATTGCCAATCGCGTCGAGGACCGGTTTGACTCGCTCATAGATGGCGGGGTCACCGCCGACCATGACCGCCAGCGTGGCGGCTTGGGCTCCGACCGGCCCACCGCTGACGGGCGCGTCCAATACATGCACGTTTTGCTCTTGGTAGGCGGCGTGAATCTCTCGAATGAGTGTCGGCGCACTGGTCGAGAGATCGATATAGACGGAGTTGGGGTACGACCCGCGGAGGATTCCTTCTCTACCTAAAGCGACCGCTTCAACCTCGGTCGGGCCGGGCAGCGAGGTGAAGGTAATCTCACTCGCCGCCGCAACGGCCTGGGGACTGTCGGCCCACGTGGCCCCGTGCTCAAGCTGGGTCTGCGCGGCTTCTTGACGCAGGTCGTGGACGGTCACCTCGTGTCCAGCCGCAATGATATGTGAGGCCATCGGGCCGCCCATATTACCCAAGCCGATAAATCCCACTCGCATGTCCTTGCCTCCGTTTGCAATTCTTGGACTAGGCTTTCGGTGCTCGTACGGTTACGCCAGAACGTTCTTCTTGCAGCGCGAACGGAGCGGTCGAGTCGCGCTCTGCCCAGCCTCGCGCCAGACCTTCGATGAATTCCTGCTCCACGATGCTGGCGACTTTGAGCGGCACCTCACACTCCCGCCCCAGTTCGGTAGCCAGACCCAAGTCTTTGCGCGCCCCCCGCAGCGCGAAGCGAACCGTGTCGTAGTCGCCTTTGAAGATGACTTCGGGAAGCATGTAGTTCAGCATCAATCCCTGACCCACTGCCCCATCGGCAACGGCCTTGAGTAATGCCTCGGGTTCAACGCCAGCTTTGACCCCAAGGGTGAACCCCTCGGCGAGGAGAGACTGGAAGCAGATGCCAATCATATTGTGAACGATTTTGGCAATCTCACCGCAGCCGATTCCGCCCAGGTAAGAGACCTTGTTGCCAATCGCGTCGAGAACCGGTTTGACCCGCTCGTAGATGGCGGGGTCGCCGCCGACCATGACCGCCAGCGTGGCGGCTTGGGCGCCGACCGGCCCACCGCTGACGGGCGCGTCTAACACGTGTACTTTTTTCTCTTGATATGCGGCTTGGATTGCTCGGATAAGGGTCGGTGAACTGGTTGACAGGTCGATGTAGACCGAGTTTGGTTGTGCGCCTTGGAGAATGCCACCCTCGCCCAGTGCTACCGCCTCAACCTCTTTCGGGCCTGGCAGAGAAGTAAAAGTAATTTCACTGACGGCGGCGACCGCGCGGGGGCTATCGACCCACTCGGCCCCGTGCTGTAAGTGGGGTTGCGCTGCTTCGCGACGGACATCATAAACGGTGACGGCATGTCCGGCCGCGATGATATGCGAGGCCATCGGGCCGCCCATATTGCCGAGTCCAATAAACCCTATGCGCATCTGATTCCTCCTTTTTGCAAACGTCTAGGCTTGCCTCGTCCCTACGAGGCGAAACTTTGGGAGCGTGACCTCAGAAGTGATATCATCAAACGCAACTTCAACTGCCAGGCCACACGCAAGCTTGTCATTCTCACACTCAACGACTTGGCTGATAATCTGGAGTCCTTCAGCCAGATCGATAAGCGCGACGTTGTAGGGGATGTCGTCGGCAAAGCCGGGGTGCCATTGCTGGTGGTAAATGCCATACGAATAAATTGTGCCCTTGCCGCTCAACTGAACCCAGTCCTGGTCCGGGCTGAGGCAGTTCGTACAGGCCGGTCCGGGTGGCAGGTGGATATAGCCGCAGGCCGTGCACTGTTGGGCAATGAACTCATGGCGTTTAGCAGCTTGCCAATACGGTTCGTTCCATTTTTCGATCACGGGCAGGGGTTTGTTGTAGTCGGGCATGGGTCTTTCTCCGGTTTAGCTTCGCAAAATCAATGCGCCGGCATGCTCGCGTAAGCCGCCGGTGTATGTACACAGGAGGCGTTCCACATCCCTAATCTGCCGCGCGCCACATTCTCCTCGCAACTGTCGCACGGCGTCACAGGTGTTTTGCCAGCCGACCATATAGGTTTCAGATAATTGTCCCCCGTTGACGTTCAGCGGCAGTTCGCCGCCCAGCGCGATCCGCCCGTCTTGAATCCAGCGGCCGGATTCACCCCGCGGACAAAAGCCGTAATTTTCCAAGGCGGCGATCACGGCCGGGCTGTATGCATCTTGGACATATAAGGCTTGCATGTCCTGTGGCGTGCAGCCAGCCATATCAAAGACCATCTTGGCGACCGCTTCCTGCTGAAAACTCTGCATCACCAGGTCGGGCGTTTCATACGCGCGAAAAGCCTCCTGGCGACCCATCCCCCGGATATAGACTGGTGGCTTTTTCAGATCTGCAGCGCGGTCCGCCGTTGTCAGGATAAAGGCGTGCCCGCCGTCGGTGATATAGCAATAGTCAAATAATCTGAGGGGCTCCACAATGTAACGGGCACTCATATAGTCGTCGAGCGTGATCGGTGTTTGCTGGACGGCTTTGGGGTTCAGCCTGGCATGCGCACGTTGATTAATCGCAATCGTAGCGAGCTGCTCTTCGGTTGTTCCGTATAAATGCATGTGACGCCGAAAGGCAAACGCAAACGGTCCGGATGGATTAAAGGCGCCGTAGGGTGCGTGTTCTTCGAGCAGGGCCCCGCCGAATCTATTCCGATTCGTCTTCTGGTTCGTGCCGTACACCAACAGGATGTACTGAGCCATGCCGGCGTTGAGCAGCAGGGCGGCGTGCTGAATCATATAACAGCCGGTTGCCCCCGAGGCCTCGACCGCGCCACCGACCTTTGGATTCAAGCCGAGCATCAGCCCCACTTTGAGATAATCGCCTTGCCTGCCATAGCTGGGCTGCACAAATAAGCCGTCAACATCGTCTTTTTTCAGGCCGCAATCTTCTAACGCGGCCCTGGCGGCATCAATGGCCAGCTCGTCGCCAGTCTTGTCCGGGACTGCGCCTTGTCTGGTATCACCCACACCAACAATGCAGACGGTATCACACAGTTCCTGAAGCCCCATACCTTGGCCCTCCGGCTCGGAGCGTAGTCGAAGCCTGGGTGAGAGTGCAAGTCGTGCGATGCTCGGACGCTTGACGAAAGCGGATACGGGGAGATAAGGCAGGAGAGCCAATCAGGAGGGCTGAGTAATGAAAACAATGATTCAAATGGTTCCCTCAATGCCGGTGCGCTCCAACGCAGAACGGCGTGAGTTGCGCCCTGTCGGACGCAACGTCGAGCGCTACGCCGAGATCATTGACGGCATGGTCGATATCGTGCAAGCCGCAGACGCGCTGGGCTATTGGGGCATGAGCTTTATTGAGCACCATTTCCATTCTGAGGGATTTGAAATGCTGCCCACGCCCGGACTGATGAACGCCTGGTTGGGCCCGTATGCCAAACAGATGCGGATGGGACAGTTGGGCTATGTCATGGGTACGCAAAATCCATTGCGCGTGGCGGAAGAGACCGCAGTGCTGGACCATATTCTCAAAGGGCGGTTCTTCGTCGGCTTCGCCCGTGGCTATCAGGCCCGTTGGGTCAGAACGCTCGGGCAGCAGTACAACACGCTGCCAACCTTATCGAACCGCGAGTCTGAGCAACAAGCCACTGCCGATGATGTCAACCAGCAGATCTTTCGTGAGATGGTCACTATTGTCAAAAAAGCCTGGACCGAACCGAGCTTTTCGTACAACGGCGATTTCTTCAAAGTGCCGTTTCCGCATGAAGGCATCGAAGACTATCCGGCCTATCCGTGTGCTCAGGAATACGGCGCGCCCGGAGAAATAGACGAGCAGAATCGGGTACGCCAGATCAGCGTGGTGCCGGCGCCCTACCAACGGCCGCACCCACCCGTCTTCATCAGTTCATCGGGTAGTGCGGACTCGGCGCGTTGGTCGGGCGAGCAGGACTTTACCTGTTGCTATTTTGCGCCCATGGCCGGGGCACGTATCCAGGATGTCGCCTACCGGGAAGGCGCAGCCCAGCTCGGTCGTACCCTCAGCCCAGGACAAGGGCAGGGATTGTTGCGCTTCTTGTATGTCGGGAAGACGCGAGCGGCGGCCTACGAAAAAGTGGAAAAATGTATCGTGCCGTTTTTCTCGGAGTTTGCCTCGCACTTCTTCCCGGTTTTACTCAGCGAAGGCGGTGGGTCCATGCTTGAGCGGGTGCTCAACACGGGACTGATCGTGGCCGGCACAGTCGATGATGTCAAACGGCAGGTGGCCGAGGTCTATGAGGAGATTCCGTTCGAGTATTTTTCCCTGGTCGCCTACAACGGTCTCGAACCACAAGACCAACTCCTCGAAGACATCGAGCTGTTTGCCACCAAGGTCGCACCCGAGTTTGCGTAAGACCCTTTCAGGGCTCTTTGCTTCCACTTCAGTGAATGCGGACTTTGACACCACTATCCGAAAGTAGGAGAGACCTTTAATTAGGAGTTGAAAATCTTAAAAACAAGGAGGATCACACTATGGTGTATGAGATGCGTGAGACCCTCAGATGCAAGCGTTCCGTCCCAAGGCCCAAGGCATGGTTGTCAGCCAGTACAATAAAATCCTGACCCCGGCCAGCTTCTCGCCCCTACAGTAGTACTGAGAAAGGCCAGGGCGTTGCCCTGGCCGCCTTGCGTGTAGCGCCGGAGAATGTGTGGCAGACGGTCGCCTGTCTGCACAGGGGGAGAAAAGCGTTCAATCAGCCAGACCCGCAATAAATTTGAGCGTTGCCTGGGCGCATTCTTCCGGCAGAGCCGCCGCCAGATGATAGGCTGCGCTGGGTAAAACCAAAAGCTGAGAGTTGGGAATACGCGTCTGCCAGTCACGCACGGTTTCGACCGAAGCCAGCGCACTCCGGTCGCTGGTAATCACCAGGGTTGGGGCCTGAATCCGGGGGAGTAGGGCGGTGATGTCCATATTCCCGACATAGCGGAAGATACCGGCCATCACCTGGGGTGAGGCTTGGCCCATGGCGCTAATCCACCACTCCTTCATCGCCGGGCTCGCCGGGCCCAAACGACGCTCCATCGTGCTGCGCGCCCAGGCTTCGACCCCGTCCTGTTGGACCTGGGTGAGCCAGGCGTCCGGGTTGAGCGCACTCTTGGAGAGCGTCGCCGGTCCGCCAATGACGGTCAGGCTTGTGACACGCTCGGGATAGTCATGCGCAAATTGCATGGCGACGCTGCCGCCCACCCGCTGTCCCACCACGTGAACGGTCGCAAGCTCCAGTTGATCGAGCAGAGCCCGGAGGTCTTGGGCAAAGCCAGGCAGAGACCAGCTATAGTCTGCGGGCGGAATAGAGGAATGCCCGAAACCCCTCAGGTCCGGCCGCAGCACCCGAAACTGGCGGGCCAGATGCGGCACCCAGGCGAACCAGGCTAGGCTCGTATCGGCAACGCCGTGCACGAGCAGCATGGTTTCCGAGGCGGTCCAGGGGGCGGTAAAATCGTCGAGTTCGTAGTGCAGATCGAGGGACTCATCGATGCGTAGCGTTGGCATGCTTTCCTCACCAGAGTAAGGGTAATCGGGTCGATTGCCGCTACAAATTCTTGACCGACTCTTCGATCATGTCATCCAACTCCGCGGCCTTTCTTTTTTCCATCTCCGTCCGTTGGGCCAGGATGACGCCCCACGAGTCGCCCTCGTAGCTGTGAAATTTCTCCGCGTTCCACAGCTCGGCGCGTTTGAACGACTTGGGGCAGTGGAAGTAGCATTCTTCGACGCTGACCTCGATGGCAAGCTGGGCCGGACGGCCCCGAGCGCTGAGTTTTTCCAAGAGCTGCGGTTCGTCGGCAACCCGGGCGCGGCCGTTGATACGCATGGTCCATTCCTCGCCGGGAATGAGAAAGAGTAAGCCGACGTGCGGGTTCTCCAGAATATTGCTGATGCTCTGGAACATTTTGTTACCGGCCCGGTCCGGGAGGTAGAGGGTGTGTTTGTCTGCGATTTTGATGAACCCCGGCGGATCGCCCTTGGGTGAGGCGTCGCACCGTCCTTGCGTGTCTGCAGTTGAGACGATCACAAACGGACACTGCTCAAGAAACCGCGCGGCAGCCTCATCGATATAGGGCAGTTTATGTTTGACGGCGAGTTGGTCTGGATTGCCAAAGCGCTCGGCTAACTCGTGCGTACTCTGCGGGACACTCTGGGCTATCGCTGTGCTCATAATCTCCTCCTTAACTGTCTTGGGTACGATAGGGCAATTTGCAAGCGGATGCAAAGGATTGTACAAAGGCGGCGCGTACGGGGAAAGAAGCAGGGAGAGAGACGCGAAAGGGGGTCAGGGGGAGCATGATGAGCCAGGAACAGTACCAGGAGGCTATTCGGCCGCTGGAAGAAAAAACCCTGCTCTTTTTGCGAACGTATGAAGACGTGCAGGAGAATCTGCACTTCGGGAAAATCCCGGAGGCGCAAGGACGGGTACGAGACACTCTTGGTGATTTTTTTGAAACTGCACTCCCCAGCGCTGCTGGCCTCGAACCGCCCGAAGAGCTCACCGGGTTTCACGCGGCCTTCGCCGCCGCACTGACGCATCTCGACAATTCCAGCACAGCCTTTCTTGGCGGGGTCCCTGGGCCGAATTTTGGCGGAGCGTTTGTCAATAGCCGCTTCTCGCTGTGTCGCGGACTGGATCTCTTATACAACCAGCGCGCGCACCTCCCGACGCTCTCCCAATACTGGTTGCTGCCGGAGGCCGCGTCCCAGCGCGGCGCCTTGGAGACGCGGGCTGACGGTGTGGCGGTGCCGGTCGGCATGCTCCATCAGACGCAGACTCAGGAACATGCCGAGTACTCATTGTATGTCCCGGAATACTACACCCCTGACAAAGACTGGCCGCTCATCGTCTGCCTCCACGGCGGGTATGGCCGGGGTGATGACTACATCTGGACATGGCTTCGTCCCGCCAAGAGCAAGGGCTATCTGCTGCTGTCGCCCAAGTCCTTGGGGCCGACGTGGTCCGTTTTGCAACCGCCGGTTGACAGTCGGTCCATCCGGGCCATGTTTGACAGTGTGTGTGAGACCTATCGGGTTGATCGTTCGCGGGTGTATCTGTCCGGTCTGTCTGATGGTGGCACCTATACCTATCTGCTGGGCCTGGATCAGGCCGAACTCTTTGCCGGGATAGCGCCCATCGCGGGCGAACTGAGCCCCGCCACGGATGGGATGCTGCGCCAAAAGCAAGGTATCGAGGTGCCGATCCATGTGATTCACGGCGTGCATGACTTCATCTTTCCGGTTGAAGCCATTCGCTCATCGAATGAACTGCTCGAACACGTCGGCTATAAGGTGAAGTACACCGAGCTGCCCGACTGGAGCCACGCTTTGACCTACAGCATCAATGAAACCCTGGTGCTGCCGTGGTTTGAAAGTTTGGAACCGAAAGAACGAAGCTAATTAAGGGAGGAAACAATGTCTCAGGATATCGAAGCCCGTTTGCAGGCGCTGGAAGCAAAGATTCAGGATTTGAGTGACCGCGAAGCCATTCGCTCGCTACGGTTTCGTTACCACGAGTGTATCAACGGGGGGGAATTGGAAGCTATTCCCGATCTGTTCACTGAGGATGCTGTCCTCGATTTTGATTATCTGGGCAAAGCCACCGGTCGGGCCGAGCTGACAAAGTTTTTTCAAGGAGTCGAAAGCCTGTTGTCTTTTGTCAAACAGTTTATGCATAACCACGCGGTTGAGGTGCAGGGGGATACAGGGAAGGGTTATGCCTACCTCGAAGCAAAGACCATCTCAAAAGGAGAGGCATATTTCGTGGCCGCTCGTTATGACGACGAGTATGTCAGACAGAACGGCGAGTGGAAGTTTCAGAAGATGTCGCTCACCCCGTATTTTACCGTTCCTTTCAAGGAGGGCTGGGCGCAAGAGAATCGGCTCAAGATGGGAAGATAGCAATCCCTGAGATCAGTCACGAATACCACACAGGAGGTACACCATGTCCTACCAACAACTCGGTCTGGACCAGGTGGAAACGGCGGCGACTGGATTCAAAGGTCCGGAAGGCGTTGTCGTTGATCGTGAGGGGAATGTTTATGGCGGGGGAACGGACGGTGTGATCCGCAAGCTTGCGCCGGATGGAAGCGTCACGGAATGCGCGCGCACAGGCGGCCGACCAGCGGGGATGGCACTCGACCAACAGGGTAACCTCTTCGTGTGTGACCCTGGCAAGGCCGCGGTGCTCAAAGTGACGCCGGACGGCCAGGTCAGTCTGTTTGCCGATCAGGTGGGAGATATCAAACTCACCCTCCCGAATTTCCCGGTTTTTGACGCCGAGGGAAACCTGTATGTGTCCAACTCGACCGATCTGACATTCGGCAACTTTGACAAGCTGATGGAAGAATTGCGAAATCCATCAGCGAAAGGGGCTCTGGTCCGCTTGCGAGCGGATGGCCGCGGGGAAGTCGTGACGACCGGCATCTACTTCGCGAACGGGACAGCGATCGACCCCCAGGAACAGGCCGTATACGTGTTGCAATCAAGTCAGAATAACTGCATCCGAGTTGCCATGCATAAGGACGGGACACACGGCAGCCCCGAGGTGTTTGGTGAAGACCTGGGAGCGCTTCCTGATGGCATGGCCTTTGATGCCGAAGCGCATCTTATTATTACCCTACCCATGGTGAACCGCTTAGTGGTGCTTGATCCGAATGGTCAGCTGTCCGTTCTTCTTGACGATCCGGACGGGACAAAAACTCAGGGGCCGACGAACTGCGCCTTTGGTGGGCCGAATTTTGACGATCTGTATATTGCCCACCTTGAGGCCGACCACGTTGCGAAAGTCCACCTCGGGAGAAAAGGGCATCCATTGTACGACCGACGCTAGGGGACGCGTTGGCTGGAGTGTGCGCTTTAACGAAGCGAAGTTTCCCTCGTTTGTTTAATTGGACCCGATTTCGGAGGACTTTCCGCTAACCCGCCACGTATGGTTAGCCCCAAATCCTCAACTGAAGGCCGATGTGTTGTTTGAATGCTCTGGCCGGATAACGGTCGTTCAGTCTGAAATCAGCCGCAACGCATCTCTCCTGATGGCCCGCAGGCCCGAAGCATCGAAGTCACCGCGTGCGAGAACGCGAAGCCCGAACAGGAGTGACAAGAGAGACTTCGCCGTGTCATTTGCCTTGACATTTTTTGATATGATACCGCGCTTCTGCCCCAGCTTGATCTGGCGCTTAAAGAATGCTTCGAAGTCATCGATTACGACACCAATTATCTCCCGGACATCATCGGTATGATTGGGGAGTTCCAGCGCCGTGTTGACCAACAGGCATCCCTTTTTTTCGGTGTCCGCTATGCTCTCAGTGATCAATGAGTCAAAGAGCCTGGTGATCGCAACGATAGGAGCATCAAGCGCCTCAAGCTGCGCTAACAGCGCTTGCCGATTGTCCCGGTCATACTGAAGCAATGCGCGCGTGAAGAGTGCCTTTTTGCTCCCGAACGCATTATAGAGGCTGCCCTTGTTAATCCCCATTCCGGCGACCAGATCAGCCATGGAGGTGGCCTCATAGCCTTTCGCCCAAAACACCTGGGTGGCCCGAGCCAGGGCGTCATTGAGATCGAAAGATTTTTCCCAAGGCATGAGCCGTCGGACCTTTTGTCGCTGTACGCATGCAGAATATAGCGTTTTTATACCGATCGTTCGATACCCAAGACCTAGCAGGGTCAGGCGGCAGGGGACTCGGAGGGCTGATCGCAAGATAGGGTATCGACCGAACGGTATAAACTGCTTTAGTCTGTACCGGCCGGTTTAAACAACAGTTCTACGTTGAACAGCCAGGGGACAGGCGCCTGGCTGTCTGGGCCACGACTCCTACTCCTTTAAGTAGCTGTCGTCCTGGCCTGCGTAAACAATGCCGTGGTTGTGGCCGCTGTGGACCTCCGTTCCCTTTAAGACCGCGGTCTTCCGCGTAAACTCAAATTTCACGCCGTCGTTCAGTACTTTCCCCACGTTCTCATACTGCCACGCGCTCACCGTCTTCGCGTGAGGACGGACGGCCATTGTCTCGAACCATGCCCTGACTTTCGGGTGCTTCTTCCACACCCCGTCCGGAATGATCTTCCCGGCGTCATGAGAAACGAGATCTTGGTGAGCGGTCAGATCCGCATAGCTGATCTCGTCGCCGCACAGATACGCACGGTCTTTGAGCCAGTAGGTCTCAAGAAGGTCAAGCGACTCGTACAGCAGATAGCGCCCCTTCTTTATCTCCGCGGAAAAGTCCTTATCGTCCCCGTAGATCATGGGGGCGAAGATCGTCCAGTGGAACGCCCCGCCTCCGAGGCGGAGCGTGTAGGCATACCATTGCAGAAACTGCTGAATATGCCCTTTTTGCTGCGGACCGCGCCCGAACCAGTGGGCGGGACATTGAAACTTCTCGTTCAAGTAGAACGCAATGGCCGCACTCTCCCAGATAACGAAGTCACCATCAACGAGAATCGGCACCTGCCCGGTCGGGTTATACTTTTCCCGGAACTCCGGTCGCTCGTTGATATCGGTGGTGATGTCGACCAGCTCGGCTTCAAACGGAATGTCGTTCTCCAGCATGAATTGATGCGCCGCACGGCACGGCTGTGACGCGGGATGGTGCAGGTAACGCAAGGTTGTGCTCATTTTAAGCTCCTCCGTCCTCTGTTCGATGTCATTGATTCACTGCTGAGATGCCCCCACTTTTTCCCATGGCCCCAAAGCGATACTGCAAACTGTGTGAACAGTCGACGGTGTCGCACCATATAGCGTTTTTATACCGATCGTTCAATACTCAAGACCTGGTCGGACTAGGTGGCGAGGTGACGCGGCGGGTTGATTGTAAATAGAATATTGACCGAACGGTATGAATTGCTTATATCAGTCTGTACCGACCGGTTCAAACAACAATCCTGCGCTGAACAACCGATAGGGGCAACACAATCGGCAACCTTACCCCATCTATTCAAACAAGACCAAACATTTCCGCTGAGACGAAAGGAGCAAAGCAATGAAGACAGGCTGTTTATTCGACTTTCGGAATCCGCCCCAATGGGCGCAACCCTACGCCGACCTGTATAACGCTACCATCGACGATATGGTTGCCGTTGAAGAGCTCGGCTTTGATACCGCGTGGACGACGGAGCACCACTTTCTTGAGGATGGCTATCTGCCCTCCCAGCTCGCCGTCCTCTCCGCGGTGGCTGCCAGAACACAGCGCATCGGTCTCGGCACCTTCGTCTTACTCCTCCCCCTGCACGACCCCGTTCGCGTCGCCGAAGACGCCGCGGTCGTCGATCTCATTTCGCGTGGACGACTCATTCTTGGCCTGGGCCAGGGCTATCGAGTCGGCGAGTTTACGGGCTTTGGAAAAGATCACAAGCGACGCGGCTCAGCCCTGACCGAAGGCATCGACATCCTGCGTAAGTCGTGGTCTGGGGAGACCTTTTCTCATGCCGGGAAGTTTTGGAACTACACCGACATCGTGGTCACACCGTCTCCAGCCCAGCCTGGAGGACCACCCCTGATGGCCGGGGCGCGGAGTATAAAGGGCATTCAGCGCGTGGCCCGCATGGGCTGTCATTTCCTGCCTATTGGTAACACCGAGGACATTGATATTTACCGTACGGCCTGTACCGACCTCGGCCGAGAACCAGGCCAGGTTCGCATCCTGCGTTCGTGCTATGTGACCGACAAGGATGACAGCGAGTTAGATAAAGTCTGGCCGCACGTCAACTACCAGGTCGATCATTATGCCCAGTGGATGCATGAAGCCAATGACAAACCAGAAGATCGCAGCAATACGTCAGATGGCTTTCGCGACCTGAGCAACTTCTTCACTGGGCCTGCCCAAAAGGTGCTTGATGAGATCAAAGCGTTTGAAGCGGAGTCGAGCATAGATGAACTCGTGCTGTTCTTCCATTTCCCCGGCATGGATCGCGCCGTGTCGCGGGGCTCGATGCAGCGCTTTGCCGCCGATGTCCTCCCACATCTGCGCTAAACAAGCATATGCTGCGTGCCGAGAATTCCTTCCGGCTCAGCCATTTATAAGGAATTATCCGTATGTACCGCAACTCAGGTCAGCAACACGACAGGATTGTGTTATGGGGGGCGCCGGTATCCTTATGGACTGGGCGCGTTCGGGCTTATCTGATCAAGAAGGGTATCGATTACCAGGAAATCTACCCAGCGAACACGAGATACCAGCAGGAAATCCTGCCGCAAATCGGCTATTTCGTGGTACCGGTGACTGAGCTTGCGGACGGCACATTGATCCAGGATGGCACCGATACGATGGAGTACCTGGAACAGCGCTATCCAGAAAGGCCAATGATCCCGCATTCACCCGTACAACGGGCCGTGGCCTGGCTGATCGAGTTCTTTGGTTGCGATTTATTTTTCATTCCCGCGATGCACTACCGCTGGAATTTTCCGGAACACCGGGCGCATATTGACGCTGAGTTTGCACGTGGGCTTTCGCCGCATAAAGACCCGGAAGGGCAGCAGGCTGATATTGCCCCCATCCAGGCCGCTTTTTCCGGGTTCCCCGAACTGATGGGCGTTACGCCCACGACGATTCCTGCGATCGAAAGTTCACATATCGAATGCCTTGAATTGCTGAACGCGCATTTCCTGCACCACCCCTATGTCCTGGGTGGCCATCCCAGCATCGCGGATTTTGGTTTGATTGGTCCGCTTTACGCTCACCTTGGACGCGACCCGGTGCCCGCAAGTTTGATGAAGAACGTCGCGCCTCATGTCTATCGATGGACAGAGCGCATGTTCGAGGCCGGGCTAACCGATGGGCAATTTAGCGAGATGCCGAGCGAGTTTGCTGCCGATGACAGCATTCCGGAAACTTTGGTCCCGTTTATCGAGTATCTATTTCGTGACTGCGGCCCCCAGGTCCGGGGCATGGTTGAGACCTTCAACGCGTGGACAATCCGTGAACCACTGCCGACCTCAGGCACACTGGTACAGGCAGACTCGGAAGGCACCGGAGGCGCACATCCGAACCTTGGCGCATTCGAATTCAATCTGCGGGGAACAACCATCAGGACCCAGGCATTCGGTAATGTCGTCTACCATTTTCAGCGAGTGCTCGATGTTATCGCCGCACTCGATGACGACGGTCGGGCGAAGTTTGAAGCCCTTGTGGCACGTGTCGGTGGAAGTGAGCTGATGGCGACCAGGATCGAGCGTCGTATTCAGTCGGAACATTATCGGTTATCGCTAGCGTGATATGTATGGACCATCAGTGGCTGCTGACACTGTGAATGAAAACGGATTGCAATGACTGATAAGCGAAGTACAATTTCGAGAGAGGAGGGTTCATTCCAATGACGCTTTACGCAGATTCTCGCTACCCCGTTTCTCCCACGATTGAAGCCTTACATGTTGACGAAATTCAGTCCTATGCGCGTAGCGGAACGTGGGGAACCGCGGCGCAAAGAAGCGCCATTGCCGCCACTGCGCGTATCGCGCAATGCGAACAGGGCTTACAAGAATCGGTTGGCGATGAGAAGCTGGCGGCGCAGGCCAAACTCCCTGACGCGGCAGTGCGCTTGGCGCGCGCGGTGGCGGTTGATTCGGAAAACATCGACTGCAAGTTTTGCCAGGACATACAATCCCAGGGTGTGACCGAGGGTGCGTATGTTGAGATCGTCGCGCTTGTGTCGCGTCTCTCCAATCTTGACGTCTTTGCCCGCGGTCTCGGCATCCCGCCCCGAAAATTACTGGAGCCCGCCGACGATACGCTGCCCTCTTTCGAACGCCCCGGTGAAGCCGTCGCTGAGGGATTCTTTACTGCGAGTGTCCCCAGCGCTCCGAAGGGTGGCGCCTTAGCCGAATCGTTATACGGAAAAGGTCCGGCGGGGAATATTTTACGCGCCGTGAGCCTCGTACCTGATGAAGCCCGTCGTGTGATTAGCCTGGTCAGTCAGCAGTATTTCGGAGCTGAGCATTTGCTCGATTTTCACGCCACATCAGACCATGCCCTTTCGAGAGCACAAATAGAACTCGTTGCCACCAAGGTGTCGGAACATAACCAGTGTTTCTATTGAACGACATGGCACACTCATCTGCTCCGTGAGAGCGGAAAAGCGCACAACCAAAACTACGAGTTAGCTGGTGCAATCGATGCACGTATTGACAGCGGTGTGGAACACGGGTGCGAACTCGTGCGATTCGCGGCTGCTTTGATGAAGCCCGATACCGCAGAACTGGCGGCAGCCCGTGATGCCGTCGCAGAGCGATTAGGTCCCGAGGCGGTAACGACGGCGTCGATCATCGGCGGCAACTTCAGCATGCTGGACCGCGTTGCCAATGCGATTGGCATCAGCGTCGATGCGATGATCGTGAAACCCACCGCGGATTTCCGGGAAGCGCTGGGGATCAACACCTTCCCGTCTGCGGTGAATACGCTCGGATAAGACGGCGCATCGTATGAGGTCATCCAGGTTTTCTTTCTCTGAGGAGGCTTGCGGTGGCCCCCACGCGGCGTTTTTTCCATCACTCGTCTTTTAAGAATGCTTCAAAGGCTTCTCCATCGGCTCTTTCAGGACGATTGCTTCCTCCACGCGCTTGCGCCAATCGACCAGCGCCGCGCGTTGAGAGACTTGCTCGGCGAAGTCCGGCGTCACCCCGCCCGTACAGCCGGTGGCGAATTGGCCGTAGATCGCGAAATCCGCCACGCTGGGCCGGTCCGAGTAGAAGAATGGCTGCTTCCCGAGCAGTCGCACCAGATCATCGAGCCGATTTCCTAACTCCGCGACCACCATGTCGTAGGGCAGGCGTCCCATTCCCTGGGCCTTCGCCAGGTTCCCGACCAAACGACGCAGGAGTGGCGTCGCGAACAGACGGACCGGAGCCGGCACGAACTGGGAATTCTGCGCAATCGTGCGGTGCTCGTTCTTTGGATACCAGCGTAGCGCCATCATGTACCAATAGAGCGACTCGTCGCCCCAGTCTTCGAGCATCCGCTGCTGCGCTGCGATATTGACACCTTCGGACAAGAGGGCAGGAGAGGATTGCACTTGGCCGAAGTGGCGCAGGATCACAGTCGAGTCGTAGACTACCTCTCCATCGAAAAGAACTATCGGTACCTTCCTGATTGTTCCATTGCGCCGGACACACTCAATTCCTGATGAGGCGATGGAAATGAACGAACCTTCATTCGGCAACAGGTAGTAACCGGTGGAAGAAAAAAGTAAAATTGACTTTGAATAATTCCTTCACTTCTGCTAGGCCGTCTGTAATAGGAGGGGTCATATGAAATTTGGTCTGCTCATGCCGTTCTGGAATCCGGCTCGCTGGGAACGTCCTTTTCCCGAGTTGTATCAGAACCTGCTGGACCAAATCGTCAGAGTCGAGGAACTTGGCTACGATAATATCTGGCTGACCGAGCACCACTTCGACACTGACGGCTGGTCGCCTGCGCTGTTGCCTCTGGCTGCCGGTATTGCCACCCGCACGACCCGCATCCGGATTGGCACGTTTATTCTCATTCTGCCCTTTCAACACGCCTTACGCGTGGCCGAGGATGCCGTCACCGCGGATATTCTGTCCAACGGCCGGTTCGACCTTGGTGTGGGCAAAGGCTATCGCACTAAGGAATTTACTGCCTTCGGTTTTCCCCGTGAGCAGCGTGATGCGCGTCTGGAAGAAGACCTGGCTGTTCTGCAGGGACTCTGGACAAACGAGTCCTTCTCTTTTGACGGGGACTATTATCAGCTCAAAGATGTTCATCTCACGCCCCGCCCCGTCCAGCAGCCTCATCCGCCGATCTGGATCGGTGCCCGCGGCAAGAAAGCGGTCGAGCGGGCGGCACGAATGGGGTTTCACCTGATGGGCACGGGAGAGGTTGCCCAGCAGCGCGCCTATGACGATGAGTTGGAGCGGAATGGCCGGAATCCGAAAGATTACTACCTGGCCCAACTGCGCTGGGTGTATGTGGCAGAGAGTCGGGACAAAGCCTGGGACATCGTCGGTGAGCATATGCATTATCTCTTCTCCTCTGCTTTTCCGTTGCTCAAAGAAGCCGGCGACCTGCGGGCCGACCGAGCCATGGAGCGGGTGCCCAGCATTGAGGAACTGCGCAATATCGATCCCACCATTCCGGGCGGGGCGCCCATTGTGGGCACGCCGGACGATTGTATTCAGGCCCTCCAACGCTACCAGGACGAAACGCGGGTGACCCATTTGGCCATGGGCATGCATCTGCCCGGACTCGCCCTGGACAAGGTGACCGAGTGCCTCGAATTATTTGCTCAGGAGGTCATGCCACATTTTCGCTCATGAGGAGACCCGCAGGACGCGCAACACGCCGAGTGAAGGGGAAAGCAATGGCAAACGACCGCCCCGGCAGATCCCCTCCAGACAAAAGATTTATTTTTTAGCCTGAAGGTTGACAGCAAATTTCTCTGAGAGTATGCCGACGATAGAGTGTGTGTAAAACCATATATATAGAGGAGGGGAATATGCCACAATTCGATACAGTGATTAAGAACGGCACGATCGTCGACGGAACGAAGGTGCCGCGTTACCAGGCCGACCTTGGTATCAAGGACGGGAAAGTTGCTGAGATTGGGAAAATCAGCACCAGCGACGCCAAAAAAGAGATTGATGCCAGCGGGCAGATCGTTGCTCCGGGATTCATCGATCTGCACACCCACTACGATGCCCAGTTGCACTGGGACCCGTACTGCACCATTGGCAGTTGGCACGGTGTAACCACCGTCACCATTGGAAACTGTGGGTTTGGCTTTGCTCCGCTGCGGCAGCAAGACGCCGACCGGGCCATGCTGGCCTTGTCCCGTACCGAAGCGATTCCGCTGGAGCCCATGCGGGTGTCTATGAAGGTGGACTGGGAAACCTTCCCCCAATACATGGACCGTCTGTCCCGCATGCCCCTGGGCGTCAATGTTTCCCACCTCTTCCCGCTCGCTCCGGCAGTGGCGTATGTAATGGGTGGCTTTGATGATGCCAAGAAGCGCTTCCCGAATAAAGAAGAGATGGACACCATTACCGGCTTGTACAAGGAAGCCGTGCAGGCTGGCGCCGCGGGTTGGTCCGCCCAGCGTTTGGTGCCCGAGAGTCGGGTGTCCGTGCAGCGCGACTATGACGGCACGCCGATGATCACCGACATCCTGCCGGATGAGTTCTATATGGATATGGCCAAAGCCATGAGCGAAGTCGGTCAGGGCTGTATTCAGTTTACCCAGTCCGGTGCAAGTGAAAGTTCTTTTGGTGTTGAGGATGATTTCAAATTCCTGGAAAAGATGACTAAGACAGCTGGCCGTCCGCTGCTGTACAACGCGCTCTTAATCAGTGACAAGCATCCTGAGTCCCACCAGGCCCAGCTGAATTGGGTCAATGCGGCGAACGAACGCGGCGCGCGCGTGTTCGGACAGGGCGTCACCGCTCGGGCTCCAGTGCGGATGACCCTGGAAGACTGGAACCTGTTTGATGGTATGCCGGCCTGGAAGGAAGCCACGCTCGGAACGGTCGAAGAGCGCAAAGCCAAACTGTCGAAGCCTGAGCTGCGCAAGGAAATGCGCGAAGACTACGACACTGGCGGCATGGACACTATGAATGTCGTCTTTGGTGAGTTCCACAAGTTCATCGCGCGCAAGGTTCGCAATACCGACCTCAAACTCCAATATGAAGGGATGTCGGTGGAGCAAATTGCCGAAAAGGAAGGCAAGCATGTCATCGACGCCATGCTCGACCTGTCCGTGGCCGATGATCTGCGCACCGAGTGGGCCGGTCCGGTGGCCAATGCCAACATCGAGGGCTACAAGGAGCTGATGGGCTCGCCGTACACGCTGCCCGGCGTGTCGGATGGTGGCGCGCACGTGAAGTTCATTACGCCTGCCATCTACCCGACCGAAGTCCTGTCTTGGCTGGTGCGCGAGCAGGGCGTCCTGAGCCTGGAAGAAGCCCACTTCCGCCTGAGTGGAATTATGGCCTGGGCGGCGGGTATCACGGACCGAGGGACGCTACGTGGAGGCCAAGCGGCCGACATCGTGGTCTACGACGCCGATACGGTTAAGGCTCTGCCGGGCGAGATTGCGCACGACCTGCCGGCCAACGAGTGGCGGCGAGTCCAGAAGGCCGAAGGCTATAAGCACATCCTGGTGAATGGTGAAGAGACCTTCCAGAATGGTGAATGCACTGGGAATATCTCGGGCGCGCTACTCCGCAATGGTGAAGCCCGCTAGGTAAAACGCTTAGCGTATTACAGCCCGAATCGTAACCAAAGACGGGGAACCGGAGAATCGCTCTCCGGTTCCCCGTTTTTTTTCGCCGCGGCAGAATAACTGGAATAGCTGCAATATCTGCAATATCTGATAGATAGGACAGCCAAGAGAGGAGGGGATATGAAGTTTGGCATGTTCTACGAGATCCAAGTGCCGAAACCCTGGCACGAGGATAGTGAATTTGACATCTACCAGCAGGTGCTTGATCAGGTCCAACTGGCTGATGAGGTTGGGTATGATTCGTTCTGGACGGTTGAGCATCATTTCTTTTCAGAATTTTCGCATTGCTCTGCGCCAGAAGTCCTGTACGGCGCAGTCAGCCAACGGACACAGAATATTCGGATTGGACATGGGGTCGTGTTGTTGCCCTTTCCGTATAACCATCCGGTTCGGGTTGCGGAACGCGTGGCCGTGCTTGACCTGCTGAGTAATGGCCGTATCGAGGTTGGCACCGGACGCTCAACCACAGAAATTGAACTGGATGGGTTTGGCATTCCGCCCGAAGAGACGCGGGCCCGTTGGGACGAAGCGCTGCGTATGCTGCCCCAAATCTGGACCAACGAAACGTTTGAATGGGAGGGGAAATATTTCAAAATTCCGCCCCGCGAAGTCGTGCCCAAACCGCGTCAAAAGCCGCATCCGCCACTCTGGATGGCAACGACGAGTGCTGAAGGGCATGAGCTGGCCGGCCACAAGGGCTTAGGCCTCTTATCTTTCACGCTCCTGGTTGAACCGCCGGAACTCGCCAACCGGATTGCCAAGTACCGAGCGGCCATTAAAGACGCCACGCCGACCGGTGCATTCGTGAATGAACAAACCGCGGTCTTCGCTATGGGCTACTGTGGTGAAAGCCCCGAGGAGGCGCGCCAGACCGCCGCAGACAGCATGGTCTGGGCAACCCGGCGGGCTATTGACATGGTTCTGCCCATGGCCCAAAAGGCGAAGGGCGATTATAGTTACCTCCACCAGATTTTTGGCATTGATATGGATACGATAACCTTTGATTATCTATCCGATCATGACTTGGTCGTTGTCGGGGACCCGGAGGAATGTATCCGTACGCTCAAGCTCCACAAGGAAGCCGGGGCGGACAGCATTTTACTGATGCAGCAAGTGCATAATATTCCACACGAGAAAGTCCTGGGATCAATTGAACGCTTTGCGAAATATGTGATGCCATATGTATAGTGAGTAGCGAGTATTCAACTGATCTACAGCCTAGCTAAACGCTGACAACCAATCTCTATATCCATAAAGGAGGGATTCGAGATGGAGATAAGCACGAGTGGGTATGTTTCTGCCGATGGGCATGTGGTTGAGCCAGCAGACCTGTGGACCACCCGCATGGACAAACGTTTTCGTGAGCGCGCTCCGCGGGTCGAATCACGACCAGAGGCTGACTACTATATTATAGAAGGGCTGACCGAATTCCCGGTGGGCCTCGAAGGCGTGACCATCGAGGAGAAAATTCAGGGCCAAGTCACTACCCCCAAAGGCCGCCGGCATGCCGAAACGCGACCCGGCGCATGGGACCCGCGGCCGCGCCTGGTTGATCAGGAGCGCGATCATCTACGGGCTGAGGTCATTTATCCGGGCGGGTTCGGCCTCCAGTTCTTCCACGTTCAGGACGCTGAATATCAACGTGAAATCATTCGGGTTTATAACGACTGGATCAGTGAGTTTTGCTCGGCAGCCCCAGACCGTCTGCTGGGGTCGGCCTTACTACCCATGCGGGGTCCGGTCGAGTGGGCGGTTGAAGAAGCCGAGCGCATAGCCAAGCTGAAAGGCATTCGCACAATCCTGATCCCAGCCGAGGTGGAGCACTCGTATGCCCACGCCGATTATAATCCCATGTGGGACGCCCTGCAGGACATCGGGCTCCCGGTTTCTACTCATTCAGGGACTGGAACGGGTGAGGCCATTTTTGCCAAGATAGAGCGTCTCGGCACCGGGCTCGGGGTGACCGACAACAAGGTCTTGCAGCCGATGCGCGCCATGGCCGATCTGATCTGGGGGGCCGTACCGCAACGCTACCCGCAACTGCGGTTTGTGGTGGTCGAAGGCGGGGTCGGCTGGGTGGCCTCGCTGCTCGGCTTCATGGATCACTGGTGGAACGATCACCGCCACTGGATGGAGCCCAAGCTGGACGAAGCACCGAGCACGTATTTCAAGCGCCAGTTCTGGGCGACGTTCGAGGATGATCGGGCGGGCATTCTGACCCGTGAACTGGTCGGTGTTGACCGTCTCATGTGGGGCTCGGACTATCCGCATACCGAGGGAACATTTCCGTACTCCCAAGAGCAGATCATGCGGGATTTTATGGGCGTGCCGGAAGCGGAGGTGTACCAGATGGTGACGGGCAATGCGGCACAGTTGTATGGACTCGCTGCGCCGGAAACGAGTTGAACCGAGGAAACGAAGGAGGAATCGTAGATGGAGGTAGATACCCAGGGTTATGTGTCTGCGGATGGTCACGTGGTTGAGCCGGCAGACCTGTGGACCACGCGCATGGACAAACGTTTTCGTGAGCGCGCCCCACGGGTCGAAGCGCGCGAGGATGCCGACTATTACATTATTGATGGGCTGACACCATTTCCGGTTGGGCTCGAAGGCGCCAGCATGGAAGACAAGCTCGCCGGCAACATCGAGACCATGGCGAGTCGGCACGCGGCTACACGACCAGGGGCCTGGGACCCGCAGCAGCGACTGCTTGACCAGGACCTGGACCATGTCCGGGCTGAGGTTATTTACGCGGGCGCGTTCGGACTCCAATTCTTTACGCTACAAGATGCCGAATACCAGCGCGAGGCCATGCGGGTGTATAACGACTGGCTGAGTGAATTCTGTGCCGCTGCGCCAGATCGACTGCTTGGTGCAGGCTTACTGCCCGTGCGCGGCCCGCTCGAATGGGCCTGTGAGGAAGCCGAGCGTTGCGCCAAGCAGGGTCTGCGGACCCTCACGATTCCCGCGGATGTTCCCGATCGCTCTTACGTGACGTCGGACTATGAGCGTCTGTGGAGCACGCTCGAAGACATCGGGTTGCCCGTTGCCACCCATTCAGGCACGGGAACAGCCGAAGAGTTCTATTCCAAATACAAACGCATGGGCACCGGCATGGCCGTGGTTGAAATGAAGATGTTCCAGCCCATGCGCGGTCTGGTCGACCTGCTCTGGAGTGCCGCACCCCAACGCCATCCAAAGCTGCGCTTTGTGATCGCCGAGGGTGGCGTCGGTTGGATCGCCTCGCTGCTCGGCTTTATGGATCACTGGTGGAACGATCACCGCCGCTGGATGGAACCCAAGCTCGATGAAAAACCGAGCACGTATTTCAAGCGCCAGTTCTGGGCCACATTTGAGGACGACCGAGCTGGCATTCAGACCCGCGATATCATTGGCGTGGATCGCCTGATGTGGGGTGCAGACTATCCGCACACGGAAGGCACGTTTCCGCGTTCGGTCGAGCAGGTCGCCAAGGACTTTGCCGGGGTGCCTGAAGGCGAGGTGTATCAGATGGTGGCAGGGAACGCGACGAAGTTGTATGGACTAGATCAATAGACGGACAGGACGCATATGGCAGGTTGTCTCGACGGCATCAAAGTCCTCGATCTCGGGCGCTATCAGGCTGGTCCACGCTGTGCGATGGTGCTCGGCGATCTGGGGGCAGAGGTCATTAAAGTCGAAGCGCCGGGTGGGGACGAGTCGCGCGGCTTGGGCCGTGTCTACTGGTCCGCCTACAACCGCGGGAAGAAGAGTATTACGCTGAATCTGCGCAGCGCGCAGGGCATCGCTCTCCTTAAGACACTTGTGCCCAAGGTCGATATGCTGCTCCAGAATTTTCGGCCGGGAGTTATGGATAAGATGGGCCTGGGCTATGAGACGCTCAAACAACTCAACCCTGGGCTTATTCTTATCAACGTCTCCGGCTTTGGACAGGTGGGACCGTACCGGGACCGACCCGCCTACGATCCGATTGGCCAAGCCATGTCCGGTCTCATGGGCTTTACCGGATTTCCGGACGGCCCACCGGTTATGACCAACTCGCCCATCATTGATCGGATCACGGCGCTGCACGCCACTATTGGGGCGTTGGGTGCCCTCCACCACCGAGATGTCACCGGAGAGGGACAGTCCCTTGACGTGTGTTTGCTCGACACCGGCTATACGCTGATGGAGATTCCGATTGCCCAGTATCTTCTCACCGGCAAGGAACCCCAGCGACGGGGCAATACCCCCGGCGGTATCGCTCCGTGTAATACCTACCAGGCGAAAGACGGCTGGGTCTATATTCTGGCCGTACCCCAACATATGTGGGGGCGATTCTGTCGCGGAATCGGCCGAGAGGACCTCATTGACGACAAGCGTTTCTCCAGTATTTCGGGGCGGGCGTCGCATGCGGACGAGGTCAACGCGCTGGTTGAGGCGTGGGTGCAGGATAAGACTGTGGCCGAGGTCGTACAAGTCCTGGAGCAGGCTGAAGTCCCGGTCGGGCCGGTGCATACTATTCCACAGGCAGCCCACGATCCTCACCTGTGGGAGCGGAAAATGCTGGTTGAAACTGAGGATCACGAACAAGGGCGCACATATGTGCCTGGGTTGACCGTCAAATTCTCAGATACTCCCGGAAAAATCGGACCGATTCCACAGCCCGGAGAGCATAACAGCGAGGTGTATTGCGAGTGGTTAGGGCATGCGGAAGCGGCTCTGACACGTTGGAGAGAAGAGGGAATTGTTTAAACCGATAGCCACGAAGGAGGCGCTATGGCAAACGGACAAGAACGAATGAGCACGAGCGTTGCCCGGTTTGAAGAACTGAAACCGATTGACTACGCGAGCTTTATCAAGAACTACAAACCCGACGGTACCCAGGGCTATGCGCTGATTGGCCGGGCGGGCAAGACCAGCCCGGCGATCAAGGGTGACCACGGCTTTACCATGGCCATCAATAAGGTCAGTCCGGGGAAAGGAGCCCCGTTGCATAGCCATCCGAAACCCGAGGTGTTTGTGGTGCTGTCCGGCAGCTGCGCCTTTTTCTGGGGAGACAAGGGCGAAAATGAGGTCGTCCTCGGGCCGTGGGACACGATTTCCTTTCCAGCAGGAACCTCGGAAGGGTTTCGGAATATAGGCGACCAGGAGGCCAATCTTCTGGTCGTCCTGAGCGGCTCGGAAGTTGGTAAGGTAACGTTTACGAAACAGAGCGAGACGGCTGAGGCGGCCCGCGTTGAGGCCTAGTGTCCCGACCGAGAAAAAGGAGGACTTTCCATGGCAACATTTTCAGTTGATCAGGTTGATGTTTTTGGCAAGGGTGTATTGCAGGCCGAGGGAGTGGTGGTGGACAAGGAGGGCAACGTCTTTGGCGGTGGCCGGAACGGCATTATGTATAAGGTCACACCCGATGGCACGGTGAGTGAACTCGTCACCCTGCCCGAGGGTTCTATCCCCAATGGGGTAACCATGGACCGCAATGGCGATCTGGTCTATTGCGATCTGGGCAAGCAGGCCATGATGCGCGTGACCCAGGGCGGGGAAGTGTCGCTGATTGCCGACCAGGTTGGCGCACTCAAACTGACCCTCCCGAATTTCGCCAGCTATGACGCCGAGGGCAATCTCTACGTCTCGAATTCGAGTACGTCGAGCATTGAGAATGTCCTGGCCGAGTTGGCCACTCCCTCAGCCAAAGGGGCGCTGGTCGTTATCCGCCCCAACGGGAAGAGTGAAATCGTGGCCGAGGGTATTTATCTGGCCAACGGCACCGCGATCGACCCGCAAGAAGACGCGGTCTACGTGCTGGAAAGCACCCGGAACGACTGTCTGCGCATTCAGATCAAGAAAGATGGCACGTTTGGCAAGCCAGAGATCTATTCCAAGGATTTTCCGGCCCTGCCGGATGGCATGGCTTTTGACGTAGACGGTAATATGTACGTCACGCTGCCGGCTGTGGTGACGGGCGGGGAGATGGTGCCGGCCCATCAGGTCATCGCCGTTGATACCAACGGAAACTGGAGCATGCTGATCGATGATTCGGCTGAGGGCAAGAAGCTCAACTTTCCGACGAACTGTGCTTTTGGCGGGCCGGACTTGCAGACGCTGTATATCGCCAATCTCGAAGGCGATCACTTCAGTTGTGTCAAGACGCCCTACACCGGCCATCCGCTCTACCATCAGCGCTAACAGGAGAAGGTGGGCTATGAAGGCAATGCGAGCGCATCAAGCTGGGGGACCGGAGCAACTCCGCTATGAGGATGCCCTCGACCCTGAGCTGGGGGGGGCCCAGGTCCTCATTCGGGTCCGGGCGATTGGCATCAACCCTGCCGATTTGGTCCGGCTGTCCGGCAAGCTTGCCCCACTGAAACTTCCCTATATCACTGGTACGGACGTGTCTGGTGAGGTCGAAGCCGTGAGTCCGGGCGTTACCCAGGTTCAGGTCGGCGACCGCGTATTTGGCCGCGCGATTAGTGCCGGCTATGCAGAAAAGACATGTCTGCTCGCCCAGGAGGCCATACCCCTGCCGTTCGCCCTCTCTTTTGCCGAGGGGGCCGCGATCCCGATACCGTTTTATACGGCCTATTATGCCTTGCATCATAAAGCAGGGGTGCAGGCGGGAGAAACGGTCCTGATTTCTGCTGGTGGCGGTGGCGTTGGCGTCGCGGCCATCCAGCTGGCCAAAGCCGCGGGCGCGCGGGTGATTACGACCGTTGGGTCACAGGAAAAAGCAGACCGGACCCGCGAACTGGGTGCCGAGGTCGCGCTGAATTATAAACAGCAGGATTTTGCGGCAGAGGTTCTCAAGCTGACCGAGGGCAAGGGCGTGGATGTCATCATTGAGAATGTCGCCACAGATAACTTGGCTGCCGACTGCTCAGCCGTTGCCAGGTCCGGCCGCATTGTCTTAATCGGTACGGGCACTGGCAAAGCTCCGGACGCTACGTTCGGCGTGCTGTCTGCCCTCATCAAAGATATCACCTTCTATGGCATGAGCCTCATTAATGCCGCCCAGGTCATCCCGGAGATGGCGGCCGCACTCACCCCGCTGTTTGCCGATGGCACACTCAAAGCTTTGGTGAGTAAGACGTACCCGTTGGCTGAGGCTGCTCAAGCCCTGAATGACCTGCTTGCGAGTAAAGTTTTCGGCAAGCTGGTGCTGACGCCCTAAAAGAGTCCGCTCAGCAAAAAGGAAAGGAAGACCATGGCACTCACCTTAGCGCTGGCAGAACAATTTATCGCCGCTGCCAAACAAAAGGCCCAAGAAAAGGGCTGGGACATGAGCTTTGCGGTCACAGACTCGGCCGGGAATCTGGTCGCGCTGGCTCGTATGGATGATGCCCGCTGGCTGACGACAGGGGTGGCCCAGAGCAAGGCGTTTACCGCCGCAACGTTTCGGCGCACCTCGCGCGAGGTGGCCGAACTGGCGGAATCCCGCTCGCAGTTATTCACGAGTGTGGCGGAGATTATCGGCCGGCCGTTGCTCTTGGCCGGCGGGGGTTTGCCGCTTGCGGTGAACGGTGAATTTCTCGGTGGCGTCGGAGCCAGCGGCGGGACAGAAGATGAAGACATCGAATGCGCCCGCGCGGCGCTCGATGCCCTCGGCGCCGAGTAAGACAGACTGACGGCAACCCGAATGGCCCCGCCTCTCAATATCCTCCTCCTTGGCACTGTGGGGGAAGACGCCATAGAAAAGATCGAGGCCATTGATTCCCGTATTCGGGTTGTCGATGCACGCGGGAATTTCGAGGTTGAGTACGCCGAGACCTGGCCTGCGGAATCCGTTCGTCGCTACGTGCCGCAATCGCTCGTCGCGGCAAACACCTCAACCCGCGCCGAGCGGGATGCCCTGCTGGCTGAAGCCGAGGTCATCTGCATTCGTTTCCCTTTCCCGCTCGATCTGCATGCTCGGACGCCCCGTCTCAAGTGGCTCCACCAAACACCGGCGGGTGCCTCGAATCTGCGCATGTGCGATATCTGGGGCAGCGATGTGGTTGTGACCACGTCGCGCGGTCTGAATAACTCTTTGCCTATTGCAGAATATGTGTTGTCCCTGATCTTTCTCTTTGCAAAGTCGCTTCCTCAGGCTTTTCATGATCAGACCAAGCAGGCGTTCGAACGTCGAGCCTATCGGCCCATACTGGTCCAGGGAAAAACCGTCGGCATTATCGGCCTGGGTGGCATTGGGAGGGCTGTTGCGCGTCTGGCCAAAGCCGTGGGCATGCGGGTCGTGGCAACCCGGCGCTCAGCAGCCACCTCGCAGAGTCAGACGCAGGGCATCGACCAACTCCTGCCGCCCTCAGAACTCGCGGTTTTGCTTGAGCAGAGTGATTTCGTCGTGGTGAGTAGCCAATGGACACCGGAAACGGACGGACTCATTGGTGAAGCCGAGCTGCGTCGGATGAAACCGAGCGCGTATCTCATCAACGTGGCCCGGGGTGAAATAATTGAGCAAGTTGCACTCGCCAAAGCGTTACATAACGGCTGGATCGCCGGGGCTGGTCTGGACGTCTACACTGGAGAATTCACCGGGCCGCCACCGGAGGAAATCTGGCAATTGCCGAATGTGGTGATTACTCCGCATACGTCAGGTGGAACGGATGTGCAGCAGGCAAAGGGCCTGGAGCTATTCTGCGAGAATCTACAGCGCTACGTTACCGGCCAAGCCCTCCTGAATGTACTGGACTGGGAACGGGGCTACTGAATCAACGCTTCACCGCAATGGCAGTCTCACCGAATGAATGTACCAGCCAGGCGTCTGGATCAGCGAGGAGATCGTCCGCGTTGTGAGGACCGAGCGTCAGATTTGCACACACCAGAACACCGCCGGTTCGTAGCCGTTGATAGAGACCCGTGACCAGCTGTGGAGTAGGCGCGAAGCCGTCGAAGAACGCGAGATCGTAGGCGTTTGGGTCAAGGCTGTCGAGGACTGTCAGGGCATCACCGTGGTGGACGTGGACGCGGTTGCTCATCTGATAGTCAATGCAGTGTTGACGGGCGATACGGACGTGCTCAGGGTCGCTCTCAATAGTATCGACTTGCGCATCTGGAGCGCCGTGGGCAAGCCAGAGGGCACTGTAACCAAGGGCGGTCCCCACCTCGATAATCCGACTCGCCTCGACTGCCGCCGCAAGGACTCCAAGTAATGTACCCTTATCATACGGGTAAGCCCCACAGCCATGCTGGGCACGGTGTGTGTTCGTAGTACTCAAGATATCCGTAAACGGATCAGTCGTAGGGGAATGTGACATTTGAGAAATCCTCTGGCCCCTTCTTACTGTCACTGCGCACTATATGCCAGTGGGAGAGATCGCTCGACCCTATCACTAGCGGACGTAAGTTTTGTGTCGTTTGGCTTGTTCATCCCTCTAGCGACTGATGCACAGGCATAGTACAGTGCGTGCAGGCGTCCCACGGGTCTCCTGTTAGCCTCGGAGGGTCGAAATCCAAAACATGTGCAGAGGTCATACACCCCCTTTTCAATATCCCCGTTCGTGGCTGCTCCTTGGCCTGCTGCTCGTTGGGGGTCTGGTTGGATGTGGCCCTGTGACTGATGACGGCGTATGGCTGACGGAAATATTGCGCCGTGTACAGCGTCCCCCGAAAGTCCACCCCGTCAGCGTTGGATATATTCCGAGATTGACGCGGCGGAAGCCCCCTATGCTTCCACCGCTGTATGTGCTCGTCTTACGGCCGCTTGATCGTCGCTCGTCTGTGCGGATCCACGAAACTCGACAGAAAAACATTTCGCTGCCTGATGACCAAGGCACGCTCATCGGATTCTCCGGTCTGAATTTTGAAGAAGGACAAGTGACCATCGCTCCGGCTGGCAGCGTCCCCGATCTCGGAACATTGCGCCACATGGACGCGGGGATGCCGCAGCTCCCGGATATTCCCAAGACCTTCTTTACCCTCGCCCGGCTTCCCGAGACCGTACAATACGCCCTGACTTTGCACTTTCGCGAGGCTGGCATTGAAACGGAAATGCTGCCGTTTCCGTTTCCGGAGCCGCTGTCAGCGGAGAATCAGCGGGCGACCTATGCCCTGGGCTGTACGATAGACGATTTTTCTCTGTTCAGCCTGCGCCGCTATCAACAGGTCCGGGTCGGATCGCGTCGGCTCGAATTGCCGGTCCGCGGACCCACACGCGCCGCGGTCTCACTGAGACTCTCGCTGCATCAGCTGCCGTCCGGTCGGATCGTGTGGCAAGAGCGGGTCTGGGACGTTATCCACGACCCGCCGCGAGGGGGCACGCAACACCGCTATCACACGGCTGACGATGCCCTCACCCTGGCGCTCAGCCGCACGGTTGGGCGTATTCTGTCGATCCCGAAATTTCAGGCTGCCCTGCGCCTCCCTCGTCCAGAGGCGGCCCTCGCGCAGGGACCGCACGGATTACGGTTCAGCCGCCCGCAGCCGAGCAAGCTGCTGACGCACCTCGGCGACAAAAGGCGCTCGGGGATCTAATCGAAGAGCCTGCTCATAGGCGGCTACAGCCTCGCCCGTCTGGCCCGTCTGCCCGAGGGCCTGCCCGAGGCTCACATAGGCATAGGCGTAATCAGGCTGAAGATGGATCGTCTGCCGCCATGCGTGCATAGCCCCTGTCAGATCACCTGCTGCCGCGAGCAAGTGCCCAACGCGATGATGCACATGGGCTGAAGTCGGGACCAACTGCAAGGCTTTGCGATAGGCTACCAGCGCGTCTTGGGCACTCCCTTCGGCCTCACATGCCCGGGCAAGATGAATATGGGTGGTCGCGTCATCCGGATTGAGGCGCGCGGCTTCGCGAAATGCCGTAATTGCCTGGGTCAACTCTCCGCGTTCTTGCAGGGCTACTCCTATCCGATAATGCGCCTCAGCATGGTTGGGAGCCTGGTGTATGACTTCGCGCCATTGGCGAATCGCCCCATCTAAATTTCCTTGATTATAGAGGGTATAGCCTTGTCTGAGATGCTGCGAGGCGGTGGATGACACAGGCGGTGGTTGCGAGGTGTCCTGAGACGAGATGACCGGGGCGGGCGCTGGCAGTTCAGGGACTGCTGGCGGAGTGTCCTTGAGCGGGACAGCCGCTCTCAGTTCCTGGGAAGATGGCGGTAAGGGATCGGCCTGTGTCGGAACTTCTCTGTCAGGCGTCACACGTGGTGCGGGGACAGGAGGCGTTGCTCGGCGGAGTGAGGGCGGAGGAAGATTTTTCGCCACTTTTTTCGCGAAGACCGTCGGCGCGGGAGACGCGGGCGCCTGGGCGGGCCTGGGGAGAACGCGCTGAGAGTTGGTCTCTGGGGCGCGGGCAAAGAGCACCTGCGTGTTGCCCTGTTGAGGACCATCAGCTCGTTCAGCGTTGTCATTGGAAGCGTACGGCTTGTCCGGCTTGTTCAGGATAGCAGTCACCACATGTGCCTGTTGTTCAACCGAAAAAGGCGGAATCTGGTTCGCTTTGAGGTCAAGCACGAAACGGGTGTAGTGAGGATGGGAGCCAGCCCGGACCCGTGCAATCAGTGCATCGGCTGGGGCATACGTGGCTGAGGCTAAGCGCTCGACTTCTCCTCTGACATCAATGACCAAGCGGGCCGGTGAGAGTAAGGCAAAGGCGTGGACAGAGCCCGGCGGCTGGGAAAAGTGCAGGCTGAGGGTCCGTTGGTTTCTGTCCTGAGCGAGCTGTATCTCCTGCACATATAATCCCGAGGGCCGAGCAAGAGATTGCGCAACACTCTGCCAGGGGGCTATCAGACCCATCCCGGTCAACGTCATGACGAGTAAGAGGAAAGCGGCTTTTTTCTCCATCGCTGCTGTTTTCTCGCTACGATCCTCGTAAACGCGTCACACGTTTGCGTATCTCTGCGCACAGGGCCTCTGCCTTGCTTTTTTTTCGCCGATCCTCAAACGCTTGCGTAAAGCGAACGCAGATTGGTACGGCGTTCTTGTAGGTAGACAAGGCATCTTTCTGCCTGCCCATCTTTTCGAGCGCTTCGCCGTAGTTGGCATAGGCATAGGCGTAACGAGGAGCCAACTGTATGGTCTGGTACCACTCATTTGCGGCACCCTGCCAGTCCTTCCTCCCGGCTAATATATATCCCAGCCGATTGTGGACGTACGGTGCGGAGGGAACCAACTGTAAGGCTTTTTGATAGGTGTCAAACGCCTCCTGCTCCTTCCCCAGCGCTTCGAACGCGCGGGCAAGATGGACATGTGCCGTGGCATTATCCGGCTCAATCCGAAGCGCTTGCTGAAAGGCAGCCGCTGCTTGGGTGTGATCTTTTTGGTCTCGGAATGCAAGCCCTAACAGGTGATGTGCCCGGGCGGCCTGCGGGGCTAAGCGCAGGGCTTCTTGCCACTCGGCGATGGCCTCGTCAACCTTGCCGGCATCATAGAGAATTTGTCCCTGTTCAAGATGATAACGGGCTTGTTGTGATAAGGGTTCTGAAGAAGGGGCTGGCGTCAAGTCAGCCGGCGGGGAAGGGGGAGACGGGGTTGGGATCGAAGCCAAGACCGGAGCTGGACCCTTGCGTCCGGGCTGGGAAGCCAGCGTTGTCTGAGACCGCGAAAAGAGTACCTGTGTCTGGACCGGTGGAGGGCCACCGTCTTGCTCTTCGCCCGGTTTGCCGAGTTTGGCAAGCACTTCGGTCTCGTGGTGTTCAACCGAATGCACCGGCACTGTTTGGCCGCTGAGGTCCAGGACGAGGCGCAGGCGTTGTGGATGCGATCCGGCGCGTACGTGTGTGAGGAGCGCGTCCTCTGCCTGATAGATACGGGACGGCACGTTTTGCACCGGACCATGCACATCAATGACAATGCGTGAGGGCGATGACAGGGAGAACGACCGGATGGAGTCAGGCGGATGAGAAAACTGAAACAGGACCAGCCGCGTTTCCCCCTCAGCCGTCAGGCGTATTTCCTGTAAGTGGAGAGCCGCGGACTGGGCAAAGGCAGGGGACAGCCCTAAGACGAGGGCGAGGAGCCCAAGCCTGATCTGTACGGCAGCGAAGACCTTGAAGCCGGTTCGTTTTCTTTGCATGATGCTGCTTGCCTGGATACCCAGCCTGCTGCCTATGGGCGTGAGGGGTCGTGGCCGAGACGAAGCTGATGAGAGAGGGTTGCCAGTTCCTGCTGCACGTCAGTGAGATGGGTTTCGACGTGCTGCAACGAGCGCATAATCGTGCCACTGTCCGCCCGCGCTTCGGGCGTGAGCCCTCCGGATTCGAGCAGACGGCTGAAGACCCGAACGATTTCCTCAGGCGTAATATCACCCCCAGGCTGATACCAACGGTATAGCCAGTTGCACATTCCGGTAAAGGCGTGCATCAGCAGTCGGGGGTTTTCATCGATGACCTCGCCTCTCGCGATCCCGCTCCGAATCTCGTTCTCGATGAGAAGATCAATCTCTCGCTGCATTTTTTCAACGACCCGGATCGTTTCCGGTGGGAGGTTTGCCTCCTCGCGAAACAGGAGGCGAAAGAGTGGCCGGTCGGTCGTGAGCGAAGCGATCTGATGCGCCATCACCTGTCGAATCTTCTCCGGACGCGAGAGGGGTCGGGCCAAGAGCTCCTCCAATGTTGCCCGATAGTTTTTGAGGGAGCGGGTAAAGAGCGCGGTGAGCAGAGCGGCCTTGCTCTCAAAATAGGTGTAGAACGTCACCCGGGAAATGCCGACCAAGGAGACGATGTCATCGAGCGTTGTTTCGCGGTAACCGCGCTGCGTAAAGCAGTCGGTGGCGCTACGGAGGAGTTCTGCTTCTACGAGTTGGCGCCTTTTTGCCATCCCTACCCCTTAGATAAAGATGAAAACTTTCCCTTGACTGAAGAGGATATGTACAATACTTACTACGAGTAAAGAAATCTACACAAAAGTAAAGTTCTCTTTGCTTTCAGACAAGAGAGGCGCATATATGGAGAAGCGAGCGCTACAGAGGCCCGTCTGTTTTTTATCGTATTTCCCGGTGGCCGTCCTGGCGCTGATGCTCAGCAGCCTCTGGGTGTCGCCCACAACCGCGCTTGCCAACCCGGACCAGAGCTATGACACGCTGCGGAACTGGATCGAGCACGCCCGTCCGGAGACCGAGCTGACCCCCGGACAGCATCTCACCCTCAAAGACCGCGCCATCCTGGAGCCGCTCATCCCTCAGCCAGCCTGGGAATACTACTTCTATGACGGCATGGATATGGAGCTTGCGGAAACCGGGACGTACCCGCCCCCGGAAGATTGGGGCAAGAATGTCCCGTCTGGTTACCAACTGGATGAGCAGGGTGTACTGACCGGATTTAAAGGCGGGGGTTTTCCTTTCCCGAACATCGAGTCCGACGACCCGCAGGCGGCGCAGAAAGTTGTCTGGAATATGTTATGGCGACCTGGGGCCGAGGACTATGTCATGCCTATGGTGGCGTGGTCGCGGAGTCCGAACGGACAGTTGGACCGCCAGTTTGAGTTTACCGCCATCACTTCCCGTTATGCCCAGGGGGACCACTGCTTGGTGCCGGGCTATGAAGAAGTGAGAACCAAGCAGCTGATGGAATTCCGCTCGCCACGTGACATGGCCGGGGCGAAGATGCTGACCAAAACCTATGTGGATCACTACAAAGAGGACAATGGTTGGATGTATATGCCCGCCCAGCGCAAGCCGCGGCGGACGCTGGCCTCCGAGCGCACCAGCGAGGTCATGGGTATGGACTATACCATGGAAGACGCCATGGGCTTTGGCGGCAAGGTGTATGAGCACAACTGGAGCTATCTGGGAAAGAGGCGGGTGCTGGGCACGATCAATGTCGAGACCAACCCGGACGCCGGCGGCCCGCACCTCTGGGTGCCGCACAACGCCCGCTGGGAGGTGCGCGAGGCCCACGTGCTTTTGGTTGATCCCAAAGCCGCAAACCACCCGTATAGTCACAAGATCATCTTTGTCGACACCGAGACGTTCTGGACGCTGTGGATGTTCGGCTTCGACCGGCAGGACGATCACCTCTTGCGTATGAACCAGCACTTTCTCAAGTATTCCGAGAGCTATGCCCATGAGACCGCCACCCAAGCGCCCTATATGAAGCTGGATTTCTCGAATAATGTCGGGGAGCGGTTATTCTACCATCTTGGAGAGACCGATATTAACCCCAAAAAGCCGCACGCGACTTTCTCGCATTGTTATGTCATGACGAGACATTTCTCCCCAGGGCGGGCGAAGCAATTCTATTCCGTCCGCAATATGGTCAGTGGGCGGCGCTAGACCTCTTTAGCTTTCAGACAAGAGGGGTACATGATATGGAGAAGCAAGCGCTACAGGGACCGGTCAGCTTTTTTTCATATTTTCTGATGGTCGCCTTGGCGCTGGTGCTCAGTGGCCTCTGGGTGCCACCCACAACCGCGCTGGCCAACCCGGACCAGAGCTATGACACGCTGCGGAACTGGATCGAGCACGCCCGTCCGGAGACCGAGCTGACCCCCGGCCAGCATCTCACCCTCAAAGACCGCGCCGTACTTGAATCATTTATTCCCCAGACGGCCTGGGAATACTACTTCTTTGACGGCATGGACATGGAGCTTGCAGAAACCGGGACGTACCCGCCCCCGGAAGATTGGGGTAAGAATGTCCCGTCTGGTTACCAACTGGATGAGCAGGGTGTACTGACCGGATTTAAAGGCGGGGGTTTTCCTTTCCCGAACATCGAGTCCGACGACCCGCAGGCGGCGCAGAAAGTTGTCTGGAATATGTTATGGCGACCTGGGGCCGAGGACTATGTCATGCCTATGGTGGCGTGGTCGCGGAGTCCGAACGGACAGTTGGACCGCCAGTTTGAGTTTACCGCCATCACTTCCCGTTATGCCCAGGGGGACCACTGCTTGGTGCCGGGCTATGAAGAAGTGAGAACCAAGCAGCTGATGGAATTCCGCTCGCCACGTGACATGGCCGGGGCGAAGATGCTGACCAAAACCTATGTGGATCACTACAAAGAGGACAATGGTTGGATGTATATGCCCGCCCAGCGCAAGCCGCGGCGGACGCTGGCCTCCGAGCGCACCAGCGAGGTCATGGGCATGGATTTCACCATGGAAGACTTCATAGGCTTTGGCGGCAAGGTGTATGAGCACAACTGGAGCTATCTGGGAAAGAGGCGGGTGCTGGGCACGATCAATGTCGAGACTAATCCGGAAGCCGGCGGCCCGCACCTATGGGTACCGAAGGATGCGCGCTGGGAGGTGCGTGAGGCCCACGTGCTCTTGATTGACCCCAAAGCCGCAAACCACCCGTATAGTCACAAGATCATCTTTGTCGACACTGAGACGTTCTGGACGCTGTGGATGTTCGGCTTCGACCGGCAGGACGATCACCTTTTGCGTATGAACCAGCACTTTCTCAAGTATTCCGAGAGCTATGCCCATGAGACCGCCACCCAAGCGCCCTATATGAAGCTGGATTACGCGAATAATGTTGGGCAAGGGATATTCTACCATCTTGGAGAGACCGATATTAACGCTAAAAAGCCGCACGCTACGTATATGCACTGTTATGTCATGACGAGACATTTCTCCCCAGGGCGGGCCAAGCAATTCTATTCCGTCCGCAATATGGTCAGCGGGCGGCGCTAGGAAAAGCCCCCTCATGATAGGATGAACATGCGCCTTCGTATCTGCTTCACCTCGTGTGTCCTCTTCCTCGCCTTGGCCGTGCTGCCGGCACCGTCGTGGGGCATTATCAATGTCACCGATGACATTGAGCTCGAAGGGTTTGTCAAAACCCAAAACATTCTCCGCACGCCGATGTTCCGGGATGCGGAACTCATCATGCAGCGCAATACGGCGCAACTGGAGGGCAAGTATTATTTTTTGCGGGAGAGTCAAGCCTTTGGTCGTTTCGGCACCGGCCCGCTCGAAGAGGCCACGCTGACCCTCATCGGTCGCGGCGTGTACGAATCGATTTATGATATTCGGCACACGTATAGCGAAGCGTTCGGCAAGGATGAACGACTCAACCGGCAGTTCGAGTACAAACTCCGCGAAGCCTTTGTCGATCTGGTGATGCCCCCGTTTACCCTGCGGCTAGGTCGCCAGCAAGTCGTGTGGGGGGAGACCGATAATTTTCGGGCGTTGGATGTCATCAATCCGCTCGATCTGCGCTGGCACGCCAACTGGGAGCCCTGGGAGGATATCCGTATCCCGCTGTGGATGGCGCGGGCGATTTACGACATCGGCAAATTCGGTCCGCTCGAAGAATCTTTTGTCGAGGCGGTCTGGATTCCGTGGGATTTTCAGCCCAATAAGGTCGCCGGGGACCCCCGTCGGCCGTGGGGGTTTATTGGCGACGGCCTGTCTGCGGTTGCGAATTCCGCCCTGATTAGGGGGGAACTCCGTGATCTTGACCTCACGGTCAGAGACGGCAAGCCAAGCAAAAAACTCAAGAATGGCCAGGCCGGGGTGCGCTTCAAGGCTATCTGGGGCGGAATCGATTTCAGCCTCAACTATTTCTACGGCTTTTCCGCCGACCCCGGCTTCAAGTTTCGCTCAGGCCGTCTTGAGGGCAATACTTTGCGGGCCGTGCTCGAAACCGAGCATCCGCGCTCCCATGTGGTCGGCGTTGCGGCCAATTATTCGGAGGAAAAATATACGCAGTCGGTTTTCCGGGTGGAAACGACTTTTACGACGGGTGTGCCGGTCACGATTGCCCCGGGCGCGTCGGCCCGGATCGACCCGGACCAGAATCAATTCGACACGGCCAACCGCTCGGTCGTCATGCTGGCCATTGACCGTCCGACCTGGATACGCCCGCTGAATGATATACGGACGTTTTTCCTCTCCGCGCAGTTCTTCTGGCGGCGCTATCTGGATTACAGCCGGCTCTACCGCGGCATTCCGTCCGTCCGGCGTGCTCACATGGATGGTGAGGCCGTGCCGGGTCGATTCATCAGCACGAACGCAGACAAAATCGATCAGAACGAGTTCGTCATTACCTTTTCTGCTTCCACCAGCTATGGGCCAGGCGGGCTCTGGCAGCCATTGTTTGTGTTTGCGCTCGATCCGCTCTCTACAGGGGCGTATAATAAATTTGCTATGGACTACCTGTGGTCAAACCATTTTGTCTTGCGGTTCGAGCAAAATTTCTTCTGGCGGGTCCGCTCGCACGACCCAGGTCCGTGGGCCATTGGCGACCTGTACGGTCGCCCCGGCGACAGTCGTCACGAGAGTGTTTTCAGCGCGATCTTTCAATTCTAGTCCGCGACAACGACCTACGATTCCGAGGCGCGGAGGCGGTCAATCCGCTTCTTGACCTCGGACGCAAAAGCCGCCTGCGGGTCCAGCTCGACCGCGCGCTCATAGGCGGTCAGCGCCTGTGTCTCCTGCCCCAAGCTTTCAAGCGCCTCACCCAGATTGGCATGGGTGTAGGCATAGTCCGGGTCTAAGGAGATCGCCTGTTGCCACTCGTCCGCTGCGGCTTGGTGATTGCCCTGCGCGGCAAAAATATGACCCAAGCGGTCATGGATATACGACGAGGTGGGCACGAGTTTGAGTGCTTTACGATACGCGACCACGGCCTCTTGGACAGTGCCGTTGGTTTCGAGCGTACGGGCAAGGTGAACCTGCGCCATGGCATTATACGGATCGAGCCGTAGCGACGCCCGTAACATGTCAATCGACTCGTCACGCGCGCCATGATCCCCAAGCGCCAACCCGAGCAGGTGATGGGCTTTGGCATTGGTCGGAGCGAGGCGAACGGTTTCGCGCCACTCGGCGATTGCTTTTTTTAGCTCCCCGTTATCGTAAAACTCTTGTCCCTGCCGCAAGTGGAGCAGGGCCTGGGATGATAAAGACCGCTGAGGCAACGGGTCGGATGGTTGAGCGGCTGGTTCGGCCTCAGGCTGCGGAGTGGGGGCCGGTAGTGGTGGTGGCACGGACGGTGCGGGCGTTTCTGGGGGGACGAGACGAGCGCGAGCCATTTGGGGCGGCTTGGGTGGAGCTTTTTCCGTTTCAGGCTTAGGCGATGCCTTTGCTGTCTTATTGGTATGCGAAAAAAGGATCTGGGAGTAGGCTTCTACTCCAGCCCCGTTTTCATGGACAAAGACAATGACAACCCGGTCGGTGCGTTGTTCTACGGTAAAGGGCGGAATCTTGGCCGCTTTGAGGTCCAGGACAAGCCGGAGATAGTCCGGATGCGTCCCGAGGCGAACCTGGGCAAGGAGTTCGTCATCTGCCTGGTACACAGCTGTTGGTGTGCCCCGACGCGGGCCCTGTACGTCAATCACCAAACGAGAGGGGGACGCGAGGGAAAACGAGTTAACGGCATCCGGTGGACGCGAGAACTGAAAGAGGACAGAGCGTCGATTGCCTTGTACTGAGAGTTGGACTTTCTGCAGGCCCAGCAGCTCGGACTGGGCGAGGGCGGAGGTCCACCCTATGCCGAGCCAGACACATATTGCACTGACAAAGATCCACGCCTTGCGCACTGTTCTTCTCTCTCGTCTGGTCTTAATCTACTATAGCGGGCTCTTTTTCAACAGCTCGCCCGGCCTGGAGGAGGGTGTCAGAGTCATGGGTGAAGTAATAGCAGGCTGCTGTACACACGACACTCAGTAGGCCCGCGCTATAGAACATACTGCTCAAATCATAATAATCGACCACGATACCGAAAACAGGCGGAGCGATGGTCATTCCAAAGCTATGGACCGTCAAGAGCGCACTCATCACCGTTCCCATACTCGAGCCCGGCGTGTGCTCCATGGCCAGCGCCATATGGGCAGGATAGGCCAGCCCAAACCCCGTGCCGACCAAGGCATTCAGACCGAGTAAATGCCAGAACGTTGAGGCCAGGGGAAAACCGGCCAGGGAAACGGCGCTGATCAGGCCACCAATACCGATCAGGACCGCTTTATTCATGTGATCGGACAGCCGTCCGCACGGCGCCTGAAGGACGGCGCTGATCAAGACATTCAGGGAAATCAGCGCTCCCACCTGCGAGGTGGTCAGCGGCAGCAGGGAGGCCGACAGCAGGGGCACAAAGACCCAAATGAGGGTGCTGGACAAGGCATACGCCACCCGAAAGAGGGAGACACCCAGAATGGGTCGCGAGGATAAAATCGTGCGCCAGGAGGCCTCCTCTTTTTTTTCTACCGCATGCTGTTTCTGGACTTCGGGTAAGAAGAAGAGCAGCAGGAGTAAAGACAACAGGCTCAGGACCCCCAAGAGAATAAAGCTGGCCTGCATATTGAACAGATCTTTAATCACTCCGCCCAAGATCGGTCCCCCGGCCACACCGCCCAGAAAGGCCGTGTTGACATAGCCGGCATACGCCCCCTCCTTGCCTTTGGGAGTCAGGTCGCCCACATACGCCATCGAAACCGGCTGAACCATGGCGGTGGCTATTCCTTGGAGAGCCATAATCACGACGAGCGTCAAGAGGCTGTTGGCGAGCAGATAGGCAACCGAGCTGAGGGCGTAGCAGAACAGCCCCCAGAGTAAAAACGCCTTGCGGCCATGTCGGTCCGAGGCCCGACCGATGAGGGGTAGCAAAAAAGTTCGAGAGGCCGAGTGCGCCCCGAACAGGATGCCGACGGCCACGCCGCTCGCTCCGAACTCCTGGGCATAGATGGGGATAAAGGGAATCACCACCCCGTTACCGAGCATAGTGGCAAACAGCGCCACCGACAAAACAAAAAGCGGCCCACTCATACTGCCATCCGAGCTATCAGCCGCCTGTGGGAAAAGATAGACAAGCGCAGGCACGGCAGCACATGGACGCGTGCAAGCGGGACCGTGGCGCTGAGCCGGCTCCCTGAAATTTTTAGTGCGGTGACGGTTCTAACTCGCGGCGCGGTCCAGCACCTCTTCGGCCCACTGGTTCAGGCTTTTGCCGGACAGTTCGGCCGCGAGGACAGCCTTACGGTGCACCTCGGGGCTGACACGGAACATCACTTGGCCGGAGAAGGTCTTCTGCGGCTTTTTGCCGATCTTGGCGCAGGTCTCAATGTAATCCTCGACGGCCTCATGGAAGGCTGCTCGCAGCTCTCCTACCGTATCCGCATGAAAGCCTACGCCGTCGTGAATACCAGCGATCCGGCCTACGAAGATTCCGTCATCGTCGTCATATTCAATCCGGGCCGAATAGCCATTGTAGCGCATGGTATTGGTCATGGGCTTACTCCGATCCGTTCCAGGAACGCGCGGGCAGCACGGACCTGATAGCGTTTGGCTTCCTTGGTGGGGTGTGGGCGGTGAAACGTTTCGACCTGACCATCCTTCTCAAACCGTACCCGTGAGCCGCGTCCCTCGATAACCCTGGCACCAGCGGCGCGCAGCAGGCTCTTGACCGCCGCCCATTCAATGGTGCCTGACACCGGGTCGGTGAAGACAGCGGCCAGGGTTTTGCGGTGCTTGCTGTTCACCGGATCTCTATGGCAGATGCTTGCGTTATTTGCAAGCAAACGGCGGCGAGGTATCTGAGGCTCTGCCAAGCATGGTGGCAAACAGGGCCACCGGCAGCACAAACAGCGGCCCACTCATAACGCTCTCCGAGCTATCAGCCGCTTATGGGAAAAGGTGGGTCGCTTACCAGGAGGCTCAAGGCTCCCGACCGGGGAATAGAATCTCTGATTAGTGCGGACCAAGTGTTGCTTACTCTGCCCGCACCGAGGGCCACTGCTCCGCCCAGGGTTTGGCCTGCTCAAGCTGTGAGGCCAGGCGAAACAGGATGTCCTCTCGGCCATAGGCGGCCACGAGTTGAACGCCGATCGGCAACCCCGCGTTGTTCCAGTGCAGCGGCAGCGAGATGGCCGGCTGGCCGGTGACATTAAACGGCACGGTAAACGGCATGAGGGTGGCCGAACGCCGCGCACCCCCCAGGGGGTTCTCCGCTGTGGAGACAAACTCTCCCAACCGGGGCGGGGGCTCGGCAATGGTTGGAGTGACGAGGATGTCAAAGCCGGCTGAGCCGTCTTCGGGCTGCCACCAGCGGGCGAGCCGGCGCGTGTCGGCCTGGAGCCACTCCAGGGCTTCGATATAGCGCGTCGCGGTGCGCGCCCGACCGATTTCCACCATGGCCCAGGTGTGAATCTCCACATCGTCCTGGGTGACGGCTTTGCCCGTCTGCTTGCCCAAGGTGTCGATATGAGAGGCGATGGCGCTCGTCAAAATCGCCCACACGTGTCGCCGGCGTTCTTGCTCATCGTTCAGCGCGCTGGGACAGGACTCCTCAACCGTATGGCCGAGTGAACTCAGAAGCTGGGCCGTTGCCTGGACGGCGGCGACGCAGTCCAGGTGCAGGGGAGCTGCCTGCCCAGGGAAATCCGCCAGGACGCCAATCCGTAATACTCCCGGGTCGGCACCGACCTCTGCGAGAAAGGGACGCGGCGGTGGGGTGGCAAAATACGGATCGCCCGGCATGGGGCCGGCAATCGTATCCAGAATCGTGGCCGTGTCGCGGACACTCCGCGTCACCACGTGTTCGTTGACCAAGCCCTGCCAGACCTCGCCGTATTCCGGCCCCAGGGAGACGCGCGAACGGGTGGATTTGAGCCCGACCAGCCCGCACTCGCTGGCCGGTACGCGGGTCGAACCACCCCCGTCGTTGGCATGGGCCGCCGGGACCATGCCCGAGGCCACGGCCGCGCCGGCGCCCCCGCTGGAGCCGCCGGTGGAATGCTCCGTATTCCAGGGATTCCGACTCGGGCCGTAGGCGTCCGGTTCGGTCGTCGGCATGGTCGCAAACTCGGGCGTATTGGTCTTGCCCAGGAAGATGAAGCCCGCGGCTCTGAGTTTGGCGGCCATATAGGTGTCTTCTTTTGCCGTCCAGCCGAGCTCTTTCAGAAAGCGGCTGCCTTGATGATAAGGGTCGCCGGCGGAATGACAGCCAAAGTCCTTGAGGAGAAACGGGACGCCGCTGAACGGCCCGTCGGGCAACTGCGACGATGTAGCCTGGTCGCGCGCTTTCTCAAAAAGAGGCGTGATCACGGCGTTGAGCCGTGGGTTGACGTGCTCAATGCGGGCAATGGCGGCGTCTACCAGTTCGAGCGGCGTTGCTTCCCCCGTGCGTACCAGGGCGGCCTGGGCCAGGGCGTCGAGGTGGGCGAGTTGATCAGCCATAATACATCCCTCCTGATACGTTCTCGTAACAAAGGCAGCGACAAATGAGAAGGGAGACGCCCGTCAATTCGGCTTTCCCCTATCTTTCCGTCCCCCTGCCTGGTATGCGAAGGCACACAGGGAGGGAACGGCACCATGTCCACACGTACCGATATTACCCCAGCAGCAATGCGGAATATCAGAGAGCGCTTCCGCTACTCTCCTGGCGTGAGGGCCGGGAATTTCTTGTATATCGCCGGGCAGGTCGGCCGGGATGAGAACTTGCAGGTCGTGGCGGATAAGGAGGCGCAGTTTGTGCAGGCGTTTGAAAACGTCAAAACAGTGCTGACCGAAGCCGGAGCGACGTTTGACGATGTCGTGGAAATGGTCACCTACCATACCGACCTGCGCGACCTGGCACTCTTTATTGCCGTCAAAGATCGCTATATTACGAATCTTGACCGACTCCCGACCTGGACGGGGATCGGAACTCCCGCCTTGGCGATGCCTGGACTCTTTGTCGAGATTAAATGTACCGCCTATTTGGAATAGGGTCATTCCTCCATTGAAGAGAAGGTAGGGCGCATGCCGCAAGCCGAACGAGTGGAACAAGAACAATCCTCATACGGGTGGGTCATCGTCTTTGCCGGCCTTGTCATCAGCCTGTGCATGTATGGTGTCATCGAATCTTTCGCCATTATGTTCAAACCTATTGCCGCGCAGTTTGAATGGGATCGTGGCACAGTGTCGATCGCGTCGATGATAAGCTGGATCAGTTTTGGCCTCTCCAGCCTGATCTGTGGCCGTCTGAGTGATCATTTTGGTTCCAAGTGGGTGATTATTGCCGGCGGTCTGTTCTTTGTGGCGGGTACGTTTTTGATGAGCCAGGTGCAATCCCTGTGGCAGCTCTATGTGTATTTTGGGGTGGTGTTGGCGATCGGCCGCTCGGCGACCGGGGTCCCGATGGTGGCCCTGGTGACCAAGTGGTTCGTAAGGCGCCAGGGGTTGGCGCTGGCTCTTGCCCAGTCACAGAATGTGGGCTCGGCCGTGTTTGCCCCGCTGGCCGTTTTCCTGCTCGCCCATAATGACTGGCGCTGGTCGTATATCTGGCTCGGGCTTATCACCCTGGTGGTCCTGCCTCTTTCTCTGCTCATGCGGGATAAGCAGGTCGCATCGACTGGGGCTCAGAAGTCAGGCCCAGCACTCAAGCATGATCCAGTATATGTCTCAGCCCCTGTCTCAGCCCCCGGCATGACACTGGGTGAAGCTATGCGGACGCGCGCCTTTTGGACGCTCAATTTTATGGTGCTGGGCTGCTGTATGTGTCACTCGTGCATTTTGTTGCACGGCTTCAACCATATGACTGACGTGGGTGTGCTGGAATCGGTTGCGGCCCGCGTCGTCATGCTGATGGCCGTGTTTGGCATGGTCGGGAAGATCATCAACGGTCTGTTAGCCGACCGGATTGGGGCGAAGTGGGCGATTGCGCTCTTTCTCGGTCTCCAGGCGGTAATGATTCCGTTTTTTATCGAAGCCCGCCAGGCGCCCTCTTTCTACTCGTGGGCCATCCTGTTCGGGCTGGGTTTTGGGGGACCCATGCCGGTCTATGCCATGCTCTTTCGAGAATATTTCGGCACGCGGGCCATCGGGACCATCTTGGGCGCGTTCTTTATGGTTGCGTCCATCGGTATGGGATCGGGTGGCATGATAGGCGGCCTCTTGTATACTCAGTTTGGAGATTATGCCGTGCCGTTTCTGACGAGTACGAGCACCGGTGTGCTCGCGGCGCTGCTCGCCCTCACGCTGCCCGCTCCGGAACGGGTCATGCGCCTGCCAGTGCCGCAGGTCGCCCTCCAGACAAGCTAGCAGAGCGCATGTCCATGATGAAGCTTGACCTGCATCCTAGAAAAGCAGTAATGCAGAGGGACGCGCAATGATTGCGGGAAATCTGCCCCGGTGTGATAGGGCAGATGTGTAAAGGAGGATGCGTGTATGCAGTTCTTTAATTTTCATCTGATGCCATGGCCGCACGTTCCCGAAGACTTTGACGATACCTCGAAATATCCTTCGGCCTGGGTCACCTTCTCAAACGAACACTATGACCCGACAAAAGGTCGTGACCTCTATAATCGCTATCTTGATGAGCTGGAGTATTCGGAAACCCTCGGTTTTGATGGCGTGTGTGTGAACGAGCACCATCAGAACACCTACGGCACCATGCCCTCGCCGAATATCATCGGCGCGCTGCTGGCGCGGCGTACCAACCGCGTCAAAATTGCCATGGTCGGCAATGGGCTGCCGCTGCGGGATCATCCCATCCGGGTTGCCGAAGAAATCGCCATGCTGGATGTGGTCAGTGGCGGGCGTATCATCTCCGGCTTCGTGCGTGGCATTGGCTGTGAGTATTATTCGATGGGCGTCAATCCAACCCATTCGCTGGCGCGCTTCCGCGAGGCGCACGATTTGATTATTCGCGCCTGGACGGAGACGGGGCCATTTTATTTTGACGGGGAGCACTACCAGGTCCGCTACGTGAACGTCTGGCCCCGCCCGTATCAAAAACCGCACCCGCAAATCTGGATTCCCGGCTTTGGGAGCAAGGAGACGATGGGCTGGTGTGCCGACTCGGCCCGCAAGTATCCGTATCTGGCCGTGTATATGTCTGACGATCTGGTCAAGATGTATTTTGATCAGTATCGCGCTGCGGCGGAAGAATCCGGCTATACCGCCTCACCCTACCAGATGGGTCATTTACTGCCCATCTATGTGGCGGAAACGGACGAACGCGCCCGAGAAGAAGCTGCGGAGCATGTGCTGTGGCTCTATCACAGAGGGCTGCGTATCCCGCTCAATATGTTGTTCCCACCGGGCTATGTCACCCACCAATCCATGCGGCATATTCTCAATATTGCGGACGAGCTGGACTATGCGAATATGTCTTTTGACGATTTTAATGCGCGTGGCTATTGCGTGGTGGGCAGTGTCGAGACGGTCAAGCAACGCCTAGTCGAATCAATCGGCAAGCTGGGCTATGGCATTTTGCTGTCTCTGCTGCAAATTGGTGATATGCCCCACCACCGAACGATTAAAAATATGGAACTCTTTGCCACCGAGGTCATGCCCTATTTGAAAAAAGAGTTTCAGGACATGCCGGAGAAGTGGGCTCGGGCCGCGTAAGGCAGTCTGGCCGCACGCGCCACCTGTGCGTCTGCCTCAGTGTGACGTGTGTTACTTTTTTCGGAATCCAGCGGCCACTATCACGAGAGGTTTAACCCAGGGCGGTGTTGCGATTTGCGCCGCAGCCTGAGTCGGGTCCAGCCTAAGAGCCAGCCAATAAGCAGCACGCCCGCCCCGGCAAGAAAGTTGGATATCCTGGTGTTCTGCTGCAGTTGATTCCGCTCTATCGTAATGGTCTCGAGCTGTGCTTTTTGTTCCGTCGCGGTGCGCTGTGTTTCTTCCCGTGCGGCTTGAAGCAGGCTGTTTTCCTCTCGAAGACGAGCTAACTCCTGATTCTGTCTGGCGACTTGATCCTCAAGAAGCTGTACCCGATGTGCTATTGGGATTTGCTCGGTCAAATACGCTTTGGCAACATAGCCCTGGCGTCCGTCAGGCAAGGCGACCAAGGAATAGTCTTCTTCCGTTTCACGGATCAATGTCACCGCATCACCGGTCTTGAGTACGGCAACGATTTTATTGGAGTGATGCGGTCCGGTTCGCAGCATAAGCTCACGATGGCCACTCACGTATAGATTTTGCGCGTGACAGAAGGCCGGAAAGAGAAGAACGAGAACAATAAGTATTGGCATCTGCCTCACCACTACGTACCCCCCCAAGTCTCTCTATCGATACCTTGCCTGTTCGTTGAGTACAACTCCACGCCTGTGTCGTGTCCGCTTCTACCCTCAGAATAGCACGACTTCAAGACGGGCTGCCTGGGAGTTGCTTGAGAACATCCAGCATCGCCCCATGCAGATGGCCATTTGAGGCCAGGGTTTGTTCGCTATGCAGATCGAACGTGTGGCCGGAGAAATCGCTGGTCCGCCCCCCTGCCTCCTCTACAATGAGCGAGCCTGCGGCAATATCCCACGGATGGAGGCGCCATTCCCAAAAGGCATCGGCCCGACCACACGCCACATAGCACAGGTCCAGCGCAGCCGACCCGCTCCGTCTGACTCCATGGGTGCGCAGCATAAAGGCTTCATAGTACCGTAGATAAAAAGCGCTATAGCTGCGGCGGTCGTAGGGGAATCCGGTCAGCAGCAGACTCTGATCCAGCCGGGAAGCCGTGGAGACACGAATCGGACTACCATTGAGTTGCGCGCCCCCCCCGCGCCGCGCGCTAAAGGTCTCGTTCCGCACGGGGTCATGCACAACGCCGACGATGGCTGTGGATTCATGGGTGAGTGCCAGAGAGACGGCAAAATGCGGGTAGGTATGTGCGAAGTTTGTTGTGCCGTCCAAGGGGTCAATATACCAGCAATATGGGCTCTGAGGACCAGATTGAGCAGACTCTTCGGCGATAATGGTGTGCGTGGGGAAGTGGGTGCGGAGTTGTTCAGTAATCAGACGATCGGCCGCTTTGTCCACATTGGTGACTAAATCGACCATATCGGTTTTCACACTGACCTGTTTTGTCGCAAACCGATTTTCCTGGAGAAATTCTCCAGCCTGCCGCGCAATAGCCTGCGCAACCTCTTGGGCGGCTGTCATGACGTCGTGCACATTGGTATTGTGGCAAGTGGAGCGTTGGTCTGCAAGGTATGAGAGGAAGCCATACAGGAAAAACCATGCGTGTTCTTGCTCCCGCAAAGGTCAATCTTTTTTTACGCATTATTGGCCAGCGGCCCGATGGCTACCACTTGCTCGACTCCCTGATGGCTCCCGTCAGCCTGTATGACGAGATTGAAATTGCAACAGACAGGACGGTGGATGCGGAGCCACACATCTGTGTGCAGTGTACCGATCCAACAATTCCCACCGACCGGTCAAATCTCGCCTATCGAGCGGCGGCCTTACTCTGTCAGGAAGCCGGCATTGGTGCGCATATCACTATTACTTTGCACAAGAATATTCCTGCTGGTGCGGGGCTAGGCGGCGGGAGCAGCAATGCTGCGGCTGTGCTCAAGGCGCTCAACCAGGCCTTCTCACTCGGACTGAACACTGACCATTTGTGTCGGCTGGCCGCTCAACTTGGTGCAGATGTTCCTTTTTTTGTCCCGTGCCAGCTGGCTCGGGTGGGCGGGATTGGGGAAACTTTAACGCCACTTCCAGCTCTTCCGCAACGCTGGCTCGTCATTGTGGCCCCGACTTTTCCTGTTTCAACTCCGTGGGCGTATCAATGTTTTGACGCGCTTCAGCCGGACTTGCCGAAGCCTCAGGCAATCGACCGGACTCCACCACTTGACCCGCAGCAATGGCCGGATGCTGCCCTTTTCGTTAATGACCTTGAACAAGCCGTCCTGCCGGAATATCCCCTGATTGCGGACAGAAAAAAGCAACTCGCTGCCCTTGGTGCGGAAGTGGCCCTGATGTCTGGGAGTGGCTCCGCCGTCTTTGGCATCTTTACGAGGCAGGAGGTCGCCACGTACGCTGCGGCCGCTCTGGCTGGCCCGGAAAACGTCTTTGTTGTGACGCTGTTGGAGCAGGATGCCGCTCAGCTAACGGTTGATCCATAACCGCAGGAGCAGGTAGACTTCTCTCGCGAAAGATGCTAATGGCTATGGCCTCAAGGAAGTCCATCAGATTCTATAATCTGTTGATTTCATTAAACAATTGGATCATTCGGAAGCTTGCCCAACACGGCCAGCAGCCAGAGTGTGGAATATCGACGTTCGAGAAGATAAAGAGAAGCTGAGCGGTCGAGCGCAATACGACTGTCACTGCCATCCTGTTGGGGAGTCGCCAAGTCCGGCAAGGCACCGGGTTTTGGTCCCGGCATTCGCAGGTTCGAATCCTGCCTCCCCAGCTCCCTCTCTTCCGGGCAGGAGCAGAAAATGGTACCGCTAACTACCCCTATCCATGTGAGACACCCTGCCGTGCTAAAAATATTTTCCGGGAATTCAAATCGTCCACTTGCGCAAGAAATATGTGCCTATTTGGGAACCTCGCTCGGCGCGGCCGATATCCGCACGTTCAGCGATGGTGAGATTGCGGTTGAGATCACCGAGAATGTGCGGGGCGGGGATATCTTTGTTGTCCAGTCCATCTGTACGCCAGGAAACGATAATCTGATGGAACTGCTGCTGATGATCGACGCCTTCAAGCGGGCGTCCGCGAATCGCATCACGGCAGTGATTCCGTACTACGGCTATGCCCGTCAGGATCGGAAAGTTGCGCCGCGGGTTCCTATTAGTGCCAAACTGGTCGCTGATCTGTTGACCACGGCGGGAGCCTCACGGGTGCTCACTGCAGAGCTTCATGCCGGACAAATCCAGGGCTTTTTCAATATTCCTGTGGACAATCTTTTTTCCGCCCCGGTGCTGTTGCCGTATCTGCGCTCCCGCATTGGCAACGAACCCGTGAGCGTCGTGTCGCCGGATGCCGGAGGGGTGGAGCGCGCCCGTGCATTTGCGAAGCGTATGGGAGCCTCACTCGCCATTATTGATAAGCGCCGCGCGCAGGAGGATGAAAGCGAGATTGCGGGCAAGGCGAATCGTGATGTGATTGAGATGAATGTGATCGGTGACGTCGATGGCCGTATCGCTATTCTCGTTGATGATATGGTGGACACAGCCGGAACCTTGACAGCAGCGGCAAAAGGGCTTCAAGATGCAGGGGCTCAAGCGGTGATTGCCTGCTGCACGCATGCCGTGCTGTCTGGCCCGGCTATAGAGCGGGTGCGGGCTTCGACGCTTGAGGAGTTGGTTGTCACCAATTCCATCCCCATTACGTCAGAGGCGCGAGAGACCGGAAAAGTTCATGTCCTCTCCCTTGCGACCCTGATCGGAGAGTCCATCCGCCGGATTCACAATGAAGAATCCATTAGCTCCTTATTCGTGTAAGCCGTTGGATAGAGAAGGGAAACCATGGAAACCATCAAACTGAGTGTGGAACAGCGACAAGAAAGAGGCAAAGGGGAAATGGGCCGGCTCCGACGAGGGGGGAGGGTGCCTGGCATCTTCTACAGTCCAGGCAAGGATTCCGTTTCCGTCTGCGTCAATACACGGGAATTCCAGTATAAGGTCGAGAGCTTAGAGGGGTCTCATCTGATTGAATTTCTCTCACCGACAACAGACCTCAATGGAAGAATTGCACTCCTCAAGGATGTTCAGCACCACCCCGTGACCACGGAACCGCTACACATCGACTTCTATGAGATTGATGTGCAGGTACCGATCCAGGTTGGGGTCCCCGTCCATCTTGTCGGCAGAGCGGAGGGTGTCACTGCCGGTGGATTCTTACATCACTTCCGCCGTGAAATCATGGTGGAATGCCTTCCGCTTGATATCCCCGAGAGTATTGAGATCGACGTGACGCCTCTTGAGATCAACGACGTTATCCGGGTTGAGGATGTGACATTGGCGTCCGGGGTCTCAGCGCTTGAGGATGCTCAGCTCGTGCTTGTCTCCGTCGTTGCTCCGGTTGCGGAGGTAGAGCCGGAAGAAGGAGCAGACGAAGCTCCGGTCGAGGACGGCGCTGCAGCGGCAGATGGAGAAACCCCGAGTGGGGAGACCCCGAGCGAGTGATGGAGTGCTCTGTTGCCGTAGATACGATGAATATGACACTCCTCGTATAGGCTGATGTTTGCGGTCATTGGGCTCGGAAACCCTGGTTGGGACTACGAAAAAACTCGTCACAATATCGGCTTTTGGGTCATTGATATCTTAGCCAGACGATGGGGAACCCGTCTGGCTCAGTCGGCCTGCTCCTCCCGAATGGCTTGGACGCGTCGGAACGGGGAAAAGATTGGCCTTATTCAGCCACAGACCTTTATGAATCACAGTGGGCAAGCTGTTGTGTGCGTGTGTGAGCAATACCAATTGCAGCCAGCGGATTGTATTGTCGTGCATGATGATGTAGACATTCCGCTCGGCCGCCTGCGTATGAAACGGACTGGTGGTTCAGGCGGACATCGTGGCATCGCCTCGATTATTACTGCTCTGGACAGCCCGGACTTTATCCGCGTAAAGGTTGGTATTGGTCGTCCTGCTGCCGGGCTTGATACTGCCGACTTTGTGCTTCAGCCCTTTACTCAAGAGGAAGAAGCCTTTATTCTCCCGGCGGCACAACGCGTGGCGAGTGTGGTTGAGCTCATCCTTACAGACGGGCTCGAGCATGCTATGGCGGTCTGGAATGGTGAGGCTTCCGCGACGCTCGCACACCCGGCGCAGGAAGAATGCTGAAAAATCTCGCCGTAGCCGTGCAGCGCGAGAGGTAGACGAAGATTGAGAGAGACCCATCGGAGGAGTTCATGCCGATTTACGAGACAGTATGCATTCTCCACCCGGAACTATCTGAGGCACGGGTGAAGGATGTGATTGAAGGGATGCAAAAGACTCTAGAGCAGAGTCAGGCCAGCCTGTTGCAGGTTGAAGAGTGGGGGCTGCGGAATTTGGCCTATGACATTCAAAAGCAGAGACGTGGCTATTATGTGCGCTTGGAGTATGATTCTCCTCCTCAAGCGGTCAAGGACTTTGAGCGTGGCTTACGGCTGAGTGAAGACACCATGCGCTTTTTATCTGTCGCGCGCTCCGTTCCCTCGGACGGACAATCTCCCATTCCTCCGGGTGGCTTAACCGACCGCTCTGCGGGTCATCCACCTGGGGCGCACGCGGCGCCCAGGCCGGCGGAGGACCCGCCCGCCCCGAGTGCGGCTGCAACAGAAGCGACGGCGACTGAGGTACAGGCGGCGGCTCCAGTCGAGCCGGAAATAACCGCAGCGGCTGAGGCGCAGACTGAAGAAGCGACGGCGACTGAGGTACAGGCGGCGGCTCCAGCCGAGTCGGAAAGCACTGAGACGGCTGAGGCGCAGACTGATGCGGAGGGAGAGACGAACGAGGGGTGAGTTGCTTGAGTGAGGCAAGGCTATAATAAGGTCATTTTTGCCGGACGGATCGAGAGCAGTCCGGAACTACGGCGTACGCCACAGGGCGTGGCCATTGGAGCGTTTTCTCTATGTGTGCCGAAAAATCGAGCGAAAGAAGAGGATTTGCTCGTTGACGTTGTTGCTTTTCGGGGGCTTGCAGAGGAGTACTGTCCGCTGTTGACAGTTGGGCGAACCGTCTTGGTGGAAGGAGTGCTTGCGCCGTATCGGTGGCATAAGGTGAAAGGTGCAAGACAAAGAGCGTATGAGGTCCACGCGACAACGATTCGCATTCTTGAGGAATAGAGCATAAGCTGATCACGAGCGAAAGAAGAGTAGAAGGAAGAGCTATGGCAAGACCACCCAGGGAGGGATATAACCGACGAGGCGGTGATGACCGATACCCGCGACGCATGCGGCGTAAAGTCTGCCGTTTCTGTGTCGATAAGCGGGACTCCATTGACTACAAAGAGACCGGCATCCTCAAAGATTTTGTCACTGAACGTGGAAAAATCATCCCAAGTCGCATCACCGGTACCTGTGTATGGCATCAGCGGAAATTGACCTTGGCGATTAAACAGGCACGTGCAATTGCTTTACTCCCTTACGTAGCGGCACAGGTGTAGGGGCGTATTCTTCAGGTCTGCCGTTTAGTTGCGTTTTCACCGATGCTCCCGTACAGTGAGGGCTCATATGGAAATTATCTTACAAGAAGACATCGAGAACCTGGGAGAGATCGGTGACCTCGTCAAAGTCAAAGACGGATACGCTCGGAACTATCTGCTCCCACGCGGCCTTGCGCTGCCGTCCAGCCGCCGTAACGTGCGCGTCTTAGAGCACCAGAAACGTCTGGTCGCAAGGAAAAGAGAACGCGCGCAGCAGAATGCCAACGCCGTCCGTGACCGGCTGTCCGGCCTCACCCTGTCCATCACGGCGCGTGCCGGAGAAGAGGACAAGCTCTTCGGCTCTGTGACGAATATCGATATTGAAAAGGCGCTTCAGGAGCGGGACGTGGCCATAGACCGACGGAAAATTATCCTTGCCGATCCCATTAAACAGTTGGGCACCTATACCGTACCGATTCGTCTCAGCAGAGACGTTGAAGCGAGTGTCACCGTTCAGGTCCGTCCGGAAAGTGCGGCGTAGCCATTTTCTTGACACACCATAGGAAAATTGGTACGCACCAAGCCACTATTGAACAGCGGAGCGACCTGCAGGCACGTAGCTCAGTGGGAGAGCACTTCCTTGACGCGGAAGGGGTCGGCGGTTCAATCCCGCCCGTGCCTATGTCCTAGACAATATGTACAACTCAGGGCCTATACCTCATCTTATGACAACGAAGTAAAGCGACCCCTCTGATGCGTGATATAGAGGGGAAAGAGGCATCGAAGATTGATGGTGCCTCTTTTCTTTTTCATATGAATGACATTGTTCAACAGCGCACTTCCAGCACCAGTGAGCGGCTCACTGACAACAAGATGAATGCTGGCGCGCCAGAAGATCTCAGCCGGCGTTTCTCAAAAGCTATTGCCGCTCGAGTGGATGGGAAGGCTGTAGACGTGTCGTCTCCCTTGGTCACTGAGGAGGCCGAGCCTATCTTACCCTCCTCTCCTGAAGGGCTCGAAGTCTTGCGCCATTCGACTGCCCATCTCATGGCGCAAGCAGTCAAACGCCTCTTTCCTGAAGTCCAAATAACGATTGGCCCCGTTATCGAGAGTGGGTTCTACTACGACTTTAAGCACGAGCGTTCCTTCACACCGGAGGATTTGGAACGCATCGAAGCGGAGATGCAAACCATCGTCAAAGAAAACCTCCCGGTCAGCCGCGAAGAAGTGCCGCGCAATGACGCCGTTCGCTTCTTTACCCAGATGGGCGAAGCATACAAAGCTGAGATTATCGCCAGCATCCCGGAGGGTGAAATCGTCTCGCTTTACCGTCAAGGGGAGTTTGTTGACCTGTGCCGCGGTCCCCATGTCCCGTCAACCGGCAGCATCCCGGCGTTTAAACTCACCAGCGTGGCTGGCGCGTATTGGCGGGGAGACGAAAAGAACGAGATGCTCCAACGCATCTACGGGACGGCCTTTGCCACGCCAAAAGAACTCCGCCAACATCTCGCATTGCTTGAGGAAGCCAAGCGGCGTGACCATCGTCGCGTGGGCAGGGAGCTTGATCTGTTCAGCTTCAATCCTGTTGCGCCGGGGAGTCCATTTTTTCACCCCAAAGGGACCTTGATCTATAATGAACTGGTCTCCTATATGCGGGGGCTCTACCAACGCTATGGCTACCAGGAAGTGCTAACCCCACAGATCTTTGATGTTGATCTCTGGCACCGTTCCGGCCACTACGAGAACTACAAGGAAAATATCTTTTTTACTGAGGTGGAGGGGCGCGACTTTGGGGTCAAGCCCATGAATTGCCCCGGTCATACCTATATCTATGCGGCAAAGAAGCACTCCTACCGGGATCTGCCGTTGCGCTATGCAGACTTTGCCCGCCTGCATCGTTTCGAGCGCTCGGGTGTCCTAGCCGGCCTGACCCGGGTACGTTCGTTTTCTCAGGACGACGCCCATATATTTTGCACCCCGGAACAAATCGAAAGCGAAGTCGGTGGCGTTCTGCGCATGATTAACGAAGTGTATCGGACTTTTGGCTTTGAGGAGGTGCATTTCTATCTGGCGACGCGGCCAGAAAAACGACTCGGCGACGATGCAACCTGGGATAGGGCAGAAGCGGCCCTGGCCGGAGCCCTTAAGGCGAACGAGGTGACCTACGAAGTCAATACGGCGGATGGCGCCTTTTATGGGCCCAAAATTGACTTCATCGTTCTCGATGCCTTACGCCGCGAATGGCAACTCGCAACGATCCAACTCGACTTTATGCTGCCCGAACGCTTTGATCTGAGCTATGTGACCGCCCACGGGGACGAAGCCCGGCCGGTGATGATCCATCGCGCCGTCCTCGGTTCCATCGAACGCTTTATGGGTGTTCTGATCGAACACTGTGGTGGGGATTTTCCGTTATGGCTGGCCCCCGTCCAGGTGAAGATTGTGACGGTGACAGATAATCAAGACGCGTATGCACGGCAGGTTGACGCCCAACTCAGGCAGGCCGGGATTCGTTGCGAGTTGGACCTCCGGAACGAGAAGCTGGGCTATAAAATCCGAGAGGCAGAAATGCAGAAAATCCCGTATACCGTCGTCATTGGGGATAAAGAGGTGCAAGCCGGGACAGTCGCCCCACGGGTGCGCAAGCGAGAAAAAGTCGCCCCGCTGCCCGTGTACGCTCTTATTGAGCGCTTGCACCGTGAACGTATCCCGGGAGGTGCATCATAGCAAAAGAAACGGGAACGCGGATCAACCAGCAGATTCGTGCGCGGGAAGTCCGGGTCATCGATGCAGATGGGGAGCAAGTTGGGATTCAGCCGCTGGGCGAGGCTTTTCGTACAGCGCTTGGCCAAGAACTTGACCTGGTTGAAATTGCGCCAAACTCCTCTCCGCCGGTCTGCCGCATCATGGATTATGGCAAGTTCCGCTATCTGCAGAAAAAGAAGGTGCAGGAGTCCAAGAAGCATCAGACCCAAGTGATGCTCAAAGAAGTCAAGCTTGGGGCGCGCACCAGTGAGCACGACGTTGACTTCAAGATTAACCATATCCGTCGCTTTATCGATAAAAAACACCGGGTCAAGGTTTCTGTCTTTTTCCGAGGACGGGAGATCACCCACCCGGAGATTGGGAGAGAATTGCTCAATCGTGTCTATGAAAAAGTCGAAGATGTCGCCTCTCTTGAGACACCACAGCCTCGTATGGAGGGGAGAAACATGTCAATTCTTGTTGTTCCGAGGTAACTATGCCCAAGATTAAAACCCGCCGTGGAGCGGCAAAACGGTTTAAGATCACAGGCAGCGGCAAGGTGCGACGGCGCCGCGCCTACCTGCGTCATATTCTTTCAACGAAGACACGAAAACAGAAACGGAATCTCCGCCAGCCGGCGCTCGTTGCAGCCTCCGAGGCCAAGGCGATCAAAAAACTGATTCCCTACTTATAGAGACGGAGAGGAGGAGTTCGTATGCCACGCGCAAAACGCGGCTTCAAGGCACGCCGGCGTAGAAAGCGGATTCTCAAACTGGCCAAAGGGTTTACCGGCGGACGCCGTCGCCAGTATCGTCAGGCGCGTGAAACCGTTGAGCGGGGCCTCGTCTACGCCTACCGTGACCGACGGAATAAAAAGCGTGAATTCCGGCGTTTATGGACGGTCCGGATCAATGCGGCCGCGCGACTGAATGGGCTGAGTTACAGCCGACTCATTCATGGGCTGTCTCAGGCCGGTGTCGAAATTGACCGAAAAATTCTGGCGGCCCTAGCCATGCAAGACCCGCAAGCATTTTCCGCCGTCACCGACGTGGCAAAGCAGCGTCTGGCAGCCTAGGAGGTGGCTTCGCCTCTCGGGTATCCTGTGGCTATTTGAATAGTGGGAGGGACGCCCCTGTGTCGCCCTTATTTCCTCTAACGGAGGCGCAGACCTTTCGACTCCAAGAAGGTGATATACTCCTGCTGGAAGGCTTCTATTTGCTCTCCAGTGAGGGTGCTGTCCTGAGACTCAATCCAGTAACGGAAGGTATAGCTGGCCGTCCCTTCTGCTAGCCCCTTCCCCTGATACAGAGCCATAAACTCTCTCTTTTTCAGCAGGTCGTGAGAAAACTCGTCGAGCGTGCGGACCAACACGGCAAAACCCGCCTGAGCGCTGGCCACGATAGAGAAGTCAAACCACGAGCCAGGATAGCGAGAGGCTGGGGCGTAGCTGGTGGCCGGAAAAATTGACCCTTCAAGCCTGTCGAAATCCAGCTCGAACCAGACCACCTGAGCGGCGGGTGCAATTTTCGCCAAGAGGGGATCAGACAGAAATCCAAGGTGGCCAACCCCCGCACCGTGGAGTGTGATATCAACATACCCGCCGGGCGTACGCCACGGCACCGTCGTTGTCGTGGCCGGCGTAAACGCCAGGGCGCCCAGACTGAGCTGTTCGGCGAGAGCCTCAAGGGCGCCTTTGATCTGGCGAAAGTGCTCTTCCAGGCTTCCGCGTTCGTGCTGACAGCTTGCCCCGGCCAGCACATTCTTCTCTATGCGGTCTTGTTCGCCGGCAGGCAGATATATCCGCCCCAACTCAAAGATGCGGAAATGGTCCCGCAGGGCGGTATTTTTTTTCACAACGGCAAAAATACTGGGCAGCAGCGTGGTCTGTAGTCGGACATTGTGTTCTGCGCTGGGATTGGCCATCTCCAGCGTTGCTTCAGGCTCGTAGCCGAGCGTCTTGAGCCATGTTTCGTCAAACCAGCTATAGTTGTGGACCTCCGAGAAGCCGTGAGCCTGAGCGAGAATACGCCGCGCTTTATGCTGGGTCCGCAGACCATCATTAAAGGCCACACGCTCAACCGAGAAGTGTGGCATCTGTGGTTCGAGGTTGTCATAGCCCTGAATGCGGGTGACTTCTTCCAGAATATCAACGGGTAGGGAGATGTCTTTCTCACTCCGAAACGGGGGGATGCCCACGGAGAGGGCGTCGTTCGTAATACTGGCTTCAAAACCAAGCGAGGTCAGTATGGACACCATCTTGTCCGGGGCAATCGGGTTGCCTATGCGTCGGTCAAAGAAGTCGGTCGGAATATCGAGATAGCGGGTGTGCTCTTTCAACGTTCCCTGAGCGGTGAACCGAGAACGTACCTGAGGCTGAAGGCCCGATTCGAGCAGCAGAGAGAGAAAGCGCTCGGTTGCAATTTTTGTATTCACGGGCGGCTGTTGCTTCTCAAAGCGTTGACTCGCATCGGTATGAATACCGAGCCGGGTGGCGGTCCGGCGAATGCGTGCGTCCTTAAAATTTGCACTCTCAAGCAGCAGGCTGGTGGTCGTCTCGCTGACTTCACTATTCAGCCCGCCCATAATACCGGCTAAAGCAATCGGCTCGTGCTCATTCCAGATCATCAGATCTTCCGGGAGCATAGGCCGCACTTGCCCGTCAAGAGTCGTAAACCGGCTCGCTGCTCCAAACGGGGCGACACGGACGGTCTGGAGGTGGCTCGCGTCAAAGGCGTGCATGGGCTGACCGAGTTCAAGCATGATATAATTGGTCAGGTCGACCAGAATATTGAAGGTGCGCTGTCCCAGGGCGTGCAGCCGGTATTGCAACGTCAGCGGCGAGGGCAGGGCGGCCACCCCGGCCATCTCGATACAGCAATAACAAGGACAATTTTCGGGATCGTCAAGGGTCAGCGGATAGGCTGGTAAGTCGTTATACTGTTCCACATCGACCAACTGGAGGGGACGTAGCGGTCGCTCAAAAATGGCAGCAACCTCACGGGCGATGCCGTAGTGGCCCCACAGGTCGGGGCGGTGGGTCAGGCTCTTATTGTCGATTTCAAGCAGGGTGTCCGAAGACGGCATGCAGTCGGCCAGAGCCGCCCCGCTCTCGAGAGACGCGGGGAGGTCAAGGATGCCGAAATGTCCGCCGCCCATGCCCAATTCCTCGGACGAGCACAAGATCCCTTGACTTGTTTTCCCACCAACCCGCCTTTCTGTAATCGTCTGTCCCCCGGCAATCATCACTCCAGCGGAGGCAAAGGCTGATTTCATCCCTTCCCGCACATTGGGCGCCCCACAGACTGTCGTAAACTGCTCCGTTCCACACTGAACGGAAACGAAGGTATACTGATCGCCCAGTGGTTCGACCGATACGACCTGGCCGATACGGACCCCATCGAGGGAGCGAACCAAGGTCTCAACCCCTTCGACCTCAGCCGTTGCCATAGTGAGCCGGTGCGCAATTGTTTGTGGTGAGAGGTCTGACAGGTCTACGTACTGGGCGATCCAGTCAAGGGAGATATGCATATCCGACTCCTACTCAGACGGCTGCTGGAAACTGCTCGCAGAAACGAAGATCACCCGAGTTCAGAAGCCGAATATCCGGAATATTATATTTCATCATGGCCAGACGGGTGAGACCTAAGCCAAAGGCGAACCCGCTATAGCGATCCGGGTCAACCTGACCGAATTCAAGCACCCGAGGGTGCACCAGTCCGCACGGCAGCAATTCAATCCAGCCGGATTTTTTGCAGGTTGAACAGCCCTCGCCTGCACAGATCAGGCACTGGATGTCGAGCTCAAAGCCGGGTTCGACAAAAGGGAAATAGCCTGGACGTAAGCGCACGGTGACCTCTCGGTGAAAAATCGCGGTCAGCACGGTGCGCATCACCGCAATCAGATTGGCGACGGAAATCTCTGTGTCCACCATCAAGCCTTCGAGCTGGTAGAAGGTGTTCTCATGGCTGGGATCAATGGCTTCATTCCGAAAACAACGGCCCGGAAAGACGGCCCGAACGGGTGTGCCATAGCGCTCTAAGGCACGGACCTGATTGGCCGATGTATGCGTCCGGAGCAGCAAGCCATTCTTGAGCCAGTACGTATCCTGCATGTCTCGTGCAGGGTGGTCACGGGGGATGTTCAGGCTCTCAAAGTTATAAAAGTCCGTCTCCACGTGGTAGCCATCAAGGATCATAAATCCCAGAGATTGAAAGATTTCTTCGAGTTCCAGTTGGACGAGAGAAATCGGGTGCAGGTGGCCGAGGTGATTGTTGAGGCCCGGAAGCGTCATATCGATGCTCGGCGGGGCGAGGGTCGTATTTTTCTGGCGCGCCTGTGCGGCTGCGATCTGCTGCTCCGCGAAGCGTTTCAATTCATTAAACTGTTGTCCAAAATGTTTCTTTTCATCCGCTGACATTGCTGAGAAATCAGCGTTTTTTCGCAGCAGGGTGATCACCCCTTTCCGTCCGAGATAGCGAACGCGAACAGCTTCGAGGTCTTGGCCTGTTGTCGCGGCGGTCAGGTCTTTACTCAACTGAGTACGGATCTCCTGCAAGGGGTGTCCTCCTTCACTCTAATTTATTCTGTATCCTAGCCGTGGTGCTTCTTTGCTGAAAGCCCTCCCGGGAAGAGGATGTAAGAGACGAGAGCCCGGCTCTGCCTTTCAAAGCGCGTTCAAACTTGACTTCAAGACGCGGCTCCACTATGTTCGCAGCGTTGTTATTTATCATATTGTCTTGGTATTACATGATCTTGCGCTTCTTATTCGCTGCCTGGGGTGTGGCGTATGCGCTTGGTGAACACCAATGGGCTCCTCTGCCCGTGTGATAGTAGCTGAAAGCTTCCTTGCCTCCTACTGATGGAGGATTATGGTGAGGCACTGTATGACGAAAGCAGATATTGTTGAGCATATTTACGAGAAGGTCGGCTTTTCGAAAAAAGAAGCGACCGATGTGGTTGAATCGATCTTCGAAATTATCAAGGGCCATCTCGAAAAAGGAGAAAAGGTCAAAATCTCCAGCTTTGGGAATTTCGTCATTAACGAGAAACATCCGCGTAAAGGACGGAATCCACAGACCGGGGAAGAAATTATTATATCCGGCCGTCGTGTGTTGTCGTTTAAACCGAGCCCTGTCTTGAAAAAGGCCATTAACCCATTCCTCCAAGACTGAGCCTGTCGTGGACCAAGTTGAGCTCTCGAATAAGCTCTATTTCCGCATCGGCGAAGTCGCCAAGATTGTTGGTGTGAAGCCCTATGTGTTGCGGTATTGGGAGACGGAGTTTCCCATTCTCAAGCCTGGGAAAACCCCTTCTCGCCATCGATTATACCGCCGGCGCGATGTCGAAACCCTCCTTGATATTAAGCGTCTCTTGTACGAAGAGGGATTCACGATTGCAGGAGCGAAAAAACGGTTAAAAGATGGTCAGAGATCATCAGCTGAGGCTCCTCCTCTTTCTCAGGCTGACCCAGAAGTGTCCCTGCCTATCCGACCGGGTCAACAGCAACGAAAAATTCTGATAGCCATTCATAGAGATATTCTCTCTCTCCACAAGCTCTTGAGTGATGAAACTCGCTAGGTACAAGATATTGGGGATCGAAGTTCACTTTTCTCTTCTTCTGAAATATAAACATTGATAAATAAAAAGTCCTTTATTGACAATACCTTATATGTGATGTTAGTATGTGTTACTAGAAATTTTTATGGTCTATAAAAGACCATATCCCTATGTCCGACTCGGGCTATGCGTAGGGGGTGAGGAGGGGTGGATGCAATCATACACGTGGGCGCGCGGTCTTATTGTCTGCATCATTGCTGGTAGTTTCCTGAGTGGACCTCTACAGAAAGCCTTCGCATACAGCGGGAGCGAATACCTTCCTCAACCGCCAGAGTTGCCTGCTTTCAAACATTTTGAAGCAGCGCTCTTACAAGACGCTCAGACCGGTCAAGTGCTCTTTGCCCACAATAGCCAAAAAATATGGCCTCAAGCCTCTCTCACGAAGATGATGTTAGGGCTTATTGTCTTTGAAGACATTGAAAGAGGGCGGGTTAACCTGGAGACCCAGGTCACTATTAGCCGGCGTGCGAGTCGAACAAAAGGACGAACGATCTCTCTACGGGCTGGTCAAGTTTTTCGACTGGCAGAGCTGCTCCGAGCCGTCCTTGTCACCTCTGCAAACGATGCTGCTGTTGCCATTGCCGAGCACGTCTGTGGCTCTGTCAGTCAATGTGTGCAGCGGATGAACGCACGCGCCCGGCAGTTAGGGATGGAGCAGACGCACTACCGCACGGTCAATGGCATGCCGACCAGAACCGACCGGGCGCCTGATAAAGCCTCGGCTGACGATATCGCCCTTCTTACTCGGGCACTTTTACGTCATCACCATGTTTTAGCCTGGACTTCGCAGCCCTCTATGTCATTCGGTCACCGTCGCAAGCATTTGCCGAATACCAATCGACTAGTTGGGCGCATCCATGGAGTTGATGGACTCAAGACCGGCTTTACGAACAAAGCGCGCTTTAATCTTGTCACTACGGCGCAAAGAGGCTCGCTTCGTCTGATTGCCGTCGTCTTCGGCGGAAAAACCAGTAAGCTGCGATTCCGTATTGCAGAGGATTTGCTCGAGTGGGGATTCGACAACTTTACGCGCCTTCCGCTGATCGAAGGTGGCTCTCTTTTATGGGTTGAGGTTCGGGTTGAGAACGGCAACCTATCCACTTTTCAGCCCGTTGCCGCAGCAACAGCGGCGCCATTGGTCCCAAAAGGCGATGTCGGGGCCGTTTCCATTTCTCTCCAACTGCCCACACATGTGGTAGCCCCGGTTCTTCGGAACCAAGTCCTTGGCGAGGTCGTTGTCCGCCGTGGGAAAAAGACTTTAGCGACAATCCCGGCGGTCAGCCCGAACGATATCCCCCAGGCTCGCTGGGCACATGTCGGTCGATAACGAGATAGGCCCCGTCCGCGCTTGCATTTCGAGGAAAGATGCTTACGTTTCCCCTGCGTAATACGAAACGCTGACCACGAGATGCATGAAAGGAGATCGGTTGTATGGCGAGTAAAGTAGTTCATTTACATGAGGAATCTCGGGATGGGATTCTTGACGGTGTAAATATTATAGCGGATGCAACGCAAGTGACCCTCGGCCCCCGAGGACGCAATGTCCTCTTAGAGAAAAGCTTTGGTGCTCCGGTTGTCACCAAAGACGGTGTGACGGTTGTCAAAGAAATTGAACTTGAAGACAAATTCGAAAATATGGGTGCCAAGATGATCCGTGAGGTCGCAACAAAAACTGCGGACGCGGCCGGGGACGGAACAACGACGGCGACCATCCTGTCTCGGGCCATTCTCACCGAAGGGCTGCGTCTCCAGGTGGCCGGGTTTGATCCCATGTCCCTCAAGCGTGGTATTGACGCCGCAGTCGAAAAAGTGGTCGAGGGTGTACACGGACAGAGCCGTAAGGTCCGCAGCAAAGAGCAGGTCGCTCAGGTCGGAACGATTGCGGCCAACGGTGACACCCCAATAGGCGATATCATGGCCGAAGCCATGGAGCGGGTTGGCCAGGAGGGCGTCATCACTATTGAAGAGGGCAAAGGGCTGGAAACGGTTCTGGACGTTGTTGAGGGGATGCGGTTTGATCGTGGTTTTCTCTCCCCGTATTTCGTTACGGATCAAGAGCGGATGGTTGGAGAAATCGAAGATCCCTACATTTTACTCCATGAGAAAAAACTCTCGAATATGCAGGAACTCGTCCCTCTGCTGGAGAAAATTGCGCAGAGCGGCAGACCGTTGGTGATCATTGCCGAGGATATTGAAGGTGAAGCGCTGGCGGCCCTGGTGGTGAATAAGATTCGGGGGACTCTGAACTGCGCTGCGGTGAAAGCACCGGGTTTTGGGGACCGGCGGAAAGCCATGTTGGAGGACATTGCCATCCTCACCGGCGGCCGGGTGGTTGCCGAAGAGTTAGGCATGAAGCTCGAAAGCCTTGATCTGGCAGACTTGGGTCGCTGTCAGCGCGTTATTATGGACAAGGACAATACCACCATTGTGGATGGTGCGGGCAAGAAAAAGGACCTGACCGCGCGCGCGGATCAGATTCGTGCCCAGATTGCGGAAACGACGTCAGATTATGATCGGGAAAAGCTCCAGGAACGTCTCGCCAAGCTCGCCGGTGGGGTGGCGATTATTAAGGTCGGAGCTTCAACCGAAGTCGAGATGAAAGAACGCAAGGCGCGCGTGGACGATGCCCTGCATGCCACCAAGTCGGCGGCGGAAGAAGGGATCGTTCCCGGCGGCGGTGTTGCGCTGATTCGGGCGCAATCCAAACTGGACGACCTTGCGTTCAACGATGACCGGGACGCGGGTGTGAAGATCGTGCGCAGAGCGATTGAAGAGCCCATTCGACAAATCGTGAGCAATGCCGGCCTGGACGCTCCGGTGGTGCTTGCTCAGATCAAGAGCAAGACCGGCGATGCGGGTTTTAACGCGGCCTCGGGCGAGTATGAGAATTTGTTCAAAGCCGGGGTGATTGATTCTACCAAGGTCGTCCGGGTCGCGCTCCAAAATGCGGCGAGCGTGTCCGGCCTGATGTTGACCACAGAAGCGGCGGTGGCCGAGAAGCCCGAAAAGCCCGAAGCCGGACCGGATGGGCATAGCCACGACGACGATTTTGACGACTACTAAGCTGGCAGGCTGCCGGGGGATGCTCTCTCTCCGGCTAAAAATGTCGATACCACGGGGGGCCGCACGGCCCCCCTTTTTTACGCCTTTTTGACTTCGTACGGTTCTCGGGCGGGATAGCATTCCCGACCGGAATCCATTACGAACGAGCGTATGATAGACTTCTCCCCGCCACCGAACGTTGAGCGGACGGTGCGCGATATTCACCACTTTATTGAAAACGATATTGCTCCCATCGAGCACAGTCTGGCCGCCCACCTCACCAACGAGCACCTCTATCTGCGTGAAGACGGCCGGCTGGCTCCCGAAGTGCTGGCCGCCCAGCAGACGATTCGCAGACGGTCCGCGGAGCAGGGACTGTACGCGCTGCATATGCCCAAAGAGGTCGGCGGCGGCGGGTTTAGTCTGACCGACATGTTTTTTGTGCATGAGGCCGTCTATCAGCACGGCATTGGGGTCGCGCAGTGGATGCTGTCCTGGACGGAGGGACCCAATCACATGCTGATGTTTCTGACCGAGGAGCAGCAGCAGAAATACCTGTTGCCTCTGGTCCGAGGCGAAACAACCGGCGCCTATGCCATCACCGAATACCGCGGTGGCTCTGACGTGCTTGGCATGCAGACCCGGGCCGAAAAACACGGCGACGCCTGGATGGTGAATGGCACCAAGGCATATATCACCAATGCGCAGTACGCCGACCTGATCTTTGTCTGTGCGCTGCACGACCCGAGCAAAGGGGGAGCCGGCGCAACGGCCTTTATCGTTGAACGAGACAACCCTGGGCTGACCAGCGGCCGGACGTATCGGACCATTATGGATGACGGCATGACCGGTGAACTCCAGTTCGAGAACTGCCAGCTCTCAGCGGACCATATGTGGGGGGAGGAAGGTCAGGGCTTTTACCTCAGCATGGGAATGATCAACTGGATTCGCGTCCGGCGTGGGGGCATGTGTACCGGCCTGGGACAATACCTGCTCGACCGCTGTAGCGACTATATCAAGAACCGGCGCGCGTTTGGTGGACCGCTGAGTCGGTTTCAAGCCTTACAGTGGATGGTGGTCGATTCCTACTTGGACGTCCAAGCCATGCGGAGCCTGTCGCTCCAAAGCCTGTGGCAGGCCGACCAGGGGAATTTGTGGGCCCTCAAGGTCGACCCCGACCTCATCAAAACGGTGTGTGCGCTTAAAGTCTTCTGCGACGAAGCGCTGTATCGTGTGGCCGATAGAGCCGTCCAACTGCACGGAGCGCATGGCCTGATGAAAGAGTCCGGGATCGAAAAAATATTTCGCATTGCGCGCAATCTACGCATTCCCGGTGGCACGGATGAAATTCAGCGCGTCAACATTGCCAAGGCATTAGGATTGTAACCGTCCTGCGCTATGTTCTCTCGCATTCTGGCGTTGGTGGACGCTCTCTTGACCCAGTGTCGCCCGCCCCGGATACTGCGGGTCGATGCGCGTCATTGAACCGGTGAAGCTCCCAGCCGACATCGCGCCGGCCGGTCGACTGTCATTCTTCTATGGCTGGGTGATTGTCGGCTGTTCTTTTACGGTGTTGTCCGCCGCGTACGGGATTCAGTTTTCCTACGGGGTGTTCATGCCCGAAATTTCGGCGGAGATGGGCTGGGGGCGGACGAGCTTGTCCTTCGCCTATTCGGTGTACGTGTTTGTGTATAGCGGCCTCGGGATTGTGACTGGCCTGTATACCGACCGCTGGGGCCCACGCCTTGTGGTGGGAGTCGGTGGTGTCTTATTGGGGAGTGGGGTCATGCTGCTGAGTCAGGTGCACGCCCTGTGGCAACTCTACCTCTTTCTCGGCGGGATTGCCGCGCTCGGCATGAGTGCTGCCTTTGTGCCGTGTAACGCGACCGTGGTGCGTTGGTTTATCCGGCGGCGCGGTCTCGCCCTCAGCATGAGCACTAGTGGATCCAGTTTTGGCAACTTCTTCGTTCCGCCGCTGGCCGCTCTGCTTATCACGAGCTATGGCTGGAGAACCTCCTACCTGCTCCTTGGCTTGGGCGGACTGGTGCTCATTACGCTGTGTGCCTGCTTCATCGTCCGTGACCCCGAACGTCTGGGCCTCCGTCCGGACGGCAGCCAGCCCGTTTTATTATCAGAGGAGGCTCTCGCCGGACCGCCCATCTCTCCCGACCGACGCGATGCCTGGACTCTGGCGTCCGCTCGTCGGACGGTTGCCTTCTGGATGCTGGTTGCCGCCTTTACGATGACCTGGCTGGTGGTGTTCATGCCGCTGGTCCATATTGTACCCTTTGCCATGGACTTAGGCGTATCGCAGGTGACCGCGGCCACCTTGATCAGCGTAATCGGCTTGGCCGGTTTCGCCGGTCGCCTGATTACCGGCCCGCTGTCCGATCATTGTGGCCGCCTGCTGACCTTGGGCACCTGTCTGACTTTGGAAGCCGTGGCGTTCTTTGGGCTGGCAGTCAGTTCCGGCCTCTCCCTGCTCTACCCGTCGGCAGCGCTGTTCGGTTTTTCATATGGCGGGACCACCGCCCTGTTCCCGGCGATCGTCGGCGACTTCTATGGCCGGCTGGCGGTTGGGGCGATCGTGGGTTTCATTTTTTCCCTGGCCGGCTCCATGGCGGCTTTCGGGCCCATGGCCGCAGGCTATCTATACGATGTATACGGAAGTTACGACCTCGCCTTTTTTATGAGTGCGTTTTGCAATCTTTGTGGCGCGGTGTTGTTATGTTTTGTGAAGAAACCGGCGGCGCTGCCCCGGGTGGTTTAGCCGGATTATGAGGAGGTGTTATGCACGCTGCACGGGTTAATGGTGTCAACCTGGCCTACGAACTCCACGGGACTGGCGAGCCGCTTGTCCTCATCCACGGGGCGCAAAGCGACCGGAGCATCTTTGCCAGTCTGCTGCCGGATTTCGCAGATCAATTCCAGGTCCTGCTCTTTGATCAACGTGGTTCTGGCCAGAGTGAAAAGCCGGATATCGAATACACGATAGGTATGATTGCTGATGATACCGCCGCGCTCATGGAGCATGTTGGCTTCTCGTCCGCGTATGTGTATGGCGTCTCAATGGGGGGGATGATTGCCCAGGAGTTGGCTATTCGGCACGGGGCTGCTGTCCGCTCTCTGGTGTTGGGCTGCACTACTCCCGGCGGTCCGCACGCCGTCAGCCTGGAGGGCGAGGCTATCCAGAGTTCCCATTCAACAGCCGCACTCTCCGCGGAAGAGCGCGGTCGGGCGCTGGCCGAAACCGCCTTTACCAAAGGCTATATCGAACAGCATCCTGAGCTGATCCCGGCACTGATTGAAGCCCGCAAAAAGCAGCCCCTCGACCCCATTGGTTTCGCTCACAGAATGAAAGCTGCTTATCGACATAATACGTTCGACCGGCTCTCCCAGATTACCTGCCCGACCTTGGTCATTACGGGAAAGGACGACGCCCTGATCGCCTGGGAGAACTCACAACTCCTGGCTGCCCATATTGCCGACTCCGAACTCGTGGTTCTGGAACCGGCCGGCCATGTGTTTTGGGTCGAACAACCGGCACGGTCGAGAGAGGCGATCCGTACATTTTTGCAGAAACAGAAAGGCTAAGGAGCAGTTATGCCCAATAAAGAAATAACAAAAAATAGCCAGGCCAGGATGGTACGCAGCTGGATGCTCGGCCTGCACGCGACGCATATTACCGATATCGGTGGGCGACTGGGCTATTTCGCCGAGATGCGGCGATGCGGCGGCACAGTCTCGGCTGAAGCCTTAGCCGCAGCCCTGGAACTCGACCCCTGGCGGACAAAAGTCTGGTGTCAGGCGGCGTGTGCCGTTGGGATACTCCAAGCCGACGGCGATACGCAGTTTACCTTTGCGCCGTTTATGAACGAATTGCTCGGCGACGACGCTCCTGAGTTGCTGACCAGCCATGTTCTGGCCAGCCTGTCGCGAGATTTTCCGGCCTATCCCGACGCCTTTCGGACCGGGGCGCTGAAAACCTTTCACGACCACGATGAAGATTTCTTTCACCAGCAGGGTAAAGTCTCGGCCTTGCGGGCACCGGTCGTGGTGGCGGCGGCCCGCAAGCTGCCTGGAATGGAAGAGCGACTCGGTGCCGGCGGGAGGGTCATGGATATCGGCTCCGGGAGTGGAACCGTGATCGCGCGCGTTGCCCAGGAATTCGCACACTGCCGCGTGACCGGCATCGAGCCTCTGCCCTATTTTGTGCAAGCCTCCCGGAAGATGCTTCAGGCGTACGGGCTCAGCGACCAGGTAGACGTGCGTTCAGTCGGTGGAGAAGCCCTGTCCTTTGAGAACGAGTGTGATCTCATCACCATGGTCCAGGTTTTTCATGAGCTTCCCGACGCAAAAAAAGTTGACATCCTGCGTGGCTGCCAACGGGCGCTCAAGCCCGGCGGCAGCTTGCTGCTGGTCGATCGGTGCGCCCCGGAAACGGGCGCCGATCTGCACGACCGCCGCTTTACCATGAGTATCCTGGAGCAATGGTTCGAGGTCACCTGGGGGAATATCGTCAACACCCGGAGTGATATTCTCGCCATGCTGCACGAGACCGGCTTCCGCGTCACCCAAGAGAATCCGGATATCGTGCCGACGTATTGGACGTTTGTCGCTCAGAAGCAAGCCTAAGACGGGAACGGAGCGGATTATGAGTCGATCAGGCCTCGTCCTCTACCACGGCATCGAAAGCGGCCCCGAACTGAAGCAATACGGGCAGACTGCAGAAAACGCCGGCTATGAGTCCCTGTGGGTCACGGAGCGCTATTTCCACGAAGAGATATTCTCTCTACTCGGCTATCTCGGGGCGGCGACCGAGCGGATCAAGCTCGGCGTGGGTGTCACAAACCCGTACACCCGTAATCCCGCCTTACTCGCCATGGCAACGGCCACGCTGGACCGGCTGACGGGCGGCCGCTTCGTGTTGGGAATGGGGCGCAGCGAACGCGAGGTGATCCAGGGCAAGATGGGTATGGCCTATGGCAACGCACAGGCCGCCATGCGGGGGAGCGTCTCCCTGCTGAGACGGTTGCTGACCGGTGAACGGGTGGCCGACACGGCCGGACCGTTTACGCTCAGGAACGCCCGTCTGGCCACCACGCCGATTCAGCCCCAGCTACCCATCTATCTTGCGGCGATTGGGAAAAAAGGACTGCGGCTGGCTGGAGCGATTGCCGATGGCGTTTTATTGAACGCCTATGTTCCTCCGTCCTATGTCACCTACGCGGTGGAAGAGATCCGCAGCGCGGCCCAGGAGGCCGGCCGTGACCCCCGGTCGATCGATATTGCCTGTATGCTGGTCATCCGCTTGAGCGACGATCCGCAGCGCCTGCTACCGACCCTCAAGAAGCGTATCGTCCGTCTCTTTGACGAGGCTCACGTCGGTGAGATCCTGCTCGAAAAGGGGGGCTACGATCCGTCCATCCTTGGGCCGTTACGGGAGTCGTATGCCAAAGACGAAGGTAAAGAGGCGGTCAAGCTCATCACCGACGAGATGGTCGAGTCTTTCTATGTCATCGGCTCGGCAGAACAGTGCCGGCAGCGCATTGCCGCGTATCGAGCCGCCGGGGTGGACCTGCCCCTCATCCTGCCGCGGCTTGAAGACTATGAACGCGTAGCGGACGCCTTTCGACCGGGGAGGTGAACCCCCGGTGTGCCGCTTGCTCCCCTTCCCGAGTAGCCGCACGTCCGGCAGTTCGATATAAACAGTCCCCTGAAGAAAGGAGTTCCTATGAAACTTGCCATAGGCATTGGCTATTCCGGTGGTCGGGTTGAGCTGCCCCTGGAGATGATCCTCGAAGCGGAAAAACTGGGCTATGACTCCGTCTGGAGTGCGGAGGCGTACGGCTCTGACGCGGTAACACCGCTGGCCTATCTGGCGGCCAAGACCTCACGGATAAAACTCGGCACCGGTATTCTCCAGATTCCGGCCCGCACGCCGGCGATGTGCGCCATGACCATGTCAACCCTGGATGCCCTGTCGAACGGCCGGGTGATTGTCGGCCTGGGCATGTCTGGCCCGCAGGTCATCGAAGGCTGGCACGGTATGCCCTACAGCCGACCGGCCGCCCGCATTCGCGAATACGTTGAAATCCTGCACAAGATCTGGGACCGTCAGGAGCCGGTTTCCTTAGACGGCAAGGTGTATCAGTTGCCCTATCAGGGCGAAGACGCCAGCGGGTTGGGCAAACCCCTCAAGTCCATCCTGCACTCACGCCGCCTGCCGGTCTACCTGGCAACCATGAAGCCCCTCAGCATCCGCATTACGGCCGAACTCGCCGACGGCTGGCTGCCGATCTGGTTTTCACCCTATCGGATGGATATGTTCACGTCCGATCTGGAAAAAGGTTTTGCGAAGGCCGGCAACGGCAAGTCACTGGAGAACTTCGAGGTTTTGGCCGGTTGTACCGTGGTGATCGGAGACGATGTCAAAGCCTGTCTGGCCCAACTCAAGCCGACCCTGGCTCTCTACGTCGGCGGTATGGGAGCCAAAGGCCGGAATTTTCACAATGAGATGGTCTCGAAGTACGGCTATGCCGACGTGGCGGCTGAGCTCCAGGACCTCTATCTGTCCGGCCGGAAAAAAGAGGCGACCGAACTGGTCCCGGATGAGCTATGCGACGAAATTTCGCTGTGCGGCCCGCCGGAGCGGATTCGTGAGCGTTTCAAGGTCTGGGAGTCCGCCGGGGTTTCCACCATGATGGTGCAGTCGGGTCAGCCCGAAGCCCTGGCCTTGATGGCGGATATTGCGGGGACAAATCAGTAGACCGGAAGAGAATGTTTTTCAGGAGAGCAGTATGAGTCAAGCTATTTCAGCCAACGATCCGTATGAACGGAAACGGGTGGCCGTGCTCGATAGCGAGCTGGCCTATGTCGATACCGGCAGCGGCGACCCGGTTGTGTTTCTGCACGGCAACCCGACCTCTTCGTATTTATGGCGCAATATTATTGCCGAGGTCGAAGGCGGCGCGCGTTGCCTGGCGCCCGACCTGATCGGTATGGGCGATTCAGGCAAGAATCCTGCGGGTTCCTACCGCTTTGTTGACCACGCCCGCTATCTGGATGCCTGGTTTGAGGCCGTTGGGCTCGATCAGGGCTCGAAAAACGTGACCCTGGTGGTCCACGACTGGGGCTCCGCCCTGGGTTTCCACTGGGCCTACCGGCATCAGGACAGCGTCAAGGCCCTGGTCTATATGGAGGCCATCGTGTGTCCCCTGACCTGGCAGACCTTTCCCGAGGCGGCGCGCAAGGTCTTTCAGGGCTTTCGTTCACCTGCCGGCGAGGAGATGGTGCTCCAGCATAACGTCTTTGTCGAGCGGGTTCTGCCCGGCAGCGTGGTGCGCACCCTGACCGAAGAAGAAATGGCCGTCTACCGGAAGCCGTACACCGAGCCGGGCGAGTCGCGCCGGCCCACGCTGACCTGGCCGCGGCAGATTCCGATCGAGGGTGAACCGGCCGACGTAGTTGAGATCGTCGAACAATACGGGCAATGGTTGTCAACCAGCGAGCTGCCTAAACTCTTCGTGAATGCCGACCCCGGGGCGATCCTGACCGGTCCGCAACGTGAGCACTGCCGGACTTGGCCGAATCAAAAAGAAATCACCGTCACCGGCTCGCACTTTATTCAGGAAGACGCGCCGCAGGAGATCGGCCGAGCCATAGTCGATCTTCTGCGAGGACTCTAGCACCGCATCGTCAGACGGAGGATCGCATGAGCTACACCGCCCTGCAATTTGAAAAAAAAGGCAATATCGCACGCATTACGCTGAATCGGCCGGACTCCGCCAACGCGCTCAATATCGATCTGGCGCGTGATTTAATGCAGGCTGCGCTCGAATGTGACGAAGACTCGGACATTCGAGCCGCTGTCATGACCGGCAACGGCCGCATGTTCTGCGCCGGTGGGGATCTGAAAAGCTTCGCCGCCCAGGGCGGCCAACTGCCCGCCCATATGAAGGAAGTAACCACCTATCTGCACGGCGCGGTGTCGCGTTTCGCCCGTATGGACGCCCCGTTGATCGGAGCGGTGAACGGTACGGCCGCGGGAGCGGGTATGAGCCTGGCGTGTTCGTGCGATATTGTCTTTGCTGGCGAGTCGGCGAAATTCACCATGGCCTATACGCGTGCCGGGCTGACCCCGGATGGCTCTTCGACCTATTTCCTGCCGCGTATCGTCGGCATGAAACGGGCCTTTGAACTGGCGGTCACCAACCGGTTGCTGTCAGCCCAGGAAGCCGAAGCCTGGGGTATTGTGAACCGGGTCGTGCCGGATGCGGATTTGCTGGCCGAGGCGGAGAAACTGGCGACCGAGCTCGCTTCGGGGGCAACCGGCGCGTTCGGGGGTGCCAAACGACTGCTCCACAGCGGCTGGACGGAGACGCTCGAAACCCAGATGGAAAACGAAACCCAGTCCATTGCCGCGCGCTCCAAGACCGCCGATGGCAAAGAAGGCATTGCGGCCTTCCTGGAGAAACGCGCGCCTCATTTTAACGGGCAATAGACGGGTCTCAATCAGGCCCCAGTCAGGATTACGCTTATGTCCGAAGCCTACCGTCTCTTTGGTGTTGAGCTGTCGCCCTATTCGTTCAAAGTCCGTGCCTATTTTCGGTACAAGCAGATTCCGCACGAATGGATTGCGCGTGATTCTACTAATCAGGAAGAATTCGCGCGCTACGCCAAGCTGCCCCTCGTGCCGCTGGTCGTCACCCCGGACGGACAGGGCAGGCAGGATTCCACGCCCATCATGGAGCATTTTGAGGAACTCCAGCCCGAGTCGCCCATTCAGCCGCGCGACCCGACCTTAGCCTTCCTGTCGGCCTTGATCGAAGAGTATGGCGACGAGTGGGGCAATAAGCAGATGTTCCACTATCGCTGGACGTATGCGCCTGACCAGAAATCCACGGCTGAGCGCATTGCGCACCTGACCCGGCCGGGGCTGAGTGAGGAAGAATACGCAGAGGCGACCGAGCAAATCCGCACGCGCATGATCCCGCGCTTGTCTTTTGTCGGCTCAAGCGAGCAGACCCGGGAGCATATCGAGTCGTCCTTCGACCGCCTGTTGGCCCTGCTCGAACCCCACCTCAGTCAACGCATGTATCTGTTCGGTGGCCGGCCCACGTTCGGCGACTTTGGTCTGGCCGCCCAGCTTCATCAATGCTCCACCGATCCCTCGGCCGGGACGATCATGCGGGCGGTTGCCCCGAACGTCTTATCCTGGGCTGTGCAGATGCTGGACCCCAAGGATGAGGGCGTCCTGGAGACCTGGGACGACCTGGCCCCAACCCTGAAGCCCATCCTCAAAGAAATCGGTCAGACCTTTCTGCCCTGGACGACTGCCAACGCCCAGGCCCTGGCTGCCGGTCAAGAGACGTTTGCGGTCATGCTGTGCGGCAAGGAGTACTCGCAGGGGACGCAGAAGTATCATGCCCGGTCGTTTCGCGTTCTCCGGGAACGCTACGCGAAAGTCGAAGAGAAGGCGGCCTTAGACCCCATTCTGGAGGAGGCCGGTTGTTTACCCTGGTTACAATAATGCGTGCTGTCGTGCGTCGATCATTCACAGAGAAGAAGGAGAGCCCATCGTGTACGGCTTTGAACTGACCCCGGAACAACAACAACTTAAAGACACGGTCCACAAGTTTGCCGTTGAGGAAATGATTCCGGTTGCGGCAAAGTATGACAAGGAGCAGGCCTTCCCCGACGATGTCTGCCGCAAGGCCTGGGAACTGGGCATCCTCAATCCGCTCGTGCCGACCGAATACGGCGGCCTGGGGCTGGAGGTGTTTGACACCTGTCTGATCGATGAAGAAATTGTCTACGGTTGCGCGGGTATGGCGCTCAATATGGTGGCCAATAATCTGGCGACTACGCCCTTGCTGGTGGCCGGCAGCGATGCGCAGAAAAAAGCCTACCTCGGCCAGCTCGTCGCCGAGCCGGTCTACGCGGCCTTCGCCCTGACCGAGCCCGGTGCCGGTTCTGACGCTGCGGCGATCTCGACGAGCTATCGCAAGGTCGGCGATGATTTTGTCCTCAACGGCACGAAACATTTTATCTCCAACGGCTCGGTGGCGCATTGGTATGTGACTTTTGCGACCGAGGATAAAAGCCAGGGTCATCGTGCGGTGTCGTGCTTTGTGCTGCCGGCTGACTCCCCCGGCGTGACGGCCAACCGCATGCACGACAAGATGGGCCAGCGGGCGTCCGACACCGCGGAGATCGTGTTTGAGGATGTCAAGGTGCCGCGCGCCGGCCTGGTCGGGGCGGAAGGCCAGGGCTTCAAGATCGCCATGCGGACGTTTGACCGCAGCCGGCCCGAGGTGGGCGCCTTTGCCATCGGCATCTCCCAACGCGCACTGGATGAATCGGTCAAATACGCCCAGCAGCGTGAAGCCTTTGGTCAGGCCATCGCCAATTTCCAGGCCGTTCAGTTCATGCTGGCCGATATGGCAATCGAGCTCGAAGCCATGCGCCTCCTGACCTATAAAGCCGCCTGGCTGCTCGACCAGGGGGCGGCCTCGTCTATTGTGTCCAGCTATGCCAAGGCGTTCGGCGCCGACCGGACCATGCAGATCACCACCAACGCGGTGCAGATCTTCGGCGGCTATGGCTATTTCAGCGAGTATCCGGTGGAAAAGCTGATGCGTGACGCCAAACTGCTCCAGATTTATGAGGGCACGTCTCAGATTCAACGCGTGGTCATTGCCAAACACTTACTCAGAGGGGCGTAACAGCCCTGAACCGAAAAGGAGGAATTCCATGGCTGAAGAAATGGGAGTCTTTGAAACCATACATTCGATGCGGGCGATGCGCCGGCTCAAACCCGACCCCGTCCCGACCGAGATGATTCGGAAAATTCTTGACGCCGGGATACGGGCACCCAGCGGCCAGAATCTTCAGGCCTGGGCGTTTGTGGTGCTCCAGGACGCGGGCAACAAGCAGTTTTTTCAGGAACGCTACCATCAGGCCATGCTGGATCGTTTCGGCGACGCGCTCCGGCCCAAAGCCGACGATACCTCCTCTTTTGCCAAGACCGCTCGGGCGGCGATGCACCTGGCCGAACACATGCACGAAGCCCCGGTTTTACTTCTCATCTGCGGCAAACGGGATTGGCCATTTTCCGTGCCCGCGGAAAAACGCGAGGGCAAGGCCCCGCCCTCCTACGGCTCCATCTACCCCTGCGTGCAGAACATTCTGCTGGCCTGTCGCGCCCTGGGCCTGGGGGCGAGCCTGACGACCATGCACCAGATGTTTGAAGACGAGTTGCAAGAGCGCCTGGGCATTCCGCTTGAATATGGCGTGGTGGCAACCATTCCGATTGGTTTTCCTTCGGGAAAATTCGGACCGGTCAGCCGTCGCCCCGCACCCGAAGTGACCCACTTTGATCAGTGGGGACAGCACGAACCGCTCGCGTAGGCCCTTGTAGGGACGCACCTTTCCCTGGGAGCGCGGGCATCCTGCCCGCGACCTCTTGGGCTCCTGCCTTTGCCCCTGTCTTTTTATGGAAGGAATTCACGCATGAAATACTCAATGTTTCTCGCCGCCGCCGCCCACGACGAAATGGTGGGCTGGGTGAAAAAATACGAAGCCGCCGGGTTTGATTCACTCTGGCAGGCCGAGTTGACCAATTCCGCGCTCATTCCCCTGGCCGGCATCGCGCCCAATATTCAGACCATAAAAATCGGCGCCGGTGTGGTGCTGGCCTTTAATCACAGTCCGGTGATGCTGGCCTTTCAGGCCCTGGATCTCGACCTGCTGAGTCAGGGCCGGTTCACGCTCGGCCTGGGAGTCGCCCACCAACACCGCAATAACAACTGGTACGCCGGACGGGACGCGGGCAAACCGGTCAGTCAAATGCGGGAGTATATTGAGGTCCTGCATCTGATTATGGACAAGGCCGAGACGGGTGGCGAGGTGAACTACGAGGGCAAGTTCTACAATATCCGTGCCCGTAACTTCTTCCCGCGTCCGAATCCGAAGTCGCGGCCACGGGTGCCTATCTATGTTGCCGCGGTCAAACCGCGTATGGCCGCCCTGACGGGCGAGTTGGGTGACGGCCTCATCGGGAATCCGATGTTCTCGCCGCAACACGTTCGCGATAATATTCTGCCGCCGCTCAAAACCGGGCTCGACCGGGCCGGTCGTAGCCGCTCCGATGTCGAGGTCCTGGGCCAATGCTTTGTGGTCATTGACGACGATCTGGCAACCGCCCAGCGGGTCGGCGCGGGCGCCATGCTATTCAGTATCTGGGCGCGGATTTACGATGATATCTTTGCCGCCCACGGCTTTACCGAAACGGTTGAACAGGTCCGAGCGCTCCAGAGCACGCCGGACAAGGACAAGGGCTTTGATCTCATTCCGAACGAAATGGTGGATGCCTTTTGCGCGGTAGGTCCGATTGACCGCGTCCGCGCCAAGCTGAACGAGCGCGAAGGGTTGCTCGACACGACCATCCTCGCCGTCCCCAATACCGGCACAACCCAAGAACAACGCGACCACTATCGGGATAAAATTCTGGAGTCCTTTTCAGCGTAGAGGGGCGTCCTCAATCTCCTCGGAGTGGGGCAACACCGGGGGAGGGCAACCACAGGGGGTTGCCCCTACATAAATTATTCCCTCTCCCCTGGAGGGAGAGGGCTAGGGTGAGGGGGTTCTACCGGATAGGTTTCCCCCTCCGGCCCACGCGCAAAGGAGAGCACACCCATGAGCACACACACCAAGGTCGCCCTCATCACCGGGGCGGGTACCGGAATTGGGAAAGCGAGCGCCCTGGCGCTCGTCCAGGAAGGCTATGCCGTTGTCCTGGCCGGACGGCGGGTCGAACTGTTGGAAGCCACGGCAAAAGAGGCCGACAGCGAGGCGCAGACCCTCATTGCGCCCACCGATGTCAGCGACCCTGACGCTATTCGTACCCTGTTTGCCACAACCCAAGCGACCTTTGGCCGGCTCGACGTGTTATTCAACAACGCCGGCATCGGTGCCCCGCCCGTCCCCCTGGAAGAGCTGCCGTATGAACAGTGGAAAGCCGTTGTAGACCTGAATCTGACCGGCGCGTTTATCTGCACCCAGGAAGCCTTCAAGATCATGAAAGACCAGAATCCACGGGGGGGACGCATCATCAACAACGGCTCCATCTCGGCCCATGTGCCGCGGCCCAACTCCGCCCCCTACACCTCGACCAAGCACGCCATGACCGGCCTGACCCGATCGACCTCACTCGACGGGCGCAAATACGACATTGCCTGCGGCCAGATTGATATCGGCAACGCCGGGACCGACATGACCGCGGTCATGCAACGCGGCGTGCCGCAACCGAACGGCACGGTCGCCGCCGAGCCGACCTTCGACGTCGAACACGTCGCCCAGGCGGTCGTATACATGGCCAACCTGCCGCTCGACGCCAACGTGCAGTTCATGACCGTCATGGCCACCAAAATGCCGTTTATCGGGCGAGGGTAGGGAGGCCCCGTATCCTAACCTGTGTGAGAAAACTCCTCCAAAGCCGGACGTGGGCACTGAGAAAGGAACGGATCAAAGTTTCATGTCTATTTTCGAGGTGACGCCTGACTCTCTGAAAGCCCTTGAACGCACGGACTTTGCCAGCCAAGGACTCCGAGAACGGGCCGATTTACAACCCCTCATTCGGGATCAAATTGAGGTGCTTGACTCTGACCTATTGGTCATTTCTGAGGAGTTTGGCGATTGGGAAGAGTCGAAACGGCGTGTAGACCTGCTCGCTGTTGACCGAGAGGCAAACTTGGTTGTGATCGAGTTAAAGCGGACCGAGAGCGGTGGACACATGGAGCTGCAAGCACTTCGATATGCCGCGATGGTCTCAACTATGACGTTTGAGAAGGTGGTAAATACCTACCGTGATTTTCTCCAGAAAATGAGACGTGACGACGACCCTGAAAGTAGTCTGCTCGAATTCCTCGAATGGGGTGAGCCGGATGAGGAGCGTTTTGCCCAAGACGTTCGAGTGATACTGGCGTCTGCCGACTTTTCCAAGGAACTCACGACAGCCGTTATGTGGCTGAATCAGCGCGACCTCGATATCCGGTGCATTCGTCTTCAACCCTATTTCGATGGTGACCGAGTGCTCCTGGATGTCCAACAGGTTATTCCGCTTCCCGAGATAGAAGAGTTCCAAGTTCAAGTGAGAGAGAAAGCTCAGCGGGAGAGGCAGACGAGAAGCGGTAGTCGTAATATGCCCAGTCTTGACTACAAGAACGGGTTTATCACAATCACGGAAAAGGGTCGTGCCCTGGACCGAACCCGGTATTGCGGTCGCGGTAAATCCAAGGATGATTGGGACCGACTTCTCCAACTGAGCGGGCAAGGGGGTTCCCCTGATCCCGTGCGGCTTGCGGAGTGGGGAGCAGGCCGTTGGCTCGTCAGATGGGCTCACCGGGAAGGTATGATTGAGCGGTACGAATCGTAAACGTGAAGAGGGCTTTCCTCCCAGAGCGGGGGTGTCCAACTCGACGGTTTGGTTTAGATTGGGGCAGTCGGTCCGGACAGCAACATGAGCAAGGTGAGCGACCTGCACAAGAAATGGAGTCGGAATGCGGACTATCGGGTCGCCTATGACGAACTGGAGCCGGAGTTTGAATTGGCCCGTGTGTTGATTGCGGCCCGCGTCAGCGCCGGGCTTACGCAGGCGCAGCTTGCCAAGCGCATGAAGACCACGCAGTCAGTGGTAGCGCGGCTCGAAGGCGGTCGTGTCCACCCATCCACCAAGACGCTGGGAAGGATTGCGCAGGCCACCGGCACCCGACTCAGGATCAGCTTTGAGAGCGGCTAAGCCCACGGACGGACCCAAATCCTCGTGACCTCCCGTCTGCGCCGGACGCTCAGCCTTGCCCTGCCCATCATGGGCGGCATGATCTCCCAGAACATCATGAATCTGGTGGATACGGCCATGCTGGGCGTGCTGGGCGACGAGGCCCTGGCGTCGGTCGGGTTGGCGCAGTTCTCGACCTTTACCTGTGGCGCGTTCATCATCGGTCTGGCGACCGGCGTGCAGGCCACCTCGGCCCGCTGGCTGGGAGCCGGACGCCTGGGGGAAATCGCGGTGCCGCTGAACGGCGGGCTGTTGCTCGTGCTGTTGCTCGGGTTACCCACCTCGGTCCTGCTGATCCGTCTCGCGCCGGACCTGTTCGCCCTGCTCAGCCCGGATGCCGCAGTCACCGGCCACGGCACGGTCTATTTTCAGGCGCGTCTGGTCGGCCTGCTCGCCATGGGCGTCAACTTTGTCTTCCGTGGCTACTGGAACGCGGTTAATCTGTCCAAGTTCTACATGCGCACCATCATTCTGATGAACGTGATCAATATCTTTCTCAATTGGGTCTTGATCTTCGGCAACCTCGGCGCGCCGCGACTGGGTGTCGTCGGGGCAGGTATCGGCACGACCGCGGCGCTGTATATCGGGTCGGCCGCCTATCTGCTCACCGCCCTGCGCCACGCCCGTGACGGCGGCTTTCTGGCCCGTTGGCCGGACAGGGCCACGCTGCTGGCCCTGTTGCGGCTCTCGATTCCGGCCGGCATTCAGCACGTCTTCTTTGCCGCCGGCATGCTGGCCTTCTTCTGGATTCTGGGCAATATTGGCACCGCGGAACTGGCCGCGGGACACGTCCTGTCCAACCTCTTACTGCTGTGGCTGCTGTTGACGAACGGCTTCGGACTGGCCGCGGCCTCCTTTGTCGGCCAAGCCCTGGGTGCCGGCAAGGTATCGGAGGCACGCGCCTGGGGCTGGTATGTGACCCGACTCTCCATGCTGGTGGTCGGCGGCCTGGCCCTGCCGGCCCTGCTCGCCCCCGACCTGTTTCTGCTGCTGTTCCTGCGCGACCCGACGACGCTGGCGCTCGCCCGGCTGCCGCTGCAACTCACCGCCGCCACCATGACGCTCGAAGCCCTCGGCGTGGTGCTGATGAATGCCCACTATGGAGCCGGGCACAGCCGGCGGGTGATGGTCATCTCCCTGACTATGCAGTGGTGTTTGTTTCTGCCCATCGCCTTTGCCATGCAATCGTTCTGGGGATTCGGTCTGCTGGCTATTTGGGTCGCCAACCTCGCCTATCGTATCCTTCAGTCCGTCACCTTTGTCTGGAGTTGGCAGGCCGGCGGCTGGACCCGGATTCGGGTGTAACCGACAGCGTGGACACGTTGCCCGTCCCTCAAACCTGTCTTGTTTTGCCGTTCGGTTCATTCGTAGAATGGAGACATGGCACCAGCCCCCCAACGGGGGAGACGCGCCTCAACCGTGTCCCGGCCGCCTGCGGTTTCTCCCCTGACGCTCCAGCAGCAGTATGCGGCTGCTACACGGCCGCTGAGTCTCCATTTCGCGCAGATTGATGCCTGGCTTGTTGATAACGAACCGGCAGTCTGGCAACAGCTCCATCAGGCGGATGACGAACTCTTTCAGTTAAGCCAGCTTAACGTCTCGGAAAGCCGTTATCAGGCAGCACTTGCGGCCTTTGTTGCTCGGTGCGAGAAAGTCGAACGGCTCTACTACGAAGCCCATCCGTCCGAGTTCCGCCTGCCGCCCCTGTCCGAAGGCGAGGGGATTGCCGTCTACTACGAACTGAACGACGGCTCGCTGCACAAGGTGAGCGGAGCGGACTCATAGGGACGCACACTCCATACTCGCTCTCTCCCCCCATGCGTTCGCAAGAGGGGGAGAATCCGGTACAGTGGCCCGATTCCTTTGCAGTGCCCGCTTGTTGGGCGCAAGATCGACTGCTCGATACAAAAAGGGGAAGACCGGAGTATGGCGGACCTTGTTGGATTTTCCGGGCTGGCCGCCCTGCGCGCCTACTGGCCGCGCCGCTTTACGCTGGTTGGCCTGTGCTTTTGCAGCACGTTTATTTGTTACATCGACCGGGTCAATATCTCGGTCGCCATTCTGCCCATGGCTCAGGAGTATGACTGGTCCCAAACGACCCAGGGCATTGTCCTGTCTTCATTCTTTTACGGCTATCTGGCCACCCAGATTTTCGGCGGCTGGCTGGCAGACCGTTATGGCGGAAAAATAGTCCTCGGCTGGGGCGTGCTGCTATGGTCTTTCTTTACCTTGGTCACGCCACCCGCGGCAGCGATCTCACTCACCGTGCTCTTTCTCGCCAGGGTTGGCATGGGGTTGGGGGAAGGCGTCGCCTTTCCGGCAATTTACAACCTCTTTGCACGCTGGGTGCCGGGCCGGGAGCGGACCCGCTCAGCCGCGCTCAACGTGAGCGGCGTCTCCCTTGGCACAGTGGCCGCCCTGCTGCTGACCCCGACCATTGTGGTGTACTGGGGCTGGCCGACGGTGTTTTACCTGTTCGGCGGGCTGGGGTTTATCTGGTATCTCTTCTGGTACTCCCGTGTCACCGACACGCCGGAAACCCATCCCACCATCGCTCCCACAGAAGTTGCCTATATCCATGAGCATATTCCCCCGATTCCGGCCAACGCTACAATCCCGTGGCGACATCTGCTGTCCAAAACTGCGGTCTGGGCGATCATTATCAACCACTTTTGTTCCAACTGGGGCTTCTACGTTATTCTGACCTGGCTTCCGACCTATTTTACCCAGGCGCTTGGGGTCGATCTCCGCCAAGTCGGGCTGTACGCCATCCTGCCCTGGCTGGTCATGTTTGTCATGGCCAATGTCGCCGGCTGGATCGCAGACAGCCTGTTGCAACGCGGCCTGTCCGTCACCTTTGTGCGCAAGCTGATGCAGAGCATTGGTTTTTTCGGTCCGGCGCTCTTTCTCTTTTTGATTGGCGGAGTGACCTCGGCCTTCCAGGCTGTCAGCTATATGTGCTGCGTGCTGGGGCTGGGCGCTTTTGCGCTGTCCGGCTTTGCGGTGAACCACCTCGATATAGGCCCGCGTTACGCCGGTATTCTGCTGGGGCTCTCAAACACGGCTGGAACGATTCCGGGTATTATCGGCGTCACCCTGACCGGCTACATCCTGGATGCCACCGGCTCCTGGAGCCTCGTCTTTTTAATCGCCTCCGGACTGTATGTTTTCGGAGCAGTGGTCTGGCTGCTGTTTGCCACCGGCGAGCAGGTGTTTGAGTAGGCCCAGGCCTATTCCGGTTTCTTTTTGATCTCGTAGCCCAGCTCTTCAACGGCCAGCAGGATGTCGGCAACGGCCGTGAAATCCTGAATATCCGCATGGCCCATACGGATGCTGACGGCGTAGTTGGAGCCGTAGGGATGCTTGGTCCGCCGGTGCTGAAAAACCGCTTTGGCGAGCCTGAGAAGGTCGAATTTCGGACTATCGTTTGCCATGTTATTTCTCAATCACGATGCGCCACTGCTGGGGGGTATCCGATTCAGCATCCCCAATCTCAACAATGGCATAGCCTTCCGCTTCCGCAGCTCGAGGAATATCACGCCGGCCTTTGGGGTCGTCGATGACGAGTGCGAGCTGGTCGCCCTGGTCGAGGTATTCCAGTCGCACCTTGGCCTTGGCCCAATTTAACGGACATTTGACACCGCGCAGGTCCAAGTATTCGGTTTTGCCGCCCATCGTCTCCTACATACCAGACAGACCACAGGGTGTCAGTGCGATCCATTCCAACTCTTCATCTCTCCCCTCTATCTCTTACTCTCTCCCCCTCGCTCCCGTCCCTCCCCGTTTCTCCCCGCCCTCCGATGCGCTAGGCTAGGCCATCTTCAAAAAACCGGAGTGTGGTGTGGAACGCGACGAGAGCCGTCCTGTCAAATATGTGCTGCGGTCAGATGCGGAAGACAACCGTCCGCGGCGGTTTACGATCGACTACAAGAACGAGTTGAACCCCAGCCAGTACGAGGCCGCCACCACGCGCGACGGCCCGGTGCTGGTGCTGGCCGGAGCCGGCAGTGGCAAGACGCGCACCCTGATATTTCGGGTCGCGCGGATGATTGAAGAAGGCGTTGACCCGGCCTCGCTGCTCCTCCTGACCTTTACCCGCCGCGCCGCGGAAGAAATGATCCAGCGCGCCGAGGCCCTCATGGGCGGCCGCTGTGACAAGGTGACCGGCGGGACGTTTCATTCTTTTGCCAACACCGTCCTGCGGCGTTATGCCTCCCTGCTCGGATTTGCCAACGCCTTCACGATTCTGGACCGGACCGACTCCGAGGATGCGATTAACCTGCTCCGCAGCAACATGGGATTGAATAAAAAAGAGCGCCGCTTCCCACGGAAGCAGACAATTGCCAAGATCATCAGCCTGGCGGCCAACAAGATGACCAGCGTGGCAGAAGTGCTTGACTCGCAGTTTCCGTATCTGTTTTCCGAACTCGACGAACTCAGCCAAATCGCAGAATATTACCGGCAGTACAAACGCGAACGCAGCCTGCTCGACTATGACGACCTGCTGACATATCTATGCGAATTGCTGCGCACCCACACGGAGGTCGCAGAACGCCTCTCTCATACCTACCGCTACATCATGGTTGATGAGTATCAGGATACGAACCGGCTCCAGGCCGAAATCGTGAGCTTGTTGGCACATTCGCACAATAATGTCATGGCAGTCGGTGACGACGCCCAGTCGATTTATAGTTTTCGTGGTGCCACGGTTCGTAATATCTTCGAGTTCCCGGACCTGTTTCCTGGCACGAAGGTGATCAAGCTTGAAGAAAACTACCGCAGTACCCAGCCTATCCTCGATCTGTCGAATGAAATCATTGTGCAAGCTAAGGAGAGCTACACCAAGAATCTGTTCACCAAAAAGGACAGCGGCTTTCAGCCCGCATTGATCGAGGCCGATGGCGAGAGCTACCAGTCACGCTTTGTGGCCCAAAAAATTTTGGAGTTGCGCGAGGAAGACGTACCCCTGACCGAGATGGCCGTGCTCTTTCGAGCCAGCTTTCATTCCTTCGATCTTGAGATTGAACTGAGTAAGCGTGATCTCCCGTTCGTGAAGCGGGGCGGGTTCAAGTTCATTGAGTCGACTCATATCAAGGATGTCCTGGCCCATCTGCGGATCATTGCTAACCCTCAGGACGAGGTGTCGTGGTTCCGGGTGCTCCTCCTGCTCGAAGGCGTCGGGCCCAAGAGCAGCGACAAGATTCTCAACCACGTGCTTGGCGGGGCCGATCAGGTGCAGCGCCTAGCCGAGTATCCGGGACGCGGTGTAGTCAAGACCGAGGTGCAGAAACTGGCTGATGCACTCCAATCGGCTGCTGACTCCAGCCTCCGGCCGAGCCAGCAGATTGACCTGATCGTGCAATACTATTTGCCGATTCTCAAAGGGAATTATCCAGATGATCGCGAGTATTCCAAGCGTCAAAAAGACTTGGATCAATTTTTGCTCATCTCCGAACGTTATCACAGTCTGGACCGGCTACTGTCGGACATGGCCCTGGAGCCACCCAACAGCAGTGTGGGCGACGTGCTGGCAACAGAGCAGGATGAGGAAGGCGTGCTGACCCTGTCGACCATACACTCGGCAAAAGGGCTGGAATGGCACTCGGTGTTTATTATCTGGGCAGTTGATGGTCGTTTTCCGACCCCGCGTTACAAAGAGAGTGGTGAGGTGAATGAGGAAGAAATTGAAGAAGAGCGACGACTGATGTACGTTGCAGCCACCCGCGCTAAAGAAAATCTGTTTATTTCGTATCCCATCAATATTTTTGATCGTGCGACCGGCACGATGTTCAGTAAACCGTCTCGTTTTCTGGAAGATATTCCCCACCGCATTCTGAAACCGGTGTTTCTAATTGAAGACGAGGACGAAGACGAGGACGACTGGCGCTCGCGTCGCAGCCGATCGTGGTAAAGAGACGAACCAGCGGCCGTTGCCCTTAGCTGGTAACGGTCGAAGCCCGTCCGGCGTGCTCGTCCAGGAATTTGCCTAAGGCCGCATTAAACAGCTCGGGCTTTTCGAGATTCGACAGATGCCCACAGTCGGGAATGGTCACCAGTGCGGCGCCGGGAATCTGTTTCACCAGGAATGCCGAAGCCGAAGGCGGGGTGACCTGATCTTCTTCCCCGACGATAACCAGGGTCGGCACCGCAATCTGCGGGAGGACCGCGCGGAAATCGGTTGTCACAATGGCGTGCAGGGCCTGTTTATACGCCCCGGTGCGCAGCGCGGACATGGAGGCGATCAGCCGCTCGCGCACGGCTGGCCCCGCGCTCTCGGCAACCAGGACTTTGACCACCTCAGGCGCAATATCTGCCGGGGTGAGGCCGTTTTCCAGTGGGTCAAGACGCCGGGCGAGAAAGTCCTGCCGGACGGCCTCAGGCACTCCGCCGAAACCGGACGAGGTATCCACCAGGGAAAGGCTGGCGACCCGGTCGGCATAGCGCCCATAGAAGTCCTGGATAATCATGCCGCCCATCGACAGCCCGACCAGGTGGGCCTGTTCGACTTTGAGCCGGTCCAGGAGACGGCACAGGTCATCGGCAAAATCACGAAACTGGAGCGTCTGGGGAGAGTCGTCGCTGTCGAGATAGCCCCGCGCGTCCCAGGCCACCGCGCAAAAACGACGCCCAAAATGGGCCAACTGACCCGTCCAATTCAGTCGATTGCCGCCAATGCCGTGCAGGAAAACAACGACCGGTCCGCTGCCTTCGATATCATAAGCAATCGAGACCGACTTCTCTGTCCTTCGTGTTTCAGCCATGGGACACTCCTTGAGCTACTCGCGTTCTTACATTGCTTCCAGGGTCTCAATTCCGAGCAGGTCCAAGCCTGTCTTCAAATACCGCGCCGTGAGGTTGCATAATAGCAGCCGCGTGGGCTGCCGATCCTGCGGGGCCTTGAGCACGGAATGAGCCTGGTAGAAGAGATTAAACTGTGTGGCCAATTCGTACAAGAAGTTGGCCAGGAGGTTGGGCTTGTATGAGCGCTCAAGCTCAATCAGGACGTCGCCAAAGCGGAGCATCTGTTTGGCAAGAGCTTGCTCTTCCGGTGCCAGCAGTCGGACCGGCATATTTGAAGCTGGCTGCCAGGCGGTGAAGCCGCCTTTGCGAAAAATCGAACGAATCCGCGCATAGGCATATTGCAGATACGGCGCGGTATTACCATCCAGGGCGAGCAGTTTATCCCAACTGAAGCGGTAGTCCGCGGTGCGGTTTTGCATCAGGTCGGCATATTTGACCGCGCCAATACCCACGACGCGCGCCACAGTGGCCTGCTCTGCGGCGGAGAGACTCGGGTTTTTCTCCCGGACTATTGCCCGCGCCCGCTCCTCGGCTTCATCCAGCAGGGCGGCGAGTTTGATGGGCTGGCCCTCACGGGTTTTAATCGGTTTGCCATCGGCTCCCAGGATGGTGCCGAACCAGACATGTTCCAGGGCCATACTATAGCCCCAGCTCTGGGCCGCGGCAAAAAGTTGCCGAAAATGGAGCTGCTGGCGGCCGTCCGTCACATAGATGATGCGCTGCGGTCGAAAGGTCTCCGCCCGGTACTGAATCGTGGCCAGGTCAGTCGTGGCATACAGGAAGGCACCGTCCTGTTTTTGAATCAGGAAGGGGGTCTCCACCAGCTCCGTATCCTCGTCGTAGAAGAGACAGATAGCGCCTTCGCTCGGACGGGCCAGATTCTTCTCGCGCAGTTCTTGAACGACGCTGGCGAGCATCGGATTGTAGAAGCTCTCTCCAAGCCAATGGTCGAAGTGCACATTCAGGCGCGTATAGATGCGCTCGAAGGCCTGGCGCGAGACCTGCATGAATTCCCGCCACAGCGCGGTATTGGCTGCATCTCCCTGCTGAAGTTTGGCCAGTTCTTCGCGCGCCCGGTCCGCCAGGGCCGCATCCGTTGTGGATTTGGCCTGGACCTCTTTGTAGATGCGTTCCATCTCGGCCAGGGGGTCCTGCTCATACGCCGCTCGGTCCAGGAAAGAGCGATAACCGACAATCAGCATGCCAAACTGGGTCCCCCAGTCGCCCAGATGATTATCCGTCTCTACCGTGTGACCGCGAAAACGCAACACCCGGCTGAGCGCGTCGCCCAGGATGGTGGAACGAATATGACCGACGTGCATGGATTTGGCCACGTTGGGGGCGCTGAAGTCGATGACGATGGTTTCCGGGTTGGCGGCAGGGTCCACACCAAGATGGTCGTCTTGGGCGATAGCCAGCAGGGTTTGCCCCAGCCAGTCTGGGTCAAGACGGAAATTGATAAAGCCCGGCCCGGCAATCTCCCAGCTTGCGGGAATCTCATCCGGGTTGAGCTGCGCCACAACGGCCTCCGCCAATTGGCGCGGATTTTGTTTGCGGGCCTTGGCCACCGCCATGATGCCGTTGGCCTGATAGTCGCCGAATTTCTGGTTGGCAGCGGGTTTGACAATCGCCGGAGCGGTCGTCCCACTGGCGGCCTGAATGGCCTGTGTCGTCTTTTCTTCCAATAACTGTTGTACTGTTGGCATAATAGTAAGGATTGGGGTTAGAGGTTAGGGATGCGCGTCACGTCCTTTGACTTGTGCCATGATTTTTGAAAATAACCTACCACCCGGAATACATAGCAGAAGATTGTAGCGAGCGAAGAGCAGCCGTATAGGGCAGTGGCATATGGTGTGGTAAGGTCGAGAAGGGATGGAACGCACAGCGGACCAGGAGACGGCTCAGGCCGACTGGGGGGACTGGATAGCCCTTCGTCTGGTACGGGGGGTCGGAAACGTGACCTACCGACAATTGCTGGACCGTTTTGCGTCCCCGCGCGATATTTTGCGGACATCGCCGGCCAGGCTCACCGAGGCAGGTACGAGTGTCCGTGTTGCGCGGGAGATCGTCGCGTTTGACCAATGGAAAGAGGTCGAAGCCGAGTTGGAGGAACTGGCACGGCTGAACGCCCGCTTGGTCACCCAGACAGATGCCGAATATCCGGAACGCCTCAGACAGATTCACGACCCTCCGCCTTTCCTCTATATCCGCGGGCATGTTGAGCCCCAGGATACCCTGGCGATTGCCATCGTAGGAGCGCGGACTGCGAGTACGTACGGGCGTAAGATGGCCCGTGAACTCGCCCAGGAACTGGCCGGTTGTGGAGTCTGCGTGGTGAGTGGTCTGGCACGCGGGATCGATTCGGAAGCGCATCAGGCCAGCCTCGCAACTGGGGGGAGAACGATTGCGGTTTTAGGCTCGGGGCTTGACGTGGTGTATCCACGTGAGCATATAGCCTTGGCAGAGCAGATTGCCGCGAGTGGAGCGGTGGTATCGGAGTTTTCCCTTGGCAGCCAGCCTGAGGCGGGGAATTTCCCCTATCGAAATCGGGTCATCAGCGGTATCAGCTTGGGGACGGTTGTGGTGGAAGCAACGGAAAAGAGCGGCTCGCTTATTACCGCCCAATGCGCGCTTGACCAGAACCGTGAGGTGTTTGCCGTGCCCGGCCCAGTCACGGCGAGCAGAAGCCGGGGGCCGCACCGCCTTATTAAGGATGGTGCAAAACTTGTCGAAAGCATTGATGATATACTCAGCGAGATTGCTCCGGCCCTGGCGCGGACGGACCGAGTTGAGAAAAACGACCCTAGCGTCCCGGTCGTTCCATTAGAGCCGGATGAGGAAATGGTGTTGCAATTGTTTCCAGAAGAGGCGGTGCATGTGGATACCCTCATCACTGGCAGTGGACTTGAGCCATCGCGTGTGCTTGAAGTCTTACTTGGATTAGAATTAAAAGGTGTCGTGACTCAACTGCCCGGCATGTATTTCACCGCCACGAGAGGAAAGTAGAGAGGGGGGAGGTAGGTATGGCCAAAAACCTCGTCATAGTCGAATCGCCGGCCAAAGCCCGGACAATCAACCGCTACCTGGGCCGCGACTATATTGTGAAGTCCAGTATCGGCCACGTGCGCGACTTGCCGACCGGCGGCAAGTCTGAGCGCGGGACGACTCCAGCGCGCACGCGCGCAAAGAAAACGCAAAAGGCGACCGGTCGCAAGAACCCGCGCACCCAACTGGTCGCACGGATGGGTGTCGATCCCGACAATAACTGGACGGCAAGTTACGAAGTGCTGCCCGGCAAGGAGAAGGTCGTTGCCGACCTGAAGAAGCTGGCGCACAACGCGGACGCGGTGTATCTGGCGACCGACCGTGACCGCGAGGGCGAGGCGATCGCCTGGCATTTGAAGCAACTCATCGGCGGGACGCCTGAGCGCTTTCGTCGGGTAGTCTTTAACGAAATTACCAAAAGCGCCATTCAAGAAGCGTTTGAGCATCCCGGCGAAATTGACGAAAACCGGGTCAACGCGCAGCAGGCGCGGCGATTTCTCGACCGTGTCGTCGGCTTTGAGCTGTCACCCCTGTTGTGGGCCAAGGTGGCGCGTGGCCTGTCGGCCGGGCGGGTGCAATCGGTCGCGGTGCGGCTCATTGTGGAGCGTGAACGGGAGATTCGCGCCTTTATACCTGAGGAGTACTGGGAAGTCTTTGCCGAGTTGGCCAAAGGCACTGACGAGCCGGGCTATCGCTTTCAGGTCATAAAGGAGAACGGCACGGACTTTCGTCCGGGGACGAGCGAACAGGCCGAAGCCGCAGTTGCCCGCCTCGCCGCCCAGGATTTTTCCATCATCGGCCGTGAGGACAAACCGACCCAGGCCCGCCCCAGCGCGCCATTCATCACGTCCACCCTCCAGCAGTCGGCGGCCACCCGGCTGAGCTTTGGGGTGCGGAAGACCATGCGGCTGGCGCAGCAATTGTATGAGGCTGGCCATATTACGTATATGCGGACCGACTCGACCAACCTCTCTCGCGAATCCGTGACCAGAGTACGGGCCTATATCAAGGACGAGTATGGACCGCGCTACCTGCCGGATAAACCGAACGTCTACGCCAGCAAGGCATCCGCCCAAGAGGCGCATGAGGCGATTCGACCGACCGACCTGACGGTCGAACCGACTAACCTCGGCAATCTGGACACGGATGCCCGGCGGCTGTACGACCTCATCCGCCGCCAGTTCATCGCCTGTCAGATGACACGCGCCGAATACCTCAGCACCACCATCAGCGCCGAGGCCGGACCGTTCGCGTTGCGTATCCGTGGCCGCATTCTCAAGTTTGACGGCTTCACCAAGGTATTGCCGTCCGCCTCGCGCAAGGAAGACGAGGTAGAGCTGCCCGGCTTCGGCCAGGGGGAAGCGCTGGTCTGCCTCGACACCGACGCCGTCCAGCATTTTACCAAGCCACCCGCCCGTTATAGCGAAGCGAGTCTGGTGCGTGAGCTTGAGAAGCGCGGTATTGGGCGACCGTCCACCTATGCGGCTATCATTTCCACTATTCAGGAACGCGGCTATGTCAGTCTCAACAAACGACGTTTTCAGGCGGAGAAGATCGGCGAACTGGTGACCGACCGGCTGGTAGAGAACTTCGGCCATCTGCTCAACTATTCGTTTACCGCAGATATGGAGCAGGAACTCGACCAGGTCGCCCTGGGAGAGCGGGAGTGGCGCAACGTGCTGGATGTCTTCTACGAGGATTTTTCTCAGCGGCTCCAAGCCGCTGGGGCCACGGAAGGCATGCGTCCCAATCAGCCCATCACGACGGCGGTCAGGTGCGATGACTGCGAACGCCCGATGCAGGTCCGCACGGCCAGTACCGGGGTATTTCTGGGCTGTTCGGGATACGCGCTGCCGCCGGCTGAGCGCTGTACGCGCACCATGAATCTCGTGCCCGGAGAGGAAGCGGTTGACACCGATGCGGACGACGAAGGCGAAAGCCGGCGACTGCGGGCCAAGCGGCGCTGCCCCGCCTGCGACTCTGCCATGGATTCCTATCTGATTGACGAAACGCGCAGGCTGCATCTGTGCGGCAACGGTCCGGACTGCGACGGGAACCAAATAGAGTCCGGCGAGTTCCGTATCAAGGGCTACGACGGGCCGGTATTGGAGTGCGAGAAATGCGGCGCGGAAATGCGGCTGCAAAGTGGCCGGTTCGGCAAATACTTCCGGTGCGCCAACAGTACGTGTGGCAACACGCGCAAGCTGCTGCGTAACGGTCAGCCTGCACCGTCGCGGGCCGACCCGGTGCTGATGCCCGAACTCAAGTGCCAGAGGGTTGACGATCACTATGTGCTGCGCGATGGAGCGGCCGGCATCTTTCTGGCCGCCAGCCAGTTCCCTCGGAACCGCGAGACGCGCGCCCCCCTGGTCGCGGAGTTGAAGCCCCACGCCGACGAGTTGGACCCCAAGTTTCACTTTCTGTTAAGTGCGCCCGAGGCAGACCCGCAGGGTAACCCGGCCGTGATCAGATTCTCGCGCAAGAGTCGTGAGCAGTATGTGGCGTCCGAGGCGAACGACAAGGCCACCGGCTGGAGCGCGCACTACCGGAACGGTGGCTGGGAAGTGCGGAAGCGCACGCGGACGAAACGCCCACGGGCGGCCAGGGCTACGACGCCTGAGGCATTGTCCCAGGTCGCGTGACCGGAGAGTCCGACGCAGCCATGCAGACGGTTACGGTCATCGGCGGTGGCTTAGCCGGCAGTGAGGCGGCCTGGCAGTTGGCCCGGCAGGGCGTCGCTACCTGCTTGTACGAAATGCGTCCGGTCCGTCCCACCGATGCGCATCAAACGGACAAACTGGCCGAGCTGGTCTGTTCCAATTCCTTTCGCAGTGCTGCCCTGGTGGCTGCGGTCGGTCTGTTGAAAGAAGAAATGCGGGGTCTCGGGTCATTAGTGATGGCCGCGGCCGACGCGGCCCGGGTTCCGGCCGGGCAGGCCCTGGCAGTTGATCGCCACGTCTTTGCCCAATATATCACCGACGCGTTGGCCGCCCATCCGTTGGTTGAAGTGGTACGGGAAGAAGTCCAGGCCATTCCGTCCGGGCCGACGGTGATTGCCAGCGGTCCGTTGACCTCACCGGCCCTATCCGAACACCTGCGGGCGCTGTTTGGCCGCGAGTATCTATATTTCTACGATGCCATTTCTCCTGTCGTGACCGCAGACTCAATAGACACGTACATGGCATTTCGGGCCTCGCGTTATGATCACGGTGGCGATGATTATCTCAACTGTCCCCTTTCGCAGGCGGAGTATTATCGACTCGTTGACGACATTCTGGCCGCTGAAAAGGTGTCGGAAAAGGCGTTCGAGCAGTGCCGCTATTTCGAGGGTTGTCTACCGATTGAGGAGATGGCCCGGCGCGGCAAAGACACCTTGGCTTACGGCCCGATGAAACCGGTCGGCCTGACCGACCCGCGCAGCGGCACCCGCCCCTACGCGGTCGTGCAGCTGCGGCAGGACGACCGAGCCGGAACACTGTGGGGGCTGGTCGGGTTTCAGACCAAGATGACCTATCCCGAACAGCGGCGTATTTTTCGTACGATTCCCGGCCTAGCCGACGCCGAGTTCGTGCGCCTCGGCAGCCTGCACCGCAACACCTTCATCGAGTCGCCCCGCCTGCTCAGACCGACCTTGCAGTTTCGGCAGCGCGACGACCTGTTCTTTGCCGGACAGATGATTGGTGTCGAAGGCTATCTGGAGTCGGCCGCGGCCGGCTGGCTGGCCGGAAGAAACGCGGGCCTTCAGGTCAAGGCACAGCCGCTGTTGACATTGCCGCTCACAACAGCTCTGGGCGCCATGATCGCCTACGTCACTGACCCCGAGCGCAAAGATTTCCAACCCATGAACGTGAACTACGGGCTGTTCCCCGGGCTCTCACGGCGTCTGCGGGGTCGCGAGAAAAAACAGGCCCTCGCAGACCGGGCACTCTCAGACCTGGCGACCTGGCAGGCCGAGCACGGTTTGTGTTGAGCGTATTGCAACCTTAAATAGAGGTAATTCGGGCTCTGACTCTATGACCGTTTCAGGGCGTCGCTTGCGCCAAGTCTCGGACCTTTTCTCGAAAATAGCGAAAGCTGGGAGAAGCGTTGAGATCAACATTCATATGTGGGGTGATTTTCTCTGCCCACACCGATTTTTCTCTACCGACGACCTGCCACCCTTTGCTTCTCAGTCCACTTGCGCCACCGCTGAACACTGCGTCGGCCAAAAGCTCCCACGTGCCGCAGATCGAGTCGTTCTCATAACTTCTGAGTACGTTGTCTCTGGCATTCGGGTACGCTGCTTTGACCGCGGGAATATCGCCTAACAGCCACGCCTCACCTTCCTCTATGGCAATGCAGAACCGGGTCTCCGGTTTTGGGTTACAGGCATTCAGGACATTAAAGAGTTCTTGTCGAAATGCTTTCAGGCACTTGTCATCCAAGTCACACACCACAATCACCGCTGCCGGATAGTTGGGGGAATAGCCGGCAAACGTCTTTCCATATCCTTTGAGCAATCTGGGAAGTTGGTCAAGCAAAATGCGCTTGCGCGCATCGGTACGACTTGTGAGGTTTTTGGGAATGTGGCCGATACCTCTATAATCATGAAATCTGAATGTATGCTGCTCGCCAATGATTTTTGGCATCAGAAGATCAAGCATCGTCTTACCGGACTGGTCTTCAACGAGGATCTCAAAATGCATTCGATTACCTCGCGTCAAGGTAATCGCTGTACCAGAGGCCGCCCAACGGTAAGCCTTCCGCGACCATATTATTGACGACTGGATCGTCGCTTGCCCGCCTGATCGTTGAAAAGCCATCCACGCCCTTTTCGAGAATCCAGACCTCTTTCGGGTCAAGTGCATTAACGAAGTAGGGTTGGTGGGTTGTGATAAAGACCTGTGAGCCGCTTCCTTGTTCGCTCGCGTGTTCGCGGAATTCATGGGCCAGCGTCTCCAGGAGCTTGTGATACAGGCCGTTTTCTGGTTCTTCGATACACAGGAACGGCGGCGGAGTCGGATTATTGAGAAGCAAAAGATACGCGAACACCTTCAGCGTTCCGTCCGACATCTGCTGTGCATAAAAGGGGTCCTGAAAGCCTTTGTCGTTGAACCTGAGCAACAGCCGGCCGTCATTAGTTCTTTCCGTATCGATTTTGTCTATACCCGGAATTCTCTCGGCGATTTCCTTGAGAATGAACTGGAAACGCTCTGGGTACTCACGTTCCATGAACTGCACAACATTACTGAGATTGTCGCCATGCACGTTGAGATGGCGCTGTGGACCGGCAAGGGGCAGGCCACGCGCCGCGTCCGGGGTGAAGTAGCTCAGATACCATCCCTCGATAAAGCGGCGAAAAGCAACGATTCTCGGGTGCTGCTTCAACGCGCCCAGCGTGGCAATGCCAATCTTACGCGGGTCTTCCAAGTCAATGGTTTCGACATCTTCGAATTGTGTCTTCCCTTCTTTTAGTAATTTTTCCAACTCAAAAGAATCGAAACCTTCTGCTGTTTCATCGACCTGATGCCCTGCTTGGTGACCTTTCCACGCCCAACCATGGCCTTGATAGAGTATAAGGAAACAAAGTGGTCGGTCGTTTTCCCGGGCTTCATGCATGAATTCGCGCACCACATAGGGATGCCCGAATTTGTTTAGCTCGATTTCAATTTCGTAGGTAATAGGACGGACATTGGCGTGGGCTCTGTAATACACCTTGAACTCGATTGGACCTGTTTGCCCCTGTGTCCGTAGCTTCTCGAATCCGCCGCGCCCACGGGCATCGCAAGCTTCCTCGACGCCAGACTTGAGGGCGTCTGCCAGAAACCCAAACGCATCAAACAGGGTGCTTTTCCCTACTCCGTTCTTACCAATCACCGCAGTCATGGGTGTGAGCGGTTCGTTTTGAGGTTGGTGCCACAGCCGACCCAGTGTCACGTCTCTGAGCGATTTGAAATTTTTCACTCTGAAGCCTTCAATCTTCGCCATTTTGCGCCCCTATTTGTATGATGCGAATTAGGCATCGATTGCGTTCGATTTTCTGACACCTTTCCAAGCCCTGTATTCTTCAACAATCCTGTGCAGCGTGCTTCCCCTACCATTCTATGCCTTTTTAGCAAAGAGGCATGGCTCATGCTCGGTTATCCGACATATATTCCTCACGCGCAGGAACGCAAGTTCCGCTCGTCACCCCTGCATTTCCACGTTCGATCCTGCTAGGCTGTCCGGCAGTCTGGTGCGGAAAGGACGCTGTATGGATTTTGAACTGCCCGAAGAATACCGCATGTTGCAGGAGACGGTGCGCCGTTTCGTGCGTCAGGAATTGCTGCCGCTGGAGGCAACGGTCCTGGAGCGCGATACGCAAGGCATGACCGGCGAAGACCTGGTGCCACCCGAGGCCGAAGAACGTTTGCTGTCAGTCGCCCGGGAAGCCGGTCTGTGGGGGCTGGACGTGCCCGAGGAATTTGGCGGGTTGAACCTGGGGGCCTTGCCGAAATGTCTGGCGACCGAGGAACTGTATAAGACCATTACGCCGTTTACCTTTCCGCCCGATGCGCCCAATCTGCACATGCTGATGCAGACCTGTACACCCGAGCAGCGAGAGAAATATCTCCTGCCGTATGCCGAGGGCAAGGCGCAGTCGGCCATTGCCATTTCCGAACCCGGAGCCGGCTCAGACCCGGCCGGGATGCAGACCTCGGCGGTGAAAAAAGGGGACAACTGGGTGATCAACGGGCGGAAGATCTGGATCTCACGCGCCCATGTCGCCGACTTCATTATTGTCATGGCGGTGACGGAGAAGGGGAAGGGTGCCCGCGGCGGGATTACGGCCTTTCTGGTGGATAAAGGCACCCCCGGTCTGGTGCTGCAACGCCAGATTCCGGTGATTGGCGGACATGCGCCCTGGGAGTTGGTGTTCGAAGACCTGACCCTCCCGGATTCCCAGGTTCTGGGCGAAATCGGACAGGGCTTTGCGCCGATGCAATTACGCTTGACCGTCCGACGCGTAGAGATCGGGAGTTGGTGTGTCGGCCTGGCGCAGCGCTGTCTGGACATGATGGTCGAGTATGCTAAACAGCGTGTGACCTTTGGCCAGAAGCTGGCCGACCGTCAGGCCATTCAGTGGTTTATCGCCGACTCGGCGACCGATATCCACGCCTCTCGGCTGATGGTGCATCACGGCGCCTGGAAGTTTGACCAGGGCAACGACGTCCGCCAGGAGGCCTCCATGCTCAAGGTATTTGCCACGGAAATGGCGACCCGGGTGGCCGACCGGGCCATGCAGATGCACGGCGGTATGGGCATGTCCAAGGAGATGCCGCTTGAGTTTATCTATCGTCGTCTGCGGCCCATGCGGATTTTCGAAGGACCAACCGAGGTACACCGCTGGGTGATTGCCCGGAAGCTGCTCAGGGACTAGGCCGGAGGGCCAGTGCAAGACTTGCGCCCGTACCAGGAGCATTCTATGCTACCGGCCAATACCTCCCAGTCTGCGGGCGATACGAGAAAAGGGGAGCAACGTGCGTACACGATTTTGGTGGTTCGGTGTTGGGCTGATTCTTTTTACGGGCTGTTTTATGCGCCCGGCAAAACCCGTTGCCATTGAGGAGCGCATTGCCCCCATCTACCCGGAATCGCGTCCCGTCGATTGCCGGATGAATGTGCTGACCTCTCCCCCGGCACAGCCGTATGACGTCTTTGTCCATATTGTCTCTTATGGGAATGAAATTGACGGACTGGAAAGTATGAACGCCCTGATCCGGGACAAGGCCTGCGAGGTGGGAGCCGATGCCGTCGTACTCCTGCCACCCCAGGAAGTCGCCCACATGAATATGGAAGACTCCTTCCCGGACTGGGTGCAACAACAGAAACAGGGTCAGTTCGGGCGCTACGCCCAATCCGCAGACCGGAAATTTTCATTGGCCCGGCGCGGCTTTGCGGTCGTATTCAAAAGAGACGGGACCACGCATTGACCCGAAAGAGTAAACGTGTCCTCCAACAGCGTGGAGATGCTGGACACGTTTACTCTTTATACCAGCCCGTTCTCTCTACGGGCTGTGCAGACGATAGGCATCGATATCGATCTCTTCAACCCCCACGGGCAGGTCCAAGCGGAAGAGCGCCGCGGACGCGACAGGACCGACCGAGACTTCCTGATAGGCGAGCGAAACCTGCTGAGCGCCTTGCGCGTCGGACAGGCTGATGGCAAACGGGAAAAAGATGCCCTGCACCTGCCGATAGTCGCCCAATTCACCCTGAGCCTGAAGCGTACCGGTCGCATCTCTGACTGCCCAGCCGGCGAGACGCAGCGTTTCCGGGTCGAACCGTAGCGTTATGAGGCTGCCCTCCGAGCGCCGGAAATCGAACCGGTAGGCCCCGTCCGGCTCACGCCGCACCGGCACGACCGTGCCTCCCAACGGAAAAGGCGGAAGGCCCATCAGCAGGCGCGTGATCTCGCGTGCTGAGAGCAGCACCTGGGTCAAACGCGCAATATTGAACGGGCTGGCAACTCCGCGGTAGAGGACCTTATCGCGCGGAAAATAGGCGGCCAGCCGTTGTCCATCGCAGGTATGAATAGCGGCTACCCCAAGCAGGGAGAACAGCTCAAGGCGAAAACGGTCAGGAGCGGCCAGGGCGACGGCTTGCGTCGCAGAACCCTTTTCGTGCGCGTCCCGGTACGAGACCTTGGCCAGCCCGCGGAGACCGGTGATGGCCCGCTGTCTGGCATGAAGCGGTGCCAGCAACTCCTGGGCAGATGGGAGGAGGACCGGAGGCGGAGGCAACGGCGGGGCAGGCTGGCGAGTCGCACAGCCGCTGCCCCAGACGATGAGACCGACAAGAACCAGGCGCCAGAATAACGAGAGGGACGTGCGCCGGGGAGACCGACCTGAAGCGCTGCTACTGAAGCTCACTGCCGCCCGTCTTGTGTATCCCCACCGGAGACAAGGCATTCAGCTTTGTCCGCAGACGATTGAGTTGTGCCTCTTCGGAGGTATTTTTCATGGCTTCCCGGTAGACGCGGGAGGCGTCTGCGGTGCGTCCGATTTTGGAATACGCATCCCCTAGGTGTTCAATCAAGGTGGGGTCGGCATCCACCAGCTCCACCGCCTGTTCGAGGTGCTGGATGGCTTCCACATATTCTCCGCGCTGATAATACACCCAACCCAGACTGTCAATATAAAAGCCGTCATTGGGTTCGATGGCCAGCGCCCGGAGTATCAGTTGCTCCGCCTCATCCAAATGCACACCCTGCTCTGCCCAGGTATAGCCCAGATAGTTTAACGCTGCGGCATTCTCGGGGTTGAGAGCAATGGCTTTCTGCATATGCCGGATGCAGCGCTCTTTTTGTTTGAGCTCGTCGTATACCGCCCCCAGCGTGAAATGGTATTGATCGTTGTCCGGGGCGAGCTCGATGAGCTGCTCAAGGAGTTCGACGGCTTTGGCGTGGTTATTGTTTTCGCGATGGAGGGAGGCCAGAAAACCAACCAAGTCCGCGTCGTCCTCTTTCACGCTGAGGGCTTGTTCCACGGCGGTGATGGCTTGGGCGATATTACCCTGGCGTTGGTAGATATAACTCAGGTAGACGCGTGCGTCCGCAAAATACTCGGCCTGCCGCGGAATATGTAACAGCTCGACGGCTGCCTTGTCGTCCTGGTCGGCCTCCGTATACACGACGCCGAGAAAGTAGCGGGCACGATGATTCTCCGGCTGGGAAGCCAAGACCAGGTTGAGAGCGGTGACGGCCTGTTCGTAATCGCCTTTTTCCCGATAGATCAGACTGATTTTAAGCCGAGTCTCCTGCGGGTCGGCTTCTATATTTTCAAGCGCCCGAAACTGGTCCAGCGCATCGTCAAGCTTCTGCTGCCCAAGATAGAAACGGCCGAGCCGTTCCCGCGCCTGCTCACTACGCGGATTGAAGCTCAGGGCTTTCTCATACATCTCTATGGCTTGGGTATTTTTCTTCTGCATCTCATACACAAGCGCGAGATCAAGCAGGACCAGTTCTGACTGTGGGTTGATACTGAGCGCCTCGTGATAATAGGCTTCCGCCTGCTCCAACTGTTGGGCTGCCGCGTGTGTTTGGCCAAGATAATAATAGCCCAGGACCGACTGTGGGTGACGGCTCACCAGCCTTTTGAGTACATCGATCGCTTCCTGAAACCGCCCCTGCTTGGCATACAGTACACTGAGGTAGAGATACGGTTCCTGATCGTCCGAACCGTGGGTCAGAATGGATTCATACACCTGGGCGGCTTCGTTTTCCTGGCCGGTCGAGGAGAGGAGGCCGGCCAGAAGACGCTGGGCGGAAACATTGTCCGGCTCGCTGGCAACGACCTTCCGGCAATGCTCCAGGGCCTCAGCCAGCTTGCCTTGACGTAATGCCAGGGTGGCCAGCCGCAGGCGCAGGAACGGCGTGTGCGGATCGTGAGAGACGGCGTGTTCAAGCTCGCTGAGCGCGGTATCATAGTCGCCCGCATTCAGCGCCACCTGGCCTTTGAGGAAATGCCCCAGGGCTCGGTCTTCAGGAGCGAGGACGACCGGCGTACCCGGGATGGGCAGGGCCTGCCTGGGCGTGGTCTGGACTGGAGCGACGGCTGGGGCGACACGCGCGGGCGCTGGAACGGAGCGAGCCGTGCTGCACGAGGTAAACGGGATGAGAGAGCAAAGAAGGAAAGCCGATACGACGGAAAAAGGGAGACGCATGGGCGGAGGGTAGCATGCGCTGAAATTGACGGTCAATCCTGGAATAGCGAGCAGGCCCCGGCCTGCGTAGTGTGGCGAAGTCGTGTATGCTGCCGGGTAAGTCATGTCGCCTGAATTTTACGACCTGTCCCGTTTGTTTGTGCTGCGGGATCGTCTCCAGTCTCTCGATAGCGCTGCGCCGCCCGCGGCCTGCCTGCTGTCCGCACCGCTGCACCCGCCACCGCGACGGCTGGGGGTCTTGTGCGGCTCATTCAATCCCCTGACCCTGGCGCACGCTGCGCTTGCGCAGCACGCCTGCCGCGCCTTCCATCTGGACCAACTACTGTATACGGTGGCAAAGGTCACCGTGGATAAGGAACAGGTGACGGGGATGGGCCTGGAGGATCGCCTGTTCCTGCTCCTCCTGCACGCCCAACAGCATCAACACCTGGGCGTAGCCCTGGTCAATCGTGGACTCTATTTTGAGCAGGCGCAGGCCTTTCAGGCTCTCTTTGATAGGCAGATCGGACTGTTTTTTATTGTGGGTATGGACAAGCTGGTGCAGATTCTGGACGCGCGCTACTACCAGGATCGGGAGACGGCTCTGGATCAGCTTTTTGCGCTGACCTCCCTGGTCGTCGCCAACCGAGGCGATATGGCTCGGCGTGCATTTGACGAGTTGCTGCAACGTCCCGACAATCAACCCTACCGGGACGCGATTCACTTCCTGCCCCTGCCGGAGTCCGTTGCCGATCTCTCCTCAACCGTAATACGGCGGACCGTGAGTGAGGCAGCGAACCTCTCGGCCTACGTTCCGGTCGAGGTGGCGCGGTTCCTGGTCGAAGCCCGGCCATACGCCGCATCGGACCGCGCCACCGAGGACGGGCAGGGAGATGCAATCCATGCCGATGCAATCGACGCCTACGCTGTACGCTTGGCGCTCTTTGAACGCCTGGCCACGGTCCGGGACTGGGCCGAGCGGCAGGTGGATTTCCAACGGTTGCTGAGTCAGGCGTGCGCGCCCGACCCGCGTGGCCAGGCGCTACGTGGTGCACTGACCGGCCGAGCGCTTCAGGCGCTCATACGCGACGGACAGCACACAAGGAGGACGGGATGAGTCAGCGGCCGATCACCGACTTTTTGCACCACCACTTTCGGCATTTCAATGCCGCGACCGTTGTCGAGGCGGCCAGCGCTTATCGGCAGCATCTCGACCGGGGCGGCAAGATGCTGCTGGCTATGGCCGGTGCCATGAGTACGGCAGAACTCGGTATCTCCCTGGCCGAGATGATCCGCAATGACTGCATTCATGCCATCTCCTGTACGGGTGCGAATCTGGAAGAAGACCTCTTTAATCTAGTTGCGCATGAGCACTATGAGCGGGTGCCGCACTATCGGGACCTGACCCCCCAGGATGAAGCGGTCCTGCTCGACCGGCATATGAACCGCGTCACGGATACCTGCATCCCCGAGTTTGAGGCCATGCGCCGGGTCGAAGGTGTCCTGCAGGAATTGTGGATGCAGGCCGACCACGCCGGCCAACGGTCCTTCCCGCACGAAACCTTCTACGAAATCCTCCGTAGCGGCCTGCTGCAACCCTATTACCAGATTGATCCCAAAGACTCCTGGGTCCACGCTGCCATGGAAAAAAACTTGCCCATTGTTGTGCCGGGCTGGGAGGATTCGACCTGCGGAAATGTATATGCCAGCTATTGCATGACCGGCCTGATAAAAAACGTGCATACCGTGCGCCACGGCGTCGAATACATGACGTTTCTGGCCGACTGGTATAGTACGGTCTCGGACCATCACTCCATCGGATTTTTTCAGATCGGCGGGGGCATTGCCGGAGATTTTGCCATCTGTGCGGTCCCCATGCTGATCCAGGATATGAAACGCAGCCACACCCCGCTGTGGGGCTATTTTTGTCAGATCAGCGATTCAACGACCAGTTACGGCTCCTATTCCGGCGCGGTGCCCAACGAAAAAATCACCTGGGGCAAACTCGGCATAGACACGCCGCGTTACCTGATTGAATCGGACGCCTCAATTGTGGCGCCGCTCATCTTCGCCCAGGTGCTGGGACAGTAAATGGAAAAAGAGAAAGACTCGGCCATTGCGGCCGCGCGGGCCGCGGGTGACATCATCCGCACCATCTACGAGACCAACTACACGGTGGAGTATAAAAGGGGGGATAACAGCCCGGTCACGCTTGCCGACCGGGAGGCCAACCAGAAGATCCACGCCATGCTCCAAGCGGCTTTTCCTGACTATGGCTGGCTGTCTGAGGAGACGGTCGATTCGTCCGCGCGGCTGACCGCGCGCCGCGTCTGGGTGGTTGATCCCATGGACGGGACCAAGGAGTTCATTCAAAAAGTCCCGGAATTCGCCGTCTCCATCGGACTCATTGAAGCGGGCTGGCCGATTCTCGGTGTGGTCTATAATCCAACCCTGGACCAACTCTTCTGGGCGGTCCGCGGACAAGGAGCGTGGTGTGGCAGCCGCCCCTTGCGCGTACCCGAAACGCCGCACCTGGCGGAGGCCACCATTCTCTCCAGTCGCTCGGAGACCAAACGGGGCGAGTGGAAAGACTTCCGTTCTCTTTTTCGGGCCCGTCCCATGGGCAGCATAGCCTACAAGCTGGCGTGTATTGCGAACGGTGAGGCCGATGCCTCGTTTACGCTGGTGCCCAAGAATGAGTGGGATATCTGTGCGGGGACGCTCCTCGTCGAGGAAGCCGGCGGACGAGTCACCACCCTCAGCGGCAAGCCGGTTCGCTTCAATCAGCCAACGACGCTCTTACAGGGTCTGGTTGCCAGCAATGGCAAACTCCACCCTCAGCTCTTGAAACTGGTGAAACCGCGCCTTACCGCTCGACACCATGCCGAGAATCGTCAATAAGGCAGACAGACCGCTTGACGCGAACTCTGTCCCCCCGTTAGGGTGAGAAAGAAGAGGGAAGAAACACCGTGTCTCAGCTTGCCACACTTCTGCGCGGACGACCTAACCCCCGTTGCCCCGCGTGTCATAAATGGAATCGGGTCTATGTGACCGGAGGCTCGTTTTTGTCCGAGTGTGTCCACTGCGGAGCCACCCTGGAGGTCCGTCGCCCTCCGACGTTCTGGGGGGTCCTTGCCATTGGCATCAGTGTGCTGCTCCTCGCTGCGGCCATTCCGCTCCTGGCGTGGTAAGCGGGCAGGAGGAGACGCCGTGCCACAAGGGGTGCAACTGGCGCAGATCGAGCGTATTTTCGAAATCCTTGACCGGCTTGGCATCTCCCGTGAAGCGGTCGTTATCCCGCTGCGGCCGCACGGCAGCGGCAGCCTCAGAATGCTTGAGGGGGGCACCCTCGAAATCGTTGTCCCGGCCGTTATTCCATTCGATGAATGGTATGCCTCGCTTGAAGACGCAATTCAAAAACTGCGGGCGGGCGGAACGACTTCAGCCTCCTGAGCTAGAGCGCGCGTGGCTCCGAATGGGTTGATGGCGGCACCGGCGGCTGGTCCGGCTGTTCGTCCAGGTGGACATCCTGTTCGACGGTTTTTTCGTCAGGGAGTTCCGTGCGTTCCAGCACGAAGGGTTTTCCCCGTCCGGTCGGATTGGCCACAAAGACATCATAGCTGCCGGTCTCCAGGGAAAAGCGATGCTCCTGGCCCGGCTCGCTACGGGCAATCTCCTTCTGCGTTCCGGCGGCGTAAATGATGACCTGCGTCAGCGGGCTCATATCTTTGCCGGCCAGCCGGGGATGGACCAGGAGCTCACCCTGTACGCGCTCGCGCAGCGTCAGTTCCCGTAGTCCGCCCCGCAGGAGTTCAATATCGCGCCACCACTGGCTCTGGGGTGGGACGGCGACCTTGATATCGACCAGGCCCGGCTGAGCCAGGATGATCTCTCCGCTCAGGAACTCGCCGAGCAGTTGGTTCGACACCCCGTCATAGACCTCAACCCCGAGGCCGATGTCCTGCCCCTTTTTATCCAGGACGTTGACCTGGAGGGCCGCGACTTCGCTCAGAATGACCGTGCTGGTCCGACCGGCGCGGACCAGTACGCGCTCGCGCGAAACCGTTCCGCCCAGGATATCGAGTTCAACCCGGTAGGACCCAGGCGGCAGCGAGACAGGCGTGTCCAGGGGCGTTTGGGCAACGGGCGTCTCGGGGGTGAGGCTATAGATTCTGGCCGACAGCCCACCCGGCTGAGCCCGTTCTCCCGGAGTCTGGATGATCAGGCTACCGGGTGGCTCGGGTTCGGCCGCAGGCGGCGCGCTACCGACCTGGTTGGGAAGAAGAAGACGGGCGAGTAGAACGGCCAGGAGCCACAGCGGTTGTCTATATCCAGCCATATGAGGACGGCGTGTCACCAGGGCTATTTTTCCAGCGGGAGATCCTCGCGGTTGCCCCATTCGGCCCAGGAGGCATCGTAATTGCGTACCTTGTCAAAACCGAGCAGCCGCAGGGTGAACAGTCCGTGCGCCGCACGGATACCACCCTGTCAATAGGTGACGACCTCACACTCGGGTCTGACCCCAGCCTGCTCAAACAGGGGGCGGAGTTCGTCCGCAGGTTTGAACTTTTTTGTCTTGGGGTCTACATAGTTGAGCCATTCGAGATGGACCGCGCCGGGAATCCGCCCGCCGCGCTTGGTGCCTCGGGCGTTTTCGCCGGTCCACTCCGCATCCGAGCGCACATCGAGCAGCACACTATCAGAGGAAATGGCTTCTTGTACCTGTTCCCAGCGGGCGATCAGGTCTTCATTGGCCTGGGGCGTAAAGCTCGCCTTGGCCGGACGGGACGCGGCGTTTGTTACCGGCCGCCCTTCGGCCAGCCAGGCGTCCCAGCCGCCGTTCAATACTCTGACATTGGTCTGGCCGTAATAGTGCAGCGCCCACCAGAACCGGGTCGCGTACAGTCCGCTGAAGCCATCATAGGCAACCACCGGAGTGTCATCCCCAATGCCCATTTCCCCCATGGTCTGCGCAAACTGGTCCGGACCCATGATATGCGGCGCGCCTTCTTTTTCCTTGAGATAATGATGGCCGCGCACGGGAATCGCACCCGGAATATGAGCGCGGCGATAGGCTTCGCGAGTATCACAATCGACGATTCGCAGGTTGTCGTCCTGGAGATGCGCCGCGAGCCATTGGGTCTCTGCCAGCATGTCCGGTCGGGCATAGCCGTGGTCTGTCATTGTCCCGCCTCCTTTCTACTGTCCTGAGTACGATTATTTTCCTGAGTACTGGGGCATCCGTTTTTCCATAAACGCCCGCACCGCTTCTTTGGCATCCTGGGAGCGAATGCAGACCGCCTGGCTCTTGGCTTCCAGCAGGAGTCCGTCACGGACGGAAAGATACGGACTGGCGTCAATCGCCCGCTTGGCCGCGCGCACGGCCAGCGGCGGCTGACTGGCCAACTGTTCAGCCAGACTCGTCACGGTCGCCTCCAATTCTTCGTCGTCAACGAGCTGTTCGGCCAGACCGATCCGATAGGCCTCTTCTGCCTCAATCTGCTGGGCGGTGAAGATGAGTTCCTTAGCCTTGCCGGTACCGACCAGTCGGGGCAGGCGTTGGGTGCCGCCCAGGTCGGGGATGAGGCCGTAGCGATGCTCCAGCAAGCCCAGCCGGCTGCCGCGGGCGACCACCCGGATATCGCAGGCCAACGCCATCTGCATGCCCGCGCCTAACGCATAGCCCCGGACCGCGGCAATGGTCGGATAGGGAGCTTCTTCAAGCCAAGTGAATGCCTCCTGAAAGCCCTGGATAATGGCCACCATGGGATCGTCGTCGGCCACAGCCTCCGGCACGGGCTCGCGTTCGTGTCCGCCAAAGGCCGTGCCACCAAAGGCCGAGGTATCGATGCCGGTCGAGAACGCGCGGCCGTCGCCAATCACGACCAGCACCCGCAACTGGTTTTCGCGTGCGTGCGCTTCGGTAGAAAGAGTCTGGCCGAGTTCCTGCAATTCTTGCCACATCTGGGGTGTCATGGCGTTCAGCTTGTCCGCCCGGTTGAGCCGCAGCCAACCTATATGTCCGACCTGTTCATAGCGTACTGCTTCGCCTTGCGTCGTATCCATATTTTGTCCTTCTGAGAGAGTGGCTCTCAGCCTAGCGGTTTCAGCCCCTGATTCCAAACCCCTCGGCGAAATCAAGCGCCGCCCGTGCGGTCACCGGTTTCTGTACGGTCCGATAATCTCTCGGGCGAACTCCACGATACTTTCTTCCACCAGACCCCACGGGGGTGAGACAACCATCTGGGTGAGTCCGGCGGCTTCAAGCTGAGCCAGGCGTTCGAGGATGTCATCGCGCGCGCCGGTCAGGCTCATGGCCCGAATGGCCTCGGGGGTGATGAATTTTTCTTCGCCCGGATGCAGAAAGCGTGAGTGCGTAGCGTGTATGTCTTCCCAGCGGTCATCCAGATAGCGCTGGTACTCCGGAGTCAGAAAGGGCTGTAAGAAAGGCGGCACCGCTTTGCCCTGTTTGGCGACTTCATAGGCATAGTGCAGGGAGACCGCAATGCGCGGGCCGACCCGCGCCAGCACGCGCGGACTGTTCACGGCCTCGCCGGGTTGCAGCACGCAGGAGATACCGAGCGTGACTACATCAAAGTCGGACGGTTTCCCACCGGCCCGGCCCTCCCAGCCCTGTGCGACCGCCGCCAGATTGCGGCTGAGCGACTCGGGCGCGAGCAGGCTCAGGGTCAACAGGCCGTCGCCCAGTTCACCGGCCAGGGCCTGGGCCTTGGGATGCGAGGCCGCCAGATAGATGGGGATGCGCTCGTGCGTATTGATATAGCCGTGCTCGACATCCATGAACCGAATCCGGCTCTGCCGGCCACGCTCGTGATACTCGACGCTTTCGCTCCGGAGCAGGCCCTGGCAGACCTCGACCGCGTGCCGGAACTCTGCGAGCGAAACCGGCGGCATACCCATGGTCCGCCAGGCCGTGTGACCGGTGCCCAGACCGAGAATCACCCGACCGGGCGCAAGCTGATTGATGGTGGCAATAGAATGCGCAATGACAGGCGGAATCCGCGTCCCCACAATGGTGACGCCGGTCCCGAGTCGAATCGTTGTCGTATGCGCGGCGGCCAGGGTCATGCAGGCATACACGTCCGAGGTGATCATCTGCGAGTCCACAAACCAGGCATTGCTAAACCCCATCTGCTCGGCCAGCAGGGCGTGTTTCCATCCGTTGTGAATATGCGACTGAAAGCCAACTCCGAAGTCCATAGGTGTCCTTTGCGCTCACTCCCTAACCGGATTCATTCTTTTTGACTCTCTCCCACACCTTCTCCATCGGTACGGCAGTCTGAACAATCTCGCGCAGAATAACAACATCGCTCTCACTGGGTTGACGGCCCGCTTTGACAAACCCGCTCGCAATGTCCGCCAAGGCCAACGCTTTCAGATATTCCGGCTCGTGGCCTAACCGAGATTCGTCCTGAATGGTTTTGGCAACGGCAAGAGCTTGGGTGAATTGGCCCGCTTCGGTCAGCTCGTGTGCAATGGCCGCTATGGCCGAGTTTTTGTCGTCTGCTTCCTTGATAGTGTTGGCAACGGCAAGGGCCTGGGTGAACTGCCCCGCTTCGGTCAGCTCACGCGTAATATCCACCGGAATCGAAGCTTTCCGATATCCCTCTTTGAGAGCGTTGGCGACGCTAAGGGCTTGAGTGAAAATTGATGCTGCCTGTTCGGATTGTCCCGCTTTGGTTAGCTCACGCGCAATAGCTATCAGAACCGAGGCTTTCTGATATCCTTCTTTGAGAGCGTTGGCGACGCTAAGGGCTTGAGTGACTTGCCCTGCTCTGGCCAGTTCGCTCACAATGACCCTCAAGGCCAAGGTTTTCTCATCTTCCCATGTGATGATGTTAGCGAGGGCAAGGGCTTGAGTGACTTGCCCTGCTTTGGCCAGTTCGCTCACAATGACCCTCAAGACCGGGGCTTTCCTATAGTCCCATTTGATGGTGCCAGCGAGGTCAAGGACCTGGGAGAGAGTTTGAGTCGCCCGCTCGGTTTGTCCTGTTTCGGTTAGCTTGTCCGCGATGGTCGCCAAGGCTGAGGCTTTATCCGAGTCCGCCTTGAGAGTATTGGCGACGTTGAGCGCTTGAAAGAGGGCCTGCGTCGCCTGCTCGGTTTGCCCTGTTTCGGTTAGCCCGTCCGCGATGCGTATCAAGGTCCAGGTCTTAGCAAATTCCACCTTGAGAGTATTGGCGACGTTGAGCGCTTGGGAGAGGGTCTGTACCACCCGCTCGGTTTGTCCTATTTCGGTTAGCTTGTCCGCGATGGTCACCAAGGCCGAGGCTTTATCCGAGTCCGCCTTGAGAGTATTGGCGACGTTGAGCGCTTGGGTAAACTGACCCGCTCTGGCAAGTGCATCCGCAATGCCCTGCACGGCCCGGGCTTTATCCTTCTCCTCCCTGAAGGTGTAGGTGTTGATCAGGTCAAGTGTTTGCGAGAGGAGGGAGTCAGCCTGTTCGGTTTGCCCTGCTTCGACAAGTGCCTTCTCAATAGCCGGCAAGGCAGCGCCTCTACCATTTTCACCACTAATGGTTTTAGCGACAACAATGGCCTGGGTGAATTGGCCTGCTTCGACAAGTCCGGTCACAATCTCTGCCAAGTTTCTCCCTTTAATAAAGGACCAGTGGATACCGTCGGATAGGTGAAATGCTTGTAAGAGAAGCGACCCAGCCTGCTCGGTTTGACCCGTTTTAGTCAGCCCGCCTGCAATTTCAACAAAGAGATCGACTGTAGCACTTCTTGTCTCGAAGTCGCCGCAGTGCCATTCACCTTCGTGTTCACATTCGGCCGCCCAAGCGGCTTCCAACTGCGGGTAGGTATTGGCAATATCAAGGGCTCGCGAGAGGAGTGGGACAGCCCGCTCGGATTGTCCCAATTCGACAAACTCACTCGCAATGTCCGCTAGGGCACTAACTTTCGTATATTCATCCTCGGTGGCGTTGGCCAAGTCCAGCGCTTGGGAGAGGGCCAGCCCGGCCTGTTCGGCTTGTCCCGCTTTGACAAACACGCGCGCGATATCAATTACTGCCTCAATTCTCAGATACTTCCTCTGGACCGTTTCAGCGACGATCAAGGCACAGGAGAGCGGGTCTTGTTCAGCCCTGGCGTATCTCTTGAGTGAGCCTTCGAGTTCTCGAAACTCGCTAAGCGTCAAATTCGAGACTTTTGCCTGGCCGGATACCAGACCCACAGCGATAGTGGAATCAGCGTGTTGGGAAACGATACGTTCAAGCAGGTCCCTGGCCTGCTCATACAACGGCAGGGATTCCGAATAGCTCCCCGCCTTTTTTGCGCTTTCTACAAGCTGAACAGCCTGGGCATGCAATTCATCAGCTTTTTCGTTCGGGTCGCCCGAGAGTCCTAAAAATAATAATGCTGAACCGATAACAAGGCACCGGAAGAAGGTGTTCATTCTCCCCCTACTTTCCCTAGCGTGGCTCCAGTGGCATGCCTTCGCGTTTGCGCACGTCGTTCAAATAGGCCAGGATGCCGTCCTCAACCGTGTACTTGGGGGTGAAGTCCAGCTCGGTGCGGAGACGGTCGGTTTTGACCAGCGAGGTCATGGCTGTGGGTTTATCACTGACTGAGATATTGGCGGCGGGCAGTAGCTCGCGCAGATAGGCCGTGATCTCGCCCGTCTTGCGGCTGGGGCCGGCCATATTGAACACGCGGGATTGCGGGTTCTCAAGCTGATACGCCCGGCGAAAGACCTCCGCGGCATCGGCCACGTACAGCCAGTCGGCAATCTGCTCGTCCGGCGGCATGACGACCGGCTGGCCGAGCAGGGCCAACTCCGGGGCCACCATAAAATGATCTCCGGCCGCTCCCCGGCGCTGGCCGCGTCCCTCGCCAAACACCGAGGTCGGCCGGATCGCAATAAAGTCCATGCCATAGGCGTGATTGTAATAGTCCGCAGTATGCTCGTTGAATAATTTGCACGCGCCGTACAGGCCGGCCTGGTTGCTGGTGGAAGGAGCGGGTGGGTCGTCTTCGCTCAACTCCGGGGCGGCGCTGGCCGTGCGCTCGGGAAACACGGCGACCGAACTCATATAGACCACGCGCTTGAGGCCGCTCAGCCGGGCGGCCTCAAAGATGTTGGTGGTGCCGATACAGTTCACGTTAATCGACGGCAGTGGATTGCGTATGCCGCCGGTTCCCAGATAGTAGGCGAGGTGAATAACCCCTTCAATTTTGTTGCGCTGGATCACGTCTATGAGCGCGGTCACCTCCATGACATCGCCCTGCAAGACCTTTACTTGGTCGGCCACGTCCGCGACCGCCTGTCGATTCGGGACAGTATCGAGAACGACAACGTTCTCTCCCGACTGAACCAGATGTCGTGTCAAATGTCGGCCCAAAAACCCGGTGCCCCCAGTAATCAGAATCGCCATAAGTACAGCCTCCTCAGAGACTGCTGTACGGAATTTCCGACACGACCGCAACTCTCCCGCTGTACTCTGGCAATCCTCCGCCCTTTCTTTCTGTCTCTTTTTGGGACACCCTGAGCGCAGCAATCTGAAGGCGTGAGAGAGGGAGTGCTATGACACAGACTGCAACCGTGCGTATGGTCGCGGAAGAAGAAGCCAGCGGCAAAGTCGCGGACATTTATGCCGACATCAAAGCCACCAAGGGCATTCCGGCGGTGCCGAATTTCTGGCGGGTACTGGCCAGCCATCCGGACAATCTGGAGATGATCTGGACCCGGCTGAAGGCGCTCATGCATCCCGAGGCCAGCGGACGGGAATCGCCCCTCGATCCCCGCACGCGCGAGATTATCGCCCTGGCCGTTTCGGCCACCAACGGCTGTGCCTACTGTATCAACTCCCATACCGCGGCCCTGCGGAAGCTGGGCTGTGACACCGAAACGCTGGGAGAGGTCATGGCCATTGTAGCGCTGTTCAACAGCACCAACGCCCTGGCCGACGGCTATCAGATCACACCGGACGTATTACCACCGGTTGACGAGGCGTGATCAAGAGTCTGCGGGAGGGTGACAGGGGTGACGATGCCGACGGTTCCAAAAACTGCGTCTTTACTTGCTCTCTTCTTGTGTGTCGCCACCTGGCTCTCTCTGCCCCTGGGTCGAGCCGCGGTCGTGCCTCAGACTAGCGTTCAGGAGGATGGAATGGAAACACTGCGCCTCTCCGGTCTCCGTGAGCCGGTCGAAATCCTGACCGACCGCTGGGGCATCGCCCATATCTATGCCAAAAACCAGCCTGACCTGTTTTTCGCCCAGGGCTATAACGCGGCCCGAGACCGCCTGTTTCAGCTTGAAATCTGGCGTCGGCGCGTCACTGGCACAATGGCCGAGATTCAGGGCCCCAAAGCCCTGGAGCGCGACATCGGTGCCCGGCTGCTGCGCTTTCGGGGCGACCTCGACCAGGAATGTCAGTACTATCACCCGGACGGGAAAGAGATCATCACCGCCTTCGTCCAGGGTATGAACGCCTATATTCGGCAGACCCGGGAACAACCGGACCTGCTGCCGCTTGAGTTCGGTCTGCTTGGTATCACCCCCCAGGCCTGGACCCCGGACATCGTGCTGGCACGCCTCGGCGGAATCTTCCTGAACCTGGAAACCGAGGTATTAATCGCCCAGGCGCTGCAAACCATGCAGCCCGAAGCGATACGGACGATGCTCCACTTGCATCCCGGAACACCCGACCTGACCGTCCCCGAAGGGCTCGATGTAGCCACGATTCCCGGCGATGTTCTGAAGTATTATCAGGCCGCGCGCGAAGCGGTCGTCTTTGCCCCCGAAGATGTGGTTGATCCACAGCATCGCGCCACGGAAACACCTGGAGCAACCACCCAGGCGGCCGCACCGACCTTGACCGGCAAGAGCGTGCCACGGGACGAGGGCAGTAATAACTGGGTGGTGGACGGCAGCAAAACGCTCTCTCGCAAGCCGCTCATGGTCAATGACCCGCACCGTGCGATTGCCGCGCCGTCGCTGCGCTACTGGGTGCATCTGGTTGCGCCCGGCTGGAACGTCATCGGTGGTGGCGAGCCCCACCTGCCGGGTGTTTCTATCGGGCATAATGAGCAGGGAGCCTGGGGGCTGACGATTTTCCCGACCGACTCCGAAGACCTGTATGTGTACAAGACCAACCCGGATAACCCGCAGCAGTATTGGTACCGGGGGGAATGGGAGGATATGCGGGTTCTCCACGAGACGATCCCGGTGAAAGGCCAGGATGCCGTCACGGTCGCACTGAAATACACTCGGCACGGTCCCATCCTGGCCGAAGACCCGGAGCGGCAGCTAACTTTTGGGCTGCGGGCCGCCTGGCTCGATATCGGCGGGGTGCCGTATCTGGCCAGCCTGCGGATGGACCAGGCCACGACCTGGCAGGAGTTCCGTGCGGCGTGCGCCTATTCTCGTGCCCCGTCGGAGAATATGGTCTGGGCGGACAGGCAGGGCAATATCGGCTGGCAGGCGGTCGGCGTTGTGCCGCTCCGGCCCAACTGGAACGGCCTGGTGCCCGTGCCGGGGGATGGACGCTTTGAGTGGGATGGCTATCTGCCGATCCGCGAGTTGCCGCACTCCCTGAATCCCCCGCAGGGATTTATCGCTACCGCAAACCAGGAGAATCTGCCGCCCAACTATCCCTATCCGATCAGCTATTACTGGCTGGAGCCGTACCGGTTTGCCCGGATTGAGGAAGTCCTGGCCGCGGGTAAAAACCTGACCGCCCGCGAGATGATGCAGCTCCAGAGCGACGAATACTCGATCCCGGCGCGTCTGCTGCTGCCGTTTCTACACGCTCTGGATAAGGAGTCGGTGTCGGTAGACCCGCTCGTCCAAGCCGCGGTCACTACGCTGCGCGCCTGGGACTTCGTGCTGGACAAGGATTCGGTTGCCGCCGGGATCTATGCCGCCTGGCAGCGCCAGTTGTGGGAGCAGTTTCGGAACGCGCACGTCCCGGACGCTCTGCGGGAAGCATTTGCGAGTCCTGTTCTCACCCCGCTCATCAACAGCCTGCTCGCTCCGGATGGCGGCTACGGTCCTGACCCACTCGCCGGACGAGACCGATTCATACGCGAGAGTTTCGAGGCCGCCGTCCGCTCCCTTGCCACCCGCTTTGGCCCGGACATGAACAACTGGACCTATGGTCAAACCGCCTATCACCACATCGTCATCAAACACATGCTGAGCGATGCAGTGAACGCCGAACTCCGAGCCCAACTCGACGTCGGTCCCATTCCGCGCGGTGGGGACAGCTTTACGGTCAATAATACCGGCAGCGAGGACATGCAGACCGTGGGGGCTTCTTTTCGGCTGATTGCCGACCCCAGCAACTGGGACCGGTCGTTAGGAGTCAATACGCCCGGACAGGCCGGCGACCCGGCCCAGGCGCATTATCGCGATCTGTCCGGTCTGTGGGCCGAGGGGCAGTATTTCCCCGTTCTGTATTCCCGAGACAAGATTCTGGCGGTGACGGAACACACGACACTGCTCCAGCCGGAGCCGTAAATTTTTTCGCCGGGCGAGGCTTCCCGGCGGTCCACACAGCCGCGAACCCGGTGCCGTTCAGGCTTGCCGGGTTTGCGGCTTCCTTGGTATGTTTGGCCCGTATTCAGGAGGGACATTATGTCAGCACCACATTCCCAAACCGCATCTCCACGCAATGAATGGCGCAAGCAGACCCCAGGTCATGCCGGCTGGGCGCGCACTGCGCAGGCTGGTGACCCACACAAATACTATATGGTTTCGGTCGATACGCACGGGATCGAACCGAACGATTATCTGGAGAAGCGCATTGAGAAAAAATATCTCGACCGGATTCCACGTATGAAGATTGACGAGGACGGCGCGCAGTGGACGATCTGCGAGGGCATGAAGCCCGTGCTGGTCAAACCGGGCCGCAATTATGAAAAACACCTGCCGGCGCTGGAGTCGTTTGAAGATATCGACATGTTTCAGCCCTACTCGAAGCGCTTTGAGGCCGAAGATGTGCGCCGCAACCATGCCGGTACCGACATAACACAGCGTCTGGCCGACGCGGACGCGGATGGCATTGATGCCGAGATTATTTTTCCGAACAAGGGCCTGCTGGCCTTTGGTACGCCTGATCCGGTTTTCCAGGGCGCCATGTTCCGCGCCTGGAATCGCTGGGCGCTTGAGACTTTTGGCGATCATTGGACGCGCTTCATGCCCATGGCCATGATTGCCACCGGCGATCTTGAGGGGGCCATGGCCGAAGTACGGTGGGCCGCGGAGCACGGCTTCAAGGGACTCACTATGCCGAATAAACCCATCTTTGGCCCGCTCAAAGATGGCGAGCTGCAATACAACGATAAATCGTTCGAGCCCCTCTGGTCGCTGATCGAAGAAGTGGACCTGCCCATGACCTTCCACGTCTCGACCGGGCGCGACCCGCGTGCGGTCGGGGGTAATGGCGGGGCGCTGATTAACTATGTTTCGCACTCGATGTCTACCGTCATGGACCCGCTCGTGCACCTGATCTCCTCGGGCGTGTTTGAGCGCCATCCCAGCCTCAAAGCCGGCTCCATCGAGGGTGGTATCGGCTGGGTACCCTGGATGGTCGAAACCCTCGACTATGCCCATAAAGCCCACCATATGTGGGTGCGTCCGGTCCTGCCCGAACCGCCCAGCTTTTATTATCGGCGTAACTGTTTCTCAGCCTTCATGAACGACCGCTCCACGCTGCTCCTGGCCGGAGAGTTGAACCTGGTCGACAATTTCATGTGGTCGAACGACTATCCGCACCACGAAGGCAGTTGGCCATACTCGGCCGCCAGCATCGAACGTCAGATGGATACCCTGCCGGAAGAGAGCCGCGAGAAGATTCTGGGCCTGAACGCCGCCCGTGTCTTCAAACTGGAAGTGCCGGAGTAAGACCGCACCAATCGAGTTTCGTTACAAGAACCGGGCCGGGTTACGGGACCAAAAGCTTGGCCAGCAATTGAAACTCGTGTGCCCGAGATGAGGTGGTCCGCCAGACAAGGCCGATGGTCCGGCTCGGTTCGGGTTTCCGAAACGGCAGAATAACAATCTGTGAAAGCTGTGGCGCCTCAACCTCCAGCGAGAGCCGGGGCAGAAGAGTAATCCCGATTCCGCCTGCGACCATTTGGACCAGAGTGTTCAGGCTGCTAGCGCGAAAGTCCCCAATCTCGCTGGCACCGCTGGTGTGACACACGGCCAGCGCCTGGTCTCGCAAACAGTGTCCGTCGTCTAATAACAGCACCTGTTCAGCGGCGATATCGGCCTCGGTCACGCGTTTCCGCTTGGCGAGCCGATGCTGCGCCGGGACGGCAACCACAAAGGGGTCGGTTGCCAGCGCCAGGGTCGCTACGTTGCCGAGGTTGGCTTCGAGCGCCACTAGGAGGAGGTCGAGCCTGCCGTGTGACAACAGTTCCAGCAGCCGGTGGGTCAGGTCTTCGTGCAGCCGAACCTGGAGCTGAGGATAGCGCTGGCGGAGGGTCGGCAGCGTCTTTGGCAGGAGATACGGGGCCACGGTTGGAATCACCCCGAGTCGCAGGGTTCCAGAAAAGGGCTGGGTCAGGCTCCGGGCCAGGTCGACGAATTCGCCGCTTGCCGTCAGGATGCCGCGCGCGAGCGGCAACAGGGTCTCACCGGCCGGGGTGAGGAGCACCGTGCGCTGGCTGCGCTCGAACAACTGGACGCCCAACAGCCGTTCGAGGTCCTTGAGCTGAGCGCTCAGGCCGGGCTGGGTGACAAAGCAAGCGTCGGCCGCATCTCGGAAGCTCAGCCATTCGGCCACAGCCACAAAATATTCCAGTTGGCGGAACGATATGTTCATAGATAAAATTTATCATAACAGTAAAAATTATCAATTTTATTTATTAAGAAGCCTCATTATACTGGAGCTAACATCACATTGATGAGAGGGAAAAACATGTTGAAGAGAGGAGAAAAACATGTCTGAGAAACGCTGTCCGGTCATGACAACGAGCGCCGGGGCGCCGGTGGCTGATAACCAGAACGCCCTGACCGCCGGTGAGCGCGGCCCGGTCCTGTTGCAGGACTATCAACTGATAGAAAAGCTGGCCCATCAGAATCGCGAACGCATCCCCGAGCGGGTGGTCCATGCCAAGGGCTGGGGGGCGTATGGGACGTTCAGAGTCACGCACGATATCTCTTCGTACACCACGGCCGTCTGTCTCCAGCCGGGTGCGGAATGCGAGGTCATCACCCGGTTTTCTACGGTCGCCGGCGAGCTGGGAGCCGCGGACGCCGAGCGCGATGTGCGCGGGTTTGCGGTAAAATTCTACACCGAGGAAGGCAACTGGGACTTGGTCGGGAATAACACCCCGGTGTTCTTTATTCGCGATCCGTATAAATTCCCGGACTTTATCCGCACCCAGAAACGACACCCGAAAACAAACCTGCGCAGTCCGACTGCGATGTGGGATTTCTGGTCGCAGTCGCCCGAGTCATTGCATCAGGTCACCATTCTGATGTCTGATCGCGGCTGCCCGACGGCGCCCATGTTTATGAACGGCTACGGTTCACACACGTTCAGCTTCATCAACGCGGACAAGCAGCGTTTCTGGGTGAAATTCCATTTCAAGACCCGACAGGGGCACCGCTACTATACCAACGCCCAGAGCGCCGAGGTGATCGGACAGACTCGGGAGTCCTACCAGGAAGCCCTCTTCGGCGCGATCGAACGGGGCGAGTATCCCAGGTGGGAGCTGAAGGTCCAGATCATGCCGGAAGAAGAGGCCGAAAAAACGTCCTATAATCCGTTCGATCTGACCAAGGTATGGCCGCACGCCGAGTATCCGCTGATTGATGTCGGCGTGCTGGAGCTCAACCGCAACCCAGGCAATTACTTTGCCGAGATTGAGCAGGCCGCGTTCTCCCCGTCCAATATCGTACCGGGGATCGGATTTTCCCCGGATAAGGTGTTGCAGGCGCGCATCTTCGCCTATGCGGACGCCCACCGCTACCGCTTGGGTACGCATTACGAGGCGCTCCCGGTCAATGCGCCCAAATGCCCCGTGCATCATTACCACAAGGATGGGGCGATGCGCTTCTTTGAAACCAAGCACGGCAACACCGATGCCTATTACGAGCCCAACAGCTTTGGCGGGCCACAACAGGATGGCAGTCGGAGCGAGCGGCCGCTGAAGATTGCGGGCGACGCCGACCGCTATAATCACCATGCGGGCAATGACGACTACACCCAGGCCGGGAACCTCTTCCGCTTATTTGATGACGCCCAGAAACAGCGTCTCTTCAGCAATATTGCTCAGGCGATGCAGGGGGTTCCGCCAGCCATTATCGACAAGCAGCTTGCGCATTTTGACAAGGCCGATCTCGCCTACGGGAACGGGGTGCGGCGAGCGCTTGGAGTCGGTTGTCAGAAGGACGCCGCATAACGTTCGTTTTGGGTCCTCTCTCTTTGCGGCGCGAGGATAGCCGGCGTCCCAGGTATGTTCAAGTCAAATGGGGACCGGGCGTGCGCGACCAAGACGGATGATATAAGAATGGCCCTCGTTACTGTTCCTTGTGCGAGAAAGAGGAGGGCCATTTATGGATCGAAAATACTGGTCGTTTGTGATTCCGGCGCTTGAGCCGGATTTCGCAACCGCGGTCAAAAAACTGGAAGACCGCGGCCTTGCCGGGGTGACCGTTCCCCAGGTATACGGCTCGCCGTTTGCACCGCTGGCAGCCGCGGCAGTCGTGACAACGCGGCTCGAACTCGCCACCGGCATTGCCATCGGTTTGACGCGCAGTCCATTTGAGACCGCAGTGACCTCGCTCGATCTCGATCATCTGTCCAAAGGCCGCTTCATTCTGGGGCTGGGCACTGGACCCAAACACTGGACCAACGGCTATTTCGGGATGCCGTACGACAAGCCGGTGTCGCGGCTGCGTGAGGTCGTGCAGATTCTGCGACACGTCGAGGACGGCGCTCGCTCCGGGGAGATGCAGCCCTGGGAGGGACAGTTCCATCAGCTCAGTTTTGATTCCTATCAACCCACGCTGCCGCCGTATCGGGAACGGGTTCCCGTCTGGATTGCCGCTCTGCGCCAGCGCATGTGCGAATTGACGGGCGAGGTGGCGGACGGTTTGATCGGACATCCGGTCTGGTCGGTGGAATGGGCCCTGGGTCAGGCCCAGGAATCGGTGGCCGTCGGCGCGGCGCGTACCGGACGCGATCCCGCTGCGATTCATTTTCAGCCCTGGGTGACCGCTTCTATTGATGCCGACGAAAAGGTGGCCTTGCAGGACGCAAAACCCTGGCTGGCCTTCTACTCGGGCTTCAGCCAGTACTCCCCCTATTTCGAGGCGCACGGCTTCGGGGCCGAGGCACGCAAAATCAATGAAGCCTCCAAGACGATGAACTGTGTGCAGGCCGCGCAATACGTACCGGATGAAATGGTCCGGGCCTTTGGCGCACACGGCACGCCGGACCAGGTCCGGGAGCGGATTGAGCCCTTGTGGCAACGGGCCAACTCTATGTGTATCGTTCCGCCCAATTGGGGTATGACCCCCGAGAAATTAGCGCAAAAGGTCCAGGCGATTGCAGATACCTTCTGGCCGCAGTAGGCAGGCGCGCCAATCTCTCTTAGGAGGAAGCCCATGGATTTTCGTTATCTGCTGATTGAACACGACCAGGGCATTTGCCGTATTACATTGAATCGCCCCGAACGCCTGAATGCGATTAACATCCGGGTCGGCCTGGAACTGCTCCAGGCGTTTGAGACGTGCGATTATGATGACTCGGTCCGGACCGTTATCCTGACCGGGGCCGGACGCGCCTTCTGCGCCGGTGACGATCTCAAGGGCATGGCCGAACCCGACCAACCGGAACGGAGATTTGCGGACACGGTCAAGCACTACGTCCAGGGCGAGGGTCGCTGGCCCCTGGTGGTGGCCAAGATGCGCGTCCTGTCCAAGCCGGTCATTGGCATGATTAACGGGCACGCGCACGGGGCGGGTTTCAATCTTGCGCTGGGCTGCGACCTGCGGGTGATGGCCGATTCGGCAACCCTGTGCATTCCGTTCGTCAAGCGCGGTATTGCGACCGGCACCAGCCTGCTGCAACAGTTCGTCGGGATTGGCAAAGCCATGGAGTGGGCGCTGCTCGGGCCCCAGCTCTCCGCCCAGGAAGCGGAACGCTGGGGCCTGGTCAATCGTGTAGTGCCCTTAGAAAAACTGGAAGAGACCACATTGGAACTCGCCAGCGCATTAGCCCAGGGACCGACCCAAACCTACGCCTTTACCAAGTCGGCCATTATTCATGGCTGGGATTCTTCACCCGAACGGGCGTACGAATACCAGGGCCAGGCTTTCCTGCTGTCACACCAAACCGAAGACTTTCAGGAAGGCCGTCAGGCTTTTCTCGAAAAACGTCCGCCGCGCTTTCAGGGACGATGAAGCTGCTCGTATGAGACCCGTGCACGCCGAGCTTCGGTACCCACCCCGCCGCTGCGCGCCACCCCTCCAAGGAGGGGATGGGAGACTTCATGACCCAACGGACCCAATGGACCCAACCGACTCAACCGACCCAATCGACCCCCAGGAGCGTCACATGACGAAACAACACACCATCGTTTTTCTTCACTCCCGCGGGTTAGTCCCGCCCGAAGTTATTCACATGGTCAATGAGCAACTGCCAGCAGGCTTTCTCATAGATTTTTTGGAGCAAAGCTCTCCCGCCGCCACGCGCTTGGAGAAAATAGCGCAGGCAGACTTCATGCTGGCGTATCCGGGCAATCCCACCGCGGACGAGTTGAACGTGGCAAAACAGCTCAAGCTGTTTCAGATGTTAAGTGCGGGCTATGAATGGATCGACTTGGCCCTTTTCCAGAAACTCGGAGTGCCGGTTGCCAATAACGGCGGAGCCAACGCGCCAACCGTGGCTGAGCATGCCATTCTTCTCATTCTGGCGGTCTTCAAAAAATTGCCCCTTCACCACAACACGCTCCACGCGGGAAAATGGCTTGGCGCGCAGGAGACTCTACGCATGCGTGAGTTACGCGGTAAGACTGTGGGGATTGTTGGTTTTGGGCGTATCGGCCAAGAGCTGGCGCGGATTGCCAAAGGGTTTCAGGCGAACATTATCTATTGTGACGCTGTCCGGGCTCCAACTTCTGTCGAGCAAGAGGTTGGTGCTGAGCGGCTGGCGCTGGACGACCTCTTGCGACAAGCGGATGTCGTTTCTGTTCATACGCCACTGACCGCTGAGACCAAGGGCCTCATCAATGCCCGGACGCTCGACTTGATGAAACCCTCGGCGATTCTGGTCAACACCTCACGCGGGCCGGTTATCGACGAACCCGCCCTCATCGAAGCGCTCCGAAACAATCGTATCGCCGGGGCCGGACTGGACGTTTTTACTGCCGAGCCGCTGGAAACCGACAGCCCGCTGTTAGCGCTGGACAATGCCGTGCTGACCTCGCATATCGCCGGAGTAACGCTGGACACCTGGAGTCGCCGGATTGCGTTCGGCTTTGCCAATATCGAACGGGTTGCCGCGGGCCAGCCGCCGGAGTCGGTGATTGTGGGGTAAGGGAGTCGTTGGGTCGATTGAGTCCATTGGGTCGATTGGGTCATGGGGTATGGCGTATCAATGTCGTGGTTGGGCTGTACCTTTGCCGTTCGCTTTATCGTTGGCTTCCTCTCAAGCCTTGGACTCGTTGTCTCTGCCAGCGTGACTTTTGCGACCGCAGCCGATCTCGAACACCAAGTCCACAGGCTGGTCAACGAGCACCGGATTTCGCAGGGGCTAAAGCCTTTAGCCTTCAATCCGGAGATTTCTGCTATTGCTCGCCGCCATAGCCGGAATATGGCAACCGGGCGGGTTGGGTACGGACATGGAGGAATTGAAAGGCGCCGACAAGAGATAGCCAGATTCATTGCGCGAGCTGGGGTTGGTGAGAATGTCCACACTATAATGAACTACAAAAGTCCGTCGCATGTAGGGGCGAAAGCTGTTGCTGATTGGTTAGAGAGCCCCGGCCACCGGCGCAATATTGAAGGTTCTTATGAACTCACTGGGGTTGGAATTGCCCAAGGGCCGGCCGGTGAATACTTTCTCACTCAACTCTTTGTGAGGACAAAATCGTATCGTCCGGGAACCTCCGGAAGCGATACGCCTTATACGCGCTCTACGCCCGCACCGCGTGACACAAAGAGCGAGCCGCGAGTCGTCGAAACCCGACGGCCAGATAGTTATAAGCGTCCGCCAAGAAAACCGCGCCGCGAAAAAGACCCACGTAAGCGTCCGGGGCGAAAAAGAACTACGGATGGATGGGTCCAGACGCTGGATTAAACCGTGCAGGCGAATCCGGCGTCCGTCCGGTCCGCTTACTATTGCGTGAGGCTCAATAGCCCCGCAGCCGCGCCCAGCGGCCTCTATGCCAGGCGGCATCGCCAAAGGTCATCTCCGCGGCGCGGGCGCGTTTCATATACAAGCCGGCATCGTGCTCGTCGGTCATGCCGATGCCGCCGTGCATTTGGACGCCTTCGTTGGTCGCCAGGACAAAGGCGTCGGAGCAACGGGCTTTGGCCAGGGAGACCAGTAGGGCCAGGTCACTCTCGCCGGCATCGGCGGCGTTTGCCGCGGCCATCACGACCGAGCGACACAGTTCAATCTCCATAAAAACGTTTGCCGCTCGATGCTTGAGGGCCTGAAACGAGCCGATGACCACCCCGAATTGTTCGCGTGTCTTGAGATAGGCGAGCGTATCCTCGAAAATCTGACTCATCCCGCCCAGCATCTCGGCACACAGGCCGACCGTGGCGAGATCAACAATATGTGAGAGCGTCTGAAAGCCTTGGCCGACTGTCCCGACAATGGACTCGGCACCGACTTTCACCCCATCGAGATTGAGCAGCGCCGCGGCCCGATCGTCAACCCGGGTTTGGGGAATGAGCGCCACGCCGGGCGTGTCCGGGGCAATCAGAAAAAGGGTGAGGCCGCCCTGGTCGGTGTCTTCGCCGTTGGTGCGGGTCGAGACAATCAGCGCGTCCGCGTTCTGTCCGTCCAGGACCTGGATTTTTTCTCCCGACAGTCTCCAAGCGTCTCCCTCGGCTGTGGCCCGTGTGGCAACCCGATTCAGGTCATAGCGGCTGCGGGCTTCTTGATAGGCAAGCGCAAGAATTTTTTCGCCTGTTGCGATACCTGAGAGCCAAGCCTGTTTCTGCTCAGGGCTGCCAGCGTCCGCAAGCAATTGACCGCCGAGCAGGACGGTTGACAGAAAAGGCTCCGGAGCAAGGTTGCGTCCCACGGCTTCCAGCACAACCGCGAGGTCGGCCAGCCCCATGCCTGCGCCGCCATATTCCTCGGGAATCAGAATACCGGCCCAGCCGAGTTGGGCCATCTCCTGCCATATGTCGGGCGAGAAACCCATATCCTGCCCGTCACGTAGCGCGCGCAGCCGACTGAGCGGGGAGTTGGTTCGCACAAAATCACGCGCAGTCGGCGCCAAAAGTTCCTGATCTTCGGTCAGCACCAGTGCCACAATTGAACTCCTTAATCGGGTAATCCCAGCACCCGCTTGGCAATGATATTGAGCTGAATCTCGCTCGTTCCGCCCTCAATCGTATTGCCTCGGGAACGCAGCCAGTCGCGGGTGAGGGTGAGCTCAACGTCTTCAAAGCCGGGTCCTTCCCAGCCCAGGGCGTGCGGGCCGGCAATCGACACTAACAGCTCAAGACGACGCTGGTTCAGCTCGGTGCCGTAAATCTTGAACATCGAGCTTTCCGGACCGGGGGGCCGACCGGCTTTGGCCGCATCGCGGGCGCGTTCCGTGGTGAGTCGAAAGGCGCGGCTGTCCATTTCGTACTGCGCCATGCGATCCCTGATTGCGGAGTCCGCCACCCGGTCGCCGTCCAGTCCAAGATGCTCCTTGGCCCAGTCCCGCATGGTTCGGCCTTTGCCTGCCGTGGTGCCGAATGCCGAGGCAATCATATTGCGCTCATGATTCAGCAGGGACTTGGCCACCGTCCAGCCTTTGTTGACCTCAAAGATGACATTCTTGGCCGGGGTGTGCACGTCGGTCAAAAACGTCTCGCAGAAAGGCGAGGCCCCGCTAATGAGTTTAATGGGCCGGGTTTCCACGCCTGGGGACTCCATGTCTACCAATAGGAAGGTGATGCCTTCCTGTTTTTTAGCCTCCGGGTCGGTCCTGACGAGCATGAACATCCAGTCCGCCAGATTGGCAAACGACGTCCATACCTTCTGGCCGTTAATCACATAGTGGTCGCCCTCAAGGATGGCCCGGGTTTTGAGGGAGGCCAAGTCGCTGCCCGACCCTGGTTCGGAGTAGCCCTGACACCAGCGAATCTCGCCCTTGACGATCCCCGGAAGATGTTCGTGTTTTTGTTCTTCGGTGCCGTATTGCAGGAGGGTCGGACCAATCATGGTCAGGCCAAAGCCGATCAACGGTGCCGGCAAGCGCAGAGTGTTCATCTCTTGCTGCAACACCTTGGTTTCGTCCTTCGAGAGCCCGCCGCCGCCGTACTGGGTTGGCCACTCGGGTGCGGTCCAGCCGCGCTCGGCCATGACCTCCAGCCAGACTTTCATCTCAGGATTCGGGTATCTGGCCTTGCGTCCGCCCCAATTTCCGTCCAGCAGAGTGTTCCCGACGCCGCGAATCGAAGCCGGAGCGTTGGCATCCAGCCACTGATGTGTCTCAGTGCGAAACGTTTCGAGATCGGCCATGTCAACTCCTCCTCAATAGAAAGGGCGACCGTTGGGTCGCCCTTATTCGAGCAAGATTCAGCGCTTTGGACAAGCGCGGGGTGAATATCTCTGAGTGCTTACGCAGCCGCGGTAGCCGGAGCCGGCATGTTCAGCGGTTCCGGTTCTTGGAGCGGAGTCGTATCCCACTTCTTGAGTTCCGGCAGGACATGCTTGGCAAAGCACTTCATGCTGCCCTCGGCCTCGTCGTAGGGCATCCCGGCGTAGCTGAAGTTGCACATAATGGCTTTCATGTCGATCGTGTCGCGGATGAATTCGAGTTTCCGCAGCACTTGGTCAGGCGTTCCCCACGGCATGAGTTTGACAAAGTCTCGGGCGGCTCCGTCCATGCCATGCTGCTCAATATATTTCCCGACGTTGCTGTAGAACTCATAGCCCTTGTTCTGGCCGAAATGTTTGGCCGTCATCTGGTAGTGATTCATGGCCGTGTGATAATAGGCCCCGATCCACTTGGTGGCATGCTCTTCGGCCCGCTTGGCATCTTCATCCACATAGAAGAAACCGCCGCAGAACGGCTGGGGCGGCTGTATGCCAGGATTCGTTTCCTGCCAGACCTTGTGATAAACCTCGAAGTCCCCTTTGACGACATCCCACGGCTTTTGCGGAATGACCAGCAGGCCGACGCCGAGCCGGGCCATGATTGGCATGGACTCCGGTGAGACCGCCGCGGCATAGGTTCGGCCCTTAAACGAGTAGGCCGGGTAGGGGCGGATATCGCGGCGGGGCTGCTGCGTCGCCAGACCGCCCTCGATATAGCCGTTCTCCAAGCCATTGATAATGAGTTCGGCGTATTCAACAAAGCGTTCGCGGCCTTCGTTCTGGTCGATCCGAAACCCGTCATACTCGACCCGGGCCAGACCCCGACCAAAGCCCAGAATCATCCGCCCGCCCGACACGTGGTCCAGCAGGGAGATTTGCTCGGCAACCCGAATCGGATCGTGCCAGGGCAGCACGATGACCATGGTGCCCAGCTTGGCCGTCTTGGTTCTGCCCGCCATATAGGACAGGAACTGAACCGCGTCGGGACACATGGTGTAATCCGTAAAGTGATGCTCGATAGACCAAATTGAGTCAAACCCGAGGGGCTCGGCCATCTCCGCGATCCGAAGCTCCTCACGGTAGACTTCGGCATCGGAGCGGGCGTTGCCGGGGTTCTGAAATACCGGGGCGTAACCAACGTGCATAATGTCTCCTTTATGATCTTTTCTCTGAAACGATGAAGTCCATATTATATACAAGCCGGTTCAGTGCGCATAGTCCCTTGTGGCGGGGGAATTGCCTCTGAAAACTTCTCTCCCTAGGGGGATGTGTAAAGCAGTTAAGGAGCGTCCATTGATCTCCATGTGGGCACTCTCCTATAATCAGGTCGTGAGGATTGTGAGTCGGAGAGCGTTGAGGGAGTTTTGGGAGCAGCCGAACCATCATGATGCAGAGGCTCCGCTTCGGGCATGGTACAAGGAGGCGGAAAAGGCCGATTGGGCAACGCCGGCAGACATTAAGGAACAATTTCGTTCTGCCAGCTTTCTCGCGAAGAACAGGGTGGTTTTCAACATTGCTGGTAACAAGTATCGGCTGATCGTCTGGGTGAACTACCCCGACCGCGTGATGTTGGTGCGCTTTATTGGCAGTCACAAAGAATACGACACGATATCCGACCCGTCGAGCATATGAAAAATGGGGCAGGCTATGGACATTCGACCACTCAAGACTGAGGCCGATCATGCGGCCGCCGTCGCTGAAATTGAGACACTGATGGACGCTGAACCTGGGAGTGAGGCGTTCGACAGGCTTGATGCCCTCTCGACACTAGTGGATGACTACGAGGCCAGAGTCCACCCCATAGCGGCCCCGGACCCAGTTGACGCTCTTCTCTTCCGCCTGGAGCAACTTGGGGACCCGCGCATAGAGGTCTCCGATTACATCGATGTTTCAAGCAAGCTGGAAGAGTTGGGCTGTTCCCAGCCCGAAGGCATGGGCATCCTGCCCGAACGATTTGACACCTGCACATCTACGGAAGAGTTCGCACAATTATCACGAACACGTGCTATAGTGAAACTGTTTGAAGATAGCCACATACCGGTTTCGATAATCAAAAAAGAAGGCCAAACTCTCTCACGTATTCACACGGCCTCACTCGAATGGTTCACAGGAGTCGGGCCGACAATCCTTATTCCCGCCGCCCTTTTAGCAGAAAGTCCTCACATCATCTCGCTGGCCCTTAATGTATTGGCCAATTATTTAACGGAAATTTTTAAGGGAGCGAGAGAGGAAAATCCCGACTTGGGAAAGGGTGATATAGAAGGAAATGCCAGTTTAGAGATAGTGGTCGAAAAAGATGGGCCGAGGACGTACAAGAAAATCAAATGCTCGGCGACCCCTGAAATACTGAAAGAATTGCCCAAAATTATCAAGTCAATAAGATGAGATAATATCCTCAACGAAAAATAAAGCCATTCTTTGGTGCAGCGAAGCCTGGGCCGTAACTACTTCAGTAATCTCCTCACCCGCCTCGCGGCCAAGCTGGCTACCGTCAATGTGGGCTCAAGCCAGTTCAGCCCGCATAGTTTCTTGTGGTGGGGGAATTGCTTCTACCGTGCGTCATTGTATTCCCTCTCCCCCGGAGGGAGAGGGCTAGGGTGAGGGGGGCTGAATGCGTTCTTTATCGTTTGGCGTTCGCTTCTTCCAGAGAGGCGGCTACAATCTGTTGGTGTATCTGATTTATCTCCTGCCACTTCTGCATACCTTTCACCATTAGTCCAGAGTCCCCGTGCATTGCGGCTACCAGACTGAGAGTCAACCAAGTCATTTGTAAGGCGAGGGTGACATTGGCCCGTCCATGTTCTTCCCATCCTTTTTCGCGCACATCAATACACCGAATACAGAACTCTTCGTCCGGGTGTATCCCTCTATTTAGAGAAGATGCCAATTGCTCTATCCAGGTCTGTACTTCTTTTACATTTTCCCTGATTTTTCCTCGCTTGATTCTTCCCTTCCCTTTTCGTTCCCATTCTTTTATGACGTGCTCTGCGGTCTCCTTTTGCCTTATCTCCGCCGTTGCACTCTTTCCGACCCCGATTGTTAGCGCGTTTTCCAATACCTCCTGTAATATCCTGCACAACCCTATCTGTTCCCCAAAGAACTTGGGGTCATTGAGTTTTTCTATGGTTTCTAGGAGGCTAACCGCTCTATTTGCTTGCAGAAATGCCGCTCGATAGGCGTTCCCGTCTCTCCCGTCGTATTTCTGTTTTGCTCCGAATTCTTCGAAGGCTCCACGAACTTCTTCCGTCATTGCCGTTAGTTGACTATTCCGTTGTTTCGCCTGCATGGCATCTATCCCTGGCAATTGGACCAATCAGCCCTTCACCACTTCCTTACATGCTCAATACTTTTAACTCCGAGAATCATTGCTTCAACATCCTCACGAGCTTGGGCTAGGCGGTCCCTGGCGGCTGCGAGGTCGGCAAGGGCCTTCTCGCGGGCTTGGGCATATTCGCGTTGCTCGGCTTCGGGGAGGTAAGGAATCCGTAGTTGACACAGATTCTCGGTGTACATGCGTTGCTTGACGGCCCCCACACGGTTGAACTGAACCAAGTCAATGAAAAAGGGTGTCTGAATGAGGACGGCTATGAAGCCGGGAAGCATTGGGGCGTGTGCATCTTCTTTCACACGCCAGACTTGATACTCAGGGCTTGTAATCGCGTCTTCGGGAACATCCGGGACAATACCTAGCGAACCGACGTTGCAGCGCGTTGGGTTGTGGAAGAACCAGTCTTTGCGGATGCGCTTGTAGGCGGCCTTGAAGCTTTCGCCTTTCTGGTGGCCGTTCAGGAAGACGCCTTCCTTGTTGTTCACGCCGTAGACAGGCCACTCCTTTTCCGGCTCTGCAAAGGGGTGGACAAGCTCGGTTGCTTCTTCGATGAAGTCCCCCATTGGGCGGAAGGATGGGCACGCCAGACGAAATGCAGAGGCCCGGCCCGATTTCATGTCCCATGCTGCCAAGTCCTTGAAGTCGAGAGCGAAGAAGCGAGAATGAATCACGTCTCGGGAAGACTCTTTGCGATAGAGTTCGAGAAGACGAGTGTTAAGGGCGTTGGCGGGCAGAGTAAGGTTCTTCCGTGTAGTGTCAACTTCTCTCTCCGCTTCACGCCAGAAGTCTACGATCTCGCGTTGAATGTTCAGGTTTGGAAGGGGAACCGCAATCTCCTCCAGGTCGGCAGGATAAATACGCTTCCTGCCGCTTGCTCCGCTAATTAAGGTGTTGATCTGCCGACGGAAAGCGTCCGTCCGAAACAAGAGCTTGACATAATGTGGAAGAGCAACCTTGGGACGCACGCGATATACAGGAAATTCGCTGCTAACAGCGATACGCGGTAAAGAATCCGGTACAATACTGATCGCGCCGTGCCGAACATCGATCTTGGAGTAAATCACGTCACCTGGTTCTGCAAGGAATAGGTGGCCTTTGAAGCCAACAGCGCTAACGTCTCGTGGTTCCATCTCCCCGTTGAAATGGAGCGAAACAAGAACAACATTGTCCAGAACAGTCTTCGCCTTTTCGATTGCAACTGTTTTCCGTTCGAGTCCGGCAGCAAGGGGTTTTACCAAATCTGAAGGCCACTTCCAGCGGGTGGTAAAGAAGGAATTGACACTCCAACGGGTAGTAAGGTCTTCAAACAGAACGGCAAAGGCTTTGCCTGTGGTCGGTATAATCATGCAGGCGGCTCCGCCGCCAGGAAGAATTCGGGGTTTGCCTGAAACTCTCGGTAAAGTTCGAGGGCGGTCTTCTCGATACCCTCCGGTATGTAATCGCCGGGCACAAGCTCGTTTGGTACGCCGTCGGTTTCGCCGGTGGCGGTGATCCCGACGTGATCGGCTTCGTAGAGAAAGATCGGATAGGCGAAGCGGGATTTGAGCAAGGCGCGGCCCTCGGCTCGTATCTTCGCCTCGATATCACGCTGATATTGCTTGAGTTCGGCTTGCAGGACCTTGCGTCGGTCGGTGACCTTATCTTTCTTGGCCTTTGCAATAGCCGCTTCGATTGCGCTGGTCCGCTCGGCAATCTCGGCGGCATATTTATCACGGATTTCCTGTTCGGCAGCGTCCTTCTTAGCGTCGAAGTCGGATTGCTCTTCTTTGGTAAACTTCTGCATGAAAAGAAGTGACGCCTTTACGGACGCGCCGGAAGAAATGAAAGTCTCTGGCGGCAAGGATATAACGGCTCGAATGAAGGCGCGGTCTTCACAGAACTGCCGCACGTAGGCCAGCGATGGATTGTTGAACACACCTTCGGGCAGCACAAGGCCAAGACGCCCACCGGGCTTTAACAGTTCCAGGCAGCGTTCGATGAACAGCAGTTCGGTCTTAATTTTACCAACCGTGCGATTCCCTTTTACGGTCGGCAATGCGAACAGGCTGGCAATAGGCTTGCCCTGAGCGGCACGGAGGCGGCTGAGCGCGTCGCGGTAGCGATCTCCATAAGTGTCGGCATAGTGGCGTTCAAGATCGTCGGGGAGTGTGACTTGTTCCTCAAGAACTGTGTCCGAAGGTTCCACGCTTGCGCCGAAGGGCGGGTTGGTCAGGATAATATCAAAGCGGCCTTCAAAGATGCCGTTGACGTTCAGAAAGCCGTTATGGTGATGCACGCCGCCATGTCCATCACCGTGCATAATCATATTCATTTTGCTGGTCCGGGCCATGCGGTCGTTTGCATCTGTGCCGTAGATACAGCGATTCGCCAGATTCCAAAGCCGGGAGCCGCGAGTATCGTTGTCGAGAGTCTTCTGTAATTCGTCGTATTTGGCGCGGAGAGATTCAGCCTTCTTCTCCTGAGTCATACACCCGGTACTTTCGATTTTGCTCCGAAACTCCTGATATTGCCGGTCCACATCGGCAAGAATCCGTTCTCTTACGATCTCGAAAAAACGAATCAAAAAGCCGCCTGAGCCGCTGGCCGGGTCGCAGATGACTTCGCCCTCCTTCGGGTCCAGCATACGAACCATGAACTCAACGATGGGGCGTGGCGTAAAGAACTGACCAATTTCACCCCGGAAGGTCCTGCCCAGGAAACGCTCGAAGGCAATGCCTTTGATGTCCTCGCTCGTGTCAGAGAGGTTGTAGCGTTCGAGAAGGCGTACAATCTCAAGGCCGGTTGCAGACTTCAGGTTCAGACGTTCGTCTTCAGCGAAAATACGATCTTCCCGGTAGTGATCCTTTGTCTTTCGGAACAAGTCTTCAAGTGGATTGTCGGCAATTTCATCCTCAAGAACCTCGACGGTGAACAAATTCTTACGCCGCTGCCGCCGTTTCAACTGGCGTTCGACAAAGACTTTAACGAACAGAATCTTCGCAATCTCGTCGAAGGCCGCCACGGGGTCCCTCTGCTCACGATTTCGGATGACGTTGTGACATTTGTGGAGAAGGGCAGCGAACTCGTCTTCCTTAAAAGTCTTGAGGCGGGTAAGAAGTTTTTCGATCTGGTTGTCTGTAGCGTCTGCGTGAGGAATGTCTTCGATTTCTTCCAGATAGCCGGGCATCCGGTCTTTGCGAACGCGCCAGAATTTTGTTTCCGTGTTGTTGTGAGTGACGAAGAATGGGGCGTTCGTCAAACGTGCGTAATTGTCCCCCTGAGCGTAATCTTCGGACCGAATCGTTACATTGTCGGATTTACACTCAACGATGATGAGCGGAGATTTGCGCTCGGCTTTGTCCTGCGTGGAACGCCAGATAACGAAGTCGGCGCGTGCATTACCGGAGCCTCGTCCGGTAACTTCCTCTTCTTCGGCAATCTGTTCTAGGCTGTAGCCGTATTCGTGGAGCAGGACGAAAAGATATGACTGTCGAACTGTTTCTTCAGGCGTCTCGACGAGCCAATTCTGGCGGACTCGACTCCAGATTTTGCCGTTTTTTCGTTTCAATGTCGCACCGTCCCTCGCGACATATTCGGGCCGTGGCGGGTGGTCTACTCGGGGATGTTTCATTTGCCTTAACTCTTCCGGGTTGAACTTTCTTGAGAGACTAAAGGCCATCATGCCGCTGAGCATTGAGAATCTTTATGATATGATCTGCGCCCAGCAAGTTTCCTCCACTAAGGTATGGTCTTATCGGCTTAAAGGCTTTTACCATGCGCCGGTGCCAGTCAAGTGAGGGCATGTGTGAGTTGAGATCACGACCACTGAAATCGGTGAACCGATTCAGCTTGTCAATCAGAAATTGAGCAATGAGTAAGTGTTCGACTTCTTCGTTGCCGTCGAATCCCCGAAACACGACATTATCCCCAAAGGGCTCAGCTTCTTTCTTGACGCGATCTTTATCCTTCTTGGATAGCTTTGCGTACGATTGTTCGAGGAACCACCACACATTGAGCACGGCGACAACTTCGTGAACCGTTTCCATGTTGTCTGCTTCCACATCGAAGATACCTCGATACTGCCATTTCAAGCCCCAATAGTGGCCACCATAGAGAACCTCTTCAACAAATGACGGGTCAATCTCGCCGTCAATCTTGTTAATCTTAAGGCGCTTATACAGATCGCAGAGCATCGACGTAATCAACTTCTCGCCATCGCTGAGTCTGAGCGGCTTACTCTCCATCTCAGACAACCCGGTTTCCACCAGCCGGCGAAAAGCCTCTGCCCGCGACGGAAGGTCTGCTTGGTGTGCACGCCAAGTGTCAACTTTCTTCAAAGTGTCTGGGTCAAGGCGCATCTCAAAACGTTCAGTCTTTGGTTGCATGTTTTAGTCCTTTCTTAAATGGCATTACGGATAAATTCGTCTTTTACGTATAATTATACGTAAAAGACGGATACCGCCCGTATTGTCAAGTATGTACCAGAATAAATCACCGCTACTGATAACGACGTGCAGCCCGAAGTCCTGTCCGCACCATCCATACCTGGGCAATAGGGCAACGAGCCAAAAGGCGGTTGGAGGCAACAAGTTCGTCCTCATCGATTTCATATGCACCGGTTTCGATGTCAATGAGTATGAATTTCCCCTCATCCTCAGGAGTGAGGTGAGGATGAATATCTTGTTCGTAGATTCTATCGCCACGCCTGGCGAATTCGTCTTTGCTGTAGTATGGCTTTTCAGTCTCCGTAGTCCTTTGTAGAAGTCTCGCCGGGCTCAATGAGAGAAAATCAGTGAAAATTCCAGGAAATTTCACCCCTCATGAAATCCCCAATCAGCGCCCATTTTGCCGCCCAGATTCCCCGCACAATCGGCCCAAAATCGACCCAAAAAGATCCCTAAAACGTCACTCTGAAGCCCGGATTTAGGGAGAATTAGGGCATGAAAAATGCCGAATTTCACGTGAAATTTTCAGATCGCATGAAAAATCCCTAACTACCTGCCCAGACTAGACTTTTTGGGATTTCAGCGAAAATCGGCGTGAAATATTTCACGATTTCCCGGGTTCTGGGAGGAAAGTGGCACTGACTTTTGCAAAAAAATGGTCCCGGACTTTTGGCAATTCGCAGATAAACCCACCCCGGCCTGCGGCCACCCCTCCAAGGAGGGGATAGGAGGGAGCCTTATCCGGCCCGTAACGCTTCAAGTACTTTGGCCGGATGGTCGGCGGCTTTGGCGACTCGCTTCCAGTGCTTTTTCACCTTGCCGTTGGGGCCAATCCAGACCGTCGAGCGAATGACGCCTACGGCCTTTTTGCCGTACATCATCTTCTCGCCCCAGGCACCGTATTTTTCCATGACCTTTTTGTCCGGGTCACACAGGAGCGTAAACGGCAGTTGGTATTGCGTGGCAAACTTCTGGTGTGAGGCGGCGCTATCCGGGGAAACACCGAGGACAACCGCATCCTGTTGTTGGATGTCCCGCCATAGGTCCCGAAAGCCGCATGCCTCTTTGGTACAACCGGGCGTATTATCCCTGGGATAGAAATAGACAATCACGTTGCGGCCGCGCAGGTCTTTGAGGGCGACCTTGTTCCCGATCGCATCTTGTAAGGTAAACGCGGGCGCTGCTTTTCCTTCTTCAATCGGCATATGCTCCTCCGTCACATCCGGCCCATATATCACACATCTGTCCGGTTTGACTCACTCGGCGGTATTTCCTAAGGTATCCCGGCTCTTTCGTATAAAAGAAACATTGTGCTACTCGAAGGAAGGAGAGGCAGGCATGGATTTTGAGTATTCCCCGAAAGTACAGGACCTGAGAAAAAAGGTCTCTCAATTTATGGAGGACCACGTCCATCCGAACGAACAGACGTTTGAGGACCAACTGAACTCCGGTCCGGACCGCTGGCAGATTCCGCCCGTTCTCGAAGAGATCAAAGAAAAGGCCAAGGCTGCCGGGTTGTGGAACCTGTTTCTGCCGGAGAGCGAGTACGGCTATGGCCTGACCAACCTCGAATACGCCCCCCTGTCGGAAATCATGGGACGGGTGCACTGGGGCTCGGAAGTCTTTAATTGCTCGGCGCCGGATACCGGCAATATGGAAGTGATCTCTCGCTATGGTACACCCGAGCAGCAAAAGGAGTGGCTGGAGCCGCTGCTTGAGGGCAAAATTCGTTCCTGCTTTGCCATGACGGAACCGGCCGTGGCCTCGTCCGATGCCACCAATATCGAATCCCGCATCGTGCGCGACGGAGATGAATACGTCATCAACGGCCGCAAGTGGTGGTCCTCGGGCATGGGCGACCCGCGCTGCAAGATTCTCATCTTCATGGGCAAGACCGACCCCGATAATCCGAACCGCTACCTCCAGCAGTCTCAAATCCTGATCCCGCGCGACACGCCGGGGGTGAAGATTCTGCGCATGCTGTCCGTGTTTGGCTACGACGACGCCCCCCACGGTCATGCCGAGGTCGAGTTCAAGGACGTGCGGGTACCGGCCTCGAATATGATTCTGGGTGAGGGCCGGGGATTTGAGATTGCCCAGGGACGCCTTGGCCCGGGGCGTATTCATCACTGCATGCGCCTGATCGGACAGGCCGAACGTGCGCTGGAGAAGATGTGCACCCGCGCCAAGTCGCGGACCGCGTTCGGTAAACTGGTCTCCGAACGGACGGTGACGCTGGAACGGATTGCCGAGGCCCGAATTCGGATTGAACAGGCACGACTGCTAACGCTCAAGGCGGCGCATATGATGGACACCGTCGGCAACAAAGCCGCCCGCGCCGAAATTGCCATGATTAAAGTGGCGGCGCCGAATATGGCGCTGCAAGTGATTGACTGGGCCATGCAGGCCCACGGCGGGGGTGGGGTGGCCGAAGACTTCGGTCTGGCGCGCGCCTATGCCTCGGCGCGGACGCTGCGCTTCGCCGACGGACCGGACGAAGTCCACCGGAATCAGATTGGCCGTTTGGAACTGCGCAAATACGATAAAGAGTAAACGTGTCCTCCAATAGATATGAGATGCTGGACACGTTCACTCTTTTAAGCGGCACCCATGAAGTTTGGTCTGCACTATCAGCTCCCGTGTACGGGCTCCCAGTCGCCTGTGCAGCGCTACCGGGATACGCTCGATCAGGCGATTCACGCCGAGACGCTGGGGTTTGAATCGGTCTGGCCGGTCGAGCAGCACTTTAACCCCGAGCTGTCGATTCTGCCGTCGCCGTTGCTGCTCCTGTCGGCCCTGGCCGAGCGGACACAGACTCTTCGCCTTGGGATCGCCATTATTCTGCTGCCCCTGTCGCACCCCATTCGTATCGCCGAAGAGATTGCGACCCTGGACGTGCTGAGTAACGGACGGGTGGAGTTCGGTATCGGGCGCGGGTCGCTGCCTAACCACTTCAGCGGGTTTGGGGTGGATCAGGCCGAAAGCCGGGAGCGGATGATGGAGGCGCTGGCCATAATTCGCCAGGCCTGGACCCAGGACCGGTTTTCATTCCAGGGACAATTTTTTCAGGTTGAAGATATCTCGGTGGTACCGCGGCCCGTCCAGCAGCCCCATCCGCCCATTCGGGTTGCGGCCAATAGTACGGAAACCTTCGAGCTGATGGGCCGGCTGGGCTATCCCATTTTTGTGGCCTCGCAGGTCAATCCGTTCGCCAAGATGCGAGAGTATATTCCGCTCTATCGCGAGACCCGGACTGCGGCCGGGCACCCGGCCGATGAGGGGGAGGACGTAACCCTGCTCGGTCCGCTGTACGTCGGTCCGAGCCAGTCCCAGATCCGCCAGGAATTGGAACCCAGCGTGCGTCGTTTTCTGGAGTCGGTCGCCGCTATTGCCGCGGCCCAAGGTTCGGGCCTGGAGAAACAGCCGCGTCGCGTCCGGGAGGCATTCGAGCGGGTACGGAGTATGACCTATGAGAAGGTGAGCGAGGTGATGGCCATTTTTGAGACACCGGACGCCTGTGTCGAGCGCCTCAAACAGCTTGAGGAGGAATTCCACATGGGACGCTTCGTGTGCTGGTTCAATCCTGGCGGCATGGTTCCCCACGCTCAGGTCATGCGCAGCATGGAGTTGTTTGCCGCCAAGGTGATGCCGCATTTTGCGGAATAGATTGAACTGAGAGAGACGGACAAGTGGACTATAGACGTGAGTTTCTCGATTTTCTGCGCAAAAAGAATGCACTCAAAATTGCCAGCGACCCAAGCTCCTTCTTTCAACTCAAAAGCGGGCGCGTCAGCCCGAGCTTTATCTCGCTCGGCTCACTGACCGACGGCGAAAGCCTCATCACACTCAAAAAATGCTATAGCCAGGCGACCCTGGAAGGTGTAGAGCAGGGCGTCCTGCAGGACTTCACATATGTTTTTGGTCCGGCCTATAAAGGCATCACCCTGGGGGCGCTGCTGTGTGAGGGGCTCCAGGAATATGCGGACAAGTCCACGTCTCTCCTCTACGACCGCAAGGAAGAGAAAGCCCATGGGGAGGTGAGCCAGGGCCGTTCGGTTGAGAAGATCATTGTCGGGGCTGAAAACTTTGTCTCGACAAGCGGGATTCTGCTGGTTGACGATGTAGTTACCACCGGCCAGGCAAAATACGAGGCGCTCGAAAAGATACGCCTGCTGGGCGAGCACCGGATCGCCGGGATGGTCGTTGCGGTTGATCGGCAGGAATTGCTGGGCGACGCTCAGCAGGTCGGGCAATACAGCGCCATTCAGGCGCTCGAACGCGAACTCGGCATCCGCACCTTCGCCATTCTCACCATGCAGGAGATTTTCAGCCTGGTGCAAGACAGCCTCTCAAAAGAAGTTCGGCAGGCGTGGATTGCCTACTACGAGCGCTATGGGGCCGTCCAACTCGGGTAGAGGCGCTGCGCAAGTAAGTAGGTCGGATTAGCGTAGCGTAATCCGACAGGGGCAGGGTGAGGGGCTGTCGGCTTACGCCTTCGGCTAACCTGACCTACGGGACTCGTTGCTCATGAGAACCTATGCAGGCTTTTACCCACCATTGGCATTTTCCTGCTCTACCTCGCTCTCTCCGATGATTTGAACAACAGGGTCTCCGACCTTTACGTCGCCCTCTTCTTCTTCCCAAGTCTTCTCCTCCGTTTTCAATGTCTCGTAGTCCGTTACCCACTTGGGCGGCATAAGAGAGCGAGAGAAGGCACCTAAAACTAAGTCCATTTTACCTCCAACATTAACCTGCGTTCCTTGGTATGTGGATGCCACAGACAGGCTCTCTTTGACCTCAGTGACCCGGACGCTGACTTTTAGACGATTAACAGAGCCCAATGGCTCGTTCGTATCAGGGTCTCTAATGTCTGCTCGTCCCATAACATCAAAGCACATACCAACGGCTACTCCATTCATAGCTCCTACGTTTATTGCAATTTCCCGCGAGTTGAGAACTCGTGCGACTTTTCCGCGAATCGGCTCAGTCATCGTTTATCCCTCGTTGCATTGTCAGGGGAGAGCCCTTGGCGCAATTCCTCCACGTCTTCTGGAACAATATCTCTCCAGTCTTCTAGCGCGTCATCTGCCGTAGCCAATTGCTCGCCGACGCTTGCTTTAAGCGTAGCGAGTATTATTCGATAGTCCTCGCCAGTCACACAATTCTTTGATGACTCTATTACACTCGCTACTTGGGAGAGGCTCTGGTAGAGAGAGAGGAGGCGTCGGAACGCCGACCGTGCATGTGGTTTGATGATTTCTCTTGCTGCCTCGCTAGCCGACTGGCGACCGAAAAGGAATGCACCAACAACACTTGCTACTAAGGTAAAGGCTTGCCACAGGAAACTTTCCAAACCGGTCGAGATTCGTGTAGTTGCCACGTATGCGAAAAATCCTCCCACCCCCAGAGAGATTGAGATTAGCAAATGTGGTCCAAAACGTTCGAGGTTCTTCATGACTCGTCACTGTGTCAAAACGGGGTCTTATTAGTCAACGTCTACGCTCACAGACGGTACTAGGGTGCAGTGTAACCGCCCTTCAGCGGGGCGTCTCTTAGAGGCGCGAGGTTGGAATACTTTAATCACCCGCCCTGCGCCGCCCGCTGACGTTGGGTGGCTTCCTGGTCAACGGCCATAGTCCGAGGGTCGATCACCACACCGTAGTCTTGTTCCGCCATCTCAAGCGTAATGAAATCGTCCAGCACGTCGTCCAGCACAAGCTGCGGGTCGCGTTCAAACGGGTCGCCGTATGCGCCGCTGTTGGCGGTCTTGATCTGGAGCAGTTCGTTGGCCTGCATCGGGTAGCCGGTGACTTTGCTATACAGGCGCTCCTCTCCCTCAACACCGGGGTTCTTAATCATGGACGCCCGACTGCCGTTGCCGCCGTTAAAGATGCCCTTGGGTGCATCAAAATGACGTTCGGCTTCCGAGGACAGGAAGCCCGGCACGAGAAAACGATTTTCGCGTACAATGCCGACTCCACCGCGCCACTTGCCCGGAGCGATGGGCTCTTCGCGTAATTCGTAGCGCTCGTTGCGTATGGGAAAACGCAGGTCCAGCTCTTCGACCGGATTGTTCCGCGTGTTCTCAATCAGACAGGCAATAGAGTCGAGCCCGTCTTTGCCGTGACGGCCACCCCAGTTGCCCTCATTGACCTCCAGATACACCCAGTACTGGCCCTTCTCTTCCAGAAAGCCGCTATAGCTCAGAAAATGCACATGGGCCGCATTCCCGGCGCAGACCTTGTCCGGGACGGCTTGGGCGAGGGCCAGGTTCACGCCGTCGGCTAGGTATTGGACTTGGTTAAAACGGCTGAAGCAGGCGCGGGGAAAACGCGGATTGAAAATCGTCCCCTCTGGCGCAATGACCCGTATGGGCCGAAAGATTCCTTCATTTTGTGGTACCGGGTCGGGATAGGTGGCTTCATCGAGCAGGATGCTGCGCACGATCACATACGAGGCCACCAGCGTGCTGCCTTCAAACGGCACGTTATAGCCGGTTGGCACCTCGGGGCTTGAGCCGGTCAGGTCGATGGTCAGCTCGCTACCTGCCACCCTGACTTTGACACACACGGCCAGCGGCTGATCGCGATTGCGGCCGTCGTCGTCCAGGTATTGGGTGGGCGCGACATATTCTCCGTCGGGAATTTTTTCGATTTCCTTGCGCAGCATACGCTCGGAGTAGTCCATTAAATCATGGGCCGTATCGAGTACGGTGGTCACCCCGTATTTTTCAACCAGATGCAGAAAACGCTCCCGCCCCAGTTGACAGGCGGCGATCATGGACTCGATATCCCCGGCGTTCATCTCTGGCGTGCGGACGTTGTCCAGAAAGAATTGCCACAGGTCGTCGTTGCGGACCCCTTTGGTGTACAGCTTAATGCCGTTGAACAGGCGGGACTCGGCCCAGACATCAACCACATCCACGTTGAGGCCCGGCGCGGCGCCACCCATATCGAGCAGGTGGGCGGTGACCGCGGCAAAGCCGATCAACTCATCCTGCCAGAAGACCGGCACCGCAATACCCAAGTCCGGGGTATGGCTGGCACCCTGGAAGGGATGGTTATGTAAAATTACATCCCCTTCGTGGATATTGCCCTGGAGGCGTTTCAGGAAACCCCGGATATAGGCCGGCAGGGAACCGACGTGCATCGGCGAGGTGTCACTCTCACAGATCTCGTTGCCCAGGGCATCGTACAGGCCGGCGCCCAAGTCCTCAGACTCGCGGATAATGCTGGAATAGGACATGCGGTAGAGGACGTGCGCCATTTCTTTGGCCGCCGCGGTAAACGCGCCGCCCAGGACGCGCAGGGTAATCGGATCGACCGAACGAGGCGTACCGTCTGGGCTACCCTGTCCGTTTGGTGAGGTCATCTCGTTCCCTCCTCTGCGTGCCCCTATTCACACGCAATGATCAAAATGCCCTGCCGATCAACCTCCGCGGATAAACCGGGGTTGACCACCACCGTGCTATCGAGTTGCTCAATAATAGCGGGGCCGGTGATGATATTCCCGGCTTGTAAACGTTCTCGGTCATAGAAGTCGGTCACGAGTTTTTCCGGTGTTCCGTCGCTATTGAATATCACATCGAGTGTCGCTATGCGGGCCGCGTCCGGGGACCTGCCCCCGGTTGGAACCTCTTTCAGTCGCAGTTCGGGGATCAGCCCCACCCCTTGGACCCGGATATTTACCAACTGAATATCGCTGTCCGGAAAGCGCCGGACATACTCGCGCTCGTGCGCCTGGTGGAAGGCTTCAGCCGCCTGCTGCTGCCAGTCGGCCGTAATCTCGCCGGCTGGTAACTCAACCCGCAGCTCATAGCCCTGGCCGATATAGCGGCAGTCGGCAATACGGCGGATTAATGACTGGTCCGCCCCGAGATTGTCCGCCCGGAGCCGTTCTGTAGCTTGGCGTTCCAGGGCATCGAAATCAGCGGCCAGCTTGTCGCGATCAAGCGCCGAGAAAAGCTGCATCTCGGTCGTGACAAACTCGTACACAATATCTGTTGTCAGCAGCCCGAGCGCCGATGTGATGCCGGGATAGCGGGGTACCAGGACGGTGGGGATACGCAGCTCTCGGGCGATATCACAGGCAAACAGGGGGCCGGCTCCGCCGGCGGCAACCAGGGCAAAGTCGCGTGGATCATAGCCCTTCTGGACACTGCTGATTTCAATACCCTCAACCATGCTCTGGGTGAGAATCCGAACCGCACCCAGGGCGGCTTCCTCCACACCCAGGCCCAGGGGCTGGCACAGTTCTCGTTGGACGGCCTCGGCAGCGAGGCCGGGTTGGACCCGGACTTGGCCGCCGAGCACATTCTCGGCTCGTAGCCTGCCGAGCACCACCAGCGCATCGGTCGCCGTCGGACGGCTCCCGCCCCTGCCATAACACGCCGGACCAGGGTCCGCTCCCGCACTTTTGGGACCAACCCGAAACATGCCGCCCGCGTCAAGATAGGCCAGACTTCCCCCGCCCGCGCCAATCGCGTCGATCTCGACCATGGGAATCATGGCGTGATAGCCGGCCACTTTGGTGTCGAGGAGATGCTTCATCCGCATCTGCCCGTCCGGCGCAACGCCAATGTCCGCGGAGGTGCCGCCCACATCAAGGGTAATCACGCTGGGCGAACCAGTCCTCTTGCCAGTCCAAATCCCCCCAATCAGGCCCGCCACCGGTCCGGACATGAGCAGGTTGACCGGGCGTTGGGCTGCGCCTTCAGCGGTCGCGACCCCGCCGACCGAGGTCATCAGGTGGAGCCCGCCACGTATGCCTCTGTCCATGATCGTCCGATCGAGGCGGCGGACGTACCGGCTGACCTGAGGGCCGACATAGGCGTTCAAGCAGACCGTGCTGAAGCCTTCGTACTCGCGGTATTGGGGCAGAACCTCGTGCCGGACGGATAAATAACACTCCGGGTATTCTTCAAGAATGATTTCTTTGGTGCGTTGCTCGTGGGCCGGGTTGAGAAAGGAGAACAGAAAGCACACGGCAATGGCCTCCACGCCTTCGTGCTTGAGACGTCGGACGGCCTCACGCACCTCGTCTTCGTCAAGCGGGGTGGACACCTCGCCGTGGGGAGCAATAACGCGCTCGCTGATCGGGCGTCGATAGCGTCGGCGGACCAAGGGATATTTCTGCCATGGCACATCCTGGTAGAGGCTGAACGACAACGGGCGCTTGTGGCGGGCGATATGCAGAATGTCACGATAGCCTTTGGTCGTCAGCATCCCGACCTGCGCTCCGGCGTGTTCCAGCACGATATTGGTGGCAATGGTCGTACCGTGAAAGAAATGGTCAATCTGAGCGGCCGGAATGCCGACCTGCGCGCATAGCGCCTCCACCCCGTCGAGCGTGGCCTGAGAGGGGTCTGCCGGTGTACTCGGCAGTTTATGGACCACCACCTCGCCCTTGTCCTCATCGACATAGATCAGATCGGTAAATGTTCCACCGACATCGACCCCGACACGTTTCATGGCTATGCTGTTTCCTCGAAGTATGGATTGCAGCCCTTGTACGGCATTCCGGCCTGACTGGTCAAATGCCTGAAAGAGTAAACGTATCCTCCATAGGTACGGGGCTGCGGAAACGAGGCACTATGTTGAGCAGCATCGAACACCTCAACAATCTCGTCAACGCGGTGGTCTGGGGCCCGCCCCTGATGGTCCTCCTGATCGGAACCGGGGTGTATCTCAGCTTTCGTCTGGGATGGCTCCAACTGACGCACTTTCTCTTGATCTGGCGTTCGACCATGGGCCACCTTTTCTCCGGTCGATCCGAGGCCGACGCCGGTGAGCTGAGTGCGTTTCAGGCCGTCAGTTCGGCCATGGCGGCAACGGTCGGGGTGGGGAATATCGTCGGGGTCAGTACCGCTCTGTATTGGGGCGGGCCGGGTGCCTTGTTCTGGATGTGGATAACGGCCGGGGTCGGTATGGCGACCAAGTTCAGCGAGGTCGTGCTGGGCATGAAATATCGCCAGGTCAAGGCGGACAGCGGCGAGATTGTCGGCGGTCCGATGTATTATATTGCCGACGGCCTGGGCCGGAAGTGGCTGGCCGGCGCCTATGCCTTTCTGACCGGTGCGGCTGCGCTGGGTATCGGCAATATGGTCCAGGCGAATACGGTGGCGGCGAGTCTGTATGAAACCTTCAGTCTGCCCCGCCCGATCGCCGGGGGATGCGTGGTCGCTCTGGTGGCGGTAGTCATCCTGGGCGGGGTGCGGCGCATTGGCCGGACCACCTCATATCTGGTGCCCTTTATGGCCGTGCTGTATCTGGTCGGTGGTGTGGTGATTCTGCTGCGCTACGCCGCGGCCCTGCCGGACGCGTTAGCGACGATCATCACCTCGGCCTTCACGCCCGCCGCCCCGGTTGGGGCCTGGGGAGGAGCGACCGTCATGCTGGCCCTGCGCTACGGGCTGGCGCGCGGCATCTTTTCCAATGAGGCCGGATTGGGCTCGGCCTCCATTGTGCACGCCCAAGCCAAGAACACGCCGGTCGGACAGGGCTTTTGGGGCATGTGGGAAGTGTGTGTGGATACCCTGATTGTCGCCAGCGTCACCGGGCTGGTGATTATGGTGACTGGTGTTCTCGGCCAGCCGGACACATCTCCGGGGCTGTTGGCCGCAGCGGCCTTTGCCCAGGGTCTGCCCGGTGTGGGAGACTATCTGGTCTTTATATGTTTGATCCTGTTTGCCTATAGCACCATGCTGACGTGGAGTTTTTATGGCGGGCAAGCCTGGGAGTATCTGTTCGGTAAGGTAGCGGTGATTCCGTATCGGATCTTGTTTCTGGCCTTTCTGTATATCGGCGCAACCGGTGGCTTACGGCTGGTCTGGGATGTCTCCGACACGTTGAACGGCATGATGGCTATCCCGAACCTGATTGCGCTCCTCGTCCTGGCGAAGGTGGTCGTGCGGGAGAAGGAGGCCACCCTCCCGTAACGGATGCTGTCAATGCGCTTGCCCGGTGCCGAACCGGCGGTCGCGGGCTTGGCTTCCCTCGCCCTTGGCGGGCTGAGGACACGACAGTTTTGAGGGGGCGCAGAGCGGAGCCTCAGCACCCCGCCCACACTCCTAGAATAGGGCCTTGGCTTCCGTAAAACTGTCGTGCCGTGAGCCTTTGAGGGGAGGGCCAGAGAGGGGGAGTTCAAAGTGAGACACTCCCCAGCATTGACACCGCTGGCCTGCTATTGATATGGGAGGCATTATACCGCGCTGGTGGTTCGAGGAGTTTGGGCCGAGGCAGAGTAGACGGTCGAAGAGAGGGGTGACATGTGAGTGATGAGGAAGCCCGCGTTCAAGGGATTTGTATCATCTGTGAAAAGAATAGCTTGGACTGCATTCTCGTGTGGACGAGTAAGTTGTTCTTGTCCGTGTATTGTCCAGATTGCGCGCCCCATAAGCACGTTGAGGTGTGGGATGATCTCCGTACCCACATTACCCGGTGGTTGCGAAGGTACATCAAGGATGACGCTCTGTCCTAACTCCCAGGGGAGGAGGGGGTGGAGCTACTCGCGCGATTGACGAGTAGAATTTGCATTCGTTCCAGGGCATAAGCATAATATATTAAGTTATAGCCGTTGAAGGCACCGCTTGAGTTCGTGATCCGCCTCAGCCGCGCCGCCGCCACGCCGACCAAGGTCGTCTACGTCACCCTGGACGGCACCGCATCATCGGCGGGCTAAATCTCGAAGCGCGCCTGCATCCGCTCCCACCATCGGGCCAGGGACGGCGCCGCGTCAAACAGCGGCTCGTCGCTCACCCGCATCGCGAAGGTGAACGAGCCGAACAGGCACACGTCGGCATAGGTAAACACCTCAAACAAATACTCATGGCCCAGGGCGACGGCCTCTAGGTCGGCCAGGACGGATTTGAGGCGCGGACGAAAGTCGTCGCGTTTGGCGGCGATGTCTTCCAGTGTCGCGTCGAACCGGGCTTCCCGGTTTTCCCGAAAGTAGGCGCGGTCTACCGGCTCGATCTTTTCAAAGATGTCATGCACCAGGACCGGAAAGAGCGCCGGATGGAGCGTATTGTCGATATACAGATTAAAGAACCGACAGGCCTCTTTCATGCCCGGACCGGGGAAGAGCTTGGCCTCCGGATAGTGGTCTTCCAAATACTCGGCGATTTTCCACGAATCGGAGACAACCGTATCGTTGTCCCTAATGACCGGCACCCGGTCCTGCTTGGAAAAAGCCAGCTTGTCTTTATCGCAGAAGCGAATCGGGAGCGTGGTATAGTCCAAGCCCTTATAGCGTAAGGCTGCCTTGGTCCGCGAACAGAACGGGCTGAAACGCAAACTGTTCGCACCGGCCAGGTCGTAGACTTCGATCATGGGGTTCTCCTCTACTGAGCGCGTCTTTCGTCATTTCCAATAAAGAGGACAGAAGTCAAGGCACAGGCCCGGTTGGCGGAAGGGCCTGCCTGGGATAGGCTGGCGCAAACGTTGGACGAGACCAGGAATAAAGGAGGCCATATTCATGCGAGAAGCCGTTATTGTATCATCCGCCCGGACTGGAATCGGCAAAGCCTTTCGGGGCAGCCTGAACAAAACCAGCGGCGCGACCCTGGGCGCGCATGTCATTAAAAACGCGGTCGAGCGGGCCGGGGTGGAACCGGCAGAGGTGGAAGATGTGGTTTTCGGCTGTGGGCTGCCGGAGGGTTCAACCGGGCATAATATTGCGCGAACCTCAGCCGTGAAGGCCGGTCTGCCCGTGACCACCTCCGGCATGACCATCAACCGCTACTGCTCCTCCGGTCTACAGGCGATCAGTACCGCCGCCAGCCGGATTATCGTCGATGGGGCCGACGTCATGGTGGCCGGCGGGGTGGAGTCGATCAGCCTGGTCCAAAACAATCTGAACACCAAGAATTTTGTTGACGGCTGGCTCATGGACAACAAACCCGGGATCTATTTCCCGATGTTGAAGACGGCCGAGATTGTCGCCCAGCGCTATCAGGTCTCGCGCGAGTCGCAAGATGAGTATGCTTTGGCCAGCCAGCAGCGGACCGCGGCCGGCCAGGCGGACGGCAAATTCGATGACGAGGTCGTGCCCATCACCACGGTCATGGCTGTGACCAACAAGGAAACGGGCGAGGTCACGGAACAAGAGGTTACCCTCTCTCGGGATGAGGGCAATCGGCCCACGACCAATATGGAGGGGCTCTCGGCGCTCCCGTCGGTGACCGAGGGCTCGATTACCGCCGGCAATTCCAGCCAGTTGTCCGACGGGGCAGCCGCGGTGGTATTGATGGAAGCCAAAGCGGCCGAGAAGCGCGGCCTGCAACCCCTGGGCCTGTACAAAGGGCTGGTCGCCTCCGGCTGTGAGCCGGATGAAATGGGGATAGGTCCGGTCTTCGCCATTCCCAAGCTGCTTGAGCGCCACGGCTTGACGCTGGACGATATTGATCTGTGGGAACTCAACGAAGCCTTTGCCGTGCAGACGGTCTACTGCCGCGACCGACTCGGTATTTCCATGGAGAACTACAATGTGAACGGCGGCTCCATCTCGATCGGCCATCCCTACGGCATGACCGGCGCCCGTCAAGTCGGGCACATTCTGCGCGAGGGCAAACGGCGGGGTGCCAAGAACGTGGTAGTGACCATGTGTGTCGGTGGCGGGATGGGCGTGGCCGGACTGTTTGAGGTGTTGTAGCGCGTCGGGCCTACGAAAACCCGATCAAAAAAGAGGGGCACCTGCCCCTCCGAAACATAAAGAATCTACGCGGCGGCAGCCCTGGCTGCATTCAGCGCCGCGTCATAATCAGGTTCATTGGCGATCTCAGATACGTATTCAACGTGCTTGAGCGTGCCGTCCTTCCCGACAACGAACACCGCGCGGGCGGTCACGCCAGCCAGCGGGCCGTCTGCGATCAGCACGCCGTAGCCTTCGGCAAACGCGCGATCACGAAAATCCGACAGCGTTTTTACCTGTTCCACGCCGGCCGCGCCGCACCAGCGCTTCTGAGCGAACGGCAAATCCATACTCAACGTCCAGATTTCGATCCCCTCGTCGAGCTTGGCGGCCTCCTCGTTAAAACGTCGCGTCTCGGTGTCACACACCGGGGTGTCAACCGAGGGGACCGCACTCAGAATAATCACCTTCCCCTGGGCCTCACTCAGTGTGACCGGCTGTAAATCGTTATTGACTGCGGTGAAGTCCGGGGCGGCCTGACCAACCGATACTTCCGATCCGTCCAGGGCCAGCGGATTGCCGCGTAGGGTAACTGATGCCATTTCGACCTCCTTGTCTTGCTCTCACATACCGTTCCTGAATAATGGAGAGAGCATTCTACTTGGACCCATTTGAATTGCAATGTCCCTGGCGTAGGGGGCGTGATCGAGTCAAAGGGGCTGGCCATTCGAAGGGTGTGCAGCGGTAAGGAGGAGCATCGTATGTGTGGTCGCTACAGCCTGACGGTAGATGAGAAGCAGCTCCAGGCTCGGTTTGTGGCGCAGACCCTGCTTCGTGCGCAGGCCGCACGCTACAATATTGCGCCGACTCAATCGGTGTGGGCGCTGGTGCATGCGCCGGCACCCCGGATCGTGGCGTTGCGTTGGGGGCTGATCCCGTCCTGGGCCAAGGACAAAGCGATTGGCAACCGGATGATTAACGCCCGCGCCGAGGGGATTGCGGAAAAGCCGAGTTTTCGCCGGGCGATGCGGAAGCGGCGCTGTCTGGTTCTGGCCGATGGTTTTTATGAATGGCAAAAGGCCGGGCCATCCAAAATGCCTTATTATATTCGGCTGAAATCCGGTGAGCCGTTCGGGTTTGCCGGTTTATGGGAACGCTGGTCTAGGCCGTCCGGCGAAACGATTCAGTCGTGTACCATTATCACCACGACGCCCAACGAACTCATGGCCGACATCCATCACCGCATGCCGGTTATTGTCCCTCGTGAGGCCGAAGAGCACTGGCTCGACCCAGCGGTCGAAGATCCGCAAAAAGTGCTGCCTCTCCTCCAACCCTATCCTGCCGGCGAGCTGGAGGCCTATGCGGTCTCGACTGTGGTGAATTCCCCCCGCAATGACGTGGCGGCCTGTATTGAGCCTGTTGGGGGGGATTCCTTCTGACCCGTTGGCTCCCCAGCGGAGAAACGGGTCAGGCCGACGTTCCTGCTAGGGCTATTCCTCGGTAGTCTTCAGGCCAGGCATTAAGCGGACAGGGCGGCCCGGTTGCCGTAGCTGTCACGGTGAGGGATGATAACCATTAGGAAAGGAGAGAAAATGAGTCGAGAAGTTAGCATTCATGTGTACTTTGAGAAGGACGGCCAGTACATAAACGAGAATACAAGTCCTTTCGGGCTTGAAGATTTCGGCACGATCCCCGCTGTAGGGGACGTGATCTTCTCTATCTCTCCCAGTAGCTCGTTCGCCGCAGGCAAAGACGCGTGGGAAGTCGTTCAACGCTACTTCAATCCTTACAGGAACGAAAAAGGGATATGGGTAGGCTTGGTCGTGCGCGCTCGCCAACGCTCCGAGCAGGAGCGGAGTATATGTGTTGATGCCTAGGGTTGGGTGGGCGGAATGGTCAAGCTCTGCTGAGGTTGCAGGCCGGCGCGCCGGCGGAAATCGGCAACCGCGCGCTGGGAGCCGTCGAGCTGGATGTGGCCGCGCTCGTCGCCGACCTGGATAGCCACGCGCTGGCCACGGGCGAGATCATGCAAGAATTGGCGGGTTAGTTGCTCATCGTCGAGGATATAGGCCCTTTCTCCGTTTTCGGGGATCCAGTCGGCGTCCCGCTTGATGAGGGGACCTTTATCAAAACGGATGGCGACGGGGATATTCCATTCCATGTGAATCTGCAATCCCTTGCTGAGGATAATGAAGAGACCTTCTGAGTTGCTACCTATATGTATTAGCGTCTGGTCGGTCAAGGTTTCTTCCATGCAGAGGAGCGAGTGAGTCTCTTTATCCGTGAACATGTCCACGCTGGTGGATACCGTACAGTTCCCGTAGTGCTGGGCGTTTTTTACCTCGCTGCTGGAGGACGTATCAGCCTGGGCGGGCGAACCGGCCAGGGCCAGGGCGGCAAACAGGGGAACAAAAATATGCATGTCTGTCAGTCCGTGTCATCTGCGGGCGCACAAGCGAAGAGGGTTTCTTTGAGGAGGCAGATGAGTGGGGTAAGGAAAATACGCATAGCGGAATGTTACATCGGGATCGGTCGAGATGCAATGTAACATTCGCGGCGCGGGGCCGAGGCAGTTGCGAACCCCATAGGAGGACATCAGGCCATCTGGGCTGAAAAGGGAACAAGGTTCCACGGCGCTATATGGCGTCCTTGGGCGGCACCCTGGTGACAGAGGATGGGCTGTTTCTTGTTCTAATTCTGGTTCTTCCTCCCAAATTCAGGTGCACGCTTGTCCAAGAAGGCGCGCATACCCTCGCGGGCATCGTTGGACAAAAAGGCCGCTTTCTGGGCCCGGTACTCATAGGCCAGGGCTTGTTCGAGCGATGCGCTAGCGCCGAGGTAGACGCCTTCTTTGATCCGCGCCAGGGTCTCGGCCGGACCCGTAGCCAGCGTCCGCGCAAAATTGAGCGTGTCTTCCCAAAAACTCTCAAGCGGATAGACCTGATTCAGCAGGCCCAAACGCAGGGCTTCTTCGGCTCTGATCCGGTCGCCGGTCATCATCAGTTCCATTGCCTTGGCCGTTCCAACCAGGCGGGACAAAAAGAAGAAGCCGCCCCAGTCGGGGACCAGACCAATCTTCACAAAGCTCTCGGAGAAGAGGGCCTTGTCCGAGCCAAGCCGAAAGTCGCAGCTTAATGCCAGGTTGGCACCCGCGCCGGCCGCCGCACCGTTCACCGCCGCAATAATGGGCTGGGGCATCCGCCGCAGCAACTGGACGACCTGGCTGCCAAGGGTCATGCGCTGTTCAACAACCTCGGTAGAGTTGGCGTCCTGGAGTTGGGCCATGCTGGCGATGTCACCGCCGGCGCAGAAGGCTCTGCCCGCCCCGGTAATGATAATGCAGCGGACGCTCCGGTCGGTTGCAAACCGTTCGAGCTGAGCGAGGAGCTGAGCGCGCATGGTGTCAGAGAAGGCGTTCATGACTTCAGGTCGATTCAGCGTCAGGATGCCAATATGATCATCCACTGTGGTGAGCACTTGGTTTTCGCTCATGCTGTCCTCCGGGACTGTTCGTTCATTATTTCAGCCAATCAAAGCCATAAGCTGGGCAATCCGAGAGGTATCCAGGGTTTCCAGCCGTTCAACAAGCTGAATACAGTGCTGTGTCTGCTCTGCGGTCAGATGGACGCCGAGGCAGTCTCGAATTTTGACCAGGTGGTTGTCTCGCGAGAGAGGCGGTCGGCCCCAAAAGCCTTGTGGGCCGTCACACCGAGCCGTCAGGTGCTGACCATCCTGGAGTTCTACTGTGACGTCTACCCGCATTTTTTCCAACACGCCGGGAATCGTTTCGTCCTGGGTCAGGTGAGTCCGAGACAAAAGGGCTGCCAGAGCGGGTCGCGCGCAATAGTCGTCTGAGAAGGTCCGAATGGACACCTCGCCGTCGAGCAGGGCGGCGGCGACCGTATACTGAAAGCTGAATTTTCCGTCCAGACCACTGTGAGGAGCAGGCCGGTCAACATAGGGCATGACCGGAGCGGTAATATGGATCGCCCGAATGGAGTCGGGGCTGGCGATCTGCCGGCGGAGTTCCAGTGCGGCCAGTATCCCGAAATGCGTACCGTACTGACACGGGAACATCTTCATCACAAAGCCCGGATCGACCATGCGATACGACTGCCCCAGGCGCAGCAATTCATCATACTGGAACTGCTCGCCAAAGAAGTGTTCGATGTACCCGTTCGGCGCCTCAAAAATCGTTGGGTTGCCGGTAAAGCCGCGGGACGCCAACAAGGCCGCGTCCAAACCGGATAAGGCCGCCCAGCCACAGTGCGTCGCCTTGGCCATAGTCCCGACATTGGCCATCAACCCGCCGGCACGGGACGCGCTGATACCGAGGGCGTGTTGCAACTGCTCTTGGTCGAGTTCCAGCAGATGGGCGGCGGCCGCCGCCGCACCCATGAGGCCGACGCTACTGGGCGGATGGACGCTAAACTCTGCGGGTGCGTATTGATGGGAGGCCAACCGAATATGTCCTTGGAGTTCACAGCCTTTGACAAAGGCCGTGATGATCTCTCGGCCTGAGCTGTGCCGCTCTTCGGCCAGGGCGAGAATGGCCGGCAGCGTTGGTGAGGTGGCGTGGGTGGGAGGACTCCACATCGGCTCATAGTCCAGGACGTGCATAGCGATGCCGTTAGCATACGCCGCCAAAACCGGCGAGGTGCGAAAGCCCTGGCCAATCACCGTCGCTGTTTCTTTTCCGCCCTGACTATTGACATGTGCGGCGGCAATGGTCGGCCCCGGCTCTTTGGCCCCGGCCACCGCAACGGCAAGGCCGTCGAGGATGACCCGCTTTGCCACCGCAATAACCTCGTCCGAAAGGGACACAAAAGTCATCCGGGTCAGGCTATGACACACGGCTGATGTTATTTGAGGAGTCGTCTTATCCATGTTCCTGCTATTCAGATGGAAATTCTTTGATCTCCGATTGGGGAATTGTCCCTGTGGACTCTTTCAGAATCTGATGCGAATGTTTTCTCTCTTCGTCACGACCCCTCAGAAACCTTCGCTGCAAGGCTTGCGCCTCAGTCAGGCCAATCAGCTCTTCGCGTTCGACAAAAGAGACCATGTCTTGCGCCATTGCTTGCGTATGGCCGTGGGTGCGGATTTCGGCGGCGGCACGCTGCATGGCCCGAATCGCGGCGCGTTGCAGGTCTGACGGAACAAGCATAATCCGATAGCCGAGGGCGGCGAGCTGCTCGGCTGGAACCAGCGGCGTTTTGCCGCCCCAGAACATATTGATCATCAGGGGTGCTTTGACTTCCAGGGCTATGCGTTCGATCTCTGCAAGCGATTGTGGCGCTTCCACAAAAATCATGTCCGCCCCGGCCTCGGCATAGGCATTCCCCCGTTCAATCGCCGCCTCCAGCCCAAGAACGGCCCGGGCGTCTGTCCGGGCGATAATAACGAGTCCGCTGGCGCTGCCCGCCTCCACCGCAGCCTGAATTTTCTGGACCATCTCTGCGCTGCCGACCACCTGTTTGCCGTCATAATGGCCGCAGCGTTTGGGTTCTACCTGATCCTCAAGATGCAGGGCCGCCGCGCCGGACCGGGCATACGCCCGAACCGTCCGAATGACGTTCAGCGCATTGCCATAGCCCGTGTCGGCATCCACAATAAGCGGCAGAGCGGTGACCGCGCGAATCTCCTCCAGCCGCTTTTGCATCTCCGTGAGTGTCACCAGGCCCATATCGGGATAGCCCATACTGCGCGCAATGGCGCCGCCGCTCACATATAACACCGCCACCCCCGCGGCTTCGGCAATCTTGGCCGACAGTCCGTCGTACACGCCTGGAGCCGTGAGCAGTTCCTCCTGGGCGAGCAGCGCTCTGAGCTGGGTCGGACCTTGGGTCGTTTGCAGCATCGCGCTATTCTCCCCGTGCCCAGCGTGCAGCGTGCGTACCGGCCAGCCGGCCGAAGACCGCGCCGCGCATCAGCCCGGAGCCACCCGGATAGTTGCGATAGAAAAAGCCCCCGGTCATTTCGCCGGTTGCAAACAGGCCGGGGATGGGCCGGTCCAAATGATCGACGACCGCTGCCTCGGTGTTGATCCGCAGGCCGCCAAAGGTGAAGGTGATGCCGAGAGAGACCGGATAGGCGTAAAAGGGCGGCTGGTCGAGCCGGGTCGCCCAGTTGGTTTTTTCCGGTCGCAGCCCGCGCGTCCGCTTGCCATCCTTTCGGTCGGGATCGAAAGGGCCGTCCTGGACCGCAGTATTATAGGCCTCAAGCGTGGCCCGGAAGGCATCCCGGCGAAAATCCAAGGCCGCGTAGCGTTCTTCGATTCGATCTGCCAACTCGGTCAGACTGTCGGCGATGATGGGCGTACCGGTATTATAGCGCGTCTCCAACAGCGAGACCGTCTGCTGGTCAAAAACCTGAAAGATGGTTGCGCTGCGTTGCTGCAAAATATCGCGCCCCATTCTGGCATAGGTGTACAAATTAAAATCCTCGCCCTCGTCGACAAACCGTTCGCCGTCTAGGTTGACCATGACCGAGAACGGATAGGACAGCCGGTTGGTCTTGTCGGTCAGCCGCAGGTCGCCATAGGCCGGAGCGTCGGCATCAATCGGCGTGGCGTGACAGCCGGCCCATTCGCCATAACTCTGGGCGCCAACCGACAGGGCCGCACGCGTCATCTCGCCGGTATTAAAACGGCTGCCCCTGACCTTGACCACGCTCCAGCTCGGACCGAGATAGGCCGTACGCATTTCCGGGTTCGCCTGGAATCCACCGCTGGCCAGAACCAGGGCCTGACACTTCACGGTCCGCAGGCCGCTGGGGTCACGGATGGCAAGACCCGCCACGCGGCCGTCCGCCGCCGTGAGAATGCGCTGAGCCTGGGTTTCGTACCAGACCGGAATGTCCGCCTCAGCCGCTAAGCGAAACAGGCTGCCGGACAGCAGGACGCCTTCGCCTTTGGCGCGGAGCGCACCTCCGCGGGCGAGTTTGATCTTGTGGGATCCGGCAATCCTGACCGGACCCACCGCGCGGTTAAACTCCCAGGCCACGCCCAAGGTGGCCATCCAGCGGACCGTGTCATACGAACGGGTAATCAGGGTGTGGGTCAGCGCCGGGTCGGCCTGTCCGCCGGTGACGCGGTCGAGGTCGTGCTGAAAGTCCTCTTGTGTATAGGGATCGACTGCCACATCGTTCGGGTCGTCGTTGTCCCCAATCAGCGCCATCAAATCGTCGATACCGTTATAGGTACAGCGGAACAGGCCGCCGGTAAAACGGGTATTGCCGCCGCGTAATTTTTGGGTGGCCTTTTCGAGGACAAGGACCCGGGCGCCCTCAGCCCGAGCGGCCAGTGCGGCAGTAAAGGCGGCATTGCCCGCTCCGACTACGACCACGTCAAACGTTTCTGGTGTCTGCTGCGCCGAGTCTGCCAATGGTCTCCCCTCCCTGTGGCCGTCACTATAGCGCTTCTGACCGGAGCGTGAATCCCCTTACTTTTTCGCGGTTGTCTCTTGACCCCAGGATTCCTCCTGGCATAGACAGGAAGAAAACAACACCGGCTGTGCCGCTATGCGAGACATAGCCAAAGAGGAGGGATGATATGAACCCACGTGGGATGTCCCATGTTGCACTGTGCACCAATGATTTTGAGCGCTCCATGCATTTTTATCGGGATTTGCTTGGATTCAAGGTAGCCCAGCAGGGAACGACTGTTGAAGAGGGAGAATACCAGCAGGGGATTTACAAAAAGAAAAACCAACAGGTGAAGTTTGCCATTCTGCGCCATGGCAAAAAGAAAGCCACTCCGTACGGCCTCAACGAAGATGCCCCGGTGATTGCCCTGCTGGCGCCGACACAGAGCAAAGCGACCGGAAAGTCGATCCTGGTGGACCAGATTGGCATTTCCCACTTCGGGATATGGGTCAAGGGCTTGAATAGGGTCCACAAAGACCTGGAGAGCAAAGGGGTGGAATTTGTCGCGCCACCACACGTCTTGGCCAAGACCAAAGAAGGCACCATCCGTAGCGCCTTTGTCAAAGACCCGGATGGAATCATTATTCAGTTGGACGAAATGGTCCCGGCCCGGGTGTAGACTTTCGCTTCCCTCTCCCAAGGGGAGAGGGAGCCCTCACCCCTAATGCCCGACCTCTGTCGGCTGCGGCTGGGCTTGTTTGGTTCGGATGGACTTGGCCCGAGCGGCCATCGCCTCAGCCTCGTCCCTGCGACTGAGTTTTTGTAGCAAATCGGTATATTTTTCGAGGAGGATGGCCACTGCCGGATGGTCCGTGCCGAGTTTCTCCTCGCGGATCTCGAGCGCGCGCTGAAAGAGCGGCTCGGCCTCTGCATACTTGCCCTGGGCGATGGCCAGTTCGGCCAGTCCGCTGAGGCTGGTTGAGACCGCGGGGTGAGTCGGTCCAAGTGCCTGCTGTCGTATTGTCAACGACCGCTGAAAATACGACTCCGCCTCAGTGTAGCGTTCCTGACTCATATAGACGGCGGCCAAATTGTTCAGACAATTGGTGATGCGGTAATGCGTCGGGCCCACAAGCGCCTCGGCGATTTTCAGCGCACGCTGGAGAAAGGTCTCGGCTTCATCGTAACGACCGAGTTCTCGGTATAGCGAGGCCAGGTTATTCAGGCTCTGCGCTACCCACGGGTGGTGGGGCCCATAGTGCGCTTCTCGGATAGACAATGCCCGCTCATAATAGCCGCTGGCTTCGGTTCGTTTGCCTTGATTATGCGATAGGCTCCCCAGGTTGTTCAGGACAACGGCGACGCGGGAGTCCTGTGGGCCAAACTTTTCCGCCTCTTGGAGGGCCGTCCGGAGTTGTTGCTCGGCTTCGACATAATGCCCCTTTTGGTATAGCCGTGCGCCCGCCTCGTTTGCCGCCTCCCAGTTAGTGTCACTCATAGCGTCCCCTTTTGTCCGGAGGTCTAAATGCAACAACTGCCCATCTGTAGCAATCCTTGTGAAAAACTGCGAGGCATTGAGGGAGACTTACGCTGCTTCTCGAATCACCGGCATGCCCTCGGATGGAGCAAACGTAATACTCCGCCGGACAACACGCACGGTATGTCCCGGCACTGGCCGGAGTGAGACCCGAGACAACATCTGGGCAAGGACGATTTTCATCTCATATGTGGCAAAGGCTGCACCCAAACAGTGACGGACTCCTCCGCCAAAGGGGAAAAAGGAGTAGGGATCAACGCGTTTTCCAACAAACCGGTCGGGGTTAAACGTCTCGGGCTCGGGCCACAATTCCGGTCGCCGGTGGGTGAGGTAAATACACGGCGCAGCCACACAGTCCGCAGGTATTTCATACGCCCCGATCCGGGTGGGCTGTTCGAGATAGCGAACCACGGCTGGGATAATAGGATTGAGTCGGGCTGTCTCTTTGATGGTCGCATCAAGATACTCAAGCTCGGAAATGTGCTCGGCTCGTATGGGACCCCCTCCGACCACGTGCTGGAGCTCGGCGCGAACTTTTTCGAGAACGTCCGGGTTTTGTAACAGACGGTGCACAACCCAGGAGAGCGAAGTAGCGGTGGTCTCGTGTCCGGCCAACAGCATGGTGATCATCTCATCGCGCAGTTCTTGATCGCTCATGGGTTGACCATCTTCGTCGCGGGCTTCGATGAGCATGGCCATGATATCGGTGCGTCCGCTTTGTGCTGCGGCTTTGCGTTGGGCAATCTGTTCGTACAACACTGCATCGATTTCGTGGCCGAGTTGACCGATGCGTTGCCACGAGGTGAGCGGTCCCAGGTTGACTTGCAGCCCACGGATTAAGAGGAGGGGGCTACTCCCGACGAGTCTGAGAAACTCAATCAGCAAGGACCGCAGTTTCTGGAGCAGCGCACCTTCGTCCACGCCAAAAACGGTCCGCAGAATGATGTCAAGCGTGATTGCCTGCATGCGTTCGTGAATGGGGAAGGGCTGTTCCTCCGGCCAGTTGTCGATCGACCGGTCTGCCGCCTCACGCATGATCTCGCCATAGAGGCGCATGCGTTCACCATGAAACGGCGGCATGAGCAATTTGCGCTCCCGTTTATGGCGCGCGCCATCAAGCAACAGGACTGAGTTCTCACCCAAAATCGGTTTGAGGACCACATTCCCCCGACCCGCCAGGGCACGCTCGGGTGATGCGGTAAAGATCTGTTTAATGGCAACCGGGTCACTGAAGAACGCAATCGGTGGCGTATTGAGCCACCGCATGGTGAAACACTCACCATACTCCTGGGCATATTTCCGCATGATGGGAATGGGCCTGCGAACCCAGTTCAGCGTCTGGAATAGCCGGGGGAGCCTCGGACCGGGGGGGAGGGAACTCATAGAAAAAATCTACGAGACCATGAGACGAAGGGCAAGGCCGGAACAAAATGTTTCCTGGATGAGAAGACTTTTCCGTGTTGTGCCTTTCTACGTTTCACGCCTATAATGCATCTGCAAACCCCAGGGAGTGAAGTCAAGGTGCAACTGCTCCGTACCGAAAAACAAAAAGATAATCTCGCAAAGTTCTTTTGGGATATGGCAAAAGTCTCTTTTGCCGTCCTCGTATTGACGCCCTTGGCCAAACCGGAGGCCGGAGAGGTGATTTCTTTTTCGATAGGAACTCTTTCTGGCGGGGTTCTCTTATCGGTTGGCTACCTTCTCGACGGAATGGAGGTTCAGACATGAGTCCGGCGCAGGCACTCACCGCCGTCTTTTTAGTTTTCCTCGTAATGGGGCTGATCGGTTTGTTTATCGTTTTTACTGATAGAGGGCTGAAGTGGAAGAAATAATGCTCTTCTGGATACAGCCGCTCACGCGCCTCCGATCCCTTCCCTGATAGGACAGCCTCGTACAGGGCAACCCGATCCATCAGGCTTAAATCACCCCGTCTTCTTTAAGCGTCTGGATCTCAGCCTCGGATAAGCCCAGCAACTTGCTATACACCAGTTCATTATGCTCGCCCAGATTCGGACTCGGGGTGTCGTTGGGAGGCTGCTGGTCGTTGAAGCGCCAGGGCGCACCGAGCACGGTGACAGGACCGGCGGTGGGATGATCGATATCCTTGAGGATACCGCGTTCGCGCAGGTGGGGGTCGTTGAGAACTTCTTCGACGGTCTGGACCGCACCACAGGTGATATCCGCCTCGCCACACAGGCGCATGATTTCGTGTTTTGGCTGGTGGCTGGTCCAGGCGCTGACAATCTCATCCACCTCATCCGCGTGTTTGGAGCGGGCTCGGTTGGTCTCGAATTGTTCGTCCTGCGCAATATCCTCGCGGCCCATGAGCGTACACAACGCCTGCCAGCGCTGATTGTCTGAGGTCAGCAATAAGACATGGCCGTCACTGGCCGGATAACAGTTATACGGAGAGAAGGCGCGGTTCGGAGCCCTGTTGCCTGCCCGTTCATAGCTGCCGCCTTGGGCACGGTAGGCCGAGATTTGGGCGGTCATCGGTCCAATGGCCGACTCAAACAGTGAGGTTTCTACTTCGAGCCCCTCTCCGGTGCGGTCGCGCTGATGCAGGGCAGCTAATATGCCAGCCGCAAAATGGATGCCTGCCATGATGTCCATAATCGGTGGGCCGGCCTTCATCGGCGGGCCGGCTGGATCACCCGTTGTGCTCATGATGCCGGACAGGGCTTGGACAATGGAGTCAAACGCGGGATAGGCGCTGTATGGGCCGGTCTTGCCATAGCCCGAGCTCGACGCGTAGATAATGCGCGAGTTGATGCGCTTTAGGTCCTGATAGCCCAGCCCCAGCTTGTCCATAGTCCCGGCGGTAAAGTTCTCGACGACAATATCGGCCTGTATCACAAACTGTTTGAACAGCTCTTTACCGCGCTCGGATTTGAGGTTGAGCGTGATGCCTTTTTTGTTCGAGTTGAGCATCACAAAGGGATAGCTCTGCTTTTCGGCGTCCGGGATGGGGAAAATACTGCGCGCCCGCTCACCGTAGGGAAGCGGCTCGATTTTAATGACTTCGGCTCCGAGAAAGCCCAAAACCTGGGCGGCATAGGGACCGTTAAAGACGTGGGTGAGATCAAGAACGCGGATATCATCGAGTGCTCGCATAGACAGTTCCCTTTTAGCCGACCTTCAGCGGTCAGCTATCAGTCGATGCAGGGAAAGGCAAGGAAGCAAAGGAAGCACCGGGGATTTTCTGAGAGGAGAAGAAAGGAGTACAAGGAAGAGGGGAAATACTCAGGAGGTGGACTATGCTTGATCTCATCATCACCGGGGGAACTGTTGTGACGCCACACACCGTGGCGGAATTGGATGTGGGCATTGTCGGGGAGCACATCGTTGCCGTGGGCCAACCCGGAACCCTGAATGCCGATGCCGGACGGGTGATCGATGCAACGGGAAAGATCGTCTTACCGGGCGGGATTGAGCCGCATGCGCATATTGGCATTCCCGTCCCGCCGGATTGGACCGGCCAGCCGGATGTGATGACCCAGCCGCCCGAGGCCGCCAGTCGGGCGGCCGCGTTCGGTGGGGTGACCACCATTATCGATTTTGCGGGTGACCTGTCCCGCAAGGCACTGCGTGGAGAACGCCGTCGCCCGCTGCTTGAGGTGCTTGAGCGACGCCGGGCCGTTTTTCGAGACCACTGCTACACGGATTTCGCCTTTCATTACATGCTTGCCGGGGAATGCGGCCATCAAGCCGTAGGCCAGATTGCCGAAGCATTACAAGAAGGCGTGGGCAGCTTCAAGATTTTTACCACTACGGAGGTGCGTATTCCGTACGGACATCTGTGGGAGATTTTTGCCGAAGTGGCCAAGCACGGCGGCATGATGGCCGTCCACGCGGAAGAAGACGAGATTGTGAATTACATGCTTGAGAAGCTCAAACGCGAGGGACGCGACCAAGCCTATAATATGCACCTCGTCCACAACAACCTGTCCGAAGATTTGGCCTTTCGCACCATCATTCGTCTGGCCGAGCATACCGGTACCGGGGTGTATTTCGTCCATACCACGGCCAAGGAAGGCGTTCGTGCCATTGCCGAAGCGCGCCAGTCTGGACAGCCCGTGTACGGCGAAGCCCTGCATCACTATCTGCACTTCACCTGTGACGATTACAAGAAGCCCGACGGCATGGCGATTCATACCTATCCGGCGCTGAAGTTCGCCGACGACCGTGAGGCCCTGCTCGACGGCTTGCTCGACGGACAACTGTGCACCACGGCCACGGATGAGTATACGACCTATAAAGGTCCTAAACTGTTCAGAGATCGGATCGAATCCATCTGCGGCGGGCATAACGGCATCGAGACGCGCATTCCGGTGGCGTTCACGAAATGTGTGGCCGAACGGGGGATGTCGCTTCAGCGCTTTGCCGCCATCATCGCTACCAACGCGGCCAAGATTCTGGGCCTGTATCCGCAAAAGGGCGCTATTCAGCCGGGGAGCGATGCGGATATTGTCCTGCTTGACCCGCAGTCGACCAAAACGCTTGCGGTGGAGGATCTGCACGCCGACTCCGACTACAGCATTTGGGAAGGATTTACGTGCCAGGGCTATCCGGTGATGACGCTCTTGCGTGGGAAGGTGATTGTCGAAAATGGCAAACTCGTCGGGCATTCGACGGACGGGCGCTGGCTGAAGCGCAGGGTTGGGGGGGATATGATCTCACGTCCTGTGGTCTAGGCCCGAAGACCTGCGACCGCCCAAGCGGTAGACGCGTATGCTGCACAGCCGCACCGAGTTGCTGCTTGGTGAATTTTTGGAAAAAAATCATCTTAAAGGGAAGAACGTCTCTTTGATATGTAAGAGCCCCTTTTTCAGCGGTAAAAAATAGAGACCCAGACAACCGGTGTAGACGGCCTCTTGGCCATCGCCAAGTCCGAATTTTACCTTGCTATTATCGTTTGGCAGGCAGAACGTCCCAAATAAGACATCCCAAATAGGAAACATAAAGGCAAAGTTTTTATCGATATGCTCCGGGTGGCAACTGTGGTGGATTTGATGATGAGCCGGGCAGCCGAACACATAAACCCATTTCCCGGGCCATCTGAGCCAGATATGAGAGTGGCGTAAATTATATCCCAGAGCGTTGTACAGCAAAGAAAAGAGAGTGGCGCCGTAAATCGTCGGCATTTCAGGGACATAGCCGAGACAATACGAAATACATCCTCCTGAGAGTCCTATGGTGATGCCATGGCCCACCGCGTAGAAGATATTATCTATTGGGTGTTCCCGATAGTTTGTTAAGGGGTGCATGACCGGCGCAGAGTGATGCACTTTATGAAATTCCCACAGCAACGGATTTGTATGTTGCCACCAATGCAGGCCATAGGCGATAAAATCGATCAGGAAAACAATACAGAGTATGTAGACACATTCCAGACCCCAGATCAATTCAGCCGCAAGCCTGGGGCTCTGGCCGTTCAGGCTGAGCAGCAATGCGGAACTCTTATGAAAAACCATCGCGGAGACGGTGGTCATAAAAACGCCGTACAGATACACTCTGAACAACTGATGGAAGAAAAAATACCGCACATCGAGCCAAGCTGACCTATGGTTCCACACCTCCTTTGGGAAGAGGAAACGAAAGAAAGCGCTCAGCACCCCAGCGTTCCGGTTTCTCACGTTGGGCAGGGATCGGACAAAGACGAACAACGCAAATAGGAAAGAAGTGAAAAGCCATAAGACGAAAATTCTTTCCTCGGCGTTCAACGGATAACTGAGAACGAGAGCGAACTGATGGAGAAGAATTTTGTCCAAGGCAAAGAGGGCGTTCAGTATGTCAGAGACGATTTCGTTCACGGCGCACACCCCGCTTTTGCCTAATGATAAGAATGCCGGCTCACCGTAACGGTGAAAAAGGAAAAAGAAAATCCTGCCTGCGCCGGCTCGTCTGACGCCTTGCTTGCCATGACTACGTGGGACCCGCAACAATACCAGCGCTTTCAAAAGGAGCGCGCCCAGCCTTTCTTCGATTTATTGAGCCGCCTTCCAGACGGAGAGGTGACAACGGCCGCCGATCTGGGCTGCGGGCCGGGTACGCTCACGGCGACCCTGGCCGAACGCTGGCCCCACGCAAGCGTATGGGGAGTGGACAATTCGCCCCAGATGTTGGCCACGGCCAGGACGTTGCCGGCTCAGAACCGGCTACATTTTGTGGAAGCGGATATTGCCGAGTGGTCTCCGCCGCAGCGGCTGGACCGCATCATATCGAACGCGGCTCTGCACTGGGTACCCGAGCATCAGGCTGTCTTACAACGACTGGTCAGCTTGCTGACTCCATACGGCGTGCTGGCGGTGCAGATGCCGAACAATCATGCCGAGGCCGCGCACCGGATTCTACGTGAGTCAGTGCAGCAAGAGCCGTGGGGGTCGCTACTGGCCGGCTCGGAAGAGCGTTTTTTCATGCAGAGCCCCAACTGGTATGCTGACACGCTCCACACTTTCGGGTGTACAGTCCAGGTGTGGGAGACGATTTATTATCACCTCTTGCCCGGTGAGAACGCGGTGCTGGAATGGATGAAAGGCACGGCCCTGCGACCGACGCTTGAGCGCCTCGGCCGGGATGGGCAGACCGCATTCCTGGATATCTACGGCCAGCAGCTTGCCCAGGCTTATCCGGCGGGCCCGAACGGGACGCTGTTTCCTTTTCGTCGCCTGTTCTTTATTGCGCAGCGCGCTGAGCCCTGATACCACTCCGGGCCACCCCGCCGCTCACTCGTGCATCGCGAAGTCGGCTGAGCCTAGCGCAAGCCGACGAGAGGGCAAACCGCCAGTGGCGGTGTTGAAAGGGTAGTGTGTCGGACAGCACGCACAAACGCGCGATCTTCATTCTGGCCGGAGCGGTGTTTGCCACCATGCTGGGAAACGGCATGGTGATGCCCTTCATTCCCGTGTATGTCGGTCAGTTCGGGCTGGGCGGCCTGGGAGCGGGCCTGCTGTTTAGCGTCCATGCCGCAACCCGGACCGTATTGCTGCCGTTCATCGGACGCGCGTCCGACCGCTGGGGCAGACGTGGCTTTCTGCTGGTTGGGGTGCTGTTCTACGCCTTGGCGTCCCTGGCCTATCCCCTGGCCGACCGGGTCGCGGCCTTTGTCGGCATTATGGCCGTCCACGGCACGGGCATGGCCATCATCCATCTGGTTTCCATGGCCTATGTCGGCGACCTGGCACCGCGGGGTGAAGAGGGCCGCTATAGCGGCTACATGAATACCGCCCTCTTGGGCGGTATTGCCGGCGGGCCTGTCCTGGGGGGAGTCATCCGCGACCTGTCTTCCATGTCGATCAATTTTCTGGTGATGAGCATCCTGAGCGGGGTGTCCTTTTTCTTGCTAGTGGTCCTATTGCCTCCCGTCGAATCAATCCAGACCGGACCGAAAAAGCCCAAGTCAGCCTCTACCACGCCCTGGCAATTACTCTCCTGCCGTCCGGTCGTCGGAGTGGCGAGTTTTCGTCTCGCCTATGCGTGTACGAATGCCTTGATCTGGATATTCCTGCCGGTCCTGGCCGCCCGGCTGTGGACCTTATCCACGACGCAGATCGGGGTGTTAATCTCTGTCAATGTGATGGTCAGCACCGTACTGCAAGCCCCCTGCGGCCGGCTGGCCGACCGCAAGCGAAAGGCCGTGCTGATTGCCCTGGGCGGGGCCGGCAGCGCGCTGGCCTTGGCGGCCGTTCCGCTTGCGACCATGTTCTGGCAGGTGCTGGCCCTCAATGTCTGTATCGGTGCCTGCTACGGCTTAGCCTTCCCGGCCCATACCGCGGTCGGCATGGAGAACGCCGGCCCATACGGCATGGCCACCGTTATGAGCCTGCTCATGATGTCGCATAGTGCCGGCATGATGGTCGGGCCGCTGCTATTCGGCGCCATTGCGGATCAACTCAGCCTGGCCTGGGCGTTCTGGGCCGGGGGGCTGATCAACCTCGGCCTGATGATCGCCTGCTGGCTATTGCTGGAGGGAACACCGACCAAGCCAGAAGTTGAACCGCTCCGGCCCGTGAACACCGATCCTGTTGAGGCGGAGTGAAGTCTTTCCACAGGCGGCTTGCGCCGCATCTTGTATGCGAGAAATCAGTAAAGCGCAGGGTCTAATATCGCGCGCGGGAAAGTATGAAAGTCAGGATGAAGGGCCATTAGGGATTCCCGGTCAGTTCATTAAACTGTAATCTGCCTCCGTTGGTCCCGTTGAGCGTGAGCATATCCTCCGGCTTGTCATGCCGTGCGGATCCTTTCCCCATCCGCGTCGGTTTTTTGCCTAAGCGAATGTTTTTAATGCTTATGAAACGCTGCTCATAATCATTTTCTTTAAGGAAGTTCCTCTGATCCCAGAATGCCTGACCAATAGCACGACAGTAAGAAACAAGGCATTTCGCTCCCTTCAGTTGTTGGACAATTTCGTTATGCAAGCCGTATTTACCGCCCTTCATTTCAATGTAGATGATCCAGTTTCGTTTATCGGTCCTTGCAACGATGACATAATCAGCCCGCTTACATTCTCCTTTCTCACCTTTAAAAATTTCTCCTGGAGGCGGAAAACGATCCGCTTTAATAGCGATAATGTCATCGGGCGCCCCGTGTATCTTTACGGTATACTCGGATTGTGGGCTGTTACTGATTTCTTTCAGGGTAATAACATTTTTGTTATTAGAAGCCTCAATTAGGGCTAGCGCCTCATCATTGATTAATTCGCGTAATATATCCACATCGTCCATCATCCATCCTCTCCCCACACGATGGCTTCCTGAATCTCATTCATTTTATTAATTGCTTTGTCGAAACTGCCCATTTCAATCCCTAATTCTGGGTCTATCTTTGCTTCTACCAGCGTTTGGCAGCGGCTCCTCCTTTTGTTGCCGTCCAAGAGCACGTGAGCCTCTTCTGCTATGTACGCCTTGATTTTCTCGGGAGCGATAAGTTCGAAATTTTCGTATCCTTCCTGTCGGGCGATGCGTTTCAAGTACGGCTTGTCCTGGTTCAGCATGATGAGGGTGTTCAGTTCTTTGACGATGTAATCGCTGTGCGTGGTAATGAAGACCTTAATGCCGAGATTGACCAGCTGCGCGAAAAGCCGCGCTATGCGGCGCTGGTTTTCGGGATGTAGATTCAGTTCCGGCTCATCCACCATCAACAAGTCACCAGGGGTGGCGACATGCCGCAGATAGAAACCTAGGTCGAGCATGGAACGCACACTGCTGGAACTTTCGTCCATGCTCAGTTTAATCCGTTCGCCCTTTGGTACGAAATACAACTCGTCGTTGCGGTTTACCGTGTACGTACCGCCGATAATATCGACGAACCGTGTCAATACTTCGGAATGCTCCTCCGCGAGAAAACTGTCCGTTAATGCAATGCTCTCAAGCTGGCGTGTGAAATCCACGTTACTTTCGACGGGTAGTGCGTAGTCTTGATAGGACTTCAGCAACAACTCTCGTGGATTGATATCGTCATCCGCCCGGCTCATTTCTTTCAACAAGCGATTACGGGCAAAATTTAGTTCCGTGCGGAAAACGATGGCCCCTGTCCGCTCGGTGCTGGAGATAAAAGCGTCTGGGAAAAACTGTCCGAAAATACGTTCATTGATAGTTTCGGTTATCAAGCTCCTAATGCGTTCAGTAGGAATTTCGACTCTTTGTTTTTCTCCCAACAAGGAAACTTCTAATTCCGTACTCCCCTCGGCTTTAGCGATAGAAAAAAACTGACGGTTTCGAGCACCAGTCTTACTCTTAAACGATATTCGCTTTATTGCCTCGGACAACGCGCTTCTTTCCAAAGATATATTGAATTGACTATCTCGAAACCTTTTTCTGGGTGCGGCAAAAATGCTTGGTAAGCCCTCAGTATACCGCTCACATAGAGTGTTAAGGATGCTCTCCGCTCCTTTGCCGTATTCGATCAAATCAATTTGTGTAATACCGTTGTCGAGAAGATTGTTGATTGCTCGCTGAGATATCCGCCCCTCGCCCAGCGAACCTAGACGATGCCGCCATGTGGCCAGAAACCCATAGAGGGCATAGGTTGCATATGTCTTACCGGTATTGTTGCTACCGCAGATAATAGTGAAATCACCCAGGCTGAATTCGGCCTGCTTCAACACGCCAAGATTTTTTACCTTCACTTTCATACCGACACCCCCACAATTGTCATGGTGTCATTACCAAAGATGCCTACCACCTTCACGTCCATCTTACATCTACTGGGTGAGCATTCGTAGGAGACATTCTTGATTTCTGGCGGGCGGTCCTTTTTGGTGCGGAAGCTTTACCACTCGTTCTCAAAGATACAGTTGCCCGTCCACTGCTCCGTGGTCTCGCTGGTTCTGGCTGTCGTATGCGTATAATCTCCCGTTTTTCTTGGTCGGCTAATCTCTCCGGGGTTCTTTGGCGTGAGGTACGAGAGCTTTGTTATACGGCAGGAAGCAATCCCCCTGCCCTGCGGGCTGCCCCCTTGATAAGGGGGAGGTAGGGGGGATTGCCTGCCTTCGGCTCGTGGCCTGACCTGGGACCGGCCTAAAAGAACTTGATGACACTCCGGGCCACTCCGCTGCCCTCTTTCAGCAGATCGTAGGCTTCGTTGACCTGTTCGAGCGCAAACGTCTTGGAGACCAACTCGTCGATCTTGATCTTTTTGTCCATATACATATCGAGCAGGCGGGGCATGTCGACGCGGGGACGGGTCGAACCGTAGTATGAGCCCTGAATCCGCTTTTCCATCAGACAAAAAATGTTCGGGTTGAGCGAGATGCGCGCGCCGTCGGGCGACACGCCAACCACCGTACACACGCCCCCGCGGCCTGTCATCTTGAACGCCAGCTCAATCGTCTTGGCCGTGCTGATAACCTCGAAGGCATAATCGGCGCCGCGTCCGCCGGTCAGTTCCATGACCGCCTTGAAGGCGTCGTCCTGGCCGGGGTTGATGGTATGGGTCGCGCCAAAGGTCTTGGCAAACTCCAGCTTCGAGTCGAGCAGATCGACGGCAATAACCTGCCGCGCCCCTGCCAGGGCACAACCTTGGATGACGTTGAGACCCACCCCGCCACAACCAATGACCACGGTGGAGGAACCGGGCTGAACGTTGGCGGTGTTGATTGCCGCGCCCACGCCGGTCATGGTTCCGCAGCCAACAAAACAGGCCCGGTCGAGCGGAATATCTTCCCGGATTTTGATAGCGCAGCTTTCATGGACAATGGCCTCTTCCGCGAATGAGGCTGTGTACGCAAAGTGGAAAATCTCGTCATTGTTCTTGCGCAGGCGGGTTGTGCCGTCCAGGAGCGTGCCGAGTGCTCTGGGTCGGGTTTCACACAGATGCGGTTGCCCCTGGGTACAATAATGGCAGGTGCCACAGACGGGATTGAAAGACAGCACGACATGGTCGCCTTCTTTGACCGAGGTCACGCCGGCGCCAACCTCGGCCACCACCCCGGCACCCTCATGACCCAGCACCATGGGCAGCGGCATCCGCATATCGCCGGTCATGACGTGCAGATCACTATGACAGGCGCCGTTGGCCGCCACCTTGACCTTGACCTCTCCGGCTTTTGGCGGGTCGATGTGTAAATCTTCAATCACGAGTGGTTTGTTCGGCTCATATAACACGGCAGCTTTCATGGACCTTCCCTCCTGTTGATATAAAATACCCCGTAGGAAACTAGAATGATAAACGGCTCGAGGAGCGCTGTCCAGAAAGCCTTACTCGGTTCGCTGTCCAGTTCCCACAAGGGCAGGTTAAGGAGGCGCGCGGGACTTCCATTCTCCTGAGAAAAAATGAATAACCCTGGTATGAAATTCCATCGAAGTCGGTGTGGAGGGGTGCTGCCCTGGATTGTGCTGCTGTACGCCGTCACACTGGCGCCGTCTCTCGCGCTCGCTCAGCCGCAGCATACGCTCGAAGATATTACCGTCACTGCCCGCAAGCAGGAGCAGCGTGCGTTCGACGTGCCGCTGTCATTGTCCGTACTTCAGGGCGAGGGGCTCGACCGGCTGCGTTCGTCGGGCATGGACGTACGCTTTCTGTCCAACCGTGTGCCCAGCCTGCAAGCCGAGTCGTCCTTTGGGCGCTTCTTTCCTCGATTCTACATACGTGGCTTGGGCAATACCGACTTTGATATGAATGCGTCCCAGCCGGTCTCGGTGATGTACGACGGGATTGTGTTGGAAAACGCCCAACTCAAGAGTACCCCCGTTTTTGATATCGAGCGTATCGAGGTGTTGCGCGGACCGCAGGGTACGCTCTTCGGGCGCAACACCACCGCCGGCGTCATCAAGATCGAGTCGGCCCCCCCGACCTGGGACTGGGAGGGCTATGGCCGGCTGTCTTATGGACGCTTCAGCAGCGTGAATTTTGAGGCGGCACTGTCCGGGCCGCTGATCCCGTCCATACTGGCGGCGCGGGCCTCGGTGCTGGTCCAGCGTCGGAACGACTGGATAGACAACACCTACACCGGTGAGGACGACGCCCTGGGCGGCTATCGTGATGTGGCCGGACGGCTTCAGTTTTTATTGACGCCGACCGAGAATCTGTCCGGGCGGTTCAAGGTGCATATTCGTGACTTCGATGGCACACCCCGCCTCTTCCGGGCGAATGTGATTAAGCCGGGCCGTGCCGACCTGGTTCCGGGCTTCCGACGCGACAAAATCGCCCATGACGCCGACAGTGACGCGGGGGTGAGCGGCCACGGCTTCGCCTCCGAATTGCACTACACGCTTGGGCCGGTCCAGTTGATCTCGCTGACTGGTGGGGAATGGCTCGACAGCTTCGCAAGCGGGGATATCGACGGTGGCTTTGGTGCGGTCTGGAGTCCGCCCAACGGGCCGGGCCTGATTCCGTTTCCGGCCGAGACCAAGGACGGGATACCGGCTCTGCGTCAATTAAGCCAGGAGTTTCGTCTGGAACACACGGCCTGGCAGCGCCTGGACTGGCGGGTGGGTGTCTTCTATTTCCACGAGGAACTCGACATGTTCGGCCTCAACTACGACACCCTGGCCGGGAATGTCGTGAACGGCCGTATCCGCCATGAGCAACGCACCGAGGCGTGGGCTGTGTTTGCCGCGGCGACGCTGAGCCTCACCGACAATCTCGAAGTCGCCGCCGGCGTGCGCGTCTCTGAGGACGACAAGGAGTACCGTATCGAACGCCTGCGGTCGCCCATCGGTGCCGGCCCGCTCGGCCCGCTCCACAAGGCCCCCCGCGACCTGGTGCCGAGCTGGGACCTGAGCCTGCGCTACCAGATGCGGCCCGGCGTCCAGCCCTACGTGCGCGTGGCCAGCAGCTTTCGCGCGCCCAGCATTCAGGGCCGGTTGCTGTTCAGCGACGAGGTGACCGTAGCCGACACTGAAGACATCATCTCTGTCGAGGTCGGCCTGAAGCTACGTCTGTGGCAGCAGCGGCTCCACCTTGATCTGGCGGCCTACCACTTTTGGATGCACGATCAGCAACTCACCGCGGTCGGCGGCGACAGCAATGTCGCCCGCTTGGTGAATGCCGACCGCACTATCGGACGAGGGGCTGAGGCCGAACTCGGGTTGGCCCTGGCCCGCGGCCTGCGCTTCACCGCCAGCGCCAGCTATAATTATACGCGGCTCGATGACCCCGGCCTGTTCATCCCTCCGTGCGGCTCAGGTTGCACGGTGACTGACGCGCCCGGCCCGGTTCCGGGTACGGTCTCCGTTGACGGCAACCGCCTGCCCCAGGCCCCACGCTGGATCGTGAATGTTGGCCTGTACTACACCCGTGTGCTTGCCGGCGGCTCCGCCCTGGTCATGTCCACCGACTGGGCCTACCGCAGCCGTATTAACTTTTTTCTGTACGAATCGCGCGAGTATCGTGATGACCACCTGCTTGAAGGCGGTACCCGGGTGGCCTGGGTGTCGCCCGGCGGTGGGCTGGAGGTCGCGGGCTTTGGGCGCAATATCCTTAATGAAACTTCCCCTGCCGGTGGCATCGATTTCAACAACCTGACCGCCTACATCAACGAGTCGTCCTATTGGGGCGTTGAAGGGATCGTGCGTTTCTAACGACAGCCGGAGCCACGACACTGTGGAGGAGAAGAAGATGCCCCCGTGCGACTCTACCCGGCGTCTCACGTCGCTGCTGGCCAGACCGGCGGTGACAGACTGCGCTCGCAGGCTTGCCGGCGGGGTGAGGGTCGTGGCGCTGTGGGTCGTGCTGTTGCCGTCTCTCGTGCTCGCCCAGTCGCAGCACGCGCTCGAAGATATTACCGTCACCGCCCGTAAGCAGGAGCAACGTGCCTTTGACGTGCCGCTGTCGCTGTCCGTGCTCCAGGGCGAGGGGCTCGACCGGTTGCGCGCCTCGGGCATGGACGTGCGTTTTCTGACCAACCGGACGCCCAGCCTCCAGGTCATGTCGGGCTTCGGACGCATCTATCCGTATTTCTTTATTCGTGGTCTGGGCAATACGGACTTCGACATGAACGCCTCCCAGCCGGTGTCGGTCATGCACGACGGCATCGTGCTGGAAAATCCGTGGCTCAAGGGACATCCCATCTTTGATGTCGAGCGGGTCGAGGTGCTGCGTGGGCCGCAGGGCACGCTGTTTGGGCGGAATACGCCGGCCGGCATCGTGAAGGTCGAATCGGCCCGGCCGACCTGGGACTTCGAAGGCTACGGCCGGCTGTCCTACGGACGCTTCGACAGCGTCAATTTTGAGGGAGCCCTGTCCGGTCCGCTGATCCCGTCCGTCCTGGCGGCGCGTGCCTCCCTGTTGGTGCAGCGCCGGAGCGACTGGATAGACAATACCTATACCGGTAAGACCTATACCCACAAGAACAAGGCCCTGGGGGGCTACGATGATATTGCCGGGCGCGTCCAGTTTGTGTGGACACCCGCAGAGAATTTTTCCGGGCGGTTCAAGGTTCACGTCCGGGACTTTGACAGCAATGCACGGGTCTTCCGGGCGAATATATTCAGGCCGGGCCGGACTGGCTTACGCTCGGGTTTACGGCGCGACAAAACTGCCCAAGACGCTGGCAATCCGCAGTACCTGGCGAGCCACGGGTTTGCCACCGAGCTGCGCTATAGGCTGGGCGAGTTTCGCCTGATCTCGCTGACCGGTGGAGACTGGCTGGACGGCAGATCGCGCGGCGACGTGGACGGTGGCTTTGGCGCGGTCTGGAGTCCGCCCAGCGGACCGGGTCTGATTCCGTTTCCAACCGAGACGGCTGACGGCCTTGCGGCCCTGCGCCAGTTGAGTCAGGAATTCCGTCTGGAACACACGGCCTGGCAGCGCCTGGACTGGCGGGGGGGCGTCTTCTATTTTCACGAGGAACTCGACATTGAGGGCTTCAGCTATGACACCCTGGCCGGGAGTGTACAGAATGGCCGCATTCGCCAGGATCAACGCACCGAGGCCTGGGCGGTGTTTGCCGCCGCGACCTTCACTCTGACCGAGAACATCGAAATCGCCGCCGGTGTGCGCGTCTCCGAGGACGACAAGGAGTACGCGAGCGAGCGTCTTCAGTCGCCCATTGGTGCCGGTCCGCTCGGCCCGATCCGTAGGGCCCCCCGCGACCTGGTGCCGAGTTGGGACCTGAGCTTGCGTTACCAGATGCGGCCCGGTGTTCAGCCCTATGTGCGCGTGGCCAGCAGCTTTCGTGCGCCCAGCATTCAGGGCCGGTTGCTGTTCGGCGACGAGGTGACCGTGGCCGACACTGAGGACATCATCTCGGTCGAGGTTGGTCTGAAGCTGCGTGTGTGGCAGCAGCGTGTCCATCTGGACCTGGCGGCCTACCACTTCTGGATGCACGATCAGCAGCTCACCGCAGGGAGCGGCGTGGACAACGCCAACCGGCTGCTGAACGCCGACCGCACCATCGGACGGGGCATCGAAGCGGAGGGGGCCGTGGCCCTGGGCTATGGCCTGCACCTGACGGCCGGCCTGAGCTATAACTACACCCGGCTCGACGATACCGGTCTGTTCGTTCAGCCGTGCGGCTCGGACTGTACGGTCCTTGACCCGCCCGGCCCGGTTCCGGGTACGGTCTCCATTGACGGCAACCGCCTGCCTCAAGCCCCCCGCTGGATCGCCAACCTGAACCTGAGCTATACGCGCGTGTTACCCGGAGGCGCGGTCTTGATCCTTGCGACCGACTGGGCGTATCGCAGCCGTATCAACTTTTTTCTGTACGAGTCACGCGAGTTCCGGGATAATCATCTGCTTGAGGGCGGCCTGCGCCTGTCCTGGCTGTCGGCCTCGGATGGTCTGGAAGTGACGGCCTTTGGCCGCAACATCCTGAACGATCTCTCGCCCACCGGTGGTCTCGACTTCAACAATCTGGCCGGCTTCGTCAACGAGCCGCCGGTGTGGGGCATCGAAGTGGCGCTGCACTTGTGACGGGCGGTTCGGCCCGGTTTTTGCGGTGTTGCCAAACGGTCCGGGCTCAGGCAAAACGGAGCATATCTTACGCAAGGAAAAGGAGACACAGCATGATTGCATTGGTCGCAAAGCTGACGATTCAAGAGGGCAAGGAGCAGGATTTTATTGACGCCATGAAGGACGTTGTCCCGGCGGTGCGTGAAGAGCCCGGCAACAGTGCCTATATTATGAACCGTTCAAAAGAAAATCCGAGCATGTTCGTGTTCTACGAAGAGTATACGGATCAGGCCGCTTTTGATGCCCATCGCAAGCATCTGGGCGAACTCGGGGTGGACCTGAGAGCCATCCTCGCTGGCGCGCCAGCGCTCGAATTCTATGAGAAGATCTACTAGGGTGCATTCCCCCTTGAAGTAGCCTATCTATCGAAGAGGGACACGGCATATCGTGTCCCTCTTTTCGTTTGCGCGTATAGGTATGCTTGCGTAGTGTTGAGGTGAAAAGCCATGCCAAGAATGAGGGACTCGCATGATGCTCGAAATTGACCAGCAGGCCAAACAAGGCGTCCAACTCGGTCCGGTGACGGTGACCGCCGAAGATATTCAATCCTTTGCCGAGGCGATGGGCGATCTCAACCCACTGTATACGGACGTTGCGGCGGCGCGCGCTGCGGGTTACCCGGACGTTATTGCTCCCCCGATGTTTTGTATGCGGATGCGCGGCGGTAAGCTGCTGCCCGAGGTGCCGCTGCCGTCCGGCTTCATGAGCCTGCACGCGGGCCAGGAAATCGAATTCCACGACGAGATTATTGCCGGGCAAACGTATACCATTACCTCACGTGTGGCCGATGTGTATGAAAAAACAGGTCGGAGCGGCCCCATGGAGATCATTGTTCGGGAGTCAACGATTACGGATGTCGAGGGGCGGACCATCGTGACGATCCGCGAGCGCCAAATCGTGCGCTCGCCGGAAAAGAAAATCTAGCCGCAGGCAAGTACAGACCCATGCGTATCAGTCTGGACCCCTGGGGGGGCGATTACGGCAGCCAGATTTCGGCCCCGCAGGCGGTCGATGCGGAGCAGCCCTCCGCTCAAGTCACCGGGCAGCAGGTTGAAGCCGGTCCGTGGCAGCCCAGGACACCAACCCCTGAGAGTATGCCGAATATGACCGCCGTGATTGACGGCGTCATGCGCGTCGATGCACCAGCAGTCCTGAGTGACGAAGCATCTCGCTATTTAGCCTTGTTTGGATCGTATGCAGCCGGAGCGGTCGTGATTGATCGCCGTGTTGAAATCATTGAGGAACAACTCGACCGCCTTTTTATTGTTGGCGGGCAGCAATCCGGACAGGATGTGGTCGTTGCGGCAGGGACGGGTGGAAAGATCCCGATGCGCTACCGGAGTATGAGTGCGTCGGACCTGACCCCGGACTCCTTACGTGAAAGCCTCATGACCGCAATGCGTCAGGCCGAGGTCGATTTGGCGCGAAAGCTGTCCGGGAATGAACGCCTCATACTTGCGGACGGCAATCTGACCTTTTTAGGCGATAGCTCCTCGGTTGTCGGGGTCATCAAGACGATTCAACGCATGTATCTTGCGCCCACAGAGGCAAAGATTCTCGAACAGCTTCAGCCGGGCGAACGGACGCCGCTGTTTCAATTCTCCGGCAGCAGCCGGCGAAGAGGTTTTGAGGTGTTTACCTGTTATCTGCGCCTGGCGAACCCCCGCCCGATTGAGCATCCCTTTACCGGACTGGTACGTTTGGAAGTGAAAGCCGGGCTTGGTATTCAGAAGGCGGTCTCCCTGTTGGATCAAGCTGCCAGTGCCGTGTCGGCTTTAGCCTCGCGGGCGCCAAAAGACCCCCGCGCGCCACAAAACCTGATTCCCATTGGTGGATTGGAGCGGCGTTTGCGGCATCGCCTCGGTGACCCCAAACTGGTACGTCGCTGTATTGAGAAAGCCTTATTGAATCAGATATAGCCGAACCAAAGGAGGCTGCATGGGCAGAGTTATCGGGACGCAGGATGCTACTCCGCTCGAATTCTGGGTCTTGCTTGACCCCGGCGAGGCCGTTCAGGTCGATGACGCCATCGTGGTCGAAACCGCATCGCCCAACGGGCCGCTCAAGCTATTCGGCATGGTCGATATCGTGCGCTCGCGTCATCAAGGCTCAACGTTTGACTCTGACGTGGTTGAGGCCGAACGCGGCCTGCCGGTCGAACTCTCCATTGCCGCGCATGTTAGAGTGACCCGTTTGATGCCGGAGTATTATTATCCGCCGATGCCGGGCGACACGGTCCGCGTGGTCACTGGTGAGGAATTTGCCCAAGCCCTGTTCATGGACACGATGGTGCACAAGTTTCCGATTGGCCTCTCTCTGTCCGGCAAAGAGGTCGTGTACGGCAATCTTGACTTTCTGAATGGGCGCAAGGGTGCGCATATGAATATCAGCGGCGTGTCGGGTATTGCGACCAAAACGACCTACGCGACTTTCTTGCTGCACAGCCTGCTGCACTGCGGACAGCTCACCGACGCGAAAAACACCCACGCCATTATCTTCAATGTCAAAGGCGAGGACCTCCTGTTCCTGGATAAGGCCAGCAATGCCATCGACCTTGAAGACGAAGCCCTGTACGCCCAACTGGGCCTGCCTGCGGAGCCGTTTGATTCGGTCCAATTCTATGTCCCGCCGACGGAAAACGCGCGCGGGCCGATCATGCCCAAGGTCAGCTCCCGCAAGGCAGACGAAGTCACGCCTTATTTTTGGACCGTGCGTGATTTCTGTCGGCAGCGCTTGCTGCGCTATCTGTTCTCTGAGGGAGGGGAGGATGCCTCGCTGCTCTCAACGTTGATCTACCAAGTCGAGCGCAAGCTTATTGAAGCGGCTGAAGACGCGGACAAAGACGGTCCCGGTCCAGGGGTGTTTCTGCAATTTGGCAAAGAAGACGAAGAGGAGGCTGGCATCCCTCCGACCGAAATTCGCGATTTCCCGACGTTGCTTCGGGCGATGGAAGCTCTGGCGAGTTCGACGAACCATTCGGCCGGCACGGTTGGCGCGTTCATGCGCCGTCTGTACGGTGCGGAGGATAAGGTCTCGTATATTGTCCGCGACCCGGTAGACTCCGATGCCAGCCAACACACAATCAATTGGCGCAACAAACAAGTGACCGTGGTCAGTCTGAGCGGACTATACGAAGTCGGTAAGAGTTTTGTGGTGGGCTCTGTGCTGCAACAGATTCAGGCAGAAAAAGAAGCAACCGGGTCGGCCGAGCCGCTGTGCTTTATCGTTGTGGATGAGCTGAACCGTTATGCGCCCCGTGACGGCTGGTCGCCGATTCGAGAACGGCTGCTTGAGATTGCCGAGCGGGGGCGCTCCAGCGGAACGATTCTGATCGGTGCGCAGCAGACCGCTTCCGAGGTCGAGCGGCGGATTGTGGCCAACCCCGCCTTTCGGATCGTTGGCCGGCTGGACGCTGCCGAAGCCGAGCGGGCTGAATACGGATTTTTGCCGCCAACCTTGCGCAAGCGAGCCGCTATTCTCACCTCCGGGCGGATGATCGTGTCTCAACCCGACATCCCAACCCCGGTCCCGATTCTCTTCCCCATGCCGGCCTGGGCGACCCGGGCCGACGAACAGAAACTGCCGCCGCCCGCCTTGAAGCTGTCCCGCGTCCGAGAAAGCGAGTATTAGAGACACGGGTATGAAGTTTCTCCACACCTCGGACTGGCACGTGGGTCGGACTATCCGTAATCGCTCGCGGATGGATGAGTACCGGGCGGTGTTTGCCGAGATTGTTGATGTTGCCAGGCGGGAGCAAGTCGATGCCGTCCTGGTGACCGGCGACGTCTTTCACGAGCGGCGCCCGCCGCTGGCTGCCGAGGAACTGGTGGCGCACACCCTGGCGCAACTCGCCCGCGATAACATTGTCTCGGTCGTTATTCCCGGCAATCACGATGACGCCGCCCGCCTGCGCACCCTGAAACCGCTGGGCGACTTGCTCCAGGTGCATATGATGACGGACGTGAGTGAAACCCCGTCGGACCTCATCGTTTCCATTTCCCAGCGGACCGGCGGGGAGCGGGCGCTGGTGAGCGGTCTGCCCTATCTGCATCCCCACCGAGTCCTGCCTGCGGCCGAAGGCACCGACAAAAGCGAGAACGAGCGACTGAGTGTGTACCAGAGTATGGTGCAGGACTATCTGCGCGCCCTGGAAGAAACGATGCGGCAAATGGACCCCAATGCGGTGTCCATCCTACTCGCTCACGCCCATGTGTCCGGGACGGAGTTTGGCGGAGGAGAATGGCGCTCAAGCGTCTTTCCTGTCGATCCGGGGATATTCCCCGGTCGGGTGCACTATGTGGCCCTGGGGCATATGCATCGGCCTCAAGAAGTGTCCGGGACACGGGCGCAGGCACGTTATGCCGGATCGATCCTGCAAATGGATTTCGGCGAACAGGACCAACAAAAAAGTGTGTATCTGATTGAGGCCCATCCGGGAAAACCGGCGGAGGTCTCGCCGATTGCGCTGACGGCAGGCAAAGCCCTGCTGCGCCGGACGGGAACCGCCGAAGAGATATTGTCGCAGGCGGAAGAATTCACCAATGCCTGGGTTGAAGTCGTCCTGAAGCCGGAGGGGCTCTCATCCGAGCTGATCGAACCCATCCGAGCGTTGCCGGGCGTGGTCTCGCTCCGGTTTGAAGAGACGTCGGCCAGCGACTCCGTCAGCGAAGCGGTCCACAATCCGAAGGAGCGACCCGCGGCAGAGCTTTTCACCGACTACTACAAGTCAAAACGCGGCGCAGAGCCCGAGCCGCAGCTCGTGGCCCTGTTTGAGCGGCTGTATCAGGAGGTCAGCACCGCGCGGGACGAGCCGGTATAAGTGTAGGCCAACTCCCAACCCTGAACCCCCAATCCCCTATCAAAGCCATGCGCCCACAAAAACTCAGCCTCAAGAATTTCATGCCCTTTCGGGTGACAATGGGCGACCAACCCCACGAAGTCGATTTTTCGCAACTCGATCTGTTCTCTATTACCGGCCCGATGGCCAGCGGCAAGTCCGCGCTCATCGACGCGATGGTCTGGTGCCTGTATGGCCGCACCGCCCGCTACGGTGCGGACTCAAAAGGCGTTATCGCGACCGGTGAGCAGATGTGTGAGGTCGCGCTCGACTTTACGCTTGGACCGCGTTGGTTTCGGGCCGTCAGACGAACGGGCAAGATTACCGACTCCGGTCTCAGCGAACGCGAAGGGGAAGAGTGGATACAGGACACCTCCGGGTCCACGCTGCTCACCAAGCGGATTGAAGAACTCCTGGGCCTCGATTTTGACAGCTTCACCAAAACCGTCATCCTCCCCCAGGGCCGCTATGCCGAGTTTCTGACCAGCGAGCCGAGCAAACGCCGCGAGTTGCTGGCGAAAATACTCGAACTGGGCGTGTACGCTCGGGTGGCCGACCAGGCCAAACTGGTTGCCGGCCAGGCCAAAACCAGGGCTGAAACGCTACGTGAAACATTGGCCCAATACGCCGGCCTGAGCCAGGAGCATATTGCCCTTCAGAAAGACGAGCTTGCCAAGCTCAGCCAACACACAGAACAGGTTGCTCAGCAAGAAAAACGCTTGCACGATGTGGCCCAACACGTCGATCAAATAGCGGGCTTGCGCAGTCGGGTGACCGAGCTTCAGACCGAAGTGCAGTCGCGCACTCAGGAGAAAGAGCTGGCGCAAAAGAAAGCTGAGGCGGCGACCGCCCAGGCCGCCAACCTGACAAACGAATTAACAAAGATTGGTCGGGAGCGGGCAGCGCTGGGATACGACGCAGCGCGCTACGAGGTCGTCAAACGTGTGGTTGTCCATCTCAAGGAATGGGCAGTCGCCCGAAAGGAATCTGAGCAGAAAAACGCTGAACACGCCCGTGTCCAGGGGGAAGCTGAATCGCTTGCTCAACAAATCGCCGCGCATACCCAGCAAGTTGAGCAGGCGCGGTCTCAGTGCCAGGACCGCACCGCCAGGTTTGAGCAGCTTATTACCGAAGCTGGCGACGTGACCACCCTGACGGAAAAGCTCAGCGCCGCAAGACGCTGGAAAGAGCTGCAACAGGAACAACAGCACCTGACCGCCCGGATAGATACCTTGGGTCAAAAACACACCGCGACCCAACATGCCCTGGACGACCTGAAGCGACAAGACGTGAGCCACGTGCAGACCGTCCGAGAATGGCAAGCAAAACTCGAAGGAGCAAAAGAAGAGGAGCGGCAGAGGTGCCAGTTGATCGCTGAAGCCGAACGCTTGGGCCGAGAACTGCAAGAGGCGGCTGAGACGGAAGAACGAGCCAAGTCTGAACTCGAGACTGCCCGTGCTGAACTGACCAGGGCCGAACGCGCTGCCCAGCAGGCTCGGCAGGTGCTCGCTCAAGCCGAAGAGCAGGAGCAAGCGGCCCGCACCACGCTTGAAGACAACCAACGCCAGCACGAAGCCGCCCATCTGCGGGATACGCTTCACGTTGGCGATATCTGCCCCGTGTGTCAGACAACCGTCAGCGAGATTCCCGCTGTTCAAGAAGCCGGGGACGACCTGAAGATGCTTCAGGTTCAGATGGAACGTGCCACACAGACCGCTCAACAAAAACGTACAGCAGCGCAAGAAGCAAACACCACGGTTGCTACACGCCAGGCGAGGCTTGATGCTGCGGAGCAGAGACTGAAAGAGCGCGAGCGCCTCAGGCAAGAAGTCCGGAAGGACTTTGTGTCCCGTTTCCCTCGCTATGCCTCCCCTTCCGAAGCGTTCGAGGCTGTAGAGACACAACAAAAAGAGCTGGCCGCAGCGCTCAAAGACACGGAATCTCAGGTCGTATCCGCCGAGCAGGAAAAAGCGAGACTGGCACGCCAACGTGAAACCGCGCAACAAGAAGAGGCAAAGCTGGCTGAAGCGCTGCGCGGGACAACCGAAAGGCTGGAGGCCGATACACGCGAGTTGGCAGGGCTCGGACGTGAGCTTGCGGCATTTCTCACCCCGAATGGAGACCCCGAGCAGAACGTGGAACAGCGCCGGACCATGGTCGTGCAGGCTGAGCAACATATGAAGGCGGCGGAGAAAGCCTTACGTCAACTCGAAGCGGGACTCAACTCGCTGCACACAACCCAGGTCCAAAAAGACGGCGATCTCAAATTGCTTGCCGCCGGGTATGAAGGCGCGCTGCTTCGCGCCGAGCGCGAAGCGCAGGCCGTGCGCGTCTGTCTTGATCTGGCAGAAGACGTGCCGTTGCCAGAGACCGAAGACGTAGAAAGTGAACTCGACGCACTGTCGGACAAGCAAGCCCGGTACGCAGACTTGTCGCAGCGCGAAAAAAACGCCCAAGCCAGACGAGAACAGGTCGAACGTCAGGCCGCCGAGGCGCAGGCAGACCTGCAAGCCCGGCTGCGTATGGTCGAAGAATCCCAGGAGAAGCAACAACAGTCTCGGAACCGGCTCGAAAAAGAACGGGAAAAGCTTCAGGCGGCGATTGCCCAATACAACCTCACCGACGTCGGCGAGGACGGAGCGCAGCTCAAACCCCAACTCGAAACGGTCCGCGGACAGATGCTGTCTCTCCAAGAACAACGTGGGCGTTTGGAGGCGGAACACGCCGAAGCCGAACGCCGTTGGCAGGAGAAAGAGCAGGAAGAAGAAAAGCTGCACGCCGCACAGAGTGAAGAACGCCTGGCCTCGGACCTGCGTAAGCTCCTGGGCTCGGAATTTACCGACTTCCTCTCGCGCGGAGCCATAGAAGCCCTGATGCGCGATGCGTCCGCCCACCTGCAACGGCTCACCCACGGGCGGTATGTGTTTGATATTGCGTATCGGGGGCGGGCGATCACACTCCAGATCGTTGACCACGAAGATCAGCGTCGCGCCCGGCCCACCCATTCGCTGTCGGGCGGAGAAACGTTTCTGGCCTCGCTGGCTATTGCACTTGCGCTGTCGCAAGGGTTTCGGACCGTTGCGACCGGCCGGGCGGCCCAGACCTCAACCGAATGCCTGATCTTGGATGAAGGCTTCGGGACGCTGGACCGGGAAGGCGTGCAGATGGTCACGGAAACCCTGCAAGAATTGCGGGGCGAAGAAGGTCGGATGGTGGGTATCATTACCCATGTCGAAGAGGTCGCCGCAGCCATGCCCAGGCGCATAGAAGTGCGCAAAGGTGGCAGGACGAGCGAGATTACGGTATCAGGCTAGGCATTCACTACCCGGAAGAGAACGTCAAGGAGGAGGGTTATGGCACTGCATTCAGAAACGGTCGGCCTTGTCGGACAACCTGTTGTCAGCGAAATCGATCCCCGCTGGGTCATGTCGTACGCGGCCGGACTCGACGACTATTTACCCTGTTATATGGACACCTGTCGGCCAGACGGGGTCGTTGCCCATCCGCTCTTTCCGGTCTGTATTGAATGGCCGGTTATGCTCGCCATGCGCGATAGCGCCCTGAAACGAGAAGAGGCCCTGCGGGGCGTGCATGCCACGCACGATCTGGTGATTCACCGTCTTATCCGGGCGGGTGAAAAGCTGACGACGCAGGCAACCGTGGCCGGCGTTGAACAGCGCAAGCCGGGGGCCTACCAGACCGTCCGTTTTGATACCCGAGACGCCGCCGGCCTGCCGGTCTGTTCGACCTGGTACGGAACGCTCTTTCGGGGGGTTGATGTCGAGGGGGAGGACATCCCGGTCTCCGACCTGCCGGCCCCATTGGAAGCCCTTAACGAATCCAGCCCGGCGAAGGCGGAAGTCCCGGTGTCGATTTCCGCCGGAGCGGCCCATGTCTACACTGAGTGTGCGCGTATATGGAACCCGATTCATACCGACCCGGCGGTGGCCGAGCAGTACGGGTTGCCGGGGCTGATCCTGCACGGAACCGCAACGCTGGCGCATGGCATCTCCCGTGTCATTGCCGAGGAAACCGGCGGCCACCCGGAACGGGTCAAACGGATAACCGGGCGCTTTGGGGCCATGGTGTTCATGCCCTCACGCCTGACCGTTCGAGTCGTGTCACGGGAAGCGAGCGCGGAGGGAGACGTGGTGCGGTTTGAGATACGGACCGAGGAGGGCAAACCCGCGGTTCGGGACGGGGCGGTTGTTTTGGGTAAATAAGGGCTGTGGGTAAATAAGGGCTCAGTCAATAAGGACACGGACAAGGAGGGGCGTATGCAACGCGGACTGATTTTTCCCGGAGGCGGGATGTCGCAGCGCGACATGATGGTCGTGGCCAAAGAAGCCGAAGCGGCCGGTTTTGATTCTCTGTATGTCACCGAAGCCTGGCGCAGCGCCTTCGTGCCGTTGACCGCGCTCGCCCTGGCAACCGAACGGGTCCGTATCGGTTCCTACGTGCTGAATGCCTACGGACGCAGCCCTTTTATTGCCGGCATGAGTGCGATCGATGTGGACGAGATCTCCGGCGGGCGGCTGCTGCTTGGGGTCGGCAGCGGTAACCGGCATATTAACGCCGAGTGGCAGGGCGTCCCACATGAAAAGCCCTATCAGAAAATGACCGAGTATATTGAAAACCTCAAACAAATCGTCCGTACTCCGGCCGGCTCGCGCGTCTCATACCAAGGCGAAATTCATCAGATGGACTGGGTGCCGGCCGTGACACCCGTTCGCGAGAGCATTCCCATATACATCTCGGCTATTTTTCCGCGTATGGTCCGCGTCGCCGGCCGAGTCGCGGATGGCATCGCCATGGGCGCGATATTATCCGCGCCGTACGCACGTGATGTGATTCAGCCCGCCGCCCGAAAATCTGCGGAAGAGGCGGACCGCGATCCGCATGCCCTCGGTTTTCTGATGGGCTCGTTCGTCTCGGTGCATGAAGAGCGTGAGGTCGCCCGTCAGGCCGCACGGGAAGCGATCTGTCGTCTCTTCTCCCCCCTGCCGCATCCGTATTACGAGTACATGCTGCGAGAGCAGGGTTTCTCGGCTGCCGCAGACGCAGCCTTGAAGCACGTCCCTGAGGGGAATATCCAAAAAGCGGCAGAGGCCATGACCGACGAAATAATTGACACCGTCACCATTGCCGGGACCCCCGAAGAGTGCCGCCGCCGCCTGGCCGAGTATGAGGGCGTGGTGGACGAAGTGATTTTTGTCAACGTGTCCTACGCGTCGGGGGGCGCGGGCATGCTGGAGGGGTATCGGCGTTTATTGGCGGTGTAGTGCCTCTGCCGCGCTTGGTGAAGGCGCGCTTACGACAAAAGCTTGCTCAATGAGTCAGCGCGCCCGTGCGAGGCGAGCCAAAGAGTCGTCGCAGGGGAGGGCGATCCAACCTTCCCGTTTGGCGGCCGCCACATGCTCATGCGGAATGGGTTCGATCTGATCCGTGGCCGCTGCCCGAGCGATAAGAGCGGCCACGACCGCATCAAGGGTATCGTCGCTTTTCTCACAGGCTTGTTGCGCGCCAACCGGCCAATGCAGCCAGGTTTTTGTGGTGGTAATCAAACGGCGCGTCACGACGCGTCGTTTGTCCTCTCCCAGCTTCTTCTTATAGCCGGTGGAAGGAAAACCCCAAATATACAAAGCGGCAGCGGGGTACACCTCAACAAAGCGACCGCGGCCACTGCGATCGATCTGTCCGTTCTCGGACAGTAATCGGGCGGCGCGCATGGCCGTGACACCGATCAGGTCCGATGACACGCTCAGCGGCCAGCGCTTGATACGCTCACGCACGATGTGATCCGTCACCCGGTATCTGAGCGAAGCGGTACCGACTGCCGGCCACACATTCCGACGCTGGTGCGTGTAAACGGCGGCGGCGAATGCGGTCGGCCAGCCGAACGGCGCGTCAATGCCAATCTTGTCCGAGTGGCCAAACATCTCCAGCAGTATCGCGTCGTCCGCTCCGCAACGAAGCTCAATGATCCGGGCCTTCGGCTTGACCCATTCGATGAGGCAATATGCCGTGTTCTCCGGCTGCGCCGCTAAATCGACGCCGAGCGTCGTGTGTGGCACCTGGGAATCCCTCGCAAACTATTTTTGGGACGGCGGACTTTTTCTCACCGGGGTTATTCCAAATGGCCAGGTGGGATCGAAAATTCAGCGAGGTCTATACCCTTACCGGCCTGAGAATCTCGTTCGGCTTCCGCCAGGCGTTCCCGCCAGTCAGGTTGGCTCAGCTCCTCTAAGGTCGCAACCATCCCGGCGTAATCTTCATAGTTGACAAGCAAGGCCGCCGGCCGGCCTCTTTGCGTAATCACGACAGGGTCGCGTGTCTTTTTCACGCGCTCAACAATTTTCTTGGCTTGACTCTGGAGGTCTGAGATCGGAACGATTGTTTCCATGAGGACTCTACAGGCTTCTGTATAGGGATAAGTCCATAGCCTAGTTAAATGGGTAATTGAAAGAGAATCAGCGCGTCATGAGCGACCGGATAAGGGCTTCGGACCGTCCAGCGATAAATCGACTTTGCCGAAAAGAGGCCCTGTTAATTCTCTTGACGATATGGTCGTTGCTACCGTTTAGCGGAAGTAACAACTCCTTTTCAGGGTACGAAGTAGGCGCCAAGGTGACATCGTGAGCAATAGGAAGCCAACCTCCATACGCTGAGTCTCGTTTATGTTCGGGTTGAACGATGGTGACACCATGGCTCCCAATGACGAAGCTTCTTTTCGGTTGGCGAATGACGGCAATGAGTAAGCCCGTTTCACGAGAAAAACGTTTTACGTCAGCTTGAAGGTGTGGATGATCACCAGAAGCGAAGCGGGCTTTGATGTTTCCCATCATAATGGGTTTGGCACTCTTAAGGATAGGATTTTGATCAAGTAATCCCCTGCTAGGAGGCTCCATCCCTTGTTGGAACAGTAATCGCTCAACCGCTAAGTGAAGAACGGCGTCAAATCGTTCATCAAGCTTCAGCATTTCCTCCGCGAATTCCGGGGTCCGTCGGCACGAAGCATGATAGAACTCCTGCCAAGCATGGCTCTCTTCTATGGAGAGCTTGGGATGCTCATTATTTCGGGCATACTCTATGATTCTTTGGATGACGGGATATGCACGAGATTCAATTCGGCTTAGTTCCTGTTCAGCTTCATAACTGTAGTTCCCGGTATCGAAATTGAATGCTCGAGTAAGATTTCGCTGCACGAAGGTTTTCCCCGGAGTACCTTGATGAAGTTTTCCTTCCTTTTTGTCGAAGACATGAAGGTGACCACTGCTATCAACGAAATTCTTAAGCAGCAGTTTCGGAATGTAGTGAGGCTGTTTGGGAAGGTTAGAAGTCATGAGGAATACAACTTGGCTCAAACATCCAAATACGGCACCAATAACCCTTCGGTGACATGCCTGTCGGTATCGGTAAATGCGGGATTTCCTCAGGCGACAATGCACGGTCCAGAACATCGCCTTCACTGTGGGAGAGCCATTTTTGCATACCTAAATAGCCTCCAAACTTGTGAATATGGACGATAGCGGGAATGTTGCGCCAGAAGGCGATAGCATTTGAGGTAAACGTCAAAACTTGCCGTCCTTACCCCCATGCCGCGCATATGTTCCCGCCCGGCAAACATATGCGCGACTCTGGTACTCTACTCGCTCTTGGCCTTCTTCTCGTCGATGCTGTCGAACACCTGCTTGGCCAGCCGCAGGCCGTTGACGCCGACCGGCCAGCCGCCGTAGTGGGCGAGATGGATCATGATCTCGTTGATCTTGTCCCGGCTGATGCCGATGTTGAGCGCGCCACGGATGTGGACCTTGAGTTCCGGGTCGCGGCCCAGCACGGTCAGGGCGGCCATGGTAATCATTGAGCGTTCTTGGATGGCCAGACCGTCCCGGCCCCAAACATCGCCGAACAGATTTTTTACCGTGATATCCAGAAAATCTTCGTGCATGCTGCCCGGTCGGGGTTCCACGCCGAAGAGTTCCTTCATTTTTGTCGCACCCTTTTGGTAACGTTCGGACTCTGCCATATTCGCCTCCTTCTATGTTGTGAGATCCATGCCCCCACCTTGCCCGGCAGGGGTCCGTTGTCTAGTATCAGACCGGCTGTTCTGTCGTCAAAACCGAAAAAGAGTGTCTGATGTCTCTCGAAATTACCGTTCACGAACTCCAGGCCAAACGAAACGCCGGTGAAGACTTCGTGCTGCTCGATGTCCGCGAGGCCGAAGAAGTGGCCCTGGTGCAGCTCCCGCACTCGGTCCATATTCCGATGGGCGATATCCCCAGCCGTTTGCACGAACTCGACCCTGAGGCCGAGATTGTGGTCTACTGCCACCACGGGGTGCGCAGCCTGCGGGTAGCCCATTTCCTGCATCAGCACGACTTTGAGCGGGCCGTCAGTCTTGCCGGCGGAATAGACGCCTGGGCCACGGCGATCGAGCCCGGTATGGCCCGCTACTAAATCCGTATTGAGATAGGAACACTATGAGTGAACTGCCCGATCCCCAGACTCCGGGGCCTCTGCACGGTATTCGCGTGGTTGAATGTGGTCACATGGTTGCGGCGGCGTATGCGGGCAAGCTGATGGCCGACCTGGGTGCGGAGGTGCTCAAAGTCGAAGAACCGAGCGGCGATCGTGCCCGGCAGCGCGGGCCCTATCCGGGCAATATCCCCCATCCCGAGAAAAGCGGGCTGTTTCTGTATCTGAATACGAATAAGCGTGGGGTGACGTTGAACCTGGAGACGGCGAAGGGTCGGGAGTTATTCCAGCGACTGGTCAAAGACGCGGACGTCGTGGTCCATAATTATCATCCCACCCAGCTCGCCTCTCTGGGCTTGGAGTATGAAGCCCTGGCCCAGCACAATCCCACGCTGGTGCTGACCTCGATTTCGCCCTTCGGCCAGACCGGCCCGCACCGGGAGTACACCGCGCACGACTTAACCTTGTGGAGTGCGGGCGGCCTTGTCTTTCTGGGTGGAGCGGGCGGACGACCGGACCTGCCGCCCCTCAAGGCCGCCGGTCAACAGGCCGGCTTCCAGGCCGGGGTCAACGCCGGCATTGCCTCTCTGGGTGCCCTGTACGCCCGACTCGGTACGGGCAGGGGCCAGCACATCGATATCTCGATCCAAGAGTGTCTGGTCGCCATTATGGAGAATAACTATATTGCCTGGCCGTACGATCAGACGACGCCGTCGCGGCTGGGCTTTCGGTTGATTCCCCAGGATGTCCTGCCCTGCCGCGACGGCTATATTTATGTACTCGCGGTCGAAGAGCATCAGTGGCAGAACGCGGTTGAGCTGATGGGCAATCCGGACTGGGCGGACACCGAACTCTTCCAGGATTTTTTGTCCCGCTCGGTCAACTGGGACGCCCTGAAAGCGCTGCTGGAAGACTGGTTGCAGGACAAGTCGGCCCACGAGGTCTACCACGGGGCACAGCAACGGCGCGTGCCCTTTGCGCCGGTTTCGACCATGGGCGATCTGCTCAAATCCGAACATCTCAACGCGCGGGGCTTTTTTGCCGAGATCGGGCATCCCGAAGCCGGCGCCCTCCGCTATCCGGGTGCACCGTTCAAGTTTGCCGCCTCGCCGTGGACCCTGCGTAGTCCGGCCCCGTGCCTGGGCCAGCACAACGCGGAAGTCTACTGCGGGCAGTTGGGGCTTGCGCCGGAAGAATTGCAGGTGTTGCAGGCAACAAAGGTGATCTGAGAGCATCAGAAGAAAGTGTGAAGCATGATGTCCGAGCAGTTACCGTTATCCGGCGTTCGTGTCGCCGATTTTACCTGGGTCTGGGCCGGGCCATTCTGTACCTTGCAACTGGCCCATCTGGGAGCCGAGGTCATTCGGATCGAGTCGGAGAGCCGCCTGTGTGTCACGCGGCGTATTCCGCCAGTTGCCGATGGGGAGGCCGGGCTGAATCGTTGTGGGTATTTTAATCAGTACAACCAGGGTAAACACTCCATCTGCCTCGATCTGAAGAAACCGGAAGGACTGGACATCGCAAAAAAGCTGGTTGCGGCCAGCGATATCGTTGCTGAGAATTTTGCCGCGGGCGTGATGGACAGGATGGGCCTGGGCTATGAAACCCTGAAGGTCCTGAAGCCCGATATCATCATGATTGCGCTCTCCGGCTATGGTGCGACCGGGCCGGAAAGCCCGTATGTGTCCTACGGCCCGGCCCAGGTGCCGATGAGCGGGCTGGCCTCTATGACGGGCTTTCCTGACTTTCCCCCGATGAGCGTCGGGTTTTCCTATGGCGACCCGAACGGTGGGCTGCACGGCGCCTTTGCGGTGCTGGCCGCGCTGATGCACCGTGCCCGGACCGGGCAGGGGCAGTATATTGACTTGTCGCAGTGGGAGACTTCGGTGGCGCTGGTGGGCGAAGGGATCATGGCTCAGGAAATGAACGGCGCCGCGCCGCAGCGGATGGGCAACCGCGACCCGTATATGGCTCCGCACGGCCTGTTCCGCTGTCAGGGGGAAGACCGCTGGGTCAGCATTGTAGTGGCAAACGATGACGAGTGGCAGCAGCTGTGCGCCGTCATGGGGAAAACAGACCTGGCCAACGACGCCCGTTTTGCGACGCTGGCAAACCGGAAGGACAATGAAGACGCCCTGGAAGCAGCGGTCACGGACTGGACGACAACATTGTCCGCGGAAGAGGTCACCCGCACGCTCCAGGCGACGGGTCTGGCCGCCTTTCCGGCCATAACCAATAAGGAACTGGCCGAAGACGAGCACCTGCGCTCTCGGCCCTTCTTTGCCAGTCTTGAACATCCGGAGGTCGGCGTGCGGCAACATGCCGGTGTACCGTGGAATTTCTCGGACACGCCGTGTCAGGTCCGTCGGCCCGCGCCCTGTTTGGGCCAGGATACCGAGGACGTTTTACAGCGCGTGTTGGGCTATTCGGCAGACGAAGTCGCTACCCTCAAGGACAACGAGGTCTTAACGTAGGATTTGATTTCCCCCTCACCCTACCCTCTCCCTCCAGGGGAGAGGGGATTTCAAGGCATCCCATGCGATTATCTCTCCGCTCTCCCTTTTTGGTTGCCGGGCTGCTCCTGCTGCAATGCGTTATAGTCCGCCCGGCCCACGCCCAGCTCGGCGGTATGGTCATGGAGATATATGGGACGGTCAGCCTGGCGCCGGGTCATCAGGTCGTGACGCTGGCCGTTGGCAAAGGAGAGACGCTGCGTTTTCGGGTCCGGGATGTGGAGAGCCGTCATGCTGATTTCTCGGTCATCAACTTTCTGTCCGAAATTCGTCAGCGCGAGCCGAATCTGCATATTAAAGGTCCGGCGCATTATGTGGACCTGTTGCGCAAGGAAGAGCCCGAAAAGCGTCTGCTCCGGCTCACCGGTTTATACTATCCGAGTGCCCGCAATTTTGTGCTGAGCCGGGTGCGGCCGGTCCGGCCGGGCGAGCAAAACGAGCGACGCTTCTAACTTCCGGTATCAGAGGGCTGCACGATGTCAGCGAGATACCGAAGCTGTCTGCTCTGCCGCTGCTGAAGGAGGGCGGTAGGATGAGCGAAAAAAAGAAAGCGATTGTGGTCGGCGTTGGAGCCGAGGTCGGGGTTGGTGGAGCCGTCTGCCACCGCCTGGCGCGTGAGGGCCTGCACGTGTTTATTGCCGGGCGTACCCAGGCCAGGCTGGAGCATCTGGTGCGGAGCATCCGTACCAAGGGCGGAACCGCGACCGGGGTGGTGACGGATACCACGCGCGAGCCGGATGTGCTCCGCCTGTTTGAGAGCGCCGAAAACGAGGGCGACGGCGTGCTGGACTGCGTGGTGTATAACGCGGGCAATAACTTTCCCAAGCCGCTGCTGGAGACCGAAGCTGAGTTCTTTGAGCAGGTCTGGCGGGTGGGCTGTCTGGGCGGCTTTCTGGTCGGGCGGGAAGCGGGCCGGCGCATGATTCCCCGCGGCCGAGGAACCATTATTTTTAGCGGGGCGACCGCCTCGATTAAGGGCCGCCCGCCGTTCGGTTCGTTTGCTTCGGCCAAGGCGGCCCTGCGTTCCTTGGCGCAGACCATGGCGCGTGACTGGGGACCGCAGGGGATACACGTGGCGCATGTGATTATTGACGGCGGCATTAACGGCGACCTGCTGAATACGCGAGCCCCGCAGCTCAAGGCGCAGCGCGGAGAAGACGGTCTGTTGGATGTGGATGCCATTGCCGATACCTATTGGCATCTCTATACCCAGGATAAAACCGCCTGGGCTCAGGAAATCGATCTGCGACCGTATAAAGAGACGTTTTAAGCCTGGGTCCGGGAGGAGCCGAAAGAAGGAGAAGGTATGGATTTTGGCTTACTGTTGCCGTTTCGGAATCCGAAACAATGGGAGGTGCCGTTTCCGCAGCTCTACCGGCAGCATATCGAGCAGGCGGTCCTGGCCGAGGAATTGGGCTATGATCATGTCTGGACGACCGAGCACCATTTTGCGGACGACGCTTGGTCGCCGTCTCTGCTGCCGATCCTGTCCGCTATGGCCATGAAAACCAGCCGGATTCGACTCGGGACCTACATCATCATCCTGCCTCTGCATAATCCGGTGCGGGTTGCGGAAGATGCCGCGACCGTTGACATCCTCTCCAACGGCCGGCTCGACCTGGGCCTCGGCCAAGGCTATTGGCTGAGCGAATTCGCCAGTTTTGGGATTCCGCGCAAAGAGCGTGCGGCGCGGCTCGAAGAAGGAACCGAGATTATCCGGCGCTGCTTTACCGAGGACAGCTTCTCTTATGAGGGCAAGCACTACAATCTGCGCGAGGTTGTCCTGGCTCCCAAGCCTGTCCAAAAACCGCACCCGCCGATCTGGATCGCGGCGATGGCGGAAAAATCGGTCGCCCGGGCCGCGCGGCTAGGCTATCATCTGGGCGGCAGCGGCGGGGCTGACTTGCAGCACATGTACGATGCCGGGCTCCAGCAGTATGGCCGCAGTACGGACGACTATCATATTGCCCAACTGCGGGCGGTCTATGTGGCCGACAGCCGAGAACAGGCCTGGGACGACGTGGAACCGCATCTGCACTATATGATGAGTTCCTATGACCGGCGCTTTAAGGAGGCGGACGACCTGCCCTGGAGTGACTCGGTCATGTCCACCCCGACGGTGCCACCGGTGGGCGAGCTGCGCCACGTCAAGGACCTGTCCTTTTTCCAAGCGCCGCTCATTATCGGCACCCCGGACGACGCCATCCAGGAGATCGAGCGCTACAGTGCGGAAACGCGCGTCACCCACCTGGTGATGTGGATGCAGATGGCCGGGCTCGATCCGAAAAAGTCCCAGCGGTCAATGGAGCTGTTTGCCAAACAGGTCATGCCGCATTTCCGGTAGGAGACCCTCTTATGCCGTCTAACGCACGTGTTGCCGGTGTCTGTGATCCAGCATTCAAGGCCGTCCGCGAGGCGCTTGAGCAAAACCTGGCCGAGGGCAAGGAAATTGGCGAGTGTGTTGCCGTTGTTGTGAATGGCAAGACGGTCGTTGACCTGTGGGGCGGGTATAAGGACAGGGCACGGACGCAACCCTGGGAGCGCGATACGCTCGTATGCATGTTCTCGGTCGGAAAGCCGCTCTCCATCCTGCCGGTGCTGGTCCTCGCCGACCGGGGTCGGATTGACCTTGACCAGCCCGTCTGCCGCTACTGGCCGGAGTTTGGCCAAGCAGGAAAAGAGCATATTACGGTCAGCCAGGTGATTTCTCACCAGGCGGCTATTCCTGGTGCGCTCAAGGCCCGAAAAGGCGATGCCTACCATTGGGGAAGGATGATCCGGGCTATCGAGGAACAAGAGCCGTTATGGGAGCCCGGAACGAACGGGTGTTATCATACCGTGAGCCTGGGCTATCTGACCGGCGAGTTGGTGCGCCGCGTCACCGGAAGAACCATCGGCCAATTCTGGCGCGAAGAAATAGGCCGGCCGCTCAACATCGACTATCATTTCGGTCTGTCCGCGGCGGATCAGCAGCGCTGTGCGGAAATCTACGAAGCTCCGCACGGACCGTTTATGGATGCGATCCGGGATACGGACACCCTCCTCGGCCAATGCTGGGTTCCATTGCCGTTACAGGACCACGAGGAGGATTTCAACAGCGAGTTATATCGGGCTGCGGAGATGCCGTCTTTTAACGGTCAAGGGGTCGCCCGGGGCGTTGCCCGATTATTTTGCCTCTTGGCCTGCGGAGGTGAACTTGATGGCAGGCGTCTGCTCAGCCAGGCTTTGGTTGAGCATGCCCTGACCGAGGCGTGGTATCAGACCGACGCGCTGGGGCTGACCTGTCGGATGTCTCACGGCGGCTTTATGCTCCGCAACCCCGAGTTGACCTCGTATAATCACAATCCCGGATCGTTTGGGCATATGGGTCTGGGTGGTGCTATCGCCTTTGGCGACCCGGACGCCAAACTGGGATTTAGCTTTTGCGGCAATCGTATGGCGCCAGTAGGCGACCTCGGGCCGTATGCGAGCCGGCTGCTCCGGGCGACAGAGTCCTCACTGTAAGGCTGAAATCCGTTTGTTCAGCATCGGCACAATTTGCGGTAAGCGGGCGAAGTGGGGGGTAGTGTCTCACTTTGGAATTTTTCTCCTCGCTGCCCGCTGCCTTGCCCCTCCCGGCGGCGCCGGTCGCATTTTTTTCAGCTCCCGTGTCCTTTTTTTGTTGATTCCCCCAATCTTAGGGGCGACAGGAGCGGCCACATTGTCTATAAGAGCCCCTGTTTTGGCGAGACCCAGACACTGAGGTATGCGACGTCAAAGCCCCTCAGACCGGAGCGAAAACCAAAGGAGTCAAACTGAGACACTACCAAGTGGGGAAATGGGTAGGTATCAAAGCCATCTCTTGGTATGCTGTAGGTGGAGGGTCCGATGACGAGCGTTACAGCATATGAGCCGAGTCCGCCCCTGGTGTTGCATACACGCCCGGCTATCGACATGAGCCCTGAGCAATTCTACGAGTTCTGTTTGATTAACCGCGAATGGCGCATTGAGCGAACCGCTGATGGAGACCTGCGGATTATGGCACCAGCCGGAGGAGGAACGGGCAGTCGGAATGCGATCATCACCTCAATGCTTACAACCTGGGCGCTGCAAGACGAAACGGGCGTCGCCTTTGACTCTTCTACCGGATTTACCCTGCCCAACGGAGCAACCCGTTCCCCCGATGCCGCCTGGGTGCAGCGCGCCCGCCTGGCGGTACTGACTTCCGAACAAAAGGAGAAATTCCTGCCACTCTGTCCTGACTTCGTGATTGAATTACGCTCCCCGTCCGATGACCTCGGGAGCGTACAGGAGAAGATGCAGGAATACCTGGACAATGGTGCGTGCTTGGGCTGGCTGATTGATCCCTCCACGCGACAGGTCTACGTCTACCGTCCGTCTGTCACCGTTGAGCGTGTGGACGATCCGTCCCGCGTATTAGGAGACCCGGAACTTCCGGCTTCGTGCTGGAGATGACACATATCTGGGAGCCGCCGTTTTGAGGCGGGGCGAGTCCGCGAGACCCACCATTGTCTCCTTTATAACTCCGGGTGTTGCTTGTGCCAGTCGGTGGCTTGCTCATAGGCATAGCCAACCTGGCAGATCGTCTGCTCGTCGAACGGCTTGCCGGCAATCTGGAGACCGACCGGTAAACCGTCCGTGTCAAAGCCGCACGGCACCTGAATGGCCGGCAGGCCGGTAAAATTGAAAATCGGGGTGTAGACGCTGAAGTCCGCAGAAACGATACTCAGGCCGGGCGAGCCTTCGGCAATCGGGTTTACCTGAAAGCCGGCGGTGGGCAGCATCAGGACATCGACGCTGGTGTCGAGGGCCTTGAGCAGGTCGTCCCGCACCTGGGCGCGCACCTGGGCGCCCATCAGGTATTGGGCCCCGCTGACCAGAAGACCGTAGGCCACAAAGAGCTTGGCGTGGGGATTATACTTATCCCCACAGTTGCGCACATTGTCCACGTGGATGGTGGCGCATTCGGCAAATAATCCCGGCCACTCAATGGCCTGGAGTTGGCTCAGCGTAATGGAAGGCACATCAACGATTTCCGCTCCGAGGCGCTCGAACTGCTTGACTGCATGGTTATAGGGTCCAAGCAGCTTGGGGTCACAGTTGTCTTCATAGATGGAACGCAGCAGCCCAATCCGCATACCCGTAATGTCCTGACCGATTTTCTGGGTAAAGTCCGGCACAGGCGTATTTGCCGAGGCCGGGTCCAACGGGTCATAGCCGGCACAGCCTTGCAGCATGAGGGCCGCGTCGGTCACGGTTCGGGCGAGCGGGCCGGTATGGTCGAGGCTCCACGAAAGCGGATACACACCCGCTCGACTGACGCGCCCATAGGTCGCCTTGAGTCCGACAATGCCGCAGCACTGCGCCGGCCAGCGGATGGAGCCGCCCGTACACGATCCCATACCGGCATAGGCCATCCCGGCGGCGGTAGACGCCGCGGTGCCGCTGCTCGACCCGCCGGCGTCGTGGGCCAGGTTCCAGGGATTATGGGTGGGCTGGTAATAGGACTGCTTGGTGGGAAAACCATAGGCAAACTCATAGGTCGCGGTCTTGCCCAGGACCAGTGCGCCGGCTTCCTTGAGCTTGGCAACCGAGGTGCAGTCCTTTTCGGCGACATAATGCTCCAGCGATTGGGAGCCGCAGGTGGTTGGCCCACATTCGTAGATGTCTTTGATTCCGATGGGGACACCGTGCAGGGGGCCACGATAAGCCCCGCGCTGAATCTCGGCCTCGGCCGCCCGGGCCGCTTCCAGCACTTCATCTCTGAAAAGCGTGTTAAAGGCGTGGAGCTGAGGTTCGAGCTGCTCCACCCGATCCAGCATGGCCTGGGTGACCTCGACCGGGGAGACGTCTTTGCGCTGAATTTTACCCGCGAGTTCCTCGATCGACAGATACGCGAGTTCTTGGGCGGCTGTCATTGCGCACCCCCTTTCTTGCTGAGATCATGCACCAGCAGTGGCTCGTTCTCCGGCATGCTCATGCCCTCAACCAGTTGGCGGGACTGCCGCATGTCTTCCACGACTCGCTGCCAGCGTAAGAGGTTTTCGTAGGGTACAATAAGCTTATCGAGTTCGGCATCGGTCAGCTCAAGGTCCCACTCGGCGAGTTTGGCTGCAATGCGGGCTTTTGCGTCCATGCTGTGCTCCTATTTCAGCTCTGTTTCCACAAAGACAAATTCGTAGTCATTAGCGTTAATCACATCGTGTTCGACTCCTACATTCCGAAAATAGGGGACACCCTGGGTCAACTCGGCTTCGTGGTCGCCGTCGGGTGCTTTCAGCAATAACTTCCCTGTTGTCATGGGCACGACCACATAGTCGTACTCGTGCCGATGGTAGCCGGTTGCTGCCCGGGGGGCGAACCGCCATTCCGTCACGCGCACGCGCTCATTATCGATGAGAACAGTTGAGCGGGCCTTCTCTTGCGACATACACCCTCCTTCCTGCCGACCTGGAAGAGCCTAGCGCAAGAATCGCAAGATGCAACTCTTTTCGACGGACCTGGGTTCGTGGTAGTGGCCAAAAGATACATCTCACAGGAGGGGTGATACATGTTCCACCAGCCGATCTTTCCAAAAGAGGAGTTCCAGACGCGCTATGAGCGAACGTGGCAAAAAATGGCTGAGGCAAATCTCGATGCGCTCATTGCGTATAGTCCGGGTAACCAGTTCTGGCTCTCAGGATTTCTCGGCTCTTTATCGGCCAAGCGCTTTCCCGAATTTTCACACCACGCGATCTTCCCAAAAGTGATTCTGCCGCGGGACCGAGAGCCGATCATTGTCGGATTCCACATGCCGGCGGAGACCTACGAACGATCCACGCATATTGCTGACATCCGGACGGTTCCCCCTCCGTTAGAAGAAAATCGGCCTCAATCCATTCAAACCGCACTTGCTGACCTCGGCATCCAACAGGGGCGGATCGGTATTGATCTTGGGGCCTATGGGGGCATGGTCATATCCGAATTCGAGGAACTGAAAAAAGCGCTTCCCCACGCTACTCTGATAGACACTGCAGATCTCTTCTATCGCTTACGCATGGTTAAATCGCCGGCTGAAGTCAGCTGCTTGCGCATGGCGGTGGAGATTCAGAATAACGCCTTCCGGAAATTTGTTCGCCGTATTGGCCGGGGTATCAGTGAGACCGAGTTGATGTTCACCATGTTCCAGTGCCAGGCGGAAGCTGGAGCGACCGAGGCCGGAATCGCCATGCCGTGGACACATCCTGGCTATACGTTCTTCCGCGCTCAGTATCCCGACCGGCTGATGGAGCCGGGCGATTTTCAGTGGTTTGACGGCGGCGCCATCTACCGGGGCTACACCTCTGATTACGACATTATGCTGGTCTGGGGAGAACCCACGGCGGAGCAGCTCACAATATTTGACTCCATGAAAGCCGTATACCGTGAGGCGCTCGAGCTGTGGCGGCCGGGGCGGCCGATTACGGAAATCGCCCAAGACACGCTCAAGGTCATGCACCAACACGGCGCGGTTGATCCACTCGAAGGTCAGTTTGTTGGCCATAACCTTGGGTATGAGATGGTCGAGAAGCCGTGGTTTGGCGTCGGTTGCCCGTCAGACCTGTGTTTGGAAGTCAATATGGTGATCGCCCCGGAGTGGTTTACCCAGACACCCTACGGCCCCATTCTGTTTGAGGAGAATTTTCTTGTCGGAGAGAACGGTCTTGAGCGGCTGACCGATTTTCCTGACAAGCTGCAAGTGATCGCGCGATAGAGGAATTATTTCTCGGCGACCCACTCACGCTGCATCCGGTCCGGGTGGAGGCCCATGCGTGGCTTTCGCTCGGGGATAATCTGATAACAGGTGGACTGAACGGTTCCGAGCCCGTGGAGCGTCTCATACCCGGCTGACTGCTGCCAGTGCTGGCAATCCGTGCTGCTCCTCCAGGAACTGAGCAGGACGTAATGCACGGGTGCCCGTTGCGGAACAATGCCGCCGAGCGGGGTAAAGACATAAGGGGTATGGATATGCTCGTCTTTGAGCGCCTCATAGGGCAGGATACCAAAGCGCGCAATGTCCGCGAGTGCAACGGTGACCTGAGCGGACTCTTCGTCTGAAAGCGGTGTCTCCCGGAGCAGCATGGTTTCGTTCAAGATGGTGCCGGTCGCCGCTTCGTTGTCGGCCAGTATCCGGCCCTTGCGGAGGTAATAGGCGGTCCACCATTTTTCTCGGGCTTCATCCTGTATCTTCACATGGGCATGGTCGTGCTGCCAGTTTTCCATGGCTTCAAGCGTGTCAAACTTGGCAAAGAAGAGCCACGAGGAAGTGCCCGCAATCGGCCCGCCATAGGTTTCCCGAAAGCCCGCCTGGGCCACGGCATGAGGCATGAACTGTTCATGGCGTTTGAGGTAGGCGTCCAGGAGTTCCGGGCGTGGACGAAAGCCACCTTCGGCAATATGCAGGGTCGAGGGGAAATCTTCAGGCATGGCGTTCTCCCTTTTTCAGCACGAAGGGTGTTGTTGCCGGTGTACTCAGTTTCGACTCGATGTGCAAGTTTGGGAGTGGGCTGGTGCGCAGGGCGCACCCTACAAGAAGAAGGAACGGGGAAAGAAGACTTTTGTCCCGCTCGGCAAAGTGCTATGGCGGCAGGGGAGGAGTACTCTATGCCAACATCAAAATCTGCTGCAATCCGTGCCAAGCTGGATCATCCGGTGATTGATTCAGATGGCCATATGATCGAGTTTGAGCCCGGCTTTCTCGACTATCTCAAGCGAGAGGGCGGCGCCTCTATGGTTAGGCGCTTTCTCTCGCCCGAGCGTAACTCCGGGGGCTGGGGCCGGCTGTTCCGCTGGTACGGGCTGTCGCCCGAAGAGCGGCTGGACCAACGCGCGACGCGCTCGCCGTGGTGGCCGCTGCCGACCAAGAACACTTTGGATCGCGCAACCGCTATGCTGCCCAAGCTGCTGTCCGAACGGATGGACTCTATTGGCCTGGACTTTACCGTTCTGTATCCGACGCTGGGCTTGCAGTTCCCGCATATCGAAAACACCGAAATACGCCGGGCAAGCTGCCGCGCGCTGAATACCTTTCATGCCGAGTATTTCCGCGAGTATGCCAGCCGGATGACCCCGGCGGCCGCCATTCCCATGCACACCCCGCAGGAGGCCATTGAAGAGCTTGAGTTCGTGGTCAATGAGCTCGGCCTCAAGGCAGTGATGATGGCCGGGCATGTGCAGCGTCCCATTCCGGTTGTCGAACGTGCCGCCCCGCAGGTGGCCGAGCATGCGTTTTGGCTGGATACGTTTTGTCTGGACAGCGCGTATGACTACGACCCGGTCTGGGCGCGCTGTGTCGGGCTGAAGATCGCGCCGACCTTTCACTCGCCGGCCATGGGCTGGGGCAGCCGGACTTCAGTCTCGAACTATATGTATAATCACATCGGACATTTTGCCGCCTCGGGCGAGGCGCTGTGTAAAGCCATGTTCATGAGTGGCGTCACGCGGCGATTTCCGACGCTCAAGTTCGGCTTCCTGGAAAGCGGGGTCGGCTGGGCGTGTAATCTGTACGCCGACATGATCGGCCACTGGGAGAAGCGCAACGGCAAAAAGATGGACAACTACGATCCGGCCAATCTGAACCCCGAGCAATTGCTCGATCTGTATCAACGCTACGGCGGCAAATGGGCCGAGGCGTATCCTGGTCGTCTGATCGACGAAAAAAACCTGATGGGTGGCACGCGGGAAGATCGCAACACGCTGGATGACTGGGCGCGTTGCGGGATTGAAACAGCCGCAGACATCAAAGAGCTGTTTGTCCCCAATTTCTATTTCGGTTGTGAAGCTGACGATCCCATGAATGCCATCGCGTTCAATGCCGGGCTGAATCCGTTTGGCGCTCGCCTCAAGGCTATTTTCAGTTCGGACATCGGCCACTGGGATGTGCCCGATATGGAAGAAGTCCTGGAAGAAGCCCACGAGCTGGTCGAGCACGAAGTGATCTCTGCAGATGACTTTCGGGATTTTGTCTTCACCAATCCGACCACGCTGTGGACGGGGACCAACCCCGACTTTTTCAAAGGCACGGTGGTTGAGGCGGCGGTGGACAAATTGCTGGCTCAAGAGGCCGCGTAACGGCGCGGGATAATAGAGGAGCACAATGGCCTACGAGCTGTTGATCAAAAACGGAACCGTGGTGGATGGTACGGGCGCAGCTCGCTATCAGGCCGATATTGGAGTGGCGCAGGGTCGGATCGTCGAGATCGCCCAAACCGGAACGTTCGGTGGGAGCGCCACCCGCGTTATTGACGCGTCCGACCTGATTGTCGCTCCTGGCTTTATTGATCCCCATACCCACTACGACGCCCAGGTCTGCTGGGACCCGCTGATCTCCTGTTCTTCGTGGAACGGGGTGACGAGTGTGGTGATGGGCAATTGCGGGGTGGGGCTCGCGCCGTGTCTGCCCGAGAAGCGTGAGGTGCTGGCCTGGGATTTGGTTAATGTGGAGGGCATGTCCTTTGAGGTGTTGTCACAGGGCGTGACCTGGGAGTGGGAGAGTCTGGCGGATTTCATGGCCGCTCCGTTCCGCACGGGGATGGGTATCAATCTCGGTTTCTTGGTACCGCTGTCGCCGATTCGATCCTACGTCATTGGGGACGCCGCCCAGGAACGCGCGGCAACGCCCGAAGAGACCCGGCGCATTGCGGCCCTCCTGCGCGAAGGCGTCCAGGCCGGGGCGCTCGGTTTTTCCACCACCGTGGCCACGCAACACGTCGGCTTCAAGGGTCGTCCCCTGGCGTGTCGCCTCGCCAGTCGGGACGAACTGCGGGCGTATGCTCAGGTGCTGCGCGACCTCGGGCAGGGCGCGATCGAGGTGAACCTGGGTGGTGCCGGCTCATCCATCCTGCCCTCGGGCAGTCCCGAGCTGATTGATTTCCTGCTGGCCGAAAGCCAACGTCCGGTCACCTGGCTGTCGGTGCAAACGCGCAGTGACCAGCCGACCGCCCACCGCGAACTACTGACCAACACCAACGGGCTGATTAAACGCGGAGGCATTCCCCAGGCGAGCTGCCAACCCACCGAGTTGCAGTTCAATCTGCGCAACCCCTTTATCCTGGGTGCGTATGACGTGTGTCACTCCTTGTTTAATTGTAGCGCTGAGGAACAGGCGCGCATCTATGCCGACCCGACCTTCCGGGCCGCGTTCCGGGCGGCGTGCGCGGCAACGCCCAAGGCCTTCAGCGGCCAGTGGCAGCAGACGCAGGTGTGCAAGGTCGGCAAACCGGCGCATCGGGCCTGGCTGGGGAAAAGCATTGCGGAGCTGAGTCGGCAGGCCGGCACGGAACCCTTTGACACCTTTTTCGATCTGGCCCTGGCCGACGATTTGTCGACCGAGTTCTCCCTGGCCATGCTGAATTTCGATCTCGACCTGGTTGAGGAAGTCATTACGGACCCGCGGGTGCTGATCGGTCTGTCGGACGGCGGGGCGCATGTCGATATGCTGTGTAATGCCGGCTATCCGACCTATTTGCTCGGAACCTGGGTGCGCAGGCGGCAGGCCATGAGTCTGGAACGGGCTGTGAAGCGCATCACCTCCGAACCGGCCCGGTTTTTCGGCGTGTTGGATCGGGGCGTGATCGCAACCGGTAAGGCCGCTGACTTGGTGGTCTTCGATCCCGACACGGTTGATGCCGGCGAAAAAGTGATGCTGAACGATCTGCCGGGCGGGGAACGACGCTTCGTGCAACGCGCCGAGGGCATACACGCTGTCGTCGTGAATGGGCAGATCGTGCTCACCCACGGCGAACACTCCGGAGCCCTGCCGGGGCAGATGCTGCGCGCGGGTTGAGAACACCCTTTTTCTTTTCTCTGGCCCTTTTAGGGAGAGGGCCAGGGTGAGGGTCGTTGAAGAAAAGGAGGGCGTATGAAATTCGCTATTCTCTACAACACCGACTATTACCCGGACATCCACGGCTCGGCCGAGCAGTATTACAACCAGATTCTGGAACAGGTCGAACTGGAAGAAGAACTCGGCTTTGACGCGGTCTGGTTTGGCGAGCACCACTACTCGGGCTATTCGTTCGGGTCGCCGCCGGTCATCGCCATGGCGGCCGCCGGCCGGACCAAACGCATTCGACTCGGGACCGGCATCTCCCTGGTGCCGCTTAATAATCCAATCCGGCTGGCCGAAGAGTACGCCATGCTGGATGTGCTCTCCGGCGGCCGCCTGGAGTATGGCATCGGCAGGGGCTTTCTGAAATACTCGCATAAAATTTTCGGGGTGGACGAAGCGGAAAACACCGAACGCTATCACGAGGGGACGGATATTATCTGTACAGCCTGGACGAGCGCGCAGCCCTTCTCGTATCGCGGTAAGTTCTGGGAGCTCGAAGACTACACGTTTTTCCCCAGCCCGCTGCAAAAGCCCCATCCACCCATCTATGCTTCCGGGGCGATTACGCCCGAGAGTTACCAGTGGGCCGGTCAGCGCGGCTTTCATCTGGCGACCGCTTTTTTCCTACCCAATCAGGAGCACGTCCAGGAATGCATCGGCCTCTACTGGCGGGCGCTCCGGGAAAACGGCCATGAGCCGGCAGACCGCGATGTCGCCGGCGTGTATCAGATGTATTGCGGTGAATCGAACGCAGAAGCCCGGCGCAACGGCGGTCAGCATGCGTTGACGTATTACGCCTTCTTTGGGGCCTTGGCCCAGCGTGGCACCTTAACCTCCAAGTCGTTTGCCTACCACAAAGGGACGATTTCGCATCTCTTTGCCGGGCTGACCTTCGAGGACCTGGACCAGCGCAACCTCGTTCTGGTTGGCGATCCCGAGAATCTGATTGAGCGTATCCGCTGGGCCAAAGAGTTCTACGGCACAAACTATCTGATTCTTGAAATCGCCCAGGGCGGTATGAAGCACGAACACGTCGTGCCCTCGCTCGAACGCTTTGCCAAATATGTCATGCCCGCGTTTCGGGATGAAGAATAAAATGCCCCTCCTCGGAGGGGTGGCGCGTGAGCGCCGGGGTGAGTTCCTCCCATCTCTTGCCATATACCCCTAAAATATGAAAAAGTCGGTGCATCCGCCTGCCGCCGGTAGGAGGCGGGCTAATCTCAAACCGTAGCACGAGGAAAAAGGGAGGACTGCATATGCATATTATGTCTTTCTCGGAACGTGAATACGTCGATGTCTCCGAGGACGCGATCATCGAAAACGGGAGTAGCTACTTCGGCCTCCCCAATACGATGTTTGACCCCGACCGGGGCGGCCAGCTCATGAACGAGTATCTGGACGAGCGGGTCTATGCCGAAGAGTTGGGCTTTGATGGGGTCATGCTCAACGAGCACCACCAGACACCGTTTTGTGGTGGTGGGGTCATGGACGTGGAAGCCTCCATTCTGGCCCGGATTACCAAGCGGGTGAAAATTGTCCTGCTCGGCAACCCCCTCCCGGTGGGCGATCCGCTGCGGCTGGCCGAAGAGTTGGCCACGATTGATATGATTTCCGGTGGCCGTCTGGTACCGGGCTGGGTGCGTGGTGCGGGCACGGAACAACTCGCCAATAACATCAACCCGGCCTACAATCGGGAGCGCTTCAACGAAGCCCATGAGTTTATTCAACAGGCCTGGACCAAACCGGGACCGTGGCGCTATGAGGGCAAACACTACCATTACCGGAATGTGAATCCCTGGCAGTTGCCGGTCCAAAAGCCGGTGCCGCAACAATGGATTCCGGGGCTGATTAGCCCGGAAACGGTCATCTGGTGTGCCAAACACCGCTATCCCTATGTGGCGCTGGGGACCAATGTCGAAGCCACGGTCGAGATGGTGAACCTGTACGCCGATGTCGCCGAGCAGGAAGGCTATCAGGCCGGACCGGAAAACTTCGGCTATCTGCAGAACGTATGTGTGGCCGAGACGGAGGAGAAGGCGCACGAGTTGGCCAGAGGCTTTGTCTTTGGCGGCGGATTCGGCTCGTTTGCCCGAGCCGAATGGATGTTCCCTCCGGGATACAACTCCAAGGCCGCGACCAAGCGTCTGGCGCAAGCCCTGACCGACCCGCGCACCGGCGCCGAAATCATCAAGCATACCCAGGGTGAAATCGACGTCGAAGAAATCAAGCGGAGCATTGAATCGGGTTTCCAGGCCTCGCTGGACAGCGACCTGATTATGGCCGGCACACCGGAGACGGTGATGAAGAAGCTGCGGAAAATGTGCGAAACACTCCGACCCGGCATCATGGGCCTGTGGTATCACCACGGTCCTATGGACTTCGCGCAGCGCAAAACCTGCCTGCGGCTGCTCGGCCAGGAAGTCCTACCGGCCATGCGTGAAATGGCCAAGGAGCTCGACCTGCCCGGGCCGTTTGAGTTGACGCCGGGTTCGCGTTCGCTGCCGGCCTCCGGCAAACGCGAACAGATCGTACCCGATATCGCTGCGGCCTAAGGCGTGGCTCAGAGTAAGCAACGAAACAGGGGCGGCCCAACGAGCCGCCCCTGTCACCCGCCTGCGCGCTCAAGATGGCGGCCCTCTCCATGCGCTCCAAACACGACCCTCACGGCGGGCCTGCTGATCATCACACCCTGGATGGGCACGACCTGCACCGGGCGAGTAAGCGCAGCCTGATCGTCGCCCTCGTTCTGAAAGTTGGTTACATGTTCGCCGACATCATCGGCGGCGTGCTGTCCGGCAGCTTGGCGCTCCTTGCCCATGCGGGCCATATGCTGGCCGACGCGGCCTCTATCGCACTGGCTCTGGTCGCCATGCACTTCGCCGGCCGGGCCGCCTCCGTAGAGCGTACCTTTGGCTACCATCGTCTCGAAATTCTGGCGGCCCTGCTGAACGCGCTCACCCTCTGGCTGATCGCTGCCTGGGTGATGTACCGGGCATTCCACCGCCTCGACGAAACGCACCATATCCACGGCGAACTGATGCTGACCGTGGGCGCCCTCGGTCTTGTCGTGAATATCGCGGCGGCCTGGATACTCCGCCGCTCGGCCGAGCACAGCGTCAACGTCGAAGGCGCCTACCGACACGTCGTGGCCGACCTGTTGGGGGCCGTCGGCGTCGTCGTGTCAGGGTTCCTCATCTCAGCCTTCGGATGGACGCTCACCGATACCGTTGTGAGCGTTATCATTGGCGTGCTCATCCTGATCAGCACATGGCGCCTGCTCGCCAAGGTCGTTCACGTGCTGCTCGAAGGCACCCCAGACCATATCGACGTATACAGTCTGTGCAGCAAGATGGAGGAATTGGAGGGGGTCACGCTGCTCCACGACATCCATGTCTGGACCATCGTCCCCGGCTACGACGCGCTCACCGCCCATATCCTGGTCGATCCCGAGTATCCGGACGGCGAACTCGAATCCCTGGGCCGCCGCCTACGGGAGATTGCCGTTCACGATTTCGGTATTCAGCACATCACGCTCCAGGTAGAGCGATCGCCGGAAGGATGTACCGAACATCACCACGTCGGTCACCTGTACGCCCGCACGACCGACGAAGCGCAGGCAGCCATCAGCTAAGAGACAGCGTTGGCAGCCGGGCTTTGACTAAAAGCCCATGACGTCGTGATAATAACCCCAATAGCCCCGAATGGCACTCTCGGTTAAGAGATTTTCCTGATTCTCTCTTCCCGCCCCACCGAAGGCGAGCAGGGAGCACTCGTCCTTTTCGTGGGTAATAGCCTGCTGGACCAATTCGGTGGCGTAGCCGTCTTCCATGGAAATATAGCCGGCCGGCCCGACCAGATTGGCCTGTTTGATACGGATGTTACGGAGTTCTTCATCGTCGTCGTCATAGCCAAAGAACGTAAACAGTAGTTCAAACTGATCCGGTCCCTTGGGCAGAATATGGCGGGTCGCCAGCGTGTTTTGAATCTGCTGAACGACCAGGCAGGGAAAAATCATCTGGATGTGGTTGGTTAATTCCAGCTCGAATTCCTTGCGTGAGGTGAGGAGGGAGGGGTCGGCGAGGGTGTAGTCCGTCTGGTAACTGCGGATATTCTTGCCCGTGTAGGCGGCCCGCTCTTCCTGCTCCGTCTTCTTATACGCGCGCAGCATGCTGTGTCGGCCCGACTCATCCATAATGACCCCGCCCCCCTGGGATGAACGATAGATACCAAAAGTCGTGTGAAAGAGATGCAACAGACTGGCGTGATAGGGGTCCTTCACGTTCTCCGAGTAGAGTTTCCAGTTGGCATGAATGAATTGACGGGCGTAGCCTAACACCCGGACCGGTCGGTTGAAGACCCGGTCGAGCCAGGGCCGCATGGCCGGACCAAGATAGTCGGCCAGCGGCTCCACCTCAGCAGAAAAGGAGGCGAAGATAAGACCGTTATAGGTATCTAGGCGCAGTTTTTGGAGGGAGTGCTGGGCAAGATCAAAGTCGGCGGGGTAGCCGCCCTGGCGATGAATGCCGGTGCGAAACGGGACGCCAATCAGATCGCCCTGCTGGTTATAACTCCACTGGTGGTAGATACAGGTATGGGTTGCCCGGTTACCCTGAGACTCGCGGCACACCAGCGCCCCGCGATGCGCGCACCGATTCACAAAGGCGTGCAGCTTGCCCGCCTTGTCGCGCGATACAACGATGGGTGTGTCGCCGACAAAGGTTGACCGAAAATCGCCCGGGTTGGCGACCTCCGCTTCGAGACCCACATAGCTCCAGGTCGGACCTCTGAAGATGCGTTCTTGTTCACGATGGTACACGGCAGGGTCGCAAAAGACCTGATACGGGACTGAGGTCCTACCCGCTGTCGTCGGCCAGTCCAAGGCGGCGACAGCATTGTCCGCGGGTGAAAGACTCATCGTGGCACCTCCCTGATAAGCGCGCTTCTCCTCCCACCGTTTCTGCCCGTGTGCTGTGCTTTCTCCAGTAGACACCGGTTTGTATTGATTGACAAGCCATGTTTGAGGCGCGTATACGAGGGAGCAGGGCGTTGCTCCAACAGGCTCTGAGAGAAAAGGGAGGACCTATGAGTGCGCAAAGCTTGAACATCATGCTGGTTGACCTGTTTCGATCCGAGACGGAGTTAGCCCAGTATCGGAAAGACCCCGAGGGGATTCTGGCAAACTACGATGTCACGGACGAAGAGCGGACGCGGCTCAAAGACCCGGACTGGGGGTGGCTGTATACGCACGGAATACATCCCTACATTCTGGTCCAGTTTGCCCTGGCCATGGGGGTGGAGATCCCGCAGTATGTGCAGCAGGTGAAAGAAGCGGCAGGCTAGGGAAGTTTCTGTATTCCCCCTCACCCTAGCCCTCTCCCACCAGGGGAGAGGGAATAGAAGGAAAAAGGAGAACCAAATGGCGAATATCGTTGCAGGCATGTCGTCAGTTCACAGTCCCCTGATGATGAGCGCGCCCCAGATGGCGGATGAGGCCACCTGGGGGAGGATCAATACTGGATTCGATACCCTCCGGGAAACCTTTACCTCTGCCGGAGCCGATACGATCGTCGTTATCTCAGACGAACATTTCAACGCGCTCGACCCGCGCCGCTATCCGTCGTTTGGCGTGGTGACGGCTGAAACGAGTGTTGGTCCAGTAGAAAACTGGCTCGGCGTGCCCTGCAATAGCATCTCGGTCAGATTTGAGCCGGCGCTGGCTGAAGCGGTCCTGGACGAAGGAGTGCGTCAGGGCTTCGATTTGACGCGGATTGGCGAAGTCGGTTTAGACCATGGCTTTCTTACCTGTCTGAATTTTCTCACACCGCAGTGGGACATGTCCTATCTGTGGCTGATCCAGAACTGTGTCCTGCCACCCCTGCCGAGCCTGAAGCGGTGTTATGATTTCGGGCGGATGGTCGGGCAAGCCATCCGGTCGTGGGACAGCTCCCGGCGCGTGGCCCTGCTCGGCACGGGTGGCTTGTCCCATGCGGTTGGCACGCCGGATATGGGTAAGGTGGATGCGCAGTTCGATCAAAAATTCCTCGATCTGCTGTGTAAACAGGACCCGGCCATGTTCGACATCACGGATGCGGAGCTGGATACGATCGGCAACGGCACGCACGAGATCCGCAACTGGATTGCGGTGGCTGGAGCGGTCGAGGGCGCCCAAGGCGAAGTCGTCATGTATGAAGAAGGAACCATGGTCGTGGGCTTCGGCATGATGCAATTTCAGTTGTAAGGCCCGCCTCATTCCGGAGGGCGGATGAGTGGAGCCAGACCGCGCGGAACGCTGGCTGTCCTGGGGGTGGGTATCCTCGCCATTTCGACTGCCGCGCCACTGATAAAGCTCGTCCCTGACGTCCCGCCGCTCGTGGTGGCCGCCTTTCGGCTGGGTCTCGCCGCGCTGATATTCACTCCGCTGAGCCTTGTCCGGCTCCGAACCGCGGGTGGCTCGCTCTCGGTTCCCGACCTGTGGGTGGTGAGTGTGGCCGGTCTGTGTCTGGCCCTCCACTTTGCCGCCTGGATTGCCTCGCTCCGCTACACCTCTGTCGCGAGTTCCGTCGCACTGGTGACCATGAACCCGCTCCTGCTCGCCATCGCCGGATATATCATCTGGCGAGAGCGACTCGTCCGGCGTCAATGGTGTGGGATAGGCGTGGCATTGCTGGGCAGCCTGTGCATAGGCTGGAACGATTTTCAACAGGCCGGGCCGGCCCTAGAGTCCGCGCTGTACGGCGACGTCTTAGCCGTATGCGGCGCAGTCATGATATCTGCCTATCTGCTGTGTGGACGCGTAGCCCGACCGCGCCTCGGCCTGAGCGTGTATGTTGGGCTGGTCTATGGGTGTGCGGCAGTTATCTTACTCGCCGGCTGCTTTATCCTCCAACTGCCGCTGCTGGGATATGCCCCACGAGTCTACCTCGTCCTGGTCCTGCTTGCCCTTATTCCCCAAGTGGTGGGCCACACCATTCTGAACTGGGCATTAGCCTATATGTCTCCGACACTGGTCGCACTAGCGATTCTTGGCGAACCGCTTGGAGCCGCCCTGTTGGCCTGGATATTTCTCGACGAGTCAGTGAGCCTGCTCCAAGGGATAGGAGCGGTGGGCCTGCTGACAGGGATTGTGCTGGGACAGCAACGGTGACGGAATGGCGATGCTGAGGAAGTGGTCCGAAACAGGGCAACCACAAGGGTTGCCCTGGCCGCTAGTCATCACGCGCCAGAGAGAGCAGGATCTGCAAAATATACCAGAACATCAGGGCCACACCGGCAAACAGCGCCAGCGAGGCGGCGACGTGCTGGTCGGGCCGATAGTGGTGAATAATGTTCGAGGTCGTATACAGAATAGACCCGGCGGCAAAGGCGACCATAATGGCGGAGAAGAACAACCCCAGGCTAAAGCCAAACATCATGCTGGCCAAAATTACCCCCAGGGCGACAAATCCGCCTACGGAGAGAATACCCCGCAGAAAAGAGAAGTCTTTGCGGGTGGTGAAAGCCGTGAACGTCAGCCCGCCAAACAACAGCAAGGTCATCAGTCCGGCCGTAGGAATAACATCCGGCGAGCTATAATGCGTCGCAATATACAGCATGGGCAGAAAGATGACTGCCTCGGCCACGATATACAGTCCCAGTCCCAGGTATTGCATCTGCGGCGAGGCATCCGACTGCGCCCAACGGTCGGCCAGCCAGGACACGCCCATGAACGCGGCCAGCACGACGAACCAGCCGTAACCACCAACCATGGTCTGAACCAGAGCCGGCGCAAACGACGACTGCAACAGGAGATTTTCGACCAGGATAAAGGCCAATATTGCCAACGCGAGATGGGTATAGGTGCGGCGAATAAACGCCGCTCGCGCCACCTCGGATGCATAGGCCGCGGGACGGGAATACGTCATAGTTGAAGCCATACATACCTCCGTGGAGTTGACTATTCTTTTTTCAGGCTAATGCCCTGGCAGGAGACAGTCAATGCCGAGGGGGATGGGGCAAAAAGAAGGGGCAGCCGTACCGGGCCACCCCTCTACATTGGATGGAAAGAAATAGGCGCGCAGTCCTACGCGCGTTTATTGGGCGAACGCCGTTTTCAGTCCCTCAGCCACTTCTGCCAGCGCTTTCTTCTGGGCGTCGAGATGGAAGAAGCTGAAGAAGCCGTGAATCGTTCCGTCGTAGCGGGATATGGTGATATCAGCGCCGGCGTCCTGGAGCTTTTTGCCGTAGGCTTCGCCTTCGTCGCGCAGAGGGTCAAACTCGGCCGTGATGACCAGCCCCGGCGGCGGACTGTTCACGTATTTGGCCAGGAGCGGGGAGGCGTACGGGTTCTTGCCCGCCTCGTCGTTTTCAAGATAATGATCCCAGAACCACACCATGGAATCCTTGGTCAGCAGATAACCTTCCCCGTTCTGCTTACACGACTCGGTATCAAAGGAATGGTTGGTGACCGGATAGAGCAGGAGCTGGTAGGCGAACGAAGGGGCGCCACGATCACCAGACATGAGCGCCACTGCTGCGGCCAGGTTGCCGCCGGCACTATCACCGCCAACCGCCACCCGTTGCGGGTCGCCGCCAATAGAAGCGACATTTAATACCGCCCACTTGGTCGCTTCGTAGCAATCCTCAGGTGCCGCGGGAAATTTGTGCTCCGGAGCGAGGCGGTAATCGACGGCAATCGTGATGCAGCCGGCGGCGTTAGTCAGGGCGCGACAGGTTGCATCATGGCTTTCGAGGTTTCCAACTACCCAGCCGCCCCCATGAAAAAAGACCAGAACGGGCAGCGGACCGTCGCCCTCGGGCGTGTAGAGCCGAATCGGCAGGTCACCGTTCAGGGTCGAAATGGTCCGGTCTTCAACCCTGGCAACCGGCTCCGGATTTTCAACCTGGAAGAGCGGCAGAATGGCCTCTCGGGCTTCCGCAACCTCCATTTCGTTAAAGCCGCGGCCGCCGGCGGCCACGAGTTGATCAATAAAGGCTTGTTCTTGCTGACCTAGGGGCATACTTCCCTCCTTGCTGTGATTCGTGTTGTGCTGGGTCGATAGGTCATGACCGGAATGAGATGTTTATCTGGGGTAGGTGGTGTTTTTCAAGAGGGCAGGCTGCGGAGATATGCGGGCACGTATCAAGCGGCTGAGGCGTCTGCGCCGCCGACCCCCGGCGGACCGGAAGAAGCGCGAGACGGTTGAGCCTACGCCCCAGGTTCTCTTCTTCCAGCCCGAGACCTTAGGGTGTTGACCGTGCGTTCGCCTGTCCGTTCATCCACTGGGCAAATTTGTCTGTTTCATTTCGGGCCTGCTGCCACAGGAGCCGAACCGCTCGGTCCGGGTCCCAACTGCCGGGCCGCTCGATAAAATCAAAGCCCAGTTTATCCGGCGAGTCTTTAATGCTGGAACGGAGAAACGGATATTTATCCACCCAGGCGGTGACCGGCGAGTCATAAAAATAAGGAACGGCTTCAGACCTAAAGCTTGCGGCTCGGCCCTGCCGGAGGTCTTTCCGTTCGCTGCTGAGGTAGTCATGCTTATACTGCCGGATCGCGCGGGCCGCCTCATAATAACCGAACAGGACTCGGGCGCCGGCCACCACGCGTTTCTCTGCCTCGCCCTGGCTTTGGCGGCTCAGAGTGCGGATACGATTCCTGGCTTCTCGGACGCTCTTCTCGTAGACTGGCAGCGGACCGGAAAGCACGGCCAGCGTTTCCAGCCCGCGCAAGGTAGCCAGGGCCTGGTCGCCGATGGCCTCCGTTCTCGCTTGCACGCCTTCCGGTAACGGTGCCGTCAACATGGTTTGCAGGCTGGCGACCGCCTGTTTCTCCTCTTTCTTCTCTTCTATCCGTTGCCAGATTTCGGGCTCAAAGAAGATCGGGCGCCGTTTTCCCTTGCGGGCGACTAACAGCAGGACGGCCTTTTGCTTTTTCTGGGCATCGCGGACCGCATTGCGGTAACTCTTACAGTCCTGAATAGGCCAGCTATTCACCTGCTCAAGGACATCGCCCGTGCGCAACCCAACGCGTGAGCCTGGGGTGAGCTGGGTAATCTCGGCAATGGGGAGACCGGGGGCATCCGCCTGCTTGGTTGGGTGGAGGGTGAGACCCAGATACTCGTGCGCCTCCTGGCAGGGGTTTGCTGCGGTGGGGGATGGCTGAAAAAAGACACTTATTGTGACCACGGTCGCAATAACACAAGCAGAATATTTCACGGTGATCTTCCTTCTCTCTGGGCTGCCCGCCTTGTATATATGGGAGCCTGTCGAGTCCGGTCAAGGCGCATACCAGACGGACCATGGCCACAAGCGAGCCGGGGTAGTCGCTAGTGCGTCGCTGATGTCCGCGGGATTCGAGTCAAAGCCTGAGCCTGGCAGGGCGGCCAGTGGAGCTATCTCTCCCCCCAGCGGAGTTTGCTGCGCAGGACCTCAAAGAAGGTCCGATTGGGGGAGATGATGAGCGGTACGGTCACGCGGGAGCGTTGAATACACACGGTATCCCCACTCTTGAGCGGATGTCCTTCCTGGCCGTCCAGGGTCAGGGTGACGTCCTCATCCGGCGTCTGAACCTCCACTTTGATATCGGCTTGGTCGGGGAGAATAACCGGGCGGTTTGTCAAGGTATGCGGACAGATGGGCGTCAGCACGACAACGTCCAGCGTGGCATCGATAATCGGCCCGCCCGCCGCCAGGGAATAGGCGGTCGAGCCGGTTGGGGTGGCAACAATGAGCCCGTCCGCTTTATAGGTACAGAGATGTTTGCCATCCACCCAGGTGGCCAGGTCCATGATACGGGCCAGGGCGCCTTTATTGATGACTGCGTCATTCAGCGCCTGAAACGTGCCGACCGGTTGCCGGTCGCGGACCAGCGTGGTGGCGAGCAGGCTGCGCCGCTCGATGGCATAATCCCCGGCGAGGATACGTTCAAGCGTGGGCAGCAGTTCTGCGGTCGTTGTTTCGGTCAGAAAGCCCAGCCCGCCAAGATTGACGCCCAGAATAGGCACTTCCCGCGCAGTGGCCCGCCGGGCGACGCTGAGCAGCGTCCCGTCACCGCCCAGCACGACCACCAGGTCGGCCTGGGCCATGATCTCGACTTTACGCCACCCCCGCTCAAGACCGAGCTCTTCACTGGTGCGGTCCTCCGGCAGAATGGTCTTGCCGCGCTTTTGCAGCCACGCAACCAGATCGCGACCCAACGCAATCGCCGCGGGCGTATTGACCTTGATGACCAGACCGATCGTCTGCATATATCGGGCGAAGCGGTGAGGGCGCTCCCTTTTCTCCGTGCCTAGCGTATAATGGTGGACCTATGGCAATCCGTCAGCCTCATCTGAAGGACCAGCACAATTTATTTGCTCATACTGCCGAAAAGGAAGCAGCCAAGAAAGCCCCTCTGGCCGAACGGATGCGACCCCAGACGCTGGATAGCTATGTTGGTCAGACGCATCTCCTCGGGCCAGGCCGTCTCCTGCGGCAAATGATTGAGCAGAAAACGCTGACCTCTCTGATCTTATGGGGGCCGCCCGGCAGCGGCAAAACGACCCTGGCACGGGTGCTCGCTCAGGCCGTCGAGCTGCCCTGGGTGAGCTTCTCGGCCGTGCTGGCCGGGGTCAAAGAGCTGCGTCTCATCCTGGCGGACGCGCAGCGGCAGCAGCAGCAAACGGGCCAAGCGACCGTTTTATTTGTGGACGAGATTCACCGTTTCAATAAAGCCCAACAGGACGCCTTTCTGCCGCATGTCGAGCAGGGTCTGATTATCCTGATTGGCGCAACAACGGAAAACCCGTCTTTTGAGGTGATTGCGCCCCTCTTGTCGCGCTCTCGCGTGGTGGTGCTGGAAGCGATGGAAGCCGAGCAGTTGGTCCAGATTCTGTCTCGCGCCCTGCAAGACACCGACCGCGGTCTGGGGCAGTATCGGCTTGGAGCGGACGAAGCCGTGCTGCGGGCCATCGCCGAGTCCGCGCAGGGAGATGCCCGGGTTGCCCTCAACACCCTTGAGGTCGCAACGACCCTGGCGGTCCAAAAAAAAGCCAGCCAGCTCGACCTGGCCCTGGTACAAGAAGCAGCCCAGCAGAAGGCCCTCCTGTACGATAAGGCCGGGGAGGAACATTATAATGTCATCTCCGCCTTCATTAAGAGCTTGCGCGGGAGTGATCCCGACGCGGCGGTGTACTGGATGCTGCGCATGCTGGAGGCTGGGGAAGATATCCTCTTTATTGCCAGACGGATGGTCATCTTTGCAGCCGAGGACATTGGCAATGCCGACCCGCAGGCATTGTCTCTGGCTATCGCGACAAAGGAAGCGGTGCATTTCGTCGGGCTGCCGGAGGCGCGTATTCCATTAGCTCAAGCCGCTACCTACCTGGCGACCGCACCCAAATCGAACGCCTCATATAAAGCTATGAAAGCCGCCCAAGCTGATGTGCAGACCCATGGTCCCTTGCCTGTTCCACTCCATTTGCGCAACGCGCCGACAAAGCTGATGAAAAACCTGGGCTATGGCAAGGGGTATGAGTATGCGCACGATTACGAGGATGCCGTTGTGACCCAGACCCATTTGCCCGAGAAGCTGATCCAACGTCGGTATTATCAGCCCAGCGATCGCGGCCATGAAAAAGGAATAAGCGAACGGCTGAAGGCACGGCGGAAAAGGCAAGCGGACACGCAAGACTGAAACGGAGCGGATATCAGGGCCTGGTCGGGGCAGCGTCTGCATCCGCGCTGCAATACGGAAGGAGAAATACACATGGCATACCCACCACCGGAACCTTTTACGATTACCATTCCGGATGCGGTGCTGGACGATCTGGAAAATCGGCTCAGCCGTGTTCGCTGGCCGGGCGAACTGCCCGATTCAGACTGGGATTACGGGGCGAATCTCTCCTATATTCAGCAACTCGTTGAATACTGGCGCGCTGAGTACGACTGGCGTGCCCAGGAACGGGCGATGAATCGCTGGGCGCATTTCAAAACCAGCATAGCCGGCCAGGGGATTCATTTTATCCATGCGCGGGGGAAAGGTCCCGCGCCGCTGCCGCTGATTATTTCGCACGGTTGGCCCGGCTCGTTTTATGAGTTTATGGAGGTGATCGGGCCGTTGACCGATCCCGCCGCCCACGGCGGTGACCCGGCCGACGCCTTCGATGTGGTGGTGCCGTCTCTGCCGGGCTATGGATTTTCCGACCCGCCCCAAGAGCGCAAAGTCAACATCAGTCGTATGGCCGAGTGGTTCGCCGTCTTGATGACGGAGGTCCTCGGCTATGAGCGCTACGGCGCCCAGGGGGGCGATTGGGGCTCAATGATTTCGTCCCGGCTGGGCTATGCCTACCCTGAACAGTTGATCGGTGTGCATCTCAATATGGTCGGGATTGCGCCCCATCCCGCCAACCGCCAAAACTTGAGCCCTGCGGAGGAGGCATTTCTGAAAGGGATGAGAACCTGGCAACGAGAGGAACGCGGCTACCAGGAAATTCAGGGTACCAAGCCGCAGACCTTGGGCTTTGCGCTCAACGACTCGCCGGTTGGCGTCTGTGCCTGGATCGTTGAAAAGTTTCGGACCTGGAGTGACTGTGACGGAAATCCGGAAAACTCCTATACCAAAGACCAACTGCTGACCAACGTCATGATCTACTGGGTCACGCAAACCTTCCATTCGGCCTCACGGATTTATTACGAAGAGCGCCACCACCCATGGCGGCTGGGAAAAGACGAAAAAGTGAGTGTCCCCACCGGGATCACCGCCTTTCCAAAAGAGATAGCCTCCCCGCCGCGGGAATGGGCCGAGCGGGCGTATAATGTTCAGCGCTGGACTGCCATGCCGGCCGGCGGCCATTTTGCGGCCATGGAACAACCGGCGCTGCTGGTCGAGGATATTCGGGCGTTCTTCCGCGGTCTGCGCTAAGGTCGATGGCCGACCAGCACAAAATTATTCTCCACGGCTCACGCCGCTCACCTTTTGTGGAGAAGGTCTATCGGGGCCTGATGCTCAAACGATTGCCGTTTGAGATCCATGAGCCCCACACGTTTCAGGACCTCCGGCGACATAATCCCACGACGGGCAAGATGCCGGCGCTTGAACTGGATGGACAGCTGCTCTTTGATTCGACGTTTATCCTGCGCGCGCTTGACGCCTACCAGCCGAGCCCGCCACTACTGTCGGCCGATCCCCTGATTGCCGCGCAACAACGCTTGATTGAGGATTGGGCGGACGAGTCCCTGTATTGGTACGGCTTGGCCCTGCGTTGGACGGTCCCGGCCAATGCCAAACGCGCGCTCCACCTTTTTGTATCCGCAGCGCCGCCGCTGCTGCGTCCCCTGGTCAAGCTTATGGCACCGCGCCTGATGCGGTCACAGGTTCGGGCGCAGGGGACGGGACGTCTGCCCGCAGACATACTGGTACGCGAACTCGACGGGCACTTAGCCGCCCTGGTCAAGATGGTCGGGCGGGGTCCCTTCTTCTTTGGCCTGGACCAGCCCAGCGTTGCCGACCTGGCCGTCTACGGACAATTATTCTTTCTGTACGACAAGGCCATCCCCGAAGGCCAGGAAACCGTTGAGAACCATCCAACGCTGACCGAGCTCTGTCTGCGTTTGGATGTGATGACCGACTAGGGCAGGGTACTCAGGTGAACCTGTCTGCCCAAACCGCTTTCGGGTCCTGTACGCAAAATCGGTTTCAGCCCTGGGCTTGCTGCGGGGTAATCTCAAAGGCGAAGGCTTCTTGATACCAGCCGATCCAGCGAAAAATACGGGCGCGGAAATATTTGCGAAAGAAGAGCGGAAAGATATCGTCTTGAACCTGTTTCCCCTCCAGCCAAGCTGCCGTTCCCTGGAGGCGGGTTGAGCCCATTTTACAGGTGACGGTCGGTGTCTGTTTCAGGTTCTTTACCCACTGCGAGTCTGAGCCTCGACCGGACGAGACATAAATCTTGTCCTGGGTTGCCACAAACCAGATTTTGACTGTGCGTGGTGTACCCGTCTTTCGGCCGACGACGGTCAGTTCAAGAAGTGATTTGCGATTGAGGCTGGCAAGGCTATGTGGGTCGTTGACGTCGGCCATAGCGTTGGCATCATTTCAGCGGACCGAAGTGCCCCGCCGTGCCCTTGAGGTTCCGGGGCTCGATGATGATCGTCCGCTCTGGGGAGGCGACCGTCGTGCCGAGGCGCCAGGCTTGGACACCATGATCGGTGGCGATCTGTATTACGCGCTCAGCCTCAGCCTCAGCCACCACGACACAGAAGCCTATCCCCATATTATAGACTTGGTACATTTCCGCGTCGGTGATCTGCCCAACGTCTTGTAGCACCGTGAAGACCGGAGGAGGCGGAGGAAGGCTATGAATATGATATCCTACTGCGGCCTCGGTCCGGGTGAGATTGAAAAAGCCGTCTCCGGTAATGTGGATCAGGGCTTTGAGTTGAACGTTGGCCGCGAACATGGCGGTGATTTCAGGAACATAAATATGGGTCGGTTCCAGCAGTTCTTCTCCGACGGTGCGTCCCAGTTCCGGTAGATAGCTATCGACCTTGAGTCGGGCATCTTTGAGCAGGACCTGTCGGGCCAAGGTTAAGCCGTTACTGTGGATGCCGCTGCTGGCAAGTCCGATCAGCGTATCACCTGGCTCGACCCCTTTACCGATAATGACGCGGTCAAGTGGAACCGTCCCGATGGCGGTACCGGCCAGGTCCAGGCCCCCGCCGTCCCGAACGCCGTGAACCATCTCCCTGAGTTGCGCAATCTCTCCACCGGCAATATTGACTCTGGCCTGCTCCGCACCTCGGTGCAAGCCCTGACCTAAGGCGTCGAGCACATCCGGTTGCAAGCTCTCGACCGCGACATAATCAACAAACGAGATCGGGGTCGCACCAACGCACAACAAGTCGTTGACGTTCATGGCGATGCAGTCAAGGCCAACCGTATCGTATTTTCCCAGGAGTTCTGCCACCAGGAGTTTGGTTCCAACTCCATCGGTGGTAATGCCAATGCCGAGGTCGAGCGCGTCGAGACGAATGATGTTGGCAAAATATCCAAGGGGCAGATAGGGACGCGCGGTCGGATTAAAGGAGAAGGTTTGTTCGACCCAGGCACGGAGTCGATTTAAGCCTGCTTCGGCCTGTGTGCTATCGACGCCCGAGGCAGCATAGCGTGGGTCTCTCGCGTGATCCATGATGCTGCCCCACTCTACCGAATCTCTTCCCCGAAGGCAATTGTCTGGCTTCGCTCTTGACTCCATACTGAGCCACGCTCAGTATGAAAGGGAGTCCACAGGCACGTTTCAAAAGAGTGAACGTGTCCAGCTTTGGCGATGTGAGGGAGGACACGTTTACTCTTTTCAGTCCCGTGAGACAGTATGTCAGACGCCTATGTATGAAGCCCTTTATGGTTTTCAGGAAAATCCGTTCCGCCTCACCCCAGACCCACGTTACCTCTTTCTGAGCGCCACTCACCAGGAGGCCCTTGGTCATCTCCTGTTTGGGGTGCATGAAGGCCATGGCGTGGTTGTCCTGACCGGAGAAATTGGGGCGGGAAAAACGACGCTCCTGCGGACCCTGGCGAGCGATCTGAATGCGTCGACAACGCTAGCGTATCTCTTTAATCCCGCGCTGTCCGATGTCGAGCTCTTGCAAGCGCTCAATGCCGACCTCGGACTACCGTCCGACTCGACGAGCAAAAAAGCGTTAACCGACGAACTCAACCGTTTTCTGCTCGCCCAACAGGCCGCGAGACGACGGGTGGTAGTGATTATAGATGAAGCCCAGAACCTGGCAGCGTCGGTTTTAGAACAGCTCCGTCTCCTCTCTAACCTTGAGACCGAACAAGAAAAGCTGCTGCACATCATTCTTGCCGGGCAACCAGAACTGCGTGAAATCCTGGCCCAGCCTGCACTGGCTCAGCTCGACCAGCGCGTGACCGTACGCTGGCACCTTGAGCCCCTGGGCGTACAAGAAACCGCGGCCTATGTCCGCCACCGGCTCAGCGTTGCCACAGACGGACGAGCAGCGTCACTTTTTTCGCCCGCGGCCCTGCGGCAAGTGTACCGTTTTTCGGGCGGCATCCCGCGACTCATCAATATCCTGTGCCACCGTGCGCTGTTGGTTGGCTATACCCAAGAAGCGGCGCGCATACGGCCACAGACGATTCGGCAAGCGATCACGGAATTACGTCGTCATACGCCTCGCCGCCCGCACTTGCGCTGGCTATCGGCCACGGCAGCAACCGCCCTCGTTGTTGGCGGATTCCTGCTGGTCGGGGGAAGATTTAATATTCCTGCGGTGTGGAATCAACTGGATATGTGGGCATCACACGAATATGTAGGACTCTCTCCTCCAGCGGCCGCTCTTCCCGTACCGGAAACGCAGCAAGGCGTTTCTCAGGAAGAACAGGAAGGAACGGAAACACTGCCCTCAACTTTGGAGCCGCGGGCCGCAGACCTTGCAACCTCCACCCCTCAGGAATTACTCCACGCGCTCCAACAGGATGAGATGCTGCCCAGTGCGGTACGCGCAACACGCGAGTTGATTGCCACGTGGCAGGCGTCGCCTCTGGAAGAAATGGAGTGGCAAGGCGGCAAACTCGACCTTGCCGCCATTGCCGCTGCTCGCGGGCTTGAGTATCTGCCCGTGCGGAGCGATATCCGCCTCCTGACTCTGCTGGACCTGCCAGTGATGATCGGTTTGGCCGTTCCACCCTCTCAGCAGACGCGCTTTGCTTTGATCAGTCGGATGACAGAGACCCACTGCCTTATCCGGCTGGAGAGAGATTATATCGTGCCACTCGAAGTGATTACGCAGCGCTGGATTCGAGAAGCGCACGTCTTTTGGAAAAACTACGAGGAGATCCGAACGACCTTGGCTCTGGGCAGTAGCGGACCAAAGGTCGAGAAATTACAAACCTTATTGGCCAATGTCCCCACGCCGTCTCATATGGGGGCCCTGCTTGTCCATCAGGCGGGAAGGCCGACGCCGTTTTTTGGACCACACACGCAAGACGCTGTCGCACAATTCCAGAAAATGCAGCGCCTCGTACCCGATGGGATCGTTGGGCCGCAGACCCTGATTCTCTTGTATCGTCGCCTTCCCGAGTATACACCGCCGAGTCTGAGTCTAAGAGAGCCGGTAGGGAGTTCATTTGCCGCCCAGCGTCCAACGAGGGCACGGCAAGGAGTAGGTCGTGGAGAGCGGATCAAGTCATTGAACAACTGGAGCCAAGTGGGAGGGGCACATGAGTACGATTCTTGACGCCCTGAGAAAAATTGAAGGAGAAAGACACGGGCAGGACGTCCAGGGCCGGGCTCGTATACTGGCGGGCCCTCCTCGACCTCTCTCCACTACTTCTCCGCACCGATCTCTACTGTGGGCGGCTGGTATGAGCTTTCTTCTGGTTGGATTTGCCGTAGGCATATGGATAACCCATCAGGAAGAAATCCCTCCAGAAGAAGGTGGAACGCTTCCACCGGTTGCACCTGTAAATTTTGAAGAGCCCGAGAAAACCGTCTCCGCCGTCACGGAGGAGCGAGCCCAAGAAGAACAGTGGAGCGTCACTACTCCCCTGCCTCCTGAGTATCCTCTTGCCCTCTCAGAGCCTCCGTCTCTCCAGGATTCTCCCTTTGCTTCCTCGCCCCAAATCGCTCTGCGCACCTCGCTTGTGGACGCCACCCCTCAGGGGTTTTCTGAGCGAGGTGGAGAGAAGGTCCATCAAAAACGGGAAGCCCCTCAAAGGCGCGAAGACCGCGTCTCGCACATTGGGGGGCAAGGTAGGAAGGCGGAGCGCTCTGAACAAGAACAGCCGCTTGCGTCAGGGGGGCCGACAGATATAGCGGAGCCGGACGAATCGGAAGAGGTTTATGCTTCTGCCCCGGCCAATTCAGCGGTCAGCTTTCTTCAGTGGTCACCCGAGTCTACACGGCGAAAAGCCCTTGTCAGGGTCGGGGGGAGCCCGTTGACCCTTGTCCGTGAAGGCGATGCTATTGAAGGCTATACGGTTGTCGAAATCCGGCCAGACGCGATTGCACTTCGGTCTGGCGCAACCCGCTTTCAACTCCGCGTTCGCTAAAGTCTTGGCGTCTTTCTGTATGGGACTGACGGAGAGGGAAAATTACGAAGTTGCGGATTTTCTTCCCTTCGCCTCGGCCTTGAGTTCTTTGATGCGGCGTTTGAGTGCTTTCTCGCGACGTTTGCGGCGTCGACGGATCTCCTGATCTCTTTCTCTATGCATGGGTTGGTCTCTCCTGCTCCTCTCTCCGGTTGCTCGTACAGGTGTTTCCTTAGACTTTGAGCGAAACTAAGAAACCCCACTATATCTGGCTAAACACGGCCTGAAAACAGGGTCAAACTTTCTCGGTGGGAAAAATACGAGCTACTAGATATTGTAGACCATGTGTTTTTCTGCTACAGGAGGTTGTGGGTGGTCTAGAATAGACCATACCTGCATTCAAGTGAACGAGTGGGTGGAGTTGGTCGTGTCACAGGGGGGAACCTCGTTATTTTCCATAAAAGGACTCAAGGAAGGCCCTACCCTTCTCCTTGATGACCATGCTCCATTTGCCGATGTGGTTGCAGCGGTTGGGGAAGAATTGACGCGGACGAACGGTTTCTTTCGTGGCTCCCCTATCGTATTGCACTTTGGGGGCCGTCTCCTACAAAAAGAAGAATGGTGGTATCTGAAGGAGACCCTCCACGGAGAAGAGGTGCTGCTGCGCTATGCGGTTTCAAACAATGCCGCCAGCAGGAAGATGTTATACAAGGAAGGGTTGTCTGTCCGGGAGAGCATACCATCGCCCCGAAAGCAGAAAACGGACCAAGACACTATTCCGCCTGAAGGACAGCGGGCATCATACCTGCGCCACGGGCTGCGGGGCGGACAGAAGAAAGTTTTTGATGGAGATGTGATCCTGGCCGGTGATGTGAACCAAGGGGCGGAAATCATCGCGGGAGGGGATGTGGTTGTGATAGGAACGCTACGTGGAGTCGTCCACGCTGGCTATCCTGATAACGAAAGGGCTGCGGTTATCGCGCTCAACCTGACGCCGTTACAGCTCAGAATTGGACCCTTGATCGCCATTCCGGAAGAGGGGCAAAACCACCGAGGTGTCCTCCACCCGGAAGTCGCTCGGGTGCTGGATGAGCAGATTGTGATCGAACCGTATAACGGGAAGTTATAGGAGAGGTGAGCCATGAGTGGACGAGCAATCGTCGTTACCTCAGGCAAGGGGGGGGTCGGGAAAACGACCGCGACCGCGAATATCGGCCTTGGTCTCGCCAGCCAGGGGAAAAAGGTTGTGCTGATTGATGGGGATATCGGGTTGCGCAATCTTGACCTTATTCTGGGAGTCGAGAACCGGGTCGTATACAATATCGTCGATGTTGTGAGCGGTCGCTGTCAGCCGAGGCAGGCGCTGGTCAAGGACAAGCGGATTTCGAGTCTCTTTCTGATTCCAGCTTCGCAGATTGACCAGAAGGAGGCGATTAATGCCGACCAGATGCGGGATTTGTCTACGCAGCTGAAGGAAGAATTCGATTTTGTCTTAATAGACTGCCCGGCCGGGATTGAGCAGGGGTTCCGAAACGCCGTGGCAGCGGCCGATGAAGCGATCGTCGTCACCACTCCAGATGTCTCTCCGGTCCGCGACGCGGACCGCGTCATTGGTCTGCTGCAGAATTCGCTCGGCGAGCCTCAGCTCATTATTAATCGGATGTCCATGGCCATGGTCAAACGAGGAGACATGCTCGACCAACAAGATGTGCTAGACATCTTGGCCGTCCGCCTTCTTGGGATTGTCCCTGAAGATGAAGCAGTCGTGATTGCCGGTAACAAAGGAGCCCCGGTCGTCCTGAATGGCGGCTCGCCGTCTGGTGATGCCTACGGGCGTATCGCGCGCAGGATTCTTGGGGAAGACGTTCCGATTCCCGAGTTGAACGGCCATAATAGTCTCGCCAAGCGGCTCGGAAAAATCCTCTTTGGGAGATAAGTTATGACACTAACGGAACGTATCCAGCATTTTTTTGGTAAGGGTGGCAGTAAGGACGCTGCAAAGAGTCGCCTCCTTCTGGTCTTACAAGACGACCGACTTGGCTTGACTGCGGAAAAGAAGGAAGCGTTGCGTAAAGATATCCTTGAAGCAATTCGGAAGCACCTCGATATCGATGCGGAGGGCTTCACCATGGAGTTTGTATCCAGCCCAACAGATCAGAATAAAATGCATGTCTCAGCCCCTGTACAGATTGGCCGAGGAACGGTGAATTTCTCAAAATAAGTACTGTTGAAAGCCGACCGAGGCGACAGGACGGACTGAAAAGGGCGACAGAAGCCGCCCTTTTTTGTGTCCCCTCTTTCCTTCCAAGGAGGGGCGATCCTACAATATCTATAGAATATATCGGGACAAATCTTGGTCTTTGACAATCGCGTCCAGCTTGTCCCGGACATACTTGGCATCAATCGGCATCTCTCGTCCGCTTAATTCCGGAGCGTCAAAGGACAGGTCTTCGACCAGCCGTTCGACTACCGTATGCAGTCGCCGTGCGCCGATGTTTTCAGTCCGTTCATTCACGGTGGCGGCAATCTGAGCAATCTGCTCTACGGCGTCAACCGTAAAGTTGAGCCTGACGTCTTCTGTATCGAGTAAGGCGACATACTGAGTCAGCAACGCATTTTTGGGTTCTGTCAGGATGCGCACAAAGTCGCCGTGCGTCAGCGATTCCAGCTCCACCCGGATTGGGAAACGCCCCTGAAATTCTGGAATCAGGTCTGAAGGTTTGGCGGTATGGAATGCTCCCGACGCGACGAAAAGGATATGATCGGTGCGGACCATGCCGTATTTGGTGTTGACGGTGCAGCCTTCGACCAGCGGCAACAGGTCACGCTGCACCCCTTGGCGAGAGACATCTGCACCGTGGGCGTTTTCTCGACCGGCAATTTTATCGATTTCGTCAATAAAGATGATGCCAGTCTGCTCAACCCGACGCACAGCCTCCTGGACGACCGCTTCCATATCAACCAGCTTATCGGCCTCTTCTACCGCCAGAATATCGAGCGCTTCCGGAACCTTTACCCGACGTTTCTTGGTTTGCTTGGGCATCATATTGGAGAACATCTCTTTGAGCTGATTCTCCATTTCTTCCATGCCCTGGGGGGCCATGACTTCGACAAAGGGGGCGGCGGAGCGGGTAATTTCAAGCTCAACCTCCCGCTCGTCCAGCTTCCCTTCGTGGAGCATGCGTCGCATTTTTTCCCGGGTGCTGTGTCTGGCGCTTGGTGCTCCCTCTTCACTCAGATTCGAGGCTGACGGAGTTGGCGGAAGCAGGAGGTCAAGCAACTGCTCTTCCGCCTGAGCGTGGGCCTTGACGTGAATACGCTCCTTTTCTTCTTGCTTGACCAGGCCGACGGCCAGTTCCGTCAGGTCCCGTACCATAGACTCGACATCGCGCCCCACATAGCCGACCTCGGTAAACTTTGAGGCCTCGACTTTGATAAACGGCGCCTGGGCCAGGCGCGCCAAACGGCGGGCGATCTCGGTTTTGCCGACCCCGGTCGGACCGATCATTAAAATGTTTTTGGGAGCAATCTCGTCACGCAAATCTTCCGGGACCTGCTGCCGTCTCCAGCGATTGCGCAGCGCAATCGCAACGGAACGTTTGGCCTTGGCCTGGCCAATAATATACCGGTCCAGCTCAGAGACGATTTCTCGCGGGGTCATAACTGGGGAGCCTGCGTCTTGAACGACTACGGCGGCCCCGTCGACGACATCCGTCATCTTATAATTCCTCCACTACAATCTGATCGTTGGTGTACACGCAAATAGCTCCGGCGATGCGCATGGCCTCTTCAACAATCCGGGCCGCATCCAGAGGCGTGTGGGCGACTAGGGCGCGGGCTGCTGCCAGGGCATAATTGCCGCCCGATCCAATGGCGAGAACCCCGTCGTCGGGTTCAAGCACATCTCCGCTACCGGAGATCAGCAGGGACGACTCGTGATCAACGACAGCCAGCAGCGCCTCAAGACGCCGTAAGACCCGATCCGCCCGCCAGTCCCGGGCCAGTTCGACTGCGGCCCGCCTGAGGTTGCCATTATATTCTTCCAGTTTGCCCTCGAATTTTTCGCACAGGGTAATGGCATCCGCCGTCCCGCCCGCAAAGCCGGCCAGAATGCGGTCCTTATACAAACGGCGGATTTTCCGGGCGGCGTGCTTGACGACGGTGTCTCCCAGGCTGACCTGCCCGTCTCCCGCCATAGCGACCTTGCCGTCGCGCCGGACGGTGAGAATAGTTGTTCCATGCATGGCTGCGTTCACCGTATGTCCTCCACCCATCGAATCATAGTATCCTATTCATAGCACATGTCAGGCAAGGAACTATGGCAGGCGACGTGAGAGCAGACACGGAGGATGAACCACAGGCGGGTCGACTCAGGCCCGCGGGTGTGCCTTATCATACACTTGGGTCAGCCGGTCTAAATTAACGTGGGTGTAGCGTTGTGTGGTGGACAGGCTGGAATGGCCCAACAACTCCTGAATAGACCGGAGGTCAGCTCCTGCGTCAAGCAAATGCGTCGCAAAGGTGTGGCGCAGGGCGTGGGGACTGATCTTGTGGGCCAGCCCGCATTGTTTGGCATAGCTGGTCACCAGTCGCGCTACACTCCGGGGAGTGAGGCGTCCGCCGCGTTGGTTGAGAAAAACCGGTCCGGTGTCACCGGCCGACCCGCCGCGGGACGCGGACTGATAATTATTGCCGAGCAAGGCCGGAATCTCTGTCCTATAGCGGTGTAGAGCGTCAAGCGCCGTGCGGCCAATCGGCACGATCCGTTCCTTCTGCCCCTTGCCCTTCACCCGCAGAACTTCAAGGTTGGGATCGATATCTTCCCAGTTCAGACCGGTTAATTCACTGACTCGAAGCCCGCACGAATAGAGCACTTCGAGTATGGCCCGATCACGCAGTTCGGCGGGGGTATCTGGGGCGGGAGCGTCTAAGAGACGAAACATGTCGTCAACCGGGAGATAGGTCGGAAGGGGGTGGTCTTGCTTGGGCGAACTCAGGTGGAGGGTCGGGTCTTGGTCAATCACGGCCTCGCGCAGCAAGAAACGAAAAAAGCTCTTGAGTGCCGAGAGCTTCCGACTAATCGAGCTTTTCGTATGCTGCCGGTACAAGGTGGACAAAAAAGCCTGAATGATGTGGTGGCTGATCCGGGTGACCTCGACCTGACTCGGCTCGGCCTGCTCCGTCGGCTTTTCAACAAAAGAGAAGAATTGGTGCAGATCGCTGCAGTAGTTCCGCAGCGTATGGGTAGAGACACTTTTCTCTACCTCCAGATATACGGTATAGCGGTCAAACAACTCGCGGAGTGCTGGTGTCATTGGAATTTCAATTTACTGGCTTCAATGGTATCAACAAGTCCGGTTTGAAGAAAGTGACCAAGCAGGATGGCCTGCGATGAAAAAACGAATCGTGTGCCGGGTATGGTAGAGCAGAAGCCGAATGGGGGCGGATGTGCGAGCCTGTTATCAGTGCCACAGAGAAATATCCCTCGAAGAGCCCATTGGACGACGCGACACGTGTACGGGATGCGGGGCGGATGTACGCTGCTGTCTCAACTGTGCTTTTTACGATGTGCGGGCCGCTGCCGCCTGCCGGGAACCACAGGCCGACCTGGTCCAGCATAAGGACGCCGCAAATTTCTGTGAATTCTTTGCGCTCAAGAATATGCCGCCGGGCCAGACACGCCCCTCCGGGGGAAATGCGCGGGCGCAATTGGACGCCTTATTCAAAAAGAAATTCTGATGGAGTTTCTGCCATGACCGCTCGGCGCTTCCCCGTGGGCCTTGTCTGGCTGCTGCTGCTGAGTACCTGCCAGCCCGATCCCCACACGGCCCAGGGGACGGCCGAACTCTTTCTTGACGCGCACTATGTGCGTATTGACCTGCCGACCGCCAAAGCCTATTGCGCCGGCTTTGCCCGCAGCCGGGTAGAGGAGGAAATTCGGCTGACCGAGGGCTTGTCGATCGATGCAACAACGCGGCAGCCGCGGGTGTACTATGAACTGCTTGAAGAAACACTGCGCGGCGAATCGAGCGTGTCCTTCCGGTATAGGGCGGATTTTGACGTTGACGGAGCCGGACGATTTACCAAGAATATCGTGTTGACCCTGCGGCAGCAGTCCGAGGGCTGGCGTGTGGTCAACTACCGCGAGTATGACTAAAGCCCTCCTGTGGTTGACAGGCGGAGAGCAGGGGCAAAGGATAGTGGGGAGGCAAAAAGCAGGCGAGGCAGAACAAGACCAGGTGACAAGGGTCGGAAAGGAGGAAGCGATATGCAGGACAAAACTTATGTCATTACGGAGATCGTGGGCACCTCGGAGCAGTCGATCTCGGCGGCGGTGAGCAACGCGGTTGATCGCGCCAACAAGACGCTCAAGGCGCTCGACTGGTTTGAGGTCAAGGCGCTCCGCGGGACAGTCGTGGATGGCAAAGTTGGGCAGTATCAGGTCACGCTTGATGTTGGCTTTCGCTATCTGAGCGATGCAGAGATGAAAGCCTGGGCAGAAGGTTAAGCCATATACGAGCCCGAGATGGAGAGACGGAAGGGAGGAGTTATGTCAGACAAAACGTATAAGCTCATTGAATTGGTTGGGGTATCGGAGAATTCGATTGAAGAAGCCATTCAGAATGCAGTCGCCCGGGCCAATCAAACCCTCAAGAATCTGGATTGGTTTGAGGTCGTTGAAGCGCGCGGTATGATTCAGGATGGCACCGTCAATCAGTTCCAGGTCAAGATCAAGGTGGGGTTTCGGCTGGATATGTAAGGAGGAACAAGGGCGACTGAAGATTGGCGAGGACAGGGCAATCTGAACGCTCTGGCTTCTTGTCAGAGAGAAGGCAGCACTCTTCCACTCCTCCGTGCAAGGCGTTATAAACGAATCGATCCGTGGATGGACCGGCAACTGTGAGCAGCATGATTATTGAAGGAGATGCATGATGGCGTTACACATTGGTGAGGAAGCTCCCAATTTTACGGCGGAGACAACAGAGGGAACGATCAACTTTCATGAGTGGATCGGAGATGGCTGGGCCATTTTGTTTTCACATCCCAAGGATTTTACTCCGGTGTGTACCACCGAGTTGGGCTATATGGCCGGCCTCAAGCCGGAATTCGATAAGCGTAACTGCAAGATCATCGGCCTGAGCATTGACCCGGTATCCGACCACACGGAGTGGGTCAAAGACATTGAAGAAACGCAGGGACATGCCGTCACGTATCCGTTGATTGGCGATACCGACCTTGCCGTTGCCAAGCTATACGACATGATTCACCCGAATGCGAGTGGGACTGCCAAGGGCCGCACGGCGGTCGACAACGCAACCGTTCGTTCGGTGTTTGTGGTTGGTCCGGACAAGAATATCAAGCTCATGATTACCTATCCGATGAGCACCGGGCGGAACTTCGACGAGGTGCTGCGCGTGTTGGACTCGTGTCAGTTGACCGCCCAACACAAAGTCGCCACCCCGGTGAACTGGAAACACGGGGAGGACGTGATCATTGTCCCTGCGGTCTCGAACGAGGAAGCCAAGGAAAAATTCCCCGGCGGTTGGAAGGCGCTAAAGCCGTATCTGCGGATCGTACCCCAGCCGCAATAAGATCGCTCTTACGCACCACGGAGTATGAGAAAGAGGAAACGTGTCCTCCAATCGATATGCAGATGCTGGACACGTTTACTCTTTGGGCCGCTGACCAGCGGTCCCTCTGTTTATGCCGGCGATTCATACGTCTTCAAAATTCGGCCGTAGGGCAGATGCGCATTAAAAAAGCCATAGCGGCCCTGTGACTACGCATCCATGCCGTAGCACTTCAGCACATTCTTTCCCAATATGCCCTCTCGGGCCGACTCGGTCATCAGATTTGTGAGCTCAATCAAATTGGGAATATATTCGGGTGGATGGTCGGCATGCGGAAAATCGCTGGCCCAGAAAAATCGATCTTCTCCAACAAAGGGCATCACTCCGGCGAGTGCCCGCTCATCCGGGTCGCCCGAAATCCAGCACTGGCGGCGGAAATACGCACTCGGTTTGTCTTTCAGCCGCACACTCTTGCCCAGCGGCGAGTCGTAGACCGCGTCCATGCGTTCCAGCCAGTACCCGATCCAGCCCGCGCCCACTTCCAGGACGATGACTTTGAGCTGCGGGAATTTGTCGAACACCCCATACTGAAAGAGCGAGACAAACCCCCCTCGAATGGCATCGCCACCGGCGATGTTCTGATAAAAAGCGGTCGAGAAGCTCGTCATCCGACCAAAGCGGGTTGGGGCCGCCCAGTGTGGCTCAAACGACGGGTGAATGCCGAACGGCAGGCCGAGATCCTGGGCCGCGGCAAACACGCGGTCATGGTCGGGATGGCCGTGGGCTTTGCGGCTCCAGATATACGGAGCCACAAAAAAGCCTTTCATCCCATCCTTGGCCGCCCGACGCAGCTCTGCTTCGGCAAGCTCGGGGATGCTGATGGGGATATGGGCAATGGGGAGCAGGCGGCCGTCCGAATCTGAGCAAAAATCCACCAGCCAGCGATTATACGCCCGGGCATAGGCCATCGACAGCTCGAGGTCTTCACATTCGGGTTCCCATAGCAGGCCTAGCGTGGGGTAGAGAAACACCTTCTCAATATGCTCGATGTCCAGGCGTTGCAGCCGCTCTTTGGGGTCCATAGAGCCAAACGAGGCGTTATCGACATAGCCCGACCCGGTCGGCTCGCGGGTATACTCAATACCCCCAAGCTGATCCATCACACCCAGCCCCGAAGGGGCGCCCTTGCGCGTCATCTTGGAGGGTTGGCCGTTGACCTCAAGATATTCCAGGCCGTCGTCGTCTTTACGGATACGGACCGCACGGTCACGGTATTTGGGTTCCAAATATTTTTCCCAGAGATCAGGCGCTTCGAGTATATGACCGTCGGCATCGATCACACCCGACATGGGGAGACTCGGTAAGGCTTCAGGGCCGGGCATACACATCCTCCTTCTTGAACAGGCGGCCGGATCATATCACCGCGCCTGGGCGGTGCAGGCGCAGTCCGGGCCTCCCTCCGCCTCAGGGCTTCGGGCGCCACTTGCGCAGGAGTTCTTCTCCCTCCTCAATCTGTTCCGGCTCCATAAGCGCAACAATATACTCACGCACTTTGAGCACCGCGTCCTTGTGCTCGCCCGAGGCATTCGTGGCCGCCAGATTGATCCACACATAGGCCTGGCCATAGTCCAGCGGCGTACCCTGGCCCCTGGCATAGCGCAGCGCCAGATTATACTGTGCCTGGGCATCGCCCTGATTTGCCGCCCGGCGATACCAATTCGCCGCTTGGGTGTCGTTTTGTTCGACCCCTTGTCCCGTCGCATACATGAAGCCCAGATTGATCTGGGCTTGGGCATGGCTCTGTTCGGCGGCTTGGCGATACCACTTGGCGGCCTCGGCCACATCTTGGGCCACACCCTGGCCGGTGCGATGCATGAGCCCCAGGTTCCACTGCGCATCGGCATGGCCCTGTTCGGCGGCTTGGCGATACCACTTGGCGGCCTCGGCCACATCTTGGGCCACGCCCTGGCCGGTATAGTAGTGGAGCCCCATAAAATAGAGCGACGGCGGATGGCCCTGTTCGGCGGCTTGGCGATGCCATTTCAGCGCTTGGGTCGCATCCTGGGCAGCGCGTTGGCCCAGACCGTAGAGCACGCCCAGTTCTGCCTGGGCCAGCATGACTCCCTGCTCGGCCGCTTGGGTGAGCTGGGCGTGCGTCATACGCGCAATCAGATTATCGCGCGCCCCAGCGTATTTCGCGGCGGTGGCCTTGGAGGCATTGAACGCATCACGGTTGCCTTTATAGACCGCCAGCTTGGCCGCATTATCGGCCGCCTGGTTGATTAAGAGCAAGGCCTGGATGTCGTCTTGCTCAACGCCCTTGCCCGATGAGTACAGAATGCCCAGGTCGTACTGCGCCGTCACATGGCCCTGCTCGACGGCTTGGCGATACCACGCTATCGCTGTTGCCATATCCGCGGCGACGCCAAGACCGTTGGCGTACATGACTCCCAGGTTCCACTGCGCCGTGGCATGGCCCTGTTCGGCGGCCTGGCGATACCATACCCCGGCCTCGGTGTAGTCTTGCGCGACGCCGTAGCCATTATCATAGAGGAAGGCGAGGTCGTACTGCGCTTCCACGTCACCGGTCTCGGCCCGGGCGCGCAGTTCGGCAATTCTGTCCGCATGCGCCAAGCTGACTCCACAAAGACATACTCCGACAATCACGAGTATCCAGCGTGCTATTGTCTGCATAGTTGTTGTCCTACCGCACTCCTTCTCAAATGAGAAGAGCGGGTGAAGCAGGCGCTATGTGACAAGAGTACTCAGAACCGTTCCGAGTCTGGCACCGGTTCCGGACGCCGTGTTGCTAGCGGTCTTCCTGTATTGTCGTGAACTGGCGACAAGCGCACAGACTGATGCGACAGCGGCCGCTCCAGGCGTGTTCGTGCACCAGAGCCGGGTGGCCACAGGCGCACCGGGAGATACCCGTCGTCGTCGGGCGCGGCGGACCGTCGAGCTTCGCCCACTGCCGCTCCAAATCCTGCCGAATCTCTTCATCCCGCGTCATTGTCGGCCGCTCTCTTTCCGGCGTGCGTCGAGACTCCCCGGCCGGGCTGGCTGCTCAGCGTATCCTGTTTTTACCCGCTGTATGGAGAATGGCAGGAGTCGTATCATGGGTGCAGTGCATCGATCCAGTCAGGTAAGGGTTGATCTGATACGTCAGCGCTCTCGGGTAAGAGTTCAAGCACGTCTAACGACATCCGGTAGCGAATACGTCCGCGCCACAAATATGGTGTTTTCACCGAATTGTTCACCATGCCGCCGTGGAGGGCCGGGCAGGCGCCCTGCGGGGGGGTGGCCTCCACCCATAGTTCTGTCCCACGATGCTGACGGACCCAGGCGTGTGAGTCCGGGTGGATACGGTCCCAACTATCCGGCTCCACGATTCGGGCTTTTTGGCAATACATGATTCTTCCCAGTATCTTTGTAGCTCAAGATGTATCCGTGAGAAAAGATTCCCCCGTGTTCTTGATCGGACGCGCCCGTTCGGGTTACCCAGAGTCGTTGAACCTTATCTTCGAGGACGCAGGAAAAAACGCAACCCAGTGGGAGGAAGTGATATGGACACCTTTCAATATGAAACCGTTCTGAGCAGGCTGGGCGACAGCGGGGTGCGCACCATAGCCCTGAACCGGCCGGAGCGTCTCAACGCCATGAACCAGCAGCTCATGGTGGATATTGCTCGCGCCTTTGACGAGGCCAATGCCGACCCGGAGACCCGCGCTATCATCTTTACCGGTCAGGGCCGCGCCTTTTGCGCTGGCGATGACCGTAAGGCGCATCGCCAGCCGGCAAATGAGGCGCAGGCCAGAGAAGCCGTGGACGCGGTCCAGCGGGCGACCCTGGCAATTGTCTTTGGCGGGAAGCCGGTGGTGGGAGCCATCAACGGCTGGGCCGTCGGGGGTGGCTTCGAGTTGGCGCTCAACTGTGATTTCCCGATTTGGGCGGAAAGCGCCAGAGGGTTTTTCCCCGAAGTGTCGCTCAACGCCTTTGTGACGGGGGCCGTCTCCTCGCTTTTACCGGCCCTGGTCGGGCTGAACAAAGCCCGGGAAATGCTGTTTCTGGGCGAGCAATATGACGCCCGTACCCTGCTGGACCTGGGCGTGGCGTGGCGCGTGGTCGGCGATGACCGTCTGCTCGCCGAGGCGCACAGTGTGGCGGAGAAACTGAGTAGCCTGCCGCCGCTGGCCGTCCGCGCGATGAAGCGCGTGCTCAATCAGTGCGCGGCCAGTGACATCCACACCGCCCTGCGACTGGAAACAGAGGCGACCGTTGCCAGTTTTCTCGACCCGGAAACAACCGAACGGCTCTCGAATTTCTAGCCTGGTACACGGTAACAGCACGCGGCTCGACTATCCCTACTCCCTTGCCTTCTCAGGGTTTGGGACCAGCTTGCCATGACCGGGGATAATCCAGTCGGCGAGTTGCAGAACCTTTGCTCGGCTCGCGTTGAGCGCCTCCTGGTTCCAGGTCAGCGGGGCGTCGCCGGGGGTGATGTCCGGGAATGCCCAGGTATGGGTCAGGACGTAGGTCCCTTGGGCCGTCTCGACGACCAGCGACGCGTCTTCTTCGGTATGGCCTGGGGTTTGCAGCACTCGTATGCCGGGCGCAATGGCATACTCATCGCCATGATCTTCCCACAGGTCGCCGGTGTACGTCGCCCAAAAATCGACCAGTTGAGCGTTGGGGAAGAGGGCAATATTCACCGTATGGTCGGGATGGTGATGGCTGATAAAGATATGGGTGACGTCCTCGGCGGAGACACCTTCTTTTTTCAGCGCGTCAAGAATGAGAGACCGCTCTGCAACCATGCCAGGGTCGGCGACCAGCGTGACCCCCTCGCCTCGGACCAGGGCAACCGTCCCCGCCACGTGTCTGGCGCCGTCATCAGTCACACCGGGCATGGGCTGTCGCCCTTCTATCGGCTTGACATAGCCTTCGAGCAGAACGGTGACGGTGTTCGTGTTTTGTGTTTCTTGTGCCTGTACTCCGAGGGGTGTGCAAACAAATACTGTCCCCATGAGTCCGGCCAGGGCAACGAATCGGCATCTTTTGGTGTGCAGCATATCTCCCTCCTGCCTGCTCCCTGACATAGCACTCCGGCCTGTGGGGAACCAGTCGTCTCGTTTCTCGCTTTTTTTACTCGGTGTGGCTATTATCACTGGCATGGGACGGTGGTGAGTATAATGCCTTGGGCAGACACAGACTGGAGACGCAGATGAGCACTCTCTCCTCTGACGAGATTTTACGCCTGACTCGTGAGTACGGCCTGTACGAATGGGCTGCGCAGAAGGCGGTGAAGCCCCTCAGCGTTGACCGTGCTCAGGGCGTCTACTTCTGGACGGTCGATGGCAAGCGCTTTCTCGACTTCAACTCGCAACTCATGTGCGTCAATATCGGCCACGGTGATGAGCGTGTCCTGACCGCCATTCGGGAGCAATCCGAGAAGCTGACCTATGTGATGCCGCATCTTGTGACTGAGCCGCGGGCTAGACTGCACCAACTCTTGGCCCAGGTCAGCCCTGGTGCCCTCAAACGATCCTTTCTCACGCTGAGCGGAGCGGAGGCGAATGAACATGCCGTACGGATCGCTCGCTTGGCCACTCGGCGGCAGAAAATCCTTGTCCGCTATCGTTCCTACCACGGCGCGACAGCCGGGGCCGTCAGCCTGACCGGAGAGCCGCGCCGCTGGGGAGCTGAGCCAGGCATCCCCGGTGTTGTGCGGGCCATGGACCCCTACCGCTATCGCTGCCGCTGGTGTCAGGAGCAGCCAGCTTGCAACCTCAACTGCCTGAATCATGTCGAAGATGTCATCCAGTTTGAGGGGGCGCATACGATTGCCGCCGTGCTGATTGAGACCGTGACCGGAACGAACGGCATCATCATTCCACCCGACGGCTATCTGCCGGGGCTGCGCGCCCTGTGCGATAAATATGGCATTCTGCTGATCGCCGATGAGGTCATGAGTGGCTTTGGCCGGACGGGGGAGTGGTTTGCGGTCAATCACTGGGATGTCGTGCCTGACATCATGACGCTGGCAAAGGGCTTAACGAGCGCCTACCTGCCGCTTGGCGCCATTATGGTGAACGACGAAATCGCGGCCCATTTTGAAAACAACGTCCTGTATGCCGGGTTGACCTATGGGGCGCATCCGGTCTCTTGTGCCGCCGCGGTCGCCACCATTCAGGTCTACCAGGAAGACGGCCTGATTGAGCATGCCAAAAAGATGGGGACCATTCTGGCGCACGAAATGGAACGCTTACGGAATAAGCACCCCTCAGTTGGAGAGACCCGTTCCATCGGCCTGTTTGGCCTGTTCGAACTTGTCAAAAACCGTCAGACGCGCGAGCCGCTCGCCCCCTTTAATGCGACGGCTGCCGAGATGGGACCTATGGCTCAGCTCGGCGCGTTTTTCCGAGAAAACGGGCTTTTTACTCTCGTTCGCTGGAACACCTTTTTTGTGAATCCGCCGCTGTGTATTAGTGAGGCGCAACTCCGCGAGGGATTGGCTATTATTGACCAAGCGCTCGACATTACCGACGCGGCCGTCTCGGTCTGATGGCTCTTCTTGAGAGCGGGCGGGCATGAACACCAAATCCTCTGTACCGATTGCAAGCTGAGCGAAAGACGAGGAGAGCATGAGAGCAATATCGAGGAGAGCGCTGCTCCGTTCCGGTCTCACCTGGTGCGCGGTTGCCCCCTGGCTGAAACCCCTGAGGGCGATCGCTGACACAGACGCCAGCCCGCCAACTCCGCAGATGTCGCCCGGTGTGACCGACACCGAGATTGTTCTCGGCGTGTCCGCGGCCTTCTCCGGGCCATCCCGGGGTTTGGGTATCGAACTGTATCGCGGCGCCAGCGCCTACTTCGATCACGTGAATGAGCAGGGGGGGATCGCCGGCCGCAACGTGATACTCAAAACGTATGATGATGGCTATCAACCCGCCCCTTCTGTTAAGAATACCCTGAAACTGATGCTGCAAGACCAGGTGTTTCTGCTCTTCGGTTATGTTGGAACACCAACGGTCACGCGCGTACTTCCCATGCTCAAGAAGTTCCAGGACAGGGACATCTTTTTGTTTTTTCCCTTCACCGGTGCCCAGCCGCAGCGGGAATCTCCCTATGGCGACTTTGCGTTCAATCTGCGTTCCTCCTATCGCCAGGAAACCGCGGGTCTGGTCGATAATTTCGTGCGCATCAACCGAAAACGCATCGCCGTGTTCTACCAAGCCGATGCCTATGGGCGCAGCGGATGGGCGGGCGTACGGCGCGCCCTGAAGCACTACGGAAGACAGATTGCGGGCGAGGCGACCTACCGCCGCGGCACGAGGTTCACCGCCAGCATGCGCAGACAGGTCGAAATCCTCAAGGCGTCACAGCCCGAAGCCGTGATCTGTATCGGTTCTTACGCGGCCTGTGCGGCCTTTGTCCGTGATGCCGTCAACCTCGGCCTGCAAGTCCCGATTGCCAACCTGTCCTTTGTTGGCAGCGAGAACCTGCTGAAACTCCTCAGTCACTGGGCGCTGACTGAGAGGCGTGGTGACAGCGAGGCGTATACGCGACTGCTCGTCAACTCCCAAGTGGTCCCGAGTTACGAAGAGGCCTCCATGCCAGCCGTCAAAGAGTATCGTGACTTGATGCGACGCTACAATCCGCAGCCGCCCATAGAACTGCTGAAAGAACCCTACCTGCCCTCTGAGTACAGCTTCGTCAGTCTCGAGGGATTTATTAATGCCAAGTTGATGGTCGAAATCCTGCGCCGGCTGGGCGACAAGCCGGAACGGAGCCAGCTTGAGCGCACCGTTTTCACCGTTCAGGATTTTGATTTGGGTATCGACGAACGGGCCTCCTTTGGTCCCGACCGTCGTCAGGGGCTCCAGCAAGTCTACTACACCGTTGTTGACGAGGGACGCTTTGTCATGCTGGACAATTGGGAAGACAGGTTTGCCTGACATGAAAATCCAAAAGCTTTTTCAGAAAACACTGTTCGGCGTTTTCTCTCTGTTTGGTCTGATTAGCCTGTCCACCTCCGTGCTGTGTATTTATACCGTCGATACACACTTGTCCGAGGAATACGAGAGCAATAGCAAAGACATCGCCAAGACCATTGCCGATTCCAGTGTGGACATTCTCTTAAATCGTGACCTGTCGGCACTGCAATCGCTCATCGATCAATTTGTCGAAATTCAGAGCATACGCTATATCTATATCACGGACGAAGAGGGCGAGTTTGTCGCCCATACGTTTGTTCCCGGTGTGCCCGAAGAAATTCGAACCGGCGACCGGAATAACACGGCGACTGTGGAGCGCAGCCTGCCGGGGATGGGGGATTTTGTGGAAGTGGGTAGTCCGATTCTGGCCGGCGTTGCCGGCAGCGTTCATGTCGGCATGGACCCCGATCTGATTGCGCTGAAGATTCAGAGAGCAATCGGCCGCCAAGTCTATCTCATCTCCATTATTCTTGTTATCGGCGTCCTGGCCGCCATCTGGTTTGTCAACCTGGCGGCGAAGCCCCTGGGCGCCCTCCTCGCCTATGCGGTTGCCCTCGCGCGTGACCAGGACAGCGGAACGGACGACACGCTGCTGGCACGCGACGATGAGGTTGGCCAACTCGCTCGACTCTTTCTCTATTTTTCAGAAGGTGTGAATGCCGAAGGGGAGCGGCGTGTGTCGACTGGAAACGACAGCTAGGGTTTGACCTCGGAGGATTTCCGAATAGTGTCTGGATCGCACGGGGCTCTGGCTCGTCCGCTCCAGACACCGTCTCGCGAGTGGTTGCGGTTGATTGACGATTGAGGGTTCTTGGAAATGGCGCAACAAAGACATATGCCGCGTGCGATGATCGCCCTGTTGTGTACGGTCCTGCAGATCTGCTTCGGGACCGTATACGCGTGGAGTTTCTTTCAAACGCTACTGGTCAGGCAGCTTGGCTGGTCATTTACGGAAACGGCCTGGGCCTTCAGCCTCGCGATCTTTTCGCTGGGTACTGCGGCGGCCTGGGCCGGCACAATGCTGCCGCGGTTCGGCCCGCGCAAATTGGCCGTGGCCGGCAGCCTCATGTTCTCGGGTGGCTATGTGCTCGCCAGCCTTGCCCTGCACCTGGATATTATCGAGCTCTTTTATCTCGGCTATGGGGTGATCGGCGGTGCCGGTATCGGCTTTGGCTACGTGACGCCGGTCGCCACCGTGGCGAAATGGTTTCCGGATCACAAGGGCTTAGTCACCGGGATCGTTGTGATGGGGTTTGGTGTGGGCGCGTTTCTTTTGAGTAAGGTGTTGGCCCCGCTGCTCGTGCTGCAAGCGGAGGGCGACTTGGCGCTCGTTTTCTTATGGCTCGGGGTTGTCTTTGCATGTATCTTATTGCCTGCCAGCTTTGCCCTGAGCGATCCCCCGACCGCCATGGCCACCGTGGCCGACGGCCAGCGCAGTGATGACCCCGACTCTGCGGCCCCCTACCTCCGGTCTTCGGCGTTCATCTTCATGTGGGTTGTCTTTTTCTTCAACATTGCCGCGGGCATCTCCGTTATCAGTTTTCAGTCGGAACTCCTGCAGGAAGTGTGGGGATTCGCCGACCCGTCCCTAGAGCCGGCAACGCTGGTCGAATACGGGGCGACACTGATCGCCGTCAGTTCACTGTGTAACGGTGTCGGACGGTTGTTCTGGGGGCTCCTCTCGGACCGCATCGGTCGCGTCCGGGTCTTCAGAATCCTGCTCGCCAGCCAGATGATCGTCTTCGGTATCTTGATGACAGAACGCAACCCCTGGATATTTGCGGCCCTGGTTTGCTACGTCCTCCTATGCTTCGGTGGCGGTTTTGCCACTATGCCTTCTTTCGTGCTCGACGTTTTCGGGACGAAAAAGATGTCCACGATTTACGGAACAATTCTGACCGCGTGGGCCGCAGCGGGGATCTGTGGCCCGCTCTATGTGGGACATTTGAAAGACCAATATCCCGACCGGGCTGTCATGTATTGCTTTTTGATCGGGATTCTAATGCTGGGCATTGGGTATGTCTTCTCGTATTTGCTGAACGATGATCGCATTCGCCTGCATCGTCCGACCCTGGAGGGGACGCTACGGCAGTATGGCATTGCGTATCCTCGGCGCGCATAGAGCCCGTTCCCCAATAAGGAGGTAAGTGGACAGCGCTGCCGTTCGTCCAGTACACTAGACGTATGGTATATGCCTGTTCGCCCGACGACGGTTTCGACGATGAGGATGATGAGGACGAACGCTGCCCGTGCGTCATTCACATTCGATGGCCACGGCCACCCGTCGTGAAGTCATTCCGGCCAAAATAATCAAGAGTCCGGCCTGCCCGACCCTGGTACAAATCACATGCCAGGCTTGCCTTCCGGGCCTGTTCTCTTTATAGAAAGGCGAGGGAGATGGCCCATGTAGCCAGGGGCCACGCCTGCGGGATGTGGCCAGATCGTATAGACGTGTCGTGCAAGTAAAGGAGAGACGCTATGGCTGAGTTTGATGTGCAGATTAAAGGGGGAATGGTTGTTGACGGGACACGCGTCCCGCGCTTTCAGGCTGATGTCTGGATTAAGGGTGGAAAGATCGCCCAGATTGGCGGTCGGGCGGCTGGCGGAGCGAAGAAAGTCATTGATGCGGACGGGCTGATTGTTGCACCTGGGTTTGTTGACCTGCATACCCATTATGACGCACAGATTCGCTGGGACCCATGGTGTACGATTTCCGGCTGGCACGGCGTGACCTCCGTGGTTCTCGGCAACTGTGGCTTTGGTTTTGCCCCGGTCAAACCTGATTTCCAGGAACGATCCATGCTCACCATGACGCGTACGGAAGCCATCCCGTACGATTCCATGAAGGAGGGCATGAGCTGGGACTGGGAAACCATTCCTGAATATCTGGATTCGCTGGACCGCTCAGCTAAAGGCGTCAATTGTATTCAGTATATGCCCACTGCGTCGCTTATGACCTATGTCATGGGGCTGGAGGCCGCCAAGTCCCGCGTGGCTACACCCGCCGAAAAAAAGGAGATGCAGCGGCTCTTGGACGAAGGCATGAATGCCGGACTGTGTGGCTTCTCCATTCAGCGGCTCGGTCCCGACTCGACGCAGGCCGATTACGACGGCTCACCGATGGTGACGGACATCATGGCGGACGAGGACATTCTGAACCTGGCCGCAGTCCTGCGGGAGCGAGACGAGGGGTTTATCCAAATCACCCAATCCACCGGACAGATTAAGGCTGACTTGGCCTTTTTGGAAAAGCTGGCGGAAACCGCCCGCCGGCCCATTCTGCACAACGTCATTGTCGCGGCCCGCAAGGACCCGAAAATCCATCGCCGGAGCCTGGACTGGCTGGAACGCTGCCGGGAGAGAAACCTGCCGATCTATGGCCAGACCGGAACGCATCGGACGGGTTTTGCGTTTACGCTGGAACACTGGAATCTGTACGATGCCAGTCCGGCTTGGCGTGAACTGACGACCGGAACCAAAACCGACAAGCTGGCCAAGATGAAAAACCCGGCCCTGCGTGCCGCCGTCAAACGCGAGACCGAAGAAGCGGACCGGAAGCTGCAAGTCATCCAGGCCGGGGTTGGTGGTCCGATTCCAAGACTGATCGTCCAGACGGCCAATAATCAAGCCGAGCTGGAACCCTATGTGGGCAAATCCCTTGGTCAGATTGCAGAAGAAGAGGGCAAAGACCCCATCGACGTCATGCTCGACCTGTCGGTTGCCGGTGATCTGAATGTCGAATTCCTTGGACCGGACCGGGGTTTTAATGCCGAGCATACGGCGGAGATGATCAACGCCTCGTATTTCACCGTTCCGGGAGCCTCGGACGGTGGTGCGCATACCAAGTTCTTCACGGGTGGCGCGTTTACGACCGACTTCCTGCGCTGGCTGGTTCGGGATGAACAACTGGTGAGCTTGGAAGAAGCCCATTACCGGCTCTCCGCGCTACCGGCTCATGCGGCCGGCTTCCACGATCGTGGCGTATTGCGTGAGGGCGCGGCGGCCGATGTGGTGGTCTATAACCTGGACGAGTTGGACATTGAGCCGAATTGGATTGGCGAGATTGTGCACGACTTCCCTGGGAATGAATGGCGCCGGATTCAGCGGGCCAAAGGCTATCATGCGATCCTGGTGAACGGAGTCCAGACGTTTGAAGATGGCGAGTGTACCGGAGAAACACCGGGCCAGTTACTCCGCAACGGGAGGGGCTAAGCGTCGTTTCCTGTGCGCCTCTCAGCGTGACGACGTGGGCGCCCGCTGTCTTCCCGTGATTCATAGAGGGGTTGGAGCGGGGTTCAAACCCGCCCCAACTCTGTTCAGCCCGCGCCCTGCCTGGTATACTTGAGTCACCTGCATCAAAAAAAACCATCCACGCGAAGGAGGTGGAGAGCATTGAGAGATGAGGCGATGAGTTCGCTTCCCGCAGTTGCTCGACCGAGGGTTCAGCGACTAACCCCCGCACCTGCCAACCTCCTGTGTCCGGCCTGTTTCTGGAGCGGTCTGCCGCAGCCTCGTATGCGTGGTTCTCTCGTCGTTGAAAGCCTTTTATGGGCCCTTGGCGTGACAAGTATGGGGCTGCTGCTGTTGGCAGGGCAGCTCTCGCAGCTCCCTGTTGCGCTACCGTGTCTGCCCGGTCTGGGATATTCGGTCTGGAGACGCTATCGCCGTTCTGTCGCCTGTCCTCAGTGTGGTAGGCGTCCGCTGCTGCCTGAAGAGGCGATATATCCCCCAGACTGCTCTCATTTTCTTTTTAGTACGGAGCCACGGCGGGTGCCGGATGAAAACCGTGGGTGGTCGTCCGCTGGCAAAGCTACCGCCCTTCCTCAAGGAGTAAACGTGTCCTCCAAACAGACAAAAAAGCTGGGCAGGTCTACTCTTTCTACCGGTGATCGAGGGGAAGACTGACCTGCTCCAGGCGTTTAATGAACACATGGCCCGTGCTCGGCTGCCTGAGGACTTGGCGGTGACGCATTGTATCCGGCTGCCCAAGCCGCACGCGCGACGCCGTCCTTTGCGGGCGCTGGCCTTTGATCTCGACAGCACACTCACGCGGCCCTATCTGGACTTCACACGGCTCAGAGCCCAACTCGGCCTGCCCGAGGGCGATATCCTCCACTGGGCCGACTCCCTCCCGCCGCGCCAACGGGCCGAAGCCTTTGCCGCCATTGAGGCATTTGAACAAGACGGGGTTGAGCATGTCGCCTGGAACGACGGCGCTCAGGAAACGTTAGCCGCGCTCCAAGCCCGCGGTCTGCCGGTCGCCATTATTACCCGCAACAGCCGGACCTCTCTCACAGCTGTATGCGCGCAGTTGGACATCCGCGTCGACGTACTCGTCGCCCGAGAGGACGCCACTCCCAAGCCGGACCCGGCCTGTATCCGGCTGGCAAGTGCCCGCCTGGGTGTTCGGGTGGAGACGCTGCTCATGGTAGGAGACTTTCGGCACGATACGGAGGCCGGACGTGCGGCCGGGGCCATGACGGTCCTCCTGACCAATGGCAAAACGCCCACCTGGACGGCTGAGGCCGACCTGGTGATTACCCGTCTGCCTGAGCTATTGTCCTATCTGGAAGCTGAGACACAAACATAAAGAAGGAGGACACCCATGGAATTTGCCATTGCTTATCCGGCGAAACTGGACACGTGGAAAGATCTCGTCGTTGCCGAGGACAACGGCTTCAGCCATGCCTGGCTGTACGATTCTCAGATGCTCTACAGCGATGTGTATGCGTGCCTGGCACTTGCCGCGGAGCACACCAACACGATTGTTTTAGGGACTGGCGTCGCCATCCCGAGTAATCGTATCGCTCCGGTGACCGCCCACTCCATTGCTACTATCAACCAACTCGCGCCCGGCCGGGTCATCCTCGGTCTGGGAACCGGATTTACCGGACGCAATACCATGGGTCTCCCGCCTGTCTCTCTGAAAAGCATCCGGCACTATATCGAGCAGTGCCGCAGTCTACTCAAGGGAGAAGAGGTTCTCTTTCAAGACACTGAAGGCGATGGTGCTCGCCAACGCTGGATTCGTTTTCTGCACCAAGACCACGGCTATATCAATTTGAAAGACCCCATTCCGATTCATTTTGCGGCCAACGGCCCCAAGGCGTTAGAGCTGACAGGCGAGATTACGGACGGCTGGATTACGACCATTTCCACCCCTGAGACTTTGCGCAAAAACCTGGCGGTGGTCGAAAAGGGGGCGGCTCGGGCTGGGCGCTCAGCCCACGACCTGCCCAATGTTGCCCTGACAACCGCCTGTGTGCTGCAACCGGGTGAGTCGGCAACCGCGCCGCGCGTCATGGACAGGGTTGGTCCCTTTGCCATTGTGGCCCTCCACGCCTTGTGGGAGCAATCCGCGGTCTCGGCCAATATGCCGCCGGCCATGGAGCAACTCTATCAGGGCTTTGCCGACTATGTCGCGCAAATGCACACACCTGAAGATCGTCGCTATCTCGAAGTCCACGAAGGCCATTTGATCTACCTCAAGCCGGGGGAAGAGCGCTACTGTAATGAAGACCTGATTCGCGGTATGACGTTGACCGGGACGGGGGAGAAGATCATTGCCCGGCTCAAGGCGCTCGAAGCGGCTGGCCTCAAACAGGTGGCCGTGCAGGTGGTCAACAACGGACGCGAAATGATCGAAGAGTTCAGCCGCGAGGTGATTGCGAAATACTAGGGGGACTATGACTCAAGACACCATCACTTTCGGTATCGCCATTTCTCTCAGTGGCCGGTATGCCCTGCTGGGGCGTCAAGTCCTTGAAGGACTGGAGTGCTATATCCGCGATGTGAATGCCGACGGCGGGATGCGGTTGCGGGACGAGAATCGACAACTGCCCGTTTCCCTGATTGTTGAAGACGACGCAAGCGACGAGACCAAAGTCCGTAGCCTGATTGAGAAGTTAATCACCAACGACAAGGTTGATCTGCTGCTGGGGCCCTACGGTAGTGGGCTGACTCTTGCCGCCGCAGAGACGGCCGAGGCTGCCCGGCACGTACTGTGGAACCATAGCGGATCGGCAGACGAAATTTTCGAGTGTAACCTCTCTTGGGTAGTCGGCATTCTGAGTCCGGCGTCACAATACCTATGTGCCATTCTCGAATTGCTGCGCACGCTGGACCCTGACGCAAAACGGGTGGCTGTATTGAGCGCTAAAACTGGCTTTGCAACCGATATGGCCAGTGGCGCGCTGGCCTGGATACAACGGCACGGCCTGACGCTCACCAGCCACCAGCTATACCGGTCCGGTCTTGACGATTTCAGCCCTTTGCTCAACCCGCTCAAGGACGACCCGCCGGATTGGTTTCTCAGCGTGGGCCGCGTAGAGGATGACCTGCGGCTGGGTCGGCAGTTGTGTGACATCCGACCACGACTCAAAGCCGCCGGGCTGGTAGTAGCGGCCATTAGTCGCTTTAAGGCCGAGCTCGGCGAGCGGGCAGACGGGTTTCTCGCACCGAGTCAGTGGGAGCCACAAGTGGAATATCAGGTGGATTGCGGCCCGCCGGAAAATACGTTTTTGACTCACTATCTCAAAGGGGCAACCGTTCCCATCGATTATCCGGCGGCTCAGGGCTATGCCGCCGGGGTGATTGCCCAGCGCTGCGTTGAGGAGGTGGGCAAGATCGACCAACAGGCGCTGCGGGCCGCTGCCGGCCGTGTCCGCTGCACAACCTTCTACGGCCCGTATGCCATCGAAGCGCAGACCGGCCGCCAGACTGCTCATCCCATGCTGGTCACCCAGTGGCAGAAGGGCCGTAAGGAAATCGTGTGGCCGCGCACGGTGGCCGAGGCCCAGCCGGTCTACCCAGGACCGTTGTGGGAGTAGGTGGGAAAGGAGAAACGCGGCCCAACAATTGAACTTGCTCTCCACCTTGGTTACACTCTTACGAAGTTGGGGCAGGCAAGCGCCTATTCCAGCGACATCATCTTCACGAAAGGGGAGCGAAATGAGTCACATCAGAGCCGAGTACATCTGGATAGACGGGAACAAGCCGACTGCCACGCTGCGCTCAAAAACGAAAATCATTGACGGACCCGTCAGCAGTCTCGCAGATATTCCCCCGTGGGGATTCGACGGTTCAAGTACCATGCAGGCCGTAGGCCACGACAGTGATCGTCTGCTCCGCCCTGCTTGTTATGTTCCTGACCCAGTCCGCCACGGCGAGAATATCCTCGTTCTAAACGAGGTTCGGAACCCGGATGGGTCGGTGCATGAGTCCAATACGCGCGCCCGCCTGGTTGAGATGCAAGAAAAGTATAAAGACCATGAACCCTGGTTTGGCGTTGAGCAGGAGTATACTTTTTTCCGAGGTCGATCGCCCCTGGGCTGGCCGGAGGGTGGCTATCCTGCACCCCAGGGCCCGTTCTATTGCGGTGTTGGTGCCGATGAGGTCTTTGGCCGAGAAATTGTCGAGGGCCATATGAATGCCTGTCTGGAAGCCGGGCTTGCCTTGTCCGGCATCAATGCCGAGGTCATGCCCGGACAGTGGGAATTTCAGATCGGCCCAATAGGGATTCCTGCGGTGGCGGATCACTTATGGATCGCCCGCTGGCTACTGTATCGTATCGCCGAGGATCATGGCGTCAATGCCACGCTGCATCCAAAACCGATCAAAGGCGATTGGAACGGCGCCGGTGCCCACACGAATTTTAGCACCAAAGCCATGCGTGAGGAGGGCGGCTTACGGGTGGTGAGAGCCGCCTGCGAGGCGCTGGAAAAACGGCACGAGGAACACATTGCGGTGTACGGTGCCTACAACGAAGAACGCCTCACCGGCCTGCATGAGACGTGCAGCATCCACGAATTCCGCTACGGCATCAGTGACCGCGGAGCCTCGGTCCGTATTCCGATGGCCACGGCCAACGAGGGACGCGGCTATTTGGAAGACCGTCGCCCCGCCGCCAATATGGACCCCTATCAGGTGTGTGCCGCGCTGCTCGAAACCACGTGCGACTGAGCCTGGAGATCACTCCCCTACGTTCTCTCTCGTTCGGAGGGCCGCTATGCTACACACCCCAGTCTGCCAGGACCTCGGAATCACCTCTCCAATTTTCTCCGTAGGTATGGGCGGTGGGATGGCCGGGCCACACCTCACGGCCGCGGTGTCCAACGCCGGCGGGTGTGGCGTCCTAGGCATGGGGGGTCTGCCCGCGCCTTTTATCCAGGAACAAATCCGGCAGGTCCGCACGCTGACCACGCGGCCCTTTGGGGTCAATATCATTCTCCCCCTGCTGCAAGAGGGACAGATTGAAACCTGCTTGGCCGAAGCCGTGCCCCTGCTGGTCCTCTTCTGGGGCGACCCTGAACCCTATGTTAAAGAGGCCCATCGTGTCGGGACCAAGGTCTTCCTCCAGGTTGGCTCGGTTGAAGAAGCCCTGACCGCGGTGAACGCCGGGGTTGACGGCATTATCGCCCAAGGTGTTGAAGCGGGTGGGCATGTCAAAAGCACAACCTCACTGTCAACCATAGTCCCGGCCACGGTCGAAGCCGTTGGACCCGTGCCGGTTATTGCCGCGGGCGGTATTGCTACCGGACGCGGGGTTGCGGCGGCCTTAACCCTGGGCGCTCAGGCCGTATCCATGGGCACGCGTTTTGTGGCCAGCGAAGAAGTCCAGGTTGTCCAGGCATATAAACAGCGTATTGTTGACAGCACGGCCGAAGATACAGTCTATACCACCCTCTTTGACGTGGGCTGGCCGGAGGCCGCTCACCGGGTGTTGCGCAATACAGCGATGGACGAATGGGAAGACGCCGGCCGTCCTGCCAGCGGCCAGCGGCCCGGAGAAGGCCGCGTCATCGGGACGATGCCCATGGCCGGCACGCAGGTGGAGCTGCCCAAATACGGCATCTTCCCGCCCATGCCCGGCTTTGCGGGCGACCTGGAGCAAACCGCCTTGTACGCAGGCGAATCGTGTCGGTTGATCCATGACATCAAGCCCGCCGGTCATATCGTGCGTGACATCATGGCCGAAGCCGAAGAGATCGTACAAGGTCGGCGCGCCTGAGAACCGCACCATAGACACCCCACGACCCGGCCCTCACCCCGGCAGTTCTGGCTTGGGGTACGCAGCCGGTCTACGGCGGGCCATTCGGCCTTCATTATTGACGGGAGATAGACAGCACGCTAGTGGAGACGGCATGAAAGAATCGTTTATCCTCCTGCTGTGGTGGATACTGTTCGGTGGCTCACATCTGCTCATGTCTGCGCCCGGTTGGCGACCGAAACTGGTTGCCCGGCTTGGGGAGTGGGGCTTCTTCGGAGTCTATTCTCTGATTGCCATCGTCACCATCGTGCCGCTGTGCATATACTACGGCGCGCACAAGCACACCGGCCCGCAGCTCTGGGTCACGCTACTCCCTTACCTGCTGGCGCGTGATGTGAATGTCCTGCTCATGGGGCTGGCCCTTGTCCTCTTGGTCGGCGGCCTCGCGGCCCTGGCGCCCAGCTCCATACTGGCCAGCGGAGCGCCCCAGGCGTATGGCATTATCCGGATTACCCGCCACCCGGTGTTTGCCTCGTTCTTTTTGTTTGGCGTGGCCCACTGCCTAATGAATGGTGCCCTGAGCGACATTGTCTTCTTTGGTGGTTTTGTCGTCTACTCCTGGTTTGGTGCACGCCGTCAAGACCAACGCAAAACAGCCGAGCTGCCCGGCTATGCAGAATTTCGACTGTCCACCTCCTTCCTGCCCTTCGGGGCCATTGTCAGCCAACGGCAGCCGTTTCCTATCGGAGAGCTGCGTTGGGGGGCGATCATCCTGGGTGTGATTGTCTTTTACCTCGTGCGCGCCTTTCACCCCAATATATTTGGCGGGATGCTGATGACGCTCTAGGATATTCACACCATGATTCCAGAGGTATTTACCGAGACCTGGAACTGGCTCCTCGGCCTGTCCAAGGTCCAATTGATTCTTTTGGGCGGCGGGATCGCCCTGCTCGTTGCGGTTAGCAAAATACTCCGCTTGCTGTTCCTGGTGATCGTCCTGCTCCTCTTTCTGGTCGTGATTCTGCCGCAACTGCTGACACGGTATGCCGAGTATCCGTTCCCAGAACTCGCACCGAGTGAGCGCGTTATTCATCAAGACTGATGTGCGAAAGGAGACGCTAATGGAAGCTGAAAAGAAACTCGAAGAACTCGGGCTGAGCCTGCCGCCCATTCCCACTCCGGTGGCCAACTATCTGCCCTTGGTACGAACTGGCAATCTCCTGTTTGTCTCCGGCCACGGACCGGGTGTGCTCAAGGACGGCAGCGTATCGTTCATCCAGGGCAAGCTCGGCAAAGACCTGGATGTTGAGCAGGGCTATGAGGCGGCCAAACAGGTCATGCTCAATATCCTGCAATCCATGAAGCAGGAGCTGGGGGATTTGGACAAAGTCCGCAAAGTGGTCAAGCTGCTGGGCTTTGTCAATTGTACGCCCGACTTCCCCGATCAGCCCAAAGTGATTAACGGCGCGTCCGACTTGCTGGTCGCCCTGTTTGGCGAGCGCGGCCGTCATGCCCGCTCAGCTGTAGGAATGAATCAGCTCCCGTTTGGCATCGCTGTCGAGATTGAGATGGTCGTGGAGGTTGAGGACTGAGGCCGGGACCCGCGCCGCCTCCTATGGATCTCCAGACCCAGGGTCAGACCGCTGCAAACTGTGCCACTAGCGCGGCGTTGGATTCCGCTTTCTCAAAGGCGGCCAACACTGCCTGGGTAGCATTCACGGTTGGCATCGCGGCAACCTGACGGCGCAACAAGCGAGCCATTTTGAGTGTATCGGTATCGAGCAGTTGTTCCTCTTTGCGGGTGCCTGAAGCCGCAATATCAATGGCCGGAAACAGCCGCCGGTCTGCCAAACGCCGATCAAGCAGCAATTCCATATTGCCCGTCCCCTTGAATTCCTGGGCAATGACCTCATCCATGCGGCTGCCCGTATCAACCAGACAGGTGGCCACGATGGTGAGTGAGCCACTCTCTTCGAGCTGCCGGGCGGCACCAAACAACCGTTTGGGGATTTCCAGCGCATTGGCATCGATACCGCCGCTCATCGTTCGGCCGGTGGCCGTATTGAGATTGTGGGCACGGCCCAGACGGGTCAGCGAGTCCAGGACAACGATCACATCCTTATCCTGCAAAGCGTTTTCCACCGCTCGTTCCAGGCACGCCGCGGCGGTCTCCAGGTGTTCTTCCAGCGAATGATCGTTCGAGGACGCAAATACCTCGGCCGGGACGGCCCGGCGAAAGTCGGTCACCTCCTCGGGCCGTTCGTCAATAAGTAAACTGTATAGGATCGCTTGCGGAGCACCAGCCGCGGCCGCCACGCACAAGTCTTTTAAGAAGGTCGTCTTACCCGTTTTGGGCGGCGCGAGGATAATGGCCCGCTGGCCGAATCCAATCGGACAGAACACGTCCAGAATACGGATAGTCAGGGGCGTATCCGGCCCAACAAGCTCAATCTTCCGGTTGGGGGCTATGGGGACCCGACTCTGAAATTCCTGCAGGGCGGCTGACGGCCCGGCTGGACCGTTCCGCCGTCCCCGCTGCCTGTTATGGTCCTGATGATTCCGTCCCCCGGGTTGTGCCCTCCCGCCTCTCCCCCGCTGCCGCCTGTTCTTGCTCATGATGCTCCTATTGTTCCTGATCTCCCCGCAGTCTACAAGCTCGATCTGACTGCAAAACGGAGGCTAAAATCGACCGACCGGGCAGAAAAAATGCCCTGTCTGGGCGCCGGTGAGGTGGGCTAGCGCGTCCCCGTCCGTCGGCGCAGCCCTTCGACACTCAGCATGAACAGCAAGGAGAAGGCGGTCAACAGGGTCGCTACGGCCAGAATCGCCGGGCTGATCTGCTCACGGATGCCGGTCCACATCTGGCGCGGTATGGTGCGTTGTTCCAGGCCGCCCATGAACAGCACCGTCACCACTTCGTCGAACGAGGTGGCAAACGCGAAGACGGCCCCGGAAATCACGCCGGGGGCGATCAGCGGTAGCACGACGCGCCGAAAAGTTCGCAGCGGCCCGGCGCCCAGACTGGCCGCTGCACGATACAGGTTGGGATCGAAACCGGCCAGTGTCGCGGTCACCGTGATCACGACAAACGGTGTGCCCAGCGTGGCGTGGGCCAGGATAAGCCCCAGATGGGTCTGGGTCAGACCCAGGTTCGAGTAGAAAAAGAACATCCCCGCAGCCGAGATAATCACCGGGGTAATCATCGGCGAGATCAGCAGGCCCATGATCGCCGAGCGGCCCGGCAGGGCGGGATGCGTCAGGCCCAGGGCCGCCAGCGTCCCGAGGCTGGTCGCCAGGGCGGTGGCCGCCAGACCGATGAACAGGCTGTTGAGCAGGGCCTGCCGCCACTCCGGGTTGCCCATCACGTTCTGGTACCAGCGCAGCGAATAGGCCGCGGGCTCCAGGTGCAGCATCCCCTCGGTAAAGGTAAAGTAAGGCTCGGCATTAAAGCTGAGGGGTATAATGACCACAATCGGCGCGATCAGAAACACGAACACCGCAGTGCAGAACGCCAGATAGGCGGTCCGACCGGCACGCTCCCAGATTCCTCTCGGTGTCATCTCAACCCAACCTCATCCGTTCGATGCCCACCAGGCGGTCGTACACCAGATACAGTACCAGCACGAAGGCCAGCAGCAGGCCGCCGATCGCCGCGGCCAGCCCCCAGTTCAAAGAAGTCTGCATATGGTAGGCGATCATATTGGAAATGAGCTGCCCGCTCCGACCGCCGACCAGGGCGGGCGTGATGTAATAGCCAATCGCCAGGATAAAAACCAGCAGCGCGCCGGCGCCAACGCCGGGCAGGGTCTGCGGCCAGTAGACCCGCCAAAATGCCTGGACCGCACTCGCGCCCAGCGAAGCCGCTGCGCTCATATGCAGCCGCGGGATGGTGCGCATGACCGCGTACAGCGGCAACACCATGAAGGGCAGCAGGACATGCGTCATGGCGACCATGGTGCCGGTCATATTGTAGATCATGGCGAGGCGGCCGTCGTCGGCGATCAGACCCAGCGCGACGAGGGTGCTGTTGACCACCCCCTGAGTCTGGAGCAGGACGATCCAGGCGGTCGTCCGCACCAGCAGGGAGGTCCAGAACGGCACCAGCACCAGCACCAGCAGGAGGTTCGCCCGTCGCGGCGGGGCATGGGCGATCAGATAGGCGACCGGATAGCCGAGCAGCAGGCACAGCCCGGTCAGGCTCAGACTCACGACCAGGGTGCGCCACAGGAGGGGGAGATAGACGCGATACTCGTCCGGTCGCGGAGCGATGCGACCGTCGCTGCGGCGTTCCAGGTCCAGGGCGTGTAAATAGTGGCGCGCGGTGAAGCGCTCGCCGGCGTACCGAATCGCCTGCCAGGTTTGTACATCGTCCCAGGCCGCGTGGATGCCGATCAGCGTGTCGCGCCACGAGGGAGCCTCCGCGTCGCGTACGCGACGCGCCGTGCGGGTGATGACGCTCCGCAGTCCGCCGTGCACGCGGTTGATACGGGTGGCGACCCGTCCCAGGCTGCGCTCCTGACGCGCGCTGCGCAGCTCAATGGCGAGCATCTCGAACACCGGCTCGGGCGGAACGTGCACGCCGTCCCAATCCTGCAACAGACTGAGGGTTTCGGGCAAGGCGTCGGCCACCACCGGGTCATACACGCTGCGCGACAGCATGGTCGCCAGCGGCGCAACGAAGGTCAGCCCGATAAAGGCGACCAGAGGCAGCACCAGCCCCACGGCGCGGAGCTGTGGACCGAAAAGGGTAAACGTGTCCAGCATCTCATGTCTATTGGAGGACACGTTTACCCTTTTTTAGCGAGCCAGCCATGCGCTGAAGCGTTCGTTCATCTCGTCGCCGTGATCTCTCCACCAGCGCCAGTCGTGGGTCAGGGCGCGGGCGACGTTTGCGGGGCTGTTGGGCATATGCGGCTGCATCTCCACCCCGGTTTCGAGATGGGTGGTAATCAGGGCCGTGCCCGACTTTCTGGCAGGACTATAGGCGATATAGCGTCCGATCGCAGCCAGGGACTCGGTCCGCGTTGCGAAGCTAAGGAACTTCCGCGCCGCTTCCAAATTGGGCGTACCGGCGACAATACCGAGGATGCCGTGGTCCAGCACCTGGCCGTCCCAGACAATCACAAAGGGCTGGTTTTCCAGGACCTGGGCGTTAAAGATGCGACCGTTATAGGCCGTACTCAGCACGACCTCGCCGTCGGCCAGCATCTGCGGCGGCTGGGCGCCGGCTTCCCACCAGACGATATGCTCCTTGATCGTGTCGAGCTTGCGGAATGCCCGCTCCACGCCCTGCGGCGTGTCCAGCGTCGCATACACCTGATCCACGGGCACGCCGTCGGCCAGCAGCGCGAATTCCAGATTGACCAGCGGACTGCGGCGCATGCCGCGGCGGCCGGGGAATTTCTCCAGGTCGAAAAAGTCCCCGATCGTGGTCGGTTTGGAGCCGGGCAGGTGGGTGGGATTATAGGCATACACCGTGGAGTAGAACAGCATACCGACGCCGCATTCGGTCAGCATATCGGGGAAGAAATCGTCCACCGCAGGGGTGCCGTCCGGCGCCGGGGGCAGGTCGGCGACAACGATGGGTTCGAGCAGCCCCTCGTCACAGCCCCGCGCCGCGTCGGCCATCTCCAGATCGACCAAGTCCCAGTAGACCTTGCCAGTCTCCACTTGAGCCCGGATTTGGGCCAGGCCGCCGTTATAGGATTCCAGGCGAACCGTGATGCCCGTTTCCGCGCTGAAGGGCTCGTTATACGCCTTCTGGCAGGCACGAGCGTATGAGCCCCCCCAAGAGACCAAAGTGAGGGGTTCGTTGCCAGCAGCCGGACGGCTCCAATTCAGCGTTGCCAGCAGAACGATTACCGCGAAGTGAATCACCGGGCGGATGCGATGTAGGCGGGGTATCATGCAGTACGTTCCTCCTCGTCCGGCGCCATGGCCCGGCAATCGATCGGAGTCCAGCCGACCTGGACCCGGTCTCCCTCCAGAACGGCGCCGTGACCGACGGTATTCGGGATCTTGATGATGAAATCCGTGCTGCCACACACGGCCACCCGCAGGCGCAGGTGATCGCCCAGAAAGGTAATGTCCTCAATGCTGGCCTCAAACCGGTTGCTGTACAGCTCGGGCTTGGGCGCGAGGCAGACCCGTTCCGGACGGATGGCCAGGGTGACCGGGTCACTTGGTTTACACGGCCCGACCTGGAAGGCTTGGACGATCTGGCCGCCGGCCTCCACCCGCGAGATATCATGCTCAACGCCGAGGACCCGCCCGTGCAGCAGATTGTTTTCGCCGATGAAGCTGGCAACGAATGGGCGTTCCGGCTCCTCGTACAGCGTTTCCGGCAGGGCGACCTGCTCAATACGGCCGCGGCGAAAGACGGCGACCCGATCCGACAGCACCATCGCCTCCTGCTGGTCATGGGTGACGTAGACGACCGTGACCCCCAGGCTGCGCTGTATGCGCCGAATCTCATATTGCATTTCTTCACGCAAACGGCGGTCAAGGGCGCCGAGCGGTTCGTCCATCAGCACCAGGCTGGGTTCAAACACCAACGCCCGGGCAATGGCCACGCGCTGCTGCTGGCCGCCGGACAACTCGGTGGGCCGCCGGTCTTCAAGGCCCTCCAGGCGCACGAGTTGCAGTGCCCGCCGGACGCGCTCCTGACGCTGCTGCGGGTCGATCCCGCGCACTTCGAGTGGAAATGCCAAATTGCCGCCCACCGTCATATGCGGAAACAGCGCATAGTTCTGAAAGACCACGCCAATGCCGCGCTTACGCGGCGGCAGGTCGTGCACCGAGCGGCCGTGGATACGGATGGTGCCCGAGGTGGGCGCTTCAAAGCCGGCCAGCATCATCAGGCAGGTGGTCTTGCCCGAGCCGGAGGCCCCGAGCAGGGTCAGAAACTCCCCTTCGTCCACGGACAGGTCCAGGTCACGCACGACCTGGACTCGGCCGTCGTAGCTCTTACACACGCGCTCGAATTCGACGTGGACGTTATGGGTTGAAGCCATGTTGATCCTGTGCGGCTGTCCGGACCTGCGGATACGGACGACCAGTCTCTTCCAAATGGCAGGTATCCTGACGTATTCGAGCGAGTGGTGTCAAGTTCGGTACGCTGAGGCGTCACCGGGCAGTTCCATCTGTTGACCCGTTCTGATGCCGCGCCGCTCGTCCACCGTCAGTAGCAGCAAACCGCCCACGACAAAAAAACCGACCACCGTCGCAACGCCGAGGCGTTGACTGCCCGTTGCCTGGGTTACTATGCCTAGCAGCAGGGGCCCGGCGAAGGTGGTAATCTTACCGGAAAAGGCGAATAAACCGAAAAAGCTGGCAGTGTGCTGCTTCGGCACGAAGCGGGCCATCAGCGTGCGGCTGGCCGACTGATTCGGCCCCACGAACAGCCCCAGGACCAGACCGGCCAGCCACAGCCAGCCGACGCTGGGCGCCCAGACCGCCAGCAGGCTGCACGCCGTCAGCGCTACCAGCGTAACCAGGATGGTGCGCTTACCGCCCAGCCGGTCGTCCACAAAGCCGAACACGCCGGCGCCGATGCCGGCCGTAATGTTGAGGGCGATACCGAACTGAATGACCTCTGGCAGGCTCATCCCGAACGTGCCGGCCGCGTAGATGCCGCCGAAGGCGAAAATGGTGACCAGCCCGTCGTTATACAACAGCCGGGCGACCAGCAGCCGGGCGATGTCCGGATAATGACGCAGCCGCCCGAACGTGCGTCTCAACTCGTCGTAAGCCCCCATACGGGGAGAGGCCAAACCGCTCCCGGACGGCTGGCGCGGGGCGAACATGAATAGCGGCAGGCTGAACAGCGCGAACCAGCCGGCCGCCAGCAGGCAGACCGCCCGGTAGTTGAAACCCGCCTCGGTACTGATGCCGAACAAGGGCTGCTCGCGTGCCAGCACGGCCAGGGCCAAGACCAGGCTCAGCAGGCCGCCGGCATAGCCCAGCCCCCAGGCCCAGCCCGACAGCCGACCGACCCGCTCGGCCGGGGCCAGTTCGGGCAGAAAGGCGTTGTAGAATACCGTGCTCAACTCGAATGCGACATTGGCGACCACGAACAGGGACAGCGCCGTCAGCCCGGCCCAGGCCGGGTCCGGGTGCACGCCGGTCAGCCCCGCGCTGGCGACGCAGCACACCAGAGTACACCCCCCCAGACAGGTCAGCCGCCGGCCGCTGCGGTCGGCCAGCGCGCCGAGCGGCGGGGCCAGCACTGCTACCAGTACGCCGCTCAGGCCAACCGCGCGCGACCACTGCGCCGTACCGGTCACCTCGTCCGCGGCAATGGCAGTCGTGAAATACGTGGCGTAGACAAAAGTCACCACCAGGGTAGCAAACGCCGAGTTGGCCCAGTCGAACATCGCCCAGGCGGCCAATGTCCTACGGGGTGGAGGCTGGGCGTGGGTGGCTTGCATGATCGGTCACATAGCAGGCCGCCCGCACTCTGACGAGAGTCAGTGACACAAGAGGACTAAGCCAGTAGCTACTGATGAATGGCTTGATCTTATTGTATATTCAAACTAGTCTGACACTAGTCTGAATATCTGGAGGTTTGTTCCATGCCCGAAATCGGCGCTTTCGAGGCAAAAACCCACCTGCCGAAGCTGTTACGGCGCGTTCAGGCAGGGGAGCGATTCATCATCACCAAACATAATCGGCCCGTGGCCGAGTTGATTCCTTTTCAGCCGCACGATTCCGACAAGGTGCGCGCAGCGATTGCCAGGCTGAAGACGTTTCAGAAAACGCACAGTCTGGAAGGACTGTCGGTTCGCCAGATGATCGAGGAAGGACGCAAGTACTGATGGCATTCGTTCTCGATTGTTCGGTCACCATGGCCTGGGTCTTCCCCGACGAGGCAACGGACGCCACCGAATGGTTGCGAGATTCGCTCGTGGAAGGCCGGGCGTTCGTCCCATCCCTCTGGCCGGTGGAGGTCGGCAACGTGCTGCTGACTGCCACGCGGCGGGGCCGAATCCGTGTTGACGAGTGGCCGGAGATTCGCGCGAATCTTGAGGCATTGCCTATCGAAATCGACCCAGTGACTACATCCCGGGCGTGGGGCGTGTCGCTGGAACTGGCGCAGACGCACCAACTTTCCGTCTACGACGCGATGTATCTGGAACTCGCCATGCGGCTGCAATTACCGCTCGCTACGCTGGACTGCGCGCTCCGTAACGCCGCGCAAGCCGTGGGCATTGAACCGCCGCCGACTCAGTAGTTGATGCCCTTCTGAGTTCGAGAACAGGCGAGGCGGATCGGCAGGTTTGTCCTTAATGCTCCCGTGCAAATCTTTCGGCAACCCCGAGGGCGCTTGATGCTGTCCTGTAGTCGTTGCGGCCGGCTCTGGTGCACCGCTAGCGCCATTCACGATACGTTGCAGCCGTGCCAGTCCGCGCTCGTCGGGAAGGATACGGGCCTGCCCCAAGCGGCCGGGGAGGGGAGGAATCTACTCACCTTGTTAGACAGCCACCCCATCCCAGCGGAGACGTTCAAACCAGTCCCGCGCTGCTTGCTCGTTCGGGAACTTTTCGGAAAGTTCAAATAGCGTCATAACTGGTCCCCTTTTTCCTCCACCGCTTTACAGTATACCGGAAAAACAGGTGTGATCCAGGGCGGGAGAAAAACAAATTGTTATATTTTTATTGTACAAAAAATGAAAAAGTATGGCACGGAAAAAATGGGGCACTGTCCGAATTAGGACGTTGGGGGTGGGGTTATTGGGAATATGGAATGACCAGACGCGAGCCGGTGTGCTGCTTCATTTCGATTCTATCTTCAAATAAGTGAGTGACACTCTTCCAAGCGTTATGTCTCTCACTCATATGCATAAACTTCTTGAAGCACTCTAGGCGTTTTATAAACGCTATGTTGAATTTAATAATACCTTCATGGCTACATAGTGGGATATATGACTCCGTAAAGCGCTTATCACTTGTGACGACCATCGCGCCTTTCTGTGTCGCTTTCTCGATGACCGTAGAATCATGGGATCCCCCATTAAGCCCCGCTTCATCGAACGAGATAAGGGCGATATGTCTTTGATCCCTAATGTAACTTGACACACCTTCATCGACACACTTATCCACCAAAAACTTAAGCTTTCTCCTCGAGGCCATATGTTATTTTTCCATGACATATATGGCAAATTGCAGGGCCGCTTGTAGTTCTTGTTCTCCTATAGTAGGGAAGGCTTCTAATATCTTTGAGTGAGAACATCCTGCCTCCACAAGTTCAAGGATGGCGTAGACGGGGATTCTTGTTCCAGCAATACACGGAGCACCCCCATAGATACGTTTATCCATAGCAACTTGGTTATTACCCATCTCAGCTGCCCGTTCAAAAACACTGTCTATGGAATCATGAACAAGGAACGCATTGAACGCGTGAAATTTTGCAGCTTCCAAAAGGTCATGATCTTCGACCTGACCTTGGAGCCATATTGTGTGCTTGTCGTTTTGTAACAAGCACAGTCGGCCCTTGTCTCGAACCTGAAAATTCTCCCCGACCCACCACTTCTCGTTTCTTTTGGGAGAAAGGTGAGCCACCCGAATTTCATATGTAGTCTTCGCAGGGTATTCCTGTTCTGTCGCAATCATGCTCTTCTCCTCTTAATAACGGTCGTTGCGGCTAGGTTGCTCAGTATAGATACATCGCTCTCAATCGTCATTAACTTTTCTGCACTGGTGTTCGTGCTCCTCCTTCTGAGTTCGACCCGAATGGATTTATCTGAAACAGACTGATGCGCAAACTCTACGTTTGCTTTATTCGGTGGGAGTTGTACACTGACCCCCACCATTTCAGCCCCCTCAAAGATATCACTGCCTATCGGATTGACTGGACCTGACAACTTCAAGGGAAGAGAGAATGCTGATCCATAGGAACGAGCAGGGAAGGTGAATCTGGCACTCTCCCGCACTTCAATCTTAGCCTGTTCTGCTATGAAATCATGCAACCATTGAAAGATATCCTCAGCAAATGGTGGGGGCTCCTCCTTATCTTTTATAGCAGTTGTCGGTGTGAGATCGACGTGGAAATGCATCCTCTCAGGATTCTCTTCTAATAAGTGGATGTTGACAAAAGCTCGGTAGTCAATTTTTTTGTTCTGGCGACCACAGAAGGTCTCTAAACGGTGTCCTTTCTTGAATAACTCCTTGATGTGGTCGAATGGTAAGGATTCTACAAAAAGATCGTGTAGGAAGTCCTGCGCTTCTACGACAATGGTTACATCAAAGAACTCACATTTATTGGCCCGTAGCCGCATGGGGGACGCTCTTTTTTGATCTTTGCCCATAATAACGTTTCAACCTTTTCACTCCTCGTATCCCTTTAACTGTGTCCTGGGGCGCAGTTAAAGGGATGGTCTCGAACAGCCGACCCCACACAGACGTGATCCTGCCATAGGCGCCCTCCGCTAGTGGCCCCTTTATGGGGGCTCTTATCTCTTGTGCGGAAATTTAGCAAGTTTGCCAAGAACGCCACTGTGTTTGTACCATATATGTAATTATACACCCGCCATTCGTTTAGGAGTACTCCTGCCCGTCAAATAACGCATTCCTCATCTAAGAAGGTGAGTAGGTCCCGGCGGGGATGGGGGTGGTTCCCCTCCTGGGAGGGCGGCCATCCTGGCCGCCATGCGGGCTGGAAGCCCGCACTCCTCAAGGCGGAGAGAGACGCGCTACACAGCAGCGTGATTTGCCCTAGAGCAATTCATGATTCCGTATAGCCACCCGCCATTCCTGCGCAAGAACGTCACCCCTGTGAAAACAGGGGCAGGAATCCAGCCCCTAACCTCCGGCCGCTGGATGCCGGATCAGGTCCGGCATGACGAGAGCGGAACGACGTGGCTACAGTTTGGTGTGAAACGCTCTAGTAGCCCCAATCCTCATGCGTGAGCGGGCTCGTGTTGAGCATTTCCCGATACTCGCGCCACTGCGGCATGAATTGATCCATCAGCGCGGTAAAGCGGTCATTGTGTTTTTTTTCGAGTAGGTGCGTTAGCTCGTGCACCAGGATGTACTCAAGGCAATACGACGGCTTCTTGGCCAAGTCCGTATTGAAGCGAACGCTCCGTCTGTCGGGATTGCAACTCCCCCACTTCGTCTTCATTTTTTGTATGAAAACGCGTTCAACGTTTACGCCTATGACCGGCTCCCACTTCGCGAGCAGGTCTGGGATAGCTGCCTTCAGTTGTTCGCGGTACCACTTGGAAACAGTGGCCCCTCTGGCTTTGGCGTTCGCGCCAGGACGAACTCTCAGGATCATATTCCCGGCCTTCAATTCCACCGCCGGCGCGGCGTCCACTTCTACAATCCTGAGCAGATAGCGTTTCCCCCAAACATAGTGACTTTCCCGGTCGAGATATTCTCGAAACGTTTCGCGCTCCTGCTCCCGAAGTTTTTTCTGTTGTTTTTTGATCCAGGCAAGTTTGGAAACAGCGAACACACGAATGGTGTCGAGGTTCATATGTTCGGGGGCGGCAATACGTACCCGGCCACTGGGAGGGTAAACACTGAGATGGACGTTCTTGATGTCCTTCAGGACCACATCCACCGCGATGTCACCCAGCTTGATCTGCGACACCATCAATACTCGCCCTGCGCCTTGACGATCAGGAATATCCGCTCCACTTCGGCCTCATCTTGCAGACTCTCATACAAAGCCGCCTTGATGACTTGCTCCTTGGCCTGTACTCCGCGCCATCCGTCGGGTCGGACCCGTTTCACCGTGGCGTCGATCTCTACCGCCTTCTTCAGTACGGGGTCGCCGGAGGCCACGTACGCGTCTGGCGCTTCGGCCACACGATCCGCCCGTGCAGGCGTCCTGCCAGCGTTCCTTAAGTTGTTGTATAGCGCCCGCAGCGCCGGACTGCTCTTCAACTGCTCAGGTGTATCATCCGTAAGCCCTTCCTCGGTCCTCCGCGTCAAGTCCGCTATGCGCTTCAGGTATTCCTCGTACTCGATGGCCTTGGTCTTCCGGGCCGTGATGATTTCATCGAGCAGGGCCGACATCTTCTCATAGTAGACCGGGTCGCTGAGGTGCTCCTTGATGATCTTGCGGCGAACATTGTTCTCTATGGTCTCTGCGACAGCGTTCTTGTTTTCCTTCAACCCTCCAAGCTGGGTATTGATCGCATTATCGATGCCGGTCTTCACGATTAGCTCCAGCAGCCCCATGCCATCAAAGGGCGAAATCTTCCGCGGCTCATCCGCCTCGATATAGGTGTCGATGAGGTGCCGCATGTCCGCCTCGTAGGCTTTGAGGTCGAGCGTCTCGCCACTGGCCTTGCGGATAATTTCCCGAACTTTCAGATAATAATCGACCTGCCGTTTGAGGCGGCTGATGTCGGCAACGCTGTAGCCGGCCGTGTCCAGTTCATCGGCGATGTTGGCGTAGGCGCGGACGAGAGCCACGGTCGCCTGATAGAGCGCGTCGCGCTGCGGTTCCCGTTCCTTCAGGTCGGAAGCGATCTCGGTGTTGCCGCAGAAATAGTGTATGTGCTGCATCTCACCCTTGGGCGGCTCGACTGGCTCGCAGAGCAGGACAAGCGCTTCGATGGCCGTGTCGAGACGCTCCTTGCCCTTATGCAAACGGTCCTGCAACAGCACCTCCGGCTCTACCCCACCCGCGCTGTGGTCCAGTTCGGAGGTATAGACCGCGATTGCATTCTCTACTTTCTTGAACAGGTCCTTGTAGTCGACGATGTAACCAAAATCCTTGTCCTCGCCGTCGAGCCGATTGGTGCGGCAGATGGCCTGAAACAAGCCGTGGTCCTGCATGGACTTATCGATGTAGAGATACGTGCAGGGCGGCGCGTCGAAGCCGGTGAGCAGCTTGTCCACTACGACGAGCAGCTTCATATTCGCCGGCTCCGTGGTGAACCGTGCCTTGGCCGATTCCTCGTAGGTCTCCGTCTTGGTCATGCCGGGCTTTGCGTCGATGTCCTTCAGCAACTCGGTATAGGTGTTGTAGATGAACTGCTTGTCGGTTTCAGTGTGCGCGCCGGTTTCCTCCAGCGTCACATCTCTGGCCAGCGGGTTGTAGGACGTTACGACGGCGCACTGGCCTTTGAACGATGTATTTTGGAACAGCGAAAAATACTTGCATGCCTCGTAGATGCTGGAGGCCACCAGAATGGCGTTGCCCCGGTTGCTGGAAAGACGTGGCTTGACGCTGAAGTCGAAGATGATGTCGTTCACTACCCGATCCATGCGCGACTTGGAGCTGAGCACGATCTGCTTCGTACCCCATTGTTTCTTCAACGCGTCTTTCTGCCAGTCGTTCAGCCCCTTGGTCTTGGCCTCGAACCAGGCGTCAATCTTGTCCTCGGAGCCAAGCCGCTGGTCGATGTCCCGTGCCTCATAGATCAAGTCGAGTATGACCTTGTCCTCGACGCCCTCGCTGAACTTGTAGGTGTGGATGTAGTCGCCGAACACTTCCAGGCTGGTCCGCGCGTCCTTCTTGAGCAGGGGCGTGCCGGTGAAACCGATGAATGCCGCATTCGGCATCACCGCCTTCATCACGCGGTGCAGCTTACCGCTCTGGGTACGGTGGCACTCGTCCACAAACACAAACACCTCGCCTACGGTCGGGCTGGGCTGAGCTTCCAGCTCCTTGATAAAGGCGTCGAAGTCGTCCACGTCTTTGCGGCCGAACTTGTGCACCAGCGCGCACAACAGGCGCGGCGTAGCCTGGCCGAGCTGGGTCATCAGGTTGCGGCCGCTGGTGCTTCTGGCGATGTTGATGCCCGCGCTCGCGAACACGCCTTGAATCTGTTTATCCAACTCGTCGCGGTCAGTGATGATGGCGACACGGGCGTTGGGGTTGTTCTCCAGAATCCACTTGGCCAGCAACACCATGACGATGCTTTTGCCGCTCCCCTGCGTGTGCCAAATGATGCCGCCCTTCTTCTGGCGCACGTGGGCCTGCGCCGCCTTGACGCCGCAATACTGGTGCGCCCGCGGCAACTTCTTTACCCCACCGTCGAAGAGCACAAAGTCGTGCATCAACTCGATCAACCGGTCCTTGCGGCACATCTTGAGCAGATACTTATCGAGCTTGAGGCGACTATTGTCTTTCTCGTCTTCCTTCCACTTGAGGAAATACTTTTCCGGCGTGCCGATAGTGCCGTATCGCAGGCCCTCGGAGTCGTTACCGGCGTAAATGAACTGCACGGTGCTGAAAAACCAGGCATTGAATTCCGGTTGCTGATTCGAGAGGCTCTGACGCATGCCGTCGCCGATGCTCACGCGGCTGTTCTTCAGCTCCAGAACGCCGACAGCGATGCCATTCACATACAGCACAAGGTCGGGCCGTCGCTCCTGGTTTCCTTTGAGTGTCACTTCCTGGGCAATGGCGAAATCGTTCTGCTCCGGCTCCTGCCAGTTGATGAGGTGGACGGTCTCCGTAACCTTGCCCGCCTCGGTCTTCACCGGTACGCCGTAGCGCAGCAGGCTGTAGACAGCCTCGTTGTTGCCGTAGAGCGCGCGGCTGTGGTTGCCCGCTTCGGTGCGGAGTTTGTGGAGAGCCGCGTTGATCTGCCCCGGCGTGTAACCGCGTTTGGTCAGCCATGCCGAGAGCAGGTTCTCTTCGATGTTGCTGTTACCGTCACGGTCAGTCCAGTCGCCGACGTAGTAGTAGTCCAGTTCGTCGCGGAAGAGGGCAATGACCCGATTCTGCGTCGCGCGTTCGGGCTGGCCGATAGAACTCATGCCGCTGCTTCCTCGGATAACACCTCCGTCTGCACGTACCGCTGAAACTCGGGCAGGGCCATGTGGCCGCTGGCGATGTGGTCGAGGACCGTCGAGATTTTCATATGAGGCGAATCCTTCCGGTAAGCAGTTCCTGCATCATGCCCTGCTTGATCTGGCGGGCTTTGGCGAGCTTGGATTCCAGCGCGGCGATCTCGGCGTCCATGTCGGAGAGGATGGCGGCGATGGCGGTTTGTTCGTCGATATGCGGCAAAGGTATCAGGATCGACTTTATGTTTGAGGCGTTGATGTTGATGTTTGAACTGCCCTGGGTGATCGAGAGAAGTTGCTTCCACACAATCTCGGTTTCATATAGGTAGCCAAAGTATTCGTTTTTCAAGCTCGCTGAATCGAAGGTGAAGCGAATTATGTACGAGCCAAAAACAGCATCTACATCTTCGTAAACAATCCCATATCTTCCGATAGCGCCACTTCTAGCGAAAAGAAAATCACCAACGTGGACTCTGTATAGATCATGATCACTCGCTGACAATCGAAGCATCGGCATCGTGGCATACTCGATACGTGGATTCAGCAGGTCGGTGATTCGGACTAACTTCACGCCAGCATCTACATACCGATCTTTCGTGTAATAGCCCTGCTTGTGGCTCCGGGTGACTTGCCTCACTTCCACAACGGGCCATTCCATAGGAAGTTGCCCGACTGCGGTCTCTTTGAATTCCGATTGTTCATTTCCTAACCCCGGCAGGCGCTTCTTGCCGGTGAGCAATTCCTGCATGGCACCTTGTTTGAGCAGGCGCTTCTTGACGAGGAGTTGCTCCAGGGATTCGATGAGGGCATCCGCATCGCTCAACGCCTCGACGATGGTTTCTTGTTCGGGCTTGAAGGGAAGCGGCACAAAGGAAGCTGTTGGAAATAAGGCAACCCAATCGTCTTGATTGTGTTGCCCATTGCGATTCGCTCGAATTCGGATTTGCGCGACTGGAGCCAGTAGTAAAGGAAGTGATTGTTCAACGAAGATCCACATGTCCATGCCATGAAGTGCTGACTTACCGCCATATCACCTTTCATGATTGCGCTTTTTCCCACACCAGCATCTCGCGATAGGACAACTGTTCCTCCTGAGTGCATCTTTGCGGATGAGTTGGCAATGCCTGCGGGTGTGATCTTGGCAGCGGTGTCGTGGATATAGAGCTGGTCGAGTCGGTCAGAGTCTTGGAGAGATACCCATTTGATTGTGCCCCCCCAATACTCACGATGCGCCTTGTCGGGAGTGTGTCCGCTGCCGCGCTTTGCTACGGAATCCAGCAATACAACATCCCAATCCTCCGGAATCACCCCCACCTCGGTCTGCTTGTAGCCGGGCTTCACTTCCATGCGAACCCCATCTTTTCCAAGTGGCAGTTCACCTTGGCCTCCAACTCGGCCACACGGTCGACCATCTGCGGCATCGGGGTTTCGTAGCGTTCGGCCAGCTCCTTCACGCGCTGGGTGAGTTGCTGGCTCACGCGGTCCATCTCGCCGTGGATGGCGGCATTGAGCGCTACGAGCCATTTGTCGTCCACCACCAGCGTCTTGATTTCGGACTCAGTGAGCTTCGGATACTGGGCGTATGCCTTCGTGTCGAGCGCGGCCTCGGCCTCCTTGAGGCGCTTCTTGAGGCCGACCTCCTCCTTGTTGAGCTTCAACCAGTCGTTCAGTGCAGCGGCTTCGTCCTTCGCATCCTTGTCGCCCTCGATCTTTTTTAACCGGTCGATCACGTTAGCCTTGTTCACTTTGTCGAGTTCGGCGAACACACCATCCTCGCCGCCGTGTTCTTCCTCCAGCTCGACGAGACGAGCAGTGACGCTATCTAAATCAGCTCTAAGCCGGTCGATGGCCGCCTGTTCCTTAGCAAAGTAGCGAGCGACGATGAGGGCCTTGGGTATGAGGTCACAGACCCAGCCCTTGTCCTTCTCCTTGCCCTTCTTGTCTTTCTCGATAATGCGGCTGGTCTCGGCCTTCCAGCCGTCGGCGGCGATCAGGTAGCAGTCGTCCTGCATGGTCTCGGCCCAGTAATCCATCAGGTGCTGATACACGTCGTAGGGATCAATGAGCGGCTTGCCGGCGTAGTGCGCGAGCAGGCTCTCGGAAAGCTGAACGATAACCTCCCTGGGGTGGCAGCCGGCCTGCAACGCCTTGAGCATCTCGACGCTCGTCTGCCGCCAGGCGGCAAAATGGGCGTTCATACCAGAGATGAAAGCGGCGAACTCGGGATGGTCGTAGATGGTTTGTTTGAGTTGAGAGTGATGAGTGGAGAGTTGAGAGTAGTTGGGGCGCAAGGGGTGGAAGAGCGTTGATTTGAGGCCGGGGCAGATGGACCAGTATTGTCCGAGCGCATCGACATCGGAGACGGGGATGCCGCCCTGCAAGTGACCGGCGATGTCTTGCACGTCCTCTTGTGTCTGGCTGTCGATATAGCGCGGCAGGTTGAGGTTGAATTCGTTGTGCTCGATCTCCGCGAAGGAGACCATGCGTGCGTACTTCGGGACGGCGAGCCGCCTGTTGAAAACGTCCACGATCTTGTGGATATCCATGTTGCGCAGGCGGTTCTTGGGGCCGTCTTTCATGCAACCGCCGCTGGCGTCGAGCATGAAGATGCCCGCGCGGGCCTGGGCGTCTTCTTTGTCGATGACCACGATGCAGGCCGGGATGCCAGTGCCGTAAAAGAGGTTGGCGGGCAGGCCAATGATGCCCTTGATGTAGCCCTTACGCACAAGGTTGCGGCGAATGTCCGCCTCGGCGTTGCCCCGGAACAGCACGCCGTGTGGCAAGACGCAGGCACCTTTGCCCGTGCTCTTGAGAGACCGGACGATATGGAGCAGGTAGGCGTAGTCGCCCTGCTTGGCGGGCGGCGTTCCGAAGGGTTTGAAGCGTTCAAAGAGATCGTTCAACGGGTCCAGCCCGGTGCTCCACCGCTTGTCGGAGAAAGGCGGATTGGCGACGACGTAGTCGAAGGTTTTGAGGGTGTCGCCATCCTTGAACTTGGGGTCGGTCAGCGTATTGCCCTGCACAATCAACGCGGTCGGATTGTCGTGCAGGATCATGTTCATCCGCGCGAGGCCGCTGGTGGCAGCGTCTTTATCCTGTCCGTAGAGCGTGACAGGAGAAGCGGCCGCGTCGCCGACCTTGAGCAGCAGCGAGCCGGACCCACAGGTGGGGTCGTAGACGGTGGTGGAGGCGCTGGTCGCGGCGTCACGGATGCCGATGATCTGCGCGGTGATGCGGCTGACCTCGGCGGGCGTGTAAAACTGGCCCTTGCTCTTGCCGCTCTCGGTGGCGAAATGCCGCATCAGGTACTCATAAGCGTCGCCGAGGATGTCATCGCCATCGGCACGGTTCTTCGAGAAATCGAGCGCCTTGTTCTCGAAGATGGCGATCAGGTTGGTGAGCCGGTCCACCATCTCCTTGCCGGTCCCCAGCTTGGTGGCGTCGTTAAAGTCCGGCATGTCGGACAGTTTGTTGGCGTTGGCCAGCGGGGCGATGATCGTCTTGTTGATCTGGTCGCCGATATCACTCTTGCCCTTCAGGGCGACCATGTCGGCAAAACTCGCGCCGTCCGGGATGGTAATCGGGGCGAAGGGCAAGCCCGTGTATTTGTCGCTGACGTACTTGATGAACAGCAAAACGAGGACGTAGTCCTTGTACTGACTGGCGTCCATGCCGCCCCGCAGTTCGTCGCAGCTCGACCACAAGGATGAATAGAGTTCGGATTTTTTCAGGGCCATGTTGCTTTTTAATTCTCCCTAGTTTTACGCTGGCGCAGGCCCCTACTATTCAACGGATTTGACCTCTGAGCAATGGCCATTGAGCAACCCGTTGTTACCCGAGCGGAACCGGAATCCAACGACAACTACCTGTAGTGATGGTAACGAGTTCCTCCGGGATTTTTGGACTAATCCACCAAAACGCCCGATACCGGACGACGTGGGGTTGATGCGAAAAGGAACCCACCCCGCCGCTGACGCGGCACCCCTCCCAAGAGGGGATAAAAAAGCTCCCCGCCTGGGACGTGTGATGCAGATTACATTATTCGGCGACCCCCCGCTCCCCTGCGCCGTGCCTGTCTGCGCCAGGGGGCCAGGAGTGCGGGCTTCCAGCCCGCAAGCGGCCAAGATGGCCGCGCTCCCAGGAAGCGGGCGGGCGAGCGGCCCGAGGCGGGAGCCGCCGGACCGGTCCCGGGAGGCTTACGCCACAATATGCATCACACGTTCCAAGAGGGGATAAAAAAGCTCCCCGCCTGGGAGGGGTGGCCGTAGGCCGGGGTGGGTTTGCCCCGGCCTACGGCCTTTCATGTCTGGGGAGCGCCCGTTCCTGGGAATGTGCATCACACGTCTCCAGGGAGAGGGGATATTCAGGACAGGGGAGAATATAAACGGTAGCCGAACAGTCACCCGCCCAGGCCGTCGGCGGATCAGGCTCCCGGAGGCCGGTAGGGTACGCTTTTGCCGACCGCTTCGTCTACGGTTTCGGGTGTCACGAGTACGGTGACGCCGATGTTGAGGGCGCCGGCGGCGCCGATTGTCAAGGACACGGCGGTTGCCGTGGCGTCGTCGGGAAGATCGGCAATGATGTACAGGTCGGGTTCCCCGAAGGCGTAGTACAGCACCTCCACACTCCCGCCCATACCCTCAATGGTCTGGGTTAATGCCTCCCGCCGCCGCGTGCCGCCTTCCTTCAGCAACCCGGTCAGTCCCGACTGCGTGTACGTTGCGTGAAACATGTATTTGCCCATTGGCTTCCCTCCAGATGTCGTATCCTGTGATAATCCCGCTCCCGTCGCTTGAATGCAAGCGTCGGAACGATATTCCGCTCAACGCAGCTTAGCCGTCGTCATCGAGTTCTATCGAAAGCGTGTCTTATTTGCATTCGCGGGCTAGGGTGACGTATGATTCCGCAAAAAGAAGGAGGCTGCCCATGCCTGTGCGGATGCCCGCCCCTCAGGATTTGCGCGACGCCGGTCGGCGCTTCGGTTTTGATGTGAATGACGAAGAGGTTGACGGCTTCTCACGGTACATCCGCGAGATGCTGCCGGCCTACCAGCGCCTTGACGAACTGGTCGCGCCCACCGTTCCGGTCAAGTATCCGCGACGGGATTTCGGGGCGAGGCCGGCGACCGAGGACAATCGGGACAACGGCTGGGCGTGGCGCTGCTCCATCCCCGGTGCCCCTAATGGCCCGCTGTCAGGCAAGACGGTCGGGCTGAAGGATCACGTCCGCGTTGCGGGCATTCCGATGCTGAACAGCTCCAGCGTCATGGAAGGCTATGTGCCGACCGAAGACGCTACGATTGTCACCCGTCTGCTCGATGCCGGCGCCGAGATCATCGGCAAGGTAGTGAATGGCTCGCACTGTTTCGACGCGATCGGGCTCAGCATCTACCCTGGGCCGCAGCCCATCAATCCGTCCGGGCCGGCCACGGGTCGCCACTGCGCCGGCGGGTCGTCAAACGGCAGCGCGGTTGTGGTCGCTAACGGCGACGCGGATATCACCATAGGCGGTGACCAGGGCGGCTCGATTCGCTGCCCGGCGGCCTGGTGTGGCATCGTGGGACTCAAACCGACCTTTGGTCTGGTGCCGCATACCGGCCTGGCCGGCCTCGATCATACGGTCGATCATACCGGGCCGATGACGAAAACGGTGCGCGACTGCGCGCTCGCGTTGCAGGCTGTGGCTGGTGCGGATGGATTGGACCCGCGCCAGAAAGACGTCCAGGTCAAGGATTATACCGCCCAGCTCGAAGCGGGCGTCGGCGGCCTGCGGATAGGCATACTCACCCAGGGTTTCGGTCATGCCCAGTCGATGCCCGCGGTGGACGCGGCCGTACGCGAGGCTGCGCAGGTGCTGGAGCGGGTGGGGGCGACGCTGACCGACGTTTCGGTCCCGATGCACCTGGACGGCAACGCGATTCTGTGGCCGCTCATGGTTCAGGGCGGGAACGAGACGAACAAACAGGATGGCTGCGGGCACGGCTGGTCGGGCCACTACGCCGTGGATCACGTGAACTTCATGCACCGGGCCGTCAAGGCGCGCGCAAACGATCTGCCGCTGGGTCTGAAGCTCGTGCTGCTGCTCGGTGAATACACCTACCAGCGCTACGGTATGCACTACTATGCCAAGGCGCAGAACCTCACCCGCGCGCTGCGGGCTGCCTACGAGCGGGCCTTCGAGGACGTCGATGTGCTGCTTATGCCGACGGTTCCGTTCACCGCGCCGGCCATGCCCGAAGAGGAACTCTCGACGTATGGGTTTTTGTCGATCTTTGCCAACATGATCCACAATACCGGATCGTTCAACGTAACCGGCCATCCGGCCCTGAGCGTCCCCTGCGGCGAGCACGAGGGGCTGCCCATCGGTCTGCAACTGGTGGGTCGGCACTTTGAAGACGATGTGCTGCTGCGGGCGGCGTATGCGTATGAGCAGAGCTGAGACCCCGGCGCAAATGACGACTCTATGTAGTCGCCCGTCATTCCGGCGGAAGCAGGCAGGTGGATTCACATTTCAAGTGCAACACGCTGTCCCAGAATATTTCTGCCGGGGTCTTGTAAGCCAGGCACTTGCGCGGGGTATTGTTGTAGGCCTGAAGCAGGTGTGTAAACCGCGCCGGTGGCACCGCGGCCAGGTCAGTCTTGCGGGGCAGCGTCCGGCGCAACCGGCCAATGGCATTCTCCACGCCGCCCTTCTGCCAGGGGGAGTGGGTATCGCAGAAGAAGGTCTCGATGCCCAGCGCGTGGAGGCGGTAATGGCGGGCGAACTCGGGGCCGTTATCGAAGGTCACCGTCCGGCGCCAGGCGGGGGGAAACTGGCCGAGCACCTGCGCCAGGGCACTCGCGATGGGGCGGGAGGCCTTACCCGGGGGTCTGAGGGCGAGGAGGAGCCGGGAGTGGCGTTCATGCAGGGGCAGCACCGCCTGGCCATAGGTTCTGAAGAGCATCAGGTCCGCCTCCCAGTGCCCGGGCGGGCGGCGGTCAGCGGCGCTCGGTGGGCGCGCGGCAAGCGGGCGGCGTAGCGCCATGAAGGAGGCCGGACTGCCGCCTTTGCGGCCGCGCCAGCCCCGCTTCCACCTGGCCCGCGGCAGGTAGTGTCTCCACCCATAGTCCTTCGTACGCGCAAGCTGCTGGTAGATGAACCGGTAGATGCTCTCGTGGGAGATGCCCCCCCGGCCCGCCTCCAACCCAAGCCGCCCGGCCACCTGCTCAGGCGACCAGCCCTGTGCGAGATGGGCGAGCACCCGGGCCCGGCGCGGCGCGTCCCGCTCCAGCCGTGAACCCCGCCACCGGCGGGCATGCGCCTGCTGGTCGGCATAGATCGGCTGGTAGGCCCCCGTCTGTGCCCCCTTACGCTTCAGCTCCCGAGCCACGGTCGATGGCGCGCGATCCAGAGCTGCTGCGATCTGCCGGACCGACCGCCCCGCGGCTTGTAGGCCGGCAATCGCACACCGCTCTTCGATAGTGACCTGTCCATAGCGCTTTCCCATGACAACACCTTAACCAGGTGTTGCACTTCGTTTGTGAGTTTAGGGCATCCAGGTCCCCGGCCCCCGCCGCCCGCTGGATGCCGGATCACGTCCGGCATGACGGGAGCGGAACGATATGGCTACACCTTATCGTGAAACGCGCTAGCAGCGAATCAGCTTGGGTCTGGCCGACCGACGAGTTCTCGGGCGAGCCAGCGGTAGAACTGGGCAATGGTCTGCTCGAACGGACTCAGCGGCCCGCGCGCCGCCTTGCTCGAATGCATCGCCTTGGCAAGTTCGGTGGTCGCCAGCTTGTCCTGTTCGTTGACGCGTTCCATGACTCCGCGACGCTGCTCGCCGATATCCGGGGCGACTTCGATCAGGTCCGGCGACGCCAGATAGCCGCCCAGAATCCCGGTGCGCTCGGGTCCCTGTGGGTGGAAGCTCAACCAGTTGTTGCCGTTGGGTCGCATGGCCATGGTAAACGCCGGCCAGATATAGACCAGATACCCGGTAGTGAGATCCTCTCCGGTGAAGGTGTCCAGGCGTCCTCTGGGTGACATGGTGTGGCCGCTGGATTTGAACGCCTCGTTCATGCGACAGCGCATATGGGTGAAGGATAAGTCTGGGGGTGGTGGCGGAGTATACGAATTCTGGCCCGGCATATAGTCCTGCACCGTGTCGCTGTGCAGCCCCATGTGGTGGTAATACTCCATCGAGTTCTCGGCCGAGAGCTTCCAGTTGCCGTTCCAGACGGATTCGTAATGAAAAATCTCTTTCTGCTCGGCCACGCGATAGTTGGCGATATAGCCTTCGAGGGTTCGCATTTGGGCGGCAAGTGGGGGGGCGTCTTCGTTGAGGTTGACGAACAGGAAACCGAACCATTCTTCGAGCCGGTAACGCGGCAGGCTGCACTGCTCGCGGTCGAAGCGGCCCGTGCCTTCCATATGTGGCGCGGACAATAGGCGGCCATCGGGCGCATACGTCCAGGCGTGGTAGGGACAGACGAAACGGCGCGTGCTGCCCGAGTCCTGCACCAGCGGCATGAAACGGTGCCGGCAAATGTTTGATAACGCGCGAATCTGGCCGTCGTCGCCGCGTACGATGATGAGCATGTCACCCAGGACCTCGAAAGCATAATAGTCGCCCGGATTGGGGATATATTCCGCACGCCCAACACACAGCCAGGCGGTCTTGAAAATTTTCTCGACCTCCAGTGTGTATAGCTCGGACGACCGGTACGCCGCGGGCGGCAGGCTGAGGCAGTCGGTGTCGTCGAGTGTGAGATACTCGCCGAGCACCGCGAGCAATTGGGCCAGCGTCGGCTGGGGCGAGACCATGCCGGCATTCAAGCACGAAACCGGACCCAGGAGAAGGTCTTGTGGACGCGGCGGGTCACCGACTGCGCCGATAGAAAAACAGCAGCGCAACCAGTCCGGCCACAAAACTCAGACCGGTTTGCAGTCCGTCCGGCAGGCCCAGCCCAAGACGGCTGAATCCCAGGCTGGCGGCCAGCGCGATGCCGACGCCGGTCAGGGCTTCGCCGGCAATGGCACCCGAGGCCAGCAGTACGCCGGGCTGAGAGGCTGCGGTTTCCGAGGTGGTGGACCGCTTGCGGTACAGGAGGGCTGATAGCAAACCACCCAGAAAAATCGGAACGCTCAGACCGAACGGTAGATACATACCGACCGCAACCGGCATGAGATGGAGCCGGAAAGCCACACCTCGTCGGGCGAGCAGCCGGTCCACCCCAACCAGAATGAGACCGATCCCGGCTCCAATTCCGACCAGATGCCATGGCAGTTGACCGTCACCAAAAAAGCCGCGCGCCAGACTGGCAAACAGTTGTGCCTGGGGGGCGGCGAGTTCCTTGCCGCCAATGCCGCCGGGCGTGTAATCGTGCAGCAGCTGCAGGACGGGCGCCATAATCAGCGCGGCCACGGCCACGCCGCCTATCTGCATGATTTGCTGGCGGCGGGGCGAGGCGCCGACCAACTGGCCGGTCTTGAGATCGTTGCATACATCACCGGCCGTGCAGGCCGTACAGCACACCACCGCGGCCACACCCAGGATAGCCAGCATGCCGGTCGTGCCCGTAAAGCCAAACAGGACCAGCAGCAGCCCGGTAGCCAGCACGGTGGTGATGGTCATACCCGAGACCGGGCTGTTGGAGTTGCCGACCAGGCCGACGATATAACTGGCCACCGCGGTAAAAAAGAAAGCCATGACAACCATGATAGCCGTTGCGGTCAGGGTCACGTCCAGCCGCCCGGTAAACAGAAAATAGACACTGCCGGTGAGGAACAGACAACCCAGCGTCAGGGCGCCGATCCAGGCCAACGGTATATCCTGAGGCGCGTCCTGACTCTCTGCCGGTCCTGTCCGGGCAGTCGGCAGCAGCGCGCGGACGGCTTCCCCCAAGCCGCTCCAGACCTGCCCAATGGCCACTATGCCGCCCACGACCATGGCGCCGACCCCGATATAGCGTACCTGCTGTGACCACACCGCGTAGGCGCGTTCAACTGGATTTTCGGGACTGGTGATACCCGCACTCAAAATAGGCAGGGCCAGCAGCCAACCCAGCCCGCCCCCCAGAAAGACGAGGGCGGCGATATTGAGCCGAACGATCATGCCCACGCCCAACAGGGCGACCGACAGATCGCTGCCCAGATAGACCACGCTCTTGCCCACCAGCCAGGCCCCTTCGAGCGTCCCCTTGAGGACGCCGACGAAGCTCATCAGCGCCTTGAAGACAAAACCAAAGAGGGCCCCCTGAATAACTTGGCGGGCGTCCCGGTCGCCGGCCTGTTGACCGGTCCGTAGTACGGCGGCACAGGCCACGCCTTCGGGAAAGGGCAGGGTGTCGGCAGTGACAAACACCCGGCGCATCGGAATCATGAGCACAATCCCCAGCAGGCCGCCGGCCAGGGCAACCAGCGTGGTCAAGACCAGGTCAAACTCGTGCCACACGCCGACCAGGACCAGAGCCGGCATGGTAAAAATAATGCCGGCGGCCAGAGACTCGCCCGCGGACGCCGCGGTCTGGGCCTGGTTGGCTTCAAGCACCGACTGTCTGCCCAGCAGCACGCGCAAGAGCAGCATGGAGACCACCGCGGCCGGGATAGAGGCCGACACCGTCATGCCGACTTTCAGGCCCAGATAGACGTTTGCCGCACCCATGATCACGGCCAAGGCCAGCCCTACGGAGATGGAGTAGACCGTCAGTTCTTGCCGCATACGCTGTCACTTAGCCTGTTCTTGGCAATGTCGAAAGACTGGCCACAGAACCCACCCCGGCCCTGCGGGCCACCCCTCCGAGGAGGGGACAGCAGAACTCCCCTCTTGGGAGGGGTGCCGCAAAGCGGCGGGGTGGGTGTCTTACCGTCCCGTCGGATGTCTTGTCAGCGCAGGGCAAAGCTTCTACAAGCATTTCCAGGGAGCACCGGCCCGCTATGGCCTGTCCTGAGCGGAGTCGAAGGGCCAGTGAGAATGGAAGTCTGATGTCCTACCGTCTTGGCGTAGACGTGGGCGGCACCTTTACCGACTGCCTGCTGATCGACGAAGAACGCGGCAGCGCCGTCACGGCCAAAGTGCCGTCAACGCCGGCCGACCCGTCTCTGGGTGTACTCAACGGGATTGCGCTAGTGTGCGAACGGGCCGGGGCGGACGCCCGCCATATCGCCCACGTGCTGCACGGCACGACCGTTGCGACCAACGCCATTCTTACCGGCAGCGGAGCCAAAGTGGGCCTGGTGACAACCCAGGGCTACCGCCAGGTGTTGCAGATTGCGCGCTCTTTTGTACCGGGCGCGCTGAGCGGCTGGGTGCTGTATAACAAAAGCGACCCCCTGGCATCGCTGGAATGTACGGTCGAGGTGTCGGAACGCATCAGTGCCACGGGCGAGGTCGTGGACCCCTTGGATGAAGCTCAAGCCCGTCAGGCCCTGCGCAGCCTGCGTGCCCGGCGGATCGAAGCCCTGACCATCTCCCTCATCAACGCTTATGCTAACGGCACGCACGAACAACGCTTGCGCGCGTTGGCGGCGGAAGAACTGCCCGGACTGCCCGTTTCCCTATCGTCCGAGGTCATTCCGGAAATGCAGGAATACGAGCGGACCATTACCACGGTGGCGAATTCCTACGTCCGGCCCGTAGTTGAAACCTATGTGCGTAATCTCAAGGCCGAGCTGGCCAGGACCATGCAGGAGCCCAAGGTCCACATCCTGCGCTCGGACGGCGGGCTGACCTCGGCCCAGGCCGCCGGCCACTACCCCGTGAATCTGCTGATGAGCGGACCCGCGGGTGGGGTCTCGGGAGCCATCTGGGTGGCCGGCCAGGCCGGATATCGGAACCTGCTGACGTTTGATATGGGCGGCACCTCGACCGATGTTGCCCTGGTGCAAGACGGCAAAGCCCAACTCCGGCGTGAGACTACGGTCGGCGATGTGACAGTCCGGGCGTCCTCGGTTGATGTCCGCTCGGTTGGGGCCGGCGGTGGCTCGATTGCCCACGTACCGGAGTTGACCGCGGCGCTACGAGTTGGCCCGCACAGTGCCGGCGCCGACCCCGGCCCGGCCTGCTATGGCCAAGGCGGCGGTGCGCCCACCGTCACGGATGCCAACCTCGTGCTGGGCTCTCTGCCGGCAGCGACCCGGCTGGGTGGAGAAATGGCCCTCGACCAGGTCGCGGCCGAGCAGGCCGTTGGTGCAGTCGCGCGCGGTCTGGGCATGTCGGTCAAACAGGCCGCGGCCGGCATCATTGATATTGTGAATGAAAAAATGTTCAGCGCCCTGCGGCTCATCTCGGTCCAGCAGGGTATTGATCCGCGCGACTACGCGCTGGTCGCCTTTGGCGGGGCGGGTCCTTTGCACGCCAATGCCCTGGCCAGGTTGCTCGGCGCCTGGCCGGTAATTATTCCCCGAGGGCCGGGTGTGCTGTGCGCCTACGGGGACGCGACAACGCGATTACGCAACGAGACCTCCCGTACGTTGCTACGCCCGTTTTCACAGCTTGAGACGGCCGAGGTAGTTGCGGCGTGTGACGAACTCGCCCTGGCGGCGGCCCGCGCCCTTGACGCTGAAAACGTGCCGCACGCAGAACAAACGACCAGCTTTGAGGTCGATGTCCGCTACCACGGTCAGGGCACGCTGCTCACCCTGGAGCTTGAGCGGCAGGAGTTGCAGCGCGGGGGGCTGTCGGCAGTTGGGGAGCGGTTTGATCGCCTGCACGAGCAGTTGTACACCTTTGCGCTCGACTCCGACCGCGAGTTGGTCAATATCCGGGCCGTCGTGCAGGGCACGGCTACCACGGTGACGCCCTATCGCGCCGAGCCGGGAGACGGCGACCCGGCCCGCGCGGCAATGGGGGAACAGCCGGTGTTCCTCGACAATACGGACCGGTCGGCTGTGATCTATGACCGCGCGCGGTTGCGCGCACAGGACGTCATCCGCGGTCCGGCCATTGTCATGGAAATGGACTCGACCAGCCTGATTCTGTCCGACCATAGTGGCCGGGTCGATGCGTATGGCAATATCCTGATTACACCGGACACCTGAACACCCCAAGGGACAGCGGACGCCAGCCAGAAGGAGCACAGACTATGCCGGCCACGATTATTGAGACCCATCCGCAAGCGCATACCCCCCTCCCGCGCGTTCCGGTCGATCCGATTACGCTCGACCTGATTGAAAACGGCCTGGTGGCCGCGCGGGAGCAGATGGACGCCCTGCTGTTTCGGACCGCCATGTCGCCCATCATTCGCGACCAGCGCGACGGCTTTCCGGTCATTACCAGCCGGGACGGCAAACTGCTGGCCGGACAGTTTGGCTCGCCCGTGCACGGCTTTACCGAGCAATATGACGGCACGATTGAAGAGGGCGATATCTTCCTGACCTCAGACCCGTATTCCTGTGACGGTGCCATCAGCCATGCCAACGACTGGCTGGTGTGCATGCCCGTTTTCAAGCAGGGGCGGCTGATCAACTGGTCCGCCATGTTCGGGCATATGGCTGACATTGGCGGCAAGGTGCCGGGCAGCATGCCGACCGATTCCGAACAGATATTTGAGGAGGGGATTTGTATCCCGCCGGTCAAAATTTTCAGCAAAGGCGTCCTCCAGGAAGAAATTCTGCGCGTCATCCTGCATAACTGCCGCATTCCCGAGTGGAACCGGGGCGATTTTCATTCCATTGTGGCGGCCTGTCGGATGGCCGCCAGCCGCTGTGTTGAAATGGCTGAGCGGTTTGGCGAAGCGGTCTATGTCTCCGCCCTGCACGACCTGCTTGAGCGCAACCGGCGCGCCATGCAGAAGCTCATCAACGAGACCATTACCGAAGAGAAGCGCTATTTCGAGGACTATATCTGTGATGACGGCATGGGCATGGGGCCGTACAAGATTGCCTGTAGTCTGTGGCGTGAGGGCGAGCGGATTGTTTTTGACTTCAGCGGCACCGACCCGCAGTCGGTCGGCTCGATTAATTTTCTCCTGAGCGAGCAGATGTTTCGGATGTTCTGCGGCCAGTTCATGATCAATTTTTTCGATCCCCAGATCCTCCTCAACGACGGGTTTTTCGACTTGGTCGATGTCCGTATTCCCGAGGGCTGTTTGCTCAAGCCGCTCAAGCCCGCGGCCCTGACGAGCCGCACCCATGCCCTGGCCCGCATCTTCGATGTGCTGAGCGGTTTGTTAGGCCAGTCCAACCCCGACTATATGTGCGCGGCCGGCTTCTCGGACAGCCCGCATCTGATGTATTCGGGCTACGACCGGGACGGGGACTGGTTCCTGCTCTTCCAGATTGGCTTTGGCGGTATTCCCGGTAAGCCGGGCGGCGACGGGCCGGACGGTCACTCCTTATGGCCGAAGTTCATGAACGTCCCGAACGAATTTATCGAGAGCTATTTCCCGGTGCGGATCGAGTGTTACGAGACCATCCCGGACAGCGGCGGCCCGGGCCTGCACCGGGGCGGCAACGCCATGAACGTGGGCTATCGGTTCCTGGCTCCCGGTGTGATTTCCGTGCACGATGACCGCTGGTTGACCTATCCCTGGGGGGTGCGGGGCGGCCTGCCGGGCGGTCGGAGCACGAAAATCATAGAGCGCACCGACGGCCGGCGCGAACTACTGCCGTCCAAATGTGACCGGGTACGGGTTGAGGTCGGGGACAGGCTGCTGTTCAAGACCTGGGGCGGCGGCGGCTGGGGCAATCCGCTGGAGCGGCCGGCCCACACAGTTGCGACCGACGTGGACCGGGGACTGGTGACGCGGGAAGGGGCCAAACGCTACGGCGTGGTGCTGCGGGACGACCTGAGCGTGGATGAGCCGGCCACAACCGCGCTACGCGCCGAGTTGGCCCAGCAGCGCGGTGCCGCCCAGTTGTTCGATTTCGGTGGCGGCATTGCCGAACTGAAGGCACGCTGCAAAGCGGAGACCGGCTTCGATCCCCCCCAGCCGCCAACCTTTGCCGCCTGGGTCCGAGCCCGGCAAGGACAAACGCAGGCGGTGGGCCGTCCCGACGGAAGACAACCTGTGTCCGCATCAACGGAAACGGAATATACGGGCGAGATTCCTTTGTCGGAGCAACGAGCGAAGTAGCGAGATGGTCCCTTCCGTTGGATGCCGGATCACGTCCGGCATGACAAGAGCGGAACGACAGGGCTACAGCTTAGCGTGAAATGCTCTAACGGATCACTCATGCACGTATGAAGGTTGGTTCAGATTCCAGTCATACTCGTAGTCCACTGACCCGGTAAAGTCCTTGAGACGAGCCGCGAGTCCTGCCTCGGCGTACTGTATGAGGTGGGCCAGCACGGTCTCTTGGCTGTTGCCGAAATCCTCCACATACCAGCTATAGATGCTCGAAATCATCAGGAAGTCGTCGTCCACGAAATCCACACCGCGCGGATGATTGACATAATCGCGCGCGCCAGTGTCAAGCAGCGCCTCGGTGTTGGCGGCGGTAAAGACCGTTGGCGACTGATTCGGGCAGCCGTAGCTGGCGCAGTTCACCGCGTAGTGAATCCGGTTGTCGCCCCAGATGGGCCGCAGGATGCCGTGTTCGATATTGTTGAGTGTCAGTTCCTGGCCGGCGACGGTAGCGTGCACGTCGTCCCAGGGGCCGGATAAGGGGATCCAGCTCTCGTGGATGTCGCGGATGGAATCCACGGGATAGGCGCTGACGACCACCTGTACGGTGAGCGCGTTATAGAAGTTGATCCAGTAGGCTTTCTGTTCGGCCCTGGAATAGGCGCGGGGGTCATGGGCCTGCAAATGGGCTAAATAGCCGGCCAGCTTGGCGGCATCCTCGGCACTCGCCTTGAGCGCGGCATAGTCGAAGCGACTGACACCGGACGGATGGGAGCTGAGGTAGGTGGTCAGGAGGCTCTGCCAGGCGCCGTGATCGATGGTTTCGGTATTGGTTTCGTCGCTCGCGTTCCAGAACTCGAGCAGGGCCGATGAGGGTGCGGCCAGAGCGAAGCTGGGAGCGAAGACGAGCAGGGCCGCAGCGACCAGACCCAGCCCCAGCCGGCTACGGAGCCTCGCCCATTTAGTGAGTTGCTTCATAGTCATTTCTCTCCTCAATATCAATGTACTATCTGATTCTTTACAGAACGAAAGACCTGTAGCCAGGGCCGGTGGGCTGACTGTAAGCCTATTACTCCGCACGCGTCCGCCCATATCGACAAGGGGGGCTTGCGCTCTATCTCAGACTCACATTATATTGCGTCATTGCCAAATAATACAGTCTGTTTGCATGTAAAGCGGTCAAATAAATCCTTGTACTTACTTCTGGTTCACATTATGGTCGTCAACAAGACTCTTCATTACCCCTCATACTTCGATTCCACGAAGTCTGCTCCGCCCCCGGGAACTCTGGAAACACGCAACACCTTTGTAGGAGGAAACTATATGAAAGCGATGATCGGTGTATTGGCCCTCGTTGTTCTCGGAGCCCTGTGGCAGGCGTCGGCGTCCGCATCAGGCTCCATTTCGATAGGCGGCGGCATTAGCCCCCGAGACGCGTACACGCAGGGCAAGGTGCTCACCTTCAAGAAACTCGTATGCTCCTCCTGTCCCATCCAGCGGGGCGAATTGGACCAGACCCGGGCCATGAGCCTGAAGAACAGCCTCGAAGCACGTGACACGGAAACCAAGCCGGGCACACCGGACGACGAACATGTCCAGGTGCTGTGTCCGGGCAGCCAAGGGACCGATTGCGGCAGTGTGGACGAACAGGAACTCGTTCATTATTACCTGATGCGCCGCTACAAGCTGTAACTGTGTGACCCTGCGGCCATGCCACGCGCGTCCCGGACGCCTTACTGATGAAGTAGAGAGGTTTGTATTATGCGACTAGCCTGTATTCCGGCCTTTGCTCTAGCAACTGTGGCCTTTTTCCTTTTCACCGCCGCGCCAGCACGTGCGGGTTCGCCCTGGCTCCCCGCACCGGGGGCCGGAGACGTCAACCTGTCTTACACCTACCAGACGGCGGACGAATTTTATCGCAACACCACAAAAGTCCCGACACCGGGGAACGTCGGAGAAGATCTCGTACAGCACACCACCTATCTGGAGGCACGCTACGGGTTGTTGGATAACCTCGCCATAGACGGCCGTATCGGCTATGCGCAAGGCCACTATAGCTTCGACCCTTCACGCGGGAACGGTGCGATCAGTGAGAAGAGTCCTGACGGTTTGGCCGATGTGAACCTGGGCATCACCTATCGTTTCCTTGACGAGACGATCTCCGAGAGCCCGCTCCTGCCCACTCTCGCCATACGTTTCGGCGGGATCATCGCCGGAGACTACGAAAGCGGCGACATCAATTCGATTGGTGATGGCGGTGACGGGTTCGAGGTCTCAGGAATGGCCGGCAAGTTTATCGGCGATATGTTCGTTCTGTCCTCGGAGTTCGGATACCGCAACCGCAGCAACGATATCCCCGACAATCTCTTTCTGAACCTGTCCGGCGGGGTCATCCTTTTCAACCGTGTCAGCCTGAACATCAGCTACTATCGCGTGGACACCCCGTGGTCCAGCTTCGACATTGGTGACCCCGGATTCTCTCCGATCGGAAATGTTTTTCCCGAACTGAAAGAGGAGATGGAACTCATCGGGGGCGGGTTCAATGTGGCGGTCACGGACAGTATCAACCTCGGGTTTCAGTATGCATCGGTCATTGAAGGCCGGAATACCGCCGCGTCCGACGTTTTCAGCATGTCGCTCGGCTACTCGTTCGACGTGTATTGATCCTTGCGGCAGATACGCCTCAACCTGGGCCAGGCCAGCGCCAGCCCAATCAGTCCGAATTCCAGCAGGCGAGCCCAGAGCGGCTGTTGATAGGGTTGCAACTCGTAGTCATTCACATTGAGTCCGGTGATGTACGAGATGAGGACGGCCATGGAGGCTGTCCAGGCCCATACGCTGGGAAAAATCGTCGCAAAGGGCAGCACCCAGAGCAGATACCACGGATTGATGACCGGCGAGGCCGCCAGCAGCACGCCGTAGACCCAGTCGCCACGCGGAACGGGCCGCCCCGTGTCCCGGCGATACCGCCGATAATACCAGCCCCAGCACAGGGCGCAGGCCAGCCCCAGCCCGAGCTTGGCCTCGAAGGCCGGCAGCGCCGTTGTCAGCAGCCCAAAGGCCGCGGCATTGAACTCCCACTCCCGGGCGAAGACCAGCAGCGAACTCAGGTCGGTGCCGCCGCCCAGAGCGAACGGCGCGTATAACACCCCCAGCGTAGCGCCGAACACGACCCAGTGTCGTATGATGGCACCGACCAGCACGAACGGCACCAGCACCAGAGCGAATATCTTGGCCCCACAGGCAAGACCCAGACATATCGCGGCGCTCTGCCAGCGCCGGCCCTGGGCCAGCACGAGCGCGGCCAGCAGCAGGCAGACGCCGAGGCCGTCCGGGTGAGCGGTGAAGGCGATTTCTTTGACCACCAACGGACACCAGGCGTACAGCATGACGTTCCGCGCTGGCGCCAGACGCAGCAGCAGGACCACAGTGGCCAGGTCAACGACACTCAGCAAACACTGCAAGGCCGCGATGCTGCCCGGCTGTAGCCAATAGCCCAGCAGGAAGACGAACTGCGTTGTCGGGCCGTAGATGGTCGGCAACTCGGGATGGTTGACCCCATCCAGCACGGCATGAAACACGGCGGGAACAGTCGGGTCGGTGAAAAACGCCTCCGGGATGGCGGCGTAGGGCGTGCCGGTCGTGGCAAAACGATAGCCATCCCACAGGTAGCGGTAGAAGTCGTCTTCGAGCAGCGGCCCGCCGACCAGCCCGCAGATTCTGAAGGCCACGGCCCAGAAGAGCAGACGGTCGAGCGGGACCGCTTCGTCGCGCCGCTGGCAGTGCAGGAAGAGGCCGAATACCGGCAGGCCGGCCCAGGCCATCAGGCTGAAGAAGACCGCTAGGTCGGGTTCGCCAGGCGGCCGCGCCACAAAGGCGAGGGCGGCGTAGCCCAGGCTACAGCTCAGGCCGACCGCGTCCACCAGCCGGCGCGTCGCCGCGCTCGGTCGCCCACCCCCGTTTGCGCCGGCTATGGTCTCAAGCATTCGCGCTGTCTATCCCGCCCGGCCTATCCTGCCCGGCAATACGCCGACAGACCGTTATGACCCGTCGCGTTTCTGTCCCCAGGTGTCCCAGTGAGTCAGTTGGGTGGCCGGAATACGCCGGGCCGCTTTGAAATCCGTGCCCGTATAGTAGGACACGGGCAAGAGCACGCACTGCGTCACGCTATCGGGAATATTGAGCAGCTTGGCCACTTCGTCGGCGTGTGTGAGGTGCACGGTGGTCCAACAGCAGCCCAGACCCCGCGCGCGGGCGGCCAGCATAAACGACCAGGCCGCCGGCAGAATGGAGCCGTAGGCCGTGGCCTGATCGAAAAGCGACACGTCGCGGACCTGGTCCTCGATGCAGAACAGCACCTGGACCGGCACCTCGTGCAGATGATTGACCAGATAGACGGCGGAGTCGATCATGCGTTGGGCTTCGGTCGAGGCGGGTCCCGTGGTGCCATACGTCGCGTCATCGGCCTGCTCCCAGTAGGACTCAAACGCCTGTTTGTAGAGCTTCGCGATACCGGCCCGTTTGTCCGCCTCGCGAATCACCATAAAGCGCCATTTCTGGGTACTGGTGGCTGAGGGGCTCTGCACCGCTACTTCCAGACATTCTTCGATCAGCTCCGGTGGGACCGGACGGCTCAGATCGAGGCGCCGTCGTATGGAGCGCGTGGTGGTTAAGAGTTTGTCACATATATTCAGGTCCAAATCCGTATTCATATTGCACCTCTAGGGCAATTCACGATTCCGCATAGCCAGCCGTTCCCTGTCGTCATTCCGGCGAAAGCCGGAATCCAGGCTCCCGGCCCCCCCAGTCTCTGGATGCCGGATCAAGTCCGGCATGACAGCGAAACGACACGGCCACAGCCTAGCGTGAAACGCTGTAGTCCGAAAAGAAACACAAAGCGCAGGCGAGAACAACTCGCATTCCTGCCGAATCGTGCTAGCGGTATTGACAAATGAAATTGATAATGATTCTCAATTTCAACAAGATAAACCGGAACAGGAGGAGGCGAGGCACAGAAGACTTGTCGGCAATCGGTATGAAACACACACGAGCGGCCCGAGGACGGAATTCCAGCGCCTATCACCTGACACAGAGGAGAAGACCTACCATGATGCGGAAAAGCATATGGCTTTTGGGCGCGCTGGCCCTCGTGCTGGGCATTCCTACGGGCGGCCATGCCGTCGATGAAGCGCGGATGCAACAACTTGAACAGCAATTACAGGACATGCAGAAGGCGATGAGATCGATGCAGGGTGAGTTGCAAAGCCTGCGGGCCGAACAAAAGCAGGAGCAGGAGCAGGAAGAAGAACAGGCCCGCCGCCAGAACGTGCTGGCCGAGGAAATGGACAAGCTGCGCACCAGCCTGACCGTGCCCGACTTCCAGCCGCTGAGCATGGAAGACAGCAGGTACGGCCTGGGACCGGCGGCCTCCAAGATCTACGGCGTCTCGCAGGGCTTGTCGATCGGCGGCTATGGGGAGGCCTATTACCGCAAGGACGTGAGCGATAAGAGTCGCAGCGACCGCGACACGACCGACTACCTGCGCTTTGTGCTCTACACCGGCTATAAGTTCACCGACCGCATCATCCTCAACGCCGAGTTGGAGTTCGAGCACGCCTCGACCAGCACCGGCGGCTCGGTCTCGGTCGAGTTCGCCTACCTCGATTTTCTGATGTGGGAGTGGGCCAATTTCCGCGCCGGCATGTTGCTCGCCCCGCTGGGCATCGTCAACGAGTTGCACGAGCCGGTGTTCTTCAACGGCGTCGAGCGGCCCGAGGTCGAGCGGCGTATTATCCCCTCGACCTGGCGCGAGAATGGCATCGGGCTGTTCGGCGAACTGTTGCCCGGCCTCGAATACCGCATCTACGCCATGAACGCGCTCGAGGGCGCGGCGAGCAATACGGCCGGATGTACGCCTGACGATAACGGCAACTGCCTGACCAAACCCTCGCTCCAACTGAAGGAGCATTTGCGCAGCACGCGCCAGAAGGGCGGCGAGGCCCTGGCCGAGGACATCGCCTTTGCGGCGCGTTTGGACTACTCGCCCCTGCTGAACCTCAAGTTCGGCGGCTCGGTGTACACCGGCAAGTCAACCCACGACAGCCAGTACTTCGAGTGCGTAGACGGGAGCTGCGGCCCGGTCAATATGCCCGGCGCGCGGCTGACCATCTGGGACCTGCACGCCCTGTACAATTGGCAAGGGCTGGAGGCGCGGGCGCTGTTCGCTATGTCCCACCTGAAGGACTCGGACGAACTCAACCGGATCGGCGGCAGCGGCAAGATCGCCAAGGAGATGTACGGCTTCTACACCGAGCTGGCCTACGACATCATGCCCTGGGTGCTGGGGACTACCGAACAGCAATTGTCGCCCTTTGTGCGCTTCTCCTATATTGACCAGCACGCCGAGATGGCCGGCGACTGGGATGCCCAGGGTCGCTATGAGCATCGCATCTGGACCACCGGCGTCAGCTATAAACCCCACCCGAACGTTGTGCTCAAGGTGGATTATCGCAACTTCGATACCGTGGATAACGACCACGAGCGCGAAGACGAGGTGAACTTTGGCCTGGGCTTCGTTTTCTAGTCAGTACATTCTCTGCGTGGTGGCACTGCTGGGCAGTGCCACCCTTGTTGAGGCCCAAGTTTTTTATTCCAAGGCAGAGGCATTACAGGTGGCATTCCCTAAGGCAGACCGCATCGAGACGCAAACTTTTTTCCTGACCCCGCAGCAGGTCGAGCGGGTTGAGGCCCTGGCGCAGACCTCGGTCGCTTCCAAGCTGGCCACCTTTCACATCGGCCATACGGCTGACACCGTGCAGGGTTACGCCTTTATTGAGACGCATATTGTGCGGACCTTTCCGGAAACCTTTCTGATGGTGGTCTCTCCCGACGGCAGGCTGCAAAAACTCCTGGTGCTGGCCTTTTATGAGCCGCCCGAATACCTGCCCTCGGAGCGCTGGTTAGACCAGTTCGACCAGAAGGAATTGACGCCCGCGTTGCGCCTGCGCCAGGACATCCACGGCATCATGGGTTCCACGCTGACCGCCCAGGCCGCGACCCAGGGGGTGCGCAAAGTCCTAGCCCTCTTTCAGGTCCTGATTCAGGAGAAACCCTAGCATGCGTTTTGTGGTTACCGGCGAGTGGTCCAGAAACCGGCTGCTCCAACTCATCATCGTTATCTTCGTTATCTATGTCATCGGCCTGTGGCTGACGAACGCCCTGCTGTATTTCCAGAAGATGGGCCTGAGCTATGTCTCGGTGACGGAATACTATCTAGGCTCGGAGGAGCGTTTTCTCCAGCCGCGTAGCTATCAGGGCATGCTGGAAGTGTCGCATTTCCATTTATTTGCCATGGGACTGCTGCTGCTGACGCTGACGCATCTGATGCTGTTCGTGCCCATCTCGCCGAACCTGAAAGCCTGGCTGATTATCATTCCTTTTTTTTCGGCCCTGACCGATGAGGGCAGCGGCTGGCTGGTGCGCTTTGTCCACCCCGGCTTTGCCTATCTGAAAATTGCGGGTTTTCTCGCCCTGGAAATCAGCTTGGCCGTGCTGGTCGTCATCTGCCTGTGGTCTATCTTTCGTGGCTCGCCCGAGCACTACCGACAGGCGAAGCCGGCCGCCGGGCAAGCAGGCACGGCCGATGAGGAAAATGTCGGCCTGGGGGCGGCAGGGGAGTTGGTGGAATGATGAGGGCTTGGGGATTAGGGATTGGGGGTTGGGCAGCCGTTGGGACGGTCAGCCTGAGCCTCCTGGTTTTGGTGGGTCCTGTTCGGGCGTGTGAGACTGATGGCCATTATATTATGGGCACGGTTTTCCAGGCGACGCTGTGCCAGGCAGAACCCGCTTCCCAGGGGCAGATGAGTGCGGTGTGGCACGCTCTTTTTACCACGGCGCGACGTTTTGACAATCTTTTTACCACCTATGCGCCGCACAGCCCGCTCAGCCATTTGAACGCCCAGGCCGGACAGGGGCTCCAGGCTGTTCCGGCCGAAGTGGTCGATATTCTCCGTCTCTCACAGCGCTACGCAGACCTGACCAATGGCGCCTTCGATATTACGGTGCGGCCGCTCCTGAGCTTATGGCGACACGCGGCAACAACCCAAACACCGCCATCCGTGGCGGCTATTCGCCACACCCTGCGGTTCATTGGGAGCCACAAGCTGCACTTTGCCGCGCCCCATCGCGTTGGTCTGTCGGCGCGGGGCATGGCGCTGGACCTGGGGGGAATCGGCAAAGGCTATGCGCTCGACCGGATCGCCAAACAGCTCCACGAACAGCGGCTGACAGACGCCTTGCTCAACTTTGGGCAGAGCAGTCTGTGGGCGCTTGGCCGGCCGCCCGACGGGCAGGGCTGGCGCCTATTGTTGCGCCAGCCGAATGGCGAGATCGTCGGCCTTGCCACGTTTTCCGATCAGGCCGTTTCCATCTCAGGGAGTCTTGGCCAGAGTGTGCAGGTCGAAGGCCAGCGCTACGGCCATATTATTGATCCCCGGACCGGTCGGCCTGTGCAGCGCGACCTCCTGGCCTGCGTGGTGGCTCCGAGCGCAGCCCAGGCCGAGGCATTGAGCACGGCGCTCTTGATTTTGGGGGAAGATGAAGGACTCGACCTCATTGAGCGACTCGACGGTGTCGAAGGATTCTTACATGAAGCACCCGGCACACAGTGGATGACAACGGGGTGGAAGCGGGTCAGCCGTTTTGTCGCATTGTAGTTCTGTCAGCGTACAGAGGAGGGATAAAGACATGCGCACCAACGAAATACTGGCAACTATTCCAAACGGGGCCTCTGCCACCGCCCGGCCCGACACCGCGCTGGAAATCGCCGTGGAACTCCCCCAACCGGATGAGCCCAATGGACAAGTAGACGAACAGCCGAGTATTGCCTTCCGTCGCCTGACCTGGGGTTCAGGGTTGGGCTGGTGTCGGCAACAAACCTTGACCCTGACGCCGGTCGAAGCCGAGGCCGTGCTCAAGGCATTACAGAAGAGCCGGCGTAAATGGCGCGGGGCATCTGCCAGCCCCCACGGCAAGGTCATTCCTTTTCCTTCCGAATAGTCCCTCAGTCTGACCTGCCCCCTCACCCCAGCCCTCTCCCTCCAGGGAGAGGGAGTCGTCACTCTTTGCCGGGCTCCAGGCTTCTGGAGAGCACGAGCCTTGCCCATCCTGCTCTCCGTGGCCGTGTTGCTTTGTCGGCCTGGGCGTGCTCTGAAGGTCGACAATCACGGCGACCGGGTGAACCGGGTGAACCGGGTGAATAGCCCGGTTGTGATTATTGGCACGTGCCCATGTCCGAACGCAGGTTTGGCCATATTCCAGGCTATCCGATTGGCTCCCACTTCGCCTCTCGCCAAGCGCTCTCCAGGGCCGGGGTGCACCGGCCCCGCATTGCCGGCATTTCCGGCAGTGGGCGGGAAGGCGCCGATTCGGTGGTCCTGGCCGGCGGCTATCAAGATGGAGAGGATTATGGGGATATGATCTTCTATACCGGCCACGGTGGACGCGACCTCCAGACCCACGAGCAGATACGCCACCAAGTCCTCACCCGTGGCAATCGGGCTTTGGCCCAGAACCGATTGCACGGCCTGCCCGTCCGCGTTATCCGTGGGGCCGGCTTCCGTTCGCCCTATGCGCCCGATTCCGGCTATCGGTATGACGGCTTATACACGGTTGACGACTACTGGCGGGGCGTTGGGCGAGCGGGATTTTTTATCTGGCGTTTTCGGTTGGTCACAATGGATGCAGACACACAGCGGCAGGAACGAGTCGTCCACGAAACCCCGCACGCCCAGGCGCTCAAGCAGCTCTACCACTATCGCTGTCAGATATGCGGTGTCCAACTCAGAGGCACTGCCGGGCCGTATGCCGAAGCGGTCCATATCCGGCCCCTCGCAGCCCCGCACAACGGTCCTGATACCCCCGAGAATATGCTATGTCTGTGTCCGAACTGTCATATCCTGCTGAGCATCGGTGGGGTGAGTATTGCCGATGATTTCGGGCTGATCGGCCGACCGGGGCGTTTATACGTTGATTTTCGGCACCGGATTAATATCGAGCATGTGCGTTATCGGCGGCAGCACTATCCGGTTGACTTGCACGATGATTGAAAGGGTTAGAGCGGGAAGGGTGGGAACGGGTTTGTCTCAGGTCCTGCTATTTCTCCGAATTGCGTCCGCAATAGGCCCCAGCCTTGACGGCCCGGAAAACATGCCGCTGTCCAGCATATTTTGAATGTCGTCGTCCTTCATTTCCGCTATAAACTTGAAGACTCTTGGAACGGCGGCAGCACGAGACCTCGATACAGGTTTGTCAATTCCGTAGATGTACCAGAATTCTTTTATGTCGCTACATGTCGGAAGAAACGTCTTATCCTCAAATCTCTTCGCTAGCTCGGTTATCGCTGGCACTTTCCTGGGGGGCAGGCCCATACTCGTAATATATTCTGACGCGGAAAGTTTTGCTCTCTTCTTTCCTGGCTTCGCTGAAACACTACCATCAGGCACCGCGCTACTCCGCCTGGAGTGTTTTGGTTGATGGTCTGAAGACCCGATCTCCCGTAAGGACTGATCAACCTGATTAAAGCCATATTGGCGAACAATTGAGCGAAGCCTGACTTCGAGTGTTGAGCGAAGCTTGAATTCGAGTGTTTTGTTGCTCATGACGCCGCCATCTTCATGATCGTTAGCTCTGAAGCTCACGGAAGAACTCGTCTGCAAGCCTGTAAAATCGGTAAGCGTTTCCGAGATGCGCATAATCTCCGCGCATCATTTTAGGGAATCCGCGGGAGTGAGGGATTTCGTTACTGAATATGTGCCATCGGTTTTTTTGAGCTTCCTCACGTATTTCCCGCATAGCTCTCGTTTTTTCAGGTCCTCCATCGTTGCCACCATCGTAAAAAGCGTTGTTGATTACGACGCCAATGACGTCAATGCTATGACTGCGATTCTTGCGCTTAAATGCGCTAAGTGAATCATTCAGCAATGGGAAACCAACGGTTGCAAAATACTCTGGTCTCACGGGAACGAGGATATAACGAGAGGCATAATATGCGGCTTGGGTGAATATGGATTCAGTCGGAGCGCAATCTATGAAGATAACGTCCATATGCCTAAAATTTTTGGTGATAAGCCGGGCCAGAACCTTTGGATCGGGTTTCAATGAGTTGATCAAGTTATCGGAGAAATCGAATCTTGAAGGAATGATCTGCAGGCTTGTTTCTATATCAATAACTACGTCGGAGATGTTGAGAGGGCTTGGCGATGGCGTATTCTTTGTTGGCGGGAGATATCCGGTAAATATCTCGACAATTGAAGGTGATTTGTTGTCAAGAAATTGTCTATATCGCTGTTCTCTCATGAGGGCTTGGGAGAGATTCGCCTGTGGGTCAAGATCAATTGCTAAACTATTGAGGGAAAGACGACGCGCCGCATACCGGCTCAGTAGTGTCGCGACGGTCGTTTTGCCGACGCCCCCTTTCATGTTAATTACTGAAACACAAATCGGTCCCTTTTTTCTGGCCATACATCCCCTACGTCATCTACGGCTCACACTATAGTGAACAGACCATATTCCCTCGCTGGTGGCAATATACTTCAAGAAAACACGGACTACGAGGAACGGATGATCAATGGCAATCTACGCAAGATGAGAACGCAGCCGGGTCCGCCCGTGGAGTATCGCTTGCCGGTCGGCGAGGGGGAGGTCGCCGTAAACCCCCTGCTGGGCAAAACCGTGCGCCTCAAATTTTCCGGCGAGATTCACTGTGTGGCCTGCGGCCGCAAGACCAAGAAGAGTTTCAATCAGGGCTATTGTTATCCCTGCTTTCAGAGTCTGGCCCAGTGTGACTTATGCATCGTAAAACCCGAGCTGTGCCATTATGAGCAGGGCACCTGTCGTGAGCCAGCCTGGGGCGAAGCCCACTGTATGCAGCCCCACTATGTGTACCTCGCCAACTCATCCGGCCTGAAAGTCGGCATTACGCGCGGGAGTCAGATTCCAACCCGCTGGATGGATCAAGGCGCGGTACAGGCTTTGCCGATTTTTCGGGTGCAGAGCCGTTATCAGGCCGGGCTGCTTGAGGTCATGTTCAAGCAGCATATAGCCGATCGCACCAACTGGCAGCGCATGCTCAAGGGCGAGCCCGAATTGGCGGACTTGGCAGCCAAGCGAGACGATCTCCTTGGGCTGTGTCAGGCTGAACTGCACGACCAAACGCGGGCCGCCGGGGAAGGTGCACTCGCGCTGCTTGAGGAGGAGGACAGCCGTTCTTTTACCTACCCCGTGCTGGAGTATCCGACCAAGGTCAAGTCACGCAATTTTGAGAAGACGCCCGAGATCGAAGGCACGTTGCTGGGCATTAAGGGGCAGTACCTTATTTTTGATACCGGCGTGCTGAACGTGCGTAAGTTTGGCGGGTATGCGGTGCGGTTCGAGTCACCGGACTCTCCCGCCTGAAAAGCGAGGTGTTTTGCAGGACCCGACACCGCGTAGCTGAGACGGCCGTCCGGAGGATTATTCTCCCAAGACCCGGAGCCCGGCCTCGGCGCAGGAAATGTCTTGTTCGACCGTCCCGCCCCCGACGCCAATTCCTCCAACGACTTCGCCGTCTATTGTAATGGGCAGCCCGCCACCAACCACGGTTGCTCCCTCAAAATGGGACAATCCCACTAACAGGGCCGGATTGTCTTTAATGGCATTATAAAAATCAGCCGTGCCAAATCCGAATAGCGCGGTATACGCCTTGCGTTGACTGCCTTCGATGCCGAGCAGTGGAGCACCGTCCATACGGGCGAAAGCTTTCAGATGCCCGCCGTCATCAACAACCGCTACATTTTGCTTGACACCAAGTTCCTTTGCGTGGGTGATAGCCGCTTCGACCATCCGCGCCGCCAGGGCATGGGTAATCGTTTTTTTGGTATAGGTTGTCTGCGGGCTCGGTTTTGCGTCTTCAGCACTGCCGACCGTAGGCGTCAGCGCGATGGAGGCAGAAACGGCAGCACATAAGAGTAGAAAGAACCCTCCGGAAAAGACATTCCTGAGTTGAGTCATGGGTGTCTCACCTTTCTTGTCGCACGGCGCGTCGCGCCCCAGCTCCGTATCTGACCATTATGAGCGAACCTCCCTAGCGCGTCCAGGCCAGCCATTTGGTGAAGAGCGATTTGACCCTGGGGGTCAGCCGGGTGCGATTATAGGCGTCCGCGGCCCGTTTTATTGCTTCAGCCTGGGTGGGATAGGTGTGAATGGTCCTGGCCAGGGTGCCGAGCCCCAGGCCGCCGACCATGGCCAGGGTCAGCTCTGAGATCATTTCGCCCGCATGGCGGGTCACAATCGTTGCGCCCAGAATGGTATCCTTGCCGGCCTGGGTGTGGATTTTCACAAAGCCTTCGGTATCGCCTTCGAGCACGGCCCGGTCTACCTGCCCCATCTCCTGCTGAAAGGTCTGGATGGCAATACCCTGTTTTTCGGCCTCATGTTCATACAGCCCGACGTGCGCGATTTCCGGGTCGGTATAGGTACACCACGGCACGGTTAAAGCGCTCGCCTTTGCCCGCCCGACGAACAAGGTGTTTTGGATCACAATACGGGCCAGGGCATCCGCCATATGGGTGAACTTATACGGCGAGCAGATATCCCCCGCGGCATAAATACGCGGGTTGGTGGTCTGGAGGCGGTCATCGACCTGCACGCCTTGTCTGGTATCAAACTCCACCCCGACGGCCTCCAGGTTCATCCCTTCGACGTTGGGCGCGCGGCCTACTCCGAGGAGGACGGCATCAAAGCTGAGAGCCTGACGTTGTTCATCTTTTTCAACCTGAAGCACTGTGCCCCGACCGTCCCGCTCCACCCCGCTGATCTGACAGCCAAGGACGAGCGAGACCCCGTCTCGAATCAGGGCATCTTGAATGAGCGCTGCGGCGTCCTTGTCCTCGCGGATGAGGATCTGGGGCATCACTTCCAGGAGGGTAACCTGCGAGCCGAAGCGGGCAAACGCCTGGGCCATTTCACAGCCGATCGGGCCGGCGCCGATGATGGCCAGCCGTTTGGGCAGCTCGGTTAAGGAAAAGACGGTTTCGTTGGTCAGATAGCCGGCTTCCGCCAGGCCGGGAATCGGCAGGGGCATGGCCCGCGCGCCCGTGGCGATGACCGCCCGACGGAAACGCAGTTGCCGGCCGTCGACTTCTACGCTGTCCGAATCGACAAAACGTCCTTCGCCCAGAAAGACATCTACGCCAAGTTCGTCACGATAGCGCTGTGCCGAGTCGTGCGGACTGATTTCCGAGCGGAGCCGGCGCATGCGTTCCATGACCGCCGGAAAATTCACACGGGTGCCGGGGGGCACTTCGACGCCATACTGGCCCGCGTCCCGGACATCCGCGGCGACGCGGGCCGCTCGGAGCAGGGCTTTGGACGGCACGCAGCCGACGTTCAGGCAGTCGCCGCCCAGATGTTCCCGTTCTACCAGGGCCACCTTCGCCCCCAGGCCGGCCGCGCCGGCCGCCGTAATCAGGCCGGCAGTGCCGCCACCCAGGACGACCAGATTGTAACTCGGGGCGGGCTCCGGGTTCGTCCAGTCATGGGGGTGGACGTTGGCAACGAGGGTCTGGTCATACGCGTCCTCAGGGAATGCAACAGTCGTCATGCGGCTCCTCCTGCTATGTTCCGGACTCCTAAGAACAGGGTACGCGGGATAGGACGCTTTACAAGGAGGGGAGAGCGGTGAAAGGGCCACACTCGACTCTGACCTTCCCCTCCAGGGAGGGGATATGGGCAGGCTGCCCGTCGTGCCTGAGCCGGTTTCTACTTGGCCCAGCCGTCTTTGAGCGGCACAAAATAATAGGCGTTGAATTTTCGGGAGCGGAACTTCCAGGCTCCGTCGATTTTGGCATACACGTCATCGTAATGCCCGGCGGCAATCACACTCTGGCCATCCTGCGTGGCGCGCAGCTCCAGATAACACGTTCCCGTGGCCCGGTCGCCCTCAAGGTCGATGACGTGATTATGGATAAAGGGACGTGGATCAAGAGCGGCCAGCCCCTGCGTGTAGGCTGCCAATAACGCCTCGCTCCCCTTTGCCGTAGGCTGAGCTCCACCGGCATCAAACTCACCATCTGGGGTAAAGAGGTTGACCACGGCAGGAACGTCCTGCTGCCACACATAATGGCAGTATCGCTGTGGAAGGTCTCGAATCGCCTCTCGGTCCAACATCTCCTGCACCTGTGTTTCCAGACTTTTGTCGGCCATGGCTTTCTCCTTTTTCGGTTCGTTGTGTGGCCGTCTTACCAAAAGTCAGGCGCTCGGGATATGGCAGGATAGAGCTGGGTAGGGCCAAGGGCATGGGTTGCGCGCAGACAACCAGAGCTTATAGGATGCGCCGGTGATATGGCCGGCGCTCAGGAGGGAGTATGGCCCACACAGCGGATGTCGTGATTATCGGTGCGGGTGTGACCGGAGCGAGCATTGCGTTCAATCTCGCCAAACGGGGCATCGGCAATGTCGTTGTCCTGGAGAAAAATTTCATTGCCTCCGGGGCCACCGGCAAAAGCTCGGCCTGTATTCGCCAACACTATTCAACCGAGGTGACCGCGCGCATGGTGCGGCGCAGCCTGGACGTGTTTGAAAACTTCGGTGATGTAATCGGTGGATCGGCCGGCTTCAGGCGAACGGGCTATCTGATGGGCGTGCCCGAGCGGGACCTCGCAGCGCTCAAAAACGTGGTAGCCATGCAGCGCCGCGTCGGGATCAACACCCGTTTGATCTCTCCCGAAGAAATCCGCGAAATCGAACCGCGCACGCGCGTGGAAGACTTGGCCGGCGGTGCCTGGGAGCCGGACTCCGGCTACGCCGACCCGTCGGACACCACCTCGTCCTTCATCCGCCGGGCACGCGAGCTGGGCGTGCGGGTCCATCAAGGCACCGAAGTCACCGGCATCCAACTGGTGGGTGGCGCGGTGGCCGAGGTGGTCACCAATCAGGGCCGCTTTTCCGCGCCGACGGTCATTGACGCGGCTGGCGCCTGGGGCGACCGGATTGCGGCCATGGTGGAGGTGGCGATTCCCCTGACCGTTTGCCGCCACAATATCTGTTTTGTCAAACGGCCCGCCGAGGCCGCCGAGCGCCATCCCCTGTTTTACGACTTCGTCAGTCAGGTCTACACCCGGCCCGAGGGCGCGGACCTGACCCTGGTCGGCTCGCTCGACCCGATTGAACTCAACGACCGGGTCGATCCCGACCACTACGACCACGGCGTCAGCTATGACAAAACGGTTGAGATGACGGGCCATGTCACGCATCGCTTTCCGCGCTTTGAGACCGGCTATTTCCATAGCGGCTACTCGGGATTTTTTGATGTCATGCCCGACTGGCACCCCATTCTGGACGCGGTGCCGGGGATAGGCGGCTTGTATATGGCCGTCGGCTTCAGCGGCCACGGCTTCAAGCTGGCCCCGGCGGTGGGCGAGATGATGGCCGAGCTTATTATCAACGGCAAGCAGCCGGGCACGGATATCGACGCCTTTCGCTTTAGCCGTTTTGCGGAGAAACAACCCATTCGGGGTATGTATGACGAGGGCCTGATGGGCTAGAAGAGTAGGCGTTGCCCGCACTCTCAGTGAAGAGAGAAGAAGAAAAGAGAGAAAGAGCTATGACACAACTATCCCAGCCCGTTCGTGAGGGAGCCGTCCGGACCCAGCAGCCGCTGTCCCAGGCGCGGCATATGCCGGCCCATTTTTACACCTCGCCCGAGATTTATGCGCGCGAGAAAGAACGCATCTTTCAAAAAGAATGGCTGTGTATGGGCCGGGTCGAAGAGCTGGACCAGCCGGGCAGCTATCTGACCTTTCGGGTGGCCGGCGAGCCGATTGTCATCTGTAAAGATGGCCAGGGGGAGCTTCGAGCCTTCTCCAATGTGTGTCGCCACCGGGGGACGCAGGTGGCGTTTGGCGAGTCCGACAACGGGACGCCTTTTGGAAAAGGCTGTGACAAGGCGTTTTCGTGTCCGTACCACGGCTGGACGTATGACCTGGACGGCCGGCTGCTCAACGCGCCGTACTCTGCGGAAATGGAGGGCTTTGACCCCAAGGATTTCGGCCTGATTCCCTTACAGGTCGATACCTGGGCGGGCTTTCTGTTTATCAATTTTGACCCGGCGGCGCGGAGCTTGATGGATGTCCTGAACGAGATGGATTTTCCCCGGACCTATCAACCCTACCGCTATGAGGATTTTCGGCTGGCGAGCAAGTTCTCGTTCGAGTTGGACTGTAACTGGAAGTTCGTCAACGAGAACCTGACCGATATCTACCATATTGCCGTGCTCCACGTGAACACCTTCGGCCCTTGGCAGCCGCTCGATTCCTACGAGTTTCAGCCGGTGCGGGGAGGCTATCACGGCTATTTCAAGGGCAAGACCCTGGCCCCGAACGGTGACTCGCTGTTCGGCACGATTCCCTGGCTTTCGGGCAAACTGGCCGAGGGCGGCTATTCCAGCCATCTGCGGCCGAATATCCCCTGGTTCCCGCGGCATGATTTCCTGTGCTTTATGTCGGTCTGGCCGGGCGAGAGCGTCGATAAAACGGTCGGCGTTTCGTATCAGCTCTTTCCCCAGCAGCACTTTGAGCAGCCCGATTTTCGAGACAAGGTGCGCATCTATGACGACTTTCTCAAGGAATTCCTGGCCGAAGACATTCTGATGATCAAGTCGCTCCAGCAGGGCATGGATTCCAACTACTTCCAACCCGGACCCATGTCCCGTTTTGAGGTCGCCATTCATAGCATCGCCAACTATTACCTCGAACGCCTCGAAGCCGAGTAGGCATACTATGGCACGGGCCAGACACAGGAGGGTAGCAGAGTGATTACCAATCTCGGACCGGAACTCACCCAAGCCGTGGACGCCATGATCCGCGAGGTCCTGCTGGTCCAGTCAGGCGAAACCGTGCTGATTACCGCGGATACGGCTTCGGATATGCAAACGGTCGAGGCCATCCAGAACGCGGCCCGCAATCTTGATACGCCGGTGGCTCTGCTCATTGCTCCGCAGTTGCCCTTTCAGGGCGCGCTGGGCGACCCCTATATTTCCGATCCAGTCCGGGCGGCGGTCACGAACTGTGACGTATGGATAGATCTGGCCTTCCCCTATATGGCCGGCTCGCAAGCCTTTGACGCGGCCATGCAGAATAAGCGCACCCGCTATTATCTGGCCGCGGGTCTGAACGCGGAGTCCACGGTCAGACTGTTTGGCAAGGTCAATCTGGATACCCTGTTTGCCGTCACCGCAGCCTTTGACGCCCTGCTGGTCGAGAAAAAAGGCGCCCAGGGCCGGATTACCAATCCGGTCGGGACGGATGTCAGCTTCACCATTGGTGAACCCATGGCCATGGGCACGGCTCGCGCCAACGGACCGGGCGCCCTGTTTGTCCCCGGTACGGTCATGATTATGCCCAAGGAAGACTCGGTCAAAGGCGTGGTCAAGTTCGACACCGTCTTCCACGAGTATTATACCCCGCTGGAGGAGCCGATCAGTCTGACCATAGACGGCACGGTGCAGGACGTGTCGGGCGGTGTGGCCGAGGGTATCGTGCTGGAACGCTCGTTGCGGCGGGCCAGCGGCGAGGGCTTGGGCTATATCATTCACTTCACCTGCGGCATCCATCCGGCCGCGCGCTACACCGGCAACTGTTTTCTTGAGGACCAGCGCGTGCTGGGCTATAACGCGGTCGGCCTGGGCCTGCCGTTCTGGATGCCCGGCGGCGGCGAGAACCATCCCGACGCCGTGCTCTCAAAGCAATCGCTCTGGCTCGACGGCGAACAGATCGTCAAAGACGGCATCATTGTCGGCCCTCCCGACCTGGCGGAACTCGCCCAGGATTTGCAACCGCTGTATCGTTAGGGCAAATCACGATTCTGTGTAGCCGTCCGTCATTCCTGCGGAAGCAGGAATCCAGGCCCCCCGCCCCCGTCGCCCACTGGATGCCGGATCACGTCCGGCATGACGGGAGCCTCCTGCACGGCTAGAGCTTAGCGTGAAGCGCTCTAGGGATTCCCTTCTACCGGCAAAGGCTCGGCTTCGTAGGCGCTTCTACGAGGGTCACGAGAACGTCGAGCTTGTCGCCTTCCCGCGTGTCCGGCGCAGCACCCATCAGGCTGTCAATTGTGGCTAACGCGGTGTCGTAGTCGACCTCGTTCTTGATTGGTTTGATGTTCATATCGAAATCCTAGACTTAATTTGAAAAATTACAGTACCGAAAATACAGATATATTTAATGATAAGGAAAGGGGTTTGACAGGAATTGATTTATTCTGTATTGCAGATACAGATAAAAACAGATGCGCATTTCAGACATCAGCACTATCCACACAGGGTACACCACCCGTGGCCGACTGGAAACGGCGGACCGTAGCGGCATACTCACAATTCAACTCGGGGACATCTCGCCGGACGGGCGCATCAACCCGGAACGATTGACGCGGGTATGCTTGGGCGACCTCCCGGACAGGTATTTCGTAAGCGCCGGAGATGTGGTGTTCCGTTCCCGCGGCGAGCGGAATACGGCCCTCGCCCTCGATGCCCGGTTCAAGGAGCCAGCCCTGGCCGTGCTGCCGCTCTTCGTGCTGCGCCCGAAGGTAGACATCGTCCTGCCCGAGTATCTGGCCTGGGCGATAAATCAGCCGCCCGCCCAGCGTTATTTTGACAGATTCGCCCGTGGCACGGGCCTGCGGATGGTGCCGCGCTCAAGTCTTGATACTCTCGATATCGATGTACCCGACCTTGAGACGCAACGCAAAATCGTCGCTATCGACGCCTTGGCCGAGCGCGAACGAGGGTTGTCGGTCCTGGCGGCCGACAAGCGCAGGCAACTGACCAGCCTGCTTCTCGCCGACCGGGCAAAGGACCTCTGCACCGGCCCTGAAAGGGAAAGGAGAACGAAGTGACCGATCACCTTACTCAGCAGCAGATCAACCAGACCGCCTGGGCCGCTTGCGACACCTTCCGGGGCGTCGTCGATGCCGGTCAATACAAGGATTACATCCTGGTGATGTTGTTCCTCAGGTATATTTCGGACCTCTGGAACGACCACCTCGAAACATATCGCGCACGGTATGGCGACGACGAGGCGCGCATCCGCCGTCGGCTGGAGCGCGAGCGCTTCGTCCTACCCGAGGGGGCGAGCTTCTACGAGCTGCATGAGCGGCGCAATGAGGCTAATATCGGTGAACTCATCAACGTCGCTCTTGAAGAGATTGAGGACGCGAACCGCGCCAAGCTCGAAGGCGTGTTCCGCAACATCGACTTCAACTCGGAAGCCAATCTGGGTCGGGTCAAGGACCGCAACCGCCGCCTCAAGAATCTGCTGGAAGACTTCGCCAAGCCCGCCCTCGACCTACGTCCGTCGCGGGTGACCGAGGACATTATCGGTGAGTGCTATATCTATCTTATTTCACGTTTTGCCTCGGACGCAGGCAAGAAGGCCGGGGAGTTTTACACGCCCGCCGCGGTCTCCCGGCTGCTGGCCGGGCTGGCTGCACCGCAACCCGGTGACACCATCTGCGACCCGGCCTGCGGTTCGGGTTCGCTGCTGACCCGCGCCGCCGAACAGGTCGGCTCGGACAACTTCGCCCTGTACGGCCAGGAGGTAAACGGTGCGACCTGGGCGCTGGCACGGATGAATATGTTTCTGCACGCCAAGGACGCCGCGCGCATCGAGTGGTGCGATACCCTCAACAGCCCGGCCCTGATTGAGGGCGATCATCTGATGAAGTTCGACATCGTGGTTGCCAACCCGCCCTTTTCGCTTGACAAGTGGGGCGCGGAAGACGCGCCCAAGGACCAGTACGGACGCTTTTGGCGCGGTGTCCCGCCCAAGTCCAAGGGCGACTACGGTTTCATCACCCACATGATTGAGGTCGCCAAGCGGCAGAGCGGGCGGGTGGCGGTGATCGTTCCTCACGGCGTGCTGTTTCGGGGCGGTGCCGAGGGGCGCATTCGGCAAGCGCTCATTGAAGAAAATCTGCTCGACACTGTGGTCGGCCTGCCTGCCAACCTCTTCACCACGACCGGCATTCCGGTCGCCGTTCTGGTCTTCGATCGCTCACGCGAGGAGGACGGCCAGAATGCGGCCCGCAAGGACGTACTGTTCATCGACGCCAGCAAGGAGTTCACACCCGGCAAGACACAGAACGTTATGGACGAGGCACATATCGCCAAGGTGGTAGAGACCTTCAGGACGCGCGCGACCATAGAGAAATACTCACACCGGGCCAGTCCCGAGGAGATTGCCGAGAACGACTTCAATCTCAATATCCCTCGCTACGTGGACACCTTTGAGCCCGAGGAAGAGATTGACGTGGCTGCCCTGCAAAAGGAGATCGATCAGATTGAGACAGAGCTGGTCGAGGTTCGGGGGCGTATGAGGGGTTATCTGAAGGAGCTGGGAGTTGATGTTTGAGGGTAAACAGAGGGCTGAGGGGTGGCCGTTTACAACGTCAGCAAGAGGGAGTTAGGATGGCCATATTCATGGCTATGAGGTGAAAATCATGCCGGAAATATCCGTTGCTGAAGCCAGGAATACGCTGGCACAACTGATCCACAGAGCAGAAAGCGGAGAGGTCGTCCGCATTTCCCGGCGGGGGAAACCGGTCGCCGTCCTGGTCTCAAAAGAGGAATACGAGCGCCTCGAAGCCGGCGTATCGAAAAAGGATTTCTGGCAAATGGTTGAGGACTGGCGCGCGCAAGCCGTCTTCGACTGGCCGGAGTTGACGCCTGGCGAAGTGGACGGGTGGCGGGACCGGCGCCCGGCGCCGGAGTTCTCATGGCCGGATTGAATTACCTGCTTGACAGCAACATCCTTTCCGAACCTACCCGGCGGCACCCTGACGGCGAAGTCCGGTCACGCCTGCAAGCGTATCGCCACGAGCTATGCACGGCGGCTCCGATCCTCCACGAACTGCGTTACGGAGTAGCCCGGATGGCGGACGGCGCGCGCAAGCGGCAACTGATCCGCTATCTGGAGCAGGTGTTGCGCCCGCTGGCGGTTCTGCCGTACGACGGCAAAGCTGCGCTCTGGCACGCCGAGGAGCGCGCCCGGCTGACCGCCCAAGGACGCACCCCTCCCTACGTCGATGGCCAGATCGCCGCGATTGCAAAGACCAACGACTTGACCCTCGTCACCCGCAACACGGGTGACTTCGCCGATTTCGTCGACCTGAGAGTAGAGAACTGGTTTGCGTCATAATTGAAGCGAGGCACCAAGACCTCAGAGAAGTAGAAAAAGGAAGACAGAAATGGTTGAGGGGTGGAGAAGGCTCACCGTCGAGAAGATTTGTGAACAAGTTAGTGTTGGTATCGTGGTTAAGCCTTCGCAATACTATGTCGATGACGAAGCCGGGATAAAGGCATTTCGATCAGCAAACATCTCTGAGAACAAAGTCGTAGATAAAAATTGGGTATATCTGTCGCCCGAGGGACATGCGATGAACGAGAAGTCTGCTCTAAAGGCAGGAGACGTTCTGGTCGTTCGTTCAGGCATGCCAGGTACTGCCTGCGTTGTGACTCCCGCATACGAGGGGGCGAACTGCATTGATGTAGTATTTGCACGTCCAGACACGAGGTACGTATTGCCCGAATATCTTGCAGCATTCACCAATTCTTCTGTAGGAAAAAAACACGTTCTCGGCAACCAAGGTGGACTTGCGCTAAAGCACTTCAACGTAGGTGCCTATAAAAGGATGGAAGTTACCCTCCCCCCACTCCCCGAGCAGTGCAAGATTGCCGAAATCCTGCGGACCTGGGACGAGGCTGTTGAGGCGGCAACAAAACTTGTGACAGCGCTGAGCACCCGTCGTGAGGCGCTACGAACCAAACTGGTTACTGAAGCCGACAACAGTGCTCGACCGACCGTCTTCGGCCAATTCCTCAAGGAGAGTAGAGTGCTTGGTTCAGACGGCGCGTCGGCCCGAAAGATTACGGTGAAACTCTACGGAAAGGGGGCCGTGCCAAAGAGCGACAAACGAGACGGAAGCACGAAAACCCGTTACTATCGCCGCACTCCTGGTCAACTGATTTACAGTAAGCTGGATTTCTTGAACGGTGCGTTCGCTATCATTTCTGAATCGCTTCAAGGCTACGAATCGAGTTTAGACCTACCGGCCTTCGACATCAGCGAACACGTTAACCCGAAGTGGTTAATCGAATACCTCACGCGCCCAGCCTATTACACGGCCCAGCTTCCCCTTGCACGTGGCCAGCGCAAGGCGCGTCGGATTGCTCCAGATGATTTGCTGGCGTCCCCGGTCAAACTCCCGTCGCGCGACCGGCAGGATGAAATCGCAGAAGTCCTCGCCGTTGCGGATCGTGAGATTGCCCTCCGTGAAACCGAGCTTGACACTCTCACGCGCCAGAAACGCGGCCTGATGCAAAAGCTGCTTACCGGTGAATGGCGGACTGCTGTCTAAGAGAGGTGTGAATGGCCCAAAAACATATTCCTATGGCGATTGCCTATGATTTCGACGGAACACTTGCCCCTGGCAGTATGCAGGAGCGTCGGTTTCTGCCGGATATTAGCATGAAGGCGAAAGACTTCTGGAAAGAGGTCAAAAGATTAACCGAAGAGCACCAAGCTGACGAAGTCTTGGTCTATATGAACCTGATGCTACGCAAAGCCGCCGCTGCCGGAGTATCCGTAAGAAAGGAAGACTTTAAGGAACGAGGTAAAGCTATAAAGCTATTCGAAGGCGTTGAAAAATGGTTCGATAGAATTACCGAATACGGGCGCAAAAAAGGCGTACGCATTGAGCACTATCTCGTGTCTTCTGGAAATGCAGAGATTGTTGCGGGTACGCCAATCGCGTCAAAGTTCGCTCAAGTTTATGCCTCAAAATTTATATTTGACGAGAATGGCGTCGCTACCTGGCCCGCTCTGGCGGTCAACTACACGACAAAAACCCAGTATCTCTTCCGTATCAATAAAGGTGCCCACGATCTGAGTGATAACAGCAAGATTAACGAGTTTGTCGAAAAGCGAAAGCGGACAGTGCCGTTTGAAAATATGATTTTCATCGGCGATGGATCAACCGATGTGCCTAGTTTCCGTCTGGTAAAAGACCAGGGCGGGCTCTCAATCGCCGTCTTCAAGCCGCACACCAAGGGTGCACAAAAGATGGCTAGCAAATATAAAGACGATGGCCGAGTTCACTGCGCCATTCCTGCAAAATATACCGCAGACAGCGAGTTAGACAGTGTCGTCAAAGCCAGGATTGATTCTATTGCATCGCGAGGCGTGCTTCACAGTCTCTTGGAAAAGAATGGATAAATGCCCAACACATTCACAACATCTGCTGACTATGTGGTGTGGCTGGCGGAGATGAGGTCACGCATCCGATTGGCGTGTAGGGGAGACTCGCGTTGACCGAGTTTTCCAAAGTTGGGAGGTCTGAAATATTTTCCGTAACTCTTTGGCGAAGCTGGAAAAACAAAAGGTCTCCGGATTTCCAGAGCCTCTTTGTCGATCAGGTGAGTCCCGATCCTTTAATTTGAGAGGGCAGATGTGGCGCTGACATTGTTTATTAACATTGATTTTCCGACGGGCCTCGCTTCCTCTGCGGTACGTTTATGAGCTTTGACGCTACCGAAAAATACCAGTCTCAAATTCCGGCGCTGCAACTGCTCGTGGCGCTGGGTTTTAAGCCGCTCTCCCAGGCCGAGGCGCTGGCCCTGCGCGGCGGGCGGCTGCGTAACGTCATCCTCGATGAAGTGTTGGTCGACCAGTTGCTGAAGCTCAACCGTTTCACCCATCGTGGCCGTGACTATGCTTTCGATCTTGAAGACGCCCATGAGGCGATACGCCGGCTGAAGCCGACGCCCGACCGGCTCAAGGGCTTACGCGGCACCAATCAGGACATCTACGACACGCTCGTGCTCGGGACGACCACCGTCAAGACCATAGACGGAGACTCGAAATCGTACTCGTTCCGCTATATCGATTGGGACAACCCGGACAACAACGCCTATCACGTGACCGCAGAGATGGCGGTGGAGCGAACGGGCAGTACCCAGACCCGCCGCTGTGACATCGTCGCGTTCGTCAACGGCATTCCCTTCGTTGTCATCGAGAACAAACGACCGACCGAAAGCCTGAAAAAGGCCGACAGCCAACTGCTCGGCTACCAGCACGAAGACAACATTCCGCAGCTCTTCCACTTCGCCCAAGTGCTGCTGAGCATGAACCGGCGCGAGGCGCGTTACGCAACAGTCGGGACGCCGCGCAAGTTCTGGCAGACCTGGCGCGAGGAGGACGCCGACGGCCGGCTGGCCTCGCTGGCCGCGCGCGAGCCGAACGCCGCCGAACGTGCAGCCCTCGTCGGCGCGCTTGAGGACGACACATCGACGGCCGAGCGACCGTCGGTCCGACTTCAGGGCTTGATCGACCGACCGCTGGCGGTCGCTGAAGCGCAGGCCGTCTATGCGGGCGCGTTCGCCGGCGCGCAGTCGCATTTCGATGATCTCGTAGCCGAGGGCCGGCGCGCTATCACGGCTCAGGACCGCGCCCTCTTCGCGCTGTGTCGGCCCGAGCGCCTGCTCGACCTGGTGCGGCGTTTCACGGTCTTTGACGGCGGCGTTCGCAAGATTGCCCGCCACCAGCAGTTCTTCGGCATCCGGCGCGCCGTGGAACGGGTCAAGCAGTTTGACGCGGACGGCCGCCGCAGGGGCGGTGTCATATGGCACACCCAGGGGTCCGGCAAGTCGCTGACCATGGTCATGCTGGGGCGTGCTCTGGCGCTCGACAAGGACATCGCGAATCCGCGTATCGTGATTGTCACCGACCGCGACGACCTCGACCGGCAGATCAAGGACACCTTCAGGTCGTGCGAGATGGAACCCGTCCGGGCGACCAGCGGCGCGCATCTGCTCAAGCTGATCCGCAACAGAACGGCGCTGGTCACCACTATCATCAACAAATTCGACACGGCCTCGCGCAGCGGCGCAGCAACCGACCCGGACCCGAATATCTTCGTGCTGGTGGACGAGAGCCACCGTAGCCAGACCGGCCAGTATGGCGGACACGGCGAGTTCGCCATGAAGATGCGGCGTATTCTGCCGAACGCCTGTTATCTCGGTTTCACCGGCACGCCGCTGCTGCAAAAGGAGAAGAATACCCTGTCCACCTTCGGCGGGCTTATCCACACCTACGCGATAGACCAGGCCGTTGCCGACGGCGCCGTGGTGCCGCTGCTGTATGAGGGCCGGATTGTCGAACAGCACATCACCGCAGACATGATTGACCGCTGGTTCGACAAGCTCAGCGAGGGGCTGACCGAACAGCAGCGGGCCGACCTGAAGCGGAAGTTCTCGCGCATGGACGCCCTGGCCAAGACCAGTCAGGCCATCCGCGCCAAAGCCTTCGATATCTCCGAGCACTTCCGACGGCATTGGCAGGGTAGCGGCTTCAAGGCCCAACTCGTCGCCCCGTCGAAGGCCGCTGCCGTCCGCTTCAAGGCGGCGCTCGACGAGATAGGCCAGGTGACCAGCGCAATCGTCATTTCTCCGCCCGACGCCAGCGAGGGGAACGAGGAGATCGACACGGAGTCAAAAGACCTCGTTCGCACATTTTGGGAGAGGATGATGGCACGGTACGGGACGGAGGGCGAGTATAATCGCCAGATCATCGACGCCTTTAAGGGGGCGGGCGATCCGGAAATCCTCATCGTCGTGTCCAAGCTCCTGACCGGTTTCGACGCGCCTCGGAACGCGGTCTTGTACGTCTGCAAGTCGCTACGCGAACACAACCTTCTGCAGGCCATCGCGCGGGTGAATCGGCTGTATGAGACGGACGGGGTTGAGAAGCAGTTCGGCTTCATTATCGACTACGAAGGGCTGCTCGGCGAGCTTGATAAGGCGCTGACCACCTATGCCGCCTTTCAGGGTTTTGACGCATCGGATCTTGCCGGTACGGTACACGACGTGCGGGAACAGATACGCAAGCTCTCCCAACTCCACGACCAGTTGTGGGAGCTTTTTCGGCCGGTCAAGAACAAGCGGGACATGGAGCAGTTCGAGCAGTTTCTGGCGGACGAGGCCGTCCGCCAGGAGTTTTACGAGCGGCTGCGCGCCTTTGGCCGCTGCCTGCATATCTCGCTCTCGTCGCACAAAATTCTTGACGTGTTCGACCAGGCGAGGATTGACGCGCTGAAGCGCGACTGGAAGCAGTTCTCCGAACTCCGCCACTCGGTCCGCTTGCGCTATCAGGAGACGGTCGATGTCAAGGAGTTTGAGCCCAAGATACAGAGCCTGCTCGATGACCATGTGAGCGCCAGGCCGGCGGAGACCCTCATCGAACTCGTCAATATCAACGACCCCGAGGCCCTGAAGGCGATCGTTGAGGAGACAGGCATTTCCGACGCTTCCAAGGCCGACCGTATCGCCAGCGCCACCCGGCGGACCATCACCGAGAAGCTGGACGAGGACCCGACGTTTTACCGGCGATTCTCGGAGTTGCTGGAGGAGACAATCCACAATTACCGTGCCAGACGGATTTCCGAGCGCGACTATCTCAACAGCCTGCTCGACCTCGCCGCCAAGGTCACCGGCAAGGATCGCGGCCGCGAGGTGCCCGATCCGATCAAAGGCAACGACGATGGTCAGGCGTTCTTCGGCATTCTCGACGGGCCGCTCGTCGGCGCGGACGGCAAGCCGGTCGACAAAGTCGAGGCCGCCAATATCGCACTTGCCATCATTGATATCGTCAAGGCCCACCACATCGTTGACATGTGGTCCAACGACATCGCCCAGAACAGCCTGCGCAACGCCATCGACGACTACTGCTTCGATGTTCTCCGTGACGAGAAAGGCATCGAGCTTTCGGACGGAGTGATGGATGACCTTGAGTCCAAGATCATGAACCTGGCCAAGGCGAGGTTTCCCGGATGACGGCGGAGCGGCATCGCGTCCGCTACGGCGCGTATACGATTGAGTTCGCTGTCGTGCGTCGCAAGCGAACGACCCTGGAGATCGGCGTGGAGCCGGACACCAGCGTCGTTGTTGTTGCGCCCTTCGACGCCTCACCGGAGGCTATCGCCGAGAAGGTGCGTAAGCGTGCGGCTTGGGTGCGCAGGCAGCAGCGCTTCTTCGCCCGATACCTGCCCCGGACGCCCGAGCGGCATTTTGTGGCCGGGGAAACCCATCTCTATCTTGGCCGACAGTACCGCCTGAAGGTGCTTCCCCACGCGCGGGCGGCGGTCAAGCTGACCCGTGGCTTCATCCTGGTCCAGAGCCGCGAACCCGACCGGGCGGAGGTCACGCGCGAGCTGGTCGAAGGCTGGTACCGCGACCGGGCGCGGGTCAAATTTGCAGAACGGCTGGAGGTGAACCTGGTGCGGTTCCCGGACCCGGAATTTTTCCGACCGAGAGGGCTGATCGTCCGCCAGTTGCGCCGGCGCTGGGGATCAATGTCGCCGACAGGGCGGCTGCTGCTCAATCGCCGCCTGATCGAAGCGCCGGCCGATGCGATCGACTACGTCATCACCCATGAGCTTTGCCATATCGCCGAGCCCCATCACGGGCCGGCCTTCTTCGCCCTGCTGGAGCGGCTTCTGCCGGACTGGCCGACGCGCAAAGACCGGCTGGAGCGAAGCGTGCCGAATCTTCAATCAGCTTGACCGCAATGTTACCGCTCGACGCTACGGTGCGGATGTCGTTCAGACGGGCTCGTAGCGCTGCACGCTGATCTCATGTGCTCAGGCGCGCATCTGCGACGCGTCATACCAGGCCTGCATCCGTAGGAGCAGGTCCATGCTCACGTCGAATGCCTGTTCGATACGCAATGCCATCTCCGGAGATAAGGCGGCCTTGGCGTTCAAGACTGCCGAAAGTGTTGCTCGTCGTACCCCCAGAATCACGGCAGCCTTTGTGATGCTCAGCCCCAACTCTTCAAGGACCTCGGCGCGGATGAAGTCGCCTGGGTGCGAAGGGGTCATGTTCACTTTGATGCCGTTGATCTCCATCAGTGATAATCCCCCAAGTTCAAATGGTTAATAGTGCCGCCCTCTTCTTCAAATAGCCAAGGCCGAAAAACAAAGGGGCTCTGGAAATTCCAGAGCCCTCTTTATCGATCGGGTAATTCCCGGTCCTTTTTTGAACGTATAGTCTTGAAGCTTCTGGGGGTCAAGACAGATAGGGCGAATAAAGTTAGGCATGCCTGTTGACCTCCTGGTGCGGAGAACTTTATGACCTTCGACCCTCCCGATCCATCCTAGTCCCAGGTCTCAGCCATGTCGCTTTCGGCATCCACCCCGGCCCTGAAGCAGCAACTCGGGCCGTTTCAGTTTTTCGCCATTGCCTTTGGCGCGATTATTGGCGTGGGCTGGATGATTGAGGTTGGGGACTGGCTCCAGAACGCCGGACCGTCCTGCTGCAAGGCCGGCTGGATCATCTGGCGTAACGCCTTTTTCCCTTGACCGGGTTCGGCTGGGCGCGCTAACGTCCATAAGGTCCATCCAGGCGCTTTCCAGGCTCACGTTGAATAATCGGGAGAGAGGTATGCAATACGGGATACATGTCAATAGTGGGGCGGCTGTGACCGATCCCGCCGTGCTGCGGGATATGGCTCAGTTGGCGGAAGAACTGGGCTGCGAGTCCATCCTGATTGGCGACCACCTCCTGCCGCCGCAAAAGATTCAGACCCCGTTCCCGGTCAAGATGGACAATCCGCCGTGGCATGTGTACCAGGAGCACGACTGGCCGGACTGTTTCACCACTCTGGCGTTTCTGGCTGCCATCACGACGCGCGTCCGCTTGGGGGTGAGCGTGATTATCCTGCCCTATCGCCACCCCGTGGCCGTCACCAAGATGCTCACCACGCTGGATCGTTTGTCGGGCGGACGGATCATCTGTGGCATTGGCATTGGCTGGCTGAAGGATGAGTTTGCGTTGCTTGGGGTGCCGTTCGAAGAGCGGGCGGCTTTGAGCGAGGACTGTCTCAAGCTGATGAAAACCTTGTGGACGGACCCGCACCCGCGTCTCACTACAGCCTATGGAAAGATCGATGCGGATGTGAATTTTGGGCCGCCGCCCGTTCAGCAACCGCATCCGCCGATTTGGATTGGTGGCAATACCATGCCCGCCCTGCGCCGCGTGGCGCGCTGGGGAGACGGCTGGCAACCGGTTTTTCTCTCGCCCGAGACGATTCGGCAGAAAACCGAGACCTTACACGCCCTGATGCAGGAGGCCGGACGCGATACGGCGCAGTTGGAGATTACCACCCTGGTCGGAGCGGATGTTTCCGTCGCCCAGGCGCAGGCCTACCGAGCGGCCGGCGTGCAGGCCCTATATATGCTGACCACAACGGACCAGCCGGATGAACTCTTTGTGCAGATGAAACAGTTTGTGGCGATCATGCGAGCAGTCGAAAACGGCTAAAGGAGAGACGACATGACGCGTATAATTGATGCGGACAGTCACTTCATGGAACCGCTTGACCTGTGGGAGCAGTACATCGACCCCCAGTACCGCCCGCGCTGCTTGCGGTTTGAACAGGACCCAAAAAACAACCGGTATGCGGTTGCGGTTGAAGATGTACGGGTTGATCACTCTGGAGACCTCAGCATCGAAGAACTCCTGGGCGTTGCCGTCGGCTATGGCCAGAAAGAATCGGGCCAGGGGCTCAAGTCCTTCGATCCAACCCAGGCGTTCAGCCATTCGCTTGAGGACATGGAGCAACGCCTCAGATTCCTCGATGTCGAAGGGATAGCGGGCCAGTTTATCTATCCCACCCTGGGCTTGCTGTGGGAGGACCTGGTTGAAGACCCGGAACTCGCCGCCGCCCACTGTCAAGCCTATAACCGGTGGGCGGTTGACACCTGTCAGGGGCGGCTGGACCGTCTCTATCCCCTGGGCCATATTTCGCTGCGCAACCCGGCCGCCGCGGTCGAGGAGATTCGGCGCTTGGCCAAAGCCGGCGTGCACGGGGTCTTTGTCGGCGCCCTGCCGATCGATGGCAAGAGCTTTGGCCATCCAGACTTCGATCCCGTCTGGGCAACGGCCCAGGAGTGCGACATTGCCGTCGGACTGCACTTGGTGGTCCACGCAAAATACATCGGCAACGAGTGGTATCGCGACCGTGATCCCGGCTTTATGTTTCTCAGCATGAATGTCATTCAAGACCCCCGCATGGCCCTCACCACCATGATCTACGATGGCGTGTTCGAGCGTTTCCCGCGCTTACGGGTGGCCACGATTGAATCGGCCAGCGGCTGGGTGGCCGAGTGGCTCGACCGTCTGGACTATCGCTTCAGCTATATGGGTCACACCTGCCAGATGAAGCGACCGGCCAGCGAATACTTTGCGCGCAACATCTGGATTTCCGCCGACCCGAGCGAACGCACCCTGCCGTATATGGTTGAGCTAGTTGGGGACGATAAGTTTTTTGTGGGCTCGGACTACCCCCACGCCGAAGGCTTTACCGAGCCGGTCAAGAAAACGCGTGAATCGCTGGCGCGTCTGCCCGAAGCCTCGGTCAACAAAATCCTGGGAGAGAACGCGGCCACCTTCTTCGGCCTGTAGTCTGGGGGCTCGATTCCAGCCAGCGCCTTTCTATGAGAACCGTGATGAGACCAGCCGCATGAAACCGCACGCCGTGGCCGATAGGCAGCCGTCCGCCCGCGTCCGCCGGTGGGACCTGTACGACCTGGACATGCTTGAGCGCATCCAGCAGCGGGTGCTGTGGCTGTCAACCTATATCGTGCATTATGCGAACTTTGTGCGGCCCAACCCGGACGGCCTCAAAGTCGGCGGGCATGAGGCCAGCTCGGCGTCTGTGGTGACGCTGCTGACCGCGCTGTATTTTTATTTTCTGCGGCCGGGCGACCGCGTGTCCATCAAGCCCCACGCCTCGCCGGTTTTTCATGCGATTCAGTTTTTACGCGGCCTCCTGCCCCAGGAGAAGCTCAAAGCCTTCCGCCAGTACGGCGGCCTGCAAGCCTACCCGTCCCGTACCAAAGACCCGGACCAGGTCGATTTTTCAACCGGGTCGGTCGGCCTGGGCGCGGTGGCGCCGCTCTTTGGCGCCCTGGTGCGTGACTATCTGGGCGACCACGCCGACGGCGCGGCCCAGGAGGCCGCTCCACCCCCGGACGGGCTGTCCTCGGGCTGGCATATTGCCCTGGTGGGTGACGCCGAGCTGGATGAGGGTAATATCTGGGAGGCGCTGGGTGAAGCCTATATCCAGCGCATGTCGCGGCTGCTGTGGATCGTGGACCTGAACCGGCAGAGCCTCGACCGCGTCGTCCCGGACGGCCGCGCCCAGCAGTTGCGGGAAATGTTTGCCGCCAACGGCTGGCATATCATCGACCTCAAATACGGCCACCAACTCGAAAACGTCTTCCGTAAACCCTACGGGCTCAAGCTCAGAGCCCGGATCGATGAGATGAGCAATGAGGAATACCAGAGCCTGTTGCTCCAGGACGGGCTCACCATCCGGGATCGTTTTGTTCGGCACAACGGAAAAGAAGATGCGGCCATGGCCGAGCTGCTGGCCGGTTATGAGCCGGATGAGGTCAAGGAGCTGCTGGCCAATCTCGGCGGGCACGACCTGGAACGAGTGCTCGAAGCCTTTGCCGAGGCGTTCGCCATCGAGACCCAACCCATTGTGATCTTTGCCTATACGATCAAGGGCTGGAACCTGCCCCTGGCCGGCAATCCCGCCAACCACGCGCGGCTGCTCAAGCCTGGGGAGATCGACAGTGTCCGCCAGCGGCTGGGCGTGGCCGAGGGCGAGGAGTTTGCCGCCTTTCCCCCGGACAGCGAAGAGGCCCGCTATATTACCGCGCGGCTGGAAGAGGGGGAGGAAGCCCGGCGTTCCGCTCCGGTCGCAAGGGCGGCAGAAACGGCGATTGAGATTCCGGCCGGTTTGGGCGGAACGTATCACGGCGTCCTGTCGACGCAGGCCATCCTGGGCCGTATTTTTCTGGCGCTGAGTCGTCAGCCCGAGATTGCGCGCTATCTGGTCACGATTTCGCCCGATGTCGCCATGTCAACCAATCTGGGCGGCTGGATTCACAAGGTCGGCGTGTACTCGCGGCGTCAGATGAAGAATTACTTCGGGGAGTCCGATATTTCGCTGCTGATCGACTGGCGCGAGAACCCGACCGGCAAACACATCGAACTGGGCATCTCCGAGAATAATCTGTTCCTGGCCCTAGGTGCCTTTGGCCTGGCTGACGAGCTGTACGGGCAGCCCTTGCTGCCGATAGGCACGGTCTACGATCCGTTCGTGTGTCGGGCGCTCGACGCCTTTATTTACGCGGCCTATTCACAGGCCAAATTCATTGTGATCGGCACCCCCTCGGGCATCAGCCTCAGTCCCGAGGGCGGGGCGCACCAGTCGCTCATTACGCCGGGTATCGGCGTCCAACTGCCTGGGGTGACGTATTACGAACCGGCCTATGCGCTTGAGCTGGAATGGATACTCCTGGCCGCACTGGCCGAACTTCAGGACCGGGACAACGGCAAGAGCGCCTATTTGCGGCTCTCGACAAAACCGCTGGACCAGGCCGTTTTCAATATGGTGCTGGAACGGGAAGGCGAAGAAGACCTGCGGCAGCAGGTGCTCCAGGGCGGCTATCGGCTGCTGGATTGGCAGTCCGAAGAAGACTACCAGCCTGGCCTGAACGTTGTCCATGTTTTTGTGACGGGCGCCATGCTGCCGGAAGCCGTCGAGGCGGCTCAACTCCTCAGGCAACACGGGGTTTTTGCCAATGTGTTCAACGTGACCAGCGCGGACGTGTTGTTCCACGACTATACAGCGACCCAGCAGCACAACATGCAGGGCCGGCGGCAGGAAAGTTGGGTGGAATCCCTCGTGCCGGCTGATGAGCGCAGCGCGCCGATTGTGACCCTCCACGACGCCCATCCGCATACCCTGTCATTTATTGGCGGGGCGTTGGCCACGCGGATGGTCTGTCTCGGGGTGACCGAGTTCGGACAGTCCGGCACCCAGGCCGAGCTGTACCGGCGCTACGGGATTGCACCCGAGAATATTGTTGCGGCCGCCCGCTGGCTGATTGGGCAGAAAGAATAGCTGATTTTTCTCTTCCTCGTCCCGGAAGCATGTTCGTGCTTGAATGGGAAGAAAGTTCGCAGAATTTTGTGATTCGCGAGATGCGGTAGGTGGGAGAAGGACTTGACTCTCCATTGCCACTGAGGAAAGAGGGATGCTTATGAAACGCCACTTCTCACTTGAATATTGGATGGACGACGGGTGGTATGTCGGAAGACTGAAAGAAATTCCTGGGATTTTCAGCCAAGGAGAGACCCTCGAGGAGTTGGAGGAGAATATACGGGATGCCTATACAATGGTGATCGAAGAGGAAGCACCGCCTCGGCACTCAGGAGCACAAACGAAAGATATTTCTGTGGATTTCGTGTGAAGAGAGGACATTTTATTCGGGAATTAGTTGACGCGGGTTGCTACCTCAAACGTCATGGGAAGAGGCATGATATTTATGAAAATCCGAAAGCCGGCAAACGCGCTCCCGTCCCAAGACACTCAGAAATAAAGGAGAGTCTCTGTAGCCTGATTCGGAAGCAGCTAGGATTGAGGCATTGACTCTCAACTCTCTTGTCCCCGGAGGAAAGACAACGAATGCGTATCGGTCTGGTTACTGACACCCACCTGCCGAGCACGATCCGCGAGCTGTGGGACGAGGTCAGAGTCGCTTTTGCCGGCGCGGACCTGATTCTCCACGGCGGGGATATCGTCACTCCGCGCGTGCTGGACTGGCTGGAAGCGATCGCGCCGACGCTGGCGGCCCGCGGCAATAATGACAGCGGCTGGGACGACCCTCGGGTGGAAGACGTGCAGCGGCTGCACCTCGCAGGCTGGCGGATAGCCATGGTCCACGACATGGAGCCTGAAGAGCGACCGATTGCCGACCTGACCCGGCAGTATCTGCGCGGTGAGCCCGCCGACATCATTATCACCGGGCATACCCACTTCGAGCGCCTGGAGTATCGAGACGGGGTCTTGCAGATCAACTCGGGCAGCGCCACCCATCCCCATCTGTGGTCCACCCGGCTGGGAACGGTCGGCGTGCTCGATATCGCGCCCGGAAACCTCACCGCCCGGATTCTCCGGCTGGGCGAGAGCCCCGACCTGAAGAATCCGGGCCGGGAATTGTTCTTTGACATGGCGGCCCAGCAGCGGGGTCCGACCGCCCCGTAAGCGCTATTGCCCCAGCGCCTGCAATATTTCGAGCGACGGGGCAAAGAAGTGTGCGCCGGATACGGCCTGGGTATAGTCCATGAGATGATCGTGCCGCCCGTCGTCGCCGGCTCCCAGCATGCGCCGCAGCATCTTGTCGGTAATGTCGAGGTCTTTGGTATAGGCAATGAAGAACAGACCCGCCTCCGAAGTCGTGCCATAGGGGAAACTGTGGCGCAGGATTTCCAGCTCCTGCCCGTTTTCCTCTATGACCACCCGGCTGATATGGGCGGTTGGGGGTTTGGCCTCGTCGGATAGCTCTTCGCTGTCCGCCTTACGGCGGCCGACGGCTTTTTCCTGCTCGTCTTGTGGGGTGGCCTGCCACCTGGATAAATTATGCACATAGCGTTGGGTGAAGACGTAACTGCCACTGGCGAAGTCGGGCTCTTCGGCACCGATCAGGGCCACCTCCGCTCGCTCCTCAGCGCCGCTGGGGTTTTCCGTGCCGTCAATAAAACCGGTCAGATCGCGTGAGTCCAGGTAGCGAAAGCCGTGGACCTCGTCTAGCACGTCTATAGCGTCTCCGAGTTGACCTCGGATCTGTTTGGCCAGCTCGAAATTGAGATCCAGCCGCTTTGAGATGAGGTGAAACAGGATATCACCGCCCGTACTTGGTGCGGTCTTGCCCGGCAGGTCAATCGCGCTGAAGGGTCGCAGCCCGCTGGGCCGCCGGCCTGGGGAGAGCACATCCCAAAAGCCCGATCCAAAACTGACCGTACACACCAGAGCGGCCTGTGGATCGTGTTGGCCAACCGTCGTCACCAGCTCGGGAATACCCGCGACCATACGGGCGACCGTTCCGCGGCTGGTGGTTGGATTGTTGACCCTGGTGACCAGAAAGAGGGCGTGCTGATTCGGCTCTGGAATAATGCCTGCCTGCGGAGTCTGTGCTACCATTTTTTCCCTCCTGAGGTGTGCTGGATTGCGCCTCCGATACTCTTTAACTGTAATTGAGGGCGGGAGCCCATGCCAGCCAGGTTCCGGCTCGGAACGAAAAAAGACGCCCGTTCGGCACGTCTTTTCTTTTAACCCAGCTCGTCGAGGGTGAGGCGGAAACTCGGCACAAAGGTCTCCAGAAAATAGCGCACCTCCGGCAGGTCGATCCGCTCAACCGCCTGCTTGAGCGTCTGTTCGGCCTGGGAGAACTCCTGATTGCCGGCGCTGACCTCTTCCAGGCATTTGAGGTAGGCACACAGTTTGTCCGCGGCTTTTATCAACTCGTGCAGGTCGCGGTCAGTGTCAGCCGGCTCAAAGAACGGCCGGTAGTCGTCCCTGAGTTCTGCCGGCAGCATGCCGAACAGCTTGTGCACCGCGGTCTTTTCAATAGTCTGATAGGCGGTCTTGATCTCGGGGTTAAAATACTTGACAGGGGTGGGCAGGTCGCCGATCAGGACCTCGCCCACATCGTGGTACAGGGCCAATGTCACGGCCCGCTCCGGACTCACCCCGCCGGAGAAAAGCCGATTCCGAATAACGGCCAACATATGGGTCACCAGCGCGACCTGCAGGCTGTGCTCCTGGACGTTTTCCGGGTAGGTGCTGTGCATCAAGCTCCAGCGCCGAATGAATTTCATCCGAGAAAGATAGGCAAATAAATGGCTCATACGAGACTCCACAGGCGTTCCGCTCCGATCGAGGTTGAGATCGTATCAGGTTGGGATCACTCCCCATACGCGAAAGAATTGAAAGACGCCCAGGCCCGTCACAATCAGCACAACCGCGCCGCCCGCCACATTGGCCAGGGCTCCGTTTGTGTACGAACCGAGGAGCTTGTGTTTATTCATGACAAACAGGAGACAGCCGGCCAGGAGGGGCAGTAAGCAGGCGTTGACCGCCTGGGCCAGCAGGATAGCCAGCAGCGGCTGCCGCCCAAAAAAGGCCAGCCCTGTCCCGATCAGGATGACCGCACTCCACACCAGTCGCACCTTCCCGGTATCGACGTCTACCGACCAGCCCAGCACCCCGGCCGTGGCATAGGCGGCGGCAAGCGGGGCGGTGATGGCACTGGTCAAGCCGGCGGCAAACAGGCCGGTCGCAAACAGGAGACGCGCGTGCGAGCCGACCAGGGGCTCAAGCTGTTTGGCCATGGAGGCGGCATTTTCCAAGGCTATCCCGTGGCGAAAAAAAGCCGCGGCCGCGGTTGCGACCAGGGCCAGGGTGAGGACGCCACCCAGGCTGATCGAGAGAAAGGTATCGGCCCGGGCCTCACGCAGGGCTTGGGAAGCGGGCAGGGTCGCCGGCCACTTGGCTTGGACCGTACTGGCGTGCAGAAACAGATTGTACGGAACGACCGTGGTGCCGACCAGCGCCAGCACGGTCACCAATGACCCGGCGGGGAGGGTCGGGCTGAAGCCGGCCAAGATGTCCGAGAGTGAGGGTTGGACGAGCAGAGCCGTCAACAGAAAGACCCCACTCATGAGCAGAACCAGGAGAACCAGCACGCGCTCAATAGCCGCATACGTCCCGGACCACAGCAACCCAAACGCCAGGCCGCCAATGACCAGGGTCCAGGCTGAGGTCGGCAGCCCGGAGACCTCGGCCAGGGCCAGCGCCGCGCCAAGGATATTGCCCATCTCAAAGGCGGCGTTGCCCCCGCCAATGCCGATGACCACCAGAATTAGGAGCAGGAGACGGAGGAGCGGAGTTTGAATAGCCGTCCGCAGCGCTTCGCCCAGTCCGCTGCGCGCAACAATACCGAGTCGGGCCGCCATTTCCTGTAGGACGAGGGTGGCAAAAACGGAAAACCCGACCGCCCACACCAGGGCAAACCCAAACTGCGCTCCGGCGACACTGGCGGTCGTGACCGTCCCGGGGCCGATAAAAGCAGCCGCAACGAGCAAGCCGGGACCAAAGGGTCTCTTCCGCTTCATGCCCGAGTTTATAGCATGTTTATGCGGGCTCAGCCGAAAAGCGCAGCGGTGCAGACGCGGGCGCTAGTAGCGCGCCATGACCTGCTCGGAGAAATCCTTGAACACCGTGCGCGCGGCGGCCATGGGGGGTAAGAGCGTGACTTCCTTCAGGCCGGCCTTTTCGACCGCCCGGAGCTGCTCGATGATAGCCGCCGGCTCACCGATCAGACAGGTTGCCTGGATTGCCTCAGGGGTGACAAAGCGGCGCTCTTCGGGCACCAGAAAGGTGCAGTGGCCGTTGTGAAGCTGGAGGTAGCGCTTGTCCGGCGGCGTCTGCATCCGCTCGACGTGGGCGCAGTATTCATCCCAGATGCCTCTATAGCCGGCGGGGATGACTTCCTCACTGCCGGTTTGTTGATAGATTTCGTACACAAAGTGGATGATGGCGGCGACCTGAGAACCGCACATCTCGATGACCCGCTCCGAGGTCAGTGACTCTCCGGGTTGCAGTACGACGGCCGTGGTAAAAGCCGCGGTATGGAAGTCGTCAGGCAGGGTCCGGCCCGCCTGTTCCGCCCCGGTTTGGACCTGGGACCAGTCGCCGAGAAAGGCCTCCGGTCCGGGTTTCACCCCTGCGACCCAGCCGTCCCCGAGCTCGCCCGCGGTTTTCAGGGCGCGGGGACCGTTGGCGGCGACAATCAGCGGAATCGGATCGTCCAGATTCAGGAAGTGTAAGTCCTGATGCAGAAAACGGATCGTGCGCGTCGTGTCATGATAGGTGTATTCGACTTCTTCCCCCCGCAGGAGGGTTCTGACCACCCGCAGGTATTCGCGGAAGTCTCGAATCCGCATCGGCTGCATACCCATGACCCGCATGGCCGTATGTCCGGTGCCAATCCCCAAAAAGACGCGGCCCGGCGCCAGGCGGTTAATGGAAGCAATGGAGTGGGCGGTGACCGGGGCGAGCCGCGTCCCAGGGATGGCCACGCCCGTCCCGATACGGATACGTGAGGTGTGCTGGGCGGCCAGGGCCAGGGTGGCGTAGCAGTCCGACCAGATCATCTGCGAGTCGGGAATCCAGGCTCGGTCATAACCCAGCTCTTCGGCATATTGGATCATCTGCCAGTCGTCGATTTTCGTGGCTACACACACACCGAACTGCATGATCTGTCCTCCTTCTAGTTGGGTGTCCCGGCCGCGTTTCTCGCCCGTTCGATACCGGCCAACACCCGCTCCGGCGTGAGCGGGATGTCGTTCACCTGGACCCCGAGCGGGGAGAGCGCATCGGCGACCGCGTTCGCAATCGCGGCCGGCGGCGCAATGGCCCCGCCTTCGCCTATCCCTTTGATTCCTCCCTGGCTGTTGGGTGAAGGCGTTTCAAAGTGACCGATCTCGACGCGCGGAACGTCTAGCGCTGTAGGGACGAGATAATCCATGAGTGTGCCGGTTAAGAACTGTCCATTCTCGTCGTAGATGGCATGTTCATACATGGCCGTGCCGATCCCCTGGGCGACCCCGCCCTGAATTTGTCCATCGACAATGATGGGGTTAATAATCCGGCCGCAGTCCTCAACAACGATATAGCGCAGCAGGCTGATCTGCCCGGTTTCAACATCCACCTCAACCGTTGCCAAGTGAGTCGCATTGGAATGCGTTGCCGGCGGGGGTTCATAATTCGTGGTTGCCTCCAGCCCTGGTTCGTCTTCTGGGGCTAAATTGCTGGGTGCGACGATGGCGTGGTAGGCGATCGTCTTAATCGGCATGAGCGTGGTCCCGTCCTGTTTGCGGACCACCATGCCGCCCGCCAATTCCAGGTCGTCTGGAGGAATTTCGCTGAGCCGTGAGGCCGTCCGCAGAATCTTCTCCCGGATTTTCGTCGCTGCTCTGATAATAGCCCCACCACTGGTCACCGCCGTTCGGCTCCCCCAGGTTCCCCAGCCATAGGGAACAAGAGCGGTGTCGCTTTGCACGATTTTCACATCGGCCACGGCCACGCCTAATTCGTCGGCTGCCACTTGGGCGAGGGTGGTTTGATGACCCTGACCATGTGAAGAAGAGCCGGTCAAAACGGTGACTTTCCCATTGACATCCATCCGGACGGTGGCCGACTCATAGCCGCCCACCTGTATCCCCATGAGGTTGAAAAACGAAGAGCCAGGAGCCGTACCTTCTATGTAACAGCCCAGGCCCACGCCAAGATAGCGGCCGGCTTTTCGGCCTTGTTCCTGCTCCGCTCGGAAGTTGTCATACCCCAGCATATCGAGTGCCTTTTGTAAGGACTCCTGATGGCTCCCGCTTTCGATCTTTGCGCCGGCAATCGTGGTGTAGGGATGATCTTCCTGGCGGATCATATTCCGCAGGCGGAGTTCTGCCGGATCAAGCCCCAGCCGCTGCGCGCCAAGATTCAGCAAGCGTTCCATGACCAGGATGGCAATCGGCAGGCCCACGCCGCGGTAGGCACCCAGGGTGACTTTATTGGTGACAATGGAGACGGCCTCGTAGCGATAGGCCGGGAGCTTATACGGACCGGGCAGCCCTGATGCTGCGTGCCCGGCTTCCAGGGCAGAACTAAACGGAAAGCAGGAATACGCACCAACGTCGTTCAGAAAGCGCGCTTTCACACCGAGGATGGTCCCGTCGTTTTTCAGGGCGAGTTCGGCCTCGACAATTTGATGCTTGGCGTGCATGGCGGCGGCCAGATTTTCGCGCCGATCTTCAATCCACTTGATCGGGCAGCCAAACCGACGGGCGAAGAAGGCGGTCAGGACTTCCTCGGGAAACACATGCGCCTTGGGTCCAAAACCGCCGCCTACGTCCGGGGCGATGGCCCGGATATGGTGTTCGGGAAAGTCTAATAAGAGCGCCAGGTTTGAACGGAGGACATGCGGCACTTGGGTCGAGGACCAGATCGTCAGCGAGTCCGTCACTGAATCAAAAGTAGCCAGACAGCCACGCGTCTCCATGGGCAGGGACATGTGACGCCCTGTTGTAAAACGTTCAGCCACCACACAGTCAGCCGCCCGAAACGCGGCATCGACCTCGCCCATGCTGGCTTCCAGGGTCTGCATGACGTTGTCGCCCCAGTCTTCATGTGCCAGCGGGGCGTCCGGCTCCAGCGCCTGTTCCATGTCCCAGAGAGTGTCGAGCGGGTCGTACTCGACCTCGACCAGCGCGGCGGCATCCTCGGCGACATAGCGATCGGTGGCAATAACGGCGACCACCATCTCACCCACAAAGCGGACTTTTCCCCGAGCCAGGACCGGCCAGTCGCAGGACTTGTGAGTGGGCGCATTTGTTGGGTCAAACTCGACCCGGAGCGGCGGTATGGCATCTGCGACATCCTCACCGGAGATGACCGCCTGGACGCCGGGGTGGGCCGTAGCCGCACTCGTATCAATGCCGAGAATCCGCGCGTGGGCATACGGGCTGCGGACAAAGGCGACCGCCAGAGTATCGGGCAGGTGGATATCGTCCACATACTGACTCTTGCCCAGGAGCATGCGCGGGTCTTCAACCCGCTTGACCTCCGCGCCGACCATCTTGCCCGTACCCGCCAGACTGGTTGCCATAGTGTGTTCCCTCATCATTCCCCTCTCCCCGTTGAAGAGGGAGCCAACTCTCCGGCGTGAGTCTGGCAGTGTGGGAAAAAGGTGTCAAGACTTTTGCTTGACAGAGCATAAGCGAACGGTGTACGCCACAGCATAAGGCGGCGGCTTACCGGCCCGCTCACCCGAACAGCCTGGCGGAAACCGCAGGCGGACAGGCTGTCTACCCCAGGTCGCCTCACGTTTTTCATAAAAGGAGCAATGTCATGTCACTCTCAATCAGTCAGACCAATACGATGGTGAGTCTGTTTCGGCAGGAACTCGAACTGTGCAAAGTGAAGCCGGGAGAAACTATTGCGGTTTTGTCGGAGGCGGAACAAGCGCTTGAGTATGCGTCGGCGTTTATGATTGCGGCGCGTGAGTTGGGGGTGGATGTGTTCAACGTCAACCTGCCGGCACGGGGCGCGGGCGGGACGCAAAACGTGTCCGGCGAGGTGGGGCAGAATGCCTTGGCCGGGAACCGGCCGGCCATTGAGGCCCTCAAAAGCGCGGACCTGGTCGTGGACCTCATTTTTCTGCTGTTTTCAAAAGAGCAACTGGAGATACAGGCCGCGGACACCCGCATTCTGCTGGTGGTTGAACCCTTTGAGGTTCTGTCGCGTCTCTTTCCCAGCCAGGACCTGCGTGAGCGTGTCGAGGCGGCCGAAGCGCGTTTGGCCACAGCCCAAAATCTGCGCTTTACCAACCCGGCCGGAACGGACGTGCGCTACGAGTTGGGGCAATTCCCGATTCTGACCGAATACGGCTTTACGGACACCCCCGGTCGCTGGGACCACTGGCCGGGTGGATTTCTGGCGACCCAGGGCAGCGAGACCGGGGTCAACGGTACGGTCGTCATGGACCGCGGCGATATCCTGTTTCCGTTTAATAAATACGTCCAGGAGCCGGTCACGTTCACCATTCGGGACGGCATGATCGTCGATATCAACGGTGGCTTTGACGCCATGCTGGTCAAGAATTATATGGATGGCTTTCACGATCCCAGGGCGTTTGCCATCTCGCACATCGGCTGGGGCCTGAACGATCTCGCGCGCTGGGATTACCTCGCCACCGGCGCGCCCACGGTCGGCATGGACGGGCGGGCCTTTTACGGCAACGTCCTGTTCTCTACCGGTCCCAACACCGAGCTCGGCGGGAGCAACGACACGGCCTGCCATATGGACCTGCCCATGAAGGGCTGTACGCTGTATCTTGATGACGAACTCATTGTGCAGGACGGCGACGTGATCCCCACCGAGATGCGGGCCGTAGCCGGATAAGAAGGAGCCAGGAGGAGCCAGTAAGGAGACAGTCGCATGCAAACCGTAGTTGCTGACAAACGCTGGGCGGAAAAATACCCGGACATCGGCACCGGCCCGGTTGCGGCCGAGCCGCTGATTTCACCGGAGCATTTTGAACTGGAGCGGGAGAAAATTTTTCGACGCACCTGGCTGAATATCGGACGGGTCGAGGAGATTCCGAACCCCGGTGATTATATTGCCAAAGACCTGACTATGTGTCGCGCCTCGGTCCTGATTATTCGGGGCAGGGACGGCGAGGTCCGCGGCTTTCACAACGTGTGTTCACACCGCGGCAATAAGCTCGTCTGGGATGAGAAGGGTACGTGTAAAGGCACGCTCACCTGCGGCTTTCACGCCTGGGCGTATAACACCAAGGGCGACCTCACCTGGGTGCCGGATGAGGAGAACTTTTTCGATCTGCCCAAGTGCGACCTGGGCCTGACCCCCATCCACACCGAGGTGTTTGAAGGCTTTATCTTTATTCATCTGGCCGAGCGTCCACCCGAGAGCCTGCGGGAATATCTGGGCGGGGTGGCCGACCAGCTTGAGGGTGGCGGCTTTGGAGAACTGGCGCTGAGCACACGATATAAAGTGGACGAGCACGCCAACTGGAAAATCGCCCTTGACGCTCAGAACGAGTTGTATCATCTGCCGTTTCAGCACCGCCGGACCATTCCCGAGTTCTGCGTGCTGAAAGACGGGCAGTTCACGCGCCTGCTCGACGTCCGCCTGTTCAACCATCACAGCGTGTATTCGTCAGATCCGCACGAGGGTCGCGTCGGTCCGGCCACCGAAAAGCTGGCCGCCCAGTTCAGCGTGGCCGAGGCCGAATCTCGCCTGCCCCGCATCGGTTCTTTTGACTTTTATACGATCTTTCCCAATATGGCGCTGCTGCTCTTTCGCGGCGTCTCGCACGACTTCTATATGACCTATAATTTCTGGCCACAGGCGGTCGATCGAACCGACTGGGATATCAAGATCTATTTTCGTCCGGCCGAAAACGCCGGCCAGCGCGTCGGCCAGGAGTATTTCAAATGCCTGCTCCGGGATCTTCTGCAAGAGGATGCCACTGCCCACGAACAGATTCATATCGGGCTGGCCTCGCGGGCCAAGAAGGAGCTGTATTTCCAGGACGAAGAAATGCAGATCCGGTATTTCCACACCGTACTGGAGCGCTTTTACGCCGAGGCGTAGCCCCCCTTCCCTTGGGGGGCCGACCGAGCGGAGCGAGGGAGAGGGGGTAAAACAGACCGTGACCTCACAGACACTGCCCGCCGAGTTTGCCGATCTTGAGCCTTTTATCGACTGGGCGCTCGCCACGGAACCCGAGCGGACCAGCAAACGCCTGACCAGCAGCATGGAGGATATCCAGGCATTCTATGACCGCATGTCTGTGCGCGTGGAAGCCGCTATGGCCTATCTGAACGCCTTGCCGCTCGACGCCCTGCCGCCCGAGGCGGAGCGGCTGTTCCATCTGAGTCTGTCCCTAATGGAAGTGGCCAACGCCGTGGAGATGTTTCAAAATCCAGCCGTGATTAACGGCTTTGACGTCAAACGCTTTACGCCAGTGGAGGATATATGAAATCCGAGTGCCCGATTCAGTTTCACGGTATCGATCATGTCGTGCTGCAAGTCACGGATGTCGAAAATACTTTGCACTTCTATACGACGGTCCTGGGTCTGAGCGTCGAGCGGGTCATCGAGGACATGGGGTTGTACCAGGTCCGGTGCGGCCGCAATCTGATTGACCTGCGGGTCCTGCCGGCAGGCAGCACCCTGGCGGAAAAAGACCAGCGTGGGGTCGATCATGTCTGTCTGCATATGCACGGTGATTTTGACGCCATTGTCCAGTATCTGAAGGACAACGCCGTGCCGATTACCTTCGGACCCGTCGAGCTGTACGGCGCAACCGGCTATGGCACCTCAGTGTATATCACCGACCCGAACGGCCATACCCTGGAGCTGAAGGCGGACTATTCCCAATACCCGCTCAAGACGACCATCAAAGGCGCCATGGCCGGGGTGTCACGACCGGCCGCCAACTAGACCGCCAGGGGACGCTATCGCCCCCTGGCCCGGCTGCGTTTTCAGAGTGTATTTCGAGGAGGGCCGGCCGCATGTTGCAACCCAATCCTGCTTTGACATCGTTGTTTGCTCAGGAGTTTGCCTGGTGCCAGGTGCAGGCCGGCCAGACCGCGGCGATTCTGACCGAACCGGACTCCTCGGCGCAGTACCTGGCGACGAGTCTGGCCAGTCTGAGCGCCTGCGGGGCGCGGCCGTTTCAGCTCATGCTGCCGATTGACCTGACGCAGCAAAACGACACCGCGGTGAACCGCGGCAATGCCTGCTCCACGCTGCTGCACGGCTTTCCCGAGGTGGTGGAGATGCTGAAGCAGGTGGACTTCATCGTTGACCTCTCGGTCGAAGGGCTGATCCACTCCGAGGAACGCGGCGAGATTCTCAAGCACGGCCCGCGTATGCTGTACATCCGAGAACCCGCGGATGCCCTCGCCCGGCTGCTGCCAACCGCGGAGCGGGCACAGCGCATCGACCGCGCGGTCACACTCGCCCAAGCCGCAAAAACGATGAGGGTGACCTCGCCGGCGGGTACGGATCTGCGCGTGGACCTGGCGGGCAGTCTGGTGACGGGCTCGCGCGGGTTTTGTGCCGAGCCGGGCAGTTGGGCCAACTGGGGGCAGGGGTTGATCGCCGTCTTTCCGGCCTCACTGGATGTGAACGGGTCGGCGGTGCTGGCCCCCGGCGATATTGTCTTTCCCTTTTATAAATATGTCGAAAGCCCGGTGCATCTGTACTTCAGCGACGGATTCGTGACCGGGGTTGAAGGTGCTGGCGTTGATGCGGCCCTGATGCGGGATTACCTGGACCGCTGGGAAGACCGGGCCGCCCGCGGGATTTCTCATGTGGGCTGGGGGATGCACGAGAAAGCGTTATGGCACGCCCTCAGCCTGTACGGCAAAGATGAAGCCATCGGCGTTGACGGTCGTGCGTTTGCGGGCAACTTCCTGTTGTCCACGGGGCCGAACCCGGCGGCGGGCCGGCACACGCTATGCCATTTCGATATCCCGATGCGCAACTGTAGCGTGTTTCTTGATGGGCAACCGATTGTTGAAAACGGCGCTATTGTCGAGCCGACGCTGAAACCGAGCGCCTGAGAGCGGCTGGGCCGACAGGCGGAGCGCTGACGTAGCGCCCGACAGGAGGAGACGAGCATGGACTTCTCGTTTTTTATCATCAACCAAACGCCGGCCGGCTCTTCCATGAAACAGACCTACGACGAGAGTCTGGAGCAGATCGAATGGGGCGACCGGCTCGGTTACGATACCGTCTTTTTGGCCGAGCACGCCTTTTATCATCACGGCAAACCGTCCCCGCACGTGCTGCTGGGCAATATCGCGGCGCGGACCAAACGGATTCGCCTGGGCACGGCGGTCAGCGTCCTGCCGTGGCATAACCCGATCGAGGTCGCCCAGGATTACGCCACGGTCGATCTGCTGTCCGACGGCCGGCTGGATTTTGGGGTGGGCCGGGGCTTGTTCAAAGGCGAGTTCGACGGCTATGGCATCCCCTGGGGCGAAGCCGAGGAGCGCTTTAACGAGAGCCTGGATATTATTCTCAAAGCCTGGACCGGCGAGCCCTTTTCGTATGAGGGTAAGTTTTTCAGCATCCCGGAAGTGAGCGTGATGCCCAAACCGCTCCAGGAACCACACCCGCCCTTGTGGCAGCCTTGCCTGAGTCCCTCGACCATGGAAAAAGCCCTGCGGCGGGGGATTACGCCTATTCTGGGAGCCTCACTCACCCCCCTGGCCGACCTCAAGCAGTTGTTTGGGCGGCTTGACACGGCCATGAAAAAGACGGGTCGGACCGACCTGCCGCGGGTCGGCCACCCCTTCATCTACGTGAGCGATACGACCAAAAAAGCGCAGGAAGAAGCCCGCCAAGGCATGCAGTGGTTTCTGGACGACTTTGCCACGATGTTTACCCTGCCCGAGGGAGAGACCTGGCCGGAGACGTATCGGTTCTTCGAGCCGTGGGCCGAGTATATTCGCTCGCTGAGCTACGACAAAGTGATTGCCGAGGACCTGGTCTGGTTTGGCGATCCCGAAACGATCCGGAATAGAATCCGTTGGCTCCGAGACGAGTGCAAGGTCTCACACGTGCTGTTGTTCATGCACTTTGGCGGCCTGGAACATGAGAAGGTCATGAAGTCGATGGAGCTGTTCGCGACCCAGGTCATGCCCGAGTTTCGATAGCAAGATGACATGGAGGGCGGGGCACGCGCCGCAAACCCGCCCTACGGGACTCACGCCAGATTATACAACCGCGCTACATTGTCCCCGAGTACACACTGCTGAGCGTCTGGAGATAAGGACGCAATGGCTTCTTTTGTCTCGCCCAGCGCGTCAAGACTGCCGTCCCAGTGCGGAAAGTCCGAGGCCCACAGAAAGTGCTCGGCACCATAGCGCTGGGCCATATAGGCGATCGTGGTTTCATCCGGGTCAAACGAAATCCAGCACTGCCGGGTGAAGTACTCACTCGGCAGATGCTTGAGGCCGGTCTTATAGCCGATTTTCTTATACTTGGAGTCCCAGCGGTCCAGGGCGTGCGGAATCCAGCCGGCGCCGACCTCCAGAAGATTCACTTTCAGGCTGGGAAAACGATCAAAGACTGCCCCCTGAAAGAGCGCGGCAAAGGCCGCCTGAACGTCAGCCACGAGCGGCAGACACTGGAAATACACAAACGATGAATCCATGAAGTCGGTATTTTCCTGGGCAATCCACTGATGACCGAGAAAGTCTTCGTGTACCGCGGTGTGGAAACCGATGGACAAATCATACTCCTGCAACACGGCCCATAACGGATCGTAGGCGCGGTCCCAAAAGGCACGCTTGTTGGCCGGAGCAGCGCACACGAACACGCCTCTATGCCCGAGCTTTGCCACCCGCTTCACCTCCTTAATGGCTGCATCAATGTCCAGCAGGACGAGGTGAGCGACCGGGATGAGTCGGCTTGGGTCAGCGGAACAGAAATCGAGAATCCAGTTGTTGTAGGCGCGACAGTAGGCGGACGAGAGTTCGACATCGGTGATGCCGGGCTCCCAGATGAGCCCGAGGGTGGGAAAGAGCACCGAGATATCGATGCTGTCCGCATCCATGCGTTGCAGACGCGCCCGCGCATCGTAGGCTCCCGGCGGGCCGTCATGATAGCCAAAACGGCCCGGCTCAAAAATCGAGCGCAGGGGCTGACCGATGCCCGCCGCGGTCGGGCCTATGCCGCGGGTAATGGGCAGCGGTTTATTCTCAACCACGAGATATTCAACGCCATCAGCGCCGGTGTCCATCCGAATGGCATGATCTTTGAACCTGGCCTCCAGGTAGTTCTGCCACAGATCGACAGGTTCCAGTATGTGTCCGTCCGCATCAATGATTTTTCCGTGCAGCATGCTCCCTCCTTGCCTATCGCATATAACGTATTTTTGCGTGTTACGCACCAGCCAGGCTGTCGGATGAAACGTACTCACAGCCTTATGGGAGAGGCAAAGAGTGTGAGAGTACGATCTGTATTTGACATAATATGTTTGAATAAGTAATAATTCGTTAGTTTTTTCTCAGAGAAAAATCATGCCCGAAACCCTGTTGAGCACGCGCGAAGTAGCCGCCTACCTGCATATCAACGACAAGCAGGTCTACCGTTTAATCCGAAACGGCACGATTCCGTGTACGCGCGTCACCGGCAAATGGCTGTTTCCCCAAAGCCTGGTGGAGGATTGGGTGAAACGGAGTACGCAGGTACGCGAACCAGGAGTCGCGTCGTCAGAAACGGGGCAGTTCGAACCTGAACGGGGGCTCTTAATCGCGGGCAGCAACGACCTCTTGCTTGATACCCTGATTGACCTGGCCGGCCAGCGTTTCCCCGAACACCTTTTTTACACGACCAACCTGGGCAGTTTTGGTGGTCTGGAAGCCCTCAAACAGTCGAAGACCCATGTGGCTCTGGCCCATCTGTTGGACCCCGAGACCGGCGAATACAATGCGCCGTTTGCGTCGCAAGCCGGACAGCCCGACCTGGTGGCGGTGACCCTCTGGCACCGCCGGCTCGGATTGATTGCCCGGCCTGACAGCCGACCCATACGCTCGCTGGCCGAACTGCCGCGTCAGAAGAAACGCCTGGTGAACCGTCAGGCCGGGTCCGGGGTGCGCTGGTTCCTCGATCAGCAGCTCCGCCAGGCCCGGCTCAAGCCGGAGCAGATCGCGGGCTATGACGTCGAAGCCAGGACGCACTGGGAGGTTGGCTTACACGTGCTCCAGGGACGGGCGGATGTCGGGCTGGCCGTCCAGTCGGTGGCCGAGCTCTTGGGCCTCGCATTTACCGAAATAGTCGAGGAGCGGTTTGATTTGCTGGTCTCCAAAGAGCTGTATTTCGCCAAACCGGTCCAGGCTCTGTTGGACGTCGTGACTTCGCCCGAATTAAAAGAACGCGCGGCCTCACTCGGGGGCTATGAGGTGCGCGAGGCGGGTAAAATCGCGTTCGTCATATAGCAATCTCATGCAGGATTTTGGACAAGCCTTCAGTCTGGCCTTTCAACTCATCGTCTCGACGGACCCCATGCTGAGTGAAATCGTTCTCCTTTCACTGAGAGTGAGTATCAGCGCGGTCGTGCTGGCGAGTGGGCTGGGGCTGTGCATTGGCGCCACCCTCGGCCTGGCCCGTTTTCCCGGTCGGAGTGTGGTCATCGTCTTCTTCAACGCCTTGATGGGCCTCCCCCCGGTTGTGGTCGGCCTGCTGGTCTATATGGCGCTGTCTCACGCGGGACCGCTCGGCTGGCTCCACCTCTTGTATTCTCCGACCGCGATGATCATTGCCCAGACCATTCTGGTCACGCCCATTATCGCCAGCCTGTCACGCCAGGTGATAGCGGACTTCTACGTCGAATACCGAGAGCAATTCGTATCGCTGGGTGTTCCGCCGAAGACGGCCGTTGCCGCCCTGGTGTGGGACGCTCGGTATAGTTTATTAACGGTTGCCCTGGCCGGCTTCGGGCGGGCCGTAGCCGAGGTGGGCGCGGTCATCATCGTGGGCGGAAATATCAAACACGTCACGCGGGTCATGACCACCGCCATTGCGCTGGAAACCTCGAAAGGGGACTTGGCTCTTGCCCTGGCCCTGGGTCTGATTCTCATCCTGATTGCGCTGAGCGTCAATGCCACCGTGTCGCTCCTGCACTTCAGCGCATCCAACCGAGCCTATGCCTAGCGCCGTCGAGACCCTGCAACGAGAGAGCGCAGCGACCGATAGCGCTCAGTCCTTGTTCCCGCTCAAGGTTCGTCGGCTCGTGTATAGCGTGGGCAAACAACGCCTCATTGATGGCATCGATCTGACCATCGAGCAGGGCAGCCGCACGATCATCATGGGTCCCAACGGAGCCGGCAAGAGCCTGCTGTTGCGACTTCTGCATGGCCTGCTGACCCCAACCGCAGGGGAAGTCTGCTGGGGGGAAACCCCACGGGTAGACCAGGCTCGGCGGCGCCAAGCGCTCGTGTTCCAGCACCCGGTTTTACTGCGGCGGTCCGTGGCAGCCAACCTGCGCTTCGTGCTCAAGCTGCGCAAGTATGCGCGGGCTGAAAGAGAAGAGCGCCTGCGGCACATCCTGGAACTTGCCGACCTCTCCCACCTCGTGAACCGTTCGGCCCGGGTCCTCTCCCAAGGCGAGCAACAACGGGTCGCCCTGGCGCGCGCCCTGGTCCTGGAGCCGGAGGTATTATTGCTCGACGAACCGACCGTCAGCCTGGACCCGGTCTCCGCCGCAGCGATTGAAGAGTTGATGCTTGCCGCGCATAAGCGCGGGACGAAGATTATCCTGGTGACCCACGATATGGCTCAGGCCCGTCGTCTGGCCGACGAAGTTGTTCTTCTCCAGCAGGGGCGGGTCGTTGCGCAGGCTTCCGCACCTCAGTTTTTTCAGCAGTCCAACGCGGCGGTAGCCCACATCTATGGCAGTAGCCGGGTCGTTCTATAAGGGAGAAGAATGCGTATGCCAACAGTTCGACTGTGGTGCGCGCGGATTGTCCTCAGCCTGACGCTGGGGCTACCCTTCGGCGGGACAGGACAGGCCGAGGAGCGCTTTATTATTCTCCAGTCAACAACCTCGACCCAGAATTCCGGCTTGTTTGACGCCATACTGCCCCGTTTTCAAACCAAGACAGGAATTGAAGTACGCGTGGTTGCGGTCGGGACGGGTCAGGCGCTCAAGAACGCCCGCAACGGCGATGGCGACGTGCTGCTGGTGCATGCCAAACCTGAGGAAGAAGACTTCGTTGCCGAGGGCTGGGGGGTGAAACGCTATGACGTCATGTCCAACGATTTTGTGATCATTGGACCGGCGACCGATCCGGCAGACATTGGTGGTCTGCGGCAGGCCAGTGCGGCGCTCAGAAAAATTGCCCAAACCCAGGCCGCGTTTGTCTCGCGCGGAGATGAAAGCGGCACCCATAAAAAGGAGCAGGCATTATGGAAAGTCGCGACGGTTGATCCGCTGGAGACCGGCGGGACGTGGTATCGAGAGGCCGGCGCCGGCATGGGGGCAACCCTGAACACCGCGGTCGGGATGCGGGCCTACACGCTGACCGACCGCGGCACCTGGTTGAGTTTTCGGAACAAGGCTGACTACACTATCCTGGTGGAAGGTGACCCGCATCTTTTTAATCAATACGGGGTGATCCTGGTGAATCCGGCCAAACACCCGCATGTGAAAGCTGGCCTGGGCCAGCAGTTCATCGACTGGCTGATCGGGCCGGAAGGCCAAAGCCTGATTGCCGGCTATACCATCGCCGGTCAGCCGCTCTTTTTTCCCAACGCTCCAGGAGGAGAGTAAGCCGGAGGGGTAGATATGGTCACAGGAAGCTGTCACTGCCAGACTGTTCGATTTGAAATCACCGCGGAGATTCGTGGCTTTATGCACTGCCATTGCCATACGTGTCGCAAGATCAATGGCACGCTGTATGGGTCGAGTGCGCTGGTGACGAGGGCGGGGTTCCGCATTATTACCGGCCAGGACGCGCTGACCGCCTATGAGTCGTCGTCCGGAAAAAAGCGCTGTTTTTGTTCTCGCTGCGGCTCGCACGTGTATGCGTATTTTGACCGTGATCCACAGACCATACTCCTTCGTATCGGAACCTTGGACGATGATCCGGGCGTACGCCCCACGGGCCATATATGGGTGAGTCATCAAGCGCCCTGGTACGAGATCCGGGATGACCTGCCCCGCTTTGACGAGGGTCCTGACAAACGCTGATCGTAAGTGGTCTTTCCGCTCACTTATAGGCTGGTCGCTCTGGCGCGTCGGTCGCCCTCCACCTCTTCATCCCCCACCCCCGGCGTGATATAGGCGGCGCATAGCAAAGACAGGAGGTATTCACATGTCAGAGATCGTTGGCGGCTGTCTGTGCGGCAATATCCGTTATCGCTGCGATGAGGAACCGATGCTGGTCGGGGTCTGCCACTGCAAAAATTGCCAAAAGCAGACCAGCACGTCCTTCTCAATTCTGGTTGCGGTGCCGAAGGGGTCGCTCAAAATTGAGGGCGAGCTGTCGGCCTATAACGACCGGGGATCGAGCGGCCAGGCCGTGCTGCGGAAATTCTGCGGTCAGTGTGGTTCACCGATCATGTCTGACGTGGCAGCCATACCAAACATGGATTTTCTCAAGGCCGGCACGCTCGATGATACCTCCTGGCTCAAACCCGAAGTTCAGTTCTGGTGCGACAGCGCCCAGTCCTGGCTCAAGCTGGACGACGACATCGCGCAAATGGCCCAAAACCCGCCGATGGACTAGGCTCAGGACCTATAAACGGGCTTTTACCGGAGGCGGTCGTATGCTTCAATTGGCCCCTATGTGAGGGGGATTGTCATGGCTGACCATCATTTCTGGCTGTCTGAAGCCCAATTCGCCCGGCTCCAGCCGTTGTTGCCCACGAAGGTGCGCGGGGTACCGCGGGTCGATGACCGGCGCGTCATCTCCGGGATCATCCACGTCATTCGGAACGGCTTGAGGTGGCGCGATGCCCCCGCCTGCTACGGGCCACACAAGACGCTCTATAATCGCTTCGTGCGCTGGAGCCAAGCTGGTATCTTCAATCGGCTCTTCGCGGCCTTGGCTAGTGACGGAGGCGCGACGGCCACCGTGATGATCGACGCGACGCACTTGAAGGCGCACCGGACTGCGGCCAGTCTGCTCAAAAAGGGGCGCTTTCGCGCTGCATTGGGCGCACCCGGGGCGGGCTCAACTCGAAACTCCATGCCGTCTGTAACCGCGACGGCAAACCCTTGATTCTGCTCCTGACGGCCGGGCAGGTCAGCGATTACCGGGGGGCTGCCACGGTGCTGCCCGCCCTACCGGACGCGGAGGTCCTGATCGCCGATAAGGGGTATGACAGCGACCGGTTCCGCACGGCCCTGGCCCAGCGGGCGATCACGCCCTGTATCCCAGGTCGGACCAACCGCAAACAGCCGATCTCCTATGATGCTGAGCTCTACAAGCAACGCAATCGCATTGAACGCATGTTCGGCCGGCTCAAGGACTGGCGGCGCATCGCCACCCGCTATGACCGCTGTGCACATACGTTCTTCAGCGCCATCTGTCTTGCCGCTACTGTTATCTTCTGGTTATGAGTCCTGAGCCTAGCAATTCACCATAATGTGGAGCCTTGTAGGTCGGTAAAAGCTCCTGAGCAGCGAGGCATTTACCGGCTGGAGACAAAGCGTGGCCCAGGAGCGACCGACGTGGCAAAGGATATTGAACGTATCCTGTTCACCGAGACGGATATCCGAGTCGGCCTGAGCCGCGTTGCCCAGGAAGTCGCGGCCTATTATCGGGACGCGCCCTGTACTGTGGTGTCGGTGCTTAAGGGCGGCTGCCTCTTTACGGCTGATATCATCCGCCGGCTTCCCTTTCCGCTCCGGCTGAGCTTTGCTGCGGTATCGAGCTATGGAGACGGGACAACGGGTGGCAGGCTGAGCCTGGATTATTTCCCGACCGACCAGGAAATCCGAGAACAGCGCATTCTCCTGGTCAATGACATCCTCGATACGGGCCGGACGCTGGAGTTTCTCCGCACAGCACTTTTAAAACAAGGAGCCCGTGAAGTTAAAACCTGTGTGCTGCTCGACAAGCCCGCCCGGCGGACAGTGGCGTATGAAGCCGACTTTCGCGCGTTTGTCATCGAAGACGTGTTTGTGGTGGGTTATGGGCTCGACTTTGCCGGCCGTTATCGCAACCTGCCGTACATTGCCGTCTTACGGCCCGAGGTCTATGCCGAGTAAGCATGACTCACAGGGCATGACAAACAAAAAGCGGGACGAGCCACACGGCCCGTCCCGCTTCATTTCGACAAGAGCGTCAGAAGACTGTTTACGATAGCGCGGCGTCGAGCGTTTCCACCGACGGGGCAAAGTAGAACGAACCGGAGGCCGGGTTGCTATACGAGGTAAGCCGGTCGCGTTCCTGACCGTCCATGCCGTACATGGCCCGCATCCGCTCGCGTAGCGGGGCTTGGCTCTTACAGAAGGCCATGAAGTACAGGCCAACGGTGCCATCGTGGAAGGCGTACGGGGTCGAACGGCGCGAAATCTCATCCCGCTTGGGGGTACTGTCGTTGCCGGTTCTGCCCTCTCTCAGCTCGACGTGCGAGAGGTGAGAAGGCGAGGGTTGGGGAGACAGGCGGGTTGAGTCCGCCTTGGTCCGGCCAAAGACTTTTTCCTGCTCCTCAACGGGCAGGAGATTAAAGGCTTCCAGGTCATGAATCCAACGCTGGGCGATAATGAAGCTCCCGCCCGCGCCCGGTTCACCATCCGGAACGACGGCGACTTCAACATCTCGCTCGGGCTCGGGGTTGCCGGTGCCATCTTTGAAGCCGGACAGGTCGAGCGAGTCGCCAAAGATGAAGGTCATGGTCTCGCGGGCCACCCGCATATGCCCTTTCAGGGCTTCCCGGGCATCCCACTGGGCTTTCCAGACCTCGTCCTTTTTTTCGCTGTTCAGCCAGAACAGGAGTTCTTCCTGGGTGCCCTTGGCTTCCTTGCCGCTGCCATCAATCGACTGGAACGTTTCGTAGGGCTGGAAGTCGTTGGGCACATCGGCCGTGAGGTCCGAGAGGAGTGATGGTCCGAGACCGACGGTCAGATTGATGCCTTTGTCGGCACAGTCTTTGCGCAACTGCTGGACCGCAGATTTGATTACGCCCATATCAGCGCCATCTAGGCGGCTGAGGTGAACATACCACTGGTGCTGGCCCATGTTTCTATTGAGAACTGCTGGTTGGGGTGTTGCCATAAGGCCCTCCTTGCCTCCAAATTATTAGGAATGAATATGCAGCCGTCTTATCTGAGAGCACTCAGGGCTGTCAAGAGATAAGGCGCTTCTCAAGCCTACCTCTTGCGTGTGAAGCGGCGAGTCTCTACAAGAAAATGAACATTCACTCAGATGAGGGGGCCGTATGCGAATAAGAAACCGGAGCGTTCTTTCTCTCACCGGCATACTGAGCCTGGTGGGCCTGTTGTCGGCAGGCGGGTATGCCCAGGACGGAGATCAGCAACTGCTGGACGGCTTTCTGCCGTACCGCAACGACAGCCCCCAGATTGAGGGGATTACGCCCGGCATGACGCTGACCAAGGAGAATGTCCAGCTTGCCGAAAAGGTATTGCCGCCGGAGATCGTCCGCGTTGTCCAGGCCGGAGAGTTTGAGATTCCTGTGCAGGCGACCACGGATTTCCCTATCCTTGATGCCTATATGCAGGCGTCGATCAAACATGCCGGCCAAGTCCAACTCGGCGCGGATGGAGAACTCCAGAACTACACTCTTGGCCAGCCTTTCCCCCTGATCGATCCGGCCGACCCGCAGGCCGGGCTCAAAGCCGCCTGGAATTATCGCATGCGCTATATGGGTGATACCATGACAACCCAGGGCGTACTGCGCACGGTCAACAGCTCTGGTAATACCGAACGGGCGGTGGACACCCGCTATTCGCGTAGGTACGGCATGTTCCGTCCGAATCCGGAATTCAACGTAGCGAAGTGGGAAAAGGAAGGCACCTGGTGGCGAGAGCACTCGATTGTCATGAGCCCCCAGGACCTTGAGGGAGCCCAGAGTCTCACTTTTCACTACGCGGCGGACACCGCCAACCAGAAGGGCTGGGCCTACGATCCGCAGAGTCGCCGCACGCGGAGTATCGTCGTTAATCATCACTCGTCCTCATTCGAGGCGAATTTTCTCGTCGAAGATCATGCCGGGTTTCAGGGTTATCTCCACAACTATACCTGGAAGTATGTGGGCGAGCAGGTGATGCTGATGCCGGGTTTCGTTGGCGGAGTGCCCCCGGAGTATGGCGGCCGCGCTGGCTGGTATCCCCAGTCGCCGTGGGAGTTGCGCCAGATCGTCGTTTTGGAGGCCACCCCCAATGACGACAGCCATCCGTATGGTATGCGGCGCCTTTATATTGACCGGCAGATTTATTCGGTCTTTTGCGTCGTGGTGTATGACCGTGAGGGCCAGCATTGGCGGACCTTGCTGCACACCTTTGGCGACCCGGCCGACGATCCGGACAATGCTGAGGTAAAGGGCACGCATCTCCATCTCGGCAATGTCTGGATAGACTACAAAAGCAACCGTGCCGCCCTGTGGACCGCCGACGAAGTCCTGGTCAACAAACCGCTCAAACCCAGAAAGTTTACGGTCAAAGAGATGGTCCGTCTGGGGAAGTGACGGCGAGCTAACGGCCAGGGGGAACAGCGTGCAGGGGAGGCAAGCGACGACGCATGAACGCGCTGCGGCGCGTCTGAGACAGGCCGGGCTGTTGTGCCTGGGCGGCCTGGTTGCGGGCGTCCTGCTCTGGCCGACCCTGCTATACGCTCGCTTTCTGGACGAATCCCAAACGCTGCGCTTTAACGGCCGGGTGTATAACCGGACGGCGCTGGCGGTGGAGAACGCGGGCGGGAATACCCGTCTCCAGACGCCGTATAACGCCTTCAATATGCTCCAGAACCGGACCTTCGTCCAAGTCGAAATGCGGCACGATCTGGTGGACCTGGTTGAGGGCAGCTATGAGGGCCATCTCAGCGTACTGGCGCCGCTGCTCAAGCCGCTGCAGTGGCTCCAGCTTGAAGACATCAGTTATTTCATGACCTACCGAGGGGAGTACGACGGCGTCTGGGACTATGGACCCGACGTGTTCCGCGAGCGCTTTCCGCTGCTCTCCAACTGCGGGCAGCCCAGTAAACGAAAACGGACCAGTCCGCGTCAGTTTGCCGACTGCTCGCGCGTCAACACGCGCCGCAGCTTGCGCCAGCGCCATCGGCTGTTTGAAGCCTATGTTGACCTGTCGTGGGAGGCGCTCTTTTTGCGCATTGGACGCCAGAACCTGTCCTGGGGAGAGACCGACGCCTTTCGACTCCTGGATCAGATCAACCCGCTCGACGCCAGCTTTGGCGGCTTCCTGGTTTCCCTGGATGATCGCCGCGTGCCCCTGGACATGGTCCGGGCCGTGTACAGCTTCGAGGATGTCGGGCCCTTCTCCGAGCTCAACCTTGAGGGCTACGGCGCCTTTGACAAGAATATCTCCAGCCCGACACCGGCTGGCTCGCCCTGGTCCACCCCGAACCCGCCGGGGATGCGGAGTGTCGTCAAAAAGCCGGCGCAGAATTTCAAGGATACCCGAGGCGGCTTTCGCGTCACCGCCAGAATGGGCGAGCTGACGCTCTCCGCGGCGCACTACTACACCTTTCTGGATGCGCCCGAGGTGCGTATTGTCACGCCCAGAAAGAATCCCCCGATCAGCCTGGCGGCGTTTGAGCAGGCGGTCAACGCCGGGCTGGCCTCTCAGTTCATCGTCGATAACTTCCAGGCTAATGTACTGTATCCGAAAATTGCGATCTCCGGTCTGACCGCCTCGTTTCCCATACCGAAGTGGTATGCGATCATCCGCAGCGAGGCGGCTGTTTTCTGGGACGAGCCGTTCTTCAAGAACTCGGGTGCTACGCAGCTCCTCGGACCGGTCTTGTCCGGCGGTCAGATCACACCCGGCTACCGCCAGGTCGGGATCGATCCCGCCAGCGGCTCACCGCTGCTGTCGTATGAGAACGATATCGCCCACTCACACGTTGTGCGCTGGGTGCTGGGCATCGATATTAATCGCTATATTCGCGCCCTCAATCCCCAGCAGTCTTTTATTATCAGCGGGCAGATGTTCGGCACGCATATCGTCGATTTTAACGACACCTCGCTGGCCTCAGCCGGGCCGTACGGCTTTGGCCATTTTGCGATTCCGGTCAGTGAGCCGGGCCGCCAGAACAGCTCCCTGGTCAATATCGATCAGCACCAATTCGTGAATACGCTGAGTATCTCAACCTCCTTCCGCTCCGGGGTGATTAAACCCCAGTTGGTCTTCTTCTACGACTGGCAGGGTTCCTGGCTGGTCCAGCCGGGGATCACCCTGACGCGCGATCCGTTTCGACTGACGCTCCAGTACAACTACCTCGATGGCCAGTACAACGGCATCGGCCTGCTGCGGGATCGGGACAATTTGATTACGCAGCTTGAGGTGGTGTTTTAGGCCGGAGCGCGGCGATGAGATCGTCTTCACCCAGCGCTTGCTGCTCTCCGGTTGCCAGGTCCTTCAGAGTATAGCGCCGGCGTTCGACTTCGTCAGGTCCGAGAATAAGCGCATAGGGAATCTGCTGGGCGTCGGCGGCCGAGAGCTGGCGCTTGAGCTTGCTCTGCTCCGGATAGACCTCAACCGTAATGTCGGCCTGACGCAGGCGCGAGGCCAGTCCGACCGCCGGTGGCAGCGGGGTATCCGGCAGGATACAGATCATCACCTGGGCCGTCAGTTGCAGGGCCGGAAACATGTTCCGCTCTTCCATTAAGAGCAGAATACGTTCCAAACCCAGGGAAAAGCCGACCGCCGGAACCTGCTTGTTGCTGAACATGCCGACCAGGTTGTCGTAGCGTCCGCCGCCGCCCAAGGAGCCGCTGAAGTCGGTTGAGACGACCTCGAAGATGGGACCGGTATAATAGCTCAGCCCGCGGGCCAGCGCCGGGGTCAGGCGGATATGCGAACCTGCCGGGGCGTCTCCCGTCAAGGCTATAAGCGTTTCAAGCTCACTGAGCGCCTGCTGTGCCTCGGGCTGTAATAATTGTTCGCGTAAGGTCTGTAATACGCCGGGATTGTCGGCCGCTGTTGAGGTCAGAGCGAGCAGACGGTGGGCCGACTCCTGAGCAATCCCGCGTTGCGTGAGTTCCGCCTGCACGCCGTCAACGCCGATTTTGTCCAGCTTATCGATGGCAACCAGGGCGGAAGCCTCAAGGCCGGGGTCAATGCCGGCCGCCGCTATCATGCTACGCAGAATCACCCGGTGGTTGAGCGCAATGGAGAAGTTCGAAAAGCCGAGCTCACGCAGCGCGCTGCTGACTGCGTTTATCACCTCCGCTTCGGCCAGCAGCGAGGTTGTGCCGGTCAGGTCAACATCGCACTGATAAAACTCACGAAAGCGACCCTTCGCCGGTCGGTCCGCCCGCCAGACGGGTTGAATCTGGTAACGCTTGAACATCCTGGGCAGGCTGTTGCCGTACTGGGCCACGACGCGGGCTAACGGAACGGTGAGATCATAGCGCAGGCCCAGCTCGGCCAAGTCCCCGGCTTCGGGAGACTCTTTTTCCAGGGCGCGGGTGAGTTTGTCGCCCCGGTGGAGGAGTCGAAAGAGGAGTTGGTCGCCCTCCTCGCCATACTTGCCCAACAGTGTGGTCAGATTTTCGATGGCCGGCGTTTCGAGGGGCAGAAACCCATAGCGCTGAAAGACATTCTCTATCTTCGCCACAACGTAGCGTCGTTTTGCCACAGTCTCGGGTAAGTAATCTCGGGTGCCGCTCGGCGGCTTGGTGCTCGGCATACGCTCACCTCGAATAGGAGTGATACCGGAGTGTATCCGTTCCGAAGAGGACTGTCAGGGCCGGAGGTCGAAGGAGTGGAGCGGTTTAGCTCCGGGCTGCGCGGAGGGCCGCGCGGCCCGTGTCGGACAAGGTGAGGCGCCGTTCCCATATGCCGTGGCTGTGTACCTGGCCACGCCGTTCCAGGCGACTGACGACCACGCCGAGCGTCGAGGCGTTGGCCTCAATCGCTCGCCCGAGGGACCGCAGGGTCTGCGGACCGCCCTCAAGCTGTCTGAGGATGTGGAGCTCAAGTGTGTAGACCGAAGAGGGGGAAGGTATAGCCGCTTCGGGTTCATCCTTCTTCTCCCAGCGTTGGGCTCCCTGGGGTGTGAGGCCGAGGGTGAAAAAGTCCGGGCCCGATTGCGCCTGACGCCGGACCAGGCCCGCGGCTATCAGTTCATCGACCAAGCGGTTCCCGTGCGCAGTGTCCAGCCCGAGAAAATCGGTTAGCTCAACCATCTGTCCATAGCCGTGATATAGCAGCTCCAGGAACTGTTCATGCTCGGCGGTGAGGGGGGAGGGTTCTTGGTCAACTCCTACGCGCCCGTCCCGTTGGTTTACCGGTGGTGAGGTTGCCAGCGAGATCAGCACGATCAGGGGCAGGGTGACGAGGGTGCCGATAATAACCGTATGGGTTGACCAGGCGGTCACTCCCGTCAGTTGTAATCCCTCGTATACGAGCATGACCAGCATCCCGATGAGCGTCCCCCAAAACGCGCCCGCGGCGGTTACCCGCGACCAGCGATGCCCCAGTAAAAAAATCAGCGCCGCCGGCCCCAACATCGCGCAGCTGATGGCCAGCAGAAAATAGGGCCCGCCGGGATAAAAACTGAGCAGCCAGATGCCGCCGCCGGTGACGACGGTGAGCAGCCGGCTGATACGCAAGACCTGCTCGCGGGTTGCCTCCGGATGCAGAAAGCGTTGATACAGGTCGCGTACCAGGGTTGAGGTAATTCCCAGGTGGGCGTTGCTGGTGGTTGAGATGGTAGCGGCTAATGCCGCCACCAAGCCGAAAAGCGCCACCCCTGAGGGCAGGTCGCGCATCAGCATGCCATACGCACTCATGGGGTTGGCCCCACCCAGAAAGGCTGTGCGGTACACGCTGCCCGCGTACAATCCGATCAGGCCCAAGGCACCGTGGACGATCACGACGACTACGACCCCACCAATCAGATATTGCCAGCGGGCGACAAACTCGGTGCGGGCCGCCGCAGCGCGCAGCCAGTAGTAGTTGCCGCCCCACTGAATGAACATACCGACCACCAGAGAGACGGTGATAATGCTGGGATAGCTCAGGCGCAACCACGGAAACGTCCCCGCCGTCCCCTGGGTCAACGGAGCCGGGGACACGAACTGGGCCTGAATCATCTCCCAGCCACCAAACGTCCACGCGCAGTAGCCGACCAGCGCCGGTAGCAGGATGAAGCCCAGAATGACCTGCACGACATCGGTCAGGGTCAAGGCCCACAGGCCGCCGAGCAGGAGAAACATGACGTGGCCGCCGAGAATCAGCGTCACCATCAGCCACAGCGGGGCCTCAAGAAAGCCGGTCATAATCAGCGCCATGGCAATGACGTTCATGGCGACCAGGCCGGTCACGCCGAGCAGGGTGGCAATGCTGACGACCAGACGGGTACGGGCATCAAAGCGCATCTCCAACCACTCCGGCAGGGTGTAGGCACCGGAGCGACGAATATACGGACAGGCCAGCAGACCGTATATCCAATAGCCGATGACCGCCGGCAGACTGATGCCCCACACCCAGCCAAAAAAACCGTATTGAATGGTCAGGCCCGGAATAATGCTGGTCACGCTACCGGCAAACGCGATCCCGCAGATCCCGGCAATGCCGGGGAGCAAACTGACCTGGCGGCCGGCCAGCAAATAATCGGCATCGGTCGAAACCCAGCGTTTGGCATACCAGCCCAGAGACCACAGCAGGGCGATCAGGATGAGAACGGACAGAACGGATATCAGCACGGCTGTCTTTACTCCTTGCCTGCGTTAGTGCGCCGCTGCCGTCGTGAGAACCCGAGATGCGTGTGTCACATGCCCTCCTGTGTTTGTCCTGATAGCCTAAGAGCACCCGTGGAGACAAGGCATACACATTCTCTGTGTCGATCAATTGCCGCTCCGAAGATTGTGCGGCTTGGGTTGAATATTTGCCCCCGACCCAATAAGGAGACTCTAGCGCGAAAAAGAAGGGAGAAAGCCATGGCTCAGTATGTCTACGCCGGGGCGTCGCAGTTTTCCAAGAACGGACACACGACTCCGTCCAGCGGTCTGTGTCGGCAGAGAGTCGGAGAAACGGAGTGGCAGATTTTGAGCCAGGGTCTCCCGGAGCGGGCTGAGATTCGGGCCATTCTTGTCCATACCGACAATCCGCAGCTGCTGTATGTCGGCACCCAACACGGGCCGTACCGCAGTACGGATGGCGGGGCGCACTGGGAGGGGCTGGATTTTCCGGATACCGGGATGGCGGTCTGGTCCTTGCTGTTTCGCCCGGATGATCCCCAGGTCGTGTACTGTGGCACCGCACCGGCGGCCATCTATCGGAGCGAGGATGGCGGCGATAGCTGGAAACGGCTGACCTTTGCCCAGCCGGCCGGCATGGTTGAAATGGGTTTTCCGTGCCGCATTATCGGCATGGCGGCTGACCCGAATGACCCGGCTGCGGTGTATGCCGGTCTGGAGGTCGGCGGAGTCATCCGCAGTACAGACGGTGGCGACACCTGGCAGGACTGCACCGCAGCGCTGCTGGGGTTTGCCGAGCAGGACTATTTGAAGAGTCGTATTCTGAGCAACACCGATGCCGAAGGCATGATGGACACCCACGCCCTGGTGCTGAGCGCCGCCCAGTCGGGCAGCGTCTTTCTGGCCACGCGCATGGGTCTGTTCCACGGCACGGACCAGGGGCAATCCTGGGCCGATATGGAGATCTGGCGTTCTTCGCCGTTGACCTACGCGCGCGATATCCAGGTCGCCCCAGGGGACCCCCAGACGCTGTACGCCGCGCTGAGTCCGGGGGCGCTCAGCCTGAACGGCTCGGTTTATCGCAGCCCGGACCTGGGCCAGACCTGGCAACGCTTTGATCATGGTATCTCCCCCCGGAGTACGATGATGACCGTCGCTCTCAGCCGTCAGGACCCGCAACTCGTGTACTGTGGCACGCGGGAGGGCCAGGTGTTCGGCACCCAGGACGGCGGCACGACCTGGAGCGAATCTACGTTGCCGGACGGCTGTCAGAACGTCTACACCCTGGCCTGCGGATAAAAGCCGTTGCGCAGGGATTAGAACGCCCCGCTACGCCCCCTTGGAAAAGGTGCAGCGTAGGGGGAGGGCTGGTCGTTGTCAGGTTGGGCAGCGGGAACCCACCCCCGCCCCAAAACTCTTGCCGAAGCGAACTGTGTAGGTTAGGAATGATACTTCCAAGTTTCAATTCACACCACAGAAAAACGGAGGGAGTGCATAATGGCGGCAAACGGAAATTTTCCCTATAGCGGGACGGTTGATGCCGACGGACATATCCTTGAGCCACCTGATACCTGGGAAAAATATATTGATCCGAGATACAAGGACCGGACCATCCGCCTGCGTACCAATGAGGATGGGCTGGAGGTCCTGGAACTGGATGGGCGCCCCTCGAAGTATTCCCAGCCGGGACAACTGGCCCAGTTCGGGGCGATGGGAAAGAAATCGGAAGAAGAAACTGCCCCCCATCCGGACCGGACCTATGTGGGCGAAGCGCCCTTTGGCTCGATGTATCCCAAAGAGCGGCTGGCACGCATGGACCAGGAGGGCTTGGAGAAAGCCATCATCTACCCCAGCATCGGCCTCTTATGGGAAACCGAAGAGCTGGAAAGCCTGGAACTCCAGGCGGCCTACGCCGAGGCGTATAACCGCTGGGTGGTTGATTTCTGTTCCGACTCCGATGGACGGCTGCTCCCGATTGCCCATATCTCAATGGGAGATGGGAATGTGGCGGCCCAGGAATTGGAGCGGGCCGTGCGCGCCGGGGCCAAGGGTGCCTTCTTCGTGCCGTTTACGCCAACCAATAAATCTCACGCCCATCCGGACTATGACCCGTTCTGGGCCAAGGCCCAGGAACTCGATGTACCGGTCGGCATCCACCCGAGCGGTGAGCCACCTTCCAAGCGGGTGCACCAACGCTTCAAGGATATGCAGAAATGGGCGCTGTGGCATTATAATGTGCACGGCGCGCAGGGACCGCTCCAGGCGTTTACGGCGATGTTCCAGTACGGATTGTTTGAGCGTTTCCCCAAGATCAAAGTGGTTGTGCTGGAATCGGGCGCGGGCTGGGCCGGCTATCTGCTCAATCGTATGGACGCGGTGTTTGACAGCCCCTTGGGCGATACCGTCCGGCTCAAAGAAAAACCCAGCTATTATTTTTATCGCAACTGCTGGATTTCCGGCGATCCCGACGAGAAAGCCTTCGGGCATGTGGTGGATTTTGTGGGCGCCGACAAATTCTTCTGGGCCTCGGACTTTCCGCACCCCGACCATCCGGACAACTATATGACCGAGCTGGCCGAGCTGGTTGAGCCCATGTCCGACACCACGCGGCAGAAGGTCATCGGCCAGAACGCGGCGCAGGTCTACGGTCTGTAGGGAGCCGGCGATGAAACTCGAATATCTGTGCGATTACACCGCCACCTTCATCACCCCGATCAGCGTCGGCAAAGGACCGCTCGGCGAGCGCATTGTAGCCGACCTGACCGGTGGCCACTTCGAGGGCCCACGGATGAAGGGCAAGGTCCGGGCCAGCGGGGCTGACTGGGCCCTGGTCGGCCCGGACGGCAACCTGCGCCTCGACGTGCGGGCGGTCTTTGAAAGCGACGATGGGGCGGCGGTCTACGTCACCTACCGGGCGCGTATGGAAGCCACCGAGGGGATTCGGAAAGCGCTTGAGGGTGGCGGCTCGACCAATTTCGGGGATAATTATTTTATCTCACAGATCCAGTTTGAGACCGGTGACGAGCGCTATGCCTGGCTCAACAACCTGATGGCGGTGGGTGAGGGCAAACTCAAGCCCAACGAGGTGACCTATCGGGTGTACGCCGTCGTGCCGGATTAACTTGTGAGCACGCCGCCACCTCCTATGTAAGGGCAACCACAGGGGGTTGCCCTTTTCTGGACCCGTTATCCCCCTCACCCCGGCCCTTTCCCCCAAGGGGCGAGGGGGCAAGAGGGAATCCGACTTTCACCCACACGCCTGCTGCCCCAGATGCTCTCTGAGCGTCAAATATGGCGTCAAGCTTGCCCCGCTCCAGCGTTATGTTTTCCATGCTGCGGCTCCCCCCTGCGTTTTTATGCGCCCAGCATTTCTGCGGCTAATCCCTCTAACTCCGCAATGACTTCTTCTTCCTGAGATTTATTGAGCCAAATAATGGCGTGTTCCGCACCGGCCTCTCCGAGTGCCTGGGCCTGGTCACGGCTGCGCAACTGCCCCGGCTGCCCAAAGGCGAGCACGGAGATGGACTGGGGATCGCGCCCGGCCTGGGCAGCTAGCTCGTTCAGGGTCTCGCGTCCGCGTCGAATCTCATCGGGCGAGATGCTGACTGGCATCCAGCCGTCCCCCCACTCCACCGTCCGTTTGAACACATTCTTGGCCGAGCCACCCAGAATAACGGGCGGATGCGGATTTTGGGCCGGCTTGGGAAAGCACTTGACCGCGGGGAAGTCGTAATACCGGCCGTGATATTCGGATTCGTCCGTGGTCCACAGCTCTTTCATCGCTAGAATCGAATCGCGGGTCTGGGTCCAGCGGTGCGGAAAGTCGCCGCCCATGATCTCACACTCTTCTTTTTGCCAACCGGCCCCGATGCCAAACAGAAAACGTCCGCCCGAATAGTGGTCCAGCGTGGCGATCTCCTTGGCCAGCAACAACGGGTTGCGTTCCGGCACGAGGCAAATCCCGGTGCCCAGCTTGATCTTCGTGGTCGTGGCCGAGGCCCGCGCCAGCGACACAAACGGGTCGGAAATAATCCCGACCGTTCTCGGAATCGGCTGGTCCGGGGCCGCGGGATAGCCCACGGTGGTATGCACCGGCAGGACCGGATGTTCCGGCACCCAAAACGAGGCAAAGCCCAGTTCTTCGGCCTTTTTCGCTACAACCGCAGGGTCTGCCGACTCGCCGGACGTGAAATAGAATACGCCAATATCCATATGCTCTCCTCCTTACTAAGTTTTCTGGCGCTTTCCTCTGTACTCCGAACCGTGGTTCAAGAAAACCCGGTACATCGTATTCGGAGGCTGTATTAAATTTCAATCGAAGAATGAGCTGGTAGCTGCCCTTGTTATTTTAGTTTTAGCTATTAAAGTTAAATAACGAAACGCGTTATTGAGAAAAGTAAAATAAACGTCCGACAAAAGTAAGATAAACGTCTGCTATTATGCGACGCGGAGAGATTGGCATATATGAGGTGACGAGCGTCGGAGGTGAGCAGGTCAGAGCCTTCATTCCGGCACCGCTCCCGCCAAACCCAGCGCTGGTTCTGGACGGCCCTTTGCAGCAGGCCCTTGAATCAGCGGTGCTTGCCTTGGGCCGGTTAGATAGTGTCTCGACCCTTCTGCCGGATGAGGCACTTTTTCTCTACGCGTATGTGCGGAAGGAAGCGGTACTCTCCTCTCAGATAGAGGGAACACAGTCATCGCTGTCCGACCTCTTGCTTTTCGAGTTGGACGAAGCGCCTGGAGTTCCGTTCGATGATGTGGTCGAAGTCTCGAACTACGTAGCGGCGCTCAACCACGGATTGCGCCGCCTGCGGGAGAACTTCCCGCTGTCAAATCGCTTACTCCGTGAGATTCACGGCGTGCTGCTATCACGTGGGCGGGGGGACGATAAAACCCCTGGCGAGTTCCGCCGTTCACAGAACTGGATCGGCGGTACCCGCCCCGGTAATGCCGTCTTTGTCCCGCCTCCGCATACAGCCGTACCTGACTGCCTGGCGAGGTTTGAGCGTTTCCTGCACGCCGAGGAAGACGGACTCCCTGTGCTGTTTCGTGCCGGTCTTGCGCATGTGCAGTTCGAGACCATTCACCCTTTCCTTGACGGAAACGGGCGTGTAGGACGATTGCTCGTAACCCTTCTGTTATGCCACGCTGATGTACTCCACCAGCCACTTTTGTATCTGAGTCTGTATTTCAAGCAGAACCGCGCCACCTACTATGAGCTGCTTAAGCAGGTGCGCCAGACAGGGGACTGGGAGTCTTGGCTTGCCTTCTTCCTCGAAGGCGTGCGCCTGACTGCCACCAGTGCGGTCTCGACTGCCCAACGTCTCGCCCACATGTTTCAGGACGACCGCAGCCGAATCGAGACAACCGAAGGCCGACGGGCCGGGTCGGCGCTCCGCATACACGATGCACTCAAGGCACGGCCGATTCTCTCATTGTCCGCAGCGTGTAGCAGTACGCAGCTTTCCTTTGCAACGGCTTCTAAGGCAATGGAACTACTCGTCCAGAATGGAGTTGCGCGTGAGATTACCGGTAAACGCCGCGGCCGAGTGTTCGTTTACGACAGGTATCTTTCTATCATCAATGAAGGAACCGAAGTGCCGTGATAACCGGTGCTGTTCATCACCAACACGTTGAATTGTAAGCTGGACGTGCGGGAGGACACTCAGAGTGAAAGCTGACTCCGTATACTTCAAGGGACATCTCTGTTTTCAAAAAGAGTGGGCTGGTTTCGATACTGTTAAGCCGATCAACGTCATCATCGGACGGAATAACTCTGGAAAATCACATCTACTGGATTTGGTTGAAGCATTAAGCCAAGGCGAACTCGGCAATCGTGGTTGGCAATATCGATGCCGTGGCGTGTTAGACGAGGTGTCTCTGGGAAGGCAGTTTGGCGCCCATGTAAGAGGCAGTGAACTTGAAAGGAATCACTGGCATGATCACGGAAAACATTTTGTCGATACTAAGATAACGTGGGAAATTGAAGCAAATGGGTATACAGCGAACAACGTGGGTTTTCCCGACGGCTTCACATTCGAGTCATCTTTTGGTGAGCGCTCGACCAACGCGAGGATTTCAGCAATTGAAAGGGTGGTGAGTCACCCAACTCACTATCTCAGCGGGAAGTCATTCCGCAGACTTCTTGCTGATCGCGACATTAAGACCGAGCTACCAGAACTCGAACTAGCACTCGGCCACGACGGGAGTGGGGCCTCCAATATAATGAGGCGTTTCATAACTAGTGTGAACCCTCAGTACCCGAGTGAGGTTATCCAGCATGATCTTCTGGGGGTACTGAATTCGATCTTTAGAGACGACGGGAAGTTTTCGGGGATCCAGATAAAATCTCATGACGATGAAAAAGCACCTGGACCAAGAAACCATTGGGAGGTCTACCTTGGCGAGGAGAAGAAGGGGCTAATTCCACTCAGCAAATCGGGAAGTGGTCTGAAGACTGTTCTTTTGGTGCTGCTGAACCTATTGGTTATTCCCAAAGTTGAGAACAAAGAGAAGTCCCAATTCGTATTCGCGTTTGAGGAACTTGAAAACAATCTTCACCCGGCACTCTTACGACGACTTTTTCAGTATCTTGAAGATTACGCTCTTAACGAAAAAGCCTCGATCTTTCTGACGACTCATTCAAGCACGGCCCTCGACCTTTTCGGAATGTCGGAGGATGCGCAGATCATCCATGTTACTCATGATGGCGAGACTGCTCGCACAACAACGGTTTCCGCGCATTTTGATCGCCTTGGAGTCGTCTCCGAGTTAGGTGCAAAGCCGTCGGATTTGCTTCAGGCAAACGGCATCGTTTGGGTGGAGGGGCCTTCGGACCGTGCGTATCTTAATCGCTGGATTCAACTCTATAGCGAAGGCGCTCTTCGAGAGGGGCGTGACTATCAATGCGCCTTCTATGGCGGAGCGCTTTTGGCGCAGATCGAATTTCAGCCTTCCGAGAAAGAAACCGAGCTTGCGAATTTGTTCCGGGTGAATCCGAACATCGTTGTTATGTGTGACGGAGACCGCGCTTCCGAGGATTCTCCTCTAAAGGTCAGGGTGTTGAGGATTCGCATGGAAGTCGAGAACATACCCGGTGCGCATATTTGGATAACCACCGCTAGGGAAATTGAGAATTACCTTCCCGGCTCTGTTCTTGAGAAAGCCTTAGACTTGCCGTCGCTGCCCGACCCTGAGCAGTATGAGTCCTTCTTTCCCCGAAACGAAACATCGTCGTATATCGAAGTGCGCCTGAGTCGAAAGCACTTTGATAAGATGCGCTTGGCTATCCAGAGCGCTCCACACATGACAAAGGACCTCATGGCAGGGCGATTTGATTGGGGAGAGCAGATGAGGGAAATCGTCGAGCGTATAAAATCCTGGAATGCTTGAAAGCTGATTTAGCAAACGGGTGTATATGACGAAAAAGGAAGGGGAGCCCGAGAGGGGGGACTCCCGGACTCCAGGGGGGGAGGAAATTTGTAGACTCCACGTGTGGATAGGAACGACAAGCACTTTTTAAATCGTGCTTTAATTGGGATATACTTACAGTATGTGTGTAAAACTGACAGTATGTCAAGCATATTTTGTTTTCTGAGTAAAAACAGATAGTTAAATAATAATATGGGGCGGAGAAAATCAGGTAATTTACTCCTCTGGCCCTCAGGAGGCAGACTTTCACCTGACAGTTTTGTGGGCCAATCGGAGAGAAACAGCGCTGGCCTTGACGACTGGAATGAAGTCGAAGAACTGAACGTTTTTTTACTCTGCGTCAGCTCTTCGGGTTGAAGGAGGAGGGGGTCTCACGGGACTCCCTCCGAGAGTAGGGTGGGTCGATAAAACCCACCCTATGCCGTGAATGAGGCGTTACGCGCTCATCCCCATCAGGTCCGCAAAGTTCTGCGTATAGAACCGATCCAAGGTCTCTGCGTTCTGTCCTTCCAATGACCGACCGAAACGTCCCAGGGGGTCACGACCGCCCTCGGGATGTGGGTAGTCGCTGGAGAACATATAGAGGCGCAGGTCAGAGGCATTGATAATGGCCCCTACATCCTCGAACACAAACGGCGTGAAGCGGACCTGATCGATAATTTGCTGGCTAGGTGTGCGCTGCAAGTCTTTGAGTAAAGGCTCGCTCCGACTCCAGATGCCGGCGACCAGATCAAGACGGTCCAGCATGGACGGCACCCAACCGGCACCGAGTTCGATGACCCCACCGCGCAGTTCGGGAAAGCGCTCCAGCACGCCGTCCAGCACCATCGTGGACAGGAACTGCTCGGGCAGATGATGCAGGCCCATCATGTCTTTACTGCGGATGTTCTCACCGCCGCCGAGCCAGTCCTTGGGAATCGGACGGCCGTTATCGAGCCAGCCTGGCTCGACTTTGAGCGCGGCCCCGCCCACGTGCAGGAGGAACGGCACCTGATGTTCAACAAAGCGAGCCCAGAGGGGATCGAGGTCGGTGTGACCGGGCGAATGCCCGTTGGCTAAGCGATGGGGAATCCATATGGCTTCCAGCCCAAGACTCACCGCATAGTCGAGGTCTGTAATCGACCGCTCCACATCGTCAATGGGGAGGAGGCCCACGCCGACCAGACGCTCGTCCGCACAGAATTCCGCCATGGAGCGGTTATGCGCCCGACAGCCGCCATAGGCAATGTCGGGAGCAACGTTTGGGTCAAACAACACGGAGGTGCTCAGCGAGGAGAAGACAAACTGTTTGGCAAAGCCCAAGCGGTCGAGCGCATCCGTCCGTTCGGATGCGTCAAACGCGCCGAGCGCGTCATAGCCCTTGGGACCGCTAATCAAGCGGTCGCCCAGGTCGCGCAATTTCTGCGCTTCTTGTTCGGGACGACCGTTGTTGACGTACTGGCTCACATGCTGAGCGAGCACCCCTGCGGCTTCAAAATTAAACGGGGGAAGCTGGTCGGCGACATCACGGTCCGCGTTAGCCGTCAGAAAGTCCGGCAACTCCATAATATGGCTGTCTGCGTCAAAAAATATGCGTCCGGTTGCGTATGCCATCAGGACTCCTTCGTCTGGATTGGATTGAACAGACCAGTATCAATTTTAGTCAACGGAAGCTAGCGAACTCCAGGGCATTCTGTTTTGCTTATCTGCCTAATGGAATAAGGTAGCGCGGCAGACTTGGACATAGATTGTCCTCAGGAGCACATTCATGATTGAAACCGTTTCCCCAGAAAGCGTCGGGCTGAGTAGCATCCGTCTGAACCGTATCTCCGAGCATCTCAAGGGCTATGTCGATGACGGGAGAATTCCCGGTTATCTGGTGCTGGTGGCCCGGCGTGGCCAGCCAGCTTATCTGAATCGTTACGGACTACGCGATGTAGAAGCACATACACCGGTTGAAGAAGACACCATTTTTCGTATCTATTCCATGACCAAGCCCATCACCAGTGTGGCGCTTATGACGCTGTATGAGCGAGGATTGTTTCAGCTCGATACCCCAGTGTCAGCCTTCATTCCTGAATTTAAACACTTGGAAGTCTTTGAATCCGGAGATGCTCAGCAGTACCACACCACGCTAGCTGAACGTGAAATAACGATTCGCGATCTGCTGACACATACAGCCGGTTTCACCTACGGCTTTATGAACGTTCATCCGGTTGACGCTCTGTACCGCGCCCAAGGAGTTGAAGGGTCGAGTTCCAAGGGAAGTTTACACGACATGGTGCAAAAGCTCAGTACACTCCCGCTACTTTTCTCTCCGGGAACGCGCTGGAGTTATAGTGTGGCCACTGACGTGTTGGGATATCTTGTTGAGCTGCTGTCAGGGCAGTCGCTCGCTGCCTATTTCAGCGAGCATATTTGGGGGCCGCTGGGTATGCGGGACACTGCCTTTGCGGTTGCGGATGAAGATGTACCCCGCTTGGCCGCAAACTATGAGTATCAAAAGGGGGACTTTCGTCTCATTGATAGCCCAACGAAGAGTAGGTATCGCGGACAGCCGACGTTTCTCTCAGGTGGGGGCGGGCTGGTCTCAACAGCGAGTGACTATCTCAAGTTTTTACTCATGCTTAGAAATAGAGGCGTATTGAACGGTGAACGCCTCCTTGGCCGTAAGACCGTTGAACTCATGACCGTGAATCATCTGCCGGGCAATGTTGATCTGAGCCGTATGGGCCAGAAGGTGTTCAGTGAGATGCCTTTTGATGGGATTGGGTTCGGTCTGGGCTTTTCCGTTACGCTTGATCCGGTCAAAGCCCAGATTCTTGGCTCATCCGGTGAGTATTCATGGGGTGGGGCTGCCAGCACAACTTTTTGGGTTGATCCAGTGGAAGACTTGATCGTCATCTTTCTCACACAACTGATGCCGTCCTCTTCGTATCCGATCCGGCGTGAGCTGCGGGTTTTGACGTATCAAGCGGTTGTGGAGTAGATTGGGAAGGCACGGGAAACGAGACTGCCCATGGGGAGTGAATGACGCAAACAAGGAGGGACGACATGGACCCACATCAGTATATCGTAGAGCCCTCAACCGTACCGTGGAAAACCTTAGCCCTTGAGGGCGGAGGGGAAACCCAGCTTCAAATGTATTTGAAAGGCAGAGACGGTGGACCCGAAGCCATACGGGCGCAAATCTCGGAAGACTATACGGTGGAGCCGCATTTTCATTATGCGGCGCAATTCCAAGTCCTGCTCGAAGGCTCAATGGCCTTCCCGCTGGTCCGGCTCGATGCGCCAGCCGTGCACTATACGGAACATAACACGCCCTACGGTCCGTTCACGGTCAGTGCTGGGCACGATATGCTTGTGCTGCATACCAGGCCGGGTGGTTTGGCTGTCATGCGCGATAAAAAACGGCGCTGGCAGGCAAACGTGCGTGGACGCGAGCTGACGCGCTGCGCCCATGAGGTCGAGTGGCAGCCCATGCCCGGCTGTCCACACGCTCGACGCAAGCTGCTGATCCCGCCGAGCTTCGGTCCCACTGCGGAGTTGGTCGCGTTTCCGGCCGGTGTCGAGTTTACTCCCCCGGTTCCAGAGTATGGTCGGTATGAGGTGGTCTATTCGGGTTCGGCCTCTCTGCTCGGCAGGCGGCTGGAACCGAAAGCGCTGCGTTTCATTCCTGGTGGCGAACATGCCGCTTCGTTCACCGCCGGTCCTGAAGGGGTGAGCATGATTTTTATGAGCTTTGACCAGGATGCTAATTATAGCGACGCGGGCAGTACGCAAGACGCGTTAGCCCGCATGGAGCAGTAAACAGCAAGAAGGAGAACAAGAACCATGAAAGCAGAAGAACTCCGCACCCTCCAGGCACCGCTCAAGCATGCCTATAAAGACGTGCCCGAAAAGGCAGTGGTGACGCTGAATGCCGAAGGCCGGATTGGCGCAGGCATTACCTGCCGCGTCGAAACGGGCAAGGCGTTGGTCGAAGCCGGGCTGCACCCGGCGACCGGCGGGGACGGGCTGGCGGCCTGCTCCGGCGATATGTTGCTGGAGGCGCTGGTGGCGTGTGCCGGCGTGACCCTGCAAGCGGTGTCTACGGCGATCGGGGTGGAGCTGCGCGATGGCAAGGTGATCGCGGAAGGCGACCTGGATTTCAGGGGGACCCTCGGCGTTTCAAAAGAAGCCCCGGTCGGCTTTCGCGACATTCGTCTCCGGTTTGATCTGGACACGGACGCCGATGCGGAACAGTTGGCAACCCTGATTCGCCTGACCGAACGCTACTGCGTCGTCTTCCAGACCATACAGAATAAACCGGAACTCAACGTCTCGTATAGCGTTGTGTAATAGGAGAAGTCGGCCAGCGCTCTCATGGATACCGTCCGCTATAACCTGGCTCTCCTCACGCTGGTGGCCTTTATCCCAGGTATCTTGTTCTGGCCGTTTGCTCACGGTCTGGTCCATAGCTGGCGACAACTTGGGCTTGTGATCTCGTACTCCGTGTTGGGGATGATGCTCATTGCCATCGGCGCTGGCGTCTTTGTGCTGCGGCAGACGCTCCTGGCCGTCGAATTCGGGCCGCCCGGCTGGTTGGGCTGGCCGGCCGTGCTGTGCTTTGTCGCTGCCCTGGTGGTTGAGGTGCAGTGTCGAAAACATCTGACCCTGCGCACTCTGGTCGGCATTCCCGAACTGTCGCCCACGCCGCCCGGCCAGCCGCTCTTGGACCAGGGCATCTATGCGCGGTTGCGGCATCCTCGTTATGTCGTCGTGATCCTGAGTGTCTTCGCGCTTGCGCTTTGTACGAACTATCTGGCCGTGTATCTCCTGTGTCCTCTCGCCTGCCTGGTGCTGTATGGCATCACGCTGATGGAAGAGCGCGAGCTGGTCGAACGCTTTGGGCAGGCATACCGGCAGTATCAACAGCGGGTGCCGCGTTTTGTCCCCAAGATGCCCAAACGCTAAAGGGAGGAGTATGGAAAAGTCAGTTCAATTCTACAGTGAAAGTGTCCCCATGGCAGGCGTCCTTTTTCTACCTGAGGACAGCCCTTCCGACAGGCCAAGACCCGGCATTGTCATATGCCACGGCTTTACCGCGGTGAAAGAAGTCCTGTTGCCCGATATTGCCCGGTGCGTGGCTCAGGCCGGGTATGTCGTCCTGACGTTTGACTACCGCTTCCTGGGTGCGAGTGGCGGAGAACCCCGTCGCCAGATCATCCCTATGCGGCAGATCGAAGATATCCAAAATGCGGTCACGTTCATGCAGCAACAGCCCGAGGTCGCCCCGGACCGGATTGGACTGCTCGGCGTCAGTCTCGGTGGGGCCAACGTCAGTTATGCTGCCGGGGTAGAAGAGCGGGTCAAAGCCACGGTGAGCGTCTGTGGCATCGGCGACTGTGGGCGTTGGACGCGTGACGCCTGTCATTTCTGGGAATGGCAGGCATTACTCCGACGCCTGGCAGACAACTGACGCGAGCGCGTCCTGACCGGGCAGGAGCAGTATGTTCAAGCCAGTGAGATTGTGCCCGAGCCGGAGAGTACGACCGCCCTGTTTGCACAGATTCTCGACCAGCATCCGCAGTGGAGCCGAGAGATCACGCTGACCTCGGGTGAAGCCTTGATTGCGTATCGGCCCGAGTCCGTCGTGCATCAGATATCACCCCGGGCGATGCTATGGCTGCACGGCGACGCAGATGAGCGCGTATCCATGGAAGAGTCACAGTCCATGTATGAAAAGGCTGGAGAGCCCAAGAAGATTGTGATTCTGCCCGGCCTTGGCCACAGCGATATTCTCTCTGGTCCTGGGCTTGACCAGAGTCTGCCGCTCATCAAAGAATGGTTTGAAACACATCTCTAACAAGGAAACTCCATGCGTCAGGTCCGGCGGGACATCATATTCTTCCTCATGCTCGGCTTTTGCTTTGTCCCGCTGTGCACGCAGGTGTCGTCTCAGGAATGGGGAAAATCGTTTAATCCGTATACGGGTCAGTGGGAAGACCTGAACCCGCCAGCTTCTGAGCAGTCAAACCGTCAGTCAGAGAATGCTCCCGTGGAGGCAGCCGTGGCAGTGCCGCAGCGTTCCCCCGCCCCGGCGGCAGCCGCACTGCCGCCGCAGGAACCGGACTACACGAGCAAGGAAGCGGCTCTGCAAATTCTGCAACACGAAACCGACGAGGCTGCCAAGTGGGTGTATGAACAACCGGACTGCCCGAGCATGCACTATCTCAAATCGCTGACCGGGAAAGACGTGTGCTCAAATCCCTTCGGAGACGATGTTGCGGTCAGTTGCCCGGCTGGAGCGTCGCTCGTCACGGACCACCACCCGGCCGGCAGCGACGCCTGCCGCAGTGAGCGGTCTTTTTGAGGTGCTATCCGTTACCCCTGCTGCGCACTGCTAGCGGCCGCAGTTCGCAGGGCTTGTAAGGCGCTGCGAGAGAAGAGCTTGCCACCCACAACCACTGCTGCAATTTTCTGGGTGTTGGTGATATCCTCCAAGGGATTCGCTTCGAGAAGGACGAGATCGGCAATCTTGCCCACTTCGATGGTGCCCAGCAGGTCTTGTTGGTCAAGGTATAGGGCAGGATTGCGGGTCGCGGTCTGTAAGGCTTCCATGGGTGTCAGGCCCGCCTCGACCAGTAGAGCTAATTCTTCGTGTAAGGATGAGCCAGGGAAGACATATGGGGCGGGCGTATCTGTTCCGGCCAAGAAGGGTACGCCTGCCCCGTGCGCCGTTTTGATCAAGTCAAACAGCGTCCGGAAATACTGCTTGCCCGCTGCAATATCCTCGGCAGAGCGGCCTGCGAGCAAGCGTTCTTCCTTTATCACGCGCCAAGCCGCAACCCACGAGGGGGGAATATAGTCCAGGCGCGGGTCAGCCGGAAATGTGTTTTCGTCGATATGCGATAAGCCCCGCATCCACACGATCGTCGGGCACTGCCACATGCTCTTGTGCGCCAGGCGCGCAAACAGCGCTTCTTCTTTCTCTTTACTCTGGGTACCGAGGAGGCGTTGAACGGGTCCTTTTTTTTGGAACAGGTCAAAAATCGACACTGTCCGGATCAGTTCTTCTTCCACTGTTGAGCTGCTTTTGAGCCAGCCAATGAAGTGTTCCATACTGTGTTGCCCGGCCTCGGACGCCTCCGTGGCCGTGATCTGATCCGGCAGATGGCCGGCAACTCGCAAGCCCTGCTGGCGGGCCTCGCGTATGACGGCGAAATAGGCATCGCGCGGAATGAGCGACTGGACTTTGATAAAGTCTGCCCCTTGCTGCTTGAGCTCTAATACGGTTTGGCGCCCTTCGGTTGCACTGTTCACACTGACCGACTGAGGGAAGGGCGGATTGGGGCCATCCAGCATAGGACCAGAGGCGATAATGCGGGGACCGGTCCGCTTGCCTGCCGTGATCTCCTCACGCCACTGGGTGAGGGCTGCCAGGTCGCCGCCCATATCACGGATGCCCGTGACTCCGTGGGCGATGAGCAGCGGCAGAAAAATATCCTTGCTTCTCGGATACGTCTCAATATAGGCGATATGGGTATGCATATCCCACAGGCCGGGTATGAGAAAATAACCCGCGGCCTCGAAAACGTGAGCACCTGAGGGGATGGCGACCGTCCCGGTTTCCCCCAGGGCGCTAATACGATCCTGAGTGAGCACAACGGTCATGTCGGGCTGGGCTGGCGTCCCGGTCGCATCTATCACCGTTACGTTGGTAAAGACGACAGGAGCGAGGGGGGAGGAATCGTCCTGCTCCGCTTGAAGAGCGTGTAGACTCACCGCCAACAGGAATGGGATGAGTGCAAGCGAGTGTTTCATTCTAGCCTCCTCCGAACTCTACTCGTCTGCGGTGACTATTGTCTCTTTACTCCTACACTTCTTTCCTCCTATACTCCAGTGAAAACAACACCAGGAGGACGCAATGGCCCAGACCTTTGAAAAACAGAGTGTGACAGACGAACTCGCGCAACAGATGGTGGCCGCGGCTGTTGCCAAAGCAAAGGAACTCGGGGTGCCCCAAGTTGTGGCCGTGCTGGACGAGAGTGGGCTGCTCAAGGCGTTTTGCCGGATGGATGGAACACCGTTAGTCAGTATCGAGGTGTCTCAGAACAAAGCCTATACTGCCCTTTTTGGGATGCCGTCACACGAGTTTTTTAACTTTATTAAGGATGATCCGGCGCTCTTGGCAGGGGTGCCGCATATTCCGCGCATCGTGACCTTTGGCGGCGGCTTGCCGATCCGAATTGGGGATAGAGTGGTCGGAGCAATCGGTGTCAGTGGTGGTTCGGTTGAACAAGATATCGAATGCGCCCAAGCCGGACTCGGCGCGCTTGCGTAGCAGCGGGTGGCAACTCTTGCAATTGCGACGCATTCCGTTGCAGGATGGGGAGACTCATCAACATCTTGCACCGAGGGCATGAACCGGGTGGCTATGGGGAGGATGGTATGTAACCGTAACTGGCTCCCATGAGCCAAAGGAGGGATCACATGGCAGAGTACGATCTGCTTATCAAAAACGGCACGATCATCGACGGATTGCAGGTTCCCCGCTATCGGGGCGATGTTGCAATTCGTGACGGCAAGATCGTTGCCATGGGGAATATTCAAGGCTCGGCCACGCGTGTGCTTGATGCGACCGGTATGATCGTCGCCCCGGGGTTTATGGATATCCATACCCATTACGACGCCGCGCTCAGCGGTGGTACGACCTGGGACCCGTATGCCACCCTGTCCGGCTGGCACGGCGTGACCACGGTGGCGATCGGCAACTGTGGCTTTGGTTTTGCGCCGGTGCGTCCGGCAGATCGCGACCGGGCGATGCGTCGTATGGAACGAACCGAGTCCATTCCGTTGTCCTGTATGCAGGCCGGCATGCGCTGGGACTGGGAGACCTTCCCCGAATATCTGGACAGCCTGGACCGTGGCGGACTGGGTATCAATGCTGCTTCCCTCGTGCCGTACTCCCCGCTACGCGCCTGGGTATTGGGCAACGACGCGGCGCGCGACCCGGACTATAAGACCAACTCGGATCAGATTGCGGAGCTGAAACATCTGCTGCGGGAGGGCTTGCAGGCCGGCGGCTTTGGTTTTTCCGCCAGCTTCAGTATGGCCAACCGCGACTATGATGGCGGCTATCTCCCGACCCATGTGGCACCGCGTGAAGAGTTTCTCGAAATGGCGTCCGTCATGCGCGAGTTCAACCGCGGCTCTATCGAGTGGACGATGGGCCATGCCCTGCAAGGGCTGGGGATGGACTTCTTATTGGAGTTGGCCAAGACGAGTGGCCGGCCGGTGAACTGGAACGCGATTATCCACGATCCGTCCTCACCCGATACCTGGCGCGAGCAACTGGCCTGGACCGAACGGGCAAATAAAGAAGCACCGGTCCTGCCGGTCAACATCTGCATGCCGATTGAGTTTGAGTTCACGCTGGAAACCATGGGCTTGTTTGATCAGCTCCCGGCCTGGAACGAGGCCACGGTCGGCAGCCTGGAAGAGCGCCGCATGAAGTTGGCCGACCCCGGTCGGCGGGCGGCCCTCAAGGCCGATATGGAGAAGGCGCCGACCGTCATGCCGGGCGAGAATCCCGACGGGGAGCAGGGTCAGTTGCGGATGTTCCGCTGGGAGGAGACGTTTATCGATGATGTCCACCTGGAAAAGAACGCTCATCTCAAGGGCCGCACCGTTGCCGAACTGGCCCAGGAGCAAGGTAAACATCCGATCGACGCGCTGCTCGATCTGTCCGTAGAAGAAGAGCTCAAGACCGAGTTTGCCATGCAGGGCTTCATCAACAACGATGAAGAAGCCCTGACCACCATTCTCAAACACCCGCTGTGTCTGGTCGGAGCCTCAGACGGCGGCGCGCATACCAAGTTCCTGACCCTGGGCCGCTATCCGACCCACTTCCTGACCCACTGGGTGCGCGACAAGCAGATCATGACCCTGGAAGAGGCGCACTGGCGGCTGTCGACCATGGTGGGCTGGGCGATAGGCATCCGGGACCGAGGCTGGCTGCGCGAGGGCATGCCCGCGGACATCGTGGTGTACGACCTGGAAAAGCTGGCCGTGCGACCGATGGAGACGATCAGCGACCTGCCCGACGGCGACTGGCGGCGGGTGCAGAAGGCCGACGGCTATCGGTATTCGATTATCAATGGGCAGATTACGTTTGAAGACGGTCAGTGCAGCGGCGCCCTGCCGGGTAAAATGCTGCGCAGTTATGATATGGCCGCCGGATAACGCATAAAGAAGTCAGCGACTCACCCTCGGCTTGCACCGAGAACAAAACGCCGGGTTTCGACCCGGCGTTTTGGTATGCAGCGAGCATTCCGCTTCTTTGTCTCTCAAGGAGGAGTGTGGAGCATGACGTCTTCGGAACAACGAGTGATTGATGCGCTTGAAAAACTCGGGCTGTCCTTTGAACGGATACGTATAGACCCGGCCCATGCCGATACGGCCGTGTTTTGCGCTCAGTATGGTTATCCGCCGGAGACGTCCGGCAACACGATCATTGTGGCCTCCAAGAAAGAGCCCAAGCGATTTGTGGCCTGTGTGGTCCTGGCCACAACCCAGCTCGATGTGAACAAACGGGTGCGCAAACTCATGGGCGTGTCTAAAGCGTCGTTTGCCTCGGCCGAGGAGATGCAGGCGCTGACGGGGATGGAAGTCGGCGGCGTGACCCCGTTTTCGTTGCCTGTGGATATGCCCTTATATGTTGATAGTCGGGTGATGGAGCTGGAAACCGTTATCCTGGGTGGTGGTGGGCGCAGTCTCAAGATTGGGATTTCGCCAGAAGTGTTCCACAGGCTGGGAGCTGAGGTTGTCGCAGATTTAGGTATCCGACGACCTGTGGTAGGGATGAAAGTATAGGACTCCATCCACATCGGGGAGTAAAAGGAGGACGGAATTTCCTAGTTTAAGGTCTTGACGTTGATGCCTTGACAAATCTGGGAGCATCATTGCACCCTATCTTCCGCAATAAGAGGGAAAGAGAAATGAACATACCGACACAAATCGCAACGGTGCTCCTGGGCTTCTTGGCGGGTGCTCTGTTGCTTCTCGCCATGGGGCTGGTGCCCTACTGGCAGGCGCTCGATCCTGCATCGTTTGTGCCGATTTTTCGTGATAACTCCGCTCACATCGCCAGCTTCATGATGCCGCTTGGGTTTAGTGCGACGGGCTTAACCTGGTTGGCCTTGGGGTTGGCCATCTGGAAAAAGACCCCGAGCCGAAACTGGCTCATCGCGGCATCTGTCTGCGCGCTTTGTATGCTTGCGACGTTTCCCATCTATTTCAGCGGCGCCAATGCTGCGCTATCTGAGGGGGCGGTCCCTGTAGCGGAGATATCTAATGCACTTAGCCAATGGCAAACGGTGCATTGGGTCAGAACCATCGCTGCGATTGCGGGTTGTGTCTGTGCCCTAAAGGCGGTTCAGGCAAGCACCCCATAGAGCGACCGCTTTGGGCCGTTTTGAGCCTTCCTGCCAGCCCTTCTGAAGGAGGAAGAGCATGAGCATTTTCCACATGTATACAGGGGATGACGGACAATCGCATATCGAAGAGCCGGCGTTGAGCGCCCAACCGAGCCAGGAAGCGCCACAGGCGACCCAGGAGATTTTCTTTCGGGAACTCCCGGCCGGAACCGCTATGGATTGGCATAACGCTCCCCGACGCCAGTATGTGATTGTGTTACGGGGCCAGATGGAAATCGGCTTTAAGGACGGGTCGGTCCAGCGTTGTGGAGCGGGGGATGCCGTGCTCGCCGCAGACCTGACCGGTAGCGGGCACACCACCCGTGTGGTCGGAGACGGTCCGGCGGTGGTCGGTGTTGTGCCGGTGGCCGACTGACTTTCAGACAGACATGGAACACGACAACACCCTTCGCATCTTTGACGGCGCGGTGGCGATTATGACCGGTGGGGCCTCGGGTATTGGGCGCGCGTTGAGTGAGGCGCTGGCCCGGCGTGGGGCGTGTGTCATCTTAGCCGACCGTCAGATAGTGCTTGCCCAAGAGGTCGCGGCCGGCATCCGGGAAAGCGGGGGTCAAGCGTCCGCGGTCGAACTGGATGTCACAGACTTCGCCGCGGTAGACCAACTCGTCCGGGCGACGGCCCAAGATCAGGGTCGGCTGGACTATATGTTCAACAATGCCGGCATTGCGATCGGAGGAGAGGTACGGGTCTGTCAGATTGAGGACTGGGACAGTGTCCTGAACGTCAACCTGCACGGTGTGGTCAACGGGGTACAGGCGGCCTATCCGGTTATGCTCAGCCAGGGCTACGGCCATATTGTCAATACCGCTTCCATGGCCGGTCTGCTGCCCATGCCAGCGGCTGTCAGCTATGCGACCACAAAACATGCGGTGGTCGGTCTTTCCAAATCCCTCCGGGTTGAAGCCGCGCCCTACGGTGTCCGCGTCAGTGTGCTCTGCCCTGGGTTTATTCGGACGCCCATCCTGTACGGCGGGAAATACGGCAAGCAGTTGCAGCCCATGCCGCCGGAGGTCCAGGAAAAATTCATCCGGCAATACCGGCCCATGGATCCGGCTGTGTTTGCTGAAAAAGTGTTGGACGCGCTTGCTCGGAACAAAGCGCTGATCATCGTGCCGGGCTGGTGGAGGCTGTTGTGGTGGATCAGTCGCCTCTCACCAGCCTTGGAATTTTCTCTCGCCCAACGCGGCTATCGGTCGGCGCGCCGGGCGATGCAGTCTGAGACAGACGCCTAGCATGGGCCGCGGGCCCGAGTCAGGCGACCTGCTCAGCCCCGTTGGTATGCGCCTCCGACAGCGGACACACGCCGCCTCTCTCTAAGCCGAGCGCGCGAATAAAACGCCCATAGCCGACAAAAGCCGTAATCCGAAACCCGAGGTCTATGATCTCCGGCTCGGTAAAGTGCTGGCGCAGTTCGTCAAACAGCTCTGGTGATGCCTGGGTATGATCTCCGGCCAACACGTCGGCATAGCGGACGGCAGCCCTTTCGCGCGGGGTGAGAATCGTGCTGTCAGCATAGATTGACAGCTCCCCGATTTGTTCTTCCGTCAGACCTTGTTGCTTTGCCAAAGCAACGCGCCCGTTGATTCACAGGGCGCAGTCGTTGCGCTCCGCAACCTTCAGGCGCACCAACTCGGTCAGCTGCATATCGATGCTGCCGCGGGTCTCGAAGATGAGCGGGAAGTAATAGTTGGCGAAAGACTTGAAGACCTCGGGAGCATGGGCGAACGCCTGCAAGAACGCCGAGCCGCCATACTCCTTGTCATAGGTCTGCATGATCTGCTGAACCTCAGGGTCGATATGCTCAAATGGGACCGGACTGACATGCGCCATAACACTCCCTCCTTTTCAGCCTGTGTGTACCTCTTCCGAGGGTGGGGAAGCAAGGGGAACTTTTCAGTATCTCTGGTCTCGTGACGCCAGGACCGGAATAGTTTATGAAAGACGAACCCGTGTACACTACCGCACGCATCTCAAAGGAGGGCGTATATGGATAAGAAGATTGGCTTTATCGGTCTGGGCGCTATGGGGAAGCCTATGGCCACGAATCTGGTCAAGGCCGGATTTAACCTGACGGTGTATGATATTCGTCCTGAGCCCATGCAGGAGCTCGAAAAGCTCGGGGCCACGGCGGCGCGCTCGGCGCAAGAGGTCGGGGAACAGTGTGACATTATCGAGACTATTGTGGTCGATGATGCGCAGGTCGAAGCAGTTGTTTTTGGTACAGCCGGCACTGGGGTGTTAGCCGCAGCCCGTCCGGGCTCCATTATTGTGATTCATAGTACCGTTCATCCCAAAACCTGCCAGCGGATCGCGGCGGCGGCCAAAGAGAAAGGCGTCGGTGTCCTGGATGCCTGTGTGAGCGGAGCGGAGTCCGGCGCCCAGGCCGGAACCCTCTCCATCATGATCGGTGGGGAGGCCGCCCTGGTGGAGACCTGCCGTCCGGTGTTTGACGTTATTGGTCAGACGCTCTTTCACGTCGGTGACGTGGGGATGGGTGAGGTGGCCAAGATCGCGAACAACCTCATGGTGATTGTCAATCAACACAGTACGCGCGAGGGCCTGCGGCTCGCTCGGCTGGCCGGAATCGAGCCGAAAAAGATGCTTGAGGTCATCAGGGCCAGTTCGGGCGATAGCTGGGCCGCTCGGAATTGGGAGCTGCTGCGTGACCTCGCCGTAGACTATCCTGGTGGGCCCGCGGGCATGGCGAAAGTCGGCTATAAAGACATCTCGCTGGCGGTGACCGTCGGCCATGACGTTGGGGCCGCGCTGCCGATGACCGCCTTGGCATCACAGTTGATGGAGGGCCTGTTTCTGAAAGAAGATTGAGCCGTTGCGGTTCAGATGTCCAGGCCGTACAGCCGCGCCGCGTTGCCGGCCACCATTTGATAGACCTCCGCCTCGGGCACCCCGGCAAAGTCTTTGTCAATCTGTTTCTGGGAGTAGGGAAAGGTCCCCTCTGTATGCGGATAGTCCGCACCCCACATGAGCCGATCAATGCCAAGCATTTCGCGGGTCAGGATTCCGGCCCGATCATCTTCAAAAGTGGCCCAGAACTGACGCCGAAAATAGGTGCTTGGAGCCGCCTCGAGCCGAGGCTCCATCCAACGCCGATGATCCTGCCACCAGTGATCCATATAGGTCAGCACGGAGGCAATCCAGCCGACTCCGCCCTCGACAATAACAAAGCGGAGTGTGGGATAGCGTTGTGGGACGGCACTCCAAATCAGATCGGCCATGGCCCGCATGGTCATACCGACCTTGCCGTCAACGAGTCCCACGCCAAAGCCAATCCGCTCGAACTTGACCAGCAACTCCTCTCCCGTGCCTGTCCCGGCGTGGGCAGAAATCGGCAGGTTCAGATCCTGTAGCGTCGCCCACAGTGGCGCATAGTCTGGATGGGCGTACGGGCGTTCCTCAACCTCAGTTGGAATGGATACGGAACGGAGCCCTTTCTTGGCTACCCGCTCAGCTTCTTCGCAGGCCCATTCAATCGGTCCGCGCAAGGGTAAGAATCCAGCGCCTAAGAGTCGGTTCGGGGCGGTCGCGCAGAACTCGCTCAGCCAGTCGTTATACACCCGCATGACTGCTCGTTGGTATGCTGCGTCACGAATATAAAAGAAGTGCAGGCCCAACATGCCGGGGTAAATCACCTCGGCCTGGATATGATCCAAGTCCTGATCGGCCAAACGCGCCTGCGGGTCCCACGCTCCGGGCCGTGTGTCGGCGTGCCGATGTCCGAGAGCAGAAGTGATTGCTCCGGCAATTTTATCTTCTATCATGACGCCTTCGAGACCCACCGGGAGGGGTGCCAGGCCGTCAATCACATAATAGTCGGCGTCCGGGCGCGACTCGACCCGCGGCGCCCGGTCGCGAAAGCGTTTGTCCATCCTGGTTGTCCACAGGTTGGCCGGCTCAACAACGTGGCCGTCGGCAGAGACATAACCGCCCGTTACTTCTATTGACATACGGAGGCTCCTTTTTGGAATAGGGCATAAGCAAGGCTGCGGTCGCTGTCAACAGCTTTACCATCCTGAAAATTATTCCCTTCCGCGTTACCTCTCCTTTCAGAACGCGGCCTACCTGCTACCTATATCATCGTAGGCTCAACACAGGCTGCTTTTATATGAAGGAGGAGAAATGATTACGCTCTACCATGTCCCCGGCGCGCGTTCGACGCGTTCTGTGTGGCTGTTGCATGAACTCGGTGTTGAGTTTGAACTGGTTGAGATGTCCTTTGACCTCAAGGTGCTGCGTGCGCCTGAGTATCTCGCGATCCATCCGCTCGGCCGGGTTCCCTGTCTGGTTGACGCGGGGCAAACGATTTTCGAGTCGGGCGCGATCGCACAGTATTTATGCGAAAAATACGACGCGGGCAGGCTTGGTCGCGGCCCGGATCATCCGGAGCGATATGAATGGTTGCAGTGGATACACTACGCCGAAACCGTCGCCGTTCATGGTGCCAGCCTAGTCCAGCAGTCGGTCTTTATTCCCGAAGAACAACGTTCGCCCATTGTTCAGAAATTGGAATCGCGTCGATTGGAAAAGGCGGTTGAGGTGTTGGATAACCACCTCAAAGATCGGGACTACTTACTCACCAGTGGATTTTCCGCCGCCGATGTGAACGTCGGTTATAGTATCTACCTGGGAGATCAGTTCCTCAGCTTTGACGCCTTCCCCACGGCGATGCAGTATTACGACCGGCTGAGAGAACGCCCAGCCTTTCAGGCCTCGGTGCCGAAAAAGGAAGAATAAAGCAGGGGCGGGCCAGAGCGACCCGACCCTGCGCGTTGGTTTACTACGCGCCCGGAATAATAGACATGACGAAATTGGCAGTGTTCGCACGCGCCTCGCGGGCGGCGGTATACTCCGGAGAATTGAAGAAGTCCTTCGCGACTTCGACCGACTCAAACTCGATAATGAGGGCGAGTGGGGCAGCCCATTGGCCCTCGACTGTGTCCGGTGCTCCCCGACCGAGAATCTTACCCTTGTATTTCTGCACGGCAGGGAGAGCAAGTTTTTGGTATTCGGGAAACTTCTCGGGATTCGTAATCTCTGCCTGAACGATCATGTATGCTGACATGTGATATCTCCTGTATTCCGAATTGCTTCACCCTGTATGTCTCAATTCTACAGCGGTGGCAATAGCCGGGCGTCTTGGAAGCGTTTGAAGCACGCCCGGAAATTGTCCTCCGTATCCATGCATTCGTGAAAGCCCGCCTGCCGCAGTTTGATGGTACTCACCAGCATGGGGGGCGGAGACTGATTTCTGCTGCCATAGCCGAAGGTAAAATCAGCCAGGATGAAGGACTGGCCCACAAATTCTTTCAAGCTGGTGGGGGCACGTAGATCGTATTTTTTTACAATCGCTGTCCACTCGGCTTCATGCTTGGGCATCTCTTCCGCAAGAGACAGGGGCTCCGGTGGGCCTACCTCCATGCCTAGCGCGTCAGCGATAGCCGGCCACACATTTTGCCACACAAAAACATCGCCGTTCGTGATATTAAAAATTTCGTTATGCGCGTTCTCGGACATCCCGGCCCACTCGCACGCTCGGGCAATCATGCCGGCATCAATTGCCTCGACAACAAAAGGCGGGCCACCGGGAAATGATAACGGCAGCCCGGCCTCACGGCGTAGTGCCGCATACACTCCCAGAGCAGGAATGACGTTCATATGGCTGCCCAGCGACTGTCCCAGGATGAGCTGCGGTCGCCAGACTGTCCAATGCCAGTTTTTGCCGGGCTGCCGCGCACGTAAATAATCTTCTTGCAGAAAATAGAAGTTCTCGTGTTGATGGCGCGGCCAGCGTTCGCGGGCCGGAACGGGAAAGGGTTCAATATGGACGCCATAGGCTTTTGTACCTTGGAGTAAGGACACGTGCTGAAGGTTCTGCGCGGTGGCTTCGAGTGGAGAGAAGAGATTATCCAGCATGGCCAGATTAGTTTCCATCTGGTCTTGCTGAAACCAGCCGTCCACCAGCCCCGGCTTTTCGTACAGCGCCGCATAGATCAGATGAGTCACGTCTGACATACGACCAAAGACCTCCGCACAGCGCGCCGTATCCGTCAGATCGACCGAGATGACCTCAGCGCCCGCGAGCCCGTCGGGGATACGACGCGAAACCCCAACCACATCCCAATCGTCCTGCTGTGCGAAGTACTCGACCGCAGCGTAGCCAACCAAGCCGGACGCACCCGCCACCAACATCTTTTTCCTGGGCATGGGAAATTCTCCTTCAGAGCGGACCAGGCCAAACGATGAAAACTCAGCGAAAACATTCTGCCAGCCCGACCGCGGCCAGCCAGTCTTGGACGGTTCGGCGTTCTTCTGCGTTGATTTGATTCGCAATGCGGTTGACGAGCATGTGCCGGGACAACTCGGGATAGGGGCGGGAGAGGTAGCTGACCTCCTCTGCATAGGTTGTCACAACAAAGGCTTTCGTGCCGCTGGCTTGGGCCTGGGAGTTCGCCAGGATGTAGGGCTTATAGGTTGTTGGCATTTCCGCGAGTATCATTTGCGCAAAGGGAGTCGATTGCGGGAACGGCGCCAGCTCTCCAGTCCCGTCCCAGCGGCCTGCGTCCTGCTCGCACCACTCCACAATACGAGGATACTGAGAGACGAGCTTCTTTGGGGCGGGGTCCATATAGGTATGCGCCCGCAGGCCGCCCAAGACGATGGTATCGACCGCGCACGGACGACTGCCTAACAGATAGGGCGTCTGCTGAAGTTGTTGGTCTATGGCATCAAGAATGCGGGTATATTCGGTCTCTGCGGCGCGTTGTTGTTGCTCGGAAGCGGTGCCGGTGGCACGACAGGCGCGCTTTCCCCATTCTGCAATCGGCGCGTTTGTGAGCGCTGCGGCAATGGTTGCCTCGTCCGCGTCCGGCATAGTCGCTCGGGTAATCCGCTCGGCGGCAAAGCGGCTGCTCTCTTCATAATGCCACCGGTAATGGACCATCACCCGTGCCACCCACTCGTCCAGGAATTCTTCAATGACATGCGCGAGGACGCCAAGCGGGCCGTGAGGAAACATCGCTCGGGCGGGATACCGATTGTCCAGCAGCATCATGAGGGGGGTCGTATCGCCGATCATCCAGTTCTCGGGCGTATGTAAGACCGGGACTTGATGGGTACCTGAACGGTGCTCAATCTCCTGCCGGTTAGCCTGGGTTTTTGGCTTGTGGACAAACGGTGCGCCATAAAAAATCAGGGCCGCTTCAAGCTTGCGGGTGAACAGGCTGAGTTCCAGGCCGTAGACGGTATATTGATAGGCCACGCGTTTCCTTTCCTCTGGAGCGGTGTGAAAAGAGGTCTATCATGCGGTCAGGCACAAGTGAATGAGAAAACTGCGGTATGCCGGTACAGATCCGTACCGCGAGCGGAGTTTTCTCTCCTCAAGTTTTCTGCCATGTTAGCAAGCAATGAAAAATCACACAGCCGCACGTTCTTTGACGATGAAAAGCGGAGTGCCAGGGAAGCGGAGGTCCGGGGGGCAATGGCCGAGACTATTCCTCCTCGGTCTGTTGCTGAGTGCGCCCGTTCTCGCTCCAGCCGAAGAATCACCGCGTGAGCCGATCGGCGTAGTACTGGGACAGCCTGTGTACAGAGACCAACTCACGGCGACCGGGGGCGTCGCGCTCTCGAACGAACTGCACAATCTGTTCAGCCACCCGGTGATGCAGCAGTATCGCGTAGCCCACAAGGATAAGCTCCAACCCACGGAGCGCGAGGTCTCGACTGCGATGGCGCATTTTAACGGTTGGCATAACGAACGCCTCAAGGCCCAGGACCATCCGCTCAAAGATCGCCGGGTGGAGGTTGAACAGGCGCTGGTCCAGCCGGAGCTGGCTGCGGAGGAGAGACAACGGCTTGAGGACGAACGCCAGGCGATTGATAGCCAGCTCAAACCGCCCGGACGACGTTTTGCCGGCTGGATGGTCGCCAACTGGAAACTCCAGCGTCATTTATACCAGGAGTACGGCGGTGGGCGGGTCTTATGGCAACAAGCCGGGCTTGAAGCCTTTGACGCCATGCACACCTGGCTGAAGCAGCGTGAGAAGAGGGGGGATTTTACGATCTCCGACCCGCTCCTGCACACGCAGTTCTATGCCTACTGGACCACGGTGGACCACGGTCCGTCGCTGAGCGACGACCCGCGTTTTATTGAACAGGAGTTTCTCAACCCGTATTGGTTGCGACCGTTTATCGGCGATTCGCTACAGAAGAACCTGGAGGCCGACCAACGCTGACGACAGCGCCCCGCCTACGTTATACCAACACCTCGTTCTGAATGATCTGGTCCAGCGTCTGCCGCTTGCGAATGAGCATGGGCTCTTGGTCCGGCCCGCGGTAGAGCACCTCCGGCGCTTCCGGAAACGAGTTGTAGTTTTTGGAACTCATGCCGGAGCAATATGCGCCCGAGCCTTCAATGACCAGATAGTCGCCGATGGCGGAGTCACGGAGCGCGCGGGGTTCCAGCGCTTCCGGGTCGCCGGCCGAAGGCGTGAGGATATCGCCAGACTCACAGCAGTGGCCGGCAACAATGGCGTCCAGGGTCGGCCGTTGCTCCTGCTCGGCTGCCGCTGTTGCCGGGACGACAACGAGAGGATGCTGAGCGCCATACATGCTAGGGCGCAGCACCTCGGTCATGCCGCTGTCGATCTTGAGAAAATCATAGCCGTCTTTGCCCGTGCGGGTCCGGTCCTGGATTGTGGTAATCACGCAGCCAGCATTGGCGACCAGATATGTCCCCGGCTCGACTTCCAGTTGGATTCTTCTGCCTGTTGCTTCCCCAAAGGCCACAAAGGTCTGAACCACGGGCTGGCCGACCTCCTGCAGGTCGGTTGAGGTTTCGTGGCGCATCCGTCCCACCTTATGCCCACCGCCGAGGTTGAGCGTATGAGCGTCCGGAAAATGCTCTAACAAGCCGATACTCATGCCGGCCACATGCTGCCATACCCCGGGGTCTGAGCCTGAGCCGATATGGGTATGAATACGAATGACCTTGAGCGCATTCTGTTGCACAATGGCCTGGACGGCGGCTCTGTCTTCGTACCAAATACCGAAACTGGCCGCCGGGCCACCAACATTGGTCCGGTTCGTCCCGCCCGAGCCGAGACCGGGGTTAAAACGGATGCCGAGTTCCTGGCCCGGAAAATGTTCGCCAAAATAGCGCAACTGCGCCAGCGAACAGGCGTTGAGGGCTACGCCGGCGGCGTGCAAAGTCGGAAAGTTCTGCGGGAGTTCCTGGGCGGTCAGGGCAATCTTATGCGCGGCGATGCCGGCCTGCATGGCCCGTTCGGCCTCAAAGCCGGAGCTGGCGTCAAAGTGCAGTCCCAAACGGTCAAACAAACGGAGAATATTGCCGTTGGGCAGGGCCTTCATGGCGTAGCGCGCGGTCAGGCCGAAGGCGTTTGGAAAGTGTAACACCTCTTGGGCCGCCTGCGTGAGTCGCGCCTCGTCGTAGACATATACCGGTGTCCCGAACCGGTGCGCGATTGTCCGCACGGCGTTGTGAGAAAGAAAGCGGGTTGTCTCAATGGTTTGCGTTGACATCGTGCTCCTCGTATTCCTCTATTTCTCTGTTTCTTTTGGACGAGGAAAGTGTGGCTCTTTTACGGCCGCCGAAATAGTATGGGTTTTTCCAGGCCGTCAAAAGAGGGGCTGTGTTGTGTTCGCAAAAGGTTTGGTAGGGTGACGGCTACTGGGAGGTTTGGCAAGGACCCGGAAAAAGGAGATCGTCTTATGAGTAATTCCCAACCCGTTCGCGTCCACCTGATTACCGGTGGGTTTCCGGTGGGCTCTCCGGCTGGGCACGATATGGACTACGCCCGGCTGCGGCTTCTTCAGCTTTTACACGAGCGGCCCAATGTTACGGCCTCGGTCAGCGGCGACTTCATCGACATCGACAAATGGCTGCCTGGGTGTCAATTGCTAATAACCTATGTCGCCGGCCCGTTCCCCAACACAGAACAAAACATCTTCCTCCGGCAGTGGATCGAAGACGGCGGTCGTTGGCTGGGGCTGCACGGCACGAGCGGCGGAAAGGCTGCGCCGGTCGGCGATGATCGGCGCGTGCGCAAGATGGTCAAGGCCGACCACCACGCGACCCTGGGCGGCTTCTTTCTGAACCATCCGCCGCTGCGCAAGTTCCGGGTTGATGTGGTCAATCAGCAGCATAGCCTGACCAGGGGTCTGCCTGCCTCGTTTGAGGTCATGGACGAGTTGTATCTGATTGAACTCCAGGAGCCGGCGGCTTCAGAGGTCCTGTTGACCACTGAGCTGGCAAAAGACCCGTCCCCTCCGGGCTTTGGCTTTGTGTACGATGAGGACTCTGCTCTGCAAGCGGATGGAAAAACGCGCGTGCTGGGTTTTTCCCGCGCCTTAGGCCGGGGGGGGGTCGCCTATATTGCGCTGGGACACTGCCATTCAACGACCAGCAATATGCAGCCGTTTGTTGATGCGAGTGTCGATGCTGGGAGCACAACGCCTCAGGTTTTTCGCGGTTCATGGGATACCCGGCCGTTTGAACAACTGCTCCGCAATGGCATCGAGTGGGGCTGCGACCACAGCGCCTGATGCCGACGGTCGTGACACCATCCGCCTTTTCGCTTGAGGGAAAAATCGCGCTGATTACCGGCGGGGGACGTGGGTTGGGCCTGGAAATCGGCCGGGCCTTTGGGCGGCATGACGCCCTGGTGCTGGTCAACGGTCGCAGTCGGGACCGGCTTGAGCCGGCGCTGGCCGCCATTACCGCTGAGGGTGGCCGGGCCGAGGCGCTGGTATGTGATATTGCCGACGAAGGGGCCGTGTCTGCCGCCTTCCAATACATTCGAGCTACCTACGGTCGGCTCGATATTCTGGTGAACAACGTTGGCCGGCGCGATCGTCGCAAACTCTTTGACTTCGAGCTGGACGCGGTCCGCCAGATGATCGACGTGAACCTGCTTGCGCCGTTTAATGTGAGCCGGGAAGCGGGTCGCCTGATGATCGAGCAGGGCGGCGGTCGTATGATTAATATCACCTCCATCGCCGGCCCGATTGCCAATAGTGGGGATGCCGCGTATACCGCGACCAAGGGTGGCCTCGAAGCGCTGACGCGGGCGCTGGCGGCTGAGCTGGGACCATTTGGTATTACCGTCAACGCCATCGCGCCGGGATTTTTTGCCACCGAGACAAACAGCGCGCTTGTCGCGGACCGGAAAATCGCCAGTATGCTGAAACGACGAACATCTCTCGGACGCTGGGGCGAGCCTGCGGAAATCGCGGGGGCGGCAGTCTTCCTGGCCTCGCCGGCGGCCTCGTATATCACCGGACAGGTGCTGGCGGTTGACGGTGGCTACCTGGCACATTTCTGATGCTTGATTTTTTTCTCGTCCGCCTGGCATAAAGAGAGGGCGAACGCGTGAGCCGCGGCCAAGCGGTCCGGCGCTGTGGGAGGAAGAGCGATGACACTGCATATTCGTCCGTTAAGTGATGCCCTTGGGGCTGAGGTAGCCGGTGTCGATTGGACCCGGCCAGTCAGCGACACGACCGTCGCGGCCATTAAAGACGCCTTTTTGACCTATCACCTCGTGTGTTTGCGATCAGAACCGCTGGCGCCGGCGGCCTTTGCCCAGGTCGGCCGGTATTTTGGAGAGCCCCAGATCCAACTACTGCGGAATATGCGGGTTGAGGAGGCCCCGGAAGTCTCGGTCTTTAATAGCACATATAAAAAGGCGGAAGACAAACCAGCCGACTTGCTCCTCGACCGGCGCTCGGGTTGGCATACGGATGATTCCTATTTTGTGGTTCCGGCAAAAGTGACGCTCTTGCAGGCCCTGGAAATCCCTGAACATGGTGGGGAAACCCGCTTTTGCAATGCGCGCGCGGCCTACGAAGATTTATCCGCAGACATGAAAGCCCGTCTCGACGGACTGCGAGCCATTCACAGCTATGACACCCTGCGTGCCCCGGCCCGAGCCGTGAAGCGTACCAAGGAAGAAGCGGCCGAAACGCCGGATGTCGTTCATCCCTTGATTCGGACGCATGATGAGACGGCCCAAAAAGCGATTTATTTCAACTCGAACCGGACTGACCGCCTCCTGGAGATGGAACGAGAAAAAAGTGACGCGTTGCTCGATCAAATCCATACCCATATGACTCAGCCACAATATCAGTATCATCATGTCTGGCGGGTCGGGGACGTGCTCATGTGGGATAACCGCAGCGTGACGCACTCGGTCAATATGGACTTTCCTCCGGGCCAACGCCGTATCCATCAACGTATCCTGCTCAAGGGCTCGGCCCCAGTGTAGAGAGACGAACAACCGCTTCATACGCTCTCTTTCCGTCGCTACTATTGCCTCGGAGGGTGGGTCCACTGGACCCACCTTTTTTTTGTGGGGGTATATGGGGTAGGCTGACGAGGCGAAAGGCTGGAGTACAAACTGTATGAAATTTCACGCGATTGCCTATTGTACGGTGGGGACCCGGAAAGAGCTCGAAGGCGGCATGGCTGGCAAGCGACCCGAGCTCTACCAGCGCATGCTCAAAGACCTCAAAGAATACGTCACGGTGTGTGACCAAGCCGGTTTTGAAGGCTTCGGCCACCCCGAGCACCACCTCCAGATTGAGGGTATGGAAGCCACCGGCAGCCCCGGTTTGCTGAGCATGTTTATTGGGCAAAACTCAAAGCGCCTCAAAGTGGACATCCTTGGCTATGTCCTCAACACCCACAACCCCCTGCGCGTGGCTGAAGATGTGGCCATGCTGGATCATATGCTGGAGGGCCGCCTGAACGTGGCCTTCGTGCGGGGCTATCAGGCGCGCTGGGTCCAGAATTACGGCAGCTTGCCCGGCGTCGAAGCCGTCGGCCATTGGAATAAAAAACAAGCCTCCGATCTCAAAAACCGCCGGGCGTTTGAAGAAGCGGTCGCGGTCATCAAGAAGGCCTGGAGCAGCGATACGTTTTCCCATCGCGGCGAGTTCTGGCAGTTTCCACCCGAAGGCGCAAAAAATCCGCATCCCATGGAAGCGTACACGCAGTTCGGCGCCGGGGTGAAGGACGACATGAGCATCGAAGAGATCGGCATCGCGCCACGACCGTACCAGAATCCACACCCGCCGCTGTATGCCGGCTTTACCCATAATACGGAATCCATTCGCTATTGGGGCCGGGAAGGCGGGAAGCCGATTATCATTCTTCTGCACGAGGAGCTGTGCGCCCGCCTCCAGAGTGTCTATCGGGAGGAGGCGGAAAAGGTGGGCCGGACGGTCAAACCCGGCACCGAGCTGGCCTTGGGCGGCCAACTCGTACTCACGGAGAACCCCTCGGAAACGCCCCAGATCATGGCAGACACCCGCTGGTTTTGGGAAAAGTGGGGTATTCCGTTCGGACTGGGTGTTGCCGAACCCTTGATCGGGGACCCGGACAGCGTGTCGCGCAAAATCGAGTTGGCCCAGAAAATCGGGACGGACGAAATGTTTTTCCTCTTGGGCGATGGGCTTCTGCCGCGTGATACCATTCTGCGCAGCTTCGAGCTCTTCGCTACGAAAGTGATGCCGCGCTTTGCCGGATAGTGACGGAGAGGAAGCCGGATGCAGCAGCCTGATCGAGCCGGAGAAGCAGACGGACCGCGTTCGGTGTTTGCGCGCGTTTACGAGATTGCCCGGCAAATTCCATACGGGCGTGTCGCCACCTACGGCCACATCGCCCAAGTCATGGGACCGCCGGTGACCGCCCGGGAGGTTGGTGACGCCATGGCCGCTCTACGGGACGGACAGCCGGACCCGCCCGTTCCGTGGCAGCGGGTCATTAATGCGCAGGGCAGAGTGAGTACCGGGCAACGTCAGCAGACTTTACTTGAGCAGGAAGGGGTCACTTTTAGTGTCAAAGGCGTGACCGATCTCGGACGCTTCGGTTGGCAGGGGCCCGACCCGGATTGGGCCGTGGCGCACGGTTTCCATCCCCTGAAAAACGAGAGTGAAGAGAAGCAACAACTCGACCTGTTCTGAGCATTACAAGAGAAAGCCTATGAGCACATTCAACGTCGATTTGCTCCGTGAGTCGTCTGACGACGGCCTGGTCACCATGATTAATCTGATCAAGTATCGCACGCAGTCGCTGGACGGAGACGGAACGGGCCGGGAAGCCTACGCTCGGTACACCAAACCGGTCCAGAAGCTGGTTGAGGAGCGCGGTGGCCGGGTGCTGTGGGCCGGGCCGGTGGCAGAAGCAGCGCTGCACGAAGGTGGCGATGTGGACTGGGATTGGGCGATCCTCGTCTATTATCCAAGCCGCGCAGCGTTTATTGATATGGTGGAAAGCAAGGAGTTTTTAGCGGCAAACGAACATCGGCGGAACGGAGTTGAAAAGCATGTCATCATGGCGGCTCGAACCCTGCTATTGGAAGACCTGCCGGAACAGTGAGTTTCAGTGTGTAAGACCGTCAAACAAAAGAAAAGGAGAATAGTATGAGTGATGTCAAAATACCGGATAATCTGCCAAGCTGGATTGCAGACCATTTACAGCGCTACCTCGATACGGATGGCGCCGACGGGCATATGTGGGACTCCGCGCCGGTTGGCGGCCCAGGGCTCCTCCCGACACTGTTGCTGACCACAACCGGTCGTCGGTCGGGCAAGACGGGCATCATGCCCTTAATTTATGGCGAGGCTGATGGAAACTACGTTATCGTCGCCTCCAAAGGCGGCGCCCCCAAGCATCCCGGCTGGTATCTGAATCTGGCCGCCAACGCGGAGGTTGAGGTGCAGGTGCTGGACAGACGTTTTAAGGCCAAGGCACGAACCGCCAGTGGAGAAGAGCGGGCTGCGCTGTGGGAAAAAATGGCGGTCATTTATCCACCCTATATTGACTATCAGGCCAAGACCGAGCGCGAGATTCCGGTGGTGGTGTTAGAGCCGGCGGCGGAGTAGGTATCTTAATTCGTTACGTCGCTATGAACATCCAAGCTGAACACCTTGCTTATTGGTATTTGCGACTTAACGGCTTTCTGACAATTCCGAATTTTGTTGTACATCCAGACAGGGGAAGCAATCAAAAAACCGAAGTAGATGTGTTGGGGGTTCGGTTTCCACACCGTGCGGAAAACTTAGAGAATCCGATGGTGGACGACGGCCATTTTACCACAGTTTGTGATAAGCCTTTTGTCATTATTGCGGAGGTAAAGAGTGGGAATGAGCCCTTCAATGAATCATGGACGAATCCTGAGCGCCGGAACATGCTCCGAATAGTACGTGCGATCGGTACTTTCCCAGAATGTGAATGTGGCTTGGTAGCAGATGCCCTCTACGACGAAGGGCGTTATGAGAACGAACTCTACCACGTGTCATTACTGTGGTTCGGTCGAGAGCGCAATCATGAAGTAGCTGAAGACTACTCTAAGGTTCCTCAGATTTTATGGCCAGAAGTGCTTGGGTTTATATACCGTCGTTTCCATAAGTATGAAGATCAGAAAGCGTCGCATCCGCAGTGGGACGAACCCGGACGGGAACTGTGGAATATCTACAAAGACTCACAGGGTGAAGGTCAATTCAAAGAGAATATTTGCGTGTGCTCTTAAAACATAAGGAGGTAAGCCAATGAGTGACGAAATGCGTCGGGTCGTGGACGAAGCCGCAATCCGCCGGGTGATTGATCGCTACTGTCATGCAGTCGATCGTGGCAGCGCGGATGATGTGGCCGCGCTCTTTCATCCCAACGGGCGGCTGGTGGTCAGCCTTGAAGACAACGACGGCTATAACGGTCGTGAGGCCGTGCGCGAATGGTATGCGAACTACCATAAATATTTCCGGGCGAAACTGACCCACCTCCGCCACAAGATCTCCAACATCCAGATTGATCTGAACGGAGACGAGGCGCAGGTGGTGTCCTATATGGACGCCGACCTTATCGCTAAAGACGAAACCACACCCCGCCAGGCAATCGGTCGCTATGACGACCGTTTTGTCCGTGACGGTGGGGAGTGGTACTTCGCCGAACGGGCGATTGTTGTGTATTACGCCGACGAGCGTTTGGCCGAATTGTTGAGTGCCGATTCGTAGATTATGGCTCTCAAAACTATGGAACGTGGAGAAAGTCATGGAACAAGCAATGCTTTTTGGGGAAGTGCTAGAAGCGATTGACGGCTTATCGCCAGAGGAACAGGAGACTCTGATCGAGATACTGCAACGTCGCATAGTCGAACAGGAGCGCAAAAGGCTCGCAGCAGAAATACAAGCAGCTCGAAAGGAGTTCGCTGAGGGACAAGGACACTCTTCGTCCGTGGGTGAGCTTATGAAAGAAATCCTTTCGTGAATCGAGCTCTCGTCCGCTCCACCGCTTTTGTCCGAGCGGCCAGACGCGCAATCAAAAAGCGCCCCCACCTTGTGGAAGACCTGTGTTCGACGTTGGAGTTGCTCTCTGTGGATGCTTTTCATCCCAGGCTGAGAACTCACAAGCTGAAAGGAGACCTAGAAGGCTCTTGGGCATGTAGCGCAGGTTACGACCTGAGGATTATCTTTGAATTTGTCCAACATGAAGGAGTTGAGGCGATCCTGTTACAGACGGTTGGCACCCATGACGAGGTCTACTGAACGTCTTTCTCCTCCCGAATTGGCAACCGGATTTCTCGGAGAACCTTGTTCTGTCTCGCTCCAGGAAAACCGTTCGGCCTCCATTACCCTAAACCATACAAACGCATACAATTTTCCGCGACAATCGGCCGGGCCTCATCTGCGGGGACAGCGGCCAGATGTTTCTCCAGGAAGCGCCGGGATTCGGGCCAACTGCTGTCGAGGTGGGGAAAGTCCGACGACCACATGATGCGATCCACCCCGATGAACTCGCGCAGCATGACGCCCGGCAGGTCATCAATAAATGTCAGATAACAGTGCTCATGCCAATACTCGCTGGGCAGGCGTTTGCACCTGACCATGGGGTCCTTGGCCATAGTACGGCGATGATAGCCCCAGTCCAGGCGACCCAGAAAATTGGCGGCCCACGACAGTTCATTCTCGGCCGAAATCAGCTTCAGGCCCGGATGGCGGTCAAACACGCCCTCCAGGATAAACGTGCCAAATGCCCGCGCCATGCGTACCGGCAGGACCGCGTAGCCGACCGCCGCACTTTCTTCGCCCGTCTCATCCCGCGTCCAATTGGTGTTGGCGTGGCCGGAGGCAATAATATGCAGACTGAGCGGCATACCGAGTTCGGCCAGCGTCGCCCACAGCGGGTCCCATTGGGCCGCCGAGTAGCGCGAGCCGTCGGGGGTATCCTGCGGCAACAGCACCCCAACCAGCCCCTTTTCCTTGGCTCGTCGGCATTCCCGTATCGCCCAGTCAACATCAAAGATCGGTATGACGGCAATGCCGAACAATTCCTGTGGATGGGTGCTGCAAAAATCACTTAGCCAGTCATTATACGCCTGGCAGACGGCCTGTTGCAGGTCCGGGTCGGAGATGCCAAAGGCCCGCATGGCGTAATTCGGATACAGTACCTCGGCATCCACCCCGTCCTGACGCATATACCGCACCCGGGCGTCCGGGTTCCAATCGTTCGTATCCGTGGCGTAGCGTTTATCGCCTGCTGCTGCCGCGGCGTAGGCTTTCTCTCTGTTTTTTGCCACCGCGCCCATCGGACGTTTTGCGATATGCGACGGCATACCCTCACACACCCAGATATCTCCCGTGGGTTCCGCAATGACACGCGGCCCACGGTCTTTATAGGCGTGGGGCAGGTAATGTTGCCACAGCTCAGGCGGTTCGATGGCGTGCGAGTCGGCCGATATGACGCGATACTGTTTCATTGTCCGTTCCTTCCTTTGTCCGGAAGACTGAGGATTCCCGATCAATTGAGGCTCACTCTACCCCATTGCCGTATGCCCATGTCAAGCGTCCGGCCTGATCGGAGCCGGGCACAACTTGCAAAGGGAGCCGGAAGTTTCTATCCTCCGGTAAAAAAGTGAAGGGAAACAGATATGCCGATATTCGAACGTGGCGAGACCAAGTTGTATTACGAAGAGCAGGGCGCCGGATTTCCGATCTTACTCATCGCACCGGGCGGCATGCGCTCTTCCGTGTCCTTTTGGGAGAAAACCCCCTGGAACCCGATTGAGCAGCTTGCCCCCAGCTATCGCGTTATCGCAATGGATCAGCGCAACGCCGGACAATCAACCGCCCCGGTCAGTGCCGCGGATAGCTGGCATACCTACACGGAAGACCAACTGGCATTGATGGATCATTTGGGAGTTGAGCGCTTCCATGTGGCCGGCATGTGCATTGGCGGACCCTACTGCATGGGCCTCATCCAGGCCGCGCCGCAGCGGGTTGCGTCGGCCATGCTCTTTCAGACGATTGGTCTGTCCGATAACCGTCAGGCGTTTTTTGACATGTTTGATGGCTGGGCTGCCGAGCTGAAACCTGGCCGGCCCGACGTCGATGCCGAGGTGTGGGAGTCGTTCAAAACAAATATGTATAGCGGCGACTTTCTCTTCAACGTCTCGAAAGAGTTTGTCTCAGAGTGTCAAACGCCACTCTTAGTTCTCCTGGGGGACGATCTCTATCACCCCCAAGAGACCTCCCGAGAGATTGCCGCGCTCGCCCCCAGGGCCCCGCTGGTTGAGCACTGGAAAGAGCCCGAGCATATCCCGACTGCCAAGCAGGCGGTCGAGCGCTTTCTGGCCGAGCATACACCGAGGTAATATCCCTTGCGGTGCGCCGTCTGTCTTTTGCAGGCGGCACGGGCCGAGGCTAACTCGCTCCGTGTCGCGGCGGCTGTACGCCGTTCAGCCAATAGTTCCCAATGGCGTGATATTTCCAGCGCACGGGGTCGTGCAGAGTATGGGTGCGGGCGTTGCGCCAGTGCCGGTCCAGGTTGTATTCCTCCAGGGTTGAGCGGGTGCCGGCCAACTCAAACAGCTTGTTTGTTGTCAACAGAGAGACTTCCGTAGCCAGGGCTTTGGCCTCAGCCACGGCAATCGAGGCTTGAGCGACATGCTCCTGGGTGGGTGAGGCGACCGCCGCATCCACAAAACGACCCGCCCGTTCGAGCAGGGCGTCCGAGGCGTGCACCCGGACCTCAAGCTCGCCAATCTGATGGATAGTGTACGGGTCCTCGTAGCCGTGCTCCTGGCCGCTATCGATCCACGGCCGCGTATACTGGCGGACAAAGGCGAGCGTCTCGGCCAGGGCTGCGCGGGCGATGCCGGCATCGACCGCGGTATGAAAGAGCTGGGCGACGGCGCCCATCGAGGTGGGACGGTCAAACGCGGCCTGGTGGTCAATAATATAAAAAGGCTCGACCACCACATTCTCGAACAGTGCGGTTCCGCTGGCGGTGGTCCGCTGGCCGAAACCCGACCAGTCGTCGATGATGGTGACCCCCGGCGCATCCCGCCTGACAAAGACGATGGCAATCCGACCCTGGTCGTCCTTGGCCACAGCCGGCACCCAGTGGGCAAACACCGCACCCGTGGAATAGAATTTCTTGCCGTTCAGGAGGAATGTGTCGCCGGAGGCCGTGAGACGCGCCTGGAAGTCAAAAACGGTTTTGGTGCCCCGCTCGACAAAGGCATTCCCAAAGCGATCGCCCTCCAGCACCCGCTTGAAAAAGAATCGCTTTTGCTCCTCGGTGCCATCCAGCCGGACGGCTTCAACCATATAATAATGGTTCTGTGGAATCTGGCCTAAAGAGGAATCTGCGGCGGAGATGATGGCCATGACTTCGGCTGCGGTCGAGAAAGACACTTCCGCCCCACCGTAGGCTTTCGGGATGGTGATGCCCCATAAGCCGCTCTGTGAGAACTCGTCCAATTCTTTACGCGGCGGGCGGCGCTCGCGGTCGCGCTCGGACGACTCCTGCTGAAAGCGCTCGGCCAGACGCTGAGCCACTGCCAGGGCTTCCTGAGCGTCACGAATAATGTGGGCCGGAGCCTCGACCCGCGCCATTGGCGCGGCGACTCGAATATCGTGGTCCGGTGGAGCTGTGGCTTGCGAGGGCGCCTGGCTCATATATTCTCCTTGGCCTGTTTCTTTATATCCACGCGTGGCGGGGCGGCTTGATATTATTCAGATAATAATTGCCGATTGCCTGAAACTTCCAGCGGACGGGGTCGTGCAGCGTATGGGTACGGGCGTTGCGCCAGTGACGGTCCAGGTTGTACTCCTCCAATGTCGATCGAGTACCGGCGAGTTCAAACAATTTATTGGTCGCCTGAATGGCGATTTCCGTGGTCACGACTTTTGCTTCGGCCACGGCAATCGAGGCTGCGGCCACGCTGTCTTCATTCGGGTCGGCAATAGCGGCATCGACCGCACGGCCGGACCGGGCCAGGAGGGCCTCTGCCGCGTGCAGGCGCATGCTGAGGTCTCCTATTTGGGCGATAGAGTACATGTCCTCATAGCCGTGCTCCTGACCGCTATCGATCCACGGTCGGGTATAGCTGCGGACAAAGTGGATGGTCTCATCAACGGCGGCCTGGGCGATACCGAGATCGACGCCGGCGTGAATAATCTGGGCGACCGGGCCGTTGGCGGTTGGGACATCGTAGGCGAGATGGGCCGGGATGACGTGGCTGGCCGGGACGAAGGCGTTCTCCAGGAGAACGGTCCCGCTGGCCGTGGTACGTTGGCCGAAACTCGACCAGTCATCAATAATGCGCAGCCCCCGGTTGTTGCGCTCAACAAAGGCGATCAGGGTTTTGTCGTGCTCATCCATAGCGGACACCGGTACCAGGTGTGAGAGGAGCGCGCCGCTGGAATAAAATTTCTGTCCATTGACTACATAGCCCTCTCCCTGGCGACGGACCTGTGTCTCAAAATGACCGGCGGTTTTACTCCCTCGTTCGGAAAAGGCGTTGCCCAGACGCAGGCCCTTCAGGACCTCGCCGAAAAAAAACCGCTTCTGCTCCTCGCTGGCGCTCAGACGAATCATATCGAGGACGGCAAGATGGTTTTGCGGGATTTGCCCGAGCGACGGGTCGGCCGCGGAGATGATTTTAATCACCTCGCCCACCGTGACATAGGAGACCTCAGCGCCGCCATAGGCTTTGGGCACGGTCATGCCCCACAGGCCGCTCTGCGAGAATGCGTCCAGTTCGGCGACCGGCAGGCGGCGTTCCCGGTCCCGCAGCGCTGCTTCTTGGGCAAAGCCTTTAGCTAAACGCCGCGCAATATCAATCGCTTCCTGGTCGTCCTGAATAATATGGGCGGGTGTGGTTGGACGCGGCGGGCCTGAGGCCTCCAGGTCCTCTATCCGAGGCGCTCCATTCGCTCCTGGATGGTCTGTTTGTGCACCAGTATTTTCCATGCTCATAGCCGTTCCAGCTCCTTTGCATAGCTCGTAAAGAGAGCTTCGTAACCTATCGCTCCCCCTCTTGAGCGTCAACGCGCTTTGCCCGTGTATTGCTTGACTTTGGCCGTGCAGGGTGTCATGACAGGCGCAGAGTGCCAACGCCTGAAGGAGGGTCAGATGAAACTCGGTATCGAGATGTTTGCCACGGATTATGCGCTCCGGCCGGATGAACTGGCCGTTGCCTGTGAAGAACGCGGCTTTGAATCCGTATGGTACCCGGAACACACCCATATCCCGGCCAGCCGCCGTACCCCCTTTCCCCTTGGGGGCGATTTGCCCAGGGAGTACTGGCATACGCACGACTTGTTTGTGGCGCTCACCGCCGCCGCTGCCGTCACCACTAATATCAAAATCGGGAGCGGGATTTGTCTCGCCATGGAGCGCGACCCGATTACGATGGCCAACGCGGTGGCCTCGGTTGATCAGATCTCCAACGGTCGCTTGCTCTTTGGTATCGGTGGCGGCTGGAATGCCGAAGAAATGGAGAATCACGGCACGCCGTTCAAACGCCGCTGGAAGGTCTTACGTGAGAAAATTGAGGCGATGAAAGCTATCTGGACCGAAGAGGAAGCCGAGTATCACGGCGAGTTCGTCGACTTTGATCCGATCTGGTCCTACCCGAAGCCGGTGCAGAAACCCCATCCGCCCATCATCCTGGGCTCACACACCTCGAACGGACTCGACCGGGTGGTGCGCTATTGCGACGGCTGGTTTCCGAATGCCCAGGCCTATAAAGACCTGCCGGCGATCGTGAACGACCTCCGGACCCGGACAGAAAAGGCCGGCCGTCAACCGGACGCTATTGCGATCTCTTTCCTGGGCGCTCCGGACGATGAGGCGGTGCTGCAGCGCTACCGCGAGTTGGGAGCGGAGCGGGCGGTGTTTTTTGTGCCGTCGGAAGGGAAAGAGGCGGTCTTCCCGTTGTTGGACAAATACGCCGCGTTTATCCCCAAGGTCGCGTAACCGTGGCCCCGGAAACGCCGCCAGGGCTGGAGGAGCACGATGCCATTTGCTGCCGTGCGTGACATTCATATGTATTACGAGATGCGTGGGGCCGGACCGCGCCTGCTGTACATCAGCGGCACGGGTGGGGACCTGCGGCGGTCGCCGAATGCGTTTGATTCGCCGCTCACCGAGCATTTTGAGGTCCTGGCCTACGACCAGCGTGGCTTGGGCCAAACGGACAAACCCGACAGTGCCTACACCATGGCGGACTATGCGGCTGATGCGGATGGGCTGCTCCACGTGGTGGGGTGGGACGGGTGTCTGGTCATGGGCATCTCTTTCGGCGGTATGGTCGCTCAGGAATTTGCCCTGCGCTATCCGAACCGGGTAAAACGCCTGGTGCTCGGCTGTACCAGCAGCGGCGGGCAGGGCGGGGCCTCGTATCCCCTGCACGAACTCGCTCACCTCTCTCCGCAGGACTGGGCGCGACGGGTAGTCGAGTTGAGCGACCTGCGACGGGACGCGGCCTGGCAAGCAGCTAACGCCCAGGAGTTTCAGACTTTGATGGATGAGATGCTCGCCATTCGGACGATGGGGGTGGACGAACCTGGCAAGATTATTGGTGCGCGGCGCCAGATCGAAGCGCGACAAGAGCATGATACGTATGAGCGTTTGTCGCGGCTCAACATGCCGACTCTCGTCTGTGGTGGGCGGCATGATGGGATAGCGCCGGTGGATAATCAGGAAGCATTACTCCGCCAGATTCCCACCGCCCAAATGTCGCTGTTTGAAGGCGGCCATCTATTCTTTACGCAGGACCCCCAAGCATTTGAGGAAATTATCGCCTTCTTTAAAGATGAAGCCATGCTCTGATGCAAATGTCCAGGCCCAGGACGAACAATTCCTCGGTGGCTGTGGACTGAATCAGATCAACCGAGTCAATCGTTTTGCAAACCTTGGCTATTGGGTACGGACGAGTCAGGCTGGCCACGGTGTGGCGACTGCGGCTGCCAGGCTTTTAGCCCAGTTCGGTTTTGGCGAGCTCAAACTCTCCCGTCTAGAACTTGTTATTGATGTAGACAATCAAGCCAGCCAGCGCGTTGCCGAGAAGTTAGGGGCCTTCCGAGAAGGCGTGTTACGCCATAGACTCTTCATGCACAATCAGACTCGGGACGCAGTAATGTACAGTCTGATCCCGCGCGATCTCAAAAGCTAAGCAAGACGCAGACTGGAACCCTACTATGACCACAACAAATCCTGTTGAAGATCATTATGGCGTTGGTGGAATCTTGGATTCTATCCTCAAGGCCCTGACCGACATGGGCAAAGACGTACACCAACTTACACCCATCGATCTTGCCCCTGTGGATGAATTTCATATTCGGGGCCGCGATGCCACCATCGAGTTAGCACGCCGCGCCAGCTTAACAGCTAGAATGCACATACTTGATGTAGGGTGTGGGCTGGGTGGTTCCGCCAGATATTTGGCCACAGAGTATCAGTGCCATGTGACCGGGGTTGACCTCACACAGGAATATATTGATGTTGCGACTGCCCTTGCGAAACTGGTTGGCTTACAAGAGGCTGTAAGATTTCGCCAGGCCAATGCGCTGGAACTCCCATTCAACGATCAGGCTTTTGATATTGTCTGGACCGAGCACGTCCAGATGAATATTGCGGACAAACATGGCTTTTATTCTGAGATCGCGCGGGTCCTCAAACCGGGAGGACGCTTAGTCTTTCACGACATTTTTCAGGGAACAGGAGGAGAGCCCCACTATCCAGTGCCGTGGGCGGAAGAACGTTCCATCAGCACACTCGCTCCTATAGCGAATATGAAGGACATCCTGGAAGGGGCCGGCCTACTTGTCCTGGATTGGGCGGATAGGAGTGGTCATTCAATAGAATGGTTCCAGAACATGGTCGAGAAGATGCAAAATGCCGGCCCGCCATCGCTTGGGCTTCACCTGCTGACTGGCAAAACCGCAAAAGAAAAGTTTGCCAACGTTCTACGCAATCTCAAGGAGAAGCGGATTGTCGTATTTCAGGGTGTGACGGGTAGTCGAGCTGAGCGACCTGCGACGGGACGCGGCCTGGCAGGCAGCTAACGGTCCGGAGTTCCAAGCCTTAATCGAGGAGATGCTGGCCATCCGGGCAGGGAGTGCGGCCGAGCCTAGTGCAGCCGTTGGGGCGCGCCGCCAAATCGAAGCCCGCCAAAAACACGATACCTATAGCCGCCTGCCGCAGCTCAGGATGCCGGTATTGATCTGTGGCGGAAGGTATGACGGGGTCGCCCCAGTCGCCAATCAGGAAGCACTACGCCGACAGATTGCGACTGCCCGGCTGGCCCTGTTTGAAGGCGACCATCTGTTCTTTACGCAGGACCCCCGAGCGTTTGAGGACATTACTGTTTTTCTGAAAGGGAGGGCGGAGGCTTGACGCGGGTTACGGTGGAGCGCTTCTTTTTTTCAACCAGGACTGTCATATCTTCAGCCGCCTTGGCGACCGTCGCCGTCCGGGTGCACATATCGGTTTTCAAATCGCCCTCTGGACTGCGGTAGGCATACACGAAGTATTCTTTTCCGGCCTGAAATGGTATCCCGCACTGTTCCTGTGAGGCGAGCGTTTCGAGAATCAGTGGAGATTCATCGGCCGCCTTAAGCGGGGTCGTGACCTCCAGCGTCACCCGTATGGTCTCAAACTCGTACATCTGCTCTGAGCCCATCATCTGCTTGAAGGCGCCATACAACCAGCCATCCGCCTCTATCGTTTCCACGTCGGTCGCTTTGCCGACAAAGACGACGTCTGACTTTTCCAGCCCAAAACCGGGCGACGGGGGCGGCAGACAGCGGCACGCCAGGGCCGCCGCGGGAAGCAGCCAAGAGAGAGCTATTCCGACAACGAGTACGGGTAACATCCTTCTTGAAACAGACATCAGACTCTCCTCTTGTGGGGGTGCTGCTACACCTTTGGCATATTTTTAAGGATGAACAAATCCTGATGGGCTACAGTACTGGCCGAGACCGCACGTTTCAAGTGATGCAGCCTATCTTCGTAGCGGTTCACGATGAAGAAAAACAAAAGGGCCAGGGAAGACTCCCCGACCCTTTCCGCTTGGATCAGCGGCGCTGACTAGTCCACATCCATCCGGTAGGCCTTGATTGCATTCTCAAAGACGATCTTGCGGGTGACCTCCTCGGGTACGCCGTTGAAGTCCTTCTTGATCCACTGCCGGGACTCCGGCCAGGTCGAGTCGGTATGTGGGAAGTCGGACGCCCACATATAATTGTCCTCGCCAAAGATCTTATAGGTCGCCGGACCGACCGGGTCGTCCTGGAAGGTCGCCCAGACCTGCCGCCGGACATATTCGCTCGGCTTCATCGGCAGGGGCTCTTTTTCCATGGCGTGGAATTTATCGTAGGCATGGTCCATCCGATACATGAAGTGCGGGAACCAGCCCGTGTCATTTTCGGCGGACACAATTTTGAGTTTGGGAAAACGCTCCAACACACCGCCAAAAACGATCGTCGACAGGGAACGCTGCACCTCGTGAATCACATTCATATAGAACAGGCTGATCTGTGAAAAATCGACCTTGCTCTCCTTACTCTTACCGGTAATCACGTGGAGTGAGAGCGGCATATGGAGTTCGGCGGCGGCCTGCCAGAAGGGATCATACTCGTGGCTGCTATACGGCTTGTCCTCGGGTGGCGAACCCCAGATCATGGCCCCGCGCATCCCCTGCTTATGGGTTCGTTCCAGCTCTTTGACTCCGGCATCAATATCTTCGAGAGAGATCAGGCTGATGCCGTACAGGCGTTTGGGACTATGCGAACAGAACTCCGCCACCCAGTCGTTATAGGCACCGAAGCAGGCCCGTTGCAGGTCGGCGTTGGGCAGTCCGAAGAGCGGCATCCCGAGCGTGGTGTAGAGCACTTCCGCTTCTACGCCGTCGATCTCCTGGTCTTTAATGCGTTCGACCGGGTCCCAGCCACTCGGACGGGCGGCTTCGTAGCCTTTGCTCATATGGTCTTTCAATTCTTCGCCGGACCGTCCGGCCCCGAACCCACCAGCGACCGGAAAGGGGTCGATGCCATCCGCCACAAAGATAAAGCCCGGCTTCTTCGGATTTTCGACCACTTTCGGCGCTTGGTCACGGAATTTATTGTCCAGACGTTGCTGCCACAGATCGGCCGGCTCCATCATATGCGAGTCTGCCGAGATCACGCGTAACTTTGCCATACTACCCTCCTCTTCACAGGAAGCCTTGCTTCCTGATGATGGTGCATTTGCGAATGCCTCATCTGTGGCATACTCCGAAGCAATCTGTCAAGCGATGGGGCCGGATACGTTGAGTGAGCGTTCAGTTTTTCATTCTCTCGCCTGGGCCGAGGCGAGGAATGGCCCGCGTTGCGACAGCAAGATAGCCCAGTATAATAAAACCGGAGAACGGAGAGAAGGCGAGGAGTATGCCACAGAAGGTTTATATCGACGGTCACGTTGGCACGACCGGACTGCGTATCCGGGAATGGCTGGCGGGACGAAACGACATCGAATTATTGACCTTGGCCGAAGCGCAGCGCAAGAGTGATGCCGCGCGGCGGGCGGTGTTGGCTGAAGCGGACGTGGCCATTCTGTGCCTGCCCGACGCCGCGTCACGCGAGGCTGCGGGCTGGTCCGTGCATACGGACACCCGTCTGATTGACGCGAGTACGGCGCACCGGGTCGAGGACGGCTGGGTATATGGTTTGCCGGAACTCCGGCCCGACCAACGCGACGCCATTCGACAGGCCAAATATGTTGCCAATCCCGGCTGCTATCCCTCAGCTTTTCTGCTGTTGGTCCGGCCCCTGCTCGAGGCTGGTCTGATCGAGAAACATGCGCCGGTCTCCATTCATGCGCTGTCCGGTTATTCGGGCGGCGGCCGTCCGCTGATTGAAAAATGGGAGGACACTGAGCGGGGCTTGGGCTCGTTAGAATACGAAGCGCCCTACGCCCTGGAACGGGTGCATAAGCACGTTCCGGAAATGACGAAGTACAGTCTGCTTGACCATGCACCCCACTTCGTCCCGGCAGTCGGTCCGTTCCGCTGCGGCATGCGGGTCCAGGTGCCGCTTCATACCAGCCTGTTACAACCTGGGGCAGGCGATACGATTCGGGAAGTCTTACGGGAGCGCTATCGGCATGAGCCGTTCGTGCGGGTGCTGCCCAACGAGCCGCCCCCGGAAACCCACGATCGCAGCTTCGACCCGCAGGCCTGTAACGATACCAATCGCATCGACCTCCACGTTGCGCCCCATCCCGCCGGCCATGTCCTGCTGATAGCGATTCTCGATAATCTGGGCAAGGGTGCCTGCGGCGTCGCCATTCAGAATTTGAATCTGATGTTAGGGTTGCCCGAGACAACCGGGCTGCCAGCTTGAGCGTACTGGCTTTGTCATAGGGCCGGCACGTTATCCCTCCGAGGGAGGGGTTCCATACGAGTTTTCCTCCGCCTGTGTATTCATCCCCACTATTTCGTCAAATGCATCTTTACCTTCGTTATTGCTACTTTTAATCTCTAAGAGTCGTGGAGCTGACCGCTCTAGGATTTCCTCATCGGATTCATGAAGTATCCAGTCCCGGAATCCTTTCTTAATATTGAAAGAGCGCTCTATGTCGCAGAAGAAGCGATATGAGCTAATAACAAAGCTCTTGCCTTCGTGATGGGAGGCAGGTCCAAGATGATCTCCATCAGGAGAATTGTCTGCACCTATGGCGATTTCGGAACCTCCCATACATATCTTCTGAGGCCATGAAGCATGGATAATGCCGTTACGGAAAGAAGGCCAAAGAATCGGCCAGACTTTTATGTATCGAGCATCGATAGGTTTTAGAAACTTCTCTACGTATTCCTGGACACTTTTCGTAGCGTTTTTCCCTTCACCATACACTTGACTAAAATACTCAAGCGCCATGCAGCAGCCTGCTGCGAGGAGAAAATTACCACCCCCTAGAGTTGGTGATTGTGTTTTACCTTTTCTTTCTCTTTCTTGTATTCCAAGAATCAGCGTGCGTAGGTCTCCAAGAACGCACTTCTCTATCCATTCAACTACCTTTTTGCGTGACTTCATCTTCCTCGCTGGAGGGATAAAAACATCTTCACAAAGGAAATATCGTGTATTTGGTTCAAGCTGCTTGGTGGGCTGAATGAGCTTTCCATTTTCATTAGTCTTCACCTTTTTCACGCGGCGAAGTGTAGAGGGGAATTTTTGGTCCTCAGGCTTTTTCTGGCTCATTGATTTTGAAGTCATCTCATAAATACTTTTTGGCCAGGATCATAAAGGCGGCCAGGTAGAGGAAGGCCCGGAAGTTCTCCATATAGTACTCAAAGCGCGTGATCAGCCGCCGGTAGTTCTGGAACCAGGCGAACAGCCGTTCGACCTTCCAGCGCCGTTTGTAGCGGCGTAACGGGCGGCCATCTTGGGAGGGTGGCCGGGTCCGATTGCGGCGGTGGGGAGCAATCAGCGTGACGCCCAAGGCCTGGAAGTCCTGATCGAGTGGATCACTGTCATAGGCTTTGTCGCCAATGAGGAGCACGGGCAGGGCCACCGTGAAGCGGCCCCGGAGCAACGCGGGCGCGAAGCGCGTCTCGTGCGGTTGGGCCTGTCCGGTGCTGAGAGCGACCGGCAAGCCTCCGCGGTCGGCGATCACCATGACCTTACAGCCCTTGCCCCGCTTGGTTTTGCCGACTTCCGCGCCCCTTTTTTGGCTGCACTGAAACTGCCATCAATGAAACATTCGGCCAAGTCAATCTTCCCCCGGCGTTCTAAATCCTGGGCCAAGGCCCTGACCACCCGTTCCATCACGCCGGCTCGCCGCCACTGTTGAAAGCGCCGATGACAGGTCTGATAGGACGGATAGGGCGCTGGCAACTCCGCCCATTGGGCGCCCGTGCGCAGAATCCATAAAATGCCGTTCAAGACGGCTCGGGAATCGCACCAGGGGCGCCCCCGCCCATCCGCCCGCCTGGGCAGCGGGGGCAGTAACGGTTCGATAAAGGCCCCCTGGGTATCGGTGAGGTCGTCTGCCATGCCCCTCCTCCGCTTCACTGCGACATTCCCTCCCTCCCTCATAACAGCATCCATGTTTATGAGATAGCTTCTTTGTCTCCTTAGCGTTGAGATATTCTTCGTCCAAGGCTCTGACGAAGCAGTTTCAGAGGACAAGGGGATGGCAGACATGGAGAAAAGCCAAGTGAATAGCGGAGAGTGAACCGAGGAGGACTGCAAATTGATTATTGCCTAGATTAACCGTAGATAGACTTGTTCCGCACGCTTTGATAGGGGACGCCGGATAGGATGATAGGATGACCAAGAACGTAAGGAGGAAGGTAGTGAGAAATACTTGGCGTGTATGCCGTTGGGTGTTGTTGCTTGTGCTCATTCTAGGCTCCGGGGGTATCTTCGGGTGTGCGTTTCAAGATCGTCACGTAACACTTACTTCCCCTACAACCATTCCTCATACTTCCAGCGTTTCCCCCACGTCTCCCGATGGAAAAACGATTAGTGTTGCTCGCCCTCAAGACTTGCGGCCCAATCCCACTATAATCGGTAATGTCAGCGCGAACTCGTACGGTATGGTGACAGCTCAAGTCTATTCCAATACGGACATCCCGGCATGGGTGGCCAATTCAATAATACAAGGACTGGAGCGGTCAGGATTTCGTGTTGAACGTGCGGAAACAGTCGAGACTGCGCCGACTCCGGTCGCGCTGGATATAGCTGTCTCACGCGTATTCACAGAACACTTTCCAGGATTATTCAGATTCACTGGGAAAGGTGATGTTGTCGCACAAGTTGAAGTGTATAAGGATGGCAGAAGGGTTCTCCGACGGACGTACTCTGGAAGATCTGAAGAAACAAAAATGGTCACCACGAACTCAGCCAGTGAATATCAAGGTTTATTGGACTCGGCTATGAAGAATTTCTTGAACAAAGCGATGCCAGATTTAGTCCGTGTACTTGACCGAGTGCTTGAAGAATCGTCACGGGGGTAGAGGTTGTGACAACGCAGAACGATTTCTATCTTGGATGACCGGGAGCCTCTTTTCCCGTCTACTTACGGTCCGTCTGTTCCCTTATTTATGCAAATTTAGTCGCTGATGGACTTGGTTCACGCGCTTTGATAGAGAACGCCCGGAGACTAAAAATACAAGGAGAAACAAAGTTGAGAAATATCCGGTATGTACGCCGCTGGCTGCTCTTGCTCACGTTCGTCCTTGGTTCAGGACATCTGCTCGGGTGCGCCTTTGTTGATCGTCGCGTAACGCTCGCTCCACCGACGACTATCCCTCAGACGTTCAGCTCCTCAACCTCGTCTTCCGATAAAAAAGAGATTAGTGTTGCACGTCCCCAAGACCTTCGTCCGGACCCCACGACGGTCGGAAATATCAGAAACGGGTACGGTATAGTCACTGCTTCAGTTCGGTCCAATACCGATATTCCAATGTGGGTGACGAACTCGATCATCCAAGGATTGGGGCGTGCCGGATTTCGCGTGGAACGTGCGGAAACTGTTGAGACTGCCCCCACCCCAGTTGCTCTTGACATAGCGGTTTCGCGTGCATTCACAGAACATGCCCCAGGACTTTTCACGGTGAAAGCAAAAGGCGATGTAGCCGCACAAGTCGAAGTGTATAAAGACGGACGTAGGATACACAGACGGACGTACACCGGGAAAGTTGAAAACCCCGAATTTTTTGTCACGACCTCAGCCAATGAATATCAAACTCTGTTGGACGCGGCGATGAAGGATTTTTTGCAGAAAACGCTGCCGGATTTAGTCCGCGTACTTGATAAAGCGCTTGAAGAATCGTCGCAGGAGTAGAAGCTATGTCCTCTCGGAATGGTTCCTCCTTTGTCCTAATGCTTTTCCTTTTGCTTCCCGCCTGCGGTCCGTCCTTTTATGGGCAGGTGCAACCAAAGACTGAAACATGGCAGGTCACGCAGACAAGACCCCCTGCCGTGCCTAAGAAGACCCAGCAGAAAGCCTCTCCTGTGCAATCTCCTCCGCAAATAGTGATGTGGAAAGACATAACAATTGAGCAAACATCACGTGCGGAGATCGAGGAACGCTATGGAGTAGGAAAATCTTCTGGAGACAGAGTTCTCTATCATATCGACTCAATTCCAACCTCGATTTTGTTCAGCGAAGATGATGCCGTGCAGTCTGTCCAGATCACACCACCGGTTCAGATGGACGAGGCAGACCTCCTAGCCGCCTACGGTAAAGCAGATTGGGAGCGACGGTCGGACGATTTCCTGCGTATTTGGGAATATGACCAGAAAGGGATGACAGTCGGGTTTGCACCTGACGACACACTCGTTACGAGTGTTGAGTATCGCGCTCCAGAACCACTTGTTAGGGAGGAAGAAAGACTCGCCTTCAAAATCTCGGTTCCGTTTCGCCCAGCCCTGAAGGATGTAGCGAAAAGTTTGGCGAGCGTCCAAACTATGCTCACACAGTCTGGAAAAGCATTTGCCTGGGTTGGAGCCAACCAGGAATATACCCAGGCCCAACAGACGTATAGCCTGATTCACCGCCAATGGCCAATTGTGACGGACCGAGACATGCAGCGATATTTGAACGGTGTCATGGACCGGTTGACCTCAGTCACTCCGAAGCCTCCTTTTCCGTGGACGATTCGGGTCATTGATGCGACAAACCTCAACGCAATGAATCTTGGAGGCGGGATCATCCTGATTAACAGTGGACTATTCAAGCATCTCGACTCCGAAGCTCAACTGGCTTATGTCATTGCGCACGAAATGGGCCACCAGATCAAACGACATCTTGCCTCTATTCAAAGCAAGCAGCAATTTGCTCAACTGCTGATTGGGGCAGCGGCGCTGGTCACGGCAGGAGCGGGGCATCCCGACGCAGCCCGTGCCATCAACCAAATTGGTTCGCTAGCTGCCGGGGCGACGCTGGCTTCATTCAGTCGGGCGCAGGAGATAGAAGCAGACGAAATTGGTCTCTACATACTGAATGCGGCAGAGTATGACACTCGTGAGGCTGAGAAAGTCATGGAAAAATTCATCGAATTGGAGGGGCTACACGGGCGTTCCATTCCCCTGTTCGCTACCCATCCAGACCCAAGAGATCGCCTCTCTCGTGTCCAGAATTGGCACGGCAGCCATAGCGTTGATGACGAGAATGAACGGCGGTTGGTGACCACACACGAATTCGCCGAATTCAAGGACCTGTATCGTTACTAGCGTTATTGTCGCTGAAAGAATCCTATCTTGCCCCTTGATGCCGGGATGCCTGTTTGTGCAGGCATGGCACAGTATGGTCTGTCACCATGAAAAAGAGTGATCGCTACTTGAAAATCGTTGAATGGTCGGACGAGGATCAGTGCTATATCGGACGTGCTCCCGGCGTCATGCTGGGCGGCGTGCATGGCAAAGACGAAGCCAAAGTCTATGCCGAATTGTGTCAAGTGGTTGAGGAGTGGATACGGATTCAAGAAACGGACGGCGACCCGCTTCCACCTGAAACCGCGCACAGGGCATACTCGGGGAAATTCAACCTACGGGTTGGGAAAGCGCTCCACGAGCGGCTGGCGGTCGCGGCCCGCAAAGCCGATCAAAGTCTGAACGCGTTCTGCATCCACGCCCTCGAAAAAGAGATCAATCTTTAGGGCTCTCCGCTAAGCCGGCCGCTCGAAAGGCGGCCAGAATACGATCGAGGCTGGCGGGGTCTTTATACGGAAGCGCCTGGATCATGGTTGTGAACGAGAAGTTGGGGCTGAGGCGCAGAATCTCCGTTGCCAGCGCCCGGGCTTCTTCAAGACGGCCCAAATCAACCGAGGCCAGGAGCAGATTATAATAGGCCGGCAGAAAATCCGGGTTGTGGGCGAGCGCGCGCTTTAAGACGGCTATGGACTCTTCGGTCTGACCGAGCACGCGGTAGGTATGCCCCAGGAAGTGCAGATAGATAAAAGGATAGCGGGGGTTGAGGCGGATGGCTTGTTGGATGAGCCGCAGTGCCTCCTGTGGTCGCCCGACGAAAGTCAGCGCGCTTCCGAACCAGGCATAATTGTCCGCGTCGTTCGGGCCGAGAGCCACCGCCCGCTCAAGCTCGCTAATCGCCCGCTCATGCTGCTTCTTGAACAGATAGATATAGCCCAATAACCGATGGGCGACGGGCAACGAGTCGTCCAGGGCCACCGCCCGCTGCACGAGCGCATGCGCGCGCTGTGAGACCTGGGGGTCTTGCTCCCACTGCATGATAAAGCCGAAGAAATCTGCCCAGCCCAGCCAGGCATAGGCCGCGGCATACTGCGCGTCCAGGGCGATGGCCTGCTCAAACAGGTGTCGGGCCTGGACCAGCGATTCTTGCGTTGTACGCCAGAGATAGCTTTCCCCGCGCAAAACGAAATCGTAGGCTTGGAGGTTATCGGTCGATCTTTGGACCAAACGGGTCTGCTCATCCGCGGTCAGGGTGATCTGGAGGGCCTGGACAATTTGCTGCGTGACCTGATCCTGGAGGGCAAAGATAGCCCGCATTTCGCCGTCATAGCGCTCCGCCCAGACATGACCGCCGGTGGTGGCGTCCAATAACTGGGCATTGATACGAACCCGGTCATTAGCCCGGCGTACACTCCCTTCCAAAACGTAGCGGACGCCCAGATCCTGCCCGACCTGATCAACATCGACCGCTCGACCCTTATAGGTAAACGAAGAATTGCGGGCGATGACAAACAGGCCCGAGATTTTTGAGAGGTCGGTAATAATGTCTTCGGTGATGCCGTCGCTGAAATACTCCTGCTCCGGGTCGCCGCTCATATTCGTAAAGGGCAGCACGGCAATCGAGGGCTTGTCGGGCAGCGCCAGACGCGGCGGATTCCAGAAGGCCGGCGATGATAAGAGCGGATACCAGTCTTTGAGGGCGAAGGCGCCAAGGCCGAGAATCACGAAGACGACCAGGCCGAGGATGATCAGCGACCCAGGCCCTGGGGGTTTTGGTTCCAGGGGAAGGAGGTCGCTTTCGAGTGTGACTGGCGCGAGGTCTGCGGCCTCCCAGCGCACCTGATAGACCTGAATGGGCTGGGCGATATTCTTCACCTGCTGCTCGCCGTGATACGTAAACGCCAGGTCGAGCTTGTTTGCTATCTGCTCGTGCACGGCGCCCGAGATACAGATGCCTCCGCCTTCAGCCAGGCTCTCCAGGCGAGCCGCGATGTTGACGCCTTCTCCGTAAATACGCTCATCTTCAACCACCACGTCCCCGACATTAATGCCCATGCGGTAGTGCATTTGTCGGTCTTCCGGAAGCTCGGCGTTCCGCACGGCCAGCGCCGTCTGAACCTCAACCGCGCACTGCACCGCGTCAACTACGCTCGAAAACTCGGCCAGGAGATTATCGCCGGGAGAATCGACCACTCGGCCGGCATGGTGCTGAATAGTCTGAGCCATCAGCCCCCGATACGCGGTCAGCGTCCGAATCGTGGCGACCTCATCATCGCCCATGAGACGGCTATAACCTTGGACATCGGCGCTCAGGATGGCGGCGAGTTTGCGCCTGACGGCGGCTGGGTCTCTCCCTGACATAAGCGGTGGTCGCGTTTCGAGTTGAATCGCTCCTGCCGAACTGGCAAAAGCCCTTGCCAAGGGATAGCATAGCCGTAGGCGCGACTGAAGGCAGCAAGGAGAGCAGCATGGCAACCTATCTGATTATTGGAGCCGACCGAGGCATTGCAAACGCGCTGTGTCTGCAATTATGCGAGCGCGGGGAGAGTGTGATTGCCGCCTGTCTGGGCGACTCGCCCGCCTTGGCCGCAAAGGGCGTACGGGTCGAGACGGGCGTCGATGTGACCTCCGACTCGGCGGTCCACGCCCTGGCCCAGCGCCTGATCGGTACGCATGTGGACGTGCTTATCCATGTGGCCGGAATCTATCTGGACGACAGTCTTGAAGCCTTACCCATTGCCGACGTGCAACGCCAGATTGAGGTCAATGCGCTGGGACCCTTGCGCGTTGTCCACGCTCTCCGGTCGTGTCTCGACCACGGCTCAAAAATAGGCATTGTAACCAGCCGGATGGGCTCAATCACCGACAATACCTCGGGCCGGCTGTACGGCTACCGGATGTCCAAAGCCGCGGCCAATATGCTGGGGGTGTCGCTCGCCCAGGATCTCAAGGAGCGCGGAATCGCGGTGGCCTTGCTCCATCCCGGCATGGTCAATACCCAACTGGTGCCCAATCTGTCCGAGCAGATGCGCAGTCAACTGATTGAACCCGAGGAGGCCGCGCGTGGACTGCTTGCCCGGATGGATGCGCTGACCCTGGAAACAACCGGAAAGTTCTGGCACGCCAACGGCGAGGTACTGCCCTGGTAGAATGCCTCGTCCCTGCCGCAGTCGTCAGGCAAACGTCGCGGACACGCTGCCGAACGAGGAAAAGGTGGTTTCCCAGGTATCGCCCTTCTCGATGGGTGTCGGCTTGGTCATTGAGCCGGTCATAATGCACTGGCCCGCTTCCAAGGCCAGATCGAATTGTGCCAGGTGGTTGGCTAGCCAGGCAACCGTCTGAAGCTGATCGTCAATTGCATCTTTACCCTGTACGCTTGCGACTACCTCACCGTTCCGCTTGGTCTCTGCGGTCATAGCTCCGAGGTCTACATCCGCCGGGTAGGGCCTGACCTCAGGACCTGTCACAAAGCCCCACTGTGCCACTCCATCGGCAACGCCGAGCGGAAGGTCCGCCCCAATATTGATCCGCATATCCACCAACTCCAGTGCCGGAGCGGCACCAGCCACGGCCGCCGCAGCTTGTTCGCGGGTCACGCCAGGACCCTTCAATTCCTGCCCCATGATGATGCACAGCTCAGATTCAATAATCGGCTTGCGAAAGTCAGCACAGTTGAAGCTACCGCCGCTTTGGAACCGACGACTGGCTAGCAGATAGGCACTGATCGGGGCATCGAGACCAAACATCTGGCGGGTGGCGTCGGACGAGAGACCGACCTTCCAGCCGGCGAGTTGTTCGCCCGCGTTCCGGTACCGTTCCAGAATCGCCAGCTGAATCTGATAGGCATCCTCAAACTGCAAAGTCTTTTCCAATCCAGGCGGCGGATACTGCCGGCTTTGGATGGTTTGCCACAGGGTTTCCACCGCTTCGTTGATATTCATCGGCCGCTCCTTCTTTTGGACAGTCTGTGAGGCCCGGCACAAGGGCTATGTAATAAACTCGGCCGACGGATGCGCCCGCGGATAGTCACGGAGGTACTGGAAGAATTTGCTCAGGGCTTTATCACTCTTTGTCAGTGTGCCGGGCTGAAAATGAATGGTTTGCATAATAGGCACGTCTTCTCCCACAACCTTTTTTTCGAGCTGCATGGCGAATTGGAGGAAGGCTTTGGTTGAGGCGGCATCGCTGTCCGACTTGCGGGCAACGATAATCATATAGGTTGTTGTCCGACCCGGACGGGGCAGACCAAAAGGGGCTAAAAAGCCAAACCAGCGTCCATCAAAGATACTGCTTTGATAGAAGATGCTAGTGCCATAAGTACCAACCCGGTATTCAATTGGCTCGCCATTGGCGTGGCGGCCTTTGAAATCATACAGCATGGAGTGGGCCGTCCACTCGATATCCTCATCCGGGTCTTCCTGGTCAAACGTGATGCCGTGCAGGGCTTTAATATGCTGCATGTCCGGCGTGTTGCAGCACAAGACCCAGGGATCGACCGGCAGAACGCCCTCAAATGCCTCAACCTGTATGGCGAGTTCGTCTTCAGGATAAGGGAAGTCCGGCAGCTCAAAGAGGGCTGTTTCGCCGTTAAAGGCCCAGATCAGACCATATTTTTCGGCGGTCGGAAAGTTGAACAAACAGGCGCCGGGGGGTGGCGGGTCGCCGATGCCTGTTTTGACACAGACGCCGCGTTGGTCGTACTGCCAGTGATGAAAAGCGCAGCGAATGGTATTGCCTTGTACATCGCCTACGGAGAGGTCCGCGCCAACGTGGGGACAGTAGGCACTCAGCACCTGAGCCCGGCCGTTTTCCCCACGGAAAACAACCACCCGTCCATCTAGAAAATCCACGCCCAGGACCTGCCCCGCAGCCACCTGGCTTGAGCGGCACAGGGGAAACCACGACTGCGTGAACAACCCGCTTGCCCCCTCAGCCGGAATCGGACGCCCAAGAAAGCGCCGGCGTGGTTCAAGCGGCGCACCGATAGAAGCAGTGGCCATAATGCGTTCCTCGCTTTATGCCGGTCCGCCAAAGAGCGGGTGCAACAGGACCGGTGTGACCTCGAACTCCAGATAGCGTGCCAAGGGGAGTCCGGAGAAAATCCGGTGGACCTCTTCGTTCGAGTCCGCATCGACAATGAAGAACGAGCCGCCACCGCCGAGCCGGCGATAGGCCGCCAGGATTTTCTTTTGTTCAATAAATTGACGCGCATGAGCCATTTCTTTCTGGATCAGTTCGGCGGCCTGATCCTCGGGAATCTGTGACCGGAGAATTTTGGTTGTCACAATATAGAGCATGGACAGTCTCCTTTACCTGTGCAGTCTGAAAAAATACTAGGGCTCTTTAGCGGAATGTGGCCATGATGTCCCGGGCAAAATGACGCAAGAGTTGAGGCTCGGTTGAGGGGGAAACGGAAAAGATAATATGGGTCACGCCCACGGCAAGATAGCCCTCAATCAGCTTGCGCGTATTGGAATCGGAGGAGAAGGTCGTCGAGATCAGGACGGACTTCTCAATCTCGTCCGGGTCGCGGTCGATGTGCGAGCAGTGGTCGGCCAGGATCTCGATCTTATGCCGGAAGGTCTCCGGGGGGCCGAAGCTGTTCCACATGTCCGCATGGCGCGCCACAATACCCAAAGCCACCTTCTCCCCGCCGGCCCCAATCAGAATCGGCGGGTGTGGCTGCTGGAGCGGTTTGGGCTCAAAGGGCGCATCGTGCAGATGGTGATGGCGTCCGGTAAAGTTTGCCCGCTGCTGGGTCCAGAGCTGTTTAATCAGGGTGATGGATTCGTCCAGACTGATCAGCCGCTCCCCGGTTGTGGGAAAGGGGATGTCGTAGGCCTCATGCTCCAAGGCAAACCAGCCGCTGCCAATACCGAAAATCAGCCGGCCGTTGCTGATGATATCGACCGTGGTCGCCATCTTGGCCGGGACGGCCGGATGGCGATAGGTATTGCCCGTCACCATGACGCCCAGACGCACCCGCTGGGTTGCCATAGCCAGAGCCGATAACGCAGTCCAGCCTTCCAGGCACGGACCGGTTGGGTCGGAAAAAATAGGTAGGAAGTGATCGAAGACCCAGGCCGTATCAAATCCGAGACTGTCTGCTTCCTGCCACAGCCTGAGCATATCGTTCCAGTCCCCGTTTTGTTGTGGAACCTGAATGCCGAAGCGGACTGGATGTGACATGAGGGGCCTCTTTCTTATAGTTTCTTGAGGGCGCGAATCGTGTCTTCATCGTACATGGCTATGCCGAAGGCGGTCTTGCCCAGGAGTTCCAGGGTTTCATCGCTGTCAAAAGGATGGAACAGGCCGGCTCGCACATCGCGATAATAGCGTTCCAGGGGCAAGCGCTTAAAATATGAGACGCCGCCCACGGTTCGCATGGCGAGGTCAACCACGCGAGCGGAGTTTTCCATGGTGACCATCCTGGCGGCCACGCTCTTGCGCAGCCAGGTACGGGGCGCTTCCCGGTCGGCCTCGGCCGCGGCTTTCCACAGGACGGCCCGGGCCGCCTCCAGCAGCGTGTCCATCTCGCCGACTTTGGTATAGACACTCGGCAGATGACTCATCGGCTTATTGAGCGGAAAACGCGGCCGGTCGCGCATAAACTCTACCACAAAGTCACGGGCCGCAGTGGCAATGCCGATATACACGCTGCCGATGGTGAACGGCGCACGCGGGAACAGATTGGTTATCCCGCCGCGGGTGAACACCGGACGCTCCAGGAAGACCGCGGCTTCCGGAATAAAGGCGTCTTTGAGTTCGGTACTTCTCGATTCGGTGGAGCGCATGCCCATGGTGTGCCAGTCGTCCTTGATGATGAAACCCGGCGTATCGCGCGGAATCAGAAAGGTAATAATCGTCCCGGCCTGCTGCCCGTCGTGGACACCCTCCTTCCAGGTCGCTTCGGCAAAATAGCGATCGAGGGCAATGGACTGGGTGCTGAAGATCTTACGTCCGCTCACCCGCCAGCCGCCGTCCACCCGCTCGGCCGTGGTCCGGGGACGTAGGATGGAAACCGCGTTGTCCGGCTCGGAACCCGAGCCGCCAATAATGAGCCGCTCGGCGGCGATCTGGCGCAGCATGGCTTCGACGCGAGACGGGCGCTCCTTCTGCCAGAGGTTGATGAGAAGACTCATCACATTGAAATGCATGTTGATGGCGAGCGCCGTCGGACCGCAGCCCTGGGCCAGCCGCTCCTGGGCCTTGATCCGTTCCAACAGGCTGGCGCCCAGCCCGCCCAACTCTTCGGGGACGGTCAGCACGCTGTAGCCGGTCTCTTTCAGCCGCTCGTAGTTCTCGTACGGAAACGAGCCCTCTTCATCGTGCCGGGCCGCGCGCGTGGCAAAATCGTCGGCCAGGCCAGCCGCGAGGTCTATGAAACGCTGCTCCCGCTCGGTGTGGAACTGCTGCATGCGTCCCCTCCTGTGTTCCCTGGTTACGATCTCTATCATTCCGGGCGAGGCGGGGTAAGTCGGGCTGCCTGCATTGACAGTCCGTATAGGCGTATCATACCAAGACTCGAACAGGAGGCAGTATGTCCACATTTGTCCTGATTCATGGCTCATGGCATGACGGCTCGGCCTGGGAGCCGGTGCGAGCCCACTTAGCGGAGAAAGGCCATCGGGCCTTCAGCCCGACCCTAGCCGGGCACGGCAAAGGCGTTGATAAAAACGTCAATCACGCCCAGTGCACGCAGTCGATTATCGACTTCATCCTGGAAAACGACCTGCGCGATATTGTCCTGCTCGGCCATAGCTTTGGCGGGACGATTCTCTCCCAGGTCGCTCCGGCTCTGCCCGAGCGGATTCGGCGGCTGATCTTTTGGAACGCGTTCGTGTGCGAGGACGGCAATAGTCTGCTGGACGAGGTTCCGGGCTACTATCGCGCCCTGTTTGACGATTTGGTGACACAGTCGAGCGACCATACCGTGACCCTGCCGTTCCCGATTTGGCGTGAGGCATTCATCAACGACGCCGACCTGGAGTTGGCCCAGGCGGCGTATGCCCGGCTCTCGCCCGAACCGTATCAGCCGTTTTGCGACAAGCTCGACATGAAGCCGTTTCACGCTTTTGACATCCCCAAGAGTTTCCTGAACTGCACGGAAGACATTGCGCTACCGCCCGGAGAGTGGGGCTGGCATCCGCGCATGTCAAGCCGCCTGGGGCTGTATCGGCTGGTACAAATGCCAGGCAGCCACGAGGTAATTTTCACCAATCCGATTGGTCTGGCGGAGAAGATTATTGAGGCCGGGCGGGATTAAATTCTCAGGCAGGTGAGCGGTATGTAATCTCCGTGATCACTGAGTTTTGCTCGCTCAGGGAGCCTTGAGAATATCCAGCATATTCTGAATCATGCGCTGGGTCGCACCCCAGATTTTATAGCCCTGATAGCGATAGGTCTGGATGGGAATGGTTGCGCCGTCGTATAGCCAGGTTTCCGCATTCAGGTTGCCGCGGTCTTCGAGAAAGGTGAACGGCACGGAGAAAATCTCGGCCACCTCCCAGGCGTTCGGTTGAAAATCGTATGGGTGGGGAATCACCCCAACATAGGGCGTAACCACATAGTTGCTGGCCTGGGTGCGCAGGTCGTCCAAGGGGCCAATCGGATGGACGTCCGACGGGCGTAGGCCCAGCTCTTCTTCGGATTCTCGCAGGGCGGTGTGCAGGAGCGACGCATCCTCTTTGTCCGCCCGTCCACCCGGGAAGGAGACATCGCCCTTATGAGTCGGCATATTGGACGTGCGGAGCGTAAACAGGAGGTGGTAGTCTCCTTCACGCTCGAAGAAGGGGACCAATACCGCGGCACGTTTGGCGGCTTGGTCGTCGTCCACGACACGGATTCGGCTCCGAAGACGGGTTCCCAGGGCAGTGAGTAGGTTTGCATGCACCGCTGCCAGCCCATCACATCCGTGGTGGTGAGGCAAGGAAGCGTATTCGGTTGGCTTGTGAGGTCCATTCTCAGTTGCTACATCCGGAGTTGAGTTGGCGAGTTGCCGCTCGCGTCCACAAAGACCTTGAGCGGATCAGTCAAAAAGTGGGAAAGGCACAGCCATTTCAGGACTGGTGCGAGATGGACCGAGCGCTCAAAGGAAACCGGTATGGTCTTTCTCGATAGTAATGTCTCAGGAATCTGAGAGGTATAACCAGGTTAAGAGGTTGAACCATATGGAAAACCCATCAAGCGATAAAATGCGCCTGGGCTTCTGGACGCCAGTGTATGGCAATTGGATCATCTCAAAAGATCCAGACACGATGGATGCCTCATTTGAGTATACCAAGCGCCTGACACTGCTGGCCGAAGAGCTGGACTTTGCCACCGTGCTGCTGGCCGAGCATACGTTTAATCCGTTTGGCCCTGAGCTGAATCAGCAGGACGCTTGGACGACCAGTGCGGCCTTGGCCGCGATTACCAAGAACATTGAACTCATGCCGGCCGTGCGTCCGGCCTTTAAGCATCCGGCAACAGTGGCCAAGATGGCCTGTAGTATTGACGAGATTAGTGGTGGCCGCGCCGCGCTTAACCTTGTGACTGGCTGGTGGCAACGTGAATGGGAGGCGATGGGATTACCACCTATGCCGCACGATGATCGCTATGTCCGATCTGAAGAATTTCTTACCATTCTCAAAGGACTGTGGACACAGCCGCATTTTAGTTTTGAAGGACGCTATTATCAGATCGACGATATTACCCTGACGCCGCCTCCCATTCGCAAACCATATCCGACCATTTACTTTGGTGGAGAGTCTGACGTGGCTCAGCGTTTGGCGGCAAAACTAGCTGATGTGTATCTCATAAACGGACGGCCAGTAGATGAAACAAAGACATTGGTCGATCAAGTTCGTGCCTCTGCGGCAGAACAGGGTCGTGAGGTACAGTTTGGTATAAGCGCGTTCGTGATCTGCCGTGACTCAACGACAGCAGCGCAAGAAGAACACGCCCGGCTGCATAGCCTACGCTATGAGGAACCGATCGCTGGCGTTGACCGTAAAGCTGTCATGACTCGGACGTACGGATACGCAGTCGGCCATATTGGTACAAACGGCGGAACAGCAGCCGGCATGGTGGGTACTCCCCAACAGGTCGCCGATCAGTTCCATGCCTTTCAAGACATTGGTGTGACCACTTTTCTCCTCCAGTTTCATCCCATGTTGGAAGAGATGGAACGCTTTGGGGAATACGTTATTCCGCGTCTCTGTGTGTAACGGAACGCTTCTGTCTCGTTTTATTCTCCCGGTTCTGCTCGAATCGGCAGCGCCAGCCCACCATATCTTTTGGGTTCAGACAAGGATGAGGCATACTATTCCGAATTTGTCTGCGCGAATAACGAAACATCAATCCCAAAGTATTCCTCGGAAGAAATCCGTCGATAGCCCGTTGTCAGCCGTTTGAGCAAATGCTCGTCTAGATGTTGGTTATCACATAAGACGAGCCAGATTCTTGGAGGGAGGTGCGGAGGCGGCTCTTTCTGCTCGCCCTTGCCCAGATAGGCCGAAAGCGGACGATGCTCAGCATTTGCTCGCGCCGAGTAGTATGCAAACGAGGTCTGACAAAAAGCAGGCTGGAAAAGAATCAGATCTTCCTCTCGCGCTTGAGTATCTACGATGCGGACTACCTCGCGCCATTGTTCACGCGTAGGCTTGGCGTAATATTGAAAGACATTGACTACGGAAAATACACTGATGAGCCCGACCAGAAGTAGCGAAACCAATGGGGATGCTCTGACACTATCAATGCCTTTTGCCACTATAAGATAAAAGGCACAGGATGCACCAATTGTGCCCCTAGTGAGATAGACGGGCATTACGAAAAGAGACAAGACAAAGGGCGTCAGGATAGGAATTGCCAACCAAACCACAACAAGTGCTACTGGGCTATCCAAACGGGGGAGATGGTAGTCTGCAGGGCTTTTGAGATGGGGTCGGACGAGAAGAGGAAGGCTCGCAACGATTGAGAACAGGGCCAGTGAGAGGTTCGAACCAGAATAGGCCGAAAAGGTTTTTCTGAGTGAGGAGAGGGTGGGGCGGGCCAGCCAATACCCGTCTTGGAGTCGGTCGATTTGATCAGTCAGAAGGCCTAGCCACGGTATAAAGAAAAGGAGCAGAAGACCTTGCAAACTGAGCCAGCGTCGCAGCTCACTTCTCAGCATGCGGTTGAAAAGGAGGCATGTAGAAAAAATATAGAGATTTTGAGCCGCTAGACTAAAAAGACCGTATGCGTGTGTGTACAGTAAGAGCACGGTGGAGAAGACATAGCCGAGCGCATGACTTCTTGCCCTTTGTTGCAAGAGAAGAATGAAGAAATAAAAAGAGCAGAGATGAAGCAGTGTGAATAATGCATAGCCCTTGACCTCTTGAGCATAATGCACTTGGAACTCGGCCAGAGCGAAGAGCAGGGCGCTAAGAAGACCGAGCCGTTCGCTGAACAACAATGTGCCAATCCGACAGATCAGTACGATGGACACGGTGCCACACAGGACTGACAAGAGACGCGCGGCAAATTCAGAACTGCCGAACAGCTTCAGCCAATAGTGTAATAAGAAGTAATAGAAGGGTGGATGAAAGTTCGCCGCCCGGTTGTCAATGATCTGACGTAAGTCAAGCTGGGCGGCTTGAAGAGAGCTGATTTCGTCCCGCCAGAAACTTTCTGCTCCGAGATCGTATAAGCGAAGCCCAAGGCCGATAAGGACAATCAGCAACAGAGCAACGTGCTGGCCAGGCGGCGTTGCTGAGCGGGGGAAAATCTCCATGGTTCCCTCTCTTTTCATTCGCTCGGTTCGGCTCGAATCGGCAGCGCCAGCGGACGGATCGGCGAGCCGGTTGCGCCGCGTATTTTGATCGGCGCGGCGATAAAGGCGAATTCATACACTTGGTCTTTGGCCAAATCCTCCAGCCACAGCAACTCAAGCAGGCATACCCCCCGTTGGGTAAACAAGTAGACGTGCACACTGTCTTTTGCCATCGGAAATTTTTCGACTCCCATATTGTCCGCACCGATAATGACTGCTCCATTATCGACCAGCCAGGTGGCACTTTCTTTGGTAATGCCCGGATCGTTATGCACAAATTTTTTGGGGTCGGGCCAGACCGTCATACGTCCGGTACGAATTAAAACGGCATCATTCTTCTGTAGACGGACGCCTTGTTTCTTCATCACTCGCTGAAGGTCTTCGACCGTAATCTCATATGAGGCAGGTAGCATGTCCACGCCTTGCTCGCCGGCCACGTCAATCAGAATCCCGCGGGTGATAATGGGTGGGATGGCATCCGCCCCAGCTTTGGTCCAGCCCTTGTCGCTCAAATAAGTCGAGGCGTCGTAGCCATTGAAAATTTTCTCACCCCGTCCCAGGTGATTCAGGGCGTCAATATGCGTGCCCGTGTGAGCGGACAGGGTATAGGCGTCGTCGTATAAGGCGAGGTTGGGCGGACCGCCGGCCGGGGACAACTGCTCGACCCGCATCCCGCGTGGCGTATGCGTCAGCCACATATGAAACGGTGGGTCGCCCATCCCGAGGTCGGCCAAGCCGGGCATACCAACGAAATTCTCAACACTGAGGTCATAGGTTTTGCCGCTGCTGACACGTTGCAAGACGGCCAGGGTATTCGCATCGGTTAATTCGTTCAGCACTCCGATCTCATCGTCCGGGCCATACGGGCTCTTGGCTACATCGTCGGCTTGAGCGATAGACCAAGTGAGGAAAAGGACGAAGACCCCCGATAATAATCTTGCTTGAAGATACGCCCGCCAAAAATTTTCCGGGTCCATTTTTTCCTCCTTTTGCTTCGCTAATTCTACAGGCTTGTTGGGCTCACCTCACTGAGGAGCGTTTCAACCACTTCGTGAAGATGGTCAAGGATCCAGAGATGACCGGCATCTGGAATGAACTGCGCGGAACAGCGGGGAAGTCTCTCAGCAAGATGACGTCCAAAGGATGGAGGGATCGCGTTGTCCGCTTCCCCATGCCACAGGTGTATGGGGGTAGAGATCTGGGGTATGGGGATATGCCACGGCCGAGAGAACCGCACGATTTCGTCTGCCGAGGCACATCCCCCCTGCGCATAGGCTTCTTTCAAATACTGGCAGAAAAATTCTTGTAAGTCGGGACGGTGGGACAGCGTTGAGTCAGCTTCGGCATACCCGCTGAGCAACTGCCGGATCATCCGATCCGGGTGACTCCGGGCGAGGTAGCTGAGCATGAAGCTGTATAATCGGACGAGGTGCGGAGCACGACGTCCAAGAGTAAAGATGAGGCGATTGGTTAAACTCGCCTGGCGAAGGACTTCCGCCACGGGCGGTCCTGTACTGATAAGCCCCACTGCGGCGACTCGGTCGGAGAGCTGCCATGCACAAGCCAAGGCAAACGGCCCGCCCCCTGACACTCCCGCCACCACAAACTGCTCGATGTCTAAAGAGTCCACGAGTTGTACGATGTCGGCAGGCCAGGCGAGATAGGACTGAGCGGGCTGTGGATCTGATTTCCCAAATCCCGGCCTATCGGGAATGAGCACGCGCGCCTTGACCTGACCGGTACGGCTCAGCAAGAGCGGCCAGCCGAGGCGCGAACCTGGATTGCCATGACACCAAAGAACGGGGTAGCCCTGCGAGTCACCACACTCAAGGTAGCAGAGCTGCCGCTTATCCGCTAATGGGAGAATGTGTTCAGTATTAACCATTGGAGCTTTGGTATCGAAAAGCGGCGGAAACGCAAGACAGTGTAACGAATAGGGAGGAGATATGGCCACAAAGGACATCAAGCTTGCCTATGGAATTGATGTGGACGCGGTCGGTGGCTGGCTGGGATCGTATGGCGGCGAGGACTCGCCGGATGATATTTCGCGTGGTCTGTTTGCCGGTGAAATCGGCGTGCCGCGTTTGCTCAGGCTGTTCGAGAAGTATGGTATCAAAACAAGCTGGTTTATTCCCGGCCACTCAATCGAGACGTTTCCAGAACAGACCCACATGATTGTTGAGGCCGGCCACGAGATCGGCGCGCATGGCTACTCGCACGAGAACCCGATTGCCATGACGCCTCAGCAAGAAGAAGACGTGCTGGTCAAAACTATTGGCCTGATTGAGGAAAAGGCGGGCACACGCCCGTCCGGCTATGTGGCCCCGTGGTGGGAGTTCTCGAACGTGACCAACGAACTCCTGCTTAAGCACGGCTTTCGCTATGACCACAGTCTGATGCATAACGACTTCCATCCCTACTATGTCCGGGTCGGCGATACCTGGACGAATATCGACTACTCCAAGCCGGCCGAAGAATGGATGAAGCCGCTCATGCGCGGTGAGGAAACCGACCTGGTTGAGATTCCGGCCAACTGGTATCTCGACGACCTGCCGCCCATGATGTTCATCAAGAAATCGCCCAACAGCCACGGTTTTGTGAATCCCCGCGACATCGAGCAAATGTGGCGGGATCAGTTCGACTGGATTTATCGCGAGTACGATTACGCCGTATTCACCATGACCATCCATCCCGACGTGAGCGGCCGCCCGCAGGTACTGATGATGCACGAACGCCTGATCGAATATTTCAATAGTCACGCCGGAGTGAGCTGGGCCCCGTTTTTGGAGATCGCAGCGGACTTCGCCCAGCGGCAACCGCGTCAATAATGTCCAATAGTGCATTGGAGGAAGTATGCAGTTTACCAAGCTTGGCAACACTGGAATGACCGTGTCACGGCTCTGTCTCGGCTGCATGAGCTATGGAGGCGGTCCGCAGCCCGAATGGGCGATGCCGCGTGACTGGGCTCTGGATCAAAACGAAGCCCGCGAGCACTTTGTGGTGTCGCTCGAAGCCGGCGTAAACTTTTTCGATACCGCTGATGTCTACTCGATTGGGCTGAGCGAAGAGATTACCGGCCACTGGTTGGGGGAGTTGGCCTCACGCGACGACATTATCGTTGCCACCAAAGTATGGGGCAAGATGGGGCCTGGGTCTAATCGTGGCGGGCTGAGCCGTAAACATATCATCGAGGCCTGCGAGTATTCCCTGCGCCGACTCAAGATGGACTATATCGATCTGTATCAGATCCACCGCTGGGATTTCGCCACACCGATTGAAGAAACGCTGGAAGCGCTTGATAGTCTCGTCCGCACCGGCAAGGTGCGCTACCTCGGAGCCAGCAGCATGGCCGCCTGGCAGTTCTCCCAGGCGCTCTATCTAGCCAGGGAACACGGCTGGCACCGCTTCGTGACCATGCAGAACCACTACAACCTGATCTATCGTGAGGAAGAGCGGGAGATGAATCCGCTGTGTATCGACCAGGGCGTCGCGCTCATTCCGTGGAGCCCGCTGGCGCGCGGCTTCTTCGCCGGCAACCGTCAGCCCGAGGCTGGTACGGCCCTGACCAAACGTGCAGAAACCGATGCGTTTGCGCATAACAACTATTTTCGTGAGAACGATTTCGTTGTTGCCGCGACGGTGGAAAAGGTCGCCGAACAGCGGGGTGTCACACCGACCCAGGTTGCCTTTGCCTGGGTCCTCCAGGCACCGGGCGTCACCGCGCCCATAATCGGAGCCACGAAGCTGCATCATTTGGAAGAGCTTTTCGCCGCCGTTGATATGGAACTGAGCGCTGAGGAAGTTGCGACGCTCGAAGCGCCGTATCAGCCCCATCCCATCCTGGGGCATGAGCAACCGAACCCGGCCAAGATGGTCTGAAGGAGGTGGCCCGTGCAACTTATCGATAAAGACGTGCCCGGTCCGAAGCGTGACTTCGTCGGCTATGGTCGGCGGCCACCGAAGGCAGTCTGGCCGAATAACGCCAAGGTCGCCGTCAATCTTGTGGTGAATTATGAAGAAGGATCTGAGTATGCAAAGCCGGCTGGCGATGAGCGCAACGAAGGGCTAGCCGAGATCAACTATGCGCTTGATAAAAAATATCGGGACCTCGCGACCGAGTCCGTCTATGAATACGGCAGCCGAGCCGGAATCTGGCGGCTCATGCGCCTCTTCGACGAATATAAAATCCAGGTGACGTTTTTTGCCTGCGCGGTCGCCTTGGAGCGGAATCCTGAAGTGGGTGAGTGGATAGCCGAGAGTGGCCACGAGCCGTGTTCCCACGGCTGGCGCTGGAGCGAGCACTGGCGACTGAGTCGGGAAGAAGAGCAACAACATATGCAGTGGGCTATCGAGTCGATTCAGAAGACGTGCGGCGCGCGCCCGCTGGGTTGGTACTGCCGCTACGGGCCGAGCGTCCATACCCGAGAACTCATCGTCGCCGAAGGCGGCTTTGTGTATGACGCGGACGCCTATAACGACGACCTGCCGTACTTAACCCAAGTCGGAGACACCCGACATCTGATTGTGCCGTACTCTTTCACCTATAACGACGCGCGCTATGTTCTGCCCCAGGGCTATGGCAGCCCAGCGGATTTCTTTGAGTCGTGTAAGCGCGGCCTGGACGAGCTCTGGGCCGAGGGCGAGGCCGGCTATCCCAAGATGATGTCCATCGGACTCCATCCGCGTATCGCCGGCCAGGCCGGTCGGACGTCGGGACTACGCGAGTTTATCGAATACGCCCTGGCCAAAGGTGATGTGTGGATTACGCGGCGCATCGATATCGCCCGCTGGTGGTTGGCCCATCATCAGGAATTCCAACGCTAGCGTGCCCCATTTCCGTAAAGGAGGGATCGAATGGACAACGAATGGATGGAAAAACTGGCGATCCAGGAACTCTTCGCCCGCTATGCCCACGCCATTGACGATCTCAAGCCCGAAGCCTGGGTCGAATGCTTCACGTCGGACGGGGTTTTTCAGGTCGGCACGCGCGCCCTGCGTGGTCAGGCGGCGCTACGTGGCTATGCCGATGTTCATATCGAAGAAATTCGCTGCCGACACATGATGGCTAATTTCTTGTACGAAGTGAATGGTGAGGAAGCCACCGGTCAGTGCAGCATGCTGGCAACCCTGACGACCGCCGGCGGGTATAAAATTTTTGCCCAGGGCCGCTATGTTGATCGTCTGGTCAAACACGAGGGTGCATGGCGCATTGCACATAGAAAAGTCGAAACCGACCAGCTTGCTTCCAACCCCACCGGGATTACGAGCATCGCCGACCCTGATGTCGCTACTCTGGTCCAAGCCTTGGTGGATGCGGCCCGAAAACTCGGGGAGAGAGTGCAGGTGTAAGCCGTACTATGTCCAGTCTAAAAGCGGGCACTTTAGGCCGCCTGGGCCACAAGCCGTTCGGTCTGAGCGTAGCGGGAGCGAAGTCGAAGACTCAAGCCGGGAGTGCCCTTCGACTTTGCCGCTTACGCGGCGACGCTCAGGACGAACGCGGGCGTTTTACTCTGTTTCATCAGAGACGAGATCGTAGTTTCTTTATAAGGAGGAACGTATGGAACTCGTGATTCGGAACGGTACGGTTGTGACTGCCAGTGATATCACACCGGCCGATGTCGGCATTGAGGGCGGCAAGGTCACCCACATCGGCCAGGGATTAGGACCGGCCGCCAAGGAAATTGACGCAAGCGGAAAATATCTCTTCCCCGGCGGGGTTGATGTCCACACCCATGTGGATATCGAACTGATGGGCTACCGCTCGGTTGACGACTTTTACTCCGGGACTGTGGCCGCGGCGTGTGGCGGCGTGACCACCATCGTCGATTATGCCTTGCCCAAAACCGGCCAGTCGATTCAGGCCAGTGTCGAAGCCTGGGAAGAGAAAGCCAAGGACAAATCTATTATCGACTACGGCATCCACCCGGTTATCCTGGAGCCGACCCCGCAGATTATTGATGAAATGGCCGACGCGATTGCCGAAGGCCATACCAGCTTTAAGCTGTTCATGATCGGCATGGCCCGTTTTGACGAGTTGGCCGCCGACTACCTCAAGGTGATGGCCCAGGCCGGCAAGCATGGTGCGCTGACCAATATCCACGCCGAAGATCAGTGTTTGATCGGCTATCTATGCGAACAAATGACGACCGAGGGCAAGCTCGGACCCAAGCATTTCCCCGACTCGCGACCCCGCGAGGCCGAAGGCTTGGCGGTGCAGCGCGCTATCAGTATGGCCAAATACGCGGAGGCCCCCATCTATTTAGTCCATCTGTCGTGTGAGGAAGCCCTGGCTCCGATTCGTCAGGCGCGTGCCCACGGCCAGATCATCTACGGCGAAACCCGGCCGCTGTATTTACATCTCTCGCGCGAACGCTTTGAAGAGCCGGACGGTGAGCGCTACGTTGGCTGGCCGCCCCTCCGAGAGGCGTCCCAGATGCAGGTCATGTGGGACGGCTTGCGCCACGACAATCTGCAAACCGTGGCCACCGACCACTGCGGCTGGAATCTGGCCCAGAAAAAAGCGGGCAAAACCGTGGACGAATTGCTGCCCGGCATGTCCAACCTCGAAACCCTGATCCCGATGCTCTACTCCGAAGGCGTCGGCCAGGGGAAACTGTCGCTCAACCGCTTCGTCGAAGTCAGCGCCACCAACCCGGCCAAGCTGTTTGGTCTCTACCCCCAAAAGGGCACGCTTGCCGTGGGGTCGGATGCCGACATCGTGATTTTTGATCCGAAGAAGGACGTGACCATCCGGCATCGTGATATGCACTCCCGTGCAGACTACGAATTATACGAAGGCTTTGAGATCACTGGCTGGCCAACGCATACTCTCTCGCGGGGGGAGGTGATTGTGGAAAACGGGACGGTCTTAGGAAACGCGGGCAGGGGAAAGCTGCTGAAAAGGAAACGCTTTGTGCCTTTGTAGGAGGGGAACCCTGGCGGGGCTAACGACTGCCGCGCCAGGGCGGCCATGATAATGTAAACGGGGAGGGCGGATGGTCGTGCCTGAGTTTACCTCGCCCCCTCACCCCAGCCCTCTCCCTCCAGGGGAGAGGGAGTAGCCATTGATTACTTTGCGACCTGACCCTCGGCCTGAGCGTTCACGCCGACCTCGGCGCCACCTTGCGCCAAGACCGCCGCGGCGGTCTCTTCGACCGCCGTTCCCTTGAAAAAGTCCGGATTTGTCCCACCCAAGAACCGAATCGGATTATCGCAGGTGAAATCGCGGAAGTTCTCCGCAGTCATCAGCCCATCTTCAACGAACTCGTAGGTTTCGGGCAGGACATGGGCCATATTCGGGACATCGAAATGACCGATGTCGGAACCGAACAGGGCGTGCAACTGCGCGCCAAACGGATTGTTCTTGCGGTTGAAGGCCAGGGTATTCATCCGATCGTCCGCCTCGCAGCCAAAGTAGAAATTCGTGGCAAACAAGTCCTTGATATCCTCGGCCTTGGTGATGCCGCAGGCCGAGTAGTCATCCAGATTTTCAATGCCGCCGGTATCGACCGAACCCTTGGGCGGCATGGCGGTATCGAGGGCCGATTCTCGCCGGCGCAGTGCCTCAACAATGGTAGCGTTACCGTATTGCTCGGCCAGCTCACGGAACAACGTATGGTCGAGGTTGGTCGGGTCAACCTCGGCCAGGGCATCGATATTGCGCTTTTCCCAGTGTTCGATCAGATCGACGTAGAGCTGACACGCCCAGCCGACCCCGCCTTCGAGAAAGGCGAACTTGAGCTGCGGGAAGCGGCGCGTCACCCCACCCAGGAACAGGGCCTTACACACCGCCTCGTTGGCGGCCGCGAAATGACCGATGTGATTATAGGTGAAATTGCTGGGCGACATGCGCATGGCAAACCCGCGTCCGCCGGAATGAAACGACGGGGCGACTTTGAGCTCGACGCATTTGGCCCAGACCGGGTCATAGTTATAGTCGCTGTCCAGACCCAGGACATCCCGATAGGCGGTAAATTTCGCCGCGTCGGGATGAATCTCAGTCGCGGCCGGAACATCGCGCCGGATCAGGCTACCCAACATGACGACCTTCAAACCGAGTTGCGTGACCGCGTATTCGAGCTCGGCAACGGCCTCGTCCGGGGTGTGCATGGGAATCACCCCCGCGGGTGTCAACCGATCCGCATATTTACCAAAATACTCGGCGCTAAAGGTATTGAACGCCCGGCAGGCCGCCTGGCGCTGCTCCGTATCGGGAATCAGCGGCAGGCCCAGGCCAGCCGTAGGATACATGACGCTGAAGTCGAAGCCGAATTCGTCCAGCCGTTCATACAAGAGCTGCGGCATGACGGCGGTCGCCCGGTCGCGTGTATTCTTGGTCGGCAGTGCCCAAAACGCCTGCTGCCCGGTCCCGTTAGCCCGGCGTTCGGCCACGGACATGGCCAGTTCTTTTTGCACCAGCTTAGGGAAAAAAGAGAATCCTTCGACGGCCTTATCCCCGCCGATTTTCCGCATTTCCTCTCTGACCAAGGGGCCGAATTCCAGCCAGTGTCCATCCGCGTCGACAATGGGATGATTCAACTGGGCGCGTACCTCTGATGTTGCTGCGTGTCCGTTACTGCTCATTTTTTCCCTCCTTGGCTTGGCCATATACCCTTTACCGGTCTGCCAGGCCATATGATTGTACTCATCAGTATGAAGACCATAGGAAGTTTCTTGATGCTTTTCAATGCATGCTTTGTGCACCTCAGCCACCAGAGACATACTCGTCAACCGCCTTATGCGAGTGCCGCACCAACACTTCCTCGTCGTTCAGATTGAAGTGCGTTCTGATGCCAGTCGCGAGCATGGACTGGGTGGCTTCAAGCGTGCTGCCGTCCTCCAAGAGTGTATCGCGCAAGACACATTTGCTGACTTCCTGACTGAAACGCCGGCCGGCCTGGGTTGTCGGCGGGCAGTATAGACAGGCTTCCCAGAGGGTGCGGTTGGCCGTCAGCGGCCAGAAATGATGCGTGACATACGTCCCGGCAGAGACATCGACCGAAAAATTGGGAAAGATCACATTCAGATCAAATGCCCACTGCGGGCTGCGGGTCGGATTGACGCCGAGCGGGAGATGGTCTTGTGCAACATCGCCTTGGGTGACGACCGGGCCAAAACGATAGGCCAGGGATTCGACGGGCGAGGGCTGATGGCTGGGGTTGCCATACAGAGACATCATCCGATGGCGAGGATAGAGTCTGATGGTCAACGCATGACTGAACGGATTCTCCGGCCCGGAAAAGGTATCGCCAATGGTGCGCCGGTGGAGGACTGGAACGTGGTAGATCTCCTGAAATGCATCCAGAGCGACTTTCCAGTTGCAGTTGACCTGCGTGGCGTACCGATAACAGCTTGACATGGAATGAAAGGGATAGCCCCGCAGCTGCCGGCCAAACTCGCCCAGGAATGTGTCCAGCGTTTCGCGTGGGTGCGAATCGATATGGACGAAGAGAAACCCTTCCCAGCTATCGATGGTCACCGGCGTGAGACCCAGCCTGTCCGTATCGAGATCAAAAAAGCGCTCCTTATCCGGCACGAACCTGAGCCGTCCATCCAGACCGTAGGACCAGCCGTGGAATTTGCACGTCAACCGTCGGCAGGTGCCGTGCGCGTCCCAGACGAGCTTATTGCCGCGATGAGAACACATATTGTGAAAGGCGCGAATCCGGCCGTCTGTGCTCCGCACGACCAGGACAGATGTCTTACAAATGGTCAGCTCTTTGACGAAATAATCACCAGGGTTGGGGACGTCGTCTACACGTCCGATATTCAGCCATACCCGACGAAACAGGCGTTCCCGCTCTTGCTCAAAATAGGTGGGCGAGACACACGGCTCAATCGGGACGGGTTGCGTGCCCAGTGCGGCCGGGGTGTGCCGTGCGCGCTGCTCCCGCATAGCGTTCCTCAAGCAACTCCTGACAACCTGGATGCGACCTCGCGGTGAATGCGTAGCAGTTCGGGAATCGTTTCCGCTGGCCGCCGTCCAAAACCACACTCGGTGGCGATACCAAAGTCTGAACGATAGTGGTGGGCGGTCTGCACTCGCCGCTGTGCACCTGCTACTCCGTCGGTGTGATGAATGAGTCCTAAGAAGAGCTTGGCATCGCCAATGGCCAAGTCTGTGAGCGGTGCAAAATAGGCTGTGTCGTCACGATTGCGCGGGACCGGCATATGGTAGAAATCAACCGGACGGGCGACCGCGCTATGGGCCGCATTGGCCATGCGCACGACCAGACTCAAGTCGGCAGGTTCAACCAGATGTTTGTGTCCCAAATCTCCGTAGCACAGATGGCAGCCCATGGGCACCTGCGCTGGTACGTGTGTGGCCAGCGTGGTGAGGGCTGTGAGATAGCGCTCGAATGGATCGCCAGCCGGCTGCCATGGCCCCATCTGGTCTTGCAGGGCAATGGCGAAGACCTCGATGCAGATGTCCCACTGAATGACAAGATCGTCGGCAGGAATGGCGTCAACGAGGGCTGCGAGTTCACGCGCCATTGCCTCTTCATAAGCTACCCACATGAGGTCAAAATCACGCGTACTGGTTAGAAACGGACGGATTCCAGTCTCGGTTAAAGGCAAGGAGACCTGAAATTTTACACCCGATGGGATCGCTCCCTTGTCTCGTAACGTGCAAAAGTCCTGGTATGATTTTTTTGCCTCGGCAGCGTATCCGAGATGGTCGAAACGGATCGCATCGATACCATCTTTGACCTTGAACAGCCAGCCTTCCTCATCATAATCCCGACTAAACCAGCTTTCCTCACCCTCAACCTGTCGTGGTTGCTGGATAGTCTCGAGTGCCGGATGGCCATGATACGTTTTGACCGCAAGAAAGTGGATAAACATCCGACGGTATCCAGTTTCTCCATCCGGCAGGCTGGTCACGCACTCTCCCACTCCCTGGCCACAGGCGCGTAGGACTTCTTCAGCCGTATCTCCGGGAATGCTTCCAACCAATAACACTTGGCCAGACATACGTGACATTAGTCGCTCCCTCCTTAGTGTTACAGTCGCGCCATGTCTAGGCCGGAGCACCAGAAACGAGTGCATCGACTTGTGTTAATTCTTCTGCTGAAAGCTTCCAATTTGTTGCAGCCGCATTGGCCCGGACTTGCTCTGGTGTTGTGGCGCCAGCAATCACTGAGGAGACGCACGGCTGGGCAGCCAGCCACGAGAAGGCGAGTTCGAGCAGGCTGTGACCATGCGTCTGAACAAAGTCTTGCAGGACCTCAACCTTGGCAAAATTCTCATCAGAGGCCATACGCTGTGTGAATGGCAGCACGGCCAGCCGAGTTCCGGGCGCAAAGTCTTCACCGCGTCGATATTTGCCGGTCAGCATGCCGCAGGCTAGTGGGAAATAGGGTAACTGGCCGAGTCCGTGCCGTTCGCAGGCTGGGATTGCATCGACTTCAACCGCACGATTCAACAGGCTCCAGTCATTCTGGGCGGTGACGAAGTGAGCAAAATCATGAGTGGAGGATTGTTCTACCGATTGGTTAATCTGCTCGGCAGAAAAATTTGAATGCCCGATAGCCCGCACTTTGCCCTGTTGGACCAGGGTGTTCAGCGTCTCCAGGGTCTCTTCAATCGGCGTGTTCGGATCCGGATAGTGCATTTGATACAGGTCAATCCAGTCTGTTTGCAACCGGCGCAGGCTGTCCTCGACACACCGCAGAATATACTCACGTGAGCCCCAGCGTTCGCCCGATTCGGCTATCTTGGCGACACCACCGAATTTTGTGGCCAGAACGATATCCTTGCGACGCGGGCCTAACACCTTACCCAGGAACTCCTCGGACTGGCCTTTGCCGTACATGTCTGCGGTATCAAAGCAGGTAATGCCGACCCCCAGAGCCGTGTCGATCACGGTCCGGCTGGCTTCCAGATCAATCTTCATTCCAAAGTTGTTACACCCCAGACCGACCAGACTGGCCTGGATTCCCGATGCACCAAGCGGACGTGTTTCCATAGACGATTTCTCCTCAGAACGGATTGGGTTTCTTCACACAGAAGCGGTGAGCAGGCTATCCCAATCTACTGAACGCTGATACGCCGCCGCGACCCTGAGCAACTGGTCCTCACGGAAATGCGGGGCGACCAGCATCAGGCCGATTGGTAGGCCGTCGACCTTGCCGCAGGGCACGCTGAGGGCGGGATGGCCGGTCAGATTAAACGGTCCCATATTACGGATGACCAGACCGAGGTCCAACCCCAGTTGTCCGCCGAAAAGAGTCTGCTCAATCGCTTCCTCGTAATTCTCAGGCTCGCGATAACGCGGGGCCTTGATCGGCACAGTGGGCATGGCCAGGACATCGACCTGAGCAAAGGTCTGGTTATAGTGTTTGATAAAAGTGGGCCGGACGTTATGTGCCTTGGCGTGCAGCCGTCCGTGCGTAAAGCGAGCCAGGTAGGTGCCGAGGATCAAATGGAGTTTGTAGTTCAGGGGGAGTTCGTGGCCGTGGCTGCGCTTGAAGCGGCCAAAGGTGGAGATCAACGAGCTCGGATAATAGGTCTTTGTCCCGGCGCCGCCCAGATTAGTATCGAACATATGCTTGCCACCCTCAAAGTAAATAGGCAGCAGGGCCAGGGTGGCTTTGTCATGCAGCGGAATGGACACGCGCTCAAGCTGAGCCCCGGCTTGCTCCAGAGTGGTGAGCGCGTCTAGGACGGTCTGGTCAACTTCGGGTTCGCTGCCGGGAAAACCAAAGCCCTCAGAGACAATACCGATCCGGACGCCCGCGATATCCTGCGCCAATGCCTGGGTATAGCTCGGCAGTTGGACCGGCAGGGCGGCCTGCCGGGGGTCATAGCCGTCCGCACCCGCCACACACTCCAGGATGAGGGCGATATCTTCGACCGTTCGGGCGAGTGGACCCACGTAATCGATCGTCGGGTCCAGGCCAAACACCCCCGTATGGGGAACCAACCCATGGGTGGGCATCAGGCCGACTGTGCCCGACCACGCCGCCGGCAGCCGGACCGAGCCGCCTTGGTCTCCGCCAAAGGCCACGTCAACCAGACCTGCGGCGACGGCGGCAGCAGACCCCGAAGAAGAGCCGCCCGTGACATGGGCCGTATTATGCGGGTTGAGTGGCCGTCCAAAGTCGCCCACGCCGCTGAGCCCTGGGCCGCCAAAGGAGAAGTCTTCCATGTTCATTTTGCCCACGATGGTGGCTCCGGCGTCGAGCAGTCGGGTGACCAGCGGCGCGTCAAAGTCCGGGGTATAGCCGTCCATGAAATGGCAGCCGAGCGTGAGGGGTACGCCCGCCACACTGATGTGGTCTTTCAGGCCGATGGTCTTGCCGGCCAGCGGTCCGTCTTTTGCGCCCTCGATCCGACATTTCCGAATAAAAACGTTCAGCGGGTCCTCTTCTGCCGTTGGCCGATAGCCGGGGTCCCGGTCAGTATAGCGGAGGGGCAGCCGCTGCTCCTCGATTCTCAGTTCCTGAAAGGTTTCGAACGTGGCGATATGCTCAAGCAGACGAGAATGCATGCTCTGCATCTCAGCCGGGGTGAGTTCCAGGCCGAGTTCCTGACTGTATTGGGCGAGGTCCTGGATACCGAGTCGAGGCAGCATGATTAACCCTCCTGGGCTGCAAAGTGAGGTATGACCTCTGTGGCAAATAAACGCATGGAATGCTCCGCTCGGCGGGGGTCGATGCCGCCGATTTGCATCCACATGACCAGATGGGTCACGCCGGCTTCCTGTTGCGAGCGCGTAATCTCTCGAATTGCGTCCTCCGGGGTGCCGATGATGGGCGGCGCGCCAAAGAAGTGGAGTCCCTGAGCCTTGCCCAACTCTTCGGCTGGGGGTAAGGGCTCTACGCCAAAATAGCCGCCGGGGATTTGAAAATCTCCGGCCTCGTCGAGTTTTTGAGTATAGACGGCCATGCGATGCCGCACGTGCGGGGCGCAGTCTTCCCAGGCGCGTGCGCGTGTGTCGGACACGTAGACCAGGCGCAGCGCGGCTTTATGAAAATTCTTGGGATTATGACCGTGACGGCGCAGACTGTCTTCGTACAGTTGCGTGGTAGCGGCACTACCCGCGCCCGCAAAGTGACAGCCGTAGCGCGCCACCCGGTCTATCGATTTCGGCGTCAGCCCGGCAACCCACAGGGGAGGGGTGGCTTGTACCGGTCGGGGGCGGAGGGAAATGGGCCCGATCGTGAAATGCTTTCCGGTATAGGCAAACTCCTCCTGGGTCCACAGTCCGCTAATAATCGCCAGGCCGTCTTCCATCCGTGCCGGACGCTGGGAGCGGGGGATGTTATAGGCCGTGTATTCGTCCAGCACATAGCCCTGGCCCAGCCCTAAGTCGAAACGGCCATCTGACAAGGCATCGAGCGTGGCCGCTTCTTCGGCGACCTGAAGCGGATGGTAGAGCGGCAAGATGACGATATAGGTGCCGAGTCGAATACGGCTGGTCCGGGTCGCCAGTGCGGCCAGCAGTGGGAACTGGGCCGGGAAATAGTCGTCAGTGCCGTGGTGCTCTGCCGTCCAGATATGGTCGTAGCCCAGCTCTTCGGCCAAAACTGCCTGGCTGACCATGCTGCGGCAGAGTTGGGCCGACGACACCTGCCAGGGCCGTGGATTCTCAAACGCAAACAGCAGTCCGAAGTCCATCTCTCCCTCCTTGTGAGACAGATTGTGAAGTTACCCGTGCCCCCAAACCTTGTCCTCCCGGAGCGTGCGTGGTTTAACCGAAGGCAGAAGGGAGGGCACTATGGCCACATTCGATGAATACAGCAATAAGTATAAGCACGTTCAGATGGAGCGGCGCAACGGAATTCTGCAACTCACGCTCCACACGGATGGGAAAACCCTGCACTGGGGAGAAGGCCCGCACTCGGAGTTGGGCAAATGTTTCTACGACGTGGGTAGCGACCCGGAGAATAGGGCAGTCATCATTACCGGCACGGAGGACAAGTTCATTGCTCGCTACGCCCGAGAGGGCCAGTGGGAGATCACGCCCCAGTTGTGGGATCACATTTACTGGGACGCCAAAAAGCTGCTGATGAACCACCTGGACATCGAAGTGCCCATGATTGCTGCGGTCAACGGTCCGGCCACCATTCACGCCGAGCTGGCGGTCCTGTGTGATATTGTCATTGCCTCGGACGACGCGGTGTTCCAGGACGCGCCGCATTTCCCAAACGGGATTGTGCCGGGCGACGGGGTACATATTGTCTGGCCGCTCCTCTTGGGTGCGAATCGCGGACGGTACTTCCTGCTCACCGGTCAGAAACTCTCGGCTCAAGAAGCGCTGACGCTCGGGGTGGTCAACGAGGTCATGCCGCGTGAAAAACTGCTTGAGCGGGCCTGGGAGCTGGCGGAGGTGGTCTCCAAACAACCGCCGCTGACCGTGCGCTACGCCCGCGTTGCGCTGACCCAGCAACTCAAGAAGCTGATGCTCGACAACCTCGGCTACGGCCTGGCGCTTGAAGGTTTGGGCGCGCAGGAGTACTGGCCGGGCGGAAAGAAGAAGTGATGGAGTGGGGGAAACGGGGAGGAGAATTATTCAGGTGTGGGTGCGTTTCGAGGGCGGTTCGCGAACTTTCCTAGTGGTTTGAAGACGCTCATGTACCACTATCAGGAAACGCAGCGCTACTTTGCCCAGGTGGCGGACGATATCAAGGACATTGCCGAGCAGGAACTCCGTACGCTCGGCGCCCGAGAGACCAGCCCAACCTACCGAGGGATTTATTTCAGCGCCTCACCAAAAGTGCTCTATACCATTAACTTTTACGCCCGCCTGATTAGCCGCGTGCTCGCTCCGCTCACCTCGTTCCGGTGTCACTCCGACCGCTATCTGTACAAAAAGGCAAGGGAGATTGAATGGCAGGATTTTCTCGATCCGTCGCAGACCTTTGCCGTTTTTGCCACCGTGGCCAACAGTCGGCTGCGTCACTCGCAATTTGCCGCCCTGCGCCTGAAAGACGCCGTGGTGGACTCTTTTCGCGCCGCCACCGGCGTGCGTCCGTCTATCGATACTAGAGAGCCGACTGTCTGGCTTAATCTGCATATTCATAATGATGAGGCCACAATCAGCCTGGACACGTCTGGGGGCTCGCTCCACCGACGTGGCTATCGAAAACAAAGCGTCCAGGCACCCCTGGTCGAGACCTTGGCCGCGGCCATTATTCAGCATGCTGAATGGGATGGACGCCAGCCGCTGTACGATCCGTTGTGCGGCTCCGGCACACTGCTGTGCGAAGCCTATATGTCGGCTGCACGGATGCCGGCGGGGCTGTTTCGTCAGCGCTTTGGGTTTCAGGCTCTGCCCGACTTTGACGCCGGACTCTGGAGGCAGGTGCAAGAAGACGGGCGGGCAGCACTGCGTGCTCCTCCGCCGGGCCTCATCTCCGGCAGCGATATTGACCCCGCAGCCGTCCGCGCCGCGCGGGTCAACTGCGCCGCCTTGCCCGCCGGTGGTGCCATCACGGTCGAGCAATGCGATGCCTTTCAGATTCGGCGGATCGACAACGCCGTCATTGTGTGTAATCCGCCGTATGGTATCCGCATGGCCAAAAAGGCCAATCTGGACGATTTCTATGCGCGCCTGGGCGATTTCCTCAAACAGCGCTGTCAGGGTTCGACGGCTTTCATTTATTGTGGCGAACGTCACTACCTGAAGCGCATCGGCCTCAAACCCGCCTGGAAAAAACCGCTCGTCAACGGCGGACTGGACGGACGCCTGGCAAAGTATGAACTGTATTAACTCCCTTGCGGTGCGATCCCTCGCCTGATGCGTGGACGATTTCGCGTGCGACATGATAGACTAAGCGCTACTCAACGAAGGAGGGTGTGACGATGCTATCCCTGAGCGAATATGCAAAGTACGACGGCCTTGGGCTGGCCGAGCTGGTGGCGCGCAAAGAAGTCAGCGCCGAAGAACTGGTGGCCACTGCCGTTCAGGCTATTGAAAAGGTCAACCCGCAACTGAACGCGGTACTCCAGGTGCTGTCAGACCAGGCCCAGACCGAGATTCGGGGCGGGCTGTCGCACGGCCCCTTCAGCGGTGTGCCGTTTCTGATCAAAGAACTGGTCCTGCACGCCAAGGGCGTCCGCCTCGACATGGGCTCACGGCTGGCCCAGGGCTATGTCGCCTCCGAGGATTCCGAGCTCATGGCACGCTTTCGGCGGGCCGGGTTTGTGCTGACCGGCACAACCCAAACCCCAGAGCTGGGCTATAACCCGACGACGGAGACCGTCCTGTTCGGCCCGGTTCACAACCCGTGGAAGGCCGGCCATAGCGCCGGCGGTTCGAGCGGCGGGTCCGGTGCGTCGGTCGCTGCCGGCATTGTGCCGGTTGCGCATGCCAACGACGGCGGCGGCTCTATTCGTATTCCGGCCTCGTGTAACGGGCTGGTTGGCCTCAAGCCGTCGCGCGACCTGGTGCCCACCGGACCAGACTATTCGGACCCGCTGTGTGGCCTGGCGTGTGAGTTTGTTGTCTCGCGTAGCGTGCGCGACTCCGCGACCCTGCTCGATATTGTGGCAGGAGCCGATGCCGGTGCGCCCGGCCTGCCGGTCCCACCGGCCCGCCCTTACCGTGAGGAAGCAGGTGCGGCGCCGGGCAAGCTGCGCATCGCCTGGACCACTATGCCCGCCTCGGGCGAGCAGATTGACCCCGAATGCGAGCAGGCGGTGCACGACACGGTGCGGCTGCTGGAGGAACTCGGCCACACGGTGTACGAAGGCCGACCGGAGTACGATTGGGAGGAGTTCCTTGAAAATATTCACGTGATCTGGACGGCGTATAACGCTATGGCGGTTGAGGATCTGGCCGCGGAAAGGGGCCGTGCGCCGAGCCCGGATACGCTCGAAGCCGTGACGCTGGCCTGCTGGGAAGATGGCAAGAAGTATACTGCGGTTGATCTGCTGAAATCCCTGGACCACGGTGGCCGCCTGTCCCGTATTGTCGGTCGCTTCTTTGAAAACATCGATGTTCTTGTCACCCCAACCATTGCCGCGCCGCCCGCGCCGCACGGAGAAGTGAACCAGAACCGGGCCGGTATGACGGCGATGGAGTGGACCCGTCAGGTCTTCTCCTATGTCCCTTTTACGCCGCTTTTTAATACAACCGGCCAGCCGGCGATTTCACTGCCGCTGCACTGGAGCGCCGACGGCCTGCCGGTCGGTGTCCAGTTTGTTGGGCATTTCGGGGACGAAGCAGGGCTGCTGCGCTTGGCCGCTCAGTTGGAAGAGGCAAAGCCGTGGGCGGACAAGCGTCCTGCCGTGCATGTGGCCGCCTAGCCTCTGCCCGGTAAGGACTTGGCCATAGAATAACCGCGCACTGCTGAGGAGTCCGTGCATGACCGCTACGCACCCAGCCCCCCACCTCATCCTGTGGGGCGCAGGAACAACCCGCACCATCCGGCCGCACTGGGTGTTGCACGAACTCGGTCTGGAGTATGAAAAACACCCGATCGGTTCGCGGACGGGAGAAACTCAGACCGCCGCGTTTCGGGCGCTCAACCCGCGCGGCAAGATTCCCGTGCTCCAGGATGGCGAGCTGGTCCTGGCCGAGAGTGCCGCGATCATCAACTATCTGGTTGAAAACTATGGGCCGGAGTCCGGGCTGGTCCCCCGTCCGGGCACCCCGCAGCGCGGACTATACGACCAGTGGTGTTTCTTCATTATGACCGAGCTTGACGCCCATACCCTATACATCTTGCGGCGGCATGATGACTTGGCCCATCTGTATGGCGCGGCTCCGAACGCGGTGCAAGCCGCAAAGGAAGGTTTTGCGCGCCAGATTGCCGTCGTGACGCAGGCTCTGCGTTCCGGCGGGCCGTATCTCTTAGGCGAGACCTTTACCTGTGCCGATATCCTGCTGACCACCTGTTTGACCTGGGCTCACTACTGTAAAATCCCTTTAGCCAATGATCTGATTGACTATGCAGGGCGTCTGACGGCGCGGTCGGCCTATCGTCAGGCGGTGGCTATTAACGGCGGACCGATGGTTGGACTCTCATGAAAAACCTCGCTTCAGACTCTCGGCTACGGACGATCCACGGCGACCTGTCACAACGTGTCGTTGCCGACACGCGTACACTGGCCTGGCAGCCCAGCCCGAGCGGGACGGTCTGGCGTAAACGGCTCCATCTGGTCGGCCCGCCAGAGGCGGGACAAGTGACTTCTCTCGTGCGCTATGAACCGGGCGCGACCTTCCCCGCTCACGATCATCCGCACGGAGAAGAAATTTTCGTGCTGGCGGGGACCTTCTCTGATGAGCATGGTGATTGGCCGGCCGGAACCTATCTGCTCAATCCTGAGGGTTTTCGACACGCCCCATTCTCCAGGGACGGGTGTGTGCTGTTTGTGAAGCTGCGGCAGTATAGTGGTTCGGGTCGCTCGCACGTAGTGCGGTCCGTAGACGAGCTGGATTGGCAGGTCACGGCGCATGACGGGATTCGGACGAAGATTCTCTATTCGGACCCGGCCTTTCCGGATCACACCCAACTAGAGCAATGGCAGGCCGGTACGGCTCCCGGCGTCTGGTCGTACGCCGGCGGTGTTGAGCTGTTTGTCCTCAAGGGGAGTTGTGAGGATGAATATGGAGTCTATGAGGCACACACCTGGCTGCGGATGCCTGCCGGGGGCAGGCATAGGCCAAGCTCGACGCAGGGCTGTGAGCTATACGTGAAAACCGCCGCGCTCCCGGCGTTGCAGTCGATGGTTGAACAATGACCAAACACCTGCTGCTTTTTCGGCATGCCAAGTCTGATTGGGGTACGGCGGCCGAGCATGACCATGCGCGCCCGCTGACAAAACGGGGAATCGCCGCGGCCCAGGCCATGGGGCGGATTCTTACGGCTTCCGGCCAAACGCCGGACCGGGTTGTGACCTCGTCGGCGGTCCGGACAAAAACGACGCTGGAGGTGGCCCGGGCAGCCGGCAAGTGGAAATGCTCGACTGAAATAACCGATGCCCTGTATGACACCGATGCGACCGCGGTGCTGGAAGAAATACGCGCCCTCCCCAAGAGTGCGACAACGGTCTTATTCGTTGGGCATGAACCGACCTGGTCGGAGTTGGCGAGCTTCCTCATTGGCGGGGGCAACTTACGTTTTCCGACCGCGGCGCTGGCCCGCATCGACCTGGCCGTCCCCGGCTGGCAGGCGGTGACCTTTGGCCGGGGAGAACTCGTGTGGCTCCTCCAGCCCAAGTTTTTCACCAAAGGAAAATTTCCGCTGGACAAGCCAAATACGGCAACCTAGCATGCGCGGGTATGCAAAAGAAAAGAATGCGAACACCACACAAGGAGGGGGACTATGATTAAAGGCATCCATCACACGGCTATCTCAACTGGAGATATCGAGCGCTCGCTGCGCTTCTACAAAGACCTGCTTGGTTTTGAAGAAGTCTTTGCGTTTGATTGGAAAGCGGGGACAAAATCAATTGATCAAATTGTCGGACTCAAAGATTCTTCGTCGCAGGTCGTCATGCTCAAGGCCGGCAACGCCTGCGTGGAGCTGTTCCAATACGCCACGCCGACGCCCAAACCTGGAGACCCCAATCGTCCGGTATGCGACCACGGCATTACCCATCTGTGTCTGCAAGTGGAGGATATTGACGCTGAATACGAACGGCTCAAAGCCGCGGGTATGACGTTCCACTGCGCACCGCAGAAAGCGGGCAAGGGGCTGCGGGCGACATACGGACGCGATCCCGACGGCAACGTTGTTGAGCTGTTGGAAGTGGAAGACCCGGACGATAAGCTCTCGGTGGCAGCCTAGCAAGAGCCTGGAATTTTCCATCTTTCTCAGGAGAGGTATATGACACGGCAGACCCCCGACCCGAAAGAACCCTATGTCGGTAAAGAGCTCGGCAGTGTCTCCTTCACTGTCACCGAAGCCGTCTTACATGATTATTACGACGGTCTGGACCTGTCGCGTCCGCCGGCCGCTGCTGTCCCCTCCATGATTGCCAGTGGACCGGACAATGCCTATTTCGCGCAGTCGTCGTTCAGCAATCATTTCGGCCATCTGTGGATGCGTCAGGAGTGGGAATTGTTCACGCCGCTGACACCGGGCCGGACGTATACGGCAACCGCCCGGATCACGGACATTTATCCCAAGCGCAATCGCTCGGTGGTGCGCTACGAGGTCGAGCTGCGTGCCGACTCGGGAGAACTGGCCGTACGCACACGACATCACCAGAGCTATCTGCTCGATCAGCAGGATGGGCAACTCACCTTTCGCGACCCCAAAGCCAAACAGGGCGCGCGGCGCTTCGTCGTCCCGGAGGGTGAGCCGTTTGGACCGATCGAGCGCGTCATCAGTCTGGAGATGTGCGACCGTTTTTTTCACGGGGACGCCAACTACCACACTAACCGTGAGGAATCGAAAAAGCTCGGTTTCGGCGATGTCGTGATCGGTGGACGGATGACCATGGCCTATGCGGCCCATATTCTCGAAGAACGCTTTGGGACAGCCTGGTGGACAAGCGGTCGGCTGGACACGAAGTTTACCAACCCTGTGTGGCCCAATGAGACCGTCATTGCCCAGGGCGTCATGACCGGCCCGCTCACCGAGGAACCGGAACGGACGGGCGCTTTCGTGTGGCTGGCAAAACCGGACCAGACCGTCGTGCTGGTTGCCACTGCGAGTGTCAGGTCAATAGAGAGAGAACGCAGACGGGATAGCTGAATTGTATGGCAAGCCCCCGCAAGCCCCCGCAGTTTTTTGCGCCTCCCGACAGCCCGTTTCGGGTGCCGTGCGACGGGACCTTCCTGGTGAAGGACGCGCCGACCGGCCCTGGGAAGAACGCCCCGAGTACGGCCGGGTGTCGGAAGCAGTTGGAGCAGTTGACCGCTCGCCTCGACGAGCGGCAGCGCGTTTTATATGCCCAGACCCAGTATGCCGTCCTGTGCATCTTCCAGGCCATGGATGCCGCCGGCAAAGACTCAACCATTCGGGCGGTCATGCGGGGGCTGAACCCGGCCGGGTTTCAGGTCTTCTCGTTTCAGGCACCGTCGGTAGAGGAATACGCCCACGACTTCCTGTGGCGGGCGACGCTCCGCCTGCCTGAGCGTGGGCGGATCGGTATCTTTAACCGCAGCTATTATGAAGAGGTGCTGATCGCACGGGTCCACCCCGAATTTCTGACCCGCCAGCATCTGCCCTGGCCGAAGGATCACGACCGCCTGTGGGAGTACCGCTTTGAGTCCATCCAGGACTATGAGAAGCACCTGGTTCGGAGCGGCACGATCGTGCTCAAGTTCTGGCTCAACGTCTCCAGGGCAGAGCAACGTCGGCGCTTCCTGGATCGGCTGAAGAAACAGAAAAAGAACTGGAAGTTCTCGGAGGCCGATACGGCCGAGCGGGCGTATTGGGACACGTATATGCAGGCCTACGAAGCCTGTCTGAATACGACGTCCACGCCGTGGGCGCCGTGGTATGCGGTTCCTGCGGACAACAAACCCTATATGCGTTTGGCTGTGGCGCAGATCCTGGCACAGGCGCTTGAGCAATTGGACCTGCACTATCCGACCCTGACCTCGAAGCAGCAGGCCGGTCTGGCCGCCAGTCGCAAGCGTCTCGAAAAAGAAGGTTAGCGCGGATTGTGCGGGCGCGCGGCCTCCGCTCTATCGTACCGACTGTCTATCCCAGGTTCCGCGTGTTTTTTCCCCAGGATAGTGAGTGTGTATGTACGGTTGCGAGTCGTTCCCTGCGCCGTCAGGAGACCGTCTTTGACAAGGCGACTGAGATGTTTGTTGACAGCTTGACGGGAGATTCCGAATTGGAAGGCTGTAGAACGCACAATGTGTTGTGGATTGGAATCAATGTTTTCCAAGATATAACGGCGAACGAGCCGTCCCTGCTCTCGTATTCCTGCCATGGTTTCTCTGTCAACTCTATTGGTTATTATTGTCAACCTTATGAAGCCGTCGTGTCTGTTTCAGAGCGGTGTGTTTCGAGGCTATATATATAAAAATTTGATTTTATAGGGAATATTGTTGAATCCTGACATTTCTATTGTCAACCCTATAAGCCGCTTTCTTGAGTGCTTGAGCCTTACGGCTTCGTTCCCCGGTTCGGGCAGCTACGGGAGCCACCCCCAGATAACACAGAAGCGGGCAGGAGGCCCGCGCTCCCAGGGAGGGGCTCACTCCTCCGTTCGTGCTGAGCGTAGCCGCGTAAGCGGCGAAGTCGAAGTACGCGCAGGGCTAACACACAGGTTCGCCCTGCAGCGAATGGAGTACGGTGTTGGAGGCTCGTGTGTCGGCGTGGACGGTTATGCGCCGCCGCGCATGGCTGCCCGCAGGGCCTGGGTTGCCGCTTCGTCAACCGTCCTGGTTGCGGTATCCACCACCACGCCATAGGTGCTGCGTGCTTTTTCCACCGAGATATACTCGTCCAGCGTATCGTCGAGGACCTCTTGCAGCGAACGGTCAAGCGGATTGCCCCAGCCCCCGCCGCCGGTGGTTTCAAACCAGAAGGTGTCGCCATAGGAGAGCTTGTGGCCGCGCAGCAACGGATTGAGCCAGCGCTTGTCTTCGGTCAGGCCGCCGACAATTTTTTGGGTGCCATCCGAAGAGAGATGCCACAACCGTTGCGGCAGACCACGCTGCCCACCGTTCACGCCTGGGGCACCCTCACGCGTTCGGGCCGTTTCCACGCTCATCGCGCCTTCGCATAAAAAGCGGATTTTGAGACTGGAGCCGAATCCGCCCCGGTGGTGGCCATCCCCGGCCGAGTCTTGCCGAATATCAAAGGCCTCATACGCAATCGGGAACATCAGCTCCGCGGTCTCCGCTTCCATATTCATACAGTTGCCCAGCGGGTCCATGGTGACATTCATGCCGTCCCCGAACGGCGTCCCGCCCCAGCCACCGGCCGGCAGGTCCGAGAAAACGTCGGTCTTTCCGTCCGAATCACGCACGCCGCACACAAACCAGTTACAGTCGCCACACGCGGAACCGACCGCGCGCTCGGGCAGGGCGTTGGCAATCGCCTGCCACACCGCACTGGCCACTTTCGGGGCGGCCAGAACCGTACAGCCGATGGTCGGCGCCGGCCATTTGGGGTTCAGCCAGCAGTCGTCGGGCAAGACCACGCTGATCGGGTTGAACATGCCCTCGTTTTGCGGCGCGCTAGGCTCCAGGAAAAACTGGAGCGAGTAGAAGACCGCGGAATAGGTATTGGCCTTGGGCGAATTGATGGCACCCAGGCATTGGGGGTCGGAGCCGGTCAGGTCTACGGTGATATCCGAGTCTTTGACCGTCAGGGTCACCTTGACCTTGACGGGATCATCGGTCTGGCCATCGGTATCGGCATAATCCTCGCCGGTATACACCCCGTCCGGGATGCTCTCGATTTTCTTGCGGACTATCCGCTCGGTATAGGCGATCAACTCGGCCATGGCGGCCCTGACCGTCTCCAGACCATAGCGCTCGGCCGCGGACTGCATTTCCTCTTCCGCGGCTTTAAGACAGCCGACATGGGCCTGGAGGTCGCCCTGGATAAAATGCGGGGTGCGGGTATTGGCCAGCAGAATCTTGAGGATTTCCGGTTTGATCTCATTGTTCTCAAAGGCCTTGATGGGCGGAATGCGGAGTCCCTCTTCCGCAATATGCGTTCCCCATGACTGGCCGCCCGGCGCTCCGCCACCAAAATCCATCCAGTGGCCCCGGCTGACCGCAAAGCCCAGCAGTTCCGTGCCCTGATAAAAAATCGGCTTAATCCAGGAGATGTCGTTAATATGAGTCCCGCCCCGGTAGGGGTCGTTCACCACATAGATGTCGCCCTCCTGCATATTTTCGATACCGAACTCGTCGCGCACGGCATGGGCCGAAAACTTCATGGCCGCCAGGTGGACGGGAACGTTGGCGGCTTGGCTCAGCAGCCGCATCTCCGGATCATAAATGGCATTGGAGAAATCAACCATATCGGACAGAATGGGCGAGAATGATGCCCGTTGGAGCACCGCCGTCATCCGATCACAGGTGTATTCAAACAGATTCCGCAAGACCTCAAAGGTAATATGATCGAGTCCGGCCCGATTTTTAATGCTGTCGCCTGCCTGTTCGAGTGCGCCTGATTGCATGCCCATCCTCCTACGAATGCAAAACTGATTCTGCCTGACTATCGTCCTACTTGTATAATAAGATTGCCCAGGGTATCAACCGTTGCCTGCGCGCCGGGTGGGAGCACGGCCACCGAATCCAGATATTCCAGAATCGCCGGTCCCTGCAGCTCCGTACCCGGCTGGAGAATCTGGCCGTTGTAAATCGGACAGGCGAGCCATTCTCCGGAAAAGTATACCGAGCGCGAACTCTTCATGGCCACTACGTTTTCGGTGGCGACATTTCTATAGGGCGGCAGGGCTGCGGTCGGCGCGGTCGCCGCGACGCTGAGAGAGACCAACGCCGGGTCAAAGATGTCCGAACTGACGCCATGCTCCTGCTTGTGCACGGCGTGAAAGGTGTCGGCAATGCTGGCGAGAGCGTCATCGGTCAGCGCGCCATCCGGAATGGGCGCTTCAATTTCATACGTCTGGCCCACATAGCGCATCTGGGCGGTGCGGCTGAGCAGCACATTCTCTGCCGAGACATTGTCGCGGGCGAGCAGGCTGCGGGCGGTCCGTTCGAGTTCGGCATACACGCTATTCAGCCGGTCCAGGTCCACCTCGCCAAGCGGGGCGTACATGAATTGCTCGACGTCCTGGCGAACATCCATGACGGTTGCGCCAAAGGCCGAGGCCACCCCGGCGGCGGCCGGCACGATGACTTTCGGAATATTCATCGCCCGGGCAACAAAGCAGGCGTGCATGGGCCCGGCTCCGCCAAAACTGGTCAGTACAAAATCGCGCGGATCACGGCCTCTGTTGATAATGACCTTTTTGACGGCCTGGGCCATGATTTCACAGCTGATCTGGATCATGGCGTCCGCGGTTTCGACCGGCGACAGGCCCAGTTGCTGGGCAACGGCGGTCACCGCTTGTTCCGCCGCCTGCCGGTCCAGGTTGATCTTCCCCCCCAGGGTCGGCTCCAGGCGACCGAGTAGCAGGTTGGCGTCCGTGATCGTCGGCTCGGTCCCGCCGTTTCCATAACAGGCCGGCCCCGGTTGCGAACCGGCGCTGCGCGGTCCTACTCTCAGCGAGCCGCCGCTATCCACCCAGCCAATCGAACCGCCGCCGGCACCCACGCTGTGGATATCGAGCATGGGCAGGATAATCGGCAGCTCAAATTCCAGTTCATACTCACGGGTGACGAGCCCCTTGCCGTCTTCGACAATCGAGGCATCAAAACTCGTGCCGCCCATGTCGGCGCAAATAATGTTGCGCTCGTGTATGGCATCAGCCAGATAGCCGGCATAGGCCACCCCGCCGGCCGGCCCGGACTCCAGCAATTCTTCCGGGTGTTCTTTGGCCAGGTCGACGCCCATCACCCCGCCGCTGCTTTTGAGAATCAGCAGCGAGCCATCAAAGCTCTGTTGGGTGAGGCGCTCCAGTAGATGATCGAAATAGGCGCCCATCACCGGCTTGAGCGCGGCGCTCACCGCGGTGGTCACAAAACGGCCGTGCTCACGGAACAGGGGCCGCGTCTCGCCCGACAGCATGATATGCGCATCAGGGATGTGTTCCAGCAGGATGTCGCGCATCTGCCGCTCATGGGCGGCGTTGACATAGGAGTTGATGAAACACACGGCAATCGAGCGGAGCCCTTCCGCCTTTATTTGCTCGGCTACCTGCTGCGCGGTCGCTACGTCGAGCGGGCGTTCTTCTTCGCCTTTGACGTTCGTGCGTTGCGGGACCGTGTAGCGATAGCGACGCCGAATGAGCGGTTTGGGTTTGACCTGATAGGGGTCGTACAGTTCCTTTCGATGCTGACGACCGATTTCGATGGTGTCCCGAAAGCCCTGGGTGGTGACTAGGGCCGGGTCCGGGTAGGAGCGTTCAATCAGAGCATTGGTGGCGGTGGTCGTGCCGTGGACCAGGCAGGAGATCTGGTCAAACGGAATGCCCGATTGCTCGACCGCTTCGAGAGAATCCCGAGCGGCCTTTTTGACGGCCTCAATAACGCCCACGGAGCGGTCCCAGGGGGTGGTCAGAACCTTGGCCGTAACGCGCTCGCCGGTCGTTTCTTCCCAGCCAAACAGGTCAGTAAATGTTCCGCCAACATCGACGCCTACCCGCCACATGTGCACTCCTCATTCGGGATGATACTGTAAAGCTCCTGCTTATGGGGGAGAGAAAAGAGTGTCAAGAGTGAGCCGCAGAGGAAAGATGCCAGGTTGACAGTTTTCAAGAAAACTGGAAAGCCAAAAGGCATGAAAGCACGAAAAATCAGTTTCGACTTCCGTGACCGACCCGAACTGGTTGAGATGTTACGGACGCAGGCCGCACGGGAAGGAAGAACGCAAAAGGCCGTCGTCGCGCAGGCTCTGGAGTCCTATTTCGCGCATAGGCAAGAATCGTCATTTGTCCTCAAAGCAGCCGAGCAATCCTTCCAGGAATGGGATAACGAGGACGATCAAGTGTATGACTCCCTTTGATGTTCATTCCCGGACCTCAGTGGGGTAGGTCGGATTAGCGAAGCGTAATCCGACCTGGCGCTAAGCGTCCTCGGTGAAGTAGTTTTCATCCATCTTTTTGACCTCGTAAATAGATTCGGTGACTACGCCGACACCGTGCTGGATCATCAGTTTTACCAACTCTTGACCGTCAATCAGCCGGATGAGCTTGTTACCCGCCGAAATGTTCCGAGCGGTTTCCTTTGCGGTGCTGCTGAAGGTTGAGTTGGTGATGAAGACGCCCTTCGCGGCGCCTTTAGCGTCGAGGCTACCGGAGAAGTTGCGTATCTCTGGCTCGCCGACCTGACTCGACCAGCGTTTGGCCTGAATATAGACTTTCTCCAATCCGAGCGGGTCCTGATTGATGCCGTCAATGCCGCCATCGCCGCTACGTCCGACGGCCTCGCCTTTCCCGTATCCCATTTTCTCTAGCAGGTTGACTACAAGTTGCTCGAATCGGTCAGGCGTCAATTTCATAATGCTTTCCAGCAACTCGTCTGCGAGTTTGGCCCGTAGTTGCCGGTCGCTCCGCTCCATCAGTTCCTCGGGCGTGACGTCGGTGTTGCTTTCAACGCTACCGTTAGAAGTGTTTGTGGTGTCAGCTTCGGCACCGTTGGCTTGTTGGAGCTTTGGTAGATCAGCGTTGGTTATCGCGCCCGCATGGCTGTCGAGAAATTCCCGACCCTGCTGAGTAATTTCCGACCAGCCGTGTGACGGACTATGCATTAAACTGGCCTTTCTCAAAGACCACACTGCCCAGTCAGCCACTTTTTTTATTCGTCGTGCCCCGGATTTAATCTTTTCTTGTCGTTCCTCATCTGAGAGATTGAACTGGTCGCTAACCAAGTCGGCGACTTGGCTAGGTTTCAATCTCTCGCCGACTGAGGCGGCAATTTCTAGAATTGGCCTATACAGTTCAGCTTGCGTAGGGATGGCCATTATTGCGTGTTCCTTTCTACTTATTGCAACGGAAGGAGCGGTTTCATCCCAACGCATCTTCCATCTTGGCCTTGAAGTCACGCATGACCTGACAGACGCTCTCGGGCTTGGGTGCGGCGCAGGTGACGTGCAGCCCGTGCAGGCCCGCGTCGCGGTAGGCGCGGATTTCAGCCGGAGTGACGCTGGGGTCCACCATTGAGGTGATTTCCAACTCGGCATAATCCCGCCCGCCGGCTTCCATGAGCTGGCGCAATTCATCAAAGCGGTGCTGGATATCACTCAGGGGCAGCGGGCCGATATGCCAACCCTGACCGAATTCCACCACGCGTTTCAGCGCCGGGGTGGATTCGCCGCCAACCCAGATGGGTGGGTGCGGTTTTTGGGTCGGCTTGGGCGCAAAATGCAGGTCGCGATTGATCTGGACGAACTTACCCGCAAAGCGGGGCGTTTCGTTCGTCCAGACCTCTTTCATGACGGCAATATATTCCCGCGTACGGGGGGCCCGTTCTTTGTACGGCACGCCGAGCAGCTCGAACTCATCCGCCATCCAGCCCACGCCGGCGCCAAAGATCATCCGTCCGCCTGACGCCACGTCAAGCGAGGCCACCACCCGCGCCATCTCCAAGGGATGGCGGTAGGGAACGATGGTCACGCTGGTCCCCAGCCTGACCGTTTTCGTAACCGGAATGAGTAAGGCCAGGACGGTGAAGGCGTCCATCCATTCCATTGAGGTAAACACCGAATAGGGGTCCTGGCCGCGCGCCTGGGCGGCATCAACATAGGGATAGGTCGAGTCGATCTTTTTCGGGATGGTGATGTGGTCGCCAGTCACAATACTGTCATAGCCGAGGGCTTCCGCGGTCTCACCGATTTTGCGTGCCCCATCGATCTCGCGCAGCGCCGCCCCGCCACCCACGTGCAGTCCGCAATACATCGCCATAGAAAGGTCCTCCTGTTTTGTCGGGTTCGGCTACTGCGCCACAATCCCACCGTCAACAGCCATGGCGTGACCGGTGACAAACGAGGCCGCGTCGGAACACAGCCAGACTGCGGTTTCGGCAATTTCTTCCGGCCGACCCATGCGACCGATGGGTTCGCCGGCTTCAATCTTCTCGAACATTCTGGGTCGGCGTTCTTTGAGCCGGCCGACCATGGAGGTATCAATAATGCCCGGACAGACCGCATTCACCCGGATGCCGGATTTGGCGTATTCCAGGGCCGCGGTTTTGGTCAGGCCGACCACGCCGTGCTTGCTGGCCACATAGGCCGGCATCCGCGGCGCCCCAAGCAGCCCGGCGGCTGAGGACGTGTTGACGATGGCCCCCCCGCCGTTTTTGAGCATGTGTGGAATCTCATACTTCATACACAGCCAGACGCCGGTCAGATTGATCGCAATCACCGGCGCCCAGTCCGCCTCGGTATAATCCGCGGTTGAGGCCAGCGCGCCCTCAATACCGGCGTTGTTATAGGCGCAATCCAGGCGACCGTAGGTCTCGACCACCGCGCTCACCATGGCCTCGACTTCCGCGGCCTTGGACACATCGGCTTTAATGCAGAACGCCTCGCCGCCGGCGCCCTGAATCATTTTCGCGGTTTCCTCGGCTCCGGCCACATTAACATCGGCCACTGCGACCTTGGCCCCTTCGCGGGCAAATATCTGGGCCGCAGCCCGCCCGATACCCGAGCCGGCCCCGGTGACCAGGGCGACTTTACCGCTTGTCAGGGTTCCCATGCTGTTATCCTCCTTTATTTTTGCTTTTCCACATATGTTCACAACGAAAGCCGTTCTTATTGGACAACCAGGCCACCATCGACGGACATCGCGTGTCCGGTCACGAACGAGGCGGCGTCCGAGCACAGCCACACCACCGATTCGGCGATTTCCTGGGGGCTGCCCATGCGACCGACCGGTTCAAAGGAGGCCATCTTCTCGGCCCGGTGGGGACGATGGTCGGTCAGCCGGCCCATCATGGGCGTATCAATCGCGCCGGGGCAGACGGCATTCACCCGAACGCCGGACTTGGCATACTCCAGGGCCGCGGTTTTGGTCAGGCCGAGCACGCCATGTTTGCTGGCCACATAGGCCGAGCCCCTGCGAAACCCGAGCAGCCCGGCGGCTGAAGACGTGTTGACGATCGCGCCCCCGCCTTGGCTGAGCATCTGGGGAACCTCATACTTCATGCACAACCAGACGCCGGTCAGATTGATGGCAATCACCTGGTCCCAATCCGCTTCCGTATAGTCGGTCGTCATCACCGAGCTGCCCTCAACCCCGGCGTTGTTGTGGGCCGCGTCCAGCCGTCCAAAGGTCTCAACTGTCTTGGCAACGAGGGCTTCGACCTGGGCGGCCTGTGATACATCCGCGCTGACAAAGAGCGCCTCACCGCCGGCCTCCCGTATGAGGCTGGCCGTTTCTTGTCCGCCTTCAAGCGCCACATCGGACACCACGACCTTGGCTCCTTCTCGGGCAAACGTCAGTGCGGTAGCGCGGCCAATACCCGAGCTACCACCGGTAACCAGGGCGACTTTGTCCTGCATCAAATTTGCCATGGATATGCTCCTTTGTTTGTCCTGATCATCCCTCACGGTACTGCCAATCTCTGCCCCGTCCTGCTGTATCAGGCATGCGTCTGTGTGTAAAAGGAGGGAAGCGGGGGAGCGCGCTCTACTCGTTTCAGCCAACATTTGCTAAGACCACACGCAAGGAGGGCTACACCAATGCCGAAATGGAACTACACCAAAGGACTCCACGATTTGGGGAATGACGTCTATGCCTATTTGCTGCCTGACGGTTCATGGGGCTGGAGTAACGCCGGGCTGGTTGTCGATGGGGATCAGTCTTTGTTGGTTGATACGCTCTTTGACCTCGCCCTCACGCGGGAGATGCTGGCTGCCATGCGAGATGCAACCGGAGCCAAGTCGATAAACACGCTGGTGAACACGCATGCCAATGGCGACCACTGGTTCGGCAATCAACTCGTGCACGACGCAGAAATCATCGCCTCCAAGGCGTGTGCAGAAGAGATGGAAGAACTCCCACCCAGCCGTATTGCCGATATGATGAAAGCGGCTCCCACTATGGGCGAGCTGGGCGAGTATTTGACTGAGATTCTCGGCTCGTTTCGCTTTGACGACATTACGCCGACGCATCCCTCGCGCACGTTTGAGAACCAACTTGATCTCAAGGTTGGAGACAAGGACGTCCAGCTTATTGAAGTTGGGCCGGCCCATACGCGGGGCGATGTCTTGGCCTATGTACCCGGCGAGCGGACCATCTTCACCGGCGACATTCTTTTTATTGATGGGACACCCCTGATGTGGAACGGGCCGATTGCCAACTGGATCAAAGCCTGTGATCTGATGCTCGAACTCGAGGTTGAAACGGTCGTGCCGGGGCATGGGCCGATCACCGACAAGCGTGGCGTCGAGTCGGTCAAAGGCTATCTGCAATATATCGAAGTAGAAACACGCAAACGCTTTGACGCCGGCATGTCTGAAACCGAAGCGGCTCACGACATTACGCTGAATGATTACTCTGCGTGGGGGGATGCCGAGCGCATTGTCGTGAACGTGAACACGCTCTATCGCGAGTTCAGCGGCGAAACCGCGGCGCCGAGCTTTGCTGACCTGTTCGGGGGCATGGCGGCCTGGGCAAAGAGTAGGCAGCCAGCCCCGTAGTTCCTCCCCTATACGGGGTTACGCAGTGCGGACAAGACCCTGCGGGCAGCGGCGTCAAGGTCCCCCGTACAAGAGCGAAATCCAAAGGATGCAAACTGAGACACTACCGTCACCAGAGGCTCTTTACATACAAGCCGAATGCATTATACAGGTACGCTCAGATTGTATTTTCCATCTGGAAGGAAGGAGTTTCACATGGTCGCAGGAGTAGACATTCAGTGGGAACGGAAAAACGGGGCTTTGGGTGCCGCGACAGCGCTGATTCTTGCGAGCGGCCTGCTCGTGCTGGCCGGCGTCTTTTCCGATGTACGCCCGGCCTTCGCGCAGGCACAGCTCGATTGTCCGCTGCCCTCCGACGTGACTCCTCCCGCGGATCCACGTGTGACGGCGCAACAGGTGGAAGACGGCAGCGCTACCCTGATGGACTTCACGCTGGCCGTGAGAGAGCGGTCCAGGGAACATTCCCAGCAGGCCACGAGCGTGGAACAAGGTCAATATATCGGATGTATCATAAGGCAGGAGGGCAGTCCCTGGCGTTCCGGTTCCACGTACATCGTAACCCTGACGCCCGACGGCAGGGTGTACATTCACGCGAAGGACATGTCATTATCGGGCCGGCTGCTTAAGCCCGCGATTTATGTAGAGATCCTTTCTGCGCTGGGCGTCTCCCCAACCGATCTGGGCAACCTGGTTGGTGCCGATCCTGCTGCCGCCACTCTCGCGTTCCAAACCGTGTTTGGCGTGTTGTTGCAAGAAGCAGATGCTGCATTCGATGCGACCACCCCTACACCCCTACGATCGGGTATACCCGGCGCCTCCGGCCATGCCGCTGTCTATAACTCGCCCGAATTAGGGGCTCCGATCGTGCTGCTCGCGGGATTCGATATCAATGAGTCTCATTTGGTCTCCATTGACGATGAAACAATCGATTACGGCGATCCGGCCGTCACCGCCAGGGACGTGGTGGACCGCGAGACCTTGAGGGCCTTCGTCACGCAAGCGGGCAATCACTTTCTTGAAATCACGAGTACCGGCGATGCAGCGGCGGCCTCGAAAGCCAGGATCGCCTTTCGGGATCCGAACGGGCCCTGGAGACACGGTTCCGTGTACGTTGCCGTGTTGCAACCTGCCACCAATCTCATCCTGTTTCACGGAGCGTTTCCGGACCGGTTCGAGCTTCGACAAGCAGGAATTTCCCGCGACGCCGTGACCGGAGAGCTCATCGTGGATCAACTCATCGACGCGGCTGAAAGTGGCCCGGAAGGCGGCTTCTGGGAGTATCATTTCGACGACCCCGCCGACGATACTGACAGCGCCGACATCCCGAAGGTGGGCTACGCCCGCGTGTTCTCCGGCAACATCCCGTTGCCGGACGGCAGCACCCTCTCAACCGACTTCATCATCAATTCGGGTTTTTATCTGGGCTCAGAAGATCTGGGGGGGAAGTTGGAGAATCCGAGCCCGCACTCGTTTCAGAGTGGGGTGGGCATGGTGTGGGGTTGGGTGTGCGACGCCGAGTTTGTGGAGGTCGAGATCGAGACCGAGCAGGGAGAGGTCGAGCAGTACATGGCGGCGTATGGCATGGAGCGGCTGGATACGCAGGATACCTGTGGGGACGTGGACAATGGGTTTGAGCTGTTATTCAACTGGAACCGGTTGGGCGATGGTGAACACAGAGTCACCGCCTTTGTCGATGGGATGGAACTGAGCCGGGCGATGGTGCGGGTGAAGACGGTGGGCGAGGGGGATCAGCAGGAGTTTCTGCAAGGGGCCGTGGGGGAATGTGTGGTGGAGGGCTTCCCGCACCAGGGGCAGAGTACACGGTTGGAGTGGCAACAGAATAGTCAGAACTTCGTGATTACGGATGTTCAGTAGGGGGGACGTATGCATGTCCCCCCTACTTGTTGTTCTGAAACAGCGGCCTCGCCCGCCACAGCAGGAGGCTGATAGTCCCACCGATCCGCCGAGAGACGACACCTGTCAGTCTCCCAGGTTTACGCCGCGACCGCCCCGCCATCCACGGCCATGGCGTGACCGGTGACAAAGGAGGCCGCGTCCGAGCACAACCACACCACGGTCGCGGCGATTTCTTCCGGCTGCCCGGAACGGCCTATGGGTTCCGCGGCAATCATTTTATCGAGCACGTCCGGCCGATTGCCCGAGACCCGGTCGACCATGGCCGTCTTGATTACCCCCGGACAAACCGCATTGATCCGAATGCCGGATTTGGCGTATTCAAGCGCGGCGGTTTTCGTCAGCCCGACCACGCCGTGCTTGCTGGCAACATAGGCGGACATGCGCTTCACTCCGATTAAGCCCGCACCTGAGGACGTGTTGACAATGGCTCCACCCCCTTGCCGGAGCATGTGGGGAATCTCATACTTCATACACAGCCAGACACCCTTCAGATTAATCTGAATGACCGGCGCCCAATCCCCTTCGGCCTGCTCGGCCGTCCTTTTGAGTACGCCTTCGATGCCGGCATTGTTATGGGCGTAGTCGAGCCGGCCGTAGGTCTCGACGGTCTTTTCGACCATGGCGGCTACGGAGGCCGCCTCGCCCATGTCGGCTTCAATGAAACACGCTTCACCACCGGCCCCTGTGATGAGGGCTACCGTCTCTTGGCCGCCGACGATATTGAGATCGGCAACCGCGACTTTGGCGCCGTCACGGGCGAAGGCGAGGGCGGTTGCCCGGCCAATGCCCGAACTGCCTCCGGTAACCAAGGCGACTTTGTCTGTCATATCGGTCATGCTGTACGCTCCTTGTCTTTGCTGGCGAGATTATCCTGCGAAACGGCAAGAGTGTCAAAGCGCCTCTTGGAAGGACCGGCGCAACTTGATACGGCTCTGGAGTATGCTCGGGTGCGGCTGAAGTTGACGGAGCGGATTGTTTAAAAAAGGAGGGGAACGATGAGCAAGCGTCCTCGCCTCATTGATAGTGACTCCCATATCCTGGAGCCGCCGGACCTGTTTGAAAAATATCTCGAACCTAAGTTTCGTAAGATCATGTGGAATAATGCACTCAAACCGTATCCGATTCAGCCGGAGTAGGAGAGAGAAGCAATGGGACTGTATCGCCTGTACACTGGGGACGACGGCCAATCACATTTTGAAGACCAGAGCCTGGCCTCGCATCCAGGCCTGACCGAGCCGCAGGCCACGTCACATATCTCTTTTGTAGAAGTGCCGGTGGGGACTTTTATGGACTGGCATCCCGCGCCGCGTCGGCAATACGTGATTCTTGTCTCCGGGCAACTGGAAATCGGCCTGGGCGACGGCACTACCCGGCGCTTTGGCCCCGGCGACGCCCGCCTGGTTGAAGACACCACCGGCCAGGGGCATACCACCCGAGTGGTGAGTGACGAAGCGGTGGTGATGGGTATCATCCCGTTGGCCGAGTAAGCCCAGACGACCGGGCTTACTCAGACGAGGAAGCCGCCTGTCCCGTCACTTTTTCAACCATCTGACCGAACACCGCCTCGGCTCGGCCGTGGACTTCTTCCGGGGTGAGGGGTTGGATGGGATGTTCTACTAATATGACCTTGAAATCCGGCAAGCCGAGTGCCTTGGCCTGGGCGAGCGCAGCATTGGAAAACTCGGTCGTGGCAAACACCGCCGAAGGGATACCGGCTTTTTCAAAAAAGATACCGTCGTGCACACTGCACGTTGTACATGACCCTCAATCGGCCAGGGCTTCAATCAGAAAATTACACTTTTGCACCAGCTCCTGGCGGATGTCTTCCGGTGCCGGACGGGCAAACGTAGGCTTTGTGCGTCGGATGATTGCGCGCGGCTGGAATTGCGCCGTCAGCATCTCTGCTACGCGGTCCAGGAAAAAATTGCCCTTGGCCTTGCTGATGTCGAGCAGGCCGATGGTCTTGTCGTGCAAGTCCGGCAAACGGGCCGCGAGCGCCGCGGTGGCCTGTTTCGGGGCTGCGGTCGGGTCATAGAGTTTTGGCATGTCGTTCTCCTCTTGCGGGCGTTATGGCTGTATGGGGACGGTCACCAGATCACTCTGCCCAGCGCCTCCACCCCAGCCGCACATATGCACGGAAAAGCGTCCGGCTGTCCCGCCGGCCACGACAAGAATAATGCCGTCGGGTGAGGACACTTTTGGAATCAGGCTGAAGTCGTCTGTGGCGTTGAGCCAGCCGGGCAGGCGTTCTCGCCTCAGGCCCTCACTGCCGTCCGGTCCTGGCAAGAGTTCGTGCAGCGGCCGCCGGACGTTCTCGTACAGATAGCGCTTGACGTCCTGTTTGCTCATGCCGTCCGCGGCAATGCTGTTGGCGTGTTCCGGGCCGAGCACAACAATATAGTTGCCGGCCAGATAGGTCTTATCGCTCCAGCCGACGGCCATGCTGGCCCCGAGGGTGTCCAGAATGCCGCGCGCCGTGCGGCTGCCGTGATTGCTGACGCACTGTGGGGCGTCGCAACAATAGACACTGATGGTGCTCTGCTCCGGCGCGTAGCCGTGCTCGACATGAAGCGGCTGCCACGGGTTCTGTTCTTCGTATTCGCCGATGCAATAGGTGTATTTACCGGGATGGCCCATGGTCGATTTATCGATCTCGCCCGGATGCGCACCGCCGATATTAAGCATGATCAGGCGCAGCGCCCGGCCGATGGTCGCGTTGGCCCGCCAGCCCGAACCAAACACGCCGGCGGCGCAATTGATATCGAGCTGCCGGCGGATCGGGCCGTTGATAATAAACAGCGGCGTGGCCGTGTGGGTGGTGCCCTGCACGCCATGCAGACTGACCCGTTCGTCGCACATGGCCCGCACACCGGCGATAACGACCGGCAGGAATTCCGGCTTACAGCCGGCCATGACCGCATTCACGGCAATCTTCTCAACCGAGGCTGCACCAAAATTGGGCGGTACCAGCGCGACCACTTCGTCTGCGGCCTGGGAGGTGGCGGCCAGCATGGATTGCATCCGCTCTTCCGTTGGCGGAACAATGGGCAGCCCGTCGGTGACGCCCTGCTCGAAGTAGTATTCTATGGCGTCGAGTTCCGCGTTCAGACTGTCTGTGGGCGCGTCGTGTGGCATGGTATTTCTCTTGGGCTTTCCATCCGAATCAGCTATACCCCAACCAGACGGCTGATTCAAACAGCAGGCGCTCAGCAGACAAGGAGACGCAGCATGTCCAGCGTATTCAACGACTATTACTCGCACGAGAACCACGGCCCATTTGAGCTGTTCGATCTCGGCAACTTTCCCCTGGAAGAAGGCGGGGCGCTGCACGACGGCAAGCTCGCCTATACCACCCAGGGAACGCTGAACGCCCAAAAGGATAATGCCATCCTCCTGCCGACCTGGTACTCGGGAACCAGTAAGATCATGGCGGACGTCCATGTGGGCAAAGGCCGGGCAATCGATCCGGACAAGTATTTTGTCATTATCGCCAACCAACTCGGCAATGGCCTGTCGAGTTCGCCGTCCAATACGCCCGCTCCGTTCAATATGGCGCGTTTCCCGCGCATCCGAATCGGCGACGACGTCCTTGCCCAGCATAAGCTGGTGACCGAACAGTTCGGTATTGAACATCTGGAACTGGTGTGCGGCGGCTCCATGGGCGCGCAGCAGACCTATGAGTGGGCGGTGCGCTATCCCGATATGGTCAAACGTGCGGCCCCGCTGGGCGGCACGGCCAGGAACACGCCGCACGACTTTCTGTACGTTGAGACCCTGAACGAGGCCATCACCTCAGACCCGGCCTGGCATAACGGCTGGTATACCGACTCGCACGCGGTCCAGGTCGGATTGCGTCGCCAGGCCCGCCTGTGGTCCGTGATGGGCTTCTGTACCGAGCTGTTCAAGCAGGAAGCCTGGCGGGAGTTGGGCTTCTCTTCCACCGAAGACTTTGTGGTCGGTTTTGTAGAAAACTATTTTCTGCCCATGGACCCGAACAATCTGCTGTGCATGGCCTGGAAATGGCAGCGGGGTGACGTCAGTCGGCATACCGGTGGAGACCTGAAGCAGGCGCTTGAGCGGATTCAAGCAAAAGTATTTGTCCTGCCGATTGACGAAGACATGTTCTTTCCCCCGCGCGACTGTGAGGCCGAGCAGCAACTCATTCCCAACAGCGAGTTCCGGGTGATTCACAGCATCTACGGCCACCTCGGGCTGTTTGGCATCGAGCCGGACTATCTGAAACAGATCGACCGGCACCTGGGCGAACTGCTGGCGATACCGGTCTAGGGCTCTACTCCCCCAAGCCCAGAAATGCCTTGACCCGATCCGTACACCGGGCAGTGTCGAAATCACGGTGCAGGCTGGCCGTAATCATGCTGGGGTCGCCGGCGTAGAACATTTCGTACAGCTCGTGGCGTGAGCCAAAATCGGAGCCGACCAGGTCCCAGGCCAGCTTAAAGAGCCGGACCTTGTCCTGGGCCGGGATGTGGGCGCCGCGGTAGTATTTTTCCAGGTCCGGGCCGGTCGGCCCGTCAAAGGCAGAGAACGTCGCCGGCAACTGCATCAACCCGCCCGCGCCGATCCGACGTATCATGGCCATCAAGCGCGGGTAGATCCGCGGCCCCCAGGCCCGTCCGACTTGCAGGGGCGCCAGGGCAGGGTAGATCGCCCCGTTGGACGGGTCAATTTCGGCTTCGTGTTCCGCTGCAAGGAGAATGGATTTAATGATTTCCACATAGCTGGCGGCTTCACCCAGGGTTTCCTGGACGACGGGTTTGTCCTGGACCCCGATGGCTTCAGCCATGAGGCTGAGCGTGCCGTAGACAAACTCGAGCTTCGACAGCAGCCGCGTATTGGTCTGGTGGGCCGTCCATTCTCGAATGCGGGTGCCGGTATACATCTGGCCAACCAGTTTGACATCCTTGTGCAGAAAAACGCGCTGCCAGGGGACGACCACATCATCAAAAACCGCGACCGCGTCCATCTCGTCAAAGCGGGCACTCAGCGGATGATCTTCTACTGCACCCGGTCGGGTAAAAGACTCGCGACACAGAATCTTCAGCCCCGGCGAGGCCACCGGGATGATAAAGACAAGGGCGTAGGCCGACTCTGCCGCGCTCAGGGTTGGCGGAAAGGGCCAGGCCAGAATCTCATCGGCGAACGGCGCGGCCGTGGCAATCATTTTCGCGCCTCGAATCACCAGCCCCTCAGCCGTCTCGTCTACAATACCGAGACACTGATGCGGATCGTCCTGCTCGGCCCGGTTCCTGGAACGGTCCACTTGCGGATCGACCAGGGTATGGGTGAGAAACAGGTCGTTCTCGCGGCAGTGCTCATAATAGTCCAGGACGCGTTCCCGGCACTCCGGACTCTGCCGGGCAAAATAGTCGGCCTTGGCCGCCCAGGCGGTGAGCATGGCGTTGAGAAAATCCGCACTGCGGCCCATCATGCCGCAGGTCGCATCCGCCCAGACCTTGCTCATGGCCCGCCGCCGCACCAGGTCGTCCCGCGTGCGCGGGATCAGAAATGACAGCCCGACCGGATTACCGCTCGTCGGCGAGGGGTAGCACAGCGTGTCCCGATAGGCCGGGTCGTGCTGCATGTCATATAAACGCGCAATGCTCTCGACCGCGGCGCGAAAGGCCGGATGGGTGGTCACATCCTCGACGCGCTCGTTGCCCAGCCAGACCTCACGCTGGTCGCGCAGGCCCGCAGTAAACTCTGCTCCGGTGCGTGCTCCCATGCTCTATCCTTATACCCGCTACTCTATAGAACAGTCCGGGCCTGTCAGACAAGACAGGCTCTTCCTTCCACCGCCAGCCGTTCGACTCGACTATGCTGCGGAAGAGCGACCCGCAGTCTGCGCCGAAAGGTATCCAGCCGGGGTTGACGCGGGAAGAAATACAGATGGGTTAGACACGCGCAGTCGGATGCGCCAAAGCCGGGCAGAGGAATCGATGCGCCCCGTATATGCGCAAAAATATCCGCCCAGGCATGTTCTCGACGAACGGAATCGCATGAATACCAGACGTGTCGGAGCGCAGCCGCCCGGAGGAGATAATCGATATGCCAGTGCGGACGCTGGGTAATATGGACGTGATGACCGACACGCGCCCGCACTCCGCCCGATCCCAGGGCACTGCCAACGTAGATATAGCAGCCCGGCTCAACGGCAAGCTGGCCCAGCCGCCCAATCCGGACGGTCTGCCGCCGGTCGGCTTGCAAGAGGAGGGCATAGGTGCCGGGCTGGGCGTTCATTTTTGGGGCTACCTTTATTAGTCCTGGCAGGTCTCTATACTACGGGCATGGTCAGGGGCCTGTCTCATAACACAGAAGAATCGGACATGAGTATGCGGACCCGCTATAGTTTGCCAGGGAACGTAACCCAGGACCAGTTCCTGTGCCAATTGCAGGCGTGTTTTCCCGTTGAGCTCACCTCTTTAGGAACCCAGACGCGGCGTTATTTCGATACCTTTGACTGGCGCCTGTTTCGGCGTAAGCGGGCCTTGTGTCAAACGCACGATACGGTTGCGCTCTGGTCGCTGGACAACCGTCCGGTGAGCGAACGCACGCCCTGCTCGGCGCTCCTGCCCCGTGTCAGCGAGTGGCTAGAGAGTCCCCTCAAAGCGCAACTCCTGCCGTTGGTCTCAATCCGCGCGCTTCTGGAGCGGGCGGTCGTGCACGCCTCGTATCTTACGCTCGCGGAGCGGGCGGCCCCCCATCGACCCGTGGCGAATATTGTCTTTGAAGAGAGCGCAACCAAAGACTACGGGGGGATCGTCCCGTTTCCGACCCAGGTCGAGGTCTCGGCTTATGCCGAGTCGGCGGGTGAGCTGTGCGCATGGCTGGATTCCTTAGCCCTGACTCCGGTTTCCCCGAGCGGTCCGCTGGCGACCCTGTACACAGTCCAACAGGCCAGGGCGTATTCCGCGAAACTCGCCTTCGCATTCGAGCCCGATATGCGGGCGGATAGCGCGGTGCGTACGATTCTGGCCTTTCTGCTCGACATCGTCAGACAGAACAGGCCGGGTATCCTGCACGATATCGATACCGAGTTTTTGCACGACTTGCGCGTAGCCGTGCGGCGCGCTCGGTCCTTGCTCGGCCAACTGTCCAAGGTGCTTCCGATTCGCCTGACCAAACAACTGCGTGCGGATCTGTCTTTTCTAGGCAGCCTGACCAACCACCTGCGCGACCTGGACGTGTTGCTGCTCCAGCAAGCGGACTATCTGGCCGCTCTTCCGCCGGAACTGCGCCCGGATATGGAGCCGCTTTTTCGGGTCGTTCGGCATGAACGCTACACCACCCATCACCGTCTGGTGGAGGCGTTGAACACCCAGCAGTATGAGACCATTCTTGAGCGCTGGGAAAGCGCGACAACGGATACGAAAGCCAGGGGACCGCAGGCCGGCCACAAGCTGGCAAAGCTGGTCCGCAAATCCATTCGCCGGCAGTGTCAGCAGGTGCTCACCTCCATACCGCCCGACGCTCTCAAGGCAAGCACCTCCGAGCAGCTACACAGACTGCGCATCGCCTGTAAGAAACTCCGCTATTTGTTCGAGTTTTTTGCCAGCGTTTTCCCCGCGGAGGTAACGACCGAACCGATTCGGCGTCTGCGCACCCTCCAGGACGTGTTAGGTCAGCTCAACGATCTCGATGTCCAGCAGCAGATGCTACGAAACCTCGCCAGCGCAGTGCCAGGCTCGCCCGGCCAGAGGCACCGAACTGATCGAACAATTGACCTGTTGACGCAGACCTTCGAAAATCAGCAGGAGCAACTGCGCGCGGAAGTCCATACGACCTTCACGGACTTTATCTCTACGGTCGCCCCGTGGTCGTAAAACGGCACAGCCTTGGAAAGACGGTTCACGAGCCTCACACGCCCGACTGTAGCGGGCTCGCGTAGGGGACTTTCCACACCCCTGGCCCGTATAAGAGGGCGAGGCCGCGATGCAGCTTATTATCGCGTGACGGGTGTAAGGGAAAATGCTCCTGGAGAAAACGGCTGATCCGTCTCAGCTCCTCCTGCGTGCCGGTTTCCAGCTCGACCTCGACTTCATAAAACGTGGCAAGGGCACGCTCAGGCGCTTTCGGGTCGCGATAGCGCGCCGTATCGAGCGCCACCTCTGCCAGCGCCGTTTCTTGGGGCTCAGCGTTCCGCTTGATGGCCAAGCGTTGTCGCTCCACCTCGGAAATCAGAATCGGGGCCAGCGTCTGGCCGCTCGCGACGGCTGGCAAACCATCGGCTAATTCTTCTGGTGGGACGAAGGGAAAGGTCGGCGCACCGGGCAGCACCAGCGTCCGTTCCGGGCGAGCATGAATAGCCCCTTTGACTTGGCCCTGTCCCTTGGTTGAAACTTCCCAGCCGTCGTCCCCGATGCGCCGCAGACGCAGGGCAAGCGCATGCCGAGTGATGAAGAAGTCAGCCGTATCCAGATACGTTGTCTGTAACTGGAGAGTCGGGCGACGCTCAAGACGAAAAGGGCCGAGCTGAGAGCGGGTCGCGATCTGCTCGAAGACCGTCGCGCCATCAGCGAGGAGTTTGACTTCGACTTCCTGGAGGACTGTGCCCGTGGTTGTCATCGCTCTGAAGGTCCTTTCTCCGGCGTGTCGCCTCCCCTGGGTATGGGGCTGCGGACCGTCTGACGAAGGAGAGGAATTGTCAGCTTTCCCCGGCCCGTGTGTCAAGTCCTCCGATAGGGGAGGCGCATGGGATCGACGCTTGACCCTGCCCGAGGGAACAGGATAGGACGATACGATACATCGAAAAAACGAGGGATTACACAGGAAGGGGAGAACCATGTCCTACGAACTGTTGATTAAGAATGGCACGGTCGTTGACGGGAGCGGCGCACCGCCGGTCCGGGCCGATATCGCGGTCGCCCAGGGGAAAATCGCCGAAATTGGGAAAATCACCGAAGGCGCAAAAAGGGTCATTGATGCCTCCGACCTGACCGTCAGCCCCGGCTTTATCGATCACCACACCCACTACGATGCCCAGATCTGTTGGGACCCGGTCATCTCGCCGTCGTCCTGGCACGGTGTGACCAGTGTCATCATGGGCAACTGCGGCGTGGGCCTGGCTCCGTGCAAACCTGCGGTGCGCGAGATCGCGGCCTGGGATCTGGTCAATGTTGAAGCCATTCCTTTTGACGTACTGTCACAAGGCGTGACCTGGGATTGGGAGACCTTCCCCGAATACATGGACGCCGCCGACAGGCGCGGTTCGGGGATCAACCTGGGGTTTATGGCGCCCCTGACGCCGTTTCGTCATTACGTGATGGGTGAAGAATCCATGGATCGCGCCGCCACGCCGGAGGAAACAAGCCAGATCGCCGCCCTGCTGCGCGAGGCCATGCAGGCCGGGGCGTTCGGCTTCTCGACCACCAACGGCCCGCAGCATATCGGCTATCAGGGCCGGCCGCTCGCCTGCCGCCTGGCCAGCTTTGACGAACTGGCCGCCTACGCCGGTGTTCTCAAGTCCCTGGGCAGAGGCACGATCGAGCTGGCCCTGAACGACCAGCCGGGTGTCGTAACAGAAAGTGACTATGCCTTGCTCGACCATTTGGGCACCCAGAGTAATCGTCCGGTGACCTGGCTGGCCATGCTGTCACGCGACGACCAGCCCGATGTCTGCATGGAAACGCTCCGCCAGACCGAATCCTTGATCCGGCGCGGGATCGTCCCGCAGGTCACCTGTCGGCCGCTCAGCGTGCAGGTCAACCTGCGCAACCCGTTCATCTTTGCCAATCTGGAGTGCTGGAACCCGGCCTTTAATAAAGGAGAAGAGGAGCAGAGCGCGCTCTACCGCGACCCCGAATTCCGCCGCGTCTGGCGCAAGACGTTTGAGCAGCCGCGGGTCTTTCCGGGCAAGTGGGACCGGGTTGATATCCAGGAAGTCAGTAATCCAAGCCTCAAAAAATACGAGGGTAAAACGGTTGACGAGGTGGCCCGCGAGCGGGGGAAAGACGGACTGGACACCTTCCTCGACTTGGCCATTGAGGACAACCTGAACATCCAATACGTCATGGCCCTGTTCAATGCGGACGAAAAGCGCGTGGCCGAACTCATTACCCATCCCAACACGATGATTGGCCTGTCGGACGGCGGCGCCCACGTGGATATGCTGTGCGACGCCGGCTACTGCACCTATCTGCTCGGCACCTGGGTGCGTGAAAAACAGCTCATGCCGATTGAGCGGGCGGTCCAGCGGATCACCTCCGAGCCGGCCCAATTCTTTGGCGTGCCCAATCGGGGTGTGCTGGCTGAAGGCATGGCCGCCGATATCGCCATTTTTGATGCCACCACGATAGGCTCGCCCAAGCGACCCGAGATGCGCTACGACCTGCCCGGCGGTGGGCGGCGTCTGGTCGTTCCCGCTCAGGGAGTGATGCATACGGTCGTGAACGGTGAGGTCTTATACGCAGACCAGCAGCATACCGGCGACCTGCCCGGTCAAGTACTGCGGGCCGGAGCCGCCTAGGCCGCTTCTCCAGCCATGCTCCCCTCGCTCGGAGGGGAGCGTTATGGCGTTAATGGGTTGGCAGAGGAGAAAAATGGGCGCTGACGATTTTCCACTGGCCGCCTTCTTTGCCGAAGACGAGGGTGGTCCGTCCGTTTAAGGTGCTGACCTGACCGTCCTTGCCCACCCCGGTAAAGGTGTCATACCCATTTGCTACGCCGGCACTGTCTCCGACCATTCGGCAGGACAGTTGACGCAGGCCGGAGTTGGCCGAGGCAATGCCCGCCATCGCCCCCCGCAAAAAATCGGCGAACTCCGCTTTGCTGTCAAACCGATAGGGGACGTGATCAATCACCTCAAGGTCCTCGGACAGCATGTCAATCGCCTTTTCCACGTCCAATTGCGTAAAGGCGTCAAAGAAGCCCCTGGCCGCGGCTTCGATTTCCTGTGCACTCATAATCTGATCCCTCCTCTATGAATTATACTTGCCCGTCTGCTTAGCGGGACTGGGAGAGGGATGCAAGCCGGTCTGGCCGTTCAGAGGCAGCGGTTGCGGAATTGTGCTTTCTCAGGCAGAAAGGCTCGGTAACGAAGACCCGTAGTATCCCGGCTCCGGAGGGGATGTAAAGAGTAAACGTGTCCAGCATCTCATATCTATTGGAGGATACGTTTACTCTTTTTGGGCCGGGATTTTCTCAGGGGAGACAGCGTGACAAGTATTTTTCGTGGAGGGAGTGTCCTCCTAGGCTGGCTTGTGTCCTGTGTCGTGTTTGGGGCCTTTGCCCCGGTTGCTCAGGCTCAAGAGAATGGACGGGAGCGCATTCTTGAGGATTTTTCCCCCTACCGGGAAGGGTCACCACAGGTGGAGGGCATCCAGCCCGGCCTGAAAATTGACGCCACCAATGCCGCGGTCGCCGCTGCGGTCTTGCCGCCGGAGCTTCTGACCTATCTGGAGGCAGGCGATTTTTCGATCAGCGTACAGGAGACCACGGACCTGCAACTCCGACAGGTATTTATTGACGCCACGCTCGCCCATCATGGCGGAGTGGTGGTCGGGGAGGGCGAACTCCAGAACTATGTGGCCGGCCGGCCTTTTCCCGTGCTCGACGCGGACGACCCGCAGGCCGGGCTGAAAGCGGTCTGGAATCTGCGCTACCGCGACCAGGGCGATGACGCGCAAATGTGGGCGACGAATAGCCTCGTCAACAGCAATGGCAATACGGAACGCTCGCAGACGTTTGCCTTTTTCTCGCTCTACGGCATGCATCGTCCCGACAGCGCAAAGAATGTCCCGCAGTGGGAGAAACAGGGCGTCTACACCAAACAATACACCCGCATGCTGGCGCCGTCTGACAGCGAGGGAAATCAAATCCTGGCCGTACAGCCCGACAACGATTTCCTGCCGCACGACCAGTGGGCCTACGATCCAAAGACGCGCCGCACCCGTAAAATTGTTTATACCCCATACATCTCGCCCGGCCGGGGCGTGGTGCTGATTGAGGACCGCTCCGGCTTCCTTGGCTATATTCACGCCTATGACTGGAAATATGTACGCGAGCAAACGGTCCTGGCCCCTGGCCCGATCCGGGCCAGCGCGCCGACTTGGGGCGGGCGCGGCAACTGGTATCTGGTTGACCCCTGGGAGCTACGCCGGGCCGTGGTGGTTGAGGCCACGCCGAAAAATTCTCATCCCCTGTATAGCCGGCGTATCCTGTATATCGATGTCCAGACCTCCCTGCCCTTATTTTCCTTCACGTATGACCACGAGGGACAGCATAAACGGAGTTTTATGGTGGTCGCCCGGCATCCCGAATTCGATCCCTGGGGCAACAAGGACTGGGTAGCGCAGATTGCCGCCCAGGCATCAATTGACTATCAGCTTGAACGAGCCAACAATTTTCAGATAACCAAGATTTTCCTCAACCGGGCTCTCCCTCCGAGTCAGTTCACGGTCATGACGCTCATGCTGCGTGGGAAGTAAGACAGCGGCAATGCATATTCCACTGGACGTTGGGATGCGCGCGAGAAAACGATGGCTGTGGGTCGGTCTGCTGGTTGGCGTGCTGTTGAGTTTGCCGTCCGGTCCGACCTGGGCCGTTTTTCTGGATCAGGACGAAAGCCTGCGCTTCAGCGGCCGGGTCTATAACCGCACCGCCTTTTCGGTCGAGCGATCGGAGGCGAATACGCGCCTCCAGACGCCGTATAACGACTGGAATATGCTCCAGAACCGGACGTTCATTCAGGGCGAGTTGAGTCATGACCTGACCGGTCTGGTGGCGGGGAATACGACCGGGCTGCTGGCACCGTTGCAAGCGCTCTTGGCTCCTCTGCGGCTGCTGAGAGCGGATACCCTCGACTATTTTGTGACCTACCGAGGGGAATACGATGGGGTGTGGGACTATGGCCCGGCGGTTTTTCGGGAGCGCTATCCGCTGTTTGCGGACTGCGGCACGCCGACCAAAGCAAAACGGACGCACCCCCGGCGCTTTGGCTGTCAGCATGCCGACCCGCGTCAACGCCTGCGGCATCGGCATCGTTTGTTTGAAGCCTATGTGAACTATGCCTATGGGCCATTCTTCTTGCGGATCGGACGCCAGAACCTGTCGTGGGGCGAGACCGATGTGTTTCGCCTGCTGGATCAGATCAATCCGCTCGATGCTGGTTTTGGGGGCTTTCTGGTGTCGCTCGACGAGCGCCGGGTTCCGCTCGATATGGCGCGGGTCGTGTATGGGTTCGGTGGCGTGGGGCCGCTGTCCGAGCTCAACCTCGAAGGCTTTATGGTCTTTGACGATAAAATTGCCGCGCCGGTTCCGACCGGCTCTCCCTGGTCCACGCCCAACCCGCCGGGCGTCACCGGTCAAGTCAAAAAACCCTCAAAGAATTTTGCGGACGCGCGTGGCGGCGGGCGTATTGTCGGCGTGTGGGGCGAGGTCATGTTCAGTCTGGCCCACTACGCCACCTATCTGGATACGCCCGTGCTGCGCATCGTCACGCCGACCAACCGACCCGTCGGGCTGGGTGCCTTTGAGTCCGCGGTGCAGGCGGGTGACACGGGTCGCTTCCTGACCGAGCATTTTCAGGCCAAGGCGCTGTATCCGAAAATACAGATCAGCGGCGGCTCGCTCACCTTCAGTGTTCCCCGCATCTCGTCCATTCTCCGCAGCGAGTTCGCCTATTTTCACTCCGAGCCGTTTTTTCACAATTCCGCCTCGGACCAGCTTCTGGGGCCGGCCTTAACCGGCGCGCTCACGCCCGGCTACCAACAGGTCGGCACCGACCCGGAAACGGGCCGTCCCCTGATGCGCTACCGGAATAAGATCAGCCGGTCCGATGTGGTGCGCTGGTCTCTCGGGCTAGATATGACGCGCTATATCAGCCTGCTGAACCCGAACGAGTCCTTTCTCATCAGCAGCCAGATTTTTGGCCGGCACATCCTGGATTTCAACGACACCCCGGTCTCGGCGGTGTCGGGCTCGTATGGCTTCGGCCACTTTGCCGCTCCGATTTTCGATCCCAACCGGGACAATAATAGCTTTGTCAACATCGACCAGCATCAACTGATTCAAACTCTGTTGATCTCCACTGCCTATTTCTCGGGCGCGGTCGAGCCCAAGCTGATCTTCCTGTACGACTGGCAGGGGTCCTGGCTGGTCCAACCCGAAATCACGTTTATCCGCGACCCGTTTCGCTTGAGCGTACAGTATAATTATCTGGATGGTCAGTATAACGGCATTGGTTTTCTGCGTGATCGCGACAACGTCATTATTCAGTTGGAGGCGGTTATTTAATCCCTCTTCTCGCCGGCCTGACCTTCTTTACGCAGCATCGCAAGGGTATCATCCAGACCGTGCCGCAGGATATTCAGGCAAGGAGAGAGGGATGCCATTTGCTCGGCTGAGATGTGGGCCAAACGGAATGGAAAGAGGCCCGGACTGTCCAGCAGGTCTCTTATGGCGGCAGACTCGTTCGTACGGGCACGAAGAGACGCTACCACCATCCAGGAGATGAGCCTGGGTTCCTCAACCGAGTATTGTTCCCCCTGTGCGTAGACCCCTTTGTCATGCGTCTCGTTCAAAACTCCCCAATCGATGAAGGACCGAAGTACGCGCCGAGCCGCCCGCGAAGCGGTTTCACGTTCTCCGTATTCCTCCTTGACCCGGCGCTGGACATGCGCTGCCGCGGCTGACCCCTGGAGCCGCAAGAGTCTGCCCGTGTGCGCGGCGACTGCGCCCCAAAAGGGATAGGCCGCCAGCGCCATACCCCAGTGAACAGCAATTCTGTCTTTGCGGGCGAGTCCCTGGAGTATTTCCAGACCCTCGTCCCGTAGGGTTTCTAATTCACAAGGCACCGTGAGCCAGGTCTTCAACAGGATGGTAATTACTTTTTCTCTATTGCCCCTAACGGATTTCCCACCAACGGACACCTTGTCCTCCAATATATCTTGGAGCGTATCGTTGATAGCGGTCTTGTCGTTCCCAGCCAGTATCAAATTGGCTGTCTGTTCCAACCACTCAAGTCGGATACGTTGGCTGAAACCGATCTGGGTTTTGCGTCCGTTCATGTATCCCCCATTTCGATTTGCACAAGAGGGACGACCAGTTCCTCCAGAGACGCACCGCCGTGACCGACAATGCCTTCGGTCTCACGCACAAACGCCGAGCGGCCGGGCGCGAGTAGAGGCAAATAATCTTCCGGTAGTCCAATTGGTGGCCATTCCAGGGCGTCTGGAAATCGCTTTTTGAGCCGACCACGCAGCAATGAATCGGAGTAGATACGAACACGCTCACCGCGCAAGTCCGCAACCGCTCCCTCAGCGGGACGGCCATACCCGGTCGCCTCGATATTTCCGTGATCCGAAGTCAGGTAGACTCGGAATCCATTTTCCAGAAGCAGATCGAAAAGGTTTGCCATGAACGGCTGACCGGCCCACTGTCGGACTTGGTTGTGCATCCCCGCAACGCCAAGTTCCATGCCGTGCATGATCTTGTCCACTTTGTCGACGACCAAGCCGGTGACACGTGTCTTAGAACTGGAAATCATCTCCTCCACGTTTTCCAAGGGGCCGTCACCCAGCCCCTTGGCGTATGCGACTTCCTGTTGTGTCAGCCCCTGGTCCACCCAGAATTGCGCCCACAGCGCGGGCTCCTTATTAGTGGTGTGGATGCTGTTCGGAAAGTATACGGGCGGTTTTCCTGCAAAGGCCGCCTGACGCGAAACGGATGTGATGGTAGGGATCCAGGCGAACACCGCGCTTTCACAGAACCGGAATCCCGGACGTTGTTTCATAAGCTCCTTGCGGATGACGATCCACTGATCCAGCGAAAGGCCGTCCACCAGAACGAATGCAACTTTGTGGTCCTTAGCATCGGTAATGTGCCTGGACAGGAAGCGTGGAATGTGGTGGAGCATGACCGGCGGAACCGGCGGCAGGTTGATCAATCCCGCGTAGCGTTTTGTCAGCCAGGGTACAAGCGCAACATCTATCTGCGTTTGCAGCGCCTCTATCCTCTGACGCGTTGCTTCAGGCAAGCTATCATCCGATTCCAGGGCAAGACTGACAAGCTCGGCCCAAGTCCTGGCGAAATGGAACCAGTCGTCATGCCGCGCGTCCTCTTTCGGAATGGAGGTGGCTATGGAATCGAGCAGGCCCGCCACGCGGCGGGCTCTATCCGCCTTTTCGTCCGTTCGGATTCCGATGGCAAGCCAGGTCTTTGAAAACGATTCGGCTTGCGGATGGGGAACGGCTTGAAGCAGCCCTTCAAGGAACAGGTTGTCTATGTAGACACGAATATCGTCGTGGTCGAATGGCAAATCCGAAAGGCCAGGAAGCTTGAAAGCGTAAGTCCCTTTGTTCTCTCGAACACGAGTGCCGACCTGCTTTGCTGACCGGTCGAGAAAGATGGGCCAACGTTCCTGGAGAAAGGCAAAAAAAGCCCCCCGGTCCGGGATGATCGTTTCGAGTGGCCACTCTTCAAACTTATTCCGTTGACGGAGAATCTGGACAAAGCGCTCATCAAGTAAAGCTGGAATTCGTCGCTCTCCGTAGTGGCGGCGCAGCAGCACGCGCAGCAGGTCGGCCGGCTTGCGGATAAACTCCGGTACAATCTCGAAGACATGCCGCAGGACGAATTCCTTGGTAGCGTTGTCGCCCAATACGTCGGGGGCGTGTTGCTTCTGGGCTTCGTAAAGGGCGTCGAGATCCCCGCGATTTAACACTGTCAAAACAGGATAGCTCAGGTTGGGAAATATCTCCCCAAGGCTAAAGGACAACTGGCGGCCTCTTTGGAGCAGGTCATACGGCAAGGAACCGAGGTCACTGGCTGCGAAGCGCAACGCCACCACTAGGTCAGTCTTCTCTCCCTTGTCCCAGCGGGAACGGAACCTGGATTCGTAGGCATACCGAAAGGCGATATGATCCTCGAACGGGAGCAGTTCAAAGCCCCGCTCGCGTATGCCGGCAAGAACGCCTTCTTCCAGAAGAAGCCCGTCCGGGTCGGCAACCAGCGTCAGCCGGGCGACATCGGGAGTGAACTCTCTGAGAATCTGGCCGCGCCAGCTACTCATGGGCGCTTCTCTCAACCCGGCTGACAAGAAGGGTACTATCTCCGGCTACGCCCGAGCTTCGCGTTTGAGTTCTTCGTTCCACGTACATTCTTCCTGCTGGATCAATCTCGGCCGATAGTCGTGGACCTTCGATGGGCGCAAGCAAGACATCCTGGGCCAAGGCGTCCGCTATGTATACAGTGGAGGTGACATACGTGACGCCGTCAGTAGTCCCTGTCCCGGAGTCCTGAGCTTCATTCTGGGATCGAAAAGTTGTCGTGCGGGTAACTGACCGAGGCGAGTTCAACAACCCCATCGCTGCATAACCAGTAGTGAAGATGATGGTCTCGATCGATATCCCGACGCATAGCCCCAGCGCCATCTGCTGCCCGCTTTCGCTGGGGATTGCCGCCGCCGGAGCCCGTCCTTAACGCATGCGTCGCCGTCATGTTTTTCTCGTCCAGCGTTTCAACAATGGCACGAAGAATTTTTGCTGAAAATGAATCACCCTGATTCCTGAATGAATCGTGTACGGTATCAATAAAACGGCGACCGATGTGGAGACCCCGCAGATTATCCCAATCGGGATCGTTGCCTTGCTCGAGTCGCGATTTATAAAGGGCGATACGGATTGCCGTCTCCAACCCTGAAATGTCTGTGGAACTGACGAGGATGGAGGACTCGTTCAAAAATTGAATGAATCCTCTGAAATCATCACAAATCAGGACATCCCCCTTGAACATTTCAGGAGGGGTGGGCAATTCGTTAGGGTCGTCACGGTTATGGACTATCTCTTCGATTTTGGCCTGTACAGTAACGACCGGTCCTGGCGCGCATCGAAGAATTAGAAAATGATCACGAATGGCATCCCCGCAGTACCGGCGAAGAATGGCGATTAAGATTAAACAACGAGCAAGGTCCTCTCGAAGTGCGCTACCTGCCGATGGCCCTAAGATGTCAGGGTCAACTAACAGACCATCTGTCAAGACATCCGAGATACTAAAGCGTTCCTCAAGTGATGGTGTGAGTTGGAGCAGTGTATCTGCTACTCTGGCGACGGTATTAACGTCAAATTCCTCGATTCCATTGGCCGCGAAGAGATTCATCAAATTCTTGCGAAGTGGATACAGCCCGTCTTCAAAGAGGGCCTTGGAGGCCCGTGCACTCATATATACAGCCACCCATGATGCCTTAAGAAACTTACTCCAGTCCAAGAGTGTACTGATATGCAGAAAGGACAAGGTCTTGTTTTGCTATATTCGCATGCGCTCCCTGCAACATGGTTATTTTACGTTTATCTAGAACACGAACATCAGCAATGACGAAACCAGCCTCCCATAACGCAAGTTGGATAGCCTGCCAAACCGTATTATTGGAATTATGAAATTCTACAGTTAACCAACGACTAGGCTTTAGAATCCGATATACACTCTTGAAGGAATCAAGCATAAGACCGCGGTATTCACCTAAAGCCTTTTTCTGATATTCGCTTTGGATTGCTTCATGCTGTGGGTTCGTAAACACATCAATCCAGTACTCAAGAAGATAATTTAGTTCGGAGTACATAAGGTTTGCGCCAAATGGAGGGTCAACAAAGGCGTAATCGACACTGTTTCCTGGTATTTGTTTTAGATCGCTTGCAGATTGGGTAGTAGTTATCGCCTTCTGCGTGCCCAGTAGTTGTGCACATTTCCTATGAGTCCTAACCTTTCCTTTCAAATACAGGAGAGGTTCTCTCTCTACTTGCAGGGGCGGCATATAAAGAGTGCCTGAGAATGGGCCGACTACGCCCGAGCCATTTTTCTTTGGAATAAACCGATTCATCCGAGATAGTCGATTCAATAACGATGTGAACAGAAAGAGCCCATAGTTACCATATTCTTGAAGCAACGATTCTCTAAGGTCTTCCATAATACACAGGACTCTTTGATCAAAAAAATCGTGCACATGCGTCATGCCGAAATGATAGCCAGATCGATACATATCCCCCTTAATAAACTCTCTGGGCAATTTGGGATTGTGTGGAATAAATTTCGTATACTCTTGTATAATACCCAGATCTTTATCGTCAGGTGTTTTCTCTGACCAACCCTTGGTTTCTTTGTAGTTGACCAACACTGGCACTCGTTTGATTCGTTTTCTTGATATGTTCAGAATGTGATCAAAATAGGTTTCATGCGTCTTTTCTGCGGTAAGTGTCTTTATAGATGCTTGGCAGTGAGGACATGGGAATTCTTTCGGCGTTACGCCCGTTTCGACATCGACACCATTGCCCCAAAACAGGACATCACGCGAGCAGTTCGGGCAAATTAAAACATCGCTCCATACCGTAAATTGAATCCTCTTAGAATTTTCTTGGCTGGTAAAAGTGAAAATTGCGTCTTTATACCTATCTTCAAGTGTGGCGATCAACTTCTCAATGCCACGAAGGTGTCTGTGCGGATTATCATGAACACAATTATGTGTGACGAAGGTGCAGATTGGAGAAAGGTCGCAAGAGATAGAATGACGCCCAACCATCGTGCTTGCTACAGCTGTCATACCGCTTCCGCAAAAAACATCGAGCACTGTATCTCCTGGGTCAGTGAAATGCTCTATAAAATGAATTATGGATTTGTATGGCACTTTGGTGTGATAGCTATGTAGTTTGTAAATCGTATCGTTTTTCCCCTCACTCACGTCCGCAGCGAATGGTTCTCGACGATAATCATCGGTAACCGGGTCATACGGCTCCCCGTGGTGCTTGATGAAATCCTCAATGAAGGGATTCGGGCAGGCGGTGTAATACGGCGGGTCCGACAGCCGCAGGATGTCCTCATCTTCACCAATCGGGAATCCTTCGATCTTGCGAAATTCCGGGTCCTTGAGCTTTTGGCGCAGCTTTTCCAGGAAATGCTCCCGACGCCTCTCGTCGTTCTCGAACGTCATTCCGAGACACTCGACCGGTTGGCCGCGCTGGGCTTCAAGTTCCTCTTCGTTGGATTTCTCGAACAATTCATCTTGTCCGGACGTGTTCCGAAAAAGCTGTCTTGTCTGGCGATCGGCCTTGCTTTGCGTCATCCTTAATTCTCGTTATCTTTCCCGGCTTCTCCGTTTACACGCCGGACCTTGAGCTTGGCGTCATCCTCGGTCAGCACATAGGCTTGGTCGGGATGGTTTAGCTGATCCGGATTAGTCATCCGGAGTACGCCGCCCCGCAGCAACGGCTCCAGATGATTGCGTCGGAAGAATGTCCGGTGTGTCAGTCCGATCTCGTCTATCATGGCAGCCACCGAGCGCGGTACGTCGCAGAACATCACGGTCTTCCACTGATTCTCAGTCAGACTCTGAAGCCGCTGAGCTTGGTCACTGACCAACCATGCCTGTTGCAGTATCAACTTGGTCAGTGACTAAGTCCCTCTTTTCGGCGTCAACTTGGTTAGTTAGAGCGGGGTGTTCGGTCAGTTCGTATTCCACTCTTCACTCCAGGACGATGCGTACCTTACCGGATTCCTTACCTTTGGTAAGTGCGTCCAGGTATTCCTCGAACCGTTTCTTCATTTCCGCCGGTGTTGCTGGCGAACCGCCAGACAGCAACGCTGCGCGTAAGTCAGCGGTTTTGACCGGTACCTTCTGGAGTCCGGCCAGCACCTCACTCAAGGCGTGGATGAAGTCCTGGTTGAGTTCGTCCGGTAGGCCCCGTTTGTTGATAAAACCATTCACCAGTTTCTTGGGCTCGGGTTTGAGCAGGTCCAGGTTGTCCTTAGTGGTTGGGTCCTCCAGGTTAGTCAGCAGGGTCTGGGTCCAGTTGGCTACCAGCTTGTCCAGTTCGTCGTCCAAGTCGTCCAGCACCATACCCACGGGAGCGGTGGATGGTTCTGTGTCGGGCTTGTAGCTACAGTGTGGGCAGACGGGCGAGGCGGCCATCTCTTGTTCTGTGAGTGCGAAGCAACTCTCCAATCCGGTCAGGCGGTTTTGAAAGTCGCTCAGGTGCTGACGGGGCATCAACTCGATGGTGGAGAGTTTCTGTAGTGCCTTGAGCCGATTGTCGCCCATGAGGTCAGCTTTGCGCCTGTCTTCGTTCCTCCCCAGCCGGGCCTTGGCGTGCATTCCCAAGTAGGTTTGTACATAGGCTTTCTTGAGGTCAGTTAGTTTGCGCTGGGTCTTCTGCCTGAATGTGGACGCGCCACGCTTGTCCGAATCCCCTAGTTGAGCGTGTACCTCATCACGTGCCTGTTTCATTTTTCTCACCCACTCATGTTCCGTGGGCAGCATCGCCTCAGCGGTGGAAAGAAACGACGCTGTGGAGCCGAGGTCCGTCACTAGGGCCTGGAGGGATTCGATCTCAGCCAGGGAATTGAACCCGTCTTGGTGGGAGGTGACATCCTGGGCATTGTACCGGAAGTTCTTGAGCTTACCGGGCGAGGTATAGGCTTGGTTCGATTCCAGGAAGCCTTGGGTCTTGTTGAGCCGGGCACGGAGCTTCTGAGCGTCTTCCTCATCCAGCAGATTCCGACCCCAGAAGGGTAGACCGCTTTGCAGGCTCTGCTGCACGAGCACCAGCTTTTCCACTGATTTAGAGAGGGCCTCCTGGAGTTCCTGGACCGGTTCTTCCTTACCCTGGGTCACTATCTGCGCCTTGCCTGGCGTGACACCGAGCAGTTCAAACAGCGCCTTGAGCGCCGGCAGGTTCCAGTCCTTGGGCTGTTCGATGTGCTTGAACTGGGTGAGTTCATACACGCTGGTCCCTGCCAACTGCGGTAGGCCGGTGGCGTCGAACTTCTTACCTGGAACAGCGAGGATCACTTCACCGGAGTAGACCAGCCCGGCCAGAACGACCACAGCCCATTCTGGTTCCAAGCGCTGGCGGTCCTTATCCATGTATTCCACGCCTGTGTCGTCCTGTATCAGCTCAGAGCGATTGACGACTTGGCCATGGCCCTTCTTCCTGAGCAGACCGAGGATATACTCGGCGTATTTCGATTTGTCGGGAACGAGTTTTTCACCGTCGAGGAGTTCCAAAGCGTCAAGTACCGCCGTGGCTTGCTTAGTCCGATTCTGACCGGCTATGGCCCGTAGGGCGTCTTGGGCGGCTTGGGTCCGGCTGGTTCCGGTGATGAGAACCGAGAAGCGGGGATGTTCGGGCGCTTGATCCTGGAAATGGGTATCCAGACAAATGCCGGCGATGGTGTTGATCAGGTCACGGAAGTTGATGCGCTCATGTGGAGCGATACCGGACAACGCTCGGATCGACTTGTCCTTGGCCCATTCGATGAGCGATTTGGTACGCCCCCGATAGGTGACCTCGAAGGCATCGGCCATGTGCTTTTGCAGCCACTGCACCAGGGCGCGCAGAAAATGGGAGGACTTGGACTCGTATGTGGACTTGGCGTGCCCCGATGAGGTGGAAGCTAGATCCAAGGCTGCGGCGTAGTTTCCGAGTGCCTTACGGAATTCGTCGTCCGGGTTGGTAAGCCGCAGGAATAACTCGTCGGAGTTCTTTTCATCCTTGAAGTGCGGCGCATCGAAGGGTTGGATGAAATAGAGGTAAAAGTCGCGCGGCGGGACGGCGGTGGAGCGTTCGTTGGGCGCGCCGAAGAAGAGATATCCCTGGCGCGCGGCCTTCCGCTCCAACCATTCCAGCTCGTGCTGCCAGATCTTGTAGCCGGTGACGTAGGTCTGGTCCGTACATTCCATGACCCGTTTCAGGGCCTCGTAGTAGTATCGGTCCAATTGAGAGGAATCGAGGCTCTCGGCACGCCTTTCGATCAGCGCGTCGAAGTCGTCGGTCTTCTTCAGGTCGAGATAGAACTGCCGGTTGTCGGGGTTCGATGAAATGAATTGCCCGCTGACCGTCTTGTGGATTTCCCTGAGGACGGTCTCCACTTGGGAGAGCAGATCGTCGGCCGGATCGCCGCCTAACTCCTCAATGCCCGGTTGATACAGGCAGAGTCCGTCGCGGAATTCCTCGGCCGTTGCGCCCAGAGTGGCGTAGATGTCGCCGGTGGTAAGACGATGTACCGACAGGGCATGGGTGAGCCGAAGCGCCATGGGCTTATAGGCTGGGCGCGTGAAGGCATGCTGGATGCGGGACTCCAGCACTTGGCTACAGTCGATAACCGTCTTGATATCCGGAATAGCACGGAACGATGGGTTCTCTCGGAGATTGGTCCAGTAAGTGTCGTAGGCGATGAGTCCGGGATGGTCGTCCGGTATGTCCTGGTTGAGCCTCTTCTTCATGGCCAGAGAGAGCGTCTTCAAAACCTCGCGCTTTTCCACAGCAGTCACTCTTTCAAAGGTGTCGATGTATTCGGGATGCACCGGAAAGAGACGGACGAACTCATCCATGCGCTCGTTCATCTGGCCGTAGAATTTACCGAAAGGTGTCAGGTGCTCGCGTATCTTAGCCTGCTGCTCGACGGTTTTCTTGAGCAGTCGCTCAGCCACCACGAACTTGACGTCTTTGCGGGCGATGAGCACTTGTTCGAACCGATCCTTTACCCGGCGGATGCTGCCGGCCACGAAGGAAAAACGGGGACTATCGAAGATGGCTTCCTGAACGCCGGCCACGAAGCGGAAGCGTAGGTCTTTGCAAACCTCGCCGATTTCACGCAGGAAGTTCAGGTCCAGGATGAGTTCCTGGTCCTTGCGGGCGCGCAGGTAATCAAGTAGCTCGTCCACCACGAGGAGTAGGCCGTGGTCTGGAAACTCCTGATGAAACGTAGTCATCATTTCTTCAAAAGATCGTTTGTTGTTGGGTACCTGGTCGGTGGAGGGAAAAGTATAACTCACGCCTAGCGCTGCAAGATGCTCTTCCAGCTCAGCTACAAGGATGTCCCGTAGGGACATGGTGGTCGCCCCTATTTCGGTACGCACCACCTTGAAGCGACCGCCTATTTCCCCGGCAGCGGCGGCCACATTGGCATCATTCAGACTGGCTGGGAGATCGGCATTCTCCGCAAGCCCAGAGATCACCGACATGAGGTGAGACTTACCGGTGCCGTAGTTACCGACCACCAGAATACCTTTGTTGTCGGTCGGCCGGTCAAACTGCAACTGAGGGATAACTAAGCTCACCAGTGTTTCCGCCATCTCTTCAGAAATGACGTAGGTCTCGACAAGTTGCCGGGCCGCAGTCACTTGGTCAGCGTCCCGTAGCTGAACCACGGACTCGATGGGCTCAAACTGGACCAACTCACCGTATTTCATTGCGTCTGCTCCCTGACAGTAGAATTTATCTTCTTCATATCGTCCCTTCAGGACTGACTATCAGAAGATCAGGTATTGGATAGCGCCTGTACTCTGCGTGGGCTGGGACGGCGTAGGTTAAAAACTCTTCGACAATAGTGCCGTTCCATGCAGCCACTACAGTCTTGTTGCGCGAGATTCTCTGGAGCAATCGCAGCGGGTCCTGTTTTAGGCTGAGGTCGAATATGATTTCGATGTTGTCGAGCAGGATGATCTCCTCCTCGTGCTCACCAATGATCTCTTCGAGAAGCCGTTGCAACTGTAAACTACGCTGGCGTTCGGTCAATTCGAGCATTCTACGAGAAAGCGCAAGATTGACGTTCACCAAAGGCGCGCCAGTACGATCCTGCACATCTTGTAACGCGGCGGTTTTGCCTATGCCTGCCGGTGCGACGACCAATATCAATCGGTAATAGAGTTCGGCGGCCCGCTCGACCTTTCGTATGATTTGGTCAGTGAGGGGTTCCGCCATCATTCTTCTCCTCGGTCCCTAGCCTTGTCGTTCCCTCCTGACCTCACCCAATCGTCTACTTCTTCTTTACGGAATTTCCACAAGCGGCCCACCCGGTGCCCCGGCATCTGCTTTTCTGCGATCCACTTGTAGACCGTGTCCCTCTTGATACCGAGGTAGGCCGCGATCTCGTCCACGGAGAACCACCGATCTTCCAGCATTGCTCCACACACCTTTGCTTAAATACCGCCGAGCTATACTAGTCAGTCAGTTCATGCCAGCATACTTAACTGGTACAAACCCTGATAAACTAGGCTAGACTAGGTAAAAGTCGTCTTTATGTCAATTGGATTTTCCGGTGTGATTTCAAGGAACCGGTACTATTAAACCCTATATGCGTGGAAGAGTACGGGCACGGCGCGCTCTTGTTTTCGCCCCTACGCTTCAAGGTCCAGTGGGTCGAGGGCGTTGGCATCTCCGCGCCGCATGCGCTCCAGACCATCCGCGCCAACATCGTAGTACAACTCGAACTGATTGCCTTCGGGATCAAGAAAATAGATGCTCTTGGTGATGCCGTGGTCAATCGTGGCGGTGATCTTCACGTCGTGGGCTTTGAGCGTCTGATAGCCCTCTTTTAACTCGTCAAAGTTCTCGACCTGGAGGGCGACGTGGTGCAGGCCGACCTGCTTGTTTTTTACCGGCTCGGCTTCCGGCGGCACTTCCAGGACGGCCAGGTCGTGATGTTGCTCACCCAGGCTGAAGAACACGCCCCGTGGCCGTTTGAGCCGGGTGACCACCTCAAAGCCCAGCACCTCGGTATAAAACTGCTCGGCGCGGACGAGGTCACACGCTTTGAGCACGACATGGCCGACTTTTTTGGGGCGAATCATGGCAGGTCCTCCTCGCTCTCTATACGCCCCCATACCACGGCTATCCCAATACCGTAAAGCTTGTATCGAAGGCTAAGGTTGACACAGGACAAAGCCCCACGGTATGCCCAGTGCACTATGGAGGAGGGCGGTATGACAACGACGGGGAGCTATGTGTCCGCCGACGGCCATGTGGTGGAACCCGCGGACCTGTGGACAACCAGAATGGAGAAGCGGTTTCGTGACCGGGCGCCACGGGTCGAGTCACGCCCGGAGGCCGATTACTACATCATTGACGGTCTGTCTCCCTTTCCGGTCGGGCTCGAAGGCGCAACCATGGAAGACAAGATTGCCGGCGAGATTACTACCGTGGTCGGCCATCGGCACGGCGAAACCCGTCCCGGTGCCTGGGACCCTCACGCCCGTCTGGCCGATCAGGATATGGACCACCTCACGGCCGAGGTGATTTATCCCGGTCTTTTTGGTTTGCAGTTCTGGACCGCGCCCGATGTTGCCTACCAACGGGCGTGCTGGCGGGTGTACAATGACTGGCTGAGCGAGTTCTGCGCCGCGGCCCCGGAGCGGCTCATCGGGGCTGGATTTTTACCCATGAAAGGCCCTATGGAGTGGGCGATTGAAGAGGCGCAACGCATCGCCCGCAAGCCGGGTCTGCGTTCGATTTCGATTCCGGCTGAGGTCGCGGGCTTATCGTACCGGCACGCGGAATTCGATCCCCTGTGGGAAGTCCTCCAGGATATTGGCCTACCGGTGTCCATCCATTCCGGGACGAGCACGGGTGAGCCTTTTGCTACAAGGTTTGAGCGCTTGGGCATGGGCATGGGGGTGGTGGACACCAAGATTTCCCTGCCCATGCACGCCTTGGCTGACCTCATCTGGGGAGCCGTGCCGCGCCGTTATCCCAAACTCAGGTTTGTGATTGTCGAGGGCGGCATCGGCTGGATTGCCGCCCTCCTGCGGCTGATGGACCACTGGTGGGTCGACCATCATCGCTGGATGGAGCCGCGGCTGGACGAAGCGCCGAGTACGTATTTCAAGCGCCAGTTCTGGGCCACGTTTGAGGATGACCGGGCGGGCATTCTGACGCGGGAACTGTTGGGGACGGACCGGCTGATGTGGGGCTCGGACTATCCGCACACCGAGGGAACCTTCCCCCATTCTCAGCAGCAAATCACGCAGGACTTCGCAGGTGTGCCCGAGTCGGAAGTGCATCAAATGGTGGTCAGTAATGCGGCTGGCCTGTATGGGATTGAGGGAGAGCAACCCATACGCAGGAGTTGAGCGGTTATCTGAACGAAGGAGGGAATACGCATGGAAATAAATGTCACTGGTGGATATGTGTCTGCTGACGGCCATGTGGTCGAGCCCGCAGACTTATGGACAACCCGGATGGATAAGCGCTTTCGTGACCGGGCGCCGCGCGTAGAGTCCAAACCGGAAGCCGACTTTTACATCATAGACGGGCTGGAACCCTTACCCGTGGGGCTCGAAGGCGTCTCGATGGAAGAAAGATTGCGGGGGAGATCATCTCGCCGCAGGGCCGCCGGCATGCGGACACGCGGCCTGGGGCGTGGGACCCGCAGGCCCGCTTGACCGACCAGGAGATGGACCACCTGCGGGCTGAGGTCATGTACCCTGGAGTGGGGCTCTTTCTGAGCGCTGCGCCGGATGCCGCATACCAACGCGAGTGTTTTCGGGTGTATAACGACTGGCTGAGCGAGTTCTGCGCGGCCGCCCCGGAGCGCTTCCTGGGTGTTGGCCTGCTGCCCCTGCGCGGGCCTCTTGAATGGGGGATTGAGGAGGCTGAGCGCATTGCCCAAAAGGGTCTCCGGTCGGTTTCGATTCCGGCTGAGATTGCCGCTCGACCCTATCGGTCGACCGAATACGATCCCTTATGGGAGGTGCTCCAGGATATTGGTCTCCCGATTTCGATACACGTCGGCACGGATGAGCCCTTCTATATGAAGGCGGACCGGATGGGAGTTGGCAAAGCCTTTGTGGACACCAAGATTTGCGCCATGGAGCGGGCCATGGCCGATATCATCTGGGCCGCTATCCCGCAGCGCTATCCCAGGCTGCGCTTTGTCCTGGCCGAGGGCGGCATTGGCTGGATCGCCTCGGTGCTGCGCAGCATGGACCACTGGTGGGCCGACCACCGGCACTGGATGGAACCGCGGGTCGATGCAGCGCCCAGCTTTTATTTTCAGCGCCAGTTCTGGGCCACGTTTGAGGATGACCGGGCGGGCATCCTGACGCGGGAACTCGTTGGCGTTGATCGTTTGATGTGGGGGTCTGATTATCCGCACACCGAGGGCACGTTTCCGTATTCTCAGGAGCAGATCATGAAAGACTTGCTCGGCGTGCCTGAAGACGAAGCCTATAAGATGGTAGCCGGCAATGCGGCGAGTCTGTACGGTTTGAGTGCCTAGCGATGGAGGCGGGGATGCACCCCATCTGAGCGGGGTGTCCTTCAGGAAACGTAGAGAGGAGAGCGTAATGGCAGAAGCAGCAGAAGCCGGAATTTTTGAAATCATGTACTCGACCCGCGCGATGCGGCGACTCAAACCCGACCCCATTCCGGAAGAGACCCTCAAGAAAATTGTTGACGCCGGTATCCGGGCGCCCAGCGGCGGCAATATGCAGGACTGGGCGTTTATCCTGGTCCGCGAGACAGAGCGGAAACGTTTTATCCGCGACTATTACTGGAATACCTGGCAAAAGCTCATGGGCGAGCGCGGTATCCCGGACGATATGCCACCACCTCAGCAACGTATGCTTGGCGCGGCTGCCCATTTGGCAGCGCATCTGGACGAAGCGCCGGTGCTGCTGCTGGCCTGCGCGAAAACGGAATATCCGCCGCTGGCCGCCATGCAGAATGAGCGCGCTAACGCTGCGGTCATCCACGGCACGATCTATCCGGCGGTCCAGAACATTCTACTCGCCTGCCGCGCCCTGGGGGTTGGAGCCACGCTGACGACCATCCATTGTTTCTTTGAAGCAGAGCTGAAGCAGCGCTTCGATATCCCGGAGGACATGGAAGTCTCGGCGCTGATTCCGATGGGTTATCCGCAGGGCAATTTCGGACCGGTCTCCCGAGCGCCGGTCGAAGACGTCATCCATTGGGATGCCTGGGAGAATAAGCAGACGGCGTGAGAAAAGGAGGAGCGTATGGGGGCTGCCGAAAACAAAAAGCTGATCCAGGCTGCCTTTGATGCCTGGGCCGACGGCGACGGTGCGGCATTCTTCAATATTCTAGCCGAGGATGTTCAATGGACGGTCATCGGCTCCGGTCCCGTCTCGCGGGCCTACACCAGCCGTCAGGCATTCCTGGACGGGGCGGCCAAGCCGCTGAACGCCAAGCTGGCCGGGCCCATTCAGCCGACGGTGGTGGATATCATTGCCGAAGGAGACAATGTCGTCCTGCAGTGGGAGGGCAAGGCCACGACCAAAGCCGGTACACCCTATAACAACAGCTATTGTTGGGTGATGCGGGTCGCGGACGGCAAAGTGCGAGAAGGCACAGCCTATATTGATACGGCGCTGGTGGCTGACTTGTGGCAGTCATAGCCAGCGTCCGAAGCTGTCTCTATAGGCGTTCAGGCCCAAATCGCGTCGTCATCCATCAGCGGGATGCCAAAGGCCGTCTTGCCCAGCAGCTCTAAGGTCTGGTCTGTACTAACGGGATGAAACAGGGCGGCCCGTACGTCGCGGTAATACCGCTCCAAAGGGAAACGCTTAAAATACGAGGCTCCCCCAACAGCTCGTAAGGCCAGATCGACTACCCGGACCGCATTCTCCATCGCAACGGTGCGCGCCGCTACGCTTTTGCGTACCCACGTCTGCGGGTCCTCGACGTCCGCCTCGGCTGCGGCCTTCCACACTATGGCGCGGGCGCTCTCGATCAGCAGGTCCATCTCTCCGACCTTGTTATACACGCTGGGCAGATGGCTCATGGGGGTTTTGAGCGGAAAGCGCGGACGGTCCCGCATGAATTCGACCACGAAATCTCGCGCGGCAACGGCAATGCCGAGGTAGGGCGCGGCAATTGTAAACGGTGCTCTGAGAAAAAGATTCGTAATGCCGCCGCGGGTAAAAGCTGGCCGTTGCAGTGTCACGGCCGACTCCGGAACAAATGCCTGGGTGAGGGTGGTACTCCGTGACGCCGTTGCGCGCATCCCCAGGGTATGCCAGTCGTCCTTGAAGAGAAGACCCGGCGTGTCAGGCAGGATGAGGAAGGAGATAATGGTTTCCCCTTCAGGACCGTCTTGCCACAACGCTTCGCTGAAATAGCGGTCCAGCGCAATACTCTGGGTACTGAAGATTTTCCGGCCACTGACCTGCCAGCCACCGTCTACCCGTTCCGCAACAGCCCGAGGTCGTAAAACAGGAATGGCATTATCCGGCTCAGACGCCGAACCCCCGCAGATCAACCGCTCACGGGCAATGCCCCGCAGGATATCGGCCCGTTTGGAATCGTGGAACCTGCGCCATAAATCGACCAGCAGGCCAATAACATTAAAGTGCATGTTAATAGCCAGGGCAGTCGGCGCACAGCCTTGGCCTAGACGTTCCTGGGCCTTGATCCGTTCCAACAGACTCGCGCCACCTCCTCCCAGCTCTTCGGGGATAGTCATGATGGTGTAGCCGCTCTCCTTGAGACGAGCGTAGTTTTCGTACGGAAAAGATCCCTCCTCATCATGCTGGGCCGCACGTTGGGCAAAGTCATCGGCCAGTGATGCCGCAAGGTCGATAAATCGTTGCTCGCGTGGTGTATGGAACTGATGCATGGCTGTCCCCTTCCGTATGGCGGTCTGAGCGAATCTGTGTGTTCGGTGCCACACTCTACCAGCCTCAGTCCCGGCTTTGCCATATGTGACCACCTCTTGTATTCTTGGCGATTCTCACGGAAAAGGTCTCAAAAGAGAAATAGTGCACCGGAGAGAATAAGGAGGCGGGATAATGAAACTCTACCGTTCGACCATGTTTGTTCCGGGGAATCGGCCCGACTGGATAGACAAGGCGCCCAAATATGGCCCGGATGCGCTGCTGCTGGACCTCGAAGACGCAGTGCCGATTGCCGAAAAGACGGAAACGCGGCAGATCGTACGTGCGGGGATCGAACGTTTGCGCGGCAGAGGTGTGGGTGTCTTTGTGCGTCTCAACGGTGTGGATACCGGTCTGACCGGCGAGGACATCGAAGCCATTGTGACGGCAGGGCTCGACGCGGTGGCCGTGCCCAAGCTGGAGACGGTCGAGGAGGTCCTCAAGGTCGATGCCTGGCTGGAGTTGTTTGAACGCAAGGCCGGCCTGCCTATTGGCACAGTCGAGATCATGGCCCTGCCTGAAACCGCACGCGGCATCATGGACGCCTATAAACTGGCCACGGCCTGTCCGCGGGTCGGGAATATCATCGGTGGCGTTGGTGCCCGGTCCGGGGACGTGACCAGGGCCGTCGGCTATAAGTGGACGCGCCAGGGCCTGGAAACGCTGTATATGGCCTCGCATATTCTCCTGGCCGCGCGGGCTGCGGGCATCGAATATCCGATTGGTGGCGGCTCGCTCGAAGTCGGGGATATCGAGCTGGTGCGGTCGCAAATCCAGCGCGGGCGAGAGGTGGGCTTTCGCGGCTGCCTGCTGATCCATCCGTCTGCCGTGCCCATTGCCAACGAGATTTTTTCGCCCTCTCCAGAAGAGATTGAGTGGAATAAGGGTGTGATGCAGGCCATGGCGGACGCCGAAAAAGCGGGCAAAGCGGCAGTCACCTATGACGGCATGATGATCGACTATGCCCACGTCCGCAACGCCCTGGAATTGCTCCAGCAAGCCGAATCGTTCGGGATTGAAGTCGGCGAGTACGCCGATGTAAAGGCGTTGTAGGGGTAAGCGTGCGATTTGCGGGAAGAATGTATAAAGCCGGGGTTCTGGCTCGCAGAAATCCCCCTCCTTGATGCCATGACTCAAGGACATACACGCAAGGAAACGTTCGAGATGGTCGCAGATTTAGTCGAGGCCTTGGCCGACCAAGACGGATTTTCCGTAACCGTGCACGCGGGAAAAAACGGCACCTTTGAGGTGAGTTCCTCAGACACCCGAACCATGATCAGCTTACTCCTTCAGCGGCAGCGGGAACTGAGTAGACTGTCGTTAGCGCAAGTCGCAAAACGCCTCGGCGTCAGCTCTAAAAAACCTATGCACGCTACGAACGGGGCTCCTCGGTTCCGACCGTAGAGAAGCTGAACGAGCTGCTTCATGCGGTTGCTCCCGACAAGGATTTTGTCTTGACGGAAAGTCAGGCTCACACAAACGCATAGGCTTATTTGTTTCGTTTTCTCCGTCCCTACGATCCGGCAAAATACGTCCGGGCTCTTCCCAGCGCCATGAGTGGAAAATAGTGTCGGTACAGATTGTAGTTGATCATAAACCCGCGCTGGAGTTCGGTGCCCTGCATGAAGCGTCTTTTCATCTCCTGAACGTGCAGGTTTGCGCGCGCGCCCGTGCCGTAGCCGGGAAAGCCGGTGCCGGTGTAATAGGGCTCATCCCAGGTGCCGTCCTGTTGGGTGCGGAGCAGATAGTCGAGCCCGGTGTGGATCGCGTCGTCAAAACGGTGGCCCTCAATGGACAGCAGGGCCAATAAGGCCCAGGCCGTCTGCGAGGCCGTGCTTGGCCCCGTGCCGCGTAGGCGGTCGTCCATATAGGAGGCGCAGGTCTCGCCCCATCCCCCGTCGGCGTTTTGATGCTCGGCCAGCCACTGGCCCGCCTTGTGCACATAGGCCGCGCTCATGTCTTGGCCTATGGCTCTCAAGGCCGGCAGGACTGCGGCGGTGCCATAGATATGATTGACCCCCCAGCGGCCGAACCAACTGCCTTCCGGCTCCTGCTCGGCCAGGACGTAATCGAGCGCGCGGCGCAGGGCCGGGTGGGAGGCGTCATACCCGAGGACGCCAAAGGCTTCGAGCACATGTGCGGTGACATCGACGCTGGGTGGGTCAAGCGCCTCGCCAAAATCGCAGAACGGAATCTTGGTCAGCAGGTCTTTAGCATTGTTCTTGTCAAATGCACCCCAGCCGCCGTTGTCCGACTGCATGGCCAGCACCCAGGCTTTTGCGCGGTCAATCGGGGCGTCAAAACGGCTGTCGCCCGGGTTTTGCGCACGCAAATGGGCCAGCACAATCAGGGCCACCGCGGTGTCGTCCACGTCCGGGTAGGCCGCGTTTTTACGCTCAAAAGCCCAGCCGCCTGGACGGGCGGTGGGGACTTTAATCTGCCAGTCGCCAACCGTATCCACCTCTTTGCTCAACACCCAGCGGAGCGCCTGTTGCATGGGCTCTGACTGCTGCACCTGAAACCCGCAGTCGGTCAGGGCCAGCAGGGCCAGCAGAGTATCCCAAATGGGAGACTCGCTGGCCTGAATATGCAAGCTGCCGTTGCGTTCGTAGGACCAATGGTCATCAAGGGCGGATAGCCCCTTGGCCATGACCGGATGCGATAGTTGGTAGCCCTCGACATTAAGGGCCATCAGGCTGTAAATCCACGGCGGCTGAATCCCACCCCAGGCCCCGTCCGCGTCCTGGTGGCGAATAATCCATTCTACACTCTGCCGGATGGCGACCTCCCGACCGGGCAGAACCCCAAGATTTTGATAGGTGTGCAGGAATTTGTCCGCCGCAAAAAAGAACGACTGCCACACACCGCTCCGGGCCGGCAGGTCGTAGTTCATATTCTCACGGCCCTCGGGAAACAGTTCGTCCAAACGACAGTCCGGCGGCAGGGGGCGGACCACGTGTCGGGCGGACAGAACGGTCAGGGGCAGAATCGTCGCCCGCGCCCAGGAGGCAAAATTATAGATGTTGAACGGAAACCATTTGGGGAAGAATATAACCTCAGGCGGAAGGTTGGGCGTTTTCTGCCACGGCCACTCGCCGATCAGCGCAAACCAGTAGCGGGTAAACACCCGTACCGCACTCAGACCCCCGTGGGCAAAGATCCATTCCCTGGCTTTACGCAGACGCTCGTCATCCGGGGCAAAGCCATTTGCGCGCAGGGCGGCATAGCATTCAACCGTGGTATTGATGTCCCCATCCGGAGCGTCGTAGTAAATCTCCCACGAGCCGTCCTCGCGCTGGACGTTGAGCAGGGTCTGCACGATCTGCTGCTTGTGCGGGTGCGCATAGTCCAGGAAGTGCATGGCCAGAAGCCACTGCGCTTCCATGCAGCAGTTGGATTCCAGCATTCCAGCCCAGTATCCGTCCTCCGCCTGGTCGCGATACAGCCATGCCGTTGCGGCGTTAATGGCCTCATCGAGACGTGGCACGACATCGGGCTCAGCAGCGCCAGCAGGCATCGTGATTCCACCCTCCAGTTTTCCCGGTCAGCAATGGCAGGAATTATGACATAGCCGTCTGGAGGCTGCCAGCGCTCAAGACCGCTGTCAGAAGACGCTAACTCCTCTGAGGAATGGGGCGACCGCGGAGGGTGATGATCTTGCTTCTGCAGCGCAATCCGACGTAACATGCCAGGCGCAGAAAAGGGGGTATTATGACCCGAGCCGCACGAGAAGCATTCGAGCCGTATCGGTTTCAGACGCGCAATATCAACGAAGGCGAGAATAAGGCGCACACCAGAGAAGGCGCTCAGGCGCTTGGTTTTCGTGGCTCCATCGTTGGTGGGGCGATTGTGTATGGCCAGATGATCCGCCCGCTCATTGAGCGCTATGGCGAAGCCTGGCTGGGCTGTCACTGGTTTGATTTGCGCTTCAAATCGCCGGCTTTTGACGAGGATTGGGTCACGTCTCACATTACGCCAGATGCGGAGAGCGATCAGCCGCATGCCTTCTCTGTCCGAGCCAAAAATGAAGAGGGCCAGGAGCTGATTATTATGCGGACGCATACTCCTGACAGCCCTCCGCCGGTTGATACGCTGGCGTCGCTGGAGCCTATTGATTGGGAGGGAGAGCGGGAGTTGGGTACCTGGGAGCGCATGGAACTCAACAAACCGTTTCGTCGCTTTCGCTGGAGGCTCACCATGTCTCAGCATCTCTCGTACTGCGACAAAACAAACGAAGCGTTGGAGATATTCCGGCAGGGCGATACGCCACCCGTCCACCCCGGCCTGGTGATGGCCCACGGCAGCTTTGCTGTCCAGAACCAGTTCAAGATGCCGTTTTGGATACACACCGGCAGCACGCTGCTGACTCGTGGCCTGATCCGTGTTGGTGATGAGGTGGAGCTGCGCTGTGTGCCCATTGAAAAATGGAAACGCGGAGAAAACGAGTGGGTCAAATTTTATCAAGTGTATATCGTAAACGATCAACCCGTGGTTGAGGTCTGGAAGTCCTCAATCATAAAATTCGTACCGCGTGGCTGAGTTACGCACTATGCCGTGTAAAGCAAAGATTACGATCCTCGCGCTTCATCGCCCCGCGCGGCATGGACAATGTGCAGGCCAACCAGGCGCGCGACCAGGATGGCAATATACAACTGGCCCATGACCGCCTCGAAGGCCGCCAGGTTCCGCGCCAGCGGAGTCACCGGCGTAATATCCCCGTATCCGAGCGTGGTGAGCGTGACCAGACTGTAATACATGAAGACGGACAGGCGACGGACCTCCATGGCCGCGAGGTCAATAGGCTCGGCCGAGAGCTCGGGCAGGTTGAAAGACCCAGGTTGGAGCACCTCAAGCAGGGAGAATAGGAAGGCCCAGGCCAGGCCGACCAGCATATAGACACAGATCGCGCCGTTGACGATGTCTCCCGTCACGCGGGTCGGGCGTAGCACGTTGAGGAGAATCGCCCCCGCCGTAAAAGCTAGAAAGAGGAAGCCGAAACAGTGGCTGAAGATGGACAGCCAGTCGCTATAGACCGCGTATGAGGCCCACCGCCCAGCTATGGCCGGAATAGCAAAGACCGCCGCAACGAGCAGCACTCGTTTGCTGCGATGCACAGCATAGGTGACGACCAACAGCGTTGTGGAGACCAGCAGGTCCAGCAGAATCAGACCCGGACGGCTCGAAAAGAATTCCTGGACGAACGGATTGATGATGTAGAGCGAGAGCAGCGTGACCAGCAGCACCGCATGCCGGGGCTCTCGGGCCGTGGGTTTATTCGATAATATAAGCGACTCTGGCATTTCACCCTGCCTGCCTGGAATTCACGCTCTTCCGCGTAGCCCACTCCGCGCGATGTCAGCCCTCTGCTCTAAGAGAATTTTTGTTGCATATCTGGCATCGAATCTGTCCGCCCTGTAGGCTATGACACTGTCGGCAAAAAAGACAGAAAAAAACAAAAGGCGAGGAGCCGAACCGTGCAGTGTCCAAAATGTCCGAACAGGCCCCTGGTTGCAACGCGGGTGCAAGCCACTCAAGTGGATCGTTGTCAGACGTGTGGAGGGATTTGGTTTGACAACCACGAACTCATCCCGCTCCTGCACGAAAAGATACCAGACCTCGCGGCCCTGCGGGAGAAGAGTGCTCCACCGGGAGCCAACCAGAAACACGGCCAGTGCCCACGCGACAGCGCCGGGCTCATCCGCGTGTCGAGCGCACTCGGCCGCTCCGTCATCCTCGATACCTGTCCCGAGTGTCGGGGAATCTGGCTGGACGGCGGAGAATTTGACACCCTGCTCAAAAGCGTGGCTCGATAAAAAGGGGGAGGTATGGTTTTCCTGGTCATCGCCTTCGCTGGTCTGCTCCTCGGTTTCGGTCTGTGGGGCATTGTTTCTCCAGCCACGCTCCTGGCCTTCTTTACCCGCTGGCAAACTCGTGAGGGACTCTGGGTAGGGGCGGCCATCCGGCTCATATTCGGGCTGGCGTTGTGGTTTGCTGCTCCCCTGTCACGTTTTCCAACCACCTTGCAGGTAGTCGGCGTGATATTCGTTGTGGGGGGAATGGCACTGCCGTTTATCGGGTTGGACCGTTTCAAGAGCATGGTCGCCTGGTGGCTCCAGAAACCGCCCTCCTTCACCCGCGCTTGGTCGGTGGCTACGCTTGGCCTGGGAGTGTTTTTCGTCTGGGCCGTTGTCGGATGACGTTCGGCTGAAACTGAGACGCGACCGGCCTCGGAACGGGCTTGCCAGAACGCTGGATTGAAGGGTAATATTCCGCACGGCTTCTCAGCCATTGATATCCCCCCTATGCCGGGATGGCGGAATTGGCAGACGCAGTGGACTCAAAATCCACCGCTGGCGACAGCGTGCGAGTTCGAGTCTCGCTCCCGGCACGTTCCCCTCGCTAGAAGTTCCGTAGGTCGGGTTACGCCTACGGCTAACCCGACCTACGGGCGGAGACACGGCCGTGGTGAGGGTTGTCTATCCGCCGGTTTTACTGTAGGCAAAGAGCCTGCTTTTCTGCCGATTTGAGGGTGCGTTATGAGGAAGCCAAATACGGTCACAACAGCCCGGCAGGCCTGGGAAGACTCCGTGCTCAAGAAAGCCCTGGCGCGGTCTGCGGAACGCAAAGAACACTTTGAGACCACCTCGGGCATAGAAATCAAGCGGGTGTATACCAGCGAGGATACCCAGGACGGCGATTACCAGGAAAAGCTCGACTTTCCCGGTCAGTATCCCTTTACCCGCGGCGTTCAGCCCACCATGTATCGCGGCCGTTTCTGGACCATGCGTCAGTACGCCGGTTTTGGCACGGCCGAGGAGTCCAACCAGCGCTACCGCTACCTGCTTGAGCAGGGCCAGACCGGCCTGTCCGTGGCCTTTGATTTACCGACGCAGATGGGCCGGGATTCCGACCACGCCATGGCCGCCGGAGAAGTCGGCCGGGCGGGCGTGGCCATCGACTCGCTGGCGGACATGGAAACCCTGCTGGCTGGCATTCCGCTGGACAAAGTCAGCACCTCCATGACCATCAACGCCACCGCGTCCATTCTGCTGGCGCTCTATCTGGTGGTGGCGGAAAAACAGGGCGTGCCCTGGGACACGGTCAACGGCACCATCCAGAACGACCTGCTCAAAGAGTATATCGCCCGCGGCACCTATATTTATCCACCCGGTCCGTCCCTGCGTATTATCACGGATATTTTCGGATTTTGCGCCGACCAGGTACAGAATTGGAACACGATTTCGATCTCCGGTTACCACATCCGTGAGGCCGGTTCGACCGCGGCCCAGGAAATTGCGTTTACCCTGGCCGATGGGATCGCCTATGTTGAAGCCGCGCAGTCGGTTGGCCTCGACGTGGATAAATTTGCGTCCCGGCTGTCGTTCTTTTTCAATGTGCATAATAATTTCTTCGAGGAAGTGGCCAAGTTCCGGGCAGCCCGGCGGTTGTGGGCCAAAATCATGAAGGAGCGCTTTCAGGCCAAAAACCCGCGCTCGTGGATGCTGCGCACCCATGCCCAAACTGCAGGCTCGACACTGACCGCCCAGCAGCCGGACAATAATGTTATCCGCGTGACCCTCCAGGCCCTGGCCGCGGCCCTGGGCGGGACCAACTCGCTGCATACCAACTCAAAAGACGAAGCTCTGGCGCTGCCCACGGAAGACGCCGTGCGGGTTGCGCTCCGCACCCAGCAGGTCATCGCCCACGAGTCCGGGGCCGCGGACACCATCGATCCCCTGGCGGGGTCGTATTTTATCGAATCCCTGACGGACGAGTTGGAGGCTCAGGCGGTCGAGTATATCGACCGGATCGACAAGCTGGGCGGAGCCGTCCGGGCGATTGAGAACGGCTATCAGCAACGCGAGATTCACGACGCCGCGTTTCGCTATCAGCAGGCGATTGAAGCCAGGCAGCAGATTATTGTGGGGGTGAATGAATTCACGGTCGAGGAAGACCACCACGACGAGCTGCTGAAAGTCGATCTGGCTCTGGAAACACGACAGAAGGAACGTGTGGCCGGGGTACGCGCCGAACGTAACCAGGCCGCGGCCCAGGCAGCGTGTGACCGGGTCGGACAGGTGGCGCGGGATGGGGGCAATCTGATGCCGGCTATTATCGATGCCGTGCGGGCCTACGTCACGCTGGGCGAAATCTCGGACGCGCTGCGTAACGAGTTTGGTGAATATCGCCCGCCGACATTCTGAATCCCCCCCCCAGTGAGGGGAGATGCGAACAAGGAGGGATGCTATGAAGGGGACTGTCAGTTTTATTCCCAAGGCGCGAACGATTGAGTTTTTTGAGTACGACCTGCCGGAGGTCGCCGAGGGTGCCATGCTGGCCGAGGTGAGTCGCACGAATGTGTGCGGCTCCGAGGTCCATATGTGGCGCGGTGAGTTCGGCAAGCGGGGCGTCATGCCCGGCCATGAGATGGTGGGTCGGGTGTATAAGCTCGGCAAGGGCGTCACCCACGATACGGCCGGCCAGCCCTTAAAAGAGGGCGACCGGATTGCGCCGGTCTATTACGAGACCTGCGGCAAATGTGTGAACTGTCGGGCCGGAAACGCGGCGGCATGTGTCGTGCTGGGCATACGCGCCCGGCGCGTCGGTCCGCACGACCCGCCGCATTTTCACACGCCGTTTGCCACGCATTATTATGTCCAGCCCGGCCAGCACGTCTACAAAGTGCCGGACAACGTACCCGACCACGCCGCCTCGGCAGCCAACTGTGCCTTGTCACAGGTCTTCTTCGGCCTGGATCAGGCCCATCTCAGCTACGAAGAAACCCTGGTGGTGCAAGGCGCCGGCGGGCTCGGCCTGCACGCCATGGCCGTGGCCAAAGCGCGGGGTGCGCGGGTCATTGCCATTGACGGCGTGGACCTGCGACTCCAGCGGGCCAAAGCCTTTGGCGCGGACGAGATCGTTGACATGCGCGAGTATACCGACACCAGAGCGCGGGTCGGGCGGGTGCGGGAGCTGACCGACGGCCTTGGTGCGGATGTGGTCCTGGAGGTGGCCGGCGTACCCCAGGCATTTCTGGAGGCGATCAATCTGGTGCGGAACGGCGGGCGGGTCATTGAGATCGGAAATATCTCCCTGGGGCTGACGGTCGAAGTCCCGCCGGCGCTGATTACCTTCAAGTCGCTCCATATGATTGGCGTGGCAACCTATAACCCCCACTATTTGCACAAAGCGCTGAATTTTCTGTCCGCGCATATGGATACCTATCCCTATCACGAGCTGGTTGACGCCGAGTTCCCGCTTTCTCAAGCGGGCGAAGCCATGGAAAAATCAGACCGCAAAGAAATCACCCGCGCCTCGCTGCTGCCATAGGCCGTGCGGCGACAGGCGCGTGGAGGAACGCATGAAAGACTCACTCAAAGCTGGCATGACCTTTGAGCAGACCATTACGACCACACCGGAGATGGGCATTGTGCATCTCGGGCCGGACGCGCCGCGCATGTATTCCACGCCGGCCATGATTCAGTTGATGGAAGGCACCTGCGTGCAGTTTCTCACTCCCCATATGGACGCAGGCGAACAGACGGTTGGTTTTCACGTCGATGTCCGGCATCTGGCACCTACCCAGATTGGCCAGCAGGTGACCGGAAAAGTCAGTCTGGAGGAAATCAAGGGCCGGCGGCTCAAGTTCACCGTCGAGGCTTATAACGAAGAGGGCACCCAGATTGGCGAGGGCCTGCACGAACGCGCCGTGATCGATATCAGCCGTTTTTCCGAGTCCTAATCTTCATCCCCTCTCGGGAGGGGTGCCGCAGAGCGGCGGGGTGGGTTTCGTCATATCGCTGCACCGGGTCATGCCGGCAGCTTCCCTCTCTACCGGACCTGCGAGCCGACCCGGACTCTTTTCTCCGGTCGTAAGACAATGACCTGCTCACCGTCTGAAGCGGCCAGGAGCATGCCCTGACTCTCGACCCCGCGCAGTTTTGCCGGCTGAAGATTGGCGACCACCACAATCTGCCGACCGACGAGTTCCTCCGGGCTGTAATGCGCCCGGATACCCGCCACGAGTTGGCGTTCGGTCTCTTCGCCAATATCGACCGTGAGGACCAGCAGGCGGTCGGCATTCGGGTGGGGTTTTGCCGATGTGACCGTTCCCACCCGCAATTCCATTTTGCTGAACTCTTCAATCGTGACCATACGACTCCGCTCCTGTTTGAAATGCGTGTCACTATAGCTGGGCCGGAAAAAAGAGCAACGAGGGGAACCCACCCCGCCGCTCTGCGGCACCCCTCCCGAGAGGGGATGTGTTCTGCTCCCCTCCTTGGAGGGGTGGCCCGTAGGGCCGGGGTGGGTTTTCCCTCTGCACGCCCCATTTGGGGAACCCACCCCGCCGCTCCGCGGGACCCCTCCCGAGAGGGGATAGGAGAGGAGGTTAGCATTTTGACTTTTCTACGGGAGACAGCCATAATCCGGGGGTTACGCGACGAGAAGGAAACGCCAGAGTGGTACAGCTCACGTCCGAGACACAGGCAGCCCTGAGCCAGCACGCGCGGGAGACTTTTCCGGAGGAGTGCTGTGGGGCCGTTATGCGGGTTAAAGGACGTGAGGAAGTCCGTCGCATTACCAATGTCCAGAACGCCATGCACGCCAAGGACCCACACACCTATCCGCGAGATGCCACGATTGCGTATCTCATGGAGCCAAAAGAACTGCTGGCCGTGCTGAAAGCCGTTGATGCCGGGGCCGAGCTGACGGCATTCTACCATTCCCATCCCAACCACGACGCCTATTTTTCCGATGAGGATAAAGCCCAAGCCATGTTCGGTGATGAACCGTCCTACCCGGATGCCTCGTATCTGGTGATCTCCATCTATGAGCATGAGGTCAGAACCATCAAGGCGTTTGGTTGGGACGACACCAGCCAGGATTTTGTTGAAACCGAGTGCCAGGTCTTGGGGGGCTAGGAATATGACCGAGTATGAAACAGCAAGCCTGACACTCCAAGGCTATGCCTTGATTGCTCAAGTGCTGATTGGTGCGGTACAGTGCGTCCTGATCGTCGGCGGGTTGTGGCTCATGAAAAAGGCGTCAAACGCCCGGGACGCTCAACACCAAGAAGCAAAAGACCAGCATCAAGAAACGATGGAAGTTTTGCAACAGCAAGGGGCAGCCTTGCGCGCCTTGATAGAGCGGACGGCCCCCTCGACCTGAATGTCTGTCAGTCCGTAAATCTCTACGAGCGGCAAGGCGGGCCACAGTGCAAAAGGAGATTCAAGCATGACGATAAGACAGGTAAAACGCGGGCTGTGTGCCTTAGTCGCGGTGGGCGGGCTGCTGGGTCTTGTGAGTTCGGCTGTCTGGGCGAACGATTTACCCAAGGCGGGCACGTGGTCGCTCGGGATGCAGTCCGGTTATACCATCAGTGCGGACTCCGGGTCACGGAAAATTGAAAAAGTCCCGGTGCATTTACGCATTGGTTATACGGCCTTTCAGGGCTCGAAATGGTTTCTGCCCAAAGGCGCGCTCGAAATCGCCACCGAGCCGTTTGGCTCCATAATAACCCAAAAATCACAGGGCCGGGCGCTTGAGCGCCGTAAAGGCTCTTTTGAAGTCGGCCTGATGCTGCCGGTGCTGACCTATCACTTTGATCTCGGCATCCCGTTCTACCCCTATATCGAGGGCGGCCTGGGCGTCATGTATCACAATCTGCGGGGCTATGATCTTGGGGGCGGCCTCAATTTTGCCGAAATGGTGGGCGGCGGCGGCACCTATTTTCTTGACGACAATCTGGCTATCAATTTTGGCTATCGTTTCCGGCACGCCTCGAATGCCAGCCTGTATGACGAAAACCGTGGCTTGAATACGCATACCTTTACGGCAGGATTTTCGTATCTGCTGCCGGCCCAGTAACAGCCGGCACCGATGGGTTCGGAAAGAAGCGCGTGATGGCAGAGCGAAAGAAAAAAGCGTCCAAGGAAAACGAGTGGTGGGTGGAGGAGCAAAAAGGCCGTGAGCGGGCCAAGCAGTCCGAACGGCAGGCTCCGGCTGGGGCCTCGTTTTTCAAAACCGTCAAGGACTACGATCAGGTCCAGGCCGAAAAGAATCTGACCGACCTGAACGCCCAACTGGTGGCCCAGGCCGACCCGGCGCCCGGTGCGTGGGGCTATGTGGCCCTGCTTGAAAAAAAGTCTTCCCAACGTGAGATCGACAAGATCAAGCGCGCCATGCCCCTCCCACCCAATCTGCGCGGCGCCCTTGTGGACTCCGGGCTGTCGCTACGCGCCATAGTGGTGGATACCCAGGAGTTGGGGCTTCTGATGGAGTTCAATTTCATTCAGGAGGCCTCGTTCGACTGTTGGATACGCAACGAATGGGTGAACGAACAGGTCTTTCGGGGCAAAAACGAACTGCTCAAGCGTTCCGAGCGCCTCCTCAAACGCTATCTGCGCCGTGCGTCGCAGGCAGGCGAGGAATTCTTTGACGCCCCCAGTCCGAGTGGAGCTTTACCGCCGGCGCGGACCGAGTGGTAAACGCCAGGTGCCGACCCGCCGCACTGAAAAACCGTACTCCCAAGGAGGAAGTCATGCCGAGTACTGCATCCCGCCTGCGAGCCATGCTCAATAGTCCCGAGATGGTCGTTGCGCCGTTTATCTTTGACGCGTTTCAGGCCAAGATTGCCCAGGACGTCGGGTTTGAGGCCGTATATATGACCGGGTTCGGGACGGCCGCCGCGCGTGGCTTCCCGGATGTGGGGCTGCTGACCATGGCCGAGATGGTCGAGAATGTGCGTACAATTGCGAACGCCATTGATATTCCCCTGGTGTGCGATGCGGACACCGGCTATGGCAACCCGGTGAATGTCTACCGGACCGTCCGCGAATATGAAGCGGCCGGAGCGGCGGCGCTGCACATGGAAGACCAGGTGTGGCCCAAGCGGTGTGGATTCTTATCCGGGAAGCAGGTCATTCCCATGGCCGAGATGATCCCGAAAGTCAAAGCCGCGTGCGATGCCCGCCGCAGTCAGGATTTCGTGATTATCGCCCGCACCGATGCCCTGGCGGTCAATGGTTGGGACGATGTCATCCAGCGTTCCAGGGCGTATAGAGAGGCGGGCGCCGATCTCATCTTTGTGGACGGGATTAAAACGCACGACGATATAAAGCGCTACATCCAGGAACTCGGCGACCTGCCGCTGCTGTATAACGGGCAACTGCTGCCCGTGCAGGAACTCGCCAAGTTCGGTTTCAAGCTGACGATTTATTCCGCCACCCTGATGGCCGCCTACCTTCGCATGCGCGACGCCATGCAGGAACTCAAAACAACGGGCAGTATTGTGCAGGGGGCAGGCTGGGAGTCGTTTGAGGAGCTGACGGCCCTGCTCGGCGTGCCGGAAGCCATGGAGCTGGGGAAAAGGTACGAACAGTAGCGCAGAATCCCCTCTTTGTGCCGCGTAGCGGCGGGGTGGGTTTCTCTATGTGGTCTAGCCCACCCGCTGGAAGCCGAATAGCGACAGACGCCGGTGGGTCCTGCCGGCCGGCTTTGCCTTAGCAACCTCTTGCTTGAGGGTCGCTGAGAAATTTTCGAGGTCCACGCGCTTCCGCTCCTCAAACTCCTCAAGCTCACGCTGCCGTTTTGCCTGAAACGCCTCGAAGTCGCCGGCCCACTGCGCATGGAAACTATCCAGCGCCGTGGCGACGTCCTTGAACATGGAGGAGTTGACCACGAGCGACACGCCACAATGGGTACAGTAGAAGACCACGCCAATCCGAAAATGCCGAAAAGGCGCGCTGTATTCTCCGTCGCAGCGATGGCAGTTAATCGGCACTTCCCATTCGTCTACGCTCGGAATAGAGAGAGAGACAGGGGCTGCAACCGGGGCTGGCGTAGCAGCCGGTGTCGGGACAGCAGCCAGCGCTGGTGCGGCCGCCGGTGTTGGAGCGGCAGCCGGAGCCGCTTCGGATGTTGCCCCGGCCTCAGCCGGAGCCGCTTCTCCACTTTCGCCTTTGAAGCGGGAGGGGAAATCATCCCCAAAGGTCTGTTCGGGATGTAACTCCTTGGCCCGCGCCAACAAGGCCTCTTCGGTCTCCACAATGTCCGGGTTGGGCAGACAGCAGTCCACCGGACATACGGCCGCACAGGCTTCCTGATCGAAAAAGCCCACGCACTCCGTACATTTGTCCGGCACGATATAGAAGATGTCGTCATCGATGGCCGGATTGACCGCGCCGTTGAAGTCCCACTCCACGCCCCCCTGATAGATGGCGGTATTGGGACACTCGGGCTCACACGCCCCGCAGTTGATACAGTCCTCGGTGATTATCGTCGCCATTGCCGGTCACTCCCTTTGTCCGTCCGCTCCTGCTAGCGTCGGTTTCAGTAGGGGTAGCGACCAGTCAGGCGGCTGTCAATAACCCTGATTTTCTTCCCTCCCAAGAGAGGAAGCAGCGTCGTATCTCGCTCGCCCGTCCTGCCTTGCAAACCGGGAGGACACAACGGATAATACCCCTCACGGTTTGAACCTCGAATCATCAAAAAAAACAGACTGCGCCGCTGCCATGAATCCCGCCTTTGTTCCTCGTCTGATAAACGGGCCGTTTGGCGACCCTGGGCTGTATATTCAACTGCGCTGGGAAGGCCGGGCAGTCTTGTTCGACCTGGGTCAGAACGACACCTTTCCCGCCGGAGACCTGTGCCGGGTCAGCCATGTGTGTGTCTCGCACTGCCATATGGATCACTTCATCGGGTTCGACCGACTGCTGCGTGTGTTTCTGGGTCGGGACCAGACCCTGTGTCTCTACGGTCCGCCCGGCATTCTGGACTGTGTTGAGGGCAAACTGCGCGGTTATACCTGGAATCTGGTGGACGGCTATGGCTTCTCGCTTGAGGTGGCAGAGGTCTGGCCGGATTCGATCCGGCGCGCCGTCTTTCAGGCGGCAAGCGGTTTCCGGCGCGAATCGCTGCCCACGCAGCCCTTCCGCGGCCTGGTGGTGGATGAGCCGGCATTCTGTATTCGCGCGACCCATCTGGACCATCGCATCTATTCCATGGCGTTTGCGCTGGAAGAGAAGAGTCATCTGAATGTGGATAGCGCCTACCTGGCGCGGCTTGGCGTTCCGCCCGGTCCGTGGCTGTCTGCGCTCAAAGGCGCGCTGCGCAGGGGAGAGCCGGATAGCTGGCTGGTCACTGCCACCTGGCAGGAGAACGGGCTCGACCGTTCCCGGAAATTCAGTCTGGGCGAGGTGCGGGGCTCGCTGATAAGGGAAACACAAGGACAGAAGTTTGCCTACGTCGTGGACACGCTCTTCAGCCCAGAGAATACGGAACGCATCGCGGCCCTGGCCCAGGGGGCGGACATCTTTTTCTGTGAATCTCCGTTTCTGGATGCCGACGAAGACCAGGCCACCAAGCGTTACCATCTCACCGCCAAACAGGCCGGCCTGCTCGGGCGTTCCGCCCAGGTGCGGGAGCTGCGGGTCTTCCATTTTTCTCCGCGCTACGCCGGACGGGCCGAGGAATTATACCGTGAGGCCCAGGCGTCTTTTGGTGGTGAATCGCTCCCGGCTGCTCCGCCAGCCGAGCGGAACGAAGCCGGTGCGCTGATACCGGCGGGAAAGTGACCTTACCGTATGCCTGTCGTTATTTCCGAGCCGGTTCAACGCTTCATCAATACCCACGTGGTTGCCCGCCTGGCGACCGCCGATGTCGCGGGCCAGCCGCACGTGATTCCATTCTGTTATGCGTTTGACGGCGCGCACGTCTATTTCGTGGTGGACCAGAAGCCCAAGCGTCAAACCGGCAAACCCCTCAAGCGTATTCGCAATATGTTGGAGAACCCGCAGGCCGCCATCGTGATTGACGACTATGCCGACGACTGGACCCAGCTTGCCTATGTCCTCATAACCGGCACCACTGCGCTGGTTGAGGACGAAGCCGAATACGCCCGGATGCTGGCTCTGCTGCGTGAACGCTATCCCCAGTATCGAGCCATGGACCTTACCTTCGCCAATAACGCCATGGTTCGCATCTCGCCAACCAAGGTGCACGCTTGGGGGAAAATCGAATCGTAGACTGCGTCCTGCGCACCACCTGATTCTACAAACGCTCCAGCACCTGTTGCATAATCGACACGGCGCGCTCAATCTCTGCCGAAGAAATCACAAGTGGTGGGGCCAGACGGACAACCGTGTCCTGGTGCAGGGTCCAGCCCAGAACGAGGCCCTGGGCAAAACAGGCCTGGACAAACTGCTGCGTCACCTGCGGGCTGGTGAAGTCCAAGCCGATCAGCAGGCCGCGCCCCCGCACGGCAGTACACCGGCCGGTCTCGACCAGGGTCTCCAGCCCTCGACAGAACTCTTCTCCTTTGTCTTGGGCGCGCTGCACGAGGCGGTCCTGAAACAGCACGTCGAGCGCGGCCAGACCCGCGGCACAGCACACCGGATGCCCGCCGAACGTCGTGACATGGGCCAGGGCCGGGTCGTGCGATAGGGTGGCCATAATCTGCGGGGTGCTGATAAACGCCCCGAGGGGCATACCGCCCCCCAGGGCTTTGGCCACCACCAGGATGTCGGGTGTTACCTGCCAGTGCTCGCCGGCAAACAGCCTGCCGGTTCGCCCGAAGCCGGTAATCACCTCATCAAAAATGAGCAGGGCACCGACCTCGGAGCAGCGCTGGCGGAGTGCCAGCAGATAGTCTTCGTCCGGGATACGCACACCGCCCTCGCCCTGGATGGGTTCGATAATGACGGCGGCGACAGTCTCGTCTATGGCCTGTAAGGCCGGGCGATCGTTAAAGGGCAGAAAGGTCGTGCCTGGCAGCAGAGGTTCAAACGGATCGCGATAGATCGGATTACCCCCGACCGACACGGAGCCGAACGTGTCGCCGTGAAAGCTGCCGACAAAACTGACAAAACCGGACCGGCCGGTATATTTCCGGGCCGTCTTGAGCGCGCCCTCAACCGCCTCCGTGCCGCTATTGGTAAAGTAGGTCACCGACAGCTCGCCGGGGGCCAGTTCGGCCAGCCGCCGCGCCAGATCAACCTGGGGCTGCTGGATGTACTCACCGTAGACCATGGCGTGCAGATATTGCTCTGCCTGAGCCTGAACGGCCTGCACTACCGCCGGATGGGTATGGCCGATGCCGGTCACGCCAATGCCGGACAGCAAGTCGAGATATTCCCTGCCGCTGGTGTCCACCACAACGCAGCCGTGCGAGTGCGCGACTTCCACGCCCATAGGCGCGGATGAGGTCTGGCTCACGTAGCGCAGAAAATCGTCACGAAGAGAAGCCATAGCCGGCAGCATACGTGAGGGAGGTTCGCTCAGCAAGAAATGTCCTCTTGACCCTGACCGACAAATTGGTAGCGTGCGCCCTGGGCATATCAAGGAGGGAATGATGGCCAAGAAGAAAGTCTTAGTTGCCGGGGCATCCGGCCTGGTCGGGTTTGCGGCTGTGCGCCATTTTGCCAGCCTGGACGGTTGGGATGTGGTGGGCGTGTCACGCCGGATTCCCGACGGCCTTGAGGGCGCCACGCTCGTATCCGTTGACCTGCAAGACCAGGCGCGTTGCACCGAGGTCTTCAGCCAGATGCAGGATGTGACCCATGTGGTTTATACCGCGCTGTACGAAAAGCCCGGTGTGGTCCAGGGCTGGCGTGAGCGCGACCAGATGGAAACGAATCTGAGGATGCTGGAAAATCTGTTTGAGCCGCTCAAGGCCGCGGCAACCCAGCTCCAGCACGTGTCGCTATTGCAGGGCACCAAAGCCTACGGGGCGCATATCGAACCGTTTCCCGTACCGGCACGGGAGCGCTGGCCGCGCCATCCGCACGAGAATTTTTATTTTCTGCAAGAGGACTATTTGCGCGAACAGCAGCAGGGCAAGGACTGGTCCTGGTCAATCTTTCGACCCCAACTCATTTTTGGTGAGGCGCTCAAGGGCAACCTCAACGTGCTGCCCGCCATTTGCGTTTATGCCGCGCTGCGCAAGGAAGCCGGTCTGCCGCTCTCGTTCCCCGGCGGCCCGCCCTACGTCTTTGAAGCGGTGGACGCCGACCTGCTGGCGCGTTCCTTAGCCTGGGCCGCCACCAGCCCGAACGCGCGCAACGAAACGTTCAACAGCACCAATGGCGATGTGTTTGTGTGGCAAAATGTCTGGCCGACGATTGCCGACGCCCTGGGCATGGAAGTCGGCCCGCCTGAGCCGCTGTGTTTGACGGAGGAGATGCCCAAGCGCGCTGCCGACTGGGCCGCGATTGTTGACAAGTATCAGCTCAGGGCTCCGCGAAACATGCTGGACTTTGTAGGCGGCTCGTTCGAGTTGACCGACCTGTCCTTTGCCTACGGTGCCTCAGAGCCTCCCCCGCCCATCATCGTCAGTACGATCAAGATTCGCCAAGCCGGTTTTCACGAATGTCTGGATACGGAGGATATGTTCCGGAACCTGATTAAACGCTACCAGGATTTAGGCTGGATACCGCCGGTGTAGGTGAGCGAGTCCTTGAAGCCAATCATTATTCCTCTCGGAAGATTTGGTCCTTATTGTAAGCGAATACACCAAGAGTTTCCTTGAGGCTGTTCTGTTCGCAGAAGGATTTGACGGTCGCCCATGTGAGATAGCCGTAACACGACACATCCCACTCTGGAACAGTCGGGAACTGAATAGAGCAGAGGGTCTTGTTAAAGAAAGTCTCGACACGTTGCTCATTGTCAGGCACCAACATCAAGTAGAAGACATTGTCAGCGTGTTGTTGAATGTGTTTGACGGCTCTGAGCACGACAGGATTTTTACCGACACTTCTTTTTGATTGAGTTGACCACGATGGAAATTTAATGCCTTTTTGAAGTGCGGTGATAGCTCCGTCGCTGTTATTTTTGAGCGCGGATATGAACCGCTGTTTGTGGTAGAGCTGGGTAAATATGTTGGATGAGCTGACCGTTGACCTCAGGCCCTGCTCGAATTTGGAGAGTTGCTTGGAAAGCAGCCAATCGGCCGATTGTGATTGTACCTTGGCTTCAACGAAGATCGTGTATTTTGCGGTAGATGATGAGATGAGTACGATTGCATCTGCATCGCCGAATTGGGAAAGGGACTGCTCGACGAGGATGGTTGCAGCACCGGATGATGGCTTTTTGTCGGTGAGTGGAAATTTAGCCGTCGCTATGAGACGAGCAAGCAACGCAGCACCGTTCTTGGCATGCAGAATCTCATATAGCAGTGAATTCAGGATTCCGCGTTCAGAGTAGCCGTAGATGTTCATTGTGAGAGGTTTTGTTACATAATTATCAGACACACCTATATCCCCCTTTCTGCCCCAACCCACTGCACCAAATCACCAACCCTCGGCCTTCCGCCATGCCTCCAACTCAGCAGGGGAAGTTGCATGGTTCCGATGGGACATACGCGACTGACACCCAACGCGCCTAATGTATCTGCGATAGTCGCCATCCGTTCGGGACCGGCTGCCACACCTACGGCTTCGAGATAGGGCCGCCACGTATCAATAATCCCGCCGAGCTGTGCAATGTTCCGTAACGGCTTCACGCGGATTGTCCGGTATAAAGGGGATTGGACGAAGGTTGGGTCGGCATCGTACACTACGGTCCAGTCCGTTCCGTTTGGGCTCGCGTGCAGGGCAATATCTTTACCGGCCAACGCCTGCCATTCGGCTGCGTCTCTCACTTGTCGGATGGCGGTGCTGACTTCCGGTGAGACCGGACCTCGCGGCAGCTCGGTTTGCCAGTGGGCCAAGCCCTTAGCGAGAAGAGCGGCCAACTCTTTTGGGGTGATGGCACCGCCTTCCTCAACATAGATAAGCTGGGGAGACAGACAGCCCTGTTGATCGTATAACGCCACGTCATAGGCCGCTTTGTGAGCGGTCTCTTTCGCATTAGTCAGACTCTCTTTGGTCACCAGACCGAAACTCACCTTGTGCCCGTAGCCGATGAACTGCCCGCGCGCTCTTTTCCGAATCGCCGCCAGGCTTGCATCCGAGCCGGAGGCAACAACAATGTCCGCGCGTCCATACGCCAGGTCTTCAAGGTTCGTGTTTCCCCCAGGCCAGGTAGCGACGCTGAGACATGAGCCCAGGTCAGGGTCGATGTCCTGAATCGAACGGGCGAACAGGGCGGGCAGGACGGGCTCTGCGGACGAGGTTTTGACCAGGGTGGCGGATTTCACAAGCAGGGAGAAGATGACGCTGTCGAGTCCTGCGCCGGGCAGGTTGCCGGCTAGGACGTGCGTAGTCAGCGGAGAGCCATAGGCGCGCTTTTGTCCTGAGGCAGACGGGACAAAACGGTCAAGGACTTCAAGACAGCCCAACTCATCAACGCAGAGCGCTTCTAGCTTGTCCGCCCGATATTCCTGAAAAATCAGGGGTAGTACGTACTGGATCATAGCCGAAGAGAGGCCGGTCGTTTCCGGGAGACGGGCTTCGGCTTCTTGCCGTCCTTGTGAGTCGGGGTCAAGCCAGCGTTGAACGGCCTGGTCTATGCAATCCAAGATGTCTCGGGCCGTTCTGGAGGCGAGGTATTGGATACGGTTGGCGAGCAGGGCATCCAGCCTTGCACTCAGGTCGGTCGGGGAGGGTGACGGCATGCCTGTACCCGTCACTGGGCGGATAAAAATTCATCCAGGACCAGCGCGCAGCCACGCGCTTCCGAGCCTGGGGTTCGGCCAACAATCTCAAAACCCTCGCCCCTCAGATAGCCCACATCGTCGGTCTGAATCGCCATGACCGAGCCGCAGTTGGCCAGGTCAAAGTGACGCAGGATGCCGTGCTCGCCCGGCGGCACTTCTTCCAGGGTTTCGGGATGGACGACCAGCGTGCGTGTCCAGGCCGGGCCGATTTTATAGCGCGGTTCGTTGCTCTTCCGAAAGCGGTTGTACAAGACGTGGTCGTAAAACTGCGAGGCCATCTCGGTCATGCCGTATTCGTTCACGCAGTAATAGCCGGCGACCTTGAGATATTTCCAGCACGATTGCAGATAACCCTTGCGTGACAGCGGACGGCCTTTGCCCTTATTGCCGCCCGTATCCATAATGCGGCTGCTGGACGGCAACGCAAAGGTTTTCCGATTGGCGGCGCACCAGTCGAAAAAGGCGACCAGGGCCGAGGTAATCGCCAGGATGCACACCGGTTCGCTTGTTTCCTGGGCGTGGGTGAGTGCCGCGCGAAAGGCGTCCAGATGAATGCCGTCCGCATCGATAAAATAACGGCTGTCAGGAGTTCCCAGGTCACGCATCACCCATGCGGCCATCTGGGTCAGCGAGGAGTGCGGCTGGGTCTCAGGGTCGGGAATCAGGCTCAAGACCCGCAGCGGACGCTTTTCGGGCAGCACGCACTGCGAGAAGTGGGCTAGCGCCGAGGCGTGGTATAACTGGAGATCGGGGACAAGATGGCGGCCGCGTTTTTCCTGTCCGCGTGTGGTGCCGCTGGTCAAAAAGATTTTTTCCGGGGGGCCGCAGGTCAGCTCAAGCTCTTTGAAGGCAACGGTGGGCACGGCAGGAATAGCCTGCCAGGTCCGGACCGTCCCCGGGGTCTTGTCTCTGGCCAGGCAGAACCGCCGATACGGAAGATTCTGCTCAAATTGATAGGCGAAGACGGCCAGAGCCAGAGCCCCGAAGTCCTGTCCGTCGGGCGCGGCGATGAAATCCAGGACGCGAGCGTCTATGTGGTTTCGTGGGTTATTCACAGGGAAAAGAGCATAGGAAGTCGCCAAAACCCTGTCAACGAGAGGGGGGATATGGGGTTGGAGCTGTGCCTGAAATCCGCTAGGCTGTCCGCACCAAGGAGAACGGCCATGCCATCCATCCAAGCGCTGTACGATGAAGCCTACGATTTCCTGTGTGACGGTGAGACCGATCAGGCCATTGCCAGCTATAAGGCGATTCTGGAGCTTGATCCGAACCATGTCGAAGCCGTGCATGACCTGGCCCATGCCTATGCCGATAATGAACAGCTCGATGAAGCCATTGAAATGGCAAAAAAGTTGACCGAGCTGAGCCCCGGCGACGAGATGAGTTTTACCGTATTATCTCGCCTGTACCAGCAGAAAGGCATGGTCCCGGAGGCCGAAGCCGTGGCCGCCCAGGCGCGCATGCTCGACTGGAAACGACAATTGCAGGAGCAGAAAGAGAACAGCTAGCGCGCTGAGAACGAGCGGGGAGTGCGAGTTGCCATGCCAGAGCGTAGCGATGAAGAAATGGTCTTGCGGCTGATCAGGCAGACCAAACTGCTGATCGCCACCAACGATGAAATTCCGGTTGAGACCAAGCTGCAATCGCAAGGCATGCTGAAAGAATTTGAGGCGCACTTCAGGCGTCCTCAGGACGAACAGGACCCGGATGAAGTCCGCGGCCAGTATAACGATCTGTATATTGAACTGAGCGAATATGCCGACCTCGAAGCCCTCCTGCTCGCCATGCGGCATTTCAGTCCGTATATCGATTAACCGCAACTTCGGACAGTTCGTTGAGATTAGGGAGGGGCAACCCCAGGTGGTTGCCCTTTTGTGTTGCACAACCGAAAAGAGAGAGAAGGAGAAATCATTTATGCCGCATATCGAATCAAACGGTATTGAGTTGTACTACGAAGAACAGGGCCAGGGCGAACCCCTGCTGCTCATCATGGGCTTCACCGTCAGCTCGATCGGCTGGCACTGGAACATGGACGGCTTTGCCCGGACCTTCAGGACGATTGCCTTTGACAACCGGGGGGTGGGTCAAAGCGACAAGCCGGACGCACCGTACTCCATGACGATGTTTGCGGATGATGCTGCCGGGGTGTTGGACCATCTGGGGATCGAGCAGGCCAACGTTTTCGGTATCTCGATGGGCGGCATGATCGCCCAGGAGTTTGCCCTGCGTCATCCGCAGCGGGTTAAAAGCCTGATCCTGGGCTGCACCAACTGCGGCGGAGAAAAAACGCTGTTGTCACAAGACCCTGAAGTGCTGAACATGCTGAACAATATTGCCGACTTCGACGTGGAACAAGCCGCCTTAGCCATGACCAAGGTCGCCGTCACCCCGTGGTTTATCCAAAAGCATATGAGCACCCTGCTCGAACTCAACCAGCTTTCCAGCCAACATCCGACACCCAAGCACGGTATGATCAACCAGATGGCCGCGATTCAGGGGCATGATACGTATGAGCGTCTGCCGGATATCGGCGTGCCCACGCTGGTGGTGACCGGCAAAGAGGACGGCCTGGTTCCGCCGGAGAACTCCGTTACCCTGGCCCAGCGGATTCCCAACGCCGACCTGACCATTCTGTCCAATGCCAGCCATTTGTTTAATATCGAATTAGCCCAGACCACCGTTGATGTGGTGACGGAATTTATCCGGCGCCAACATGTCTGGCAGTAGACGTTCGGCAAAGAAGTCTTACCGCTCGGGTGAGCCGGAGGCGTAACGCTGGTATCCCGGCTGTCGGATTACGCTCCGCTCATCCGACCTGCGGAGCTTTCTGACAAAGAAGAGGGGCGTCCGGTCAGACGCCCCTCTTATGACGGAAAGGTATAACGGCAGGGTATAAATAGTTCAAAAGACGCCCGGCAACCGTGTCAGTTTGCCTCCGGCATACTCGCCTTGATCGTTTTCAACTCGGCGTTAATCTCTCTATTCTCGGCTTGACAATAGTCAAGCGCTTCTGCCGTCGCCCGCTCGCGGCCAATCAGGCCGTCCAGGCGTCGGTTGGCATCTTTCAGTTCGCGTACCTGTTCGTTGAATGAGGCGTTCTCGGCCCGCAGGGTATTGACGGCACCCGGTAAGAGGCTGGTGAGAAACCCGCTGGTCAGGTCCAAGCGCTCAAGTGCTATGCCCGATGTGATCAGAGAGAGCCATAGCACGCCCACGCCAATATAGCCCCAGGTTGCTTTTTTTAATTCTTCCTCGGCTGATAGTTGTTCCTCTGGCATTCATGTCCTCCTGAAAAATTTGCGACACCCTAACAGAAAAGCCCCGGTAAAAAAAGTTGGGCCGGCGCTAGGCCGGCTATGGCCTCTCAACCCGCGAGAGATACTCGGTCAGCGCGTCTGTCGTGCTGGGAAACGCCAACTCCGACCAGGGGATATCGGCCGGAGCAAAGAGTTTGACCGCCAGCGTTTCGTCCAGGGCCTGGGGCGTACCGGCGAGCACAGTTGCCGGATACACCAGCACCACGACCGGATAGCCGGGGTAGGAGTAGGCACCCAGCAGATGCCCCACTTCCACCGTGAGACCGGTCTCCTCCCTGGTCTCGCGAATGGCAGCGTCTTCTACGCGCTCGCCTCGGTCCAGGAAGCCGCCGGGAAAGACCCATTTGCCATAGCCGGGCTCAATCCCGCGTTGTAGCAGGAGAATCTTGCCCTGTATGACGGGAATGGTGCAGGCCGCGACTTTGGGATCGTCATAGAAAATAAACGCACAACTCCCGCACACCAGCCGTTTGGGTTCGTTGGGCTTGAGCAGTTGGCGGCTTAACGCGCCGCCGCACTTCGGGCAGAATCGAAAATGCGGCCCGTGGTGATCGTGATGATGCTGGTGTTGAGTGTGACTCTCGGCCATACCGCGCCCTCCTCTTGGGGCGTAAAAGAGTAAACGTCCCCAGCCTTGTCTGATTGGTGGAGGGGACGTTTACTCTTTTCTATCATGTGGGCTCGGGTGAAAAAACCGCGCGAGAGAAGAACGGCGTAGACGCATGACGACCTGGCAAACCTTTCTCTTTGCTATCAGCCTCGGACTCGGGGCCGGCATCACGCCCGGCCCGCTGTCCAGCCTGGTGATTCATGAGAGCTTGCGCAACGGCTGGAAGAGCGGGGCGTGTGTGGCCCTGGCTCCGCCGGTTGCGGACGTGCTGGTCGTCGGCCTGGTGCTCATGGTGCTGGTTCAACTCCCGCTGGCGGGCTTTTCGGTCCTCAGCCTCATCGGTGGGTGCTATGTGTGCTTCCTCGGGGGGGAGACCCTGCGGACACCGGCACCCACGAGGCTGGCGGAGGAAGGAACGGGCAGCGTGTGGCTGAGTTTCCGTAAAGGTCTGCTGGTCAACCTGCTGAATCCTCATCCGTATATCTTTTGGCTGACGGTTGGGGGGCCGCTCGTCACGGACAATGCGCGCCATGATGCCTGGCTCCCGATTGTTGTCTTTCTGCTCGGCTTCTACGGCTGTCTGGTCGGCTCGAAGGTGCTGATTGCCGTGCTTGTTCACGGCGGACGGGCGCGTTTGCAGGGGCGTGGCTATCGGATAGCCCTGCGATTGAGCGGAGTCGCTCTTCTCCTGTTCGGGCTGCTGCTGATATGGGACGGCGCGTCCGCGCTAATCGGCTGATAGCGTCGCGCGCCGGACCTATTTCTTCGTTTCTACAATCCGTTGCGCCAACTGGAAAATAGACAGCGGCGCGCAGCCCTCGGCTTTATTGTTCACAATCACATAGGCTGGCTGGCGTCGAAGGCTGCTGTCGAGACACAGTTCGGCAATGGCCGCGCGCGCCGTGGGGTCCGCATCGACAATCCGGTTAAACGGTGCGTATTTTTGTTTTGCCGCCTGGTAGCTCAGATGGCGAGCCTGCATCCAGCGGACGACAAGCACCCGACTGCGTTCCGATTGAACCAGGCCGGCTTGCCCACGGACTGGCGGCATACTGGGATGGCCGTTCAGGCAGTGACAGGCGCCGACCGCGGATAAGGCATCGACATACTCGGGGGTAAAGAGCGTGGAGTTCCGAAGCTCGACCGCGTAGAGCGGGCCGCGCGGTAGGCTATCCAAAAACTGGTACAGCCGCTCGACAAAATGGCCCGGACCACCGAGACTGGCAAAGTCCTGGGGAGAGAATTGGAAGAGCAGGGGGCCGGCTTTGTCCTTGAGCCCGTAGGTAAACGGCCCGACCACTTCCTGGGTCGCGTAGTGGGGGTCGAGAAACAGGCTGTTGGGCTGCCCGCGCCGCGTGCCATACCGGGGATGATCGCCAAAGCCGGCCAGCGTGCAGTATTCATGCGCCTTGACCAGAAAACGGAAGGTCTCCGGTACCTGGGCTGCGTAGGCGGCGAATTGGGCCGCGGTCATTGGGCGATAATACGTCCGGTCAACCCCGACGGTCCGCAAGAGCGGATGTTGGGAGTATAGCGGCAAGCCTTCGCGCGACAGTTTTGTCGGTGGGGCCGGGCGGTCATAGATCAAACCTTCCCAACCGGGGAAAGACCAGGAAGAAGTCCCGAGCCGAATCGTTTCCGGCAGGGCGGCGGCCAGCGCCTCCACGCCAGGCAGGAGGGGTGCGGGATTGACCTGTTGGGTCCGCTCGGTCGACGCGTAGGAAGCAGCGGGCGGAGCGAACAGATGCAACTGCTCTTCCTTGGCCGGTCGTTTTCCTGCTGTGGCCATGAGGGGCTATGATAGCAGGTGAGGCGCGAGAGGTAACGGACGGCTCCTTGTCTTATTTGGCTAATATTGCCATTTCTAATATGTCCGGATATATTACCGGGTATATGTCAAGCCAAACAATACGCAAAAAGGCAGTGCAAGCCTATCGGCAACGCCTGAAAGAACGCGGCTGGGTGCGCCTTGAAGTGCAAATGTCAAAAGAAGACGTACCTTTGATTCGCCACCTCACTCAGGCATTGCGGAGGGACCCTGTTCGCGCGGCCCAGCTTCGCCGGCATCTGCACCGCCTTATCGATCCTGCACCACATGCTGACCTGAAGGCCCTCCTCGCTTCCGCTCCACTCGACGGCATCGATCTGTCCCGCCGACAAGATAGGGGCCGTGAGGTAGACCTCTGAGCTACCTGATCGACACCAACATCATCTCTGAGGTCCAAAAGGGGACGCGCTGCGATGCCAATGTCACACGTTGGTATGCCTCGCTGGGCAGCGATGCTATCCATCTGAGCGTCCTCGTCCTCGGGGAGATTCGTAAAGGCATTGAGCAGGCCAGACCCCGAGACCCGGACAAGGCCCTTGCCCTTGAGCACTGGTTACAGGCTGTTTCTGAAAGGTTCAGCGGACGAATTTTGCCGATCGATCAGGTAATCACTGACGAGTGGGGGCGGATGAACGCTACGCGAACCTTGTCTGTTATTGATGGTCTCCTGGCCGCCACCGCTAAGGTCCATGACCTGACGCTTGCCACACGCAATATCGCTGACGTGAAAGATACCGGGACTCGGGTCGTCAATCCGTTTGATCCGGAAACCTGGGAGTAAGTTGCGGGGGACAGGTCAAGCCGCAGGCTTTACGTCCTCGCCGTCATGCCGCCGTCAACCATATACACGCCACCGCTACAGTAGGAGCTTTCGTCACTGGCCAGAAAGAGCATGATCCTGGCGACCTCTACGGGCTCGGCGTAGCGTTGCAGCGGCACCATAGCTGACACCATCTCCTTGGCCCGACCCGGATCGTCAGGCTCAAAGCCCTTTTCCAGGGAACGCATCATCCGGGTATCCACCGGAGCCGGATTGACCGTATTGACCCGTATCTTCTTGGCTGCCATTTCCAGGGCCGCCGTGCGCATCAGCCCGATCACGGCGTGTTTGCTGGCAATATAGGCCGACACCCCGGCTGCGCCGCGCACGCCGGCGACCGAAGAGGTGATGACGATGCTGCCGCCGCCCCGCTTGGCAATCTCCGGCGCAGCGTACTTGAGCCCTAACCACACGCCGCGCACATTGACGGCCATGACCTGATCGAACGTGTCGATCGCATAGTCGGTAATCGGTTGGACCTCACCTTCAATACCGGCGTTGGCAAGCAGGATATCGATCCCGCCGAACTGCTCGACCGCGGCCTGGATATACTGCTGTGTCTGGTCGGGCTGCGTGACATCGGCGGCGCAATAGCGCACCGCATCGCTCCCAATGGTCCGGGCGGCTTCTTTGAGCGCGTCCTCGTGCAAATCAACCAACAGGACTTTTGCGCCTTCCTGGGCAAACAGCCTGCCGGCCTGGAGACCGATACCGCCCGCGCCTCCGGTGATGATGGCAACTTTATTGTCTAAACGTCCCATGCGGTTCCTCCTGCTGTCTCTTTTTTAGTGCGCCCTGTCTTATGTGGTTTCGTGCGCCTTGGCAAGGGAACGGCGGGTGCGCTACTACAAGTTTGCTTGATGCCATGGCCCGCGGTCTCCTGACTAAACCGGACGATTTATCAGAGAACGTCAAGCTGACCATGTTGGCCGGCCAGTATATGCAGGAGCGCTACCACGGACGCTATTATGCCAAAGCCCAAAATCTGGCCCGTTCTTTATCTGCGGCCTACGATGCCGCTTTAGAGGAGTGCGATCTCTTAGTCATGCCTACGCTACCGTTCAGGGCACCCAAGATTCCACCCGCGGATGTGAGTCGGGAAGAGTGTGTGCAGTTGGCGTTTGAACACTTGGTTAACACCTCCCCGTTTGACGTAACCGGCCATCCGGCCATGAACGTGCCCTGCGGTATGTCGAACGGCCTGCCGATCGGTATGATGCTGATCGGACGCAGGGGCGATGACGCCACAGTCCTGCGGGTGGCGGATACGTTCCAGCGCGAAATATTCGATGCCCCGCGACCACCGGCTGCGTAGGAAGGGGAGGGGTGGAAACGAATGGGCGGGCGGCGAGTGTTTCCGTCGCCGCCCTGGAGCAAGATTCCCTCTCCCTTGAACCCGCGATCGCTCGGGCATTCAGGTTATCACCCTACCAACCGGAGGGTTTCCGAATGTTTGTGCCAGGAATCAGGTTTGGCAACTGCGAGCGCTGTAGAGCATTCGGCCGTATATGTCTTGAGAAGTCCGCATGCACCATGAGCTGGCGCGACGGCCTTCCGGTTCCTGGGGTCACTAAGCCGACGCGCTTGCCGCAGTGCAATTTCACCAGACGCATCGCTTCGGCGATGTCGCTATCATTCGTTACCACTACCGCGCAGTCATAGGCATCCAGCCAGCCATCGTTGAGCAGATGCACGGCGAGATTGACGTCCGAGCCCTTTTCCTCGGTCCGGATCACCTCCGCCGTGCGCCGGTTTCCCACCGGCTGCGCGAGTGGCGCGCGGACGGAATGGCTCAGGAAATGTCCGAAATACACCTCGACCTGGGGCCGGTAGCGCCGTAGCGCGTGGAGATAAACGTCCTGCCGTTGAGGCTTCGACGGGTTTCGGGCCGTACCCGAAACCCTTGCCGTGAAGTACTTGACCGCGAGTATCTGGTGGTGCGGCTGGAGCACCTGCTCGAACAGCGTGACCAGATCCAGCCACTTCCATGACGAGCCCTTGAGGGCTCCGTAGTAGAGATTGAACCCGTCTACATAGACGAACGTGCGCATTGATGCCCGTCGAATAATAAAGCAAGGGCCTCCGAAGAGGCCCCGCGCCCCGCGGTCGAAACCGCAAGGGGTGTTGCCGGTAGTCTAGTCGCCTCGGCGACCAAGATCAAGCCGGCCTTATTCGACATGGAGGATGGTATTCCCCTCTCCCTGGCCAGGGAGAAGGCTAGGGTGAGGGTCGCTCAGATGAGGGGCGAGGAGCACAGTCCCGGCGGGCGCGAGATGGGCGGGGGCAATGGCATGGGCATGAACTGGAAAGGCCATTATACGATCCAGCCTGCTCGACGCGATGGGGCCTTCAGACGCACCCAAACGACTTGTCCGAGACGGTCAAGCTCACGATGCTGACCGGTCGATACATGCAAGAGCGTTATCATGGGGAATTATATACTATCCTACCCACTCGCCTCGAAATTCAGTTGTGCCCTGTCACAGAAGTTCACGAACCTCTTGTAGGTTTAGCAAATCTTTTATACCGCCCATGAATTGATGGGCGCTCGCTATGTCAATATCTGGCCCTGGCCGTAAGTGCCCATTGGTATCCCGCACTCGAATACGAAACACCGACCCGTGGGGTGCGTCGGCAATATAGGTTACACGAATATGCTCTCGCCCTTCTGGCCCGTCCCAAGACGGAATTTCAACGTAAGGTTGATCCTCAGCATCCCTATACACCATTGGTCTCCTCCTTTGTACGGCTTTTGCCCGAACGGCGGCGTGCCCTGTCCCCACGCCGCCCGTATAAAAGGGTAGGGGATCAACCGTTACGGGCTTATTTTTATTGTATCTACGTTTCTAATAGCCACGTTATATGCATCTAGTGACGGGGCGTAGCTCAAATGGAAGAGCGTTGGCTTTATAATCCAATGGCTGCGGGTTCAAGTCCCGTCGCCTCCATTATTAAGTAAAGCGATTAACCGTACTGGCTTATTTGTTGACATCCATATCGTAATTCTTACCTTCTTATCTCTGATGAAGGCTCCAAGACTTTGAGAAAGAGAGTGATAACCTAGTTGTTAAAGCTGACACTCCTCCTATGAGTTAGTGGGGAAGCATCGACAAGGAGGAAAGAAGCTTCTTCCTTGTCGATGCTTCCCCACAATTTGACCCTGTCCATCTGGAGCCTTCATCAGAAATTTGTCAGTCGTTGTTTTATTCTTTTACTGACTCTGAATATGCACGAGCAAGACAATACGGTATAGCTGCCAGTGCAATACTTAGTGCCATACCTGACGCCTCCTGTGGAGCACTGAGTTCATTACCACCAAACAGAATAAATACCATGACAAGTAGACCGAACACAGATCCTAATACTGCTAATCTCCATAAGAATTTAGCCATATCGAGTCCTCCTTATAAGAACTAAGTAGGTTAGAAAAACGTAGCTGCTGCTAATTCTGCCGGTAGGTACTTCCTAAGTTTGAAGCTATAGAACTTAACCATTACAGTTGAATTGTCACTATTTGGTGTAAACGTGATTCTGATTTGACTTCTAAACTTACAAACAAGGCTATACTCGTTGGTAGTTGAAAACCAACCTGACTCCCAATGGCATAATTCGTCCTTATCAAGACCTTCCTTCAGATATAACGACTGTATAGCTTGTTCGACAGTCATTCCCAGGTCGTCAATGAATTGACGAGTAAGAACAATAGAGTTAGCTATTTCCGAAGGTATCTCCACCATCAACGGTTTAATCTTCTCAATAGCTTCTCTGCGCCTCTCAGCAGCAGCTTTGATAGCCGCTTTTCTTTTCTCTTCATCTCTACGATTGAGTTCTTCCCAATATTCGTCAGGGTCGTTTACTTGACTAAGAGGTTCTTGCTGAGCTTGAGATACCGAGAGTAAGAAGAAGATGAGGATAGTTGATACTGACGACAAGATAGCTGTTCTCTTTTCCATCTTGACCTCCTGACAATGAAGTACCCGACATAGGAATGCCGGATCGTATCGACATCACAGCACATATCAATCCGGTGATCAGTATATTCGCGTTTCCTTGATTCATCCGTTCCCGTTGTTTCTTCCTTCTCATGACACCGCTCCTTTATGCCCTGCTAGTTGAACTCAGTAAAATCAGGCGTACCATTTGTTCCCGTAGCAGTGTTTTACTGTACGCCGTATAATAGGCTAGTGGGTAGGATAGTATATAATTCCCTTATCATGGCCGGTATTATGCGAAGGCTCAGAACTTATCACGGGCGCTATGTGCGGCGTATGATTCCGCTTTAGAGGAGTGTGATCTCCTGGTCATGCCGACCCTGCCGATGAAGGCGACCGAAATTCCGCCTGCCGATATGAGTCGAGAGGTCTATGTCCGCAAGGCGTTCGAGATGCTGAACAACACCTCCCCGTTTGACGCCACCGGCCATCCAGCCATGAATGTGCCCTGCGGCATGTCGAACGGCCTGCCGATCGGGATGGTGCTGATCGGACGCAGGGGCGGCGATGCCACGGCCCTGCGGGCGGCGGATGCGTTCCAGCGTGAAATATTCGATGCCCCGCGCCCACCTGCTGGGTAGGAAAGGGAGGGAGGGCAGCCAAGGGCTGCTACTCCCGGCTTAGGGCGCTTCCTCCTTGAGTTGCTTGGAGAGGTCTTCGATGTGGAACCCTTTGTCCCATACAGACTTGGTGACACGAATCCGTGCGGTACCGGACTCGACTTCCAATTGAACGCCCGAGGGGTTACCGTCCGTAATGTCATCCCGTAATTCCTCGAACCCGTCCAGGTCATGGCACAATGGCTCCACGAGGGAGCCTATATTCTTTACGAACCGCATTTTGTCTCGAACTTCATCCAATTCTGGCTGAGTTTTTCCAGATTCTACCTGGACGACGCAAAGCAGAAATCTTCCTTCTTCTTTCACAGCAGTTCTTGCCTGAGTGTCCGTCATTCGGACTACTTCCTGTCCTTGTGTAGACTTTACCTCGACCAACCATCTCTGACCTTCTTGCAACAACTCAATCTCGTAATCTGATCCAACACCGGTCCGCGTTACAGAGAAGCCTTCGTTTTCCAGATTCTCCTTTACCAACTTTTCTACAAGTGCCCCCAAGCGTTGATTCTTCTGTACTATTTCCCGGTTTTGCCGACGCTCTGCGAGAACGTTGGGAAGCTCTTCGTCATTTGCCAGATCGAGAGCGAAATCACGGACATGATTGAGATGGCTTATATCCTCTTCAGTCGCAACCAGTATGTCTGTGAATGCGTTATCCAACTCTTCGTGAGTTTTTGGGTTTCCCGCGACAAATTCTCGCGTCAAGTCAAAACGTGTCACACCGATTGCTTCTAGGAACTTAACAGCGGCAGGATTTTCGTTAAGAGAACCAGGCTTCCATTCACTGTCTCGAAGTAGACGAGCAAGCGATTGCGCCGTTGCTTTGTCGCGCCTGCCGCCCTCTAGTGGAACCCACTTCCTTTCCACAAGGGGCACCAGCCACTTGGCCTGAAAATAGCGGTGCTTCTGCTCCTCAGCACATTCACATGCAGCTTCCTCGACCTCTAAACCTTTGGAGTCATGCGAGATCACCCATTCAATTAGGAAACGCCAAAACTTTTGAGCGAGGGGACGACTTCCGCGGACTCGATTAATGGTTCCGGTGAGGAAAGTGATATCCGTCACGGTGACAGAATCGGCTGTTCTGTGCTCGCCTTCAGGTAAAGGCTCGTCTGGAAAGAACTTGTCAAAATTTACGTTCTTGCTGATTATCACATCTGTTCTGATGAAGCCTTTCTCGTCAAGTATTCGCCATGCATCCGGATCGGGCACTGCCTCAAAGAAAGCGTCAGCTAAGATGTGGCTCTGTGGAAAAAGATCGGAAAATTGCCGAAGGTCTTCTGTCCATGCACCAATAGGGGCAAGCGGTCGATTCTCTTCTTTTTCAGGGTGAGGCAGATCCAGCCTAATCCGACCGTTAGGTTCAGAACTCTCCGCGAATACCGGGAAGCTGTGTAAGAGGTTCCACTTTTCTTGCTTAACTATCCATTTGAAGAGATGCCTGCTTGCCTTCGCGAAGTCGTCATCAGGTTTCTCATCGGTACGTTCTTGGAGCTTTTTAACTAGCTCTCGGGCGACATACTCACTATCCCACTCTCCTACCCCAACTTCGTCTGCAAGAGATGTAAGTCGCTTATCACGAAGCTCCAATCGGATATTCCACTCAAGCAACTTCGCAATATCTTTCAATTCTTCGGCTATACCTTGATCGCGGTGTAGGTTGAAAAGTTCATCCAGGCAGCCACCTTGGTCGAGAATAATAGATTGAGTACGAATTACTTCATTAAGCCCGTTCTCTCTGAGAAATTGATACAGTTGATTCAGCCATTCGACTGCGCAAATATCCTCTCGAAGCAATTTTTGAAGATTCTCAAGAGTTGTCTCTTTTTCTATGTGCGATGCGAGTCTGCGGCCATCAAATGCCTCGTCAAAGGATGTCGCCTTACACTTGCGTATAGTGGCCCAACTCCTAATTGCATTGCGCCATCCAACAGCGTCCTCTTGTCTCGGCAACTGCTGCCGGAATTCTTTCAGTCCATCTAGCAAGACCCAGAGAGCTTCCACACCTATTTCTTCTTCTGCGAACGGTAGGATTGACTCTTTCGGAATCATCGCGTCATGCTCGCGAAGAACCGTAGGGGTTTGACGGATTCGTTCTATGAGTTGTTCTTTAAGGAGCCTTCGAAGGCTATCTGAGTCGAGCCAAGTTTGCTCACAGATGTCCGGGACGTTTGCTCGCGAGTATGTCTTGTACCAACCGGATGAGGCTGCAAACTGGAGCAGATTGATGAGCAAGTCGCAGGCTTCTTCCAGAACCGCTTGGTTTTTACGGTTCGCTTCGTCGTCGTTTCGCCAGAGATATACACCATCGCGATCTTCCGTCGGCGTGAATACAAAACTATTGATGACGCCGGGAAAGCTAAAATTCTCTGTACCTATCAAGGGAAACCCCAGGAAAAGCCTTGGGGTGTTGTCGATTGCCAGGAGCGCCCTATCGCCGTTGTCTATGAGTTCCAGAGGAACGGCGACAGCAGCGTCCCTAACTGCTGCTAGAAGGAATACCCTATCTTTTTGATTGCCATTCTCATTCTCTGCCACCGTGACTTCTTGTAATCCACCTTGCAGTTGCGCACGATGAGTCACTTTGAAACTTACGGTCTCGTCAGGCGATTTGATGTTGATGCATGAAAATGTCTCATTAAAAACGACCACGAACGGAGCGCATTTTTTCAGGTCTTCGAGGCCGTCCTTCGCGGCTCTCGCCGCATCTTCTCCAGGATATCGGAATTGGGTGGTGAAACCGTCCGGGGGTGAAGCTTCAGGTAGCGAATCTTTGAAAGCATTCCAGGCATGTTCCATTGAGGCGCTGAGTTCTTTAACTGAACCAACTTCGCGCTTCAGGGGAAACTTGAAAGACTGGCCTTCGTTGAGTTGGCCAGAGATATCTATTATCGGCGACAACAGGTGGGTCGTGAGAAAACCGCTACCGTATCGTCCGATCGTCCCCTTATCTTCGACTTTCGTCGAGCCGTGGTAAATGAGGTGGGCTATTTCCTCCATCTTGAACTTGGTCCCATCGTGACGAAAGATAACCTCACCTTGACCCTGTTCAATAGAAGCGAAGGTGGCTGAAGTGTCGCGTGCGTTCTGCAAAAGTTCCCAAATCCACCTCGTGATCATACGTGCACGATTCGACTTCAACGCTGTGAGATGATTGTGAACTCCCTGCGCTGTATTTTCGGTGAGGACCTTGGTTCTAATTTCGTCTGAGCTTCGTGAGTCTGCCATGTTCATAATCGTTTCTCAAAAAGGACGGAGTTTGCCGGCGGCGGACCGCTTATATCCCGTGTCCTTGATGCTGTAAAGCTGACGCTATTAGGTCAGGCGTAGAGGCCGTTTCTGAATCTGTTTACCTACCGGCTACTACAATTCTCTTTCGTAGGAAGATGAGAGTAAGCGGCAATGCCGGGCTACTCCTGTACTGCCGGTGGTTCCTCCGACCGCAGCAAAGAAATCATCAACCAGCACAGGGTGGTGAACGCGGCACTGATGAAGACCAAGGGGATAAAGCCGGTCTGATCGTACAGCCAGCCGCCCAGCGCCTGAGACCCGCTGCGACCCAGGTTCAGGGCGGACATCAGGAGCGCGAATACCGTTCCCTCAACGCGGGCCGGGCAGGAGCGGGCCGCAAGGTCGAGTACAGCCAGATGCGTAATCTGCGAAATCAGGCCGTAGCTGAGAAAAATGATAATCGCAGACCGTGGTCCGGTTAAGCCCAGGAAACCGAGCGTTGACAAAACGCCGAGCGTCACCGCGATAAAGAGGAGGCGGCGGAGGGAGACGTTCCGAAAAAAGAAAAAGAAGATAACCGCGCCCAGCATGCCGGCCGCGTTGGTCAGCGCGCCGAGGGTGCCGATGTAGATTTTTGAAAATTGGAGAACGTCGCGCTCATAATACAAGAGCGGCGTGCCGAACAGTGGACTGAAGTTCCACACAAACAGAAAGCCGGCCACGATCCAGACCGCACGCGACCGGGCGGCTGTTCTGAGCGCGTGCGTCGTCTCTCGCAACTGCGCCTGTCCCAATGGCTGCGGCACTTCTCGTACAAAGAAGAGGGTTGCCAGCAAGGTGGCGAGCGGAAAGAATCCGCAGATGAAAAAAGCGGTGTGCGGAGTCGCATATTCCGAGAGATAGCCGCCACCGAGATGGGCCAGGGTCAAGGCCAGGCCCATGGCTGCCCATTGAATCGACTGAAAACTCCCGGTGAGACCGAGGGGCCGCCCGGTCTCCACCATGAGCGCATCGGTCATGACGTCGGCAAAGGCCAGAGTGAACGAACACGCCATGAGCAGTACCAAGACCGTTGTATACGCCGCCGGCGCAACGGCCAGCGCCAGCCAGCTTGCCAGTCCCAACGCGCTCATCAACACGAGATACCCCTTGCGCCGCGAGCCGCCCAAGGGCAGGAAGTCGGACAACAGGCCGTAGACCGGCTTGATGGTCCAACCCAGGCCAATCATGGCCCACACAAAGCCGGCCTGACCGGCACTCAGGCTGAGGTCTTCTTTGAGCAGGTATTGAATCGGTTGATAGGGCAGACCGGTGGAGAGATCGATTGTGCCCTGAACAAAATAGAGCGCCGCGAAGAACAGCGCAGAACGCCGAACCCTCTCACGGCGGAAGGGTTGGACTGCCTGCCAGAATGAAGGGGAGAGAGAGGCGATGTGGGGTTGTCTCCTTACATAGGGACCGGTGCTTCCCCTCTTGGGAGGCCTGTCCTGAGCCGAGTCGAAGGGGGTGCCGCGTCAGCGGTGGGGTGGGTCACCGTCCGCTCACTCGGTGTCGTCTCGCCCGACTGGGGGACAAACACGAGGACAGACCGCAGGCCGCCCGGCGGCTCCTCCGGAGCAGGGAGTCTGGGCCGTTGGGCACAAACCCACCCCGGCCCTTCGGGCCACCCCTCCCGAGAGGGGATAGGATGAGAGGACCTCACGCCAAACGTTCTGGCCTCACGCCGACGCACTCGGTCGCGCCTTCATGGCGTCATACCAGCGGACGAGGTTGTTCCAGGCCGGGTCGAGCTGAAACGTGCCGCGATGATGCGCGGTCTCCAGGCCGATAAACAACATGATGTCGGCAATCGAGAAATCCCCGGCCAGCCAGTCCTTGCCTTCCAGGCCGGCATTAACCAGCGGGAGGCGATGCGTCAGGATGCGGCGCGCCTGGTCGGATACGTCGCCCTTGGACAGCACCATGCGCGAGGCCGTCAAATACACCCCGATCTCACAGCGCCGCTCCCAGGAGCGCACGAGAGCCCGGCTGACGGGGTCAGTGCCGATCAGGGGCGGGTCGGGATAGAGTTCCTCCAGATACTCCATAATCGGCAGTGTTTCGATTAGAACCGTGCCGTCATCGAGCTCCAGGATGGGCACGCCGGCAAACGGATTCTTGGCCAGAAACTCCGGCGTCTTCTGCTCGCCGGCGTACAGGTCGATTTCCTTGATCGGAATGTCCAGGTTTTTTTCGGCCAGATAGATGCGGACCTTACGCGGGTTGGGCGCGCGTTTGGTGTCGAGATAGAGCAGCATGGAGTCCTCCTTAAAACTAGGGCGTGTTCACACTACAGGGGCAAGGTGTGGTAGGTTTGAGGGATGGAAATCACGGAAGCCCAATACCAGCGTATCGCCCACTGTTTACCAGTCCCGCGGGGTAACGTGCGCCTCACCAACCGGCAGGTGCTCAACGCCATTCTGTATGTGGCGGAGCACGGGTGCAAGTGGCGGGGCCTGCCAGCCCAGTTCGGCAAGTGGCACACCGTCTATACCCGCCTGAACCGCTGGGCCAAGAGCGGGGTCTTGGCGCGGGTCTTCGAGTATCTGCAACGGGAGCAGATTGTGCGGGTCACCCTGGAAGCCGTCTCGTTGGATAGCACCAGTGTGAAGGTGCATCCGGACGGCACCGGAGCCGTGAAAAAAACGGCCCCCAGGCCATCGGTAAATCCCGGGGGGGCTGGACGACCAAACTTCATCTGGTTGCCGCGGATGCCCGGACGGCCCTGACGATGGCGTTATCTCCCGGGCAGGCTCATGACGCCCCGGAGGGGCGGCGGCTACTCCGTCGCCTGAAGCCGGAGCCAGCGGGGCTGCCGGTCCTCATGGATCGGGCCTACGAGGGAGAGGAAACCCGCCGCCTGGCTCTGGAGTTAGGGTTCACGCCCGTGGTCCCCCCGAAGCGACACCGCGTTGCTCCCTGGACCTACGACCGGCAGCTGTACCGGAAACGCAATGAAGTGGAGCGGTTGTTCCGCCGCTTGAAAGCCTTCCGGCGAATCTTTACCCGGTTTGACAAGCTCGACGTACTCTTCCTCGCCTTCATCCACTTCGCGCTTATCGTGGAGGCCCTCCGATAGTGTGAACACGCCCTAGGTCGATTCTTCTTTCCGAGCGTGAGTAATCCGGACCGTGGGCGTCCAGGTTCGCTGGCGTCGGGCAAGACGGCTGTCCGGTGTCTCCCCGTCAAAATTGGTTACGTGGGTGGTGAAATTAGCCGGGTCGATATGCTCAAAGGTATGGACGTTGACCACGACATAATCACACTCGGCAATCCGACTTACCGCAAAGGTGAGTACCCCGCAACGTGCGCAGACGTAGAAGTCGGCCGTCTCATGGCCAAAGCGATAGGTGGGAACGCGGGCGGTATCTGTGATCGTTGCGTGGAGTTCCGCTTGGGGATGCGACGTGTAAGTACCCTGGTGCTTCATGCAGAAGCTGCAACTGCACGCCCGAACCGGAATCTCCGCTGCATCAAGCGGCCACAGGAATTCGTACCGGATCGTCCCGCAGTGGCATCCGCCCTCGATTCGTTGCATGCTGACTCCTTGTCCGTCCCCAGAACGCTTGCTATGCTCGCCGCCTTGAGCAATATCACAATAATAGAGGAGACGATGGATGGCAGCCACACCCTCTCCCCGCCGTTTTGATGACCGCAATATCCGGTGGAAGGAACAAAAACAGGCTGCCTGATGTCGCCATGACACCGCCCGTCAGTACATGTGCGGATAGCTCAGGGGAAAAAGAAGGGGAGTGGTGGACGTTCTGATTCCGTGCCCGTCGCAACGGGACCGCAACGCCCTGGCGGATATGTCCGAGCATACGTTTCATATGCTCGACGCACCGCTGAATCCGCGCACGCCCTCCCCGGAATTGGACCTGCTGGCCTACACCGACCAGTGCCGCGACTATATCAAGACGCACCCCATCGACGCCGTCTTCTATTCCCGGGACGTGGCCGATATCGTGGCCGCGGTACTGTGCGAGGAGTTCGGCTTTCCGGGACCGAGCGTGGAGTCCGTCTTTCTGTGCCTGCATAAATACTACGGCCGTCAATATGAACCCCAGCCGGTCCGGTGTGACCCCATCGATCTGGCGGACGAGCGGCCGGCGGTCAGGCGCTACCCGTGTTATCTCAAGCCGCCCTGGCTGAACCTCGGGATTCTCGGTTTTAAGCTCGACTCGGCCGATGACCTCCAGCGGGCGCTGGCGGTTGCCCGCCGCGAGTATCCCGCCTGGTCGCCGCTCTGTTTGCCGTTTTTCGAGCGCTATATCGACTGTGAGAAATTTCCCCTGGCCGCCCGAGAGATCATGCTGGTCGAAGACTTTGTGGAGGGTCCGCAGGTGACGGTCGAGGGCTGGGTCGCTAATAGGCAGCCGGCGCTCTGGGCGATTACGGATACCAATACCTATCCGGGCAGCCGGATTATTGACAATTTTTCGCTGCCGTCCCGGCAGCCGGCCCACATCCAGGAACTGCTGGCTCAGCAGGCGCTGGAAGCGATTAGCAATATCGGACTGGACAACGGCTTCTTCAATATCGAGTTCTGGTGCCATGACAACGCGGTCACCCTGACGGAGGTCAACGGACGGGCGGCCACCTGTTTTTATAATCTGTATCGTCGCTGTCTCGGAGCGTGTATATACGAAGCCGGACTGAGGCTGGCCGGCGGGCAGTCGCCCCTGCCCCCACCGCGGCCAACGGATGTTGTGGGCGGACAGTTTAATTTGATCACTTTTGGTGAAGATGTGGCTGAGAATCTGTTTGATTTCGGGCGCGCCCAGGCAGTGGACGAGCTGACGGTGTATGTCGAGTCAGGCCAGGAAATTCGCCCGGTGAGCGAGTTTGGTGTGGTGCTGGCCCAAATCGATCTGTTCGGCCCCAGTTATGCGGCGATTCACGCGGAAGCCGAGGCCCTACGCCGTCGGCTGCTGAAACAGCCGGCCCATTCGCCGTGGTAAGTGCCTGAGCCGAAGAGTCTGGACCACCTATGTGTCGTTTTGTTGCGTATCGTGGAAAGCCGGTCCCGCTCGCCCAGGTCATCAGTGCGCCCGAGCACTCCCTGATAGAGCAGAGCTACCAACCCAAAGAGATGACCGCCGGAACGGTGAATGTGGATGGGTTCGGGGTCGGCTGGTATAACCGCGGGCTTGACCTCACGCCGTGTATCTACACTAATATTGTCCCGATCTGGAATGATCGCAATCTGCCCGGCTTAAGCCGTCATATTGTTTCGGATTGCATTGTCGCCAACGTCCGCAGCGCTACACCCGGTTTCGGACTCGACCAGAGCAACTGTCAGCCGTTTGCCCATGGCCGTCTGGCGTTCATGCATAACGGTTTTATTGAAAAGGCGCGTGACGGCCTGCTGCGCACGATACGCGAGGCCCTGCGCGATGAATACTATCGCCTCATTCGGGGCTCGACTGACTCCGAGCATATCTTTGCCCTGCTGCTGAATTTTTTGCACGGCCAGGAGCAGACGCCGCAGGCATATGCGACCGCCATTCGGCGCACGGTTGCTCAGTTGCTGGCCTGGACAGAAGGCCAGGCGGTCCATATGGCGCTGAATCTGGTGCTGTCCGACGGGCTGCATATGGTCGCCCTCCGCTTCGCGAACACCTCGCCGGCGCCGTCACTGTATTATTTGTGCAACGGCGCGGATTTCCCCGCTGGGGTGGTCATTGCGTCGGAAAAACTCTGTGCCGACCCGGGCTGGCAGGCGGTCCCGGAGAGCCATATTGTGACCTGCCGGAACGCCACGGGTATTGATCTTATTGCCCTCAACGGTTAGGAGGCGGCATGATTGATATCGCGGACTTCCGGCAGCGGATGGTCGAGGCGCGCGCGTATACGAAGGCGTTGTTCGCGGCTATCGATCCGGAAGACTTCTGTCACCAGGCACACGACGAGTTCAGTCCGGTCGGGTGGCACCTCGGCCATATTGGAGTGACCGAAGGTTTCTGGGTTCTGCAGCAGTGTCAGCACGCGGCATCGCTGTCGCCTGAGTATGACTTGGTTTTCTCTCCGCTTGATAATCCGAAAGAGAATCGGGTCAATCTCCCCGCCGCGCATGAGATTTTTGCCTATCTGGATGCAGTCCGCGACCGCGTCTTTGCCTTTCTGGAGCGGGGCGACTGGCCGGACAGTCATCCCTTGCTGGGTGAAGGCCGCCTGCTGAACATGCTCCTCCAACACGAGGAACAACATACCGAGACCATCCTGCTGATTCTCAATTTGATTGCGGCCCGGCGCTTCGATGCGGGAGACAGGAGGCCGTTCTCTGCCCCAGCCGTACCGCGCCGGAGTCCTCCTCCGCAAGCCAGCCGCACGACCATGGTCCGAATTCCCGCCGGCGCCTATCGCATGGGCAGCGATGACAGCGCGCGCACGCTGGACAATGAACGGCCTGCGCGGCAGGTCCGGCTGGAGGAATTCCGGATAGATCAAACGCCGGTCACAAACGCCGATTTCCTGGCATTCCTGGATGATGGGGGGTATCGGAACCCTGCCTGGTGGAGTCAGCCGGGGTGGCGCTGGCGCGCGGAGAACCAGATTGCCCATCCCCTGCACTGGCGTTCCGGGAATAGCCGGGGGCACTGGCTGGAGATTGACCCGTTCGGGGTAGCGCCGCTGGACCCGGTCCAACCGGTGCGGTGCGTGAGCTGGTATGAGGCCGAGGCGTACGCCCGCTCGGTCGGCAAACGGCTGCCGACCGAGGCCGAATGGGAAAAAGCGGCCTGGTGGGAGGCGGAACAGCACGCCGCTGCTGGGCAGGCAGACCCTCTCGCGTCCCGGCTCGATATGCTCGGCGGGGTCTGGGAGTGGACCCGTACCTGGTTCCACCCCTATCCGGGTTTTCAGGCTTTTCCGTACGACGGCTATTCCGTGCCGTATTTTGATCAACACCACCGCGTCTTGCGCGGTGGGTCGTGGGCAACACGGCGACATGTCCTACGCGTAACGTTCCGGAATTGGTATCATCCCGGAATGCGGGCCATCTTTGCCGGCTTTCGGTGTGCAAAGGACGCCGTGTCGTAGCGCGACGAGAGGCGGTGGATTGACCGAGTAAGGTGGGTTGTTTTGTATGTCAACACTACTTCAAGAGGCTGACCGGCTGTACATTTCTACGATGGGCACGGTGCGTTCGCAGTTGCGGACGGATGTTGCCTTTGGCCTGCGGCAAAGCCAGAAAACCTTGCCGCCCAAGTATTTTTACGATGCCTACGGTTCGCGCCTGTTTGAGGATATCTGCCGGCAACCGGAATACTACCTCACCCGAACCGAAGCGCAGATTCTGCGCACGCATGCCGCGGATATTGTGAGACAGACGGCGGGCGCCTCGTTGGTCGAACTGGGTAGCGGCAGTTCGGTGAAAACCCGCCTCCTGTTTGACGAATATCAACGCCAGGACCACCTGCTGCACTATGTGCCGGTCGATATCAGCGCTTCGATGCTCGAAGAGACCGCACGGGGCTTGCTGGCTGACTACCCAAGCATGTCGATTGAGGCTCTGGTGACCGACTATCTGGACGGACTCACTGCGCTGCCTAATACCCGGCCCCGCCTCGTCCTCTTTTTGGGCAGCAATCTGGGCAATTTCAGTCCGACGGAACAGACCGAGCTGTTTCAGCGCCTGGCGGCATCCCTCCATCCCGGCGACCAGTTCTTATTGGGGCTCGACCTGCGGAAGTCTGTTGAGGTTTTAGAAGCCGCGTATAATGACGCGGCTGGGGTCACGGCCGATTTCAACCTCAATATCTTGCGGCATATCAACCGCGAGCTCCAGGCGGATTTTCAGCTCGCGCAGTTTTCTCATCTGGCCTTTTATAATCGGGAACTGCATCAAGTCGAAATGCATCTCAAGAGCGAGGTCGCCCAGAAAGTGACCATCGCGGCCTTAGACCTGAGCGTCTCGTTCCGAGCGGGTGAGACCATCCATACGGAGATATCCAGAAAATTCGACGCCCAAGAAGTGAAAGAGCAACTGGCTGGCTACGGCTTCCGATTCCAATCCCAATGGACCGACCCAGACAGTCGCTTTCTGCTGGGCCTCTTCCGCTATACGGGCTGAGCGGACCGCACGCACCTATGCCGCAGGCAGGAAACCGGAGAGAACTGCTCCTCATCGCCACCGGCGGGACGATCAGTCAGGGGCGCAGCAAGCCGGGCGGGGAGCAGCGCCCCATGCTGTCGACCGTCGATTTATTGGCCCGGACCGCCATCGAGACCGGCCGTCTCCACTGTTTGGACCTACCGTATCCCGACGGTGTGATCTCCTCAGGGGCCGCGCTGCTCACTCTTGCCCGGACGATTGAGCGGGCGGCGGCCAAAGAGGGCATGGACGGGGTTGTGGTGACGCACGGAACCGATGCCCTCGAAGAGGTGGCGTACGCTATGGATGAAATGCTCTCCGGGATTGTGCCGCTTGTCTTTACCGGGGCGATGCGGCCCAGTTGGGCGGCGGATTATGATGGAGGAAAAAATCTGGAACAGGCCGTGCGGGTCGCCGCGTGCCTGTTACCTGAATACGGGACGCTGGTCACGCTGCACGGTGACATTTTTGAGGCCTGGAGCGTATATAAAAGCGATACCGTTGCCCTGGACGCCTTTACGGCGCGGCGCGGGGCTCCGTCCGGGCGCGCGAACGAGCGGCGGGTTGAACTCGACTGGCAGCCCACGCGCTGGAATCGCCTGGGGCGTCTGCCACCCGCCATGTCCTACTCCATTCCCATCCTGACGCTCGGGGTTGGCGATGACGCCGCTCTCCTCAAGCTGGTAGGCGAACGGGCTGAGCGGTCCATAGACGGCCTGGTGGTCGCGAGCCTGGGGGCCGGGAGCATTCCTCCAGCAGCGCTCGGGCCGCTCTGCCGTCTCGCGGACGCGGGGCTGCCGGTGGTGTGTTGCTCCAGCGCGCCAAGCGGACCCACCGCGGCGGCGCAGTACTATCCCGGTATGTATACTGAACTGGTTGAGGCCGGCCTGATTATCGAGAACTTTCTCTCCCCGCGCAAAGCCCGCGTGCGCCTGATGCTGAGCCTCGGGCTGGATGTGCCGTACCGCCCGTTTGAGCCTGAGGCGTGACTCCGGCTACGAAACTCTGGGCAAGACCTCTTTGCCAAACCGCTCCAGCGAGGCCATGATTTTGTCGTGCTCCAGCCCGCCGAAATTTGCCAGCAGGCTGACGTTGGTGATGCCCATCGCCCGGATTTCCTGGAGGCGCTCGACGCACTGGTCCGGGTCGCCAAATATGACTTTGTGCGGGTACATATAGCCGTCATAGTCAAAGGTCTTGAAGGCGTCACTGAGGCCCTTATACGACTTATACTGATCGGAGTAGGCGTCTTCCGAGTTGGAGGCGACCACCGCGTTCAGATAGCGTAGCATGGCCTCGCGGGGCTCTTCTTTGGCCTTTTGGGCGGTCTCGCCGCAATAGAAATGGTAGACCCCGAGGACTTCCGGAGCGTCCGTGTGCCCATGCGCCTGTCGGGTCTGACTGAAGAGCTGGATGCGGCCCACCAAGGCTTCCGGATTGGGCTGGGCATAGGGGACGACCATCAGATGATAGCCCATCTTGCCGGTCCACTCGAACGATTCCCGCGTAAAAATACAGGCAACATAGACGGGCGGTGGTTGCTGGACGGGTTTCGGAATGACCTGGAGATTGCGGACTTTGCGGAATGTACCGTCGTGAGAAATCCGCTTTTCCGTCCAGGCCTTCATGATGATGGCGTGGGCTTCTTCGAACAGCGCCCGGCTGTCGCCCATATCGCGCTCAAAGGCGTCGTACTCACCTTTTTGAAATCCCCGTCCAATCCCGAACTCCAAGCGCCCGCCCGATAAGCAGTCGAGCATGGCATACTCCTCTGCCAGCCGAATCGGGTCTTGGAGCGGCAGGAGGGCAATCCCGGAGCCAATACGGATATTCTTCGTGCGTTGGGCAACCGCGGCCCCAATCACGGGAACGGAGGGCAGATGGCCACCGTAATGATAAAAATGGTGCTCCGCAAACCAGACGGAGTGAAAGCCGAGCGCCTCCGCCTGATCGGTCTCGCTGAGCATGTCAAGGTAGAATTGCTCATCGCTGGCGTGAAATTCTGGAAAAAAGCTGGGCAAATGAAAGAGTGAGATGCGCATATCGCCTCCTATTTTCCCTGTTCATAGCCGACTTTCCCACCGGAAAGAAGGCGGGAGAGGCGGAATCTGTCCGTGGGTACGTTGAACTGAACGCGGGTGTTTGCTAGTTGGGAAACTCATTTACTCTATATGGAAAAAAGCGCAGATCTGCATAAGGGCTGGTCGGTGTTATAGCAGGAGAGGGTGGTGATGCAGGTAAAATGTTCGAGATGGCGTGCGGCGCTCTTGTTCGTCGTTTTATTCGTCGGAGTTGGGGCAAGTTCTGCGCTTGGGACGGTTGATAAGCAGGCGAGCTCAGCGTCTTCTCCGCTTCCCTATCCACAAGCCCTCCGACCCCAGGTCGAGTTCTGGACCAAGATTTTCGCCACCTACTCGGAATACCAGGTCGTCATTCACGACGCGGTCTATTTGGACAAAGTGTATGCCGTCCTCGATTTTCGGCCGCTCTTAAAAAAGCATGGCGAGGCCAAGGCCCGTAAGCTGAAAGCCAAGCGGACGAAGCAGGAGCTCAAAAAAATCCGGGCCGCCCTGCGTAAACTCCATAAACACGGTGCCAAAGGGCGGACGCTGAGTAGCCGTGAGAGAAAAATCCGCTCCCTCTTCAAAGATGTCAAAGAACGCCACAAGTTCCGCAAGGCCGCGGCCAAAGGGCGACTGCGGGCACAGTCCGGGATACGGGAGCGCTTTCAAGAGAGCCTGCGCCTGTCTGGCCGTTATCTGCCCAGGATGGAAAAGATATTCCGTCAAAAAGGACTCCCGGTTGTCCTGACTCGCCTGCCGCTGATCGAGTCTTCTTTCAATATTGAGGCCTATTCAAAAGTCGGCGCGGCCGGCATCTGGCAGTTCATGCCCGCGACCGGGCGCTTGTTTCTGACCATTAACTATATGGTTGACGAGCGCCTCGACCCCCTCATTGCCACCCGGGCCGCCGCCGACCTGCTCAAGTTAAATTATGACAAGCTGCAAACCTGGCCGCTGGCGGTTACGGCCTATAACCACGGCCGGGCCGGGATGGCACGCGCCGTTCGGAAAGTCGGCACGCGCGATATTGCCACCATTATCCGCCGCTACAAAAGCCGGACGTTCGGGTTTGCTTCACGGAATTTCTATGCCGAGTTGCTGGCGGCCATTGAGGTTGAGAAAAACAGCGCCACATACTTCGGTCCCATCAAACGCGACCCTCTCCTCTGGTACGATGAAGTCGATCTCCAGCATTTTGTCTCGCTCGAAAATCTGGCCAGGGCTGCCGACACCAGTACCGAGCGGCTAGTGGCGCTCAACCCGTCCTTTAGGCGACTGATTCGGACCGGGAAACTCCATGTCCCACGCGGCCACCGTTTGCGTATCCCGGCGGGTGCGCGGAAAGACTTCGACCGGCGTTACGCCGCGCTCAGCTCTCGGGCCAAGGCCGATCAACAGGTCGCTGCTTTTGCTTTTCATAAGGTCCGGCGCGGGCAGACGCTGGGTGGTATTGCGCAGCGCTATGGGACGAGCGCTCGGACCCTGCAACGCCTGAACGGACTCAGAAGCGCGCATTTCATCCGCGTCGGACAACGTCTACGCGTCCCCCTGAAAGGGAAGGGACGGCGGCCGGCGGCCCGGTCTGTCCGGGTGGCGCGGGCAGCTTCGCAGGACGGGACGCATATCGTGCGTCGGGGAGAATCGCTCGGAAAAATCGCCCAACGCTACAACACAACCGTGGCGGCACTCCAGCGGCTCAACGGTATCAAAAACGCCGCGCTGATACCGGTCGGGAAAAAACTGCGCGTCTCGGCCAACGCACCCGGCAAGGCCCAAGCCCAGTATGTCAAACACCGGGTTCGCCGCGGGCAAACACTGGGCAGTATCGCCCGGCGTTACGGCACAAAGGTGTCGATCCTCAAGCGTCTGAATGGCGTAAAGAACGTCAAACGCCTGCAAATCGGCCAGGTGTTGCGCATTCCAACCGGCTGAAGAGCGGTACTGCTGTATGCCGTCCCCTTTTTTGTCATGCTTGAGCCACGGTCGGCTGATTGCCCTATCGGAGGTGTTTGATGAAACTCAAGGTTGTCCTTGAACCCAGTGAAGAAGGTGGTTACACGGTCCATGTGCCCAGCCTGCCTGGATGTATCAGCGAGGGAGAGACAAAGGCCGGGGCCTTAGAGAATATCAAGCAAGCCATCGAACTCTACCTTGAACCAGTGGAAGATGACCTCTCTTATGGAAGCCGTGCGGAGATTCTGGAAGTAGCCGTATGACCAAGGTTCCCAGCCTTGGATACGAAATGGACCGAACTGGGACCTAATCCACTTCTACCAGATGAGTCCAAACGAGCCCGGCCACGAACCGAAAGTGCTGATCGTAAGATAACAAATCCGCGCCGGTTTCCATGGCGTGGGCAGCAATCCATATATCATTGGTTGGAATGGGCGTTCCTGCTTGTCGTAATGCTGCTGCAAGTCGGCCAAATCGGTCTGCCGTTGTGAGTGTGACCGGCAGTAGGCTCACATACGGGTTCGCCAGAAAATCGTCTAATTCCCGCTGGTTTCTTCCGTAGTGTGAACCGTTGCGAAAGCCAAACAAGAGCTCTCCCACGACTATTGTCGAGAGGAGAATCTGCTGTGCGTGCCGGATTCGTCCAGCGACCTCAGACCTGCCCCGCAGTAGAGCAGAATAGGCGTTGGTATCAAGGGTGACCTTCATGACCAGAAGGTTTTGTCAATCTGATCGAGTGGAGCGAGCGTCTGTAGAAACGTTTCTTCCTCTTCTTGAGACCAGGCCCCAATGAGATGGTCTAAAGTGTTTCCCACCTTGTTTGTACTATGCTTTGGAGAATCAAGTCCTGCTCCACGTCGGAGTAGCAGCAACGCCGCTTTATTGAGGGAGAGCCCTTCCTCTTGAGCCAGCTTGTGTAAGTGTTGCTGGAGGGCAGGGTCGAATCCACGAATCGTTAATTGTTTCATTGCGTATGCCCTCTGCTGTTTTGCCTCGAAGATGACTCATTCCGAGTTACATTATGAGTCATCTTCACCTTCGTCAAGTTCGCCGCCGGTACTCCGATTCCCCTTCTCCTCACCAGGATGCTACGATATGAGCCGTGTACGAAAGGGAGGGCCGGGTGGGCTATTACCCTGTTTTTCTCGATTTGGACCAGACGCGCTGTCTGGTCATTGGCGGGGGGACGATTGCCGAGCGTAAGGTGGAGGCGGTGCTGGCGGCCGGCGGGGAGGTGACGCTTATCAGTCCTGAGCTGACAGCCGCTCTATCCGACCTTGAAGCCGCCGGTCGGCTGACGGTTCGGCAACGCTCCTATCAACGCGGAGACCTTGACACTGTTGCGCTGGTGATCGCCGCCACGGATGATCCCGCCTTGCAGCGGCAGATTGCCGCGGATGCCAAACAGGCCAATATTTTATGTAATATCGTCGATCAGCCCGCCTTATGCTCGTTTATAGTGCCGGCAGTGCTACAACAGGGCGACCTGACGATTGCGGTTTCTACCACTGGGGCAAGTCCTGCTCTGGCAAAGAAGATTCGGCAAGATCTGGCTGAACAATTCGGGCCGGAATATGCGGTCGCGCTCCGGCTGTTGCGCCGGATTCGTGAACGCCTGAGGCAGGAACAACGCAGCGTGCAAGACCGCCGGCGTCTGTTGACCGGCCTAGTCGAATCTCCCCTGCTGGACTATCTTCGAGACCACCAAACCGATAAATTAAACACACTTCTACAGCAGACGCTGGGGGAGGCATATACCCTGGAGCGTCTCGCCTTTTCGTGGTGAGTGACCGTATGGAAGTCTGGCTGCTGACACTGACACTGCTGCTTTATCTGCTCAGCACGGCGAGCTTTATTGTCGGGCTGCTTTCCGCTCGGCCCGTCGTGCGGACGATAGCCCCGAGTTGCTTGCTGGCCGCCTGCCTGTGCCATGCCGGTGCTATTGCGGTCCGGTCTTTCACGGTCGGCTATTTTGCGGTCACAGAGGTGTATGAAGCCCTCTCCTTTTTTGCCTGTCTCACGGCGGGCATCGGGCTACTGGTCCAGTGGCGACTGCCGGTTTCTATTCTCGGCGCTATTGTGAGTCCCATCGGGTTTATCCTGACCCTGGGCGTGTACGTTTTTTACACCCAGGCGCGGGCGCTGCCGCCGACGCTGCAAAGCGCCTGGCTGCCCATTCATGTCACTGCCGCCTTTCTTGGGTATGCCGTCTTTGTCGTCGCCTGTAGTGCCAGCTTGGTCTACCTGGTCCAGGAAAAGCACCTCAAACAGAAAAAAGCCTCTTCATTTCTCCGTCGCTTGCCCTCGTTGGAAACCCTCGATCATCTGAACTACCGCTCCCTGGCCTGGGGTTTTCTCCTCTTGACCCTGGGGCTGTTAAGCGGTGCGGTCTGGGCCGAGTATGCCTGGGGACACTTCTGGATCTGGGAGCCGCGGCTCATCTTGTCCGTAGTGACCTGGATTCTCTACGCGCTGCTGCTCCACTACCGAAGTGCCGGCTGGCGTGGCCGGCGGGCGGCAACGCTGACGATTGTGTGCTTTGCCGTGCTGGTGGTTTCCTTTGTTGGGGTCCAGTTTTTTCCCGGACGACACGGAGGTCAATTTGGCTAGTCTTGTCCAGCCGGCCTCCTCTCTCATGGTGGTTGGCCTCAACCACCACACCACGCCGGTCGAGCTCCGGGAACAGCTCGCTTTTAATGACGGCGCTTTGGATGCGTCTCTACCACGGCTCGTGGATACGAAGACCATCCGAGAGGGGGCGATCCTCTCTACGTGCAACCGCGTTGAGGTGGTCGCCCATACCCCAAATCTGGATGTGGCGAATGAGAAGATTCGGGTGTTTTTAGCCGAAGAACAGCGCGTGGCGCTGCCCCGCTTTGCGCCCTACCTCTACACTCATGTCAATCAGGAGGCGGTCAGCCATTTGTTTCGCGTGGCCTCGAGCCTCGATTCTCTGGTGGTCGGTGAGCCCCAGATTTTGGGGCAGGTGAAAGACGCCTATAACGCGTCTTCCGCGCTCGGCACCTTGGGAACTGTGCTGCACCGCTGTTTCCACAAGTCGTTCTCGGTTGCCAAGCGGGTGCGAACCGAGACCAGTATTGCGGCTAAAGCGGTGTCGGTGAGCTCTGCGGCGGTTGATCTGGCCTGTACGATTTTCGACCATCTGGAAGACAAGACCGCCATGGTCATTGGTGTGGGCGAGATGGGCGAACAAGCCGTTCGGCATCTGCGCGGACGAGGGATCGGCACCATCATGGTGACCAATCGCACCTTTCGCCGCGCGGTTGAACTCGCCCGGACCTGCAACGGGACAGTCGTGCCGTTTGACCAACTGGATAAACATCTTCACCTCACCGACGTGGTGATAGGTTCTGCCGGTAGCCCGCATTATGTGCTGCATTCCGGCATGGTCGAAGAGGCGCTTGAAGAGCGCAAACGTAGTCCCATGTTTCTGATCGACTTGGGGGTGCCGCGCAATTTCGATCCGCGTCTGAACAATCTGGATAACGTCTTTTTGTACGACATTGATGACCTGGAGCAGGTGGTTGAAGATCATAAAGGGGAGCGCCAAGTTGAGGCCGTTAAAGCCGAAGCCATCGTGGCCGAGGAGGTGAATAAATTCTGGCGCTGGTTTGTCAACCAAGAGGTGACCCCCACGATTGTGGCGCTCCGGGAACAGGCCGAGCTGATCCGCAGCCGCGAAGTGGAAAAGACCCTGGCCGGGCTCGCCGAGCTCTCACCGCAGGCAAAGGAAGCGGTCGAAGCCCTCACCCGTTCCCTGACGAACAAGCTGCTCCATCCTCCGCTCGCGTATCTCAAGCAGCGTCACCACAACGGTGTCAAGCGTGAAGCTGAATACGTCCAAGAGACGGCTTCGCCTCACGTCATCCGTCAAATATTCGGTCTTGATACCCACGAAGAATAGGCAGCCGCCCCTCGCAGCTTATGCGCACAATCATCCGGATCGGAACGCGGAGCAGCCCCCTGGCGCTGTGGCAGGCACAGTGGGTGAAAGACCGGTTGGAGCAGCACTGGCCGGCCCTCAGGGTTGAGCTGGTTCCGGTTAAGACCTCCGGTGATAAATTCCAGAATATCTCTTTGTCCCGGATTGGCGGCAAAGGGTTGTTTGTGAAGGAGATTGAAGAGGCGCTCCAGGCGGGCCGGGTTGATCTGGCGGTCCACTCGGTCAAAGACGTGCCGGCCGTCTTGCCCCCGGGACTCACGCTGAGTGTTATTCCGCAGCGGGAAGATCCTCGGGATGTCCTGATCTCGCCCAATGGGGAAACCCTGGATGAACTGCCTGAGGGCAGCCGGGTCGGGACGAGTAGCCTGCGCCGTCAGGCTTTATTGCTCCATCTCCGGCCCGATCTCGACATCGCCATGCTGCGCGGCAATGTCGAGACTCGCTTGCGCAAACAGCGCGACGGGGAGGTTGATGCGACGATTCTGGCCGCGGCCGGTCTCAAGCGGCTCGATCTCATGCCCGAGCGGAGCCATATGCTGGATGAGCGGGTCTTTGTCCCGGCTGTCGGACAGGGGGCGCTCGGCATTGAAACGCGTGTCGAATCCGATGTTGAAGAACTCCTCCGGCCACTGCACCATATTGAAACCGCGCTGGCCGTCACGGCCGAGCGGGCCTTCTTGGGGCGGATGGGCGGCAGTTGTCGTACACCCCTCGCGGCCCAGGCCACCGCCCGGACTGAAGGTGTCAGGCTCGTGGCCCTGATTGCCAGCCCGGACGGGCAAATCGTGCTGCGTGGGCATGAACACGGTCCTCCCGGAACTGCCGAGCAGCTTGGTATCAGGTTGGCTGAGCGTCTATTGGTCCAGGGTGGGAACGAGATCCTGGCTCGGTTGGAGCAGGAAGGCTGATATGCCGACTGGGAGGGTATACTTGGTTGGAGCCGGGCCGGGTGACCCCGGACTGCTGACCCTCAAAGGCAAACGCTGCCTCGAACAGGCGGATGTTATTATCTACGACTATCTGGTCGATGTGCGTCTGCTGGATTATGTCCGGCCCGAAGCTACTCTGCTCTACGCCGGAAAACGGGGAGGGGGCCGAGCCGTTCCGCAGCAGACCATTCATGCCCTCATGTGTGAGCACGCCGCAAACGGTAAAGTCGTCACCCGGCTCAAGGGTGGCGACCCGCTGCTGTTCGGCAGAGGAGGCGAGGAGGCGGAGGAGCTGGTAGCGGCCAACATTCCGTTTGAAATTGTTCCCGGTGTCTCCTCGGCCACTGCCGTGCCGGCCTATGCCGGCATTCCCTTGACCCACCGCGATCACGCCTCCGCAGTGGCGATCGTTTCCGGGCATAAAGAGGTGTGGGAAACTGCGCCCCACCTGAATTGGGCCACCCTGGCTGGAGTGGGCGGAACCCTGGTTTTCCTGATGGGGACGCGCCAACTGCAAAACAATATGCAACGTCTCATGGAGTTCGGCCTGCCGGCCGAGACCCCGATTGCGCTGATCCGCTGGGGGACAAAGGCTGACCAGGAAGTGCTCACCGGAACGGTGGGGAGTATTGCCGAGCGGGCTGCTGCGCGCGACTTTGAGCCACCCGCGGTGATTGTCGTTGGCGACGTGGTTCGACTCCGCGACCGGTTGCACTGGTTTGAATCACAACCCCTCTTTGGCAAACGCATTGTGATTACCCGTCCTCGGACTCAGGCGAGCCGTTTTGCCGACCTGCTCGAACAGCACGGGGCAGAGGTCTTTCGTTTTCCGCTGATCGAAACGGTAGCGTCGGATTCCTCTGCCGCCTTGGATGCCGCTCTTGATGACCTGGCACGGTATGACTGGCTCGTCTTTACCAGCGTGAATGGCGTGCGTTATTTTTTTGAGCGCCTGCAAGCCCGGCAGCGAGACATCCGCAGCCTGGGAAACCTCCGCATTGCTGCCATTGGACCGGAAACCGCGCGTTCGATACAGGTCCGCCATCTCCGGGTTGATGCCATGCCCCGCGAATATCGGGCCGAAGCACTCATACAGGTACTCAAAGCAGAAAAGGCGCAGCGCATCCTGCTGCCCCGCGCTGCTGAGGCCCGGGCCATTTTACCCCAGGAACTGCGCGCGTTCGGCGCCCAGGTTGACGAGATCGCAATCTATCGCACCATCCGGCCCCGGAACCGGGACGAAACGCTGCGTGATATGCTACGCGCCGGGCGGGTCGATCTGCTGACATTTACCAGTTCCAGCACGGTCCGAAACTTTATGGAGTGCCTGTCCGGAGAAGAGAGTACAGTCTTGCTGGGTCAGGCCCGGATCGGCTGTATTGGACCGATCACCGCCGCGACCGCCCGAGAATATGGATTGACCGTAGCGGTCCAGCCGTCGGCCTATACGATTCCGGCTTTTGTTGAGGCCATCCTTGCATATTTTCGTACAGAGAATAATACAATGACACGCTGAAGTGATTGGAGTCCGTATGTCTTTTCCCGTCCACCGGCCACGCCGCCTGCGACGCACTGAGAACCTGCGTCGGATGACGAGAGAAACCCATGTGCGGGTCGATGACCTGCTTATGCCGTTGTTCATCGTGCCCGGCACAAGGGTGGAAAATCCGATTGGGTCCATGCCCGGTATTGCCCAACTCTCGGTTGATCGGGCCGTAGAAGAGTGCAAGCAGATTCGGGACCTTGGGATTCCTGGGGTTATCTTATTCGGGATTCCGGATGAAAAGGACGCAGGCGGCTCTGATGCCTATAACGATAACGGCATTATCCAACGTGCCTTGCGCGCGCTCAAGGAAGAAGTGCCCGGACTCACGCTGATCACTGACGTCTGCTTGTGCGAGTACACCGACCACGGGCATTGCGGCCTGGTCAAAGGCAACGATGTCGATAATGACGCCACGCTTGAACTCCTGGTGAAAGAGTCGCTCTCGCATGTCCGAGCCGGGGCGGACATGGTCGCGCCGTCTGACATGATGGACGGCCGGGTCGGGGCTATTCGTCAGGCGCTCGACCAGCAGGGTTTTCCGCATATTCCGATTATGGCCTATGCAGCGAAATTTGCGTCCGGCTTTTATGGTCCCTTCCGCGAGGCGGCAGAATCGACGCCTCAGTTTGGGGATCGACGCTCCTATCAGATGGACCCGGCCAATGGCGACGAAGCGATCCGGGAAGTTGCCCTCGATATTGAAGAGGGGGCGGACATGGTGATGGTCAAACCCGCGTTGCCGTATTTGGATATTATCCGCCGGGTCAAGGAGAAATTCGACTGCCCGCTCGCCGCCTATAACGTGAGTGGGGAATACGCTATGCTCAAAGCCGCGGCCCTGAACGGCTGGCTGAATGAGGAGCGCGTCATGCTCGAAGCTTTGACGAGCATCAAGCGAGCCGGGGCGGATATCATTCTGACGTATTTTGCCAAGGATGCGGCGCGGATACTGGAGAAGGGCCGGGCGACGTAACGTCATTAGAGAGTGTCCGTCATGCCCCAAAAGAAAAAGAAACCGGCTGTCGTGTCTGCGCTCGACGCGCTCCGCCGGGTGCGGAAAGAACTCCCGCCACCGGCCCGTTCTCAAGAGGATGAAAAGAAATATCATCGTCCGGTTGCCCGACGGGAGGTGAGAAAAGAGATTGAGCGCTCCAGGCAAGAAGAGTAGAGTACACGGAGCGAAGACGGCTATGCGCAAGAGGAGGAAGACTCCAATGCTGTGGAAAAAACACCTAGTCATGACGGCGGCAGCCGTGTTGCTCCTTGCTCCGGTGGCGGTCGCCGGCGACCGCTATGACGATTTTGAGGATACCCATCCGCTTCGGATTGTATCCTATCCGGTCCACGCGGTCGGCTATCTGCTTGAGCGGCTGGTCGCGCGACCGCTGCATGCGCTCGTATCGAAGCCGAAGCTGGAGCCGATATTCGGTCATGATGAGCACCCGTTTGATTTTGATGAACAGATTCGGGAAGCGCCGGCTCCGACCGAGTATAACCCCGGCTGATACCGCCGTCCCGCGTTGGCCGGATCGAACGCAGCGCACGTCAGACAGACGACTCAAACCCAGAAGGAGGCTCCTGGCATGAAACAGAAACTCGCAGGCGAATACGTCCACGTTGACTCAGTCGGCTGGCAGCCATTTCCCGGAGAATTTTCGGCTGGAGGTATTCGGTGGAAGCTGCTGCACGTCTCGCCCGAGATGGGCGCCTGGACGGCGATTTTCGATTGCCCGCAGGGTTCCTCGTTTGCCCGGCATATTCATGTCGGGCCGGGTGAATATTTCCTGACCAAAGGCAAAATGGAAGTCCGCGGGGGCACGGACGATGGTGGAGCGACGGCAGTAGCCGTCGGCTATGGCTACGAAGCCTGCAACGCCCGGCACGACCAGACCAATTTTGTCGAAGACAGTGAATTCTATATGACCTTCCTCGGTCCGCTCCAATTCATTGATGAGGATGGCAATACCCTGGCCGTCGTGGGCTGGGAACAGGCCGACGGCTTGTGGGCACAGCAGACCGGGCAGGCGTAGGGCGGTTGCTGTCTTTCCCAGAGTGGACGCAGGTCTAACAGGAGCGCTGGCCAGATAGGGCGACAGATGAGCGCGGCCGGATTGTCTTTTGATGCTCCTAGTTGGACGGTGAGTTCAAATCGTCAGTCTCGGTTCTCTTGGCGTAAACCGGAACCTGTATGAATCGCGCCGAACGCCGACGGCAAGCCAAGGCCACACAGAAGAAGCCGGTTGGAGAAGAGAAAACATCCGCTCCACGATTGGATATTGCCCGGATCAAGAATCAACTCCAGCAGGCGGCCTCGCCTCAGGAGGTGCAAGAGTTTGTCGGTCAACTGCTCGAACGTGGGCTGCCGCCGGCCGGCGGCGAAGAGTTGATTGCCTATGCTGCGCAGTATCATGAGGCGCTCGCGGCTCTGAACAGTGTTGATAAGGTGGCGTCCGTAGCGCTCCTGGTAAACTCTGCGCACGCCTGGGCGGACGACCGGATCGCCCAATCGCCCGAGCGTGACCGACGCGCGTGTAAAGCGGGCTGCGCTTTTTGTTGTTATTTGCCGGTTGTGCTGGCCAGCGCCGCTGAGGTGGTCCATCTGGCGGACTGGCTGAGGGCTAACTGTACGCCTGATGAGTTGGCGGCCGTGCGGAGACGGCTGAAAGCGCGGTGCGAGCAGAGCGCGACCAACTCGCCAGCCCAGAAACGCCTCCCCTGTGCTCTACTCCGGGACGATAAATGTATGGCCTATGACGCCCGCCCGTTCAAATGTCGGGGCTGGAACTCCGTTCGCCTTGAGGCCTGCGAACGGGCCTATGGGCGAAGTGAGACTCCAACGGAAGTGCCGGTTGATACCTTCGCTTTTGTCATGGGAAATGCGGTGTTGAACGGTCTGAGTGACGCCACGCAGCACGCCGAGCTTGATGGCGGCGCGTATGAACTCAACGCGGCCTTACTCCGCGCGCTCGACCTGCCGGACGCAACCCTGCGTTGGCGAAACGGTGAACGGCTTTTTGATGTGAGACGTTGAACGCTACTCCCGAACCGCGAACACCCACAGCACTCCGCCTTGGGGGACGTGCGTCTTGGTGCCGTAGAAGGTATTCAGCATCTCCTGTTTCCGCTCTGCATCCACACCCCAGCCTGATAGCACGGCAACATACTGGACCCCATCGACTTGATAGGTTGTAGGAACGCCCGTCACCCCGGAATTGGTGCGCTGCTTCCACAAGACCTTGCCGGTCTTGGCATCAAAGGCGCGAAAGTAGCGATCATTAGTACCGCCCATAAAAACAAGACCGCCACCGGTAGTGAGCACCGGCCCCCAATTGTGGCTCTTGAAGGTTGAGGTCCAGACTTTCTTGCCTGCGTTCAAATCCCAGGCCTGGAGCTCACCAATATGGTCTTTGGCATCCGGATGGGGTAGCAATTCAAAATCGTCCGGGAACGCGACCCCCATGTAGAGCTGGCCGGGTCGATAGGTTTCTTTTCGGCCGGTCAGTGCACCGCACAGGTTCTCGTTGGCGGGGATGTAGAGCAGGCCGGTCTGTGGGTTATACGCTGCCGGCGGCCAGTCCTTGCCGCCCCACGAGGACGGACAGTACTCGGCGCGTCGTCCGATGCCGGGAATTTTTGTGGTATCGTATTCGGGTCGGCCCGTTTCAGGATCAACACTTTTGAAGACGTTCTGGCGGACAAAAGGCTGGGCTTCAACAAAAGTGATCGTGTCCGCACTACGCTCCAGCGTCCACAGATAGCCGTTACGCGCGGGATGCACCAAGCCCTTAAAGGTCCGGTCGCCCTTTTTGACATCGATCAATAGCGGTGCGGACACCTCATCCCAATCCCATGAGCCGTTCCAGTGGTATTGATGGTGGGCCTTCAACTCGCCGCTGTCCGCGTCCAGGGCGATGACCGAAGTCGAATATAGATTATTCCCCGGTCGGGCCTCGCCCATAAACGGGCCGGCATTTCCGGTGCCCCAGAAGGTGAGGTTGAGGTCCGGGTCGTAACTACCGGTCACCCAAATCGACACCCCGCCGGTCTTCCAGCTCTCGTCTGCCCAACTGTCGTGGCCGGGCTCTCCCGGCCCCGGAATGGTATGGGTTTTCCAGATAGATTTCCCGGTCTCGGCATCCAGGGCCTGGATAAAACCACGGATACCAAACTCCCCACCCGACATGCCGACAATGATTTTGCCATTCACGGCTAAGGGGGCGAGGGTCATATAATAACCGGATAAATAGTCTTCGAGTTCTTCCTCCCACACCACTGCGCCCGTTTTGGCGTCCAGGGCGACCACACAGGTATCGACTGTCCCGAAATAGACTTTGTCACCGTACAGGGCGACGCCACGATTGGTCGGATGCAGTTGGAACAGGTCTTCGGGCAATTCACGCTCATAGCGCCACAAGAGATCACCCGTCTTGGCATTAAAGGCAAAGACCTGATTTTCGGGGGAGGTGACGAACATGACGCCGTTGTTCACAATCGGTGGGGCTTGGTGGCCTTCCGTCACGCCGGTCGAAAAGGTCCAGACCGGAACGAGCTTGCCGACATTGGCCGGAGTAATCTGATCCAGGGGACTATAGCCCCAGCTATCATACGTCCCGCGATACATGAGCCAGTTTTCAGGCTCGGGTTGTAACAGCCGCTGGGCGGTCACGGGCGCATATGACTGTTGGTCTGCACTCACTGGAGCAGGCGTAAACTCGAAGAGACTGACGAGGAGACCCGTGAGGAGGCCGAACATAATGACTGGGCTGTATCGCATCTGACATATCCTCATTTCTTTTTCTTAAAACCGACTTTGCCGATAAACGCTTCTTTGACCGTCAGGAGCCCATCTCTCACTTCCAGGGGAAGAGTCGCCAGTGGCCGGGGGGCCGGGCCGCCAACCACGCGGCCCTGGTTTTTCGGATCGAAGAACGAGGCATGACACGGACAGACGAGCTGCTGCGTCGGTCCGATCCATTCGGACACATCACAGCCTGTGTGAGTACACACCGCCGAATAGCACACCAGTCCATCCACTGAGCGCTCGCGCGTCTTCTCGCTCAACGCTTCCGGTTTCAGCCGCATCAGGAGAACCTGATTGAGCCGAAACCGGCTGCGCACGGTGTCGGTTGCCGGGTCCTTGGGATAGGCGAACTCCGGGCGTGCGCCTAAGGAGATATCTTGGGGTGTGATGGCCTGTCCGGCCCGCTCACCAAAGGCGAAAACCAGTTGATCTCCGGGCGTCAGCCGCGAACGGCGCGGGTCTTTTTTTCTCGCCGCGTTCGCCCCTCGGTCAAAAACCGGCAGGCCCAGACCCAGTCCAAACAGGCCGGTCAGCAGGGCGCGACGAGTAAGATTCCGAAAGTCCGTTTTGGGTGCAGCCCGGTGTAACGAATGCCGACAATTGACGCGCGCCATCACTGTTCCTCGCCGCAACTTTCTACTGGCGCGGAACGGAGCAGTCAACGGGATGGAGGGACAGAGAGGGTAAGGGCTATCCGATATGCTGTCCCCTCCAAAGGAGGGGACAGGCATTGCCTACTGAATTTTGTCCGTAAAATTCGGCAGGACCTTGTCGGTCAACAGCTCGAAGCTGCGCATGACATTCTTGTGCGGCACGAGCTCATTATAGGTGTAGAGCCAGAAGTACTCGGCCGGCAACTTTTTGAAGAGCGCCTCAAACGTGCGGTTCACCGTATCCGGGCTGCCACAAATAGTGAGACCCCGCTCAACCATGGACTCGAACGTGTTCGGGATCGTATGGTAATCCTCATCGAGTCGCATCAGGGCGGCGTTAAAGCCGAACGGCTCAAAGAATTTTGTCCAGATAAAACAGCCGCTCTCTCTGCCCAGGGCCATAGCTTCTTCGTCCGTGTCCGCGACGATCACCTCACGTACCAGGCCGACGCCCTGACCGAAGTCCAGGCTCTTGCCGACTTCAGCCGCACCCGCCTGACAGGCGCGGAACTGGCCCGCGCAGATATCCGGGTCACAGACGATAGTCAGTGGAGTGACGTTGTGCTGGGCCGCCCAGCGGACCGATGACTCTGAAAAGCTGAAGGGCTGAAAGAGGGGAGGGTGCGGTTTCTGATATGGTTCGGGCACGGTGCCAATCTCGGTCAGAATACCCTTGTCATCCACGCCTTGGCCAAATTCGCGGGTCACATTGTGCGCCGGCCAGAAGACATCCTTGGGCGGAATTTGCCAGTGCTTGCCCGAATGACTGAAGGTCGGGTTGGTCCAGGCCTTCATGATAATCTCGAAATGCTCCTGGTAGAGTTCCTTCTTCAGCTCTTCGTAGCGTTCCGGGTCGGTATTGTTGTCCGCCAGGATATCGTAGTGCTGGCCCAGGGTATTGACCCAGCGCGGCTGATAGCCCCGGGCAAAGCCGACAAAGGCCCGGCCTTGGGTGACCTGGTCGAGAATGGCGGTGTCTTCCGCCACGCGGATGGGGTTCTGGCAGGGCAGGACCAGGCCGAGTTGTCCCAAGCGGATGTTCTCGGTCTGCATACCGAGGTACATGTCGAGCATGAGGGGATTGGTCGAAACCTCCTCGCCCTCAATATGGAAGTGATGTTCGGTGAAGCCGATGCCATAATAGCCGTGCGCATCGAGATACTGAGCCTGTTCGGACAGATTGCGCAGCATGCGTTGATACAGGTCGGTTCGCCGACCAGCCATGCCGGCTTGCAGTTCACTCTTGTTGCCAATCGCGGGAAGGTAGAAAACACCGAATTCCATAGGGTCCTCCTTGCTGTGCAATGGTTAATCGTATCTGGCGGTGGAGAAGCTTGAGGCGAAGAGGATGAAAAAATGAGGGGACCAGCAGACCCCCCCCGTGTTCGTCAATCGCTTTTTATGCTTCGGGTGGAAAGAAAACCAATGTCCGCGTCTCGATGCTCTCCCGCGCCGGCGCATCCGGCGGCGAGGTCGGGTCTTCAAACGCCGAATGCGCGGTAAAACGCGCCCGCCCATCGGTGGCCGAGTCATAGCACTTGAGCAACATGGCCTCGTTGCGCTCCATATGTGGGAAATAAAACCAGCGATGGTTGGGGTTATGGGAGACCGAATAGACCTCACCGGTCCGGTCTTCGTATTTCAGGTCGGTTTCGTTAAAGTCGTCCTGCGTCATGCTGGCGGCATCACACACGGCCAACGGGGCGTCCTGCACCGGACCGCGAATCGGCCGCCAGACATTGATGACGGCAAAGCGATGTTGCAATCGCTCTTCGGCTTCTTCGGCCGGCAGCAGGTCACGCACCCGCTGCGGACCGGACTTGAGGGTATAATCGTTATGGGCAAACTTGACCGGCTCGCGGGCGCCATTCTCGCCGCGGGCGCACATCGGAGCGCAGCGCACGTTGTGATCAAAGACGTGGACCTGCTCGGCGCCGGTCATTTTTTTAATCAGTTTGACAACCTCAGGATAATAGACCGCTTTGACTTCTTCGGCGTCATAAAAGTTTTTGACCGCGGTTTCATGCGGCGTAAAGGTGATGCCCTGTTTATCGAGCGAGATTTCGTCCAGGTGCTCGCGGGCATTCTGAATCGCCATGGTGTGTTTGACCTGGGTGGTATTCCGCTGGGGGACGCCGGTCGGCGGGGCACATAGGTAATAGGTCGGTTTTTCTTGCATGCCCTCGACATGGAGATAACTCATTGGAGCGTCGACGTGCGCTGCGGTTTTCATAGCGGTCTCCTTCCTCGCTTGCTCCTTGGCAACGTGGCGGCACAATTATAGCCGTCTCGTTGCTCTTGTATAGTCGGCTTTCACCACAAAAACTCAGCAGCGGTTTTATTTTATCGGGAGCAGTTTATCGAGGAAGCCCGTACGCCTCGCCCCGGGCCAGGAATTCAGTCACATCATTGGCCATGAGCAGAATATCGTGCGTCTTACCGGCCCGGTCCTTGACTTCGTCGCGTAAGATCGCCTCTGCCCGAAAGCCCAGCTCCTCGAACACGGTGCGGGCTCCGGTTTGATCCAGCGTCATGCGCGCGGCGACTTTTTGGATACCTAAAGACAGGGCGACGTTAAACGCCTCGCGGGTCAACAAGCGGCCCAGACCCATCTTGCGCGCGTCCGGGGAAATCAGCACCCGGATTTCCGCCACATGGCGCGACCAGTCAAAATCGTTCCGATACAGGGTGGCATAGCCCAGGAGTTGGGTCTCGCTCTCGGCCAGCAGGGTATGCATCTTTTCACTGGCGATATCCTGTAGCCAGCGGTCTATGGCTGATTGCTGGGTAATATCCCGGCGCAAAAACATCAGGTCGTGATAGGGAAGCCTTTGGGCGAAATCCAGCATCAGCGGCCCATCGTCTGCACCCATCATCCGCAGTCTCAGGGCCGTGTCTCTGACCTCAACGGTTTTGGGAAAACCTTCCACGTTATTCTCCTCTTGTTGACTGTGCTGCGCGATCGCTCTTTTAGACTGAGCGCTGTGACAGCCAGGTATCCAGCTTTGGCCACAGCCGATAAATGGCATTCCCCCCGGCGACCAGGCTGACATGGCCGCCTTTGAGAATAATTTCGGATTTATCGGTACTGCCCACCAGCTTGACCAGGTCCTGCGAGGCGGCAGCCGGAACAATATGGTCGTGTTGGGCCGCCACGTGCAGAAAGGGAATGGTGATATTCCCCAGATCGACGGTACGGCCGTCTAACTCCAGCGTCTTGCGCATGAGTTTATTCTCGCGCATAAAGTCGTTGACTAACTGGCGGGCGGTCTCTCCCGGAAAGGGAATATGATCCGCCGCCCAGCGATCAAAGCGCAGGTGAGCGGTAACAAAGGCTTCGTCTTGGACGTTATCGAGCAGCTTCATCTGACCGGCGCTCTTCTGAAACGGTCGCAGCATCTGGATCGAGGCGTCCATCAGCTCCGAGGGGATATTGCCCAGACTATCGATCAGCCGGTCGAGATCAAAGTGGGCCGGATCGGTCCAGGTGCGGTAGAGCGACATGCCGTCCGAGTTCACCGGCGTAGTGAAACACACCAGATTTTTGAGCGGACCGTCGGGATACAGGGCCGCGTACAGCGCCGCCAGAACTCCACCCAGGCAATAGCCGATGATAGACACATCGGGCTCGCCCGTATCTTCGCCCACCACCGCCACGCACTCGGGGATGAAATCGGTCACATAGTCGTCCAGCCTGAGATGTTTATGTTCACGGCGCGGGACGCCCCAGTCGATCTGATATACGTCAAAACCCTGGAGTAGCAGATATTCGACAAAGCTCTGGCCTTTGGCCAGATCGAGAATATAGGGTCGGCTGACCAGGGACATGACGATCAAAACCGGAACCCGATACACCTCGGAACTGAGCGGACGATAGTGATACAGCTTCATCGTGCCGCGTGTATGCACGATGTCTTTCGGGGTCGGCCCGACCTCAAGGTCGAGCTCGACTGGGGCCGGCAGGTCCGGGACGTTACGCTGAATGGCGCGGTCAACCGTTTCCCGCGCCTTTACCGCCACGTCTGCGGGTGACAGTTGTTGTGCCTGTTGCATGGGCTTTAATCCTTTTCGGCGGACTCTGCGGGCTTTTTGGTGCGTTTCGGACGGATGGGCACGTCGTCTGCGGCCCCGCCCTCATATTCCGCCAGCAAGCGGCGCAAATGCCGGGTCTCCACCTGGAGTCCGGCTACGGTATCTTCGAGTTCGCCGACCCGGTCGCTTAGCGCGATAATATCCGTGCGGGACGGGAGGTTGAGGGTGGCCAGGTATTGGGCCATGGATTCGGTAAACATGCGATGCAGGTGCATTGCTTCCTGGACATACTTGCCCGTGGTTTGGGCAAACTGATCATTGCCCAGGATGCCCGACAGCGCGTCACTCCATTGCTTTTCTGACTTCTGGTACCACTCGCGCCAGGTCCGGAGCGGATCGAAATTTTGCGCGCCTTCAGTTTTTTCCATGCGAACGCCCTCCTTATATGAGCTGGTTCGGCGGGGTGGAGAAAGAGAAGTGTAGGTGAGTATCGACTTTAGCGGCCACGATAGGAGGCGTGACGAGGATATACAAGGTGGCGGGTGTCACATAGGTGACGGAAAGCGGCGTTTCTCCAAGACAATCCGGCATTTTTGTTACCTGCGTGACAAGAAATGCCGGCTCATTCGAGCCGTGCTGTCCCTGACGTTCGGGCAGGTTGAGGGGCCGCAACATGCGGACGACGAGTGTGGGAACATATGCTAGAGTCGAGTGCCCGCTTCGAGAGTGGGACCGGCGGACGCAATGGCAAAAAAGACTCCCCCTCCTCCTTCTCCATCTGCCGCACGCGCGGCAACCGACATGATGGCGCAGTACTGGCAGGTCAAGGAACAGTACAAAGAGGAACTGCTGTTCTACCGTTTCGGCGACTTCTACGAGATGTTTTTTGACGATGCAGCAGTGGCGGCGCGTGAGTTGGACATTGTGCTGACCGCCCGTGCACACGGGAAAGGCAGCGAAAAGGTCCCCATGTGCGGGGTGCCACATTATCGCTTGGAGCCGTATCTCACCCGACTGGTCGAGAAGGGCTACAAGGTCGCGGTGTGTGAACAGCTTGAGGAGTCCCAAAAAGGAAAAGGGATTATTCCACGCGATGTGGTGCGCGTTGTCACACCGGGGACCTTGTTTGAATCCGAGAGCCAGGACCGAACGCTGGTTGCCGTGTTGTCTGAGAAAGATGCGGTCGGCGTCGCCAGTCTGGACCTGGCGACGGCTGAGTTTCTGGCTGCTGAAACGAACGTCTCTGATTTGCCCAGCCTGCTGGAGAAGCTCCAACCACAAGAATTGGTCTGTGTGGCCGGTGAGTCGTGCGACACGGGCTGGAGTCGTCAGGTCTGCCGTACCGAGCGTCCGGCCGAGGCGTTTCGTTTTGAGCGGGCGCGTGCACTACTCAGCAAGCAGTTCGGTCGCAAGCGCATTGACGCCCTCGTTTTCTCCCATCGGCATGCCCTGTGCGCAGCCGGAGCGTTGTTTGCCTATGCGCGGGAAACGCAACGCGCGTTTCTGCCCCATATCCGTGCGCCTGAGCCGTATCGGCACGATGCCTTCGTCGTGCTCGACCCGCAGACGCAACGCAACCTCGAACTGGTGGAAAATGTGTTCGAGGGCTCGCCCGAGGGAACCGTACTGGCCGTGTTGGACCACACCGCCACCCGCATGGGCAAGCGGCGCTTGCGGCACTGGGTGCTGCATCCGTTGCGTGCGGTCGATGATATTCACACCCGCCAGGAGGCGATTGGCGAACTGAGCCGCCGACATGATGTACGAGCCGAACTGCGGCGTGTCCTCTCCGGCCTGCCGGACCTCGAACGTCTGACCTCACGTATTACGTCCGCGATTGCCAACCCGCGAGACCTGGCAGAGCTGAAATCCGTCCTGGTTCGCCTGCCGGAACTCCACGCCGCCCTGACTATGGCCGGGAGCCGTCTGCTGACGACGTCTTGTGAAGAAATCGACCTGCTGGACGATGTGACCGCCGAGATTACTCACACCCTGATTGATGAGCCGAAACCCACGGCCAAAGAGGGTGGGCTGATTCGTGCCGGCGTCTCTGCCGACCTGGACGAACTGCGGGCGATTCAGACCGATGGAACGGGCTGGCTGGCCGAGTATGAACAACACGAGCGGGAACGCTCGCAGATCCCCAACCTCAAGGTCGGTTTCAATAAGGTCTTCGGGTATTACGTGGAAGTGACCAAGTCTGCACTGAGCCGCGTGCCCAAGAACTACATTCGCCGCCAAACCCTGGTCAACGCCGAACGCTTTGTCACGGATGAACTGCGCGCCTTTGAATCCACGGTCTTGTCAGCGACAGACCGGGGTAACCAATTGGAATATGCCCTCTTCACCCAACTCAGACAGCAGGTCGCCGCCCAGGCCGAGCGGCTTCGACGCACCGCGACCATTATTGGCACCCTCGACGCGCTGGGTTCCCTGGCGGAGTTAGCCGCGAAGAAGGGTTGGATTCGTCCTGAGGTCACCGACGCGTACGAGCTGCTCATAGCAGAGGGTCGGCACCCAGTCCTTGACACGCGCGCCGCGCAATTCGTGCCGAACGACCTGCGCTTGGATGCAAGCCGGCACGTCCTGATCATCACCGGTCCCAATGCCGCCGGAAAAAGTACCTATGCGCGTCAGGCCGCTCTGCTCGTGCTGTTGGCCCAAATGGGGAGTTTCATTCCCGCCCGGTCTGCCACCATTGGGGCCGTGGACCGTATTTTCACCCGGGTTGGCGCGGCCGATTTTCTGGCGCAAGGGCTATCGACTTTTATGGTCGAGATGATGGAGACGGCGAACATCCTGAAACATGCCACCGAGCGGAGCCTGATCATTCTCGACGAGGTCGGTCGGGGAACCGGCACGACGGATGGCCGTGCCCTGGCTCAGGCGGTGGCCGAAAGGCTGGCCACCCAGGTCCGGGCCAAGACCCTGTTCACCACCCATTATCACGAGCTGGCGCCGATCGCGGACGCTCTGCCCGGAGTAGCTAATGCCCGGCTTGAGGTCCGCGAGACTCGGGACGAGGTGAGCTTTCTCTATAAGGTCGTGCCGGGGGCGGCCCAAAAGAGTTATGGCCTCTATGTGGCAAAGCTGGCCGGACTGCCGCCCGATGTTGTTGAGCGGGCCAAGGTGTTATTAGCCGAATTTGAAGCGGGGCCGCTCCCTGCCGGCGGCCAGAAACAGACAGCGGAACAACCCCAGCCGCAGACTGGCCAAGCCGTTGTAGACCGTCTCGCCCAGGTGGACCCGCTGCGGACAACACCGATTGAGGCGCTGCTATTGATTGCCGAATTAAAGCGGGCGGCTGAGGGGGGAGCGGGCAAAGCGCAGGGAGCGGGCACGGAGACCCCCGACAATTGACGCCGCGCCTTGCACAATCACACGGACATCCACAGTCATGCCCATCCGCATCCTTCCCCCTGACGTACAGCAGAAGATCGCCGCTGGTGAGGTGGTGGAACGACCGGCCAGCGTGGTCAAAGAACTCATGGAGAACGCCCTGGATGCCGGAGCGCAGACCATCAGGGTGGAGGTCGAGGAGGCCGGCCGGCGACTGATTCGCGTCACCGATGATGGCGCCGGCCTGGCTGCGGACGAGGCTGCGCTCGCGTGTGAACGGTTTGCGACATCCAAGATTCAGCACGACCGCGACCTGACCCGCGTCCAAACCTTTGGCTTTCGCGGGGAGGCCTTACCCAGTATTGCCGCGATCTCGCGGGTACGGATTCTGAGTCGTCCACACAATGCGAGGCTGGGAGCTGAGGTAAAGAGTGAAGGCGGAGAACTGAGTCCGGTTCAGGAGGCCGGCGCACCGGTTGGGACGCGTGTCGAGGTGGCTGACCTGTTTTACAATACGCCCGCGCGCTTGCAGTTTCTGCGCAGTTTGCGGACCGAGTACGGCCATATCATGGGCGCGTTCACGCGTTTTGCCCTGGCGTTTCCGGAGAAAACCCTCTCGCTGTCGTTTGACGGACGCGAGGTCTACAATTTTCCGGCTGTTTCGTTCCAGGAGCGCGTTGCCGCCTGCTTTGGCAGTGAGACCGCCTCGCGTTTGGAGACGTTCGAGAACACGGGTCTGAACGGACGTATATGGGGATTTCTGGTGACGCAAGAGGAAGCCTGGCGCCGACGTTACTACTTCTTTGTGAATCGGCGGGCCGTCCGCAACGCCACCCTGTATCGGGTCGTGCGTGACACCCTGGGTAATGACGGCGGCATGGTGTGTCTGTTCGTCGAACTGCATCCCTCCCAACTGAATGTGAATATCCATCCCGCCAAGACCGAGGTGCGCTTTCGAGATGACCCGAGTGTGTATGATCTGGTCCGGGGTGGTCTCCAACGTCGTTCCGCGCCACGCTGGCTTTCGGCCGGGCAGGTGGCCGAAGCTGGGGTGCCGTATGGAGAAGAACAGAACACGGGTTTCTCTCTGGTCGGTCAGGTGGAAGCCACCTTTCTGCTGACTTTATCCGAAGGACATTTGTATCTGCTGGACCAGCACGCTGCCGAAGAACGCGTATTATACGAACGGCTTCAAAACGGTGAGGTTCAGAATCGGTCCCTCATCTCGCCTCAAGTCGTCCAGCTCTCAGCCGAAGAACACGCTTTCTTTGACACCCAGGCTGAAGCATTTGCGGCGTGTGGGTTCAGCGCCGAACTCTTTGGCCCGCATGTGCTGGCCCTCCGTGCGATTCCCGACTTTCTTGATCCCAGAATGTCAGGGCTGACCTTCTCTCGACTCGTCACGCGCGTGCGCACTCACAAAGAAGACCTGTATCAAGCCCTCTCCTGTCTCGGCGCGATCAAAGCCGGCCAGCTCCTCGACCGCGAAGCGCAAGGCCGTCTCCTCGATGCCTGGACCCAAACGGCCAATCCCCACGCCTGCGCCCACAACCGCCCGGTATATTTCCGCCTGTCGCTCGACGAGGTGCGACGCAAGGTTGGCAGGACAGGCTTGGGGTGCGGGTTTGAGAAAGAAGGAGGGGCCTGACCGTACTGACCGCTCCTACCCCATCCGTTTGGGATCAGGCTGCTGATGGCCCAGAATCGGGTGTGGCCGGTAGGGTTCTTCCAGGCTGGCCACTTCTTCCGGGCTGAGTGTGATATCGACCGTCTCAAAGATTTCCTTGAGGTGATGCGCCTTGGTCGCGCCGATGATGGGGGCGACCACCCCCGGTGACTGAAGCACCCAGGCGCAGGCGATCTGAGTCGGTGACACTCCACGCTCTTGGGCGACCTTCTGCACCGCGGCGGCCACTTCTTCATCGCTGTCGTTGAAATACATCCGGCGTGTCATCGGATCGGTTTGCGCCCGCTTGGTCGGGCCTTCGCCCTCCACTTTTGTGCGGTTGCCGGCGAAGAAGCCGCGCGCCAGCGGGCTCCACGGAATGAGCGCGACGCCCTGGTCGATACACAGCGGATTCATCTCCCGCTCTTCCTCACGATAGATCAGGTTGTAGTGGTTCTGCATGGTCACGAAGCGGTGCCAGCCGTGTTCCTTGGCTAGATAGAGCGCCTGGGAGAACTGCCAGGCGGCCATGCTACTCGCGCCTAGATAGCGCACCTTACCGGCGCGGACGAGACTATCAAGCGCTTCCAGCGTTTCTTCAATCGGTGTGGCGAAATCCCAGCGGTGGATCTGATACAGGTCGATATAGTCCATCTTGAGTCGGCGCAGGGAATACTCGCAGGCCTCGATGATATGTTTACGGCTCAGTCCCCGTCGGTTCGGACCATCGCCCATGGGCCCGTTGACCTTGGTCGCCAGGACAATATCGTCGCGTGCAGCCATCTCGCCCAGCCATTTGCCGGTAATCTCTTCGCTCGCGCCAATCGAATAGACATCCGCGGTATCGAAAAAGGTAATGCCCGATTCAAGGGCGAGGGCGAAGTGCTCTCGCGCCTCGTCTTCCCCGATGGTCCACTTGCGCCATTTGCCATCCCCATAGCTCATACATCCCATGCAGATGCGCGACACTGTCATCCCCGTATTGCCAAGCTTTGCGTACTCCATGTCTTCTCCAATCTGGCTCGTGTTTTGTGCTGTGATTGAATGCCGAAGAATCTACTCTCCACTCATCTCAAGGGTAGAATCATCCGCTGCGATTCGTTCCTCGTTTACTTGCTGCCTGTAGAAGGCTTGGTCATTATCAATTCTTCGTTTATCTTTTCAACCGTAGGATTCATATCCAAGTATCAAGGAGAGCAGATATGACCATCACCGAGCATACCGTCAAAACCGACAGACATACGACTTTTTATCTGGCCGACGGTCCCGAAGAGGGGCCGCTTGTCATCTTCGCTCACGGCTGGCCCGAGCTGTCCATAAGCTGGCGCCACCAACTGCCGGCTTTGGCGGCGCTGGGGTTTCGGGCTATAGCGCCGGACATGCGCGGCTATGGCCGCTCGTCCGTATATGCGCAACACCGCGATTATGCCCAAGAGCATATCGTCCGTGACCTGCTGGAATTAGTTGACGCGCTGGGGCGGGAGAAAGCCGTTTGGGTCGGTCATGATTGGGGCAGTCCGGTGGTGTGGAATATGGCCAGCCACCACCCGGACCGGTGCCATGCGGTCGCCAATCTGTGTGTCCCCTACTACACCCTTGAGCGTGGGCTTGAGCATACGCTGACACTGGTAGACCGTGACCTCTATCCCGAGGATACCTATCCTGCCGGCCAGTGGGATTACATGCGCTACTACGAAGAGAGTTTTGCCGAGGCCATCGCCCCGATGGATGCCCAGGCCTACCGCTTCGTCAAACTGCTGTTTCGGAAAGGCAACCCCGAAGGCGAGGGCCAGCCGGCCATCACCTCAACCGCGCGTCGTGATCATAATATGCTTGGTATGACTGAGATCCCCGATTTGCCGCGCGATGACGATGTGGTCACCGAAGAGGACCTGCGCATCTATGCCTCTGCGCTCGAACGCAACGGCTTCTTCGGCCCCTCTTCGTGGTATATGAATCACCCGGTCAACACGGTTTACGCCGAGACCGCCCACAACGACGGCTATCTCGATATGCCGGTGTTGTTCCTGACCGCCCAATACGACTTCGTGTGTGAGTGCGTCTACTCGCGTCTGGCCGAGCCCATGCGCAGCTACTGCCGGAATCTGTCTGAAGAGACGATCCGCTCCGGCCACTGGATGGCCCAGGAAAAACCGACGGAGGTCAACGCCGCTCTGGTGAAATGGCTTGCGACCGCGGTCCCGAACATCTGGCCGCGGCCGCGGTGAAGCCATACTATTCCTGCTGTTCAAAAACCTCATTGGCAATGCCGGCGGCCGTCATGGCTGCCGGCCAGCCGGAGTAAAACGCCAAGTGCGTAATGAGTTCTCCGATTTCTTCCTGGGTGACCCCGTTGTCCAGGGCACGCTGGAGGTGCGGACGGAGCTGTTGGGGACGGTAGGTGGACATGAGGGTCGCCACGGTGATGAGGCTGCGGTCACGCTTGGATAAGCCGGGGCGCTCCCAGACATCGCCGAATAAGACTTTCTCGGTCAGGTCAATCAGCTTGGGCGCCACTTTCCGGGCTTTTTCTCGCATGGTTGCAACTGGTGCGTTCGGCATAACGTCCTCCTTGGCTGAGTAGAGTGTTGGTCAGGAGTAGCATTTCACCGAGCTGCCGACCAGACTGGACCGTCAGCGTTGCTGAGCTTTTTCGTACTTTGAGGAAAGGAATGCAGACTGGAAGGACTGGAAAGCGCCCCAGGACGTTGGAGAGTACAAGAAAAACCGGCTGGAGTCAGTGCCGCTCCGCCTTGCGTGACTACCTGTTACCTGCTCCTGGCGACCCGATTCATAAAATCCTGGTCCAATTCCAATCTTTCATCCGCTGCAAGCCAAAGTTCGCGTGCGGGTGTCAGGCCGTGAAAAAGCCATACCGCGATCCCCTCCTGTTTCGCTACCTCGACGGCAGGCAGGAAATCACTATCCCCTGCGACCAGGGCCGCGTGTGTTATCGTCCGTTTACTGCTGAGAAGGGCAAAATCAAGGCCGAGCAACAAATCGGTGCGCTTTTGTTGGAAGATGGGCTTGTTGTTGCTATCAAACCCCCGACGTGCCAATCTGCCTTCTCTCACTTGGAAACGCTCAATATGGCCTAATCGATTGAAGAATTTACGCTTGCTTGCAAATCGGTTCTTTTCATCGTCAGTAGGCGGATTGCTTTGGTAGGGAAGGCAGTCGTAGTAATAAGTCCGCAATAAGTCTACGGCATGTGGGGTTTTACTCGAAACGGTAGAAACTATTTCACCCACAAATTTAACGTAGTCGACCCAAGTGCTAAGTTCTTTAGCTATTTTGTCGATATATCCACCGTCTATAAAAATCGCCAGTCGGGACATAAGCCGTTGATGAGAAAAGACGTATGAAAGCAATAAGCCGAAGAAACGAGCTTCTTCGGCTTATTAACTTGGAGTTTTGATAAGCTTACCTGACATGCCGTCTGGGACAGTGCCCATTATCTTACTTGCCCATATTGGGTCGGTTTTGGATAATGGTCCTACTGCCAGAAGGGACGCCAGGGGGTATTCTTACAAGGATAGGTAACTCGGTTTGATCCGCCCGTCAACAGGGATATGCCCTCTTAGGAATACCTGCGGGGTTTACGCGACCTCGAACAGTCCGGCCGCGCCCATGCCACCACCAACACACATGGTGATGACCACGTTCTTCACGCCCCGTCGTTTGCCTTCGATCAGCGCATGGCCGACCATGCGTGAGCCACTCATGCCGTAGGGATGGCCAATCGAGATGGCCCCGCCGTTCACGTTCAGCCGTTCGTTCGGAATACCGAGCCGATCACGGCAGTAGATGACTTGGCAGGCGAAGGCTTCGTTCAGTTCCCACAGGCCGATATCGTCCATGGTCAGGCCGTTGCGTTCGAGCAGCTTGGGAACGGCAAAGACCGGGCCAATGCCCATCTCGTCCGGCTCGCAGCCGGCAACGGCCATGCCCCGATACACCCCCAGGGGCTGGAGGCCACGCTGTTCGGCCTGCGTACGCTCCATCAGCACGCAGACCGAGACGCCGTCCGACAACTGGCTGGCATTACCGGCGGTAATGAAGCCGCCTTCTCCCATGACCGGGCGCAGCGCGGCCAAACCGGTCGCATTCGTGTTCGGGCGGTTACACTCGTCCCGCTCAAGGGTCATTTCCTGGCGCGTGGTCTCGCCCGTCTCTTTGTCGGTGAACAGCTTGGTGACGGTGCTCGGAATGAGCTCGTCGTCGAACCGCCCGGCCTGCTGGGCTGCGGCTGTGCGCTGCTGACTCTGGAGCGCGTACTCATCCTGGGCTTCCCGGGAGATATTATAGCGCTTCGAGACCACCTCTGCGGTGTCGATCATGGCCATATACAGGTCCGGGGCCTTTCCCAGAGCCTGGGCGTCTTCATTGCGATATTCGTTCTGATGGTCGTTCTGGACGAGGCTGATGGACTCCAAACCGCCGGCCACAACGGTCTGCATGCCATCGGCCACTATCTGTTTGGCCGCCATGGAAATACTCATCAGTCCCGAGGAACATTGACGATCAATGGTCTGGCCGGAGACAGTGACTGGTAAGCCCGCAGCGATGCCACACTGCCGCGCCACGTTATATCCTTGGGTGCCTTCCTGGAGCGCGGCGCCCATAATCAGGTCGTCGATTTCGCCCGCCTCTACCTTGGCCCGACTGATGGCTTCCTGAATAACCGGCGCGGCCATGGTCGGGGTCGTGGTGTCATTAAATGCGCCACGATAGGCCTTGCCAATCGGTGTACGGGCAGTCGATACGATGACAGCTTCTCTCATAGCAATTTCCTCCTCGGTATTTTACGCTATCGGCAAGTCTTAGCAGTTCACACCCCTTCCTCCAACCTTGGTAGGCGGAAGCTCCCCTGCCTCCGATTACCACCTCCACAAGCCCGCACCTTCGGATGAGCTAGAGGTGTCATCCGACATCCCTGTCTAGCCCACGGCTCGGACGGGTCTTGTCTATCGGGCTAGGCTCGGAAAGAGTTAGGAAGGATGTCTGCGACTATCCGGTGCTGTGGGTCTGTTCGACATTGCCGATGTAGAACTCAAGCCCAATAGAATATGCTCTGTGGAGCCCACTAGGCGCTTTATCTCTAAAAGGAGGCATATGATTGATGACTTGCGATTATGAAGCAATTCGCTCCGAAAACATGAAGCGTTACGGCACGGACATCGGCCGGATCGGCCATATGCTGCTCGCAGACCGCTACGATGAGCGAACTCATTTTATATTCGAGTTATTGCAGAATGCGGAAGATGCCCTTGCCCGCCGGACAGGGTGGCAAGGGTCGCGAGCAGTGTCGTTTGATTTGAAGGAGACTTCGCTTCGTGTAAGCCACTATGGATCACCCTTCGATGAAGCTGACGTTCGAGGGATCTGCGGTATCGCCGAAAGCACCAAGAATATCAACGAGATTGGGCGCTTTGGGATTGGATTCAAATCAGTTTATGCATTCACGCAGCGACCAGAAATTTATTCTGGTTCGGAGGCCTTCGCTATCGAAAAATTTGTTTGGCCGATAACAATTTCAACCATTGATCGTGATACGGATGAAACCGTTATCCAGATTCCTTTCAAGCCTACTGATAGTTCAGCGCAAGACGAAATTGCTGATGGGCTTAGACGACTTGGTATCTATGGGCTCCTCTTCCTGCACCAGATTGATGAGATTAGCTGGAATGTCGAAGACGGAGCGTCTGGACAATACTTGCGAGAAGCGAAGGACGTCGATTCCAACGTCCGCCGAGTGATGATTATCGGCCAGCAAGATGGGGAAGACGAAAGAGATGAGGAATGGATGGTATTCTCGCGTTTCGTCGATACCGATGACGGAAGCCAAGCTAGGCCCGTTGAAATCGCGTTTTCTTGTATTCAGGACGAATTAGCCCGATCTCGACGAATCCGTCGCGTTGAGCGGTCGCCGCTTGTTGTTTTTTTCCCGACCGTCGTTGAAACGCATCTCGGCTTTCTCGTTCAGGGGCCGTATCGCACGACTCCAAGCCGGGACAACATCCCCAAGGACGACGACTGGAACAGACACCTCGTCAACGAAACCTCATCCTTGTTGCGAGAGGCCCTCTATTGGCTTCGAGACAACGATTTCCTTGATACGGATGTTCTGCGATGCTTACCGCTCGATCCGGCTAAGTTCGACGATACCAGTAGGTTCAAGTCGCTCTTCGAAGGCACGAAGGACGCCCTGTCATCCGAATCCCTTCTACCTTGTTTCGATAGGGGTTACGTGGCGGCCTCACGTGCGCGGCTCGGACGCACGCAGGAACTGCGCGAACTTTTTAACCCTACCCAACTCATGGATCTCTACGAGAAAGAACATGAGCTGATTTGGCTGAGTGCTGACATCACACCGGATCGCGTACCCGATCTTTACGATTACTTGAGGGAAGAGTTGGCCGTCATAGAGCTTACTCCCGAAAGCATTATTCGGCGGCTGAATCGAGTATTCCTTGAGGCGCAGCCGGACGAGTGGATACTGAGGCTCTACGAATTTCTCAATGATCGCCCCGCACTCCGGCGTCTACTTTCCGGCAGTATGCCCCTGGTCCGTCTGGAAAATGGGAGCCATATTCCGGCTAGGACCGATGGCAGACTCTCGGTGTTCTTGCCAACCGAAGCTGCAACGGGCTTCCCTACGGTGCGCCGCTCAGTCTGTGCAACTGAGCCCGCGCGGTCGTTCCTCCAATCATTGGGATTGAAGGAACCGGACCTAGTGGATGATGTAATTGAGAATGTTCTCCCGATGTATCGAAAGGATGAGATAGCCATTGGCGATACGAAATATGAAGCTGATATCCGGCGAATTCTGAGCGCGTTTGGTACAGACTCAGATACGCAACGCAAAAGGCTCATCAACGAACTTAAGAGAACGGCGTTCGTCAAGGTATTTGACGCTGGTGACCGCTCGGAACGGTATGCTGAACCGGGCGAAGTGTACTTGGCCTCAGAACGGCTCAAAAATCTATTCGAGGGAGTCGTAGGCATTCTCTTTGTTGACGACTCGCAACCATGCCTGTGTGGAGAGAACATTCGCGAGTTGCTCGAACGGTGTGATGCTGTCAGATATCTCCGCCCTATCAGCGACTTTTCTTATGAATATGAGGAACGCCGCAAGTTACGGGAGAAGGCGGGACATCCAGAAACGTCTGGCCAGAAGGATCGTGTAACAGATTGGACATTAAAAGGATTGAAAGAACTGCTGGAGGTTTTACCCAAACTCGATGCGAACCGACAAAAAGATGTTTCGCGTTTACTGTGGAGAGAGCTCGCGCACTTGGAAGAACGTCGTGGAAAGAGCCTTTTCACAGCAGATTATAGCTGGACGCACTATGGTTCATACAGTCAACAGTTCGACGCGGCGTTCGTGAGGTGGTTGAATGACACGTGTTGGGTGCCGGATGCTGACGGGGAATTGCAGTACCCTAAGTTTGTGTTGTTCGACTCGCTCGGCTGGAGCGAACACCCGTTTCTGCAATCGAAAATTTGTTTCAAACCACCAATCATCGAAACACTTGCGCGGGAGGCAGGATTCGAGCCCGGACTGCTCGACCTGCTGAATAAGCTCGGCGTAACGAGCGAAGCTGAACTTCGTGACCGGCTCGGCTTGGAGGATAAATCGACAGAAGAGAAGACTGACACTTCAGACAGGATATCTGATCCAGTGGACGGCGAGACTAATGAATCAGCAGGAGATGGCACAGACAGCAGTGGTGCGGTATCTGGAAGAGAGAAGAGTATCGGAAATCCAACTAGTCCCAGCGGAAGCGGTCATGGCAAGAGTGGAGGTGGGGATATGGATGCCGTGCAACAAGAGAAGAATCCTGAAGCCAAGAGTTCTCACTCTTTCGTCTCCTATGTGGCCGTGCACTCCGACGATGGTGAGCCCGACCCAGACAGTCTCGACCACGAGAGTCGTATGAAACTTGAGGCTAAGGCAATTACCCGTATCCTTGCGGCTGAGTCTGGTTGGAAACGGACACCTGCTAATAATCCCGGTTACGATTTGTATAAGGTTGGCGAGGATGGCCAACCGATACGTTGGTGTGAGGTCAAGGCGATGTCCGGGAGCCTTGAAGATCGTCCGGTTGGGCTTTCGCACACTCAGTTCAACTATGCCATTAAGCGCAGAGGATCGTACTGGCTTTATGTGGTCGAGCACGCGGACGATGAGCAGAAAGCTCGTATAGTCCGGATTCAAGACCCCGCCGGCAAAGCACAGACGTTTACCTTTGATCGTGGCTGGCTTAACGTAGCCATAGTGGACGATGACTTAGTAAAGTAGAGGAGGGGCACGCGGCAAGGAGGCCCACGATGTCTGATGTCGGGCTGACGCATATCGCTCTTCCAGTCACTAACATGGAAGCGAGTCTGACCTTCTATGCGACCTATGCTCACATGCGGGTCGTCCACCGCCGGACCGATCCGGATGGGACACAAGTCGTTTGGCTGAGTGACCGGACCCGTCCCTTTGTGATTGTCCTCATCCAGTCGCCTCGGGTGGACGCTCCCTTGCTGCCCCTGGCCCATCTCGGCGTCGGCCGTGCAACTCGCCAGGAAGTAGATCGACTGTGTGCACACGCCCGGCAGGCCGGCTGTTTGCGCTCGGGGCCGACAGATTCCGGCTATCCGATCGGCTATTGGGCCTTTCTGTCCGACCCGGACGGGCACACCCTTGAAATCGCCCACGGCCAAGAGGTTGCCCTCACCGTCGCCAAGCCTGAGCAAGACTTATAATCCAAGGGATTTCATATCAGCGCTCTTACCAGTAGTTATTGGCAACTGCCATTTGATCACCGTTACTATAGAGTATCGTTGGATGATAGAAGGGATTTGAGCTTGATCAGGTTCCTTTCATATCCTTCCAGGTATCGGCCGAGGGGGTGGGATAATGTACCCCCTCTCGCACACCAGCCCCGTGCGTCCCATCCGGCTTCAATGAGGTCTGAAGCGGCGAATACAAATTCTAAGGTTTCCGTTAAGAAAACGCGCATGTCGAATTCTCTGTCGTAATCTATGTAAGATTGGCTGCCATGAACGTAGTAGTTCCGACAATTTACGGCCTCGTCCGTTACGGTATAGAGATCTGGGAACTTATCCTCGATTGCATCGACTAGTAGCTGAGCCCTGTAGCGGATATTCTGCTTGAGGGTGCTCTTACCGACACGGCCGAGGGCACCCAGAACGCTATTACGCTCAGGACTGTTCGGTAATTTCTTAAAAATGTTCTTGCAACTGTCGCGGGCGGATTTGGTATCTTCCGTCAACTCAACTTTGGCAGGTGTAGCGTTGTCAGGTAGAATGTCAAATGCGTTTGCGGCGCCTATCAGGCGATCCACATCGTGAGTCCCTTCTTTTGCCAGATTAGCAAAAAATCTCCCTCGCGCACCGCGCCAATCCTCATCTCGCTCCAGCCAATTTGTGAGGACATGCGAAAATTCCTCCGGGTTTTGAATGGCGTCTATAAGAACGTCGCTAGGGTGTGGATTCCTCTCATTTTTGGAGCGCTCATACTTAGGAAACCCACTCCCATAGACTTGGAGGATCGCTGGTCGTTGTTGATCAATTTCTTTAGAGATCGTGAATTCTATAAAATTCTGAGGACGGCCCACCAACAATTCGAGGAATTTTAGAACCCTAAGCGTCCCGTCAATGGCGTCTTCAAAAAGGGCTGGATCAGTAAACTGCAAGCTTACAAAGATATTATTCTTTATCGCTACACCGGCAGGACCACCCAAGCTATGGCTTGGAGCGTGTGAGGCCGAAACCTTTCCTAATACCGTGTTTGCTGAGAAAATCTCTTTTTTCCCCGTGAAGTAAGCGATTTGTGGGTGCGGTCCTATCTCGATTGCGCGGTCAAAATCAGAATAATATTGTCTGACCTGCTCAATATGGCATTGCACGACCTGTTCGATAAGTGGACCTGCATCCCATATGTGACCGAAGGCATCATAATCATAAAAGAGTGTGGTCGCGTCATTTATGACGAAATTAACCCTAGTTATCGTTTTTTCGATAGGCGAGAGATATTGGTCACCAAAGACAACATAATGTGGAAAAAAATCAGCAAAGTGAATTATTTCTTCGGGCGAGACGTGATCACCACTACGACTACCAAGACCTAGCGTTGTTACACAATTGATTAAAGAGACCTTTGTCCGATCATGTAGAACACCCTTCACAAACCTATTGGGTTTGTCTGTTGAGTCAAAGAAATCATGGCCCCACACGTAAAGGGAACTCCGCATCCTATCAAGCGTAAGCTCGCCATTGACCTGTTTGTCTGGCTCAATGGTGAATGTTCCTATGTGTTTCGACTTCTCCAATTTTTCCATGAAATATTGCTCCAGAACGTTACCCTATCCCTCCCCAGGAGAGGGGGAATCAGGAGGAATGATTACTCGGTTTCGTCCGACGGCCCAAAGCCGCCCCCGCCCGGCGTGTGCATGACAAAGACGTCGCCCGGCTGCATCAGCGTCTCATCGCTGCCTGCGAGTTCTTCAATGTCCCCGTCTACGCGCTCGACCGTATCACGCCCCCGCTCTCCGGCTTGGCCGCCGGCCAGGCCATACGGTTCGGTCAGGCGATGGCTGCATAAGGTGGTGACGGTCATGGTATCCAAAAACCGCAGCCGCCGGGTAATCCCCGCGCCGCCCGAATAGCGTCCTGCGCCGCCTGAACCGGGGCGGATGGCAAAACTCTCAACGCGGACCGGAAAGCGCCACTCCAAGACCTCGGGGTCGGTCATGCGCGTGTTGGTCATATGGCTGTGGACCGCGTCGCAGCCCGGATGGTCAGGACCGGCTCCGGTGCCGCCGCAGATGGTTTCGTAGTTTTGATACTGCTCGTTGCCATACACGAAATTATTGACCGTGCCCTGTGACGAGGCGAGTACCCCGAGCGCGCCATACAGGGCGTCCGTGACCCCTTGCGAGACCTCCGTATTGCCGGCGATCACCGCGGCCGGGTATTCCGGGCTGATGATGGAGCGCGGCGGGATGATGATATCGAGCGGTTTCAGACAGCCCTCGTTCAGCGGGATCGCGTCATCCACTAACGTCCGAAAAACATACAAGACTGCGGCCTTACACACGGCTGCGGGTGCATTGTAGTTGCCACTGTGCTGAGAAGAAGTCCCGCGAAAATCGATGCTGGCGCGGCGGGCCGCTTTGTCCACCCGAATACTGACCCGAATCTGACAGCCGTTGTCCATCGGGTAGGTGAACGCGCCATCGGTCAGGACGTCGAGCACGCGCCGCACCGACTCTTCGGCATTATCCTGGACGTGCTGCATATAGGCGTGCACGACCTCAATCCCAAAGTGCTCGACCATTTTCCTGAGTTCCCGCACCCCGGTTTCGTTGGCCGCGATCTGGGCGCGCAGGTCCGCCATGTTCTGGTCAGGATTCCGGCAGGGATACCTGCCCGAGCCCAGCAGTTGCCGCATCTCCTGTTCGCGCAGCCGGTCCTGGCGGACGAAGAGGAAGTTGTCGATCAGCACGCCCTCCTGGTGAATGGTGGTGCTGTCCGGTGGAGCCGAGCCGGGCGTGCGTCCGCCGATATCGGCATGATGCCCGCGCGCGCCCACATAAAACAGAATGCGGTCAGCACCGGTTGTATCAAACACGGGCGTAATCACCGTTACATCGGGTAAATGCGTGCCGCCGTTATAGGGGGCATTCAGGACATAGGCATCCCCCGGCCGCATCGTGCCCTGGTTGGCCTTGATGACGGTCTTGATCGACTCGCCCATAGAACCCAGATGGACCGGGACGTGCGGGGCATTGGCGACCAGACTGCCGTCCGGGGCGAAGATGGCACACGAGAAATCCAGCCGTTCCTTGATATTCACCGAGTAGGCGGTATTGGCCAGCGTCGCCCCCATCTGCTCGGCGATCGACATAAAGAGGTTGTTGAACACCTCTAGCATGACCGGGTCGGCCCCTTCGCCTGTGCCCAGGGCAGGCTTAGTGCCGATCGCCGCCCGGTGTGATGGCGGTTTCAAACGGGTGAGGAGCAGATGGCCATAGCGGTTCAGCTCGGCTTGCCACTCCGGCTCAACCACCGTAGTTGCCGTGGGCTCACAAATAACGGCCGGGCCGGGAATACGCTGGCCCGGTTGGAGCTGCGCGCGCTGGAATACCGGCGTGTCCCGCCACGCGCCGTCCATATACGCCCGAACCTGCTGGAGCGGCTGCGCGGCCTGGCCCGCAGCCGCCGGCAGCTCGGCGTCGTCAACGGGCTCCGTTGTGCCGACCGCCTCGACCGAGACCGCCTCGGCGACCAGTTGTCGTGCTGTGACGATAAAGCCAAAGCGCTGCTTGTGGCTGGCCTCAAACGCGGCCCGCATGCCGTCGAGGTCAGCCAGGTCCACCTGGAGGGCGGTGTCAGTCCCCTGGTAGCGAAGATGGACCCGTTTGTGCAGGCTGAGTTGAGCGGCAGACACCCCTTGGGCAAGAATCTCACGGCCGGATTCGTCGCCGAGTTCCGCGCAGGCTGTTTCCAATACGGGCATGGCGGTGGCCGAGAGCGGCTGTTCGATCTGACGCTCGCGCAGTGCCCGCACGTCTGCCAGGCCCATCCCATAGGCCGACAACACCCCGGCAAAGGGATGCAGAAAGACGGTCTTCATGCCCAGCGCGTCTGCGACCAGACAGGCGTGCTGGCCTGCGGCCCCACCAAAACAGTTCAGGGTATACTCCGTCACATCGTAGCCACGCTGGACGGAGATTTTCTTGATGGCATTCGCCATGTTTTCTACGGCGATGCGCAGAAAACCGGCGGCCACGGCCTCAGGCGACTGGACCGCGTTGTCCGTAGCGTCGGTAATTTCTGCTGCCAAGGACGCAAACTTGTCTCGAACGATGTGCACGTCCAAAGCCTGGTCTGCGTTCGGGCCAAATACCGCGGGAAAGAAGGCCGCTTGCAGCTTGCCCAGCATGACGTTGCAGTCGGTCACGGTGAGTGGCCCGCCGCGCTGATAGCAGGCCGGCCCGGGGTTTGCGCCGGCCGAGTCCGGGCCCACCCGAAAACGGGCGCCATCAAAGTGCAGGATAGACCCCCCGCCCGCGGCGACGGTGTGGATATGCATCATCGGCGCACGCATGCGGACGCCGGCGACCAGGGTTTCAAATGTCCGCTCATATTCGCCGTCATAGTGCGACACATCGGTCGAGGTGCCGCCCATGTCGAAGCCGATGACTTTACGAAAACCCGCCATCGACGCGGTCCGGACCATGCCGATCACCCCACCGGCCGGTCCGGATAAAATACTGTCCTTGCCCTGAAACAGGTGGGCATCGGTCAGGCCGCCGTTCGACTGCATGAACATCAGCGTGGGACCGGACTGGCGCTCGGCCTCCAGTTCTCCCGCGACCTGATCGACATAGCGCCGCAGCAGGGGTGACAGATAGGCGTCCACCACCGTGGTGTCGCCGCGTGAGACCAGCTTCATCAACGGGCTGACCGCGTGTGAGACCGAGACCTGCTGAAAGCCGATCTCGGTGGCAATGGCGGCGACCCGGGCCTCGTGCGCCGCGTACCGATAGCCATGCACAAAGGCAATGGCCACGGCGCGAATGCCGGCGTCATAGGCGGCCTGCAGGCTGCGTCGTGCGCCGTCTTCACCCAGGGGGGTGACGACGGCGCCCTGGGCGTCGATCCGCTCCCTGACCTCGATTACTCGCTCAAACAGCATCTCCGGCAGGACAATATGCCGGGCAAACAGGTCGGGGCGGTTCTGATAGCCAATCCGTAAGGCATCCCCAAACCCCTGGGTGGTCACGAACACGGTCCGGTCGCCCGTGCGTTCCAGCAGGGCATTGGTCGCGACTGTGGTGCCCATCTTTACCAGAGCAATCGTATCGGCTGGGATAGCTGCGTCGCCAGCCACTCCGAGCACATCGCGAATGCCCTGGACGGCCGCATCCTGATAGCGTTCAGGATTGGCCGACAGTAATTTATGCGTGACCAGGCTGCCGTCGGGACGACGCGCCACCAGATCGGTGAAGGTCCCGCCACGGTCGATCCAAATTTGCCACCTGTGGTCGTGCGGAGCTGTAGCCTGCGCGTTCATGATCCGGGTGCCTCCCAGCGTCTTCTAGTCAGGGGTGCGGACGCTATAGCCAAAGCGGGGAAAATGCACCGTGACCAGCCCGCTGCGCGCGTTCCGGTGCTGAAGCGCCAGACGTTGGGCGTCGATGGAAACGAGCCTGCCGACGCTGGGGTTGGCCCGGCCATAGTCAGTGGGCGTAATGGAGACCGTCTCGCCGAGGGCAGGGTCTCCGTCCAGCATTTCACTTGGGAGGGCTGGCAAGGGGTCGCTGGCAGCCGCGACATCGAGCGCTTGGTGCGCGGTCATCGAGGTCGGATTGCCATGACCGTGCGCGGCCACGCGCTCCATCCACTCACGGATGCCGTCCGGGATAACGGCCGCGCGCTCGCCGGCAAGCTGATCCATGACCCATAGCGGATGGTAGATCACGCAATCGGCCAGCGACATGGCCTCGCCATAGATATAGGTCCGGCCGTCGTACAGGATGTCGCTGATCCAACTCAACTGCGGGCGCAACTGGGTGAGGTTTTTAATTGCGGCGGCCTGCCGGTGGGCGAGGCCCGGTTCGGGCTTGCCGAGCAGAGCGGCCCGGTCGGCCAGGAATGCCGGCGTGAAACGAGCGGCGTCGGCGTGTTCGCAGGAAATATAATTGATCGTATTGCGCGTCAGGGTGGCGTCCGTCCAGCGCTCCAGGCCGGCAATGAATGCCCGTTGGGCGACCGAGTCCGATCCCGGATAGAGCGTGGGTTGCGGAAAACGACGCTCAAGCTCTTCGATAATCCGGGCGGTATCACAAAAAACGTCGGCGCCAATCTGGAGGGCTGGCGCTCGGCGATAGCCGCCGGTGAGGGGAATATAGTCCGGCTTGGGCAGGGTAGGGGGAATCTCGACCGAGCGCCAGGACAGACGCTTGAGACCCAGGACGAGCCGGACTTTTTCGGAATAATTGGAGAAATCGTAGTGATGCAGAATGAGTTCTGAGGGCATGGGTTTCCTTATTTGCCTTGATCTGAACCCCATAAAGTGGCAAGGAGTGGAGGGGAATTCAAGAGAGGAAGCCGAAAAGACAGAATCAGGAGGGGAAGCCGTATGCCAGCCGCACATTTTTTTGCCAAGAATCTTGAAGAGGTCGGCCTCGACCCGGAAAAAGTCCAGGCCCTGTTTGAGCGGGCCGAGCGGGAAGTCAAATCCGGCCTGCTGCCGGCCAGCCAGGTTGCGATTGCGCGTAACGGAAAAATCGGTGCCATGCAGACCTTTGGCCAGGCGGTCCAGGGCGGGACGGAAAAACCGGCGACGGATGACACCCGCTTTGTCATCATGTCTTCGACCAAGGCGTTCACCTCAGCCGCGGCCTGGATTCTGATACAAGAGGGCCAACTCCGCCCCGAAGATCGTGCGGTCGAGTATATTCCCGAGTTCGGGACGAACGGCAAAGACGTGGTGACAGTCGAGCAGTTGCTCATTCATACGTCGGCCATCCCCTATGCCCCGCACTGGCAAAAAGAATGGGCCGACCCCGACAGACGCCTCGCCCGCTTTGCCCAGTGGAAGCCGGACCATACGCCGGGCGAGAAGTTCGTCTATCACGTATCGGCGAATTTCTGGCCGGTCGCCGCTATTATCGAGCACCTCAGCGGTCAGCGCCTGAGCGAGTTGGTGCGGACGCGAATCGCCGAGCCGCTGGGCCTGCCCGATTTGCGCTTCGGGCTGCCGCCTGCGGGGAACGCCGATGTCGCCGATGTGGAGTGGGTGGGCGCCGCCCCGACCGCCGCAGAGTATGAAAAAATGGGGGTCAAAGGCTTTAACGCCACGACCAACGCCATCAATGAAGACGCGGTACTGGAGTTGAACGAAACGGTCACCCGAGAAGCCGGCTCGCCTTCGGCCGGTTGCATTACCACGGCGGGCGATATCGCCTTATTCTATCAGGCCCTGCTGAACGACGGCCGCGCCCACGACGGGACGCCGATCTGGCAGCCCGCAATGCTGAAAGAGGCGCGGCGCGTCCGCACCGGAGAGTTGCGCGACCCCTTTCTCGGCCACCGGGCCAATCGGGCCTTGGGGATTGCTGTTGCCGGCGGAGACGGCAAGGCCAATATGCGTGGCTTCGGGCGCACCAATTCCGCGCAGTCGTTCGGCCATCCCGGCTTTGGCGGCCAGAGCGGCTGGGCCGACCCGGCCACGGGCATCTCGTTCGGCTTTCTGACCAACGGGTTCGACCGGCACGACATTCGTGAAGCCCGCCGGCGGGTAGCCTTGTCGAGTCTGGCCGCTGCGTGTGCGGCGGAGTGAAGAGGCAGACCCGACGACGCTCCGCTGACCTGTCCTGCGGGTGAGCACTCCAATGCCACAGATGTCTTGATGCCGTGACGCTGTGACGCTACCGTCACATAAGGAGGTTTTGTGTCATGGGTGAAGCATCCAAACGTCCTACGATCTACTTTGATCCTCAGCTTCATGCAGCGTTACGACTCAAGGCGGCCCACTCGCAATGTTCGGTATCCGCCATTGTCAATGAGGCGGTTCGCGCAGCACTTGCGGAAGATCAAGAAGACTTGGCTGCGTTCCAGCAGTGCGCAACTGAGCCCACTCTGAGTTACGGAAAACTCCTGAACGACTTACAGACGCATCCAAGCTCAAGCACATGATTGGAAGCCGTAGCGTCCCGTATTCAACATTGATGTAACCTGCTTGAGATGATTGATGGTCATCACACAAATCATCTGGAAAGCGCAGTTCGTTGAGAAGTTGGCTATAAAACACGGAGTAGCGGTAAAGGAAGCTGAGGAGGTCCTCTGCTCCAAACCACACATTCGGAAAGTGAGTAGAGGCCACGTCAAAGGAGAGCATGTGTATGCGGCCTATGGACAATCGGCCGCCGGGCGATATTTGATGGTCTTTTATATCCGCAAGCTGACGGGGGTGATCTTGCCCGTTTCCGCCCGCAACATGGATGACGCCGAGAGGAAATACTATGAAAAACAAAGATAAACTCCACGATCCATTGCCGGAGACGTTTGCAACAGTAGAAGAAGCCGGAGAATTTTGGGATACCCATAGCACGAGTGACTATGAAGAATATCTTGAGCCCGGAGATGACGAGATTGAGATCCAGCAGCGCATTTTTGAGGTGCCGGTAGCGGCGGATGTCTTTCAGCAGCTCCAGCGAAAGGCACGAAGTTCACAGGAAAGCGTACCTAAATTCGTGGATCACCTTCTCCGTGAGCAGCTTGCCATGACGGAGTCTCGGTCAAATACGGACTAACTCACTTTTGATTTTTCTAACTTTCTTTTCCGAAGGAATGTACGCTTTAGTGACCCTGCTGTCTGAAGATGACGCGAGCTTCTGGTTAGCAGCAAGTGAGTCCTCATTAAGAGAAGTGTGGGAGAATGCGGAGGACAATGTCTACGCTGAATTGCTCGAAGAATGAGATCGTGCTTGCCCAACGGTCGTCAAAATAGGTCCCCGCCGTCACGTCTATAAGAGTAGCTAAAGATTCGTCTAATCCCTCCCCGCACCCTGTCGCTGGCTGGCGAAGTACTCGTTTACCGACCGGAGCAATTCAGGCCGGTCGCTCTGGAAGGGACAGCGGCCTAACCGCTCGGCCACATAGGCTGCCACATAGCTGGCAAAGAGATGGTAGAGCAGAGGCGAAAACTCCTCACGCACCTCGCCCTGGACGGGTAACACCAGGTGAGCATGGCGGGCGACCTGGGTATCGCCCTTGTGTGTCACGGCAATGACCCGGCGGCCCAGGCCGCGCGCCGTTGCCGCCACGCTCTCCGCCCGCCAGTGCGAGCGGCCCGGCGGGGCGATCACAAAAACCGGCATGTCCAGCGGGTAGGCAAACCGTTCGACATGCCACCATTCCTCCAAGTCCTGCCCCATCGCGAAAACACCCGCGGCTTCGACCAGCTTTGCCGCGCTGTAGAGGGCCGTGCCATAACTCGGCCCGCTGCCCAGCATGACCACAATGGGGCTCGCGGCAATCAGGTCCGCCACCTCTCGACAGCCTGCCCGAATCGCGTTCGTGGTCGCGTCCACGACATCGGCGAGCACGACTAACTCTTGGCGCAGACGGTCTGTTTCTTCTTGAGTGTACCTGCCTTGTAGTTCCCCCAACTGCGTCGCCACCAACAGCATGCCCATCAGGCTGGCCTGGTAGGTGCGAATCCCCGGAGAGCGTTCCTTGTGGAGCAGTTCGACCACGACGCTCCGGTCCGCCACCTGAGTGACCGCACTGTTGGGTGTGCCGGTTAAGGCCACGGTGAGTGCGCCGTACTCTTTGGCTCGTTCAATTGCCTGCACGACGCGCTCGGTGCCGCCTGAGGCCGAGGTGGCAATCACCAGGGTCTGCGGCGGCGCAGCGGGGCGCATCCAGGCCGCTCTATAATCCAGAAAACGTTGCGCGCTCAGCGGCTCGCAGTCCATGTCGGCAATGACCTGAAAGGCCATCTCAGCGGCACACGAGGCATGGTAGGAATCCCCATCTCCGGTGAGGTAGACTTTTTTCACGGCCTGCCATTCCAATGGCGTGAGGACCGCCCGCACCTGCTGCTCAAACGGGCGGGTCAACTGGCGTAAATCGTTTGCTAAGCCTGCGACCTGCCCGAACATCACCTCCGGTTTGAGTGGTTCCATGGTTCTACCCCTTTCCTTCCAGTCCCCGCACGATGTCGACATAGGTCTTCACCCGCTCGATATCAATGTGTCCGCCCCAGCCGCCGCGTTCGAGGCAGGTGCCGACAAACGCCCCGTCCGCTGCGGCCAGCAACCGCGCCGCATTGTCGTGGTTGGTGTAGCCCGCCAAAATGATGGGCAGGCCGGGCACGGATTTCCGTACCGAGGCGATCATCTCCAGCGTTCTGTTTTCGTCGGGCGCGCCCAAGGACACCGCGTCCGCCCCCACATATTTTGCGCTCCGGGCGATCTCCGCGGTCGGCTTAGACTCACCAAACCATTTGAATTGCATGGAGGCGACTTCGGCAATGACCTTGACATCCCAGGCGTTGATCTTTTTACGATACTCCATCACGTCGAGCGGATTGGCTTCGACCATGCCGTGCGCGGTCAGCGTCGTGCCCACTAGCGCGCCAGCCCGAATAAAACTGCCCCCCGCTACCTTTGCCACTGCCAGCGAGGCTTTGAGCGCATTCCGCATCAACTGTACCCCGACCTGGAAGTCTGCGCCCGTGGCCTGGACAATGGCGTGTACGATCAAGCCCATGGCGGTCGTGCGCGCCGGGTCGGATTCGTCTTTTACGCTGTAAATGCGATCAACGGTCTGCACCAGACATCCGTCCGCCCCGCCGTGGTAGAGCGCCCGGGCCGACTCGACCGCCGTCTCAAGGGTCCGGTTGAAACTGTCGTCCGTGTAAAACACGGTGCCCGGCAGCGGTTGCAGGTGAATCATGCCCAATACGGCCTTGCGTTTGCCCAGGGTTGAAAAATCTCGCATGGTCAGCCCTCCCAAGGATGTGCCCCGTAGTGCGTTGTTCCAACTGTGGAATGGTTATCGTGCCGCTGTCAAGCCACGCAGGCGAACAGGCAGTGCCGCCTCTGGACAATCCGCCGTTGGGCGCTATGTATGGTCCTCAGCAGTCCAAAACGAGGAAAGGAGCTTCCCATGGGTTTCGAGGCACTCAACGTCTGGCTGGATGCCTACGGCAGGGCCTGGGAGAACCAGGACCCGAAGGCCGCGGCCGCGCTCTTCACCGAGGACGGGACCTACGTCTGGGGTCCGTTCGCCGAGCCGATCACAGGCCAGCCGGCGATCCGACGCGCCTGGGAGACGGCTACCCAGGGGAACCAGGCCGGGATTACGTTCGGTTACGAACCCCTGGCCATGACCAAAGACGGGCGCTACCTCGCGCGCTGGTGGGCCTCGATGGAATCCGTGCAGACGGGCCAAGCCGTCAAAATGGAAGGGATCTTTTTGATCACCCTGACCGAGAGTGGCCAGTGTCGAGTATTCCGGGAGTGGTGGAACGAATATCCACCCGCAACCGGCGCTTCGGAGTTCGAGTAAACTCTGGCCGGGCGGCGTAGAGAGTGCGGGCAGGCGTGACAAAACGGAGCGTCCGATTTTTCTCGGACGGGTGAGGAGGTTTGCGCATGAGAACCACGAGAACCTGGATTGATCTCAATAGCGATGTGGGTGAATCCTTTGGTAACTATGTGCTGGGGCGGCCTGAGGAGGTGATGCGGGGGATTAGTCACGCCAACATCGCGTGTGGCTTTCACGCCGGTGATCCCAGCTGGGTCCGTCGCTCTGTCGAGAGTGCCAAGAAGTACGGTGTGACAGTCGGGGGCCATCCGGGCTTTCCCGACATGCTGGGTTTCGGCCGGAGACTCATGCATATCACTCCCCAAGAGGGCAAGGATTATGTTGTGTATCAACTCGGGGCGCTGAAAGCCTTTGCCGAAGCAGCGGGATTGCGGCTTGAGGCGGCCAAGCCGCATAGTGCGTTTTACGTGTGGGCGCAGCTCAGCGAGGAGAATACCCGAGCGATGCTTGAGGGATTTCAAGCGGTGAACCCGGACATCGTGGCCTATCTGCCAGCGCTTCCGCGCTATCCCGTCCTGGAAGTCGCCGAGCAACTGGGAATGCGAGTCGTCAAAGAGTTCTACCCAGGGTTAGGATACAAGGATGACGGAGACCTGACATACGGGCACGGTGAGGACAGTGTGGAAGAAGCAGTACGACTCGTCATGAGAGTTGTCACCGAGGGGAAGGTCACGACCACGGGTGGCAAAGAACTCGCGCTTGATGCAGAAAGCATTGCCATATCGGGCGAGTTGATACAGGCTCCGAAGATACTGCAGGCACTTCGAGAGGCCCTGACCCGTGAGGGGGTGATGATTCGCAGTGCGCTTCATGCTGCGAACGGCCGGTAATAGGGCTGAGCTATGACGCCCCCCATCGCTGGGCGGGGCGATGACTGGAAGACCTTGTTTATTACTACGTTTGGTGAGATGGGCAGGAGGCGGATGAAGATTCCGGGCATTCCGGTGCCTTGGGGAGAGGTGTAGGGCCGTCGGACGGATGGGCGCGGCAGAATCCAACACTCATGAACACCATACAGATCGTCGAACGAGTATACGCGGAACTATCTGCGAGGATAGTACAAGGAGTTATCCCAATTTCCCTACGGCCTCCCGCATTGGTCGGCACGGTTCAGGATGACCCATTCGACTCTTGGGTGGGAGAGGCGATCAAGCGTACTCTTCCAGATATTGAAGTATTTCATGCGGGGAAATTGACAACGCCCGACATCGTGCTGCGACATAGACCCAGTAATTCAATTCTGGGACTTGAGGTGAAGAAGCTTATTCAGCAGACTAACGGGAAGGACTCCAGGGGGCTGACAATCGATTACAATAGCTGTCTTCCCTGTGGGAAGGCCCTTATCAAAGTTGGACGAGATACCGTGGAGATCCCCTGCTTCTACCTCTTTGCCTTACTGAGCAATGATAGCTCCTCGATAGTCACCTCTATCCTCATGGATGGTGATTTCCTCAATTACGATTTCGATCTGCACAAGGACGCAAAGTACGCAAATCAAAGTGAGTACGACCATGGTCCATACGGAGAGGGCTCCGTCCGGCACCGAAGAATGTATACCTATCCGAATCCGCTCAATTACAAACTGAACTTCTTTCACCTCCGCCATATACTCGTCGTCAAGCAGCACGACGTGGCTGCCCTCGCTGCACGGGATGCACTCTGTACGGACCTTATCGTCAGAGATGATAAATATCAGAATTCTTTCCACTACATCGTGATTGACAACTCTACGAGACGCTCCCTCCCTCTTGATCAACTGCCGGTTCGACGGGATATCTTTCAAGCCTGTAAGTCCCGACATCCACGAGAGCGGACAGCATCCATGCCCCAACTCTCAGAATAATTTCATGCCAAAACTTATAGAGAACGACTTTCCGTTTGCAGAACTCTCGCTCGTAGCCGAGCGGGAATCCTGGCGCAAAGAAGTCTATCGCCCCGTCTACTACCTCCATAAGTGGTGGGCTCGAAGGCTCGGCTCGGTCTTTCGTGGAATACTGCTCGGGGCGTGTTTAGAGGATGGTGAGGATTTCTGGGAGCGCTTCTACAAGAAGAATGCCTTTGAGAATACAGTCGTCTTCGATCCTTTTATGGGGAGTGGAGTCACTGTCGGTGAAGCCGTTAAACTTGGATGCAAAGCCGTGGGGAGAGACGTCAATCCAGTCGCATATCTCGCCTGCCGCGCCGCGCTTTCCCGATACACCGATGCTGAGGTTCTCTCTACCTACCGGGATTTGGAATGGACCCTTGCCCCGAGACTTCTCAGCTACTTCCAAACCAGAACGAAGGTCGGCCAGACCGCCACCGTTTTATACTATTTCCTCGTTAAAGTGATCCCGTGTCCGGAATGTGGGAAAGAGATTGACCTCTTCAAAACACGAATCTTCTCCAAAAACGCGACTCCTCAGAAGGACCCTTCGGCACGTGCCCTCTGTTCTGGCTGTGGCGCCGTGAACTTTACCGCTTACGATACCGAGCGCGTCAGTTGTCCAAAGTGTTCGCTGACGTATAACCCTCAGCACGGGAATATCAGCGGAGCGGAAGTCCGTTGTGACGGCTGCCAATATGCTTTCCGCCTGACCGATAGGATGAAGTCTCTTGAGGGGCCTTTACCCTTTCGGCGCTATGCAAAGCTGATTCTGACAGAGGACGGGGAGAAACTATATGAACCGATGAACGAATTCGATGGGGAGATTGAGCGCCAAATAGCAGAAGAGTTTGCTACGACCTCAAGCAGTTTCCCCGTTGTGGACATTAAGCCCGGCTACAACACCAATCAGATGCTAAACCACAACTACCGGTATTGGCATGAGCTATTCTCCGATAGGCAACTCGTCTGTATCAGGCATCTTATTGAGGCAATCAAAGGCATCGAAGACCCGGACTTGAAGCTCCTTTTTTCCTGCCTCTTTTCAGGAACATTAGAATTCAACAACCTGTTCACCTCCTTTAAGGGTGAAGGGACAGGGGCCGTTCGGCATATGTTCTCTCACCATGTCTTAAAACCAGAGATGATGCCGCTTGAGGCGAATATCTGGGGAACGACCAAATCTTCCGGCGCATTTTCAGGCTTGTTCCGGTCTCGCGTTGAAAAGGCGCTTGCCTACAAGGCCGACCCGTCTGAACTCAGGCTTCATTCATCAAAGAGTATGAAGGTTGGCAATATCAATCAGCCTATCTCTGTAGAGATAACGGATAGCTTTGCGCAATTCGCCTCACAGCCGAAAACAGCCTATCTCACCCTGGGAGATTCCAGTTGTATCGATATCCCTGATAGGAGCGTTGATATAGTCGTTACGGACCCACCTTTTTTTGACAATGTTCATTATTCTCAGCTTGCCGATTTCTTTTACTATTGGCTCAATCAAGCCCTAGAATTTTCTGCTACGACGACTACGAGATGTGCGGAGGAGGTACAAGACACCGACCCTGAACTCTTCACCGGAAAACTTACCTCGGTTTTCTCCGAGTGCAGCCGTGTTCTTAATGATGAGGGCTTGCTTGTTTTTACCTATCATCACGCCCGTCACGAGGGCTGGACCGCCGTCCACCGAGCAATCAGACATGCCGGGCTTGTCTGTACGCGAGGGTATCCGATAAAGGCCGAAATGTCCGTTTCAATGCCACTGCAACAGGCTGCATCACCGATCCACTTAGACCTCATTCTTGTCTGTCGTAAGGACAAGCAAGCAAGAAGAAACGGCCGAGTTAGTCACCCGCTACGTCCGGCGATCGGTGCGGCAAAGGAACAGGTATCCAGACTGAAATCGGCTGGCATAAAGGTATCGCTCGGTGATGCAAAAGTGATCCTCATGGGTTGTCTGCTGTGCGAAGCCCATAAGATGAACAATCTTGACCGAGAAGAGAGATTTCTGGAGGAACTTGAGCAGAATCTGGACACTTACGTGGCTCAGGTCATCTCTGCAAAAGGGGAAGTGCTCTACAAAGCCAAGGAGCCCGAACAACTACGGCTGTTTGAGGAAATGGAGAAATACTTGGCGAATAAGGAGAGAGGTGGCATTTTGCCCTCGGCGGCTCGCCCCTAGGCAGTATAGGTCGGATTAGCGTAGCGTCATCCGACACCGCCAAATGGGAAAAACATGGTTCGTATTCCAACCCATCGCTCTCCAACCCATCCGGGAGAAATACTCCTAGAGGAATTCCTACGCCCTATGGGCTTAACCCAGCGTGAGCTTGCAGCAAAGCTTCATGTGCCATATCAGCGGGTTAACGAGTTGGTGCGAGGGCGACGTGGCGTAAGCCCGGGAACGGCTCTGCGCTTAGCGAAGTTCTTTGGTACTTCTGCCGCTTTCTGGCTTAACCTTCAACTCCGCTGGGACCTGTATTATGCCCAGCGCTCAGAGGCCAAGGAGCTGAAGAGAATTCGGCAATACTCGCTCACCCGGCGTCCTGCTGACTCAATGGAAGAAAGCGTTGCGTAGAAGAAAGGAGAATACGCCTTCAGTTCCTCCCTCCCTTCAGCGGCGCACGCCCGGTGTCTCTACCGGTAAGCCACGACCCCGCCAGGCCATATACAATTCCAGATTCACGTAGTCGTCCGCCCCGTGGGCCAGGGGTTGGGCACGAATCGCGGTGTTGCACCAGACAAACATGCGGTGCGTCGATCCCAGTGTTTGCCAGCTCAGCCGATAGACTGGGAAGCTGTTGGTCTGTCCCTGGCTGACGACTTCACCCCGCAGGCGTTGCCCGGCATATTCGTCGTGGCAATGGCTGCACGTCATGTCGAGTTGGCCGCGGCGGCGCATGAAGAACGCTTTACCCGCCTCGAAAAACGGCGCGGCCGGCCCCGTGATGTCCACGTTCAGCGGCAGCCCGCGGGACTGAAAACTCACAAAGGCGCTGAGCGCCAACAGGGCTTCGGATTCATACGGGTAGGCTTCGGCCTGGAGTTGCTCGGTGCGACAGCGGTTAATCCGTTGCTCCAGATTGATGAGTTTTTTTGTGCGTGGATCGAATTGCGGATAGCGTGTACGCACCCCGCGCATACTTGTTGCCGCGTCTCCATGACAACTGGCGCATGCCTGCTGGCCAGCGCCCTGGGGCTGGTCCCATAACGTGCGACCGCGTTCGACCCATAACATCCCCGGATTGCCAAACACGTCGTCTTGTAACTGTCTGTGTTCCTCCGACAGATAAATATAACCGGAGCGACGGCCTTCGACGCTGTACGGGGAAGTCTCGTGCTGCGGACCGCTCGGAGTTTGGCGAGCCTTTTCGGCCTGTGGAACGCCCAGACGAAGCGTCAGGAGATAGGCCACAACATCTTCGATTTCCTGCGCGGTGAGGATCGGCTTGCCCCGGTAGGCTTCGAGTACGGAATGCAGACCTTCCACCGTATGATACGCCGGCATGATGGAGCGGGAGTTCAGCGCTTTGGGGTCCAGCAGTCGCAGACGCAACTCCGCGGCGGTATAGCGACTCCCAACGTTGTCCAAGGGCAGCCCCACCGTGCCGTGGAAGCGGCGTGCGGGCAGCGGCAGGGCATGACATACCACACAATCGCCGCGTTCCCGGTCGAGCACAATATGCCGCCCCCGCTCCGCCTCACCGGGCCGGTCGGTCAACGGGGTGGGAAGCCCTTCATACCGGGTCTGCGAATCGTCGAGTTGCTGATTCCCCTGGGCGCAGAGATCGCTCAGCACCAGAAGTCCGATCCACACCTGAATGACAAAAGCTTTCCAATAGCTTCCGTGCATCGTAGCATCGCCTTTACCCAAACGTATCGGCGGTAATGTTGGCGTACCACGAGCGGGCATAGGCTGCTTCGAGTGCGCGGGTTGTTTCCGGCGCGTCAAGCGGACTGGTTCCGCTCGATCCTGGAACAATCTGAATCGTGTCGTTTTCAACGGCATACACAGCACTAATGGAGATACCGTAGTCGGGCGCGACCAGACTGTAACAGGTATTCATCAATGCCGGTGGTGCGACCGGCTCGCCCCGGAGCAGAGCCACGATGGCCGCGGCGCAGACCTTGGCCTGAGTATTGGCGCTAAAGGCGGATTTCGGCATGGGGTTGGCGATTGCCGCATCGCCAATAATATGAATGTTGGCGTGTACGCGAGATTCGAATGTGCTGCCGTATACTGGGCACCAGCCCGTGCCGGCGTCGAGGCCGTCCGCCCGCGCAATTGCCGCCGCGCGCTGTGGGGCAACGATATTAGCTACCGCGGGTTTATACTCGTCAAACTCCGTGCGGACGATGCCGGCCCGCGTATCAATCTGGGTAACCCGCCCGCCCTGCGCACCCGGTACCCATTCGAGTAGGCCGGGATACAGCCGCTTCCACGCGGCCAGAAACAGCTTGTCCTTGGTAAAGCTGTCCTTGGCGTCGAGCAGCAGTATTTTTGATTTTGGCTTGTGGATTTTGAGGTAGTGGGCGATCAAACTGGCCCGCTCATACGGCCCTGGCGGACAGCGGTAGGGCGTCTCCGGCGCGCTGATCACCACCAGCCCACCGTCTTCCATGGCGTCCAGTTGGCGACGCAGCAGCAGCGTTTGTGAACCGGCCTGCCAGGCGTGCGGGAATACGGTGCTTGCGGCAACGTCGTAGCCCGCTATTGCGTCCCAGCGCAGTTCGATGCCAGGGGATAAAACAAGTTTGTCATAGGTGAGAGTGCGCCCGTCACTGAGGGTGAGTCGTCGCGCGGTCGGGTCAAGCTGGTCTGCCTGAGCCCGGACAATCTGCACGCCATAGCCTTCACGGAGCCGCTGGTAGGTATAGGTCAACGAGGTGAGCGGACGAAGCCCAACCAGGGCCGCGTTGCTGAACGGACAGGTGACAAACCGAGGCTGCGGGGTCACCAGCGTGACCTCAAGGCTCGGGTCGGCCAGACGTAAATACTTTGCGCAGGTCGCTCCGCCAAAACCACCGCCAACGACGACGACCCTGGCCTGGGTGCTCGCCCGTGCTCTGCCGGTCGGCAGCCGGGCAAAAGACAGGCTCGTGGCCAGGCTGAAGAATTGACGGCGAGTGAGATATGGGAGCATAAGTCAAAGGTTAAACGTCGCGGGGCAACCACGGGAGGGTTGCCCCTATATTTACTCCCTCTCCCCCAAGGGGAGAGGGCTGGGGTGAGGGGTCTTCGGACCAGTGCCGCCCCGCTCAACGTGCCTGCACCCTTGCAAAATACGCCGCCACGGCCTCAACATCCGTCTCACTCAGCCCCTTGGCAATATGGTTCATCACGGTTCCCTGACGCGCTTCGGTCCGAAACGCCCGCATGGCTGCCCTGAAGTCCTCGGAGGACAGCCTATCGAGTGACGGAATGGCTCCCTGACTCTGTCCGTCGGGACCATGACAGGCCGCACACGCCTGGGCCCAGGCCGTACCGCGCTCAGAGATAGAGGCCGCGTTCGCGAGGGCCGGGACCGCCAGCAGGCTGGCAAGCAGAACAACAAAACGTTTCATTCGCTGACCGTGAGCCCTACGCGCTCGGATGTGGTGACTCCGGTGTCATCCGTCCAGACGCACTCCAACTCACCCGACACTTCCGCTGTGGTAAAAAACGAGAAGTACGGATTGGCGGCAATACCGGGGAATAACTCTGCGTGGAAAACCTCTGTCCCGTTATATACACACCGGACAGTATGCACGATGTTTTTGGGAATCTTCTGGCCCACGTTGTTATACCGGAAGCCCGTCTCCATGGGATGACGAATGAGCAGACGCACCTCAAAGACCGCTCCGCGTGTGACAAGCTCAGGGACTTTGATTCTCGCCTTGGCCATGTCGCATGGGTCCGGTCAGCTTCCCTCAACACAGGCTGCGGCCGTGACAACGACTTCCGCACTCGCCATCCAGGCCGTACCGTCGTTCATGACCGCAACCGCCACAACCTGCTGGGTGCCGGCCAGTCGAATCCGGGTGTGGACCTCGGCCCGTCCGGCGCGCGGGCCCAGCGAGAAGCGGGCAATAACCGGTCTGGGGTTCTTTTCCGAAAAAATATGAATCTGTCTCACATGGGCCTAGGGCGTCATCGGACTCTCGACCCGCACCCGCAGCCGGACGGAATGGCCGCTTTCGGCCAGGGTCGGCAGCGTGAGCGTGACGTGGCCGACCTGGGGCATGACCCCTCCGGTTGCCTGGCGAATGAGCGGCGCGAGCTTCTCGGGAAGCGCGTCTGCCGAACGCGCCTTTCTGAGCGGCGCAACCATAGAGCCCAGGCAGCCGAGCAGGCCGACGAGCAGGTGCCGCCGTGACAGGCGATTAGGCCGGGCGTAAATCATGGTTCTTTAACGGTAATGAACGAATGCGTTTGCCGGTTGCCGCAAAGATGGCATTACACAGCGCCGGCGCGAGTGGGGCCATGCCGGGCTCGCCCGCGCCGCCCCAGAAACCGCCAGTCGGCTTGAGGATCACCTCAACCGTGGGCATCTCGGCCAACCGCATCATCTGGTAGTCATGAAAATTCGACTGTTCAACCCGACCTTCCTTAATGGTGATCTCTCCGTACAGCGCGGCTGTCAGGCCGTAGACGACGCTGCCTTCGAGCTGAGCCCGGACCGAGTCGGGGTTGGCCACATACCCACAGTCAATACCAGTAACCACGCGGTGGATAGTCAACTCACCTGCACCATTAACTGACGCTTCAATTACCGCCGCGGTATAACTTCCGTAAGAATCCTGCACGGCAATCCCGCGGTGGACGCCTTCCGGCAGCGGGCTGTCCCATCCGGCGGCCTCGGCGACCGCGTCCAGAATGGCCAGGTCCTTCGACGCCTGGGGGGTCTGGAGGAGGGTGCGGCGAAATTGGTACGGGTCCTGTCCGGCTGCGTGGGCTAACTCATCAATAAAACTCTCCCGAAAGAACGGATTATGGGTATGCGCCACCGCCCGCCACGGTCCTGGCGGCACGTGGGTGTTGCGCATGGCGTATTCCATATGCATGTTCGGAAAGGCGTATGGCGCGTCGACAAAGGTCCGCACCCCGACGATATCAACCCCGTCCCGCACCAGATGGGGGCGGACTGCACTGAAAATCGACTGCTCGGCCTGCCGCACGGACCAGGCGGTTGGTTCCCCGGAGGCGTTGAGCGCGGCTCTCATACGGACCAAAGCCACCGGTCGATAGCGGCCGTGCTGGATATCCTCTTCTCTGGACCAGATCAATTGCACCGGGGTGCCGGGCATAGTCTTGGCAATCCTGACGGCCTGGCGCACAAACTCAATATACAGCCCCCGCCGCCCAAAGCCCCCTCCGAGATGGACCTTGTGGACCTCGACCCGACTCACCGGCACGTCTGCGGTTTCAGCAGTCACGGCCGCGGTGGCCTCGCTGTTCTGGGCAGGTGCCCAGACATCCACCCGCTGTTCCGTATACAGCGCCGTACAGTTCTGCGGTTCCATGGTGGCGTGCTCAAGATAGGGGGCATAATAGTCGGCTTCGATTGTTGTGGCCGCGCTGGCAAACGCGCTGTCGATATCGCCTTCCTGACGTGAGACCGGCGCCTTTTCGAGTTGTATACCCTCGCGCAGAAACTCCAGGATGCTGTCGCTGCTAACCTGGGCGTGCGCACCAAAATCCCACTCAACCGGCAGCGCCTGGAGCGCCTGCTGCGCGTTCCACCAGCTCTCTTTGGCAACGACGACGACCGCGTCCTCCAGGGGAAGGACCTTGACCACCCCGCGCAGGTCGGCAATTTTTTTTGCGTCTACGCTTTTCAGGCTGCCGCCGAACACCGGGCACTGGGCAATCGCGGCATAGACCATGCCGGGCAGCCGGGTATCAATCGCAAACGCGGTCTTGCCCGTGACCTTATCCGGGATGTCGAACCGCTGGGCTGGTTGACCCAAAATGGTCCAATCCGCGGGGTCTTTGAGCGGCGGATTTTCGGGGATGTCGAGCGCAGCCGCCTCTGCTGCCAGCGCTCCAAAGCTGAGCTGGCGTTGGGTTGGGGTGTGGGTGATGAGGCTGTTTGCAGCGACACATTCCGCGACCTGCACGCCCCAGCGCCGCGCGGCCGCGCTGGTCAGCATCAGACGGGCGGCGGCCCCTGCCGTGCGTAAATACTCCTGGCTGTCGCGGATCGACCGGCTACCACCGGTCAGCATGGTGCGAAAAATCCGGTTGCGCCTCAGGTGCTCGCTGGTTGACGCATACTCGGCCTGGACCTTGCTCCAGTCACAGGCCAACTCTTCGGCAACCAGCATGGGCAGACCGGTAAAATTGCCCTGGCCCATTTCCACCCGTGCCACGCGGATGATGATGGTGTCATCCGGCCGAATCAGGACCCAGGCAGTCACCTCAGGGCTGGTGTCCGCCTGAGAACTTGCCTGCTCGGCCTCTGCCACAGAAGACTTCGGGAGCGTCACTTCCAGTAACAGTCCGCCCCCAACCGCAGCCGAGCGCAACAAAAACGAACGACGGGATATATTCTCTGTCTGTTTCATCGGTGCGCCCCTATCCCTTCATCCCGTTGTCCGCACCCGATTTTTGAGCAGCAGTATGAATGGCAGCCCGAATACGCACATACGTCCCGCACCGGCAAATATTCGTTACGGATTCGTTGATGTCGGTGTCGGTTGGCTGGGGCTTTTTCTTGAGCAGTGCCGCGGCCGACATAATCATGCCGGTCTGGCAATATCCACACTGCGGCACTTGATGGGCAATCCACGCCTGCTGTAAGGGATGGCTGCCATCTGTAGAGAGCCCTTCTATGGTCGTAATTTTCTTGCCCGCGGCAATGGAGACCGGCATGACGCACGAGCGCACCGGTTCGCCATCCAGATGGACGGTGCAGGCTCCACACAAGGACATGCCACAGCCGAATTTCGTCCCGGTCAGCCCCAGGATATCGCGTAATACCCACAGCAGCCGCATGTCCGAGCCAACATCAACGCTGTGCTCCGTTCCGTTCACGGTCAGTACAATCATGTTCTCTCCTTCCCACCTCAACGCTCTCTATTTGCACGCATGCGGACTGGGCGGTACGTCCAGGGCGGGGTTGCGTTCAAAAAAGCCGACCGGCATCAGGCTGAAGCCGGCATACTCGACCGGCATCACCGGCCAGTCCTCGGGCCGCGGAACATGCGTAAGGCCAAAGGTATGCCAGACAACGACATCGGTGTTCTCGATATTGCGGTCGCGTGAATAGCGCAGCAGACCCTCACCGCCGGGACTCTGGAGCGTGATGTCGCCAGCCGCGCTGAGTTCGTCCGGTGCGAACGCGGTGACCCACAGATTATGCTGGCCAAACCCGGCCCGTTGCCCCACATAGGAGTCGGCCTGGGCGAACAGCGTCGGCGTTGCGCCGGCAAGCAGCTTATAGCCGACCGGCACCCCCAGCCGGTTGGTCCGCTGCGGGTTGACGATCTTCCAACTCCGGCCGGCCTGCGGGGCAATATCCCGCCGGGCAACATCTTCGGATGCCAGGAGGGTCGTCTTGGCGCGGAACTGCGTCCCGTGCGGATTGTCCGGCCCGTGCGGCACGGGTTCGACGTCAACCTCGTAGACCGAGTTGTGCTCACCGTCCACATCAAAGTCGAGCCGGAAACAGAACAGATGCTGGTGAATCGGGGAGGCCAGGTTGGGCGCAATGAGCGGGGCGAACTCGGGCTGCTCGGCTCCGGTTTCCACCGCGCTGACGCCGACGATGCCGGTCAGCTTGACCTCCATCTGAATCGTGCCGTCCAGATACAGATACCAGAAGAAGCCATACTCATAATTCCCGACCGTAAAGAACGAGCTGACCACCAAACGCCGCGAGCGCCGGACCTCCGTGGTCGCGGACAGCAGGTCGCGATGCTTCCACAGCACGCCGTAATCTTCTTCATGCATGCAGATGGCGTTCTCAATCGTATAGACGGACCCGTCGGCCAGCAGCGTGTCCATATCAAAATAATGGATTTCGCCCAGACAGTCGCAGCCCAGGCTGAGCGAATTGGCCAGATTGCCCACACTCGCCTCGCTGGCATCCAGCACGTGTTTCCAGGTGTGCATGGGGTCGCGGTCGCCATAGGGAACCACCATGTCCGCCAGCGACGCCCGATACAGGATCGACCGCCGCTGCCCGGCATCGTCATAACTCAGGGTATGCAAAACCAAACCGTGCTGGGGGTGCATGCCGACCCGGAACGACCACTTCTGCCATTCCACCGCGTGCCCGTCGACCCGGAAACTCGGCCCCTCGGGCTGGGTAATGGCAATCGGTTTCAAATCGGTCCGCAGCGCCGGCTGATGGCTGGCCTCATACCGACCGCTCTCCGGCGGCAGGGCTGTCACGCCATGATCTTCCAGATGAGCCACCCGTCCTTCGGTTAAATCCACATGGGCAATCAGACCTTGGAGCGGGCGGGCATAGCCGTTGTCGGTCTTGTCTTCACGCACAAAAGCAATCGTCCGGGCCAGACGATGGGTAGGGTCCACGCCGTCGGGCAGGGGGCCGCTGCCCGGCCACATATCGATTTGCACCCGGCTCACATCCTCGACGCCGCGCCGTCTGACCGCGGCCTGCCAGGCGGGGTCGGCTTTGGTGAGCTTGATCGATTGCATCAGGTCTCGCCCCCCAAACGGCACCTGTCCGCCGCTGAGGCGCTGCACCTCAAGCAGCTCTCCGGTCGTAATATTGACCCGGGCGTCAAAACTGCCCGCCTGCCTCCCGTTGGCAGATTCGTCCACCCCCAGAAAGCGCAGCACCCGAGTAAACGGCGCGCCTGGGGTAAAGCTCTTGACGACATCTTTGGGCGGCTCTACCAGACTGACACTGGAGAAGGCGAGCTGGCCGCTCAGCTCGCCCGAGCTTTTGAGGATGGCCACGCCGCGCTCAATCTCGCTTCGGCTCAGCGGCTCCAGGGGATGCGTCGGGAGGGTCTGCGTGTGGTCTGTCTGTATGTCCTGTATGGCGCTGGTCATGCTGGTTTCTCCTTTTATTAACGTGGCCTGTTCAGCGTCCGCCCGAAATATCGTAGATCGTCGTGGTGACGTACGAGGCCTCATCCGTGCAGATCCACACCACCAGATTGGCCACCTCTTCGGGTTCGCAGATACGCCCCAAGACCGTCTGCGCCTTGGCGATGGCTTCGGCGCGTTCAATGCCGATACTCGCTTCAAAAATTTCTGTCCGGGTAATCCCAGGCCGCACGCAACAGACCCGAATCCCCTCAGGCCCGACTTCTCTGGACAGGCCCAGGGTAAAGGAATCGAGCGCGCCCTTGCTGGAGGCGTAGACCACATCGCCCGGTAGCCCGCCGTACCGCGAGGAAATGGAGCCGACGTTGACGATCACGCCGCCGCCGCCGCCACGTTTGGTGGACATGCGTTTGATGGCCTCGCGGGCGCTCACGAACACGCCAAAGATATTGAGATTAAAAACGCCCCGGACGCGCTCCAACTCGGCATCGACGATCGCGGTCTCATAGTCGATGGCGGCATTATTCACCAGGGCGGTGACTGGGCCGAGCTCGGCATCGGTTCGGCGAAACAGTTCAACTACACCGGCTTCCGTTCCCGCGTCGGCCTGCACGGCAATCGCCCGCTGTCCGGCCTGTATCACATCGTGGACCACCTCTTCGGCCCGGTTCTTGGCGCGCGCATAATTGACGCACACGTCAAACCCGGCCCGCGCCGCCCGGCGTGCAATAGCGGCTCCAATGCCGCGACTTCCTCCCGTCACGATCATGACACCCGACATGCAGGCTCTCCTTTTGTTAGAGAAAAATTGTTAGAGGGCAATCGTCAGCAGAGAGCTGCCGTCGGCCTGGACGGTCAGTCGGTCATCCGGGTTGACGACCACCGTGGTTGTGGCGAACTCAACGATGGCCGGACCGGTCAGCCGGTCACCTGCTGCCAGCGCGTTGCCCTGGTAAATCTCGGTTTCCACCTCGGCATTGACCCCGGCCATATAGGCCCTGCGCCGGCTGGTCGGTTGTGGTCGGCCCGCGGACTGTGTAGCCAGCCGTCCCTCGGGGGCGGGCCGGTTGCCCGTGGCGGCGACCCGCCAGTGTAGGCACTCGATGGGCTGGTCGTGCATCGAATAGGTAAAGCGCCGCTCGTGCTCGTCATGAAAGTCGGCTTCGAGTCGCCGCAAGAGATCGGTGTCAATCGGTCCATCGGGCAGCGGCACCGTCAGGTTGTGCACCTGACCCGGATAGCGTCCCTCAAGATGCCGGGCAAAACGAATCTCTTCGGGCTTGAAGCCCTCCTCTCCAAGGTGGGCGTCACCCTCGGCGATCAACTCGTCAAACACCTGAGCGATGCCCGTGGCCGCGTCCGGCCGATCCGTATAGCAGTGGTGCAGGCGCACATAGTCGTGCCGCACCGGGGTGACCGCCATGCCGAAGGCGCACAGCCCGCCCGCGGAACGCGGAATCAGCACCTCGCTGATCTCAAGCATGCGGGCCAGTTCGGCCGCGTGCAGGCCACCGGCGCCGCCGCCCGCGACCATGACATAGTCGCGGGGATCGATGCCGCGCTCAATCGAGACCGCCCGGATGGCCGAGGCCATATTCGAGTTCACAATGGTCAGGATGCCGGCCGCGGCCTCGCGGACCGACAGCCCCAGCGGCGTGGCAATATGCTCGGCAATGGCTCGCTGCGCCAGGTGCTCGCTGAGAGAACGCCGGCCGCCCAGAAACGCCCCGGACGACATTCGCCCGACGGCCAGGTTGGCGTCGGTGACTGCGGGCGCACGGCCACCCCGGCCGTAACAGGCCGGCCCCGGCTGAGAACCCGCGCTCTGCGGCCCGACCCGCAGCGCCTTGCCGCTGTCGAGCCAGGCAATGGAGCCGCCGCCGGCGCCGATCGACAGCACCTCGACCCCGTTCACCCCGATGGGCTGATGCGCGACCCGAATATCGGTTGACATGACCGGTTCGCTGTCGCGCAGCATGCAAACGTCGAAGCTGGTTCCGCCCATGTCGATAATGATCAGCCGGTCGGGGGCTTTGGTATCCGAGGCGTAGTGCGCACCCGCCGCGGGGCCGGCCGCGGGGCCCGAGGCCACCGCGTTGACAGGCCGCGCCAAAAGGTCCTCAACCGACGCACAGCCGCCGTTGACCTGCATGATCTGCGGCGGGTGGGGCAGGCCGCCGCCCGCCATCTCTTTTTCAAAGGCGCGCAGGTAGTCGCCGATAATGGGCGCGATATAGGCCGACAGCACGGTTGACGAGGTACGCTCCCACTCCCGAATCTCGGGCAGGACATCACAGGAGCACAACACATCGACGCCGGGCAGCTCCTCGCGCACGATCTCGGCGGTGCGCTTTTCGTGGCTCGAATCGACGACAGACCACAGATAGGCAACCGCCACCGCTTTGACGCCGTGGGCGCCGAAGTGCCGGGCCGCGTTGCGAACAGCCTCTTCGTCGAGCGGCAGGACCTCGGAGCCGTCCGCACCGATACGCTCGGGAATGCCCAGGCGCAAATAGCGGGGAATAAAGTCCTCGGGCTTTTGGAGGTGGATGTTGAACCGTTCGGGCTTCCCGCCCCGGCCCAGATACATGATGTCGCGAAAGCCCTGGGTGCTCAGCAGGCCGATGACCGGCCCGTTGCGCTGTATCAGGGCATTGGTCGCCATGGTTTGACCATGCACCAGAAACTCCGTCTCACGCAGCAGCGCTTCCACCGTGGTCCCGGCTTCCTCGGCCATGCCGGCGAGACCCCGCGTAATCGCAAGCAGCGGCTGGTCGGGAGTCGAGTCTTCTTTATAGACATGGAACCTGCCGTCGTCGCGCAGCAGGACCACATCGGTGAAGGTGCCGCCGATATCGATGCCGACTCGATGCCCCATGTCTACGCCTCCTTCGGCATGTCGCTGAAGTTCCGGGCGATGGTCGGCGCTTCGAGATAGCGGTCGCCGGGGCGCATGTTCTCCTTGGTCCATGTCCCCGCGGCGGGGATGGTCGGTTCGATCATCGGGCGCTCGTTCTTGCGCAGTTCGGCTCGGAGTTGCTCGGTCGCGGCGAGGTCGAGGCTGCGCTCAAGATCGTCCTTGACGACTATACCGAACAGGTTACGGGCCGTGTCTTCGCTGATCCACTCGTCCCGCAGGTCGCGGCGCACCTGTTCCGGGTCGCGGTCGAGCGGGTTGCCCCAGCCGCCGCCGCCCGCGGACACGCCATTCCAGGTCTCGCCTTCGCGAATCAAAAGCTGGCCCGCGGAGGATGTGAAGGTGCGTTTTCCGTCGGCGTGCTCAATGTAGATGCCTCCACCTGGGCTCATGCTGCCGCCGTTCACCCCGTGGGGCGGATTCTTGAGTCCCTCGCCAAAGCCGACGCATTCCATATCTCCAGCGATCGGGCGGTAGCAGGTGCGGAGGCCGGGCCCACCGATCCATTTCCCCATGCCCAGGGCGTCGGTCTCGATTTCGTTCTGCTCGACGCGGAGCGGATACAGCAGTTCCAACTGCTCTACCGAGGCCGAGGTGAGCCCGCCCATGCCGGCAATGGTGCACAGGACCGGCCAGCCATCGGCGTCCTTTGCAGCCCCCTGGCCCCCGCCGCTATTGAACAGCATGCAGGCCCACTCCTTGCCGGTTCTTGAATCGACGCCGTTGAAGTTCGGGATGTGGGCGGTATGGGCACCGCCGGCGGGAACACGGTCGGGAATGGCCTCGGCCATGGCGATGTTGATCACATCGTGCATAGGGTCGGCCGGATTCTGGGTGGCGCCGGCAACCGCAGCCGGCCACTTGGCCAGGCAGATGGTGTTATCGTCGGCGTCGGCGCTGATGTGTTGCAGCACGCCGTGGTTATGCGGAATGTCGGAGTCAATATAGTACAGGAAGGGGATCGTCGAGGTCGCCATCATGACCGCATAGGTGGCGTTGAACGAGCCGGTGGACGGCGGCCCGCCGCTGTAGTGGACGTGGATATCGGCACCCTTCTTGGTGATGGTGGCCCGAATGGGAATGTCGGTCGCCCCGTTGCCGTCGGTGTCTGTCCAGGTTTCGCCTTGGTAGACGCCGTCGGGAATTTTCAGAAACTCCTCTGTCGCGCGCTGATCGGCGTAGTCCATGAGCCCGTCGCTATAGCGCACCACCTCGTCGCGGCCATACTGCTGGCACAGCTCGATCAGGCCCTTGCGCGCCACGCCGCAGGCGCCGAGCTGGGCGCGCAGGTCACCGTGCAGGGCGTCCCGATAGCGGACATTCGAAAGATAAAGCTCAACGATATCATGGCGTTCGACACCCCGATCGACGAGCTTGGTCGGTGGAATGACGATACCCTCCTGGAAGATGGTCTTGGCTGCGGGCACGATGCTCGACGCCTCAATAGCGCCGGTATCGAGCTGATGGCCGCGTGCCACCGTCCAGAACACCTGTTTGCCGTCCACGAAGACCGGCTGGGCCGTTACCAGGTCCGGGATGTGGGTGTTGCCCCGATAGGGATCGTTCGACATATACACGTCGCCGTCATGGATGTCGTCTTTGAATACGGCGACGATTTCCATCAGTAGGGTCCGAATGCTGTTGCAGTGGATGGGCAGGCAGTCGGCCATGGTGACCTGGCGCGGTCCGCTCTCGTGTGCGTCGTAGATCATGCACGAGTAGTCGCGCGCCAGGGCGATGACCGAGGTCCACGCCGTCTGCTCCATAGCCAGGGTCATTTCCTGACCTATCGCTTCGAAGCGATTGCGGATCACGCTGAAAGTGATGGGGTCGAACGCTGCCTGCGTAGGCGGCAGGGGGATGGCATCAATCTGACTGGCCGTTGCCATGGGGTCACTCCTTTTTTGCGAAACGATTATGCAGGGCTACAGCGAAGAAAATGTATACGAATCGTAAACGCTGAGGCGGGAAGAATCAATGCGTGAGCGCGTGCTACGCTTCTTCCCAAATCTATCTCGTACATGCATACTCACTTGGTGAGGGAGAATCCCATGCACACCCTAACCCCGTCTCCATTGCATCCACTGTTCGTTGCTGAAGTCCAAGGGATTGATCTGCGGCAACCAACTGATGCAGACCTGGCAGCCGAGATAGAGGCTGCCATGGATGAGTTCGCCGTGCTGGTCTTCCGCGACCAAGTCCTGGACGAATCCCAGCAGATGGCGTTTACCCGCGCGCTCGGTCCCGTTGATATGGGGCTACTCAAGGTGTTGCAGCGGCGGAGTCGATTCAAAGAGGCCGGGATGATCGACATCTCCAACGTTGATCCCGAAAGCCAAATCCTCGCGCGGGACGACCCGCGCCTGATTACCAGGCTGGCCAATCAGCTCTGGCACAGCGACAGCTCGTTCAAGCAACCGTCCGCGAAGTATTCGCTCTTGTTGGCTTGTATCCTCCCCGAACAAGGAGGCGAAACCGAATTCGCGGATATGCGCGCGGCCTACGTCGCGCTGCCGGACGCGGTCAGGGCGGAGATCGAAGGGCTGGTCGCCGAACACTCTGCCTTTCATTCGCGTATGCAGCTTGGCGACCGGCAATACACGTCGGAAGATCTGGCCAAGTATCCGACCGTGGAATGGCCCGTCGTCCGTACTCATCCGGGCTCCCGGCGGAAGACGCTCTTTATCGGGGCGCATGTCACGCGCATTGTGGAGCGGCCCGTCCCGGAAGGGCGGCTCTTGCTCGCCGAGTTGTTGGAGCATGCGACGCAACGTCGATTTGTGTACCGCCATACCTGGCGTCCAGGCGATTTGGTGATCTGGGACAATCGCGCTGTGCTGCATCGCGGCCGCCGCTACGATCTTTCCCAACGGCGTGAGTTGCGCCGCAGCACGGTCGAAGACGTCCTGGTGTGAGCAGTCTCTCCACAGCCTCCCTTTGTCCCTTTGGCGTGTGAACGCTATAGTCCGAACCCACAGGAGGTAGTGCGATGCGACTTGGATTAGTCACCGGATATTCAGGCCCGAAGATGCAACACACCATGGAGGTGATCCTTGAAGCCGAGCGCCTGGGGTTTGACTCGGTCTGGACCGGTGAGGCCTGGGGGTCGGACGTGGTCTCTTTTCTGGCCTTTGTTGGCGCGCGCACGTCAAAAATAAAGCTGGGAGCGGGCATCCTGCAGATGCAGGCGCGTACCCCGGCCATGACGGCCATGACCGCCATGACGCTGGATGGTTTGACCGATGGGCGTTTTCTGATTGGGTTGGGGCCGTCGAATCCGCAGGTCATCGAGGGTTGGCACGGCGTGCCCTATGGCAAACCGCTCCAACGCTACCGGGAGTATGTCGAAATTGTGCGCACAATCCTGGCCCGCAAGGAACGGCTTGAGTTTGACGGCCAAGAGTACCAGATTCCGTACGCCGGGCCGGATGCCAGTGGGTTGGGCAAGCCGCTGAAGAGTATTCTCCACGGCCGACCCGATATGAAAATCTACACCGCCTCAATTGGCCCCAAGGGCATTGCGCTCGCGGCAGAAATTGCCGACGGCCTGCTGCCGGTGTGGATGAGTCCGGATTGGTGCGACTCGTATTATCGCCCGCATCTCGAAGCCGGATTTGCTAAAGCCGGGAACGGTAAAAGCCTGCAGAGCTTTGATCTCGCCCCGTATGTGACGTGTGTGATGGGAGACGACCTGGACCAATGCCGCGCCCCGGTCAAAGCCAGTCTGGCCTTGTATATCGGCGGCATGGGGGCGCGGACCAAGAATTTCTATAACCGCTACGTCCGCAACTTCGGATATGAGGGTCTGGCCACAACCTTGCAGGATTTATACCTCTCGGGCCAGAAAGCCGCAGCCCAAGCGGCCGTGCCCGATGAGCTGGTTGATGCTGTCGCCCTGGTCGGTCCCCAAGAACACATTGCCGAGCAGCTCACGCGCTGGAAGGCGTCGCCCGTCACGACCATGATTATTGGCACGAATCAGGTTGAAGCTCTGCGCGCCCTGGCGGAGCTGTGCCTGTAGCATTCAGCCTGAGGAGCCCTCTCCCTATGAAACTCTATATGGTTCCCGCTGCACCCAACCCCACGAAAGTGATGCTGTATATTGCCGAGAAAACGGCCGCCGGGGCTGAGATGGATGTCAAACAGGTCCTGGTCAATACGCTCAAGAATGAGCAAAAGAGTGAGGAGCATCTGGCGCGCAATCCGTTCGGGAGTCTGCCCGTGCTGGAGGTTGCGGATAACGATTACATTGTCGAATCTCTGGCGATTATTGACTATTTGGAAGAGCGCTTTCCCCAACCGGTGATGTGGGGGAATGGGACGCGTGAACGTATACGCGCCCGTGAGCTGGAACGTATCGCCGATCTGCGTGTTCTGCTTCAAATCGGGCGTTATGTCCATACCACGAAATCGCCTCTCGGACTTCCCCCTAATCCTGGGGCTGCGGCGCAGGTCAGGCAGGCTCTGCCGGTTGTATTCCAGTACTTTGAGAATGTCTTAGCCGACGGTCGCGCACTGCTCTTAGGTGATCGCGTATCGGTTGCCGACTGTACCCTTCAGGCCGCCTTACAGTTCATGCGCTTTGCCAAGTTTGATCTCATCGCAGACTATCCACATCTCACACGCTGGGACGCCGCGTACCGCCAACGTGCGGCGGCGAAAGCTGTGTTGAAATTCTAAGTGCGACACCGCAGCGCAGCATAGTCGTCCTTTTTCATCTACGCAGGGGTTGAATGAGTAGGAGAGAATTCATGAGGATTGGGATTTCACTACCGGTGAGAGAGCTTCAGGGAGATTTGGGAGCGATTAGAGCATTCGCCCAGACCGCTGACGAGTTGGGCTACACCCATTTGCGCGTCCCGGATCAGGTTCTCCGGCCCGACAGTGGCTATGTGCACGAGCCGCTGACGCTGCTGGCCTATGTGGCGGCACTCACGCAGAAGATAGAACTGGTGCCTTCGGTTATTGTCCTGCCCTCGCGCCAGACTGTGCTGGTCGCCAAGCAGGCCGCGGAGTTGGACGTGCTATCCGGCGGCCGTTTACGTCTCGGGATAGGGGTTGGTCCCAGCGCTGAGGAATACCGCGCATTAGGTGCCGACTTTCAGACGCGGGGGGATCGCTGCGAAGAACAGATGAACCTGCTCAAGCAGCTCTGGACGCAACCCACGGTAGACTTTGACGGACGCTGGGACACGGTATCCGGGGCCGGTCTGAATCCGCTGCCGGTTCAAAGGCCGATCCCGCTCTGGATAGGCGCGCAGAGTGTACCCATCCCGCGCATCCGGCGCCGGGTCGGACGTCTGGCCGATGGTTGGTTTGTGCTGTGTACACCGCAAGAGTTCCCGGCCATACAGGCTGATATTCTACGCGCCGCCGAGACGGCCGGCCGGAGTCCGCAGGATATCGGCACCGAAGCCGGGGTGGCTGTGGTCGGTCCCCGCGAAGCGGAATGGCGCGACCGGGTGTCCGGGTGGCGGCGGGCCGGCCTGAGCCATATATGCCTACGCACGCTCGGGGGCGGTTTGGATGCGCAGGGTCATCTGGACACCATGCAGCGCGTGTACGCGGAGGTGCCCAGAGACTGAGCTGTCGATTCCGCTAGGCTGCGTCCTTGGGGCCAAAGGAATCGGTCGTGATTCGGCGCGACTTGAACTTCCACTCGCCGTCAACTTTGGCGTACTCGTCGTTATACCAGCCCTTCATTTCCCACTTTTTGCCCTCGCGGTTCATGTGGACTTCCACATAACACGTCCCCGTGGCTTGGTCCGGTCCACTCAGTTCGATGACATGGTTATGGATGAAGGGCCGGGGCTGCATCGCCAGGCCACCCTGGATCATGCTGCGCAAGCCATCGTGGCCCTGTGCGCCCGGCAGGCTGGGGTCGTCGATCGAGAACGAGCCGTCTTCGGTAAAGAGATTGACGTATCCGTCCAAGTCCTGTTGCCACACGCAGTGACAATACTGCAAGGGCAGGTTGCGAATCGCCTCGCGGTCAATCATGTCCTGCATCTGCGCCTCAATACTCTTGTCTGCCATATTGTCCTCCTTTTTTATTCCTTCGTTTTTTGGGAGAAGGGCAGGGGGTTGTCAGCCCTCCGGCAGAAACGATGGGCTGCCCGTTTTGGCGGTTTGGCCGCCGTCGGCGACAAACGCCGCGCCCGTCACAAACGAGGCCAGATCGGAGGCCAGAAACAGGATGACATTGGCCATTTCTTCCGGCCTGCCCAGCCGTCCCATGGGGATGACCTCGTCGAATTTCTCGGCAAACCCCGGCTGCTCCAGGGCGGGTGCGATCAGCGGCGTGTCGATAGCGCCCGGACAGATACAGTTGGCCCGAATGCCGGCGCGGGCATACTCAACCGCGACCACCCGGGTGAGATTGATCACCCCGGCCTTGGCGGCATTATACGCGGCAATGCCGTAATCGGCCTGTAGGCCCGAAATGGACGCGGTGTTGACGATGGCCCCGCCGCCGTTCTGACGCATGACCGGAATCGCTTTCTTCATGGCGTGAAAGACAGACGACAAACCCAGGTCTATCGTATTGTCCCAGACGCGGTCCTCCAGGTCGGCTGTGCGGGCCATGACCGTACTGTCGGGCCGGGCCGCGGGCAGCCCAAAGGCATTATTATGTAGAAAATCGAGTCGGCCCAAGGTATCCGTTGTGGTCGCAATCATCCGGTCGAGGTCGGTCTGTTGGGTCACGTCGGCGATGACCGCAAGGGCTTTCCCGCCCGCTGCCGTGATCTCGGCGACCACCGCGTTGGCGTTCTCTTCGTTGATGTCTGCGACCGCAACTGCCCCGCCGCGCTGGGCAAATCCCAGTGCGGTCGCGCGTCCGATGCCCGAGGCCGCGCCCGTTACCAAGCCGACTTTACCGCTAAAATCCATGTCTGTGTCTCCTCAGCAGCCGCTCCTAGGCTAAATTAAAAATACGCGCCCCATTATCCCAGAACAACTTGCGTTTCGACTCTTCCGGTATGGGCTGGTCGAGCATGGCCTGCACGCCCCAGGGGTAGGTGCCGTCCGGGTGCGGATAGTCGGAGTCCCAGGTGAAATTATCGTCGCCGACCAGCTCGACCGCGGCTTTCATGGTGGGCTCGTCACCCCGGAAGCCCACACATACATTACTGCGAAAATACTCCGTTGGCGGCCGGGTGAGATATTCATGTTCGGCGTTGCCGCTGAATTCCCAATGCTGCTCCATGCGTTGCAGCCAGTACGGGGTCCAGCCGCCGTCGCCCTCAACGTGGATGACTTTGAGCTGAGGGAATTTTTCAAAGATACCGAACCAGATCAGGCCGGCCATGGCCGCCATGGCCTCAAACGGATGGGATAAAATATGGCCGCTGGTATGCGTGTCCATACGGTCGCCGAACGAGGGCACCGAGGCCGAAGCCGAGTCATGGGTCGAGAGCGGACGGCCCAGCTTTTCGATGGTCGCCCACAGCGGATGATAGTCCTCATGCCACAGCGTGCGGCCGCCGACCGGGTTGGGCCGCATATAATAACTGACGCAGCCGTTGGCCGCGGCGCGTTCGGCCTCTTTGATCGCCTCCTCCGGTTCCTGCATGGGCAGGGCCGCGGCCCAGCGCAGGCGCTCGGGCGCTGCGGAGGTGTAGTCGGCGGCCCAGTTATTATAGGCCCGACAGCAGGCCGCCAGCAGTTTGGTGTCGCGGAACTCGCGGCCGAGCATCTGGCCGGTATAGGTCGGGTAGAGAATCTGGACATCCACGCCTTGCTCGTCCATGTCCATGATCCGGCTTGTGGCGCTAAAGCCGGTGTCTTTGGCGCGCTCAAAGCGATCCATGGCCTTATACGCGGCCTTCAGAAACGCCTTGGCTGCCATCGGGTATTTGCCCTTTTCGCGCGTAAACGACTCGCCTTCAACGAGAAAGGTACGGCGTCCCGACCCTGGCGCATCACCCATCCGGGGCGCTTCGGCCTTATACGCGTCTTCCATATGCCGTTCCCACAGCCAGTCCGGCTCCATCATATGAGAATCGGTATCGACAATTTTATATCCGTCACGCATGGTCAGCTTCCTCCGATTTGTGTTGCTCTTTTCATATCCGGTCAGGCTGTCGTTTGTCATCACCTCTGTCATCAGCGTGCAGGGTCAGCCCTTTGGCAGCCCGAGTACCCGCTCGCCGATGATATTATGTTGAATCTCGTTGGTCCCGGCCGCGATGGTGCCGCGCCGCGCCGCCAGCATGCGATGCGACCATTTGCCGCGGTCAATCGCCCCGCTAGCCTGATATTCGAACTGGCTATAGGGACCCAGCAGCTCCATGGCAAAGTCCTGCATGCGCAGGTTCAAGCCGCTCGTGCCGAGCTTCATCATCGAGCCTTCCGGCCCGGGCGGGAGTCCTTTGAGCTGGCTGGTGAGCTGCCGGAAACTGGTGTACTTGAGCGCGGCGGCCTCGCAGGCGAAGCCGGCCAGGCGTTGCCGCACATAGCTATCCTGCCAGGCCGGGCGACCGCCCCGGTCTACTTTTTTTGCCAATTCGGCGAGCTGTCTGACCTCGACCATCATGTCGGTGCGCCCGCCGTGTATCGTGCGCTCGAACATCATATTGGTCATGGCGACCATCCAGCCCCGGTTCTTCTCTCCAACAAGATTGGCCAGGGGGACCTGAACGTCGTCAAAAAACACCTGATTGAAACCACTCTCGCCGGTCATCTGGACCAGCGGCCGCACGGTGATGCCGGGGCTTTTCATATCGACCAGCAGATAGCTAAGGCCCTTATGCTTGGGCGCGTCGGGATCGGTCCGACACAGCAGGGTGGTGAAGTCGGCGCGGTGGGCGTTGGAGGTCCAGACCTTGGACCCGTTGACCAGGAAGTGGTCGCCCCGGTCAACCGCCCGCGTCTCTACTGCGGCCAGGTCGGAGCCGTGGTCGGGCTCTGACAGGCCCTGGCACCATATCTCCTCAGCCGGTGGAATCTTGGGAATATAGCGCTGCTTCTGTTCCGGCGTGCCCCATTGCATCAGCGTCGGTCCCACCCGCGCGATACCCTGAAAATTGACTGTGGGTGGCGCCTTGGCGCGGTCGAGTTCCTGATTGTAAATGACTTGCTGGATCAGGCTGGCGCCGCGGCCGCCATACTCCTGGGGCCAGTGGATGCACATCCAACCGCCGTCGTACAAGCGGCGATGCCAGGCGCGCCGCCGCTCGAACTCTTCCAGGGTGTCAGGATCGTGCAATTCGTCGTCCCGCCAGTCGCGGGGAATGTTGTGTTCGAGCCAGCTTCTGCATTCCTGCCGAAAGGCTTCATCTTCCGGGCTGAATTTGAAATCCATACCTAGGCCCTTTCCTCCAACTCGGCCAGTAAGGCGTCCAGGTTTATCTTCCCGCGGCCGGCCTGAATATTGCCCTGCGCGTCGCGGGACCAAGTCTCGGGCGGCCGGTCCACCGACAGTTCCACCCCATTACCGTCCGGGTCGGCCAGGTAAACGGACTCGGACACGCCGTGGTCGGAGGTATTTTGCAGCGGGTAGTCGGCCTGTTGCAGCGCCTTTACCGCCCGGGCCAGTTCCCGACGGCTGGGGTAGAGAATGGCAAAGTGGTATAGCCCGGTATGTCCGGGCGGGGGCGGGCTGGCATCCGGTCCGGCCCAGGTATTCAGCGCCAGGTGGTGATGGTAGCCGCCCGCGGACAGAAACACGGCCGAATCCTTGTAGCGCATGGTCTCCTCAAAGCCCAACAGATCGCGGTAGAAGGCCAGCGAGCGCTCCAGGTCGGTCACCGTCAGATGAATATGGCCGATGCGGGTCTGGGGGTGAACCGGCTCGGACGGTGCTGTCACTGCTTGTGCCATAGGGCTCCCTCCTTCCCTAGCCGTTGATAAAAGCGCCTTCGCTATCGAGTTGGGTGAGGATTTGCATCCACAGGCCCAAGGTGATGCCGCCGCCGGGAATAGCCGCGGATTGGCCGGCCTCGAACAGTTCACGCTTTGTGGCCCCATGTTCGATGGCCCGTTTGAGATGGGCCACGGCTCCTTCCTTGCGTCCCGCGAACACCAGAATGCCAGTCATGACCATTTCACGGTATTTGACCGCAAGGGCCTGACCCTCCCCGGTGCCCTTCTCGCCATAGGCTCGGAACGCCTTGGCGTAGTCGGGGTCCTGCTGCTCCATCCAGTCGAGAAAGGCGTATAATTGCGGGTCGGCTTCGGCGTAGGAACTCGTTGCCATTCGTGCCGCTGAGGCCGCGTCAGATGCGCTCATAAAGTATCCTCCTTTTTCTTGGGCCATAGCATCTTGGGATGCTGGGGCCAAGAGATTGGCGGTGCTCATCATTCGGATTGCTTACGCAACAATCCCTCCATCCCAGAGCCGGCGCAAAAACAGTTCTACCGGCAGCACCTCAATCCCGCCTTCCACCACTCGGGGTTCCCGCTCAAAGCCAACCACGATCTTCTGTTGCAATGTGACATCTTCGCTAAGCGCCCGCAGGCCTCTCAGGTCTCTCTTGGTGACCAGGGATTTCCCTTTGACCTCAATGGCGACCTCATCATCCACGACAAAATCGACCTCAAATTGAGAGCGACTGCGCCAATAGGTCAACGGTTGGTCAAGGCGACGGTAGTCCAGGTAGGCGCGTAACTCAAGAAAAATGAGATGCTCCAGGGCACGCCCGAACAGTTCGGCCCCAGGTTCGATATTTCCCCGTTTGGCTAGGGTATTTGCGACGCCGACATCAAAAAAATAGAACTTTGGGGTGGAAACCGGTTTGCGCTTCCGGGTGTGTTGAAAAGAGGGCAGCAAGTAGCCGACGAGCGTGTCTTCGAGGATGGTGTAGTATTCTCGAATAGTCCGAGGAGGAATCCCGGTGTCACTGCCAACCGCGGTGAAGTTAACCTGCTCTCCATTTGTGAGTCCGGCTGTGGATAAAAAGCGAGAGAAGGAGCCTATATTGCGGACAATGCCTTCTGCCAAGATCTCTTCCTGAAGGTAGGTGCCCACATATGCCTTCAGGAGTTCCGCCGGAATGGATGAGGTGAGAATCGCCGGTAAACTGCCGGTATTCAGCCGCTCAAGAAAGAGGGTGAAGTCGACCTCCGGCGCGACTAGCGGGTGTAAAGACAAGGTCAGCGCCCGGCCGGCGAGCAGGTTTGCGCCACCCCGTTTGAGCTTGCGGGCGCTGCTCCCGGTGAGAATAAAGCGGAGGGCCTTATTGCGTTCGATGAGGAGATGCGCCTCGTCGAGCAGCAGCGGCAGTTTTTGAATTTCGTCAATGATGACAAGCCGCTCCTCGGGCTGCAAGCGTTGGCGGATGAGCTCAGGAGCAGCGCTTAACTCGCGAAACGTATCAGCCTCAAGCAAGTCATAGAATTTCGCCTGGGGGAAGAGGGTTCTCAGCAGTGTGCTTTTCCCAGTCTGGCGTGGGCCAAACAGGAATAGCGAGCTGTGGTGCAGCAGCTCTTCCAGTCCTAATATACGGGAAAACATACAGTCATGATGCTAAATTTCATGTAAATCAGCAAGAGAGTTGCGGATATGACGCATGAGAGTTGTGGCCACTATTCAAAAAAGGATACAAATTCAATGAACAGTATGATGCCGATAGGATAACCGTAGAAAAATTCGAAGCCTCCTTGAACGAAGGTTTTTATGACTACTCAAGCAGCTTCCACAGTACCAATGCCGTCTATTGCCGCTGGGGTAGAAGAATTAAGAATGAGGGATCGTGCCGGAATCTACAGGACGCTTTATTACACTAAATCAGATCGCGGTGTGTTGATCTTTCACGCCTTCGTTAAGAAGACACATAAAACATCGTTGCAAGATATCGGGCTTGGCCGGAAGCGGATAAAGGAAATGCTTGATGAAAAAATCTGAACCGATTGTCGTAAAAGATGCTGCTGAGCTTGCCGGGGTACTTGGTCTTTCTCCAGCCACCGGCGTGGAAATACAGCTCAGGAGTGATCTGAACGACAAGATCATTGATGCGGTCCGGAAGGCAGGACTCACTCATGTTCAGGTCGCTAAGCTGGCGCGGACGTCTCGTTCGCGGATTACGGCTATTCTTAACCGTCATACCAAAGACGTTTCTACGGATTTGATGTTGCGTGTCCTGGCAAGCTTAGGATACCGGGCCAAGGTGACCTTCTCTCGGGCAGCGTAGAGCCGCATAGAGTAGAAGGAGCCCACTCTTGTGAGCGGACCGTATAATGAAGCCGGATGTTGTCGGGCTACGTTCCGCTCATCCGACCGCCGGCGTCTCGGTCTGTTCTCCGCCTTCCCGCCACTCCAGCCAACGCCCGTGAGCATGGGCAGCGGCCATGCGGCGTTTGGTATAGCGACCGTTTTTGAAGTCTCTGATGAGGAGCTGTGCCCAGCCTTCGGGGACGCCGTCCAGAATGATGACGGAAACTGGTCGGGTTTGTGAGAATTCCGCCAGCATCCTCCACAAATCTTTGCGGGCTTCGGGCGAGAACTGGTAGAGGACCATGGAGGCGTACAGACACAGGCGGGAGTCCTGCGGGGCTTGGGACAACAGGTCGGGCAAATGGCTGAGCGCGTCGCCTGTCACAATCGGAACCGGATGAGCACGGGCGACGCGGGCCGCGGCTTCCGTTTCCTGGTGACGCTCCAGATGTTCGGGAAAGATGAGCGCGCGCAGCCAGCGCATGGCATCCGCGTCAGTCACGTCGATCGGGTTGAGGTCGATCCCTGCGCGCCAGGCGATACGGAATGATTCGGGCAGGGGAGGGAGGGGGACGCTCCCTCTGACTTGGGTTGAAAGCTGGACGGCGGCGTCCTTGTCGCCCCAGGCTGTGCTTGCCCCGGACGGATATTCATAGCGGTGGTGATAGCGGTCCCAATGCAGGTTCAGGCCGGCACTGCTGCCGACCTCGATCAGCGAGAGGGGCTGGCTCCCGGCTTCTTGCGTAAGCTGGGCAAAGACGGGCAGGAGACAGGTCGTGCGGCGGACGACGTTGGTTTGGACCAAACGGGTTGTGATGAGCTGTCTGATTGTCTCGGTGTGATGCCACACAAAGTCTTGAAACAGTGGATAGGTCTCTTGGGAGGGCGGGCGCGGCGCTTTTTCTGAAGCGACCACGTCCGGGTAGAAATCGCGCAAGGGGTGCCGGACTCCACCCAGGAGGAGATAATGCACCGCGCCGAATAGCAGGTTGGCCGACGGCTGCGAGGGCGGACAGCTTGCGGCCAAGCGCAGCATGTCGGGGTCGTTCAGCACGCCTACAGATAAGGCGTGGTATAGGGGCGAGCCGTTTTCCGGTGCCTGTTTCAGGCCGAAGTTGCGGAAGTAGGTGCGGACCTGATCGAGGTCGCTGGTTGGCTGGGAAGACATGGCTGAGGGTTGCTCTCCGGGCCTGTTGTATCGAACGGCGGGCTGAGCGGTTGCGCTGTCCGAGGCAACCGCTCAGAGCGAGACTTACCCGCCAAAATAGCTCTTGGGATTTTCGACCATCATGGTGTGAATGGTGCCCTCACTCACACCGGCCTTGGCCAGGGTAGGAATGATGTTTTTCAGAATATGCGAGTAATTATTGTTCGGACAGGCTTCGACAAACTGCTCCCAGGCTTTGCTGGGGCGGCCCATCAGACAATGGACGGCATCGTGCGAGAGCATAATCCGGTCATAGCCGACGGCCAGCAGGCCAATCAGCGAGGCCAGGCGCATTTTATCCGGCGCAATGATGTCGATGCCGAAGCGGTCAAAACCGATCCACGCGCCGCGCTCCAAAACGTCAAAATAATAGCGCATATCGCCCACACCGCAGGCGTGGCCGATGAGCACGCGATTAAAATCCACGCCTTCGTCTTCAAACACGTCCAGGGTCTCACGGCCAAACGGGCCCAACTCGTCGTTGTGGCATAAGATGGGCATCCCTGTAGCCTTGTGGGCGCGGGCGGCCGCCCGCAGACAGGTTTCTTCGTGTGTGCCGATCGCTGTCGCGGTCTCGGTCATACCCGGAATCCCGCCGGTCGCGGTTTTGATGATACCGGCTTTGATGCCGGTTTTATCAATGCCGTCCGTAATCTCCCGCACATAGATCTCGGCGATATCGTCCGCGGGCAGGCTCCGGAAGTGGGGCGGAATACCGAGCGCTTCGTTGTATAAGCCGGTGGCGACCACGACGTTCAGACCGGATTTGTCTGCGCATTCCGCGGCAAATTCCGGGTCGCGACCCAATTCCATCGGACAGGGGTCAACAAACGAGGTGACGCCGAGCTCTTTGATCTCTTTGAGCTTTTCCACGGCGCCGGCGATTTCCTTTTTACGGTCAAAACTGGTGTTGTCCCATTCGTAGCCAGGGAAGCCGACGGTTAAATGCTCGTGGATCAGGGTGAACCCCAGATCGTCAGTGGAACGGTCGCCGAGTACGGTCTGGACATTGGCCATGGGTGAATCTCCTTTCCTCTCTCCTTGTGTGTTGCTTAGGCTCAGGACCTATAAACGGGCTTTTACCGGAGGCGGTCGTATGCTTCAATTGGCCCCTATGTGAGGGGGATTGTCATGGCTGACCATCATTTCTGGCTGTCTGAAGCCCAATTCGCCCGGCTCCAGCCGTTGTTGCCCACGAAGGTGCGCGGGGTACCGCGGGTCGATGACCGGCGCGTCATCTCCGGGATCATCCACGTCATTCGGAACGGCTTGAGGTGGCGCGATGCCCCCGCCTGCTACGGGCCACACAAGACGCTCTATAATCGCTTCGTGCGCTGGAGCCAAGCTGGTATCTTCAATCGGCTCTTCGCGGCCTTGGCTAGTGACGGAGGCGCGACGGCCACCGTGATGATCGACGCGACGCACTTGAAGGCGCACCGGACTGCGGCCAGTCTGCTCAAAAAGGGGCGCTTTCGCGCTGCATTGGGCGCACCCGGGGCGGGCTCAACTCGAAACTCCATGCCGTCTGTAACCGCGACGGCAAACCCTTGATTCTGCTCCTGACGGCCGGGCAGGTCAGCGATTACCGGGGGGCTGCCACGGTGCTGCCCGCCCTACCGGACGCGGAGGTCCTGATCGCCGATAAGGGGTATGACAGCGACCGGTTCCGCACGGCCCTGGCCCAGCGGGCGATCACGCCCTGTATCCCAGGTCGGACCAACCGCAAACAGCCGATCTCCTATGATGCTGAGCTCTACAAGCAACGCAATCGCATTGAACGCATGTTCGGCCGGCTCAAGGACTGGCGGCGCATCGCCACCCGCTATGACCGCTGTGCACATACGTTCTTCAGCGCCATCTGTCTTGCCGCTACTGTTATCTTCTGGTTATGAGTCCTGAGCCTAGTGATGGGCCGCTCCAGCCTGCTCGATAGCGTGATCGACGTCAAGCGTCGTCACCCGCCGCAGCTCGCGCCGGTATGTCGTGTCTGCATATGGCCGGGCACGGTGCATGGTCGCCCGGTTATCGTAGATCACCAAGTCTCCGACGCGCCAGGAGTGACGGTAGACAAACTCGGGTTGGGTGGCGTGTTCAATCAGGTCGAGCAGCAGCAGCCGCCCTTCGGGAATCGGCCAGTCGATGATTTTGGAGGCGTGCGCCGCGATGTAGAGCGACTTGCGGCCCGTGCGCGGCAGGCTGCGGATCAGCGGCTGAATCGCGCCCTTGAGGATGTCCTGTTCTTCTTCGGAAAATTCAAAACCAAGAATTTCGCGCGAATGGGCGATCGAGTGATGCACGCGCAACCCCTCAAGCCGGGCTTTCATCTCTGGAGTCAGGGCGTCGTAGGCCGCTCGCATGTCGGCGTATTCCGTGTCCGCGCTGACCGGCGGGACGACTCGGGCAAACAGCATGGAGTAGCGGCCGGGCGGGTCCTGGAATGAGGCATCCGTGTGCCACAGCCGATTGCCCAGGCCGTACATGCGCTTGCGGTCGTCGGCCTGATAGACTTCCCCGCTCGCGTTGAGGTTGGAGACATCGGCCAATGCCTCGTTGCCCAGGCGGCTTTTCTGGAACGCGCTAATACCGGTCTTGGTGTGCAAGCGGCCGTCCAGGCGCTGGGCAAAGGCCAGCTGCTCCTCGTCCGTGAAGTGTTGATTGCGGAAGACGAGCAGGGCGTGCTCGTCCATGCCGGCGCGGATTTCCAGCAGCGTCTCAGGGTCAGTCGCCTGGCGGAGATCAACGGGGCCGACCTCGGCCACGAAATGGGGATGCAATGCGCGGAACATCAGGGTCATATGAACCGGTCCTCCCTTAAAGACGCCTAGGACATAAATGCGTTCGCGGCCTCTTCCATCTGTGCCAGCGTCTTATCCGTGTCCAGGGTTGCCATAAATAACACCATCTCTTGGACGCCGAGTTCGCCGAGTGCGGCCAGCGTATCGGGATTTTCCTGAAGGTCTTTCACATCGCCCAGCATGGAGATTGACAACTGCGAAAAATCCCGGCCACGTTCGGCCATAAGCTCTCTCAGTTGTCCCATACGTTCTCTCAAAGTTTCGAGCGGGACCGGACCGGGCTGCCAGCCGTCGCCCAGGTCGGCTACGCGCTTGAGGGCCGGCATACTCTCGCCACCAAAGATGATGGGCGGGTGAGGCTTTTGGACCGGTAGCGGCAGGGCGTACAAGTCGGGAAAGGAAAAATATTTGCCTTCAAAGCTGGCGGCCTCTTCCTGCCAGACGGCTTTCATGACCTGAAGATACTCTCTGGTGCGGCTGCCCCGTTCAGAGAACTTCTCTCCCAACGCCTCAAACTCTTCCGCCAGCCAGCCCACTCCAACGCCAAAAAGATAGCGGCCATTGGTCGCCATATCGACCGTTGCCACCGCCTTGGCCACCGGGAGCGGATTGCGGTACGGGACGACGATTACGCTGGTGCCGAGTTTGATGGTTTTGGTATGAGCGCCCAGGGCTGCCAGGACGACAAAGGTATCTGGAAAGGGCAAGCGCCGCGGAAAGCTGGCTGAGCCATCGGGCGTATACGGATAGGTAGATTCAATTTTTTCCGGGATGACAACGTGGTCGCCCAACCAGGCGGAGTGATAGCCGAGTTCTTCAGCCTTTACCGCCACGCGCACATAATCGTCCATGCTTGGATTCATGCCAACACCCAGAGAATAATGGATACCGAATTTCATAGCTGCCTCCTTCTTTGTCTCGCGAGATTTCTCCTGCCTGCTGCTATACCACATCCGAGCGAGTCTTGACGAGGGAAAACGGTTCTCAAGCAGCTCCAAGATTGACAGCCCAATAACGCCCGGCATATGGTGCGGTTCGTTACAAATACGAGATTTTGTCCGAGGAGGTTTGTATGGATATCGGCAAAGTAGGTGTCTGGTTTTTTCTGGATGGAATGACGGCTCCTGAAAGCGCCCAATTCGCCCAGACGGTTGAGAAATCCGGCTATAAGACCTTGTGGATTCCAGAGGCTGTCGGGCGTGAGCCGTTTGCCCATGCGGCCTATCTGTTGAACAATACCGAACAGTTGTCCATTGCGACCGGGATTGCCAATATCTGGGCGCGAGACGCCTATACCATGGCCACGGCAACCAACACGGTGGCCGAGCTGTCGGGTGGGCGGTTTGTGCTCGGCATCGGCGTCAGCCACAAGCCGATTGTGTCCAATCTGCGCGGCCACGACTACAACAAGCCGTATAGCTATATGAAGGAATATCTGCCGAAGCTGAAAGATGTTTTTTACCAGGCTCCGAAACCCACCGAGCCGGCCCCCATCGTCATTGCCGCCCTGCACCCCAAGATGCTGGCTCTATCTGCCGAACAGGCCCAGGGCACACATACCTATTTCGTGCCGCCGGAACACACGGCCAAGGTGCGCGAGCAGATCGGCCCTGAGGCGTGGATCTGCGCTGCCCAAGCCGTGATCCTTGAAAAAGACGCGACCAAGGCCCGTGCCGCCGCGCGGCAGTATATGAAGACCTATGTCCCCCGGCTGCCCAATTACACCAACAACCTGAAAAACCTGGGCTGGAAGGACGCGGACTTTGAGGACGGGTGCAGCGATGCCCTGGTGGACGCCATTGTTGCCTGGGGTAGCGAAGAGCAGATTCAGGACCGGATTGACGCCCATCTCAAAGCCGGGGCCACGCATGTCTGCTTTCTGCCGGTCAAGGCCGACGATGAGTCCCTACCCGATATGCGCGCGGTAGAAGCCTTCGCGCCCGGTGCGTAGGTCTAACGGAAAAGGCCGGAACGACCGGTCGGAACGCGGTGCCGGTCGTTCCTGAACAGACTCCATGCGCGGTTCGGTCAGCATTGCCTTTCAGACGGATAAGCCCCTCTCGGCCTACGGGCCGCTGGCGAAAACCGTTGAAGACTGCGGTTTTGCCGGGGTGAGTGTCTATAATGATATGCTGTATCAGCCCGCCTGGCTGCCGCTGCTGGAAATTGCGCGACACACGAGCCGCGTCCGTATCGGTCCCGCGGCGGTCAATCCGTTTACCTGTCACCCCATCAATATCGCTGGCAATATCGCCCTTCTGGATGAGGCCTCACAGGGACGGACCTACCTGGGCTTAGCCCGCGGAGCTTGGCTGGATTTCGTAGGTCTGCACCCTCCACGACCTCTCACCGCGCTCCGGGAGGCGTTTGGTTGCATTCGACATCTGCTCAGCCAATCGATCGAGCCTTACCGGGGACAGGTGTTTTCCTTAGCGGGCGGTGAGGCCCTGCGCTGGAAGATCCACCGGCCAGAGCTGCCTTTCTTGTTGGGGACGTGGGGACCGAAAACACTTGCGGCGTGTATTGAAGACATCGCGGAGGTCAAACTCGGCGGAACAACGAATCCGACCGCCGTATCCCAGATGCGTACTGCCATAGCCGAGAGCGCCGTGCAGGCCGGACGACAGGCTGACGAAATCGGCCTCGTGGTCGGCGCGGTCACGGTGGTCGATACGGACGGCAAGGCCGCCCGTGATCTGGCCCGACGAGAAGCCGCGCTCTATCTGCCGATTATCGCCGCGCTGGACCGGAGCCTGGCCATTGAGCCGGAGTTGTTGACGCGCCTCAAGGAGGCGACCGACGCCTACGATTTTGAGCGGGCCGGGAGCTATATCTCTGACGATTTACTCCAGCGGCTGGCCTTTGCCGGAACGCCGGACCAAGTAGCCAATCAAGCTGCGGCGCTGTTTGAAGCCGGTGCCCGACGGGTCGAGTTTGGGACTCCCCACGGTCTCACAAGCGCGGAGGGCCTGCGCTTATTGGGTGAGCGGGTATTACCGGCGCTACGCGGGTATGTTGATGAGAGCTGAAGACACTTACCAGGGGGCATTAGATTCATTATGAGTGAGTTGAAATGAGAGCTTGCTCTGATAAATACCTGATAATTGTTTATCCTCCATGATCTATATTCTGAGCTATTTTGTAGAATTTTAGCTTATGGCCGCGAGTAATGAAAAAATAAGTGCTCCCCGCAGCTTAACGCCACTGTGGGTGATTTCATTATTTGTATCGCTCTCAGAAGCAACACTTGGCGTGGCTGCGACTCAAACGGCTGGGGCCATTCAGATAACACTTACGATTTTTGTCGTCCTTTTCCCCGTTCTGATCGCGGCAGGGTTTTTCGCGGTGCTTTGGTGGAAGCCGTATGCCTTCTACCCTCCGAGTGAATACGGTAGACATGTGGGTGTGGACCAGTACATTCAAGCAATGAGCGGGGCTTCTCATCCGATCGTGAAGGAAACGAAGGACATGCAGGCTGAAGACGTGGAAACCTTTGGTAACCCAGATCGCCTCACACTTTTGTTCAAGGCCAAAGGTCCGACGTGGATTCGGAGCACAAAGGCGATGGAAGTACAGGGAGGCTGCGTCGTTCAATTTTCAACGAAATCTCTTATGTCAGATGGCTCATGGAATCTCGCCGAAGCCGCAACCTATGTACCGGGTGTTGCTATCCAAAACGAGACTGAAGGCGAAGGGAGATTCCTAGCGCCACTCAGCAATGATGCACAATAAGCAAACGATATTCATATCTTATTCTTGGGCTGACGCGACCTTCGCTCAGTGTGTCCGAAACATAGTACAGGCTGCTGGCCTCCGGCCCTGGATAGATTTTGAAAGACTGGACTTGGAACAACCCCTTGAGCCACAGTTGAGCCGAGCGATTTCGTCTACTGATTGGATGATCTTGTTAGATTCGTCTAGCGCAAGATCGTCTCGGTGGGTGCAATTAGAATTGGAGTTGGCAAACCAAATGAAGAAACCGATAGTACAGTTGCCGATAGAGTCATCAAATTGCTCGCTTCACCTCTGCAAAATTGCCAAACTCCCGTCTCCAAAATCATCCCAGCCGGTTACGAGTCCGAGCTGAGTATTTTTGATCCGACACTCTACCTACCCACCATCGTAACGTCAGGTAGGCAGGCAGGTGGCTGTCGTTCTTGACGCACGATATTATGTCAATTAGATGTCGTGCATGAAGACCATCGCCTCACGAATGTTAACCGCAGAGCCAGGCAAGGTGTGGGCGGAACTTGAACGGGAAGGGGCGCTGGGTGGTCACCAAGGATGGGGTCCCCCGCAGCATCATGATTCCCACCAGTGACGCCACACTCTTTGAGGATATCGGCGAAATCGTGTTTGCCGGTGCCCGCCGGGCAGTGCGCGCGATGCGGACCCGAGCCTCTCAGAACGATGCGGAGGCCGTCACGCCCGCAGACCTAGAGCGAGAGATCAAAGCCGCACGACAGACACGGGAACAAAGAGTACGGCGTGGCTGATTCTCTGATACATAATAGTGGAGAACGGGCTGGTAAGGAGCCCCTTTTATGTCAGCCCTCTTAACCGAAATAGTTGCTGGCGAACCCTACCACTATTACCCGCTTGGGGACTATGTCGTCAGAGCGGTGGGCGTATGTGGGGGCCGTCCCACTTTCAAATACACGCGCGTTGAGATCACCGGCACGCTTGAGCGGCTAGCGGCGGGAGAAAATATTGATGAGATCGTCGAAGGGTATCGCGGCCGAGTCTCTCAGGCTGCAATAATGGAGGCGGTTCGCTTGGTAACCGATCAATTCATCAAGACCCTGCCCCACTTAGAATCTGCCTGATGATTGTTCTGGCCGAACAGTTATTGGGACGAGACATTGAGCGAGACATCGTAAACGTTGCGAGATTATGTTGACGAAAGCTAAAGATCGATTCTTCATGCTACCAAGCGCCGGAACGGAGTCTTTCCACTAGCCGATAGAAATCTGTACTCGAATTCCGATCGGCAATATCGGTCTTTTCTCTGTGATCAATTGTAACTACATTTTTCGCGTTAGTTATCGCGTCTTGAGTGTGTGTTGCTAACCTCTGATACATATTGGCACCACTCTTATTATAAGGATGTCCGAAAGCAGCCCTCCACTCCTTATCCAACTCTACAATTACCGCATCGCAATCACTGAATGACCGTGATGTCCTTCTGAAGTGGGCCAAGAACCAAACTTCAAAAGCTGGATTAGACAGATAGAGCGTGATGTCATTACGGTCCGCTTCTTGACGAGCCGCCACAAGGTCTTCTTTTACTTGAGGATTTTCCAGCGCTTCGGTATCGAGCACACAGAGGGCGACATCCTTTTCTTTGTGTTGTGTGTTCTTCTTATCGATTGCCCGTTCGATAATTTGTCTTCGTGACCCACCCTTCCCAGGGACTACGGTAATTGCGAAGACCTTACTGATGGTTTCTTCGCGTTTAAGGCCGTCAAGGTAATATCTCTCGGTTTTCTCACCTTCACAGACGATCAAAATGGTCTTCTTAAGTTTTCTCTTTTGAACTGTACGCTTTATCCTGCTTCGCATCTTTTGCATTGGAGAGACTGACTCGTTTAGAGATCTTCAAAGAAGGGACCAAAGCTCGGAACAGCTCCGTATCTCCCTGCTAAATAATTCTTTTCAAAAGCGGTGTTTTTTCGTGGTCGAGGTGCACCAAAATCGTATAAGGAAAATAGTTCAGTAGCTCCATTGGCCCGCTTTTCTGTAAGCCAAATCTGATCCCGCCGTAATAGTGTCGGGTCCATGAGGGAACTGTCATGGGTCGCAAAAACCAACTGTGCACCCTTCGTATTTTCTTCTGGACTTTGAAACAAATCGACAACTTTTCGTGTCAGTAGTGGGTGCATACTACAGTCGATCTCGTCGATCACAAGCAGATCCCCATTTGATAAAGCAGATAGAATAGGCCCCGCTAAGGCGAAGAAACGCTGGGTTCCATTCGACTCATCTTCCTCTAGGCTGAAAGATACTGGGGTCTCTCCATCATTGAGGGAGTGTTCCGTAGCAACTGAGAAAAGTGTCAACTTTTCGTCGCCTGCTAGTTTCTGCAAAGTGACAAGCATATCACGTAATTCTTTAGGAGCATCACCGGGAATTCTTGTCATCGCTTCTTCTTCCTTTACCGCTAGCCCATTTATTCCGAGGTCGGCCTCTCGTATGAATCGAATGACCCGATTTTGAAACTCTTTATCTTCACTTATTCTCCTTGCAGTGGACTGCCCAAGGTGTATCGGCGGGAATGAAAGGTCAAGAATCCACAATGTTTTGCGAAACCAGATATAGAGGGGTTTCACCGCTTCGATATTCAGCTCTGCCGCTCGTGACAGTACAAGACCGTTGTCACGCGTTTTCCCTTTAAGCAGACCCGCCTCTTTCTTAAGTGGTCCCCGAAAAGTCCATGATGTGGCCCCACTCTTATCACATGACCTTTGTAACCACTTTGAGCTTCGTTTCCCTTGTGGTTGAACAGAGAGCCATTCATTATGCACCCGCTCTTTTGTCGCGGAGAATCCGTAGACAAAAATAGCACCTTCTATAAGTAGAGTAATCTCGAATCGGGATGGCTCTTGTACGGTTGAGGCGTCTAGCCGGAACGGAGAGATAGATTCAATACTATCGCCTAGGCTCATCCGTGTAGCCGAACCCAGGACAAAGCGTTCCATCGCACGCATTGCCTTCACGAGGTTGCTTTTACCAGAAGCATTTGCCCCGTAGATTGATGCTACTTTAGACAATTGGAATTTTTCCCCGCAGTTAATGAGCGAATCGGGGTGAGTAGCGTCCTTACCTGCTACGAGTGAGAGTGTTTGTTCCTCGTGGAATGATCGATAATTCTGGACACTGAATTGAATTAACATTTTGGATCACCCCTACTCGTGCAGGATCATTGAACTGCATGATTTAATATGAGCGCAATTCATGCAGTTTTTCTGCACAGAAGCCTATATTACAGTATTTGAGGGCTGGCGAAAGGGCAGTTTTTGCAAAATTGAAGACAAGAATTATTCTTTGAAGTACTGCTGGAGAGGATTTCCCTCAGAAGCCTTTGACGCCGTCGTCGAGTTGGACGCCGAAGGAATTGAGCGCCATGGAGACCATATTGTACTGGCCGACGGTGAAGACCACGTCCATGAGTTGCCGGGTCGTATAGCGCTCGCTCAGGGCCGCCCAGCGGGCCAGTAAGCAAAAAGTGTGGCGTGGCTGCTGTTCCTGTCTGGGTGCTGGATACCAACATCCTCACCCTCCGCATAACGAAACACGGGGGCGGCTCAGCCCGCGCGTTGAAACACGAGTTCCGGTACAACGACCTCCCACTCATCACATTTGAGGGTGTCCTGGTACTGCGGTTCCGAATCGGTACGACTGCGCGTCACAACGGCCAGGACCGTTGCCGACTGGAGCCGCATTGCAGCCGGTGGCGTATATCCTTTGGCGAGGCGGCCCACCACGTTGCCGCTATGATCCAGCAGCAGCCACGGCTGCTGCGTGGTACGGACTCGGAGCGGGTCGCCAGGCGAAAGAGCGGTGATGGCACGCTGAACCGGGTTGCTGGCCGGCTGGCGTCCCGCGAAGCTCAGATCAACATCGCGCAGACTGAGCCGCTGATAGCGGGTGGTCATCTCTGGGGTGGGCGGTGGCAGTGTGACCGGGGACCGGTGCAGGACCGAAGGATGATCGCGCAACACGGCCTGTAACGCATGGGGTCTTTCAAAGCAGGTCAGCGCCAGGGTCTGCCGGGCCCGGGTCATGGCCACATAGTAGAGCCGGCGTGGTGCGTCCGGGTCTTCGCCGCGGCTGAGGCTATTCCAGCCGCCGTCAAGAACGACCACGTGGTCGAACTCCAGCCCTTTGGCGCGATGCGCGGTCAACAGCAACAGGCCGCGCTGCCGGCGGCGCACGTCTCGGCCCCACTCCGCCAGCCACTCGATGAAGTGATCCAGCGGAGTTTCCGCCCCGCCGGCTTCCAGGGCGTATTCGTCTATGGCTTCTCGCAGCAGTTCGACCCAGGGATTGGAGCCTTGGGCGTCCAGCCAAGCGCTGAGGACGCTCCTGTCCACGAGATCGGTTTCGCGTTGGCGCAGCCAGGCAAGTAACGCCTGGGTCTCTCGCAGCCGCCAAAACCCGGGGATTTCCTCGTTGCCCATCTGGACCGGAATGCCGTAGACTTCGCAGCCGGCCCGCACCGGTTCCAGGTAGCGCCACTCGCGGGCAATGACCGCGCAGCCGGACCAGTCCCAGTCCGCTGACAGGGCGGACAGACGCTGCAATTCCGCTATTGCCGCCTGGGCCTGGGCGATCGGGTCTCGCCGGATGGGGATAATCTGCACCCGTCCACGCGACACGAGGTCCAACTCCTCCCAGCCCCCACCGGGCGGCTGCTTGGTGCGTGCCCGGTCAATATGAATGGGATGGTCGAATTTCATACGCTGCGCGGCCGGCTCAATAACTGCGTTGGCCGAGGCAATGATGCGAGCTGTAGAACGGTAATTGTCCGTCAGGAAGGCTGGTCTGGCCCTATAGTCTACCTCGAAACGCTTGATAAACTCGACCGACGCACCGTCGAAAGCGTAGATGTTCTGGTCGTCGTCACCCACGGCAAACAGGCTGAGCTTATCGTCCTCGTCGGCCAGGGTGCGGCCGGCCAGGGCCGAGATCAACTCATATTGCTCCGGGCCGATGTCCTGGTATTCGTCCACGAGTATCCAGCGGAAACCGGCCAACAGCCGCGCCCGCTGCTCATCGGCGTCGTCCGCTGGCAGCCCTGCGCCCCGCAGCAGGTCCACCGCCTGCCGGAGTATCTCTCGGAAGGCGTCGTTGTCCAGGCGTTCCGCGCGTCCGCTGAAGCTGGCGCCCACCAGTCGCATGGCAAAGCCGTGACAGGTGAGTACGGTTATGCCACGGGCATCGTCGCCGAGTAGTTCGGCCAATCGGCGACGAATCTCTACCGCGGCATGGCGATTATAGGCTAGGGCCAGAATGCCGCGCGGGTTTTCGCGCCGCACGCGCAATAAATAGGCGATTCGATGGACCAGAACTCGCGTCTTGCCGGAGCCGGGACCGGCCAGCACCAGGACGCTGGTCTGTTCCCGCTCGTCGGCGACAATGCGCTGCTGAACGGGGTTCTTCAGGTTTTCTACAATGGACTGCCACGATCCCGGCGTGGTCTGGCGTGTAAATTCCTTGTCGCGGTCGGGCAGCCAGCGGCGCAAAAAGTCCTGTTGCTTGAGATTGAAATAGTCCATGACGAGAGCCAGCGCGTCGGTCATGGCCCGCAAGCCACGCTGGACATACTCCGCCATGACGTGAATCTGGAGCACTTGGTCCTGGTAGTGAAGTTTGAGCGGTGTGAAGTCGGTGTTGGTGAAGCGGCGCTGTTCCTGACTCAAACGGATGGACATGGCGGGGCGGAAGATGGCCAATCCCTTATTGAGACGGATGATTTCCTGTTCGTGCAGCCACAGCAGGGCACGGTCCAGCAGTCGTTCGGGATTCCTGACCGTAGTCTTCAACTCCAGGTCAGACCGGATCGCGTTCAACAGTTGGCCGAGGGTTGTTTCGGCTAACAGGTCCGTACCTCGACTTCCTGGCGGCAGGCTGTTGAGCAGGTGGTCCAATAGGACGCGCGCTGCGGCCCGGCGCCGCTCCGCAGTCTCTATCAGCGCGGCCCACTGGCGCTGGAGCGTAATCTGTACGGCCTCCTGACCCAGCCCGCGCAAGCCCAGGCTGCCCCTGCCGCCCTCCTCGCCGCGTCCGTCCAGGGCAAGGCCGCGCAGAATGCGCACTACGCGCTCCGGTAGGGCGGATGTGTGACCAGCGTCCTTGAGTTGCTGGGTGGCGAGACGCACGTACAGCGTTGAGGTGTCGTCCCTCTCCATATCCGGGGCCGCTTCTTGCAGGGCGGCTATGAGGTCGCGCTCCAGAGCCTCGGATTCTTCAAAGCGTTTTGGTGAAGCGTACTGGACGCCGGTGTGGACAAAGGCGGTCAGTACGGTGTCGTTGTTGGCGATCCCCAGCCGCTCCAGGTCGTGCAGGGCGCGGCGTACCTGTTCTGCGGGCAGCCCGGAGACTGTCATCAACTCATCGGTAGAGATGCCCTCGTCGGGGTCTGCGTCGATCAAGGTTTCGGTAATAGTCAACAACCGGCTGTGATAGTCGGCCGCGACGGTTGCCTCGGCCAGCTTGGCGCGGGCTTCCTCCATTGAGCCGACCCGCAGGGAGGACGGGAAGACCTGCACGCGGTCTTCCTCACGGGTCAATAATTTCGTTTCCTCCAGCCAGGATATGGCGGTCCGCACGCGCGTGTCGTCGGTCGCGGAGTCGCGCTCGAACGCGGCGTCCTCGTCCTCGCCTAGAATCTCCCCTACGGTGGCGACGACTTGGCCGTTCAGGCGCTTCTTGCGGTCCAGATTGCGCAGCGCCTTGAGGATGGCATGGATTTCTGGCCGGGTTAGCCGCGAACGGGCCGACATACCGAACTGTCGCTCGATATCGTCGGTCGTGTAGAGCAGCACACAGCGCGCCGTTTCCCGGTCGCGTCCGGCCCGGCCCGCTTCCTGTACATAGTTTTCCAGCGAACCGGGAATATCGGCGTGAATGACCAAGCGCACATCCGGCTTGTCGATGCCCATACCGAAGGCGTTGGTGGCGACGATCACCCGGATATCGCCGCAGATGAAGCGCTGCTGCACGTTCTTCTTGATCTCCGGTAATAGGCCGGCGTGGAAGTGGGCCGCGTCGATATTCTTGTTGCGTAGATACTGGGCGATATTTTCGGTTTGGGGGCGTGTCGCGCAGTAGATGATAGCGCCGCCGGGCGTGCCCGATGGCAGGTCCGCGGTCAGGATTTGGTGAATATGAGCGAATTTCTCGCCGTCGGTCGTCGGCACGACCACGAATTCCAGGTTGGTGCGCTGAGCGCCACCGTCAAAGACGCTGAGGTCCACGCCGAGCTTGTCACGAAAGTGGCTACGGATGTCTTCCCGCACCTCGGGCTTGGCCGTTGCCGTCAGGCAGACTATTTGTCCGTCGGGTGCCTTCTCGCGGATGAAGCGTGCCACGTAGCGGTAGTCGGGCCGGAAGTCGTGGCCCCAGCGTGACAGACAATGCGCCTCGTCCAGCACCCAGAGGCTGATCTCACGCTGTTCCAGGACCCGGCGCACGGCCCGGCTGCGCAGTTGCTCGGGTGAGACAATGAGAATGCTGGCATCGCCCAGGCGTACCCGCTCCAGGGCCGCGGAGCGCTCGGGCATGGACAGCATGCCGTTGATGGTCACGCCGGACACGACGCCGTGGGCTTCCAGGCCGGTGATTTGGTCGGCCATGAGCGCCACTAACGGCGAGATGACCACGGTCAGCGCGCCGATCTTGTCGTACCGGGATAGGGCCGGGATTTGGTAGCACAGTGATTTGCCGGTGCCGGTCGGCAAAATGCCCAGCACGTGTCGTCCGGCCATGATCGCCTCGACAATGGCCTGTTGCATGGGTCGGCCGTCTTGGTCGCTGGGATCTGGACGAAAGTCCGCAAACCCGAACCAGCGGGTCAGTTCCTTGCGGGCGTCGTGCCGTTCCCGACACCACTCGCAGGCGGGACTGGTGCAGGCCGTGTCGCGCAACCGGCGTACCAGCACCCCGGCTTCGGGGAACTGATGCCGCACCCAGGGCGGCATGACCGAGTTCCCGCCGGCCACCGACAGCCAGGCTAGCGCATAGGCCAGCCCCCAGCCGTTGCCGGCCGTATCCGTCAGGACTTCTTGCAGCACCGCGCGGCTCTGGGTGAGGCAGGTCGTGTCCACGAGCCGGTCGCGGATCGCCCTATAGGCATCGACGTGGGACGGCCGGGCTGCCCCTCGTAGGGCCGCAAAGAAAGCGTCAAAGCCGGCCCCGGCGTCGTCCGCGCTGGTCAGCCAGTGCCAGGCGGTCAGCAAGTCGGGGTCCGTTTCACTCAGCGTTTTTTGCTGATCGCTGAAAACATCCAGGCAGAGCCGGGCGTCCAACTCCGGGTCGTTTATACGTCCGCGTTTGAGTTGTCCGTCCTGATAGTGCTTGACCAGATGGTGGTAGGGATGGCGGGGGAAGGCCAGGGGATTGAGCCGCAAGGTATCCACCGCCGGCAGGCGCAGCAGTCGCAGGTCGGGTTTTGCCGCGGTCAGATGAGGCAGGTCGAACGCGATCAGATTATGGCCCAGCAGATAATCCGCGCCCTTGGCAAACGTGTCCAGGTTTTCCAGGGCCGCGTTTAGGCCGCCCCCCTGAAATGTTTGGGCCTTGCCGCTCCGCGTCCGTACCGCGCCAAAGGCATGAATGCGCTTGTCGTGCCGTCCGACTTCGAGGTCTAGGGCGAGAAAATCCACGGCGAGGCAACTGGTGTCCGAGTGGGGGTCCTATTTTTGGCCTATTCTTCCGAGGGAAGGAGGCGCTAGAAGCCGGCGACGCCGTCGTCGAGTTGGACGCCAAAGGAATTGAGCGCCATGGACACCATATTGTACTGGCCGACGGTGAAGACCACGTCCATGAGTTGTTGGGTGTTATACCTCTCGCTCAAGGCAGCCCAGGTAGCGTCGCTGATAAACGCGTCTGCGTGCAGTTCGTCTGCGGCGCGTAGGAGGGCGGCGTCAAACGGGCCCCAGCCAGCGGCGTCCGGGCCGGCTTTAATCCGCGCGATCTCTTCATCGGTCAGGCCGGCTTCTCTGCCGAAAATTACGTGCTGGCCCCATTCGTATTCGGCCTGACACAGCCAGCCGATACGTAAGATCAATAACTCCCGCTCTCTCGGGACCAAGGTCGAGGTGTCACCCATGACGTGGTAAGCCCAGACCTGAAACTTTTTTGAGGCTTCCCAATGGCGAGCCATAGTGCCAATGACATTATAGACATGTCCCGCCCGGGAGCGGGCTTCTAGTGATTCGCGTTGTTCGTCCGTCCATTCATCTTCTCCGATTGGCGTGATGCGGGGCTGTGAGAGTTTCATAGACTCCTCTTTATGAATGAGGGCCGAGGATTTCCCTCGGCCCTGTCTTGTTTATTCGGTGTCGTCAACAGGATTGGGGACGATATGTCTTACTCCAAGCCGTATACGCGTGCGGCCGTCCCGTACACGATCTTGTGTAAATCTTCTTCGGGCAGCATGCCCAGACGCTTGTTGACGATCTCCTGCGAACGCGGAAAGGTTGCTGCGGTATGCGGATAGTCGGACGACCACATGGTGTTGTCCGGGCCGTAGCGATGGAGCGAGTCCACGAACACCGGGTCGGCGATAAAGGTCGCGTACACCTGACGCTTGACATAGTCACTGGCGCGCATCGGCAGGTCCATATTGCCGAGTGCGCCCAAACGGCGCTGCACGATGTCGAGCCGATACATCAAATAGGCTATCCAGCCGACGTCGTTTTCCGCGGAGACGATTTTCAGGCTGGGAAACTTTTCAAGCACGCCACCATAGACCATCTCGGAAATCGAGCGCTCAATCTGGTGGTGGAGGGTCGCCAGGGACAGTAGGAAACCCTTGCCGCTGGCCTGGTTTGCGCCCGTGCCACTCCGGGCGGTGAGAATGTGGAGGGAGAGCGGCATATTGAGGTCCTGGGCGGCGGCCCAAAAGGGCTCATAGTCGGGATGACTATAGGGCCGGTCGTCCGGCGGCTCGGCCCAGATCATGGCGCCCCGCATGCCCTGTTTGGCAATACGTTGCAGTTCGTCCACGGCCAGCGGAATGTCTTCCAGGGTGATCAGACCCAGCGGGACAAGGCGTTTCGGGTCGTAGCTGCAATACTCGGTCGCCCAGTCGTTAAAGGCCCGAAAGCAGGAATAGCGCAGTTCCGCGTCGTCCAGGCCGAACAGCGGCATCCCCATTGAGGTGTAAATGACCTCTGCCCGGACGCCGTCTCGGTCCTGGTCCGCGATCCGATAGGCGGGATCCCAGACGCTTTTGGGCGCTTCCTCAAAGCCCTTTTTGTTGTGTTCGGGCAGTTCCGGCGACGGCACGCCCGCCCCAAAGAAGCCGGCGACCGACATCGGGGTGATATTCTCGCACACGAACCACTCGCCGGCGCGGCCGTTCAGTCCCTTGACGGTACGCGGGGCACGGTCGCGAAACTTTTGATCCATGCGCTCGGCCCACATGCCGGGCGGCTCGACGAAATGGGAGTCGGCGGAAATGAGTGTATACTCTGACATGGGATTTCCCTCCTTAACTGGTTACGCTTCAACTGTTTGCTCTGCGTTGTGCCTACTCTACGTCAGATTCGGCCGGTTTTCCATGCCTTGCTTTCGAGCTTCCGCATCGTTTATAGAGGAGGCATGCAATACGATCTGCTTATCAAAAACGGTACGCTTATTGACGGTTCGGGACTGCCTCGTTTTCGGGCCGACGTGGGTATCAGCCACGGAAAAATCGTGGCCATCGGCAGAGTCCGTGACAGTGCGCACGAGGTAATTGACGCCGAGGGGCATGTGGTCGCCCCAGGCTTTGTCGATGCCCACACCCATATGGACGCCCAGGTATTCTGGGACCCGCTGGGAACGTGTTCCTGTTGGCACGGTGTCACCAGTGTGGTGATGGGGAATTGTGGCTTTTCGCTCGCCCCGTGCGCCGAGCAGGACAAACTGCTGGTGATGCGCAATCTTGAACGGGCAGAAGATATCGCCCCGGAAGCAATGGAAGCCGGTATTGCGTGGAGTTGGACCACCTACCCGGAATACCTGGATGCGGTTGAGGCGCTGCCGAAGGGTATCAACTATGCCGCCTATATCGGGCACTCGGCGCTACGGACCCATGTCATGGGTGAGCGCGCATTTACGCACGAGGCCAGCCCGACGGACCTGGAGGCTATGCAGCGCGAAGTGCGGGCCGCTATTCAGGCTGGCGCTATCGGACTGAGCACCTCACGCACCCATAACCATCAGACGCCGGATGGTCAACCGGTCGCCAGCCGGCTGGCAACCTGGGAGGAGGTACGCCAACTGGTGGGCGCCATGGGTGAGATGAACGCCGGTGTGTTTGAAATTGCCAACGAAGATGCCCGCTTCGACCCCGAACGGATTGATGAGTATCTGGGCCGACTCAAAGCGCTGGCCGTTGATACCGGCGTGCCGGTCACGTTTGGTATGTTCAGCAGCCGCCAGGCGCCCAATATGTGGCAGCCGTTCTTTGCCCTGGCCGATGAAACCGCCGCGGCGGGCGGGCGAATGTTCATCCAGGTGCATAGTCGCCCGTTGAATGTCGTGCTGTCCTTCGAGACGGCCACGCCGTTCGATATCCTGCCCGTGTGGAGCGATATCAGAAAACTCCCCTTAGCCGCCCAGGAAGCCGCGCTGCGCGATCCGGAAACCCGCCGTAAGCTGATTGAAGCCGTCCACCACGGGCCGCGCAGTCCGCACAAGGGGGTTGGCGCAGAGCCGCGCGCGGCGAATTTCAAGTGGCTGTTTGTCATGGACTCGGCTACGCCACCGTATCGTTCAATCGCCGAGATTGCTGAGGAGCGCAATCAAGACCCGGTCGCCGTGTTTATCGATCTGGCTCTGGAGCAAGGCTTGAAACAATTTTTCCTGCAACCGCTCGTCAACCATAATCAAGAGCATGTGCTGGAAATGATGCGCCACCCGCGCTCGGTCATCACGTTTTCAGATTCCGGTGCGCATGTCTCCCAGATCATGGACTCATCCCTCCAAACCCATGTCCTGGGTCACTGGGTTCGGGACAAGCAGGCGCTGACCCTGGAAGAGGCGGTGCGACAGTTGAGTTTCGTGCCGGCCTCGCACTGGGGTCTGAGCGGACGAGGACTGTTGCGTGAGGGCTGGAACGCCGATGTGGTGATCTTTGATCCCCAGACCGTCGCACCCCAGTTACCGGAGGTCGTCTACGATCTGCCGGCTGGCGCGCGGCGACTCAAGCAACAGGCGACGGGTTTTCTCGCCACCGTCGTGAACGGCGAGACGGTCTTGCGTCACAACGAACACACCGGCGCCTTGCCCGGTCGGTTGCTGCGCGGACCACGGGCCACTGGTTAAAACCTGACAGGACTGGGAGGCCGTTTTGTGAGGCGAGTGTGGAAATTCTAGAAATTATCGCTATCCTTGCCTGCTCGATTTTTGCTGGTGCTGCGATTTACGGTACTGTGGTGGAGCATCCGGCCCGCCTCGCATGTGGAACGGAACTCGCCGCCACTGTTTTTGGGCCAAGCTATAAGCGCGCCGCAGTTATGCAAGCTTCTCTCGCGCTTCTCGCAACACTGGCAGGCGTTGCGGTAGCGATAAACGGGGGGGCAGGGCTCTGGTTCGTGGGGGCTTGCCTCATCTTCAGCGTCGTGCCGTTCACTTTCTTAGGCATCATGCCGACGAACAAGCGGCTGCTTGACCCAGCGCGCGACCGCACCTCAGAAGAAACCCAAGTGCTGCTTGAGAAGTGGGGCAGACTTCATGCTGTCCGCAGCGTTTCAAGCTTTGCCGCGTCAATCTTGTATGTGTATCTTGGTGTTACAACCTAACCGTAAGCCCTGATTTTTGACCCTCCCCCTCCCCCTGTTATGTCAGCATACAAGGGCTAGGATGAGAGCTCCTCTTGTCTGGAGCCCCTCACAACTGCAAACCGCTCTACACCGCCTATGGCTCCGGCGCTGCGGCCGCGGCCCCTGCGCCCGCAAAAAACACGCCGACGCAAGACACAAATGCCCAGTCATAACTGCCGGTGTTATCGTATAACACGCCGGCAATAATGGGTCCCAGCGCGCCGCCGATACTCAACCCCAAGGTCCCCAGGACACCGGCAATCGCCCCAAAAGCCTGCCGACCGAAATCATGCCCGACGATCAAAGGCCACAGCACAATCATGCCGCCATAGCCCAGTCCGAAGAGCGACACGAACAGCGCCAGTGCCCAAAACCCGAGACTCTCCAGAAAAAGCAAGACCCCGATGCCGACCGCCTGCATGACCAGACACCCGGCCAGGATGGCGTGCGGGTGGCGGACGTGTTCACTGATCCAGCCTGCCAGAAACCGCCCGGCCATACTCATGCCCAGAGAGATGCCGGTGATCGTTGCGGAAAATTCGAGGCTATACCCGGCATCCTGAAAGAATGCGACCTGGTGGGCAAGCACAGCCCCTGCCGCCATCAGCCCCAGACAGAATGCGGCCCCTAATATCCAAAAGGTTGGCGTGGACAGCGCTTGTCTGAGCGTCCAGTCCCGCACGGCCCGTTCTGGCTCAGGTGTCGGTGACGTGCGACGCACTGTCCGACTCGTATGCCCCAAGGGTCTGAGGCCCTTTTCCTCCGGAGAATTAACGACAAAGAACCAGACCAGGGGCAGCATGCCGAACAGGGACAGGCCGGCCAGGACCTGATACCCCACCCGCCAGCTAAACTCGGCGATCAAAAAACCGCACAGCGGGACGAGTACCAGCCCGCCACCACTCGCCCCGACCAGGGCGATGCCCATCGCCAGACCCCGCTTAGCCACAAACCATTGGGTAATGACCTTCCCCACGGGCATGGGTCCGATGCCCGCCAGCCCGACGCCCAAAAACAGGTATAGGGCGTAGAAGCCGGGCAGGCTGCTGACGACGCTGAGCAGGAGCAGGGCGACGCCGTCAATCAGGGCACTCAGCAGAAAGACCCAGCGGGCACCAACATGGTCAATAAGCCAGCCCCAGGCGGGCAGAACCAGGCCGGCCACCAGCAAATACAGCGAGAAGGCCGTGGCGGTCTCGGCGCGTGACCAGCCGAACTCCTGGGTGAGCGGCTTCAGAAACGTCGAGAAGGTATAGGTGAACCCCCCGTCGATGATGGAGATAAAGAACAGGACACCAACAATCAGCCAGCCATAGAAGACACGTTCGCCGCGGTCTGCTCTCCCGCCCTCGCTCTTGGGGTCGTCCAAGGAATCTGGCTCTCTCATCAGCCGCGATTAGATAGAGGATGTCCTGGTCTGTCAATCTGAAATGATGTGATATTGATATGGAGAGAAGGTGAATACGTCGGATACACTAGGGAGCGTAAAAAGAAGGAGGAGAGTCGCATGAGTGATCTCACGTTACCAAAAGAGAAAACCGCGATTCTGGTGATGGACTGCCAAAACGATATCGTGCATGAAGACGGTAAATTTGGCGGGCACCTGACTGGCGGGGCCATGCCCAGGCTTATTAAGGAAAAGAACATCTTGGGAAATATCAGCGCCCTGGCTGCCGCGGGCAGGGCGGCTCAGGTGCCGATCATCCATGTTCGACATGCCTACCGGTCGGATTACTCCGATTTACTGGAGCATGTGAAGGTCTTTCAGGTGATCAAGCAAATGGAAGCCTTGCAGGACGGGACGTGGGGAGCTGAGATCCATGCCGACCTGACCCCCGAGCCGGAAGACTTGGTGATTACCAAAACGCGGGTGAGTTCCTTTTACGCCAGTCCTCTGGAAGCCATCCTCAATGCCCAAGGGCGCACCCACCTGGTGCTGACCGGCATCGCCACAGACGGCGTTGTCGAAGGCACAGCCCGGGACGGCACCGACCGCGGCTATCACATCCTCATTCCCGAAGATTGCTGTGCGGCGACGACCGAAGAGGCGCACGGGGTTATTTTAGGCGCAGCCCTAGGCGGGCTGACGACGGTGTGTACGTCGGATGAGGTGATCCGGGCCTTGGCGTAGGGGCGCAGCCTGCGCCCCCTGGTCTTGTCGAAGCGGTCGTCCGAGAGCCGCTACAGTTCCGGCGGCGCCAGGATCGTAAAGCCAAAGAACGATTCGTTCCCGGTCCGCAGCGTATGCGGAGCGCCGGCCGGAATCATGAGCACATCGCCGGCTTTGATGTCTTGCTCTGTGCCGGACACTTTGGCGGTTGCACAGCCCTCGACGACATAAATGATCTGGTCGCCCTTATGGGTATTCTCGGTGTCGTTGCTATAGCCGGCCGGCAGGGTGAAGGCCACGGTTTGACTCAGCGGGGTCTCCTGGAGCTTGGCAACCTCACTCCCCCGGTGGTCAAAAACGTTGGCAACATCAAGCCCGCCTGACGCGCCGTTGCCCCCAATGTCCTGCATCTGTTCGGCAAAGAGTTCGTCCGAGATCAGCCCCTGCCGGTACGCCTTGAGGATTTGTTTGACCTCAAAATCTTTATTCGCCATGTGTGACTCCCTTCCTTTGGTGTGGATGACTCAATCGTTCTTCTGGCCATAGCGCCGGACCGGCCGAAAAGCAAGACGCTCTCTTTCCTCGACTGAACATCTCGATTGGACATCTGCATTGAACGTCTTGCAGAAAAGAGGGGAGGGAGCATATGGTTTGGGAATTCGCTGTACGGGGAATATCTATCTATGCAATACACCACCCTCGGACGAACCGGTCTCAAGGTCAGCGTGGCCGGCCTGGGATGTGGCGGCCACAGCCGGCTGGGGCAGAAAACCGGCAGAACCGAGCAAGAATCCATTCAGGTCGTTCGCCAGGCATTGGATTTGGGAATCAACCTGCTTGACACCGCCGAAGCCTATGGGACTGAGAGTATTGTGGGTAAGGCGATACGGGATGTCGCTCGGGACCAACTCGTCATTTCCACGAAAAAGCTGTGTCCAGCTCATGACAATGACGACCCAAGCGCTGAACTCCGGCGGGGCGTGGAACACAGCCTCAAGCGCTTACAGACCGACTATGTCGATGTCTTTTATCTGCACGGCGTACGGGCTGGGCAATATCAATACGCCCGTGACACGCTCTTACCCGGACTGCTGCGGATGCAAGCGCAGGGCAAGGTGCGTTTTGTCGGCGTGACCGAAGCCTTTATTCCCGACCCGCAGCACGCGATGGCCGAGCAGGCGCTTCAGGACGACTGCTGGGATGTGATGATGATAGGGTTTAATTTTTTGAACCAATCCGCCCGTCAGCGGGTGTTCCCCCAAACGCGGGCCAAGAACATTGGGACCATGGGCATGTTCGCCGTGCGGAACGCGCTCAGCCGTCCGGCCCATTTGAAAAAAATTCTGACCGAACTCAGACACAAAAACCAGATCGATCCCGCCCTGTGCGAGATGCCGGATGTACTCGGCTTTCTGACCGACACGGGCAAAGCCGAGACGGTTCCCGAGGCGGCCTACCGCTACTGCCGGTATGAGCCTGGGTTGGATAGCGTCCTGACCGGCACCGGGAGCGTCGAGCATCTCAAAGAGAATGTTGCCGCGCTGCTCAAAGCACCGCTACCGTTGGCGGACTGTGAGCGGCTGGCAGCACTGTTCGGACAGGTCGATAGCGTGTCGGGAAATTAAGGAGGCCCCTATGAGCGAGACCACGAGCGAGTCCACCCTGACGGTTGAAAGAGATGTAGCCATCCCCATGCGGGACGGCACGCTGCTGCGCGCCGATGTCTATCGTCCGGCAACGGGCAGGCACCCGGTTATCTTACAACGGACCCCGTACGACAAAGGGCTGACGACGATTGCCATGCTCATGCTCGATGTTATTCGGACCGCCAGTGCGGGCTATGCCGTTGTCATCCAGGACGCGCGTGGCCGTTATGCCTCGGACGGAGAGTTTTACACCTTTCGGGATGATATAGCCGACGGCTATGACACGGTTGAATGGTGTGCCGTACAGCCGTGGTCAGACGGCAACGTGGGCATGTATGGCGCGTCCTACGTTGGTGCCACCCAATGGTTGGCGGCGCTGAGCCGGCCGCCCCATTTGAAGGCGATCTTCCCGCTGATTACGGCGTCCGATTATCACGAAGGCTGGGCGTATCAGGGCGGAGCCTTTGCGCTGGGGTTTAATGCAAGCTGGACCATGACCGGCCTGGCGCCCGATACGGCCATGCGTCTGGCCAGAGAACAGCCCGAACTGCGGGACGACGTCGGACAGCTCCTGTCCGGGATCGACGACATGTGTGAGGCGTTTCGTCACCTGCCGCTCACGGATTTTCCGCTCTTTCAGAAGTCTGCGCCATACTTTTACGACTGGGTGACCCATCCTGATGACGACGACTACTGGGCGCAAATCAATATCGAGAACCGGCATGACACGATTCCGGTTCCGGCGTGTAATGTCGGCGGCTGGTATGACATCTTCCTGGGCGGCACGATTCGCAATTATCTGGGGATGCGCGAGCGCGGTGCTACGCCGGCGGCACGCGACGGCCAAAAACTCGTGATCGGCCCGTGGCACCATACGCTGCCGCTGAACAATGTTGTGGGCGAGGCGAATTTCGGGCTCTCAACGACGCAACTGGCAGCGGGCCTGGACGGGCTGCACCTGCGCTGGTTTGACTACTGGCTCAAGGGCAAACAGAACGGCCTGCTGGAAGAGCCGCCGGTGCGTATTTTCGTCATGGGCGAGAATGTGTGGCGGAATGAGAACGAATGGCCGCTGGCTCGGACGCAGTACACGCCGTACTATTTGCACAGCGCCGGCAACGCGAACAGCCTGCGCGGTGACGGCAGCCTGAGCCCTGCGGCTCCGCGCAGCGAACCCACGGACGTCTTCGTCTCCGATCCGCGTCACCCCGTCCCGACCAAAGGTGGCGGGTTATGCTGCTGGCCGGCGGCCGTCCCCGGCGGGGCGTTCGATCAACGTGGGGTGGAAGAGCGGGAAGACGTCCTGGTCTACACCACCCCCGTCCTTGAGCAGGATGTCGAGGTCACCGGACCTATTACGGTGACCCTGTATGCGGCCACCAGTGCGACGGACACAGACTTCACAGCCAAGCTGGTGGATGTGCATCCCGAAGGATACGCCCAGAACCTGACGGACGGGATCCTGCGTGGCCGCTACCGTGCATCAAAGGTACAGGCCACGCTCCTCAAGCCAGATGAAGTCTACGCGTTCAGCATAGACCTGTGGGCGACCAGCAATGTTTTCAAAGCGGGTCACTGTATTCGTCTTGACATCGCCAGTTCAAACTTCCCGCGTTTTGATCGCAACCCGCAAACCGGCGAGGCCAGCGGCGAGGCCAGTCGCCTGGAGCCGGCCCTGCAGCACGTCTTTCATGACGAGGCGCATCCCTCGCATGTGCTGCTGCCGATTATTCCTCGATGAGTGGGTGAACTGGCTGAAGGAAGGCGGGCGGTGAAAAGGCGGGTTATAGAAATAAGGTCTTACCGTCTTTTCACGTAAGAGGCTTCACCCGCTCCCGCCGGCTACCGGCGGGAAGATGCTGACCTGGTCGCCGTCCGTAAGCGCCTGATCGAATTCCCGGGTTTGCTCGCCGTTGACCAGAACCATTTGGGCCAGGTCGAGCGGAATGTCGAGCTGATGAATCAGATCATTGATGGTGGCCTGCTCGGTGAGGTCAAGCGTAGCTTTCCCCAGAGAGCCTTTGGGCAGTTTTTTCCGCAGATTGGCAAAGAGTTTGATCCTAACCTGCATCGATCATTACCTGCATCGATTAGTCACCCTTTTCAATGCCTGGTGTCGGCGTCCGTGGGAGCGTATCCAGCGCGTCCGGGCGAGAGCCGATAAGCGAGGCGTGCGAGCCTTTTCCCCAGGCCGCGGGTGTCTTGCCGTCCACCCGGTAGGCGCGCGCTGTGGCGGGTGCGCCCAGGAGGGTGTGGCCGACCAGTTGCTGCGCGGTCCCGGTGGCGACATAGGCGCGGCGCACATCGGTCGGGTTCTCTTTGACGTAGTCCGCCCAGTTTCCCAGGGCGCGCCGGGTCTGAATGAGTCCTTTGACCATGCCGACATCGTTCAGCATGGTGACATCATCAATCGGTCCGACGAACAGCGCCCCGACCATGCGATCGCCGTCCCAGACGTATTTGCGATAGAGAGGGCGCGTCGGGTTCCAGACGGTAGTGATCGACTCATGCGCAGCTGTCCGCCACTGGCCAAAGCTGGCGCAGTGCAGATTGATGACATCCAAGACGTTGATCAGCAGGCTGCCCGGATAGTGGGTCTCTTTGTCGGCCATGTTTGCGCCGGCAATCCGACCGTGGTCCACGGCCGTGGGTTGAATCGCGTGCACCGCGACCGAGCCGTTCAACAGGTCCGGTCCGGCCGCGACATCACCGGCTGCATAGATACCGGGAATATTGGTCTGCATGCGGTCATCCACTACAATGCCGCCGTTAACCTGAATGCCGGAGCCGTCGAGAAATCCCAGGTTGGGCTGAATGCCGGTGGCCAGAATGACAATATCCGCGCTGAGGCTGGCCCCGCTGCTCAGCGACAGGCTGAGGCTCTCGCCCTCGCGGGTGATGCTCTGGACCTGGGCGCCGGTGTGAACGGCGACATGCTGGCTGGTCAGCCAGCCTTCGACCGCCTGCGCGCCGGTGGCGTCGAGCATGCGAGGTAGGACCTGAGATTCGGTTTCGACCACCGAGAGGTTCCAGTCCAGCTTGGCCATGGCGTTCAAGACGATGAAGCCGATAAAGCCGGCGCCAACGAGCACCGCCCTGGGGGTGCCCTGGGCTTTCGCCATCACCTGTTTGGCGTCCTCGAGCGTCCAGAAGGTGTACACGCCTTCCTGATCAACGCCGGCAATGGGAGGGCGTTGGGCCGAAGAGCCGGTCGCGATGAGCAGGGTATCAAACGCGTGGCTTGAGCCGTCACCCAGTGTGACCGTGCGTGCCTGGGTATCGACCTTCTCGACCTGGCCCAACACGGATGTAATGCCATGTTGTTCAAAATAGGCCGCGTCTCCGGTCAGCACGTGCCGCTCCGGAATATCGTTCGCCAGATAGTAGGGCAGGACCATGCGCGAGTAGGCGGGCTCGTTGGAGATGAGCGTAATCTGTGCCCCAGGGCCTGCGGTTGCCCGGATCGTTTCCGCCGCGGCTACGCCGGCCGGTCCCCCTCCGATAATGATGTGGTGTGCCATGACGTATGTTCCTTGTGGGTTCGTTGGGTCTGTTGAGTCTTTGGGGTTAAGACTCAACAGACCCAACGAACCCAACAGACCTCCTTTACTCCAGCCCCAACTCTTTCTTCTTTGCTTCGGAGATGATGCCGTCCTTATCCCAGCCTCGCAGTTCATAATACTCGGGCAGCATTTCACCCAGGCGGTTGACCTCGCCCTTGGCCGGGCCGGACGGGATGGGCTCTTCCAGAATACGTTTGGGCAACGTATCGTCCTTACCGGTGAATCCCGCCCGCTCGTTCCACAGTCGCTCCAGGTTCCAGATGCGCTCCCCAATGTGGACCAGTTCTTCCAGCGTATACGGCACGCCGGTGGCTGCCGACAGTTGGGGCAGCATCTCTTCCAGACCCACGCCGAAGGTGAGGAATTGACACAGGCCGGTGGCGTCAACGGTTGAGGTGGCGTCCTGGAAGATTTTGGTAATCTCCGCTTTCTCTTCGGTGGCGCGCGGGTCCATCTGACGCGGCAGGCCGAGAATTTCGGCCGCAACCGTATACGCCTTTAAGTGACACGCCCCGCGGTTCGAGGTCGCATAGCCGAGTCCCATGCCCTGAATGGCACGGGCTTCATACGCGGCAAACTCCTGACCGCGAACGCCCATGAAAAACTCGGGTCGGCCCAGCGTCTCGGTCATGCGTTTGGAGCCCTCGGCCAGGGCGTCGCCAAAACCCTGTCGATAGGCGGTTTTCTCGGCCATGACGATGAGGGCTTCCGCGCTACCGAACTCCAACGGAATCTCGGTCTGGTCCTGGCTGACCGCGCCCTTCTCGAACAACTCCATGGCCGCGGCCACGCTGGCTCCAAAGCTGATGGAATCCATGCCCAGATCGTTGCACAGCCAGTTGGCTTTAATAAGCGCGTCCAGGTCGCCCACGCCACATTCGGAGCCCATGGCCCAGGCGGCTTCGTATTCGGGGCCTTCCCCGGCGATTTTCCAGTTCTGCGGATTGGTGGTGACCGAGTATTTGGAGGCGGCTTCGCCCGGCAAAGTGCTGACCCGGCCACAGGCGATGGTGCAGGAAAAACAGGCTTTATTGGCGACCAGACGGGTCTCGGTCAGGGTTTCGCCGCTGATGTTTTCGGCCTCTGCAAAGACAGTTTCCTGGTGATTACGCGTCGGCAGGGCGCCGTGTTCGTTAATCACGTTCACCAGCACTTCGGTGCCGTACATGGGCAGGCCCTCGGCGGTCACGGGCGACTGCCGCAGCTTCTCCTTCATGGCCCACTGGCCTTCCATATACGCCTGCGGGTCGGCCAGAGAGACGCCGCCGGTGCCGCGCAGGGCAATCGCCTTGAGATTCTTGGAGCCCATGACCGCGCCCACGCCGGACCGGCCCGCGGCGCGGTGCAGGTCGTTCATAATGCAGGCAAAGCGCACCAGGTTTTCTCCGGCCGGGCCGATGCTGGCAATGATGCTGTCCGGTACGCCGAGTTCGACGCGCAGGGCCTCTTCGGTCTGCCAGACCGTCTTGCCCCACAGATGGGTCGCGTCACGCAGTTCAACCCGGTCGTCATAGATCCACAGATAGGACGGCTGGGCGGCCTTGCCCTCCAGAATAATCATGTCATAGCCGGCGAATTTCATCTGCGGTCCCCAGAAGCCGCCCGAATTCGAGGTGGTAATGGCATTGGTCAGGGCGCCCTTGGTGACGACCATATAGCGCGAGCCACACGACGCGTTGGTGCCGGTCAGTGGCCCGGTGGCAAAGATCATTTTGTTCTCCGGGCTAAGCGGATCGACGCTGGGGTCCATCTCTTCGGAGAGATATTTGACGCCGAGCCCGCGGCCGCCGACATAGTCTCTGGCCCACTGGGCGTTCAGCGGCTCCTTGGTGATGCTGCCGGTGGCCAGATTGACGCGCAGGACAGTACCGGTCCAGCCGTGCATTGTGTTGGTCGCGCTCATGCGTTGCCTCCTTCTTCGTCCTGCATATGTTGAAAGCCCCGGTTGACCTTGTCCGCCCAACTGGCCAGCCAGTCCGGCTGATCCATATCCACATATTCGAGTGCGCCGGTCGGGCAGGACTTGACGCAAGCCGGGTCACCGCCACACAGGTCACACTTGAAGGCTTTGTGGCTGTCCGGGTTGTAGAACATGGTGCCGTAGGGGCAGGCAACCGTGCAGACCGCACAGCCGACACACACATCGTCCAGCACGACTTTCGCGTCCGTGGCCGGGTCAATGCCGATCGCATTCACCGGACAGGCCGTCAGGCACCAGGCCTCATCGCACTGAAAGCAGGTATAGGGCGCGTAGACGGCTTGCTCGTCAAATATATGGACGCGAATAACGGAACGGGATGGCTGAAAGGTCCCGGTTTGAACAAAGGCACAAGCCAACTCGCACTGAATGCAGCTTGTGCATTTCTCGGTAATCACGCGGAGTTGTTTCATACGGTGTTGGCCCTCCTGCCCTTCCTCTAACAGATTCGTCCGAAGAATGCCACAAAAGTCAGGCAGTCCAGAGCGACAACCGGCCCCGCTTTTCCGTGGCGAAGTCCATTCCTGGGTTACGCATCCTGATATATCTGCTTTGGGTGGGATCAAGTATCATACTACCAAGTAGAGGTGCTTGTTCATCAATGATTATGTGAGGGAAAGAAGTTATGCCTGAATATTGGCAGATAGCAGCAGGATCATCGGGACGAGATTACTCGGATCTTTTTCTGAAATTCGGCATGGCCTTTGTTGGAGGTGAAACACACATAGAGACAATGGAGGCAGTCAATATCGGAGACATTGTTGTTCTGAAGCAAGGCATGCGGAAAATACTAGCTGCCGGAACAGTCGTTCAAAGGAATAGCTCTCATAGGGGATGTGCGGATAAGGAGTGGTTAAGAGATTTTGATGGTTGGGATTTGCCAGCTTATTGCTATGTAAACTGGATGCAAACAGATAGTCTAATTTCGACTCATGGTCTTACCATAGCAACAATACAACGATTACCTCAGGATAAGCATCAGAGGGCCGCTGACAGCATATTAGAAACCGGGGAGCCCGTTTCGGTTTTTCCAGAACCACCAGAAACAAATGCTGTGAAAGATGATGAATTGTTACGGTTTTTAATTAAGGAGGGCTTGAGGCCGTCATCGGCTGCCGACTTAACAAGTACTATTTCTAAAATTCGGTTATTGGCAGATTATTATTATCGTCACTGCCGCTGGGAGGATATTCGAGAACACGAAACAAGGACCTTCTTAGTAATCCCATTACTTCTGGCTTTGGGCTGGTCAGAACAGCAAATTAAAATTGAGCTTCCGTGTAGCCGTGGAAGAATAGATATTGCTTGTTTCAGTAGGAGTTATCAACGTGACAAGGATGAATGTGTTGCCATCATTGAAACAAAAGATTTCCAGTCTGGTTTAGATTATGCACCAAACCAGGCAAGGGCATATTCAGAGGATTTTCCAAATTGCGGGGCAGTAATTGTGACAAATGGGTACTGTTACAAAATATATTTGAGAGATGGCAACCAGTTCCGTACAAGCCCGTCTGCTTACATTAACTTGCTAAAACCCCGAGACAGGTATCCGCTTGACCCGAATGAGGTTGGTGGTGCGCTTGATGCGATAAAATGGCTGTTACCGAATAACCTTATATAAGCATCACATAACAATCGCACATGCTCAGACGGCAAAAATCGTCGGCTTGCCGACTACCCAAGGAAAGCGCTAGGCTACGAAAATCAACACCATACGGGAGGGAGTAATATGAAAGTGAATTGGGACGAGGAAGTCTGCACGCATTCGGCGAATTGTGTGAAGAGCCTACCGCAAGTCTTTAAGGTCGAGGGCGGGAAATTCGTGATTGATCCCAGTGCCGCATCAGAGGACGAAGTCCGGGCTGTTGTTGCCAAATGTCCGTCAGGGGCGCTGACCGTACAGGAAGATTAAATCGAGATAGGGCCCCTATGGGGCTGCCCGTATGTCGCAGGATTCGATACTGCACACATTTCTCAACGGTCGCGTTGCCGTGCTGGTGGGTGACATTACCCAACAGCAGGTCGCTGCCGTGGTGAATGCGGCCAACTCCACCCTGTTGGGTGGCGGGGGTGTGGATGGTGCCATTCACCGGGCAGGCGGGCCGGATATTCTGGCGGCCTGTCAGGAACTGCGGCGGAGCCGTTATCCTGACGGCCTGCCCACGGGGGAAGCGGTCCTCACCACAGCTGGACGTATGCCGGCCCGGCAGGTGATTCATACGGTTGGGCCGGTCTATAGTGCTGCTGGGGGGCGGGCGGCTGATCTGCTCACTGCCTGTTATCGCAATTCTCTCTCGCTGGCCGTACAGCATAGCCTGACGACGCTGGCTTTTCCGGCCATCTCCACCGGCGTGTACGGTTATCCGCGTGAGGAGGCCGCGGCAGTTGCTTCGCGGGCGATTGCCGACTTCTTGGCCGCCGACGCGACTATGACAGCAGTCCGCCTGGTGTTCTTTGCCCAGCAGGACGCCGATATTTTCGTGACGCACCACACGTTTCCGGCGGCATAAGAATCAGTTTGACCCGCCACCCGTTCCCCTCAACCTCTCCCTTTCTCGGACCGAGTATGGTAGGGCTGGCTGCTCTGGAAGGGAGGGACATATGTCGAGAGGGCAGACTGCTGCGAGCGTCGCACTGAGGCTGGGGGGAATACTGGTCTTGGCTTGCTGGCTGGGGTGGACGCCGGTGTCGGCCGAGGACAACCAGAACCGGACCTGGCGCCTACTGGACGAACTGTCCGAAGAAGAACTCGCCCGCTTCGACTTTTCAACGGACACGCCCCGCCACGCAGATATCCCGTATATGCCGGCGGAAGCCTATCCTTTTAAGCCGCCCTACACGCCCGAAGAGGTTGGCTATCGGATCATGGAGTTCCCGCATATGCCCCGCTGGAACTGTGTTCAGATTGAGGACACGGGAACGCTCACGCCGACCGGCTATCTCTTTGTGCAACAGATTATCGCCCTGGTACATTATCGCGACCCGGAAGGACTGATGGGCCAGATTCTGGCCGAGCCGGGGGCAGTCTACTCGCGCTGGCTTACCCAGGATGTCGCTCCCCCGGAAAACTATGGCAACCAGATGCTCTTCAGTACGTTTCGGACCGATCAACACCTGACCAAAAAAGCCGATCTGTTCGGCTATTCCCTGAGCATGCGCCGGGTGCGTCGCTTTCCCCAGCCGCGCCGGCAGGAAAAATTTCCAAATGCGCCCATGGCCTATGACGATTTTCTGGGCCGCGACGCCTGGGAGTTCTCCTGGCGTATTGTGGGTACCGACGTGCTGTACAAAACCGCACGCTTTCCAAAGACGCGCCAGTCGATCACGCTCCAGAGCGAGGACGGCACTTTCCAGGACGTACCGGCCGACGCCATAAAACTGATGGGCGATGACTATCCATTTTATACGGAAGATAGCGGCGTTAAATGCTATCTGGTCGAGGCCATAGCCAAGTCAGACTGGTTGCCCGATTACTATGCGCCCCGGATTCTGTTCTGGGCGGACCAGCACTATTTCTATCCGCTGCGGACCGAAATCTACGGCAAGAACGGTGAGCCGGTTATGATAGAGGAGCGCGTGGCCAAGCTGATGAACCCGCGCCTCAAGGAGCGTGGCTATCATAATCTGATTACCCTGTGGTGGGACCCGCAGCAGGACTTTTACTCATACGGCATCCACGACGCCATGCAGCTCCGGGATTGGTCGCAAGAGGACAAAGACGTGTTCTTTAATCCGGACTTTATGCGCCGTACCTGGTTCCCGGCACCGCTCAAGACACAAGCCGGAATCAGCGTCCCCGAGGAGTTTTTCCTCCGACCCCAACTCCATCGCGGCAAGTTTCCCACAGAGCGCAGCCTTGTCCTGCCGGCCTACCTCGAAGAGAGAATCCAGGCCCAGGAGGACGCCGGCCATATTGTCTTCACCGGGGAGACGAACGGAACGGAGTAGGGCTGATCGCTCCCACCCGCAAGGCGGGACCGAGGGTGGGGTGGACGCCGCAAGAACCGCAACAATATTTCTGTTGACATTACTAATGCTGGCCTATCCTATTGTCCTCGAAGACGCCGCAGGCTCATTGCTCGCGACGTCCCCGGATTTCCCGGAACTGACGACGTTTGGCATGGATACAGACGAGGCGCTCGCGCGGGCGGCTGATGCCTTAGAGGAGGCGATAGCGGCCCGTATCCATGACGGCCGGGATATTCCACTCCCTTCGCAAGGACGGCAGGTCGCCGTGCTGCCGACGCTCACCGCCGTCAAGGTAATGCTGTATCGGGAGATGCGGGCGCAGGATATCGGAAAGGCAGAGCTGGCACGCCGCCTCGGCTGGCACCTTCCACAGGTGGACCGGGTATTGGACGTACAGCACAACTCGCGCATGGACCAACTGGACGCCGCACTGGGCGCTCTGGGCCAGCACCTGTACGTCAGGGCTTCAGCCTAACGTGAGGATCGACGGGTCAGCGGAACGTAGCGATGAAGGATGAAGGAAACCCTGCGACCTTCTACGCTCCACCTGATCCGTTGGCCCCGTGTGAGCCGTTGGTCCCATTGCCGCGCGTGGCCCAAAAGATTCGTTCCGGATTCATGGGCAACTCGTACAGCCGGGTGCCGGTAGCGCGGTAGATGGCATTGGCCAGGGCGGCGCCCGGCGGCACGATGGGCACCTCGCCCACTCCGCGCAGACCATAAGGACCTTCCGAGGCCGGGACTTCGGTCAGGACGGTTTCGATCATGGGCAGGTCCAGCGCCACCGGACAGCGATAGTCCAGCAGGCTGGCGTTTTTCAGCTCGCCGTTATCGAAAATGTATTCTTCATTCAGGGCCCAGCCGATGCCCTGCACGGCTCCCCCCTGGATCTGGCCCTCGACCTGGGTCGGATTGATGGCCTTGCCGACATCCTGGAAGCAGGTATAGCGCAGGATGGTCACCTTGCCCGTGTCCGGATCAACCTCAACATCCGCGACATGGGCGGCATAGGCGTGGGCCGGCTGCATCCGTGTGGTGCTGCCCTTGCCGATGATCGGCCCGCTGCCCCAGGCCACACTCTCGCGGGCCAGCTCGGCCAGGCTGACCTCGTTCCGGGTATCGCCCCTGGCCCAGAAGCGTTTGGCCTGATACTCCACCTCATCGACGGACACCTTGAGCTTTTCTGCGGCGCGCTCTTTGAGTTGGGTCAGCACGTCCTGACTGGCCTGATGGGCGGCGGCGCTCATCGTATAGGTAATCCGGCTGCCGCCGCTCAGGTCGGCAAAGGGGGCGCTGTCGGTATCACCCACTGTGATGGTAATGTCATGGGGGTCAAGCTGGAGTTCCTCGGCCACCATTTGGGAAATCGTGGTGCGGGTGCCGGTCAGGTCCACGGTGCCGACAAAGATGGAGGCGGTGGCGTCCGGGTTGATCTTGACCTCAGCACTTGAGGTGAAAGAGCCGCCGATCCAATAGCCCAAGGCCAGTCCCCGGCCGCGGTGAGGTCCCTCCAACGGCGTGGTCCAGCACGGATGCGCCTCGATCTGTTTCAGCATCTGGGTCAGGCCGATGCGATTGAGCGGCATACCCAGGGGCAGGGTATCGCCTTCTTCGGCGGCGTTCTTTTGACGAAACGCTAGCGGGTCGACGTCGATCTCAGTCGCCAGGGCGTCCATCAGGGCTTCCACGGCAAAGGCCGCCGGCGTGCCGCCGGGGGCGCGGTAGGCCTGAACGCGGGGCTTATTGGTCAGCACGTCAAACCCCTCGGCGACCATATTGTCCAGCTTATACGGGGCTAAACCCACCAGCAGGCCACGGGCGACCGGCGAGCCGGGAAAGGCGCCGGCATCGTAGCGCATGGTCGTCGTCAGCGCGGTAATCTTGCCGTCTTTTGTCGCGCCGGCTTTCACCCTGATGACTGCGGGTGCCCCTGGGCCGGTTGCGCGCAGCACCTCTTCCCGGGAGACCACGAGTTTGACCGGCCGGCTGGTCTTTTGGGCCAGCACAATAGCCGTGGGTTCAAACAGCGCCAGGGCTTTGCCGCCGAATCCGCCCCCAATCTCCATGGGGACGACCTTGAGTTGGCTGGCGGGCAGACCCAGAAGGGTCACGAGTTGGGTGCGGACGGTGAAATGCCCCTGGGCCGAGGTCCACAGGGTGACCCGGCCGTTGGGCTCGACCCGCGCGGCGCAGGCCTGGGGTTCCAGATAGCCTTGGTGGACCATCTGGGTCGTATAGGTTTTCTCAACAACCGCATCGGCCGCTTTGAATCCGGCCTCAACATCGCCGCGGGTATAGACCATATGGGTGGAAACATTACTCGGCTGGTCGGATTTTTCCTGGGTCGCCTCTTCGAGTGTATGCAGGTCCTCGTGGACGAGCGGGGCGTCCGGCTGCATGGCCTGGAGGACGTCTTCCACGACCGGCAGAGGTTCGTAGGCGACGTCAACCAGTCCTGCCGCTTCCTCGGCAATAAACGGGTCGGTGGCGGCCACCGCGGCTACGACCTGACCGTGATAGCGCGCCTTGTCTGAAGCCATGACGATCTCGCGGATGGCGCTCATGTCGATGCTGACTTCTCCTACCAGGGGAGCCGTCGCCCCTTTTGGCAGGGGTGGCAGATCGTGGGCGGTAATGACGGCCTTCACGCCGGGCAGCGCTTTGGCCCGGCTGGTATCAATCTGCTTGATACGGGCGTGGGCATGCGGACTGCGGACAAGTTTCGCCCACAGCATGCCGGGCAGATCGAGGTCAGCACCATAGGTCGCTTTGCCGGTGACCCGCTCCGGGGCGTCAACTTTGGCCAAAGACGTTCCAATCACACTATACTCAGCCATGCTGTCCCTCCTTAGGCGGTTTGTGAAAGCGCCTGCGACGCGGCCTGAATCGCGCGAACAATTTTGTCATACCCTGTGCAGCGGCACAGGTTGCCGGAAATCGCCAGACGAATCTCTGGTTCGCTCGGGTTGGGGTCGCGCTCCAATAATGCCTTGGCCGACATGATAAAGCCTGGCGTACAAAACCCGCACTGCAACGCCCCGTGTTCAATAAAAGCCTGCTGCACGGGGTGGAGGTTGCCCTCAGCCGCAACCCCTTCGACCGTGGTCACGTCCGCGCCTGCGGCTTCTACCGCGAACACCAGGCAGGCATTAACGACCGCGCCGTTCAGGACGACCGTGCAGGCTCCGCAGTTGCCATTGCCACAGCCCTCCTTGGGCCCCATATGGCCCAGCTTGTAACGCAGGGTGTCCAGCAGCGTTTCACGGCTATCGACCAGCGCGTCGTGCGGCTCGCCGTTGACGTTCAGTTCAATCGCCTGTTTCATGATGGTTACCCTCTCGCTCTTTCCAGCGCCTTGCCCAGCGTGCGCCGCGTCAACACCTTCACCAATTCGATTCGATAGGCTGCCGAGCCACGCACATCGGAGATTGGGCTGGCGGCCTGGGAGGCCAGCTCTCCGGCCTGGGCAAGCGTTGTCTCATCCACAGCCCGCCCCGTTAAAAACGCCTCGGCCTCTTTTGCCCGGATGGGAGTGGGGGCCACTGCGGCGAGCACGATGCGGGCCTGCTCACAGGTGTGCGCGTCCGGGCGGAGTCGGACAAACGAGCCTACCCCGGCCACCGCAATGTCCATCTCTTCGCGCGGGATAAAACGCAGATAGGCCGCACCGGAATGGGGTGGGGGAGGCGGCAGCACAATCTCGACCAGGACTTCGCCTTTTTCCAGTACGGTCTGGCCCGGTCCGACAAAAAAATCCTCTGCCGGCATCTCCCGCTGCCCGTTCGACCCGACAATCACCAGCGTCGCTCCATACGCTACCGCCGGCGGAACAGCATCCGCGGACGGGGCGGCGTTACAAAAATTGCCACCCAGCGCGGCACGGTTCTGTATTTGATACGAACCGATCAGGGCGCAGGCCTCGGCTAGGGCCGGGTAGTGGACGCGCACCGGCTCGAACTCTGCGATCTGCGTACACGACACGGCCGCACCAATGCGGAGCCCGGTTTCGTAGGAGAGGACATTGAGTTCGGGAATTTTTTTGACATCAACGACCAGAGCCGGGCTCCGGCGGTTCTCCTTCATCTGGGCAATGAGATCGGTCCCACCCGCCAGGGGTCGGGCCTCACCACTAGCCTCGGCCAGCAAGGCCACGGCGTCTTGTAGATTCTGCGGAGCAGCGTACTCGAATGCATCCACGCTCAGACCCTCCTTCTCCTTGGACACCAGTACTCCTACCCCTTGAAGCAGGCAGAGATCAAGAGAAAGGGCCAGCTTTCCGAAATCACGCCGCCTTACCTTGTTTCCGTAGCGGCTCGATCACTGCTTCCGCAAACGCATTGAGCGCAGCGCGTTCCAACTCGTCACCGAAAAATCCGATATGGTGCCAGATGAAGATCTCATCGAGTGCGAACGTGTCGATCACTCGCAGTACGTCATCCTGGACTTCCTGGCGCGATCCCGTCCACAACCGCCCGACCGGTACGTGGTACGGCGGTGCGTCGTAGGCGAGTTGCCATAAATCTTGGAACATGCTGTGATAGCGTTTGCTCTCCGCGGGCGTGTCACCCATAACCAGCATACCGCCGAGGGCGAGAACGTCCTTCGCCTGAACCGTTTTTCCAACTTCTGCGGCGGCCTCGATACAGTTATCGATCACGAGCGGAATGAATCCCTCTTTCTCTTGACGCACGAAGTTGACCATCTTGGCACCTTCTCTACCCCAAAAGCGCGCAGTCTCCATCGAATAGCTGAATGGGGCATATATCGGCGGATGCGGCTGCTGCAAAGGGCGCGGCGTGATGCTACCGCGCCTGAGGATGCCGCCGGCATCGACTTGATCCGGTGCCCAGCGCGAGGTGGGGCCGAATTCCCATTCCACCGGCAGCGGGAATTTCCAGAATTCACCATCGTGCGCGGTGAGGTCGTCAGTCCAGAGGGACTTCACCAGCGCCCAGTTTTCGTACAACGCTCGCCGGTTGCGTTGATCGGCTTCCGAGTGATCGGATTCGGTGGAGGTGATGTCGAGATGCTGCTCCATTGTCGCGGTCCAGCGCGGCGTGTTGCCGCGCGAGAAGCCAGCGAATGCGCGGCCGCCTGTCATCTGATCGAGCATGGCAATGTCTTCAGCCACCTTGATCGGGTTCATGGCAGTCAGGTTCATGCCGAGCTGGCCGACGCGCATGGTCTCGGTGTGCTGTGCGACATACATGTCCCACATGATCGGATTTGTCGTCGCCTCGACACCCTCTATCTGCATGTGATGCTCTGTGAGGCAGAAGCCGTTGAAACCGAGCGACTCGGCAAACACCATCTGGTCCTTCACTTTACCCAGCGTGGCCTGAAATCGCGCAGGATCGCGCCCGGCCATGCCGATTTCTTCACCATGGCCGCGCATGAACGGGATCGCGAGTATGGTAAATCTCATGTCTCGGACCTCGTGGTCGAGAAGCAATTAGCCGCAACGCATCATTCTTTTGTGGGTCATCGCATTCGCGCACGGTCGCTCGCTCATGAGCCGTCACCGCCGAGAAATATTTGCACCTCGCACGCGGTGCGTAGGCCACTCTCTATCGCGCCGTCGATAAACTCGTGCCAGCCGTTAGCGGTGATTGAGCCCCCGAAGAAGAGACGGCCTTCAGGCTGCTGCAGATCCGGCAAGCGGCTGAGTTGTCCAACGCTGTACGCGGGCCATGCGCCGCGCGCAAAAGGATCTGCTGCCCAGTCGTAGCCGCGTGTGTCGATCACGTCGACGTCGCCGAACAGGCGGCGCACTTCGGTGGTGATTTGCGCTTCGTCGTCCACATCGATGGTCGATGCGCGGGCCACGGTGACAGAGAGAATCGTGCCGACGTCATCGCCGTAAGCGACCGTTTGTACCCAGTTCAACGGCCGCGCTTCGTCGCAGAACGCAAATACGCGGCCCAGGTTCTCGCGCAAGTGCACGAATAACTTCGCCCCCTTCGAGATCATGCCCTCGTTGATCCAGTTTTGCTTCGCGAGCGAGAGGGCGGGATCGAAATCAACGTCGGCATAGCAATTGAGTGGTAAAGTAATGACGGCAGCTTTGGCACTGACCGCGTTTCCGTCCCGGGTATGAAGACGAACCGCACCGGTGTTGTGTTCGATGCGTTCAACGGCTGCGTTCAGGCGAATCTCGCAGCCGCTATCCTCGATGAGGCACGTGATGAGACCAAGGGTGCCAGATTCTATGCGATAGTGGGTTTCGGCGTCGGCGAAGGCGTCGTAATTCCAGCCGCCGCCGGCGTAGAGCTTGAGCATGCCGGGCAGGCCAAATTTTGAGGTGACATCTCCGCCATATAAAGCCATGAAGGAATTGAGTTGGATACGCTGCGTATCGGTGAGATCCAGTTCCGCGATGCGATCGGCGCACGAGAGTTCGTCGAGTTCCAAGACCTTCGGGTTATAGAGCGGCTCGTACGGCCGCGGAAACAGCTCCCATACGTCATGGCAGAATTTCTCGAAACCGTCGCGAATGTCCCTGAGGAATTGATCCGGTGGAACAACGCTTGCCACGCCGTTGTTACCCATCACGCGGGTCTCGTCGAGGCCGGTAAACGGATCTTCGATCACACCAAGACCGTAGCGGCGCATTTCCGCCCACACGTGCGGTTGCAGCCAGTGCACCCACGCACCACCAAGTTCGACCGGCCGACCCGCAAACTCTGCGGTGTACGTACGCCCGCCGAGTCGATCGCGTGCTTCGAGTAGAACCACGCGCAATCCTGCCTTACCAAGTTCGCGTGCCGCTGTCGCGCCGGCAAAGCCACCGCCAACGATGGCGACGTCAAAGTTCGTAACATTGCGGTCCGCGGTGGTTGCGAGCGAACTGTCTGCTGCGTCAGGCGAGGCGGAGGCTTCAAGCCTCCTGTGTGGGCCGGGTGTCCAATAGTTCGTGCTCACTTCTACTCCCGTTCGTCGATTATGTCCTCAACATGTGGTGCATTCTCTCCAACACTCAGACAATCAATAACCCTCAAGACATTCCCGAAAGTTTCCATGAGCATAAGAGAATTCGCAGTACCTGTTCAAAACGGTCGCCGGCAATCAGTTTCCAGCTGGTGTGCCCACGACTCTAGAGCGTGTTAGGAACTTCTGGCAACCTATTGATTTTACTCAGGTTTTTACACGACGACGCAATGGCTCCTCATTGAGTTAGAGTCCGTAAGTGGGCGATTTCTCTGATGAAAATGAGTCGTAGTAAAAAAGTGCATAACACCCTCTAGCGCCGACGAGCAGCACTGGAGCAGTTCTGTATTGCTGCAGGTCAGACTGGTCTGTCCCCCACTCCGCCCTGAAAATCGTCTAGAGACAAGGTAAAGCGCTCCTGCATCCGAATGTCATCCTCCGTCCCCATGTCTCGGGTCATGCAGCAATACTCCAGGGAAATATTGTTGGGATCTCTGAAGTAGATGGATTGAGCGGCGTCGTGATGCACGATGTCCGAGACCTGCACCCCTTTGGCCAGGAGCTTCGTACGCTTCGCTTCCAGGGCTGCGACCGACCCGGCTTCAAAGGCAAAATGATAAAATGCGCTCGGCACCCCCAGTCCTCGATTGATGCCCGCATCGTACTCCGTAGGAATCCCCGGAACTCCTTGCGCTTCCATAAAGGCCAAGAGCTGATCGCGGCCGATATGAAAGAACACATGCCGGATCTGTCCGCCTTCCTTGATCCTGAGAATATCACAGCGCACCGGCTTGAACCCCAGTACGTTTTCGTAGAAGTCGCGCGTTTTGTCCAGGTCCAGTGTTGACAGTCCGATGTGGGAGAAACCCTTGTGTGACATACCGAATCCTCCTTGTTGGATGGTCTTTCTATAAAAAACCTAGTGCTCGGATATTTCCGGTCAACGTCCTGACTCAGTTGCCAGCCCACGCTATCCTCCCAATCCCGCAGCCGAGAATGGGTTCATAGCTCAGCACCTGCGGCTGTAAACATAGACTACTCCATTTTTGGGCGATCTCCCAGTTCCTTATGTGGACCAGCCGGGATATTTGATCAGTTTCTCCTCCGTACTCCGCAGCTACAGTTCAGCCTCGCGATCTTTGCCAACACTATCCCAGTGAAGAACGTTCTCTGCTGGCCACTTGCGATTAAAGCCACGCGGTTCGGATCACTCTAGCCCCAGTTAGTCCCAATACACTACGCATCGACACTCTACGATCATTCGTGGCGCTCTTAGGCGGCTGCCAGACGTGACAGGATCCCCATGCAGGGCGTCCTCACTGCTCCGGTCCCCTGTAGATGGCTTCGGCCGCGTCTATCATCCCCATGGCCATCCCGTAGGACCGCTACGAGTCGAGGTGTTCAAGGCGCTGCACCCGAGGCGGCAGCAGGGTCTTTTTGGTTTTCATGATGCGTTCGTACTCGTCGAGGGCGGGTTTGTGCGGAAAGTTACGGTTTCGGAGTTGCAGCAGGATTGGAACGCGTAGGTTTGTGCACGGATGCTGGATGCTTATCCTCTGAGGGCACGGATGCCTTTTTCGCAATCGAGCGACGGCTCGAGTGTTTCTGCCGCCTTGAGTGCGCCCAGCAGTATCTCAATTGAGGCTTCGATCAGGGTTTCGATCGGATACGGTCGCCCGGCCTTCAGCCATTCCAGCACTAGCCGATCGATTGATGCAGCAATGACGAGTAGCAGCATCCTGGGCGCTTCTGCTGTACTGGGGATTTCCGCGATCTCGTAAATCCAGTCAATCAGGGGAGCGGCTCCTTCTTGCAGCATCTTGCGAGCTTCCGGGTCCGCGCCGATGGTCATGGCATTTTGAACATAGCTGATGAACAGCTCTTCATTCTCTGCCATCCGCGAAAACAGATTACGCAACAGCGCCCGGATACGGTCGGAAGGCGCGAGTGTCTCATCGGGTTTTTCTATATCGAACAGACGCTGCGAAATGCTGCGGACCGCGGCGAGATACAGACCACGCTTGTTCGTGAAATGATGAAACATAACGCCATGAGCCACTTCCGCCCGTTCGACGATCTCACGCACCTGCACATCGTCATAGGCACGCGTGGCGAAAATCTCGGTCGCCGCCTGGAGGACGCGCTCCTTGGTTTGCCTGGCGCGCTCCTGGCGTGTTGTTCCAACCGGCAAGGGGTCTGGAGCTCTTGATTCCGAGGCCATCAGTAGCTTCTCCTATGCACTATCACGGCGTCACACTGGCGCGATGCCAAAGTGTGCCTGCGCCAACCCACGCTTTGCAAGTTCTGGGAAGAAAACGACGCCGTTGTGTGAATAGTAGGTCGACATATCGCGCCATAGGCGCGTCATACGACTTCCGTCGACCAACGCGCTCGTTCCAGCCGCTCGGAAAAACACTTCGCTCACAGCCGTCCAGCACAGATTGGTCGTCTCCCGCATCATCGCTACCAGGCGCATTTCTGCCTCTGGGCCGATATTCCCGATTCGACAGTTCTCCATCCACTGATCACCAGCCGCAATCATCAACGCCTCGGCACACACGACCTTACCCACAGCGTCACCGTACCAGCTTTGATAAAAGGGGTCCTCCACACGCGGCATAATCGGGGGGAACGTCGTGTCCTTTTCCATCAGCTCTTCGAAGGTCTTCTGCGCGTTCCTGGCCATGCCGACCGCTAGGGGCATGAGGCTTACTAGGGCCACGCTGCTGGCGCTGTTGGCATACATGGGGTTCCCGTGCAGGCGGAAACCATGGGTATCCTGCGAGGTCAACGGTCTAAAACTGAAATCGTGGAGAATGTACCTGGCGGGCAGGACGGCATTATCAAACTGTATGCTGTGCGACCCACTGCCCTTCAGCCCCAACGTCTGTCCCCAGTCGTCCAACTGGGTCCAATATTCGCGGGGCGCCAAGAAGGCTACCGGTTTGCCGCCCTCGTCGGGCTGGATCGCTGACCCCAGAAAATGGCTCCCGAACGGTACGCCCGAGCCATACGAGAATTTTCCGGAAATCGCCAAGTCGCCGTTGGGGAGGACCTTAGCCTGGCCCGCCGGTTTGACCGTCCCAGGGGCGATGAAATCGGGACTGGCAAAGACTTCGTCCTGAAGCTCCTTGGGGAGGAAGGTGCCGAACTGCAGCGCATGTGAAGAACCGAGGCTGAATTGCCAGGCGGTGGAGGAGCAGCCCACACCCAGCTCTGCAACGATGCGCATATACGTTGTGAACTCAAACTCGAACCCGCCATACATCCGCGGGACGAGCGTCCGATAGAAGCCAGCTTTTTTGAACAGCTCGTAGACTTCTCGCGAATAGTGACGGCGTTTCTCCACGCCTTCCTGCAGCGGGATCAGCAGGGGGGCGACTTGCTTAGCTCGCTCGACTAGGTCGTCCGGTGTCAGTTCTGAGAAATCCTTGGTCCAGTTCAGTCCGCTGACATCGAGCGGCGGATCTTGGACATTCACCTCTGACAGAGTTCCATTTTCTGTGAGCACAGTTGTCATGATTCTCTCCCTCTCTTGCGAATTCCTAGTCTTTGAGGTTCATGTTGGCTTGTACTATTTCGTGCGCCAAACCAAGAGGCCGCCGATGACAGCCATTGCGCTCTCGATAAATAGCGGTCCACGCTGATCGGAAACCCAACCCTCCGTACCGTCAACTGCGATGCCGAAGAGGCGCGCCGTAACGAGGCCGAGCGAGACCAAGGTAATCATCAACGCGGTCATTCGCGCCGTCTCCGGCTTCTGCCCCTTCCAGAGTAGTAAAGCGCCTAAGATAAAGATTGCGCCCCACAGTGCGCGGATGGAATGCGACCCGTGAACGGCGACCGCTTGGAGCGCATTCGCTTCGAAAACGACACTCGGCATAAAAACGCCGATGAGGCCATACACAAAATACAACAATCCGTTCAATCCATTGAAGATTCTCAACCCCAGCATTTTTTCTCCCTTTCCGATTTTCTTCGGCGCGCGGCTTTCGCCATACCGTTCAAGTTCGTCGAACAAGGAAGCGCACAACGCGTCGCCATTGGTGCCTGCGTCGAAAACGTAACGATCGGGTCGCATAAGTACTGTAGTCACGCAATTCTTCTTGCACCAGCGCATAAACTTTCCATCGTGATCGCCGAAATCAGCCCCGAGTTTCAGTACCACTCCGTCTAGCTCGGTGACGAACCGGTAGACGTTTTCGCCGATGGCGCTGTCAGTTGATATGAGCGCGAAATTTGGGCCAATCAATCTATCCATCGGTTGGAGATTGCCGTGGTTGTCGGTGACCCACGGTTGGATCATCCAGCTTCCAGCGGCGGGGTGCGATGAGCCAAAAAAGCCATTTTTATAGGGCGGCTTTTTCTGCCATTGTCTCGCCATCATTCGCGCCAGGGTTGGGAAAACTCCGCTTAGTCGTATGCCAAGGTCTCGCAACCCAACAACGATGGGATTCGTGGCTTGCATCAACTTACCGGTGTCAACAGCCGCCTTGATAGTTTTCAAGCACGCGGGGCGTTGCTCTTGCGTATACGTATCAAGCAGACTGGTGCCCGCCTTAGCCGCAAGTACCATATGCAGTTTGAACGCGATGTTTGCTGTATCGCGAATGCCCATGTTCAGTCCCTGCCCGGACCACGGCGGGGTTAGATGGGCGGCATCTCCCGCGATCATGAGTCGACCAACGCGCCATTTTTCCGGGGTACGCGCTTCAAACTGGTATTCCACCAGGCGCACAATCTCGAGCTTATCCAAATCGAAATTTCGTGCATCAATCAAGTCGCGAGCCGCACGCTCGTAGTCCTCTTTCGATTCGAATTGCTTGCCGATAATCGAGTCTTCGTGAATTCGAAAATCCAGACGAACATGGTTATGCGGCGCTTTCCCTATAACGCCGGCATAGACGGGATCGAAGACCATTTTTGCGCCGTCTGGAAAACGGGCTTTGAGGTAGTTTGAATCTTCTACGATCGCGTCAACGATCAAATAGCGCTCGGAGTAATCGTAATTCGTTTCGCCGACACCGAGCGCTTGCTGAACTGAACTTCTAGCACCGTCGCACCCCACCACGTACTTCGCTTTGATTTCTCCTTGTCCCTGTCCATCTTTGCGATTCTTGTACGTGACCTTGACGAAATCTGCCTGTTCATCAAGCGATAACATCTCTTTGCCCATGTAAGATTCGACCAGCGGACTGGAGGCGTACGCGTCGCGAAGTGCTTTCTCAACATTAGGCTGATGGAACATGCTAACAACGGGATAGCCGGCGTACCCTGAAGTATGTTCGTCGCCCAGTCGTCTTCGATTGAATAGACCAATGGGAATCTCATTCGAGTCGCACATAATAAGGTCGGCTTCGAACAGATCATTGTTCTCGCGTAGGCGGTTGAGAATTCCTATCGCATCGAAATTGCGTAAGGTCTCATCGTCGATGCCACCGGCCCGCGGACAGAAGAAAACGTCCTCGTAGCGTTCGATAATGGCGACGGAATGGCCGAATAGCCGCAAGTGGTTCGCGAGTGTTGCACCCACGGGTCCGCAACCGATGATTGCCACATCGTAAAGTGTCCTTTCGTTGCTCGCGGAATCGCCCATTTTTGAGTCCATAGGCATGTACACCTACCGTCCGTTACCCAGCCTGAACTTCGGGATCGATCCAGAGTTTTGTATTGAGCGGCGGGTCTTGAACATGCATCCCTGACAAAGCGTCATTTTCCGTGAGCATGGTCGTCATGATTCTCTCCCTCTCTTGCGAATTCCTGCTCTGCAGATTACACTTTAGTTGACTTTTGGTCAATGACTGTATATCAGTTAATTCTGGAGAGGAGGTATGGCATTATGCTCAAGGAACTCCATGTGAAGGATGAGATCGTCGCTCATCGATACCGTGGTAAAGACGCGAAGTACGCCCTTGTCATCTCTCACGGGATTGCCGGGCACGGTGGCGTCTATAACCCATTCTGTGTACATCATGCAGACAAGGGCGCAGACATCTGGGCTTACGATGCGCCCGGCCATGGCCAGTCGACCACGAACCAGCCGCGTGGCCAGTGGACGATGGCGCAGTGGGTCGATGCCGCGACCATGTACGCCGAGCATGTGAGCGACGAGACCGGACTACCCGTATTCGCCATGGGCTCGAGTCTTGGCGGTGCGGCAGCGTTCAGCAGCCTGCACTCGGACGCCGTGCGTGGCCTCATCCTGATGGGCGCCCCGGCGATCCCCGGCACCCCGTGGGTGACCGCCATGGCAGCTCCCTGGCGCGACCCGGCGGTAGCCAAGGTGCTTGAGAACTTGGGTCGCGCAGCACGCCTCGACATCGGCATCTTCTTCGACTTCGACAAAGACTACGGCTATCCGGGCGCGGCCGCGAGCATTCGCCTCGATCCCTACACCACCTGGAGCTACGACCTGGCGTTGTGGGCATCGCTGTTTCAGTTCGACCCGGTCGTACCGCCGCAGGACAATACCAAACCCGTGCTGCTCTCGAGCGGCGCCAATGACCCGATCGCCACACCGGAGGTTGTACAAGGGGTGGCCAAGAGCGTCGGCGGGCCCGTCGACGTCGTCTGTATGGAGAACGCGCCGCACCAGTTGATGCAGTTCCATACGGAACCATACTCCGACCTGGTCCACGACTGGGTCCTGAAGCACATCTAACCAAGTAAGGAGGTACGCCCATGACACAATCGATGACACGACCGAACGGGGTCCACCATTTCGCCATCTGCACCGCCGACATGAAGGCGCAGATTGAATTCTTCTCCGAAGTAATGGGGATGGAACTCGTCGCGCTCTACTGGATGCACGGAGCGCCGAATACCTGGCACGGCTTCATGCGCCTGAACGACCAGTGTTCCCTCGCGTTCGTGCAAAATGCTGCGATCAGCGAAGTCGACGGCGAGATCGGCAAGACGCATGCGGGAAATCCGGCGGGTGCGAGCGCCCCTGGTACGCTGCAGCACATCGCATTCCGTGTCGACACGGAGGAAGAGCTTCTCGCTATGCGCGACCGTATTCGCTCCCACGGCATCCAGGTGCTCGGTCACATCGATCACGGGTTCGGCAAGGCGATCTACTTCGCGGGCCTCGAGAACCTGTCCCTGGAAGTGGCGACATCGGAGGGCCAAGTGGTGAACCCGGAAGCCTGGATCGATCCCGAGGTGGTGGCCCTCAACGGCATCACACAAGAGGAACTGCGCCGGTACAAGGCGCCCGCGCCCTACGTGCGGCCGGAGACACCGGTGCCACAGCCGGGGCTGGACGCCGGGGGGCCTCACATGGTCCCTCCGGAGGCGTTCGAGAATTTCATGGCTATGCCCGATGAGGAAGTGCTGGCCGCGATGAGCGAAACCGAACCGCCGGTCAAGGTTGCGAAATGATGGAACATGACGCCATGGGCCACGTCCGTGAACGCAGTACTGGTGGATAGCAATGTTCTGCTTGATATTATTGGGGTCCACGTTGCGATCGCAGGGATGCCTTTGCTCACCAGAGATGCGGCTCGCTTTCAGACAAGTTTTCCCACTGCCCAACTGATCGCTCCCTAAGTAAGAACGTGTGGACAATTCGGGTCGGGCCTGATTAAGTAATCCGGCTGTGAGGCGGAGGAGGCGTCCGAGTACGAAAACCTTGCGTAAGGAGGAAAGATTCTTGGCAAACTGGACTGAACAGAAGGCCCATATAGCTGAAGCTGAATTAACGCTCATTAAGGGCGGAACAGGTAAACCCTTGTTAATGCTGCATGATGAGCTGGGATTCCCTGGTTGGGTGAAATGGAATGACGAGCTTGCGGCGGAGCACGCCTTTGTGATTCCGCTCCAGCCGGGTTTTGGCAAAACCCCACGTCTGGGGTGGGTTCGGAGTTTCCGCGACCTGGCAGGCCTGTATAGCATGGCGGTCAGAGAAATGGGGCTCGACCCGGTGGACGTCATTGCGTTCTCAGCCGGTGGATTCATTGCCGCTGAAATGGTCGCGGCCGATCCCAAGATTTTTGACCATTTGATTCTGGTGGGTCCGATGGGGCTCAAGCCCGAAAAGGGCGAAATCTGGGATATCTTCCCGGTGACGATTCGGACCCATTTGCGGGCCACCGTTGCCGACCCAGGCACCGCCGAGTTCGGCAGCATTTACGGCGGCGAGATGACGCCGGAGCAATTCGAGGCATTTGAAGATGCTCGGGCGGAAAGCGCGCGCATCGGCTGGGAGCCGTATATGCATAATCCCAGCTTGCCCTATCTGTTGCGTGGCGTGAAAAACGTGCCCACCCTCCTGATCCACGGCTCTGAAGACCGGATCGTGCCAGCGGGCTGCATTGCCGCCTATACCAAAGCCATTGACGGGGCCAAGGCAGTGGAAATCGCCAATGTCGGCCATCGTCCGGAAATCGAGAACTCCGCCGAATTTGTCAAAATCGTTCAGGACTTCCTGGCGTCGTAATTGCGTGGGACAAGCTCGTCCGAAGGGGAATGCCTTATGCAAATCTCATATTTCACCGAACGGCCCTATCGTGGTCTGAACGAGGACGAGATACTCAAGAATAAAGCCTACTTCGCTGTGCCCAACGCTCTGTTCGACCGTGAGCAGGCGGCCAACGATTACAATTATTATCTGGACGAATACTGCTATGCCGAAGAGCTGGGCTTCGATGCCGTTGCGCTCAACGAGCACCACGGCAACCCCTTCTGCATGGGCAGCGTCATGAATGTCGAAGCTTCCATTCTGGCCCGTATTACCAACAAGGTTCGCATTGTCCTGATCGGTAATCCGTTACCGGTGCTAAAGCATCCGCTGCGGATGGCCGAAGAGCTGGCCGAGATTGATCTGATCTCGCGCGGTCGTCTCGTTACCGGCTGGGTGCGTGGGGCGGGCAGCGAGCAGTTCTTCAATAATGCCAACCCGGCCTATAACCGGGAGATGTTTAACGAGGCCCACGACTTCATCGTGCAGGCCTGGACCAAGCCCGGTCCGTGGCGCTACGAGGGCAAGCATTTTCACTACCGGCATGTGAACCCTTGGGCGTTGCCCTACCAGAAACCGCATCCCCCGATGTGGATTCCCGGTGTGTTGAGTCCGGAGACGGCCCGCTGGTGTGCGGAACATCGCTACCCCTATCTGGGCCTGGGCACGGCCTTGGGGCCAACCTGCGATCTGTGGGATTTCTATGCGGATGAGGCCGCCAAGCACGGCTATCAGGCCGGTCCGGAAAACTTTGGCTATCTGATCCCGACCTTTCTGGCCGAGACGGAGGAGAAGGCCCAGGAAATTGGCAAGAACTTTGTGTTCGGTGGCGGCCAGAACGCCTTCGCACGCCCCGAGCATACCCTGCCGCCGGGCTACAACTCCAAGGGCGCGATCCGCATGTTGGCCAAACATCCGGGCGGGAGTTGGCTGGGCATCAACCCCGAGAAATTGCGCTCCCAGTCGGACGATGGTCGGCCCGACACCACCGACTTTGATACCGTCCGTCAGAAACTGCTCAAGGGCTACGGTAAGGCGCAGAAGAATCTCCAACTCCTCATCGGCACTCCGGAGTCCGTCCTGCCCAAAGCCAAGACTCTGCTGCGGGTACTACGTCCGAGCATTTTTGTCTTCTTCAATATCCAGGGGCCGGTCGGTGACGAGGACCGCAAAACGAGCATGCGTCTGATTGCCCAGGAGTTGACCCCGCAACTGCGAGAATATGCCAAGGAAATCGATCTGGTCGATCCGTTCGAACGCAGCCCAGGCTCGGTCGCCTATCGCAATGGAGTGGCACGCGATCCGGTCGTGGACCGCGAACCGCTGGCTGCGTTGGGCATGGCCGGCTAGGTCGTAGATAAAGGCTGGTTTCCGTTTGTGTGAAAGTGGAAGGGGTGGTCGTGAGGCCACCCTTTTTGCTGTGCGCAGAACGGTTGTAGGATGCTCGCAGGAGAAGCGCCGGTCCCATATAAGGAGGACGTGCAAGATGAGCAACCACCACGACGTCCACGACCCTGCCGAGACGTTTCAACAACGTCTCCTGACCTTGGCCGAGAACCGTGCATGCGAGATTCGGGTCAAAGCGATTGAGGCCCTGCTGGTTGAGAAAACTCTTGTCTCCTCCGCATTGCTCGATACCGTTCTGGGCTCGTACGAAAACGATATTGGCCCCCTGAACGGTTGCCGGGTTGTTGCCCGGGCCTGGACGGACCCCGTCTATAAGGCGCGTCTGCTGGAGAATGGCAGCGCCGCCATCGCCGAGCTGGGCTTTGGCGGCTTGCAGGGCGAGCATCTGGTCGTGGTGGAGAATACGCCGGAGACGCACAACGTGATCGTGTGCGCCTTATGCTCGTGTTATCCCTGGCCGGTCCTGGGGCTGCCGCCATTCTGGTATAAGAGCCAGTCGTATCGCTCCAGAGTCACCGGCCGGCCGCGCGAGGTACTCCAGGAATTTGGGCTTGAGCTGGACGAAAACATCCAGATTCAGGTCTGGAACAGTACCTTTCAGACCCGCTATATGGTCCTGCCGGAGCGCCCATCCGGTACGGAGCAGATGACGCTCGATGAACTCACAGCCATTGTTACGCGGGATGCGATGATCGGGGTGGCGCGGGTCGCGCCTGAGAAAAAACAGCCGTCCGGCCTTGCTCAGAGACAGGTGTCTGACATGCGGGGCCCTGCCGCTCTGCCCCGACGGAGCGGCGAACTCCAGTTCCAAGACCCCTGGGAAGGCATCGCCTTTGCCCTGGCGGCGGCCCTCTGTGAACAGGGTCTGTATGCCTGGTCCGAGTTTCAAGAGCGCTTGGTTGCCGAGGTTGCCAGCGCGGACCGGCAGGCACCTGAGACGCGACCAACGTATTATGAAAGCTGGCTGGCCGCCTTTGAAAAGCTGCTCGACGCCAAGACCATTCTGGATCAGAGCGCCATCAATCGCCATGTCCGACAGATCAAACGGAGTCTATCCCTGCGCCGTACCCGCCTGCCGTTTGGCATTCGGCCCTGGCCGGACGATGAAGGTTAGGAGGCAGGGATGGGAAGGTGGGGCTTGGGGACACGGCACGGTCAACCATCCCGGCGTGCACTATCTTTTCCGGCCCCCTCTCCCCCCAGGGGAGAGGGCTGGGGTGAGGGGGGTCCCCGCTCGTGAACAAGACTTCAGGCATCCCCCGCTGGCGGGCCGGCGATAATCTGTTGGGCTTCCAAGTCCGCTAGTTCCTCTGAAACCAGTCCCAGGACTTCCTTGAGGACGAGGTGGGTGTGCTCGCCGGGATGGGGAGCGCTGGGCAGGTCGGCGGGTTCCAGGTCGCGGGCTTCGATCACTGGGCCGGGCACCCAGATCGAACCGAGATCAGGGTCGTCAACGTGATGGAAACAGGGCAGGGCTTGGGAGTACTGTTCCGCTTCGATACTGTCCCGACACGGCTCGACCACCAGCCCGGCCTGGCGCAGGGTCGTGAGTACTTCTTCCTGCGGGCGGGCCGCAATCCAGTCAGCAATCTGTTGTTTAATCGTATCGACCCGCTCATAGCGGGCGTGGTCGCCGTGAATCTCGTGGCCCTGCTCGTCGAGGGCGAGTCGATGCAGTCCCGTGGCTCCGCGCAGCCGACGTAAGACCGAATCGCCGATCAGGTTCAGGGTGACGAACTTGCCGTCCCGAGCGCAGTAATGACCATGGACGGCGTCCAGGAGATTGTCGCCGATCGGCTCCCGGCCCTCGCCGGTTGTCTCAGCCTGGGCATACCAGCCCAGCTCCGCCAGGGTCTGGAAGGCGACCTGCTCCAGCGCGACCTGATAGCAGTCGCCCCGTCCGGTTTCCGCCAGGCGACGCAGGGCGACGTGGAAGGCGTTCAGGCCGTGCAGCCCGGTGAGCATATCGAAAAACGCCACCGGAATGGTGAGCGGTCTGCCGTGCGGCTCGCCTGTGGCGTGGGCCAGGCCTGTCGCTCCCTGCATGGAGTAATCGTTGGCCGCCCGCCCGTCGGACCCTCCGTCGAACTGGATTTTGATGACGGATGGGCCGCAGTGCTCGACCAGATGGGCGTATTCGAGCCAAGGCGCCATGCGCGGCGGCCAGTTGCTGACCAGCACATGGGTTTCCCGAATGAGGTCAAGCACGAGTCGTCTGCCCGCCTCCTGGCGAAAGTCGATGGCCACCGCCTGCATGCCACGGTGCAACATCTGCCAAGGGATGCTGACACCGGTCCGATTCAGGGGGCCACGCTCCCGGTCGGGCAGACCGCGGCCGTGGTGCGCCCCCAGAATGGGCTCGACCAGGATGACGCGCACGCCGAGCCGCATCAATTCGAGCAGCATCTTGTTCGGAGCGACAAACAGCCCAATGGCAACAACGGTAATCTCTTCGCCGTCAATGCTGTAGTGTAATTGGAAGGACACGCTCCACCTCCTGTTTACATTAACGATACCACAACACCTGGTGTTCATCCCACTCGACCTGCTTCCCCGGCGGGATGACAAACGTGGTCATCGTATGCTCAATAATGACCGGCCCCTCGACCACATTCCCGGCCCGGAGGCGGTCCATATCCCACAGATTGAAGTCCAACCATTCTTTTTTCCAGAACGCGCAGCCGATTTGATAGTCGGCTGCGGCCTGGTTGCGCTCGCGCTCCTCAACGATCTCTTTGAGCGTTCTGTCCCTGTGGACTATCCTCATGGATGGCTCCTTTCACTGGCAGGCGATTATTGTAGGGGGTCATCTGACTGTCAAGCATTCTCTTTGGAGTAGTTCGGTAGAAATTGTGCGTCGTCCTTGATTCTCAGTTCTCATTACATACGTTTTGCAGAATAATACATGTAGTGAAGAAAAGGGGATGCAAAAGCTGGTTCGGAAGAATATCTTTCGCCTTGGGGAGAAGTGAGGAATATGTTCCGGCTCGCGGGGAGGGGATGACGCGACCAGACATGACAAGACTTATGACACGAACCTGTAGTGTGAGGCTACTCGGAGCACTGATAGTGGTCGGCGCGGTCCTGGTGTGGGCCGATCTCAGCCATGCCCAGCCGACCGGCCAGTCGATTGAAGCCATCCTTGAAGCCAAAGCGCAACGGACACCGGCCCAACGGAAGCTGAGTTGCCAGTTCCTGGACGCGACAGGGCGTGCCCAGCCGTCGGACAGCGTCACGCACCGACGGACTGACCACGACGCGAACCTTCACGGTCACGGTGACCGCCCCGCCACCACCGCCGCCGGGACGAGGGAGAATGTGTGGTTGAAGACTTCCCCCGCCTGGGACAGAGCGTGCTGTTGGAGTGGCAGCAGAATAGTCAGAATTTTGTGATTACCAACGTGGAGTAAGCGGGCACTCCCTCCTTATTTTGGCGTGATCTTCTTAATAATCGTTCGGCTTTAGTTTTCCCTCTCTCACGTATGTCAAGAACTGCGGAGAACTAATTGCATTCCGCTCGTTGACACGCCACCTTAAAGTTTGCTCTGCTACTGCCATAATCAGGTTGCCCCACGTGCAGCCCGTTAATACAGGAGGAATGCTATGGCGAGTACCAATGAGCTGAAAGCAAACGCGCAGCAAGAGGGCGCTGCCCCGGATATTTTTGCGCCGGCGTTTGGCAAGACCGGTCTCTCCCTGCTTGAAAAGGTCAAGATTCAAGCTCAGGTGCTTGTGCCTGTGCTCCGCGCCTTTCGGGCTGAGTTGGGGGAGGAGCGAGCGAACCAGATTGCCAGCCAGGCACTCCGGGAGTGGTCGGGAAAGCTCTTCCTGGACATTGGGGACCAGCTCCCCGGCAGCCCTCGGCAGAAATGGGACACCATTAATGAGGCCCTCTTTAAACAGGTCGGCCGTGACGTGGACCTTGAGGAGCTCAAGCAGGCGCCAGACGCCTGGGAGTTCAATATCACCAGCTGCCGCTACGCGGATTTCTTCCGGCAGTTGGGAGAACCGGAGCTCGGCGCGCTGCTGACGTGTGAGATGGACGTGGATATAGAAGCGGTGGGAGGTCCTGGAATCACAATGACCCGGACGCAAACGATCATGAAGGGCGCCAATTACTGCGACTTTCGCTTCAAGATGAAGACCGACGGGTGATGAGCGGAAGCGTAGAGGCTTCTCCTCTGGCAGCGCCCTGTTGATGGCTTTCCTGCTCAGCGCCCAAAGGCTGCCAGGATGGCCTCGTGATTGGTGAGTACCTCCTCGCGGCTGAGCCCAAAACTGGGCGAGTAGAGGGACACCTCATCTACTATGCCCTCGTAGCGGGAGAGGGCCTGGCGACATTCCTGTGGCGTACCGGCAATAGAGATGAGGTCCACCATCTGCTCGCTGACACCGGCAACCATCCCGGTGGTGTCATTCCGCGCCCAGGCCTCACGGATGCGCGTTTTTTCCTCGGCTAAATCGTGCTGGTCCAGCACAATATCGTAGTAGGGGAAAGTGGTGTAAAAGGCGATCTGCCGCTTTGCCCTGAGTCTGGCTTTCTCTCTATCCGTATCAACGGCACAGATGACCAAACTCATGCAGCCGACTGTGTCCGCCTCTCGCTGGCTTTCTTGCATCCCCTCGGCCATATAGCGGCGCGCGACATCGGCGATGTAGCGGGGAGTATTGCAGGCGGCAACACATAGGCCGTCAGCGACCGCTCCGGTGACCCGGAGAAATTTGGGCATGACTGCCCCAAAGTAGATGGGGATCCGCTCTCGGTAGGGGCGGGAAAAGCGTTGATACTCCCGAATCTGGATATGCTTGCCCTGATAGTCTACGCTCCTGCCGGAGTGGGCGGTCCACATCAGGCGTAGGACTTCCGCATACTCGCGGACATACGCGGCAGGGGGGTAGAACCGCACGGCGTGCCAGTTTTCGTTCCATGCCTTGGGGCCGGGGCCAATGCCAAGAATAAGCCGGCCCTGGGCAATCTCATCCACGGCCGTTGCCGCCAGCTCCATAAGAACGGGGCTGCGTGCCATGGTCAGGGCGATGGCAGTGCCAATGCGTACCCTGTTCGTCTGCATGGCGATAGCGGTCAGGGGAACGAAAGCCTCACGCCACGCCTCGGTCACCCATACCGAATCGAGTCCTGCCTCCTCAGCCTGACAGGCAAAACGGACGATATCTGCCATTGTCAACTGATCGCCGGTGAGAGTGAGGCCCAGACGCATACGCTTCTCCTCTTGCGCACCCTTAGCTCACGTCCCAGTGCGTCCCTGGTCAATCAGGGCGAGCACGCGCTCCGGGGTGAGTGGAATCTCGTTGACCCGCACCCCCAACGGCGCCAGGGCATCGGCCACGGCATTGGCTATGGCTGCCGGCGGTGAAATGGCTCCGCCTTCGCCCATGCCTTTGATGTCGTGCGGTGTGTTCGGAGCCGGGGTCTCAATATGTCCGATTTCGACCCGCGGGACGTCTACCGCGGTGGGGGCCAGATAGTCCATCAGCGTTCCCGTCAGCAGTTGGCCGTTGTCGTCGTATACTGTCTGTTCGTACAGGGCCGAGCCTATCCCCTGGGCCACGCCGCCCTGGATCTGCCCGTCAACTACTAGCGGGTTGATTATTGTGCCGCAGTCTTCGACCGCAATCAGACGCAGCAGCCGGACGTAGCCGGTTTCGATGTCTACCTCGACCGTAGCCAGAAAGGTGGCGTTGGCGTGGGTCCAAGGCGGCGGGGTGTAGTGCGCAGTTGCTTCCAAACCCGGTTCCTCGTCCTCCGGTAGACCGGCAGGTGCCTGGACAACCAGCAGGTGGGCGATGTCCTGGAGCGGCATGAGGATCCGGCCATCCGTCTTGCGCCGGACCTGCCCCGCGGCCAGCTCAAGATCATCTTGTGGCACTTCGCTCAGACGTGACGCTGTACGCAGAATTTTCTCCCGCAGCCGGCTCGACGCCTGAATAATGGCGCCGCCGCCGAGCACGGCACTGCGGCTGGCCCACGTCCCCCAGCCGTGCGGAACGGTCGTGGTATCTCCCTGGATCACTCTGATGTCAGCCACGGGCACGCCCAGCTCGTCTGCCGCGACCTGGGCAAACGTCGTCTCATGGCCCTGGCCGTGCGAGTGGGTGCCGACCAGGACGGTGACCTTGCCGTTGGCGTCTATGCGCACGGTGGCGGATTCATAGCCGCCCCAGGTGATGCCGACCGGCTCGAAACTGCGATAGCTGTAGGACGAGCTCTCAACGTAGCAGCCCAGGCCGACGCCGAGGTAGCGCCCGTGTTGTCTGGCCTGCTGCTGCTCGGCCCGGAAAGCCTGGTAGTCGAGCATGTCCAGGGCTTTTTGCAGCGCCTCGCGGTGACTGCCGCTTTCAATCTCAACTCCGGTGACGATCTGATAGGGATGTTCTTCCTTACGGATCATATTGCGCAGGCGTAGCTCGGCCGGGTCGAGCCCCAGTTTCTGTGCCCCCAGGTCAAGCAGGCGTTCCATGACCAGGATGCTGACCGGCAAGCCTACCCCACGATAGGCGCCACTCGTCACCTTGTTGGTGACCACCGACAGGGCTTCGCAGCGGAAGGCCGGGACCTTATACGGGCCTCCGGGGAAGGCCGAAGCCGCCATGCCGGCCTCCAGGGCCGAGCCCCACGGATAGGCCGAGTATGCGCCCACGTCGCAGATAAAACGCCCCTTCACCCCCAGGATCGTTCCCTCCTTGGTCAGAGCGAGTTCGGCCTGCACAACTTGTTGTTTGGCCTGCAAGGTCGAGGCGGACAAGTTTTCGCGTCGGTCTTCAATCCACTTGACCGGGCGGCCGACATGCTTGGCGAGAAAGGCCAGCAGGACTTCCTCGGGATAGACATAAGCTTTCGGTCCAAACCCCCCGCCGACATCCGGCGCAATGACCCGAATATGGTGCTCGGGAAAGTCCAGCAGACGGGCCAGGTGGGCGCGCATCAGATGCGGTACCTGGGTCGAGGACCACAATGTCAGGGAGCCTAAAGCCGGCTCATAGTGGGCCAGACAGCCACGGGCTTCCATGGGCAGCGCCACATGCCGGCCAGTCGCGAAGCGCTCGGCCACGATGCAGCCTGCCGATTGAAATGCCTGGGCAATCGCTCCGGCCTCCATGTCTACCGACTGCATGAGATTGTCGCCCCATTCCTCATGAATGAGCGGTGCGTCCGGCTGCATGGCATGGGGTATGTCGCTCACAACCTCCAGGGGCTCATAGTCAACCGCCACACAGGCCGCGGCATCCTCTGCCGTGTAGCGGTCCGCAGCGACGACGACCGCCACGGGTTCTCCCACGAAACGAACTTTGTCCTGGGCTAACACCGACCAGTTGCACGGCTTGTGTTTCGGAGCCTTGGTCGGATCATACTCCACGCGCAGGGGGCGGATCGCCTGGGCGACATCGGCCCCGGCCAAGACCGCCTCCACTCCGGGATACGCTTGAGCGGCGCTGACATTGATCGTGAGTATCCGGGCGTGGGCGTAGGGGCTGCGGACAAACGCAACACCGAGGGTGCCGGGCAGATGGATATCATCGACATACTGGCTTTGACCCAACAGCACCCGCGGGTCTTCGACCCGTTTCACCTGGGCGCCAACCATCTTGCCCGTGCCGACCGTGGTCATTGGCTTCCCCTCCGACTGTGGCAGTTCCCGCACCATCGCGCGTTTATATTTGGAGGTCAAGGCGAAGGGTGACTCAAACCCGGACCTGAATGGAAGTTCTGTGATGTTGGAGTACTATACGCTGGCCCAGCCAATTCCTCAGCATGATACGTATCGAACCTGTATTGACAAATGGCTAGGACATAACGAATGCTCAACGATCAACGGAGACTATAACGCTTTGTGGTGACTCTCAGGAATGGAGATAGCAGGCAGTATAGGGGACACGGGTGAATTGCATGGAGCGGTATCGGATTGCCATCGACGTTGGTGGCACGTTTACCGATGTTGTTGTTGCTGACAACACGGGGCGCATGACGATCGGGAAGGGCCTCACTACCCGAGAGCGGCTCTTTCACGGTATGGAGCAGGGCCTTACAGTCGCGGCCCAGCAGCTTGGCGAGCCTGACGTGCCTACCCTGCTCAGCCAGGCCGACCTCTTTATCTATGGAACGACCACAGCGACGAACGCCGTGGTCGAGGGGAAGACCGGCAAGACTGCATTTCTGACAACTGAGGGCTTTCCTGACATTCTGGTGCTACGCGAGGGCGGCAAGACCAATGCCTATGACTTCACTGCACCCTACCCGGAACCCTATGTCCCGCGGCGCCTCACCTTTGAAATACGGGAGCGGGTGAATGCGGAGGGAGAGGTTGTTGTCCCGCTCGATGTGGAGCACGCGCGCAGTGTTCTAAAGCGCCTCCGTGCGCATCACATTGAGGCGATTGGTGTCTGTCTGGTGTGGTCCATTGTCAACCCAGCCCACGAAGCGACTCTGGGCAGGTTGATTGAGGAGGAACTGCCCGGGGTTGCCTACACGCTCTCATCCCGGCTCAATCCGATTATTCGTGAATATCGTCGGGCATCGGCAACGGTCATCGATGCCTCACTCAAACCGCTCATGCAGCACCATCTGCGTGAGATTGCCCAGGATGTGAGTAGCGCCGGCTTTCGTGGCGAGATTCTCGGCGCAACATCGTCTGGTGGTGTCATGCACATTCAGGAGCTGGCGGAGCGTCCTATTAATACTGTCCGCTCGGGTCCCGCGCTTGCACCCGTGGCTGCGCTGCATTACGCGCAGGCTGAAGTTGGCAGCCGAGATGTCATCACGTGTGATACGGGTGGGACGAGCTTCGACGTCAGTCTGGTGCGGGATAGCCTTATAAAGGCTACGCGTGAAACCTGGCTCGGTGGTCAGTGGGTTGGGCACATGACCGGCCTCTCGTCCGTTGATGTCCGGAGCATTGGCGCAGGCGGCGGCTCGATCGCCTGGATCGACCCTGGAGGTCTGCTCCGTATTGGCCCCCACAGTGCAGGCGCTGAGCCTGGTCCGGCCTGCTACGGACGGGGGGGGACACGGCCGACTGTCACGGATGCGGCTCTGGTGCTTGGCTACTTGAATCCCGCCTACTTCTTGGGAGGACAGATGCAACTGGATATGGAGGCCGCGCGGCAAGCCGTTGGCACCATTGCTGAGCCGCTGGAACAGCCGATCGATCAAGTCGCGCAGGCTATTCTGACCATTGCCGGTGAGGCCATGGTGCAGGCGATCCAGGAGATCTCAGTGAACGAAGGTATTGACCCGCGCGAGACACTGCTTGTCGCTGGTGGAGGAGCCGCAGGACTGAACATTGTTGCTATTGCCCAAGCCCTGGGCTGTCCTCAGGTGCTCATCCCCCGGACCGCGAGTGCGCTCAGCGCCTGCGGCGCACAGTACTCGGACATTGTCGCTGAGTTCAGTCTGAGTAGACTGGCTGTGACGGACGATTTCGCCTACACCGAGGTGAATGATGCCTTACAGTCCCTGCACGCCGAAATGGATATACTTGAGTCGGAGCTGCGGGGACGGGGCCTGCGCAATTTTAAGCGGGACTTTTTTGTTGAAGCCCGCTATCCCACTCAGGTATGGGAACTCGAGATTCCCTTGGAAAAGGACCGCTTTGATGGGCCGCCCGACGTTGCAGCCCTGGTCCAAGGCTTCCATCGGGTGCACGAGCGATTTTTTGCTGTCAAGGAAGAAGGGGCCGAGGTCGAGTGCCTGTACTGGAAGGGCCGTTTGACCGGGCTCCTGGATCGGATTCAACCAGACCGTCCGCCTGCGCAGGATACACCGCGGGGGGCAATACCACATGCGCACCGGAGTGTGTATTTCGCGGGTCAGGGTCGAACTGATACTCCGCTGTACTTGGGATCAGCGCTTGAGCCCGGCATGCAGCTCCACGGACCAGCGATCATCGAGGAGCCAACGACTACGATAGTGCTCTACCCCCACAGCGTCGCCCAGGTGGCGCCGCTTAATAATTATCTAATCAGCATGCCCTAATGGGCTTATGAGAAAGGCAGTACGGATGGTAGCGCAGACACACAGTCGAGAAGTGCAGAAGACAACGCTTGATCCGACTTTGCTAGCCGTGCTGGCAAATCGATTTGAAGCGATTGTGCGCGAGATGACCCAAACCCTGCTCCGGGCCGGCCGCTCAGCCGCGATCAGTATTGCGCGTGATTTTTCGTGCTCAATCACAACCAGTGTGACTGGCCAGCACGAACTCCTGGCCGCAGCGGAAGGGTTACCAGCTCATATCTACGGCTCTCATCTTCAGGCCCGGTCCATGTGCGAGCTGCATCCCGATCTTGCTGAGGGCGATGCCTTTTTGCATAACGACCCATACTTAGGGAACTCCCATCCCGCAGATCACACCATCCTCGTGCCAGTTTTCTGCGAGGGGAAGCATCTGTTCACGGCTGTTGCGAAGGCCCACTTGTCCGATATCGGCAATGCTTTGCCTACCTCGTATATGCCGGCTGCACGCGACGTATACGAAGAGGGTGCGTTGCTTTTCCCCTGCGTCTGCGTTCAACGCGCCTACGCAGATGTCGATGACATTATCCGCTTGTGTCGCCGGCGAATCCGCGTTCCCGAGCAGTGGTATGGTGACTATCTGGCGATGGTAGGCGCGGCCCGGGTTGGTGAGCGTAAGATTCAGGACCTTGTTGCAAAGTACGGATCCGAGACGATCAAGACATTCGTTCACGAGTGGTTGGATTATTCGGAACGTCGTATGATACACGCCATCAGGCAGCTGTCAAGTGGCGACGTGATCGGGACTGGTCGGCACGACCCGTTTCCAGGTCTGCCCGATGGCCTGCCGCTCAAGGTCGAAATTGCTATCGATACGCAGGATGGTCGGATTGAAGTCGACCTCCGCGATAACCCAGACAACGTTGCCGGCGGGGCGAACTCGTCGGAGGCATGTTCGATATCGAGCGTCATGCAAGGTATCTTTAGCGCGTTGGACCCTGACGTACCCCACAATGCCGGCAGCTTCCGGCGTATCCACGTCAAGCTACGAGAAGGGTGTGTGGCCGGTATTCCGCGCTTTCCGCATTCTTGTTCACTCGCGACCACGAATCCGGCCAACCGGCTGGTGGGCATCACCCAGTCAGCCTTTGCTGAACTCGGTGATGGCTGGGGCACTGCGGAAGGCGGGGTTGCCCAAAACGCGGGCTATGCAGTTATCTCGGGTACGGACACGCGGCGCAACGGTGCTGCCTACGTCAACCAGCTCATCCTTGGGGGCAATGGCGGGCCAGCTTCTCCTGTGTGCGACGGCTGGGTGACCTACGGTATTGCCGTGATCTCGGGCCTCTTGTACCGGGACAGCGTTGAGATCGACGAACAGAAGTACCCGTTGTTCGTGAAGTCTGAAAAATTAGCCCAGGACAGTGGTGGACCGGGACGGTTTCGGGGCGCGCCTGCGATTGAAGCGGAATACGGTCCGAAAGGCGATCCAGTGACCTTTACCTTTCCTATGGAAGGCTACGAGACTCCGGCCAAAGGTGTGCGAGGCGGTCAGGCTGGCAGTAAGGCCTGGGCAATGAAGATCGACCGGGACGGGAACGAGATTCCGTTGCCGAACATCTTTACTGGAGACCTGCTGCCTGGTGAGTTCATACGCTACCGGGACTGTGGCGGTGGCGGTTATGGTCCGCCGACCGAGCGCAATCCGGAAGATGTTCGTCGGGACGTCCTTGAACGCTGGGTGTCGGTCGAGCAGGCCCGAGCCGCGTATGGAGTTGTCCTGACCGGTAGTATCGAGGACGAAACGCTCGCTATCGACCAAGAGGCCACGCGAGAGCTACGCGAGCAGCTCGGCAAATAACGGTAGCAGGGAGACAAGATCAGGGGTGTCAACTTCACGCTGAGCGACTATGCGTCTCTTATTTCCTCATCCTTTAGACGCTCGAAGCGGCGGTGACCGCGGCTTAGGCCGACAATCCCGAGGTGATCGCTGCCCGCTTCAATGAACACGCCGCCGCGGCCAGGGTCAGAGAAATAATGGGCCGCTTCCTGCCCAGCCTGGACCTGGAAGCCTCGGTGAGCCGGCGTTCGTCCATGAGCCTCACCGAGCTGCGTAATTTTTCCACCGAGATCAGCGCTAAGCTGACCTTTCCGCTGTACCAGCAGGGAACTCTGCCAGAAGGTCGGGACACTGACCGTCCACGCCCTGGCCCTGCAGATCACGCCCTATGACCCAGAAGCCACTTATCGTAGGGTACACGGCAAGTGGTGGAGCATGGAGATTGAATGAAACCCCCCTGACGTGGGAGATGATGGACTATGACCGCGCCAGAAAGGTGCCGATGAGCAACATGTGCTTCCGTGATTGGCAGCTTCGACGCGTTACGCGAAGCGCGCACCAAATTACTTCAGGACTCTAGAATGCAAAGAACAGATCAGGCTGAAAGATTTCTTGAGCGGCTGGCGAGTGTACCCCTGACGTGGGAAAATGTCTTTCGAAGTCCTCAGTACACAGTCAATTCAGACAAGGAGGTCGTTGACCTGCTGCTCGCTCTGAGAGGCAGGGGAATTCTTGTTTCGATGAAATGTCAGCAGGACCCTAAAACAAGGACTGGTGACACACTCGTGCGGTGGGTTCAGAAGAGCACGAAAGCCGCACTGAGGCAGGTGGGGGGCGGTATCAGGACATTCAAGACACGAGAGTTTTGGTGCAGCCACCAGAGACGGGGACAGGTCTCTTTCAAGCCCAACCAAATCGAGCCCGTCCGAGCAGTCGTCATTGTCGAAACGCTCGAGGCAGTAGCTCTCAATCAGGACATACCACTCGAGGTCGATTCGGTTCCCATTTCCTACCTCTCCGTAAACGACTTCTTGAACATTCTGATTGAACTAAGGACGATCAATGATCTCATCCTATATCTGGAAGCACGCAATGCAATCTGCTCTCGGCTGCAACGAACTGTCGGCATAGAGAAACATATCTTTGAGTTCTATGTTCTCTACGGAGGATCTCCCTGTGAGGTCGCTTCACTTCAGGACATCCTCGAAGAGATTGGCGAGCATAAGACCGAGGTCAAGAGTTTAATTAGAAAGAGGAAAATCGCGAACTTGCAGGCTAAACCAATCGAACATTTGTCTGACCGTCTATCCACAAGGCTTGAGTCGTATGAAGATGGACTGGATGAGGAGTTGGTTCGTCTGTTCGACCCGGCTCTGAAGAGAAGCAACTATCTTATGATTCAAGATGAGCTGTGTGACCTCGTCCTAGATGAGAGGCGAAAGCTCGGGGCATCGCTATCTGGTGCGGTTGAGAAGGTCAAGGAAGAAGATTCAAACGAACCGATGGTCTATCAGGTGGCTTACTTGGATTCGAAGCCAGATTTTCTGTATGTCCTTTCGTCCTCCAAAGGATTCTCTAGGAACGAGGTGATCAAGCGGTGCTGTGAACTCCTTCAGGGTGGTCTAGCCTACTATGGAAAGACTCGGGGTTTGGCAGTGAATTACACCCAGAATCTTGAGAGCTACGAGGCCGTGATGATCAATTCTTTCAAGGAAACTCCGGAGTCCATGCGGTTGGGAAAAGAATGCTTCTCTAATCTGAAAATGTCCGATATCCCAATGGAGAAGGTTTAGGCGCGAGGGGAGATGTCGGTCCGTACAGGCTGGTGGCGCGGGAGTAGTGCGCTACGAGTGCGGCGTCTCAAGTGCTGGACACGGTCGATTAACCAGGGAGAGAAACAATGAGCACAAAGAAGATTCTGAACACCTCGTTCTGGTCACGGCCAGGCGAGTTCGGGCCTTGGGCGCAAGCGACCCAGGTGCCTGCGGGGCACGACCTTGTTTTTACAACGGGCATGACTGCGCGCGACGAAAACGGGAACACGGTCGCCCCCGGCGATGTGAAGGCGCAAACACGGCGCATCTTTGAGCAGATGCGAGCGATTCTTGCCGAGGCCGGCGCGGCCTTGAACGACGTCGTCAAAATGACGGTCTATATTCAAGACATGGACGATGTGTTGGCCATCCAAGAGGTCCGGAACGAGTATTGGCCGAGTGAGCCGCCGGTCTCGGCCACGGTCCAAGTGGTCCGGCTTGTCTCGGATGAGGTCCGAATCGAAGTTGAGGCAATGGCAGTCGTACCCTAGGGGAGGCATATAAGGTCGCATAGGGTTTTTGCATTTCTCTTTATTTCAGCTAAGGATTATTCGAGACGCACTCATGGGCTATCGCATTGGAATCGACGTTGGCGGGACTTTTACCGATTTTGTTGCGGTCAATACCGACCAGCAGATGTATAGCGGGAAGACGCCGACGATCGCCACTGATGAAGCGGCCAGCGTCTTTGCTGGGCTGGAGCAGATTGCGGCCCATTTTGGCATCTCCCTTCAGACGCTCCTGGCCGAGACTGATCCTATTGTCCTCGGCACGACCGTTGTGACGAACACCATGCTGGAGTTTGCCGGCGCGAACATCGGCCTGATCACAACTAGGGGCTTTCGAGACGTTATTGAGCTGCGCCGCGGGTATAAAGAGAGCCTGTTTGATATTCGTCTGCCGCCACCCCATCCCATTGTTGAGCGCGGGAAACGGCTGGGTGTGACCGAGCGCATTGATGCCAGCGGTCAGATTGTCACGCCGCTGGACGAGCGGGAGGTGTATACGGCGCTGGAGCGCCTGCGCGGTGTTGGGGTCGAGGCCATTGCCGTCTGTCTGCTGTTCAGCTTTGTGAATCCTGTTCACGAGCGACGTGTGCGGGACATTATCCACGAGGTCGCCCCGGACCTGTTTGTCACCCTGTCCTCGGACGTGCTGCCCCAGGTACGAGAGTTCGAACGGGTCAGCACCACGGTTGTGAACGCCTATACCAGCCCGAAACTGCGAGCCTATCTGGAACAGCTATCCGCCAGGCTCGAAGCCCAGGGCTTCCGGGGCGGACTCTTCCTGATGCAGTCCAACGGCGGGATGATGGATATCGGCTTTGCGCGCGAGCACGGTGTGGAGGCCGTCTTGTCCGGTCCTTCGGGCGGCGTGGTGGCAGCGACGTTCTTAGGCGGGCAGTCCGGCTATAAGAATATTATTACGGCCGACATGGGCGGCACGAGCTACGATGTCTGTCTGATTAAGGATTCCGCTCCGGAGGTTGGGGTGGATAACTGGATCAGCCGCTATCGGGTCGCTATCCCGCTAATCGATATTCATACCATTGGGGCCGGCGGCGGCTCGATTGCCTGGCTCGACGACGCCGGGGCACTCCGGGTCGGGCCGCGCTCGGCTGGCGCCCAGCCTGGGCCGGCCTGCTATGGCCGGGGCGGAACCGAGCCCACGGTGACGGACGCCGATCTTGTCCTGGGCTATCTCGACTCGGGCTCTTTTCTGGATGGACAAATGGAGCTTGATCGACATGCCGCCCACCAGGCGATCCAGCATCATATTGCCGAGCCCATGAAGATCAGCGTGGAAGAATCGGCCAGCGGGATTTTTGACATCGCCAACAACAGCATGATTAACGCTATCCGCTATGTATCGGTTGCCAGGGGGCGGGACCCGCGAGATTTTGCGCTGTTGGCCTTTGGGGGAGCCGGGCCGGTCCACGCGGGAACGCAAGTCCGCGACCTTGGCATCCGCACCATTCTGGTCCCGAAAAATGCTTCGGTCTTATCCGCACTGGGAAACCTGATCGCTAATTTCAAAGTCTCCAAGGTGCAATCGTTTATTGCCAAGTCCGATCAGGTTGACCTGGAGGAACTGAACAGCGTTCTGGCGCGTCTGCACCAGGAGGCCGAAGTGCTGTTAGGCGATCGCTCCCGCATCCGCGAAATGCTGGTCCAACGTTTCCTCGATATTCGCTACGAAGGTCAGGTACAGGAAGTGATCGTGCCCATCCAGGCACGGACGCGTCGTCTGAGCGAGGTCAGTCTGTCGCAAACTCTGGAGGAGTTTCACGAACTGCACCAGCAAATCTATAAATTTCAGCGGCCCGAGCAGTCTGTGGAGATCGTCAGTGTGCGCCTGGACATGATCGGGGTGCGTGCGCCGCTGCATTTTGAAAGCCATCCGTTTGAAGACGAAGATGCCGGCCATGCGCGCACAGGCAGTCGTCCGGTGTACTTCGAGCCGCACGGCTTTGTAGAAACCGATATTTACGCGGGTGAGCGGGTCCGGCCCGGCAACCTCATTACCGGCCCGGCGATTATCGAGGAAACAAACACGAATGTGGTCATTTATCCGAACCAGGAAGCAATGCTCGATCAGTTTCTGACCTATGTCATTCAGGTCGCCAAATAAGCCCCATGGACCAGAGACCGAAATTAAGCCCCGTCAAACGAGAAATCCTGCGTCATAATCTGCGGGCGATTGTGGACGATATGAGCATCGCCCTGGAACATAACAGTCCGTCCGAGACGGTGAGTGAAGCCCGCGACTATGCGGTTGCCTTCACTAATGCGAGCGGTGAGGTGGTTGTTGCCGAAAACCCGTTTCATATCCCCTCCCTGGCGCTCACCGCGCAAGCCATTCTCGACTATTATGAGTTTGATCTGCGGGCCGGCGATTTGGTGGTGACCAACGATCCGTATCGGGGGGGGACGCAGACCCAGGACCTGACAGTTTTTGCGCCGGTCTACGCCACCGAGGAACTGCTGGGCTGCCTCCTCGTCCGGGTCCATATGCCGGACTTTGGCGGTCAGGTCGTGGGCGGCTATAATCCGCCGGCCTTGGAAGTATGGGCCGAAGGTGTGCGTATTATTCCGATCAAACTTGCTCGCTTTGGCCGGCTGGACAGAGATATCCATCAGACCGTTCTGCTCAACAGCCGGGTGCCGGACCAAACTCAGGGCTTGCTGGACGCCATGCTGGCGACCCTTGCGCTGGGGCAGGAGCGCGTCCAGCGGATGCTGGCCCGGTACGGTTTCGAGCCTTTTGTCGAAGGGCTGGAATATGCGCTGGACTATTCGGAAGCAGCGACCCGGACGCTGATCCGCGACTGGTCGCCGGGCATTTTCCACGGTCAGGCCACACTAGGCCATGACTGTGCCGAGCGCTCGCCGGCTGTCCGCTGTCAACTGGAAGTGCGGGACGGACAGGTGACGCTTGATTTTTCCGGCTCGGATGCCCAAAGCCCCTCGTTTATGAATAGTGCCTGGGGTGCAAGCTGCGGGAGTGCCCTGCTACCGCTGATCAGTCTGCTGGGGGATGATCTGCCCATGAATTCCGGGGTCCTGCGCGTCGTTCGGTTCCAGGCTGACGAAGGATCACTCGTCCGACCAGCTTACCCCGCGGCAGTCGGCTGGGGTCAGGCTCACCCAGGTAGTGAGATCATCAACGCGGTTTCGGTCGCACTGAGCGCGTGTACGGATCAGCCTTTACCCCGTATGCCCACCCAGGCGTTGGTGCATTGTTGTTTTGCCAAGTATCGGATTTTTTCGCTTGACTCTCTGATCTATCCTGGGGCGGCGAGTGTGGACGGAGTAAGCGGCTGGGGTCCGCCCGGTTATTTTGCCCGGCGTAAACTGCCGTCGGTCGAAAAATGCGAGATCGCGTTTCCCGAAATATCTATCGAACGTTTAGAAATCGTTTCTGATGGGCGAGCCGCTGGGGACGGGCAAGGCGCACCGGCTTCCGAAGTCAGAGTTGCGTTTCGCCAACCAGCCTCTGTAACAGCCTGTCTCAATGGATCGCCCAATGAGAAAAGTCCGGATATGCGTCCAGTCTTCAGTATCCGGACGGAAAACGCGGAGCTCTCCGTCGATACTTTCTGCGCCGACCGACGCCTTGCGGGCGGGGTGTTGACCTTGCGCACAGCCGGGGGAGGACCCACCGGCCCGACACAAGCGGAAGCCCAACGCAAAAGCCATTCAGCTCACTCCTCGTGGACTTCGGCCGACGAGTGAGTATGCCTCAGACAGGAGCAATGCCATGATCACACCAATCACTGCGGAAATCATTCGGGAATATTTTGAGTCGGTTGCTGAGGAAATCATCAAGACCATGGTCAGGGCTTCGGTCTCGCCGATTTTTAACGAAGCCCATGATTGTTCGGCCGGGGTGTTCTCCTACGACGGCAAGCAGGTCGGGCTGGTTTCTCGGGGGGATGCGGTGCCGGTGCATATCTATGCCTGCCTGACCTCGGTCGAAGCCTGTATTCGGTTCTTCCGCGGCGACCTGAACGACGGTGATGTGATTCTGGCCTGCGACCCGTTTTTTGGCGGAACGCATATCGGCGACTACACCATCATCATGCCCATATTCTGCAATAACAAACCGGTTTTCTTTGCCTCGGTGCGCGCGCATATGCTGGACGTTGGTGGCCCGGTGCCGGGCGGACTCAATGCCGAGGCCGAGGAAGTCTGGCAGGAGGGCTTTCGCTTTCCTCCGGTCAAGGTGTTTGAAAAGGGCGAGCGGCGGCGGGATGTCTGGGATCTGCTGAAGGCAAACAACCGCTTACCCGATATTGCCATCGCGGACATTAACGCCATGATCGGTGCCTGCAAAATAGGCGAAGAGCGCATTCGGGCGGTGGTCAATAAATATGGTCTGGCGACCGTCCAGGAGGGCGTCCAGTATACCTTTGACTACAGTGAGAAGAAGTTTCGCAATGCCATCGCTCAGTGGCCCACAGGCGTCTATACCGGTCGCAGTCTCCTAGACCAGGACTTTCGAGGCAACGAGAACATCAATGTGGATGTCTGCATTGAGGTGAAAGAGGGTGAAGTGGTCGTGGATTTCAGCGGCTCTCACGCCCAAAGCCCGGGGGTTATTAACAGCGTAGTGGGGAATACTATTTCATACGTGTATGGCTGCTTTTCCGCGGTATGCCCGGAAGTGCCGATTAACTCGGGATTTTTCCGGCCAATCCGGGTCGTCCTGCCGGAGGGCTCGGTGGTGAATCCCGACCCGCCGGCCGCTGCCGGGTATGCCACCATCTGCATCGGCTGTACGATCGGAGAAGCGGTCATGCAGGCGTTGGGAAAGATTGTACCCGAACGGGTCGGCACCACCAGCATAGACCTGAGCATGCTCTGGACGCACGGCGAGGATCCCCGCACCAAGAATTTCTTCATCAGCTATGACTATCATGCCTCGCCCGTCAGCTCCGGAGGAACGTATGGGGTCGATGGCTGGGGCGGCTGGTCGGCGCTGTTCTGTGCCCTCCAACTGGCTTCGGTCGAAATGACGGAGATCCAGTATCCTTTCCTGTATCTGGAAGGGGAGTACTCCACGGACTCGGCCGCGGCGGGCCAGTGGCGCGGCGCTCCGTCCTATAGCATGAGGCGCATGGCCTACCAGACCGACTCGCCCATCTATTTGAATATCTGGGTCCAGGGTGCGCGTCACGCCTTGCAGGGCTACTGCGGGGGGCAGGCCGGGGTGGGGAATTATGCGGTTGTCCACTATGACACTGAACAGGCGCGGACAGTCACGGACGTGGCGTTTCTTGAGCCCTCAGAGCGGGGCGATGTCCTGTTTTTTCAGAGCTGTGGCGGCGGCGGTTGGGGTGACCCGCTCACGCGTGACCCCGCCGCGGTCCTGGCCGATGTGAGAAACGAATATGTGTCGATTGAAGGGGCCGAGAGCGATTACGGGGTCGTGATAGATCCGATTTCACGCACTGTTGACGAAACCGCTACCCAGCAGAGGCGTGCCGCACGAACCAATGGAAAATAAACGCATACGGACAGGAGGATAGAGTCAATGATTACGCCGCACATCATCGATCCGGGTTGGAAATGGGACGAGAATTTTCCGCTCTCACAAGGACTGAAGATCGGCAACCTCTTGTTTCTCTCGGGCCAGGTCGCGGTCGATACTGACGGTCAAATCGTTGGCAAGGGCGACCTGGGGGCACAGACGCGACAAGTCTTTGAGAATATGAAAACGGTCTTGGAGCAGGCGGGTGCGACCTTCGATAACGTGGTGAAAATGACGAGCTATTTCACCACCAATATTCAGAACTACGAGGAGTATTTCGCGGTTCGACGGGAATACTTCACCAAGTTCAACCCGGCCAGTACGGGCGTCCAGGTTGCCGCCCTGGCGTTTGAAGACCTCCTGCTGGAAGTTGAGGCTATCGCGTATTTGCCGGATGAGGCGTGACGCATTACGGTTGTTCACGCTATCAGGGGGACGCGTAAAACTGCGCCACCCTTACAAAATTGCACCACCGTCAGTCAAATTGCGACAGCACCAAGATCAGTGTGTGGCAAGTAACGACTGCGGATCAAAGGCGACACCTGCCTTAAACACCGTTGCGATCTTTCGGGTATTCTGAATGTTATCTAAAGGGTCAGCAGTCAGGACCACCAGGTTTGCGGTCTTGCCAACCTCAACTGTTCCCTGCGTGTCCAGGATGTCGAGCGCCTCAGCACTGTCTCGTGTGGCAATCTTCAGCACTTGCGCAGGTGGAATGCCGGCATCAACGAGTAATTCCAACTCGCGATGAAGACTCACACCTGGAATAACGAATGGATTGGGGGTGTCCGAACCGGCCAGGATACGCACGCCGCGATCATACATCATTTTTGTGAGGCCCAGGACCTTAGGCCAGGCTGCCTTCGCTTCTGCAAAATCTTCGGCTGTCCAACCTGATGAGTGCCCGCCCTGCTTCCAGCTGTCCACTACCACTGCTGGGGTCAATCCGAGCTCTGGATGATCGCTGTAGGACGGATCATCCCCCCAAAAGACCGCTTCAAATACGACCAACGTCGGATCAACGGGTATTCTCTGTTCCTCGAGTACCGTAATCATTTCATCGATTTCCGCTCCGTTGAGATCAACCCGAGCGGGCCATTGGTAGAGAGAGCGCATATCTGTGAACTTCGCATACTCGGCTCTCTGAGCAGCTGGGAGAAGAGAGGCTGCGGTGGGGATAGCGTGGACTAGGCCATCTATTTTGCATTTGCCAGCCTCAGTCCAACTTGTAGCGGCCAGATGCCCCAACGCTTTGATACTATTCGCCTGCGCCTCTTCAATCCCGGCGCAGACAAGTTCGGGCGGCAAAGAAATATAGAGTTTAATGAAATCAACTCCGGCGACGGCTTGCCTGCGGACCTCTGCCCGGACTTCTTCCTCGGTACGGACTTCGGACACAAAGTCTCCCACCCAGTAACTGGGCGGCGCGTCGATTACGTTTCCAGCCACATACAGATCAGGTCCGATGAGTGCTCCGGCTGCGACCGCCTTTTTCAAAGCCACCGATTCAGCCGTTAAGCCCGCTGTGCTGCGGACGGTGGTGATACCCATGGCCAGCAGCGTCTTCAAAAACTGTTCGGTTGCAGCCGCGTCATAGCCTACGCGCATCCTGACCTTGCCATTGACCTCTTGCGGTTGGAAAGGACCAACGGGAATATGGGCATGCATGTCAGTCAAGCCAGGGATAATATACTGTCCTGTCACGTCTCTGATGGTTGCATCAGCTGGATACTGAAACTCTCCCTTTGTGCCTACCGCCACAATCGTACCGTCGCTCATCGCAACGACTGTATTGGACCGGGATTCTTCCCCTGTGCCGTCGATCAGCGTTCCGCCCTCCAGGACGATGAGGTTATTGCCAGCAAGGAAGGTCGCTGTAGGAGAGTTCCCGGCTATGAAGAAGCTGGAAAGTAGTACAACGTACAGCCAGACAGTGTAGCGTGACATATGGCCACCTCAGCCAGGCAGCACGCATTCCTGATAGACCCCCTGCGCGCCCATCTCGACCTCGACCTCGGTGACCGGCGGACGGGCGTAGTGCCAGCGCAGGCCGTGATGCCCACCGCTGGCCAGGCCGGGCAGAATCTCCGTTTCCAGTAGCGGGTGTACATCGTGAACGGTGTACAGCTCGACGGCCGTCACATCGGTCCAGGCGAGGCTGAACTCCTGCAGGCGGTCCGTCAGGATTTCAAGCACCGCCTGCGCCTTTTGACTGAGGCCCTGCGGCGACACGTCTCCGCGACTGACGATTTCGGACCCTTTTTCGGACCGCCGGATGTCAGCCGCCCCGGACAGGACGAAGCTGGGGCGGTCGTGGTCCGTGGGCACGGTATAGAAAAACCCGTAGAGCGAGGGCTCCGCAACCGGCTGCACGGCCAGCGCCACATTGGTCCGTGCCGTCGGGTTGAGGCCGTCAACCAGGACATTCCAGTCCGTGAGCCGCTGGACGTAGGGTTCGTTGAACTCGGCAAATCCCTGGGGCGAGAGCGGTTGCGGGATGCGCAGTTCCAGACCGCACAGGGCCTGGATGGGCCGGCCGAGCTGCTGGAGATGACGCGCAATCAGCTCATAGCCCTTTTCCAGCGCCGGCAGCGGATGAAAGCTGGCATGTACCACCTCATAGCCGGGCTGGGCACGGCAGCCCGAAGAAAAAGGGCCGCTACTTTTGATGAAGGTAAAATTGCCTTCAGGTTGATCGATGAGCATGGGACCTCCTTTGGCTGACCTGCTATTCAGTGGGGCTCTCCCTTACGGTTCCACCAGAACGATAGGTATGTGTTTACGAAAAATATCGAAGTCTTTGTCCGTCGTCAGAATGTCATAACTCCTTCGCACGGCTGCCGCACAAATAAGGAAATCCGTATTTGCTCCCTGAATGCCGTTACTCCGGCAGGTGTTATAGAACTCCGCCGCCAGCTCATAATCCTCCATGCTCAGCTCAAGATCCGGGAATGCTCGAAGATAATTTTTCAACCGCTCGAAGTGATCAACATGGCGAATCCCGGACAGAATTTCTTGCCTAACGGCGCCTAATAACGCGGTCCGACCGTCAAGGATTAAATCTCGGAATACCGTTACATGTGGGCCATCTGGTTTTCGATTACGTCTCAGCGCTAGTGACCATACTGACGTGTCGACGAGGACCTTCACTTTCTTTTCCGCTGTCTTTTGTAATCATAGCCGGTGTCATACTCGATAGTACCGAACAAGCCTATGATTTTGATTTGTTTGCGGTGCTGGACATACTCACGGAGCGCTGCCTCAACAACTGCCCGCTTCGTCCGATGTCCGCCCAGCCTCAAGGCTTCTTGCATTAAATTATTGTCAATCTGCAAATTGGTCGCCATGTGCGGATACTTGCACATGGAAATGTACAAATCAATCTATCATCCGTTAGGCGTGATAAGCGGCTCGACTGATACAATAATGCCGTTATTATCGGCATACACAAACTCACCCGGCCGAAAGGTGACGCCCCCGAAGGTGACAGGAATATCCAGGTCGCCAATGCCACGTTTCTCTGTTCGTAGGGGGATGACTCCGAGCGCCTGCACTCCGAGCTCCAACGCCCGGATGGCATCAATATCCCGAATACAGCCATAGATGATGCACCCCTCCCAGCCATTCCGGAGTGCCGTGGCTGCGATCATATCGCCCAGCAAGGCGCGGCGCATGGAGCCGCCCCCGTCCACGACCAGTACCTTTCCTTGCCCCGGCTTGCCGGCCTTCTCTTTTACCAGGGAATTATCTTCGTGACATTTTATGGTCACGACCTCACCACCAAAACAGACCTTGCCGCCGTAATTGGTGAACAGGGGTTCCACAACGCGGACCAGGTCCGGATGGGTGTCACATAAATCTGTTGTCAGGAATTGCATACGCGATTACGCTACCCCTTCAACCACGATCATTTTCGCGTGAGAGGCGCTGTGTCGGATGCCCTTCGGCTCACGGTACTCGTCTGAGTTATACCACGCCTTGGCCTGGGCAACGCTCTCGAATTTGAGCACAACCACCCGGTTGGGTTCCCAGTCGCCCTCCATGTTTTCAGCGGCTCCTCCCCGGACGATGAACTTCCCGCCGTAGGCTTCGACAGTTGCCGGGACGAGTTTGGTGTAGCCGACGTACACCTCGGGGTCGGTCACCTGAACATCCACAATAATATAGGCTGCCATGTGTTTCCTCCTGTGCTGCCTGTTCTTTGTCTGCATTCTCTCTTAGCCCAGGATGAGGCGCAGGGCGAGCCTCTGCGCTACTTGCTCCGTCAAAAACGGACAAGATAAAGTGACGCCATAGTAAGGAGGAGCATATGCCAAACGAAGAGTTGATCCACGTTTTAGACGGCTACAAGGTGCTGGATTTTACGCAGGTGCTGGCCGGTCCGACGGTGACGCGGCTGATGGCCGAGATGGGCGCTGAGATTATTAAAGTAGAGCTTGCACCCAAAGGTGATTTTTCGCGGGCGATGCCCTTTCTCAAAGATGGCCGGAGCGCCTACTTCATCCAGCAGAACCGGGGCAAAAAAAGCCTGTGTATTGATGCCAAGAGTCCAAAAGGCAGGGAAATCCTGCGCCTGCTGGTGGAGCAGGTCGATGTCCTGGTTGAGAATTTCGCACCCGGCACAATCGGGCGTTTGGGTTTAGGCTATGATGTGGTGAAAGAAATCAATCCGAGCCTGGTGATGTGTTCGGTCTCCGCCTTCGGGCAAACCGGTCCGCTGTCGGATCAACCTGGCTATGATTATATTGCGCAAGCCTATGCGGGTGTGACGCATATGATCGGTGATCCCGATAGCGCGCCCTCGTTTCCCATGTTGGGCCTGGGTGATGTCGGGACGGGGGTGCACGCGATGGGTGCCATTGCGTGCGCGCTGCATATTCCGGGTATGCCGCTCAAGTTCTCGGAATTTCCGGACGAGTTGCCGCTTGAGACGCCGTCCCTGGGCGAGCACAACGCAGAGATCCTTGCGACCTATTTGTCCTATACGCCGGAGCAGGTCCGAACGCTGGAAAGCGAGGGTGTCCTCAAGCAGGCGGGGTGAGTGCCGCACGTGTTGGCAGAGCGTCACTCGCTTCTGAAGCCCTCTTACCCTGGAGCCAGAGCCTCAATGGTATACCGGATGCCGTCCCGTGCAGCGGCGTCCGGCAGATAGTTGGTGAAAGTCGGATGTATGGGGTAGACAATGGGCAGCGTCACCCCGGCCTCTCGGTAGCGCGCGATCTTTTGGTGACACTGCTCGGCGGAACCATAGACGGCAAAGGCGTCAACCATCTCATCAGCGACCAGGGCGGCTGCCCCATCCATATCGCTACGCGTAGCGCAGGTCCGCATACGCGCGACCGTCTCCGCATAGCCGCGCCTTTCAAAATACTGGGCGTATAAGCCATAGGCGGTAATATGAATGGCCGTCACGTATTGCATGGCGCGTTTTGCCGCTGCGGGGTCCGGGCTGACACAACACGGCAGATAGCAGCCGATATCAATGGCCGACGGATCACGACCAACCCGCCGCGCCCCGCGTTGGACCGCTGATATGACATCAGGAATGCCGTCGAGCGGGACAAAGATGGGCAGGACGCCGTCGGCGATCTCACCCGCCAGCGCCAGAGTCCTTTCCGACAGCGCCCCGAAGTAGCACGGGATCGTATCGCGGTAGGGATGGAGCCACGGCTCGTAGTCGCTAATCTGGAAGATCTGGCCGCTATAATTGACGTGCCGGCCCTCGGTGGCGCCTTTCAGGATGGTGCGGACAACCTCGGTTGTTTCGCGCAGCCGGCGCAGGGGCCGGTCAAAAGGGAAGGGGCGACCCGGTTCCGGATTATCTCGCGCCCGGTGGATTTCCGAGTGGCCGATGCCTAAGCCGAGTCGAAAGCGGCCGGCTGAAATAGCATCCACGGTTGCGGCGGCGGTAGCAATGGTCGTCGGATTACGCGTAAAGACTGTGGCCACGCCGGTCGCCAAGATGATATCGGACGTTTCACGCGCGCACGCCGACAGCACGCCAAAGGCATCGGCAAAGCTTTCGATCAGGTAGGCAGACTCATAGCCTTTTTGATCTGCCAGGCTGACGCAGTCAATGAGTTCATTGACCGCCATCCCGCCCCAGAAACCAACGCCGATACGGTCCATATACGTCCTTTCCTCAGGCTCCAGGCTCAATGGAGACGATAAAGAGTAGCGGCGGGAATCTCGAATGACAAGCAAATATTTACTGCTTCCTTTTGTCTTCCTTGACAAACTTTCCCGCCTGCCGTGATAATTCACAATCAACCGTAAGGGAGGGACCACTATGGCAGACGATCTCACGAAAATGGATGCAACCGCGCAGGCCGAGCTGGTGCGGAGCGGAGCAGTCAGTCCACGGGAGCTTGTGGATGCCGCTATCGAGCGGGTGGAAAAACTCAATCCGCAACTCAATGCCGTGATCCGTCCGCGGTATAAAAAGGCGCGTGCCGAAGCCGACTCGGCAGCCTTGCCCGACGGTCCGCTCAAGGGGGTACCATTTCTGCTGAAAGACCTGTTCTGCGTGCATGCCGGGGATGAGATCCATAGTGGCTGCAAGGGGCTCAAAGCGGCGCAATACACGGCGCCGCACAGCACCTATCTGGCCGACAAATTCCGTGCCGCCGGCCTGATTACGATTGGCCAGACCAACACCCCGGAATTTGGCTTCGCCACCACGACGGAGCCGGAAGCCTACGGGCCAACCCGGAATCCGTGGAATACCAACCACTCGACCGGTGGGTCGAGCGGCGGCAGTGCAGCGGCGGTGGCATCGCGTATAGTTCCCGTGGCGCACGCCAATGATGGCGGGGGGTCAATCCGCATCCCGGCCAGCGCGTGTGGGCTGGTCGGCCTGAAACCCAGCCGGGGGCGTTTATCGCTCGGGCCGGATTATGGCGAAGCATGGGCCGGCTGTATTGCCGAAGGGGTGGTCTCGCTGTCCGTGCGTGACGCGGCCACCGTCCTTGATGCGACTGCGGGGCCTATGCCGGGCGACCCGTATACGGCTCCCGCGTGTGAGGGCTCGTTCGCCGAGGCCGCCCAACGTGAGCCCGGCTCGCTCCGCATTGGCCTGATGACCAAGCGGCCAGGCAATCAAGACGCCCTACATCCCGAATCTATAGCCGCGGCAGAAAATACGGCAAAACTCCTGGAATCCCTCGGCCATCGGGTCGAAACCGCGTATCCGGAAGCGCTGGACGAGCAATGGGGGGCTCCCTTTGGCACGATTGTGCTCGCCCACTCCGCACGAACCGCCGAAGACGTTGCCGACGCGCTCGGCCGCGAAGTCGGGCCTGGCGATTTTGAGCGTTACACCTGGGCTCTCATGAACCGGGGCCGGTCCATCGGCGTGACGGAATATATTGCCGCGCTCGAATGGTTGGAACGCTGGGAACGGCGTCTCGCCGCCTGGTGGGCAGACGGGTTTGACCTGCTCCTCACTGCGACTCTGAGTTCACCGGCGCCGCCTCTGGGTCAATTATGCAGTGCCGCGGCCGACCCGGATGAGGTGTATCGGCGGGTGATCGAGCTGATTCCGTACACCCCGGTTGCGAATGTGACCGGCCAGCCAGGGATTTCCTTGCCTTTACACTGGAGTGAAGACGGCCTGCCGGTTGGCGTACATCTCATGCCCGCCTACGGACGGGAAGACGTGTTGCTCAGCGTTGCGGCGCAGCTTGAGCAGGCTCAGCCGTGGATCGATAAACTGCCGCCGGTGTGTGCCTGAGGCAGAGGGCTGAACATCCTGGGCTTGCGACCTGTGAGGAAGCGAGGCAGCCAAACATCCCCTCCTCGGAGGGGTGCCGCGCAGCGGCGGGGTGGGTCTGCTCGTAGGTGCGTTCCAGGAACCCACCCCGGCCCTTCGGGCCACCCCTCCAAGACGTGTGATGCACATTGTTAGGCGGGGAAGAGGGTGGCAAAGGCCCAAGGGGGGCGCCCGAAGAGGCGATTGAGCCAGCAGCCGACATTGACGGCGGCCAGTTTCGCGGCAATGCGGGCGAGGAGGCCGTGTTTACTGCGGGCGCCCGGAAAGTGGAGGCCGAAGGTGCGGATCAGATGGCCGTTCATCGTCTCGACCACCTGCCGCCAGCGGGCGTGCTGGCGTTTGGCCGCTGCGGCCTGCGGGCCCTGATAGTCGGGGGGCGTGAGGAGGGCGGCACCAGAGGCGTGGCGCCAATGCTGCTGCCACCACGTCCCGCAGAAGCCCGCATCGGCCAGATACGGTCCGTGACTGCGCGCGCCCGCGCCGCTCGGCGGCCAGCGCGGCCCGGTGGGACCGACATAGGGGATACCATTGGGACGGCGCGGGGCCGGTAAGTCCGCCACTTGGAGCGGCGGCGCGTGCGGGTCCACCCGCCAGCACAGCAAGGCGTCCGCGAGCCAGCGATCCGCCATGTTGGCCGGGGCGAGCACGAAGCCCGTCACCACCCCCGTGGGCGCGACGGCCAGGAGCAGTTTGCCGCCATAGTACCCCGCTTTGTCACTGCCGCCCCGCCCGATAGCCGCTTCGGCCCCAAACAGCCGGTGGCGTTGCCCCCGACAGCGGCGCAGCAAGGGTACCGCCACGGTGTCCACCACCTCATAGGCCGCCGGGGCGGCCCGCAACTCCCGCGCCACGAGCGGGACTAGGGCCACCAGCACCCCCGCCAAGTCCCGACACCGCCGGTTATACGCACTCTGACTCAGAAAGCGCGGAAAATACGCCCGCCAGTGCGCCCGCGCATAGCGGAGAAACGCCCGCTCCGAGCGCCCCCACCACTGCACACACAGGGCTAACGTCAGCACTTCGCTGTCCGAGACCGTCGGCCGAGGGCCCGGGCGCACCGGCTTCACCCGCGCAGCCTGCTGCTGGTACAGATCGTCCACGATGGTATATAAAGCCACCAGGAACGTGTCGAGATCCATGGGCATCGCTCACCTCCTATGGTAGGGAAAGTGAGCTTAGCCTATCCTCGACACGCTCCTTCTACAGTGCCCCGTAATATGCATCACACGTCCAGGGAGGGGATTTCTTGTAGACAGTAGGTCGGATTAGCGCAGCGTAATCCGACAAGCACGGCTGCGCGGCGGTCAGCCGCTCTCCTCCGGCTCGGACGTATCCGCCCGCCGCTCACCATACCAGAACTCCAACCCTTGGCGTTGACGCAGCGCTCGTGGACCTGTGCGGAGCAGATAGCCAAACAAACGAAACGTCTCTCGGAGTGAATACACCCGGAGTTTACGACCGGAAGTGATGACGTGCTCGCGCAGAATCACGAATCTGCCCTGTTTGCGGAGCGCCAGACTCAGCCAAACTTCTTCCGATGCGTAGCGCCTCTCGTCAAAACCGCCAGCGGCCTCAAAGGCGGAGCGGGTACAAAACAGAAAGCTTCCGCTGGCCAGTCCCGCCAGGCTGTACAGCGGTGGCACGATGCGCTCGGCGATTTTGCCATACCAGGGTAGCGGCCGGTCAAAGCGAAACCGACTGCCGCCACCCACCGCGCCCTGTCGGAGGGCTCGAACGGCCGCGTGGAGGAGGCGCGCGTTGACCCAGGTATCCGCGTCAATAAAGAAGAGATATTCGCCTTGTGCTGCGTGCGCTCCGGCGTTGCGGGTTGCCGCAATGTGACGCTTCCTGACCGCAAGGACACGCGCGCCACTCGCCGCGGCGAGTGAGGCGGTCTGGTCGGTCGAGGCGTCATCCACCACCAGAATTTCACAGGCTGTGTTTAAGGATTGAACGGCCTGGTGCAGGGCCTGGAGCGTTTGGCCAATGTTATCCTGCTCATTATAGGCGGGAATAATAAACGAGATCACACGGATTGACCTGAGGGCAGTGCAGCCGGTGCTTCCCCTGTGCGGCCTTGTCCGTACAGACCCAGGAGTTCGTTCAGCGCTAACGAGGCAACCACAACCAGGCCGCCGACAATGGCCAGATCGCTGGGCCGTTCTCCCACGCCGATCCACACCCACAGCGGACCAAGGATCGTTTCCAGGAGAGCCAGGAGACTGACTTCGACCGCGGTAATATGCCGCGCCGCCAGCGTCATGAGCAGGCAACCCAACCCGCCCTGAAGGGTGCCCATACAGGCCAATGTGCCGATGTCCTGCCACGCAGCCTGAAACGGCTGGCTGAAGGGCAGGGCCACAGCGCTGGAGATGAGCGCGGCAACCAGAATGGCCGGCGTCATATCGGCTCGCGCCTGACTGTGACGCAGCAGAATCACACAGACCGCAAAGGCGACCGCAACGCCAGCGGCGATGACACTCCCGGCCAGCGTCCCGGCGGTGAGAGAATCGAGACACATGGCGATGATGCCGGTCAGGGCGATGCTCATCGCCACGTAGCGCCGCACCGGCACCAGTTCCCCCAGAAACACCCGGCCCAAAAGCGCGGCCAGAAAGGGCGAAGTGCTGATGATGACGAGGGTATGCGCCACCGTGGTCTGGGTGACGGCGAGAATAAAACCCAGGAATGAGGCCGCCAGACACAGACCGGCCAGGAAGCCACCCGGCCCGATGGCGACGACCGCTCGTTGCACCCGGCCCGCGTAGCGAAAAGAGAGCCAGACGAGAAGAAACACCCCCATGGCGAGCGAGCGCCAGAAGGCAATCTCCCAGCTATTGGGGATGCTGACGGAGCGAACAAACAGACCACCCGTGCTCCAGCACAAACTTGCGCCGAGCATGAGCAGCAAGCCCTTGAGGTGCTGCGGGTTCCGGGTCTGGTCGAGAAGCGCGGCGTTACGGCTTGACGGCAATCGCTTCCACCTCGATCAGGAGCCCCGGAAAAGCCAGGCCGGCCACCACAACGGCCGTACTGGCCGGCGGGTTGTCGCCGAAGATATCTCCGCGCGCTTCGAGCATCTCCATGAACTTGCTGCCGTCGGTAATATAGGTATTGATCTTGATAATATGGTCCATCTTGGCGCCCGCTGCGGCCAGGACTGCCTTGATATTGCGGAAGACCTGGCGCGTCTGGGCCTTCATATTACCCTTGCCAACCAGCTTGCCCTGCGGGTTGAAAGCGACCTGGCCGGACACGTAAATGGTGTTGCCGATCTGTTTCGCCTGGGCCAGAGGCAGCTTATCGTCCCAGCTCCAGCCCGGATCGATAATCTTCGCAGCGGCTGCGTTCTGTGCGGGGGCGGCCTTTTTCGTTGCCTTTTTCGTTGCCTTTTTCGTCGCCATGATATTCCCTCCTTACGTTTTACGGAATTAATACTCATTTCTTGGCCAAACTCTTCATTCAGCTCCCCTCCTCGGAGGGGTGGCCGCAGGCCGGGGTGGGTTTCTTCTGACCGTATCATCATATGCACCCACTGTGCACCCGCGCCAACCTGCTGGTGCGCAGGGCACACCCTACAAAAATTTCTCTCTCCCACAGAGAGAGGGCCGGGGGGAGGGTTTACGCGCACACCGGCGGACGCTTGTCCATCCACGGCTGGGCCTGCTCAATCTGGGAGCCAATCCGCAGCAGCAAGTCCTCTTGGCCGTAGGCCGGGACAAAATGGACGCCGACCGGCAACCCGTCCGGGGTCCAGTGGAGCGGCAGCGACAGCCCTGGCTGGCCCGAGGCATTATTCGCCGGCGTAAAGGGAATCACCTCAAGATTGCGCTCCCACTTGGCGAGATTGTCCGCGCTGGGCCCACCCATATCGCCCAGGCGCGGCGGCGGCTCGCCAAGCGTCGGGGTGACCAGGAGGTCAAAACCGTCGGCCCACCAACCGGCCAGGCGGCGTGCCCAGGCGTGCAACCAGTTCATCGAGGCCAGATAACTGGTTGCCGAAATCTTGCGACCCTCTTCTACGAAGCGCCAGGCGTAGGGCTCGATATCGCCCTCGCCGATGCGCTGCCCGGCGGCGGCTTCGATCTCATCCGCGGTCAGGGCCGAGTGGGCGTTAACCACACGGGTCCAGTGGTCGATCCACTCGGGCTCGTCATAGGCTGCGGGATGCGCGACCTCAACCGCATGGCCGAGCGATTCGAGCAGCTTGCCGGTCTGCTCGACCGCGAGCTTGCACTCCGGGTGCAGGGGGGCATCGTTGCGCGGCCGCTGGAGCATGAGGCCGATACGCAGCCTGCCGGGGTCGCGCCCGACTTCTGCGGTGTACGGCCGAACGGGCGTGGGCGCGGAATAAGGGTCGCCGGGCATGACACCGTGCATACTATCGAGCACGCCCGCCATGTCGCGGACCGAAAGCGTCATCACGCCTTCGTTGGCCATCCCGTGCCAGCACTCGCCCATACCCGGACCAAACGACACCCGACCCCGGCTGGGTTTGAGCCCGACAATGCCGCACATGCTGGCCGGAATACGCAGCGACCCGCCCCCGTCGCCCCCATGCCCGACCGTGACCATGCGGGCCGCGACACAAGCGGAACTCCCACCGCTTGAGCCACCGGGAGAATGATCGAGATTCCACGGGTTATGGGTTGGGCCGTAGGCCGCGGGTTCGGTCGTGCCCATCAGCCCCCACTCCGGCGTGTTGGTCCGACCCACGCTGATAAAGCCGGCCTGACGAAACTTCACTGACAGATAGGTGTCTTGCGGTGAGGTGAAGTTCAGCCGCTTCAGGAACTGCATGCCGTTATGCAGCGGCTCTCCCGCCGGACCCCCGAGCAGGTCCTTCATGACAAACGGGACGCCGCGAAAGGGACCGTCCGGCAGGTCGGCGGCCTGGGCCTGGCTGCGCGCCTTTTCAAACAGGGGGTGAATCACCGCGTTGAGCTGGGGGTTGAGCTGTTCGATTCGGGCAATTGCGGTATCGACCAGCTCCAGGGGTGAGGCCGTGCCCGTTCTCACGAGTTCGGCCTGGGCGGTTGCATCCAAATAGGCGAATTGGTCTGGCATGACGAAACTCCTTTGGGCTACTCGGCAAAAGACGACGGGCTCAGTCTAAGATGGCAGTCCCGTTGATCTCGACCATCTGCTCGGGCACAAAGAGGCCCTTGATCTCGACCCAGGTACTCGTCGGCGTATAGTCCCCGAATGCCTCGCGAAAGATGTCAGCCGTTTTCTGGAGTTCGGTCATATTCGTGGTATAGACGGTTTGGGCGACCCAGTTTTTGAAGGTCGCGCCCTCGGCGGCCAGACAGCGTTGGATGATCTCCAGGACTTGGGCGACCTGGGCGCGGATATCTCCGACCCCGACGACCTCAACATCATCAAGGTTGCCTTTGAAGGGAGCGACACCCGACAGATAGAGCATATTCCCGGCTCTGATGCTTTGGGTGAAGCCGTAGGTCCGGAAAGCCTCGTCCGACATATAGCCCACATCCGGGTTGCTGCGTGTGATCATAGCCTGCCTCCTCTTTGTGTGTGATTGACCCTGACTGTATGAAAAACGCCGGAGCCGCGTCAAGGGAAAAGACGGAATCTTGATCTCGGCCCTTTCACGCAAAGCCCAGTATCTGCTGCATCTCCGCGTCGGTCGGGGCTTTCGGACAGGCCGGCAGGGCGGCGTGCATCTCATCCCAGGGCTGGCCGCTCGCGGTCCAGACGTTGACCGCAGGCTGGAACCGGCCCGGTTCATCCCGGCTGGCAGCCCAGACGCCTATCAACTCGGGAACAAGCTCGGCCAGGATAAAGACCGGCGAGCCGCACTGCGGACAAAAGCCGCGCCGGACGGCCCGTCCGCTTTCGGCCTTCACCTCGTAATAGGCGACTGTCCCAGTGCTGGAGAGCGCCGTCTTGGGGACATACGAAACCGGGCAAAAGGCGCTGCCGCTCGCGCGCTGACAGTCCCGACAGTGGCAGTTCCACGAGAACACCGGCTCGGCCGTACACTCATATCGAACCGCGCCACACGCGCAGCCACCAGAGAACAGGCTGGACATGACCGCCTCCTTTTCAGTTTCTAAGTATAATCTTCGCAGGATATTCCTACCCTAATTAGGGTAGGAATATCCTTGACTAACAACGAATTGATGAAAAGGAGATGTATATGGTTTCTGCGCAAGACTTTCGCGACGCCTTTTCTCAACAATGGAGGGCTGACCGAAGACGCAAGAGCGCCAAGCTTCGGGATGCCTACCAAGATGACAAAAGGTGGACTGCCTATATGCTGGGGAAGAAGGATGATTTTCTCGGAACTTTCTTTGATCGTTTGGCAAGAAGATTAGGCCAGGAGATGCTCCGTGAGAGACAAAATCTTGATGTCGTCTCTCCTTCAAAACAAAGAATGATTTTTTGCGGTTCTCACCACCGCTCGGACCGAAAAAATCAGAGAGAAGCCGACAGGCGCGGCATTCTGGAGCCGAGGGCATCTTGCTGCAAGAGAAGATGGTATGGAACACGAAATCATCACCGCTTGGGCAGGGGTCGGGATTGGGGTCGGTCAGTTGCTGCTGATCGCATGGGGTTTGCGGCAGATGGGCAAAGCCTCGGAGGAGCGCACGTAGAGCTGTAGCTATTTTTTGTCCCGATCCGCTTGGAGAACAAGGGTGTTCTCGGGCAGTTCTGTATCCGGCATCACCTCTAACCACTCTTCGCGGTGATTGTCGTAGTGGAAAATTGTTCCCGGTTGTGGCGCGGGAACCCAGTCCTTTAACTGACGTTCCTTGCCGGTGATCGTCCGAATCCGCATTCTTGCTACCGAAAGCGAGTTTTTGTGTCGCCGGTTGCCGTCGAAGAATGCCTTCTCTTTGGAAACGAGATTCTCTTGACACCAAAGCCAAATCATCGAGACGAATAGGGCCATAGAGATCATTCCGGCTAAGGCTTCGATGGACGTGGCCAACCGCATTGCGGGAATTGGCTGAAGATCGCCATACCCCAAGGTCGTAAACGTAGTCACACTGAAGTACAGAGCATCCCAGAAACTCGGCTCTACAAATTCTGATCGCTCGATGAGACCAGCGGACTTGTGGTGAAGTGCAAAGGTAATAATCACCACCAAAACATAAAAAAAGAAATTCGATGCAACGAGTACAAAAGAGGCGCGGCTCATACTGAGCAGAAGGGGAATGAGCTGGACCATGATCAAAAATCCACCAGCCAGAAAAAGCACGGTGAAGAGCACCCACCAATTGAAGTAGCCGCCTATAACGCTCAAGAGCATGGCAGCTACGAAAGTGGCTTCCCCAACAAATCCCATGTACAGAGCTTCCTGCCACGGCACGTTATGAGTGAGCATCTTTCCCAGTCCTCCGAGTCAAAATCTTAATCAGAAGGCCGGGGCGGGCGCTCGAACAGCGCCCGCCCCGGCTACAGCGTCCGAGAAGGTCCCTTTATGTCTACTTCTGCATGGTATCGAGCCCGAGGCAGCAGCGTCACCCAGCTGCGCCCAGGCCTCCAGCTCGCCAGCGGAATCTCATTTCCCCCAGCCGACAACGCCCACAGTGTCAAGCTTGGGCGGGCGATCTGCCACCTACGGGCGCGGGCGGTGGGCGCGGTGCAGCATCCACTTCACGTTCAGGACACCAATCGTCACAGCGGCCACCCACAGCAGCATGCCTAACAGCGGATTGAGCGCCAGCCCCACCCCCAGCCCCAGGTAGAAGACCACCACCGCCAGGAGGAACACCACCACGTGGCCCGCTATCCGGAGGACCGTGAGCATGGGAGCCATCATGCGAGTATCCTACCGTGCTAAACAGTTGCCACCAACCCGTGCTAAACAGTTGCCACCAACCCGTGCTAAACAGTTGCCACCAACAATGAACGCCCGCGCCGCGTCACCCGACCATTGGCTGGACATCCTGACCGCCCGCAGGCCTCCAGCTCGGCGGCGAAAATAGGCACGGTACCTGAGCGACCGAGGCACGGTACCTCCCCCCCTCCTCGCCGCAGGCGGAGAAATTTGATAGACTGGCGTAAATCTAACCCCGGACGCATCAGAAATTATTTCGTTGCTCGCAGGCATCCGCCCTGTCGAGCGTAATCCGAGCAAGGCAAGGCATGGCACGGGCGTCCACAGACGTGGAGGTGCGCCTTGCTCAAATTCATCAAAATCCTCAAAGCGGTCGTCGATCTGCTTTCTGCCGTGCTGAAGATAATGCGCGACTGGCTGGATTTCTTCGACCATTAGCGGCTTTCCGCATAGCTAGAGAAGGCGGCCAGTGTGGGGTAGGTCAAGACGCCGCGCCTTGGCCGAGCTAGACGGATCGCGGGCTGGGGCACCCCCTAAGCCGCCTTATCAACGGTCAGGGAGATCCGTGCGCCGAGCCGACGTAACACCGCGTCGATGGTGGCGGCCTTCGTGGCATGGTCTGGGTTCAACATCCGCCGCACCTCGTTTTCTGCAATGTTCAGCTCGCGGGCGAGGCAGCGTTGCGAAATGTTGGCCAGGCGATAGGCTTCGTAGAGGGCCGCTTTCAGCGCGATCTGCAACGGCGGAATGACCAACGGCCGCCGCTTACTGGCGCGCGACGGCTCAGGTAAGGCTCGGCCCTTGCGCATCGTCGTAGTGATCAACTCCCGCAGTAAGTCCTTTGCCTCGTCCAGCGCTTCCTCGCGGGTTGCTCCATCCGTGGCCCCCCACCCGAAGTCGGGAAACGTGATGACAAACCGGCCGTCTTCGTCTCGTTCGATCTCCGCAGGATAGTTGAAAGTGTCTGGCATTGAATGCAATCCTCCTTAAATTAAAATTAAGGGGATTCTTTTAACCAGTTTTCCCTTTAGTACAGGCGAAGTTCTCCTAGCCCCAACTGAATGGAGGGAGAGCTCGTCCGCTTGTATGCGGCTCTGCACTCGAATACCAGCTCGGTGCAGACTCCCTGTTCCTTGCTGGACTGCTGTATAGTCCAGTTTCCCGCCCCGTCAGGGTTGCGCTCTAGGGCTGCGGCTGTGGGAAGCCCCCTGGTCGCCGCTGTTCCTCCTCACGCTGCCAGCGTCTTACCGCCCCGCGCGAAGGAATTCGTTCTTGTCAATGCCGAGGTCTGCGAGCATCTTGTTGAGCAGCCCCTTCCCGATTTCTTTTTTCCGATCCTTAACCGCGGTTTCCCGATCGCCTACAAATAGCGTCCCATGCGAGCCCCGCCCTTTTTTGGCTATGAATTCAGGTCGCTCCAGATCCTTGTCTTTAGCCCACTGCCGCACCCGCTTTATGAATTGGGTTCCTGTCATGCCGTCCTCCCCCTCTTCCTCTGATGTATTGCTCCATACCTTTCCCCCTTCTACTTAGGATAATGATCCCCAATCATGCGCACGAAAATGAGTGCATTTCAAGAGGGGGGCACCCCGAGAGGCGACATTGGGCATTATCAGAAGGAATGAGGACCGTCTTGGGTCGCGGCGCGGGGGGGCGTCCACGGCGCAAGGAGGCCGGGCGGGTGTGGCGAGCTGGGTGAGGCCGAGTGTTCCCCGGTGGGGTGGGCTTGGTGTCGCCTTGGACACGAAGCCGGGGGCTGCGCGGGCCTGGGCTGGGCTCTGCGGACCTGGGTAGGCCGGACCAGGCCCGCGCGGCATGTCCAGGGGTGGCGGACGTGTGGGGCGGGGGCGGACGTGTGGTTGTGTGTGGCTGCCGGCGCCGTCTCGGGCTGGCGGGCCTGGCCGCGGGTCGAGCGGCGCGGAATCTTATTTTCAGAATAAGACCGGCCGGGCGGATTTTCCCCCATGCCGGGCTATGGGCTGGGTCGAGATCGGCCGGTACAGGGCAACTGAGGCGGTCGTTTTGGGGGAAGCGGGCCCGAAATGGCCGCTACGGGCGGAGTGGGCGAAAACGGTCTTTTTGCGTCCGATAAGGTCCTATCTATTAAGTTTAAGCTTCGATACATCGGCTCTGAACTCACGGACCTGACTCTTGAGCGGTACGAACTCTCCTCCCTCGGTCCGCACCTTGATCTCCGTCCCGACCTTCAGCGCCTCCATCACCTTCTTGCCCTTGACCCCCTCCTCTCTCTCACGCAAGGCTATCACCCAGCACCCCTCCTGCCACTTGTAGGGATACAGGTTCTGATCACCTGACTCGTCTATGGCAGCCTTTGTGTCTTCTTCGTTCTCAAAGGTCATAAACTTTTCGCCCATATTCATACCTCCAGTGCTTTTACTCTGTTCGTTTCCGATAGCATGTTATCTGTCAACCTTGCCTAGTGGCTCAAGGGTCAAGCTTTTTCTTGACTCTCTTTTTCCAAAGCTTGAAGAAGGTCTGCCAGAGTTCTTTTTCAGAGCCGGGAACCTGTAATGGACTCAGGAACAAGTTTTCCAGCTCTCTTGCGGTTAAATGCAAGGAGTACTTATAGGTAGAGTCCTTAGTGCCGTCATCTTGCCACCACCAGGAAACGACACAATAAACGTCGCACCCTCAGGCAACAAATCCGTTTTCCCATAGAATTGGCCAGCACCCCATCTTTTTAATTGCATGATGGACCCCTTTCACACTATTGAACTTGCCGTACTATAGTCGGTTTATTCCGGCTTTCAAACAACAAATCCAAGCCCTGCCGGTTCAACGATTCCGGGCGGTTAGGCGATTTTGGGCCGCTAATAATCGTAAGCACTCCGAAATCCCCATTTTGTGAAGCAACTCGAAAAAACGGCACTCTCATTTGCCGTATATGGGACGATCTCACCTGGTCGAAGGGTAAACTACCTGGAATTTCCAGAGTCTGGCACGGCTCCAGAGTGCCCAGGAAGGTTTGGAAACCTGGGTTTCTGAGATGTATCTATAGGGTCCCTCGGTGGGGTGGAGTGCGCGCGCGCCCAGGGTGGGCGGGACAAAAACAGCGGGCGCTTCGCCCGGCAACAAGGGCCAAGGCGCGCGCGCTGGTGGGGGGCCTTCTGATAGTCGGGCGAGTGGCCCGGTGGGCTCGGCCACGAGAGTACGAGTACATAGAAGGCAAGGACGCGGCAAGGCAATTCGAGGGGTTAGTCAAGTCTATTATTGCCCTAATTAGGACAGTGACCAGGTGCGCAATTGACTTTCCCAATTTAGCACCCTCTTTCTGGCCTTTTTCCCCGTCACTCCCTGGTCTCACTCTTCTCAAAGCGAAACATCCTTAAAACCTGCTCTTTGCCCTTCTCTCGCCCGTACAAGTCCAGCTTCGTCATACGCGGCTTCCCGTACACTGCCGGATTGGGAAGTGTCGGAAGTACTGGCATCGTCCAACCTCGGTCATAGATTGCACTGTCCTGCTTCGGGGATGGGAGGTGGACCTGAAACATCATATTGCCGTAGGTGAGGACCAGAAAAGCATACGGGACATCCATGACAGCGGTCTTGCGCAACAGAATGATCGGATAATCCTGCATCGGCCCGAGTTGGAACGTCTGGATCACCGGGTGTATCTTCACACGGCTCTTAGGGTGGCCCAACCCCCGAACCCAGGCTAGTGCTTCGGAGAAATTCGGCAATTCCTCGACCGGCATCAGCGACAGGCCGATCTTGACAAATGTTTTGAGAACCGCGACCGGGCTGTACGCATCCGATTTGAACTCTAGCCGAAACTGTTTTTTTTCTTTGTCAATATCAATGGCTGGACCGTCTTCGGTCTGCTTGATGTGGAAGCCAGTCGAGTCGTTGTACTCAACTCGCCAGGGGTCTTCCGGGTTGCCTCCTGTCAGGATCGGCACTCCTTTTTTGCCACGGATGCGGAAGAACGTTCGGTCGATCTTCGACCACTTGCCAAAATCGTCCTCGATTGTTCTTCCGAAAAAGTCATTGCAGTCCTTACACTCGTCGGGAATCAGCAGGGCTTTATTTCCAAGAGCTTCCGGGATTGCATGTGCGTTTCCAAACGAAGCCGTAGGTTTGCTCTCTCCACAGAAGCGGCAAACCTGATTTTCCTTCGTGCTCCTGTCCGGGTCTGGGTCCGGGAACACCGCCAGGAAGTTGTAGTGCTGGAAATAGAAGTCGAACACATCGCTTCTTGGATCAGGCTCTTCCATAGTGTTCCTCTAGCAGATTAGGACAGTTGGCGTCGAATTAGGACAGCACCCAATCTTTGGTCGGAGAGGCTTGATGCATTCCTATAAAGGGCGCATATATATGTGCAAAAGAAATGTGGTAATGGAAACGAAAACAGACCGGATCAGGCGCGCGCTGGAAAAGGACGGATGGTATCTGGTACGCCACGGCTCCGGTCACGACATCTATCGGCACCCGTCTATCAAGGGCATCATTACCCTCCCTAGGCATAAGACGGTATCTCTCGGCGTTGCCCGTTCCATCGCAAAAAAGGCGGGCTGGCCAGAATAATTGACCCCAGAGGAGGACGCAGACATGCTCCGCTATCCCGCGCTGATCGACGGTAAAAAGGGCGCTTACGGCGTGACGTTTCCCGACCTCCCCGGCATCGTCGCCATGGGAAAAACCGTTGACGAGGCCATGTTGAACGCTGAGGAAGCGCTGCGCGATTATGCGGTTGAGACGGAGAAGGACGGCGAGGTCATCACGCCGCCCAGCGCCCTGGAGCGGGTGCAATCCCGGGCCGGGCAGGTTCTTGTGTCCATCCCGTTGATCCGTCCCTCGGGTCGGAGCGTGCGCATCCATATTGCGCTCGACGAGGGCGTGGCTGCTTTCATCGACAGTGAGGCGCAAAGACGCGGCATGACCCGCACGGCCTATGTCGAGTGGATGGCGCGGCGTATCGCGGAGATGGGGGGATAAGGAGGGGGGTGCAGGTTCTACCGACGGGCCGGTGGGTCCGGCTCGGACAGCCGCAGGACGGCCTTGCCGATTCCCGGCCAGATACGCAGCAGGCCAAACGTCGCCCGGATGACGATCCACACGGCCATCGCCAGCCACACCTGAGCAAACGCCTGCGCCTGCGTCGGGTCGACGCACAGCAGGGCAAGCACGCCCGTTCCCGTGGCCGCGATCATGGCGTTGCGCAGATAGGCATAATCGCCGGTTCCCCAATGAATACCGTCGGTGACAAAGGACAGCGCGTTGAGCGGCTGGGTCACGGCGCAGATGAGGAGGCCGGTCAGGAACAGCGCCTGGGCGCTCGGCGGCACTAAAAGAAACGCCAGGAGACGCTCACCCAGCAGCAGCGCCAGGAACAGCACCCCGCCGGTCCCAAGCGCCCAGCGACAGGCCAGTCGCGCGGCCTGTCGGGCGAGGTCTATCCGTGTTGCGCCCAGGAAGTAGCCGATCAGACTCTGGGCCGTGACGGCGTAGGCGTCCAGCAGAAAGGCCAGAAACATCCATAACTGCCGCAGGGCCTGCTGCGCCGCGCCGGCCTCGACGCTGATCTGAAGGGCTGTCCAGGTCGAGGCCAGCATAAAGAGCTGAGCGAATCCCGTCCGCAGTGCCAGGTCGCGGCCAATCAGAAAGAAACGGCGCGTTCGCTGCCAGGCAAACTCCCCGCTCAGTACCGTATGCCGGGCAACGACCCGGAGCGCCCACCCCATGCCGAGGACCTGACTCAGCACGGTCGCCCAGGCCGCACCGGCAATCCCCAGCGCCGGAATCGAGCCGGCGCCGAAAATCAGAATGGGGTCCAAGATGATGTTGACCAGACTCATCCCGCCCGCAATCCACAAGGAGGTGTGCATGGCTTGCAGCCCGCGCAATACGCCAAAAGCCGCCGTCACGACCAGACTGGGAACCACGCCAAGCAGGCGAATGTACAGATAGATTTGCGTATCCCTCTGCACGACGCTATCCGCGCTCATCCAGACGGAAAAGCGCTGGACTCCCGGCCAGGTGATGAGCGTCAGGCCCAGCCCCAAAAGAACGGCGAGCAGCAAACCCAGGCTGGCCACGCTGCCGACCCGGTGCGCCTTTCCTGCGCCAACGGCCTGCGCCACCTCAGTTTGGGTGCCCACGCCCAGAAAATTGAAGATCCACAGCACGCCGGACAGCAGCGCGGTTGCCGCACCCAGGCCGGCGGCCGAAGCCGCGCCCAGCCGTTCCACAAAGGCGGTGTCAACCAGACTGGCAAACGGCTCGACCACCAGGGAGGCCATGACGGGCAGGCTCAGGACCGTAAAGGTACGATGGGGATGAAAGACGAACGGATGTTTGTCCGGAGACGCCACCGGTGTGGTCATAACGCTGGGTTCTCTGCGTGGGAGAGAGGCTGAGCAGCGGCGAGGTGGGTCACTGAGGAGCCTTAGCCGGAAATAAGCGGCACGTCCGGCAGATCGGCGGCGAGCGCCTCATAGGTCGCATGCGTTCGTAACGATTCGACGACCACCGGTAGCGGCTCGGGCCAGACCTCGGGCAGGTCGGCTTCCCCTGGCCAGACAAGAGAGAAGGCCAGTTGTTCCTGGGGCGGACTAAATCGGGCATCAATACCGGACGTATTGCCCCGCGCATCAATACGGTACCAACCAATGTCCGGCAGACAGACGGCATTCAGGCCATGCAAACAGAAGGGCGCGCCGTCTTCGTTTATGCTCAGTCGCTGGTAGCACAGCCCGGTTGGAAGGGCATTCGCACGCAGGAGCGCGGCCAAGAGGTGGCTCTTGGCATAGCAAAAGCCGGTGCCGGCTTCGAGGACCTCGGCCGCCGTACAGGTGACCGGATTCAGCCGAAAATCAAGACTGTGCTTGATCGTATCGCGCACCCATTCAAAGCACCGCCGCGTCACCTCGAAAGGATCGCTCAGGCCTTGGGTCAGATCTTTGGCACAGGCCCGTACTGTCGGGTGCTGGTAATTGATGATGTCGGATGACTGAAGATACGCCTTCTGCATGGGCAGACGAATCTAACAAAAAAATCGATCCCAGGCGAGTTTGTATTCGGAGTCGGCCTCGGCTAATAAAAAATCCGTATGACTGATCCGGCTGTCCTGCTGACCGCGCTGCAACACGGCGACAGCTTTTTCCCCGGCGGGGGCTTTGCCGCTTCGTGGGGGTTGGAGACGCTTTGTACCGATGCCTATGTGCAGGACGCCGAGACCCTGGGGCACTTCGTCCAGGGTCAACTCCGCCAGCGCTGGGCGCGCTGCGACCGGCCCGCCCTGGTGTGGGCACATCGTGCGGCAAACGAGTCGGAAAAAATTGCTGCGGTTGACGCAGAACTGGAAGCGCTATCGCTTGCGCGTGAGTTGCGCGTCGTCTCGCAGCGGGCCGGCCGGGCTCTGCTGGGCGTGCACGCCCGGCTCAAGACGCCCCGCGCCGCCGACTATCTGGAGCGGGTCAAAACCGGGCAGGCGTGGGCTCATCTGCCTGTCGTGCAAGGGCTGGTCTGGCGGGGAGTCGGCTTGGATGCGCAGCAGGCCAGCCTGCTGTCCGGCCATCTCCAAGGTATGGCGTTTGTGGGTGCCGCCCTGCGGCTCGGCTTTGTGAGCCATATCCAGGCGCAACTGATTATGCAGCAGATACGCCCCACGCTGACCGCGCTGCTCGCCGCGCCCCTGCCTGCGTCTCTCAGCAGCTTTACGCCGGTCGCGGATATTGCCATGATGCGGCATGAGACCCAGGCGACACGCTTGTTTGCGAACTGAGCCGTGCGTCCGGCGCACACTCCACGCTCAGGACTCGATCTCCAGGAGGAACACCCATGCTGAACCTCACGCCTACAGAAAATGAACGCTTAACGATTTTTATGGCAGCCGAACTGGCGCGCCGCCATAAGGCCAAAGGGCTCAAGCTCAACGCGGCCGAGGCCATTGCCTATATCACGGACGAACTGCTCGAGGGCGCGCGCGAGGGCAAATCGGTGGCGGAGCTGGTCAGCCTGGGCTCAACGCTGCTGACGACCGACGACGTGCTGCCCAGCGTGGCGGAGCTGGTGTCCCGGGTTATGGTGGATGGGCTGTTCGCGGACGGGACCAAGCTCATTGCCGTGTACAATCCGATCCGACCCGGCTCCGCGCCCCTGCCCGCATCGCCCTACGGGCGGCCCGGCGCGCTCATCACGCCTGACGAAGAGATTGACCTCAACGCCGGCCGCGAAACCCTGACCCTGGAGGTCATCAATACCGGGGATCGCGCCATCCAGGTGACCAGCCATTTTCATTTCTTTGAAGCCAATAAGGCCCTGGAGTTTGATCGGGCGCGGGCCTTTGGCATGCGTCTGGACGTGCCGGCCGGCGCGTCGGTGCGTTTTGAGCCTGGGGTGAAGAAAGCCGCTGCGTTAGTCGCCCTGGGCGGCAGCGGTGAAGTCACCGGTCTGAATAATCTCACCAACGGTTCCATTCATTCCGAGGCGGTCAAGCGGGCCGCGCTCCAGCGGGCCAAAGAACGCGGCTTTAAGGGCGCATAGGAGGGGGAATATGGCCAGACTGACACGGGCGGCCTATGCGGCCACGTATGGGCCAACAACGGGGGATATGGTGCGTCTGGGCGACACCTCGCTGCTGGCCGAGGTCGAGCACGACTCTGCGGTCTACGGTGACGAGTGTCTGACTGGGGCCGGCAAGGTGATGCGCGACGGGATGGGCTTTCACGCCCCCACGACCGCGGCTGCGGGCGGGCTGGATATGGTGGTCCACAACGCCACGATCATCGACCCGGTGCTGGGCATTGTGAAGGGCGATATCGGTATTAAAGACGGCAAGATCGTTGGGGTGGGCAAAGCCGGCAATCCCGCCATTCAAGATGGTGTCCAGCCCGAGCTGGTCTGCGGTCCGTGTACGACCATCGTGCACGGCGATGGCCTGATCATTACTCCGGGGGGAGTGGAGGCACACGCCCACTTCCTGTGTCCGCAGCAGTGTGAACACGCCCTGGCCAGCGGCATTACGACCATCGTTGGCGGCACCATGGGGCCGCATTTCGATATCAGTTGCGCGGGGCCGAATAATCTGGCCAAGATGCTGAAGGCCTGCGAGCACTATCCCTTGAATTTCGGCTTTCTGGGGCGGGGCAACTCGCACTTCGGTGCCGCGATTGAGGAAAGTGTGGCCGGTGGGGCGATCGGCGTCAAGGTCCACGAGGATTTCGGCGCCATGCCGGCCACCATCGACTGCGCGCTCACGGTGGCGGATCGCTACGACTTTCAGGTTCAGCTCCATACCGACACCATCAACGAGGCCGGCTATTGCGAGGATACGCTGGCCGCGATTGCTGGGCGGACGATTCATATGTATCACGTTGAGGGTGCCGGCGGCGGTCATGCGCCCGACCTTATCCGCGTCACGGGCGTGCCCAACTGCCTGCCGTCTTCCACCAATCCGACCAACCCCTACTCGCGCAACGCGCTCGACGAAGCCCTGCCCATGACCATGGACGCCCACATGCTGAACTGGCGCTTGCCGGAAGATGTCGCCTTTGCCGAGAGTCGCATCCGGCCGCAGACCATGGCCGCGGAAGACGTCCTGCACGACCTGGGCGCGATCTCGATGTTTGCCGCGGACACCCAGGGGATGGGACGGGTAAATGAAACCATTACGAATTGCTGGCGGCTGGCGAGTAAGATGAAGGATCAGCGTGGTCGTCTTCCGACGGAAAAAACGGCGCGCGCCGATAACGAACGGATCAAACGCTATATCGCCAAATACACCATCAACCCGGCCCGCACGCTGGGCATTGACCATTATGTCGGTTCGCTGGAAGCCGGCAAGATGGCCGATCTGGTGTTATGGGGGACGGCATTTTTTGGTGCCAAACCGTTGATGGTGATGAAGGGCGGCTTTATGGCCTGGTCTATCATGGGGGACGCGAGTGGCTGTATCTTCCCGGTTGAGCCCATCGTCCAGCGTCCCATGTGGGGAGCGGTGGGCAGCGCGCCGTCTGCCCTGAGTGCGGTCTTCGCCAGTTCCCTGGCGCTTGAGGCCGATATTCCGCGCAAGCTTGAACTCCGCAAACCCATGTTGCCGATTCGGAATACGCGCGCGGTCGGCAAGGGGGATATGCTGCATAACGACGCCTGCCCGGACATCACGGTCAACCCGCACACGCATGAGGTGTATGCCGATGGCGAGCTGCTGACGTGCGAGCCGGCGGATGAAGTCCCGCTCGCCAGAAAATATTTTTTACGCTGAGGTCGCAGCCTCCGTAGCACGCCATGAATCATGAAGCCTCCTCTCGACTCTCAGCCGAGCCCTGCTCCGTCACGTCTCCCCAGGTTGCTCTCAGCTTCAAACGTGCCCCGTCCGGTCTCACCTTTATCGCCAAGCAACGGACGACCTATCCTTTCACCCTCACCCAGCCGTTCTGTCTCGACCGGGCTCCGCCCGGGATGCTGACGCTGATGCTCCAGTCCATCTCTGGCGGGGTGTATGAAGGGGAGCGTTTGGCGCTCGATTTTTCGGTGGAGGACGGGGCGGGTGTGCATCTGACAACCCAAGGGGCAACCGTTGTCCACTCGATGCAGGCGGGCAGGGCTGCCACGCAGCAGGTTTCCATCCGAGCGGGCAAGGGCAGCTTTGTCGAATACCTGCCCGACCCGCTCGCCTTATTTCCCCAAGCGCGTTTCCGCTCTGCTGTCCACATTACTGTCGAAGAAGGCGCGACGGCTATCAGCGGCGATGCCTTTGGACTGCACGACCCGGAAGCTCTGGGCCGTCCGTTCGGCTCGATTCTCAGCGAAACCGTATTCCAGCGACCGGACGGGCAGCGCCGCTGTGTGGACCGCTTCGAGATCACCGGCCCCGAGTTCGTTGATAGCCTGCCCCCGGCCCTGCGGCGCTACCAGACGCAAGGGACGTTCTGGGTCGTGTCGGACCACGACGCCGGAGAGCTGGTAACCATCCTCCGAACGGCGCTCGATCCGCTGCCCGGCGTCTATGCCGGCGCGTCGATCCTGCCTCACAATGCCGGTGTCTGGATGCGCGTGCTGGCCGTTGACGCGGTTGCCTTGCGCCGCGCGTTTCACGCGGCCTGGAGTGCGGTACGGGTCTGTCTGACCGGTGCGGTGCCGTCCAGCCGCCGCAAATCAGGCTGGCTGTGAGGCGTGAACGCTAGAACCAATAGTCGTCCCAGACCAGCAAACCCACCACGGCACGGCGGCGGTATCGCTTGGTGTATTCTTCAGCCGCTTCGATGGCGGCCCCTTCCTGCAAGTGGTAGGACAGGACGTCGCCCTGCACGCCGGGCGCGGGAGACGGTTCGGCCAAGAGAATGAACGACTCTCCCAGTCCGGTGACTGGGGTGCGGTCTCCCTGAGCCGGCGGGTGGAGCGGGTGGGGATGTTTTGTGCGCGTGTGGAAACCGGCGGGGCGCGTACTATAGCATTTTTCCAACAACCAGACGTGGGCGAAGCCGGGCGGAATCTGTTTGCGCGCTTCCGGATAGAGGTGCTCCACCTGCTCCTTGTCGAGCAAGACACTCCAGCGCTGGCGACGATTGGAGACATAAATAAACAAGAGCCCCGCATCCCCTCGACCGACACGGGTAAACGGCGTCCGGGTCGGCAGGACCTGAGAGGGGAAGTCACGGTAGTAGTAGTCTGGCTGCGTCGTATCCATTATTAAAGAAGAACTGTGTCACAGCGGCTTTTGCAAAAAAAGAACCTGTCCGGCCTCCGGATCATAGGCCGCTCGAATAAAGCCGACACCAAAATACAATCCTTGGGCAACCGTATTATTGAGTTGCACTTCCAATGTCAGCTTACAGCAGCCGAGCTCACGTGCCGTGTGTTCTACGCGCTGTAATAATAAGCGTCCAATGCCTTGTCCGCGACAGTCCGGATTCACCGCCAGGTCGTGGATGTTTATCAGTGGTTTCGCGGCAAAGGTGGAGAAGCCCCGGAAACACACGGCAATCCCCACGGCCTCGTCTCCTCGATAGGCCAGGAAAATCAACGTTGTCGGGTGGGCTTGCAGGCCTGGAATAAGGCGCGTGCACACGTCTTGCGGCAGGTCTTGACTATTGCCCATCGGATCGCGGGCGTAATTGTTCACAAGCCGCAGGATGGCCTCTTGGTGATCGGGCCGCTGCAAGTCCGCTTCAACAATGGTGATGGTAGACATGGGGTGCTCCTAGACCCAGACCTCATTCTTGGCGGTTCGCTCTCCACCGGCATCGCCCGTATTGACCGTGCCGGCGGGCTCAACCAGCAGGACGTGACATTCCTTTTCAGCCCACGGCTTGTGCTCAACGCCTTTGGGTACAACGACCATTTCTCCCGCCCCCAACTCAACGCGGCCATCCCGAAAATCAATCTGCATCGACCCCTGTATCACAAGAAAGGCTTCGTCCGTATCAACATGCCTATGCCAAACAAAATCGCCTTGGAGCTTGGCCAGCTTGAAATGATAGTCGTTCATCTGGGCGATGATTTTGGGGGACCAATGCTCTGAAAACGTGTCGAGTTTTTGCGTCAGATTGATGGGTATATGGGTCATGGTGAGCCTTCCTGTTGTTCCAGGCGATCAAGCAGCTTACCCGGTTGTTCTTCGACCAGCAGCATGGCCTGATAGTGCGCTTTCAAGAACTGCTCGTCCACGCTGTGCTGCAGGAACTGAAGCAGCAGGTCGTAGTAATGGTTGATATTCAGCAGGCCGCAGGGCTTGGCATGGATATTCAACGCCCGCCAGGTGAGCGCCTCAAACAACTCTTCAAGCGTGCCAATGCCGCCGGGCAGGGCGATCACGCCATCCGCGAGCTCGGCCATTTTCGCCTTGCGCTCGTGCATGGAACTGACCACGTGGAGTTCGGATATGCCGCGGTGGGCCACCTCCCGTTCAACCAGCGTGTCGGGGATGACGCCGATAACCCGCCCGTTCTCGGCTAGGACGGTGTCGGCCAGCGCGCCCATGAGACCGATATGCGTACCACCGTAGACCAGTTCGAGACCGCGGGCGGCCAGTTCTCTGCCGAGCGCCTGGGCGGCCGAGAGATATTCCGGTCGGGCGCCCAGGTGCGACCCGGTAAAAACACACAGACGTTTCATGCAGCGCATCCCACCTCAGCTTAATCGTATTGTTCTTCCTCACCGTTCCATATAGAGGGGAAGTCTGGGGCAAGGAAAAAGTCGATTATACCAGAAAGTTTTCTCAGGAGGACCGGTATGCGCGCCGTCAAGCAACACCCAACATCTGATGACTGGGTCTGGCAAGCCATTCGAGACGAAGCCGCCTTGGAAGCCGACCGCGAGCCTGTGCTGGCGAGCTTTTTACACTCGATTATTCTGAACCACGCCTCATTAGAGGAAGCGCTGAGCTATCTTTTGGCTGGGAAGCTGACGAATCTCAACCTGCCGTCCATTACCCTGCGCGACATCATGATGGAAGCGCTGATCGATGAGCGGCAGATTGGGCAGGCCGTGCGGGCGGACATCTGCGCGGTGCGTGACCGCGACCCGGCCTGTTCGTTTTATTCGGCGCCCCTGCTGTACTATAAGGGGCTGCACGCGCTCGAAGCCTATCGTATATCGCACTGGCTGTGGCAGCAGGACCGGAAGACCCTGGCCTTCTGCTTGCAGAATCGGATTTCGGAAGTCTTCAGCGTGGACATTCACCCCGCGGCCCGGATTGGTTCGGGAATTTTTATTGACCATGGCAGCAGTCTCGTCATTGGGGAGACTGCCGTGGTTGAGAATAATGTGTCAATGCTCCAGGAAGTGACCCTGGGAGGAACCGGAAAAGAGTCCGGTGACCGGCATCCCAAGATTCGGACGGGAGTGTTGATTAGTGCCGGGGCCAAGATTCTGGGTAATGTCGAGGTCGGGGCAAACGCCAAGGTGGGTGCGGGCAGTGTCGTGCTGACCAATGTCCCGTCGGGCTGTACGGTCGCCGGCGTGCCGGCCAAGCTGGTGGGCCGCTGCGCCAAACTCCAGCAGCCGGCGTTCGAGATGGACCACAACCTGCCGACCGGAGAAGAGGATTCCCGAAGAGGTATCTGAAGAGGGAAGCGTCACGCCAGCAGCGTGCGTGCCTGACCGCCGCAGAACCGTTTGATGAGGGCCAGGAGTTCGTCCGCCGTGTGATGCAGACAGGTCTCTGCTGTCCGGGCATTACCCTGCACGATGAAAAAACAGTCGGTCGTATCGAGGCTGATTTTCGTTCTCTCGCACTGGCGCACTTCCAGACGACACAGCACATTGTGCTCGTCATCGATATAGGCGTATTCGCCGGGGCTGACGACTTTGGGCTTGTCCGCGCCCATCGGCCAAAAGGTCTCGCTGCCGTCCGTGAGACGCAACTGCACATTGCCGCTGATCGCGCTGAGATCGTGCGCCCCCAAAGAGAGGCGGGTTTTCACCGACACCAGGTTATAGATATCAACCAGCAGATTGACCTGCGGCAGCCCACCGGTTTGGAAGACCAGCTTGAGCAAGCTCTCCGGTGAGGCCACGTTTTTCCGATTGGAGCGCCCAATGGCGTCATGCAGGGCGCGAAAGCCGCTCAGAATAGCGTCGGTCTGTATGGCCTCAGACGAGAGGTCTTTGCTCACCTGAGCAAGCGTGTGTGTCTTGAGTTTTTCAAATTCAGGGTTCGCGTGTTGATTACGGACCCCCTCGATCACAAAGCAGACGGCTTTGAGACCCAGCGCTTGGGCGGCGTCAGAGATATGGAACTGGAACTGTTCGGACGGCATGGATTCTTTTTAATAGGGCTTTTTCCTGTCATGGCGTCTGGCGTTTTATTTTCTTGTGTTAAAGGTCAGGATTTTTTGGACTCTTAAGGCTTTAAATCTTCTTTGTTGAAAATCCGGGTACAGGGAGTAATCGCCGGAGCGTCAAGCGTTTGGTGGAACAATGTGGAGGAGGACAAATGCCCCTGGCCATTGACCCACGAGAATAGTTCCATCCCTAAAGATGAAGGCGTTACCCAGATACCTCCTTCATCCGGAAAAACGAGATCCCTTCCAAGAAGCCTCTTCTCTAGCGCTTCTTTATCGCCATATTTGAATATGTCAACGAGGCTCTCTTTGCGCAAACCAAACAGACTATGGCTCAGCAATGATTCTACCTGATTCAATTCTTTCGGGTCCATGAACTCCATGGACCGATAGAACTCCGTGAGTGGAAGAAGGACGGAGAGACTAGCGCGCTGTGCGGACGCGTCAAAGCGGAAATCGAAATTTGGGCTTTGGAAGCGATCATAGATAGCGCGGTAGATTAAAAAGTGACTCCGTATTTGGTACGTGGAAAGTCGCGCGACTAGGGAAGTCCAATATATGCCACGATCATCACGGCTTACCTGCGTACGCGAGGACGCCAAGACACCCCCGAAGTATTCAGCCGTTAAAGGGTCGTCACAGTATGAGCCTTCATCCAGAATCTCCTTTAAGACGCGGGGAGGAATCGATCCTGGCTCGTCAATGCGATCTCCCAACTTTGCTTTCGCCTTTTTAAAAATATTGTTAACGTTGTGCACTCTCTGCTCAGTCCAATTGCGCAATCCGTCACCGAGATATTCCGCGGTGGGTCCAAGTATCTTTTCGATGACTTTGGCTCCAGCTAAAGTAGAGCCGAGAATTGCTAGTCCAGTTCCAGGTTCCATAGACATCTACCCTTTGTTCACAACATCTCGTAAAAACTACCTTCGCCCGGAACGAACAGGCGGCTGTAAAACCGCAGGGCGTAGGAGTCGGTCATGCCGGCCAGAAAGTCGCAGATGACCCGCTTGCGGGCGGTCTCGTCGCCGCTGAGGAGCGCGTTTTCATAGTGCTCGCCGTGGTCTTCGGGGAAGAGGCCGATGGACTCCTGGCCCTGGTCGAGCACGGCAAACAGGCGCTGGAGGACTTCTTTACCCTTATGGCCGAGGGTGGTCACGCGCGGATTGTTGATGACCTTGTACGACTCGAACGCCTTGAGGGCTTCGATGTGCACCCGGTTGGGAAAATCGGTATCAATCAGACCGTGGGACTGGCGGGCGACCGGGCTGACAAATTCATGAATGAGATCACGGATCAGCATTTTTCTGCCGGCCCGCAGCGAGCGCTGTTCGAGCTGTTCGAGTCGGTCGGCAATCCGGGTCAGTTCCCGGTGGACCATGCTGTCGGTGACGGTCCTGCCCCAGGCGGTCAGCTTTGCATTGACCGCGCCCACCACGCGCGCCGGCGGAAGACGACGCAGGTCGGCCGGGGCGAGTAGGCCGGCTTTGAGACTGTCCTCCAGGTCGTGCACGGAATAGGCGATATCATCCGCCACATCCATGATTTGGCACTCAAGGCTGGGCTGCGGCCCGCTGCCGGTCCGGCGGACAATGGCCTCGACGCGGGCGCGGTCTGCGGCGTAAAAGCCTTTGACCAGACCCTGTGGCGCGTTGGCTATCGCGCTTGCGTCGATACAGGTTTTATATTTGAGAATCCCGTCCAGGGTTTGATAGGTCAGATTCAGGCCGGCATAGTCGGCGTGCTTGTGTTCAAGATAGGTCAGAATACGCAGGGTCTGGGCATTGCCCTCAAAGCCGCCGTGCGCTCGCATGAGGGCGTGCAACGTGCGCTCGCCATTATGGCCAAAGGGCGGATGGCCCAGGTCGTGGGCCAGACAGACCGCCTCGACCAAATCCGGGTCGGCTCCCAGAGTCAGGGCAATGCCTTTGGCAATTTGCGCGACTTCGAGAGAGTGGGTGAGGCGGGTCCGAAAAAAATCACCCTCGTAGATGCCGAAGACCTGGGTCTTGCCCTGCAAACGCCGAAACGCCGCCGAGTGGATAATCCGGGCGCGGTCGTGCTCAAACTCCGACCGCCGGTCCGTTGCGGTCCGTGCCGGCTCCGGCGTATGACGGACCGCGTCTGAAGCGCGCGCTGGCGTCATGGTACCCTCCAGGTTCAATTGTCTTATGGATACACGACCAGATTTTCTCAAAGCGTCTGAAGCCGAGCGAGCTGGGATAGATAACGAAGGACATTATGATTCGGGTGGGTAGGGTCTGAGAACTTTTGCAAATAGAATTGGATGTCTCCTTTGGTTAATCGACCGCTTTTGCCACGATTACAGTCAATGCACATGGCCGCTAGATTTTTCGGTGCGGTGTGGAGTTTATCATCCAAGTTCAGATTTTTGATAAGGTTGCGAGGTATTATATGATCGACTTCGATAGCGATAATCGAGGAATCCTTCCCACAAGAAATACAGCGTTGCCCGTAATCTAGTAGTATTTTATGGCGTAATTTTTTAGTTATCCTCGGTCCCGGAGAGGCGGACGGAGAACGATTGGCTCTCCGAGATTGATAGGGTGAACGTTTCCTGTCTTCGAGTCTCTTTTGAGCAAGGAGAATTCTCTCCCTTTCTTGAATAGCACGCTTCCTTTGGCCCTTGAGAATATAGCCATTACGGCCAGACTCATTCTGGTATATTTCAACCGTATCTTCGAGAAAAGGAATACATGAGGTAGGGGCAGCAAGCGATTCCAGGTACTCCTCTTCGATTCCTGCATCTCCTAAAGAAACGGCTTCCGCTGGTTGAGTTGACTTCAACAAACACTCCACATCATACGTTTTCCAGCAATAGGCTCTCCAAGCGATTCCTTTGCGAGTGTCGAAATCTGACTCTTCAGTGTAAGAGGAAATATCGCCGGGGAATTCCGCCTTAACGATGATCTCGGTTGGTCTTTCGAGTTCCGAAACACAGGCATTACCGGCAGCGACAGCCTGAACCGTTCTTAGAAGAGAGCCGTCCTCCGTATGATTGCTTAGGAGACGATTCTGTTTGCGCACGAAGCCGAGTTGTGTATACAGGATGGGGACATGGTTATTTCGAAATACGCGTATGGGAAAGATAGTGACTCCCTGCTCCTCAATTGTAGGCAAGTCAATATGACCTCGCTGACGACGCCGGAGGATTTTGGCTTCAATCGTAGGCAAGTCGATATGACCTCGCTGACGCCGCCGGAGGATTTCGGCCTCCGGCGTTACGCGTCGGAGCGCGGCGATCAGCCGACGCAGGCCCGGGACCTCCAGGCCGCGGGTCGCGCAGACGCGCTGGAGACGCGCGTAGGACGTGGCCGCGGCCGGGCGAGAGTTGTGCAGATAGTCCTCGCGGAACAGCGTCAGCACCCGCGGGTCGATCTCCCTCGGGCTGTGTTTGTGCGCCAGCGCATCTGCCCACTCGGTTGGGTCCTGTCCTTCGACCCGCTCCGCCCAGCGCAGCAGACTGCGGACGCTCACGCCCGCGTGAGACGCGACTGTCCTCCGCGCTTCTCGTAGCGACACGCCAAGTTCGACCAGCCGCTGCACGTCCAGGAGCAGACGCACGCGTGCGTCTGCACGATCTTTATTATTTTTCATTGTCGTCGCCTTTTGCCGCGTGGCGAAATATTTTTTCAGCGCCCGCCGGCAAAGCGATGCGCCGGCGGGCGCTTGCTCGTATTTGCGACACCGATCTTTTTTCACAATCGTTAATCACTTTCGATTTCCCCATACTCTTCTCATTTTGCGCTTCAAGCCCGCCCCAACCCCGGAACACCCTGTAACCAGCGCCTCACTGATTATTTTCCAAAATTTTATGTTTCAATATCAGGGCAGGACGATATCGGTCACTCATTACGTATTCCTCCATTGGAAGCATAAAAGAACGTCAACTCTGTGAAACCGCCTTACCTAATACTTCGGACGCCCACTAGTTGATGCTTTTCCCCCGGACGCTCGCTGCAGTAGCGACGGCAGAGTGGACTTCGGGTGAAACGCGTAACATGAGTCTGCCGGAGTAGGGCTTTTGTGGATGTCGGCCCTGTTCCTCGCTGATGGAGATGTAGGCATCGACGGATTCGTGAAAAGCACGCTCAAGCTCGTCAACCGTTGTTCCATGAAAACCAACGATGTCTTTTATGCTGGCCAGATGGCCGACAAATATGCGGTCGTCCTCGTCGAATTCAATGCGAGCGGTATAACCTCGATATTGCATTTTGTTCATGGTCTGATTCCTTCACGCCCCGTGTAGATCACCCCAGGCCGAAAACAGCGCCTCCATCCTACACTATTCAATAGGACCGTTCACGAGGCACGGCTGTGGCAAATCCGGCTGACCTGTGCTCTAATCCCGGCTTCAATTCAGTTCCGGGAGGTCGGCATGGAAACGGAAACTCTGAAAGATAAGACGGCCATCGTTGGCATCGGTCACACCGAATACTCAAAAGATTCGGGTCGCAGCGAAATGAGCCTGGCGGTCGAAGCCATTCGCAACGCGATTGCCGACGCCGGCCTCAAGCCGAGCGATATCGACGGTATCGCCAAGTTCTCCATGGATAATAACGACCCGGTCGATATCGCGGCAAACCTGGGTATCCCGGAACTGCGCTTTTATGCGGAAGCGCCCTACGGTGGCGGCGGCGGGCCGGTCGGCTCGATTCTGCTCGGAGCCATGGCCGTGGCCACCGGCATGGCCAATTGCGTGATCGCCTTCCGGGCCATGAACGAACGCTCGGGCCGTGGGACGCCGCGCTTCGGACGCGCCGCTGTCCGCAGGGGGGCGTCTGGCGTGGGGGCCTACCTCGAACCCTACGGTCTCTTTAGCCCGGCCCAGATGGTGGCCCTGGCCGCACGCCGGCATATGCATTTATACGGAACTAAGAGTGAAGACTTTGGCGCCATCTCAGTCGCCTGTCGGACGCATGCCCAGACCAATCCCAACGCGGTCATGCGCGGCCGGCCGATCACCATTGAAGATCACCAAAGCTCGCGCATGATTGCCGACCCGCTCCATCTGCTGGACTGCTGTCTGGAAACCGACGGCGGGGCCGCGGTGGTGATTACCTCGGTCGAGCGGGCAAAAAACGGTCCGCACAAACCCGCCACTATTATGGGTGGGGCCTTTGGGGCGGGCGAGTGGAACGCCCAGCGTGTGGTGAAAAACGTTGAGAAAGCCGAAACGGAATCCACCGTGACCGGCAAGGCCCTGTTTGCCCGGGCCGGGATAGCCCACAGCGACGTGGATGTGTGTTTTGTGTATGACCATTTCACCCCGCTGGTCCTCATGGCGATTGAGGAACTGGGTTTCTGCAAACGTGGCGAAGGGGGAGACTTTGTGTCTGACGGCAAGCTGTTGTGGCCGAATGGCGGGCTGCCGCTCAACACCAGTGGCGGCAACCTGTCCGAGGGCTATATTCACGGCATGGAAAATGTCGTTGAAGCGGTGCGTCAATTGCGTGGGCAGGCCATTAACCAGGTCCCGGATGCCGAGGTGGCCTTTGTCTCCTCAGGCAATGGGGTGCCCACGACCGCGATGCTGCTCCATCGCTAGCCTGAGATAGCGCAGTCCTTCTATGTCTCTGCCGCCCTGGCAAGAGTCGATTGATAGCCGGGGCACTCGCGGACTGGCAGACGCGGATACTTGGGATAACGAGTGTCCGTTTCAGACCGTCCGCAATAATAGAAGCGGGAGCCCTTGCCACTCACAATCTCGCGGGTGTGCTGGCAGGAGGCGCACAAGCCGGTCTCTGGGGGTGGGGGTGCGTCTTGGGTCATTGTGGAGAGCCTACAGGCCGCTCTTCCCCTTGACAACACGACACCCAAGACAATAGGGAAAGAACACGATTTCGCACCCGTTTCGTACAGAAAGGAGTCACATATGACGGCCCGAAAAGTAGACTATAACGACGTCAAATCTCTGGTTGGTCAGGAACTCGGCGTCTCGGATTGGCATCTGGTCACCCAGGAAGAAATTAATGCCTTTGCCGAGTGTACCCATGATCATCAGTGGATTCACCTCGATGTCGAGCGTGCCAAAAAAGAGTCGCCCTTCGGCGGTCCGGTTGCCCACGGGTATTATACCCTCTCGTTAGCCCCGTACTTCATGGATCAGATCTGGATGGTGCAGGGCATTGCCATGGGCGTGAACTACGGGCTGAATAAACTCCGCTTTCCGTCGCCTGTCCCGGTCGGCAAGAAGGTGCGGGCGCGTGCTACTCTGAACAATGTGGAAGATGTGACCGGTGGCCTGCAAGTCGCGGTCGGTCTGACCTTTGAGGTGGAGGAGAGTAGTAAGCCGGCGTGTGTGGCCGAGGGCGTGTATCGTTTCTACGCCTAAGACTGTCTACTCTGACCGGCCTCCTCAAGTGTGGAGCGGAACCGCTGTCGAGACGACCGGTCGCTCCTAGTCCTCTTGGCGCTGTAAGCGCTGCATATATTTCCGGTATAAGCCACGAAACTGATGGTAAGTGAGCCCGAGTCGCTCGGCGGTCTCCTTTTGATTGTAGTGTGTTGCGCGCAACCCGTTTTCAAGCAGCCTGCACTCGAACTCCTGTACCGCTTGGGTAAAGGATGCGGGCGAAACGCTCTCACCGGTGGATATCGTCTGGGGGAAGGCGCTGTGTTCTTCCTCTCCCTTCTCTGACTCCTGAGGGGTGAGCTGAAACGGTGTCTGAAACGGGTCGAGTACGATGTCGGTCTCACGAATCAAGCTCGTATCCGCACGGTAGACCGCCCGCTCGACCACATTTTTTAACTCCCTGATATTGCCCGGCCAGGGATAATTATCCAGAACGGCCTGCGCAGCGTCACTGAACTGCGGAACATCCTCCCGTCCCAACTCGAAGGCCATCCGCGCGGCAAAATGGTTGGTGAGGAACACAATATCCTCAGGACGCTCACGCAGGGGCGGGAGAAGAAAGTACCTCGAAAGACAACCGGTCAAGCAAGTCGGCCCTGAAGCGTCCACGTAGGGCGAGCGCCTTGAGGTCGGCATTGGTTGCGCCAATAATCCGTACATAAGTCTCAATCGGCTGCGAACTGCCGACCCGTTCAAAGCTGCCATATTCGACCACCCGCAGGATTTTCTCCTGGGTTTCAAGCGGAATATTTCCAATTTCGTCAAGAAAGAGGGTGCCGTTGTGAGCGCTCTCAAAGCGGCCGAGGCGCTGGCGGGTTGCTCCGGTAAAAGCCCCGGCTTCATGTCCGAATAATTCGGCTTCAATCAGGCCGGGCGAGAGTGCCGCGCAATGGAGGGTGACAAAGGGCCCCTGCCATCGCTCAGACAGGTAATGCAGTCGAGCAGCGGCAAGCTCTTTGCCCGTCCCGCGCTCTCCTATCAGTAAAACCGGTCGGTTGACCCGAGCCACGCGGGATAAACGCTCCTGAAATGTCAGGAATGCTTCTGACTGTCCGAGTGCTTCCTGAGGGCCGGGAGAAGTATCTGGAGCAAAGGTGGTGGTTTTTTTCGCCATATATCGGTGTATATAGCATATTGAGAGTGAAACAAATCTACGCCATTCTCCTTTATTTTTATAAGTACTTGAAAATAAAGGACTTTATGAATTGGCATGCGAGATGCAATACTCCAGAGTGTATTGACAGCCAAGGAGAAGCATCATGGGAATTTTCACCCGAGTCCGCGACATTATCAGTGCCAACCTCAACGCCATGCTCGACAAGGCGGAAGACCCGGAGAAGCTCATTCGGCTCATGATTAAGGAGATGGAGGATACGTTGGTTGAGATCAAAGCCTCCTGCGCCGGGGCGATGGCCGCAAAAAAGAAAATCGAGCGTGACTGTCAAACGGTCGAAACACGAGCCGGTCAGTGGGGCGAAAAGGCGCAGCTCGCCGTAGACAAAGGGCGCGAGGACCTGGCGCGTGAAGCCCTCATGCAGAAGCGGCGCTATGCTGAACGCAGCACCGCGCTGCAAAAAGAACGTGCCGAGTGTGACGCGCTGATTCGTCAGTATCAGGACGATATCACCCAGTTGGAAAATAAACTCGGCACCGTCCGCGAAAAGCAGCGCCTGCTTATTCAGCGTCATATCCACGCCCAAAAGCGGAAACGCGCCCAGGAAGACCTGCGCCGACTCGACAGCTCGGAGGCGTTTGTCCGGTTTGAGCAATTTGAAAATCGGATTGAGCGTATGGAAGCGGAAGCCGACCTGGTCAACCCCGGTCCCAGTGCTGAGCGTCAACACTCGCTCGAAGAAGAATTTGCCCGACTGGAAGGCGATGAGGAGATCGAAAAAGAGTTAGCCGGGCTCAAAGCTACGGTTGAGCAAAAGACAACCGCGCAGCCGCAGGACTGACCTGTTGTCACGAAGAGAACTGATAGAGAGTGAGTCTGCAATATGGATGTACAAATTTGGTCGCTGGTCGTTCTCTTCATCTTCGGCTCGGTCTTTGTTGCGGTGGTCGGCGGACTGGCGCTGACCGTATGGCTCATCTGGAGAAAAAGCACGCCCAAACAGGGGCATCTGGCCCAGGCGGACGAAGCCCAGATGATTCAGGAACTCTATCAGGGCCTATCCAAGATGGAGGCCCGCGTGGAGGCGTTGGAAACGCTTTTGCTTGACCAGGAAAGGAAAGGAGAAGGAAAACGATGACAACCGCCGAACGCCCGACGGGCTTATACCGGTCACGCGATGGCATGCTGCTCGGGGTGTGCAAAGGGATCGCCGACTATCTCGATATTTCACTCTTTTGGACGCGCATGCTGACCGTCCTGTTTTTTCTCTTCTCCGGGCTGTGGCCTGTGGGCGGCCTGTATGTATTGGCCGCGATGCTGATGAAGCCCGAGCCGGTCGTGCCGTTCGCCAGTGCGGGCGAACGGGAGTTCTATGACGCCTACGTCAACTCGCGCGGGCTGGCGCTCCACCGTTTGAAACATAGGCGATTATCTACTTGACAAAGAACCTACTAGGGGCTACGGTGCTCTGCTATGTGGCGTTGGGCTTCTAGAGAGACTGCGACTGAAATCGCTAAGGAAGGCATCAAGTATATTCTCCCACTGGCAATTCCCTCTGGAGTTGGTCTGATGGGATGGCTTCAAGATGTCCCGTGGTTCTATGTGTCAGTTGGTGTCATTCTCTCTGGTGCAGGAATTATGACGTGGCTTGTTCAATTCGATGAGTGGAAGAGTCGGAACAGGGTAGAGCATAAACTTGTATTTGGGAATATGAGAATGTCCGCAAAACGGACAGAGGGTGAAAAAGCGAGAATAACTTCCATACAATTTGGATTTCTTCTGCGAAATCGAGCATCCTTTCCAGTTACATTCCAAGTAGAAAACATACAAACAAAACTAAATCTTCAGGGTATTGGAGAGCCAATTTATCCACCAAACAAGCCTTACCAAAAAAAGACGGTCGCTATAGCTCCAGATGGAGTTGGGTGGTTTGATGACCATGATATAATTTTGCCAAATGGCTTTCAGGGAAATGCGAAGGCAGAAATACAATGTTCCCTTTCCTATGGCAGGGCGGGCCGGCTGGATTACGGAATAAAATTGGACAAGAACACCGGACTCAATTTTCACGGTACAGAAGTTAAGGGGGGAGAAACTTGGTACGAGCAGTAATGACTGAAAAAGGCTAAGCAACCAACTTCTGATATTCCAGCGGCTTTGTGTTTACCATCCGGGCCAAAGTATCGCGGAAGATATGCGGGTTCTTACGGTTATTGTAACGCCACTCCAGTTCTTCAAGATAACGATCCATATGCTTGACACTCATCTTATGGAAAGCGCCTATCAGGGACCGCTTAAACAGCGACCAGACACCCTCGATGCTGTTGGTATGCACGTCGCCCACAACCCATTCCTCAATGGAGTGATTGACGGTCTCATGCCGCGTATTGTGGTCGGCAATCCCGAGGTAGGACTTGAACTCATCGGTATAAATGGCTTCGGCTTCATCCTTAACGGTGCGGTTGATGAAGGCATGGAGGGTCTGGCGCTTTACGTCCGGGATACGCTCCAGCCGGACATGGCCGTTCCGCTGGATAGCCCCTGCAATGATAGCTTTGTTCCCCTTGTATCCGCGCCCCTTACCCTTGGCTTTGCCACCGACAAAGGTTTCGTCCACTTCCACGACACCCACCAGAGTAGGACCTTCCAAGGGATCGTTACCCATCGCCTCACGGATACGATGGCAGAGATACCACGCCGTTTTGTAGGCAACTCCGAGAGTACGTTTCATCTGGTTAGCGGAAATGCCTTTTTTGGACTCACACATGAGGTAGATAGCGAGGAACCACTTACGCAGGGGCAAGTGGGAATCATGCATGATCGTGCCGGACATCACACTGAACTGGTATCCGCATGATTTGCATTCCCATCGGTTGTGTTTTGGAAGGTCTAGGAGTTCCTGGCTCCCACATCGGGTGCAGGAAACGCCTTTGGGCCAGCGGAGTTCTTCCAGGGCTTCACGGCACTTATCATCGCAGTTGAACTTGTCGATCAAAGAAACGAGGTTCATCATGGCTCACCCCCCCAAGAAAAAGCAGTTGCCCCCAGACATTCTGGAACGAGACGACCATGACCTGATGGAATCTATCTTTGGGAAAGAGGTCATGGCCGAGGTCGATAAGATTGTAGAGGAACGGTCTGAGGAAAAAGAGAACAAGGACAACGACCAACTCATGGAGTAAGTCTACATGATGTAGCTTACTTTGTCAAGTAGATAATTACCGAAACATACCTTTGAGCACCTCGACCGTCGTATCCAACGCATGGAAGACGCGGTGACGAATCGCGAGTATGACTGGGAGCAGCGCCTGCATAAATCATAAGTAAGGTGTTCAGCACTTTTTACTCCTGCTCATTTTCCTCAGAGACATAGCGCGCTTGTAGGCGCCCGTCCCGGTCAGCCGCTGGGCTCGCGTCGATCTTCCTCGCTCGTCACGCGCTCAGAGTTCGAGACGAGTTCCGCCCCTCACTACCAAAATACTTGACCCAGGCCCCAGAGGTCCTTGGACCTGGGTCAAATCTGCCGGAGGTATTTCCCATGACCACTGAAACGGAAACGGGCAAAGGCACGATCCAGGCGCGACGCGCCCTGTGGGCATCGAGTGTTTTCTATGTCCTTATCGCTTTTGAGTTCTTTTATATGGCCTCGCCATTCGCGGCCTATTTTTATGCGGTCTATGGTCCGGGGCTCGACTGGTTGCAGGTCTCGGGAACGACGAGTTGGGTCATTCAGTTCTTCATGCCGCATCTGGTCGAGGAAACGCGTTCCGTTCTGATCGATGCTCATGAACTCGTGGGCCGGGTATTGCTCCTCGGCGGTGTGGCCGGGTTCGCAATCGGGGTAATCCAGATCTATCGCGCCAAGCTGCGCCGGGATGATGCGGTGATGGGTGGGCTGTACCGGCATATCCGGCATCCGCAATACCTTGCGCTGATCGTGGCCAGCATCGGCATGCTGCTGATCTGGCCGCGTTATCTGGTACTCATGCTGACGGTGACGGTGATTTTTATCTACATCGCCCTGGCAAAGGCCGAAGAAGGCAGATGTCTGCGCCAGTTTCCCGGATACGCCGATTACATGCAGCGCACCGGCATGTTTCTTCCGGCGTGGTCTAGCCCCAGCGTCTCCTTGCGGTTCGGCGACAGCCGGCTGGCGCGTTTTACGGGATGGGCGCTGAGCTATGTGAGCGTCCTGGGGCTGGCGCTTCTGGTTGCCTTTGGCGTACGGGTTCATACGATGAACGCGCTGTATATCCATCAGGCGGATGAGGGCGTCTATTTGTCTGTCGCCGAGATTGCGGACGAAGACCTCGCCGCCGTAGCGGCGCTTGCGCGGTCGGCGCCGAAAGTGCAGGCGGCCGTGTCGGGCAAAGAGCATCTTCTGAACTACGTCGTGCCGACGGAGATGTATATTTCGGAGATTCCGATGTATCTGCCATCTGGAGCGGTATTCGGACATGCCGTTCCGTCCGACCGGGACCCCGCTCTCTACAAGGTCATCTTCACCGAAGCCGTTTTCGACGGCGAGGGGCTGCCCGCAGGTGGCGATATCCTGTGGCAGGCCGTCAACAAGATACCGCTGGTGGAGGTGCACCTGGACCTGAACGCCAAGGCTGTCACCGCGACCTTCCCCCCGCCGGCGGAGCCGTTCTACGACAACCGGCAGGTGCCGCTTTTCTGAGGACGAAGCCATATCTGCGCCTCCTTCACTTCATCCACTCCCCTCCGGCTCCCCCGACGCTATGCTAGCAGAACGACCAAATGCGAGCTAAATAGGGAAGGGCGGTGAACGGGGCGCCGACCTGTTCAGCCTAAGGAGGGGAATCATGACACACTACTGGAGTACGACCCGCACGCACTGGTGGCAAATCCGTTGGGTAACCGTCCTGGCCATAGGGCTGACCGGTTTTCTCTGCTCTCCAAGTTGGGCCGCTGCCCCAACCGGGCAGCAGCCCGATGGTCAGACCCTATACGATCAGCACTGCGCGAAATGTCACGCCGGCCAATCAACCCGCGCGGCGCAGCTTGACATTATGCGCCGCCTGCCGGCCGAGTTCGTGCTGCACTCGCTGGAGCTGGGCAAAATGAAATTCCAAGGGGTGCTGCGCACCAACGAAGAACGCCGTGCCATCTCCGAATGGGTCACCGCCAAGAAGCTCAAACCGGAAGCGGCCACCGACGAAACGGTGGCCGGTTTTTGTGCCGACGCTCCGGGCGAATTCGTGGTCGCAGACGACGCTCCGCAGTGGAATGGCTGGGGCGTGGACGCCGTGAACAGCCGCTTCCAGCCTGCGGAAGCCGCCGGAGTCAGCGCGGAGCAGGTCTCCAAGCTGAAGGTCAAATGGGTGTTCGGCCTGCCGATGGACTACCAGACCTCCCAACCGACCGTGGTCGGCAACCGGGTCTTTGTCGGAACCATGAAAGGCCGGATCTATTCGCTCAATGCCAAGACCGGCTGTCTGTACTGGTCGATGAAACCCAGATCTGGTGTGCGTTCGACCCTGGTTGTCGGGAAACTGCCTGGGACCGATCCGGCCCGCCATGTGGTCTATTTCGGCGACTCCGAAGCCACGGTGTATGCCCTTGACGCCCGAACGGGCACGGAGTTATGGCGCACCCGGATTGACGACCATCCCATGGCGCGCATCACCGGCACGCCCAAGCTGCACGGCAATCGACTCTATGTGCCACTGACGGCCCTGGAAGAGGCGGCCGGCGCGGATGCCGATTATGAATGCTGTACCTTTCGGGGCACGCTGGTGGCCATGAACCCGGTGAATGGCAAGATGGTTTGGAAGACCTATACGATTCCGGAGCCGGCTGCGCCGGTCCGGAAAAACAGAAAGGGCGTCCAGTTGTGGGGGCCCTCGGGCGCCTCGGTCTGGTCTTCGCCCACCCTCGACCTCGAACGCGGCCGTCTCTATGTCACAACAGGTGACAACTATTCGGATCCTGCCTCGCTCACCAGCGATGCCATCGTGGCCTTTGATCTGAGAACGGGCGCGTTCCTCTGGTCGCAGCAGTTCACGCCCAACGACGCCTGGAATATCGGCTGTGAGACCGACGACGACTCGAACTGTCCCGAGGCCAGGGGGCCGGACCTGGACTTTGGCTCGTCGGCGATTCTGGTCAAGCTGCCCAGCGGTAGGCGGGTGCTCCTGGCCGGGCAGAAATCCGGCGTCCTTCACGCCGTAGACCCGGACCGGGATGGGGAAATTCTCTGGCAGCAGCGGCTCGGCAAGGGCGGCCTGATCGGCGGCATCCAGTGGGGGCCGGCTGCCGATGCCCGGACCATCTATGTGGCCTTGTCCGATATCGGCGTGGAGACCCACAAAGATAAAGACCTGGGCTGGACGACCAGCCTCAACGGGAGTGTCGGCGGCGGGATGTTTGCTTATGACGTCGAGACGGGCGAGCGCCAATGGCATACTCCGCCCCCAGGCTGTAACGGGCGCGCCCAGTGCAGTCCGGCCCAGTCGGCGGCCATATCCGTAATCCCCGGCGTGGTCTTTTCCGGTTCGGTTGACGGCCATTTGCGCGCCTACTCGACGGCGGACGGCGCGGTGGTCTGGGAGTATAATGCCGACCAGGAATACGAAAGCACGAATGGGGTGCAGACCCGCGGCGGCTCGTTCGACGGGCCCGGCCCGACGATTGTCGACGGCATGCTGTATGTGAATTCCGGCTACGGTTATTGGGGCGGCATGCCGGGCAACGCTCTGCTGGCCTTTTCGATCGAGGCCGAATAGCCGTTTTCTTTCAACACATGAAAGGGGGGAGTGTGATGGGCACGACAGATAGAGTTCGGCCAAAAGGACAACGAATGACAACCTGGCTGACCGCAGCGCTGTGCTGTGCGGTGTCGCTGTGCGGCGTCCCGGCGAGTTGGGCAATGGAACCCGGCGCCCAACCGGCACCGGATGCAGCGCAGCTCTACAAGCAATATTGTCAGCAGTGCCACGAGGGCCAGGTAGCGCGCGCACCGCACCGTGAGGTCATGTCACGCCTACCCGCCAATTTGGTGCTGCACTCACTCAGCGTGGGCAAGATGCGGATGCAGGGGTGGGTACGGACGATTGCCGAGCGCCGCGCCCTGTCTGAGTGGATCACCGGCAAGAAAATCAAGGACACGGATGAGACAGTTGGCGGATTTTGTGAGGACGCGCCCGGCGAGTTTTCTGTTGCCGACGGCGCTCCGCAGTGGAATGGCTGGGGCGTGGACAACACCAACAGTCGCTTCCAGTCGTCTGAGAACGCCGGCATACCAGTCGACAAGGTGCCGCAGCTCAAGGTCAAATGGGTGTTTGGTTTGCCTATGGATTTCCGGGCCTCTCAGCCGACGGTGGTTGGTGGCCGGGTTTTTGTTGGCTCCCTGCAGGGCCGGATCTATTCGCTCGATGCCAAGACAGGCTGTTTGTACTGGTCGGTGAAAACGGACGGTGGCGTGCGCTCGACCATGGTGGTGGATAGCCTGCCGGGAACGAACCCGCCCCGCTATGTTGTCTATGTGGGCGATGCCTCGGCGAATATGTATGCCCTGGACGCCCGCACCGGCAAACAACTGTGGAAAGTCGATGTGGATGACCATCCCCTGGCCACGATTACCGGCACGCCGAAAACGCTCGGCAATCGGCTATACGTTTCCACCACGGCGCTCGAAGAACTTGCCGGCGCAGACCCGAACTACGAATGCTGTACGTTTCGCGGCAAGATGATGGCCCTCAACCGCTTTAACGGCAAGCTGGTGTGGCGGGCGTATACCCTGGATGCCCCACAACCGACCCGCAAGAATGCCATCGGCGTACAGTTATGGGGGCCGTCGGGTGCCTCGATCTGGTCTTCGCCGGCGCTCGATCCGGAACGGAACAGAATGTATGTCACCACGGGTGATAATTACTCGGACCCGGCTTCCCTGACGAGTGATGCGGTAGTGGCTTTTGATCTGCGGACCGGAGCATTTTTGTGGGCCAAGCAGTTCACCGCCGGTGATGCCTGGAATGTGGGCTGTGAGCAGGTGGACGATACCAATTGCCCTGAAGCTCGGGGGCCCGATCTTGACTTTGCCTCTTCCCCCATTCTGCGCATCTTACCCGACGGCAGACGAGTCATTCTGGCCGGACAAAAGTCCGGCGTGATGCACGCCATTGACCCGGACCGGAATGGAGAAATCCTGTGGCAGCAGCGGGTCGGCAAGGGCGGCCTGATTGGGGGCATTCAGTGGGGCTCGGCGGCGGATGCCAAACAGGTGTACGTCGCCCTGTCTGATATCGGGGTCACGACCGTGCCGGATTCTGACATCGGCTTTGACACTACCCTCGATAGTAGTGTCGGTGGCGGTATGTTTGCGTATGATATTGAGACGGGTGAGCGCAAATGGTATATCCCGCCGCCCGGCTGCGGCGACCGCAAACAGTGCAGCCCGGCCCAGTCCGCCGCCGTGTCGGCTATGCCTGGGGTGGTGTTCTCCGGCTCGATAGACGGGCATCTGCGTGGCTATGCGACCAACAGCGGCGAGGTGGTGTGGGACTACAACGCGGACCAGGAATATGAAAGCACCAATGGCGTCAAGACGCGGGGCGGCTCGTTCGATGGTCCGGGACCGACTATTGTCGACGGGATGGTGTATGTCAATTCGGGCTATGGTTTTCAGGGTGGAATGGGCGGGAATGCCCTGATCGCCTTTTCGGTGGATGGTGAATAACACGCGCTCTTGTCTGGTGAAAAAGGTGACCAAACGGTCGCCCTTTTTCATTGGTCTGAAGGCAGGCGGGGATGTCTCCCGGAGGAGCCTGGTGAGACACACAGGGGTTTGACACAGAATACTGCCAAGAGGCAAAAGAATGAGGAGAGAAGGAGGGAGTGCACTCATGACCGAAACATATTGGACGTGGCCGAACACAATTATTACGAGAGTCGTGTCGAGCGTGTTGACCCTTGCGCTGGGGCTCTTCATTGCGTCGTCTGCCTGGGCCTTCTCGCCGTCGGAACAGGCCATGGATGGCGAGCAGCTCTATGGTCGGTACTGCGCCCAGTGTCACGAAGGACAAGTGAAGCGGGCGCCCCACCGTGAAGTCATGTCAAAACTACCCGCAGAAATGGTGCTGCACTCGCTTGAAGTCGGGAAGATGCGCGTCCAGGGTTGGATTCGGACCAGTGGCGAAAAGCGGGCCATGTCCGAATGGATCACGGGGAAGAAGCTCCCGCCACCTTCGGACAAAGAGGCGACGGTTGCCGGGTTTTGTGAGGATGCGCCCGGTACTTTTTCTATTGAGGACGGTGCTCCACAGTGGAATGGCTGGGGGGCCGACGGCTTCAACAGCCGGTATCAGTCTGCGGAGCAGGCTGGCATCAGTGCCGACCAGGTTCCTGACTTGAAGGTCAAATGGGTGTTTGGTTTACCCACGGATTTCCGGGCCTCCCAGCCGACCGTTACCGGCGGGCGTGTTTTTATTGGTTCGACTAAAGGGTGGGTGTATTCGCTGGATGCCAAAACCGGTTGTTTATATTGGTCTACCAAGACCTCCGGTGGTGTGCGCGCGACTATGGTGGTGGATAGCCTGCCGGGTACAAATCCGCCGCGTTCTGTGGTGTATGTGGGTGACACGGAGGCGCATGTCTATGCGCTCGATGCCGGCACGGGGAAGCAATTGTGGAAGGTGGACGTGGATGATCATCCCCTGGCCACCATTACCGGCACGCCCAAAACGCACGGCAATCGCATCTACGTTTCGACCACCGCGCTCGAAGAGGTTGCGGGTTCTGACCCGCAGTATGAATGCTGTACCTTTCGCGGCAAACTGATGGCGCTCAATCGCTTTAACGGCAAATTAGTGTGGACGGGGTATACGCTGCCTGAGCCACCCGCACCGATACGCAAGAATGCGATCGGAACCCAATTGTGGGGACCGTCCGGCGCTTCGATCTGGTCTTCACCCGCCCTCGATCCCGAGCGCAACCGGCTCTACGCCGCCACAGGTGACAATTATTCCGACCCGGCCTCCCTCACTAGCGACGCCGTGGTTGCCTTCGATATGCGCACCGGCAAGCTGCTGTGGTCAAAACAGTTCACCGCCGGTGACGCCTGGAATGTCGGCTGTGAGATGGATGAAGATATCAATTGCCCTGAAGCGCGCGGTCCGGATCTGGACTTTGCGTCGTCACCGATCCTGCGCATTTTGCCCAATGGCCGGCGGGTCATTCTCGCGGGGCAAAAGTCGGGTGTGATGCACGCCATCGATCCTGATCGCAAGGGTGAGATTCTGTGGCAACAGCGTGTCGGCAAGGGCGGCCTGGCGGGGGGCATTCAGTGGGGCTCGGCAGCCGATGCGAAGCAGGTCTATGTCGCGCTGTCCGATATTGGCATGGTCCCGATTTCGGATTCCGATGCCGGCTGGGCGGTGCGGCTGGACGGCAGCGTTGGCGGCGGCATGTTTGCGCTCGACATCGAAAGCGGTGAGCGTAAATGGTATGTTCCACCCGTTAGCTGTGAGGGCCGGCCCAAGTGCAGTCCGGCGCAATCTGCCGCGGTTTCCGCTCTTCCGGGAGTGGTCTTTTCCGGTTCGGTCGACGGTCATCTGCGTGGCTACGCGACCGACAGCGGGCAGGTCGTGTGGGATTACAACGCCGACCAGGAGTATGAGAGCACCAACGGGGTCAAGACGAGAGGCGGGTCGTTTGACGGCCCTGGCCCCACGATCGTGGGTGGCATGCTGTATGTCAATTCCGGCTATGGTTTTTGGGGAGGTCAATCAGGCAATGCCCTGATTGCCTTCTCGGTGAATGGCGAGTAGCTGGCTCTGGCGTCTGAGGAAACGACTGAAAGGGTCGCCCACACGGGCGACCCTTTTTTGTCCGCACCTTGGAGGGGTTTGACACAAAACGCTTCTCCGGGGCAAAAAGAGGAAAAAGAGGGATCGGAAAAAGGAGGTCGGTGTATGTCTGTCCGTGACGAGTCTCCACAGCAAAAAATACGTGTCATGATCCAGGCCCTTGTGTGTAGTGCGCTGTTGTCGAGCTTGGTGATTCCATCGAGTTGGGCTCTCCCATCAACCGAAGGGGGAACTGACGGCGAAGCGCTCTACCAGGCGCACTGTGCGCGCTGCCACGAGGGGCAGGTCAAACGCGCGCCGCACCGCAATGTCATGCAGCGCCTGCCGGCCGTGATGGTCTTACACTCCCTGGAACTCGGCAAGATGCAATTCCAGGGCATGACCCGGACCAATCAAGAGCGGCGTACTTTAGCCGAATGGATCACCGGCAAGCAACTGCCGCCTCCGACCGAAAAGGACGAGACGGTCGCCGGATTTTGCGCAGACGCGCCGGGCGAGTTCGTGGTTGAAGACGGTGCCCCGCAGTGGAACGGCTGGGGGGTGGATGTCTTCAACACCCGCTTCCAATCCGCCGAGGCTGCCGGTATCAGCGCCGAGCAGGTGCCTGAGCTGAAGGTCAAGTGGGTGTTCGGGCTGCCCATGGATTTTCGTGTCTCCCAGCCGACTGTGGTCGGCGGCCGGGTCTTTATCGGCTCGATGAAGGGCCTGGTGTACGCGCTTGACGCCAAAACCGGCTGTCTGCACTGGTCGGTCAAAACCGCGGCCGGGGTGCGCGCCACCCCGGTAGTTGACAACCTGCCCGCGACCAACCCGCCGCGCCACGTCATCTATGTCGGCGATTCCGAGGCCAATCTCTACGCCCTTGATGCCCAGACCGGCCGGCAGCTCTGGCGGGTCAGAATCGACGACCATCCCCTGGCGCGTATCACCGGCACACCCAAAACACACGGCAACCGCATCTATGCCTCGGCCACCGCGCTTGAAGAAGTCGCCGGCGGCGACCCCAGCTATGAGTGCTGCACGTTTCGTGGCTCGATGGTGGCCTTAAACCGTTTTAACGGCAAGCTGGTCTGGCGGTCGTATACCATCCCAGAGCCGCCGGCGCCTGTCCGCAAGAATAAGGTCGGCGTGCAGCTTTGGGGGCCGTCCGGCGCCTCGGTCTGGTCCTCTCCCGCCCTCGACCCCGAGCGCAACCGTGTCTATGTCACCACGGGCGATAATTACTCCGACCCGGCCTCACTGACGAGTGATGCGGTGATGGCCTTCGACATGCGGAGCGGCCAAGTCCTGTGGTCAAAACAGTTCACCGTGGGTGACGCCTGGAATGTCGCCTGCGAGACCGAGGACGATACCAACTGCCCCGAGGCGCGCGGTCCGGACCTGGACTTCGCCTCCTCGCCCATCCTGCGTATTCTACCGGATGGCCGGCGGGTGATCCTGGCCGGCCAGAAGTCCGGGGTGATGCACGCCATAGACCCGGACCGGAACGGAGAGATTCTCTGGCAGGAGGGAGTCGGCAAGGGCGGCCTGCTCGGCGGGATTCAGTGGGGCTCGGCGGCCGATGCCAAACAGGTCTATGTGGCCCTGTCCGATATCGGCCTCAGGACGGTAGAGAACTCGGACACGGGCTGGGCTACCACCCTGGACGGCAGCGTTGGGGGCGGCATGTTTGCCCTTGATATCGAGAGCGGCGAGCGCAAATGGCACGTTCCGCCGGTCGGCTGTGGCGACCGACCGCAGTGCAGCCCGGCCCAGTCGGCGGCCGTGTCAGCCCTGCCCGGCGTGGTGTTCTCCGGTTCGGTGGATGGCCATCTGCGCGGCTATGCTACCGACAGCGGGAATGTCGTCTGGGACTACAACGCCGATCAGGAGTATGCGAGCACCAACGGCGTCAAGGCCAAGGGCGGGTCTTTTGACGGCCCGGGGCCGACCATTGTGGACGGCATGCTGTATGTCAACTCCGGCTACGGCCTGTGGGGCGGCATGTCGGGCAACGCCCTGATCGCGTTTTCGGTGGGTGGGGAATAGTCACCCTTCCCCATTGGAGGGGCGGGTCTTGGGCCTGCCCCTCCAATGGGCGTAGTGTCTGACCGGTGTCCTGGTCGTCAGGGGGCCGACTTGGTGGCCAACGCGTCGGCCAGATCGTGAGCAAGTCGCTCAAGAATATCCTGCAAATTTTGGCTCATGGCTTCCGCCACCGCCGCGGGATTGCGCTTCGTTGCCGGTCGGGTTGCGGTATAGGAACGGAACCAAAACGGGGCCGGCTCCCGCGAGCGGGACAGCCACACCTCGATGCTCAGGACCGCCTGCCAAGAGTGAGTCTGATCGACCTCTTCGTATTGCCGGACAACGCCTCCGAGACGCAGGTCGGCCTGAGCGTCCGGGGTAGGATAGACGGTGGTGAAGAGACCCGACTGTTGCAGGCTCCGTCGGGTCAGGCTGGTCAGCATATCGGCCGGTTTCGTGACCCAGCGGTGATAGTGATAAAAATCAAACTCATAGGGCGAAGAGCGATAGACCATCCGGTCACGATGATACGGCGGTTGAGCACTAAACGGTCGCACGACGAGCGACGCCGTGAGGGGTGCCGGACTGGACGGGGCAGAAGAGCGCGGGGGCAGGGTCAAGGCGTAATACCGTACCTCTTGTTTGGAGCGCGTGAGGCTACACCCGCCGAGCACAAGGCTGGTGAGAAGAATCGGAAAGAAGAGCCTGGGATACCTCATGGATCGGGAATTTCTTTGGCCGAGACCGTTGGCCCCCAGACCAGTGCCGACGGGTCGGTCCGTAAGGAGACACTCAGCTCCCTGAGTTCGTGCGAGGTGTGTGACAAATTGTTCAGGACCTGCTGGACCTCGTGACGATTATCGACCACAAGCGCGTCCACGTGTTGGGTCAGGCGGCGCACGTCGCTGGCGAGGTCGGCGGTGACCTCCGCGGTGTGCCGAATCTGGACCAGCATGGCTTTACCATCCTGAAACAGCTCTTCCCGAATCGTGTTGATCGCCGCGGTGGCGCTTTTCAGCCCGGCGGCGGCCTGGGCTAAATTATCGACCATCTGGCGTAAGGCCAGTCGCGTGTCCGGTGTTGACACCTCGGCCAGCGAGGTACGCAGGTCTGTTGTCAGCAGCGATATATTTCTCAAGAATTCCGTGACCGCGGTCAAATTGGATTCGCTCAGGACCCCCTGTTCAATGCGGGTCAGGGTGTTCAGCAGGCGTTCGGCAATGGCCCCGGCACGGTCCTGGAACTCCTCAAGTCCCCCGCGTTGCACAGGAATAACGGCCCCAGGCTCCAGGACCGGCGCGGCACCCGACCCGCCCGCCAGTTGGATATAGCGAATGCCGGTCACAAAAGAACCGATCAGATGTGCCGCTGTATCCTGTCGGATCGGGGTGCCCGGCCGGAGCGCAATTGTTGCCTGGACGCGGGGCGGTGCGTCCAGGGTCAGGCCGATGGTCTCGACTTTTCCGACGGTCACCCCCTGGTATTCGACCGCGGCGCCGGGTAACAGCCCGCTGACCGACTCGGTAAAGAGGATGGTGTAGGTATCGACCGGCTGAAAAAAACGTGAGCCGGCCAGCCACAGCAGGGCGCTGGCAAATAAAAAGAAGCTGAGCGTGACGAACAGGCCGACCTTAACCCGATCCTGTCCCATACTGTTCTCCATTCACGATAAGGCTGTCACGCAAATCCCCACGCAGGGTCCTGGCGCGGGGCCGACGATCAAAAAAGGCCCGGATCTTCGGGTGGTCCGTCTGCCGGACTTCCTCCAAGGAGCCGGCGGCAAGGACTTTTCCTGCGTCCAACATGACGGCCCGGTCGGCAATCGTTTGAATACTCCCGAGCTCATGCGTCACAATAACGATCGTTACGCCTAAGTGTTCTTTTAAGCGCAGGACCAATTCATCTAATTCCCGTGCGGTGACCGGATCTAGACCCGCCGAGAGTTCGTCGAAGAGCAGCAAGCCGGGGTCTAAGGCCAGAGCGCGGGCAACGGCCGCTCGTTTCTTCATACCACCACTGATTTCGGCGGGTAACAACCGGGCGGCGTGTTCCAGGCCAACGACGCAGAGCTTCATTCTGGCCAGCATGGTCGCGGTGTCCCGGTCTACCTGGGTATGTTCGATAATGGGTAGGGCAACATTCTCTTCCAGAGTCAGAGAGCCAAACAAGGCTCCGCCCTGAAACGACATGCCGACGTCGCGCAATATCCGCTCACGCTCCTCTTCGCTGGCGGCATGAAAATCCTGTCCGTTGATACAGACCCGGCCGGCCTTGGGCGTCAGCAGCCCGACAATATGGCGCAGCAGGGTTGTTTTGCCGCAGCCGCTTTCTCCCAACACCACCGTGATTTCGCCTTGCTGGGCCTGCATGCTGACGCGGTCAAGGACCACCCGCCCGTCGTACTCGGCCACGAGTCCGTCAACCTGAACGGCGGGAGGAATGGACGGTGCGGCGTGTGCTGTTGTCGTCATGCTGACTCACTATTGGTTAGGCTAGATAGAAAAAGATCGTGGTAAAGACGGCATCCGCCAGAATGCACAGCACAATGGAAGCGACGACGGAGGCGGTGGTGTTCGTCCCCACGCCTTCGGCGCCACCATGTACATAGCAGCCCCGGTAGCAGGCGACCAAACCGATCAGGACGGCGAAGACCAGACTTTTAATCATGCCCGTGACCAGATCGCTCATCAGCAGGGCCTGGCCGGTTTGCTGGAGATAATTTCGACTGCCCAGCCCGAGGACCAGCACGCCGATCCAATACCCCCCGAAAATACCGGTCACATTTGAGAGCATGGTCAGACCTGGCACGGCGCACAGCAGGGCCAGCATACGCGGCAGCAGCAAAAAACGACCCGGACTGAGGGCCATGGTGCGCATGGCGTCGATCTCTTCGGACACCACCATGGTGCCAAGCTCTGCGGTAATGGCCGACCCACTCCGCCCGGCGACAATAATAGCCGTAATCAAGGGAGCCATCTCGCGCGTCATGGAGACGGCGACGAGATTTGCAATATAGATAGCGGCGCCGAACTGTCGGAGCTGGCTGGCCGCGTTCAGGGCCAGGACCGCGCCGATCAGAAAGGACAGAAAGGTGACAATCGGGATGCCGTCCACGCCAATTTTCACGATCTGTTCGTGGGTCCGGTCCCATTTGATGTTTTTCCCGCGCCAGGGAGCAATACACAACCAATAGGCGAGCTCGCCGATCATTTCGATAGTCCGCCGGCCGGTTGCCACGGCGGTCAGGGTATGGTCGCCAATCGACTCCAGCAGCGACAGTCTGCCGGGCGTGGGTCCGGGTGGATCGAGCAGGTTAAGATCAAGCCCGATAAACGCTTGATGGGCCTGCTGACGGACGCCGGTAAACTGGACCGTCACCCCGCGACTCTGCCCGTGCTGGACGAGGCGCAGCAGGGTTGCGGCTTCCAGACCGTTGAGACGCGGAACCTGCCCCAAGTCGAGGCAGTGCCGCGCGCCGGGCCGTAACTGCTCAATCCGCTCTGTATGTTCGTGAACCAGGGAAAGAATCTGTTCGGAGACACGGAGCGCATGTACGACGGCTGCTCGGTCCTGTTCCACAATCCGCGCTCTCCTTCCCGGTGTGTCCGTCCCGCCTCACTGCCTCACAGACCCTTTCTTCTTCATAGAACTTGCCACACCGCCTGTAAAGCGAAGAACGACTCCGGCCACCCCTTGCGGTATGAACGGAGCGATAGACGCAGACGCTGAGAGAAGAGGGGCACCGCTTTTGCCTTTTTTGTGTTTTCATAGCATAACAGAGCCTGCTTCCTGGCCGGATGCCCGCTCACGAAGCGCCTGTACTGAGGAAGAATACCCATATTGGAGAGGATGCATGCTTTGGTGTGATAAAATTGCAGCCCAGGTTGAGGGAGAACAACTCATCAACGACTCGAAGACCCCTTCGGGCCGGGCTCACGTTGGCGCCCTGCGGGGCGTACTCATTCACGATGTCGTTTTCCGGGCTATTCAAGCCCGGGGCCTGCCGGTCCGGTATACCTTTGGGGTTGATGACTACGACCCTCTGGACGAACTGCCGGCCGGCGAAGAAGAGTTCTTTCGGCCCTATCTCGGCGTGCCACTGTGTCAGGTGCCGCCGCCGCCGGGCTCTTCGTTTTCCGATATCTCCGAACATTATATTCAAGATTTTTTCAGCGTGTTCCGCGACCTGAATGTCGAGGCCGAGACCTACCGGCTGCGCGATATCTATCGCTCGGGCCGATTCAATGAGGCCATTGATGATATTCTGCGTAACGCCGCGACCGTCCGGCGCGTCTACAAAGAGGTCAGTAAGGCCGAGCGGCCGGATAACTGGTATCCCTTCCAGGCTGTGTGCGAGCAGTGCGGGCGCATCGGCACGACCGAGGTCAGCGACTACGACGGCAAAGAAGTCAGCTACACCTGCCGGCCCGACCTGGTCACTTGGGCTACCGGATGCGGCTACCAGGGGAAGGTTTCGCCGTTTGACGGCAAGGGCAAATTACCCTGGAAACTCGAATGGACCGCAAAGTGGAAAACCTTCCCTATTACGATTGAGGGCGCGGGCAAAGACCACACCACAAAAGGCGGCTCTCGAGATGTCGCCGCAGCCTGTTTGCGCCGGATTTTCAATCAGGCTCCGCCGCTCAATATTCCGTATGAGTTTTTTCTGGTCGGCGGCGCCAAGATGAGCTCGTCCAAGGGGCTGGGGGTTTCGGCGCGGGATATGGCGGATTTCCTGCCGCCTGAAATCCTGCGGTTCGTCATGATCCGCACCCAGCCCAAACAGCCGGTGAATTTCTCCCCGGACGAAAAATCCATTATCAAAATCTTCAATGACTTTGACCGATTTCAGGCCCGCGCGCATCGCGACCCCAAGGTATCGGAAGACGATAAGCGGGTGTATCAACTGGCGCAGACCACCCTGGCGGACGATTTCTACGCCGCGGACTTTCAACTGGTGGCGACGATTGCGCAACTGCCGCATCTTGACCTCACCACAGAGATGGAAAAGCGCAAAGGCGCGGCCCTGACGGCCATTGAGCGCAAACAACTCGAACGCCGGGCTCAGGTAGCCCGCTACTGGCTGGAGCATTACGCCAGCCCTGAGGAGCGGATCGTCTTGCAGGACCGGCTGCCGGAGCGGGCCGCCGAACTGACCGCCGGCCAGCGCGCCTTTCTGCACCAGCTCGCCGCTCGTCTGCCCGATATTCCGCAGGACGATAACGCCTTGCAGGTCGCATTATTCGACACCGCGCGTTTCACTCCGCTCGCGCCGGCCCGCGCCTTTCAGGCCATCTATCGGACGCTGCTCGACCGCGACTCCGGCCCCAAGGCCGGTAATCTGCTGGCCTTTCTGGACCGCGACTTCCTGCTGCACCGCTTCCGAGAACTGCCCTACGACCAAGCCGCCTTCTGGCGCGAGACGAGTATCAGCCGTGAGGAGTTCGACACTTGGCGGGCGGAGCACCAGGACCATATCAAACAGATGACTTCCGAAGCCAAACTCCTGCCCCCTGAGGAGGCAGGTGAGGGAGCCTCAGCCCGCCCGGGGGTGGTGGAGTACGTGGTCGAACTGGACGACAACCGAACCCATATGCAGCGCGTGCAGTTGGGAGAGTTCACCGACCCGAAAGCTTTTGAGGTAACAGCGCTGGCACACGTCGAATCAGTGACGGGGGAATAGCAACATCCTACCCCGCTCGCTCAAAATACTCACGCAGATTCTCGGCCTCGCGTTGCTGGCAGGCAACCGCGACGTGCAGCTTTTCCAGGTGTTGGGCCATCATCTTGCCGGCCTGTGGCACAGGATGATCGGTGAAGAAGGCGTTGACCTGGGCCTCAAGATCGGGCGTGACGAGCGCGACGATCCCCTCACACATGCGCACGATGGACGTGTCCGGGAATTTCTCCAGCATGTCGGCCCAGCGGTCCTGGAGAAAACGCCAGGCCAGCTCGCGGCCCTCGGTGTTCATCAACAGCGACCGCATCAGGTAGGGCGCGTTCTGGGTGCGGACATCGCCGTTGAGCGTCATGTCCAGGGTCCGGGCAAGGAGGTCGGGTTGACGGAAGCTGGCCAACGCGAACTGATAGCGCTGCTCTTCTTGCGGTGTTGCGGCGTTGTGTGAAATCTGACGAAATTCATCATATACCGCCGCGTCGCCTGTATGGGCAAGAATCGACACCAGCGCGGGAACCAGATTGCGGTCCACGGCGTTCCGATCGGCCTGATACTGGGTATAGAGCGCGCGCGCCTGCGCTTGGGTGGTCGTATCGGCTCCAAGGGTGCCCAGCGCGCTCAGCAGCTCTCCCCTGAGCTGGCCGATGAGGGCATCCTCCCCAGCTTGTGGAGCCCAGCCCAACTGCTGGCTGAGTGGGGTGAGCAGATCGCGGACATGACGCTCCAATGCCGGGCGCTGTTCCGGGCCGAGCAGGCGGTAGAGATAATGACACGAGCCGAGAATGGCGGCCCACACATTGTGATCTGACTCTTCACGGAATACGGGCAGGAGGTCGAGGTAGGTGGACAGCGGCGTCAGACCGGCCTGCGCGGTCGCCCAGGTATCGTTGAGCAGGTTGAATCGCTCGATCGGAGAGAGTTGGGTGTGGATATCTGCGGTGAGCTGGCCGAGCAGGTCTGGGGCGTACCGGACCCGGTAAAAGCCGTGACCCCCCGCGTTGATGACGACCCAGTCCGGCCGCTCCGAGAGGGGCAGGCGCAGTTCGCCGGTGGTCAGCAGGGCGGTCTGGGACTCGGTTTCAGCCACTCTTTTTGTTTTGATAAAAACCGGGGCCTGCCAGCGTTTGTCTTCAGCCTGGTTATTGCCGTTTTGCACATAGTGAAACGGCTGTTGAGAAATCACTAGTTCAGCGCTGTCCACCGCAACGGAAATCAAGGGATAGCCCGCCTGGAAGACCCAGCTATCCATCATGGAGCGGACCGGCTGTTGGGTTGCTTCCTCCAGGGCGTCCCACAGGTCGGTGGTTTCGGCGTTGTCGTATTCGTATTTCCCGAGATAATGGTTGACGCCTTTCTGAAAGGCCTGGGGACCGAGGTATTGCTCCAGCATGCGCAGGATGGCAGCGCCTTTCTCATAGGTCAGAATATCGAACATGCCCTGTGCCTCGTCCGGGTTCTCAACCGGAAACTCTATGGGGCGGGAACTGCGCAGCCCGTCAACTTGCAGCGCCGCGGCCCGTGAGACGGCAAAGCTGGTCCAGCGCTGCCATTCGGGCTTCCAGGCGTCGACGGCCATCATTTCAGCCCATGTAGCAAAAGCTTCGTTGAGCCAGATGCCGTTCCACCAGCGCATGGTCACCAGATCGCCGAACCACATATGCGCATTTTCGTGTGAAACCACGTCGGCAACGCGTTCCAGCTCACTCCGGGCGGCCGCCTGCTCATCGATGAGCAGGGCGGTTTCCCGAAACGTAATGGCGCCGAGGTTCTCCATCGCGCCGGCCGCGAAATCCGGGATGGCAATCAGGTCGAGCTTGTCGCCGGGATAGGGCCGGCCGTAGTAGTCGCTGAAGAATTGCAGCGACGCAGCACCGATGGCTCGCCCGAACGCAGTGAGATGCTGCTTGCCCGGTACGGCCCATACGCGCAGCGGCGTGCCATCAATATGCACAGCTTCGCTGGCTTCAAATTCACCCACGATGAAGGCCACCAAATAGGTTGACATCTTTATCGTGTCGGCAAACACGACGGCCTTCTTGCGCGTCCCAGGGACCGGATCTTCACTCACCACGGCCGTGTTGGAGATGGCCGTCAGTCCCGCATCAATCACCAGCGTCGCCTGAAAGACGGCTTTGGCTGCCGGCTCGTCCCAACACGGAAAGGCCCGCCGGGCGTCGGTGGACTCAAACTGGGTTGAGGCCAGAATGACGTCCTCACCCTCGACGTTCTTATAGGTGCTGCGGTAAAAGCCGCGTAATTTGTCGTTGAGGCTGCCCGCAAAGGCGATCCGTAAGGCATAACGACCAGGGCTAATGACCTGCGGGAAATCGAGCACCGCCCGCTCGTTTTGCTCGTCAAGGGTCGCGCTGCCGGCTTGGGTTGCGCCGGTTTCATCGGCGAGCGACACCTGCTGAATCGTCAGCTCGCAGGCGTTCAGGACGAGGGTGGGGGTGGCCTCCCGGACGGTGATGGTGATCGTTTCCTCACCCGTAAAAGTGAAATGAGTGAGATCGGGAGTCAGGCGAATCTCGTATCGCTCGGGTGTCGCGGTTTCCGGTAGCCGATAGGACGCTGTGTCTGGCATACTGCCTCCATAGAGAGATAATCACAGGTTTCTCAGATCGCGTGTGAAGACTGTGCGAATAGGGATACCAGACGTACTTTGTCCTTGGCAATTGGGACACGCAGCTCAGGGTGATGTCTTGGTGAGGGTGAGGGGTTTGGTGGCTGCACGCTTGTCTCGACCCTCTGATCGCGGTATGGAAGCAGAGGAGTAGATGCAGAGTGCGAGGGCGTTATGAGAGATCAGAATGATCGTGACACGGATCTCGACCACGGTGTCGTGACCGAAACCGAAAAAAAGCTCAAGAAGCCACCGCTCTACAAGGTCTTGTTACATAACGATGACTACACCACCATGGAGTTCGTGGTTTACATCCTCCAGAGCGTCTTTCGTCACGACGCGACCAAGGCCACCCAGGTTATGCTGCACGTCCATCGGCAGGGGACTGGCGTGGCCGGCGTGTATACCTATGAGGTGGCGGAAGCGAAAGTCTCCCGCGTGGAGAGTTTAGCCAAGAAACATGAATTCCCCTTAAAGTGCAGTATGGAAGAAGCCTAGCAAGCGGTCGGGAGTCCTTACCATGCGAATTAGTCGGGAACTGGAAGTCACGATTAGTCTGGCGATTAATGAGGCACGGCGGCGGCGGCATGAGTTCTTATGCCTGGAACATGTGCTGCACGCCCTGCTGTTTGATGAGACCGTGGCCGAGATTGTGCGGCAGTGCCGTGGAGACGTCAAAGAACTCCAAGCCGACCTTGAGGAATTTCTCAAAGAGAATCTGGAGTCGCTGCCGGAGGATGCCGGTGAGGTTGACCCCCAGCAGACCCTGGCCTTTCACCGGGTACTCCAGCGGGCGGCGGCCCATGTGCAGTCCGCGGGCAAGGAAGTCATTGAGACGCGCAATTTCTTTGTGGCCCTGTTTCGCGAGGACAACAGCCACGCGGTCTATCTCCTGGAAAAGCACGGCGTGACCCGGCTGGATGTACTCAATTATATCTCGCACGGTATTTCCAAAACGCCGTCCGATGAAGAAGCCGAGTCCGGCTCTGCGCACGACGGCCATGACGAAGACGGCGAGCCCCGTCCGGCCAAAGACCCGCTTGAGGCGTTTACCACCAATCTCGTGCAAAAGGCCAAAGACGGGGATATCGACCCGTTGATCGGGCGCGAGGTCGAGATTGAGCGGACCATTCATGTGCTGTGTCGGCGGCGCAAGAACAACCCGATCTATGTTGGCGATTCGGGGGTCGGCAAGACCGCGATTGCGGATGGTCTGGCACTCAAGATTGCTGCGGGCGACGTGCCCGAGGTCTTAAAGGACGTCTGCATCTACTCGCTCGACATGGGCTCCGTGCTGGCTGGCACAAAATTCCGGGGGCAGTTTGAAGAACGGCTCAAAGCCGTGCTGAAAGCGCTCGATAAACAGCCGGGGGCCATCCTGTTTATCGATGAAATTCACACCATCGTCGGGGCCGGGGCCACCAGCGGGGGGTCGATGGACGCCTCGAACATCCTCAAACCGGCGTTGGCCTCGGGCAAGCTGCGCTGTATTGGTGCCACCACCTATCACGAGTACCGGAGTTATTTTGAGCGGGACCGCGCCCTGGCGCGGCGCTTTCAAAAAATCGAAGTCCACGAGCCGAGCATTGAAGACGCCGTGGAAATCCTGAATGGCCTCAAGCCGCACTACGAAGAACACCACGGGGTGGAATACACGCGCGACGCGCTCAAGGCCGCGGCCGAACTGTCGGCAAAATATATCAATGATCGTTTTCTGCCGGACAAGGCGATTGACGTGATCGACGAGGTGGGGGCCTCTTTTCAGATTCGCCCCGCTCCGGAGGAAGACGGCAAGAAAATTATTCATGACACCGACATCGAGTCCATTGTGGCCAAGATCGCCCGGATACCGCCACGCAGCGTTTCCGCTTCGGACAAGGAGCGCTTACAAAGTCTGGATGCCGACCTCAAGGGAGTGGTCTTTGGCCAGGATACGGCGATTGAAACCCTGGTACGGGCCATTCGGCTGGCGCGCGCCGGCCTGGGCCAGCCCGAAAAACCCGTTGGTTCGTTTCTGTTCTCGGGGCCGACCGGCGTGGGCAAAACCGAGGTCGCCAAGCAACTGGCCGAAACCCTGGGCCTCCAATTTCTGCGCTTTGACATGAGCGAGTATATGGAGAAGCACACGGTCTCGCGTCTGATCGGTGCGCCGCCGGGATACGTCGGCTTCGATCAGGGCGGCTTGCTGACCGACGCGGTGACGCGCAATCCGCACGCGGTTCTCCTGCTGGACGAGATCGAAAAGGCCCATCCCGATCTGTTCAATATTTTATTGCAGGTCATGGACCATGCCACCCTGACCGATAATAATGGCAAAAAGGCCGACTTCCGGCATGTGATTATTATCATGACCAGCAATGCCGGCGCCCGTGAGATAGCGGCGCATGCCATTGGCTTTGGCAATATTTCAAACGAAGGCAAGGATCAGCAGGCGATTGAGAAGATCTTCAGCCCTGAATTTCGGAACCGCTTGGATGCCATCGTGCATTTTCGTACCCTGCCCATGCAGGCCATTGAGCGGGTGGTTGAAAAATTCGTGAAGGAGCTGGTCGAGCAGCTCACCGAACGCAAGGTGTCCGTTGCGTTGACGCCGGCCGCACGCCGCTATCTGGCGGAAAAGGGCTATGACAAAACCTTTGGTGCCCGCCCGATGGCCCGCTTGATTCAGACTGAGGTGAAGCAGGTGCTGGCGGATGAGATTCTGTTCGGGAAACTCCAAGAAGGGGGCGAGGTCGAGATCGACTTTGAGGAGGAAAAGCTGACGTTTTCCTACGCTCCGACAGGCAACGAAGAAGAAGAGCCGACTCCCCCAGTAGAGACGGTTGAGTAGGCCAACCACGCGCAGCGCCCCCGGCTCTTTTTGCCGGTTCGCTACGGGGTCTTGCCGAGAACGACACACAGTCCCCGGACCGGCCTGCCGTTATCAAGGCGCAGCGCGGCCGATTCGAGAGAACTGACGGCGAATCCGCACTGCGCCGCTCGCTCTGCCAGATAGGCCCGGCCGTGCATATAGTAACCTGAGCTGTTCACGCTCAGCTCCTGGGCCGGGTTGTCCTCAGCCGTGAAAATGAATAGGCCGGAGTCCCGGAGTGCGCCGAACGCGGCCTGGAAAACAGGGCGGGGGTCGCCGATATGTTCAAACACACCCGCGGCAACAATCACATCATAACAGCCCGCTTTTTTCTCCAGAAAAGGGTAGAGGTCGTCAACCGCCAGCTCATTATAGATCGCGCGCTGTCGGGCTTTGGCGGTCATCTGTGGGGACAGGTCCACACCATCCAGGCGCGAGGCCATCGGACTGACCGCCTGGCCACATAAGCCGGTTCCGCAGCCCAGGTCAAGAATAGCGACCTTGTCCTGACAGTGCCGCTCCAATGCCACCCGAATCAACTCCGGGCACTGGTAGCGCAGGCTACCAACCAGCTTCTGGTCGTACGAGGCGGCGTAATTATCATACAGGCGCGTAATATAGGCCGGTGCGGGTCGCTCCGGGATCGCCTCTGCGCCCGTATAGGCGAGCAGCAGCCTAGCCCCGATATGATCCTCCGGCACCAGGCGCAGATAGTGACGCAGGTGCCGCGTCGCCTGGTGCCGGTCATTGTCCGAGATGAAGAGCCGACTGAGATAGGCATGCGCCACAGGCTCATCGGGTTGGATGGCCAGGACGCGCTGAAAACTCCGGATGGCTTCCGAGTTGCGGCCTGTTTTCATCAAAGCCAGGGCCAATTCGAGATAGGTGCGGAGAATAGCCGATATGAGGTCTGCCGCCCCTGGAGTCTGCGGGTCCTCTTGGAGGGCCTGCACGTAGAGTCCAAGGGCTTGGTCCAACTGACCGTTGATATGGTGTTCGATCGCCTGGTCGATGCTGCTCGCAGCCATGCATTACTACTTCTTATTCTTATCGAGGGTGTTCCAATAATTCGTTGGCTATGTTGGACGCCTCGACATCGTCTACCGGAAGCATTATGTCGCTCCTGAAGGCGATGAGATCGTCCTTGTTCCCTTCGTTTTTGAGTCGGTCGATGAGCCCGGTAGTCATCTGGAAATCAGCCGTGCGGCTCGCTTCCACTTTATGCGGATCGGTAGGAAGCGATGAGCTCTATCGTTCCTAGGCCGCAACGGTTTCAATGTTTTCAAAATCACCTTCATTCAATTGGCTCAGCTCCCAATTGTTCTGTAAGTTGAGCCAAAACTGAGGACTTCCCCCTAACGCTTTCGACAGCTTCATTGCCATTTCCGCACTAATACCCCGCTTCCCCCGACATATTTCATTCACCGTCTTGGGTAACACCCCTATATGCTTAGCCAGAGCCGTTTGCGTCAGTCCAATTTCCTCTAACTCGTCTTGCAAGACTTCGCCCGGATGGACTGGAGTGAGGTGTATTTTCTCCATATGAGCATCTCCACGGTTTCATGAGTGGTAGTCGGTAATCTCGACATCAGTAGCCTGCTTATTTTCCCACTTGAAACAGATACGATACTGATCGTTGAGACGAGTACTGTACTGGCCTTTTCTATCCCCCTTCAAGGTCTCAAGACGATTGCCGCGGATTTCTCGAAGGTCTTGAATCGACGTTGCAGCCCCGAGACGGGCCAGCTTGACTCGTGCTTTGCGATGTAAAGTTTTGGGTAGCATCTTGAGGGCATCTTTTGAGTTCCTGCCATAGTTAATGTCTTCTGTCCCTTTATTTTTGAAGTTCCGTATCCCCATTGGATGTTCCGTGCGAACTCTGTCCCGCTATACCGGCTAATGGGAAGGTCTGCAACTGTAAACTCAGCACCGAACAGGGAATCGTCTCAACGGTATAACTTTTCCTGCTTGCCCTCAAAGTCGATTTCTGCCAAGAAAACTCGTTGCGGCTGGACCTCTCCCTACCGTACCTATATGCATTCCGCATACGTTCCTGTCTCAAAAGGAGAATCGAATGGATTTTGGGGTGACCTTTCCGGCGCGTGTCGGCGATTTTGAACTGGTCGAACTGGCAGAGCGGCTGGGCTATCGCCAAGCCTGGTTTTACGATTCGCAGATGATCTATTCGGACGTCTATGCGACCATGGCTCTGGCGGCGCATAAGACCTCCACGATTCGACTTGGAACCGGCGTGGCTGTGCCAACGACACGCCTGGCCCCGACCATCGCCCATTCGATTGCGACCATCAACCAACTCGCCCCCGGCCGGGTTGAATTAGGGGTGGGAACCGGCAACACCGCCCGCCTGACGATGGGCTTGCGACCCATCAGCCTCACGCGCATGAAAAAGGAAGTGCGCTTGATCCAGACCCTGCTTGCCGGTGAGACGGGAACGCTTCGGGAGGAGGGTGAAGAGCATGCCGTTCGTTTTCTGCATCCGCACCGCAGTTATATCAACCTCAAGGACCCCGTGACGGTCAGTATCTCGGCCCTGGGTCCCAAGACCCTGGCCTATTGCGGCTCGGAATCGGACGGCCATATCACCTGGGGGATAGACCCGGACGGGTTGCAGGCGGCTCGGGCTATCATTGCTGACGCGGCCCACAAGCGCGGGAAATCACCGGGTGACGTGCCCTCAAAATGTTTCTTTCCCACCGCGGTGCTCTCTCCCGGTGAGACAACCGCCACACCGCGTATCATGAGCTTGGTCGCCCCGTTCATCATGAATTTCCTGCACGTCCAGGTCGAGTGGGGAAGCGCCCTGCTGCCGCCCATTCCGGCGGTGGCGGAATGGGCGGAGCGCTACAAAAAGTACGCTGTGGAACTGCCCGCGGACACGCGCCATCTCACCCTGCACGAGGGTCATATCATTTATCCGCGTGAGGACGAGCGGGAGTTTATCGTGCCGGAACTGGCTGACGTGGTAGCCATCATTGGCCAGCCGGACGAGATTATCGAGCGCATCCACACTCTCGAAGACGCCGGCCTGTCGCATTTTGCCTTTCAGGTCATGGACGACGACCCGGTCCGGCAGATGACCGACTTTGCCGAAAAGGTAATGGCCAAGTACTAAAAAGGGAGCGTGGCAACCGCGCAGGAGTCTGTATGCATATTGGCATTTTCAGTTACAACACCGAGTACACCATGGCCGCGGATGAACTGGCGGTTGCCTGCGAGGAGCGGGGCTATGAATCCTTGTGGCTGCCGGAGCATACGCATATCCCGGCCAGTCGGGAGTCGCCGTTCCCCGGTGGTGGCGAGCTGCCAAAAGAATATGTCCATATGTCTGATCCGTTTATCGGGCTGGCGGCCGCGGCTGCGGTGACGAAGACGCTCAAGCTGGGGACGGGCATCTCGCTCGTGACCGAACATGATCCGATTGTTCAGGCCAAGCAAATTGCCTCTCTGGACCGCCTTTCTCAGGGCCGGTTTTTGTTTGGGATCGGTGCGGGCTGGAATAAAGAAGAAATGCGTAATCACGGCACGCCGCCCAATCGACGCTGGACCGTCTTGACCGAACGGGTTGAGGCCATGCAGGCATTGTGGACGCAAGACGAGGCCTCGTATCACGGCGAGTTTGTCCACTTTGATCGGGTCTGGTCCTATCCCAAGCCGTTGACCGTGCCGCATCCACCCATTCTGCTCGGCAGCCTGAGCTCGAAAATTGCGCTCAAGCGCGTCGTCGATCTGTGCGACGGCTGGATTCCGGTTGCGGCCGCAGTCGAAGACCTGCCGGGTTCGATTGCGAAAATGCATGAATACGCCGAGTCTATTGGGCGCGATCCGCAGTCTATTCCGATCACCTGCTTTTGTACCAACGCGCCCAAGGCACATATTCTTGAGCGCTTTCAGCACTACGGCGCGGTCCGCACCGTTGTCCGCATACCGACCGAAGATCAGGAGCAGGTACGTATGTTTCTGGACGAGTACGCGCCCATGCTCCAAAAATTCGCTTGAAGTTTTGTCTCTGACATTGCTATGACGAGGGTATTCCAGGCCAAAGGAGGGACGCTATGGCCTCATTTATGGGAGTATATGGGGGACAGACGTATGCGCTGATGCGGATCGTCTTGGGATTCACCTTCCTCTTCCACGGGACCCAGAAGCTGCTGGGTTTCCCCTTGCCGCCACCGGAAGCACCCGCGTTTATCATCTATGGCGCGGGGACTATTGAGTTGGTTGGCGGAGCGCTGGTGATGATCGGGCTGATGACCGGTTGGGCGGCCTTTGTGTGTAGCGGTCTTATGGCAGCCGCCTATTGGATGGCGCACGGCATGAATGCGCTCTTCCCGATACAGAATCAGGGCGAGCTGGCCGTTGTCTACTGTTTTGCCTTTTTGTTTATCTCGGCGCATGGCTCAGGGATGTGGAGCGTCGATGCCGGACGCAGCAGCGCCTAGCCCCGTCGGTCGGCTGAGTCCGGCATAATCCGTGTCCCCCTGGTTGTACCGCCGTCCTGCGCCACCCACACGGCGATACGCCGCGACTTCTCCCCAGCGTGCGGGCTGCTTGCCCGCACGCGCTCCATACCGGCTCGCCGTTCGTGTTCCTACCCGTAGTGTCGACCCCGTTGGTCAGATAAGTGGTTCATCATTCGACCACCAGTGACAGGGCAGACTCTACCCGAGCGACAGGATTCCTGGTAGGCTGACCAACCTGCTAGAAGCGTGAAGATTGGAGTGTATTGGTATGGCCGAATTTGCTTATGCGTCGCATATACAGGTTGGGGGGAAGCGGTTTCGAGAACGCTACGGACTCGACTTCGAAGACTTCCGGGTCGGGCAGATTTTCAAACATCGGCCCGGTTTGACGATTACTCAACAAGACAATATTGAAGAATCGTTTGATACGCTCAACCAGGCTATGATCCATTTTGATGCCCACTACGCCTCCAAGACCGAGTGGAAAAAACCCCTGGTCGTCAGCACGCTGACCCTGCAACGCCTGATCGGTATGACCTGGAAGACGTTTTTCAAGAAAACACGCATCCTGGGCTGGTCCGCGCTCAATATGACCGCCCCCGTCTTTGGCGGAGACACGCTCTACGCTGAGACCGAGGTTACCGCCAAGGAAGAGGTTGAGGGTGATAGTTCGTGTGGCAAGCTCACGGTCGAAACCAGAGGCATCAATCAAGACGGCAAGCTCGTGTGCGTGATGGGCTATGACCTGCTGGTGTATAAACGTGACGCCGTGCCCTTTGCAGACGCAAATTATTAGGAGAGATCGCAGGTGAATCGCCATGAGCCAGTTTCATTCGCACCGAAAACTTGACGACAATGTTTTCATGGAGATCGCGGGTATCGAGTTTGAAGACTTTGCAGTCGGCCAGGTCTTTGAACACCGACCGGGACGAACCTTCACCGCTGAGGACAATCGGCAACACACCTTTCGGTCTGCCGACCTTTCAGCCCGCACTGCCGACGCGGTGTATAATCACAATGTGTATGGCGGCGAAAACGTCATCAGCGAAACCCTGGTGCTGAGTGCGGTCACCGCCATGACAACGAAAACCTTTAATAAGGTCGTGGCCAACCTCGGCTGGACCGAGGTCACACTGCCAACTCCGGTGAAAGCCGGCGATACGATTTATGCCGAGTCCGAACTGCTCGACAAACGGGAATCGCGCTCCCGCCCGGCTCAGGCCGTTCTGCACGTTCGGACCCGGGCGGTCAATCAGGACGGCCAGGAAGTCTGCTCGTTTGAACGGAAACTCCTGATCTATAAACGCGGTCTGGGACCGTACGAAGACGCAGGCTATTAAGAAGAGGTGTCCCCACATGAATACCCTTGAAGAAGGCAAGGCCCTTGCTCTCGATTTTAAGAAGTTACGCAAGGTCGCAGAAACCGACCAGGATGTCATCCCGGTCGTGTTGCAACACGCCGAGAGCGGCGAGGTGCTGTTTATCGGCTATGCGAACGACCTGGCACTCCAGGAGACGTTCAAAACCCGACAAGCGGTGCTGTGGTCTACTTCACGTAACGAGTTATGGCGCAAGGGCGCAACCTCGGGTGATGTGCTTGATCTGATCGACGTCCGCGTCAACTGTGAACAGAATTCCGTGCTGTACCGCGTCATCCCACGCAAGGGCGGAGTGTGTCACACCAAAGACGCCACCGGTCAGGCCCGACAGACGTGCTATTACCGCTCTACCACGGCCATGGAACGGGACCTCGAATTCGTTTGATCCCCTTTGACCGAGAAGGAGCGAACGTATGAAGCTTGGCATCTTCAGTTTTAATACCGAATACACCATGCCGGCGGCAGAGTTGGCGGTCGCCTGTGAGGAACGCGGATTTGAGTCCCTCTGGGTGCCCGAACACACCCATATTCCGGCCAGCCGGGAAACCCCCTGGCCGGCCGGTGGCCCGCTGCCCAAAGAATATATTCACATGTCCGACCCGTTTTCGAGTCTGGCCGCGGCTGCGGCCGTGACCGAGAAAATCCTGTTGGCCACCGGCGTTTCACTGGTCATCGAGCACGAGCCTCTCTACCAGGCCAAGCAGGTGGCAACCCTGGACCGCATCTCCAACGGCCGTTTCCTGTTCGGCGTGGGGGCCGGCTGGATTCGGGAGGAAATGCAGAATCACGGCACCCCGCCCAACCGGCGCTGGCAGGTCTTCAAAGAGCACATTGAGGCCATGAAAGCCCTGTGGACTCAAGAAGAAGCCTCCTACCACGGGGAGTTTGTGAACTTCGACCGGGTCTGGTCCTACCCCAAGCCGCTGACCGTGCCGCACCCGTCTATCATTCTGGGCAGCATGAGCTCCAAGCTGGGCCGGCAGCGCGTAGCCGATCACTGAGACGGTTGGCTGCCCATCGAGACCCTGATTGACGACTGGCCGGCCGCCGTGGCCGACCTGAACGAACGCATGGAAAAAGCTGGACGCGCCCCAGGCTCCATTCCTATCTCATTCTTCTGTATCGACACCCCGGACGAACAACGCCTGGGGCGCTACCGGGATATGGGGGCCGTCAGAACCGCGGTGCGCATCCCAACCGAAGGCCGCGAGGTGATTTTGCCCTTCCTGGACGAATACGTCGAGATCGCGCAACGGTTGGAGTAAGGAAGGCCGCCCTGCGTCGTAGAGCCCGGTCGGCCGTTGTGAGCGGGCTTAATGCAACACCCGCACTGGAGCGCCTTTCAAAAAGGCCTGAATATTCTCCACTGTCTCGTCAAAGAAAACTTGATACGTCTCCTCCGTCACATAGCCGATATGGGGCGTGATGACGGTGTTGGCCGTGCGCCGTAGAGGATGATCTGGCGGCAATGGCTCCTCGTCAAACACATCCAAGCCTGCGCCTGAGATCGTTCCATTGCGGAGGGCCGCGACAAGCGCGGCCTCATCGACAATCGGTCCCCGCGAGGTGTTAATCAAATAGGCTGTGGGCTTCATCCGATTAAGTTCCTGGTGTCCGATGAGACCACGCGAACGGACGCTCAGAACCAGATGAATCGAAAGAATGTCGGCGCGGGCCAGGAGTTCGTCTTTACTCACCAGGGTCGCACCGCGCTCAGCCGCGCGTTCCGCTGTCAGGTTTTGGCTCCAGGCAATGACGTCCATCTGAAAGGCGTTGCCGACTCTTGCCACCTCTGACCCCAACCGTCCCAGTCCCATCAGCCCGAGTGTTTTGCCATTCAGACCCAGGCCCATGCTGACCTGCCAGCGCCCCGCTCGGGTGGCGTGATCTTCGTCTGGAATATGACGCAGGAGCGATAAAATCAGACCCCAGGTGAGTTCGGCGGTCGGATACAGGATACCGCCGGTGCCGCATACCAGGACGTTACAGTCTGCGGCGGCCTGCATATCGATGGCGGCGTTGCGCATGCCCGTTGTGGTCAGCAATTGCAACCGTGGCAACTGCTCCAGCAGCGTACGCGGGAAGGGCGTCCGTTCCCGCATCGCCATGACGATGTCGAAGTCCTTGAGCCGCTCGGCCACGGTGGCCTGGTCGGTGAGGTGATCGCGAAACACTGCGACCTCAACGTCCGCCGGCAGCACGCTCCAGTCGGTCATCTTTCGAGCAACGTCCTGATAATCATCCAGAACCGCAACGCGTACCATACATCTGTCTCCGGGTTGTTCTCATTTCTGGAGACGCACGAATTTTTGCAGCACATGGCCGTCAAGGGGGATCAAGCCTTGTCTGCCGCCGGCGCTATAGTTCACCTCGCTGACGTAGAGATCGCCACGTGAGTCGGCCCAGATGCCGTGTGGTGCATAGAAACTGCCCGGCTCCAGGCCATGCCCGCCAAAGCGGTGTTGGACCTCTCCGTCCAGGGTGAGCACGGTCACACACGCGGGCGGTTCGTGCGGCGGTACCGCGGCTCCCATATTATTCGGCATAGACGCGACCTTGAAACCCAACTCGGCGACAAAGAGATTCTCGTCCGCGTCGATGTATAGATCGTCCGGCCGATTCACATGCGTCCACTCGGTGACATACTCGCCTTCAGCGCTAAAAAGCTGAATGCGCGAGTTCTCCCGGTCGGCGACATACACCCGTCCGCGCCGGTCAACGGCAATCGCGTGAGGTATTTTGAATTGTCCGGGGCCGCTGCCGGGCTCCCCCCAGGAGAACTGGAGTTCCCCCGCGGCCGAGAATTTATGCACCCGCGCGTTGCCGTAGCCATCGGCGATATACATATCGCCTTGGGGTGAGAGGGCGACATTCGTGACCATATTAAACGGCCCGGCGGAGTGTTGGACCGGCGTGGTCCAGGCCTCAAAGCCGGTCTCCGCGGGCTTGTCTTTCTCGCCCAGCGTTTTGATAAGGCTGCCGTCCGGGGTGAAGAGACGGATCGTATGGTCGAAGTTGTCGGCACAATAGATGGTGTCATCAGGACCGATAAAGATGCCGTGGGCGTTGGTAAAGATATCTTCTCCCCAAGCGTTCAGAAAATTGCCGTCCCGATCAAACACGATCATGGGATGCGCCCCCCGGTTAAAGGCATACACCCGGTCCTGCGAGTCGGTCGCGACCCCGGCAACCTCAACAAACGTCCAGCCTTCGGGCAGTTGTTCCCAGCCTTCGATGACCTCGTATTCGACCTTATTCTGTCCCAGTGCCATAGGTCCTCCTTTATGCCACCCGCTGATCGAGTTGCAGCACGATACCGTCGGGGTCTTTGAAGAGTGTGGTCAAGACTTGGCCGCCCGGCTCTTCGCCATAGGCCGCGCTATCAAAGGTTGTGGGCGGCATAACGATAGGCACCCCGGCGGCCCGGACTTTTTCAAATGTGGCTTCGAGGTCGTCCACCCAAAAAGCAAAATGGTGGATGCCAACCTGATTGAGGCTGAGCGCCCCACCGGAAACCGGCTGGTTCTCCGACAGGACGATAAAAGTGGCATCCGGCCCATCGTCCCAACGCAGGTACACCCCGTGGCGCGGCTTGGGCAATGCCCCGCCCGGATTCTCGAGCGGATCGTCCAGGCTGACCCGCAGCCCTAATATGTCACGATAAAATGTGAGCGATTGCTCCATATTGCTGACCCCAATGGCAATATGTGAGGTGTTGCGAATTTTCATCTTCTGCCTCCTTTTGCTCTCCGCTCGGCCCTTATTTACCTGACCAGCGTGGAGCGCGTTTTTCACGAAAGGCGCGCAAGCCCTCCTGCTGATCGTCCGATACAAAGCACTCGGTCGCGGCTTCATTCTCGCCCATAATCGCCGCCTCAATGTCAAGGTCGCGGTTACGGGCAAAGCACTGCTTGACCTGGGAGACGGCAATCGGCCCGCGGCTGACGAGGGTATCGACCAGGGTGTTGACACGCTCTTCGAGCGCGTCCGGTTTCACGCAGGCGGTGAGCAGACCAATCCGCTCGGCCTCGGTAGCCTCGATAATATCCCCCGTCATGCCGAGTTCCTTGGCCTTGGTCTCGCCAACCAAGCGGGGCAGGATATGCGTGGAGCCGTTGGTCATGGGCTGGTTGATATTGACCTCGGCCGAACCGATACGGGCAGTGCTTGCGGCAATGCGGAAATCGCACACCAGAGTCAACTCGAATCCCGCGCCAACAACCACGCCGTTAATGGCCGCGATGGTGGGCTTGGGCAGGGTGCGGATCAACGACCACGTCGTCGCCAGCTCGTGCAGAAACGTCCGGAAGTCATCCAGACGGGTGTGCTCCATGGTGCTAATGTCGGCGCCGGCGCAAAATCCCCGACCCGCACCGATGAAGACGACGGCTCGCACCTGGGTATCCTCTTGCGCGTCGGTACAGGCCTGCCTGAGACTACGGACCAGCGCGGGCGAGAGGGCGTTCAGCACGGCCGGACGATTGAGGGTGATCCAGGCCGCCGGGCCACGCTTTTCGTACAGGATATCTTGCAGCTCCATAGTTCCCTCCTGTCTGCAAGAGAACATGACATGGAGGGCTGCAAATTACCAGGCTCAGGTGCCGTCAGGCGGAATGGACTTCCGCCTGGCGGATGAGCTGAACCTTGCGTTCGTACAGGCTTTCTTCAAGCCCGACCGGATACTGTCCGGGCCGGTTCAGGCGGGTAACATCGCCCGGAAGTTTGGCGAGCTGCTCCTGGGCCCGCTGGCGGATGTGGGTCAGGGACGGACTGTCGTAGACGGCTCTGCCCTGACGAAACACCGGCGTCAGTAAGTCGGAAAAAGTGGTATCCCCCGAAATCCTGCGGCGTGTGGTCGGATCGCTCACATCGACCATGGTGCAGCCGTCCGCGAGGTCAGCCTCTTTGCCGTACATCACGTCGTACAGAAATTCTTTTTGCGTATGGTAACGGCGAACCTGAGGAATATCCGGGTTGGTCACTTTCACCGTCTCTTCCGAAAGCTTGATTCTGTCCTGCCACGAGCCATCGGGAGCGCGGACTGCGGTCAGCTTATACACCCCGCCCAGGGCGGGCTGATCGTATGCGGTCACGAGTTTCGTCCCCACGCCCCACACATCAATCGTGCTGCCTTGCGCCTTGAGCTGGGTGATCAGGTGTTCGTCCAGGTCGCTGCTGCCGACAATGCGGGCATTGGGAAAGCCACTCTCGTCCAGGATGTTCCGGGCTTCGATGCTGAGCTGAGCCAGGTTGCCCGAATCGAGCCGGATGCCGACCATTTCATGACCGTGAGCCCGTAGCCAGTGCCCCACCTGGGCGGCCTTCCGTACCCCTTCCAGGGTATTATAGGTATCCACCAGAAAGATGCAGTTATTGGGCATGGCCTCGGCATAGGTCTGGAACGCTTCCAGATCGTCATCAAAGACCATCACCCAGCTATGCGCGTGCGTACCTCTGACCGGAATCCCGAACAGCTTGCCGGCCAGCACGTTCGAGGTGGCATCGCAGCCGCCGATATACGCGGCCCGGCTGGCTGCCAGACCGCCATCAATGCCCTGGGCACGGCGCAGGCCGAACTCCAGGACGGGTTCTCCGCCGGTGGCCAGGCAGATTCGAGCGGCTTTGGTCGCGACCAGCGTTTGGAAGTTGATCAGATTGAGCAACGCCGTCTCGATAAGTTGGCACTGCATCAGCGGCCCCTGGACGCGGACGAGCGGCTCGGGCGGGAAAACTAGCGTGCCTTCCGGGATGGCATCGACCTGGCAACTGAAGGTCATGGACTGCAAGGCGTCAAGAAACGCCGGGTCGAACAGGGGCTTGCCGTCAGTGCCGCACACCTCGGTCAGAAAGGCCGTGTCGTCCGCGTCGAACCGAAAATGGCTGAGAAAATCCACCACGTATTCAAGGCCACAGGCGATGCTGAAGCTTCCCCCAAAGGGGTTGTGACGGAAGAAGAGATTGAAGACGGCTTCCCGCTCGGCGAGTCCTGACTTCCAATAGCCATAGGCCATGGTGAGCTGGTAGAGGTCGGTCAGCAGGGCCAGGGAGGGCCGGTACAGCCCGGACGGAATGTTCATGATCGTGCAGCGAACAGCGTGGCTCTCTTATTCGAGATTGGCCTCGATGAGCAGCGGCCCTGGGTTTTTGAAGGAGGACTGGAGGGCGTCGTTGAGTTCTTGCGTGGTATGCACCGCCCGGCCTTCGACGCCAAAGCCCTCGGCTAGTTTCACAAAGTCGAACTCAGGAGAATCGAGCGCCGTCAGCGCCAGGCTGGCCTCCCCCGGTGTCATCTTGGCGCGTTCCAACTCCCAGCGCAGAATGGAATAGGCTCGGTTCTTACAAATGATACTGGTCAGATTCTGTTGCTCGCGCGCCATGGTCCACAAGGCCTGAATGGTGTACAGCGAAGAGCCGTCGCCTTCGAGGCAGATGGTCGGACGGTCCGGGGCCGCCGCCGCCGCCCCCACCGCACACGGCAGCCCTTGGCCGATAGAGCCGCCCGTCAGCGCCATATACGTAAACGGTGGCGCCCCGCCAGCCATGCCATGATAGGCGAACCCCGCGGTTGCGCCCTCATCCATGACAATCGCGCCCTCGGGCTGGGCTGCGGCCAGGGCTCTACACATATTGGCCGGCGTGAGGGGGCCGCTCGGCACTTCCGGGCGGGGCAGGGCCGGCGCCGTGCGCACGGCCGGCGCGTCAAGCGCATCGGCGAGCGCGGTGAGGGCGGTCGCCGGATCAATATCGGCACTGCATAACTGAATAAGCTGCACATCCTCCGCGCACAAACTGCTGCGGGTATTCGGATAGCCGAAAAACGCGACCGGTTCGTGCGCTCCGGCCAGGATGACGTTTTTATACGGCTCCAGGAGCTGGGTGGCCGGTTCCGGGGCGTAGGGAATTTTGTCCGGGGAGATCAGGCCACAGCCGCGGTCCTGAATGGGCGGAAAAGTCGGTGCCAGCACCCGGCAGCCGGTCGCCCGTTCGATCCGGTCGGCGGCTTGCAGCCCGGCGGTGCGCAGCGCACTGCCGCTCAGTACCAGCGCGGCCTGGCCCGAACGGAGCGCTCGGGCCGCGCGTTCGGTCTCATCCACCTTCGGTGGCGCAGGCGTGGCAATCTGCGGCTGGACGGGCGGGGTAGTGACGCTGGCCCACTGGATATCGCCCGGCAGAATCAGGGTGGTCGGGCCGGTTGGCAACTGGGCCGCGCGTGCAATAACCTCGGCCATGTCCTGTCCGACCGTGTCCGGGCTTTTCGCGGTCAGGACAAATTGAGACATGGGCCGGGCCAGGGTTTCAATGTCCGCGGTCAGCGGTGCGTTGGCGGCAATATGCCAGGTGGCATGTTCACCCACGATAGACACTACGGGCGAGTGGGCTTTGCGGGCGTTATGCAAATTGGCCTGTCCGTTGGCCAGGCCGGGGCCCAAATGGAGCAGGGCCAGAGCCGGGCGACCGGCGACCCGCGCATAGCCGTCGGCCGCGCCGGTGCACACCCCTTCAAAAACCGCCAGCACCGGCTTGATGTTTGGGCAGCGGTCGAGGGCCTGGACGAGATACAGCTCGGTCGTGCCCGGATTGGCAAAACATACATCAATGCCAGCCGCGGCCGCGGTCTGAATGGCAACTTCCGCACCGGTCAGGGACTGTGAGTGTGGTTGTGTCTCCATTGTCATGCCTGCTGCTCGCTTTCTTTCATCGTCCGAAGTTGTCTGAAGTCCTGAAATCGTCCGTGTCATACCACAAAATGCCGGGAGTGTAAGCAAAGGAGAAAAAGAGGGGTGAGGGTGGCTACCGAGAGTTGCCTTCTTTGTACCAGGGCATAGAATGCTGCTATGCCTGAGCTGAGCAGGTTCTTTGGGATCATTATCCGTATGTATGCTGAATTCGGGGCTCCACATCACGATCCCCATTTCCACGCTTACTATCAGGACGACGTCGCAATCTATGGAATAGAAACGCTTGAGCCGAATTGACCCACTCAAATAAAAAGAGGGACATATGCGGCATTCCATATACAGGGTCAAATCATTTAAGAAATTGGCTCCTTATACGCTCCGTATTTGTTTTGACGATGACACTGAACAAACGATTGACTTTCAACCTGTTCTCACCGGCGAACTGTATGGTCCACTACAGGACCCTGTCGCCTTCGATCAGGTGAGAATAGACTCGGAAGTGCACACCCTTGTCTGGCCGAACGGTGCAGATTTCGACCCTGCGCTCTTACACGACTGGCCTTTACGCCAGGCTGAATTTGTCGCCCGTGCCCGGCAGTGGGGAGCGACTGAAGAGAAAAAGCGCATTTCAACGAACAATTCTACCCCGATATAATACTGTATGGCGACTCCTCCACAATCAGACCACACTGAACTGAAGCTCGCGCGGCTGCGCGATGCGCAGCGTATCGCGCTTATGTCGCGTGACCTGGTTGAGCACGGTTTGCCATGGGCGTGGACTGCACGTCGGGTCGCCGCGCATATTCGTGGGCGCGACAGCAATGTCCTCACGGCCTGGCACGCGGGGAGGCTGGTTGGCTTCGCCATTATGCAGTTTTATGCCGAGCGGGCCCATCTGAACCTGCTTGCAGTCGAGCCTGCTGCCCGCCGGTTGGGGATAGGGCGGCGTCTGGTTGAGTGGCAAGAGCAGGTGGCCCGCGCCGGTGGTATCCCGGTCGTCAACCTGGAAGTACGCGCCAACAACCTCGGCGCCCAAGCGTTCTATCGTCGGTTGGGCTACCGCCAAATCAAACATCTGCCCGGCTATTACAGTGGCCGAGAGGCAGCCAGCCGCATGAACCACGATTTACGCGGCCGTGTGTAGGGGCTGCCTCACTGGGAGTGCGGGCTTCCAGCCCGCAAACAAAATGCGACCCGGATGAGAAGGCTGGCCGCGCTCCAAAGAGAAAAGGCGGCCACCCTCGCAGGCCGAGGGCGACGTCCAAATCAGGCCGGGAGAAGTGCACCCGTTCACTGCTCTTCATACCACTGGATTGCACCGCGTAGCCCGCGTTCTTTTCTGACGCGTAGAATCTCGTCATTGCCCGAGCCAAAGTGAAAAATGGCGTCGTATTCCGCGCCTGACAGGACGGCGGTCCGAAAACCTTGCAGGTCCATGGCACGATTGATCGCCAGTTTCTCCAGCCGCAGTTTTTCCGCCGGCACCTTGGCCACCCGCCGAGCGTATTGATAGGTCTCAGCCTCTAAGGTTTCAGCCGGAAAGGTCCGGGTGGCAAAGCCCATAGCCTCGGCCTCTTTGCCGCTGATCTGACTGCCCGGCAAAAACGCCATATACTTGGTTCGGTGCGGCCCGACCAGCCAGTTCCACATCGAACTCACAAAGCCCGCTCCGGCGGGCAGTGACGGAAAGCCGAGCCGGGCATTATCGGCCATGAAAATGACATCAGAGCAGGCGCAGATCTGACTCGCCCCGGCCAGACAGTAGCCGTGGACCATGGCAATCACCGGCTTGGGCAGCTCGCGCAGGCTGAGCCAGCGCTCAATCATTTTTTGCAGCTCGGTGCGGTCGGTATCGACGGTTTTTCCTCCCCCTCCGGCGGCCAAGTCATAGCCGGCCGAAAAAGCCCGCCCGGTGCCCCGAATGATGAGGACTTTGATCTCCTCATCCGCGCCAACCGAGGCGATTGCTTCAGAAAATTCCTCCAACAGCGTCGGGTTCATCGCGTTCAGCTTCTCGGGGCGATTGAGCGTCAGCGTTCCGACCCGCTCCTGTTTGTCCAAGAGTACCAAGTCCATAGTTTCCTCCTCATACACGGCCGACTCCAGCCCAGCATTCAGGGACAGCAGACTAGAGGCCCGGCGCCGCCGATAATTTCTCCAGCAATTCTTCTTCACTCAGAATCGATATCCCCAGCTTTTCGGCCTTGTCGCGTTTTGAGCCGGGGTCGCTGCCGGCCACGACGTAGTCCGTCTTTTTTGACACGCTGGCCGTGACCTTTGCGCCGAGAGCTTCGAGGCGCTGTTTGGCCTCCGGTCGGGTCAGGCTGGCCAGACTACCGGTCAGGACGAAGGTCTGGCCGTGCAGGCGGCCGGTCGGCTTGGCCTCAAGTCGCGGAAAGTGCACCCCGGCGTCGAGCAATTTCTTGACAACGGCCCGGTTGCGTTTCTGCCCGAAAAAGGCGGCCATGCTCTGCGCGACCTCCGGCCCGATATCGGGCACGTCCTGGAGGGCTTCCTCCTCGGCCTGCATGATGCGCTCCAAGTCGCCGAAATGCTCGGCCAACTGGCGGGCCGTGGCTTCGCCCAGGTGGCGGATACCCAGCGCGGCGATAAAACGGGGTAGGGTGGTGGTCTTGCTGCGCTCAAGAGCGTCGGTCAGATTGCGGGCGGATTTTTCCCCCAGCCGGTCGAGTGTGGCAAGCTGCTCAGCGGTCAGCAGGTAAAGGTCGCCGGGGTCTTGAGCGAGGTTCTTGTCAACCAACTGGTCGATGATTTTCTCCCCCAGCCCGTCGATGTCCATAGCGCCGCGAGCGGCAAAGAACTTGAGGCTTTCCTTGAGTTGAGCCGAACAGGTCAGGCCGGTACAGCGATACGCGGCCTCACCTTCCTCGCGTGCGACCTGCGCACCGCATACGGGGCAGACGCTCGGCATCGTAAAGCTCCGTTCCTGGCCGGTGCGCTTCTCCGGGATTGTTTTGACTACATAGGGGATGACATCGCCGGCCCGCTCAACAATGACCGTATCGCCGATACGGATATCCTTGCGAACGATCTCATCCATGTTGTGCAAGGATGCGCTCTTGACGGTCACGCCGCCGATATGGACCGGAGCCAGCTCGGCCACCGGGGTCAGCGTCCCCGTCCGGCCGACCTGTGGAACGATATTCAGGATGGTAGTCGTTGCCTGAATGGCCGGAAATTTATACGCCGTGGCCCAGCGGGGCGAGCGTGAAATCTGGCCGAGTTGGGCTTGCAGCGCAAAGCTGTTCACCTTGATCACCACGCCGTCAATTTCGTAATCCAGGCGGTCGCGTTGCGCTTCCAGGTCGTCGCAGACCGCGAAGACATCCTCGACGGTCGGACACATGCGACCCAGCGGAACCGGTTTGATGCCCCAGCCGGTGAGCGCGTGGCGCAGGTCCCAATAGGACGGAAACGTGTCGCCCTCGATCTGTCCGACCCCATAGCAAAAGAAATCGAGCGGTCGCCCGGCCGTAATGGACGAGTCGAGCTGTTTGAGCGAGCCGGCGGTAGCGTTACGCGGGTTGGCGAAAAGAGGCTCGCCGGTCTCTGCCCGCGTGTCGTTGAGGCTGCGAAAGGACGCCTTGGGCAGAAAGACTTCCCCGCGGACTTCGAGCCGTCTCGGAATCGGCTGGGCGGGCTGGGAGAGGAGGGTTAAGGGAATGGAGCGCACGGTTTTGAGGTTGGCCGTGACGTCTTCGCCCGTGACGCCATCGCCGCGTGTTGAGCCCACGGTCAGTTTTCCGTTTTCATATACCAACTCGACGGCGACCCCGTCGATCTTTGGCTCGGCCACGTATTCAATGTCTTGGGTTGTTTCCAGCGTGCGTTGGACGCGCTGATGAAATTCCTGCATCCCCGCTCGGGAGACGACGTTGGCCAGCGACAGCATCGGCACGCTATGGCGGACCTGAGTAAATGCTGCCAGCGGCGGAGCGCCGACCTTTTGGGTCGGGGAGGCCGGGTCGTGCAGTTCTGGGTACTCGGTTTCCAGGTCAACCAAACGCCGAAAGAGCCGGTCGTACTCCGTGTCGCTGATGAGTGGCTCGTCGAGGACGTAGTAGCGATGATTATGAATGGCCAGCTCCGTGCGTAATCGCTTCACTTCCTGTCGGATTTCTTGGGGCACAGCCGTGGAATCAGCAGCCATTTCATTTCCCGTCGATACTTCCACTGTCTCTTGATTACTTATCCCTGATCGAGCGCGATGGGTATATGTTCATGCCGGTTGATAGCTCCGGTCACTCGCCGGCTGCTGCATGGTGACGCAGTGCAGCGCGCCCAGGCCGGCCACAAGCTCGCGACACGGAATTCCCCTGATGTGTCGCCCCGGAAACAGTTCTTGGAGGATGGACAGGGCGATGTCGTCATGGGGGTGGCCATAGGTCGGAACCAGAACGGTGCGGTTGGCGATATAGAAATTGACATAACTGGCCGGCAGGCGTTCGCCCGCAGACTCCACCGGACCGGGTATGGGGAGCGGAACCACGCGGAGCGGTTGTCCGCCCTGGTCGCGCATGGATCGCAGTCGATGCAGGTTGTCCTGAAGCGGTTTGTAGTTCGCGTCGGCCGGGTCGTCTTCGACCGCACACACCACCGTTGTGGGATTGACGAACCGGGCGATATCGTCCACATGGCCGTCCGTATCATCCCCAACGATCCCCTCGCCGAGCCAGCCAATGTGCTGAACTCCGAGAAACGCTTTCAGGGTGTGCTCAATATCGGAGCGGGTGAGCGTCGGATTGCGATTGGGGTTGAGTAGGCAGGACTCGGTCGTCAGCAACATGCCCCGACCGTTGACCTCAATGGAACCGCCTTCAAGCACTATGTCCGGCGTAAACGGAACGAGGTTGAGGCCGTGGGCGATGCGTTCCGGAACGCGGTCGTCCAGGTCCCACGGTGGGTATTTGGCTCCCCAGGCGTTAAACGTCCAGTTTGTCAGGCCGAGTTCGATTATCTGCTCGTGCCGGCGGGTCAGAAAGATCGGACCGTGATCCCGGGTCCAAGCGTCGTTGGTCGGAATCTCGTATATCCCAATACGAGCAAGGTCTACTCCAGCGGCATCAAGGGTGTGGCGGACACGTCCTTCGGTCTCGGAGTCATTCACGCAGATATGTACCCGTTCGTCCCGGTGCAAGGCGGCGATCATCTCTACATATACTGCGGTAATGGCCGAGCACGGGTCGGGCCAGGTGTCCTGATTATGCGGCCAGGCCAGCCAGGTGGCGGCGTGCGGTTCCCATTCCGCGGGCATCCGAAAGCTGAGCTGGGCGGGTGTGGGCTGGGGAGAGATCATACGAGCGAACTCGGCAGGCTGTGTTGATCCGCACGAACGATTAGGCGGGGCTAAGGGTCAAGAAAACGCCGGGTCAGGCCGGCGTAGGCGTCAATCCGGCGGTCGCGGAAAAACGGCCAATACTGGCGGGTGGTGTCGAGTCGGTCGAGCGCGCACGGAACAATCAGGGTTTCCTCGTCGTTGGCACTCGCCTGCTTGAGGATGCGGCCAAACGGGTCGCTGACAAAGGACGTACCCCAGAAATTGAGCGCCCCTTCCCGGCCGACGCGGTTGATCGCGGCGACATACAGCCCGTTGGCGATGGCGTGGCTGCGTTGCATGATCTGCCAGGCTTCGCGCTGGGCCTGATGCTCTTCTGGCCCGTCGTCCGGATGGTCGCCGATAGCGCTTGGATAAAACAGGAGTTGGGCGCCGCTCAGCGCGGTGAGCCGTGCGCCCTCGGGAAACCACTGGTCCCAGCAGATGAGTACCCCAATCCGTGCGTAGCGGGTGTGGAAGGTGCGAAATCCCAGGTCACCGGGGGTAAAATAAAACTTCTCGTAATAGAGCGGATCATCCGGGATATGCATCTTGCGATACTGGCCGAGGAGCGTCCCGTCGGCATCGATCACTACCGCGGTGTTATGAAAAATCCCCGCAGCCCGTTTCTCGAATACGGGCACGATCAGGACGACCTGATGGGCCGCGGCGAGTTGGCTCAGGCGCTCGGTGGTGGGTCCGGGGATGGGCTCGGCCAGCGCGAACCGCTCAACGTCTTCGCTCTGGCAGAAATAGCGTGACCCGAACAATTCCTGGAGACAGATGATCTGCGCGCCCTGCCGAGTCGCCGCCTGGATAGCAGCAACCGCTTTGTCCAGATTGACGCCTGGCCGGTCGCTGCACGCCATCTGCACCAGGCCGAGGATGACCTGCTGATCGTGGGCGGGGGAAGGGGTCGCTGTCATATATAGGAGAAATTGTAAGGGATGGTGTTGCCGGGCTCAATGCCACCCACGCGGCTGAGCTTTTGACACGAAATGTGAAAATCACTATATAAGTGGACGGGCTGGAAATTATAGACAGATTGCGATCCCGAGCATTGGCCGAACTCTTTGTTTTTATTGTTTTTTCCGTAGCGACTCACCGGCAGGCGAAATGCTCCTGTCGAGTATCACCCGTCAGCGTCAGTTTACCCGTATCCGTCACACAACCGGCATAGAACTCGTTGTCTCTCCATCTGCTGAGAGATCAACAGCACACCAGCTATATGACTGCCTAAGGTGGATGTCTTTCATGACTCGTATGACCAAGAGCGAACCCAAAGAAGAGAGACAGCTTGCCCTCACCCCGGCGTGGGGAGCCGAGGTTGCAGTAGTGGACAGCCGCGTCTTGTCTGCCCAAACGGTTCTGGAAGAAACGATTGCCCTGTATGGTATTCGGAACTGGGGCAGTGAGTATTTTCGGGTGAATGCCAGCGGAGAAGTCGTGTGTGCCTTCCCCGCGTCCCAGCCGGCCCACACTCCGCTGAGAGACTTGGTCACCCAACTGGGAGAGCAGGGTATTGGCACGCCGGTTGTGCTGCGTTTCCCCCAGATTATCCAGCATCAGTTCAATGTCCTGGCCGCAGCCTTTCAGTCGGCCATCAGGGAATTCGGCTACCACAAAGACTACATCCCGGCCTATCCCATCAAGGTCAACCAGAAGAAAGAGGTGGTGCGGGATGTCCTCCGCTTCGGGGAGCCCTACCATGTGGGCCTTGAGGTGGGCAGTAAGGCAGAGCTGAGCATTGCCCTGGCGCTGACCCACGACCGCCGCTCGCCCATTATTTGCAACGGGGTGAAGGACGCCGGCTATATCAAGCTGGCGCTGATCGGCACCCAGCTCGGCAAGCGCGTCTTCATTGTGGTGGAGAGCATATTTGAGCTGCACACCCTGCTGGCGTGTAGCCAACGCCTGGGCATCCGTCCGCGTCTTGGCCTGCGTCTCAAACTGGCGGCCCGGGGGAGTGGCAAGTGGGAGAAATCGAGCGGCGACTTGTCCAAGTTCGGCTTCACCACAACCGACCTCCTGAAGTGCATTCGTTTCCTGCGCGAGGCCGATATGCTCGACTGTCTGAGCATGCTGCACTTTCACATCGGCTCACAGGTCACGGAGATCAGACGGGTGAAGTACGCGGTCAAGGAAGCGGCCCGCACGTATGCCAAGCTGCGTCAGTCCTGCCCGCAGCTCACCTATCTCGATGTGGGCGGCGGGCTGGGCATTGATTATGACGGCTCCCGCACGGCTTCGGAGTCGAGCGTCAACTACTCGGTCCAGGAGTATGCCAACGATATCATTTATTCGATCAAAGAGGTATGTGAGAGCGAGGCGGTTGAAGAGCCCACCGTGCTGACGGAAACCGGACGGATGATCGCCGCTCCGCATGCCATGCTGGTCTTCGATAGCGTGGATGAAATCGGGCTGACGAACGGCCCAGTTCGGGTCGCTGACTATGAGAGCCGGCCGGAAGTCATCCAGGAGATGTACGATATTTATACCGGGACGAACGCCAAGAACTACCGTGAGTATTATCACGATATCCTGGAGCAGCGCGAAGAAATGTTTTCGCTCTTCAACCTCGGCTATCTTTCCCTGGAGGACCGCGGGCTGGGTCAGGAACTGTTCTGGGGCACATGCCAGCGGGCGCTCAAGTTTGCCAAGGCGGTCAAGCATATGCCCGAAGAATTTGAAGACCTGGAACAACGCCTGGCGCATAAATTCATTTGTAATTTTTCCGTCTTTCAGTCCATTCCCGATTCCTGGGCGCTGGAACAGCTCTTTCCCATCATGCCGATTCATCGGCTGAATGAGATTCCTGAGCGGCGGGGCTATTTGGCGGATTTGACCTGTGACTCGGATGGCAAGGTCGATAATTTTGTCGATCTGCGGGACATCAAGGAATATCTGGAACTCCACGCCTTGAACGGCGAGCCGTATTATCTGGGGGTGTTTTTTACGGGTGCGTATCAGGATGTCATGGGCGACTACCACAATCTCTTTGGCCACGTGCATGATGTCTCGGTGGTGATTGATGAAAACGGTGTGGCGCAGATCACCGAGATTATTCCGGGCCATACGGTCGAGGACGTCCTGCATATTTTTCGCTACGAACGAGAAGAACTCCTGACCGAATTTCGTGCTCGCATCTGCGAGGGTGTCGAGCACGGGCGCATCCCCGCCGAGGCGGCGGACGAGCTGCTCAGGGAATACGCGGCCGTCCTGGGCAGCTATACCTATCTGACGCCCGATCCCTAATACGATGTCCCACATTCTTGACGGCAACGACCCACGGACAATTCTGCGCGCGGCCGAACGGCTCGGGGCCGGAGAGATCGTGGCCTTCCCCACGGAAACCGTCTACGGCCTGGGCGCGAATGCGCTGAACGAAAAGGCGGTTGCCCAAGTCTTTGCGGCAAAGAACCGCCCCGAGTTTGATCCGCTGATTGTCCATATTGGGGACAAAGCCGCGGCTTCACAATATGTCGCCGCCCTTAATCAACGCGCCCGGCAACTCATGGACGCCTTCTGGCCAGGCCCGTTGACGTTGGTCCTGCCTAAACGGCCCATTATCCCAGACCTGGCTACTGCCGGGCTGGGAACGGTTGCGCTGCGCATGCCGTCGCATCCGGTTGCGCTGGCGCTCCTGCGGGCCGTCGATTTCCCGATTGCCGCGCCGAGTGCCAACCCGTTCGGGTATGTCAGCCCGACAACCGCGACGCATGTGCACGACTCGCTCGGAGACGCGGTTGATCTGATTATTGACGGCGGTCCGTGTACGGTCGGTGTGGAATCAACGGTCTGTACGCTGACCGAGCAATCGGCCGTGCTGCTCCGGCCTGGGGGCGTTACGCTCGAACAGATCGAGTCGGTTATCGGCCCGGTTCGCCTGGGTGAGCCAACCCAAACGGACCGGCGTTCACCGGGAACGCTGCTGTCGCATTATGCCCCGCGCGTCCCTGTTGTCTTGCTGAAGCCTGGGGAGGCATTGCCTCAGCCTGAGGCTGGCGAACGGCTCGGGCTACTCAGTCTCACCCCTCGGCCCGACGCCCGCGGCTATACGAGGACGGAAGCGCTGTCAGCGGACGGGAATCTGCTCGACGCAGCAACGCACCTGTTTGCCGCGCTCAGACGGCTGGACGCTGCCGGATTGGATCGAGTTGTCATCGAAGCCGTTCCTGAGACCGGTATGGGCCGGGCCATCATGGACCGCTTGCGCCGGGCAGCGGCGCGCGACTGAATTACTTCAAGAGGCCCATCTGCGTGTTTGATACGTCCGTCGCTTGGGAGTGGTTGGAGTACGTTGTCCATGTCGGCGCGTACTGCTTCGATTGATTCCCCCAGGTGAACCAGCCTTCCCTGGGACCACGCGCAAACAACTCAATAAACGGTCCGGGACTGCACGCTTCTATGATTGCGTACTGCTCGTCGGGCTTCCGGCTGTGCTCTCTCTTCCTGGAGAGCATGATATTTTCCTGCCTTCTGCCGGGTGCCAAGGTCCGGGCATGCTTCCCCTTCACGCCAAACAGCACCATCTCGGTGACGTTCCTGAAATAGAAGCCGACTCCCCTTCTATCGGGGCCGCCGTCTTGTCTGACCTTGTACCAGATCAGATTCGTTTTGTACTGAAATCCCCAGCATTTCATGACCTGCAAGCCCTCCGCCAGCAAGGCGTTGGGCACCCAGAGATAGAGATGGGCGGTTTCCTCCACCACGTCCCTGACAGGTAAGTCCTCAATTTCCTCAAACGTGAGCGTCGGATAGCGTGCCAGCCGCTTGTGCTCGGGTGCGACCTTGCCGGTCTTGTTCTGAAATCGCCACGGGGGGTCGGCAAGCACGGTAGCGAACTTCCTTGTACCAACCTCTTCTCTGAAGTCTTCGGCCGCGCTCATTCGTCATCCTCCACAAAGAGTTTCTTCGAGATCCCAAATATCAATAATGGGCACCCCGCTCCGCCGCCACCGTTGATTCGAGGCAGCAGCTTGCTCATATGCGTGGTTGAAGCCCCGTATGAAGCGCCTCTTCCAACCGTGTTGAAGATGTCCTGAAGATCATCGCACCTGGTAATAATGACGCCTACGCTGATCGCTCTGAGATCAAACAATAGCCTGAAGTTGTTGAGATCTCTATCGTAAAATGGATCTTTGTTGTTCCACTCAATTTCTAATGCTATCCGGTTGCGGAAACAATCCACTTTGTGCGTTGGCGCATCTGTTGCGTTTCCATCCACAATTACTTGAGTGAGAAATTCTTTTTCAGTCCATCCGCGCTCATACAGATAGCTATCTATGTATCCTGAAACCTTCGACTTCCTTCCGCCCGGATTCGTAATCCAACTTTTCTTCAGTCGGAATTCTGTCAGAAGCGATACAATGTCGTTCCATTCGCGGGGGAAATCCTCCTTCAGGATGGCACAGGCATGCTTCCATTCATGCACTTCGTAGTGTTCTCGAATAAACGTCGGAAGCAGGGCGGTGCTCACTCGCGTTAGATCTCCGTGGCCGGTTTTCTGCTGAGGGGTTCGAGAAGGTGAGGAGAGGACGGCAAGCGACCTCTCCGCGACAAGAGAAAGGAGTGCAGTGTATATTACACCGCGTCAATAATGGCGTTAAAGGTCACGCTGGGCCGCATGGCCTGACCGGCCTTTTCCGGGTCGGGCGAGTAATAGCCGCCGATGTCGGCCGGCTCGCCTTGGGCGGCCAGCAGTTCTGCGGTAATCGTGGCTTGCTGCGCTTCGAGTTGTTTGGCCACCCCGACAAAGCGCGCCTGTTCGGCCGTATCTTTAGTCTGGGCGGCCAGGGCCTGAGCCCAGTATAAGGCCAGATAGAAGGTGCTGCCCCGGTTGTCGATTTCGTTCACCTTGCGGGACGGGGAGCGCGAGTTTTCCAGGTAGGTGCTGATGGCCTGGTCAAGCGTTTCCGCAAACAGCGCGGCTTTTTCATTTTTGGTGTTTTCGGCGATCAGTTCGAGCGAGGGCACCAGGGCACAGTACTCGCCCAGCGAATCCCATCTGAGGTGGCCTTCTTGCACGAATTGCTGCACATGCTTGGGAGCGGAGCCGCCCGCGCCGGTCTCGAACAGGCCGCCACCTTTCATCAATGGCACGATCGATAACATGCGGGCGCTGGTTCCCAGTTCGAGAATCGGAAACAGGTCGGTCAGATAGTCACGCAGGACATTGCCCGTCACCGCAATCGTGTCTTCTCCTCTCCGAATCCGTTCCAGGGAGAAGCGCATGGCGTCCTGCGGCTTCATCACGCGCATATCCAGTCCGGTGGTGTCGTGCTCCGGCAGATAGGTGCCCACCTTCTTGAGAATTTCCGTGTCGTGCCCTCGGTTCTCGTCCAGCCAGAAAATCGCCGGTGACCCGGAGGCCTTTGCGCGGGACACCGCCAAGCGGACCCAGTCGCGGATCGGGGCGTCCTTGGTCTGACTCATTCTGAAGATGTCGCCGACCTCGACGGACTGTTCAAGCAGGCTGGTCCCGGCCGCAGCCACAACGCGTATGGTGCCGTCGGCCGGTGCCTCAAAGGTCTTGTCGTGCGAGCCGTACTCTTCGGCTTTCTGCGCCATCAAGCCGACGTTGGAGACGCTGCCCATGCTGGCCGGGTCAAACTGCCCGTGCTGTTTGGCGTTTTCCAGAATTTCCTTATACATGGTCGCGTAGCAGCGGTCCGGCACCATGGCGATAGTGTCCTGGAGTTCATCGTTCTTATTCCACATCCGGCCGCCGTCGCGCACGACGTTGGGCATGGAGGCATCGATGATGATGTCATTCGGGACGTGCAAATTGGTGATGCCGCGGCGGGCGTTGACCATCGCCAGCGCCGGTCGCTGTTCGTACACCGCGGCAATATCTGCCTCGACCTCAGCTTTTTTTTCGGCCGGCAGACGGTCGAGTTTGGCCAGCACATCGGCCAGGCCGTAGTTGACGTTCGCCCCGATTTCTTTGAGCGCCTCGGCGTGCTTGTCGAGCGCGTCCCGGAAATAGACGGACACGCAGTGGCCGAACATGATGGGGTCGGAGACTTTCATCATGGTCGATTTGAGGTGCAAAGACAGTAACACCTCGTCTTTCCTGGCCGCGTCCATCTGCTCGGCATAGAACGCGCGCAGGGCCTTGACGTTCATGACCGAGGCGTCAATGACCTCGCCCTCCAGTAGAGAGAGCTGGTCCTTCAGGACGGTCACGCTGCCGTCAGCGGCCACAAATTCGATCCGGGCCTGGGTCGCCGCGTCCAGGGTGGTCGATTTCTCACTCTCGTAGAAATCCTTGCCGTCCATATGGACCACCCGGGCTCTGGAGCCGCCGGGCGGCCACTGCTGCATCATCTTGTGGGGATTCTTCTGAAAAAATTTCTTGACCGAAGCGGCCGCCCGGCGGTCGGAGTTGCCTTCCCGCAGAACCGGATTGACGGCCGAACCGAGGACCACGGCAAAACGCGCCTGGAGCGCCCGCTCCGCGTCGTTTTTGGGTTCTTCCGGATAGTCAGGAATGTCGTAGCCTTTGGCCTGCAACTCTTTGATCGCGTCTTTGAGTTGGGGAACGGTGGCACTGATATTGGGCAGTTTGACGATATTCGCCTGTGGCGTTTGCGTCATCTCTCCGAGTTGGGTCAGACAATCGGGAATCTTTTGCTCGTCAGTCAGCTTGTCGGGAAAGTTGGCGATGATTCTGCCGGCCAGGGAGATATCGCTGATTTCCACCTCAATGCCCGATCCTTTGGTATACGCCCGGATAATGGGCAGGAGGGCAAAGGTGGCTAATGCCGGGGCTTCATCAATCTGGGTCCACGTAATTTTTGCTGGGGTCATGTTCTCTCCTTACCTCTTATGGTGTGCCGCTTTAATCGCGCGAGATTATACCAAATCACAGCTCAATCGAAAGGGTGGTGGAACGAGGCGGCCGCTCGCAGCTACGTTGCAAAGCGCACGGGAAGAGAGTAGACAATGGGAGTTGTTTAACCAGCGGAAGCAGGCCGATATGCGACGATTCCCTCTCCTGTGCGTCCTTGTCTGTACCCTGAGCGCCTTCTCGGCGTGTCGTGATGCGGTTGAGGAAGTCCCGCTGAGTACCAATCTGATTAGCCTGACGGATAAATTTTTCGATGTGGAGGCGCTCTCGGCCGACAGAGCGGTGGTGGTCGGCTACGCGGGCAAAATCCTCCTCACCGCCGATGGTGGCCGGAGCTGGCAGGTCAAAGACAGCGGGACCAATGCCGCCCTGTACAGCATTGCTTTTCCCGATGACCAGCATGGCTGGATCAGCGGGCAGGACGGCGTCATACTGCACTCCACGGATGGGGGCGAAACCTGGCAGCCGCAGGACAGCCAACTGGCCGATCCGATATTCGGCATTTCTTTTATCGATACCCGTCACGGCTGGGCCGCAGCCGACCGGGCGACCTATCTGAAGACGACAGACGGTGGCGCCTCTTGGGAATCGGGCTATATCCAGCCCTCGCTCGAAGGAGTCGGGGCGGATGCCACCCTGGCCCTGGTAGACCCCATCTTCTACGATGTGCAGTTTCTGGATGAAAATATCGGCTGGATTGTGGGCGAGTTCGGCAAAATTTACCATACCACAGACGGCGGACAACACTGGCTGGAGCAGCAGAACAGCCTGCTCGGACAGGCCGGATTCAGCGACGCCCTGAATCTTCCCACCTTCTTTGGGGTCTCCTTTTCCGACGCGAACACTGGCGTAGTGGTCGGACTTGAGGGCAAGGTTGCGACTACCACCGATGCGGGTCAGCAGTGGAATTTTACCGGGCAGGCGAGTGGCGCCCTGTTCGATACCGAACCCTTATACGCGCCACATTTAATCGGCACTGATGGCGGTGGCTGGATCGTGGGCGGAGCCGGTCGGGTGCTGCGCCTGCAGGGCGGAGAATGGCAACCGACGAGTGTGGGCATGCCTATCGCCACCTGGCTGCGGGCGGTTGATTTCCACGATGCGGCGCATGGCTGGATTGTGGGCGGGTATGGAGCCATCTTGCGCACGACGGACGGCGGCCAGAGCTGGCTGCGCGTTTTTGGCTAAGGTGCACACTGGAGAGTAAACATGGCCGATACGGCGTTTGATATTGCGGGCAAAGTCACCGTTGTCACCGGCGGTGGAACCGGAATCGGGGCGGAGATCGCGGCTGAGTTCTGCCGCCGTGGCGCTCCGGTGATGATTACCAGCCGGACGATGGACCACCTGGGCCCGGTTGCGGAAGGGATCAAACAGAACGGCGGCGAAGTTGACACTATTGTGTGTGATGTGCGCAAAAACGACCAGGTTGAGGCGGTTATCGAGAAAACCGTACAAAGATGGGGTCGGGTCGATATTTTAATCAATAACGCCGGTGCGAGCTTTGTGGCCAACGCCCACGAGATCTCGGCGAACGGGTTCAGCGCCATTGTGGCTATCAATCTGAACGGCACCTTCCTCTTTTCCAAGGCGGCGGCCCTGGTAATGATGGAAAAGAAGACCGGCGGCAGCATCATTAATATTTCGTCTGACGCCGGGGTGTTTGGTTCGGCCACGATGTCGCACTATGGGGCGGCAAAGGCGGGGATTATCAATTTGACCCGCTCCCTGGCCATTGAATGGGCCGACTATGGCATTCGCGTGAACTGTATCTCGCCCGGTCCGATTGAAACCCCAGGCGTCAAAGAAGTCCTGTGGCCAACCAAGGAACTGCAAGATAAGGCCACGGGTTCAACCGCCCTGAATCGCTTTGGGACGGGTCTCGAAGTGGCCTGGCCGTGTGTGTTCCTGGCTTCAAAGGCGGGGGGCTATGTGAATGGCGTCAACCTCCAGGTTGACGGCTGCATGACCCGCGCGGGCATCCCGGAGAGTCGGCTCAATTAAGCCGCAGCATACGAGAAACTGGAGTGCTGAATATGGTCGGTATTGTGTCGTATGGGTCGTATATCCCCTCGTATCGTCTCCCGCGTGATGTGATCGCCAAAGAGTGGGACGCCCCGTCATTAGGCGGGGAGCGGGCCTTGGCCAGTTTTGATGAGGACAGCCTGACCCTGGCCATGAATGCGAGTATAGACGCCCTGGGGGATCGCAGCCCCAAAGCGGTCGCGGGGGTTTTCTTTGCCTCAACGACCTCGCCCTACCGAGAGAAGCAGGCCGCGGCCACCGTTGCCACCGTCCTGGATACGGGTAAAGAGCTGCGGACCATGGACTTTACCGATTCGCTACGCGCCGGCACCTCGGCGCTCTTAACCGCACTGGATTTGGCCAAAGCGGGCGAACTGTTATTGGTGTGTGCCGGTGACGCGCGCATGGGCGAGCCGGACACCCTACAGGAACAGAACTACGGCGATGCCGGCGGGGCGCTGGTCATTGGCTCGGAAAACGTGATCGCCGAGCTGGTTGGCACCTATACGGTCAGCCAGGAATTTCTCGGCACCTGGCGAACCGAAGAGCAGGACTATCTCAAATCGTTTCCCGGCGGGTTTGAGAACAAGTTCGGCTATAACCGTTTTATTGCGGAAACCGTTCAGGGCCTGCTGCAAAAATGCAAGCTCGAAGCCAAGGACATTGCCAACGCGGCGATTGCCGCTCCCAGCCAAAAGGCCCTGCGGGGCGCTCTGCGCGGCCTGGGATTTGATATGAAGAGCCAGGTGCAGGAAACGTTTTGGAATACGGTTGGGGACGCCGGGACGGCCCAGCCGCTGGTCCTGCTGGCCGCGGTGCTTGAACGGGCCAAGCCGGGCGATCTGATCCTCGTCGCCGGCTACGGGGATGGGGGCGATGCGGCGCTGTTTCGGGTCACGGACGGGATTGCGAGTTTTCAGGTTGCCCGGAGCGTGTATTCGCAGATTGAGGTGAAGCGGACGCTGCAATCCTATGGCAAATACGCCCGTTTTCGGAAGCTGATGCGGAAGGATTACGCCACGGAAGACGAATCCACCCCGGTCGTGCTGCTGCGCGACCAAAAGCAGATTCTGCCCCTGTATGGCGGGAAATGTCCGGCGTGCGGCGTTGTCCAGTTTCCCATCCATCGCATCTGTACGGAATGCGGCCATCGGGACGGGCTTGAAGAGGTCAAGCTGTCGCGGCGGGGGACGCTCTTTACCTTTACGAACGACTATCTGACCGAGACGCCCGACCCCCCCACGACGCACGCCGTGGTCGATCTTGAGGGCGGCGGGCGCGTCTTCGTTCAACTCACGGATTGCGAGGCGGATCGGGTGGAGATCGGCATGCCGCTCGAGTTGACATTTCGCAAATATCATGAAGGCTATGGGATCAAGAATTATTTCTGGAAGGCCCGACCGGCAGAGTAAGAGAACACCGGCAAGACGGAACATCTTTGAGAGGAGGCAGTATGAATATTCGAGACAAGGTCGCGGTGATTGGGGCTGGATGCAGTAAGTTTGGTGAAAACTACGACAAAAGCGCCGAGGATATGATTGTCGAGGCCGCGCATGACGCCTATACGGACGCGCGCATCGATCCGAGTCAGATTCAGGCCGCCTGGGTCGGGACGCTCAGCTCGGCCAGTGCGGGTAACGCTTTGGCCGACCCGCTCAAACTGTTCAATATTCCGATTACCCGCGTGGAGAACTACTGCGCCTCGGGCATGGATGCGTTTCGAAATGCCTGCATGGCGGTTGCCTCCGGGATGTATGATGTCGTCTTGGCGCTGGGTTTTGAGAAGCTGCGCGACTCCGGTCAGCGCGGCCTGGGGACGTTTGGCTCCCATCCGGTTATGGGCTATGGCACCACGGCCCCCTCGCTGTTTGCCATGGCGGCCAACCGCTACTTTGAGACGTATGGCATTGATAAGACCGCCCTGGCCAAGGTCGCCATCAAGAATCATCACAACGGCACGATGAGCCCCAAGGCCCATTTTCGGATGGAGGTCTCGGAAGACCAGGTCGTCAATGCGCCGCTGATTTGTAGCCCGCTCGGCCTGTTTGACTGCTGCCCGACGACGGATGGCGCCGCGGCGGTGATTATCTGTAAGGAAGAACTGGCCCGCTCGTTCCGACCCGACCCGGTGAAAGTCAAAGGCGTCGGCTTATCCGTCACCTCGGGCGAGCCGTATATGAAACCCAGCTTCGCCTACACCGGCTTCCCCGCCACGGCTCAGGCGGCCCAATCGGCCTATGAACAAGCCGGCATGACGGCCAAGGATATTGACCTGGTCGAATGCCACGACTGCTTCACCATCACCGAGATTTTGAATTATGAAGACCTCGGTCTGTGTGAAAAGGGCGAGGGCTGGCGCTATGTGGCCGAGGGCCGGGCGGACATTGACGGCGGTGCGGTTCCGGTGAACCCCTCGGGGGGGCTGAAATCGTTCGGGCATCCCATTGGCGCAACCGGCATTCGCATGATCTACGAGGTGTCGCAGCACTTATGGGGCAAAGCCGGTGATCGACAGGTCAAGGACGCGGAAGTGGGCTTGGCGCATAACCTGGGCGGCCCAGGTTCGGTTGGCTGCGTGACCATTCTGGCCAATAGCTAAATCAAATAATAACGGGTGAGAACGAGGACTGGGCAACACTCAGTCCTCGTTCTTTTTTGTGGGGGTGTCATGGATTTCGGTTTTAGTGAAGAGCAGGATCTCTTGCGCCAATCTGCCGCAGACTTCTTACACAACGAGTGTCCCATGTCCTATGTCCGCCAAATGATGGAGGACGAGCGGGGCTATGCCGACGAGGTTTGGAACAAGATGGCCGAGCTGGGCTGGATGGGGTTGATTGTGCCGGAAGCATACGGTGGAGCCGGGCTGTCCCTGGTTGATCTGGTCGTCGTGCTGGAAGAGATGGGCAAGGTCGTTCTGCCCGGTCCTTTCTTTTCGACCGTTGCGCTGAGCGGACTGTGCGTGCAGGCCGCCGGGAGTGCAGAACAGAAAAAGGCGCTGCTGCCCGGTATGGCGTCCGGGCAGACCACGCTGACCCTGGCCGTCCTCGAAGAAAACGCCCGCTGGGATGAGGCCGGCGTCAACCTCAGTGCGGAGAAGAACGGCGGTGGGTATGTGTTGAACGGGGTGAAGTTATTTGTGCCGGATGCCCATGTGGTCGATCACATCCTCTGTGCCGCGCGAACGTCCGAAGGAGTGACGCTGTTTCTGCTCGACCGTCAGCAGGCCGGCGTCGGAACCCGTCTGCTCAAAACCATGGATCAGACGCGAAAGCTGTGTGAGGTGACCCTGGAGAACGTGCACGTCGGCACCGATGCTCTGCTGGGGGCGGCCGGACAGGGCTGGGATGTTTTGTCTCGGGTCCTGAATCAGAGCAAAGTGGCCCTGAGCGCCGAAATGTGTGGAGGCGCACAACAGGTGCTGGACATGAGCGTGGAATACGCCAAGGTGCGCGAACAGTTTGGCCGCCCGATCGGGTCGTTTCAAGCCATCCAGCATAAATGCGCCGATATGCTGGTGCAGGTCGAGGGGGCCAAGTCGGCCACGTATTACGCGGCCTGGGCCGTCGCAAACGATGCGCCCGACGCCGCCCTGGCCGCCGCGATGGCCAAGGCGTATTGCAGCGATGCCTACCGCAAGGTGACGAGCGAAGGCATACAGGTCCACGGCGGTATTGGCTTTACCTGGGAGCACGACCTGCATATCTATTTCAAGCGCGCCAAGGGCTCAGAGGTGACCTTTGGCGACGCGACCTGGAACCGTGAACTGGTGGCCCAGCATACGCTGGATTAGGGGTAGCATAGAGGGAATTGGCCAGGGATGTTCTGCCGTTGCTCCGGGGCGCAGGTCATCAACCTGGTCTCATTGGTCAGTCTATTCCAATGGCATGTCTGGACAGCACCAGCCGGTGACGTGATGTTCAAGCGAAAGGAAAGGATGTGGCACGGGGACAAAAGAAGACGATACGAGACGATCACTCACAGGCCACCGCCCAAGGCGCGACAACCGGCTACGAGGCCGAACTCTGGGGCATGGCCGACACGCTGCGCGGCAGCACGGACGCCGCCGAGTACAAGCATGTCGTTCTCGGTCTCATCTTTCTGAAATACATCCTTGAAGAACATTTACCAGTTGCGCTGTATGCCTATGAGTGGCAGTTGGCCGGAGAGGGTCGCGGGACATCCTATAGTGCCGTAACTCGCCTAGATAAAGTGGATTCCGATAGCCTTTGTTGTTCTCCACATTGCCCTCTTTCTCTCACTGTTTTTGGTAAAGCGCGACTTCCTGATTTGACTACAGTGACCCTCTTCACTGAATCCACCGTCGAAACAACGTCCAACATGGTCTATACTAGACCAGTATCGTTTGACCGCCGGAGGTGTGACCATGGAAATGTCCAAACCCCAGCGTGTATGGACCGTTGCCGAAGCGAAGGCCCACCTGTCGGAAATTTTGCGGCTGGCCGAAGTAGAAGGGCCGCAAACTATCGGAACCCGGCGGCCATGTGTCGTCGTGCCCGCTGACACGAGGTACGCGAAAACCGTACCTCGTAAACCCCTTGGCCAGTGGTTGGTTGAGAATACTCCGCGAGGGACCGACCTTGAAATCCCGAGTCGTAGGGGAAGTGGACGCAAAATCCCGTTCATTAACGAGCCAGACGAATGAGCGGCTGCCTCGTGGACACCAATGTGGTTTCGGAGTTGGTAAAGCGGAGTCCGCACCCAGCCGTCGTCAACTTTCTATCCGCTCAGAATGGTCTTTGGCTATCGGCCATAGTCGTCGAAGAGCTTGATGGGGGTGCGACTTCTCCCGGAAGGCCGCCGTCGGGACGAACTGAAAGACTGGTTGTCCAAAATTATGGAGGACTTTGACCAGCGTGTATTGCCCGTCGAGACTCCAGAAGCCGTGTGGGCAGCCACGCTCCAGGCTCGCGCGCACCGGGAGGGCCGTGTGTTGGAACTGGCCGACGCGCTGATAGCGGGGACGGCAGTGACCAAAGATTTGTCTATAGCAACTCGTAATGTTGTGGATTTCGACTCCTTGGGCGTCACAGTTATCAACCCCTGGGAATTCTCGTGACCACCTTTACCGAATCCACGGTCGAAAACGCCGCCCTGACTTGGCTCGAAAATCTCGGCTGGAACGTCGCCCACGGCCCCGACATCGCGCCCGATACGCCGGGTGCAGAGCGTGGCGACTACGGAGCGGTGGTGCTGGAACGGCGGCTACGCGATGCCCTCGCTCTGCTCAACCCCAACCTGCCGACCGACGCCCTGGGCGACGCTTTTCGTAAGCTGACTCATCTGGACGGGCCAACGCTCGAAGCCCGCAACCGTGCCTTTCATCGGCTGCTGGTAGACGGTGTGACGGTGGAGTATCGCACGGACAACGGGACGGTACGTGGCGCGCAGGCACGAGTGATTGATTTCGATACGCCTGTCAATAACGACTGGCTGGCGGTCAATCAGTTTACGGTTGTTGAGAACAAACACGAGCGCCGGCCCGATGTGGTGCTGTTCGTCAACGGCCTGCCGCTCGGGGTGATCGAACTCAAGAACCCGGCGGACGAAGACGCGACCATCTGGACCGCCTGGCAACAGCTCCAGACCTACAAGGCCGAACTGCCGGCACTGTTCAGCATGAACGCAGCCCTGCTGGTCTCGGACGGAGTCGAAGCGCGCATTGGCACGCTGACCGCCGGGCGGGAGTGGTTCAAGCCCTGGCGTACGATCTCGGGCGAAACACTGGCCGACCCGCACCTGCCCGAATTGCAGGTCATGCTCGAAGGCGTTTGCCTACCGGGACGCTTTCTTTCGCTGGTCCGCGACTTCATCGTGTTCGAGGATGACGGCAGCGGGGCATTGGTCAAGAAAATGGCTTGCTTTTTCGAGCAGGGCGGACAGATGGGCCTTTGCTTCAAAGATGCTGACTTCAATCATAGCTAGACTCGCAGTATCAACTGGAGAACAGGAGTTGCAGAAAGACCATCCCGGTTAAGCTCAAAACGAAGAAGAGCAGCATCCCGCCCAGGAGCGCCAGCGGCCGGAGCGGCTTGCGCGCAGGAAACCAGCGCCGGCCGGCGAGGAGCAACCACAGGCTGAATACCCACACGATACACAGCACCAGGCCGATGATGTGAGACAAAACAGGCATGGCGTTGGCAGCATATACCGACGGCGAACGTGACGGCAACGAACCTGAGACTGGAAAAGCGCCGGAGCGAGTCGTCAGAAGGGCACACCGCGCGTTCGGACCTGGGTGTGATTGCGTTGCATTGTGACGAGGTTCATACTATACATTCTCACTCGGGTAGGTGTAGCGTGCAAATCCTCGTTGAAAATATCAGCTCGTCTCCGACTGCAGTCCAGTTTGATGAGGATGCTCAGACGCTGAATCGGTTCTTGAGCCATCGGCCGGGGCGTGATGGGGGCGAATACCGGCTGACGAGTCCATTACGGGTTGCCCTGCACCATATGCGTTCCGGCGAAGACCTCTTGTTTGACGGCATGTTGAACGGTGACCTGGCTGGGCAATGCGCGCGCTGTCTCGACGAATTTCCGCTGTCCTTGAGTCGTCCCTTCTCCTGGGTGCTTTTGCCGGCCGATCCGCAGGGTGCTCTTGGCCGCGAAACCGAACTGAACCAAGAAGACCTGGCGGCGAGTTTTTATAGTGGGGATAGCGTTGATGTGTCGCTCCTGGTTCGAGAGCAGTTTTTCTTATCGCTGCCAAGTTCTCCGCTGTGTCAGGAGACGTGTAAGGGCTTGTGTGAACAGTGTGGGGTGAATCTCAACAGCGAGGCATGTTCCTGCCCGTCCGGATGGACAGACCTGCGTCTCGCCGCCCTGGCGACCCTACGCCTGCCTACGCAGCAGGCGCCGTCTCAGAAGACGGAAAAGACCCACTCGTAGCGTGTATATTGATCTGAGGAAGAGAAAGCTATGGCTGTACCAAAACGCAAAACGTCAAAGTCAAAACGTAACCAACGGCGCTCTCACCACGCGCTTGTTGCCCCACAGTGGTCAACCTGCTCCCAATGCGGAGACCCCGTTCTGCCGCACCGCATCTGTGGCACCTGCGGCTATTACCGTGGGCGGCAAGTGCTGACGATTGCAGAAGAAGAGTAAGTCTCCCATGCGCCGTACTGAGGATGGCTTTCTGCCTGCCAGGGGAAGAACGGCGGTGAGCAGCCCACCATGTATATCGCGCTAGATGCTATGGGGGGCGATCTCGCGCCCCAGGCCGCTGTGGCCGGAGCCGTCCAGGCCGCCCAGGAATACGGGGTCTCCCTCCTCCTCGTGGGAGATCAGGAAAAAATCCGACAAGAGCTCAGCCGGAATGGACAGCGAGAGTCCTCCCAACTCGCCATCCAGCACGCGAGCGAAGTCATCGAGATGGGAGATTCTCCTGTCGCGGCTCTCCGTCGCAAGCGTGACTCATCCCTGCGGGTCGCCTTTACGCAGGTTAAAAACGGAAAAGCGGGCGCTGTGGTGAGTGCCGGGAATTCGGGCGCCGTGCTCGGTCTGGCGGTCACCCGGCTCGGCTGCCTGCCCGATGTGGAGCGCCCGGCTATTGTCACGGTCGTGCCCGCCCTAAGCGGCCGCACCTGTCTGGTTGACGCTGGGGCCAATGTTGAGTGTAAACCCGTGCACCTGGTGCAGTTTGCAATTATGGGCGAGGTCTACGCCCGGGTCGTGCGGGGCATTCAGAGTCCTCGTGTCGGAGTTCTGAGTAACGGCGAGGAAGACTCAAAAGGGACAGAAACAACACGGGCCGCCCACGCCGCCCTCTCCAGGCTGCCACTGAACTACATCGGTTATATTGAGGGCCGAGAGCTCAATAACAGTGGGGTCGACGTCGCGGTCACCGACGGATTTACCGGCAATATCGCGCTCAAGACGATGGAGGGATTTTATGACTTCACGCAGGGTCAACTCCGCTCCCTCTTCGCGTCGAGTTGGCGCGGGAAGCTCGCCTTTCTGCTGCTCAAGCGTTCGTTTGCCGATTTGCGGGCCAGCATTGATTATGATGAAGTCGGCGGCGCTCCACTCCTGGGTACGGCTGGCGTGACCATTATTGCGCACGGGTCGTCTTCACCCAAGGCGATCAAGAACGCGATCCGGGTTGCCCACGAATCGCTCCAGCGCGGAGTGAATCGGCACATTACTGAAAGCTTGCAGCAACTGCCAGACCTGGAAGCGCTGACTGGGGACGGACGCGGACGCGGGATCTGGTCGCAACTCCGCCAGAAACTCCGCCCTGCCAAAGACGCCGGCGCAGAGGCCGGAACACCCGCTGCGCCTGACAAGCGCGGCCCACTCAACCGGCTCGATAAGCGTGACGAAACGGAGCCGCTGGAGCCTGCCGAATGAGCCGCCCGCTGGCTTTTCTTTTCCCTGGGCAAGGATCGCAGACGGTCGGTATGGGACGCGCTCTGGTTGAGCGGTTCCCTGTGGCGGCTGAGGTGTTTGCCCAGGCTGATGCCGCGCTAGGGTTCTCGTTATCCACGCTCTGCTTTGAGGGGCCGGAAGAAGACCTGACCCTGACCCATAATACGCAGCCCGCCATTGTCACAACCAGCATTGCCGCTTGGCGCGTGCTGGTACAGGAGGCGGACCTGCAACCGGTCTGCGTCGCCGGTCATAGTCTGGGCGAGTATGCGGCCTTGGTCGCGGCTGGTGCGTTGGACTTCGCCGATGCGGTCCGTATCGTGCGGGAGCGCGGCCGTCTGATGCAGGCGGCGGTCCCGCCTGGGGTGGGCGCGATGGCGGCCCTGTTTGGTCTGTCCGAGCAGGTGGTCGGAGAGGTGTGTGCGGAAGCATCGCAGGGCGAGGTCGTCTCCGCGGCGAATCTGAATGGTGGCGGTCAGGTGGTCATCGCCGGTCATGCGGGAGCGGTGCAAAGAGCGGTGGCCGGTGCCAAGGTGCGCGGGGCAAAACGAGCCGTCGAACTTGCGGTGAGTGCGCCTTTTCACTGTGCCCTCATGGCACCCGCTGCGGACGGGCTGGCCCGTGTCCTCGAACCGAGCAGCGTTCATTCTTTGACTGTCGGGGTGATTGCCAATGCCACGGCAGCCGTCAACCGGGAGGCGGAGCAGGTCAAAGACCTGCTGGTACGACAAGTCACGTCTCCCGTTCGTTGGGAAGAGAGCATGCAGCGGATACGCGACCTTGGCTGTGAGGGAGCGGTTGAACTGGGTGCGGGGCGTGTCCTCAGCGGTTTGTCCAAACGCATCGATCGGAAGTTCCCGTGCGTTTCTGTGAGCGATCCCGATAGCCTGGCCACCAGCCTGGAGCTGTTGCGCTAATGGGCGTGGACGCAAGCGGCAGCGGCGGCTTGGACGGACTCATCGCCTTGGTGACCGGCGCCTCACGTGGGATTGGCCGCGCGGTCGCGGAACGTCTGGCTCAAGACGGCGCGACGGTGGTGATTAACTGTGTCAAGAACCGCACCGCGGCCGAGAGTGTCCGAGCGGATATCGAGGCGCGCAACGGACGGGCCGAAGTGTGTCAATTCGACATCGCCGACGGCGCGGCCGTCACAACCGCAACGCGAGATATTCTTGAGCGACAGGGAAAAATAGACATTCTGGTCAATAATGCCGGTATGTCGATTGATACGCTGCTGGTCCGGCTCAAGGAAGACGAGTGGGAAGCGGTCCTCAACACCAATCTGACCGGCGTGTTTCGTTGTACAAAGGCGGTCACCCGCTCCATGATGAAGCAGCGTTTTGGTCGGATTATCAATCTGACGTCGGTTGTCGCCCAAACCGGGAATACCGGACAGGCGGCCTATTCAGCCGCAAAAGCCGGCATCATTGGCTTTACCAAGACGATGGCGAAAGAGCTCGCCTCACGCTCGATTACGGTGAATGCCGTCGCCCCAGGGTTTATTGAGACCGATATGACAAGGTCCTTGCCAGAAGAGGCGAAAACAGGATATCTGAGCCATATCCCCGCTGGCCGTTGGGGAAGGGTTGAGGAAGTTGCCGATGCAGTAGCGTTCTTGGCAGACCCCCGAGCGGGTTATATCACTGGACAGATCATTAACGTCAATGGCGGCATGTATATGTAGCGGGAGTTGGTTCTGCCAACTCCTCAGATACCGCCGAGCGAAAAGAGAGAGGAGGTCCCGGCTATGGCAGCAGCTTCGACCGAGGCACGCGTCAAGGAAATTATCTGTGAGCAATTGGGGGTGAGTGAGGACGAGGTCAGCCTTGATTCTTCGTTTATCGAAGATCTTGGCGCAGACTCGCTGGATATTGTCGAGCTCGTGATGGCGCTGGAAGAAGAGTACGATACCGAAATCTCTGACGAACAGGCGGAAAAGATTCGGACGGTCCGGAACGTTATCGACTATATCGAAAGCCAGAAATAGCTGGCCGTATACGGGCTCAGGAGTGTCCAGACCGAAAGAATCGCAGTGGTCTCTCCGGAGCCCTGCGATTTTTCTATATCTATAGAGGGGAAAGGGAACGGTTCGCTGTGAAAATCGCCGTAGGGGAGGGAGAAGGAGCACCGGTATGACAAGTCAGCTCGCCCAGCACGACCCTGATGTCTACGCCGCCATTCAAGAGGAGACGCGACGCCAGGAGTACAACCTTGAGCTCATTGCCTCAGAGAACGTGGTGAGCGAGGCTGTGCTGGAGGCGCAGGGGTCCGTGCTCACGAATAAGTATGCGGAAGGCTATCCCCGGAAGCGCTACTACGGCGGCTGCGAGTATGTGGATGTGGTCGAACAGCTCGCCATTGACCGTGCCCAGGCGCTGTTCGGTGCCGAGCACGTTAATGTCCAGCCCCACTCCGGAGCCCAGGCCAATATGGCCGCCTATTTCTCTCAGCTCCAGCCGGGAGATACCATCCTGAGCATGAACCTGTCGCACGGTGGCCATCTCACCCACGGCAGTCCGGTCAATTTTTCCGGGAAATTTTTTCAGGTCGTCCCCTATGGCGTCCGGGAGGACAACCAACGGATTGACTACGCCGAGATTGCCGCCCTGGCGCGTCAACATCGGCCCAAGATGATCGTGGCCGGACACAGTGCCTATCCACGCCAGATTGACACGGCGCCCTTTCGCGACATCGCCGATGAGGTCGGGGCGCTGTTGATGGTCGATATTGCTCACTTTGCCGGGCTGGTAGCTACCGGGCTGCACCCCTCTCCCGTGCCGTATGCCGATCTGGTGACGACCACGACCCATAAGACGCTGCGCGGGCCACGCGGTGGGATGATTATGTGCCGCCAGGATTTGGCCAAAAGCGTGAATTCGTCTGTCTTTCCGGGCAACCAGGGCGGGCCGCTGATGCATGTGATTGCGGCCAAGGCTGTGGCGCTGAAGGAAGCGGCAACACCAGAGTTTCAAGCCTATCAGCAGCAGATTATCGCCAATGCGCAAGCCCTGGCCGCCAGCCTTATCCGACAGGGATTCTGCCTGGTCTCGGGCGGCACGGATAATCATCTGATGCTACTCGATCTGCGCGAGACCGAACTGACCGGGAAAGTCGCGCAGGAAACCCTGGACCGGGCGCGGATTACGGTCAATAAAAACGCGATTCCCTTTGATACGCGCTCCCCCTTTGTGACCAGCGGGGTGCGTATTGGCACGCCGGCGGTCACGAGTCGGGGTATGAAAGAAGCCGAGATGGACCACATCGCCGACCTCATTGCCCGCGCCCTGCAGCGAGTTGGCGATGAACGCGGGCTGGCCGCCATCGGCGACGAGGTCCGCGCGTTGTGCCAGCAGTTCCCCGTCTATGCCCACCGTATTGCACCGACCGCATAAGCCGAAACGAGGTAAGGAGGAGAGCACGAATTGTCAGGTGATAGCGTGAGCGTCGCCCTCTCCCTCAGCATATGAAGTGTCCCTTTTGTTCTCACCTGGAAAGCCGCGTCATCGATTCTCGCTTGAGTCGGGAGGGTGATGTCACCCGCCGGCGACGGGAGTGCGAGGAGTGTGAGCGACGCTTTACGACGTATGAACGGGTTGAAGAAATTCTTCCCCTGGTCGTAAAGAAGGATGGGCGGCGGGAGCCATACGATCGGCTGAAAATTATCACCGGCCTCAAAAAGGCGTGTGAAAAACGTCCGATCAGCATTGAGACCATAGAAGATATTGCGGACCACATCGAGCGCGCGCTCCAGGGACGGGGCGATAAAGAAATCTCGGGCGCCGTTATTGGCGAAGAAGTCATGCGTCACCTGTACGATCTGGACAAGGTGGCGTATGTCCGGTTTTCTTCCGTGTATCGCTCTTTTCAGGATATTGACGAATTTATGTCCGAGCTCAGAGACCTCATTCGGGAACGCAGCGCGGACGACGACAAACGGGCACGGCGCGCAAAGCCGGAAAAGCCGAAATCATGAACACTGATGAGGTGTTTATGCGGCGCGCGGTGGATTTAGCCCTGCGGGCGCAGGGGCGGACGAGTCCGAACCCCGTTGTGGGCGCCGTTCTTGTCCGCGGCGGTCGTATTATTGGTGAAGGGTATCATCGTCGGGCGGGACTGCCGCATGCCGAGATTGAAGCGCTGCGCAAAGCGACCCAGCCGGTCCGCGGGGCAACCGTCTACGTCAACCTGGAACCGTGCGCGCACTACGGCCGAACGCCCCCCTGCGCCCAGGCCCTGATTGAGGCGGGCGTCGCTCGGGTGGTGATCGGTATGACCGACCCCAACCCGCGCGTTCGCGGACGTGGGATTCGGCGGCTGCGCCGGGCCGGCATTGCGGTGACGACCGGCGTCCTCAAAGAGCTGTGCCAACGGACCAATGAGGATTTTGCGGTGGCGATCCGGACCGGATTGCCCTTTGTCACCCTGAAACTGGCGGCTTCCCTGGATGGCCGCATCGCGACGGCGAGTGGAGATGCCCGCTGGATTAGTGGAGCGGCCTCCCGTCGCAAAGTCCACGAGTTGCGCAATCAGGTAGACGCAGTCCTGGTCGGTGCAGAAACCGTACAAGCCGATGACCCCCAGTTGACGTGTCGCATTCGTGGGGGGCGGGATCCCCTGCGCGTTATTCTTGACGGGCGGCTCAGGATCAGCCCTCAGGCGCAGGTGTGTCGCCTCTCTTCCAAGGCCGCCAGCGTGATTGCCACAACGCGCCGTGCCGCCCAACTCCGGGGTGCCGCTTTCGAGCGGGCCGGCGTTGAAATCCTGGCCTTTCCCGGCAAACGGGGGAAGATTTTGCTCCGTCCGGTGCTCGAAACCCTGGCACAGCGCGGTGCAAAGCATGTGCTGATCGAGGGGGGTGGACAGCTTGCGGCGGTCGCCTTGCACGAAAGGCTGGTGCATAAGCTCCTCTTTTTTTATGGTGCTGTGCTGCTTGGCGGTGATGGACGGGCCATGCTCGCGCCGTTAGGGATTGGACGGGTTGCCGAGGGAATAAAACTCCATACAATGCAGGTGGACCGCAGTGGGAACGATGTGGTGGTGTCAGGCTATATTCGGACATAAGGAGGGGCTATGCCAATCGCGCTATCTCCCATAGAAGAAGCGCTCCAACAGCTCAGCCAGGGGGGCATGGTTATCCTGGTTGAAAACGACACTGGGGAAGGGGAAGCGGACCTGTGTCTGGCAGCTGATCTGACCACCCCGGATGGCGTCAACTTCATGGCCACCCACGGTCGCGGCTTGGTGTGTTTGGCTCTGACCGAAGAGAAAATCCGCGAGCTCGGGATTCCCATGCTCGGGCATGGCTATGAGGGGAGTCGTCAACGCGCCTTCGGCGCCTCGATTGAGGCCCGCCGCGGCGTGACAACCGGGATATCCGCCTACGACCGCGCAGTGACGATCACGACTGCGGTCCGTGATGACGCCCGCCCGGCCGACCTGGTGATGCCGGGTCATATCTTCCCGCTCTTTGCTCACCGGGGTGGCGTGTTGGCGCGACGTGGCTTATCCGAGGCCGGCATTGATCTGGCCCGACTGGCTGACCTCAAGCCGGCGGCCACCTTATGCACGATTCTCCGCGACGACGGCGAGATTGCCCAGGGCAAAGAGATCGAAGCCTTCGCCCAAGAGCACGCCCTGCCGATTGTGAGCATAGCCAGCCTGACCACCTATCGGTTACGGACAGAATCCGTCATTCACCGGGTGGGTGAGGGGGAAATCACGAGTCCGTTTGGCGGGAAATTTTTAGCCATCGTCTACCGAACCGAAGTCGATAGCCACGAACATATTGCCCTGGTCAAAGGCCGGATTACAACCCGGGAGCCCGTCACTGTCCGGGTCCATTCGCAGTGTTTAACCGGTGATGTGTTTGGTTCCGAGCGGTGTGACTGCGGCGAACAGCTCACACATGCCATGGAGTGTATTGCCGAGGCAGGCCGTGGGGTAGTGATTTATCTGCAGCAAGAGGGTCGCGGCATAGGACTGGCCAATAAGATTCGCGCCTACGCCCTCCAGGATAGAGGCATGGACACGGTTGAAGCCAACCTCCATCTTGGATTTGAGGAAGACCTCCGGGATTATGGCATTGGCGCCCAGATTCTCCGCGACCTGCGGGTCTCGCAGGTGCGTCTGCTGACGAATAATCCGCAGAAAATCAGCGGGCTCGAAGAATACGGGGTGAACGTGGTTGAACGCCAACCCATTGAGACGCTCCCCCACAAAGGGAATATTCACTATCTCCAGGCCAAGAAAGACAAACTGGGGCATTTGTTCTCTGAGCTCAAACCCTTGCTCTGAGCGTCAATTGGCTCAATCATTTTGTGAATAGGGGAAAATATGGTCCGGATCATTACTGGCAAGCTTGATGCCACGGGGATGCGGTTTGGCGTCGTCGTGTCGCAGTTCAATGGTTTGATCACTGAGCGTTTACAGGCGGGTGCCATTGACGCCTTCTGTCGCCATGGTGCGCGGGACGAAGACCTTGATGTGGTGCTGGTTCCCGGGGCGTTTGACATCCCCCTGTTTGCGCAGCGGATGGCAACCAGCGGACGCTACGAGGCCGTGGTCTGTGTTGGGGCGGTCATCAAGGGTGAGACGCCGCACTTCGATTATATTGCGGCGGCCATGACCCAGGGCATCAAAGAAATTGTGCTCTCCTCGGGCGTACCCGTCACCTTTGGGGTGCTGACCACGGACTCCGTTGAGCAGGCGCTGGACCGGGCCGGAGCAAAACTCGGCAATAAGGGCTGGGAAGCGGCCCTGTCCGCTATTGAGATGGTCCACGCCCTCAGGGCCTTGCAGGCAATCGAGTAAGTATCGTATGGCAGCCCGTGGAACTCGACGCCAGGAGCGTGAGCATGCCCTCCAGGTCCTGTACCAGATTGATCTCAGCGGGGTGACTCCGCGGCAGGCGCTGGCGCTCTTTGAGCGGTGCTTTACCCAGGCGACCGAGGTCGGGGGGTTTACTGCAGATTTGGTGACCGGGACGTGGCGCGAGCGGCGGCAGCTTGACAGCATGATCGCCGCCGCTGCCGAGCACTGGCGGATCGGTCGTTTGCCCAAGGTCGATTTGAATCTGCTCCGTCTCGGGGCGTATGAACTGGCAACCTACCCCGACTTATCCGCGGGGGTGACGATTAACGAAGCAATTGAAATTGCTCGCCGCTACTGTAGTGATGACGCGCCGACCTTTGTCAATGGAGTGCTGGATCGGATCGCGCGTGTTGTCGGGAAGAAAGTACAGCCTCATGAGTCTCTCGAATAAGCAGTCCAATGGAGTCGCGCCGGAAACGCCCGCCGGCGGTAAAGTGCGCTATCAGCCGAACGTTATCGAGCCGAAATGGCAGCGCTATTGGCTGGAGCACAAGACTTTTCGCGCTGAGATCGATCACCACAAGCCAAAATACTACATCCTGGACATGTTCCCATATCCCAGTGCCGCCGGACTGCATGTCGGACATCCTGAAGGCTATACCGCAACCGATATCCTGGCCCGTTATAAGCGCATGCGGGGATTGAATGTCCTGCATCCCATGGGCTGGGACGCCTTCGGACTGCCCGCGGAACAATATGCGATTGAGACGGGTACCCACCCGCGTGAAACAACGGCTCGCAATATCACGACCTTTCGGCGTCAGATCCAGGCTCTGGGATTTTCCTACGATTGGGACCGGGAGATTTCGACCTGCGATTCCGACTACTATCGCTGGACGCAATGGATTTTCCTCAAACTCTATGAGCGCGGCCTGGCCTATATGGCAGAAGTGCCGGTCAACTGGTGCCCGGCCCTGGGCACGGTCCTGGCCAACGAAGAAGTCATAGACGGCAAGAGCGAGCGCGGCGGACACGAGGTCATCCGTAAGCCCATGCGACAGTGGATGCTGCGGATTACGGCCTATGCGGAACGGCTGTTGGCCGGACTCGACGACCTGGATTGGCCGGGAAATGTCAAGGAAATGCAGCGCAACTGGATTGGGCGGAGTGAGGGCGCCCGTATTCGTTTTCAGCTGTGTCACGGCGATGGCTCTTTGCTTGCGGAAGAGGACGCCTTTTTCGATGTCTTTACCACGCGTCCGGATACGCTGTTTGGCGCGACCTATTGCGTCCTGGCCCCGGAACATCCCTTGGTGGAACGTACCACCACCCCGGACAATCGGGCCGCGGTTGAGGCGTATACACAAGAGGCGCTGCGCAAGTCCGACCTGGCCCGCACGGAACTGCTGAAAGAAAAGACCGGGGTCAACACGGGCGGCTATGCCCTGAATCCCGTCAATGGCGAGCCGATTCCGATCTGGGTCGCCGACTATGTCCTGTTCACCTATGGAACCGGGGCGATTATGGCCGTGCCGGGCGGAGACGAGCGAGACTGGGATTTTGCCCGCCAGTTTGACATCCCGATTATCGAAGTCGTCCGGGGTGGGGATATGGAAACCGGAGCCTATACCGGAGACGGACCCCATGTGAACTCCGGCTTTTTAGATGGCCTCGACGTGGCCGCGGCCAAGAAAAAGATGCAGGCCTGGCTGGAGGAGAACGGACACGGCGAAGGCACGGTGAACTATAAGCTGCGGGACTGGCTGTTCAGTCGCCAGCGGTATTGGGGCGAGCCGTTTCCCATTCTCCACGTAGACGGACAACCCCAGCCGGTCGAGCCACACGACCTGCCTGTGCTTTTGCCCGAAGTCGAGAGTTTTCGGCCAACCGGAACGGGTGAGCCACCCCTGGCTGCCGCTCAGGACTGGGTGGAGACGACCGCACCGGCATCGGGCCAGCCGGCCCTGCGGGAAACCAACACCATGCCCCAGTGGGCCGGGAGCTGCTGGTATTTTCTGCGTTTCCTGGACCCGCACAATACGGACAAGCCGTGGGACGCGGACCCGGAGCAATACTGGATGCCGGTAGATTTATACGTTGGGGGAGTGGAGCACGCCGTACTGCACTTATTGTATGCCCGCTTCTGGCACCACGTCCTGTATGACTGCGGCCTCGTATCCACACCAGAACCCTTCCAGCGTCTGGTCAATCAGGGCATGATCCTGGGGCTCAGTTATCGCTATTACCGGGACGAGCACGGGCAGCGCCATGCGGCGGACGCGGTTGAGAAGATCAATCGAGAGGGCAGCGAGGAGGCCGAGTACGCGCTTCGGGCAGACCCGACGACACAGCTCAGCGTGGAATACGTCCCGGTCGATCAGGTGATATGGCGCGACGACAAGCCCTATCACCCGGATGATACGGCCCTGGAACTGGAGCTCCAAACCGACAAAATGTCGAAATCACGGGGCAATGTCGTGAATCCGGATGCCGTAATTGCGGAGTACGGGGCGGATGCACTGCGCTGCTATGAGATGTTTATGGGGCCGCTGGAGCAGGTCAAACCCTGGAATACGCGCTCGGTTGCCGGCGTGTATCGCTTCCTGCATCGGGCCTGGGCGTTGATTGTGGCCGACACCGGCGAGTTGCGCTCGGCTATTGCCGACGCGGACCCGCAGTCCGACACGGCGCTCACCCGCCGCTTTCATAAAACGGTCAAAAAAGTCACGGAAGACATCGAAGGCATGCGCTTCCACACCGCGCTGAGTGCCCTGATGGTGTTTGTGAACGACGCGCAAAAGGCTGGCCGCCTGCCACGTGCGCTGGCCGAGGGATTTGTGCTCTTGCTCGCTCCCTTCGCCCCCCATCTGGGCGAAGAATTGTGGCAGCGTCTGGGGCACGCGGATACGCTGGCGTACGAAACCTGGCCGTCGTACGACCCGGAGCTCATTCAGGATGAGACGGTCACCGTCGCGGTCCAGGTCAACGGAAAATTCCGGGCGACCATTGAGCTGGCCGTGGACGCGGACAAGGAAGCGGCCCTGGACGCGGCGAGGAAGCAGGACAAGGTGGCCACGTATCTGGCGGGTAAGACCATCCGGCGCGAAATCGTCGTACCTGGCCGACTGGTGAACTTCGTTGTTGCCTAGCGCATTGTTGGAAACTCCCCGGCTCAGGTCTTTCATGAAGAGAGCGTATTCCATTTTCACCGCCGTGTGTGTCTGCCTGTGGAGTGCGTGCGGCTACCAGTTTTCCGGGGCGACCCCCTTACCGCAGGGCATCCGGAGTGTGAGCTTTGCCGAATTCTCCAATCGTACGCTTGAGACCGGTGTGGAAAAGGAACTCCAGTGGGCTATTGAGCGGGAGTTTCGGACCCGGCGGAATATTCGGGTCACCGACACGGGCGAAGGGGTGATTTCCGCTCAACTCCAGACGCTGGAACTGCGTCCGTTTTCCTTTGACCGCCGCGACCAGGTTCTTGAGTACGAACTGGTGCTGGCCCTCGATATCCAGCTTACCGACCGGGGAAGCGGGAAAGTCCTGTGGCAGGCAGACAACCTGCGGGTGAGGGAATATTACAGCGCCATTCCCCAGGTCCTGGTGACGACCTCGCCGGAATTCCTGCAGGGAACGCTCGACCCTGGAGACCTGCCCGGCCTCTCGGACGTGCAGTTCTCGGAGACGCAACACCGCCTTGCCGTTGGGCGTCTCTTTGTCGCGGCGGCCCGTGAGGTCTCGTTTCGCCTGGGCGACAATTTCTGACTGTTTTGACTCCTCTGCAGCACGGCGCCAGGAGTGCGGGCTTTTCCCTCCCTGGGAGTGCGGGCTTCCAGCCCGCAAAGAAAAAAACAGCGGCCAAGATGGCTGCTCTCCCAGCTTCTCTGAGACGCCAGGACAAATTCTGATCGAACAACAGTCTCATTCTGGCGGAATGGAGACCAGGCGCCGCTCCCGCTCAGCGGCAAAGGCCAGACACGCCCGGATATCCTCGTGGGTCAGGTCGGGAAAATCGGCCAGAATTTCAGGCTCGGTCATCCCGGACGCCAGATACTCCAGAACGTCGTAGACCGTGATGCGCAGACCACGAATGCAGGGTTTCCCACCGCGCTTGCCCGGCTCGACCGTAATGATTCCCGTATAGTCTGGTTGCATAGTCCTTCCCGGTTCGTCTGTAGGGGAAAAGTTCAATGAATCTTTCTGAAAAGACTTCTCCGGTCAGAATCGTAATACCAAATACAGCCATTGTACAAGCCGCGCTCGCTGAATTAGGCGGGGAAGAGGGGAGCGAGCGCCAAGGCGGAGCGATCGAAGTCACCCCAGCCCCGCTGCTCGGTCAGCACAATGGAGACATTTACCAGGGTTTGCCGGCCCTCATGCGCATCGTAGGGGCAACCCCCTGTGGTTGCCCATCCTGTCGTAGGGGCAACCCCCTGTGGTTGCCCGTCCTGCGGCCCGCATGGCCGCCGGTATTGTCGGTCTGACTGTCGCTTTAGTCAAGCTGACATCCTGAGTAGCCTCGCCACCGCGAGCCTCTTTAACTGCGGCGGCCCGTGGGGTCTCGCTCAGGGAACAAGCAATCGCCCTGGTGAACCGCTGTACTGACTTGACATTTTGTCTCAAATTTGAGACATTTCCAGCCATGAGAGACGTGCAGTTCGTGGGTTCCTCTCTCGACGACCTTCGCGCCTTTCCAAAAGCCCCAAAACAGGACATGGGCCGCCAGATCGAGCGGGTCCAGCGAGGACTCGACCCGCTGGACTGGAAACCGATGACGCAGGTGGGCAGCGGGGTACGCGAGATTCGGATTCGCGACAAAGACAACAACTACCGTTGTATATACGTGACAAACATCGGCGATGCCGTCTATGTGCTGCATGTGTTTGGGAAAAAATCGCAGAAGACGCCTGCGCGGGATATCGAGAAGGCGAAGTCCCGGCTGAGGGCGCTTCGAGCGCAGTTACGCACAGGAGAGAGTCCATGAAGATTCGCAGCTACCGGAGCGTCTGGGATGCCATCGCGGACAGTCCTGAAGAGGCGGCTCACCTCAAGCTCCGCGCTCAGCTCATGGATGCCCTCAAGGTGTACCTTGAGCACGCGGGCATCACGCAGGCGGAAGCGGCCCAGAGGCTCGGCGTCCCCCGTTCTCGCGTGAGCGAGCTGGTCAACGACCGGATCAGTAAATTCACCATCGACAAGCTGGTGGATATGGCGGCACGGGTCGGGCTAAGCACGCAGATAACCGTCAGACACCAGGGGAAAAGTTCAATGAATCTTTCTTAAAAGACTTCTCCGGTTCGTTTCAGGGAAATGAGCTGCGACCTCGCGCCGAACCTGGGTTTCAAATTGGTGGAGTTTCTGCTCCGCGTCCACGGATCAGGACTCCGATTCAGGGCGGTCAAGTTCCTGTACGGCTGCCAATAAATCGGAGCGCTCCATCTGTCGGGCTTCCCACTCCATAAAGTCGCGTTCAACCTCGTGAGAGCGACGCTGCGGAATGTTGTCAGCCTGCCACGCCACGGCAAACTCGGCGAAAGGCATCCCATACCTGGTCTCAAAGCCGCTCAGGGCCGTATTGCACTCGCGAAGCTGTAACTCCAGACGCTCTCGGGTCACATTCTCCAGTTTGGTTTCAAGGTCTTCGCCCGGCGCAAATGCCTCAAGGACCCGAATGAGTTTCTCGCTGACGGTGACAAGCGGCATGACAGCTCCCTCTTCCGATCTGAACCTAGCCCCGGAACAACACATGGTCAAGAAACGCGCGCCTCGCAGGGGCAACCCCCTGTGGTTGCCCGTCCTGCTGCCCGCCCGCATGGCCGCCCTCCCGGGACGTATGATGCAGATGAGAAAAGGGCGGATGAAATGCCGTGTCCGACGACGTGTTCGGGACCGTTCGGGACGCGGTGCCGGGACGCGACGTTGAGTTGTGAGCCGTGGAATACCTGCCGGATACCAATGGAAACGGAAAAGGGGCCTGGGGCCCCTTGCCGATAGGGTCAGGCCGAGGCGGCGGTTGTGTGTTTATGAACCAGTTTTGAGAGCTGGCCGATATGCCGGTCTGCCGCGTGTTTGGGAATAATCCGTTTCTGGCCCGCCCGATGGAGTGCGCTGACCGCCGTCCGCAGAGAACTCTCGACCGTTGTGCTCTCTCCGCTCTCGACCGCTGCCTCGACTCTTTTCATGAGGGTCTTCACCCGTGATTTTGCTGCATGGTTGCGGGCGCGCCGGACCTCGCTCTGGCGATGACGTTTCTTTTCTCCTGATGCCACGTACAATACTCCTCTCTGACTGAGGCACTGTTCCTACCATGAGTGGAGAGACGAATCAATGTCGCGCAGCTGGCGGCTGAGGACGACGGCGGGGCAAAAGGATGGCCCCAACGCTGCCGGCTCCGGTGTACGCGGCGCACAACAAGACACGGGAGAAAACGCACAGGTTGTTCAGGCCGTAGGGCAGATCGGTGGGCTGACGCTGCTGAGCCGCATTGCCGGCCTGGGTCGGGATATGGTGATTGGCTCCGTCTTTGGGGCGGGCCTGGCCGCTGACGCGTTTTTTGTTGCATTCCGTATTCCCAACCTGCTCCGGCGTCTCGTTGGTGAGGGGGCAACCGACGCCGCCTTTGTGCCGGTGCTGACCAGATATCTTTCCCGGCGATCACGCGCGGCGAGTCGCATGATTCGCGCCTTCTTCGGGACCGGCCTCGGTCTGCTGCTCGTTTTGACCGGCCTGGGGATATACTTTGCCGCCCCTCTCACCCGCCTCTTCGCGCCCGGCTTTACAGACGACAAGTTGCTGCTCACCACCGATTTGACCCGCGTCATGTTCGTCTATCTCTTCTGTGTTGGCGCGGCCGCGTTAGCCATGGGGGTCTTGCATGCGCTGCGGCACTTTACGGCCCCGGCCTTTGCGCCGGTGCTGTTTAACGCGGCAGTCATTGTGAGCGTACTCGGCCTGTCCGCCCATATGGCCGAGCCCGTGATGAGTCTGGCCTATGGGGTCGTGCTGGGTGGAGTCTGCCAACTCCTGTGGCAGTTGCCCGCGCTCGTCCGCCACGGGGTGTCCTTGCGCCTGAGCTGGCAGCCGGGCCATCCGGCCTTACGGCGTATGGGCCGGCTCTTGGCGCCGCTCGTCTTCGGGACCGGCATCTTTCAACTCAATCAGATCATCAGTACGCTGCTTGCCTCACTGCTCGCGGACGGAAGCGTCTCCTGCCTGTGGTATGCCAGCCGCTTGTTTGAATTCCCCGTTGGGATCTTTGTGGTCGCCCTGAGTACCGCGGTCTTACCCGGTCTGGCGACGCACGCCGGGCAGAAGGACTGGGCCGGCATGCAGGAGAGTCTGGGGTTTGCCCTGCGGCTGGTCAATGTCGTCACGCTGCCCGCGGCGGTTGGGCTGGCGGTTCTGGCGACGCCTGTGACGGCGGTCCTGTTTTTCAGAGGCGCCTTTTCCGCTCAGGACGTTGTGGTGACGGCCACGGTCCTCCAGGCGCTGGCCCTGGGTTTGTGGGCAGTTGCGGCGACCCGTCAGGTCACGGCCTGTTTGTATGCCCTCGGGGATACCCGGACGCCGGTATGGGGCGGGGTGGTCGCCCTCGTGGTGAAAATAGGCGCCAGCCTTGTCCTCATGGGCGGCATCAGTCTCCCCGCTGAGACGAGCTGGCTGGCGCAGGGTGTCGCCGCCGTGAGCGGAATGCTCTCGATGCAGAATTGGGGGGTGGTCGGCCTTGCCGCCGCAACCTCGCTCGCCGCACTGGCCAATCTGGTATTCCAAGCCGTTCGCCTCTCACGCCGTTTTTCAACCTTTGCGTGGCGCCAATGGGTCGTCTCGCTGCTGTGGAGTGGCCTTGCATCGGTCGGGATGCTGATCGTCCTCTGGTGGTTTGCGGGGCAGGTTGACTGGCTTGACCCGGCCGGTTCGCGTCTCAGCCGGCTGGCGAGTCTGGGCGGGGCTATCCTGATCGGTTTGGGTAGTTTTGCGGTCCTGGTCTGGCCGGGCGGGAAAGCTGAACTGCGCGCTTTACTGGGCATGCTACCCCAGCGTCTGCTTGGCCTCCTGCCACAATTCCTCCAGCCGCGTCAGTGAAGTGTGATAGATATCCTCCCGGCCGTGGGCGAGCTGCTCCTCGATGTACCGAAAGCGTTTGCTAAAACGACTGCCGGCCTTGCGCAGGGCAGACTCGGCGTCCAGGTCGAGATGACGGGCGAGGCTGGTCAAGGCCAGCAACAGGTCGCCGAGTTCATGTTCCTGCTGCTCGGTGTGCGTCGTTGCCAGTGCCGCTGCCAACTCCTGGTACTCTTCCGTCACCTTCTCAAAGACCGCCGTGGCCGACGGCCAGTCAAAACCGACCCGGGCGGCCTTTTCGCCCAAGCGCTGCGCCTGGATCAAGGCCGGTGCGCCTTTGGGAACGCCGGCCAGAACGGATTGATCCGCGCGTCCTCTTTCCCGCTTTTTTGCCCTCTTCTCCTGGGCTTTGATTTTGGCCCAGTTCTGACTGACCTCTTCGGCGCTCTCGACTTTCAGGTCACTAAAGACATGCGGATGGCGGCGAGTCATTTTATCGGCAATGGCCTGGGCCACATCGTCAATAGTGAACTCTCCGGCTTCGGCCATAAGCTGAGCATGAAAAACGATCTGGAGGAGCAAATCCCCCAATTCCTCTTTCAACTCAGCCCAGTCTTCCGCCTCAAGGGCATCCAGCACCTCATAGGTCTCTTCGACCAGATAAGGCTTGAGGGTCTGCGGTGTTTGCTCTTTATCCCACGGGCAGCCGTTCGGGCTGCGCAGCGTCGCCATAATACTGACGAGTCGGTCAAATGCAGGCTGGGAACTGTGTGCCATGGCAGACGGGATGGAGAGGAAGCGTGTCCAGCTTTTCGGGCTGTGGAAGGATACGTTTCCTCTTTAGAGGAAAAGCGGGTGTGGGGCAAGGACTGCGCCTCTCACCCAAGCACTTTCTGCGTTGTGCGAAAATGCAGCTTGGCGACCTGGCCCAGGCTGTCCGGGCCATACTGTTCCACAACGGCTTTGCCCGCGGTGATGACCTGAGGGTTTGCACCTTTCGGCAGCGGGATGGCAAAGCGGCTGCTCAAATCCTGCAAGCGGCGTAAAAACTCTGCCCGGGCGACCAGCGAGGCTGCGGCCACGGCCAGCTCTTGTTCGGCGCGTGGCTTTTGAATGAGCTTGACCGCGCGGCCTTTTTGCATCAGGGCGTTATTGAGAAAGCGCGCATTCCCGAATTGGTCGGCAATCACCTGTTCGCAGGTGACTGTTTCCAGGAGATTTTCTATGGCGCGGGCATGTCCCCAGGCGAGCAGGACGTTGAGATTCTTGAGCGAAGCGTACAGGCTGTTGTAGCGCTCAGGGCCAATGGTCACGAGGGTGGTCGTACACAGCGTGCGGATATGGGCGGCCAGGGTATGGGCGCGTTTATCCGAGCAGGTCTTGCTATCACGCACACCCAAGTCGCGCAGCCGGTCTTCCTGGTCTGGCGTCACATATGCCCCGGCGATGACCAGCGGGCCGAAATAATCCCCCTTGCCGGATTCATCGATCCCAATTGTGCCAGCGCTAGGGGAGGCGGTCGTCATACTGCGGCGGGAGACTGGAAGCCGGTTTGCGGACGATGCTGTTCGTCACGAATGAGGACAGAGTTCCCTCGAACCACCACCCGGCCTTCGGCAAAGAGCTTGATGGCGGCCGGGTAGATGCGATGCTCCTGGGCCAGAATCCGCGTGCTCAAACTGTCTTCCGTATCGTCAGGATAGACGGGTACGGCGGCCTGCATGATAATCGGACCATGATCCATTTCTTCGTCAACCAGGTGGACGGTTGCGCCGCTAATCCGCACGCCGCGTTCCAGGGCCTGACGCTGCGCGTGCAGACCGGGGAAGGCCGGCAGGAGGGCCGGGTGGATATTCAGAATACGGTGCGGGAAAGCCTGAATAAAACGCGCCGAGAGCAGGCGCATAAAGCCGGCCAGAATGACCAGCTCAACCCCGTGTTCATGCAAGAGGGTGACCAGGTGTCGGTCAAACTCTTCCCGAGACGCAAAGCCGGTGTGAGACAGTACCGCAGTTGAAAGGCCGTGGCGCTGCGCCCGCACCAGGCCATAGGCATCGCTCCGGTTACTGACCACAATCCGAATGTGGGCTGACAGGTCTCTGCGCTCGATGGCGTCGATAATGGCCTGGAGGTTGGTGCCGCCCCCGGAAATGAGAACGCCAAGAGAGGGAGGTGTCATCATACGCTCTTAGAGATCGACCACGCGGGCGAGAGTAAAAACATCAACGCTACGTGCCTCATTCTGGTACAGGGTTCGGGCACACTCTTCAACCGTCGCACCGGACGTATACACGTCGTCCACCAGGAGGAATCGTTTTCCCTTTGCCAGGGCGGGAGTATTCATTCGAAAAGCTCCTCGGACATTGGCCCGACGCTCTTCTCGACTCAGCTTCGTCTGGGGTGAGGTCGGTCGGGTGCGACTGAGCAGCCAGGGATCAACCGGCGTGTTGATGTGCTGTCCAATCGCCCGGGCCAGGATGAGAGATTGATTGAATCCACGCCAGCGCAGTCTGGTCAGGTGCAGGGGGACGGGAAGAACGCGAGCATAGTCTGCTGTCGGCCCTGCGTCCCGCTCTCGGATGAGGGAAAAATGGTGTGCCGCGAGTCCGGCGAGTTCCTTCCCGGCTCTCATATTACGCTCATATTTAAACCGGCGGATGCTCTGACGGAGAGGCTGGGGCGAGCCACTTGCCGTAGTGTACGCCGCCCATGCACGCGCGTGGCGAAAACCGGGCGGCCGGTGCAGACACTGGTGGCATATCCGGTCAGGTCCGACCCTGGAGGCAAAGGGGCGGCCGCACTGCGTGCAGAGCGGGGAGTGGACGAGCCGGATCCAACCCCAACACGTCGGGCAGAAGGCGTGGTCCGCGGGAAGACCGATGGCGCAGTTGAGGCAGCGCCACGGATACAGCACGGTGAGTGCCGTCCGGGCCGCGGCACCGAGCCGGTGCAGCCACACCGGTCTGTCACGCTGCTGAGAGCTTTTGATTGTCCCTCTCCTTTGCATATGAAAATTTCTGGTAGTGGTTCAGTTTGCTTGTTCCCCCTCACCCCGGCCCTCTCCCTCCAGGGGAGAGGGAGCAGATTGTCCCTCCCCCCCGCTGAGGACGTGTGCTGCAGATTACATTATTCGGCGCCCCCCCGCTCCCCTGCGCCGTGCCTGTCTGCGCCAGGGGGCCGGGAGTGCGGGCTTCCAGCCCGCAAAGGAAAAAACAGCGGGCAAGATGCCCGCGCTCCCAGGCAGCAGGAGGGCGAGCGGCCCGAGGCGGGGGCCGCCGGCCCGGTCCCGGGCGGCTTACGCCACAATGTGCAGCACACGTTCCAGGGGAGAGGGAGCAGATTGTCCCTCCCCCCGCTGCAGGGAGGGGGGGCGCTCCCCCTCAGCGGTCAAGAGCGATGTGAAACCGAACCACTATCAAATTTCTGGTGCTGGCTGCATTTGCCCCCCACCGAGTGGCTGCGTTTCAACCCAAATGCAGCCACTCATAAGGAAATGCAGCCACTTGCCGTCAAATGCAGCCAGCACCGGAGTCTGGAATAGCCGGACTTTCGGAGTGGCGATTTCCAACCGCCACTGAGAGAGTCATGCATGGTATCCAAAAGTTGTTTTTCGTCCTTGCGCTCATACCGATGGTGATTTACCTGCTGTCAAATTAAGATAGGACCGAAATGGAAATCAATCAGATACTACTGGTCATAGCCGGCTCCGTGAGCGCCATCCTTAGCGCCCTCATTACAGGTATCCTTGTCTCTCGGACTGCCCGCTCCTCGTCAAAAGCCGAAGACGGACGACAAAATAGGAATCGACAAACTATTGCGCTTGAAAAATTGTATGACCTACTTGAGGATCAGAGCAATGCGTTACGCGCTTATTGGGGGGTGCTAGAAAATCGCGTAACTGATCGAGACCTTCCCCTTCCTCTTACAGAAGCATGGCATATTCTTCACGACAAACGATATGGGGCGAAACTGTGGGCCGCCCGAAACAGCGATATTGTCCCCCCGATCAATAGATATGCGGAAACTATGGAAGGCTTGTTCGAGGATTTTCGAGTATTGCGAGATCATCCCAGTCCTAGGAGAGAAGATGTAGACCGGGCTATTCAGAAGTGCGACGAAGCCGCGAAGTATTTAGAAGAGGCAAGAAGAAGAGTGATTAAACGCCTGTCAGCAATAAACGGGATATATGATGACTCAGACTATTGATATCCTGAGTCGGTAAAGTCTCACTTTGAAATCCGCTTCGACAAATTTTCTTTGACCTACGCTACCCAAAGCTACTAAGCTGACTTATATTTGAGCTGATAGACTTGACAAACTGACTACTACGCAGATATGCGAGGGGACGCGATGGAGGGAGCATGCTACGCGGACCACAAGGACAGAAACGCCCAGCCGATGTCATCGGCTGGGCAGTCCAGGTCGCCGAATTGCCACAGGCGAAGAAGAAACGCAGCCAGTTCTACGATCCGCTCAGGAATTAGGACAGAAAGGCGGCCAAGCCCGTGCCCGCGAACTGACCCCGACCCAACGCCAATCTATTGCGCGACAAAGTGCTGAGGCACGTTGGGCGGCGAAGGGCAATGCCTGACTATTTCGCCCTTTGTATGATGCACTCCCTGAGCTTCTCATCCTTAAAGTTTCACAAACTCACCTGTCCAAAGCTAGCGCCCTAGTTGTGGCGCCCATGAGGAAAAAGTCATGGCAAAAGAGACTCTGCCAGAAAAATTTGATTTCCACTATATTAAATCAAACGGTTTCCGTGTCGTTCATGCAGACGGCGTGTGGGGTGGACCAAACCTCCGAGGCTATCTCACCATGAGCTTTTTTTCAGAGCGGCATCCCATACCACGAAGGCTTACCCATGGGGTAGAGCCAGACGGAAAACTTGGCCAGGAAATAGATAGGGAGATCAGGGATGGAGCCATCCGAGAAGTTGAGGTTGAAGTTATGGTGGATTTGGCCATGGCAAAGAGCCTGAATTCATGGTTGGCCGAGAAAATTCAGATTCTTGAGAATCGGCACAAAGCAGATGGAAAGGAGAATTAAATGCCACTCGCAGAATCTTCAGGTATCTCGCCTCTGGAATATGCCAGAGTGGAGCCCGTAAGAGAAACGAATTCAGAGTCTGCGTATTATCCCATTACCGTCACTCTCTGGTCTTCTGCGTCCCTAATTGATCCTTCATTCTCAATGACAATTGCCGACGACTACACTTCAACTCAAGAAAGACGTACCCCAACAGAACCCCTGCAAGACGCTAGGCAGGAAATCCAGCAACTCGCCCAAATCGCCCATGAGGAAAATTGGGACGGTGAAGGGGCAAGTAGGCTCGCCACGGAAACGATAGAGCTTGCTCTTAAGCTCGTTGATACGTTTCCTTCCGATGCTCTAGGTGATGATCTGGATATCGATGCGACTCCGTTTGGATCGATTGACTTCGGATGGGTATTAGAGAGGGATGTAATGATGAATGTTCTCGTTCTTTCCTCAGGAGAAATCGGATTTGCCTACTCGGTTCATGGCGAGAGAAGGGACGGGAAAGAGTTGTGGGAAGGTACTCTGCCGTCTCCCATCTCAGAAGCGTTTGACAGAGTGTTCAACCGGGAAAGATCGGATGGCTGATGGGACTGAACTCGCAACTGGCTCGGTTTGCAGTACACAGCAATGAATTGAAATCGAGTGGGATCAATCCAAAATTGTTCAGACCAACTAAAGAACGGAAAGTATCGGTCTCTAGGATTGAGGACAAAACAGAGGAGGAGACGATAGAAGAAGGCAAGAGGGTTGTCAGAGTACGCCGGGGTGCTGACACCCTTTATGGATGGGCGGAAATAGCGACCAGAGAAGTTCACGATATTGGTCTTAGAGTTAACGACGATGATGACCCGCCAGGTCATTCTAGCATCGTTGGATGGCCTGAAGAAGAACAAAAATCCCTGGTGTGTCAACAGGAACTGGCCAAGCGAGCAGCAAAAAAACAGCTGCCAGAACCAATCCCAGTCACTTAAGGTCCCACACAAACCTATGAAATAATTGCTTGCCAGTAAGTGTAAAATTTCACAACAACTTCTGTCGGATTCATAAAACCCTGCGAATGTCTCCAGCAATAGCAGCAGGGATCGATACCACGCTACATGATATGGAGTGGGTCGTAGGGCTGATGGATGCACGGGCTCCGAAGCATGGCCCACGTGGCCCATGCAAGAAAAGAATTTCAAAGTGAGACACTATTCCTGAGTCGCACAAACTTGACCTAGCAGCCCAACGCAGCCACTCCCCCCATTCAAATGCAGCCACTCAAAACGCTCCGAGTGGCTGCGTTCGACTGTCAGTGGCTTAATTCAGCCAGTACCAAATTTCTCAAGGCCTTGTTTCGGGAGGTGCGCTCGTATATTGGTAGCCGCACTGTAGCACAGATTTTTTCGGTCCTGCCCATGAGCCTGAGCAGCAGGCTGGTAGGTGGCGTTTTTGATCCGCAACGCAGGGATGAGCCCCTTACTCTTGCGACATCTTGCCAGCACCACAAGCGACACCTTGACAAACGGAGACGGGGGCGGGCCAGCAGAGAGGACCTGGTAATGACGAATACCCAACGGGCAATCGCGCCGATGTTGCGCTTGCCCGCAACTCCGGACGAAAAGCCGTATCTTGTCGGATATCGATGCCCCGATTGTCACGCCACCTATATCGGCGGGAACCGGGTCGGGTGCAGCAAATGTACTTATGTCGGAGATTTGCCCGAGGTGCGGCTCAGCGATCACGGTACGCTCTACGTGTACTCCATCGTGCACCAGTCCGCACCCGGTATCCGGGTTCCGTACGTCTCCGCCATTGTTGACCTCCCGGAAGGGGTGAGCGTTCGGTGTAATTTAGTCGATATTGAGCCTGACCCGCAAAAGATCGAATTTGGCATGCCGGTGGACATGCTGACGCGGAAGGTCCGCGAACGGAAGGAAAAAAACGCGCACGGCGACGAGGAGACCATTGACATTATTGCTTTCTTTTTCAGGCCAGGCAAAGATTAAAGAAAGCTGATAACGGCAAAGGGGTGTAAGCTATGAGAGACGTATATGTGGTCGGTGTCGGCATGATCAAGTTTGGACGCTACCCGGACAAGGACGTATCCCAAATGGGAGCAGAAGCGGGGGTCCTCGCCCTCAAAGACGCCGGGGCGTCCATCAAGGATGTTGAGATGCTCGTGTGTGGGAATTTGTTCCAGGCCAATGCCATGAATGCCCAGAAGATTCTGCAGCAAATTGGCCAGACCGGCATCCCTGCCCTCAATGTCTCCAACGCCTGCGCGACGGGTTCGACCGCCTTTCGCGAGGCCTATATCGGTGTCGCGTCAGGGATGTACGATACCACCATGGCCGTTGGCGTTGAGCAGATGGGCAAGATGGGCTTGCTCGGTGGCGGAGCCCGGAGCGGAGGAGAGAGCGTTGAGGGTGTATTGGGCAGTGGCCTGATGCCCGCCGTCTTTGGTCAGGCCGGCGTGGAACATATGCGCAAGCACGGAACGACGGCCGAGCATTTCGCCAAAATCTCAGTGAAGAACCATAAGCATTCAGTCCACAACCCCTTGTCCCAATACCAGATTGAAGTGTCGCTGGATGATGTGATGAATGCCCGTATGGTGGCCTATCCCAACACGCTCTATATGTGTTGCCCGACTGGAGACGGTGCGGCGGCGGCGATCTTGATGTCAGAAGACAAGATCAGGCAGTTTACCAGTAAACCGATAAAGGTCGCGACTGCTGTCCTCACCTCGGATCCCTATACCGATCGGGATCTGACCATGCCCGATGTCAATACGTTGACGCAGAATGCGGCAAAAGAAGCCTATGAAAAAGCTGGTATCGGTCCGCAAGACCTGAGTTTGGTCGAGCTCCACGATTGTTTTGCCACAGCAGAACTGCTGCATTACGAGAATTTGGGCCTGTGTGGTGAAGGTGAAGCCGGGCGGATGATAGACGAAGGGCGGACCGAACTGGGTGGCGATATTCCCGTCAACGTCAGTGGCGGCCTGCTCTCCAAGGGGCATCCGCTGGGGGCAACCGGAGTCGCGAATATCTATGAGATCGTGACCCAGCTTCGAGGCCAGGGGGGAGCGCGCCAAGTTGAAGGAGCCAAGGCCGGCCTTGCCCATGTGATTGGCCTCGGATCGGCCTGTACGATCCATATCCTGACCGCCTGACTGCTGAAGTAGACAACTATCGTGTGGAGGGGTTGGTGGCGCTTGCGCACCAACCCCTGCTGCGCTTGTGCGGAACGTCCGTGCCAGACAGAAGACGGACCGTATGGGGGAGTTATGGACCTACCGATTGTAAAAAAACTGAAAAAAGAACTTGACAAATTATACCACGAACTCAATGTCCGCATTCCGAAAGACCTGCACGAGGCCGCTGCCCATGGCGACCTGAGTGAAAATGCCGAGTACGAAGCGGCGCGCGCGCGCCAGGACTATGTCCAAGCCCGGGTCGCCCAGCTGACGGAGCGGATGCAGCAACTCTCGCTGTATGACCTGTCGAGTATTCCAAAAGGTTCGATTGCCTACGGCAGCCGAGTCACCCTCGAAGAGGTCGATTCGGGTGATGTGGTTGAGTATCAGATCGTTTTTCCTGAAGAAGTTGACCCGGCTGCGGGACAGATCTCGCTCCACTCTCCGATTGGCCAGGCGCTTTTGCACAAGGAACTCGACGACGAGGTCGAGATCGTCACCCCTCAGGGGAAACAGTCCTATACGATTATCGATCTGGCCACCCTGCACGATCTTGAAAGCGGCGCAGAAGGAGAATGAGACGAGTTGCGCCTCTTGCGTGATGATAGAGGATCGTTTAGTTTACGGGGGGAAGTGAGGGGAAAGTGGGCGGGAGCCCACTTTTTTTTTCAATATGCAGCCCTCAGTCCAAGAGATTATTCAGCAGGTTGAGACCCTGACCACTCCCCTGGCTGAGGATGAAGGTTTTGAGTTGTGGGGCGTAGACCTGTTGACTGAGAATGGTCGCTGGGTATTACGGGTTCTGCTGGAAAACACGGACGGGGTGACGCTTGATGATTGTACGCGAGTCCATAGACAATTGAGCGATTTGCTTGATGTTCATGACCCTATTCCCTGGCGCTATACACTTGAAGTCTCCTCTCCCGGTCTTCAGCGCCCGCTCTTCCGCCTCAGCCAATGTCAACGCTACGTGGGACAACCGGTCCGTGTACAGACGAAGACTGCCCAAGACGGAAAGCGGGCTTTCATTGGCCCGATATGTGAAGTAGAAGTAGAAGAGAATGCTATTAGCGTTGCTGACCAGGAAAGAGGAAAAGTACGTGTGAGCTGGGCGAATGTGGCGCGTGTCCATGTCGATCTCCCTCTCCCCCTGCCTGGGAAGGGTCCTGAGAAGAAAAAACGGAAAAGCAGACGCCGGCAGACGAGGTAACCGCTATGCAGTCAGACTTGAATCGGGTGATCGAACAAGTCAGTAAAGAAAAGGGGATGGACCGGGGTGTTATTGTTGAGGCGCTTGAGAGCGCCATGCTGTCTGCGGCCCGCCGGACCTTTGGCCAGAAGCAGATCGAAGCCAAATTTAATGAAGACATAGGTGAGATTGAACTCTTTGAAATCAAAACGGTTGTCGGGATGGTGACCGATGTGGAAACCGAAATAGAGGTGGCGGAAGCGCAAGAGACGCTGGACCCTGAAGCGCAGCTTGGCGACGAACTGCTCAGCAAGCTGCCCGCAGCTTCTTTTGGACGCATTGCCGCCCAAGTGGCAAAGCAGAGTGTCATTCAGAAGGTTCGCGAGGCAGAACGCGAACTGATCTATAATGAATTCAAGAATCGCAAAGGCGAACTCTTCTCAGGGATCGTCCAACGCGTTGAACGACGTAACATCATTGTCAATTTGGGTCGCACTGACGCGGTCCTGCCCGAGAAGGAACAGATTCCCTGGGAGCGATACCGTCAGGGGGACCGCATTCGGGCCTATATCCTTGATGTCGATATGGCGCAAAAAGGCCCCCAGATCGTGCTGTCTCGAACGCACCCAGGGTTTCTGATCAAACTGTTCGAGCAAGAGGCCCCGGAGGTGTACGAAGGCATTGTGGAGCTCAAGGGCGCCGCCCGAGAACCAGGCACCCGTGCAAAGATCGGCGTGTCCTCAACCGACCCGGATGTCGACCCTGTAGGAGCCTGTGTTGGGATGAAGGGGACACGTGTCCAAGCCGTTGTCCAGGAACTCCGGGGAGAACGGATAGATATCGTTCCCTGGACACCTGACCCGGCTGAATATGTCTGTCGAGCCATTCTCCCGGCCAAGGTTGCCAAGATTATTATGGATGAAGATGAAAACACGATGGAAGTGATCGTCCCGGACGATCAGCTCGCCCTTGCTATTGGGAAGAAGGGCCAAAATGTCCGGTTGGCTTCCCGTCTGACAAACTGGAAGCTGGATGTCCGGTCCGAGTCAGAAGTAGAGTTGGAACATGTCCAGGTCCTTGAAGCGTTAAATGCTATCCCGGGGATCGGGGAGTCGAGCGCTGATATTACGGCAGAGCTCTTGTATCAGCAGGGCTTTAAGTCGGCTCAGGACATCGCCGCTGCCGATACTGAGGCGCTGCTTGATATCGAGGGGATTGGGCCGGACCGGGCGCCGGCAATTTGGACCGCGGCCAAGGCGCAGGCGGAGCAAATTGCAGCGGAACAGGAGGCCGCGCTCAGTGAACAGAGCGTAGCGGCCATTGATACGCCGGCAGCAGGGATGCAGGAAGAATCCGTTGAGGCTCCCATTGGTGGAGGAGACCCGGCGGAGACGGCAGGTGATACGCCGGCGGCAGGGATGCAGGAAGAATCCGTTGAGGCTCCCATTGGTGGAGGAGACCCGGCGGAGACGGCAGGGAGAACTACTGAGGACGTATGAAGCCTGCCGGGCCGATTCGGACCTGTATGGGATGTGGCCGCCGAGAGAAGAAAGGCCAGTTGTTACGGCTGACGGCGACGCCTCAAGGCCGGCTCATTCCGGCTCGCAGCCGTGGTCGCGGCGGGTATCTGCATGCCAGCCGCGAATGTGTTAATGCTTTTGTCAATGCACGGATGAAGAATTGTCGCTCCTTACGAACAGTATGTTCCCGCGAGGCACGGGCCAGCTATGCTGCCCTGATAGAACCCGGCCTGCAGGGGTGAAGAGACGGCGATGAGGTCATATGTCACGCAAGCGTATCCATGAATTAGCCAAAGAATGGGGAGTCGAAACGCGGCAAGTGCTGACTCAGCTTGAAGCCCGGGGCATCCGTGGGAAAAGGGCCCAAAGCATGCTCTCAGAGCAAGATGCCGACGCCGTGCAGCAGGCGCTCCAGTCGCCTGCTGCTCCCTCGCTCGTTCTCGGAGAAGAAAAAGTCGTTGCCGAGCGTGTTGTCACCGAGCTTGACCAGCAAAAAGAACATGTTGTGACCGCTCGGGAAGAGACTCGTGAGAATCGGATTCGCCCAAACGTGATTCGCCGCCGAAAGCGTGTCGAAGTCCTGAACGATGACACCGCTACGTGGTCCGAATCGGCCCCTGTCGCATTTTCAGCACCAACTGTTGAAGAGCCGCTGGCGCCGTTTGCGTCTGTCGCGTTTGATACTCCTGTACAACAGCCTGCTCCGTTCATCCCCGGACCGCTCTCTGCCGAGACGCCCGCCTTCGAGCTCCCTCCTGAATCGGTAGATGAGTCCCCTCAACAGGAGTCCCGAGGCGAGGTTTCCGGACGGTCTATCCCCGTGTCGGTTGATGACGGAACAGCCGGCGCAGAGGAAGAACAGGAGTCTGGTGAACAAGAAAAGTTCAGTACGGTCACCCCCAGCAGCGACCCCCCGGCCGAGGAACAGCAAATCGCGGTTGTGGCAGAGGCTGTCACTGAAGGAAGCGCTAGTCAAGACTCGGCTCCGGCCTCAGAGGACGCCAAGCAGGCGGGCGCTCGTTCGGCACGGGTGCTGGGCCGAATCGACCTTGGTCAATTCGCCGACCCCCCTGTCCCCCGGCCGGCCGGCCTCACCCGCCCCGCCTCGCCTTCTCCCTTTAGCGCTGATGTGGGTACCCGTGAGGGGACGAGTGGTGAAGGCATAGGGGCGGGCGGAAAAAAGCGAGGCAGGAAGCGGAAGGTCATCCGGAACGCCGAGTCGCTCGATGTCCAAGAGCGAGAGACGCACGTCGCACGCGGGTCAAAAAGGAGACGGATCCTGCCGGGCAAAGAGCAACGGCGGACCGAAATTACGGTTCCCAAGGCCAGCAAGCGCGTTGTGCGTATATCCGAAGTGGTTACCGTTGGAGATTTAGCCCACAGCCTGGGGATAAAGGTTGGAGAAGTTATTAAAACGCTGATGGGCCTTGGGGTTATGGCGACCATTAATCAGATACTCGATCATGATACGGCCTCGCTCGTGGCGGCGGACTTCGAATATACGGTCGATAATGTTGCCTTTGATGCGGAGTCTGTTCTGGAAGACGAGCACGAAGCCTCAGAAGATGAGGGCGCGCTTGAGCCTCGGCCGCCGGTCGTGACCATCATGGGGCATGTAGACCATGGCAAAACGTCGCTGTTGGATAAGATTCGGCAGACGAATGTCACCGCTCACGAACAAGGCGGAATTACGCAACATATTGGAGCGTATAACGTGCCGGTCGAAGGCCACAGCGTGACGTTTCTTGACACCCCGGGCCACGAGGCATTCACGTCCATGCGTGCTCGTGGAGCCAAGGCAACGGATATTGTGACGCTGGTGGTGGCTGCAGACGATGGGGTCATGCCCCAGACCGTTGAGGCTATTAATCACGCCCGGGCAGCCGAGGTACCCATTATTATTGCGGTGAATAAAATAGACAAACCAGGAGCAGATCCCGAACGGGTCAAGCGCGAGTTGATGTCCCATGGTCTGGTCGCGGAGAACCTGGGTGGGGACACTATTTTTGCTCCGGTGTCCGCACTCACCGGAGAGGGGATCGAGCATCTCCTGGAGATGCTTATTCTCCAGGCTGACATCATGGAACTGCGCGCCAATCCGAACAAATTTGCTCGTGGGGTCATTGTGGAAGCTCAGCTTGACCGGGGCCGTGGGGCGGTCGCTACGGTGCTGATCCAAGAGGGGCAGTTGAAAGTCGGCGATCCCTTTGTGTGTGGTACGAAATACGGTCGGGTCAGGGCCATGGTTGATAGTCGGGGCCAGAAGGTGAAAATTGCCTCCCCGTCCATGCCGGTCGAGATTCTTGGCTTGACTGGAGTGCCTGAGGCCGGGGATACGTTTGTTGCCCTGGGCGATGAAGCCAAGGTGCGCCAGATCGCAGAACACCGGACAGAAAAGCGGCGTGAGACGGAACTGACAAAGAGTAGCCGGACCTCGCTTGAAGACTTTTATCAGCAGGCCCAAGCCGGAGAAGTGCAAGAGCTTCGGGTTATTATTAAAGCCGATGTGCAGGGTTCGGCCGAAGCTGTGCGAGAGGCGTTGACCCGGCTGTCTGCCGACGAGGTGAAGCTGACCGTGCTCCACGCCTCTGTTGGAGGCATCTCCGAATCCGACGTCCTACTCGCCTCAGCCTCGAAGGGCGTTATTATCGGATTTAATATCCGTCCCGAGATCAAAGCCGCTCAGCTCGCGGACCGGGAGGGTATTGAGTTGCGACTGTATGGCATCATTTATGATGTCATTGCTGATGTCCGGGCGGCCATGGAGGGTATGCTTGCTCCGACCTATAAAGAAAATCCGCTCGGTCGGGCAGAGGTCCGGGAGGTCTTCTCGGTTTCAAAGATGGGTCTGGTTGCCGGCTGCATGGTTGTGGAAGGTGGGGTGACGCGTGGGGCTCAGGTCCGAGTTGTCCGCGATCACGTTGTGGTCCACACCGGACGGCTTTCGACTCTCCGTCGGTTCAAGGACGATGTCCGAGAGGTCTCGGCCGGAACGGAATGCGGGGCCAGCGTCGAGAATTTTCAGGATGTCAAAGTGGGCGATGTCTTGGAAGTGTACGAGCTCGAAGAAGTCACGCGGCGCCTCGAACCTCGTTCCCAAGAAGTAGAGCAACACGCTTCGTAGCTGGTACCGGGAAAGCGGGGGTGGTGTGAAAAGGCGGATTGGCTTGCCGCCTGTCCGTTCCCGTACCCCATCAGGAGGTGGCCGATGGTGGTGGGCGTGCTTCGACTGATCCTCTACTGTCATGCGAGTCATTCCTTAAAAGAGAAACGTGGTGTTGTGCGGAAGATAAAGAGTCGGGTCCGGAACGAATTCAACGTTTCCATCGCGGAATGTGCCGAGCAAGACCAGTGGCAAACCATTGTTCTCGCGATCTGCCAAGTCGGCTCTGATCACAGCTATGTTGAGGGGGCATTACAGGCAGTGACGAATTTTATTGAACGGCTGCACGTCGCTGAGCTGGGGAAAACCCAGGTCGAGATTCTCCATTACTAGAAGATTGATATGCCTGTCCGTCGTCCTGAACGGGTGAGTGGTCTGCTCCTCCACGCGATTGCCGATATTGTCTTACGAGAAGTGAAAGACCCCAGAGTCAGTGGAGTGACTGTTACTGCCGCGACCCTGAGCCCCGATCTGCGTCTGGCGCGCATCTTCGTGCGGACCCTCCAGGACGAAACCCAGGCGGACGCCCTGGCCGGTCTCCAGAGCGCGGCCGGCTATATTCGCCGTCAGGTGGCAGCCCGTTTGCAACTCCGCTACACCCCAACGCTTGAATTTATCTATGACACCGCCCTGGATGAGGTAAACCACCTGGAGAATCTTTTTCATAAAATAAAACAGGAAGACCGCTAGTGGCCGGACTTGATGGCCTGCTCCTCATCGATAAGCCGACCGGGCCGACGTCTGCGGAGGTTGTCCGTATTCTCAAAAAGGCGCTGCGGGTCAAAAAAATCGGTCATCTCGGGACGCTCGACCCCTTTGCCAGCGGCCTGCTGCCCATCTGTCTGGGGGCCGCCACCAAACTCTCGCAGTTTCTCATGGCAGAACAGAAGTCCTATACCGGAACGCTCCAACTCGGCGTTGAGACCGATACGCTCGACAGCACCGGGACGGTCGCCCGCACGGCGCCCGTCCCAGACTGCCCCCCGACGCTGTTGAAAAAGATCGAGCAACGGTTTAGCGGCGACTACTGGCAGACTCCGCCGATGTATTCCGCGCTGAAACGCAAAGGCGTCCCGCTGTATAAACTGGCCCGCCAAGGCATTGAGGTGGAGCGCGAGCCGCGTCGGGTCCACGTGTCCCACCTCGCCCTGACGCGCGGAGAGCCGTCCGCCATTCATTTTTCTGTTGCGTGCTCAAAGGGAACATATATTCGGGTCCTGGCCGCAGATGTTGGCATGGCTCTGAACAGCGTTGCCCATCTGACGAGTCTCCGTCGGACGGCTTTCGGCACGTTCACCATCGACCAGGCCATTCCGCTCTCTCGGGCCCAGAGTCCCCAGCCGGGACAGCCGCTCCCCCTGTTCTCATTAGTCCAGGCAACCCAGTCCTACCGAACCTTTGTGGTCTCAGCCCCGGAGGCGGCGCTCATCCGGCGCGGACAGCAGGCTGTTTTACAGACGCTGCCCGCAGCCCAGGCCGCAGGGGAGACGGCCCGGATTCTGAGTGCGGAGTGTGAATTGATCGCCATAGTTACCGCCGAGGAGAGGATATGGAAACTCACCCGTGTCTTTGAACTTTACACTGGGAAAACAGCGTGTTAAAAATGAAAAAAACAATCGAGGAGAATGAAGAAAGAAGGAAGACATATGCAGGAGGTTGAACAGAAAAGCGAAACGATCAGTCAGTTTCGGGTGCACGATACGGATACGGGCTCACCCGAAGTACAAATTGCCATTCTGACCAAACGGATCGTCCATCTCACCGAGCATTTCAAAACCCATAAAAAAGATCACCTCTCTCGGCGCGGCTTACTTAAAATGGTGGGTCGTCGCCGTCGTTTGCTCGACTACCTGCGGAGTCAAGACATACAGCGCTATCGCAGTATGCTCCAACGTCTCGGCTTGCGACGCTAGGTCAACGTCCTCCTCTCTTGTATCCGTTGTTGTGGAGAGAGGTGTCGAGAGAGGTGTCGAGAGAGCTGTCGAGAGAATTATTGCTACGCCGTCAGAACCTCGGCGCACAAAAAATTGAAGGAAGACATGTATAAAAAAATCGAAATGGAATATTACGGACGCCCGCTGTCTATTGAAACCGGGCGCCTTGCCAAACAGACGAGTGGCGCAGCCCTCGTCCAATACGGGGAAACCGTTGTCCTTGTGACTGCCGTCGCATCACATTCGCCGCGTGAGGGGATCGACTTTTTCCCTCTGACCGTTGACTACCAGGAACGCACCTATGCGGCGGGAAAAATTCCCGGAGGGTTTTTTAAGCGGGAAGGGCGTCCGGCAGAGCGCGAGGTTCTCACCTCGCGGATTGTAGACCGGGCGATTCGGCCGCTCTTCCCCAAGGGCTTCGCCTGTGAGACCCAGATTGTCGCGTCTGTCCTGTCGGTTGATCGAGAGAACGATGCCGATACGTTGGCCTTAATCGGTGCCTCTGCAGCCCTGCACGTCTCCGATATCCCTTTCGGGGGGCCAATTGCCGGAATACGGATTGGACGCTTGCAGGGGAAGCTGGTGGTCAATCCGTTGCAGAGCCAATTCCAGGACAGCGATATCAACCTGTTTGTTGCCGCTGGCCGAGATGCCATTGTCATGGTTGAGGGCGGCGCGCGCATGGTATCTGAAGAAGACATGCTTGAGGCACTGTTCCTCGCTCAAGAAGCCGCGGCTCCGGTCCTCGACGTGCAGGACGAACTTGTCCGGGTCGCCGGAAAGCCAAAACGAGAGTTCGCCGAGCCCACGATCGATACCGAGCTGGCTGATCGTGTTCGGGCCGCAGCGACCCAAAAGCTCAGTGCGGCGCTGACGGTTGCGGCTAAACTGGAGCGCGGGTCTGCCATCAAGTCTGCCAAGCAAGAAGCGACTGAGGCGCTCGGGGAAGAGTTCGCCGACCGAGGCGGGGAGGTTGCAGAAGCCCTGGAAAAGCTGACCGGCGAAATCATGCGCACGGCGATTGTTGACAAGAGCCAGCGCGTAGATGGGCGCGGCTTGACGGATATTCGTCCCATCTCGTGTGAAGTCGGCATGCTGCCCCGAACGCATGGCTCGGCCCTTTTCACACGAGGCGAAACACAAGCCCTGGCGGTTGCGACGCTGGGTACATCCGGAGACGAGCAACGGGTGGATGCCTTGATCGGTGAGCAGTACAGGAAATTCATGCTGCATTACAACTTCCCCCCCTTTAGTGTGGGGGAAGCACGTCCGATGCGGAATCCCGGACGGCGAGAGATTGGGCACGGCGCCCTGGCCGAGCGGGCACTGCTGGCCGTTCTCCCGGCGGGAAATGAATTCCCCTATACTATCCGGGTAGTGTCGGAAATCCTGGAATCAAACGGCTCTTCCTCCATGGCCACGGTGTGCAGCGGCGCGCTTTCACTGATGGACGCCGGCGTCCCGATCATGGCACCGGTCGCTGGCATTGCGATGGGACTGATCAAAGAAGGGGAAGAAGTCCGGATTCTCAGTGACATCCTGGGTGATGAGGATCATCTCGGCGATATGGACTTCAAGGTTGCGGGAACGGCTGACGGCATTACTGCGCTCCAAATGGATATCAAAATTGCCGGCGTCACGCGTGAGATTATGCGCCAGGCGTTATACCAGGCCCGTGACGGGCGTTTGCACATTCTTGGGAAGATGGCCGAGTCGCTCGAAACTCCCCGTGAACAGGTCGCAGAACATGCCCCGAGGATTCTGACCCTGAAAATCAAGTCGGATAAAATTCGTGATCTCATTGGCCCAGGCGGGAAAATGATTCGCTCCATTGTCGAAGAGACTGGGGTGAAGATTGATGTCGAAGACGACGGGACGGTGTCTGTTGCCTCCTCCGACGGAGACTCCATGGATCGGGCGATCAGTAGAATCAATGCCGTCACGGCTGATGCCGAGATAGGCAAGCTCTACACCGGAACGGTCAAGAAAGTGGTCGATTTCGGGGCTTTTGTCGAGATCATGCCTGGGAAAGAAGGGCTGGTGCACATCTCCCAGCTTGCGCCTGAACGCGTACGGCAGGTGACCGATATTGTTGACGAGGGGGACGAGATTACCGTCAAAGTCCTTGAGATCGATCGGCAGGGAAAAATTCGTCTCAGTCGGCGTGAAGCCCTGGCCGACCAGGATGCGGCACGCTAGCAGTACAGAGCACCGCTGAAGGAGCACTAGCGGGTGAGCGCCCAGATCGTCGTTCCCATTACGCGTGTGCGTCAGGCTGAACCGGGCGCGCCGTCGGTCCCGCTCCCCCGCTATATGACCCCCGGCTCCGCCGGGATGGATATTGCCGCCGCTCTTACGGAAAGCGTCGTCCTTGCGCCGCTCCAACGGTGTGTGATTCCGACCGGATTCGCCCTCGCCCTGCCGCAGGATTACGAAGCCCAGATTCGTCCCCGTAGCGGACTCGCCCTGCGCCAGGGGCTGACCATCCTGAACGCTCCGGGAACGATAGACGCCGACTATCGGGAAGAGGTGAAGGTCTTACTCATCAACCTCGGCGACAAACCGGTTGAGGTCAAACCGGGCGACCGCGTCGCCCAACTCATCGTCGCTCCGGTGGCGCGTGTCTGTTGGACTGAAGTTGAGACGCTCGGTTCCACGCAGCGTCACGGCGGGTTTGGTCATACCGGGACGGCAGCCGGCGCGGATCAAGATCCGACCGAAAAGAGTAAACGGGTCCTCCAATAGATATCAGATGCCGGACACGTGTACTCTTTCTTGCAGTTGACTCTCGGCTGAGGTGTGGTAGATTCCGTCTCTAACGAGTGCGTTCAACGCGGGTGTAGCTCAGCTGGCTAGAGCGTGTGCTTGCCAAGCACAAGGTCGCCGGTTCGATCCCGGTCACCCGCTTTCCCCTTTCCTGCCGCAGTTACGTTGTGACACCAGTATCCACTCCCGTTTTCCTCGTTGATGGGCAGTCGTATATCTACCGCGCCTTTTACGCGGTTCGGGATTTGAGCACCGCCCAGGGCTTCCCCACCAACGCCATCTTTGGTTTTGTGAACATGCTCCAGCGGATTCATGCCGAGCATGCTCCCAGCCATCTGGGGATGGTGTTTGACGCCCCAGGCAAGAATTTTCGCCACGAACTCTATCCGGAGTATAAGGCCAACCGGACCAAAATGCCGGATGAGTTGCGGGTGCAGATCCCCCGCATCAAGGATATTGTCCAGGCCTATAATATTCCTATTCTTGAACTCGCCGGCTACGAGGCCGACGACATTATCGCCACCCTGGCGACGCGCTGGGAGCGCGACGGCGTGGCGCTGGTCATCGTTTCCGGGGATAAAGACCTGATGCAGCTCGTCTCAGAGCGGGTGAGCATGCTCGATACCATGCGGGATAGGCACATCGGTCCCGCCGAGGTGCAGGCGAAATTCGGCGTCGAGCCGGGACGCGTTGTCGAGGTGCAGGCTTTGATGGGCGACGCCACCGACAATATCCCCGGCATCCCCGGCGTTGGTGAGAAGACCGCTATCAAGCTGATCACGCAGTGGCAGGATTTGGAGAGCGTTCTGCAGCATGCCGCCGAGATCAAAGGCAAGCTGGGCCAGCGTATCCGGGAGCACGCCGAATTGGCCCGCCTGTCAAAAACGCTGGCGACCCTCAGACTGGACGTGCCGCTGACGCCGGCCCTTGAAGACCTGGCGCTGACAGAACCGGACCACGAGCGTTTGCACGAGCTTTTTACCGAGTTTGAATTCCGTCGCTTCCTGGCCGATCTGGACCCAGGCTGGGAATTCTCCCTGGCTGACGAACGCGCTGCGCCGGCGGAACCGCCCGGTGTCTACGAGCCCGTGCGCAGCGTGCCCCAGCTCGCCTCGCTCGTCAGCCGCATTCAGGCCGCCAAAACCTATTGTCTCGATACGGAAACGACGGCGCTCAACCCGCTTGACGCGGAACTGGTTGGTGTGTCGCTGGCGATTGATGAGCGGCAGGCCTGGTATATTCCGGTCGCGCACCGCTCGGACGATACCGCCCCTCAAATACCGCTCGACAAGACGCTCGCCGCGCTCCGTACGCTTTTTGCCGATCCCTCGCTGACCCTCGTCGGTCAGAACCTGAAATACGACCTGATGGTCTTGGCCAACTATGGCCTGCACGCGCACAACCGTCTGGCTGACACCATGCTGGCCTCGTATCTCTTAAACCCGACGCAGCGCCACAACCTGAATGACCTGGCTCAAGAACATCTGGGCCACACGATGATATCGTATGAGGCCGTGACCGACGGCGCCAAGAAGAATTTTGCCGACGTGTCGGTCGAAGACGCCACGCGCTACGCCGGGGAAGACGCGGATATGACCCTGCGGCTGGCTCACCGTTTGTTCCCGCGCGTCAAAGAAGAAGGCATGGGCCGCCTGTTCGCCGATATTGAAACACCGCTCGTTCAGGTGTTGGCGCAAATGGAACGGACCGGCATGCGGGTAGACACCGTAGTGCTGGCCCTCCTGTCCGACGAATTCGGGCAACAGCGCGCCCAACTCGAAGCGGAAATCCATGCCATGGCCGGAGAGCCGTTCAATATCGCCTCCCCGAAGCAACTCCAGGCCATCCTGTTCGAGAAGCTTGGCCTGCCGCGGGGCAAAAAAACCAAGACGGGCTCGTCCACCGATTCATCCGTGCTTGAACGCCTGGCTGAAGAATATCCCCTGCCGGAGAAGATATTAGCCTATCGGAGCTTTGCCAAACTCCAGACGACCTATGTGGACTCTTTGCCCAAGCTTATCCGTGCAGACACCGGTCGCGTGCATACCTCGTTCAATCAGAGCGTGACGGCCACGGGGCGGCTGTCTTCCAGTAATCCCAACTTGCAGAATATCCCCATCCGGAGTGAAGAGGGGCGGCGCATCCGAACGGCCTTTGTGCCGGAACCCGGCTGGCGTCTGCTGTCTGCCGACTACTCTCAGATTGAGCTCCGCCTCCTGGCCCACCTGAGTCGGGACCCCGTTCTGGTCGAGTCTTTTCACACCGGTCAGGATGTCCATGCCCGCACCGCGGCCGAAATTTTCGGGACCAGCATAGAGGCGGTTTCGAGTGACCAGCGGCGTGAGGCCAAGACGATTAATTTCGGTTTGATCTACGGCATGGGCGCGCGGCGACTGGCGCGGACGCTCCGCATTCCGTTCAAGACCGCCCAAGCCTATATTGACCAGTATTTCAGGCGCTACGGCGACATTAAGACCTATATGGACGGCACGCTGGCCGGCGCCCAGGAACGTGGCTATGTCACGACGCTGTTTGGCCGCCGGCGCTATGTCCCGGACCTGGGGAGCAAAAGCCCGCAACTGGCCAGCGCCGCGGAACGGATCGCCATCAACACCCCCATTCAGGGCACGGCGGCTGACCTGATCAAAGTCGCCATGGTTACCATTGCGCAACAGCTCAGCCGGCAGGAATTGCAGACGCGCATGCTCCTCCAGGTGCACGACGAGTTATTGTTCGAGGTGCCGGACACGGAGCTCGAGCGCATACAGACCCTGGTCCGTGAGAGCATGGAAGGGGTGATGGTGCTCAACGTTCCGCTCCGCGTTGAGGTCGGCGTTGGCGACAATTGGGCCGAGGCACATTAGGCCGCCGTCCTCCAGCACGCGAGGTTGCCGCCGGCCGGGGAAAACCCACCCCGGCCCTGCGGGCCACCCCTCCAGGGAGGGGAGCTTTTTTTATCCCCTCTTGGGAGGGGTGCCGCGTAGCGGCGGGGTGGGTTTGCCCTGGCTGTACAAATCCGCCCGGCTTTGAAAAGCTGGAATACATATCGGCACAACTATCGGACAACTATCGGCGCAACAAGAAGGAGGAAGCAGCATGGCCTACCGGGAAAATTACGAACATCTCGTCATCGAGAAGAACGACGGGATTGCCCTCTTGACGATTAACCGGCCCGAGTCCCTCAACTCGACAAATTTCCGCCTGCACTACGAGCTGAGTAAGGTCTGGCTCGATATCGCTGACGACCCAGACGTGCGCGTGGCGGTGATTACCGGAGCCGGCCGGGCCTTCTCGGCCGGGGGTGATTTCGACGTGGTTGAGAAATCAATGGGCAACCTTGACGTCGTCTCCGAGACGATGAAAGAAGCGCGGGACATCGTCCACAATATGATCAACTGCGATAAACCCATTATCTCGGCGATTAACGGTGTGGCGGTCGGGGCCGGGCTGGCGGTCGCGCTGCTGGCCGATATCAGCATTGCCTCGGAGAAGGCGCGTTTCACCGATGGGCATACCCGCCTGGGGGTGGCCGCCGGAGACCATGCCGCGGTCATCTGGCCCCTGCTGGTCGGCATGGCAAAGGCCAAATACTATCTGCTGACGTGTGATATGCTGGACGCCAAAGAAGCCGAGCGGATAGGCCTGATCAGCATGGTTGTCCCGCCGGATGAACTCATGCCCAAGGCCATGGAAGTGGCCAACAAACTGGCGACGGGCGCCCAGCAGGCCATTCGGTGGACCAAGCAGTCGCTCAACCAGTGGCTGCGGGCCGCCGCGCATACCTCGTTCGATTATTCGCTCGCCCTGGAGATGCTGGGCTTTTTTGGCAAAGACGTGGGCGAGGGGCTGAACTCCGTCAAAGAACGCCGCGCCCCGGTTTTTCCCTCCGCGCACGAAAAAGGGTAAACGTGCCCTCCAATAGATATCAGATGCTGGACACGTGTACTCTTTGACCAATGACTACTCCGCAACGCATCGAATCCACGCTCCGGCAAGCCCTGTCCGCGACTGAGGTGCAGGTCCTAGACGAGAGCGCCCTGCACGCCGGTCATGCCGGAGCCGCGTCCGGCGGCGGGCATTACCGGGTCACGGTAGTGTCGCCGCTGTTTACCGGTAAGAACCCCGTCCAGCGCCACCGCCTGGTCTACGCCGCGTTGGCGAACGATATGCAGCAGGCGATCCACGCCCTGGCGCTGACCACCCTGGCACCACACGAACGCCCGTAAAGGCTGTCGATTGAGTCTGTTGGGTCGATTGAGTCTGTTGGGTCGATTGAGTCTGTTGGGTCTGTTGGGTCGATTGAGTCTGTGTCTCAGACCCGATAGTACTCGCGGTACCAGGCCACGAAACGAGGAATGCCTTCCTCAATGGTTGTGGCGGGACGGAAGCCCACATCCTGCATGAGGTCTGCAACATCGGCCCAGGTGGCGGGGATGTCGCCGGCCTGCAACGGCAGCAGGCGTTTTTCAGCTTTCTTGCCCAGGGCGTGTTCCAGCACTTCGATAAAGTGGAGCAGCTCAACCGGCTGATGATGGCCGATATTATACACGCGGTAGGGAGCGGTACTCGTACTGGGGTCCGGATTCCTGCCCGACCAGTGGGGGTTGGGTTGGGCGATGCGGTCATGCACGCGCACCACCCCCTCGACAATATCGTCGATATAGGTAAAGGCGCGCTGCATCCTGCCGTAATTAAACACCTCAACCGGTTCGCCGGCTAAGATGGCTTTGGTGAAAATGGATAAGGCCATATCCGGCCGGCCCCAGGGACCATAGACGGTGAAAAAGCGCAGTCCCGTCGTCGGCAGGTGATACGCATGGCTATAGGTATGGGCCAGCAGTTCGTTTGCCTTTTTTGAAACCGCATACAGGGAGACCGGGTGGTCAACATTGTCATGAACCGAAAAGGGCAGCTTCGTATTGGCGCCATAGACCGAGCTGCTCGAAGCATACGTCAGATGCCGCACCTCGGTCTGCCGACAGCCTTCGAGGAGATGCAGGAAGCCCACGAGATTACTCTCGATATAGGCATGCGGGTTGGTGAGGGAGTAGCGCACCCCGGCCTGGGCCGCGAGATGGATGACCCGCTCCGGCGCATGACGGACGAACATGTCTTGCATGCCTTGTCGGTCAGCCAGGTCGAGCCGCACAAATGCAAACTGTTTGTGGGCGCTGAGTTGGGCTAAGCGAGCTTCTTTCAGACGCACATCATAATAGGGGTTCAGGTTGTCGAGCCCGACGACGGTATCGCCACGTTCGAGCAAACACCGGCTGACATGAAAGCCGATAAAGCCGCCGACGCCAGTGACGAGGACCGTCATGCTGATCCCCTGTGTCGTTGCGGGGCAGGCGGGGTCGAAGCGGGTGTGGAGGAAGGCGGTGTCGGGTTTTCGGCCCTACTGGGCGTGGCCCGGTGTTTGCCCAGCAGCAGGCGCGCCAGGCTGACATGATAGTCAAGGCCGGACCACACACCGACGACCAGGGCGATCCACAAAAAATACATGCCCAGCAGGTGAAAATCGATGAAGCCGTATTGATAGTGAATAATCAATCCGTGCAGGGCAACCATTTGGAAGAGGGTCTTATATTTACCGAGCTGGTCAGCGGAGACGACCAATCCCTCTCCGGCCGCCACACTCCGTAACCCTGTCACCGCTATTTCCCGTCCCAGGATCACCACCACCATCCAGGCCGGGAGGTGCGGCTCACGGTCGTTGGCCGCCAGCATGACCAGGGCGGCCATCACCAGCAGCTTATCGGCCAGCGGGTCGAGGAAGGTGCCCAGGATGGTGGTATGGCCGTGCTTCCTGGCAAGATAGCCGTCGAAATAATCGGTCAGACAGGCAATGAAGAAAATACCCGCCGCCATCAGGCTTGAGACCGGGTCCGTATCCGTCAGGCAATAGACCAGAAAGGGAATGAGCGCAATGCGCAGGAAGCTCAAAAGATTTGGGATATCTGACATGCCGAGTTCCGGGCATCCGCCGCCCCGATGCGAGCAAGACTACCGCCTAGAATAGAAGTTCCCTGGGACAGGGTCAAACCCTGTCAGGCCGGGGACAGGGCTCAGTCTGTATAGTCGGCAGAGGGGCAGGGCGATGTGAGATTTTAACCGATATTCTCCGGCCCGCACTACCGTGATTGACAAAGAGAACGGCGAACGCGAGGGATTTTCGGTTCAGTTTTGACTGAATATCCGATCCTCGCCGTCAAAGAAACAGAGATAAATCAGGCTCTTACCGTACCTTGGGGCGAGGGGGGTTGAAAGGAATATTGGATAGGTACTATAGAGGTTTGATCTCAAAGCTCGGGAAAAGGAGGAGTATATGCAGGCAAACGGAAGGAGAAGGCATATGGGAGGATTCGGAAAAATCGGACTATCCGTTCTTGGGGCGATTGTCTTTACAGCGAGTTCTGCCTGGGCAGCCCCGTTCACGGGGGCTTCGGAGAGCGTTTCGTCATGGAGTCCATTTCCTGGCTCAGGCATCGCCGCTATCGCTTCTATCTCCCACGGTTATACCACAATCACGGGTGCTGTGATGTGTCACGGCGCAGGTGTCGCTTGGGAACTTGTCCAACCGCCCACGGGAGCTTGCCGGGCAACGGAAGCCGAAACGAGGACCACGAACAGTTACTACTGCCAGTATGAAGGCACCGAGGATATTGTGAATGCGACCGCAACGAACACGACTTGCATCCCTCTTTCTTGCTACGATGAGAACTTTGCCCTGCAAGTAGACTGCTCCTTTACCTTTACGGAGAGTGCAACCGTGACGGGTGGAAGTGGGGCCTTGGCAGGGTCGAGTGGGAGTTAGACTGCCTCGGGGGCGGGGGCCATCACTCAGGCGGCAGTGACGTCGGACGGTGCCCAATTCTTTACCGCAACGCTCAGCGCTGAGATGGAAGGAGATTTTGAACTTGCGGACGGGAGCGTTCCGCCGGCGGGTGCGGCTCTCGAAATCCCGTCCCCTGGTACGAACGTGAGTGGTGCCGGGCTGGTATCGGGCTGGTCGTGCTTGGGTGGAGAGTTGGAAGTGGAATTCAGCGACGCGGAGGGCGTCATTCTGACCCAGACGGTCTTGCAGGGCTCGGAGCGAGAGGACACCGAAGGCCCGTGTGGCGACATCGATAATGGGTTTTCCTCGCTCTTCAACTGGGCCCGTTTGGGGTCGGGCGAGAGAACGGCCCGCCTGATACGGAATGGCGAAGAGATCGCGTCCTCCACGTTTATGGTGACGGCATTCGACGATGACTTTTTGTCCAATGCTGAGGGCATGTGTACGATTCCCAACTTTCCCGACATGGGTACGAACGCCACCTTTGTGTGGGAAACGAGTCAACAAGGCTTGGTCTTGGAGTCGGTCAACTAGAGCGTTTCACGATAAATTGCAGCCGTGCCCGTCCGCTTTCATCGGAAGGACTGGGACCTGCCCTCCTGGGAGGGCGGCCATCCTGGCCGCTTGCGGGCTGGAAGCCCGCACTCCTCAAGGACGTGTGATGCATATTGTGGCGTGAGCCTCCCGGGGCCGGGCGGGCGGCCCCCGCCTCGGGCCGCTCGCCCGGCCGCTTCCTGGGAGCGCGGCCATCCTGGCCGCTTGCGGGCTGGAAGCCCGCACTCCTGGCACTCTGTCGCAGACAGGCACGGCGCAGGGGAGCGGGGGGCCGCCGAGTCATGTAATGTGCATCACTCCTCAAGGGGGAGAGAGAGGCGCTATACCGCATCGTTCTTTGCTCTAGTACCGGGGGAGGAAAGCTATGCTGCTGCGTTTCTGTCTTGTTTTCGTACTCCTGGCTCCGTCGCTGGCCTCCGCCGCAACGCTCGGCGTTCCTGGTGAAGGCACCACCCTGTCTGGCGTCGGCGTCATCTCGGGTTGGAAGTGTGAAACGGCGGGAGACCTGACCGTCCGCTTCTTTGCTGACGGCTCCCCCGTCAGCGTTGCCGGCCTAGACACCTTTCCGTTGCTGTACGGCAGCGCGCGGCCCGATGTCCGGGACACCGGGGCCTGTCCCGATTCGGACGTCGGTTTTGTGGCCATCTGGAATTGGGGGAATCTGGACGACGGAGCATACACCGCGGTCGTGTACGATGACGGTGTCGAGTTTGCTCGTAGCACGTTTAGGGTCGTCACCACCGGGGAGGCGTTTCGGACCGACCTGGAAGGGGAGTGTACCCTTGAGCAGTTTCCCGACCCCGGAGAATCCGCCCGCTTTGTCTGGAACACCGGCACCCAACACCTCGAAATGGTCTCCGTACGGACCCGCTCCGTTGACCAGTCGATTGTCAAATACCTGACCGGGCCGGTGGCGGAAGGCAAATCACCGGGATTGATTGCGGCGATCGTAGATGAAGCGGGGGTCCGGGCCATTGCGTCTGCCGGAGTGCGTAGACAGGGGTCACCCGAGAAGCTGACGGTCAACGATCTGATGCAAATAGGCTCCATCACCAAGGCGATGACCTCCACCATGCTGGCGACCTTGGTGGCGGATGGGACCTTTGTCAACGGCTGGGAGACCACGCTTGCCCAGGTCTTTCCTGAGTTGGTTGATGAGATGCATCCCGACTACCGCGCCGTCACCCTGTGGCAGCTTGTCCGCCATGTAGGGGGCGTTCCGGACGACGTGCCGGCTTGGTGGACATCTCATCCGACACTGCCCATGGTTGCCCGGCGCTACAGAATCCTCCGAGAGAATCTGGCCGACCCGCCGGGCAGCCCCATCGGCGAGTTCAGCTATTCCAACGCCGGCTACCTGGTCGCAGCAGCTATGGCGGAGCAGCTGACAGACCAGAGTTGGGAGACCCTGATGGGAGAGCGCCTGTTCGCGCCGTTGGGGATGTCGAGCGCGGGGTTTGGGGTGCCAGGCACCCGGGGTGAGGTGGATCAGCCCTGGCAGCATCACCGCGATAGTGCTGGCATGTGGCGGCCAATCCAATTGGATTACGGTACTCCCTTGGCCCCGGCTGGAAACGTGCATACGTCATTGGAAGACCTCGCCAAGTTCATCACGCTGCAATTCCTCCACAAGCGGCCGGTGATTCTCAATCGAAGGCAGTTGGACGAGTTGCTCATTCCTATACCGGGAAACTATGGAGGAGCGGCCGGTTGGGTTGTCTCCCACCGACTGGAGGGGGATCGGCAAGTACTGTGGCTCTTGACTCAAGGTGGGGCTGGTCCTTGTTGTGGGTTCTTTGCGGTTGTCCGGGCAGTCCCAGACCGAGGACGCGCATATATGGCGGTAGCCAATTCCTGGGACGACGGCGATCTTTACAGCAGCGAGACTATCCGGCTGCTCGAATCTATCCTTGACAGCCTCATAGATCATAGTCCGTGACGGTAAGGAAACCAGCCCGGTGGCCTGTTATCGTGCGCCATAAGTCGTCGCAGTTGGCGCACGCAGTCAGGGAATGATGACAAAGTTCTGGAGCGACTGTTCCCACCGCAGCCTCTTGTTTTCCCCAGGGCGGGGGAAATCTGGAATGGGAAACGTGCCATGCAAGCCCCGCGGGAAGGGATCCTCCCTCAGGGTCGTCACCCGCACGGTCGTGGTGGCAAACTCGACCCCGTCAAGCAGGGCGCGGACCGTATGCGGCCCCGGCCCCAGGTTGTTCCAGTTCCACAAGAGACTAAAGCCATTGTTCACATCCCCACAGCGATCCCGCGTATCCGTCCGTGTGGTGCCATAGCCCGCTTTCAGGGGCGTCCCGTCCAACTCGATGACAATCTCTCCCGCCTCGCACGCCCAGCCCGAGATGACACCCACCCCACTCTGGGCCGACCCCAACGACGGGTTTTCCAGGATGGCGTTTACGCCCGCCACCCGATTATACCCCCCGCCGGTATGCGGCTGCCCGTCCGTGATGACAAAGTTCTGCAGCGACTCTTCCCACCGGACACTGGTGGTCTCACCGGCGGCGGGGAAGTCGGGCAGGGCAAACGTCCCACTCCAACCCCGTGGGAATGGGTCCTCCCCAAAGGTGGTCACCCGTACGGTGGTAGTGGCAAACTCCACCCCGTCAATCAGGGCCCGGACCGTATGCGGCCCCGGCCCCAGGTTGTTCCAGTTCCACAACAGACTGAAGCCGTTGTTCGTATCCCCACAGCGCCCGCGTGTATCCGTCCGGGTGGTGCCGTAGCCCGCTTGCAGCGGCCTCCCGTCCAACTCAATGACAATCTCCTGGGCGTGACACGCCCAGCCCGAGATGACGCCCACTCCGCTCTGGAAGGAGGCGGCCCGGGGGTTCTCCAGGGTCACGGGAGAGACGAAATCCGACGAGAATACGGCTACGTCGTCGATGTACCACCCGTCCGCGGTCTCACTGGCGTCTGAAACTAACTGGAAAGCGAGGCGGATTGGTGCTCCAACGAAAGGCGTCAAATCAATGGATGTCTGCTGCTAGGTCAGATTTGTGCCGGTGAACGTCCGTATAACTGCCTCTGCCCTCCACAATCCCTCCTCCGCTTCTCGCGCCACCCACACGTTCCCCCTGTCGCCACTGCCAAAGTCGTACCGATGCCAGAAAGTCAGGGTTGCTGCATCAATCTCGGTCAGATCAAGTGGAGGCCACGACCAAAGGGTAACATTAACACCATTCTGATAATTGCCACTGGGACTGTCCGTCCAGGCCCATGATCCGCTTCTGGAGGAGGTTGTGGTCAACGCCCAGGGAGAGTCTTGCCCAGGCAACCAGTTACTTGCTCCGTCCTCCATATCGCCTGCAAACAGCACTTCATTTGTTCCCGCCTGAATCACCGTGAACGTCCAGCCCCCAATGCTGAGCGTGCCCGTCCGGGTAGCGAGGCTGGGATTGGCCGCCACCGTATAGCGAACACTGCCAGGGCCGCTGTTGCTGCTCCCGGCCGTCACGCGAATCCAGTCGGTATTGCTCGTTGCCGACCAGTCACAATCGCTCGCCGCCTCGACCTGCACACTGGCCCCATCCCGCCCCGATCCGAAGAGATGAGAGGAAGAAGCAAGAAAATCGATACAGGTGCTGAACGTGTCAGGATTCGTGTTGATGGTCACGCGGTAGCCACTGGCGTAGGCCGCATCGATGGAGACCTGGAGGTTGTTCTCGGCATCGGTAAAAATCTCGCCGACCGTCCACATCGCGCCTTCGTCGTTCGGGTCGCCGTTGTTGTCCACATCCACCACTTGGGCCAGCCGGTCTGCCAACGTGGTATCGACTTTATGGATGACAATCGCTTCGTCCGGGATTTCCTCGTCATAGCCGGCAAACAGCCGCGCCTCGACGGTATAGAAATCGGTGTTCGACTCGCCAATGGGAATCTGGGCCATCAGATAGCCCTCGGCGTCCGGCTGGGCCAGCCGTTCGAGGGTAATGGTCTGGGTGCTGTTGGGCGCGGCCACATACTTGCGGTCCGGGGGAATCCAGCCCAGAAAGTCCTTGTGGTAGGCGATGGTGTGCACGCCCAAGGTGCCATAGCCGGGATACGGATCGAGTGACTCCCCACCGCTCATGACATCCCAGTCAGAGTCGTATGTCTCATCATACGGACCGGAGGAATGCTGCAAGCCCAAGCCGTGGCCCATCTCGTGTGCCCAGGTGTCCTGTTTTTCATGCGCCCACAGCGGCAGCCATGTGGCTCGCCACAATCCCTCTTCACCATCCAGCGTTGCATACAAAGACCCTCCTCGGGCGGCAGCGTTGGTACTCTCCGAGGGATCGGAAGGAGTAAAGTCCCGATTGAAAACGAGATTGAATCCGTCAAAATCGGGGAAAAACACATCCGCATCGGCCGCGGCTGTGCAATCCTCCTGTATCTTCTCGATATCGTAATCTGATTCTTCATAATAATACGACTGTGGCCGGGGCAGGTTGTACCAGCCCACTACTTTGCTCCCGGTCAGATCGGGGATATTTCCGTATGAAACCTCATTCCAATAGTGCCCCAGGCCGGGATAGGATGCCTTTGTCATCTCCTCATAAAAGCTGACCGGATGCGGAGTGACATCCGTGGCATCTGCGAAACGGCACAGAATGGTTACCCATGCCTGGGAGCCTCGCACATGGGAATCGGCGTCTACGGTCGGGAGCGCCGACCTGAACGGGGGAGGCTCATCCCGAAACAAGTCAGGGGCGAAGGGTCTCCTGGGTAAGGTTGGCGACGGTGCTGCCGCCAACTCAATGGCACTGACCCGGAATTGCTCACTGGTCGTGGACCCGACCGCCTCCCACACGCCTTCAACCGTCACTCGTTTGCGGTTCAAGGCCACCGGGCCGCCCAGTGGTCGCATGAGTTCGCTATCAATCAGGAGTTCGTGCCGCTCACCTGAGTCTTCGGTCAGGAAGTAGGTCGTCTCAGCGGTCAGGCCGGTGTCTGATGGGTAATCGGCAACGATAAAGGTAAACCAGCCGGTGAGGGTTGCGGCTTGGGCCATAACGAGGGGAGTCTGGATCGCCCACACCCCCAGCAGGGAGAAAACGAGAGCGAGTTTGCACACAGCGCGGCGACGGTTCACCTTTACCTCCTTATTTCCTTACTGACCCCGCTCGCTGTTCAGTCGTCCGGGCATGATGAAGCAGGCCGGGGCTGAGCGGCGACATAGTGCATATTTTGGCGGACAGGAGCGGGACAATCATTACCCTCGGCTGTGCAGAACTCGTCCATGTATGTCAGGACCTGCCGTCGCAGTTCTTCAGTTGCGCACAAAAGCTGGTATGAGGTGACCTGGTAGCCACCCTGGGCAAGAGCGTTGATGATGAATGCATTCGTGGTGGCGTCAAAATGCTCAAGGTCCTTCCAGCGGCTAAAATCGTGCGTGAGCCGTTTATCGACCTGGAAGTTGAAAATCCGCACATTGGGGAACTGTGCCTGCGCCCGCGCCACGGCTTCGTTCAGACTTAAGCGAGACTCAAACCGTCCACGCCTGATCCGGAAATCCATGCCATACTCCAGCACGGTCGCGGGAAGTAACAGCAAATCAAATTGCACCTGCGGATTCTGCTGAATGACGCGCTCCACTCTCTTAACGAATACGTCCTGGACCTCTTGGGGCGTCGGCGCGTGCTGGGCGAGATACGCGCGGCGGGCATCTGTCCAGTAGTGACGCCGATGGTCCCAAGCCGCCAGCACACGCGCCTCGGAATACTCAAACCGATCCACCCAATAGTGGAGGGTATCATAATTGTCCGGACGCTGGCCGCGTATGGCCCGTAAGGATTCAAAAAGGATGTCCAGGGAGAGGAGATAGCGAAAAGGCGTCTCAGGCCCCACCTCGTACAAATATTTGGGAAACGTTCCCAGCCCCAGTGAGAGGATTCTGTCCCCCTGTCTATCGTAGAGGCGGTCTCCGAGTGAAAAAGACGGATAATTGATTTCCCACACAACCCGCCGGATAGCCCGGTTCTGTAGCACAACGTCAAGCAGCAAGGCTTGTTCTGTGACCAAAGAGGCGGAAACGGACAGGTTGATGATGTTCAGACCCAGCGCGCGTTGCAAGGCCGAGGTTTGGAAGGTCTCGGTCCGGGAGGTTCCCAGCAGAACAGCGTCGTAGTCGAATTGACGAGCAATCCCGGGATTCTGAAGGCGCTGATTCTTGCTGAAACCGATGTCAAACCAGGGCCGATGGTAGAAGTAGAGCGGATCAACAACCCAATTGAACACACCGGCAAGGCCGAGCAGCAAGACGCTGAGGCCGAGGAGCCACTCTACATAGTGACGATAATGTTCCCGCCCAACGGAAACCATACGCGCATCCCTATCAGAATTGGAAATACAAGAACTCATCAACCCGATTGATTGCCAATAGAGCCCAACTCATGAGAACGGCGAGCATGGTGGCCCAATATAGCGTAGGCCGCCACTGTATCCGGCTGCTCTGCAGCGCAGCGCTGAAGGACTGCGACAGAAGAGCCGGTTTATACCTCGCGAGCAATTGCATGGTATTCGGCAAAAGAAAGGCGATCACGCCCAGAACACTCAGCCAGGCAAGTTGCTCCCAGCCGTACAGATAACGGACCGATTCGAAACGCCAGCCAAGCTGAAGGAGCCAGGGATGCAAGGGACCGAGCCAGCCGACAGCGTCGGGTGGCAGGATTATCCCGTTGCCCCCCGCAAGTCCCCGATAGAGCCGGGCGGCAGCGGCAAAGCTGTCCGCCCGAAACAAGACCCACCCCAATGTCACCGCCAGAAAGGTCAGGCCGACAGAAAGAGAGAAGCCCAACCGGCCGGCTCCGGCCGGCCATGGCAGAGCGGCGCGAACAAACCGCCAACTCCGGTTCAGGATGAGATAGCCCCCGTGCAATAACCCCCAACAGACAAACGTCCAGTCCGCCCCATGCCAGAGACCTCCCAGCCCCATGGTGGCAAGAAGATTGAGGCCGGTCCGCGTGAGGCCAGAGCGATTCCCGCCCAGAGGAATGTACAGATAGTCACGCAGAAATCGGGATAAGGTCATATGCCAGCGTCGCCAAAAATCAATAATGCTCGCTGACCGGTAGGGAGAAAAGAAATTCACGGGCAGACGTATCCCAAACAGCCGTGCCAACCCAATGACCATGTCCGAATACCCGGAGAAATCAAAATACAGCTGAAAGCTGTAGGCGAGGGTTCCGCCCCACGCTTCAAAAAAACTGATGGACTCGCCATGCGCCGCCGCTGCAAAGACGGGGTCTGCATACACCGCCGCAGTGTCGGCGAGAACAACCTTTTTGAGAAAACCGAGACAGAAAATAGTGATCCCGACCTCGACATCTCGCTGCCGCCGAGACCGCTCTCGCCCCCTGGAGAACTGGGGCATCATCTCGCTATGATGAACAATGGGGCCGGCAATCAGTTGCGGGAAAAAGCACACGAACAGACAATAGTGCAGCAGATTATACTCGGTGACCTGGCCTCGATACACATCAACCAACCAGGCGATCTGCTGGAAGGTGAAGAAGGAAATCGCCAAGGGGAGGATGATAGGCACGGGTGAGAAGGCCGTGTCGAAAAGAGTGTTGGTACTGTGCAGGAAGAAGTTGGCGTATTTGAAATAGCCGAGCAGGGCTAAATTGCCACCCACCCCAAAAACGAGCAGACCTCTGCCGGGTGCGGACTGTAACCCCCAGCCAACACCAAAATTGAACAATGTCGAGAGCAGCAATAAAAACAAATAGACGGGCTGCCACCAGGCATAAAAAAACCCCGAGGCAATCACCAGCCAGACGAGGGCGAGTTCTCTTTGCCGTTTCTTCTCTTCCAAGTAGAGAAAGGTTCCAAAGACAAGAGGGAGGAATAAGAAAAGGAAGGTGTAGGAATGAAAGAGCATCGTCTCGCCGGGGCCTGTCCGTCTTCGCCGACTACCCGGAGACCGGTACTCTGCGCCGGCCGCGAAATCCGATCATCGCCGTGGCTACACCCGCTCGTCAAACAGTTGCAACTGGCTGCCTTTGGGACGGCTTCCCAGAGCCAGGGGGTAGCGACCGGTGAAACAGGCATCGCAAAAGCCGTTCCCGTTGGCCTGGAGCCCGGCGTACATGCCCGCCTCGCTCAGATAGGCCAGACTATCGGCGGTGACATAGCGGCTGATCTCTTCGACCGAATGGGAGGAGGCAATCAATTCCCGTCTGGTCGGCGTATCCACCCCGTAAAAGCAGGGGGAAATCGTCGGCGGGGCGCTGATCCGCACATGGACCTCCCGGGCTCCGGCTGAACGAATCATCTTGACGATTTTGCGACTGGTCGTCCCGCGGACAAGGGAGTCGTCCACTACGATGACCCGTTTGCCGCACAGCAGCTCGGCCTGGGCGTTGAGCTTGACCTTGACCCCAAAATGGCGGATGGACGACTGGGGTTCAATGAAGGTCCGACCCACATAGTGATTGCGGATCAGGCCCATTTCAAACGGCAGCCGGGCTTCTTTCGCATAGCCCAGGGCCGCCGGCACCCCGGAGTCCGGAACGGGAATGACGACATCCGCCTCGACCGGGGCCTCGCGCGCCAACTGACGCCCGAACGCCTTCCGCGCCTGGTAGACATTCTGCCCGAACATGGTGCTGTCCGGTCGCGCAAAATAGACCTGCTCGAAAATACAGCGGGCCGCCGGCGCCTGCGGGAACGGGCTGTAGCAGGTCATGCCGTTGGCATCAAACAGGATGACCTCTCCGGCCTGGACTTCCCGCTCATACTGCGCCCCGATCAGGTCCAGCGCACAGGTCTCGGACGTGATCACATAGCCCGTCTGGCCCGCGTGTTTGATGCGACCCAGCACCAGCGGCCGAAACCCGTAGGGGTCGCGCGCCGCAACCATATGGTCCTCGCTCAAGAAGACCAGGGAGTAGGCCCCCCGCACCTGCGATAAGGCGTCGATAATACGGTCAACCGGCTGCCCGGCCTGCGAGGCGGCAATGAGATGCAGGATGACCTCGGTATCGACTGTAGACTGAAAAATCGAGCCGCTCGATTCGAGCCGCACGCGCAGCTCTTCGGCATTGACCAGGTTGCCGTTATGCGCAATCGCCACCGAGCCCAGCGTATACTTGGCCAGCAGGGGCTGGGTGTTCTTGAGCATCGTCGAGCCGGCGGTGGAATAGCGGTTGTGGCCAATGGCGCTGGCTCCTTCCAGGCGACGAATCCGCTTTTCATCAAAAATATCGGCCACCAGGCCCATGCCTTTATGCGTCAGCAGGGCCTGACCGTTTGAAGAGGTAATGCCTGCCGACTCCTGGCCCCGATGTTGCAGGGCATACAAGGCCAGATAGGCCAGGTTGGCCGCCTCCGGATGACCATAGACGCCCACGACCCCGCACTCTTCGTGGAAACCATCGAACACCGCACCGGCTGTATCGTGCACCCCGCTATCCCCCCCCGCTCAGCATGAGTGAACGTGCCCTTCAACAGACCGGCAGATGGCGGCCCGTTTACTCATGTGTCAGCTGTTGAGCCAGCGCCGTTTGCCACTGCCGACGTAAGGCCGCTGTTGCGATTTTCATATAGCCCGCGATTTCGAGGTCCGTCCCGCCAACTTCACCCAAGACAGTAAAGGGTAAGCCATGCGTGTGGAGCAGCGCCTTGAGTTGGTCCCAGTCGACCGGCCGGACAGAAACAATAGCACGCGATTGGCTTTCTCCAAAGAGCAAGGCGTCGGGGCGCAGATCGCCGGTCAGCGTCACCCGTGCTCCAATGGTCTGCCGGGGGTGGCTGATACACGCTTCCGCCAGGGCCACGGCCAGGCCGCCTTCGGCCACATCATGGGCCGAGGAAAACAGCCCGTCCCGGGCGGCCCGGACGCACACCTGCTGGAGGAGCTTTTCCCGTTCCAGGTCAAGCCGGGGGGGCCGGCCACATTCCTGCTTATGGATCGTGGCCAGATATTCACTCGCACCGAGTTCTTCGTGGGTCTCTCCCAACAGGACAACGAGATCGCCCGGGTGCTTGAACCACTGGGTGACATGGTGCGTGACCGTGTCCACAATCCCGACCATGGCTACGGTCGGAGTCGGAGGAATTGCCTGCCCATCGGTTTCATTATAGAAGCTGACGTTGCCGCTGACTACCGCAACTTCCAGGGCTTCGCAGGCCGCCCGCATGCCGTCAATGGCCTGGACGAACTGCCACATCACCTCCGGCTTCTCGGGGTTGCCAAAATTGAGGCAGTCGGACAGGGCCACCGGCCTGGCTCCGCTGACGGCGAGATTGCGCGCACTCTCGGCCACCGCAATCGCCGCCCCGCGGTAGGGGTCGAGCGCACAGTAGCGGCTATTACAATCGACACTGATGCCCAGCCCCTTATCCGACCCCTTCAGCCGCATGACGGCCGCATCCGAGCCCGGCTGGGCAACCGTATTCCCGCCAACCAGAAAATCGTACTGCCGGTAGACCCACTCCTTGCTGGCCAGATTCGGCGTGGTGAGGAGGGTGGTCAGGACGGCGGCGTAGTCGGCGGGCAGGGGCAGGGTGCCGAGGTCGAGCTGTTGTTTCGCCGTCAGGTCGGCCGGTCTGGCCGCCGGGCGTTCGTAGGCCGGCGCCTGCGAGGTCAGGGCCGAGACCGGAATGCGGACGACTTCCTCTCCCCGCCACGTTGTGCGGAACAGGCCGTCATCCGTGACTTCTCCAATAACGACGGCCTGGAGGTCCCAGGTGGCAAACACGTTTGTGACCGCCTCTTCACAGCCCTCCTTGGCGACGATCAGCATCCGCTCCTGGGACTCGGACAACAGCAACTCATAGGGGGTAATGCCGGCTTCGCGGGTCGGGACCGTATCCAGGTCCAGGACGATGCCGGCCTGGCCCCGGTCGGCCATTTCAACCGACGAGCTGGTCAGGCCGGCAGCCCCCATATCCTGAATACCGATAATCAGGTCCTGCCGCATGAGGGCCAGGCAGGCTTCAATCAAGACATTCTCGGTGAACGGGTCGCCCACCTGGACGGCCGGCCGGAGTTCTTCGGACTTGTCGTCAAATTCCCGTGAGGCCAGCAGGCTCGCGCCGTGAATCCCGTCTCGACCGGTGCGCGAGCCCACATAGATCACCGGATTCCCCACCCCCGCGGCCGTGGCCCGAAAGATCCGATCGGCCGGGGCAATGCCCAGGGTAAAGGCATTCACCAGGATATTGCCGTTATAGCCGGGGTTGAAGTAGACCTCGCCACCGACGGTCGGCACGCCGACACTGTTTCCATAGCCGCCGATACCCCCCACCACCCCCTTGAGCAGATGGGCGGTGCGGGGATGCTCTATCGCCCCGAAGCGGAGCGAGTTCAGCGAGGCAATCGGGCGGGCGCCCATGGTAAAGACATCGCGGAGAATACCGCCCACCCCGGTGGCGGCCCCGTGATAGGGCTCGATAAAAGACGGATGGTTATGGCTTTCGATCTTGAAGACCGCGGCCAGACCGTCGCCAATATCGACGATGCCGGCATTCTCGCCCGGTCCCTGCAGGATGGCCGGTCCGGTTGTCGGCAGCCGCCGCAGAAAGCGCCGGGAACTTTTATAGCTACAGTGCTCCGACCACATCACGGAGAACACGCCCAACTCCTCGAACGTCGGCGTGCGTCCCAGGGTCCGGACGAGGCGGTCGTACTCGTCGCTTGACAGGCCGTGGTCGTGAGCGAGTTGCAGATCAACCGGTATGGATGCCATAGGGCTACGCAAAGACTGAGGTTACGCAAAGACTGAGGTAAAGAGTGTACGCCCGTCTTCGCCTCCCAGCAGGGCTTCGACGGCGTGTTCGGGGTGAGGCATGAGTCCGACCACGTTCCCGTTCATATTGGTCACCCCGGCGATATTCTGCACGGCCCCATTCGGGTTGGCCGAGTCCAGCGCTTCACCGTCCTGATTCACATAGCGGAAGACGATTTGATCATTGTCCCGGAGCGCCTTGAGGGTCGCCTCGTCCGCCACATAGCAGCCCTCGCCGTGTTTAATCGGCAGGGACAGACACTCGCCCGCCGCATACCGGGCCGTAAAACGGGTCCGCGTCGTTTCCACCCGCACGGAGGTCCACTCACAGATAAACGCCAGCGAACGGTTGCGGACCAGCGCTCCCGGCAGGAGCCCGCTCTCGCACAGAATCTGAAAGCCGTTGCACATGCCCAGCACCGGACCGCCGGCGCGGGCAAACGCCAGCACGCTGGACATGACCGGCGAGAAGCGGGCGACCGCCCCACAGCGTAAATAGTCGCCATAGGAAAACCCGCCCGGCAGCACAATCGCCTCGACGCCGTGCAAATCCTGGTCTTTATGCCACAACGAGACCACCTCCTGCCCGAGCACCCGCTCCAGGCAGTAAACGGAGTCCCGGTCGTCGTTCGAGCCGGGGAAGGTGACGACGCCCCATTTCACGCGGTATTACTCCTCGACGATCTCAAAGCGAAAGTCTTCAATGATGAGGTTGGCCAATAAACGCCGGCACATCTCTTCGACGCGCTGCTCGGCCTGCTGTTTGGAGAGGCCCGTCAGCCGGACCTCCAGATACTTGCCCATGCGAACCTCGCTGACTTCCGGGTAGTCGAGGGCGTGCAGGGAGTGCGCAACGGCCTTCCCCTGGGGGTCGAGAATAGCTTTTTTCGGCGTGACGTAGACTTTGGCCAGCATTGGTGCTGCTCCGCTCTTCACTCTTCACTGCCCACTCTCAAACCCACCCCGGTCCCCGCCTCGGGCCGCTCGCCCTCCCGCTTCCTGGGAGAGCGGCCATCTTGGCCGCTTGCGGGCTGGAAGCCCGCACTCCTGGCCCCCTGCGGTTTCCTGGGAGAGCGGCCATCTTGGCCGCTTGCGGGCTGGAAGCCCGCACTCCTGGGGTGCTGCGTAGCAGCGGGGTGGGTTTCCCTTTCCCACAGTGCTTTACTCTCCACTTCTCTCCCTCATTCCGCCCGCGCAAACACACGCTCGAAGATACGGTCCGTATGCCGCAGGGCGTGGCTGGCGTCAAAGAGCTGGTCGATTTCAGCCGGCGCCAACAGCCGGGTAATGTCCGGGTCCTGGCGCACCTCAGCGGCAAAGGAGGCCTGGTGTTCCCAGACCTTCATGGCGTTACGCTGAACCCAGCGATAGGCCTCTTCGCGGGCAATGCCTTTGCGGACCAGGGCCAAGAGCAGATGTTCGGAATAAATCGCTTCCCCGAGCACGGCCATATTGGCCTGCATCCGCTCCGGATGCACCACCAGCCGGTCCACCAGCGTGGTCAGCCGGGCCAACATAAAATCGAGCAGCGTGGTCGCGTCCGGGCCGATCACCCGTTCGACCGAGGAGTGGCTGATATCCCGCTCATGCCACAGGGGGACGTTCTCCAGGGCTGACAGCGCGTAGCCGCGCAGCAGGCGGGCCAGTCCGCTCACATTCTCCAACTGCCACGGGTTACGCTTATGCGGCATGGCCGATGAGCCCTTCTGGCCGGGCGTAAACGGCTCCTGGACCTCAAAGACTTCGGTGCGTTGCAGATGGCGCAGCTCGGTTGCAATCCGGTCGAGCGAGCTGCCGATCAGCGCCAGGGTCGAGAAAAAGGCGGCATGCCGGTCGCGCGGAACCACCTGGGTGGCAATGGTTTCCGGTACGAGCCCCAGGCGCGCGCAAATAGCGGCTTCGACCGCGGGATCAATATTGGCATAGGTGCCAACCGCGCCCGAGATTTTGCCGACCGCAATCTCGCGCCGGGCGTGCAGCAGGCGGTCCTTGTTGCGCTCCATCTCGGCGAACCAGTGGGCGACCTTGAGGCCGAAGGTAATCGGCTCGGCATGCACGCCGTGGCTGCGGCCGATCATGACCGTGTGTTGATGTTCCTGAGCCCGCCGTCGAAGCACGTCGAGCAGGGCATCCAGGTCGGCCAGAATCACGTCCGTCGCCTCACATAATTGCACGGCAAAGCCGGTATCAATCACATCCGACGAGGTCAGGCCGAGATGCAGATAGCGTCCCTCTGCGCCGACGCTCTCAGCCACGGCGGTGACAAAGGCAACCACATCGTGTTTGACCTCGGCTTCGATTTCCTGCATGCGGCCAATATCAAGCCGGGCGTGTTGTCTCAGCTGCGGAATAACGGCCGCGGGGATGTCGCCGCGCTCGGCCAATGCCTCACACGCCAGCAGTTCGACTTCCAGCCAGGTGGAAAATTTGTTCTCCTCCGACCAGATTTTGCGGAGAGCCGGTCGGGTGTAACGTTCGATCATGAGCGCAGTGCTATCAGAACTTCAGCAGCGACCAAAGAGGGGGCGGTTGAACTGTGCGAATATACTGTCGTTTCGACTCAGCTTGCCGCTTGTTGGCTATTGGAAAAATTGATAGGCGGTGGGGCCGGAAGTTCTGGTTGTCTGGTATCCTGAAATCCAGTCAACAGGTGAAAGGAAGCATGTTAATGCCCAAGCGCCAGGGCAATAATCCCAAACGTAGAATTGTGCCAAAAGATGAAATTGCTCCTGAGGTACTGGATCAGTACGCGAATCAGGCCAGCTATACTGGTAGCCCGCATCACAAGCGAAACCCTGCCGACTACGATTTTCACCCGCCGGCAAATCCACGTCCGAACAAGTCGCTGTGCGACGGTAGCCGGACAGTGACGCTTGATGAGGCCCAGGCTCTCTTTCGGGAAGGGATAAAACGAGGCATGCTTAGCGTCTATCCTGAGCGCGGATTGCCTAAATACGTTTGGGCGGTGGACTCGGATGGGCGTGTCTATGAAGCGAAACGCGACATGAATAGTCCAAATTATCACGGCTACGAACTTGGTGACGATGAAGACGCCATGAGAAGGATGATCCTCAAGGAATGGAGCTTGAGATGCTCGGCGACCTGAACGTTTCACTCTCCTGTGAGGAACTCGCTTTCGGGCCGGCGGAGGAACGAGCAACGTTCGGCTTGTTCGCGATGACAGCGAACGACCGTCTGCTCACCGGGGGCGAGGACGCCGGTCAGAAAGAACTTCGTCATGGCCCACATGTCGCCGGCTATCCCATTGCCGAATGGTTCGTGTGGAATTGGTGGCGACTTCGGTGGGAGGTCGGGCGTCCCCCCGCTGAAAATACTGAATGTCGTTGGGACTTCGCGCACCGGATGTCGACCATTGGCGAAGGTTATGTATGGCCCAATATCACAATTTCATCAGACGGGATGCAATCTTTCCTGATCTCCAAGCCATCTAAGAGTCTGGAAACGAGTTTGTTCCACTACATCGGAGCGGGAATGCAAACGGTTCCGCCAGGTAATTTGGAAGCTGCTATCGACGGATTCGTGGCAGATATCCTGATCAGGCTGGATCGGGCGGAAGTCCGTGAGACCAATCTCCATCGTCTGTGGAAGGATCTACAGGTGGAAAGAGCAGATTGTGAACTCGCGCGCTTCCGACGGCTGGAAGCGCAACTCGGCTACGAACCGGACGAAGCCGACGAGGACGCGATACGCCACCATCTCGACGATGCGGCGAGACTGGGAGAAGAGGCGTTGGGGGAGATAGCCGCCCACACTATGCCTGGTGATGACGCCCTCAGCAGTATGATGTCGGCGGCAGACCTGACAGACATCGCGACACGTAAAGGCTTTGAGGCCAACACAAACAACACGATCACGTTAAGCGATATGACAAACATGCCGCCGCAGCCGGGACAGATCGAAGCGTGGCGTTTGGGAAAGCTCTTCGCACAGAGGATTCGTGATCAGGAACGTCTGGACGGACAGCCGATTTCCGACAGCACTCTTGCGGACTTTGCGGGAAGTCTGAGTAATACGATTTCGAGACAAAGCGGGCATTCGTCCGCAATATCTTTTGCGCTTGACGAGAGTGACAGTCGTACCCGTATGTCTCTCCGATCGCGGAAGAAAACAGGGCGGCGTTTTGATCTTGCCCGCCTCATCGGCGATCGCGTGTTCCGCAAACAGATAAATGCACCCGCCGAACCATTGTTCCCTGCGACGCGTGCTCACCGCTACCGGCAGCAGGTGCAACGTGCGTTCGCTGCGGAGCTTTTGAGTCCGTTTGCTTTTGTGGACGACATGTTGGGCGGGGATTATTCTGAGGAAAAACAGAATAGGGTCGCGTATCATTTCGAAGTCTCGCCAATGACGATTCAGACCCAGTTGGTCAATCACCGGCGTATTGGTCTCGACGATGCGCCGGACATTGTCGATCCTTCCCTCTATGGTTAGAGGTTATAGCCAGAGGAGTGCCAAGAGCCAGAGGAGTGCCAAGAGCCAGAGGAGTGCCAAGAGCTAGAGCCGTTCACGTTAGGCTGTAGCCATGTCGTTGCGCTCTCGTCATGCCGGACCCCGGATCATGTCCGGGGCAGGCTTTGATCCGGCATCCAGAGGTCGGGGGTTGGGGGCCTGGATTCCTGCCCCGTATCAAGTACGGGGTGACGTTCTTCCGCAGGAATGACGGGCGGCTACACAGCATCGTGATTTGCTCTAGAGGAGTGCCAATAAGAAAAGGGTGTTGCAAGCACGTGAGGGGCGGGGTAGGTTGGTAAATCCTGCTCCACAGCAGCGCAGACGCGGCGGCGTACCCAAGTGGCTAAGGGAGAGGTCTGCAAAACCTCCATTCACCGGTTCGAATCCGGTCGCCGCCTTGTCACTCTTCTTCATTCCGGCCCTTGTGCTGCGGTCCGGAATAGCGTTGCGGTCCAGAATAGCGCCGTGGCCCGAAACACACCCCCCTTTCCGAGTTGCGGATAAAATCGAGCAAGGCCCGGACATCTTGAGACGGGGCGCTCTCCAACAGGCGTTCGACCTTGTGGCGCATATTCCCCCGCTGGCGGAACAAGGCGGCAAACGCTCGTCTGAGGGCAGTAATGCGTTCTCGACTGAAACCGGCCCGCCGCAGGCCGACGACGTTGAGTCCGCGTACGGTATGGGTACCGTCCATAATACAAAAGGGCGGGACATCCCGACTGGTCCGGGACAGGCCCCGCAGCAGGGCTAACGTCCCGATCTTGACAAACTGATGCACCACACAGTTGCCCGATACAAAGGCCCGGTCCGCGACGTCGACATAGCCGGCCAGGAGCGCGCCGCCGGCAATGATGGTCTGATTGCCCAGCCGGCAGTTATGCGCGACATGGGCGTGCTGCATGAGATAATTATCGTTGCCGATAATGGTGGCGCTCTCGGGCTGCGTCCCGCGGTGAATCTGGCCGTGCTCACGGATGATATTGCGATGACCGATTCTGAGATAACTTTTTGCGCCCGCGTACGACACGTCTTGCGGAACGTGGCCAATGACCGCGCCCATATGGATTTCATTGTCTTCGCCGATTTCAGTCCAGCCGGTCAGGACGGCATGGGCCAGAATCCGCGTGCCGCGTCCGACCCGGACGGCGCCGTCAATCACGACATAGGGGCCGATGTCAACGCCGGGATCAATGTCGGCCTGCGGAGAAATAATGGCTGTCGGATGGATCGCCATGCCTGACACGCGCGGGTCTTAAACCTTGGGCGGCTGGGTTGCCATGAGTAAGCGTGTCAACCTTGCTTGTCTGTGGAGGGCGGGGTTACTCATGGTCGTCCTCGGCGGGTGTCGGGTCGGCCGGCTCGCCGGGAATGTGATACGTCTCACTCACCCACGCCCCGCGGTCCAGCGTCCGGCAGCGCTCCGAACAAAAAGGCCGGTAGACGTTGTCCTGCCACGACGTTTCCCTACGGCACGACGGGCATCTGACTATCCGCATAACAGCTCACCTGGTGAGATGAGTAAACGCGCCAATATCTCATGGCTGTTGGAGGGCAGGTTTACTCGTTGGGACGAAAAAGCGGGCGACCGGATTTGAACCGGCGACGTCCAGCTTGGGAAGCTGGCATTCTACCACTGAATTACGCCCGCTCAGGATTATTGTCCGACCCTCCATCCAACAAAACCGGGAGAGCAAGGGCTGTTGAAAAAGGTTGAAAAAGAAGACCCCGGCCTCGTCCTACTCTCCCACAGCATAGCGCTGCAGTACCATCGGCGCAGGAGGGCTTAACGGCCGTGTTCGGGATGGGAACGGGTGTGGCCCCTCCGCCATTGAGACCGGGGAATTTTTCCTAGCCGTCTCTAATACCGACCTCACCGGGGCGTGTCAAGCCTCCCGTTCTCCTTCATCCGGGTGGCCCGCAGGGCCGGGGTGGGTTCCTGGAATGCGTCTACGAGGAAACCCACCCCGCCGCTACCGCGGCACAAAGAGGAAGCGTGTCCAGCATTTATTTCCAGGGGTTGACTATCTCAACACCTGTCGGCGTAAAATCAGCGACATTTCGAGTGACGACCGTCAGCCCATGAACCAAGGCCGTGGCTGCGATGAGCGCATCACGATCCGGGCGTGGGGTGGGGACGTGCAGTCTCGCGCACCATTGGGCCACTGCGGTATTGACAGGCAAAATGCGCTCACGGAATGTCGGTAACACCTGCGTATCGAGCCAAGAGCGGAGTACCGCACCCTGGGTCGGGTCTCGACGTTCGATCAAAAGGATGCCCTTTCCCAGTTCCAAAACCGTAATCACCGATAGGAAGAGGCTCGCTGCCGAAACACTATTGGCCCAGGCCAGGACGTTTTGATCGATTTTCGGGGACTTCGTCTTTCTCAACTCGGCAATGACATTGGTATCGAGCAGATACATCAGGAGAGGTCGGCTGTTCTGCACATTTCCCCATCCAAGCGGGGCGGCTCAAAATCGATGTCTGCCGCTTCCGGCATGGCGAGTAGTTCGACGATGCTTTCTTCCGTTTTGGTGATCTTGAGGTAGTCCTCAATCGTCAATAAGACGTGTGCCGTCCGGCCACGAGCGGTGATAAAAACCGGTCCTAGCGCGGCGTCTCTTTTGGCTTTACTCACGTCCTGATTAAACTCCCGGCTGGTAACGGTCGTGACCCGCATGTCCTGGACCTCCATTTTTCTGCCTATTTGTAGGTAAAATACTACAAATGGAGGTCCAGGACAACCGCTGAATCCTTCTGCGAGCAGTCCGTGGGTCGGATGAGCGGAGCGTAATCCGGCAGGGAGCCGCACCGGCGTTGGTTGACGCCCCCGGTATCCATCGTTACCGTGAGGCACGGTTCCTGTACGGACCGAGAGGCAGCAGAATGGACAGTATCACTTATACCGTGGCGCGGAACAGCTTGGCGAAAACCATGGAACGCGTCTGTAATGATCACGCCCCCGTCGCTATTACCCGAAAGGGTGAGGGCGCGGTCGTGATGATTTCCATGGAGGATTACCAGGCTCTGGAAGAAACGGCCTACCTCCTCAGAAGCCCCAGGAATATGCGGCGCTTAGTTGAGGCCATGGCCGAGTTGGAGGAAGGCAAAGGCAAAGAGAGGGAGCTCATTGGGTGAAGCTAATCTTTGCAGAGAAAGCCTGGGAAGACTACTTGTACTGGCAAAAAACAGACAAGAAAATGGTTAGCCGCATACATGCGCTGATAAAAGATATTCAGCGAGAGGCTTTTAAGGGCATAGGAAAACCGGAACCACTGAAGCATGCGCTCTCCGGCTATTGGTCAAGACGAATCAACGATGAGCACCGCATCGTTTACAAAATCGTAGATGGCTCGATTCTCATAGCTCAACTACGCTATCACTACTGACGCCCGCGCAGCTCTCTCTGAATCATCGGTGTCCGCTTACTTGACGCCGTACAAGCGGCCTCCTGGGATCGGCAGCTTTACTCATGAAGGAAGAAATTGCACATATTTTTCAGGCCAGTATCGAGGCCAAGGAACAATTCTTACGGACGCACGGCAGCGAATTGATCGCCGCAACCCACACGGTTATCCGGACGCTGCGGGCGGGCGGAAAAATCCTGCTGTTCGGGAATGGCGGCAGCGCGGCCGACGCCCAGCATATCGCCGCCGAGTTCGTGAATCGCTACCTGATCGATCGTCCTCCGCTGCCGGCGATTGCGCTGACAACCGACTCCTCGGCTCTGACCTCGATTGCCAACGACTACGGTCCCGCCGATATTTTTGCCAAGCAGATACAGGCGCTCGGCAAAAACAATGATGTCGCTATCGCACTCTCGACCAGCGGCAACTCGGCAAACGTGCTGCGCGGTCTTGAGTATTGTCGCACGATCGGCATGCCGACCGTTGGGCTGACGGGCGGGAGTGGCGGGGCAATGGCCGCGCTGGTCGATCACTGCCTGTGTGTCTCGGCCACAACCGTCACGCCCCGGATTCAGGAAACGCATATTCTGATTGGCCACGTGATCTGCGAGCTGGTTGACCGCCGCCTCTACGGGGCTGGCGGAGAGTGAATGAAGAACGTCCCCCCGGTGAAAACAGGGGCGGGCGTCTTTTATACTGGGAGCGCGGGCATCTTGCCCGCGCTCCCAGGGTGGGTTCTTTTTTTCACCACACCCAGCTCCCGACAAAAGCTGCCGAACGGCCACCGCCGGGCCTGCCCAGCGCGTCGGGACTATGCTATAGTCGCGTTCCATGTCCGAAGCGATCGCGTTTGACACCCATCGGTTCGTCAAGCATTTGACCGAGAACGGCTTTACCGAGCAGCAGGCCGAAGTCCTGGCCGACGAGCAGGTGCATCTGCTCAACACCAACCTGGCCACCCAAGCCGATATCGCCACCGTCCACCAGGATATCGAGATCCTGCGCCAAGAGACCAAGGCCAATCTCGCCGAGATCCGGCGAGATATCGCCGAGGTCAAGGCCGATCTGATCAAGTGGATGGTGGGGGCGCTGATTGCCCAGGGCGGGGTGATTGTGGCCCTGCTCAAGTTGCTACCGGGCTGAGGCCGCCGGCGGCCCGGTTCTGTGATTGTCTGCCCGAGCGCGCGGTGATTGCTATGACAGGACGATAACCGCGACGACAATCGGCTTGACACAGGACTGGGCATAGGAGAAAACGGCCCCATGAGTGAGTTTGAGGCAGCGACGATTGCTTTCCAGAACGCTTCTCTAGGGGCAACCTATGCCCAGGCCGGGGTAGCCGGCCTGGTGGGCTTGATACAATGCGTCCTGATTGCCTACGGCTTGAAGATGATGCAGCGGAGCAATGCCGACCGGCAACGCCAAACGGACCTTGCCGAGAAACGACATGAGGAAAGCCTGCTGGCCTTACACCAGCAAGGGGAAGCCTTGCGGACGCTGATCGAACGGACTGCGCCACGGTAAGCCAGCGCCACCCCGGCAGCCGCCGGCGTCATGCGATTGTCGGCTGAAGCTTGACACATACCATCTTATCGGCTGCGTTTCCCGCATACCCTCTTGTTGACAAGTGTCGATAGACACATTACACCTTGTCCGTGATACGGAGCTTCCAACACCGTGGGCTCAAGCGACTCTATGGGCGTGGTGACCGGAGTCTTATCCGCTCCGATCTGCACGACCGGGTGGAAGTCATGCTGGCCCAGCTTGATGTTGCGAGTTCCCCCGAAGCGATGCGTCTTCCCCGCTATCGGCTGCACGCCCTCAAAGGCAGATTGAAAGGGTATTGGTCGGTGACGGTGAGGGCAAACTGGCGCATCATCTTCCGCTTTGGAGGCGAGGACGTCTATGACGTGGAACTGATAGACTACCACTAACGGAAAGGAGGGCCGCCGTGTCGATGAAGAATCCGCCACACCCCGGCAAGATTGTCCGGGTATCCTGTCTGGAACCGCTCGGATTGAATGTCACCGAAGGCGCGAAGGTGCTGGGCGTCAGTCGCCAAGCCCTCTCGAACCTGGTAAATTGCCGCGCCCGCATGTCTACCGACATGGCGGTTCGGCTCGCGAAAGCTTTCGGCTCTACAACGGAGACGTGGATACGCTTGCAGGCGGCCTACGATGTTGCACAGGCGCGAGCGCGTGAGGATGAAATCGAGGTCAAGCGCTACGAGCCGCGCTCAGCGGCGGGCCAATAGGAAAAACACGGAGCGTCGGCTATCAGACCCGGCTGCACGCCGGGTGACGGACCGCCGGCAAGTGAGACGCACAATGAAATTCCCTCCTATCGACCCGAGGCAAGCCTCCACTTATCCGCTCAGTCAACGCAGCAGCAAAGTTGCCGCGCAGGGCCTGGGCACACCGTGGCGGGTGGGTGGCAGCCTGAGAGAGTTTCTGCACTCTCTGCCCGGTATTCTGGCCGCCCCCGACCTGAATGAGGTCGCCAGCCGCATCGCCGCCGCGGTCCGGTCCGGGCGGCCGGTTGTCCTGGGCATGGGCGCTCACCCGCTCAAAGTCGGCCTGTCCCCGCTGATTATCGATCTCCTGGAGCGCGGCATTATTGCCGCGATTGCGCTCAACGGGGCCGGCATTATCCACGACTTTGAACTGGCCTATCAGGGGGCGACGTCCGAGGATGTCGCCGCCAGTCTGGATACGGGCCGGTTCGGTATGGCGCAGGAAACCGGGGCATTTCTGAACGCCGCCATGCAAACCGGCGTGATGCAACAAGGGGTCGGTATTGGCCAGGCCGTGGGCGCGCGTATTCTCGCCGAACAACTGCCCTATGCCTCGCTGAGTGTGCTGGCCGCCTGTGCCCGGCTGGAGGTGCCCGCCTGTGTCCACGTCGCGGTCGGGACCGATATCATCCATATGCATCCCAGCGTCGACGGGCGGGCAATCGGGGAAGGCAGCCTGCGCGATTTTCACCTGCTGACGTCGGTGGTCGCCCAGTTGGAGGGCGGGGTGTTTATCAACCTGGGCTCCGCCGTTATCATTCCCGAAGTCTTCCTGAAAGCGCTCTCGCTGGCGCGGAATCTCGGCCATCCGGTCCGGACCCTGACCACGGTCGATCTTGACTTCATCCGGCACTATCGACCGACGGTCAACGTGGTCCATCGCCCCACCCAACAGGGCGGGCGCGGCTTTCAGCTCACCGGCCACCACGAAATTCTCTTCCCGCTGCTGTGTGCCGCGGTTCTGGAAGAACTTGAAGAGCAATAGACGTGTGACGCGATAAAGGAACCCACCCCGCCGCTAGCGCGCCACCCCTCCCGAGAGGGGATAAAAAAGCTCCCCTCCTGGGAGAGCGGCCATCTTGGCCGCTTGCGGGCTGGAAGCCCGCACTCCTGGAGCCCCACCGCGCCGAAGACCCACGAAACAATATACATCCTGGCCGCCTTGCGGGCTGGAAGCCCGCACTCCTGGAGCACCACCCCGCCGCGCCTCAAAACGCCCGGCAGATGCACATCTGGCGGAAGTCGTATACAATCGTGACGCCTTGAGCCCGGATGGGTGCACTATGAAGTTCATGCTGTTTTTACTCCCCTCAATCCCGGCCACGCTGGAGGAGCGTAAGGCATTACGGCCGATTGCCGCTCATTCGGACCGCTGGCAGGCCATGTTCCAGGAGGTGGTCGAACTGGCTCAGTTTGCCGAAGAGCTGGGCTTTGACGCGGTGGCCTTCCCGGAACACCATCTGCATAGCGAAGGCTTCGAGATGGGCGCTCCGCCCGAGTTTCTCTTATATGTGGCCATGCAGACCAAACGCATACAGGTGGGCCCTATCGGCTATGTGCTGCCCGGTTGGGACCCCCTGCGCCTGGCGGTCACAACCGCCTGGCTGGACCAGCTCACCCAGGGGCGCTCTTTTGTCGGCTTCGCCCGCGGCTACCAGCAGCGCTGGCTGAACCAGATGGCGCAGAAGGTGCATATTTCCGCGACGACCAGCGACCAATCCAGCCTGGATGAGACCAATCGGCGCGCCTTTGAAGAGGTCTACCATATTCTCAAGCTGGCCTGGTCGGACGAGCCGTTCCGTTTTCAGGGGGAATTTTATGAATATCCCTACCCGTATGAGAGCGGAACGCCCTGGCCGCCCGCGCCGTGGACCCGGGAATACGGCACGCCGGGAGAGCTTGACAGCCAGGGCAACGTCCACCGCATTGCTGTCGTGCCCAAGTCCTATCAAAAACCCCACCCCCCGCTGTTTCAGGCGTTTTCGGTCAGCGAGTCCACCATCCGCTGGTGCGCCAGAGAGGGCGTCATCCCCATGATCCTCCTGTCGCGCCACGAGCAGGTCCGACAGCTCGCCCAAATCTATGCCGAAGAGGCCGGCCGGGCCGGACGCTGGCTGCCGCTGGGGTCCAACATCGGTGTCCTGCGCCAAATATATTTTGCCGACACCGTTCCCCAGGCCGTCCGTCTGGCGGAAGAGGGCCTGGTCGGGGTAGGATATAAACGCTTCTGGGGGCATTTTGGTTTCTGGGAAGCCTTTCGCTTTCCTGAGGATGAACTCGAATATCCGAGCGGGGAGCAGCGTCTGCCTCTACAGGAATGGACGGTTGAGCGTATGATGCGGGCGAATTATCTGTATGCCGGGCCGGTGGACGACGTGGTTCGCGGCATAGACGCCTTAGCCGACGCGGCCAACCCGGAATGGTTTGCGTGGCTATTTGACCAGGGCCTCCTGCCCCGCGCAGAGCTGAGAAAACAACTCGAACTCTTCGGCAAGCATATCCTCCCCCGCTATCGTTCATGACCCAGACCCAACCGACCCAACAGACTCAATAGACTCAAAAAAATGCCGCAGTTCCAATACCAGGCAACCACACCGCAAGGACAACTGATTGAAGGCGTCAGAGAGGCCGAAGAGGAGCGTGCGGTCGTGGCCTGGCTCCACACCCAGGGCTATATCCCCCTCAACGTCGCGCCCCCGCACAGCCAGGGGGCAAAACCCGTACGCAATTGGAATCTGTCTCTGCCGGCTGTCCCCTGGCGTGGCCGCGTCACGCAGCGTGACGTGCTGCTCCTGACCCGTGAGCTGTCAACCATGCTGGCGGCAGGCCTGCCCCTGGACCGGGCGCTGTCAGTCCTGGTCGGGTTGACGTCAAAACCGGCCCTCAGCCAGGTGGTGGCTGAGGTCCTGAAGACCGTGCAGCAGGGCCAATCGCTGGCCGAAGCCTTAGCCCAATACCCGACCATATTCCCCCCCTTGTATCTGAACATGGCCCGCGCCGGAGAAGCCGGTGGTTTTCTGGAGACGGCGCTGCAACGCTTAACGGAACATCTTGAGCGTACCCAGGAGGTCCAGGAGGAAGTGAAGTCGGCGCTCACCTATCCGGTCTTGCTGGTCCTGTTTGGCGCCGGGGCGATTGTCTTCATGTTCATCTTCATTCTGCCGCGTTTTGCCGGCTTGTTTGCCGACAGCGGCCAGGCCCTCCCGGCGACAACCCGGTTCATGTTGGCGACCAGCGAGGTGCTGCGTTCCTACTGGTGGGGTTTCCTGCTGGCCGGGGCCGGCGGCGTGTTTGGCTGGCTACGCTACGTGGCCACGCCCCAGGGCCGTCTGGCCTGGGATGGCTTACGCCTGCGTCTGGTCCTCCTCGGCCCCTTGCTCCAAAAGCGTGAGGTGGGTCGTTTTTCCCGCACCTTGAGCACCCTGCTCAGCAGCGGGGTGCCGCTGCTCCAGGCGCTGGAGGTGGTGGAGGCCGTTGTCGAGAACAGCGTCATCCGGCAGGCCATCAAGGAAGTCCGCGCCGGTGTCCGGGAAGGGCAGGGGTTGTCCGCCCCGCTGGGTCGAACCGGCGCATTTCCGCCGCTGGCGCTGCAAATGATCGGGGTGGGCGAGGAAACCGGCCGCCTGGATGATATGCTCAAGCAGGTGGCCGATTACTTTGAGCGCGAGACGCAGCGGCAGGTCAAGCGGATGACCTCGCTGGTTGAACCCGTCTTGCTGCTGACGATGGGACTGATCATCGGCTTTGTGGTGATTGCCATGCTGGTCGGTATCTTCAGTATCAACGATATGCCCCTCTGATAGGCAGAAAGAACGGTCAGAAAGGAAGTGGCGTATGCGACATAATCCCCCTCAATCCCAGACCCAACCGACTCAACCGACTCAACCGACCCAACCGACTCAACCGACCCAACCGACTCAACCGACTCAACAGACCCACCCGACTCAACAGACCCACCCGTCCGGTCAGGCCGGTTTTACGCTCATCGAACTCCTGGTCGTGATGGTGATTATCGGTTTGCTGGTCGCTCTGGTCGGGCCGAACGTCATGGGCCGCGCCGAGAAAGCCAAGCCGCAGGCCGCCCGGATGCAGATCGAGAATCTCGCCAGTGCGCTGGAGATGTTCAAATTGGACGTCGGCCGCTATCCGACCGAAGAGGAGGGCTTGGACGTGCTTCGCCAAGCGCCGTCCGGCGTGGAGCGCTGGGATGGTCCCTATCTCAGAAAGCAGGTACCCAAGGACCCGTGGGACCATAACTATGTCTATCGCCGTTCGGGAAGAGAATTTGAGGTGCTCTCCTACGGCGCTGACGGCACGACCGGCGGCTCCAATGTTGACGCCGATATTCTCAGTTCCGAATAAGCGGCGTGACCAGAGGACGTGTGATGCGAACAGGAACCCACCCCGGCCTTCGGCCACCCCTCCAAGGAGGGGAGCAGAACACATCCCCTCCTTGGAGGGGTGCCGCGTTAGCGGCGGGGTGGGTTTGTCCCCGCCCGGTGGCTCTCCACGTCTGGCGAGCGCTGGTTCCTGGGAATGTGCATCACACATGTGACAACAGGAGGGCTGGGTGAAGCTCCCGCCGAGCGTGCAGCGCCTCGCCACGGTTGACTATTGCGACGGCCTCGGCATAGCCGTTGGGGCGCACGCCGTCAGCTTCGTGCATAGTACCAAGCGCCTTTTTCAGGTTGGGCTGAAAACCGTGCGGACCGTTCCCCTGCCGGAAACCACCGAGGACCATCTGCCGGCTATCCGCCGAGCCTTGACAGACTTTCTGGCCGACATCGAAACCCTGCCCGACCAGACCGTCCTGTGTCTGCCCCGGAAAGAGGCGAGCGTGAGTCGGCTGGTCGTGCCGGAAACCGCGCGTGGCTCGCTGGAACAGGTCGTCCGCTATGAGGTCGAACGCCTGCTGCCTTTTCGTGAGGAAGAGATCTATTATGATTACGTGACGACCGAAGAGGGCGGGGAAGAGCGGCGGCTTGGGGTCGTTATTTTCTGTTTTCCCCGCCAGACCGTCGATCCCCTGGTCAACCTCCTGGTCGAGCACACTCTGCGCCCGCAGAGTGTCACCCTGAGCAGTGCCGCGCACGCCACTACCCTGCTGGCCTGTTGTCCGGCCGAGTCCCGGCAGCGGGTCCTGGTCGCTCGGGAAGACGGGAATCTGGAGCTGAATTTTTTGAACGAGCGGCAGCTCGTGGCCAGCCACACCGTCCCGATTGCGCGCGTTGCCGAGGCCGACACCTGGACCGATACACTCGCCCACAGCATTGCCCGGAACTTCCCCGGCAGCGCTCCGGACACAATTCCGGTTTTCACCTGGGACGAGCACGGGACGCTGCCCGTGAGCGTGGAGCCGGAACGGAACCTGGCGTACGCCGCCCAGGAACAGTTTCCGGTCGTCGCCGCGGACGGCGCAATGTCCGTAGTGACCAGCTCCGCCGTTGGCGCGGCCCTCCAGGCCGTGGGGGAGGGGGAAGAGGTCAATGTCCTGCCGGCTTCAAGTCGAGCGCACCGGGAAAAAACGCTCTCCCCCCTCACCCTGGTGTTTGTGGGCTGTATTCTGGTGCTGAGCCTGGTTTGGGCCGCGTCCGTTGTGATCCAGGATCGCCGCGCCCTCAACCGGGTCCGGGACCAGATTCAGACCCTGGCCCCGGCGGTGCGTCAGGTTCAGGACGATGAAGCCGTCGCGCAACGTCTTCAGGCCCAACTCCAGACCCTGCGGTCCGAGACCCGCATCCGGCTGACCCCGCTCCTCAAAGACATGTCCGAGCGTATTCCCCAGCAGGTCTACCTCACCAACTTCCAGTTCAAGAACGGTAAAGTCGAGCTCACGGGCGTGGCCAAGAGCGGGTCGGCCTCCGACCTGGTTGGGGCTCTGGAAGCTTCGCCTTGCCTGCAGGACGTGGCGCCCAAAGCGCCCTTTAAGACCTCCAGCCGGGGCGAAACCTTTACCCTGGGCGCACAGGTGAATGCATGCGGTTAAACGCACTCCTGGAGGCATGGCAGCGACTCTCTTCTCGGGAGCGGATCCTGGCCGGCCTGGCCTGTGGCGCCCTGATGCTGGTTGTCTTCCGCTATGGCGTGGTTGCCCCGTACATGGCCTATACCGCCCAGCTCGAAGAGCGGATTGAGCGCGACGTGCTGCGTCTGGCAAAAATGCAGCGGCAACGGGACCGCGCCGCTGAGGTCCAGCGGCGGATGCGCACCCTGGAGAAACAGTTTGCCGCGGCCTATAACAAACTCGTCCCCGGTGAAACCCCGACCCTGGCCGCGGCCCAGTTGCAGGAACGGGTCCAGACCTTCGCCGACCGGAGTGGGTTGACCCTGGTCACCACCCAGGTCCTGCGAGAGAAATCGCTCGGGTCCCTGCGCAAGACGCGGGTGCAAATGACGTTTCGGGGCGACACGCCGGCGGTTGCGGATTTTCTGGCCTGGGTCGAATATGAAGACTGGTTGCTGGCGGTATCCCGTCTGGATATCGGGACCTCCAATCGCCGTCGCCGTCGCCGCCGCCGTCAGGCCGCCCGCCCGCCCCTCACGATTACGCTTGAGGTGGAGGGCATCATGCGGGAAAGCGCCCAGGGGGGAGCGGCCCTTCAGGTCGCCAAGGGAGACCAGCGAGCCAAGGGAGAATAGTTGCGGGTATGCGCATTCGGCGATTTTTCCATACGATCCTGGCGGTCATCGCGCTCGGCATCCTCTGGCAGACGGTGAGCACCTGGAGCCGGGCCATGCCCGGCGTACAATTGGAGGCTGCGCGCGACCGGACACAGGACCGCCCCGCTACGGCCCTGCCGGCGCGCCGCATCCGGGCCGGCCAGCGTCTGGCCCAACAGATCACCGACAAGGACCTCTTTTCGCCGGACCGCAAGCGCCCGGTCGTGGTCCAGCAAGCCGTTTCAACCGAGCCGACCCCGCCCCCCTCGCATCTCACCCTGGTCGGCGTTTTGCTGACCCCAGGCCGGGAAGAGGCATTTCTGGCCAACTCCTCACAGGGCAATCGCGTGACGCGGGTGCAGAAGGGCGAGCAGATCGAGCTGTATCGCCTCACCCGGCTGACCGCCTCCGAGGCCACCCTCTCCCTGGGAGATGGCGGCGGAGAGGTCGCCTTGCCCCTCGCCCTGCTCACCAGTACAAAGGCCAAGAGCCTGCCCCGGCTGACCCCCAAGAAAGCGCCCGCCGCAAAACAGGCCCAACAGCCGGCCGAGAGTCAGGCTGCCGTTGAGGCGGGCGGCGATGACCCGGCCCGGATTCGGGAGAATATCCGGCAGTTGCAGCGCCGCCTGCGTACGATCCGGCGACAGGCCGCGCGCGAGCGGCGGGCCGGACGAGAGCAAGCAGCAGGGGAAGCAGAGCCAGCAGGGGAAGCAGAGCCACAGGCAGACGAGCCGGAATGAGAGGAAGCCAGGAATCTATGCGGATACGTGCGGTGGGAATGGGATGGGTCGGGGAATGGGCATGCCTGCTCCTGTGTTTTTTCATGTTGAGCTTCTTGTTGAGCCGTCCGACTCCGAGTCGAGCGCAGGAGGCCGAAGACGAGCCGTTTGTCGAAGACGGGCTGTCCGACGAGGACGACCCGGCCCTGGCCGATATGGCCGGGACCGGCGCGGAAGAATGTCTCCCGGTTGGCGCGGACGACCTGATTGAACTGAATTTCGAGGGAGCCGACATCCGGGAAGTCATCCAGGGGTTGGCCGCGGGACTGTGCATTCACTACTCAATCGACCCTCGGGTGCAGGGCGCGGTCACCCTGCGGACAGCCAGCAAAATTCGCGGCCAGGACCTCTTTCCGCTGTTCCATCAGATCATGCGCATCAATGGTATCGCCGCGGTCAAGATCGGCGACATCTACCATATTGCCCCGGTGGGCGAGGCAAAGACCAATGTGCCCCTGCTGAGCGAAAGCAGCCAGCGTCGCACCGCGTCCGCGCAGAACGAGTTCGTGATTGAACTGATCAAGGTCGAGCATATTGCGGCCACCGCCATGACGGAAATCCTGCAACCCTTTGTCTCGCCCGGCGGCGACGTGGTGGCCTATCCACGCGGCAATCTGGTCATCCTGGTCGACCTGGTCTCGAACGTCGAACGCCTGCGCGATTTGATTGCCGCGTTTGATACGGACATGTTTCGGACCCTCCACACCCAGATTTACCGCATCGAACACGCCAATGTTGAGGACCTGGGCAAAGAACTGGCGAGTATCCTCCAGCCTTACGGCGTAACCGTCGAGAACGCGGAAGAACGCGGGCTGTATCTCATTCCGCTCACCCGGCTGAACGCGATTGTGGTTTTCGGCTTTAACGAGGAGGTTTTCAGCCAGATCGAAAAATGGATCAGAGTTCTGGATGTCCCGCCCGAACAGGGCGGTGGGCGCACCGTCTACGTATATGCGGTCGAGAACTCCAAGGCCGCCGACCTCGCCAGCGTGCTGGGCGATTTATACGGCGGTGGGGGCGGCGGCAGCCGTAGGGGGCGCGACCGCGAGGGCAACCAGGATGCCAACCGCAGCGACGGCGACTCGGAGACCGGACGCGGCGGCGGGCTCGGTGGGCGCGGCTCACGCGGCGGCGGGAGCAGCAGCGTGCTGATTGAGCCCATAGAGGGCGAGACGCCGCTCTTCAAGGAAGTCGTCCGCATTGTGGCCGACGAAATCTCGAATTCCCTGATTGTTCTGGCCACCCCGCGCGATTACGACAAAATCCGGGAGGTGCTGGTCAGGATCGACGTCGTTCCCCGGCAGGTGCTGATTGAAGCCATCATTGCCGAGATTACGCTCATCGGCGACCTGCAATTCGGCATCGAATACGCCTTCGCTACCGGGAAGATTTTCGGCGCAAGCGGGGAGGGCGGCGGGGGAGGGGTTGGGGCCTCGGAGACCGGAGCGCTGAGTATCACAAACAGTTCGCTGCTCCAGTCCGGAGCCAAAAAGGCGCTGAATATCGGCCAGAGCGGTATTTTCTCTTTCATTACCGACCAGGACAAATTCATGTCGCTGATCACCGCCGTCAACTCGCGCTCAAAAGTGAATATCCTGGCCACTCCGCATGTGCTTGCCGCCGATAATCGTGAAGCACATATCCTGATTGGGGAAGAGGTGCCGATTCTGACCTCGACCCAGCAGAGCACCCTGGCGACCGCGAATATCGTGTCCAGCATCCAGTATCGGGATACCGGGACGATCCTGACCATCCTGCCCCAGGTCAACTCGGCCGGCCTGATCAATATGGAGATTCGCCAGGAAGTCAGCAATGTCGGAGTAGCCTCGTTTGGCGACACCAATTCGCCCAGCTTTACCTCGCGCGAAACCGAAACCACGGTAGTGGTACGCAATCGCGAATCCGTGTTGATCGGCGGTATTATTGACGAACGGGTCGAGCGTTCCCGCAACGGCGTCCCCTTTCTGATGGACGTGCCCGTGCTGGGCCGTCTGTTCCGGGTGGAGCAGGACAAGCGCGAGCGGACCGAACTGGTCATTCTCATTACGCCCTACGTCATTCGGGACCGGAACGAAGCACAAGTTGTGACCAAGGAGTTCACCGGTCGGGTTCACCGGCTGCGCGAAATGATCGAAAGCGCCCGCCAGCCCACCACGCAGCCGCCCACGCAGCCTGACACCAGCGAGGAATAGCAACTCCCCCATCCCCTCCCAGGAGGGGTGGCCCGCCCACCCGCGCCGAAACCCACCCCGCCGCTACGCGGCACCCCTCCCAGGAGGGGAGTAAAGAAATGATCCCCTCTCGGGAGGGGTGGCCGCAGGCCGGGGTGGGTTCCTGGCCCGTGCCCACGAGGAAACCCACCCCGCCGCTGACGCGGCACCCCTCCCAGGAGGGGATGGTGTTTGTAGGCTCTGTATCCCATTTTTTATCCCCTCTCGGGAGGGGTGGCCGCAGGCCGGGGTGGGTTCTTCTCCCTGACCCACTCCCGAATTACCGTCAACACTCCTTCCAGGTTCTGCCTGACCTCTTCATCCTGAAAGCGTAAAAACCGCACCCCCAGCGCTTCCAGCCGTTGTTGTCGTCGCTGATCGTGTTGCTGCCCACTATCGCTGTCGTGCGTGACGCCATCAACCTCAATGGCCAGCATGAGGTCTTTGCTGAAAAAGTCCACGATATACTCGTCGATAGGGCGCTGCCGGTCAAAGTCATAGCCCTCCATCTGCCGTGCCCTGAGCTGTTGCCACAGCAGCACCTCCGCCCGCGTCATATGCTGCCGGAGGTGTCGTGCGCGTTCTTTCAGGCGCGGGTTATACGGGACGACCTGCCGCTTCATAGGCTCTGTATCCCATTTTTTATCCCCTCTCGGGAGGGGTGGCCGCAGGCCGGGGTGGGTTCCTGGCGTATCACAACGCGGCAACCCACCCCGCCGCTGACGCGGCACCCCTCCCAAGAGGGGAGTAAAGAAATCATCCCCTCTCGGGAGGGGTGGCCCGGAGGGCCGGGGTGGGTTCCTGGAATGTATCTACGCCGAAACCCACCCCGCCGCTGACGCGGCACCCCTCCAAGGAGGGGATGGTTTTTAGCCTTGTAGGTCGGGTTAGCCGCAGGCGTCACCCGACATCTCCGTCCTAATAACACGAGGCCCACGTTGCGTGGGCTGTGAGCCCGAGCGGCGCCTGAGCGGTGTAAATTAACTGCCCGCTTGACAACCGAAAGGGGCTTTGAACTAATGCCATTTATGGCCACTGCTGAAGACAAAACAAACGCTTCTCTGTTGACCCGCATCACCGTGCGCCCGGATGTCTTTGGCGGCAAACCTATTGTTCGGGATATGCGTATTTCGGTGGAACTCGTCCTGGGTCTGTTGGCACAGGGAGTGACACCAGCGGCTATTCTGGAGGATTACCCCAGCCTGGAAGCGGATGACATTCGCGCGTGTATCGCCTACGCGCATGCGGTCATCGCCAAGGATACCCTGTCTGCCGTATCGGTAGCGGAGTCGTGAAATTTCTTATCGATCGGTGCGCCGGCCGCCGTCTAGCGGATTGGCTGCGTGGCCAGGGCCACGACGTTATCGAATCCCGCGCGCTTGGTCCCGACCCAGGAGATCAGGCCCTACTCGAACGTGCCGCGACCGAAGGTAGAATTCTGGTAACGATCGACACCGACTTCGGAGAGCTTGTGTATGTGAGAGATGTTCCACACGCGGGGCTGGTGCGCCTTCCGGACGTGCCGGCGATGCGGCGTATTGCCTTGATGGCCGAAGTGCTTGAGCGGCATCGGTCGGCGTTGGAAAGACAGGCGGTCGTGACGGTCCGTGGTGGACGGGTTCGCGTTTCCCGGCCTCCGCCGTCATAGGACCATAGATTGCCCGCCTGTTTCCTTTTCTCCCAGGAAAGGAAACCCACCCCGCCGCTGACGCGGCACCCCTCCAAGGAGGGGATGGTTTTTAGCCTTGTAGGTCGGGTTAGCCGCAGGCGTCACCCGACATCTCCGTCCTAATAACACGAGGCCCACGTTGCGTGGGCTGTGAGCCCGAGCGGCGCCTGAGCGGTGTAAATTAACTGCCCGCTTGACAACCGAAAGGGGCTTTGAACTAATGCCATTTATGGCCACTGCTGAAGACAAAACAAACGCTTCTCTTCCGTTGATCCGCATCACCGTGCACCCGGCAGCATGAAGAGAATATGACCGCGTAGGCAGGAAAAGTGACCCCCACGGTTCAATAAGTTATTGATTTTATTGAAATCAGGAGCAAAAGGGGACAGAAGGAGCGATTCCCGTGGTTCAATAAGTTATTGATTTTATTGAACTCCGAAACAGAAAGGAGTACAAAAAACACCCTCGCGGTTCAATAAGTTATTGATTTTATTGGATTCAGGTCTGAGACCCCCCCCTATGTGGGTTTTAGTGTTTGTTAGAGGGGAACAGTGTTTTATAACAGGCCGCCCGAACAGCATCCCGCAGACGCCACCCCGCCGGCCTTCTCATCGCGCTCACTTCGGCTGACGGGAGAAGCCTTGCTCGGCGATCGATTTGCCAAATTCGGTAAGAATATCTCTGTAGATATCAGAAGGTTCCCCATACAGGCGGGACATTCGGGGACCAAATTGCCTGAGGGCGAGCAGCGCGACCGTTTCGGGCAGCCCCTGCTTTTCCTCTCGATGGGCTATCATTCTTTCCAGCTTGTACATGAGCCCGATCTCGATGTGCGGCAGCTTGCCTTCCTTGAGTTGCGCTTCGGCTTTGTCGAGCATGCTGCTCCGCAGGTCCTTCAATCGGTCGAGTTCGGTCTTTGTTTCCGCCTCCCGCGAGTTTTCCCAGTCGCCGAGGTTGCACCACGTTTTGAGGGTTCTCAGGGTTTCCCCGGTTTGCTGATGAATCTCTTCCAGTGACAGCCCATCTTCGACGTACAGTTTTCGGGCGGCTTTTTGGGCTTCGGCCTTAGCTCAACACTCCCTGTGATGTTGGCAACCGGGCATGTGCCGGCTGCTCTTCTTGCCCCGGATTATACGGTATTGAATACCGACATCCAAATCCGGGGGGGTGAAAAGGGGATTTCGAGGCGACTCACCACAAGTGACATCTCCCCTTATCCCCTCTTTCCTCCCCGGAGTGCGGGCATCTTGCCCGCGTGTTTTTCTTCTCCTGGGAGTGCGGCCATCTTGGCCGCGTATTCTTTTCTTTGCGGGCTGGAAGCCCGCACTCCCAGGAAAGGCATCGTTTTGCCTCCTCCAGCGCGGCTTTTACGGCGCGGCCCTTATCCCCCTCAATCCCCCTTAGCCTTTCCCTGGGCGCTTAAACCCCTAATCACCCCAGGCCCACGTCGCGTGGGCTGTGAGCCCAGCGGCGCTTGAGCGATGTAATTCAACCGCCTTCCACTTGACACTGTTTCTTTGCATACACTATAGTGGCGGACACGCAGACAACATTGTGTTATATTGTATGGGTCGGACGAGCCGGATGAAGGTTGGAAAGCGAGTACCTCGTGTATGAAATGGTGTATGAGGCCGGTCGGGTGTTATCAGCGAGGGGGTCGAAGTGCCGGATGGGCCGTGGCCCTGGTGGTTGGGATCGCCTGTCTCGGGGCCGGTCAGACCGCGCCGCCCGCACCGCAAACCGTACCGCTGGCCGAGCGGGTGAAAGCCTTTTGGGACGCCCGTCTTCAAGGGGATGAAGTCAGCGCCTATCAATACGTAACCTATGCCCGCACCGGAGAAATGACCGTCACCCAATTTGTCCAGGCCCGGTCGCCGACACTGAAATATATGGCCTACACCATCGACACTATCCAGGAACAGGAAAACGAAGCCCAGGTTACCGTCAAGCTGCAATACCGGCTGGACGTGCCGGGCATGGTTGACTTGCCCATGGCAATGCCGATAAAGGAGCACTGGGTGCGTCATGACGACGGCCAGTGGTACCGCAACATCAAACCCAAAAAGTCCAACAGGACCGCAGGCCAAAAGGGCTGAAGAGTACTGTATGTCGCCTTTTGAATGGTTGTCGATTATTGCTTACTATCTGCAACTGATGTTGATTGGCGGGGGATTATGGCTGATGAATCGTGCCTCCACCCTGCGGAATAAACAACTGGATCAGCAGCACGAAGAAACCCTGTTGTCATTGCGTGCTCTCATCGAACGGACCGCAGGCCAAAGGGGCTGAATGTTTGCTTGACAGGGCGTGGGATATTCATTATGGTGCTCAGCAATTACGCCACACGGGGAAAACCGAAAGGCAATATTGATGTTCGGGCCGGACCCGAAAGGGCTACATGAAGGAGGCGCGGTATTGGTGAACAACAATAAAACAAGTCCCCGGTGTCAGGTAAGTATATGAGCAACACGATACACAAAACGGAAGAAAGAAGGTTTCAGGAAGAAAGGAGAGATGTGATGAATATGAAAAAAATGTTTGCGGGCCTGATCGCGCTCGTGGCGGGCCTTGCCCTCTCGGCCGGTAGTGCCTTTGCAACCAACGGCTATGTGGGCGGCGACCATACCAGGATGAAGCTGGTGCCTTGGTTCGAGGCCGGAGACACGAAAGCGACCATTATCGGTATCCAGAACCTGTCGCCTCAAGAACAGAGTACGATGGACAAGAATGCAGATGTTCAGAATATTCAGTCCTTCTTGGCCGGCAACATGCTGGGCGGTGCCTCTCCGAGCACGGCCCAGACGAGAGCAATTGGATTGATCAACACTGAGTTTGGCGGCACTGATATTACCGGTACAGAGACTCTGGATGCGGGCGAGCTAAACCTGATGGCGGCGGCCGAAGCGGCCCTTGAGAAGGCGATGGAGGCTCAGTACACCGAACACCTCTTCGTCGTGGTGAATGCCTACGACACCATGGGCACGATGATGGCGAGTGCGACCCTGTGTCTGGCAGAGCATCAGTTCGGGTATGTGTCGCTTCAAGGTTCGGCGGGCACGGATATGGGCATGCAAGGCAAGGTGCTCTCGGTGATGGATGGTGACCTCGCCCACGGATACGGCTATGTGAAAGTCATGGCGGAAAACAGGAAATTCACCGGCTGCGGAGCGGCCGCCCCGAATACTCTTCAGAGAGTTGATGATGACACTGATAGTACTAATGACCTTGGCCCCACTAACAGCAGGATTGCCGCCTGGACCATCATCCAAGACGTTGGTATGGGCTTCTTTGGGACGGAAGTGTCGACCTCTACCATCACCATGGAGCAAAATGCTGGGTTGAACGCGGCTGCGGATTTCACCACTGATGACGGCGACCCGGAGCTTGCCTGTTATGAGAATTCAAGTGACGCTGGCGATGCTAATACCGCGGCAGCAAATATAACTCCCAACACCTCAGGCGACTTCGTGATGTCCCGATGCGGCCTCATTCCTGAGCGGCATAACATCCTGCTTACGGGTACCGCCCCCAACCGTGTGGTAGATGTAGTGGGAGTCGCTGGTACGGATGACTCTTCGACTGTGGCTACCAACGCCATCGCCCGGTATGATGTTGGGGATGAGTCCATGGTCTATGTGTGGCTGGCAAAAGGCATGGATACGGACAGCACGATGGCGAGTAAACGGCGCATGCTGGATGTCACCGTCAAATGCGAGGACGGGACGGTGATAATGGATGAAGACGTAGACGGCAACATGATGCCCTTCAAAGTTGCTGCCCCTAGTATGGTCACCGTGATCGATCCCACCATGGGCGATGTGGGTATGGCGACCGACATGTGTGCGGGCGACCGTGGCGTGCTGCAAATCACGATGCCGGATAACAGTCATGCCGGCATGGTGTTCACCCATATCACGCAGATGATGGGTCACTATCGCATGAACTTCCCAGGGTACAGCATGGCTGATCCTGATACGGAGACTGATGCGACTGAATAGTCGTACTCACTCCTAACACGGCTCTAACACAAGGAGGCAAGGGTTTCGGCCCTTGCCTCCTTTTTTTTGTGTGACTTTTTGGAAATGATATCCCTGATTACCCAAACGGGGGAGAATCATGGAAAAATTCTTGCACTTGTAGGGGTAGGAGCGTATATTTTCTGAGTATCCTGTCAGGAAGGGATTTACTATGGCACGTATCGTATATGCTGAAAATCCTGAGGCCGCATCTGTCGTCGATTTGGGGGAAGACCCAACAGCAATGACTCTGGTCATTATGGGTGAGCGAACAAAACAGGCGCTCATCAAGTTGGTGAACGAGAGGCGACAGATTTTACGAGAGCGGGTCCCTGATCACGTTCCGGTCGTTGAACCCGTGACGAGCGTCGAAGAGGCATTATTGGATGTGCTCGGCGGAATCAGCTCGGCAGGGGGATCATTGTGGTTCCATCAGAATTTTGAACCCACAGAGAGTCCACGCGGCTTTTCTGCCGATCAGGAACGACGGGTTGCTGCCTTATCCATGAAAGGGTAGGGACTGGATGGCAGAAACTAAGGTAAAAATTGGAACCTCAGGGATTAACGTCGAACGCACCTATTGCCCTTTGGGTTGGCAGTGATCCTGGAAATGCGAACTTGGGAAAGTGGGATGGATTGGTGGTAACGGGAAGCGATCAACCCTCATATATCATTCCCCTTTTTTTGTCCTCCCCCATCCCCTCCCTGGAGAGGTGGCCCTGAGCTTGTCGAAGGGCCGGGGTGGGTTCCCCCAGGCACGCCCCAGCCTCCCAACCCGCCCACCACTCAGTTGACGAACAGATAGATGCTCTGGTACTTTCTAAAATTATGGAAGTAGGGAAAAATGTATGTGGCAAGAACCTATATCACCGAGGAATGAGGGGGAGAGAATGCAAGCTTTATTAAAGACAAAAATCGGTCCGTTCCTGGTTATTTCCTCAGTCCTCGCGGTGTGGACGTTCCTGGCCGCTGGGCATGTTCAGGCGCACACGACTACTCTTCCCACCCCGAGTTGTAGCCGCCTGCCTGACGATGCCTTTTTTACAGATCCAGCAACAACAACACTCGGCATTACTTCCGGCGTCCCAGCGTCTACTGCACTCACGACAAAGCGAGGAGAGGGGAGCACGACCAGGGAAAGGCTGCGCTACGCTAAAATTACGATTCCCGCCCTCGCCGCAGGGGAACTGCGGGTGTTTCATACCAGCACCGGTGATGTCTCGGACGCGAGGCTCTGTCGGCCTGGGACGGATGTGACATCTAGCACGAGCTACAGTGCCCATAATAGTGCCAACAGTGCTGCTACGAGCGCCAGGACCGCTGCCGATAACGCCGCAACTAACAGCGTATCCACTTCTAGAAGTGCCCTGCGAAGCGCCGCCAGCGCCTTAACCAGTGCGGCCAACGCCTTAACTGCTGCCGGTAACACCGACGCCGCCACCCCCGCCAGTGAGGCTGCCACCCCCGCCAGGGATTTTGCCGACGACTCCACGAACAACACAGCTAGCGACTTCGAAATTGTCTTAGATGCCGCGGCCCTAGCCTTAGAGAACGCCCGCGATGCCTTTCATTCCCGTTTTCAGATCAGGACAACAGTAGAGTCAGGAGATGAAGAGTATGTGCTGGTCGTTGCCTTGCCGGATGCTTCCACTGAGCCGGCACTGGCTGTCCAGTTCCACGGAGCGATAGAAGCGGGCACTACAGGTCTTGAGGGCTTTCTGGACGCCGGTGAAGTAGAGAGCCGCAGCATAGTCATCACCGCCCCCGGGCTCCTGACCGTAGAGACAACAGGCAGCACGGATACGGTCGGGATGTTTGGGACGAGCTCTGAGATGTTTGAATCCGGTGGCAGCGGCGACAATTTCAAAATGGTTGTGCCGGTTGAAACGGCCGCCGCTCAGACTTTGACTGTGGGGGGACGGACTCCAACGACGACAGGGGCGTACACCTTAGACATGGACTTCCAGGTCGCTCAGGATGGGGCGACTGCTGCGCCCACTCAGATAACCGTGACAGATGTTCCCGACTGGACCGGCACTGGTATTCCTGCTGATGACACGACGCTGCAAATTGATGGGAGCACGGATGCAGACTACTTTGTATTCGATTCGGAGGCCATTGGATTTCTGACCGTAGAGGCGACAAACGCCAGCGGAACGACAAGACATTCGGACACCAGAGGAGAACTCTATGGCCCAATGGGGCAGATTGCGACGGCCACCGGTGGCAACGGCAATCATTTCAGTTTCAGTGTGCCGGTCGATACTCAGCCGTATCTGGTGAAGGTGACAGGGACGACCGGGATGTACGACTTGCGTTTTACTTTCCAGACTGCAACGGATCAGGGTACTTCTGCCGCTGCCGCCCCCTCCACCGATACGTGCCCTGGTACTCCTGCTAATCCTGATGGTACTGCTGCGAATCTTATTTGTCCCAGCGCGAACACTGGACAACAGGAAAGAGACCGCTACCAGATCGACATCATGGAACCCGGAACCCTGTATGTACATACAACAGGGAGCATACGCACAAGGGGAGTGCTCTACGGGCCGGACGGCGGGCAGATTGGGGAAGACACTGGCAGTGCTTCTGACGGCATCAATTTCAGAATTGTCGCGAGTGTTAACCCCGGACTGCATATCGTAGAAGTGCGGGGGTACAACCGCCAGACAACGGGAGCCTACGGGCTGGTCACGAACTTTGTCGCCGGGCCCGGTGGCCCCACCACCCCCACTACGCCGGGGACGGATGATGATGTAGCGGCGTTGCAGGCCGAGGTTGGTCGGTTACGGAATGAATTGAATGCGTGCCGGGAGCCTGTTGTGACTAATGCAAGAGGAAACCTTGATAATCCCCCTGACGACGGATACAGAAGCGGCATTGGCCTCATCTCGGGCTGGGTGTGTGCGGCAGAAGATGTCGAGGTCCGCATTGCCACGGCCCGAGGGATCATCCGGCAAACCCTTCAGGTCGCGTATGGCACGAGCCGCTCCGATACGGTCGGGGAGTGTGGGCATGAGAATACCGGGTTTGGGATGACGTATAACTTCAATCATCTGCCTGAGGGAGTGTATACGATCACAGCCTATGCGGACGACGAACAGATTGGCGAGTCGCGTACTTTTGAGGTCGTCCATCTCGAAGAGTTCGCAACCAACGATACCGACAGATTCCTGGGATTGGATGATGAGGTGCAAGACAGAGGTGTGTGCATCGTCCCTGATTTTCCTGCTGCTGGAGAACGGACCTGGCTGAAGTGGGAAGAGAGCACCCAGAACTTCGTCATCGAAGACGCCGGGTAAACCCGTCGGGGCAGGCCCCTTTTCTCTATAAAGAGGCAAAGAGGCCTGCTCCTTTCCTCTGGCATATTTCCTCTGGCATACAACAAGGCCGGCTGAGCAATCAGCCGGCTTTTTCGTGCCGATGACCGAATACGAAACCCGCCCCCTTGGCATGTCAGGCTCCTCGGATTACGGGGTCATTGAGGCGTGAAACGGGCATCCTGGCCGCGCTTTTTTTCCTATATTTCGACTTTACGACCAAGCTATTGAAAACAAAGGAGAACTGGACCCCACTTAAGTGCATAGCCCTGCCATTCACGGGTAAGATAACGCACAAACGGGGACCTTAAATTCGACCTGAGGTTTCCCCCCCTCTCCGTCCCCCCTTTCCCTCCAGGGAGGGGATAGGAGGTTGGGAGCTTTCCTGGAACACTCCCCCGCTCCCCCCCTGGGAGAGCGGCCATCTTGGCCGCGTGCGGGCTGGAAGCCCGCCCTCCTGGCCCCCTGTCGCAGACAGGCACAGCGCAAGGGAGCGGGGGGCCGCCGAGTCATGTCATCTGCATAGTTGGAGGACACGCTTCCTCTTCGCGCCGCGTAGCGCCTGTCCTGAGCCGAGTCGAAGGGCCTGTCCTGAGCCTGCTTCGACTTCGCTCCGCTACGCCCTTCGACTTCGCTCAGGACAGGCTCAGCATGAACGGAGTCGAAGCGGCGGGGCGGGCGGAGAGGGTTGGGGTTGACGGTGAAGAAGACAGAGATATATTTTGGTTTGGCATCTGTAAGGAGGATTCACCCTATGGCGGACAAACAGCCCAACGGCTCGGAAAGCCTGTATGCGATGGGACTGTTGAGTGGAGTGCATGGGCGGACTGAGCGGAAGACGAAACCGCACCCCTACGCATTAAAAACCCCCAATGCGAAAAGCCGCGAGGCCATTCATCAAGCGCGAACTGGAGAGGGATTGGTGGGATTTGAGAGTGCAGAAGAAATGATTGCCTCCCTGAACGATGAGTAAGCCACACTATACGAACCAGTTCAAGAAAGACTATAAGCTCGCAAAAAAGAGGGGAAAAGACATAACCAAACTGAACGAACTGCTAAGGAAAATCATTGCTGGTACACCACTCGAACCGCCTCACAAACAACACCGCTTACAAGGTGACTGGAAGCCCGCGTGGGAATGCCATGTGGAACCAAATTGGCTTTTGATCTGGGATGATGAAGACGCTGAACGCATAAAGTTCTTACGCACTGGGACCCATTCCGACCTTTTCAAAAAATAGTGGGAAAAGCACACCTTCACTTTGTGACCAAAGAGGCAGTAGAACAGGCCAAACATGAGGCGACCAAGGGGAAGTACGGGTCTTGGTCGGCGTGACGGCTTTGTTTCTCTCGCCGGGAACATTCGTAACGAAATTCATAGGGGAATAAACCCCCAACACGGCACTCACACCAGGAGGCAAGGGGTTGCGCGGCCCATGCCTCTTTTTTCGTGCTCGCTCGATCCGTCTGGAAAGCTCCTTGCCCCTGTAAGGGTAAACATAGTATATTCCCTAAGTACACCGCCAGGAGGGAACCCATCATGGCACGTATCACATTTTCTCAGAATCCTGAGATTCCATCCCGCGTGGAGTTGGGGGGGAAGCCTGCGGCAATGGCCTTACTGGTCATGGATGAACAAACAAAGCAGGCGCTCATCAATTTGGTGAATGAGAGACGACGAATTTTACGCGAGCGAGTCCCTCGTCACGTTCCGGTCGTCGGAGATGTCGAGAGCGTTGAAGAGGCATTGTTAGATGTGCTCGGAGGGATCGGCACAGCGGGGGGCGCATCGTGGTTCCATCGGAATTTTGGATCTGATGATTCCCATTTTGAATCTGCCACCCCTCAAAAGTCATTGGATGCCGTGCATGCTCTGTCAATGAAAGAGTAGAGAGTCATGGCAGACGGTAAGACCACGGTGGAAGTGGGCATTCCGGGACTTGGGAAGATCACGCACACCCCATCCTCGACAACACGATCCTATAAATATCTTTGCGAGGTTGCGTTTGATTCCGAAGACGATGCCAAGCACCTGAGAGCTTTGGTGGAGGATGCGGTTTCTGAGAGGGGAGGAAAAATGGTGCAGTCTTCTTTCGAGACGGTTGAAACGAGTAAATAAATTCTCTCGTGTTGCACCCTGGACCTTGTTTTATCCTGGAGGCAAGGGTTTCCGGCCCTCGCCTCCTTTTTTTGTGTGTGATTGTCAAGCAAAGCGAGGAGAGGAGATGCAATGAACGAGGAACTGGCCCTGCGTGCGGTCCTGGCCCTGGAGAGCATGGCCGCCCCGAACTGGGTGGACATCGGGGGACTTGTCATTGGCTTGGCGCAATGGCCGAAACGAAAACGAGGACAAGGGAAGGGGCAATGGGAAATCCGTTTATCTATTGGGGCATCGCGTTTGTCTGCTTGCTGCTTGGAGCGCTGAGTCAACTCTGGGGGAATATCTTCTGGTTGCACGTACTGGCGGGCCTCAGTGGAGGGTTTCTTTTGCTCTTTGGGTTGGCAGCGATCCTGGAAATGCGAACTTGGGAAGGTGGGATAGATTGGTGGTGGTAACGGGAAACGATCAACCTCCCGCTTCCTGGGAGCGCGGCCATCCTGGCCGCGTGTTTCCTTCCTCCTGGGCGCGCGGGGGGGAAGCCCGCCCGGCTCCCGCCAAAAGCTGCCGACCGGCCGCCGCCGGGTCTGCCCTGAGCGCTTGGACTGTGCTATAGTCGCGTTCCATGTCCGAAGCGATCGCGTTCGACACCCATCGGTTCGTCAAGCATCTGACCGAGAACGGCTTTACCGAGCAGCAGGCCGAGGTTCTGGCCGACGAGCAGGTGCATCTGCTCAATTCCAACCTGGCCACCCAAGCCGATGTCGCCGCCATCCAACGAGATATCGCCGAGGTCAAGGCCGATCTGCTCAAGTGGATGGTGGGGGCGCTGATTGCCCAGGGCGGGGTGATTGTGGCGCTGCTCAGATTGCTCCAGCCGTAGGTCGGATGAGCGGCGCGTAATCCGACACGGGCGGCGATGTGGGGTAACGCCTGCGGCGAACCCGCCCTACACGGCTGTTTCCTTCCTGCCTGGGCGCGCGGGCATCTTGCCCGCTGTTTTTTCTTTGCGGGCTGGAAGCCCGCCAGGCGGTCAAGCTGGTTAAATTGACAGCTCAGATACGACTGTTTACGCTCCAACAGGTTATGCAATACAGTTCCGTTCTTTCGTGCGCGTTGCTGATCGTCTTTTGTTGGGCTCCCCTCCTTCTTGCCGATCCGACCTCGACAAAGCCGCCGCCATTTCAACAGATAGTTACGGCGTCTGGTGTTACCGCCACCGCCGCTTTCGTCGCTGCGGCAACTTTTATCTGGCGGGTATGGAGGGACGGACGAATGGAACGCCGACGTAAGCAAGAGCTTGTCAACGCGACCTATCATCACGTGAAAAAGGCCATAACCTTGCTGAATCACCCAAACGTGCCGACGGTGAATGCCAGCGCCCGAGCAGACATCACAAACAATCCGGCGTACACACCCTATATTGTGATTTCAGCCGATGCCGATCTTACCTACAATCACATTATTGGGGTGATGGAGTGGCTTGATCCTCAAGGAGAAGAATCGGTAGTGGATTATTTCTATGAACAATCTAGTTTGAACGCTATCGCGGCGAGTTTTGAACTGGAGTATGTGCGGAACTGGCCGAATACGAGAAAGCTTAAGCTCTTTGACTTGTACGTCGCGCAGCAAGAGAGCACGCTTACTGCGGCAAAAAAGGCAGAAAGAGTACTGATAAAATTGGTGAAATAGGAAGAAATGTCTGCCCACCGATTCCTATGGGCAGACAAAACACTCTACACGATGGGGCCAATTCCAGGGCCAAGATAAAGCATATATCCCTCCTCCTTCATGTAGTGTTACCCTAAAAATAATGGCTTTTGTTCCTTCCTGCAAGAGCCGCGTTCCGTAATAGCCCTTCCGCCCAACACGGCACTCACACCAGGAGGCAGGGGTTGCGGCTCATGCCTCTTTTTTGTCCTGAACCCTCCCCTCCTGGGAGTGCGGCCATCTTGGCCGCTTGTTTCCTTTCTCCTGGGCGCGCGGGCATCTTGCCCGCCTGTTTTTTCTTTGCGGGCTGGAAGCCCGCACTCCCAGGGGGGCTCGATGCCTCGTTTTGCCTCCCCCATCGTGGCCTTTCCCGCTTTCTCCTGATGGGGAGAACCCACCCCGGCCCTTCGGGCCACCCCTCCGAGGAGGGGATGGGGAAATGCCTTTGTGCTGTTCTTCTATCCCCTCCTCGGAGGGGTGCCGCGGAGCGGCGGGGTGGGTTTCGTCGTCCCGACCCTTGAACGCATAACCGGAAGATGCTCTCGGGCTTTTTTCCTTCCATTGTTCAGCGCATTTAAACAGGTTGCTCCATCATGGCAGGTTGCCCCATCATAAGGGGCTGCCATGATGACTATTGCAACCCTATTTGAGCAATTCCCGGATGAGGACACGGCCCGGCGCTGGCTGGAGAGTGTGCGCTGGCCGGAGGGGCGGGTGTGCGGGCACTGTGGGTCTCCGCAGACCAAGGCAGTCGGCCCTGCACAGCCCATGCCGTATTGGTGTACGACGTGCCGACAGTATTTCAGCCTCAAGACGGGCACAGCGCTCCAGCGGAGCAGGCTGCCGCTGCGGGCGTGGGTGCTGGCGGTCTTTGTGATGACGATGCACCGCACAGAGGAGGCGAGTCTGCCGGTGATATGCCAGACGCTGGCCGTGAGTCGCCGGACGGCAGGGTCGATGATACGCCGGATTCGGCGGGGTTCCACCTATCGATTGGTTTCCACTAACCCGCGTCTCGTAGCACGGGCAATGTTCCAGCAGGCAGAAAAGCGGCTGCCCGAGGTGGCAGTGCCGGGGCCGTTGCAGAAGGGCGATCTGGTCCGGGAGAAAGCGGGCGGGCCGGTCATGGTGCTTATGGAGGCGTATCCGGACAGACAGGCGGCGCGCTGTCGCCGGGTGGAAGGCGTGGAGTGGAAGGACACGGTCTTCCCGCTGGACGATCTCGAGCGCGTGACCCGAATGTCGACGCCCGTGACCTGACCTCGGTTCCCCGCTTCCTGGGAGCGCGGCATACCTCGCGCGCCGGGACTATGCTATAGTTCCGTCCCATGTCCGAAGCGATTGCCTTTGACACCCATCGGTTCGTCAAGCATTTGACCGAGAACGGCTTTACCGAGCAGCAGGCCGAAGTCCTGGCCGACGAGCAGGTGCATCTGCTCAACACCAACCTTGCTACCCAAGCTGATATCGCCGCAGTCCAACGGGAGATCGCCGCCATCCAACGCGACATTGAAGTCCTGCGCCAAGAGACCAAGGCCGACATCGAAGTCCTGCGCCAAGAGACCAAGGCCGACATCGAAGTCCTGCGCCAAGAGACCAAGGCTGGTCTCGCCGAGGTCAAATCCGACCTGATTAAGTGGATGGTGGGGGCGCTGATTGTCCAGGGCGGGGTGATTGTGGCCCTGCTCAAATTGCTACCGGGCTGAGGCCGACAGTTGGAACTGAATCTCAAGGTGCCTAAACTCCCCCCAGACATCTTCGATTAAAAAGCAGACTGATGCCCCATCCCCTCTCGGGAGGGGTGCCGCGTAGCGGCGGGGTGGGTTTCGTCGTCTCTCACTACCGCGCAGGAACCCACCCCGGCCTACGGCCACCCCTCCAGGGAGGGGATAGGAGACCCACCCCGGCCCCCGTATCAAGTACGGGGCAGGCTCTTTGGGCCACCCCTCCCGAGAGGGGATAGGGAGGGCCTTGGCACTGCCTCATGAGGCCACTACCATAGCCCGACAATCTTGACACGAAGGACGAGGAGGAGGAGAAACGAAACCATGACTGAGTTTGAGACCGCGACGATTGCTTTCCAGCATGCTTCCCTGTGGGCAATGTATGCCCAGGCCGGGATAGCTGGGGTGGTGGGCTTGATACAATGCGCTCTGATTGCCTGGGGCTTGAAGCTCATGCGCCAGAGCGCGCGCTACCGTGACCAGCAGCATGAAGAGAATATGCTGGCCTTAAAGGCGCTGATCGAGCGGACTGCACCCCAAAACTGAAACCTTTGTCCCCGTGCTCGTCCCGAGATTCATAGGGGAGTGACCTCCCAACCCTATCGGTGCAAATCATATCATCTCCTCACCCGCATTTACGTGGCTGTTGGAGGACGCGCTTCCTCTTTGTGCCGCGTTCCCCCCTAACCATCCCCTCCTTGGAGGGAAAGAGGAAACGTGTCCCGCGTTTACTGGGCTGGTGGAGGACACGCTTCCTCTTTGTGCCGCGTCAGCGGCGGGGTGGGTTTCCGCGTGCGGGCGTGCCAGGAACCCACCCCGGCCCCCGTATCAAGTACGGGGCAGGCTCTTTGGGCCACCCCTCCAGGGAGGGGATAGGAGATCGGGAGCTTTGTGTTTTGTGTGGCGAGTTGGTAGGCTGGGTGCCCTATGGCGGGTGCAACGACCGCTGAGGTGAAGACAGCCATCGCCGAGGTGAAAGCCGAGTTAAAGGCGGACATAGCGGGCCTACGCAAGCATATCTGGCTCATGGGGCTGTGCGTTGTAACGGCGGTCGCGGCAATCGTGAAACTGTTGTAGGAGGCATGGCTATACGGAATCGTGAATTGCTACAGTCGTAGCGGGCTTTGAGGCGCGACAAGCTGAGACAACCACGCTGAGGTGAAGGATAGGGTATGGACGATCTGGAAAAACGGTTGAAAGCGGATGTAGCCGAGTTAAAGGCGGACATAGCTCGGTTAAGGGCAGGCATGGCCGATCTCAAGAATGATGTTCAGGGTATCCGGATACGGACAGCGGATCGATTTAGCTCCTTATACAAGGAGATGACTGTTGGGCTGATAGTACTGGGCATTGTGATGGTCTTGGCGGAAGCCATCAAACGGTCGTAGATGTCGGTCGTGTCTCGCTCTGCCGTATCCCCCTCACCCCAGCCTCCTTCGACTGGGCTCAGGACAGGCTCTCCCTCCGGGGGAGAGGAGGTAATGAATATCCCCTCGTCAGACTGGGTTATCCGCACGCACAATCTGGGGAAATGCTATAAGCTGTACGCTCGGCCGCTCGACCGGCTCAAGGAACTGTTTGTGTCGTCCCGCCGCTATCATCAGGACTTCTGGGCCTTGCAGGAGGTTGATCTGTGCCTGGAAGCCGGCCAGTCGTGCGGCATTATCGGGCGCAACGGTTCGGGCAAATCCACCCTGCTCAAGCTCATCTCCGGCGTGACCCGACCCTCGTCCGGCACCGTCCAAGTGGCCGGCCGGGTGGGGGCGTTGTTGGAGCTGGGTACGGGCTTTCACCCGGAATATACCGGGCGGGAGAATATCTATTTTTCCGCGGCCATGCTGGGCTTGGAGGGCGCGGAAACCGAGGCGCTGGTCCCGGAGATTATCGCCTTTGCCGAACTGGCCGATTTTATCGACCAGCCGGTCAAAACCTATTCCTCGGGCATGTATATGCGCCTGGGCTTTGCCGTCGCCACCAGCATCCGGCCCGATATCCTGATTACGGACGAAGTGCTGGCCGTTGGCGACGAGGCGTTTCAGAAGAAATGTATTCGCCGTATGGAGGCGTTTCTGGGCCAGGGGAAAACGCTCTTGTTCTGTTCCCATAGCATGTACCACGTCCGGAAACTGTGCCAGAAAGCCCTGTGGCTCGACCACGGCCAGGTCAGAGCCTGGGGGGGGGCGGCGGAGGTGACGCTGGCGTTTGAGGACTATCTGCGCGAGTTGGAGGCCCGGGAAGAGCAGCAAGCGGAGGCGCAGCCCGTGGCCGCTGCTTCCCGGCCCAGCCGCTTGCGCCAGGTCCGCCTGCTGAACGCCGACAACCGGGAAACCGACGAGTTTGACCTGGGCGAGACCGCCCGGCTCGAAATGATCGCCGAAGTGCCGGACGGCCAGCCGCCCGTTTTTGCGGTCGGCCATGTGCGGCGCAACGACAAGTTCGGCGTGTACGGTATTTTCAGCGACATGGACCACGTCGAACCCCAGCGCGTGGACACTCACACCTTCCGGATTGGGTATGAGGTCAGTCTCAGCCTGTTACCCGGCAACTATACCTTTCGGACGCATGTTCTTGACCACACTGGCTTGCGCATGTTTGATACCATCGAAAAGGATTTTTCGGTGCGGGGTGAGAGCCGGGAGCTGGGCGTGTGTCGTTTGCCGCACCGCTGGACGTGATGCGAAGAGGCACCCACCCCGCCGCTACGCGGCACCCCTCCAGGGAGGGGATGGGGAAATGCCTTTGTGCTGTTCTTCTATCCCCTCCTTGGAGGGGTGGCCGAAGGCCGGGGTGGGTTATCCCCATCAGGAGAAGGAAGGCAGCGGCCAAGATGGCCGCACTCCTGGGAGAAAGAAGGAAGATGAAAGAGCGTGCCCGGTATGTCAGGATTGTTGATGGGAGTGTGGGCTTCCCCACTGGGGCGTGATGACTCAATAGGCGTGTGGGCTTCCCCACTGGGAGTGCGGGCTTCCAGCCCGCAACGGCAAGGCGGCCAAGATGGCCGCGCTCCCAGTGAAAAAGCAGGAAGATGTAGGGGTCGCCCTGCGTGGCCGCCATAATACGGATGCCTCGAAAAATCAGAGCCCTTATCAGAGACCTCGAAGCAGCAGGGTTCGTGAATCGGGGCGGAAAAGGAAGTCATAGAAATTTCGTGCATCCCAGGGGGACTAAATCTATAACTATCTCCGACAAACTTGGTGCTGATGCAAAACACTATCAGGAGAAAGCTGTAAAGGCCGCAATTGAGGAGTCAAAACGATGAAAGAAAGTGCCCGGTATGTCAAGATTGTTGAATGGTCTGACGAAGATCAGTGCTTTGTCGGGAGCTGTCCGGGACTGTTCTATGGCGGCTGTCACGGGGAAGACGAAAAAGCAGTCTTTGCGGAATTATGCGCAATTGTGGACGAAACGATTGCCCTGTACAAGAATGACGGTAAACCCTTGCCTCCCGTTACGTGTGGCAAAGACTACGCCAATAAGATGCTGGACGTGATGACTCAATAGGCGTGTGGGCTTCCCCCACTGGGAGTGCGGGCTTCCAGCCCGCAACGGCAAGGCGGCCGAGATGGCCGCACTCCTGGGAGAAAGGAAGCAGGCGGCCAAGATGGCCGCGCTCCCAGTGGAAAAGCAGGCAGATGCAAGAGCGTGCTCGGTATGTCAAGATTGTTGAATGGTCTGACGAAGATCAGTGCTTTGTCGGGAGCTGGACGTGATGCGAACAGGAACCCACCCCGGCCCTTCGACAAGCTCAGGACCACCCCTCCAAGGAGGGGATAGAAGAACAGCACATCCCCATCCCCTCCCTGGAGGGGTGCCGCGTAGCGGCGGGGTGGGTTATCCCCATCAGGAGAAGGGACCAGGCGGCCAAGAAGGCTGCGCGCTAAAAGGGGAAGCAGGAGGAGAAACCGCATGCAGGACAACGGACGTTTCCTGGACGACGCGCAACGCGCCGCAGCCCTGCGCGCGCTTGAGGATGAGTTCGCCATGACCCTGACCGAGGCGCAGGTGTTCCAGGCCGCGCGGCTGTTCCTGAGTATTGTCTCATCCTCAGCGCTGGTCGATCCCGCCGCCATAGCACACGAGGTGCGCAGCCAGCTTGCGGCCCAGGGGGCGGCATGATTGTCCTGGGCGTGACCGGGCTCTTTCACGATGCGTCTGCGGCCCTGGTCCGGGATGGGGAGTTGGTCGCCTATGCCGAGGAAGAACGCCTGATCCGGCAAAAACACGCCCACGGCAAATTCCCCCATCAGGCGATCCGGTTCTGTCTCGACCAGGCCGGGGTCGATTTTGGCGAGATCGACGCCCTGGCGTTTTATTACGACTGTTCCCGCAGCCTGTGCGACGACTGGAAGGTTGAGCCGTTTTTCTCGCACTTCCAGCGTCATCCCCACGACCTGCTCAGCTATTTCAGGAACCTGCAAATGATCCGCAGCTATGTGGAGACGTTTGCCAAAACCGTCGGCGTCCGGCTTGAGGTAATCGACCATCACGACTGCCATCTGGCGACCGCCTTCCTGTGCTCGCCGTTTGAGAAAGCCAATATCCTGTCCCTGGATGCGCGGGGAGAGTCGGTCACGGCGATCCTGGCAAAAGGCGAGGGCGCGCAGATCACCCACCTGGCCGAAATCCCCATGCCGCACTCGCTGGGTATGCTCTACTCCGCGGTCACGAATTTTCTCGGGTTTACGTTTCTGGACGGCGAGGGCAGCGTCATGGGGCTGGCCTCGTATGGCGAAGACCGCTTCGCCGAGGTATTCGACCAGATAATAAGTCCCACGCCGGATGGGTTTATCACCCGGCCGCACGATTATTGGTCACAGGCCATCGTCGGCTGGTTGTCCGAGGTGCCGGTGGGGCTGAGCCGTTTTTTCGGGCCGCCGCGAGCGTATCGGAAAAACCCGATCGACGGCACGGACGAGCATATTGCCGCCTCGCTCCAGGCGGTGACGGAGCGTATTGGCGCGCATTTGTTCGATCTGCTCTTTGCGCAGACCGGCTGGCACGACTTCTGTCTGGCCGGCGGGGTGGGTTTGAATGCCAAGATGAACGGCGAACTGGCCGCGCATCCCGCGGTGCAGCGTCTGTATGTGCCGCCGGCAGCCAACGATCCGGGCTGCGCCATTGGTGCGGCGTTTGCGCTGTATGCCAGGGAAACGGGCAAACGCCCTATCCCCCTGCCGCATGCCTATTTCGGCCCGGAATGGAGCAATCAGGACATCAAAGCCGCTCTTGAGGAGACGGGCGTCTCGTATGCGGCTTGCTCGGATGTGACCAGCCGTGGGGCCGAGCTGCTGGCGGACGGCAATATTCTGGGCTGGTTCCAGGGCCGGATGGAAATGGGGCCGCGCGCCTTGGGGAATCGATCCATTTTGGCCAACCCCGGTGACGCGGGCATGAAGGATCGGGTGAATAATCGGGTCAAGCACCGCGAGGACTGGCGGCCCTTTGGGCCCTCGGTGGTCGTGGAGCAGCGCGCGCGCTATTTCCCCACGTCCGTATCAGCCCCCTTTATGACCATGGCCCTGCCGACGACCCCGGCCGGTCGGCGCGACCTGAGCGCCGCCATGCATGTCGATGCCACGGCCCGCGCCCAAGTCGTGACACAAGAGGCCAACCCGCGCTACCATGCGCTGATTACCGAATTCGGGAAGCTGACGGGGATTCATGGGCTGCTCAACACGTCGTTTAATTTGAAGGGGGACCCGATTGTGAACACGCCGTATGATGCCATTGCCATGTTCCAACAGACCGGGATGGACCATCTCGTCATCGGCGATTTCCTGGTTTCGGGCTAGTACCCCGCCTCTAAAGCTCGTGGCGTTCCAATGAATAACGTTCCCCCTGATCTGACAATTCTGATCCTCTGCCGTAACGAGGAGAAGTCCATCACCAATTGCGTCGATGACGCACGCGGGTTTCTGGAGAGAAACGCCATCTCCGGCGAAGTGCTGGTCGTGGACAACGACAGTCAGGACCGGTCGGCGGTCCTGGCGGAAGAGGCCGGGGCGCGTGTGGTACGGGAGCTCCGTAGAGGGTACGGCAACGCGATCATCGCCGGCATTGCCGCTGCTCACGGGCGATTTATCATTCTGGGCGATGGCGATGGCGATGGCGAACACGACCTGAGCGCACTGGAGCCGTTTTGGGAAGCCCTGCAAGGCGGTCACGATTTTGTCATTGGGAATCGGTTCGCCGGGAGAGCCGATCCCGGTGCGATGCGGTTCCTGAACCGTTACGTGGGTGCTCCCCTGCTGTCCGGCCTCGGACGGCTCCTCTTTCCCTCCCCGGTGAGGGATTACCACTGCGGCTTGCGCGGCTTCAGCGCGGCCAGTGTGCGCACCCTGGGGCTACAATCCCCGGGTATGGAATGTGCCAGTGAGATGATAATCAAGGCGGTCCGCAAGAATATGCGCATCGCCCAAGTACCTGTGAAGCAACGCCCCGCCCTGGACCCTGAGCGCACTCCCCATCTGCGGATATGGCGCGACGGGCGGCGTCATTTGCGGCTTCTGCTGATGCTATCTCCACACTGGCTCTTCTTGTATCCCGGATGCCTCCTGCTCGCGGTGGGCGTGGTTCTTATGACCGTACCTATTCTACATCCAGTGGAGGCTAGGGGCAGCTTCGGCGCCTATACGATGTTGTTCGGGTCTGGTTTCATCGTTTGCGGAACGCAGCTTATTGGCTTCGCCTTGGCGGCAGGCCTGTTTGGTGAAAGCATTGGCCTGACAGACGGAAGGTGGTCGGCAAGGGTGTTGCGCTATCACGTCCTGGAACAAGCGCTCGCGGTAGGGGGCGCGCTTGCTTTGGCGGGAGTGGCGGGCGGCGTCTGGAGTGTGTGCGTATGGTCGCAGACCGGCGCGGGAGGCGTGTTGGATGTCGAAATGCGCCTGCGCGTCGCCATACCTTCCGTGACCGTGCTGATTGTGGCGGTAGAGATCATGTTCTCCGGCTTTTTACTCACCCTGCTGGCATCACAAAGATTCGTGAGAAACCCACTGCTGGATGACAACCCGGCACGGCAGGGTGAAATGACCTGAATGCCATGGGTTACGTCTTGCGCTGGAAATCCCTGATGTCGGCATGCCGAATGCCTGCCCGGGCCGTCCTGTTATACACCACAGTTACGATTTTCGGCACAACGTTCTTTTTCTTCCTGCATCATCTCGGCAACCAGATTCCCTACGACCTGGCACAGCAAAGGTTTGCCGACGAGTTCGCGGCCAACCTGCCGGATGGAGACATCCGGTACTTTTCAAGCGCCAGGCCATTGTTTGATAGAGAATTCTGCGAGATAGCGATGATGGTGCTGGCGGGAGCGGAGCGAGCGACCGAAGACCCCGCCTTGATGGATGCCGTGCTACTGGAAAACTTTGAGGTGGCAATGGGGTTACTTTCAAGCCCCTGCGTCGAGGTAGAGGCCGCCTCCGGCGGCGCGGAACTCCCGAAGACGCTATCCAAAGCCCGTTACTGGTGGGGCAGCAAGGCGCTCTTCGCCATCGCCCTGCAGTACCTGTCCGTTTTTGAAATCCACTGGCTCATCAGGCTGAGCATCTTTGGCGCGTATTTACTGTTGGCGGCTACGCTCCTGTTGCTGGGATGCCGGCCACTGCTGGCTGTCGCTCCGCTCATTGTGTTCAATGTCTTCTTCTCCCGTATCGGATATTTCGCGGACATTGCCAACGGCATACCCCATTTGTGGGCGGTGCTGGCGGCGGCCCTGCTGGCCCTGTTACTGGGGTGGCGGGCCTCAACCCGTACAGCCCCGCTGTTCTGCTTCATCACGGGAATGGTGTCGTCCTACCTATGGTTGTTCGACGGTCATAACTTTCTCGCCATGGCGCTCATCGGGTCGATCACCTGGTTCGGGTACGAGCGGCTGAACGTGAGAGAGAGGACCCGGCGGTCAGTCGAATACATCGCACTGTATATCGCCGGATTCGCCGTCTGCCTCGCCCTGGGACAGGCCACTAAGGCCGTTGTGTATGAATTGGGAAGCCCCCACGTGAACGCCTATCCTACCGGAGTGATCGGCTCTCTCCTATTTTCGGCAGCTAATCATTTAGACCGAATCACCGAGGAAACCTTAGCCGGACCGGCCACACAAGAGCAAATAGCGAGGGGCACTACCCTCTTGGTGAGCGCGTGTCCGGGCTGTGGAGCCCTGGGCTGGCAAAAGTTGCCGATAATCAGGGACATCCGAGGCTTTTGGATGATGGTGCCAATCGGTATGCCGGCGGGCAAAGTGCTGAGCGTCTTTTCGGGGCTGGCGCTGCTCAGCGCGGCATTCTTTGCCAGCCTTCAGGCCTGGCGCGGCCGACCGGGACTCGCCTATGACCTCGTATGGATCGCCGGGCTGATGCTGCTGGTCTGCTTTCAGTTTATCCTGCCGGACGATTTCGCGTTCCGAACCGCCCGATTTGTGGCTCTGCTACTCGCGCTGTGCTGGTCGTGTTTCATCCTTGCCTTGATGCAAATGAGCTATCTCCGTGCGCTGGTACTTACCGGCGGATTCCTCCTCAGCTCCTTGCTCCTCTGGCTCTACCTCGCAGACCAGACAAATCATCCGGTCATCAAGCTGATTGAAACCACCCATCCTGCTATTCGCTCCGACTTCGACGTGTACCACGACCGCGACCGCTTGATTTACGTCAGGGACCAGTGCAGCCCCATTGACACTGCCCACCTGTTCTTCCTGCATATTGTTCCCGTGGATAAGGTCGACCTTTCCGAGCAGAGCCAACTATGGAAACGTACCTTTGACAATCTCGACTTCCATTTCAATACGCATCAAGTGTGGCTCCCCACAGGATGCGCCGCGATAGTTGACCTTCCCGACTACGATATAGCCAGTATCCGTACCGGCCAGTTCATCTTCGGCCAGCGCCGTCTCTGGAGCGGCGAGATCAGTATTGCTCTGGCGTCCGCGGATGCTGACGCATTCCGGTCAGCCTATCAGTCCATTGTGGACGGCGAGCCTGTCATCAGTTCCACCTTTGACATCTATCTCAACCAAAACAGCTTGACCTACGTCAAAAACCCGTGCAACGACACAGACACGCAGGAGCTTTTCTTCCTGCACCTCATTCCCACCGACAGGAAGGACCTGCCCAGCATTCGGAAGCGATACGGCTTCGACAACCGGGATTTCGAGTTCTTCACAAACGGTATGAGATTCGAGGAAAAGTGCATGGCAACGGTTGGACTTCCAGACTATGACATCGCCAGCATCAATACTGGCCAGTTTGTCCCCGGCAGGGGCAAAGTCTGGGAGGGTGAGTTCCACTTTCGTGAGTTATCCCGACTGCGTAAAAACCAAAAACTGGTTCCATAGGTCGGATGATCTGGAGGCTACTCTCTGCTTGGGGCTACACAGAATCACAAATTGCTCTAGTACCCCACCTCTAAAGCTCGTGGCATAAGTGTTGATCGACCCGGTGACAGCACCGTTTGACGGCCGCGAGGATAGCGTCGGCGGACTGCGTTCATGTGAAGGGTTTCGGGTCGGCGTTGTGGCATGCTACTCGGACGAAGGACAAGGCGTAGGGATTTCAAGGCCGTGCTGTCTTGGTATATAGTTCGCTATGTCTACAATCCTGACGACCCATCGCTATCTCCTGGTGACCATGGTCCGGCGTGAGATCGGCGCCCGCTTCGCCGGTACGAGTCTGGGCGGTCTGTGGTCCTTGATCCAGCCGGCCATCCTGTTAGGTCTGTATACTATGGTATTCTCGGTGATCTACCGGGTGGGCGAGGTTGAGGGGGGACATGGGTTTGCCGAGTTTGTCTTCTGTGGCCTGTGGCCATGGCTGGCGTTTCAAGAGGCCTGCTTGCGCTCGGTGACGGCCATTACAAACAATGCCAACGTGGTGAAGAAGTTGCAATTTCCGTCAGAACTGCTGGTCGTTGCGGTGGTGCTGGCCAGCTTTCTGGTACAGGGCGTCGGCTTCCTGTTGTTCCTGGTCGGGCTGATGCTGTGGAAAGGCACGTTCATCGGCGGGATCGGGCTGCTGCTGTGCCTGCCCCTGGGTCTGGCACTGCTCCTGGCGATTGGGCTGGGTATGCTGCTGGCCTGTGGGAATGTCTTTTTTCGGGATGTCGAGCAAATCGCGACAGCGGGTTTTCTGGTGTGGTTTTTCCTGACCCCGATTCTGTATCCGGCCAGTCTCATCCCGGAAGCCATCGGCGCGCTGTTCATCCTGAATCCGATGGTGGCGATTACCGACGCCTACCGCTCGATTATTCTGTCCGGCAGCCTGAACCTGGGCGGTGCGTTGGCGTACAGCGTATGCTGGGCGGTCGGGCTCTTTTGGTTTGGCCGGTATGCCTTCGGGCGCTGCCGGGGATTTTTTGCCGATTATCTCTAAACGCGTAAAAAATGGCTGACCGTTTCGACTACTCTCACTATGAATTCACGCTGCGCGACCGGCAGTGGAACCGGGAGATGCAGAGCGGCTATGTGGCCCATTTTCAAGGCTGTCACAAGGTGCTGGACCTGGCCTGCGGCTCGGGCATTTTTCTGGAACTCTTGGCCGAGCACGGGATTCCCGCGCTCGGGGTTGAGCGCAATCCCGCTGTGGTGGCCTGGGTGAAACAGCATGGCTGGGATATCGTGGAACAGGATGTCTTCGCCTTTCTGGAGCAGACGACCGAGACCTATGACGGGGTCTTTTGCTCGCATTTTCTGGAGCATCTGCCCTTTGAGCAGGTGCTGCGTTTTTTTGAATTGCTGGCACCGCGCGTGAGTGCGGCGGGAACCGTGGTGATTGTCGTGCCCAATCCCGAATCCATCCGCATGCAGTTGTTGGGCTTCTGGCGTGACCCCGAGCATGTTCGCTTCTATCACCCGGAGTTGCTGGAAGCGATCTGCCGGCACGCCGGCCTTGAGGTCACCCACTCCAACCGTGAGGACGTGCCCTATTTGTTGCCGCCGCTCGTCTTGCCACAGGCCGTGGAGACGGGCAGGGGCCAGCCTCCACGGCCCAGAGGCTGGCTAAAGGAAAAGCTCAGGTCCGTATATTTCCAGCTTCTGCGCCGGTTGCGACTCACACCGGCCGCGGACCTGCCGGCCCTGGAAGAGCGTCTCCGGCAGGAGATGGACGCGCAGCGAAAAGCCCTTGCCGCGTGGGCAGAGGGAGCCGGTCATGCCATCAACAGTATGTGGGCGCGGCCCGATAATGCCGCTATTGTGTGTCGTAAGACAAAAGTCTGATCGCTGGGGAACCCACCCCGGCCCCCGTATCGAGTACGGGGCAGGCTCTTCGGGCCACCCCTCCCGAGAGGGGATAGGAAAAATTCCCCTCCTTGGAGGGAAAGAGGAAACGTGTCCAGCATTTACCTGGCTGTTGGAGGACACGCTTCCTCTTTGTGCCGCGTAGCGGCGGGGTGGGTATTTTCGTGAGCAGGCTCCAGGAACCCACCCCGGCCCCCGTATCGAGTACGGGGCAGGCTCTTCGGGCCACCCCTCCAAGGAGGGGATGTTAGAGGAGCGGGCAGGGTTATTTTCCATACGCTATGACCAATCTACCGAGCGTGTCTGTTCTCCTGGTCACAAAAAACGGTGAACGCTATCTGGCCGAAGTGCTGGACCGCATCGGTCAACAACGGGGCCGCTTTCAGCTAGAGGAGGTGATTGCGGTGGATTCCGGCTCGCGTGACCAGACCCTGGCTATTCTTGAGTCGCACGCCGTGCGCGTCATACGGATTCCGCCCCAGGAGTTCGGCCACGGTAAAACTCGGAATCTGGCTGCGGCGCAGGCGCGGGGCGACTATCTGGTGTTTCTGACCCAGGACGCGACTCCGGCCAATGCCGACTGGCTGGCCGCACTGCTGGCCCCCCTCCGAGCCGAGCCGTCAATTGCCGGGGCATATAGCCGCCATCTCCCCCGCCCGCACTGTCACCCCATGGAATGGCGGCGCATTGTTGAAGACGAGCTGTCGGGCCGGGCGGAATCTTGCCTGAACAGCAGTGACGCTCCCGACTACGCCGACAATCCCGCCTTCTTTTGTTTCTTCTCTAACGTCAGCTCGGTGCTGCGTCGCAGCGTATGGCAGCAATTCCCTTTCCCCGAGGTGGAATTCGCCGAGGACCAACTGTGGGCCAAGCGCGTGCTTGAGGCCGGGTATCAAACCGCTTATCGGGCCGACTCGCTGGTGTCTCATTCCCACGGTTATGGCGCCTGGCCCAATTTCAGGCGGCATTTCGATCATGCGCGAGCGCTGAGCGATGTCGGTTCTGCTTCCCGTCTGTCCCTACGTCATACGTTGTCAGCGGCCTGGAGCGCCGCGCGCCGAGACCTGTCGTTCTGGCGTTGGCTCAAAAACCAGGGCCGCCTGCGGGTCGGACTGCGTTGGGGGGGGATAGCCCTGGCCTGGCATCTTGCGGCATTATGCGGTACCTGGCTTGGCGAACGCAAGCAGGTCCTGGCTCCCGCTCTGGTCCGGCGGATTTCTTTACAGGAGAGTATAAAACAGAAATAAACGGCCTATGCGTATTCTCCAGGTCGTGCACGGCTATCCGCCCGAGAAGCGGGGTGGGGTGGAACTCGTCACCGCAAGTCTGGCTCAGGCGCTTGTCCGGCACGGCCATCAGGTGACGGTCTTCGCCCGGACCGCCGATACCGCTGTCGTGGAATTCTCGGTACGACAGGACGCGCCCGATACGGCTGGGGTGCGTGTTGTGCGGATTGTCAACAATCTCGGCCACGCCTCACATTTTCGTCTGGAGTACGATCATCCGTTTCTCGACGAGGCATTCCAGCGGGTACTGACCGACTCTCGTCCTGATGTCGTGCACGTTCAGCACGTCATCCATCTGTCCGGGAGTGTGCTGCGGACCGCGGCCCAACTCGGCTATCCGGTTGTCCTCAGCCTGCACGATTTCTTTTTCGCCTGCGCCCGTATCCATCTCATAGACAACCGCAGCCGGCTGTGCCCGGGGCCGGACCGGGGCGAGCGCTGTATTGCCTGTCTACAGACGGAGACAAACGCGGAGGAGGCCCGCCGGCGGTTTCGGTATTTTGAGCAACTCCTCCATATCCCGCAGCGGGTGATTGTGCCGTCCCGGTTTCTGGCCGACCGAACGTCCGAGCTGTTTCCGTTTCTGGAGCCTCGTCTCCAGGTCCTGGCTCCTGGTGTCACGCCCGTTCAAGGAGTGCGGGCTTCCAGCCCGCAAGCGGCCAGGATGGCCGCTCTCCCAGAACAGATGCAGCCAGAAGACCGGAAACACCGGGAGCCCATGCGGGTGTTGTATATTGGCGCGCTCGTGCCGCATAAAGGCCCGCATCTGCTTATACAGGCCGTGCGGGGCGTGCCGGCCGGCAGCCTCACCGTCTCTCTGTACGGTGAGCGGGCTGCGGCCTGGAACGCCTATGCCGACCAATTGGAGGCAGACGCGGCCGACCTGCCCGTTCGTTTCTGTGGCACGTATGCTCATGATGAACTCAGTGCGATTCTGGCTCAGCACGATGTGCTGGTTGTTCCCAGCCTGTGCGAAGAAACCTTTTCGCTGGGCACGCGAGAGGCCCTTCAGGCCGGTCTGCCGGTCATTGCCGCCCGGCGCGGCGCCCTGCCCGAAGTCATTCGGGACGGGGTGAACGGCCTGCTGTTTGAAGCCGAGAACGCCGACGACCTGCGGCGCTGCCTGGAGCGGCTGCGGACCGACCCTCGGCTGCGGGAACAGCTTACGCCAGCCGCGACGCCAATGCGGGACCCGGCGGCATATGCTCAGGATATGGAGGCCGTGTATGAGGCCATGCAGGGCAAACCGAGGGAAGAAAGCCCGCGCCAGAAAGGAAGCCCTCACCCTAGCCCGCTCCCGGCGAGAGAGGGGAGACCGAAACTGCCACCGACCCGCACGGTGAGCGTGTGTCTGCCCACGTATAACGGTGCGGCGTTTATCGAAGAGGCGCTACGCAGCATTCTGGACCAGACCTGTCAGGATTTTGAACTCCTGATAGTCGACGACGGCTCAACCGACGCGACGCTCGATATTGTCCAGTCAGTGTCTGACCCGAGACTACAGCTGCACCGCAACCCGACGCGGCTGGGTATCCCGGCCAACTGGAACCGCTGTCTTGAACTCGCCGCCGGAGAGTTGGTGTGTCTCTTTCACCAGGACGACGTCATGCTGCCCGAAAATCTGGAGCGCAAAGTTCAACTGCTGAGCGCGGATGAAACGGTCGGTTTTGTCCATTCCGCGGTGGAAACACTGGCCGAGGAGTCGGCCCCAACTTCTTTTGCAAACTGGATTGAGGACGCGACCGACGACACGCTGTGGGATGGACCGGAGTATTTTCGGACCCTGCTCCTCAACGGCAACCGGGTGTGCGCGCCTACCGTCCTGGCCCGGCGACGCGCCCTGCTCGAACAGGGTGGCTTTGACCCGGACCTGGGCTTTGCCTGTGACTATGCCATGTGGCTCAGGCTGTGCCTGACGTATCGGGTTGGCTTTCTGGCGCGTCCCCTGGTCCGCTATCGCTGGCACGGCGGCAACGCGTCGCACGCCTATCAATTCGAGCGCGGGGTGGAGGAGATAACCACTGCCGCCCGCCGTGGCCTGCGGTTGTACCATGAGCGGGGATCGCACGCCGACGGCCCGCTCCTTGACGACGCCTTGACCGCCCTTGATGCGCTCCGGCACTGGGCCGCGGAACTCCAGCGCGGGAAAGCCTGGCTGGAGGGTCAACAGGCCAGTTGGCGCAGCGTGGCCGAGACCCAGAACGACTTGATTCGTGAACTCAAGGGCTGGATAGCAGAGCTCGAAACGGGCAAGACGTGGTTGGAAGAGCAGCGGACGAATTGGCAGGAATTAGCCCAGGAGCGAGAGACATGGATAGGCGAGCTGGAGAAAGGCAAGGCGTGGCTGGAAGAACACCGGAACAACTGGGAGAATATTGCCCGGCAACGTGGAGAACAGGCCGAACACTGGCAGACCCAGGCCGAACACTGGCGGACGAGTCTCTGGGGCCGTCTGGGCCTGCTGTTGAGACTGGTGAACCCCGCCCGGGGATTGCCGGCAAAAGAGAGCAAGTCTGATGATTGATCCGGAGAACCCCGATTACACCAATACCCCGGCCTCGGACCGGCGTCCGGGCTATGACTATCGTCCGGTCGATCCGACCGCCCCGCCGGTCGTGAGCATCGTGACGCCGTATTACAACACCGGCGCGATTTTTCATGAGACGGCGCGGTCCGTCTTGCGGCAGTCCTTCCAGCAGTGGGAATGGATTATTGTCAACGACGGCTCGACCGACCCGGAAGCCCTGGCCATTCTCGACTCCTACCGCAATACAGATACCCGGATTCGGGTGATTGAGCACGAGGTCAACCAGGGGCTCAGCGCCGGGCGGAATACCGGCTATCGGGCTGCGCACACGCCATATGTGGTTCAGCTTGACTCGGATGATCTGCTGGAGCCGACAGCCATAGAAAAATGGATATGGTTATTGGAGTCATATCCCGAATTCGCCTTTGTGACGGGCTACTCGGTTGGCTTTGGTGCTCAGGAGTACCTCTGGGAGCAGGGGTTCCACAACGGTGGCGTCTTCCTTGAGCAGAATGTCGTCAATGCAACCAGCGCGGTGCGGCGGGACGCCCATCAGAGGGTTGGTGGCTATGATGAGACGATTCGAGGCGGGCTGGAAGACTGGGACTTCTGGCTGCACTGCGCCAGTGAGGGCTATTGGGGCACAACGCTGCCGGAGTATCTCGACTGGTACCGGCGGCGTGAGAACCACGGCGACCGATGGGATAATTGGGATGAGGGAGGGCAGGAAACGACTTTTCAGAAACGGTTGCGCCAACGCTACCCGCGCCTCTGGAACGATTTCCCCACCCCACAAGCCACGCCGCTCGCACCGTATGAAACCGTCTCCGATATAGTGCCGTGGGAAAATCGGCTCCACAAGGAGAAACCGCGTCTGTTACTGATTGTGCCGTGGCTGGCCCTGGGTGGGGCGGACAAGTTCAATCTTGACCTGCTGGCTCAACTGGTCCGGCGGGGCTGGGAAGTCACGATAGCGACAACCCTCAGTGGAGAGCATCCCTGGTTGGCCCAGTTTGCCCGATGTACGCCCGATATCTTTATCCTGCACCATTTCCTGCGGCCCTCGGATTATCCGCGTTTTTTGCGCTCTCTGATCCAAAGCCGGGAGATGGACGCGGTGCTCGTCTCGAATAGTGAGTTCGGCTATCAGCTCTTGCCCTATCTGCGGGCGCATTTTCCACGCTTACCTTTGCTTGATTTCTGTCATATGGAGCAGGAGGAGTGGAAGAACGGTGGATATCCGCAGATGTCAGTGACCTATCAGGAAATGCTGGACAGAAATATCGTTTCCTCGGCTTACCTGAAGGGCTGGATGGAAAAGCGGGGGGCGGACCCGGCATCGATTTCGGTCTGTTACACCAATATCGATGCCGACTATTGGCAGCCCGACCCAGGCCGAGGTCATAGCGCTCGCCAAAAATTCGACCTTGCCGAATCAACCCCGCTGATTCTGTTTGTTGGCCGGGTGTGTGCACAAAAACAACCGAAGGTCTTGGCATACACGGCGCTTCGTCTTTCTCAGGCGAACGCGGATTTCGTGCTTGTGGTTGCCGGCGATGGGCCGGACCTTGATTGGCTCAAGACCTTTGTCCGTAAGAACGGGCTGGAGCGATGGGTCCGCTTGCTTGGTGCACTGGCCAATGAGGATATTCGGGACCTGCTTGCCGCCGCGGATATTTTTTTTCTTCCCTCCGAATGGGAAGGTATCGCACTCTCTGTCTACGAAGCGATGGCCTGCGGTGTGCCGGTTGTCGGAGCAGATGTGAGTGGGCAGGCAGAACTGGTCACGCCTGAATGCGGGGTGCTGATTGGCCGTGGGCCGGGAGAAGACGAAGCCCGGCAGTATGCGACCGTTCTGGCCCGACTGCTGGACGAGCCGGAGCAACGGAAAAGCATGGGCCGGCAGGGGCGTCAGCGTATTCAGGATCGCTTTCGGCTTGAGCAGATGACCGATAACTTTTTGGCAGTATACGAAGCGGCACGGCAGGAACGGGAAGCGGCACCCGCGCCGCTTCCCGGCCTTGGTCTCGGGCGCGCCTGTGCAACGCAAGCGGTGGAGTATCTGCGGATCACCACCGTGACGGACTGGCTGTGGCAGGAACGGGAGCAGGGCGCCGGACAAGGGCAGGGAACGAGCCTGATTCCGGCCCACCTGGTGGCCGCGTATGGTCATTCCTGGCGCACGGTGTTGTATTTTTCGGTCCGGCGGATGTTCCTGCCGGTGTATACCGCCCTGCTCAAGACCAACCGTCCGTGGCTGCTGTCCCTGAAAAATCGTCTCAAACGGCGCTTGCTGCGCGAGGGCGCCTCATGACGGGGTACTCATGTCAGTCGGGCTTTTGAGTGCGGAAATGCCCGCACGCCTAAAACAGATCGGCATGGCTGCCTGTACGGACAAGATGCAGTTCGTTGCCAACCACTCGATAAAGGAGTAACCAGTCCGGTTCAATATGAGCGTCCCTGTATCCTCTCCGGTTACCCTTGAGTGGATGATCGGAGTAGTACGCCGGTAACGGCTGACGTTCGATCAACAGCGACAATAGGGTCCGCAGCTTGGACAAGTCTTTGCCACGCTTTTCTAGTCGCTTGACGTCGCGCTTGAACTGCGTCGAGCGGACCGGGGTGAGCACGTCCAGTCAAATCCCCAAGTCTTGAAACAGATCGTCCGGCGTGTCGAAGCGTTTTCCCTTGCCACTTTCCAAATCGTTTATCGCTTTGGTGGTGATGGCATTGGGCACTCGGTCCGTAAACGGCAGGCGCTTTTCCTCCGCGATGCGGACCAGCAGCAGACGAATGGCGTCCGATACGGACAGTCCCAGCGCTTCCAGTGCTTCAGCCGCTCGTGCCTTTATATCCGGATCAATACGAGCTCGTACAACGGTATCCGTACGCATAGTGCCGGTCTCCTCAGGGGATGCCTCACCATAGCGTAACCGGGATCAAGGTCAATGGGATCGTCGCGGGTGACAAGACTGCGGCCAGGATGGCCGCGCTCCCAGGGAATAAAAAGCAGGCGGTGGCTAAGATGAGAAAGATGGCCGCGCTCCCAGTGAATAAAGAATCAGCGTTGGGCCAATGGCCTCCACGGATATTCCTCAATGTAGTGCAGTTCCGAAGCGATGTCGCCAGAGATGGCAAAGGCCCGCACTTCAGGCGTTCCACTGCTGACAAAGGGGTCGGCCGGGAAGGTATAGCGGAAGCCAGAGGTGGCAAAAGCTGGCTGTCCAAGCCATTCGGCAATATCCGGGCGAGAGATACCTGTTGGGCCCGCATGGTATAATGTGCCATTCAAAAAAATGAGAATCCGCTCGGCTGGCTGAGCGGATTCTTCATCAACAGCCCAGCCCTTGAGCAAAACGGTATTCTCAGAAACCCGAGGGGTCTCAATATAGCCTCGGAGGGCTTGGGGAACGATAGGAATGGTAGACCCGTCAGGCGTTACCAGCACCTCGGTCTGGTCCAAGCGGTAGTGCACTCCGGTGGCGCGAGCCAAGGTGGCTTGTCCTGCGTCACCGGAAACTACAAAGACCTCGACCGCATTCTGGCCTGCCTGAAAAACGGATTCCGGGACAACGGCTGACCAGCTCCCATGCCTGCCTTGGATTGGAATGCTCCAGGGCTGGGTAACTGCTTGAATCGTGCCATTGACCGCCACGGCGAGCGAGATGGGCCGACCGTTCCGAAGCGGGGGAGATATCTGGCCGGTGATATACGCGGGAATAAAGTCAGACTGGAGATCGACAGTGGTAAAGCGGTCGGGTTGGTCGATCTTAATTTGGACATTGGTTTCTCCGATGTTGTCGAACTCTTCGAGCCGTTTGCCCAACAGGTGGGGGGAGGGGCCAGGTGGGGACGGGACGGGAAGCCCGGAGCCGAATAGATGGTGTTGACGCTGGACGGCTCGTTTCAGACTCAGGGTTAAGTCGTTCAAGGTTGCTGGTTTTCCCGGCGATGGGTAAAACCGGCGAATCCGTTCGGAGCACGGGCCAAATGCCGAGCAGCCATCAATCTCCCAAGGCAGGTCCACCTTGAGGATAGCGGCAAGGGTTGGAAGAATATCAACCGTTTCGAGTGGCTGATCGTTGACGCTACCATGTTGTTGAGAGGGAGCTTTGATGAAGAGGGGGACAGGTATCATGTCTTGCAATGTTGTCTGGATAAGTCCGCGTCGAGGGGCGCTGGGCTGAAAACTAATTCCATGATCGGCGGTAATGACAAGCAGCGTCTGGTCATACAGGCCAGCTTCCCGAAGATGAGACAGTAGTTCTCCCAGCCAGGTATCCACAAAGCCAACCTGGAGTAAGTGACGCCGGTAGAGTTGCCGCACGCCATAGATATCATTGGTGCGCCAACTGTTTGCCATGCCAGGCACAGAAGTCTCTCGATTATAGATCTTCCCGGAGGGAAGATAGGTATAGGGGTAATGCGGTAAAAGGAGATGAAGGAAATACAGATGTGGCTGGTCCGTGGGCTGAATCGCTTTGATGAAGTCCAGCCCCTGCTGACGACGGTCTGTCCAGACAGGTTGAGGCATAATAACTTTCCAGAGATCTTTGAACTGAGCGGCTGAGCGGCTGTGCGGGTCCAGATCATTGGTAAAATGTATCCAATTCTGGGAGATAGGTGGGAGGGTGGTCCGGAGGTCTGGCGGCAGGAGCAAGTGGAGATAGACGACGGTCAGGTCGGACAGTAAAAGGGGAAGACGTTGCCACACAGACCCGGCCCGCGTACACAAGTGGGCCGGACAGAGTTGGGTTAGCGCGCCAAACGCGTTGAGGTCATACGTGCCTGCCAACAGCGTAAACAGGTTGTGGGGGTGATCGGTGGCATGGGGCAGACGCTGTTCAGTGTCGGGATACTTGCCCGTCAGGATGGCCGGAACTGCCTGGGCGGTTGCGCTGCTGACGGTGGTGGTATCCCGAAACCAAGTCGCGTGCTGTGCCAGCGCCGCAAAATGCGGATAGCGAGCCGCATCAATCTGGTGATGTTGGTTGAGCAGTGAGGTCAGGGGGAACTCGTCCAGAATGATAAAAACAATCGGCGGAGGATTGGGAATCTGCACGCGCTTGACCGGAATGGAAGCGTCCGCAGGAAAGACAATCCGAAAAATCGGGGAGGCAAACACGAACAGAGCTGGGAAAATCAGCACGGCCGGAGACAGCAGGCTAAAGAACAGCCGGACCGGCTGAAAAAAGATATATCCTAGCGCTGTTATATTGCCGAGTAGCAGTGCTCCGGCGATGAGGACCAGGCCGGACAGGGCATTGAGAGGATGGAGGGCAGGTAAGAGGGTTGCCGCTATCCCTGCGGCAATGATTGCCCCGTGGACCCACCGTCTGAGCCGGGAGCTCAGCAGACCGATGATTACCTCCACGCCTATCACGCAGAGCGGGAGGAGGACGCTGAGAATCAGAACCAGGGCGGTAATGTCTGCCCAGGTCGTCTGCCGAAAGGCAAAAAACTCGGCTTGGCGAGCCAGCAGGTCAAAAAGGGGCTGGGCAACGGCAAAGCCCACCAGAACAAAGACGTGCAGGCTCGCCGTCCAGCGTGTCTCCCAGTCCTCCACGGTTTTTTCCTGGGGTATTGGACGGCGTTCAGGTTTTTGGCTGGCCATAGTATAAGATGCGCGTCCCGGAGGCTAAGGGCTGACGCTCATTGACGGTAAATATATCCGCCAGACAGCGCTCGAAATACTCCAGGTCATAGTCCGTGTAGTGATCGGCCTTATGCCGCAGCAGGGTCCGGACCATGGGGTCGTCGCGGGTGACGAACTCAACCACCAGGGCCGTTCCGAGACTCGCCAGCCAGGTGATGAACTCTCTGAGCGGAATATGGGCACTGATAACCACATGGTGAAGCAAGGCCAGACATAAGGTCAGGTCGGGCCTGCCGCGTTCAACCAGTGCCTTGCGTTCCAGCCCCCGCCAGCCGAGATTCGGGGTAGGGTCGGCCACATTGCCGATGAGGGGCAGAATATTGGGGGATCGGTCTCTCGTAAGCTCACGATAGAAGCGCTCGATCACCAGAGTGTCGATGTCCATTGCCAGCACATAGTCCGCATTTTCTGCGGCAATGCGTGAAAACGTCCCGGTGTTACAGCCGAGATCCCAGACGATATTCCAGCGCCGGGAATGGGTGATGCGCCGCACGAAATCGGCCTTCTGGTGTTGTTCACTTTCCGTGTAGGGGAGGGCCTCGGTGTAACCCGACCAGGTTGACTGCGACTGTTTCCAGGTCAGTTGAGCCACCAGCTTCCGGAGCCGGCTGACATTGGCCTGAATCAACGCCTTGTGAAAGCCGGCCTGGCGTAAGTCTTTCTTGAGATTGCGCTCTGTCTGGGCGTACGAGGCTTGGGCCTTGGCCTGGAGAACGACATGCGACAATACGCCGGGTCTGAACATGTCTCTAAACGACATGAGTTGGGCACACTGGGCGGGCTCAATCCCTTCCAGATTGCCGCGTAGCCAGGGCTGAAAGGGGGTATCCTTATAGGCTTGCAGAAAAAGCGGATAGAGAAACAACTGACAGAACTGGCGATAACCGACCCACGGCTCGCCGGGCCGCAGCCGCTCGAACGAGGGAATATCGATAAAGACCGGCTGGCTGCCGGACCATTGGACATTGAAGGGGGTAGCGTCCTTGAGGGTCATATCGACGTTCAGGGCGGCGGCCTGGAGTTCGAGGGTCAGCAGCGCGGCGGCCTGTAACATGCTGAATGGCCATTCGTAGGGATAGGAAATAAACGGAATGGCCTGGTGCTTGAGAATAACGGACCATTGCCCATCATGGGGCGAGGGTGAAGCGTCTGTGGGTATGACCTGCTCGGTGCGGACAATTTTCCCTGCGGCCATGAATTGCTGGAAGAATGGCTCGGCCTTGAGGACTTCCCACTCCTGGGCGGCATGGGCATTGAGACCGCGTAGAACCGCTCCGTCCTGGTAAAAGATCCGGCTGGTACGGTCGCGGAATGAACCCGGCTCAAAGTGGGAGGCAACCATGGTGCTATGGAGCTGGAGCGGCGCAAAGGAGGGCCGGGGCTGCGCTTATCCGCGCTCTGGGAATCTACTGTGGGCGGTCAGAGGGCTCTGAGGGCGGGAGGGCGACCGAATCCGGTTCCGAATCGCTTTCCGCCTGTTGGGGATGCTTACCGAAGAGGCCAAGCAGACGATGCCAGTAGAGCTTGGCGATCACCGCCAGGCCGGCCAGTCCGCCCAGTACGAGCTGGAGCAGCATGCTGCCGCTACCTGGGTCGAGATAGGCGTGGGCCGCAGAGGGGGCTATCAGACTGAGGGACAAAATAATGAAAATAAGATACCCAGACCGGTACACGTATTACTCCCTCCACATGTCACACGATTCTTATATTTTTCACGGACACGTAACGTGCCTGTAATAACTGATCCTCGTTGTTTTCTCAATGGCGCGGGGGCTCTCGTACTCTCTTCCTTTCTTTCTCCTGGGAGTGCGGGCTTCCAGCCCGCACTCCGTTGACATGGGCCTCTTCCCTCCGAGGGGAAGTATAGATACGTGGAAGAGAGGCCCTGCGAGGCTGTAGAAAATGCGTATTGTCCAGGTCGTCAACGGTTTGCCACCGGAATATCTGGGAGGGACCGAAACCTACGCCGCCGCTCTTGCCCAGGAGTTGGTACGGCAGGGTCATGCCGTCTCGGTTTTTGCGCGTCGTGAGAACGCACAGCAGCCTGAGTACGCGGTGGAAACAACGACGGTTGCGAATGTTGAGATCACACGTATCAATAATACCCAGCGGGAAGGCACGACCTTTGCCGACAGCTATCAAAACGAAAGGATTGCCGCTCGTTTTGGGGCGCTGCTGGATCGTTTCAAGCCCGACATCGTCCATTTTCAGCACCTGGTATATCTGTCCACAACGTGTGTGCGAGAAGCGACTCGGCGTCATATTCCGGTGGTGATGACGTTGCATGACTACTGGCTCATCTGCCAGCGTGGTCGGTTTCTGAAACCCGATTTATCGGTCTGTCCCGGACAAACCGATTCCGGCTGTGCCCAGTGCTTTCACCATTTGCTCGACCCCAGGCTGTCAACGCTCCATCGCCTGCTGAAGCCACTCCTGAGCCAGAATTCATGGCTCAGGACACGGCTGCGACGGCTGAACGCCGCCCGCGCCGCATCACGGTCCGTCTCGCCTGCGGCCCAAGCCCAGGTCCAGGACCGGATGGCCCATATTCGGGCGCTGTGTGAATCGGTTTCGCTGTTTTTAGCTCCGTCGCGCTTTCTGCGCGAGCAGTTTGTGGCTTTTGGGATACCGCCAGAGAAAATTCTGTTTCACGAGTGTGGCTTGCAGACGGACGCCATTCGGCCCGCTCCAAAAGCTCTTGTTCCTCAGAAAAACAAGGGCGAGCGGCCCTTCGTCTTTGGCTATATTGGCGTTGTCGATCCGGTGAAAGGCGTCCATCTGCTGGTCGAAGCCTTTCAGACCCTGCCCGCAGAGCTGCATATCTATGGCGGAGAGGCCGCCTATGCGCCCTATCCGGACGAAAAAGGCTTTCGCTCTCAGTTGGCTAATTCGCCCCGTATTCGGTGTATGGGCCGCTACGAACAGCATGAACTCGGTCGCATTCTGGCCGAGGTAGATGTCGTCATCGTGCCCTCGATCTGGTATGAAAATGCTCCGCTGGTGATTCGGGAAGCCTTTTTGGCCCACACCCCTGTGATCACCGCCGATTTTGGCGGCATGCGCGAGTGGGTAACGGATGGCGTGAACGGGCTCCTCTTTCAGCCGCGTGATATCGATGACCTGCGTCAAAAGATGAACCGTTTCATTACCGAACCGGATTTGGTTGCCCGGCTCTCACAAGCCTTCCCCGCGGTCAGATCGATTGCCACAGATGCGGCCCTGCTCGAACAACACTATCGGCGTCTTTTGCACTGATGGGCCGATCTCCCCAACGCCTCTGCCCTCCCAACAAAGAAGGCACGAAAGAATCACTCCCCGCTTGAAGGGAACACCCCGGATATGAGGCCTGACCCTAGCGTTACGAAACCGAGGCCGGCACCTCGCCTTCGATCACACGCCCCTTGACGCTCTCCACGACCGAGATGTCGTATCCGCTCTGCAGGTTCATCCAGAATGCCGGGCCGGTTCCCAGGTAGCGGCCAAGGCGTACGGCAGTCTCGGCCGTGACCGCCCGTTCGCCCCGAAGAATGGCAGTAATCCGGTTTGCCGGGACCCGGAGGGCGAGCGCCAGTTGGTTTGCGCTCATGCCTCTCGCTTCCAGTTCCGCCCGCAGCATCTGTCCGGGATGGGTCTTTACTCGCGTCATAGCCTGCCTCCCGATTTCATCCTTCTCCGAATGATTGAATCACGGAGGATGACGATAGGATGTTTGGTGTAATACGTCAAACGTACAAGTTGAGGAGGAGAAGGCGTCGCCGGGCTTCGTCACTCAAAGGGCGGTGTCCGGCTTGTCGGTAGTGAGAAAAATTGATAGGCGTCGGAGCCGCCAGTTCTGGTTGACCGATATGTTACATTAACTGCAACGATATATCCGACATTGCCGATCCTTTCTCCTTGCGATGATTGACGAAACACTCTCGCTGACCATTCCGTGCCGGGCGGATGAACCGGGCCTGGGCAGCACGCTGGAGAGTCTGTTTGCGGCCGGCCTTTCCACCCAGCTTCCGTCCGGCTGTGTCCGGGAGCTGCTTGTCTGTATTAACGGGGTCGGCCCGGACCAGCCCGGCCCTGAGCCTACTTCGACTTCGCCCCTCTGGGGCTACGCTCAGCACGAACGGAGTCGAAGGGCCAGTCCTGAGCGGAGTCGAAGGGCCAGTCCTGAGCCGAGTCGAAGGGCCTGTCCGCCACTGTTGGCGGTTCGGGATTTCTGTGCGCGTCACGCAATAGCGATACAGGAGATTGTCCTCCCTTCCGCAGAGCAGGTTCAAACGCATCAACAGTATCAGTCCTCTCCGGGAACTGAGGGGCGGGGGAAATGGACGTGTCGCGTGCTGCTGGCAGATTGGCGGGGGAAACCCAGAGCCATGAATACCTTGTGGCAATGGGCGTGCGGCGACCTGCTCCTGTTCTGTGATGCCGATGTCCGCATTGACCCGCAGGCCATTGCCTCTTTATACGCATACGCGCAGACGGAACCGCAGTTGGGGCTGGTTGCCGCGCGTGAAGTCCCGATGCTGGAGGCCGGGGCGAGTATCTGGAGTCGGATGGGGGCACTGCCGTATCGATTCAACTTCGGTAATGCCGGCGGTCGCCTCTTCCTGATACGCAAAGATGTGCTGAGTGAGCCCATGCCGGAAGACTTGCTGCTGGAAGATGCCTGGTTGACGGTTGCGGTCGGAAAACAGTACGTGTGTAAGGCCATGCAGGCCCAGGTGTTCTTTGTCCTGCCCCGGACCTGGCACGATTATTTTGCCGAGCGGGTGCGTGCCGAGGGCGGTAAAATACAGATTCGCCGCCAGCACGCGCAGCTGCTCGAAAACGGTCCGGTCGCGGACTATCCCTGGGCCGAGTTTTTGCGCAAAATCCGGATTCGTGAGTACGGGCTGGTCCTCTTTGCCCTGGGTATCCGCGGGCTGGCCAGAGTGTGGGCCTGGAGACGCCTCAAACGAGCCGGATTTTACTCCCTGTATCGCCCCTTTACGTCCACCAAGCAGTGGAGTTCGGCAGCTCCGGCACAGCCAATGCGGTCCGGGCAATCCGGACAGTCCCGGGCACGATAATGAAGGTCTCGGTTGTCATCCTGGTTTGGAATTCCGCGTCTACGATTGAGGCCTGTCTGGCTTCGCTGCCTGCCGGCTTGACGGCCAGCCATGAGGTGATCGTGGTGGATAACGGCTCACGGGATCAGACGGTGTCCTTGTTGAGAGGTCGCTTCCACCATGTTCGTATTATTGCGAATCAGAAAAACCGGGGGGTTGCGCCCGCGCGGAATCAGGGTATCCGGTGCGCCAGCGGCGAATACATCCTCATCCTGGATGACGATACGATTGTGCATCCCGCCGCGTTGGATCAGCTCGTTCAGTTGCTTGACTCCAGGCCGGAGATTGGCCTGTGCGGGCCTAAGCTCGTTGACGCCGAGGGCCGACTGTATCTGTCGTGTCGCCTGTTTCCGACTCTCCTGGACAAGCTCGGACGTCGTTTTCCGTCCGCGCTCACGCGCCGGGCTGCCCGGCGGGCCGAGTTGGCGGACTGGGCGCACGATACGCTACGGCCGGTGGACTATGTGATTGGCGCCTGCCAACTCATTCGCCGGCGGGCGCTGGATGAGGTCGGCCTGCTGGATGAACGGATTTTCTACGGTCCGGAAGATGTGGATCTGTGTCTACGGATGCACCAGGCGGGGTGGCGGGTGGTCTACCAGCCGGCCGCGGTGGTGACGCACGCCGAGCAACGCATCGCCCGCTCGGCGTTCTCGCACCTGGGCTGGAAACATCTGCGTGGCCTTGCCTACTACTTTTGGAAGCATCGGTATATAGTCTCTCGTCGGGCGCTGTACGCGCGATTTCCAAACGGCCCGAGGCAGAGCGATACACTGTGAAACCCGTACCCCCGTCCGGAACGCAAAGACGATCTCCCCGAAGAAACGACCAAACCGTTCTGCTGCTGATGCTGGCCGACCTGGTATGGGCCGGCATTGCGTATGGGAGTGCTTTTTCCCTGCGTGTCTATCTGCCTTTTCCCCTGACGGCGGATTTCCTGCCGGCTTCGCGTCTCACCGAGGTTGCCCATCCGCTGCTTTTTCTCCTGGGAACGCAGGTGGCAGTGCTCTATTTCTTCGGTTTGTACGACCAGCATTCCCTATACCAGCGGATTCGGTTGGCGACGCGGGTAGCGATGGCCCTCGGCATCCAACTGCTGGCCACCGCGGCCTGGTATTTCTTTCGCGGTGACCTGTCCTTCCCACGCTCCGTGCTGGTTGTCTTTTGGCTGTTTAATACTCTTGGTGTTGTCGGGGTGCGGCTGTGGATGAACCATCGCCTCGGACACGCCAGCCCGGTACGCGTCCTCCTGATCGGTCTGGCCCAGGATGTGCGGATGTTTCTCTCCAGCCTGACCGACCTCCGCCCGTCTCCCGGCCTCGATGTGGTGGGCGCGATCGGCTTGGAGGAGTCCGCCTGTCAGACGCACGAAGAGGCGGGTATTCCGTGGCTGGGCAGGCTGGACAGTCTGCCCCAGGTCCTCGAACGGGTCGAGATCGATGAGGTCATTCTGCTGTCGTCCGCCAGTTGGAAAGACACATTCGTTGACCGGCTGTTGAATCTGCCGACCGGGCACCTGGCGGCCGAACGGCCGCGCGTCCTGGTGGTGCCTTCCGTGTACGACATTCTGGTGGGACGGGTGTCGTCCCTGCGTCTGCACGATGTGCCCCTGGTCGAGGTGCTGAAAAATCCGCGTGAAGAACTGGCCTTTGTGGTGAAAAGTATCAGCGATCGTCTGATTGCCGGCGTCCTGCTGGTCCTGTGTGTGCCGTTGGTGGGTGTGGCCGCCGGCCTGGTCAAGCTCTCGTCGTCAGGACCGATGCTGTACCGGCAGCGGCGGGTGGGGCGGTATGGAAAAGAATTCACCCTGTATAAACTGCGCACCATGGTCCATGAGGCCGAGGCCCGGACCGGTCCGGTGCTGGCCCGCTCGGACGATAGCCGGGTGACGCCGGTCGGGCGCCTGTTGCGGGCCAGCCGGATTGACGAAATCCCGCAGCTTTTCAATGTGCTCAACGGCTCCATGAGCCTGGTTGGTCCCCGCCCGGAGCGGCCCGAGTTTGTGGCCGAGTTTCGGCAGACGATTCCCGGTTATGCGGAACGCTTGCAGGTCAAGCCGGGCCTGACCGGTCTGGCCCAGGTCAACGGCGAATACCACACCACGCCCGAGTACAAGCTGAAATACGACCTGGCCTATATCTATAACTATTCGCTGTGGCTGGACGTCCGCGTCTTGACGGAAACGGTCAAGGTCATCCTGACCAGGCGCGGGGTATAGGATGCGGATGGTGTCGGCCCGGATACAAGCTCAGCGCTGGGACGACTCTGTGCGGGTCGGCCTGCTGGCGCTGTTCTTTGCAAGCTGGAATTTACCCATCGCCTTGCAGCAAACCGCGCTGGGCTGTTTGCTGGCCTTCCTGGGCTATACGTTGTGGCAGACCCGCTCTCTGCCCCGTATGCCGCTGTGGCGGCCCGTCCTCTTTTTTTTTGGTGCGCTCCTGGTCTCAACCGTTCTGAGCCCGGACCCGCTTCAGTCTTTCATCGGCTATCGGAAAATGTGGCTCATGGGTGGTTGTCTGGCGGTCTTTGTGCTCGTCCGCAACAGGCGGGAAGTGGAAAAACTGCTGACCGTCGCGCTTTGGGTCGCCGGCGCGGTTGCGGTCTACAGCATTGTGCAGCACTTTAGCGGGCTCGACCTGGCCAAAACCCTGGTCGGTAAGGAGCCCAACCTCGACCCGTTCTGGTTTGGCCGCCAGGAGGGCTACCGGGTGAAAGGGCTGCACCCGTCCGGGATTACCTATGCCCATGCCTTGCTCTTTCCGCTGTGCCTGATCACCGCCTGGGGCTTGTCTCCTCGATTGTTACCAAGACAGCGCCTGCTGCTGGGGGTCGGCTGGGTGTGTATGCTGTTTGCCCTGTTTTTTTCCCTCACGCGCGGCGTCTGGATCGCCTACGGCGTGCTGCTGCTGGTGTATGGGCTGCTACAGGGCCGCCGCGCCGTGCTGGCCGTGGTGGGGGCTGTGGCGGTGTGCGGCCTGCTTTTTGTCAGCGCCGGGCCGGGGGTGCGCGAGCGGGGACTCTCGATCTTTGACTTTGGGGCCAATAGCGGGCGGAGTCAGATCTGGCTGGCCAATATGGATATGATTAAAGAGCGGCCCCTGACCGGCTGGGGGTTTGGGAACTATAAGCAGTTTCGGGAGACTTTTTATCAGCGCTATCCCCAGGCGGATACCGATGCGCATGCCCACAATAATTTCCTCCAGATGTGGGTGGATGCCGGCCTGCTCGGTCTGGCGGCCTTTCTCTTCCTGGTCGGCTCGATTATCATGACGGGCTGGCGTGCCTATACGAGACAACGGACCGAGCCGCTCAAAAGCCTGACTCTGGGCTGCTGGCTCGGCTTGGTCGGTTTTCTGATTGGCGGCCTGACCCAGTATAACTGGGGGGACGCGGAAGTCGCGCTGGTGTGGTGGGCGACGGTGGGGCTGACGATGCGGATAGCAAGTCTTGTTGAGGAGACGGACTCACGGGCCGTGTCAGAGGCAGCAGCCCCGCTAAGCTGAGCGGAACGCATGCAACGTCTGTGGGGCTATATCTATCAATACCGCTATCGGTATGCGCGCGGCATCGCCTGTCTGGTGGTAACGGCCACCCTGGCGATGTCCATCCCGTGGCTGCTCAAGCAGGCGGTTGAGGGGATCGAGCACGGCCGGCCGGTCGGCGAGATTGCGTCCACGCTGCTGCTGATTATCGGGATTGCCCTGCTCCAGGGGGTTGTCCGCTCCTTTTCACGCTTTCTGATCTTCAACGTGGGGCGGGATATCGAGTATCAGCTTCGTAACGAGCTGTTTGCGCATTTGCAGACCCTGTCGTTGAGCTATTACCAGCGCCAACCCATTGGCGACCTGATGTCGCGCCTGGTCAATGACGTGACCGCGGTGCGGCTGCTGCTCGGCCTGGGCATCATTAACATCCTGAACACCCCCCTGTATTACGTGTATGCCATGTCGGCCATGCTGGCCATGGACCCGATCCTGACCCTGTTGGCGATCACTCCGTATCCCTTCATGTTTGTGGTGGTCAGAGCGATGAGCCGCCAGCTCATGGAGCGTACGCTCAACGTGCAGGCCGGTCTGGCCGACCTGTCGAGCCGCGTCCAGGAGAGCGTCAGCGGTATGCCGGTCATCCGCGCCTATGTGCGTGAGGCCTGGCAGAACCGCGTCTTCGCCGGGCTGAATGACCATTTCAAGATTGAGAATATTGCCCTGGCGCGCCTGCGCGGCCTGTTTCCGCCGCTGATGAAAGGCGTCTCCGGAACGGGACTGCTGGTCGTGTTGTGGTACGGCGGCTCGCAGGTCATAGCCGGCCAACTCAGTTTGGGCGACCTGGTGGCGTTTATGGGCTATCTCCACCTGTTGGCCTGGCCGACCATGGCCATGGGCTGGCTGATCTCCCTGTATCAGCGCGGCAAGGCCGCCATGCAGCGGCTGGAGGTGATCTGGCAGACCCGGCCCGACATCGTCGACGGCACGGGGAACGGCGTGAGCCGAAGTACGCCCACGGTGCGCGGCGAGATTGGGTTTCGGCACGTGGATTTTGCCTATCCGGACAGCGAGCAGAGACCGGACGGTGGCTTAGGCAACGGACACTCACCGGACAGGCGGACCGTATTGCACGATATTACGTTTACCGTCCCGGCCGGAAAAACCGTTGCCATTGTGGGTCGTATGGGAGCGGGCAAGAGTAGTCTGGTCCAGCTGTTGCCGCGTTTGTTCGACGTCACGCGCGGCGCCATCACCCTTGACGGGCGCGATATTCGGCTCTTCTCGCTGGCCGAGCTGCGAGGCTGTATCGGTTTTGTACCCCAGGACCCGTTTCTCTTTTCGGCCCGTATTCAGGACAATATTGCCTTTTCTCAACCCGAGGTGGACGCTGCCGCCGCCCGCCGGGCGGCCGCCTTGGCCAGTGTTGACGCTGAGGTTGAAGATTTTCCCAAGGGCTATGAGACCGTCATTGGTGAGCGGGGTATGACGCTGTCGGGCGGGCAAAAGCAGCGCCTCACGCTGTCTCGGGCCCTGCTGGCCGACACGCCCATCATCGTCCTGGATGATGCGCTGTCCAGTGTGGATGCGACAACGGAGGGTGAGATCCTCCAGGCCCTGCGGACGAGCACCACGGAAAAGACGGTGCTCATCATCTCGCACCGGGTGTCGGCCATACGGGACGCCGACCTCATCGTGGTTCTGGATGCGGGCCGGGTCGTCGAGATGGGCACGCACGCCGAGCTGGTTGAGCGGGGGGAGATGTATACGGAACTCTTTCAGGATCAGGCGCTCGAAGAGGAGCTGGCGGAACTGTGAACACGGGACAACACGAAGCGGCCCTCGACAAAACCTACGACTTGGCGCTGCTGCGTCGGCTGTGGCGCTATATCCGGCCGTACCGCGCGACCTTTATTGTGGCGCTGGTCTGTCTGCCGTTGACTTCTGCCTGTCTATTGGCCCAGCCGTATCTGCTCAAGCTGGGTATAGATTGGTATATCGAGCAGGGGGACACCGCCGGGCTGACGCGCATCGGGCTGCTCTTTGCCGCGGCGCTGCTGGGCGAGTTTCTGTTCTTCTACGTCCAGTTCCAGGCCACGATGCTGGTCGCCCAGCGCAGCCTGGCCGACTTGCGGCGCGACCTGTTCAGCCACGTGCAGGAACTGCCGTCGAGCTTTTTTGAGCGCACGCCGGTCGGCCGTCTGGTCACCCGGCTGACGACGGATGTTGACGCGATTAACGATGCCTTCTCGGCCGGGACGCTGACCATCTTCATGGACATCCTGACCCTGGTGGGCATTGTCGTGATTATGCTGTCGATCGATTTTCACCTGGCCGTGGTGACGCTGGCCCTGCTGCCGCCGCTGTTGCTCGTCCTGAATTTTTTTCGGACGCGGACGCGCGTGACCTATCGGGTCATCCGGGAACGCCTGGCGCGGATCAATGCCTTTCTGCAGGAAACCCTGTCCGGGATCATGGTGGTGCAGGTGTTTGCCCAGGAACGAAAAATGTTTGCCGAGTTTGAGCAGCGCAATCGCGACCACCGCGACGCCAACCACTTATCCAATATCTATGAGGCCAGTCTGTTCTCCATTGTCGAGGCGCTGAGTGTCATCTCCATCGCGCTCATGCTGTGGTATGGCGCGGGCCAGGTCGGCCAGGGCCTGGTCGCCCTGGGGACGCTGGTGGCTTTTATCGAATACCTGCAACGATTCTTTGTGCCGATCCGGGAATTCAGTACAAAATACACCACCATGCAGACGGCCATGACCGCGGTTGAGCGCGTGTTTCAGTTGCTGGACACGCCGGTCACGCTGACCTCTCCGCCCGAGGGGTATCGGCCGGACGAGGTGACGGGCCGGATAGACTTTGACCGGGTCTGGTTTGCCTACAACGAGCCGGAGTGGGTGCTGCGGGACGTGTCTTTTTCGGTCGCTCCCGGTGAGAGTATCGCCCTGGTCGGCGCGACCGGCGCGGGCAAGACCACGATCAGCAAGCTGCTCAACCGCTTTTACGATATTCAGCGCGGCCGTATTCTGGTGGATGGCGTCGACATTCGCGACTGGGATATGCACGCCCTGCGCCGCCGGGTCGGCGTGGTGCTGCAGGACGTCTTCCTGTTCGTGGGCGATATCACCACCAATCTGAGTTTGGGCCGGACCGACCTGACGCCGGACGACTTGCAGCACGCCGCGCAGCATGTGAATGCAGCCCGCTTTATTCGGGAATTGCCTAACGGCTACCACGAACACCTGCATGAGCGGGGCGCCAACCTGTCCGCCGGCCAGCGTCAACTCCTGTCGTTTGCCCGCGCTCTGGCCTATGACCCGGCCATCCTGGTCCTGGACGAAGCCACCTCCAGCGTTGACCCGGAGACTGAGGTGCTCATTCAGGATGCGCTGACCAAGCTGATGCGGAACCGGACCACGCTGGTGATTGCGCATCGATTCTCAACCATCCAGAACGTGGATCGCATCGTCGTCCTGCACAAGGGCCGGCTGCGGGAAGTCGGCAGCCATCAGGCATTGATGGCGCAGCGCGGCATCTACTGGCGCTTATACCAGTTGCAGTACGCCCACACCGCCGGCACTTCACAAGCCCGAACGGACGGCCCTGTTCTGGAAGAACTCTAACGAGACGGCCATGCGCGTGCGATCCTGGGTCCTTTTTGCCTGCCTGTGGGTGCTGCCGGCCTGCTCTCCGCTGTACATTCTGCAAGCCGGTTATGAAGAGGCAAAAATTCTGTGGTACCGCCGGCCTATTGCCGACATTTTGCGGGAGCCCGGTCCGCTCGACCTGTCCACCCAGGAAAAACTCCGGCTGGTCTTGCGTGTGCGGGCCTTTGCCGAGCAGGACCTCGGCTTCCGGGTTGGCGGGAGTTATGGCAGCCTGTCCGAACTCCCCTCTCCGCCCACCATTTATGTGGTCACGGCGGCCCACCGGACACGTTTGGAAGCCTATACCTGGTGGTTCCCGATTGTCGGCCGGGTCTCCTACAAGGGCTATTTTGACAGCGCCCAAGCCGACGCGGAAGCCCGGCGTTTAGAGGCGCAGGGGTTTGACACCTATATGCGGACCGCGGCCGCCTTCAGCACCCTGGGCTGGTTTGCCGACCCGCTGCTGCCGCAACTGTTGGGATATGACCGGGCCAGCCTGGCCAATATCGTACTGCACGAGCTGTTTCACAATACGTTTTATCTATCCGGCCAGACGGCCTTTAACGAATCGCTGGCCAATTTTGCCGGGTATCGCGGCGCCATCGCCTTTTTTGCCAGCGCGCACGGCGAGAGCCATGCCCTGACCCAACGCCTGCGGGCCACCTGGGAAAAGGAGTTGGCCGTCTCTCACTTTCTCGAACAGGCCCGCCAGCGGCTGACCGCGTTATACACCTCTCCGTTACCCGAGGAGGAAAAGCTGGTGCAGCGACAGGTATTATTCACCCAACTCCAGGCGGAATTTCGTCAACTGCCCGGGGCTGTCTCGCAAACCTCGGACTTTGCCTCCGTTCAACTCAACAACGCCGTCATCCTCCACTATTTGACCTATCTGCGAGATTTGAGCCTCTTCGAGCGGATGTACGAGCAGCACGATCACGACCTGCGGCGCACCCTGGACGCCATCACCGCCCTTGCCGAGGACGCGCAGCAGCCGTTTGAGGCGGTGAGAAGAGTGGGTTATTGAAAATAATGATATTTTTAATATCATTGGGAATATATAAAGTAAGGGAGAATAAATAATGAAAGAACTCGTTTCCGCAATCACCCAACGGGGACAAGTCACGATTCCGGTTGAGGTGAGACGTTTGCTCGGTCTCAAGCCTCGTGATTGTGTGGCTTTTGAGATTGGAGGGAACGAAGTCAAATTGGTCCCGGTTCGGTTTACGCTTGAGTCCGCGTATGGCTCTGTTCCTTCACATGGAGAACCGCAGGACTTTAAAAAGCTCTCTCGGCGGGTCAAAGAAGCACGAGCGGAGGCCAGTGTTCGAAGAATGCAAAAAAAATGAGATTTATCGATACGAATATTTTTTTACGTTACCTGACACAGGACGATGAAATAAAAGCTGCTGCTTGCTTTGAACTCTTTCAACGACTCCAGAGCGGAACGGAAACAGCGACTACGTGTGAGGCTGTTATTGCTGAAGTCGTCTACGTCCTGTCTGCGCGCGCCCATTACCATCTCAGTCCGGAAGACATACGTGCGCGACTCCGACCATTACTCAGCGTCAGGGGGCTGAAGTTGTTTCAGAAGAAGTTATACCTGCGCGCGCTCGACTTGTACGCCTCTTATCCTTTTCTTGATTTTGAAGATGCCCTGAGCGCGGCCTACATGGAAAAACAGGGGCTCACCGAAATCCTCAGTTATGACACGGACTTTGATCGCGTTTCGGGCATTATCCGTCAGGAGCCGTAGCCTCTCGTGCTCGCAGCATACCCTGTCCCCGCGGCGGCAGCCTGTCCGAACTCCCCTCTCCGCCCACCATTTATGTGGTCACGGCGGCCCACCGGACGCGTTTGGAAGCCTATACCTGGTGGTTTCCGATTGTCGGCCGGGTCTCCTACAAGGGCTATTTTGATAGCGCCCAAGCCGACGCGGAAGCCCGGCGTTTAGAGGCGCAGGGGTTTGACACCTATATGCGGACCGCGGCCGCCTTCAGCACCCTATACACCTCCCCGTTACCCGAGGAGGAAAAGCTGGTGCAGCGACAGGTATTATTCACCCAACTCCAGGCGGAATTTCGTCAACTGCCCGGGGCTGTTTCGCAAACCTCGGACTTTGCCTCCGTGCAACTCAACAACGCCGTCATCCTCCACTATTTGACCTATCTGCGAGATTTGAGCCTCTTTGAGCGGGTATACGAGCAGCACGATCACGACCTGCGGCGGACACTGGACGCCATCACTGCCCTTGCCGCGGATGCGCAGCAGCCGTTTGAGGTCGTGAGAAGAGTGGGTTATTGAAAAACAATGTACTAGAGCGTTTCACGATAGACTGTAGCCGTGCAGGGAGCTTCCGTCATGCCGGACGTGACCCGGCATCCAGCGGGCGGCGGGGGCTGGGGGGCCTGGATTCCTGCCCCGTATCAAGTACGGGGTGACGTTCTTGCGCAGGAATGACGGACGGCTACACAGAATCGTGATTTGCTCTAGCGGCCTCAGTTTTCTTGGGCTGGCGACCGCGTTTTCCTCATTGTTATGAACCGGACTTGCAGAGCGGAGGGGCAGAGATGACGATGCTGTTTGTTGTTGCGGGATTGACGGTGCTGATATCGAGCATGTGTTCGCTGTTCGAAGCCACGCTGTACTCGACCCGTATGGGCTCGCTTGAGGCGGAGCGGGCGGAGGGGAAACATGCTCGTCTGGCCGAGCGGTTCATCGCCATGAAGGCGAACATCGCCCGCCCGACCTCCGCCATCCTGGTGCTCAACACCATCGCCAATACGGCCGGCGCAACAATCTGCGGAATGTACGCCGTGCAGATACTGGGTGCCGGCTGGGTGCCGGCGTTTTCGGTCGGTTTGACCGTCGCCATCCTGTTTGTGGGCGAGATTCTTCCCAAGACCTATGGGGCAACGCACTGGCGAAACATCTGGCATCTGATCGTCTGGCCGCTGACGCTGATGCAGAAAGGTTTTTCTCCCCTCATCCGGGTCACGCAGGCGTTTTCCGGCTTCTTTACCGGCAGCCTGGGCCCTCCTGCGGTCACCGAGGATGAGATTCGGGCTGATATGCATCTGGGGCGCAAGGCGGGCGAGTTATCCGCCTCGGAACTGCAACTGCTCAACGCGGTTTTTCATTTTGACGATATGCTGGCACGCTAGGTGATGGTTGCCCGCAGGGATGTCGTGTTCTTCGATGTGCACTGGTCGCTTGAAAAATGCCTGGAAATCGTCAGGGAAACGCGTCACACCCGGTTTCCGGTGTGCCTCGGGTCATTGGACGAGGTGGTTGGGCTGGTCCACGTCAAAGACTTGCTTGGCCTGGCTGGCGATGACGATGACATTCTCAGGTCGATCGCGCGACCTATCCGACATATTCCCGAGACCCTGCCGATCAGCCGGCTTTTGCGAGAGATGCAGAGCACCCACCAGCAGATGGCGTTGGTTAACGATGAGTTCGGTTCGGTTGTCGGCGTCATTACCATGGAGAATGTTGTTGAGCAGATCGTCGGCTCTGTGCAGGACGAGTTTGACAGCGAGCCGCCGGAAATCGTGCCTGAAGGGGCCGATATCTTCAAGGTGAGCGGACAGTTGCCGATCGAACGGGTGAACCGGGAGCTGGGTCTTGACCTGTATGCGCCCGACGTGGATACGCTCTCGGGTTTGCTGGTCAGCCGTTTGAATCGGCTGCTCAGGGTCGGCGACCGGGTCCGGCTCCGAAACGTAGTCGCCGAGGTTGTCGAGGAGCAAGGCGGTCGGGCGAGCCTGGTCAGGCTGCGTATTGCCGAGGGCAATGAAGGCGAGGAGATATCGACTGAAAAATCAGACACATAGATCGGATTGGCGGAGTGTAATCCGACTGGTTTCTATCGTGTTCCACGCTAGGCTCTAACCGTGCCGGGGGATCGTGTCATGCCGGACGTGATCCGGCATCCAGCAGGCGGAGGAGGCTAGGAGCCTGGATTCCTGCCCCGTATCAAGTACGGGGTGACGTTCTTGCGCAGGAATGACGGACGGTGACACAGCATCGTAATTTGCTCTAGGACTGTTGCAAAAACCTGACTGCGGCTTGGGCGACCTCGCCCTCTCGGGCCATAAAGAAATGGTCCGCACCGTTAACGGTCTCCAACTGCTTTGGGGCGGATATTTTTGCAACCAGCTCGGTCAGGTCGGGGATGGGGGAATAGGTGTCGCGGTCGCCGCTGATGAGCAGGATCGGTTTGGTCACGCTCACCAGAAACGTCGGGTCGCGCAATCCAAGCGGGAACGCCACGCCAATCAGGCAATGGACGCGGTCGTCCTCCGCCCCGGCTTGCAGTCCCACCAGCGAGCCGAACGAGTAGCCGGCAACCACGACGGTCGAGACGGCCTGCCGGCCCAGCAGCGCCGTGACGGCCGCTTTCACGTCCTCACGCTCGGCCACGCCTTCGTTGTGGCTGCCTTCACTGCGCCCAACCCCGCGGAAATTGAATCGCAGCGTGGCGATATTCTCCTTTTGAAAGGCGTGTGCTAACGCTGACACCACATTGTTGTGCATCTCGCCGCCATAGAGCGGATGGGGGTGACACAGCACCGCTCCGAGTGTGGGGGCTTGGTCTGAAGTCGAGAGGAGACCTTCTAGGGTGATGGCGTCAGCGCCCGCGCCAACCGGAAAGGTGATATGCTCTTCCATACATTCCTCCTTGCTTCATTCGGGTAGGCGAAAACCCGGCGGAACACAAGTGGGACGCGCAATTGTAGCGGTGAAGGAAGAACGCCAGCGCAATGTAGGCTTCCGTATCGCCCGCCGTTCCCTGCCGTAGGGTGCATCCCATGCACCAGCCTCCTGGTGCGCAGGGCGCACCCTATGAGGGCCTGAGCCGACTAGAGCAAATAACGATGCTGTGTAGCCACCCGTTCGTCCTGAGCGTAGCAAAGCGAAGTCGAAGGACTGGATGCCGGATCAAGTCCGGCATGACGAGAACGTACTGGCACAGCTACAACTCATCGTGAAACGCTCCAGGTAAACGCATTCTGGCCGATGCCGCCTACGACAGCCGGGACGGCCACGGGTGGGTCTCGCTCGGGAGGCCAGTGCGGGTGTGTCCGGCGTGCTCAGGCCGGTGGCTGCGTCGTGCGCAGGGCCGTAAGGCAGGTTGCCACGATCGCCTCGCTCGCCGTGGCTTCGGCCGTAATGACCTCGGCAGCCCCGGCGGATTGCAGCATGTCCTTGTCCATCTCGTACGGGGCTCGGGCGATCACCGCGACGTGCGGGGCGGTCGCCCGCACCGTACGAACGGCGGATTCGGCGGCCTTCGTGTCGTTGATATTCACGACCACCAGGCGGGCCTGCCTGCAGCCCAGCTCCTCCAGCACCTCCTGTTGCGCAACGTCTCCGAGGACGGCCCGGTCGCCGGCGGCGTGAGCCGCGCGCACCTTGTCCGGGTTCCGGTCAACCGCGACATAGGTCAACCCCATCCCTCGCACGGCCCGGCAGACGCGTTGGCCTGTCAGGCCATAGCCGGCCACGATGACATGGCCGCTGGGCGGCTCGGGCATATCGATGCCGGGTGGCTCTGCCCCTAAGAGTCGGTTCAGCCAGGGCACGTATGCCGCGCCGCCGATGAGGCGTGGACCGAATGCAATGGCCGGTGGCGTCAGCAGCATGGAGAGGACGATGGCCATCAACAGATTGTGGGCAAGCGCGGCTGGGAGGAGGTCGGTTCCGGACGCGGCGTTCAAGAGCACGAAGGAGAATTCCCCGATCTGGCACAGTGTGGCGGCGGACAGGATCCCCACCCGCAAGGGCAGGCGGAGGAGCAGCGCGGTGCCGAGAATAATCGCGAACTTGCCGACCAGGATGACGCACAGGAGCCCGACGGTCGCCAGCAGGTGCGCACCGATGTCCGCCACATTCAGCAGCATGCCGATAGACACGAAGAACAGACTGGCCAGGACCTCGCGGGCCGGGATCACCTCTGACATCGCCTGGTGGCGGAACTCGCTGCCCGCGACAACCAGACCGGCCAGAAACGCCCCGAGGGCCAGTGAGATGCCCGCCAGCGATAAGGCCCAGGCCGTGCCGAAGCAAACGAGAAAGACGCTCAGGATGAAGAGTTCGCGCTCGCGGGTCCGGGCCACGAACGCGAGCAAGCGGGGGACGATACGGCGCGCGGCGAGCAACACCCCCACGAGGATAATGAGGGCCGTGCCGATCGTCACGCCAATGTCCCCGATGGTACCCCCTTCTCCAGCCAGGTAGGGCACGGCCAACATCATCGGTACCACACACAGGTCCTGGAAGACGAGGATGCCGACCGCCAGGCGGCCGTGCGGCGCTTCGAGTTCGCCGCTCGTGGAAAGCGCACGCAAGACGATGGCCGTGCTGGAGACCGCGACGATACAGCCCAGGAAGAGCGCGGGGCCGGGCGCCAGCCCGAACCATATGGCTAACAGCGTCGTGCACGCACCCGTGAGGGCGACCTGCAGGCCCCCGCCCAGCAGGATGGCTTTCCACAGACGCCGGAGACGGTCGAGCGAGAGTTCCAGGCCGATCCCGAAGAGCAGGAGCACGACACCCACCTCGGCCAGGACCTCGACATGATGGGCGTCGTTGATGAGTCCGAGACCGGCGGGCCCGACGAGTGCCCCGGTCAGGATGAACCCGGCAATCGAGGGAAAGTTCGCACGCCTCAGGAGGGTGACGACCGCGACCGCGGCCCCAAACACAATGACCAGGTCTTTGAGATATGCGACTTCAGGCATGCGCGCAGTATAGCAGAAATGGAGGCTTCTCCCATTGTTTGAGAATGCAACGGACCGCAAACATGCAAATACCTCTGCCTGAAGAAAAGAACCTGAAGAAAAGCTTGTTTTTTTAAGCTATAGTATGGGCTGCCGCATGAACCAGGAGTATCACATCAAAAGGGTCCGGAGCTTCGCTCTCCAACACCCGTGGACAGCTCTGACACAGTGGCTGCCACGGGGTTACGCCTTTTTTTCCGTGGTCCGAAAAAAAGTCCGGGACGATGCGCTCAGCCTGCGGTCCATGGGGCTGACCTATGTGACCCTGTTGGCCCTGGTGCCGCTTCTGGCGGTCATGTTTGCGGTGCTCAAGGCATTCGGGGTGCACAATCTCATTGAGCCGTCGCTGGCCCAAGCCCTGGAGCCGTTGGGTGCACAGGGCGCCGAAATTACCCGACGCGTCTTGGAGTTTGTGAGTAATCTGCGGGTTGGGGTGCTGGGCGCGGTCGGGGTGGCGACCCTGTTCTATACTGTCGTGTCGCTGATCAGCAAGATTGAAGACTCGTTTAACCATATCTGGCAGGTGCGTCATTCCCGTACTTTGGGCAAGAAATGTAGCGACTATCTGAGTGTGGTCCTGGTTGGTCCGGTGCTTGTCTTTACGGCTTTGACCGTCATTGCCTCGGCCCAGAGTCACACGGTTGTGCAATATATGATTGCCAACGAGTTGCTTGGTCCGCTCATTATGGTGGCAACGCAACTGATGCCGTTCGCCTTTTTATGCATCGCCTTCACGTTTCTGTACGTCTTTGTGCCCAATACTGCGGTGCGTTTTGGCTCGGCGCTGCTCGGCGGTGTGGTCGCGGCTGGTTTGTGGCAGTTGGCCGGGGCCGGCTTTGCCGCCTTTGTGGCCGGCTCTGCGCGCTACGCGGCCGTCTATTCGAGTTTTGCCATCCTGGTTCTCTTTTTTATCTGGGTGTACGCCAGTTGGCTGATTATTTTGATTGGTGCCGAAGTTGCCTGTTTTCATCAATATCCCGCTTCCTACCGAGCCGGACAGGATCTGGATGGTAAGACCCCGCTGTCGCAGGAGCGCCTCGCCCTGACGGCGCTGGTGACCATTACGCAGCGGTATCTTGCCGAACAAATGCCGTGGTCTGTCCCCGACCTTGCCACAAGTATGCGCGTTCCGCTCTCCGTGCTGGAGCCGCTGATTGAAACGCTGCTGGCAAAAGGCGTACTGTTGCAGACCGCCCAGCCGGAGGGTATGGTCCTGGGCCGTCCACCCGAGCAGATTGCGGTCGTGAGCGTGCTGGATATCCTGCGTACGCCTGGGGGCGAGCCTGCCGCCCTTGATGGTGGCGATACTATCTCGGCTCTGCTCGACCGGCGGAACCGGGCGGTCGAGCAGGCCCTCGATGGCCTCACGCTCCGCTCCCTGGCGACCGACGATCCCGTGAAGTATTAAGGGCCTCAAACTGCTTTCCCCCTCCTGTTTCCTGTTGCCCAATATGACAGAGCCGCGAGATAAAAAGAGTCCCTGGTATCTGTCCGGCATTTCCATTTTCTGCTTCGTCTGGCTGCTGGGGTGGGGAGGGGCGGACGTTTTTGCCGGTTCGCTCGAACAGCTCGACCCGGAGCGTGAATGGCGGGTTGAGTCGATCGTGTTTTCCGGCAACACGCGGTTTGATGCCGAGACTCTGCTGGCCGAGCTGCAAACGACAACCCGGCCCTGGTATATGCCGTGGAAAAAGAGGCCGCGCTTTGATCCCGTCACGTTTGAACGGGACCTGGAACGGGTTCGACACTATTATGAAATCCAGGGCTATTACCAGGCTGAGGTGACGTATGAGCTGCACACTGATGCCGCGCGCGGGAGCGTTTCCCTGGCCGTGCGGATCAAAGAGAACGAGCCCGTTACGGTCGGGGCGCTGCGTGTCGATGTCAGAACAAAAGCCCCGACCGGCGTCGTGCTTCCCGAGCGTCTCCCGCTTGAGTCCGGGGCGCTCTTTACCGAGTCAGCCTACGTTCAGACTGATCAGGCGCTCCGTCAGGTTTTTCTTCAGCATGGCCATTCCTGGGTTGAAATCGAACGCACGGCGGAAGTTGACCTGAATACCCGGCAGGCGCGGGTTGCCTACTCCATCTCGCCGGGACCGCCCACCATATTCGGGGCAACCCGGATTGACGGCACCCGCAAGGTTGATCCACGGCTCGTGCGCAGAGAATTGACCTATGCGTCCGGCGAGCCGTTTTCTCCGGCGGCTATTGAGAAGGCGCGCCGGAATATTCTGAACCTGGACCTGTTTCACTCGGTGCATATGGAATTCCAGCAGGAGACCGAGAAACCGCGCCAGGTCCCCATCCGCATCCGGGTGGCCGAGAAAGAGCCCCGCCGCATCCGGCTGGGGGCCGGCTATAGTACGGACGAGGAATTTATCGGTCTGGCGGCCTGGCAGCATCGGAATTGGTTGGGCGGCGGTCGCCGCCTGTCTGTGGAACTGCGTTTGTCTGCCATCCAGCGCTCTATTGGTGCCACGTTCGTTCAGCCCTATTTCCTGGCGCATGATACGCTGCTGCATGTCGACGCCCGGGAAGGACAGGAAGATGAAGATACCTATCTCCTCACTTATTCCCGTCTGCGTCCACGTATTGAGCGCCAGTTCTCTCCGACCTTCTCCGGCTTTGTTGGCTATCGGGCCGAGTTTCTGAAATTCAACGAGGTCGGTAGTTCCACCATCCGAGCCCTGGGGGGCGTGCGCCGCGAGGGCATACTGTCCGGCCCGACTCTTGGGCTGGTCTGGGATACGACTGAAGACCCCCTGAATCCGACCCAGGGCGAGAGGCTGTCCGTGGTTGCCAATCAGGCCGGGACAGTCTGGGGCGGAGATTATAAATTCTTTAGCCTGACGGCCGAGGCGAAGCGCTATCAGCGTCTCGGCTGGGGGGTTGTCCTTGCCGCCCGCCTCAAAATGGGCCTGAGCGACTTTTTTGGCTCCCAGCGTAATATCCCCCTGTCCGAGCGCTTTTATGCCGGCGGCGATGGGGGGGTGCGCGGCTATGGCCGGCGTAAACTTGGAGCCCTGAACGCTGCCGACGACCCGCTCGGAGGACTGAGTGTGATCGAAGGCTCGGTCGAACTGCGGCGGCCGGTATGGCGTGAACTGGCCGGAACAGTCTTCCTCGATTTTGGTCAGCTCTCGCTTGAGCGCTACGATATTCCGGTTGATAGTCTCCAAATTGCCCCCGGCTTCGGGCTGAGTTACGCCACGCGTATCGGACCGGTGCGGTTCGATATCGGTTTTCCCATCGACCCCGCGGACGATGATGAGCCGTGGCGCGTCCATTTCGGTATTGGCCAATCGTTTTGAGGGAGGGGGAGCGGGTGCGGTATGTGTGGCGGACACTACTGATTATTGGTGGCTTGGGCGTTGTGCTCCTTGTTGGGGCGCTCCTTTTCCTGCGGACGGCGCAGTTTCAGGAACTCCTGCACGGCCAGATCGTCTTGACCCTGAATACCACTCTGCCCGGAGAGGTCAGTCTGGGCAAAGTGGAAGGGTCGGTGTGGCGGGGGCTGCAACTCTCCGACTTGATCGTCCGTTACGAAGAAACGGATGTCGTGCGCATTCCTCGGTTGAGCGTCCGGTATGCGCTTCGTCCGCTCCTCAGCGGTCAGGTGAATCTGACGCGGGTTGACGTGTATGAGCCTGTCGTCCGAATGGTCCAGGACGAGGTAGGCCAGTGGAATCTGGTCCAGGCTCTCGTTCCGGACACGGCACAGGAAGCGGCCCCTCCGCCGGGAGCTGGCATTGGTATTGTCCTCGGTGCTGTCACAATCCACAACGCGGCGGTCGAGCTCGTTCTTGCCGGCCAAGACCCAGCTTCTCCGTATCGCTTGTACGATATGACCCTTGAGGCCCGGGCGGCACTGGAAGGCGGTCAATTGCACGTCGTGTGTGACAGATTCGCGGCCAGTATTGCTGCGGCCCCGGCACCGCCGCTACAGCTTATCGCTTCGATGGCGGTACGCGGAGACCTGGAGAACCTCTCCGTCGACATCTCTGATGTGACCCTCACCTCAGCGCAGTCCCGGATGCGGTTTACCGGCCAAGTCGCAGACCTGAACACCTTGGCACTGGACGGTACGCTTTCCATTCAAAAGCTGGCCGCGGCTGACTTGGCTACGGTCGTTCCCGGCTGGCCGACCCAGGAGGCGATATCCGGAGAAATCCGGGTTGCGGGTACACTCGCTGACCTGCACACCGACATCAGGTTGGCCGTCGCGGACGCAGCACTCAAGGTAAATATACGGACCGACCTGAGTCAGAGCGACCCCGCGTACGCCGGCACAGCCGTTTTCTCGCATTTTGATCTCGCCAAGCTGCGAGGTGACGACGCCCTGGGCGGTGTATTTGAGGGTAACCTGGAGCTGGCAGGGCAGGGGACCGAGTTGGCCGGTCTGACCGGCACTGCCGTAGTCCAGGGCCGGGCACTCCGTATTGGGGAGTGGCAAGTCGGCGCGGTGGGGTTGACCGGCTCCCTCAAACAGCAAGTAGGCAAGGTCACTGGGACGATTGCCGCGAGTGCGGGTCAGGCAAACTGGAACGCTGAAATCCAGCTTGCGGACGAGTTGGCGTACACCTTCACACTGGCGGTCGAGCATCTTGACTTGCAAAAAATGGGTCCAGGTGCGGGACCGGGAAACGGAACGCAGGCAAGAGCCGATACCCGCCCGGTCATGACGAGCGACCTCAATCTGTCCGGTACGGTGCAGGGCAGAGGGATGGACCCGTCCAGCATGGATGTCCGGGCAGTGTTTACTCTCGCTCCTTCGAACCTTGGCCCAATATCCATACGCAGCGGGCGTTTTGACGCCTCGGTGGCTGATGGACGGGTGAATATTGTTGATATGCATCTCAAAGCCCAGAATGCCAGCCTGGCGATGCAGGGTGAACTGGGGATGACGTTAGCAGAGATGGGGAGACTGTCGTACCGGCTCAACGTCAGCGACCTTGCTCCGTGGCTGACTCTGGCTGGCCAAAAGGGGACAGGTCAGCTCACGCTGGCGGGTGAAGCTGAGGGTAATCTGGCCAAACTGACCGTCTCCGGAGCCGCGCAGACGCGCTCCGCCGCGCTGCACGGGGGGACGCTTACCCAGGGGACGGTCGAGTACAATCTGAGTGGGGCCGCACACGCCTGGCCGACAGGGAGCATACAGGCGGAATTCGCAGGACTGCATGCCGGCGTTGCGTTGCAATCGCTTTCTGCCGACTTGGAGTTGACGCACGACGGAACTCCGAGTGGGAGGCTGACGGTTCACGCTACGGATGGTGCGTCTCGGAAGCAGTATCTGGACACTCTGATTGTCCGGCAGCCCGATCAGTTAGGCGTGCATGTGAATGCGCTGGCGCTGGCACTGCCCGGCGGTGTCTGGGAACTGGTCCGGCCGGCTACCGTCAGGCAGCGTCCAGGGGCAATAGCGGTCGAGGCACTGCAACTGAGGAACGGTGACCAATCCGTTGCCCTGGACGGCCATCTCTCAACGCACGGCGCACAGGATATTCAGGTGCGGGTCGAGGATTTTGCCATAGCCGAACTACGCCCGCTCATACCGGCTATGCCGGCCGTTACCGGTGCGCTGTCTGCGCATATGCGGCTCTCCGGGACTGCCGAGACACCGATTATCCAGGGCAGCCTCACTCTCGATCCGTTCCACATCATCGAACAGCCATATAAAGGACTGTCGTCCTCGTTTAGCTATCAGGACAAACAGGTCAGACTCGATCTGACCTTTGCGCAGGACGAGCAGCATTCCTTGCAGGTCAGCGGGACACTGCCGCTTGCCCTGCACTGGCACAATGGGTTCACAACCGGAATCCTGGGCGACGTCGATGCCAGTGTGCGCTCCAGCGGATTAAGCCTGGCTTTCCTGAACGCCCTGAGTGGCAAAGGCGTCAGCGATATTGGCGGGGAACTGAGCGTTGATCTGGCCGTGCAGGGATCGCTCACAGACCCGCTCCCGCACGGAACGGTCGCGCTCCGCAATGGTCAGGTGACTGTCGCTCCCCTTGGCACGACGATCTCCGATGCGACCCTTGCGCTGGTCGCTCATCCCGAGACGATTCGCATTGAGGAAATCTCTGCGGTCTCCGGAAAAGGCAGGATAACGGGGCAGGGAGCAATCAGCCTGCTCAATTACGCGCCGCAGGGCATAGATATCGCCCTAGCTGCTCATCAATGGCCGGCTATTCATACCAGGCAATATCAGGCCGAAGTCGATGCGGCTGTCAAAATCTCCGGAGCTCTGACTGCACCGCGCCTGAGCGGCGCGGTGGAAGTCCTGCGGGCCACCCTGCGCCCGGACCTGGACTTTCTCGATAGCAGGTCGGTCAATCGGGATGAAACCATTCTCGTTATCCCGGTGGGTGAGACCGCTCACTCTCTGGCTGAGAATAAAGCCACCCTGGAACAGCGGGTGGAGAACAGGGCGGCTCGCAATGTGACAATAGATCTGACTGTCCGGGTCCACCGGGATACCCGGATCACACACGCGAACGCCGCCGTTGACCTGAGTGGCGAGGTCAAGGTGACAAAAAAACACGGGGCAGAGCCACGCCTGGTCGGGGATATCGCAGTGGTTCGAGGCTGGGCGGGGTTTCAGGGGCGGCGTTTCACCCTGGATGGAGGGAAAGTCCAGTTTACCGGAGGGCGAAAAATCAACCCGAGTCTGGACATTGTGGCGCAGTACCAGGCACCTGACCATATCGTTGAAGTGGTTGTTCAGGGGACAGCAGACGAACCCAGCCTCGTCTTACGCAGCCAGCCGAAATTGGAACACGCCGATATCCTGGCCGTCCTCCTTTTCGGAAAGTCCGCCAGCGCGCTCGATCAAGGCGAAAAGCTTGACCTTGAAAAACAGGCGCTGGCGATCACGAGTGGCTACGCCGCTACCAAGATTGGCGAGTCAGTCTCCCAAGCGCTTGGGTTGGAGAGGCTTGGGGCCGGGCTCAAGCTCTCGAATCTGGATATCGCCGGCGGGACGGTCGGCTTTGGTTTCTCTTTACCCAAGGGCGTCGAGGTCTCTGTCGCTCAGGATCTGACGAAGAAAGGCGAGCGGAAAGTCTCCCTGGAATATCAGCTCAGCCCGCACTGGCAGATCGATACCTCCTCCAGTTCGGGGGGCGCCAGTGAAGCCCATATTTTATGGCAGAAGAAATACTGACGAGTGCCATGTCTCCTTATTTGTGTCTCGCTGAGGCATGCGCTATCCTGGAAGGAGGGCGCGCAGAGCGCACCGGCTGTGAGACAACGACGGAGGCCGGTGGGGGAGGTGGATGCAGTGGAAACCCAGGGTCAGCATCGACGTGGCAGCCTCAATCTCAATGTGAGAGGGCTCGAACAGTCAGCGACTTTAGCGATCAATGAACAGAGCAACGCGCTCCGCCGCGCAGGACGCCGCATCCATAAACTCGGGTTGGGTCAATCGCCCTTTCCCGTTCCGTCTGAAGTGGTGAATGCGCTCAAGCATCACGCCCACGAAAAAGACTACCTGCCCGTCACCGGTCTGCCCGCCTTACGTGAAGCAGTGGCAGAGTTTCATCGCCAGAAAGACTATGTGGAGGCCCGCCCCGAGGGTGTCCTGGTCGGGCCTGGTTCAAAGGAACTCATGTTCCTCCTCCAGCTTGCCTTTTATGGTGAATTGCTGGTGCCGTCCCCGGCCTGGGTGTCTTATGTGCCACAGGCTCGCATCATCGGTCGGACCGTCAATCTGATACAGACGACATTCGAAGAGAACTGGCGCGTCTCTCCTCGGCGCCTGGAAGAAATCTGTCAGGTCGACCCGGACCGACCGCGTATTCTCGTGTTGGATTATCCAGGCAACCCCGAAGGGGGTAGCTATACGGCGCAGGAACTCGAAGAGTTGGCCGCGGTCGCGCGTCGTTTTGGCGTGATTCTGCTGTCGGATGAAATTTATGGTCAACTGCATCACCAGGGCGCGCACGTGTCGGTTGCCCGTTTCTATCCGGAAGGAACCATTATCAGTTCCGGGTTGTCCAAATGGTGTGGGGCCGGCGGTTGGCGGCTGGGGACTTTTACCTTTCCGTCGGACTTGGACTGGCTGCTGGAAGCGATGGCTGCCGTCGCTAGCGAGACCTATACCTCGGTCAGCGCACCGATTCAGTATGCGGCGATCCGGGCGTTTCAGGATGGCATTGCGATTGAACGCTATCTTTCGCACGTCCGCCGTATCCTGTCGGCCCTGGGCCAGCGCTGTGCGCAGATTCTGCAGGCCGCCGGTGTCCGGGTGCAGGCGCCGGTGGGGGCATTTTATCTCTTTCCGGACTTTTCCCCTTTTGCCGAGCGACTGGCGCAGCGCGGGATTACGGATAGTGTCTCTTTGTGTGAAAATCTCCTGCACGATACCGGCGTCGCCGTCCTGCCCGGCTCGGCCTTTCATCGCCCGCCGCAGGAACTCACCGCCCGGATTGCCTATGTCGGCTTCGACGGGGCGAAAGCCCTCACCGCGAGTGAGGCGATTCCGCTCGACCACGACCTGCCGGCCGATTTTATTGAGCGCTGGTGTGGAGATATGACCGAAGCCGTGCAGCGCATGACGAGCTGGGCGGCGGAAACGAAGTCGCCCAAGGTCGTGGATCTGGCGGATAGAAAAGAAAGAGCCGTCGGCTAAACCCGGCCAAAAAGCCCCCCCCTCACCGGGCAAAGGACCAAAAAATGTAGGGGGCAACCCCCTGTGGTTGCCCACCCCTCGGAATTGCCCGCCCCCCGGAATTGCCGCCCCCGCCTCTCCTTGACACACCCCAAATCAGCCTTACCTTTTTCGGAGTCACAGCCAGTTAAAAAACTCGAACGGCTGGAGGAAGGAGGGCAGCGTGGATCTGAATCGCTTGACTGAAAAATCGCAGGAAGCCCTGCGCCAGGCCCAGGCGCTGGCAACCCGACGGGATCACCAGGGAGTTGATGTTGAGCACATATTGGCCGCATTAACGGAATCTCCCGACGGCATCGTCCCGGCCCTTATCACCCAGGCCGGAGTATCCCTCAATGCGCTGCGTGCTGAGCTTGAACAGGGGCTGAGTCGCATTCCGCAAGTGTCCGGCCCGGCCAGTGGCCCGGACCGCGCCTATGTCACCCAGCGCTTGTCACGGCTGCTCACCCGCGCTGAAGAGGAAGCCAGAGAACTCAAAGACGACTATGTGAGCGTCGAGCATCTGCTCCTGGCCATGCTGGAAGACGAGGGCGCGACGGGCCGTCTGCTGCGCGACCACGGCCTCAGCCGAGAGCGCCTGCTCACCGCGCTCCAGAAAGTCCGTGGCCACCAACGGGTGACCAATCAAAATCCGGAGGGAACCTATCAGGCCCTGGAACGCTATGGCCGAGACCTGACACAGGCGGCAAGCCTGGGCAAGTTGGACCCCGTCATTGGCCGGGATGATGAAATCCGTCGGATCGTGCAGGTGCTCTCTCGCCGGACAAAAAACAATCCGGTGCTGATCGGTGATCCGGGCGTTGGCAAAACCGCCATTGTGGAAGGGCTGGCGCAGCGTATTGTCAGTGGCGATGTGCCGGAAAGCCTGAAGAATCGTCGTGTAATCGTCCTGGATATGGGCGCGCTGATTGCCGGGGCAAAATTTCGAGGCGAGTTTGAAGAGCGGCTCAAGGCCGTGCTCAAAGAGGTCCAGGAATCCGAGGGCGAGGTGGTGTTGTTTATTGACGAGTTGCATACGGTGGTGGGCGCAGGAGCGTCGGAGGGCGCTATGGACGCCTCCAATCTGCTGAAACCGATGCTGGCTCGCGGTGAGCTGCACTGCATCGGGGCGACTACGCTGGACGAGTATCGTCAATACGTGGAAAAGGACCGGGCGCTGGAACGGCGCTTTCAGCCGGTCACGGTTGACCAGCCATCCGTGGAAGACACGATTTCCATTCTGCGCGGGCTGCGCGAACGCTACGAAATCCACCACGGAGTCCGCATCAAAGACGCAGCGCTGGTGACTGCGGCGGTCTTGTCGCAGCGCTATATCAGTGACCGCTTTTTGCCGGATAAGGCGATTGACCTGATAGATGAAGCCGCGGCCCGGCTCCGCACCGAAATCGACTCCATGCCGACGGAACTGGACGAAGTGTCCAGGCGGGTGCTGCAACTTGAAATTGAACGGGAAGCCTTGCGCAAGGAGACCGACCAAGCCTCACAGGCACGGCTGGAGAAGCTGGAAAAGGAGCTGGCGGATTGTCAGGCCGAGGCCGGGGCGCTGACCGCCCGGTGGGAGATGGAGAAGGACAGTATCGGTCAGTTGCGCAGCCTCAAAGAAGAAATTGAGCAGACCAGACGCGCTATTGAAAAGGCCGAGCGCGACTACGACCTCAACCGGGTGGCTGAACTGAAATACGGGAAGCTGGCCCAGCTTGAGCGAGACCTGGCGGATGGGGAAGCGAAGCTCCATAGCGAACAGGGGCCGAGTCGCCTCCTCAAGGAAGAGGTTGACGAAGACGATATTGCCGCCATTATCTCACGCTGGACGGGTATTCCCGTTTCAAAGCTGCTCGAAGGCGAACGGGAGAAATTATTGCACCTTGGTGAGTTGCTGCATCAACGGCTGATCGGTCAGCAGGAAGCCGTCCAGGCGGTGGCTGACGCGGTTATTCGAGCCCGCTCGGGGCTCAAGGACCCGCACCGTCCGATTGGGTCGTTCATCTTTCTGGGACCGACCGGGGTGGGAAAAACCGAACTGGCGCGGGCGCTGGCTGAATTTTTGTTCGACGATGAGACGAATATGGTCCGGCTCGATATGTCGGAATATATGGAGAAGCATACGGTCGCGCGTCTCATTGGTGCGCCGCCGGGGTATGTGGGCTATGACGAGGGCGGGCAACTGACCGAAGCGGTCCGGCGGAAACCCTACGCGGTTATCCTGTTTGACGAGATCGAAAAGGCCCACCCTGATGTCTTCAATGCCTTACTCCAGATTTTGGACGACGGGCGGCTGACCGATGGGCACGGACGGACGGTTGACTTTAAGAACACCGTTATCATTATGACCTCGAACGTCGGCAGCCAACTCATTCTGGGCCATCGAGGCGGGGATGACGCCGGGGCGTATGAGCGCATGAAGAGCGATGTGCTGGATGCCCTGCGGAACGAATTCCGGCCGGAATTTCTGAATCGAGTGGATGAAATCGTGGTGTTCCACAGTCTGAGCCGGGAGCACTTGAAACAGATTGTCGAGATTCAGCTTGCACACTTGCGGGAGCGGCTGGCCGAACGGCAAATCACGCTCGAACTGACGGAAAGCGCTAAGGAATATTTCGCCCAAACCGGCTATGACCCAACCTATGGGGCTCGCCCGCTCAAACGCCTCCTGCAGAAAGAGATAGAGACTCATCTTGGCCGCAAGATCATCGCCGGCGAGGTGGCCGAGAACGCCCATGTGATCGTCGACTACGATCACCACGCCCTGACATTCACTACCGCACCGGTCGCTGAGGTGGCGTAGAGCCTGCCCATTACGCTCCCTGGGCGGCTGTATCTTCGGACCAAGGAGGGAGAAGTAATATTCTTCCTCCTTCCATATACAGAATAAAACTTCGTTCTTGTAAGCGGCCTTTTTTATTTGACTTTTCGATTATTTCTTTCTACAGTCTCCCTCCGCTCTCCGAAAGGCAGAGCTGCCCTCTTTCCTCAGGCTCGCAATGTATGAAGCAGTGGAATTGGTATGAGGTGGTGTGAGTTGGCACGAAGCGGCGGAATTGGCATGAAGCGGTGTGAGTTGGAAAGAGGAGACTCCTCAGAGGAGGTATCTCTATGCTGAACGAAACCACCCACCGTCTTGATATTGCAAACGGGTCCCCCGTTGCTGTCACGTCTGAATCCTCCGCGCCGCGCTTCAAGGTGTATAATGAGCGCCACCTCGACCAGATTCCGCAACTGCAACGATTATCTGATGAGCAGCGGTTTGATATGCAGGTGGTGGCCAGTGTCTTGCCCTTTCGCATTAACCCGTACGTCATCGAGAATCTCATCGATTGGGATAATGTCCCCGATGATCCCATGTTCCAGTTGACTTTTCCGCAGCCTGGCATGTTGCTGCCGGAAGATTTTGAGCGCATGGCTGACTTGCTCAGGAAAGGGGCGGATCGCATTGCAGTCAAGGCGGTCGCAGATGAGATCCGCATCCGGCTGAACCCGCATCCTGCCGGCCAACAGCAGATGAATGTCCCGCACCTGGACGGCGAGTCGCTGCCCGGCATGCAGCATAAGTATCGCGAGACCGTCCTCTTTTTTCCGAGCCAGGGTCAGACGTGTCATACGTATTGCACCTTCTGTTTCCGCTGGGCTCAGTTCGTGGGTATTCAGGAGTTGCGTTTTAATTCAAACGACGCGGGTCAGCTTCATAGCTATCTGGCATCGCAGCCGCAGGTGAGTGATCTGCTTATGACCGGCGGAGACCCGATGGTCATGAAAACCCATCATTTGGCCGAATACCTGCGTCCCCTGCTCCAACCGGAGTTCGAGCACATCCAAACCATTCGGATTGGAACAAAGGCGCTGACCTACTGGCCCTTCCGCTTTACGAGCGATGCGGATGCCGATGATCTCATGCGCTTGTGTGAGGAACTTGTCGCCGCGGGTAAACACGTGGCGTTCATGGCCCACTATAACCACTGGCGGGAACTGGAGCAGCCGCAGGTTCGCGAAGCCATCCAGCGCGTACGCTCGACCGGAGCGGTCATCCGTGGTCAGGGACCGCTCCTGGCCCATATCAACGATGACGCCACGGTGTGGATCCGCTTGTGGCGGACCCAGGTCCGCTTGGGCATCATTCCGTACTATATGTTTGTCGAGCGCGATACCGGGGCGCGGTGTTATTTTGAGGTGCCGCTGGCTCGCGCCTGGGAGATTTATCGTGAGGCCATTTCCCAGGTCTCCGGTCTGGCGCGGACCGCCCGCGGCCCGTCCATGAGTGCGGGACCGGGTAAGGTCGAGGTGCAGGGTATCACCGAAATAAACGGGGAAAAGGTCTTTGTCCTGCGCTTCATCCAGGGCCGCAGTGCCGATTGGGTCCAGCGGCCGTTCTTTGCCAGGTTTGACCCCAACGCGACCTGGCTCGATCACCTCAAACCCGCAGGCGGAGAAGCCCAATTCTTCTTTGAGCCTGAGTACCGGGCCATACAGGCGCAGACTTCAGCCGGACACTGAGTCTATTCGCGGGGCTTGAGCATCCGAATACGCCGCACCGGTGGATGGCCGGGGGTGTCATCCACAAAGGTGAGATGTTCCGCCTCACAGGCGGGACAGATAATCAGCGTCCCGTATTTTTCGTGTTCAATCATGGGCGGCCAGTTGCCGTCCGCCGGCTCGCCATAGTTGCTCATCTGGTAGAGTTCTTCGGCACACATCAGACAGTATTGGGATTTTGCCATAGGCTGACTCCTTCTCCTGGTGTGACTATGTTTTCGGGCGCTCTTTCTCCGAGATATACAACTCTTTAGGGCTGCCCTTCTCCTTCGTCTTGACGCTCTGAGGGGGACGGGGTAGGTCTTCTTGTGGCCGGCAACCACAGCCGCAAAAAGGGAGATGACATGTTCGAGTATACTATGCAGCACCTCTTTTCCTATACCGCCAGCCTGGAGATACCGCCTGAAACAATAGGGCCGGTGCCCGGCGGCATCCGGGTCAATGTATATATCACGGGCGGAGAAGTTGCAGGCCCCAAACTGCACGGCAAGCTGCGCCCGGTTGGCGCGGATTGGCTGACTATCCGACCCGATGGGGTAGCGTATCTCGATGTGCGGGCGACGGTTGAGGCGAACGACGGGGCATTGGTCTATGTGACCTATAATGGGGTGTTGGATTTAGGCGCGGACGGCTATCAGAAATTTCTGGACGGCGAGCTGCCGCCCAGCGGGACGCCGATTCGGACGAACCCCTGGTGTCAGACCGCTCACCCTGACTATATGTGGATGAATCGTTGTCTATGTGTCGGGGTCGGAGAAGCGTATCTGGAACGGGGTGAGGTGCGCTACGACGTGTATGCCGTACGCTAGGCGTAGGGCGGGAGAGAACAGATTATGAGCAAACCGAGTTGGAAAAGAAAATCTTTCATGTATTGGTGTGCAGCCCTCAGCGCCGGCCTGCTGCTGTGGAGCCGTCCCGTCGGTGCAGCGGTTGAGGTCGGGAGCCCCGCGCCCGCGTTTTGTTTGCCCGCGCAGGACGGTGAGACGCCGAACGGCCAGGAGGTCTGTCTCTCAGACTTCACGGGAAAACGAAATGTTCTGCTGCTTTTTTATATTTTGGATTTTACTCCAGGCTGAACTCTTCAGTTGGCAAACGGGCAGGAAGCCCGGCAGGAGAAGCAACTCGACGCGGTGGTCCTGGGAATAAGTACGAATCACACGGCTTCCCAGCGCATATTCCGCGAACAACTGGCCCTCAGCTATCCGTTGTTGAGCGCGTTTGACGCTCCCGAGGTGGTTGAGAACTATGTGGGCTGGCTGGACCGGGAAAAGCGGCTCAGTCAGCGGGCCTATGTGCTGATTGATACGGACGGGATCGTGCGTTTTGTCCAAGTCATGCAGAGTCCCGGAGAGGTCCTCCCGGTGAGCGAACTGGAAGCTGAGCTGGCCAAGCTCACATCGACCCAGTAATATGTGTCTGCTTGCGCTTTGAGGGCAAGGGATGAATAATGAGTGACCAAGAGCGAGGACGGTAAAAGGAGGCCCGGTAATGCAGGCGCGAGTCCTCTGGTTTCCAGTCGTTATTGCCGGTGTCCTGACCGCCGGTCTGTGGGCCTTGCCACATTTCGCCCAGGCGCAGAACACTCCGGCTGATACGGGCCGGCATTCCCAAGAGGTTGGCGCCCCGCAAGTGCTGGAAATTCCTGTCCAGAGCAGCCTGACCCAACCGACCGCTCCGGTCGGAACCCCAGCGTCAGACCAGCTGTCCGATTTCGGAGACGTGCACGCACACCAAGACTGGTCCTCTTCTGCAACGGAGGGTCAGTTCCCTGAGTGGTCCGACCCGTCTGTGGTCGAGTCCAAACGCACCTATCTTGGCGTACTCTATGCAACCGCCGAGGAAGGACCGGAGGGCGTCCAGGTATTAAGCGTGATTGAGGGCAGCCCGGCGCATCGTTCCGGTTTTGAAGGCGTGAATACGCCAACGCAGCACAACCGGAACGATTTAGTGAAGAAAGTGGCGATCATTGCGCTGGCCCTGTCACCGGCCGGCCCGTTTGCCTTGCCCCTCGTTGCCGCTCACGATCATCTCACACGGGAGCGGCATCCTGCCGGTGATCTGATTGTCGCGGTCGAGAGCACTCCGGTTCGGACCGCCCAGGACTTTACCGAAACCATGCAGCGTTACCATCCTGGAGACCAGGTGGCCTTCTCCGTCCTCCGTAAGAACCAACCCCGCCAAATTACGGTGACGCTCGAAGAAGAACCGTTGGGGCCGTAAATTCGCACTGATACGCCCCGTGGTTGTCGCCCTGTAAGTGCAGATCGTCTATTTGGTCGCATCGACCGGGCGTTCACCCTCAGACAGGTGTCCCACCTGGGTCCGGAAGGCGTTGACGGTATTGTTCATGAGCATGGACACGGTGACCGGCCCGACGCCGCCTGGAACCGGCGTAATAAATGCGGCCCGTTCTCTGGCCGCGTCAAATTCCACATCGCCCACGAGGTGTGAGCCCACCTGATTGATGCCAACATCGATCACGGCTGCCCCAGGACGAATCCAATCGCCCTTGATCAGTGCGGGAGAACCGACGGCCACAACGAGGACTTCTGCCCGCCGGACGTGCTCGGCTAACAGCCCCCGCTGCGCAGTCGCGATATGACAGATGGTCACGGTGGCTAAGCGGTCGACCAGCATCAGGCTGAGCGGCTTGCCCACCAGATCGCTGTGTCCGACAATAACCGCCTCTTTGCCTTCCATATCGAGCCCGGTTGCGTCCAACAGGCGCATGACGGCCAGAGCGGTACAGGAGCCAATGCGTATCTCTCCGGTGACAGCGGCCCCGACATTTTCCGGATGGGTACCATCCACATCTTTTTGCGGGGCAATATGGTTGACGAGGACAGAGCGACGTAAATGCTCAGGCAGTGGGAGCTGAATGATCACCCCGGTGACTTCAGGGTCCTGATTCAACTGCTCCAAACGGCGCAGCACCTCGGCCTCTTGGGCATTGTCCGGGAGGTGGTACCAGCGATACTCAATCCCCAACCCGCGGGCAATCCGATTCATGGATCGAATATAGACCTCGATAGCCGGGTTCGAGCCAATATAAATACTGACCAAAACAGGTCTGCGTCCGGTGCGCTGGATCAACTCTGAAATGTCCGCTCCAAGTTCCGCATAGACTGACTGGGCAATGAGCTTGCCTTTGACGATCTGGGCACCCATGCCGAGACGGTATCATTTGACACAAACGGGCGGAAGCGGGCCGCCTAGCTCAGGCGCCGATTTCGTGATAGGCGGAGGGGCGCAAGGGGTGGTGTATGAAGACATTTTTCGAGCGGTTTGTGGATGAGGTCGTCCGCAAGAGAGACGCTGGGGAAATCGACGAGGAAAAGGCGCGGCAATGGATAGCCGAGATCCAGCAGCGGCTGGATGAACACGCCGAACAGCACCCCAGTGCCCCCATTGTCCAAATGCCGGTGAAACACTAGACCTCGGAAGTAGTTGAACGCATGCTGAAAAGAAAATCCACACGTGCAGTCCGGATTGGCACCGTCCAGGTAGGGGCTGGCGCCCCCATCGTTGTGCAGAGTATGTGCGCGACCAAAACAACGGATATCGATGCCACCGTTGCTCAGGTGCATCAACTCGAAGAGGCCGGAGCGGGGGTTGTGCGCATTGCAGTGGACAACCCCAAAGAGGCCGCGGCCCTTAAGGAAATCCGCGCCCAAACCTTGGCGACCTTATCCGTCGATCTCCAGGAGAATTACAAGGTTGCCGACCAGGTGGCCCCCTTTGTTGACAAAATCCGTTACAATCCCGGCCATCTGCACCATATTGAAAAGCGCAAGACCATTCCGGAAAAGGTCGCCTGGCTGGTTGCTGTCGCCCGAGACCATGACGTCGCCATCCGCGTTGGCGTCAACTGTGGCTCGGTGGCGCCGGCCTTCCTTGAACAATATCCCGGCGATCAGATGGAAGCTCTGATCCAATCAACTCTGTATCACTGCCAGCTCATGGAAGACCTGCACTACGAGCGGTTTGTTGTGTCGCTCAAAGATTCCGACCCGGCCAAGGTCGTCGAAGCCAATACGCGGTTTTCCCAAGCGCGGCCGGATGTCCCCCTCCATCTGGGCGTGACTGAAGCCGGTTTGCCGCCGGACGGCGTGATCAAGAGCCGGATTGCTTTTGAAAAACTGTTGGCCAACGGCGTGGGCGATACGATTCGGGTGTCCCTGACCTTGCCCAATGAGCGTAAACACGAAGAGGTCACCGCCGGCTTCACCATTCTCGACGATGCTCAAAACGGTCGTTTCATCTCAGTCCCCGACTTCGGAAAGGGCATGAATATCATCTCCTGTCCAAGCTGCTCGCGGGTTGAGAATGAGAAATTCGTCGAGCTTGCGCAGGAGGTCAAGGCCATGTCCGTCTACGCCAAGCAGCATGATATCACCATTGCGGTCATGGGCTGTCGGGTCAACGGTCCCGGCGAGACCGATGATGCGGACCTGGGTCTGTGGTGCGGACCGACAACGGTAAATCTCAAGAGGAAGAGCGTCAAGCTCGGCCACTTCGGCTACGACATTGTCCTGGACCGTCTCAAAGACGAAATTGACCAGCTTATTGCCGAGCGTCAGGCGGTGTAGCAGCGCCTACTCGGCGGCTTCGCCCGCAGCCCGCATTTTTTGTTCCACGCGAGCACTGGCTTGGTCCAGGACTTGAGCCGCGCTCGGATTAGCGTCTTTGGCCCGTTGGAGCATCTGCAACGTATCCGCATAGCGTCCGACCTGCTCATAGGCAAAAGCCAGGTTCGACACATAATTGAAATCGTCCGGCTTCACCTGCACGGCCGCTTCGAGTGGGTCAAGCGCTGCTTCGTATTGCTCCAGTTTCAGTAAGGTCACCCCGAGCAGCTCCTGAACAAACGGATTGTCCGGTCGCAGTTGGGCGGCTAGCTGTGCTTTGGGGAGGAGGGCGCTCGGATTCGAGGAGTTGAGCAATTCCGCATAGCGGGCGACCAGCAGGTCCAGAAACTCCAGCGTGCTAATCTCGCGGTAATAGTCAATATCCTTATCCTCCGGGGTCAGGCGAGCGGCCTGGTCAACCTCACTGAGGGCCGCATACGAACGTTCGAGCGGATCATCCGTGCCCACCGCTTTGGAGCGCATGAAGAGGGCCCGGGCAAGCATGACGGTCGGTTCGACACCATATTGCTCGGCCAAGCGGTCCGGCTGAATATGGGGCAAGAGCCGCGCCAGGATAAAGGGCATCGTTCCGGCAATGCCCAAGCGATTGAGCTCGGCAAACTCGACTGAGGTATGGTCGTCGGTCAGGAGCGGATAGTCATCGCTGACCAGGGCATCAATACGCGGCCCATCAAAAATAATATGCTTGAGGATATCCTGCCCGCGGCTGATGCCAATCTCTTCCAGGTCGGCACGGACCTCCGCACTGAGCCGACCGAGGCGTTGGTCCAGGACGGCGGGAGACAGGGCCAGGGGCTGTTTGGCTCCAACCAGCAGAGTGTAGCGGCTCGTGAACAGGAGGAGCGTCTCTGCGCGGAACACGTGCCGGAAAGTGTATAACACCGACAAATAATCGGTCGGTGCCATATTGTGTAAGGGCAGCCATTGGACATAGACGCCGGTGTCGTTCAGTTTGTCAGAGACCTGCTGGTAATATTCCCGCGTATACAGCATCCAGGACTCGGCTGCGGCCGGGTGGGTTGCGTCAGCGGTAATCGCGTCATAGCGCTGGGGCGACACCTTCAGATAATTCCGCCCGTCATCGGCAATCAGCGTCCAGTTTGTGCGTTCTACGACATTGCCGTTTTCGGCTCCGAAAAAATGCATGGCCGCCCGGACATCGGGCACAATGTCTACCGCTTCGACGGTCACATCATGTTTGGTCACCGCCCCCAGGGTGATCCCGCCGCCAACCGCGTTGACCAGAACCTGTTGGGGCTCGGGCTGGAGCAGCAGGGGCAGGTGGCCCAGCAGCTTAAAGGTAGCGACGGCATCCCGGTGGGTGGGCACCTCCTCGATGCAGTTGATAAAAAGTTCCTTGATCTCACCGACCTGGAAAACGGCCAGGGTGCCGGACACACCCTCACGATAGAACAGCAGTTCTCCTTCGATATTCTCGAAGCGGTCGTACCATTTCATGAGCGTCAGCTCTTTGGGCACGAGCACGGCAACCACCAGGGCCGCTGCTGCGACGAGGCCACCCCCGGCCAGCCGGAGCGTACCATAGGGTCGCGTCATCAGCAGCAAGAGGAGGCCGGTGCAGACTGACAGAAGAGCCAAGAAGACCATGCCCTGACTCAACCCCAGCAGCGGAATCAGGATCAGTCCGCCGCTGAGCGCGCCGCTCAGACTGCCGAAGGTATTGGCGGCAAAGACAAGGCCGGCAGCGCTGTGGGGGGAGCGCTTGGTCTGATCGCGAAAGAGATCAACCAGGAGGGGGACAACAAAGCCCGAAGCGATGGAGGGAATAAGGGTCACGACCGCGGCTGCGGCAAAACGGACCAGACCCAGGGCGAGCCAATGATTGCCGCCGACCTGACGACTGAGGTCAAGGGTGACATCGTGGAGCTGGTTGAACACACCTAACGAAACGAGAATCGCAGCCGCTCCAATGGCTTGAACCAGCAGAAACACCAGCGCCTTTGTCGGCCGGCTGGCGCGTGATGGCCCGCACGCCGCGTATAACCATGCTCCCAGTGCCAGCCCCGCCAGGATGTCGGCCAGCACAACCGAGAAGGAATAGGTATTGTTCGACACCACACAGATCAGGGTGCGCACCCATATGATCTGCAGCGCGAGGCCCGTAAAGCCGGTGAGAAACGGAAAAAGGAGTAACCTGAGCGGGAGTAGAGAAGTTTGCTCAGTGCGCTCGGGCTGTTCGGCCGGCTGGTCCGATTGGGTGACGGGCCGGCGGGGTTGAGCCAGAGCAAGCAGACAGATGACGGTATTGATCGCGGTTGCGATCAGCGTGGTTTGAAACACGCCATAGGTCCGAATGAAAAAGACCCCGGCGAAAAACGCTCCGAGCACGGAACCGGTGGTATTGATCGCGTATAAAAGCCCGATCCGGCGACCGGCGTGTCCTTCCTGAGCGAGCTGCCGAGCCAGGGTGGGCAGGGTGAGTCCCATCAGCGTTGCGGGCAGCGCCAGGGAGAGCAGGGTAAGCACGATTTGCAGCGCAAAGCTGCCACCGGACGCCACATAGACCACGTCAATAATTTTCAGCACAAAGGGAAAAATCAGGGCGAAGACGCCAATCAATCCTTCTGCCAGGCCATACACGACAAAGGGATGATAGCGGGACAGGCGGCGGCTCTGGCCGGCCATATAACCCAGGGCCAGACCCAGCATGAAGGCGGCGGTGACCACGGTGACGGCATAGGTCGATAGCCCGAACACGACGTGCAGTAGGCGTTCCCAGACCACTTCGTACAGCAGGGCGGTAAAACCGGACAAAAAGAAGAGGACAAGAATCATATCAGCCTTTATTGGGCGTTATGGAAAATAATGCCCAGGGTATAACGCTGCCCGGAGGTGACGGTGCTGACGCCGTGCCGGACGGCCAGCCGATAATAGCCGCGTGTACCGCGTACCGGACGATAGCGCGTGGTGAAGATGAGACCTTGCCCTTGCCGGAGGGTGAGTGCAATACCGCGCGACTGGGCTCGGGGGCGTTGTTCAAGCAGCAGAAATTCTCCACCCGTATAATCGGTCTGCGGACAGCTCAGAAAGAAGGCCAGTTGCAAGGGAAAGGCGACCGGCCCGTACACGTCCTGATGTAAACAGTTGTAGCCGTCCTGCTCGTAATACAGCAGGAGGGGGGTCGGTTTGATCTGCCCCTGCTCTTGGCAGCGGGTTAAAAAACGCGCCAGCGTTGGGGGGAAGGTCTCGGGCTGCTTGAGGGCGGCCATCCAGCGATTCGCAATCCGGGCCAGGGGCGGGTAGGCCTGCGTTCTGAGCTGGGTGACGAGCCGCGGCAGCGGGTCCGTAAAGTACTGGTACTCGCCAACGCCGAATCGATGCTGCGCCATATTCACGCGCTTACGGAATCGGGTGGGCTGCGCGTATAGACGGATGAGTGCCGCGCATTCCTCGGAGGTGAGAACCTGAGGCAGGGTGGCATAACCCTGCGTCCACAGAGATTCTTCTACGGCCTGCCAGTCGAGCTGAGATATGCGCGTGTGACTCGTCATCGGCCCCTACCGCGGTACCCAATCCGGCAGGCTGTCCAGCTCGATCCCGAACGCCGGTACCCCAATCACATATAAAAGTCCGGTCAAAATAAGGATACTCAGGATATTGAGGCCGAAACCGGCCCCAAACATTTGCGGCAGGGTGACATGGCCACTGGCAAAAATAATGGCGTTCGGCGCGGTGGCGGTCGGCAGCATAAAGGCAAAGGAGGCGGCGAAGGTGGCGGGGATCATGAGCAACAGCGGATCAACCTCCAGCCCGGTCGCGGTAGCGGCGAGCACGGGCATGACCAGGGTCGTCGTGGCCGTATTGCTGGTGAACTCCGTCAGCCAGACCATGAGGGCGCACACGGAGAAGATGGCGACAAAAGGGGAGACATCCCGCAGAAAGGACAATTGTGAGCCGGCCCAGTTCGCCAGACCGGAATGCCCCACGCCCTCGGCCAGGGCGAGGCTGCCGCCCAGCAGCACCAGAATCCCCCACGGAATCTTGTTGGTGTCCGTCCAGGTCAGCAGGAACTCGCCCTTTTTTTGTCCGGACGGAATAAGGAACAGCAGGATGGCGGCCAATATGGCGACGGTCGAATCCTGGATGTGGTGCGGGTGGGGAAACAGACTGGCCCAGCCGGGTAGGGACAGCGCCCCGAGATCAATATCCTTCCTGAAAATCCAGAGCAGCGCAGTGGTGAGTGATAACAGCAACACCCGCCGTTCTCCACCGCGTATGGGGCCGAGGTCCGTGAGCTGTTGGGCTAAAAAGGCTTGGTTATCCTGCCAGCCGGCGCTCGGCACCCGGAAATAGATATAGACCAGATAAAACCAGACGCTCACCACCATGAGAGCTGCGGTCGGCACACCAAACAGCATCCATTGGAAGAAACCGATATCCGGCGCGTTCGGAAAGAGCTTGGTAAACGCCCCCATGAATACGACGTTGGGCGGGGTGCCGACTGGTGTACTCACCCCGCCGATCGAGGCGCTATAGGCCAGGCCGAGCATCAGCGCAATGCCAAAGCCCTGGGTGGTGTCATAGCCCTGGCTGGCGGCATGATGCAGAACGGCCAGGGCTATGGGCAGCATGATAATGGTTGAGGCGGTATTGGACACCCACATGGAGAGCAGGGCGGTCGTACACAGAAAGCCGAGAATGAGCAACTGGGGCGAGCGGCCTATCTTGGACAGGATCAGCAAGGCGACCCGTCGGTGGAGTTGCCATTTCTCCATGGCGATGGCCAGAAAAAAGGCGCCAAAGAATAAAAAGACGATATGATCGGCATACGCTGTTGAGACCTCATGCGCGCCCAAAATATCGAGCACCGGAAACAGGACGAGCGGGACGAGACCCGTAACGGTAATATGGGTGGCCTCGGTAACCCACCACGTCCCCATCAGGGCGACCACCCCTGCGGTATGCCAGGCGACCAAGCTCATATCCGCCGGTGGGCCGGTCAGGAGAAACAGCACGAGCACGCCTATGCCGGTAAAGAGGCCAATCGCTTTACGTCGGCTATAGGCCGGTGGCTCGGACGGTGGCGCTTCTGAGGCGGGCGCGTCTGTTGCCGTTGTCTGAGTCATATGCAAAGTTCTGCGCAGGAGGACATATGAAAATTACCCGTTTCGTAGCAACCCCGACTGGCGGGTCGCAGTTCGAGGAGATTGATATCCCGATCACGAACGAGCGACAAGATGCCGAAGGCCACACTCTGCTCTTATCCAACACCTATACCTCGCCGGGCGTATGTTTTGTCGATCTGCCCGAAGGGCTGAACCAGGACTGGCACCAGGCGCCAACGCGCCAAGTCGTTGTCGTCCTGTCCGGGACGCTGGAAGTCACCACCACGGATAATCAGGTCCGGCAGTGGAGCAGCGGCGAGGCGTTTATCGCCGCCGATGTCACCGGACAGGGCCACAAAACGCGCACGCTCGGGGGGCCGGCGCGGGTGATGTTTGCGCCGCTGCCCGAGAACCTTTCCATGGAGAGTTGGTCGGCGGGTTAAGTCGAAACGGGGTGGCTTCTCGCCGGCTACCGTCCCGAACCCACCCCGGCCTTCGGCCACCCCTCCCGAGAGGGGAGCTTCTCATATCCCCTCCTTGGAGGGGTGCCGCGTTAGCGGCGGGGTGGGTTCCTCTTCCCCAGCGGCAAGAGCAGGCTCAGGTTCATAGCCCGTGACCATCATCCACACCTCCGAAAGCCGGATGATCCCCTGCTCCAGAGCCCGCGTGTACGAGGCTGTCCTCGCATTCGAAGACTATCCGCTATGGTGGCCCAGGAAGTTTCACCCCCGGTTCCAGTCCTCTCAACTGCCGGACACGGGACGAGTCGGCGACCGCCTCGCCTTTACCCCCGTACCCGGCATCTGGACGGGCTGGGAAATTACTGCCGTTACCCCTGTGGAGCAGATTCGGGTCGCCTATTTTCAGGGCTTCCACACCGGTTGGGGGGTCTGGAGATTCGCCCTGCAACAGGAACATACCCTGGTCTCCTTTGAAATGCGGATCGTGCCAAAGAATCCGCTCTATGGTCTGGTGTACAGATTGGCCAGGGTCCCCCGCAGGCATGCCGCCCATATGCAGGAATTATTCACCGGTCTGGAAGGCTATCTGCACCGTTCTGAAAGACGGCCGGAAGAGTAGGTTGCACTGACTCCTGTCCCTTATTCTCTTACGATTTGATATAGCATTGATGACAACCCGACCACGAACAAAACAGCGAGGAGCCGGAATGCGAAAAATCTGTGGAGCGGCCATATTGGCCTTAATGTGCATCACGACGGCTGGGGCCGAGTACGAGACCGGACAGCGGGCCTGGGATGCTGGGCAGCGGGACGCGGCCATTGCCGAGTGGCAGGCCGGCGCGGACGCGGGCGAGGCGAAATCCATGCTGGCGTGGGAGCGGGGGGAGTGTGGTGTTCGGGTCCTGCGCGGCGGTTCCTGGGGCAACAGGCCGGGGCTCCTCCGTTCGGCTTTCCGCGTCAGGAGCCCCGCTGACAATCGGGGCAGCGGCCTCGGGTCCCGCATTGCCTCTTTTCCCGCTCTGCTAGAGCGTTTCACGATAAGTTGTAGCCGTGCCAGTACGCTTCCGTCATGCCGGACCCCGGATCATGTCCGGGGTCCGGCATCCAGAGGCCGGTAGGCTGAGGGGCCTGGATTCCTGCTTTCGCAGGAATGACGGATGGCTACACAGCATCGTTATTTGCTCTAGCCGCCGGGCTGCCCAGGGCAAGCGGAATAAACCCGGCGTGGCCGCCTTTTCAACTATCTTTTCCAGGAATATGACGTATCGGGAATTTGAAGGCGGCCCGGTAGAGACGCGGTTACGCGGCTCCCTGCCGGATAGCGATAGCCTCGCGCAGGCCGTCCAGCAGCCCTTCGAGGTGGGCCATGCGCTCGCGCAGTTCGGCGATTTGCTGCTCCAAGGCCGTGAACCGCTCGCTGAACTCCTGGCGCTGGGCGGCGATTTCCCGGCGGAGTTCGGTCTGTTCGATATTGAAGTCCCGACGCTGGGCGGCCAGCTCGGCACGGATGGCCCGTTGCCCGCTCAGCATCAACCCGGCCAGGGCTGCCCCGACCGCCACGACAGCTATCAGAACGCTGATCAATTCAACACTCATGGTGACTCACCATAGCCACCGGCGAGAAAGAGGGCAAGAAGCGGCTTTGAGGGTAGCGAAGAAAGCCCTCTCCCAGAGGGAGAGGGGGCGAGACGGGCGAACGCTTACGCCTTGGCGCTCGGTCGTGAGGAAACGTCCGTGTGCCAGCGTTTGGTGTTGGTGTTGGCCTCGGGAATGGCCATCTTGGCAAAACCGGCAAAATCGACCACACACAGCGCGGTGATATCGGCAACGGTGTAGCGCTCCCCGGCAATATAGCTGCTCTGGCTGAGTCGTTGTTCCAGCCGCTCATAAAAGCGCTCGACGCCGGCCTTCCCCCGCGTGGCCAATTCGGGAATGGCCTGGACGTTCTCCAGACCGGGCAAGCCCCGGTTCTTAAAGAGGTCGAACGAGTTGCGAACCATCTCGCCCGTGGGATTGAGGCCGTCGAATTCCATGTGGCGTTGCCACGACTCGATCTGGGCCTTCTCCAAGGCGTCCCGGCCCATGAGGTTGGGCTCTGGCTGCGTCTCTTCAATATAGCGACAAATCGCGATGGTCTCGTCGATGCGGTTCCCGTCGTCGAGTTCAAGCGTGGGCAGCAGTCCGCGTGGATTCACCGCCAGATATTCCGGCTTGAGATTTTCTCCTTCGATAATACTGACCTCGGTCTTGGGAATATCGACCCCTTTTTCTGCCAGAAAGACACGCACCCGGCGTGGATTGGGGGCCATTTGGCAATCGTACAGTTTCATGCTGTTCTCCTTTCTTTTCTCTGGTTCTGCTCCGGTGTGAAAACAAGACAGAACAATAGCCCTCCCGAGCGGGGATGCAAGCCCGGTCGGGCCGGCCGCGGTACCATGTGGTCCTTTAGACGGGCGCGCTGACGGGCTATGCTGGGGGCGGATCATGGATGTTGCAAAGGGGAAGCGTATGCAGAGCAAGCTGGGGTGTACATTGCTGAGTCTCACCATTCTGGCGTTTGGGACGGTATCGCCCGGTCGGGCGGACGTCAGTCCCGGCGACACCATTACCGCGGCTAATATGGCTCAGGCCGCCGAACTGCTCACACCGTCCACCCGTTGGATGCTGGAGCAGGGCATGACGATGGGGATCGGAGAGCCGCGTCCCTACACCTGGCCTCAGGCGTATCAAGACGCAACGGAACGATACGCGGGACAGGTTGTCATCTCCGCCGACGGACGAGAAATAGCGAACTATATCGCCGGGGCGCCGTTTCCGGTCATTGCTGCCCAGGACCATCTGGCCGGATACAAGATCATGTGGAACCATGCCCAGCCGCCCTACAGCATCGACAATATCGGGGCGAGCTATGTCGCTCATCTCGTCAACAGCCAGGGCAATGTGGACCAGTCATTCGATAATTCGTGGCGTCGGGTGATGTGGACGGGGCGTTTGTACACGGACCCCAAGCCCGTCATCCCGCACAATCCGGCGGTGCGGCATAGTCATATGTGGGGACCGCTGGTATTGCCCCACCGCCATAAAGGGCTGGCCGTGCTCGAATTTCGCTATATCCCGGCCAGTGCGGCAGACGACACCTATGTCTACTCGCCACAACTCCGTCGGGTGCGGCGGATCAGTGTTGCGGACCGCAGCGCCAGTATTTGGGGCTCGGATTATGATCTTGATTCGTTTTATGGCTTTAATGCGAAAATCGGAAGCTGGAATTTTCGGCTCCTGGCGGAAAAAGACATTCTCGGGGTGCTGCACAGCGGCCGCTATGGGGACCCCGCCCAATGGTGCGGCCAGCGGGATACAGGCCAGGGCCTCCGGGCAGCGCTGCCGTGTGTGACCTGGGAAAAACGGCGGGTGTGGGTGGTGGAGGCCAGACCGCTCAACTACCCCGGCAAGTACGCCTATTCAAAACGGGTGCTCTACGTTGACCAGGAAACCTTCGGTGTCGGGATCGCCGAGATGTATGACACAAATGGGGAACTCCAAAAGGGGCTCGTCCACTGTGCCTTTGTGACAAAAAAACCGCATGCCGGCTACCCGTCCAACCCGCTCTCCGGGGCGCGCTATAACTATCAGGAAGAACAACTGTTTGTCCCCAACTTCGTGATGATTGATTTTCAGAAAATGCTGGCTACGGTAGGCGAAATCCCCTCGACCGAACAACCCTCGTCAGAATGGGAAGGGGAGCCCTATTTCAACGAAGCCGGAGTCAGAGGAGCGGACCCCGATTCGCATACGACCAACGCCCTGATGGAAATGGGGCGCTAGGAGGCCGGGTCGCTATTCGACCTGCCTGATTGCCGTCCGCAGAAAAACGAACCCGACCACGACGACCATGGCGCTGCTCATCACGACACAGGTCGTCAGGGGGCCGATAGCATCGACCAAGACACCGGACAGGGGGGTGCCGAGTAGGCCGGCGGCTCCCATGAAACCGATCGTATAGACAGACAGCACGCGGGCGCGATTGGCGACGCTGGCCTGCTCCTGATACACGGTCCGGCCGGCATTGATAAAGATGGCGGCGCTCACTCCCCAGGCGCAAACGGCCAGCAGGGTGCCCCAAAAGGGCAAGCCGAACGAAACCATAAAGAGGCAGCCCGAGCCGAACAGGAGGGCCACGATCTGGGCTTCGCCCTTATGCCGAATCCCGCCCGCCCAGAGCATGCACACCGAGCCAAGAATTGTTCCCAGCGGGAAGGTCATATTGAGGAGGGCCAGTTTGTCTACTCCGCCGTGGTAGAAGTCGCGGACTAAAAGGGGCAGGACTACCAGGAATGGGCCGATAAAGAAGATGCCGACCGCGACCGCAAGCAGCAGCGTGGCCGAGAGTGCCGGGGACTGTCGGACCTCTCGCACCCCTTCAATCACGTCCGAGAGATGCAGACTGCCCTGGGACCGGTGTTTCTTCGGGCTGGGCAGCTTGCGTAACGGCAGAATACCGGCCAGCAGCACCAGACTGTGCAGGCCCAAGGCCGGAACTGTCCCGACCCAGCGGGCTGTCCCTGCCAGCAGAGAGCCGAGTATCTGCATGCCCCACTGTGTCATGGTCATGCCTGCTACTGAGTGCAACATATTGGCGCCCGCCACCTGAGAGAGTTGCGCGTCGCGGGCGGGCATGACAAACGCCTGGACCGTGCCCATGCCAATGGCGTAGACGATGAGGAGGGGAATGGACAACCACGCATTGGCGACAGCCAGGAAGAGGCCGGCAGAGATGACGCTCGCAATCAGATGCAGGATCATCAGCAGACGCCGCTGGTCATAGCGGTCGGCAATGGCGCCACCCGGCAGGGCCAAAAGCACGGACGGAATCATCATCGCGCTCTGGGTGATCCCGACCCACTCTGCCTCGGCCTTGAGAACGCCGACTACCAACCAGGAAAACAGAACGCCTTGCATCCCGATGGCCATGAACCAGCTGCCGGTTCCAGCCAGAAACCAGAGGTAGGGCGCTGGCAGATGGACCGATGGGCGCGGTTGAGCGGAAGACGGAGGAAGGCCCTGAGAGGCGTCAGGAGGGGTCGAAGGGGAGGGTGCTGTGTTTGGCGAAAAGGCGTGCGACAATATGAGCGTCCTTGATGGATTGAGCAAGGTCGTTGTAGAAAAAGATAGTTGTAGAAAGATGAGCGACGGCAGCATAGCGGACCAGGGTCACTCAAGCGAGGGGGAAGCGCCCTGTCCTTGTTGAACATCAGGGCGGGTAGCCCTCGGAATGTGTGCAGGCGGGAGTCTGAAGATGGGTTTCGTAAAGGTGTGTATCCTGATTGGTCTCTTGATCGTGGGTGGAGCTAGCGGTGTCCGGGCGCAGTCTTCTCCGCTGGCTCGGATTTCTCTTCCCCCCGGCTTTCAGATCGCTGTATACGCGCCTCGTGTCCCCAATGCGCGCGCACTCGCCCTGGGAGCTCAGGGGACGGTTTTTGTCGGCACCCAGCGCGCGGGAAAAGTCTATGCTGTGGTGGATCGTAACCAGGACCAGCGGGCTGATGAGGTATATACGCTTGCCGAAGGCTTATCCATGCCGAGTGGCGTGGCCTTTCGTGACGGGGCGCTATACGTGGCCGAGGTCAACCGCATTCTCCGTTTTGATGCTATTGAGTCCCGGCTCAGCAACCCGCCCCCGCCGGTTGTGGTGAACGACACCCTCCCGCGTGACAGATGGCATGGCTGGAAGTTTATCCGTTTTGGACCCGATGATTTATTATACGTCCCCGTTGGCGCCCCGTGTAATGTGTGTACCAAGAGTGACCCCCGCTATGCCTCGATTCTCCGCATGAAGCCGGACGGCAGCGGGCTGGAAAACTTTGCTCGTGGCGTGCGCAATACCGTCGGGTTTGACTGGCATCCCGAAACATACGAACTCTGGTTTACGGACAATGGGCGGGACTGGCTGGGCGATGATGAACCGCCGTGCGAACTCAATCATGCCCCGCAGCCCGGCTTGCACTTCGGCTTCCCGTACTGTCATGCCAGGAGCATCCCCGACCCCGACTTTGGGTCAGAGCGGCCCTGTAGCGCATTGACCCCACCCGCGCAGGAACTCGGACCCCACGTCGCACCCTTGGGCATGCGTTTTTATACGGGCTCCATGTTCCCCGCTTCCTACCGGAATCAGGTTTTTATTGCCGAGCACGGCTCGTGGAATCGCAGCACCCCGATCGGCTATCGGGTAATGCTGGTCCGCCTGGAGGACAACACCGCAACGAGCTATGAAGTCTTTGCCGAAGGCTGGCTCCAGAAAGACGGGGCCTGGGGGCGTCCGGTTGATGTCCTGGTGATGCCGGATGGGGCGCTACTGGTATCCGATGACCGCGCCGGAGTGATTTATCGGATCAGCTATCAGGGCCAGTAGACGGTGAGGTCTGCTCGAAAAGATTGGAAGGCTGCATGTCCGACGTACCGAGTGACATAAAGATACGGCTGCTGACTGAGAGCGACCGTGGGGCCGCCCTCGCCGTCATTAATAGGGCGGCGCGCTGGTACCAGGAGTTTTTACCGACCGAGGAATACCACGACCCGGAGATGACACCCGACGACTGGGCAAAAGAGGCGAAACGGCTCAGCTGGTATGGAGCTTTCGGCCCGGATACGCTCCTTGGCGTGATGGGCTTGGAATATGTCAAAGACGTTGCGCTCCTGCGTCACGCCTATATCCTGCCCGACCGGCAGCGGCGCGGGATTGGCTCTCTTTTACGGGTATACGTAGAGCAGCAGATTCGCGGAGTGGGCCGCATCGTGGTTGGTACCTATACCGGCAATTACAAAGCGCGGAACGCGCTGGAAGCCGCCGGTTATACGCTCTCAGCGGACTCGGAGGCCGTTCTCCGGGCGTATTACGCTATCCCAGAAGATCGCCTCCAGTCTTCTGTCACGTATGAGAAAGAGATCGGTTAAGCCGGGGCGGCCAGATCGCTCAGCCGGGCGCTCTGAGTGAGCCCATCGTCAATGCCGGCTCTGGTATCTGTGGACGGCGGACGCCGTTACGTTCGAGCAGGGGGACGACGGTGGCAATAAAGTCCCGCAGCTCTTCTTCGACATGTCTGAACGTCAAGCCGACCGCATCGGCGCCGGCCGCCTGAAATTGGGCGAGGGCCTGGGCGACCTGCTCCGGGGTGCCGATCAGCTTGCCGCTGCCGACTCCGAGAATCACGCTCCGCAGCATGTCTTCGACCGAAACGCCCTGGCCCAGGGTCGAGGCGACCGTGCCCACCGTCTGGCCGGTTAAGGTTTCCAGCCACTCTCGGGCACTCTCGAACTCGGCGTGCTCAAATATCTCTTCGACTTCCGCGTGGGCGGCTTCTTCCGTGTCACGGCATAAGACAAAGAGATAGATGATCACCTTCACTTCACGGCCTTGTTTGGCCGCCCGGGCACGCACATCGGCCACTTCCTCAGCCAGGAGTTCCGATGACTGGGCACCGGCAAAATACCAGTCACAATACTGGGCGGCAAAATCTCGGCCAACCGGTGAGCTGCCGGCATTATACAACAGCGGCGGCCGGACCGGTTTCGGATAGCAGGTGCCCTGGTTGATGGAGAAAAACTCGCCCGCATAATCAAACCAGTCCTCGGTCCAGAATTTCTTGAGAACCTCGACGAACTCGGTGGACTGCGCATAGCGCTTATCGTGCTCCAGCAGGGGGATATCAAGCATGCGAAAGTCCTGCTCGGCCCAGCCACTGACGAGGTTCAGCGCCCAGCGGCCGCGGCTGATCTGGTCCAGAGTGGCCCCAATCCGGGCCACCATACCGGGATGATAAAAGGCAGTATGGACCGTGGAAATGAGCTGGAGATTCCGGGTGGCCATGGCCAGACCGGCTGCGGTCGTAAACGAGTCGAGCGAATAACTCCAAAAGCGCGCCGGCCCAAAACCCGCCCCGCCCCGTTGGGCCATGAAAAAAATCTCAAGCCCGCTCCGGTCGAGGAGTTGCGCAATACGGAGGTTGTAGTCATACGTCGGCTCGGTGCGCTGCTCGGCGGACGAGACCAGGGCAAAAGCATTGCTGCCAAATGAAGGCGCGCAGCCAATGGTGGGGGCGAAGACGCCGAGTTCAAGGTGTCGATCACTCACGATTTTTCTCCTTATACGTGCTCTCGTCTATGAGGTCCGCTGGAGTCAGGCCGTATCCGTCGGACCGGATGCGACCGGCGACGGAAACCAGCGCGGGGTGGCTGCCTGGTAGGCTATATAGTCCTCGCCAAACCGTTTTCTCAGAGTGGGCTCCTCACTATGGAGCACGAGGGTGCGGCTGACCAGCAGCAGCAACAGAGTGTAGAGCAGGACGTGGACGGATGGAAACCAGACGATTTGGCCCCACAGCAGGGCAAACAGGCCGACCAGCATGGGATGCTGAATACGAGCATACGGGCCGGCAACAACCATGCGCCGGGGTGGATCGAGTGGGAACGGAGTGCCGACGCCGCGTCGGACAAGATAATACGCGGCCGCAAAGAGTAAGGCTCCTCCGCCCAGGCAGAGGAGGAAGCCGAGCAAGGAGAACACAACCGAGAGGGGCAGCGGTGCTGCCGCCTCCAGGGGCCGCAGTTTCCAGGGCAGGTAGCCGGCCAGGAAGCCGGGGATGACAAGCGTGTACACTGTAGCGCGGAGTCGGAGGGACAGCATGGGAAGGTCTCAAGCGTTTACGGGCGGCAGTCCGTTTCCCTCTCTCTGAGCAAAGGTTCTATACTCCGCGAAAATGCGGCGGGCGTTTCTCCAGCATGGCCCGCACGCCTTCGTTGGCGTCTTCGCTCTTGCGCGCCTGACGGACCAGGGTGTCGAGATCGTCGTGGTCTATGCCGTCCCGGAGCGAGATCATCCGCAGGATGCTCTTTTTCATGCCGGCCAGAGAGAGCGGTGCGTTGGCAGCAATCGTCCGGGCCAGGGCCAGCGTGGCCGCTTCCAACTCGTCAGCAGAGACGAGTTGATGCACCATGCCGATTTCATACGCCCGCCGGGCGTTGACTGGCTGACCGGTGAGCAGAATCTGCTTGGTGAAGGCTGGGCCGACAATCTCAACGAGTTTCTGGCCCAACCGAAACGGAGCAATGAGCCCCAGCCGGGCCAAGGGCATGCCAAACCGGGCGACTTCCGAGACCACGCGCAGATCACAGTGCAGGGCGAGTTCGCAGCCGCCGGCCAAGGCATCGCCCTGGACCATGGCAATGGTCGGATGGCGCGACGTTTCGATTTTTCCGAGCAGCTCAATAATACCGCTTTCCGCATCTTCGTCGCTGTGCTGACGGGCGTTCAACTCCCGCAGGTCCAGGCCGGCACAAAAGGCTTTGCCCTCACCGCGGACGATAATCGCGCGGACATCGTTATTGGTCTCCAGTTCGCCAAAATAATGCTCCAGTCCTTCCAGCACCGCCGTATTCATGGCGTTCCGCTTTTCCGGACGGTTCAGGGTAATGGTTGCAATGCCTTCGTTGATTGAGCACAGGATTTCTTCAGCCACACGCGCCTCCTTAAGAGTGGACACAGACGTGTGCCTAGCTAAACGGTTTCTCTCGGGGAGGTCAAGATGACGGGCGAGATCGCTCCTTGAAGGGCGGCCGGTCTTCTCGTATATTCAAGTCATTACACTATGCGGATTACCTTTGCCTATGACAAAAAGGCAAAAAGGCCACACTATCAAGTTCGCCACAGCAACATTAAGGAAAGCGCCTTCGCTGAGGCATTTTCAGGACCAGTTGTGGTTATTGGGCAAAAGAAGCGTATTCTTAAGGCGGTTGGTAGGACCCTCCAGGGCCATTTTCTGACCATCGTTTTTCTGCGTGTCAGCGAGGAGCATGTCCATATTATCACGGCTTGGCCATCGACCCGCAAGCAGATCCTGAGCTGGCATAAGGAGCTGAAAGAGCAATGAGAAAACCGAAAAAGTGTCAGTACTGCGCCACGGAAATGTATCAGGACGACCAAGATAAGTGGTTCTGTCCAGATTGTATTCTGGAAGAAATAGACGCTACGTTCCTCAACCCGAACGCGGATGATCCCGGCGAATTGAAAAAGCCCTATGTCCTGAAACCGCCGACCAAACAGATCAGCATCCGCCTCGCCGTCAGTGATCTCGAACTCGCCCGCAAGCAAGCTCGGCGGAAAGGCGTACCAAAATACCAAACGTATGTGAAAACTTTACTCCATGACGCACTCATCAAGGAGGCGCAGAAGAGCAATTAGAATACGCCTGAGTCCTATTTTGAGAGCGCCTATACCAGCGGGCGGCTGTTGAGATTTGGGGGAGGGGTGGGAGGATTGGGGTCGTCAGGCTCCTGTTCGGTGTCCGCCGAGTCGGTCAGAAAGACAATCTCTGCCAGCAGACCGGTCACCAGAAAGAGGAGAACGGCACTGCCCCAGTAAGCAATGTGAAGGGCATAAAACGCGCCAATAGACATCACGGCGGCGGCAATGGCGCACACGATGGATAGCCGGGGTGGGAGCTTCACCGGCTTTTTGTAGCGGGCGGGCAGAAGCCCGATCAGGAGTCCGAACGGGCCGATCAACACGCCTCCAATCAGCCGGCCTTGCCACTCCCGGCCCTTGCTGGCGGCAATGCAGGCCGACAGGACCGCGCACAGGAACCACAGACCGATGAAGACGAGGAGTTTCATTGGGGTTCATCCTCAAGAGGAACCCTCACCCTAGCCCTCTTCCTCAGGGAGAGGACCAGGGTCGGAGCAACTGTCTTGATAGAAAATTATTCACTGAACTTCCAGGTGTTCTCTGCCGTGCCGCTGATCTTCCAGCGCGGCACAACGATATTGGCCTCGTTGGTCTGCTCATATTCTACACTGACGGGCAGACCGATGGCCACATCTTCTTCATCGTCCAGCATGACCCCGCCGACGCGGACGAGCGAGCCGTCGGCTTCGTGGCAGTCGTCTAACTCAATCAGGCCGACAACATAGGGGACCGCTTCGACAAAGGCGCCCAGGATGGGCTGGGTCACGACGATATAGCTGTGCAGCACGCCGGTTCCAGCGGTCTCAAACCAACCGAGGTCCATGGAGTTGCATTTATTGCAGGCGGGGAAGGGCGGAAACCATTTGTGTCCGCAGTCTTTGCACTGACGCACGAGATATTTGTGTTCTTTGGTGGCCATCCACCATTCCACGGTATCGAAGTCGGGTGTGATCGTGATTTTGCTGTAATCAATCGGACCAGGCATAGTCAGCGCTCCTTTAGGCTGAAATCCCGCGCAGAATGGCGGAACTCGACATGGTTTCCGTTCCCCAACCGAGACAGGCCGCAATGCGGGCGTCTTTCACCTGACGACAACCGGCCTGACGGTCGTAGCTGTGTTTCCCCTCCGCCCAGTCCGGACAGGCGTCATCGGCGCGGTGGCGGAGTTGGCGCACGTTCTCAATCACCATGCTCACCCCGTGGGTATAGCCTTCGGACAGATGCCCCCCGGAGAGGTTGGACGGCAGTTCGTGGTCAATCTGCAACCGGCCACCTTTCACAAACTCACCCGCCTCGCCTTTGCCGCAGAAACCGTAGGCTTCGAGCTGGATGAGGGTGGTGAAGGTGAACGCGTCGTAGCATGAAATCAGGTTCACGTCTTTTTGACTGATCCCGGCCATGCCGAACAAACGCTTGCGGCCGTAATTCCCGGCGACGTAGTGGATCTCCGGGCGCGAGTAGTTCCAGGCTGCGTTGGGAGCCATGGTCCGCCCCGTCCCGCCCATAATGAAAACCGGCGGCTGACGCAGGTCATAGGCGCGCTCACGAGAAGTGACAATGAGACAGGCCGAGACATCGGTTTCGAGGCAGCAGTCGAGGAGGCGCAGCGGTTTGACCACCCAGCGTGAATTCTGGTGATCTTCAATCGTGATGGGGTGGCGCATGACCGCCTTGGGGTTCAGGCTGGCGTGATAGCGATGGGCCACCGCAATTTCAGCCAGCGACTTGGTCGTCGTGCCGGTGTCGCGCAAATAGCGCATGGCGGACATGCCGAAGCGTTGGGCCGGCGAGGTCCAGCCCCAGGGCATCATGAACTGATTATCCTCGGCCGCCCGGGTGGGCGGCACCGGACCGCTCGGCGCTTGCCCGCCCATGCGTCGCCCGGAGCGACCGTTCATGGACCGGAAGATCAGCATGGTTTTGCAATAGCCGGCTTCCAGCAGACCAATCGTGTTGCCAATCAGGGCTTCGGTGCTCGACCCTCCGCCGAGAATATCGACCGAATAGTTGAGCCGCATGCCGAGCGACGTGGCGATATGATTCGAAGTCGTTGAGTCCCCGGCTTGATAGCTGGTCATGCCGTCAATATCGCGCGGCTCCAGGCCGGCATCGGCCATTGCCTTTTTGACCGCCTCACACGCCATGGACAAGGTCGTGCGATTGGATGGACGCATATGCGGCGTTTCTCCCACGCCGACAATGCAGTATTTGTCAGTCAGTGCCCCCATACTTCCCTCCTTTTCCCCTGGTTTCAGTTCACACGGTGTTCCATCCCCTCCCGGGAGGGGTGGCCGTAGGCCGGGGTGGGTTCCTGTCTTTCTCTTACGTATTCATCTGCGATCTCACTTCCTGAACGAATTCGCGGTCGCGTCCTGGGTCCTGACGCTCTGAGGCACCAAAGCCAACGATGAGGCGGTCCAAGAGCCCGCTATACCGAGTGGCCAGTTTTGTGGCGATGGTGTCATAGGTGCCGATAACGGTAATTTCATCCAGCATCTCGTCGCTAATTTCCGCCGCCATGCCGTCCCAGTCGCCCTTGGCGGCCTTTTCATTCAGCCGAAAGCACGTTTCTCCCCAGCCGTGCGCATCGAGCACACCTTTATAGGTCCGCGTTGACGCATAAAAAGCAACCTGTTGCCGCACCGCGTCGACGGCTTGCCGGACTTCGTCCGGCGTGGTGCCGCTGGCAATGAACGTCCCGGTTTGCAGGGTGAAATTCTCACGCTGCCGGCCGGCTTTGGCCAGGCCCTTTTCAATATTGGGCAGCACAGTTTCCTTGAGATAGGTCGGGGTGTGAAAATTATGGACAAAGAATCCGTCGCCCACCTCGCCGGCAAGCTGGCTGATCAAGGGATTCAGGCCGGAGAGAATAATGGGAATATGCGGCTGCTCGATCGGGCCGGGATTAAAGAAAGGCGTCATCAGCGAGAATTGATAAAACTCACCCTCGAAATTGAGCGGGCTGCCATTCTGCCAGCAGTCCCAAATGGCCCGTAGCGACAGGACGACTTCGCGCAAGCGCTTCACCGGGGCTTCCCATTTGACACTAAAGCGCCGCTGGTTGTGGCCCTTGACCTGGGTACCCAGCCCGAGCAGGAAGCGCCCACCGGAGTTGGCCTGTAAATCCCAGCAGATATTTGCCAGAACCATGGGACTGCGCGGAAAGACAATGGCTACACCGGTGCCAAGCTGAATACGTTCCGTTTCCCCGGCGGCGACCACGAGTGGAAAAAACGGATCGTGGCTGGTCTCCGCAGTCCACAACCCGTCGAGGCCCAGCTCTTCAGCCTGGCGCGCAGCCGTGGCCGCGGCCGCAAAGGTCGAGGGCATCAGGGCGGTGTCGATTTTCATCCCTGGCTCCTAATATGACCGCGGCATGCCCAGCACGTGCTCGGCAATAAAATTGAGCACCATATTGTTTGAGATCGGTGCGATTGAGAATAAGCGGCTCTCACGGAACTTGCGCTCCACGTCATACTCTGACGCAAAACCATACCCGCCGTGGGTATCGATGGCCGCGTTGGCTGCGGCCCAGGAGGCCTGCGAGCACAAGAGCTTGGCCATATTGGCCTCGGCGCCACAGGTTTCACCCGCGTCAAACAAGTCAGAGGCGCGGAAGCGCATGAGGTCCGCGGCCTCGGTCTGGGCATAGGCCTGGGCCAGCGGAAACTGGATGCCCTGGTTCTTGGTGATGGGCCGCCCGAAAATCTCGCGTTCATTGCCGTACTGGACAGCGCGCTTGATAAACCAGCGGGCGTCACCAATGGCCTCGGAGGCGACCAGGATACGCTCGGCATTCATCCCGTCGAGAATATAGTAGAAGCCGCTGCCCTCTTCGCCAATCAGGTTTTCGACCGGGACTTTGAGCTCGTGGAAAAAGAGCTGATTGGTTTCATGGTTAATCATGGCGTCAATCGGGCGCACCTCGACGGCGTCTCCGGCCTCACGTAGATCAACCAGAAAGATGCTCATGCCGAGCGTTCTTTTGGGGCTCTCGTCATACGGCGTGGTCCGGGCCAGCAGGAGCAGCATATCGGAGTGCTGCACCCGGGAGGTGAAAATTTTACCGCCGTTCACAATATAATAATCGCCGTCTCTCTTGGCCGTGGTGCGAATATGCGTCGTGTCAGAGCCGGCGTCCGGCTCGGTGACGCCAAAGGCCTGGAGTCGAAGCTCTCCGCTCGCAATCCGGGGTAAATAGCGCTGTTTCTGTTCGGCGCTGCCGTGCCGGAGCAGGGAACCCATGATATACATCTGGGCATGGCAGGCGGCGGCATTGCCGCCCGAGCGGTTGATCTCTTCTAAAATAACGCTGGCTTCTGTCACCGTCAGTCCCGAGCCACCGTATTGTTCGGGGATGAGGGCCGCTAACCAGCCGGCCTGCGTCAGCTCATCGACAAACTGCTCGGGATAGTGATTTTCCTTATCGAGCCTGCGCCAGTATTCATCTCCGTACTGGCTACAGAATTTGCGAATCTCACTCCGAATTTCGGGACAGCGTTCTTTTTCTGACATTGGGTTTCCTCCCTATTAATACAGGACTAGTTGCTACAGCGTTGCTCGCGGGTGTGTTTTACTCTCGCGTCAACAGCAGGTCGGGACGCAGGACGGTATGACCGCGGGCCAGGCTGTTCACGGTTGCCTTGGAGACCATGACCGCAGTCGGGTTTTTATCGGCGAGGCTGCGGGCCAGGGCGTACGCGGTCGGCAGGAGGTCTGCCTGGGGGACTACTTGGTTGACCAGCCCGAGTTGGAGGGCTTCGCCCGCCTTCAGGTGCCGACAGTTGAGAATGATGTCCTTGGCTCGATTCGGCCCCACACTGGCGACCAGCAGGGCGGTTGAGGGGGGACTCAGCGGCACGCCGAGGTCTACTTCGGGAAACCAGAACTCGGCCTCCTCAACCGCTATCCGAAAATCACACGCCAGCGCCAGGGACCAGCCGCCACCGATCGCGTAGCCGTTGATGGCGGCAATCACGACCGGCTCCATGCTGGCAAACAGATCGAGCGTGCGGGCAATGGCGCGCGTCCAGCGCTTGCCGAGAGGAGCGAAGATTTTACGCCGTTCCCGGCGGTCGCTGATGCCCCTGATGGGCGAGAGGTCGGCGCCGGCTGAAAACGTATTGCCCGTTCCGGTAAAAACAACCACGCGAATGTCGGCATCGTCGCGTATCTGGTATTGCAGGCGCTCCAGTTCCAGGGCAATGTCTTCATTAAGCGGATTGCGTTTCTCTGGCCGGTTAAAAGTGAGCGTGGCAATGGTTCCGTCTTTTTCCAAAAGAAAATGATCTGGCACAGCGGACCCCCTTGGCGGCATACAATAACGGCCTCATCTAAGCGGACGCCCTGCCGTCTGGCAAGAGAGGCGGGCGCGGTCTTTCTCTTGGAAATGGGATATGCTTAGTCCGAGTCGAGTAGATAAAGGAGGATGGTATGGATCTAGGACTCTCAAACAAGGTGGCAATGATTAGCGGAGCGAGTCGCGGTATCGGGCGTGCCATGGCCCTGGGACTGGCCGCGGAAGGCTGTCGCCTGAGTCTGTGCGCGCGCGGCCGAGAGCAGCTTGAGGCTACCGCCCAAGAAGTCCGGGGAACGGGCGTTGAGGTGCTGGCCACGGCGCTGGACGTGAGCCAGGAAGCCGAGGCGCGACGCTGGGTCGAAGCCACGCGGCAACATTTTGGCGAGATCGATATTCTCATCAACAATGTTGGCGGGTCGCGTCCGGGCGGTAATCTGGGCGCCTCCCGGCAGGACTGGCAGGCCGGCTTTGCTCTCAATTTCTTTTCCGCGCTGGACCTGTGCCAGTTGGTCGTCCCGTCCATGGAAGAACGCAAAGCGGGCTGTGTGATTAATATCGCTTCGATCTACGGCCGCGAGTGGGGCGGACCGATGACCTATAACGCCGCAAAGGCGGCCATGATTAGCTTATCCAAAGAAATGGCCCGTGCGCTTGCTCCCAAGGGGATTCGGGTCAATAGCGTTGCGCCGGGGTCGATTCTCTTCCCTGGGGGAGCGTGGGAGCAACGCCAAAAAGAAAACCCCGAAGGCATTGCCGCTTTTGTCAAAGCCGAGCTGCCGGCCGGTCGTTTTGGAAAGCCGGAAGAGGTGGCGGATGTGGTCGTCTTCTTGGCTTCGGAACGCGCCCAGTGGGTTTCCGGGGCCTGCATTACTGTTGACGGCTGTCAGTCACGCTCGTTGATTTAAGAGAAAGGGCGCGAGCTATGCATGAGCACTACGAAACCCTGGAACTGCGGCGGGACACCGACCTCTTATGGCTCGTCTTGAACCGTCCGGCGGCGTTGAACGCCATGAATAGTCTACTGGTCAACGAGCTGCACGGCGTGCTCGACGAATTGCACCAGGATCAGGCCGTCCGGGTGGTCATCCTGCGTGGCGCGGGCCGCGGCTTTTGTGCCGGGCTGGACCTCAAACAGTCCAGCGCCGCCACCGGCACCTATTCTGTGGCTCAGGGTCTGCGGGACCAACGCCGGATTGCCGAGTTGGCGATTAAAATTCACCGCGCCCCACAACCGTTTATTGCGGCTGTTCACGGCCCGGCCGCCGGGGGCGGTTTTGCCCTGGCCTTGGCGAGCGATATCCGCATTGTTGGGGAATCCGCCCGTATGAACGCGGCCTTTATCCGCATCGGGCTGTCGGCCTGTGATGTGGGTGTGAGTTATTTTCTGCCCCGGCTGGTCGGCTCTTCGGTCGCTTCCGAGCTTCTACTGACCGGGGATTTTATTGATGCACAACGCGCCCTGGCAACCGGTCTGGCTTCTCGCCTGGTGCCGGACGCCGAACTGGACCAGGCCGCCGAAGCCATGGCCCGCCATATTCTGCGCAACTCGCCCCTGGGGGTAAGATTGACGAAAGAATGCCTGCGCTATTCGGTTGACGCACCAACGCTGGAGGCGGCCATTGCGATGGAAGATCGGAATCAGATTCTGACCACGCGGACCAATGATGTGCGCGAGGGTATTGCGGCCTTTCTGGAGAAACGCGCGCCGCGGTATGAGGATGCCTGACGAGAAGTCCTTCACTTCTCAGTACACCGTCACCCAACCACTGAACCACACCCCCCCGAGCGGGGCATAACACACGCACGGCGCCCCGACAGGGAGCAGCGTGTTCATGTGGCAAAACAACAATTGGTTTCGGCAGATGCCGGAGGCGGGGTAAGGGGCATAGTACGGAGGATAGGGTGGCGGATAGACAGAAGGGTGGTGGTGAGGAGGGGAGTAAGGGTAGGGCGGATAGGGGTGAGGGTGATGCGGGTGGTGCTGTCCGTGGACCAGCAACAAGGGCGTTTCCTCTTCCAGGCTGCACGGCTGGGCGGTTAGCTGATCCACGGCTCCAAGCTCCGTGGCTTCAGCAAGTAGTATTCCCACGTTGAGCAGGACTATGCAGGCTACGATAGCTTTCAGAGAGTTTATGGTTGTCCGCATCGGCGGCTCCTCCCTTATTTCAGAACAACGCGAGCATGACGCCTGTGGTTGTGTGTCTTCCACAAATACAGGCGAAGGTCAATTTTGGTCGGTCAGGCCCCAGCCCTCTCCCCCCGGGGGAGAGGGGATAAAAAGGGAGGGGCAACCCCCTGTGGTTGCCCGTTGCACGGCAGGTTGCAGCACACGCCTAGAGGGCGAGCAGACGGGGGAGTTCCGCAATACTCGGCAGGATGTAGTCCGCCTGTTCTTGCCGCATGACGGCGTCGGTGCTGGTCCCGGTGAGGACCCCGACGGTGGCGACCCCGGCGGCTTTGCCAGCCTGAATATCAATGGGCGAGTCGCCAATATACACCGCCTGGTGAGGCTCAAGCTGCAAATGCTCCAGGCACTTCAGGACGGGCTCGGGATGGGGTTTCCGATGGGTGACGTCTTCCCGGCCGACGATGCCGCTAAAGAGATGGCGCACGCCCCAGGTATCAAGAAAGGGCAGGGCGCGGCCGGATGAGGTAGCGATCCCGAGTTGAAAACCCTGGTGATGCAGGCGATGCAAGAGTTCGAGACTCCCCGGAACGGCCTGTGTCTCTTCATGATAGCGCCGCAACCATTCGTCCATCCGACTGTCGGTGATGCACTTGACACGGTTCGCCGGGTCGGGATAGTCGGGGGGGAAGAGCTGGACGAGCGGATTCTCCACCCCGCGGCGCATCAACTCGTACACCCGGTCGCGCGGCACTGGGGGAATACCGGCGAGGGCCAGGACTTCCAGGGCGATCTCATAGAAAAATTCGACCGACTGGGCGAGCGTCCCATCCACATCGAAGATAATGCCCGTCGCGTGTATATGACTCATTCTCCGAGTTGATCCCAGGCCTGTTGGACGTGCTGCTCAAGGGCTTGGAGTGAACCGTTATTGCGGATGACCACCTGGGCATGTTTGCGGCGCTCTGCGTTTGAAAGCTGGTTCGCAATTCGGGCTTCGGCGTCCGCAGCGGACATGCCGCGTTGCTCAGTCACACGACGAATGGCCGCGTCTTGGTCAGCCTCGACCACCCAGACCGTGTCGGCCAGGGGCAGCCAGTTGGCCTCAATCAGGATAGCCGCCTCAACTACAATGGGCAGGCTAAATCCTTCGGCGCGCTTGGCCTGGATACGCTGCCGGATTTCCTCGAACATAATAGGGTGGACGATGGCATTGAGCCGGGCAAGTGCGTCCGGACTACTAAAGGCAATGGCCCCAAGTTTTTTGCGGTCTATGGTCTGGTCCTCCGCGACGATTTCCCGTCCGAAGGTGTCGGTGACCTGTTTCCAGGCGGGCTGACCGGGCAGGTAGATTTCGTGTCCGACTCTGTCTGCATCAATAATAGAGGCACCAAGCGTGGCCAGGAGCTTGGAGACCGTACTTTTGCCTGAGCCGATCCCGCCGGTGAGTCCAATGGTTTTCATATGTCCCCTGTCGTGCGGAGAATATCACTGCGTTGTTTTGTCAGAGATAGGGGGCGGCTGCAAGGGCGAGACCGGCTTCTCTCTTGCCGGCGGGCATGGTATCACAGCGGGCAACGTCACTGTGCGGAGGACGCATGCCATACGCAGACATACGCGGAGTCAGACTCCATTATGAAGACCTTGGCAACGGGCCGCCCTTCCTCTTACTGCCTGGAGCGTTGGGAACCGGACAATCGGATTTCGCTCCACAGTTAGAAGCACTCCCTCAGCGCGGCATCCGGGTGATTGCGCCTGACCCGCGTGGCTACGGAAAATCCCGTCCGCCCGCGCGCGAGTTTCCGCCGGACTTTTATCAACAAGACGCGCACGATTTCGTGGCTCTGATGGAGACGCTCGGCTGCTTGACCTATGCCGTCGGTGGCTGGAGTGACGGCGCGATCACGAGTTTATTGCTGACCCTGGCTCATCCGCAGCGGATAACCAAAATGGCGCTCTGGGGCGGGAATGCCTATGTCTCCCCGGAGGATATTGATGCCTACGAGAAAACGCGCCGCGTGGCGGATTGGTCCCCACGTACGGCGGCGCCGATGCAGGCGATGTATGGCGATGAATTTCAAGAGCTGTGGACCCGCTGGTGTGACGCCCAGCAGATGCTGTTGAAAGCGGGTGGCGATTTGTGTCGGGAGCGCTTGGCGCAGATTACCTGCCCTACATTTCTGATGCATGGGGGCAAAGATCCCTTGGTGCCGCCCTTTCATGCGCATTTCTTACAGCAGGGGATAGCCGGGTCACGCTTGCACGTGTTTCCGGATGGTAGACATAATATTCATCTCTTTTATGCTGATGCGTTTAGCGAGTTATTAGTCGAGTTTCTTCTGTCTTAACGATTGCGATTCAGGGAGGATGCTATGGCCACCGTAGAATTTTTTTACGATTACTCCAGCCCGTGGACCTATCTGGCGTTCACGAAGATTGACGGGCTGTGCCGCAAATACAACGCGGACCTTCAGTGGCGTCCGTTTCTGGTTGGCGGAGTGTTCAATACGGTCAATCCTTCGGTGTATGAATTCCGAGAAAAGGGGGTGCCGGCCAAGCAGCACTATACGGCAAAAGATATGAGTGACTGGGCGCGCTACTATGGCCTGAAAATTATCATGCCCCCCTCCGTTTTTCCGGTGAATTCGGTCAAAGCGCTACGGGGCGCACTCGTCGCGCTCGAACATCCCGGCACGTTTCTGCCCTATAGCTATCGAGTGTTTGAAACCTACTGGGGCGAGGATCAGGATATCAGTCAGGATGAGGTGTTGCGAAAAATCGTCGCAGCAGTCGGCCTTGATGGAGAGGAATACTTCGACAAGATCGCACGTCAGGACTATAAAGATCGGATTCGAGCCAACACGGACGCGGTGATCGAACGTGGCGGGTTCGGGACGCCGACGATCTATGTCAACGGTGACTCCATGTTTTTCGGGAATGACCGGCTGGTCTTGGTTGAGGAAGAATTAAAACGCAGTGCGTAGCCGAGCTGGGCGAAAGGGATATGTAAAAGAGGACAGCTCTGGAAGCTGTCCTCTTGTGTTTTCTCTCGTCGATGTATCTCCGGGTGTCAGCCGTCCCAGCCCCACTTCTGCTTGTTGGCTGCAATCTCATCCGCGCTGGGATGGTCTATCTTCTCATGCCCGGCGACCTCAAAATCCGCTTCATCGTCAACCATCGCGTAATTGAGCGGGGTATCGGATTCAAACACGTCGGGTACGGCGACCTCCTCAAAAATGGCCTGCCAGGGACATTCGGGCTCACACGCCCCACAGTCAATACATTCGTCCGGATGGATATAGAGTTGGTTCGGGAATTTTTCGGCATCATCGCCGGTGTATTTATAAATACAGTCAACCGGGCAAACGGCCACACAGCCTGTGTCGACGCAGTCCCGGCATAGTCTCGTGATGATGTATGTCATCGTCTCCTCCTTGCATCATGGCCAACACGGGCGAGTAGCAGGAAAGAACAGACCCGCCCCGCGAGCCCCACAGTGCTATCGCATCGTTTCGGACAGGTCAATTACAGACACGGGTGAGGGGTGGTACACCTGTCCGGCGAACCGTGCGGAGCCTTGGTCGGAGCCGTCATCTCGCCCGGAACGAGCGGTCCGTAGCGAGGGAGGAACACGCTATCACGTGGAAGCGGAGTGGGCGCGATGATAGTCCGTCACCAGACGGAGGGCCGCAGCCGCCCGCTCATGGGTGGCCACGGTGGCGATGCCGCGTTGCTGAAACTGGGCCCGGGCGTGGAGCAGACTCGCCTCATGGGCAAACGGTTGCAGCACAACAAAAAAGGGCTTAGCTGAACGCGCGGCAAAGCGACTCAGGGTATCGAGCAGGCTTGTCAGGGTTTGCGGTCGGGCTGCCCACTGCCCGGCCACCAGGCCGGCCCCTGTATCCATGCCAATCGCATCAATATGCGGGTCACGGTCAAGGATGGAGAGCAGGCGATCCAGGGTATCCGTCATCTGGCCCATCCCGATCGTATGACCGGAATCGAGCGGATTGCGAAAGCTGCCGCCAATGACGTTAAAGAACGAAGACAGTTCTTCGTAAGAGGTATCACTGAGCGGGGGAACCCGCAGGCCGGCAGCGGCAAAGGCATCGGTCATACTGACCGATGGACCCCCCGTCATGGCAATCAGCCCCACTCCGTCCCCGGTTGCTGGTTTGGTAACCTGCAACAGCTTGATGACATCAAGTAGCTCATCAAAACTGCTCACGGAGACGGCCCCGGCCTGACGGACCAGAGACGCCCATACGGCAGCCGGAACGGCGAGTGAGCCGGTGTGGGACGAGGTGGCCCGCTGGCCGGCCTCGGTCTGCCCACCTTTCCAAATAACAACCGGTTTGTGAGGCGTGACCTCGCGCAGCAACGCAAAGAAGCGTCGCCCTTCGCGTACGCCTTCAAGATACATGCCGATAATTTCTGTTTCGTCGTCGTGAGCGAGATAGTCGAGGTAGTCACTGGCATCAAGGACCGCCGCATTCCCAAAGCTGACCGCTTTACTTATACGCAGTCCATGACTGGCTGCGGCCATACTAAAGGTGATCGTATGGGTGCCGCTCTGGCCGATAAAACCGATTGAGCCCGACTCTCCAGCCGGCAGGTCGGGGTAATTGCGGAGGCCGATTTTGGGATGGTAGATGCCCATACAGTTCGGACCGATAAGGGCGAGCCCCGCTTCTTGGGCGGTTTGGGTCACTTGCTGTTCCAAGCGCTGGCCTTCTTCGTCGTGGACTTCGGAGAAGCCTGAGGTGAAGAGCATCACCCCAGAGACCTTTTTCGTGACACACTCCGCAACAATATGGGGCGCAACCTGGCGGGGAACTGCGGTGATGACGTAGTCTATGTCTTCGGGAATCGAATCAAGGCTCGGATAGTTGGGGATCCCCAAATCCGTAATGCCCTGGATTTCTCGCTCATCAATCTGAACGGAATAGACCTGACCCTCGAAGGTGTTCTGGCTTCGCAACCACAGATAATTCATCGCGCGTTTATCGCCGACCACGGCAACCGCCCGCGGATGAAAGGTGCGCGCCAGGGCCGCTCGTGTCGCGTCCGACAGTGGGCGGGGTTGGGAGCGGGGTCCCTCGGCATGGAGGACGACGTGAGCATCAACCGCGAGACAGCCGTCTGCGTAGGCAAAAACCGGGTTGAGGTCGATTTCTTGGATATCTGGCTGAGCCTCGGCTAAGGCTGACAGAGAGAGGAGGGCCTCTTCCAGAGTGGCCAGGTCAACGGCGACTTGACCGCGATGGCCGGTGAGCAATGGAAATCCGCTGATTTCACGGATCATGCGAGCGGCATCCCGCGGGCGGAGCGGAGCCACACCGAACGCCACATCTTTAAGCACCTCGACATGCACCCCACCCAGGCCAAACATGATGAGCGGACCGAACTGCGGATCGGATGTCAGGCCGATAATGACCTCAACGCCCGGTCGGGCCATAGGTTGAACCGAGACGCCCTCGATGACTGCGGCCGGCTGTGTAGTGCGGCCGGCGGCCATGATGTCATCAAATGCGTGGCGAACGGCGGCTTCCGTGGCGAGATTGAGGTGCACCCCCCCGATATCACTTTTATGCGCGATGTCGGCTGAGCTGATCTTGAGTGCAACCGGGAAATCCATATTCCGGGCGAGGGCTATGGCTTCCTCGGCGGTTCGGGCCAACTCCGTTCGGACGGTAGGGATGCCGGCCGCTCGGACTAACGTCTTTGCCTCTCTTTCGGTCAGCACAAAGCGATGCTGCTCTTTTGCCTGTTGGATAACGGTGCGGGCGGTGGTGTCGGCCATAGGTTCCCCCTCTGATGCCTGAGTGCCTTTCTTATCCGAGGCGGAGGGAGTGGGCAATCTGAATGGGAATCTCTCCCTGGCTCAGGCAGAGCGGGGGAGGCTTAAATGCCGACGGAGAAAAAACAGGCTCCGACCCTAGCTGCCTTTTTGCTCAATCTGCTTGCGCAGGGCGGCCACCTCGTCCCGAAGCGCTTGGAGTGGTGAGGCCAATATCCCCTCGACCACGTCTTGTACGAACTTCTCAATATATTTCCCCTGCATATCCCCTTCGATATTGACCCGATCACCGGGCTGACGCTGATGCAGCGTGGTAACGGTGTGGGTGTGAGGAATAATGGCACAGGTAAATTCTGTGGCCTTACAATCGAAGACCGTCAGACTAATACCGTCAACGGCGACCGAACCTTTCTCAACCAGGTAGCGACTGAGTTCGGCTGGGATGGCAAAGGTGTACAGAAACGAATCGCCTTCCGGCCGAATGGATGTGACGTGTCCAACTCCGTCAACATGACCCCAGACGAGATGGCCGGACAGCCGGTCCTCAAGTCGGAGTGAGCGTTCCAGATTCACACTATCGCCAACCTGGAGCTCTCCTAGAGTCGTGCGTCGCAGAGACTCGGCTGAAACGTCAAAGTCGAGTTGATCTGCCTCAATGGCGGTCACCGTCAGGCAGGCCCCATTTGTACAAATGCTCTCGCCCTGACTGATTTCTTGTATGGGAATACTGGTTCGCAGCCTGAGGCGTACCCCTTCGGCAATAGTGTCGATTTTCGTAATGGTCCCGGTTGTTTCAATAATGCCGCTAAACATAATACCTCGGAGAGAGTAGGAATGCCGGAGCGTTGTGTCTGGCCCTAGCCCCGGTCTTAGCCCGCTGCTTGTACGCTCGGCTGCTCTTTGAGTCGGTTGATCCACGCCGCAAGCCTGGGATGCGGAATATCGACATTCAGCCTGGGAAACAGGAGTGCCCACGACACGTACGGAATATCTGCCAGGGTCAACGTCGAGCCGACCAGGAAGGCGTTGTTTCCCAACTCGTTTACGAGGTGATCGAAGCACAGGTTCAGATCCGCAGTCGCTTGTGAGACAACCTCATGGTCAGTCGATTCGCCCTGCATGGGCTTGAGCAGCAGCTCCGCGGCAAGGGTTGCGACGGCGTGCTCATACGGATTATCGGCATAATGCATGAGGACGCGGGCCCGGGCTCGTTGTCCTCGATCGTCCGGGAGCAACGGCGGGGTGGGATACGCCTCGTTCAAGTATTCCATAATAATGGTGGACTCATAGACCGTTGTCGCATTGTCCTGGAGTGCAGGGACTTTCCCATAAGGATTCATTGCCAGATATTCAGGCGTTTTCTGTTCGCCCTTGGTGATGTCAATCGGCACCTTTTCATACGCCAGCCCCTTTGCTGCAAGGGTAATCCGCACCTTGCGCGCACGGGGAGACAGGGAAAAGTCGTAGAGTTTAATCATGGCTGCTCTCTTGTCCGGCTGCTGTTTGCTCTTGGGGTGTGGCCGTTTTTCGACGGTTGATGATCCTTTGGGCCGTGTCTTTAAGACGGAGATGCCAGCGTTTCGCCCACTCGAAATCTCGACCCAGAATCCCAAAGCTGACAAAGATTAAGACAATGCCCGGACCAGGAATACCGGGCAGGCTGAGGAAGAGGCCCACAAGCAGGAGAACAACCCCCCCCACAATCCGGCAGATCCGCCAGAGCTGATCGCGTGCCGCACGAAGCATGTTTGGTCAGCCTCACAATCAAGAGGGTCAAGACAGGTTAGCCATCATCGAGAATTTTACCACTTCGGGCCTTTTCTACCGTCTCATCGAACTGGGGGCCGAGCTCAACGCCCATCTCTCGTGCTCGTTTCTTTGCCCACAAGCCAACGTTGCGGTTGTCGCGGTAGAATGTCTCGTCTCTCGGGGCACTGGTGTCCAGATTCTTGAGTCGAGCTTCTTCACCCTGATGATAGGCAAAACGAGAGAGGATCCGGGTGAGGCGGCGGCGCTTGCAGTATTGACACTGAGGAGATTTCTGGACGTCTCCCATCTTCATAAAAAGGAGACTTTGCTGCCTGCCGCACGCCCGACAGTAGTATTCGTAGATCGGCATGATGTTTTTCTCCCCCTATCATACCTGTGTTGAAGGTGCTATAGAAAAAGCCTACTTCACCGTGTTTGAACGAGTGGATGGAACTGTTGGAGGAGGTGGTGGAATACGCTGGTGAGAGAAAACCTGAGTTGGGATCAGGGGCGTGTACTACCTCGAAGAAGAGCGCCAAGGCTCATGTTTCCCATGGGCGAATCATCTCCTCATGGGAGCGATGCTGTGCTGTTTTGCCTACGAGCTCACACTCGGTCCGGCATTCCAATCCTTCCTCACGACCTATGGCTGGATTCCCGCACAATTCTCTCTGGCGCTAACGCAGGGCCAATTCCCCGCCTCTTCTTCGCTTGTCGTCTGCCTATTCCTGCATGGAAATGGGCTTCATCTGGTCGGCAATCTCCTCTGCCTGTTCTTTCTCGGGAACGCAGTAGAGGCGCGATTAGGGGCGGTTCGGTACGTGGTGCTGTATCTGTGCGGAAACGTCATCGCCCTCTTAACCCAGGCGGCGCTGGATCCATTTTCCTCGACCCCAATGATCGGCTCGAGTGGGGCGATTGCCGCAGTCGCCGGTGTCTATTGTTTGATTTTTTTCTCGCCTCAAGAGCCTGCTACCACCACGCATCCCTCTCCCCGGCCTCTTGAAGGAACTCCGACGATCCTCTTCCTGGGCGGCTGGATCTTCTTTCATTTGGTTGGTGGTATCTCGGCATACACTCTTGGAGAAACCGTTTTATTCCCATCGACCCATATTGCCTGGGGAGCCCATATTGGTGGCTTTCTTGGTGGTATAATCCTCGGTCCGCTCCTGCTGTCTTCTCCGGAAAGACGGCGTCGCAGACCCGCTGCCGATATCGTGCCATTTATGTTGCAGCGACCCAAGTCTCTGCTCCGTTAGCGACACGAGGGGGAACGAATTGCTCTCTTGACGAGGAGTACTCCCCCCTCTCCCCCTCTCTTGGTCAGGCGAGAAGGATGGGTGCGTTTAGTTTAATTGAGCGGAAAGGGCGGCAAGGGTTCGGCGAGCAGTCAGTGAACGGGGCTCAACCGTAAGTGCTCGCCCAAATTCTCGTGCCGCCTGGAGGAGATCTCCTTTTGCGAGAGCAATTCGGCCCAGGTTCAGATGTGGATAATGGGGCGTGTCATAATGGGCCGTCTCTATCGCGTGCTCTAACCAGGGGACGGCGTCGTCCAGTTTGCCCATCTTCATGAGATAGAGACCGATGTCGTTGTACGGATTGCCAAACTCGGGGTTGAGGACAATGGCGGTGCGGCATTCTTCAATGGCGTCTTCGTAACGCTGGAGAAAACTATACGTCCAACCGAGCGAAGTATGCGCTTCTGCGGTCGGATGCAGTTGGATGGATTCCTGATAGAAACGCATCGCCTCTCCCAGGTCGCCCTGTCTTTGGGCTTGATCACCCTTGTATAAGAGAGCCGAGGCCTTTTCTTCGCGGTTTTTTGTTGTCTCCATATGCTCTGCTCCTGTAGTGGACGTTATCAGAAAAATGGGTCTAATTTTCTGGCTGTCAAGTCCAAGCGGAAGGTTATGAAGGAGAAGGCAGCGTGGTGAAGTGGAAGTAGAAGGAGAGAGCGGTGTAGTAGAGGGGATAGTAGAGAGAGGCAACGACGAGCCAGAGGTGGGCCTGGGGAAGCTGGGAGAGCAGGAGGAGCAGAACGCCAACCCAAATGGCGCCGAGGACATTCGTCAGGAGGCGCAGGCGAACGGTGCGTGTCGGGTAAATATAGCGAATAGGGATAAAGACGCCGATGGCAAAGAGGAGCACCAGGCTACCATTCAGCCAAATGGGTGTACCGCCTGCGTAGAGATAGAACGCTACGATATTCCAGTAGGAGGGAAAGCCGGTAAAAAAGAAATCTTGCGTTTTGGCCTCTGCCTGACAAAAACCATACGCGCTGGCAAGGAGCACCGCTGCCACGAAGAGCAGCGTACCGGAAGCCGGAAGCAACTGAAACTGGTAGAGAAAAACAACTGGAACAATGACGTAGGTAAAATAATCAACAATGTCGTCCAACTTTGCGCCATCAAACCAGGGTATAATCCGCTTCACCTGAACAGCTCTCGCCAGAACGCCATCGGTCGCATCAATGAGTACTGCGACTAACATCCAGACAAAGGCCTGCCGGGGCTTGCTCAGGAAAATAGCCTGGAGGGAGAGAAATCCGGCAATGACACCGGAGGCCGTGTAGGCGTGAACTGCCCAGGCGGCCAAAAGACGCATACGGTCTTTCACTTCATGTGACGTGCTGACGGCTGAGGGTGGGCTCATATAGAATCTGGATGATCGTGCCATCCGGGTCGGCACAGTACAGGGAGCGGCTGCCATCCCGATGGGTTCGGACTGGTTTGACAATGGAGACACCGTGCGTCTCTAGTATTTCGGCGGCTCGATCGACATCGTCGCTGTGCGGAACGATAAACCCGACGTGGTCGAGGCGTTGCCCCGCCCGGTCGCTTTGGGGCAGCGCCTTATGCAGCGCCAGATTGTCACAACCCGAGGAGAGGTAGGCATTGTCCGGGTCAGGCTGCCAGACGATCTGCATCCCAAACAGGGTTGTGTAAAACTCGACTGAAACGGCAACATCCGCCACATTCAGGGCGATATGTCGCAGGCCGGAATGGGAAATTTTTGTTTCGGACGCCATGGGTGCCTGTCCTCTCGCAGAGTGTACGTATTGTGACAAATCTGGTTCGCGTTGAGTAGGGTGACTATGATTTTTTAAGAAAAATATACAGTTCGCCGCGTTGGGCCATCAGGCCGGCCTCGGGTTGTGGCCCACTCCCCCAGTAGATATCTGCGCGTCCGGGACCGGTAATGGCAGCGCCGCGGTCTTGCAGGGCCACAAAACGCGAAAAAGGTTGCCACGCGATCTGCCCGTTTTCCTTCAGGTGCGGCTTGGTGGTACGGATAAAGCCGACCGCTCCCGGCGGATACCAGTTGGGATCGATCGCAATCGAACGGCCCGGCGTGAGCGGGACGCCCAGGCTGCCCAGCGGTCCGGCAGAGACAACGCGAAAGAAAATATAACGCCTATTATGGAACAAGATTTGATCTTGTTCGGCTGGATGCCGCCGCAGATAGCGACGGATGCCCTGGGCCGACGCCTCTCCGGGCCGGAGTTTTCCCTGACTGAGGAGCATCTTGCCGATGCTCCGGTACGGCCGGCCGTTTGAAGCCGCATAGCCGACCCGAAACCAAGTGCCGTCCGGCAGCCGGATTTTCCCGGAGCCTTGAATATGGAGAAAGAAACGCTCAACCGGGTCATCCAGCCAGACGAGCTCCTTGTGCCGAGGCGCGAGCATACGCTGTCCATCAATCTGAGCCCGAGAGAAATAGGGGACGAGTCCTCCGTTTGCGACGCGACCGTACATGTCTTGCGGAAACCGTTGAGTCGTAAATTGAGAGACGTCAACCTTCACCAGATCAGGAGGACGGCGATACAAGGGATAACGATAGCGCTCGGTTCGGATAAAGCTGCCTTGCAGTTCGGGTTCGTGGTAGCCAGTGAAAAGCACTGGTGTGGCTGCACGATAGAGGTCGAATGCTCGCCGGACCTCCAGAGCGAGATCTCCGGGCTGATCGAGCAGGGCAAGAAACGCGCCGAGACTCTCTCGGACCCGGGCGGCACTGACCCGTTTCTGTCCAAAGGAAAATGCTTGGGCGTCCGGCTTATGCTCTAGAGCTGCGAGGCTCTGCTGGAGCACGGTTTTGAGAGATCTACGGTCAAGATCGTCCACTAAGGGGGGAATCTGATTGGCGGACAGAAGGGTGAGTGTCGGCTCAGCCCGGCTGTTTGTCACCGGCAGCAGGAAAGCAAAAAAACACAGCAGGAGAAGTGGGCTAGCGGACACTCGCATTATTCCTCGGCTCTTCTCTCGCTGCTCTCACACCAGGCAGGCTGACGGATGTTGTAGCGAGCCCTTCTACCTGACCTCATGCTGATTGAGTCACGCCCCGGATTCCCGCGTCGCGTAGACTTCTTGGGCCGCGCTGACGCCAGCCCCGGCTGGGCAGTCATGACCGTTTTTCCGTAAGACGGCCTCCAGTGCGCTTAAAACGAGCAGCACATTGCTACGGGTGCTGGATTCTCCCATCAGGCCAATGCGCCAGACTTTTCCGGCGAACACGCCTAAGCCTGCACCAATCTCGATATTGTACTCAGCGAGGAGGTGCTTGCGAACGGTTACGTCGTTAATGCCCTCAGGAATGGCGACGCTGTTGAGCATCCAGAGACGGGCTCCTTCCTGGGCGACCAGCCGCATCCCCAGCGCGTTGAGGCCGGCAGCGAGGGCTAAATGATTGTCCTCGTGGCGACGAAAACGTGCGGCTAAGCCTTCTTCAGAAATCAGGCGTAAGGCTTCCCGCAGGGCGTAGTTCATGGAGACAGGGGCCGTGTGATGGTACACGCGTTTCTCGCCCCAGTATTGCTCAAGCAGGCTCAGGTCCAGATACCAACTCTGAACCTTGTGCGTGCGGTTTCGTAACACCTCTTGGGCGGCCGGACTAAAGGTAACGGGCGAGAGGCCGGGCGGACAGCTCAGGCACTTCTGGGTGCCGCTATAACAGACATCAATCTGCCAGTCGTCTATTTTGAGGGGACAGCCGCCGAGCGACGTCACCGCATCAACAAGAAACAGCGCCCCGGCCTCATGGACGAGCGGCGCGATGTCTTCCAGAGGTTGCCAGGCTCCGGTTGACGTCTCGGCATGGACGATCGCTACCAGCTTTGGTCGCGTGCAGTGCTTGAGGGCCGCGCGGATATCGTCCGGGCTAAAGACGGACCCCCAGGGAGCTTCCATGATAACGGGCGTTCCGCCGCAGCGTTGCACCACATCGACCATGCGGGTACCGAATACGCCGTTGACGCCGATGACGACCTCGTCTCCAGGTTCGACCATATTCACAAAGCAGGTCTCCATGCCTGCGCTGCCGGTCCCTGAAATCGGGAGCGTGAGGGGATTCGAGGTTTGAAAGACAAACCGGAGGAGCGCCTTGGTCTCTTCCATCAGCCGAATAAACTCTGGGTCAAGGTGACCAACAAGCGGGGTGGACAGGGCACGCAGGACTCGAGGATGGACGTTGCTCGGGCCGGGACCTAACAGGATTCTGGGCGGCGGGGATAACTCACCACAGGCTTCCATACACTTCCTCTTTCTTGGCTGTTCTTAACCCATGTCGAAAAAATTTCGGCTACGGTACCATGCTCGGACAGGTGGGAAAAGTCAGGGTGGCCCGGCCGGCCGTTATGGGACAGGCATCCAGAAAATATGCTCTCGTGGGCAGACAGCAGGAAAGTTTTTTGTTACAAGGCTGAAATACACTGTTCTTCACTGGTGTCGGCACGTAGGGGGAGGGAAGAGGGGGCGTAATGACCGTGACGATTCGCCACATGCTAGCGGAGGACATCCCTCGCGTTGGGGCAGTCATGGTTGCCGCCTTTAACGATGTCTTCCGTCGCCACGGTCACCCTGAGCCGTTTCCGTCGTCGGCTGCCGGGACATCTATCGCACAAGGGTATGCGCGGCTTGAGCCCAATGAGTGTTTCACCGCGCTCCAGGATGGACAGATCGTTGGGTCCGGGTTCATCCACCTTCGGGGCGATACGGCCGGTATTGGCCCGATTACTGTTGATCCGAGTGCCCAAGCCAGAGGGGCCGGACGGGCCCTGATGCAGGCCGTGATTGAGGCCGGGGGAGGGTGTCCTTCGCTCCGGCTGGTCCAAGATGCCTTTAACGTGGTGTCCTTTCCGTTGTATAGCTCGCTCGGTTTTGAGGTGCGTGGAACGATCGCTTCATTGGTTGGGCGTAACATTCGGGGAGACGTCTCAGAAGATGTCGAAATTCGGGAGTGGCGAGCGGAGGATATCGAACACCTGGCGGCACTGGATACGCGCTTAACCGGTATCGGGCGTGAACAAGACCTGCGGTTTTTCCATGTTCAGCCGCCGCATATTGCCGCCCTCGTTCAGGGGCAACTCGTGGGTTACCTGTGCTTCCTTCGAACGGAAGCGGGGACGTTTTTTGGCCCCGCTGCGGCAACGCAACCCTCGGTCTTACGCGCACTGATTCTGTCCGCGGCTGAGCGAGAACAGGGGAAGGCCCTGCGTATGCGTTTCCCTACACGGCACGCACTATTATTGCGAGAGTTGCTCGCCGTGGGCTTTCGGGTGGAAACTCTCCAGACCTATATGGTTCGTGGGGCGTGGCAGACCCCGGACGGAGTGGAGTTGTTGGCGCTCTTTCCCGAGGCGCTGTAAAGATAATGAGGAAGCGGGTATGCCGACACTCAATGGAACAGATCTCGGGCTTTTCCCCACAATGGGCGTCGGTTCCTACGCCTCACCCTCGTGGTTGATTGCGACCAGAAGAGCCCTCCGCGCCGGAACTGCCGGACCGGCAGATGTCGAAGAAGCCATTCAAGACGCGGTAAAAATGGCAGTGTGGGACCAGGAAGAAGCCGGGCTGGACATTCTGACTGATGGCGAGATTCGTCGGCAGCGCTTTCTGTGGAATGTGGTCGAAAAATTATCCGGACTCAATATGGTCCGGGCGCAACGCAAGCTTGGTATCATGAGCTATGACAGTGCGCCGCGTTTTGAGACAACCGAACGGGTCAGTGCCCCTGACGGGTTCGGGTTAGTGGACGAATTTACCTTTGTCCAAGCCCAAACCGATAAACCGCTCAAAGTCTGCTGCCCCGGTCCGCTCACGATCGCCATGCCTATCCGGCTCAAGGCGGGCTATCCGCAGGGCGACTATCTACCACTCCTGTACGACTTGGCGGAACTCGTGAATAAGGAACTCCGCGGTGTTGTTGCGGCTGGCGCGACCTTTATTCAGCTTGACGAGCCGTCCGCCGTGGGTCGGGAGCCAGCTCTGTCCATCGAAGAAACAGTGAAGCTGTTCAATACAACCCTGGAGGGTGTGGAGGCCAAAATCGCCCTCCACGTCTGCTTTGGCAATAATCAGGGCCGGCCGGCCATGAAGCGGACGTATAAACCGCTATTCCCCGGCATTCTTGACGTTAAGGTCGATCAATTTGCTCTGGAATTTGCGAATCGAGAAATGGCCGAGTTGGCGCTCTGGAGCCAATACGGCGATGAGCGTGAGTTTGCGGCCGGGGTCATTGATGTGAAGTCTATGTACCTGGAGACGGCGGAAGATGTGGCCGAGCGTATTCGTCTGACGCTTGAACAGGTGCGTCCGGAAAAGCTTTACCTGACCTGTGATTGTGGTTTTTCTGCGTCGTCCCGGAATTTAGCCCGAGCTAAGCTGGGAGCCCTGGTGGCAGGAGCCCGGCTTGTCCGACGAGAGATCAGTGGAGCGTAAATCATCCAAACGATTTGTCCCCTCCATCCCTGCTTCTCCTGGTTGGGATGAGGAGTGGCTCGGCGAACAGCCCGGAGGTGGCCTGCCGGAAGAGTCTCCCCTGCCGGTGCCCAGCCCACAGGTGACAATGGGGACGTGCGAGGTCTGGTGTATCAGCCCCGAGGGCTACGAATGCCGTCTGGAAATGCCGGTTGATGGTGCCGGCGGTATGGCCGCCGTGATCGTCGAGCTCGAAGCGATGGGTTTTACCCCTCGCCAACCAAAAATAAAGTCCGCCCCACGACCTCAGTACCAGCAGCCTAAACCCCAGCACCAGCAGCCTATTCCTCCTCCACCCCAGATAGAGCCCAGCCCGCCGTGGTGTGACGATCATGGCTGTTTGTTTAAACTCTTTCGCAAAAACGGTCGGCGTTGGTGGGCGCACTATGACGAAGCCGGTGGTCGCTGGTGTAACTCGCCGATTCCCGTGCGGGATGGAGGATAGACCTTCATCCGTCCGATTGCTGAGCGGGCCGCAGGTTCGACAGCGCCGCTTCCACTCTGTCTAAACGCTGAAGAATTTCCCGTTGTGGGTCGGCGCGTAAATAGCCCTGCTCAAGCAGTTGGATAAAATTGCTCGCAACCTCATCGGCAGAAAGGCGCCCTTCGGGTTGGTACCACTGATACAGCCAGTTACACATGCCGAGAATGGCAAACGAAACCAGCTTGGCCGGGAGCGGGGCGAGACGTCCGGCTTTGACGCCCGCCGCAATAACTTCCTCAATAAGCCCATCATACACCCGTCGTTCGGCGCGCGCCCGTTCGGCAATCTCCCCTGGCAGATTACTCTCTTCACTAAAAAAAACCGTCAGAAAATTTCGGTGGTCCGCCATGAGACGGACCTGATGCCGGATAATCTGCCGCAGCTTGGCTTCGGGCGCGATGGGCTGCAAACAAATCTGGCGCAGGTCGCGCTGAAAAATAGCAATCGAACGCTCAAACACCCGAATCAGCAGCTCTTCTTTACTCGGACAGTAGCGATACAGGGTAACTCGGGAAATTCCCAAGCGCTCGGCGATTGTTTCGAGCGTGGTTGCGCGGTAGCCCTGTTCGCCGAAACAGTCTGCCGCGGCTTGCAGGACTGCTTCTTCGCGCAGGGCCCGGGCGCGTCCGTTCTTTGTCGCCATGCCCTGCGCTTACTGGATTCCCTGCGTCCATGCAAGCAGCCCCGTCTATGGGGAGGTGGACAGGGCTGCCTCCGATGAGCACACCCACTCTTGCGTCTCTTGGTCAGAGCAGGGTAAGGAAGAAGCATCAGGCGAGAAGACCGCTAAGGAGGGGCCCATGGCAAACATCCACGTCTCAAAAGAAGTGATGCTCGAACGCGTTGCCCGTTTTGGAGAGCTCAAGTCCAGCGCGCAGGCATTTGTTGATAGCAAGATCCCCGGCCATGAACGGGACATCTATAACGTGATTGGCCGCGGCGTCACCGAGGATATCAATCTTAACCCCGCGATTACCGCGGTCCAGGACTTTAACGTCACCTATGTTGGGGCGAGTCCGGGCAAAGGCGCGGCGCTGCACAGTCACAGCACGGTTGAGGTGTTTATCCCGCTGTCAGGGCAATGGTCCATCTACTGGGGCGACCAGGGGGAACAAGAAGTGATCCTGGACGCCTGGGATACGGTCTCGGTCCCGCCCGGCGTGATGCGTGGATTTAAAAATGTCGGCGACACAGACGCGCATCTGATGGCTATTCTGGGCGGAACCGACGCCGGTCATGTGGCCTGGGCTCCGCAAGTGCTTGCGCAAGCACAGCAGACGAATCTCAGGCTCGATGAGCAGGGGAATTTGCTGCCGAACGATTAGTTTGCGCTCTCGGGCTTCTCGAAATACGCCTGCGCGGCGGCCAAGCTGAGACGCTGATGATAGGCGAGTTCGTCCTCGGGGTAGCGATGCTCACGGCCGTAGACGCAGGTGTAGCGGGCGTGACAGCGCTCGGCGCACTCGGTCGGTACGCGCAGGCGATGCTGTGTACAGGCAAGCCGGTCCCAGCCGTGTGCGGCGCTGACGGCCTGGGCCGGACAGGCGGCTATACAGGGACGCTCCACGCAGGTGGAACACGGATCAAAGTCTTGGGTCGGAGCCAGGGGCGCCGGTAAGTCATGATCAATCAAAACCGCAGCGCGCCAGGCCAGCCAGGGGCCATACCTGGGATGGAGTTGGACGCCGAGTATACTTGGCCGCGATAGTCTGGCCGCCTGAGCTAAGTGCATGAAGGAGACGGTCAGGCCGCTGAAAAACTGAAACGGATAGATAAGGCGATACTGAGCGCGGGCCGCGTCTAAAAGCGGAGTCAGCCGCGCCCTCAGCACCGCGACGGTGTAGGCATCCAGCGGATGGTCATGCTGCTGGAAATAGCCCGGTCGCGCCTCGGCATACTCCCGAAAGCGTCTCCAGAATGCTCCACCGCCATTCCCGATAACAACGACGGCCTCGGTCTCGGGAAATCGCGGCTTGAGATGATACTGTGACGGCACCAGGGCTTCATACTCAGACCGGGCCGTTGTCCCGATGAGGTTGAGTCCGACAGGGGCGAGGGCTGCCATGATATCCTGGAGAAGTCCCATAGCTGTCTGCCTTTTTAATAGCGGACGGTAACCAGGAACAAGCCCTGCGGCGGTGCGTTCAGTCCGGCCCGGGAGCGGTCGCGCGCCGCAAAGACGGCGGCAAATTCGTCTACGCTCACAGTGCCGTAGCCAACGTCTACCAAGGTGCCGACGATATTCCTGACCATATGGCGCACAAATGATCGAGCTTCGACAGTATACACCAGAAAGGCGCGCTCGCGACAGACCGTGCTTTGCATCACGGTGCGCCACGGTGTGCGTTCCACGGAGTCTGCGCCCTGAAAAGACGAAAAATTGTGATGCCCGATGAGCAGGACCGCGGCCGCATTCATTGCGTCCTGATCCAGAGGATAGGGGATATGCCACGAGTAGCGGGCATGCATGGCCGAGGGGGAGGGCTGGTTCCAGATGCGGTACTGATAGGTCCTGCTGTGCGCGTCGTAGCGCGGATGAAACGTGTCCGACACCTCGCTGATCGTCCGGATGGCAATATCCGAAGGCAGAACCGAGTTGAGGCTGTGCTGAAACCGCACCAGATTGAGCGGAGTGGCGACCTGAAAAGTGGCCACTTGACCCAGCGCGTGAACCCCTGCGTCTGTTCGCCCGGCCACCCGCACGCGAATGGGCGTATTCAGAATCCGGGATAAGGCGGCTTCGAGCGTCCCCTGAACAGTGGCGTCCGTGGGCTGAATCTGCCAGCCGTGATAGTTGGTGCCATCGTATTCGAGCAGTAATTTGTAATGCACGGGGTATGGTGTATGGAGAGCGGTCTGCGCCCGGCCGGTCCGGGCACCAGAAAGAGGCCCGCAATAGCTGCGGGCCTGTGGGTCTCACGCCGTCAATCCGCCAAGTGCTACTGTCCCAGCTTATAGACCTCAGCCACGTTTGCCCCGATGACCTGCTGCCGGGCCGTTTCGGACAGCGGCGTGACCAGCCGTTTCAGGGCCGGCATATACTGGTCGCTGTGGTCCGGATGGGGGAAGTCCGACGCCCAGAAGAATTTGTCCGCCCCGACGTACTCGATAATGTGTTGCAAGGCTTTTTCGTCCGGGTCGGCCGATATCCAGCACTGGCGCTGAAAATAAAAGCTGGGCCGTTCCTTGAGTTGGGTCGAATGGGCCAGCGGGCCCTCAAACACGGCGTCCATCCGGTCGAGTAGATAGCCAATCCAGCCGGCCTGGGATTCGAGCACGATGGCCTTCACGGTGGGGAAGCGCTCGAACACGCCGTGGTGAAAGAGCGACACAAACGCCTGCTGCATGTTTTGGGCGACCAGCACATCAAAATACCAGTTGAAATCGATCGGCTCCTGTGGCACGAGTTCTTCAAAGCGGCCGTGGGGCATGAATTGGATAGGCTCGAAGGTCGGATGCAGGGCAATCGGCACATCCAACTCCTGTGCCTTTGCCCAGACCGGATCATAGTCTGAATGCCCATGCGATTTCCTCGTCCAGGTAAACGGCGCGAAAAAGGCGCCTTTGCAGCCCGCCTTGACCGCCCGCTCCAGTTCTGTCGCCGCTTGGTTGGCATCCGTACCGGACAGATGGGCGATGGGAATGAGGCGGCCGCCCGACTCGGAGCAGAAGTCCACAATCCAGCGGTTATAGGCCCGGCAATAGGCGGCTGAGATTTCCGGGTCCTGGATCTCACTCTCCCATAACAGCCCGATGGTGGGGTAGAGAATCGATTTCGCCAGCCCTTCGCCATCAATCCGCTCTACGCGTTCCTTGGCGTCCATTGAGCCAAGCGGCGCGCCATCAATATAGCGGCGGTCCGGACCTGGCACGATATCCGGCTGGCCCATGGCGCCCAGAATGCCGGGGAAACCGCGCTGGCACAGTCGGGACGGTTTGCCATCAAACTCAAAATATTCCCAGCCTTCATCGTCTGTTTTAATCCGAATGGCTCGCTCACGGTATTGCGGCTCAAGATATTGCTCCCACAAATCGGGCGGCTCCAGAATATGGCCATCACAATCGATGGAACCCTCAAGACTGACTTCACCGTTCACTGTTGACATACCAACCTCCTTTTTGGTGCTGTGTTCGATCGTATCCCCTCTTACCGAGAATCCCAAAAAAATACTAGCTGGCAAAAAGCCTGGGACCCGCACGCCTGGCGCGAGGACCGCGAGTGCTCTAGTTCTCCAGCCGGAGAACTGGTAAAGGAAGCGACAGGCTGTATTGGAAGACAAGGAGTTTTGCGCATGCTTGGAACAGTATTAGGAGTAGGCCTTGGGGTGGTCATACTTGTCGGGGCCTGGTCTGCTGCGGGCTTTGCCGACGGGTTCGTGTCCACTGGGGCCGTGACGCTGGGCGTCTTGGGCGCACTCAGCGTTGCTGTGTTTGTTTCATTGCTGGCCAACGCCGGCCATCAGGAGCCGGAGTAAGAGTCGGGCACGGGCTTCTTACCCCTCACTTTTCGTTCTGGGTCGGAGTGGGCTGTTCAGGCATGATTCGTCCCGCCAGGCGAGGGACCCTGTCGCGATCTCCGGCATCCTGCAGCCCTGCGGGATTGACAGGCGAACAGGGGGGCGGGTAAGTACTTCACGTACTTTACGCGAAAGTGGCGGAATTGGCAGACGCGCAGGATTCAGGATCCTGTGGGGTAAAACCCGTGGGGGTTCAAGTCCCCCCTTTCGCATAGGTCAGGGGGCTTTTCTCAAAAAGAGGGAAGCCCCTTTTTACTGGGCTTCTGATACAATAGACCGTCCGTTTCAGCGTATGAGTCTGCCTTCCCAAGGAGCGAGTTGATGCCAAACGAACTGGCAAGCCAATACGATCCGGCCGCACTGGAAAAGACGATAGTCCGGCGCTGGGCCGAGACCAAACCTTTTGCCGCGACCCCGGACGACAACGAGCAACGCTATGTGATCATGATGCCGCTACCGAATGTCACCGGCGCGCTGCACATGGGACACGCCATGGACAACGTCATGCAGGATATGCTGACGCGCTGGCATCGCATGATGGGAGAGAACGCGCTGTGGATGGCCGGGACGGATCACGCCGGCATTGCCACGCAGGCCGTTGTGGAAAAGCGCCTGTTCGAGCTGGAAGGCAAGACGCGCCATGATGTTGGCCGCGAGGCCCTGGTGGAGCGTATCTGGGACTGGAAAGAGCAATACCAGGCCCGCATCGTCAGCCAACAGCAGGCCATGGGCTGTTCGTGCGACTGGGACCGCCAGCGCTTTACCATGGATGCCGTCTGCGCCCGGGCCGTCCAGTGGACTTTTTTTCGCCTGTTCCGGGACGGTCTGATTTTCCGTGGGACGCGCCTGGTCAACTGGGACTGCCACCTGCAAACCGCAGTCGCGGACGACGAGATTGTGTATGAAAGCGTTCAGGGACATTTCTGGCATTTGCGCTATCCCGTCATCGATCCTCAGCCCGGTGAACCGGCATACGTTGTGGTTGCCACAACCCGGCCTGAAACCATGCTGGGTGATACGGCGGTGGCCTGCCATCCCGATCCACGCGGAGCGCTGGAAGTACTCATTCGCAAAACACAGGAGCGCCTGACCCGAGCCGGCCAAAAAGAACGCGGGGAGTTGGAAGCGGAAGTGGCCCGGCTCGAAAAACGACGCGAGACGCATCTGCCGCTACTTGAACAGCTCGCGGCCATGGCCCGAGCCGGTCGTATGGTGCGCCTGCCGCTGCTGGATCGCCCGATGCCGCTCATCTGCGACGAATGGGCAAAACCCGAATTGGGCAGCGGTTGTGTGAAAATCACCCCCGGCCATGACCCCAATGACTACGAAGTATGGGGCCGCCACAGCGAAGAGATCGGTATTATCAACATTCTGCATACCGATGGTTCTTTGAACGACCGGGCCGGGGCGTACCAAGGGCTGGACCGCTTTACGGCGCGCGACACAATTATTCAGGATTTGGACGCTCACGGCCTGCTTGAAGCCACTGAAGATCGGGAGATCGAGATCGGCCACTCAGACCGCTCCAAGACCCCGGTTGAGCCCTATCTGTCGGAGCAGTGGTTTGTGCGCATGGGCGATGTGGACGGGGGTGTGGTGTGTGGCCGGGGAACAGCTAACGAATTTGTCGCCCCTGGATTAGCCCAGGCCGCCCTTGACGCTGCCGAAGGCGAGTGGCGCTCGCCCACGGGCAAGAACGTTTCGTTTCACCCGGACATGCGTTACCGCAACACCTATATCAACTGGCTCGCCGAGAAGCGCGACTGGTGTATCAGCCGCCAGCTCTGGTGGGGACATCAGATTCCGATCTGGTCGGGCAGCTTCCAAGGCCAGGCACTCCTGGAACAGCTCGCCTGGCTTGCACCCTATCTGACGCGGGAAGATGTGGTCGCCCGCTTACAGACGAGCGAGACCGATGAACTCATTGGTCCCGATACGCCCGGTCGGCTGGCTCAACACCGTGCCGACGATGCATCGGAGCAAATCAATGGAAAAATTTTGGTGTGTGTGCGTGAGCCGCCCGACCAAGAAGACGTGGTGAGCGACTTGGAAGCGGCCGGCTTTGTGCGAGACCCCGATGTGCTGGATACCTGGTTTTCGAGCGGTCTGTGGCCGCATAGCACCCTGGGTTGGCCCGACCCCGACACCGCAGCAATCGAAGCCGGCCAGTCGCCCCTGGGGACACGCAACGGTTCCCAGGATTGCCTGGCGTATTACTATCCCGGCTCCTGCCTGGTGACCGGGCGTGACATCATTACCTTATGGGTCGCCCGCATGGTCCTCATGGGCCTGTATAACCTGGGGGACGTGCCGTTCACCGACGTCTTTATCCACGCCACGATTCTGGATGGCAAAGGCGAACGGATGAGCAAGTCGAAAGGCAATGGCATTGATCCGGTGGATATTATCGAACGCTACGGCTGTGATGCCATGCGCTACGTCCTGTGTGAGATGCAAACCGGCTCCCAGGACATTCGTCTCCCCGTTCAAGCCATATCGCCGTTTACCAATGAACCCGTAGACCTGGCAAAAGCCAAGCACGGCAGCAGTATTTTTACTTATGTATGTCCCCAAACCGGCAAAGAATTTGATGTGCTGGGGACCATGCCGGACATCCCCTCGGCCAAGCTGATCAGCGAACGCTTTGAGGTCGGCCGCCACTTCTGCAACAAGCTATGGAACGCGGTGCGGTTTGCCTTGCTGAATCTTGAGCAGGCGTCTTTTGTGGAACGGAACCCGGCGACGCTGCCGTTCGAAGAGCGCTGGATCCTGTCCCGCCTGACGCGGGCAATCGCCGCAGTGCAGCAACAGCTTGCAGTCTATAATCCGTCTGCCGCCCTTTCGGCGGCGCGGGACTTTTTCTGGTCGGAGCTGTGCGATTGGTATCTGGAAATGATCAAGCCGCGTCTGCGCACGGACGGTGCGGACAGCGCTCGGCAAGTCCTGGCCTTTTGCGTCGATCAGACCCTGCGACTGTTTCATCCGTTTATTCCCTTCGTAACCGACTTTTTATGGCAACAACTGAATGCACATGCCGCCCAGCGTGGAATTGAGAGCCCGCTTCAGACGCGGGACTCGATATCCCACGCGCCCTGGCCGCAACCGAATACGAGCTGGCAGGATGAGCAACTCGAACAGCAGATAGACTTTTTACAGGCCGTCATTCGTGCCATCCGCGATATCCGCAGCCAGTATACGGTATCACCGAAACAGCGGGTGCAGGTACGCATCAAAACCGTGGGCGAAGCGCCGGATATCCTGAACAAGGGACTGATCCATATTCAAGGTCTGGCCGGGGTCGAGTCGGTTGAGATGGCTGCGGATGCCAAGCGGACGCGCGATTCCGCCACCGCGGTCGTGGGCGATCTTGAGGTGTACGTGCTCGGCGTTATCGATATCGAGAAAGAACGGGCGCGTTTGAACGGCCAGATCAAGAAGCTGAGCGGCACGCTTGCCGGCGTGCGGAAAAAGCTCGGCAACGAGAAATTCCTCTCCCGGGCAAACCCCGAGGTGGTCGCAAAGGAGCGCTCCAAGCTGGCCGACCTGGAGTCGCAGTTAGGGACGTTCAACGAGAACCTCGCCGCGTTGGGGTAAACGCTTGACGCCCCGTAGAGGGCTTTATAGGTTGCTGGGGTGACAAGGCCAGCCAGCGGCAGGTGGATCGGTGAAAACCATGAGGAACTCCAATGACTCCACAATTTCTTGTTGACGCGGACGGGCACAGGACCGCCGTCGTTTTGCCGCTCCAGGACTTCCGGGCTCTGGTCGAGCGCTTGGAAGAGTTGGAGGACCTGCGGCTCATTGAAGAACGAAAAAATGAGCCAACCATTCCCATTTCCTCCCTGGAGGACCTGCTAGCCGATGTCGAAGCTGGCGATTAAACGCAGTGTTTTGAAAGACCTGCGTTCGTTGCCGAAAGATGTCAGAGGCCGGGCCGCGCTTTCGATACTCGAACTGTCTACGTCGCCTTCTCCACAAGGGGTTGAAAAGTTGAAGGGATACGAACGGCTGTATCGTATCCGTGTTGGCGACTACCGTATTGTCTACGAAATCGCCGGAGAAGACGTGACAATTGTTGCTGTCAGTCATAGGAAAGACGTTTATCGCGATCTTCAATAGCTGCCGTTGATCGGAAGATGCGTTGCCGTCTGCTTGTGGTAGCCTGGAAAGCCATTGTCACGAGGTCGGGGCCTCTCTGCTAAACAGATCGTTCTGCTGATTATCCGGGCTGCGATCTGCCCCATCTTGCTCTCATCACACTATCTCCATAATTGGTAAAAGATGTCTCGCAAGGAATATAATTGGAGGCGGTTCTGGTCCCCAAGAGGAGAATCTATCACCCTCTCTTATGACGGGTATCTGCCAAATCCCGATGACAAATGGGATCAGTACAACAACCCTAATGTTGTTCCCTTTGATGCCATATCAGAGACTCCGTGCCTAGCTCTTCTTGGGGAGCCTGGCATTGGGAAAAGCTACACTCTGGAATCCGTACAAAAGGCCATGGAAACCCAGGTTGCGGAGGACGACGCTAAGGTGTTGAGCCTGAACCTCCGCTCCTATGGCAGCGAGGACAGGCTCGTTCGAGCCCTCTTTGAAAATGGAACCTTCAGAGATTGGCAGAATGGCGATTATCGGCTGTATATTTTTCTTGACAGCCTTGATGAATGCCTTTTACGAATCGATACTGTCGTAACGCTTCTCGTTGACGAACTAAAAAGATTTCCCGTCCATCGCCTGTCTCTTCGTATTGCCTGCCGGACCGCAGATTGGCCCAATAGTCTTGAAGAAGGACTGAAAGAATTATGGGGAGAGGAGGCTTTTCGAGCATACGAGCTGGCCCCCCTCCGAAAGCAAGATGTTATTGAGGCCGCGCAAGCAAACAGCTTAGACTCAGAAGCATTCATGGGAGCGGTTTCCGCAGCCGCGGCCGTTCCTTTTGCGATAAAACCCGTCACCCTAAAGTTGCTTATCAACATATATCGTCGTTGTCAGCAGCTTCCTTCCTCTCAAGCAGAATTGTACCTCGAAGGCTGTCGCTGCCTCTGCGAGGATACGAACGAAGATCGCCATGCTGCTCGCCTTACCGGCGACCTCTCTACCGACCAGCGGCTTAGAGTTGCTGCCCGTATAGCGGCAGTAACTCTCCTCTCCAACCGGGACGCAATCTGGAAAGGGCTCGATCTCGGTGAAGTGCCGGATGAAGACATAGTCCTGAAGAAACTGGCCGGTGGAACCGAACAAGCTAATGAGGACGAATTTCCAGTAACTGAAGCATCCATTCAGGAAGTCTTGAACACCGGTCTTTTCTCCGCACGTGGTCCGCAGCGTATGGGCTGGGCGCATCAGACCTATGCGGAATATCTTGCCGCGCGTTATCTCTCCGACAAGATGACGAATGACCAAATCATGAGTTTATTGACTCATCCTGATGACCCTGAAGGACGGCTAGTTCCTCAACTGCGTTCAACTGCTACTTGGCTAGTGAGCTTGGCACCCGGCCGTTTCTTCCAAAACTTCATGGAGGCCGACGCCGAGGTCTTGCTTTATTGCGATCTGTCTACAGTAGATGAAGGGAATAAGAGATCGCTCGTTGATACTCTCCTATCACTCCACGATGAGGAGAAGCTGCTTGATGACGATTGGGGATTGTATAAACAGTACGAAAAGCTGCATCACCCCAATCTGGCCGGCCAACTCAAGCCATATATTTGTGACCCAACCAAGGGGTTCCTTGTCAGGAGAGTCGCAATCAACATTGCCGAAACGTGCAAGCTGCAAACACTCCAGGATGATCTGCTTGGGGTCGCGCTTGACAACTCTCAGCGCTTAGAGACCCGCATTGAAGCAGCCCGCGCAGTTGCCCGCATCGGGGACGAAATTGTACGAACAAAGCTGAAACCCCTGGCTGTTGCCGGAAGAGATAACGATCTGCGGGATCAATTGAAAGGATGCGCTCTTAAGGCCCTATGGCCGGGTCTCATAACAGCAGAGGAATTGTTTTCTGTCCTTACTCCACCGAAAGCCAAGAATTTTTCCGGGGCGTATTCTAGTTTTCTTACTAATGATTTAGTCCCTTCTCTCCAAGAGGCTGATTTGTCTATCGCTCTCCAATGGGCGGACAAGGAGGAAAGTCTCTACCGGGATACCTATCTAAAGGGAGAGAGGCTACATCGGGATAGTTATCTCCATGAAAGAGTTATCGACGAAATAATGCTTAAGGCATGGAATCATCTCGATCAGCCAGGAATAAGCAAAGGCTTCGCTAAGATCGTCCTACTGAGACTAGAGCAACATAGAGACATAATAGGAAAGATATACAATTCGGAGCACGCGGATATTCTTGCAAGCGACGCTGAGAAACGCAGAAAAGTTCTCCAAGTTACCCCTTCTCTCATTGCCGACTCATCAGACCAGGCAGTGTTCAGGGTGGCATTCTATATGATGCGTCAAAAAATGATCTTGAAGAAGGACGTTCCATGGATGATTGAGCGTCTCAGGGAGACTATCTCCGAAAAAGAGCAAACTGTCTGGGCACGTTTTATAGGGGGGACATTTGACAAAGAAGATGCCGAACAGGTGGATTTAATTCTAACGACTTGTCAGCATAACACGGTGCTTTCAGAGGCATGTCGCTGGCTTCTCAGAACATGGGACCTCTCTTCCGACGACACTCAAAAAGAGCGAGAACAATACCGAGAGACGCAGGGATGGGAGAAAGCACACCACAATCAGCCCTTGTTGGACCCCCCACCTGCGGAGCGGATCGAAATCCTCTTAGGAAAGTGCGAGGAGGGAGACCTTGACGCTTGGTGGCAACTGAATCGAGAAATGGTCCTTGAGCCTACCAGTACACATTATGAAAACGAACTCGAATCAGACTTGACAGTTCTTCCTGGCTGGAGGGATGCGGATCGGACTCTAAGAGTACGATTGGTGGCAGTGGCGAAGCGGTACATTCAAGAGAGGAGTGCGAAGCAAGAAGAATGGCTCGGCACTGACTCTATCGATTGCTCCGCTCTCGCAGGATATCGGTCCTTTCGGCTTTTGCTACAAGAAGAAGAAAATTTTGTAGTCCACCTGGACCAGGCCGCATGGAAAAAGTGGGCAGCCATTATGATCGGCTACCCTCTTTTCAATGCCGCAAGCACAGAAGAACCCCACAATACCCTTCTCAGTATGGCGTATGCCGTCGCACCAGAAGAAATCATTGAAAGCCTCATGATCTTGATCGATAAAGAGAACCGCGAGCACGGGCAGCTTTTTATTGTCGAGAGAATGAGACATTGCTGGGATGGGCGTCTAGCGAGTGCGTTATTGTCCAAGGTCAAAGAACCCCAATTGAAATACAGAAGCATGCGAAAGCTGCTGGACGAATTGATTATCCACGGCGTCCAGGAAGCAAGGAGTTTCGCAGAAGGATTGATCCAGTCACGACATAGCCACGATCAAGAACAGCAAGTGAAAGCAGTCCAGGCCGCCGCGTCTCTTTTTCTACACTCTGAAGATGCAGGTTGGCCGATTACATGGCCGTTAATAGAAGAAGAGCCCGATTTCGGGAAAAAGATATTCGAGGACATTGTAGGGGGGAGTCCATATTCTCCAGGTCGGAATTTGACAGAAGATCAATTGGCGGATTTATATATTTGGCTCTCTTGCCAATATCCGCATGATGAAGAGCCACGAGAAATCGAAAATTGGCGAAATTCAATCCTCAACTTTCTTCAGGAGTTGGGAACAGTTGACGCTTGCGAGGCACTCCAGAAAATTGCTGAAACTTTACCTGGATTAGACTTTATTAAACGGATACTGATTAAGGCCCGAGAGAAGACGCGAGCAAAAACATGGCTTCCCCCTCAGCCGGAAGAAATTCTTCAACTCTCCAGGGACCGAAAATCCTACTTGGTACAGAATGGAAGCCAGCTTCTTGCCGTCCTCATCGAATCTTTGAAACGAGCAGAAGAGAAGCTCCAAGGCGAAACACCCGAAGCCAAGTTTTTATGGGATAAGGGCAAAGATGCCTACAGCCCCAAAGACGAGAATTCGTTTTCTGACTGGATAAAGGTTCATCTTGAGAACGACCTGAAGATGCGAGGCATTATCGCAAATCGAGAAGTCGAAATCCGCCGAGGAGAAGGAACGGGACAAGGAGAACGAACGGACATCCATGTAAACGCCATAATTCAGGAACATCCAGAGAAGAATCTCTATGAGAAGATCACCGCCATCATCGAAGTAAAAGGCTGCTGGAACCAAGAACTCAAGGATTCCATGCAAACGCAACTCGCCGAGCGTTATCTAAAGGACAATCAATGCGATCATGGCTTATACCTTGTTGGCTGGTTCCCTTGTGAGCAGTGGGACGAAAAGGATTGGAGAAAATCACAAACTCCGAAGATGACGCTCGAACAGGCACGTGAAAAATTCGCTTGCCAAGCCCGAGAACTTTCACAAAATGGGAAAACGATCGAGTCTTTTGTGATGAACACTGCCCTTCGATGACTCTATTCTACCTGATGCTGTGACCAGGGTGCGAGAAGAGAGCGATGGGTTGAAGCAGTACCGATATTGCTCTCCACTATAAGCGAGGTGTGAGGAAGAAATGGAATGTACGGCTGTAGTGGAACGGTGTAAGGATACCGGGCTCTATGTGGGATACGTCCCCGGTTTCGCCGGTACCCATTCCCAAGGCGAGGCTTTGGATGAGTTGAACAGGAACCTGAAAGAGGTGATCGCCATGCTTCTTGAGGATGGCGCTCCACATTTTGATACCGAGTTTGTCGGCATTCAACAAATTGTTGTTCCCTAATGCCTAAAATACCGACAGACATCACCTCGTTTCATCCCTGATATCCTCGACCGTGCCCTCTACCCACTCCGTCGCTTCGGCTTCTCGTTCGGTATCTGCCGCCATCTGACGGTAGCCCTCCTGAATATCGCCGTATATGACGTAGGGCCTGACCAATGACTCGATAAATCGACTGATCTTCCGTCTCCCTACGACTTGGTACAGGCCTGCGTATACGTTTTCGTCTATGGTGATTGTCAGCTTCTTTTGCATACCCACTCCTGACACGCGTACGACACGCACATTACCACAAGGAGTTTCTGTCGTCTGTCGTCCACCCGGCACGAGGGCTCGACACCCTCTCACCTTGTTTCCACCTCCCCGGCTGTGTACATTCCTAGGCCATGTATCCGTTTGACCATCCGGCTGTGGACCGGCTGATTCGTCTGGCGCTGGAAGAGGACATTGGTCGGGGCGATGCGACCACACGAGCGACTATTCCCAGCAAGCAGGCGGCGCGTGGAAAAATTACGGCCAAGGCCGACCTTGTGCTGGCCGGGCTGCCAATAATTGCGATGGTTCTGGCGCAGACGGATAAAACGGCCGAGGTGCGTTTGCTCGCCCAAGAGGGGCGCCAGGCTTCGGTCGGGACGGTTGTTGCCGAGGTGTGGGGACAGGCCGCCGGCCTGCTCACTGCGGAGCGGACTTTGCTTAATTTTCTGCAACATCTCTCCGGGGTGGCAACCCTGACGCGAAAATTTGTTGAGGTCGTGGCCGGAATCCACTGCACCATTATCGATACCCGAAAGACCCTGCCCGGCCTGCGCCTGCTGGATAAATATGCGGTTGTCCAGGGCGGGGGAAGAAACCACCGGCTCGGGTTGGACGACGGGGTGTTGATTAAAGACAATCACATTGCCGTGTGTGGCGGGGTGGGGGCTGCGGTCCGCCGGGCGCGGAGCCAGGCGTCAACGTGGCTGCGCATAGAAGTGGAGTGCACAACCTTGGCCGAGGTCGAAGAAGCTCTCGACGCCCAAGCCGACATCATCCTGCTGGATAATATGACCACCGCCCAGATGACCGAAGCCGTGCAACTGATACATGGACGGGCCCTGGTCGAAGCCTCGGGCAATATATCGCTGGCGCGCACCCGGGAGGTGGCTGAAACGGGGGTGGATTTTATCTCGGTCGGTGTCCTGACCCATTCAACTCCGGCCGCAGACCTGAGTATGTCTGTGACCTGTGAGCCGGAGCTGTAGGGTCTGGAGCGCTATGATGGACGACCTGGCTGACCACGGCTTTGAAACGGCTCTCGCGTCTCAGTTGTCCCAATCAGCGCCACGCCTGTTCGGTCGCCCGCTGCATTTTTTTGACACTATTGATTCCACCAATACGTTGGCTGCCAGACTGGCACAAGAGGATGCAGCCGAGGGAACGGTCGTGATCGCAGATGCACAGACCGGTGGCAAGGGCCGTTTGGGGCGCCGTTGGGTGTCGCCGCCTGGAGTGAACCTCTATCTGTCGGTGATTCTCCGTCCCCGGAAACCGGCCTCAGCCGCACCGCAATTAAGCCTGTTGGCCGCCGTGGCCGTGGCCGAAGCCATCGTCCACCAGACACGGCTGGTGCCCGCCATAAAATGGCCCAATGATGTCCTGGTCTCCGGGAAAAAGGTGTGTGGCATCCTGACTGAGATGCAGGCGCAAGGCCCGCGTCTCAGGTCCGTTGTTGTCGGTATCGGAGTCAATATCAATGCCCCGCTGACGTCATTTCCTGAGGAACTCCAGGATAATGCCTCTTCGCTCTTCCTCCTGCGTGGAGAGCCGCTTGACCGGGCGGCCCTGACGGTCAGCCTGTTGACCCATCTTGAGAAATTATACGTTCTGTGGCTAGAAAAAGGGTTCCCGCTCGTGGGCGCAGCCTGGGAAGGCCATGCGTCTGAATTGCTGGGAAAATCGATCAGGGTGACAACGCCTGAAGGGATAATCTCAGGAAAGGCATGTGGCCTGGACCGGGACGGCGCGCTCCTGGTTGAAACAGGAGACCTGGGAGGGCAGGGGGGGCAGCCCCGTCGCGTCCACCGTATTCTGGCCGGAGATGTGACAGTGGTTGACGGTTATCGAAAGACGGACACAGTGAACTAATCGAAGTGGACAGCCATGATACTCGCCGTTGATGTGGGGAATACGCATACGGTCGCCGGTCTCTACGAGACACAGGACCTCGCCTATCACTGGCGCTTTGTGACTGAGGCGGAGCGAACGGCAGACGAGTACGGGGTGCTACTGCAAAGCCTGTTTGCCGCCCGTGGACTCAGCCTGTCGTGTGTGGCTGGCATTATTGCGTCGAGCGTTGTGCCGGCAATGGTGAAAACGCTCGAAGACCTCGCCCAGACGTATTTTCAGCTCACGCCTCTCATCGTCGGCCCTGGCATCAAGACCGGCATGCCGATCCTGTACGATAACCCCCGAGAGGTTGGGGCCGACCGGATCGTGAATGCGGTGGCGGCCTACGAACGCTACCGGGCCGCCACGATTATTGTCGATTTCGGGACCGCCACCACCTTCGACTATGTGACGCAGGCCGGCGAATATCTGGGGGGGGCGATTGTCCCCGGTGTGGGGATTTCCCTGGATGCCCTCTTCCACAAAACGGCCAAACTCTACCGGGTGGAGCTGGTGAAGCCGCCCAATATCGTGGGCCGCAATACGGTCAACGCCATCCAGTCTGGTATCTATTATGGCTACACGGCGCTGGTCGATGGCATGGTGGAACGTATTCAGCACGAAAATGGAGCGCGGGCACGCGTGATCGCCACGGGTGGATTTGCCCAGCTGATCGCGGCAGAATCAAGAACCATTGAGGAGGTCGATGAGTTCGTGACCTTGGAGGGCCTGCGGATTCTGTATGAACGCAATCATTAAGAGCGGAGTGCAACTATGAAGACGACTGCGACGCAACGTCGTCACTCGGGTTGTGCGACGCCGCCATGAAGGAGGGAAATATGGCTGCTGGTGATATACATCGCATCCGAACCATTGGACTACTCGCTGAGGGTGGGGCTGGGAAGACGACCCTGGGGGAAGCACTCTTATACGCTGCGGGCGAGACCACCCGTCAGGGACGAGTGGAGGAGGAAAGCTCGGTACTCGACTTTGAGCCTGAGGAAATGCGCCGGAAGGCGACCCTGTCAACGGCTTTTCATACGCTGAGCTGGAAGAAACACGACATTTGTTTAATCGACCCACCTGGATATGGGAACTTTTTGCCGGACACCCGCTATGCCATGGAGGCAATGGGTGGAGCCATATTCGTCGCAGGTCCGATTGGTCATCTCAAGGTCGAGAGTGAACGGATGTGGAATTGGGCCAGGGATATGAATCTGCCTCGCATCGTCTGTCTGTCCCGGATGGACCGGGAGGAGGGAGAATTCGGCGCGACTCTCGATGCCCTGAACAGTGCTCTTGAGACAACCCTGACCCCGATTCACATTCCGATTGGCTCTCAGGCCGACTTTCGGGGCGTGGTTGATCTGCTGTCCATGCAAGCCCTGATGTTTCAAGGCGATCAGGGCGAAGTCAGTACAGAGGCCATTCCCGGTGATCTCCAAGCCCAGGCGGATGAATATCGTGAAAAGTTAATTGAGGCGGTTGTAGAAACAAACGATGACCTCCTGACACGTTACCTTGAGGGTGAGGAGTTGAGCGCGGAGGACATTACGCACGCGTTAGCTGAAGGTGTGGCTGCCGCTCAGATTTTCCCTGTGCTGTGTATCTCGGGGAGCCTGACTTTGGGCATCCAGCCCGTGTTGAACGCGATGGTTGATCTGCTGCCGTCACCAGACTCTCGTCCGAGTGTGGTCTGTACCGATCCGAAAACCCAGGAAGCAGTTGAGCGCAGCCCTGACCCGACCGCGCCGTTTACCGCCCGCGTGTTTAAGACGGTTGATTCGCAGGCGGGCAAACTGGCGCTCTTCCATGTGATTTCCGGAACAGTGGAGAGCGACTCGGTCGTGTATAATACGACCCGTGATACCAAGGAACGTCTCGGCCAGTTGTTTCACCTGAAGGGCAAAAAACAGGAGCCGGTGACCACGGCACTGCCGGGCGATATCATCGGTGTGGCCAAGCTTAAAGCGACGCATACCGGCGATACGCTGTGCGACGAAAAAACCCCGGTTCTGCTGCCCCCACTGGTCGAATTCAATCCGGCCATCTCGTTCGCCCTGGGGCTCAAGTCTCGCGGCGACGAAGAAAAGATTATGACCTCCCTGGACCGGCTCAATGAGGAAGACCCGGCCCTCAGAGTGGACCGCGACCAACAGTCCAACGAAATCCTTATTTCCGGGGCCGGCCAGCTTCATATTGAGGTCGTAGTCGAGAAACTGAAGCGGAAATACGGGGTTGACGTGGAGCTGAAAGCGCCCAAGGTTCCGTATCGTGAAACTATCACCGGTAGAACCGAGGCCCAGGGACGCTTGAAGAAACAATCGGGCGGGCGCGGCCAGTTTGGCGATACCTGGCTGCGTGTCGGACCTCTCGCCCGTGGTACAGGTTTTGAATTCATCAACGAAATAAAAGGTGGCGCGATTCCGCGTCAATATATTCCGTCAGTGGAAAAAGGTGTGGTCGACGCCTTGGGCAAAGGGTTTCTGGCTGGTTATCCCATCGTGGATGTCCAGGTGGCGCTGTATGACGGCTCCTATCACGATGTGGACTCCTCGGACATGGCGTTTCAGATTGCCGGGTCTATTGGCATCCAGAACGCGCTGGAAAAGGCCAAGCCGGTGTTGCTGGAGCCCATTATGCACCTCGATATCACCGTGCCAGAGGAGTATATGGGGGATATCAGTGGCGATATCAATCGACGCCGTGGCAGACTCGTGAGTGTCGACGCCAAGGGCCATAACCAGATCATCAAGGCGTCCGTTCCCATGGCGGAGATATTAACCTATGCGCCTGATTTACGTTCCATGACAAGTGGCCGCGGTACCTTTGAGGTTGGCTTTTCGCACTACGAAGAAGTGCCGCATCATTTGACGGAAAAACTCATTCAAGAGAGCAAGCAGGCGAAAGAAGAAGCCCATCATTAAGGGCATGTACGCCCCTGGGGAGGGCCGCTGCTTCTCCCCAGGGGATGGGATGAGACATTGACAACCTCACGCGGGCTGTACTAGAGTTCTCTCTCCTTTTATTCTCAGGAGGATTGCCTATGGATGTCAAGGAAGAAGAGTTGATCCGTTCCCTGCTCGATACCGACCCCGAACTGCGCCGGCACTATGAGGAACACGCTCAACTCAAACAGCGCCTTCAAGAACTCAGAGAAAAATCCTTCCTGACTGAAGAAGAAGAGATTGAAGAAAAAACGATCCAAAAACAAAAGCTCGCGGGCAAAGATCGCATAATGGAAATCCTCGCACGTCACAAACGACAAGCGGCATAATGAGAGAGTCACCGCGTTCGTTGTTTCGACTCTCCTGAGGCGTCTCAATCCCGCCCGTGTTGCTGGGGGGTCGCCCAGTTAAACGTTTCCTCCTCAAAAGCTCATTGAGCGACAGGACCTATGCGCCATACAATTTCTATCCTGGTTGAGAATGAATTCGGCGTTCTCGCTCGGGTCGCGGGACTTTTTAGTGGCCGTGGCTTTAATATCGACAGCCTGAGCGTGGCAAAGACCCTGGACCCCTCATTGTCTCGTATCACCCTCGTCACAGAGGGCGATGATCAGATTGTCGAGCAGATTACGAAACAGCTCAATAAACTGATCTGTGTCATCAAGGTCAGTGATTTCCAGGATACGCCTCACGTTGAGCGCGAGATGGCACTCATCAAGGTTGCGGCAGACGAACGCACCCGTGGCGAAGTCCTGAATATCATCGATATATTTCGAGCCAAGGTGATTGATGCCGGGCCGCGCTCCTTTGTGATTGAGGTGACCGGTGACGAGGGAAAGATCACGGCCATCTTGGATTTGCTCAAGCCGCTGGGTGTCAAGGAGATCGTGCGCACCGGAAAAGTCGCCGTTCAGCGTGGGCTTCAGACACTCTCAGCAACGACCGTGGACAATACGTTAGAGCCGCAGCGAAAGGTGCGTCGGCTGCGCTAGGAGCATCCAGAGGCTCTCCGTCATGCCCGCCGACGAGACGAGAGAGCTCAGGAGGAAAAGACATAAGGAGTAAGTCGCATGAGCATGAATATTTATTATGACAACGATGCCGACCTGTCCCTGCTTTCGGGCAAGAAAATTGTCATTGTCGGATACGGCAGCCAGGGCCACGCCCATGCCCTCAACCTGCGTGACTCCGGGATGGATGTCCGCATTGGGCTGCGGAGAGACAGCGGCTCCTGGAAAAAGGCCGAGGAGGCCGGCTTTGTGGTCCAGGAGGTTGGCGCAGCATCCGCTGACGCCGATATCATCATGATCCTGACACCCGACGAGGTCGCCAGCGAGATGTATGAATCTGACATCAAAGCCGGTCTCAAAGCCGGGAAATACCTCGCTTGTGCGCACGGATTTAATATCCACTTCAAGAAAATCGTTCCGCCCGAAGAGGTGAACGTTTTCATGGTCGCTCCCAAAGGTCCCGGCCATCTCGTCCGGAGTGAATTTGAGAAAGGCCGTGGTGTGCCCTGCCTGATCGCGCTGGCGCAAGACCCGTCCGGGGATACCAAGTCGGTGGCCATGGCCTACGCGTCGGCCGTCGGCGGGGGACGCGCGGCGATTTTAGAGACCTCGTTCAAAGAAGAGACCGAGACCGATCTGTTCGGGGAACAGACCGTCCTGTGCGGTGGGGTGACCGAACTCATGCGGGCCGGTTTTGATACCCTGGTCGATGCCGGCTATGCGCCGGAGATGGCGTATTTTGAGTGCCTGCACGAAATGAAGCTGATCGTGGACCTCATCTATGAAGGCGGGATCACGAATATGCGTTATTCCATCAGCAATACGGCCGAGTTTGGGGATATGACTCGTGGCAAGCGGGTCATTGGGGACGAAACCCGTGCAGCCATGAAGAATATCCTGGCTGATATTCAGTCTGGAAAATTCGCCGACGAATGGATGAATGAGTATCGGTCCGGCTTACCGCGCTTCAAGGCCCTGCGCAAAGAGGGCGCGAGTCATACGGCTGAGATTGTTGGCGACAATCTGCGCGGTATGATGCCTTGGCTCCAGCAGGATAGGTTGGTCGATAAGGCGAAAAATTAACTCGGGGCATGACGGGGCAGACACGCGGGGAGGGGAGCGTGGCCTCCTCTTTTCGTTTCCCGTATTGTGATTATGCATTTTGCGCGTGAGGGATATCCCTGGATCTTCGGGCTCGGCTCACTCTCTCTCGTACTCGGTCTGCTCGGCTTTCACTTCTCCGGCTGGATTCTCCTTGGGCTGACCCTCTTTGTTGCCTTTTTCTTTCGTGATCCTGAGCGCGAGATTCCTGGCGACCTCGACGCGATTATCTCTCCTGCCGATGGGCGGGTTGTCTCGGTCGAGCCGCTGGCGCGCGGTCCATACGCCTCAGAGCACCCCTCTTCTCGGGTTGGCATATTCCTGTCTCCGCTCAATGTGCATGTCAATCGCGTCCCGGTGACTGGACAGGTCACCCAAATTCAGTATCAGCCGGGGAAATTTCGGGCTGCTTTCGCCGCTGATGCCGCTGAAGTCAACGAGCAGAACGCGGTCAGTATTCAGGATACATATGGCCGCCGGGTTGTCCTGGTCCAGATTGCCGGTATGCTGGCCCGGCGGATTGTGTGTCGCCTGACGGGCGGAGAACAGGTCCAACAAGGCGACCGGTACGGCATGATCATGTTGGGCTCCCGGGTGGACGTGTATTGTCCGGCAGAGGTACAGTTGAAAATAACAGTCGGACAACGGGTCAAGGCCGGAGAGACGGTGATCGGCGAATACCGTACTCGTGCGAAAACATAACTGGGAGGTTGCCTGTGGCTATGCAGACACGCGAAAAAGTCCGACGGCTGCCAACTCGTGAAAAAATGCGCCCCCCCCTGCGCAAGGGCGTGTATCTGCTGCCCAATCTTTTTACGACGGGCGGGCTGTTTTGCGGGTTTTACTCCAGCGTGATGACTCTGCAGGGCGAGTTCCGGGTGGCGGCCACCGCGGTTCTGGTTGCGCTGATCTTTGATTCCCTCGATGGCCGGATTGCCCGTATGACGAAAACCTCCAGCCGTTTTGGTGCGGAATACGATTCCCTGTCCGACTTGGTGGCTTTTGGGGTGGCCCCCGGTTTGTTAGCCTATCGCTGGGCCTTGGAGCCGTGGGGTGCGTGGGGCTGGTTGGCGGCGGCCTTATACGTAGTGTGTGGTGCCCTCCGCCTGGCGCGCTTCAATGTCCAAATCGGAGTAGTGGATAAGGAGAGTTTTGTTGGTTTACCGATCCCGGCGGCGGCGGCCGTCATCGCGACGACGATTTGGGTGTATGACTACTTGGGTGGTGAAGGGACGATAAGCAAGCATATCACCCTCCTCCTGTTGGTGTATGGTCTGGCTGGCCTGATGATCAGTACGATTCGCTATGCGAGCTTTAAGGATTTGAATCTGCGCGACCGGCAGCCCTTTGGCCTGCTGGTCGCGGGTATCATTCTCTTACATCTGACCATCGCCGAGCCGCAGATCATGTTGTTCACCATTGCCGGCGTGTATGCGTTGTCCGGTCCGGTCGGTATGGTACTGCGTCTGTGGAAGAAGAGACAGCCAGCAGAGGAAGCCGGGCCCGACGTTGCTCTTGTCCAACCAAAACAGATCCGCGAATCCTCTGAGCAGCCGCCCCGTTCACTTGACAATGAGAAAAAGGGTTCGGTATAAAGGGAGGGCACATGACCAACACGACGAACACTTTAGGTCTCCTGCTTGGCCTCCTGCTTAGCATCCCGCCTGAGGGATCCGAGGGAGGTGTCTAGGCTACACCAGACTCTTGGAGGCCACGGGCGGAATATCTGATCCGTGGCCTCTGGTTTGAGAGGGCTGCGGGTATACTCGCGGCCCTTTTTTTATATGGACAATACTGAGGAGGACGTTATGGAACGCGAAGTTGTAAGAATTTTTGATACCACGCTACGCGATGGCGAGCAGTCGCCCGGCGCGACCATGAATATTGAAGAAAAGGTGATGGTTGCCGGACAGCTCGAAAAGCTCAATGTGGATGTGATTGAGGCCGGCTTTGCTGCGTCGTCAGAGGGAGACTTTGAATCGGTCCGGCGTGTTGCCGAACTCGTCTCTGCTCCTATTGTCCTGAGTCTGTCGCGTACCAAGGAAGACGACATTCGCCGTTCCATTCAGGCCGTTGAGAAGGCCAAGCAGCCTGGGGTGCATATTTTTATTGCTACCTCCGACATCCATCTCAAACATAAACTCATGATGAGTCGTCAGGAGTGCATTGACGCCGCGGTCTGGGCGGTTGAATATGCGAAAAAACACCTTGACTATATCGAGTTTTCAGCTGAAGACGCCTCGCGCACGGACCGTGACTTTCTGGTCCAGATTTTCGGCGAGGTCATTCGGGCCGGAGCCGTGACCATTAATGTCCCGGATACCACCGGCTATGCCATCCCGCATCAGTTCGGTGCCCTGTTTCGGTATCTGCGGGAAACGGTCCCTGGCGGTAGGGAGGTGACGTGGAGTGCCCATTGCCACAACGATTTGGGTTTGGCCGTCGCTAACTCCCTGGCGGCCATTGAAAACGGCGCCCGCCAAGTGGAGTGCACGATTAACGGCATAGGTGAACGCGCGGGGAATACGTCCATGGAAGAAGTGGTCATGGCGCTCAGAACGCGAGAGGACGTGTTTGCCCATGTCAGCACCCAGATCGTGACTGAGCAGATTTACCCCTCCAGTCAACTCCTGTCTCAAATTACCGGCATTAGCGTCCCCATCAATAAGCCGGTCGTTGGTGATAATGCCTTTGCCCACGAGGCCGGCATTCACCAGGACGGCGTGCTGAAATACAAATTGACCTATGAGATCATGCAGCCCCAGACGATTGGATTGGACAGCAATAGACTCGTCTTGGGGAAACATTCGGGCCGGCACGCCTTTATCGAGCGACTGAAATTCCTGGGCATTGATTATACGGGGACCGATATGAATAAGGCCTTCGTGCGTTTCAAAGCCTTGGCCGACAAGAAAAAGAGTGTCTACGATGAAGACCTGATCGCGATTGTGATGGAAGAGACGGCCCGTATCCCCGAGAAATACGAGCTGCTGTATATGAATGTCACCTCATCCAGCATGGCGGTTCCGCATGCCACAGTAAAGATGCGGGTGAACGGCGAGGAGCTGATGGAAAACGCCTCGGGCGACGGTATGGTTGACGCCTGCTATAAGGCGATTGCTCAAATTGCGGAAATGGACCTGAAGTTAGAGCGCTACTCGGTCAAATCCATCACCGGCGGGACGGATGCCCAGGGCGAGGTCTCGTGTCTCCTGCGTAAAAACGGCGCCTCGGTGAACGGCCAGGGCTCTCACACCGACATTATTATGGCCAGCGCCTTGGCCTTCACCAACGCGCTCAATAAATTTGCTCAGATAGACCGCTATGGAGACCGGTCCGGCGCCCATCGCGAAGGGCCATAAGTCTCGTCTACGCGACGGCGGGTGAATATCAAGGGGCGACCAGACGGTCGCCCCTATTTGCTTGTGCTCCCGTTTGTGATGGATTTGACCGACGAAAAGGAGAAAGCATGGCGCACAATATTGCAGTATTTAGCGGTGACGGCATTGGTCCCGAGGTCATGGGCGAGGCGACGGAAGTCCTCAAGATTGTCGGACCGCGATTCGGCATTGAGTTTTCTTTTGAGCCGGCTTTGGCGGGCGGCTGTTCCATTGACGAACATGGAGCAGCCCTGACGGACTCGGCGCTGCGACTCGCCAAAGAAAGTGACGCCGTCCTGCTCGGTGCCGTCGGGGGGCCGAAATGGGACGACCCAAAAGCCTCGGTTCGACCCGAGCAAGCCATTCTGGGGCTGCGCAAAGAGCTGGAACTCTTCGCCAACCTGCGGCCGGTCCAGGTCAACCGCCATCTGCTGCACGCCTCGACGCTGAAACCCGAAGTCCTGGCAGGCGTCGATCTCATGATCGTCCGAGAGCTGACCGGGGGTGTCTATTATGGCCGGCCGAGCGAACGCCGGACCGGACCGTCTGGGCGGGAGGCGGTCGATACGATTTTCTATACCGAGGGAGAGGTCGAGCGACTGATGCGGGCGTCTTTTGAACTCGCGCGCAAACGGCGTAAGAAGCTCACCTCGGTCGATAAGGCCAACATCATGGCATCCTCACGCATGTGGCGCGAAGTTGCGCATGAAGTCGCCCAAGACTACCCCGATGTCGAGTATGAAGACGTGTTGGTGGATGCCATGTCGATGCATCTGATCCGGCGACCGGCCGACTTTGACGTGATTGCCGCGGAAAATATGTTCGGCGATATCTTAACGGATGAGGCCTCAATGCTGGCCGGCTCCATGGGACTGCTGCCGTCTGCGTCGCTCGGTGAAGGCAGCCGCGGTCTGTTTGAGCCCATTCATGGCACGGCGCCGGACATTGCGGGCCAGGACAAGGCCAACCCGCTGGCCATGATTTTGTCCACCGCGCTCATGCTGCGCCTCTCTTTTAGCCAGGACGAGGCCGCCCTGGCGATTGAAGAGGCGGTCGATCAGGTACTGGGCAATGGTTACCGCACGCCGGATATTGCCCAGCCTGAGTGCCGGGTGGTTGGCTGTCAGGAAATGGGCCGGCTTGTGCGTGAGCGATTGAAATAATTGGCTGCGGCCTCATTTATTTGTCGCCCTGGATATTCCGCAGACAATTCTCTAACGGCCTGACCGATGGGCGGATACCATACTGTATGGTGCGCGCCCACTCCGCATAGCATGTTGCCAGGAGGTGGTTGCCTGTGTCGGTGAGCATATAAGAAGTGAGCGAAAAGTCCGAGTCGATACCGATCTCTATGGCCTCACGTCCTTCCGGTGACAGCAAGCTCTGGGATTCAAGCCAGCGCATCACGATATCAAAGTGGATCTTCGCGGCTTCCAGACTCGGGCAGTGCTTCCCGTCTGGAAAGTGCCAGGACACCTTGTCATATGTCGTCACACTTCCCATCACGCCCTCCGTACGACTTCCGTTTTCACGTCTGGAGCGAAGCGGACTAACTCGCCGGTACGCCGATCTTCGATATGGTTGCCTCCAACGTCACGGATTCGTTCTTCTTTCGCCAGTTGAGCCGTCTTGTCTGCGGTTTCGGAAGTCACCTCGACTGACTTGACGACCTCTCCGTCTTTGACGATCTCGAAATCAATCCGACGACTCTCGCCCGTATTCGGATCGACGGTAATCTTGCCTGTCTCGTCACGGAGAAAGCACTCTCTCTCAATGTGGTAGCCATCCTCCGCAGGGTATTTATCCACCAATTCGCTGGCTACTGCCTCTTCCCTCGCAGCGCCAGATATTCGATTGGCCTCAATCTGCGAGAATTCCTTCAGGGCGGCTTCATTGCGTGCAGCTAGAGACTCGATTGAGTCGAACCTGATCGTCTCAAGTTGTTGGAGTAGCCCTTGTTCGCCAACAAGCGTCTCTGCTGCCTCGGCCGCGACCTCACGGATGCCTTGAGCGACTGTTGCTTCGGCTAGCGCCTTTCTGGCGGCAGACGCTGCTATTGCAGCGGTCAGAGGTTCCACGTTGCTCCTCCAAGCCGGGTCATGACTTGTTCTGTGGTTTCCCGTCGCACGTTTGGGATATTCGCGATGAAGTAGGTTCCAACGATTTGGTTTACCGTAGCAACATCGTCCACTGCAATCCTCGTCCGAAGCGCTCGGTCGAGAGCGAGTTCACATATCCGGCGTATCGCTCCATCTCGCGCGTCTGTCACACCCCATCCTTGCGCAATTCGTTGTTGAAGATCGCGGCCAGCCTGCTCGTTGCCGTCCAACAGCGCAGTGACGAGGGGAGTGGTTTCGCGGACCAAGCTGTCTTTCAAACGAAAGGTGCCGTTCGCCAGCAGTTCGATGATACCCGCGCTCAGGAAGCTCTTGATGGACGATTCCGAACTTCTGTGAGCGCGCTGGAGGAGCAAGGACTTTATCTGCGCCACGGCTTTATCTGCATAGTCTGGACATTCTGACGATTCACTGCAAGCCAGTGTGCAGAGAAGCCGCAAGACCAAGGCGTATCCATCCAGACCCAGAGTATGCCGGACAGCCATTGCGCCAGCCTCGTCCTCGGCGGCCATTTGTGGACGCCTCTCTCTGTAGACCTCATGGACCCCATCATCACTGACTTTCCGCAGAGGAACGGTTTGCTTGATTTCGACTTCGATCGGTCGTTGCATCCCTTCTTTTGCATAGAGTGCGTGGCCGGTCTGGAGAGATGTGAGGTAGATCGCCTCCTGTTCTTCCAAACCGAGGGTCGAGGCGAGCAGAGCCTGATCATCACGCGACACCAACCGATGAACAATCTTTGTGTTCGTATTCTTGATGACATCGGGCAACAGCTTCGACGGAATCTGCTCGACCACGGCCACCCCTTGGCCCATCGAACGCATCTCGGAGAGCACGTTTGCGAAGAACTCAACGGCCTTGCCGCGTGGGTTGCCAAGATGTTCGCTTTGGCGCTCCTGCGTAACGTTCTTGAGGAGCCGGTGTGCTTCCTCAATTACAAGAATGTGCTGAAGCTCGGACTCCTGTCTCGGAGAGTACGGGTCGCGGGAAGGGTCCTTGGTTTGGCGGTACTCGCTGATGAGCGTGAGGAGCAATCCGACAACGAAAGCCTTGTCGTCGTCATCCGACAGTGCATCCAACTCAAGCACGGTCGGATGCGCCAGTAAATTTTCGATGTCGAGCGGTTCTGATGAGTTGAACAACAGGCCCTTGGCGCCCACCGCGAGGCTATCCAGCCGGGTGATGATGGCCGTCCTGATGTTGTCCGAGAGTTCTCCCCTGTATTCCAGTCGAGACCGGACATATTCCTGAACCTCGTCCCGCAGGTCGAGAAGAGTAGGGAAGTAACACCGTGACTCTTTCTCTTTGTACCGTTGCTCGTCCGGCTGGCCGTCAGGATGGCGGAGTTGCGGATGCGTGCCGGCAGTCAGGTCCCATCCGCGCTTCAGATAGATGTTATGAAGACACTGCTCAACGATGTACGGCATAGGGCCGTAGAGCGAAAAGCTGGCGTTAAAAATTGCCTTGAGATAGTCAATATGAACGCCCGCCTGTACACCGTACATGATATGGAAAGGGTTCAATCGTAGTGGCGCGATTGAGGTATCTCCAGGTGTGTAGATACGCAGTCGCCCTTCCAGTGACGGGCATCCGAGCAATCGACGGTAGTCTCGTTTTGCCGACTCCAATACGAGAAAAGGGACATCAGACGCTGCCAGGATTTCCTTGACGGTCGTGGTCTTTCCCGCGCCTGTCAGGCCGCACACGAACAAGTGCTTTGCGAGATCGGTCGGACCGAGACGTACATCAACGCCTTCAAGTGAACGACCGTGGTCGCAGACATGACCCAGGGAATGGCCCTCGCCGGGCGCGATGGGGCGGGTATCCGTTAGGTTCAAGGCGGGTGTCCGGCGAATTTCGTATCCAGGCAGGTTCTCGGATGGTGGCGCGGAGATGGAAGCCAACTCTTCGCTGGTCAGATAGGAAGCGAGACTGCGTGGGAATACGGGACTCACCTTGTCTTCCTTGGGAAGAAGTAACGGGCAGTCATTGTTGAGGTTCGCGGAGTATGCGCGCGCGGGGATTGCGTCGGTGCTGGGCTTGGCCAATTCTCCCAGCAGGACTCCGGTAAGAATGTCGCGGCCTGGTGCCGTGGCCGTGGCAAAAGTTATAGAGGTCTCCCATGCTCCAACGCTTGCCGCTTTCAGAAGTCTGTTGCCGTGGTGTTCGGCGCGGCGTTCCAACACCAGCGCCACGCTATCCTGTTCTTCCCGCGAGAAGCTCTCGCTCCAATGACGCTCGCTTGCGGTGCCCGTAGTCCGCCCTGTAGTGGCCGTGTCTTGTCGCGAACGTGATCTCGTATATGAGAGGATGAAGCCCAGGCCCTTGTTCGTCGTTTCAGTCTTTGAACGCGCGGTTCCCTCTGCCGTGTCCTCATGCCGCGAACTTGACCCGCCACCTTCGCTCTGGCGCGTACGCCGCGACATCTCGTGGCATTTGTCCTGCACATCCCAGACGGCGTGCAGTTGCTCGACCAACTCGTCCCATGCCACCGGTCGAGACATCAAGAGCAACGTGTATTCCTCCCCGTGCATAGCCCTCAGTATGGCGGAGAGACTGAAGTGCTGCCGCTCGTCGTCAATCTTGAGCGTGGGTATGCCGGCAATGAGCCCACCATAGGTCTTGTCTGTCGTGAAGGACTCAACGGTTGTCGTTTCCTCGAACCGAAGGTCGAGACCGGGAAGCAGACCTCTTAGTCTCCGCTCGAACACATACGGATCGCTTTCACCTGTATCGCTTGCTGTCATGAAGCCGAGATAGAGCGAAACACCGGAACGAGAGCCAACGACTGCGGTGAGAACGGTCCATCTTGTACTGTGGGCGGCAGACAGAACGCTTCGGTAACGTTGCTCGATGAATCGCTGAATATCGTCTATGTCGTCGGGTAAAACCGTTGAGGAAACTCTGAAAAGATAGAATCTGTGGAGTAATCCCCCGGCCTTTGCTGGGGCTGCCTCTACGTAGGGGGCGAGGGCGTCGCCAGGAGACGCTTCCAAAAAAGGAAACATCTCGCGGAAAGCTTTTTCTATCTGACGGCCTTGATCCATCAAGCCGTTTCTCCCTCCGCTCTTGTTTTGTCCTCCTGAAACTCTTCGAAGGCTGAGACGAAGAAGTCTTCAACATTTGCCAGCCACGCAGATACCTGTTGCTCTGATTGAGTCACGTAGGCGTCGACATCGTTCCGCAGCCACTGAAGGGCGGTGCCGGTGGTGGCGGAGTGCGCGATTCGAAAGGCAATCGCCGAGACGACAAGGACCGCTGTTCCCCCTGCGATGCGGGCAATCAGTCCGCTCAGAAACAGCAGTGTCATGAGTCCGCCCGCGACGGCTGTTCCACCTGCTGCCAACCCTCCGGCTATCCAGCGTGGGTCGGACGATAATTTCAAGGAATCAGGGCCCAGAGTGAAGGATTGCTTGACGCGACTCCGTAGGTCGAGGTCATAGAATTCATTTTTGACCGCCGTCGGGGCGTCGGCCAACGCTGCTATTGCATCCTCCATCAGGTAGTTCAGCAAGGTATCGAGAAGAAGCTGAGTCTTCGCAACGACCATTGTCGGTACGTGATCAACAAGTTGCCGTCGCTCTTGATCAACATCTGCATCGGCTTCGAGATGGTGGCTCAAATCCTCACGCAGTTCGTCAAACTCCTCGCGTGTATCTGCCGTGATCCGTGCCACCGCTCGACGGTTCATCGGATATCTCCCAACATGTCGTCTATCCGGGTTACCTCCGTCGCGATGACTTTTTTTTTCTGCTTTGTCGCGGCAATGTTTGCCAATATCTGGGCATTCTCGGCCTTGCTCTTCCTAATGTCCTCTAGCGTTCTTGTACGTGAATCGATCAGAGTCTTCAGATCCGACTTGAAGCTCTTCTCGTAGTTAGAGACAAGACTTGACACGAGATTGGGGAATTCCCCCGATGTCTCCCGTATTATTTTTATGGCATCGCTTTGGAAGTTGGACAGGTGTTTGCTCTCGTTATACCTTTCTTTCTTCTCCGTAAATTTCTTTAGGCCGACGGTGAGTATCTTCTGAGTCCATTCCCAGGCCCCCTTAGGACTTCTCGGCACGTCATATTTGTCATACGCCTTTTGCTTAGCCTTGAGATCAATGGCCGAAATGTCGATAGTTGGCATGGTGATGCTATATTTGGTCTTGAACTCCCTTCCCAGCCGCTCCAACTCCTCTTTGAATCGAGTCCTTATCGCCGCCGCCACATCGTCGCCGAGCGAACGGATTGAGTTGCCAAAGTTTTCAAGCTCCCTTTTGGCTGCATCGAGAGATGTTGCGCTCCTAATCTGGTTGCTATGCTCGTCTCTGAGCTGTTTAAGAGAATCGCTGTATGCCGCGTTGACTCCGGTAAATTCTCTGGCAACGCAATCAGCAAAATCACTCATTGAATTTTGGTAGTCACCCAAGTGGTTCTGAATCTTGCTGATCTCGTTCTCGAAGGTTTGTGGGCGTTTCCTCTTCTTTTTCCACACGTCGAGATTCTGTTCATAGTGTGCGGTCTGGTTATCGTATCCACTCTTCACTGAATCGAGAAGGTTCGAGAGTTGAATCTGCGGCGCCCGACTTGAGAAAGCGTCGATAAGGCGCTCCATTTCGTCGAAGTTCGATAATTTGCGTAATTCAGACTGAACGGTCTCGCGGTCGGGATCGTCTCCAACATCGTTAAGGACGTTGGTCAGCAGCCTCAGCTTGATATCAAAGTTGACCGCCTCATCGCGCCACTCTCGACTCTGTTCGCGTTCATACTTTGCCTCGAAGTGCTTCTTTTGTTCGCGGTAATATTCCTTGAGGGATGTGGCAGAGTCGAATCCCTTAATCTCGTCGGAAACGATTTTGAGCATGGAGTCCACATGCAAAACTCGACGCTGATCGAACTCCTTATCGTACTGTCTGCGCGCCTCGCCGACCTTCTCGTCTGTCTCTATTTTTGACCTTCCCCCGCTCTTGGTAAGGACAAGGAACAGTGTCTCCCGAGTACGGTTAGGAACGACCTGATTGATGAAGTCGGAGAAGGAGCTACTCTCGACTGGAGATTCGAGTGAATGGACAAACAGTACCGCGTTGGCTTCCCGGATATACTCGTGAGTAGCCTCCTGGAAGCCGCCTACGGCATTGACGCCTGGGCTGTCAACAAGACGCAACCCATCAAAGGCATACTTGAGCGGGAAGCCGAATGTGATTTTAGTAGGGATGCCCGCAGGGGGCCGATCTTCCTCATACCCCTGACTGATTCGGTATTCGTCCTTGACCGTCCCGATCTGTCGCAGGTACTCGGATGCCTCGTCCAGATTGGGTGTGCTGGGGTCATCGTGAACCGTCTCATCATGTCTGTTGGCGTAGTGAGCCCTGACGTACTTCTTTTCGGACTTGCATATCTCGACAATGGCGCTCGAACTCTGCAAGACATCGGTCGGCAGAATGCGCTCTCCGAGGAGCGCGTTGATAAAAGTAGACTTCCCAGCTTTCACTTCCCCTACCACAGCGAGAACATATCGACCGTCCTCTACTTCCTTGATACGGGTTTCCAGGAATTTGACATCGACACCGTCCTCGGTGTCGCCACGGAATCGGAGATAGCGCTTACATACATCCAGAACTGCGGTCTTCGCCTCGTGGTAACGCTGACCTATCATAAACGCTCCCATTTCAAGGTGCCCCGCTAAGGGGCAAAACTAGGGGGAAGGGCTCACCTCACTTACGATCGCCTGAGCAGGTCGTACCAGTGAAACGCAACCACAACCAGCGCGTGGGTAATCTGCCCCTGACGGATGAGGTCAGGAATATCGACAAGCGGGGCTAGCGTGACCTCGGTTTCCTCGGTGGTGTCGAAGCTGGTCTCAAAGCGTTTTTCAACATTGCGGGCCAGGAAGCTGTGACAGCGGTTGCCCTGAATGGCCGGATTGGGATGAATCGCGCCCAGCGGAATAATATCCTCCGAGTCGTAGCCGGTCTCTTCTTGCATCTCTCGACGGGCTGCGTGCAGCGCTGAGGAATCTTCCTGGTCAACCATGCCGCCCGGAATTTCGAGCGTAAAGTCTTCCGTCCCATGTCGATATTGCCGGATCAGCACAACCTGGCCGTCTGCTGTCACCGGGATGATATTGACCCAGTCGCCGCTGTCGAGCACAAAGAAATCATGCTCTTTGTTGGTCCGGGGCGAACGGGAGCGGTTCTTTTGCAGCGAAAAGATGCGACACGAATAGACGGTCTCAGAGTCGAGCCGCTGCCAGGGCTTGATCTTGCTCGGTGGCGAATCGGACATGATGTAACGCTAAAACAGCCGCCGGTACTCAATAGCCGGGCAGCGGTCCATGACCACGGTCAGCCCGGCCGCCTGCGCCCGCTGGGCCGCAACAGGGTCAATGACGCCCAATTGCAGCCACAGTATGGACGCGTCTATGGCTATCGCCTCCTCAGCGAGCTGGCCGACGAACCGCGAGCGCCGGAACACGTCAACCATCTCTATGTGAGTTGGCACCTCTCGCAGGCTCGGAAAACACGGCTCGCCCAGCACCTCCTGGCAGTGCGGGTTCACCGGGATAATGGTATGGCCCTTGGCCTTGAGCAGGGCTGCGATCTGATGGCTGTCACGACTCGGGTCAGGCGAACAGCCGACCACGGCAACCGTCCGCGGGCTTGCCAGAATATCCCGGAGCGTAGCGTCGGCCGGATTGACAAAACCAGTTCCTGATGACGAATACGACATGCTGGTCACGCGGCTCGCTGCAGGAGGTCGTCAAACGCATGCTCAAGGCAACGTTTGATTTCGACCATGCGTGCTCGAAATGCCTCTTCGCCCTGCATGGCCGGGTCCTCAATGTCTCCCTGCTCGCCGGCAAACTCCTTAAGGGTAAAGGCTGCTTTGCCGTCTGCTTCGGGATAGGCGTCGAGCATGGATTTCTGCTCGTTCGTCATCGTCAGGATGAGGTCGGCGTTGGCAATCAGCTCTCGATGCCGTTTGAGGTCTGTCGAAACAAACTCGTCGCGTTTAATCTGAATCCCGTGCTCCTGCAAGATGAAATAGGCATCCAGGGAGGCGATCATGCCGTCCCTGGCGTAAATGGCTATGCCACCGGAGCGCACGTCAATATGCCGGACAGCGCGCTCCGCCAGCATCTTTTCCAAGAGGACGTGGGCCATCACGCTGCGGCTGGTATTCGCGTGACACACAATCAGAATATTATAGGCAGATGGCTGGCTCACAAAAATGTCCGGGTTCTGAACGTCCTGGGGTACAAAGAGAGACGGACCAGAAGGGCAGGGACGGCCCTCCTCTTCTGGTACCGACCGTCTGAGGTCAGCGACTCAGTCCTGTTTGAGGGACTTGAAGATTGATCCCAGGTCTTCTTTGGCGGTGTTGCCCCTGGCCAGTTCGACCTTGAGTTGCCCGCCCAGCTCGGCTGCGTCCCATTTGCCTTTTTTCTTGACGGTTCCGACAGAATGCCAGCCCTGCATCAGCCACACGCAGCCGCCACCAACCCGAAACACCTCGCCGTGGACATCTGCCGCATCTTCACTCGCCAGCCAGGTGACCAAGGGCGCAATATGGCCGGGGTCAAAATAGTCGTGGGCGCCTTCTTCTTCTGGTCCGGCCATCAAGCCGGCGGTTTGCGGCGTCGCGTCCACGGTCATCCGCGTGCGTGCCAGCGGGGCGATGGCATTGCCGGTGACCCCATATTTCTGCATCTCGCGGTCAACGATGATGGCCATGGTGGCCAGCGCCGCCTTTGCCGGACCGTAGTTGGGTTGGCCAGGACTGCCAAGCAGGCCGGCGTCCGAAGAGGTATTAATCACGCGGCCATTCAAAAGATTGCCCTGTTTATGCTGCTCGCGCCAGTATTCGCAGGCGTGGCGGGCACAGTTGAAAGACCCTTTCAGGTGGACGTTCAGGACCGCGTCCCACTCGTCTTCAGACATATTGAAGATCATCCGGTCACGCAGGATGCCGGCGTTGTTGACGAGAATATTGAGCTTGCCAAAGGAATCGAGCGCACATTCGACAATACGTTTGGCGCCCGCGAAGTCGGTGACGCTCTCAAAATTCGCCACTGCTTCCCCACCCGCGGCCTTAATTTCATCAACCACCTGCTGGGCCGGGCTGTCATCCGAGCCGGTGCCATCGAAGCTGCCACCCAGGTCGTTGACCACAACCTTGGCTCCGTTTTTTGCCAGGAGCAGGGCTTCTTCACGTCCGATTCCACGTCCGGCTCCTGTCACAATAGCGACTCTTCCATCAAGCAGCATAGATTCTTCTCCTTAGTCCAATTTTTTCAGTAAACCAGAGCGTTTACGCCACCCTTGTCTGCCTGAGGCGCTTGGCTTTGTCAAGGCGCGAGTCATCCGCCAAAAGAAAAAGCCCTGGAAGATGGAGTCTTCCAGGGCTTTTCAGACAAGGACAAATTTTCTGCCTTATGCGTCGTAGTACAGCGCGAATTCGTAGGGATGGGGCCGCAGGCGGAGTTCGTCAATCTCCTGGGTGCGTTTGTATTCGACCCACGTCTCGACCACATCCGGGGTAAACACATCACCCTTCAACAGGAAATCATAATCTTTTTCCAAGGCGTCCAGGGCCTCCGGCAGTGAGCCGGGCACGGATGGGACATGGGCCAACTCCTCGGGGGTCAGGGCATAGATGTCTTTATCCAGCGGATCGCCTGGGTTCAGTTTCCGCTCAACCCCGTCGAGACCGGCCATCAGCATGGCCGAAAAGGCCAGATAGCCATTGCTGGTGGCATCCGGGAAGCGGACCTCGATACGCTTCGCCTTGGGACTCATGGAATACATGGGAATACGCACCGCTGCCGAACGGTTGCGGGACGAGTAGGCCAAGTTGACCGGCGCTTCAAATCCCGGCACCAGACGACGATAGGAATTGGCCGTTGGAGCGGCAAAGGCACAAATGGCCGGCGCGTGGGCCAGGATGCCGGCAATATAGTGCATGGCAAATTCGCTCATGCCGCCATAGCCATCACCGGCGAAGAGCGGATTGCCGTCCCTCCAGACCGACTGGTGGGTATGCATGCCCGAACCGTTGTCGCCAAAGACCGGCTTGGGCATAAAAGTCGCGGTTTTCCCGTGCCTTTTGGCTACGTTCTTGACAATATATTTATACCATTGCAGGGCATCGGCCATTTGGACCAGAGGCAGGAAGCGCAGGTCGATCTCCGCCTGGCCGGCGGTGGCTACCTCGTGATGGTGCTTCTCGACCCGAATCCCGACCTGCTCCATCATCTGCACCATCTCGGTGCGGATGTCCTGATACGAGTCGAGCGGCGATACCGGGAAATAGCCTTCTTTGTGACGGGGCTTATAGCCCAGGTTCGGACTTTCTTCCCGACCGGAATTCCAGACGCCTTCAACCGAATTGATGTGATAATAGCCTTCGTACGCATTCTGGTCGAAGCGGACTTCGTCGAGAATGAAAAATTCAGGCTCCGGCCCAAAATACGCCACTTCGCCGAATCCGCCGGACTGGACGTAGGCTTCAGCCTTCTTGGCGATGCCGCGTGGGTCGCGTGAGTACGGCTCGCGGGTGATCGGGTCCACAATATTTCCGAGTAAGCTCAGCGTTGGCTTTTCACAGAACGGGTCCATGACCGCGGTGCTGGGGTCGGGCATGACCAGCATGTCTGAGGCGTTAATCGGCTGCCAGCCGCGAATCGAGGAGCCGTCAAAGCCGGACCCGTCTTCAAACAGGTCTTCGTCATATTCACTCACGGGTATGGTGAAGTGTTGCCAGGTGCCGATCAAGTCCATGAACTTGAGGTCAACCAACTCGGCACCCTTTTCCTTGGCCAGAGCGATCGCTTCTTGTGGCGTCATAGTGACTCTTTTCCTCCTTACGCTAGCGAATGATATTCCGTACAGATGGGCGCGGTCGGGGTTACAGGGCGTCTTCCCCGCGTTCACCTGTTCGTATACGGATGACTTCTTCAACTGAATTCACGAAAATTTTGCCGTCGCCGATGCGTCCCGTTTTGGCCGCCTCCTGAATGGTCTCGACGACCGTGGCCACCTGCTCCTCTCTGACGACAATTTCCAGCTTGACCTTGGGCAGAAAGTCAACCACATATTCGGCGCCCCGGTAGAGTTCGGTATGCCCTTTTTGGCGACCAAAACCCTTGACCTCGCTTACGGTGAGCCCGGATAAGCCGGTCGCATTCAGGCCCTCTTTCACCTCATCCAGCTTGAACGGCTTAATAATCGCTTCAACCTTTTTCATTGTGCCCATGCTTACTACCCTCTCTGGCCCTCTCTAAAATAAAATATGCAATGTGTAAAGCGGACAGGCGTGCTACGGAGGGCATAATCCACCTTACGGCACTCTTATAGACATGAGCAAGACAAATGCCAGTCTGCACGGACCTCGAGGGCAGGAAATTCCTCAAGAAACAGTAGGGACGCAACATGCCCATTGCCTAGTTCACAGGCAGCGCTCTTTTTTTAGGCAGAAGGGGCCGATTTTCCTGACCGAAATTTTTGCTCCTCACCTTTCAGCAAACGCCCGATATTCTCGTGATGACGGACAATGATCAACCCGGCGACCAGGATGCCGGCCAGCAGAACCGGCCGCGGATAGGCGAAAAAAAAGATGAGGCCGGGGGTGAGCGCTGCGGCCACGAGAGAAGCAAGAGAGACAATGCGGAACACCGCAAACACCAGGGCAAAACCGAGCAGTGCCGTCAGGATAGCTGTCGGCGCGAGGCCCAAAAAAACGCCCAGCCCGGTGGCAACCCCCTTTCCGCCCGCAAAACGCAGAAAGACAGGAAAAAGGTGTCCCAGAGTTGCCATCACGGCGGCACTAGCCTGAACAAGCTCGCTTAATCCCAGCCAGCGGATAATGAGAACGGGGAAGAGACCTTTGCCGACATCCCCTATAAGGGTCAGGATGCCGGCCTTTTTCCCGGCCGTGCGCGCAACATTCGTGGCCCCTACGTTGCCGCTTCCCGCCTCCTGGATAGCAACCCCCTGTCGCTTGGCGATGAGCGCACCGGTTGGAATGGAGCCGCACAGATAGGCCGCAACGCTGGAGAGGATCAGAACGCCCAGGTCGAGATCTGACAGCATGAAGTAGTCTTCACCCATCGGTATACCCGGCGGATGGGTACGGATTTCTGGAAAGTGAGATGGTCATGGTCGGGGTGACTGGATTTGAACCAGCGACCCCACGGTCCCGAACCGTGTGCTCTACCAGGCTGAGCCACACCCCGACACGCCGTACTACTCGCTTCCTAATAGCTCGGGCCGGGTTCCAGGGTCAAGTAGGGGAAGCGCGTCCGGTGTGGTGTTGGACGCCGGCCCGGTCCCTATGCCAGGGGGCAGGACCAGAACGCTCCGACCTGTTGAAAGCCATGAGCCCTCAAAAAGGCGGGGGTAAGCTGGGCTGTTGACTGGCATGAACCCGGCAGCCAGACCAGGCTGGGGCAGGCCCGCTTCCGGGCGCGCTCCTTGGCAAAACTGAGTAAGGCTTGCCCGACCTGCACTGGCGCAGCAGGCAAGACCGCGATATCGACAATTGCCAGCCAACCCGAGCGCCGGAGACGACGGACATAGCTGACGAGGATCATCCCCTGGAGCAGGCCGTCATGCTGGGCCACATAGAAGTCGAGTGCCGGATCCCGAGCGAGCCGCCGCCAGTGACGAACTTCCGCCTTGCGCCACTCCTCGCTGGAAGCATCCGGGAAGAGCAGCGTCTGGCAGGCGCTGAGGTCGGTTCGTCTTCCGCGCCGGATGGTGAGCATGGCTTGTTTCCTACCACATATTGACATAAGCCAGGAATACCAGCTGCTCGCCGTCTGCCGGGTGAGTGGCCGTTCGATACAGAAAAGGCCCAGGTTGAAAGTCGCATGTCCTCGGTTCCCATTTCGCTCACAATTGACAGGCTGTCCTATGGTCCGGCGGGCGTCGGACGGGTGAACGGCAAAGTCGTCTTTGCCCCGCACACAGCTCCTGGGGATCAAGTGGACGTTGTCCTCACCGAAGAAAAAAAACGTTACGCACACGGACGGCTCATCGCTATACGGCAAGCCGCGCCGGCCCGGCGGATGCCGCCGTGTCGTTATGTGCCGCGCTGCGGTGGTTGCCCGTGGCAGCATGTGGTCTACGCGGAGCAACTCAGGGCCAAGGAAGCGCTGGTCCGTGAGCATCTGCGGCGTATTGGGGGCGTGGCGGACCCGCCCGTCCTGCCGATTATTCCCAGCCCGCAGGAGTGGCGCTATCGCCATCGTATCCGTCTGCGAACCGAACCGCCGGCCGGACTCGGTTTTTATCAGTCTGAGTCGCACGAGTTAGTCGAGCTTGGGGACTGTCTCATTGCCGGGGAAGGCAGTGCCGCGCACTTGGCGCACGCCCGCGACTGGCTGACCCGGTTGCGGACCACCGTCCGCCGAATCGAGCTGATCACCAGCGACCCTATCCGGGCTGCGACCGGGGGGGTGGTCCTGATAGGCAATGCCGAAGGTCGTTTTCAGACCGCCGATGAGGAAGGCTGTGCGGCTTTTGTCGCCCGGCACGACGATGTTGCCGGGTTGACGCTTTTTGGCCATGGCTGGCGCCGCACCTGGGGCGAGACCCGCATTGTGTTAGACCTGGGCGTTGACGACCTGACCCTGGAGGTGAAGCGGGGCGGGTTTACGCAGGTCAATCCCGCGGGTAACCGGGTGCTGATCGCGGCCCTGCTCCGACTGGCTGATTTTAATAAATCACAAAAAGTGATTGAGTGCCACATGGGCGCGGGTAATCTGAGCCTGCCGATTGCCGGGCGGGTCGCTACGCTCATCGGCATCGAACAGGACTCGCAGGCGCTTGCCGACGCCCGGGAGAACGTCGCCCGGACAGGGCTGGACAATGTGACCTGCGTGCACGCCTCGGCCCGGGTCGGACTCCGCACCTTAGCCCAACGCAAAGTGGAGGCTGATCTCCTGGTATTGGATCCGCCTCGGGCAGGGGCGGCCGACAGCCTTGACGAGATCCCGCGTCTGAAGATTCCAAAGATTATCTACGTCTCGTGCGACCCCACGACCCTCGCCCGTGATATGCAGCGTCTCGGCCAGTCGGGATACCGGCTTGAGTGCCTCCAGCCCGTCGATCTTTTCCCCCAGACCTACCACGTTGAAACAATCGCGATTGCTGTATTGACTTGATGAAAACAGCCTCCTATGCTTCGGGCAACATCCCCGTACCGCCCCTGGAAAAGCGCTTCGGTGGAGATAGCACATGCCATCAAATACACAAGAAAAACCCCACTCCTCAAAAGTGACGCTGATCCCGGCCAAAGGGGTCTCGCAGACCATCAACTACCTGCTGGAAGATCGTGATGAGCTCGAATGGCTGGTGGCGATCGGACGCAATAAGCGCGGTGAGATTTTCTTCTATGATACCGGCGGCGATATCATCGAAGACCTCGGCAGTCTGGACTATCTCAAACAACGTCTGCTGCGCGCCCACTTCGGCGACGAGTGGGAATAAGGGCTGCGTGCGGCAACCGGTAGCAACAGCCTGTCCCTGGCTGTCGGCGGCTCGACGGGGTAAGGAATCAGTTGATCGTCTCGTTTTCAATCGGCTGACCGGCCAGAATCCAGTCGCCGTCTATGGTGAGCGGAACGCGGACTAAGAATTTTCCGCACGGCGGACCAAAAATACACTCTCCGGTATTCGGCTCAAAGGCGGCCCCGTGCGTGGCGCACAGGATATAGCGGCCGTCTTCGGTCAAGAACTGGTTATCGATCCAGTCCATGGTCATGGGTACGTGAGCACAGCGGTTGATGTACGCAAAGTACTGGTCGTCGTAGTGCACCAGAAAACACTCGGTCTCCCGTCCCTCGACTGACAGCATAAATTTTTTAGTCTCTCCCGGCTCGATCTCGCCCAGCCGGGCGACCGCGACGGAAGCGGATGTCTCAGACGGTGGCACGCGTCCCTCCTGTAGTATCCAGGTGCATTTCAACATAGTCTAGCATCGAGACATGAAGAGAGAAATCGGCCCGTAGATGGGTCTGCCCAGCGCCATGAAAAACGGGAAACTCTGGAGGCAGATAGGCTGCGTGCTCATCGCCGGCTGCGTGCTGACCGCCGGCCTCGGCTGGGCTGATGAAGGCGTTCCTGTGCCACCGCTTGACGCCGGCCTTATTGTTTCGCTGCATCCCGTGTGTGTGCATTTTGCCGTTGCTCTGATTGTCTTTGGCGTGCTCCTCGACTGCGGCGGAAGCCTGAGCGGACGGCGGGACTGGCAGCAGGCTGGCCAAATCGGCTTTTTTGCCGGTGTTGGGGCGGTGGGCCTAGCCGTCCTGAGTGGCTGGATCGAACAACAGCTACCCCAGCCCAGCAGTGTTTTTGATCCCCAGGTCGCGGAGCTGCTCTTCTACCACGAATATGGTGGGTATGTGCTGCTCGGATTTTTTATCATCCTGCTTGTGGCGCGGCTGCAAATTCGCGGGCAGTTGCCGCGCCTGTATATCGTCCTGGCCGGACTGGGATTAATCGGCCTGACGCTCCAGGGCTATTGGGGCGGGGAAATGGTCTACCGCTACGGGGCCGGCGTGCGCGCGGTTCAGGTGCTCAGCGAAACCAGTGCGGAGGCGTCCGGAAAGAAAACTCACCAAGACGACCCCCAATAAATGAAAACTCCCAGGGGCAGCGTCCCCTGGGGTCTCTCAACAGGCTGCTGAGAAAAGCCTATTCGGCCGTTTCTTCGCCCTTAAAGCCGGCTGCGGTGTGGGTGCCGTCGCAGAAAGGCTTGTTTGCCGACTGACCACAACGACACAGATAAATAGCGTCGTCCTCAAGCGTGTACGGGTTGCGCTTCTGGTCCGTGACGGTGACGGCACCTTTAACCTCGTACGGCCCGTTTTTGAGCACTCGAATTTTGACCTCGTCCATACAGTGTCCTCCCTCTGGAATATGGCTTTCCCTCTCGCCTGAACGGAGCGGATTATCGCACACTGCTCTGGGCGTGGCAATCCAGCACGGGTTTCAGTCCGCCTCGTCGGGTGATTCGTCCGGTCCCGCCGGAGGAAGGGGTTCCCTGGGTAGGGCGAAGGGGGTCAGGTCCATGGAGGGCTGGTCTGTTGTGATCAGTTCGTAAATCAACTTGCCGGTAATCGGAGCCAGGACAATACCGTTGCGATGGTGACCGGTGGCCAGGACAACATTGTCGATGCCGGGCGCCCGGCATAGAATGGGCCGGCGCGTCGGTGAATAGGGCCGTAGCCCGGCCCAAAACCGGCTGAGGGGGGCCTGGCCGATCCCCGGCACAAGCGCTTCCGAACGCTCAATAAAGGCTCGAATCGTGTCCAGCGTGACGTCTTTCGTATGACCGACATACTCGACGCTTGAGCCCATAAGGACCTCGCCGTTTTTACGCGGGACCAGATAGTGTTCGTCGCACGAGATGACATGGCTGAGCGGAGTCGCGCGAACGGCCAACATCTGACCTTTGGCTGGCTCGACGGGGATGGTGATACCAAACAGGTCTCCGACCTGACGCGACCAGGAGCCCGTCGCAATCACCACCGTCCCGGCTTCAACCCAGTCCTCGCCGATGCGAACAGACTGGACGCGCCCTTGTGTCAGGCGAACCTCGGTCACCGTTGTGCCGGTTCTCAGTTGCGCGCCGCAGTGTTCAGCCGCCCGCGCCCAGGCCTCAGCCAGCTTGCCGTTATGCAGATGATGATCGCCCGAAAAATGGACGGCCCCACGCAGGTTTGGGGTCAGGGCCGGTTCGGCTTGCCGGAGCGCCTCGGTTGACAGCCAAGTGACGGGATGGCCCTGTTCTTGTCTGAGCTCATACAGTTTACGGTATTTTTTTTCGTCCGCATCATTGCGGATGAGACACAAGACGCCGACGGTTTGATACTCAACGTCAATGCCGGTTGCCTGCTGAATCTCCTGAATCAGCCCAGGGTAGAGCTCTTGGCTGGCCTTCTTGAGCTGATACATCGGGCCGCGCTTCGAGCGCCCGCTGGAAACGGCCAGAATCCCGGCCGCGGCAGCAGACGCTTCCTGGCCCGGCTGTTGTTTATCGACCAGGATGGTCTTGTAATTGTGTCGGGCAAAGGTATGGGCAATGGAACTGCCGATCACGCCCGCCCCAAGAACGACAATATCTGCGCTTGTCATGGCCCGCTATTGTAATGATCACCCGCGGAAAAGAAAGAGTAAGCGACAGGACTGAGGCTTACTCTTGCCGAAAGGCCGGGGCGCGTCCACTCAGCAGGCTGCCGAGCTCTGCGGCCGTGAAACGCAGCCCGAGATAAAACGACCCAAACAGCCCATACGCGGCGCTGGCCTCGTCAAAGCGCATCTCATAGACGAGTTTTTTGAACACCAGGGGATCGGCGGCAAAAAGGTCAACGCCCCATTCCCAGTCGTCGAAACCAATCGAGCCCGAGATAATCTGTGTCACCTGGCCGGCATAGCGCCGGCCGATTATGCCGTGGGCACGCATCATCTCCTGCCGGGCGGCGATGGGCAACTGATACCAGTTTTTCTCCTCGCCGCGCTTTTTGTCCATCGGATAAAAGCTGAGATAGCGGCGGGCCGGAATGGAGGGCCAGACCCGACTGGACATGGCTTCACGTTTTTGAGCCAGCTCTTTCTCCACGGACGCGCGCCACTCGGCTGTGTCCGGCTGGAGACCCTGTTCGGCCAGACTGCGGTACAGATGAATCGAGGCTTCATACAGACCGAGCTCGACCACCGAGACATACGACGTCGTGGGCTCCAGAAAATCGCTCAGCCCGAGCCGGGCGACCCGCAGTTCCGCCTCGTTCACGGCGTCAAATGTCGGTCGAAAGTGGACAAGCATGAGGTCGCCTTTATGGCCCAAGAGCGAAAAGAGGCCGGTCTGTGCGGAGCCGTTCGCTTCCATTGGCGTGAAGGTTTGTACCGCGTCGTCCAGAATCTCGTTCTGAGCCCTGGCTGATACGGCCTTCCAGTCCGCCCAGCGTACCCGAAACATCTGGTGGAGTATGGCCGAGCCTTCAAGGGCGAGTGGTACGGGGGGGATGGCTGTGGGATGCTCTTCCATTCTTCTATAACTCCCTGAGAAAATTACCGCCGGATAAACGGTGCTGCGGCCTGGGTTGTTGTGTTGGCGATAAAGGGGCCACGCCGAATCGAGTGACCGAGTGGCCGGCGGCTGATGGACGGTCCGGACGGACGAATCGAGTGGCCGAGAGATTTGCGGCTGATGGACGGTTTGGACGGACGAATCGAGGGATTGCGGCGCTGAATCGTATGCAACGGGCGGTAAACCTCTTGCTCTCTGCGCTCCTGACGAGGGAAGCGACGGAGCCGCCTGGACGGACGATAATGTCGCAGGGCATGCACGACCGCTGGCGTTTCAACGTAATAGGGTTCGCGGATGACTTCGATAATGCGCGCTGGTTGTTCGACAACGACAACGGCGGGCTCTGTTCGGACGACGGGTTCGGGTGGTAGTGGCGGAAGAAAGTCAAGCGCGGCCTGACGGATAATCGCTTCGGCCCCATCGGCGGAAAGCGCCAGGCGCTGAGTTGTTGCCGCCCGCCGAACCGCCGTAGCCAGTTGGTCTACGCTGTCCGGGTCAAGGGCGCGGCTCACCTGCCAGCCGCCCGCGGGCTGGATGCCGGCTCCGTTCAGCGGGCCCAAGGCGTCTATGCTGCCGTCTGTGATCAGGCCAAAATCCACGGCGATTTTTTGGGCAAAGGCTCCCTGGCTGCGCGCGGAATACGTGCGGCTCGGGGCGATGAGGGCCGGTGATGAGGCAACGTCCGAAGAGGAAGAACGATAGATTTGGACCTGCTCCTGGTAGGTTTCAGGAATCGCGACGCTTTCATCCACAAAGTGAATCACCCCCCGGGCATCGGTCCAACGATACAGGTCGGCCCGTGCCTCAGCCGGGCAGCCAAAACCGCTTAGAGAGAGGAAGCCGGCCAAATACATCGGCCAGAGAAGTGGACGTGAGCGCATGGCCTGCCATTATAGTCGAGCGAAACCAGAAACCAAGCCGCTCTTGACCAAGCGCAAGTCACACTACAGAGTGAGACGGAGAACATCAGGCTGCATGCCTGAGTACGGATGTGTATTGCTATGGACGAACTCATTCGAAAAGCCGATATCCTGCTGGAAGCCTTGCCGTTTATTCGTCGTTTTTCCGGTAAGACGATTGTCATCAAATATGGCGGACACGCCATGCAGGATGCGGACCTCAAGCAACACTTTGCCGAGGACATCGTCCTGCTCAAATACGTGGGTATGAAGCCGGTTATCGTCCACGGAGGTGGCCCGCAGATCGGGCAGTTGCTCAAGCGCCTGGATATTCCCTCTCACTTTGTCCGTGGTATGCGCGTGACCGATGCCCCGACCATGGAAGTGGTCGAGATGGTGCTCAACCGGGTCAATAAAGAGATTGTGACCCTCATCAGTCGGCAGGGGAATCCCGCAGTGGGGATCACCGGCAAAGATGGCGAGCTGGTCGTGGCGCGTAAGATGCTGGTCGAGGCGGAAGAAAACGGGCGGACCGTACAGCAGGATATTGGCTGTGTGGGAGAGATTATCGGCGTGAACCCGCGGGTGATTCATGCCTTGGCCGCCCAGGACTTCATTCCGGTCATCGCCCCGATCGGCATTGGCTTGGCCGGTGAGACGTATAATATCAACGCCGACCTGGTTGCCGGGGAAATAGCCGAAGCCCTCCAGGCCGAAAAGTTTATTCTACTGACCGATGTCGCGGGGATTAAGGACAAGGACGACAACCTCCTGCCGACGCTGACCGCGGCTGAGGCGGAAGTGCTCATCGAAGAGGGCGTCATTCATGCCGGGATGATTCCCAAGGTCGAGTGCTGTCTTGCCGCTCTGCACGGAGGGGCGCAAAAGGTGCATATTCTTGACGGCCGGGTACGCCACGCCCTCCTGCTGGAGATTTTGACCAAAGCCGGTATTGGGACTGAAGTGATACGGCGCGCGCCGTAACGCTTTTTCGCGCGCTCTTGGCAAAAACAGGGGGCAGGTGTATAGGGGTGAACTTCCGCCAGAAGCGCGAGAGGTGCGGGCGCACGGCGACAATCAAAGCGTGGTTTTTCTGACAAAGCAGCCAGGGGGAAAGAATATGACCAGCCAGGAAATCATTGACCTGAACAATCAATACCTGTGTTCTACCTATGCCCGTTTTCCGGTTGCCTTTGTCCGGGGTGAGGGCTGCCGCCTGTGGGACGCGGAAGGGAAGTCCTATCTGGATTTTTTTGCCAGCCTGGCGGTGATGAACCTGGGCCAGTGTCATCCCGCGGTGGTCAAAGCCGTGCAGGAGCAGGTTGCCACGCTCACCCATATTTCCAATCTGCATCATATTATCCCGCAGGCGCGTCTGGCCGAACTGCTGTGCACCCATTCGTTTGCCGATAAGGTCTTCTTCTGCAACAGCGGAGCCGAGGCCAACGAAGCCTCGATTAAACTGGCGCGCAAATACGGGGTGGATAAGCGGGGGGGGCGCTACGAGATTCTCTCCACGCTGGGTTCGTTTCACGGCCGGACTATGGCCACGATTGCCGCCACCGGCCAGGAAAAGGTACGCCAAGGGTTCGGGCCGGTGCTGGAGGGCTTCCGCTATGTGCCGTTTGGCGACTTAGCGGCCATGGAGGCGGCGCTATCGGATAAAACCGTGGCGATTCTGGTCGAGCCGATTCAGGGCGAAGGCGGAGTGGTCGTGCCGCCCGACGGCTACCTCAGAGGCTTGCGCGAGCTGTGCGACCGCAACGGGCTGCTCCTCATTTTCGACGAGGTGCAGGTCGGTATTGGTCGAACCGGGAAACTCTTCGCCTACGAACACGAAGGGGTGACCCCGGATATTATGCCGCTCGCCAAGGCACTGGGTGGGGGAGTGCCGATTGGGGCCATGCTGGCGACAGCCGAGGTGGCGGAAAGCCTCAGCCTCGGCTCGCACGGCTCAACGTTCGGCGGCAACGCGATTGCCTGCGCCGCCGGTATCGCAGTGCTGGAAACCCTGCTCAACGAGGGTATGCTCGATAATTGTGCCGAGATGGGAGCCTATTTCCTGAGCAGGCTCCAGGCGTTGAAAGAGAAATTTCCCTTTATTACCGAGGTGCGTGGCAAAGGCCTGATTCTGGGGGCCGAACTCGACCGCGAAGGCGGAAAAATTGCGGACACCTGTCTGACCGAAGGGGTGATGATCAATTGCGCGGCAGGAAAAGTGCTGCGGTTTATTCCGCCGCTGATCATCACCAAAGATGAGATCGACGAAGGCCTGGACATCCTTGAAAAAGTATTGGCCCAACAATGAAACGCGACCTGATCAGTATCAGCGATTTGACCCCAGACGAGGTCGAAGCGCTCCTCTCTTTGGCGCAGCGGCTCAAGGCCGACCGCCAGGAAGGCTGGCCGCATCCGATCCTGGTGGGCAAAACCCTGGCGATGATTTTTGAGAAGCCCAGCCTGCGCACCCGGGTGACGTTCGAGGCCGGCATGGACCAACTGGGCGGCTATGCGATTTATCTCTCACCCCAGGATATCGGGCTGGGCACGCGGGAGACCGTTCCCGATGTTGCGCGCAACCTGTCGCGCTGGGTCGATCTCGTCATGGCCCGGACCTTCTCGCATCAGGTAATGACCGAACTCGCCCAGGCTGCAACGATTCCGGTCATCAACGGCTTGTCCGATCTGCTCCACCCGTGCCAGGTCCTGGCCGACTGTTTGACCCTGATCGAACATCGAGGCGGGCTGGAGGGCCTGAAAGTTGCCTTTGTCGGCGATGGCAATAACGTGGTGCACTCCTGGTTGCACGCCGCGGCGAAGTTGCCGTTTCGTTTCGTGCTGGCCTGTCCGTCCGGATATGAACCTGATCGGGCCATCCTGGAGCCGGCGCGCCAAGCCGGCGCGCGGGTTTCGGTCACCCATACCGTAGCCGAGGCCGTGCGTGAGGCCGATGCGGTCTATACCGATGTGTGGACGAGCATGGGCCAGGAGGAGGAAGGGGTGACCCGTCGCCAGGCGTTCACCGACTATCAGGTCAATGCCGAGGTGATGAGCCTGGCAAAACCGGACGCGTTGGTCATGCACTGTCTGCCTGCCCATCGGGGAGAAGAGATCACGGCGGATGTTCTGGACGGCCCGCAGTCGGTCGTGTTTGACCAGTCCGAGAACCGTCTGCATATCCAAAAGGCTATTATGGTCTGGCTGCTCCAAAGCTAGTCGGTACCGAGCCGCCTGTATTGAAAGGAAATATTGAAAGGAAATCGCTTGTGGTGGATGTGAAAAAAGTCGTTCTGGCCTATAGTGGCGGACTCGATACCTCAGTCATTCTGCGCTGGCTGATTGATACCTATGGCTGCGAGGTGATTGCCTTTTGTGCCGACCTCGGCCAGGGCGAGGAACTCGCGCCCGTCGAGGAGAAAGCTAGGGCGGTCGGGGCCAGCGCGATTTATATCGAAGACCTGCGCGAGGAGTTCGTGCGCGAGTATGTTTTTCCGATGTTGCGCGCCAACACCGCTTACGAAGACGGCTATCTGCTGGGAACGTCCATCGCCCGGCCGCTGATAGCGAAACGCCAGATTGAAATCGCCCGCCAGGAAGGCGCCGATGCGGTTTCACACGGCGCAACGGGAAAGGGCAACGACCAGGTCCGTTTTGAGCTGACCTATTATGCCCTGGAGCCGCATATCAGCGTCATTGCCCCCTGGCGGGAATGGGATATGCAGGGTCGCGCCGACCTGATTGCCTATGCCGAAGAGCGACAGATTCCCATTCCGGTCAGCCGAGAGAAGCCGTACAGCACGGACCGTAACCTGCTGCATCTGAGTTTTGAGGGCGGCATCCTGGAAGACCCTTGGCGGGAGCCGTATGAGGATATGTTCCTGCTGTCGGTTTCCCCGGAGAACGCCCCCGATCAGCCGGAATATATGGAAATCGATTTCGTGGCCGGCGATCCCACGGCGATTAACGGGGAAGCCCGGTCTCCGGCCAGCCTGCTGGCCAAAGCCAACGAGTTGGGCGGCAAACACGGCATCGGGCGGTGCGACCTGGTCGAGAACCGCTATGTGGGCATGAAGGCGCGGGGGGTGTACGAGACGCCCGGCGGGACGATTCTGCATGCGGCGCACCGGGCGCTGGAGACGCTGACCCTGGACCGTGAAGTCGTGCATCTACGCGACTCGCTGATCCCGCGCTACGCGGAGATGATCTATTATGGCTATTGGTTTGCGCCCGAACGCGAAATGCTCCAGGCGGCTATTGATGAGTCGCAGAAAAATGTCAGCGGTACGGTCCGGCTCAAGCTGTATAAGGGTAATGTGATAGTCGTGGGCCGCAAATCCGATCGCAGCTTATACAATCCCGAGGTGGCGTCTTTCGATGAGAGCGGCGAGTATCAACAGGCAGACGCGGAAGGATTTATACGCCTCAATTCCCTGCGTTTGCGTATCCGTGGGCTGGCCCAAAAATAGGGGTGCCGCCATCCCTTGAGAGGCGAGAATCGACGCGAGGGTGCCAGTCGCGCGTCCCCGTCCAGCAGGTCTCGATGAAATCAAAAAGCACAAAAGCCTGGGCCGGACGATTTGCTGCCGCGGCCGACCCGCGTATGGAAGCCTTCACCTCCTCGCTGGCCTTTGATCGCCGCCTGGCCCGCTACGATATCCAGGGCAGCGTGGCCCACTGTCGCATGTTGGTCAAACAGAAGCTGTTGAGTCGCGCCGAGGGCGCGAAAATCCTGACCGGGCTCAAAAACATCGAGCGTGAGCTGGTGCAGGAGCGCTTTCCCTTCCTGCCGTCGGATGAAGACATTCACATGGCCATCGAGCGGCGGCTCACGGAAAAAATCGGCGCGCCGGGCGGCAAGCTGCATACGGCCCGCAGCCGCAACGATCAGGTCCTGCTGGATGTGCGCCTCTTTGTGCGCGACGAGATCGCGGTGATTCATAAACTCCTCAGCCGCTTGCAGAAACGGCTGGCCCGAGTGGCCAAGCGCCACCGGACGGTTGTCCTGCCTGGCTATACCCATCTCCAGCGTGCCCAGCCGGTGCTGCTGGCCCACCATCTGCTCGCCTATCACGAGATGTTCAGCCGCGATGCCGAACGCTTGCAGCAGTGCAGCGAGCGGGTGAACGTCCTGCCCCTGGGGGCAGGGGCGCTGGCCGGTACCACGCTGCCGATTGATCGCGCCTATGTGGCGCGTTTGCTCGGGTTTGCCCGGGTGAGTGAAAACAGCCTGGATACGGTGGCCGACCGGGACTTTGTGGTCGAGTTTCTGTCCGGCGGAGCGATACTGGGGATGCATCTCAGCCGTTTGTCCGAAGAACTCGTGCTGTGGTCGAGCAGCGAATTCGGCTTTATCGATTTGCCGGACGCCTTCTCGACCGGCAGTTCCATGATGCCCCAAAAAAAGAATCCAGATGTCCCGGAAATTATTCGCGGCAAGACCGGCCGCCTATACGGCAATCTGTTCGCCCTGTTGACCGTGCTCAAGGGATTGCCGCTGGCCTATAATCGTGACCTGCAAGAAGACAAGGAACCGCTGTTTGACACGGTAGACACGCTCAAGGGCATTCTGACTGTCCTTGAGCCCATGCTCGGGCAGCTCCGTTTCCGCACCGAGCGACTGACTGAGGCGGCGCTGGGCGGATTCATGCTGGCAACCGACGTGGCCGACTATCTGGTTGAGAAGAAACTGCCGTTTCGCCAGGCCCATAGCGTGGTCGGTGCGGTGGTCCAGTGGTGCGTGGCCGAGGAAAAAGAGCTCCACCAGTTGACGCTTCAAGAATGGCAGCAGTTTTCTCCCTTGTTCGAGGCTGACCTGCTGCCGCGCCTCAGCCTGGAAGCCGCGGTCGAGCGGCGGCAGTCCTATGGCGGGACGGCCCAAAAGAATGTCGAGCGCCAGTTGCGCTCGGCAGGGGTATGAACGTGCTGAGAAAATGCGCTCTCGCCGGCTTGCTTGGGGCTAGTGGGTTACTCCTGCTGGTCTCCGCCTGCGGGCATAAAACGGATATTCGTCCTCCCTCGCTCGTTGCGCCCGAAGCGATTGGTGATTTAGCCTTGACCTTGGGAGACCGGGGCGTCACGCTGCGTTGGGGCCGTCCCCAACGCTACGCCGATGGCAGCCAGATGGACGACTTGGGCGGATTCGTGGTACTACGGGCGCAACGAGATGGGACAGACAGGCAGCCCTTCAGCCGGCTGGCGCTGATTCCGGTAGAAGACCGTGATCGCTTTCAACAAGAGAAGCGATTCAGCTATACGGACGAGCCGCTGATGGCGGGTACCCTGTACCGCTATCGCGTCCTGGCCGTCACCTTGGACGGCTATTTGGGGAACGTCTCCAATACGGTTGAGTTGGTGTGGCAGGAGCCGGCCGGCGAGACCTAGCCGGTATACAGTCGATGGAAGGCAGTATGCATGAAACTTCCGTTTACCAAGATGCACGGTATCAGCAACGACTATATTTATGTCAATACGTTCGACACCCAGCTTCCCGACCCTGCCAGGGTTGCCCGGCAGGTGAGTCAGCGTCGAACGGGTATCGGTGGGGATGGGCTTATTCTGATCTGCCCGTCGGATACGGTCCATGCCCGTATGGAGATGTATAACGCGGATGGCAGTCGCGGTGAGATGTGTGGCAACGGGATTCGTTGCGTTGGGAAATATCTCTACGACCACGGCATTGCGACCGACAATCCGCTCCGGGTGGACACCGACGCCGGGCTGAAGGTGCTCTTTCTCGAAGTTGAAGATGGCCGCGTGTCCCGCGTGACGGTTGATATGGGCGAGCCCATCCTGGATGGGCCGCACATCCCCGTTGCCGCAACCGGCCACATTGTGAATCAGCCGCTGCATGTGGACGGGCAAGCGTATGCCGTGACGTGCGTCTCTATGGGTAATCCGCACTGTGTCACCTTTGTCGATGACGTTGAGGCCATCGAGCTGGAAAAAATCGGTCCTCAGTTTGAGCGGCACGCCTTCTTCCCCAACCGGGTCAATACCGAATTCATTCAGGTGGTCAGTCCGTCCGAACTGAATATGCGGGTGTGGGAACGCGGCTCCGGTGAAACCTGGGCGTGTGGCACCGGGGCCTGTGGGGCGGCCGTGGCTGCGGTCCTCAACCAGAAATCCGAGCGCCGGGTCACCGTCCACCTGCGCGGGGGTGACCTGGAGATAGAATGGCGCGCCGAAGATAACCATGTCTATATGACCGGCGTAGCGGAAGAAGTCTTTGAAGGAATGGTCGAAGTCGAGTAGTATGGACGTTCTTCCTTCACCGCGAAAGAGAACAGGAGGGCAGCATGTTTTCAGGATCGCTGGTCGCGCTGATTACGCCGTTCAAGAACAATGCCGTCGATGAGCAACGGCTGGCCGACTTGGTTGAATGGCATATTAAAAGCGGGACGCATGGCATCGTTCCGTGTGGGACAACGGGTGAGTCGGCGACGCTCTCTCACCAAGAACATACGCAGGTGGTCAAACTGGTTGTCGGGGCCGCCGGGAAGCGCGTGCCGGTATTGGCTGGAACGGGATCGAACTCAACCGCGGAAGCCATCCGCATGACGTGCGAAGCCCAAGAGGCTGGGGCGGATGGCGCGCTCATGATCTCACCGTATTATAATCGTCCGCCGCAAGAAGGCATCTATCAGCACTACAGAGCGGTGGCCGAGGCCGCCCCAGGCTTCCCCATCGTCTTTTACAATATCCCGAGTCGAACGGGCTCGAATATCCTGCCCGAGACCATGGCCCGTCTGGCGCAGATTGAGAACATCGTTGGCGTCAAAGAAGCCTCCGGCTCAGTCGATCAGGTGATCGACATCCGGCTCGCCTGCGGAGACACCCTGGCCATTTTATCCGGCGAAGATACGCTGACGTTTTCCATGATGGCGCTGGGTGGCGCCGGTGTTATCAGCACCGCCGCCAATGTTGCGCCCAAGGCCATGGCCGAGCTGGCAAACGCCGGGCTGAACAAGGAATGGGACAAAGCGTCCGCCCTGCAACTCAGCCTCGTCCCGCTCATCCGCGCCCTTTTCATCGAGACCAACCCGATTCCGGCCAAGACCGCCCTGGCGCTGATGGGCATGTGTGAAGCCGAGTTGCGTCAGCCGCTGGCCCCCATGGTCGCCGCCAATAAGGAAAAGCTGAAAGCCACCCTCAAGAAATACGAACTGATTTAGCAACACCGAATAGCAAGCCCTTGCCCCTTCACTCTCGCCAGGGTGAGGGGGCTTTCTTTATACGGGACATAGTGGGGAGTAGACATGGGAACGAATATCGTCATCTGCGGTGCGGCCGGACGCATGGGGAAAATGTTGGCGCGTCTCATTCACGAACATCCTGACGCTCAGCTCGTTGGCGCGATCGAAGCGGCGGATCACCCCGCCCTTGGTTCGGATGCCGGCGAAGCCGCCGGCGTTGGGCCGCTCGGTGTGCCTGTGACGAGTGACTACGCTGCGGTGGCAGGCCCGGATACTGTTGCCCTCGACTTTACCCTGGCCAATGCGGCAATGGACCATTTGCGGACGGCGGTCGCCAGCCGAGCCGGCATCGCCATCGGGACCACGGGCCTGTCTGCTGAGCAGCGAGCCGAGGCAGAACGTATCGCACCCCAGAGCCGGGTGCTTATTGCCCCCAATATGAGTGTTGGGGTGAACGTCTTAATGAAGGTCGTTGAAGACGTGGCAAAGATCGTGGGTCCAGACTTCGATCCTGAGGTGGTGGAAATGCACCACCGTTTCAAAATTGACGCACCCAGCGGAACGGCGCTCGCTCTGGGCCGGATTATTGCCGAGGCCCAGGGTAAGGATTTTGATCGGAGCGCCAAATATGGCCGTCAAGGTATTACGGGTCAGCGGACAGACGAAGAAATCGGCATGATGACCCTACGCGGCGGCGATACGGTGGGCGAGCACACTGTGCACTTTGCCGGCTTTGGCGAACGCCTGGAGCTCACCCATCGCGCCTTGAATCGTGAGTGTTTGGCTCGCGGCGCGGTCCGGGCCGCCCTATGGTTGGCGAACCAGCCCAACGGGCTGTATTCGATGAAAGACGTGCTGGGGCTGTAAGGCGGTGAACCCACCCCGGCCCTTCGGGCCACCCCTCCCTGGGGGGGATTTTTCGTTCAAAACGCTCACGGTCGTCTCTATCACCGCTTCACCACTTTCCGCGCCGAGTGGGGAATTGCTGGGCCTCGGCGAGTCGCTGCAAAAATGTGGCGCGTGGAATTTCATACGCTCCGAGCCGTTGCAGATGCGGATTGGTGATCTGACAGTCGATCAATTGAAACTGCCATTGGTGGAGCTGCTGCGTTAGGCGACAGAAGGCGACTTTTGAGGCATTGGCCACGCGCTTGAACATTGACTCGCCGAAAAATGCGCGACCCAAACTCACCCCGTAAATCCCCCCGACAAGCTCGCCGTTGTCCCAGGCCTCAGCCGAGTGGGCAAAGCCGGCTTCGTGCAGGGCGCAGTAGGCGGTCAGCATGTCGGGCGTAATCCAGGTGCCTTCTCCGTTCCGAAGCCGGGTTTCTGCGCAGGCGTAGACCACCTCTTCAAAGGCCCGGTCAAACGTGACCGCAAAGCGCTCCTGCCGCAGCAGCCGGCGCAAACTGCGGGAGATATGAAAACCGTCCGGGTCGATGACACAGCGTTGCGGTGGACTCCACCACAGAATCGGAGAATCGTCGCTATACCACGGAAAAATGCCGAGTTGATAGGCCAGCAATAAGCGTTTGAGCCCCAGGTCGCCGCCCACCGCCAGCAGCCCTTCCGGGTTGGCCCATTCAGGGTTGGGAAAGACGAGTTCCTCGGTCAGTTGGTAGACGGGCATGCTGGGCTCTTATGGTTCAGAAAACACAACTGCCTGTCAATGCGACCCCTCGGCATGGCGGACCAGCGCTTGCTTTTTTCTAAAAAATCACGGAAGAGAGGAAATATCGTAAAAGCAGGAGGAGTCCTATGGATCGGGTAAGCAAGGTTCCCTTTGATCAGGTTGATACCGAACTCCAGGCAATCATGCGTGAATACGATCAGGAACTCGGCGGATCGGAGTTCGTGCAGGTGTTTGCCCACGCGCCTGAGGTATTCAAGTCGTTTATTAATTTCTATTTCCCGTTGGTGTCAGGCGAACGGGGCAATGTTGATGTCAAGCTGACCGAATTGGCTCGCCTCAAGGTGGCCGAGCGCAACGACTGCAATTTATGAATGCACGCCCGGTTTGCCTTGGCAAGGCAACAAGGAGTGACGGAAGAACTGATTGCAGCACTGCCCCAGTACGATACCAGTGAACTTTTTACGCCGCGCGAGAAAGCGGCCATTCGCTTTGCTGATATTCTTGCCGGAGACCACCGCCAGGCTTCACCAGAGCTGTTTGATGCTTTACGCGAGCATTTTACCGAGCCGGAAATCCTGGAACTGGGCTGGCGGATTGTGACGTTTGTCGGCTATGGCCGTTTTATTCATGTCCTCGGTCTGGAGATTGGGCAGACCTGTTCGCTGCATCCCGCAGAGACTGCCCCAGGGCAGGAGGTGCAAGCTCCCGCTCAAAGGGCGTAATACCCGGATTACGCCCGGTCCAGGAAGGCGTCGAACCGGTTGAGCAACTCTTCTGCCGAAACTGGCGGTACGGGCGGTGGGGGTGGCGGCGTGACGCTGAGCGGTCGGGGCGCAGGGGGCGGCAGCGTGTGGCGCGCTGGAGTGCACTGGCTCAAAACAAGACAGAAGATCAGCAGGCAACCGAATCGGGCAAACAATGTCCAGGTGTTGCTCATATTCTCTACCTAATCCCCAACCCCTAATCCCCAACCCCTAATCCCCAACCCCTAATCCCCAACCCCTAATCTCTAACCCCTGTATCAAAGCTGCCTGGGATGAGCGACCGCATGCGCGGCCTCAGCCAGGATGACGGCGCGGCGATCAAAATCGCTGAGCCGCTCATCCCTGAGCTGGCCGTTCTTGTACAAGACAAAGAGCTGCATGCCCACGACGGCGGTTTTCCACAGGGCGAAGGTTTCATAAAATTTGATATGGCCGACGTCACGGCCACTCCGCTGAGCATAGCGCTGGACAATATCGTCCCGAGACAAGAACCCCGCTAAAACGGGCATTTGGGCAATCTCCCGTCGGCCCGGCGGGTCATCGTGCTGGGTCCAATAGTTGAGCAACAGACCCAGGTCAATGATCGGGTCGCCGAGCGTGCACTGGTCCCAGTCAAAGAGGGCAATAATCCGGGTGATGTCTGTCGGATCGACCATCAGATTGTCGAGCTTATAGTCATTATGCAGCAGGGTCGGAGGGGGCGAGGTTGGCAGGTGGTCAGCCAACCACTGCCCGAGTTCATCCATAAGCGGGAGTTCCTCGACCTTGGCCTGCTCCCAACGCTTGCGCCAGTTACGGACCTGCCGCTCGACAAAACCCTGGGGCCTGCCCAAGGTTTCGAGTCCGACCGCCCGGTAGTCTACCGCGTGGAAGTCAACCAGGGTGTCCACAATGGCTTCACTCAGGCGGGTATACACGTCCGGCTGTCCGAGCTGCTCAGCCGGCAGGTCTTTATGGATGACCAGGCCGCTTCTGCGTTCCATGACAAAAAACGGCGCACCCAGGACACTGGTGTCGTCACAAAAAAAATAGGGTCGCGAGGCCGGTGGAAAAACCGGCCACAGGGCGGACAGCGCCCGAAATTCCCGAGCCATATCATAGGCCCCTACGGCTAACGGACCGCCGGGCGGTCGGCGGAGTACGTACTCGTGGGCCCCAAAGCGCACCAGATAGGTCAGATTGGCGTGTCCGCCGGAAAATTGCACAACCGTCAGCAGGCCGTCAGCCTTGGGCAGCCGGGCCCGCACATAGGTGTCCACCACGTTCAGGTCAAGGGTCGCTTCCGGACGAACGGAGACGGTTTCAGGTTCGGTCCAGCTTGGTGGGATGTGTTCCATCGGCATTCCTTCTCTCTCGGGTATGACCTGCGAGACAGGTCTGTGCCCTGCATAGGTAATGCAAGCCGCGCAGGTTTACAATAATCTGCCAAGCCAAAGACCACACACAACAGCCAGCAGACCCAGCACGACGCTGCCGACAATATTTACCAGGCCGAGAAGAACGCTACCGTTCTGGAACAACTGCATCGACTCATACGTGAACGTCGAGAAGGTAGTATAGGCGCCCAGAAATCCAACGACGAAAAATTGTCGCTGTGGGGATGCCAGGAGCGCTCGGTCATGCAGAACGGCGATGGTCACGCCCAGGAGAAGACTCCCGCTCATATTGGCGAGAAACGTCCCGTACGGAAAGTTGGCTCCCAGGAGCCGCGCCGCCCAGCTTGCAACCAGAAAGCGCGCGTTTGCACCCAAAAAGCCGCCCAGTCCAATCAGAAGATATTGCACGCGATGTTCCCCCTCGGGTACGAGCCCAGCGTTTCGCCCGGAGATAGCGAGTCGTCCTCAAGGCAGTCTCTCAATCTGCCAGATTTCTGCTCCGTTATTGACTCCTGCAACGCGACAGTCTTTAGTGGAAGCACGGGAGAAGAGGCAGCATCATACGGAGGAAAGACGATGGACGATATTCTACAAGCGCTATTCCGCTGGGTCCACCTGCTGGCCGGTATCACCTGGATCGGACTCCTGTACTACTTCAACCTGATCAACGCCCACTTCCAGGGCGCGCTCGAAACGGAGGTCCGCAAACAGGTTGTCCCGCAAATCATGCCGCGCACGCTGTGGTGGTTCCGCTGGGGAGCCATGTTCACCTTTCTGTCCGGTCTGTTGATGATTCTGTGGAAGTATTTCCTACTGGGGAGCGGCTTTACTGGTGATGCCGGCTTGTTCGGGTCGAGCGCCGGGCTGTGGATCAGTATGGGTGCGCTGTTCGGTACGATTATGTGGTTTAACGTCTGGTTCATCATCTGGCCAGCCCAGCAGCAGATTATCACCGCGACGGTCAAGGGTGAGGCGCCGGACCCGGCGCTGCCCAAGCGGGCCTTGCTCGCCTCTCGCACAAACACCTTTCTGTCCGTTCCCATGCTGTTCGGCATGATCGCCGGCTCCGGGCATTACCCGTCGCTTACCTTTGGGCCGCTGTGGCTGATTATTGTCCTGGGGCTGGGCTTCGGTCTGGCCTATCACCTGATTTTCCAGGTTGGCGGAAAAGTCGCTAAGGACTGGCCGGTAGAGGAGTGACGACTACTCCTGAGGCGCGTCCGCTTGAAACGTTAGCACGGCCTTTGCTTCTCCCTTCTCAGGCAGAGCAATCTTCTGTGAGCGCGTGCCAAATCGCTCGTGCCATGCCGCGATAGTATATTCGCCGGGCGGAACATTGTGGAGCCTGAAGGTCCCGTCCTGATCGCTCAGGGCAAAATACGGATGGTTGAACACGCCAAGATAACTTCGCATCCAGCCGTGGATGTCACACTTGACCTCGATGCCGACTTCCTCCGTATCTACGCTCACGTTGCGCGACATGCCCTTGAGCCCCAGACTGAAATTCCAGGCTGACGAATTGCGCGGCAGGCCGTGGACATTATGGGCCATGGAATCGCTATTGAGATAGCGAATCGGTTGATCGACTCGCAGCGCCATAATACGCGGCAGAAAGACACAGCCTTTTTGATCGTTTTCGACCGGTTCCTCAGGAACGGCAAAAACGCGCTCGCCCAGACCGTCCTTGATATACACCAGGGCATTTTGCAGTCCGCCGTTAGTGACCAGCACATCACCGGCATAGACCGCACCCTCGTGTTGGGCGGCACATTCCGACCAGCCGCCAAGCTGAAGAATGCTTTGCTCCGGCACGCGACCCTCGAAACGGACACTCCCGGAAATCGTACCCACCGTGGACAGATCGAGCGGAGTGGGTTGGCGGGGCGGCTTTGGTGGGGTTGAACTCTTACAGGCTATGAGAAGAGAGAGCAGGAATCCAATTGAAATCAGCCGGACCGATTGAAAGACTCGCATATCGATCTCTTACCCCTCTCCCCTAGGGGGAGAGGGCTGGGGTGAGGGGGTTCTCCTGACCTTTACCCTTTGGCCTGGACTGCTGCCAGATTGACACAGTTGATGGGTGGCTCGCCGGCGCGCAGACGGTTGACATTGGCGGCCAGGCCACGCGCGATGTCGTTATACGACAAATCGGTCACGCCCGCAGTATGGGGCGTGGCAATCACATTGTGTTGGAATAGCGGGTCGGCCGGGTCGGTCGGCTCGTCCCAAAAAACGTCCAGGGCCGCGCCGGCGATGTCTTTAGCGGTCAGGGCCGCAACCAGGGCGTCATGATCGATGACCGGGCCGCGCCCAACGTTAATGAGGTAGGCCGTATTCTTCATATCGGCGAGGGCCTGCGCATTGATGATCCCCCGCGTGTGGGGCGTGACAGGAAGGGCCAGGACAACGAAGTCGGCTTCTGCCAGGACGTGACCGAGGTCGCCCTGCCCACCAAGAAACTCAAATCCGTATTCTTCTCTGACGCGCTCGGACGGGTGTTGTTTCAGACCCAGCAGGCGCACCTCAAAATGGCGCAGGCGGCTGGCCAACTCCGTCCCGATACTGCCGACGCCGAGAATGGCGATCGTCTTGCCCAGCAGCCCCCTGCCCATAGGCGAACCGAAGATCCCGTTGCGCACGTTCTCGGCCGCCTGGAGAAATTTTCGGGCCAGGGCGAGCATGAGAAAAATGGCGTGCTCCGAGACTGAGGCGGCGTTGCCCGTCCCTTGGTGGCCGGGGACGTTGGCCACATAGATACCCTGTTCGGTCGCAGCCGGAATATCCACGCCTTCGAGCCCGACGCCGAACTGATGGATCATGCGGGCCGAGGTGGCGCGAATAATGTCCGCATCCACGCGGTGCATGGTTGGCACAACCACATCGGCGTCGCGGGTCGCGTGCAGCACCTCCTCTGCTGGGCAGGCAATGATGTTGTCATCCGGCAGATGGTTGCGCAGCGTCTCGGAACAGTGGGGGAAATGGGTGGAGCACAGAACGATCTTCATGCGACGCGTCTTCCTGGATGGGGCCGGCTCACTCGGCGGGCTGACGGGCAGCGTCCATGACCTTCTCAATATCCAGCACACGCGGACCGTCCCACGAAAGTTCAACTTCCCACCGGTCGTCCGCATTCACAACCAGCTCGCGTTCGCCGTCCAGCGCGATAATCGAGGGCTTATAGCTGACGGGTATCCGAGTGCCATGCAGTATCAGGGCATGCTGTTGGATCGGGACGGGCACCACCATTCCGGGGGCAATAGGCGCGTTGATCGAGCGGCTATCGCCCCCGAACCGGACATACAGCCCTCCGTCGTCAACCGGGCGAATGGGGTGGAGCATGCCGCCGATTGAGGCCAAGCCGATATTCGTGGGTTGGCCCTGGGTGAGAAAGAGTTCTCTCAGACGCTCGGCCTCCCACACGGCCCTGGCACCAACAAACTGGTAGTCGCACACGGCCGCATCAACCAGGGCGATGTCTTCGAGCGTGCCGTTGCGGTACAGGTTGAGCCGCTTGGTCGGACGGGTATACGTTTCCGGGGAGAATTGGCGAACCGCGTAATAGCCCGCGGCCAGACCGGCCAGGGTGGACTCCAGAAACTGGGGAAAGGCGTTATTCGTGCCGGTTGAAAGCGGAATGAGCGGCATGCTGCCACTGCCTTTGGTGACCACCCGGTTGGTGCCGTCGCCGCCAATGACGATGACGCAGGCCACCCCCTGCTCGCGCATGAGCTGCGCCGCCCGCGTCGAGTCGCTGGCCTCATCGAAGATCGACATTTCAAGGAAACGCGGGCTGAGACGCAGCTCGCTCTCAATCCCGGACAGGGCTTTGGTAAAGATATTGGCCGGGTCGGGAAAGAGGACTATTTCGTCCGCCCCGGCACCCTGAATGCCGAGAATGGCCCGCCGCACGATATAGACTTTTTCCTGGGTATCAAGGATGGAGCCATGCGCCACAAGACGGCGAATGTCCTTGCCCGCGCGCGGGTTTGCGATGATGCCGACGGCTGACATGAGAAATGGGGGTTGGGGGTTGGGGGTTGGGGGTTAGGTTTCCCCAATCCCCCAACCCCCAATCTCTAAAACCTGTCCCTAAAACAATCCTAATGCTGCCGCGCTAATTTTTTGCGGGTTGGGCAAATAGTGGTCTTCCAACGGTGGGCTGAATGGCACCGGGGTGTGTGGAGCACACACTACTTTTATGGGCGCGTTCAAATAATCAAACCCCTTGTCCGCGACCATAGCCGCAATATCGGTTGCCACGTTACAGCGCGGGTGCGATTCGTCGGCGATCACCAGGCGGCCCGTCTTCTCAACCGATGACAGCACCGTCTCTTCGTCAAAGGGCGAGAGGGTACGGGGATCAATCACCTCTGCGTTTTTACCCTGCTTTTCCAGCTCCGTGGCCGCGGCCAGGGAGTGATGCACCATCTTGCCCATAGCCACGATAGTGACATCATCGCCAGCCCGCTTAATGTCTGCTTTTCCAAACGGAATGCTGTAGTCTTCCTCCGGAACGACTCCCTTCATTGCGCCAAACGTGATGTCCTCAAAGAAAATCACCAGATCGTCATCCCGGATGGCCGAAATCAAGAGTCCTTTGGCGTCATACGGGGTCGAGGGGACGACCGTTTTGAGCCCTGGGATATGGGTAAAGAGGGAGTGTAACACCTGAGAGTGCTGGGCGGCGGCGCGGTAGCCGCCGCCGCAGATGGTCCGAATCACCAGCGGGACCTGCGCTTTGCCGCCAAACATATAGCGGAGTTTCGCACCCTGGTTCAGGAGCTGGTCAAAACACACGCCCATAAAACCGACGAACATCATCTCGGCAATGGGCCGCAGGCCGGTGACCGCGGCGCCAACGGCCGCACCAATAAAACCGGACTCGCTGATGGGCGTATCGATAACACGATCCCGGCCAAATTCCTTGACTAGGCCTTTTGTCACGCCCAGGACGCCGCCCCAGGCATCGTCGCCTTCGAGGTGATCGACATCGGCTCCACCGGCAACGTCCTCGCCCATGATCACCACTTTGGGGTCGCGCTGCATTTCCTGACGCATGGCTTCATTCAGCGCCTCACCAAAATTCAATTCTCGCTCTGCCATAATGTTTCTCCGCAAGCTCCTAGTAGTTCACATATACGTCGGTGAAGGTTTCCTGGACCTCGGGAAAGGGGCTGTCTTCCGCGAATGTAACGGCTTCGTCAATCGCGGCATTGACCTGCCCATCGATTTCCGCCAGCTCGTCTTCGGATATAAGGCCACGGGGCAGGACGACGTCTTTGAAGCGCTTGATCGGGTCGAGTTCGGTGCGGTATTTTTCGTTTTCTGCGGCAATTTTATAGGTCTGCGCATCGCCTTCAAAGTGGCCGAAGTGACGATAGGTCTTACACTCCAACAGGCTCGGTCCCTGTCCGGCCCGGGCGCGCGCAACCGCCTCATGCGCCGATTCATACACGGCAAACAGGTCGTTCCCGTCTATGGTCACGCCCGGCATATTATACGCTGCGGCGCGGTCGGCGATATTCTCGACGCTGCAATGATAATGCGCCGGCGTGGACTCGGCATAGCCGTTGTTCTCGGCCACAAAAATGACCGGCAGCTTCCATATTGCGGCCAGGTTGAGGCTCTCGTGCAAGGTGCCTTGCTCCGACGCCCCATCCCCAAAGAAGCAGATCGTCACCTGGTCCGTGCCATTGGTTTTGGCGGTCAGGCCGGACCCACAGGCCAGCGGCGGGCCGCCGCCGACAATGCCGTTGGCTCCCAGCATGCCTTTGTCCATATCGGCAATATGCATGGAGCCACCCTTGCCCTTGCAAATTCCGGTGGCTTTACCGAACAGCTCGGCCATCATGCCCCGCACGTCCACCCCTTTTGCCACACAGTGGCCATGTCCGCGATGGGTTGAGGTCATATAGTCGGCGTCCGTGAGATTGGCACAAATCCCGACAGCTATGGCTTCTTCCCCGGCATAGAGATGCACAAAGCCCGGGATTTTCCCCTTCCCAAACTCGCTACTGACCCTGGTCTCAAACACCCGGATGAGCTGCATGCGCTCATAGACCCACAGGAGCTTGTCTTTGGGCATATCCATACGATCCTCCTTATTCCAATCGTTGTGTATCGGCTTCATAACACGAAACGCGGAGGGGGGAAACAGAATGGGGGGTGGGGGTTAGGGGTTGGGGATTAGTTGTGAGTGAACGGAAGTGCTCATCCCCTTACATATATGAAAAATCAGACATCGATATCTCAGGAGTGTTCCTAGCCAGGTCGTCAGCCACCTCGGCTGCCCGGCGGATAATTGCCGCATCGCGTGGCTCCGCTTCCCGGTAATCAACCGACGGCCCGTGCTCGGTGGTGTAGACCAGCGCGACGACATGTGGATCGTTCATGAGGTATCTTCCCGGATTCTGTCGATAGGTTATAGAGCTCTTTGCGTGTCCGCTACATATCAATCGGACGCGCCCTTTGTGCAGGCTCCCCCTCTCAGGCTGTTAGCGTGATGCCTTCCGCCTGGGCCGCTACGCGGAGTTTGTGGTCAAGGGTGGCAAGCGGCCGTTGTTGCCGGACCGCTAATTCCAGGTACAGCGCATCATACGCGCTCAAGCCGTGGGTCCTGGCCAGCCGGAGGAGGGAGGCATTGTCCGGTGCGTGGTCCAAGTGGATGCCCAGCGCGTCAATAGCCTGCACTGCGGTCGCAGTGTCCTCTTGTGTTAAGCGTCCCCTGCGCTCTGCAATGACTAAGACGTTACGGACTTCCACCCACCACAGCGCCGGAGCGATGCCGCCAATTTTCGCCACCTGCTCCAGGGCAGCATCGGCTTGGGCCGATTGCTCATCCCTGAGCACCCAGGCCATGGTGACGGAACTATCCAGGACGGGGGCCTTCAACGCCGACCTTCGTTGCGCATTTGAAGAATGTCCTTGGTTGTCGCCCACCCAATGCGCTTGCGCAGATCGCGGAGGGTTGTGGCCGCGGCAACAGCGACCTCACGGTCGGGCGCTTCCGGTGGTATCAACCGGGCCACCGCGCGCCCACGTTTGGTGATGATGATGGTCTCTCCGCGCGCGACCTCGTCAAGCAGTGCGGAAAGGTGGGTTTTCGCCTCGAACGTGCCGACTTCTCTCATAATTCCTCTTGGAATAACAAACTAGTCTATTATCTGGTTAGATAAATGTCTGTGTCAAGCCGCACGGGCCTGCTTATTCGACATGTGACGGACCTATTTGCATGTTAGCCACATGTCAATCGGACGCGCCCTCACATACCTTCCCAGGTAGCCTTGGGAACACAGGTTTAAGCTGTGCTTCTTGCCCCTCCGTACAGCTCGCTATAAAACGTCTGGGCGTGGAATGGGGTCGACGATGCCTTCTCTCCTCTACGAACCGCATGAACGCCCGCCGTATGCCTTTGCCTTTGGACTGAGCTTTCAGCGGGCCATGTTAATGGGGCCCAGCCTGGCGCTCATACCGACTATTATCATGCGGGCCGCGAATCAGGACGAGATTTATCTGTCTTGGACTATCTTCGCCCTGCTCATGGTTACTGGCGCGATCACGATAGTGCAGACGCTTCGTATCGGGGGCTTCGGCTCGGGGTATATGCTCGTGAGGGGGTCCACTAGTGCTTTCGTCGGCGTGTGTATCCCCGCGCTCGTTGAGGGCGGCCCGTCTTTGCTGGCCAGCCTGATTATCGTTGCCGCCGTGTTTCAGTTTGTGCTGGCGGCCCGTCTCTCCTTGCTGCGACGCTTCATCACGCCGTTGGTGGCTGGAACGATCCTCACCCTGATTCCCGTTTCTGTCATGCCGGCGATCTTTCGGATGCTGACCAATGTGCCGGAGGGGGCGCCGGGAGCCGCGGCCCCGACGAGTGCGGCGGTTACCTTTGCCACGGCTGTGGCGCTCGCGCTACGCGCCTCAGAGACGTGGCGACCGTGGGCACCGCTCATCGGGGTTGTGGCCGGCTGTATGGTCGGCGCGTGGTTCGGACTGTACGACGTGGACCAGATCCTTGCCGCTCCCTGGTTCGGCTTACCGACCAACGTCTGGCCGGGAGTAGACCTGACGTTTGGCCCGGCCTTCTGGTCTCTCCTGCCCGGATTCCTATTCGTGATTCTGGTGGGGACGACGGGAACCCTCAGCCATGCCGTTGCCGTGCAGCGGGTCTCGTGGCGTAAGCGGCGGGCTACCGATCTCCGCGCAGTCCAGGGCGCGGTGGCCGCAGTTGGCTTGGGCAATCTGCTGTGTGGTCTCGCCGGGACGATCCCGTGCGGCACCCGTCCGTCAAGCGCGCCGCTTGTGGAGCTGACCGGCGTGGCGGCGCGTCGTGTCGGGGTGTGTATCGGCGTCATCTTCCTTGCCTTGGCCTTCCTGCCCAAGCTGATGGCCGTGGTGCTGGTCATTCCGAGCCCGGTGGCGGCGGCCTATCTCACGGTCCTAGTCAGCCTCATCTTTGTCCAGGGCATGCAACTCGTCCTCCAGGGCGGAAGCGACTACCGCAAAACTCTGGTGGTCGGCGTGTTGTTTTGGGTCGGGGTGGGCTTCCAGTATCAGGCCATTTTTCCCGACTACCTGAGCGGGGTGTGGGCGATCCTGCTCAGCAACGGCATCACCGCAGGCGGCCTTATGGTCGTTGGCTTGACCTTGTTCCTGGAGCTGACCGGCCCCCGCCGTCGCCGTCTGGACATGGAGCTGGCGGTTGCGGGCCTGCCGAAGCTGGAGGAGTTCTTGTGTGCCCTTGCCGCCCGCCTGGGGTGGAGTGCGGAGGCGACCCAGCGCTTGTGCTTGATCGGCGAGGAAGCGCTGAGCAAGTCTGGTGCAACAGATGGACGCCGAAGCGGCGGCGCGCACCAAGCCGCGTTTGCGCGTGCTGGCCCGCCAGGATGGGGCGGCCGTGGAGTTGGAGTTTATGGCGGCGGTTGGCGAGGAAAACCTTGAAGACCACATCGCGCTGCTTGGGGACCAGGTGGAGACGCCCAACGAGCGCGAACTCTCGCTGCGTTTGCTGCGGCACTTCGCCTCGTCCGTGCGCCACCAACAGTACCACAACATTGATATTGTGACCGTGCGCGTTGACGGCTCGGTGTAAGCCCAGGAGAGGGGTAAGCCGTCAGGCAGTGGTTCTCGCCGTATGGCGGGGAGAGGAAAGCGATGTTGAGGGAAGAGGCTGATGCTTATTCGTCCTCATCCGGTAGCCGATAGGCCGTGCCGTCAACGAGGCGTTTGGCGTCGTAGTTCCAATGGGTCATCCATTCTTCAACGACGTGATAGGCGGGACATTGGCCTTGGTCGATCTCCTCACGTAGCCGCTCCAGATAGATAGTCTCATTTTCTCCGGCCTCGTTGCAGTCGTTGTGTCGCTCCAAGCCCTCCCAGGCTATCGTGACCAGCTCCTTGGCCAGATCGAGCAAGCGGATACCCTGCACGCGTGCGCCCAGGGCTTGGCGATGGGCTTGATAATAGGCGTCGAGACGTTCGTCCCAGCTCCATTTTTTGACAAGATCCCAGGCGGCTAGTAATAGGTCGGTATCGAAAAAGATGCCCTTGGTGAGAGCCGGTACGGCCAACATGTAGTCAAATGGCTGATTGTCGAAGCAGCGAATCTCCAGGTATTTTTTGATCCGCACCTCTGGAAAGAGGGTCGTCAGATGAATGCCCCAGTCTTCCATGGTAGGGCGTTCCCCGGCGTGTCCTTGCTCCAGAAATTGGCGAAAGGACATATGGGTCATATTGATCCACTGGCCCTGGCGTACAATGAAATACATCGGAGTATTCAGCGCGTATTCGACATAGTCTTCAAATGTCGGAGCGTCCGCAAAAGCAAAGGGCAGCAAGCCGCAGCGGCGCTTGTCCGTCTCGGTCCAGACGTGGCCGCGCATGGTCATAAAACCGTTCAGCCTGCCATCCGAAATCGGGGAGTTGGCAAACATAGCGGACAGGATGGGCACGAGTCCCATGCTGGCCTTAAACTTCAGCATGGCGTCGGCTTCGTCGCTGAAGTCGAAATTGACCTGAATCGAAGCGGTCTGCTTCATCATGCGATGGCCCAGCGTGCCGACCTTTTCCATATACGGGCCCATGATCGAATAGCGCGCTTTAGGAATCCACTCGATGTCATCCAGCGAGCTGACCGGCTGGACTCCCAGGTTCACGAAATCAATGTCCAATTCATCCGCAATGGGCAGCAGATGCTTGAGGTGGCGACGGAGTTCTTTGTCCGCACAATGGACGGTCTCGCACTGTTCGCCGGAGAGTTCGAGTTGCGCGCCGGGTTCAAGCGCGATATTAGCGCGCTCGCCCTGGAGGGCGATAATGCGGCCTGCTTCTTCCTGGGGTTCCCATTCCAGGGAGTCGGCCAGGCGGCTCAGGATATGCTCAATGCCGCGCCGTCCGGAGTAGCGCACAGCGCGGCCACTCCGACGTGACACGCCGAGCAGTTCATACTCTGTGCCAATGCGCCACTGCTCTCGGGGCTTTGCGGCGTTGAAGAAGTATTCGATGAGTTGGGCATGGTCTTCAATAACAAGACCCGCGTCTGGTCCTTCGACGTACTGCGACATCCGGTGACATCCTCCCCCTGTATGAGGGCCCCTCCAGCAAGGCGGCCCCAACGTAACTAGACGCAGAGGCTAAGGCAAGGGGATTTCGGAACGAGCGGAGCGAGCGAAGAATATCTCAGGTGCAAGAGACTCCAATTCGCTATTCTCTAATATCACCTACTTGAGGTCAGGACGGCGAATATGTACAGTATTCATGTACATTTTATGCGGGGGAATACATGTCTACAGTAACCACATACACGAACGCCCGGGCAACCCTTGCGGCGCTCTGCGATCAGGTTGCCTCGACCCGCGAGCCGGTAATCATCCAACGACGGGACGCGGAGGATGTGGCGCTGGTTTCGGCGGCGGAGCTTGAGAGCTTGATTGAGACGGCGCATCTCCTTCGCTCGCCCAAAAACGCCGAGCGGTTGCTGACAGCCCTTGCACGAGCTCGGGGGCGCGATCTCCCGCCGTCATCGATTGAAGAACTCCGAAACGAGTTGGGCCTTGGCCAAGCGACGAAGTAAGCGAAACCGGACGCTTGTATCTCGTGACTGGGTTGCGGTGTTCCAGCCCGAATTTGTGGAGGACCTCAGGTACTGGACCAGGATAGACCGAAGAGTGGCCCTTCGTGCCCTGGACTTGGTGCAGGCTGTTTTGCGAGATCCGTTTACCGGGCTTGGTAAGCCTGAGCCGCTTAAATACTTGCCAAGCGGAACGTGGTCGCGACGCCTGACTGAGGAACACCGCATTGTATATCTTGTCAGCGATGGGCGGATCGACTTTCTTCAGGCGCGCTACCATTACTAGGCTATCCGGTGACGGGGTGGAAAGTCATACCTCAAGACGACCCCGGAGTGTCTCTTGGGCGCTGAGATATACGGTAAAAGGACAGTGCGTACCACAGCTATGCTCTCCTGCCAGGGTGAGGGCGCGGCGGAGAGCCGCCTCCATGGCGGTAAACCAGCCGGATTGAGCCGGAAAGAGATTCGCCAGCCCGATACGGCCGGCGATACCGGTTTTCTCAAGTAACTGCATGGCCTCGGGGCGCAGGCCCAGGACGAGGAGGGTTTTGCCGGTACTCTCCAACTGCTGCTGGCTGGATTCGAGCAGGCTGGCGATGGTGATGTCCAAGCCCTGTGTCTGACGCACCCGGAGAATAACGACGCAGACGTGAGGCTCGGCATTCATGCGCTCAATCACGGCTTGGAGTTCTCCGGATGCGGCAAAAAATAATGGGCCTGTCAGGTTGAGAATACGAATGGCGGAACACTGCTGCCCCCGCTCTTCCTGCTCGTGGTCAACCTCTCGAAAGCGGCCTTTCTCACCGATAGCCATCTCTCGGACCGTGAGCAGCCGGACACGACGTAAAAAGAGAATGATGCTGATCCCGACGCCAATATAAATCGCCTGGTCGAGCGGCACCAGCCACGTTCCGACCAGCGTGGCGAGAAATGCCGTCCGGTCGCCTCGGGTGCCGCGCAGTATCATCCGAATCCGACCCCTGTCGATGAGATCCGAGGCTAAGACGAACAACAGACCGGCCAGACTCGCAATCGGCGTCTGATTGACGACCGGTCCAAAAAAGAGCAGCACGGCCAGCATCAACAGTCCGCAAAACAGCGCCGACAGACGGCTGTGTGCCCCGGCCTGCTGATTTAAGGTTGAACGGGCCAGACTGCCGCTGACCGGATAGCCGCCCGAGAAAGCCGCGGTGATGTTCGCCAACCCTTGGCCCGAAAATTCGGCGGCCATATCGAGCCGCTGTCCTGACCGAGCTGCAAGCGTCCGGGCCACAGAACTGGACTCAACGAGGGACAGGACGGCACAGGCCAGTGCCGTCGGCAGCAGTCCCGCCCACTGGTCCAGGTGGGGGATGGTGAGCGGCGGCAGGCCGGCTGGCAGAGGGGCGAGGTCGGCAACGAGGTGGAGTCCCGCGCCAGACAACTGGAAGAGCTGCGCCACACCGATGCTGAGCCCCAGGGCGATGAGCGAGGCTGGCAGACGGGGGTAAAAGTGGCGCAGAGACAGGACGCACACAAGTGTGCCGAGGGTGAAAAGGACGGCCAGCAGATGGACTTCCGCAAGTGAAGCCAGCCAGCCGCCGATCATCTGGGCGGGATTGCCTGAAACGCGAGCTGTGCCGGTTGCGTTGGGAAGCTGGCCGATCATAATCAGGACCGCGGCGCCTGAGATATAGCCGCGGACCACCGGCTGGGAAATATAATCGGCCAGCGCGTCGAGTCGCAGCAGCCCGGCGAGAAATTGGACCACCCCAACCATAAAGGCCAGGGTGACGCCGACGGCCATGGGGCTCGCGCCACCGTGCGCCACCTCGGCGGCGACGGCAGTGCCCACCAGCAGACTCACGGCGTTCGTGGGGCCGGTCACAACATGGCGGGAACTGCGGAACAGCGCGCCCACTATGGCCGGCAGGGCGGCCGCATACAGACCCATGGCCGGGGGCAGACCGGCGATCATGGCATAGGCCACGCCTTGGGGGATGTCGAGAAAGGTCACGCTCGGGCTGGCCAGCAGGTCCCGAGGGAGATGGCGAAGCTGGTAGGCGCGGAGGTCGAGAAACGGGAGAAAGCGCTTCATCAGTCCTTAGGCGGACGCTCCGTCTCGGGCAGTTGATAGTTCTCTCGACCCGGCTTGAGCGGGCGTAACATCCAGTAGGGCCGTCGCGTGCCGTCGGGCGAGACCTGACTGGCCGGCCGGGTCAGGTCGAGCCACTGCTTATACGCGGCGTGCGATTTTTCCGTATCGACGTGGATATCTCCATACTGATCGCCCTTTTGGGCGGGGCTGACGCGGACGGCCTGGTGCCAGCAGTGCATACCGGAGACCGGGTCAGGATGGACCGGAAAGGTGAGATTCTGATGCACGCCGGTATCCGTCCACCAGATGCGTGCGCTATCGGTATCCTCGCTCGGATAGCCGTGTACGCCCCGCTTGCGAGACAAATGCCACTGACTGCCGTTGCGGTCGAGTCCGACCGTGGCCATCATCTGCCGCTGGCCGGCCTGGTCGAGCTTCCAGCGGCCCATGTGGTGGCTACAGCCAACGACACCGGGTCGAATCCCCTCCGTCACCCAGGCTTTGAGTACAAAATAGCCGATCTCGGTTTCTACCCGGACGAGGTCTCCCGTACCCACACCAAGACGTTTGGCATCGCCGGGATGCAGCCAGAGCGGGTTGGTGTGGGCAATCTCGTCCAGCCATTTGGCGTTTGCACTCCGGGTGTGAATCTGGACCGGCAGGCGAAAGGTCGGGATCAAGACCATCTGGTCGTCTGCGAGCCGGTCGGGATGGACATGACTCTTGATATACGTGGGGAGAGTGTATTCCGGCCAGCCCCAGTCCTTGAGGGTCTTGGAATAGAATTCGAGACGGCCGCTCGGTGTGGGAAATCCGCGATATATGGAGGTCTGTGGGGTTTCTTGGGTTTCTTGGGTCTGTGGGGTCTGTGGAGTGTTTATCTGAATCCCAACGCGGCGACGGCCGTCCGCATCGCCGTCGGGTGAGGGCAGGGGGACGATATTCGGGCCGGCGGGCTTGGGACTGGCGGTGAAGACGCGGCCCAGACTGTCAACCTGGGCGTTGTCCAGCTCAGCCGGTGGGACCGTTTGGGCGTGGATAGCTCCAATGTTTTTTTGGATCTCAAAGGCGCCGTAGCGACGCATATAGGCCAGCGGCGAGAGTCCCTGGGCCGCGGCGTGGGCCGGCAGACCGGGGACCGACTGCTCAAAGATAAAGCCGTAATACTCGTCCAGGGTTAGTTTCTGGCCTGGGTGGGCTTTGGATTCAAAGTATTGGCGGATCCCCAGCGCGCCATCCGGGTCGACCTGCCAGGATAACTCGATCCAGAACTCATTCTCTTCCCAGACTTCGCCTGGGTTTGCCTGGCGCGTGTCTGTCACCGGCTGGCCGAGACGTTCCCTGGCGGTTCGCAGGACGGGCTGCCGGAACCCGATCCACTGGGCGTCGTGTGTTTCGTAGGAATGCGTATCGTGGCGCTCACTGCCGACGCCCATGGGCAGGATGTAATCGGCGAAATAGGCACTCTCGTTCCAGGTCGGAGTCAGGGCGACGTGCAGACCGATTTTCTGTTCATCACTGAGGGTTTCAATCCACGAAAACCCGTCGGGATTGGTCCAGACCGGGTTATACACCCGAGTGAAATAGACATCGAGTTTCGCCCGCTCTTCTTTCAGAAAATGTGGCAGGAGAAAAGAGAGTTCGTTGATTGCCAGCGGGTACTCGGCTGGCCAGGAAAGCGTATTCCACATGGCTGGGTGGGGTGGGGTATGGATGGGCCGCGGCACAAACTTGTTCCACGCATTGGGATACGTCCCGCCCGGTGTGGCCACCGCACCCATGAGCGCGTTAAGGAAAAACAGCGCCCGCGCCACCTGCCAGCCGCCGAGATTCCCGGCGGACGCGCTCCGCCAGGTGTGGGTCGCCAGTCGCGTTCCAGCCGAGGCAACCAGCGTGGCGATGGCTTCAATGGTCTGTGGACTGACGCCGGATTCCTGGGCCGCAAACGCAAAACTGTAGTGCGTATAGAGCTGTTTCAGGACGGCCTCAAAGTTTTCAAACGTGGGTTCCAGGTCGGGCCGTTCTTCTTGGAGATATTCCTGCCAGTTCCACCAGTCACGGACAAAGGTACGGTTATAGTGTTCGTTCTGAATCAGGTGATTGGCTATGGCGAGCAAAATGGCCGCCTCACTGCCCGGATACGGCGCAACCCAATGGTCGGCATGGGTGGCGCTATTGGACAGGCGGACGTCGAAAACGATGAGTTTGGCCCCGCGCCGCTTGGCGTCCATAATGCGTTGGGCGTGCGGATTGAAATAATGGCCCGACTCCAGGTGAGCGCTGATGAGCAATATGACCTCGGCATGTTCATGGTCGGGGCTGGGGCGGTCGGCACCCATCCAAAAATGATAGCCGGCGCGGGCCCCGGACGAGCAGATATTGGTATGGGAGTTGTGGCCATCGACGCCCCAGGCGGCCAGGACGCGCTCGGTGTATCCGTCCTCGCCGGGTCGGCCAACGTGGTATATGATTTCGTTGTGACGGTCTTCCTGGAGCGCTCGCCGCAGACGGCCGGCAATATCACGCAGCGCCTCGTCCCAGGAGACCGGTTGCCACTTGCCCTCGCCGCGTTTTCCCGCCCGTTTCAGGGGCTGCAGAATACGGTCGGGGTCGTTGATCTGGTTGAGGGTGGCCGGGCCCTTGGCGCAGTTCCGGCCGCGTGAGGCCGGGTGTTCCGGGTTGCCCTCAAATTTTCTGACGGCCAGCGTCTCCGGATCGACATAGGCCAGCAGGCCGCAGGCCGACTCGCAGTTAAAACAGGTGGTGGGAATCAGCATCGAGCGTTGCTCGACGCGCTGCGGCCAGGCGCGTGCGTCCAACTCAACCCAGTCATCCCAGCGCTCCTTGGGAGGAAAAGACGCGAGGTGGTTGCGACTCGGCCCCGGATAAAAAGTCTCCCCCCGCGCCTCCGTATCCTGGCGAGCGGCAGACACGCGTTCATTAGGTCGCTCAATACTCATGGTCATACTTTCTAGGCGAGGGGCACGCTTTGCCCGGCCTGCACGTAGGCGTGTTCATACGCCAACAATCCAATGAGGGCCGCACCCCCGGCCAGGATGCCGACCCAGGGGGCAAGCATGCCGACAGAGAAAAGAAGTACGCCAGCCCAGAAATACATCCGGTATTGCCCCTGCGTCATCTCGGCCGCGGCCAGTTGGGCATGGGCGGTGGGATGGGGCAGGCTGATTTCCCCGCTCACCAGCAGGAGATGCAGCGCGCACGCTATCCCCAACAGCGTAGCGACTGGTGAAACCACGGCGGGTGCCCACCAGACCGCACAGGGGAGGAGGACGGCGGCTCCCGCGATAATCGTCTGGACGAGAAAATGGAAGGGCAGGAGGGGGTTTTGCCATAAGTCACGGGCGGTCGATTGGGCAAAGAGATAGGCGGTATACACGCTGGTCAGTACGCCAAGGGGGATGCCGAGCAGCATCAGACCCGACTGCCAGGCGGTACCGCCCGCAAAGAGACTGGCCAAAAAGTGGAGGATCAGCACGCTGCCAAAACCAAGGATGATAAACGCGCCCCGGACCAGCCAGCTCCTCCACTGCGGGCGGGTAAAGATCAAGACAAAGCGCTCGGGGTGGTCCAGATCGGCGATGAGAATCAGACCGGTGAGGGCCAGAAAGGCCCCGCTCAGAATCGGGGCAACCCATTGCCAGAGCATATGCTCCGGACTCAGCAGGCCAAAGAGCACCAGCAAGGCCGGAATCAGATACGCGCCCGAGGCCATCCCTTTGGTCCAGGTATACAGGCTCAGCCGCCAATCCCACGGGGCCCGGTGTGGCACGTCATAGGCCAGCACGGCCTGGGCGGAGCTATTGTTCCGGGTCGGATGGCCTGAGGTCACCTGCTGGGGTCCCTGGCCCTGTTCGCTCCACAGAAACAGGCCGCCTTCGGGCCGGGTGGCGGCCAGCGGGTCGAGCGTGGCCTGATGGGCGCCGGTGTAGAACAGTTTGGGGTGGGTTTCCTTTTCGGGACGCCGCACCGCAACGGGCTCGCGGCCCACGATGGCGGCGACTCTTGAACCTGGGTCATTCAGGTCGCCCACCATGATCGCTTCTGTCGGGCACACCACCACGCAGGCCGGCTCCAGGTTCATATCGATCCGATGCGCGCAAAAATTGCACTTCTCGGCCGAGTGGTCTTCGGGATTGATAAAGATCGCGTCGTACGGACAGGCCGCGATACAGGCTTTGCAGCCAATACAGATGGACTTGTCGAAATCTACAATGCCGTCAGACCGGGCGTACATGGCTGCGGTCGGACAGGCGTGGGTGCACGGCGCATCCTGACACTGATTGCAGCGGGTGACCTGAAAAGCCCGCCGGACGTTGGGGAAGGTGCCCACGTCGGTGTATTTCACATAGGTGCGATTGACCGACAGCGGGACCTGATTCTCTGATTTGCAGGCCGTGCTGCACGCATGGCAGCCGATACATTTGGTGTGATCAATGACCTTGGCCCATCTCACTCCGGGTGCTGATTGGGACGCTTCGTGAGGGGCTGTTTCCATGCAGTCTGCTCCTTCCCAACTAGCGTGCGGTGGGCAACTGTTGCTCGTTCCAGTCCAGCATCCCCCCCTTGAGATTCGATACATGCCCGAATCCCAGGCCGGTCAGAATGGCGGCGGCCGTTGTGCTGCGGACTCCGGCCCGACACACAACGATGATATGGCCGTTCTTGTGGTGCTCAATCTCTCCCGCGCGAACTGGCACCTCTTTGAGCGGGATGAGGATGCTGCCCGGGATATGGCCGAGGTCATCGCTGTATTCGTCCGGCTCACGCACATCGAGCAGGAGCGGGGGGGCAGGGCTCTCCCGTTGGGCCTGGACTTCTTGGGCGGAGAGCTGGCGCACGCTATTCAGCGCGGAGAGACTCGGAAACTGGATGGATTGGTCTTCAATGGCGGACTGGTTCGGCTGGAGAACTTCCTGGATTTTATCCGGCAGCGAGAGGTGGAGGTTGTTCATCAAATCGACATATTCCTGGCGACTGCGACCGGCCACGCGCGGATTTGTCTGTTTTTCTTCACCGATAGTGGATTGGGTATGCCCCCGATAATCATGACCGGGAAAGACTAGCGTGCTGTCGGGCAGCGGAAACAGCTTATGATAGATGCTGTCGTATTGGGCGCCTGGGTCGCCCTCGGGAAAGTCGGTCCGCCCGGTGCCGTGGATAAACAGGGTATCGCCGGTGAACACCCGGTCCATGGCGTGGAGGCACATGCTGTCGGGCGTGTGGCCTGAGGTCGCGAGCACATGCATGGTGAGCGTCCCGACTCGGATGAGCTGCCCGTCTTCGACATGCCTGTCAACGTGCGGGGCGGGCGCGCGCCGATGCATGATCACCGGCGCGTCGGTGAGCGTACGGAGCTCCCAACTGCCCGTCAGATGATCGGCGTGGGTGTGCGTATCGATAATGCTGTCAAGCGTATACCCATAATAGGCGAGCAGGGCGAGGTAGCGGTCGGTTTTTTCCAAGACTGGATCAATGAGGGCGACTTCACGTGTTTTTTCGCACCCAATCAGATAGGTCTTGGTGGCGCTGCGGTTGAGTTCGCGAAACAGCATGATGAGCGCTTTTTATCTGAGTGCGGCCAGCGATATGAAGTCTATCATACCTTTTCCACATATGGAAAAGGGGAAAATAATGTCAAGCCTCAGGGGTGATATATGTTCCGGCTCCTCAGCGTCTTTCTCCTTGGATTGCTCTGCTTGTCCTGCGAAAGCGTGCGCTCTCCTGGCGCGAGACCGCAAACGGAGACCGAAAGGGCCGTCCTCGGACTACGGGGGCCCGTCAGGTCGCTATCCATCTTTCGGGCCGACCTGGTGAAACAGGGTGAGCGGTGGGAGTCGCAGACAGAACTGCGGATTCGTACTGATCGGTTTGACCGGCGCGGTAATCTCACTGAACGCCTCTCGTATGATCCGGATGGAACGCTCAGTGAGCGAACGGTCCTTTTGGACGACGCGCGAACCAATGAAAGAGAAGTGCAGCGCTATGGGCCGGAGAACAGCCTTTTGGGGCGTGTTGTCTCATCCTATGCCGAGCATGGATCCCTGTCGCGTTCCTATTCGGCTATGGACGTGCTGACAGAACGAACAAGTTTTCAGTATGACGACCATGGCAGGGAAATCGAGTCCCAGACCTATCAGCCGAACGGTGAGCTGAAAAACCGCGCGACCTCACGTTACGATGTTCAGGGCAATATTGAAGAGCAGTTATGGTATGACGCAGCAGATACGCTCGTGAAGAAGGTCGTCTACCACCGCGATTTTCAGGGAACCCTGGTGACCCGAGTCTCTTTTGTCTATGCGGCCAACTCGCGGCTGAGTGAGCGCACGGACGTCCACTTCAATAACAACGGCGACCCGACCGAGCGTATCGTGTACGTGGACGATGGTCGGCAGCGTAACACCGAGATGTTTACCTATCGGTACGACGCCTTCGGCAATTGGACGACCCAAACGGTCAAGCGCCAGATCGTCAATAAGAACGCCTCCTATTTTAGACCGGCGCGGATTATCTTTCGTGTTTTTGAGTACTACGAAAGAGGAGGAACGTAATTCGGCCCTGTGTTTCACCGCACACTGCGATGGAGTCTGTCCTGAGGGAGGTCAAGGAGGCGAGCAGGCGTGCTAGGCCCGACGGGTGAGGATACAGCCCAGTTCGTGCAGTCCGGCTGGATGCGGAATGGAGAGCGGCTCAGCGTCCCGCCATTCCCAGCGAGCGTCCTGAAAAAGTTGGTGCATGGTATCGAGGTCGCACGGAAACGGCGGACCATCCGGATTGGTGGCTTGCATAAGGAGCACAAACAGCTGTCCGCCCGGCCTGAGCCACGAGAAGAGCTGGCGTTCGTAGTCCTGGCGGGTTGAGGGATCGAGGGCACACAAGCAGGTCTGGTCGTAGACTGCATCGAAGGGGTCCGGTGCGTCCCAGTCGAGTAAGTCGGCTTGAATGACTTGTGCGGTAACGCCCGCGTCCTCAATCAGCTGTCGAACGCCGTGTATTGCCGCTGGGGCGATATCAACCCCGGTAACAGCAAACCCCTGCTGCGCCAGGGTGACCACCTCATGGCAATGCCCACAGCCGGGAATAAGGAGCCGACACGGTTGTAACAGCCCTTGGGCCAGCCAGGTGAGGAGGGCCGGGTTGGCTGATTCCCGCTGCCAAGCGGTGTGGCCTGTGCGATAGCGAGTTTCCCACTCCGCTCGCCGAGTCGCCGTATCACTCACGCTCGTCTCCTGACCTCGGATGGAGACCTCCCAGCGCTGATGCGCTGGGAGGTCAGTCTCAAAGGGGCTCGAATCCAGACCGTCTGAAGAGATAGGGTCGGACCCAGCGCTATTTGAAGGTGTGGCGCGGAAAGGTCTGGCTGTCACCAGAGATAAAGGTGAAGGGGAGAGGCCCGTGCACATTAGAGTTGGGATCCCCTCTATATTCAATTTCCCCATTCACCGACCCGCAATTCTCTGGAATAGTGAGCCTCACCTTGGTAACGATGATTTGGCCGATGCTCATAGCTACGGGAATCGTGGCCTCTCCATTGACGACTTTTTCTGTTGCCCCTTCGTCCTGGGGGACATACACGGGCGGCTGCTGTGCCGACTGGACCTCGGCGCGAAAGCACTCGAAGTCGTCGATCCCTGTCACCACCATCTTGCTGCCGGAAATGCTTTCTACGTTGACTTCTGAATCTCCGGCTCCCAACTCGCATCCGGTCCATGTCAAGGCGGCCATGAGCATCGCTACAGCGAGAGACGTATTCGTACGCATGATTTTCCTCCTTCTTTCTTTAATCCTTACCCATACTGAACAATTTTTGTTCTGGTTTGTCCATCTAGTATTTCAGCAACCGCTCCGTATTACCACTATAACATTTTCGCTTTTCTTCTTTGGAGAATGGTCGCCTTTCCAAAGAAGAAATAGTCTAGCCCATCGGTCGGCCATTCACCATAAGAAAATCAGAGCCATATATCAAATGGTCAAAGCCGACAAGCTCACAAGCCCAATCAAAGTATCCCGGCAGGAGAGGTTAGCATACCGCTACTCGTAGCGCCTCGGCCAGCACCATAACATCTGCCTCAGTATTGTAGACATGCGGAGAAACGCGAATGGAAGCGCCACGCTGTGAGACATACACTTGGCGCTGGCGTAAGGCTTCGAGAATGGCGGGAATCTGCTCGGCAGCTGCAATCCGAACACCAAATAAATGAGCCGCCCGCTCGTCTGGTGGCGCGACCGTGTAGGGAGTCCCGTCAAGGGCTTGGCCAAGTGCGCTACTCAACTGCGCGCAGTAACGCTGAATATTGTTTACCCCCCATTCATCGATCTGCTTGAGGGCTGCGAGGAGCATGGGAATCATAATAAAATTCGAGCGCTCTCCGGTATCAAAGCGGCGCGCCCCTGGCTGGTATTCAGACTGATAGTTGATTAAGGCGCTGAAATGCTGACTGTCTTTGCGGTTAATCCAGTTGTGTTCAAATGGCTCCCCGTTCAGCAAGCGATCACCGACAGCCGCGAAGCTGTACTGGTAAGGGCCAAGCAGCCATTTATAGCCGGCGCAGACCAAGAGGTCGGGCTGAACCTGCTCGAAATCAAACGGTAGCGCGCCGACCGACTGGGTGCCGTCCACAATAAACAGCGCGCCCACCTCGCGGGCGCGCTGTCCAATCTGTTCCAGCTCAAAGAGGGTGCCGTCTGTCCAGTGCACACTGCTCAGGGCCACGACGGCAGTATCGGTATCGATGGCTTCGAGAAATCGTGTGTTCCAGATTGTTCCCGATGCACGCGCTTCTCGGGGCCGGTCAACCCTGCGCAGGGTTGACCGCGTGCGTTTACACTGCTCCAGCCAGGGATAGACATTGCTCGGGAACTCTTCGCCGGGAATCACGACGTTCTGTTCCTGTGTGAGCGGCAGGTTGTATGTCGCGATACCCATCCCATAGCTAACCGCCGGGACGAGGGCGATCCGTTCGGGCGAGGTGTGAATGAGGCGGGCAAACGCCTGACGCAATTCTTCTGCCGGATCAAAAAAATCTGCGGGCGTAATCTCGGCGGGCACGGATTTGCGTCGCAGACCGTTGATGCCGGCTGTCTCAACGGCTTTTAACAACGGCGACATATAGGCACAGTTGAAGTAGTGTTGGCCGTCGGGCAAAGAAAACAAATTGCGCTGGCATTTCATCGATGTACTCGTTTCTCGGCTGGGCTCTATCCTGAACAGTCAGTATTGAGGAGAGCGATATCAAAGTCCTGCACGGCGGGCGCGCGACTTTCCGCACAGATATGTTTGGTTTCCATTCTCCTCTTATGCTAGCGTAACATTATGGGCCGGGTTTACCAGCAGTATTGTGTCACCTTTCTTTTTCTGGTGGTACTCCTGCATTGCACGCAGATGTGCCTTGCTGCCGGTCATACTCGGACGACCAGTGTCTCTCTTCCTGATTCAGCTCAGAGCACGCAGACAGCTCCGTGTCATACACCGGACAAGGAGTCGCATTCCGCTCCTGAGAAGTGTCCGGATTGCGGAGAGCATTTCTTTCTCAAGCCTTTGGTGTTGGGAGGCGAGGAACTGTCTACAAGCTCTTCTGCGTCGCGTTCCCTCGCGTTCTCGGCCGCATCAGTGAGTGTCTCCTCCCGGCCAGTATCCCTTGACCTTCGCCTCTCAGCAGGGCGGGTGCAACGTTCTGTCCCACTGTATCTGTCTTTCTCTATTTTCCGTCTCTAATCCCCCCCACGCCATCACCTGGACGGTGGTAGTTCTTATTTCTGTGTTGCGACGGCGCACTGGCGCCGAACCGCGTTCTGTGCGTCTTCGGAAGACGCACCATACCATCAGTATTGAGAAAGCAGCCTCTTATGATGAACGGTTTCGCGAGGCGATTATTGGTTATTACACTTGCCGTCATAACTCTCCTGCCGTTGGGGTGCGCGACGGCTCCCATCTCCACTGCCCGTACCGGAGGAGGGCCAGCTCCCATGCCTCAAGGCAATGCTTTACGACCCGTTCTGGGAGAAGGCTCGCCTGGCACGGTCAGCGCCCCAGAGAGACAGGCGGAGTCTAGTGCCTCTGTGCCAGGACGGTTTCCCGAGACCCTGCATGGTTACCTCCGCTCTGCGCTCGAAAACAGCGCTGGGCTGCGGGGGAGTTTTGCGGCCTATCAAGCGGCTCTCAAAAAACGTCCTCAAGTCACTGCTCTCGCTGACCCTCGACTGACCTATGGGTATTTCCTGCGTTCGGTTGAGACTCGGGTCGGAGCGCAACAGCATCGGCTCGGCATGAGCCAAGCGTTTCCGTGGTTCGGAACGCTGACGCTACGTGGTGATGAGGCGGATTTCGAGGCGCGCGCGGTATTTTATCGTTTTCTGAGCCTCAAGAACGAACTCGTTTTTGAGGTGGCCAAGACGTATGCCGAACTGGTCTATCTCCATGCTGCGGTCCGCATTGCCGAAGAGACTCTCCAACTTGTTCAATCCTGGGAAAAAGTCCTTCAGGTCCGTTTTCGTTCTGGGATCGGGACACATAGCGATCTGGTCCGCGTGCAGACCGAGCTGGGACAATTAGAGGACCGCCTCGCGGAATTCCGTGAGGTCAGAGAACCGACCCAAGTGGCGTTCAACGCACTGTTGAATCGTCCCACGACGGCACCTGTTCACGTTCCTCCCAGCCTGCTCCTAGACCCGGCTCTGGATGCAGAAGCGAGCGCCGCCCGGCAGTTGACCGAAGAGACTGTCCTCACAGGTAATCCTGGGCTTGCACGCTTCGATGCGCTCATTCAGGCGAGACGCGTGGGCGTCGAACTGGCCGGGAAGACGGTCTACCCCGATTTTACGCTCGGCCTTGATTATATCGCGACGGATAAGCGTCCAGGGCCAACGGACAGCGGCAAAGATTCCCTGCTGCCGACGCTCTCAATGACTCTCCCGATCTATTGGCAGAAGAATCAGGCCAGCGTCGAGGAAGCGATCCTGCGGCAATACAGCATTGAGGAGCAGCGTCGGGATAGCGCCGCTGTGTTAGCCTCAGACTTTGCCCGAGCGCGATTTGCGCTGCGCGATGCCGAGCGCAAAATTGCCCTCTTTACTCATACGCTGCTGCCCAAAGCCGAAGAGTCTATTGAGGCCAGCTTTACCGCCTATGAAAGTGGTGAGGCTGGCTTCTTGGATGTGCTCGATTCAGGCCGGAGGTTGCTGGATTTCGAACTCTCGCTGAGCCGGGCACAGACGGATCGAACCATCGCCATCGCGAAGCTTTTTATGCTGAAGGGTGGATACAGTGATTTCCTCTCCGTTGAGGAGAGGGGCAGGGGTGAGGAGAAGGGTAGGTGAATCCAATGGGGAATATGAACGTTTTCGTGATGAAAGTCCTGTGTCTGACGATATTGACAGGGGTCGGGAATAGCATCGCCCAGCATGCCGGGCATGACATACAGGGACCCGCCTTGCCTGCCACCGCCCCGCATGGAAGAGGGCCGGAGACCGCCGGTCAGGAGCTTCTACTCAGTGACGCTGCCAAGAGGTTGATCCAGCTTGAGACCGCGCTGGTGGAACGGAAATGGGTCGAGCGGGAGGTACGGCTCGTCGGGAAGATTGATTATGACGAAACGCGGCTCAAGCATATTACTGCCTGGGTGCCCGGACGCGTGGACCGCCTGTACGTGAACTATACCGGGATTCGCGTCAACAAGGGTGACCACATGGTCTCCCTCTACAGCCCGGAATTACTCTCTGCTCAGGAAGAGCTGATTCAGACGACTCGTTCACTCGACCGGCTTCGCGGGAGCGCCAGTACCATCGTGAAACGCTCTTCAGAGCGCTCGGTGCAAGCCGCGCGCGCCAAGCTACGCCTTTTAGGACTGACGAGTATACAGGTGGACCAGATTGAGAAGCAGGGACAGGCCGATGAGCACGTCACCATCTACGCTCCTATGGGTGGGATTGTGGTGGAGAAGCAGATCAACGCAGGCATGTATGTGAACACCGGCACCGAGATTTACACGATTGCCGATCTGTCACATCTATGGCTATCTCTGGACGCCTATGAATCTGATCTGTCCTGGATTCGCTACGGGCAAGCGGTGGCATTTCGTGCCGAGGCGTTCCCCGGAGAGGAATTTCACGGAGTGGTGTCGTTCGTTCACCCTTTCCTTGACGCTGGAACACGGACAGTCCGGGTGCGAGTGAATGTTGAGAATCCCGACCTCAGGCTAAAGCCTGGGCTGTTCGTCACCGCAACGATCAAGGCTCAGATTTCGGACCGGGGAACCGTCATAGGTCCTTCTTATACCGGACAGTATATCTGCCCCATGCATCCCGAGGTGATCCGTAAGGCGGCGGGAAGTTGCCCGATTTGCGGAATGCCCTTAGTCCTGGCCGACAACTTCCCGCTGGTTGGCCACAACCATGAGTACGAGGCCGGGCCACCGCTGGTCATTCCTGCGTCAGCGCCGCTCATCACCGGGAAGCGCGCCATTGTGTACGTGCAGAAACCGGGTACTGGGGCTTACGAGGGTCGAACCATTACGCTCGGTCCACGCGCGGGGGACTATTACATTGTCAAAGAGGGGCTCCACGAGGGGGAGCGGGTCGTTTCAAGTGGCTCGTTCAAAATTGATGCAGACCTCCAGATTCAGGGCAAACGCAGCATGATGAGTCCACACGGTGGGCGGGCAGGCGGTGCGCATAGGCATTGATCCACACAGACATCCCAGAGCGTATTATGAACGCCGCCATTCGCTTTTGTCTTGAAAATAAGTTGGTCGTTACCCTCGTCATTGTCTGCATGACTGCGTGGGGCGTCATGGTTGCCCCGTTTGACTGGCAGCTCTCTTTCCTGCCTCGCAATCCTGTTCCGGTCGATGCCATCCCGGACATTGGTGAGAATCAGCAGGTCGTCTTTACGAAATGGCCGGGACGGTCTCCGCGTGATGTGGAGGACCAAATCAGCTATCCGCTGACGGTGTCCCTGCTGGGGATGCCTGGTGTCAAAACCATCCGAAGCTTTTCCTATTTTGGATACTCATCCATCTACATCATTTTTAAGGACGATATCGACTTCTATTGGTCACGGTCGCGCGTGCTGGAGAAACTCTCCAGTCTTCCACAGGACCTGTTGCCGGGTGATGTTTCGCCCGCCCTGGGGCCGGATGCGACCGCCCTGGGACAGGTTTTTTGGTATACGCTCGAAGGCCGTGACCCTGAGGGCAGTCCGACCGGTGGCTGGAATCTGGACGAGATCCGTAGCGTCCAGGACTGGTACGTCCGTTATGCGTTGCAAGGGACGGAGGGAGTCGCCGAAGTGGCCTCCATCGGCGGATTTGTCAAAGAATACCAAATCGACATCAACCCCGATGCGCTTCGGGCGTATGACGTCAGTCTGGCCCAGATCATAAACGCGGTCCGGAGTTCCAATCTCGACGTCGGGGCGCGAACAATCGAAGTGAACCGGGTGGAATATATCGTCCGCGGCGTGGGCTTTATACAGACGCTCCAGGATATCGAGGAGATCGCTATCAGCGTTCGGGAGAACAATATTCCGGTTCAGGTCAAAGATGTTGCTCAGGTGCGTCTTGGTCCGGCGCTGCGACGCGGAGCGCTCGATAAGGATGGGGCTGAGGTCGTGGGTGGGGTCGTGGTTGTCCGCTACGGCGAGAATCCGCTGACGACAATCCAAAATGTACGGGCGAAGATTGAAGAAATCTCTCCCGGGATGCCGGAAAAGACCTTAGCCGACGGCAGGGTGTCAAAACTCACGCTCGTGCCCTTCTATGACCGGGCCGGCTTGATTCTTGAGACCCTCGGGACGCTCAGGGCCGCGCTGACGGAAGAAATCCTCGTGACCGTCATCGTGGTGGTCGTTATGGTCTTCCACCTGATGAGCGCCTTCCTGATTGCGCTGGTGCTTCCCCTGGCGATTCTTATTGCCTTTATCCTCATGCAATCGTTCCAGGTGCAGGCCAATATTGTGGCCCTCTCCGGGATTGCAATTGCCATTGGCACTATGGTCGATATGGGCATTGTGCTGTGTGAGAACATTCTCTTCCACCTCAACGTCGCCCCCTCCGATAAGAGCCGTCTGGAGATAGTCTATGAAGCAACCATCGAGGTTGCCGGAGCGGTGCGCACCGCAGTCCTGACGACGGTTGTGAGTTTTCTACCCGTGTTTGCCCTTCAGGCCGCGGAAGGAAAATTGTTTGCGCCACTGGCGTACACTAAGACCTTTGCTCTTCTTGGAGCGCTGTTTGTTTCGCTGATCGTTCTCCCACCGGCCGCCCATCTCCTTTTTCGTGATTGGACGGGGCGACACAGACTGAGGAGAGGACTGGCTCTCGCAGAGGCTGTTGCGGGCCTCCTTCTGATTGGAACTTACCCTTTTCCCGGCCTCGTCCTGATACTGCTGGGGGTTTATAACTTGGCGCGCGAGATGTTGCTCTCTCGCTATGCGTGGCTTTCCCGTTCCGAACGCTACGTCGTTCCGGCTGCCGTTATCGTGATTACACTGTTCTTTCTTGTTCGGTCTTGGCTCCCCATTGGGATAGAAACGGGGACACCGAGCAATATGATCTTTGTGGGTGTGCTGATTGCCCTGGCATTGACCTTCTTCAAGTTTTTTCAGGACGTGTACCCACGCCTGCTCGGCTGGTGCCTCCAACATAAACTCCTATTCGCCGTCATTCCTCTCAGCGCGGTGGTCGCAGGTGGAGCGATGTGGGCGCGTATGGGCGAGGAGTTTATGCCGCCACTCGACGAAGGGTCGTTTCTGTATATGCCGACGACCATGCCGCATGCGTCCATTGGGGAAGCCCTGGATGTGGTGAAGAAGCTCGATATGGCAGTCGCTTCGATTCCCGAGGTCGCATTGAGCGTGGGGAAACTGGGGCGAGCCGATTCTTCACTCGACCCGGCTCCTATTTCCATGTTTGAGAACGTCATCAACTACAAGTCGGAGTACATCGTCGATGCCCATGGCTATCCGGCCTCTTTTCGCTATGACGCAGCTGCTGACGTATTTGTCCGCGATGCGCGGGGACGGCTTATTCCAGACCCGGACGGGCGGCCGTATCGACAGTGGCGGTCTCATATTCGTACTCCCGATGATATCTGGAATGAAATCGTCCGGGTCGCCCAAATCCCAGGCGTTACGTCCGCGCCTAAGCTCCAACCCATCGCCGCTCGTATTGTGATGCTGCAATCCGGGATGCGGGCGCCCATGGGCGTAAAAGTGAGAGGGCCCAGCCTGGAGATTATTGATACCGTGGGGCAACAGATCGAAACGTGGCTGAAAGAGGTGCCGACGATCGAACCGGCAACCGTTGTTGCAGATCGCGTCATTGGCAAGCCGTATCTGGAGATTCGGATTAACCGCGCTCAGATCGCCCGCTATGGGCTCACGATCAAGGATGTCCAGGACATCATCGAAGTCGCCGTGGGTGGAAAGCCGCTGACCCTGACGATTGAAGGACGGGAGCGCTATCCGGTACGGATTCGATATCTCCGCGAACTGCGGAACGACCTGGAAACGTTGGGCGGGATTCTCATTCCCACGCCACTCGGACAACACATCCCGCTGCGCGAGCTCGCAGATATTGCATTCGAACGCCGGGCTCAAGTGATCAAGAGTGAGGATACCTTTCTGACGAGCTATGTGGTCTTTGACAAAAGGCCCGGCCATGCCGAAGTTGAGGTCGTCGAGGCAGCACAGGCATATCTGCAAGACAAACTTGCGCGAGGCGAATGGCAACTGCCAGTAGGAGTTAGCTATGCATTTGCCGGCAGTTATGAGAACCAGCTCCGGGCAAAGCGGCGCTTAAGCATTGTTATTCCACTCACTCTCTTTGTGATTTTTCTCATTCTGTATCTGCAATTCCGCTCAGTCATGACGACCGTGTTCATCTTCTCGGGTATCTTTGTCGCGTGGGCCGGCGGGTTTCTGATGTTATGGCTGTACGCCCAGGACTGGTTTTTGAATTTCGCTGTGGGGGAAATAAATCTCCGCGACCTGTTCCAGGTCCGGCCCTTTAATTTGAGCGTAGCGGTATGGGTTGGCTTTCTTGCCCTGTTTGGGATTGCGACGGATAACGGAGTCCTGATAGCAAGCTATCTCAAACAGAGGTTTGACAAACACACGCCCGGAACGAGGGAGGACATTCGGGCTGCGGTCCTTGAGGCGGCGCAACGGCGTATACGGCCAGCACTGATGACTACGGCAACGACACTCTTGGCCCTCTTACCCGTGCTCACCTCGCGGGGTCGTGGGGCCGATATCATGCTGCCGATGGCCATCCCGTCCTTTGGAGGTATGGCCATCGCGCTGCTGACCGTATTTGTCGTGCCGGTTTTGTACTGCGGGGTAGCGGAGTTCAGGGCTCAAAGACAAGCCGAGGGATAAAGAATCAGGAGTCAGCGAGGATGAACGCCACGTCTATGTCGCCGGCCGCAGATGGCGTTGTTCACTCCAGGCGTACAGAGCGGGAAGCACGAGCAGGGTGAGCACGGTTGATGAGACTAGTCCCCCCACGACAACCGTTGCGAGTGGGCGCTGTACCTCACTCCCCGTGCCCTGTGAGAGCAGGAGGGGAATGAGACCTAAGGCGGTTGTCATGGCCGTCATTAGCACCGGTCGCAAGCGTAAACACGCGCCTCTCACTACCGCGTCGTCAACCGCGACCCCCTCCCGAATCAGTTGGTTGAGATACGTCACCAACACCATGCCATTCTCAAGGGCAACACCGAAGAGCGCGATGAACCCAACCGAGGCGGGAACGGAGAGATTTTGGCCCGTCAGCCATAACGCGACCACCCCGCCCACCAGCGCCAACGGAATATTGAGGACAATCAACAGCGCGTTTCTGAGCGAATGAAAGTTGGAGAACAAGAGTAAGAAGACGAGGAGCAGCGTGATTGGAATCACGATGGCCAAGCGTTTATTCGCCTCTTGCTGTAAACGGAATTGGCCGCCCCAGGTGACCAGATAGCCTGTGGGAAGGCGTACTTGCGCGGCAATGGCGGCTTGGGCTTCCTGCACGAATGACCCAATATCCCGCCCCACGACATTACACTGAATAGTGAGAAAGCGTTGATTATTCTCACGGGTGATCTGGCGCGGGCCGACTACTTCTTCAATCGTTGCCAGCTCTGAGAGCGGGACGCGGACGCGCCCCGGTCCAGGAACGAGAGTAGAGCTGATGGCGGCGCGCGTGCCTCGATATTCCGGAGCAAACCGGACGAGGATGGCAAACCGGCGAGCACCCTCAAAAATCTGTCCCGCGACCTCGCCTCCGACTGCCGTTCGGATCGTCTGCTGTACGTCCGCCACATTCATCCCATACCGCGCAACTGCTTGGCGATTGACGTGAATAACGAGCTGTGGCGTCCCCGCCACTTGGTCTACCTGCACATCGGCCGCTCCTCGAATCCGTCGTGTCACGGTGGCAATTTCGTTGCCTTTGGCAAGGAGTACCTCAAGATCCTCGCCAAAAAGCTTAATGGCAAGCTCTGCGCGCACGCCTTCAAGGAGTTCATCGATGGTCATGGCGATCGGTTGGGTAAAGTTGGTCAGCACGCCGGGGACCCGGCCCAACTCCTTCCGGATAACGCCTTCGAGTTGCTCTTGATTCCGCGCCGTTCGCCATTCGTCTTGTGGCTTCAGCAGAATATATATTTCGGCATTATTGATCGGGTCGGTATGGGCACCGACTTCCCCGCGGCCAATCCGCGTTGTCACCCCGCGAATTTCTGGAATTTGCATCAGCCGTCGCTCGACAATCATGGTCACGCGCTGACTCTCTTGTAACGAAATGGAGGGCGCCATCGTGAGCCGTAAGACCAACGTCCCTTCTTGGAGCCGAGGGGTAAACTCCGAGCCGAGCAACGGAAGCACGACGCTGCCGAGCACGACCAAAAGGACGGCGACACTGACCGCCATTCCCCGCCGCCGTACGAAGAGTTTCACCACAGGCCGGTAGAGATAGGTAAGGCCCCGCACGAGGAGGCCCGCAGAGGATGAGGCGGAGGCCTGACGACGTTGTGGGCGGCGCATGATCGTCACCGCCAGGACGGGTGCAAGAAACAGTGTAAAGAGCAGCGAGCCGCCCATGGCCAACGCTACGGTGTAGGCGAGCGGACGAAACGTTTTCCCCTCTACCCCTTGGAGGAGAAAGAGCGGAAGAAAGACAATCACAATGATGGCAATCGCAAAGAAAATCGGACGCGCGACCTCCGTACACGCCTGCGCGACAATCTGAGCATGTGGGATAGCAGGGGCAACTGCACGCAGCCCACGGTCCACGTTTTCTACGAGGACTATCGTCCCGTCAACCAGCATGCCGATCGCGATAGCGAGCCCGCCCAGAGACATGAGATTGGCCGAGATGTTGAAATACCCCATCCAGAAGGTGGCAAACAGGACGGAGAAGGGCACCGCAAGCGCGACAACAACACTCGGCCGCAGGCTGCCCAAAAAGAGCAGGAGGACGAACACCACCAAGAGTACGCCCTGAATCAAGGCACTCCGAACCGTTGCCACACAGGCTACAACCAGGGTCTTTTGTTCGTAATAGGGAACAAGTGTGACCCCGGTCGGAAGAATCCGGTTGATCTCTGCGATTTTGGCTTCAACCTGTCCGATCACGGTTGAGGAGTTTGCTCCAAAGAGTTTGACCACCATCCCCGCGACAACTTCCTGGATGCCGTTCCTGGTTTGGACACCGCGCCGAATTGCGCCGCCGACCTGTACGTCGGCAAGCTCGCGCAGAAAGATGGGTGTCCCGTCCTTGGCTTTGATGACAATGTTTTCAAGATCGGAGATGTTCGAGACCAGTCCCACCGAACGCACCACAAACTCTTCGGCATTTCTCTCGATAAATTGAGCGCCCACGTTGAGGTTGTTTTCTTTGATACTGGTGATCACATCGCGCATAGTGACCCCGGCACGGAGTAGGAGTTCCGGGTGGACGGCCACCTGAAATTGTTTTTCATACCCTCCAATGCCGAGTACTTCGGTCACCCCAGGCACGGTTTGCAAATGAAACTTGACCAGCCAGTCTTGCATTGCCCGGAGTTCTTCGAGCGTATGCTGGCCACTCTCGTCTTCCAGGTAGTAGAACAAGACCAGACCCATGCCGGTTGAGATGGGGCCAAGCTGTGGATCGCCAAAACCTTGGGGAATCTGTTCGCGGGCTTCTTGCAGACGCTCGTTCACAAGCTGCCGCGCAAAATAGATATCTGTTTCATCCTCAAAATAGATGTTGACGACAGAGAGGCCAAAGTTCGAGACGGACCGGATACGTTCGATGCTGGGCAGTCCATTCATAGCGGCTTCAATGGGATAGGTGACGTATTGCTCGACATCTTCCGGAGCCAGCCCTTCGGTCTCGGTAAACACCTGCACCAGATTGGGGGAGACATCGGGAAAAGCATCAACCGGGAGCTGGACATAACTGCGATAGCCGGCCACCGCCAGTAAGATGCCGAGGACGGCTATGAGCGAACGGTTAGAGAGGCTGAACTGAATGATGCGGTCCATGACCGTCTCTTCCCCTAGTGTCCGTGGCTATCATCAAACTGGTTGCGGGACAGCTCTGCTTTGAGCGTAAAGCCCCCCCGGCTGACGTAGCGCTCGCCTGGGCTCAGCCCCTCTCGGATTTCTACGGAGCGGTCATCAGAGCGGCCCGTCGTCACCGGCCGTGCCTGAAAGCCTGTGGTCGTTTCGACAAACACTATGGTCTGGGCGGCTAGCGTCTGGAGGGTGGTGACGGGAACCGCGAGCGATACGTCCGTACGCTCGACGACAACGCGCCCGGTGACAAACATTCCCGGCCGCCACTGCTTCTTGGCATTCGGGAGGACGACCCGTGCGGTCGCCGTGCGGGTTTCCTCATCGACGGTTGGGGTGAGGTAGGAGATTGTTCCCGTTGCCTGGGGAAGGCCGTGACCGGCTGAAATCGTTACCGACTGGCCGACATGCACTACGGGTAAATCTTTCTGATAGACGCTCAAGTGAACCCACACGCTTGTCAGGTCAGCAATCACGAAGGCTTGACTCCCTCGGGTGACCGCCTCGCCAGGAGTGATGTGCTTCGCGATGATTGTTCCAGTTGTGAGTGTGGTGAGTTCATACGGTGCGAGGCTTTCATTACTCTCAATAATAGCTAGCACCTCGTCTGCGCGAACAATTGCACCGACCTGGGCGTATACCGTGGTGACGATGCCGGGAAAGCGCGGCACAATATGCGCCAACCGGTCTTCATTCGGCAGGACTTCGCCGGGCAGGTCCACCACGTGAGTAATGGTTCCAGGCCGAGCGACGGCCAGCTCGATACCGAACTCTGCACGCTCCTCCTTGGAGAGCTGAACGACCTCTTCGGTATGGTCATATTCTTCTTCATGGGGAACGAAGGAGGCGGCGTTTTCTTTCTCCTGACAGGCAAACGCTACGGCGAAGAGGAGAGTAGTGAGCACGGGATTCAACGCTTGAGACTTCGTCTTTATATCCATCTCAAGGCGTCCTCTCTGGGGGTTGGCGTGCATTGAGTGGCTCAGCAATGAGACGCTCCACATCGGCGACCGCGGTGTGGTAGCTGGCAAGGGCCTCGATATACTGTCTGCGCAGTTCAAAAAGCGTGCGCTGTGCGTCTAATACGTCAAGGTAGCGAAAAAGCCCACGCAGGTAGGCTTGGCGGACCTCCTCAAAGGCGGTTCGAGCCTGAGGAAGGATCGTGTCCCGGAGCGAGGAGACCTCCTCAAAGGCGGAGAAAAGGGCTTGCTGCGCGGCGGTCAAAGCCGTCCGGCTCTGTACTTCTACCGCGCACTGTTCAGCCTTGGCTTTGGCTAAGCGGGCCGCGGCTTCCTGAACACCGCCTTGATTCGAGTCAAACAGCATGAGGGGCATACGAGTCTCGAAGATGAGTGCGGCAGTGTCGTCCGCGCTGAAATACCGTACGCCTGCCCCCATCTCGATATTCGGAATCTGGCGGGCCTGTTCTAAATCAAGCCTGGCTTGGCGCCGTTCTTTTTCCACCGGCCAGCGGGCAATGTCAGGATTGTGAGTGAGACGCGGCAAGAGGTCCTTGGCAGATGGGGGTGGAGAGACGGTCTCCAAGTTGCCCATGACGGATGAGAAAGTGACCTCGGTGCTGCCCCAGGTCGCGGCAAGCTGGAGCCGGGTGGTCGTCTGTTCCCGCCTGCGTTGCGTGAGCTCGACTTGGCTGCTGGCGAGGACCATCTGGGCCCGGGTTTTTTCCACCGGCGATACCGCTCCGGCCTGCACCTGCCCGGCAATGGTCCGCACGGCCTCTTGTGCGATGCGTATCTGCTCTTGTGCCAGCCCGACCTGCTCCTGCGCCGCAAGAGTCGTCACAAATACTTTGGCAACCGCGGTGAGAACGTCGAGTCGGCGGGTCTCGTAATCCCACGCGGCCAAGTCTCGTTCCAGGGTGGCGACCCGCTGGCGTTTGAGCCGCTTGCCGCCAAACTCGAACAGTTGGCCCAGCAGCAGAGTGGCTTCCGCCGCATCAAACGTCGTGCGGTCTCCACTTCCGCCGAACTCCTCAATTTTCAGCTCAGCCTGAGGGTTTTGGCGGAGACCGGCTTGCAAGGCCCGCGCTTCACGGGCACGCACCTCCCAGGAAAACGCGGCTAAGGCTGGGCTGTTGAGGAGGGCGGCGGCCAGGGCAGCGCGGAGTGTCAGTTCTCCGCGTGGTTCGATAAAAGGAGGAGGGGGCGCGTCAGATTCCGGGGGCGCGCGATAGGTTGGAAACTCTCGGCCTAATCGACGCGCCTCAAGCGTGCTCTCTGCAATCGGGGTCAGGGTGCAGCCAGAAAACTGCACTAACAGGCAGAGGGGAAGTCCGAGCCTGCCCGCGCATTGCCGAAAGCCTGTAAGAATATTGAACATATTGCTCTGTAAAACGCGGGTTACGAGAGTGCAAGATAGAGAATACCACCCTCGATTTTTGTCCGGTACGTCGTCGCTTGGGCTGGCCGCTGACTCTGTCCGGTCCGCAGATCAAATCGCCAGCCGTGCATCGGACATTTGATGCCGCCTGCACTATCTGTGTAGCCACGAATCAAGGGGCCCTTACGGTGAGGGCAGCGGTTGTTGATGGCGAAGACTGCTCCGTCGATATTGAAAAGAGCAATCTCTACGCCGTTGAGTGTGACGAGCTTCCGTTCGCCGGGGAGAAGTTCGTCGGCCTGGCAGGCTGTCTGCCAGCCGCTTGCCGGAATATGCAACGACGGCATAAAGCAGATGCAACGGATGCCTAGGGGAGATATCCCCAGAGTTTGACAACATCGTGCGTGTCGCTGCGACTATAGGCTTGATATTTCAGCAGAGTATCGATGCCGTCACAAGTGCGCTCCAGATTTGTCTCCATACCTGGAAAATCGCCCCAGCCGTGGTCGTTCTTATTGTCCAGAATCCAACTGAGGCCACGCACCATAGTATCTCGCTTGTCGGAGTCTTCCAAAATATGGGTCACCAGCATGAGCGACCGTGTACAGTCCATGGTATGGTCGACGTTCTCTTCGTCCCACCAGCCGGCCTGGGCCTGCCAGCCACACAGCCGCGCCACCCCTTTGGCACACGCCTCGCGGACCCCGCTAACCTGTTGACCAAGAACGAGGTCGGCGACCAGCGCATCCTGGATGAGGTGGGCGGTAATCTCCACGCCGGACGGGTGAAACTCCTCATCGTACCAGCCGCCATCCGGACTCTGATTGTCGATGATAAAGCGCATGCCTTGCTGCCAGGCCCGTTGGACCTCCTGCTGCCTGTGGGGTTCGCCCAAGGCCATGACCACATTAAAAAAACTGACCGGATGGCTAGTCGTATCGAGGTCGGCCCAGGCCGGGTCAACCCACCGGCCGTCCTGGTGTTGGGTATCAAGAAAATAGTCGATGGCGTGCCGGACCGACTGGCTGAGTTGGGCCTGCTGAAGAAAACGGTTGCCGCGGATAAGCATCAGGCCGCAGAACGCCGACACCCAGACGGTGCTCTCGGTGTCGGAAGAGAGGGGACTCCAGCCGCCGTCCACATTCTGGCAGGCCACGAGCACACGATAGTCGTCCAAGAAGTCTGGGGTGGTCCGTGCGTGCAAGAGGACGCGCAGCGCGTGGGCAACAATCTCCAAGTCCTGCGGACCAGCAGTCAGGCTCCAGTTGTCCCGCTCGTGCAGGAAAAACGCGTACTCGTCTTTAAGGAGGGTATCAATGTTCTGTACGTCCATAGGTCACTCCACTTGAGAGGGTGAAGCAAGCCCGGATACTCGTACCAGCCATCTTGAGACTAGTGGATTTTTGCCCAGGCACGTCGGTAATCTTCGAAGGTATCGATTTCAAGCCAACCTTTATAAATGTCCACACAGGCGATGTCATGTTTGCGATTAATGAGTTCTTGGAGCATGTCGGTGAAGGCCGCGGTTTCCAGGCTGCTCGCTTCATGGAAGCGACGTGCCGCACTGACCGTCTGAAGCTCTTGATAAGTTGTCCGCAAAACTTGCGCCCCCGAGGCAGAAAACATGGCGAGGCCAATAAATTCGCCATCAGCATCCTGTTGGGTAATATGTTGGCCGATCTGCGCCAGCGTCGTGGGCTCGGCGGTAGGGAGGTAGCGATAGCCTGTTTTGGGAGGCTGATGGGTAACCACCAAGTCCGGCTGCTTCGTGCGGACCTCTGCCTGTCCCGGTTCATGATCATTCCAGGCTCGGTCAACCACAATACTGATATCAGCTTGAGACTTGAGCAACTTTTCGAGAATGGAAGGATCAAGCAGGATGTCTGAGTAGAGAAAGAGGAAGCGGCCCGTCATCTCCGTCTCGGCCAGAAAGAGGGACGCGAGTTCGCCCGTCTCACGGAAGCGGTCGTTGTCATAATAGCGAATATTCGGCAGGTTGATTTGCTCCTTGTGATAGCCCCGGACAACGACGATATCTTTCACCCCGCACTCGTTCAGCGCCTGAATCTGTCGCTCCAGGATGGTTTTGCCCTTGATTTCAAGCATGGCTTTGGGACGGTCCTCAATCAGGGGTAAGAGGTCTTCCTCAAAGCCGGCCGCAATAATGATAGCGGTTACCTCATGCCCGCCGGGGACCAAAAACTTCTTTTCATTGGCCTGGAGGTCTGGCACCCCAACGAGGTCGTAGATTTCGGGCAAGGTCACGATCTGTTCGTCGACTGCAGCCGGCCGGCCCTCCTTCTTGAGGGTCGCCAGCGCGTTTCGCATCCCTGTGACGGCGGCGCGCAGGGTCTGATTGGCGAAAATGACGAGCTGAAAACCGGCGGCCGCAAGATCGTGAGCAGTAATATCGGCATAGGTCGTCGGCACGGATACGAGCGGACAGGGCAGATCCCAGCTCGCCGCAAAATCTTTCAGTTCTGCATCAAACGTCGCGGCTTTGGAATGGATGAGGATGGCGTCGGCGCCGGCCTCAGCATAGGCCCGGGCTCGCCGCAGGGCCTCGTTTTTCCCCCAGCCGGCAATAAAAGCTTCCGTGCGGGCGATAATAACAAAGTCGGTATTCTGCCGTGCGGCCTTAGCCGCCTGGATTTTCCGGGCATGCTCGTCAATCGGGATGAGTTCGCGCTGGACTCCGGCGTAAAAACTGCACCGTTTGGGAAAGATATTATCCTCAATACAAATACCGGCCACCCCAGCGTGCTCGTACTCGGCCACCGTGCGCATGACATTAATGGCATTGCCAAAGCCGTTGTCACAATCGGCAATCACCGGAATACTCACCGCGGTGCTCATCCGCCGCACCGCTTCCAGGGTTTCACTCATTGTGAGTATATTGGCGTCCGGCATGGCATTGGTGGCCGAGATGCCAAAACCGCTGGCCCAGATAGCATCAAATCCGGCCTCCTGGGCGAGCTTTGCAGAGAGGGCATCGTGTGCCCCCAGGACCAAAGCCGGCTCGGGCCGCTTGAGCAATTCCTGCAAGCGTGAGATGGCTGTCGTCGCTGTCATGATGGGCAAACTATAGGGGGTGGTTCGGCGGGTCGCAAGTCCCTGGAGGCTTTCTCGTCCTCTGATTGTTCTCACTCAAACACAACGCGTTGGAGGTCGCTCAGGGCCGCCTCAAGCTCGTTCCGCTGGTTATGAAGCGTCGACGGAGCGGTAAGCGGGAAAACAGCGCTCTGCGCTTGATCCGGGTTGCGCAACCAGGCGGAGAGAATAACACTGGCGTCAATTTCGTGGGGCCGCAGAGGGACATCACGATCCTGGTCAAAACGTTCGTGCACGAGGGCCGCCAAATACTCCAAGTCGCTCAGACTGGAGACGGTGCGGTTTTCAATCAGGCGTCCGTTGAGGACGAGATATGCCTGGGCCGCTCTGGCTTGGCGACTGGGTAATAAGAGCAAGGCATTCGACCGTGTCACAATCCAATGAAAGCGCTGATGCAGATGGAGAATATGGTCGAGCAAGTCGATATCCTGCTGTAAGCGGGCGGCACTTTCGTACTGGAGGTCCGAAGCAAAACGGTCACGTTTTGCTATTAATGCGTCTCGAAACAGTGGGGCTTCACCATTGAGAGCCGCGCGGAAACGCTGCACCTGTTCCCGGTAGGTCTCACGTGAGACTCGCGCTGCGCACGGCGCCGTGCATGCTCCAATTTGACCGCTCACGCAAGGAGCCGTCTCGGGAGTTGGTGAGAGGTTGCCCTGACACGTTCTGAGACCAAAAAGCCGAGCCAGGAGCCGCTGGGCTCGTTCGGCGAAGTCACGATTGCGAAACGGCCCGACATACATAGCGCGATCGCTGCCTGGCTTTGCCGTGACCGACAGGCGAGGATAGGCATTCCGGACGGTGAGCTTGAGAAACGCGACCCGGGGGAGATGCTTGGAGAGCCGATTGTATGGCGGTTTCAGACTGCGAATCAGGTCGGTCTCACGTAATGACGCCTCAAGCTCCGAGCCGGTCTGTTCGTAGCTGACGTCACGCACATGGCGGACTAAGTCGAGGACCTTATCACTGTGTCCCGAGGAATTCATGAAATAGGAGCTGACGCGACGCTGAAGATTTTTGGCTTTGCCGATGTAGAGTAGCTTCCCCTCAGCATCGAGCATCCGATACACTCCAGGGCCGGCTGGAATATTTGCCAGAGTCGGGCGGGGGACAAAGCATTCAAAACGGCGGCCATCCCGGGCACTGTATTGGAAGTCTAGTAACTGGCCGAGCGTAGTGACCCCTTGTTGGGAGAGTTGTTCCAGAAAAATACAAAAAATTTCCGCAGTAACGCGGGCATCGGCTGAGGCACGATGTTGGGTCGGATACGAGACGCCAAGGTGGGCAGCGACGGAGTCGAGCGATCGGGACCGAATGCCGGATAAGAGTCGCCGGGCCAGCTTCAAGGTGCAGACTGAGGAGTTGCGCAAAGGGGGAGAGGCGAGACGGCGCGCCTCAAAGTTGAGGAAGCCAAGGTCAAAGCTGGCATTATGGGCAACGATGACTGCCAGACCGAGAAATTGCTGTAACTGAGGGAAGACAGCCTCAACTCGCGGCTGGTCCCTGAGCATGTCGTCGGTGATGCCAGTCAAACGGGTTATGCCTGCTGGAACATGCTGCCCCGGATTGAGCAAGGTATGAAATTCTTCGCCAAGATTCCCGTGGCTGACGCGAATCGCGGCGACTTCAGTAATGGCATATTTACCAGGCTTGAGGCCGGTTGTTTCGAGGTCGAGAACGACAAACTGGGTATCGTAGAGTGGTCTATTGAGGTCAGTATGAGGTATGAGCGTCCAGCGATCTGTTTTCGCATCGTAGGAACAGTTCTGGTCCGCGCCAAGGGCTGCATGGATGAGGCGTGTGCCCAACTCCGGGTCACGTGGAGAAGGAAAAGGGGCAGTCGTACCTGAGACGAAAATCTCATGGAGCAACTCGGCTGAGGTTACTCCGCCTGGCCGGTCCGCGAGATAGTCGTAGAGTTTTTGTCGCACGCGGAACGTAGCCTAACGCCTTCCCGCGTATTTGGCAAAAGGACAATTATGTTCCAGCAATCGTCATGCGGGAAATTTTTACTGTCGGTGCGGAAATAGGACTCCGCCGTTCTAAGTCGTTGCCTATCACCTCAATATTTTTGAACATGTCGAGGAGATTGCCGGCGATAGTGATCTCCTCGACCGGATAGGCGATCTCGCCGTTTTCGATCCACATCCCGACCGCTCCCCGCGAATAATCGCCGGTCACGGGATTGACGCCGAATCCAGAAAGCTCCGTGACATATAAGCCGGAGCGAACTGACTGAATAATATCCTTGGGGGGGGTCGTACCCGGCCGTAAGAAGAAATTCGTCGTGCTGGCCGCCGGAGTATCTGCAAAAGAGCGGCTGGCGTTGCCCGTGGATTGGAGTCCGAGTTTGCGTGCCGAATAGGTGTCCAGGAGATAGCTCGTGAGCACTCCGTCCTCAACGATAATATTCTGGCGGGTCGGCAGTCCTTCTCCATCAAAAGGTTTTGAGCCTAAAGCAGAGGGGAGGCGGGCGTGGTCTTCGACAAAGATCCCATCTGCCGCAACCTTTTCGCCGATTTTATCTAACAGGAAAGAAGTCTTTCGATACAAGGCCGAGCCAGAAACCGCACTGGCCAGATGACGGAATAAACTTGTCGCTACCTCTGGCTCAAAGATAACAGGAGCTTCTTGGGTCTTCACTTGTTTTGCCCCAAGACGACGTACTGTCCGTTCTGCGGCCTTTTGGCCGATAGATTTTGCCGCTTCAAGATCTTTGAGCTTGCGTTGCGATGAGTACCAGTAGTCTCGCTGCATCCCTCCGTCTTGGGAAGCGACCGGAACAACACTTAGTGAGAAGCTCGTGGTGTGGTAGCTGCCACAAAATCCCAGGGAGTTTGCATAGACAGTTTCACGAGACGCATTAGCAAACTCGGCACCCTCAGAATTCGTAATTCTTGAATCGCTGGCGAATGCCGCTTCTTCCGCTTCTTGAGCCCACGCAAGTTTCTCTTCTGGTGTGAGAGTTGGGCTGGTGTCGGCGAGATCAAGGTCTGGAACGTCCTGCGCCAAATCCGACTGGTCGGGAAGGCCGGAAAATGCATCCGTCGCAATCGCTTTGGCAAGATCAAGAGTTTCCGTGACAAAAGTCTGTAATGCCGCATGAGTAAAGTTTGCGGTTGAGGTAATAGCGCTACTCTGACCGGCAAACAGACGGAGCCCCATCCGTTTCTCTTGGGAGTTTTGAATTTTCTCGACTTTTCCCAGGCGAATACCCGCAGAGAAGGATTCCCCGCTCGCGATCACCA
>OZ246888.1:0-3080000 GCA_965231775.1 Binatia bacterium | reverse complement strand
TCATAACGGACGCGGACTTGGTCGATACCTAGAGTATAAAGAAATGCCTCTGCTTGAGCGATGTGAGAGAGCATCGTCGCTGTAATATGCGTTCCATAAGGAATTCTGGACGAAAGACATGGGGAAGCCGGCTTATCCCAAGTGGAGAGACCCAATAGCCGGCTGACTTGACGAATATCTGCCTTCGTTAGTCCCGCTTCAACCAAAGGGTGATGAACATCATATTCCTTTGCCGATTGGAGACCTGGCCGATAATCGGCTAGATCGTCAAGATTGATCCCATCGGCAATGCTACCCAATGCGAGACGCTTGGCTTCTCTCTGGCAGATTTCATATAAGGAGTTTTTACAGAAATAACACCGATTAATAGGGTTCGCGGCGTATTCCGATATATCCAGTTCATTATGTTTGATGAGCAGGAGTTTCACCTTCAGCCTTTTGGCCAGTGCGATTGCTTGTCGCTCATCGTGAGGTGGGGTCGAGGGCGAAACCGTCATCAGCGCGATAACGTCATTGTGTAAAACCTGAGAAGCAACTGCCAGGAGAAAGCTGGAATCAACTCCGCCTGAAAAAGCGATTAGAGTAGGCCCCATCCTTTCAAGGTAGACTTTAAGATTGTCGATTTTCCGCGTGAGTTCGACATCCATATCCGTATACGGCTCAATGTTCACGTTAAATGCCCTCCGCGTGAAAAATATCTGTTGTGAGATAACGCTCTCCAGCATCACAAAAAATAGTGCATACCGTTTTCCCTGCTCCTAGCGTCTTTGCCACTCGGACGGATGCTGCACAGACTGCACCAGATGAAATGCCCACAAGAATACCTTCCTGGCGGGCGAGGTTCCGTGTATAGGTTGTGGCTTCTTCATCTGACACTGAGAGGACCTCATCGTAGATTTTCGTATCCAAAATTGAGGGAACAAACCCTGCACCAATACCTTGGATGTTATGGTAGCCGGGGTCTTTTCCTTCAAGAACGGGAGAAGCGGTCGGCTCAACGGCAAAGATTTGGAGCTGCGGATATGCTTGCTTCAGGATTTCTCCAACGCCAGTGATTGTTCCACCGGTTCCAACTCCGAGGACGAGAGCATCGAGGTGAGGGAGTTGCCGCAGGATTTCTTGGGCGGTTGTTTGCCGATGTATTTCTGGGTTTGCTGGATTATCGAATTGTTGTGGCATAAAATAGTCAGGGTGACTGGCAGCGGTTTGTTGAGCTTTTTGAATCGCTGCGTGCATCCCTTTTGTATCTGGCGTCAAAATAAGGTCGGCACCGTATGCGGCAAGAAGGTTCTGACGTTCCTCGCTCATTGTGTCCGGCATTGTGAGGGTCAATTGGTAACCCTTCACTGCCGCAACAAGGGCGAGGCCAATCCCGGTGTTACCACTCGTAGGCTCGACAATGGTCATTCCTGGTGTTAGCTCTCCCGAGCGTTCCGCCGCTTCGATCATGCTGAGACAAATCCGGTCTTTGAGGCTCCCGCCAGGGTTGAGTGATTCAAGCTTCGCCCATATCTCGGCGCTCCCAGGGCGAGGAATATTGCGGAGCTGAACAATGGGAGTGTTCCCAATGAGTTGAAGGAGAGAATCTGCGACTTGGCAGGGTGTGGGCATGATGCACAAACAAAAATACTCAGCGCTTAAGCACTAAAGAATCCCGCCCACGCTATCCAGGTACACTTTGAAAGTCAATTCAGCGATGGCCCGTACAATCGTCCTTTTCCCCGGCAGTCTTGGCGACTTTCTCTGCTTTTTACCCGCGTTACAGGTAATTGGACAACAACAACGCAACCTTGTTGTTGTTGGCAGAGAGACGACTCGTGCCCTTCTTGGGGCCTTCGTATGTTTCCCTCGATCCGTCTCGGTACAGACTGTTTCCCTCGATGAAGCGCGTTTTGCACGCCTTTTCGCCTCTTGTTCTTCAGTCAAAGACGCTGACCTCGACAGCTTTTTTTCGCCTGCCACCTCAGTTTTATCGTGGTTTGGTGCTTCTCTCCCGCAGTTGAAGAAGAATCTGGAAAAATACGCGCCTGGTCGAGCTACGGTCTTCCCTTTTTTTTCAGGCCAAGTGGAGTCTCATGCCAACGCTTATTATTTGAGCTGCCTGGGGGAGAGGGGAGAGGAGCGGCTGTCCAGACCTCCTTCCGTACAACTCAAAGAGCCTTGGCTCCAATGGGGAGTGGAATATTGGCGACAACAGGCATGGGAGTCGAAGCATGTCTTAATCGTCCATCCGGGCAGCGGTGGACAGAGAAAGCGCTGGAGAGCAGAAGGATTTCGGCACGTGGCCGAGTGGTGGAGGGGCAGCGGAGACCGGGAAGTGCTCATATTGCTTGGGCCTGCCGAGGCGGAGGAAGGCGAGTATTGGCGTCACTGTGGCCATGTTGAAACATCCCTTGAGCTCGCCCAGGTTGCGAGTATGCTCACCCGAGCAAGCTGTTATATAGGAAACGATTCTGGAGTGAGCCATCTTGCCGGGGCAGTTGGCACACAAGGCGTTGTCATATTTGGACCGACTCGACCCGAACAATGGCGTCCTCTCGGAGGAGGGCTAAAGATCATAAAAAATACCTCATATCGCAAGAAATGGCCGGATCGAGAGGGGATTTCACTGGAAGAGGTGACGCCAGAGAAGGTCCTGGAGAGACTGACCGCCTGATCTGGAAGTGCCCAGTGAGTGTGAGAGAATATGGGAACACTCTATATAGTGTGACATAATGGGTCTGTATAATAATGGTGGAGGGTCACTCCAATGAGCGAAGAAGAACAAGAGCGGAGCCAGGGATTCCGGGTTACTGATCGACGCCGCTTCTCTCCAGAATCAGGAGAGCCCCAATCAACGCAGACAGAGGAGGGCGCCGAGGATACTCGGCAAGGCTCGGCGGCGCCCCAAGCCGAGACGCAGGAGACATCAGCGCCAGTTCGCCCTCATGAGGCCGCGTCTGATCAAATTGAGATTACTTTTTCGAGTTTTATTCTTGGACTGAGTACGCAGGCGCTCATGTCTCTCGGGGAGATTCCAGCCGCCCCTGGTCAGGCAACCCGAACCGACCTGACCGCAGCACGGCAGATGATCGATATTCTTGCCATGTTGCAACAAAAAACTTCTGGCAACCTTGATGCAGGTGAGGGGCAGATGCTGGAAAACGTGCTATACGATCTGCGGATGCGATACGTCGAGCTCAAAAGGGGAGGACATCCAGCATAGTGCGGTGACACCGCCATTGATATTGGCAGCTCTCCGCCCTTATTTGTGATGGACATGCAACGGATATTCTGGAGGCTCATTGGTTGTCTTTTTCTGGTATTGCTTGGAACTGCGAGCGTTCTTGGCTGGCAGTTTTACCACAAATTAGAACATGCAGCCGTTCAACGCTTCTCTGACCATCGCTGGGCAGTACCGTCCAAGGTCTATGCGCGTCCGCTCCTCCTTTACCCCGGACTCAAGGTCGAAGAGGCGGCGCTCTTTGACCATCTGGCTCGCCTGGATTATCAACAGGTCGCACACCCCATTCGTGCTCGGGGAGACTATTGGCGCAATGCCCGGAGCGGAGAAGTTCAGATTTTTTTACGAGAATCCACGTATCCCGGACGAGAGCGCTCTGCCCGACGAATTCTACTGTCCATAGCACAGGGGCGGATCGAACGCCTGACCGATCTTGACGATGAGACTGAAATCAAGGCTATCGAGACGGAGCCGGAAGTCATTACGCGTTTCTATGCGCAAGCGTGGGAAGAACGAAGGGTGGTGAAACTCTACGAAGTGCCCTCTCTACTGGTCAAAGCAGTGCTGGCGGCTGAAGATCATCGCTTTTTTGAACATAGCGGGGTTGATTGGTGGCGTATCTTGGGAGCAGCAAGGGCAAACATTATTGCCGGAGGAACAGTTCAAGGTGGCAGCACGCTTACGCAGCAGCTGATTAAGAACTTCTTTCTTTCCCAAGAAAGAACCCTTAAGCGCAAGCTGACCGAAGTCTGTCTGGCGCTTATTATTGAAAACCATTATTCCAAGCTGCAAATCCTCGAGAACTATTTGAATGAAATTTACTTAGGCCAGCGGGGCGCAAAGAGTATCCTGGGCATTTGGGAAGCAGCTCGATTCTACTTTGGAAAGGCGCCTCGTGACTTAACGCTCGGAGAAATGGCAATTATTGCTGGCATGATCAAAGCGCCGAACCGATATGCCCCTCACCGTCATCCTGAGCGTGCCATCCGGCGGCGCAATCATATTCTCCAAAGAATGGTTACATTGGGGACCATTACAAAAGAAGAAGCAGAGGCTGCACAACATGAAGAAGCTGGGCCACGCCAGATTCCACCTGAAAAAAATAAAGCGCCGTATTTTGTTGACTTCATCAGAAAAGAGCTTGAGGCGAACTACCCGGCTGGAACATTGACCAAGGCCGGGCTCAATATCTTTACTGTTCTCGATATGCGACTTCAGCAGATCGCGCGTGAAGTCATTCAAACAGGGCTGACGGAACTGGAGGAAAAGCATCCGCAGTTGAAACGAGAGATGCCCGAAGATCGCCTCCAGGCCAGTCTTGTCGCGATCCAACCCCAAACTGGACATATTCTCGCTTTAGTGGGTGGACGAGACTACCAGGTGTCGCAGTTTAATCGGACCGTTCAAGCTCGCCGGCAACTTGGCTCGATTTTTAAGCCAGTGGTGTTCCTGGCGGCCCTTGAAAAAGAAAGACAGCAGAGAGACGGTCGGTTCCTTCCAACTAGTCTCGTGAACGATGCGCCCTTCAGTTGGTTCTATGAAGATAAAGAATGGAGTCCGCGGAACTATAAAAATCGCTATCGTGGCATGATGAGTCTTCGAAAAGCTCTTGAAAAATCGTCGAATGCTGCGACGGCGCGTATTGCCCAGGAAGTCGGTCTTGAGCCCGCTCGCCAAATGGCCGTTCGTTTGGGCTTTACCAGCCCTTTGCCGGCCTACCCTTCACTTGCTCTCGGAGCGGCTGAGGTGACGCCACTCGAGGTCGCTTTCGCGTATAGCACTCTGGCTAATCAAGGTATTTCGACACGGCCGGAGACGATTCACTGGATCACAAGTCGTACGGGGGAAATCATTGAGCAGCACCAGATGACAGTCGAACAGCGGATTCATCCGGACGATGCCTATGTTTTGACTCACCTGCTGGAGGGAGTCATGAAGCAGGGAACGGGTGTGGGGGCCCGTCGGCGGGGATTTGTCCGTCCTGCCGCAGGAAAGACGGGAACCACGAACGATTACGGAGATGCCTGGTTTGTCGGCTATACTCCCGACCTCTTAGCGGTGGTGTGGGTCGGGTTTGATCGCCGGGCTTCGCTCAACCTCTCCGGTGCCCAGGCCGCCTTGCCTATCTGGACTGCATTTATGAAACGCGCGACCGGAGGGATGCCAATCTCGGATTTCTCGTCTCCGCCTGGGGTAACTCTTGTGACGATTGATCAACAAACTGGTCTGCGTGCGACTCCACATTGTCCCAAGGTGATGCAAGAGGCTTTCCCAAAGGGGCGGGAGCCCATTCTTTCGTGTCCGTATCACTCTTCCGGCCCGACCCCCCCCCGTCCTCCCGTTCGGACGACGTCATCAGATTACCAATCCTCCGTACCAAAACTTCCTGTTGGCGAATCGACGATGGTGTTGTCTGAGTCTATGCACCCCGTTTCAATAGATTCGCCAACACAGCAACCGAGCCGGTCAAAACCATGGTGGCATATATTGTAATCGCACTGCTGCGTTCCCTATTGAGATCTCTGCTGCCGAGTACCATTCTCGTGCTGGCAGGTGGAAGTCTGGCTGGATACGCGCAAGAGGGTGAAGCCTATAATCAAGTCGGAGAAGCGGCACAGAATGGAAGGCAATTACCGTACCAGGGAATACTGATGCCAGAGCAAGTGGCTCCCCCCCTGCCTGATCCTGCCATATTTTCTCCCCAGGATCGCATAGCCCTCCATTTTGTAGAACAAGGTCAGGCCGCGTTGATTCGGGAAGATTTCCATCGCGCCTGTATCTTTTTTGAGCGAGCAGTGAATATTGCTCCTTTGCAACCCTACGGCTATTACTTTCTTGGCCGTACGACCTTTTCTCAAGGTGATGCCCGCCAAGCGTTGGTGTTTTTACTGAAAGTAGAACTCATGTTATCGGAATCGGAAGAGGACGCTGATTGGATGGCGAAAACGAAATGTCTCCAAGGAATGATTCATGAGGATTTAGGAGCATATGAGGACGCTCGACTCAGCTACCAGCGCTGCCTGGAAATTTCTCCTCAAAGCTTACGTGCCATTAGTGCCCTTGCCCGGCTGCCGGATGAAAGTGCGCCGTGAACATGCCCGGTCAAAAGGCTCTCACGGTCTTGGGTATTGAGTCCTCGTGCGATGACACGGCCGTAGCCATCCTGCGTGGACGACGCATCCTGTCTAACCTTGTCTCGTCTCAGGACGCGATTCATGGCCCCTATGGTGGGATCGTGCCCGAACTGGCCTCTCGGCAGCATATCCAAAATGCCCTGCCGGTTCTCGATGCGGCGTTGGAGCAGGCCCATATTACTCTCGATGCTATTGACGGTATTGCCGTCACGGCCGGACCCGGTTTAGTCGGTTCGTTGCTGGTTGGCGTGTCGCTTGCGAAGTCGCTCGCGTTTGCTAAGAATCTCCCGTTTATCGGCATTAATCACCTTGAAGGGCACCTCCTAGCAGTACAACTCGAACACGAGGTCGATTTTCCATTCCTGTGCGTGTTAGTGTCTGGCGGCCATACGAGTTTATATCTTGCACAGGATTGGGGGCACTATCAGCGTCTCGGCGCGACCCGGGATGATGCGGCTGGCGAGGCGTTCGATAAAGGTGCAAAAATGCTCGGCCTCGGATACCCGGGCGGTCGGATTATTGATAAACTCGCCCAAGCAGGCCGACGTAACGCCGTCCGGTTCCCTCGTGCGCGTATCAAAAAGGCGAAGTACGATTTTAGCTATAGTGGGCTCAAGACTGCGTTGCGTCAATTTCTCGCCTCTCCGGAGCGCGCGCGCTATACCCAGGCCGATATAGCAGCCAGTTATCAAGAAGCCGTGGTGGACACCGTGGTGGACACCACTCTACGAGCGGCTCATGATCTGAACATCCGTCGTGTTGTCGTCTCCGGTGGCGTATCAGCCAATTCTCGACTGCGCCAACGCATGACCGAAGTCGGAGAGCAAAACGATTTTCGGGCCTTCTTCCCGTCGTTGAAGCTGTGTACGGATAATGCGGCCATGATCGCTTTTGCCGGTGCTTGGCGTCTCGCCGCGGGCCAGCGCTCCGGGCTGGATCTGAATGCGTCTGCTGTGCTGCCATTAGAAGATTCCTAAGATAGTCCCTGTGAAAGCACACTGTGCCGACCTTGCTCCAACAAGCCCGCTTCGTCCTTGGCGAACTTGGCATCCGCCCCCATAAGCGTCTTGGCCAGCATTTTCTGATTGATGCCGACGTGATCCAGCGTATGGTGACGGCGGCGGCCATACGCCCTGAAGATAACGTGTTGGAGATCGGACCGGGGCTCGGAGCATTATCTGAAATCCTGGTCAAGGAGGCAGGTCGGCTCATTTTAGTCGAAATGGACGCGACTTTGGCGGAACGACTGGCTGAACGCTTCGCTCATGACAATCACGTCCGGATGATCGCGGCTGACTTTCTTCGCCTGGATCTGAAGGACAGGTTTCGGGCACAGTCCCTCAAAGTCGTGGCCAGCCTTCCATACAATGCGGCGACTCCCATCCTCTTTCGATTGCTCGATCATCGGACGCAGTTCCCGCAGGCCACGGTCATGCTCCAACGGGAGGTGGCGGAGCGTATTACGGCCTCCCCAGGGACAAAGGCGTATGGTGTGCTGTCCGTCTTGATTCAACTCTACACCACGACGGAAGCAGTATGCTCGGTCGGACCACGCAGCTTCTTCCCAGCACCACAGGTACACTCCCAAGCGATTAAACTGATTTTCCACAAAGAGCCTCGGGTTGCAGTGGTCGATGAGGGCCTGTTTCGTCAGATCGTAAAAGCGGCCTTTAATCAACGCCGAAAAACCTTACGCAATGCGTTGCGCAGTGTTGGTGGGGCAGACCTTGAAGCCATTGGCCAACGGGCGGACATTGACTTACAGCGCCGCGGCGAGACGCTGAGCCTTGAGGCCTTTGCGCGCCTGACAAATAGTTGGCGGGAGTAATCAGCACGTATAAAAGGGGATATTATGGAACGGAAAGTCATCGCATACACCATCAAAGACCGGATCGCCACGATTACCCTCAACCGTCCTCAGCGCAGAAACTCGTGGACGGGGAGAATGCACGTCGAGTATCGCTGGTCCATGGAGCAAGCCGAGAACGACTCGGAGGTACGGGCTATTCTCGTGACCGGGGCGGGTCGGGATTTTTGTGTTGGGGCCGATTCGCGGGCGCTTGAGGGACATGTTGAAAAAGGTGGCTACGACCCAGGCACGCCAGACACAATGCCGACCCCTGGCTATGGTGTCCGGCCCGAGTTTGATGCGGATTTCGCGTATCAATTCGGCCTGACCAAGCCGGTAGTTGCGGCCATTAACGGCGCAGTCGCGGGCGCCGGCCTGGCTGTGGCCTGCTATGCCGATATCCGCTTTGCCGCACAAGGGGCAAAATTCACGACCGCCCACGGAGCCCTGAACCTGCCGGCTGAGTTTGGTCTGTCCTGGCTGCTCCCGCGTCTGATGGGCGTCACGCGGGCGAATGATATCTTGCTCACGAGCCGTATCTTCCTGGCAGAAGAGGCCTATGAACTCGGACTCGTCAACAAGGTCCTGCCGTTCGACGAACTCCTGCCTTACACCTACGACTATGTACGCAAGATGATAGCTCGTGTGTCTCCCGGGTCGTTGCGGGCAACCAAAAATCAGATCTATGCCGATTTGCATGGCGATGCGGCCTCGGCAGTCCAGCGTTCGCGCAGTCTGATCAACCGCATGATGACCGAGTCAGACTTCCGTGAAGGCGTCGCTGCCTTCACGGAGAAGCGCCCGCCGCGTTGGTCAGGGAAGTGAGGGCTTACAGTCCCATCCCTGACACTGCCAACCTCAGCCGTGACATGTCGAGGGAAATCCAGACAATCCAGGCAGTCAGGACAAGCGCCACTCCGGTGAAAATTTGGATGCGCTTGACCAGGCCAGGCAGTTTGTCCGGTGGGAATGCCTCTCCGCGTACCTCGGTGCGGACCAGGCGATGGCCCATACCCAGGGAAACCGCGGCGCTCACATTAATCAGAATAAAAACAATGAGGAGCTTGAGGCTCAGCAGGCTGCCGAAGTCTGACAAATATCCCTCTGGGGTGAAGAATGATAAGCCGGGCTTGGCTTTGAATGCCGTGAGACTCCACGCGCCGGTCATCAGCACGACTCCGAGCGAGCCGATGCTGAGCGGATTGTAGTATTTCAGACCCTTGGCCAAATAGGTTTGTTTTGCTGCTAGGTCGTCAATCTGAGCGGCCGGTGGTAGCAACATGACGAGGAGGGTGACGCCGCTACCGAAGAAGATGGCTAAGCTGAGTACATGGGTCCACAGGAGAATGAAATCACTCATTAGGCGGACGTTAAACCAGAGGGCACTAGAAATGTAAATGGCCGCCCGATAAGGATGTTTGACACTCAAAACTGGGGCCGATATCCTGCCAGAAGCGATGTTTCCTCTTAATTCTATGTCCCCTGAGGAGGGGTAAGGAAGGACGAATGGCCGAAAACGTCTTACTGCGCCATGAAAATGTCCCTGATATCCACAAGCTTGATGTCTACCTGGCTCATGACGGCTATGCCGCAGCGCGTAAGGCGCTGACGACGCTCAAGCCCGAGGACGTCACGGCCCAGGTAAAAGAATCGAACCTGCGTGGACGGGGCGGGGCCGGTTTCCCGGCAGGCGTCAAATGGGGATTCCTACCCAAGGACTCGGATAAGCCCGTCTATCTGTGTTGCAACGCGGACGAGAGTGAGCCCGGAACGTTCAAAGACCGGGCGATCATTGAGAAGAACACCCATATCCTCTTAGAAGGCATTCTCATCACCTGCTACGCCATCAATGCCCATACGGCCTATATCTATATCAGAGGGGAATTCGCCTACGGCGCAAAATGTCTGGAACATGCCTTGGCCGAGGCGTATGACCAGGGCTTATTCGGCAAGGATATTTTCGGCACCGGCTTTGATCTTGAGGTCTACGTCCATCGGGGAGCTGGGGCCTATATCTGTGGGGAAGAGACCGGCCTGATTGAGTCGCTTGAGGGCAAGCGCGCCTATCCCCGCATCAAACCGCCGTTCCCCGCCGTGTACGGCTTATTTGGCTGCCCAACTATTGTGAATAACGTGGAAACGCTGGCCTGCGTGCCGTCTGTCATCAAAAACGGCCCGGACTGGTTTCGGTCCATTGGGCCGGAAAGCGGGCCGGGTCCCAAAATATATGGAGTCAGCGGTCATGTGGAGAAGCCCGGTATGTTTGAGCTGCCCATAGGCATGCCGCTGCGCGAGGTGATTTACGACTATGCGGGTGGCATCAAGGATGGCAAGCGCCTCAAGGCCGTCATGCCGGCCGGGTCGTCCTTCCCCGTTTTGACGCCGGACGAGATTGACGTCCATATGGACTTTGATTCCATGCGCGCTATTGGAGCCTTCCTGGGCACTGCCGGCATTATCGTCATGGACGAAGACACCTGTATGGTCCGCGCCCTGGAGATTATTGACCGCTTCTATCACCATGAATCTTGCGGCCAGTGCTCGCCGTGCCGAGAAGGAACCGGCTGGTTACACAAGCTCCTGGTGCGACTCGAAGAGGGCAATGGCAAGGTCGAGGATATCGACCTGATAGACCGTATCTGTACCAATATGATGGGCAATACGGTGTGTGTCTTGGCTGACGCGGCTGCCATGCCCACCCAGAGCTATCTGACGAAGTTCCGCGACGAATTTGTTGCTCATGTGACGCAAGGCGGCTGCCCGCTGAAAAAAGCAGCAGCCCAGCCCGAAGCTGCCTGAGTCTCCCCCAGAGGTTTTCATGCCAACACTTGAAATCGATGGCAAAGAAGTGACGGTCGAAGACGGTCTCAACGTCATCCAAGCTGCCGAACAGGCCGGTATTGAAGTTCCGCACTACTGTTACCATCCGGGGCTCAGCATATCGGGCAACTGCCGTATGTGCCTGGTCGAAATCGAAAAAATGCCCAAGCTTCAGATCGGCTGTAACACGCGTGTGTCCGATGGGATGGTGGTGAAAACCGCCAGTGAAAGAGCGAAACATGCCCAAGCAGCGGTGCTTGAATTTCTTTTAATCAACCACCCGATCGATTGTCCCATCTGTGACCAGGCTGGCGAGTGCAAGCTCCAGGACTATTACATGCTGTACGGTGCCTATAGGAGCGAGATGCAGCTTGAGGCCAAGGTCCACAAAGGGAAAGTGGTTGACCTTGGACCTGAGGTTGTGCTCGACGAAGAGCGCTGTATTCTATGCGCGCGCTGTACACGTTTCTGTGACGAAATAACCCAGACCGGCGAGTTAGGCATTTTTGAGCGCGGTGATCATTCCCGCATCAGTCTCTTTCCCGGAAAGAAACTCGACAATCCCTATTCGGGCAATGTCGTTGACGTGTGCCCCGTAGGGGCGCTGACGAGCAAGGATTTTCGATTCAAGTCCCGCGTCTGGTACCTCGAAAAAACGCCCTCGACCTGCACCCGCTGTGCCACCGGCTGCAATATCGATATCTACCATCGGCGAGGTGAGGTCTTTCGTTTTCGTCCGCGTCAAAATCTCGAAGTCAATGCGTATTGGATGTGTGATGAGGGGCGACATTGGTACAAGTCGTTCCAGCAAGAAAGTCGTATCCCCAGTCCTTTGGTACGCGATGGCTTGTCTTTTGCGGTCGCCTCGTGGGACGGGGCTGGCACAGCGGCGGCCCAAGCCGTCCGTCGGACCCAAGACGAGCACGGTCCTGAGGCGGTAGCGGCGATTGTTGGCGCTAAGGCGACCAACGAAGAAGCATTTCTACTCTCTCGCCTGCTCAGAGAGCAGATTGGCTCGAAACAAACTGTTGGCTTAGCGTGGTCTCCCACGGACGCATTTCATGATGACTTCCTGATCCACGCCGACAAAAATCCCAACACGCACGGCCTGAAGAGCCTGGGTCTGCTCAATGGTGGAGGCGAGGCCGAAGCTGTTTTATCCGCAGCAGAGAAGGGAAACGTGAGAGTCCTCTTTATCCTTGGCGCGGACCTGGTTACGGCATTTGGCCAAGAGCGCATTGATAAAGCCCTGAGCGAAACAACCGTCATTCTGCTCGATACGGATTACAACGGTACGACAGAATACGCCAACATTGTTTTACCAATCGCAGCCGCCATAGAGACGGACGGGACCTGCACGAATCAGGCGGGCCGTGTCCAGCGGCTCTCTCAGGCATTCTCACCGCCAAGAGAAGCTAAAGTTGGTTGGGAAGCGCTGGCCTTGCTGAGTACAAAGTTGGGTGGTCCAGACTCTGTTTCGATTACTGATGTCTTCGGCGAATTGACGCACTCAGTCTCATCCTTTGCCGGTCTGACGTATGGGAAGATTGGCCTCCAGGGGACGCCGTTAGCCGGAGTTGGGTCGTCGGCTGACAACTGAGACTGTGCGTATTGCCACTTGGAACGTCAATTCGATTCGGGCGCGCAAAGAGCGGGTGCTGGACTGGCTTACCCGCCGGCAGTTCCCTGAAATCGTTTGTCTTCAAGAAACGAAAGTCACGGACGACGCTTTTCCTCACCAGGAGTTTGAGGATATCGGCTACTGCGTGACCGTCTGTGGACAAAAGACCTATAATGGGGTGGCTATCCTGTCTCGCGCTGAGCCGTGCCAAGTCGTGCGCCATTTTGACGGTGATCCCGAAGACCGTGAAGCGCGTTTCTTATCCGCCCACATTGCAGGCGTTCACATCCTGTGTCTCTACGTCCCGAACGGACAGGTGGTCGGAAGCGAGAAGTTTGCGTATAAGCGCGTCTGGCTGCGCCGTGTCCACCGCTTTCTTGACACTCAGTGCGATGCCGGAAAACCGTTCGCCCTATGCGGAGATTTGAATATCGCGCCCGAAGCGCGTGATGTATACGACCCGGGGGAATGGGAAGATACCGTCCTGTTTCATCCGGACATGCGCCAGGCGTTTCTCTCTTTGTGTGAGTGGGGTTTGGTCGACACGTTTCGCCTCCATCACGCCGAAGGAAAACTGTATAGCTGGTGGGACTACCGTCACCTTGCATTTCCCAAAAACAAAGGGCTCCGCATCGACCATATCCTCGTCTCCCAGCCGCTCGCCGGGCGATGCACCGACGTTGCCATAGACCGTGAAGCGCGCAAAGGCAAAGGGGCTTCGGATCACGCGCCGGTTATTGCCACATTCGACGACGTATCAGGATGAAGACTGGGTGGATGGTCGCGCACGGCAGAGGCCCGTTGTCTTTGGAAAGAAAACCTGACAGTCTGACGGCCTTGGAGGAATATATGCAGAAGCTACCGGTCGACTACATCAAACGCATTACGGATAATTATGCCGCGCTGGGCTACAAGACGTATCAATGGGTGCATAACGAAGACACGCCGCCGTGGACCCCGCTGACCAAGCCCTTGTCGGAGTGCCGCCTGGGCCTGATTGCTTCCGGTGGCATTTATGTGACCGGCCAGGTGGCTTTTCATACCAAGGATGATTTTTCTTTCCGAGTTATCCCCAAGGATGTCGCCACCTCAGACCTGCGGACTGCCCACTTTGCCTACGATCAGACCGACGCCCGGAATGATCCCAACGTCGTTTTCCCGATTGACACGCTCCGCCGTTTAGAAGAAGAAGGCGTCATCGGCGAGCTGGCCGATAACGCCTTTACCTTTATGGGCGGCATTTATTCGACCCGGAAAGTCCGTGAGGCATTAGCCACGCAACTGACCGAGCAGTTGAAGGCCGAACGGGTTGATGTGGCTTTGCTGGTGCCCGTTTGACCGGTGTGTCATCAGTCCGTGGGACTGATTGCCCGCCATGCCGAGGCCGCCGGCATCCCGACCTTATGCATGGGCAGCGCGCTGGATATTCTCCAGGCTGTGTATCCTCCCCGCGCAGCCTTTCTCGACTACTTACTCGGCCACACAACCGGCAAGCCGTTCGAGCCGGAACTCCAGCGCGCGATCCTGCTTGAAGCCCTGGAGGCGTTCTCCTCACTCTCGCAGCCCGGTCAGATCAAACACCTGCCGTTTCGCTGGGCGGAAGACGACGACTGGAAGGATGGGGTGATGAATGACGGCGACACCCGCACCCCACGTCGGGATACCCCGCAGTATCAAACCGAAGCAGACCGGGTTCTGGCTGAACAGAACGACCCGGAAGCCTGCGAGGTGTGTGAGACGGCGGCCTAGAAGCGGACACCGACTGTCGGGCAGAGGTATGCCCATTCCCTCCGAAGTCTGTTCCCCTCTCCCTCTGGGAGAGGGCCAGGGTGGGGGTTCCCCTCCGAGGAGACGCGATGGCAGGGCGTGAGTCACTTGGCGGAGCCACTGTGGTGGTTGGCTGCGGTGGTATCGGCAGCGCTATTATTGCCAAGCTCGCCGACCAGGGGGTTCCGCTTGTTGCTGCTGATATTGATTATGCGTGCGCTGAGGCAAGCGTCGCCGGCCTCCCCACCGAAGCTCTTGCCCACCGTGTTGACGTAACCGATGAGGCGTCTGTTGCGGCTTTGATTGCCCAGGCGCAGGCGGCCTTCGGTGTCGTCACCCGGCTCGTGTATACGGCCGGTATTATCCACACCGGGAACTTTCTGGAGCTGTCTCCCCGTCAGTGGCGCCAGACGTTCGAGGTAAATCTGACCGGTGCATTTTGCAGCATCCAGGCCACTGCTCGTCACCTGATTGAGCACAATCAACCCGGCCGTATGGTGGTGGTGGCCTCGGTTGCCGGGCGTGGACCGCGGGCCGATAGTAGCGACTATGCGGCGAGTAAGGCCGGCCTCATCAGTTTGGTTCGTTCTGCCGCCGCCAGTCTGGCTGCCGCCAACATCCAGGTCAATGCGGTCTGCCCAGGAATCGTTGACACTCCAATGACGCATAGTATCCACAGGGAACGGGCTGCCCGGCGTGGCATCAGCGTCGAAGAATCCCTGGCTGGCTTGGCCGACACGATTCCCCTCGGGCGGATCGAAAGCCCCCAAGAAGTTGCCGAGGTCATTTGGTTTCTCCTGTCGGATGCAGCGAGTTATATCACCGGTCAAGCGCTCAACGTCTGCGGCGGATTGGCATTTGACTGAGGGAGCCGGTATACCGGGGTCTCTATTCCTTGAGCACCAAAGGAGGTTGCCATGTTGGGCGTGTGGCATTTCAGCCTGACCGTCTCGGACCTTGAGCGATCAATTGCATTCTACCAGAAGCTGGGCCTCAAGCTGCTGCTTGTCCAGGAACAGGCCAACGCCTATACAAGCCGTTTGGTTGGGTATGAGAACGCCCACCTCAGGGTTGCCCAATTCGTCATTCCAGGCCAGCCGCGCGGTCGCTCGACCCACGACCTTGAGTTGGTCGAGTACATCCATCCGAAAGGCAGGCGACAAAAGCCGGACATCTGCAATCCGGGTGAGGCCCACCTCGCCCTCACGGTTACAGACATCCACGCTCGTTACGAACGGCTCACGGCAGACGGCGTGCATTTCTTCTCGCCGCCGAACGCCATCACTTCAGGTGTCAATCGGGGTGGCTACACCTGCTATTTTTGGGACCCCGATCGGATCGTTCTTGAGCTGGTTCAGCCTCCCCCGGCAACTGACTGAGAGAAGAGCCCTGCGCAGGGACCTCTACAACTGCTCGACCAGCTTCTCGACCTCGCTCCATTCCACAATCGGGGTCAGGCGACGCTTCTCAATCAGGCCGCTTGAGACGATTTTGCCGAAGACCTGAAAGGTCGGGGTGTGGTCGGGAATATCCACCAGAAAGATGACCTTGGGCTCTTCATTCGAGAACCATGGACCACCGGCAAAGCGGACCTCTTGGGGTGCGCCGACCGAGGCCGGATTTTTTGCGGCCGAGCCGATAAGCCCGACAAATTCCTTCATCCGCTTCGGGCTGGGGTCCTTGAGCCAGACTTCGTCAAGATAGAGTGCCATGCTTCCCTCCTCAAAAAAGATGCTGAGGGTATAGCAAAGTCCACGCAGGAGAAAAAGAGAAGGAGGCCGTCTGCGGCGAGGAATACGGAGTCGAAGCGTTGCCGTGCTACCCAGCCAGCAGGTCGTCCAACTCGCCGCTGACTTCCAGCGTCTGCAACTCCATGAAGCCGCCGATGGACTCGTCTCCGATAAAAATCTGGGGAACGGTGCGTTGACCTGAACGCCGGGCAATCTCTTGCCGTAGTGTGGGGTCGTCGGACACGTCAACGTCTTCGAACGGAACGCCTTTTTTGGTCAGCAAAGCCTTTGCTGCGGTGCAAAAGCCTCAATAATCTGTTGAGTAGACGGTAATCATTTTCATAAACGCCGATCCTTCCGCTTCTTCATCCGTATCCCTTATAGCAAGCACTATGGCAGCTCGGTACTGCCCATGAGGTAGCGGTCTACCTCTCTGGCTGCCCCACGTCCTTCATTAAAGGCCCAGACGACCAGACTCTGGCCACGCCGTAAGTCGCCGGCGGCAAAGACGCCGTCCACGTTTGTCCGGAACCGGCCATATTCGGCTTTGGCATTTGAGCGCGGGTCGCGCTCGACCCCGAGTTGTTCGAGGACCGGGTCTTCCGGCCCAAGAAAGCCCATGGCCAGCAGGACCAAGTCTGCCGGCCAGACCTTTTCCGTTCCCGGCAGGGGCTTGGGAATAAACGCGCCGTTTTCATTTTTCCCCCATTCTATCTCGACGGTGTGCAGTTCCCTGACATTGCCGTTTGTGTCGCCCACAAATCGTTCCGTCTGAATCAAATAAATGCGCGGGTCTGCCCCAAAGCGAGCTGCTGCTTCCTCCTGTCCATAGTCGACCCGTAAAATCTTGGGCCACTCCGGCCAGGGATTATCCGGCTGCCGCTCCAAAGGCGGCTGGGGAAGAATTTCAAACTGGGTCAGCGTCTTGCATTTGTGGCGGAGTGCCGTGCCGACACAGTCGGTGCCGGTATCTCCACCCCCAATAACGATCACATGCTTATCGGTCGCGGGAATATATGCCCCATCCGCGTGGTCTGAGTCGAGCAGGCTCTTGGTGTTGGCGTGGAGGAACTCCATGGCGAAGTGGATGCCGTTGAGGTCGCGGCCTTCTGCCGGCAGATCACGCGGTTTTGTCGCCCCCCCGCACAGGACGATAGCATCAAAGTCCTCTTGTAATTGAGGAGCGGGAATGTCGCCGCCAATGGCCGTATTCGTCACAAAGGTAACGCCTTCCTGGGCCATCAGGTCGACACGGCGCTGCACGATGGCCTTGTCCAGCTTCATATTGGGGATACCATACATGAGCAGGCCGCCGATACGGTCGGCCCGTTCATAGACCGTGACCGCATGGCCGGCTTTATTGAGCTGCGCGGCACACGAGAGGCCGGCCGGACCCGAACCGACCACCGCCACCTTTTTCCCGGTCCGCTTCTCCGGCGGGTGAGGCACAACCCAGCCCTCGGTAAAGCCGCGATCAACGATGGAGCATTCAAGGTTTTTGATGGTGACCGGTGGATTCGTAATCCCGAGCACGCACGATCCTTCGCACGGGGCCGGACACACCCGGCCGGTGAACTCTGGGAAATTATTGGTTTTGTGCAGGCGCTCGAGCGCCTCCCGCCAGAGCCCACGGTAGACTAGGTCATTCCATTCCGGGATGAGGTTGTTAATCGGACAGCCCGAAGCCATACCGCTGATCAAGGTCCCGGTGTGGCAGAATGGAATGCCGCAGTCCATACAGCGGCCGCCCTGCTCCTGAAGTTTGCCCTCAGAAAAATGCTGATGAAACTCCCCCCAGTCCTTGACCCGCTCAACTGGTGAACGGTCTGCGGGCAACTCCCGCTCGTATTCCATGAATCCAGTAGGCTTACCCATACGGTCTTCCTTCGTCAGTCTCCATGCGGTTTCAGCGTGTTAGTTGCCGCTTACCCGGGCGGCATCGTTCTTATTGGCCTCAAAAGCTGCCATGATGGCTTCGTCGCCGGCCAAGCCACTGCCTTCGGCCCGGGTAATCGCGTCGAGCATGCGTTGGTAGTCCTTGGGCATGACTTTGATAAATTCCAGCGCCCTCGCTTCCCAATCGTCAAGAATCTGCTGCGCCTGGGTGCTGCGGGTATACCGGACGTGTTTTTGCAGCAGGGCGCGCACGTCCCGGAGGTCTCCTTCGCTGAGCCGCTCCAGACTGACGGTTTCGAGATTACACTGGTTGCGAAAGCTCGCGTGTGCGTCCAGTACGTAGGCGATCCCCCCGGACATGCCCGCGGCGAAGTTGCGCCCGGTCTCGCCCAGCACCACTACACGACCGCCCGTCATATACTCGCAGCCGTGGTCGCCGACCCCTTCGATAACGGCTCGCACACCGCTATTGCGCACACAGAAGCGCTCCCCCGCCATGCCGCGAATATAGGCTTCCCCGTTGGTCGCGCCATAAAAGGCCACATTACCGACGATGATGTTTTCCTCTGCCGTAAAGGTCGAGCCTGTGGGTGGATACAGGATGACCTTTCCGCCAGAGAGGCCCTTGGCGAAGTAGTCGTTGGCATCGCCCTCCAGTTCGAGCGTCATACCGGGCGGGACAAACGCCCCAAAGCTCTGACCGGCCGACCCCTGGAAATGAAAGTGGATAGTATCTTCTGGCAAGCCCTCCCGACCGTAGCGTCGGGTGACCGCGCTGCCCAGTATCGTTCCAGCCACGCGGTTGACGTTTTGAATGGGCAGCGTAGCCGACACTTTTTCTTGCCGTTCCAGCGCCGGGCGGGCCAAGTCAATCAGGGTCTGCTTATCCAGGGAGCGCTCAAGGCCATGGTTTTGTCCAATCTGACAATACCGCCCGATTTCGGGACCCACTTGGGGTTGGTGCAGAATATCGGTGTAGTCCAGCCCCTTGGCTTTCCAGTGATCTATGGCTTTACGAGCCTCGATCTTATCAGTCCGACCAATCATGTCATTCATGGTCCGAAAGCCGAGTTGGGCCATATACTCACGGATTTCCTGAGCAACGAACTGCATGAAATTAACCGCGTGGGTCGGGTCACCCATAAACTTCTTGCGCAGTGCAGGATTCTGGGTCGCGACGCCGACCGGACAGGTGTCGAGGTGACAGACCCGCATCATAATACAGCCGAGTGAAACCAGGGCGGCTGTGGCGAAACCGAACTCTTCCGCACCCAGCAACGCTGCAACTACTACATCCCGGCCGGTTTTGAGTTGGCCGTCGGTTTCGACTGCAATCCGGCTGCGCAGATTGTTGAGGACCAGGGTCTGGTGCGTTTCCGCCAGGCCGAGCTCCCAGGGCAGGCCGGCGTGTTTGATACTCGTCTGCGGCGAGGCCCCGGTCCCGCCATCGTGCCCACTAATCAGCACGACATCGGCATGGCCTTTGGCAACGCCGGCGGCAATCGTGCCGACCCCAACTTCGGAGACCAGCTTCACGCTGATTCGGGCCTCGGTATTGGCGTTCTTCAGGTCGTGAATGAGCTGGGCCAAGTCTTCAATTGAATAGATATCGTGGTGGGGGGGCGGGGAAATCAGCCCCACGCCGGGGGTGGATAAGCGCACCTTGGCAATCCACGGATAGACCTTGCGGCCGGGCAGCTCGCCGCCCTCGCCGGGCTTCGCTCCCTGGGCCATTTTGATCTGGATTTCACGCGCCTGAGTCAGATATTCGCTGGTGACGCCGAAACGGCCCGAGGCGACCTGCTTGATCGCGCTGTTGCGCGAGTCCCCATTGGGGTCCGGCGTATAGCGCGCAATATCTTCCCCGCCCTCGCCGGTATTGCTTTTGCCGCCGATACGGTTCATGGCAATAGCCAGTGACTCATGGGCCTCTTTACTGATGGAGCCGTAGGACATGGCGCCGGTCTTAAAGCGGGAGGTAATGGCCTCGACCGACTCGACTTCCTCGAGCGGAATTGGCTCAGCCGCCGGCTTTAATTCCAAGAGTCCGCGCAACGTAGCGAGCCGCTCAGACTGGTCGTCTATCAGCCGCGTATACTCCTTAAAGGTCGCATAGTCGTTGATACGACAGGCCTTTTGCAGCAGGTGAATAGTACGTGGGTTAAAGAGATGGAGTTCGCCGTCTTTGCGGAACTGATACTGACCGTACACTTCGAGCGTCTGGCCACGAACGGGGATGGCCGGGAATGCCCTGGCATGTTGTTGGCTGGCTTCGTGGGCGAGTTCCGCCAGGCCAATGCCTCCCACGCGGGAGGGGGTCCAGGTAAAATAGCGCTCAACCAGCTCTCGGCCCAAACCGACGGCTTCAAAAATCTGCGCGCCGCAGTACGACTTGATCGTTGAAATGCCCATCTTGGACATGACTTTGACGATGCCCTTGACCGCGGCTTTGATATAGCCGTTCACCGCGTCAGGATAGCTGATGCCCGTCAGCAGGCCCTCGCCGATCATGTCGTTCAGGCCCTCGTAGGCCATATACGGATTAATCGCCTGCACGCCATAGCCGAGCAGCACACAGAAATGATGGACCTCGCGTGGCTCGCCCGATTCGAGCACGAGTCCGACCTGGGTGCGGCTGCCGGTACGAATCAGATGATGGTGCAAACCCGACGCCGCCAGCAGAGCCGGCAGCGCGGCGCGTTCGGCATCCACGCCTCTATCCGACAGGATCAGCAGCGTTGCACCGTTCTCAATCGCGGCATCCGCGGCCTGACACAGCTCGTCTAAAGCCCGCTCAAGGCCGGCTTGGCCGTGCTGTGGGTGAAAGAGTATGGGCAGGGTCACGGCCCTGAGCCCCGGTCGGTCAATGCGACGCAGCTTTTCAAGGTCGGCATTCTTCAGAATCGGAATAGGCAGCCGGATTTGGCGACAATTGTCCGGTCGGGAATCGATCAGATTGCCCTCCGAGCCCAGCGTCAGCGTTGTTGAGGTGACGAGTTCCTCTCGAATCGGGTCGATGGGGGGATTGGTGACCTGGGCGAAGAGCTGCTTGAAATAATTGTATAAAAGCTGGGGTTTATCGGACAATACGGCCAGCGGCGTATCCGTGCCCATGGAGCCGATGGGCTGGATCTTATTCAGCGCCATCGGCCCGATATTAACCTTCAAATCCTCAAAGCTGTATCCAAACGCGCGCAGGCGCCGGAGCGTCGCCTCATGATCGTAGGCCGGCTGCTCTTCTGCCACATCCGGAAGCTGATCGAAATACAGGGTGTGTTCGTTCAGCCACTGACGGTAGGGCTGGGCGCTGATGATTTCCTGCTTCAGTTCTTCATCACTGATAATGCGGCCCTTCTCCGTATCGACCAAGAACATCCGGCCCGGCTGGAGCCGCCGCTTCTCCAATACGCGTTCCGGCTCGACTTCGAGCACCCCCACCTCGGAGCCCATGATGACCAGGTCATCCTTGGTGACATAGTAGCGAGACGGGCGGAGTCCGTTCCGGTCCAGGACGGCCCCCACGCGGCTGCCGTCCGTGAAGGCGATGGAGGCCGGGCCATCCCAGGGCTCCATCAGGCAACTGTGGTATTCATAAAAGGCGCGCTTCGCCTCGGCCATGCTGGCATGATTCTCCCACGGCTCGGGGATCATCATCATCATCGCGTGGGGCAGCGAACGCCCGCTCAGCGCCAGAAATTCCAGGCAGTTATCAAAAATGGCGGAATCACTGCCGTCTTCCAGGATAACCGGAAAGACCTTCGACAGGTCGTCCCCGAAGAGTGCCGAGGCCATGAGTACCTGCCGGGCGCGCATCCAGTTGACGTTCCCCCGAAGGGTATTAATCTCGCCATTGTGGATGAGGTAGCGATACGGGTGGGAGCGTTCCCAGCTTGGAAAGGTATTGGTGCTGAAGCGGGAATGGACCAGGGCGATTGCGCTTTCCATTGTTGGGTCGGACAGGTCCGGATAGAATGTTTCGAGCTGCTGCGGCGTGAGCATGCCCTTATAGATCAGGGTCTTATACGACAGGCTGGGGATATAGAAATATTCTCCACCGGCGACCTCACCGTAACGGATGGCGTTCGTCACACGCCGCCGGATCACATACAGCTTACGCTCAAAGGCGAGATCATCCGCCAGACCGTCGGCACTGCGACCAATGAAGACTTGCCGAATGCACGGTTCACACGCCTTGGCGGTCTCTCCCAGGCCAGCATTATTTGTCGGGACATCCCGCCAGCCCAAGACCGTTTGGCCTTCTTCTCTGGCGATGGCCTCCAGGCGCTGCTCGCACTCGTGTCGCTGAGCCCTATCAGGCGGCAGATAGACCATGCCGACCCCGTACTGACCCGGAGCGGGCAGGCTGATATGCAGAGCCTGACAGGCTACGCTCAGGAAGCGATGGGGGAGTTGGAGGAGCATGCCCGCTCCGTCTCCCGTGCCTTCTTCGCAGCCGCGTGCCCCACGATGATCCAGATTGACCAGAACGGTTAAACCTTGTTCGACCACTTGACGCGAGCGCTCACCTTTGATGTTGACCACAAAGCCAATGCCGCAGGCGTCGTGTTCAAAGCTGGGATCATACAGCCCTTGTTTCTGAGGTATGCCGGCGTGTGTCATATGCGCCCCTTCCTGTCGCTGTGTGGTATCGAGCTGCCTGCTTCCGTAGGCTGTCTGCCCCCGCGTCTCAGCCGCGGAGCGAGGGGGTTGTCACTCCATGCCGATGGCCGTTCACGCCCGACGTTTTCTCCGACTGGAGCCTCAACCACAGCCCTTCGGTATGCGTGGACAACACCACGGATGTTTCCGTCCGTTCCACTCCTTCAAGCGAGCGGACTTGGCGAATCACCTCCTCAAGGTCTGACGTGTTATCGGCCTTGACCTTCAGCAGAAGGGTGTGTTCACCCGTCACATGGTGACATTCCTGAATGTCTTCGAGACCGTCAATGGCCGTTTCAAACTGCGCAATCAGCCTCGGATGATTAATAGAAACGCCAATAAAAGCGGTCGTATCCTTCCCAAGCTTACGGGCGTCGAGAACGGCGGTATAGCCTCGTATGACCCCGCTCTCTTCCAATTTCTTAATCCGTTCGATAACGGACGGAGCCGACAACCCCACGCGTTCGCCGATTTTCACCAGGGGGAGTTTGCAATTTTCCTGGAGAACCGAGAGGATATGTCTGTCCAGATGGTCAATAGTGTCGAGTTCCATATGGGCCCTGCTCATTTCGGTCGCACGCCGAATTTATTGAGGCTAAAGATGCCAGAGGGCTAACAAATAGCGAAGAATAGGCTATTCTGTCAAGTAAATATTCAGGAGCTTGTGGTTCCTTGAGTTTTTTCCCGGCCCTCGTATAATTACTCACCCTGGGGACTGGAGCAGAGGCGCATCATGACAACAATGACCGGTGCACAGATTACAATCGAAAGCCTGCTGGCTGAAGGCGTGGATACCATCTTTGGCTACCCCGGTGGTGCCATCCTGCCGACCTATGACGCTCTGGTCCAGAATACGGCCTTGCGCCATATCCTGGTCCGACACGAACAGGGAGCTGCCCATATGGCTGAGGGGTATGCACGCGTGTCCGGTCGTCCCGGTGTCGTGTTGGTGACTTCGGGACCAGGGGCAACGAATACAGTCACCGGCATCGCGGATGCTTATATGGATTCCACCCCACTCGTTGTCATCTGTGGCCAAGTGCCGACGAATATGATCGGCAACGATGCCTTTCAGGAAGCCGATGTGACCGGCATTACCCGTCCCTGCACCAAGCACAATTATTTGATCCGTGACGTCAACGACATCTCCCGGACGGTTAAAGAAGCCTTCCATATTGCCGGCAGCGGGCGACCGGGGCCGGTCTTGATTGATCTCCCCAAGGATGTGCAGACCGCTGAAGCCCCATTTTCCTATCCTGAAACCGTGAGTCTGCGGGGCTATAAGCCGACCCTCAAGGGGAATATCCGCCAGATCGAACGCGCGCTTGAAGTCATTGAACAGGCCGAGCGACCGCTCTTCTATGTCGGCGGCGGGGTGCAGTGGTCGGGAGCGTCCGAAGCGCTCATCGAGCTGGTCCGCGGGCTCAAGATTCCGATTACCACAACGGTTATGGCCTTGGGTGTGTATCCGAGCGAGGACCCCTTGAGCCTGGGTATGTTGGGCATGCACGGCGGGTATTGGACCAATATGGCAGTCCAGAACTGCGACGCCCTGATTGCCGTGGGGGCGCGTTTTGATGATCGGGTCACGGGCCGGACGAGCGATTTTGCTCCCAAAGCCAAGAAGATCGTGCATATCGATATCGATCCCTCTTCGATCAGTAAGAATATCAAAGTCGATGTCCCCATTGTGGGTGATATCAAGGAAGTCTTGCAGGTCATGCTGGGGAAAGTGAAAACCCGCGAGCAACTGGCGCCGCGCCAGAAGCTCTGGGGAGAATGGCGTCAGCACATCATGGCCTGGAAACAGGAAAAACCACTCCCGTATGAGACCCAGGGCGCAGATGGCGAAATTCTGCCCCGAGGGGTGCTGGAAGAGATCAATCGGATAACCGGGGGCGAGGCCATTGTCGTGACCGATGTGGGCCAACACCAGATGTGGGCCGCCCAGATGATGAAGTTTACCCAGCCGCGCTCGTGGCTGACGTCGGGTGGACTGGGGACCATGGGCTACGGCTTGCCGGCCGGGATTGGAGCCCACTTTGCCGCACCTGACAGACAGGTCGTCGTGATTAGCGGTGACGGCAGTATTCAGATGAACATTCAGGAACTGTCCACCGCCGTCCAGTATCATGTGCCGGTCAAAGTTGTCATCCTGAACAACCACTATCTGGGCATGGTGCGGCAGTGGCAGGAGAAATTCTACGAGGAGCGGTACTCCCACTCCTATATGGATGCCATGCCGGACTTTGTGAAACTGGCCGAAGCCTATGGAGCTAAAGGGTTTCGGGCGGAAAAATCGTCCGAGCTGTCCGCCACGCTGGGGGCTGCCTTTGCGGAGGCGGGACCCGTTCTGGTGGAAGTGGTCATTCCGAAAAGCGAAGGGGTGTTCCCCATGGTGCCGGCTGGGGGCGCCATGCATGAAATGCTCTTTGCGTAACGAGTCGAACCGGGAAAATGGCCAAACCGTGTCAAGGGATATACCGCAAAAGCCGGAGGGCGAATCCGCCCCAGACCGCTTCCAGGACCGTTTCTATCAGGGAGTGATCCATAAGATTGATTCCGGCAATGAAACGGGCGTCGTCCTGAGCGATTCCGGGAAAGAAATTCCCTTTGTCTTTCCGTTTTTACGGCTGATCGGGGCGCCTCGTCTGGACATTCGATTCCTGACCGAGGGCATGCGCGTGGGCTTTGATGTCGGCTGGACTTCAGACGGGCTGCGCATATCGACCCTGAAAATCTACGACTAGTCCTCGTCTGCTAAGGCGCACGGCCATTAGAGTGGCAGCGTTGTCCGAAACAGCACAAAGCGCCCCAGAAATTCGCCCACAATAGCCGCCAGAATAGCGACATAAAAGAGACCGGTTGCCGCCATGGTCTGCGGAATCTGAAGCGTCCGCCAGATCATATAGGCGACGCCGAGCGAGGCCAGCGGCCCCAAGCCGAACCGCATCCAGAGCAGGGTCTGATGCTCCGTCCACAGCTCCCGGACGCTGGTGCTTGTTGCGGCGTGACTACTGAGCAGCAGCAGGCCCAGGCCCAGCGTCAGGGTTGCGAGCTGGACGACGATCGTACCGGCATAAAAGGTGAAGATCCGCTTAAAGGGGTCAATCGAGAGGTCGAGCTCGATGAGGTACCAATGACCCAGGGACATCCCCGTTGCTACCGCGCCCAGCATCAAGGCCGAGGTCAGAAAACTGAGCGGATAGACGAGCGTCTCGACTGAAAAAAACGGTGCCGTCCGATACACGCTGGCGCTGAAACTCAGAGCGATCAGCCCGAGGAGGAGGGTGAGCAGATAGGCACGAGCACGCAGGACAAAGCGCTCCCCCCATAAAGTATAAGTGTACAGTCCGCACAGGAGGCAAAACAGCAGCCACAAACCGCCTTCAAGCGTTCGTATATTCCACAGTGTGTCTGGAAGTGCTGAGTAAGCCAGAGACAGTTTGCCGATGCCGATAATCAGACCGCACCCCAGATAGACGCAGGCCGTGGACTTGAAAAACCCGCGTTCAATCTCATGAAACCCCGGTATGCTCAAGGCAAAGATCCCGCCAAAGGCGAGCTGGCCGAAGAGGAGGAGAAACGTGTGCGCAAAATCAGTCATGCCCAGACTGTATAGACCCCCGGATAGGAGCTCAAGCCGGGAGGGTGCGCGCCCTTGAGGCAGTCCGGGCGCGGTGTTCCCGCTTGCCGTTCCGATAGCCAACTGGTAGGGAAATGGGACTGGAATCAGATCGCTGGCGAGGAAGATTGTGGCAGAATCGCTGATTACGGACGAAATTCGGGCCTGGATCGGTCGTCAGGCACCGCCCTGGACAATTGAGGTCACGGCGCTGGATGTCAAACGCTTTGCGGTGGCAACCGACGACGCAAACCCGCTCTACACGGATGCCGAGCGCGCGCAGCACAGCCGCCATGGCGGGCTGATCGCGCCGCCCCTGTTCTATATGGCTCCGCTGACGGACCCGGTCCCCGAAGACGAACTCCGTCCCGACGGGCTGCCTTATGCCGGGCGCTTTCCCATTCCGCCGACTCCGCTCCCGCGCCTGATGGATGGCGGAACAGACATCGAGTTTTTTGTGCCGATTCGCGTGGGCGATACCCTGACCGCACGCAGTACAATAGTGGATATCTACCAGAAAGAAGGGAGATCCGGGCCCTTGATCTTTGTGGTGCGAGAGACCACCTATACGAACCAGAACGATGAGGTCGTCGTTATTGAAAAAGGGTCGTCTATTTTGCGCTGAGTGGTGCGAGGCGAGCGAGGCATGGATACACAGTTGTATTTTGAGGACGTGACCGAAGGGATGACGCTACCGAGTCTGGAGAAGACGCCGTCAAACACCCTACTGTTCCTGTATAGCAGTATCACCTGGAACCCACAGCGGATTCACTTTGATAAGGATTTCACCCAGGGCGAAGGCTACCGGGATATTGTTGTGCACGGTCCGTTACGCGGGGCGTTTTTATCGCAATTGTTGACAAGCTGGATCGGTGAACAGGGCAGGCTGAAGAAGCTGTCGTATGCCAACCGTGATATTGCCTATGTCAACGAACGTTTGGTGTGTACAGGCCGGGTGACCAAGAAATGGCTTGAATCGGGGGCGGGACATGTCGCCTGCGATATCTGGGTGGAGAACGCGGAAGCGGCTCGCCTCACGCTTGGGAGTGCGACGGTTCTTCTGCCTGTGAAAACCGTGCCTGATCCGACCCGGACCCCCTAAAGGAGTGTACATGGCGCAATCACGCCTGACCATTATTCATACCTCTGATGTCCATCTTGAGAGTGATACCTTTGGCCGCGGAGAAGCCGGTCAGGCCTATCAACGGCGTATTCAGGACGCGTTCCGAAGAGTCGTTGACCTCGTGTGCGATACGCCGGCCGATTTGTTTCTCATTGCCGGAGACCTGTTTGACTCAAACCGGGTGCCGGAATCCGGGGTCGAATTTGTCAATGCCGAACTCCGGCGTGTGCCCTGTCCGGTCATCCTCATTCCTGGCAATCACGACTGTTACGACCACCGGTCGATATACAAAAAGGTCGATTTCACCGCAGCCGGGCCGCATGTCCACACCCTGACGGAAGAGGCGGGCCGCACGATACAATTCCCGGAATTGCAGGCAACCATATGGGGCAAGGGCCTGGTTGAGCATGACCCCTCCTTCCGCCCCCTGGCCGGCGTGCCGGATCGCCAAGGCGATTGGTGGCATATCGGTATGGCCCACGGCTATTATGTCGAAGAAGAGGAAATCCAGCGCTCTTCACCGGTGCAACCGGAAGAGATCGAACAGTCGGGCCTGGATTATCTGGCTATGGGGCATGTGCATGTCTTCAACGATCTCAGTCAGGGGACAACCACGTCGTGTTATCCCGGTACGCCGGCACCGTTATATATGGGGGTGGATGATGGCGGGAGCGTGGCGGTCGTGACTCTTGATCCGGAACACGGTGTACTGCTGAGGCAGCAAAAGGTCGTGCTGTAATGTCCCTCCAGTCCCACGGAACAAGTGCGGGTTCGCCCCTGTTCCGGCGCGTCTTGGTTTCTTCTCCACCCCTATTTTGCTAAGAGGCAAGCATGGCTGAGCGAGCGGACCTGCGGCGGCGACCGCAACGGATAACGGTCAGAGATATTCTCCGCACCGCGGTCAATCTCGAAAAAAAGGCGATGGCCCTCTATATGCAGTTCACCCGCGTGTTTGAAGACCAGGAAGAGCTGCGCAAGTTCTGGTTTGGTATGGCGCGTCACGAAGCCAGTCATCTTGGAGCGTTGGCCCTCGTCGAAGGCGTTGTTGAGAACGACCCGGATGTCGCGGAGAGCAGCAAAGTCTGGTTCGACCCTTCAACCGTGGTCCGCCTCCGCTCTCTCCTCAACGCCTATAGCCGCGAGGCCGGGAAAAAGATTTCCGTCGAGCGTGCTTTTGAAATGGCCCTGGACGTAGAAGGCTCCGAACTGGAAGACGTTGTGGTAGACCTGCTCCACGTGGTCCGCGAACAGATGGTCCGTGATCAGGCGGTCAAGTTTCTGATTCATGACCTCAGCGATCTGAGCTATATGGTCGAGAAGTTCACCAACGATGAAGCCTTGCTGGCGCGAGCCGATGCCCTAGTAGACCACCGGGTTGACGCCCTCGCTGCCGACCGGGCTCGGAAAGCATCTCAGGGCGACGCGCGAGACGAATGAAAACCTCTGCAAGGAGAGAGACGCTGATGAACCCTGTTGTCCTGCAAGCCGGCCTGTGTCTGCTGATCGCCCTGTGGGGGTTGTCTATGATCGTCATGGGGATGGTATGGAGCAATGTCATCTGGCTCGGTCTTGGTGCAGCCGTTCTCGTGGTCGGACTGCCGTTCCTGCGTAATCTTTTGCCCGATCGACCGAGCCGTGGCGTGCGGTAACACCTTGGCTCCTACCTGAGCTGTCCTCAGTTTTGGACAGGCTTGACCCATATTCTGCGTAAGTTATGTTCTTTCGACTTCTCCTATTATTCACCATTGTCCCGCTCACGGAGTTGTATCTGCTTCTCCAGGTTGGCAGTGTCCTCGGAGTCGGCCTGACGATTCTGCTGGTTGTCGGTACGGGTGTTGTTGGCGCGTATCTGGCACGGCTGGAAGGCTGGCGAACGCTACGGCAGATGCAGGAAAATCTTCACAACGGCATTGCGCCAACCGGAGAGCTTATCGACGCCGCTCTTATTCTTGGGGCCGGACTGCTCTTGATTACCCCTGGAATTGTGACCGATATTGTCGGTTTCAGTCTGCTCCTGCCACCCACCCGGACCGCGCTGAAGCGTACGATTCGGCGGCGTATTGAAGCCCACACGCCCGCCTCCTCGTCCACCGTTGAGGTGGAGGTCATCCGTCGGACGGACTGACGGGTGTCGTGCGGGAAAGCCGCTCTCTGACCAACCCGACTTATGCGTTCAAACGCCAGCTAGAACTTGCACGTCGCGATTAGCGGCCTTCGCGAGCTGTGCCGTGTTGGGGGGCACCGGGATGATCGGGATCGGCGTCATCGTGCTGGCCGTGGTGTTCGTAGCGGTCTCTTTCACAGTACAAAAGCGTAGCGCTTTTTAGCCATATGGTGTATGGCGTAGCTTATTGGCCGGTCGACAGAGAGCCGCGCCAGGATGGAACTGCAGTTTCCAACGAGCAAATAACAAACGGAGAGCTACATGAAAGTAGGTTTCTCGATCCACATGAGGTATCCGCAGCAGTTTCGCACCAAGTCTTGGTCACAGCTCTATCAGGACGAAATCGAGCTCGCTGTTTATGCCGAAGAGCTGGGGTTCGACAGTTGCTGGGTCTATGAGCACCACTTCACCGAGCCCGAAGGCCATTGCACATCACCCATGGCGGTCTGCGCCGCGCTGGCGGCGCGCACCAAACGCATGGAGATCGGGCCGAATCTCATCCTGCCGCTGCACGATCCCGTTTTGGTGGCGGAGGAAGCGGCCGTAATCGACTTGATGTCCGGCGGGCGCTTCTGCCTCGGGCTCGTGCAAGGCTACCGTGAGGTCGAGTACGACGGCTGGGGGATCCCGACCCGTGAGCGCGGATCGCGCCTGAGCGAAGGTGTGGACATAATTCGCAAGTGCTGGCAGGGTGAGACCTTCAGCTACGATGGCGAGTTCTGGAAATACTCCAACATCACGCCGGATCCGCCGCCCGCGCATGATATCCCGATCCTCTATGGCGGCCGCGCGCCCGCCGGCCTGCGCCGTGCGGCGAGAGACCGCGTCGGAATTCTCTCACAAGGATCAGGCATGGAGTCCCCCAAGCTCTACGCAGAGGAATGCAAGAAGCTCGGCTGGGGACCCGGGGACGTGCGCCATCTTCGCTACTTCATCGTTTCCGAGGATCCCGAGAAAACCTGGGCGGAATTGAAACCCTATGCCGAGAACATGATGAAGGTCTACGACAAATGGTTTCAGAATTCGAAGGATCGCGGTGTGACCCAGGTGGTCGGTGACGAGCTCAACGCAGATGATCTGTTGGAGGACGACCTCTACATCGTCGGCACGCCCGAGCATGCGATCGAACGCGTGAACAAGCTCAAGGACGATTACCCCGATATTCACGAGGTGTGGGGTCTGTGGCATTTCCCGGGCCTAGCGCACGAAAAGGTGGCCGAGTCGCTCGAACTGTTTGCCAACAAGGTAATGCCCCATATTCGCTGAGAGGAGGTTTCCAATGTCAAGACAAGCTTACACCGCGCCCGATTGGTCGCTGGTGCCCGGCCATACCGCTTTGGTCCTGATCGACCTACAGAACGACGTTCTTTCGGACGACGGCTGGTACGCGAAGAGCGGTGTCGCCATCTCCCACATGCAACGCGTCATCGAGCCGACCAAGCGCATGCTCGACGGCGCTCGCGCCAAGGGCGTGCCGGTGATATGGACCACCCACGGCCTGCACAACGAGATCGATGCCGGGGTCTTCTGGGATACCCGGCCATTTCTACACGGAGGCGGCTTCCGCGTCGGCTCTTGGGGGCACGGCATATACGACGAGTACGAAGTGCTCCCCGACGAGTGGATCGTGGACAAGCGGCGCTTGAGCGCGTTCTTCAACACCGAGCTCGACACGATCCTGAAGGGGCTCGCGGTCGAGACCCTGATCATCTCGGGCGTGCTCACGAATCAATGCGTTGCCGGCACCACGAAGGACGCGATGTACCGCGACTACAAGGCCATCATGATCGAGGACTGCTGCGGCACGACCTTACCCGAGCTGCACGCGCCGACCATCAGGATGTGCGAAGTTGGTTGGGGTGCCGTGTGGAGTCTTGAGCAACTGCTCGAGGCCTTCAAGAAGCTGCCCGAACCCTCGACCCGCGTGGCGTGAGCAGGTGACGGCACGGTGAGCACCATCGGAAAGGAAGCCACCGCCGAGGATCTCACGACGGCGGGCGAGACGCTCGAGGGCGCCACGCGCAAACTTGATCCGACCACCTTCGCGGTGGTCTTCAACGCACTCAATGCGATCGTCAAGGAGATGTCGTTGACCTTCGAATACTCCGCGTGGTCGTCGATCATCGCCGAGGCGCGAGATTTCTCCTGCGCGGTCTACGATGCGGGCAACCCGCCGAACGCGCTCTGCGTGTTTGACGGGTTGCCCATTCACGTCAATGCGCAGCCCGTCACGATTGGCGAGATCGCGAAGTTCTTTGGCCCCGAGGAGCTCCACGACGGCGATTTGATCCTTGTCAACAGCGCTTATTACGGTAATACTCATCTGGGCGACTTCGTGCTCGCCACACCCGTCTTCTACGAGGGCGAGCATATGTTCTGGTCGGCGGCGACTGGGCACCACATGGACGTCGGCTCGGCGTATCGTACCAGCGTGCCGACCTACGCTACCGACATCTGGAGCGAGGGCCTGCAGATCTCGCCCTTGAAGATCGCCGACCGCGGCGAGATGCGAAAGGATGTCTTGAACTTCCTGTTGGAAAACGTCCGCTACCGCGACTTCATCTACGGCGATCTGATGTCACAGATCGGTTCAGCGAAAACCGGTAAGAAGCGCCTGCTGGAACTCCTGGACACCTGGGGTGCCGATACGCTCAAACGCCTCTCGCGCGAGATCATTGAGTACGCCGACCGGCGCACGCGCGAAGAGCTCGAAACTTGGCCGGACGGAATCTACGAGTCCGAAGCATGGGTTGATTCGGACGGCTACGGGCGCACCGATATCGCGATTCGCTGTAAGCTGACCATCAACGGCCATAAACTCACCGTCGATTTCGAAGGCTCTGATCCACAGGGGCGCGGTGGCGTAAACGCGGGCTGGGCGACCTGCCGCAATTCGGTGTCGACCGCGATCCTCATGTGCATCGATCCCAGCATCCCACACAACGAGGGGTGCCAGCAACACATCGAGGTCAAGGCGCCGAAGGGCACCATCGTCAACGCCGAATGGCCGGGACCGACTGCCGCGGCGACCATTGTGCCGGCCGATTCGATCACCGACGCGGTGTGGAAGTGTCTCGCGCAGGCGATCCCGGAGAAGGCCGTCGCCGGTTGTGGACACGTGACGCCTAACTGCGTGACGACCGGGATCGACCGACGCATCGAAGGCGTCGAGAAGCCCTTCGGCGTAATCCTCTTCAACGGCAGCTCCGGTGGGGGCGCGTCGGCAACCTCCGACGGCTGGCCGTTTCTGGTCACGCCTGGAACCGTAGGGGGGCTGCGCTTTGCCCCGATCGAGATCATCGAGCTACACTTCCCGCTCGTGGTGAAGGAATACCAGGTACGTACCGATTCGATGGGCGCCGGCAAGCATTGCGGCGGACCGGGCCTGAATTTCTTTATGACGCCGCGTGGCACCGGCCAGATCGACAATTACGGGTACGGCGACGGCATGTCCAATCCGCCGTTCGGATTGTTCGGAGGCAAGCCGGGTGACGGCGGTGCGCTGTACCGCGTGGACAAGGACGGCAAGAAGTATATCGTGAGTGCGTCATCGTACTTCCGTACGCGCGAAGGCGAGACTTGGTGTGCGGTCTCGACCGGTGGCGGCGGTTACGGCAATCCAATCGATCGCCCGCCGGACAAAGTCGCGTGCGACGCGCGCGACGAGTTCATCAGCGTCGAAACCGCGCGCAACGATTACGGTGTCGTGATGGATCCGGAAACCTTCGCGGTAGACGAAGTGGCCACCAAGGCGTTACGCACCGAGATGCGGGCGAGTCAGACCATCGAGATCATTGATCCGTCAGGGCCGAGCGCGGGGACTTACTTCCGCTCGCTCCTCGGACCGGGGGACGAGTACGCGCTCAATCCGTTGCCGCCGGAGGATGCAGACGCCACGCTCTAATTCCCGCTCCGACGACTAGGGAACCTGCATTCATGGGTATGCGCCTCGGCATCGATATCGGCGGCACGTTCACCGATTTCATCCTCGCGACCGAGGCGGGCGGCCTTGAGGTCTGGAAGACGCCGAGCACGCCTGCGGCGCCCGAGCAGGCAATCTTCGACGGTGTGCGGGACCTCGCTCGGCAACAGGGCCTGGATGTCACGCAATTCGTCACACGTTGCGACCATATCATCCACGGCACCACCATTGCCACCAATACCATCATCAATCGCAGTGGTCCCAAGATGGGGATCCTTCACACCGAGGGATTCCGCGACATCCTGTACCTTCGCGATGGCCACAAACCGGACCGTTATAACCTCCAGCTCTTGCCTCCCGAGCCGTTGATCCCACGCCACTTGCGCTTGGACGTATCCGAACGCATGCTCTATACAGGCGAAGTCGAGGAACCGCTTGACGAAGACAGCGTGCGGCGGGCGCTCGCCCACTTCAAAGAGGAAGGCGTTGACTCGGTCGCGGTGTGCCTGATGTGGTCAATGATCAATCCCGCGCACGAAAGGCGCGTCGAGGCGATCCTCGCCGAGGAAATGCCGGACGCCTATACGGCATTGAGCACCGACATCCTGCCCCGGATTCGAGAATACCCGAGGGCCTGCGCCACGGTGTTGAGCGCCTACGTCGGTCCCGCGATCGAAGACTATCTGACCAAGATCTCTGAGTTCTTTCGTGACAATGGCTATCAGAAGGACCTCTTGATCATGCAGATCACCGGCGGATCGGCTCGCGTGCCTGAGATCCAGAAGCGGCCGGTGCTCGCGGTCGGCTCGGGGCCCGCCGCGGGCCCGCCGGCGAGCTTGTTCATAGGTCACCGCCACGGCGAGCGGGATCAAATGCTGATCGAGATGGGCGGCACGAGCTTCGAGGTGTCCATGATCACCGGCGGCGAGGTCCCGATGAGCACGGATATGGAGATCGCGGGCTTTCCGCTCGGCGTGGCCGCCGTCGACATCCATTCGATCGGGGCGGGCGGCGGGAGTATGGCGTGGATCGATCCCGGCGGCATGTTGCGCGTAGGCCCGCAAAGCGCCGGCGCCGCGCCGGGGCCCGCGTGTTATGGCCACGGCGGTACAGCGCCGACCGTCACCGACGCGAACCTGATCCTCGGCTATATCAATCCCGAGAATTTTCTCGGCGGACGGATGACGCTCGACCGCGCGGCGGCCGAACACGCGTTGACGGCCGTCGGCGACCGCCTCGAAATGAGCGCGGTCGAAACGGCCGCGGCGATCTACCGAATTATCAACACTGAGATGGTTGGTGCGATGCGCGCGGTGTCGGTCATGCGCGGTGTCGATCCGCGCGGTTATACCGTCGTCGTCGGCGGCGGAGCCGGCGGCGCGCACGCTGCAAAGATCGCGCAGGAGCTCGGTGTCAGCAAGGCTATCTGCCCGACCATCGCAGGTGGGTTGTGTGCGTTCGGCATGCTCGCCGCAGACGTCGGACACGCCTATCTCACGACGCGGCCGATGAATACCGGGGACATGGATATCAATACCGTTAACGCGATCTACGAGGAGATGGAGGCACAGGCGCAGGCGGAGCTCAAGGCGCAGGGCTTCGCGGCCGAGGACATCAAGACGACACGGTTTGCCGACGCGAAATACCCCTACCAGACGCACGAGATCATCGTGTCGATCCCGAGCGGCCCGCTCGGCGAGGACGACATCGAACGCATGGCCAACTCCTTCCACGATACCCACGAACGCCTTTACACTTATTGCCTGCGCGATATGCCGGTCGACATGAACGGCTGGCGGGTCACCGCGACAGGTCGGCTGCCGCCGCTGCTGCTGGAAGAGCGGACGCTGGGTCCTGAAGATCCCTCACCGGCAAAGTCAGGCACGCGGCCGCTCTACTTTCCCGAGCACGCTGATTTCGCCGATACGAATATCTACGCGGGCCAAGCACTCGAGCCCGGCATGACGGTGCGGGGCCCGGCCGTCGTCGAGCTGCCGACCACGACGATCGTCGTCTTTCCCGGCCATACCTTGAAGGTCGCCGCATACGGCGACTTTTACATCAAGATCCCGCAGTAATTTAGCCGTGGTCCTGCGACCGTGGAGGGGGATGCAGGGACGGCAGGAGAGACGGGAGCAGCAGCAGCAACAAAAGTGCGCCAGCCCCGCCAGCGAGATACGGTGCGTTAATCCCGGCCTGTTCAAGCAGGACTCCAGTCATCAAGCTGGAACACCCCCCACCCAAGCCCATACTGATCATGCTAAACAGGGCCTGGCCGGTTGAGCGCAGTTGGGGTGGTATGGTTGCTTCGAGATAGAGCGGTCCCCCCAGAAAGAGGCCGGTGACCGTCAGGGCGTGGAGAACCTGGACCGGGTAGAGCAGCGGCAGGGCGGTTACTTGACTGAGGACAAGCCAGCGAATAGCGCCGGCAGCTATCCCCACGGTCAGGAGCCCACGCGCCCCGAGGCGACGGACACTCGTTCCCAGTAAGGTCATGAAGACAATCTCCGGGATGAGCATCACACACCACATATTGCGAATGGTCTCGATATCGCCCCCTCGGTCGCGGATATAAATGGGAAAGATATCCATCGGACCGTGGAGAAAGAGAAAGGCGAGAAATCCAACCAGGGTCAGGCGCAGGAACGGCCCCTGAGAGAGGAGGCTGCGCCACTCGCCTTGCAGCGCGCGCAGCGCAACCGGCCCCCGGTGGGGAAGGGTGAGCGCTGAGACGGCTGCACACAGGGTCAGGCCGGCGGCCAGCGGGAAGAGGATACCCAGCTGGGGCTCCGACGTCAGACCGAGAGATGTTGTCCGGAATGCGTCTAGCGGGGGGAGGGCGGCCAACAGCCACGGAAAGCCAAGCACGGCACAGAAAAACCCGAGTGTCCCAAACGCCCTGATAATGCCAAAGGCATGCTGACTGCCCTGGAGCACCGCCAGGCTCACCGAAACGGTCATGGGAATCAGGGCGCGAGAAAAAAAGGCGAACAGAACCGTGATGCACACCAGGGCCGGAAAGCCGTCCACACAGCCAAGTAAGAAATAGCCGGCCGCCGAACCCGAGGCCAACACCGCCAGGGCGCGAATCCGTAGCCCACTCCGGTCCGCGACAATACCCCACAGAGGCTGAACGAAGAAACCGACCAGGGGCAGGGTGGCAAAGACAACGCCAACCTGAAACCCGTCAAGCCCGATGTTCTCACGTAAATACAAGCCGTAGTAGGGGAAAAAAACTCCGAGGGCCCCCATGATCAGAAACCAGAAGAGAGCCAGAGGCGTGGCTTGGCACAGGGGCGTATGCATAGCAATTGGGAGTTGCTGGAAGGAACGGGCAACCGGAACGCAACGACTGAAGGGCAAGGCTGGGTCCCGTCTGCCTCACCTCACACGTAATCGTCCGCGCGCTGCCGGTTCTGCGGGCAGGCGGCGCAGCCCGTTTTCGCACGCCTGGGCCAGAGCGAGCGGCCAAGGTATAAGACGGCGACGGCAATAACCGAAAATATCAGCAGAGTTTGCAGGTCCATGCTTTAGCCAATCACCCGACTACCTATTTGATACACGGCCAGCGCCCCCAGGTAGGCCAGACCCGTCATATAGACAAAGGTCAAGAGCGGATAGCCCCAGGAATCGGTCTCCCGCTTGATGGTCGCCAGGGTGGCGCCGCACTGACAGCACAGGGCAAAAAAGACCATGATCGAAACCGCCACAAGCGGCGTATACACCGGTCGGCCGTCCGACCAGCGCTCCGCCCGCATGGCCTCACGCAGTTCAACGCTCTCCTCATCCTGGCCGGCACCCAGATTATAGATCGTCCCGAGTGCGGCAATAATCACCTCACGGGCCGGAAAACTCGCCAGCGTGGCCATGCCGATTTTCCAGTCCCAGCCTAAGGGCTGAACAAGCGGCTCAATCGCCCGTCCGGCCTGTCCCAGATAACTTTCGCGCAAGCGAATGCCGGCGACCTCACGCTCAAGCAGCGCCAGTTCGGCTTCCGTGGCGGTCGCCCGGCGGGTCTCAAGCTCTTCTGAGACGAGGTCCTGATTCGGATAGTAGCAGAGTGCCCAGACCAGGATGGTGGTGGCCAGGATGATGCTGCCAGCCCGCCTGAGAAAGGCCAGGCTGCGGTCGTACATGCGAAACACGACCACCCGCCAGGCCGGCAGCTTAAAGGGCGGCAGTTCCATGAGAAAAGGTACGGCTTCACCACTCAGGAGCGTCCGCTTGAGTATCCAGGCAATCGGGGGGGCAACGAGCAGGCCGAGACAGTACATGCAAAAGAGCGTCAGTCCCTGCAAACCAAAAATCCCCCATACGGTCTGGGCCGGGATAAAAGCCGAGATCAGGAGCACATACACGGGCAGCCGTGCGCTACAACTCATCAGGGGCGCAATCAGAATGGTCGCAATCCGGTCGCGCTGATTGTCGATGGTGCGGGCCGCCATAATGCCCGGAATCGCACAGGCGAAAGAGGAGAGTAGCGGAATAAAGCTCCGCCCCGACAGTCCGAAGCCGGCCATTACCCGGTCCATGAGAAAGGCCGCCCGTGCCATATAGCCGGAATCTTCAAGCAGGGCGATCAAACCGAACAGCATCGCAATTTGCGGGACAAACACCACCACCGCACCCACCCCGCCGATCACGCCATCGACGATCAGGCTTCGGAGCGGACCCTCGGGCAGCGCGCTACCGACCCAGGCGCCCAGCGCCGAAAAGACGCTGTCAATGCTGTCCATGAGCGGCAGCGCCCAGGAAAAAATGGACTGGAAGGTCACGCCCATAACGCTCAGAAAAATCACCAGCCCCCAGACTTTATGGGTGACCAGGGAGTCAATCAGCTCGGACCAGTTGGTGCGGCCATGGCTCGCGGGAGGTGAAGAGCGCCGCGCCTCAGCCACGACCTGGGCGATCCACGCATAGCGGTAATCCACTTCCATCTGCGGGAGCCGGGTCGCCTCAGCGGCCAAGCGCTGACGGGCCGCGTGGGCGGAGTCCCGCACCCGTGCTCCGTGCTGTCGGGTGAGGTCCTGTTCAACCATGCCACCGGCGTCGATCAGCAGCCGCTCAACCAGAAAGTGGGGGAAGCCGGAAGTCGGGTGGGTCTGGCTGAGTTGCTGAGTCAGCGCCCGGACCTCTTGTGTGAACGCTTCGGGAAACACAACCGGTCGGGGTGGGGAGACGGCTGCGTTGAGCGTATCGCACAAGGCCTGCCGGAGTTGATTGATCCCCCGACGTTTTGGGGCCTGAACCGGGACGACGCGCACCCCCAGGTGTTTTTCAAGGGCGGCAATATCAATATGTATGCCGTGCTTTTCCGCCAGATCCAGCATGGTCAGCGCAATGACACAGGGAAGCCCGATATCCATGATCTGGGTCGCAATATACAGGTTGCGATCGAGGTTTGTCGCATCGACCACGCACAGGACAAGGTCCGGCGTGACTACTTCGTTGCCGAAGCCGAGCAGGACGGAGACGGCGACCATCTCATCCGGAGCGCGCGGCGCAAGCGAATAGACACCCGGCAGGTCAACCGCGAGAAACCGGACGCCATTCTGACGAAATTCGCCCAGCGCACTTTCGACCGTCACCCCAGGGTAATTCCCGGTGTGTTGGCTGAGCCCGGTGAGGGCGTTAAAGAGGGTCGTCTTGCCCGTATTGGGATTCCCGATCACGGCCACCCGATAGGAATCGGCACCGGGAGCGGTGGCGGTGCGGGCAGACGGGGCTGCTGGTGTTGCGACATCCATAGCGATAGGGCAAGGCCCGTAGCGGGCAGCCTACTCCTCTATTCTTAGTGTTCGGTAAGACAGACCCGCCTGGCCTCGTGTCGCCGGAGCGCGAGATGAAAGCCTCGGATACGTATCTGCATCGGATCGCCCAGCGGCGCGAAACGGATGACCTGTACGGTCTGACCGCTGGTAAAGCCGAGTTCAGCCAGCCGCTGGGCAATGCCGTCCGTGCCCGTGATGGAGTGAATACAGCCCCGCTCTTCGGGACCGAGTTCGGCAAGTGTTTTCATATCTAACAGGGGGGCTTTCATCCATGTGGCCCCGCTTTCCTCTCTTCGATGAAATTGATAATCAATTTCAATTATAGAAACAAGCCCCGCTGCAATATAATTCGACGCCAATGCATTATCCACTCGGGCTGGCCGGGGCAGAGCCACCCTAGCGCGTATTCCTGTGAATGATAGCCTGAGCCCGAGAATGTTGAAGAGAAAGAGACCTGCATGACAAAGGTGACGATCCGCGCCCTAAAGAACGGTCCGTATGAAGTCCGCGGAGAAACCAGCCTCACCGACAGGAGAGGGGGGAAGTACCGGGGACAAAAAGATCCCCTGTATTTATGCCGCTGCGGCAACTCCAAAAACAAGCCGTACTGTGACGGTAGCCACATCGAGGCGGGCTTTCGGGCAGAGGAGAGCCCGCCCACACCGGCACCTAGGTGACTATTCTTCAGGAAGAAACCTCATCCTGTACTGGAGCGGAACGGGACTTGACAGATATTGCCCTTAAGGTTAAACTACCTAACTGAAATTGATATTCAATTTCAATAGAACTCGCGAAAGGCCAACGGCAAATAGCCTCGAGCCCGTAGAGATATATGCACTCTGCGGGCTCTTTTGTTGTGAGCCGAGTGCCAGCCGCAGGTTCGCCGTTTTCGCTATGCAAGGTTTGGTGTTGGGCCTTGCATTCGGCCCCGGGGCATCCCTCCTACCGCCCTGGGGCCCCCTCCCTACAGACCCAGGACCGGCCAGACCGCCGCTCTGCATTTCCGACAGCGGAGCAGCCGGTGAGGTTGACCCTGAAGGACTCTCGTCTTTTCAGTGACAAAGGATATTGAAACGGATCCTGTAATATGTTGAGGTTTACTGAAGAGATTTTTTACGTGCTCGCAAGTGGGTAGAGGACTTGTCGGTGCAAGTCTTCGCGCTGCACGGTCTGGAGAAAGGCGTAGGGAGTGACACTCGTCCTGGAGTTGGCCAATAGCGCCGCCAATGATAACTGAGGAATGGGTGATGTCCGATTCCAACGACAAGGCATACTATCCTAAAGACACAAAACGCCTCGTTGCCGTGACCGGTGCTGCGGGTTTTCTCGGAAGCCATATATGCCGCGCCTTGCTGCGGTGCGGGTATACGGTGCGCGCTGTTACGTGCCAGGGCAGCAGTCGCAAATTTCCCGATGATCTGAGCAAGCGGGTCGAATTGTGGCCTGCGGATGTTCGAAATGTCGAATCGTTGAACTCGGCATTCCAAAATGCTGATGTCGTCGTACACAATGCTGCGATTGTGACGATTGGCGCTGATCCCGAGGATTTGGCCAGGGCAGTCAACCTGACGGGTACCCGAAACGCGATTAAAGCGTGTGTTGGCAACGGCGTACGCAGGCTGGTGTACATCGGTTCTATACACGCATTTAGCCCGTTGCGTGGAAGGGTTTTAGACGCTGATTCAAAGCTGGGACAGCATTCCAAAATCCCCTATACGGTCACAAAAACCGAAGCGCATATCAGCGTGCTCGAAGCGACAAGGAGTGGTCGGATCAATGCATCTATCATCTGCCCTTCGAGTCTTATAGGTCCCGGCGATACGGAGCCGACCCTCGTTGGTGGCATGTTGCTCGCCATCGCGCAAAAGCGGTTGCCGTGTCTCATCGATGAGGGATTCTGGTGGAGCGATGTGCGAGATGTGGCGGCTGCTATCGCAAATGCGGTGGGGAAGAGCGAATGTCATGGTGAGGTGTATTTTACCACGGGGCGATACGCAAAGATTATTGAACTGGCACGTCTGTGTTCCCAAATTCTGGGGCGTCGTGTGACGCGCCCTGCCATGCCCTATTTTCTGGCTCTGGCGGGTTTGCCTTTTATTCAACTGTACGCTGCGATGAAAGATCAACCGCCTCTTTACTCCAGAAATTCGCTTGACCTTTTGCGAGACTGTCCGGTGTCTGTTGATGAGTCCTCGGCGAGGAGACAATTGGGATACGAATCTCGACCACTTGAAGAATCGATCCGCGATGCCCTCAATTGGTTCAAAGAGCAGGGAATGTGTTTGTGAGCGGGGAATTTCCCGCATTTGAGGTCCTCGCCGGAATTTGGGCGGGGTTGTCGCCGTTGGCACTGATCGCGGGTTTGGTGAAGTGGGACCCGGTAGAGCGCGTTGGGGGCACGGGTATCGGGCCTCGCATCAACAGCCGCTGGGGTTGGTTTGTGATGGAGGTGCCCGCGCTGCTTACCTTCCCGGTCATTTACTCTTTCAGTCCGCACCATCATTTTGTCGGCAATACAGTGGTCGCTCTGTGGGTCGCGCACTACACCCATCGAGCGCTGATATGGCCGTGGATTGTTCCACGACGCGATAGCAAGATACGAGTCATGCTGTGCGCGTCCGGCATAGCTTTCAATGTACTCAACGGCGGCTTATGGGGATGGTTTATGGGATACATCGCCGATTATGCCAACGATTGGGTGACCGACCCGCGATTTGTCATCGGTATGACGTTGGCAATAAGCGGCGGCGCGTTGAATATCTGGTCTGACTATCGTCTCTGGCGGTTGCGTATGGATAACGGTGGCAAATACGTCATTCCCCGCGGCGGTGTTTTCAATCTCGTGTCATGCCCCAATCTGCTGGGCGAAATAATCGAATGGGTCGGCTTCGCGCTGTTGAGCTGGTCGCTGCCGGGCCTCGCGTTTGCCCTGTGGACGATTGCAAACATGGTGCCGAGGGCACTCTGGCGCCACGCTTGGTATCACGAGACATTTGAGAATTATCCTTTGCAACGGCGCGCCATATTGCCGATATTGATTTGAACGCACTGACCCTATTCTGACGGGTATGACGTTGGTTCTTGGGTCGCCCGTAGCTCGCTTCCGAGCGTATCACCGCTCTTAATGACCTACCGAGCCCTGCTGTGGGACGGGTGGCTTCCGCAAATCCTGGGCGGCCTTGGCTGCCACGGCTTGCAGCGCAAAGAATTCTTCCGGGGTCATTTTAATGATGGCTCGGCCCACCATCACGTGCAGACAGCCTTCGGAACATAAAGAAACACTGATGCGTTTATCCGGTGTTTGCCACAGGTGCGTGTCATACATAGTCGTTCTCCTTTATTCTCGGGGGTCATGGTCCGGGTCTGTTTTGCTTAACCTTGCCGTTGTTTCAGCCGCGGGTAAGCGGGCCTCGACTGTGTTAATCGCCTCTGCAATCTGAAAAAAGTCGCGCTGACAGACGTGCAAACGGAGCGCGCCTATTTGGATGGGCACGCCAGGGTCGGGGCACAGATCAACCTGGGTTACGCCAGGAAATTGCCCAGGGAGTTCAGCCGGCTGACATTGCCACTGCGTAGGCATGTGTTGGCCCGGAGATGAATGAGACGGGAGGGCGGCGTGGGCCACGCTAGTGAGCGCCATCTCTGGAGCTTCGGGTCGCTGAGAAACCAGTGGTCGGATGGGTTTGGTCTGCTCGACAGCAACCGCCCACAAGAGAAAGAGGATAAGGCTGTATTCGGAGAGCAGGAGTATGGCACGGGCGCTGAGAAAGCCAGTCTGCTGTCTGCGGGAGGATGCGCTTTTTCGTACCATACCATTCCTCATCCAGTCCGAAACGTCAGCCCGAGGAGAGCAGGCCCCGGGGTAGGGGTAGTCAAACCCCAGGGCCTGCGGCAGGGGAAGCAACCTTCTCCCTGCAACTTGGTATTCTATAGATATGCGGCGTACTCACTTGCTGCATGGTGATCCCTATAGCGACTCCAAAAAGGTGAGTAATGCCTCGCGCTCGTCCACGGGCATCCGGCGGAAAGCTTCCCGTGCGGCTTCGGCTTCCCCGCCATGCCACAAAATGGCCTCTGTGAGATTGCGCGCCCGACCATCGTGCAGGAACAAGGTGTGACCTTGGGCGCGCCGGGTCAGGCCGATGCCCCACAACGGGGGTGTCCGCCATTCCCGACCCGTTGCGACAAAATCCGGCCGGCCATCCGCCAGGCCGTCTCCCATGTCGTGCAGAAGCAGGTCGGTGTAGGGGTGAATGGTCTGGTTGGACACTTCTGGCACTCCGGCTAAGACGCCGGTCCGAATGGTCGGAATATGACAGCCCGTGCACTGCGCCTCATGAAAGAGGTCTTCTCCGTCCTGCACCTGCGGATCGTCGAGATTGCGACGGGCAGGCACCGCGAGTGTCTGAACGTAAAAAGTCGCAACATCAACCGTTTCCCGATCAATCTCAGGGTCGTCCGCCAAGCCGTCATCCTGAATCTGACCAAATGCGCTTTCTTGGGGAAGGAAGGGATTGGTCACGCCCATGTCTTGGTTGTAGGCGGTAAAGGTCTGCTGCAAGAGGTTTGGGTTATTGGCCTTCCAGCCAAAGCGTCCGAGCGCCGTTTGCTGCCGCACCACGTCCCAGACCCAATTGGGTCGGCCTGAAATGCCATCGCCGTCCGTATCGTCCTCGTCCGCAAAGCCAAGAATCGTGTCCTCATCAATCGCTTCAAGCAGACCCCGTCCAAAGACGGGAAGGGCGGTGCGAGGAGAAGTGAGCACCGTGTCCGGAAGCGGCTGGGTAGGATTCTCGATCCGAAAGTGCAGACGGCGCAACTCAAACGCCTCGCCGTCGCCAAACATGCCGTCGTTAAACTCTTCGCTGATGGCAACATCGGCTTCGGGTAGCACTCCAAAGTTGGCGAGGTGCTGGAGCTGCGTGCCCATACCGGGGACGGCCAGGGGACCGCCCGTCAGCGGGTCGGTACCGGGCAGGCTGACCCGAAGAAACATGGAGGCCATGCGTTCGCCATCCCGCGGCGGCCGTCCGCGGCCATTTTTTGGATGGCAACTGTCGCAGGCATTATTATTGAAAATGGGCCCCAGCCCGCTGAAGACCGGAGCAGGGGCGGTGACAAAGCTGTCTCCAAAAGCGGCATCCCCAGCCAGATGCTTATCCAGCCGTACCCCGTCGAGATTCGGAGCCGGCAGCTCAAACGCTTGGCTGGAGGCATCGAAAAGCGTTGTGGCTCCGCCGGCCAGGGCCGCGGTCTGGCTTCCATCGGCTCCGCTCGGCCTGGCTTCAACCAGGAGCGGCGATTGGAAGCTGGGCGCATATTTGAGACGCAGGTCAGTCGGGATATGCTGGACAAGCGCATCGGCTATCAGCAGTTCGTTGTCCTCAATGTGAACAGTGGCGGCCGTCATATCCATCGTCTCCACAAACTCCACATCCCCTGGTTTGACGACCGCCACAGCGTGATCCAGAACCACTATGGTCTCACCAGCGGCCTGGACTTCGATTCCAATAGTATGCACTCCGGCACTGAGCTGGCCATAATTGAACAACAGGCTGAAGGATGTGGCCAAAGGGGCATTCGGAAAAACGGTCTGGACATCGCTGCGTTCTCCGCAACACGGAATCGTTTCCTGGAGTTCGCCGTCAATGCGAAGCCGGACACTGACCTGCGCGCCCGTATCGCTATACGCCCAGCCAGAGATAGTACGAATGCCGGACATGTGTTCCCCGTCGGGTGGGTTTTCCAGGGTCGCGGTAATAGTGGCCCAGGCTGAGGAATGGCGGAAGAAGGTGGAGACACACAGGGTGACCAACGTGAGGATGAAGACGACAAAGCGAGGTTTCTGCATGAACTGTTCCCAATGTGAGACTCTGTCCTGGTAGCCGGAGCGGGATCAAGCCCACTCCGGCTCATCGGTCCTGCACTCGTGCGGTTAGTGGTCGTGGGCGAAATCCGCCGCATCGATAACGGGATGGATTCTGTCCAGCGTTTCCATCAAGTGCGTGGCTGCATCAACGGCCTTTTGGACAGCATCGGGATGGTCAGTGATGCTCTGCCCAAAGGGCTCTGGGATGGCGATGATCGCCGCCATGGCGTCACGGATTGCCATCCGGACCTCCGCGTCCAGGGCCGGGTCTTGGTTGGCGACAAAATCCGTTACCCCCATCGAGGTGCTGTCGCTCTGGTCAAAACGGCCCTCATAGACGTTGTTGATACTGCGCACGTTATTGAGGAAGTCGATCCTGGAGTTGTTGCTGTAGCGCGACTCTTCTTCCGCATTGCTCATTGCTGCTAAGGGGTCGCCCATTTTTGCTCCAGCGAGTTCCTCCGCAATACCGCTCATGCCATTGACCAACTCTTCCATGGCCGCTGCCGCGCTGTCGTAGGTATCACTGCCGTGGCCAGCGGTGGCAAATTGCGCCAAGAAATTCCCCATATCGGGATCCCAACTGTCGCGGAGCGCCTGGGTGTGGCTGGCAAACTCACCCATCACCCTCCGCAGGTAGGCTCTCCTGCGTTCGTCGTTATGGAGGGCAGCCACAATCGCGGCCGGGTCGGTGCTGCCGTTCATATCCTGGAACAGCAGATATTCCAGGGCATGGAAGCCCTGAACGTCGTCAGCAAGCTCGACGGTCGCAATGTCCGCGCTGGACGCGATGATGGCTTCGAGGTCAGTGACGTTGAGCGGCCAGGTGTCCAGGAAGGGGTCGTGTTCGTCCGTGTCCACCGGTCCAAACAGAAACGCCTCGCTCTGCTCCCAGGGGACACGCGCATCCCGCCAGGCATGTTGGACGGCGGGCAGCAGGTCAATCGCATCAGCCTCGCTTGCAGCGCTGATCCCGACTAGGGAAAAGACGGCTGAACCCAGGTAGTCCACGTTCACCTCCCTCCCGGCAGATGGATCCGGGTTTGTCGTCGCCATATTCAGCGCGTCATAGGTGGCGAAAATGGCGTGGGCGACATCATTCAGGATTTCGTCTACATCCAGGTCACCAGCAGGCTCTTGCGCCGACGATATCTGAAAGGATTGCAGACCGGTCTTATAGTTGAGGTCAATATCGACGGACGCGGTCATGCCACTGTCTTTGTCCGTGACTTCAATCCCGCTCACGACAATTTTGTCCCCCTCAATGCTGGCCGAAGCTCCGCTGAGATCAACGGCGCTGAGAAATTCCGAGTCGGCGGGGACGACGACGGTGACGGCATGATCGACGACCACGGTTTCTTCGCCGTCGGCGCTGACTTCTACGCCGATAGTATGCACACCGGCCGGAAGCCGACCATAGTTGAATAACAGCCCATAGCCGGTTTCCAGTGGGGCGTCCGAGTGAACATATTTGACATCCTCACGCGGACCACAGCACGGGATTTCTTGACCTGTTTCTCCGTTCAGACGCAGTTTGACGGTCACGGCTGCGCCTTCAGTTGAATAGGCCCAGCCCGAAATCGCGGTAATACCCGAGGCCGTGTCTCCCTGGCCTGGATTTTCGGGGGTCACGATAATCCGGGCAAAACTCGGCACGCTGATAAGCAGGGCGAGAAAAAAAACGCTCAGACCGAGCAGCCATTTCCAAGTTGATATGGTGGGAGGTTGAGATGCGGTCATTCTGTGCACTCCTTGTTTGTGTCTGCTGTTGTGTTGTCCGCCTGCCCGGTCAGAGCTGGGCGGGATTCTCGATACGTCGCTTCTGGTGAAATGTTATGGTCCGGCCATTCGGTACACTCCTTTTTCTGCATGACGTTGTGTTGTCCGCCCGTTCATGCCCCCGCTCGGTAAGAGAAAGAGAGGGTCCCTAGGCGAGGAGGGATTCCCTAGGGACCCTGGGAGGAGGAGAGGGGGACTCCTCCCGCTGCTACTGTAAGAAGAGAGTCTGCTCGGGCGAGAACGGTTCCCCAGCCCGTTCTCGCCAGCGGACTGCGCGGGCAGCATATTCTTCGGCCATACGGACAGAGGCCAGGTTCGGACGCATGGCCAGCAGCAAATAGTGGAAAGCAATACTGCGGGCGGTCTGAGCCGATGGGGAACGCTGATAGCGCTCTTCCAGCCATACGGCTGCCGATAGGAAGACTTGGAAAGGAACGAGGTTCGCTTGGTGACGGAGTTGCCAAGCTTCAGCAGTGAACGGATCGCGGAACATTCTAACCTCCGATCAAACGGATACCCGAGTGGATTTTTCTCCGGGCTCTGGGTTGGGACCGCGGGCCGCTGTGGACTCAGGGAAGGTCGTTGGCTGTTTTGTTATCGCATGGTCGATTGTCGCAGTGCTCTCTAATGTCGGGTGTGCGAGCTCCAATGGGAACTGGTTTCCAAGATATGTCGTTCTGCCGCGTGGACGACCTGGGCCAAGTCCACAAAGTGCTCTGTACGGAACGATAGGCAGGTGTGCCCAACCTGAAGATAGACATGCCCTTGCGGGCAGACGCGCGCCGTAATGCCGTCATCATTGGTAAAGACCCTCGCAAATTGATCTTGTTGGTCTTGCCCGTCTCTCTCATTGTGTCTCATACGCCTCTCCCTTCCTTTTTTGTCTGTTTGTGTCGGTAACGATTGTCTCTGTCCTGTGCCGGTTATCCGGGCTGGAGCGTTATTCGGGTCGTATCGAAAGTGAATTTCAAAATCATTGCCGCACCTAATTGAGAATGATTCTCAAAATCAATTCCTTAATAAAATCAATAACTTACGCTTGATAAAGGGTGCGGGGATGTGTATGCTGTCCTTATTGCAGCACTGGCTGATTAAATTCCGTAACAGGGAGGTCTCTCATGGATACACAAAAAGTTATGACCGCGTTGAACAAAGCCATCACCCTTGAACACGCCGCGACCCTCCAGTACCAGCAGCACGCCCTCTTGGTACACGGTCTGTGGCGCAAGGTCTTTGCCGATTTCTTTGAGGGCCAGAGTAAGACCGCGCTGTCCCACGCCCACACGTTTGGCCAAAAGATCGTTTCCCTGGGTGGCGTCCCCTCAGTTGAGATCGGGACGACGGTGCACCAGTCAACCGACCTTGAAGAAATGCTACAGCAGGACCTGGCGCTCGAAAAAGAGGCCATGCAGGCATATCTGGAAGCCCATGCGCTGGCCGAAGGCAATGTCGCCCTGTGCTCCATGCTTGAGAACCATATCGAAGGCGAGCAGGAGGACATTGAAGAATTGGAGATGTACCTGGGCATGGTGGAAACGAAAAATGTTGAACCTGAGGTCACGCTCCGTCGGGTGAAATAAGCGCTGCGTCGTTCGGTGTTTTCGTGGGCGGCCGCTGCATTGAGGCCGCCCATTTTTTTGTCCGTATTCGCATTTTCCTACTGGGGTTTGGGTGACCGCATCGTGACCGTCCGCCAGGTCGAAGCGGTTTTCCAGGGAATGATGACAACCCGCTTACAGCGGCGACACTTGAGCTCTATGCCATCAGCGTGTTGCCTGGCTAACAGACTCCCGCACGGACATCGACATTCATAAACAATGTGAACATCGGTAATAGACTTGGAAGTCTGGTCTGTTTCGTTCACAATTGAAATTGAAAATCATTTTCAATTTCAATTGTCAATACCCCGATGCTGAGATTCGTCCGCAGATACAGCGGCGTCGTTGCGCGCAGGAGAAGGAATCGATAAAATCGACAACCCACATTGATACGGAGAGGTGGCCGAGTGGTCGAAGGCGCTCGCCTGCTAAGCGAGTGTACGTTTAACCGCGTACCGAGGGTTCGAATCCCTCCCTCTCCGCTCCATGGCCTCAGAGGAGGAAAGAAGGGGAGGAAGTCTGTTGACCACCGGCCGACGTTGCGGTTTCCTTCCCGAATATGGTAAGAAGGGGGCTCTGTCGAATTGTCCTCACGTTCAGTTTTCTCAGCTACGCGCCCTTAGCTCAGTCCGGATAGAGCGGCAGACTACGAATCTGTAGGTCGGAGGTTCGAATCCTCCAGGGCGCGCTTTTTTCTTTTGTTGCAGGCAATATCCAGTTCCATTCGCTGTGGTGACAATTGGAGACACGGTTACCCTTGCGCTTTGCCCCTTTTTCATATTTACAAACCTGAGGGGAAGCGAAATAACCCGACTCGAGAAAGGGGGAAGCATGGTTGACGAGAAGCGAGGAATGATCGCCGGTATTGCGTTGCTGTTCTTGTGCGTAACCGGGGCAGCCTATGGGGATGACCTGGATGATGTGAGAGCGGCCTTTAACGCAGACATGAAGCGTTTTAATGCCCAGGATGCATCGGCTTTTTCTACGGACGCGCATGATGATGTGGTGCTGTTCGGCATATTGTCTCCCTTTGCCGTCAAGGGCAAAGAAGCCATAACGAACATGCTGGAAAGATTCTTCGCCGATAGCGAACGGATTACCTTCACTCCGATCAATCCCGAATTCCGCATTATGGGCGGGAGTGCTTTGGCCTGGGGGCATTTTACGAATACCGAGGTGCCAGCCGTTGGGCCGCGAGAGGTGATCCATGGTCGATACACCTTCACCTACGCAAAAAGAGACGGGAAATGGCTCCTGGTTGGGCTGCATTTCTCTCCACTCGGGGTCGAAGGCTAAAGGGAGGATGCAATGAGAAACCAAGGAAGAAGGACCATGAGCTGGAGACGCCTGCTTGTTGTAGCCGTTGTATTGGTGTTTGGGAGTATTGCCTCGGAGAGCGCTGCCCAGCAGACGCGAGATGCCCTGATCCAGAGATTTGGGGAGGAAATACAGGCAATTAACGGGAAAGACCTCAACGACGTGATGTCCCACGTCCACGAGGATGTCGTCTTGTTTGGTTTATATTCTCCGTTTCCTGCTGTCGGTAAAGCGGGATTTCGCCAGGCCGTACAAGACTACTTTGACTCCTTTGAAGAGGCGAACCTCAACCCGGCGCATGAAGAATATATGGTCATCGGGGAGACCGGGATTGCCTGGGGGCTGTATCAACTGACGACCCAGCCGAAGGGCGGTCAGGCGCAGACTGTGAATGGGCAGTACATGTTTACCTATGCTCGTCCCTCGGGACAATGGCAGATTGTGAGCTGGCACTTCTCTCCTCTCCCCGGTGGAAACTAAATCAACACGTTGGCTGTCTGTATAGGTTGAGCCGAAGCGTGACCTCTTGACCCCTCCCGCCGTGGTTCTGAAGCCTGGTCGGAGGGGTCCTGCGTTTGTGCTCTTTCCATCCCGAACGGGGTATGGTAGGGGTGGCCGGTCTGTATACTCTGGCGTGGCGCCACCCGTGAGCATGCACGGGGCATCCACTGCGTGTGGGGGAAGTTCATTTAGAGATTCGCAGCATAAACTCCGTCGGATAGTGACTGTTTGAGAGCGTCGGTTGTCCCCCACCAAGAATGCAGACCGATAGCTACATTCCGTGAATCGAAGCGCTGAGACCTGCACTAGTCCGGACAAAAGGAAAGGAGATACTGCCTTGGCAGAGACACAATGGGAGGAAAAGAAAGTCAAAGTCGGGGACGCTGAGTTGACCGTTATTGAGGGTGGTTCCGGAAGCCCCCTGATCGTCTTGCATGAAGAACTCGGCCCCCCCGGGATTACAAACTGGCATAATGAACTGGCTCGGGACAATACGGTCATGATCCCTCTCTATCCAGGGTTCGGTCGGACCGAGCGTGTCGAGTGGGTGAGTAATATACGTGATCTGGCTGGCTTATACGGTCGGGTACTCCGCGAACAGAATCTTGCCCCGGCAAATATCATCGGCTTTTCCTTGGGCGGTTGGATCGCGGCCGAGATGGCGGCCTGCAACGCGGCTCAGTTTCGACGTATGGTGCTCGTGGCGCCTTTTGGCATCCGCCCGCCGGAGGGAGATATTGCAGACATGTTCCAGGTAACGGCGAAGGCCTACCTGGACGCGAGTGTCAAGAATATTGAAGGTACCCCCGAGTTTGCAAAGCTGTACGGCGGAGAACCGACTCCGGAGCAGTTCGAGGCCTGGGAAGATGCGCGGGCTGAAAGTGCCCGCATTGCCTGGGTGCCGTATATGTTCAACCCCAGCTTGGGCCCCCTGCTTGAGTGTAGCGATGAAGTCAAGACGCTGATTATCTGGGGCCAGGACGATCAAATCGCTCCGGTGAGCGCGGCGGCCGTCTATCAGCAATCCATCGCCGGCTCCGAACTGCTCGTGTTGGAGGGGTGTGGCCACCGCCCCGAGGTGGAGCAGATGGATACGTTTGTTGCAAAGGTGCGGAGTTTTCTGGCGTAAATGACGCAGGGGCACGGCAGGCCGTGCCCCTGATCTTATCGATACGACGTATATTCCCGACCAAACGCTTCCCGGGCAACGATGCCTTTCATGATTTCCGGCGTTCCGTCGCCGATTTCGAGTCCCACGACATCCCGCCAGCGCTGTTCGAGCGGGGATTCCATATTATAGCCATAGTGCCCGTGCAGGATCATACAGGCATGAATGGCCTCGGCCGCCGACTTCGGGCCAAACCATTTGACCATGGCTGCTTCTGCGGTGTGTTTACGGCCCTGATCTTTGAGCCACAGACATTTATACGATAACACCCGGGCGGACTCCAACAGCGTCAAGTGTTCGGCAATCTGGAAGGCGACCCCCTCAAACATTGCCAGCGGTTTGCCGAATACCTCCCGGCCCTTTGTGTACTCAATTGTCTCATCAAGAGACTGCTGAGCCGCCCCAATACACGCCAGGGCAATGATCGCCCGGTTGAAATCAAAGGCGATCATTGCCTGGTAAAAGCCTTTGCCCGGCTCGCCCACCATATTGCGTGCAGGAACCCGGACGCCATCGAAAAAGAGAGAGCCGCGCTGGGTTAGGCGCTCTCCGGCCGCAAAATAGGGCTGGCGGGTGACTCCGGGAGCGTCGAGCGGAACCAGAAAGGCGGAGATACCGCGGGCACCGGTGTCGCCGGTCCGGGCAAAGACAATACACGCGTCCGCATACCCGGCAAAAGTGATGGAGGCCTTTTCTCCGCTAATGACGTAATCGTCGCCTATTTTTTCTGCTCGGGTCGTAATATTAGCCGCATCCGAACCCGCCCCCGGTTCTGTCAGACCAAAGGCGATGACCGCCTCGCCCGCCGCGTGCCGGGTGAGCCATTCTGCCTGGATGTCCGGATGGGCAAAGTCAGCCAACAGTTCGGAGGCAATCAGTCCAAGCTGGATATAGAGACTATAGTTGAAGTCACCCCGAGACAATTCTTCAGACATCAAGCCGCAGGTCACATAGTCGGCCATCATCCCACCAAATTGTTCAGGGACCCGCAGGCCGAAGACGCCCAACTCAGCGGCTTCTTTGATGAGGGCGCGTGAAATGACCTCACCCCGGTCCCAGCGGTGGTAATTGGGTGCCAGCTTGTCTTTGGCGTACTGGCGCAGGGTGTGTTGCAGCAAGAGTTGGTCTTCTGAAAAGGCAAAATCCATAGCAGTATCCTTGGGCGTTCAGGCGTTTCGGTCCATGGTACGGACCAGAACAAAGCCGTGCAAGGCGTGGCAGGGGAGACGAGCCTAGGGCAGTCGAGAGGCAGGGCCTTGCACCGGCGCGCGCGTCGGGCAATGGGTCGCGCGTCTGAATCGGCGGAGGTGATACAGCAGGACCGCCAGCGTCAGCCAGAACACCTGCACCCCAATGGCCGCGGCCCAGAGAAACCACGCTAATTTTTGAAACAGTGTGCACAGGAAAATCAGCAGCGAATAGTCACGACTGGCTAAGCCGAATACCATTCTGTGTAAAAGCCTGCCCTGCCAGGTCTGCCGGTAGGCGTCGGGCAGAGCCGTTCGGTCCGCCACGACGACACCGGCGAAAGACATCACGATTCCTCCGACCATGAGGCCGACAAGAACAAATGGCGACTGCGTTCCGCCCTGGGTCCAGACTGCGAAACCCAGCCCGACGAATGTGGCCAGATGAACGACGGTGTCGAGCGTAATATCGAGCCAGGCGCCCAACCGGGATTCGAGAAACTTCATCCGGGCGACTTCCCCATCACAGCAGTCAATCACCGCAGAGAGCTGTAAGAGGAGGGCACCCAAGACGGGCCCCCAATAGCCAGCCCGAAAGAAACAGGCCGCGCCGAACAGGCCAATCAGGCAGGACAGTACCGTAATCTGGTTCGGGGTCAGGGCCGTGCGTAAGAACAATCGTGTCAAAGGACGGGAGAGTTTACGGTTGAGATAGGTATCGACCAGCCCATCCTTTTGATTATCGAGAGAGGCGAGGAGGGCGGATTCCGCACGCCGTAGGGAAGTCGCATCAGTCAATTGATAGAGCAGGTGGGGGGAAGCCGGAACAGTCCTGAGTGATGTCTGAGGTTGGGTGGCCAGGGACGTCGTCCCTGGCCTTGTAGACTTTTCTTGAACAGGAAGACCGAAGGCGGCGTCTGGTTGCGGGCCGAGTACCAACGCGGATGTGCCACTCCTCGTTTCGACGCTTACAGTCTCGCCAGGCAGAGCGGTCTGGTCGAGGTCAAACGCCAGGGCTGGGGAAAAGAGCGTGGCGAGCGAATAGTAGAGACAGTGACCACTGGTTACCGTCCGGGCCGGTGCGGGTTGAGCGACGGGACCGGCGGTCGGCTGTGTCCAGACGACCTGAGTCGTGAGGCGTTTGTCGCCGTACAAGTCGCGTTGCAGTGCGTCCTGTCGGGCGGGCCGGACTTCCGACCGCGCGTCCATGACCAGATAGCACGTTTTTGCCCCGGCGCGTTGGGCGCTGAGGATGGCGCGTTTAAGAAGAGACATTCCTCCCAGCCGGGCTAAGGGATCGGGGCCTGTCGCAGGAATAAAAATGCAAGCTGTGGTGATCATCCGCGCTGATTCCAGATGGGACCGATTCCTGCCCACCTTATCTCAGGTTTCAGTGATTGTATAAGGCTTCTCCTGCTACGAAGATTGGCCGCCTCTTGGAGTGGGGCTCAGTATCCTGCATCTGACTGCTGCTTGACAGTCCTCTTGTGCCTCAGAAAGACGTTTGGTGTAATACCCACACTGTAGAGAAAAGGAGAGGGTATGGACTTCAGCTATACGCCCGAGGAAGAACATTTTCGCCGCGAGGTCCGTTCTTGGCTGGAAGCAAACGTCCCGGCCGATTTACGGCGGGGAAAAGACGAGGACCTCAGCCTCGACGAACGCTGGGAGCGGCGCAAGGACTGGCATAAAACACTGCACGCCGGGGGCTGGATTGGCCTGTGGTGGCCGCAGGAATACGGCGGACAGGGGGCGTCGGTCAGTGAACAGGCGATTTTCAACGAAGAGTTGGCGCGCGCCCAAGTGCCCGCTGGGATCAATATGAGCGGTGTCACCATGCTGGGGCCAACGCTTATGCACTGGGGGACGGAGGAGCAAAAGCAGCGTTTTCTGCCCACAATCCTGCCGGCCGAAGAGCTGTGGTGTCAGGGCTATTCCGAGCCCGGCTCGGGTTCGGACCTGGCCTCCTTGCAGACGCGCGCGGTTGAAGACGGCGATCATTTTGTGGTGAACGGTCAGAAGGTATGGACAAGCTGGGCGCAGCACTCGGACTGGTGTTTTCTCCTGGTCCGGACCGACCCGGACGCCCCTAAGCATAACGGCATCAGCTATTTGCTGGTTGATATGCATAGCCCCGGCATTACCGTCCGGCCGCTCGTCCAGATGAACGGCGATGCCGAGTTTAATGAAGTCTTTTTCGAAGAAGTCCGGGTGCCCAAGGAAAATTTGGTTGGCGAAAAAAACCGTGGCTGGATGGTGGCGATTACCACCCTGATGTTTGAACGTGTAGCCACCAGCAGTTATTTCCGGGTGGAGACGCTCTTGCCCCAACTGTACGACCTAGCGCACCGGCTGGAACGCGATGGAAGGCCGGCTAGCGAAAACGCTGCCGTCCGTCAACAACTCGCCCAGTTCGCCATAGAAGCAGCAGCGATAAAGTATAATGAACTGCGGCGGCTCACGCGTCAGATAAAGGGCCAACCGCCCGGCCCGGAAGGCTCTTTTGCGAAAATCACCTCGACGGAACTGAATCTGCGTGTCGCCACCTTTGCCATGGAGCTTTTGGGGCCTTACTCGACCCTGGCCAAGGACTCACCGTTTGCCATTGATCAGGCACGCTGGTCGTACCGGGCCCTCACCGCCCGATCCGGGACGATTGCCGCCGGCACAAATGAGATTTTGCGTGGAGTCATCGGCGAGCGCGTCCTGAAGTTACCGAAAAGTCGATAGGAGGGTGTCCTCGCTATCCGGGGATCTGAAAACCGCGCGCTCAGACAGCCCTTGTTACTGCCCATCCGTGTCCGGGATCATGGGGGCGATCATGAAGTTCTGTAAACTCTGCTGCCACACCAGCCGAACATCTCTCCCCGCTTCGGGAAAGTCCATGATTTCTGCCTCCCCTGCCACTCCCCGCACAAATGGCCCCGCTTTGGGAGAGTCTATGACTTCTGCTTCCCCTGTCACTCCCTGCACAAGCTCTTCCCCTAAAGTCGTCACTGTTACCGTCGCCCGCCCAAGCTCTACCCCGTCAACTAACACCCGCACGGTATGAACTCCGTCCTTCAGCCGGTTCCAATTGAACAACAATCCAAAGCCGTTATTGGTGTCTCCACAATATTCGGCCGTGTCGAGCCGCTCGGTCCCATACGCAGCAAACTGCGGGGCCATGTCACCAAGAATGATCTCTACCTCCCCAGCGTCACACACCCAGCCCGACAGGACTCCAATCCCACTCTGGAAGGAGCCTGGCTGCGGGTTCTCCAAGAAGCCCAGGGGACCTTCTGCCGGTCCCTGCGGACTCGCTACCGGCATGCCCCCAAACGGGGCGATTATGAAGTTCTGTAAACTCTGCTGCCACACCAAGCGCACGTCTCGCCCCTCACGTGGAAAATCCATCGCCACCGTCTCGCCCGTCACGCCTCGTACAAACTCTTTTCCCAATGTCGTCACAGTGAATGTGGCCCGCCGAAATTCCACCCCATCCACGAACACGCGCACGGGGTGAATCCCGTCCTTCAGTCGGTTCCAATTGAACAACAACCCAAAGCCGTTATTGGTGTCCCCACACTCTTCGGCCGTGTCGAGCCGCTCAGTCCCATACGCGGCAAACTGCGGAGCCATGTCGCCAAGAATGATCTCTACTTCCTCTGCGTCACACACCCAGCCGCAGATCACGCCGATACCACTCTGGAACGAACCAGGGGCGGGGACATCCAGATAGCCGTTCGGCACACTCCGCCGCTGACGACCATCCTCGGAGCCGTTACCACCACCACCGCCACCCGCGCCCCCGAGATGGGGGTCTCCGTGCCACCGTCCACCCGGAGCCACTGGTAGGCGTAATTCACGTTCGTTAGGCCATTCGCGTCCCTGATGTTGCTGGTGTCGGCGGTGAGGGTCTCGCCGACCTGCGGCGTGCCGTTGATTATGGGTGCCCCCGTGGCCGGACTGTTGCCGGCACCCCCGTTGAAACAGGTCAGCGTGCCCAGGGTCAGCTGAAAATCCTCATGCGGCCCGCCACCACTCTTATATCCAATATGCGAGACCGTGCGGAAGCCATCTGGATCGCCATACATCTCGACATACGGGTTTCCGTTGAACATTTCAAACTTGACGGTCCACCTCTCCCCTTCCTCGCACCCGACCTCCGGCGGATACTCAAAGATGAGCTGCCCCTCTTTCTTATCCATGCTCACAGACTTGTTCATCACGCTGACAGACTCGTGCCCCACCTCTCTTACTCTCTCAAGATTTCCGTCATCGTTGCTGTCCACGTAATAATGCAAACAGGTGTAAGCTCCGGGCTTGTAACCTCCGGGAGTGTTAGGGTCCTCGACTGCTGGATCATCGTCGCCTATGTAGTCCACGCTCAGTTCGTCAGCATAGGTCAAGGTCACGACGGTTGTCCCATCGCTTTTCCTATAGAATTCACACCCACCCTCATCCTTCGGCTTCGGCTCGGCGCGTGTCCCCGGCTGCACGGGCACCTCTTCGCAAGTCAGGGCATGCGCCGACGCGTTCATGACAAAACCGAGTAGTACTGTGAATACGAGGGAAGAATTGAAGATGCGCCAGCCGCCTACACCCACTCCACCCATACCCAATCCGTCTTTCTTCCTGTTGAAAAGCCCAAGCGCCCCCTGCTGAGCTTTCCTCACGAGATATTAAGGAAGAATTATCCTGCGCTCTCTATGGGTATACATAAGCCGATAAGATGTTTGACACAAGAGAGGAGCGTGGACTAGGATGCGATTATTAACGGTTTCAGTGGGTCTGTCACGAGGCGCTGACACAAAACAGGAGGTTTTATGGCAGATGGAAAAGCACGGCGTATGTGGGCATTGCCGAACGCGGAACTGACCGTTCCTCAAGCCCTGCTGATGCACGGCGGGGCACCGGATTTGGTGACCATACCCTGTCCGGCCTATCTGATCGAACATGAGAAGGGCCTAGTCCTTTTTGACACCGGCTGTCACCCCGCGGTGGCGGATGACCCGGTCGCGCACTGGGGGCCGTTTGCCGAACATCTTCAGGTTTCGTATCCCAAGGAGATGCTGCTCGACCGGCAGATTCAGGCGCTCGGCTACAAGATGTCGGACATTAAATATGTCCTGATCTCCCATCTGCATCTCGACCACACGGGCTACATGCACGCCTTCCCCAACGCGACCTTCATCATCATGCAGGATGAATTGCGTTACGCCTACTGGCCGGAGCCCCATCTGCGCGATGTGTTTGTGTTCAAGGATATTGTGCCCACACGCGGTTTCCAGTGGCTTGAGCTCAATGGCGACTTTGACATTTTTGGGGACGGCAGCCTGCACATGCTGAAGACTCCGGGGCATACCCCGGGGGAAAGCTCACTGCATGTGCGTTTGCCGAATCGTTCTATCCTCCTGGTTGGCGATACCCTCCATCTGCGGGAACAATTCAACACTCTGTCCGGGATGCCGCTGGACACCGACCCCGCAGCCTCATCGTTGTCCATCCAACGCCTGCGGGCCATTCGAGACCTGCACGAGTGTACGGTCTGGATCTCGCACGACCCGGAAGACTGGGATGAGCTGCCCCACGCGCCAACCGCCATTGAGTAAAGGGGACGGTCACGATGCCACTCTACGAATACCACTGCCCGCCCTGTGACTTGGTCTTTGAAGAACTGTGCTCCCTGGGTGAGGCCCAGACGAAAAAACCCTGTCCGGACTGTGGCAAAAAGGCTCCCCGGATCGTCTCCTCTTTTGCCATCTCCCATGGCGCGAGCGGGGATCCCTATGATCCGGTGACGGCCTCGCGCAAGAACTCGCGTGATCCACGCCCCTTGTGCATGCAACATTCGCAAATCCCGCTGTCCTGCCACATGGATGAGTATTCGGTCAAACGTTTTGCCGCGCACGCTGCGGGCAAGGGCAACGCGTTTGACGACTCGGTTGCGCAGGCTAAAGAAGTCCGCAAACAGCGCGGGCTCGAACAGCCCAGCTACGCCCCGGCGACGCATGGGCACGATCACGACCACGGGCATACACATAGTCATGACACAAACTTTCGACTCCATGGCCAGGCGCAGGTAAATCAGGCGCAGGTACAAGAGCGGTTGCACGACCGCTCTCCTGCGCATGCCCACCCTCACGGGCGGGGGAAGGGCAAGAAGCGTGGGAAGCAGCCAGCTCATGTCCACTAGGTCGTCTGTGGCGTGTAGCAACCTTACTGAAAGGGCGGCCGTGGGGTCGCCCTTTTTATTTTCTTTGTGTGAGGTAGAAGGAACGCGGCCATCTGGCCATAGTGGCCGCGATTATTTGCGGGCTGGAAGCCCGCACTCCTAAACATGAACGCGGTTTATCGATTGTAGCAATGAGCCCCGTGGCGCCTCGTGCGCTAAGGGGAACCACAAGGAGGGAGAGACGTATGGCAGACTTTGGCCTGGTAACGATTCCAACCCATTATACCATCCAACCCGCGGACCTGGCGCGTTGGGCCGAAGAGAGTGGCTTTGAGTCCCTGTTCTTTGGAGAGCACTCGCATATTCCCACCAGTCGCAAGACGCCGTTCCCGCTGGGCGGGGAGCTGCCTATGTATTACAGCGAGTTCTATGACCCGTTTGTCGGCTTGACCGCGGCTGCGGCGGTGACCCATACGCTCAAGATCGGGACCTCGGTCTGTCTGGTGCCGGAGCACAACCCCATGAACCTGGCCAAGAGCACGGCCTGTCTGGACCGAGTGTCCAACGGCCGTTTCCTGTTTGGTATTGGTGCGGGCTGGAACGCCGAAGAGATGGGCGATCATGGGATAGCGTTCAAGGATCGCTGGAAACAGACCCGCGAACGCGTGCTGGCCATCCGCGAAATCTGGACCAGGGATGAGGCGGAATTTCACGGTCAGTTTGTTGACTTTGATCCCATCTGGTGCTGGCCCAAGCCGGTGCAGGCGGGTGGCCCGCCGATCTTAATGGGTGCGGACTCGAAGTGGGTGCCAAAGCGGATTGCCGAATACTGCGACGGCTGGATTCCCCTTGATCGACCCGACCTTGCCAGCGGGCTCGCCGCGGTCCGCGAACAGATGGAGCAGTACGAGCGCTCTATGGATCAATTTGACCTGAGCGTTATTACCGGAGAGGCATTTGCCGGACAGAACTCGCTAGCAAGCCGCATTCAGGAACTGTTGAGCATTGGTGCGAATCGCGTCCTTTTTCTTATTGAGCCGGACCAGCCTGACACGCAGTGGCCGGTTCTCGAACGGCACGCAAAGCTGATTGCCTCTATTCAATAGGAACGTTCTGGGATAAGGAAAGGCACCAGTACAAGTACAGGGGAGACCTGAGTGTGGCTGACGCAATAAATTTTCCTCGCCCGGTGCCGAATATTGACGACGAAGAGTTCTGGAATGGCTGTAATCGCGACGAGCTGTTGATGCAGCGCTGCACCGCCTGTCAGCGGTTCCGTTGGCTGCCCAAGCCCATGTGTCCGCATTGCAACGCCCTGGAGCACGAATGGGTCAAAATGAGCGGCAGGGGCAAGGTGTTTTCGTGGACCATCATTGTCCACCCGGTCCATCCGGCCGCGAATGAGAAGGTGCCGTATAACGTGGCGCAAGTGCAGTTGGACGAAGATGCCGACGTCATTATGGTGACTAATCTGATCGATATCGACAATGACGCGATCAGGATGGATATGCCGGTCGAGGTTGTCTTTGTCGAGCACGAACCTGGGGTCAAGATCTCGAAATTTCGTCCGGTGTAGAGGGTCGCATGCACCTCGAACTCGAAAACAAAGTTGTTCTCGTAACGGGTGGCAGCAAAGGGATAGGTCGGGCCGCTGCGCTCGGTTTTCTCGCCGAAGGTGCGGCTGTCCTCATTTGCGCTCGGGGCGTGGAGGCGCTGGACGAGACCCTCGCTCTTGCCAAGAGTGTGAAGAGTGGACGTCTCATCGCCATGCAGGCTGACCTCACCCAGGCCGAGGCGATCAAAAACGTGGTGGCGCGCTGCCGGGAAGAATTCGGCCGGATCGACATTCTGGTGAACAATGCTGGCAGTGCCCGGCCCGGTCCGTTTCTTGACATCTCGGATGAGGACTGGACGGAGGACTGGACGCTCAAGTTTTTTGGCTATGTGCGTATGGCGCGCGAGGTCTTTCCTCATATGCAGCGGCAAGGCAGCGGCGTTATCGTGAACATTATCGGAACCGGTGGCCTGCGTCCCATAGCCAATTACATGGTCGGCGGCGCGGCAAATGCGGCGCTCAACCATTTTACAAAAGCCCTGGCTGCCGAAGGGGCGCAGCATGGGGTTCGCGTCGTCGGCATCAACCCTGGCCCGATTCTGACCGAACGGCTCCAGAAGTTTGCCTCCGTCTTCAGTCAGGGAAGCGGCAGCCCTGAAGAAACCTTACGCAAAATGACCCCGTTGGGCCGCGTTGGCGAGGCAGAGGAAGTCGCCGACCTGATCCTGTTTCTGTCCTCCGCGCGTGCGGCCTTTATCCACGGCGCCAATATCACCATAGACGGCGGAGCCAACCCTGGGCTGATGGGCTAGGTGCGCACTCCCGGGGAGAGCGGCTGCCCTTTTTGTCTCCGGCCGTGAGGCGAGTGACAAAAAAGACGAGTGAGCATGAGTCGTATTCCAACCAATCCGGAACTCCTCCGGCAGGTCTTGTCTGCTTTCATCATCAACGAAGTCCATAAAGTCGGCCTCAAGCGGGTGGTTGTGGGGCTCTCGGGTGGGGTGGACTCTGCCCTCAGCACGTGTCTGGCGGCGGCGGCCTTAGGGCCTGACAATGTACTGGCCGTGAAAATGCCGTATAAAACATCGAGCAAAGAGAGTATAGAGCACGCCGACCTGGTGATCGCCGCAACCGGGATAGCGTCGATCACGGTTGATATCTCGGCTCAGGTGGACGCGTATTTCACCAACTTTTCCGACGCCGATCAGATGCGCCGCGGCAATAAAATGGCCCGCGAGCGCATGACTGTTCTGTATGACCACTCGGCCCGCTGGAATGCGCTCGTGCTGGGCACGAGTAATAAGACAGAACTGCTGCTGGGCTATGGCACGCTATTTGGCGATATGGCCTCAGCCATCAATCCCCTGGGCGATTTGTACAAGACGCAGGTCTGGGCCTTGTCCGATTGTGTGGGGGTGCCAGAGCCCGTCGTGACCAAACAGCCCTCCGCGGACCTGTGGGCCGGGCAGACCGATGAGCAGGAGCTGGGCTTTTCCTATCAGGAGGTTGACGAGCTGTTGTATCTGCTGGTCGACCAGCGCTACTCCCGTGAGGAATTGCTCATCGAGGGATTTCAGGCCGACTTCATCGATCAGATTGCTCGCCGGATCATGCACTCGCAGTACAAGCGTCGCCTGCCGGTCATTGCCAAGGTCTCTCAGCGCACGATTGATCGTGATTTTCGTTACGCCCGTGACTGGGGCCGGTGACGTGGCTGGCACGCTCTACATCGTCGCCACGCCCATCGGCAACCTGGAAGACATCACCCTCCGGGCGCTGCGTATCCTCAAAACAGTTGACCTGATTGCCGCAGAAGATACGCGCCACACGCGCAAGCTGCTGACGCACTACGACATTGCGACGCCGCTGACAAGCTATCATGATCATAGCGAATCAACCAAAGCCCCGGTGCTCGTTGAAACCTTGTTGGCGGGCAAAAACATCGCTCTGGTCAGCGATGCCGGCACCCCATGCATCTCCGACCCAGGCTATCGTTTGGTCAAAAATGCCGCCGAGGCGGACATTCCGGTCGTTCCGGTCCCCGGACCATCCATGCTGACCGCGTTGATGAGCGTGGGCGGTTTGCCAACTGATCGTTTTGCCTTTGAAGGGTTTTTGCCGGCAAAGCAGGGCCAGCGCCAAAGCGCGCTACGGGCGCTGTGCCATGAGGAGCGGACGCTCATTTTTTACGAGTCTCCGCACCGTCTGTTGCGTACCCTGGCTGACCTTGAGCAGATTTTCGGGGATCGTGGCGTTGTCGTAGGGCGAGAGCTGACCAAACAGTTCGAGGAAATCCTGCGTGGACCTATCAGTGTGGTTCTCAGCGCGTTCCACAACCGGTCGGTCAAAGGTGAAGTCGCGCTCGTGGTCGAAGGCTGGGACGGGAAAGATGAGAGCACCTCGGAACAATCCGCAGCAGAACTGATGCAGCAGCTCTTGGCGGACGGGGTCGGCTTGAAAGAGGCGGCGCGCACGGTGAGCGAGGCGTGCCGCCTCTCCAAACGGGAGGCTTATGCCCTGGGGATAAAGGTCAAAGCGGGCTCAAGGATTGATAATCACGATTGAAAAGAGAAGGCCGACCGTCAAGCGGCAGGCTGAGTAGATGGGCCGGTCGGAAATTGGTATGAAAAAGGCCCAAGACCGTGTGCTGCCCAGCAGGGCGTTCCAACCCGGAAGACGGGGTAGGGGAGAAACGAAGCAGGAGGAGAAGACACAATGGCACTCGACTATGACAATATTATTGACGCGGACGGCCACATCCTTGAACCGGCAGACGCCTGGGAGCGGTATATCGATCCCGCCTATAGGGACCGGGCGCTCCGTATTCGGACGCTTGAGGGGCGGGAAGTCCTGGAAATGAATGGCAAGCCGTCTCGTTTTTTTGACGTGCGCGTCCTGACTGGTCTGGGTGGCATGGGCAAGGGAACCAAAGAAATCGAACGGATGATGCAGCATGCCTACCCCGGCAGCGCTCCCTTCGGTTCCATGGACCCAAAGGAGCGGGTGGCGCTCCTGGACCAGGAAGGCATTGCCAAGGCCATCCTGTATCCCAGTCTGGGTCTGACCTGGGAGTGCGAGATTGATGACGTCGAGCTGTCCCTGGCGTACGCCCAGGCGTACAACCGCTGGGTCTGTGACTTCTGTTCCGACTCGGACGGTCGCCTGATTGCCATTGCCCATATTTCGCTGGCCGACCCGACCGCGGCCGCGGCCGAACTCGAACGCTCCGTGCGCGCAGGAGCTAAAGGTGCTTTTCTCGCACCCTATACGCTCACCCGTATCCCGCATGCCCATCCCGATCACGATATCTTTTGGGCCAAGGCCCAAGAACTTGCCGTGCCGGTCGCCATCCATCCCATGGCCGAACATCCCAAGATTCGGACCTATCAGCGTTTTGAAGGTATGAAGCACGCGCGCTGGATGCAAAACGCGCTGGGGATGCAGGGACCCCAGCAGGCGCTCTACGGCATGTTTCAATGGGGGCTGTTCGACCGTTTTCCCCAGATCAAGGTCATCCTGCTTGAATCCGGCGCGGGCTGGATAGGTGCGGCGCTGGACCGGATGGATACGACGTATGAAACCAGCCTGGGCGATAGTGTACCGCTCAAGGAAAAACCCAGCGTCTATTTCAAGCGCCAGTGCTGGATTTCCGGCGACCCGGACGAGCGGGCGCTCGCGCATATCATTGACTATGTGGGCAATGATCGTTTCTTCTGGGCGACCGACTACCCCCACTTCGATCATCCTGGAAACTATATGGAGGAGTTGGAAGAACTGGTCTCGCCGCTGTCAGAGACCGCGCGCAATAATCTGCTCGGGGATAGCGTCGCCCAGGTCTACGGCATCTGAGCTGCCGGCGCTGCCTGGCGGGGACGCCGTGCCGTGGCGAACAGCGCGTCCGTATCCACACTGTCGGCCAGCGTGGTGGCCACGTCGTCCAGGGCTGCCTCAACGCTGGCCTCGTAGCGTAGCGTAGCCGCCGCCGTGCTGCGGATGCGTCCCAGCCAGGCGTGCCGATACGCGTCGTTCGCGAACATGCCGTGCAGATAGGTGCCCTCGATCAGCCCGTCTTGGCTGCGCGCGCCGTCCGGGCCCGTTTCGAGCTGAAACATTGGCCGGGCCAGGGCGCGTCCGTCTGATTGGCCGGTGTGAATTTCATAGCCGGTGACCGCCGCACCGCTCAGAGTACAGTGGCCGTGTGCCGGGCGAACGGTTTTTTCACCGGCCATGGTCGTCTCGAGTTCGAGCAGGCCGAGCCCAGGGCGCGACCCGACCGGACCATCCGCGCCCGCGGGGTCGTGAATACGACGGCCCAACATCTGGAAGCCGCCGCATACACCCAGGACGCGGCCGCCGTTTCTGGCGTGCGCCATCACGTCGTGATCCCAGCCCTGGGCACGCAGGAAGTCCAGGTCGCCGTTGGTCGATTTAGTGCCGAACAGGATCACGACATCCACGTCGCGCGGAATCGGGCGGCCGGGTGGCACAAAAGTAAAATCCACGTCCGGCTCAAACCGTAACGGGTCGGCGTCGTCGAAGTTCGCCAGGCGGGACAGCAGGGGGGCCGCAATCCGAATGCAACCGGTGTGCTCGCTACGCCCGAGTGAGAGCGATACCGCGTCTTCAGCGGGCAGGCGCGTCGCGGCCGGCATCCACGGGACGACGCCAAAGCACGGCCAGCCCGTACGGCGCTCAATCACCGCGACCCCTTCTGTAAACAAGGCGGGGTCGCCCCGAAACTTGTTGACCAGAAACCCGACAATCAGGGCGCTATCCTCGGGTTCCAGCACGCTCTGGGTCCCGACCACAGCGGCGATGACCCCCCCACGGTCAATATCGCCGACCAGACAGACGGGCACCCCTGCGGCGAGGGCGAAGCCCATATTGGCAATATCGCCGGTCCGCAGATTGACCTCGGCTGGGCTGCCGGCCCCTTCAACGATAACCAGGTCGTGGGCCGCGACGAGACGCCGGAAACTCTGCATGACGGCGGTCATCAGGCGGGCGCGCCCGGTGGTATAGTCGGCGGCGTTCAGCAGGCCGACCGGTTTGCCGTGGACGACGATCTGCGCCCCACGGTCGGTCTGCGGTTTCAAAAGCACGGGGTTGAAATCCGGGTGCGGTGCGAGCCCGGCAGCACGGGCCTGTACGGCCTGAGCCCGGCCAATCTCCCCGCCCGACGCGCACGCGGCCGCGTTATTCGACATGTTCTGGGGTTTGAACGGTGCAACCCGTAATCCCTGTTGCTTGGCTATCTGACACAAGCCGGCGACAATAACCGACTTCCCGACGTCGGAGCCGGTTCCCTGGATCATGAGGACCCGCGCGCTCATGGTGGTTCCGTCTGACGAGCTAGGCGGACAGATGGGCCAGGGCGGCCCGCGCGACCGGAGCAAACGCCTCGCTGACGGTATCGACGAGTTGGGTCAGCGGCACCCAACGTCGGCGCCGGTCGGTTTCGTACTCGTCCACCTCACCCGTTACCTGGGCGGCAAAAAACGAAAAGTGGCGGAGGCCGTTTTTGGACGCGAGGTCGAGGGCCTTCAGCAGCGGTCCGGTCCGCACCGTATAGCCGCTCTCCTCCGTACACTCGCGGGCCGCGGCTTGCTCCAGCGTCTCGCCCGGATCAACCGTTCCGACCGGGAATATCCAGGCATCACGCTGCCGCCGGGCGGTAATGAGCAGTATTTCATAGGCGCCGTCCGGCTCTTGCCGATACGCCACAACGCCGGCTTTTTGCCCTTCGACGCCGCTCAATTGAGAATAGTCTTCGTGAGTCATGAGGAACCATGATGCCGAGGACGCTCGCAGGTTGCAAGGCGATGGCCTATGTTGATGAGCGGACAAGGAGGAAGGAGGAAAGCTGTGCACGGATTCGTGATTGCCGGCACGCAGAGCGGTGTAGGGAAAACCACGCTGACCCTCGGTTTGCTGGCCGCTTTCCGCAAACGCGGCTTGTCCGTCCAGCCTTTTAAGATAGGCCCGGACTTTATTGATCCAGGGCACCACACTGCGGTCACCGGGGTTCCGTCCAGAAACCTCGATGGCTGGATGTTGTCGCGAGCCTACAACACAGCCGTGTTCAACCGGAGCCTGCGCGGTCACGACGTTGGCGTTGTGGAAGGGATGATGGGACTCTTTGACGGTTATGACGGCAAGAGCGAAGCTGGCAGTACGGCAGAAATGGCAAAATGGCTGGGGCTGCCGGTCCTCCTGGTGGTTGATGCCTCGGCCATGGCGCGCAGTGTTGCGGCCGTTATTCACGGATTTCAGCATTTCGATCCGGAGCTGAATGTCGCCGGCGTGATCTTCAACAAGATAGGCGGGCCGGGCCATCTGCGCTATCTCGAAGAAGCCGTCCGTGACGTTCCCAATATCACTGTACTCGGCGGCTTCCCGTCCGACGAGACCATCACCCTGCCCGAACGCCACTTGGGACTGGTCACCACAGAAGAGCGGCAATTATCTGCCGGACAAATCGACCACCTGGCCGGAGTGATAGAAGAGCATCTCGACCTGTCCTCCCTCCTGCGTCTGAGTGCCTTTCCCCAACCCCCCATCCCCCAACCCCATCCCACCCCAGCCCCCCTACCGGGCTCTCCCCTTCGTTTTGGCATCGCCCGAGACGAAGCCTTCTGTTTTTACTATCCCGAGAACCTGGAACTCCTGGAACAAGCAGGCGCCACCCTCGTCTTCTTCAGTCCGCTGCACGACCCGCATCTCCCGCCGAATCTGCACGGCCTCTATCTGGGAGGGGGCTATCCCGAAGTCCACGCCGGGACATTAGCCGCCAACACGAGTATGCGTCGGGAGATCAAAGACTTTATCCAGGCCGGCAAAACGGTGTACGCCGAGTGTGGTGGATTCATGTATCTGACCCAAGGCATCCAGGACGTGGAGGAACAGTATTTTCCTATGGTTGGCGTCTATCCCACTATCGTTCGCATGCGGTCACGCCTGAGCGCGCTGGGATACGCAGAGGTTACCATTGGGCCGACGGATGACCTGTTCCCGGCCCTGCGAGTCCGCGGTCACGAATTTCACTACTCGGAATTGATGCCGGACCTTACCGTCAAGCGAACGCGGACGCTGTATCAGGTCCGCCAGCGTGCCGCGGAGGCGGCTCGTCCCGAGGGCTATGTGCATAAACGCTGCCTGGCGAGTTATATCCATCTGCACTTCGGCAGCAATCCGAGGTTTGCCCAGCAGCTCGTCCGTCTGGCGTCCACCTGAGCCAGCGCGGGACCACGCTGGCGGTCGGTGTTGTGCTTGACAATACAGTGGGCCTCCGATACCAACTGGCCCGAACCGTGCTTGAGGTGCCTATCCAGGATGAAAAAGGGAAGTCGGTGCGAAGCCGACGCGGTCCCGCCACTGTGATGGGGGAGCCTGTCTCGATGATGCCACTGCCGGTGCACGCCGGTGGGAAGGCCGCTGACAGGCGTTGAGGTGTGAACCTCTCGACCCCTAAGCCAGGAAACCTGCCTGAAGCCATGAACCGACCTCTCCGCGGAGGGAGAAGGGTTACAACGTGTTACTGCTCTGGAGACGCGAGCCACTGCCCCAGGTGTTCTGGTTGGGCAGGCCGCCAGCCGTTTCCACATTCCGTGCCCCACACGTCTGTTCCGCTTCTCTCCGAACGGAAGGTCTCCCCGAGGAGGGAAGATGGGAAAGTTTGCATATTATGCCTCCGTTCCGGCCGTAGCGCTTCTAATCTGGGGCGGCGATCCATCCATGCCAGCCCAGGCCCAGTCTCCGGCGATGCCACCCCCCGCGGCCCGGCAGCCTGGGCCGACCACCGCGCTGGACACCATCGTTGTCACGGCGTCGAAGCTGGAAGAACCGCTTGCCCAGGTGTCGAACGCGGTGACAGTGGTGACGCAGGAAGACATCGCGCAGCGTCAGACAACCGACCTGTTTGATCAGTTGCGTGAGGTGCCGGGTTTCTCCTTCAGCCAGACCGGCAGCCGTGGTGCGACGACCTCGCTGTTTACGCGCGGGGGTGAGGCTGATCATAATATGATCCTGATTGACGGCGTGAAGGTCAACCGAGCGGGTGGTAGTTTCAAGTTCAGCGATGTGACCACCCTGGGCATCGGCCGTATTGAGGTGGTGCGCGGCCCGCAGAGCGCTCTGTACGGCTCTGACGCCATGAGTTCGGTCATTCAACTCCTGACGCCACGCGGGCAGGGGCCGGCACGCGCAACACTGGGCTTCCGGGCGGGCAACCCCGACACCTTTGAGGAACGCCTCAGCATTGCTGGCGGGACGGAGCTGTATGGCTATAACGTGGCCGTCGGGCGGATTGACAGCGGGGGCATCCTGCCGATCAATAATGACTACGGTAGCACGACCATCGCCTCCCGCTTCGACTTTGACCCCAGTGACACGCTGCAACTCACGACCACGCTGCGCTATATCGACAGCCGCTTTCGCGTTGCCACCGGCAGTGGTGATATTCTCGACCGGCAGGGGAGCGGCCTGGACCCCCAGGCGACCAGTGACAATCGTCGGATTATTCTCGGACCGCGGGTCACCTATCAGCCCACTGCGTGGTGGCGACATAATCTCCAACTGGGGCTGCTGTACGAATGGTTCACCTATCGCGACCCGGAAAATGGAGGAGTCGATTGTCGAGACGACGATACCGTGACCTGGAACGACTGTGACGGCCTGGGGTCCCTCACCATCAACAGTGAGTACCGCCTGTCTGCCGACTACTCTTCCGATTTTTTCCTGCCGGTAACGCTCGGCGTGGCGCCGACCTTTACCCTTGGTGGCTATGTTGAAGACGAACATTATGGCCAAAAGAATGGACCCCGCGGGAGCCGGAACGCCCAGGCGTTCTACTCCCAACTGCACTTGGCGTGGCGCGAGACGCTGTTCGTGACATCCGGGTTCCGCTTGGACGACGCGATCACGTATGGGACACACATCAGCCCACGGGTCTCGGCCGCCCTGATCCTGCCCGGCCTCGACACCAAACTGCGCGGCGGCTACAGCCAGGGTATCAAGGCGGCCAGTTTTTCTCAGAACGTCGACACCGCATTTTCCCGAGGAAACCCCGACCTGGAGGCGGAGCAGTCCAAGAGTTGGGAAATCGGTATTGACCAACCCTTTGCTCTGGGTGCGTTCGACACCCAGGTGAGCCTGACGTATTTTTCGACCGAATACAAAAACCTGATCGCATATACCTTTGTGCCCGTACCAGCGCCGAATTACGTGAATGTGCACCGCGCTCGGAGTCGCGGGCTTGAAGTTGGGGCATCCGCCGTCTTGCCTTACGGATTCTCGATACGGGGCTCGTATACCTACCTGGAAACCAAGGTGCTGGCGAACTCCGGAAACGACGGATTTGGGTCCTTTCGGCAGGGCGGGCCCCTGGTTCGACGGCCCAAGCATGTGGCTGCCTTCACCCTGAACTATGCCGGCGAGCGCCTGAACGCCAACTTTCATCTGTATATTAAGGGCAATGTTACCGAGCGGCGCGGCGCTCTGCATGACGGCTACGAGCGGGCGGACGTGGCCCTGTCCTATCTGCTGTTCGAGAACCGCTGGGGCCTGCGCGCCCTGACCCTGGAAGGCCGGGTGATGAATCTGTTTGACGCCGACTATCAGGAGGTGTTGTACTTCTCATCCGCGGAAACGACTTTTATGACGGGGTTCCGAGCCGAGTTCTGAAGCGTGGCCCGGACAGAACTCCGATGGCAAAACGTCCTGCCCGACCCGGAGAGGCTGCCAAAAAGTCAACGGACGAGCAGCGCCTGGGCGAGGCGGACCTCTGCATCCGCATCGGGCGGTAGACCGATCCGCAGCCGGTTTCGGCTCCAGTCAAAGCGACGAACGAAGATGCCGTACTCGGCCAGTCGGTGCCAGACGCTACCGGCGTCGTCCACCTCAACGAAGCGAAAGAGGTCTACGCCTCCCGTCACGCGCAGGCCGGCCGTGTTCAGAACCGTGTCCAGACGCGCGCGGGCTGTCGCCAGCCGGTGGCGGGTTTCCTGCTGCCAGCCGCTGTCTCGGTAGGCTGGCGCTCCTGCGGCCAGCGCTGGGCCGGATACGCTCCAGACGCCCAGACATCGTCGGACTGTTTCCAGGGTGTCTGGTGGTGCAATCAGCGCCCCGAGCCGGAGTCCGGGTAGACCGAAGAATTTGCCAAATGAGCGCAGGAGGATGAGCCCAGTTCGTCCGCCGCCTGCTGCCATGGACAGACCCGGCCGAACATCGGCATAGGCTTCGTCGACGATCAGCCAGCCGCCCCTACCGGCCAGTGCGGTACGCGCCGCCTCAAGCCGGTCCGGGTTCCAGACTCGGCCGTCTGGATTATTCGGGTTGCACAGGACGACGAGATCGGTCGAGTCGAGGGCGTCCAAAGGGTCCGGTGTTTCGATGACCCGACATCCCGCCGCTCGCCAGACCTCGGCATGGTCGGCAAAGGTCGGCCGCGTAACGGCCACTCGCGTCCCGTGCTGGGGTCGGAGCAGGGTCGGCAGGAGGCGGATGAGTAGCTCGCTGCCCGGAATGGGCAGGACACACTCCGTCGGCGCCCCGAAGGCCGCCGCCATCGCGTTCCTACAAGCTGCTGTTGCGGTAACAGTCGGCAAACGCTGGAGGGTCTCCGGCTGCAGACTGTCCAGCGGATACGGCCAGGGGTTGATTCCGGTAGACAGGTCTATCCAGGGCTCAGGCGCCTGGGAGAAACGGGCGCGCATGAGGTCAAGCGCCCCTCCGTGGGGGCACTCGTCCCTGCTCATGACCTGGCTCCCCCGACCGTCAAGGCGAGCAGTAGCAGTGCAGCCAGCAGCATGGTCCGTACGTATAGATGTAGCCCGCGCCGCGTGTCACCCGGTCCGGGGTCTGGTGCGGTTACGTTGAGCCAGGGGTCAGCCGTCTCCGCACCCGCATACACGCGAGGGCCGCCCAGTCGAACATGGAGTGCCCCGGCCAGAGCGCTCTCCGGCCAGCCCGCATTGGGTGAGCGATGAGCACGGGCGTCGCGGAACATGACGCGGGCGGCAGCGGGCCTGAAACTCGCCAGCGCGATGAGGCCGCCCGTGAGTCGAGCCGGAATGAGGTTGGCCGCATCGTCGAGACGGGCGGTAAAGCCGCCGAACGCTTGCAAGCGGTCAGTCCGGTAGCCGAGCATGGAATCCAGCGTGTTGATGGCTTTATAGGCTGTCAGCCCCGGCAAACCGAGTAGGCTGCCCCAGAAGAGTGGCGCGATGACGCCGTCGGAAGCGTTCTCGGCCAGACTCTCCAGGTTCGCTCGTGCAACGCCCGCGGTGTCGAGCTTGGCGGAGTCACGGCTGACAATATGGCCCACAGCCTGTCGAGCCTCTGCCAAGTCTCCGCGTTCCAGGTGCTGGGTGACGCGCAGGACGTGACGATACAGACTGCGGCTGGCCAGCAGGCTGGAGGCCACTGCCACTTCCACGCCGAAACCGACCGGCGTCTCTGGAAGAAGAGTAACGAGTAGGCAGGTGGACAGCGTGACCGCGGTCACGACGACGAGCGTCGTCAGCATCCCAAGCGCGCGGCGTACGGCAGGGGTGAAGCGGTCCAGATTCAACGTCGCCTCAAGCACAGAGATCAAGGTGCCGATCCAGACCACCGGGTGACGGATGCGGCGGTAGAGCCAGTCGGGCCAACCGCAAACGGCGTCGACCAAGAATGCGCCCAGCATGAGCATGGTCGACGACACGCTTAGGCCACCCCTTCGATCTGTACGCTCCACTCGGCGCCCTGCCGCTCAACCCGTGCGTGCATACCATAGACTGTCCGTATTCGGTCCGCGGTCAGGGTCTCTTCAGGTGAACCGTCCGCAAGGATTGTACCGCCTTTCATCCAAATGAGCCGGTCGGCAAAGCGAACGGCAAGCCCCACGTCGTGCAGGACGACCAACACGCCGCCACCCGCGTCCACAAAACGCCGTAAGAGGTCCATGACCTGGAACTGGTGACGCAGGTCCAGGGCTGCGGTCGGCTCGTCTGCAATCAAGAGCGGAGCCTCGGCGGCAAAGGCTCGGGCACAATGAACACGGGCGAGTTCTCCGCCAGATAAGGTGTCGGTTCGGCGGTGGGCGAGGTCGGCGAGATCGCACGCGGCCACCGCGTGGTCAACGGCTTCGGCATCCCTGGCGCGTAACCGTCCGAGTGCTGCGCCGTAGGCGAATCGTCCGAGCGCGACCACGTCACGCACGGTATTGGGCCAAGCCAGCGGCCGCACTTGCGGGAGATATCCTACGCGGCGGGCCCGTTCCATGGACGAGAGTCGTGCCGTGGCCGCGCCGTCCAGCGTCGCTGACCCCGCGGAAAGCCGCCCGAAACCCAGCGCGGCGCGTAGCAAGGTAGTCTTGCCCGCGCCATTGGGCCCGAGCAGGGCGACCAGCTCGCCGGACCGTAGGGTAAAGGATGCCGCCTCCACGAGTGTCGCCCGGCCGATTCTGACTGTCACGTTTTTTGTGCAGAGTTCAGTCACGGACCGCCCTCCGTTGCAGGGTGATCCAGACGAAGACGGGCGCGCCGATGAAGGCGGCGACCACGCCCAGCTTCAATTCTGAACTGGTCGGCAGCAGGCGGACCGCGATGTCGGCAATTACGAGGACGACCCCGGCGAGCAGCGCCGACGGCAGCAGGCTGCGCGCCGGGTCGTGACCGACGCGCGGGCGCACAATATGTGGCGCGATGATGCCGACAAAGCCAATAGCGCCGGCGATCGCGACTGCCGCGCCGGTGGCCAGCCCGGTACCCAGCACAACCGCGAGGCGCTGACGACGGAGATTGAGACCCACGCCGACGGCGGCTTCCTCACCCAGTGTGAGCACCGACAGCCCTCGGCGGGTCGCGAAGAGTATGACCAAGCCGATAGCCATGAACGGGGCGGCGAGAGCTAGGTCGTCAACACTCCGGTTGGCGACGGAGCCCAGCATCCAGTTCACCATATCCGCCAGTGAGAACGGATTAGGGGCAAGATTCATCAGTAGCGACATGGCCGCACCTGCAAAGCTCGACAGGCCGACGCCGACCAGGATGAGCGTCACCACCGATGAGGTATGGACCGCGACCAGGGCGATGAGGGCCGACGCTGCGGACGCGCCCATGATGGCGGCTACCGGTACGCTATACCCCCAGGCATCCGCGAAGCCGTAGTACAGCACAAACGTCGCTCCCAGAGACGCTGACGCCGATACGCCTAAGACTCCGGGCTCCGCGAGCGGGTTGCGGAGCAGACCCTGCATCGCCGCGCCACTTGCCCCGAGCGCGGCGCCCACGACGAACGCGGCCAGCGCGCGCGGCAGGCGGATCTGCCAGACGACCAGACTGTCGCCAACCGGCGCCTGGCCCAGGAAGGCGGCCAGCACGCGCGGCGCACCCATGGGAGTTGTGCCGAGAAAACAGGCGGCTGCCAACACCACGACAGCCGTCGTGGCCAAGGCCAGATTAAGCCCACTCGCGCTCACTGCGCGGTCTCTCTGCTGCCGGTCGCCGCCAGCGCCTCAACCGCGTCGAGCAGGAACCAACCCCCGCAGGCGACCCAGGCACCATGAAGCGACACGACGGGTCGCTCGTGGAGCTGCCGGCGGGCAATGGGATGGCGGGCTGCACTCCAACTGTCATAGTGATTCGTCGCTCCCCAGAAGACGGCCGCCACGAGATCGGGCTGTTCACGGGCTAAGCGCTCGAGTGGTAGAGACCGCCAGCCGGGCTCCTGCTGAAAGTTGGCCAGGCCCGCGGCATACAGCATCTCGTGGACCAGCGTGCCGGGTCCGCTCGTCACGCCAGCCGGCGTCGTATACAGCGCCGCCGGCGCATCCGGTAGGGCGCGCAGGGCTGCCAGCCGCGCGTCCATCTCGGCGATCACTGCTGCGCCGCGGGCCTGCTGACCGAGCCCTTCTGCCACTGCTGCAATCGTGTTTCTGACGCCGTCGAGGTCGTGGGCGGAGTCGATTTGCAGCACAGGTGTGCCTATACGTTCGACAAACACGGTGACATTCGGTCCTCCGCCGTAGGAGCGGACCACCAAGTCAGGCTGAAGGACGAGAACGTCTTCGGCCTGGGGGCGAATCTGTCTGAGCCCCTTGGCGTAGCCACGCATATAGGAAAAGGTTTTCTCTGCGTCGGGCGAGACCGCCAGGATATGCTCACGCAGCGCCAGCTTGAGGACGTACTGATCGGCACAGTAGTCAAGGCTTATGATGCGTTTCGGCTGGTCCAAGCGTTGCGGCTGCTCGGCAGGGCTGCACGCGGCCAGCCCGACGAGCCCGACGAGAACGGTCAGCCGGAGTACCGCCTCAGAAATCGATCCCATGCTGGGCTTTGATACCGGCTTTGAAAGGGTGCTTCACCTCGCGCATCTCGCTGACGAGGTCGGCATAGTCCTGAAGCTCCGGTTTGGCGTCGCGCCCCGTCAGAATGACACTCGTCCGGGTCGAGCGGGCTTTGAGGCCGGCAAGTACGGTCTCGACGGACAGATAGTCATAGCGGAGCGCAATATTGATTTCGTCCAGCACGACCAGATCATAGTCACCGCTTTCCAGCAGCGCTCGCGCCTTGACAAAGGCCGCCGCGGCCGCGGCGGTGTCTTGGTCGCGGTCCTGGGTGTTCCAGGTGAATCCATCGCCCATGCAGTGCCAGACGAGTTGATCGGGAAATCCGGAGAAGAATTTTCGCTCGCCGGTCATCCATTTTCCCTTGATGAACTGGACGACGCCGACCCGCTGGTCCCAGCCGAGCGCCCGGGCAATCACGCCAAAGGCGGAACTCGATTTGCCTTTGCCGTCGCCGGTATAGACCAGTACTAAGCCTCGTCCTGGATGGCGGGCCGCGCCCACCTTACGGCGCTGCTCGGCCTGCAGGACCTTCATCTTTTCCTTATGCGTGGCGGCAGTATCCATGGGCTTCAAATGCAGGCCCCATACATACAAACCAGCCAGCCGAAGTCAAGGGTGGCAGCCTCACTTCGTGTCTGGCTCCGAGCCTCCCGTGGCTAGTCGCTACTCCCGCTCCATGCTAGGGTCCCCATCGCGCCGATGTACACGAATGGTCTCGCCTCGAAAAGCCGAAGACCTCCGGAGGAAGCCTGCCAATGTTCGATGTTCGGCCTGTCTCCCACGCGCGGGATGCCGCGATTCAGCACGCCATCGATACTAAGACCAAGCCGCTCGGCGCGCTGGGAGTCATTGAGACCCTGGCCGCGCAGATCGCCCGTATCCAGGATACGTTTACTCCACGTCTGGATCGCTGCCGACTAACCATTTTCGCGGGCGACCACGGGATAGCGGTTGAGGGGGTGTCGGCCTATCCGCAAGCGGTGACGCAGCAGATGCTCGCGAACTTCCTTGCGGGTGGCGCGGCGGCGAATGTCTTCGCACGCGTGAACGGTGTGGACCTGCATGTCGTCGATGCCGGTGTCGCCGGCGCAGCGGTCCATGCCCCTGGACTCATATCGCGGCGGATTGCCGCCGGTACGCGGAATAGCGCCGTGGAGGCGGCCATGACGCCGGAACAGTGTGAGGCCGCGCTTAGCAGCAGTCGTGAGATTGGTGCGGACATCAGCGCGGAGGCGGCGGCATTCGGCGAAATGGGGATAGCCAACACCTCGTCCGCTAGCCTGATCGTCCATAAGCTCACCGGCATCGGGCTCGACGTGCTGGTTGGCTGCGGCACCGGACTTGACGCCGCCGGACTGGCGCGCAAGCAGGCGGTCCTCGCGCGTGCCGCAGCACGTACACCGGCCCGGCTCGATGCGCGTGGGGCGCTTCGCGAGTACGGTGGATTTGAGTTGGTGATGATGGTCGGGGCGTTAATCGGCGCGGCCCAGGCCGGAGCGGTTGTGCTTGTGGATGGGTTTATCGCGAGCGCCGCGGCGCTGGTCGCGGTCGAGCTTGCTCCGCCGCTGCGAGAGTATCTCGTCTTTGCCCACCGCTCCGCCGAACCAGGCCACCGCGTGGTGCTTGAGGCCTTGGCCGCCCGTCCGGTGCTTGACCTGGAAATGCGTCTTGGCGAAGGCACTGGCGCGCTGCTGGCCTGGCCGATTCTCAAATCCGCTGCGGCGATGCTGTCGGACATGGCAACTTTCGAGAATGCGGGAGTCAGCGGAGCGAAAGAGTGAACGCCGCTCGTCGGGAACTCGACGCCTTGTTGCTCGCCGTTCAGTTCCTGACCCGCTGGCCGGTGCGGGTGTCGGGCGTCTTCTCGGAGGAGCGGCTGCCCTCCATGGTCCGCTACTACCCGCTCGTTGGGGTCTTGATCGGCGCGTTCGTGGGTGGGGTCTTCTGGCTCGCCCATCTGGTTTTTCCGATGAGTCTCGCGGTTGCCCTGTCCACCGCAGCCTCGTTGCTCGCGACCGGTGCTCTACACGAAGACGGATTTGCGGATGTCTGCGACGGGCTCGGCGGTGGTACGGATCGGGAGAAAACGTTCGCCATCATGCGCGATAGCCGGCTCGGAACCTATGGTGCGGCCGGGCTCGGGCTAATGCTCGCGGCGAAAATCCTTGCCCTCGCCGCGCTGCCGTCATCTACTGTCCCGTGGCTGCTGATCGCCGCGCATGCCGCGAGCCGGTCATCCGTCGTGCTCGTGATTGCGACGAGCCGCTATGTCCGGGACGCAGGTATGGCCACATCGGTGGCTCAGACGCTGCGTCCCGGCGGTCTGTTGTTCGCCCTGGCAACCGGTGTGGCCGCTGTCTGTGTATTGAGTCTAGCGGGTGCGCCGGCCGTTATTCCTATCGGTCTTATGGGGCTTGCCGCCGGGCATATCGTCATGCGCGGCATGTATGAGCGCAGGCTGGGCGGATATACCGGAGACTGTCTCGGTGGCGTACAGCAAATGAGCGAGCTGGGGATGTATCTCGGAGTCGTTGGGGCGCTGGCGTCGCCGTGACGGTTGTGCGTGAGATGTTTACGTGGGACCTTTGAGAAGGACGGGTAAGCCCGCGGCCACGAAGTAGACGCGGGCTGCCAGCCGGGCGACGGCCTGGTTGAGCCGGCCGGCGTGGTCACGGAAGGCTCGCGTCGCGGCGTTGTCCGGCACGATACCCAGGCCGACTTCATTGGCGACCAACACCACCGGTCCGGATACCTTGGCGAGCGTGTCGAGCAACGCGTCTTGGGCAGCGTCGATCCTCCGGCCGTGATGCATGAGGTTGCCGAGCCAGACCGTCAGGCAATCGACCAGCAGACAGACGTTGGGCGCGCTCTCCTGCCGAATGGCAGCCGCGAGATCGAGAGGCGCTTCTACCGTGTGCCAGCCAGTCCCGCGCTGGTGGCGGTGTGCCTCGATCCGGCGTACCATCTCGTCGTCGACGCGTTCAGCAGTAGCGATGTAGACCCGTTTGCTATGATAGCGTACCAGGCTCTCGGCAAAGGTGCTCTTACCCGAACGCGCACCGCCGAGTACCAGGGTCATGCCAGAATAAGGCTCAATCGTACTCATGGGCGTGTTGAATGACGTACCAAGGCTCCTGTCGCCTGCCGCATGGCACTCTCAGCCTTGTCTCGGAATGCCGCTTCGATATTACTGGCTATCGGATTCGGGATGACGGCAAAAGGGGAGTGGGGTATATATCTTGGGCATGGGCCAGAGCTTTGACCGTTGGGACAAAATTATGAGGGCACCACACCGGTGTCAGTGAGGAGGATACATGCTGGACCCACTGCCGTCTGACAAACTCGCCCACCCGCCCAAACCGCCACCCCAATTGCTCCAGCAACTCGAATTTCTCGTGGGTCGTTTTCACGGCGACGGCAGCTACTCGAAGGGCGGGCGGCGATTTCACAAGCAGGTGGTTGGCGCGTGGGAGGTGGGCGGTCAATTCCTGTCCCTGCGCATGCGCGTCGTCTACCCGCTGAAGGACGGGCGCTTGGACGTGCATGAAGCCTGTGTGATGCTCGGCCTGAATGCCACCTGCCACCAGCTCGAAGCCCGCGCCTATACCGATGGGGGAGGGCTGATTGACTACCAACTGAGCTACGACGGACAGAGTCTCTCTTTTCCGGACCGCCCACCCGGACATCAGCCCAAAGCGCAACGCGCGCGGAAGATTCTGAGCCCGCACGAAAGCGGCTTTGCCGAGCGGCTCGAGGTCGATTTTGGAACGGGGGCGTTTGAGTCGTATTCGCTCATTATGATGCAGCGGCAAGGCTAGCGCCATTCAGCATTGAGGGCCTGCTGTGGGGCCTCGGGGGTCTTGCCCGTCTTGGCAAGACTGGTAATTGATAGGAGGAAATGAGACGATTCTTTCCGCCCTTATCCATAGGGTATGGAGTAGAGTCTGGAATATATGTCGAAAAGGGGAAGGAATGTCACAGCGCCGTCTCACGTCTGTCGTTTACAGTGTCCTTGTTCTGATCGTGTGTGCCGCCGGCTGCGCGCCCGCACCGGCGGACGACCCACGGGCTCAATTGAAGGCATGGAACGTGAAATATAGTGAAAAGTCGTTTCGGAGCCGGGCGCAGATGGGCGATCTGAAATCGGTCCAGCTTATGCTCGAAGCCGGTATGGACCCGAATGTTGCGGGGGCGCACGGAGAAACCGCCCTCCGCTATGCAGCGGCTAACGGTAAGATCGACGTTGTCAACGCGCTGCTCGAAGCCGGTGCGGAGGTCAATATCGAAGATAAGGATGGCTTCACGCCGCTCCGCTATGCGGCATACAACGGCCATAGAGACGTCGTTGAGGCCCTCTTGGCCAAAGGGGCCGATGTACAGGGCGGAAGTGGAGGTGGCTGGACGCCTGAGGCCGTTGCGATGGGCAGGGGCTATCCCGAGATTGTCCGGCTCCTCAAAGATGCCCAGCCGCAAGGGTAAGACCTAGTCAGCGGGGCGCGCCATCGGTCGAGGTTTCGCCCCACTGACCCCCCCACGTTTCCCTCTCCCTTGCGGGAAAGAGTTTCCCGTATGGACCCGCACGCACAACGAATTCAAACCATCTGCCTGCTCATTATCAGCACAGTGGCGGTAGCGGCCGCTCTGTACTGGCTGCGACCGGTTCTGGTCCCTTTTGTCCTGGCCGTGTTTATTGCCTATGGGCTGCTGCCGCTGGTTGAATTCCAGGCCCGTCACCTCCGCCTGCCGCAGTTCGTCGCCGTGACTTCGACCCTGGTTGTCGGCGTGCTGATTCTCGGCAGCCTGGGCCTGCTCATCTCAACCTCCGTGAGTCAATTGCAGGCGAATGCCGCCGCCTATCAGCAGCAGATTGAGCTGCTCGGTGCAAAAGTGTTGGCTCTCCTCCCAGCTGGTACGTTCCGCGCTGAAGAAAACCCGTTCGCCCAACTGCCCCTCGGCAACATCAGCGGTATGCTGCTGCACACGACGAACGCCATAGTCGGACTGCTCTCACAGGGCTTGCTGGTGTTGATTTTTGTGCTGTATCTGCTGCTCGGTGGCGCGCGGCACAACGGGCAAGCCGGTGGTGTCTGGGCGGAGGTTGAGAAGCAGGTCGAACACTATATCGTGACCAAGGCCCTGATCTCACTGGCCACCGGGGTCCTGGTTGGCCTTACCTTGGCCGTCCTCGGCGTCGATCTGGCGCTGGTCTTTGGCCTGCTCGCCTTCTTGCTCAATTTCATTCCCAGCGTGGGGTCGATTATCGCGACCTTGCTCCCCGTGCCGGTTGTGGTCGTCAGCCCGGATATCTCGACCACGACCGCGACCCTAGCTATCCTGCTGCCGGGTCTGATTCAGATCGTCATCGGTAATATCATTGAACCCAAGGTCATGGGGGAAGCTCTCGACCTGCACCCAATCGTCATCCTCATGACCTTGATCGTGTGGGGTATGCTGTGGGGCGTTGTCGGCATGTTGCTGGCCACCCCAATGACCGCCATTCTGAAGATTCTGTTCGAGCGGCTCGAACCCATGGCCCCGGTCGCCCAGGTTCTGGCCGGACGACTCGATGCGCTCCGCTCGTGAGTATGGTCTGCACGCGCCGATCTGCCTGCCGTGGTCCTTGTGTGAGACTGGTTATGAGGAGTGGGAGAGGGTGGAGGCAGAGGAAGACAGGCGGCCCGCTAGAGGTGACCCGCCGGTTGCTCGGCGTAGCGACCCCAGGCGTGCGGCAGCCCAAAGCCCCAGCGAAACCAGAGTGGGATAAGAGGATGTCCGCCGACACGGACTGCCGCGTAATAGACCCAGCCTAAAATGGACCAGCCTTCCGCCACTAGGCAGTCTCGAAAAATCGCATCTGCCTGCGTTCGCTCCTCGGCACTGCCGCCGTAATAATAGGCCCTGTCGTGCTGAATACAGCAGGCTAAGGAGATGTCGGGAGCCAGCGAGCAGCCTTCGCTCATCGAATCATCCCAGGCCGGAATGCGTGTCGCTTGAACGGGGTACACAGGCAGGACTACGAAAAAGAAGAAGACAAGACAGAAGCGAGCGCGTTGCATGGCTTCTGTCTGTAGCGCGGCAGTGGCCGGATGCATAGCCGGGACTCCAGGGGTGACGGCCTGCCACGAGTGGGGGCACTCGCCCCCCCCCTCCGCGCCCAGCTAGCCGACCAGCCGCACACACGCTAAGACACAGAGGCCATGAAAGTCGAACTCGATTCACGCTCTCGGCACAGACTTCGGACGATGGCCCCGGACTCGCCCACGCTGGTCGAGCTGAGGGGGGGCAGCGAGACCGCCCTGGCCATGCGCGTGGCGGACATCTTCTCGTACCGCCGACCCCTCCAGCCGTTTGTATTAAACTGTATTGGCTATCAGGCTACGGGCGGGGTCTGGATCGTGACCCTGGCCTTTCAGCTCGGCGCGGAATCTGAGCGGCGCGTTGCCGGCCGCGTCTACCTCAATCCTCTACACAATGAGGAGGCTGTTTTCCTGCGCCATCTCGCTCTCCAGGAGCGTGTTGTTTTTGTTTTTCTGAACCCGTCGCTGAGTGGGGGGGTGAGTCAGGAGCGAGCGTGGTCGCTGGAAGAGCGGTATGGTGTCCGCCTGCTGCTGGGCCAGACGGAGCGGTCGGTCTCTCAGCAGCCGGTAAATACGCCGGAGTTTGAACGGGCCAAGGCCGAATTTGATGCGCGGTTTTCCTTATCTGACCTGCTGGCCACACGGACCTCAATAGGCGGAACGGCGCCGCCCTTCTTTCTAGGCGCTATCCACGGAGTCGTTTTGGAATAGCGCTTGGGAAGGGTTGCCGTATGCACAAGGACAACGGACGCTATTGCTACAGCCCGAGTGACCTGAACGAATTTATTGCCTCACCATTTGCGACGTGGATGTCGCGTTACGCTCTGGACTCGCCCGGTCTGGTTCAGCCTGACCCCGAACCGCTCGCCCTGACCACGCTCGCCGAACGGGGACGAAAACATGAACAGGCGTGCCTGACCCAACTCCGACAAGAGGGCCGTGAGATCCATATGTTGCCTGCGGACACAGACCGCGTTGAGGCGACCATCACGGCAATGCGAGCCGGCCACGAAGTCATTTATCAAGGCTGGCTACAAGACCGTGCGACCCGCGACATCCGGTCCGAGTATTTTTTCGGTCGGCCCGACTTTCTGGTGCGGACGGTGGGGACGTCCGCTCTGGGCAACTATCGCTACGAGGCGTGGGATGCCACGCTGGCCACACAGCCGAGTCCGACGCAGATGATTCAGCTCTGCTGCTCCGCCGACCTGCTCCAGATGGCTCAAGGGCAGCGGCCGGATTCGATGTTACTGTGGCTCGGCTCCGGTGAACGCCGCCGCTTTCGGACCGCCGACTTCATTTATTACTACCTCGTCCTGAAACGGGCCTTTGTGGCCTCCATGCAGCACTTTGATCCGACTACTCAACCCAGTCCTGAACTGGGCGGGGACTACGGTCGCTGGACTGCGCAGGCGGCTCAGATACTTGAGCGCGCCGACCATCTGAGCCGGGTGGCCAATATCAGCGTGAGCCAGATTCAGAAACTCAACGCTGCCGGTATTACCACGCTCACGTCCCTGGCAGAGTCCACGCTGGCGCACGTTCCAAGAATTGAGGACGCAGCGTTTGCCCGGCTCAAGGAGCAGGCGCAACTGCAAGCCGCCTCAGTCGGGGCTGACCAGCCCGTCTATCGAATTCTGACACCCGACCCGTCGGCCCAGCGGCAGGGCCTAGCCGGGCTGCCGCCGGCCTCTCCAGGCGACGTGTTTTTTGACATGGAGGGCTATCCGCTGGTGAAAGGCGGGCTGGAATATCTCTTTGGCGCGCTGACGCTTGATGACGGCCAGAGCGTGTTCCACGACTGGTGGGCGTATGACATCGATCAGGAACGGCAGGCCTTTTGTGCGTTCATCGATTGGGTCTATGCCCGCTGGCAGGCTGACCCCACGCTGCATATTTATCACTACGCCAATTACGAGGTGGCCGCGTTACGGCGACTGATGGGTCGGTACGGCAGCCGGGAAGCCGCAGTTGACGCACTCCTGCGCCACGAGGTCTTTGTTGACCTGTATGCCGTTGTCCGGCACGGCGTGCGGGTCGGCGAGCCGCACTATTCGATCAAAAACCTTGAGCGTTTATACCGGCCCGCGCGGGCCGGAGCGGTAACCAGCGCGGTTGACTCCATTGCGGTCTACGAACGCTGGCTGGCGAGTGGTGAGATCCAGGACTGGACATCCTCGCCGCTGCTCCAGGCGATCCGCGCCTATAACCAAGACGACTGTGAGTCCACCTGGCAATTGACCTGTTGGCTCCGCGAGCGTCAGCAGGAAGCCGGGATTGCCTGGATACTCCCTTTGGAGCCTGTTGAGTCTTTAGAGTCCTTAGGGCCGATTGAGTCCGACCCAACCGACCCAACCGACCCCACAGACTCAACCGACCTCTCCCGGCTGCTGGGACACATGCTTGAATTCCACCGTCGGGAGGCGAAACCGGTGTGGTGGGCGATGTTTGACCGCCACGCCATGACGGAAGAAGAACTCGTGCAGGATATGAACTGCCTGGGTGGCTTAACGCGTCTCTCTCAGCCAGCGGAACCCATCAAACGCTCTCACGGCTTTTGGTATGGCTTTGATCCCGATCAGGAGACCAAGCTGGATGTCGGCGCCCAGTGCTATTTTGCCCATGATCTTGCGATGAAAATACCCATTCATGCTGTGGACCGGGAGCGGGGACGTATTTGTCTCAAATTCAGTCCAGGACGGTTGAAGCAACTCCCGAACGGGCTGCCGCCGGATTCGCTTGCGCTGATTCCGGATGAATACGTCTCCGCCCAAGTGATTGAAAACGCTGTCCGGGATATTGCCCAAACCTGGCAGACAGAAAACCGACTGCCGGCCGCACTGCACGACTTTCTCCTGCGTCGGCCCCCGCGGGTTGGGTCCTTTGAGTCGCTTGGGTCCTTTGAGTCCGACTCCACCGACCCCACCGACCTCTCCCACGCCGTTCTGCGGCTGGTCGAGTCGCTTGAGCACTCAACCTTATGCCTGCAAGGTCCGCCGGGCAGCGGCAAGACCACGCTGGGCGCAAAGATGATTCTGGCCCTGCTGGACCGAGGCAAACGCGTGGGTATTACGGCCAACAGCCATGCCGCCATTCTCAACCTCATGCGCAAATGCAAGGAACTGCGGCAGGGGCAACTGGAATGCCTCAAAATAGGCGGTCCGTCTGAGGAGCGGTTTTTTGAGATGTGCCCCGAGGCGAGCTATGTCCCGCGCGTGCGAGACGCGATTCCGCGCCTGGAGCAGTTCCGGCTCATTGGCGGAACTGCCTGGGCGTTGAGCGATCCTGGGTTGCGGGGCAGGCTGGACTATCTCTTTGTGGACGAGGCCGGCCAGGTGTCGGTGGCCAACCTCATTGGCATGGCCGCGGCCACGGATAATATCGTCCTGTGTGGCGATCAGATGCAGTTGGGCCAGCCGGTTCAGGGTGCGCATCCCGGAGAGAGCGGGCTGTCCATACTCGAATATCTGCTCCAGGAGCAGGCGACCATCCCGCCCGATATGGGCGTGTTCTTAGCGACGACGTGGCGGCTGCATCCCGAGATCTGTCATTTTTTATCTGACGCGGTCTACGAGGGTCGCCTCCAGGCCGCACCCCAAACGGCCCAACGACGCGTATGCCTCCCCCAAGCGGGAGGCCGAATCATTACCCAGGAAGCTGGCTTGGTTTTCGTGCCCGTGCCACACGAGGGCAATACCCAGGCGAGTGACGAGGAAGTGCAGGCGGTCCGCGCGGTGGTTGGCGAGCTGCTTGGCCGGGATATCACGGATACGACCGGACAGCGGCTGCGGCGGTTGCAACTGTCCGACATCCTGTGTGTTGCTCCGTACAATATGCAGGTCCGCAAACTCCAGGCCGCTTTGGGGCCGGATGCCAGGGTCGGCACGGTCGATAAATTTCAGGGCCAGGAAGCGCCGGTCGTCATTCTGTCCATGTGCGCCAGTCAGGGCGATACGTCTCCGCGCGGGATCGACTTTCTGTTTCATAAAAATCGACTCAACGTGGCCCTCTCACGCGCCCAGAGTCTGGCCATCGTGGTGGCCAGCCCGGCCCTGGCCCGGACCCGCTGTCAGACCCTGGCCCATATGGAACAGGTGAATCTGTTTTGTCGGGTGCTGGAGGAGGGAAAACAGTAACCGCAAAACGGAGAGGACTCTGTGCTCTCCGCGTCAATCATCGGGGTCGCCCAGCGGCTTCTCCCAGGCCATTTTGGCTAAGTACAGAAACACCCCGCCAATGCCGAGCAAAACAAGGCCCTTGAGGTCGCTCTGCCGCAGATAATCAACACTCTGCAGAAAGCACAGAAAACTGCCGACCACGAGTCCGATGGCTGTCCCCTTCATGGCGTCCCTCCTTCCAGCCTATACCTGTCCTCCTCTCATACGGGAGGAGACGCCGTCAAGCCAGGGCCAAATCTAGGTCAGGGGTGCAATCTGCTGAAGCGGGGTGAGGGGGTGGCGCGAAACCGTGTTCTCAGAGACCATGCCTACGCGTGTGATACCGCTCGGCAGGCCGCCCGAATATCTTCCAGGCACATTTCCATGCGATCCTGGTGAGTCCGAAAGCATAAGGCACAGATACGGATAGCAAACCGGTCGCCCAGCATCGTGCCGGTCAGCAGGACCCGTTTGCGGGCATTGATGGCTTGAAGCCAGGTGTGGTTCAGCGCGTTGAGAGCGGGCATATCCAAGCCGGGTCGGTTCAGCCGAAAGGCGACAATGGACAATTGCGGCTCGGCAACGATTTCAATCTCCGGGATTTTTCTGAGCTCGGCGGTGGCCCAGGCGGCCAGATCGAGTTTTTCGTCCAGGGCCTGACGAAAGGGCTGAACGCCGTGCATCTTGAGGGGCAGCCAGACGCGCAGCCCGCGAAAGTCGCGTGAGAGTTCGGGCGAAATCTGGCAAAAATCCACACAGTCGGGATCATCCTGCATGCCTGGCAGATAGGCGGCGGCCTCACCCTGATGCGCCCGCTTGAGCGCCTCGCGCTCCCGCACCAGAAGAGACCCGGTGCCAAAGGGCAGGAAAAGTCCCTTATGCGGGTCCAGGGTAATTGAATCCGCCCGCTCAATCCCGCGTAATTGAGCTCGGCCACGCCGGGTCAGCATAAAGAAGCCGCCGTAGGCCGCGTCAACATGCAGCCAGAGCCCGTGTTGGTGGGCAATATCGGCCAGGACGGTGAGATCGTCTACCGCGCCTGTATTGGTCGTCCCTGCGTTTCCGAGAATGAGAAATGGTGTGAGACCCGCCTGCCGGTCTGCGGCAATGTGGTGTTGCAAGGCATCGAGCCGGATGCGGAAGTGCTCGTCGGTTGGAACCTCCCGAACGTTATGAGAGGGGAACCCGGCCAGCAGGGCCGCCTTTTGTACCGAATGGTGGGTCTGGCTTGAGGCGTAGAGCGTACCGGCCAGAAAATCCTCGGGCAGGCGCTCACGGCGGGCGGTAAAAATGGCCGAGAAATTCGCCAGCGAACCTCCGCTGGTCAGAAACCCACCGGCAGAAGCTGGATAGCCGATAATATCGCACAACCAGCGCACCACATTGGCTTCAAGCTGGGCCAGGCCGGGGGACGCGGCCCAGACGCCGACGTATCGATTCACCGCGTCACTGATCAGGTCCGCCACCGCAGCATGAAAAATACCGCCGCCGGGCACATAGGCCAGATAGCCTGGCCCGGCACAGTTGAAACTGCGGGGAATGGCGGTCTGGAACAGGGTCTGCAAAAGCTCGGGATATGCCTGCCCCTGCTCGGGCAGGGGTTCCCGCAGACTGCGGGCGAGTGCGGCGCCGCCCTCGGTATTGGCAGCCGGCTGGTCCGGTAAGGACTCAATATGGGCAATAATATACTGCATCGCCTGGTCAACCAGATGACGCATCTCGTCAGCCGAAGGCTCAAGCGGGAAGGATTCCGCTACGCTGTGGCTAGGCATCGGCCTGTGTCTCGCCTTGCAACAGAATCGCGACGCATTGCCGCACGGCAGCCTCGGCCTTTTCGCGCAGAGTCTGCTCGCTATTGCTGGCAATCGGATGAGGGATAACGGCAAAGGGATAATCGGACATGCCCTGGACTGTGGCCATGGCTTTGGCCGTTGGGACAAAACGATCCGTGATAATGGCGGTGGCCGCTACGCCAGCCTTTTCGGCGGTCAGGGCATCGTGCAAACTGCACGATGAACAGCTGCCTCAATCACCGACCGCGGAAATGACTGCGTCACACCCTGCGAACTCTTTCACCACGTCCTCAGGAGCCGGACGGCTGGCGTCCGGTTTATGCAGGCGTACGACAGTGCTGACGCCGTGTTGTAAGCGCAGGAGAGCTTCGAGGTGGTCGAGCAAGGTGTCGACATTGCGCTTGCCGTTGTCGAGCAGGCCGACCGTCCGGCCGGCCAGGGTGGACAGGCGAGCGACGGTGGCTTGGGCCGTCTGGCCGCCGTCAAAAGTTGGATCAAGCACACATAGTGTCATAGCCCTGCTCCTTCATGGGGTTTCGATGAGCTGCGTCACGGCCTGCGACCGGGAGCCCAACCACGGTGGCACAATAGCTCCAAACCCACCCGCCGGGCCACCCGCGGCAACCACCAGTAAATCCTCCGGTGCGCGTAGGGCGTTGAAACGTTGGTTCGCTCCCTTGCCCAGGTTGACGATCTGCTGTTTCCCTACCCTGGCCCAGTCGCGGCGCACGACGCGGGCTGACCGGTAGACATACTCCTGAACGTCGCGCTTTTGCCAGCCCGCAGCCGCGATGAGCTCGCGCAGTTGTTTGGGAATGATCAGGGCATAATTCCCGGCCCAGATCGAATAGGTCAACATATTGTGGCGTATCTCCGCGGCAAAGGTCTCGGCGATTTCTTCCGGGTCGCGGGTCCACTCGTTCATGGTTTGGTGCGGCGACTCGCCCGCCATCACGGTGACCGCCGACCTACCGGCGGGAATGCCACGCTGCTGCGCCAAGGGCGTCCACGGACTGTCTTCTTCGTCTTCGGCAATGCAGAAGGTGAATTTGCCTGGATGGCCCAGGGTGGAGCGGTCGAGCTGTCCGGGGACACAGTCCAGCACATTAATGAGTATGAGGCGGATGGCGCGGCCGATGCTGGCATTGGCCCGACTGCTATTGCCCAGGACATTATGGGTGGCGTTCAGCCCGATACGCTGCCGCACAGGCCCGTTGACCACAATAAACTGGGCACTGCCACCGGTGCTCGCCGTGCTGCCGTGCAGATTGAACTCCGGTTGGCACATGGCTTTGATCGCTGCGACGACGACGGGCATATAGGCCGGCAGACAGCCCGCCATCACCGCATTGATGGCGACCTTCTCCGCGCGAATCGGGCGTTGGCGGACGGACTCAACACCAATAACGGCGCTCGGTGCCAGGCCAGCCGCATCGAGACAGGCCCGAACGAGTTCCTGCGTGGGGGGAAGAATGGGCAGGCCGTCCGTCCAGCCGTGTTGGTGGAACAGGTCATTGACGGCGACGACATCGGCCAGGTCGTAGGTTGGAGACTGTAACTGTGCCACTGGCTATCCCTTTCGCGGCTGTGTCTGGCGTAACAAATAGGGTACCAGCGGCACCATGACAAGCAGGGGAATACTGACCAAGACCGCGGCCCAGAGTACATCGAAGCGCTCGGTGATATAGCCTCCTGACCACGGCCCTAGCACGATGCCCAGACTGAAGGCCATATTATAAAACCCAAAGGCTCTCCCGGACTGGCCTTCGGTGAGATAGTCAACCATCAGCGGCAGGGTGGGGACAAGGGCGGCTGACAGGGCAAAAATTGTCGCTAGGGCGAGCGGGAACAGCCAGACCGAATCAAGGGTAGAAAACAGGCTGGGCGTCAGGACCGCCGCGGCAAGCAGGCCGCATTGGATAGGTTCCCGTCGCCCGCGCCGGTCCGACCACCAGCCGATGAGCGGCTGGATAATCAGCATGGCCAGCCCCCAGCCCGAAAAAAACAGCCCGATGTGTTGGCGCGTCCAACCCAGCCGGGAGAATTGGAGCGGGAGTAGTATCTCGATGGCTCCCAGCGTGGCACAGGTGACGAGAATCACCAGGCAGGCGCACACGAGCTCACGCCGCAGTCCGTCCCGGAAAAGGGCTGGCGCGACAGAGTCGGCAACCACATGAGGGGAGGCTGGCGCCTGACGCGGCAGCAGGGCAAAGACGCAGATGGCCAGGCCGAACGGCACCCCGGCAAAATACAGGAAGGGGTCACGTACCTGACCCAGACTGCCGAGGGCCGGTCCGGCAATCACGCCAATGCTGAAGGCCATCATCAGGACGCTCATTTCCACCCCACGCCGCTCCGTGGTCGCCAGCCGGGCCGCGAGGGGGAGGGCCGCAGCCCAGGTCGCGGACGCGGCGATCCCCTGCGTGACGCGGCAGCCGAGCAGGGTCCAGAACCCGCTGGCCTGCCAGAATCCGAGCGAGGCAAGTCCCAGGGTCAGCATACCCACCGTCAGCCACCGCCGTTCGCCCCAGCGATCCACCAGCAGACCAAAGGGGAGGTAGAGCAGCAGAGAAATCAACCCGTATGAGGCGTAGAGCGTACCCGCGCGGGTTTCTCCCAAGCCCAGTTCCGCCATAAAGCTCGGCAGCGCCGGGATGATAACGGTATAGCCCACGGCGTCGGTGAAAATAATGGCCACCGCCAAGCCGAGTAACAGCCAGCGCGGACGCGTCGCCCGGGCCAGAGCAGGTGCCGGCGCTGAGTGTGAAGCGGGTAACGTAACCGCAGCTTGAGCAAGAGCGGAGAGGGGAGGGCGTGCGAGGGGATCAGACTGCTTCATCGTTTTTTGCCGTAACCGGTTTGCTGGTCTGAGAGGAGAACAGGTCCGGATGTTGGGCAACAAAGACGCTGGGGTCGCCCCGCCCCAGCGCGCGCAGATAGGCTTGATTATGGTCATGCAACCACTGTTCTTCAGGGATGAGGTCAGGCGCTCGCTCGTCCGTGGGCTCGGCCTGGAGGTTCATCTCCTGTTTGAGCTGTAAGAGGCGCTCGACGATCACCAGCGGGTTCTGACCGGCGTTCTGTTCCGCTGTTTCCAGCAGCAGTTCAGACGTCCGTCTGTTCAGATAATCCAGCATCATGGCCCGCTGACGAGGGGTGGCAATCTTGCCGGCGGCTCGGGCCGCGACCTTGGCGTCCTCTTCACCCAGCAAGGCATAGACTTTGACCGCATTGAAGAAATAGGACGGAACGCTATGAGTCTGTTCGCGTCCTCGGGACCAGACGAGGAGGAACAGGGTGGCTAATAGTGTGACGAGAAGGAGGACCATAATCGCAGCGCCTTACCCCTCGGTCTTTCCCAGCCAGACTCTAGCACCAACACGCTTCCGGGCAACAGCGGCACTAGGCTGCCAGGCGCTCGCGCACGCGAACCAGGCGCTCAGCGCCCCAGAACAGCTCGCCGTTGACCACATAGCTCGGGACGCCAAACACGCCCACCTTTTCGGCCTCGGTTTGTACGCGTTCCAACTCGCGGCGACCGTCGCCGTTCAGGTAATCGAGAAACCCCTGGGTATCGATGCCGACTTCTTCCAGCACGTGCTTCAGCACCTGGGGGTCTTCAATGGCGAGTTCGCGTTTCCAAAAGCGTTCATACACGAGTTGGTGGTAGGGTCGAAAATCCCCCTGCTGTTTGGCGTACAACATGCCGATATGGCTCAGCGAGGAGTCGAAAATATAGCGGGGTCCCCGAATCGTCAGACCGCGCCGCGTGGCCTCCCGCCGACAGTCCATATAGCTGTATTTCACCCGCCGCCACTGATGAGCGTTCCGCTCCTCAATCATGACTTTGCCAGCGTCATCGACCTTGGCAGAACCCAGAAATTTGGGAATGTCCAGCGTCAGCGGCAGAAAGTCTACCGTCACATCAAACTCGTTTTCGAGCTGAAAGGTTTCCGCCTGGGCGAGGTAGGCGTACGGGCTCTTATAATCAAAATAATGGGTGATGGTGGTGGTCGCCATACGGGTACTCCTGTCTTCTCGGTCGCGGCTCGAACCTAGCCTATCCGCCCGCACCCCCGCAAGGGAGCACCATGTAGGGGCAACCCCCTGTGGTTGCCCGGCCCCCGCGCCCTTGCCTCGGCGCTCTCTCCAGTGCAATACACAATACCAGGAGGACAGCATGAGTAAGCGTATATCCACGGCGAAAACGGAACCGCGTCGCAGGCGCTCTCCCCGGGTAGGCTCCCGTGAGGAACTCGTTCGCCGGGCTCGGGTACTGGCGCCCATTCTCCGCCAACGCGCGCCGCATACCGATGACATCCGACATCTGCCCGATGAAACCCGCCAAGAGCTGCGGGCGGCTGGTCTTGCGCGGATCCTCCAACCCGCGCGCTATGGGGGGTGTGAGGCCCACCTGTCCGGTATGGTCGATATTCTGACGATGATCGGCAGCGGTTGTGGTTCAACCGCCTGGTGTCTGGCCCAATACATCGGACATAACTTCATGCTTGCGCAGTGGCCGGAACGTGCCCAGGAAACGGTCTGGGGGACGAGTCCGCAAAATCTGTTGAGCGGTGTTCTCATTCCTCTCTTGGGCAAAGCCCGAAAGGTCCAGGGCGGGTATGAACTGTCCGGGCAGTTTCCGTTCGTGAGTGGGGTCACGAGCTGTGACTGGTGCCTGTTTGCCGCCATGGTAGAAAACGGACCGGGCGGCAAGCCCGAGGAGCGTTATTTCATCCTGCCCCAGGGCGCCTTCGAGATCCTCGATACCTGGGACGCCATCGGACTGCGGGGCTCAGCCAGCCACGATGTCAAAGCCGACCGCGTGTTTATCCCGACGTATATGACGCTGCCGCTGCGGCACCTGAAAGGCGGCGAGACGAGTCCGGGGCGTAAGGTCAATCGTGCGCCGCTCTACCGCTCGCCCAGCTATATGACGTTCGGCATTCTCATCTCCAGCGCGTCGGTTGGGATCGCCGCGGGCATTGTGGATGACTATGTTGAGCAGGTCAAAAGCCGGGTCGCGCTCATGTCCGGCCAGGGCTTGCATGAACAGGTGTTACAACACACGAAAATTTCAGAGGCGACGCTGGCGGTCGAGGCCGCCAAAGCCCTGCTGTACAGAAACTGCGACGAGATCATGCAGATTATCGAAGCGGGCGACCTGCCGCCGCCCGAGCAGCGGACCAAATACCGTGCCGCGGGTGCCTACGCCGGCAAGCTGGCGTTCCAGGCCGCGAACCTGATCTGGGATGCCGGCGGCGGACGTGGGGTGTATATGAATAACCCCATTGCGCGCGCCTATCGCGATATCTGTACGGCAACCCGTCATTTTACCCATATGTGGGACGTAAACGGCGCGACCCACGGACGGGTCAGGGTCGGGCTGCCACTGGATAACCCGGCATTGTGAGTACCAACGAACCGATCAGGGTCTGTTACGCCTCCCGAGCCGCCACAGGAGAAACACCGTTCCCAAGACCAGGAGGTCCAGACAGAGATGCACGGCCGCCAGCAACTCTCGGGGAAGGGGTTGGAGTGTAGCTGACAGAGGGACGAGAAAGTCTGGTGCGGCAGCCTGGTCTGCCGCATGCTGGACCAGCTGTGTCAGGAGGAGGAGGTGCTGCTGAACCGTGTCCAGGGCGACCCAATGCAGATAGGCGAATACGCTGAAGGCCAGCGCCCAGAGCGCCAGGAGAGCGGTGGCGGTCCGGGGCCGGTCAATGAGCCGGACGAGGACCGCAGAAAAAATCAGCAACCCCAGCCCCACCCCGGCAAAGATGAACCAGAGTTGTCGGGCGGCTGCCGACTGCTGAAACACTAATCCGAGGATGTTGTGGGCGGTAACGACAGCCGCCGGGTCGAGGCCGACTTGGGGCGGGTCGATATGCGGGTCTATGCCCAGGTCGGTCGTGGAATGGCCGCCCTCGTCTACGAGGCGAAAGCTCTCCTGGCCGAGTGCTGGCGGCCCGTCCGACTCAGCGCTAGCGCCGGGACTGCTACACAGTGCCACGCCAATAAAAAGCGTAAAAAACAGGGTGCGCAATCGACTGCCGTCTGGTCTGTGAGCCATGTGTCTGAAGTCGCTCTGGTAGTTTGCTCTTCTTTTTGCCAGGAACGGCAGCAACGTGCCAGCGGGGGTGGTACGGGTACCGGGGTGGGTTTCCGGACGTCTCGCATTTGTTGCCACTGGCTGAATGAACACTTATACAAGACGCCCCCCAAAACTGAGGACGCTGGGGTGCTGAGGATGAAATCGGCTCTCTGAACTTTCTGATCCCAGCGGAAGTCTTGCGCGGGGTGGGGGCGGTCCAAAGAAGCCGGGCGCGGGCGAGATGCCCGCGCTCCCGGAGCAGGACTTAGAGCCCTTGCAGAATTTTGGTGCGTTTGTCCTCGTACTCGGCGCCGGTCAAATAGCCGCGCTCGCGCAGGCGTTCAATCTCCTGCAGGCGTTCTTCGGTCGCGACATATTGTACCGCCAGCCCTGAGGCAAACGCGCTGCCGTCCGTGCGCGCCTTGTAGCGGGCCTTGATAATCGCATCGACCTGACTGCCGTATTTGCGTATCGCATTGGCGCTGAGCTTGTTGAACAGACGGGTCTTGCTGGTGCTCTCCTCGTCGGCGTCTCGAATAAGGGACAGCGGCGCATCCCAGATTTTCTGGGAGAGCGTTTTTTCGTTACGCTGCACGCTCGATCGGACCTTCCCGAGTTTCCGGTAGGGCCGCATTGGCGTCCCGGCCGTGACTACCACATCGGCCGCAGACTTTTTATCGGAATAGTCACGCTCCCCCGTCACCGCCGGTGTCTGCGCTACCTGCTGGGGCGGCTCATAATAGGTCGTCACGTTGGCTTTGAGCGGTGTCAGTAAGCGCTCGGGCAGCGACGCCATGCCGGAGCCAACCCGAATGATGCTGCCACTATCGGAATTGCTTTCGATAAAGACGTTCTGTTCTGACTTGCCGAGCGGTTTGTCCGGGTCGCGAATGGTCACTACCCAGCGCTCATCGTTTTCAACCGCCTTTTGCTTGGGAGCCCAGCCCTCGTCCTTGGCCGTCTTAATCAACAGGGCGGCCAGTTGTTGCGGCGGCATTGAAAAATGAGCAGTTTGCGAGTCCGCATCGACTTTCCCCTCTTCTGTGAGTGGAACGGTTGAAGCCGATTTGTCGGGACCTGAGAGTTTCGGAATAAGACTCTTGCTGCATGCCGGCAGGCTCAAGAGGAGCAGCGAGAGACACACATAAAGCACAGCCATGCGCATCATCCTTTCTCGTTTTTGTTTACAGTCGGTTTTCGCTCCATGTTTCCACTCCTCCGTCTCGTGGGGTGGTAGAGGCGCAGTCCCGATTGTAAGCCAAGTTGAGCAGGGGGACAACTCGGTCTAGTGGCAGGGTGGCTGGTTGAGCACCCTTGGGCTCTCGCCGGCCCGTCATAGCCGGCTATATGGACGCAATGCTATAAGGTCTTGCACGAAGACGACGAGTTCGGAAGGAGACTATTCGTGAGCCAGCATATCAATCGCCAGTGGCATTTGGCCTGCCGCCCGCAGGGGATGGTCAAGGAATCGGACTTTGCGTATCACGAAGCCGAGATACCGCAGCTTGAGGACGGGCAGTTTCTGGTCCGTAATCTCTACCTCGCCTTTGAGCCGGCCATGCGAGGTTGGATCGAGGATCGTAAGAGCTATATCCCGCCGGTCCAGATTGGTGAGGTCATGCGGGCCCTGAGCGTGGGCCAGGTGGTTGAGTCGCGCCATCCGAATTTTCGGCCGGGTGAGTGCGTACAGGGCGGCTTTGGCTGGCAGGAATATGCGGCGGCCAGTGAACAGGGCGGCCTTATGCCGCCGACGAAGATTCCGGCTGACGCGTCATTAACCTGGCCGCTGGGCGTCCTTGGGGTGACGGGTCTGACCGCGTATTTCGGTATCTTGGATGTCGGGCAGCCCAAAGCCAGTGAGACCTGTGTGGTATCGGGCGCGGCCGGGGCAACCGGCTCGGTTGCCGGACAGATTGCCAAGCTCAAAGGCTGCCGGGTCATCGGGATTGCAGGCGGACCGGAAAAATGTCGCTGGCTGACCAAAGAGGCCCACTACGATGCGACCATCGATTACAAGGCTGAAGACGTGGAAGCGCGGCTCGGTGCGTTATGCCCGGACGGCATCAATCTGTATTTTGATAATGTGGGCGGGGACATTTTGGATGCTGCACTGGCGCATATTGCGCTCAATGCGCGGGTGGTGTTGTGTGGCGGCATTTCGCGCTACAACGAGGCCACACCGCCGCCCGGACCGAAAAACTATATGAATCTGGTGATCCAGCGGGCACGGATGGAAGGCTTTATTGTCATCGATTATGCCGCTCGGTTTGGGCAGGCGGCCCAAGAGCTGACGGAATGGATTACCAGTGACCGGTTGACCTTTCAGGAGGACATTCAAGAGGGATTTGAAAACGCACCGCGCACGTTTCTGCGGCTGTTTGCAGGCAAGAATCAGGGCAAGCAATTATTGAAAATTGCCGAGCCGTCATTGGACCGCTTGTAAGCTCAGCCGTGGGTCTCAGGCGGCAAACACCCGCTCCGGTCCGGCGGGGATAATGCCGCTCGGGTTCACTCTCCGAATGGTATAATACGTCCGTTTGATATGTTCAAAATTCACCGTCTCGGCTACACCGGACACGTCATACAGCCGTTTGAGATAGGCCGATAGATTAGGGTAGTCGATAATGCGGCGGAGGTTGCACTTGAAGAGGTCGTGGTAGGCGATGTCAAACCGAATCAGGGTCACAAACGCCCGCCAGTCCGTTTCGGTCAGCCGCTCGCCAAGGAGATAGGACTGCCCCTCCAGCCGCTGTTCCAATTCGTCTAAACAGGTGAACACATCGGTCACGGCCGCCTCATATGCCGCTTGGCTCACGGCAAATCCGGTCCGGTAGACGCCGTTGTTGAGGCCCTCGTATATCCGCTCGTTCAGGGCGTCGATCTCGGGCCGCAGGTCCGCGGGATAAAAATCGACCGAGGCGTCCCCATAGGCGTCAAAGGCGGTGTTGAGCATGCGGATGATGTCGGCCGATTCATTATTGACCATCGTGTTTCGCTGCTTGTCCCACAGAACCGGAACGGTCGGACGTCCGGTAAAATGGGGGTCGGCGCGGGTGTAGAGCTCGTGGACGTAGCGGATATTGAACAGCGGGTCGGGAATGGAGCCAGGGTATTCACCAAAGCTATAGCCCTGGTCGGTGAATTCAGGGATGGCGATCGAAACCGAGATGGCATCCTCCAGTTTTTTTAGCTTGCGGTAGAGCAGGGCCCGACAGGCCCAGGGGCAATTGTAGGCAATATACAGGTGATAGCGGCCCGGCTCCGCCTGAAAGCCGCCGTCTCCGGTCGGGTCGGGCGAACCGTCCGGGGTAATCCAATGTCGAAACGTCGATTCCTGCCGAATAAAGCGACCCTGGGCGTCCGTGCGTTTTTTCATCTGCCAGTCGTCTTCCCATTTTCCGTCTACGAGCATGGAGTCCTCCTCACGATTGGTCTCGCCACTCACGAACGTGGCTGTTCTCTGAGCACAACCTCGACCGGCTCCCCCACCGCAATCGTGCCCGCCGTCCGGTGAATGAGGTTCTGCCCAAAATAGACTTTTGTGCCTGCCCGCCGATAGGTCGCCAGAGTACGCAGCGGCTCGACGCCGCGTTCACCCGTCGTCTGGTCGGTGGTGGTGACTGTACACCGCTCACACGGTTTGGCGACATCAAAGACGAGGGTGTTGATCTGCACCTGTTGCCAGCCGTCCTCGGCATGGGGGTCGCAGCCGCTGACCACGAGGTTGGGGCGGAAACGGTTCATGGGCAGCGGGGTGTCGAGTCGAGTGTTGAGGTCGTCTAAGGATGCCTCCGAAATAAGCAGCAGCGGGTAGCCGTCGGAGAAGCCGGTGAGTGTCAGTGTCTTGGCATAGCGCGGGTCAACCCGGCGCTCGAAGGAGTCGGCCATTTTGACCAACCGGACGGATTCCCCCAACCAGTCGGAAAAGAGCTGGGCTGCTGGGTCGCCTTGATCGACCGCCTCACACCAATCACGCCAGACCCGCACGCGACGCGTTGGTCCGACGACGCCCGTTGTTGGTATCGAGACGGCCTGTCCCTCGGGGGTTGTGAGGCGTAGCGTGTCGGCCTCAAGTTGGGGGGTGATCAGGGCCAGGCGGGGATGCTCGCGTTGGGTCAGGAACTCGTCGTGCCCGTCAACGATCATCCAGCCGCGGTCATGCCGGAGCCCTCGCGCTTCGAGGGTGGCCTGCGCACAGCGGATACCCGCGCACGATTTCACGGGATAGATATAGAGCGCGGCCACGGTAACCATGTTACCTCTTTTACGCCTGCGGCGGGGTAGGTGCGGCAAACACGTTTTTCTCGAAGGCGTCCGCGGCGCGTAAGACGGTGGCGTCATCTCCGTGCCGACCAATCAGCATCATGCCCACCGGCAAGCCTTCCGAGACCGCACAGGGAGCCGTCAGCGCGGGATGGCCGGTCACATCAAACGGACAGGTGTTGTGCAGCATTTCGAGGGCACGCTGCACATACTCTTCGCGGCTGGCGTCCGGTCCGGGAATTTCGGTGGCTTTCATCGGCAGGGTGGGCATGAGTAGCAGGTCGTGCTCTTGTAGAGCCGTGTCGTAAGCAGCCCCCAGAGAGCGGGCCATGTTCTGGGCCTTGGCGTAATAATGGCCGTGATAGTGTTCCTGCATATAGCGGCCGAGCAGGATGACCATTTTGACGGTTTCCGATAGGTCGTTCGGGCGGGTGAGCCGCCCGCGTGCCGCGGCGTCAAGCAGGCTGGTGGTATAATGCCCCTTCCAATTCGTCCCCATGCCGCCACCTTCGACCATCAGCAGGGTCGGGCCTTCGGTGGCAATACTGTTCCAGACGTGCCGGCCATCGCGGTGCCAGGGCAAGGAGATGGGTGTGACCGTAGCCCCGAGTTTCTCAAATGCCTGGGCCGCTTCCCGGACACTGTCGTCTACGTCCGCTTCTGATACGTCCCAGCCAAAGCCTTCTTCTACCACGCCAATCCGCAGCCCGCTGACATCTCCGCTGAGGGCCTGGGTGTATGCCTGGCCCTGGAGCCCGGCCTGCTGACGCGGGTCTAGGCCGTCCGGTCCGGCCAATACCTCAAGCAGCAGGGCCGTATCATGGACGTTGCGCGTCATCGGCCCGGTATGATCGAGGGTGATTTCGATCGGCATGATGCCGGTATACGGCACCAGGCCGTAGGTTGGCTTATGCCCGTAGATGCCGCACCACGAGGCCGGCATGCGAATCGAGCCGCCCTGGTCGCCGCCAATCGCCATATCGACCACGCCGGCCGCGACCAGCGCTCCGCTGCCGCACGAAGAGCCCCCCGTTGTCCGGCTGTGGTTGTGCGGGTTGAGCACCGGACCGGTGGCATTGGTATGGCTGCCGCCGGAGAAGCACAGATTCTCACACACCGCCTTGCCCATAATATGGCCGCCGGCATCCAGAATGCGGCTCACAATGGTGGCGTCGATTTCCGGGGTGTAGCCTTCGAGAACACTGCTGCCGTTCATCATCGGCACGCCAGCGACACAGACGTTGTCCTTGATGGCCAGGGTTTTGCCCGCCAGCGGCCCCGAGGCTGCGCCCCGGATGTCCGTCCGCCAGTACCAGGCCCCGAGCCGATTGTCTTCCGGCTGGGGCCGATAGCCCGGCGTCCGGGGATAGGAGACCGGCAGATTCGGCTCGGTGAGTTCATCCAGTCGGGCGTAGGATGCCAGGACCCCAGCCATGAGCCCCTGAAACGATTCCAGGTCTTCATCGGTCAGTTCCAAACCGTAGCCGGTTGCAATATCGGCCAAGTCATCAATGGTCGGGCGTTTGACTGCCATAGTGCGGGTCTCCTTGTCTCTGCTCGGTTTCGATATCCCTCTCCATAGCACAGGGGCTACGGCCTGGAGAAGATGGAGTGCGGTTCAAGCGCCGGCCTGGGGCAGAGCGGTGTTCTCGTTCCGGTCCAGCGTGCTATGTAAAACGACACGGAGCGGGAAGAACCGCCTGAGAACGGTTCCGGTCCACAGCGTATGGCAGCCTTTATCCTTAATATTGGAGACCATGTGGCTCTGCGTGAGGGGTCCATTTTGGATTTAGGCGGAGGGTTTCGGGTTGAAGGGCCGGACGCGGGCGAGGTGATTGACATCTCGGTCGGTATGGATGTGGTCGCCATTCAATGGGAGCGGGCCCGGTTCCGTGGCTGGTATGATGTCGAAACGCTGTCGCGCCTGGTCAGGATTGATCCGCCTACAGGGACGTTGGTGCGCCTGTCCCAGGCCGAGATGCTGCGCTTTGCCTCAATCCAGGACTTGCTCACGCGGTTGGGGTTTGAGGAGGATCAGGAACATGCCTGTCTGCGACAGGCCCAGCACGGCCATGTGGTTGAATTTGACCGCATGGCGGGCCAATCGGTTCCCAGATTTGTCTCTCAAGGGCTCCTGGACGGCTGGCTGCGTACCTACCTGCGAGAATCCCCTCCATCCTCTTAATGCCGCTTCTCTTCGCGTGCGTCCGCCCAATCCGAAAGGGATGGTTCACGCCTTACAGGGACAGGCGTGAGGGTCTATCCATTCTTCCATTGCCGCCCCGTGTTTCTGCTACGTCTTACCTTTCGCCACGGGCTGCAGGGAATGGCTGTAGCGGTCTTGCTTCGACTTCACCTCGACCGCGCTTCTCGCCTTGGCCGTCTGCTTCTGCTTCTGGCCACGTTGTTTTGACTTCGGTGACTTGTCGCCCATTAATGCCCCCGTTCGATTTTCCGTGTTGATTATCTACTGGCTTTTCCCTCGTGCCGTGCCCGGACTTTGCAAGTATTCCAGCAGCTCTGAGTTGGAATTGAGGACTAAGGTTGTATCGCTACTCAGGATCTTCTCATACGCCTGGAGCCGACGGGTGAAGGCATAGAATTCTGCATCTTTGCCAAAAGCGTTGGCATAAATCTGGGTCGCCTCAGCATCGCCGCTCCCTTTGAGTTTTTCACTCGTCTCATACGCCGTGGCAAGGATGACTTCCCGTTCCCGGTCCGCTACCGCGCGCAGTTGTTGAGCCTGCTCTTCCCCCTCCGCCCGGTATCGCTTGGCAATGCGTTCCCGCTCCGCCCGCATCCTGGCGAACACGCTGGCCTGCACTTGGTCGGGCAGGTCGAGTCGCTTGATGCGAACATCGTTTACCTCAATCCCAAAGGTCTTGGCCGTCTCACGCGTGGCCTTGGCCACGGTTGCCATAATCTCTTCACGTTTCTCGCGAATCAGATCGAGGAAATTGTGCGTCGCTATTTCTTGCCGAAGTCGGGCGGCAATAATGTCATCCAAGCGCGCTACTGCTCGTATTTGATCTCGTACGCTGCGATAGTATTGGAGGGGGTCTTGAATACGCCAGCGTGAGACATGATCGACGAGGACGCGTTTCTTATCAAGCGTAATGTATTCGGCCGCACGCGCATCGGTTGTGAGTACGCGCTTCTCAAAACGCACCAGATTCTGGATACCGGGCAGCTTAAAATAGAGTCCCGGCTCTTGGATGATACGTTTGGGATTGCCAAACTGGACAACCATGCCTTGCTCCCACTCGCCAATGGTGAAGACGGTCTGCGCAGCAACAACGACAAAGACTAATCCCAATCCAACCAGTAATCGTGTCATCCTCTATCTCCATCTGATGGGGTGCCCCCTTAGGGATTACCCTCAATGCTCAGGAGGCCGGCGCGCTCTTTCAACGAGAGATTCGCTTCGGACAGGTCAGTGACGGACCTCCGCGTTGGGGGAGACGACCCCTCCACACGGTGAGGCGTCAAAAACCGGTCAACGATGGAGGACAGCGACTTAGTGCGGTGGATAAGGCGTTAAGCGGAGATCGACCAGGGTTGGCTCATTCACTCTCCTCCTGTGTTGGAGTGCTGTCAAGAGGAGAGGCGACGGACGTTGACAGATACGGTTTCTATCAGATGCCGGTAGTCTTTCTTTTTCCTGGCAATGGGAGGAGTGGATTTATGACCTTCCGAAAAGTCCGGCAAGGGGCAGGGCGTCGAAGAGCCGTCCAGAGGAAGGTCCAATGCTTCGGGTGGAGTAGGGAGGAGGCAGCAGACGAGTCCCCCTGTCTCACTTTATGAGACAGGGGGACTCGTATCTAATCATCGTCCTTGTCGCCATCCATCTCTTCAAAAGCAACAAGTAGACTCTTACGGAAGCGGTTGGACAGCTCCGCTTACCTGCACTACCAACGCCGCTCGCGGCCGCCACCGGACGAGCGATTCCCTCCTGAGCGTGGCTCGCGCGGTTTTGCCTCGTTGACCTTCAAGGCTCGGCCTTGGAGCTCATAGCCATCGAACTGCTCGATGGCCGCTTGGGCTTCGCTTGCGCTCCCCATCTCGATAAACCCAAACCCACGCGAGCGGCCAGTGTCTCTATCCATAATGATATTGACGGATGTGACGGTCCCGGCCTGACCGAACAATGTCTCGAGGTCAGGAGTCGTCGTCTCAAAAGAGAGATTACCGATATACAAATTCGTTGCCATATAAACCTCTATACGAATACAAAAAGGCCCCAAGAACCACGAGTACAGTTCCAGGGGCCTTGGCAATCTCGAACTAAACTCAGCGAACAAATAGGGTCAACTATAAATCTGTGATTAGCAGGTTCTTAGTCTGGACACAAGCCACGCAGGAGACTGGCTCAGCCATGACAATCCGGTCCACGCTGGCGTCCTGATTGGTAGCAGCCCCTCGGGCCGGTCAAAGTGACTCATCTTCGTCCTTGAGGGATTGACGATAAGGTTGGGGACAATTCTTACCAGCGTTTCCTTTGCTCCATGCAGCCTCGACATAATAGTGTATGTTCTTGCTTAGACGACCCAGGCGAACGAGGTTGCCTCAGCAGGCCGAGGTTGCTCCTTTCGTCTCGTTCCTACGGGAAACGTGGACGAAGTAGGCTGGGCGTATCCACGCGGCAGGCCGGTACGGATAAAATCCGGATCAAGATCGAGATACGAGCAGATACTCTCAAAGGCGTATAAGTGGTCCGTATCCCGTGCCCAAATCCACTCTTGGACCTCGCCGAACAACCGTTGCCCCCGCCGCGTGTGGGCCTGACAATATCTGTGGTGGGTATGGATCGCTTCCTTGAGGACTGCCAGTAACAGGCGTCGCTCTCCGGTCCACGCCGCCAGTGATTCCCGAGCCGGGGGGGCAAACTGGTCAGGTGTTAAGATATCCTGCTCCCATGGGGAGTGCTTCAATCTCCTGGTACTTGGAGAACCCGTGGAACCTTGGCCAGAGGGTGGACTAGAGACAGACGTGCCGTTTGGGACGAGTTTGATTGTATCGGTAGCCACGGCAAGAGTCGGCTCCTCGTCGATGTTGCATCCCTGCGGCGGCTTTCCTTCGTTGCCGTCCACGTATGGAGGAATAGTGGAGCCGAGTTCTTTCAGTAATATATCCACTTTGGGCAGAGAGTCTTCTGACACAACCGGAACTCCTTGTCGAGGAAAGCGACACCTCCACACGGTGAGACGTTATAAACCGGTCAACAATGGAGGATGGCTGCTTAGTGTGACGGGAAAATAAGCCGGGATCGCCCAGGGTTGGCTTAACCACCCTCCGCCTATGCCGGAGTGGTGTCAAGGGTAGGGCTGGCGAAGGCTGACGGATAGGAACAGGTTAAAAGACCGGGCATCCCTCGGAGGTAACACGCCGAAAGTCACCAGTCCGAGCAAGCTGAGTCTTCTGGGGCGTATTGGTCTCTTAGGAGAAGCAGGCCGGAAGCGTCCACTGTTTGAGGGAAAAAGTGGAGCCGATGAGAATTGAACTCACGACCTCTAGAGTGCGATTCTAGCGCTCTCCCAACTGAGCTACGGCCCCACAGGAAAGATATCTGGCAGGTCGGATGGGTAGGGGGCTGCCAGAAGAATTCCGAACAGGCTAGCAGTCGCTTTTAGGCTTTGCAAGGGTGAACAAAGCACCCTGGGGAGTGGAATTTGAGGGCGCTTTTGGAAGAAAGGTCAGACCAGGCCGACTTCCAGGAAGGTGAGTATCCCACGCAGGCCGGTGGCATCGAAACGGGCGTTGATGCGGGAGCGGAAGATAAAGTGATAAAACCCGTCTTCGGACTTTGCCTCCGGCGGCGGATTTTCGTCCCAGGCGCCCTGCTGGCAGGCGTCCAACAGGCTCTCATCAACCGCATAGCTTCCCGAGCGGGTATGCAGGGTCACGCCACGGAGAATACCCTTGTCATCCAGCTTGGCCTGGAGTTGCACGTAGTTGCGGGCGGCCACGACGTCGTCAACCTGGAGATTGCGGCGCTGCCGAATCAAGAGATGCTGAAACACGCGCTGGGCCACCCGGCGGACAAACGGCGCAAAGCGACTCGCCTTGGTATTGAGAAAGGTGAGGTTGCCTTTACGCACGTCGGGCAGATAGTCGAGGGTGCCGCGCGGCCCCGGCATGGTGAGAAAATTTTCGCGGGCGGGTGGTGGAGCCATGGCCAGGAGTTCATTGCCCGAGGGCGGGGTGCGCTGGGCTTCTTCTTCATCTTCGGCGTCGCCGTCTGTTGACAGCCAGCCTTTTGCCAATACGTCATCCGGCCGGGCAAAGAGCTGGGGCTTGGCTTTGCGCGCCTTGGGGTCGCCTTGCAGCGGCGAACGCTTGTGTTTGGCATCCTTCAGCGATTCTTCCAAGGGATTGTCAACGGGTGGCTTGCGACTGCGGCCCGGGGTGTTGAGGGCGAGCTGGGTCGGCTCCTTCTGGGCGACTGCGTCGGCCTTGTCCGGCGTCTGCTGTTTTTTTTCTTCGGGCGGCTTGGTCAGCGGTGTCCCGACTGCGACGGTCTGCTCTTTGACCGCAGTATTCCGGTCGCTGAGAAAACGGGTCTTGTCCGGAACTTGGTCATTAACCTCATCCGGTACACTGACGATCTGTTGCTCCGGGACCGCCGGAGGTGGCTGTTGTTCCTCTTGGGGCTGTTCCTCGGCCGGCTCCGGCTTCTGGACCTGAGGCGGCACCTGCGCGACCTGGGGCGGAGTGAACGCTTCTGGAGGCAACAGCTCAACCGCAGTCAATTGTTCTTGCGGCGGGGCTGTGGCGCGTTTGAATTGGGGCCACAACAGGAGCAGGAGCAGATGGAGGAGGAGAGAGAATAGGAGGAAGCGCGCGAGCGGGTCACGCTGTGTGGGAGGGGGAAGTGTTAAGACCGCAGCCGACATTTGAGGCATTCTAGCTGTCTCGAACACGGGCCGCAAGGAAACGCGTGTGCCTTGCCCGGCGGTGCGGGCCAGCTTATAGTGGGGACACCATGTTTGGTCTCGGTGTTGGCGAACTCGCTATTATTCTCATTATCGTCCTCATTATATTTGGGGCGGGGAAATTGCCGGAGATCGGTGAGGGGCTCGGCAAGGGCATACGCAGCTTTCGAAAAGCCGTGAAAGCCTCCGACGAGATCGATGTCACTCCCGAGCAGGGATCAGGCAAAGGCACTGACGACCAGTCTTAAGAAGACTGCCCGAATTGGGCCGCGACAACGCGGCTGCTGAATTCGACGACCCGGTCGGGCGGATCGGTAAAAGCAATCAGAAAATCAACCCCTTCTCCGGCCGTGACCCAGAACTTCTTGGGGGGCATGAGACTCTGCAAAATATGCACCTGCCGGCGGGTGAGACTTTCGAGCACTTCTGGCGCAGTCTCAGTTCCGCAGAAAATGAGCCGCCGGCCTAACACCTGACCATTGTCGCCGAGTAGCGTGCCCTCGATTTGAATGCGCTGTGCAGGTGCGGCGGCTTGGTTCTCCGCCCTACCTGCAATGGCAAAGATCTGGTGTCCGTCTTTTGTGTGCCAAAAGCCTCCCCGCATCCTTGTGAGGGCAATGTGCCGCGCGGAAGGGCGTTCAGCGTCGAGTAGGGGGCCAAGTACAGGGAGGTGGGAGAGCACAGCCGCAGTCTGCTCTATGTAGGAGGAGGCGATAAAGGTAACGCCGGCATAGCCGGCGACGATCAGGCCGAGGAGCAGGATGGGTAACTGAGATGAAAAAACTGTCCTGTGCGAGGCCGGAGTTGGGTGGGACGGCCGCTCAATCCTGCCTCCGTCAGTATCGCTTTTGTCAGAGAAAGAGGCTGCGGCTGACGGAAGAGTATCAGGCGGTCGCGGCGTAGCTGGGATGAACTGCGTTGGTGTGGTGTGACTCGTCCTCGGCCTTGCCGATTTTGCAGGCCTTGCGGAACCGGTTGTCTCTGCGGCCTCTGATTCTCCATCCGGGCCTGGGGCTAGGCTATCCGACCAGTCTTGATCGGCGGACAAATCAGCAGCAGATATCTGTGTCGAAAGCGTGTCGGAAGGGGAGAAGGAGCCAGACGACGTAAAGGCCGGGTCGTCGGCAGAAGCCTCGGGTGGCGCGACTTCTGGATCAATACCTTGTTCTGGAAGGTGGTCTATTTGGACAAGAGGCGGGACAAATTGGAAAACATGTCCGCAGTCTGATTGCGAACATTCGAAAAACGTTGTCTCATCAACCACCCCTGCCGCGTCGGTCCGATACCGAGTATGGCAGGAAGGGCATTCCACAATCACACCCAGCCTCCTGTAGTCCATCCCGAGTGTATGCTCAAGTGGAGAAAAATCAACTGCGTTGACGGCCAGTTGGAGAAGAAACTATAATGGAAATGACTATCGAGAGGATGCAGAGGAGCGGTCTTTGATCATTCTTGCCACACTACGCATGACCTTCATTATCCTGCATACCGTGTTCTGGGGTGGCCCAGTCTATCTCCTCTCCTTTCTTGATCCCTATGCCGAGCGCGCGGCCCGCCTCATCCAATTGTGGGCAAAAGGAAACCTCCGGGCGTGCGGCGTGTCTGTCCGTGTACAGGGCCTGAGTCAGCTGAATCCCCACTCGGCCTATCTTTTTATGTCGAACCACCAGAGCCAGTTTGATATCCTGGCTCTCATGGCTGCGCTGGAAGATTTCCCGCTGCGTTGGGTGGCGAAGCACGAACTGCGCAAAGTACCCATCCTGGGTGCGTGTATGCAGCGGACCCATCAAATATTAGTCGACCGGGGAAGCCGGACCCAGGCCGTTGCCACCTTGCGTAAAGTCAAGGAACTCCTTGGCGCGCATATCTCTGTCCTGTTTTTCCCTGAAGGGACGCGTGGGGAAGACGGTCATCTCTTGCCGTTTAAGCCCGGAGGTTTTATGGCCGCAGTGGAGGCGGGTGTGCCGGTCGTCCCCATCACGATTAACGGCAGCCGGTCAATCCTCCCCCCTGGAGACTGGAAGGTCCGTTCTGGAGAAATTGAGATTATCTTTGGCACGCCTATTCCGATTCATCGAGACGGCACGCGAAAGGCTGCCCGCCTCGCCCTGCTGACACAGGTTGAGACGGCGATTGCCGCCCGGTTGAAAACCGCCGCGTCCCCGCCGACGGGCGCCGAGCATCCGTCACCCCCGCCACAAGCCGGACAACCGGAACGTCGGTATGAACAAGACGTCCGTGAGACCGTATACAGGGCCGCACCATGAGTGACGACCGCCTGCGTATTGTGCCATTAGGCGGCCTGGGCGAGATTGGGCTCAATCTGATGTTGATTGAGTACTGTCCGGCCGGCTCTGCGGAAACCGTTGCGATCGCCATAGACTGCGGGCTGATGTTTCCGGAACAGGAGATGTTGGGAATAGATATCGTCATTCCCGACTTGAGCTATCTGCGCGAGCAGCACCATCTGCACGCGGTGGTGTTGACACATGGACACGAGGATCATATTGGCGCCCTGCCGCATCTGCTCAAAGAGTTTCGGGTGCCAGTCTATGGGACGCCGTTCACCCTCGGCCTGGTGCGTGACAAACTGCGTGAACATCACCTTGCCGATGAGGTTGAGCTGAACGAATTCCGGCCTCGGGAATCCTGGCAGATCGGTCCTTTTCGTCTTGAAGGGATGCATGTCACGCACAGTATTGTCGATGCCTCGGCGCTGGCCATTACCACGCCGCTCGGAACCATCATTCACACCGGAGATTTCCGGTTCGATCAGACGCCGATAGACGGGCAGCGGTCCGACCTCAGTCGTTTTGCCGAATGGGGAGAGCAAGGAGTGCTGCTCTTGATGTCCGACTCGACCAATGTTGAGCGCGCCGGCTCCATCCCGTCCGAACGGACGGTCACCCGACCGCTTGAGGATATTATTGCCCACGCCCAGGGTAAAGTCCTGGTGGCAACCTTTGCCTCGCATATTCACCGCATACGCCAGGTTGTTGACGTGTCGGTCAAACAGGGACGCCAGGTTGGCGTTGTGGGCAAACGGCTGGTGAGCAATATTGACATTGCTGAGGAGACCGGGCACTTGCCGCTGCCCCAAGATGCGCTGATCGATATCGCGCGCGTACCGGACCTCGCTCCGCATACCGTGACCTTGCTCACGACCGGATCACAAGGCGAGCCTCTGTCGGCCTTATCCCGGATTGCGGTCGGAGATCACAAGCGGATACAGTTAGAGGCTGGGGATACCGTTATCCTCTCATCACGGGTTATTCCCGGCAACGAGCGGACCATTGCGCGACTGATTGATCATCTCTCCCGCCGGGGAGCCGAGGTGTATTATGAGGCCATTGCCTGTGTGCATGTGTCCGGCCATGCGGCCCAGGACGAATTGCGTTTGATGCTCAACCTGGTGCGCCCCCAGTATTTCGTGCCCATACACGGGGAGTATCGTTTCCTGGTGCGGCACTGTGGGTTGGCCCGCGAGGTTGGAGTGGATCCCAATAATGTCTTTCTGCTCGAAGATGGACAGGTATTGGAGATACAGGCCGGGGACGCGCGTCTGACCGGGTCGGTTCCTGCGGGCCGGGTGTTTGTTGATGGGCTGGCCGGAATCGAAGAAGAAGTCCTGCGTGACCGCCGACACATGGCCGAGGACGGCCTGGTGGTCGCCATCATCGGGCTGGAGCAACAGACCGGCGAGCTCTTGAGCGGCCCCGATCTGCTCTCGCGTGGCTTTCTGCCGTCAACCAACGGAGACGGATATGCTGCCGCCAAAGAGGCGGTTCGCGCCATGCTGGATGAGCTGCCGGCCGAGTCTCGGACCGATAGTGGTGTGGTGAAGGAGCAGGTTCGGCTGGCCTTGCGGCGGCATTTTCGCAAGACACTGGGGCGCCGGCCTGTCGTCTTGCCGTTTGTCATGGAGATGTAGATGTGGGGAGGGTGGAATGACAGTCAGGAAAAATTTACGCCGGCAAGACAAAGACGCCGAGCAAGAGCGCGTCACTGCTCAGGAGCGCCCCGTTTCCCAGGAACGTTCCGCCTTGGGCGAGGGGATTGGTGTTCTGTGCGTGACGCTCACTATTTTTTTGGGGCTCGCTTTTTTTTCGTATCAACCTGAGGCTGCGGACAGCAATCAGGTCGGCCGGGCCGGTCACCTTGTTGCCCATGTTTTGTGCCGAGCATTCGGCCTGACGGCGTATCTCTTCCCGGCTCTCTTGCTGTACGCTATGGCCCTCCGCTTTCACTGGCTGCGATGTGCCGCCCCATTCGTCCAGGGTATCTCGTTTGTTGTTTTTACTCTGGCGGCTTCAGCCTTTCTGGCCCTCTGGTTTGATGGACAGCCGGTCTTCCAGGCCGGAGGATGGGTGGGGAGCTTCCTGGCTCTCCATCTGCGTCAAGCTGGGAATCTTGTCGGCGCCTATTTGCTCTTGTTTCCCGTTTTGCTGGTCTCGTTTATGGGCATAACCCAGCTCTCCCTGATGAAAGTGGGGAGTAGACTGGTTGCGGGCGGAGGCGCGATCGGGCGGTTCGGCTGGTCTCGATTGCGGGCTCTCTCAGGGCAGGTCGCGGGTCAGGTCTCAGGCCGGCTGGAACAGGTGGCGACACGCTGGGCTGCCCGGCGAACGGAGCGACAGACACCGCCGTCCGAACCGCTCTTCTGTGGAGGAGAAGAGGCCGAAGTCCATACGCTCAAAAAAGAGGCGCCGCCGTCTCGTCCGCTGCCAAAGAAGAAAACGCGTCAGCCAGCACAACAATCTGAAACTGAGCCGCCAGACGCTCCTGATGAGCCAGAAGAGAGTAAACCGCCTATTATTATTAGTCGGCCACCCGCAGCGACGGATGAGGACGAGTCGGCCCCGTCGGCGTCGCCTCCAAGCCGGACCGGTGGTGCAGACAATAGACCGTACGCCTTACCCAGCCTGGCCCTGCTTGATCCGCCCGTCCGTTTAGCGGTGAAGGTGGATGAAGAGGCGCTACACGCCAGCTCTCGGATATTGGAAAATAAGCTAGGTGATTTCGGGGTTTCCGGCAGCGTGGTCGCCGTGCGGCCCGGCCCGGTCATTACGACCTATGAGTTTGAACCGGCGCCCGGTGTCAAGGTCAACCGCGTCGTGTCATTAGCCGATGATCTGCAAATGGCCTTACGCGCCGTGTCCGTCCGCATCCTGGCTCCCATTCCGGGCAAAGCCGTCGTGGGCATCGAGGTCTCTAATCCCAAGCGCGAGAAGGTGTGTCTGCGCGAGATTCTCGATAGTGGTGTCTGCCGACAGACCGAGTCGCCCCTGGCGCTGGCCTTAGGCAAAGACACGGTCGGCAACCCTGTGGTGACGGACCTGGCGCGGATGCCCCACCTGCTGGTAGCTGGGGCAACCGGAACCGGGAAGTCGGTCTCGCTCAACGTGATGATCATGAGTATTCTGGCCCGGGCGACGCCGCGCGACGTTCGCTTTATTATGATTGACCCGAAAATGCTGGAACTCTCCTTATACGAGGGCCTGCCGCACCAACTGTCGCATGTCATTACCAATCCCAAGGAGGCCGGGGTTGCTCTCCAGGAAGTCGTGCGGCGCATGGAATATCGCTATAAGCTGCTCAAGGATAAAGGCGTGCGGAATATTGCGGCCTATAACCGCGCCCTTGAAACCGGAGAAACGGACACCGACGGGGTTATCAAGCTGACCGAGGTCGTCCACGACGACGAAGACGAACTGACCGCCGTGCAACCGCGACCGCAGTCCAAGGCTCAGCTTGAACTCAACCATCAACGCCTCCCCTATCTGATTGTCCTGGTGGATGAACTGGCCGATCTGATGTTGACGGTCGGGCGGGAAATCGAGGAGCCGATTACCCGGCTGGCCCAGATGGGGCGCGCGGCTGGCATTCATCTGATTCTGGCAACCCAGCGGCCGTCCGTTGATGTGATCACGGGATTGATTAAAGCGAACTTTCCGGCCCGGGTTTCCTTTCAGGTCTCCTCTCGTATTGACTCCCGGACCATCCTGGACGCCATGGGTGCCGAGCGTCTGCTGGGCGATGGCGATATGCTGTTCCTCCCGCCGGGCAGCGCCAAACCCCAGCGTATCCATGGCGCCTTTGTCTCAGAACCCGAGATCAGAAAGTTCGCCGTGGCGATTAAGAAGCAGGGCAAGCCGGTTTTCGACGAGGAACTGGTGACGGCGCTCGAATCGGCGCGGACGCAGAAGGGGGCCGGTCCGCACGAGGAAGAGGATTATGACGAAATGTATGAGCAGGCCCGCGACCTGGTGATGGAAAGTCGCCAGGCCTCCATCTCCTGGCTGCAACGCCGCTTGCGCGTCGGCTATAACCGGGCTGCGCGCATGATTGAACGGATGGAGCGCGAAGGTCTCATCGCGCCTGCCGGCGAAGCCGGGAAGCCGCGTGAGGTCCTGGTGCCGGCCCAGGCCGAGGCCGAGTAGGCTGGGGGAGTTGCCTTGGCGGTAATTCTTTCGACCCGCCAGTGTCGCGCTTTGTGTTTGTTCTCATCCTGTGCGAAGACCGTTCATGCGCTTTTTTAGGACCAGTCTGCTATTTTTCCTGCTCGTCTTGCCTGAGGGCTATTTTTTTGTCGCTCCCGCGGCCGAGGAACCCCAGGGACACGCTGCTGGCACGAAAGCGCCAAGCGAGACGGCCGCGAGCGCAACGATTGTGGCCCGTCTCCAGGCGCGTTACGACGAAACCGAGGGTTTCCGGGCCGACTTTGTCCAGGAGGTCACCTCGGCCACACTGGGACAGACGCTCAGCTCTCGCGGCCAGGTATTCTTCAAGAAACCGGGCCGGATGCGTTGGGAATTTACGGACCCACGGCAGCTCGTGGTCGCCGATGGCAGCGCCCTCTGGCTGTATCAACCCTCAGAGCGGCAAGTGGTGAAGACGCCTTTTCAGTACGCCTTCAGCTCGCAGACTCCGATCTCGTTTCTCACCGGAGTCGGACGCTTGGAAGAGGACTTCTCCGTCCTCCTTCAAGGGGAAACCCGCAGCGTGCACCGGCTCCGTCTCACGCCCAAGCAAGCGGCTGAGGCTGTAGGCCGGTTGGATATTGAAGTGAGTAAAGCAACGTTCGATATCCTCCAAGCTGTGGTTACTGACCCGCTGGGCAATACCACGAGGGTATCCTTTGCGAATATCGACCGTAAAACGGCGCTGGGCGACGATCTCTTCAGGTTCGAGTTGCCACCGGGGACTGATCTGGTTGAACCCCTACTTAGCCCGTAAACGTCGCACCACGGCCTGCCCGGTGCCTTGTTCGTGGGTCGAGATAATGTCAAGAAAGAGAACGACGAAAACACAGGCATACGGAGGAGAGCTATGGAATCGCTCCGAGGAAAAGTCGCTATTGTAGGGGCGGCCGATACTGAAGTTGGTGTTGTGCCCCAGTTGAGCGCCACCCAACTCTACGTCAACGCGGCCAAACGAGCGCTGGAAGACGCGGGCATCACCAAGGCTGAGGTCGATGGGTTGATTACCTGCAATTCGTTTGTCGAGCCCTATATGTATCATGCGGAGATGATCGCCGAGTATATGCAGATCTTCCCGCGCTACTGTCTCAACGTGGCCACGGGCGGCGGGACGACCCTGGCGATTCTGCATCACGCCGCCGCAGCTATTGCCAGTGGCATGTGCCACACGGTGCTCATCACTATGGCGGACAATATGCTGTCCGGCCTCTCCCGGGACCGGGCAATTGAAGCCATGTCAACGGCCGGACACGCCCAGTTTGAACGACCCTACGGTCCGCCCATCCCGGCGTTTTACGCTCTGATTGCCCAGGCGCATATGCACGCCTATGGAACCACCAGCGAGCAATTGGCTGCGGTGGCGGTGGCCTGTCGGCGGCATGCCTCGATGAATCCGGCCGCGCAGATGCGCGACCCGATTACGGTTGACGATGTCGTCAACTCAAGGATGATTGCCTCGCCCCTGCATCTGCTGGACTGCTCGCTGGTGTCCGACGGTGGAGCGGCTCTTATTCTCACCTCAGCCGAACGCGCCGGGGATTTCCCCCATCCGCCCGTCTATATGCTGGGGGTCGGGGAGGGGCATTCGCACGAACACATCAGTCAAGCCCGCAGCCTCACCACCTCGGCGGCAAAAGAGGCTGGCGAACGCGCCTATGCCATGGCCGGGCTGGGGCCAAAAGACATTGATGTGGCTGAGCTGTACGACTGCTTTACCCCGGTCGTGGTCATTGAGCTGGAAGACCTGGGCTTTTGTCCCAAGGGGGAAGGGGGGCGTTTTGTTGAGGGGGGCCGGATTGAGTTAGGGGGTGAGCTCCCGGTTAATACGCATGGTGGGATGATGTCGCACTGTCACCCTGGGCATCCCGGCTCGATGTTTTCGGTAACGGAAGCGGTCTTCCAACTGCGCGGCGCATGCGGACCGCGTCAGGTCAAAGATGCCAACATCGCCTTTGTCCACGCGCAGGGGGGGATCATGTCCACTCACTGCTCCATGATTCTTGGCAAGGAGGTTGGATGATGACATCGCCAATAGCAAAAATAGCAAAGGCCCTGCCCGTTCCGACCGGCGAAACGCAACCGTTCTGGGAAGGCTGCCGGAATCATGAGTTGCGCATACAGCAGTGTGGCGCCTGTGGCCACTACCAATTTTATCCGCGTCTCTATTGTACCGCCTGCATGAGCGAGCAGGTCGAATGGGTGCGGGCGTCCGGCCGCGGAACGGTATTATCGTTTACTGTTGTCTATCGTCCGGTGACCAAGGCGTTTGCCGAGGAGGTGCCCTATGTCGTGGCGCTTGTCACGCTGGAGGAAGGTCCACAACTGATGAGTAACATTATCGAGTGTGACCCTGAGCAAGTGGCGATTGGCCTGCCGGTCGAGAGTGTTTTTGAGGACTGGTCCGAGGACATCGCGGTGCTGAAGTTCCAACCAGTCCTGGCATAGGTCTGAAGGTTACGCATGCCCTACGACATCGTTATTCGGAACGGAACGGTTATCGATGGCACTGGTCAACCCGGCGTGCAGGCCGACATCGGGGTCCGGGGCGATCGGATTGTCGCTGTAGGCAGCCTGAGTGGAGATGCGGGCCAGGCGATTGACGCAACGGGCCATGTGGTTGCCCCTGGTTTTATCGATGTCCACTCCCACGATGACTTTGCTCTGCTCGACCGTCCGTGGTGCGATTTCAAGATTCTGCAGGGCGTCACGACTGAGGTCATAGGCAACTGCGGCTTTGGGGCCGCCCCGGCAAATGATGCCTATCGCCATTTCTTACGGGGTTTTGGGCCGCTCTTGTTCGGTCCGATGGGCGACTTTTCGTGGGAGACAACGGCTGAGTTTTATCATGCGCTCGAATCCCGACCAGCCGCCGTCAATGTGGCCTGTCTCATTCCTCACGCAGCCGTTCGGTACGGAGCGCTAGCTGGTGAAGAGCGGGAGCCTGCCGCTCAGGATATTGGGCGCATGCAGGCGCTTGTCCAAGAAGGGATGGAGGCCGGGGCGGCGGGCATGTCAACCGGCCTGTTCTACGCGCCTGGCCGGTATGCGCAGACAGAAGAAGTGATTGCCTTGGCAAAAGTCGTGGCCTCATACAAGGGTGTCTATGCGACGCATATGCGCGATGAAGCTGATCACCTGCTCGACTCCATTCAGGAAACGATCCGCATTGGTGAAGAGTCAGGCGCGGGGGTCCAAATCTCCCATCACAAAGCTATGGGCCGCAAGAATTGGGGCAAAGTGCAAGACTCTTTGGTTCTGATTGAGCAGGCGCGGGCGCGCGGTCTCGATATTTCCTCTGATGCCTATCCGTATACAGCAGGCAGTACGACGCTGGCGGCGCTCGTCCAGGGTGGTGTGATTGAACGCGCCGCTCCGAGCGATGTCTTGATTGCCTCAACGCCCGCCCAGCATGAGTATGAAGGCAAGACCTTAGAAGACATTTGCCAACTGACGGGCAAGTCCCTCCAGCAGACGGTGGCCGAGCTTATTGCCGGAGAAGGAGAAAGTACGGTCGCGGTTATTTTTGGGATGGATGAGACAGATGTCCGTCGCGTATTAGCGCACCCCACAACCATGATCGGCTCTGATGGTATTCCGTCTGTTGCGGGTAAGCCGCATCCTCGTCTGTACGGCACGTTTGCCTGTGTCCTGGGGAAATACGTCCGGGACGTACAACTGCTGACGCTAGAAGAAGCGGTTCATCGGATGACGGGCTTACCCGCACAAAAATTCCGTCTTCGAGACCGTGGCCTCATTTGTGACGGTTCCTATGCTGACCTTGTCATCTTTGATCCCCAGACGATTGCCGATGTTGGGACCTATCAGGAACCGCGCCGTCATCCTTCCGGCATTCACTCGGTTATTGTGAACGGGACCGTCACCATAGAGCAGGGGCGCCACCGCGGGATCTGTAACGGACGCCTCCTCCGGCATGATGCTGCCGGAGTTTGAAAACAAAGGTGTAGAACCAGCGTGTCTTTAGATCATGTCCTCTGACACCGGTCGAAACCCTTCCAGTTCGGATAGGCGACCCTGTCGTAAGACGTGTACGACCCACTGATGCCCTTCCTGTGCCTCTTGGTGTTCCCGCCATTGCAGCCCGTATACGGCCTGGGCTTCCTCGGCAACTTCCTGGGCTGCTGCATGCACGGCATACACGGCGGTTCCAAACTGCATGCCCCCCTGCTTCTTTGCCTGGCGAACGAGATAGGGCGGGTAGCGCTGCGTGGACACCACATAATGACACTCGTCGTGGGTGACCTGCTCTTCCCACCCGGACGGCCGCCATATGGGACTAAAGCCGTAATACCAGCCCAAAAGGCCGCTGATGAGCAGAAGCACGAGGCTGCCGAGAACCATGGCTGCTCCAAACGGGGAATTATACAGCCAGGCGAGGCCACCGAAAAATAAACCGGCGAGTCCGGTGACCACACCGGTATGAGCAAGAATAGTAATGAGTCGCACTCGGAATGTCCTTTCCCCACGGGAAGCACGTATCTGCGAGGTTCGGGTGTAGCGTGTTTTTTCGTCCCCGGCCACTCCCCGCATGGCATCCGGCTGTAATGAGAAAAGCTGAAAGTCTAATTATTGCAGGGCCTTACTGTATCAGAACGAACGCGCTAACAGGGTGCTCGTGCGTTTACTCTCCCCCGGAAATATGTTACCCCTACCCATAAGTCTTACGCCGGGAGGAGGCGGTCATGTCCGGCCATTCCAAATGGAGCACAATTAAGCATAAGAAGGCGGTCAAGGATGCCCGTCGGGGCAAGATGTTCACAAAATTGATTAAAGACCTCTCGATTGCGGCCCGGATGGGGGGGAGCGACCCAACCGCAAACCCACGCCTGCGTACGGCTATCGCCGCGGCAAAAGCGGCCAGTATGCCGGGCGATACCATAGACCGGGCGGTGAAAAAAGGCGCCGGAGAGCTTGAGGGCGTCAGCTATGAAGAGGTAATCTACGAGGGGCATGCGCCAGGCGGGGCGGCCATTATGCTCCAGGTGCTGACGGACAATAAAAATCGAACGGTTTCCGAAGTGCGCCATCTGTTCACCAAAAGCGGCGGGAGCCTAGGCCAGCCCAACTCGGTTGCGTGGATGTTCACCCACAAGGGTATTATTACCATAGAAAAAGATCAGGCTGAGGAAGATCAAATCATGGAAATCGCCCTTGACGCCGGGGCGGAAGATGTCACAACGGGCGATGATATATTTGAGATTGTGACACCTCCTGACGGTCTCGAAGACGTGCGGCAGGCGCTCGAAAACGCCGATATTAGGACGATGTCGGTTGAAGCGACGATGGTGCCCCAAAACACGGTCAGTCTCTCTGGCAAGGAGGCTGAACAAACCTTACGTCTGCTCGACGCACTCCAGGAACTCGACGATGTCCAAACCGTTTCCGCTAATGTAGAAATTGCTGAAGAGGAGATGGAACGGCTTAGTGCGGCCTAAGGAAGGGGAAAATCATAGACTCTCGCAACGCTCAGGCTCCATTGCGCGTGTTGGGGATAGATCCTGGCACTCTGCGGACCGGATGGGGTGTCATTGAGAAGACGCGCCGGACGTTGACTTTCTGTGCCGGCGATGTCGTCTCGGTTAAAGGATTCCGCTCCCTTCCTGAACGCCTGCGTCTCATCTACGAAGAACTTGTTGCCGTGATTGACCGCTGGGCTCCCCACGTCTTGAGTCTTGAAAAAGCCTTTGTGGCGCATAACGTCCAGAGCGCTCTGCGCCTCGGCGAAGCGCGCGGCGTTGTGCTCCTGGCTGCCGCCCAGGCCGGTCTGCGGATTGCCGAGTATAATCCCACGGAAATCAAGACGGCGGTGGCCGGTTATGGCCGGGCCGGAAAAATGCAGGTCCAAAAGGCGGTTTTTTCCCAACTGCGCCATCCAGACGGAGAAGCAGGGGTCTTTCCGTCAAGCCAGGATGCAACGGATGCGCTCGCGACGGCCATTTGTTACTGTAGCGCCGCCCGTATGCCCGATATGCTCCGCCAGGTCGGTGCTCAGCCGCAGCGGGCGGGGGGCCGAAAGGCCCGCTCTTTGCGCGACGTCTTTACTGAACAGACGGTCGCTCAGATGCTCGCCGCAGACCCGAAAAAGCACAGGTAACACGCTCGCACGGCAACAGATTATGATTGCGCGCCTGCACGGAGTGCTCCACGAAAAGACCCCTGAGCAACTCATTGTCGACGTTGGCGGAGTCGGCTATCAGGTGTTGGTGTCATTACAAACCTTTTATCATCTGCCGGGAGTAGGGGAACGGGTCAGTTTGCTCATCCATACACATGCGCGAGAAGATGCCCTCCAACTGTTCGGCTTTCTGGAAGAAAAGGAAAAGTCCTATTTTCTGCTGCTGCGCAGCGTGAGTGGTATCGGCCCACGCCTGGCCCTCAATATTCTGTCGGGGATTCCAGTGAATGAGCTTGAGAGCGCGCTTCATACGCGCGACGTGACTCGCCTAGTCGCGACTCCGGGCGTTGGAAAAAAGACGGCTGAACGCCTGGTTGTCGAACTCCAGGAGAAAGTCGGCGCGAGTGAACAGGAGAATGGGCTGCCGGCGGCAACGCCCAGTCCACTCTCGACTGAAGCGACCTCTGCTTTGGTGAATCTGGGCTATCGGCTGGCGCAAGCCGAGAAGACCGTGCGCGCGGTTGTCCGGGATGGACACACGGCTATTGCCGACGTGATCCGAGAATCGTTACGGAGGCTCAGCACATGAGCCGCGCCGTGAAAGACGTGCCAAAAGAGACGCCCGACAATCCGGATAGTCCGGGGCGCGACTTGCTGAATCCCCAAGTGTCGCCGTTGGATGCTCTGTCGGACGGTGAGACTGCCTGGCCTGACGAGCCACGTGTCGAGGGTTCGCTCCGCCCGCGCAGCCTTGAAGAATACATCGGACAGGAAGGTACGAAACAGAATCTGGCGATCGCGATTGAAGCTGCCAAACAGCGGGATGATGTTCTTGACCACCTGCTCTTCTGTGGGCCGCCCGGATTAGGAAAAACATCACTGGCGCATATTATTGCGCGGGAAATGGATGGAACGATTCGGGCCACCACCGGCCCGGTGGTGGAGCGGCCCGGTGATCTGGCTGCTATTCTGACCAACCTGGAAGAGGGGGATGTGCTCTTTATCGACGAGATCCATCGACTCAATCACGTGGTTGAGGAATTTCTGTATCCGGCAATGGAGGACTTTGAACTGGACCTTGTCGTCGGCCAAGGCCCCTCAGCGCGAACGGTGAAGTTGCCCCTCAAGCACTTCACTTTAGTCGGTGCCACCACCCGCGCCGGGTTGTTGACCTCACCGCTGCGCGATCGTTTTGGGGCAACCTTTCGACTGGATTTCTACCAGGTGGCCGAGTTGGAACAGATCATTCGTCGCTCGGCTTCAATTCTGGAGGTTGAAATCGATGCGGGTGGAACCGCGGAAATCGCGCGTCGCTCACGGGGAACACCGCGGATTGCCAATCGTTTACTCCGACGGGTACGGGACTATGCCCAAGTGAAGAAAGAGCCGGTGGTGACGCAAGAGGTGGCTCATGTCGCCCTGACGCTGGTTGAAGTGGATGAGGCCGGATTTGACAAAATGGACTTGGCGATTCTGCGCACGATTATCGAGAAATTCAACGGCGGGCCGGTCGGTGTCGAGACCATAGCGGCGGCCATTGGCGAAGAGAAGAATACCATTGAAGACGTATATGAGCCGTATCTCTTGCAGGAAGGGTTTTTGCAGCGTACGCCGCGGGGACGTGTAGCCACCCTCAAGGCCTACCAGCATCTGCAGATTGACCAGCCTCGAAAAAAGGAGCAGGGCGATTTGTTCTAATGAAAACGGCCAAAATGAATGATGGTGGAACGTTGATTATGATGGTATATCTCCAGTGGTTTTGCTGCTGATATGAGCGGGGCGAGAGAGTATGGAAGCCTCGGTCCACGAAAATCGCTCGGAGGAGCACAAACGTCGCCAGTTCTGGGAGGGTTTGGTCATCCTCGCGGCAGGGCTGGGCGTCTTTTTGTTTGCCTTCCTCCAGAGCCGCTCGCCACAACTCAGCGACGGCGAAAGTCTGATCAGCAATATTATTTTTATTCTGCTGATCAATCTCAATATCATTCTGCTCGTTTTGCTTGTTTTCCTGGTTGGGCGGAACCTGCTGAAGCTGTTTTACGAGCGCCGTCGGAAGCTGCCCGGCGCCCACCTCCGCTCTCGACTCGTCCTCGCTTTTTTAGGCATTTCTCTTTTCCCGGCGGTCCTGCTGTTCTTTATCGGGGTCGGCTTTATGACGAAGTCGATCGAGAGCTGGTTCGCCCTACGTGTTGAGCGCTCGTTAAGCGGCTCGCTTGAGGTCGTTGATGGGGTCTATGCGCGTCTTACGGATGAGACCCTCACCCACGCGCGGGCCATCGCCCGGACGATTGTCTCCCAGGAACTCCTTGAGCCGACGCATTACGAGAGCCTGCAAGCCCGCATGAACAGCGAGCAGCACGAACGTGGCCTGACCCAACTCGTCGTGTACTCCGCTGCGCTCACCCTTGTGGCCAATGCGCCGGAGACGAGTGGGGCGTTGACGACTCCCCAGCTCAACGAGACCCTCTTGGAACGGGTCCGGTCTGAGCTCGAGGAGGTCCAGCAAATCGTAACGCTAGAGCAGGCCGAGTTGGTGTACGGCGGCGTGCCCGTTATCATTGGAGAACACCTGGCCGGTGTTGTTGTGGCCGGTACTCAGGTTCCTGTGGATGTCGTCAGACAAGGATTGCAGGTGGTCGAGGCGTTGGGTGAATATCGCCAACTCCGAATCTTGAAGCAGCCCATTAAAAACAATTATGTGATTACGATGTTCCTGGTCACCCTCGTCGTCATTTTCTCGGCGATCTGGGTCGGGGTCTATCTGGCGAAAAAAATTACGGTTCCCCTCCAACAATTATCGGCCGCAACCCGGGAGGTCGCTCAGGGCCACTGGGCGCATCGAATTGAGGGAGAGGGGGAGGACGAGATCGGAACGCTCGTTTCCGCCTTCAATCGGATGACCGTCGACCTCCAGCAGAGTCACCAGGAACTTGAGGCCCGGCGTCGCTATATGGAGATCCTGCTCGGGAATATCAACGCCGGCGTCGTCTCGTTTGATCGGGAGGGGCGGCTCTCCACCCTGAACCGGGCGGCGGAGCAGTTGCTGCGTCTGCACGCCGAGAGCGTCATTGGACAGGACTATCGTGCTGTTTTCTCGGCACGCGAGTTCCAAGAAGTGCAGCGCATCGTGCATGAGCTCCTTGTGGTGCAACACGCCAACGGTAACGCTGCCAGTCAGGAACAGCGAGGCCAACTCCGTTTGGATCGTGACGGGCACGTCCACTCCCTGCTGATAACCGGCACCTCTCTGCCTGACGATCGCGATCATGCCCTCGGGGTGCTATGCTTTTTTGAGGATGTGACGCAGATCGTCCAGGTCGAACGGATGGAAGCCTGGCGCGAGGTCGCCCGTCGGATTGCGCATGAAATCAAAAATCCGCTGACACCGATTCAGCTTGCGGCCCAGCGCCTCCAGCGCCGGTTTGGTCCCCAGATTACGGACGGCAGCGAGGTGTTTGACGAGTGCGTGCAGAGCATCGCGCATGAAGTCGACGCGATTAAAAAACTCGTCAACGAATTTTCCACGTTCGCTCGTCTGCCGGCGGGTAAGCATAACCTGCATGACCTGAATGCGTTGGCACAAGAGACGATTGTCCTGATCGCCGAAGCCTACCGCGACCTGGATGTTGTCTTCGTGCCGGATCGCTCACTGCCGTTATTCGAGCTTGATCGCGAGGGGATGCGCCGTGTCCTGCGCAATCTGTTAGACAATGCCGTTGTCGCCTGCCGAGAAGGGACGGGTGGAACTCAGGGACGGATCGAAGTCACGACTCGATATCTGCGCCCGCTTGGCATTGCCTGCATCGAGGTCGCTGATAATGGCTGCGGGATTCCGCCTGACATCAAGGGGCGCTTGTTCGAGCCATATTTTTCAACCAAAAAGGACGGGACCGGACTCGGGCTGGCCATTGTTGCCACTGTGGTGGCCGATCATCAGGCATTTATCCGAGTGCGAGACAATACGCCCCGGGGCAGCCGGTTCATTATTGAGTTGCCGGTGCGTGGAAGCGCGCGTCAGACAGATATGCTGGGTGGGAAGCCCTCGCCAGCGTCAATTGAAAACGCCGCCTGAGGCAGGGGAGGGACGTCCATGGAAGCACCGATCTTAATCGTGGATGACGAAGAAAAAATCCGCACGACGTTACGCGGAGTTTTGCAAGATGAAGGCTTCCGTACGCTTGAGGCAGACTCGGGTGAAAACGTTCTCGACCTCGTCGCCAAGTGGCAGCCGCGTCTGATACTCCTCGACATCTGGATGCCACACGTAGACGGGATCGCTCTCCTCGAACAGCTCCAGTCTCGGGACCCCGAATTGCCGGTTATTGTGATTTCCGGTCATGGCACGATCGAAACGGCCGTCCGGGCCACAAAACTCGGCGCGGCGGATTTCCTCGAAAAGCCCTTCTCTCTAGACAGCTTGCTTCGTTCGGTCCAGCGTGCCCTGGGCAAGGCGCCCCGCCATCCCACCGCTGCCCAGAGAGCCGCAGCCGCGGCTGCGGCGGACTTCTCCGCCGTGCGCGCAACGCGAAAAATCCCGGCTCGGACCATTCGTCAGAGTGTTGTGGCGCATGGTCGGGGGCTCCACTCGGGGGTGCGCACCGGGATTATTTTACATCCCCTGGCGCCGGGGAGCGGCATTGTATTCGGTCCCTTGTCCTCGGACATGATGATTCCGGCTACCGTCGAGTATGTCCAATCGACGGGTTACGCAACCAGCCTGTATCGGGAGGGCACGGGGGTGAAAACAGTTGAACATCTGCTCTCGGCACTGCACGGCTATGGCATCACCAACCTGCTCATTAAAATGCAGGGCGAGGTCCCCATTCTCGACGGGTCGGCGCTGGAATTTTGTCAATTGCTCGACAGTGCCGGCATTGTTGAACAAGACGAGGAGGTGGAGGCCTTGAGCGTGGACCGGACCTATCAGGTCGGTGACCACAGCGCGGGGAAATTCCTCCGTATTGAACCCTCGGAGCAGCTTGAGATCGACTACTGCCTGGAATATCCAGAGCCAGTTGGCAGACAGGAGTTCCACTACGTTCAGCGCGATGCCGACGGCTATCGTGAGACTATTGCGCCGGCGCGGACCTTCGGCTTTCTCAAGGAGATTGAGGCACTTGAAGAGATGGGTCTGGCCAATGGCGGCCGGCTGAATAACTGCCTCGTGATTGGTGAGCAGGGGATCATCAATCCGCCCCTCCGCTTTGAGGATGAGCTTGTGCGCCACAAGATTCTCGATCTGCTCGGCGATCTCTACCTCCTAGGCCAGCCCATCCGCGGCAAGGTGACCGCCTACCGGACCGGCCATGGTGACAATATCGCGCTGCTGCGGGCAATCCGAGAAGAGCGGGCGCCGCGCGTACAGGAGCCTGCGTCAAAGACCGCCTCGACTCTCCAGTGACCCCCTAGGGTGTCACCCGCTCTAGCATTCTGGGAAATGGAATTGATTCTCGGACGTGGTGCAGACCGCACAGCCAGGTGACCATGCGTTCAATGCCCATGCCGAAGCCGGCATGGGGAACGGAGCCGTAGCGTCTCAGGTCGAGATACCAGGAGAAGGCTTCCTCGGACAGGTCATGCGCCTCCAGTTTTCCCTGTAAGACGGCGAGGTCGTCCTCACGCTGGCCGCCCCCGATGATCTCGCCATAGCCTTCCGGCGCCAAGACGTCCATGCATAAGGCAACCGTGGCATCCTGCGGGTCGGTCTTCATATAAAAGGCTTTATTCTTTATCGGGTAGCGATGGATCATAACCGGGCGATCAAATTGTTCGGATAAGACGGTCTCGTCCTCGCCGCCAAAGTCGTCTCCCCATTGAATGTCAACGCCTGCGGCTTGCAGGCGTTCGATAGCTTCGCGGTAGCTGATACGCGGAAACGGCTTCCTCGCCTGAGCGAGTTTGGTGATATCACGCTCAAGCGTCTGGAGTTCTGCCTGCCGGTTGGTCAGGACGCGCTGGACAACGGTCTCCAGAAAATCTTCGGCCAGGTCCATATCGCCCTCCAGGTCGCAGTAGGCCACTTCGGGCTCAATCATCCAAAATTCAGTCAGATGGCGCCGCGTTTTGGATTTCTCGGCCCGAAAGGTCGGACCGCAGCAGTAGACTTTGCCGAACGCCATGGCGCCGGCTTCCATATAGAGCTGACCGCTCTGGGTGAGATAGACGGTGTCGTCGAAATAGGCGACTGGAAAAAGGGTGGTCGTGCCTTCACATGCGGCAGGGGTGAAGATCGGAGCATCGAGCAGGGTAAAGCCCTGCGCATCGAAGTAGTCTCGACACGCCTTTATGACTTCACTGCGGACACGCAGGAGAGCCTGCTGGCGTGAGGAGCGCAGCCACAGGTGGCGGTGGTCGAGCAGAAAGGCAACCCCGTGTTCTTTGGGGGTAATCGGGTAGGCGTGGGCCTGCTGGGTGAGGTGTAAGGCGCTCACGCCAAGTTCAAATCCAAGGGGCGAGCGCGCATCCGCCCGGACCGTACCCTGGACCACAACGGACGACTCCTGGCTGAGGTCCTGGCCCAAGGCAAAGGTCTCGGCTGAGACGTCGCCCTTGAACACCACACCCTGAATCGTACCGGTGCCGTCGCGCACCTGAAGAAAGTGCAGCTTCCCGCTGGAGCGCTTATTATACAACCAGCCTCGCAGCTCGACCTCTTGCCCTTCGTATTGGGCAATATCCTTTATATAAACCCACTTAGGCATAGCCATTTCCTTCCTGGATTGTCGGATGCGGTTCAGAGGAGCACTATAGCATAAAGGAAAAGGAAGACATGCGGCCGAGTCGGACACTCGAGAGCCTTGGTCAGGGCCTGCTATTGTTCCGGCTGAGTATGTCTCTGACTTGGGAGGAATTCTTGCACCAGAGAGGATAATGATTGGGCCGGCTTCTGAGCCGCTAGCGACGATTTTGTCGTTGGCGACATGACGCGGTGAAAGAGGCAAGACTCGCGCTGAAAGAACCCCTCGGTATGGTAAGATTCCCGAAAGTGGAAGTAAGTATAGTCTAAATGATGGCAGATCTCATGTAACAGGGTCCTGAGAAAGGTTCGAAACGCAACGGTTTGTTTGCGTTTTGCCGTTCGCATCCAGACTTGGATCGAGTCGTTTTTACTGCCCCCGCCGTATTGCGTATAGAGCCCGTGAAGTTCTCCCTGTTGGTTCGACGGACGAGTGCCGTGTACACGGACTTGGACCGTACGGACCCTGAGCTGTCGGCAGATATGGTTGACAATGGTTTGGGAGAGCGCCGCGACGCGGGCTTGCTCTTCCGCCTTGAGCGCGGCTGGCAGGGCTCTGACCGCCGCTCGAAGTTGTGGGGCGGGGTCAAATTCAATCGTTGTGACCGCGGTGCTGCGGTCAAAGATTCGCTGCTGAAAAGGAGTCAGTTTTGCACGCCAGTGTCGCCGCATTGCAGCCTCCTGCACACCCTCACTTATTGTGGCCTGAAAGGAGCGACGCGGCAAGAGAGCGGCAAGGGCAGCAATCCTTTTCTTTTGTCTGGAAATTGCATAGACTGCGGGCGGTCAGTTTTTGGCAAGAGGAGAAGACGATGCGGGTAGGTCGGGCGGCGACGCTCTGGCTCCATCTCTTCATTGGAATGACACTCCTCTCCCCCAGTGCGGAGGCGCGGGCGGGTGCATTCGTGCGCTTTTTGGCAGAGCAGAAAGTCGGACAGGAGATCACGGTGACAGGTGGCTTCCGACGTTTTCCCGATCTAGACAAACGGCGCTATTTTATACGAGATCGTCGGACGGGTAATGTTGAGTACGTAGAATACTATGGGATGACGATGCTTCCGACCCTGGTTGTCGGTAATGGTGCCATTTCTATGAAGGCGAGTATCATGGACCGGGTACTCCTATTCTATTCGGACCGGGCTTTGGTGAAAGATCTCCCTCTCAAGGGCGAGTCGTACTGGTTTACCGGGACGTTGATCGGCTATCAGTACGGGACGATGGGCATTACGCGGGGAATGGGTGTTGGTGGCGATCCGTATATTCTGCTCCAGAGCGTCTCAGCCCACCCCCCGGATACGCTCACTCTGCCACCCCAAAAGAAAGAGAAAGAAGCCGCCGACTGAGCCTTTGCACTTAGCGTTGGCCTCCTCTCGGAGCCGTCTTCATCGCCTCCCCGTTCGGTCGTCCTGGTGGGCGCTATGCCGGACACGGCGGTAGCGCGGCTCAGAGTCTGAGGGGCTCGACGGACTTTCGCCTCTCCTCAACGCGCGTGCAGGCAACATGTTCCCACCGTTTGGTCCTCTCATAGTCCGTCTACCTTCAGGGTCAGCCGAGACGTACTGGCACCTGAACGTCAGCACGTGCTTTCTTACAGCAGAGCCCGATACGTAGTAGAGAATGCGAAGGATAGGAGGGGTATGAGTTGGGACGCGTGGTTTACGTTTGGTCTGATCGGCCTGGGCATCGTGGCATTGGTCCGGGAGGTCCTGGCACCGGATTTGATCTTTCTGGGCTTGCTGGCCGTTCTCCTAGTCACGGGAATTTTGACGCCGGAGGAGGCTTTCGTTGGCTTTGCCAACCCGGTCCTGGTGTCGATTGGGGCGCTGTTTCTTGTGTCGATGATTTGCATTCCGTACGCGTGGCCCTTTTGAGGTGCAAGGTGACCATTCTTGAACGGATCCCCTGGGCTTGATAATGAAGACTTTACAGGTCTACGTTTGTACGGGTCTCGTCGTCTCTGCTGCGTTGTGCGACAGAGGCAAGCAGTGGGGAGGCGAAATGTGTGCAGAGCCGTTCTCACAGGTTTCAAACAGGAGAGAGATCAACAGCATCGTCGATGCTGAGGAGGAGACTGGGTGGGCGAACAAAACACTCCCGATATCCACACCCGTATCACTGAGCGTCTCAGGCAGATTCAATACCCAGGCTCACAGCGAGATATTGTGACCTTAGGGCTTGTTGGCAAGGTCCAGGTCCAGGCCGACAGTGCGGTGGTGCAGATTCGGGCCAGCAGTATCAAAGAAGATGTCCTCCGCCACCTGCGCGGACGCATAACGCAAGAATTGACGACCTTACCCGAGATCGCGCACGTTCATATCCACGCGTTTGCCGCTCAAGCTGGGGAACCGCACCAGGGTGGCAACGCGGGCAACCAAGCCGTACGAGAACGCGCGGATATTCCTGGGGTTCGGCGTATTCTGGCGGTGGCCAGTGGGAAAGGCGGGGTCGGGAAATCTACGGTTGCGGTCAACCTCAGCCTGGCCTTGGCGTCGTTAGGACATAAGGTCGGGCTGCTTGATGCCGATATTTATGGACCCAGTGTGCCGATGATGATGGGGACCGACGCCACACCACGGGCGGGGCAGGACAAAAAGATCTACCCAGTTGAAAAGTATGGGGTCAGTCTCATCTCAATGGGCTTTTTTCTGGATGACCAGTCTCCGGTGATCTGGCGAGGCCCCATTGTGATGAGCATTGTCCGCCAGTTCCTGCGTGACGTTATCTGGAGTGAGTTGGATTACTTGGTTGTGGACCTACCGCCCGGTACCGGAGATATTGCCCTCACCCTGGCTCAGGAAGTTCCCCTGCACGGGGGCGTTATCGTGACGACGCCGCAAGATGTGGCCCTGCTTGACGTCCAGCGCGGGATCAGCATGTTCAAGCAAGTCAATGTCCCGCTGCTTGGGGTGATCGAGAATATGAGTTTTTACGAGTGCCCGGTCTGCCACGAAAAAGAAGAAATCTTTGGCCATGGCGGCGCCCAGAAAACGGGACTGAAGGTGCTGGGTCAGGTGCCCCTGGTTGAAGAGGTGCGAGTTGGTGCCGACGCGGGTAAGCCGGTGGTGGTCTCGGCTCCTGACCATCCGGTTGCCCAAGAGTTTTTTGGGATTGCCCGGCAGGTCGTCGCGGCAGAGGAAATGCAGTTGCCCCAGTCGGTCCACTAGGGCTGAATAACGAGGATGCTATGCCGACTCCCCTTCTCCTCACGCCCATTCCTGAAGACCAGCTCCTGCGTGTGCTGTGGGATGACGATACCCTGAACGACTACCCCTTCGCCTATCTGCGGGGCTGGTGTCCGTGTGCGGTCTGCCAGGGGCATGGTGGCGAACGCCACTTTATTGAGGTGGAAAATCCCCAGCTTGTGAGTATCGATATGGTCGGTAATTATGCTGTGAATCCGACCTGGGATGACGGCCACGAAACGGGCATTTACACTTATGTCTACCTGCGGAGTTTAGGCGAGAGCCAAGATAGTCAGCATAGCCAGGATGATCCCGAAGGGACACATTAAAGGCGCATCTATGTCAACACCACCAACACCCCAGGAATTATTAGAAGCCCTCAAACAGGTCAAATATCCCGGCTTTAACCGAGATATTGTCGCCTTCGGCGTGGTCAAGGATATTGCGGTCGGCGGCGCGGCGGTGACGGTAGAGCTCGCCCCTTCAACCGGCAATGCGGAGGTCATCGCAGACATTCGACAGCGCGTGATTGAAACGCTCAGCCCGCTCGTCCACCTGCCTGTAGAGATTTCCATCCAGCAGCCGGACGCCCCAAAACCTACGCCTCAGTCCAAGCCCCAGATTCCAGGGGTGCGGCATGTGGTCGCGGTGGCCAGTGGCAAGGGTGGGGTTGGAAAATCAACGGTTTCGGTGAACCTGGCAACCGCGCTGGCTCGAACGGGCCAGCGGGTTGGGGTGATGGATGCCGATGTCTATGGACCGAGTATCCCCCTCATGTTGGGTATTAACGAGAAGCCCAAGAGTACGGAAGATAAACGCTTGATCCCGGTTACCAAATACGACATGCGGATCATGTCCATGGGCTTTCTGATTCCAGACAGCCACGCCGTCATTTGGCGCGGGCCGATGATCGATAAGCTGCTGACCGAGTTTATTACCAAGGTCGAGTGGGGAGAACTGGATGTGCTCGTCGTGGACCTGCCGCCTGGCACCGGCGACGCGCAGCTGACCATGGTGCAAAAGGTTCCGCTCTCCGGCGGGGTCATTGTGACGACGCCCCAGGATGTGGCGCTGCTTGATGCGCGCCGGGGCATCAAGATGTTTGAGGAAGTCGACGTTCCAATCTTGGGTGTTATCGAAAATATGAGTTACCTGATCTGTCGTTCCTGTGGGCACGAAGCGCATATTTTTTCTCATGGCAACGGAGCAAAAATGGCCGAACAATTTAATCTGCCGTTCCTCGGCCAGCTGCCCCTCGTCCATGAGATTGTCGCCGGAGGGGATGCGGGCATCCCGCTTGTCATCGCCCAGCCTGACCACCCGCAGAGTCAGACTTTTCTTGAGATTGCCCAGCAAGTCCTGAAACAGGTCGAAACATCGTCTGTTCGCCCCGGGACTCTCCAATAGGTCAACCTCCGTTCATCGACATGGCAAAATTATACGTCTCGTTTGAAAACGGGAATCCTGAACAGCTTATTGAATTTGACCCGGCCCAAGCGCCTTTTCACCATGATGGCGAGCCGGGTTCCATACTCGATATCTTACTCGGCCATGGTGTTGAGCTCGAACACGCCTGTGGCGGCAATTGTGCCTGTACGACCTGCCACGTGATTGTCACCCAAGGCATGGCGCATTTGACTGAGAACGAGGAGGAAGAAGACGATTTGCTCGACAAGGCGCCTGGTTTGGTGTCAACGTCGCGGCTGGGCTGTCAGGCGGTTATGGCTGAGGGTGAGGTGAAAATTCGTATTCCCCGCTACACGATTAACCAACAGGTATGACGGAGAGCCGCCACGCGCATGTCTTCCTCGCCGACCTTTACCGCTACTATCGAGAAGATTATTGAACGCACCCCGGAGACCCGTTCTTTTTTCCTCCGGGTGGCAAATGGTCGGAAGCTCTCTTTTGTGCCGGGCCAATTCCTCTCGTTTTTGCTCCCGATTGATGGACAGACGCTCACCCGGGCGTACACGATCGCTTCCTTGCCCGAAGAAGAGGAATGTTTTGAGATTTGTTTGAATCAGGTTGATGGTGGTCCTGGTTCCTCATATCTCTTTAGCCTGCAAGAAGCCGCTGTCCTGTGCTTTAGCGGCCCGTGGGGAAGCTTTGTCCTCGACCGGCCAACGGACGCTGAATACATTTTTATTGCCGACCGAGTTGGTGTCGTACCTTTTCGTCCTATGATTGCCCGCCTCCTGAGCACGGGAGGGGGGCATACCGCTCGGTTGCTGTACGCTGCGCCACAGGCAAGAGACCTGCTGTACGCTGCTGAGTGGCAAAGCTGGGAACGCCAGTCCGCTCGTTTTTCTTTCCAACCGCTCACCGATGAGTGTGAGCCGGAGAGATATTCAATAGAGCAGGCACTCTTGCCTTATATCGAACAGCATTTTGTGAAAGAGGCGGGACAAAACAGCCGGCAATTCTATATCTGCGGGATAGGGCGGTCTGTTTTGTTATTGAGAGACCTCCTGCGTGGAGCTGGATGCGAGCGTCAGGCTGTGAAATATGAAAAATGGTAGAGCGAGAATGTTAAACAACTGTCAGCAAGAAAACTGTCTTGTGGTCCTCTCTCAGCGGAACGGTTGACAAGTTGGACTTTAGAACTCTATCATCAGGTCAATCCATGAGTGAGAGATTTCCTGCATAACAGCTTTTCATAAGGAGAAACCGATGGCATACACCGAGCGAGTCATAGAGCATTACGAGCGGCCGCGGAACGTAGGGAGTTTTGGGACCGCGGAAGCCAACGTGGGCACAGGCGTCGTGGGTGCCCCGGAGTGCGGGGACGTGATGAAGTTGCAGTTGAAGATCAACCCGCAGACCGAGGTGATTGAAGATGCGAAGTTCAAGACCTTTGGGTGTGGGTCGGCGATTGCGTCGTCGAGTTATGTGACAGAGTTAGTGAAGGGCAAGACCGTGGCCGAAGCGGGAGAGATCAAGAACACACAGATCGTAGAGGAGTTGGCGTTACCGCCGGTGAAGATTCACTGTTCGGTATTAGCGGAGGATGCGATCAAGGCGGCGGTGGCGGACTGGCGGGGACATTCAGAGGAAGCGGTGTCGCCGAAGAAGGATGCCGCCTAGACAAGGGCACAGCGCGAGTGGGACTGAGACGGGGAAGATATGGAAAACAACGCCACGCAAGTAACGGCCACACGGCTACAGGGCGGAGAAGAAGCCTTGCTGGGTGATGCGGTTGTTCTGACCCAATTGGATAAAGCCATTGGTTGGGCTCGGAAGTATTCGATTTTTCCTTACCCATTCGCAACGGCGTGCTGTGCCATGGAGTATATGTCGCTGTCGATGACGCCGTATGATATCGACCGTTTTGGGGCTTTACTGCCCCGGTTTAGTCCCAGACAAGCTGATTTACTGATGGTGATTGGAACGGTGACGTGTCGCCAAGCTCCTATCCTGAAGCGCGTATACGAGCAGATGGCAGAGCCGAACTGGGTGATGGCTTTTGGGGCTTGCGCTTCGACCGGCGGGTTTTACGATAATTACACCACCGTCGCGGGCATCGACCATATTGTCCCTGTTGATGTATATGTGCCAGGCTGCCCACCCCGTCCTGAGAACGTTTTAGACGCCCTCATGGCTTTACAGCGCAAAATTCAAAGCCAGAAGCAGAAATTCCGCGGAGCCGAATTGTAGGGATCAGGAAACACACGTCAATGGGCCTCAACCAAGGCACGCAAAAGTGAGGCTATGGGTATCGGAGTATCCTCAAGATCAACCGAGCGCAGCTCTCTGATGAACATCGGACGGCGGGTAGACTACGCTGTTCGTGCGTTGACGTATCTTGCTGCTCAGCCTCAGGAGAGGGTTGTTCCAAGGCGGGAGATCCAGACAAAACAAGATATTCCTGCGCACTTCCTGTCAAAGATTATGAAACAGCTTGCGACTGGTGGATTGGTTGAGTCCTATATGGGCGCGCGTGGCGGGTTTACGCTCAAGAAGCCTGCGTCTGATATCAGCTTGCGGGCGGTGTATGAGTGTTTAGAAGGACCGCTATTGCTGATGGAATGTCTCGACGAAGACGGGAATGCCTGTTGCTATCATCCGGTGTGTAATCAGATCTCTGTATGGGGGGAGGCACAACGCTTGTTGGGATCGTATCTGGATAATGTCTCCATCGGACAGATCGCACATAAGCTGGGGCTGCGGGAGGAGCTTGCCCATCGCGAGCAGGGAGAGTATACAGAGTCTGCTCGTCCTTATATTGCTGATATTGCCAAGCCGTCGCTCTAAAGGTGGACTGCTTTCCAACTGGGAGTACGGCCACCTTGGGAGGAACCTGTTAAACAGAAGGAGTTTGTACGGTGCTGTTTAATCTTGGGAATGTTCTGGTCTTTTCCATCCTTGCCATTGCGTTCTGTGCCGTGCACCTCGCGCTGGGAAAGCTCCTGCGTCCGCACAACCCGGAAGCAAAGAAGCTGACCACGTATGAGTGCGGAGAGCCACCGACCGGGGGGGCCTGGATTAATTTTAATATTCGTTTCTACCTAATCGCCCTCGTGTTTGTGATATTTGAAATCGAGGTTGCCTTTATTTTCCCAGTTGCCGTGGCGTTTCGCGCCTGGTTGCTCAATGGACAAGGGCTCTTTGCGCTCACTGAAATTCTGATCTTTCTGGGCATTCTTGTCGTCGGACTGGTGTATGTCTGGGCCAAGCGCGACCTTGAATGGCTCAAGCGACTGCAACCAACTGAAGCCGAAGCTCAGACCGCAGCGAAAGAATCCGAATTGCCGAAAGCCGCCTGAGGAGGAAGCATGTCCCTGATCAATAGTATTCCAGAGATGGTGGTCACAACCAAGCTTGATGAGGTTCTCAATTGGACCCGGAAATCATCGGTATGGTATATGCTTTTCGGCCTTGCGTGTTGTGCCATTGAGCTCATGCAAACCGGCGGTCCGCGAGCGGATTTGGATCGTTTTGGGGCAGCTCCGCGGGCGACCCCGCGTCAGTCTGACATGATGATTATTGCCGGGACGCTCACCTTGAAGATGGCACTCCGGACGAAAGTCCTTTACGATCAAATGCCCGATCCTAAATATGTGATTTCTATGGGGAGTTGTTCAAATTGCGGAGGGCTGTTTCAGTTGGCGTACTCGGTCTGCGATGGTGTCGATAAAGTGATTCCCGTTGACGTCTACGTTCCGGGCTGCCCGCCCCGTCCCGAAGCCCTGACAGAGGGCTTGCTCAAACTCCAAGAAAAGATGATGCAGGAGCGCTGGTTGGTGAAGGGCTCCTCTGCGCAAGCCGCGGCATAAAGAATATTGACGACAAGCGGCGCATCAGGAAGGGCACGGTAGTGTGTGAACTATGAGTCCCACAGAGATACACCAAAGATTACAAGACCAGCACGCCGCCGCCGTTACAGCCTTTGAGGCCGACGCCCTTGATCCTTTTGTCCTTGTCAAGCCGGACTCTATCGTGGAGGTGTGTCGATTTCTTCACGACGACCCGGATTTGGCCTTTGACTGTCTAACGAATATGTCCGGCGTTGACTTCTTAAAAGAGGAATATATTCAGGTTGTTCTCCACCTCTACTCCTATCCTCATCGGCATGCGATAGTGCTCAAGGCGAATGTATCGCGCGAAGAGCCCAGCATGCCCTCTGTGGAAACGGTCTGGAAAGCCGCCAATTGGCTGGAACGCGAGATCTATGACTTGCTTGGCGTCGTTTTTACCGGACACTCGGACTTGAGACGCTTATTAATGCCGGAAGACTGGGTCGGGCATCCGCTCCGCAAGGATTTTGTCGAGCCTGAAGAGTACCATGGAATCAGCACGCGTCGAGAGAGCCTGCTGAAATAAGTTCACGCTCGTGTTCCACCCTACCTTTGTCTTTTCCATAGTCCCTTGTATTCAAACCCAGAGCGGGAGGCATATATGAGCCTGGCAGGGTATGAGTTTGAAGTCCAACGTGAGGATGGTCTCGCCACAGAAGAGATGACCCTGAATATGGGTCCCCAACATCCGAGCACGCATGGGGTGCTGCGTTTTGTGGTCAAGGCTGATGGCGAAATCATGCGGACGGCGCTGCCTGATGTTGGCTATCTGCACCGCTCCATAGAGAAGATATCTGAGAAGGTCGGTTATCACGGCTTCATGCCCTATACGGACCGCGTCGATTATGTATCGGCCATGCAGTGTAACCAAGGCTGGGCCATGGTGTGCGAGCGCGCGGCCGGGATTGCAGTTCCTCGGCGGGGCGAGTTTTGTCGAGTCATTGCGTGCGAATTAGGCCGGATCGCTAGCCACCTGCTCTCGGTTGGGACCATGGTCATGGATATCGGTGGCATGACCCCGTTTACGCATGCGCTACGGGAGCGGGAGAAGGTGAATAACTTGCTTGAAGACCTGTGCGGGGCGCGGTTGACCTTTAACTATATGCGTATTGGTGGCGTCGCCTGGGATTTGCCGCCGGGATATGCCGAACAAGTGACGGCCTTCCTGGATCAATTTGAACCCCTCATTGCCGAATACAACGACCTGATTTCCTATAATAAGATTTATGTCGAACGCTTAGCCAATGTTGCTGCGGTCAGCAAAGAAGAGGCGATTAACTACAACCTGGTTGGGCCCAATCTGCGCGGCTGTGGTTTTCAGTATGATGTGCGCCGGGATGAGCCCTATTCGATTTACCCGGAATTAGACTTTGAGGTTCCGGTTGGGACTGGCGAAGTCGGCACCCCGGGCGATTGCTTTGACCGCTACATGGTGCGGATTAAAGAATTAAAAGAATCCTGCAAAATCGTCCGTCAATGCCTGGCTATGATTCCTGACGGGCCAGTCCTGGCGAGAGTGGCCAAGAAACTCAAACCGCCGGTTGGCGATGCGCACGTCCGGGTCGAAGCCTCTCGGGGGGATATGGGCTGGTATGTGGTCAGCGACGGCAGTGAGTTTCCCTATCGGACAAAAATCAGGACCGGGTCGTTTTCGGCGATGGGCATAGTGGACAAACTCAGTCGTGGGCTGATGATTGCCGACTTGATTGCGCTGATTGCCAGCCTGGATGTGGTGGCTCCTGAAGTTGACCGGTAAGGGGAAATAGGGTACGAGTGCGGCGCTATGCAGAGCTTTATTGACGGCTTAATTGCCAGCGGCGTATTTGGCGGGATCCCTGCGGAGGCAATCTACCCGGCCATGATGTTCCTGTTTGCCTCCCTGGTTGTCTTTGGCTTTGTTTTACCCGTTGTGACGATCACCATCTGGCTTGAGCGGCGGGTCTGGGCGCGCATTCAGTCGCGGGTCGGGCCGAATCGGGTCGGGCCTCAAGGCATTCTGCAAGGGTTGGCCGATGGGGTGAAAAATATCCTGAAGGAAGATGTGGTGCCTGATGCCGCGGACCGGCCGCTGTTTATGTTTGCACCCTACCTGCTGGTCTGGGGATTTCTGGCGACCTTTGTCGTTATTCCGTTCAGCAGTGCTCTTGTTATAGCTGACCTCAATGTGGGCATTCTCTACATCACGGCCATCGTTGCGCTTTCCGCCGTGGGTGTCCTGATGGCAGGTTGGGCATCGAATAATAAATGGTCGCTGCTGGGAGGCATTCGATCCGCCGCCCAGGTCGTGAGTTATGAAATTCCCGCCGGACTGGCCTTGCTGCCCGTTGTGCTGCTGACCGGAACGTTGAGTACCCAAGGCATTATTCAAGCGCAAGGCTGGGCCCCCTGGGACTGGTTCCTCTTCCATAGTCCGTTTACGTTCATTGCCGCCTTTGCTTTCTATATTTCCGCCCTGGCGGAAACCAACCGGACGCCCTTTGACATTCCAGAGGCGGAATCGGAATTGGTGGCCGGATTTGCGACCGAGTACAGTGGTTTCCGGTTTGCGCTCTTCTTCCTGGCAGAGTGGGGCAGCTTATACGTGACGGGTGCCATTATGGCCGTCTTATTCTTGGGTGGCTGGCAGATCCCGACCGGCTGGACAAACAATACGGTGGTGTTGAATATCGCGCAGCTCACGGTCTTTTTCCTCAAGGCGTATTTCTGGGTTTTCCTGGCCATGTGGATACGCGCCACCCTGCCTCGTATCCGGGTGGATCAGATGATGTCGCTGTGTTGGAAGTATTTGGTGCCGCTTGGATTTGTGAATTTGGTTGGGACAGCGGTCTGGATGGTGATTTGGCCCGAGGGGAATCCGCTCGTACCGTATCTCATGGTCATCGGTACGTTGGCTGTTGTTGTCATTTTCTTCCGACGCGTCCTATACCATTTGCGTCGGGCCAAACCGGAACTCTATTTTAATCCGGCAATCTAAGGTGACCATTAGGGGAACGCTCTATGGTGAGTAGTATTGGCCGATATCTGAAGCACGCGAAAGAGGCGGTTGCCACGATTTTCGAGGGGATGAGTATCACCCTGTCTCACTTCGTTCGTAAGCCATATACTATTCAGTATCCTGACCGGATCGCGGTCCGCGTTCAAGATACGCTTCCCCTGCGCTATCGCGGCATTCTTGAAGTTGACTTGGAGATTTGCACGGGCTGTCTGGCGTGCGAGCGGGCGTGTCCGATTGACTGTATTGTGATTGACGCGCCCAAGGACAAAGCGACTCGGGCGATGCTGCTGAGCCGTTTTGATATCGACATCGCCAAATGTATGTACTGCGGCCTGTGCAGCGAGGTCTGTCCCACCGGATCGATCCATCATACGACCGAGTTTGAAGGGGCGGATTACTCACTGGAGAGCATGATCCGTCGTTTCGTGAAGGACCCCGTATTGGCGTATAAGGCGAAGAAAGGGGAGGAGACTGATCCGTTGATTGCGCCGATCCTGGATCGAGGAATGGAATTTCTTGCAGAATGGGCGGAGCCCGTTGATATGAAGAAATATAAAAAAGAGCAAGAAGAGGCCGCCCCATAAGTTGCGGATGAGGAGATATCGCCATGCCTTTGGAAGCGTTGGTTTTCTATCTGCTAGCCGCTCTGACCATCGGGTCGGCGCTCATCGTCGCCGGCTCTCATAACCTGGTGTATTCTGCCTTTGCGCTGTTGGGAACATTCATGGGAGTGGCCGGCTTATACGCCCTGTTAGCCGCCGACTTTGTCGCGGTGATTCAGGTCATGCTCTACATCGGTGGCATTCTCGTGCTCATCCTTTTTGCGGTGATGCTCACCCATCGGATCGCCGATGTCGATGTCTCGAATCGGACGGTCGGCCGTATTCCCGCTGCCTTGATTCTGGGTGTTGTCGGGACAGTCATGGGAGTCTGTATTGGGGCGGCTGAATGGGTACAGCATGCTGAGCCGATGGTCGAGCCAACGACGTTCGGTATTGGAGAGGCTTTCCTTGGACCGTATATCTTGCCATTTGAGCTCGCCTCAGTCGTGTTGCTCGTGGCATTGATTGGGGCGGTTGTCGTATCACGGAAGGAACTGCGTGGGCCCATGGTCGACGGATGATGGCTGAGTCAAGGATCTGCGCGCGCTCTCGACAGCCTCCCTTGATTTTTTTCCTTCTCCCATTTAAGACGGGACAACCTTCCTCACTCTACGAATGCTTATGGATGGACTACTGCTCGATATAGGGCTACGGCACTTTCTGTTTGTCAGTCTGGCTGTCTTTGTGCTTGGCCTCTATTGTGTCCTGACCCGGAAAAACGCCATCGGAATTCTTTTGGGCGTGGAGCTGATTCTGAACTCCGCCAACATTAACTATATTGCCTTCTCACACTTTTCTTCCGGCAATTACGATGGCCAGGTGTTTGCGATTTTCGTGATTATGCTCGCCGCTGCCGAAGCGGTGATTGGTTTGGCCATTGTGCTCGGGATATACCAGAATTTTTCGTCGATCGATATTGAAGCCGTTGATAGCTTGCAAGGCTAGCCTATGGATCACCCGCTTCTCGTCTCCTACCTGCGCTGGATCGTCCTCTTTCCCCTGCTCGGAGCCGTTATCAATGGTGTTTTCGGGGCGAGGATCCAGGAGCGTTTTGGGAAGAATGGAATCAGCATCGTTGCCTGTGCTGCTGTCGGCCTTGCCTTTATCTTTGCGCTGCGTGCCTTCTTTCAGCTCGCCGGCGTAGCGCCCGAAGAACGTTATCTGCTCGATACGCTCCTGCGTTGGATACACATCGGTTCTCTTCAGGTCGATATTGCGTTCGCTGTCGATCCACTATCCGCCATGATGATCCTGATCGTTACCGGCATTGGCGGCCTGATTCACCTATATTCGATCGGCTATATGCATGATGACGAAGCGTATTGGCGCTTTTTCGCCTATCTCAATCTTTTTACCGCGGCGATGTTGACCCTGGTGCTGGCCGATAATTTGGTGTTGATGTTTGTGGGCTGGGAAGGCGTCGGGCTGTGCTCATATGGACTGATTGGCTTCTGGTACAAGGAACATGCGAATACCACCGCTGGAAACAAAGCCTTTATTGTCAACCGGATTGGTGACGCAGGTTTCACGCTGGGTATTTTTATTATTTTCTGGAGTCTCTTTGAAGCGGGACACGGCACGACCGCGGTCTTTCGTGACCTGGGTCAGCTGATTCATCACCTGGAAGGTCAGTTGGTCTGGGGCATCCCTGCGGCAACGCTCGCGGCGCTGTGTCTTTTTGTCGGGGCGGCTGGGAAGTCCGCCCAAATTCCCCTCTATGTGTGGTTGCCGGATGCGATGGCCGGACCGACTCCGGTGAGTGCCTTGATCCATGCTGCGACCATGGTGACCGCCGGCGTGTATATGATGGCTCGGATGCACTTTCTCTTTTCCATGTCGCCGGTTGCGCTCGGCGTGGTGGCGACGGTTGGAGCCCTCACCGCGCTCGTTGCGGCAACCATCGGCCTCGCCCAGTTCGATATTAAGAAGGTGCTCGCCTATTCAACGGTCAGTCAGCTCGGCTATATGGTACTTGGCGTCGGCGTGGGCGCGTATGGCGCCGCTGTTTTTCATCTCATGACGCATGCCTTTTTTAAGGCCTGCCTGTTTCTTGGCTCGGGAAGCGTGATTCATGCGATGGGCGATGAGCAGGATATGCGCAAGATGGGTGGGCTCAGAGAGAAAATGCCGCTCACCTTTTGGACATTTTTGATCTCCACTATTGCTATTGCGGGTATCCCGCCCCTGGCCGGATTTTTCTCAAAAGACGAAATTCTGTGGCTGACGTTTTCCGGTGGACATCCGCTCCTGTGGTTGATCGGGTTCGCTGCTGCCGGGATGACCGCGTTCTATATGTTTCGTCAGGTCTTCATGGTGTTTTTTGGAGAGAATCGTGCGGATGAGCACACCAAGGAGCATTTGCACGAATCCCCTCCAGTGATGACCTACCCCTTGATTGTTCTGGCCGTGGGTGCGCTCTTTGCCGGTTTTCTCGGGGTGCCGCCCGCCCTCGGCGGGAGTAATATCCTGGAGCACTGGTTGGAGCCCGTCTTTGCCGGTGGCCATGGCGGCGGTCATGCTGCCCATCACCATGTTGAGGTGATCGAGTATATCCTGATGGCAGCTTCCGTTGGCATTGCGGCAGTCGGTATATTCCTCGCGTATCTGATTTACTATCGGCAGTCCGTATCAGCCGACACGTTTACTGCGGTCGGAGGCGGTGTCCCGTATCAAGCCGTGTTCAACAAATACTATATTGACGAACTGTACCATGCGACCGCCGTCCGAGGGACTCTGGCTGTCAGCTGGCTCTGTTCCGCCTTTGATCGCAATGTCATCGACTTTATCGTGAATGGTGTTGCCAAAGTCACCGGCGTGGTCGGCTGGGCGGTTGGTCGATTTGATCATTATATCATTGATGGGTTGGTGAACGGACTGGCCGATGTCACCTTTGGTATCGGTAATCGGTTGCGCCAGATCCAGACCGGCAACCTCAGTGTTTATCTGTATGTCATTGTTGGTGCGATTGCCGTCTCCCAATTCTTACCGCGGGTAGGGGCGAACATATTAGTCCCTGCCGTTATCGTGTTTCTCTCTCTGGTGATCGTGGTCGGAATAGCGCTGTGGCTCTCCACCAGACGAATCCAGTGGCGTCTGATGTTTACAAAAGAGGGAGCCTCGGAGCTCCAGTGAACCAGACCTTTTATCAAGCCCATTGTGTGGGTGTGCGGTAAGGAGCCGTTATGGAGTCCTCTATTCTCACCTTAATGATTTTCTTTCCTCTGGCCGGCATGGTCACCGTCTTCTGCCTGCCGAGTCAAGCAAAAGATCTCATTCGATGGACTGCTTTTGCTTTTACCCTGCCGGCATTCTTTTTGGGAATCTGGCTCTACCAGAACTTTGATACCACGACCACAGCGCTTCAGTTTGTTGTGAATGTCCCGTGGATTGAATCATTTAATATCCGCTACTTTGTTGGCGTCGATGGAGTCAGCATATCCATGATTTTGCTGACCGCCGTTCTGTGCCCTATCTGCATTCTTGCTTCGTGGAATATTGAGCGGGCCGAGAAGGGCTATTTCGCCTTGTTCCTGCTGTTGGATACCGCCATGACCGGTGTTTTCTGCGCCATGGACTTCTTCCTGTTTTTTATCTTCTGGGAGTTGATGCTGCTGCCGATGTATTTCCTGATTGGCATCTGGGGTGGGCCGCGGCGTGAGTACGCAGCGATTAAATTCTTCCTGTATACCATGTTCGGCAGTGCGCTGATGTTGGTCTGTATGCTGGTCTTCTACTTTCAAGCCGGGGCTGTCGAAGGCGTCGGCTACACGTTTGATCTGACCCAGCTCCCCGCCGTGGCGCAGCACTTTCAGGCTGAGCCGCTCTTGTTTGGCTTTTCTTTGCCACAAATCATGTGGCTCGCGCTCTTTATTAACTTTGCCGTAAAAATTCCGGCTTTCCCCTTCCACACCTGGCTGCCCGACGCCCACGTCGAAGCGCCAACCGCGATCTCCGTTATTCTGGCAGGGGTCCTGCTAAAAATGGGAACGTATGGGATTCTACGAGTGAATTATCCCCTGCTCCCGGCAGAAACCTTCTTTTTTGCGCCGTACTTTTTGGCGGCCTTAGGCGCCTGGAACATCGTCTATGGGGCTTTCTGCGCCTTATCCCAATGTTTTACCGAGCCCAAGGATCTGAAAAAGCTCGTGGCCTATTCCAGTATCAGCCACATGGGGTATGTCATGTTGGGTATGGCATCGTTTACTCCACAAGGGATCAATGGTGCGGTCTTGCAGATGTTCAATCACGGCACGATTACCGCCATGCTCTTCCTCATTGTCGGAGTAATCTATGATCGGGCCCACCATAGGCGCATCGACGGGTTTGGCGGCTTAGCTTCGGTGATGCCGGTCTATACCGGCGTGATGGGGCTCGCTTTTTTTGCCGCCATGGGACTCCCTGGTTTGTCGGCCTTTATTTCTGAAGTCCTGTGTCTCCTCGGTGCCTGGCACACGCATAAAATTCCCACCCTGCTTGGCGCTCTGACCGTAATAATTACAGCGAGTTACCTGCTCTGGACGATCCAACAAATGTTTCTCGGAAAACCACGTGAGGAGTATGCAGACATGCATCTCTCGGAGATCAATGCCAGAGAGCTGTGTATGTTAGCCCCGCTTGGGGTTATTGTTGTGGTCTTGGGATTTTATCCACATGCCGTTCTGGACCTGCTCGACGTCTCGCTCCAGGGGCTCAACGAGGTCGTGCTGTCGGCAAGCACGAGTAATCCTGATGCTGCGGCAGTAGCGCTGCGCTAGCGTATTGAACAAGATGGAAAGAATGCCATGAACCTCGGCAGTATTGAAAGCCTGGCATATCTCTACCCTGAAGGGATTCTTGTTCTCTCCATTTTGGCGATTTTTCTTGTTGACCTCTGTGTGGAGGATAAAGAGCGGCTCGGCAATATTGCACTTGTTGGAGCCGCGCTGGCCCTGGTCTTTACTTCAGGCCTGTCCTTTTTTGGCGTCCGTTTTATCGAAGGATTACAAGGCGCCGGGGAGGGCTGGCTGTTCCATCGCATGATTGCGCTGGATAGTTTTGCCATTTTCTTTAAGGTGATTCTTTCCCTGTCGGTAGTGGGGACCGTCTGGATGTCTCTCGGCTCACGGGAGATCAACGGACCGAATCAGGGTGAATACTATGGAATTTTACTGGCGAGCGGGCTGGGCATGTTTTTCATGGCCTCGGCAACGAATCTGCTCCTGGCCTATCTGTCTCTAGAGTTCGTCAGTCTGACCTCGTATGTGCTCACAGGATATTTGACGCGGAATCGAAGGTCTGGAGAAGCCGCGCTGAAATATCTCATTTACGGTGGGGTCGCATCGGGAACTATGATCTATGGCATGAGCTGGATATTCGGTTTGACCGGTAGCCTGGATTATGCGGAAATTAACGCGGCGCTGCTGCAAAATGCTCCAGATCAACTCACCTTATTTATTGCCTTGGTCCTCATGTTGGCCGGATTCGGCTACAAAATTGCTGCCGTTCCCTTCCATATGTGGGCGCCCGATGTCTACCACGGGGCGCCCATTCCGGTGACCGCTTTTCTTTCGGTCGGCTCAAAGGCTGCGGGTTTTGCTCTCCTTATGCGATTTTTCTATCCGGCGCTGTCTCAAAGTGGAGACGCCGGCATGTGGCAATTCGTCCCCGGCGTCGAGTGGCCACAGCTCATGCTGATTGTGGCGATGGTGACCATGACGCTTGGGAACCTCGCCGCCCTCAACCAGCAGAATGTGAAGCGGCTCTTAGCCTATTCCAGTATTGCTCACGCTGGCTACATCCTCATGGGGTTTGTTGTGCTCAGCGACGAAGGGCTGCGGGCGATGCTGTTCTACATCGTCGTCTATTATTTGATGAACCTTGGGGCGTTTATCGTCGTCATGGTTGTGGCGAATAATACTGGTCGCGAAGACCTAGACGGCTTTCGTGGGCTCGCCTGGAGAGGGGGTGCGTTGCCTGCGGCAGCGATGGCAATTTTCCTCTTTTCGCTCACGGGTCTTCCTCCGCTCGCTGGCTTTATTGGCAAATTCTATCTCTTTGCTGCGGTGGTGAAGGGCCAATTCTATTGGCTTGCCGTGGTTGGGATATTGAACAGTGTCGTGTCCCTCTACTATTATGCGCGCATTGTAAAGACGATGTTCCTGGATGAGCCGTCTGACTCGGACGGTGAGGTCGCTCTCGATCCACACAATGGCTCCTTATTGGCAATCTTGAGTGTTGCGACTGTTGTCCTCGGTGTGTATTGGGCGCCCGTTTTCGATTTTGCCGACCGTTCGGCACGTTTTTTCTTGGGCAGCTAGCGAACGAGGCTGCGTTGGAGCGAGAACAGGACCCGATTTGTCCGGTGTTTGACGGCATGTTAGAGTAGGGGGAGCGAGAACGTCGCAATCCTCACGTTGAACGGGAACTGAACCATGTCGGGGCGTAGCGCAGCCTGGTAGCGCACCTGCCTTGGGAGCAGGGGGTCGGCCGTTCAAATCGGCTCGCCCCGATACGATGTCACTGTCAGGAGGAAAAGCTCAACGCTCCTGACACGCGATAAGGGCGCCAGTAGCTCAGTTGGATAGAGCAACGGCCTTCTAAGCCGTGGGTCAGGGGTTCGAATCCCTTCTGGCGCATAGGGTGGGTGTAGCTCAGTTGGTAGAGCACTGGGTTGTGGTCCCAGGAGTCGAGGGTTCAAGTCCCTTCACCCACCTTGTCACCCCACTTCATAGCAGGACATTCTCCTGATAAGCGCCGTTATGGCTCCGGTTGCCATCACTAGGAATAGTAGTTATGGTGCCTGCGGGCCGCTAGCTCAGTTGGCAGAGCAGCTGACTCTTAATCAGCGGGTCCGGAGTTCGAATCTCCGGCGGCCCATCACCCTCGGTGAGGACATATGCGAGAGTGGCGAAATTGGCAGACGCGCTAGACTTAGGATCTAGTCCGCTTGAAGCGGATGGGGGTTCAAGTCCCCCCTCTCGCATGCGTGTTTTATCCGGGTGGTATGAAGAGATCGGTAGTAGGTTATTGTTGTATGAAGATTTCGATTGAGAGGCTGAGCTCGGTCCAGAAAAAAATTGCTTTCGAGATCCCTGCGGATCAAGTCCAAGCTGGACTGGAGAAGGCGTATCGAAGCTATCAAAACCGCGTTCAACTGAAAGGCTTCCGTGCTGGGCGGGTGCCAAGGCAGGTGCTTGAACGTCGCTTTGGAGAAGAGATCGCTGCCGAAGTGAGCTCCTCTCTGGTTGAGGAGTCTCTGACCAAAGCAATACAGGAACATGAACTTGCCATTGTGACAAAGCCTCACATAGTGACCGAGCGTTTGGTTGCGGGAAATCCTTTCTGTTATTCAGCGACTGTCGAGACGAAGCCTGAAGTCGCGAACGTTGATTACGAGGGGATAGCGGTTGACAAAGTGATCTCGTCAGTAGCGGAGAAGGATGTTGACGAGTCCTTAGCGCGACTTGCCGAATCTTTTGCTCAGCTTCACCCCGTAACGGATCGAGATCAGGCTGAGTTGGGAGATGTTGTTACCCTGGACTACCGCGCCGGACAACACGGGCGAGCCATTCCGGGGCTCGAAGGAAAGGGACGATTGGTTGAGCTGGGCAAAGAGTCTTTCCTGCCTGGGTTTCAAGAGCAGCTCATTGGCATCAAGAAAGGACAGACTGTTGAATTTTCTCTGCCATTACCCCAGGGGCCTCAAGAGACGGACTCCGATCAGCAGGAGGCCATTCCTACCGCTACTTTTCATGTCACCATACACGATATCGCTCAAAAGGAAGTGCCTCTTTTAGACGATGAATTTGCAAAAGACCACGGAGAGTGTGATACCCTCGAAGAATTGCGCACCAAGATTCGAGATAATATGGAACGGATGGCGGAGCGGACAGCCGAGGGGCAGATGCATGATGCTGTGTTGAGCCAAGTACTCAATAAAAATCCCTTTGAGGTCCCTCCTGGCCTTATCCGTGAACAAGCGCAGCAGTTATTCGTTGAGTCGGGCATGCAGGGGCGGGGCAATGCCAGCTTTGATGACCCGGCTATTCCTGAGGCTATACGTGAGGACTTCTCCCAGCGGGCAAAGCGGCAGATTGAGACGACACTGCTTCTTGACGCACTCGTGGAGCAACTCGCTATCTCAAGCACGGAGGACGAGGTTGATCTGAAGATTGAAGATTTTGGAGCGGCGAGTGTCGAACAGCGACAGCAGATTGAGGCGTTCTACGCTGACCCGACGAATCGTCAGATGCTGCAAGGGCGGCTGCGCAGAGAAAAGGCACTTCAGGCAGTTGTCGGGAAGGCCCATATTCGAGTGGTCCAAGAAGATGTTGCTGGTGCCGAGGAAAACGATTAGTATGAATCCCTTGTGAAGAACCTTTTCCGCTCCCCGTGCGATTGGACTGACAGATGAATGCTCCTCTTTGTAATACCATGTATCGGGTGGTTATCCAGTACGGATAGGTGAGCTAGCATGGATACTGTTTTTTCTTCCGAGCGAAGGGACGTTGCGCTAACCTGGAACATGCATCCCTATGCCGTACGGTATAAAAACGATCCAAGGAGTCGATATGCCCAGAAATGGCGATGATCGTCCCGGAAATTTGGTTTGCTCTTTTTGTGGCAAGAGTCAGGATGAGGTTCGTAAACTGATTGCGGGCCCTACGGTCTATATCTGTGACGAATGTATAGATCTGTGTAATGACATTATCGCGGAAGAGTGTGACCAGGAAGACACCTTGGCGGCCTCCTCAGCCGTCCCCAAGCCGGCAGAGATAAAGCGTGTTTTGGACCAATACGTCATCGGGCAAGAGCAAGCAAAGAAAATTCTCTCCGTCGCCGTCCACAATCACTACAAACGCGTTGATTCGCAGTTGATGACCAGTGAGGTAGAACTCCAAAAGTCTAATATTCTCCTTCTTGGTCCGACGGGCTCAGGGAAAACGCTCCTGGCCCAAACCTTGGCGCGTTTCCTCCAGGTTCCCTTTACGATTGGTGATGCAACCAGCCTGACCGAGGCTGGGTATGTTGGGGAAGATGTCGAGAATATTGTTTTAAGTTTATTACAAAATGCGGACTATGACGTCGAGAAATGTCAGAAGGGAATCGTCTATATCGATGAGATCGATAAGATCGCCCGAAAAGGGGATAATCCTTCGATTACGCGAGATGTTTCCGGTGAGGGTGTTCAACAAGCGTTGCTCAAGATTATTGAAGGGACGGTCGCGAGCGTCCCTCCAAAAGGAGGCCGAAAACACCCGCAGCAAGAGTTTGTTCAGGTCGATACGACGAATATCCTCTTTATCTGTGGTGGCGCATTTGTCGGTTTGGAGGATGTTATTCAACGACGAATTGGGGGGAAGAGCCTTGGGTTTGGGGCAGATGTTCGGAGCACCAGCCAGAAGGGGAGGAGCCTGCTGACAGAAGTGCAACCTGAAGACCTCTTGAAATTTGGCATGATCCCGGAATTTATCGGTCGTCTTCCCGTTTTAGCAACGCTCAAGGAATTGGATGATCAGGCATTAGTCCGGATCTTGCGCGAGCCAAAAAATGCCCTTGTTCGTCAATACCAAAAGCTCTTTGAACTGGAGAGTGTGCACCTGCGTTTTACTGAAGGCGCGCTGACTGCGATTGCCCGTGAGGCATTAGCCAGAAAAACCGGGGCTCGTGGGCTGCGCGCTATCATGGAAAATATCATGCTGGATATCATGTACGATATCCCCTCACAGCCGAATATCAAAGAAGTCCTCATTTCCGAAGAAGTGGTGTCGCGCAATGTGCAGCCTATTGTGATGTACCAAAAGGCAACGGCCGAGAGCGCCTGACGACCCTACACGGAAAGCAGAGCCATGTTGTTCCAGAATGACCAATAAAGAGAGATCGGAAAAAGGAGGGGCCGTGCGTTTACCGCTTTTACCCTTACGAGACATTATTGTTTTTCCTCATATGGTTGTTCCCCTCTTTGTGGGGAGGCAAAAGTCGATTAAGGCGCTCGAAGAGTCAGTTGCCAGCGATAAACTGATTTTTCTCGCAACGCAGCGTGATGCGAAAGTCAATGAGCCGATTGCCAATGATATTTATTCCATGGGTACCATTGGGCATGTTGTGCAACTCCTCCGGTTACCGGACGGGACCGTGAAAGTGCTGGTTGAGGGGAAACAGCGTGGACAGGTTGTCCAATATGCAGAGCAGAATGATTTCTTCTGGGCTGACGTTGAAGAGGTTGAAGAAACGTCACAACGACAAGCTGAAATCGACGCGTTGGTGAAAAGCGTTAATACGGCATTTGAGAACTATGTTCGTCTGAATAAGAAGATTCCTCCAGAGATGATTATGTCGGTCTCGGCGCTTGATGACCCGTCCCGGCTCGCCGATACCATTATTGCGCACCTGGGGATTAAACTGGAAGATAAACAGACCCTGCTCGAAACGATCGATCCCGCCGACCGGTTAGAGAAAGTGCTGAGCTTTACGCGTTCTGAGATTGAGATACGTGAAGTGGAACGCAGGATACGCAACCGGGTCAAAAAGCAAATGGAAAAGACCCAGAAGGAGTACTATCTCAACGAGCAAATGCGGGCCATTCAAAAAGAGCTCGGAGAAAAAGACGAATTCAAGAACGAGTTGCAAGAGCTCGAAGAAAAAATTCGGCAAAAGAAGCTGTCCCAAGAGGCTCGGGACAAAGTAGAAAAGGAGCTCAAGAAGCTCAAGATGATGTCTCCGATGTCTGCCGAGGCGACGGTTGTGCGCAACTATATTGACTGGTTGCTCGTCCTGCCCTGGTATGAGTACACGGAAGATAAGCTGGACATTCAGGATGCAGAAAAGATTCTGGACGAGGACCACTACGGCTTGGAAAAGGTCAAGGAACGAATCCTGGAATACCTTGCCGTCCAAAGCCTGGTCGGCGAGTTGAAGGGACCGATTCTTTGCTTTGTCGGCCCTCCGGGGGTAGGGAAAACTTCCTTGGGGAAATCCATTGCCCGCTCGACGGACCGGGAGTTTGTTCGGGTCTCCCTCGGTGGAGTGCGCGACGAGGCAGAAATCCGGGGGCACCGACGGACCTATATCGGAGCAATGCCGGGGAAAATAATCCAAGGAATGAAAAAAGCGGGGTCGGGGAACCCGGTCTTTCTGCTGGATGAGGTCGACAAGATGTCAACCGATTTCCGAGGAGATCCGTCTGCTGCGTTGATGGAGGTCCTTGATCCAGAACAGAATACGGCCTTCAACGATCATTACCTTGATGTAGATTACGATCTGTCAAAAATCCTTTTTATCTGCACGGCCAATAGTCTTGAGCGGATTCCACGTCCCCTACAGGATCGTATGGAGATCATTAGAATCCCTGGTTATACCGAGTGGGAAAAATTGAACATCGCGAAGCATTTTTTGTTTAAAAAGCAACGTGACGCAAACGGTCTGACCGAGCATAATATCACCTGCTCTGACCGTGTCCTGTCTACCGTGGTCCGCTCGTATACGCGAGAATCTGGAGTCAGAAATCTTGAGCGAGAAATTGCGACGCTGTGTAGAAAGGTTGCCGTCGAAGTTGTCAAAAAGGGAAAAGACACGCATGTTCGATTAAATCAGAAACGACTCGAAAAATACTTGGGGCCTACCCGCTATCGGGTGAGTAAGACAGAGCAGGAAGATAAGATTGGTGTCGTGACCGGTCTGGCCTGGACGGATATGGGAGGCGAACTGCTTGCTACTGAGGTGACCATTGTCCCTGGTAAAGGCAAGTTAACTATTACTGGGAAAATTGGTGATGTGATGCAGGAGTCGGCCCAGGCGGCGATGAGCTATGTTCGCTCACGGGCCGATGAGTTGGGGCTCGACAAGGATTTTTACCAGAGCATTGATGTGCATATCCACATTCCGGAAGGTGCGATCCCGAAAGATGGTCCATCGGCCGGCGTGACGATGGCAACCTGTCTGGTATCAGCCCTGACAAAGATCCCGGTTCGACATGATACCGCTATGACCGGAGAAATTACCCTTCGTGGTCGTGTGCTCCCCATTGGCGGCCTCAAGGAGAAGATACTCGCTGCCCATCGTGGAGGGATAACCAGAATACTTATCCCAATTGAAAATGAAAAAGACTTACAGGAAGTTCCAGCGAATATCCTGCGAGCAGTCCATGTCGAACCTGTTGACCATCTCGACGCGGTGCTACGAAATGCTCTCGTCCTTGCCGAGCCCGATGAGTTCCTGGCAAAGAATGAGGCAATGGTTGATGAGGATCCCCTCTATTCTTCCGATACACCTGACCCGACCGAATCAACCGAGATCGTGACACATTAATGCATAATGCACATGAGGGGATTGACTGGGAAAGGGAGCAGTGGTAGAGCTCAGAGCCTCGTTTAGGGTAAGGCTCGTCCGCTCACCTCTTTCGTTCTTGTATGTAGGGCGGTTAGCTCAGAGGAAGAGCATCGGCCTTACAAGCCGAGGGCCATCCGTTCAAATCGGATACCGCCCATATGGTGGGGTCGTAGTTCAGCTGGTTTAGAACGCCGGCCTGTCACGCCGGAGGTCGCGAGTTCGAGTCTCGTCGGCCCCGCCATCCCCCATACCTTTCGATGAAGGTGCTGCGATCATATGAAGAAAGAAACTCAAACATTACCCCAGGAACAAGCGCTTCCGGCCCGTCATTGGTATCTTGTAGATGCGAAAGACCAAATTGTTGGGCGTCTTGCAAGTAACATCGCGAGCGCCTTACGCGGCAAGGGAAATCCCGCTTTTTCTCCTCATACTGACACCGGAGACTTTGTTGTCGTCATTAATGCCCGTCATGTGAGACTGACGGGAAAAAAGCTTCAGGATAAACAATATTACCGGCATACGGGATACCCGGGTGGCATACGACAACAGTCTGCGGAACAGATTATCAAATCGTCTCCTGAAAATATCCTGAAAAAAGCGGTGGCGGGGATGCTGCCGAAGAATGCGCTCGGACGCCAGTTGGTAAAGAAATTAAAAATTTATCCTGACGCATTACACCCGCACGCCGCCCAGATGCCAACCGCCAGATAGAGAGTAGGGGTCGAGAAAGAGAGAAGGAAGGCGCTTTGTATGGCTGAGAATCAATCAGAATGCTGGGGAACTGGAAAACGAAAAACTGCGATTGCCAGAGTCCGCCTTCTTCCTGGGGAAGGGCGGTGCACAGTCAACAGAAAATCTCTTAACGAATATTTTGGCCGTGAAGCGATCCGTATGATTGCGCGGCAGCCACTCATCGTGACGCAAACGGAAGACCAGTACGATGTCAAGGTCAATGTCCAAGGGGGCGGAAACTCTGCCCAGGCAGCTGCGATTCGTCATGGGATTACCCGTGCCCTTCTCAAAGTCAACCCAGACTTTCGGCCCCTCCTGAAAAAAGAAGGATTTATTACCCGCGACTCACGAGAAGTTGAGCGCAAGAAGTATGGCAGGCACAAGGCGCGGAAGCGTCCTCAGTATTCAAAACGGTAATATCTTATAGGTCAATTAGTCAATACCGAGAAGGAAATAAATACCGACTAAGCCTAACGTTCCATTAGCGAGCCAAGCGGCGAGGATCGGGGGAAGAATCCCGCCGTTACCCAGAGAAACGGTGAGGGCGAGAAAGACCCAGTAGCCAAACCCGACAAGCAGCGCCGAACCGAGTGCTGTTGGCACGGTAAGCTGCTTCGCGCCGGGTATCGCAAGCGCTGCCCCTAACAGTGTCATAACGAATGCCGCAAAAGGGATCGCGCCCTTGAGTTTGAGATCTACTTGATACTCTGTCGTATCGAGACCCTTTTGTTGGAGGTCGGCGATATAAGCCCTGAGTGCCTGTGATGAAAACTCTTCGGATTTCACGGCAACAAGGGAGAAGTCTTCTGGTGTTTCCTTGAGCAAAAGAGATGGCGGAAGCGAGTGATGCGCGCCTCCTCGTTCTAGCTTGCTTTCCTGGACTCCTTCAAAATACCATTTTCCGTCTCGCCAAGAGGCTTGAGCAATCTTTATCAAAGACTGCACCTGAAAATTCTCACTGAGGGTATAAATAGTGAGGCCGGAAAGGATATTCCGGCGTGAATCAAAGTGGTTGATATGGTAGAAGCTATTTGCTCCATGGTACCAGAACCCTCGCGTCTGAAAGAGACCTTTAAAAGCCTTGCCTTTAATCTCCACGGTATTGATATAGCGAGACTTGTGGAAGGCGTACGGAACGACATTCTCGTTCCACACCCATCCACCAAGACTTAATACACCAGCAGCTAAGAGGAGTGGGGCAGCCATCTGCCAGGCACTCACACCACAGGCCTTGAGTGCCTGGAGTTCCTTATGGCGGGAGAGCATTCCGAGGCTTAGCAGCGATCCGGCGAGTGCCGCGGCGGGGACAGCTTGGGTGACAAAGAGGGGTAATTTAAAAAGGAAATAGCTGCCTATAGCGGACAAGGGCGCTTTGTATCTTACGAAACTATTAAAGCGATCAAAAAAATCAACCAACAGTGAAAGTCCGAGAAAGAGGAGGAGGCAGAGTGCAAAAAGACGAATAAATTCTTTGCACAGGTAGACTGCGATGAGTCGAGAAGGAAATCCGGTTTGACTCATAACCCGTGTCGGACTCATTGGATGATCAAAGAGGACAATGGGCGCTTGGAAAAACCCTGCGACAACCAGGTCAAGAGAGGGAAAAGAGGCTTTTCTTGCGTCACCCGAGAGAAGAGATAGGCACCGAGACTGCCTAAGACGCCATTCGGTATCCATAGGGCAATTGCAGGAGAGAGTACCCCTCTTTCTCCAAAGGTCTCTCCTGCAGTAAGCAGAAGATAGTAGAGCAGGATAATACCGAGGCTCATGCCAAATCCGACCGAACGAAAGGCCCAGGTCGTTCGCACGCTGAGAGGAAGAGCGATCAGACTAAAGACCACACACGCGAAGGGCAGGGCAAGGCGACGATGCAGTTCAACAAGCGCTTTATTATGTTGTGGAGATGCCTCTTGACTCTGAGACAAGCGGTGGAGGAGCTCCACTATTGTCATATCTTTGGGGCTATGGTTCGGTTCGCTCACGTGAGCGAGCAGTGCAGCCGTATCCAAAGTCACATCATAGACAGAAAAATGGGTTGTCTGATGGCCCTTTTCTGTCTGTTGCATACTATGCACCGCCCCCTTGTTTAAGCGTAGGGTCAACAGATCGCCTTCAGCACTCGGAACAATGAGGCCATCATGGGCAAAAATGGTATCCTTTCTGTGCGGAGTCCGACTATCAGCGATCATGATCCCCTTGAGAACCGTCCCTGGCGGTTCAATTTCTTCTGCATAGATAACCAGACCTGAAAACTCACTATTAAATGTCTTTTCTTTTAAGCCTGCGGTTGCCCGTGTTTTCGAAACATCATAGAACACACGATCGAGTCCAGCGTTACTCCACGGACGGACAGAGAGGGTCAGGAAAAAAGATATCCCTAAAAGGATCCCTGTCAGCAGATACAGCGGCACAGCCATCTGAGAAAGACTCATACCGCAACTTTTCAGCGCAATGATTTCTCTGTCTGTTGAGAGACGGCCAAATCCCCAGAGAATGGCAAGGAGGAAGGCCATCGGCACGGTCACCTCGAGAAAAGAAGGGAGGACGAAAAACAGCATTTTACTAATATGCAGGATTGATACACCCCGACTGACGACTAAATCAACGAGTTCCAGGATACGAGCCGTGAACAAAATGCAGGTAAAGATGAGCAAGCTGAGACAGAAGGGCATGGTAATTTCAAAGAAGATGTAGCGTATCAGAATTTTGCCCATGAAACGAAATCCTAGAAGAAATACCTTACACTGTAAATCGCGTGTACTATACGGACTCCGCCCTCTCAACGAGTACCTCCGCACACAGCCGGAGACAATCGAGACCATCTATGTTCTCCGATTGCAGAAAACGGAGAGCATAATTCAATCTGCTCGAAAGCTCCACATACCCGTTCAATACCAATCCGTGGCTTTCCTTGATACCCTGACGCAGGGGGGAAATCACCAAGGGATCGCCGCTCAGATGCGCCCGTTTCAGTATGCTGTCCTGACTGACCTCATACAGAGTTCGATAGACTGTCTTCTGGTACTTGATGAGATAGTGGATCCTCAAAATCTTGGGGCGCTGCTGAGAACAGCGGAGTCAGCGAAGGTTGGAGGCGTGATACTGACGAAACGACGTTCTGCGCAACTCTCGGCGAGTGTTGAAAAAGCAGCGGCTGGGGCAACGGCCTATCTTCCTATATGTCGAGTTGAAAATTTGCAGCATGCCCTGAGGGCCTTAAAACAAGCGAATTTCTGGATTATCGGACTCAATCCGCAGGCAACCTCCACAGTTTATGATCTCGATATGCAAGGAAAAGTCGCTCTCGTTCTAGGTGGCGAAGGGAGGGGAATTCGCCCGCTTGTCCAGAGAACCTGTGACTACTTAGTATCAATACCGATGGAAGGACGGATTTCCTCTCTGAATGTTTCTGTTGCCGGTGCCATCGTACTCTATGAACGTCTCCGTCAAATTCGTAAACCATAGTACTATAAAGTCTCATGAGAGCGTACTTGCTTGTCGTCAGGCTGTTTTTCTGCTAGCTATCCGTAAGGTATAGAAATTGAAGGGGATTTTCTTTTTCGAGAAGGAACCAGATTAAGAAATTCTATTGCTATTGACTGCCGGAATGAGCTAGGGTAGGATATGCGGCTCTTCTGAGATATAATAAGGCTTCGTTTGGAAAGACCCTGAAATTCACATAATTATTGAGCTACGGGAAGTCATACTCTGGAACGCTGGCGTAGCTCAACGGTAGAGCAACTGATTTGTAATCAGTAGGTTGTAGGTTCAATTCCTATCGCCAGCCTTCGTCGACGATGAAAACCGTGCGCATGGAGAGGTGCCCGAGCGGCCAAAGGGAGCAGACTGTAAATCTGCCGGCACATGCCTTCGAAGGTTCGAATCCTTCCCTCTCCACCATAAAACGGGGGAGACTTTGGGCGGGAATAGCTCAGTTGGCTAGAGCGCGAGCCTTCCAAGCTCGGGGTCGCGGGTTCGAGTCCCGTTTCCCGCTCCAATATTTTGCAAGAGGGAACAGCGTCTCCCTACAATTCTTCTGGCACCTTATAGGACAGGTACTTCATTCAGTAGGCTATGATAGTGAGAAAATTGACCACAGTGCCCAGGTAGCTCAGTAGGTAGAGCACGTCCTTGGTAAGGACGAGGTCGGCGGTTCAAGCCCGCTCCTGGGCTTGTCCCATTTTTACGAAAGAAATGGACTGCTAAAAGCTTGACTGTCGAGAAGGTTGGGACAAGTTTCTCACTGTTGAGCGTGCAGGGCAGAAAGGGAGAGCGATGGCGAAGGAGCGGTTTGAGCGGACGAAGCCGCACATGAATGTGGGGACGATTGGGCATATTGACCATGGGAAGACGACGCTGACGGCGGCGATCACGAAAGTGTTGGCGGCGCGGGCGATGGCCGAGGCCGTGGCGTTTGACGAGATTGACAAAGCGCCGGAGGAGAAGGAGCGGGGGATCACGATCAACACGGCGCACGTGGAATACGAGACCGAGCAGCGGCACTATGCGCACGTGGATTGTCCGGGGCATGCGGACTATATCAAGAACATGATCACCGGGGCGGCGCAGATGGACGGCGCGATCCTGGTGGTGGCGGCCTCAGACGGGCCGATGCCGCAGACGCGGGAGCATATTTTATTAGCGCGGCAAGTGGGGGTGCCGGCGATCGTGGTGTTCATGAACAAAGTGGACATGGTCGATGATGAGGAGTTGCTGGACTTAGTCGAGTTGGAGATGCGGGAGTTGCTGTCGAAGTATGACTTTCCGGGCGATGACACGCCAATCATTCGGGGGAGTGCGTTGCGGGCGTTAGAGGGGGAAGCCGACGGGGAGGCGCAAGTCTTGGAGTTGATGGAAGCAGTAGACAGTTTTATTCCCGAGCCGGCGCGGGATGTGGACCAAGAGTTTTTAATGTCCGTCGAAGACGTGTTTACGATTTCCGGGCGGGGGACCGTGGCGACGGGGCGGGTGGAGCGGGGGCGCATCAAAGTGGGGGAAGAGGTGGAGGTCGTGGGGATCCGGGAGACCCAGAAGACGACCGTGACCGGAGTCGAGATGTTCCGCAAGCTCTTAGATGAAGGGGTGGCGGGGGACAATGTGGGGTGTTTACTGCGGGGGATCAAGCGGGAGGAGATTGAGCGGGGGCAGGTATTGGCCAAGCCGGGGAGTATCACGCCGCACACGCAGTACGAGGCCGAGGTGTATGTGTTGACGAAGGATGAGGGGGGGCGGCACACGCCATTTTTCAATGGATATCGGCCCCAGTTTTACTTTCGGACGACCGATGTGACCGGGTCGGTGACATTACAAGCGGGGACGGAGATGGTGATGCCGGGGGACAACACGCAGATGACGGTGGCGTTATTGACGCCGATTGCGATGGATGAGGGATTGCGGTTTGCGATTCGGGAGGGCGGCCGTACGGTCGGCGCTGGGGTCGTAACCAAAATCTTGGAGTAGAAGAGAGAAGTTATTATGAGAGACCTTGTGGGACTTTCTTGCGAACGATGTAAAAATAAAAACTATACCGCAACCAAAAATAAGAAACTCACTCCCGATAAACTTGTTCGACGGAAATTTTGCCCGGTCTGTCGCTCTCATACCTCACACAAAGAAGTAAAGGTGTGAGAGAGGAGGGTCAGTAGCTCGAATTGGATAGAGCACCGGACTCCAAATCCGGGGGTTGCAGGTTCGAGTCCTGCCTGACCCGTCCCCTTTGGGTAGGTGCATTTCCTCTGGCGAGAGAGGATAGTACTATATGGGTGCGTTTGAGACAGCACGGGCATACTGCCAAGAGGCATGGGCAGAGACCCAGAAGGTCTATTGGCCGAGCCGCAAAGAGGTTCGCTCTGCGACGCTGGTTGTTCTCCTCCTTGTTGCAATCGTTGCACTGTTCTTGTTCTCGGTCGATGCTGTGTTGTCGTGGCTGTTTCGCTCGTTCCTTGGAAATTAACTATCGGTATAAAGGGGCCTGAGGTCATGGGCAAGCAATGGTATATCGTCCATACCTATTCTGGGTACGAACGCAAAGCGAAAGCCGCTTTAGAGGAACGTATTCGGACTTTGGGGAAGCAGGAAGCGTTTGGGGATGTGTTGGTGCCAGAGGAGCAGGTCGTTGAGTTAGTAAAAGGAAGAAAGCGCACATCAGCTCGGAAATTTTTTCCAGGCTATATCCTCGTTCAGATGGAGATGAATGATGAGACTTGGCATGTCGTCCGGGCAACGCCAAAAGTGACTGGCTTTGTTGGTGGAACAAATGACCCCCAGACTATTCCGTCAGTGTCAGAATCCGAGGTGTCCGAGATTCACCAGCAAGTTGAAGAGGGGGCCTTGCGGCCGAAGCCAAAAATTTCATTTGAGACAGGAGAAGGTATAAAGGTTGTTGATGGCCCCTTTCAGGATTTTACCGGCGTTGTTGAGGAAGTGAAGCCGGATAAGGGGAAGTTGCGTGTCTTGATTAGTATATTTGGGCGGGCAACTCCGGTTGAGCTTGATCTTGTCCAAGTTGAAAAAGCATGAGTAGTGGTGAGAAGCGATGGCAAAGAAAATAGACACAACGATCAAGCTCCAGATTCCGGCCGGCCAAGCGAACCCCAGCCCGCCTGTTGGCCCTGCCCTTGGTCAAAGGGGGGTCAATATCATGGAGTTCTGTAAAGCGTTCAATGCGAGAACTCAGGACCAGCAAGGGTTGCTGATTCCGGCCGTGATTACCGTTTATGCAGACCGCTCCTTTTCTTTCATCACCAAGACGCCGCCGGCCTCTACGCTCCTGAAAAAGGCTGCCGGACTGGAAAAAGCCTCCAGTGAACCGGCGAGGCAGATGGCGGGCTCCGTGACCCGAAAACAAATTGAAGAGATTGCAAATGCTAAGATGCCGGATCTGAATGCGAAAGACCTTGAGGGTGCAATACGTATTATTGCAGGGACGGCCCGCAGCATGGGACTTGAGGTGGTGAACTGATATGGCTCGAAAAAGCAAAGGCTATCGTTCTGCTCAGGAGAAGGTCGACCGGACTCAGCGCTACCCCTTAGAGGAAGCGCTCGTCCTTGCCAGCGAGACGAAACGCGCCAAGTTCGATGAGAGTGTCGAGCTCGCGGTACGACTCGGTGTTGATCCGAGGAAGGCCGACCAAAACATCCGTGGAACAGTGCTCCTTCCTCATGGAACCGGCAAATCCGTATGTGTTGCCGTTTTCGCAAAAGGGGAGAAGGCCCAAGAGGCAGAGGCGGCGGGTGCTGACGTTGTCGGTGGTGAGGACCTTGCAAAGCGTATTAGTGATGAAGGATGGCTGGAGTTCGATAAGGCGGTTGCCACTCCGGACATGATGGGAGTCGTTGGGCGACTCGGGAAAATTCTCGGACCGCGAGGCCTGATGCCGAACCCGAAAGTTGGGACGGTGACCACAGATATTGCCCAGGCGGTTCAAGACCTTAAAGGAGGAAAGGTTGAATATCGGGTTGACAAAGCTGGCAATGTGCATGTGCCTATCGGTAAAGCATCATTTGAAAAGGGGCAGCTTGTTGACAATGCCCAGTCTCTTCTTGAGAGCTTGGTGCGCGCGAAACCGGCCTCGGCAAAAGGCACCTATCTCAAGAGTATTACGGTGAGTACCAGCATGGGGCCAGGGGTCCGAGTCGACCCGGCGGGCTCCTCTCGCTAAGGCGCGGAAAAGCCACACTATTCCTCTCGGCGCAACGAAAGAGAAACAATGGACCGACACACAAAGGAAGAAACGGTTACTGACCTGCAAAATCGATTTGCCAGTGCGACCGCGGCAGTGGTGACCGAATATAAAGGTTTAACCGTCGAAGATCTCAACGTTCTACGCCGCGCACTGCGCGAAGTGTCCGGAGAATATCGCGTCGCCAAGAATACGCTGGTAGCGCTCGCTATTGATGGCACGCCGTATCTGTCCTTGAAGGAACTCCTTTCTGGTCAGAATGGCTTGGTCCTTGGATATGGCGATATCATTGGGCTCACAAAGATTGTTGCCCGTTATGCTTCTGAAAACGAGAGGTTCACTATTAAGGGAGGGGTAACGGAGGGGCAATTCCTAGAGACTGCAGGCATAGAGGAGCTAGCGACACTGCCAAGTCGTGAGGCGCTCCGGGCGCAACTGCTCGGGACACTCTCTCAACCCGCCACCCGTCTTGTTGGAGCGTTGTCTGCCACTGGGGGCCAGCTCGCCCGATTATTGAATGAACGCATGTCCCAACTTAATTCAGACTAATTGAAAATTACTTTCCTGAAGGAGGAATATATGGCTCTGACAGAAGAGAAAATGGATGAGATTATCACCACGCTTTCTGACCTCACGATTCTTGAGGCTTCCGATTTAGTCAAGAAGCTCGAAGAAAAATGGGGAGTCAGCGCTGCAGCTCCGGTGGTGGTTGCTGGAGGAGCGGCCGCTGGGGGTGATGCTGCGCCTGCTGCGGAAGCGGAGAAAGACGAATTCAACGTCGTGCTGACAGGCCCTGGGGAGAAAAAGATCCAGGTTATTAAGGTCGTCCGTGAATTGACCGGGCTTGGACTCAAAGAAGCCAAAGGGCTGGTCGATAGCGCGCCAAAGGCGGTCAAAGAAGGAGCATCCAAGGCGGAAGCGGAAGAGATCAAAAACAAGCTGGAAGAGGCTGGAGGATCGGTTGAGTTGCAATAGATTTGAGTGGGAGGAGGGCATGCATGGCTGATATGGCTGGAAAGCTAGCACATAACTTCCGTATTCGACGGTCCTTTGGTCATATCGAAAAAATTATCGAATTCCCGCATCTGTTGGAAATTCAACGCCATTCCTACGACGAATTTCTCCAACGGTTGCTGACTGCTGACCAGAGGACCGATGCCGGACTCCAAGGGGTTTTTCGATCCGTTTTTCCGATCAAAGATTTCAACGAGACGGCTTCCCTTGAGTTCGTGGATTATGCGCTTGGCGAACCGAAATACTCAGTCGAAGAGTGCCACCAAAGAGGGATGACTTATGCCGCTCCCCTCAAAGTCACCATTCAACTCGTCTTGTGGGATGCTGATGCCAGTAGCGGTGCGCGGACGATCAAAAACGTAAAAGAGCAGGAAGTCTATTTTGGTGAGGTCCCGTTAATGACCAATCATGGTACATTCATGGTCAACGGGACTGAGCGTGTTATTGTGAGTCAGCTCCACCGCTCCCCCGGAGTCTTTTTTGATCATGACAAAGGGAAAACGCATGCGAGCGGGAAATTACTCTACTCTGCGCGCGTCATTCCATACCGGGGGTCGTGGATCGACTTTGAGTTTGACCCCAAAGATATTCTCTATGTCCGGATTGACCGTCGTCGCAAGTTTCACGCAACCGTGCTTTTGCGAGCGTTGGGGATGTCAACCGAGGATTTGCTCAATTATTTCTATCGAAGAGATACTATCTTTCTCAGCAGCACGGGTGAACGAGCGCTAACACGGGCCTTTCTGCCAGGCCACCTGCTCGGGCTGCGGGCAACGCAGGACGTCCGCAACCCTGAAACAGATGATGTGTTGGTAAAGGAGGGACGGAAGTTTACCCGCGGGGCCCTCAGGCAGTTAGAGGCGGCTGGTCTTGAGCAGATACCCATCACGCGGGAGGAACTGCTTGGACGTGTGGCGGCACGCGATATCATCGATCCCGCGACACAAGAAGTACTCATCCAGTGTAATGAGGAAATGACACAGGATTCTCTCGACCTTCTCATTGAGCGTGGCGTACCTCAGTTTGAAGTCTTGTTTATTGACGATGTGCATATAGGCTCTTCGTTTCGTAATACCCTCCTCCAGGACAAGATCGCTTCCCCAGCAGAGGCCATGATTGAGATCTATCGCCGTCTGCGTCCTGGCGATCCACCGACCAACGAGGCGGCCACCTCGTTTTTTCACAACCTGTTCTTTAATCCCGAGCGTTATAATCTCTCCCGAGTGGGGCGTCTGAAGCTCAACCATAAGCTCGGACTCACCGCTCCGCTGGATCAGGGGACCCTCCGTCGTGAAGATATCTTGGAGACCGTTCGGTATCTCGTCGAACTCAAAAACGGTAATGGCGTTGTTGATGATATTGACCACTTAGGAAATCGTCGCGTCCGTGCAGTTGGGGAGCTCGTCGAAAACCAGTTTCGTATCGGCTTAGTCCGGATGGAGCGGGCGGTGAAAGAACGGATGAGTCTCCAGGATGTTGAGACCTTAATGCCGCAGGAATTGGTCAATTATAAGCCGGTTTCAGCCGCGCTCAAGGAGTTTTTCGGATCGAGCCAACTCTCCCAATTCATGGACCAGACGAATCCGTTGTCGGAGGTTACGCACAAGCGACGGCTTTCCGCGCTGGGACCTGGTGGGCTGACCCGGGAACGTGCCGGCTTTGAGGTGCGTGACGTTCACCCTACTCACTATGGTCGCGTCTGTCCCATTGAAACGCCGGAGGGGCCCAATATTGGGCTGATTTCGAGTCTGTCGACCTATGCTCGGGTCAACGAGTTTGGGTTCATTGAGACACCCTATCGGACAGTGGAGAGTGGACGAGTGACGGAGAACGTTCGCTATTTATCTGCCCTGGAGGAGGAGAGTCAGACAATCGCGCAGGCGAACGCGCCGGTTGATACCACGGGCAATTTTGTCAATGCATTGGTTTCTGCCCGACTTGGTGGGGAGTTTGTGATGGTGCCGCCCGATCAGGTCCAGCTCATGGATGTCTCCCCGACGCAGTTGGTGAGTGTGGCCGCCGCACTGATTCCCTTCTTAGAGCATGACGATGCCAACCGGGCATTGATGGGCTCCAATATGCAGCGGCAAGCGGTACCCTTGCTGCGGACGGAAGCCCCGCTTGTTGGCACTGGAATGGAGCAGGTCGTGGCTCGGGACTCTGGAGCCGCCCTTGTCGCCCAGCGTGACGGCCTCGTCGAGAGTGTGGATTCCACCCGGGTCGTGATCAAGGCTGAATCGCAGACCACACAGGGCGACGTTGGTGTTGATATCTACGGTCTCACGAAATACCAACGCTCTAACCAAAATACGTGTATTAACCAGCGCCCCATCGTTCAGATTGGTGATCGGGTTGAGGCGGGAGATGTGATCGCTGATGGCCCAGCTACAGAAATGGGAGAACTCGCGCTGGGGAGAAACGTCCTGGTCGCCTTTATGATCTGGGGGGGCTATAACTTCGAGGATTCCATCCTGGTGAGTGAGCGACTCATCCGTGACGACGTTTTTACGTCGGTCCATATCGAAGAATTTGAGTGTGTCGCCCGGGACACAAAACTCGGGCCGGAGGAAATCACCCAGGATATTCCGAATGTTGGGGAAGAAGCCCTCAAAGATCTTGACGAGAGTGGGATTGTCAGAATCGGTGCTGAAGTACGGCCGGGTGATATTCTGGTTGGAAAAATAACGCCCAAAGGCGAGACGCAACTCTCTCCAGAAGAAAAACTGCTCCGCGCAATTTTTGGTGAAAAAGCCGGAGAGGTTCGTGATACCTCACTCCGTGTCCCTCCTGGGGTCGAAGGCACGGTGATTAATGTTCGTGTGTTCTCACGCAAAGGCATTACCAAGGACGAGCGCAGTCAGGAGCTCGAAGAGGCCGAGATTCAACGGCTGCAACAAGATAGAGATGAGGAGATCCGCGTTATTCGAGACAGTACGCGTGGCAAGATCACGCAACTGTTGGTCGGGAAGACGGCAACGATGCGGGTCAGTGACGACGATTCTCGACACGTTGTGGTCGCGAAAGGGCAGGAGATTACGGCAGAGCTGCTGGAGACGCTGCCAGATCAGTTGTGGAGCAGAGTTCGAGTAGGGAATGAGACGGTAGAGGAGGAGATTCGGAAGACGGTAGATTCTCTTGCCGACCATGTTGGCTCTATCCGTGAGGAATGTGAAAGAAAAGTTGAGAGACTGAAGAGTGGAGACGAGCTGCCCCCAGGGATTATCAAGATGGTGAAGGTCTTTATCGCCATAAAACGTCGCCTCCAAGTTGGGGACAAGATGGCTGGGAGACATGGGAACAAAGGGGTGCTGTCCCGGATTCTCCCGGAAGAGGACATGCCATATCTTGAGGACGGTACTCCAGTCGATGTTGTCCTGAATCCCCTGGGCGTACCTTCTCGTATGAATGTTGGACAAATCCTGGAAACCCATCTCGGTTGGGCGGTGCAGTCTCTTGGCAAACAGGTCGGCAATGATGCGGGGGGACGGGGAAAGGCAGCAGTCGACAGCCTGCGTGCACGGCTGAAGGACTTCGCTCATTCAACCGAGGTTTCCCGGCTGATTGACGGACTCTCGGAGGCCGAGGTTAAAGAGTTGGCCGGTCGCTCGAAACATGGCTCTCACGTTGCGACGCCGGTCTTTGACGGTGCCCCGGAGACCGAAATTTTCTCCCTGCTTGAGCAGGCCGGCCTGCCTGATACCGGGCAGACAACGCTCTACGATGGGCGAACCGGGGAACCCTTCAGTCAGCCAGTGACCGTTGGTGTGATGTATATCCTGAAACTGCATCATCTTGTTGAAGACAAGATTCACGCGCGCTCAACCGGGCCCTACTCCCTTGTGACGCAACAGCCTCTTGGTGGCAAAGCCCAGTTTGGGGGACAACGGCTCGGGGAAATGGAAGTGTGGGCACTGGAAGCCTATGGGGCCGCGTACAGCCTGCAAGAGATGCTCACGGTCAAATCGGACGATGTTGCTGGCCGCACTCGGATGTATGAGGCGATTGTCAAGGGAGAAAATGTTCTGGAACCTGGACTGCCCGAGTCATTCAATGTGATGATGCGCGAACTCCAGAGCCTGGCGCTCAATGTCGAGCTGCTGGAAGAAAACCAATAAGGTGAGGTGAGGACGAAATGGAAGATTTTCTGGGTCTTTTTGAAAAACCCCAAAATCCGCTCCGTTTTAATGCGATCCAGGTCTCCTTGGCGTCCAAAGAGATGGTCTGCTCTTGGTCCCATGGCGAGGTCAAGAAGCCTGAAACCATCAATTATCGAACGTTTAAGCCTGAGCGTGATGGGCTTTTTTGTGCAAAAATATTTGGACCGACCAAAGACTATGAGTGTAATTGCGGCAAATACAAACGGATGCGTCATCGAGGCGTCGTCTGCGAGAAGTGCGGGGTCGAGGTCATTCAGTCGAAGGTCCGTCGTGAACGAATGGGCCATATTGACTTGGCCAGTCCGGTGGCGCACATCTGGTTTTTGAAGAGCCTTCCCAGCCGGATCGGGACACTCATGGATATGACGCTCAAAGAACTTGAGCGTGTGCTGTACTTCGAGTCCTATATCGTTCTTGATCCGGCTGAAACGCCGCTCAAGAAGAAGGAACTGCTGAGTGAAACCCAGTATCGGAAATCCGTTGAGGAATTTGGTCCGGGTAGCTTCCGAGCCGGGATGGGTGCGGAGGCGGTTCGCGAGTTGTTGCAAGACTTTGACCTGGAACAGTTGGCGCGAGAGCTCCGGGTTGAAATGATCGAGACATCAAGCGAATCACGACGAAAGAAGGCTGCCAAACGTCTGAAGGTCGTCAATGCCTTTCGGCAGTCTGGCAACGATCCGGAGGAGATGATTCTGGAAGTCATCCCCGTCATCCCACCCGACCTGCGTCCCCTCGTCCCGCTTGATGGGGGACGCTTTGCGACCTCGGACCTGAATGACCTGTATCGTCGCGTGATTAACCGCAACAATCGTCTCAAACGGCTCATGGAGCTGAGCGCACCGGATATTATCATTCGAAACGAGAAGCGCATGCTTCAAGAGGCGGTCGATGCCCTCTTTGATAACGGCCGTCGGGGCCGACCATTGACCGGCCCGAACAAGCGTCCCCTCAAGTCTTTGTCCGACATGCTGAAAGGAAAAAGCGGACGTTTTCGCCAGAACCTACTCGGAAAACGCGTCGATTATTCGGGGCGCTCGGTCATTGTTGTCGGACCGGAGTTGCGCCTCCATCAGTGCGGTCTGCCGAAATATATGGCTTTGGAGTTGTTCAAGCCTTTCATCTACAACAAGCTTGAGGAGCGGGGCTATACGACCACGATCAAGAGTGCCAAGAAGATGGTGGAAAAGGAACGGCCGGAAGTCTGGGATATCCTGGACGAGGTGATCAAGGAGCATCCGGTTCTGCTCAACCGCGCCCCCACCCTGCATCGGCTCGGCATCCAAGCCTTTGAACCCATCCTGATTGAGGGCAAGGCCATTCAGCTGCACCCTCTCGTCTGTATGGCGTATAATGCCGACTTTGACGGTGACCAAATGGCCGTGCATGTTCCGCTGTCGGTTGAGGCCCAGGTTGAGGCCCGCAGCTTGATGATGTCAACCAATAATATTCTCTCCCCGGCTCATGGCAAGGCGGTGATCGCCCCCACTCAGGACATCGTTCTTGGGCTGTATAACGCGACCCGTGAACGTCCCGGTGCGCTCGGTGCGGGAAAGATTTTCAGTAGTCCGGGTGAGGTCCGGGTCGCCTACGATCAAGGCGCGGTCGACTTGCAGGCCAAGATTACGGTACGCCTGAATGGCGAACGGATCGAGACAACGGTGGGTCGTATCTTGCTGGCGGAAATTGCGCCGCCCGAGATTCCTTTCTCGGATATCAACCGGGTGATGAAGAAAAAAGAACTCGGTGCCTTGATTGACGCCGCCTTTGCGAAAGCGGGCAACAAGGCCACCGTGATTTTCGCGGACCGTTTGAAAGATCTTGGCTTCGAGTATGCCACGCGGGCCGGCATCTCCATTGGCATCAAGGATATGGTGATCCCGAAGGAAAAGGGCCATCTCCTGGATCAAGCGCAAAGGAGTCTGCAAGAGATCCAAGGCCAGTATACAAAAGGTCTGATTACGGATGGTGAGCGTCATAATAAGGTTGTGGATACCTGGGCATCGGTCACCGATGAAGCGGCCAATGAGATGTTCAGAGGGCTCCAAGAAGACAAGGACGGGTTTAGCCCCATCTATATGATGGCGGACTCTGGGTCGCGCGGGAGTGCGCAGCAAATTCGCCAGTTGGCGGGGATGCGCGGCTTAATGGCAAAGCCCTCGGGGGAAATTATCGAAACGCCGATTACGGCCAACTTCCGTGAAGGACTCTCCGTGCTCCAGTATTTTATCTCAACCCACGGGGCGCGGAAGGGGTTAGCTGACACTGCTCTCAAGACTGCGAATTCTGGCTATCTGACCCGACGGCTGGTCGATGTCGCTCAGGACTCGATCGTGAGCGAACAGGACTGCGGTACGATTGATGGCATCGAGATGACCCCGCTGGTTGAGGGTGGGGAAATAATAGAGGGCCTTGGGGAGCGTGTCTTAGGACGGGTGGCCCTGGATGATATTCGTGACCCCTTTACTCAAGAGGTCGTTGTTCGCGCAAACGAAGAAATTGATGAAGACCGTGTCGTGCGCATCGAAGAAGCCGGGATTGAGCGCGTGTGGATACGGTCTGCGCTAACCTGCACGACCAGGCGAGGCATCTGTGCACGGTGCTATGGCCGCGACCTTGCCCGTGGACGGCTGGTGCATTTGGGCGAAGCGGTCGGCATCATTGCCGCGCAGTCGATTGGCGAACCAGGCACCCAACTGACCATGCGGACGTTCCACATTGGTGGGACGGCCAGTCGGCTGGCCGAGCAGACGACGCTGACGGTTCGGTATGAGGGCGTCCTCCGCTACATCAATCTCAAGACCGTGGTCGACCGCGACGGGGATCTGGTTGTGATGAACCGCAACGGAGAGGTTGCGGTTACCGAAGTCCTGGAGCCAGGACGGGAGCGTGAAAGGGAACGGTATCAGATCGTCTATGGTGCGAAGCTGAAAAAGAAAGATGGAGCAAAGGTCAAAACCAACGACTTGATTGCGGAATGGGACCCCTACACCGTCCCCATCCTGACTGAAGTCAGCGGTGAGGTCAAATTCGGTGATATCGATGATCGGACCATGCAGGAAAAGGTCGATGAGCGGACGGGCCTGTCCACACGGGTCATTATCGAATTCCGCGATCCGAATATGCGACCGCGGGTATCAATCAAAGATGATAGCGGTAAAACGGCGAAGCTGTCGAATGGATTGGATGCGCGCTATCTGTTGCCAGTTGGCTCCAATATCAATGTGGGCGCGGGCCAGCGTGTTGAAGCAGGCGATGTGCTTGCAAAGATCCCACGAGAAACCACCAAAACGAAAGATATTACTGGTGGCCTGCCTCGGGTTGCCGAGCTCTTTGAGGCACGCAAGCCGAAAGAGTTCGCCGTTATCAGCGAAATTGAAGGGGCAGTCTCCTTTGGGAAAGATACCAAAGGGAAAAGGAAGGTGTTGATTACCCCTGAGGTTGGCGACGCGCGGGAATATCTCATTCCTAGGGGAAAACATATCAGCGTACGAGAAGGCGATTATGTTCGACCGGGAGAAGCGCTGATGGACGGCTCCTCAAATCCTCATGACATCCTTGGCGTTCTCGGAGAGCGCGAACTCGCCAAGTCTCTGGTGGATGCGATTCAAGAGATCTATCGTCTCCAGGGGGTGCGTATCCATGATAAACATATCGAAGTGATTGTGAGACAAATGATGCGGCGCGTGCTCGTGACCCAGGTCGGAGATTCTGACTTCTTGGTTGGGGAGCAAGTAGAGAAGTGGCGCTTCCAAGAAGAGACGGAACGGGTGCTGGCTGATGGAGGAACCCCCCCGGAAGCAAAATCGCTCCTGATGGGAATTACAAAAGCGAGCCTCTCGACCGATAGTTTCATCTCAGCCGCCTCGTTTCAAGAAACGACCAAGGTGCTAACGGAAGCGGCCATTAATGGCAAAGTCGATTATCTACTGGGACTCAAAGAGAATGTCATCATGGGGCGGCTCATTCCTGCTGGGACAGGCACACCAAGTTATACGCAGCTCACTGCCGGAAGCCCAGAAATTTTGCCCGAGGAAGAAGAGCCTTTGCCCATTGCCCAAATACTCGAAGCATAGAGAAGGGAAGGCCGAGGCTCGCAAGGAGGATGAATGCCTACAGTTCAGCAACTCGTACGAAAAGGGAGAGTGCAACAACGCAGAAAATTGACCGCTCCAGCTCTGCAATCCTGCCCCCAACGGCGGGGGGTGTGCACGCGGGTCTATACGACGACTCCGAAAAAGCCGAACTCAGCCTTGAGAAAAGTCGCCCGTGTTCGACTGACCAATGGTATTGAAGTGACAGCGTATATCCCTGGAATCGGACATAATCTGCAGGAACACTCGGTTGTGCTTATCCGTGGCGGTCGAGTCAAGGACTTACCTGGCGTCCGGTATCATATTGTTCGTGGCACGCTTGACTCCATCGGTGTCCAGGAACGAAAGCAGAGCCGGTCAAAATACGGCGCAAAGAAGCCCAAGTAAACGAGAGGGAAGAGCATGCCACGTAAGGGACCTGCCGCACGACGCGAGATCATACCAGACCCGAAATATCACGATATTAGTGTATCAAAATTCGCCAATATGATGATGCTCGATGGAGAAAAGGGAAAAGTCGAGAAGATCATATACGGAGCAATGGAGCTGATCCAGCAGAGAACGGGAGAGGAGGCGCTTGAGGTTTTTAAGCGCGCCTTAGAAAATGTAAAACCTCTGGTTGAGGTCCGCTCACGTCGAGTTGGTGGTGCGACCTACCAGGTGCCGGTTGAAGTACGCCAAGTCCGGCGGAATTCCCTGGCCATGCGCTGGCTTGTCCAATCTTCCCGGCAACGCTCGGAAAAGAGCATGGAACAAAAGCTGGCCGGCGAACTCTTTGAGGCGTCTCAGAATCGAGGGGGTGCCGTGAAGAAACGCGAAGATACACATCGCATGGCGGAAGCGAATAAAGCCTTTGCCCATTATCGCTGGTAGTCCAGAGACGTATTACTCATCGGGCGGATAAACGGATTTCTTTTTCATAATCTCGACCATATGTGACCTGAAGAAAAGACGAGGAAAGAGCAGAGGGGAGCGCGATCCTAACGATCTACGGCTGTAGGCGGTTGACTCTTCTGAAATAGCATTTAGAATTGCGAACTTCAGAACAAGGAGTGTGCCGGGTTCTGGTATGCTCCTCCGAAGGCGAGCTCCAACGATGAGGTGGTCGCACAGGCCCCTCTGTTCGTAGTAGAAACCTTTATCGTGCAGGGCAGAAAGGGAGAGCGATGGCGAAGGAGCGGTTTGAGCGGACGAAGCCGCACATGAATGTGGGGACGATTGGGCATATTGACCATGGGAAGACGACGCTGACGGCGGCGATCACGAAAGTGTTGGCGGCGCGGGCGATGGCCGAGGCCGTGGCGTTTGACGAGATTGACAAAGCGCCGGAGGAGAAGGAGCGGGGGATCACGATCAACACGGCGCACGTGGAATACGAGACCGAGCAGCGGCACTATGCGCACGTGGATTGTCCGGGGCATGCGGACTATATCAAGAACATGATCACCGGGGCGGCGCAGATGGACGGCGCGATCCTGGTGGTGGCGGCCTCAGACGGGCCGATGCCGCAGACGCGGGAGCATATTTTATTAGCGCGGCAAGTGGGGGTGCCGGCGATCGTGGTGTTCATGAACAAAGTGGACATGGTCGATGATGAGGAGTTGCTGGACTTAGTCGAGTTGGAGATGCGGGAGTTGCTGTCGAAGTATGACTTTCCGGGCGATGACACGCCAATCATTCGGGGGAGTGCGTTGCGGGCGTTAGAGGGGGAAGCCGACGGGGAGGCGCAAGTCTTGGAGTTGATGGAAGCAGTAGACAGTTTTATTCCCGAGCCGGCGCGGGATGTGGACCAAGAGTTTTTAATGTCCGTCGAAGACGTGTTTACGATTTCCGGGCGGGGGACCGTGGCGACGGGGCGGGTGGAGCGGGGGCGCATCAAAGTGGGAGAAGAGGTGGAGGTCGTGGGGATCCGGGAGACCCAGAAGACGACCGTGACCGGAGTCGAGATGTTCCGCAAGCTCTTAGATGAAGGGGTGGCGGGGGACAATGTGGGGTGTTTACTGCGGGGGATCAAGCGGGAGGAGATTGAGCGGGGGCAGGTATTGGCCAAGCCGGGGAGTATCACGCCGCACACGCAGTACGAGGCCGAGGTGTATGTGTTGACGAAGGATGAGGGGGGGCGGCACACGCCATTTTTCAATGGATATCGGCCCCAGTTTTACTTTCGGACGACCGATGTGACCGGGTCGGTGACATTACAAGCGGGGACGGAGATGGTGATGCCGGGGGACAACACGCAGATGACGGTGGCGTTATTGACGCCGATTGCGATGGATGAGGGATTGCGGTTTGCGATTCGGGAGGGCGGCCGTACGGTCGGCGCTGGGGTCGTAACCAAAATCTTGGAGTAGGGTCCTATGACCACTATCATGAATGAAAAGATCCGTATCCGCCTTAAAGCCTATGACCACCGGGTACTTGATCAATCGGCCAGGGAGATTGTCGAAACAGTCAAGCGGACCGGAGGGCGGGTCGCTGGCCCTATCCCGCTTCCGACGCGGATCGAACGGTTTACGGTGAACCGTTCACCCCATGTTGACAAAAAGTCGCGGGAACAGTTCGAGATACGGACCCACAAGCGTTTGCTCGATATCCTTGACCCAACTCAGCAAACAATTGACGCGCTCGGGAAACTGGAATTGGCCGCCGGAGTCGATGTTGAAATCAAGCTGGAGTAGCGGGAGCGGCGACGATGCAAGGATTAATAGGTAAGAAGCTTGGCATGACTCAGGTTTTTTCCGCCGAGGGGAACCTTGTCCCGGTCACGGTCATACAGACCGGACCATGTACCGTTGTGCAAAAAAAGACCCAGCAAAGAGATGGGTATACTGCGCTCCAACTGGGATTTGGAAGTCAAAAACCACACCGTGTTTCTCAGCCTGTCCTGGGACATACGCAGAAGTCCGGTGCCGGTCCCTTCGCTGTCCTGCGCGAGTTTCGGCTCGATGACATCGAGGGCTACGAGGTCGGTGGTGAAATCACGGTTGGACAAGTCTTCCAGTCTGGAGATCGGGTCAACGTTGTCGGTCGGACAAAAGGTCGGGGCTATACCGGCGTGATGAAACGACACGGCATGGGCGGATTTCCGAAGAGTCATGGAACGCATGAGTATTTTCGTCATGGTGGGGCTATCGGGAACCGCTCCTACCCTGGAAAAATTTTCAAAGGGAAGCGAATGGCAGGCCATTACGGGAACGATCGGATGAAGGCGTTAAATCTGCAAGTAGTTGACGTCCAGCCAGATGAGAACCTCCTCTTCCTGCGTGGGTCTATACCGGGTGCGAGAGGACAAGTTGTCCTTATCCATAAGCCATAACAAGGATAACCAATGGCAGCCCAAGCAACATCTATCAGTGTTCTCTCTGCCCAACGAGAGAAGGTTGGAGAGATTCCTCTTCCCGCCGTGATATGCGATCAGCCGCCGCGGGAGCACCTTTTGTTCGAAACAGTGAGAATGCAGTTGGCCAATCGTCGCTCCGGGACGGCGGCGACAAAGACGCGGGCGCAGGTGCGCGGTGGCGGAAGAAAACCGTGGCGGCAAAAAGGAACGGGACGGGCGCGGGCAGGCAGTAACCGGTCGCCGATATGGGTCGGTGGAGCAACGGTGTTTGGCCCCCAGCCACGTTCGTATGCGTACCGTATGCCGCGCTCATCTCGGAAGACCGCTCTGCGAGCCGCACTCGCGCAGAAGCTGCGCCAAGACGAGATGGTTGTCATCGACGCCATTCAGTTTGACGAGCCAAAAACAAAGCAGATGGTTACCCTGCTGGCACAACTCGAGATGGGTGATAGCGTTCTGCTCGTCTTGGCGGATGCCGACGTCAACGTACAGAAATCTGCTCGCAATTTGCCGGGGGTAAAAGTCCTGCTGAGTAAAGGGCTGAATGTGTATGATCTGCTCCGCTACCGAAAGGTATTAATGACACAAGCCGCGATGCAACAGGTCAGTGAGCGACTAGGCGGAGAGTAATATGGATGTCTATACTGTTCTTGTTGCGCCCTTGATCACCGAGAAGTCAACCCTGGCCAGCGAGGTCGGGAATCAGGTTGTCTTTCGTGTCCATCCACAGGCTAATAAGGTGAGTATTAAAAACGCGGTCGAGGCGCTTTTTAATGTGAAAGTCAAACAAGTGCGGACTATTCAATATATGGGCAAACATCGACGCGTTGGTCGGTCGCAGGGGAGAAGGGCAGCCTGGAAGAAGGCTTATGTCACCCTACGTGATGGCGACCGGATCGACTTTTTTGAAGGGGCGTAACTCGTGGCTGTCCGACAATACAAACCAACGTCTGCTGGGAGACGCTTCCAAAGTGTCTCCAGCTTCAGTGATGTTACGAAGACAAAAAAAGGGCCGGAGCGATCCTTGCTGGCACCCCTCCATAAGCATGGTGGGCGGAATAATAGAGGGCGACTCACTATCCTGCACCGGGGCGGTGGACATAAACGACGGTATCGTCTGATAGACTTCCGTCGCGACAAGGACGGGATTGGGGCGACGGTTGCTGCCATAGAATATGATCCAAATCGCTCTGCACATATTGCTCGACTCCATTATCGGGATGGAGAGAAGCGCTACATTCTTGCCCCTGTCGGTCTGGTTGTTGGGAATGCTGTCATGTCAGGAGAATCAGCAGATATTCGTCCTGGCAATTGTTTGCCGTTGCGGTGTATTCCGGTTGGGACGATTATCCACAACATAGAGATGAAGATAGGCAAAGGGGCTCAGATTGTCAGGAGTGCCGGGACCTCTGCGCAGTTGATGGCGAGAGAAGGCGTGTACGCAACAGTGAAGCTCCCTTCGGGAGAAATGCGGCTGGTGCATCAAAACTGCAAAGCCACCATCGGTCAGGTCGGTAACCTTGATCATGAGAATGTCTCATACGGGAAAGCTGGTCGGAGTCGGTGGTTTGGCCGTCGGCCACGTGTGCGAGGCATTGCCATGAATCCGGTAGACCACCCACTTGGGGGAGGTGAAGGAAGAAGTAAAGGCAACCATCCCATGAGTCCCTGGGGTGTACTGGCCAAGGGATATAAGACCAGACGACACTCAAAGTCAGATAAATATATTGTCCAAAAGAGAAAGAAATAAGATGCCCCGCTCAGTCAAAAAAGGTCCATTCATTGACGACCACTTGTTGAGGAAGGTCGATACTGCTGTGCAAAGCGGTGATAAAAAGGTGATTAAAACGTGGTCACGCCGTTCCACGATTACCCCTGAAATGATCGGATTTACATTCGCCGTTCACAATGGAAGAAAATTTATCCCCGTCTATGTGACTGAAAATATGGTTGGCCATAAGCTCGGTGAATTTTCTCCAACACGGACATTCTATGGCCATGCCGGGGATAAGAAGGGTGACGTAAAAAGGAGATAGAAGGTATCGGCTATGGAGGTTCGCTCAATTACTCGTCAGGTGCGGATGGCGCCGCGGAAAGCCCGTTTAGTAGCGGACCTTATCCGTGGGAAACAGGTCGAAGAAGCGTTGATGGTTCTACGCTTTTCTCAAAAGAAGGCCGCTCGTATTTTTATAAAAACTCTTCAATCAGCCATTGCCAACGCCACAGATACGCAGAACGTTGATCCTGACACGTTGTATGTAAAGCAGGCCACCGTAAACGGGGGAGCAACTTTTCGGCGCTTTACCCCACGTGCGCATGGACGTGCAACACCGATTCGGAAGCGCACGAGTCATTTTACCATTGTTGTAGACGAGAAATAGACGAAAGAAGAATTAGGATGGGGCAGAAAGTACATCCAAAAGGGTTCCGGGTTGGCGTGATCGAAGGGTGGGAGTCTCGCTGGTTTGCAGAAAGAGACTACGCCACGTTACTGCACGATGATATCCGTATCCGGGAGTTCATTAAAAAGCGTCTCTATCATGCCGGGATTGCAAAAATTGAGGTGGAGCGCGCCGCGAATAAGGCAAAGATCAACATCTATACCGCTCGTCCCGGCATTGTGATTGGGAAAAAAGGGGTAGAGATAGAAAAGCTGAAGGCCGACCTTGCCCAGCGGACCGACCGAGAAGTCTATCTGAATATTCACGAAGTACGCCGTCCTGACCTGGACGGGCAGCTCGTCTCTGAAAATGTCGCACTTCAGCTTGAGCGACGGGTGGCCTTTCGGCGTGCCATGAAGGAGAGTGTGACACGGGCCATTCGTATGGGCGCGCAAGGGGTGAAGGTGCGTTGTTCGGGGCGGCTCGGTGGGGCGGAGATCGCCCGGACCGAGTGGTACCGAGAAGGACGAGTTCCGCTGCATACCTTGCGTGCCGATATTAGTTATGGTGTGGCAGAAGCCCGAACCACGTATGGCGTGATAGGGGTAAAGGTGTGGATCTTCCGAGGTGAGATCCTCACCAAAGACGAAGAGCAGCATCGCTCACCCGTGAGCGCATAAAGGACGCCGGATATGCTCTCGCCAAAGAAAACGAAATTCCGAAAACAGCAACGGAGGCGCATATACGGAAACGCCCAGCGTGGCGCGGTGCTCTCGTTTGGCGACTATGGCCTGCAAACGCTTGAGCGTGGCTGGGTGACCGCCCGACAGATAGAAGCCGCCCGGATTGCGTTGACCCGTCATGTCCGACGCGGGGGGCGTATTTGGATACGGATCTTCCCCGATAAGCCAGTGACCAAAAAGCCAACGGAAACACGCATGGGGAAGGGCAAGGCAGCGCCCGAATTTTGGGTGGCGGTTGTCAAGCCGGGACGGATGCTCTTCGAAATTGAAGGCGTCCCGCGCGAAACCGCCCGCGAGGCGCTCCGGCTTGCTGCCAATAAACTGCCCGTCAGCACGCAGATACGAGAACGACTAGGAGCGACATATGCGGGCGCGTGAAGTCCGAGAGTTGACCGACGAAGAAATACAGGGCAAAGCGCAAGAGCTGAGCGAAGAGCTCTTTCGTCTCCGCTTGAGGAGAGGCACAGGGCAAATTGAAGATGCCCTGCGGATCCGAAAAGTCCGTCGGGATATTGCTCGGGTGAAGACCATACAAGGCGAGCGTGTTCGCACCGCGAATAAAGAACGGAGCTAGGTGTGCCTGGAAACCGGAAAGTCAGACAAGGGGTCGTCGTCAGTGACAAGATGGACCGCACCGTCACGGTCCAAGTTGAGCGGCTTGTTCGCCATCCAATGTACAAGAAGTATATTCGCCAACGAAAAAAATACAAAGCGCATGACCCCGCAAACGAGTGCCGGACCGGAGACTTGGTCAGCATTACAGAAACGAGACCCCTCAGCCGAGATAAACGCTGGCGCGTGCGGGCGGTATTGAAGTCGGAGACGTCAGGGGCAGCACAGTAAAGAGGGAGGCGTATGATTCAGGTGGAGTCGGTGCTTGACGTTGCGGATAACTCGGGGGCACGACGCGTCCGATGCGTGCGTGTCCTGGGTGGAACACGTCGGAGATATGCGTCGGTTGGTGACGAAGTTGTTGTTTCGGTCCGGGAAGCTATTCCCAATGCGAAGGTGAAAAAAGGCGATGTGATGCGCGCTGTCGTTGTCCGGACGGCTAAGGAACTCGGTCGCCCAGATGGCTCGTATATTCGCTTTGATACCAACTCTGCTGTACTGCTCGATAACCAGCGTGAGCCGCTTGGAACACGTATTTTCGGACCTGTGGCGCGTGAGCTGCGGGCGAAGCGCTTTATGAAAATTATTTCCCTCGCTCCAGAGGTACTGTAGGACAGGCCATGGCTGCACGCATAAAAAAAAATGATTCTGTGATGATTATCGCCGGAAAAGAGCGGGGAAAAATCGGAAAGGTCATCCGGGTACAGCCGCAACAGGAGCGCGCCGTTGTTGAGCGCCTCAATATGGTCAAGCGCCATGTCAAGCCGCGTGGGCCACAGGACTCTGGCGGGATACTGGAAAAAGAAGCGGCTATTCACCTCTCGAATTTGATGCTGGTTGACCCGCAAGACGGGCGCCCTACTCGGGTCGGATTCAAGGTCGTCGATGGACGCAAGATGCGGGTGAGTCGCCGAACCGGGAATGTGTTGGACTAATATCTATGGCTCGTATTAAAGACCTCTACTATAAACAGATACTGCCCGCTCTGAAGCAAGAGTTGGGGTGTGCCAATGTGATGCAGGTCCCTCGCCTGTCAAAAATTGTTGTCAACATGGGGCTGGGAGAAGGGGCCACAAACGCCAAATTGCTCGAAAGTAGCGTCGAGGAAATTGGACTTATTGTGGGACAGAAGCCGGTGGTCACTCGGGCCCACCGATCCATTGCGAATTTTAAACTCCGTGAAGGAATGACGATCGGGTGCGCGGCCACGCTACGCGGAGAGCGCATGTATGAATTTTTTGACCGCTTGGTCAATGTGGCGCTCCCCCGCGTGAGAGACTTTCGAGGCATATCGGATAGTTCTTTTGACGGCCGAGGGAATTACTCTCTCGGGGTTCGGGAACATACGATCTTCCCTGAAATAAATTTAGATAAGGTTGATCAAATAAAAGGATTTACCGTTTCTATGGTAACGACGGCAAAAACGGATATCGAGGGGCGTGCGTTACTGCGAGCCCTGGGTATGCCCTTTCGGAGTTAAGAGCTATGGCACGAACATGTTTGCGCGTAAAGGCACAACGGAAGCCTAAATTTCACGTTCGGGAATATAATCGCTGTCCGCTGTGCGGCCGCTCTCGTGGTTTCTATCGTCGCTTCCGCATGTGTCGTATCTGCCTGCGGACCTATGCGCTGAAGGGCCAGATTCCTGGCATGACCAAGGCAAGTTGGTAGGGAAGAGGATTATGCAAACTGACCCGATTGCCGATTTGCTGACGAGCATCCGCAACGCCTTACGGGCGCGGAAAAAGACCGTCTCGGTGCCGCGCTCCCGCATCAAGGAAGCCATTGTGCAAATCCTTGTCGCTGAAGGCTTCATCCAGAATTATCGCAGTGCTGAGCATAACGGATTTCCCTCTCTCACCATTGAGCTCAAGTATGACGCCGCAGGACGCCCTGCGCTCCACGGGGTGCAGCGCGTGAGTAAGCCGAGCTTGCGAACCTATGTCCGGGCCGATGCGATTCCCGCCGTGCGGAACGGACTCGGAGTGAGTATTCTGTCGACTTCTCGTGGCGTTATCGTTGATCAGGAAGCCCGCGCGCTTCGCGTCGGTGGGGAAGTCCTGTGTAGCGCGTGGTAAAGGAGAGAGGAAAATAACGTATGTCTGGCGTTGGGCACAAGCCGGTCCCGCTACCGGATAAGGTAAAAGTTTCATACGACCAGGGAAGGCTCACGGCTGAGGGGCCAAAAGGGGTCCTGCAGGTGCCGGTTGACGCCGCGCTCGCGGTCAAAATTACGCCGTCCGACGTGCTGTTGACGCGGGCGGACGACTCCCGCCGTGCTAAAGCACGACAAGGGCTTACCCGCAAGCTTGTGGCCAATGCGGTTCACGGGGTCTCAACTGGGTTTGTAAAAGTGCTGGAAATTAACGGGGTAGGCTATCGGGCGGAGGCGGTGAAAGACCTTCTCCAACTGAGCCTGGGATTTTCTCATCCTATTTTCTTTCAGCTTCCCGCGGGCGTCAGCGCCAAGGTTGAGCGGCAGACGCAGATCACCATTGAGGGAGTCGATAAACAACTGATCGGAGAAGTGGCGGCCTCCATCCGTCGCCTCCGGCCGCCTGAGCCATATAAGGGAAAAGGGATTAAATACGCAGATGAGCACGTGCGGAGAAAATCTGGAAAGACCGCTGTTGCTGCTGGAGGATAGGCATGGCAGGGATGAACCCTCGTGAACGGAGCCGTCTGCTCCGTCGAAGACGGATCAGACGGAAAGTGCGTGGAACGGACAGCCGACCGCGCTTATGTATCTACCGCAGCAATAAACATCTCTATGCCCAAGTGATCTCTGATGAGAGTGGTCGATCTTTAGCGTCCGTCTCAACTCTTTCAGCAGATCTCAAGGAACGTATGCAACAAAAAGTGGCGACGGTCTCTGCAGCAAAAGAAGTGGGGCAGCTCATCGCGAAAAAGTGTCAAGAGCAGGGGATACAGACCGTCATTTTTGATCGGAACGGATTCCTCTTTCATGGACAGGTCCGCGCGGTCGCCGATGCGGCGCGCGAGGCTGGTCTCCAACTCTAAGGAGGATGCCTGTGGCGGCTGACGATGATCGAATTAATCCTGACGAGCTCGATATTCAAGAGAAGGTCGTTCATATCAATCGCGTGAGTAAAGTGGTCAAGGGCGGACGCCGTTTCAGTTTCAGCGCCGTTGTTGTGGCTGGGGACGGCGCGGGACATGTTGGCTACGGCTTGGGGAAGGCCCACGAAGTTCCAGAAGCGATCCGGAAAGGTGTTGAGCACGCGAAGAAGTCCTTGATTCGTGTCCCTCTCGTCGAAGATACGCTGCCATATGCGGTTATTGGTCGGTACGGGGCGGGCAAAGTGTTACTCAAACCCGCTGCTGCCGGTACCGGTCTCATCGCGGGTGGTGGTGTGCGTATCGTTATGGAGTTGGCCGGTGTCCGGAACGCGCTCACAAAATGTCTCGGCTCGACGAATCCGCATAACTCTGTAAAAGCCACACTGGCCGCCCTGGAGAGCCTGGACGGTCCGGAGCAGGTTGCCGAGCGGAGGGGGAAACCCGCGCTGAGTATGAAAGGATAGGGCATGGCCGACGCAGGAAAAGGGCAGGTCTTAGCCATCACCTTGAAGCGGAGTGCCATTGGAGGCACACGGCGTCAGCGCGAGACACTGCGCGGCCTTGGCCTCACCCATGTTGGGAAGACTGTGCTACGGAACGATTCGCCCTCACTCCAAGGAATGGTGAATCGGGTATCCCATCTTATTGAGGTACGTGAGAATGGATCTTAGTCACTTGCGGCCCGCCCCTGGGGCGATGAAAAAACGGAAGCGGGTCGGCCGCGGGCCAGGTTCCGGGCTCGGCAAAACAGCAGGTCGAGGACATAAAGGAAGCGGCGCGCGCGCTGGTGGCAATATACCACCTGGCTATGAAGGCGGACAGATGCCGCTCTCCCGCCGGCTGCCCAAACGGGGATTTCACAATCCGTTTCGACAAGAGTACGCCGTCATTAACCTTGGGAGTCTGGAACGCTTTGAGGCGGGTAGCGTCGTTGACCTTGATGTTTTCCGCCAGACTGGGCTCGTGGCTGGCCGTAAGGCTAAGGTAAAAATATTGGCAAAGGGGGAACTGACAAAGGCCCTGACGGTAAGAGCCCATGCCTTTAGTGCGCAGGCGCGTGAAAAGATTACTGCGCTGGGGGGGACAGCCGAGGTCGGATAGTCATGTTCGAAGGCTTACAAAACGCGACAAAGATAGCAGACCTGCGTCGCCGGCTCCTTTTCACCTTTGGCATGCTGGCCGTCTACCGAATCGGAGTGGCGATCCCAACTCCGGGTATTGATGGAGAGGCTCTTGCGGCGTTCTTCGAGCAGGCGGCGAGCACTGTTTTTGGCTTGGTGAACCTCTTCTCCGGCGGTGCCCTGGAGCGCTTCTCCATCTTTGCACTGGGCATTATGCCCTATATTAGCGCCTCAATTATTTTTCAGCTCCTGACCGTCGTGGTCCCCACCCTTGAGCGTCTGTCAAAAGAAGGGGAACAGGGGCGACGTAAGATTACCCAGTACACCCGTTACAGCACGGTCGGTTTAGCGCTTCTCCAGGGTCTCTTTATCAGCATCGGACTCGAACAGATTCAGGCACCCGGGGGGAGCTTAGTTGTTTTTAATCCAGGCTGGGGATTTCGCCTCATGACGATGCTTACGCTTGCCTCCGGTACGGCTTTCATCATGTGGCTAGGCGAACAGATTACCGAGCGTGGAGTGGGCAATGGTATTTCTCTCATCATCTTCGCCGGTATTGTCGCCAGTATTCCCTCCGCGGTGACCGCAACGACGGAGTTTGTTCGAGAGGGCGAATTAAGCATCCTTTTGTTGCTGCTCCTGTTAGTCGGCATGGTTGCCATTGTTGCCGCAGTGATTTTTATGGAACGCGGGCAGCGGCGCATTCCGGTTCAGTATGCAAAACGGGTGGTGGGCCGAAGAGTCTATGGCGGGCAGAGTTCTCATCTGCCACTGAAAGTGAACACCGCTGGAGTTATTCCTCCGATTTTCGCCTCCTCGGTCTTAATTTTTCCGGCGACCATCGCTGGTTTTGCCGACCATCCGTGGGCCCAAACCGTTGCAAATGTTCTGACGCCGGGAGGGTCGATTTATAATGTTAGCTATGTCGCGATGATTATCTTCTTTTGCTATTTTTATACGGCTGTTGTATTTAACCCTACTGACGTTGCCGACAATATGAAAAAAAATGGCGGGTTTATTCCTGGCATCCGCCCTGGGCAACGAACAGCGGACTATATTGATCGGGTCTTAAGTCGGATAACGCTAACTGGAGCCATTTATGTCTCCATAGTCTGTGTTTTGCCCAACCTCCTGGTTGGATCGTTTAATGTCCCATTTTTCTTTGGGGGAACGGCGCTGCTTATTGTCGTCGGCGTTGCTCTGGACACGGTAGCGCAGATTGAAACACAGCTCATTATGAGAAATTATGAAGGCTTTATGAAGCGCGGTCGTCTCAGAGGAAGAAGAGGGTAGAGGATCCGGTACGGTTTTCTCACCGATGATTTTTCTGAAATCCCTTGAAGAGATAGAGATAATGCGGACTGCGAATCGCATTGTTGCAGAAACTCTGAGTGAACTGCGACAGCGTGTCCGACCAGGCGTCTCAACCGGAGAGCTTGATGCTATCGCGGAAGAATGGATTACAAAAAAGAAGGCAAAAACTGCATTTAAGGGATATACGATCAGGAATGGTTCCGTGCCGTTCCCGGCCCATATTTGTATCTCTTTGAATAACGAAGTCGTCCATGGTATCCCCTCTCACCAGCGTATTATTCGAGATGGGGATGTTGTCAGCCTGGATTTTGGTGTAGTGTATGACGGATTTTATGGTGACGCTGCGGTGTCCTTTGCGGTGGGCGAGACTGACCGCTCTGTACAGCAGCTTTTAAAGACAACGGCTGCCGCTCTTGAAGCCGGAATATGTCACGCCTGTATTGGCAACCGTCTTGGCGATATATCTGCCGCAGTGCAGGAGTATGTCGAGCGGAATGGATTCTCTGTGGTGCGAGAATTTGTCGGCCATGGGGTTGGGCGCAGGCTCCATGAAGACCCGCCTGTTCCCAATTATGGCGTGCGGAATCGGGGTGTCCGCTTGCGCGAAGGGATGGTCATCGCGATTGAGCCCATGGTGAATATGGGCGTTCCGGAAGTCGCTATGCTAGAGGATGGGTGGACTGCTGTGACAAAAGATGGCAGCCTCTCAGCACATTTCGAGCATTCGGTTGCAATCCTGGCAGATGGACCAGTAGTGCTCAGTAAGATGTAAGAGACAAGTACCCATCTACGTAACCGTTTTTAGGTCAGAATGGGAATGAGGTTGGCATGAAAGTTCGTGCTTCTGTGAAACCAATGTGTCGAAAGTGTAAAATTATTAAGCGCAAGGGAATTATACGGGTCATCTGTGAAAACCCGCGGCATAAGCAACGACAAGGCTAGGGGTTTTCCTGGCGCGGGCGAAAGCAAGAGCGGAGAAAGCGTATGGCACGGATTGCGGGTATCGAATTACCCCGGAACAAGAAAATCGGCGTCGGTCTCACCTATATCTATGGGATCGGGCGGGTCACCGCACTCAAAATTCTGGCCGAGGCAGGAGTTGCCCCGGATGCAAATTCTGACGCGCTGGCGGATGATGAGATCGCAAATATTCGGCGGGTTATCGATCAAGACCACCGTGTCGAGGGGGACCTGAGGCGGGATGTTGCGAGTCATATTAAACATTATATTGACGTTGGGGCATACCGGGGCCTCCGCCACCGCCGAAATCTGCCGGTCCGTGGCCAAAAGACAAAGAATAATTCTCGGACGCGTAAGGGGCCGAGGCGGACCGTTGCCGGAAAGAAAGTCGCGCCTACTCCCAGATAAGACACGGCGTAAGGAGAGGGTCACTGTATGGCAAAAGCTGCGAGGCGATCTGTCTCACGGAAGAAGAAAATTCGGAAAAACACTCCAGAAGGTGTGGTGAATATCTATTCGACCTTCAACAATACTATTGTGACCATTGCCGACCCGCAAGGCAATACTGTGGCCTGGGCGAGTGCGGGAAGTGTGGGGCTGAAGGGGTCACGTAAGGGCACGCCGTTTGCCGCCCAGATGGCGGCGGAGAGCGCCGCGCGCAAAGCGGCTGATGCTGGTATGCGCTCGGTTCAAGTGCACGTGAAGGGGCCCGGTGCCGGGAGAGAGTCCGCTCTGCGAGCACTGCAATCAGCTGGGTTTGCGGTGAGCCTCATCCGGGACGTCACGCCTATCCCTCACAATGGCTGTCGTCCGCCCAAGCGTCGCAGAGTCTAAGAGACTAGGTGTACGAGCAGGGAACTGATACAGAGTCAGGAGGTTTTTGTGGCACGATATAGAGGTCCATCCTGCCGTCTATGCCGCCGAGAAGGATTGAAACTCTTTCTGAAAGGCGAACGGTGTTACACGGATAAATGTGCAATTGAGAGAAGAAGCTATCCGCCGGGACAACACGGCCAAGGGAGAGGCAGAAAGGCGACCGAGTACAGTGTTCAGCTACGAGAGAAACAAAAGCTGAAACGTATCTATGGGACGCTTGAGGGGCCGTTTCGTCGTCTTTTCGCACGGGCCGAGCGCCAACGTGGAATCACCGGGGAAAACCTTTTGATTCTGCTCGAGAGTCGTCTCGATAACATGGTGTACCGGATGGGATTCGCGACCTCACGCTCAGAGTCCCGGCAGTTGATACGCCATGGCCATTTTTACGTCAACGGACGCAGAGTGACGATTCCATCGTTTTGTGTAAAAGCCGGAGACGAGGTGCAGGTGCGCGAGGCGAGCCGAAAAATCACCCGTATCCAAGAATCTGTCGAGCTTGCCCAGCGGCGCGGAGTGCCGGAATGGCTTGAGGTCCAAACGGATTCCTTTTCCGGAAAGGTTCGTGCCCTGCCGGCTCGGTCGGAGATCACCCTGCCTATCAACGAACAGCTTATTGTTGAGCTGTACTCGAAAGTCTAGCGCCGAGGTGGCGCGTTGTAATGGTAGGTATGACGTTTTTTGAGGCAGCGTCGTTGCTGGCGTACTATCTTCAGCTACTTCTTATCGGAGGTGGCCTGTTGATGATGCATCAGGCTGGTGTGCGACGCGACCGACAATTAGACGCCTTGCTGGAACAATCAGAGGCACAAACCAGAGCACTGGACGCCACCGTGGCGCAGGGGCAGGTGCAGACCAAGGCGCTAGAGGAATTATTGCGGCGGACGGGATGAGGGAAAAGGCTGGATTCCTCCTCCATCATCGCCGATGAAGCTGAAAGCGCCCGTTGTTTCCCCTGCACCCGAGCGGCTGAAAGAGAGAAAAATGCTAGAAAGTGATCTCATCAAGCCCAAGACACTCGATGTTGAGGACAAAACCCTGACCCTCACATACGGCCGCTTTATCGGCGAGCCTTTCGAACGTGGATTCGGGACAACGTTGGGCAATGCCCTGAGGCGAATTCTTCTCTCCTCCCTACCCGGGGCGGCCATCACCAAGGTCAGAATTCAAGATGTCTTACATGAATTCTCGACCATTCCCGGTGTCACAGAAGATGTCACGGATATCCTTCTGAACCTCAAGGAAGTCCGGTTCCATCTCCGCGATAGCACTATGGAAACCGCCACATTGAAAGTGGATGGCGCGAAGAGTGTCAGCGCTGGGGATTTGGTAGTAGGCCCTCAGGTCGACATTCTCAATCCAGAGGCCTATGTTGCAAAGCTGAGCAAGGACGGCAAGCTCGAAGTCGAAGCCGAGATTCGCTCGGGGCGTGGGTATGTGGCGGCTGAACGGAACCAGTCCGAAGAGGACCCCGTTGGCACAATCCCCCTTGATGCAGTGTTTTCCCCTGTTCGAAAGGTCAATGTCACTGTGACCAATGCGCGCGTTGGTCAGCGGACAGACTACGAAAGACTGGCACTTGAAATATGGACCGATGGTAGCATTGATCCGAGGGAAGCTGTGGCCGAGGCCGCACGGATCGCTCAAGATCAGCTGGCGATTTTTTCCGGTCCTACAGAAGAGATCGACAGCCAAGAAGAGCGCACGGGGCAGGAAGACCAGTTACCAACGAATGAGAATCTTTTTCGACCTATTGAAGAATTAGCGCTCTCTGTTCGTTCTGCTAACTGCCTCCAAAGTGCAGATATCCGATATGTGGGAGAGCTCGTTGTCAAGGCCGAGCCCGAACTCCTCAAAACGAAAAATTTCGGACGGAAATCACTCAACGAGATTAAGGAATTGCTCCATGAGATGGGGTTAGAACTTGGGATGCATCTGGAAGCCTTCCCCCCTCGGGAAGAGTTGGATCGAATACGAATATCCCGCGAGGGCAACCTTACCTAACCAGCGTTTCGGGGCAACAGGAAAGCAAGGAAGATGCGACATCTGAAAGCAGGACGAAAACTGAATCGTACGGCAGCGCATAGAAAGGCGCTGCTGCGGAACTTGCTGAAAGCATTGGTGCTGCGTGAACAAGTCCGAACGACTGACGCGAAGGCCAAAGAACTCCGTTGCTGGGCGGACCGTATGGTGACTCTTGGAAAAAAGAATTCGGTCCACGCGCGCCGCCTTGCCTTTTCGTATCTTGGCAGCCGAAAATTGGTACAACGTTTATTTGATGAAGTTGCCCCGCGTTTTCATGGGCGGGCAGGTGGATACACACGTGTGCTGAAAATAGGACCTCGCCGGGGAGATGCTGCTCCTGTCTCACTTGTCGAGTTTACTGAACGGGCAAATACTCCCCCAACGGGAGGAGACACTGGGAGCGCATAGCAGCAATGTTCATGGTCCGTGTTTCAGCCGGGGTGGTCGAGAATCTGAATAGCTCTTCGATGAGCACGCCTCAGAAGACGGGTCGGGAAGGGGGAGCGTAGCTCCCCCTTTGTCGTTCTCCTGGACGAGACGGATGGATAGTAGGAAATAGAAGGAAGGACTCGCCATGGCTGTTCGGCAGTATGCCTTTCATTTCAATCTTCCTGAGGGGTGTATCGTATTCTTGAGTACTGTGGTGAGTTTTCTTCTTATCTTTGCTTTTGGAGTCTATATCGGAAAAGAAGTACAGGCGTACAAAACTGCCCAAGAAACGAGGACCGTGCGTTTCCCTGTTGAGCATGCTGATCACAACGAGGCTACGATTCCCGCGTCCCAGGCTTTTCCGCTGACTTCAGGGAGGACCTTAGAGAAACAGACTCAGAATAGCCAACCGCAGACGAGGCCCTCAACCCGGCCCGTCGGGGAGAGTGTTTCCACGAACTCAGCACAGACGCTGCAAAATAAAAAACGAGAGACGGCACTGACTGCACCTGCTCCGAGCGACGGCAAGGCGCCAGGCCAAAAAGAGCAGCAGGTTGTGAGTGGGTGGAACATTCAGGTCCATGTCACAAAGAGTCGAAGTACGGCACATCGACTGGCCGCGGAACTCCGCAAAAGAGGCTATACGGCCTCCGTCAACAGGCTGACAAAGAACGGAGAAACCTTGTATCGTTTGCGCGTCGGAACATTTACCCAAGAAGAGGCCCAACGCGTGGCTGCGCGCTTTCGACGCGAAGAGAAATTCGCCCAGGCCTACCTGGTCTCAGATTAACCCCTCGCGCTGTATCTATGACGGTCAAAGATGCCATCGCCCACGTGGTTGCCGGCGCAGATCTGACGGAAGAAGAGATGCATGCCGTCATCACCGATCTGATGGATGGACAGGCCACCCCAGCTCAGATTGGAGCCTTATTGACTGCGCTTCACATCAAGGGTGAGACCGTTGCAGAGATCTCTGGGGCGGCTGGGGCCATGCGTGCTATGGCGACACCAGTTCGTCCGGAGCGCGCGGTTATTGATACCTGCGGAACTGGTGGGGACGGCTGTCATACGTTTAATATTTCGACCTGTGCGGCCTTTGTGGTTGCCGCTGCGGGTTTATGTGTGGCGAAACACGGCAATCGGGCAATGTCTGGAACGGTCGGCGGTGCCGATGTCCTCGAAACCCTTGGCGCTCGTGTTGAGCTGTCTCCACAGCAAGTGGCATATTGCATGCGGGAAGTCGGCTTCGGGTTCCTGCTTGCCCCAGCTTTCCATCGAGCCATGCGCCATGCCGTTGGTCCACGTCGGGAAGTTGGGATACGAACCATCTTCAATATCCTTGGGCCCCTCACGAATCCGGCGGGAGCGCAATACCAACTCATTGGCGTCTTTGATCAGCGTTGGGTTCAGCCGCTGGCTGCCGCACTCGGACGATTGGGCTGTCAGCACGGCCTGATCGTGCATGGAGAGGATGGACTCGATGAGGTGTCTCTGAGCGGCCCGACGCAAGTTGCTGAATGGGGGCCACGGGGCGTCCTAACGTATCGCATCAATCCGACTGACTACGGCTTTCAGTGTCGTCCGTTAACGGCCTTACAGGTCTCCAGTGCCCAGGAATCGGCAGATATCATCCGGTCTGTCTTAGCTGGCACTCCAGGGCCCCACCGAGACGTTGTGTTGCTCAATGCTGGAGCAGCCCTGTATGCCGGGAATGCGGCTACTTCACTCGAAGACGGGATTGCGCTTGCCAGTGCAACGGTTGACAGTGGAGCCGCGGTTCGGACGCTGGAACGTTTTATCCCGCTGACGCATAGGGAAGTGGTATGATTCTTGACGACATCGTGGCCTATAAACGCGAGGAACTTACGCTCCAAAAACAGCAGGCGTCGCTCGGCCAGCTTCAAGACATGCCGCTGTTCCACTCTCAGCCGCCCGGTCTTTTCCAGACATTGTCTACCTGGAACGGGCGGGCGATTATTGCCGAGGTGAAAAAAGCCTCTCCCTCCAAGGGTGTGATTCGGCAAGACTTTGATCCCCTTGCTCTCGCCCGCAGCTATGAAGCCTCGGGAGCAGCAGCCATCTCCGTACTCACGGAAAAGAAGTTTTTTCAGGGCAGTCTCGATTATCTCAAACAGATCCGTCAGCAGGTAGCACTCCCCCTCCTCAGAAAAGATTTCGTCTTTGACGACTACCAGGTGTACGAAGCTCGCGCCCACGGAGCGAGCGCCATCCTCTTAATCGTCGCGATTCTCGAAGATGCCCAACTACAAGACCTGATGCATCTGGCTCAAACACTGGAGATGGACTGTCTGATCGAAGTGCATGATGAGGCAGAATGTGAGCGTGCCCTGGCCCATGGCGTGTCTCTGCTGGGTATTAACAACCGGGATCTGCGTACCTTTCATACGACGATTGAGACCACTGAACGTCTTGTACAAGGTCTGCCCTCCGATGTACTGGTAGTGTCTGAGAGTGGCCTGTCAACCCGGCACCAATTAGACCGACTTGAAGCTCAGGGAGTGCGAGCATTCTTAATTGGTGAGACTTTTATGGCGGCTCCAGACCCTGGAGAGCCGCTCCGCTCGTTGTTAGGACATCCCACGTAGCTTGCTCATGTCCGTCCACGTCAAAATCTGTGGTATCACGACGGTCGCCGATGCCCGACTTGCGGTGCAGGCCGGTGCTGATCTGATTGGTCTGAACTTTTATCCGCCCAGCCTACGCTATGTTTCTGAGTCAACTGCCAAAATGATCCGGAGCATTCTTCCTCAGCACGTTCGCTGTGTCGGTGTTTTCGTTAATGCGAAGCGGGAGCATATCGACGCCTATGTCCGGGCACTCTCGCTTGACGCAATTCAGTTTCATGGTGATGAGGACGCCGCTGCTCTGACAGACTGGTCAGTGGCAACCATCAAGGCGATTCGGGTTGGCTCGGAGACATCTCTCCCTGAGCAACTCGAAGGGATTCAGGCCGATTACCTCCTCCTTGACACGTATAGTTCCCGCGGATACGGAGGGACGGGCGAGACCTTTGCCTGGGAGCATGCTGCGACTCTTCCTCGGTTGGCCTTGGACCGGACGATTTTGGCTGGGGGGCTCAATGCCGAGAATGTAGCCACCGCGGTCGAGGCTGTGCGGCCATGGGCGGTCGATGTCGCCAGTGGTGTTGAGTCGGCTCCCGGACGGAAAGACGCAGAAAAACTGCACGCGTTCATCAACAATGCCAAAACTTCCTGATAAATATGGACATTTTGGGATCTATGGTGGCCGCTATGTCGCGGAGACCCTGATGCCGGCTCTGCTTGAGCTCGAAGAGGTCTATCGCCAATGCCGCACAGACTCGACGTTTAAGCGGGACCTTCGCGCACTTCAGCGTGAATATGTCGGCCGACCGACACCGTTAACCTTTGCTGCCCGATTGACTGAGCGGCTTGGGGGAGCAAAGGTTTATCTTAAGCGCGAAGATCTGTGTCATACTGGTGCCCATAAGATCAATAACACCATCGGCCAGGCATTATTGGCAAAGCGCATGGGCAAAGAGCGACTTATTGCGGAAACCGGGGCCGGCCAGCATGGGGTTGCAACGGCGACCGTGGCGGCCCTCCTCGGGTTCTCGTGCGAGGTCTTTATGGGCCGTGAAGATACCCTGCGCCAAGCACCCAATGTTTTCCGGATGCGACTCTTGGGAGCAACGCTGCGGGAGGTCGTTTCCGGTAGCCAGACCCTGAAAGACGCGATGAATGAGGCCTTGCGTAACTGGATTGCGCAGGTGGCGCATACCTTTTATGTCATCGGAACAGTCGCTGGTCCGCATCCGTATCCTATGCTGGTTCGCGACTTTCAGTCCGTTATCGGACGCGAGACCAAAAAGCAGATTGTGCAGCACGAAGGGCGTTTGCCTGACTACCTCATTGCCTGTGTTGGGGGTGGGAGCAACGCGCTGGGCCTGTTTGCTCCCTTTCTCCCCGAAACCGCAGTCCACATGGTTGCGGTCGAGGCCGGGGGGCTCGGTGCAGGTCGGAATGCCGCCTCAATGTCAAACGGGTATGCTGGTGTATTGCACGGCAGCAAGACCTATGTGCTACAGGACGAGACCGGCCAGATTGCCGCCACGCACTCGCTCGCACCTGGGTTGGACTATCCCGGAGTTGGACCGGAATTGAGCTATTGGAATGACCGGCAGCGCATTCGCTGTGTCACCGTCCAGGACGCGCAAGCAGTCGAAGGGATGCGTCTCCTGGCTGAGACTGAGGGAATTATTCCTGCCCTGGAGAGTGCGCATGCCGTCGCCCATGCTGCGACCCTCGTCCCCCAACTCCCAGCCACGGCCATTGTGGTGATTAACGTTTCTGGCCGAGGAGACAAAGATCTCCAAAGCGTGGCCAGCTTTCTGGGTGAAAACGCCCTATGACGCGCATTGCCGACACCTTTGCCCAGTTGCAGGCCCGCAGAGAGGTCGGTCTCATCCCATTCATCACCGCCGGAGATCCTGACCTCGAGACGACCTTCGCGTTAGTCCATGAAATGGCACGCCAAGGGGCCGACATCATCGAACTCGGCGTTCCTTTTTCTGACCCGATGGCCGATGGGCCGACGTTGCAACGTGCCGCAGAACGTGCTTTGCAGCATGGCACGTCGTTGGCCCACGTATTTGAACTCGTGCGTCGTTTACGCCGGTCACTCACGATTCCAATCCTGCTCTTTGGTTATTATAATCCGATCTGGCGCTACGGCGGGGAGCGCTTTGCCGCCGATGCTCGCCAGGCGGGTGTTGACGGCGTCCTGTGCGTCGATTTACCGCCCGAAGAAGCAGAGGAGTTGAAACGGGAGACGGACCGCCACGATTTGGATATGATCTTTCTCCTTGCCCCGACCAGTTCGCTTGACCGAGCCCAGCGGGTGATGAGCCGGGCGCGCGGATTTATCTATTATGTCGCGGTGACGGGTGTGACGGGCATACGGGCCACACTCCCAGCGGACCTGAGCGCTATGGTTCAACGCATTCGCACCATTTCCCCTGTGCCGGTTGGGGTTGGGTTTGGTATTTCCTCAGCGGAACATGTCGTGCAGGTCGCGGGCGTAGCTGATGCCGCTATTGTCGGCAGCGCCATTTCACAGGTTATCGAGCAATCGCTGGGACAGCCGGAGTTAGTGCCGCGAGTGGGAGCGCTTGTTGCCGAACTCAAAACAGCCTTGCGCAGTATCGCACCCGCCGCGCGAAACGATAGCGGGGCTGCCCTCGCCCCACCACGATCCTGACGACAGGCGAAGAGCACTGAAGGAAGAATCGGGTATGGCGGAACAGGCAGTCACGATGAATCAAGAGGAGGGGGAGGCGATTTGGCTCAAATGTGCGACGTGTCAAGAAATTTTGTTTCGGAAGGAAGTCGAGCGGCGCCTTTTTATTTGTCCCAAATGTGGTGCGCATCTCCGACTGACTGCCGAACAACGACTGCTCACCATCGTTGACCGTGGCTCGTTCATTGAACACGCACCGCATATACACTCCACCGACCCGCTGGTCTTCACCGATCGGAAACCTTACGCGCAGCGACTCGTTGAGGCGCGTAGTCGGTCGGGACGTGCCGAAGCCGTTGTCTGCGGGGAGGCGACTCTTGACGGCCGTCCTGTTGCGCTCGGCTGTTTTGACTTCTCTTTTCTCGGTGGCAGTATGGGGACTGCTGTGGGGGAAAAACTGACGCGGATTATCGAGCACGCTCGCGCAGAACAACTGCCCGTTATTTTCTTCTCTGCCTCCGGTGGTGCCAGGATGCAGGAAGGGGTACTCTCGCTGATGCAGATGGCAAAGATATCTATGGCGCTGGGTCGTTTGCGAGAAGCTGGGTTGCCTTATCTATCGGTGTTGACCGATCCGACGACGGGTGGTGTTGCCGCTTCGCTGGGTATGCTGGGAGATATCAATATTGCTGAGCCGGGCGCCTTGATTGGCTTTGCCGGACAACGCGTGATTGAACAGACGATTCGGGAAAAGCTTCCTCCGGGTTTTCAACGAGCAGAATTTTTGTTGGAACATGGGATGGTAGACCTTGTTGTTGAGCGCAAGGATTTGCGCGGGGTGTTAAGCCAGTTACTCGGTCTCTTATGCACGCCTGTACCTACTACTGACTCAACCCCAAAGGCGTCTCACTCTCCCCCATAACGTGTCATCCTGTAAGCTGCTATTCAGAAAGACAGGATGTCTGACTACTCAGATACATTGGCGTGGTTATATGGGCTTGAAGTCGAGCGTATGGACCTCAAGCTTGAGCGGACCACGCTCGCGCTCCGTCTGGGTGATGACCCGCAGCGCCAATTCCCCAGCGTTCATATAGCTGGCACAAATGGGAAGGGATCCACCGCGGCTATCTTGCATGCCATCCTCAGCGCTGCGGGGTATCGGGTGGGCTTGTTTACGTCTCCACATCTGATGGACTTCTGTGAGCGGATTCGGATTGGCACGCGGTGGATCTCTCGTCCAGAGGTGGTGGATACCGTGGGGGCAATCAAGTCCTACCTCGATCCAGCGGGAATTCGGTTGACTCCGTTCGAGATGATGACGGTGTTGGCTTTCCATATCTTTGCCCAAGCCCGTGTGGATATTGCTATTGCGGAGGTGGGTTTAGGTGGAAGACTCGATGCCACAAATGTCCTCACTCCCTTGGTGTCCATTATCACCAGTATCGGACTTGACCACCAGCAATATCTGGGGTCAACTCTGGCCGAGATTGCATGTGAAAAGGGCGGGATTATTAAGCCCGCGGTACCGGTCGTTCTCGGGAAGCTCGACGAGGAGAGTCGTGACGTTTTATATCGAAGGGCTCGGGATCAAGGCAGCGCGATTCTGTCGTATGGCCAGGACTTCACCCTTGAGAAAGATGCCTCCGGTCGACATTGCTACGGCGGCAAGCGGTCTCAATATGGAGATCTTCAGCTCTCTCTAAACGGAAAATTTCAGGTGTACAACGCTGCGGTTGCTTTGGCGAGTCTGGAATGTCTCCAAGACTCTTTCCCGGTCACGGTGGCTCAAATGCGGGCGGGATTACGGTCAGTACACTGGCCGGGTAGGCTGGCTATTGTGTCGACGCACCCCTTTGTCATTCTTGACGGGGCGCATAATGTCCAGGCCATGGAAGCGTTACTGGCCGAACTCCCCGACCTCGCCCCGAATCGGCGCCCGGTTTTTCTTTTTGGGGTCATGCGGGATAAGGAGTGGCGTCCGATGGTAGCTGCCTTGGAACAGGTCGCTGCCGAGGTTGTTGTGACAGCAGTCGCGCAGCCCCGCGCTGAAGATCCATATACGGTGCAAAGAGCCTTCTCCGCCGACTGTTCCGTGCGTACCGTCGAGGGGGCCGCGGAGGCCTGTCGACAATTGCTCCATCAGGTTGAGTCTCAAGATGTTATTGTGGTGTGTGGCTCGTTGTTCTTGGTTGGGGAGGTGCTGCCGCTCTTTCCTGAAGCCGGTGTTGCTCCCACGATCTCTCAGTCCGTACGACCGCTGGCCTGAGAGAGTATAGGTGGTCATGCAAAGAGTTCTCTGTTTTCTTCTCTGGCTCACACTTTCCTGGCTCATCGAGTCAGGGGCCGTCTCCGCACAAGAACCCGTGGAGGTCAACGCCGACACGCTGAGCTATGAAGAAGATGGGGAGACGGTATCCGCGCAAGGGAACGTCGTTGTCACCAAGGGGCAAACAACGCTCACCGCAGATACGGTAAGCGTAAGCCGGACTCGGAATGAACTGAAGGCCCGCGGCAATGTTGTGCTGCAAGACCCTCAAGGGGACATTCAGGCCGAGGCGTTGCGCCTGGAATTAACGGATGAAACCGGCGAAATTGAAAATGGCATCATTCACATGCCCCAGCGTCAATATACGATTACCGGCAGGAAACTTCAAAAATCATATGGCCAGACCTATCATATTGAAGACGGAACAGTAACAACCTGTGAGTGCGAAGACTCCGAACGGGCGGATTGGCGGCTGGATGCGACCGAGTTTGATGTTGCGCTGGGTGGAACAGGAACACTGCGTGGCGGACTCTTGCGGGCTCGAGGCATCCCGCTGCTGTATGTCCCCTATGGTGTGATTCCGGTCCGCAAGGAACGACAAAGTGGCGCACTCACGCCCCGGTCCGGCTTTTCGAGTAAGCGTGGTTTCCAGTGGGAACAACCCTTTTATTGGGCCATCAGTAAGAGCCAGGATCTCACGCTCACGGCGGATATTGAAACCTCTTCTCGGGTGGGACTCCTGGGAGAATACCGCTATGCGCCCAGTGAGCGGGTGGAGGGCGAGTTCTCCGCTTCCTATTTTAATGAACAGATTCGAGGACCGGCTTCGACGACCTCACCTGTTGACCGCTGGAGCGTCACGGGAGCGCATCGGCAGCGTTTAGCCGATGATGTGGAGGTGTATAGTGATCTCTTTTTTGTGAGCGACGACTTCTTCTTGCGCGAACTCAATATCTCCTTCCATCCAGGGCTTGAAGATCATCAGCTCCGTTCACGGCGGTTTACCGCCTCTCGCATCGGCGGCCTGAAAACCTGGAAGAATGCCCAGCTCCGTTCCGAAGCACGGTATTATCAAGATTTGCGGAACGATCAGGATGATGCCTTTCAGGTGCTGCCCCAGGTCAATTTTCAGGGCCAACGCCGTTTCTGGAACGACCGTCTTGAAGCCGGGGTGACCATGCAAGGCAGCCATTTTTTTCGGAATCGTGGCTACTATGGTCAACGCTTTGATCTCGCTCCCTGGGTATCAATTCCCTTCTCCCTAGGCGGATACGTCTATGGCTCAGTGACGGCGATTGGGCGAGAGACCGTCTACCATATGAGTTCTCGCGCGCGTGGACGACCGACCGTGCCCGGTTCCGGACGGCTGAAGAATACGCAGACCAGAGAGACGGTCCAGCTTCAGGCTGAGCTCGGAACCCGTCTCTCTCGGGTTTTCGATGTCGGTTGGGGGCGGGTGAGCAAACTCCAGCACGTCATCGAGCCGCAGGTCTCGTTCTCCTATGTTCCTCAGGTTGGTCAAGATGACCTGCCGCTCTATGATGTGCTCGACCGGATTAACCGACGTAGCCTCTTTGTCTATGGTGTTTCAAACAGACTCCTTGGAAAATTTGACCCGCTCCCCGGCGCTTCCAATCGGCAAGCTCGCGTCCGTGAACTGCTCCGTGTATCGGTGACCCAGGCCTATGATGCGAGCCGGCGCCTGCGAGAAGAAGGCGAGCGATTTGGCCTGAGTGAGACGGACCAGCATTTTTCTGATGTGGATATCAGCGCGCATATCCGTCCATTCTCACTCTTTACCCTTGCGGCGGAGACGACGTATGATGTTGACCAAGGAGATATGATTGCCGCCCGCATCGGGGGGTATCTTCGTGACCCACGTCCGCTCCCCGAGACGAGCCCGTTGCTGCGCCATCTGCAACGACGGACGAGCCTTGGGGTTTCGTATCGGACCATTGCCGACCGGCTGCTGAAAGAGATCAATTCCCGGGTTGTCCTCCGCTTGAATGAATATCTGACGCTCGCCTATTTCACGCGCTATGATCTGAATGATCAATCGTTTATCGGCTCGCGCTATTTCTTTCGTGTCCTTTCTCCGCAGAAGTGTTGGACGTTTGATTTCGGGGTTGTTGAGAAAGTGAATCCTGATGAGGTTGAGTTTCGGTTTTCCTTGTCTTTAGTTGGCATTACTTCAGCTGGAAAAAGTGCGTTTTGAGAGCAGTCTGCGATCATTTACTCGGGGATCGTCTGCTCGAGACGGCTGTATTCGACTGCTATGCAAAAGATATTTTCCGAAGAACAGCTGGCAGAGCAGCTGACTCGACTTCGTCGTCAGGGTAAACGCATCGTCTTTACCAACGGTTGCTTTGACCTGATACATAGCGGTCATGTCTATACGCTGGCTCAGGCAAAGACGTTTGGCGATATCCTGGTGGTTGGTGTGAACGCCGATGCTTCGGTCAAACGGCTGAAAGGAGACAAGCGGCCAATTCTGGATCAAGCGAGTCGCTTGACGCTGCTTGCTGCCCTTGAAGTTGTTGACTATGTCACCACGTTTGAAGAAGATACGCCGCTCGCATTGATTCGTCGGCTTCAGCCGCACATCCTGGTCAAAGGGGGAGATTGGCGGCCCGAGGCTATTGTGGGAAAAGAGGTTGTTGAACACGCCGGTGGACGGGTCGTTGCTATCCGTCATCAGGATGGTTTTTCAACGACAAATCTGATTGAACGGATTCTTGTTGCCTATCAGGAATAGGGGCTCGGCTCCTCTATGTTGCGCGAGTGTCACGCCTGTGGTATACGCAGGTGCTTTCAGGAGGATGATTGTGGCCCAGAGATGCGAAATTTGTGGAAAAGGCCCCGCGGTGGGCAATAATGTGAGTCACGCAAATAACAAGACGAAACGCCGCTGGTTACCGAACCTGCAACGCGTGCGGGCAAAGGTCGCTGGTTCGGTGAAACGCCTGCGCGTCTGCACGCGCTGTATTCGTTCCGGAAAAATTGTGAAGGCGGCTTAAAATCTTCCGTCCTCTCTCTTTGTCGCTATAAGTTGTTCGTCTGAGCCCCTTTTTTTGATGCCGATCACCAAGGGGAAGAGACCGGGTGCAACGCTCCTTAGGGAGCCACGCGTGACACCTTGACTACACCTCTCACCCGTTCCAGGCTGCGCATGACACGCTGAAGATCGTCGGCGCTCGGGATGAGGACCTCAAATACGTTGAGGGCGCGTTTGTCCGAAAGGGTCCGGACATCGGCACTGGAGATATTGAGACCAACTGTGCTGATCGCTTTACTCATATTGGTCAGGAGGCCGGGCCGGTCTTCGGACAGGACTTCGATTTTCACGAGACGTGCATACTCTGCGGTGGGATCCCAACTGACGGTAATATGCCGTTGGGGGTCGCTTTCCAGCAGGCGCTGACAGGCGATAGTATGAACGGTGACTCCTTTGCCTCGCGTGATAACGCCCACAATGCGTTCCCCAGGCAGGGGATTACAACAGCGTCCAAACCGAATCAGGACATTCCCGATCCCACCGACCTTCACGCCACTTGAATCCTTTGCTGGAGGTTTCTGACGTATTTTTTCAAGCTCGATGGCACGCGCCGTCTGATCGGGCACTTCGGTGGATTGAGGCAGGAGATGGCCGAGTACCTGTCCTGCAGTCACTTGTCCGTAACCCAGGGCCGCAAAAAGTGTTTCTTCATCACCGAATCCCAGCACCTCTAGCGTTGGCCCGATTCTGCGTTGTTTGCGCACTGCAGTCAGCGAGCTGTGATTACGGGCTAATTCCCGCTCAAGGAGTTCTTGCCCAAGGGCAACGCTGCGTTCTCGCTGTTCTTCTTTGAGCCAGTGTCGAATCCGCGCTTTGGCCTTCGGGGTTTTGACGATCTTCAGCCAGTCTTTGCTGGGTGATTGGTTTTTGGTTGTGACGATTTCGACAACATCGCCGTTTTGGATCTGATAGCGCAAAGGAACTTGACGCCCATTGACCCTGGCGCGGGTGCAATGATTGCCGACTTCCGAATGAATGCGGTAGGCAAAATCGATCACAGATGCGCCACGCGGGAAACTGTTGAGGTCACCTTGCGGGGTGAAGGCGTACACTTCTTCGGTAAAGAGGTCTTCCTTGATAGTATGCAGAAACTCTTGCGGGTCCTGGACGTGCTGTTGTAACTCAACCATTTGGCGCAGCCAGGCGAAACGCTGCGCTTCCTCCTGTCCTTGGCCGTCTTTATATGTCCAATGGGCGGCGATCCCTTCCTCTGCCACCCGATGCATCTCGCGTGTCCGAATCTGAACCTCGATCCGTTCCCCATACGGGCCAATGACGGTGGTATGAAGCGACTGATACATATTCGCTTTGGGCAGGGCAATATAATCCTTAAAGCGGCCGGGAACGGGGCGCCAGTGACTGTGCACGATGCCCAACGCGTGATAACATTCAGGCACGGACTGCACGACAATGCGGAAGCCGACCAAGTCATAAATCTGACTAAAGACCAGATTTTGAGACTGCATTTTTTGATAAATTGAATAGAAGTGTTTCGGGCGACCGGAGACGTGGGCCGTAATGTCGGCCTCCGTTAATATCTTTTTGAGGATGCCCATGACCTCGGTAATGTATTGCCCCCGCTCGCTCTTTTTCTTGATAATATTCCGCTTCAGTTCAGAGTACACCTTCGGATACATATAGCGTAGCGCGTTGTCCTCGAGTTCGCTCTTCATCCAATAGATACCCAAACGGTGGGCGAGCGGCGCATAAATTTCCAGCGTCTCCGACGAAATCTCACGTTGTTTGTCCTCGCTCAGATAGGAAAGCGTCCGCATATTATGGGTACGGTCGGCGAGTTTCACCAGAATAACTCGGATATCTCGTGCCATGGCGAAAATCATTTTCCGAAAATTTTCGGCTTGACGCTCTTCCCGAGTAGTGAAGTGGATTTTGCTGATCTTTGTCACTCCATCGACCAGGCCCGCGACCTCATTACCGAACTGCTGCTCGATCTGATCGAGGGTGGTTAAGGTATCCTCCACCGTATCGTGCAGCAGGCAGGTGACGACGCTCGGCACATCGAGCTTCATATCCGTAATAATTTCGGCTACCCCAACCGGATGGATGAAGTAGGGCTCGCCAGAGTGGCGCTTCTGGCCCTGATGCATACGCTCTGAAAACGCGTACGCATCTGTGATCAGGCCGACCTTCGCCTCAGGATGATAGGACTGGACTTTCGTAATAATTTTGTCCAGGTCGCGGTGTTGGTTCATCCGGTTCCTATGGATGGTGCGTCGCACGTTGAGGGAGCGGAATCGATACGCAGGGGGGAGAGGTCCAGGCGTGATACGCGGATTCTTTCTGCACTGAGAATGGCATGTAACGCGGCGACACTGGACTCGAGCTGATCGTTGATGACGCAATAGTCATAACGGGCTAACTCCCGAGTCTCCTCCTGCGCACGTCGAATGCGCTGCGTAATGACCGCTTCCTCGTCTGTCCCTCGCGCGCGGAGGCGGTCTTCCAGTGTTTGCCACGAGGGCGGTAGGATAAAAACGAGCACGGCCTCCGGGTAACATAACTTGAGCTGTTCAGCCCCCTGGACATCAATGTCCAACAAGAGGTCTCGACCCATGCTGAGCGTACTCTCAATAGTCGTGCGCGTCGTACCGTAGTAGGCGGTGTGGACCTGAGCCCATTCGGCAAAGGCCCCCTGAGCCCGAAGCGAAAGAAAAGTCGCCTCACTCACAAAGTGATAGTCCTCGCCGTCGACTTCCCCCACTCGGCGCGGTCGGGTGGTATGCGAAATCGACCAACCGAGGTTGGCCGTTCTCGCAATCAGTTCATGCGCCAGGGTGGTTTTCCCAGCCCCAGAGGGGGCTGACAGGATCAGAAGAATCCCACGCCGAGAGAAGCTTACGCGTTGATCGGCATCATCCAGCATACGTTATTCTATATTTTGCACTTGTTCGCGAATTTTTTCCACCTCTTCCTTGGCCTGGACGACGAGATGACGAATGGACGCATCATCTGCCTTTGCACCGATCGTGTTGATCTCCCGTTGCATCTCCTGGAGGAGAAAGTCCATCCGTTTACCAACCGGCTCTACCAGTCGGAGGAGATCAGAGAACGCACCGAAGTGGCTTTGGAGCCGGACGCATTCCTCAGTGATATCGCTCTTTTGGGCCAGACTCGCTACATCTTGGAGAACGCGCCGTCGCTCAGCGTCGAGATGGGGCAAGAGCGCAGTGACCTTGTCTGCCAATTTCTGGCGCGTGGCCTGTTGGGTGTGCGCGCTGCGCCGCCCGACACTCCGACGTATTTTTTCAAGAGTCACAATCCGCCCCCGGAGATCGCGTTGCAGAAATTTCCCTTCACGTCGACGGTGTCGCTCCAGTGCAGTGAGGGCCCGTTGCAGCGCTTTCTTTGACGCCTCAATTGCGGCGTTGGAGGGCTGGTACGCTTCGGCGACCTGGAATACTTCTGGCCGGGACATAAAAAACTGGATAGTCAGATCTCCATCGAGGTCGAGCGCACCCTTGAATTTCTTCGCAGCCTGTAGATACGCGCGCGCGAGTTCAATATTGGGAACAACTGAATACGAGCGCGCTGTCTGTCCTGAGAGCGTGAGGAAGACTTCAATCCGCCCACGCTTCACCTGAGTGGTAACCAGGGCACGCAATTCATCCTCAAGTGCCAGAAAGCCGCGGGGCAGGTGGAGTTTGATTTCGAGAAAACGGTGATTGACCGCACGGATATCGACCGTCGCCCGTCCGCCCGAAAAGGCGAGGCTGCTGTTCCCAAATCCGGTCATGCTTTTCATGGCTGGGGGGTCCTTAATGCTGCTTTCAATTCTTTCAGATTAACAGTTGCCGTACCGACTTTGCCGACAACGACTCCAGCCGCATGGTTGGAGAGAATAGTGGCGGCTTCGAGTCCGGCACCGGCCCCGAGGGCGAGCGCGCACACGGCAATGACAGTGTCGCCTGCCCCGGTGACGTCAAAGACCTCACGGGCGGTGGTTGAGAAATGGGCCACACGACGATCTGGTTGAAATAAGCTCATGCCTTCTTCACCGCGAGAAACAAGAACGGCATCCGTATCCCACAGATCGAGAAGTTGGCTACCGGCCTGTTGCAAGGCGGCATCGTTCACAATGTCGATCTGCGTAGCTTGTCCCGCTTCTTCTTTATTGGGCTTGATCAGACTCGCGCCACGATAATGAACGAAATTTTGGCGTTTCGGATCGATCACGTAGACAAAGTCCAGTTGTGTCCGGAGCGTAGCCAACAGGGCGAGCAGATCGGCCTCAATCAGTCCTTTGCCATAGTCCGACACCACACAGACATCAAAATCGTGTATATGTCGCCGGATAAAGGTCCGCAGGCGCGATCGTACGCGCGCGCTCGGGCTAGCGGTCGGGTCACGATCGAGTCGGACGACTTGCTGGCTGTGGGCAATGATACGGGTTTTGCTAATCGTTTCATACGGACGACAGGCCACAATCCCCTCGACGCCTGCGCCGTGTTTCTGCAATGCTTCTCGCAGGAGTCGGCCCGCCTGGTCCTTGCCTACGACGCCACAGACCGTCACATTGCCGCCCAGGGCGCGAATATTGGTCACCACATTCCCAGCTCCTCCGGCGTGTAGGCTCTCTCGCGTCACCCGGACAACAGGAACCGGTGCTTCGGGCGAGATGCGGTTGACCTGACCCCAAATGTAACGATCGAGCATGAGGTCGCCAATGACCAGTACCCGAACGCCTGAGAAGCGTGGGAGTATGGAGGCGAGTTTGCCGAATGACTGACGTCGATGAGAAGACGGGGGCTTCATAGCGATCCTTTCAGTCGCTCACGGTGCTGGAGCCAGGAGTTCGCAATAGAGGGCTTCATTGGCGCGCGCCGTTGTCTCGATATCAAAAGACGTCCGGACTTTAGCTTGTCCCTGGATGCCTAAAGTCTTCGCCCAGTCAGGACGGTGCATGCACTGGAGGAGAGCGTTACGTAAGGCGGAGGGAGCCTGGGCCGGTATCAGGAGACCAGTTTCTCTATCGGTTATGAGATCAGGAATACCACCAACCTGGCTTGCCACCACAGGGAGACCCGCCGCCAGCGCTTCAATAACGGCGACGCCCAAACCTTCCCAGACGGGAGTGTGGACGAAAATATCTGCGGCCGCTAGATACGCGGGCACATCTCGACAGAATCCAGCAAAGTGAAACACGGAAGCCAGGCCAAGCGCTCGCACACGGGCTTCTAATTCCTGCCGGAGTGGTCCATCCCCGCAGACGAGGTAATGGAGGGATGGCGCTCCTTGCTGATGGCTGGAGTGAAGCTGGGCTGCTGCTTCGATCAGGGTGTGAGGCGATTTGCGCTGCGTTAGCGCACCGGCCATGAGAATAACCGTAGCATCCTCGCCGAGCCCGTATTGGCGCCGCATAGCCCTGCGTTGGGCGACAGTTGGCAGAAACTGCGTGGTGTCAATCCCGCTCGGGATGATACGGATGGGCCTGTCGGAAACATGCGCGGTTCCCAGTACAGCCGCCACGCTTGAGGAGATCGCGATGATCATGTCAACTTGGCTGCCATACAGAAGCCGACTCCACCATCCCGTCTTGATCGGATAATCCATCCGACGCGTGACCAGGCGGCGAACTGGCAGGGCGTGGAGCCACGGGCTGAGGGCATGGGCTCTGGCCGTATGAAAATGCACCAGATCGTAGTGTTCTCCACGGACTAGACGGCGCAGCCGCCAGCCCGCCAGGCCATCAAGGTGATTACGGACCGAGAGAGGCTGAACGGTGAGGTGGTCGTGTTGGAGGCGCTGAGCCAAGACGCCGTGCAGCGGAGTTGCCACGTGGGAGACATGGCCAGCTCGGTGGAGGTAGCGGGTCAGGCCCAACACTTGGGCCTCTCCGCCTCCCCAATTCCGTTCTGGGTCAACGTGCAGAATCCGTAACCGGCGTGTCATGAGAAGTGTTCCGAGGCGAGGGCTACGTAGAATCTGATGCCAGCTCCCACAGCTTGGCATATTTAAGGAAAACGTAGAATGCGGAGGTCACAGCAACAAAAAGGCCAGGAAGCCCGTCTCTGATACAGCCGCGGAGAAAATAAAAACTCAGGAAGCGCCACAATGGGCGCAACACCACATCGCTCAGATGCCCCTGGCGCTTCCGCAGCATCAGCTCGCGGGACGAGATATCTGTCAGGCTGTTTACGGTGCGGAGATGGTCGCTGATATCGGTATAAGTGTAGTGATGAAGGTTGCCGCTCAGGCGCTCGGAGCGGCCATGCAGGAGCACTTTCTCATGGGGATCGACACCTCCCCACCGGACCTTGTGTTTCCGAAAGAGTCGGAGCCGATAGCTCGGGTACCAGCCGTGCCACCACCAGCGGCCTAAATAGTGGACGAGACGCGGTATGTAGAAGCCATCGACTGCGGGGTCATCTCGTTGCAACACCGCCTGGATCTCATTCTGAAGGAGCGGGCTGACTTCTTCATCCGCATCAATGTTAAGTATCCACTCATGGCTTGCCTGAGAGAGGGCAAACCGTTTTTGCTCAACATAACCCGGCCACGCACGCTGGATGATACGAGTCGAATAGTCTTGACAGATCTCTAGGGTTTTATCGGCGGAAAATGAGTCAACCACAATGATCTCGTCGCACCACTTGACGCTTTCAAGACAGCGTTGAATAACCTGCTCCTCATTAAAGCAGACAATACAGCATGAGACGGGGCGCCGGGGAGCGCCGAGTGTCTGTTCGCTGGCCATAGACGCCGTGTAACGCCGTTTTCGTTTGGCGTATTCGCGGTCTTTGCGGCGACGCGCAGACTGCAACTTTTCGAGCCAGAAACGGCGCTGCCTGGCTGATGGCAACGGAGGACCGAGATAGGCATACAAAAAGAACAGCCGCTCGGTCTTCCGGGCTCGACGGCCTATAGTCCGATCGAGCTGCACCAGATTTTTGACGCGTCGCTGTAGCCCTAGGCTCGGATCGTATTTGATGCGATCAAGATCAACCAGGCAAAACCGCCACCTCGGACCCTGCTGTTCGTCGCATTCTTCTACGAGGAGGTTGGCGTCTCTCAGATCTCCGCTATACAGACCGGCCGCGTGAAAAGACCGCACGAAGAGGGCCAGTTCGCGCAGAAAGAGACGACGCTGCGTCACAGACCAGTGTGGCACGGATTCCCGCCAATAGTCCGAAAGCGGGGGATGCGGCAGCGCCTGGCTGATATACACACTTTCCTGCACCAGGCCAGCTTTCCGCTTCTCCACAACGGCCAATGGTTGAGGAACGGGAAAGCCATGCGTCTGTAATAATTGTGCTCCACGCCACGACCGGCGAGCCGGGGAGCCATGGATCAAGGCGTCCGCCCGGCGACGCCAGCGCGTCAGTCGATGACGTTTGACAACGACTGACTGGATTGAGTCGGACATGAGCGTCACGGTCGTACCCGCGTCCTGCTTGAAAATACGAGTGGACTGCCAATGGATTGGCTGTGAAGAAACGAGGTCGGTGACTCGCGCAGCGTCCAGATGTGAATGGATAATGGCGGGCAATGCCGGCCTGACGGAACTCGTAACGCTCACAACGCTGGGCTTCCCTACATGTAGCCGAGATCGGTCAGACGCTTTTCCAGGTCGGCCTTTTCGGTCTCTGACATGACGAACTCCGGCGTTGCGGTAAGCGGGCCGTGGCGGATGTCCTCAATCCGGTGCTGAAGCAGTTCGGCCATATCTTGGCGTTGGTTGACCAAGTTGTACTGTTCCGAAGGATCGTTCGGAAGGTTATACAGCTCTGCCGGAATCTGCGGATTGTTGGGAGCGTGGATGTATTTCCACTCGGGTGTACGCCAGCCAACCCGCTGATTGCGCGGATCTGAACGAACGCGCAAAAATGCTTCGATATAGGCCTCCAGGCCGAGCGGGGCATCATCCAGTAGCGCCGGTTTGATACTCGTGCCATGAATCCCACTTGGAACCGGGGCGCCAACGAGGTCCAGCAAGGTTGGCACTGCGTCGATCTGGCGGACGAGTTGAGGGACGAGTTTGCCTATCGGCAAGCGGAAGGAGTCTGCCCCGGCTCCTACCATAGAAAAGACCAGCGGCACACGCACGAGATCCTCAGAAACGTCCATCTCATGCCCTTCGCGCTTGATCGTTTTACGCCTGGATAAGTCACGCACGAGGCGATACCAACGGTATTGGAGGTCCGTCTTGACGACATGTTCGCCATGGTCGCCATGCACCACGACCAGGGTATTCTCAGGGAGCAGAGCCAGCAGTCTGTCCAATTCGACGTCCAGACACGAGAGCGCCCGCTCATAACGATTCCGGCCGTAGGCCCGGCCCCGGAAAGCCGGCAGGACATGACGGTGATGATGCAGTTCCCATAAGTGGAGAAATCCGAACCAGGGTTGCCGTACCGTCAGGCTCTGCAGGCGCTGTCGAAAATCCGTACCCCAAGATGTGGACAAGTAGGCTGATCCCTCTCGAAGGTGATAGACATCAAAGCCGCGATCCAGATCGGTCTCAGGAAAGAGTGGGCCACTCACTTCCGCCCAGGTGTGGTAGCCCTGCGCCCGGAAGGCGTCAGCCAAAGACGGGGCTGCCGGATTCAGTTTCAGACCGAAAATTGAACGAATGCCGTGCACGAAAGAGTAGCTGCCAGTCAGCAGGCTGGCCACGCAGGGCGTCGTCGACGAAGCCGAGGCAATAGCCTGCGTACAGGCCACACCGGAGCGAACAAGGCGATCCAGAGTCGGCGTCCGCGCGCCTCGGCCCTCGCCGACAATGGCGTCTGCGCGTAAACAGTCAATTAAGAGAAAGAGGATATTAGGACGATTCATATAGATATGCCGGTTGACGCTGATTCCTGGGCCGCACTTATGTCAGCCGGCCACGATCAAGGATGTCACGCGCCTTCTCAAGTACGTGCTCGGGGGTAATGCGCTGCATACACGCCCGCTGAATTCTACAGTCTCGCGTATAACACGGACTACACGATGCTGGTCCGCGCAGAACAAAATCTTCCGAACCCCATGGGGCCGAGCGGATAGGGCTAGTGGCGCCCCACAAGGAAATCACGGGCGTTCCAACTGCTGCTGCAATATGCATGGGGCCTGAATCCGGTCCAATGCCGAGCCGGGCACGCGAAAAAATACCGATCAGATCACGCACACTCGTTTTTCCACTCAAATCCGTCGCTTCGGTTTCTCCCAGCGCAGCGCTGACTTGGCTCGCAAACACTACCTCTCCCGGCCCTCCAACCAACACCGTGCCCATATCATACTCCTGCTGAAGGGTCCGTGCCACCTGAGCGGTTGCTGTTGGAAACCAAAACCGACTTGGCCAGCGCGAGCCAAGAAAAAAGGTGACATACGGACGTGGGGTATCGGCGAGTAAGGCGTCGATATGCCGCTCTTCTTCTTCCCGCAGCCGGAGGTCAAAGGATACCCCGTCGTCGGGAAGACCCAGCGCCTCCGCAAAGCGTAGATATTGCCAAAGTTTGAGCGAAAAATCTGGAACGGGACCAATCGTGTGGGTGTTACAGAGCCAATTGCCTTCTTTTGTATTCTGACGATGAAACCCCATCCGAACCGGCGCCCGCGACCAGAGACTGACCAGGCCACTCTTGGCATGGCGTTGCAGGTCCAGGACCAGATCAAACTGTTTATCTCGAATCGTTTGGAGAAAGGGCCAAAACTGTCGAGGCCCTTGAGATCGGTCATAGAGCAAGACCTCATTGATGGCGGGGTGGGCTTCGAGCAGGCGAGCTGCTGCCGGTTCCACCGCCCAGGCAATATGCGCCTGTGGATAGCCCCGCCGGACGCGGGTGAGTAAGGGTAGCGCGCGGGTCACATCCCCAATTGCTCCGAAGAGAAGAATGAGAATACGGTCAGGTTGGATGGCAACAGTGGGCTGCGTCACACGATGGATGGTATAATAAATATGCGGCTGCGTCTCCTGGCTCCAGGCGGGCACCTGGAGAGTAGGGATACCATCGCCCTAGGTGACAAGGTGATGCCCCGCACACCTGTGGCGTGTCATAAGTCTTCCGGCCTGAGTCCTGTACGTTTCGCAAGGCGACTGGGCATGCGCGGGCCGATTTCCTCTCGGTCGTGAAACGTAAAAACGAAATCCGGATGGTCTTTATGAGCTAAGGTACGGTGAGACCCGGAGGTACGTTTGACTGTCCAACCCATACGCGGTAATGCCGCGAGGACACGTCTTGCACGGCTACTTCGCCACCGACTCATACAGAGGAAAACACGACGTGAATTGGCGCCACCGGATGCTCACCCGCCTCAATCCGCTCTGCGAGAACCCGGAGCGCCAGTGCCTCTGCCTGCGCAATGGCCGCGTCTCGGCTAGACCCATACTTCATGACTCCCGAGAGTTCGGCGACCTCTGCTATCCAGCGACCGTCTTCTTCCTGCTCTGTCTCAATCGTGAATCGCATATTGACCCGACCATAGCAAAAAACAGTCTGATTGATAATGCTGCATCCATTCGCCGGAAATGCCTGTCCGTGTCTCACGCCTTGTGGAAATCCCGTTGTTCCACGAGCGGAAGCAACCGCCCCTCAGGATCAAGTTTCGTGATTGAGCGTCGAAGACGGGCAAGGTTGCGTTTGCGATAAGAAGAGGGGAGGGACGTGGAAAAGAGGCGTGCACGGTCGAAGTCGATAATGAGCACCTCGCGCTGAGCAGAGTCATTCCGAACGAGAATATTCGTCAGGTTAAGGTCGGCATGACAGATACCGCTCTGGTGCATGGAGTTGACCGTCTGCAATATTTTTTCGGTAACAATCTGCTGTTCTTCAACAGGCGGTTTGGTGTACAGCCATTCCCGCCAGTTGAGGAATCCCTGGGCTTCACGAGTGATCAGAGTCCCGCGATAGAATCCAAAGGACTGCCACTCAACCTCAGCGCCCAGAACTTCAACCGTTGGAACGCCCCGTTCGCGGGCTATGACTGTAGTGCAGAGTTCTGCAAAGGGACGAGGTGGGTGGTCCCAGTACAGATTGCGAATAAAATGGCGGACAAAGCCACCACGTTGATAGCGCCGGACAATAGCAGGGCTGTGCGTGTCGAACGGAACGCGATAGATTGTGCCTCGCCCGCCCTGGAGACGGTCTGCCTTGCCATCTTTGATCGCTTCCAGAGCGTTGAGCAGTGCAGGCCCGTATCCGTCTTTGAGCCACCAGCCGCAGGCGGTGGTCGCGTGCTCAGTAAATCCGTTTGGGGGTATGAGAGAACGGAAGAAGGCGAACCTCGGTCGGGGGGCGGCATTGCTGGCAAGGCGTTTCATCTTCCGTCTGTCACTCACTGACAATTATGCCGCGTCCGAGTGTGAATGACCGGAAGGAGGGGAGGCACTGCCCTGCGGTTCAGGCGGTTCGGCTGTCAGTCCGTTTTGCATTTCCCACAGCTTGGCATAGGTGACAAACACAGCGTAGGAATCGAACAGCGCTGTCGTTAAGCCAGTCATTCCGCGTCGCCACTCGCCCTTGCCAAGATAGGAAGAAAAGAACGTGCCAAGCGGGGGAAAGATAAAATGCCAGGATTTGGCCTGCTTGTTTTGTCCGGCCCATTCTTCGGCGTTCGTCGACGTTGTGGTATTGAGTGCGGCAAAGCGTTCTTGGAGTGTCATGGTAACCCTACTGGCTGTGGCTTATCGGCGCAGTCCGAAGCGCAGGTCGTTTAAGAAGCTTATCAACCCCGGCTAACACGTCGTGGGCCGTTACCAGATGCATACACTCTTCAGTGCCACGTGGGCAGGAAGGACCACCATGCCGGCGGCAGGGACGACAAAACAAATCCTTTTTTTCAACGACCACCGCATGGTCGCTATACGGACCGTAACCTAAGTTTGGCGTCGTCGCGCAAAAAATTGCAACAACCGGAACCTGACGCGCAACGGCAAGGTGCATGGGCGCACTGTCATTGCTAATGACCACCCGAGCCCGATCAATGAGGGCCATAAACGTTTGCAGGTCGGCCCGACCGGCAAGGTTGAGAAGGCCCGCCACCTGAGCCTGCTCTTCGATCTCCCGCGCTAGGGGCACGTCATCTGAGCCACCACACAACACCACGCGTCCGTAGTGATGAGCAAGAGAACGAACGAGGGTACTATAGCCTGCCGTTGTCCAGCGTTTGGTATACCAGACCGAGCCCGGACACACCACGAATACAGAGTCGGAGGCGGCAATCCCGGCCTCGTCAAGGAAGCGCTGGGCCTTGGTCTGGGTGGCAGGGTGATAGGCGACATAGGGTGTACGGTCGCAGGCTTCGGGATCAAGACCAAAAGCGCGCATAATACACAAAATACGCTCAACTTCGTGGCGGTCGGTGTCTCGCTGGGCGGTCTGATGATAGAAGAACCAACCGGGGCTTTGGCGAAATCCAACGCGGTGTGGAATGCCAGCCAGGGCCAGCAGCAGCGCAGTCCGAAAAGATTTATGCGGTGCGACCGTCAGCGTAAACCGCTGGCGTCGGAGCCGGCGGGCGGTTCGCAGCATACCGAGAAATCCTCGATCTTCCTCATGCTTGCTATCCACGAGAACGCTGTCCACTGCGGGGTGATCCTGGACCAGCGGTCGCCCCTGGGGGGTCGTGAGGACGGTCAGCGACTCAAGGTCGAGTTCGCGCCGTAGCGTGCTGAGGAGCGGAGTGGTCAAAATCACGTCCCCAAGAAAACCGGTCTGGGCAATGAGGAGACGCTCCATCAGGCGGTCTCACCTTTCTGGAGTCGCAGCACTAAATTATCTTCCAGCAGGAGACGGGGGTGACACAGCCAGCGCAGCAGCTTCCTGTTCTCCTGTCGCTGGTGCGGGTTTTTCTCGCGTATCCACAGCGTATACCAGGTGTAGGCAATCACGGGTAAGCCCAGTGTCGCCAGCAAGAAACGCGAGTAGAACTTGACCCTGCTGTGCCCCAAACGTTCCAGATTGAGCCCGTTTTGCTTGCACAGGTAGTATAAGATCGGGAGCTCAATCGGATAGTTGTGAAACCGATGGGCGTGGCTGAGGGGAGTCGAAAACGGAATAAAGCGTCGTTTGGTCTTGTGGTATCCGCTGAGCATGAAATGCACCCGCGAGTTCAGGCGCATAACATTGGGCGTGGTCAAAATTAACGATCCGCCGGGTTTGAGAATGCGCGCTAACTCGCCCAGTGCGGCTTGATGATCTGACAGGTGTTCGATGACCTCAATCAGCAAAACCACATCAAAACTGCCATCGTCGTAGGGCAGCCGTTGACGCAGGTCCACGCCGTAATCAATGGGGATGCCGTTCTTATCCGGCCCGCTCGCTTCAAAGTTGGTCCCTCTGAGCGTGAAACGTCGATGTTGCAACGACGTTAAAACATCCCCTTCTTTACAGCTAATATCGAGGAGGGTTTTCCCCTCGTCAGGAATATCAGCCAGCAGGACGGAAACGGCTTGAATAAGGAACGGAGCTGCCATAACGCTCTTACTCTCCGTTTTTTTGCTTTCTTATTCCTTTGAGTTGAGACTCAATAGACGCTAAGAGCCGCTCGACATCGCTGACCTCCATATCGATACGGAGAGCAACGAGCTTATCCGTGGCAAACGGAAACTTCTCAAGCTTCACCAGATCTTTTTCCGTCGTCACCACAAAATCACAGGATCGGCTGGCCGACAGAACCGTTTGCCAATCCCTTTGTGTATAGACGTGATGATCTGGAAATACCATCATGTCTATAATTTCCGCTTCTGCCTCTCTGACAAAACGGTGGAACAGAGCCGGAGCTGCAATACCGCTTACTGTCATAACCTTCTTATGCGCCAATAAGAATAAGGGCAACTCTTGCCGCTCCTCACGTGTGGAACGAATAAGCGCGGCCGGACGCGGGTTCGCAAAAAAGAGGGGTTTCCCTTGTCTATGAAGGGCTGCGGCGTAGTCCCGCTGAGTCTGCACCGTCCCCCCCTTCGTCACAACGACCAAGTCTGCCCGACGTATGGAGGTGGACGGTTCGCGGAATGGGCCGGCAGGGAGCAGCCACCCCGTGGTCTCTCTTTGCTGGGCATTAAGCAGCAGGATGTCGAGGCTACGTCCTAAGCGTCGATACTGAAAGCCATCATCCAGAATCAATACCTCAACGCCATAGGTTTTTTGCGCGACCCGAGCCGCTCGGACACGGTCGCGTCCGGCCAGAACGACGCCGGAAAAGGTTCTGGCCAGCATCACTGCTTCGTCTCCAACCTCTTCCGGCGTTGCCTGAGCACGACCACCCGTGCCCACTGTTGTGACGCCCTTGTTCTTTCCCTTATAGCCTCTTGAGAGAATGCCGACCCGATGCTGCTGAGCGTGCAGCAAACGAGCGAGCCAGAGAACGAAAGGGGTCTTCCCCGTCCCGCCGACAGTGAGATTGCCCACGCTAATAATATGGAGGGGGAGCTGCTCGCTACGAAGGACACCCCTCTCATATAAAAAATTGCGGACTCGGACGATGGATGAGAACAGGAGCGAGAGGGGAACAGCCGCCAGCCAGCCCAGTGTGCCGAGGACGCCCTGACGAGTCCATATCTTCTGGACGAGACGCTGGAGGGAAATCATACGCATGCTATGGGTGGGAAGGAGCGCGGGTCGGACAGTGCTGAAGGACCACGGTTAAGGTACGCTCAACCGCCCCTTGTTGCTGCTCAATGGTTTTGCGCGCACGCGCTCCAGTCTGCTGTTGTAAGTGGCTATCAGTCAGCAACGGTAGCGCTGTGTCATACAAACTTCGCGCATCGTGAATTTCAATCCCTCCCTGGGCTTTTTGCAGCTCTGCGGCAACCGACGAAAAATTTTGCGTATGCGGGCCAAAACAGACCGGTACTCCGGCGAGGGCCGGTTCAATCATGCTGTGCCCGCCAGGACCTCGGATCAGACTGCCACCAACAAAGACGAGAGAAGCCACGGCATAAAAACTGGCAAGCTCGCCGAGTGTATCCAAGAGAAACACCTCGGTGCCAGGCGGTGCCGGTACGGGGCACGCGCTGCGTTTGATATAGCGCCAGCCCTGCTGCTGTAATAACGCCTCGACGTGAGAAAAACGTTCTGGATGACGTGGAGCAAGCAGTAAAAGAAGGCGGGGAAGACGGCTCCGTAGCTCCCGAACGGCTTGGAGGAGCACTGCCTCTTCGGAATCATGGGTGCTTGCGCCAATAAGCAGCGGACGGTCGCCACAACCGGCCTGGGCCAAGATTTCCCTGCCGGCATCCCCGCCGGCGTTCACGCCGTCGACTTTGAAATTTCCTGTCACCTGAACACGTCGAGCATCCGCGCCAGCGGCAATAAGGCGCTGGGCATCTTCCTGCGTCTGCATGCAACACGCGGTAATGCTCTGCAAGATTGGACGAAAAACGAGGGAGAGCATGCCATAGCGCCGTCGTGCACGTCTGGAGAAGCGACCGCTCACCAGGAGGGTCGGGATACGCCGACATGCAAGGCTGGCTAATATATTCGGCCACATCTCTGTTTCGGTGAAAAAGAAGACCTGGGGTCCGATACGCTTGAGTACGCGGCGACTCACCAGTGGATAGTCGAGGGGGAAATAGAACACCCCATCCGCTTCGGGGCAGCGTTCGGTCGCGGTTTGGTAGGCGGTTGGGGTTTGCACCGAAACCAGAAGTGGCGTGTCTGGAAAGCGTTCCTTCAGCGCGGATAAGAAGGGCCGTGTGGCGAGGAGTTCGCCCACAGAAGGGGCGTGCAGCCAGAACGGTGCCGTGTTCCGTTTCAGTTGGGTAAGGTCTGAGGGCAGCCGTCCGAGTCGCTGTCCCAAGCCTATGCGATAGCGTGGCCTCAGAATGAGCGCCATGATCGCAAAAGGAAAGGCGATGACAAGTAGAGCTGTTAAAAGAACATTATAGACAGCGAGGCTCATGAGTGCTCGAAATAAGCGTCCGCCTGCCCGGTAATGGTCCGTAAACGCTCTTCCAGTTCTTGTCGCTTCTGTTCCAGTTGCGCGGGGGTGGTATCTGCCGGGACGGAGATAGGGGACCCCACCATGTAGACGACCCGACTAAAAGGGAAGGGGATCATGAGACGATCCCAGCTCCCAATTCTGGTATGCCAGGCCGCACTATACGTGGTCGGATACACCGGGGCGCCGGTGGCACGGGCGAGCTGGAGTACGCCGGATTTGGCGTGCTGGTCAGGTCCCCGGGGGCCGTCCGGGACAACGATGAGATCATAGCCGAGTCGATAGGCCTCGACCATGCCTTTGAGACCCCCGACCCAACCGCGCGAAGACGAGCCTCGGACCGCGTCTATCCCAAAGCGCTTGAGCACGCGAGTGGTAATTTCTCCGTCGCGGTGGATACTGTTCATGACGCAGGCCTTTGGGCCGCGATAGCCAAAGCGCATGAGTACAATGCGGCTATGCCAGAATGCCATGATGATCTGTTCGCCCCGCTTCCACCGCGCGAACAAATCGTCCCCTCCAATATAATATTTTCTGGTCGTCACCCTGAGCAACCAGAGGAAGGCAAAGGCGAGGCTGGCCCATAGACGAATTTTTATCTCTTCCCGGAGTGAGAGGCGTGGCTGCTGACTGAACGGGTGTGACCGGTGTGCAGCGTCAGCAGCGGCCGACCCGGAAGAAGGCTGAGTCGAATCGAGCATACGCGTCAGGCAGCCGAACGTGGCACGGTGCGAAATTGGAGCTCATACAGGCGGCGGTAGTGCGTGTTGCGTGCCAGCAGCTCTTCATGCGGTCCTTCTTCCATGATGTGGCCGTTGTCTAAGACAACAATCCGGTCGGCCTTATGAATGGTTGACAAGCGGTGGGCAATCACCAGCACGGTCCGCCCGACCATCAGATGTTCGATGGCGTCCTGGACCAGGCGTTCCGATTCGTTATCGAGTGAAGAGGTGGCCTCATCCAGGATCAACATGGGGGCGTTTTTCAAGAGCGCCCGCGCAATAGTGAGTCGTTGGCGCTGACCGCCGGACAGCCGCACCCCCAGCTCGCCAATCGGGGTCGCATATCCCTGCGGCAGCGCCATGATAAAGTCGTGGGCATGGGCGGCCTTGGCCGCGGCAATAATCTCCTCCTCGGGCCGGTGAGGCAGGCCGTAGGCGATATTATTGCGCACGCTGTCATTAAACAAAAAAGTGGCCTGGGTGACCACGGCAATCTGAGCGCGCAGCGAGGCGAGCGTCAGGTCGCGCAGGTCTGTTCCGTCTACCGTGATCTGTCCTTGGCTGACATCGTAGAAGCGCGGAATCAAATCGGCCAGGGTACTCTTGCCGCCCCCACTGGGGCCAACTAGGGCTACGACCTGCCCGGTAGCTATGGTGAGGTTGACGTGCCGTAAGACCCACTCCTCTTGATAGCGAAAAGAGACGTCGTGGAACTGAACCTGCTGCCTGAAGTGGGACAGGCTGTGTGCCTGCGGCCGTTCCTGGACATCGCTGCACTCGTCCAAGACCTCGAACAACCGTTCTGCCCCGGCCAACCCGTTTTGCACCGCGGCCTGCGTTCGGGTGAGATGTTTGAAGGGTTGATAAATAAGCAGCATGGCCGTCAGAAAGGCTACAAATTCGCCCTGGGTCCGCTCCCCCTCAATGACGCTCAGCCCGCCATACCACACTACTCCGGCAATGCCACAGGCAGCCAGGAGTTCGACCATGGAGGGTACAAACGCCTTGAGTCGCCCAGCCCGAATGGCATGCTTGTATAGCCGATGATTCTCGGCGGCAAAGCGTTGCCGTTCATAGTCTTCCATCCCAAAGGCTTTGACTACGCGTGTCCCCTGGATGGTTTCTTGCAATAATGCCGACAAATACCCGAGGGAGCCTTGGCCTTTGCGACTCAAACGACGGACCTTCTGATAGATCCGCATGAGCGGCAGTATGGTTGCGGGAAAGGCAATGAAGGCGATACTGGCGAGAACCCAATCCTTTACAAACGCAACCGTCACCAAGACGATAAGCGTCGTCGCATCCCGCATCATCGACGCCGTGGCTTGGGTGAGCGCCTGGCGGACGAGCAGGGTGTCATTCGTCACCCGAGAGATCAGGGTACCGGTTGGGTGGCGCTGAAAAAAGGACAACGATAAGGATTGGAGATGGGCATTCAGAGTATTGCGTAAATCCTCAACGATCCGTTGGCCCACGTATTCCATCAGATAGATATGGCCAAAATTACACACGCTGCGAAAACTGAAGGTCAGGATAATAATGAGCGGCAGGGTCTTGAGAGCGGTGAGGTCCTTGTCGGCAAAAATATCATCGAACACATATTCGACCAGAAAGGGCAGCACCCCGTTGGTGGCGCTGAATAAGACCATACACACGACCGCGGGTAGAAACGCGCGGTAGAGGTAGGGTCGCAAATACAACAGCAGGCGCCGATAAAGAGCCATAACTCAGCAAGACTACTAGCGCTGGGCCAATAAATTGAAAACCAAATCCGCCGCACGAGCGGCGGCTCCGGGCTCCCCGAGCCTGGTCCGTACCTCCCGTAGCCCTTCTTGGGCAACGCTATATGCCCGTGCATCGGTTAGCAACCGCTGCGCTTCAGTGGCAATCCGCTCGGGCGTGACTGCGCTTTGAATCAACTCGGGCACAACCTGTCGTTCGGCAATGAGATTGGGCATCCCGATGAAGGGCACGCGCACAAACAAACGGGCCAAGGCATAGGTCAATGGAGCCAGGCGATACACAATCACCATGGGCCGTTCGAGCAGGGCTACCTCCAGTGTCGCGGTGCCAGAGGCCACGACAGCCAGGTCGGCGGCATGCGTAATATTATAGGTATCGCCTTGAACAACCCGAATGGCGGCTGAGTGGGCGCGGACCGTCGTTTCGATGTGGTCGCGGTCAAGAGTTGAGGCGACGGCGAGAATGAATTGATACCTCTCTCCCAGAACGGTTGCGGCTTGAAGCAGCGGAGGGAGCAAATAGCGCACCTCTTGCGTTCGACTGCCCGGCAGCAGGGCAATCGTCTTTCGAACGGGATTGAGGTGGTACAGACGGAGGGTATCGTCCCGAGAACGGCTTGGCCGGACACGACCAACCAACGGATGACCAACAAATTCAACCGAGCAGCCATGCGCGCTATAAAAGTCCGGTTCAAACGGAAACACGGCGGCGAGCAGGTCTACCCACTTGGCAATAGTATAGACCCGCTTCCTCCGCCAGGCCCAGACCTGAGGGCTAATATAGTAAAAGACGGGGACGTTGACGTGCTTGGCGACTTTTGCCAGCCGCAGATTAAACTCCGGAAAATCAATCAGCACCAGCAAATCCGGGGGGTGGGTGCGCAGGATACGGGTCAGTGCCCGATAGGTCCGTACCAGGGCGGTGAGCTTGTCGGCTGCCTCGAATAAACCCATACCGGCGATGGCTGCCGAATCGACCAGGGTCTGCATGCCGGCCGCCCGCAGGGCCGGCCCCCCCACCCCAAAAATGTCAAGCTGCGGCTGCCGTGCCCTCAGGGCTGAGACCAGGTCGGCTCCGTGCGCGTCACCTGAAGCTTCCCCAGCAACGAGCAGAATCCGCACTAGGGAATCTCCAGACTTTCAACAATACGCTCGGCCTCTTCTAAGGCTTGGAGACCATCCAGGCCGCTGACGAGCGGGGTGCTGCGGTCGTGCACGGAACGGATAAAGGCTCTGATTTCTTCTTCCAGCGCGTCTTCACCCCCGACCGCGCGCTCCTCAAAAGAGAGGTTGGGCATGGCGGTCTCGTTTGCTGCTGGCTCCCGGCGACAAATGCGAATGGTATGCGCGCCATAATCCACAACAAGATAGGTGTCGGGTTGGAAAACGCGCATCTTCCGTTCTCGTTTGAGTGCCACCCGGCTGGCGGTAATATTCGCGATACAGCCTGAAGCAAACCGTAGGCGGACATTCGCGATATCGGGCTCGTCCGTCAGGACGGGGACGCCGAACGCCTCGCGTGACACAACCGGCGAGCGGACCAGGCTGAGAATCACGTCCAGGTCGTGAATCATGAGATCCCGCACCACGTCAACGTCTGTCCCCCGCTCAATAAAGGGTGCGACGCGCTGACACTCAATAAAGCGTGGCGCCGTCAGTATGCCAGTCAACGACCGGAGCGCGGGGTTAAAGCGTTCCAAATGCCCGACCTGAAGTATGCGGCCGTGTTCATGCGCGAGGTCAACGAGGCGGCGGCCTTCGGTGCCGGTTGCCGTGAGGGGTTTTTCAACCAGGACGTCAATGCCCTGCCTGAGAAAATCCTGGGCGACTGTGGCGTGCAACTGGGTGGGTACGGCGATGCTGACGCAGTCTACGTGTCCGAACAGCGCACGATAATCGGTCTGGGCTGAGGTCTGACATTCCTGGGCGACTTCTTTAGCCCGCGCGGCATTGGTATCGACCACGCCAACTAAATCGACGCCCTCTACATTGGTATACTTGTGGGCGTGAAAGCGTCCGAGATAGCCAACCCCAACAACGCCGGCCCGCAGCGGAACGCCGGGTGAAGATGAAGCCTGTGACGCAGGCAAAGGAATCTTCGGGTCAGCCATCAGCCGCTTCTCTCAGGGGTGTGACAGCGGAAGCGCACCCGTCAGTCGCAAACGGTGCCGATCAACGCAGGCTGGAGAGCAACTCCCATGGCACAAGATGAGAATGATCTGCCGGAGGGCCATCAGTTCCCGAAACTAAGCCGCGGCCTCTGCCGTCAGGGCTTGTGACGATTGCTCCGGTGACGTCCCTTCCTGCGTACTGGGGAGACTCAGCGAGCTGGTCGGTGGACCCTTCATCAGGTCGAAGTAGAGCTGAGGAAAGGCGTCGGGTTTATCTGTCGGGATGGGCTTCCAGTCGCCGCCACGAATATAGGTCGCGCCGCCGGTGTACTCCCACCGGTCGGCTTTCCACTCATAGGTTGTCTGACACGGAATAAGGCGGGGGATCATATTTTTAACGGCCGCCTGTTCAGCCTCCTCCCTGGTCTCAAAAAAATCGCTCTGCGTCACTTTGCAGGTAAAGGTGACGATGCCCAGGGTCTTGTCTGGATTGCGGGTGTCCACAATATAGGTCATATGCCGGATGCCAAAGGTCAGCTTTGCCCACTGCAGCAAGAGGTCATCTTGAAAAACAGGTTCCGTCTGCTCGATGACCTTTTGGACGCCGGCCATAAATTCCTCCAGGTTCTCTTTTAACGGTTCCCTGGCCAAGACGGAGGAGAGCGGCTGCATAAAAAGAAGCAGGCTGACGAGTATAAGAACGCTAGACCTCATCATGATTGACTCATTTCGCTCAGTATCCCACGCAGCCCCTATCACTAAAACCCTGCTTTGACAATGGAAACACGCTGATAGGGGGAGGCGGCGCTCTGCCGGCCCGGCTTGATTCGCTCTCTGTTCGCTGGCATAACGCTGACAAGGGGGCAGCATGACACTGACCCGCAGGCAAAAGGAAATCTGGGACTATCTGGGCGCGTATGTCGAAGAGTATGGCTACGCCCCGACCCTTGAGGAAATCGGTGCCCACTTCGGCCTCTCCTCTCTGGCGACCGTCCACAAGCATTTGAGCAACCTCGAACGCAAAGGGCTGATTACCAGAATATGGAACCTCAGCCGGGCCATTGAGCTCACGCCGCCTGAAAATCCAGTCGAGGCCATTGAGTTGCCGCTGCTTGGAGAAGTTGCGGCCGGTGTGCCCATTGAGGCCCTGGAAACCGAGGGGAGACTCGCCGTGCCGGTTGATTTTGTCCGTCGACCACACTCCGCGTTTACGCTCCGTGTCCGGGGCGGCTCGATGGTCGGCGAAGGCATTCTCGATGGTGATTTTATCGTTGTCGAGTCACGCTCCAGCGCGGACAACGGAGAGACCGTTGTCGCCCTGGTCGATGGTGAGGCAACCGTCAAGACCTTCCATCGACAAGCCGATGGCCTGATACGTCTCCAACCCGCCAACCCAAGTATGGAGCCGATTCTTGCGCTGGAAGAGAAGGTAGAAGTGCGCGGCATTGTGGTCGCCGTGCTGAGAAAATATGGGAAGTAGGCTGAGCCGTGCCCTTCTCCCTCTACGTTCATATTCCCTATTGTCTCAGCAAATGCCCCTACTGTGACTTTAACGCCTACGCCGCACAAAGTTGGCCTGAGGCGCGTTATATCGACGCCCTGTGCAAAGAGTTTGCCACCCATATGCAGGCTCCGCCCTGGCAGGGCGAAACGCTTGAAACGATCTATTTCGGCGGCGGAACACCGTCGCTCTTTCAACCCGAATCGCTGGAGCGTTTTCTCACGTGCGTCTCCGATCACTGTCCGTTGGTTCCTGACGTAGAGATGTCTCTTGAAGCCGACCCGGCTACGGGTTCGCTCGAAACACTCTCCGGATATCGGGCGCTCGGGATAAACCGGCTGAGTCTCGGCATCCAATCATTTGAGCCGTCTGTGCTACGGACGCTGGGCCGACTCCACACGGGAGAGGAAGCGCTACGGGCAATCGAACTGGCGAGAGCAGCCAAGTTTTTCAACCTGAATATCGACCTCATATTCGGTGTGCCAAATCAGACGACGGACCTGCTTGCGCGTGACCTCAACCAGGTATTCGACTGTGAACCGGAACATATTTCGATGTATGGTTTGACCTATGAAGAGAACACGCCATTTTATGCAATGAGGCAAAAGGGAGTCTTGCAAGCGGTGGATGAAGAGACCGAGATCGCCATGTATGCTCAGGTCCAGGCGGCATGTGCCGCCCACGGCTATGAGCGATATGAGATCTCCAACTTTGCCCGCCCTGGGTACGCGTCTCAGCACAATCTGCGCTATTGGCAGGGCGGGGCCTATCTCGGGCTGGGAGCCGGAGCGCATTCGTTCACGTGTACGCCAGGCTGGGGGACGCGCTGGAGCAATATACGCAATCCAAAAACCTATATGGATAGGGCGCTCTCTACGGGCTGGGCAGACCACTATGTCGAGCAATTGACCAAAGAGCAGGCGCGTGGCGAGTTTCTCTTTCTCAATCTTCGCCAAAGGGATGGCATGTCCCTGAGTGGATTTGTGAGGCGGTTTGGACAGTCATTTTTTGCGCAGTTTCCGCACGCGGCCGACCTGCTGAGCGAAGGGCTGCTGACCCAGAGTGGGGGAAAGGTCAGACTCACCCCCAAGGGCTTGCTGGTGGCGGATAGTGTTTTTACGAGCTTTTTTTAGCTTTCTTTCTCCATTCCGTTACGATCCGCTGAATAACACCTGCAACGCATTATTGGATGATATTTTGTACCATTCTACATTTTGGATAGCTTGAACAACCCCAGAACTGGTTGCCGGCTCTGGCACCCTGCTTAGCTGTTCGGATGATCATGGCGCTACCGCACCTTGGGCATTGCCAATTGGCCTCTGGGTCGGAACGCGCCCTGAGATTTTGAACATGTGCTCTATGTGTAGCCATTGATGGTTTAAGACGACCAGATGCAATCTGATCCATAACCTCTTGGACCTGTGAATCTGAAAGCACTGGCTCTTTGAAGGATTTGATGTAAGAAGCATACCCTATGCCCTCAGTGACCTTGGCAGGCATCTTGGTTTTAAAGGTACTGCCACCGACGAAAACAATGACCGAATGTATGGATTCCGCTGGGACGTTCAGTGCTGCTTCCAAAGCTTTGACGTGTTTGAAATTTTGCCTCAGCGGGTTTTGAAACTTGTAGGAGTTACGGTAGATTTTCTGTGTCCATTGGGTTTGTTGCTCGCTTCCAAATATCCAGCCGGTCAAGTTCTTTGTTTCAACGACAAAGATGCCGAAGCGGGATACGAATATATGATCTATTTGGGTCGTTCCGTCCAGTGTTGGGAGCGTGACGTTGTGAATTTGATAATACCCGCGCAACAGCAACTTGGCTGAAAAGCGAACCTTGAGTTCACCAAAGAAGCCCTTAAACCAAGAGGACTTGAAGAAACGGATGAGGATGACGAATGCAATCAGGACCAGCCACCACGGGTTCTTCAGAGCTTCATCGACGATTTGGGAGTAGTGCATATTTTAGTTTTCGCTCCCCGTCTCTTGGCCAAAATACCGATACAACACCTTCATATACGGGCCGCACGGACGACGTGCCTTAAAAAAGTCGCGCGCTTCTTCGAGTGACAGGGCGTGATAGACATGCAGATAGGCAATCGCAATCGTCGGGGCACGATTGCAGCCGGCATTACAGTGAAGGAACACCCGGTTGCCACTCTGGAGGCTGGCCCGGAGTAGTTCAAGGGCCTGCGGCAGAGCTTCGGCTAAGCTGTCACAATCATAATCGGCCACAGGCGTTCGTAAGAATGTCACCTGGTTGGTACGATAGGCGCTATGGAGCGCTGCGATATCCAGTCCCTTCAGACTGAGATCATCAGCATCCTGGAGGTTTAAAACAGCAGAAATCCCAAAGGCTTGTCTGAGCCACGGTATATCTTCAACGCTCGGATACTCTCCAACAAAGAGGTTGGGGAGTATCTCGCTGACGTCAGGTCGGCGGGCGCGCAGCGTGCCTGCTGTGGGCGCAAAAGGGTGGTAGAAATCGGCCATCCGTGCAAAGTAAACAAGGGTTGCACGGGCGTCAACACAATCCGAAAAACCGAATTCGATGGAGGCTTGCTATGCATGGGCCATTTCCGATAGGAATAATGGGGCAGCTGGGGGCCCAGTGTCCAACCAATACCGAAGGAGGATCTTGTTATGAGCGCAGAAAACGAAAAATTTGTTACGGATTTCTGTAACGCCTGGTCAAACCTCAACGTAGATGAGCTGTTGGACTACCTGAGTGAAGATTGTTTCTATCACAATATCCCCATGGAGCCCTGTGTCGGACACGCTGCCTTTCGCGCCTTTGCCGAGCCGTTCTTAAAGAACGCGCAGAGCGCGCAGTTCGAGATCAAGCATACCACCTCAGCGGGGAACGTGGTGATGAACGAGCGGGTTGATACCTTTGTCGTGGGACCAAAGACGATCTCCTTACCGGTGGCGGGTATATTTGAAATTACGGACGGCAGGATATCTGCCTGGCGCGATTACTTTGATCTCGAATCGTTTAACAAACAGATGGGCTAAGGTCGTGGCTCGGCTTGCGTGTGGAAACTTGGTGAACGTGTAGAAAGGTTGATTATGGAGAAACTGGTACCCGGACTTGAAGGGGTGCCCATTATGGAGTCGGAAATCGGCTTCATTAATGGCCTGGAGGGCATCCTGGAATACCGTGGCATCTCAATTGAGGAGCTGGCCGAGAAGAGTACCTATGAGGAGGTGGCGTATCTGCTCCTGTTTGGGAAACTGCCCACTCGTGACGAACTCAAGAACTTTGATCAAGATCTGCGCACCCACCGGCGGGTCAAGTATCGCATTCTCGACATGATGAAATGCATGCCGGAAAATGGTCATCCTATGGATATGCTCCAGGCCTCGGTGGCCGCTATGGGCATGTTTTATCCGGCTCGGGATATCCGAGACGAAACGCAGCGCTATTGGTCGACCATCCGTCTCATTGCCAAAATGCCGACTATTGTGGCGGCATTTGAGCGTATGCGCCACGGCGACGAACCGGTCCGGCCCCGAGACGACCTGTCTCATGCCGCGAATTTTCTGTGGATGCTGAACGAGGAGGAGCCCGATCCGCTCGACGCGCGCATTATGGACGTGTGTCTGATCTTACACGCTGAGCATACGATGAATGCCTCGACGTTTAGTGGCCTGGTCGTCGGGTCTACCGAGGCTGACCCGTATACCATGGTGTCGTCGGCCATTGGCGCTTTGACCGGTCCCCTCCACGGTGGAGCCAACGAGCAGGCGCTCAAGATGTTCCAGGAGATCGAAACGGTGGACAATGCCAGGCCGTTTATCGAAGCACGTCTGGCGGCCAAACAAAAAATCATGGGCATGGGGCACCGGGTATACAAGGTTAAAGACCCACGGGCGAACGCCCTGCAAGGTCTTGCCCTCAAGCTGTTTGAAGCCAAAGGTGAGCATCCGCTGTACAAGGTCGCCCAAGAGGTTGAGAAGGTGATCAGCGAGCGAGTCGGGGCGAAGGGGATTGCCTCGAACGTCGATTTTTACTCTGGTGTCGTCTATGACAAGCTGGATATTCCCATTGACCAGTTCACACCGATTTTTGCCATTGCCCGGGTAGCTGGCTGGCTGGCCCACTGGCATGAGCAACTCAAGAACAACCGGATCTTTCGACCGACGCAAGTGTACACCGGGAGTCACGAATCCCCGTATATCTCGTCAGAGCAGCGGTCGTAGCGCTCATTCAGCAACCTGCTCTGAGGCGGAGAGGAGAAAACTCTCCGCCTTTTTTTATGTCTGAAGTATGAAGTGTGGAACCTATGGAGCGACCTGGTGGTCGAACTGTTGAACGACAACCTCGGGCAGAGGCGTGGTGTGTGTGGCGTGCTCAATCGTTATGCTGACTAGGTTCCCATCAGCGTCGAGATCAAGATAGCTGTTCTCGTTGACTGCTTGCGTCTCCTGAATCGGACGGTCGGAAAATTCTAAGAGTGCAGTATCTGTATCCTTAAAATATTTCACCCTCATGGCTACCCCTTCGGCTTCACCTCGGCGTTGACGCAGTTCAGGAGCATTTCGCCCCTGCGTAGCCGGTTCACATTCTCGGCTACCCGCTTGGCAATACCCTGGAGGCTGACGTCGGTTGCGCCACCGATGTGCGGGGTTGCCAGGACGTTGTACTGGAAAATTTCGTCGTTCGGGTCAAAGGGTTCGGACCAGAACACGTCCAGGCCCGCGCCCGCGATGCGGCCTTCCCTCAGGGCGGTCAGCAGGGCAGCGTAGTCCAATACCGGCCCGCGGGCGACGTTGATCACAAAGGCTTCCGGCTTCATACAGGCGAATTCAGCCTGGCCCATGAGGCCGCGCGTTTTGTCATTGAGGGGCGGGGCGGTAACCACAAAATCGGCCGCTCGCAGGACCGCATGAAGCTCGTCTTGGGAAACATGGGTGAGAGGAATGCCGTTGTCCGGCTTGTCGGGTGTCGGTCCCCGGCGGGAAACGGCCAGTATGTGCATTTCAAAGCTGGCCAAACGCTGGGCAAGCGCCCGCCCAATGCCGCCATAGCCAATAATGGCCACTGTTTTACCCTTGAGGGCTTGTCCCATGGGCGACCCCAAGACTCTGTTTTGGATACTCTCTTGAGTCTGCCGGTATTTTCTGGCCAGACCGAGCATGAAAAGCAGGGCGAGTTCGGCAACGGATTCGGCATTGCCAGTGCCTGCCGTTGGCACATTCGCGACATAGACACCCGCGGCAGTGGCCGCCGGAATATCGACCGAGTCCAAGCCCGCGCCGTACTGCTGGACGAGCTTCAACCGAGGTGAACGGAGCGCAGCGCTGCCAATGGGTGAGACCGTTGGGATCAATACATCCGCCTGCTGGGCTGCTTCCGGAACTGTATCGGGTGGACAATCCAGAATATAATCCTCAGGCAGTTCCTGTTGCAGGATCCGGCATATATAGGTCAAACCCTGTCGGCAAAAGTAAATCCGCATAACACCTTCCCTTGATCGTTTATGCTGCCTGACCGATAATAAGCCGCCCTGATGATAGGCTGCCCCAGTCAAGAAGAAAAGGGTTAAGAAGAAAAGGAGGGAAACCCTATGGATTATAGCCGATATGACTGTCTCAGCGCCCAGCGCGACGGGAAGGTGTTGACGGTCTCATTCAATCGTCCGCAAGCACTGAATGCCATTAATGCCCAGTTGCATACTGAGCTGTCTCAGATATTCGCTGACATCGCCCAGGATACGGAGACGGAGGCTGTGGTGCTGACGGGTAAAGGCCGCGCATTCTGTGCGGGTGGCGATATCAAGTGGTTCCAGGATATGACGGCCGCGCAGTTGGATGCGCTCTTCGCCGAGGCGCGTAAAATCATCATAGACATGCTGGAGGTAGAACAGCCGATTATCGCCGCGGTCAACGGTCCGGCAACCGGTCTGGGTGCCACCCTGGCGCTCTTCTCCGATGTCATTTATGCGGCGGATAACGCAAAAATTGGTGACCCGCATGTCCGCGTCGGTGTTGTTGCCGGAGACGGGGGAGCCATTATCTGGCCCTGGCTGATTGGAACGGCCAAAGCCAAGGAGTTTCTCATGACCGGCGACCTGGTCCGGGCCGAGGAGGCCGAGCGTATTGGACTCGTCAATCATGTTGTTCCTGCGGATCAACTCATGGAAAAAGCCATGGCCTTTGCCACCCGCATGGCCAATGGCCCGCGTATGGCAATCCGGGGAACCAAGGTTTCGGTGAACAAAATTCTCCGTGAGACGGTTAACTTGGTGCTCGATACCTCACTGTCGATAGAAAAACACTGTTTTCATACGGCAGACCATAAAGAAGCGATTCAGTCTTTTGTGGAGAAACGGGAGCCCCAATTTACGGGGGAATAAACACCGGGCAATAAATACCGGGAAAAGAGACCCCTGAGGATCTTCGTGCTTAATGGCCGCGACACGCACCCAGTCCCGCTATTCGTCTCGTCCGACCCGGCCGATTATGGTCACCATTGCAGCCTGTCTGGTGGCTGTCTATGCAGCCGTGTTTATTGTTTGGGATATTATTGCTCCGTTTGAGCGGCCCTATGCCGCAGGTCCGGTCAGTGTCGTTTTGGGCTTTCGCGTGTTCGGTCTGTCCGCCCAACTCATGCACGCCTTGCAACTGCTGGTCGCGGGCAGCCTCGCGTATCATCTCTGGACAATGCAGCGTTTCGGCTGGCACTTGGTCGTGTTCAGCGTCGGTTATATGCTGGTCTCATACGTGATATGGGCACAGGTCTATAACGAGTCTGAGCCCGTCGTCGGCTTTGGTCTATTCTATGTTGTGATACTCCTTATTCTGCTGGTGCTTACCTTTCCGTACCGCAGGAAGTTCGTGTGAAGTGTTCCAGGGCACGCGGGCCGCATAGGGGAAAACTGGAGGGATAATGGTTGATCGTACTGAAAATGTGGGAAGCTTCCTCGACTTCTCCGGGAAAACCGCCCTGGTGGCAGGGGTTTTGGACGAAAATTCCATAGGCTGGCCCATCGCCAAGCTGCTCAACGATGGCGGCGCTCGGATTGCGCTCTCCATTCAGCGCAAGGCCGTGCGACGCATGATGGGAGACATCCCGAACCAACTCAATAATCCGCTGATTGCTGAGTGCGATGTGGGTAAGGACGAGCAGGTCGAGCGGCTTTTCTCACAGGTGGAGCAGGAGTTCGGGCATCTGGACTATCTGATTCACTCCATTGCGTATGCCCCGCCAACGTCTTTTGGGCAGCGTTTCGTGAACATCGCGCGCGCGGATTTCGCTTTGGCCATGGATGTCAGTGCGTATTCGCTGATTGCGCTGGCAAAGGGCGCCTTCCCGCTCATGAAGGACCGTGGCGGGTGCATTCTGGCCATGACCTATTACGCCGGCGAAAAGGTCGTTCCTGGCTATCAGCTGATGAGTGTGACCAAGGCGGCGCTCGACAATATCATCAGGAATCTCGCCTTTGATCTGGCTCCGCACCGCATTCGGGTCAATGCTCTTTCGCCCGGTCCGACTGCCACCAAGGCTGGCACTAGCATCCCCGGTTTCGAGCTCATGCAGAATCATATGCGCGAATATGCGCCGTTGCGAGAGGAAATTCGGAACACCGACGCCGGCAAAGCCGCCCTTTTCTTATGCAGTCCAATGGCTGAAAAAATTACCGGCGAGATCGTGCATATTGACGGTGGCTATAACATTATGGGGATGACGCTCAAGCCACCAGCGGCCTAGCCGGAGCGTTCAGGATGTCTCACTGGAACTCGCCACAACGGAGGATGCAGCATGCAAACAGTTGAACCCCAAGCAGTTGGTATGGACCCGGCCCGTGTCGAGCGTTTCTTTTCCGTCGTAGAGCGTAAAATCAAGGCAGGCTGGTTGTTCGGCGGCGCGTTTTTGCTCGCCCGGCATGGCAAGATCGCTGCCGCGCGAGCGCTTGGCCACGCCCAACCGCGGGAGGGTCGGACGGCGAAAACGGAGGACATCTTCTGCTTGTTTTCAACCACCAAGCCCATTACCGCGACGATGCTACTCATGAAAGTGGACCAGGGTGAGGTCCAACTGTTTGATAAGGTCGCGGATTATATCCCGGAGTTTGCCGCTGTCGGCAAGCGGAGTGTGACCGTCTCGCAAGTGATGACCCACACGGCTGGATTTCCAAATATGGCCCTGGACTGGCCGATGTCAAAGTGGGGCGATTGGGAGGCCACGATTGCGCGTATCTGTGCCCAGCCGTTGGAGTTTGAACCCGGAAAAGCCGTCCACTACCACGCGCTGACGGGGTCGTGGATTTTAGCCGAGATTGCCCGCCGGGTAGACGGTGGCAGGCGCAGCTTTGCCCAAATGTGTGCAGAGGATTTATACGGCCCATTAGGTATGTACGACTCCCATATGGGTGTCCGGCCCGACATGCAGGAACGCCGGGTGCCAGTCCAGGCGCTCGATGAGGGTGGCGTGCCGTTCCCCATGTCGTTTCTGGAGGCGTTCAACGCCCCTGAAGTCCAGGCCGCGGCTATTCCGGGCGGTGGCTCGTATTCCACCGTGTATGATTTGGCCCGTTTCTACCAGATGTGGCTCAACGGCGGCGAGCTTGACGGCGTCCGTTTGCTCAGCCCAGCCCTGGTCGAGCTGGCGACCACGATTCATACCGGGGATATGGAAGACCGCTTGATCGAGCCCATACGCGTGGCCAAACAATGGCCGCTTGCTCCGGCGAATCGCGGTTTGGGGTATTGGGTACGCGGGAGCGGTATCTTCCCCTCATATTTTGGCTCGCTCGCCTCGCCACGGACCTACGGACATGCCGGTGCCAGCAGCATCATGGCTTGGGCCGACCCGGTTCGGGCACTCACCTTCGTGGGTCTGACCAGCGGTCTTATTGAAGAGCCGCGCAGCATTGAGCGCTGGGCCTTATTTTCTGATTTGGCTCAGGCGTGCGTCGTTGACTGAATCGAAATAGTGACGGGCTGGAATACGGAGACCTATGAAACCAAAGCTGACCTCGACCGCTCTACTGACAATTATTTTGCTGAGTAGCGTATTGGCGGTCGGGAATTATGTCGTCGTGCAGGGCGACGGTATGGGCTCGCTCGGGAATCTGGCTGGAGAAGGCCACTCTGCGTCGTTGGTATACTTTACTGGAGCGCCCATTGTCATCGGACTGCTGCTTTTGCTGATCGTTCCCCGCTGTGTGGTGCTTGAAGGAACCGTGCAAGAGTCGGCCGAAGAGCAGCCACAGGAATCACTAACACCGGCAGTGACCCCTGCGGATACGGCTATCCACCTTTTGGCGCTCTTGCAGCGCGAAGGGCGGCTGGTTGATTTCCTGCGTGAAGATATCGATGCGTATGACGACACGCAGGTCGGCGCTGCGGTACGGACGATTCATGCGTCGTGTCGAAAAGTTCTGACCGAGCACCTCAATATCGAACCGATCCTGGACGGGACCGAAGGTGATACGATCGCCGTTCCTGAGGATTTTGACCCCTCGACCGTCCGGCTGACGGGCAATGTCAGCGGCGCAGCGCCCTTTCGAGGTGAGTTGCGTCATGCCGGCTGGAAAGCCGTCTCGGTGACCCTGCCCGCACAGCCAACAGGCCAGAATCCGCAGATCATTGCGCCTGCGGAAGTGGAAATCCCAGAGTAGGCAACATGCCTTTCGGGGGAACCTCAACCAGGTCAAACGATGCAGTATCAGGGCTGGTCGCGAGCCTCCCTGACGTATAATCTTGTCATTCTTACCATGCGAATATCATGACGGCGGATTCCCGTTACATCGTTGGTATAGACTTGGGTACAACAAATTGTGCGGTCGCTTATATTGATACCGCCCGCTCGACCGAGGTCCTCCACTTTCCCATCCCACAATTAAGCCGCGAAGCAGCGGTGAGCGCTCACCCGACGCTTCCATCGTTCCTGTATTTGTCCGGTCCGCACGACCTGCCGGAGGGGAGCCTGAGCCTGCCGTGGGAGCGTGAACCGGCGTGTGCGGTGGGACAGTTCGCCCAGGTCCAGGGATCTCGCATCCCTGGCCGACTCGTCTCTTCGGCCAAGTCGTGGCTGTGTCATGCCGAGGTAGACAGGCAGGCCGCTATTTTGCCCTGGGACGGACTGTCTGAAGTACAAAAAATATCTCCGGTTGAGGCGGCGTCTCGTTATCTGCTGCACCTGCGTCGGGCCTGGCAGCACGAAATGGGCAAAGCCCATCCGCTGGAAGAGCAACATATCATCCTGACCGTTCCCGCCTCTTTTGATGAAGTCGCCCGCGAACTGACCGTAGAAGCTGCCGGACGCGCCGGACTCTCGCAGCTGACGCTTTTAGAAGAGCCACAAGCGGCCTTATACGCCTGGTTAGTCGCGCATAGCGACTCATGGCAGACCCAACTCAAACCGGGAGACGTTATTTTAGTCTGTGACGTTGGTGGAGGGACGACCGATCTGAGTCTGATGACGGTTACGTCAGGCAGGAATCAACTCGGCCTGGAACGGGTCGCGGTCGGCGATCATCTGCTGCTTGGGGGCGATAATATGGACGTGGCGCTGGCCCGTCTGGTCGAAGAACGTCTCAATAAGGGCAAACGGCTCGACCCCCAACGCTGGCATCTATTGTGCCATTTGTGTCGGTCGGCCAAAGAAGATCTGTTTGCCGACCCGTTGAAAGAGCAGGTGACGCTGACTGTCCCTGGGCGTGGCAGGGCGGTTATTGGCGGTACGCTGAGTGACCGCCTGACCCGAGCAGATATTGAACGGGTCGTCCTTGACGGGTTTTTCCCCAGCGTCGAAGCTGAGGCCACACCTCGGCAAGCTGAACGGACTGGACTCCAGGAGTTCGGCCTGCCGTATGAAACAGAGCCGGAGATCTTACGCCATATCGCATTTTTTCTGAGGCAGCACGCCGCTGATGTAGAGCAGACATCGCTCGGGCTGGCACGCCCGGATGCCCTGCTGTTTAACGGTGGAGCGCTGACTCCGCTGGCCCTACGGGAGCGGATTGCACGGACAGTTGCGTCGTGGTTCCAAAGCGAAGAAGCTCGCGGGCCAGACGCGTGGCAGCTCGCCACCCTTTCCCACGCGCATCTCGATTTAGCCGTCGCCCATGGAGCAGCCTATTACGGCCTGGTGCGGCGCGGCCACGGGATCCGCATCGGCGGAGGGAGTGCCCGTTCGTACTACCTTGGCGTTGGAGGAAGCTCTCGGAATGGACAGCAGCAAGCCAAACCGGCTGGCGATTCAGTCTCCGCTGTTTGTCTCGTACGCAGGGGCATGGAGGAGGGTGAAGAGATTCAGCTGACGGAACAGGAGTTCGAGGTACTGGCCAATCAGCCGGTGAGTTTCCCGCTGTACGCTTCGGGCATGCGCAGCGGTGACCAACCGGGGGAGGTGCTCGGGCTGGACGCGGACACGCTGACGCGCCTCCCTCCCATCACGACAGTCCTGCGGTTTGGCAAAAAAACCGGGGTCACCAAAATTCCAGTCCAGGTCTCCGCTCGTTTCACTGAAGTCGGGACGCTCGAACTGTGGTGCGAAGCGCGCAAGACTGGCCATCGTTGGCGCTTGCAGTTTCAACTACGCGGGGAAGGGCAGCTCTCCCGCGTAGCGCCGGCGGCCCACGCGGCGGTCAGCGAAGAACTGGTCATCGATGAAGGGCGTTTGACGAACGCTGAGTCTCTCTTGCGGCGGGTGTTTACGACCGGAAAAACAGCAGGGCTGGAGATTGAGCCCCAGACCCTGACCCGCCAGCTCGAAGAAACCCTGGGAACCACGCGGGACAGTTGGCCGCTGAGCGCTATTCGCGTCTTGTGGGATGTCTTATGGGAGGTGCAAAAAGGACGGGGAAAGGGGCCTGAGTATGAAGCCCGTTGGCTGAATCTTGCCGGCTTTCTGCTGCGCCCAGGGTTTGGCCATCCCACGGATGAGTGGCGCATGCAACAACTCTGGAAACTCTACGGCTGGGGCATCGCGCATGCGAAGGCGACCCAGTGTCGGGCCGAATGGTGGACGCTGTGGAAGCGGGTGGCAGGAGGGTTGAGTCAACAGCAGCAGACAGTACTCCAGCGTGAGATTGCGGCGCGCATTCTCCCAGGTTCGTCTCGGGCTAAAGCGCCCAAGAAATCCGGGAACCGGAAAGCCGGTCCGCAGGAAGTTCGAGAGATGTGGCAGGTGGCGGCAAGCTGTGAGCGGCTCGATACCGAAGCTAAAAATACTCTGGGTGAGGCTCTGGTCCGGCTCATCGAGAAAGGGAAGGCGTCAGACCAAGAGCTCTGGGCGCTGTCTCGTCTCGGAGCGCGGTCGCTCCTGTACGGACCGGCAAACTGTGTGGTCCGCAAAGAAAAAGCGGCCCGGTGGGTCCAGCGTCTGCTTGAAAAAACCTGGCGTCAGCCTGAAGCGACTGCGTTTGCGCTGGCGCAAATCGCCCGCTGTACGGGCGACCGCACGTGCGACCTGGATGAAGCCTTGCGTGAACGGGTTGCCGAGCGACTCGCATCCTTTTCTGCTGGCCAGCGGTGGGCCAGGCAGGTCCGAGAGGTCGTTCCGCTTGAGGCCAGGGAGCAGGCGCGTATTTTGGACGAGACGCTGCCGGCAGGCTTGCAGATCAAGAACATTGAAGACGAGTAGGACGATGCGCGTGGGCTTTCTTGAGTAAAAGAGCCTGATATGCAGCTGGGATTTCTACCGGTCGAGTCCCGGAGCCGCGTTTACTCTCCCTGCTTCACCGCTCCTGCTTGCATCAACCGATCAATCCGGTCCTGATCGTATCCAGCAACTTCTCGGAGGACTTCTCGTGTATGCTGGCCCAACATCGGCGCAACGCGAGGAATACTCGTAGGGGTCCGGAAGAATTTGGCAAAGAGACCGGTCTGTCGCACTTCCCCCCACTCCAGAGGGAATTATATACCAAAGTGCCGAAATCCCTCTATTCAGCGGGGTTCTGACTTCCGCTAGTTCTTCTTTGGGCGGGGGATATACTTGATGTCAACCGGCTGAACTACCGACTGCATCAGCTCCTCAAAAGAGGCGTCAATGCTGAGGTCCTCTTCCAATTCCGCTTGTGACGGCTGATAGTCCGAGCGGATAATCTCGACAACACGCGGTTCCTTTTGGGGATACTCCGGCATGGGGCGTCTCCTCTCTCATCTGAGTCCTATGCTAGACAACTTCCACACCTTGTCATAGTGGCAACTTCTCATGAGGTGTGCAATAGTGGCGCCGTTACTCTGGACGCAAGACCCGCACGTCGGGTCGCTGCTGAATACAATAGCCACAGACACATTGGGGAGTAGCTACCCCGGTGGTGGTGAACAGGTAGACCTTCACATCGTAGTCTTGCGTCGTGAGAGTAACACGGCCCGGCAACCTGGATCAGCCGGGCAGCGGCCTCGACATGCCTGTAGCACCTGCCGCTCCTGGCTCCTTCCTACTTGATTGATCCTCCAACAGACTGACGGAGGGCGGGCATGGCAGACTGGACGAATACGCGGCTGAACCTGCGGTATCATTGGAAAACGGCACTCCTGTGGGGACTCGTCATAGGCGGGATACTTGCCGGTATCCAGGTGGGGCGGGCTGGGGCCTGGACTAGAGGCGTGGGACAACCCTATCCTGATGGAGAGGCACCAGTCGTAGTACATGGATTCTGTCGCAGCAGTCGTGGCTGTGGTTCCCTGTCACAAGCAGACTGGCGCGCGGCGATCCGACACGCGATGTCCACCTGGAATGCCGCGGGGTCTCCTTTCAGATTTATTGAACGCAGGGCCGATACCACGGCTGACCCGTGTCGTCTTTCGGGGGCGGTCGTCGTCATGGCTTTCAGAACAGGGCTCGGCTGTTCACAAGACCAAGTCGTCTTCGATGATATTGAAAGGCGGGGGAGAGACTGGCATGGGCTCGCCATTCTGTGGCCGGATGGGCCGCATGTCTATGTGAAAGAAGCCTATCTTTTTAATCTTCGCGCGCTCTTGTTACACGAGTTCGGGCATATTGTTGGGCTCGGCCATCCCGACGAGTTGGGACAAAACGTGGAAGCGGTCATGAATCTACGGAATACCTATGACACGCTGCAACCGGATGACATCGCGGGCATTCAAGCGCTCTATGGGGTGGAAGCGGTGACACCGCCTGAGCCGGAACCCGAGCCATCCGCTGGCTTTCTCGGGAGTCCCGCTCAGGATACGACCGTGAGTGGTATTAGCTTTGTTTCCGGCTGGAAGTGCAATGCCCAGGATATTACCGTGCGGATTGATGGCGGCCCGGCCCTGGAGATGTCGATGGGAGTCTTGCGAACAGACACGAGTCCACATTGTGATGGGGAGGCCCATAACGGCTTTATCACCCAGGTCAACTGGAACAGTATCGGCGCCGGGACGCATACGGCCGTCGCCTATGACAACGGGGTCGAGTTTGACCGGAATACCTTCACGGTCGGTACGACGGGCGAAGAGTTCTTACGGGGTGTTGTAGTCGATATTGACGTGTCGGACTTCCCCACGCCTGGGCGCACCAGTCGCTTTGTGTGGAATGAAGGCACACAACACCTGGAGTTGGCAGAAGTCTATGCACAACCACCCCCGGCACCAGACACCACGGGCGATTTATCGCAGTTTGCCTTCCTGATTGATGATGAAGAATGGCTCTGGGAATTTGATATCACGACGGCAACCGATAATCTCATCTGGGGGTCTGACGATGTGACCTTTCTCGGCTACCGGCGGATGGCGTCGGGTCGAGACGTGTTCGTCGGGCGATATAGGGGCCATCATGGGTCGGAAGAGTTTGTCCTCGGTAGCCCCGTCGATGTCGTGCCGCGCCTCCCGACCTTTCATGGCTATCGGTATGCGGTGGTTTTTCCGGCCACGGACACGACGGTCCATATCCCAGGCTGGCAACAATCGTATGGAAGCCGGGCGTCTGCCTTTTGTTTCGTCCTGCTCTTCAATACGGTTACAAAAGACCGCTATGGAGATATTAACATGCCGGTGACAGGGATTGTCTCTGCACGGGAAGGCGGCGTCTGTGTGCCTGAGAATGGGGTCGAAAGTCTCATCCAACCGACCACCATGAACTTGGAGTTTTATCTCGATTAGTGCCCGTAAGGATTGTCTTGTAAGACGGTGTTTGGTATAGAAACGACAAGACGTAATACAAAAAACCCCGGCCCCAAGAGGGCCGGGTCATTTGCCATGCGGAACGCACGGGGAAGCGAATAAGCACCCTTTCCCTAGCAGCCCGCATGGCAGGAGTCAAGGTCATGCGGGACAATTTTTCTCTTTACTGTTTCTCTGCCAACCGGGGGCCACAACCCCTGGCTTGGCCTTTGTGCGCCTTATCAACCCGTAACGCGCGGGTCTGTTCCCAGCAGAGACCGCGCAGATTGAAAGGAACCTTCCATGCCTCTACATAATAGCGAAGATCATTCTTCGGGCCAAGTCCGGCGTAACGCAAAGATCATCAGGCTACTCCTCATGACCATGAGGAGATTGGAGCAGAGATACCTGAGTCGTGCGGAGATTTGTAATACCGCGCGGTATCTGTTCCCGTGGGAGTTCCTGCCGGACCTGTTACTCCACGCCGCTATCCAGTCGGTCTGTCATACGGGGCTGATTGCTTCCGATGAGCCCGACCAGCCTCACGGCACGTTTCGTCTGACACAGACTGGGTGGGATTTTGACCTCGAACAAACCTGGCGCCTGATCTTCGGTGATGAAGCAACTTGCTAACACGGCCTCAAACGCAGCCACTCCCCCCATTCAAACGCAGCCACTCAAAACGCCCCGAATGGCTGCGTTTGAGCCCCGGTGGCTTAATTCAGCCAGTGCCGACAGGACGGTACTGGCTGCGTTTGGGAGTGAGTGGCTGCATTTAATTTTGAGTGGCGGAAGTTGGATTCAAACGCAGCCACTCAGTTCAGGTCAAATGCAGCCACTCACTCTTGTCTGCCCCTGCCTGAAGCGTTATGGTCTGCTGCATGGAACAGGATGCGACGACGGCCTGGATTGCGGAGCGGGCCAAATGCAATATGCGGTCCTTATTTGCGGACTTCCACTCCTTAGTGGAGCAGCATGTGGACGCGATGAAGGCGGAATGCAAACGGCGGAAGTGGGAGATGGTGTTTTCTCATGAGTCCTACGACCAATGCACCTTTCGGGTCCAACGCCGCCGGCCGGGCACCCATTTCTGCACCTTCTGCTATGATCCCGCGGACGACGTGATTACCGTGACCACGAATGGCGCAGTGCAGGTCATTCATACCCGCTGGGACGCGGAGGCCAGCCAATGCAAAGTCGTCATCAGTCAGTCCCGTGATCCACTGGACACGGGACCGCATCTGGAGTTTCCCCACGACCCGCTGTGGAAGGTCGTCCAGGCGGTCTTGGAGCCCTTCTTCTTTGCCGAGATTCGGTGATGGTCACGTCCTATCGCACCTTCGTGTTGCGGCCTCCGACCACGAGTTTGAACGGTCGGCGGCCCGGTCGGGGGTAGACGGCTGGCGGTGGGATGATCGGCTCAATCGGTGGGGCGGCCGCGGCTTCCCGCAACAACTCTGGAACATTCCACAGATGATCGGTCAGGCCCATCTCGATCGCCGGCGAGACCCGGAGTGGCTCGCAGACCCGGCAAAAATTGTAATACGCAATCAAGAGGGCAATCGCGTCCTGGTGGGGTGTCAGCTTTTTGCTGTGCCCGTTCGTGCGCCGGGTGTGACGGCGGAGGTGGGTCCGTACCGTCAGGTTGGCCCGCTCGACATGGTTGGTCGTCACCTGGGTCAGGTCGGGGTGTCCAATTTGGACGGGATACCCGCCGGCCCGCTTGTTCATCATCACATAGTCCACCTCAGTGCCGAACGCCGCCTCCACCGCCGCCTCATACGCCGTAAACGCATCTGTCACAATCTGTGGGCGATTCACCACCCGGTTCCGCACGTCGGCCACAAACGCCTGCGCGCTCTCCGCATTCCGCTTCCCGACGAAGTAGCTGATAATCAGTCTGGTGTGGACATCGAGCGCCAGCCACAAGTAGGCATCCCCAGCCTCAGGCGGGTCATGGTCCTGCACGTTCTTTTGCTTTTTGCCCACGAAACTCCAGGTCTCGTCCATTTCCACCCGCGTGCACTGGAGATCGCGCATCCGGGCATGGTGCAGCCGGTGGCACGCCTCGCCCACCCGCCGGTTGAGCCGCATGATCGTGTTGCGGTCCACGCGGGTCTTCCGCGCCGTCGCGCGCATCGACATCCCTTCGATCAATAAGCTCACCACCTCAACTTGCTGAGGAAACGGTAGGATATTCATTCTGGCCCTCCTGACTCGGGCCACTGGAGCACTTTCCAGATAACGGGTATCCCCTCGCTCCGTCCCCACGTGGCGCAATGAACCCCGGCCGGGTTCCTCTCCGACCGGGGTTGTTATTTCTCCTAAGCCCCTGTTTTTATTAGAAAAAGAGTAGCTTATCCTGTGGAAAAAGTCAAGCCTGAATGGTGGGGTCCTGGCGCAATTTAGCAGTCAGTGTCGCTCTTTCGGGCCGGTGGCGTCATTTGGATTTCGGGGGCTGAAACGGCGCCACTGTGCGGGGAAACGGCGCCACATCAGGAATCGGGCCGAACTGGAACACTCGACCCCAAAACTAGTCTTGGCACCCCGTCTGGGACTCTCTCATGGGCTGGCCTCCTGTTCTTCATGTGAAAGCGTCTGAGAGGGAAGAGGTTGTGCAGAGGCCGGGTCAGTGAATTCTGTTCGTTCAGGAACATTGCTCGGAAGGGCATTGGGCTGAATAGGGGCACGTGTTATCTCGCGGTAGATCAGGCCACCGATTGCAAGGATGACAGTAATGACAAGGCTCACCAGCCATCGTGCCCCTGTGCTTGTGAGCATGCTCTCACGCATTGTGCTCAACTCTCCAGCAAGCCCTTCTATCCTCCGTGTCTGCTCCTGAATGCGTCCATCAATACGGCCAACTGATTCTTTGAGGTCAAGCAGTATTTGCAACACCCAGGATTGGTCAGCCGGATGTTGCAAGGAAGGCTCAGTCTGCTCTGTCGGTGGGGCTTGTTCGGACTGCTCAGGCAGTTCACCCTGGGAGGGCCGGAGGCTCATGGTCAGGTTTCTTTCTTGTCCAAAAATTCCCACAATTCACGATCATGAAATCCCCAATACGCATCACACCGCAGCACCACATGGCTCGTCGCTTTTGTGGTCTTGGTCCGGGGGAATAATTGCTCGCTGATCTGTCGTGAGCTTTTTGCACTCTGTAACGCCCATGATTCCTCACTGACCTTGTGATATTCAGCGCCAATATCCTTGATCCGAGATTCCAACGTCTGCACCGCGGCGGAGGATGGTGGGTACCTTAGAATTAAGACGTACTTCGGCATGCGATTCCTATTGGCTTAGTAATTGTTGTCCTAGTTGTCAATCGCAGCCCTCGGTCACAGGCGACTTTATACTAAATCAGTTCGTGAACTTGTCAAGGATTCTGGGGTAGGCTACCTTCCAGTCTGTATCCATTCACAAACGGTCCGCATGTCGGGCTGTCTGCTGAATACAACAGTTGCCTTCCGGGGCGGGAGTAGCTACCCACCCCGCAGCAAATAGGCAGAGCCTTCTCATAACACCCGTTTGTGTGATGGATACACGGCCCGGCGACTCTCATCTGCCGGTGTCTGTGTTCGTATGAGGAGGAAGGCATATGCGTAAATGGGCGCGCGTGATGGTGGGAGTCGTGACAGTGGGACTGCTCAGTAGTAGCGCCTGTACCCACAGCAAGGTGCGGGTTTCTCAAGCCAGCGATACGCAGTTATCCTGTTCGGCACTCCGGGCAGAGATCGCCCGCGTGGAAGACGCCCGCGCAGAGATCGATCAGAAGACCGGCTTCTCTGGCCGCAATGTGGGGATGGCCCTGACGTTCTGGCCGGGGGTCATTGTCAACGAAATGCAAGGGTCGAGTGCGGAAGCCGCGGCGGTCGCGCGGTTAGACCGGCTGAATCATCTCTACTACGAGCAGGGGTGTATCGAGAAAGAGCAGCGGCAGTAACAAGAGGGGGACAACCATGTACCGGCATATGCTAAGCATTGTGGTCATGCTGGGTGCGCTGAGCGGGGTCGTCTATGCCGCTGCGTTGGACATTCCCGCGCCCCAGACTACGTTATCCGGCATTGGGGTCATTTCGGGCTGGAAATGTGACGCCGGCGAGCTGACTATCCGTTTTAATGACGGCCCGTCCCTCCCGTTACTGCACGGCGCAGAGCGGAGAGACGTGCTGCATGCGGGGGCCTGTCCCCATGCGAATGTGGGGTTCGTCTCGATCATGAACTGGGGCAATCTGGGGAACGGGTCTCACACGGCCGTGGTGTATGATGACGGGCGAGAGTTTGCTCGGAGTCGGTTCTGGGTGGTGATGCCACGGGAGGCGTTCACGTCCCCGCATGTCTCGGGCACGTGCGTCAGCGAGGATTTCCCGGAACCGGGCGACGAGAGCCTGTTTACCTGGAACACGGCCACGCAACACATGGAATTAGTAAGCGTGAAGGAGTGGTACGACGACTCAACCGCTCCCCACTATCCGGCGAGCGCGGACTTTGATTTTCTGCTGGACCGGGCGTCCTGGACCATTGAGGTGCCGGATATCCTGTCCTGGCAATCCGTCTCGCAATGGGAGAACCCGGAGTATCAAGAGTTCATCGAATCTGGCAGGCACGGCGGTATCAACCGCTACGTGGCGGGGCCGGCGGACGTGCAGTTTCTCCGCTACGTCCACGGCGCCACCTCCAATAAACTCTATCCCTTCTCCGCGATACCGCCGTGGGGTATCAGCCTCACCGGGACCATGTACGGGACGCGCGTCACCGGGACAGACCGCCTTGGCAATGTGATCCTGCAACCGGCGCTCCGCAAGCTCCTCGAAGTCGGCACGCTCGCCAATGGCTTGCCGCTCCAGACCCGCCAGGCCATCAATGAACTGGGGGAGGGGTATAGTCTGGTGGTCCCGTTGGAACACCAGACCGCCACGACCACGCAGGACCCCCGCTGCTTCATTCTCGTCTTCGATGACTTCCGCCGGACGGCGGACGGGGGCCTGGAGACCCTGGCCCGCTTTTATCGCACTGCCCGGACCGCGTATGAGCCCAAAGAACCCCGCACCTGTGTCCCGCCGATCTATCCCGGCGGGCTCAACGGCCAGCCCGTGGCACAGGTGAGCGAACCCCACGACACCACGCGGCTGCTCATCTATTAGAACGCCACTGAGCGAAAGGCCGATGGAGGAAGACCTATGAACAATCTGCACGACATAGCAACGGCCGGAGAATTTTGTCTCCAAGAAGCGATATTGGCCGCGCTTGAGCAGGACCCAGAGAAAGGGTTGAGCGTGCGGAAAATCGCGGAAGAGCTGAAACTTTCAGGAACAGGCTGCGAGAACATGATCGAAAGCCACCTGAAACACCGCCTCAAAAATGCCGGCAAAGTCCGCGCCACGCGGGGACCGAATCCCGCCTGGATTTTGACGGAGGCGGAGCGCGCGCGGAGACGTGGATGAGGATTGTCTCGTAAGACAGCGTCTGGTGTCGCCACCCCACGGTCGCCGGCGTTACGGGTTCCTGGGCGGCGGGAAGAGAATCGGTTCCAGGAGATACTGGGCGGCTTTCCACAGCTTCTTATAGGGAAATTCCTGGGTGGGGGACTCCGCCCCCAACATTTCCACGACCACATAGCACCGTGATTTCACCGCATCCCAGCGGGTGGTGATGAGATGCGTGGTCTGCTCGCCTTGGCGCACCTCAATGTGGTGCGAACGGGGGCGATAGGTGAGCACCGCATTCGTCGTCCGCTCACCCGTATGCGATTCAATGACGCACTCGTGCTTCTGCTGAGACAGGATGAAATCCCTGCACACTGATGGTTCCGCATTGAAACGTTCGATGTCGGCCGCGATAAGGGCATAGAGGGAGTCGAACAGACGCGACATGTCACATTTTGCGCGCTCCGCAACCCAATTCGGATGGTCCTGTTCCATAGTGAGTGGCATACTAGTATAGATTCCCGCCGCTGGAGGTCAAGACCAAATGCCGCCACTCCCTCCGTTCAACCGCAGCCACTCAAAACGCCCCGAATGGCTGCATTTGAACCTAAGTGGCTTAATTCAGCCAGTACCCGGGACAATTTTTCTCTTTACTGTTTCTCTGCCAACCGGGGGCCACAACCCCTGGCTTGGCCTTTGTGCGCCTTATCAACCCGTAACGCGCGGGTCTGTTCCCAGCAGAGACCGCGCAGATTGAAAGGAACCTTCCATGCCTCTACATAATAGCGAAGATCATTCTTCGGGCCAAGTCCGGCGTAACGCAAAGATCATCAGGCTACTCCTCATGACCATGAGGAGATTGGAGCAGAGATACCTGAGTCGTGCGGAGATTTGTAATACCGCGCGGTATCTGTTCCCGTGGGAGTTCCTGCCGGACCTGTTACTCCACGCCGCTATCCAGTCGGTCTGTCATACGGGGCTGATTGCTTCCGATGAGCCCGACCAGCCTCACGGCACGTTTCGTCTGACACAGACTGGGTGGGATTTTGACCTCGAACAAACCTGGCGCCTGATCTTCGGTGATGAAGCAACTTGCTAACACGGCCTCAAACGCAGCCACTCCCCCCATTCAAACGCAGCCACTCAAAACGCCCCGAATGGCTGCGTTTGAGCCCCGGTGGCTTAATTCAGCCAGTGCCGACAGGACCCAGCACTTGACATGCTCCCCACTTTGGACAGTATAAGATGTATGCACCTCAGAGAAATTATGGCCATTATCGTGACCACCTCCGTGTTGAATGTCGGGACGGTTATGACTGTCTGGTGGCAGTTGGATAGCAAGATCGACCGGGAGATCACCACGCTCGATACGGATATCAAAGCGCTCAATAAATTGCTCACCGACAACCTGCTCGAAATGAAGGGCGACATCGGGGAACTCAGAGGGTCCTCCCACTCCCATAACCCCTGACCCGTACCACCTCTCAAAACCACCCCCCACCTAGGCCACCCAGAGGCTACTTAGTACACGACCCCGGCCTCACTATTGAGGGATTCCGAGCCATCGCTTTTCCTCTCGTTGTTAGGGCTGGGTGTGAGAGTGGGACGTAGCCTTAAGGGCGCCCACATCCCCAGAGAGTTCGATCAGATTGTCCGTCAGGAGCTTATTCGTTTCCTTGATGTCCCGACTGAGGTCTTGGCGCACGGCTTGGATATCGGTATCAAGCCGCTGTAATGCCTCAGCCGTATTATCCGTGTACCGCCAGATCATGAGGGCCGCGATGGTGAGGACTGGACTCACGGCTGCGACCAGCAGGCTTCTCCAGGTGGTTTCCATACACTAGACATATGAACAGTCGGGTAGATTGTCAAGCTGTACCAATCAGGGGCTACCGCGCCCACCTAGGCCACCCAGAGGCTACTTAGTACACGACCGCAAGAAGCTCTCAAAGGCGTTGGGATTCTTGCGCGATGAGGTCATTGTACCGGAGCCGCTTCCCCACCAACCCTTGCGCGATACATTCCATTTGCACCAGCGTATCCAGGGGGCGAGCATTATGCCGCCCTGCAAACTCCGAAACGTAGCGGTCCAGATGCTTCACACTCATTTGATGGTAGGTGCCGACATATCCTCGTTTCAGCATCGCCCAGAAGGATTCTATGCCATTCGTATGGGCTTGGTCTTTCACGTACTCGCCAACGGAGTGCTTGACGGCTTCATGGTTCTCCAAGCCGAGATAGCCGCCATGTTCATCCGTGTAGACCTTCGCCCCATCCTCTTTTCTGGCATTCACAAAGCCTTGTAAGGTCTCTTGGTTCGTGTGTTCGACTACCTTGGCCTGGACTTGGTTGGTCCCCCGGTCTTTCATGCCGACCACGGCGGTTTTCCCGACCGTGCCATTCGCGTTCTTGATCTTCTTGTGTGCATGTTTGTTCGCGTTGCGACCACCTAGATATGCCTCGTCCACTTCGACCGGCCCGGCCATCCGTTCGCCGCCCGAGACAAAAGAATCACGGAGCCTATGCGCCAAGTGCCAGGCTGATTTCTGCGTGATGTCTAATTCCCTATGGAGCTTCATACTGCTGATGCCCTTCAAGTTTGTGGTCAGCAAGTACATGGCAAACACCCAGGTCTGAAAACCCATGTTTGAGGATTGCATGACCGTCCCGGTCTTGGTGCTGAACCGCTCCCCGCATGCCTTCGCGCGGCACCGAAACGGCATGCTCTTATGCTTGGCTCCGGTCTGTACATTGTCGGAGCCACAGTAGGGGCAGAGTATCCCGTCCGGCCAGCGCTGGTTGATGAACCATTGCTCCGCTGTGGCATCGTCGGGGAAGAGCTTTGTCAGCTTGCGGAGTGAGAGTCCCTGTCGGAAATGTTTGCCCGGTGCGTTGTTCGCCACGTCTGTATCTCCTTGATATGCAAAGAGAATACAGGAAAGTGCCGAAAAAGTCAAATGGGAAATCCACGTAACATCTTGAAAAAAGAGGAGAAATCCCCTACACCACCATAACTATGAGCAAAGACGAACAGGCGTTGCATCTTGGTCATGCCCTGCTGGAACTCCGAGAGAAAGAGCAAGAGAAACGCTGTCTCTCAAGCAAGGCGGACAAGATAGCAAAGGGGTTGGCAGACATTCTGCGTCTGCATGAAGAGGGAAACTATGGCGAAGAGATGCAGCACTATCTGTCGTCTGTAAAAAACCAAACCATCACCGAAACCTTTACCGCCCTTGTTCGTGTCACCGATGAGATCAATGGGCTCAAAAAAACCTTGGACCTGTAAGCCGCTTATCTCGTTCTCGCCGGCCTTGGTAGACGAGGCGCCCGGCGCGAGAATGCCCGCCCGCTTGGTCCGGTTCAGTACCAAGGTGCGAAACGCATGGTCCGTGACACACCGAAGCTAGGTTGATCGTGTGAAGAGCAAAGGTTCAAGCAGTTTTTTGGAAACCTGCCACGGTTCCATTGGGTCTCCATCAAAAAAGAGCACGCATCGATGCTCCCTCGGATGCCAGTCTGCATAGAGACGATGTGTTGAGCGGGTTCCAGACGGTGGAGTCACCGTGATTTCAATTTCTTCTTTACTTTCATCTAAGCGCAGCACGAGCGTAAAGCCGCGATCATGCCAGGCAGGCCGCCCTTCGACCGTCATGGCGTCTCGCTCATGTTTGACATGACAGGTGACTTGCTCCTTCACTGGCAAGTCAGGTGCATATTTTTCCATTGCCTGAATATCGGACTCAATGGATTGGCATACCCGAGCAAAAATCACGCTCGCCCGACATTCAATCCGCTCTTGAATCCAGTCTTCGCCCATTGCCCATTCTCGTATCATAGTTCGGCACTATTGTATATAATTCCCACTCCAGATGGGTATGGGTCGCGATCAAGTCGTTTGCTGCAATGTGTTCGTCCTCAAAGAGTTCTGCAATTGATAACACCGGGGCACAGGGGACCCCAGCTCGGTCGAGTTGAGCGATCCAGTCCGCGGTTGGCTGTTTTGCAAAGATGGTGGCGAGAGATTGCGCCAGTGGTCCTTCGACCTCGCCTGCCCGTGCGGTGTTGAACGAAAAATCCTGGAATAGGGACGGGTAGCCTACTGCCTGACCAAGTTTCTGCCAGTGGGCCTCTTCCATCACGGCCAGGAAGAACGAGGAGTCAGCGCTGGGATAAATGCGATACAGGGGGCTCTTCCCCCACAGATCAGCTCCACCGTTTTCACAGTCCGGTCGGTTGGGATAGAAAATAAAATCACCGGATTGGACGGCCATGGCGGCATTGGCCAAAGAGGTCTCAACATGTTGTCCCTTGCCCGTTCGAGTCCGCGCGTACAGCGCCGCACTCACACCATAGGCGGTTAAGGTCGCCGCGGCGTAATCGCAGATCCCACAGGTCAAATAGAATGGTGGCTGGCCATGACCGCCCTGCGCACGCATCACGCCGGAGCGTGACTGGAGGAGGGGGTCAAATCCCGGTTGATTGTAATCCGGGCCGTCCGCTCCAAAGCCCGTGACAGAGGCATGAATAATGCTCGGATTGATGCGGCTCAAGGTCTCGTAATCAATGCCATAGCGCTTTGTTGCGCCGGGCCGCAAATTCTCGACCACAACGTCAGCGTTGCGTACCAGGTCGTAGACGACCTCTTGTCCTTCGGGCGTATTCAGATTGACTGCTATACCGCGCTTCCCCTGGTTCCAACCCAAAAAGCCAAAACCAAAGGTACGGAAGGCATCACCAGAGAAAGTCTCAACCTTAATGACATCCGCGCCAAGCTGGGCCAGGACCATCGGTCCTAAGGTTCCGGCGATATAGCTGGAGAAGTCAAGCACGCGAACACCGGCCAGCGGCGGGGAAGAGCAGGTTGTTTTCCTGGATGCCGAGATAGCTCTGGGAACATGAAGGGGCTCTGATTGCCACAAGCCGGATTGCAGTTCGTCCGCATGTTGTCCTAACACCGGCGCGGGACGAGTGATGGAACCTGGCGTATCAGACATTCGTATGGGCACACCCATTTGGATGGTCGGTCCGAGTTCCGGGTCTTCCACTGCCACTCGCATACCGTTGTGAATGACTTGTGGATGCTCAATGAATTCTTGACGACTCATGACCGGTGCTGAAGGCACATCATGCTCACGCAGAATGCCCAACCACTCTTCGCGTGACTTGGTCTCCATGATGGCGGAGATGGTATCTGCGAGTGCTTGGCAGTCTTCTGGTCGGATGCCCCAGGGTGCTTTTTCATAGCGCGGGTCTGCAGTCCATTCCGGATGTTCCAGCGCCAGGCAGAATTTATTCCAAAAGGTGGCATTCCCACAGGCGACGAACAGCCAGTCGTCAGAGGCTTTATACAAGCGGTAGACAGGAATAGGCCCGAGCGGATCTTGACGACTGCTAAACAAGCGCAACATATCGGGGTGGTAAAGTGTCGCCCCGGTTTGCATCGCAAACACGCCGGCTAACCACGAGACCTCGAGTTGCTGGCCCTGCTGGCTCTTCTGGCGCTCGAATAACGCGGCGCAGATAGCGCCCGAAGCGATAAACGCCGCTCCATAACTGGCAATGGGGACGACGAGATACACGCCGCCAGCACGATGCGACCACTGACTGCCGTGGAGTCCGCCGAAGGCGGCAACCAGGGCATCGTCCGCGTACCGCTCGGCCTGCGGCCCCGTCGTACCAAAGGCCGGCATATGGCAGTAGATGAGACCTGGATTTTCCTCGCGGAGTGCAGCATACGCAAGACCGCGCGCTGTTTCTGTGCCAGGCTGGTGATCGGTAATGAGGATGTCAGATTTTGAGACAAGCTGCTGAAGCAACTGCCGACCGGATTGAGAAGAAAGATCGGCCACAATGCTCCGTTTACTCCGATTCCAAATATGAAATCCGGGCGTGTCGCGCATGGAATCGCCCTGTGGGGGTTCGATCTTGATGGCCTCAGCCCCTTGCTCGGCAAGGAGCATGCCCGTGTACGGGGCTGCTATGCCTTGGGCATATTCAAGGACGCGTATGCCTGCGAGTGCTCCTGTCATGGCCGATTTCCCTCCTGCCAGATGCCCACTCTCGCGGGAATGGCTGCTTTTTGGTCAGGCCTGCGTAGGCAGGCATTCCGTCTTTTCCGTTTGTGTACATCAGGCGTCTCTCCCGACTGCGTCTCGCAGATGGGAAAATCCTTCTCGCTCCATAATCCGTATCAGCCCGCGCACAATCCGCTGGGCGAGAAAAGGGCCTTCATAAATCATCCCAGTATAAATCTGGACCAATGACGCCCCGGCCCGGATGCGCTGGTAGGCCTCCTCGGCCGAGAATATCCCGCCCACACCAATAAGGGGCAACTTGCCCTCAACCGCGCGGTAGGCAGTCCGCAGCACTGCACGTGCGTGAGTGGCCAGGGGCCGGCCACTCAGCCCGCCTGTTTCAGGCGATGCTATGTGGAGTCCGGGTCGCTCAACGGTGGTATTGGTTGCAATCAGGCCGGAGACGCCAACCGAGAGCGCAAGACGGGCGATTTCGTCAATTGCCGCCGGGCTGAGGTCCGGGGCGATTTTAACCAGGAGTGGTTTGGGCGGGGCTTGCTCCGTCTGGGCGAATCGTCGCATACAGGCAAGCAGGGCTTCGAGTAATCGACCCAATCGTTCCGTCTCTTGCAGTTTGCGGAGCTCTGGCGTGTTGGGAGAGCTGACATTCACAACCAAGTAGTCCGTAAAAGGGAGGAGTTTTTCGCAACTTTCGAGATAGTCCGCCACGGCATCGCCGAGGGGGGTAAGCTTTGATTTGCCGATATTGAACCCTAACGGAATGGGTCGAGAACCGTGGGGGGGCAAAAGGGACGGCAAGCGCTGGGCGATGGCGCGCGCGCCATCGTTGTTAAAACCCAATCGGTTAATGAGCGCTCTGTCCCGAGCAAGACGAAAAATACGCGGTTTTGGATTGCCCGGCTGGGCTTTGGCCGTGATTGTGCCTAATTCGGCAAACCCGAATCCCAAGGTGGACCAGACCAGGGGAACCGCCGCATTTTTGTCGTAGCCGGCCGCCAGGCCGACGGGGTTGGGGAAGTGGAGACCCCACAGGTCTTGGACGAGCCGTTGATGACTGAATGCTGCTGGTGGTTTTCGCTGGGACGCCTGGAGCAGCTTCAGCGCAGTGATTGACAGGTGGTGGGCGTGTTCGGGGTCGAGCGCGAAAAACAGCGGGCGCAGAAAGGAGTAGGCCATAGCCCGATTTAGATGTCTTTCAGAGACGTAAGATTTTTATGCTTCAGCAGTTCGAGGGTCTGGGAGGCTGCAGCCTGATGGGCGCGTTTTTTGCTGCGTCCCTCGCCCCGGCCGTATTTTTCCCCGGCTATCGACACCTGGCTGACAAACCGCTTTTCATGGTCAGGCCCCTTCACCGTGATCACCTCGTAGGACGGGGTTTGTTTGAATATTTTTTGGGTGATCTCCTGCAAACGGGTTTTGCTATCGAACGCGGCCATACGTTCCGTCTCTTGCAGGTCTGCGGCAAAATTCGTAGCGATAAGCCGGGTTGCGGGCGGAAAGCCACCGTCAAGATAGATGGCACCCAGTACGGCCTCGTACGCAGCGGCCAGGAGAGACTGTTTTTCTCGGCCGCCGCTCCGCTCCTCGCCCCGTCCCATCCGCAGCGAGTCTCCGAGAGAGAGACTCTGGGCTTTGATAGCGAGCACTTCCGCATTGACCAGCGAAGCGCGCATCTTTGATAAGTCGCCTTCGCGGTATTGCGGGAACTGGCGGAAAAGGAGGTCGCTCATCACCAGCCCTAAAACGGCGTCACCTAAAAATTCCAGTTTTTCGTTTTGATCCTCGCCCTCTTCAAGTTGGGCAGACCGATGCGTTAAGGCGAGCTGGAGGAGTTCCGGGTTGGTAAACGTATACCCCAGGATGGACTGAAGGGCAGTCATGTCGGTCGGATCAGACATAGGCTTTAGGGAGCGGGCACAATTCCTCATCCGTCAGCCTGAAGAATGGTACCGGACAGTAAACCCTCATCAGCCCGCGTAATACTCACTGGAACTTCTCGGTTTATGGCGTCGTCGCTGCCGTCTGCATAGACTCTGATATAGTTGCGGCTATAGCCTTTGAGGCGACCACTGGCCTTGTCCCGCTGGTGCTCAAACAGGACCGGCAAAGTCTCAGACTCGAATTGACGGACAAATGCCGCTTTTTTGCGTTCGCCGAGTACACGCACCTGCCTGGCTCTCTCCTGGATAATGCCTGGAGGGACCTGGTCTGTGAACTTTGCCGCGGTTGTCCCACTCCGGACCGAGTAGGGAAAGACGTGAAAATAGGTGAAGGGGCTGTCCGCCAAAAAGTTCATGCCTTGGGCAAATTCCGCCTCGCCCTCACCGGGAAAGCCGACAATGAGGTCTGTCCCCAGGGCCGCGTGGGGCAGACACTCGCGCAGTTCGGTCAGAATGTCTCTGGCGAGGGCGGTGTCGTAACGCCGCCGCATCCGAGCCAGGATGGAATCTTCCCCCCATTGGAGCGGAATATGCAAATGGGGGCACAGAATCTCGGAGTGGGTGAGGAGTTGTATCAAGGCTGGACTGATTTCATGCGGGTCGAGCGAACTCAGCCGCACGCGCGGAACCGGCCGCCGTTCCTCGAGCGCTTCGAGCAGCCAGGTCAGGTTGACCTGGGGATTGAGGTCCGTGCCATAGCCGCCCAGATGAATACCGGTCAGGACCACTTCCTGAAAGCCCTGGTCGGCCAGGCGGTCGAACTGGTCCAGGATGACGCGCGGAGCAATACTGCGGCTTTTCCCACGTGACATGGGCACAATGCAAAACGTGCAGAACAGGTCGCAGCCTTCCTGAATTTTGAGAAACGCCCGAGTCTGGCCCTGAAAGGTCACTGCCCCAAAGGTATTGATACCTGGCGGGGCTTCATGCTTGGCGGTTCGCAGCTTGCTGACAAAGACCTTCTGGTCCGCGGGCTGAGGGGTGGAGACTCCCCGAGCGACCAGGCGGATCAGATCATCGAGCCGATTGAGCCCAACAACATAATCCACTTCGGGCAGACGCGCCACGGCCTCAGGACTCACCTGCGCATAACAGCCGGTCATAATGACGCGGGCCTCCGGGTTGCGCCGCTTTGCCCGACGCACCAACTGGCGGCTCTCGGCGTCAGCCTGATTGGTGACCGTGCAACTATTAACGATATAGACCTCGGCCGCATCGCTAAACGGAATACACTGATGACCTGCGGCAGAGAGTCTCTCTTGCAGCGTGGCCGCGTCATACTGATTCACCTTGCAGCCCAGGGTAGTGATGGCAACGCGCCGCGAGGTGTGCGGCGAAGAGGGCACGTCAGGTGAGGTGACAAGCGACATGGATACAGTGTCCTTCAGGGCAGGGGGCCTTCAATCCAGCCGCCGCCCAGTACCAGGTCACCGTCATAAAACACGACGGCCTGTCCCGGTGTGATTGCTGGAGAAGCCTCCTGAAACCACACCTGTGCGGTGGTAGCGCTGGTGGCGCTGACCGTTGCGGCAATGGGGTCCTGGCGATAGCGAATTTTGGCCGCAACCTGGATTTCATCCGGTTGATTACCCGACACCCAATTGACGTCCTTGGCCCGCAGGCCGTGCCGCTTGAGGTGTTCCTGTGTGCCAACGGTCACGCGGCCGGATGTCGAGTCAATATGGGTGACATAATGGGGCTGGGTCAATCCGCCCAGCCCAAGGCCGCGCCGCTGGCCGATCGTAAAGCGATGGATGCCGGCATGCGAACCCAAAACCCGCCCCGTCTGATCGACAATCTCTCCTGATATCACACGATCGGAGGCTATACGCTGGTCGAGAAAGCGGGCATAGTTTCCATCCGGGACAAAACAAATATCCTGACTTTCCGGCTTCTCGGCCACGCGCAAGTCCAGCGCGCGGGCCTTGGCCCGGACCTGCTCTTTGGTCAAATGACCAACCGGAAAGAGAGTGCGTTTGAGTTGGGTTTGGTTAAGCGTAAACAGGAAGTAGGACTGATCCTTATAGGGGTCTGCCCCGCGTAGGAGGCGGGCAGTCCGGGTCGCTTCATCCCACCCAATCCGGGCATAATGGCCGGTGGCTACATACGCGGCGTCGAGTTCGCGGGCGCGTTGCCATAACAGGTCAAATTTGAGATCGCGATTGCACAGCAGGCAGGGATTCGGTGTCCGACCGCGCTGGTATTCCTGGGTGAAAACATCAATGACGCGCGTTTGAAAGGCCTCTTTCAGGTTGAGGACGTAATACGGAATGCCGAGCTGTTCGGCCACGCGGCGCGCATCCTGAAAATCATCAATAGAGCAACAACTGCCGGCATGACCTTCGGCCGAGCCGGCGAGCAACATGGAAATTGCAATGACCTCGTAGCCGGCTTCGACCAGCAGAGCTGTTGCGACCGCGCTATCCACCCCACCACTCAGCGCTGCAAGGACGCGGGTGCCATGATTCTCTTGAGTGTCGAGGAGAGAGTTTGTCATAGAGAAGTGCGCGGCTGTTTCTCTCAGCCGCGCCGGTTCGCCTTTCGGACTCGTTCCACAATACCGGGCAGTATCTGTATCACCGCCTCAATGGCTTCTTCCGTCGTGTCTCTGCCCGCGCTGAACCGAATCGCACTCTTGGCTCCGGCTTCGTCGCAGCCCACGGCCAGGAGCACATGGGACGGTTCAACCGAGCCTGCCGCACACGCCGAGCCGGTGGAAACGGCAATACCGGCGAGATCGAGACCCATCATTAAGCCTTCGCCTGAGGCCCCCGCAAAGCCGACATTCAAGGTATTCGGCAAGCAGGCGTATGTTGGCGTGTAGCGGACGACGTCCGGGATATGCCACTGTATACCGTCCCACAGGCGAGCTATGAGGTGTATCAGACGCGGGTGCGTGGTTTCAATATCTTGGGCGCAGAGTTGAGCCGCGCATCCAAAGCCGACGGCAGCAGCCACATTCTCCGTGCCGGGCCGTTTTTCACGCTCCTGGGGGCCGCCACGAAAAACGGGAGACAAGGCAGTCCCCTGCCGCACATACAGCGCGCCGATCCCTTTGGGACCATAAATTTTATGCGCGGACAGGGATAAGATATCGACCCCGAGTTGGTTCACATCAACCGGGATTTTCCCCACGGCCTGGACCGCATCCACATGGAACGGAATGGCGCGGTCACGAATCGTGGGGCTTAACTCCCGAACAGGCTGGAGGGTACCAATCTCGTGGTTGGCAAGTCCGATGCTCACCAGGGCGGTGTCTGGGCTCAGGGCTGCCTCAAGATCGCTCGGATTGACCCGTCCCTGGCCATTTACCGCAAGCGTCACAATGTCAACCGACGCGCCAGCGGCACCCAGGGCTTTGACTGTTTCCAGGACGGACGAGTGTTCGATGGGGGTGGTCACGATACGAGTGGGACTTGCTCGCCGCGACGTGAGCACCCCGTGCACGGCGAGATTATTACTCTCTGTCCCGCCGCTGGTAAACAATATTTCCGAGGATTTAGCTCCAATCAGTGTCGCCACCCGATCGCGGGCTGTTTCCAGTGCCTGTTTGGCCTGACGTCCAGCCCAGTGCAGGCTTGACGGATTGCCGAAGGTCCCCGCGAAGTAGGGCAGCATGGCCTCTACGACTTCCGGCCGGATGGGCGTCGTGGCGTTATGGTCAAGATAGATCTGCTGCATGGAGTGTCGCCGGTCCGTTCCCTAGCGCCAGGGTAGCCGGATGTCCTGAAGGGCTTTGAGGGCGCTGTGGTGGGTGAGGTCCGCGCGTAAGGGGGTGACTGAAATATAACCGTCGTGGACGGCGACGCAGTCCGAGCCTGCTATGGGGTCGAAGCCGAGGTCATCGCCGCCGATCCAGTAGTATTTTCTGCCTCTCGGGTCGGTGCGGACGGCGATGTTTTCGCCGTAGTGTCGCTTGCCCTGGCGGGTAAAACGATAGCCTCTGATCTGGTCAGGCGGCAGGTTCGGCACGTTGACGTTCAACAGGCTATCCGCTGGAAACCGAGGGGTCTGGATTTCGGCTGCCAGCATGGCCGAGAACTCGGCAGCCGCCCGGAAATGGTAGGGCGGGGTAAAGGTAACCAGCGAAACGGCAATGGCCGGAATGCCTAAAAGGGCTCCTTCCAGTGCAGCCGCCACCGTACCCGAATACGTAATATCGTCTCCCATATTCGGCCCCTTGTTGATGCCTGAAACTATCAGATCGGGCCGAACGGGTAAAAACCCCTTGACGGCAATATTGATACAATCGGTCGGAGTGCCGTTGACGGCAAAGCGGTGTGGGGCGACCTCTTCGATCCGCAGGGGCCGGTGTAAGGTCAGCGAATGACTGACCGCGCTCTGCTCCTTGTCGGGAGCAACGGTATACACCTCACCGACACCGGCGAGGGTTTCTTCGAGGCAACGGATGCCTTCTGACTGGATACCGTCGTCGTTCGACACCAGAATCACCATAGCGATATTCCACCAGAAAGCTGAGAAAAAGAAAAGGCGACCACCGGTGTGATCGCCTCTCCTCACGGAGCCAATGTGGTCGGGGTGAGCCGATTTGAACGGCCGACCACTCGCACCCCAAGCGAGTACGCTACCAGACTGCGCCACACCCCGATCTGCTCCCTCATATCGCTTGGGGACTCACAGGGTCAAGGGCCTGACGGCTTCTCTGGTCGGTTGTTTCTTGCTATGCAGGGGAGAGATCAGGCGTTCTCCACACAGAATGCCGAGAATGATGAGAGGCGAATATGCCAAGCTACACGGGTGGTTGTCATTGCGGGCGGGTCCGGTTTGAGGTCTCCGGTCAGATAGAGCGGGTGCTGGACTGTAATTGCTCAATCTGTCGGAAGAAGGGCTTTCTGCACTGGATTGTCGAGCCCGAGCGCTTTCACTTACTGTCTTCTTCAGACGCCCTTGCCCTGTATGAGTTTAATACCAAGACGGCCAAGCATTATTTTTGCCCCGCGTGTGGTATCTCCTCGTACTATATTCCGCGTTCACACCCCGATATGATTGATGTGAACCTGCGCTGTGTGGAGGGCGTGAATCTGGAAGAGCTGGAAACCGAGCGCTTCGACGGCCAGGACTGGGAGCAGGCCCGGACGGACCTTGATGCGCAGTAAACGCGCTGCCCGTTACTCCGCAAAGTGTCCGATGTCGAGGGTAATAAACCGATAGCCCAGGGCTTTGCCATGTTGAATCAAGGGTTCACGGATGGTCTCTTCGAGTAAACGCGGACAATCCGCTGCCGGGGCCATAATGCAGACCATGTCTCCGTCTACCCGAACAGGGTAGGCCGGAAAGCCCAGCTCACGAAATATCTTGACCCAGGCCGCGGACGGGTCATTTTGGGCCGCTTTCCGGGGCTGGATCGGGTCTGGCTTCTGATCCTTCATGCCAGAGAGTGTACTACAAAACAGGCAACGAATGAATTGCGTGTTGGAGAAAGTGAGGGAAGGATGGCAGACGCTGGCGTCATCTTCGATCTGGATGGGGTGCTGATTGACTCTGAGGGGCTGTACTACCGCGCGTATAGCGAAGTGCTCAAGCCGTATGGCGTCAGCGTGACCCAACGCGAATATGAAGAGTACTGGATCGCCCGGGGAATCGGACCCGAATACATCGTAGAAAAGCACAAATTGCCGGTCGCGCCGGACACCTTGCGCCAGCTTCGCTCGCCCATTTTTCTTCAGTTATTGAAAACGGAAGCCTCGCTCATGCCCTATGTGGAGGAGACCCTCACCCAGTTGTCTCAGCACTTTGGACTGACCGTTGCAACCAATAGCCGGCGTGAACATTTAGACTTCGTCCTGAGGAAATTCGACCTCGATCGGTTTTTCGATCACACGGTCGCGCGCCAGGATTATGAACGGGCGAAACCCGCGCCGGACGCCTTCCTGGCCGCGGCAAAAAAGCTCGGCTTGGCCCGAGAGCGGTGCGTGATCGTGGAAGACACCTATCGTGGTGTTACGGCAGCTACCAGAGCTGGCATTGCCTGCATCGCCGTCCCGAACGCCTATACCCAAAACAACGACTTTAGTCAGGCGGCCCTCGTCTTGTCCAACCTCGGAGAAGTCACGCCCGAGGTGGTGCGGTCATTGCTCTAATACCTTTCCCACACGCAGATTTTCCTTTATTGTAGCCCCTCAATAGTGCAGGGGAAGCGCGCAAAAGGAGGACGATGCATGACGGCCCACGAATCAAACCCGGACGCGAAACAGTTTACGGACCACTACGTTCAGGCGAACGGACTGCGGTTTCATTATCTCGACTGGGGCAGTCCGGAAAAGCCACCATTAGTCCTGCTGCACGGGGTAGGGCAGACCTGTCATACCTGGGATTTGTTTGCCGCGGCCATGGCTGACCATTTTCACGTCATGGCCTTCGATCAGCGTGGCCACGGGGATACGGACTGGGCTGCCGATAAGGACTATTCACGCGCCAGCATGGTCGAGGATGCGAATGCCTTCACTGACGCCCTCGGTCTGGAGCATTTTTTCTTGACCGGCATGTCGATGGGGGGAGCAAACTCGCTCGCCTTCACCGCGAAACATCCCGACAAGGTCGAAGCCCTGGTCGTCGTTGATGTCGGCCCGCGGGTGGAGCCCAAGGGCGTCAAGCATATCCGTGATTTTATGAAGAACTACCGTGAGTTTGACTCCCTGGATCAGGCGGCAGAGGTGATTCACCGGTTTAATCCAAGGCGTCCGCTCGAAATCATCCGCAAATATACGGTGGTGTATAATCTCAAAGAGACTCCAGAGGGCAAGTGGACCTGGAAATACGATACGTATTTCAGCGACGGGCACCGTAAGGTTGATGTCAAACAGATGCAGGAAGAGCTGTCTGCGGCAGTCAAGAAAATCCAATGTCCGACCCTGGTAGTCAAGGGCGGTGAGAGCGATGTCTTTTCCCTGGATGGCGCGCGAGATCTACAAGAACTGATTCCCGGTTCGGAATTTGCCCTCGTACCCAAGGCCGGCCATTCTGTCATGGGAGATAATCCGCAGGGTTTTGAGTCCGCGGTCCGCGGGTTTTATGAGAACAAGGGGTATCTGTAGGCCACCCAAGAGACGCGGCTAGAACGCATGAGGAGAGATATATGGATCTCGGTCTCAAAGATAAAGTTGTCATTGTCGGTGGCGCCAGTAAGGGTATTGGTCAGGCGACCGCATTGGCGTTTGCCAAAGAGGGCGCAAAAGTCGTCATCTGCGCTCGTAACCCGGAGCTCTTGGAAAAATCTGCGAGCGAGATGCGAAGCGAGACCGGAGCCGAGGTCCTAGCCGTAGCCGGAGACCTCGCCCAAGCCGAAGCAGCCGAAAGGCTGGTCGATGAGACGGTTGCCAAATTCGGCACTGTCCACGTCCTCGTGCCGAATACTGGCGGCCCGCCGTTGGGTGGCTTTGGAGACATGGATGACGCCGCCTGGGAGCAGGCTTTTGCGCTCAATTTCCTCAGCACCGTCCGGCTGATTCGCAAAGTGTTGCCCTATATGCAGCAGCAGCGCTGGGGCCGTATTGTCAGCGTCATGTCGATGTCGGTCAAAGAACCAATTGACGGTCTCATCCTGTCGAATGGGGTGCGTCCAGCCGTGGTCGGCATGGCAAAGACGCTGTCGCGCGAGGTTGGCAAGTATAATATTACGATCAACACGGTCTTACCCGGTCGCATTCTCACCGACCGCCTCACCGGGGCGCTGGCCATCCGGGCCGAAAAGGCCGGCATCTCCCTGGAACAGGCCCTGGAGGAGGGTGGAAAAGACGTACCGCTCGGCCGGATTGGCGAGCCGCTGGAAATGGCCAACGGCATTGTCTTTCTGGCCTCGGAGGCGGCTAGTTATATCACCGGAACGAGCCTCCAGATTGATGGCGGCGCGATTCGAGGGTTGCTCTAGCGTGGGCCCCATTCTTCAGGCTGCCGTAACCGCCGCTCACGCCGCCGGCGACATTGCCCTGCGCTATTTCAAAACCAATCTGGCGGTTGAGCTGAAAGCTGATCGCACCCCAGTCACCATAGCCGACCGGGAGTGTGAGGCGCGCATTATCGACGTGCTGCACACGCACTTCCCGGACCATGGCTTTCTGGGCGAAGAACTCGGTGAGCAGCCGGGCAAGACATCCGCCCGGTGGATTATCGACCCTATTGACGGCACCAAAAACTTTATTCGCGGGATTCCTTTTTTTGCCACACTCATTGCCCTTGAAGAAGACGGGGAAATCACCGCCGGCGTGATGTACGCGCCAGCCCTGGACGACCTGCTATATGCCCAAAAAGGGCAGGGTGCATTTGCCAACGGCAAACAGATGTCTGTCTCGGAGGTGGCCCATTTGCACGAGGCCATGCTGATTCATGGCGGTCTCAACGACCTGAAGGCCCGTCCGTGCTGGCAGCCTTTTTTGCGCTTAGTTGACGCAACCGCTCGACAGCGAGGCTTTGGGGATGCGTTAGGACACAGTCTGGTGGCGAAGGGACTGGCCGAGGTCGCCCTGGAGCCGGAGATCAAGCCCTGGGACGTGGCGGCGACCAAGATTCTTATCACCGAAGCGGGCGGACGGTTCTCCGATTTTGCCGGCACAGCGTCTATTTACAGCGGAGACGCGGTGATCTCGAACGGACGGCTGCACGACGAGGTTGTACAACTGCTGCAAGGCTGAGGAAGCCAGCATGGAGACAACGCCCCATGCTGGCCCAACAACGTGCCAGGACTATTAAATACCGTAGAACGTCGCCGCGTTGGTACCCAGGATCTTATCCACGGACTCCGCCGGTAAGGAGGAGAGGACATCCCGCGCCTTTTGGACCGGATCGAGGAATCCTTCGGCGTGCGGATAGTCGGAGCCGATAAAGAAACGGTCGTCGCCGGCAAACTGAACCATCAAGGGAAACATCTTTTCCTCCGGGTCGCCGTTGACCCAGATATTGCGGGCAAAATACTCACTCGCCGGGCGTTTCATCTGTGAGGTATGGCCCATGTATTGGTAGCGATAGTCCACCCGCTCCAGCCACTCGCCTATCCAGCCGACCATGGCCTCGATGGTCGCGACCCGCAGCTTGGGAAAGCGTTCAAACACGCCATCATACATCATCGCCGTCACGGCATGACGCGGGTCTTGGATAATGCTCATGGTCAGATACATAAAGCCAGGGTCGCGATCCCGGAACCACTCGCTGCCAGTGTAGTTTTTATGACCGACGAGGTGGAGACCGATACTCAGGTCGAGGTCCTGGGCCGCGGCCCAGACCGGGTTGTACTCCGGTAAGCCAAAACTTTTGCCATCAATGGGCGCGGCCGCCACAAAGATCGTCCGGCAGCCAAGCTTGGCGACGCGTTCCATTTCTCGCACGGCCAACTGCGGGTCACGGAGTGAGATGTGGGCCGCGGGGTAGAGACGGTCCTTGTGTGAGTGGCACACCTCAAATGTCCAGGTGTTATAGGCGCGGCAGTGGGCGTCAGCCAGATAGGGATCTTCTACCTCGCCCTCCCAGAACAGGCCGAGCGTCGGGTAGATGACCTGGCAGGCCATCTGCTCATCATTGAGGAATTGCACCCGCTGCCCCATGTCTGACCACTCAGTACTGTAATAATGGTACCGGTCGAAGGTGTTCAGGTCCCGGCCTTGTTCCTTTTGGCCGTAGCCGGCAACCGCGCTCAGAAATTGTTCGACATCGAAGATCTGCATGGGTTTCTCGTTGACCAGAAACTTTTTCTCTCCGCTCACCCTGTCGGTTTCAATCTTCATCGCCTGCTCGCGGTAGATGGGATCAATATAGCGTTGGAAAAGGTCCAATGGTTCGAGAAAATGGGCGTCTCCATCAATGACTCGCATAACTTGTTCTCCTTCCGAGCGGTGTCCCGTGTTTTTATGGTGGTACTGCTGTTTGTGGGAAAATGCAAGGGAATTGGACCGACCCCTGGCCGGCGTAGCCGGTTTCGGATAGAACCGAGACAACACAACAGGGAGTAGCAGTATGGATACACCAATTGAGATTATCGAGTTCTCGGACTATCTGTGACCGTGGTGCTTTCCGGCCGCGGAGCGGCTTCGAAAGATCAAGGAACGCTTTGGTGATCGCGTCAGCGTCAAATGGCAGCCCTTTGCCCTGCGTCCGCACTATGAGGCTACTCCGTTTCAGTTTAAGGATAGCTATGTAGAGCAGGCCTGGCGGAAGGCGTCAGCCCTGGCCGAACCTGATGGCCTAGAGTATTCGATGTGGCCGCATGCCGAATTTCCGCGCTGGAGTATGCCCGGCCTGGAAGCCGGGACGGCCGCTCAGCGTCAGGGAGAGGATGCCTTCCTGCGCTTTCACAGCAGGCTTTTTCGGGCCTTTTTTATCGAGAACAAGAGTCTGATTGAAAAGGAGACCTGCGTGGAGGTTGCCCGGCAGGTGGGCCTCGATATGAACGCCTTCCTGCACGACATTGAAGATACCGCCCTCCAAGACCAGGTGCGTCAGCAATGTGCAGACGCGATGAATACATATTTCGTGAGTGCGGTGCCTACTGTCCTGATTGGCGGTAAACGGCGCCAAATCGGCATGGTGCCGGCTGCAACCTATCTGGAAGACCTGGCGACGCTGGGCGTCCTATAAAGGCGCTGTATGGCAGAAAAAGACGAGCATAGGTTCAACCTGCGCTTCTCGCTGAGTGCGGACATTCCCCCCGGAGCCTGGGACGATGACGATTTTGAGGGGGACGAATGGCTGAACGAATGGGAAAGAGAAGTCAAACCAGGTCTGGTCCGGGAAGTGTTTACGTATTTACGCCGGTTTGCCGGCTGGAACTGCCATATCCGCAATCGCGGCGTTTCCCCGCTGGATGAAATTGAAATCGTGCTGTGCAAAGAGGACGGGTAGGGCGATTGCTCAGGCGGCAGCGATATCCGTATGGACCAAGAAAAAAGGGCAGGCGTTATGCCTGCCCTTTTTTGGATTGGCGATTCTTTCCTTAGACTTGGGTTGAGCCCAACAAGTTTCCGCCGAGCGAGGGGTGCCCGACGCTCTTATCGCCGAACACGTTAATCAGCGAGGTCTTGCCGGATGACAGGGCACGCTCCAGAGCCGGAATAATCTCATCCGGCTGCTCCACATGCTCGGTGTAGACCCCCATGGGTTCAAACACCTTATCGTAGCGAATGTCCTTAATCATATCGAACGGGTCGGTGCGGCCTTTGAGCAGGGGCATGGACTCAAACGTCGGCCCCCACGAACTATTGTTCCACAGCAGGGTGATAATCGGGATGTTGTATTTGGCGGCGGTCTCCATATCCATCCCGCCGATACCCAGACCCCCGTCTCCGCTGACAACGATGACCTGCTTGCCCGGACGCCCGAGCTGCACCCCAATACCCATGCCTACGCCGTGCCCGACCGGGGCAAGTGGCCCGGCATCGACAATCTGACCCGGCTCATGAGCGGTAAACCACTGACTCGTGTAGCCACTCAGAGTGAAGCTATCGATAATCAGGGTTGCGTCTTTGTCGATCACCGAGGTGAGGTCTTTGGCCAGACGGTCAGGATGGATCGGACTTGCGCTATGGTTTTGCTGCTCACGGTCGCTGATGAGCTTATTATAGTTCTCGCGTACCTCAACCATGTTTTGGAGCCACGGACTCTCGCGCTTGGCACTAAAGTCCAGCTGCATTTCTTTGATCTTGTCGATCATCTGACGGAGTACGAGCTTGGGGTCGCCGACGAGGCCGACTTCGGCTGGGACATGCCAACCAACCCGCTGGGCGGTGGCATCAACCTGAATATAGGTGGCTTTGTCGCTCCAGGTAGGCGGCTGCCCGAATTTTTCTCCACTCCAGAATTTGAATCCAACCGCCAACACCACGTCGGCTTCGCCCGTAAACGGCTTTTTCCACGCGCCCCGCACGGCGAGCTGGTGGTCTTCGTCAACCGCACCCTGGCCGGCCCGGCGGCAGTACACCGGGGTGCTGGTGAGTTCAGCCAGTTCTTTCAGTTCGGCCTCGGCACCGGACCAGAAAATCCCGTCTCCCCCGGCAATGAGCGGCTTTTTCGCCTGAAAAATAAGCTCAACCGCGCGTTCAATCTGGCGTGGGTCACCCTGGAAGCGGAGTTCGTCCGGACCATAGACTTTCGCGCCCTTGCGTTGCTTGGCTTCGTCATCCTGGTGGTAGAGAATATTGGTCGGAATTTCGAGCAGGGAGACGCCTTGGGGGGCTGAGGCGGCTTCACGAAATGCCTGACGCAGGTCGATTTCAATGGTTGACCAGTCGAGTACGCGCTTGGCAAATTTTGAGAAAGAGCTGACCACGTCAGAGCCATAGGCTTCCTGGAAGGAGCCGATAAGGTCCTCGGTTGTGGGGTGCTGGCCAGCGAGACAGACGACGGCGCTATTTGTCAGGCCAGCGACGCACAGGCCGGTCACTGCGTTGGTCAGGCCACACCCGGCAGTGACACAGCAGATGCCGGGTTTTCCTGTCACACGGGCATAGCCGTCTGCGGCATAGGCGGTGGCTTGCTCGTGGCGCATGTGGATGAGTTTGATACCATTATCTCTGAGGGTAGCCAGAATGGGGAAGGTATGCCCGCCATTCACGGCAAACATATATTCAACCTTTTGTTCCTGTAAGATACGTCCGATAAGCGTCCCGCCATCAACTGTCGCCATATCAATGCTCCTCCTTTGATTCGTCCTGATCCTACTCAAGCAGGCGGCATCTTCCCATATTTCACACAAAGAAAAAAGGGAGGCCCTTTTGAGGAACCTCCCTTTTTCGAGATCGAGTTTGTAGGAGAGGCGTTGCACCCCTCCGGTTGTGACTACAGCAGGTAGTACTGGAGACGAATCCAGAACAGGTCGCGCTCCGCCCACAGGTGCAGCCCCGTAGCATCGACATCGTTGGTGCTGCCCAGATACATGACCGTGCCGGCAAAGAGGTCGAGGTTGCGGAAGTACAGGCCATGCCAGTAGGTCTGGGCCAGAATCAGCGGCTGCTTGGCGTTCACGGAATAGGCGAATGCAAACAGGGGCTCCAGCTTGCCCCGGAAGTAAAAGCCTGACGTGCCGAACGTGTACAACTGATTAAACCGACTGTGCCGGTCTCGCGGCGCGTTGGTGAAGGCGCTCAGGCCTGTTGCGCGGTTATCGTTCTGGTAGGTGGTCAGCGCCTGGAAGGTGTAGAAGGTGGTCTGGTCGCCGAGGCCGCCCGGCAGGCCGCGCGCCCAGCCCATGCCCGGAAAGGACTGAATGGACTGAATCAGGTCAAAGCCGATCATGCTCCGCCAGATCGAGCTGCCGGTCTTAATCCGCGCAACGCGCTGGCGTGGGCTGGGACAGAAGCTGCCGTGTCCCTCGGCACACGGATTGCCGTCGCCGTCCGTAAAGGGGTGGGTCGGAATCTGCGAGCCCGTCCTACCCTCTGCAATAGCGTTGGCTTGCGCCGCGGCTACGCGTGCGTCGTAGTGCTCCTGGTCCCGACCGCCGTTCGCGACCGGTGCTATGTTGCGTGGCTCATTGGTGGACCAACTCTGCTCCAGGCGGAACACCGCACCAGTGTAGTCAAAATCGTTATACGTCAGGGTGAACCCGAACACGTTCGTCCACGGCATCCAGTGGGACACGTCGAAACAGGCGGTCCCACTCCGATCGTTGTTCGGGTTGCTATCCTGGCTGTAGCCGTACATGTCGACATTGACGAAGTTCGTCGCAATGTTATCTTCGAAACACCGGTCCAGGGCGCGACGGAAGTTGAGCGAGTTGTTCGGGTCCGACGGGTCGTTGACAAACGTCCCAGGAGCGACATATCTTCCCGCAAATCTGCCCTCCGTGGGTACACCCCCTGCGTATCCGGCCGACTGCGGTCGGCCGTCCAAGCCCACCGTCCGTTTGCCATCCGCATCGAGCGGTGAATCGGCAAAGAAGGTGTCAAAATGGAACACGCCGCCCGGATCGGTGCGCTTGTACATATAGTTCAAGGTGAAGTCAAAACTATCGAATATCTTCCCCATCAGTCGGACGCCGACCATGCTGTTGTCCCACTTCGTGCCCCGAATGTGGTGGGTTTTCGACCCGCCGCCAATCCGGTACAGGAAGTTGGCACCGCGGCCTGCGGCGTCGTCCGTACACGGTCCTGAACCACTACACCCGGAATCACCTGCCATCCTCGCCTGATTGCGCCCAACCCGGAACAACGACCACGGATGGCGAATCCGGGAGTAGTCATGGTAGGGGCCCCAAGGGACGCCCTTGGTGGTCAACACACCCGGCGAGGTCGGCGAATCAAAATAATCACTCGGATCGCCAATGAAGCTCGGGTCGTCGTAGCGCAGGCCGCCCCAGCCACCTTCCAACACCAGGTGTTGGGTGATGGGTCGCCAGCGGGGCGTGTAGAAAAACTCCAGACCCACGTTGGACATAAACGTCCCGACGTTGCCGATGTCATACAGAAATTTGATGGCCCAGATGGGCGTCCGAAAGTCCTCAAATGCCTCTCCCACGGCCTGGTTCTGGTCCAGCCGCAATGGGTTGGCAATGTCAATGGAGCGGAACAGATCGGATTCGCCCCACACGATCTGCTGCTTGCCCAGCTTCATCGACAGCCCATGGCCCATCACATCCCCAAAGTCTACGTTCAGATTCATTTCCCGAAAGCCGTTCTCGGGAAAGGAGAAGGACTTGAACTGCTTGATGCGGTGGGGATACATGTCGTCATACTTATCGCGCACCGCGTAGACCGGGTCATAGCGGCCCCGATACATGAAGGAGAAGTCAGCGCGCCGCACCCCCGGAATTTTGATATTCTTATCGAACAACCCGCCCTCGGGCGTGACCAAATCTTGAAACTCGTACTCCACCCGCATCTCATTACGCCACTGCACCCACTCGAAATTATCACCGGGGCTGCCGTCATATTGAAATGAGTGCTGCATCTCGTACACGACTTGAATCTCCGACTTCCCCACTCGGATCGTCGCGTGCGCAGGGCTCGTCAGCCATACGAGTCCCGCTACGATAGCCAGCCCAGCCACAAATCCTCTCAGGCCTGCTCTTCGCCTTCGCCCCCTGTTGCGTTCGACCATAGCCTTCCCTCCTTTGAAAAGAATTGATTCCCCATGGATAGTACTTTGAAGGTGCAAATGTCAAGCGTATTGTTATCAAATTGTCATCAAAAGATGTGTCAGCCATGTGCCCAAACGTAAAAACGGGAGGCCCCTGAAAAGGACCTCCCGTTTTGAGAGTGCGTTTGTAGGAGAGGCGTTGCACCTCTCCGGTTGGTATTACAACAGGTAGTACTGGAGACGAATCCAGAACAGGTCGCGGTCCGCCCAGATGTGCACCCCAGTGCCATCCGTGTCGTTGCGACTACCCATCCACATGACCGTGCCGGCAAAGAGGTCAAGGTTGCGGAAGAACAGGCCGTGCCAGTAGGCTTGGGCCAGAATCAGCGGCTGCTTGGCGTTCACGGAGTAGGCGAATGCAAACAGTGGCTCCAGTTTACCTCGGAAGTAAAAGCCTGACGTACCGAACGTGTACAACTGATTAAACCGATGGTGCCGGTCTCGCGGCGCGTTGGTGAAAGCGTTGATACCCGCGGCGCGGTTGTCGTTCTGATAGGTGGTCAGCGCCTGGAAGGTGTAGAAGGTCGCCTGGTCGCCGATACCGCCCGGCAGATTGCGCGACCAGCCCATGCCCGGAAAGGACTGAATGGACTGAATCAGGTCAAAGCCGATCATGCTCCGCCAGATGGACGATCCGGTTTTAATCCGCGCGCCGTTGATCTTCTTACCGGGACAGACATTCACACCCGGTGCGCAAGGATTACCCTCAGCATCGTGGTGCGGTCCGGTGATGAGCGGGTCAACACCCTCTGCACCAAAGACCGCGGCACGACGGTCAACCCCGTTGTCGGCGGCATATTGATCAACCGCTGCGGCGTACTCCGGGTTGTCATCCAGGCCGGCCAGATAGTCCTCCCGGGCAGCCTGCAACTTCGCATCAAAGTGCGCTTGAGACCGGCCGCCGTAGTTCGAGCCACCAAAGTTGCGACCCTCATTGGTCGACCAGCTCTGTTCCAGGCGGAACACCGCGCCGGTGTAGTCGAAGTCGTTATACGTAGCCGTGAAGCCGAACACATTCGTCCACGGATACGAGTGGGCGACCTCGAAACACGCGGTCGAATTCCGGTCGTTGTTCGGGTTGCCGTCCTGGCTATAGCCCAACATGTCGACCCCACTGAAAAACGAGGCCTGATTCTCTTCGAAACACCGATCCAGGGCACGGCGGAAATGAAGCGAATTGTCCGGGTTGGTCGGGTCATGTGCAAAGAACCCTCCGGGTGAACCCAGCAGGGTGTTGCTGAAGGAGCCGAGCCGTCGACCGTATTGGTCCAATCTGCCGAGTCCGTCATCGTGGTCTCTACCAAAGAAGGACGGCAGGTCAAACACGGCATACGGATCGACGCGCTTGAACATATAGTTCAGGGTGAAGTCGAAATTGTCGAATGCCTTCCCCATCATCCGTACGCCAACCATGCTGTTTTTCCACTTCGTGCCGCGGATCTGGTGGGTGTGACGGCCGCCGCCAATCCGGTACAGGAAGTTGCCATTCCGGCCGGCTGCATCGTCCGTACACGGCACGTCGGCATTACACCCGCTATCCGGTGCCATATTCGCCAGGTTACGCCCGACCCGGAACACGGACCAGGGGTGACGACTCCGGGCGTAGTCATGGTAAGGGCCCCAAGGGACACCCTTGGTGGTCAACACTCCCGGTGAGGTCGGCGAATCAAAGTAGTCTTCTACGTCGCCAATATAGTTCGGGTCATCGTAGCGCAGGCCACCCCAGCCGCCTTCCAACACCAAGTGCTGGGTGATAGCCCGCCAGCGGGGGGTGTAGAAGAACTCCAGACCGACGTTGGACAGCATGGACCCCACGTTTCCGATGTCGTACAGAAATTTGATGGCCCAGATGGGCGTCCGAAAGTCCTCAAATGCCTCTCCCACGGCCTGGTTCTGGTCCAGCCGCAATGGGTTGGCAATGTCAATGGAGCGGAACAGATCGGATTCGCCCCACACGATCTGCTGCTTGCCCAGCTTCATCGACAGCCGATGGCCCATCACATCCCCAAAGTCCACGTCCAGGTTCATTTCCCGAAAGCCGTTCTCGGGAAAGGAGAAGGACTTGAACTGCTTGATGCGGTGGGAGTACATATCGTCATATTTGTCGCGCACCGCGTAGACCGGGTCATAGCGGCCCCGATACATGAAGGAGAAGTCGGCGCGCCGCACCCCTGGGATATGGATGTTCTTGCCGAACAACCCGCCCTCGGTCGACACCAAATCTTGATACTCGTACTCCACGCGCATCTCGTTACGCCACTGCACCCACTCGAAGTTATCACCGGGGCTGCCGTCAAATTGAAATGCGTGCTGCATCTCGTACACGACTTGAATCTCTGAGTCGCCCACCCGGACCACCGCTTGCGCGGGGCTCGTCAGCCATACGAGCCCTGCTACGACGGCTAACCCGGCCACGAGTCCTCGCAGGCCCGAGCGCTGCTTCCTGTTGTGTTTGATCATAAACTTTCCCTCCTGTAACAAAGAATTATCCTCCCTACCGTGCTTCGCTCTCTGTTTCCCTGGCTGCAGCAGGTCACCCCCTTTCCCCATATCCTTATGCAATATGCAATGTATCGTACAAAAGATAATTTAGTGATCCAGGCTGCTTCTAGCTTTATTCTTCATATTTTGCAACTGCCCGGACGGCATTCCCCGCCCCGGCTCTTCTGCTCTTGACAAATGCGCCAGCTTTCTTTAATAGACCGCTCCATGCAAGATATTTTTTCTCGTTACGGCAAATGGCTGCGGCACGGGCTTGTCGCGTGTGGAATTGGATCGATTGTCGTGCTGGGCGGGTGTGAACTCGGCGCCCCACCAATCGATGAAATCAAGGATGCTGAGCCCAAGCCATCTTTGGTTGACCAGTATAAGCAGGCCAATAAGGATAGCCGAGAGCCCGGATTGGCTGCGAACCCAAAAGCCATGAAAGGCGGCGACGATCTGGGGGATGAGTGACAAAGCACTCTGCTTTATTTTCCAGATTGTTCCCTGCGTAGCCATCAACAACTCGCGCGTGGTTGTTGTTACCACGCGCTTGCCCCCCCCCGGTCCATTCCCACGAATAGGCGACTTTCTTTGAGCGGCTCCGACGATAAGAGAATCGTCACTCCCGTGGAGCGTTGCTCTTGAGACAGTTCAATATTATGCCAGTCTCGCTTTTCTAAGCGATTGCGGAGTTGCGTACTGCATCTACCTGGGGTCCTGGCCAATCGGAACGAGTCGGCCGACCCTGATGCAGGACTGCATCCATTTGCTTATACGCATCAATTTCTCCCCCTGTCTTTGGACAAAAAAAGAGGCAGCCTCATGAGGCTGCCTCTTTTGCCTTCAGAAAGAAGGGATAGCGGTTTTAGAGAATAATACCTTCTCTGGCGGCTCGGACGAAGAATTTGGGATGCCACAGAACCAAGGCCGCCGGCACGAAGGTACAGGCGCCAAGGAAGCTGATGCCCATCCACAAGGCCAGTAGCAGGCCCATTTCCGAGCAGAAACGGATGTTCGAGAATGCCCACAGAACCGTCGCTGTGATCAGGGTTGCTGCGGTAAAGGCCACCGCTTTCCCTGCTGTCGAGAGTCCTAACCGGACGGCGTCGTTGATATCACCGTCATATTCTTCCACCGCTCGACTGACGATATAGAGGGCGTAGTCGATACCAAATCCAACGCCGACGGTCACCACCGGCAGGGACTGCAAGTTGATACCGATATTCCGCACACTCATATACGCATTCACCACCCCGTCGGCCAGGAACAGGCCGATCATCATCACCAGTGCGGCGACTGGGGAACGGTAGGTAAACATCACGATCAAGAAGATCGTGCCAAAGCCCAGGCCGTGCATATACAGGTTGTTTTTCAAAATCTCTTCGTTCGCCGCGGCCGTCACACCAATCAAGCCACCGGCCAAACGCCAGTCCGCATTGGGCAGCGGGTTGTCAACCACGAATTTTCGCGCTTCCTGAATAATCCGGGCGATATTATCTCCCTGGTGATTGGAGCAGTAGAACGTCACCCGCGAGACCGTATAGCTCGGGTCGAGAAATTTCGACGACTCGCCGGGCGGTGTACCGGCAAAATAGTAAAAGAAGAGCGAACTCACCCGCCGGGCACTGGCCGGGATGGAGCCCCAGCGTGGCTGCATATCATAGAAAGTCATATTAATGGCCTGAATGATGTCAGCCAGTGAGAAGCTATAGCCGATGTCCTTGTCGCGCTCCATGTGACGCTGGAATTTTTCGAGTTGGCGTAATAAATCGGGGTTCTTGAGCACTTCTTTGTCACGCCCCTCGACCACAATGATGAGCGGTTCGATCCCACCAAAATACTTTTGAATCTCGATATGGGCCTGATTATAGGGTGACTCCAGATGCAATAGCGGCGTGGCCGCGGTTGGGTCGCCAATCGTGAGATGTCGGATCTGGGTGACCGAGACCAGAAAGGCGGCCACCCAGAAAATAACAATCATCCTGGCGTTTTTGGGCGTGGTGATCCAGGCTGAGCAGCGGTCAGCAAAACGTTGTAACCAGCCGTTCTCGCGCTGCATGACTTTTTCCGGTTCAGGCGCCTTGAGGTAGTAGTACACAACCGGGTTCATGAGCAGTTCGCTGACCGCAACCGAGGCGACCCAGATCGAAGCCGAGATGGCGATCTTTTGCAGGATGACCACCGGCACAACCACGATGACGAGCATGCCCAACGAGTCGGTAATAATCCCGCTCAGGGTTGGCACGAATAATTCGGCAAAGGCGGCGACAATCGCCTTTTCTTTATTCCACTGCCACTTGCGATATTCCTCGTAATAGCGCTCGTGCATCTGCACCGAGTGGCTTATGGCTCGGGCCGTGACAAAGAAGGGAATCACCAGGGCAAGCGGGTCCATGGAAAAGCCCATCATGGCCTGAATACCCAGGCCCCAAAAGGCCGACACCACACCGGTGATGGTCGGGCGCAGTGCTCCGCGCCAATCGTGGAAGTAGAGGTAGAGCAAGATCCAGCACACCACCGTCGCGGCCAGGAAGATGTAAAACACCTCGTTCGCGTAGTAGTATATCCAGCCGTAGAGCTGGGGCTCGCCGGCCACCCAGATCGTCTCCTCCGCGGTCTCAAAGGGCTCTTTGACGGTCCGACGAATCTCCTCAAAGACGGTCTTATAGTCGAGCTTGCCCTCAATGAAATTGGCTTTCAGCAGGAGGGCCTGACCGTTCAGGGCGACTAACTGGCCGTAGATGGTTTCGGTATTATAGCAAATTTCCTTGATTTCATTGACTTCCCGGTCTGACTTGGGTGGACGACGCATGACCGGGGGGGTGGCAATCGTCCCGCCCGACACCGTGAGATAGCGTGTCGTGCGATGACCGACCGACTCAATCTGGTCGTGGTTCACCCCGGTGACGCGGTCCATGGCCTGCGTCATCTCGTAGATTTTTCGCATCGCACCGACCGAGAAGACGTCGCCCTTCTCCACTCTCAGCATCACGTTGACATTATTTGCCCCGCCGAATTGATCGGCAAAGCGGAAATGCACCCGGACGAAGGGATGACGATACGGAAGCAGGTCGTTAAAGCTGGTAGACATTTCAATCGATAATGCCTGCCAGGCCATGAAGCCGGTTACAAGCAATACCCCGAGCGTGATCAGAAAACGATTCCGGATCAGGCCTTCTCCCAAACGATAGAGGGCGGCGCGTTCTATGGAATGCGCTTCGAGCTCTTCGATAGTCGGTACCTTCTTCTTGTCAGCCACGGGTTCTCTCCTTTTTGATGATTTTTCACTCTGCGTGATGCTGAGACGCTCAGACGCCGGACTAATGCGCGTCAGCCGGATCCTCGACGATTTCCTGCTCAACCATCTTCCAACTCTTGCCGCCATCGCCGGTGATCATGATGGTGCCTTTCCCGCCCACCAGAACGCCCTTGCCGTTCTCTCCAAAGGCAATCGCATTGATCCAGGTGTATACGCCCCCCGGTGTCTCGGTCGGGCTCCAGTTGGTTCCGCCGTCGGTGGTATCAAGCACGACCGCATTCATGCCCGCGAGGACGAGTCGACCATTCTCGCCCGGCGTATCAATATCGTAGAGATGCAGCGCCGGAACATCCGCATTGCTGCCCTCACGCGCCACCCAGGTCCAGGCCTGACCGCCGTCACTGGTTTTCGCAACAGACCCACCAGCGCCGACCATCACCCCATTATTGGGGTCGCTGAAGTGCACCTTAAAGAACGCGCCCATCACCATGACGTCCCGCACGCCCCCCTGCTCGACGAGCTCATCAAGCAGACTGTCGTGCTGCGCCCCCCAGGTTTTGCCACCATCCGTGGTGTAGCGGACATTGCCGTATTCACCCACCATCCATCCGGTGTTTCTGTCCAGAAACTGTACGCTGTAATAGATGATGTCAGGCACGGCCAGACGGGTGCGCTCGGACAAGCCGATCTGAGACACCTCCATCATCTCGACGTTCCAGGTCTCTCCGCCGTTGTCGGTCCACATCCAGGTTGATTCATCACCACACACCCAGCCGTGCAGTTGGTCAACAAAGGAGACCGCCATCAGGGTCTTGTCCGTGTCGGCGGTTTGCGCCGTCCACGTTTTGCCGCCGTCCCGGGAGTGGATGACGGCCCCATTATGGCCGACTGCCCAGCCATGCTCGCCGGAGAAGCTGACGTTGTTGAGCGTCCAGGGCACGCCGCTATCAACGTCTACCCAGGTGTTGCCCGCATCCTCACTCCGCAATAAGCGGCCGGCATAGCCCACGGCCACAAAGGTGTCGCCCGTGACGTGGGCGGCGCCAAGAAATTTGTCGGTCCGGGCCAGCAGCGATGTGCTCCATGCGGTTGGCTGCTCTCCTTGACATCCCGCCAGACCGAGTAGGGTCGCAGCGGTAAACAGCGAGGCGAAAAAGCTGGTGCATCTCCGGGCCAAGCCGGCCCTCTCAGTATTCATAACGTAGTAACCTCCCTTTTGGTGTGGACGACTTGCACTAAGCTTCCCCAACAAGATTTCGTGCCTTCCGTCCTTTGCATTTTTTTACGACAAAAGTCAAGGGACGATGGGGCATGAAACCTTGACCTTGCCGTCGCTTCCCTCCTCAAAATGAATGTTCCCCTTATCAAAATAAAAATCCCCCGTACAGGGTTGTACGGGGGATTTTCTTCATCACAGCAGGGCAGGGGACTGTGACGTTTAGCGGGCGCTCTGGATCAGGAAATTCACGGTGAACGCCTCAGGCGTGTTCCACTCCTTGGCGGTATTGAAGTACCAGTCATACTTCGGCACGTAGTACTCGTCATAGCCCGGAGGGCAGTCCCACTTGGAGCTATGGGTAATCTGCATATCGACTACCTGACCGTTGTGGGTAAAGACCTGTTCCTCGTCGTAGTCCGCGGCAATATACTTGTCCGAGGGCTTCGTCGAGATGTTCATGAGCTGAGTCCAGGTTTTCCAGATCTCACCACCCTGGTCATACGTCTCTGACCATGAGGTGTTGAAATACTCCTTGTCGAGGTAGATAACCCGCTTGGAGTAGGCATACTGGTTATACCCGGTCGGGATGCCTTCGACGACCCATACCGGCCGGCGTTCCCACTGCACTGTGTCCGACCAGAGAAAGGCCGTCGCTCCGGTGCGACCGTCCGGTGCAGCCGCCCAGACCTCTCGATCCTGATAATGGCCTGAGTGGGCAGCCATGAGGGTCTCCTTCTCGGCCAAGACGCGCCAGGTCCAGTATCCAGGCTTGGCGTTGAAGCCCCAAATCGAGTCGATATCGATGTCCGTGCCCCAGAAGGCGTCCGAGCGGTTTGCCACGCTGATACGCCGCACGCGGCGCAGCTCAGGCAAATACATATACGAGTCATCCGGATTTTCGAGCGGGGTATACCGGAAGTTCAGCACGCCGGCGCCCTTCAGATCGTTCGGGGCGTATAGCGGTCCCCATTGCTCGGTATAAGTAATCTGTGGGTTAAACGGCGCGACCGGCTTCGGGTCCATGTGCAGCCGCCCTTCCCACTTCATACGCCGCCAGAAGTGCGAGGCATAAAAGCGCTCCATCTCGCCCTTGTAGTTCACCAGCTCAAGAATCCAGGGGCAACCCACGTTGTCCGTGAAATCCGGAAAGTACTCGTGGTTCCACATCGCCTTGGCACCAGCGAGGGGATCGTTGACGTCAATGTTAGGAAACGGGCACCCGGCGACGTAGTTGGTCATCGTCCGACCATCTTCTGACAAATTCACTTGACCGGCAAATTTCTCTGTGGCCTCTGCATACGCCTTGGGCCATTTGTACTCGCGGTACTCGATGACCTTCATACTCATGCCTTGGTTGATCATCCAGTTTGCCGTTGGATTAAGAACATCAGCCGCCTCGGCCATATTGCTCTTATCGACAACATCCCCCGGTTGGGGGAAGTTCGCGGCGGCCGGGACGACCCAGCTTACCGCGGCCGCGCATACGACCGCGGCGAAAAAATTTACTTTCAGCTTCATAATACAAGCCTCCTTTCGAAAACCTCTGCCCTGGGTGAAAATTCCTACCTACCGTAATATGGAGTGTAGGGATAAGGAGCAATAGCTCAGCGGCAGGTTTTTTTCTACTACCGCAGAAGGGGAGGGGCTCCAAGGGCTTTTGCGATACTCTGATGACGCCGTGTTTTTGCCGTTCTGAAGGGGATATCTTTAGGAAGACGGGTCAATGCTGAACCCCTCACGTGGGGGTGCAAGCGGCCGTCCGGTCGGCGTGTCCGGGGCCAGGCCAGCCTCACGCAGCAGCCGCGCAAGAGCGGCAAGCACATCCGAGACCGAGCGCTGCGCCTCCAGCAACTCATCGTTTGCCCGCGAGAGCTGAACATAGTCCTGGCGTTCAACGGCATCGACGACTGACACCAGAGCAAATTCATGGGCGCGCCAGGATTCGATATAGCCTTGATGTATCTGCGCCAGGGCCGGGGACTTTGGCTCATAGCCCTCTAACTCGACAACATACTCCCGGGCGACCCCGATCGCCGGACGTATCGTTTCCAGCACAAAATCATCATGAACGAACTGGTCTTCTCTGGCGCTTGCAATCGCGTTGTTGATTTTTGCCTCGGTCGCCGCCCAGAGGCGAGCCTGGTCCATATACGCCGTCAGGTCGTCCTGGATACTTATTTCTTCAAACTGGCAGCCGGGCAGCACAGCGAGCCAGATAAACAAGAGCGAGAATGTGAGCAGTCTTGAACAAGACCGCTGAGAGTGCTTGTTCATCTGACTCTTCTTGCTCGGGTGTCGGCTTAAGACTGGTCGCCGGTTAGGGGCTCTCTTCCGTATCACGCTGTGTCGCCTGAAAGATAAGGTCTTCGTAATATTTCACATTATAGCCCAATAGGAGCACTTCGGGAGAGCTGTCTTTACGGGCATAGACGGCCGTTTTTGTCGGATTATAGCCGCCAATGAAAATAGTTTCTTTGCCTGGCTCTCCATCGCCTTCAACGATAACGGTTGAAGCAGAGGGGCCCAGACCGTACGATGCCAAGTCCTCCGGGGCCTCATGGACGATGGGCACCTTTCTATTCGGGGTGAGGTTTTCAATAAAACCGTTCACAAGCGCAGAGGTGACCTGTGCACCTGACGGCTCAAGGGTGCGCCACTCCGCCTGAATCTCACCCGGCTGAGCCTCGTTGCGCTGCGAGACAAAGGTGTACTTCGGGCGATGGATGGAGAGCTTATGAATCGTGCCACGTTTGAGGGTGAGAAAAGTCCCCTCCCGGACTGGACGCGGTTCAAAGATAGGCGCCTCCGGGCCGCCCGGACGCCATTCAAAGAGGAGATAATATCCACCGAGTACAACGGCAAGAATGTAGTATAGCCCAACCCGCTGCCACGTCATCCGCGATACCTCCGCCACGTAAAGACACCCACCCCGATTAACAAGAAAGAGCCTGGCACGATGACGGTGCTTGTGACAAGAACGGTCTGAATTTGATCCGAGGAGAGAAAGAGTTGATTGATGCCCGACTGTTGTGTCTCCGGCCTGGCCGCCATCTGACTTTGGTCATCGGCGAGCCAATTGATGGCATTGATGAAGAGGTCTTTATTGCCGCCCTGTTCGACTAAATTATTATTGAGGAAATCCGCATCGCCAAACACCACAATACGTCCGAGCGTATCCTCAGTCCGAATAGCCATCTCACCGGCAATAGGAATTGGGCCAGGAAAGTCCCGTCCCTCCTCAAATTTTGTAATCCCGGTGCGTGGGATGTTTTCCTGGGCACCGGCCCAGCCCTGGGGCGAGGTAGCCAGAATAGCTGTGGCCATCAATCCCTTTTCCGCATCTGGCTCCATATACACCACGCGGGCGAGTGAAAAAATAGGCGGCGCATTAACCGAGCGGATCATCGGGTGCGGTTTCTTGGTGGCTGAAGCCCGGAAGGTCAACATCTCGCCGGCAAAGAGGCGCTTGGTGGGATCGACGGCAATCAGGGGCGGCAGGTAGATGCCGTATCTCTCAAGAAAGGCAACAAATGAGGGTGAGCTGTCTGGATCCAGCAGTGCGAACAGGGCGCCACCACGCCGCACATAGGCGCCTAGCGCGTCGAGTTCGAATGGGAGAAAACTCGATTTCGGGCCGAAGACGACCACCGCGGTCGCATCCTCCGGAACCGCGCCGCTCTCGCCGAGCGAGAGGGTTCTCTCATCGTAGAATTCGTCAACCAGGGCCCCCCGGAGTTTGCTATAGCCCCGAGTCGGAGACGCATCGGGCAGGGCGGCCTCCCCATGCCCGGTCAGAAAATAGATGACCTTGTCGCCCTGCGCGCGCGAGACCTGCAGCAGGGTGGCAATGGCCGCGGACTCGCCCCTCCCCAGCAGCGTCCCTTTGCGTATCCCATCCGACTCAAACACCATGGTTCCGTATTGGGTCGCCTGGTATTCGCGGGCCAGGGCCGGGTTCCGGTTGATATCAACAATACTGTAATTGAAGTGCGGCGAGAGGTTGGCCATGCGGTTGAGCATGTCCTTGATAAAGAAATTTTCCGGACGATCACTGTGAACAAAGGCCATGACCTGGACATCCCGTTTCAGGTCGGATACGACCTGGTGCGCCCGCGGCGAGAGCGTAAACTTTTTCTGTGGAGTCAGGTCAAGCCGCTGATTGTGTCCAGATAAGATAGATTGGACAGCAACAATCAGAGCAAAGAACCCCAGAGTTCCAATAACGAGTTTAATCGTGTTGCGAACGTTGGCATTCATCGGCGTCCCCTCCACTGCCGCGCTTCCAGGGAGCGAAGGGTCAGAAAGCTGAAAAAGATAATAAAGAGCAAAAAGAAGGTGATTTCTTTTGCATCGATGAACCCAAGGGCAAAGCTCTGGAAGTGGGTGACCATGGAGACGGAGGCAATCGTGCTGATGAGCCCGAATTGCGTCGCCCCGTCATTCCAGCTCAGAATCCAAAAAAAGAGCAGCGTCCCGAGCGAGCCCAAACCGGCGACGACGATGTTATCCGTGAGCGACGAAATAAACAGGCCGCAGGCAATAAACGACAGGGAGAGCATCACCAGCCCAATATATCCGGGTACGACCAGCGTCCAGTCAAACGGTTGCAGGAAAAACATCAACACGGGATAGATCAGGGTAAACGACAGCATAAACAGGGTGGCGATCGCACAGGCGACAAATTTGCCCCAAAAGAGGTCGGTGTCGCGCATCGGATAGGTCAGCAAGAGCTCGATCGTGCCGAGTCGCTTTTCTTCGGCGAAGAGACGCATGGTCAGGAAGGGAACGGTGAGCATGATGACCAGACGCAGGTCGGTGAACATCAACTGCCAAAAGTTTTCCATGATATTCAGACCAAAGCCAAACTGGACATAGAAAACCAGGTCGGAGTAAAAATAATAGCCACTCAGCAACAGGAAGACCGCCGAGATCAGATAAATAAACGGCGACAGAAAATACGAGCGTAATTCCTTATTCAGGACGGCCCAAAAAATCGTAAACATCGTCCCACCTTTGATAAAGATGCCTCATCCACTCTCCGCCCGATGACGCTGATCGCCTGACCTCGATGCTGAGATGTGACGGGCTGTGTGATTCTTCACGCCGCCTCCTTTTCTCTTCTGGTCAAACGGACAAAGAGGGCTTCAAGGTCGAGGGTGACCGGTCTGAGCTCATGCAGAGCCCAGCCGTTATTGATGACTGTCTGGGCAATCTCTCGGGCGATATCCTGATTGGAGGACTGAACCGTAAAAACAGCATCCTCTGGTCCGTCACCGTCTTTCTTGTTTTGCTCGGTGACTTGGGTGACCGCCTTGATCGCCCGGAGTGCAGGCAGAATGCTTTGACGCGGTCCGCCGACTCGGACCAGCACGCTTGTCGTGCCCTGGATCCGCTCGCTCAGGCGTTCCGTGGTGTCTTCGGCAATGATGCGCCCCTTATCGATAATGACCACCCGTTCGCAGGTCAATTCCACCTCGTGCAGAATATGACTCGACAGCAGGATGGTTGCTTTCCCGCCCAGTCCCTTGATGAGCTCACGGATGTCGATCACTTGGTTCGGATCAAGGCCAACCGTCGGCTCGTCTAGGATGAGAACCTCAGGCTCACTCAGGAGAGCTTGGGCTAACCCTACCCGCTGGCGGTAGCCCTTCGACAGCGTTCCCATTTGACGCTGAGCCATGTCTTCAAGCGTGCACTCGCTGAGGACGCGTTCGACGCTGGTGCGCCGCTGTGACAGGCTGTTGACCTTGACCCGAGCGCAGAAATTCAGAAATGCTCGGACCGACATGTCCGGGTAGAGGACGACGTTTTCCGGCAGATAGCCCAGACGGCTGCGGACTGCAAGCGAAGACGTCGACACGTCAAGCCCGGCCACGCGGACTGTCCCTTCAGTTGCCGAAAAAAATCCGGTCAGGATACGCATGAGCGTCGTTTTGCCCGAACCGTTTGGTCCGAGCAGGCCGACAATTTCTCCGCTCTTGACATCAAAGGAAACTCGGTCAAGGGCGCAAACTTGCCCATAATACTTGGTAACGTTCTGGACTCCGATCATAAAAACCCTACAAAAATTCTGCGGGCTGGACTATGACGCTGAGGGCGTGGCCAGTGCGGCAGGCGCGGCTTGCAATCCATCAATTTCGGCCTCGAGTTCCCGCTGGAGCCGTTTCAGCTTATTCACCTCAACCTCAAGCGTGTTGCGTGTTTTCGCCGCGCGGTCCCTCTCGTGAGTGAGGTCCTTGTTGGTGCCCTCAAGCTCTGCGACCTGTGTCCTGAGGCTGTTCACCTCGCCTGGGAGTATGCCTGCCAGATACGATGTGGTCAGCCCGAGGCGCTCAAAGGCGAGGCCAGTGAGCATTAACCCAAGCCACAGCACCCCAATGCTAATGTAATGCCAAACCGCTTTTGAAAGATTACTGTCCCCGTCCGTCTGCTCTGTATCACTGGCCATAATTCCCCCTCCGCAAAATGAAAGTGCGGACACCCTAGCAAAAAAGAAAATAGAGAAAAAGCCGCCGGCTAGAGCAAATTGCGATGCTGTGTAGCCGCCCGTCATGCCTGCGCAAGCAGGCATCCAGTCCCCAACCCTCGACCTCTGGATGCCGGATCACGTCCGGGATGACGGGCGCGCAATGGCATAGCTACAACCTATCGTAAACCGCCCCAGTCTGTCATGAGCGAGAGAGGTAACATGCCTGTTACCTCTCTCGCTTGTTCGTAGGGTTAACGGGCGCTCTGGATGAGGAAGTTCACCGAGAACGCTTTGGAGGTATTAAATTCAATTGCCTCGTTGAAATACCACTCGTTGATCCAGTCTTCCTGCTTCTCATAGCCGGACGGCGCATCCCACTTGCTGAAGTGGGCAAGCTGGAGGTCCATCTGCATCCCATGAGGAGTAAAGGCCCAGTCATCCGTGTAATTGTATTTGGCGCCACGGATGGGTTTGACCGGATATCCTTCGTACGGCAGGGGGCCATACTCAAACATGTTAAACCAGAGTTTCCACAGCTCACCACCGTTGTCGTACATTTCCGAGAAGTTCTGGGCCCAGAAGTCTTTGTCGACATACATGATACGCTTGGAATAGGCATACTGGTCGTAGGCAACCGGGAGCCCTTCAACAACATAGACGTTGCGCTTTTCCCAGTTGATATTGCACGGCATACCCGCGAGCACGCCGCTTCTGCCGTCCGGCTGTGCACACCAGACATCTCTGGTGCCGTATTGCCCCATATGGACCGGAGCCAGGATCTGCTTTTCGGCCAAGAGTCGCCACTTCCAGTACGCGTGCTTGGAATTCATGCCCCACAGGGAGTCGAGATCCATGTCCGTGCCCCAGAAGGCATCCGAGCGGTTCGCGACGCTGATACGCCGCACACGACGCAGCTCAGGCAGATACATATAGGAGTCATCCGGAATGTTCGTCGGCAGATAGCGTGTATTGAGCACGCCCGCGCCTTTCAGGTCGTTTGGAATGAAAAGCGGACCAAACTGCTCCGTATACCGCATTGGCGGGTTGTTCGGGACAATCGGTTTGGGATCGGTGTACAGACGACCGGTCCACATCATCCGACGCCAGAACTGGGAGCCGTACATCCGTTCCATCTCGCCCCGGTTATTGACGAGTTCCATGATCCATTCGGTCCCCACGTTGTCCACATAAGAAGGCTTCTGCTCCTGGTTCCACATGATCTTCGCCCCAGCCATGGGGTCGCTGGGATCAATGTTTGGGAACGGGAGACCGGCTACGTAGTTTAACATTTCCCGGCCGTCGGCCGAGAGTTGGACTTGGCCTGAGTATTTCTCGGTCGCTTCGGCATAGAGTTTAGGCAGATTAACTTTCTTATACTCAGTGACCTGAATGGGCATGCCGTTTTCGACAAACCACTGTATGCCTGGGATAAGGAGTTCACCGGCCTCAGCCATGTTGTCTTTGGTAATGGTGTCCCCTGGGTTGACATCGGCAGCCACCCAGCTCGGGGCTGACAGACTCATCGCGCCTACGAGCGTCAGTGCGCAGGCAATTCTGGTCCACCAATAGGTTCTCATAAAATCCTCTCCTTTTTATAATATTCTGCGAGATATATGCGAGCGGCGGTTTGGTCAGCATGGGGGGGCACGGCTCATGATCGTATCCTCTCTATAGTGGCTTTATCTTTATTAGAGGGCCTATTTTGTCAATAGTTTCAGAAGAGGCTTTTTCCCCCTCCTCTGGGAGGGGCGGCAGGGCCAGGGAAATATTCTCCTTCGGTTCTTCTCCTCAAGTGTTCCAAAGACAAAGTGGTTAAGATGCGGCTCCGGCGGCTTGTGCCGTGACAAAGCGCGGTTTGAAGAGCGCAACCAGAACGGGTAAAAGCGTCATGGTCGCCAAGAAACTTACCCCCATCCAGAGGGCGAGCAGCAGCCCCATCTCGGCACTAAAACGGAGGCTGGACATGGTCCAGAACAGCGTACCGAGGATCATGGTCAGCGCGGTAAAGGTCACCGCTTTCCCGGACGTTGCGAGTGCGGTCCTCACCGCGTCATCCAGCCCCATGCCCAGCCGGTGCTCTTCGATAATACGACTCACAATATACAGGGCATAGTCGATGCCAAATCCGACGCCGACAGTCACCACCGGCAGAGTATGGATATTAATGCCAATATCGCGGGCACCCATATACGCGTTAATAACGGCATTTGCTACGAGTAGCGGGATAATCATATACACCCCGGCCATGACCGAGCGGTAGGTGAGGACCAGGACGAAGAAGATAGTACCAAAACCAAGGACGTTGACCAGAATATCGTTCCGCAACAGCTCTTCGTTGGCAGCGGCCAACACGCCAATAGGGCCGCCGGCGAGCCGGAACTGCGCGACGTCACTGGGATGGGCATCGATATAGTCGCGAGCCCGCTGAATAACCCGCCGAATGGTTTCCCCCTGATGGTCGGTCAGAAAGAAGCGGACGGGTGCAGAGCGATACTGGTGATCAATGACCTGCGCGCTTTCCTGAAATGAGGTGCCGAAGAAGTAGGAGGCGAGCAGGAGCCGGACTTCACTCGTGCGTCGGGGAAGGACCTCCCATTTGGGCTCTTGTTCATGAATGGCTCCATTTACGACCGACAAAATATCTACAAATGAGAAGCTCAACCCCACCGCTGGGTCGCGTTCGAGCGCACGCTGAAATTGTTCGATCCAGGGCAAGACCTCAGGAGTTGCCAATGAAGGCTCCTCGCTTTGCTGACGAAATCGGTCAAGCACACTCAGGCTTTTGCTCGTGTCTTCGGCCTCTCCTTTCTTCTCCGGCTCTTTACGCTCAACCACAACCATGAGCTGCTCGACCCCGCCAAAGGTGTCTTGAATGCGCGCATGGGCGGTATTATGCGGAGAGTCGCGGTACAGGAGCGGGGTGGCCGCGGTCGGATCACCAATCACCAGATTTTGCCAGAAGTAGACGCTGACGCCCAAGACAATAGCCCAACTGGCGAGCGTCATTCCCTTGCCTGTCGGCGAGACGAGAAAATGCGCCGCCGTAGAAATAGTCCGTTTGAAGAGCCCGTTCTCGCGCCGCTCAACGACGCGGATATCGGGTTCACGCAGGTAGTGGTACACAATCGGATTCAGCAAGAGCTCGCTCACGGTAATGGCCAGGATCCACACCGCCGCACTAATGGCCAACTTCTGCAAGAGCACAATGGGCACGAACAGGATTACCAGCAGGCCCAGGGCATCAGTCAGGATACCCGACAGGGTCGGCACAAACAGTTCGGCGAACGAGGCAATAATGGCCGGCTCTTTTTGCCCTTTCGCCTTACGGTATTCCTCATAATAGCGTTCGTGCATCTGGACGGAGTGGCTGACCGCTCGGGCGGTAATGAAGAACGGGATGACGAGGGTGAGCGGGTCCAGGCTGAAGCCGATCATCTTGATAAAGCCCAGCCCCCAAATGGCCGAGATGACACCCGTCAGGGTGGGTCGCAAGGCCCCGCGGACATCGTGAAAATACCAGTACAGCAACAGCCACAGCAGCACCGTCGTCGCCAAAAAAATGACGTAGACCTGCTTGGCGTAGAAATACACCCAGCCGTATAGCGCGGGTTGGCCGGCCATATGAATCTGGGTGTTGTCATCTTCATACGGTTCAACCACAGAACGCCGGACTTCCTCAAACAGACGCCGGTAATCGAGTCGCTGCTCGATAAAAGTGGCGTTCAGCAGGGCGGCCTTTTCGTCCAGCGAAACGAGCACGCCGTATAAATTTCGCGAGGAATGCACGATACGGCGTATGCGTTCGACTTCTGCCTCGGTCTCGGGCGCCCGTTCCATGACCGGTTCGACTTCCTGCATCCCACCACTTTTCATGATCACGCGGCGGTTGGTCCGGTGGGCGATGGAGTTGACCAATTCATTATTCACGCCATACACCCGCTCCAGGGCCTGGGTCATATTGAAAATCTTGGTCAACGTGGCCTGATTGAAGATGCTGCCTTCCTGGACCTCCAACATCAGCATGATGGTGTTGGCTCCGCCAAAGGTCGGCGCGTAGGTTTTATGGACCTGAATGAAAGGGTGGTTCTCCGGCAGTTGTTCGTCGAACCGCGTGACGAGGTCAAGCTGAACGGCAAATGAGGCAAAGACCAGGGTGGCGGCGGCAATGAGCAGTAAAACAAGCTTGCGCCGCGCAATAATCTGCTCCCCCAGGGTATATAGATAGCCGCGCTCTTCCGTGCCCATGTCGTTCCCTTTTTGCGTTACACTGTCCGTCCTAGCGGATGCCGAAGTTCTGCTTTGGACTCACGGGTCCACCCGTTTACGCTCAAGTAGCTCGTCAATAATCGTTTCGAGGTTCTGAGGAGAGAGGTCCTGCACCCGGATCCAACCGTCGATGATGAGGGTCGGGACACCCTCAATATGATAGCTATTCCCCAGGGCAACGGTGGCTTCAAGCTTGGCCTTCCCCCCGTCTGCATCGAGCTGGCTCAGGAGTAATGCAGGGTCGAGGCCAATGCGGTGGGCGACCAGGGCGATGCCGTCTCGGCTGCCCGTATCAATATCCTCCTCAAAGCGCGCCTGAAATAATGCGCGCTGCATCTCTTCACTCAGTCCCAATTCGTGAGAGATGGCATAGGCACGAGCTGGAATCCGAGAAGACGCGTGGACAATCGGGACCGCGTGAAAGCGGATATCCAGCTGGTTTGGATATTTTTGCTTGAGGGCCGGGATGAGATTGGAGAAGACGTGATAGCAATGTGGGCACAGAAAGTCCTCAAAGACAGTGAGCACAATCTTTTTTGAGACCGTTCCCTCTGGGGCTCGTCGCACGAAAGAAAACTCACCTGATAAAGAGAGATACTGATCCATCAGATCAGTCGCTGGCTGGCTCTGTGGTGGGAGCGCGAGGCAAGCGAGGAAGAAGCTCAGAAGAAAAGGGAAGATTCGTAAGGCCATGTATGACCGGATCATAGGAAGCAAACGGGCACTTTGCAAGTGTAAAATGCCCGCAGACAGCGCGTAATAAGAGTCCGTTGTGAAGGGACGATCTGGAGAGGGGCGATTCTTGAATCGCCCGGTAGCCTCAGGCAACCAACTGCCGTAACACGTAGGGCAAAATGCCCCCATGCCGGTAGTATTCGACCTCAATGGGCGTATCGATGCGAACGGTCACCTGGACATCTGTTGACTGTCCATTTGCGCGGTGGACGACCAGGGTCGCGTCCTGGAGAGGCTTGAGGTCGGCGCCAAGCCCGATGAGATCAAAGGTCTCCGTCCCGTCAAGACGCAGTGTCTGCACGCTGCTGCCCTCTTTGAACTGACAGGGCACCACACCCATAAAGACCAGATTGCTGCGGTGAATCCGCTCAAAGCTTTGGGCGACGACTGCTTTCACCCCAAGCAGGCGCGTCCCTTTGGCGGCCCAGTCACGCGAACTGCCCGTGCCGTACTCCTGCCCGGCCAGCACGACCAGAGGGGTGCCAGCGGCCTGATATTTCATGGCCGCATCGTAGATCGCCATGTGCTCGCCACCATTGCCGTGAGCCGCATGATACTGCGTGACCCCGCCTTCAACTCCGGGCACCATCAGGTTCTTAATCCGCACGTTGGCAAACGTGCCGCGGGTCATGATGCGATCATTGCCGCGGCGTGAGCCATAACTATTGAAGTCCTTGACCGTAACGCCCTGCTCCTGGAGATATTGTCCGGCTGGTGCATCCGGCTTAATCGCTCCCGCAGGACTGATGTGGTCGGTAGTGACGGAATCGCCCAGCACGGCCAGCGGACGGGCGCCGGTAATGTCTTGAATCGTCCCGGCCTGGAGACCGAAAGCATCAAAGAAGGGCGGTTCCTGAATATAGGTCGATTCAGCATTCCACTCGTATACCGCGCCGGCTGAGCTTGAAATGTCATTCCAGAGCGGATTTTGCTCTTCAAAATCGGCATACAACCTGCGATAGGTACCCGAGTCCATGGCGGACGCCATGAGGTCTTGAATTTCCCTCGTGTTCGGCCACAGGTCACGCAAGTAGACGTCGTTTCCGTCTTTGTCTTGGCCCACAGGCTCCTCGGACAGATCAATATCAACGCGGCCCGCCAGGGCAAACACCACGACCAGCGGCGGGCTCATCAGAAAATTGGCCCGAATATTTTGATGGACGCGCGCCTCGAAGTTGCGATTGCCGCTCAATACGCTGGCGGCCACCAGATTATTCTGTATCACCGTCTGTTCGATAGCCGGGTCGAGGGGGCCGGAGTTCCCGATACAGGTGGTACAGCCATAGCCTACTGTCTGAAAGCCGACTTGGTTGAGATACTGTTGTAAGCCGGTTTTCTCCAGATATTCGGTCACGGCACGCGAGCCGGGCCCAAGAGAAGTCTTTACCCTTGGTTTAACCGTCATACCACGCTCGACGGCCTTCTTGGCCACTAATCCCGCTGCCAACATCACACTTGGGTTTGAGGTGTTGGTACAAGAAGTAATGGCGGCAATGAGCACATCTCCGTGCCCGATAGCGCCAAGATTCGAAGATTCGTCTTTCGGTACGGTATGGCGCTGGTCAAGCGTAGACTGGTCGGCATTAAAACCACCATCGTTGAGCGGCGTTGTTAAGAGCTTCTGAAATGTTTCCTTCATATCCGGAAGGTCGATCCGGTCCTGCGGGCGGCGTGGGCCGGCCAGACCTGGCTGCACATCGGCCAAATCGAGTTCGAGCACCTGGCTGTAGTCCACCTCACCCTGGCGCGGAATGCCAAACAGCTGCTGAGCCCGGAAATAGCTGCGGAACGCATCAACCTGTTCCGCGGTTCGACCCGTGGCCGTCAGGTAGGTGCAGGTTTCCTCATCGATCGGAAAAAAGCCCATGGTCGCGCCATACTCCGGCGCCATATTGGCAACCGTTGCGCGATCGGTCAGGGGCAGGGAGGCCGCGCCTTCCCCAAAATATTCCACGAACTTGCCGACGACCTTGGCCGCGCGGAGCATCTCGGTACAGTGCAGCACCAAGTCGGTTGCGGTGACGCCCTCACGCAGGCGACCGGTCAGATGCACCCCAACGACGTCCGGGGTGAGAAAGTAGACCGGTTGGCCTAACATGCCGGCCTCGGCCTCAATCCCGCCCACACCCCAGGCAACCACCCCCAGGCCGTTAATCATGGTGGTATGCGAGTCGGTTCCGACAAGAGTATCCGGATAATAGACGCCATCTCTCTCAAGGACGCCTTTGGCCAGGTATTCCAGATTGACCTGGTGGACGATGCCGATACCCGGCGGCACGACCTGAAAACTGTCGAACGCCTGCATGCCCCATTTCAGGAATTCATACCGGGGCTGATTGCGCTCGAATTCGATCTCCATATTCCGTTGTAAGGCATTCCCCACTCCCGAGTGATCGACCTGAATAGAGTGGTCGACCACCAAGTCCACGGGCACCAGCGGTTCGATCAGCTTGGGATCTTTGCCCAGTCTGGCCACGGCTGAGCGCATAGCAGCCAAGTCGACCAGCAGGGGAACACCGGTAAAGTCTTGCAGGATAATCCGTGCCACCACAAAGGGAATTTCCGCCGTGCGGGTCTCGGTCGGTCTCCAATTGGCGAGGGTGCGGACGTCCGCTTCGGTAATCTTCTGGCCGTCATAGTTGCGTAAGACTGACTCAAGCACGATACGGATACTGACCGGAAGCCGAGAAATTGGTCCCACGCCCGCTTTCTCAAGTTGGGGCAGGGCGTAAAACTGACCGGTTTTTCCCGCCGCGGTCGTAAAGGTTTGCAAAGAATGAAAAAGGTTGTGCGCCATATACCAATCCCTCCACCAGGAAAGCCAACTTCTTGGCTAAGCGGATATATTCTATTGCCAGTCAAGGCAAGGGAGCGGCGCAGGGCAGGGACGCTAAACCTGGATGTTTTTTGGCATCTTGTGCGGTAGCCGGCTCAGCGAGTATATATCTGGGGTAGGAGGGGACAGTCTATGCAATGGATTTGGAACCCGAGACCGAGGAGGCTCGTCAGCAGGGTAGGGACTGGAACCGGTATCTTTCTCGTCCTGCTGCTGACTTCTCTCTTCGCCGAGGAGGCTCGCTCCCAGCAACAGAATCTGCGAGCCGGACCACACTCATGGACGGGCGACCTGACGCCCATTACTGCCCAAGACTGGAGCCCGGACCGGGCTGCCCATCTCTTGGAGCGGGCCGGCTTTGGCGGTCCGCCCCAAGAAGTTGACCAACTGGCTGCGATGACGCCAGCCGCTGCGGTGCGGCATCTGGTTCACTACCAAGACATCGACAACAGCCACGTCCCGCCGTTCGACGAATCCGGAGTGTTCGATCCAACGCTGGACCCGTTTCCCAAGAGCCGGGCCGATGCCGTGCGTATTGCCCGGGTCAACGGCGAGTCCATGGGGGTCAAGGTCAAACCCGGCGGGAGTCGCCCCTTGCAGCCCGTTGTCGATCGTTTTTTCTATTGGCTGCGGGCCGACGCACTGGAAATGCGGCGCGCCGGACAGTGGTGGGCCCAGCGTATGCTGATGACGAAGCGCCCGCTCCAGGGAAAGCTCGCCCTGTTCTGGCACGGCCATTTTGCGACCTCGGATACCAAGGTTCGGGACTACCGCAAGCTCCTCAAACAGCTCGAATTATTCCGGCAACAGGGGAATGGGAATTTTCGTGATCTTCTTATCGGCGTCGCCCAGGACCCGGCCATGCTGGTCTATCTGGATGCCGGAGAGAATATCAAAGGCCACCCCAACGAGAACTTTGGCAGAGAAATCCTGGAACTCTTTACCCTGGGTGTGGGCAATTATACTGAGACTGACATTCGCGAAGCCTCCCGGGCGTTTACCGGCTGGACGCATATTGGGCTGGACTTCGTCGTTAAACCCGAGCTGCACGACGAGGGGCAGAAGACCTTCCTCGGACGCACCGGGAATTACGACGGCATCGATATTATCGATATTGTTCTGGAACAGGATGTGACTGCCCGCTTTATTGCGGCCAAATTATATCGCTATTTTGTCCGACAAGATCCTTCGCCCGAGTTGGTGGCGCAGCTCGGGGCAATCCTGCGAGAGCATGGCTACGAAATCGCACCGCTGTTGACGACGATTTTTCTCTCGCGTGACTTTTACAGCCCGCCAGCCTACGCAACGCAAATCAAAAGCCCGGTGCATCTCGTGGTTTCGACCTATCGCAAGCTCGGGTTGACCGACATTCCCGGAGTGCCCGATTTCAACACCACCACCCGCGACCTGGGCCAGGAATTATTTCATCCGCCGAACGTCGCCGGCTGGGAGGGGGGACGGAGCTGGATTACGCCCGCCTTGCTGCTGGAACGGGGAAACTTCGCCCGTGCGGTCTTCTTTCCCGATATAGTCAATTTTCGGCCGCCGGACCGCTTCATGCCGGTGACCAACCAAAAGGTCGCGACCAAGATCGCGCAAGGCTATGAAATCACGGCGGCAACGATCGAGACCGCTGATAACGCCATGTCCGGCAACGCCATGAGCCCGTCAGGCTCCGAGTCCATGTCGATGTTTAATATGATGGCGGGAGCGGACGAAGACTATAACACGCGCTACGGGAGTACTCACGGCTGGCAGGAAGCTTTTCGGCGGGTGAAACCCGTCCCCCGCTCTGCCGCCCAGCTCTCCCTGACCAGTCTCGTTCGCCAGGCCGGGCTCGCCTCAACGTCTGAAGTCGTTGATTATTTTCTTGAGCGTCTGCTGCGGGTTCCCCTGGCGGCAGACGACCGGCAAGCGCTTATTGATTTCCTCACTCAGGAGTTAGGGACCGACAGGATAAACCCGGCGCTGACCTATCTGGAGGAACCGGTCCGTCATCTGGTCCATCTCCTGATGAGCACGCCAGAATATCAGTTGGGCTAGTAAAAGGATAAGACGTATGGCTAAGACCGCGATAAAAACATCTCTCCTGCACAGGTCACTCTCCCGGCGCGATGCACTTCGAGTAGGCATGTACAGCCTCGGCGTTGGGGCGGGACTGCTCGGTACTCCTCTTGTGCCCCATGTACTGGCAAAGCAAGCGGATGCGGCGCCGTCACCCCATACGCATCCAGAACGCATTCTTGTCGTGGTCGAGCTCTCGGGCGGGAACGACGGGGTGAATACCATTATTCCGTATGGCGACGATGCCTATTACCAACAGCGTCCGACCATTGGGATTCCGGCCCAAGACGTGCGGAAGATCGACCCGCACTTTGGCTTTCATCCGGCCATGGCCGGCTTCGAGCATTTATACAAGGACGGCAAGTTGGCTATCGTGCACGCTTGCGGATATGAAAATCCGATCCTGTCGCATTTTGCGTCCATGGGCTTCTGGCATACGGGCAGTCCTCATGCCGGGGAAAAACTCGGCTGGTTGGGCCGTCTGGCCGATACGCTCGACCCTGAGGTGCGGCGCAATTATCTGGTCAATATTGCCACCGCGCAATCGCTGGCCGTGCGGAGTCGCCACCACTCGCCCCTGGTCTTCTACGACCCCGAAGGGTTCAAACGGAACGGGGTTCACCAGCAACAGCCGCTCTTCCCACGGCTGAGTGACAGGCGGGACACCTCCAACGCTTCCTTGGACTTCCTGACAGGCTTGGCTGAAAACGCGACAGAAAGCGCGGCCTTTGTGCGCCAGGCGTGGGCGGACTATCAGACTCCGGTCGACTATGGCGTGCGGGCTGCCGGTCTCGGGCTTGATTTGCGCAAGGTCGCGGCCCTCATCAAGGCCGAGATACCGACCCGGCTGTACTACGTCAGTTATGCGGGCAATGTCTTTGATACGCATGTCCATCAAAACGATCTCCACTTCCGTCTCCTGACCTACACCACCGACGCGCTGCGTGGGTTTATGCAAGACCTCAACCGCCTCGGTCGGGCCGCTGATGTTGCGATCATGGTCTTTACCGAATTTGGCCGGCGCGTCCCCGAGAACGCCAGCAAAGGCACAGACCACGGTACGGCCACGCCGGTGTACGTCATCGGTGAAAAAGTGAAAGGTGGTTTCTACAGCACTCCACCCAGTCTGACCGATTTGGACGACGGCAACCTGCGCTATACGACCGACTTCCGTCGGGTCTACGCCACGCTGATCAAGGAGTGGCTGGGCTACGATGATACGAAAGCGTTACTCCGAGAGGAATTTGAAACGCTTGGAATGTTTGTGTAAGTAGACGAGCGTGGTATCTCAATTGGGGCTAGGGCCCACGTATGAAGAGACTTCCATGTCCGTATCTGAACGGAGAGGTGGAGCTAACCGAGGAGCGACGGCAACATATTTTGACGAAGCATCCCGATTTTCTTCCAGAGTACTTTGAGCAACTGGCGGAGACCCTTTCGAGCCCGGATGAAGTTCGCTCTGATCGGCGTTTCCCACAAACGCGTCTATTTGTCCGTTGGTTTGATAGCCTGAAAGATGGGAAGTACGTTGTTGTTGCGATTGTATCAGATTCAACCCCGCATAAACGGCACTGGATAGTGACCGCGTATATCGCACGAAAGGTTAGCCAAGGAGAGATCGAATGGCATCGGAACTAGTCGTTGAATACGACCGCACTGGAGACATTCTTTACCTTGGTAAAACGGCTCCTTACCCTGAACAAGAGTCCGAGGAAGTCGAATACGGCATTGTAGCCCGGATGAATCCGCAATCTGGAGAGGTGGAGAATCTGGAGATTCTCTTCTTCTCGAAACGGCTGGAAAATGGAGAAGCGTTTCGCCTGCCAATTTTCGCCGAGTTCCATTTGTCCGAAAGTGTTTAATCCCAAGCTCACTAACATACAAGAAGTTAGTTCTGAATTGTACGGGTCTGTCGTTCAGACGAGAGAGAAGGGAGTGTCCCCGACGGGATTTGAACCCGTGTCGCCGGCGTGAAAGGCCGGTGTCCTGGGCCAGGCTAGACGACGGGGACGGAGTGGATTGTGAAAGAAGAATGAGCCGACCGGGGCTCGAACCCGGGACCCTCTGCTTAAAAGGCAGATGCTCTACCAACTGAGCTATCGGCTCAGCTCGACGCACCTTAGCTGATACATTTCAAGAACTCAAACCCCCTCCGCCGGGTGGGATATGCGGCCCGCTAGCAGGCGTCGCACAGGCCCCGCGGCCCGCCCGGCGTTGACTTGTGGGCTGCCCGTGGGTAGCGTCCGGACATGACAACCGTCCGTTCCCGTTTTGCCCCGAGTCCGACCGGCTTCCTGCATATTGGCGGAGCCCGGACCGCCCTGTTTGCCCTCTTGGCTGCGCGGCAACAGTCTGGGACTTTTGTGCTGCGTATCGATGATACCGACAGGCAACGCTCTACCCAAGAATTCCACGACGATATTGTAGATTCAATGCGCTGGCTCGGTCTGGCTTGGGACGAGGGCCCGTACTACCAAAGCCAGCGCTCGGGGCAGTACAGGGACATGGGGGAACGGCTGCTCAGCCAAGGCAGGGCCTTTCGCTGTTTTTGTACATCTGAGGAGCTTGAGGCAAAACGGAAAGCCGCCCTCGCTGCTGGGCGCAGTCCGGCCTACGACGGGACCTGTCGGGACTCTCGGCCCGAGCCGGGCGAGTCTCGGCCCTATACGTTGCGTTTCCGAAGTCCAAAAGAAGGCGAGACTGTCGTTGATGATCTGCTGAAAGGGCGGATAGTGTTTCAGAATCAGGAACTGGACGATCTGATTCTTGTGCGCTCCGACGGTTCACCAACGTATAACTTCTGCTCGGTCTTTGATGATGCCGGCCTGCATATCTCTCATATTGTTCGAGGCGATGATCATCTGACGAATACGCCGCGTCAGGTGCTGCTCTTCCAGGCAATGGACGCCTCGCTCCCCCATTTCGCTCACCTGCCGTTGATTTTAGGCAGCGACCGGGCACCGCTCAGCAAGCGCCACGGCGCGACCGCCGTACGTGCGTACCGAGAATCGGGCTATTTGCCCGATGCGCTGATTAATTTTCTGGCCCGTTTGGGCTGGGCGCATGGCGACGACGAGGTCTTTTCGTGGCAGGAGCTTGAGGAGAAATTCAAGCTCGAAGATGTCGGGGCCTCAGCCGGCGTCTTTAACTCGGAAAAGCTGGAGTGGCTGAATGCGCACTACCTCAACGCGCGAGCTGTCGAGCAACTGACGCAAGAAGTGAAGCCCTTTTTGCCTGCAACGGAACGTCCTGTGCCTGATGATGACTGGCTGGCCCGGATGGTGGCCACGCTGCAACCCCGGGCCAAAACGCTGGTAGAGTTGGGCACGCAGTCCCAATTCTACCTGACGGACAATATTACATTGGAAGAGAAGGCAGCGAAGAAGTTTCTGAAGGCTGCCACTCTGCCGCTGCTGGCGCGCTTGCGTACCCAACTGCATGACGTGACGGTATGGGATGAACCGACACTCCATAGGGTATTCACCGCGTTTATGGAAACCGAGCAGGTCAAATTAGGCAAAATTGCACAACCGGTCCGGGTCGCGCTTACCGGAAAGACGGCGAGCCCTGGGATTTTTGAGGTCATGCAGGTGTTGGGAAAGGAACGCTGTCTTGCCCGGATTGACCGCGTCTTAGCGCAGCCACCGGTCGCAGCTGAATCTTGACTTCCTGTGCTTGCTTATTTATTTTGAACAACACTGAGGTGTGGGCTAATTGGTAAGCCACCTGACTCTGGATCAGGCGATTGTAGGTTCGAGTCCTACCACCTCAGCTTTTCCTGCGGTCCCATCGTCTAGCCTGGCCTAGGACACCGGCCTCTCACGCCGGCGACACGGGTTCAAATCCCGTTGGGACCATTCCCCATATCCCCTGTTCGGGTGGGCCTGAAAGCCCCAGGCTTGACTCGCTATTTCTAGGCTATCTATAATTTTCAGACTTCCTATAATGTCCCTCAGAGGAAGCGGTGGTAAGTAACTGTCAACGCAACCCGTTGGACGCAGACAAGGAGCTCTCTATGGCACCAGAACAAAATGTCTTTGAGCAGATGATCAAGGCAGACCGTGAAAATCAAGAGAGCAAACACTGGAGCGGGACCTTCATCGAGTATTTGGAAAAGATCCGTAAAGACCCTGCGCTGGTGAAGCACGCCCATGCCCGGACCTATGACATGATCCTGCGCGAAGGGGTCTCTCAGATCAACGAGACCGATGATCCACGCATCGGACGGCTGTTCAAAGACGAATCCCTCAAGGTGTATAATTTCTTTAAGGACGAATTCTTCGGCATTGAGGAAGCCCTGGCCCAGATCGTGCGCTACTTCCAGTCCGCCGCCATGCGTGGCGAAGAGAGTCGCCAGGTTCTGTATCTGATGGGGCCGGTTGGGGCGGGTAAGAGTTCGTTGGTTGAGAAGATGCAGCGCGGACTCGAAGGACTCGATCCGATCTATGCGATTGCGGGTTCCCCCATGCACGAAGAGCCGCTCCTGCTCATCCCGCGCCATTTACGCAAGGAATTCGAGAAGATGCTCGACGTACGGATTGAGGGCGACCTCTGTCCGGTGACTCGCTGGCGCCTGCGGGAGGAGTTCAAAAACCAGTATGAGGAGATGCCGGTCACCACGGTCGGTTTTTCCAAGCGGAACCGGCGCGGGATTGGGGTCGTGCCGCCCGTTGACCCCAACAATCAGGACACCTCGGTGCTGATCGGCTCGGAGGACATATCAAAACTGGACCGCTACTCAGAAGGTGACCCGCGTGTCCTCGAACTGAACGGGGCGTTCAACGTCGGCAACCGCGGCATGGTTGAGTTCATTGAGGTCTTTAAGAACGAGACGGAATATCTGCACGCAATGATTACGGCCACCCAGGAGAAGTTTGTGCCTGCGCCGGGTCGCCACGGGACGGTGTTTGTCGACACAGTCATTGTGGCCCACTCGAACGAAGCGGAGTGGCAAAAGTTCAAGGCCGATCATACCAACGAGGCAATTTTAGACCGTATCGTTGTGGTCAAGGTGCCCTATAATTTACGTCAGTCGGAAGAGGTCAAAATCTACCAGAAGATGCTGCACAATTCCGACTTCCGAGCCAGCGTGGCACCACATACGCTCGAAATCGCGGCGATGTTCGCCATCCTGTCACGTTTGGAGCCCTCGCCAAAATGCGATCTCATGACCAAGCTGCACTTGTACAACGGGGAAGAGGTTATCGAAAAGGGTCGGACCAAGAAGATCACGGTCAAAGAGCTGCGAGAGGACGCGAAGCGTGAAGGCATGTTCGGGATCTCCACCCGCTTTGTCATGAAAGCGCTCGACAATGCGCTGTCGGACGGGGGGTCCTCGATCAATCCGATTAGCGTACGGGAGGCTATTATTCGGATGGTCAAGGAAATGGAGGTTGCCGATGATACGCGCAAGCAGTATCTGGAATTTCTCCAAGACACCATCCATAAAGAATATCTCGAAATTCTGGAGAAAGAGATCACCAAAGCCTTTGTCTATTCCTATCAGGAACAGGCCGAATCCCTCTTTCAAAACTATCTGGACCACGCCGAAGCGTATGTGAACCAGACGAAAGTCAAAGACCGTAACACCAAGGAAGAACTCTTGCCGGACGAAGGTTTTCTCAAATCTATTGAGGAGCAAATTGCCATTATCGGCTCGGCGGCCGATGGCTTCCGCCAAGAGGTCATTGCCTATCTGTGGGCGTCCTTACGACGGGAAGACAAGGTGAGCTATGAGAGCTACGAGCCCCTCAAAGACGCGATTGAGAAAAAACTGATGAGTTCCGTGCGCGATATTAGCCGCATTATTACCAAGGCGCGGACGCGAGACGAGGAACAGCAGCAAAAGCATGCGGCCATGGTGCAGCGCTTGATCGAACTCGGGTATCCGGAGGACAGTGTTGACGTGATCTTAAAATACGCAGCCAACCATTTGTGGAAAGATTAACTGAATAAAAAAGAGCCCAACGCGGCCACGTTGGGCTCTCAAGGACAAGAGAAGCGAAGAAGGCTTCCGCCTGTCACTGATCTACTATTCAGATATAGGGGACATTAAGGAGATGTCAACTGTATTTGGATGGGACATTTAAGCTGGAAGTCCTCTTCGCTGGGGAAAGTTTATTGCCCAATGAGGAGGAAGGATGAAGAAGAGCAAATGGAATGTGAATATCAGTGTTCAGATCGTCGTTAGGATTAGACTATTACTCGGATCATTGTTTGGGCCTTGGGGGAACGGGGGTGATTCAGATGGAGAAATTGACGACGAATAGCCCACGACTTTGTTAATATCGCTCCCAATATTGAATTGTTCCTCGTAAAGACTGGCAGGTGAGGTGGTGCAGGGTATGAAACCGACAATCAATGCGATCTTTCGTCCCTACTCTTCGTCTGATGCGCTACGCTCCGACCGCAGCGCTGGCGACCGGCAGCGGCACCGACAGAAAGTCAGAGAGGCGGTGCGTGAGAACATCGCTGACCTGATTGCCGAAGAGTCCATCATCGGCAAGAACAAAGATAAAGTCATCAAAGTTCCCATCCGAGGGGTCAAGGAGTACCGCTTTATCTACGGCGAAAACTCGTCCGGCGTCGGACAGGGAGACGGCAACTCAGAAAAAGGCCAGGTCATTGGCAAGACCGATGGAACCGGCCAAGGGCAGGGCGAGGATAAAGCCGGCGACCAGCCCGGTGTTGACTATTATGAGACCGATGTGACCCTGGAAGAGCTGGTCGAGATCATGTTCGAGGATCTGGAACTGCCGGATATGGAACGCAAAATTTTACGCGAGGTCATGTCCGACCGCATCAGCAAGCGCAAGGGCTTTCGAAAAGCGGGCATCCGGATTCGGCTGGATAAAAAACGGACCGTCAAATCGCGTATTAAACGCCGCCTGGCTGCCACCCAACAGGACGGCGATCCAGCGGAGGAGGAACAACGCTTCCCCTTTCGCAAAGAAGACCTCATCTATCGCCACTTGGTCGAAGATGTCCGCCCGGAATCCAATGCCGCGGTCCTGTGTATCATGGATACCTCGGGCTCTATGGACACCCTGAAAAAATATCTGGCGCGGAGCTTCTTCTTTTTGTTGTATCAATTTGTCAGCACCAAATACCGCAATGTGGAGATTGCCTTTATCGCCCATCATACCGAGGGGAAAGAAGTCACCGAGGAAGAATTTTTCTATAAGGGAGAGTCTGGCGGGACGTTTATCTCTTCCGGGTACACTAAAGCGCTCGAAGTGATCCAGGCCCGCTATCACCCGTCATTGTGGAATCTGTACGCCTTTCACTGTTCGGATGGAGATAATTTTGACTCTGACAACCCCGCGGCACTCAAGGCGGCCCAAGAACTGTGTGAGCTGTGTAACCTGTTTGGCTATGGAGAGATCAAGCCGCTGGGGTCGCGCTATTACGAAAGCTCTATGCTCAATATTTTCCGTCGCCTGGAAGCCGAGAACTTCCAGACCGTGCTGATCGAACGCAAAGAAGACATCTGGCCGAGCTTTAAGACGTTTATGTCCAAAGAACGCACGCCGATCGCGACGGAAACACCCGCGGCGGCCGAACAATAGGGACGCCGCGACAACAGCCGAGGAGCAGGTATGGCTGAGTGGGATGTGAAAGACCTGGAAGGCTGGGACGAAAAAATTCGGGTCAAAGTTGAGGAGTTCGGCCTCTCCTGTTTTGATCAAGAGTTTGAAGTCTGTGACCATAATCAGATGCTGGGCTATATGGCCTATTCGGGCATGCCGTCGCATTACCCGCACTGGTCCTATGGCAAGAGCTTTGAGAAGCTCAAAACCATGTACGACTACGGGGTATCCGGCTTACCGTATGAGATGGTCATCAACTCTGCCCCGTCGATTGCCTATTTGATGACCGACAACTCGTTCTGTCTCCAGATCCTGACGATTGCCCATGTCTACGGCCATAACGATTTTTTCAAAAACAATTTCACCTTCAAAAGTACCCAGGCCGAGCACACCATCAGCCGTTTTAAGGTCCAGGCCGACCGGATCCGCTCCTATCTTGAGGATCCTTCCATTGGCGTTGAAAAAGTCGAATGGATGTTGGATGCCGCGCATGGCCTGTCATTACAGTGCCGGCGGAATCTTGCGATCAAAAAGCTCACGCTCCGAGAGCAGCGGGAGCGGATGCTAGAAGCCACGCGTCCCGCGGCTGATCCGTTTGCAGACCTGCACCAGCAGGAGGATATTGAAGTCCCGAACCTCAACAAAATTCCGGCTTCTCCGGAAGAAGACCTCTTGCTGTTTATTCGCGACCATAACCGTACCCTGAGCGATTGGGAGCGTGACCTGCTGACCATTGTGCACGAGACCACCCAGTATTTTATCCCTCAGATGGAGACGAAGATCATGAACGAGGGCTGGGCCAGCTACTGGCACCGCGAAATCCTGAACAGCCTCGATCTGCCCCAAGATCTGTATCTTGAATTTCTCGTCCGCCATAATCAGGTTGTGCGCCCCTTCCCCAAGGGTCTGAACCCCTACTACCTGGGTCTCAAAGTGTGGGATGATATTAAACGCCGCCACGACGACCCGACCCCGGAGGAGATCGAGAAATATGGCCGGCCAACCAAAACCGGAACCCAGGCGCTTTTCGAAGCTCGCGAGGTGGACCGGGACGCCTCTTTCCTGCGTCGCTTTCTGACCGAAGAACTCATGCGCGAAATGGATATGTTCGAATATGAACCGCGTGGCGAGGACCTCGTGATCTCCAAGGTTGCGGATAAAGAGGACTGGCGCGACATCAAAGAAACCCTGATCAAGAACGTGGGCATGGGCGGGGTGCCGGTCATTAAAGTTGAAGACGCGGATTACACTCAGAACCGCAGCCTGTATGTCAAACATTACCACGAGGGCCGAGATCTCCAGCTCGAATATGCGGAGAAAGCGATTTCTTACCTGCATCGCCTGTGGGGCCACGAGGTCGTGTTGGAGACGGTGGTCAATAACAAACGGGCGCTGCTGTCGTACAGCGACGACGGATTTTCCGCCAAACCGCTCAAATAGCGCTCGGTCCTGCCCTGCTCATATTTTGGAAAAATATTGTAGACGGGACGGCGTGGCCCTAGTCGGGCGTCTCGGTGTGAGCGGTCTCCAGCAGGACAACGGCTTCGGCGCGCATGCCTTCTGCGCGCCCGATAAAGCCCAAGTTCTCGCCCGTGGTCGCTTTGATGTTCATCGCTGAGGACTCGACCTCCAGCACTTCTGCCAGGTTTTGACGCATGGCGTCTTTGTGGGTAGCGAGCTTGGGCCGTTGTGCCAGGATGGTCACATCCGCATTGCACACGCGGTAGCCCCGGGCTGTGACTTTCTGCATGACAACCCGTAACAGGGCAAGGCTAGACGCGCCACGATAGCGTGGGTCGGAGTCCGGGAAATGCTGGCCGATGTCCCCCTCGCCCAGGGCGCCCAGGAGCGCATTGCTCAGGGCATGACAGACGACATCGGCATCGGAGTGGCCCAGGAGTCCCTTCTCCCACGGGACCTCAACCCCGCCCAGAATCAGCTTGCGTCCCGGCACGAGCCGGTGAATGTCTACGCCCTGACCAACCCGAAAAGTCATATCCCGAGCCTATAGGTTGGTCGCCATCAGTTCCACCAAGTGTGTATTGAAACGCACCGGGTCGGGGAGTTCCGAACCCTCGGCCAGGAGGCCATAGCCAAACAGCAATTCGGCGTAGGTCTTCAGGCGTGGGTCGTCGTTGTCGTGTTGAAAACACTCGTGGAGTTTCTCCAAAAGGGGATGGGTCGGGTTCAGCTCCATGATCCGCTTTTGCGTGGGCAGAGCCTGCTGAGCCTGGCGTAACAGCCGCTCCATTTGGGGGCTGGGGTCGTTCTCCTCACTCACCAGACAGGCTGGAGAGGCCGTTAGCCGATTGGACAAACGGACTTCTTTAATATGTTCATCCAGCATTTTCTGGAGCGTTTGGAGTAAGTCCGTATAGCTTTCAGACTGCTGCTTGAGCGCCTGCTCCGCCGCTTCCCGTTCGCTCTCGCTGCCGATTTGGACCGTGCCTTTCCCAATAGACTTGAGCTTTTTCCCCTCGAACTCTGTCAGGGACTGCACGACGAGCTCATCCACCGGGTCAATCAAATACAAGACTTCATGGCCCTTTTCCCGAAAGGCTTCTACATGTGGAGAATTCTCAACGGCGTTACGTGACTCGCCGGTTAAATAAAAAATCTCCGGCTGAGCGAGGGGCATGCGTTCGACGTAGTCTTTCAGGCTGACGAGCTTTTCCGGGTCTTTGGAGGACGGGAAGAGCAGCAGCGGGGCGATACGGTCTTTATTCTCAAAGTCCGTACTCAGTCCCTCCTTGAGCACCCGACCAAACTGTCCCCAAAACGTGAGATAGGTCTCCGCATCCTGCTGGGCGAGGCTGCTCAACGTCTCCAGTACTTTCTTGGTCAGCCAGTTGCGGATTTGGCTAATATGCCGATCCTGCTGGAGCCGTTGGCGTGAAACATTCAACGGCAGGTCAGCGGAATCAACCACGCCTTTCAGAAAACGGAGATAGCGTGGAATGAGGTCTTCGCACTGCTCCATGATCATGACCCGTTGGGCGTAGAGTTGGAGCCCGAACGGCGTGGCATGAAACCCGAGATCAAACGGGGCTTGTGCGGGCAAGAAGACCAGGGCATGGAACTCAAAGCGTCCCTCGGCCCGAAAATTGAGCGTCTTGAGCGGAGGATTCCAGTCGTGGGCAATATGCTTGTAGAATTCGGTATATTCGTCTTCTGTGACCTCGGATGGTGTCCGCGTCCAGATGGGTTTCATGGAGTTGAGGGTCTTGTCTTCAACCACAAGGGTCGGTTGGGCACCTTCCTTGGGCTGGCCCTCATCATCGCGTTCGATTTCTTCGCGTTCCTGTTTGTTCTTAATCGGATAGGTGACAAAATCGGAGTGCCGTTTCACAATACTGCTCAGTACCCAAGAGTCGGTGAGATCCTCAATCCCGTTTTCAGGGTCAGCCTGCTTGAGTTGGAGGGTGATTGAGGTGCCACTCTGAGGACGCTCGGCTGCGCGCAGCGCATACTCACCGTCTCCCGTGGATTCCCACTCCGTGGCAATGTCCTCACCGGCGCGACGGGTGACAAGAGTGACCTTGTCCGCCACCATAAACGCCGAGTAAAAGCCCACGCCAAAACGGCCAATCAGTTCGGATAAGGCTTCCGGCGACTGCCCGTCCTGCCGGACCTGTTCGAGCAAGGTGCGGGTGCCGGATTTGGCAATCGTGCCGATATTGCCCACCACCTCGTCCCGGCTCATGCCGATACCATTGTCAGTAATGGTGAGCGTCCGGTTTTGCTGGTCCACTTCCAGACGGATTTCGAGCGCGGTCGCGTCTGGCAACAGCTCGGGTTTCGTCAGCGACTCAAAGCGCAGTTTGTCCAACGCATCCGACGCATTTGAGATCAGCTCGCGTAGAAAAATATCCTTATTGGTATAGAGCGAGTGAATAACGAGATTCAGAAGTTGTTTGGTTTCCGCTTGAAAGGCAAAAGTCTCAGCGGTTTGATTCGATTGCTCACCCATCGTTTTCTCCTCTTCTGGCATCAAAATAGGACCAGTCAGGCGGAGTTCGCCCTTCGGTGCCTCTAGCGTCCCGTTCTTTTCAATAAGCATTCTTTTTTGAAACGCAAACTTTTATGCCCATACTAAAGAACAACTGTCGGCGAGCAGGTGACCGATGGGGAGAAAGCAGCTTCAGGGGTGCGATTTCCTCCGACCCCTATGGTAGATTTGTTCTCAGTCAAGGTGGAATACGAACGAGGATTGTTGAACTGAATCCAGAAGCCTGTGCCCCAAGGAGGCAGCATATGCAAACCGATGCCCAGACGGTCGAACCCGAACTTGGCTCCCGGCCCGCTATATTGACAACGCTTCCGTAGAAGCGGTAGTGGTAAAAGAACGATGGCGGACCGGCTCTCTTCTTTCCCGTTTTTTCTTTCCTTCGCTTTCTATTTTGCCCTCTAGGGGGCACATCTTTTTTGTTATCATCGCAGGTCTATTTTTGTCTTTCTCACTCTCTTGCTGGAGCAAGTAACCGCTGAGGTGCAACTATGCTGATTAAAATGACGAAACGAGCAACCCAAGACGAAGTTGCCGCTGTTGAAAAAAAGCTCCATGGCTGGGGTTATAAAACCGGTAAAATGGTTGGCGAAGAGATTACCCTGATCGGGGTGTACGGAGATATTACTCGCCTGCCGCCCGGCGAAGTCCAGGAAATGGGGGGGGTGGAGAGCTTGATTCCCATCTCGCGGGCGTATAAGCGAGCGGCGCAAAAAGGCTCGCCCGGTAACCTCATGCATCAGCGTGTCCGGATCGGTGAGGTCGAGGTTGGGGGCGACGACATTACGGTCATTGCCGGCCCGTGTTCGGTTGAGAGTGAAGCCCAGATTATGGAAGCCGCTCGGATTGTCAAAGAAGCCGGGGGGAAAGTGCTGCGTGGCGGCGTGGTCAAATATCGCTCCAGCCCGTATAGCGGCTGGGAGGGGATCGGGTCGAGTTCTGACGACGCCCTGCGCAACGGACTCAATTTGATTGTCAAAGCCGGACGGGCATTCGAGTTGCCGACTGTTGTTGAAATCCTCGATCCAGGCGACGTGTCTCTGTATGAAGACTTGGGAGTGGGCTGTTTCCAAATTGGTGAACCCAATGCCAAAAATCAGGCCTTGCTGAACCGCTTGCGCGACACGCCGCTGCCCATCATCCATAAACGCGGCAACTCACTGGACATGGAAGCCTATTTACTGTGGGTCGAGCGGGTGATGGCCTTGGGCAAGGAAAATGTCATCCTGTGTGAGCGTGGGATCATGAGCGCCAACAAGTATACGCGCAATACCTTAGACCTCGGTGGGGTGGCAGCCTTCCACTATCAATTGTCCTGTCTGCCGATCGCCATCGACGCCTCGCACGGAACCGGTCTGCGCGATTTGGTGCATCCCATGACCCTGGCCGGTATCATGGCCGGAGCCTCGATTGTCCTGGTTGAATGCCATCCCAATCCGCTCATTGCCAAATCGGACGGCTTTCAAGGGCTATTCCCGGAACAACTGAAACATCTCGTTACCGCCTGCGAACAGGTTTGGGAGACACGCCGACGCCTCGCACCGCTCTATATGCCCAGTGCCTCACTTGAGCGGGACTACGAGGCGCGAGTCGCCGAGGATAAGCGGCGCTTCTTCGGTGCACAGTAACGGATGGCCATGTACAAGCCGCCCCGGCTCAAGGTCGGCGATCAGATCGGCATTGTCTCTCCCGCGGCTGCCGTCCAAGCCGAGAAGCTGAAGCTCGGTTGCCGCGCGCTTCAGCAGTGCGGATTTTCAGTCCAGGTTGGAGCCCACGCTCTCCAACGCGACCGCTTCTTCGCCGGGCCGGACCAGACCCGGGCTGAGGAATTGACGGCTATGTTCGCTGACCCGAGTGTTCAGGCTGTCTTTTGTAGCCGGGCCGGCTATGGCTCCGGTCGTCTCCTGCCTCTGCTCGATTTTACGACCTTCTCGCGGCAGCCGAAAATTTTCGTCGGCTATAGCGATGTCACCCTGCTGCTGAATGCGTTTGTCCAAAGGGCCGGCTTGGTCTGCTTTCATGGGCCTCTTGTCGCCGGAGAATTCGCCGAAGGTTTATCTGCCCGCTCCAGCGCACATCTATTCAATCTTCTGGCTCACGGGACAGGAGAGGAATATCTTCCCTTCTCGACGACCCTCCGGACCGGCGTTGCTGAGGGGCCGTTAGTGGGCGGATGTTTATCTGTTCTCGTCGCAACACTGGGAACGCCCTTTGCTTTTGATCCGCGAGGCGCTATTTTATTCCTTGAAGATATTGGTGAAAAGCCGTATCGTATTGACAGAATGTTAGTTCAGCTCAAGCAGGGTGGTGTGTTGAAGCATCTCGCAGGGGTTGTGTTTGGGGATATGCAAGGGTGTTGGGGAGCGGAGGATGATCCGACCTTGCTCTTGTCTGTTATTGCTGATGTGTTTGCAGATTACCCCTATCCAGTTGGGTTTGGTCTGCCGGCCGGGCACGGCGGAGAGAACTTTGCTCTCCCGCTGGGCACCCGCGTCCGCCTCGATGCGAGGCAGCAACAGTTAGTATTCCTTGAGTCTGCAGTAACATAAGCGGAGGAGGGAAGATGGACTTCTCGACGGTGGATGTGGTGTTGGAAGAGGCGGTGCGAGACGGGACGTTTCCTGGAGCTGTTGTCTTAGTCAATCGGGACGGAGAGGTCGTCTATCGCAAGGCGCACGGATATCGGAGCCTGGAGCCTGAGCGCACGCCGCTCAGCGAAGATACGGTTTTTGATCTGGCTTCGCTCACCAAGCCGCTGGCAACCTCAGTGGCCCTGATGCGCTTTGTGGCGGAAAAGAAGGTCCGACTCGATGATCGGATCAGTCGCTTTTTCCCAAATTTTGGGACGTGTGGCAAAACAGCGACGACGATACGGCAACTGCTCTCTCATTCATCTGGGCTGCCAGCTTGGCAGCCGTACTGTGAAGAGCTCAGAACGCAAAAACAGAAGATCACTCGGCTTGCGACGCTGGGCTCACAAAGCGCGCGAGATTTTATCTATGCCCAAATCCAGCGTGAAAAAGCTGAATATGAGCCGGGCGCGCGGACGCTGTACAGCGATCTCGGCTTTATGCTGCTCGGCGCATTGATTGAGGATATGAGTGGTACGAGTCTTGACCAATACTGTTGGAATAAAATTTATCGTCCACTCGGTCTGCAAGCGGTTGGGTTTATTAATATTGAGACGCTGCGCCAGAAAAAATACGAGACAGCCACCGAAATGATTGCTCCGACCGAACGCTGTCCGTGGCGTGGACGCATCTTGTGTGGTGAGGTCCACGACGACAACGCCTATGCCATGGGTGGAGTCTCCGGCCATGCCGGTCTCTTTGCGCCCGTTGATGAGGTCGATCGGTTAGTCAGTACGTTGGTAGAATGTCATGCTGGCACCCATCCCTTTCTGCCCGCTGATGTCGTGCGCGAGTTTTGGACCGTGAATACGGCAGTGCCGAACTCGACCTGGGCCTGCGGATGGGATACGCCTTCACCGCAGGGGTCAAGTGCTGGGGAGTTTTTCTCGTCCCGCTCCATCGGCCATTTGGGCTTTACCGGAACCTCGGTGTGGATTGATCTGGAACGGAACATCCACATCATTATGCTGAGTAACCGAGTCCATCCACGTCGGGAGAACGAAAAGATCACCGCTTTCCGACCAGTCCTGCATAATGCAGTCATGAAGACCCTGCTTGATGCCGAGAGTCAGGGGACGAGTGAGCACGCGTCTGAGACAACAGGACACCCAGATATGCAAAGCGAAGTAGCCCCCGGAGACGCTGGCGCCCTCCCTCTAGCTTCGTGAATCGGAGGCTGAACACGGCTGTGTGAGCCGAGCCCTGTATGCCGCATGTCGCTGAACCGGACCTGAGGGGAATCCGTCATATCCATTGCATCGCTATAGCCGGCGTTGGTATGGCAACGCTGGCTGCCATGCTGAAGGCGCGCGGATATCGGGTGACCGGTTCGGACCGGGGGATCTATCCCCCGATGAGTGATTTTCTCGCCCAGGCCGACATCCCCGTCATCCAGGGCTATCAAGGGGAAAACCTGAGTCCCGCGCCAGACCTCGTCGTGGTTGGGAATGCGGTCTCCCGCACGAATCCCGAAGTCGCAGCCTTATTGGCCACGAACATCCCCTATATCTCCTTCCCGCAGGCGGTGGGCACCTTCTTTCTTGCGGATAAACGCCCCCTGGTTGTCGCCGGAACGCATGGCAAGACCACCTCAACGGCGCTGTTAGCCTGGGTCCTAGCCCAGGCTGGCCGGTCGCCGGGACTGCTGGTTGGTGGGATCAGCCGGAATTTTAGCCAAGGCTATTGTTTGGGCAGTGGTCGAGATTTTGTGATTGAGGGCGACGAATACGACTCGGCCTTTTTTGACAAGGGCCCGAAATTTCTGCACTACCGCCCGCAGGCAGTGCTCCTGAACGCCATTGAATTTGACCATGCTGACATTTATCAGGACCTCGACCAGATTAAAGCCGCCTTTCGACGTCTGCTTGAGCTCCTCCCGTCTGGAGCCCCGATCGTTGCCTGTAATGATTTCCCGGAGGTGCTGGACGTCGCACAGTCGATAGACAAACCGTTTGTGACGTTTGGTTTGAACGAACACGCCGACTGGCAAGCGCACGACGTACAGGACGACGGTCGCCAACTGGTTTTCACGATTACGCATGACCAGCACGCCTGGGGGCATTTCACCTGTCCGCTGATGGGCCGCATGAATGTGCGGAATGCCTTGGGGGTGAGTGCTCTGGCTTCGATGATCGGATTGTCCGCCCAAGATGTGGCACCCGGCATGGCCAGCTTTCTCGGGGTGGAGCGTCGTCAAGAACTGGTTGGGGAAGCCAAGGAGATTACTATTATTGACGACTTTGCGCATCATCCCACTGCTGTCACCGTTGCGGTCGAGGCCGTACAACTGCGCTACCCCGGGTGTCGGGTCTGGGCCGTCTTCGAGCCGCGCTCCAATACGTGTCGGAGAAAGATCTTTCAAAAGCCCCTGACCGAGGCGCTTGCGCGGGCCGACCGTATCCTGCTTGGCCCTGTGATTACCAAACCGCAGGACCCACTTGCCGCCGCCGACCTGTTCGCCCCGGCTGAACTTGCCGCTGACCTCCAAGCCCGTGGTAAATATGCCCATGCCGGCCACAGTGTGCAGGATCTTTGTACGCGTCTCGCCGCGGAGTGTCGGGCCGGTGATGTCGTGCTGGTGATGTCGAACGGCGCATTTGGGGGGCTGCCCCGCAAACTCCTCGCGACGTTGCAGGACGGTTAAGGCAAGCGGATCTCAGAGACCGTTGCTCCATTTCCGTACATTCGTACATAGGTTCGATAGTTGCGCAGGACCAATTTCACATAACGGCGTGTCTCGCCGTAACTGATATTCTCAATAAACTCGTCCGGTTCCAGCCCTCCAAAGCGAGCGAGCCATTTATCCGCTGCCTTTTCGCCGGCGTTGTAGGCGCCCAGGGCCAAAATAAAGCTCTCCTGATAGCGCTCCAAGAGCCCACGTAGATACGTTGTTCCGAGGTGAATATTGAAGGCAGGGTCGGTTAAGGCGCTCCCGGCGTTTAACGGTAGGTCTGTGAGTTGGGCCGCAGTTGTCGGTAAGAGCTGCATCAGGCCATAGGCGTTTGCCGGTGAGACTGCTGCAGCGTCAAACAGGCTTTCCTGCCGAATCAGAGCAATAACGAGATAGGGATCAAGGTCATTTTTTTCGGCGTGTGTGAGGACGAGGTTCCAATAGGCTTGTGGGTAGAGATACGCCTGCCTGACTGCGCTGCGCAGGCTCAGCCGCGGCAGCAACCGAAACACTGAAGTGTAGTCATTGACGTGTTGATATGTAGGGATAAAAAATTTTGTCCAGGCTGCCCCCTTCGGTGCGCGGTGGCGGACGAGGTCGAGCTCGCGACGCGCCAGACCCAGGAGTCCAAGGTCTAGGAGTGTGGTGTAGCGCTGATAGTGTGCAGCTTGGACCACAGAGAGGCGGGGGGGAGGGGAGGCTGGCGGGATCTGGCGGGGGAGGGCTGCTAGCGTTGTTCCCAGGCGTTTTTCCGCCCACAGCGCATAATAGTCATGCGGGTAGCGACGCAGTATCCGTCGATACACAGTGGCCGCTTCCTCGGACTGACCTAAACGACCGGTTGCGCGCGCCTGCCAGTACAGAGCGCGTTTGCCTTCGGCGGTTCCGGGTACGGACTGTGCGAGTTTTTGAAAGACCTTGCGCGCGGTCTGATAATCCCCTTGGCTATAAGCCATCCAGCCTTGGCGCCAGTGCGCTTCACGGGCCAAGGCTGTGCGAGAGAACTGCTGTCTGAGATGTTGATAGGCTGAAGCGGCGTTGGCATTGTCCTGCTTGGATTGAAAGATACGCCCTATGGCATTCCACGCCTCTGCGGCCAGGTCGTGGCGTGGATACGCTTTGGTCAGCCGCTTGAAGAGCAAGAGGGCTGCGTCATCCTCGTCTTGATTCCAGAAAAACCGTGCCCAGCGGTACAGGGCTTTAGGAGCAAATGGAGTGTTTGGATAGCGTTCGACAATCTCCTGCCACTGGGCGGTGGCTGCCTCTCGCTGTCCTTGGCTTTTATAGAGCCCTGCGAGTAAGAGCAGGCCGGCCGGCCTCAGGCTGCTGGTAGAGAAGCGTGTCTGAAACTGCTCGACGAGGTACCGTGCCGCCTCAACATCTTCCTCTTTCACTAACAGTTGCGCCTCGTCGTAGTACGCCTGGGCCGTCTGGAGTGGAAAATCCTCCGGGTACTGCTCGCGAAGCGCGGCGACTCGGGCCTTGGCCGTTTTCCCGACCGGCGTTCGTGGGGTGCTAGCTCGCAGGGTCTGATAGCGTTGATAGGCGAGAGACGGTTTTCCTTGTCGTTCGTCGGCTTGGGCAATGAGGAGCGTGCATTGATGTCGAACCGCGTCGGTCACCAGTGGAGCTTGTTGCGCCTGCTTGGCATAGGCACGCGTGCGCTCCCACCGTTCTTCCGCAAAGGTGAGCCGGGCTAAGGCCAGGGCTGCGTTGCTCTGCCAGACTGTCGTCGGGTATTCGTCCAGAAGCCGCTCGAAAACAGCGCGCGCTTCCACCGGGTGACCGGCTTTACGGTGGAGCTCCCCTAAAAAGTATAGGCTATAATCGGCCAGCAGAGGCTCTTGTTGCTGAAGGTGCTCAAAGGCCGTGCGAGCAGCCCCCCAGTCTTCGTCTTGAAACGCGCGGTAGCCGTGCAGCAAGGAGGGGGAGGGCGATAAGTCCGCAGAGGGGGAAGCGTCTGCTGAAGCCGTTGGCGGATCAGGGATCTGATTCAAGCCTGGTGGGCCAACCGGTGCTTCGTCAGCGTGAGCTTGAGACCAGACGAGGGCTGAGATGAGACACAGCAGAAAAAGGAAGAGAAGACGAATACGGTGCTGCATAAAAGGAAGAGAAGAACTGCGTTTTGGGTCGTGGGATAGATGCCGCAATTGAGTCTCCGGCCATTTCCTATTAAGGTCAGATTCTTACAGAAAAAGTGATACGAGGTAAGGGAGGCTAGCCATGCAGATCGGGGTACTCGCTTTTTTAACCGAACAGTCCGGAGAACCGGGGAGTCTTGCCCACGAGGCCGAGCGTCTCGGGTTTGAGTCATTTTGGGTGGCCGAGCATCTCATCATACCAACGCACTCTACGACCTATTATCCCCGCTCACCGGATGGAAAAATACCTGAATTCTATGCGCATCTCGTTGATCCGTTTGTGGCCTTGGCGGCGGCTGCGCAGGCGACCCAGACGATTCGGCTGGGGACGGGGATCTGCCTCCTGCCGGAGCGTGACACGATCACGACCGCAAAGGCCGCAGCGAGTATCGATCTATACTCAAACGGGCGACTCCTCCTCGGGGTCGGAGCGGGCTGGCTCCCTGAGGAAGCCGAAATTATGGGTGTGCAGTTTGCCAAACGCTGGCAACATCTGCGCGAATCGGTGGAAGCCCTCCGAGAGCTGTGGACCAAAGAGGAAGCCAGCTATGACGGCGAGTTTGTCCGCTTCCCGTCGGTCAAACTCTTTCCCAAGCCGGTCCAAAAGCCAACACCGCCGATCTTTCTCGGTGCGCACGACCGGCGCCATGCACTCAAGCGGGTGGCCCGCTATGCCGATGGCTGGTGCCCTGGGGGGCTCACGCCCGAGCAGGCCAAGGAAGACATTCCGGTCATCAAACAACTGGCCCGGGAAGCTGGCCGTGACCCCGAAGCCCTTGAATTCTCCGTCCTCCTGCTCTCTTCACCCGAAGGCGGCCTGGATAGTGATACGCTCAAACACTACCGGGAAGCCGGTGTCACCCGGGTGATACTGGCCGCGGCCCAAGCTGCTTTCAGTAATGGCGTGGAAGCCATCAAGCAACTCGCGCCTATTGTTGAGCGGGCACAACACGTATAAGCATCAGCCCTCATGTGAGGGGAAAGGTGGTCATGAAAATAACGCGCACCGTAGTCTTGACGGTCAGCCTGAGCCTCCTCGGCCTCGTGAGCTGTGGCTCTGTGAAATCAACAGTGTCATCCATGTCAGCCATCATTCCGGGTGTAGAGCCGAAAAAAGAAGAGCGGATCAAGGCGGGTGAGAAGCTGAATTTGAAGGTCCCGCCGCAAGTGGCGCTCATGTTGTTTCAGGACGTGGCAAAGGAAAATGGCTGGGAGGTCAGCAACAGAGGTGACCAAAGAAATATCAATGGCGAGGTGACCGGGAAGTTTTTCCGCGTTGAGACGGTGCAATTTGTCGGCGGGCGCAGGACAATGGCGGGAGTTTTTTTCAAAGAAAAAGACGACGAAGAAGCGTCATATGTGACCATGGGCAAGCCCGGAACCGAAGTCGAATACGGGATTCCCACCGCCCTGGTCAGACCCATGCTGGCGGCCGTTGCCGAATGGACGGGGGAGGTGGACGAAACATTCGCAGCAGAAGAGGACGCCGAGACCCTAAGCCCGCTAGAATCGGCCTTAGGCGGGGACTTTGAAGAAGAGAGCGAAGCCGCGCTGGAAGAGCAGACCGAATTTGAGGAAACGGAATTCAGCGCCTTAGAGGAGGCTCTGGGCTCCGATTCTGTGGAAGGCGATGCCCTAGAAGATATAGAGCTGAGTCCTGAAGAAGAGGAGCTATTAGAGGAGATAGAACTCGGCCCCATTGAGTAAGACTCTCTAGTTCAGGCGTGAGCGGAAGATGCGCTGCCGGCGGGTCCCGGCGGCGAGCGCCCGGAACAACAGGCCGCGAAAAACCATCACCACGTAGAGGAAAAAGGAACTGCCCGCAGCCCAGATGATCTCCGCCGACGAATTCCAAAACCCAATGCCAAAGGGCAGCAGCATTGATCGACCCAACTGCATGGGCATAGCCAGAATGTCGAGCGGAAAGAACAGCGACGAGGCGAGGGCGATCGGCGGTAAACCACCGAGAATCGACACCAACACAACCAGCCCAACCAGGGGCATAAACCACTCCACGCCACTGTCACGCAGAAACTCAAGGCTCTCCTGGAGCATGGCCATCCCGTCGGTCCGGCCCTGGTAGATAATCTCCGTGATCGGGCTGAGCAGGATGGGGAGAATGAGCTGGACTAAAACATACGGGGCCGGAGAGCCGGCCCCGCCGGACAGCATCGAGAACAGCAGGCGGATCAGCATCAGGAAGAACAAAATAGTGATAACCGAGCCGAAGTGGGGCCGCCAACTGTCGAATAATTCTTGCGGCTGAACGCGCTGGCCGTGCACAACGCCGTCAATAAAGTATAAATACGAGCCGGTGCACAGGGCCATGACCAGCCCCACCAGCAGCCCCCCGGCAAAACCCATCTGCCCAAAAAAGGTTGCCGCAAGAAAGATGAGCGGCGTGTACACCAGCGGCAGGAGGGCGACCCACCAGCCTTTCCCGACTTTCCCGACCGTCTCTTTCGCCGCTTGCCTATAGAGCGTGAGCGTCGCTGCTACCAGGGCATTCCAATCCATGACACCTCCTCACCACCGCTAGGGCCTCACCACCGCTGGGGAGAGTGGTATCATGGCCGGCTTATGCGAGGAAATGGTCCCTACGTCCTGGCTTCCACCCGGACCCGCTTTGGTCCAAAGGCAATCATGTGGGCGGAAAACGTGCGTAGCAGCGGAATACGCGGGACCAGCCGTAGGGCTAGGGGCAGCCGAAAAGACGCGCTGCCGCGTAATGCTGGCGCAACAAGGCGCTGCTGAATCTGAGCCTGAAACGCCTGGATCACGCGCGTCGGCCACTCGCGTTGTCGCTGTATGGCCGCCAGATGACGCTCGTGGACAGTGTGACTCCGCAGCGGCCGAGCCAGGATATTTGCCGCGGCCACGGCATCATGGATGGCGTAGTTAATGCCGATACCGCCGACTGGAGACATGACATGGGCGGCGTCGCCTATCAGCAGCAGGCCGGCTTGATACCACTGCGCAAGCCGGTCGGCACCAACGGACAGGACGGCAATATCCTGCCAGGTCGAGAGAGAGCCCACGCGGTCGTGAGCCCAGGGAACAAGCTCGCCAACGGAGCGTTGCAGGGCCTCCAGACCAGCCGTGCGGACGTGGCTGTAGCTGCCTTTGAGGATGGCATAGCCGATCTGCCAATGGGTATGCCGATTCTGCAGGACGAGCAGGCGGCCCGGTCCGATGCGGAGCGTCGTGCCGGCATCCACCGGATCGTTGGGCTGCCGCGGCAACCGGAACCACAGCATATCCATCGGTGGCTTGGACGTGTGTGGTTTCAGCTTGGCGAGGCGGCGCAGCCGAGAGAAACGGCCGTCCGCCCCAATCGTGAGCTGGGCGTGCACCTCGTGCCAGTCCCCATTCGTGGTCCGATAGCGGATGCCCCGGACGCGGCCGTTCTTTGTGACCAACTCCTGGACGTTGGCCCCCATCCGAAGCTGGAAATGGGGATAGTGTTTTGCCTCGGTAGTGATGAAATCCAGGAAATCGACCTGTGGTATCAGCGTGATATACGGGTATGGCGTTCTGAGGTGGCGCAGGTCAATCAACGGGAGCGATTCTTCGGGCGTCTGGATGGAGAGGCGGTCGATCTTGGCATGGCGCCGGCTCAGCAGCCGCTCGGCCAGGCCAATCGAATCCAGTATCTCCATGACCGACGGATGGAGCGTATCGCCGCGAAAATCACGATCAAAATTGAGATGGCTCTCCAGCAGCGTGACCGGCACGTCCTGACGCGCCAGCAGGAGGGCGAGCATGGCCCCGGCCGGACCACCACCAACGATGCAGCACGCGGTGTCGTGTGTACCCACGCTAGAACAAGCCGATCGATTGCAACAAAATAATCGTCACGGCAATAGGGGCGACAAAGCGCAGCAGAAACACCCATACCAGATACAGGACCGGTCTCAGATCGCTCGCCGGGACTTCCGCCTGCCGCTCTTGATGCGTCAGCGACCAGCCGGCAAATACTGCGATCAGCAGCCCGCCGGCGGGCAACATATAGTCGCTTGTCGCGGTGTTGATAAAGTCGAAGACTCCTCCCTCCAGCGCCGAGGGGATGCCGAGGGCGAAGATCACGCCGCCGACTGTCCAACTGGCCGCCGCGCGGCTCCAACCCCGCTCATCGACAAAATAGGCGACAACGACTTCCAGCATGGAGATGGCCGAGCTCAGTGCCGCAAACGTCAGCAGCAGGAAAAAGAGGACGGCGAGCAGGTTGCCGAACGGCAGACGGCCAAACGCGACCGGCAGGGTCTTGAAAATCAGCGCCGGCCCGGCGTCGGGTTGCAGCGCGAATGTAAACACCAGCGGAAAAATCATGAACCCGGCCAGGATGGCGACAGCCGTGTCGCAGCCGGCCACGATCAGCGCCGCACGCGGCAGGCTGGTCTGGCGTCCCAGGTAGCTGCCGTAGGTGATCATGACGCCCATGCCCACCCCGATAGAGAAAAACGCCTGCCCAATCGCTTGCAGCATCGTCTGGGGGCCGATCTTACTCCAGTCCGGTGTCATCAAAAACGCGATGCCCTGCGCGGCTCCGCCGGTCGTACAGGCGTAGACGAGCAAAAAAACCAACAACAGGAGGAGGGTGGGTATCATGACTCGATTGGCCAGCTCGATGCCGCGCGCCACGCCGTGCGAGACAAACCAGATGGTCAGGCCCATGAACACGGCGTGCCAAAACACCTGCCGCGGCCCGCTCAGCCTCAGCGAGTCAAACAGCTCTCCGATGGCTGGTGCCGACTGCCCGCTGAAGCTGTCCAGGCCGGACAGCACGATGTAGTCCAGAACCCAACCGCCGACGACCGAATAATACGATAAAATGAAAAAGCCGGTGGCCACGCCCAGCCAGCCGGTGATAGGCCACACCGAGCCGGGCCGCAACGTGGCGAGCGCGCCAACGACGTTTCGCTGCGTACGTCGGCCGATGAGCAATTCGGCAATCAGCAGTGGGATGCCGACCGCGGCCACGCAGCCAACATATACGAGAATAAACGCAGCCCCGCCGTTTTCACCGGTAATATACGAAAAGCGCCAGATATTGCCCAAGCCAACCGCCGACCCCATAGCGGCAAGCACGAATCCCAACGTTCCCGACCAGTTGCCCCTGCTTTGCGCCATCGCCCCTCTTCCCCCTTTTGGGTCTGCCCGCCGGGGAACAGAAAAAGGGCGGAGACCTCCCTCGCCCTTATCAGCCGACTGCCTGTGCGCTGGAAGTTGCGCCGACCCTACATCCCGGCTGGGTCATAGCGCACCAGGGTGCGTGAGCCGTCGGCAAAACCGCTCCGAAAACCCTCTTCATGGCGAGGCCAGCCGTCCGGGTATTTTTCGGCAAAGCTCTTAAACATGAGTTCGGTGACGGCCTCGTCCTTTACCAGAGACCCGGTCGCCTCAAACGACTGCCCATCGCGCGAGCCGATCCAGACCTTGGCTTTTGTGCGTTCGGCCTGGATACGCCTGACGCGGTAGGTAGACACCGGCGTCCCAACCCAGACGGCCCCGTCATGCCGGAAAAACCAGATTTCGGCCTTTGAGCCGAACTCGCCGCTCTTCCGCTCGGACTGGATATAGACATATTTGCTGGAGTCCAGCGCCTGTTGCAGCTCCGAGGAGAGCTCGGCTGCTGACGGCTGTGGGGCGGCGAAAAAGAACGTGCCACTCAGCACGGCCAGGAGAACCCAGGAAGACCAATGGAAACGTGTGTGTAAACGCATACTCCCTCCGCTACGTATTGGATTTACGACTCACTCTGGGCGTCATACTGCGCCTCGGAGACGACTTTCATTGACTGAATAATAATGGGCTCCTGCGGCACGTCGGCGTGCAGGCCCTTCTGCCCGGTTTGCACCCGCTCGATGGCACTCACCACGTCCATGCCCTCTATGACCCGGCCAAAGACGCAATACCCGAAGCCCTGCATCGAGGTATCCTTATGGTTCAGAAAGTCATTATCGTTGACATTAACAAAGAACTGAGAGGTGGCGGAATCAATCAGGTTCGTGCGGGCCATGGCCAGAGTGCCGGTATCGTTGGTCAGGCCGTTGGCGGCTTCGTTTTTGATGGCCGGCTTGACCGGCTTTTGCTGCATGGCCTCGGTAAAGCCGCCCCCTTGGATCATGAAGCCGGGAATCACCCGATGGAAAATCGTCCCATCATAAAAGCCCTCGTTGACATAGGCGAGGAAGTTTTTGACCGTTTCCGGCGCCTCTTTCTCAAACAGCTCGATCTTGACCTCTCCCTGGGAGGTTGACATGAGAACCACCGGCCCGCCGGCTGCTCCGCCACCCGCTTCCGCACACCCAGGCAGGTTGACCAGTAATACGACCGAAAAAATAACGAGCTGCTTCACTCCCCACATTGATTTTCCTCCCAATACTCAGCTTCAACCGCCCGACAACCTAACCCAGCCTGGGGACGAAGGGAAGTGCCCGAGCCGGGCGCTCAACACGCTGTGGAATTACAACTGCTCCAGATACGCCAACACCTCCTGAAGCGGCATGACATCCCCGTACTTTGCGCCGATATCGAACAGATTGGCCTGGTGTGGCTCTTGGGCTCGGTCGCCGACACACTCAATCGGCACAATGGGCCGAAAGCCGTTGGCCAGGGCATCCATCACCGTTGCGCGCACACAGCCGCTCGTTGTGCAGCCGGTAACGATGGCGGTATCAACCGACTGCATGGTCAGGGTCGAGGCCAGATAGGTGCCGAAGAAGCCGGAGGCGTATTTTTTGGTAATCACCAGATCGCCGGGCTCGTGGTTAAGGCGCGGGTCGAGCTTGACCAGATCGCTCCCGAGGGTGAGCATACGCAGCGAGGGTGCCTTTTCGGGCCACAGGCCAGCATCGTCCTGGCGGTGGGGATCATAGCCCACGACCGTAAAAATAACCGGAAGGTCTTTCTTGCGAGCCGCGGCGATGAGTTCGTTCGTCGCCGTGACTTCGGCGTCGAGATTGCCGGCCAGTGGAGACTGTTCCGGAACGGTAAAGCCCAGCTGAAAGTCCACTACAATCAGCGCGGGCTTTTTCCCAAAGCCGAGTCTGTGGCCGAGTTGGGCATGTTCATAAATCGCGTGTTTGTCTTCGGTCTGAGCCATAGCTGTCTCCTTCTTTTTTATAGCCCTCGGGGCCGCACAACCTGTTCAACAAATCTACCGTTCGGCTGTTCGGCCACAATCTCGCCGTCCTCCATAACCAACTGACCACGCAGGAAGGTTTTGACCGGGATGCCCTTGACCTGACGGCCCTCCCACAAGGAATAGTCCGCGCGCGACCGCATCCGGTCGACCCCAAGCACGGCTTCCTTTTCTGGATCGAGGACCACAATGTCCGCGTCAGAACCGATGGCCAGGGCGCCCTTCTTGGGGTAGAGGCCATACAGCTTGGCCGCATTTTCGGACAGGATTTTCGAGAGCGTTACCAGATCGATCCGGCCTTTGTTCACCCCTTCGTGGAACAGGAGGGGCAGGGTATCGGCAACCTGAAGGTTAATGCCCACCCGGCAATCCCAAAAATCTCCATCAGTCTTGAACGACGAGGAGTAGGTCAGGCTGTCCGTTCCGACGACCGACAGGGTGCCTTCCCGAAGTCCGCGCCACAGCCGCTCTTTGTCTTTCTCAAAACGAATCGGCGGCTGAATTTTCGCTTTTCCGCCCATGCCCTGCGCATCCATTTCCGGGGCCGTGGTGTTGAGAAAACAGGCCACGGTTTCTCCCACAATATTCAGCCCTTCGGCGTGCAGGCGCTTGACGGTTTCCACGGTATGGGCGGCGCTGATGTGAACCGGGTAGATCGGCACGCGGAGCTGGTTGGCAATCATCCCATAGGTATACACCTGGACACTCTCGGCCCACTCCGGGCTGGACTCGGCCCAGGCCGTGAGTTGGTCGGCTCGGCCCATTTCGCGCAAGCGGTCAATGAGGATACCACGGACGTGCGGGTCTTCGGCATGGATCTTGGCAAAGGTCGGGGGCCCACAGTGGGCCAACTGCTCGCACGCCGCGTGAAAGAATGAGGGCGTGATACCGTCCGGATTCATGCCAAAGGCTTCTGCCTGCGGGCCGGCATAGCCGGTAAAGAATTTATACGACACGCCGCCCTTGGCGGCCACGGCCGGGATCTGGGCGACCTGATCGAGCGTATTGACCACGCAGGTCACCTTGAAATCGCACCACGAATGATTTGTGCCGCACTCGACGGCCTGGTCAAACAGATCCAACATCGGATCCTTGCCGATCAGGGTAGTGGTGGCAATCGTCGTGACCCCGCCGATCAGGCAATCCTTGGTGTCACGCAGGAAATCTTCGACCATGGCCTCATCGCCAAAGCGATCCGAGATGCCGAAGTGGACGTGGGGGTCAAACGTCCCAGGGAACAGGATTTTACCCTCAATGTCGATCTCACGCTTGGCCTGACCGAGTTCTGAACTCGCGCCGACCGCGACGATCTGTTCCCCCTCAATGGCAATCCCGCCCCGGATCACGCCGTTGGGCGTGACGACCAAGCCGTTCTTCAGGACGATGTCATGTGACACAGCAGCCTCCTTTATTGGGTAGGTGGATAAAACAAGTCCGAGGCGATTATCGAACCAAACGGGGCGACCTGTCAATGTAAAAACGAGTGCCTCTCTGGGCCTCTTTTGCTTTTCCACGCTTTTGCGCTAAAAGCGTGGAACGAAACGGAACGAAAAAAGGAGGATGCTATGGCAGTCAATGACGATCTGAGTGAAGCCCAAGTGGAGGAATTCTTCTCGACCTTGAGCAACTGGGGAAAATGGGGAGCGGACGATCAGCTTGGCGCGCTCAACTATATTACGTCTGAGAAACGCGCTCAGGCCGCGGCCGAGGTGAAAGACGGACACTCGGTGTCCTTATCGCTGCCCCTGGCGACGCATCATGGGCCGGATAATCCAACCCCGGTCATGCACCTGATGATGAAGACCGGTGCGCCGGGCGAGGAGAGCCTGGTTCCCCTGCCGTATAGCGCCGACTATTTCGCCATCGCCCCGCATGGGGTCGCGAACACGCATATCGATGCGCTGTGCCACGTGTTCCATAACGATAAAATGTATAATGGCTATCCCTCCTCGGACGTGACCTCCCAGGGCGCGCTGAACGGGGCGATCCATTCGATTAAAAACGGGGTTGTGTCGCGCGGGGTGTTGATCGATATTCCGCCGCTCAAGAAGCGTGACTATCTGGAACCGGGTGAGGCGATAACGCCGGCGGAGCTGGAAGCCGCAGAGCAGGCCGGAAACTTCAAAGTTGAAGAAGGCGATGTACTCTTTGTGCGGACCGGCCGCCACGTGCGCCAAAAAGCCCAGGGCAACTGGGATGCGCTGCAGGACGGCCTGGCCGGGCTGGGCGCGGCTTGCCTGCCCTGGATACACGAGCGGAAGGTTGCCGTGCTCGGTTGTGACGGGGTGAGTGACGTTGTGCCGAGCGGCTATGATACGCTCATCATGCCCATCCACTCGTGTACCCTGGTGGCCATGGGCATCCACCTGCTTGACAACTGCATGCTGGACGACCTGAGCGCCGCTTGTGCCGCGCGCTCACGCTGGACGTTCATGCTGACGGTGGCTCCGCTGGTTCTGGTCAAGGGGACAGCCTCACCGGTGAACCCTATTGCCATGTTTTAGCCATGCTGCTGCGGGGCGGGGAGAGAGTCTCCCGCCCCGTTTTTTTGCTCCGCCTGGCTCAATTCCCGCAGCACAGGTGCCACGCAATGAAAATTCTCTTCCTGCACGGCTTTGGCGCAACCCCTGGAGGGACCAAGCCGACGTTCCTCAGGGCCAACGGCTTTGAGGTCTGTAATCCGCTGCTGCCCAATGACGACTTTGACGCCTGTGTGCGTATTGCGGAGGCCGAGTGTGAGCGTTATCAGCCCGACGTGATTGTGGGCTCCAGTCGAGGCGGTGCGGTCGCGCTCAATATCGACAGCGGAGCGACGCCGCTCGTACTACTCTGCCCGGCCTGGAAACGCTGGGGGAGGGTGACGAGCGTCAAGCCAAATACCCTGATCCTCCACGCCGAGGCTGATGAAGCCGTTCCCTTTGCTCACAGTGTCGAATTGGCTCGCCAGAACGGCCTGCCCGATTCGGCCTTGATTCGGACCGGCAGCGAGCATCGCCTGATTGACCCCGATTCGCTGGACAGCTTACTCAAGGCAATTGCCAGACTTGCCGGTTCCGGAGAAAGGAGCGCGTGATGGCCGAGGCAAAGACCGGCCCAAAACTCGGCTTCTTCGGACCGATGAAAACCCTCGACTCTGCCCAATACGGCTTTGAGGAGCTAATGTTCCGGGACTGGATATTGCACAACATCGAGGAGAGCGGCGAGACGGAAAAGTTCGTTCCCCTGCTCTTTGCCCACGCGTACGCAGAGGAGTAACTCTCATGCCGGTGTCCTTCCCCGCACAACGGGCCGAGAAGCGGCAGGTGCTCCTGCAAGCAGTCGAGCAGGCCCGTGGGACACTTGCCGCCCAGATAGACGCAGCCGATGAAGCCCGGACGCTGCCCGACGCCTCGGTGGCGGCCTTGAGCGAGGCCGGCCTATTCAAGCTGAAACTGCCGGCGGAACTCGGTGGGGCCGAGGCCGACCCGGTGACGCAACTGGAAGTGATTGAGGCCGTGACGACGATCAATCCGTCTGCGGGCTGGTGCATGTTTATCGGTGCCGCCATTGTCGGTATGGCGGGTGCCTTTCTGCCGGACGAAACCATCGCCACAATGTTTCCACAGGGTCATGTCCCGACCATGGCGGGTGGCTTGATGCCCGGCCGAGCCGTGTCCGAGCAGGGCGGCTACCGGGTCAGTGGCCGCTGGTCGTGGGGCAGTGGCATCCGTCATGCCGAATGGGTGTTGGTCCAAACCCTGGTCAAGCGTGACTCACCACCGCCCGAGGTGCGGGCTGTGGTCTTCCCGGTTGCCCAAGCCCAGGTTATCGACAACTGGAATGTGCTCGGCATGAAAGGCACCGGCAGTTGTGACTACGCGGTTGCGGACCTGTTTGTGCCCGAGGCATTCACTTTTGCAGTAGGCAGCACCCCGCCACGGCGCGGCGGGCCCTTATATCTCATGGGCTGGCCGGGCTATGTAGCGAATGAACACGCGGCCTTTGCCCTGGGTATTGCCCGCTGTGCGCTTGAGGCGATTATCGATCTGGCCCAATCGAAAAAACGGGGCTATAGACCCCAGCAGCGTTTGAGCGAGCGGGCCGTCGTGCAGCGAATGATAGCCCAGGCCGACCTCCGGCTGCGCGGTACGCGCCTGGCCGTCATCGACGTACTCGAAAAAGCCTGGCAGACGGCCAGCGCCGGTCAGTTGCCGGGTCCGGCGCTCCAGGCCGAAATGCGCAGTGCCGCGACCCTGGCCACAGACGTGGCGCTTGAGATTACGACCAACGCCTTCCGCTATGGTGCCGGCAGCGCCGTGCGTTTGGAGCATGTCTTGCAGCGCTGCCTGCGGGATCTTCATACCGCCGCGGCCCATTTGATGGTCAATGACTCGGCCTATGAAAATTATGGGCAGTTCCTGCTCGGTCTGCCCGACGTCGATCCCATGGGATAAGCTGGTTTGAGTGGATCAGAAAGGCACATCATAATGTCTCGTGTCACCGGTTCTGTGTTGTTGGTCGGAAGTGTGCCGGGAAACAATGCCCAGGCTGTGATGGACAGCTGTGCCAAGGGCTTAGGCGACAGCCTGTTTGCTCTGCCTGACGGCGAAACGGGCTACCGCCAAGGCTGGATTAACTTCCTGGCGGCGAAAACGTATGCAGTATCTGAGCAGTTGGAGAGTATCACCCGTCCACAGCCGGTCGATCCCAACGATCCTGATGAGTGGCGTGCTCCAGGCATGGACTGGATGCCACGTGGTTTTCAGGATCACTGGCAGTTCAAGGTAAAAGAGGGAGCAGGTCCCCTCTACTTCGAACACCTCGGCTATGCGCAGGAGGCCAAGAATTCCTACCAAACATTCTGTACGCTCCGCGCCCAGGGGATTATTCCTCAGGGCGTGCGCTTTCAGGTATCCTTACCACTGATCGAAAGCGGCACTCGCCTCTTCCTTGGGCATTCCCCCGAGTCGTTCCAACCCATGTGGGACGCCTATCGGGATGCCATGCGGCGAGAGGTCGTACGTCTCAGCCAGGAGATTCCTCCGCGTGATCTCGCCATCCAATGGGATATTGCGGCTGAGGTGGCCAGCATTGAAAGCAACGATCATGATCCCATGCTGGGGCTGCCCTGGGATGCTCCAGGCGACCCGTTCGAGCGCTATGTGCAGGCACTGGTGGACCTGTCTCAACACGTTGCGGACGAGACCCTGCTCGGGCTCCACCTGTGTTACGGCGACTTGGGTCACAAACATTTCAAGCAGCCCCAAGATCTGGAGGTGGTTGTGCGGATGGCGAATGCCGGCGTTGCTGCGGTCAACCGTCCGGTCGATTTCGTTCATATGCCTGTCCCCGGAAATCGTCACGATGATGGCTACTTTGCCCCCTTGGCTGAGCTTGCCATTGCCGATACCAAGCTCTTCCTGGGTCTTGTGCACCACACGGACGGTATACGGGGGACCCTCAAACGCCTAGAGACCGCTCGGAAACATGCGAGTGGATTCGGCATTGCAACCGAGTGCGGGTTTGGGCGTCGTTCGCCCGAAACCATACCGGAACTCATGCGCATCCACCGCGAGGCAGTCGCATATCTATAATAGCAATGAGGGAATCGTCAGAGGGAGAGGAGGACACTATGGCTCGCTTACACCTGGAAACGGCAAATACTATTGTGACAGCAGCACTCCAAAAAGCGCGGGCAATGAATACCGCGCCCCTCGCTGTCACAGTATTGGACGAAACCGGGCAGCTCCAGTCGTTTCAGCGCGAAGATGAAACCAGCCTGATGCGCGCCGATGTGGCGATTGGCAAGGCGTGGGGCGCGTTGGGCATGGGCCGCTCGTCTCGGGTGCTGGGCAGCGTCGCGGCCGAGCGGCCGCATTTTGTGCAAGCCCTGACCGCGGTCGCTCAGGGAAAACTTGTGCCGGTGCCGGGTGGGGTGCTGATCCGAGATGAATCTCAGGCCATTATCGGAGCGGTCGGGATATCGGGCGATACCTCGGATATCGATGAAGAATGTGCCGTGGCCGGCATAGAGGCGGCCGGGCTGACGGCCGATACGGGCGTCTCTGCATAGCCAAGCAGCTGCCAACGGAGGAGAACGCATGGGATATACCGATATTGACGGACTGCGGATTCATTATCATAACGCCGGACACCTGAGTGTCTCAAAAGGTCAGCGTGTCCTCTACGTCCACGGCACCGGCTGTGACGGCCGGGTATGGCTCAGGCATATGCGGGCGCTGGCGGACCATCATACGCCGGTGGCGATAGACCTGCCGGGACACGGCCAATCGTCCGGTAGCGGGTTTCGTGGAGCGGCGGATTACACCCATTATGCTGTCCGGCTGGCCGATCATTTGGGTTGGGACCGGTTTGTGATTGCCGGACATTCGCTCGGCGGCGGGATCGCCCTGACCGCGGCCATCTATTATGCGGAGCGTCTCGCCGGCATGATGCTCATTGATACGGGCGCGCGGCTGCGGGTGGACCCGAACGTCCTCGAGAACTCGCGTCAACTGGCTGCGGGTGAAGCCGGGATTGCCATTGACCCGCGTTTAGGCTTTGCCAAAAGCACGCCCCAGTCCATCGTCGATGCGATTGATACCTTGACGGCCGGAACCGATCCGCAGGTGACCTATAAGGACTGGATCAGCGACGACACCTTCGACTGTATGAGTCGAGTCGCCACCATCCATACCCCGTCAATCGCCATCTGCGGTGACGAAGACTATTTTACGCCGGTCAAATATGCCGAGTATTTCCGCGACCGGATGCCGCACTGTCAGCTCGCAGTCATCCCTCAGGCCGGCCACTGGACGTATGAGGAGCAGCCCGAAACCTTTGATCGCATCGTCCGGACCTACCTGGACAATCTGCCGTCCTGATAAGGCTGCGGTCGTCCAACCTTTTGTTCCCTCTCCCCTGGGAGAGGGCTAGGATGAGGGTTTTTCTTAATTGGGCGCTTCCGAATAACCGGAACCGTACACCGCCCTACGCCCCCTCCTGCGCGATCCCGCCAAGAACCGGGGCCCGACGGACATGGCCCCAAATGCTGCCCGAGGTATGCATCTGGACCTGCCAGGTCGTGTCATCCACTTCCCGCGCACCCCAGCCATACTCAACCGCAAAGCCGGACGGCGTCTGCATATAGAACGAGGTCATATGGTCGTTGGTATGACGGCCCAGACTCATCGTAATCGGCACGTCCTGGTCCTGGCACAGATAATAGGTTGACCCCACATCGTTCAGCGACTGCGTCTGCAACATGAAATGATTCAAACGCTTGGGCGGGTTGGGGGCTTCGATAAAGGCGAGCGAATGATGGCGTGGATTGCAGTGGAAAAAGGTGGCCTGAAAAGTCACGCCCGGAGCGGGGGTGATATGGACATAATCGCTGATCCGCATCCCCAGGACATCCCGGTAAAAGTTGATGCTCTGTTCGGCGTCGTTCACCAGGATCACAAAATGCCCTAAGCCCTGCTCCCCGGTTTTAAAGCCCGAGATCGGTCGCGGAGACTGAAACGGCTTATCAAAATGAACCAGTGGGCCATAGAAGATCTCCGACGGAATACCGCTCGGGTCCTGGAAGCGAATCAGCCCGGCCACCCGGCGGACAGCCTGCTCTTCAGGCGTGCCTGGGGTGACTTTAACCCCGGCCGCCCCGAGCTGGTCCGCCACGGCGTGTAAAGCGTGTTCATCGGCTACTTCCCAGCCAATATAGGCCAGGTCGTCAGTGCCCGTCGGATGCACCAGAAATCGATGGTGGTACTCATCCATCCGCAGATAGAGCGAGCCATCATCGGCCTGTTCGTTTACGGCCAGCCCGAGCACCGTGGTCGCGAATTGTTCCCATGTGGCCAAGTCACTGACGCTGAGTCCTAAATATCCGAGTTGCGATACACTGGTCATGCTGTCCTCCTCAGTCCGTCATCGTACAGCCATACCCTACGCCAAAGGGAGATGGAAAAAAATAGGAATAAAGACATTCTTACTTTACCCTGACAACTATTTTCCCCCAAGCCTTGACGCCGTGCTTCGGGTGGGCGCACGATGCAGAAGGCCCCAAGCAAGAGGTCGAGGAGAGCCGCAGATTTTCCATCCCAGACACAGTGTTCAACACGAAGGAGGCACATATGGAAACAGCAGTCCTATGTTCCGGTTTACTGGGTTTGTTGGTCTTTGGGCTCGGCTTTATGGTTTCTATGACACGCGGGAAGACGGACCCCGACAGTGGCGACGGTTCGGACCCCGCCGACCGCTTACATAAAATGGTACGCGCACACGGCAACGCGACCGAGTACGCGCCCATGTTGGCCTTACTGATGCTCATCGTGGCGATGGGCGAGGGCGGCGTCCCGGCCTGGGCCATGTGGACGATGATGCTGGTGACCGCCTGTCGCTATCTGCACGCCATCGGTATGATCGCCAGCGCGACGCTGGCGCAACCTCATCCACTCCGTGTCGTCGGTGCGCTCGGTACGTATATCGGTGGTGTCGTGCTGTGCGTCGCGGTGTTTCTGGGTGGTATGGGCGGTTAGCTGCACGGCTGAGGACGGAAGGCCGCTCTCCCCTTCCGCCCCCTGCTTTCTGACCTCCACGGCGAGGTGACTCAAAGCCTTACGGCTAGAGCGACCCCAAAAAATTCTGCAAAGCGCTCAGACACTCCTCGGGCCTGTCCACATAGATCTCGTGTCCAGGGCCTTCGACAATGGCAATCCGCGCGTTGGGAATCCCCGTACGCATGGAGAGCTGGTCGGTCAAGGGTGTGATCGGGCTGTTGGCGGGAGCCAGCACCAGCGTCGGGACGGTGACCTGGGGCAGCAGCGTCGCCGTATCCGCACCGTCCAGCGTCTTGGTAATACCCTGTAAGACATGGGTTGGTGTTTTCGCCCACTCCTTGAGCACCCATTCAATGTGCTCGGGGCTGTGTCCGCTGATGATCTTGCGCTCAATCATCACACGGCCCCAGCCGACAGACCCTTCTGAGGCCAGGAGCTTGTGCAGGTTGCCCTGCTCACCAGATAAGGCGCGTGTGCCTGCGGGACGAATCGTCGTCGGTGAATTGCAAATCGTCAGGCTCTTGAGTCGCTCCGGCCAGCGCGTGGCAAAGAGCACCCCGAGAATGCCGCCAATGGACTCGCCCACATAGTGCACCTGCTGGAGACCCAGCGCATCCATGAAGTCGTGCATATCCGTGACCAGCTCGTCCAGCGACCAGCGATGGTCCGGGCCGGGGTCAGCCGACTGGCCGTGGCCACGCATATCGCGGCGGAGCACCCGATAGTGGCGTGCCAGGGCAGGGACCCAGTGGTACCAAAACCTGGTACTCCGACCGACCCCATGTTGGAGCCAGACCGTCTCCTTGTCCGTGATCCAGGGATCGGTGAAGTCGTCGACCTCATAATACATCTCACACTGATTGGCAGAGACGGTTGGCATGTCACCTCCCTTTCGTCACACGCGGGCGCTGTCCGGCCTCATTCGAACCGCGCTCTAGTCGAGCTGACCACAATCGGCAATGACAATACGCTGTCTGGGTTGTCCGCTCTGACTGCCCTGGGCCTCCATGGCGCGGACCACGTCCATACCTTCGACCACACCGCCAAACACCACGTGCTTGCCGTCCAGCCATGGTGTCTGAGTGGTGGTAATAAAGAATTGGGAGCCGTTCGTCCCAGGACCGGCATTGGCCATGCTCAGCAAACCGGGATCGGTATGCTTGAGTTGAAAATTTTCGTCGGCAAACTTGGCACCGTAGATGGACTCTCCCCCGGTGCCGTTGCCGTTGGTAAAATCGCCCCCCTGACACATGAAGTCGGGAATGATGCGGTGAAACGTCGAACCCTTGTAGTGCAGCGGTTTGCCGGACTGGCCGGGCCCTTTCTCGCCGGTACATAGCGCCCGAAAGTTTTCTGCGGTTTCGGGAACCACGTCGGCTCTGAGTTCAAAAACGATCCGCCCGGCGGCATCATCTCCGATTGTGATATCAAAAAATACCCGCGGGTTGGTGTGTTCGCTCATCTTCTTCTCTCTTCCTCAGGTGTCTGGATTCTCGCCCTGGCGAGTGTCGTCCCGCGCAGCCTATAGAATTTACACCGGTGAGACTAGGCGGCCACGGGTGTCGTGGCCGCGGCCTGCTCAGCGAAACCGGACCGTCACGCTGCCGACGCCGGAAAAATCCGCATTATAGCTCCCCGGCTGGGTGACCGCGTGATGACAAAATGAACCGGTAATGACGGGTTGGCCCGGCTCCAGGCCCAAACCGAATGCATGCAGGCGGCGGCATAAGCGCGCCAGCGAGAGATAGGGATCATCCATCGTTGTGCCTGGCGTCTTGGTTTCGACCACCTGGCCGTTATGCGAAAATGTCACTGTGGTATCGACCAGCCCGTCTCGGACCGGGGCTTCCGGTCCCACGACTATCCCCCACTGGGCCAAGCCATCGGCCACCAAGGGTAGGGATCCCTGACCTGGTTGGACGCGAACCTCGTTGATCTCAAATGCCGGGGCAACGGACCGCACCGCGGCTTTGGCCTGCTCGCGCTCGATGTTCTGGCCACGCAACGCTGAGCCGACTATCAGGCAGAGTTCGGGCTCAATATGACAGTTCATAATCGAAGAGACGGGCAGAGCTGCGCCGGACTCAAGGACCCGGCTCTGAAGGACATAGCCAAACGGACGCACGTCTTTTCCCATCCGGTCGCGGGCTTTCCCCGACGTCAGCCCGACCTTCCAGCCGCCAAGCCGTTCTCCTGCTGCCTCAAAGCGCTGAAGAACACCGAGTTGGACGGCGAGCGCTTCGTCCAAATCCGCAGGGGTGGGATCAACATGATTTGGTCGGGTTCCGTTTTGGCGGGCGTGGTAGAGGGTGTCTATGAGGGCCTCTTGTGTCGTGGTCATATTGCCTCCCGTGTGAACCATAGGCTGTCGGGCTCCGTTCGCCCGAACTGCGCTAGACGTATCAGCTCTGCAAGCTTGTGTCCCCGCCGGGTGCGTGGCAAGATGCTGCTGCTTGGCACAAGCCACACTCTAACGGCAGCCTGAAAAAGGAGGGAGCCATGTCTGATCTGTCTCAGCTTGCCTATGCGACGACCACAGAAATCGCCGCCATGATCCAGAGGAGAGAGGTTTCAAGCCGCGAAGCCGTCGACTTTTTTCTCGGTCGGGTCGAAGCACTCGATAAAGCCATCAATAGCGTGGTGACGATTGATGCGGAACGGGCGCGAGCAGAGGCCGATGCCGCAGATACGGAGTTGGCCGGAGGAACATCCCGAGGACCGCTGCACGGCGTGCCGATGACGATCAAGGATTCGTATCAAACCAAAGGCATGCGGACGACGTCGGGCGCACCGGAACTCACGGATTTCATCCCAAAGGAGGACGCCTGGCCGGTGGCCCGGCTGCGCGAAGCCGGGGCGATTATCTACGGCAAGACCAATCTGCCGATCTATGCGGGTGACTTGCAGAGCTATAATGAGATTTTTGGTACGACCAATAATCCGCACGATACCACGCGCACGCCGGGCGGCTCGTCCGGTGGCTCAGGCGCGGCCCTGGCCTGTGGCTTCACGCCGCTGGAGTTGGGTAGTGATATCGGCGGTTCGATTCGTTTGCCGTCCCATATGTCCGGCGTAACCGGCCACAAGCCGAGCTATGGCATTGTTCCCGCCCACGGGCAGATTCCGGGTCCGCCGGGAACCCTGACAATGGCCGACCTGGCGGTTGCCGGGCCCATGGCCCGGAGCGTCGAAGACCTGGAACTGGGGCTGGATATCATGGCCGGTCCCAATCGCTGGGAGCAGCCGGCGTGGCGCTTGGAACTGCCGGCTCCGCGCAAACAAGCGCTCAAGGACTACCGTATTGCGACCTGGCTGGACGACCCTCGTTGTCCGGTCGAGCCGGAAGTGCGGACCCTTTTGGAAAACGCCGCCAGCACATTAGCACGGGCTGGGGCGACGGTGAGTGCCGACGCGCGGCCCGAATTCAGCCTGGAAAAAGTTGCCGCGACCTTTATGGCCCTGTTGCAGTCTGCGCTGTCCGGCGGTGTCTCGCGAGACAAAATTGAAGAGTACGCGCAGTCGAGCGGCAACACCTCGACGGACCAGACCCGGCGGCTGTTTGCCATGCGGCATCGCGAATGGCTGAGCTATAACGAGCGCCGGATGCAGATGCGCAAACGCTGGGAAGAGTTCTTCCAGGACTGGGACGTGATGCTGCTGCCGGTCATGCCGTGTCCAGCTATCAAGCATGACCATTCTGAACCTCAAGCCGGACGGACGGCTTTGGTTGGGGAGCAGCAACGGCCGTATTGGGACTTGGTGACGTGGATGGCTCCGGCCGGAGCCTGTCTGCTGCCGGCCACAGTGATTCCAGTGGGACAGCTCGATAATGGATTGCCGATTGGTATCCAGATCATCGGGCCCTATCTTGAAGACCGGACAACACTGCACGTGGCGAAAAATCTATTTGAAATGATGGGCGGGTGTCCGCGCCCAGCCGGTTTCTAAAGCGGACAGAGAAAGGAAGACGTATGTCACAACTGGATGGAAAAGTAGCTCTGGTGACGGGTGGAGCACGGGGGATTGGGCGAGGCATCGCCCTGGCCCTGGCCAACGCCGGAGCCGATGTGGCCGTGGCCGACATTGAGACCATGGCGAGTACGGCCCAACAGTACGGCGCGACCGCGGTCGGGGGGTTTACGCAAGCGCGGAAAACTGCGGAAGAGATCATCGCCCTCGGGCGGCGCTCGCTGGCAATTCAAGCCGATGTGACTCAGAAGAACGATACCCTGCGTATGGTCGAGGAGGTCAGCGGCGCGTTGGGCGGTCTCGATATCATGGTCTGTAACGCCGGCGTGGTGAATATGGCGAAAGTCGAGGACATGTCCGAAGACGCCTGGGACCTGACCTTTGCGGTCAACACCAAAGGGGTTTTTCTCTCCTGTCAGGCCGCGATCCCTGCCCTCAAGAACCGGGGTGGGGGTCTGATTATTAATATCGCCTCGATCGCGGGCAAGAGCGGCTTTGGCGGTCTGGCGCACTACTGCGCCTCGAAATTTGCGGTGGTGGGCTTTACCAATTCTCTGGCCAAAGAGCTGGCCCAGGCAAATATCCGCGTCAACGCCATCTGTCCGGGCATTTTGCGCACCCAGATGTGGGAATACCTGGCCGAATCGCTCAAACAGCCGGACGAATCCAAAGAGGACTCCTGGCAACGCTGGGTCAAGAACGTGATTCCTCAAGGCCGGCCTCAAACGCCGGACGATATCGGACAACTGGCCGTCTACCTGGCCGTCGCCGAGAACGTGACCGGCCAGGCCATCAATGTCGATGGTGGCATTGAGCTGCACTAGAGAGGAAGCATTACATGGAATATCGGCCTTTTGGACAAACAGGGATCGAAGTGTCCGCCATTGGCGTGGGCTGTTGGGAGATTGGCGGCGGCTATGGCTCCATTGAAGAACAGGAATTTATTGCTGCGGTTCACACCGCCCTGGACCAGGGTATTACCTGCTTTGATACCGCCGAAGCCTATGGGTTTGGGGCCTCGGAGCGTTCGCTGGCCAAGGCGCTCGGCGACCGTCGCAAAGACGCGGTGGTCGTGACCAAGTTTGGTGTTGGCTACAAGGAAGCGCCGAATTATCGAGACAGCAGCCGCGATCGGGTCATGGTCTCGATCGAGAAAAGCCTGAAGAACCTGAACACGGACTACGTGGATGTCTATATGGTCCACTGGCCGGACATAAACACCCCTTTTGAAGAGACCATGCGGGCCTTGGACGACATTGTGCAGCAGGGCAAGGCGCGGGCCATCGGCATCTCAAACTTCCGGCGTGAGCAGATTGAAACCAGCATGGCAACCCGCCGAGTGGATGTCGCCCAATACTGCTGGAATATGTTCGACCGCCGTATGGACCAGGATATCCTGCCCTACTGTCGTGAGCATAATATGGGCGTCATGGCCTATGGCTCGCTCGCCTATGGTCTGCTGACAGGAACCTTTCGTGCGGATATGAGCTTTGATGAGGGAGACTGGCGGGCGCGTCAGGGACGCATGGGCGGCATCAATCTGTTCCAGACCATGTTCGGCCCGGATCACTTTCCCAACAACATTAAGGCAGTGGAAGAGCTGAAGGGTCTGGCCGCCGGCTATCACAAAAGCCTGCCGCAATTTGCGCTGCGCTGGACGCTCTCGCATCCGGCGGTCAGCACGGCCTTGGTTGGCTGTCGCAAAGCGGCCGAGGTGGAAGATAATGTCGGCGCGCTGGGGTGGGATATCAGGCAAGCGGATTTTGCTGAAATCGACGCGATCTTTGAACGCAATGGTGTGGTTACCTGCCCGGATATGTGGTTGGAACGGGAGTAGGGTGGGTTTCACTGCCTCCCTGTCATGCTGGATTTGACCCGGCAGCCAGACTCCTGCCTTCGCCGGAATGACGTTCTTTTCGGATGGAGGGAAGGCCTGGGAGTGCGGGCTTCCAGCCCGCATCAGAAGGCTGCGGTCAGGCTGAGAAAGACGCCAGGGGGAAAGCTGCCTGCCGACCGGGCTACCCTCGCCACCATGAAGACCGTGGGCCGTTCCCGGTTGTCCGCTGCCGCACGCCCAGAATGACTGCTAACTCCTGCCACACCCGTGATTCTACCTGCTTGAAGAAGTCACTCTCCTCGAAATCCTTTTCCAGCACGGTGGTTGTGGCGTGTGCAAAGAGCTTTTGTACCCAGGCATCAAACGGGATGGGGGGGAGAAACGAAAAGGCTTTGAGCTTATCCGCCACGTCCAGCATGCTGGAGCTGACCTTGTTGGCCAGAAAATAACTGTGGGACTTGCGCTGGAGTCGTTTGTTGAGCGCTGAGATTTCCATGAGGGCATTGAGCGAAGTCCGCCAACTGATATCGTCCTCTTCCAACACAATCAGGTTCATGTCACTCAGGGTTGCAGCCGCCAAACTCAAACTCCCGAGCCCGGCTTGCGTATCAAAAATGATATAATCGGCGTGCAACGACGACGTTGCAAACTCGTAGAGCTTGCCAAGCTTCTCGACCGTTTCGGTGAGTTCCAAGTGGTGCAACGGCGTCCAGTCGGGTCGCTCGCTTTCGGTAGAAGAGGGGATGATAAAGAGCCCGTCCAACCGTTCATAGGTCGAGGGGCCAGGCGTTGCCTGCGCCATAATCTCTGGGCTCTCCTCGGCATTGCCGTTGTTTTGGGCGAGTCCCTTCTGGAGTTCGTGCAGGAGCGCTGGCTGATCACTCTCTTCCGAATAAAAATAATCGGTTAAGGAAAACGGAAGCCGGTCGAGTTCATACTTGTTTTGAAAGGCCAGGAGGGTGAGGCCGCGGACTGACAAATCCAAATCGACGAGAAGCACATTACACTTCTCCTGACGCTGGATAATCCTTCCTAAACTGGTCGCCAGTAAGGTCTTCCCCACACCACCTTTTCCGCTACACAGGGTGATTGTTCGCACGCTGGTATCCTCCGGCTAGCGCGATCTTCGTGTCATGTCGCCCACAATATCTGATGTTCAGGTATTGTCGAGGCTCTGCGCCAGCTTCCCCGCGTGTTGTACTCTTTTCCTTGGGCAGGTATCAAGTGCCGGGAAGAGGAATGAAACCTGGGGCAATATGCAAGCCCGGAGAAAAAAGGAGAAAAGCATGGGACGCTTGCAGGAAAAAGTTACAGTGATTACCGGCGCCAGCTCCGGCATCGGTCGGGCCATTGCCATAGGCTTCGCCAAGGAGGGGGCCCGCATCGTCTGCTCGGACATCCGGTCTGATGCCCGGCCCGAGGGCTACGATGCTGACACTCAGCGAGCGACTGCCGAGGTGATTGAGGCCCAGGGTGGTCAGGCCTGCTTTGTGCAAGCGGATGTGACCAAAGGACCGGAGGTCGAAGCGCTTATCCGACAGGCGGTGGAGCGCTTTGGCCGACTTGACATTATCGTCAACAATGCCGGTGTGTTCACGCGTTTAGCCCCCATCCATGAAAAGACTGAAGAAGAGTACGACTTGACCATGGGGGTGAATGCCAAAGGCGTCTGGAATGGCTGCCAGCAAGCCATTCGCCAGTTTTTGAAGCAGGGCGACGGAGGAAAGATCGTGAATATCGTCTCGATTGCCGGGGTGATAGGCTTACCCGAGGAGCCGGCCTACTGCGCCTCCAAGGCAGCCGCGGCGAATCTCACCCGTCAGCTCGCGGTGGACTACGGTCCGCATGGAATTAACGTCAACGCTATCTGCCCTAACTTCCTGACGACCGCCATGACCCGCCCGTTTCACGAAAATCAAGACATTAAGTCTACGGTCGAAGCCCTCACCCCACTCGGTCGCTGGGGGAGGATTCCCGACATGGTCGGTCCGGTCATTTTCCTGGCCTCGTCAGAGGCGGATTATGTGACGGGCAGTTTGTTAATGGTGGATGGCGGCTTTACCGCAAAGTGAGGCAAGCTTACGAAGTCCTGGTTGCCGAACGAGTGGTCTGTCGCCATCTCCACCCCCGATGGTCCGCAAAGATTCTTGATCCTTTAGCCCGAGATCGTTACGGTACGGTGCGCCTTACACAAGGGAAGAATAATGCATCTTGAGAACCTCTTGATAGGACATCAGAGCCTGGCGGGAAACACGGGTATTTCGGTGCTCCTTTTTACGCAAAGGGTGGTCTGCGCGTATCATCTGTGTGGCTCGGCCCCAGGCACGCGTGATGTTGTCCCGCTCAATCTGGGCAACTCGGTTGAGGAGATCGACGCGCTGGTGTTTACCGGCGGGAGCGCGTATGGGCTCGGCGCGTCCACCGGCGTCATGGAATATCAGCAGGAGCAGGGACGGGGGCTGGCGACACCGGGTCGAATTGTGCCGATTGTGCCCACCGCGTGTATTTTTGATCTCGCCTATGGTGAGCCGGTCTATCCGGTGGCCCAGGATGCCTATGCGGCCTGCAAAGCCGCCACCAATAGCGAGTATGTACGCGGCAGGGTCGGCGTCGGGCGTGGCGCGACTGTCGGCAAGGGGCTGGAGAACGGCCGCCCCATGACCGGTGGGTTCGGCGTTGGGCATATACAGGCTGACGAGCTCAAGGTGTTGGCCTGCGCGGCGGTGAATGCCTTCGGTGATGTCAGAGAAAATGGCAATATCATCGCCGGCGCGGTTGATACCCACGGGCGGTTTCTCAACATCGAAAAGCATCTGATACGTGGCAGCGCCGAAGCCAGAACCTCACTCCCCCAAAACAACACCACCCTGGTCGCCGTCGTGACGAATGCGGCCCTGAGTCAGGAGGCCCTCTTTATCGTGGCAAAAATGGCCACCGCCGGGTTCGCCCGAGCGCTCTCACCCGCCTTTAGCCCGTGGGACGGTGATCTGGTGTTCAGCGTGTCGGCCGGACAGGTGCGGAGTGATGTCACCCTGGTCGGGACGATAGCCGCCGAAGCCACCCGTCTGGCCATTCTTGACGCCGTGCGGGAATCACAAGTCATTGGCTGAGAGACGGAGGGCGCGACATGCTCAAACTGCACGATTCTTTGTCTTCCGGAAATGGCTACAAAGTCCGCTTATTGCTCACTCAGCTTGGGATTCCCTTTGACCGCATTGAGCACGACATCCTCCAGGGTGAGACGCGTATGCCGGACTTTCTGAGGCTCAACCCCAACGGTCGTATCCCTGTCCTGGAGTTGGAGGACGGCACCTGCCTGTCCGAGTCCAACGCGCTTCTCTTCTATCTAGCCGAGGGAACCGCTTTCCTACCTGACCACCGTCTGGCTCGGGCGCAGATTCTCCAGTGGATGTTCTTTGAGCAGTACAGCCATGAGCCCAACATCGCCACGTCGCGATTTTGGCTGATGCATGCTGAGCTGACAGACGAACGGCGCGTCGGGCTGAAGCAAAAACGCCCCCTTGGCTATGCCGCGCTTGAGGTTATGGAGCAGCACTTGGCCAAACGGACCTTCTTTGTGAGCGAGCGCTATACGATTGCGGATATTGCCTTATACGCCTATACCCATGTCGCCCATGAGGGCGGCTTTGAGTTGGATCGCTTTGAAGCTATCAACATGTGGCTTGATCGCATCCGGGTGCAACCCGGCCATATCTCCATTCTACAGACCTGAGACCCATGAACCCACGCTCTCGCCCAACTCGTTTTGCACGTCCTCAGCCGTCCGTCCCGAGCGTTTGGGGACGTGAAAAGAATGGTCGCCGCCCTCAACAATATGGAGGGTCACGCGCTTGCCCAGGTGGCGACATACGGGTGTGATGAGATCGAGTTCGGCCAGCCTGTCCCGCGTCCCTTGTAAGAAGAGCATGGGGATGTTCACCTCGGCTAAATGCGCGCCCCGCTCGCTCGACGGTTTCCCGGCCGCGTGCAAGGGAAAGCCGAAAAAGATCAGTCCTTGGAGGTCCGGCAGGCGACCTTCGGCTGCAACCAACGAGGTCAGCCGGCCGCCCATGGATTTCCCGCCGGCCAGCAGGGGTAGCCCCCGGGCCACTTTTTTTGCGGTCTCAACCGCTGAGACGATGGTTGCGCGCAATGTCGTTTGAGAGTCAGGACTTTTCTTTCCTTTTTCCATATACGGAAACTGATAGCGCAACGTCGCAATTTTTCGGGCGGCAAGCTGTTCCGCCACGGCCTGCATAAAGGGGTGGCGCATCCCGGCTCCGGCCCCATGGCCTAGAACGAGCAGAGCACGGGTGGATGCAGGTCGGAGGAGGAGCGCAGAGACGGCCCCGGTCCGCTCCGTTGGCGTAAATTGAAGCGCTCGAAGCGAAGTTGCCATGCGCGCCTATGCCTTTTTCTGCTGCTCCGCTTTTTGGATTTTGGCCCAGGTGTCACGCAGGGTCACGGTGCGGTTAAAGACCGGGCGACCTGGAGACGAGTCAACTGTATCCACACAGAAATAGCCCTGGCGTTCAAACTGAAAACGGTCGCCGGCTGCGGCCTGGGCCAGGCCCGGCTCGACCGTGCAATCGGTCAGGACTTCGAGCGCGTGTGGATTCAGATAATCGGTGAACGCCGCTCCGTCTTCCACATTGTCCGGGTCGGGCTTGGTGAAAAAATGATCGTACAGCCGGACCTCGGCCTTGACGGCCTGCTCGGCTGACACCCAGTGAATCGTGGCTTTGACCTTGCGACCGGCAGCCGGCCCGCCGCTGCGCGTCTCGGGATCATAGGTGCAGTGGATTTCCGTAATCTCCCCGCTGTCATCTTTGATGACGTCAACGCATTTGACGATATAGGCGTAGCGTAAGCGCACTTCCCGGCCGGGCGCGAGACGAAAAAACTTCCGCGGCGGATCTTCACGAAAGTCCTCACGCTCAATATAGATCACCCGCGAGAAGGGGACCTGCCGCGTGCCGGCGCCGGCATCTTCCGGGTTGTTGATCGCGTCGAGGTATTCAACTTGGTCTTGGGGATAATTGTCTATGACAACTCGCAGGGGGCGGAGGACCGCCATGACCCGTGGGGCGGTTCGATTCAGCTCTTCGCGGATGCAGTGTTCGAGCATGGCATAGTCAACCGTGCTGTTCCGTTTGGCGAGGCCGATGCGTTCGCAGAAGGTCCGAATCGACTGCGGCGTGTAGCCACGGCGGCGGAGTCCGGCCAGGGTCGGCATGCGCGGGTCGTCCCAACCGCTCACGTATTGGTCTGTCGCCAGGGTGAGGAGCTTGCGTTTGCTCATGACCGTATAGGTCAGGTTCAGGCGGGCGAACTCGATCTGTTGAGGATGACTCGGAACGGGCAGGACGTCGAGCGCCCAGTCGTACAGGGGCCGATGATCCTCGAACTCCAGGGTGCATAGCGAGTGGGTAATCCCTTCGAGCGCGTCACTCAGGCAGTGGGTGAAGTCATACATGGGATAGATGCACCAGCTCTCTCCGGTGCGGTGGTGTGGAGCCTTCAGAATCCGGTACAGCGTCGGGTCGCGCATATTGATGTTGGGCGCGGCCATATCGATCCTGGCCCGCAGGACGTGGGTGCCTTCCGGAAACTCGCCGGCGCGCATGCGGGCAAACAGATCGAGATTTTCCTCAACCGAGCGCTGCCGATAGGGGCTGTCTCGGCCCGGCTCGGTCAGAGTGCCACGATAGACGCGTATCTCGTCTGGACTCAGGCTGCACACATATGCGTGTCCGTCTTTGATGAGTTGAACGGCATAGGCATACAACTGCTCGAAATAGTCCGAGGCGTAGTATTCCCGGTCGTCCCAGTCGAAGCCGAGCCATTTGACATCCCGCTTGATGGATTCGACGTAATCGATGTTTTCTTTAGTCGGGTTGGTGTCGTCGAAGCGGAGGTTGCACGTCCCGCCATATTCCAGCGCCACTCCGAAGTTCAGGCAGATGGACTTGGCATGCCCGATATGGAGATGGCCGTTCGGTTCGGGCGGAAATCGGGTGGCGACTCGGCCGTTATGTTTATTGGACTTCAGGTCGGCGGCGATAATCGTCCGAATAAAGTCTGTGGATGGGGGGGTGTCGGTCGTTGCCATGGGTCAGCGTCCTTACAGCGGCGATCCCTTACTGTCGCGGGCTATTATTGAAGCGCTAAAACCAAACGTAATCCCGCGTTCATCTCTTGCACCTGTCTGTCAGTCAACTTGCCAATCTTTTCTGTGAGAAAATCCTTATCTACGGTGATGAGTTGTGAAACGTTAACAACAGAGTCTCGTTTCAAACCGGTATGTTTTGCTAAGAGCGGCATATTACCTGGTGCGGAAGTTAATCGCAGGTTTGAGGTTATGACGGCTGCAAGAACAGTCCGAATACGACTCCGATTAAAGTCATTTGACTGGATAATAACAAGTGGACGACGGTAGCCGGGTTCAGACCCACTTGGCTGGGACAATGAGGCCCACCATATTTCTCCGCGACGGACTACCATTCTTCTTGAGGGAGAGATCGTAGCTGCAAGGCGTGAATCACCGGATCAATCGGCGCGGATGTCGAAGACTCCTGCATTGCATAGACTTCGTCGAGGCGTTGCGTCACGCCGTCTCCTTGATGCGCTTTGAGATAGGTGGCAATCGCCCTCGTATATAATTCACTCCGAGACACCCCGTTGCGTTGCGCGAGTTGTTCGGCGGCATGGAAGATGGGAGTCGGAATCGAAATCGCTGTTTTCATAAGGTTTAAGTATAACTGTGGTTATACCTAAGTCAAGATGACGGCGCTATCTTGTCGCAGGCGACTCGGGCAGGCGGAACAGCCGCAGGGCCGTGTCGCGCAAGAACTTCTGCTTGGATTCCGGCCTGAGTTCAAGCACCTCGATCTCGGTGATGGCCCGTTCGGGGTCAATGACTGGCCAGTCCGTTCCGAACAGGACTTTGTCCTTACCCCAGGTGTTGATGAAATGGACAAAAGACTCCGGCCAATGGCGCGGCGCATAGGCATCCGAGCCGATATAGACATTCTCATGCTTCCAGGCTACCGAGATCATTTCCTCAGTCCAGGGATAGCCGAGGTGAATCCCGATGAGCACCAACTCAGGAAAATCAATGGCAATCTGATCCAGCGTAATCGGTCGGCCGACACTCGGCAAAATCCGTTCGCGCTGATAGCGCAGGCAGTGGCCGACCTGCATCATAAGCGGAATCTCCAGCTCGCAGCACTTGGCATAAATGGGATAATAGCGGGCATGGTCGGGCGGCAGGCCAAACCAGTGCGGGTAGAGATGGGCACCCACAAAGCCGTACTCTTTGACCGCGTATTCCAGGTCGCGCAGGCCCTGCATGCCCCGGGTGGGGTCCACCCCGGCCAGACCGGAAAAGCGATCCGGGTAGCGCTGGCAGATGTCCGCCACCCGGGCGTACGGAATCTCGAATGAGCCGCTGATACGCAGGTCGCCGGCCCGCACCGCAATCAACAGGGAGCGCTGAATCCGAGCGCGGTCCATTTTCTCCAGATAGGTTTCCAGCGGTACACCGGGCCGTAATTCGGGTGGAAACTGGACTTGGTCGAGAAAATACTCATCCACCCCGGTCTGGCCCTGCTGGACCTCTTGTGGGGTGAAGAGATTACAGACGATATCGATAGCATCAGCCATGCGCTTGCCTCTCTTTGGTGGGTGTCACCGCCTCCACGATGACGCGCCGTGTCCTTTGCGTCAATGGTAGGGATATGATGTGTGTGACCCGGACAGTACAACAGGAGGAGGGTCCCTATGAAATTCGGCATTCACTATTCCATTGGCGTCAACGCGAATCCCGAGGCGGAGGATTATATCCAGGTCGCTCAAAAGGCGGAAGAGTGCGGCTACCACTCGCTCTGGCTGGGGGACCATATTGTGATCCCGGAAAAAATTGAGGCGGCCTACCCATATTCGGCGGACGGAGCGGCCGGCTTTCCACGGCGGGCTCCGTTCCCCGACCCCTTTGTTATACTCGGCGGTCTGGGCCTGGCCACCTCGCGGATTCTGCTGGGCACGAGCGTCATCGTCATCCCTTATCGAAATCCGCTGGCGGTTGCCAAGTCGGTCGCCAGCGTCGATCTCTTGTCGCACGGTCGTTTTCAATTTGGGGTTGGGGTCGGCTGGCTCAAAGAAGAGTTCGACGCTTTAGGAGAAGACTTCGCTCGACGGGCACGGCAAACCCGAGAATATCTGCGCATCATGAAGGCGGTCTGGCAGCCCGAGCCCGCGAGTTTCTCCGGTGAGTTTCTTAAATTTTCAGATATCCACACCGTTCCCCTGCCGGTCCAGAAGCCGCATCCGCCCACTATTTTCGGCGGTGAGAGTTTGCCGGCCCTCAAGCGGGTGGCCGACTTGGGCGACGGCTGGCAGCCGGGCACGGCCTCCCTCAAGGTGCTGTCAAAAAGCGTGCCCCAATTACAAGCCCTCATGGCTGAACGCGGACGGGACTATGCCGACCTATCCGTCTCGGCCCTGAGCGCCGCCGGACCCTTGCTGCGCAAGCCAGAAGTCATTCCTCAGCTCAGCGAGCTGGGCGTGCAGGAGTTGATCTTGTTTATGACGACGGCGGATACCAACAAGACGCTCACGGTGCTCGAAGACTTTGCGGAAAAGATGATGGGCTAGGCAGTGCACTTCTCCTATGCTGCGTCTGTTTCCCTTGTGGATCGGGACCCTGCTGCTGACCGGAGGGGTCGGCCAGGCGACTGAGCGTCCCGGCGACTATTTCCCCCTCGCTCTGGCAAACCGTTGGCAGTACGAGTCGAGCGAAGGCAGGCCAACAAGCCCCGTGACCGAGACCTGGGAGGTGGTCAGCCGCAAAGGGGCGGGCTATGTGCTGCGTATTCAGCAGAGTCTCCTGGCCAGGGATGCGCCTGCGGAGTTTGTCTCCGCCTCGTCTGCCGGGGTGGTTATGCAGCCGAGCGACAGCGCGTCCGAAGACGGGCAGCCGCAGTTCGTCCTCAAACCGCCACTCACACTCGGGACGAGCTGGCAAACATCTGCCGGACGATACGAAATTACTGCGCTGGATACCCTTGCCGCGGTGCCGGCGGGCGTCTTTGAAGACTGCATCGAAGTCACCTTTTGGAGTCGTAACGGCCAGGCCAAGGCGGTAACGCTGTACGCTCCCGGCGTTGGTATGGTCCAGCGAGATGAGTCCTTTACCCTTCTGGGCGGCCTGGGCGGCGAGGCAGGTCCGCGCCAGGGCAGGGTCAGTTTATGGCTAACCGAATGGCACGTCGGACCAGCCACAGCAGACGAATAATCCCTGTAGAGCGGATTCGTGAGGTCCTTCTTATTGGGGCTCTGTCTAGCGCCGGTGTCTGCGTCGATAGATGGAGACCAGCACGCCAAGCAGAAGAATCACGCCGGGCTCGGCAACAATGGTGATAAGGAAGAGCTGTCGCGTCTGTTCGGCGGTGAGCACCAGGGTGGAAATTTTCCGCTGAATGGAGGCATCCCGAGGGCGTTCGGTAATAAACTTCTCGTCCTGCACCAGCCATTGCACCGTGTTAAGAAAGAGGTCTCTATTGCCCAGCAAGGACAGCCTGGAATTGCTGGCAAAATCGCTGTCTCCATACACAACCAGACGGGCAGCGTGTGCCGCGGGTTGGTCTCCGCCGGTGGGCGGCGCGTTCCCGTTGGTGGGCTGGTCCGACGGACTCAGGCTACCCTGTTGGTCTCGGCGAATCGTTGCCGCCACGGCCAGGGAGATCGGCCCTGGTCGGGCTTTCGTGCCTTCAAAGTCCACCGTGCCTTCAGGGGACTCGGCTCCGGCGCGAAAGCGAGCCCAGGCTCCCAGTCCGGTGCGGCAGAATGGTTGGGCTGAGAGCACGCTGCTCGGCAACGGGTCGGCCGGCTCAACCGAACGGGAGAGGGGAAAGATGGTGCCGACCTGGAAGTCCCGGACGATCTCGACTTCGGTATTATACAGCGACACCAGCGGGCTCAGCGCGTCGCCGCCAAAGAGTTGGTTTTGCGGGTCGTAGACCACATCCTGATCGAGCAGGACACCGTATTTGGCCAGGAAGGTGGTCAGGTTGGGGGCCGGCATGGGGTCGAGCATGAAGAGGAGACTCCCGCCTGCCGAGAGATAGCGGCCAAGACGCTCAAGCTCGTCCGGTAAGAGGTCGGTCTGTGGGCCGCTGATCACGACGAGGGCGGCATCCTCGGGGACGCGCTCGGTCCGTGCCAGGAAGACGGGACGGACAATAAAGTTTTCGTTGTGTAAAGCGGAAGCGACTTCACTATAGCCCAACTGCGGTTGACCGTTCCGCGGGTCTTTTTCGCCGTGGCCACCAACGAAATAAACGGTTTTTTGCTCTTTTCGAAGAAACTGAAACAGCGCCTCGGTAATGGTCTTCTCGCCCGCACCCGGCAACAATTTCTGCTGCCCGTCGTATTCGAGCACGGCGGTGCCGTAGTGGGTTGCCCCGTACTGCCGGGCCAGCCCAACGTTCCGATCCCGGTGCAGGATGCGATAATGGAAGTAGGAATTTTCTGCGGTAAAGCGCTTGAGCACATCCTCATAGCGTTGATACGCATCTGGAGAGCCGCCAAAAAACAAGGTCAACAGCGCGTCTTTATCCAGGTCGGCCAGCAGGCCCTTAGTCTGCTTTGAGAGGGATAAGGTCTGCGTAGGGGTGAAGTCCCAGCGCTGATTATTGCGAATGGAGAGCGTCTGGAGACCGACCAAGCCGAGCAAGATAAGCAGGTCCAGAACGGCCACCGTGACCCACTGCTTTCGGCTTGGCGTGGCCAGTAACGTCCGCAACGAGGAGAATTCACCCTTGCCATGCCACCGCCGGGCGCGCAGCGCCTGCCAGGTCAGCAATAAAAAGAAGGAGAAAAAGAAGAGAAAAAAGGTGATTTCCTGGCTATCAATCGCGCCTCGGGCGAAATTGTAAAAGCGATCAAAGAGCGAAATTTGCAGCAGGACGTGGAGCCAGGCTTCACTCACGGCCTGCTCGTTCCACGTCAGCGACCAGAATAGGACGAGGACACCGAGGGTTGCCATGGCCGCAATCGCCTGACTGTCGGTGAGGGCCGACAAGAGCAGGCCGACACTGATAAACACCAGGCCAATCAGCAGCAGACCGACATAGCCCGGCAGCAAAGCCGACCAATACACATCAGGATGCCACCACGAGAGGACGAGAGGGTACAGCAGGGTCAGCCCCAGAACGACCAGCAGCAACATGCTGGCAGCCAGGAATTTGCCCAGCAGAACGCTGCTCTCCGGAATCGGGTAGGTCCATAACAGGTCGAGGGTCCCGAGTTTTTTTTCTTCCGCAAACGAGCGGGCGGTGATGGCCGGGACGAGCAGCAGCAGGACATAGCGGAGGTCGTGGAAAAAGAATTCCCACAGACCTCGCTCCAGGTTCTGGCCACCCCACATCATAAAGAAGCTGATGTCGGTGTAAAAAAAGAAGCCGCACAAGGCCAGGGCAACCGCCACAATGGCATACGCCAGAAACAAGCCAAAGTACGATTGCAGTTCTTTAACAAAAATTGCGCGGAGAACCATACGTCAGTCTCATTGATGCTGTTGTTTATGGCTGTGGCTGATCAACCACCCGGTGGAAGATTTCCTCAAGGTCCATCTCCCGGGCGCGGAGTTCAAATAATGGCCAGCCGCGTCCGATCACGGCTTCCACAATGCTGGGCCGGACGTCCTTGTGCTGAGCAGCGCGCACCGTATAGGCGGTCGGACCACCACTCTCCTGGGAGGTCACCTGGACCTCGTGGACACCCGGCAGGCTACGCAGGAGCGTTGCCACTTCGGCTTGCGGGCCGTCAATATGGGCGACAATCTCACTCGCATCGCGTAGCCGAAGGGTCAGGTTGTCTGGGGTATCCAGGGCCAGCAACTGGCCTCTGGCCAAGATCATCACCCGATCACACGTCATACGCACTTCAGGCAAAATATGCGTGGACAGCAAGACAGTCCGATTCCCCCGCATGCCGCGTATGAGCTGGCGAAACTCGGCCGCCTGCTCGGGGTCGAGGCCGATAGTCGGCTCATCGAGAATGAGCACGCTGGGGTCGTGCAGCATGGCCTGGGCCAGGCCGACACGTTGACGGTAGCCTTTTGAGAGCGTGCCGATGTAGACGCGGATGACAGAGCCGAGGTCCAACTCTTCAATGACCTGGGACACGCGAACCCGCCGCGCCGTACCGCCTAACCCTTTGAGCTTGCCCACAAAATCAAGATAGGTGGCTACCTCCATCTCTGGGTAGAGTGAGATATTCTCCGGCATATAACCGAGCTGCCGCCTGACTGCGAGAGACTCGCTCAGCACGCTATGGCCGGCAACGCTGGCCGTGCCCGTAGTCGGAGACAGAATACAGGCCAGCATGCGAATGGTCGTAGACTTGCCGGCTCCGTTCGGGCCGAGAAGGCCGACGATCTCTCCGTGCTCAACGGAAAAGCTTACGTCTGAGACAGCGCGAAACGTTCCGTAGAGTTTGGTCAGGCCTGAGGCTTCGATCATGGTGGCTCGCTCATTTCGAGTAGAGGCAGACAGTATCCTGCCCGATGCTCCACAATCAACTCCCTCGGCCCGCCCCCGCGTCACCCCACTGATAAGGGAACGAAAGGGCTGACCTAATGTGCACTATGGCCGCCATCGACCGGAATGACCGCGCCCGTCATGAAGCTGGCCTCATCCGAGGCCAGATAGAGGGCCAGGGAGACCACTTCATGCGAGTTCCCAAAGCGCTTGAGCAGATGCGTGTCGGCAATTTGTTGCCACACGGCCTCTTTATTCTCCATGTCCTTGATGTATTCGCGCGGCATGGGGGTATCGATCGCGCCCGGACAGATGGCGTTGACCCGAATATTATACGCAGCCAGGTCCACTGCCATACAGCGGGTCAGATTCACCAGCCCGCCTTTGGCCGCCCCATAGGCCGACATCTGCGGATAGCCAAGAATACCACCGGCTGATGAAATATTAATAATCGAGCCGCTGTGTTGTTTCTCCATATGCGCGACCACTGCCTGGCTCATCAGGAAGGGGCCGGTCAGATCGATCCGAATAATACGTTCCCATTCTTCCAGAGTCGTTTCCTGAAACGGTTTGCCCAGGATGACCCCGGCATTGTTATACAAAATATCGATGCGATCAAAGGCTGAGATGGCTTTCTCGACCACCGCCTTGATCCCGTCCGCATCCGCGGTGTCAGCCTGGACCCATTCGACTCGGGCTCCTGCTGAAGGAATATGTGTGGCGGTGTGTTCGATCTCCGGCAGGATATCGCTGATCACCAACGAAGCGCCTTCTTGGGCAAAGGTCTGGGCGGCCACCGCACCTTGGCCGCGCGCGGCGCCGGTAATGATGGCGACTTTTCCATCTAAACGGCCCATGTGTTCACTCCTTTCCGTTTTTCATCCTGAGGAGATAGCAGAAACTCGCCTTGGGTCCAAATACGGCTTGCTGAGGAGGGGCCGGCTGGCTATGCTGCCCACGACGCGTTATGGACCGCTCTTATCGGCAAAAGAACAAGCGCGACACGAGAGGATAGTATGGCAAAGACCGATCCCATTACCCTGGCCGTTGTCCAAGGCATGCTTGAATCAACCCAGCGTGAGATGACGCTGACCATTGAGAAAACATCGCGCTCGTCCGTCTTCAATATTGCGCGCGATTACTCCAACGCCCTGTTTCTCGGCTCCGGCGAGATGATTCTGCAAGGCCAGGATATTCCGATTCATTTAGGCTCACTGATGCCGGCCCTGCGGACCGTGGCCGCCTATTTTGGTGACGATATCCATCCGGGGGATGTCTTCTACCACAACGACCCGGCCTGGAGCGGCTCCCATATTGTTGACTGCTGCATGTATAAGCCGGTCTTCTACCAGGACGAACTCGTGTTCTGGACGGTCAGCAAAGGCCATGTCACCGACATCGGCGGCCCCGTGCCCGCCGGCTACAACCCTGAAGCCAAAGAAATTTATGCCGAGGGCCTGCGTATCCCACCGCTGAAAATCTGGGACCGCGGGATAGAGCGGCGTGATGTGGTGAATTTTATTTTAACCAATGTCCGCTCCCGCCGCCTCCAAGCTGGCGACATGCGGGCCCAGCTTGCCGCGGTCACGATTGGCGAGCGCAACCTGATCGGTCTGCTTGAGAAATACGGCAAAGACGTGGCCATGGACTGTATGGCGGAATTGCTCGACCTGGCTGAACACCAGATGCGGGCGTTTATCAGCGCTATTCCTGACGGAACCTACCACGGCAAATCTGTTCTTGAAGACGCCGGACATGGCTATGGTGATATCGAGATCGCCGCAAAAGTGGAGATCGCAGGAGACACTATGGCGGTTGCGCTGTCGAGTCCGCCCCAGATTCCGTATTTTATCAATTCCTATGCGGCCAACTCGCTGTCCGGGGTCTATCTTGGGGTGATGATGTTCGCCCAACTGCCCCCGCCGTATAACGAGGGTCTGTATCGGCCCATTACGGTTGATGTCGGCCCGGCAGGTACCCTGACCAACGCCCAGGAACCGGCGCCGCACGCCAACTGTACAACCACCCCGTCAGAGTCGATTACGGATGCCGTGCGCATGGCGCTCGAACAAGCCCTGCCCGAAAAGGCGGTGGCTTCCTGGGGACATTCAAACGGCCTGAACATTGCTGGGCAGGATTACCGCTCGGGTGAAGAATACGTTTCCATGATCCTGGCCACCATCATCAGCGGTGGCGGCGCCTCGCATAAGACGGACGGCTGGCCGGCGGTGGGGCCGCAGTGCTGTTTTGGTGCCCTGACGAGCGGCGATATTGAAATTCTTGAATACCAATATCCGATTATCATTCACCGCTACGGTTTGATGACAGACTCGGGCGGGGCCGGGAAACTGCGCGGCGGCTCGGGCACGCACTGGGAAGTCGAACCGCTCCACGACCCTATGACGGTTGTCATGTTTGGCGAAGGACGGCGCTACCCGGCCCAGGGCGCGCTCGGTGCGGCCTCAACGTTGTGCGAACCCAAGGTGGGACGGGCACTGTACTCCAAGAAAGATGGTAACGTCGAGGAGATCAAGACCAACCGGATCGTGGAAATCGAGCCGGGCGAACGTTTCGCCAACCAGAACCCCGGCGGCGGCGGCGTGGGCGACCCGCGCGAACGCGACCGGGACAAGGTGCTCGAAGACGTGCGCAACGGCTTCGTGTCCGTCCAGGCGGCTTGGGAAGAGTACGGCGTCCGGGTTGAGGAGGACGCCCAGGGGGACCGGCCTTATGCGGGCCGTGTCCAAGAGAAGTACCTCGCCGGAAAGTAACCATGTCACAGCACGCTTACCGTCTCGGCATCGATACCGGTGGAACGTTTACCGATTTTATCCTGGCCGCGGCCGGCGAAGGCATCCGTCTCTATAAGACGCCGTCCACCCCGCACGATCCGCCCGTAGCGGTGCGCGAAGGACTTGAGCAGATCGGCGCCGACCTCGGCTGTAGCGTGGCAGACTTTCTGCGGAACTGCGACCTCGTCATTCTCGGCACGACCGTCGGAGTCAACGCCTTGCTCGAACACAAGGGGGCCAAGACCGGACTGTTTTGCACTGCCGGCCACGAAGACTCGCTCGAAATCCGTCTTGGCCACAAGGAAGACGGGCACCGCTACGACGCAGACTTTCCCCAAGCAACCATGCTGGTCCCGCGCGCCCTGAGGTTCCCGGTCGAAGAACGTGTGCTGAGTACGGGGGAGGTGCGTGCCCCGCTCAACGAAGCCGATGTCCGGCGCGGCATCCGTCGCTTTAGGGAAGAGGGGGTTGAGGCTGTGGCCATCTCTCTGGTCTGGTCGTTTCTGCACCCCGAACACGAGCGGCGTATCGCCGAGTTGGTTCGGGCAGAAATGCCCGGGACCTACGTCACGCTGTCGGTCGATCTGCTGCCCCAGATCCGTGAGTACACCCGGACCAGCACGACCGTGATGAACGCCTATATCGGGCCGCTCATCCAGCAATATGTCGAGCGTATGGAGGGCCTGCTGCACGACCTGGGCTACGCCAATCCGGTGCGCTATATGCAGAGCAACGGCGGCCTGACCTCGGGTCGCTTCCTGGCCGACAAGGGTATCTACGCTTTGAACTCGGGGCCGGCCGCCGGGCCGAACGCCGGCCTGTTCTTTCATGACGGCAAAGAGCACGACGGCGACCGGCCGCGTGACATCATCACTGTGGATATGGGCGGTACCAGCTTTGACATCAGTCTGAGCAAGGACGGCAAGACGAATATCGTCAAGGACGTTGATTTTCTGCGCTACCGGATCGGTATCCCCATGCTTCAGGTCGAGACCCTCGGGGCGGGTGGCGGCAGCATCGCCTTTGTGAATCGCATGGGGCTGTTGCAGGTCGGGCCGGAAAGCGCCGGCGCGCAGCCGGGGCCGGTCGCCTACGGCCAAGGCGGACGACGCCCGACCGTGACCGATGCCCTGGTCGTGCTGGGCTATCTGAACCAGGAAGCGCTACTCGGTGGCCGGCTGCGGATCGACGCCGAGGCGGCCCGCCGGGTAATTGCGACCGAGATTGCCGGCCCGCTCAAGCTGGATGTCGAACGCGCCGCCCAGGGGATTTTTACGCTGGTGAACTCCAATATGGTCAGTGGTATCCGGCGGGTGTCTATCGAACGTGGCTATGACCCGCGCGACTTCATGATGGTCGTTGGCGGGGGGGCCGGCCCGGCCCATGCCGGTCGGCTAGCCAGCGAGCTCGGCATTCCGACCATCCTTACTCCCAAGGTGTCATCCGCCTTCTGTGCGTTCGGTGAAATCCTGGCCGACATGAAGCACAGCTATCTGTCGTCTAGCGCAGTCCGCCTGGACGCTATGGACTACGCCCACCTCAACGACACCTTTGCGTCCATGGAAACACAGGGGCGGCACGATCTGGGCAGCGCCGGAGTCGCCGCGGACGCGATAGCAGTTTCTCGCTCGCTGGACATGCGTTACGTCGATCAGGTCCATGAATGCCAGGTCGATATCCCGCTGGAAGACCTCTCGGCCAGCAATATAGACGCGATTGCCGAGGCGTTTCACACCCGCCACGAAGAACTGTTCACCTATTGTGAGCGGGATAATGCGGTCGAGATCATGAATCTGGAGTCCACTGTCGTGGGCAAAGTGGTGCGGCCTCAATTGCCGCCACTCGCCAGTGGAACCCCTGACCCTGCCCACGCCCAGAGCGGCGAACGCCCGGCCTTCTTCGAAGAAGACAATGCCTTTGTGACGACACCGGTCTACGACGGAGCCAGATTGCTCGTGGGCAACGTGGTCGTTGGGCCGGCAATTATTGAAGAAATCACAACCTCAATCGTGGTCTTTCCCGGCTGGCAGGTCCGGCTGGACAACCCCGGGGTGTATGTGATGACGGTGGGAGAATAGCGACTCTGTCGTCTTCTACTGGCCCAGCACACTGGCCTGATCGAAAATCCCTAACTCCAGACGGACCTGTTCAATGCGTGCCTTACGCTCTCGGCGCGCCTGTAATGCCTCGTTAATGGAGACCTCGTGAAAGCGGACATGACAGCCGGGCGAGGCCTGCGCAATCAAATCCAGGTCGGCTGTGATGACTGTGCCGATGGTGGTATAGCCACCGCCCGTCACCGCGTCGTTCAGGAGGACGATAGCCTCCAGCCCGCCCGGAATCTGGATCGAGCCGATCGGATAGCCCAGATCGACTACATTGGAGGGATCGGCACCCGCGCCAAACGGCTGCTCGCCCGCGTTGAACTCGAATGTCGGGCCCTTGAGACGATAGCCGATCCGGTCGGCTTCGGTCGAGACTTCCCAGTCCGCAGTCAAAAATTCTCTCAGGCTGTCCGGAGTCACACGATGGCTGCACATACCCATCACGACGCGGACCTCAAGTTCTTTTTGTGGGACCGGGATCGGCGCCGGATCGAAGCTGCGTCCCAGCATCGCGTCGGGTGGGGTGTGTGGCATGCCGAGTGGGAGAGCGTCGCCGGCCTCAAGTTTGCGTCCGTCCAGGCCGCCGAAGCGGCCCAGCATATACGTCGAGCGGCTGCCGAGCCGCTCGGACACCGTAATCCCGCCGGCCAGACAGACATAGGCCCGCGCCCCGCGGCGCACTCCACCCAGGCTGACCCGGTCGCCGGGATGCAGGGCGTGGGCGCGCCACTGTGTCGCGGGCTGGCTGTTGATCGTACACGCGATGTCCGCTCCGGTTATGGCGATCAAACTCTCGCTCGTCACTTCGAACGACGGCCCGGAATAGGTCACTTCCAGCCCGGCGGCGTCCTCCGGGTTGCCGACTAGCAGGTTGCCGACCCGGAACGCGAAATTGTCCAGCGCGCCTGAAGGCGGCATGCCGATGTGGTACCAGTGCAGGCGACCCAGGTCCTGGACGGTGGTCAGGAGGCCGGGCTCAAGGATGCTAAGCATGGGCGGCTTCTTCTTGCAGGTGTTTGAGGTAGCTCTCCGGATCGCGCATATATTCGCCCGGACGAAAATCCTGTTCAATAACGCGGTAGCGATAGCTGCCGGCTTCGACCTGTGCGCGGATGTCATTATACTCGTCCATATCAATAGGCCGGAATTGCCAGCGATCCCCGGCATTGGCCAGAATATAGCGCCCCTGGAGGTCCGGCAGCCGCTCCTCCGGATCATACACGGGCACCGCAGACATGCCGATCATCTGATACCCGCCCGGCCCCTGCACGGGGTAAATGCATAGAAACACGCCGGCATGGGCGACGGCGCGCTCAGGGGTGTCCGTGCGTGGGCGGATGTATTTGGGCGCCTGAATGGCCTGCTCGGGCGGGCACATGCGATAGCACCAGGCCGTACCGGGGACAAAACCGACCATGGAGATCCAGTACGGCCGGTCGCAGTAGGCGGTAATAAATTCCTCCTTCGAGGAATAGCCGTTCACCCGCATCAGGTATTCGAGGTTGGACACCGACGGATCCTGGTTCCGGTCGGCAAAGCGTTTGGCGCACTCCTGGGTCCAGGGATCATCGAACAGAACCGGGATATCGACCAGCCGGGAGGTCAGCGTCTCCGAGGACTGAATCTCGCGTTCGAGGTCCTTGAGGGTTCGGATCAGGGCGTCGGGATGGGTCTCTTCGGGACGGAAATGGACCAGATAGGAGGCGTTGGCCGGGCAGACCTCAATGACGCCGGGGAGGTGCCGGCGCTCAATCTCGCGACAGATTGCCTGTAGTTTGAAGTTAATGGCGAGGTCCATTGCCTCGCTGAAGACCACCAGCAGATATTCATCGCCACCATAGTCATAGCGCGTCTCTGACATCGCTCCACCCTGTTCCACGAACCGCTGCTCCAGATCAGAATCGCCGCGGAGAGCCACCAGAGACTACGCGCTCGCCCGCTGCCGCAAAGGCAGAATGTCCGTATTCTCGGTATGAATCGCGCTCCGAATTGCGATGCCTTCCCGCTGCAGGGCGGCATGCAGCCCGTCCAGGACTTCCGGCGCGTTGACCACATCCCCGTGGACGCACACGCTTTCGCCCTCAACGTCGATGACCTCTCCGGTGTCTGCGGTTGTCTGTCCGTCAATAGCAAAGCGCAGCACGAGCTCAACGATCTCTTCCACATCTTCGGTGCCATACGAGCGCTTAACGGTAATCGCGCCGGTCTCGTCGTAGTTGAGACCCGGATAGAATTCCTTGACCACCCGAAACCCCATCTTCTCTGCGGTAGAGACCAGCGGAAAAGAGGGCAGGGCGGGCAGGTAGACGGTGAGGTGTGGCTCAACCGCCTGGAAACCTTCCAGAATGGCGCGGGCATTGTCTTCGGACTGTATGCCCCACGAATAGAAGGCGCCGTGGGGCTTGGCGGCCTGCAGCGTGAGGCCGTGCATTTCACAGAATGCCTTGAGGGCGCCGGCCTGATAGACGACATAATCGGTCGCCTCCTGATGGGTGATGTTCATCAGCCGCCGGCCAAAACCCAGCAAATCGGGAAATCCGGGGTGGGCGCCCACCGTGACCCCATACTTTTTGGCCCATTCCACCGTGCGACTCATCCAGCTCGGGTCGCCGGCATGAAAACCGCAGGCAATATTGGCGTGGGAGATGCGCTTCATGACCTCTTCTGGTCGGCCCAGCACGAAGTTGCCAAACGACTCGCCCATATCACTATTGAGATCGATCCAATTTCTGCCCATGGTGTCCTCCGTTCTTCAGTCTTTAAAATGGGGCATCACTTCTGTGGCAAATAAGCGCATGGCTCGGACAGTCTTGGCGTGATCTGCCCCCGGGTAGTGCATCCAGCAGATCAGATAGTCCATGCCAAGCTCTCGCTGATATTTCTCAATTTCCCGAATGCAATGATCGGGGTCACCAATAATGAACCGTTCACGATGGGTATCAAACGTGACGCTGGCGGGATTTTCCACAACCCGGCCGGCGTCATCTCTCAGCGGCCGAACATTGGCCCATTTGCCGTACATGCCGCCATGGATGTACATAATGCCTGCCCGCGCTTCTTCTTCTGCCTGGGCCGTAGTTTCTGCCACATAGACTTCACGAATGACCGGCGTTGCGCTGGCCGTTTTATGAAAACGCTCCAACTGCTGGCGATAGAGCCGGTAGTGCTCTTTCAACTCGTTGATATGATGCCGCGGGGACGCCACCAGCGCGGAGCCCCACTGGGCCGCTCGGCGTACACCGCCAGGAGTTGAGGCCCCGATCCAGATGGGGGGATGGGGGTGCTGGTGGGGTTTGGGTGTCACACTCAGATCTTTCACTGTGTAATAGTGACCCGAGAACGAGAAGCTTTCGGTTGTCCAGCTCTTGATGAGGATTTCGAGCTCCTCCTCCATGCGTTTTTCGCGTCCGCTACGCTGCTCCTCGTAGCCGGCATATTCCTCCGGACGATAGCCGGTGGCCACACCGAAGATCAAACGACCTGCTGCAATCGCATCGAGCACGGCCACATCTTCGGCGGTCTGCACAGGGCGATGCAGCGGCAGGAGGTACATACTCGTCCCGATGGTGAGCGTGGATGTCCGGGCCGCCATGGCCGCGGCGGTGACGAGCAGGGACGGGCACATGCCGTCTTCCATAAAATGGTGCTCGACCAGCCAGGCGGATTCAAAACCGATGTCCTCGGCAATGACAATCTGCTCAAGCATTTCCCGGTAAAGCTCGGTGTGCGTCTTCCCCGAGCCTGGCGGCGACTGCATCGAGAATGGGCCAAGGCCGAATCGCATGGTGGATGCTCCTCCTGCAGGGGCTGAAAGCGTAAGGAATTATCGCTCTCCACAGATGAACTGTCAATGTTTGGACGGAGCGGGCGCTCTCCTAGTTTCGGTGAAATGCCGCAATAGCCCGCACCACCTCTTCTTGCATGGCCGGGGTGAGCTCCGGATAGATGGGTAGGGCCAGGCTGTGCCTTGCTGCGTATTCGCCGTGGGGGAAGGCGCCACGCTGATAGCCCAAAGCGGCAAAACAGGGCTGGAGATGCAGCGGCGTCGGATAGTAAATTGCCGTACCGATACCCTCGCGCTGAAGCGTTGCCAACAGGGCATCTCGGCGTGGGCTCTGGACAACAAACTGATTGTAGATATGTCGCCGCTGCGGAGCCTCAATCGGCAGACTCATCTCTCCGAGTCCGTGGGAAGCAAACAGCCGGCGATACGTGTCGGCATTGTGTTGCCGGGCAGCCGTCCAGGCATCCAAATGCCGCAGTTTGATGCGTAGCACTGCGGCCTGGAGGGCGTCCAGACGAAAATTCCCTCCCACCCGCGTATGCTCATACCTGGACTGCTCGCCATGACTCCGTAGCTGTCTGACCCGCTGCGCAAGCTGTGCGTCATTGGTGGTCACCATCCCGCCGTCACCATAGCCACCGAGATTTTTAGAAGGGAAAAAACTCAAACACCCCAAATGCCCAAGCGAGCCGGCGCGTTTATCTTTGTATTCTGCGCCGACTGCCTGAGCGGCATCTTCTATAAGAAAAAGATTCCGGCGAGCGGCAATCTCAAGAATCGGGTCCATGTCCGCCATCTGCCCAAACAGATGAACCGGGATAATGGCGCGCGTCCGCGGGGTGAGGGCGGCTTCGAGCCGAGCCGGATCCAAATTATACGTCAGCGGGTCAATATCAACGAAGACCGGCCGTGCTCCGAGGCGGGCAATGCTCCCGACTGAGGCGAAAAAGGTATACGGCGAAGTGATGACTTCATCGTCCGGCTGAATGTCAATCGCCATCAGGGCGGCCAGCAGGGCATCCGTACCGGACGATACCCCGATTCCGTACAGACACGCGGAGTAGGCCGCGATCTCATGTTCCAGGGCTTCCACCTCCGGTCCCAAAATGAATTGCTGAGACTCAAGAACGCGCTCAACCGCAGCCCGGATTTCCTGCCGGATTGTGACGTATTGAGCCTTGAGGTCGAGCAGGGGAACAGCCATACCGCCTCTTCTCTCCCTTCTCTCCGCTCAGTATGGGTTCCCTGGGGCAGGGTCAAGAGTGCACGGCTTGAGCGTGGAGAAGAGCGGAAAAACAGCGACATATTTTGCGTGCGGCGAGGAGGAATGGTAATCTGAACTAGAGGGGACGTTTGCGTGTAAGGAATTCTTTATGCAGTGTTTGTGGAAGCGCTCTCGAATCATCATTGCCTGCGGACTTTTTCTGTGTGGGCTGGCGGGCGGACTCGCCGGTTGTACGCAGGAATCGCAGAACATGCTGAGTCGTTCCATTCAAAACTGGACGGGCACCAACGGCGTGTTGGATATTTATGCCGGCGAAAAGCTGGTGCTGCGCTTTATTGAGATCGATAAGCTCAGCACTGCGGCAGCAACCGGTGACGGCAGTACCCCAAGACCCTACCGTTTTGGCTATGGCTATGCCGACCGGAACCTGAACTTCCGGGTCGATGAGGGTGAGAAGAAGGTCTATTTTGAATTTAGTGATTACTCAACCAGTTATGTTTTTTACGAGAACTACGTCGAGTAATAAGGCGTGACAGAATTTTTAGATTTCATACCGCCCGATTGGCGCCTTGGTTGGGAATTTCGCTGGCGAGATATGATCGACATCGCCTGCATGGCGTTTGTCGTATACCAAGCCTATATCCGCTTTCGTGGAACGCAGGCCGCGCGGATAGGCGCTGGGCTGGTCGTACTCGGCCTGTTCTATTTCCTCGCCAGCCAGGCCGGGCTTTTTTTAACCACCTGGGTGCTGGGCGGCATTTGGGCCGCGGCCTTTATTCTGGTCGTTGTCGTGTTCCAGGCTGAAATTCGTCAGATTCTTGAGCAGGTCAATCCTGTCCTCTCCACCCCCAGGATTTTTCGTCGACCCTCTGTTGAGACCCGAATTGCTGATTTCCTGGTCACCATAGCGGACACGTGTTTCAGCCTGGCAAAAAAGCGCTACGGCGCCATCCTCGTTTTTGAGCGAAACGATCCGGTAGAACCCCTCTTGCGGAGCCAGGGCGTCCTGATTGACGCCGAAGTCAGCGATTTGCTGCTTGATAATTTGTTTACGCCCTCCGGCCCGCTGCACGACGGCGCCGTTTATTTTCGGGCCGGACGGGTCTGCCGGGCCGGCTGCGTTTTGCCGCTTTCAGAGTCACGCTCGCTGCCCTATACGTATGGAACTCGCCATCGGGCCGCGCTGGGGATTACGGAGCGTTCCGACGCGCTGGCTGTTGTTGTTTCGGAAGAGCGGGGCGAGGTCTCCGTCGTCGACCGGGGCGGCATGGTGACGCTGCCGGGGTCGTCCGACCTGTTGACATGGCTGAATTTGCGTCTTTCCGGGGCCAAGAAAAGGCGGGCTCAATGGCGCTGGCGTGACATGCTGGAGGCTAACCTTCGTCCCAAGCTGGGTGCCCTGGCGGCTGTCTGTATCCTCTGGCTCATCCTGGTTGGCCCGCAAAACACTGAGGTCGGGTTTGCGGTTCCTGTGGTCTACTACAATATCCCAGGGAATTTGGATATGACCGGCAAGAATACTCAGGAAGTCTACCTGCGGGTGCGAGGGTCACGTGAACTGTTGGCCTTGCTTGACCCGCGCGGCCTTCGGGCGCAGGTTGATCTCTCAAGTGCCCAGGCTGGGCGGAGCCGCTTTCCCCTGACCGAGCACGATGTCAACATTCCGCTCGGTCTCCAAGTCGCGGGTATGGACCCGTCGAGCGTGAGTGTTCGTCTCAAGGAACGGCCGTCTCCACCACAACAAACAGAGCAAAACGGCAATACGCGCCAGACGTCGTAAGGCCGTCTCTTATTCCGACTGCTCCACCGCTGCCTGCAATAACGTCCACACCCGTGCCACGTGCGCATGCGTGGTGGCCTGGTTGCCGATGGCAACGCGGATGGCATACTGGTCGTTCAGCCTGGTGTGCGACAAGAACGCCTGCCCGCTGGCATTCACTGCGTCGATGAGGGCGGCATTATGCGCATCCGGGTCTCGGTCGTCGGCCGGCAGGTGACGGAAACAGACGGTGGAAAACGGGACCGGTGCCAGCCGTTCCCAGCCTGACGCTGCGTCGATTTGCTCGGCCAGCCAGTGTGCCTCCCGTATATGGCCGCCGATGATGGAGGCCAGCCCGGCCCGGCCATAGGCACGGATGACCATCCACAGTTTGAGTGCCCGAAAGCGCCGGCCCAGAGACAGGCCGTAGTCCATAAAGTTGACGACATCCTGCTCGTCGGTCCTCAGATATTCGGCCACCAGCGAAAAGGCGCGTTTGAGATCGTCGGGCCGGCGCGTATACAGCAGGCTGCAATCGATTGGGGTCAGCAGCCACTTGTGGGGGTTGGTGACAAACGAATCGGCCCGCTCACAGCCGGCCAGCACATCTCGATGCGAAGGGACCAGGGCCGCGGCTCCACCATAGGCGGCGTCAACGTGCAGCCACACCTGATACCGCTGGCAAATATCGGCAATGGCCGGAATCGGGTCAATGCTGGTTGACGAGGTCGTGCCGACCGTTGCCACAACGGCGACGGGTTTGACCCCGGACTCCAAGTCGCTCGTAATGGCCTGCTCCAAATGGTCCGGTCGCATCCGAAACGCGTCGTCCGTCTCAATATGCCTGGTCCAACGCCGCCCGATTCCCAGCGCAATCGTCGCTTTATCAATCGAACTATGCGCCTGGGTTGACGTATACAGAGCCAGCGGTGGCAGATCGTCCCGACCGGCCATGCCGTGCTCACGAATGTCCAAGCCGGCCGCTTCACGCGCTGCGGCCAGCGCGTATAAAGAGGAGGCTGAGGCCGTATCTGTGATTTCTCCGAACCAGTCAGTGGGCAAACCGAGCATCTCGGCCACCCATTGCAGCGTGCGCTGTTCCAACTCGGTTGCCGCCGGCGAGGTGCGCCACAGCATGGCATTGACGTTGAGCGCCGCGGAAATCAGTTCGCCTACAATACCGGGGCCCGACCCGCTAATCCCAAAATAGGCAAAGAAAGCCGGATGATTCCAGTGGGTAATGCCGGGCAGAATAAGGCGGTCGATGTCGGTGAGAATGGCCTCCAGCGCCTCGCCGTGTTCGGGTGGGCTCTCGGGCAGACTGGCCGCGATGTCGCCCGGTGAGACACGTGCCAGGACCGGCCGGTCGCCGACGTGCTGCAAATAGGACGCGACCCAGGCCGCCGCGTCAGAGAGCGCGTGTTGGAGCTCTTGCGGACTTGGGCCTATCTGTCGAGTCATGATGTATCGTTCTCATGCGGGATCTCACCTGACTTTATCGCGGTTTTCCGCCGGATCGCAATCTGCCGAGGGGGCTATCGAGCGACAGCGGAGCACTACTGCTGCTGACGACGGAGTGCTTCCGCAAACGGATCAAGCCGGGGATGCCTCCCGAGTTTTTTGATGCAGGTGGCATTATCTGGGTGTCCAATAAAAACGCTTTCGAAAAAACGATGCGCGCCTGGGGCAACGTATTGATAGTACTCGCGCATGAGGCGGGCGGCCTCGCGCCCACGCCAGGTGTCAGGTAAGAGATCATCCGGCAGACCGGGGTCACTGAATAAAAACTTGCGATATTCATGAATGAGTTGGATCTCTTCACAAAAACAGATTTCATCAGAGAGGTGCTGCTGGTCGAGTTTGCCACGGTATTCCTTGATGAAGGCCGCATAGCCCTGCCGGATCGCATCAAGATTCCAGCACTTGTCAATGAGGCGCTGATTCTCCGCTGGACCGCGGTACTGGGCGGTGAAAAAGTCGAGATGGGGAGCAATGTCATAGCGCTCGGCAATTGCGATGAGCTGCGGTCGCAGGTCGCGAGGACTAATCCACACGCTGCTGGCAAGTTGGCCAAAGCCGGTCCAGCTTAATTCACGTCGAATTTTATCCCGGACGACTTTACGTTTCTCTGGAATGGTATAGGTCACAATAAGCCATTCACCATTCCAGGCCGGATTATCGAGTTTATAGATCCGACTCGCCCCCTCAGCCATGCGCCGCTCGCCCTGAGCAGTCAGTCCGTAGAAACTTTTCTTGCCAAGCCTACGATTGCGGAGCCAACCGTCAGCGGTGATGCGTGAAAGCGCGACTCGTACCGCCTGCGGAGTAATATCAAACTCCTGCATGAGACGGATCAGGCTGCCGACCCAGATCTCACCCCCGTAATTACGAACAAAGTCGCCGAACAGAGTGAATAGGAGAGAACGTGGACGCATGTTGCTCAAATCATAGGTGAAGTAGCAATATCTTGCTTGACTTGTATAACGAATTATATATTATACGCTTTATAAATGATATATTGTGAAACTGGAGAGAACAATGGTCCGCATCCTTTTGGAAAAGGCCCCGCCCATTGCTCGTATTATTTTTAACCGGCCCGAGGTTGTGAATGCTACGGATGGGCGTTTTGTGAGAGAGCTGCATACCATAGGCAAGGAGTTGGCCAAAGCCAGAGACCTGCGTGCGGTCATCGTCACCGGAACCGGGCGAGGGTTTTGTTCGGGCATTGATCTCAAGGCCGTGTCCCAGGCTGAGATTCAGATGCCCTGGTTTCGAGAGTGGGAAGAGACCCTGCGTCTGTTTGAGACCATGTACGATAAGGTCGTGATCTGCGGTATTCATGGTGCCTGCATCGGTGGGGGACTTCAGTTCTCATTAACCTGCGATATGCGGATTGCTGTGGATAATGCCTTTTTCAGCCTCACCGCGGTCCGGCATAGCATCATTCCCGGTCTTGGTACGTTCCGTTTACCTCGTGTCGTTGGTATGGGCCGTGGTCGCTTGCTTGCCCTGGCTACCTCGCAGATCACAGCCAAACAAGCGTTGGAATGGGGACTCGTAGACCAAGTTGTCAAAGCCAGAGAGTTGGAAGAAACACTGAATAGCGCCGCGGGCATGTTTCTCCAAACAGCTCCGACCGCCTTTCGGGAATCGAAAAAACTGCTGGTCCAGAGTTATGATCTTCCGTATGAACAGTTTCTGCCCGCCTATCTTAAAGGACAGCAAGCCTGTCTCGCCTCTTCCGATCATACCGTGGCAAGCACGGCCTATCTGTCCAAGACCCCAGCGCAGTACAAAACGCCGAAAAAACGGTCCTCCGGCCCAAACCGCCCAATACGCAAAACCCGGCCGGTGGCATAGATTTTTCAATGACGTTAGAGTGACGGACAGCAAGCAAAGACGAGGCGTCCCATGAATACGGCCATCCACGTTGATGAACAGGCGCAGCAACCTGAGGTGCGAACCGAGTCAGCCCCATCACCTTCGCGCAGAATCGAATGTGCGACCCAGCCCGAGCACTATCGGCACTGGACCCTGTCGATTGACGGCCGGGTCGCCACCCTGGCGATGGATGTGCAGGACGATGCGCCCTTGGTCCCGGGCTATGAGCTCAAACTCAACTCGTACGACCTGGGTGTAGACATCGAACTCTACGACGCCGTCCAGCGCCTCCGCTTTGAGCATCCCGAAGTCGCCGCGGTGGTGCTCTGTTCGGCCAAGCCCCAGGTCTTTTGTGCCGGGGCCAACATTCGCATGCTGGCCCAGTCTTCACACGCGCATAAGGTCAACTTCTGCAAGTTTACGAACGAGACGCGCAATAGCATCGAGGATGCCAGCGCCTACTCCGGGCAAACCTATGTATGCGCCGTGAATGGGGCGGCCTCGGGCGGCGGCTATGAACTGGCCCTGGCGTGTGAGCATATTATTCTCATTGACGACGGCTCAAGCGCGGTGGCCCTGCCCGAGCTGCCGCTGTTAGCCGTCTTGCCTGGAACCGGCGGCCTGACGCGACTGGTCGATAAACGGCATGTGCGGCGTGATCGGGCCGATTTCTTCTGCACCACGTCCGAGGGGCTGCGTGGAAAACGCGCCCAGGAGTGGAATCTGGTTGACGAAATCGCTCCGCGCTCGCGTTTTGGTGAAACGGTGCAGGCCCGCGCCTTGACTTTTGCCGCCCAATCGGACCGGCCCGCGGACGCGGTCGGCATCGCCCTGACTCCGCTGGCTCGATCCATCGAGGATACGACCATTACCTACGAGCATATCACGGTCGAGCTGGACCGCGCGCTGCGGACCGCCTCGTTCACGATCCATGCACCGAGCGGCGACCTGCCGCCCACACTGGCAGCCGTCCATGCTGCCGGTGCGCGCTTCTGGCCCCTGGCGCTCGCGCGTGAGTTGGACGACGCCATTCTGCACCTGCGGCTGAATGAAGAAGAGATTGGGACGTGGGTTTTCCGTACCAGCGGCGAGGCCGCGCTGGTCGAAACCGCCGACCGCCTCCTGTTCGAGCATGCCGATGACTGGCTGATCCGCGAGATTATCCTCTATCTCAAACGCACCTTCCAGCGCCTGGACGTGAGCGCGCGCAGTCTGATCGCCCTGATCGAGCCGGGTAGTTGTTTCACCGGCACCTTGCTCGAACTCGTACTGGTCGCTGACCGGTCGTATATGCTGGACGGCCGGTTTGAGGAGAGCGAGCTGCCTCCGGCCACGCTGCGTTTGACGCCGATAAACTTCGGTCCGCTACCCATGAATAATGCCAGCACGCGCCTGACCAGTCGTTTCCCGGCGCAACCGGAGCATGTGGCGAAATTGCAGTCGTATATGGGCCGGGATATCGACGCCGAGACGGCTGACGCACTGGGGCTGGTCACCTTTACTCCGGATGATATCGACTGGGAAGACGAAGTCAGACTGGCCCTGGAAGAGCGCGCCAGTTTCTCGCCCGACGCTCTGACCGGCATGGAGGCCAGCCTGCGCTTTGCCGGTCAGGAAACGCTCCAGACCAAGATATTCGGGCGTCTGAGCGCCTGGCAAAACTGGATCTTTCAGCGACCGAATGCCGTTGGCGAAGACGGGGCCTTGACGCTGTATGGCACGGGGAAACAGAGCCGTTTTCGGAAACAGAGGGTGTAGCCATGGCGATTGATTATACTGAGCGCATTCCGAACAATGTTGCCCTAGCCGACAACCGCCGACTCCAACGCGCATTGGAATCATGGCAGCCGAATTATCTACGCTGGTGGGATACCTGTGGTCCGGAAGGAACGCAGGCGTATGATGTCTATCTGCGGACGGCGATCAGTGTCGAGCCCGACGGCTGGGCTCGTTTTGACTATGTGAAAATGCCCGACTATCGGTGGGGGATTTTCCTGGCCAAGTCGCAAGCGGAGCGGCAGATCGCCTTTGGCGACCACCTTGGAGAACCTGTTTGGCAGGAAATCCCAGGCGAATATCGCAGCCTGTTACGCCGTCTGGTCGTGACCCAAGGGGATACCGAGCCGGCCTCCGTCGAACAGCAGCGCCGTCTGGGCCAGACCTGTCCCTCGCTGTACGACCTGCGCAATCTGTTTCAGATCAATGTTGAAGAGGGCCGTCATCTGTGGGCCATGGTCTATATCCTGCACGCCTATTTTGGTCGGGATGGTCGGGAAGAAGCCGAGATGATGCTGGAGCGCCATTCCGGCGATGTGGATAAACCGCGTATCCTGGGCGCGTTTAACGAGGAAACGCCGCACTGGCTGTCCTATTTCATGTTTACCTTTTTCACCGACCGTGACGGAAAATATCAGCTCGCCGCGCTGGCCGAATCCAGCTTCGATCCCCTAGCCCGGACCTGCCAGTTCATGCTGACGGAAGAGGCACATCACATGTTTGTAGGTGAAACCGGTGTGATGCGTATCATCCAACGCACATGTGAAGTCATGAATGAACTTAAGACGGATGACCCTGCGCGTATCCGGGCGGCAGGGGCCATAGACCTGCCGACCTTGCAACGCTTCATCAACTTTCATTACAGCGTCTCGCTCGACCTGTTCGGCCAAGAACGTTCGACCAACGCCGCCGACTACTTTACGACCGGCCTCAAAGGCCGCTATCGCGAAAGCCGCATCAAGGATGACCATCGTCTCTCGGATCTGACCTGGCCGGTCCAGCGCCCCGCAGACGGTAGTATCGTATGTGAGGACGTACCGGCTTTACTCGCCATTAACGAACGTTTACGCGACGATTATATTGCCGACACCCAGCGGGGTCTGGACCGCTGGAACAAGGTTATTGAACGGCAGGGCATTGAGAACCCGCTGTCCTTGCCCCATCGGGGTTTTCATCGGCAGATCGGCGCTTTTTCCGATGTTCAGATCTCTCCGCAGGGAGACATAGTGACGGCCGAAGAGTGGAATCGCCAGCTTGCCTCGTGGTTGCCGACTGAGGACGATCATGCCTTCGTGGCCTCGCTCATGCAGCCGGTCACCGAACCTGGCGCAATGGCAAGCTGGATTGCCCCGCCGGTCCGCGGAATCAACAATCAGCCCCTCGACTTTCCGTATGTGCAATGGGCACAAAACGCATAGCTCAAGAGGACAGCAGGCATGCAGGCCAATACCGTCAGCATTGATCCGACAGGCTCTTCCGCCTCCATTCAGTTCGCTCCGCGTTTCAACGTGGCCGTGCCGTTTATCGACCGGCATCTGGAAGAGGGCCGGGCGCACAAGACTGCCATCCGCACGGTCCACGGCGAGGTGACCTATGGGCAGTTGGCCGAGCAGGTCAATCGGTGCGGCAATGCTTTGCGCTCGATGGGTGTCGGGGCCGGCAGCCGGATGCTGATGATCGTGAAGGACTGCCCCGAATTTTTCTTTCTCTTTTGGGGTGCTATCAAGGCCGGGATCGTACCCGTGCCGGTCAACACGCTGTTCCGGGCGGCCGATTATCAATATATGATAGACGACTCCGAGTGTGTGCTTGTAGCCTATTCCGCAGAGTACGCGCAGACCGTAGAATCCGCCCTGGCCGGAACTGAACACACACCGCAGTCCCTCTGCGTCGCAGGGGGGGGCACCTCCTTTGCAGCGCTGCTGCGGTCCGCGTCTACTGAGCTGGAACCTGCGCCGGCTGCGGCCGAAGACGACTGCTTCTGGCTGTATTCCTCAGGTTCGACCGGTCGGCCCAAGGGCGCGGTCCATCGCCAGCGCGATATGGTGGTCACCTGTGTGCAGTACGCCCAGGGGGTGCTGGGCATGACCGAACAGGATGTGTGTTTTTCTGCGGCCAAGCTGTTCTTTGCCTACGGTCTGGGCAACGCCATGACGTTTCCGCTCTGGTGCGGAGCAACCGCAATCTTAAGCGACCAGCGTCCCTCACCGGAGATGACGTTCGAACTGATCGAACGTTTCCAGCCCACGCTTTATTTCGGGGTGCCGACTTTGTACGCGGCTCAACTGCTCGCCCTGGAGCAAGAAAAAAAGCAAGACCCGCACGCGTTCCCGTCCTTACGCGCCTGTGTCTCAGCCGGCGAGGCCCTCCCGGCCGAGGTCTTCCGCCGCTGGAAGGAGCACACCGGCCTGACGATTCTGGATGGCATCGGCTCGACCGAACTGCTGCATATTTTCATCTCCAACCGTCCGGACGATTACCAGCCAGGCAGCAGCGGCCGCCCGGTGCCCGGCTACGAGGCCAAGGTTGTGGATGAAAGCGGAAATCCGGTCGCTACCGGCGAGATGGGTCGCCTCCTGATTCGGGGCCAGTCCGGGGCCGCCTATTACTGGAACAACCCCGAGAAGACCGCGCTAACCATGCTCGGAGACTGGATTAACACCGGAGATACCTATGTCCAAGACGAGGCGGGGTATTTTACCTACTGTGGCCGGGCGGATGATATGCTCAAGGTCTCGGGTCAGTGGGTCTCGCCGGCCGAGGTCGAGGGCATTCTGTTCGAACATCCGACCGTGCTGGAGGCCGCGATTGTCGGCTGGGAAGACGACAACCGCCTGCTCAAACCCAAGGCATTTGTGGTCCTCAAAGCAGGCCAGGCCGCCTCAGCAGAGTTGGCTCAGGAACTGAGCGTGTTTGTCAAAGACCGCACGCTGCCGCACAAATACCCCCGCTGGGTCGAATTCGTATCCGAGCTGCCCAAGACCGCGACCGGCAAAATTCAGCGCTATAAGCTGCGCCCGCCGGAGTAGCGTCTTTGTGGCCCGGCATACGCTCAATCAGAATAGCCTTTGAAATGGAGCAGAAAGGCCCAAAAGGGGCTGTTCTTCGCTCTCCGCTTCGGTACAGTAAATGTCAATGGGCGTATAATTTTCGAGATGAAAGCCTATGCGATGTCTCCACTGTGACACTGACAATCTGGACGGTGCAAAGTTTTGTATCGAATGTGGCAGTGCGCTCCGGAACCCCTGTCCGAACTGTGGCGGTGAGAACGTCGCCGGAGCCAAATTCTGCATGGAGTGCGGCACATCGCTTGCCCAGTCTTCCAACCCCCAACCCCCAACCCCCAACCCCCAGCCCCCACCCCACTTGGCCGAGCGTATCCGCGCTGAGCAGGCCGCGCTTGAAGCACGTGGGGCGGTTGACGGTGAGAGGAAAACCATTACCGCCCTGTTCGCCGATATCAAAGGCTCGATGGAACTCATCGAGGACCTCGACCCGGAAGACGCGCGCTCCATTATTGACCCGGCCCTGCAACTCATGATGGCCGCCGTGCATCGCTATGAAGGCTATGTGGCCCAGTCCATGGGCGATGGTATTTTTGCGCTCTTTGGCGCGCCGCTCGCCCACGAAGACCATGCCCAGCGCGCCCTGTTTGCCGCGCTCCGTATGCAAGAAGAGGGCAACGCCTATGCCGAGCGACTCCGGCGTGACAAAGGGGTTAATTTGCAGATGCGGGTGGGCGTCAATACTGGCGAGGTCGTGGTGCGCTCCATTCGTAAAAATGACCTGCACACCGACTATGTCCCGGTTGGTCATGCGACCAGCCTGGCGGCCCGCATGGAAGGGCTGGCCACGCCAGGTACGACGGTCGTGAGTGCCTATACCCACCAGCTTACTGAGGGCTATTTCGAGTTCAAAGACTTGGGTGCGGCGAAGATCAAAGGCGTCAGCGAGCCCTTACAGATTTATGAAGTCCTCGGGGTTGGCGCTCTGCGCACCCGTCTCCAGGTGTCAGCCGCACATGGCCTGTCTCGTTTCGTCGGGCGGAAGCAAGAGCTCGAACAGCTCAAACAGGCCCGCGAACAAGCGAGCAACGGACAGGGGCAGATGGTCGGCGTGGTGGGTGAGCCGGGCGTTGGCAAGTCTCGGCTGTTGCACGAATTCAAGCTGCTGTCTGAGCGGCACTGTCTGGTCCTTGAAACATTTTGTGCCGCCCATGGCAGCGGCTATGCGTATCTGCCCCTGGTCGAGTTGCTGAGGAATTACTTCCGTATTCGTCCCCAGGACGACGAACGGACGCTGCATGAAAAAGTCGCCGGGCGGGTGGTAGCGCTTGAGCGTGAGCTCGAAGACGGATTGCCCTATCTGCTGAGCCTCTTGGGCCATGCGGAATTTACGGCCGCGCTGCAGCAGATGGACCCCCACATCCGTCAACAACGCTCCTTTGATGCTATCAAACGGCTCCTCGTGTGTGAGAGCCTCACCCAGCCGGTAGTACTGATTGTTGAAGATTTGCAATGGCTGGATGAAGGTACCCAGGCCTTTCTCGATAGCCTGAGTGAGAGCGTGGCCACCGCGCCCCTACTGCTGTTGGTCAACTACCGCCCGGAGTATCGGCACGCGTGGGGCAGCAAGACTTATTACAGCCAGCTCCGCCTCGATGCGCTGGGGATGGAAGATGCCAAGGAACTCTTGGCCGCGCTTCTTGACGAAGCAAACTGGCCGGTCACGGCCGCTTCGCTCGAACCCCTCAAACAACTCATCTTGGAGAAAACAGAGGGGACGCCCTTTTTTATGGAGGAAATGGTCCGAGCGCTGTTTGACAACGGTGTCCTGGTCCACAGCCTGGGGGGCATTGCCCTCACCAAGCCGCTCGATGAGATCCAGGTCCCGGCGACGGTCCAGGGCGTGCTGGCCGGTCGCATCGACCAATTAGGCGCCGCGGAAAAAGAGCTGCTCCAGACCGCCGCGGTGATTGGCCGGGAGTTCTCGCTCAGCCTCCTGACCCAGGTCGCACAACAGGCCGAAGATACGCTCGTCCCCCTATTATCCCGGTTGCAAACGGCCGAGTTCATCTATGAGCAGCCCGCCTTTCCCGAAGTCGAATATACCTTTAAGCACGCGCTCACCCAGGAGGTAGCCTATCATTCGCTCTTATCCGAGCGCCGCCAGACAGTGCACGCCCGGACGGCCCAGGCCATTGCCTCCCTATACCACGAGCACCTGACTGACCATCGCCTTAGAGATCTCGCCCATCATTCCGCCCAGAGCGGGGATATGGAAAAAGCCGCCGAGTACTATCAACGCGCCGGAGAGCTGGCGCTGAAAAACTCGACCTATGCTGAGGCCATTCGTGATCTCAACCATGCCCTGGACTTGCTGCCGGCACTGCCTCCCACCCCGGACCGTTCGCAGCAAGAGCTGACCCTGCTCATCTCACTCGGCTCCTGCCTGATGGCAACCAAGGGCTATGCCGCGCCCGAGGTGGAACGCGTCTACACCCGCGCCCGCGAATTGTCACACACGATTGGAGACCTGCCGCAGAAGTTCCCCGTGCTTTTTGGGTTATGGCGTTTTCATCTCGTGCGTGGGGAGTATGCCGCCGCGGGGGAAGTGACGGAAAAGCTCCAATGTCTGTCCGAGTGCATGCCCGGCTCTCAGCAATTTCTGCCGGCCCAGCAGGCGCTTGGATTGACGGCCTTTCGGCTCGGCGCGTTTGCCGACGCCAGAGCCCATCTGGAACGTGCCGTGGACATGTATGATCCAGGTATCCACGGCCCGGAGAATGCGCAGGGCGTGATAGGCCAGGACCCTGGTGTGGCCAGCCTGGCCTTTCTGGCCTGGATGCTGTGGCATCTGGGCTATCCAGACCAGGCCCTCCAGCGCAGCCAGGAAGCCATTGCACTCGCACGAGAGATTTCGCATCCGTACAGCTTGGTCTTTGCCCTGCATTTTGGAACGTCGATCTATCGCTTTCGACGCGAGGGGGCGCCGGCCCAAACCCAGGCGGAGGGCGTGGTCGCCCTGGCGAGTGAGCAGGGCTTCCCCTATTTTCACGCCGCCGGAACCTATTTGCGTGGTTGGGCCTTAGCCGAACAGGAGCAGGTCGAAGCGGGCATAGCCGACATGCTGGAGGGCCAGCGCATCTGGCAGGAGTCCGGCATTCGGCAGCTCGGCCAAGTGTCTCTGCTTTTGGCAGAAGCCTATGGCAAAGTCGATCGCGTCAAGGAGGGCCTGACCGTGCTGGCCCAGGCGGAAGCCGAGATGGACAAGAGCAACGAAAAATGGTGGCAGGCCGAACTGCTGCGCACCCGGGGGGAATTATTGCTCGCTTCCAAAGACAGTATGGGTCACAACAGTCAGGAAATCACAGACTGTTTTCAGCGTGCTATTCAGACCGCCCACGACCAGCAGGCAAAATCCCTGGAACTCCGCAGCGCAATGCGCCTGGCCGCATTCTGGAAAGACCGTGGGAAGTCGGACGCCGCCTACCACCTCCTGTCGAAGATCTACGGATGGTTTAGCGAGGGATTCGACACACCGGACCTGCAAGCGGCGAAAGCACTGCTGGATGAGCTTGCACCCGTTCCGGCATAGGGAGGGTTAGGGATTCAGGGTTAGGGATTGAGGGAGAGGGCAACTGTCCTTGCGATAAGCGGAGAGCTGGTGAGCGAAGCATTGTAAACATCCGTCTGACTTCCTATACTCGGCCTAGTTTTCCTAAAAAGGAATCAACCGTCGGAGGGGCGGTATCTCTCTCGGGGAGGTTTTTATGAGCAGCAATGGCCGGACGAACGGGGCGAGCGTACGCGCCCAGTTAACGCATCCGATTATAGATGCAGACGGACACTGGCTGGAGTTTGGGCCGCTGGTGCGCGAGCAGTTGAGAAAAATCGGCGGCGCCAAGGCAGTCGAAGGTTTCTCCATGTTCACCACCCTTGTCCAAGAACAGTTACGTCTGTCGGTGGCCGAACGGCGCCACCAGCGGACCGCGCAGCAAGCCTTCTGGGGGATTCCAACCAAGAATACGCGCGACCGGGCAACGGCCATGATGCCTCAGTTGCTGTATGAACGCCTGGACGAGTTCGGCATAGATTTTACTATCCTTTATCCCACCGCGGGTCTGGGGTTGACCCACGGCAGCGATACCGCACTGCGGAAAGCCGCCTGCCGGGCGTTCAATATTTTCAGCGCAGACTATTTTCGGGCCTATACCGACCGTATGACCCCGACAGCGGTGATTCCGATGAGCACGCCAGAAGAGGCACTGGAAGAAATCGACTATGTGACCTCGCAGCTCGGGATGAAGGTCATCATGCTGGGCAGCATGATCAAACGGCCCATTCCTGCCGCGGTCGAGCAATACCCCGGTACCGAAGAACTGCTGACGTGGCGTGACGTGCTGGGTCTGGACAGCGAATACGACTACGACCCGGTCTGGGAAATGTGCGTTGAGCGGGGCCTGTCGCCGACGTTTCATACCGGCTCGCGCGGGTATGCGCTCCGGATTTCGCCCTCCAATTTTGTGTACAACCACATTGGCCATTTTGCCGCGGCAAACGAAGCCGTGTGTAAAGCCCTCTTTCTTGGTGGCGTCACCCGGCGTTTCCCCACGCTTAAGTTCGCCTTTTTGGAGGGTGGAGTCGGCTGGGCGTGTCAGTTGTACGCTGACCTGATCGAACACTGGGAGAAGCGGAATATCGAGGCCCTGGCGGAGGTTGATCCGGCCAATCTCGACCAGAAACTGCTGGGCGAATTGGTGCGGCAATACGGCAACGCAGACATGGCCGAGGCGTTTACGCAGGGCGACGCGGCCCTGGACACTGTACTGAGTGCACTAGGCTCAACGGCCGTCGGCGGTATTGACAACCTGGACGATTTTTCGGCCTGCGGGATCACCCAGGCGTCCGATATTCGCGACTTGTTTGTCAAGAATTTCTATTTTGGCTGTGAGTCGGATGACAAGATGAACGCCTGGGCCTTCAATCGAAACTGCAATCCGTTTGGTGCGCAGCTCAACGCGCTGTTCGGGTCGGACATCGGCCATTTTGATGTCGCGAATATGAACCAGGTGGTGCCCGAAGCGTATGAGCTGGTTGAAAAAGGTCTGGTCGGCGAGGCTGGTTTTCGGGATTTTATGTGTACCAATCCCATCCGTTTCTGGGGCGAGGCCAACCCGGACTTTTTCAAAGGAACCGTAGTAGAAGAAACCGCCAGCACGATTCTGTCGGAAGGGACAGTCGAAACGAGGCCGAACGGTCACGCGACAAGTCAGTTGTCGAAGTAGTTAGGAGTGCGGGCATCTTGCCCGCACTCCTATTATTAGACTTCCCCTACGCCATCAACCGGGCGATATCCTCATCCAAACCGCTGCGGATCTGCTCGGCCAGTGCGTTCCGGGCGCGCCCCTTGGTGCGGCCGTAGGACGGCAGGTCGAGTGCGGCGAGGCGACGGGTTTCGCCGAGCGCTTCGCCTAACAGGGTTTCGGCCGGGCACACCCGATCCAGGAAACCGACATCGACCGCCTCGGCCGGGCTGTACAGGCGGGCTTGGATTACTGCGTTGGTAAAGTGACGCTTGGACAGCCGTTCGCGCGCGAACATCAGGCCAAATTCCGGCAGCGTCATCCCGATAGCGACCTCATTGAGTCCGATTTTGAAGTCACCCTCCGCGCCTAGCCTGGTATCGCTGGCCAGCAGCATAAAGCCGCCGGCGGCAATGGCGTGGCCGGTACTAGCGGCAACAACCGGTTGCGGATGGGTAAACAATTTGAGCAGCATCCGCGCACCCGCAGTCACGAGCGTGTGGCCGGCCTCTGGGCCGGACTGGAGGACAGTGAGGTCGAATCCCGCGGAAAAACGACCGGGCCGACCCGTTAAAATCACCGCCTTGGCCTCCTGCGCGGCTTTATCCAAAGTGGCGTTTACGCCGTCAATCAGCGCATGGTTGACCGCGTTGGCCTTCCCGTCGTCAAGACGCAGAATGGCAATTGCATCGTTCAGTTCATAGTGTACTGGGTTGTTTGACATGGATTTTCTCCTCCACAAGCTCAGTGTCCCTTATCCCTTTGCGATTGGAATGGATAGGTCAGCCGGACACGGGTCTCCTGGGCCGTGCGGACTGATACTCATTGCGTCCACACAGAGAGGTTGCTTGTACTTCTCTCTTATCTTACTTTCTGTTTAATCAGAAGATTGGTAAAGTAAGTAAATGGAACTAGCCAAGATTACAGCACGTGGACAGACGACGATCCCCAAAAGCATCCGAGAGGCGGCCAATCTGCACGAGGGCGACGTGCTTGCTTTCGAGATCGAGGGCAATCATCTGGTGGTGCGCAAGGTGACGCCGGGGCGGGACGACTACCTACAGGGCCTCTCCGAGGTTCTCAGCGAATGGGCCTCGCCCGAAGACGAGGAAGCGTGGCGTGACCTGTGAGCCGCTCGATGTCGTCGTCGTTCCCTTTCCTTTCACTGATCGACGAGCCACCAAACGCCGGCCAGCTCTGGTCGTCTCATCGGCAAACTTCAATGCGGCTCACGAACAGACGATCCTGGCCATGATCACCTCAGCCAGGAGTCGTTGGCCGAGCGACGTGGCGATCCAGGGCTGGCGGGAAGCCGGCCTCAACGCCCCGTGTAAGGTTCGCTTCAAGCTCTTCACCCTCGATGACGCCCTGATTGTCCGCAAAGTCGGCACGTTATCGCAAAGGGACGGCAAAGCGGTGAGAAACGCGCTTTCTCGCTTTCTGGCAACCGACTGATTCAGTGTCTCTTTTGCCGCTCGGCTGTATAGGTCAGCCGGACACGGGTCTCCTGGGCCGTGCGGACTGATACCGGCTGGGCTTGTTCTCCAAGCCGCTCGTGCCACAGGCGCAGGCCATACTCCCCCGGCGGGATGCGGCTGATGCCAAACCGGCCGGCGGCATCCGTTACCGCGGTATAGGGATGGTCGGTAACAATAATATGCGCTCGCATCCAGGTATGCAGCACATCACAGTCAACCCGAATACGGCCTGGCTGCGTAAAGCGATAGGTTTTCTCGGACCAGTACGGCAGGCCCAGGTTGAACACGGTCTTGTAGCCATTTCGGCGAGCATGGACATTATGCAGGATGAAGTCGCTGTTGCGCAGTGCGAGCGTTTGCCCGACGGCTATGGTTTGGACGCGGGGGACAAAGGCGCAGTTTTTATTGTCCAGCAGGGCGGGCGGGGCGGGGTTGCCTTTTCCGGTTTGAATGCCGTCCACGACAACCACGACATTCTTGAGTCCGCCGTGCGTATCGATCAAGAGACTCTCGTCAGGTGTGCTTTCTCCGCAGACTTCCGTGTTTTTGTGGACGGGGAGGTTGGTTAGTGGTGGCGCGTGACCGTCGAAGAGGATCTGTCCGCTTATGCTGCCGCCCTGCTCAACTGTGATTTCCCGGTAGGCGTGGGTAGGTGGGACAAGAGTAAATAATATGAGCAGGTTGGCGTACCAGCATACTGATTGGTAAGGCGTCACGCTGTATACATGACGGCTTTCGTGCAGGCGGGTCAAGTCATCACGCCACAGACAAGCCCGCAACCCAGTTGGCGTGAAAGCCGTACGGTACCCGGTGGGGGAGGTGGACGGTGGCCAGCGGCTCGTGCGCGATATTTTCGGCGTCGAGAATGACCAGGTCGCTCCGATTTTCCTCCTGGCGGTACACGCCTACGAGCAGAAAGCCTTCACCCTCCGCTGAGTGTGCGGAGCGCGGGACAAAAATCGGCTCCGAGGAATAGCTGCTCGGACCGAACGCGTGGGTATGGGAGCGTCCGTTTGTATGGTCATACCCAATGACCGTATTAAAAAGACCTTCCGCGGGAGGAAGGGCACCCTCTTGGCCCGCCGCATATCCCTTCCGATAGGGCAGGCCGGCGTAGCGTTCGTCCAGGCGGGGAAACTCGCTGAGCCGGTCGTCCCGTTGGGCCTGGGTGATCGAGCGGGCCGTCAGGTCAAGCGACCAGCGGGTGAAGACCGGGATGTTGGTCTCCAGGTCTTCTCCGTCAACCTCAAACAGCGGTAGCAGACGGAACTGACACACATCGGCGATGACCGTATTGTCCTGGGTGTAGGCATTCATGGCGTGAAACGCAAAGCAGGGGTCGGTTTCAAACCAGACCATATCCTCGCTCCCCCCGTCACGCGGCATGACTCCGATGCGCGTCCCGAGCTCCGGCTCCCAGCGTACCGGAGAGCCGGAAGTCAGATTTTCCGGGCGCAGGGTCGCCGGAAAAACCATGAAGATGACGTGTTCTCGGGTGACAATGAAATCGTGCATCATCGTCGGCAGCGGAAGAGAAATCTCTTCGTTCCGCGTAATAGCACCGTCCGCGGAGACGACCGTGTAGCGCAGATAGGGCGGGAACGGCCCGTAGCCAAAAAAGAGGAGTTCGCCCGTTTCCGGATCGACCTTGGGATGGGCGGTCATGGCTCCCTGGAGGGTGCCGTTAAAATCATACACGCCAATGGTTTCGAGGGTTGAGGGCTCAAGCTCATAGGGCGGGCCACCTTCCCACAGGGCGAGCAGCCGCCCGGCATGGAGGATGATATTGGTATTGGCCGCATTCGGAAAAACTCCCTGAGCCCGTTCGTCCGTATTGCTCAGGTCGCTGAGACCGGCAAAGAGAGCTTCCCCGTGCTGGCGCTCCAGTGTGAAACGTTCCGTGCGGACCCAGCGATTCCGGTAATGCGCCCTGCCGTCACTCAGGCTAAACGCATGGATCATGCCGTCACCGTCAAACCAGTGATACTGTCCGCGTGGTGCAAACTGGGGGTTTGAGCCATTGCGGTACAGGGTGCCGTTCAACTCGGCTGGGATTTCGCCCGTGACGACCAAGTCGTGAATCTCGCCCTCCATGGGCCAGGGGGCATAATTCCCCCGGAGAAAGGGATCGTCAGGAAAAGGTCGGCTCATTTTGTCCTCCTGCTAGTTTTTGGTCGAAAGGTTTTCGTGGTGGTACGTACGGCTGTTCCGGTCGGACCACGCTTGGGCTAGGGTCGCTCCTGAAGGGGCTGCATTTGGGTACTGAGTAGTCCTGCCATCCAGCGGCTTGCAGAAAGAGCAAACAAGCCAAAGACTTCATCGATCTGAGCCGAAGGCAGACGCCCAGCCAGGGCGAGTGATGTCAGACCGTGGACCATTATCCACAAGACATTGGCTTCCTTATCAATATCAATGCCCTGAAATCCGCGCTGCTCAACCCAGGTCTTCAACGTCGCCCGCATCACCGCCCAACTCTGCCGCAGGCGCTCACGCTGCTGCGGCGTGCTCGTCGTCTCCAGACTTATGTCCTGAAACATGAGCTGATAAAAGGTCGGATTTTGCAGCCCAAAACGAATATAGCGTCGGCCCATCTGGAAGAGCTGTTCCTCTAATGTGGGTTCTGTGCGGGCCAGCTCCATTTCCCTCGTGAGCAAATCGCCAGCTTGCAACTTCAGTGTCAGCAACAATTCTTCTTTGCTGTCAAAATGCTGGTAAATAGCGGTTGCGCTATAGCCTAACATGCCAGCCACAGCCCGCATGGTGAGTCCGGCTGCTCCTTGTTCTTCAACGATGCGGAGGGCGGCTTTGAGAATGTCTTCTCTCAGGGTTGGGTTTGCAGTACGTGGCATGACTTGGCTTTTTGCTATTGAGGTTGTTATATAACGCTGTAAAGTAACAAGACTACAGCAAAAGGGCAAACCCTGAGGGAGAGACACTGCTCAGCCATCATGATCTTTATGCCGCCACCTCTTGCCTCTTCTCTACTCCAGCTGTATCAATCGGCGCATCTTCTCCCTGACTCTGATTCAACCGACCCTTGGCCGTATTCTTCCGACCGACAGCAGGAACCAGCCTGCCCGCTCGCCCCAGACCATACGCCGGCATATCGCCGTAAAAGGCTTCGTACTGCCCTTCCGCTACGCAGTAGGTCTCATGCCAAATCCCGACATCACCGTTCATCCCCACCTTCCGGTTAAACTCCGCCCACGCAGGATAATGCTGCCCCCTCCGGTCACGCGCATAGGCATGCAGATGTTCAAACGAGCGCCAGTACTGCACGACCGAAAAATTAGGGAATCCCGGCTGATAGCGAGAGCCGAGCAAGCCAGAATCGGGATTTGCTGACAGCTCCTCCAGCATGGCTGGCATAGCCCGAAAGACGGGCAGCCACTTATGGACCTTCCACAATTTATTAATCCGCATACCGATTAGAAACACGACAAACGACCCGTCTATTTCTACGGCCATGCGTTGGGGGATGATCTGCGCCATATAATAGCCTCCTTTTCGTTGTGTTACTATGTTAAGCAACACTGTTAAATAATAATGTCAAGCGATTTTGAGAGCATTGTAGTAGCGGCGTGATTTCGACTGGCAGCTCTCCCTTGAGTAGAGAGGAGTATCATACCTCCACTGTATGCCGCCGTGAGCTTGTCCTTCGGCTTTGCTGACGCTACGCTCGCAAAATGACTGAACCGTTCTTCCCGGTGAAAATCGGAAGGACGGGCTCGTCCAAGGGAGGGAGTATGTCTGCTGCCGAACTCTGTTTTCTCAGCGCCACCGAACTGGCCACACGCATACGCCGGCGTGAGGTATCGTGTCGGGAAGTCATGGAGGCCCACCTGGCGCGGATCGATCATATCAATCCGCAGGTGAACGCGATTGTGACCCTGTTGGCTGAGCGTGGCCTGGAGCGGGCGACCGAAGCCGACGAAGCGCTCGGGCGGGATGAGGAGGTCGGCCCGCTGCACGGCCTGCCCATTGCCCACAAAGATCTGGTCTTGACCAAAGGCGTACGCACTACGCTCGGCTCGCCGATCTTTGCCGACTTCGTGCCCGACCAGGACGAGATTATTGTCGAACGCCTGCGCGCCGCGGGCGCGATTGCCATCGGCAAGACGAATACGCCCGAGTTCGGGGCCGGCTCGCAAACGTATAACGAGGTGTTTGGCGAGACGCTCAATCCGTACGATCTGTCCACAACCTGCGGCGGCAGCAGCGGTGGGGCCGCGGTGTCGCTGGCGACCGGGATGCTGCCGATTGCCGATGGCAGCGACCTGGGCGGCTCGCTACGTAATCCGGCCAGTTTTTGCAATGTGGTGGGGTTTCGGCCCTCGCCTGGACGCGTGCCCACCTGGCCGCACCGGGTCGGCTGGTTTCCGCTCGCCGTCGAAGGGCCGATGGCCCGCAGCGTGCAGGATGTGGCGCTGTTGCTGAGCGTTATGGCCGGGCCTGACCCTCGCGTGCCGATTGCCAATACCGAATCGGGCGAGCAGTTTCTTCAGCCGCTTGAACGCTCCTTTGCCGAGACCCGGATTGCCTGGAGTCCGACGCTGGGTGGCCTGCCGGTGGACGCCCGCGTGACCGCGGTGCTCGAAAGCCAGCGCAGCGTGTTTGCCGACCTGGGATGCGTCATCGAGGAAGCCACGCCCGATTTCAAAGATGCCGACGAGGTCTTTCGCGTCTGGCGGGCGTGGTATTTTGATCTGTCTTTGGGCGAACTGCTGCCCGAACACCGGGACAAGATGAAGGACACGGTCATCTGGAATATTGAAGAAGGGACAAAACTCACCGGCCCGCAAATCGGTCGGGCCGAGAAAAAACGCACCCTGCTGTATCATCGGGTGCGTGAGTTTATGGAACAGTACGAGTTCCTGATTCTGCCCGTCTCGCAAGTGCCACCATTTGATGTCAAACAGCGCTACGTGCGTGAGATTAACGGCGTCCAGATGGAGACGTATCTGGACTGGATGCGCTCGTGTTACTACATCAGCGTCACCGGCCTGCCGGCCATCTCAGTGCCGTGCGGCTTTACCCAAGAGGGCCTGCCCGTTGGCGTACAGATCGTCGGACGGCACCAGAACGAATTGGGTGTGTTGCAGTTGGCCTATGCGTTTGAGCAGGCGACGCGGGTAGGGGAGAGAAGGCCAGGGGTTGGGGGTTAGGGGTTGGGGGTTGGTATTCTGCTCCCTTTCCCCTTGGGGGAGAGGGCTGGGGTGAGGGGTATCCCCTCTTGGGAGGCCTGTCCTGAGCCCAGTCGAAGGGGGTGCCGCAAAGCAGCGGGGTGGGTTGCCCCCCGGACTCCAGACGCCGGATGGTGCGCAGGGCGTACCCTACGAGTATGACGCAGGCGCTTGAGGCCGTGTGAGTGACGGTCCGGGCATGATACAGCCAAGGACGGCGGATTCTTGCAGCTTCAGAAGAGGAGGACTATCCCATGCAGTTTGGTTTTATGGAGGATTTTCGGAACCCTGAGCCCTGGGCGCGGCCATTTCCCGAGCTATATAACGCGCTGTTAGATCAAACTATTCGAGCCGAGGAACTCGGCTATGATCACGTCTGGCTGACCGAGCACCACTTTACCGCGGATGGCTATAATCCGTCGTTGCTGCCGACTGCAACGGCGATTGCCACCCGAACCAGCACGATTCGGATTGGGACGTTTATTCTGCTGTTGCCGTTTCAGCATCCGATTCGGGTGGCGGAAGACGCCACCTGTGCCGATATCTGGTCAAACGGCCGGTTCGACCTGGGTGTCGGGCAGGGCTATTCGTATATGGAGTTTGACGCCCTGTGCATGCCGCGCAAGGAACGTTCGGCGCGTTTGCGTGAAGGCGTCGAGTTGATTCAAAAAGTCTGGACTGAAGACGCGGTCACGTTTGACGGGCGCTTTACCCAGGTGAAAGAGCTGACCCTGAGCCCCAAGCCGGTGCAGCAGCCCATGCCGCTGTGGATCGGCGCGCGGGCCGAGAAGGCGACCCGCAACGCGGCCCGGCTGGGCTGTCATCTCATGGCAACCCTCGGTCCCGACCCGGCACCGTGGTATATCGACGAGCTGAAAAAATGCGGGCGCAATCCGGACGATTTCAACATCGCGCAATTACGTCTGGTGTATCTGGCCGAGACCGAAGACCAAGCCTGGGCGGACTGCCAGGATCATTTGTTCAGTATGATGGAGTTCTACGGCCATATTCTGGCCGAGGCGAATGATGCGCCTGGGGACAAAGATGTGTGGACGTTCACCAAGCCGGAGGAACTCCGCCACTCGGCTTTTGGGGAAGCGGTGATGATCGGCACGCCGGACCAAGTCGCCCGAAAAATGGAACGCTTCAAAGACGAGTTTCAATGCACGCATTTCATCATGAGCACGCAACTGGCCGGCATGGACCCCAAGAAATCGACCCGCTCGCTGGAGCTGTTCGCCAAGGAGATCATGCCGAGCTTTCGGAAGTAGGGTAACGTGGTGAATGGTTCTCCTAGAAGGAGAATGGGCAATCTTTCCGGTGATTCGCCGGAAGTCCATTGCTAAAACGACGCTCAAATAGAAAGGAGATGTTTTGTGACTAGACAGGCCGTCGTGTTCATCCATGGTGTTGGAGAACAAGAGAAAGGGTATTCGTCGACATGTGAACGGGCCATAAAAAAGCAACTAGGTAAAGAGGCGAAGGCTTTACAATGTCCAAAGCCGACGGTCGAATTCCGAGAGATCTTTTGGGCAAATATAGTCTCAACTCCTCAAAGGAAACTTTTGGGGCAAGTTAATAAAACGCGCTCCCTTGAATGGGCCAAACTGCGCAGATTATTTGTGTCGGTCGTCGGTGACGCTATCGTGTATCGAAAATCTGACTCTGGTGAAGGTTGCTACAAGGAGATTCATAAACGGCTCGAAGAGAAGATTTCCAGCATCAGGAAAAAGTCCTCCGATGATGACAAAATCGAGTTTACTTTTGTCGCGCATAGTCTCGGCAGCGTTATTCTCTCGAATTATTTATACGATACTGCCAAGAAGGCCGAAAACGATAATACACAGAAACTTACAGCGACCAATCTTTTTACCCTCGGTTCGCCGCTTGCACTCTGGCTGCTTGTTTGTGGCGATCTAGACTCGGCAAAGGAGCCTATCAAAGTTGCAGCCAAACATGGAGTCTGGATTAACATCCTTGACGATGACGATATCCTGGCCTATCCCTTGCGGGACATCAATGATGAATACAAAGGTGCGGTTGATATGGACTATGTGACCAACATCGGTCAGTGGCTCAGCATGTGGAATCCAGGGAGCCATTTTGGATATTGGGGCGATGGTAACGTTGTCAAGCCGATAGCGCGGAAGCTCGTGCTGGATGCGCAGCGACTAGCAGAAAGGGCGAAATTCGCTAAGGAGGAATATCTAGCCTACATCCGTAGTCTATGGAATATCTGAAGAAAGTTCCAAGCTATAAGCCTACCTTGTGATCTTGACTTTTCCAGTCCGCCTGCCTAAGTGAATCCTTATTGCTGTAAGGGTTGTAAGGAGTTTCAAAAATGGGTACACCAACGGCGGATTCTCTCCTTGACGACGCTAAATCTCTCGAAAGCGAAGAAGTCTCAATTTTGCAGTATCTGGAAAGCGGTAGCCCCTCCTCAGTGCCAGAGATTGCGGCACGGACCTATGAACTGCCCAGCCGCATCGACACCTTCTTGAAGCATTTGTCCGGGCTTGGATTTGTAGAGGCCGATAATTCGGGATTCAGAATTAGTCGAGGAGGGCAAGCCGCGCTCTCTCTTCGGTATCTGTTCGAGACAGGTGAAGACGGAAAGCCGTAAGGGATTGTTGTTTCCCTTTGCACTTCTTGTAGGAAGTGCCGCCCTTTTAGCCGCCTTCCTCTCTTGCTTTGATGTAGCCACGAAGGCAAAAGAGCCGATATATGCCCTTAGGACGAAGGAATGGTGGTGGCTTGTTAGCGCTAACTTCCCCGCTGCCTGCGCGGTCATATATGTGGCGCAGGTATACGAGCTTATCGACCTCCGAACTTTTGCTGGATGGATATCGGCGGTCATCGGTTATCCTCTTCTTCTTAATACCAAGCTCTTCTCCCTCGGAGGAAAAGATGAAGATACGCCCATCGGACCACAGTTGCTGCTTAGGAAAGCGGAAGGGTTCTTACTGCCGGGGATAGAAAAATCGATCGACGAAAAAGCTGCCAAATGGGCAAACGAATGGAGAAGTGCTGACTTGTCGAGCGTTGGCAGGTTCGCAAAAGATTACGTTTCGGCCCAGCAATCGCTCAACGATGAGGACAAGGGCAGGACTTTGACGTTGATAGATGGCCTCGTAGCAGAAGTCGAGCAAACTCCGGGGCGAAAGAACGACAATGCCATGACTCTCTTGGTCAAAATAAGAGAGATAGGGGGGTTGCGCGGTGTGAATTGGATATTACGGCAAAGCAATAAGGAGAGACAGAAGAAAAAGTCTGTATAAGAACAAACGTTGCAGGCAGAAGGAGACCTCTATGCTGTTTGTCACGAATCGTCGTTTTTCTGAGGGTCCAAGCAGAACGCCGTCGTCTGAGGATACCCCTGCGCCGAGAGACGTTACCTTTGACCTCGGAAACACCGAGCCCGGTAGCTCGGTGTCATTCTGCTGTCGTATCGGAGGGACCATCTATGGAGGGCACACCGACAAGGAGATATACTGCCACAACTTCTTCCAACATCTCAAGAACGACAGCGCCAAGCAGATACTCCTCTATATCCATGGCTTCAATAACTTGCCGGAGCGAGACATTTTTCCCCGGGCGATTGCGCTTCAGAAGATGTGTGATCAGGTCAAGCAGGATATGGTCAGGGTTGTTCCCATGATCTGGCCCTGCGACAATGACTTGGGAATCATCAAAGACTACTGGGACGACCAGCAGGCAGCAGACGCCAGCGCGTGCGGATTCGCTCGCATTTTCGGCAAGTTCCTACAATGGCGCGACTCGCAAAGCGAGACTGGAGACCCGTGCTATAAGCGGATTAACATCCTCGCTCATTCTATGGGAAATCGAGTGCTGCGTGATGCACTTGAGCGGTGGACTCATGATTACGGCGCCGTGCCGGGCGTCTTCCGCAACATTTTTATGATTGCCGCTGATGTAGTAAACGAAACCCTCGAACTTGATAAACCCGGGCAATATATTTCCGCTGCCTGTCGTAACGTGACGGTGTATTTCGCCAATGACGACTTGGCGCTCCGAGCCAGTAAGGTCTCAAATCTGAGAAACAAAGTCCTATCACGTCGCCTGGGTCACACCGGCCCGGAAGACATGGCAAAAGTGGCCAGCAATGTCTACGCCATAGACTGCGATGATTTCAACAATACGGTTGATCCACCTATCGGGCATGCGTATTTCTTGACCGATAAAGCTGGCCAAGTGAGCCTGGTCTTCCATCACATTATGCGAAGTATACAAACGGGACGGATAGATGCCGACCCAGCGACGCGCACTATGATCCTAACGCTTGGCTATAGGGGATGGTCCAGCTTATGAACCTCGTAAAAGCAGCGCAACTGTTTGTTTCTCAAGCAGTTTGGAATGTCACGGGTCTGGACGCGGCTGGCCGCACGCTGATCCGCGCGCTTGATTCTGACGATGAGAACCTGCGCAAAGGTTAGTATCTTCCTATAGTCATTGATGTTCTTGGCAGCATCGGAGACCCGAAAGTGATAGCCGAACTCCATCCATTCATAGATAATCCTAATCCCGAAATTGCATGGGCGGCGCGAGACGCGCTCCGAGTTATTGATGCGTCTCATCAATCGAACTTTTCAGAAAGGAATCACAACCCATGAAAACAGCCCTGACGTTTCTTTTTGTTCTTCTCCTGCATGGCTCGGCCCTGGCGCAGGACTTGCCGCCCGATATTCTGGCAGACCAATATCTGTTGGAGGCGAGCAAGGCGCTGGAGAAGGGCGATACACAAGCAGCGCTCCGGGCGTTTGGCAAAATTGAAGCCTTGGACACCGACCCGCCGCAGGAGTTTGCGTTCTTCTACGGCAAGATGCTGGTGGAAAACAGCGCGGTGTTGGATGATTTGCTCAAGGGGCAAGCGCTGCTCAAAGAGTTTGTTGTCAGCGCTGGACGGGGCTCAGCGCATTACACGCCAGCCTTGGAATTGCTGTCCGGCCTGGAAGCCAAACTGGCATCCGCCCGTGCAGCGCAACGCGCAGCGGAGATACAGGAATTGCTCAGCGTAGTGAACAAGCAGATGGAGCGGATTGAAAGCGGGACCCCCACCATGGCGGATTTATCTAAGGGGCAGTCACTACTCAAACAGTTCATTACCAGTGTCGGGCGGGACTCGGAACATTACCCACTAGCCCTGGAACGCCTGTCCACGGTGGAAGCCAAATTAGAAGCGGCCCTCGCGCAAATTCTGCCCGAAGTGCTTACCAAGCTCAACGCACAGATGGAGCGGATTGAGGGGGGGACCCTCACCATGGGGTGTACGCGAGAGCAGACGGACTGCTCTGATGCTGAAAAGCCGGCGCACTCGGTGCGGGTCGGCAGCTTCGAAATCAGCAAGTACGAAGTAACCCAGGAGGTCTGGGCAGCGGTGATGGGAGCGAACCCGAGCTATTTCCAGGGCTGCGCGCAATGTCCCGTCGATACGGTGAGTTGGGACGATATCCAGGGATTTCTCCAGAAACTGAACGCTGGAGGCGGACGATATCGGCTGCCGAGCGAGGCGGAATGGGAGTATGCGGCCAGAGGAGGCTCCCAGAGTCGGGGGTACGAATATGCAGGGAGTAGCACCCCGGGTGCCGTCGCGTGGTATTCTGAGAACAGCGGCAAAAGAACACACCCAGTGGGGCAGAAGCAAGCAAACGAGTTAGGGCTCTACGACCTGTCGGGGAACGTATATGAATGGGTGCAGGACTGTGTGAACGACAACTACCGGGGAGCGCCAACAGACGGGCGGGCGTGGGAGAGTGGGGATTGTCACGGTCGGGTCCTGCGCGGCGGTTCCTGGTACCTCTATCCGAGGCTCCTCCGTTCGGCTCACCGCCGCTGGGTCACCGCCGACTATCGGAACTTCAACTTCGGATTCCGTATTGCCCGGTCGCTCCCTTAGGTTTGGAGTCTTTACCTCTTTACGTCTGGGGGTCCAGGGGCTATGCCCTTGGTCAAATTTTTTGGGAGCAGTGCGCCTCTTCTTATCGGCTCTACATTCGAGAAGACGAAGATGAAGCAATCTCTAGCAATAGGCGGCGCGGTGGCCCTGCTGTGTATCATCCTGGAAGCGCCTGCCGTTGCAAAAGTCTTATACAGCGATAGGCACGGGGTGCGGGTGGAATATACGGCGACCGATACCGGCCACTCCACCTCATGCTCTTCCAGCCCTGCAAGTGACGCCAATTACACCACCAAGAAGATCAAAATCTGGAAAGTCAGCCTGAAAATCACCAACGGCTCGGGTAGGCGAATCCGACCCGAAGGCCCGGAAATTGCCTGGATGACGGTTGAGCCCGACCACGGGAGTACCCTGGGTTATTGTTCGTATGAGCGACTGCCGCACTTGTACAAAATTGATGGACGGTCGGACCAGATGAAACTGATGTTTGGCATCGCTTTGGGAGTCCGGGCCATCGCGTCGGGCCGCACACTTTCCAACTCTACCTATCTGTATCTGTACGAAGACCAGAAACCCTCGCTCTCTCGCTGGCACTTCCACGGCTACACCTTTCTGGAAGACACAAAGAAGCAAACGAAAAAGTCCAAACAGCCAGCCAAGCGCACTCCCAACGCCCAGAAAACCGCGCCATCAACTACCCGATCTGATAACCGCCCCGCCCGAGCGGTGACGGGTCCATCGGGCAGCCTGCTGCTGCTGATAGACATCAGCGGTAGTATGTCCGGCTCAAAGCTGAGTTCCGCCAAGCGGGCAGCGGCTGATACCATCCGCAAAGCGATCAAGAACAAGACCGAAATAGCGGTGCTGGCGTTTGAGGGAGATTGTACCAGCCCGATTCACAGTTCGGTCGGTTTTACCCGCAACGAGGCCGAGCTTGTTGCCTTTGTCAACAGCCTCTCCGCTCAAGGCGGTACCCCCTGGCAACGGCCCTGGAAGCGACGAACAGGTTCATGCAACAGCACAAATCTACGGCCAGCAGAACCCAGATGATCTTGTTGTTGGCCGACGGGAACGATGACTGTGGTGACCTGAATACCGTTCTACGGACCTTAAAGCACAACAACCTCCTCTATCGCCATGAAACCGTCGGGCTTGAGGTCTCGGGCGCGGCTCGGCAGCAATTGCGGAACATTGCCAGCCAGTCGGGCGGTAACTATCACAGCGCCACCAGCCAAAACCTCTCACAGGTCTTTTCCAACGCCGTGGATTTGATGCGTATGCTGGATATGATGGGGAAGTTTCGTTGAGAGGAGAAAGCTGTGAGAAGCACCATGCTTTGCTTTTGTATAATTGTCTTGTCGGGATGTTCATTCGGTTTCACCAGCGAAGGACGCGGGTTTACTCACAAGAATGGCAAAGAACAAATCGAATTCCTTTGTTCCCAAACGCCAGCGAAGGTGGAAGTTGAAATTGATCCCTCTGTGACAGGATTGGCTGCATTGTCTTCTAACGGAAATGGAGCGTCGGAGTGTTCAGATGGGGGGCAGGCATCAAGGTGTCTAATGAGGAAATTTGCGAAGGTTTGTTCAGATTTCCTTGATAGAACTCTCTAGGTTCCAGAGCAAATCACAATGCTGTGTAGCCGTCCGTCATTCCGGCGGAAGCAGGAATCTAGTCCCCGGCCCCTCGGCCTCTGGATGCCGGATCACGTCCGGCATAACGAGAGCGCAAGGGCACGGCTACAATCTATCGTGAAACGCTCTAGAATTGTCTTTACCTACTCGCCCTGCTCAGTGGTATAGCCGGTCAGGCAGTCAGCCTTACCAAGGCAACGGTGAGGCTAACAGTGAGACCAACAATGCTAGCGGTCATGAGCCACAGTTAGCGGTAGAGCCGGGATTCCAATTCAGCAATATCGGTCTTTAATTCGGCCCTGAGACTGGCGATATCGCGCTGTACCGTAGCGATATCGACCTTTGTGGCAACGTTCTCACCCATAGCATCGCCAACTGTGGCAACAACCGCCTCGGCCAAGGGTTCGTCGGCTCCAGCTTCTCTGAGCAGCTTGACGGCCTTGTGGGTGTCGAATGCAAGCGTGGCCATAAAGTTTCTCCTCATGGTTCAGAGTCACTTTTCAGAGGGCGCTTGTATTGGCTCGCCAAGTCTGCGGGGCCTTCAGCGCAGCCTATGAAGTCGCTGCTCAACAGGGCGTCGAGTTTGTCGCGGGACTGCTCAGCCTCTGCTGCGAGTTGTTCAAGCGTATCATGCGAACGTGCAAATGCGGCCTGCCACCGCCGCTCATCTGCGATCTCTTCCAGAATAAGCGCGACGATAGCATTTTGTTGATCTACGGGAAGGCGTTTGGCCTGTTCCACCGCCTTGTCAAGCAATTCACTCATGGTCAGAGTTCCTCCCATCAAAAGATGAATCCGACAGGCTAAAAAAGTAAGCTCATTTAGGATATAGGGAAACGCCAACAGGAGGCGTTTATGCGATTTGAAAACACGGGTGTCCTGATCACCGGTGCGGGGAGTGGGATCGGTCGGGCGACCAGCCTGGCTTTTGCCGCAGAAGGTGCGGCCATTGCCGCCGCGGACCTTCGGCTTGAAGCGGCCCAGGCAACCGCCAGCGCGGTTAAGGCATTGGGGCGTAATGCCGTCGCCCTCCAGGTCGATGTTACGCAACCGGATTCGGTGCAGGCTCTGGTCGAGCAGGCTGTGGCCGGACTCGGTTCACTCGATGTGCTGGTAAACAGCGCGGGGGTGCGTGAGATCGTCCCGTTTTTGGAATTGCCCGCCGAAGAATGGACGAAGGTCATTGGCACGAACCTGACCGGGACGTTTTTGTGCAGTCAAGCCGTTGCCCAGCATCTGATTGCGCAGAATAAAAGCGGAAAAATCATTAACCTGTCGTCGGTCGCCGGTCTGATGGGCGTGCCGAATCGGGCAGCCTATGTGGCCTCCAAGCATGGGGTGGTCGGCCTGACCAAGGAAATGAGTATGGAACTGGCCGATAAGAATATCCAGGTCAATGCCATTGCCCCAGGCGTGGTCGAGACGGCTATGACCGCTGGCTATTTCGATAATCCGGCTATCGTGGCCTCGCTCAAAAAAGCGCATCCTGCCGGACGCTGGGCACAGCCTGAAGAAATCGCCCGGCTGATGTTGTTTCTGGCGTCCGAGGACGCCGACTTCATGACTGGCGCAACGATTCCGATTGACGGCGGGTTTGTGGCCGGCAAGGCTATCTAAGGGAGTGTGACATGACTGAACAGAAACAGATTCTTGAAGGGGTGCGTATTCTTGACCTGACCCAATGGCTGGCCGGACCCCAGGCCACGCGGCTGATGGTGGACCTTGGGGCGGAAGTCATCAAGGTTGAACTCCCACCCAAAGGCGAACACAGCCGGCATATCCGCATCGTGCCCAAGGACGGCAAGGATGGCGCCACGCCGAGCTATTTCATCATGCACAACCGGGGCAAGAAGAGCCTGTGCGTGGATATCAAAACCCCGGCCGGTCAGGCCGTTATCAAGGACCTAGTCCAGCACTGCGATGTGCTGTTCGAGAACTTCACACCCGGCATCATGGAGCGCTACGGCCTGACCTACGACAGCCTGTCCGCCGTCAACCCGAGCCTCGTCATGTGCTCGATCTCGACCTATGGGCAGACCGGGCCATACTCCCGCCGCATCGGCAACGACTTGGTCGCCCTGGCCGCCGGCGGATTGCTGCATCTGGTCGGCGAGCCGGACGGCTATCCGGCCTATCCGGCCTCGGCCATCGGCGATCACATGACCGCGCTCAACGCCTTTGGCGCGATCATGGCGGCCCTGTTTCATCGTCAGCGCACGGGCGAGGGCCAGCATATCGACCTGGCCCTGGTGGACTGCACCTATAACTCGCACGACTGGGCGCTGGCGGCCTACAGTGTGACCGACGGCGCGGTCGATCCGCAACGCGGTGGCTCGCAGCGGGCCGGGGCGTTTCCGTACGGCGCGTTCAAATCAAAGGACGGCTATATCGCCATCGGACTGATTACCGAGGATCATTGGGTCACCTTGGTCAAACGTATGGGGCACGAAGAGCTGCTGACCTCGCCCGAGTTCAAGACCAACCGCTGGCGCATTCAGAACGCGGACGCCCTGCGCGTTATTATCGAAGAATGGCTGCAATCGCTGCCGAGTGACGAAGAGGCGATTCGGATTATGGCCGATGAACTCCGCCTGCCGGTTGCTCCGATTCTGTCCATCGGCCAATTCGCAGAAGACCCGAATTTAAGCAAGCGCATGGTCGAAACCATGCCCAACCCGGACTACGGCGAGCTGAAGCTGCTCCAATCCCCCCACAAATTCTCCAAGACCCCCCCGCGCATTCCTGGCCCGGCGTCACGTCTCGGCCAACATACGGACGAGTTGCTGGGCGGCTTATGCGGATATACGGCTGAGCGGATACAAGAATTAAAGGACCAAGGCATCCTGGTTGAGAATGCGGACGGGTAGTTGATGACAAGGAGAGCGTATGCAGAAGCGGAGGAAAATGATGGGTAGTTGGAGAGCGAACGGTACGCTGACAATCGGACTCGTCTGTGCTGTGGGCCTGCTACCGCTGACCGTTCACGCCCAAAACACGGCCTACAACCAGACCGCTCTGGTCGCGCTGTGTCAGATATCCGCCGCCGGTACCTCGGGTCGGTTCGACACCGCCGAGCAGCTCTTCAGCGAGGGCAAAGACGCCGGACTCAGCGAACTCCAGATGTACGAGGCCGTCTTGAACCTGCTGCCCTACATCGGCTATCCGCGGACCCTGAGCACGCTGGGACGCTTTCAGCAGGTGTATCCCGACTACATCAGCCAACGTTCCCAGGGGCAGAGTCCGCAGCCGACCGAACCCTGGCCGGAGTACGCCCCGACCATCTGGGGAGAACGCGGGATGCGGGTTCAAGAGCAGTTAACCGGCGGCAGCGAGGAGAACAAAAAGCTTATCGAGCAGCTCAGTCAGATCAGTCCTGAATTAGCCGAATGGGTGCGCTATGACGACTTCGGTCGGGTCTTTGGTCGAGACGGGCTACTCCTGATTGAACGCGAGGCCATTGTGCTCGGCGCGCTGATTGCCCAGGGCGCGCCCCAGATCGCGTTTCACTACAAAGCCCTGCTCCGTGTTGGGGGCGATGACGGTTTGGTTGATGCCCTGCTTGAGGCGGTATCGGGCATCGTGGACGAAAAAGCGCTGGCCTCCGCGCGACACCACGTTGCCGAGGCACGTAAGTAGGAAACCACTGTAGATGAGGCTATGACGCCAAGCCAGTTCATTACCAAGTGGCACGCCTCAGAGTTGAAAGAGCGCTCGGCGTCACAAGAACACTTCATCGACCTGTGCCGGCTGCTGGGCGAACCCACACCCGCCGAAGCTGACCCCACCGGCGACCACTACTGTTTTGAGCGTGGCGCGCGCAAAGACACCGGCGGCAAGGGCTGGGCCGACGTATGGAAGCGTCATCACTTCGCCTGGGAGTACAAAGGTAAACACAAAGACCTGGACGCGGCCTTCAATCAGTTACGACAATACGCTCTGGCACTGGAGAACCCGCCGTTGCTGATTGTCTCGGACATGGCGCGGTTCCGTATCCGCACCAACTGGACCAACACTGTCAGCGAGACCCACGAGTTTACGCTGGACGATCTCGCGGACGCAGCCACGCGCGACATGCTCAAGTGGGCGATGTCCGAGCCCGAACGGCTCCGGCCCGGCGAAACGCGGCAAACCGTCACCGAACGTGCGGCTACCACGTTTGCCACTCTGGCGCAGGCGTTACGGGAACGCGGCCACGAGAGCCATTCAGTTGCGCATTTCGTCAATCGGTTGGTGTTCTGCATGTTCGCTGAAGACGTGGGTCTGCTGCCGAACAACATGTTCACACGAATGCTGGAACACGCACGGCAGCAGCCAGAGGAGTTCGCCGAACTGGCTCGTGATCTATTCGGAGCTATGTCCACGGGCGGCCGGATCGGCTTCGAGCCGGTGGCGTGGTTCAACGGAGGATTGTTCGACGACGACACGGCCTTGCCGCTGGAGAAGACCGACATTGATACCGTGCTCGTAGCTGCGGCACTCGACTGGTCGGAGATTGATCCCTCGATTCTCGGTACGCTGTTCGAGCGCGGGCTTGATCCTGATAAGCGCTCGCAACTGGGCGCGCATTACACCGACCGCGACAAGATCATGCTGATTGTCGAGCCGGTAATCATTCGCCCATGGCTGACCGAGTGGGAGACGGCCAGAGCCGAGATCGCGTCGAGTCTGGAAAAGGAAACTACCGCTAAATCAACCTCCACACAGACCCGGCGACGTAGAGAGGCCGAGCGCCTGTTAGGCCAGTTCCTGGAGCGGCTGCGGAGTTTCACCGTGCTTGATCCTGCCTGTGGCTCTGGCAACTTCCTGTATCTGGCGCTTCATGTCCTCAAGGACTTGGAGCATCGCGTACAGTTGGAGGCCGAAGTGCTGGGCTTAGAGAGAGAATTTCCCACCATCGGTCCGGCCAACGTCAGAGGTATTGAGATTAACGCCTACGCCGCTGAACTAGCCCGCGTCTCGGTCTGGATTGGTGAAATCCAATGGATGCGGCGCAACGGGTTCAACGAAGCCCGCGACCCTATCCTGAAACCGCTCGACACCATCGAATGCCGCGATGCGATTCTGACGCCGGAGGGCGGGGAGCCTGAGTGGCCCGAGGCTGATGTGGTGATCGGTAATCCGCCGTTTCTCGGTGGCAAACTGCTCATAAGGAATCTCGGTGAGGGCTATGTCTCGAAAGTTTTTTCGACATATGCAGGCCGCGTGCCGGCAGAAGCCGACCTTGTCACCTACTGGTTCGTCAAGGCCGGTGAACACATAAAATCAGGTAAGGCAAAGCGGGCCGGACTTGTCGCAACCAATTCCATTCGTGGGGGTGCGAACCGACGGGCATTACAGGTCGCGACCAACGCACGCCCGCTCTTCGAGGCGTGGAGTGATGAACCGTGGGTTGTAGACGGTGCTGCTGTGCGTGTTTCCCTGATTTGCTTCTCGTGCGTGGACGGTGAACCGGTGTTAGAAGCGCGGCTTGACGGCCGCCCCGTAGACGAGATTCACGCCGACTTGACGGCGAAGAGCGGTGGTGTGGGTGTTGATCTGACCGAAGCGAAGCGTCTTTCCGAGAATGTCGGTGTTGCCTTCATGGGCGATACGAAAGGCGGTCCTTTCGACGTCTCCGGTGACCTGGCCCGTACCTGGCTGCGCTTGCCGACGAATCCCAACGGACGGCCCAACGCTGACGTACTGAAACCCTGGACTAATGGCATGGACCTGACTCGTCGCCCGGCGGGAAAGTGGATCGTCGATTTCGGTTGGGAAATGTCACAAGCGGAAGCTGCGCTCTATGAGTCACCTTTTACGTATGTCGCCGAAAACGTTTGGCCTACGCGACAGAAGAACCGCGATAAGAAACTCAGGGATTTCTGGTGGCGGCATGAACGTCTCCGACCTGTGATGTGGCGGGCGCTGGATGGCCTGTCTCGTTACATCGCCACCCCGACCGTTGCCAAGCATCGTCTGTTCGTGTGGTACGACGTACGCATCTGTCCCGACCATCAACTGATCGTCATTGCCCGCGACGACGACACGACATTCGGTATCCTGCACAGTCGGTTTCACGAAATGTGGTCGCTTCGACGCGGTACGTGGCTCGGCAAGGGCAACGATCCGCGTTATACGCCGACCACGACCTTTGAGACGTTTCCGTTTCCAGAAGGACTGACACCCGATATTCCCGCTGCCGACTACGCCGACAATCCACATGCTGTCGCCATAGCTGAGGCCGCCCGGCGGTTAGTCGAGTTGCGCGACCGCTGGCTCAACCCGCCCGAATGGGTAGAGTGGGTGGACGAGCCGGTGCCCGGCTATCCCAAACGCCCGGTGCCACGCAACGAGGACGTAGCGAAACAACTCAAGAAACGCACCCTGACCAACTTGTACAACACTCGTCCGCAATGGCTGGCTGACGCGCACGCCAGTCTTGATGCTGCCGTGGCGGTGGCTTACGGCTGGAACGAAGATATTTCCGATGATGAAGCGTTGCGGGAGTTGCTGGAATTGAATCTGGCGCGGGGCGAGTGAAAAGTGATTGGTAGCGGTGAAGAGATGTCAGGTTACGCTTCGCTAACCTGACCTACGGCTCCTGACACCTAGATCAGGACAATATCGAAACTGAAGAAAGATGCTCTGCATGCATGTTCTGACCGAGTTATTGAACTCTATTCCGGCCAATTTTGTATTGCAAACATACCTTGATCGTCCAAGATTTCTTTGCCGTAAGAATTCCGGAAATCGCGGTCGAACAACCCTAGGAGAGTGGGAATCTCATCGTGACTGCCCAGCGGATATCTGGGGAAAAGCAGCGAACCTGGTTGCAATTTTCCTTCTTCAAAAACCATTCCGATCTCTGGCTGTCCAAGACTTATCTGTACAGAACCTCCTTTGGCGCATATTTCCACCTCAAGGGCATATTCCGCCGTGGGGACACTGGCTCGGTGCCTAACTCGGTCAGCCCAAACAACTAAGTTTGCGAATATGAGCATAAGTAAGTTGGGCGAGAGAGAGGAAGTATAGGGCTTTCCTGCGCGACTATACTGGCGGACTTCAACAAAGCCCAACTCTATCAGTCCGTCGTAGTGAATTTCCCGGTAGCTGTTGCGAAGAAGACCCGTGCTGAAATGATTAAGATCAGGTTCTGCCCTTGCGGCGCGTAGTCTCGGTCGCCAGAATTTAGGAAAGATACTGCGGCTGCGTAAGGCGTCGTCTACTACACGCTCGATTCCGCTTCGCCCGGACATCAATTCTTGTACGGATATGACGTACCCATCCCGACCAAGTCGGGTGCCTGTCTCGCCGCTGCCGGGCCGATACAGGATATTGCGCCACGGTTCGTCTAATTCCTCAACGATGCTGTTTTCTCGAAAAACCCGCTCGAATCGGATATCGTCTCCGACGGGTGTAGCGGTCATACGAATTCCGAAGGCGTCCTCTGGAGTTTTGAGGCGTTTGAACTCCTGTTGAAAGCGTTCGGATCGTTCAGAAAGCCGCTTTTCTAACCGTTCGAGCCCCCGCGATACGTTCAGCGTCATGTCCTGGATTTCTCGCATGGTCATTTTATCACACCGGTCAGATCGTCGGATCGGGCAGACGAATCTCTTGTTCTTGAACTTCACGCAATGAGGTGCGCGGCGTGACCGTCCAACGCTGATTACGATCACACCGCCATCGCCCTTGGTTGGCACGGCGAAGATATCGAGCCGGGGTAGTTGCGGTTCCACACGATTGTGGAACACCGATCTGAGGCGTTCCGCTAATTCCGCACATCGTGGGAGCGACGGAATTTTGGCGGCGACCGACGGTTTCGTATCGGACTCTCCGATGCCCAATAGCAAGGTGCCACTATACGCATTCGCGAAGGCGACGGCTTCCTCAAGTATCGCGTCCTTCGCCCGGTCTCCAAGGTCTCCACCGGACATCCATGGATCGGTAGAATCGCCTCTCGTTGACAGACTTTCCTTGAACTCTATCTGGTCGCCTTCGGGAACTTTCGACTCGATCAGCGCTTCTATGTCGCGGATGGTGATTTGGTCTGCGGGCTTGGAAAGCACTTCAATCACTGGTTCGCTCCTTTAATCGGTCTTAACTTGAAAGTAGGCGTATTGTCGGTGCTTGGCGATATTATAACGACCTCGAATGAACAAATCCAAACTGCTACAGACCGGTAGGTCGGATTTTAGCAAAGCGTAATCCGACATTCTCAATCGAGAAACGATCAATGGAGTTCGGTGTGATGGCCTTGGTCAGGGATTTTGGTCCCACACACGGCATGGCCTGCGGTGCGACTCTTGAACCATTCGGGGCGTTCTCGATAAACGGCAGGCATGCTTCGGGAAGAACCACGGCAAGAAGTAGTCCCTTAATTTATTACCGAGACCAACGGCTCGTTGAACTGCGCCACCGCTGGCTCAACTCGTCCGAATGGGATGGACGAGACGATGACCAAAGCACTTAAGACCCGTAGCCGACCGTCGAGCAGGTGCGGTTTGACCAAGTCGCTTCTCGTTGCTACTTCTCTGTGTATGAGATCGGTCGGAATAAAAGTATTGAACAGCCGGTTGAGCGAGTACGTGCGGCTCGCCGCATCGGGCGAGACCGTTCTGGTCACGGACCGCGACCGTGTTGTCGCGGAAATCGGTCCCCCGAGAGAAACCAGAAGCCCGATGCTCGCCGATGCACTGCTGGCCGAGGCCGTGCGCAAGGGGTGGCTGACGCCGCCAAGGCTGCCCGCCACGGGGGAGCCTCCGACTCTGGAACGGGTTGCGCCGCTCTCTACTCTCCTTGGCGAATTGGACGCCGATAGAAGCGAACGGTGATCTACCTCGATACTTCTGTTGTGCTCGCCCAACTCCTGGCGGAAGACCACCGCCGCCCGCGCCCTGGCTCTGCCCGTCTACGACCTGGAACCCTCCTGAACCGTGCGACGGATGACGGTCGGAACGAGGCGAGCGACGGGGAGGCGTTGCGCGGATTGCTGGAATTGAATCTGACGCGGGGCGAGTGAAAAATGATTAGTAGCGGTGAAGAGATGTCAGGTTACGCTTCTTACGTTTCGCTAACTTGAGGCGGTATCGGGTATCGTGGACGAAAAGGCGCTGGCCTCCGCGCAGCAGCATGTTGCCGCGGCGCGCAAGTAGGAAACAAATTTTCAGAGGAAGCGCAAAGATGTCAGGCTGCGCTTCGCTAACTTGACCTACAGCTCTAAGGATGGGGAGGGACGGTGACAAACGAAACCAGCGGATTTCGCTTATATCTGCAAGTGCGGATTGGAAATAACCTGAATACCGATGAGGAACTCCTCACAACCTACCTTGATGGGCGAGAGGTGACGATCAGACCCAGCTATGGGCCTCCGTCGATTTCAAAAGCGGAGTGGCTCGTCTTCGAGGCGCGTGGGTTCCCCACTGAACTGGAAGCGCGTACTTTCGGTGAGCGGATCAGAGCAAATGTGCAGCTTGCGGCGCTTTGTTCCAGCCCTCGCGTTGATACGGGCCTAGACGAGGTCTTAGGTTCGATCAACGAAGAATACTATCGGTCAAAGGGCTGGCTGAAACCCCACCAGCGGCATGGCGATGATGTACATGGTCTCTTAATTCTCCCCGATGATGACAATACGGTGTTTAGCCGCGGCCGGCCGAAGGGAACGACCAAATCGGATCCTAAGCGATTCCTCGGGGCAATGCGCGAACTAGCCGATCAACCGTCAGTCACAGAACCTACAATCGCTCTTTCAGTGCGGCTCCTGAATCTTGCTTACATCAATTCTCAGCCACCTGCCAGAATCGTCCTCGCCGTTTCAGCCGTCGAGACAATCGCTCTGGACGAGAATTGGACTGATGAGCAACGTACTTTGATAAAGAATCTCGCTGCGGAGATTGAAGATCCAGAAGTCAAAGAAGCCATCAAACGTATGCATAAGATCAGCATACGACAGGGGATCAAACGGGTGCTGGATCGCAATAGCCTCGGCCATCTGTGGGGAGAGTGGAACGACCTTTATGAGCGCCGCAGTCGTTTGTTTCATGGAGGCAGAGAGTTCACAAAGCAGGAGACCCAGGAACTTGCTTCCGACGCCCTGAAGCTCTGCGGCAAGATTATTCTTGGGATCATCAAGCGAAACGGCTTCAAGCTGCCATCTGTTGCCAGTGTGAATTTCAGAGGTATCTGACACGCAGCAAGCCTTATGACTGCTACGCCTTATTCTCAACGAGCCCCGGCGATAGACAAGCGAGAGACTTTTTGTTTTTCTAGGCAGCCTCTACTACGAACCCAAAAGGAGAACGCGTATGCTGCCAGTTGGTTATCTCCCCTGTACTCAAGACCCCCCGTCCGGGACGAATATGGGACGGGTGATTGATGAAGTTATTGCCGAGGCCCAGGCCGCGGAGGCCAGTGGCTGGGACGGTTGCTTTCTGACCGAACACCACCAGCAGGAAGACGGCTATCTGCCCAACCCGTTGCTGCTAGCCGGCTTGGTCGGGATGAAGACCGAACGCATAAAGGTCGGCACGTGCGTGTTGTTGATGCCGCTCCACCATCCCGTCCATGTCGCGGAAGACTGTGCCGTGATTGACCAGGCGACCAAGGGGCGTCTCGTTCTGAGTCTCGGCGTGGGGTATCAGCAGCACGATTTCGACGCATTCGAGATTCCGATCACCGAGCGGGCCACCCGGACCGAAGAAGCCATCGACATTATCCGCAAGAGCTGGACGGGTGAGCGCTTCTCTTTTGAGGGCAAGCATTTTCGCTATCGGGACACCCTGATTACACCCGGCCCAAGTCAACAGTCCGGTCCGCCGATCTGGATGGCGTCCTGGACGCCGGTCGGACTGCGCCGGGCAGGGCGGCTGGCGGATGGCTGGATCGCCGACCCGGTGCAAAGCCTCAGTGTTATTAAAGACTATGCAGCCCGCTATCGGGCAGCCGCGGAAAAGGCGGGTCGGAAGCCGTATATCTGTTTGATGCGCGATGCCGTGCTGGCCGACAGCATGGCCGACGCCGAAGCCGCCAGCGAGCCGACCATGTATACCCACCGCTTCTACTTTCAGTATGACGCCTATGTCCAGGATGAACACATCAAGGACGTCAAGACGCCCGAAGAGCTGAGCTTTGGCATAGCTTCCAAGGATCGGCTGATTGTGGGCTCACCCGAAGACTGTCTGGAGCAACTCCAGATGTGGAAAGAGGCGATTCAGCCGGATTATTTGATCATGCGCTTTCGACAGCCGGGCGGTCCGTCGCACGAGAACACGCTGCAAGCCATACGGACCTTCGGCGAAAAGGTGATTCCGAAGTTGTAGGGAGTTTTCAGCAACCCTCACCCCGACCCTCTCCCAGGGGGAGAGGGGGAGGAAGTGGACCTCTTCCAGAGGGAGAGGGAGAGGACAAAACGATGGAAATTCCGCTCACCCAACATCTGGCCGCATTTTGTACCCGGCTCGATTATGATCGCCTGCCGGCTGAGGTGGTTGATCGGGCCAAATACTTCTTTCTCGACTATCTGGGCGTTGCAGTGCGCGGCTCGCTGTCCGATTCCAGCCAGCCACTCTACCGCCTGGCGGACAGCTTGGCCTCGGCCGGACAGGGAACAGTCCTGGGCCGTGCGGAGAAGGCGAACTTCCCGTATGCGGCCCTGGCCAACGGCACGTCCGCCCACAGCCTGGAACTGGACGACACCCATCAGGCTGGCTCGATTCATCTCGGTGTGTCGGTCTTTTCTGCGGCGCTCGCCGTGGCAGAGCAGGTGGACGCCAGCGGCAGGGATTTTATCACCGCCAGTGTGGTCGGCTTTGAGGTTGCGGCCCGGCTGGCCATGGCGCTCAAACCGACCGAACACTACGGCCGCGGGTTTCATCCCACGGCGACCTGTGGCACCTTTGGCGCTACGGCCAGTGCGGCCAAGCTGCTGGGTTTGAGTGAGGCGCAACTGCTGTCCGCCCTCGGCATTGCCGGCAGTCAGTCCGCCGGGTCAATGGAGTTCCTGGCCGAGGGCGCCTGGACGAAACGCCTCCATCCGGGTTGGGCCGCGTTCAGCGGGGTGCATGCCGCCCTGTTGGCAAAAGAAGGTTTTATTGGTCCACGCACGATCCTCGAAGGCCGGGACGGTTTTCTCAAAGCGTATGGCGTGCGGCCCGAGCCGAGCAAAATTAGCGTGGGGCTGGGTGAGGATTTTCAGATTCTGCGGACCGCGGTCAAACCGCACGCCTGCTGCCGTTATACCCAGGCCCCGATTGACGCCGTGCTCAACATCGTGCAGGAACACGACCTGCAACCGGAGCAGGTCGAGCGGGTCACCATCGGCATGCTCGAAACCGGCATTCCGGTCATCTGTGAGCCGGCCGCGCGTAAGTCGCGGCCCACGAATGTGGTCGAGGCTCAGTTCAGTTTACCTTTTGGCGTGGCGGTGGCGTTGGTCAAACGACGGGCCGGCCTGGATGAATTTTCTGAAGTCATGTTGGAGGACGCCGCAATTGGAGCCCTCATGTCCAAGGTCGGTTACGAACGCGACCCGGAGCTGGAAAAGAACTATCCCAAGGAATGGCCGGCCTGGGCGCGTGTCTCTCTGACCAATGGACAGGAAGTCTCTGCTCAGGTGCGTTTCCCAAAAGGCGATCCGGAGAACCCGTTGTCGTGGGACGAGCTGACGGCGAAATACGCCGATCTCGTGAGCGCGGTGTGGGCGGATTCCCGCGCTGCCTGGGCATGCGAGGCTGTCCGAGGGCTTGAAGACGCATCCGATCTGCGCGGTGTGACCCAAGAGCTGTAACTGAGAGCGAGTGTCGTCCCGGACGCTCGGCGGGAGGAATGAAGAATGGACTATGGTTATGTGTTTCCTGGTGGAGTGCATGTCTACAAAGATGTCATGCTGGCGGAAAAGCGCGGCTATACGCACGCCTGGTTGTATGATTCCCAAATGTTGTTCAGTGATGTCTATGCGTCCCTGGCCCTGTGCGCGGCGAATACAAAAAAAATCAAGCTGGGGCCTGGGGTGACCAATCCGGCCTCACGTATTGCGCCGGTCACCGCCGGTGCGATTGCGTCCATCAACGAACTGGCCCCTGGCCGGACCATACTCGGGATCGGAACGGGGAATACCGCCCGGCGGACCTTAGGCATGCCGGCGGCTCGGCTGGCTGATCTGCGTGAACACGTTGAAACCTGCCGCGAGTTGTTAGCCGGCAAGACCACAGCCTACCAGGAAGGCCAGCGTCGGCGGATGGTGAAGTTTCTGAATCCCAAAGGCGGCTGGATCAATATCAAGAAAAAAGTGCCCATTTATGTCGCGGCGAGTGGTCCCAAGACCTTGGAGCTTGCGGGTGAAGTCGCCGACGGCATTATTCTGTTTGGCGCCGTCAGCCCCAGCCTGATTGAGTTCGTGATGAATCACATCCGGACCGGAGCTGAGCGCGCCGGGCGTAATCCCAAGCGGATTTATACTTTATGCATGACGGCCTTCCACCTCACCGGTAAGGGCGAGCAACTCGAAACCTCGAAGGTCCGCAGCGCGGTAGGGCCGTTTGTTTCGTCCTCCAGTAATATTTTTGCCTTTTCCTGCCCCGACCCGAAGGACTTGCCGGCTGATGTGCGGGACGACTTGATGGCCTTCAAAAATGCCTATCGGGCCCCCGAGGGTTCGATCGAAACCCGCCACCTCAAGCTCTACGCCGATTATCTGCAAGGCTTCAAGAAGGAGCACGAGCCGCTGGTCACGGAGAAGATGATTCGGGCCACCACGCTGACCGGCACCAAGGAAGAGGTGCTGGAATCGGTCAAGGCCATGAAGAAAGCCGGTATCAATCAGGTCGCGGTCCAGCCGGTAACGGACGCCCGCGAAACCATTGACGCCTTCGCCCGCGCTGTTATTCGCAAGATGAAATAGCAGCCTGATCGGAGAAACGCGTTTATTGCTGCGAAGTGTATGGAACGAGTATGGCGGTGCCGGTAATGGCGCGCTCGCCGTGCTCGTTCTCAACGACCAAGTCGCAGTACACGGTCGGCACGCCGTCTTCCTCGTTTTTCTCGGTGATCATGCCCCACAGCGCAATCGTGTCGCCGTGGCGCACGGGCGTGCGAAAGGTCGTGTTCAGGCTGCGCAGCCGCCAGCCCACAAAAAAGTCCTTGAGCATCTGACATAAATATGTGGTGCTCAACGGGCCGGGCACGATGGGTTTGGTCAGCCCGGCCTGCTCGGCATCCTTCTGGTGAAAGAAGAATTTGAGGCCGGTGATTCGGACCGCATCCGCATAGCGGAGCACCGTCTCTTGTGTCGGGGTTTTCCAGACCGGTCCGATCTCGTCGCCGATCTCTATGGCGTCAAAGGATAGTGGCTGCTGCATGGCGGCTTACCGGAAGGCGGGCATGACTTCGTTGGCAAAGATTTTGAGCGTAGCCAGAAAATCGTCCTGAGCCAGGTCGCTGAACATCATGGTGAACAGCGTCACGCCTTTCTTGTTTTTCTCCTGCAAGGCGCGGATGACCCCGTCCGGGTCGCCGCATACGCCGCATTTGTCGAGGTTGGCCAGCCGGCCCAGGGTCTTTTTGGCCCGAGGATATTTCTTCTCAAAATCTTGTTGGTCTTTCCCCAGGGCAACCAGGGTCTGTTCGGATATCTCAATCTCGTCCGGGTTGCGGCCGATGGTTTTGCAACGGTCGGTAATGACCGACCACTTCTGCTCGATTTTATGCGCCGCGGCTGCCGGACAGTTCCAGCGGTCGGCGTGTTCGGCCACAATCTTGAGCCCCTTGCGCTCGGCCATTGCCCCGATCGTGATAGGCGGGTAGGGCCGCTGAACCGGTTTGGGATTACAGTGCGCCTCCGCGATGGTGTAGTGTTCGCCCACATACGAGGCCGCGTCTTCGGTGAACATCTTTTTCATGATTTCGACGCCCTCTCTCATCTGGTCCGCTCGGGTACCGCCGGACGGGAAGGGGTAGCCGTAGGCCTCATACTCCTCGTTCATCCAGCCGGCGCCCAGCCCGATTTCAACCCGGCCCTCGCTGATATTGTCCAGGCTGGCCGCCATCTTGGCCAGAAAGGCGGGGTTGCGATAGGAGTTGCACAGCACCAGACCGCCAATACGGAGCGTTTTGGTGACCATGGCCATGGACGACATGACCGTCCAGCCCTCCAGGAAATCGACCTGGGTCATGCCGCGTGGCCACATGTGATCGGTAAACCAGATGGAGTGAAAACCATACTCCTCGCAGGCCAGGGCGCGTTCCTTGAGCAGCGGAAACGGCAGGCCGATTTGGGGCTGAAAAAGACCAAACTGAATGGGACGGGCCATAGGATTCTCCTCTCGTGCGTCGGGACGTGTGGCGGGCTCGGTCGTGCCTCTCCAACAGGCTTCTTATCGTCTCGACCGCGCGGCGTCTATTGCCGTGGTTTATCTTGACAAGCCTGAGGACCACAGCCAAGATGCCAGGAGCATCCGAGACGCCCCGGGCATACAATACGTCCAATCTTGTCCGACGCTGCTGGAGTAAGACGACTATGGATTTTGAACTCACACAAGAACAGCTCATGATCCGCGACCTGTGTCGTGATTTCGCCAAAAAAGAGATCGCGCCGTACGCGGACGAGTGGTCCGCCGCAGAGCATTTCCCGACTGAGGTCTTTCACAAGCTGGCCGAGTTGCAGTTGATGGGGCTGCTCATCCCCGAGGAGTATGGGGGCTCCAACGCCGGTACCATGGGTATGGTCATGGCGATTGAGGAGTTGGGTAAGGTCGATCAGTCGATTGCCACCACCCTCCAGGCCCATCTGACCATCGGCTCGCTACCGTATCTGCACTTTGGCACGGACGAACAAAAGAAAAAATGGCTGACCCCCCTGGCCCAGGGCGAACACTTGGGAGCCTTCGGCCTGACCGAACCCCAGGCCGGCTCGGACGCGGCCAACATTCTGACCACGTCGCGGCTTGAGGGCGATCATTGGGTAGTGAATGGCACCAAGAGTTTCATCTCCAACGCGGGCACGCCGCTGAGTTACGGCCTGGTTGCGCTCACGACGAATGGCAGTAGCGGCAATGGCAAAAAACAGTACAGCGCGCTGATTATTCCCAAGGGCACGCCCGGTTATACAGTCGGCCAGCGCTATAAAAAAATAGGCTGGCATACGGTCGATACGCGGGAGCAGATTTTTGAGGATGTCCGCGTGCCGCGTGAAAATCTCCTGGGCGATCAGGGTTCGGGCTTTCGGGCGTTTTTGAAGACGCTCGAATGCGGGCGCATTTCAGTCGCCACGCTCGGTCTGTCGCTGGCCGAAGCCTGTCTGGATTTATCACTCAGATATGCCTTGGAGCGTAAAACCTTTGGTCAGCCCCTGGCCTCGCATCAGGCTATCCAGTTCAAACTGGCCGACATGGCGACCCAGGCCGAGATGGCGCGGCTGATGATCTACCGCGCCGCCACGCTGCGCGACGAGGGCAAGCCCTACGCCACAGAGGCGGCCATGGCCAAGTTGGCCTCGTCTGAAATCGCGGTGAAGACGGCAGAAGAAGCCGTTCAGATTCACGGCGGGTATGGCTATATGCGCGAATCGCCCGTCTCTCGTTTCTATCTGGACTCGAAGATTCTCACCATCGGTGAAGGAACCAGCGAAGTGCAGCGGATGGTGATTGCCCGCCAGTTGGGCTGCTGAGAACGGGAACTGGGGCATGGTTCCCCAACCCCTCACCCCCAATCCCCAACCCCTAAAGGACTACCATGACTCTTCCATATTTTGATCTTTCCGGGAAAACGGCCATCATCACCGGCGGCAGCAAGGGCCTGGGCGAACAGATGGCCTACGCCCTGGCTGAGGCCGGGGCGGATGTGGCGCTCGTCAGCCGGACGCAGGCAGACCTCGATGCCGTCTCGTCCGCCATCCGTGTCGCCACCGGACGCAGCGTGATTGGTGTTGCCGCGGATGTCACCAAAGACGCCGAGATTCGAGCCATGGTGCAAACGGTCATGGCCGAATTCGGTCAGATCGATATTTTGATTAACAACGCCGGTATCGGTGGGACGACCCCGGTGCACAATCTGAGCGAAGAAGAGTGGGATCGCTTCATGAACCTCAACCTCAAGTGTCCGGTGCTGTGTGCCAAGCATGTCGGGGTAGAGATGGCCAAACGCAAAAAGGGCAATATTATCAACGTGTCTTCTCTGTTCTCCAAGATTGTTGCACGTTATATGGCCGCCTACGGGGCGACCAAGGCGGCCCTGGTGTCTTTTACCCGCACCCTGGCACTCGAATGGGCCCGGGATAATATCCGGGTGAACGCCCTGTGTCCGGGCTATTTTGATACGCCGATGAACCACGAGTTCTGGGAGACCAAGGGCGGTAAGGGGATTATCGGTAAAATCCCGATGCAGCGGGTCGGTGACCCCAAAGAACTAAAACCGGCGATTATCTTTCTGTCCTCGGACGCGAACACCTTCATGACCGGCACGACGCTCTTCGTTGATGGCGGTCATAGTCTGGTTGGGTAAGTTGGAAACAGAAACCGGGAGGAAAGTATGGAACCCTGGCAGCATACGTATAAGGACAAACTCATCTCAGCCGAACAGGCTGCCCACCTCGTCAAATCGGACAGTCTGGTCCGGCTGCATATTGGCAAACCGCCCATCCCCATCCTGGACGCCCTGGCCGCGCGGAACGGAGAGCTGGAACAGGTGACCCTCATCCAGTGTTATCCCTTGTACGAACATCCCATCTGGAACGAGGCTGCCTACGACGCCTCGTTCGACCGGATCGTTGACTATGTGGGGGCCGGCTGCCGGGTAGGCATGAAAAAGCACTATGTGGATTTCATGCCGCTCGACTATCCCCAGTACGCCAAGCAGGCCGAACAAGGGCGGACGAATACCTGGAACGCCGACATCTTCTTTGGCGTGGTCTCACCGCCGGATGAAAAGGGTTATTGCAGCTTTGGCAATGCCCTCTGGTATAACAAAGACGTAGCCAGAGCGGCCAAGTGTTTTGTCGCAGAGGTTGATCCGGCCTGCATTCGGACCCATGGCGACAACTGGATTCATGTGTCTGAGATCGACTATCTGGTCGAAGAGAGCAAACCGTTTCCGCTCGGGACCCCACCGCCGCCGGACGAGGAACAGGGCACTTTGGAGGTCATTGGCGAATTTGCCTCAACCCTGATCAAGGACGGCGACACCGTCCAAATGGGTATCGGCGCGATCTCCGAAGCCATCGGCCTGTTTTTGATGGACCGGAACGATCTGGGGATTCATAGCGAAATCATGACCGCCAGCCACGTTGAATTGGTCAAACGCGGCGTGGCGACCGGCAAATACAAATCGATGCATAAAGGTAAGGCGGTCGCGGCCATGGTCGTTGGTGGCGCAGATTTGGAATTCGTGAATGACAACCCGGCTTTTGAGTTGTACAGCGTGCTGTATACGAACTCGCTGCTGACCATTGCCGCCCAGAAGAGTCAGGTCGCGGTAAACAGCACCCTGTCCATCGACCTGACCGGGCAGGCCGCGGCCGAGTCGCTTGGCCCGCAAATGTACTCCGGTATCGGCGGGCAGATGACGTTTATGATGGGCTCTATGTACTCGGAGGGGGGACGGTCGATTATGGTGCTGCCGTCCACGGCGCGCAGAGGCTCGTTGTCCCGCATTGTTCCCATGCTGGAGCCGGGGAGTACGCTGACCACGCCCCGCCAGTACACGGACTATGTGGTAACCGAGTTTGGCATGGTGAATCTTCAGGGGAAAACGCAACGCCAGCGCGCCGAGGCTCTGATCAGCATTGCGCATCCCGACTTTCAGCCTGAGTTGCAACACGCGGCAAAGAAAATGTTCTGGCCCTAGGCCAAACCGACCCGAAGGAGAAACATTGCGAGTGCGTTGGTTTACGGCCCTTCAGGACACAAGGCTAAGGGCAGCCCCAGGGGGCTGCCTTTTTCGTCGGAGCGCCGTGGGGCTGGCGGTGCTGCTCGGCCTGCTCCTGCCCGTGCCGACTTGGCCCCAAAGCGTTGATGAACTGCTCTCCGATCCGGCAGCCTTTGACAGGCAAGAAGTCACCGTGACCGGTCAGGTCACCACCCTCATCATTGAGGAAGGCGAAAAACCGTACACCAAGTTCAAGCTCGGTGACGCGGACAGGACGATCTCGGTCTTTATGCGCGGTGTCCAGGCGCTGACTGAGGGGGAGAGGTATGAGGTCGATGGCGTGTTTCTGGTCAAACCGGCCGGTGACGGATCGACGCAGGTCAGCGGGATTGTGGGTCAGACCGTTCTTCCCTTGGAGCAGGAACCCCTGGCAGAAGAGCCTCTGGAGTTTGCGGAAGGGGAAACGGCTGAAGAGTTCGAGTCGCAAGGGCTGGCGGACGATCTGGCAGAATCTGAAGAGACGGCTGCGGATGACATCCCAGGTCTCTTGGTGGCCGACCTGTTAGAGGACCCAGAGGCGTTTGATCGACAGGTAGTCAGCCTTACGGGTGAAGTCTCGACCCTGAGAGTCACCGAGGGAGATAATCCTTCCACCAAGTTTAAGCTACACGATGCCACTGGCGAGATCCCGGTCTTTATGCGCGGTGTCCAGGCGCTGACTGAGGGCGAGTCGTATGAGGTTGGCGGGGTGTTTCTGGTCAAACCGGCCGGCGATGGATCAATGTCGATCAGCGGGATTGTGGGTCAGACCGTTCTTTCCTTGGAGCAGGAACCCCTAGCGGAAGAGCCTCTGGAGTCCGCGGAAGACGAAACGGCTGAAGAGTTCGCCTCGCAAGAACTGGAGGACGAGTGGTCGGAATCCGAAGAGACGGACATGGAGGGCCCCCCAGGTCTCTTGGTGGCTGATCTGTTAGAAGACCCAGCTGCGTTTGATCGGCTGGCGATCAGCCTTGCGGGCGAAGTCACGACCCTGAGAGTCACCGAGGGAGACAATCCTTCCACGCGGTTCAAGTTGCACGATGTCAGTGGCGAGATACCGGTTTTTATGCGTGGCGTCGGATTGCTGACTGAAGGTGAATCGTATGAGGTCGATGGCGTGTTTCTGGTGAAGCCGACTAATGACGGAACAGGCGAGGTGAGCGGGATTGTGGCCGGGACGGTTGAACCGGTCGAGGCGGAAACCGTGCTCGTGCCGGTAGCCGCGGTTCCGACCGACGAGCAGGCAGAACCCCCCGCCTATACGGCCCCCACCTATGCGGTGCGTGATCTGCTCGCCGATCAGGTACAGTTTGATCGACGCTTCGTGAGCGTGACCGGACAAGTGACGAGCCTGACCACCCGCTATGGGGCCCGGACGTACCAGAAGTTCAAGCTCACAGACAGCAGCGGTACGATCCCGATTTTCATTCCGGGCACCTCCTCGTGTGAGCAGGGTCAGATTTGCAAAGTCACCGGTGTGTTCCTCATTAAAAGAACACAGGGCGACGAGTCCGAGATCAGTGGGATTAAGGCCGACGCGGTCGAAAAGGTGGAAGATGCACCCTATCTACAATGGGCCAGCATCATGTTCCGGGAACGGCTGGAGGGACGAGATTCTAACACCCGGTTGCCGGGCGGATTTGCCATCCCGGAATAAGGGCGACGGGAGCGTCGCCCTTATGAGATATTAGCCAACCAGAGTTTCTTTGGCATGGATCGTATCCAGATATTCCCGCACGGCTGTGATTTTGCCGTCCGATAATTCGATCATAAAGTGATACTGGTTGTTATAGACCTTGCCGTTGGCCAACTCGCCATACGACTCGGCTTCAACCGCCACCCGGTCGCCTTCGGCAGTGATGCCTTTGGGCGTGATTTTCAGGCCGTTCGGCATGGCCGCGCCAATGCCTTTGACCAGTTCGCCGAACTCGGCTTTGGTCTTGGTGCCGGACAGCTCGAACTTGCCGGCCACCCACCACGTGGCGTCGTCGGTCATCAGGTCCAGGGCGGCGTCAAAATTCCCGCCGGAAAAATTCTCAAAGAAACCTAGGACAACACCTTTATTCGCGTCACTCATACGGGGCCTCCTTTGCTGTGCATCGTCATACCGATGCCGATCAGGGTAAGATGCCTCCTTATAGCCCACCTGCCTGAGGCCGCGCAAGCGAACCAGTGCGGGGGTCAGGTCAATTCTCCGTTGTGTTCCTCCAGATACCGAATCAGGTCGCGACGCCTAACTGACATGGCTCAGCATATTGCCCCCTGAGTTTTCTCTTCCATTAGAGACTGCCCGGCTGGGTAACCGCGCCCTCGGAGGCGGAGGTGACCTGGGCGGCGTATTTGGCGAACACGCCGGAGGTGTAATGCGGGGCCGGTGGTTGCCAGGCGGCCAGGCGGGTTTGAATCTCGGCATCGCTCAACTCAACATTGAGCTGACGGTTCTCAATATCGATCACCACCATGTCGCCTTCCCGGAGAATCGCGATAGGGCCGCCAACTGCGGCTTCCGGCGCAATATGACCGGCCATGAGGCCGCGCGTCGCCCCACTGAAGCGTCCGTCCGTGATTAAGGCGACAGAGTCGCCGAGTCCCTCGCCAACGATGGCCGCGGTCACGCCTAACATCTCTCGCATGCCCGGCCCGCCTTTCGGACCTTCATAGCGAATAACCACGACATCGCCTTCTTTGACGTGACGTTGCGTGACCGTGGCCATGGCGTCTTCTTCGCACTCGAACAGACGGGCCGGCCCACGGTGATACGGGCGCTCATGCCCGGCGACTTTGATGACACAGCCGTCAGGCGCGAGATTGCCCCGCAGAATGACCAGACCGCCGGTGTCTTTGAGCGGCTGGGCCAGCGGTAGAATGACATCCTGGCCCGGTGTTTCAACGGCTTTTGCCGCCTCAACCGCAAGGGTTTCTCCGCTGGCGGTCAGTTGTCCGCCGTCAATCAGGCCGCCGTCAACCAGGCGCTGGGCAATCAGTTGGATGCCGCCGGCTCTATCCACATCGGTGGCCACATATCTCCCGCCGGGTTTGAGGTCGGCAATCAGCGGGGTGCGGCGACTGACCGCATCAAAATCGTCGATAGCGAGCGGAATACCGGCCTCGCGCGCCATTGCCAGTAAATGCAATACCGCATTGGTTGACCCGCCGGTTGCGGCCACACAGGCAATGGCGTTCTCAAACGCCTGACGGGTCAAGATGTCCAGCGGCCGGATATTCTTGTTGAGCAGGTCCATCACGCGCTGCCCGCACTGGACTGCGACCGCGTCTTTGCGCGTAGCGGTCGCCGGAACGCTGCCCGTGCCCATGGGCGACAGGCCGATGAATTCCATGACGGTGGCCATGGTGTTGGCGGTATACTGTCCCCCGCAGGCCCCGGCCCCCGGGCAGGCGAAGTCTTCGATATGTTTGAGGTCGGTGTCACTCATGCGTCCGGCGGCATTGGCTCCAATGGCCTCGAACACGTCCTGAATGGTCACGTCTCTGTCCTGAAAGCGGCCGGGCGCGATCGAGCCGCCATACAACAACAGACCTGGGACATTGAGGCGGGTCAGGGCGAGCGCCCCGGCGGGAATGGTCTTGTCGCAGCCCACGATAATGACCATGGCATCGAACAAATAGCCCCGACCGACCAGTTCAATCGAGTCGGCAATGACCTCGCGGCTGACGAGGGAGGCTTTCATACCCACCGTCCCCATGGTGACGGCATCGCTGATGGAGATGGTATTGATTTCCATGGGTGTGCCGCCGGCCTCCCGCACGCCCTGTTTGACCTTGTCGGCCAGCCGGCGCTGATTGAAGTTGCACGGCATGGTCTCAATCCAGGTATGCGCCACGCCGACCAGCGGTTTGGCCAGGTCGTCATCCGTAAAGCCGATGGCCTTGAACATGGAGCGCGCTCCAGCGCGGTCGCGGCCCTCGGTAATGATGTGACTGGAGTGTTTGGGATTGAACGCCATAGTCCCCTCCTTAGCGGTAAAGAGTGGTAAAGCAATAGTGGCAAAGCAATAACATGCTCTATAGTCTTGTCGGACGACTCAGCGCAAGCCTGACCCCTGCCTTTACTCTTGACAGTCGGGAGCCATCTTATAGCCTGCACTCTTGCCCGAACCAGGGTGAAACACAAAGGAGGGGATATGCTTGAAACCATTGCTTCCGGCTACGGACTGCTCGAAGGCCCGCGGATGGACGCCGCGGATAATTTATACTTCAGTGATGTGACCAACGGCGGGGTGTACTGCCGCGCGCCAGGCGGAGCAATCTCGACCGTTGTACCGCGCCGGCGCGGGGTGGGGGGTATTGCTCTGCATGCCGCTGGCGGTCTGGTCATCTCCGGCAAGAACGTGTGTCACGTCAAAGACGGCACAACGCGCATCCTGTTCCAGCGCGACGATATTCCCGGCTTTAACGATCTCTTCACGGATTCTCAGGGCCGGGTCCTGGTCGGCTCGTTGCGCTCCGACCCCTTCAAGCTCAAGGCCCAGGTCCCGGGCGAACTGTGGCGGCTGGCGGGTGAGGACTCGGCGGTCGAACTGTACGGCGATGTCGGTATCACCAACGGCATTGGCTTCTCGCCGGACGGCAGCAAGCTCTACCATTCGGACAGCGTGCCGCGTCATATCATCCTGCACGACGTGGCGGCTGACGGGTTGATGACGAATCGCCGCGTTCTGGCCAGTCTACCCGCCGATTGGGTGCCCGATGGTCTGGCGGTTGATGAGGACGGCTGCGTGTGGGTCGCTGTCTATGGTGGTGGCTGCGCACTACGCTACACCCCTGAGGGCAAGGAAGACCAAAAGGTTGAGGTACCGGCCAAGGCGGTCACGAGTTTATGTTTCGGCGGCGCGGACCGGCGCGACCTGTATATTGTGACGGCCGATAATACCGAAGAGCCGGACCGTAAGGGAACGATTTTCCGTACCCAGGTGGATACCCCCGGTCTGGCGGTGACGCCGGCAAGCATCTAGCGCGTAGGGTGGGGAGCTCCGGCAATCGGCTTCACTCGACCTTCATAATACGGTCCAAGAGCCGCTCTCGGACCGTTGCGTTGGTCGCCAGATCAACCGCGGTCCAGGCCAGTGACAGGGCTCCGTCAACAATGGCCTTATCCGCGGCCTCGGTTACGCAGTGCGCGGTAAACTCGGGCTGATGGTTGACGGCGGGCAGCGAATCAATCCCAATGGCGGGGTGAATGGCGGGCATCGCAAGGGAGACATTGCCCATGTCGGTTGAGCCTGCCGCCCGTTTGAGAGACACATCAACCGGTGGAAAAACTCGTCCCAGCGCTTCGGCATTCTGACGATAGGCGGCGGCCATATCCGGGTCGTGCAGCATCTCCGCATACGGTTTTTCTCCACCGTGTATTTCGAGCTTGGAGCCGGTTGCCAGTGCGCCGGCTTCAAAGCACCTCACGACTTTCTCCTTGATCCCGTCGAGATCCGCCAGGGTGTTCGCCCGGACAATATACTTTGCCGCGGTGTGGGCCGGGATAATGTTGGGCGCGTCACCCCCCTTGGTAATCATGCCGTGAATCCGATCTGTGGACCGGATGTGTTGGCGGAGTAGGCCAATGGCGGTTTGGGCGACGGTCAGGGCATCCGCGGCATTAATGCCGCGCTCGGGAAAGGCTGAGGCATGCGCTTCTTTGCCGTGATAGCAGACCTCAAACATGGAGGCCGCAATAATGGGGAATTCGACCACGTCCAGCGGTGCGGGATGGACCATCATCGCCGCGTGCAGGCCCTCGAACGCGCCACGTTCGAGCAGGAGAATTTTCCCCCCGGCATCACACACTTCTTCTGCCGGGGTGCCGATCACGCTCACGCTCAGACCCACCTCGTCCGCAATCTTTGCCGCGGCAATCCCGGCTCCAACCGAGGCCGCGGCAATAATATTATGACCGCAGGCATGGCCGATCCCCGGCAGGCTGTCATATTCGGCACAGATGCCGATATGCAGCGGTCCGCTCCCGGCCCGGGCGATAAACGCGGTCGGCAGATCGCAGATGCCGGTTTCAACCGAGAATCCCGCGTCGACCAGCGTTTCCGAAAGCCAGCCGGCAGCCTGCTCTTCTTCAAAGCCAGTTTCCGGGTTGGCGTGAATGCGATGACTCAGGGCAATGAGTTCGTCTCGTGCCTGCTCAAATCGTTCCTGGGCTCCGGCCTTGGCGTCCATAGCTACTCCTTTTTCTCTGTCTGCCTTACCACACGTCCTTCTCCGGCGTCCAGGAGAAAAGGTCCTTCCAAATCGACGGATTGTAAAGAACGTGGTACATGGAGGCAGGGCGTGTGTGAGAGCGAGAAAAAAGAAGGAGGATTGCGTATGGATACCGTCTGGTGTGGACAACTCGCTGTTTCGGCTTTTTTTGCCATCGCTTTTTTACAATCAGCCGCAGACAAGTGGGTTGATAGCGCGGGGAATATCGAGTTTTTTGGCGGGCATTTCTCCAATAGTCCGCTGGCCAGCATGGTTCCGGTGATGTTCTGGACCATTACGGTCCTCGAATCGCTGGCCGGCGTGTTGAGCGGCCTTGGTGCGCTGATGCTCCTGCTCGGTATGGGAACGAGCCTGGCCGTGTGGGGGCTGGTGTTCTCAACCGTCTCGTTGCTGTGCCTGTTCTTCGGCCAACGCCTGGCCCAAGACTATGCCGGTGCGGCGGTAATCGCTGCCTACTTTGCCGTGGCGCTGCTGGGCTTTGCCCTCCTGGGTGGATAATACCCTAGGCGGTCGCCTCGGAGGTTTTTCGCCGCATCAGCCGGTCACGTATCCGCTCATCGGTCGCCATATCAATGGCTGTCCAGGCCATGGACAGAGCGCCGTCTATCAGGGCCTTGTCCGCGGCCGGCGTCACACAGTGCGCGGTGAATTCGGGTTGGTGATTCACGGCAGGCAACGAGTCTATCCCGATAAACGGGTGGATTGAGGGCAGGGCCAAAGACACATTACCCATGTCCGTTGAGCCCGCGGCGCGCTCGATTGCCGGACCCCGCTCGGGGAAGCTGCGCCCCAGTGCTTCCGTGTTGCGTTGGTAGAGCTGCGCGATCTCCATATCGGAGCGGTGCTCCGCGTAGGGCTTGTCTCCGCCAACGATTTCGAGCGTTGACCCGGTTGCCAAGGCACCCGCTTCAAAACAGCGCCGGACCTTTTCTTTGATACTATCCAACTCGTCCAGGGTCTTGGCGCGGACAATATATTTAGCCTCGGTCTGAGCCGGGATGATGTTCGGCGCGTCCCCACCATGGGTGATAATACCGTGAATGCGGTCCGTTGAGTGAATGTGCTGGCGCAGCAGACCGATAGCCGTTTGGGCCAGTGTAAAAGCGTCGGCCGCATTGATGCCGCGTTCGGGAAAGGCCGAGGCGTGGGCGGCCTTGCCCGTATAGCGCACATGAAACATGGAGCAGGCGATAATGGACGGGTCAACCACATCCATGGGGGCGGGATGGACCATCATGGCGGCATGGGCATCTGTGAATGCGCCGCGTTCCAAGAGGAGAATCTTGCCCCCGGCGTTCCCGGCTTCTTCGGCGGGGGTGCCGAGCACACTCACGCTCAGGCCCACCTCGTCCGCGACCCGAGCCGCGGCAATACCCGCGCCCACCGCAGACGCGGCGATGATATTATGACCACAGGCATGACCGATACCAGGCAAGCAGTCGTATTCGGCGCAGATGGCAATATGCAGCGGTCCGCTGCCGGCGCGGGCCACAAAGGCGGTTGGCATATCGCAAATACCGGTTTCAACGCTAAAGCCAGCGTCGCTGAGCGTTTCTGCAATCCAGGCGCAGGCTTTCTCCTCCTCAAAACCAAGCTCTGGATGGGCGTGAATCCGATGACTCAGGGCAATCAGGTCATCTTGAGCTTGGGTGAATCGTTCCCGCGCGCCGGACTTCGCATCCATGATGTTCTCCTTATTTCCCCTCCCCCTCGGGGCGAGGGCTGGGCTGAGGATTTTCTTCGCCCTAACACACCGGCGTGTCTGACGTCCAGCGGGAGATGAAAATCGCTCTCGACTCCGTTACACTAGGGACGCATGTCCGTCTCTGCGGAAGCCTCAATTTCCTCTCCTCTGGAGGGAGAGGGCTAGGGAGAGGGGACTGCTCGAATATGAAAGGGGTATGAGTGGGGACTGTTCCCGAAACATTACAGAATCTCACTTCGGCCCGCATCGGCATTCGCGGCATGCACTGTGCCGCGTGCGTTGCCAAGGTCGAACGGGCCCTGTCTCAAACGCCGGGTGTCCTGCGAGCGAGTGTCAACCTGGCGAGCGAAGAAGCCCTGGTGGAATATCTTCCCGCTCAGGTCAGCCTGCCCGGCCTTGGCGCGTCGGTTGCCTCAACCGGCTTTGAAATGGTCGAACGCGGAGAGGCCGCCCAAGAGGAAGTCGAGCGCCAACACCGGGACGACTACCTCCGGCTGAAAAGAAAGCTGACCGTCAGCGCCCTGTTGACGGTGGCGATCCTGATAGGGTCCATGACTCGGCTGCTGTCTTTCCTGCCGTTCGGTGCCTCGGTGTGGTTGTTCGTCCTCACCACTCCGGTCCAGTTCTGGGTCGGCGGACAATTTTACCGGAGCGCCTGGGCCAGGGCGCGGCACGGCTCCAGCGATATGAATACCCTGATCGTGGTCGGGACCTCGGCGGCCTATCTCTACAGTACGGTGGCGGTGTTTGCGCCTGGTTTTTTTGTGACAGTCGGCCAGCAGCCCCAGATGTATTTCGATACTGCCGCGGTGATTATGACCCTGATCCTGCTGGGTCGTTTGCTGGAAGCACGAGCGAAGAGAAGAACGACCGAAGCCATTCGGCGGCTTGCCCAGCTACAACCTAAAACGGCGACGCTGTTGCGCGGCGAGGGGGAACAAGAAACCGTTTCGGTCGATCAGGTCCAGGTTGGCGATCAGATTCTTGTCCGGCCCGGTGAGTCCATTCCTGTAGATGGTATCGTTCAGGCCGGCTCATCCGCGATTGATGAATCCATGCTGACCGGTGAGAGCCTGCCGGTTGAAAAGCAGCCCGGAGACAGCGTGACCGGTGCGACGCTCAACACCACGGGTGCGCTAACCGTGCTGGCGACCAAGGTTGGCAAAGCAACGGCCCTGGCTCGTATCATCGATCTCGTCCGTCAGGCCCAGGGCTCAAAGGCACCGATTCAACGTCTGGCCGACACGATTGCGGCCTACTTCGTGCCGGCGGTTATTGCGACTGCTGTTGTCACGTTTTGTCTCTGGCTTACGTTTGGACCGGAGCCGTCTCTCACTTTTGCCCTGATGACCTTTGTGGCCGTGCTGATTATTGCCTGTCCGTGTTCGCTGGGCCTGGCCACCCCGACCGCCATCATGGTCGGCACCGGGCGTGGGGCCGAGTACGGCGTGCTCATCAAAGGCGGAGAGATATTGGAGCGGGCGCATACCCTGACCACCGTGGTCTTTGACAAAACCGGGACCCTGACCACCGGAAAGCCGGCGGTGACCGAGGTCATTCCGTCCGAGACGCTGCCCGAGCGGGCAAGGCTGAGCGGCGCAGAAGTCCTGCGGGTGGCCGCGCGGGCGGAATGGCACAGCGAGCATCCGCTGGGACAGGCTGTTGTGCAACACGCCAAGGCCCAGGGTATGACACCCGGGCCGGTCGAGTCGTTTGTGGCCCTGGCCGGACACGGCGTCGAAGCCCGGCTGGAGGGAAAGCTGGTTTTGGTTGGCAGCCGGCGGCTCCTCGCCCAGCGCGGCATGCAGTCTGGCGACCTGCCGGAACACGGCGAGCGCCTCGCGCGCGAGGGCAAGACGCCGCTCTATGTTGTGGTCAACCGGCGGGTTGTTGGGCTGATCGCGGTCGCCGATACGCTCAAGCCTCAGGCTGCCGAAGATGTCCGCCGGCTTCAGCACATGGGGCTCGAAGTGGTCATGCTGACCGGAGACAATCGCCACACCGCCCAGGCGATTGCCCGTCAGGCCGGCATTGCCCAGGTGTTGGCCGAAGTCCTACCCGAGGAGAAGGCGGCCGAGATTGCGCGCCTCCAGGCCAACGGCGCTGCCGTCGCCATGGTCGGCGACGGGATCAATGACGCTCCGGCCCTGGCCCAGGCGACGGTTGGTATTGCCGTGGGCACCGGGACGGATATTGCCCTTGAGGCGGCGGATATTACGCTGCTGCGCGGCGAATTGAGCGGCGTGGCGACGGCCATCGCCCTGTCGCGGCGAACGGTCCAGGTCATCCGGCAGAATTTGTTCTGGGCCTTTGCCTATAACACCGCCGGGATTCCCCTGGCCGCCGGGCTGCTCTATCCGTTCTTTGGGATTCTGCTCGATCCCATGGTTGCTGCGTCCGCCATGGCCTTGAGTTCGGTTTCGGTGTTGACGAATTCCTTGCGATTGCGGACGATGCGCTTGGGAGAGTCCACCGTGTGAGACGTCGGACGCAGGGTCGTATGAGCTACTCCACAGCCGTTCGCGGTCAGCGTTTTTCCTTCGCGGACCTGCGCGAAGTCTTTGCCAAGGCCAATGAAGACAAATCGGGCGACCGCTTGGCCGGGATTGCCGCAAGCTCCGAGCAGGAACGGGTTGCGGCCAAGCTGGTCCTGGCCGATATTCCGTTGTCGGACATCGTGGCGAATCCCCTCATAGACTCCGCCCAAGACGAAGTGAGCCGGCTGATTCTTGAAACCCACGACCAGGCGGCGTTCCGTCCGCTCGCCCATCTGACGGTCGGCGAGTTGCGCGAGTATGTGCTTGACGAGGACCAGGATAGTGACCGTTTGGGCGCACTCCACTGGGCGATTATCCCGGATATCGCAGCGGCGGTCGCAAAGCTGATGAGCAATAAAGACCTAGTTGTGGCGGCCAGTAAAATCCGTAACATCACGCGCTGTCGCAACACCATGGGCCAGCCCGGCGTGCTTGGCATTCGGGTGCAGCCCAATCATCCGGCCGACGATCTGGGCGGGATTCTGCTATCCGCCATTGATGGCTTGCTGTTCGGGTGTGGGGACGCCGTCATCGGCGTGAACCCGGCGACCGAGTCCGTGGAAACGGTCAGCCGGATTCTGCACGGGCTCCAGCGTTTGATTGCAGCCTATGACATCCCCACCCAGTCGTGCTGCCTGGCACATATCAGCACCCAGCTCGACAGCCTGGAGCGGGGCGCGCCGGTGGATTTGCTGTTTCAGTCTCTTGCCGGGACGGAAGCGGCCAATGCGAGTTTTGGGATCAATCTAAATATTCTGCGCGAGGGCCGCGAGCGTGTGCTCGAACATCATCGGAGTCGCGAGGTGGCCTGGGTGGGCGACGCGGTCATGTATTTTGAAACCGGGCAGGGGAGTGCGCTGTCGGCCAACGCCCATCACGGTGTGGATCAACTCACACTCGAAGCCCGAACCTACGGCGTGGCCCGCGCGTTTGCGCCCTTTTTGGTCAATACCGTCGTGGGCTTTATCGGGCCCGAATACTTATATGACGAACGCCAGATCGTGCGCGCTGGTTTGGAAGATCATTTTATGGGCAAGCTACTCGGACTGCCCATGGGGTGTGACGTGTGCTACACCAACCACGCCCAGGCTGACCAGAACTCGGCGGATAATCTCTTGCTGCTGCTGACCGCGGCCGGCTGTAATTATTTTATGGGGGTCCCGTGCGCCGATGATGTGATGCTGAGCTATCAATCGACCAGCTTTCACGACGCCCTGGGTGCCCGCCAGCTTTTCGGGCTCCAGCCCGCCCCGGAGTTCTTGGCCTGGTTGGAGCAGATGGATATCGTGCGGAACGGGGGCTTGGTGACATCGGATAGTTCCGCTCGACAACGCCTTGAGGAAGGTGTCAGGCTGATTGCGTAGCCGTAAGGACGATGAAGACTCCCGCGACATCGGACAATTGCGACCCGCTGGCTGCAATTCGGACGCGGACCCCGGCCCGGATATTTACCGGTCGGACCGGGTCGGCTTATCGGACGCAAACGCAGCTTAGCCTGCGGTCGGACCACGCCTCAGCCAGGGACGCGGTGCAGACTGATATTGATTGGGAAGGAGACCTTGGGTCGGACTTTCTGCAAGCGTGGGACGTGTTTGCCGTCTCCAGCCAGGCACAGAGCAAAGCCGAATATCTGATGCGGCCCGACCTGGGCCGCCGACTCAATGAGCATGCTCAGGCGGAGATCGTGAGTCGTTGCGCTGCTGGTGCCGATCTCCAGGTTGTTATCGGCGACGGGCTCTCGGTTGCTGCTGTCATCAGACAGGTGCCCCATCTGTTGCCGTTGCTCCATGCCGGTGCGGAAGAACGTGGCTGGCGCTTTGGCCGGCCTTTTGCCGTCCGCTATTGCCGCGTCGGGGTGCTGAACGATATTGGCGAATTGCTTGCTCCGGCTGTTCTGGTACTCCTCATTGGAGAGCGGCCCGGCCTGCTGACCGCAGAGAGCCTCTCGGCCTACATGGCCTATCGCCCCCGTAGCGGACATACCGACGCCGAGCGTAATCTAATCTCAAACATTCATGCCCACGGCGTGGCTGTTGGAGAAGCCGCCGACCGTATCCTCCGTCTGGCTGAACGCATGCGACGGGCGCAACTGAGCGGGGTTGCGGTCAAAGAAGAGTTCGGTGGGCTGACGCAAAATGCGAAGCCACTCCTTTCCGACGAGTAGCGCTATTCCGTTGCGGCTTTCGTCAGCTTGTGATTTGAAGAGCTGATCTCACCTCAGGAGGACTCTCTGTATGGCAACGCCCGGTATGTTGATAATGAGCAATATGGCTCCAGGCTCCCTGGAGCAGTACACCACCTATGTCAAGAAGGCAGAGGAGCGCGGTCTGCGCAATTTCCTGGTAACGGAATCGTTTACCGACTCTTTAGCGCTCGCCCAGCACCTGGCGGCGGTGACCTCGAAAATCCAGGTCGGTACGGGCATTACCAACCTCTATCTGCGCAATCCGCTCATTGCGGCCCTGCACGCCATGACCATCGATCGGCTGGCGCCGGGGCGGCTCTTGCTCGGTTTAGGTACCAGTCATGTCCCCTTAAACAGCATGTTCGGGATAGATATGGCAAAACCGCTGACCGCCCTGCGGGAATATATGCAGGCGGTGCGGAACATTTTTGATGGGAAAGATGAGGCGGCGGCAGCGCTGGGGCTGCCGCCGATGAAAGCCGATAACAAGATTCCCATTTATCTGGCCGGTATTTCGCCCAAGAGTATTCACCTGACCGGTGAGTTGGCCGATGGCAGCCTGCCGCTGAATTACGCCCCGCACGGACTGCACGAAGTGGTGGAGGGGATTGCGACCGGTGCCCAAGAGGCCGGGCGTTCGCCTGCGGATGTCTCCATTGGGCTCATTATGCACTGCTGCGTGTGCGCAGATAAAGCGGTTGCGCTGCGCTCCGTGCGGCAAACCTTGTCTTTTTATGGACGCATGCCGTACTACAACCGTTTATTTGTCCGACAGGGCTTTGAGAAAGAAGCGGCCGGTATTATGGCGGCGGCCCAAAAGAACGACCTGGCCGCAGCAGCCGAAGCGGTGTCCGAAGAAATGGCCGAGCAGGTTGCCGCCTTGGGCAGTCCGCAGGAGTGTCAGAAAAAGGTTGAAGAGTTTGAGCAGGCTGGAGCGTCATATGTAATCCTGTATCCGACCGCGATTGACGGTGATTATGAGCGAGGTGTCAACGCGGTTCTGGATGCGTTTGGCGGGTAGGGCGGCTCTCTGCGTGTATCTCTCCTATGAGTCGAAGAACGAAAAAGACGACGAACTCGACCCTCGACACGAGCGCGCCAGCGGTGCGGGCCGACCGCTGGCTGTGGGCCGCGCGGTTTTATAAGAGCCGCTCGTTGGCGGCCGAGGCATGTGAGGGCGGGAAGGTCGAGGTCAACGGGCATACAGCAAAACCGCATAAGCTGGTGCGGGTGGATGACACCCTTGAATTTACCCATCCGCATGGACCAAAGAAGCTCACGGTCCGGGCGGTCTCTGAGAAACGAGGTCCGGCAACTGAAGCCCGCCTGCTGTATGAAGACCATTCGCCGCCGCCTCCAAAAGATGAGTTCTTTGATTTCTTTGAGCACCGGTCTTCCCGGTCCCGGGGAAGCGGCCGCCCAACCAAGCGGGAGCGCCGCGAGACCGAATGGTTGCACGGGCGATAAGACGATAAGTGGATAATTGGAGTGAGGAAAATACGATGATTGATCTGCGGAGCGATACGGTCACCTTGCCGAGCCAGGCCATGCGCGACGCCATTGCGCAGGCCGAGCTGGGTGACGACGTCATGGGAGAAGACCCGACGGTCAATCGGCTGGAAGAACTTGCCGCGCAAAAGATGGGCAAAGAGGCCGCGCTGCTGGTGAGCAGTGGAACCATGGGCAATCTGGTCGCCCTGCTTAGCCACTGCACCCGGGGGCAGGACGTCATTCTTGGTGACCAGTGCCATATTTTCAAATACGAAGCCGGAGGGGCATCGGCCCTGGGTGGGCTGGCCTTTCACACCGTGCCCACGGGCCGTTTCGGGGAACTCGCCCTGCCGGATGTGGAACGGGCCATATATCCCGCTGATGTGCACTATGCTCCGCCGGGTCTGATCTGTGTGGAGAACACGCATAATCGTTGCGGCGGGACGGTCCTGCCGGTCGAGTATCTTCATTCTGTGCGTATCCTGGCCGATACGGCCGGCGTGCCGGTGCATCTTGACGGTTCGCGCATCTTTAATGCCGCGGTGGCTTTGAGCTGTGAGGTGAGGACACTCACCCAAGCCGTCGATTCGGTCCAATTTTGTCTGTCCAAAGGACTGTCTGCTCCAGTCGGTTCCCTCGTGTGTGGAAGTCAGGAGTTTATCCAGCGGGCTCGGCGTTATCGGAAAATGGTCGGCGGCGGAATGCGTCAGGCCGGCATTATTGCCGCGGCAGGGATTGTGGCCCTGAATGATATGGTTGAGCGTCTGGCCGAAGACCACCGGACCGCCCGGCGGTTGGCTGAAGGCCTGGCTGAGCTGCCAGGCGTGCACATCGATCTGGAGACGGTTCAGACCAATCTGGTGATTTTTTCTGTGCCGACCCCCCACGCTAACGGCGGTTCTTTCGCTGAAGTGCTGGGGCAGGCCGGGGTCAAGATCGGCGCTATCGGTGGCGAACGCTTCCGCGCCGTGACGCATTACGGCATCTCGCATGCGGACATAGATGAGGCGTTGCAGATCATACGCCAGACCTGGCAGCCGGCGGCGGCATAAGCGAAGCGCTGTGCCTATACATCTTTTCCGGGCTGGGATAGAGAAAAATGATCGACATAAATAGGAGGGAACTATATGGCAAAGGTACAGACCGTTCTTGGTGATAAGACTTCGGACGAGTTGGGGTTCACGCTGGTACACGAGCATCTGACGGCCGGTTTCCCCGGTTATGAGTGGGACAATACCAGTTTTGATCGCCAGAAAGAGCTCGATGGCGCAGTCGTAAAGCTTAAAGAGATTAAAGAGCTGGGAGTGACCTCGTTTGTTGATCCTTGCCCCATGGAATTAGGCCGCGACCCGGAATTCGCCGCCGAATGTGCCGAGCGGTCCGGGCTGAACGTCATCATTGCCACCGGCTTGTACAACGAAGCCTTGGGTATCCCGCCGCATTTCCGGAGTCTTGGGGCGGATGATATCGCCGAGGTGTATGTGCGTGAGATCACCGAAGGAATCGGGAATACCGGTATCAAGGCCGGCATCATTAAAACCGCAACCGGCGGCATTCCGGGCATGACCGAGACGGCGACGAGTATCGGCAAGCACGAAGAGACGTGTTTGCGGGCCGCGGCGCGCACTCATAAGGCCACGGGGCTGCCCATTCTGTGCCACAACGACGAGCTGGGTCCGTTCGGGCGTGAGACCCTGGACGTTTTTGAAGACGAAGGGGTCGATTTTAACCGGGTGATGATTGGCCACGCCTGTGGTGTGGGTGATATGCGCTATTATTTTGACGTGCTTGAGCGGGGCGCCTGGATCGGTTTTGACCGCTTTGGGGTCGAAACCATTGCCTCCGATAAAATGCGTCTGGCCTCCCTCATTGGTCTGCTGGCTGTTGGGTATGACCGGATTATGCTGTCGCACGATGCCGTGCACTGCATGATGGGCCGCCCGAGCAAGGCGTGGGAACAGTTCATTAAGGCCTGCCCAAACTGGAACTATTCGCACATCCTGAAGAATATCATTCCGCAGTTGAGCAGAGCCGGGGTGAGCGAGGGCACCATCCATACCATGACGGTCGAAAATCCCAAAAACTATTTTGGGGGATAGGAGTTGCTCTTTTCTGGGGCCGGCCGCTAGCCGCTACTCTTTCAACTCAATGGAAATCTGGCTGTAGCGCGTGTCGCCGACGTTAGTCAGCGTGTGGGTCACGCCTTTGACCGGGGGCATAATGACCTGGCCGGCCTCGGGGTAATGTGTCTGGCGTTCGGGCTCCGGCCCGGCTTGTGTTGCCCGGAGCTTTGAACCCGTAAGGCAAATCACTACTTCGTCAAACTGATGAGTATGCTGCCTGGTGGATTGGCCGGGCTCCAGCACGAGTTTCCAGACGGCGATGCGCTCGTGGTCGATGAGCAGGATCGGTTTGACCGTAGTACCGGCGGCGTTCACCGGTGTGTATAGCAGAACCGCGAGGCCGGCTCCGAGGCCGCCCAGCGCCAGCACTAGACCGGCACCCAGACCCAGGAAGAAACGTTTCATGTCCGGTGCTTTCTTGTGTCGCTGGTTCGGCCTATTTGGCCCGAGAGACATATTCTCCGGTTTCGGTGTCTACCCGAACGGACTCGCCAATGTCGATAAAGCCGGGAACGCGGACGACCAGACCGGTTTCCATGGTGGCCGGCTTCAACTCGTTGGTGACGGTGGCGCCCTTCATGGCGGGTGGGGTGTCGGTCACGGTGAGGTCAACTGTCTTCGGCAGGCTGATGCCGACAGGATTGTCTTCGTACAGATCGAGGGTGATTTTCATATTGGGGACAAGATAGTGCACCGAGTCGCCAAGCAGGTCTTTCGATAACGTAATCTGCTCGTAATCCTTGGAGTTCATGAAGCAGTATTCCTCACCGGATTCGTACAGATATTCCATTTCCCGCTGTTCGAGCGTGACCCGGTCTACCTTGTCGTTCGAGCTGAATTTATGCTCGGTTTGTAAGCCGCTCCGCAGATTGCGGAGTTTGGTTTGCACAAAGCCGCGTTTATTGCCGGGGGTCACGTGTATCAAATCCATGATGCGGTGGAGCTCGTTTTGATAGATAACGAGCGCCCCCACGCGCAGCTGAGTGGCTGGTATCAGCATTCGTCCTCAATCCTCCTGTTCGTGGCTCTTTTCAGCCGTGTTACTCTACCATTGGCGTGGCGAAACGAGCAAGGTGAGTCGCGCTAGTGGAGCTGATCTTCAGCCGGAGTGGGCGGCGCGAAAATCGGCGAGCCATGGTGGTGCACGATGAACCACTGGCCATCCTGCTTTTCAAACAGATTCGTCGTCAAAATCCGTGACCGGGAGGTGCCGTCCGGTCCGCCCGATTCGAGATTCTCGATGAGGACAACCCAGCCCAGGCTGCCTGACACCTCGACTCGGACATCGGTCAAATCAAACCGCATGGACTGCGTATTGGTAAAAATCCGCTGCCAACTCGCCATGACCGGCCCCCAGCCTGCCAGGAGCGGCCAGCCCGGATGGATGCATTTGATGTGGCTGGCTTGCAGCCAGACTTTTTCCATCTCGTTGATGTTCAGCGTTTCAAAGGCGCGGTAAAATGCCTGGTTTACCGCGGTGACGGCGTCGCGTTCTCCCATATGCCTTCCCTATGACGGTTTTGGGGCCATGAAAACCAGGACGGTCAGTTGGTCGGCGCTGGTATTGCTGACGCCGTGCTCGGCCCCGGACGGAGCCAGGGCGATTTCGCCCGCTCCCAGTTCTCTGGTTTCCTGCCCAATTCGGACCGTGGCCCGTCCGTCCATCACATAATAGATTTTGTCGGAGCCGGTATGCGTGTGGGGCGTCTGTTCTTGTCCAGGTTCAAAGCAGTACACATCGCAGAACATGCGATCGGTCGTAAACAGATTGACCTTTTTCATCTTCTCGGACGCAAAGGCAATCTGGTCGGCGACCTGCTTAAAAACATCCATTGTCATCCACCTTGCTCGTCTCTTTGTATTCGGACGGTCGATTCCGGTTGGTCCGATTGATATCGGTACGTCTTCACCCCAGAGATGCTTACCACCTTCATTGTATGGCCAAAAGCCCTAAAAGCCGGGCACACGGGGAGAAGGGTCACCCTTCTCGATGGGGTAGCACGTTTGTAAAAAATTTCTTGTCTCTCAAACCCTTTCTCTGGCATACTATAGAGTATAGGTTTAGTCGGTTTCCCTTGGAGGTGGTTGGCGTGGATATCCCTCGATGTCGAAAGTGTCCAAAAGGAGTGCTTGTTCCCTTGTCCGATTACGGTCCGCGAGGATCAGATCTCGACTTCAAAGTCTGGGCGTGTACGAATCCGACCTGTTGCTTTACCATTCGGATTGACAAAGGGGTTGTGCACTTCAGCTTCGGAGAGACCGACTCCAGGCGTCACCACGAGCATCGCCGCTCGCAAGGATAACTCCCAGTCGGTCCATTCTTTTTCCAGCCCGTTTTTCTCCCCGTTTTATCCGGTTCATCTCGCTCCCAAACGAGCGACCCTCCGCCCCGGTTTTCGCTTGTTTTGCTCCGTCCATCCTTGGTATGAGAACATGAGCAATGAGGAGAAGATATGAAACAAGCACTCGCGGGAGTCCGCGTCCTGGAATTTACCCAGGTCATGGCCGGGCCGTTTTGCGCCATGCTTCTTGGGGACTTGGGGGCCGATGTCATTAAAGTCGAGCCGCCAGGCGGCGATACCACCCGGCGCATGGGGCAACGACAGGGAATGGAGAGCACCGGCTATTGGGCGGTCAACCGGAACAAGCGCGGTATTGTGCTCAATCTCAAAGACCGTCGCGCCCAGGATATTACTCGGACCCTCGTGCGGCAGGCTGACGTTGTGGTGGAGAATTATCGTCCGGGGGTGATGGCCGGATTCGGCTTGGACTATGACCGACTGAAGCAAGAGCAGCCCGGCCTCATCTACGCCTCGGTATCCGGCTTTGGCGCGACCGGCCCGTACGCGCACAAAGGCGGCTTTGACCTCGTGGCCCAGGGCATGTCAGGTATTATGTCCGTGACGGGCGAGGACGGCAGGCCGCCAGTCAAATGCGGGATTCCCGTGACCGACCTTGGAGCCGGTCTCTTTGCCGAACAAGCTATTCTTGCCGCGTATATTCATCGCCTCAAAACCGGCGAGGGGCAATATGTAGATACGTCGCTGCTGGAAGCCGGGGTCGCCCTGTCGGTCTGGGAATCGACCCAATATTTCTCGACCGGGGACATACCCGAGCCCATGGGCTCGGCCCATCGTATGTCGGCTCCGTATCAGGCGATCCGCTGCGCAGACGGTTATATCAATCTGGGTGCGGCTAACACCCGGACCTGGGAGAAGTTTGCCCATGTCATCGGGCGCCCCGAACTGTTAGAGCGGCCCGAATACGCAGAAGACGGTCTCCGCGTCAAAAACCGTCATCAACTCACGAAAGAAATAGAAGCCGTCACGACACAGCAGCCGCGCTCACACTGGCTCGTCGTGCTTGAAGAAATAGGCGTCCCGTGCGGACCAATCTCAAATTATACCGAGGTGTTTGCTGACCCGCATATTCAGGCTCGGGGTATGGTGCAGGAGATGAAACATCCGGTTGGGGGGAGGGTGCGGGTGCTGGGTCCGGCCGCGAAACTGTCCGAGACGCCGGTCCGGCTGGTGCGTCCTTCTCCGTTATACGGTGAGCATACCGCCGAGGTGTTAGCCGAGATTGGCTGGACGCAGGCTGAAATCCAGGAGTTGGAAAAGGCCGGGGTCCTAGCGACGCGGCCTGACGCTCCTCAATGATGCGTCAGGAGCTGCGCTCCGTAGACAAACAGCACGCCCGCAAGGGTTGCCACCGGGAGCTGGCGTGAGTGGCTGGCGTCATGCGCCGCGGGGAGGAGGCTCCCGGCTCCCAGATAGAGAAAAACCCCGCCAAACCACGCCAGCAACAGGGCGAGGAGCGCTGTTTGAAAGGTCACAAATGACTGGGCATAGACACCGGCAAGTGGTGCTAGTGCGGTGAGAACAAGCATGATTCTGGTGGCTCGAAGGGTCTGTTGCGTACCGAGCATGACGCCGGCAATACTCGCGCCGTCCGCTATTTTGTGCAGCGTGATACCCAGGGCAATCGCCCAGCCCACTTGCTCGCCAGCATGAAAGCCCTGGCCTATGGCAAACCCATCAAAAAGACTATGCACCAGAATGCCGGTTGCGCCCCAGATACCGGCGTGCGGGGCGTGCGCATGATGTGCGGCTTGCTCGTCGGGTGTCTCTCGCTGATGGGTGAGATGCTCGACGAGATAGAAACACAGAAACCCCAAGGCACAGGACAATAAGACATGATGATGATGGAAGGTTGAGCCGGTGGTCGAGAGCAATTCCAGCGACTCCGGAATCACTTCCATCAGCGCCCCGGCAATCAGCGCGCCCGCACAAAAAGCAAAAACCACGCCTTGGTAGACCTGGAGGCGCAAGACGAGCAGCCCGCCACCGAGGGTCAGAACAAAGGTCGCACCAGCTACCCAAAATGCTGTCATGGTCGCGTTCCACAAAAAGTCGTGCCTGGAGAATACTCTGAGCGGGATGGGTCAGCCTACCAATTTGGAGCACGCGGGGCTATCCCCTCAGAGTTACCAATACAAGCAAGATGTAGTGGTTGTCCTGTTGCAAAGCTGAAGCAGCTCACCCGCGTGGAGGCATGTCATGGAGAACTGACGGACGCCTGGGCGGCTCGTGACTCGGCTTCATGCTCCTTGCCCGACAGGCCCTCCAGCCCTTCTTTCACCAGCCAGGGAATCATCAGCAGGGCGGCGACCGGGTCGGCCCACCACCAGCTAAGCGCCGCGTTTGCCCCAAGTCCGAGTAAGAGGGTAAACGAAAGATAGGAGCAGGCCAGCGTCTCTTTGGCCTCAGCCCGCAGTGCCCGGCTACCGACCTCTGTTGCCGCTCGTAACTTTCCGAATGAGACCAGCGGCATAATGATGAGGGAGGCTGTAGCGAGCAGCATGCCGATAGTACTCACGTTCGGCACCTCTCGATGCCACAGCATCCAAACGGACTGGATCAGGACATACAGGGCGAGGGCCATAAAAGACAAACCCACGAAGCGATGGACCACCAGGTCCGCGCGGGCGACCCGCTCAGAATCCGCCCCGTGCGCCTCAAGACGCAGCCGCCATATGAGGACACTGGCTGCCACGAGTTCGATGACGCTGTTGGAACCAAATTCAATCAGGGCAATACTCGCCGCTTCAACGCCGGCCCACAGTGCAATACCGGCCTCCACCACGTTATAGAGCATGGTGGTGACAACCAGGATGATCCCGACCCGTAGCCAGTATGGGGAGCCCTGTGCTTTCTCCATCCGTCGCCCTCCCTCTGCATCTGTCCTCCTATCTTTTCATGGACGGAAGAGAAAGAAAAACTCGACGAAAAGGAAGAGCATCTAACGCGGTCGCATGGCACGAAAGAGCCAGGCCGCGGCCAACAGCAGGGCGAGGCAGGCTGCGGCCATCTGGCCGGGGGGGTAATCATACGCATTCGCCACAATAAAGGCGAAGACGCTCATACCGAGAGAGATCAGCGGGGCCAGGATGAACAGGCTGCCGGCCGTTCGGCCCAGACTCTTGGCAATCAGGGCCGGAAGCACCAGACTCGCAAAAGCAAACACGACACCGGAAACACGGATGGAAAACCCGACGGCCAGACCGAGCCAGGTCGAGAGCAGACCGTTCCACAGCCCGGTTCTCAGGCCGGCTGCGCGGGCCATGACCGGGTCGAGGGTGACCAGCAGGACGGGACGGTAATACACAACCAGGGCCGAGCCGGTCAGCAGCGTCATACCGGAAAAAATCCAGACATCCTCGATTCGTGCTCCAATGATCGTGCTGGACAACAGGCGGTTGACTTCTTCCATGCCGTGCGGACTATGGGCGAGCAACAGAATGGAGGCGCTCACGGAGAACAGAAAGACCCAACCGGTGATGGCCTCGTGCGTTTCCTGACCGGCCCGCCGTCCGCCGCCGGTTGTGAGAAAGGCGGCCAGCACGGCAAACAGTCCGCCCATGAAGGAGTGGACTAGGTCGGAATTCCACCAGGAATCCGCGCCGAGCAGACCGCCCGACCAGATGCCCAGGGCGATGCCCAACAACGACGCCTGTGAAACCGCCGCACCAATGAAAATCTGGTCACGGGCAACTACCAGTACCCCGATCAGCGAGAGCAGAATGCCAATCAACCAGCCGGACAGATAGGCGTTCTGGAAGAGCGGCCACGAACTCACGAAACTGTCGATCATGGCGAAGCCTAGGAATGCAGGTCGGACGAGCCTTCTGGCGAGACGTGCAGATGAATGCGCTGGCCGCGCCCATAGACGCGATCCAGGTTGGATTCGTTCAGTACCTCGGCTTTGGGGCCGGCAATAAGGGTTCCCTGGGCGACCAGACCGATATGGGTGGCGTAGCGTTCGGCAATGCCAAGATTATGGGTGACGAACAGACAGGTGTTGTTCTCCCGCTTGTGAATGTCGGCCAAGGTTTGCAGGAAGTCGTTTTCCGCGGTGAGGTCAAGGTTGTTCGTGGGCTCGTCCAGAATCAACAGGGCGGGGCGTCTCACCATCGCTCGGGCAACCAGCGCGCGTTGGCGCTGGCCACCCGACAGCGTCCAGTAGTTCTTGTGCTTCAGTTGGGCCAGATCAAATGTGCCCAGTGCCCGGTCCAGATACTCCCGTCGTGTGATCCGTTTCAGACCGGTGCCGACCAGACCCAGGCCGACGAACTCACGGATCGTAATCGGCAGCGTGGGATTGATGTCACAGCGCTGCGGCACGAATCCGACCCCGTTGGGTATATGCCGGTAGAGGCGACCCGTCTGCGGCTTGAGCAATCCGAGCAAGGTCTGGAGCAGGGTGGTCTTCCCAGCACCGTTTCGGCCCAGCACGAACCACAATTCGCCAGCCCGGATCGTCAGATTGACGCGTCCGAGTACAACAAAGTTGCCGTACCCGACCGACAGATTGGTCGTTTGCAGAACAATATCGCTGTCCATGAGGCCGTACTGTACTAGTCAGCAGCCTGACACTGCAAGCAGGTCTTGCACAGATGCCGGTTCAGCAGATGACCGCCCGCCAGCAGCCCGGCTCCGAGGACAACACACACGACCTCAGCCGTCTCTTCTGGAGAAAAGCGCCCACCGACGATGAGCAGGAACGCTGCCCCGAGCAGCAGCAGAGTACGGCGTTGGTGGTGAATGCGAAATCCCCAGCACAGGCTCCCCACGGCCAGTACGAGTGAGGTACCCAGAAGCAGGGTTTCCACCGATTCGTCAGCAAGAAAGCCGAGCCCTACGAACGGTAGCAGAGACAGGAGCAGGGGAGTCGCCATGCAATGAGCAGCGCAGGCCAGCGACAGCCCCGCCCCGAGTTGGTCCACCCACGGAGCGGCCGCGCTTGGCTTAGGGGAAAGGGAGAGGGCCGAATGGGAAAGCATGCGTCTCGACCCGATGCCCTACTTGGTCGTTCCCGCTAACGCTGCTGCGAGTTGCTTCACGTTGTAATCCACCATATCGAGGTAGTGTGCCGTGCCAGGGCGAGAGTCGGCTTGTTCGGCCATAGGGACGATGGTCGCGCCAGAGCTCTCAGAGACGAATTGGGCATAGCGGGGATCGTAATAGGCCGCTTGCAGAAAGGCTTTCACCCTGTTCGTCTTCATCAACTCGATCACCACGCCCATATGTTTCGTGGTTGGGAGCATGCCAGGCAGGGGTTCGAGATAGGCGACGATGTCGAACCCGAAGAGTTCGGCAAAGTACACCCAGGCGTTATGGTCGCCGACGAGCTTGCTGCCGGCATAGGGCCGCAGGCTGCCGAACCAGCCACCCAGCAGAGCCTCCTGTCCCTGACTCTTGAGAAAGGTTTCCAGCCGTCCATGTCGGGCCAACACTGCCAGCTTTTCAAAGTCGTAGGCGTCCGCCAGAGCTTCGCCGACCAGGGCCTCGCCCAAACGTCGCCGGAAGTCGGCATAGCGCTCGGCGAAATACGGGGCATTGGTCGGCCGGAGAGCGCTCAGCCGGTCCCGCAGCAGCCGTGCGACACGCAGGCCGTTCATGGGGTCGAGCAGATAGTGGGGGTTACCGAATGGATGGACATCTCCCATGGAGCGGTCGACCGGAGCGCTGGAAACCTCAAGCGGAGTGATGGCCGTGGACGCATCGATATAGCCCTGGCCGCTAGGGAGAATAGCGCCGTTCCGGGCATTTTGCAGTAAGGGCGGCGCCCAGCCAATTTCCAGGTCCAGACCGATCTGGACGTACACATCGCAAGTACTCAGGGCCTTGATGAAGCTCGGCTTGGGCACCACGAAGTGGGGGTTTTCCGTCCCTTTGGCAAAGACTGTCAGTGTCGTCTGGTCGCCACCAATCTCCTGGACCAGGCTGCCGAGGTCGGGAACCGTGGCACAGGCTTTGAGCGACTGTGCCTGGGCGAACGGGGTCAACCATAAGCCGCTAACCAGACTTGCGAGTGTTATTACAGAGATAAGAAAACGGATGCTCAACATGGGCCTATTCTCCTGCTGTTCGCTTAGAAGTTGTGCGCGGCGTGGGCACCGTACAGCCACTCGAAGCCGAGCCAGATGGTATGCGCGTCGTCCTTGAGGTGGCTGGCCATATCGTAGTTGTACTGGAGTCGGATGCGCGAGAATTCGGACGGCCGCCAGACCAGCAACGGAGAGAGGCGGTGGCGGTCATCACGGAACGGATCGTTCTTGCGTCCGCCGATGCTCTGCCCACTCCCGCCGGCATACTCATAGCGCAGGCCGGCAGCCCATCTGGTCTGAAATCCGTATAAAAGCTGGGTGTACAGGCCCCAGTCCTTGAGGGTGCGGCCCGGCAGGCTGGCGAAGTCGCCGGTCTCGGTTTCCTGGGTGTAGCGGGCCACGTGGTAGTCGCGCTTCATGATCTCGGTCTGCCAGGTCAGGAACGGATAACCGAAATTGCCGGCCGGCTGCCAGCGCCACTTCATGTCCAGCCCGTACAGCCAGGTGTCGGCATCCCGCCCAGTCGAGTTCGGCCCGTACAGACCGGACAGGCCGAACACCGCAGTCACGTCGTCGGTGAAGTCGAACGAGTTTTCCAAACGGGTGAGATAGAGGAAATCTCCAAAGCCGCGCACGTCTTGAGCGATAATCGGCCGGCCGGCGATGCCGTCGCCTTGAATGCCTCCGGCCTGTTCTTCAGCGTGCTCGTCTTCAGCGTGGCCGTGTTCGTCGGCGTGGCCGTGTTCGTCAGCCTGTTCGTCTTCACCGGCGTGACTGGCGTGACCGTTACCGCCCCCGTGGGCATGGGCCAGTTCTCCGCCCAGGAAGCTGGCCATGGTCACACCGCCCGCGTTCTGCATGCCGAAGTGGAACTCGGAGAACCACGGCGTGGGGGGAAGCCATGAGGCCCGAAAACCGGCTTGCCGCATGCCGTCTCCGCCGAACATGCGAGAGTTAACCACCGGCTGGTCGATCCAATCCCAGAAGTGGGGGTGTTGTGGGTTGATCTGACCGAATTCGGTCAGAAAGTGGCCGACCTCAAGCTGGAGACTGTAGGGCAGGGCCGACGAGGTGAGAAAGGCTTCCTCAAGCTCAAGCGCGGTCTCGCCGGTGCTTGGGTTGACCGAGGTGAGGATATGCGCCTCGCCGGTAAAGTAGGGGTCAACCGCGCCGGACAGGGAAAACTCGGCCTGACCCAGGGTGAAGCCGCGTTGTTTCGGGTCGTGGCCACCACCCTGTAGCGTCGAAATCGCGGCGTCTCGCTCGCTGGAGCCGCCGGCGAAGAACAGCACATCGGCCGAAATGTCAATCAGGCGCAACTGCGTATTTCCGCCCAGCGGTTGTGACCACAGCGCCCGTCGGTCCGGCTCCGGCTCAAAATCCGGGACGCCGAGTTCGTCAAGCGCCTGGTCTAATGGGGAGTCAACCTGGACGGCCATACGGTCAACTTGTTGTAGCTGTATTGCCTGGACTTGCGCCTCTTGTGCCTCGACTTTTTGCTTGAGTGCCTGATCTCGTGAGGTTGAGTCCTTCTGCATCTGCAAAATGGTGTGCTGGAGTTGCTCGACCGTTTGCTGAAGACGGTCAACCTGGCTGCGGAGGGCTCGGACCTCGGCCGGGTCGCCGGCCTGGGCGCTGGCGCCCGGCGGGGACAAAAGGATGGAGGTGGCCGAGATGAGAGCGATCACGAGTGTTGTACGCATGGGGGTTCCTTGTTGCATAATAGTTGTAATAGAAACATCATTAAAGAACGACCATGGATTGTCAAGCCGACCCGGACCGCCATGGTTCTAGTGCGGGACGAGACACGAGTCGAGCGCAGCAAGAAGCGCCGAACGGTCAAACGCCGCGCCAATAAACACCAGATGATCCTGAGGTTGTGGGGTCAGGGACACCTGTCCGATAAAAAACTCTTTTCCAGTGAACTGTAACTCCCATTGTTTCGAGGAGTCGTGAAAGCGAACGAAGCCCTTCGCCCGCCAGACTTCGTCGGGCAATGCTTGCATCACTTCGGCAAAGGGCTCCGGTATAAAGGAACACGGAGCACGATAGGTTAGCGTGTGGAAATGGTCATGCTGAGGCGCGCGAGCAGCAGCGGGGGTTGCCCGAGTCCCCTGCTGACTCAGGACCTCAGAAAAGCTCACCTCGGCGTATGTGGTCAGGAGGATTTTGGCCCGGGAGTTTTTGTGCTGGACTTCTTGAACCGCCCTGACGAGCTGCATCCAATGGGCGAGGTCACATTTGTTAATCAAGACGAAGTCTGCCGTCTCAGTAAATGAATGCATACCATAGCCTGCCATCTGTTGGGATGAGCCTCGCGCGTCGATAACGGCAATCATCGCGGCAACAAATGCGTGTGACAGCATCTCTATATGGGTGAGTTGATCCAACAGGCGGACAGGGTCGGCCAACCCGGTTGCTTCGATAAAGATCACATTGGGCCGCTGGGTCATGAGAGTCGTGAGGGCGGAGGTCAGGTCCGGCCGCAGCGTGCAGCAAATACAGCCATCTGCAAACATTTTGGTCGGATAGCCTTGCCCCCGGAGCCGTTCGCTATCGGTGCTCACGTCTCCATAATCGTTAATCAAGATCGCAGGTTTGAGACCCTGCGACGCGGCATAGGCCAAGAGGCCCTGCAGGAAGGTCGTTTTGCCACTCCCCAGGAAGCCGGAAATGACGTAGATGGGAATGCTGGGAGCGTGCTCGAATAGTGTTTTTACAGACAGCATAACGCAGGAACCAGCCGAGTGAGACAAAAAGGCACCCCGGACAAGGTAACAGGAGGGAAACCCTGTCCGGGGGCCGGGTAGGGAGCGCGCGCGGTCATACCGTCTCCTCTCTACCCGGAGAGGGATTGAGAGACATTGAACTCTTTGAGAACAAAATACGGCCCATCGTGGATATTCAATATCAAGTATTTGATGTATTTGCAACTACATTGTAAAAATTTATACAATGAACACTTCGTATAAAGGGAGAGACGTGGAGAAGAGTACGCTTATCCTTCCGTTGTCTGTTGGAAGGGGTGGACCTGAGACACTTTTTTCTTGCCGGAAGTCACAGAAATCGGTAAGATGGGCGACGCTATGAAAAAGGAAAGGATCGTTCGATCAATCGCTGAACTCCGTGCCCTGGTTCGATCCACTGGGCTGCGGAGCACAGGTCCCCGTGTTGCCGTGTTGCAGCGGCTTCAGCAGGCAATTACTCCTATGAGCCATGCGGAGATCGCCGAAGCCCTGGAGCCGGCGGGATTGGACCGGGCCACGCTCTATCGGAATCTCATTGACCTGACTGACGTCGGCCTCTTGTCGCGAACGGATCACGGCGATCACGTCTGGCGTTTTGAACTGCGTGACAAGGCGCAGGGCCAGACCGAACAACATCCTCATTTTACCTGTATTGACTGTGGTGAGGTCGAGTGCCTGCCCGATACGAGCATCGAGGTATCCGCACCGTACCAGTCGCCCCGCGCGATCAAAAGACACCATTTTGAAGTACAGCTTACCGGCCTGTGCGACCGTTGCGCCGCCTAGCTACGGATTGTAGCGACCGCCTGCGCTCAGAGGCGAGGGGCTACGCCGCGAAGAGCGGTCATACGTAACACTAGCGTCCTATCGTGTCTGACAGCTTCATCTTTTTCTGGACGGCAGTGACATAGCCACCACCGGCCAGCGGTGTGGGAACCCCAAGCTGCTGGACGACCTCCGCCTGAGCCGTGTTGATGACCGAGATCATGCCGTCTCCACCGTGCGTGACAAATCCCCATTGTCCGTCTGGAGTCAGCGCCGGGAGTCGTAAATGCTGTCCCTCCGCAAGTGGCGGCAGGTCTGGATCAAGCGGCTCCTGTAAGGCAGGAAGCGCAATCGTGGTCTTGATCTGCGTGAATGTCGGAGACTGAGGGTCGGCATCAAGCAGGAATGCGCGATCGCCCTGCAGACCTTGCAGGATGTAGAGCGCTACGGTTTTGGAGAGGGCAAAGCGATGCAGCAACCCCGGACCGAGGGCGACCCGGGTGACTGCCCCGGTTTCGATGTTGCCGATATACGCGTCGTTTGACCACTGGGTCCAATCGGTCGGATCTGCAGAATCATCCCGAATAAAAGAAAAAACTGTCCGTTGGTCATCGGCAAGGCGCACATACAACGCACGTCCTCCACTGCGTTCAGCAGTGTCATAGGGCAGGGTAATACCAGGCGTCAGATCTCCGCCCTCGATGTCTGAGCACTCAATGCCCATGTCCGTCGCTGAGCAATATACCTTCAGCTTGTGGCTGATTACATCACCCTGAGGCCGGGAACCTAATTCAACATCGCTGAGGAATGCCTCTTCGTTACTGATGAGGCGACTGAGACGAAAGGCTTCATGAATGCCTTCTTCATGATGTTCCTCTTCGTGTTCGTCCTCGTGTTCGCCTTCATGCTCGTCCTCATGCTCGCCTTCGTGTTCGTCGTGTTCGCCTTCATGTTCGTCGTGTTCGCCTTCATGTTCGTCGTGTTCGCCTTCATGTTCGTCGTGTTCGCCTTCATGTTCGTCGTGTTCGCCTTCACCCTCGTGGTCGTGGTCGTCCTCGCCCTCGTGGTCTTCTTCGCCCTCGTGGTCGTGGTCGTCCTCGCCCTCGTGGTCTTCTTCGCCCGCTTCATCATGACCCGGCGCGCTTTTCGCAAAAGCCAACTCGCTTCCGAGGCGTTGTAAAAGCATGTCGGGGCTTCGGGCGATTGCTATCCCAGGCACTTCACTCTCAATAGGGTTCGTTGCAATGGTGCTATAGGATGAAGAAGTCCACCAGCGTAAATCGACCACGGAGACAGACCCCCCACCTGTGCCGTGGTCGTCCTCATGAGCATGCTCATCCTCGTCGTGGCCGTCGTGGTCGTCCTCATGGCCATGCTCATCCTCGTCATGGCCGCCGTGATCTCCCTCGTCGTGCTCATCCTCATGTCCATGCTCGTCCATGTCATGGTCGTCATGCGCATCCTCGTCATGGTCACCGTGGTCCTCGTGGTCGCTGTCCTCAGCGTATACTGTGCCCGAAGCAACCGCGGCAAATTCCATTTTCGGATGCACCGCTATTTGGCCAACTCCGCCCGTCCAGTTCACTACCGCGCGGCCAATGATGGCTGGTTCCCCTCTGAGATTCATCTTGAGCATGATCATCTCGCCGCTCGTACCGGCCTCGCTGTGGGTGTCCTCGTGGCCGGATTCATCCTGATGACCGTGCTCGTCCTCACCCTCGTCCTCACCCTCGTGCTCGTCCTGATGACCGTGCTCGTCCTCACCCTCGTGCTCGTCGGGCGGGGCGGCCTCTTCATTGATAAAAATGAGCCGTTCTCCTTTGAGGGGAAGAAAGCCCGCCTGTGGAGCCATCCGCACGTTATCGAACTCCGCCTGTAAGGTGAGTGATGGGAGTTCATAGACGTAGAGCTTCTCCGCTGCCGGGTCAGCGACGATGAGCTGTCCATCGTTTTGGGCAAGAGCCGGGAGCGCCCAGACGAACAGCAAGAGGAAAGAGACACTCCAGATGGTGAAGCCTCGTAGGGATATATTCCTATGGCGCATGATTTTGATGTCCTTTTCTCACAAGGAAGCTTTTCTCTGTCCTTACAGATGGACTTCGATATCAAGTATTTAATGTATTTGCAATTAGGTTGTAAGAATATTACTCCGCGCCAGATTGGATAGGCGAGGAGCCAGAATTGAGGGATGGCTCCTCGCTGGCGTGTGTAGGACTGTCCGGCGTTCTTCCGGGCGGAGCGGACCGGTAATGATGACCTATACGCCGTGCCGGTCGCGAAGAATAGTCGCGGCCTGTGTGATGGCTGTCAGTTTTTGTTCGGCAAGCGTGGCTGACGCGATGGGATTATCGGCAAACGTGGCAAAGCCACAGTCGGGCGTCAGCAGGAGACGCTCGGCCCCAAAAAGACGAATGGCTTTCTCTGCTTTTGCGACAATCTGGTCCACTGTCTCAAGGCTTTGCGTCTTTTGATTCACCACCCCAATGCCGATGCGCCGGTCGTCCGGCAGGCCGCGCAGCACCGCCTCATCTCCAGCCCGAGGCGTACAGAGTTCAAGCATGAGCGTGCCAACCTTGACGTTTTTCAAGAGAGGCAGGAGGGGCTCATAGTCGCCAGCCAGGGCGACACTTTCATCCGGTGTCCAGTTGCCGCGACAGATGTGCAGCGCCAGGCGCTCGTGGGGCAGGTCAGCGACCACCTGGTTAATGAGCGATTCGGCCAGGGCCAATTCCTCCGCAGCCTCACGTTTCTCTCCCAGCGCACCACACATAAACGTGCGATTGTTTGAGCTGCCGCTGAAGACAACCTCGGTCAGGACCGGTTCGTCCAACTGAACCATCGAGACACCTGCGCCGAGCAAGAAGTGGAGTTCCTCGCGCAAGACCCGAACGATATCCGTGGCGAGTTCTTCCCGCGTGTCATAGGCTCGGTCGGAGATGCATTCCATCCACATTGTGCGGGTCAACAGATAGGGGCCGGGCAGGGCGACCTTGAGCGGCTGGTCGGTCAGGCTGGCAAGAAAGGTTGCCTCGTGAACGGTCAGCGTGCGGCTGCGGCCCAGCGGCCCGAAAACGGCCGGATGGCGCACCTTGCCGGCCGGAACGTCCAGGGCGCGCAACTCGCGTTCGAACTCTTCGGGATCATCGACATACGGCAGCAGGTCGGTAATCGGAATCAACTGGCAGTTGTCGAGCAGCCCGCCGACGAAGCTGGCGTAGTTATCCCGGCGCTGCTCGCCGTCGGTGAGCACAGCAACACCAGCGCGCTGCTGGGCGGCGACCGCCAGCCGCACGGCGTCATCCGCGGTTTGGCCAAACTCTTCGGCCGACATGCGGCCTTCGAGATGATCGTTGAGGGCGCGTAACAGCCAGGGAGGTCGTGGCCAACTGCCGACGCCCGTAACCGCCAGGGGCGCAATGCTCGGAGCCGGGGCCGGCGATGGAAGACGGTCGGGAATCACGACCTCGGCGACGGGCTGGGTAATCGGGGCGTATTCCTTTTCGCGCGCTGAATGGGGTTTCGCCTTCTTTTTTTTCTTTTTTGGAGGAGTCGTTGGTTCGGGTTCCGCAGCACGGAGGTCCGCAGCCGGGCCTTTTGAAACCAGGAAGCTGTTCTGTTTGCCCCGGCTGATGTGGGAGACCAAATCGTTTCCGGTCAGACGGCACCAGGCCGGCAGGTCCTCGACCACCGAGGTTTCGGTGGACAGGATTTCGAGCAGTTGGCCTGGGGTGAGGGGATCAATATGCTTGCGGATCAGCAACAACAGGCCATTGCCACAGTCGAGGTCCCCACCGTCAAAACTATCTGCTGGCTGATATGGGTGAGTCTGCGTATCGGAATCCATACTTTCCTAGTCCCATGCTCTGTTTCCCTCTCCCAAAGGGAAGGGTAGGGTGAGGGGTCTCTCTAATACGACACGCTCGGCGTCCCACCAGCCAGGAATTCGACTAGCTTGGCACCGCCAACAATCCTGGCCCCCGGTACCAGATTGTTCTCATCCAGGCCGCGTTTCTTAAAGCAGGGCGAGCACACGTATATCGTGCCGTCGGCTTCGGCAAAATTGGTCATCAGCTCCTTGAGCGGAGCAAAGCCGTCCTCATGCATATCGTCGGCATAGCCGTTGACGGCCAAACGCACGCCCTCGGTGCTCAAGAAGACCAGGGTTTCCTGGTCCGAGCCCAGCGCGGCGTTGGCAATCACAAAGGCAACAGTTGCCTTATCGGTATTATCCTTTGCGTGGGTCAGTGAGACGCAGAATTGTCCTGCCATTATATCCTCCTTTGCCGTCCTTCTTTGTCGAGCCCAGGCATCATAGCCAGCCACGCTGACCGAGACAACAACGCTCAACCGAGCAGAATAGCATCCCCTCCCGAGAGAGAACAGAGACAAGGGGACTCCGTGTTATAGCCCTATGCGCCGGAATCGGCTAAGAGTGTGAGAGCCACGAAAGGAAGAGGAGAATCGCATGGGCGCAGACGATACCAACGAACGCAAATACGGTTTTAATACGCGTCAGTTGCACGCAGGACAAAGCCCCGACCCAACGACGGGCAGCCGAGCCGTTCCGATTTACCACACTACGAGTTACCAGTTTAAGAATACCGAGCACGCGGCCAATCTGTTCGCGCTGAGCGAACCCGGCAATATCTACACGCGCATCATGAACCCGACCAATGATGTGCTGGAACAGCGGGTCGCCGCCCTTGAGGGCGGGGTAGGAGCGCTGGCGGCCAGTAGCGGCCACGCGGCGCAGATGATGGCCATCATGGCGCTGTGCGGCCAGGGCGACCATATTGTGACCAGCGGTCGGCTGTACGGCGGCACGTTTAATCAGTTCGCGCATACCTTCCCGCGCATGGGCATTAGCTCGACCTTTGTAGACCCGACCAAGCCCGAAGAATTTGAAAAGGCCATCCAGCCCAATACCAAAATTATCTATGGCGAGACCTTGGGCAACCCGGATATTACGGTGTTCCCCTTTGAGGAAGTGTCAGCCATTTCCGAGGCGCATCGTATCCCGGTGATGATCGACAACACGTTTGCCACGCCCTACCTGTGCCGCCCGTTTGAGTGGGGCGCACATATTGTGACGCATAGCACAACCAAGTTTCTGAGCGGCCACGGAACGGCCATCGGCGGCATGATCGTCGATGGCGGCAATTTCGATTGGACCAGCGGGCGCTTTCCAAACTTTACCGAACCGGACCCGTCGTACCACGGCCTGGTATACGCCGACCTCGGAGCGCCGGCCATGATACTCAAATCGCGGGTGCAAATCCTGCGCGACGTGGGCGGCTGCCAGGCTCCGTTTGACAGTTTTACGACCTTGCTCGGGATCGAGACGCTGAGCCTGCGTATGGAACGCCACATCGTAAACGCCCAGCAGGTGGCCGAGTTTCTGGAGGGTCATGCCGGTGTGAACGCGGTCGCTTTCCCCGGACTGGCCAACAGCCCGGACCATGAAAAGGCCAAGAAGTATTTGCCGCTCGGACCCGGCTCGATCATGGGCTTTCAGATTAAGGGTGGCCGGGCCGCGGGTGAGAAATTCATTAACAGCCTCAAGCTGCACAGCCATGTCGCCAATGTCGGAGATGCAAAGAGTCTGGCGATTCACCCGGCCAGCACGACCCACAGTCAGCTCAATGAAGACGAGTTGATCAGTGCTGGTGCAACGGTGGATTTTGTCCGGCTGAGTGTTGGCTTGGAAGATATTGACGACATCATCTGGGACCTGGAACAAGCCTTGCACGCCGCCAAGTAGGCCAGGGTCGGTTCTGAGGAGTGACGGGATAGATCATGAGCACGGATGGCTCAGTCGGGCTCGTTCAGCCGCAGCGGTTGACTTTTGCTGAGGACGAGCCCTTTCAGTTGGATAGTGGGGCGACCCTTGGTCCGGTGACCGTGGCGTATGAAACCTACGGCCAGCTCAACGCCGACCGGACCAACGCCATCCTGATTACGCACGCCCTGAGCGGCAGCGCACATGCGGCCGGCTACCATCAGCCGGACGAGGCCAAAGCCGGCTGGTGGGATGACTGTATCGGACCGGGCAAAGCCTTTGATACCAATAAATTCTTTGTTATTTGCAGCAATGTCCTGGGCGGCTGCTACGGCTCGACCGGACCGTCAGACCCCGACCCGGCGACCGGCAAACCGTACGGCATGCACTTTCCGGTCGTGACCATCGGGGACATGGTGCGCGCCCAGGTCCGGCTGATCGATCATCTGGGTATAGACAGCCTGCTGTGTGTGGCCGGCGGCTCAATGGGCGGGATGCAGGCGCTTGAGTGGGCAGTGCATTATCCGCACCGGCTGAAAGCCGTCATTCCCATTGCGACCACCGCCCATCATAGCCCCATGCTGATTGCCCTGAGCGAGGTGGGGCGGCAGGCGATTTATGCCGACCCGGCCTGGAATAACGGAGACTATTACGCCGCCGGCCTCAAACCCGATGCCGGCCTGGCGGTCGCCCGCATGGTTGGCCATATTACCTATCTGAGCGAAGAGTCCATGCAACAGAAGTTCGGGCGTCGTCTCCAGGACCAGGTGCGGTACGGCTATGAGTTTCGTTCCGAGTTTCAGGTCGAGAGTTATCTCAAATATAAAGGCCATAATTTTACACGCCGGTTTGACGCCAATAGCTATCTGTATGTGACCAAGGCGATGGACTATTTTGATCTGAGCGCACAGACCGGTTCGGTGGCGGCCGCCTTTGCCAACTCGGCCGACCTGCGCTACCTGGTGCTGAGCTTTACCAGCGACTGGCTCTACCCGAGCTATCACAGTAAAGAGCTGGTCAGTGCGCTCACCGCGGCCGGTGCGGACGTGACCTATTTGGACGTCCAAAGCTCATGGGGACATGATGCGTTTCTGCTTGAGGTCGAAACCATGACCAAGCTACTCAGCGGCTTTCTGGAGCGCTTGGTCCAGTCGGAGCAGATAGCCCTCCCGCCCGGTTTCCCGCCAACCGCCCCACCAAAGGAGCCGACAAAGACCGAGGCCGCGGCATGAGTGCTGAGACTGAACCGTCTGCGCCTCCGCGTCCGGCCCTGTCGAGCGGGAGTCCGGTCCTGCTGCGGTCAGACCTGCTCGCTATTGCTGATATGGTTCCGGCCGGATCGCGGGTGTTGGACCTGGGCTGTGGTGACGGGGCCCTGCTCGAATATCTGGTGCGTAGCAAACAGGTGACGGGGCGGGGCGTGGAACGCAGCGAAGAGGGCATGCTGGCCTGTGTCCGGCGCGGGCTGAGCGTACGCCAGGGAAATCTGGAAGAGGGCTTGGCCGATTACCCGGATGCGAGTTTTGACTCGGTGATTTTGAGTCAGACATTGCCCTTTTTGAACGATCCGGCCATGATCCTGAGTGAGATGCTCCGGGTTGGCAGCCATGCAATTGTCAGCTTTCCGAACTGGGGCTTTTGGCGCTGTCGGCTCGAAATGCTTGTTGCCGGTCGCATTCCACAGGTCCTTGATCTGGCCGAACGCTGGCACGAAGCGCCACGCTGGCAGGCGTTTACCGTGGCTGACTTTTGCGACTTTTGTCACCATTTGGACTTCGGCATACTGGAAGAGATCTATCTATCCCGCAGCCGGCGGTTGAAGGGGCTGCGCTACAAAAACTTACGCGCCACCACCGCCGTCTTCGCGTTGCAACGCTTGTAAGGCGCGGTCTGACGTTCTCCAGCGAACATGGCCGACACCCGCCCATCTCCTCCTGTTCTCCAACACAAAGCCTACGACCGGCCGTCGCAGTTTGTACCGGAAAATCTGTTGCGCGAAGCGCGGCGTCAAATGGGCTTGCCAGAAGGCCAGGTGCCGAGCATCTGTGTACTTGACCCGGACGGGGATATTGTTGCCAGCCTGCTGGACCGGGGTGAGGCGCACGAACACGACTCCTGGGCCTGTTACCACACGACCTTACACCGGTTCACGCCCAACGAGATTGAGATCGGTATTATCCGGCATGTGGTAGGCGCGCCGTTTGCCGTTTTGGTAGCTGAGGAATTATTTGCCTCCGGCTGTCAGTTGCTCATCCATGTCACCTCCTCCGGGCAGATTGTCCAAAAAGAAGAGCCGCCGTTTTTCATTCTGGTGGAAAAAGCCCTGCGCGACGAAGGCACGAGCTATCACTACCTGCCACCGTCTGATTTCTCGTTCTTGAAGCCGGACCTGTTGGAACTGTTTACCCGCGCCCTCTCAGATGGAGATCCACCGGTCTATCGCGGAGCGACCTGGACAACTGATGCCCCGTTTCGAGAAACACAAGCAGCGATTCGACACGCGGAACAGCGCGGAATTCTTGCTGTTGAGATGGAGGCCGCCGCCCTGTATGCCTTCGCCCAGGCACGGGACAAGACGGTCGTATGCTTTGCCCACGTCACCAATCAGATGGGCCGGGTCGAGGGCGATTTTGAAAAAGGCGAAGGAGCCGGCAGTCGCGATGCCTTACGGCTGATAGCGGCGGCGGCTCAGGCGTGGTGGGTGGCTAAGAAGGTGTGACGAGAATCTTCACTGCTTCGGCGGCTGTGACTGGACAAGTTCATTACTGAGGGCCAATTCGTCAGCCGTATCAGCCTCGATCACGTCGTGAAAACGCCCATAGTAGTCAAGGGCTTCCTCAAGAGCCGCCACGGGGAGGGACCAATCTTGAGCGGCGCTCTCTAGACTCTGGCTATTCGCCCGTATGGACTCGATAACACGGGACACCGGCAACTTAGGCCGCCCAACAAAGAATGCCTGCCGGAGCCAATGGTCCGGCTGCTGCATCAGATAGCGATAGACAGGCGCGGCTTGCGTCGTACCAGCGGTTGCAGCGGGAATGTCTAGGGGATTTACAGTGGTCATTATTATTCCCTGTATTTTTGCCACCGTAGCGTTCTAAGTTTCTACGGGCAATAGATTCCTTGGAGGCGCTCATCCTACCAGCGTCGGCCACCCGTTTTTAGCGATATATTTCTTTAAGCTCTCTGGCCGGTAATTAGAATCTTGCTCCCAGCGTTCTTTCACCGACTTGTGAATCAACACTTTTCCCTTCCTATGGTTTATTGGACGCCATATGTCCTTCCAGGAACGAAACTTGAGGCTCGAAGAATCGTGTAGCGTGGCGGCAGGGTCCGGCTTCAGTCTCCGACTAAGGTGCTTCTCGAACGACAGGCCGGCTTGCTCGGCCTCACCCATCATCCAGCCCAGTGTGATGTCCGAAAGCAACTTGCCGCCTTTGTCCGGCTTGTAGCCCCCTCCCACATCGGAATGGACTCCAACGAACCATACCTGCTTCAAATCCAGGTTTCTTCGGGATTGTAGAATGGTTGCTTCAAAGTCGTAGCGTCGCTCATCAATAGCGAGGGCATGGCGGGCGATACAGACGTTTGGACCCATTTTTGAATCATAAAACTCATCCTCGGCGTTTAACCAACCGAGCCAAGAAAACGGAATCCCAAGCGCCCCCACCGTATCGAACACGCCCAGGAACCGGACCTCTTTGGACGGATGGGCATGACTCTTACGAAACGCGATAGACTTTGTTCCTTTTGGTGCATACTGGGGTCCTTGACGCTTATAGTGATCGAAAGCTGTTTGTATCAGACGCGCGTCTGGGCGTTTCAGGATACCGCAGTTGTTAATAAGGCCGCATAGACTCCGCACCGTGTATGCTCCACGACTGAAGCCGAACAGAAACAACTCGTCCCCCGGTGAGTAGTTCTGAACGATATAACGGTAGCCGTCCATGATATTCTTATGTATGCCGCTACCCATTGTCCCGGCACTCCACTCATCATGGTAGGAACCTAATCCCCAATCGTAGAATACTTGTTGTGGCATGCCGTCACCGGCAACCGGGCTGACGGCACGAGCAAGCCGAATCACGTTGGTTGGAACGTCTTCTTTCAAATTTTTCTCGGGACGGTTCCAGGTGCCGTCCGCGCAGACCACAATACGCTTTTTCATATCTCCTCCTCATAACGAAACGAGAAGCTTCGCTGCTTCACTTCCTGAACAGGGGCCGTCGGATTATTCCAATAATTTGTTAAAGTTGTGGAATATCTTTTCTGTGCGTCCCAACGTACTCAACACCTCGCTATCTTCGGCATCCAAAATTTCGAGATTACGGATTAGCCATGAGGCCGGGGTAAAATGGTCAAATATCGGGATTGTATCGGGCATGGCGTTGAATGCAGCTTCAACTCTTTTGACCACTCTCGGTATCTTGTCTCTGGTCTCACTCAATGATTCGAGTGTTAATTCATGTTTTGCTGGAAGATCAAAAGCTTTGTTGACAATTCGGAGAAAAAGGGCCTCTTCGAAAAGGTCTTCTGAATCCGCTTCGTCTTTATCCACAAAGTCCGCAATCGTGTATAAATGCCCAACCTCTAATATCTGGCTTTGTTTGAGCTTTGTCAGTGTTTTTTTGCTGCCCTGGGCCATATCGGTGAGAACGGCAACATTCAGATGATTCCCGCCAAATAAGGAAACAAAAGGTTGAATCTTATCTATGCTTCCAGCCGGACAGAGTGTCCAACGCTGGTCTAAGCACTCCCGGCCTCGCCGTTTTAGGGCATCGGAAAACGCTTGTAGATATAGAATGTCAGAAGCTCCCTCGACAAGTAGAGTGTTTTCCCCAACGAATAGACTCTGTGTAATGTCGTACCCGAGAGCGCCTTGTAAAGGGAACATGGTCTCCTTGTCAGTCACCAAAATATCAGAGCTAACCTTCGTGCCGCGAGGAACGGGCCTTTTGCCTGACCTATCAACAACATCCTCAACGATTCTGACTGTTTCCAAACGGTGTGCGGGAACCATGAAAGGAGAGTGAGTTGAAAAAATGACTTGGTGATGAGGCAGGAGTTTTTTCTCTATGTAACGCAATAAGTCGGCTTGGGCTTTTCCATGAAGAGTGAGCCCTGGTTCGTCAAGTAGAATAATGACGTTTCCGGCCTCTTTACGTATTTGCGCAAACTGAACAAGGAAAGAGAAGAACCACACAAAGCCGGCGCTTCGTTCAGAAAACGGAACGCTCGCTCGATGAAGAGTGTTTTTTACTCGGGCGCGGGCAACGGTCCCGGAATTGAAGGGGGCTAGATCTTCAGGAAGCCCCTGAGAGAACTTCACTTCTACTTCAAGGGCATCATTTTGCGACCAATACTCAAATATCTGTTCAGTGATGGAATTAGAGGCTGCCTCACATTTGGCATTGAGTTCTTCAAAACGGCGAGTGTCTCGCAACTCTTCCAGCGTTGTTCCAGAGAACTCCAGGAAATCCAGGAAAATTTCATCCTCTTTCTCTATCTCGCTACTGTTCTGCTGATTGATGAGGTGCTCGACCGAAATCTCGCCAGACATTCGGTCATAATGAGATACGTAGAGAAAAAGAGGGACCAGATTCTTTATTAGATCAATGCCCTTCTTGAATAGGTTCTCGTCGCGATACTCCTTTATATAGGTGAGAATTGCTTCTTGTTTCTTTGTCCTCGTTCCTATTCTTTCTAACGCTGAAATAAGATTTTGAAGCGTTTTACTTTTCTTCAGAGGGCTTTGCTCTGTCGCGTTAAGCCGAAAGCGACCAATAATGTTCTTAATCGCTTTAGCTTCATCTATAGGCAAATCCCAAATAGTCCTTCCGCAACCATAGCCACTTTTTATGGTAAAGATATCTCCTTTGATTGCGTCTTCGCCAAACTCGGCACTCAAGTGTTGCCGAGCTTCTTTGGAAAGCTCCCACCACGTTGTCGAAACAACTGCATTTCCATGTGGATGACGTTCATCGAAATTGCTGAGAAAGCGCCTTGGATAATCGTTGACCTTATCGTACTTGGCCTCTCTATCTCCGTAAGGTCTGAGAATGTTCAGCGCTTGAAGAAGCGCTGTTTTCCCGGCCTCATTCTTTCCAACAAGGCAAGTCATATTATCTATTTCAAATTCTGTTGAATCTTTAATTGATCGAAAATTCTCTACTTTCACTTTAATCAATCTCATTACAGCCCTCTTTGATAATTCTGATCTGGGGAACTCAGCTATCGCTTCTCCAGGTGTCGGGTTACACTACGCTGACCTGCCCGACAGATACCATGATATTTCCTTGCCTGCCTTACTCAAGTCGTTGTCTCACTTCTTGAACAATCCCCCTGTTGCCCGGTTTCTCGTGTATGCTTCGGTGCCTTCTTGAAGGTGACATTGCCGTGCTGGGTTGGCCGATTGACGCCTTTTCCGAGCAGCAAATCCGTCACCGTCAACAGTTGAATTCGTGGGTGGCGTGTTCCCCACGGGGATTCGTAAAAGCCTGCCCCCATCGCTTCTGTCCGCATGGGCTTTGTTGGCTCCTGGAGTGACAGCAGGACGCCGATTTCCGCATTCTCCCGCTCGATGACCCCGCGTAAATCCCGCACATGGGGAACGGAAGTCCGCCCGGCTTTGACCGAAAAGATGATTTGTTTGGTTTTCGCGCCGGCAGCGTCATCATGAAAATAGAGCCGTCCGTCGATGCCTTTGTCCGCGCCTTTCTTCTGCTCAACGGGGCGGGCGCCAACTAAGCCCAAGGCCCACCACTGGAATTGAAAGGGATCATCTTTCCCCAATACTTCCGCGTCCGGGAGGGACACCGGCTCACCGATCACTTCATAGCTCTGGGTGATGTCATCGCCAAACGTGTCTCGCAAGCGATGCTTGATGAGACCAATGGCAAGATGGGTGATATCAATGCCGATCCAGGATCGTGATAATTTCTGGGCGGCAGCAATGGCCGTCCCACAACCACAGAAGGGGTCTAAAACAATGTCGCCTTCATTACTGCTGGCTTTGATGATCCGCTCCAGCAAGGCTCCCGGCTTCTGGGTCGGGTAGCCGAGGCGTTCTTTGGCTTGTGAGTTGATCGGCGGGATGTCGGTCCACAGGTCTTGGAGCGGCACGCCGGGCATGTGTCCTCAAGATATTGCTTGAGACGCGGCCATCCGCCGCTCTTTTCCGGCCAGTAGATATCACCCGCAGCGTCTAACTCGTCCATCTTTGCCGGAGGATTCGCCCAATGGCGTCCTTTGCCGGTAGGGTTGAATCCTCGCCACGGTTTCCCTGTCTCTCCGTCCCGTGTCCCTGCGCCTGTGGCGTCTCCATCCTTAAACCAGCGGCCTCGTTCATCTTTTCGGAATCGTTGTTCTATGTATTCATCGTCATAGTCTTGATATTGCGGATTCCAGGTGTATCTATCCCCTGCTGAGTAGAGCAAAATCACATCGTGGACAGGGCCAGGGCGTTTAGCGCTACTATGCGCGCTGGTCCGCTTCCACACAATCTCGGCCCTGAAATTAACCGGGCCGAATACAGCGTCCAATAGCAGCTTGAGATAATGCGAAGCGGTCGGATCACAGTGGAGGTACAAGCTGCCGGTGGACTTCAGCGCCCGACGAAGTTCCACTAGGCGGGGTGCCATCATGGCGAGATAGGCCAGCATGTCATTGTCGCCAAGAAAGCCGCGAAACGATTGCAGCACCTGCGACACCTGCCCACCGGTCTCAACCACTTCTTGATAGGCTTGGGCCGATGCTTCGTCCCATTGCCACATGTCGCCGAATGCCTTGATCTGAGCGGCGGCCCGTGATCCGTCCTGCTCGGCAAACAGTACGTTGTAGTCCTGGTCACTCTTGAAGGGCGGATCGAGGTATACCAAGTCTACCGACTCATCTTGGATATAGCGTCGTAAGACATCCAGGTTGTCGCCATAGTAGAGGGTGTTTTTCGTCATCCCACGTGCTCCTCAAAGAGTAGGGTAGCTGATTGGGGGTGGTGTGTCTCGTTAGAACAATTGACGCCTCTGTACAGCCGCCCGTCATTCTCGCGCAAGCGGGAATCCAGACCTCTCGTCTCCGCAGTCCGCTGGATGCCACATCAGGTCCGGCATGACAGGAGCGGAACGAGATGGCTATAGCCTATCGTGAAGCGCTTTAGGAAGCTGTGTGCCTCGTCCACTATCAAGAAGATGTTCGACGGCGGCTTTTTCCACATCCGCATCCAGGTCGTCGGAAGTACCGGCAACTGCCTGGGCGTAGTGGGTGATGGCGTGATGCAGGGCCGTTTTTTCCCGTTCCACAAGCCATGTTTCAATAGCTTCCCGAACCAAGACGGTTGCGGGTCGTCCAGAGCGTTTTGCTTCTGCTTTGAGACGAGTATGGATGTCGGTCGAAAGGGGAACGTGCATATTGTGGAACGATGCTGACATGACCTATGCTATGCGATGAATCTATGGCTTTCACAAGAAAACTCTTAACCGGATAACTGTGTACGAAGTCAACGAATGGCTGAAAAGGTAGGGCGAATCCGACCGTTTTGGAGGAGTATTCGCTATGGGAATGTGGATTCGCTTCTGGCCCTTTCTCGCGGCCTTTTCCATAATGGTCACGTGGGAATTCATCTCCCCGCGCCGTATTCTTGCTCAGGGAAGACAAGAACGCTGGCCTACGAACCTGGGGCTGACGCTGCTCAATGTGGTTTTGGTATGGGCTGTCGTAGGGGCCGTGGCATATATGGCGGCCACTTTTGCGGCAGAACAGCAGATTGGACTGCTGCATTGGGTGTCAGCGCCTTTCTGGTTCGCCGTCCCTGTCACCATCCTCGTCCTCGATTTCGCCCTCTACCTCCAGCACCGTCTCTTCCATGCCTTCCCCCTGTTGTGGCGTTTGCATCAGGTCCACCATGCCGATCTTGGATTCGATGCCACGACCGGCCTCCGTTTTCATCCGATCGAGATATTCCTCTCTCTCGCCTACAAAGCGGTGGTCATTATTGCGCTGGGAGCACCTGTTTGGGCCGCCATCGCCTTTGAAATCATTCTGAACGCCACTTCTGTTTTTAATCACGGGAATGTCAGTCTTCCTGAAAGGCTTGACCGGCGTCTGCGTTGGTTCCTTGTGACGCCAGACATGCATCGGATTCATCACTCTACACGAGCGGTGGAAACCAATGCAAACTTCGGCTTTTCCGTCCCATGGTGGGATCGGCTGTGCGGAACCTACCGGGCCGAGCCGGCTTTAGGGCAACTGGGACTTGAGATTGGACTGTCATATTACCGAGATTCGTTTCACCTCGGGCGGTTATTACTCCTCCCCTTTCAGGCTCGCATTCCCCAGGAGAAAACGTGGAAAGAAATCGCTCCCCTTCAGCTGTGCGAAATGCTGGGAGAAGAAAATCCACCCTATGTGCTCGACGTGCGAGACCTGGACGAATTTACCGGCGAGCTTGGGCATATCGAGGGGGCCCATTTGCTGCCGGTCTCCGATTTAGACAAACGAATGAACGAGTTGACTCCCTGTCGCTCCCAAACGGTCGTCCTTGTGTGAAAGACGGAACGTCGCTCAGGCAGAGCGGCGGACGTGTTAGGACAAAACGGCTTCCCTTCTCTCCTGGTTCTGTCCGGCGGCATGTTCGGCTGGACAGGAGCAGGGCTGCCCGTATCGCATAAAGCCGACGCTACCTGACACGCCATGCCGGGGCGTGCTACATACAGCCGGAGGAAAGAATGAAAGGAGAGAACATATGGCAGAAATACGTGAAATAACCTCCGGCCTGGAATTCCCCGAAGGCCCGATTGCCATGGATGACGGCAGCGTCATCCTGACCGAGATCAAGCGTGGCACGCTGACGCGAGTCAAACCTGATGGAACCAAGGAAGTCGTGGCTGAAACGGGTGGCGGGCCGAACGGTGCGGCGATTGGACCCGACGGCAAAATCTACGTGTGTAATAACGGCGGTTTTGAATGGATCGAAGCCGGCGGGCTGACCGTGCCGCACGGTATCCCTGAAAGCTATACCAATGGCTCTATCCAACGGGCCGATATCGACACCGGGGCGGTGGAAACAATTTATACCGAGTGTGACGGCAATAAGCTGTGCGGCCCGAACGATATTGTGTTCGATGCCCAAGGCGGCATGTGGTTCAGCGACTTCGGCAAGATCCGCGACCGTGACCGCGACGTATGCGGCCTCTATTACGCCAAGACAGACGGCTCGCTCATCAAGGAAGTCGTCTATCCGATCCAGGGACCGAACGGCATCGGCCTGGCCCCTGGCGATGCGACCCTGTATGCGGCCCAGACCTTTGAAGCGCGGGTGTGGGGCTGGAACGTTACCGGTCCGGGCGAGTTGGAACGCGTGGAAGGGGCGGGCGGTCCGCTCCTGGCCGGTCCGGGTGGTGGCGTCCTGGTAGCAGGGTTATCGGGCTATCAACTCCTTGATTCGTTAGCGGTCGAGGCTAACGGCAACGTGTGTGTGGCGACCATCCTGAATGGTGGCATTAGCGTGTTTGCGCCGGACGGCTCGTCGGTCGAGCATGTGCCTGTGCCTGGCGACCCGGTGGTGACCAATATTTGTTTTGGTGGACCGGACCTGAAAACGGCCTATATCACCCTGTCGGGAACGGGTAAGCTGGTGGCCATGGACTGGCCGCGTCCGGGCCTGAAGTTGAATTTCACGCGCTAGGCGTCACTTTTCGCTTGGCCTCTGGAGGCAGGGGGCAGCCGACTGCCCCCACCGTTCAGGCCAGATGCTCGTGGCCGGGCTTGTCATGATGTTCCTCATGCGCCTGCGGGCTGGTCGGACGCACATCCCGGCCTTTCTCGTGGCTCAAGCGGATGCGGCCCAGAAATTTGACATTGGCGCAGGCGTCAACCTCGGCCACATGGCACTCCGCAACGTTTGGAATAAAAAAACGATACGGCCCACCTTTGTTCTCCGGTAGGGCGGCCTCGTTGAAACGATAGGCAACAATGCCCTCCTGTACGGCTTCCAGCGGCACACTGGCGGAAAACTTTCCGTCGGTGGACTCCAGGGTGACGTAGCGGACGGTTGCTTTTGGTCCGACCTGGTCCAGTATTGCCTGGAGACGGAGGGCGCTGCCTTCTCGGCCGGGAATGAGCCGGCTCACGTCCTCAATCTGATCCGATAGCGCCCGCAGCTCGGCAAAGCCAAAGGCTCTGGGCGATTGGACTTCACCTTCAACGTGTAATCGTGTCATGTCTTCTCCTCCGGCTCACGAGAGATATGGTCCGTATTATACCCTGGTCACAGGAGGCCGTCTTGTAGGGAAGGGCGGGCTGTTGACCCTCTACTGCCGGTGGGGCAAGCTGGCGCTCAGGCTGCGTGGGGAGGAGCATCGAGATGCGGATCATTAGCTGTAACCTGAACGGCATTCGGTCGGCGGCCAGCAAAGGATTTTTTGCCTGGCTGGAGCAACAAAACGCCGACGTGGTGTGTGTCCAGGAGCTCAAAGCCCAGGAAAAAGATGTTATCCCCACTTATCAAGAAGTCGCAGGCCTGACCGGGACATTTCACTACGCGGAAAAGCCGGGTTATTCCGGCGTGGGCATCTATGCCCGGCGGCAACCGGATCGCGTCCGGGTCGGCTGGGGCTGGCCTGACGCGGACCGCGAAGGACGCTATCTACGGGCGGACTTTGGCCGGCTTGCGGTGATTTCAATGTACCTGCCGTCCGGTTCGAGTTCCGAAGAGCGCCAAAAGGTGAAATATCGGTTCATGGACAAGCTCTTGCCGGAGTTGAAAGCGCTGCGCGCCAGTCGCCGTCATGTCGTGCTGTGCGGGGACTGGAATATCGCCCATACGGAAAAGGATCTCAAGAATTGGCGGGGCAACCAGAAGAACTCCGGCTTCCTCCCCGAAGAACGCGACTGGCTGACGCGGGTGTTTGATGAGGTGGGTCTTGCGGATGCGTTTCGACGGGTTAATCCAGACGCGGAACAGTATACCTGGTGGTCATTTCGCGGCCAGGCTTGGGCGAAAGACGTTGGCTGGCGGATCGATTACCAAGTGGTCACACCGGGCTTAGCCAAACTGGCCACGCAGACCGCGATCTATAAGGAAGAACGTTTTTCGGATCATGCCCCGCTGCGGATCGATTACGACTATGCGTTTGACAGCTCAAAGTCACGCAAGCGCGCTGCGGCGGGTTCAAAAAGCGCCCGTTCACGCAAAGCCTCCGTAAAGCGGCCTGCCCGGAAGCGTAGGTCGGATTAGAGGGAGGGGACAAGAAATACGGTCTCTTTTCAGGCCACCACTTTTTTGCATTCCGCAGTGACTGTGGCGCATGCCTCGGCGGTCTCTATGCAGAGCGGATGATGGGTATGCTTGCGACATTCCTCTTCGCAGGCGTCATGAACGGCTATGCAGACGGGGACAAAGGCTTTGAGTTGGGCGGAATCGGCTGCGGCGAGCACACCCAGCGCTTCGCTTACCGCATTCATCTCCTGGATGCGCGCGGCACAGGCGGACAGCGACGTGTCACCTGTCGCAAACAGGTTTAGACAATGCTTCAGACACATCGCTCCGATGCCCACGCAGGCTTGGGCCGCCAGGACGAGCGTACGGTGTTTTGGGGCGTCGTCGTGTGTATGCTCGGCCTGCTCGTGATGGGCGGCCAAGGCTGGAGAGGCGACCAACCCGGCCAGGGCAGCACTCGATACGCCTAGCAGGACATCGCGACGTTTGATTGAGGGCTGCTCGGCGGGGGTGGTATCGCGCTTTTTATGTACGTCCATGAATGACTCCTTATACGGTCTATTGTGCGATCCGCTTTCGACTATACCATATTTTATACGCTTGGGACTCGTACCAGCGGGGGTGCGTCTTGCCCTTGAGAACGGCATCTTATAGGAAAAGCAAGGGAGTGGGGGACTTGTCTTGAAGCGGCCCTATATCATTCGCTGTCTCGTTCTGCTGCTCGTCCTCGCCTTTATGGGCCAGGGCCGAGTCGGGCAGGGGTTCCAACTGCTCCTCTTTGCAGACCAGCGTGCCTGCTGTCAGGCGAAACAGCACTGTCCCATCTCATACGGGAAGAAGACACAAGCGCATTCCCCCCATAGCCCGGATTGTCCGCATGCGCACAAGAAGACACGGGCCAGCTTCCAGTGTGCCTTGCAAACCTGCCATCCGTCCGGGCCGGATGGAGTGGTATCAGCGCAGTCCCTGCGATTCGTGTTGACGCGGAGCGCCGGACTGCCCGGTCCCCAGCGAGAGCAACGTTTCTATTTTTCACAGCCGCTCCGCTATGCCGAGCTGGCTATTGTACCTCCCACACCTCCGCCACGTTCTCCACAGTTCGTGTAATCATCCCTCGCGCTGTCTCATCAAACAGCGCGTGTCAAAGAACCGTCTGCTCCCCGTGGCGAGAGTACTGCCATGCGAGCGGGGTGAGGTGTGGGACGACTCGCGTCCGGCCAACTGAAAGCGGAGAACAACACAATGTTAGAACTACACTCGTGCATCTGGAGAAGACGCGTTTGGAGTCTGGTTGCTCTGAGCCTGTCTGTGACTATCGGAGAACAGACGAGCTTTGCGCAAACCCAAGAAGCGACCTCCGACTCTGGAGAAGAAATCTCACAACCGGAAGCGGTTGAACTTGAAGACCTGCTCGTTGCGGTCGAACGCATTACCCCTGTCAGCGGAGCGGTGACCTCTCTGGTGACGGCTGAGCAGATCCGGGAATCTCAGGCCAAGGACGTCGCTGAAGTCCTGAAGGGCCGGGTCCCCGGTGTGACCGGCAAGCGGAGCGGCGGCATCAATCTTGACCCGGTTATTCGCGGGCTGCGTGAAGACCGTTTGAGTGTCATGACCAATGGCACAAAGATATGGGGGGGCGGGCCGTCTCGCATGGACCCGCCGACCTCGCTGCTGGATGTGGATGAGCTGGAAGCCATCGAAGTGATCAAGGGGCCGTATTCGGTGACGCGGGGTCCGAGCAGTATCGGCGGAACGATCAACTTGGTCACCAAGAAACCGGAGCTCTCCCCTCACTGGGACGCGCATGGTTCGGTTGGAGCAGCCTACACCAGCAATTACAACGGGTTCACTACCAAGGCGTCGCTTAGTGCCGGTGGACCCACCTTGGCGTTTCGGCTGGCCGGCAGCTACCGCGATTATCAGGACTATGATTCGGGTGACGGCGAACGTATACAGTCCGGGTTTCAGAGCCAATCGGTTTCCGGCACTCTCCTGTGGCAACCACACACCGATCATCGTTTCCTCCTGTCCATGAGCCGGGAATCCGACCGGGATACCCGTTTCGACGCACTGCCGCTGCACATGGAAGAGGATGACGCCTATCTCGGCTCCGTGTCCTATACCTTCAGCAACCCGTTCCCGTTTGTGGAGAGCCTGCAATTCAGCGGCTACTACAACTATGTGCATCATCGCATGAACAATGACCATAAGCCCCATCGGGCCGGAAGTGGCGCCGGCGGAGGCATGCGGGATGGCTCCGGCCCCGGTATGCAGGACGGCTCCGGACACTCTGCCGGGCACGGGAATGGAGAACACGGCCAGCATGACAGTATGGCGGGGCAGGGTCATGACGCGGGTATGACCGGCAATGGCCACGACGCCATGGCGGGGCACGGTCAGAGCGATATGACGAACGACGGCCACGGCGACATGATGAGCGGCGGGCACGACGACACGCTACATACCGGACATGCCCACCCGGTCAGGCGCATTGTCTTTCCGCTGGACGCCCGAACATTTGGCGGACGGGTGCAGGCGAACCTCCTGCCGGGATTTGGGGGTCGCCTGTCCCTCGGCGGAGACGTATACAGACTCGAACGCGAGGGTACTAATCATCTCTCGTTTCTCAGCGGCGATATGGCCGGCACCACCCGCTATTTCCACGCTTGGCCGGAGACGCACATCATGGACGGCGGCATTTTTGGCGAGTACGTCTATCTGCCGGCACCCAAGTGGCGTCTGATCGTTGGTGCGCGGGTCGATTTTGTTGATGCCGGTGCGAATCCGGGTCCGACCGAGCGTATGCAGTATCGCAGCTATTACGGCGACGGGGCCGACGAGGTGGACGCCTTCGAGACGAATGTGAGCGCCAACACAAGGTTGGTCTACTCGCCTCTATCTTCGCTTGACCTGTTTGTCGGGGTGGGTCGCGCCGCGCGCACCGCGGATGCGACCGAGCGGTATTTGGCGTTGGGACCCGGACCGGGCGGGTTTTATATCGGTAATCCCGGTCTGGACCCGGAGGAGAGCTTTGAGGTGGATACGGGCATCCACACAAGGTGGGGCCGATTGGCTGTGGATGGGGCACTCTTCTACAACCGGATCGAGGACTATATTTTGCAATACATTCTGGACCGCGCCTTCCAGTGTCCGCACGGGCCGTGCAATTTACGCGGGTTTCGCAATATCGATCACGCGACGTTGCTGGGTGCGGATCTGGGCCTGAGCTATGCGCTACGCGAAAACTTGTCGCTGCACGGCTCCTTTGCATATGTGCATGGAGAAAATGAAGAAGACGACCGGGCGCTGCCCGAAATTCCTCCTTTGGAGGGTCGGCTCGGACTGCGCTACGAGCATCCGCACTGGGGACTCTGGTTCAACCCGACGCTGCGCCTCGCCCAGAGCCAGCATCGAGTTGATACTGCGTTCGGCGAAGACACGACACAGGGGCATGTGACGGTTGATATCGGCGCTGGCTGGCGATTGTTCGGGCGTCACGAACTCATGCTGCATGTCGAGAACCTGTTCGACAAAAACTATAATGAGCATATCACCCGGGAGAATCCGTTCACCGGCCGGGAAGTGTTCGAGCCCGGACGGGTGGTGACGGTCGGCCTGCGGACAACATTCTGATTTAATACCCCTACGTCCTGGTAAATCTAGTCCGATTCTCCAGGTGGGGGCAGAGGGATGGCTTCGTCAATCAACATGACCGGGATATCGTCTCGAATGGGGTAGCAATAGCGCTGGTCTTCACGGACCAGGGCCGCGTCCATTGCTGCGGAGACGACCTCGCCCACCCGGTTTTTGAGGCTGCCGTTTTGAATATGGGCGTTGAGTGTGTCTACCAGCTCGGTCGGGGCCAACGTCACGGGCTGCTTGGTTTCCGGACAGACCAGGATAGCCAGTAGTTCCTGACTAACTGCCATGTGCGCCCCCTTCTTCCGGAATAGCATCGATAGATAGCACGACCTCAAGCAGCACCTGTACGGCATCCCGTAATGCCGCCAGGGGCATCCGCTCGTTCAGACCGTGTACGCCGCGGGCATCTTCCGCTGCGAGTGCTAGGCCTGAAAAGCCGTAACTGGTAATGCCTTTTTCTCTGAAATAATGCGTGTCGGTGAAGCCGCCCAGGACGCTGGGGAGGACCGGAGCGTGCGGGTCTCTGCGTGCGGCAACGGAACGGATCGCCTCGAAGAGGGACGTATCCGGGTCCGAGGCAACGGAAGGAAAGTTCAACAGGGTTGAGAACTGGATGTTCGGATCATCCACCACTTGTTTGAGCTCTGCGATGAAGTGTTGCGGGTCTTCCCCCGGTAGGAGGCGACAGTCAAGGTGGGCAGTCGCCGAGGCCGGTACGACGTTGGTTTTCGGGCTACCGTTGAGAACGGTCAGGGAGATGGTATTTCGCACTAGGGCATTATGGCCCGGCCTTGCCGTGAATTTCTGGCGAAACGCCTCATCCTGGAGCGCCTGTTCAAGCGCTCGGTAGTGCTGCGCCGTTTCCGCATCCTTGGAGTCTGCTAGGGCACTGAAATACGCCTGGACCGCGGGCACGACCTTGAAAGCCGTCTCATAGCGACGAATTTTGTCTAAGGCCCGCACGAGGCGGGTCACCGCCGTCTCAGGCTTCGGACTCGCTCCATGGCCTGCCGGTCCTGTTGCCTTGAGCTCGATCCAACACGGCGCCTTTTCCGCTACTGAGACGCGATACGAGCGCTTGTCTTCGCGCTGTCGAATACCGCCCCCTTCGGTCAGGAGAAACTCCGCGTCGGCAATGCGGTCGAAATGCGTGTCAACAAACCAGCCGGCGCCTTTTCTACCACCGACTTCTTCGTCCCCTGTCCCGAGAAAAATAATATCGCGCTCAAACCTCAGGCCACTCCGTTTGAGTAAGGCCAACGCAAGAAATTGGACGACGCCCACGCCCTTGCAATCGATCGCGCCTCGGCCGTGGACGTAGCCATCTTTGATAGCCCCACCAAACGGGTCAAACGCCCACTCCGCCGGGTCGGCCGGAACAACGTCCAGATGATGCAGGAGGATGAGAGCTTTTTTCTTACCGCTACCTTTGAGCCGGCCATAGACGATGCCCCGACCCGGCTCGGACTCGTAGACCTGGGCCTCAACGCCTTCCTGGGTGAGGATGTCCTGCCAAAACTGCGCCGCGGCCGTCTCGTTCCCCGGCGGATTGGAGGTATCAATTTGTATGACCTGACTGAGTAGCTCGCCGGCCTCTTTTTCAACCGTCGGCCAGTCTATGTCCGGGAGGGTTTGGGCCTCCGCCGGGAGGGGCCGGAGGAAGACGAGTAGGCAGACAAGGAGCAGAGACAACCAAACACGGCGGTCCGGGTCTCTCAGCGTTCGGGTCTGCGTCATCCTACGGATGGTCATGCGTCTCCTTATCCATATGGAATCTCGTTCCGCGCTAGATATGTCACACCCAAGAGACTTCTTCAACGGCGAGGGGCGACCGGGCCAAAGACTTGCCTTGTTCCGGCTGAAGAAGCTCGATACAAACAGACTCCGAAAAATGACAAGAAAAGGACGGGCCATGAGCGGACATAGCCTATTCGATGTCAGCGGCAAGAGAGGATATATCACCGGCGGCGGCTCGGGACTGGGGCGAGCCATTGCCCTGGGTATGGCCGAGGCTGGCGCAGCGGTTGTGGTGAGCGATATCAATCAGGAGGCGGCCCGGACAGTGGCGGAAGAGATCCGTGCCCAGCGTGGAGAGGCTCGTTCCCTGGTTATAGACGTGTCGCAAAAAGACCAAGTCGAAAAGCTGATCCAGACCACCACGGAAGAGCTGGGCGGACTGGACTTTGCCTTTAATAATGCCGGTATCCTCAAACTTGGGAAGCCGGAAGATCTCAGCCAAGCCGATTGGCAAGAGGAACTCAATGTCGACTTGACCGGTGTGTTCCTGTGTTGTCAGGCTGCGGGCCGCTATATGATCGACCATGGCGGCGGGAAAATTGTGAATACGGCCTCTATCTCGGGCCTGGTTGTCAACTCGGGGCTGACCTATTCGACTGCCAAAGCTGGTGTTATTCAGCTTACTCGGGTGCTGGCCACGCGGTGGGCGAGGCACGGCGTGTATGTGAATTGTTTCAGTCCCGGCTATATTCGCACCGGAATGACGGCTCCACATCTCACCCGGCCTGAGGTCGAAAAAGAAATGCTGCGTCAGACCCCGTTGCGCCGTTTGGGTGAGCCGCGTGACCTGGTCGGCGCTGCCTTGTTCCTGGCCTCCCCGGCTTCGGACTTCGTAACGGGTCAGAACATTATTGTTGATGGTGGAGTCACCCTGGCATAAGGTTCTCGTCTGCCGTGATCAGAGCAATGCTGCGTCTGCGCTAGTCCCCTGTTCGGCTGCCCGGGCCGCCCGTTTTGTCGTGCGTCGCTTTCTGGGTGTAGTGCTCTTCTTCGGACGGGCTTTTTTCGGTTTTGCCTTGGGTATTGGACGTTTTTCGGTTATCTCGATTTCATACTGTTCAATATGAAAGTCGGAGGCGGTACGAAAAAAGAAGCGCGTATCGAGTTGGGTCTCAAGGGCATCCAACCATTCTTCTTCCTCCTCGTATAAAAAAGTGAGGACGTCCGGGTGGGCATAGACGGTGACGGCTTGGGCGTGCGACTGAAGCGCGACTTCTTTATGTAACTGGCGGATGAGATTATAGGTAATAGTGGGAATCGACTGTCTATGACCCCGACCGTCACAATAGTCGCAGGGGGCGCAGAGTTGCTGCTGGAGGCTCTCGCGCGTCCGTTTGCGCGTCATCTGAACCAGCCCGAGTTCGCTGATCTTCCGCATATTGCTGCGGGTTTTATCTTTCTTCAGGGCCGTGCGGAGCGCTTCTGTGACTTTGGTGCGGTTGGCCGCTCGCTCCATATCGATAAAGTCCACGATAATGAGACCTCCAATATTGCGCAGGCGGAGCTGTTCGACCACGACTTGGGCAGCTTCAAGGTTGGTCTGGAGCATGGTCTCTTCTTGGTTCCGTTTCCCAACAAAGCGGCCTGTGTTCACATCAATCGCGGTGAGCGCTTCGGTGTGATCAATAACGATATGGCCGCCAGATTTGAGGGGGACGCGCCTGTCGAGCGCTTTGGTAATCTGCTGCTCTATTTTGTAATGCTCAAAGAGGGGGGTCTGTTTGTCGTGGAGCTTCACGCGACCGGTTAAACGCGGCATGAAGGTCGCGATGAATTCGTTAATGCGTTCGTAATCATTCGCATTATCGATAATAATCTCATTGATATCCGGCGTGAATACATCACGAATAATGCGCAGGATGACGTCCATATCGTCGTGCACCAGGGTCGGGGCCGCGTGCTGCTCACGTTTTTTGGTGATCCTGCCCCAGAGTTTGAGCAGGAATCTCATGTCGTCATGAATTTCTTTTTTGGTCAGACCCTCGCAGGCGGTGCGGACAATAAAGCCGCCCTCGGCCGGCCGCAGGCTGGCGACCGCCTCTCTGAGTCGGCTACGCTCTTTGCCGTCCGCAATGCGCCGGGACACACCAATATGTTCTATGGTCGGCGTGTACACCAACTGCCGGCCGGGCAGAGAGAGATGCGCGGTGAGTCGGGGACCCTTCGTCCCGATAGGCTCCTTGGCTACCTGGACAAGAATTTCCTGATTCTCTTTCAGCTTTTGTTCGAGTGGAATCCGTGGCTCGGAGCGGGAGCGGCGGCGACCACGTGTGGGTCTGCTCTCGACATTTGAAGTCAGTTCTTCTTCGTCAAGCTCGCTCTCAGGGTCGGCTAGGTCAAATGCGCTCAGCAGATCGTCTGTGTCCGGGTCCTGGTCGTCGACGTCATCGATCATACCGGGGGGTAACGGGCCGCCAAACACATCCGAAGCATGGATGAATCCTGCTTTTCCAAGTCCGATATCAACGAACGCCGCCTGCATCCCTGGCAGGACGCGATTCACGCGTCCGAGATAGATGTTGCCCGCAATATTACGCTGCTGAGCGCGCTCGATGTGAATCTCTACGAGCGCTTCATTTTCGAGTAGGGCAACACGAGCCTCTTGGTGGGTGGAATTAATAATGATTCTGTGACGCACGAGTATTAGCCTATTGTCGGACGCTGTTCTTGCTCATGGTATCGTGCCTCTCTCTGAGGGAGGGCATCCGAGCGAAATTGTGTCACGGTTTTTGTCACCCGTAAGAGTTTCACCTCTCGTGGAGACAAAGTGAGGAGGGCACCAATGAATTCGTGGGGCTTGAGGGTGCCTACCTCTGTCATAGCGATGTCGATGGAGAGTGTGAGCGGTGTTTCCAGCGTGATGGCTGAAACGAGTTGCTTGGCATCAAGGGTACGTTCCCGATGACGGGTCCGTTTGCGTATGGGGAATGTAGCCGCTTGATGAAAGTGACGAAATCGATCCTCCAGGAAACTCGGGTCGCGTTTTTCCGGGGGAAGCGTATCGAGGGTCACCTGGTAGCGCTGGGTTGCAATATTCACGTCGATGCTTGGTCTGTCCAGGTCGATTTGTCGCGCCTGGTGGATCTGAAAGCCGCTCGGCAGCTCGGCATTCAGGCGTTGTTGGATCTCTTTTGCCGACATCTCTTCATGCAGCAGGATATCAAGAAATTCCTCTTCGCTCTCCATGCCGACTGGGAGAGCCGGGCCAAAACTCATACGGGGTAGGGGATGAAAGCCTTGGCTGTAGGCCAGGGGGAGGCAGGCCCGGCGACAGGAGCGCGCCCAGAGTGTCGCGACTTCTTTCGCACCCAGAAAGCGGGCCATGCCGAGCTTGCTATATCGCAGGCGAAAACGGACGACGGCCCGGTGCTGATTGCCCTGGCTGGCCGCAATGGTATTGGGATCACCGGCAAGCCATTCATCGGCGTTGCCCGAAATGGGAGAGTGAGCGTCAGGCTGGGGTGCCTCGGATTGAGCGGTGCGCAGTGCTCCAAGGGGGGGCGCCTTCAGCTGCTCTTCATCCAACACGCCGCTATAGCGTTTGATTTTTACCTGCTGCTGTTCTGCTTTCTTCCGCTGCATCATCTGCCATTGCCGGGTCCCCCACACCTCATGGGTAGGCAGGGTCGCCTGCGCCCAGGGATCGACCGCCTGCCCTCTATGGTCAGCGCCTTTGGCGCCGTTCAGATGATAGGTCACATTGCGGACACTCTTAAAGTCACACGCCCCACAATACGAGCAGCGTTCGACGCTACAGTCGGGAGTGAGGGTGCCTTCAAATGCTTTGGCCAGGTCGCGCTGGAGCCATTGCTTGGTGACTCCACTATCCAAATGGTCCCAGGGAAGCGGCTCATCAAGCAGGCGACGGCGGAGATAAAAGTTCGGCTCCGTATGGTGGGTGCGAAATGCCTGCTGCCACAGGTCGAGTCGGAATTGCTCTGTCCAGCCATCAAACCGACAGCCGAGGTGATAGGCGTTCAGGAGCGGGGCTCCCAAGCGACGGTCGCCCCGAGCGAACACACCCTCAAGGAAGGACAACCGTGCGTCGTGCCATTTGAATTGAATACCGTAGCGCCGCAGTTCGCGTCGTAAGAGTTGCTGCCGCGCTTCGGTTTCCTCCAGGTCTACCTGGGCGGCCCACTGAAACGGCGTATGCGGTTTGGGGATAAAAGTCGAAACACTGGCCGTGACTTGGCGCTGATGCTTGCCGGCCGCAGAGACCTTCCGGCACAGGTCGACGATGCCCAGCAGATCCTCTTCTGTCTCAGTTGGCTGTCCGAGCATGAAGTATAACTTGACGCTTTTCCAACCGAGACTGAACAACAGCCGCGCCGCCTCAATCAGTTCTTCTTCCTGATATTCTTTTTGGATGACATCACGCAGACGCTGGGAGCCTGCCTCAGGGGCCAGGGTAAATCCCGTTTTTCGTACCCGGCGGATTTCCTCCAGGATATGGGGGGAGAGGGCGTCTACCCGCGTTGAGGGTAGAGAGACTGATACTTTGAGGTCCGCAAAGCGATTCATAATCGACCGCAGGAGCGGGTTCACGCAGCTGTAGTCTCCGGTACTGAGACTAAGCAGAGAAACCTCTTCATAGCCGCTCTGTCTGACTAACTGGTCTATCTGCTCCTGGAGGGCGCGTGGGTCGCGCTCCCGCAAGGGACGATAGATATAGCCCGCCTGGCAGAAGCGGCAGCCGCGCACGCAGCCGCGCATGACTTCCGCGGCAACGCGATCGTGCACGATGTTCACATTCGGTACGACCTGGGTGGTGAGCTGGGGGATGGTATTGAGGTCTTCAACAATGCGTTTTTTGACAACCGTGTGGTCGGCATAGCGGGGGCGGATGTCGCTCAGCGTGCCGCCCGGGGTATATTCCGGCTCAAAAAAGGCCGGGATGTAGACACCTGGAATATGGCACAGAGCGCGGAGGAGAGCTTCCCGGTCTTTTCCATCCCAGGCTAAATAGGCATCACAGATATCAAAAATCGCTTCCTCACCGTCGCCGAGGAGGAAAGCGTCGATAAAGTCAGCGATGGGCTCTGGATGAAAGGCGCAGGGTCCGCCGGCAATAACCAGCGGATGAGACGCGTCGCGTTCCCGCGAGAGCAGGGGAATCCCGCCAAGGTCCAGCATGGCCAGGACGTTGGTATAGGTCAGTTCATACTGGAGACTGAAACCAATAATCTCAAAGGCAGATAACGGTCGGTAGGTTTCAAGGGAGACGAGCGGCAAATGCTGCTGGCGCAGCTGCTCCTCCATATCCAGCCACGGCGCATAGGCGCGTTCCGCCTGAATATCGGAGCGGTTATTGAGCAAATTATACAGAACTTGTAAGCCGAAGTGAGACTGGGCGATCTCATAGACCTCGGGGAAGGCCAGCGCGAAGCGCAGGCGTATATCCTTAGGGTCTTTGATGATGGTCCCGAGTTCGCCGCCTGTATAGCGAGAAGGCTGTTCAACCAACGGAAGAATGGTGGCGTACGCCTGCCGGAGGTCGGTCTCCTTCCTCATCCCCGCACTCAATAGATACCTCTCTTCATATCTCTTTATACCGGAAATCCCGATAGCCCCGCAAGGAGAAGACTTTCAGGCTAGATGGTGCGTCACGCCAGGCCATTAAATTCTGGTGAAAACCTTGACACATAGAACCGGGCTGGGTATACGGGTCCGATATTCTCAGTCAACGGAAAACCCTGTTTTTTTTGATGGGTTAGGAGCACATGAGCGTTCTCAATACCAAAGTGCTCGTTCTCAACCGGTCCTATTTCCCGGTGCATATCACATCGGTCCGGCGGGCATTCTCCCTGCTCTATCAGGGAATTGCGAAAGCGGTCGATCAACAGTATCGCACGTTTGACTATGAGAGTTGGAGCGCACTGTCAGCAACGGTCCACGATGAAACCATTGGTCTTATTGGTCGCGCAATCCGGGTGCCGCGTGTCATTCTGCTCGTTTCGTATGACCGAGTCCCCCGACGCCAGGTACGGTTTAGCCGGTTCAACGTCTTTGCTCGGGATAAGAATACGTGTCAGTACTGTGGCCGCCGCTTCTCGCGGAGCGAGTTGAATCTCGATCATGTGATCCCTCGCTCTCAGGGTGGTCTCTCGACCTGGGCAAATATCGTCTGCTCCTGTTTGCGGTGTAACCGCGTGAAAGGCGGCCGCCGGCCTGAAGAAGCGGGTATGCGGCTGATCAAGAAGCCGGTTCAACCCGAGTGGACCCCTTTTACGCTTGAGACCTTTACTTTCAAGCGCTACCAGGAATGGTTGCCTTTTCTCAACGAAGTCGATGCGGCCTACTGGAATACCGAACTCCTGGAACGGTAGTCTTCTTCCCTGATTCTCTCTCATTCCGGCTGGATTTTCTTGTATCCACAAGATATAGTAGTGGCATGATCCCAGAGCCCTTTCTCTTGCGTGTGTAGCCCGGTCGTTGGTGCTACCCCTCCTGATATGAGGAAAGGCATGAGGAAAGAGGCGGGGGTGGATTTGGAGGCGTTGTGGGGCACATGCGGATCAAACAGCTTGAACTCCTCGGATTTAAGTCCTTTAAGCATAAGACGACGCTTACCTTTCCAAAAGGAATTACGGCCGTCGTTGGTCCCAACGGCTGTGGGAAGTCGAACATCGTAGACGCCTTACGCTGGGTCTTGGGCGAGCAGAGCGCGAAACATCTCCGTGGCCAAGAGATGAGTGATGTCGTCTTTGCCGGGAATGACGGGAGTGCGCCGCTCGGCATGGCCGATGTCTCCCTCCTCTTGGAGAATCCGGCTTCCCCCGGTCCGCTCGCCAACGGAAATCACGAACATAACGGTGCCCATGAGAATGGCACCGGGCCGGACTGGGCCGAGGTCATGGTCTCGCGGCGCTATTTTCGGTCGGGAGACTCTGAGTATTTATTCAATAAAGTCCCCTGTCGTCTGCGCGATATCGTTGAATTTTTCCTTGGGACCGGGGCGGGCACGAAAGCCTACTCCATTATTGAGCAGGGTCGTGTCGAGGCGCTGATTAATGCCAAAGACCAGGAGATTCGGGCACTCGTGGAAGAAGCCGCCGGAGTAAGTTTGTATCGCAGTCGCCGTTTGGCTGCTGAGCGCAAACTCGAACGAACCCGAGAGAATTTGTCTCGGGTGTCTGATCTTCTGCATGAGATGGACCGTCAGTTAGGCACCCTCCGTCGCCAGGCAAAAAAAGCCGAACAATATAAAGTGCTCCAAGACGAGTTGAAAACCATTGACCTCACCCTCCATAGTCGTGCCTACCAAGCATTGACAGCAGAGGTCCGCAGCCTGGATAGCCGGCAGGCCATGGTCGGACGAGAAGAAGGGCAACTCAACCAAAAGGTTCACACCCTCCAAGCAGAGCGGATGTCCACAGCCGAGCGGCTTGCGCGTGAGGAAGGCGCGCTCCGGGAGTGTGAGGAGCGCATCCATGAACTGGAGAGTACGCTTCAGCGGTCCGAGCAGAAACAGTCGTTCCGCGCCCAGCAGGAGGAACAGGTCCACACCCGTCTCGCCACCGCGAAGCATGACTATCGCCTGGTGTCAGAGAGAAAAGTGCAGGTGGAACAAGAGTTGGCTCAGCGCGCGGCGAGTGCGGCAGAGGTGGCGCAGCAGACACGACACGATGAAGACTCCCTGCAGACACAAGAGCATACCCTCGTTGACCTGCAAGACGCCGCCCTGCAGCACGAGTCTCAGGTTGAAGAACTCAAAACCGAAATTGTTGATCTCCTCACCCAGGAATCGCAAGTCCAGAATGCGCTGGTGTATTCCCGTAAGCGGACTGAGGAGGTCACTCAGCGGTTAGGGGTGTTGGCCCACGAAGCCAAGCAGGTTGGCCAACTCCGATCAGAGCGGGAGCAGGCACTTGCCATGCTCCAGGAGAAGTCATCGGCTCTTCACCAGCGTGTCCAACACGGACAGCAGCAGCGCGAAGAAAAGAATAGAGAGCTGCGGGCGGCTATTCAGGCTGGAGAACAACTTGATACGGCGCTCTCTGAGGCGGGGACCAGACAGGCGGAATTGCGGGCACGCTTGACAACCTTGGAAGAACTCGAACAGGAGTACGACCGCTATGACCAAGGTGTCCAGTCGGTCATGACCGACGGCGACTTTCCTGCGGCCATTCTTGGGGTCGTGGCGCAAATGATAGAAGTGCCGCAGGCATATGAGCGTGCGGTTGCCGCGGTGTTACGGGAGAAGCTGGAGTATATGGTGGTGACAGACACCGAGGCTGGTGTCGTTGCGGTAGACTATTTGAACCAGATGCAGTCCGGGCACGGACATTTTATTCCGCTCCAACTCCAGTGTGACAAACAGACACCAGGCCCCACTGAGGCTGACGGGCCGAGGTGGGTGACTGTTGGAGAGGGGGTCTCTCCTCTTATTCGCCACGTTGATATTCAGTCCGACTATAGACAGATGGTCAAAGCTCTCCTTGGTGATGTCGTGCTCGTCCCCAACCTCCGAGTTGGGTTGGAGCTGTGGAACCAGAGCGAGGACGCCCGGACCTACGTCACGCCACAGGGAGAGGTGATTTCCGCTCTTGGCGGAGTCAGCGGAGGGAGTGGTGGCGTGGCGGAAGCAGTCTTTCTTGAGCGGCGGCGTGAAATTCGAGGGTTACGGCAGGAACTGTCCCAACAGGCTGAGCGCGTGACCGACCTGGTCGAGCGGCGAAAAACTCTAAAGCAAGGCCAACAGGCACTCGAAGGCGAGTTGCGGAGTCTTGACGCGCAAGCTCAGCAATTGGGCCAAGAGAATGAGGCACTTCAGCACGAGGCGGGGCAGCTTAAAGGTGAATTGCGACGCTTGCTTGACCGTGGAGAAGGGGTGAGCTACGAGCAGAACGCCTTGGAGCAAGAAAATCAGTCTTTACAAGCGGATATGCAGCAGGCCCACACGCAGGAACTCGCTATTATGACGCAACGTCAAGAGCGTGAAGACCTGCTGGCCGTTCATCAAGCAGAACTGGAAGAAGCAAAGGTCGCGTATGACCAGCACCGTACGCAGATGGATGATCTGCGTGTCCGCCTTGCCCAACATCGAGAACGCTCCGAAGGCCTCCAGACTCAGGTGGACCAACTCAGACGACAGATTCAGGAATTGGAAGAACGGAGGCAGGTCGGCCAGGATGATATCCAGGCCGGTAAGCAAGAGGCCGAACGTCTGCTGTTGGAAAAGGCTGCCTTAGAGGATCAGGTGACACAGGCGGTAGCCTGTCTTGATGCGGCGAAAGAAGAACGCGCCCGCCGCGGTGCGGAGTGTGCCCGGCTCCGGGCGACTGCTCAGCAGTGTGAAACGCTGATCGAAGAGAATCGACAGGCAGCCACTCGGCTGCAAGAGGAAAAAACGCGCATTGAAGTGAGTCTGGCTGAAAAGCGGGTGAGTCGAGAACATCTTGAGGCGACGGTCCAGGAACGCTATCAGGTGAAGCTGACGGAGGTCCTCGCAGCCTACAGTCGCGAGGACCTTGACCAAGCCGAGGGAGAAGCGCGCCGTCAGGAATTACGTGAGAAGCTGGCACGACTGGGTGAGGTCAATCCGAACGCTGAGGCTGAGCTCAAGGAGGTCCAGGAGCGCTTTACTTTTGTTGAATCCCAGAAGGCCGACCTGTTGCGCTCGATTGATGATTTGCAAAGTACAATCAATAAGTTAAACCGGGAGTCACGGGATCGTTTTCGAGAAACCTTCCACCGCGTGAACACGAAGTTCGGCGAGGTATACGCGCGTTTGGTTGACGGTGGTCAGGCACATATTACGCTGACCAATGAAGCGGATTTGTCTGAGAGCGGCGTCGAACTCGAGGTCCAACCCCCAGGCAAACGCCTCCGCTCCATGCAACTGCTTTCCGGAGGAGAGAAGGCCCTGGCTGCACTGAGTTTCACCTTTGCCCTGTTTTTGATTCGGCCGAGCCCATTCTGTATTCTCGATGAGGTCGATGCTCCGCTGGACGACGCCAACGTCGGGCGGTTCAATCAATTATTGCGAGAAATGAGTGAGACGACGCAGATCGTTTTGATTACGCATAATAAGCGCACTATGGAGGTCGCAGATACGCTCTACGGCGTCACCATGCAGGAGCCGGGCGTGTCGACCATGGTGTCCGTACGTGTGTCCTGATGGCTCTCCGGTTTTGGCAGCGAAAAAAAAACGCGCCGACGACCTCTGCTTCTCCCTCAGGCCCAGACCCACACGTCCAAGAGGCCGCTCCCGCCCCGATTACGAAAGACGCGCGCTGGCGACGCGGACTCACCCGATTCCGGGATCTTTTGCGTCGTCCTTTTGATGCCTCGTCAGAGCAGAGTAAGCAGTCGAGAGAAATCTTCTTCTCCGACCTGGAGGAGGTCCTTATCCAAGCCGATGTCGGCGTCGCAACCTCCTTGCAGATTATCGAGCGTCTGCGTGCAGATACGAATATGACCCGGACGGGCAAACCGTCTCAGACCGAGGCCGAAGCGCTCCGCTCCGATCTCAAGGACGCGCTCCGCTCCCTGCTTGAGACGGGGGCTCGGCCCGTGGAATGGAGGGAGGCCGCGCGTCCAAGAGTCATTCTTGTGGTCGGTGTCAATGGAGCGGGGAAGACGACCTCCATCGCGAAGCTGGCAGCACGGCTGAAAAAGGAAGGAAAAACGGTCCTGCTGGTCGCCGGAGATACTTTTCGAGCCGCGGCCATTGAACAGCTCTCAGTCTGGGCCGAACGCTTAGGCCTTGATATCATTAAGCATCAGGACGGCGCCTCGCCCTCAGCCGTGGTCTTTGACGGCGTCCGTGCTGCGGTAGCACGCGCGGTCGATATCGTCCTGATTGATACGGCTGGACGGCTCCATACGAAAACGCCGCTTATGGAGGAACTCAAAAAAATACACCGCGTCATTGGGCGGGAGATTCCTGGGGCACCGCATGAGGTCCTGCTGGTCTTGGATGCCGGAACCGGACAGAATGCTCTCAGCCAGGCCCGGACTTTTCAGGCGGCTTTCCCGCTGACCGGTGTGATCCTATCGAAAATAGACGGGTCAGCAAAAGGCGGCGTTGCCCTGGCCGTCGGCAGCCAGCTTGGAGTGCCGATTCAGTATATTGGACTTGGGGAACGGCTTGAAGATTTGGAAGTTTTCTCCCCGGATGATTTCATGACGGCACTTTTCGACGAGCCTGCGGATAAATATTTCTCTTGACGCCACGTCCAAGAGGCAATAGGGTAAACTTTTACTTTACTCTAGGGTGGGAATGGCGCTGGAAAGCCTAAAACTTCTTGAGGCGAAACTGAGTGGATTTTTGGAACACCACGAGCAGGTCCAGAGTGCAAATAGTGCACTGCTGGTTCGGATTGATAAACAAGAGCATGAATATGCGCTCTTGCTCAAGCAAACCCAGCAATACGAAGCGGAGCGGAACGAGATTCGTAGCCGCTTAGAGAAAATCCTGACTCAATTCAGCCATTTAGGAATTGCCTGGGAGGATGAGGGTTAGGCGATGAAGCGATTAATGGAAGTGCATATTTTTGGACAAACCTTCACTGTGACGAGTGAAGATGATGAGCAATATGTTCGAGAAATTGCTTCTTTTGTTGACCAGCGCATGCGCCAGATTGCGGAAAGTGCAAAAGTGACAGTCCCTTTTCGAGTCGCGATTATGGCGGCATTGAGTATTGCCGACGAATTGGCCAAGTCCGGTCAGCAGGAATCGAGCCAGCAAGAAACTCAGCTCATCCAGGAAGCGGAGCTGATTTCAAGCCGACTCCTTGAGCGTTTGGAGAAAGCCGAAAGCCACGCCAGTGAGACAACGACTGATAATACGTTGAACTCACATTCTGCCGGCTAGTTGTCTGCAACTCTCGACCGAGAAAAGAAAACGTAACACCACTCGTATCCTGAAGGCGAGTGGCTTCGATTGCACGCCCCCCCTCTTGCGCTCCTTCCGCCCTTGGGTGAAGAAGGAAGGAGATCATGAAAATTGACGATGGTCTGCGTTGGTTGTTGTTTCAGGAGCCGTTCTCTATTGAGCGTGTCTCCTGAGCCCATACTTATTGATCAGAAAGGATATCTACGAGGCGGATGCGTATAGGGGGTAGTAGCTACCACAGCGAGGTCATGCGACCTGCGTGTGGTAAGGAGGGTAATCATGGAACTTTTTTTCGGACTGCTGATAGGTGCAGCGGGTGCCGTAGGACTCGTCTTCCTGCGGCAAAAATGGAACCAAGAAACTATACACAGCGCAAAGGAGGCTGCGCAACAGATTCTTGATGAGGCAAAAAAAGAAGGCTCGGTCATCAAACGAGAGGCCCAAGTTCAGGCTAAAGATACGGTTTTGCAGGCGAAAAGCGAAGCAGAGAAGGAAATAAACGAAAGGCGGAAAGAAATTCAAAAGATTGAGCGCCGTATCCAAGGACGTGAAGAAGCGTTGGAGAAGCGTTCCGAGGTCCTGGCTGATGGGGAAGACGGCTTGAATAGGCGCGAACAGAGCCTCAAGAGTAAAGCCGACATTCAGCAGAAAAAAGAACAAGAGTACGATCTACTAATAGACCAAACGCGTCAGAAACTCGAACAAATAGCCGGCCTGAGTCGGGATGAGGCGAAACAGATTCTGGTTGACCAGATGACCGAGGAGGCCCGCCAAGACGCCTCACGACGGATTATGACCATAGAAGAGGAAGCTCGAGAAGAAGCGACCCGGCGGGCTCGAAAAATTATCAGTATTGCGATTGAACGCCTGTCCGGCGAGTTTGTTTCTGAGCGGACCGCATCAGTCATTCATCTCCCCAGCGACGATATGAAGGGCCGTATCATTGGCCGCGAAGGACGAAATATCCGGGCGTTTGAGGCTGCGACTGGGGTCGATCTGGTTATTGATGATACGCCGGAAACCGTATTGATTTCGAGTCATAGTCCTATTCGACGAGAAATTACGCGTGTGGCGCTCGAGCGCCTGATCTCGGATGGGCGTATTAATCCGGGCCGTATCGAGGAGGTCGTCAAAAAAGCTGAAAGTGAGGTTGAAGACTCGGTCCGTGAGGCGGGTCAACGAGCCGTACTTGAACTTGGAATTCATGGGGTCCATCCCGAGATCGTCAAACTGATCGGAATGTTGAAGTATCGATATAGCTATGGCCAGAATGTCCTCATGCATTCAATAGAAACGGCGTATATCTGCGGTATTATCGCCGCCGAATTAGGGCTCAACGAGAAGCAGGCAAAACGTTCCGGACTGCTCCACGACATCGGGAAAGCCGTCTCGCATGAGATTGAAGGGTCGCATGCGATCATCGGCGGAGAAGTGGCCCGAAAATATGGTGAGTCGGCAAAAATAGTCAACGCCATTGCGGCCCACCACGAAGAGGTCCGGGCGGAAACCGTGCTGGCCCCCATTGTTGATGCCGCCGATGCGTTATCCGGCGCCCGGCCAGGCGCCCGGCGAGAGGTGCTGGAGAGCTATGTCAAACGACTGGAAGACCTGGAGCGTATCAGTGGTGCGTTCAATGGCGTAGAGAAGTCGTTTGCTGTGCAAGCCGGCCGCGAAGTGCGCATTATGGTGAACCCAGGCTCAGTGTCGGACGGCGATGCCTCAAGTATCGCCAGAGAGGTGGCCAAGCAAATTGAGACTGAGATGACGTATCCCGGTCAGATTAAAGTCACCGTCATCCGTGAATCACGCTCCACCGAATACGCGCGCTAAAAGGTCAGTGAGGCTATGACCCTGTCAGTTGCAGCACAACTCAAGGAAATCGGACGTGGAGCCGTGGACATTATTCCGCTGGAAGAACTCGGGCAAAAGCTCGAACGCGGAAAACCCTTACGCGTGAAATGGGGCGCGGACCCGTCCGCCCCGGATCTGCATCTCGGTCACACCGTCGTGCTGAATAAACTCCGCCAGTTTCAGGAGCTCGGGCATACGGTCATTTTCTTAATCGGTGATTTCACGGCTATGATCGGTGACCCCACCGGTCGTTCTGAAACGCGCAAGGCCCTGACGCGCGAGCAGGTCAAGGCGAATGCGGAGACCTATACCCAGCAGGTCTTCAAGGTTCTTGATCCGGACCGAACCGAACTCCGTTTTAATTCGGAATGGATCGATGCCCTCTCGCCCTCCGACATGGTCAAACTGTGCGGCCATTACACCGTGGCCCGACTGCTTGAGCGAGATGATTTTTCCAAACGTTTGAAAACCGGGGTGCCCATTCATGTACATGAGTTTCTATACCCGCTGATCCAGGGCTATGATTCCGTTGCCCTTGAGGCAGACGTCGAACTCGGGGGTACGGATCAGCGCTTCAATCTCCTGGTCGGACGTGAGATGCAGCGCGGCTTTGGTCAGGAACCGCAGGTGATTCTGACGACGCCTATTCTCGAAGGCATTAATGGGACGCAAAAGATGAGCAAATCGCTCGGCAATGCGGTGGGTATCACCGACCCGCCGGACGACATGTACGGCAAGATCATGTCAATCTCCGACGAACTGATGCTGAGCTATTACGGACTGCTGAGTGCCGTTGATGCCGCCCATGTTCAGGCGGTGGCAGAGGGACACATCCATCCGATGGAGGCCAAGAAACAGTTAGCGGCCGAGTTGGTGACCCGTTTTCATGATGGCACGGCGGCCGCGCGAGCGGCCGAAGCATTTTCGCGACGTTTTCAGCACGGGCAACGTCCAGAAGAGATACCGTCGTACGTATGGTCTGGTATAGAGCCTCAGGTGTGGGTGTGCCATTTGCTGAAGACCTCAGACCTGGTGAAATCCACGAGTGAGGCTCGCCGGCTCATTAGCCAGGGTGGGGTGAGAATAGACGGTGAACGGGTCAGTGACGCGGAGTTGCAGGTTCCCGCGCAAGGCGAGGTGGTCCTCCAGGTTGGGAAACGACGCATCCTGACGGTCGTCTTCGGACCAGCGGCAGCGACACCTTCTTAACGTGCCATGTCATCCTCGCCTGACTTGACCCATCGGTGTGGTTTTATTGCGCTTATTGGCCGTCCCAACGTTGGGAAATCAACGCTGCTCAATACGCTGATAGGGGCGTCGATTGCCATCGTCTCGCCCAAACCCCAAACGACGCGAACGCGCATAACCGGGATCAAAACCCAGTCTCATGCCCAACTCATTTTCGTTGATACGCCGGGGATTCATGGCGGTCAGCAGTCTCTGCTCAACCGACACATGGTTGATGCTGCCGTACGTGCTTTGCAAGAAACCGACGTCACGCTCTTCCTGCTCGATGCGGCGCATGGGCTGACCCCGGCTGATGCCCAGATTGCCCAACGCCTCACCCAACTCAAGACTCCTGTACTGGTCGGACTGAACAAGATCGACCTCGTCCAAAAAAGAACGCTCATTCCGCTCCTTGAACAGGTGGGGCGTCTGCTGCCTGAATGTGACGTGATTCCCATCAGCGCGCTCAAAGGGGAGAATACGACTGAACTCATGTCCACCCTGCTGGCCGTTCTCCCACCCGGTCCGGCGCTCTACCCGGATGATAATATCACGGACCAGAGCGAGCGGGTCCTTGCCCAGGAGATGGTTCGTGAACAGTTATTTTTCCACACTCAGCAGGAAATCCCGTATCGTACGGCTGTTATTGTTGAGCAATTTCAAGAGCTTGCTGAGAAGTCGTTGTTGCGTATTTATGCAACCATTCACGTTGAGCGGCCGTCTCAGAAGGCTATCGTGATTGGTCAAAAGGGAGTGCGGCTCAAGAAAATCGGTCAGGCGGCACGTCAGCGCATGGAGGCCTTTTTTGGCTGCCGCGTCTATCTGGAACTCTTTGTAAAAGTTTCAAAAGGCTGGACGAATAGCCTTGGGATGTTGCGCGAACTGGAATTGTTGAAGTGAAGTAAGGCTATCAGAATCTCGAACTTTGACGCGCGCTCACAGCCCTTCGAACGAGAGGCCATAACGGAGTATAACAATGGGACGGTTGGCCCGCTGGGGAATGACCCTGACGCGCTGGACGGAGCGCTGGATACCAGACTCGTGGGTCATTGCCGTCATGTTGACGCTCGTGGTGGCCCTCCTCGCCCTCACGGTCGGGGGCGCTTCTCCGGCAACTGTACTGACTGCGTGGGGGGATGGCTTGTGGGCTCTGCTCAGCCTGACCATGCAGTTTACCGTCATGATGGTCGTGGCCTACGCCTGCGCCGTATCCCCACCGGTCAAACGGATGTTTGTGTGGCTGGCCTCGCGTCCCGACCCTGACAAACCGCGCCAGGCGATCATCCTCATGGCTGCGTTTTCGACCATCACCGCCTGGCTCAACTGGGCCTTGTGTCTGGTCATTTCTGCGGCGTTTCTCCCCTTTATCGTGCGTTCCAACCCGCGCGTAGACTTTCGCCTGCTCGTCACGTGTGCCTATCTCGGTGTCGGAACCGTGTGGCATACGGGCTTGTCCGGCTCGGCTCCGCTCATTATTGCCACGCCGGATAATTTTCTCATCAAGGCTGGCGTCTTATCGGAAACCATTCCGACCACGCAGACCATGTTTGCCTCATTTAATTTATGGTACGCGCTTGTGGCCGGGCTGGTGGGTATTCTCATTGCGGCAATTCTCGTTCCGCCGGCAGCGGACGCGGTGACGGCCTCAGCCGAACAGGCCGACCGTTTGGAAGCCTTGAACACGTCCATACAGAAACCGGAGGCGATGCGCCCGGCAGAGAAGATGGAGTGGTGGCCCGGCTGGTCTCTGATTGCCAGCAGCGCCATGTTGCTCTACTTCGGGCTTCAGATTCTCGAAAAAGGTTTCGGCCAGACCTGGACGATTGACAATTATAACCTGTTATTCCTGGCCCTGGGTCTCCTCCTGCACTGGTATCCCAAGTCCTTTTTGCACGCCTGTGAACAAGGGATTCGCAACACCTGGGGGATCGTCATCCAATATCCGTTGTACGCGGGAATTTTTGGGCTGATGTCATATACCGCACTGGGTGAGGTGCTGACCGCCTTTTTCATTGACGCCAGTTCGCCGCGGACCTTTCCCTCGATTGTGTATCTGTATTCCGGGATACTGAACTATTTCGTGCCGTCGGGCGGGTCGAAATGGATCGTTGAAGCCTCCTATCTCATCCCGGCAGGACAGACCTTGGGGCTCTCTATCCCCACTGTCACCCTGAGCTATGCGTATGGGGATATGACGACCAACTTGTTGCAACCATTTTGGGCGATTCCCATCCTCACCGTTGCCGGGCTGCGCTTTGGCGACATTATGGGCTATTGCTTGCTCCTGGCAGGATTTTTGGTCGTATTTAATCTAGTGGCGTTGTTCCTGATCCCGTTGCAGCTCTGACCGTCCGGCTGGGGGGATAAACGCCTACGTCTCTGCTTTCGGCGGCGTATACATCGGGGTGGGGAGTTGGGTGACTTTCCCCTTTGAGGCCGGAGCAGGGTAGATTTTACTGACGCCGCGTTTTGCTACTTCATCGATGCGGACCACTGAGTGCAACGGAATATAGGTACGTTCCACGCCGGCGAATTCGTGCTGCAAGCTTTCTTCCGACGGGTCAATGACGAGGGTCGATTTTTCGCCAAAGAGCAGTCCCTCCACTGCGACGAATCCGAATAATTCACCGTGGCTGATGTTTTTGGCATAGATTTCGTACACTTTGCCTTCATTCAAAAAGACAATTTTATAGACTTTTTTTCGAGTTGTGCGTGTCGTTGCCATAGATACAAAGATTGGTCTTCCCCCCAAGATTGTCAACCGGTCAACCGGCGTAATCGTCAATAGGAGCGTCTCCAATGTGAGAGCAGAGCCTGCTCAAATGCCTTGGCCCGCTCAGTCCAGGCTTCTGCTTCTGGGGACGTTTGGACTTTCTCGGCATGACGGGCTGTGTCAAATGCCGCTCGTCTGGCAAAATCCGTCACGAGGAGGGCGAAGCCTAACTGGTGTCCCTTACGTGTTGTCAGGATGCCGGTCAGGCCATCGGCATAGCTCATTGTGCCTGACTTGGCCCGCACCTTTTCTCCAAGTTCGGCCCACTCGTTTTCCCATTCCGGATGCGGCAGGAGGTCGAGTAAAGGAAGGGTCGCATTTGGCCCGCCGTGCCCGGTTTGTTCGGATGTAGGAGTCGCTCCAGTATAGAGTATTGCGGTGAGATGGCGCGGTGAGTGGCGGGACATGCTGCTCAGACCTGAATGGTTCATACTCACAAATCCGGTCCAGTCTGCGTGAGGAAGACGCCGCTGGTACCAGTCTGTCAACAGTGCTGCTGATTCTATAATGGATAATGGCAGGTCTCTCAACGTGCGTGAGGTGACGAGACCGATGAGTTCGGCGGACAGATTATTACTGTGGAACAGCATCCCACTCAGAATTTCCGGCAGAGGCTTGCTGTAATGAGTATGGAGGAGGCGTGCGTTGGTTGGGACCGGGGCGGCTTGGGGCTGGGGCAGGGTGATGCCGCGTTGCACACAGTAGGTGCGAAACAGAGAGGCCGCGACCTTGCCTGGGGCACGCTTGACCGGGAGTTCTTTGAAACCTCGTGCCGGAAGCTGACGCGAGAGCAGCCAGCGGTCCGTACTTCCTCCGTCAAGGATAAAGAGGTCCTGAGAGTGCCGGCCTATGGGAATCAGCCCAGTGCTGACGCCGGCAACCGGAAGAAAAATACCGTCCGCCGGCGACCGCAACCGGGTCTGAAAATTCTTGGTCCCGGGTCTGCCCTTCCAGCGCAACTGAACACGGTTGTAGTTGAGCGAGAGGGCGCTCACACTAGGATTATACGCGGCCGCAATCGGTTGCTTGGGATTAATCTCCTGCGTCGTTGTGAGAAAGCTTTCATCAAAAGCAAACCGTCCGCTCACTTGGGTAATACCGGCGGTTTTCAGAGCATCAACAAAGCCTTGGAGGTCATTCGTTGATAGTGTTGGATCTCCACCCCCGACCAGATAGAGGTCTCCGTGCAGGGCGGACTCGTGGACTTCCCCGCTTACGAGCAGGCGGGTCTGAAATCGATAGTCTCCCCCCAAAATTTCTAAAGCCGCGCGGGCAGTGATGAGTTTCGTGGTCGAAGCCGGGATACGGGGCGTGTCAGCGTCGTAGGTATCAACAACCCGCCCATCCGTCAGACGAAACAGGTGGTAGCCAACGTCCTGGGGGTCTAACCGATATTGTTGGAGTAAGCGCTTGAGCGCCTTCGGGGCAGGTTGCGCCCCGACACCCGGCGGGAATGCGAAGACCACAGCCCATAGAGCGATGCCTGTCAGGACGAAGGCGAGTCCGAATAAAGAGCGGCACCGGTACGGGGGCGAATCTGCAAGGACCGCAGCGCGGCGCGTCAGGGTGGCGCGCATCTCTCTGGGGTTTCTCTGTGCGAACAAGGTTCTGTGCTAACGCAATAATGCCCGCGCAATCACCATCCGGTGGACCTCGGACGGCCCTTCTCCAATACGCCGGACTCGGGCCTCACGATACCAGCGTTCCAGCGGAAGCTCTTTTGACACGCCATAGCCGCCATGAATCTGGACGGCATTATCGATCACCCGGCCCAGGACTTCGCTTGAATACAGTTTCGCAATCGAGGCTTCAACCCGAGCATCTTCTCCCCGGTCGGCCTTCCAGGCGCCGTCCCAGATGAGCAGGCGCGTTGCGCGCAATTCGACCTCGGCATCGGCCAGCATCCACTGAATCGCCTGGCGCTGGCTCAAGAGCTCGCCAAACGTTTCCCGCTGCTTGGCATGTTGGATCGCCATACGCTGGGCGGCCACGGCAACCCCGAGGTTCGCTGCTGAGTAGGGAAAGCGGGCTTTGGTCAGCAGGTCAAAGCAGAGATAGAGTCCCTGGCCTTCTTCGCCAATCATATTTTCGGCCGGCACCCGGCAATCTTCAAAAGACACTTCGTTGGGCAGCGAGACGGTTCGGATAGTCTTGAACGGGCGGGCGGTAAAGCCAGGGGTTCCTTTGTCAATAATAAAGCAACTGATGCCCTTGCGACCTTTTGCCGGGTCGGTACGGACAAAGACCACGCCCCATTCGGCTTCATGCGCGTGTGAGATGAAGGTTTTTGAGCCGTTAATCACCCACGTATCCCCATCTCGTACGGCCCGGGTTTGAATGGCCCCAGCCGGGTCTGAACCGCCGCTTGGCTCAGTAATTGCAAAGAAGGTGTACCGGCCGTTTTTCAGCGTGGGCACCGCATATTTTTGAATCTGCTCCGGGCTGCCGGCATAAATGGGGTTCGGAGGATAGCGGCCAAACGTTCCGCAGCCGGGATTGTATAAGCCCATGCGGTGCTGGGCCATCTCTTCCAGGGCGAGGGACATGCTGAAGGTGTTCAGACCTCCACCCCCGTACTCCTGGGGAGCGCCGGGACACCACAGGCCGGCGGCCTTGGTTTTGGCCGACAGCCGCGCATAGACGTCGTCGGGCAGGTCGGCTGCATCGGGATCAACGCTGTGTTCTGCCGGGATAATTTCCTCGCGGACAAAACGCCGAATTTGGTCTTGCAGCAGGGTGAGTTCTTCGGGCAGGGTATAGCCTTGGAAATCGTTCATGAGACATGCTCGCGATCGGGGGGAGGGTCAACCCGCCCGTCTGAATTTGGGTAAGGTCACCTCTGGTGTGACATCGTCAAACACGACCTCAACCGGCAGGTCAAGCTGCAAATCAACGTCTTCCACGTCGGTCAGCCAACTGAGCATCCGGACTCCTTCTTCCAGTTCCACCACCACCGGGCTATAGGGCACCAAGTCGGCAAACTGGGGCAACATGGGCTGCATGGCCGTCGTCCAGGAAAAGAGGGTGCCCTTGCCCGAAGACTTGGCCCACTCCCACGCAAACGAGCCGCACTTGGCGCACATATCGCGCGGCACATGCCGCCAGGCGCCGCAATCCGTGCAGCGCTGAAAGCGGAGTTCGTGCTGTTTGCAATACGCATAAAAGTCGGCTGCGAAGCCCCGCATTTTCGGGACCGGACGCTTGTATTCGTGTGTTTCCGCCATGATCAGCCTCTCTCCTGTTAGCGGCGCATAATTGCCAGGCTGCCATCGCCAAAATCTCCCCAGCCCGTGACCAGACCGAGCTGGGCGTCTTTGACTTGACGCTCACCGGCTTCATGCCGGAGTTGATGGGTGGCTTCTACAACGTGGTTCATGCCCCACACATGTGCCTCGGAATGCAGGCCGCCATGGGTATTCAGGGGCAGTTCGCCGTCAAGCGCAAACCGATTCCCCTGCGCGTACTCACCCACCTCACCCCGTTTACACAAGCCCAGCGCTTCCATCTGGAGCAGCACGACGTAGGTAAAGCAGTCGTATATTTCGGCAAAGTCGAGGTCTTTGAGGTCGACGTCAGCCATTTGCAGCGCATTCGGCGTGGCAAAGCTGAGCCCGATCGTAAACGGGTCCGGCCGGGCAGGAATATCATCTGCAGGGTAGGGGTGGCCCTCGGCAATACCCGAAATATACACCGGGTCGTGTCTGAGATCGCGCGCCCGTTCCGGCGAGGTCACGACCACTGCGGCAGCCCCATCCGTTTCCAGACAACAGTCAAACAGCCGAAAGGGTTTGGAGACCCAGCGGGCGTTCAGATAGTCCTCCATGCTGAGCGGGCGACCCTGCATATAGGCTTTATCGTTCAGTTGGGCATGTTTGCGTGAGGTGACCGCCACGGTGCCCATGGCCTCGTCCGGGGTGCCATACAGTTCTTTATGGCGGGTGGCGAGCCAGGCGTACCACTGCACCGGAACATTGGCCCCATAGGGCAGATAGTATTCGCCTATCGTGTTGGCCAGTGCGCCGGGTGCGCCGCTGCCCCCTCCGCCGTTGCTTTTACTCTTGTTACCCATATCGCGCACGCGCATGGTGGAGTAGCCATTCCAGCCCAGCGGCACAAGGACATTTTTCGCCACCCCACAGGCAACGGCCATGGCCGCGCTTTGGAGCGAGGTGACCGGACTGGCTCCGCCCATATGCACGGTGACTGCATAGCGCAGGTCTTCGACTCCAAGGTTGGCGGCAAAATGTTCGGCGGTTGACGGCAGCGGGGGAGGGATAATGCCGTCGATATCATGCGGACTCAGCCCCGCATCGCTCAGGGCGTTCATTGAGGCTTCGAGCATCAGCGCGAGATCGCTCTTGCCCGACCCTCTGGTGTAAGCGGTCTCGCCCACGCCGACGATACAGGCTTGGTCTTTCAGCGGGTACATAAGTCCTCCTTTGCTTTCCGTATGCGCGCTGAATCGTATACTGGGAAAGATCGGGTTGTAAAGGTGAAACGGCAGAACGCCCGACGCAGACCGGTTTTGACTCGTTTCGGGTTGCTTGGTAGCATAGCCAATGACTCACTAAAAGTTTTATCTCAAAGGTGGAAAATATAGCTTGTCGAATATGAAAATCTGGACACTCTTTGATGCTCACCCGCAGACGTTTTCGTTTGAATTTTTCCCCCCGAAGACCGCAGAAGATGGCGAGGCGCTTTTTGATCGAGCCCGCGAACTCCAGCAACTGGGGGCCAGCTTTTGCTCTGTGACCTACGGCGCGGGTGGTTCGACCCGAAAGAATACCATCGATCTGGTGTGTCGCTTCCAAGCCGAACTGGGGCTCATCGGTATGGCCCACCTGACCTGTGTGGGGCACAGCCAAACGGAACTCGGAGACATTCTGGTTGAGCTGCAAGACCGCGGTGTCGAGAACCTCATGTGTCTGCGCGGTGACCCGCCCCGCGGCGAAACCGTGTTTACCCCGGCCCTGGACGGTTTTGCGCATGCCGCCGAGTTGGTTGCACTGGCCCGCCGCAGCGGTGACTTTTGTATTGGGGTGGCGGGCTATCCCGAAGCCCACCCGGAAAGTGTGGATGCGCTTCAGGACTTGCAGCATCTCAAGGCAAAGGTGAACTGTGGGGCAGACTTTGTGACTACCCAGTTGTTTTTCGACGCCCAGGACTACTTTGATTTTGTGGCGCGGGCGAGACAGGTGGGGATTCGGCAGCGCATTATTCCGGGCATCATGCCCATCCTGAACTACCGTCAGATTGTGCGCTTCACCCGGATGTGCGGGGCGTCCATTCCGCCCGCGTTGCACGAACGCTTGGGGCCGGTCGCTGAGGACAGCGACGCGGTGTTTGAAATTGGGGTTGACTGGGCGTGGCAGCAATGCGAAGCCCTGCTCGCCGGCGGCGCGCCGGGTATTCACTTCTACACCCTGAATCGCTCCCGAGCGACCCAGCTTATTTTTGAGCGACTCCGCCAGAGCAGTGTGAGTGCCCTTCTGCCACCGACGGCGTAGCCCACCCAATATGGTATACTATGCCCCCGACAACTTATGCCTTCCTCCGTTGACGCCGCGCTTCCGGGTGCGGTATGGTCTGGCCTGATACGAGGCTTCTGAGATGACCACACGCCGAGCGATGCTGCTGCTGACCTATACCCTCGGGGAACATGTCAATCATGCGGAGTACGAGCAGTGGCTGCGTGAGGTGGACAATCCGTTTTTCAACCGCGTGCCGGGTGTCAAGCGCTACGCGAACTGGAAAGTGCTGGCTGAAAAACTGGGGACGGTGCAGTTTACGCACTATGACCTCCTTGAGATCGACGATCTGGAAGTCTGGGAGAAGGTCTGGGGGAATGAGGAACTCCAGAAATTTGCCCAGGGCTGGACGCAACGCTGGTCCGTACACGGTCCTGATGAAAAATACGCCGGTCTCAATTTTCAGGTCATGCTGTGCGAGGAGATTGCCGCGCCGGATTAAAAGACAGCGCTGAGAACTGAGCACGACACTGTGGCGCAACCAACCCAATCGCACGAAGTGGAAACCTTTCTGGCCGGCCTGTCCCAGTACGATGTCGGGCCGCTATGGAAGGTGCTCGGCAAACAACTCACGCCCACGCCCGAAACGTCGGTCAAACCACATCTATGGCGCTGGAAAGACCTGCGTCCCCAACTCCTGCGCTCAGGCGAGCTCGTCTCTGCGGCCGAAGCCGAACGGCGGGTGCTCATGTTGCTCAACCCAGGGCTTGAGGGCCGGGTGGCGACCACCCATACGCTGTATGCCGGGATTCAGCTGATCCTGCCTGGTGAGGTCGCTCGCACCCACCGGCATACGCCCAACGCGCTCCGTTTCATCATGGAAGGACAGGGCGCCTATACGGTCGTCGATGGCGAAAAGCTGCCTATGCAGCCAGGAGATTTTGTCTTAACGCCAAACTGGACGTGGCATGAGCATGGCAGTGAAGGTACGCAGCCTGTGGTGTGGCTCGACGGGTTGGACCTGCCCCTGGCCGGCATGCTGGCCGGAACATTTTTTGAACCCGGCCGGACCGAATCGCAGGACTTGACCAAGCCGGTGGATAACTCAACGCGTGGCTATAGCCGTGGCGGACTCTTGCCCTCCTGGCAACGTGCAGCCGACGGACAGGCGCCCTTACTCAAATATGCCTGGAGCGAGGCGCGCCCCGCGCTGCTGGACCTGGGCCGGGACGCGGACAGCCCGTTTGACGGCACCATGCTGGAATATGTGAATCCGGTCACGGGTGGTCCGTCGCTGGCGACCATGGCCAGCTTTGTGCAGCGCCTGCGACCCGGACAGAAAACGCAGGCGCGCCGGCAAAGCGTGAGCAAGGTCTATCTCGCGGTCGAGGGCACCGGGCAGACGGTCGTCGAGGGTAGGCCATTTGAATGGCGGCCGGGTGACGTGTTTGCCATCCCCACCTGGACCAGCCACGCGCATGAGAATACCTCGGCGTCTGCGGATGCGATTCTCTTTTCTTTTTCGGACGCGCCGGTCATGCAGGTCCTCGGCTGGTATAGAGAACAGGAACTCTAGATGCTGCAAACCATGCTGGTCGGGAGCCTGCCCCGTCCCACCTGGCTCGTTCCACCGAACGCCATGTATGTTTCGTGGAAACTGAAAGACGACGCGCTGCGTGAAGGCCAGGACGATGCCGTGCTGCTCGCGCTGGCGGACCAGGAAGATGCGGGTCTCACTATCGTGACCGACGGCGAACAGCGCCGCCGGCACTATATCTGGGGATTTGTTGAGGGGCTGACCGGGTTGGACTTCAGCCGTCTGGTCGAGATTGAAACGCGGGGGAACCGCTACGGCATCAAAGTCCGGGCCGCCCGGGTAGTTGGGCAGTTGCGCCGTCCGCGGTCGGTGTTGGTTGAGGCGCTCCGTTTCATGAAGCGGCACACGACCAAGCCGGTCAAAGTCACCCTGCCCGGTCCGATGACCATCGCGGATACGGTTGCGGATGAGTATTATGGGGACCGCCTAAGGCTGGCCGCCGAACTGGCGCGGCTGGTGAATGAAGAGGCGTGTGAGCTGGCAGACAATGGGTGTGATATCGTGCAGTTCGACGAGCCGTGTTTCAATATTTATCTCGACGCGGTGGAAGAGTGGGGCATCCGGACGCTTGAACAGTGCGCTCAAGGGGTCCAAGCCAAAACGGCGGTCCATATCTGCTATGGCTACGGTATCCCTGCCGTCGTCGAGTGGAAGAGTCAGAACACGGACTGGGGCCATTATGCACGCACGCTGCCGCTGTTGCGGACCAGCACGATTGATATGATCTCGGTCGAGTGTGCCGCCTCTGGCGTCGATCCGGCAGTATTAGCCGAGGCCAAGGGAAAGGATGTAATGGTCGGGGTCATCGATGTGGGTACCGAAGAGGTGGAAACGCGCGAAACCATCGCGGAGCGTATTCAGACGGCGTTGCAGTATGTGGAACCTGAGCATCTCTACCCCTGTACGGACTGCGGCATGATTCCGCGCTCGCGCACCGCGGCGCGGGGAAAGATGCACGCCCTTGCCGATGGCGCCTGGCTGGTCCGGGCCGAACTGCAACAGGGACGTTCTAGCTAGGCGGAGCAGCATGGGCGCGCTGTATGAGTTCTTTTCGGACAGTCCGATTCTTGTTGGCGCGGCTCTGGGTGTGATCATCGCCGTTGTCGTGATTGCCGTTTCAGAAGGAAAGAAAAACGCCTAGCGGTATGGCTCATATTCCAAAAGAAGAATTTATCGCCCGTGTGGCAAAAGGGCTGGATATGCCGCCCGCGCTGCTCGACGCAATGACGGACCCCTGTACCTGCGGCTCGGTCAAATGTGAGGGCTGGAAGGTCACGCGTATGCCCGGACTCGACGAAATCAAGCAGTACGGCCTGGAGCAACGCTTTGCCATGTCCGGCTGGCGGACGTCGTTGAGCGCTATCATTGAGGACTGAGCGGTTCTCCCCTGCTAAAGGCCCCGACGCTGCATGAGCGAACAAGACGACTCCCAAGCTGACGCCAACAAACTGGCAGCCGCTCCCTCCGACGAGGCAGGCCGGAACGTTCCTGACCTCAAGGACCCGTATGAACGCTTTATCTGGGAGAACCGACAGAAGTTCGGTGCGTTGAGCTGGAGCGGGCTGTTACGCTATGGCCGCGGCATCGTTCTCATGGACGCGCGGAACTGGCCGAGTGAAGACGCCCAAGACATAAATCAGGAGGCCGCGTCCAGAGCAGCCCAGCTCGGCTACCTGCCCGAGGGGCGGATTGCCGCGCTGTCACAAACCGCCCAGAAAAAAGACGCCATACGCCTGTTGCGGACGTATAATCCGCGTGAAGAGATCATCGTGAACGTCTTACGAGCGGACGGAGGCGGGAGTTTCTTTCAGGTGGCGCTCACCGACTGTCCGCCGCCCGAGGCATACCGAAAACTCATGGGCGGAGAAGACTTCCAGCCCAAATGGAAAGGCCAGGATCGGTAAGTTTCAGGACGTATGGCCCAGTCCGTCCTGAAACCTGTAGCGCGCTTAGGAAAAGGGGTGAGTTTGGAGGGGTAGTCTCCTGACCACCCCTCTCGTGTCTTAATCAAGGCCGAGTTTTTCTTTGCCTTCGGGTGAAATCATGGCCGGTGTCCAAGGTGGGTCCCACACCACCTCGACGTTGGCATCTTCAACCCCCGGGATGCCTTCAATCCGCACCTGGGCGTCCATGGCGATGGCCGGTCCCATACCGCAGCCCTGAGCGGTCAGGGTCATTTTGACATCAACGTTGGTTCCGCCTTCCGGCCGGTCTTTCACGCTGAGGTCGTACACCAGGCCGAGATCAACGATATTTACTGGGATTTCCGGGTCGTAGACATTCTTGAGTTGCGTCCAGACTTGATCCTCAGTGACCAGGCCGCCCGCACCCGGAGCGACTTCCGGAGCAGGCCCCTTACTTTCTTTGCCAATAGCGTCCGCATCCGTATCGGAGACGCGATACAGCCCACCCAGCGTTGGAAGCTGGAGGGTATACGTATCGCCTAAGGCTTGGGTGATGACTCCAGGCGTACCTTTGGGGATAGTCACCTTGATGCCTTGTGGAATTTGGACGGCATCACAATGTCGGCTGAATTCAATTTCTTCGTAGCTCATGTCTGACTCCTTCACCAGATACTGAATCTGTCTCCCAAGCTAGACGGGTAAGGTCCACATTGTCAATTGGTCTGCGGGACTTCTCTATATTAGCGTTTGTCTATCCATTCTTTGATTTGCTGCCGGACATCTTCCGGCCGGTCTTCAAGGATGTAGTGTCCGCTGCGGGTGACGACTTGTAAATCCGCCCCTGGAATGGCCACATCAAGCTCGCGCGCGACATCCATGGAGAGAAATTGATCCTGGCCGCCCCAGAGGAGCAGGGTTGGTACGCTGAGTGCGCCCAGATTGGGAAAAATGTCTTCTTCAACGACGCGGTCGAGATCAAACTCGCGGAGAAATTTACGCAGAGCCACGCGAGCCCCAGGATCGTCTTCGAACGGTTCAAGATATTGTTTGACCATGGCGTCGCTCATGACTTGCTTGTCAAACACACCCTCCTGCAGGATACGCTTGAGAAACCAGTCTCCGCTCAGCAGGCTGCCAATCAGGGGAACCCCGAGCAGGCGTATATTGAGCGGCAGACTTTCATGCGCCGAGATTGGGACGCTCATCAGAATCAGTTTATGGACGTTGGCCGGGTTCTGGATGGTATAGGCCGCGGCGATGACCGCCCCGAAGTCATGGCCCGCAAGAATAATGTTTTCTAAGTGGAAGTTCTCAATATAGGCAGTGAGTTGCGCCAGATAGGTGTCCAGGTCATAGGTTTTATCCTGCGGTTTTTCAGACAGGCCAAAGCCCATCAAGTCCAACTCATAGACCGTATTGCCATAGGTCAGCCCTGGGGTGACATGCCGCCAGATACGGTAATCTTCAAGCAGGCCATGGATAAAAATAAGCGGACGGCCCAGGCCGGTTTGCTGGTAATGCAGCGCAACACCCTCAATTTCCACATAGGTATGCTTTGGATTCCTGGCTTGAATCTCCTCTCCGGTCAGGCTTGGCGCCGAACCTCCACAGCCGGTCAAGATGAGGGCGACCGCCAGGAGTAGGCCTCTGCTTGCATGTGATCGTTGCCGGTTTCGAAGTGCATCCATAACCTGCGTACTCCTTATCGTGTCAGCCTGAGAAGACTGCGATGTTCCATTTGACACAGGACGGGCGGACGCGCACAATGCGCCTGCATCATTCATCCGATACCTTTTTGCTGGATCATGAAATTCTGGCCGGTCACTCTAGCCGTGCTGAGGAATTCCGACAAGGGGACAGGGAGAGCATGAACAAAAATCAAGCAGCACCCGGTAAGGAGGCGATTCATGGCACAAGCGGAATTGTTTGACATTATGTTTTCTACCCGGAGTATGCGTCGGCTGAAAACCGACCCGGTCTCGGACGATATTATCTATCAGATCCTCGACGCGGGTATTCGGGCTCCGAGTGGCGGCAATACCCAGCACTGGCGCTTTCTCGTCGTGAAGGACGCAGAGGTCAAACGTGCAGTCCAACGTATCTACCAAAAAGGCTGGGAACAAGCGCGGACCATCTATGATGACCGGCCAGGACCGAGTCATATGGAAGAAGGAAAATTCAGAAAATTATTGGACGCGGCGACCTATTTAGCCGAAAATCTGGCTGAAGTGCCAGTCCTTATTTTTGCCTGTCTCAAAGAACGGCCTATGCCGCCGGGTGAGGCGGGTGCGCAATTAGCGGCGAAGCTGGCCCGTCTGTCCGGATCGAGCATCTATCCTGCCGTGCAGAATATGTTGCTGGCCTGTCGTGCCCTGGGGCTCGGTGCCACGCTCACCACGGTCTGTTCGCTGCACGAGGAAGAACTGAGGCCGGTCCTCAATCTGCCGGATAATATCTCGACCTATGCCCTCCTTCCGGTCGGCTACCCGATGGGAAAATTTGGCCCCGTGCGCCGGATGGCGGTTGAAGAAATCACCTGCGTGGATCAGTGGGACACGCCGTTGAAACGACCGGTATAAAATGCCGGGTCGAGGGGAGACGCCCATCCCCTGTCTGTAGGCATCCCGCTACCCAAAAAGCTCACCATAGACGGCGGGATGAAAGCCGACGACAAGGATTTTCCCTGCACGTATGGCCGGGGCACGCAGATTGCCTGACGGACCGATGACGGCCGCAAGCAAGGCGTCAGGTGGCTGCTGTTCTTTTGTCAGAGAAAAACGAAGAATCTTTTTGCCCTTTACGGCAACAACTTCGCTGAGCGGTTGCAGCAATGCCAGTGTCTGGGCACGATCAAATTGCTCTTTGCGCGCATTCACCACGCTGGCGGCGGTCACCTCTTTCTGCGCAAGGAACCCTTGCGCTTTTTTGCAGGTCACTCAACTCGGGCGATGATACTGCCAGTCCAGGCGCGTTTTTCCTTTGGGCATCTCGCCTCCTCTTTCTTTCTGTTAGCGCGACATTTTTTTCTGATGAGATTGGGCAATAATCCACTCATACCCGTCAATAAGGGCGAGCCAGGCTGATTCGAGCAGGTCGCGTGATTGACGCATGGTGCTCCACTGCCGTTTGCCATCACTGAACTTCATGATGGAAACAACCTCTGCTGCCGTCCCGGCACCGCCTCGGTGGGTATACAATTCAACGAGGCCCACACCCTCAAGAAAGGGGAAGTGCTTTGTCAGGACCTGACGCAAGGCCTGGTCCAGCGCATGGACGCCTCCCACCCCTTGTGCCGCGCCAAAATCGTGTTGTTTATCCACTTCAACCAGGACAACCGCATCGATGGCGCTTTGTCCGTTCCACACTTCGTCAATCACACGCCAGCGGATAATACGAAACGGAGGGAGATAGTCAGGGTCTTGACGCCACCGCTTGACTTCTTGCGAGGCTTGCGGGGCGGTCGTCTCAGGGAAAAATTCTTCGCTCTGTTCCGGTTGCTGTGCCATACATGCTCCAATGCCGGTCGTATTGAGTCAGGGCGACTGTTTCTAGGTTTCTCCGAGTGTCTCCCATTGGATGTCCCAAAAGTCGGGGAGCGGGGCGGACAGTTCAAAATGGCCGCCAAAACACTGAAAACTGGGCTGGTGGGTGAGGCGTTCTTTCAAGTAGTGCAAATGGTCTTCAATGGCCTCGTTGTGGGGAGCGCCAATGTCCATCCGTTTTTGCTGTCCACATTTTCTGCAACTCACATCAACGTACATACCCTACCTCTGGATTTGTGTGGTCAGACCAGATAAACAACTGCCTAACACGAGGGTGAAGGAGGCTGCAAGCGCATGCCGTCAGTAACGTTTATTAAGCAGGAATTGACAATTGAGGTTGCCAAAGGATCGAACCTGCGTGAGGTCGCCTTGGAAAACAAGATAGACCTTTATCCACTCTTTGGTCCCGATCCATTTACCGGGATGCCGTTTCCTGCAAAATTGCTCAATTGTCGGGGTAAAGGTTTTTGTGGAACGTGTCGGGTGAAAGTGAATGACCACAGAGCACTCTCACCGCTGAGTGTCAGGGAAGAGAAGCACGTTGCCTGGGAAGGGAAGTCCTACCGTTTGGCCTGCCAGACCCAAGTCCTGGATGACGTTGAGGTGGAAACGAATCCGCGTAAGGTATCCGGCTGGATGGACCATGCGACCTATCAGAAAATGAAAGAGATCGCCTAATTTGAAAATACGTGGCACCCCTATATATTGTGCCTCCGACTCCGACTTGCGAAAGGGATAGGGGTTTGATAAAGAGAGGCATGGTAGCAACGACTGTCTGACACGACAAGAAATGGAGCCCGTCTTATCTGTGGATGAGATGGGCTTTTTTGTAACTATAAGCCGAGGAATATGCCTATGCTGCCCGTAGAAATTCCCGAAGGTCTCACCTTTGATGACATTCTCCTCCTGCCTGGTGCATCTGACTTTTTGCCGAAAGATGCGAATGTCTCGACCTCTGTCACGCGAACGATTCGCCTGAATACGCCCTTGGTGAGCGCGGCTATGGATACGGTGACTGAGGCGCGGACCGCCATTGCCATGGCTCAGGCAGGCGGCATCGGGGTGATCCATCGCAATCTGAGCATTCCGGCTCAGGCCGCAGAGGTCGCCAAGGTCAAAAAGCATGAGAGCGGCGTCATTATCAACCCCATTACCGTGACTCCCGACACGACTATTGCCCAGGCGCGGGAGATCATGGACCGCTCCCATATATCCGGGCTGCCAGTCATTAAGGATGACAAACTGGTCGGTATTTTAACCAACCGTGATCTCCGTTTTGAAAAACGGCTTGACCGCTTGGTCTCGGAAGTGATGACCAAAGACAATCTTGTGACCGCCTGGCCGGGAATCAGCCGTGAAGAAGCGGAAGACATTCTGCACACGCATCGGATTGAAAAATTGCTGGTTGTTGATGAGGCCATGCATCTCAAGGGCCTCATCACCGTCAAGGATATTGAGAAAACGAGCCAGCACCCACATGCCTGTAAGGATGAGTACGGACGGCTGCGGGTCGCGGCCGCTATTGGCACGGGCGATGACCGGGAGGCGCGGACGGAGGCCGTGGTTGAATCGGGTGCCGATGTGGTCGTCCTTGATACGGCTCATGGGCATACGACCAGTGTTATTGAGACGCTCAGATCTCTGAAACAGAATTTCAGAGGTCTGGAGATCGTGGCGGGTAATGTCGCTACTGCCGAGGGTGCACAAGCGCTGATCGAGGCCGGTGCGGACGGGATTAAAGTTGGCATCGGACCCGCGTCCATCTGTACTACGCGGATGGTCTCGGGGGTTGGGGTGCCGCAGCTGACGGCAGTGATTGACACAGTCCGGGTCGCTGAACGAGTCGGAGTCCCGGTGATTTCTGATGGGGGGATTCGTTTTTCCGGCGATATTGTGAAGGCATTGGCTGCCGGTGCGCAGACGGTGATGATCGGGAGCCTCTTCGCCGGCACGGAAGAGAGCCCAGGGGAAACCATTCTGTATCAAGGCCGTTCGTATAAACAATACCGCGGCATGGGCTCGCTTGAGGCCATGCGTGAGCGGGAAGGCAGTCGGAACCGGTATTTTCAAGACGCGGAGGAAGGTGTGGGCAAGCTGGTGCCCGAGGGGATTGAAGGCCGCGTGCCGTATAAGGGGCCCTTATCGGTCGTCGTGGATCAGTTGGTTGGCGGCCTGAAAGCGGGTATGGGCTATACCGGCTGCCGCAATCTGGAGGAGCTCAGAACTAAGGTTCGATTTGTCCGGGTCTCTCCGGCCGGGTTGCGAGAAAACCACGTCCACGACGTAATTATCACAAAAGAAGCGCCAAATTATCGGTTGGAGTAGTGGTTGTACTGGCGCTGGTGAGGGGATGGCCGGCCATATCGAACGAACATCTGTGATTGGCAGTTATGATTCTGGTTCTTGACTTTGGTAGTCAATATACGCAGTTGATCGCCCGACGCATTCGCGAGGCACACGTCTACTGCGAGATCCATCCGTACAATATTCCCGTGGACCGTATTCAGGCCCTGAATCCCGAGGGTATTGTCCTGTCGGGTGGGCCTGCCAGCGTATATGACGTTGACGCCCCAGAGTTAGCCGCTCCCATCCTTGGTATTCCGGTTCCGTTTTTGGGCATCTGCTATGGGATGGGTGTTCTGCACCAACTGGCCGGGGGGCAGGTTGCGCAGGCGGAACGGCGCGAGTTTGGTCCGGCCCAACTGATGATCGACGATACGACCGACCTGTTCGCCGGTTTTTCGTCTACGGCATCGACTCAGGTCTGGATGAGCCATGGCGACAAAATGGAATCTCTGCCAGCCGGCTGGACGGTCCTGGCCCATTCGGACAATTCCCCCATAGCCGCCTGCCGCGATGATTCGGGCCGGTATTTCGGCGTCCAGTTTCACCCCGAAGTTGTGCATACCGAGCGGGGGAAAGACATCCTGCATAATTTTATTTTTCGGATTTGTGGCTGTGCCGCGAACTGGACGATGGAAGGATTTATCGAGCGCGAAATCCAGCGCATCCGCGACCAGGTGGGAGATAAACGGGTCGTGTGTGGTCTGAGCGGCGGTGTTGATTCCGCCGTGGTCGCCCTCTTGATACATCGGGCGATTGGCGACCGTCTGACCTGTATCTTTGTTGACAACGGTCTCTTGCGCCACGGCGAGGCAGACAGCGTCGTGCGGGTGTTTTCCCAATTAGGATTGCATATCCGGCCGGTCAACGCCGCCGAGCGTTTTCTTGAATGTCTCGCCGGGGTCGACGACCCAGAACACAAGCGGCGCATTATCGGCCATGTCTTTATTGAGGTCTTCGAAGCAGAAGCGGCGTCACTGCCGGATGTGGAGTTCCTGGCTCAAGGTACCCTGTATCCTGACGTGATCGAATCCGTTTCCTTTAAGGGGCCGGCGGCCACTATCAAGAGTCATCATAATGTCGGCGGTCTGCCGGAACGGATGCGGCTCCGCTTGGTGGAACCGTTGCGAGAATTATTCAAAGACGAAGCACGTGGGCTGGGCCGTCTGCTTGGTCTTTCCGAGGAAATCGTCGGCCGCCAGCCTTTCCCTGGGCCAGGGCTGGCTATTCGTATATTGGGTCCGGTACGGGCCGAGTTCCTGGACCTGCTGCGTGCCTCGGACGCCATTGTCGACGAGGAAATCCGGGCCGCAGGCTATTATGACCGGGTCTGGCAAGCCTTCGCCGTTTTATTACCGGTCAAGACGGTTGGCGTCATGGGTGATGCGCGGACATACGAGTATGTGGTGGCCATCCGGGCCGTTGAGAGTGTGGACGGCATGACGGCGGACTGGGCGCGTCTGCCTGGTGAGCTGCTGGGGACGATATCCAATCGTATTATTAACGAAGTCCGTGGCATCAACCGGGTCGTCTACGATATTTCTTCCAAACCACCGGCAACCATTGAATGGGAATGAGGGGAGGGCGCCGTGCAGGGGTTCGTACATCTCCATTTGCACACGCAGTACAGCTTGCTTGACGGGGCCAATAAGGTCTCAAATCTCATGCCGCGGGTGGCAGAGCACGGCATGTCGGCGGTGGCCATGACCGATCATGGCAATATGTTTGGCGCGATCGATTTTTATCGGACCGCGGCCAGCCACGGCATCAAGCCTATCATCGGCTGCGAGATGTATGTCGCGCCCAAGAGCCGCCTTGATAAACAGCCTCTGGGCGCGGACGACCTGGAGCATGGCGGGAATTTTCATCTGATTCTGCTGGCCATGAACCTGGAGGGCTACCGCAATCTCTGCCGTCTGGTAACGGCCGGATTCACCGAAGGCTTCTACCGCAAACCCCGCGTTGATCGCGAACTGCTGTGCGAACTCAATACCGGCCTGATCGCGCTGTCCGGCTGCCTGAGTGGAGAATTGGCCAGAGCCATGCTGCGGGACGATGGCAAACGCGCCCGCGCCGCGGCCGAAGAATACGCGTCGATTTTTGATGAGCGTTTTTACGTCGAGATTCAGGCCAATCATCTGCCGGAACAGGAAAAGATCAACCCGGCTCTGATCGAACTGGCCCGGGAGCTCTCGCTCCCGCTGGTTGCCACCAATGACTGTCATTACCTGAAGGCGGAGGATGCCGAAGCCCACGAAGTCCTGCTATGCGTCCAGAGTGCCAAGGTCATGTCCGACGAGAATCGCTGGCGGTTCGGGACCGACCAACTCTATGTCAAAACCCCGCAGGAAATGGTGGCAGAATTTTCCCACTGTCCCGACGCCGTTGCCAATACGGTCGAGGTGGCAGACCGGTGCAACCTCGAACTGTCCTTTGGCAGCTTCTATTTCCCGAACTACGATGTGCATCCGGGTGGAACGCTGGAAGACTGTTTAGCCCAGACGGCCCGCGAGGGCTTGGAAGAACGCCTCAAGCCCCTCCGCGCCGCGGAGGGCTGGAATCCGGCCGAAGAAGAGGCGTATCGGGAGCGCCTGGACTATGAACTCAAGGTCATCGGTGAGATGGGCTTTCCGGGCTACTTCCTGATTGTGGCCGACTTCATTGGCTATGCCCGGTCGCAGGGGATTCCGGTTGGTCCGGGTCGCGGGTCGGCGTCCGGCAGTCTGGTCGCCTATGCGCTCAAGATTACGGACATTGACCCTATCCGCTACCAGTTGCTGTTTGAGCGGTTTCTGAATCCGGGCCGGAAGAGTATGCCCGATATCGATGTGGACTTCTGCTACGAACGGCGGGACGAGGTCATCCGCTATATCAAAGATAAATATGGCGAGGACAAGGTCGCGCAGATCATTACCTTCGGCACCCTCAAAGGCAAACAAGCGATTAAAGACGTGGGCCGCGCTTTAGAGTTCTCGTACGGTGAAACCGACCGCATTGCGAAGCTCTATCCCGCCCCCAAACAAGGCAAAGATCATCCGCTGGAGACCGCGCTCGATATGGAGCCGCGCCTGCGCGAGGTGCGCGAACGCGGGGAGCGCGAACACAAGCTCTTTGAGCACTCTCTCAAACTTGAGGGCTTATTGCGCCACGCCTCGAAACACGCGGCCGGGATTGTGATTGCGCCGAACCCTCTCGTTGAGCACCTGCCGCTCTATGTTGACAAAGAAAAGAATGTCCTGACCCAGTATGCCGGCCCGGATGTCGATACCATTGGGCTGATCAAGTTTGATTTTCTTGGCTTAAAAACACTGACGCTGATCCACGACGTGGTGCGGCGGATTGAGGAGAGTCGAGGCATTGGCATTGATTTGAGTGCGATTCCGATTGACGACCGGCCGACCTATCGCGCGCTGACCCGAGGCGACACGGTCGGCGTGTTCCAGATGGAGGGCAGTGGCATTCGCAAGCTGATCACGCAGCTCAAGCCGAACTGCTTTGAAGACATTTTTGCCGTGATTGCGCTGTTTCGACCCGGACCGCTCGACAGCGGGGCGGCCGAACAATTTATTAAGCGCAAACACGGCAAAGAGGCCGTGTCCTATCCTCACCCCTTGCTTGAACCCGTTCTCAAAGAAACCTATGGGGTCACGATTTACCAAGAGCAGGTCATGCAGATCGCCCAGACCCTGGCCGGCTACTCCCTGAGCGATGCGGATAATTTGCGTCGCGCCATGGGAAAAAAGAAAAAGGAAGCCATGCAGCAGGAGCGGGCGAAATTCCTGAAAGGCGCGTCGGAGAATAAGATTAAGGATAAACTCGCCGGAGAGATTTTTGACGCCATGGAAACCTTTGCCGCGTATGGATTTAATAAATCCCACGCAGCCTCCTATGCTCTGATTTCCTATCAAACCGCGTATTTGAAAACCCACTTCCCGCAGGAATTTATGGCCGCACTCACCAGCCTGGAAATGGGTGATACCAATAAAACGTATAAAAACATTGCCGAATGCCGGGTGCATAATATCACGGTGCTGCCACCCGACGTGAATGAGAGCGGTGAGGATTTTACCGTCCGTGGCCAGACCATTCGCTTTGGACTCGGCGCGGTGAAGGGTGTCGGGTCGAAGGCGATTGAGGTGATTCAGGACGCCCGTCAGGCCGGACCCTTTACGGACGTGCATGACTTTTGTACCCGGGTGCAGAGCTCGCAGGCGAATAAACGGGTCATGGAGAGTTTGATTAAATGCGGAGCGTTTGACTCGTTTCAGGTGCCCCGCGCCCAGCTCCTGGCCGGCATTGAAGATGTCGTGCGCTGGGCCGCCCAAAAGGCGAGCGGCCACAGCAATGCCAATCAGATGGGCCTGTTTGCGAATGGCGGGGCGGATCCGGCTCAGCCTGATTTGCCCCAGACTGAGGAGTGGTCGGATATTGAGAAACTGAATAAAGAACGGGAGACGCTCGGCTTTTTTATTACCGGTCATCCGCTTGATAAATATGTCGGGCGGCTGCACGGCGTGACCTCCCTGACAACGGCGGAGCTCAAGGGACGCCGCCATCAGGAAAAAGTCCGTCTCGCCGGCGTGATCCAGTCGCTGAAACTCAAGAATAACAAAAAAGGCGATCGCTACGCGACCTATACCCTGGAGGACAAGGCTGGGGGTGTTGAGGTCATCGTGTGGCCGGAAGCCTATCGGCGTTATGAAGCCGAAGTGCATTCCGACCAGCCGGTCCTGGTGAGTGGCTCCCTCGATGTCGATGAAGAGCGGTGTCAAATTATTGCCGGTGAGATCGTGCCGCTCGACTCTGTGGCGAAAGGTGAGGTCAAGCAGGTCCATATCCAAGTGCCGGCTGACAGCACGACCAAGGAAGATATCGTTGAACTCAAGACGGTCCTGACGAAACATCAGGGCCAGTGTCAGACATTTTTACACGTGCTCCATACGGACCATTCCGAAACGATTATCTCCTTGCCGGAACAACTCAAGGTTGCGCCGACTGCGGAGATGCTGACGGACGTCGAGCAGCTATTTAACCGCGGCGTCGCCTCGTTTCAGTAGCGTGTGCATAGGAAAGAAAAGGAGACAACCTCCTGTGGCTGGCCGCCGGCATCGAAACCCTCTTGAAAGCACTCCACCGCCGGAGTGCGCTTTTCTGGTCGGCGTAGACTCTGGGCGGCCAAATGGGGCGGCCGGGTCTGGGCTCTTCTCGGCGCAAGAGTCGCTCGAAGAACTCGCCCGTCTGAGCGAGACCGCTGGTCTGACGGTCTCGGGTCAGGCTATTCAGCAGCTGCGCCAAGGGGTCCATCCTGCCTCGTTTATCGGGAGCGGTAAAATTGAGGAAGTGAAGCAACTCCGGGAGGAGCTTCAGGCCGGCGTTGTGATCTTTGACGAGAGCTTGTCTCCGGCTCAGCAGCGTAATTTAGAACGTGCGTTGTGTTGTAAGGTCATCGACCGGAGTCAATTGATCCTCGATATTTTTGCTCAGCGCGCCCACAGTCAGGCGGGGAAATTGCAAGTTGAGCTTGCCCAGCTTGAATACCTGCGTCCCCGACTCACGCGCCAGTGGACGCACCTGTCTCGCCTGGGTGGCGGAGTGGGGACACGTGGCCCTGGCGAATCACAGCTTGAAGTGGACCGACGCCGTATTCGCGAGCGCATTGCGACCCTGCGCCGCAAACTGCGCGAGGTTGAACGCACCCGTTCTCTGCATCGGCAGGACCGGCGGCGGGTTCCCTTCCCCTGTGTTGCTCTGGTCGGGTATACCAATGCGGGCAAATCGACCCTGATGAATCGGCTGACCCAAGCCGAGGTCTTTGTCGAAGACAAACTGTTTGCCACGTTGGACCCAACCAGCCGCCGGCTCGATCTGCCGAACGGTCAAGCCGTGCTCCTGATTGACACGGTCGGGCTTATCAATAAACTCCCGCACCAACTCGTGGACGCCTTCAAAGGAACGCTGGAAGAGATGCGGACGGCGGAGGTGCTGCTGCACGTGATTGATGCGACCCATCCGCGTTGGTCCGAGCAGCAACGCATTGCCGAACGTGTACTCGAAGACATGGGCGTGCGGAATAAACCGACCCTCACTGTTTTCAATAAGATTGATGGGCTGACGCAGCCGTCGGATGGTCAGGCCCAACACGAGGCCGCATTCGATACGGACGACTGGTGGGGCGCTCCCCCGGCGGGTACGCCGAACGGGCCAGGGTATGAGCGGGCCAGGGTGTTTTGTATCTCTGCAAAGCATGGCATTGGCATCGACCCGCTGCTAGAGGAAATCGCCCGGCTGTCTAGCCTCGATCAAGAGGTGATCGAGGTTGAGGTACCGCTTGACAGTGGTGAGCTGATGGCCTGGTTGCGGCGCAGCGGAACAGTGATAGAAGAAACGTACACGGAGACCGGCGTACAGGTAGCGACGCGGGTGTCGGCGAAAGTGGCTGGCCAACTCAAGAAACGTCTGGCACAGACCAGCCGGAGCGCTCAGGTCTAGATATTAAAGAAGAGGATTCCTGATTCCCGGTGTTCTCTGTACTCAATCTTCCAAATTTCATTACCCTATTACGCATAGGGGCTATTCCGGTCTTTTTGATCCTGCTGGTGGACGAACGGTACACCGAAGCGCTGATCGTCTTCATTCTGGCGGGCATTACCGACTCCCTGGATGGCTTGCTCGCTCGCTGGCTGGACGCGCGCACGACCTTAGGTGCCTTCATTGATCCCCTGGCTGATAAACTGCTCCTGGTGAGTTCCTTTGTCATTCTTGCCTTTTTAGGTGATATCCCTCGCTGGCTTGCGGTCCTGGTGATCATGCGGGATGTGATGATTCTAATCGGCTATAGTGTGCTGTTTTTTGTCACGGGGCATGCCATCGAAGTCCGCCCGACGCTCATTGGCAAGGTGAGTACTTTTTTTCAGTTATTGACGGTCATCATGGCTCTGGTCGCCCTGCATAATGCCGTTTGGCAAATCCCACTCCTCCGGGATACCAGCGAAATTCTTGCCGGTGCCACCGTCACGATCTCGGGATTTCAGTATTTATCGCGCGCCTTCAGATGGTTTAATGAGCAGGAAGAGAAGCTGTCCACGACGGAGTCGAGGTGACATCCGCCCCACGGATTTCAAAGCGTTTGTTCAAGTAGCTCCAAAAGGATACAAGACGGGGAGTGGGCATAGATATAAAGGAGGACAAGACATGCTGCACCTGCTGTATTTCATTACCAGAAAGCCATCTTTGAGCGATGAGGAGTTTCAGCACTATTGGAAGGATACCCACGGCCCGATTGCCGCGCGTATCGCTCAGACGTGGCGGTATGAGCAGAGTCACCGTATTCCGGTGGAGGGAACGAACTCGCCATATGATGGTGCGGCGGAAGCCTGGATTGAGGACCAAGCTGCGATGGATGCCCTGCGCGCGAGTGCCGAATATGTGAACGGCGCGCTCGTCGATGAACCCAATTTCATCGATATGAATCGCGTGGAATGGTTGGTGACACAGGATTACGTCATCAAGGACGGTCCGCAAACCCCACAGCAGGTGAAGGGCATTTTTCAGCTCAAACGAAAGCCGGGGATGAGCCTTGAGGACTTTCGGAAATACTGGGTTGAGGTACACGGCCCGATCGTGTGTGAGCTGCCGGGCCTCCAGCGCTATGTGCAGTGCCATACCATCGATGCGGCCTATAGCTATGCCGAGCCGAAATGGGACGGCGTGGCCCAGCTTTGGGTCGAAGACCTGGCGGCCTGGGATACGCTGGTCAATTCAAAAGAGTTTACCGAAGGCTCCTGGCCGGATGGTGCGAAATTCCTGGATCAGGCGGTCATTACCAACTTCATGGCCCAAGAGCATCAGGTCAAGTGGCCGGGGTAAGTTGAGACTTTTTATACTCGGTCCGCATCTCAGACTGGAGACGACCTAAGCGATACGTCTGCCAATCAAGGAAGGTAGCGCTCCGGGCGAGGGTCGGGTGGACCTCGCCGATGAGCCGCCACATTTCCTGGACAATAAAACGATAGTCCGGGTGGCCTTGCGGCAGGGTGCGGAGTTCTCCCATGTGAATAGCCTCGCGCAGGTTGAGTTTCATATACCAGCGGACCCGATAGGCAAACGGCACGACGTACTGAGCCTCGGACGGAAAATCAGCGGAGATTTGCTCATACACCGCGGCCGCCCGTTCCATGCACTCCGTAAACGACGCTTGAAAGCCGGCCTGCTCAATCTCAGGCGGCGTGTCATAGCCGTGCGCGGTGGTGAAATCCTGGCGCTCCTGGGTGAGGATCCTATGCCGTTGCAGATCGCGGTAGAGTCCCAGATTGCCGATGAGGTCAAACGTATAATAGGCGTGCTCAAGTGCGCGACCGGGTTTGTCGCGGCGATGCCGGCGTTGCCCGATGTAGGCGTCGAAGACTTGTCCCCGTTGTTCTGCCGGAAGTTTTTTGACCAGCGAGCGCACCTGACCGAGCGGCAGGCGTGCATTTGGGTAGAGAATGGCCGCGAGAATCTGATCTTCCGCGTTGTGGTCGTAGTCGATAAGGCTGACTGGCTCGGTCGATTGAACGGCATAGCCGTCCAGGAGGGTTTGCGCCAGCGCCCGGCTATCAGCCGCTGTCTGGACCAGGTATTTACTCCGCTGCGCGCGTTTGACGAAAGAGGGGATCAGCAGGTTGAGAGCCGAGTGCATGGGCTCGGCAATGCCATGGGCCTCGGCAATATGCAGTGAATACAGTTTATTGAGCAGATGTTCAAACGCTTGGCCGACACCGAAGAGTCCAACGTTCGTCAGCGTCGCTGCCGGGAGATACGAACGAAGGATATCGCACGCCTGCGCTCTGACGGTTGAGCGATACGCTCCCTCGGCCCATCTCCTGAGGGTTTCATCCTTCCGTGCGCCTGTATACGTGAGGGGGTCGCCCGTTTGTGGATGCTTCCACTCGACGGTGTCGATGGGCAGACTGTCTCGCACGAAGGCGATCATGGGCTCGATTTGGGCGGCATAGGTCTCGAACAAGTGGCGCATGCAGTTGAGATACGCCGCTCGATGCGACGAGCTCATAATCGTCGGTTCCTTATAGAAGAGATAATCGCCGTCAGGACCGGGGGTATCAAACCGGACATAGCGGGTAGACTTCTCGAGCGGGGCGATGCCGATCCGGGCGTCTTCAAGAATCTTGGCCGCAACGTTTGAGATTCCTTCACATGCGATGTGCGCGCCACCAAGTTGCGCCACCGAGTCGTCACCATAGCCGACCAGGACGCGGTCATAGAACGCCCGCGCCTTTTGGATTGCCTGGCTATCGTCGCTGGGCGTGGCTCCGCCGCCAAACTGGCTGCCCTGTATATCTGCCTGGCCAAGAAATTCGTCCAGAAAAATTTGACGCAGGCTTTTTGACGACCGGCTGTAGCGAGAGAAGAGGGCGCCTGCGACTTCTTGTGGGAGTTTCAGGCCAAAGATGGGCTCAGTCAGACTGGTGAAGAAGGGGGCAAGCTTGTGAGTGTCTGCGGGAGAAAAGGCTTCGCTCATACTGGCGAATCGTGTGGCTCTGCAAGCGGCCACCCAGCTAGGGGATTCTTATTCAAGTTCGATGAGAAGCTCTCCGGACTCAACCGCCCGGCCCGCCTCGACGTGAACGGCTTTGACCGTTCCAGCAACGGCAGCACGGATTTCATTTTCCATCTTCATTGCTTCGATAATGATGACGCCCTGGTCTTTTTCCACCGTATCGCCTGCCTGCACCAAGAGTTCGACCACTTTCCCCGGCATCATCGAACAGACCTCTTTCTCGCCCGCTCCACCAAGGTCCGCCCCGGCCCTGCCCCGGCGGGCTTTGCGTTCATCGAGTACGCCGACCTGAAAACTTTTACCTTCATAGGCGACGGTATACTCATCGTCTTTTTCCGCCACATCGACGGTAAACGATTTGTTCTCAACAATGAGCGAGTACATATGGCCGGTCAGTTGTCTGCCATCGATGATATGCTCTTCATCGTCGATGACAATCTTATACTGGTGTTCGTCCAACTCGTGTACGCTGATGGTATAGGTCTGGTCGCCGAGCGTTGCTTTATAGGCCATAGAGATACAGTCCTTGCTTGGTCGGTGCCTTTCGTTCGCTACCGGACGCCTTCGCGCCAGCCAGTGGCGCGCCAGGCCGAGACGTTTCCAGGACTTCCCTGTGGGCTGGAGACCGATTGGGCGAGTTCTTTGTCCTTATGATAGGCCGCGAGGGCTGCCGCCGCCAAAATGATTTCATGCCGGAGGTGGTCTTCTTCTTCAGGCAGACCTCTGTATTCCTGAGGGATAAAGCCAGTGTCCAAGTCGCCTGACACAAAGCGCGGATGGGTCAGCGCCCAGCGGTGGAAAGGAATATTGGTGATAATCCCTTCGACGGTGTATTCCTGGAGTGCCCGCAGCATGCGTTGGATGGCTTCGTCTCGGGTGCGACCATAGGCGCACAGCTTGGAGATCATGGGGTCGTAATGGATCGGGACCTCCCAGCCTTCATACACGCCGCTGTCATCACGAACACCATAGCCGCCTGGAGTGCGCAGGATTTGTATCTTCCCAGGGGACGGAAAGAAGTCCCGCGCCGGGTCCTCGGCATAAATCCGACATTCGATCGCCCAGCCGCGCTGTTGGACCGCGTCTTGCCGTATGGCCAGGGGTTCTCCGGTCGCGATCTCGATTTGGGCTTTCACCAAGTCCACTCCAGTGACGAGTTCGGTAATAGGATGCTCGACTTGGATGCGAGTATTCATTTCGAGAAAGTAGAAGTTCTGCTGGGCATCAACCAAAAATTCCACGGTTCCGGCCCCGACATAATTCACGGCCTTGGCCGCCTCAACCGCAACTTTGCCCATTTGCTCGCGGACGTCTTGATTGATTGCCGTTGAAGGTGACTCTTCGATGACCTTTTGGTGCCGACGTTGCAGCGAACATTCGCGTTCGTACAAGTGAATGATATTGCCGTGCGTATCGCCCAACACCTGGACCTCAACGTGGCGCGGCTTTTCAACAAATTTCTCCATATACATGCGGTCATCGCCAAACGACGATTGCGCCTCGGAGCGTACTCCACGCAGGGCGGACAGCACGTCTTCTTCCTTCTCGACCAGCCGCATGCCTTTGCCGCCGCCACCGGCTGAGGCCTTGAACATGACTGGAAAGCCGATTTTTTCCGCTGCGGCAACAACTTCGCTCTCAGCGCCTAACACATCGGTGCCTGGTACAACCGGGACGCTCGCTGCTTGCATAATGGCCCGCGCGGTCACCTTATCGCCCATCTTCTCAATCGCTTCAGGTTGCGGACCAATAAAGGTAATGCCCGCCTCACTACACGCTCTGGAAAACGGCGCGCGTTCAGACAGAAAGCCGTAACCTGGGTGAATAGCGTCCGCGCCGCTACGCTGGGCCGCATCGAGGATTTTTTCAATCACCAGATAGCTCTCTGAAGATGGGGCCGGGCCAATCGGGTAGGCATGGTCGGCGTATTGGACATGCAGGGCCGAGCGGTCCGCGTCTGAGTAGACGGCAACGGTCTCGATGCCGAGTTCACGACAGGCACGAATGACTCGAACGGCGATTTCTCCCCGATTTGCGATCAGTACTCGTTTGAACATAAGTCCTACCTTGGCGGGCTTAGGAGCTGGGGTGTCGTGATTGTTTGCTCATCCCTCATCCGCAGTCTGTCTCCCTTATAAGGGGATATTCCCATGCTTCTTGGGTGGATTTTTCTCACGCTTGTTCTGCAACATAGCGAGTGACTGGATGAGGCGGGGACGGGTATCCGCGGGCAGAATGATTTCGTCGATATAGCCTAACTCTGCCGCTTTGAATGGATTGGCAAAGGTCTCGCGGTATTCGTCAACTAATCTGGTCCGCTCGGCGTCTTGGTCTGGTGCGTCTTTGATTGCGTTACGGAAAACGATGTTCACCGCGCCGTCCGGACCCATGACCGCGATTTCGCCGGTCGGATAGGCGAGATTGATATCCCCCCGAATGGCCTTACTCGACATGACGACATAGGCACCGCCGTAGGCTTTGCGGGTAATGACCGAAATCTTTGGCACGGTGGCTTCGCAGTAGGCGTAGAGCAGTTTCGCGCCGTGACGAATAATCCCGCCGTATTCCTGGGAGGTCCCTGGGAGAAAACCCGGCACGTCGATAAAGCTGATAATGGGGATGTTAAAACAATCGCAGAAACGGACGAACCGACTCCCTTTGACCGAGGCGTCAATATCGAGCACGCCGGCCAGGAAGGCGGGCTGATTGGCGACTACGCCGACAGGTTTCCCGCCAAGCCGGGCAAACCCAACGACGATGTTGCGCGCATAGTCTTTCTGGACCTCGAAGAAATGGTGCTCGTCCGCCACCGACCGAATGATTTCTGTCACATCATAGGGTCGGTTGGGGTTATCCGGAATAATCTGGTTGAGCGCCTCATCGCGCCGATTCGGGTCATCTGTGGTTGGCTGAAACGGTGGGTCTTCCATATTATTGCTGGGGAGATAGCTCAGCAGCTCGCGAATCGAGTGGAAGCACTCATCTTCATCCGGGGAAGCAAAATGAGCGACCCCGCTGGTCGCATTATGCGTAGCTGCCCCACCCAACTCCTGCATGCTCACCTCTTCATGCGTGACCGTCTTAATGACATCCGGCCCGGTGATAAACATATAGCTGGAATTCTCAACCATGAAGATAAAGTCTGTGATGGCTGGAGAATAGACCGCTCCGCCGGCACATGGACCCATGATGGCGGATATTTGGGGCACGACGCCTGAGCTCAGGACGTTGCGCAGAAAAATCTCTCCATAGCCCGCCAGACTCTCTACCCCTTCCTGAATCCGGGCGCCGCCCGAGTCATTAATACCAACCACCGGACAACCCGTTTTCACGGCTAGGTCCATAACCTTACACACTTTTTCAGAAAACGCGCTGGAGAGACTGCCGCCAAAAACGGTAAAATCTTGTGAAAAAACAAAAACCTGACGACCATCGACTGTCCCATAGCCGGTGACGACGCCATCGCCTGGGATCTTGGTCTGATCCATCTCAAAGTCGGTGCAGCGATGGGTTTTCAGCCGGTCCAACTCAACAAAACTGCCTGGATCAAGAAAGGCGTCGATCCGTTCCCGCGCCGTTTTTTTGCCGAGTTCGTGTTGGCGTTCAATCCGTTTTGTACCACCACCCTGGAGCGCTTGCTGGTTGAGGTTTTCAAGTCTGTTGATGGTTTCCTTGAGACCCATACTCTTTCCTATTCTTCCGTTTGCAAAGTCGCGGGACCTTGGTCTTGTATTATGCGAGACAAAAAAGATCAAGGAAGGGTGGTCAGGTACCGGTGCTTCTCAGAGCGCGGCATCTCACCGAAAACGAGAACGCGTAAAGCAGGGCAGGGGAGGTCTGACACAAGATCTGTACGATCTCTGGATTATTGTTGTGTGGTAGTTTCCTGTTCAATGAGCCTGAGCCATTGGCGCGCTTGCTTGGCCGCAGCTTTGTGGGCAGTCGCTTCGGTAAAGGCCGTTTTGCTCTCGTCGAGTTTGCCGGACCGGTACTCGGCAATACCCAGGAGCATGAATGCCTTGCCCGTATTGGTCAACCCGCCTTTTCTCAAACCCTCGGAGACGGTGGTGGCCACTTCCGGCCAGCGTTCCAATTGGGCGAATATCTCGGCACGCCGGAGATCAATCTTGCCCGTTTGAGCACGGCCAGCGAGTTGCTCAAGGACATCCAACGCGCGCTGACTCTCTCGCGCGTGGAGCCAACACGTAACGAGCAATTCGTGATTGGTGTCCACATCTTGCACGAGCTTTTTCTTCAATCCATCCGTCAACAGGTCTGCCGCTTTATAGGGCAAGCCGAGATGCAGATAGTACTGCACGACCTGTAGGGCCTCCTGTTCATTCAGAATGCCTAATTTGTAGGCCATGGCAAGCGTGGAAACGGCTCGTTTGTGCTTTTCCTCTTGGCTGTAGATCTGTGAGAGTTGCTGCCAATAGGTTTTTTTCTGTGGGTACTGACCGAGCAGTTGCTGCAGTGTGGAAGTGGCCTGGGAGAATTTTTTCTGCTCAATCTGGACGACCACTAATATCTGGTACCATGCCTCGTGGAATTTGGTTGTCTCGTCGATTGCTTGCTGAATATTTTGCTCAGCACGGGCATAGCGTTTGAGAGAAATATATGCCTGAGCAAGAAAAATCCGAGCCTGCGGACGAGGGTTCTCTTCATTGGCCAACCAGTTCTCCAGAGTGCGAGCCCCCTCTTCGTAACGCTCGGCGCTCATCAGCATTTGGGCCAGATTGTACCGAACGATTTGGGTGTTGGCCGGTAGCAGGGCTCTACCGGCCAGGCTTGTTTGAAAGGCGCGGGCCGCTTGATCGTATTGCTCCAGGCCGGCATGAGCGTAGCCCAGAGTTTGCTGGGCAAGCGCGGCTTCATATGGACTTAATGAGGTGTCTGCTGCGAGTGTCTGTAATTGTGCCAGGGCTTCTTGATGGCGTTCGTTTTGTATCAGCTCCTGCACTGCTACCAACTGCTCGTGGACCTCTTGAGACAGACTCGGCTCTTGGCCGGCAGCGATTCCGGGCGCGGCCAAACAAAAAGAGACCATCCCCAGGCTGCACAGCGCGCGTAGCCAAGTTGCAATGCGGTACGCTTTCCTGATCACTCTCAGCTTCCTCCCAGGGCAAACTCAATCCGCTGCGACGCCCGCGACTCAACCGCCTGTCCATTCTCTACGCGTGGTTTGAATTTCCACTGGACAATGGCTTGTAGCGCGGCCTTATCAAAGACTTTAGGGGGCTCAGATTTGATAACTGTGGGATCGGCTACGCTGCCGTCTGCCGCAATGGTGAACTCAACCGTGACAGAGCCTTCGATCTGAAGACGCGCGGCGCGCCCCGGATAACGGGGCGGGACCCGAACCAACGGCATCAACTCATGTCCTGACAGGACCGTTTGCTTATTGCTGACCGGTGCAGCTAGGGGGGTCATATCGAGCAGAGGACCCGAAGAAATAGCGGCTGTCATCTCAATCTGTGGTGCCGGGAGTTGGGGCTGATTCGCCGTCTGTAATGTGAGGCTCGGGGTTGGTGGTACTTCAGGCGGGGGGGGCTCCTTGGGTGGCTCGCGCTCATCTCTCGGAGGGGGCGGTGCTTCAGCTGCGAGCCGAACAAAATCAACGATGGGGTAGGCATCCGGGTAGGAACGCGCGCGCTGGGAGCGTGCAATCATCGCCTGCATGATCAGAAATAGCAGGACGGCAATTGTCAGGCCGACTATCCCTGACACGACGGCTCGTCCGAACATCCTTAGCCCTCCTGTTGTCGGGCGGCAACCGCGATATCAGTCACGCCGGCCAAGCGGACTTGATCCATGACCTGTACCAACAGACCGGTGTAGGCCGTTTCATCGGCTAACACCACGACACTGGCCTCAGGACTCTCGGCGAGCATGCGCTCGACGTTTGCCCGGACGGCCCGAACATCGATCGAGCGCCGCTCCATCCATATTTCACCCGTTTCTGAGAGTGCAATGCGAATCGTCCCACGCCCTTGTGTCTGAGCCGTCTGGGCGACGGGTCGGTTGACCTCAATTCCGGCTTCCTTCACGAACGAGGACGCGACCAGAAAGAAGATCAGGAGGATGAACACCATATCGATCATCGGAGTCAGATTGATCTCAGGGGAACTGTCGTGTCTGTCCCGGCGACGTCTCATTCGGTACCATCCTTCACTATAACGCTACGGTCTTACCCCACACGTAAGAGACTGGCTACCTTCCGAGCAGATTTTGCCGCTCTCCGGTCTAAGTCGGAGCTGAAATAGAGTCCGGGGACGGCACACACCAATCCGGCCATCGTTGTGACCAGCGCTTCGGAAATGCCACCAGCCAAACCGTTGGCATTGCCGGTTCCAAATAATTGCATGACCGTAAAGGTGAAAATCATGCCGTTGACGGTTCCCAGGAGCCCTAAGATGGGCAGCACGATGGTCAGGGTCCGAATCAGAGAAAGACCCCTCCGGAGTTGAAACTCCATCTGGGTGATCTCCATCTTGCGAACCTGGAAAGCATACCATGACTGGTGGTCGCTGCGGGCTTGCCAACGAGAGACGACCTCATTCTCAAGCAATGGACAGCGTGTCCAAAAGAAAACAAAGCGTTCGATAATGAGCGCCCATAATGCGATAGCGACCACAAAAATGGCCCACAGTGCCGACCCGCCGGTTGCAAAGAACTGTTGGAGTGGACCAATAAGAAGATTATAGAGCATCAGGAGGACCCACTAGGCTGCTCGGCTAGTAAGGACGACCGCCCGGCTAACAGGGCGATCATCCCTGCACTCTGTTCTTCTAATGTATGAACGAGACGGCCACTCTTGCTGGACAGCAGGGAATGAATGAGGACGATCGGAATCGCCACGCTTAACCCAAGCTGGGTGGTCACGAGTGCTTGCGAAATGCCATCCGACATGACCCGCGGATCACCTGCTCCAAACAGCGTGATGGACTGAAAGGTATCAATCATACCGACGACCGTGCCGAGCAGCCCGAGCAGCGGGGCAACCGCGGCAAAAATTCCGAGCGTCGCCAAGCCACGTTCCAGGATCGGAATTTGTTCCAGGATCGCTTCCTCCAAGCGCGCTTCCAGGGTTTCAACATTTTGATCCGTGTCATACTGATACACGAGCATGACGCGTCCCAAAGCGTTGTCGGCTTTGAGCTCATCCATTTGGCGTTGCGCCTGCATGCGCCGGTCTTCCCGCCACAGATAGACCGTACGCTCCACAATCAACCCTGCGGCAATTAAACCGACGGCGAGGATAACGAAACCAATAAGACCACCTTGCTCAATCCGCTCCCACGCGCCTGGCCTTTGCACCAGCGCCGCCAGAATGGCTCCTCGGGACGGATCAACACCAAACGCCGTATATCCCTCCGTTGTCTGCTCAAGGTCTTGCGCCGCGCTGATATACTGCCCCTCGGGCTGGCGTGCCAACTCGGCGAGCTGGCGTGTCTCCGGCACATACCGGAGATACTGTCCTTCAGAGATACCATTGAACGTCCCGACCCGGACAACTGCTCTCTCAGATTGCGCACCATCCGGCTCGGTCACGGTTGTGGGAAATTTTACTACTTGTCCGGACTGTGTCATTTCCTCCAGCAGGATGAGCCACAACCGCTCAAGCTCTTCCAGTGAAGCGAGTTCCGTGCTTTCGGCCATCATGTCGAGAAAATCGACGCGCTCGCCGGACTGGACGGAAACGAACGACCCTTCGATCATCCCAGCCGTATCGCGTGAAATCTGCCGGACGACACCGAACAGTTCGCCCAGTGAGGCGGCCCGCTCTTTGAGTTGGCTTCGGAGTTGCACCAGGTTGTCTTCGTTTGTCCTGAAGACCACCTGTTTCTCTTCACTCTGTTGTTTGACGCTGGAGAGTTCTCTCTCGGCCTGCTGGAGCATGCTTTGACGTTGGTCACGCTCTGCCAGGAAACGAGACTCGCGCTCGCCATGCAGTTCGGAGTCGGCCTGCCGCTCAGCACGGACTTGGTCAAACAATTCCTGGAGGGATTGGGGGCCTTCTTGCGCAAAAACCTCCAGTCGAGGAGACCCGACCAGGAAGAGTAGCCACACAACACCCCATCGTAATATGTTCACTGCGTCACCTCGCTGGGAGCTGGAACGGGGAGCAACAGGAGGTTGGGCACGGATTGTTTTGCCGCTATCTGTAACCCCCGATTGATGGCACGTTGATAACTGCCCGGGAGGGGTTCCCATTCCTGGGTGAGCCGATTCCAGTGTCCTACCTCTTGGCCATCCAGGCTCTGATACAGCAGCGCCAGCCGTCCGACCCGTAAAAAGTCAACCGTGCGCTCCTGCCCGTCAACATTGACGGCCCCACGATAGCCCTCAATCGTCCGGCCATAGTCCGTCTCAATCTGATACGCCTCCATGATGCTGCGATATTTCTCGGTAATCGTCAGATCCGATTGATCGAAGGTGTTTCGGAGACGATTCAGCCGCTCCTGACGTTCTTCGGGTAAAAAAGGAATATCCAGGGCGACAAACTGGACGAGATGATCCAGCATGCGTACCAGCAAAGGCACAATGTCGCGCTGGGTGACCTCAATTTCCTGGAGTTGAGTTTCGAGCGATGCGGCTTCTTTCTGTTGGGAGTCAAGGAGACGGTCGAGTTGCTCAACATAGACTTGAAGACTTTCTGTCTGTCGGATGGTGTTCCGATAGGTGCTCAGCATGCGCTGTGTTTCGTCCGCAAGTGCATCGATGGTGTCTTGAGAGCGGATGGCCTCCGTTACCGCAGCATTTTGCGTTTCTATCAATTGTTCAAGCGGCTGGGCACTAACGCGTTCCGACCAGCCACTGAAACAGGCCCACACGAGCAGCCATGTGAGGTATGTCTTGTGTGTCATAATTCTCCTATGTCTCCTTCGCGAACCATTTCCACCGCGGCCGTATGGGATCAGTAAAGTTGCTAATATATCCCGGCGAATAAGTCAAATTATTGACAGCATCTCAGTTTGAAGGATTCTGACCAGAGAAAATAATGGCTTCTCCATACTCTTTCCACTATACATTCCGTTTGCATCTAAGGGCCCTTATCCAGGAACGTCTTCTTTGTCAATCTTCCCTATGGCCTTCTCATTCTTCCTTAACCTGCGTTCAAGAAGACTAGGGTGCGTCTGGGGCATAGAGTTGTGACGCATCGACGTAGATCAGATATTCTTGAATCAAATTTCCCTGCATTTTGAACACATTGGCAAATGGGACGCGGAGGTGACTGGAGTCGTGGCGCGTGTAGGTGACGATGCCGTGGCACGCGGTCGCCCCTTCCTTCTCCCAGATATCCAGGACGTCGTGATGGATGGCTTTAATGCTCAAGAGAAATTCGGCCACCGTTTGACGCGCGGCCTCTTTCCCGACGGCTGGCTCTTGGTTGGCAAACTTAAAAAGCGCGTCGGGGGTGAGGAAGCTCGCAAAAGTATGGGTATCGTTGGTATCAATGGAGTGAAATAAACGGGCAATCCATTCTACGCTTGCCATGATGTTTCCTCCTGAACCTTTTAGATGTTTCCTCCTGAACCTTTTAGTAGCTGGTTAATAGCTGGCTCGCGGTCTTTTCGGATATACGGGCTGTCTGTAGTGGACCCACTCCGCAGCGCTGCGGGTGTCCTTATTTCTCAGGGCTGACCAGACGTTTTTCAGATCTGTATCAAAAAGCGTTGTCGGATCTCCGGGCATAACGTGCCAATCGCCTCGTGCGACTTCGGAGTCAAGTTGACGGGGTGACCAGCCGGCATAGCCCGCGTACACGTGAAATTGTGCCGTCGCTGTCGCGGCCAATTGGGTTAAATTATCGGGGCTGGACGTCACTGAAACCTCTTCCGTGATAGGGAGCGTTTCTCCAAGCGGAAATGTCTGTGAGCGAACAAGCAAGAGCATCTGGGCTCGTCCGACCGGACCTCCGACATAGATCACATCCTCTGCATGCGGTTGGTCTGCCAAATGTGGCAGTGCTCGCGCCAACTGAACATCCGTCGGACGATTGACCACCACGCCCATGGCACCCCGTTGGCTGTAGGCAACGAGATAGATGACGGTCTGTGAGAAATTGGGGTTATGAAGATGATTTGCTGCGACGAGGAATTTCCCTTTTTCCAGTCTTTCGTCTGAGGCGACAGGCGGTGATAAAGGGAAGAATCCGAGAGAGGTCGACGAATGCCAAGAGAGCGGCGTCGCTCCGAGCGTGAGCACGGCTAAAACAGAGAGGAAGACGGAGGATGCAACTTTCACAATGCGGAACCTTACCACTTTCTGACCAAGCATCCAAATGATTCCCTAGGCCTCAGCTCACCCAAACGACGAGTGTTACAGGAGTTTTGAGGTAACCTGTGAGAACTCAACCCGACCCTTGGCTACGATGCCATGTTGCTGGCAAAATCCACCATTGACTTCAAGCACATATTTGGCCGGGTGTCTGGAAGGGATGCGGGCGGTAGAGTAGGGCGTTGTGTTTTTGGCGATATGGACGATGGTGAAGTCCGCGTTGATATAGATGATATCGAGCGGCCGCGGAGTGTTTTTCATCCAAAAACTGAGCGGGCTTTCCTGCGGAAAAATAAAGAGCATGCCGCTGAACGCAGGCAGTTCGTTGCGATACATGAGGCCGAGCTGACGTTTTTCCTGCGTGTCGGCAACTTCGACGGTGACGTGGACGGGGTCTCCGCCTTGGGGGTAGATGATGACCTGGGGAGAAGAGGAGGAAGGGGAAGGACAGGCGAAAAGAAGAATGGAGACGAGAAGGAGTAGGGCATTCTCCCTCGTCCTATCCCTCTTCGGGCGAGGGAGGTGTTTTTGAAACGGAAGAGTATGCAACGTTCGATAACTTAATGGGTCGTTTCTGCCTCTTCTGTGTGCGCCGTCTCTTCCTCGTCATTGAGTGATTCGGAGACGAGTTCAACCAGGTCTTTGACCTGAACCTTCTCGTCAAGGTCCTTCCCTTTGACGGCATCGTCCATCATGATCATGCAGTAGGGGCAGCCGACGGCAATGGTCTCGGGCTCGGCTTTCATGAGCTGGTCCAGGCGGGTGTAGTTAATGCGGGAACCCTGGGTTTCTTCTTTCCAGACCGAGCCACCGCCGGCCCCGCAACAGAAGGTGCGGTTTTTCGACTGCTCGACATCGTTGAGCTTGATACCCGGAATGGCCCGCAATGCCTCTCGAGGCGGCGCGTAACGACCATTGTGGCGACTGAGATAGCAGGGGTCGTGGAAGGTCGTGTTCTGCTCATTCAGGACGCGCGGGCTGATCTTGTCTCGCTTGACCAACTCCTCGATATACTCCGAGCTGTGGTAGACTTTGTAGTTCCCGCCCAGGTCCGGATATTCGTTGGCAATCGTATGGAAGCAGTGCGGACACTGGGTAATCACTTCCTTGACGTTATAGCCGTTCATGGTCTGGACATTTTGTTCAGCAAGCGTGCTGTAGAGATATTCGTTGCCCAAACGCCGTGCCGGATCACCCGTACAGCCTTCCTCTTTGCCCAGAATGGCGAAGCGCACACCGGCTTTCTGTAAGATGTTGACCATGGCGGTAGAGACTTTTTGGTTGCGTTCGTCAAACGAACCGGCACAGCCGACCCAGTAGAGCACCTCGGCTTCGGGGTCTTCGGCCAGGGTCTTCACCCCCAGACCGGCCGCCCAATCCGCGCGTTTGTCAAAACCCAGGTTCCACGGGTTGGAATTGGTTTCCAGGCCCTTGAAGACGTTGACGACTTCTTGTGGAAAGCGCGCTTCCATCATCACGTCGTAGCGACGCATGTCCACAATGCGCTGGATATGCTCGATATTGACCGGGCAGCCTTCCTCACACCAGCCACACGTCGTACAGCCCCAGATGACATCCTCAGTCGCCACTTCGGTAATCATGTCCGCCCCGTCCCAGACCGGCAGTTCGACCTGCGCGCCGTTTTGCGCGTTCTGCGCTTTGACCGCGGCCAACTGCAAGAGAAAGGGCGTCTTCTGGATGAGATGCTCGCGTTGCACCATGACCAGCTTTTTGGGATTCAGCGGCTTCTCCGTATTGACCGTGGGACAGTTGAGCGTACAGCGCCCGCATTCGAGGCAGGACGCCATGTCGAGCAATTGTTTCCAGCTATACTCTTCAACCTGTGCGACGCCAAAGGTCTCCGCGGTTTCAAAGTCGGTAATCGGCTCCAGGCGGCCGCGTGGTTTCAGATTGCTGAAGAAGATATTGACCGGTGCCAGGAATATATGCCGCATTTTGGTAAACGGAATCGAAGCGAAAAAAGTGGCAATAATGAGCAGGTGCACCCACCACACGATTTGATGCGTGCCTTCGCCGGCGTCAGCCAGGGCAAAGACACCGGCGAACGCCATCCCTGCATAAGCCCAGCCAGGATGACTGGCGGGGTTGGTGTGAATACGAACCCCTTCAAGCATCAGGCCGGTCACCCCAATGAGCAGGATGAGCAGCAGCGGCAGGCCATAGCCGACGCGGTTCTCGAAATTATCAACCATTTTTTCTTCAGCCGGGCCGGCATGGGCCGCCGGTCGCTGGACGTAGCGGCGATACAGAAACAGGCCGCAGGCGGCAATGAGCAACACGCCGCAGGTGTCGAGGACAAATTTATAGACTTTGTAAAAGGCTCCAAAATAGAAGTGCATGGGCGTGTCATGCTCAAGCGTCACCAGCCCGGTGCCAATGAACAGGCCAAAGAAGGCCACAAAGAGCGTCAGATGGTAGAGACCACCCGGCTTTTCCTGCACGACGTTGCCCTGCCCAAAGGCTTCGAGCAGAAACAGTTTGGTCCGTTCCGGAATATTATCAATCCGCGTGGTCGCCGCCCCGTGCCTAATCCGATTCCACCATTCGTAGGCGAGATATAGCGGCGCACCAAAGAAGGTAGTGAGCAGGAGCATATACATGACGACCTTGCCTGCCAGTGAGATATTCCACAAAATTTCCCTGGTGACCTCTTCCATGCCTGCCCTCCTGTACGGCTCTTTTTTGTGTCAGCTTTGAGGCCGAGCCGCAAGGGTGTCTCTCTGGACATCTGGTAGCAACGGAGCAGAATCGAATGATCCGGTGCATACGCCCGCTCATGCCGAAGCTCTAGTCGAGTAGCCTCAGTCCCCGATAGGTCGGCGGCTGCCACCCGCGCGCAAAACAGTCCTGGCACACGGGAACAGTTTTCTTCACGCCGTCTTCTTCGACCAAGAACCCTCTGATGTATGGATATTCTGTGGAGACTACTTTTCCACAGTCCGGGTTCGCACACTGGACTCTCAGCATCGTATTTTCATGAGGACGTGCCATTACTGCCTCCACATTGCCCGGTCGTTATTGGATAAAAACCGTCCGTATATTAAAAACCGTCCGTATATTAGAAGCCATCTCATACATGAAATGGTAGAGTGTGGAGCAGGACTCGACACGAAGACCTGACTGAGGAGCAATGGGGACTCATAGCGCCGCTGCTATTTATGAGACGGCTGCTTGCTGATAGGACGATTATATAATTCCGTCGTCTTTGAGCCCGGCCAAATCCCCCTCGGTCAGACCCAGCAGAGAGCCGAAAATATCGGCATTGTTCTGCCCCAGGAGCGGCGCCGGTCGTACTTCGGCTGGAGAATCCGACATGTGTACTGCGCAGCCCGGCATCGTAAAACGGCCACGAGTTGGATGCTCGACACTTGTGATCATGCCGCGCTCTTTGAGATGTTCATTGGCCAAAATATCACCGCTGTCGAGCACGGCTCCACACGGCACTCCGGCCTGGCCAAAGGCTTCCATCACCGCAAACTTGTCCCGCTGTTGCGTCCAGTCCGCAATGATGGCAAACACTTCGTCAAAGTGTGCATTGCGACTCTTTTGGTCGTGAAAGCGTGGGTCGTTGATGAGGTCCGCCCGGCCGATTGTAGTCAGGGTGCTCTCCCACATCGCCGGGGTGGTGTTGATGATGTAGGCGTAGTCGTTGGGCCCGCCCGGTGCGCAGGGATAGAGATCGGTTGGGGCCATGGCCGCCAGCCGGTTGCCCGAGCGTTGGGCCGGGACGCTGCCGTAATAATGACTCATCATGCCAATGCGGGTCAGATTCACCACCGCATCCTGCATGGCTACTTCGACCCGCTGACCGGTACCGGTTTTCTCGCGCTGGAGCAGGGCCGAGAGAATACCGACCGCGCAGTGGATGCCGGTTCCGGTATCGCCTATGGTCGGACCAGGGCGCAGCGGTGGCGTATCCTGGGTGCCGGTGACACTCATGGCGCCGCCGGTGGCCTGGGCAATCATGTCAAAGCTCTTGAAGCCGGAATAGGGGCCGTAGGTCCCAAACCCTTTGACCTGAGCGTAGACAATCCGCGGATTGATGGCCGAGACAACATCGTACCCCAGACCGAGATTGGCGATGGCGCCCGGGCCGTAATTCTCAACCAGGACGTCAAAATGCGGCACGAGTTGCTTAAACAGGCTCATCCCTTTTTCGCTTTTGAGGTTGATGCTGATGCTCTTTTTGCTGGCATTCAACAAGAGAAAGTAGGGCGAATCGAGCCCCGGCTTATCGGTAATGAGATACCGGCCCTGGTCCCCGCCTTTGGGCGGTTCAACCTTCACCACGTCTGCGCCCAGAAAGGCCAGGATTTCAGTACACGAAGGGCCAGCCTCAAATTGGGTTAAATCGAGTATTCGAATATGATCCAACGCGCTCACACTGCACCCCCTTTTTTGTTTGGCAGTAGCGTACCTGTCGACGAACATCGTAGTGAATATGGGCCAATACTAGCGCTGTTCTCTGCCTTCGACCAGACCTGGCCTGAAACAGTCGGTCGATAATCTGAAAATCTCCCAGCCAAGTCTTGCGGAACGATAGATGTGGATAATGGAACACTTGGATTTTGAAAACCGCGTCACGTGTGCTAGGGGGCTAGGAAGTAGGAGCGAATGTCTCAAGGAGGTGTCTGATGCGGACAAAACAGGTGTTATCTGGTCTGGTCATTGTTGTCCTGATTGGCGGTTTCAGTTCGCGCGCGATGGCCGAGTTTTTCCCGTGGTGGGCGTTTGACAGCGTCCTTGAGGAGGTCCAGGAGCGGGGGACGCTACGCGTCGGACTCGGGCTGTTCGAGCCCTGGTCGGCCTGCAATGCCGACGGCGAGTTGATCGGCTTCGAGATTGATGTGGCGAAAAGAGTGGCCGCGGACATGGGGGTGGAGATCGAATTTGCCCGGACGAACTGGAACTATATCATCTCGGAACTGATTGCTGAGCAGTTTGACGTCATTATCAGTGGGATGACGATCCTGCCGGAACGCAATCTCCGGGTCAATTTCACGTCCCCATACAACTCCAGCGGTGTCTATCTGGTGGCGAATACAGAGCAAACCGCAGCCCTGGCAACGCTGGCCGATTTCAACAGTTCCGCTGTCACGATTGCGACCCGGCGGGGATCCTCGTCCGTGGTTTTTGTCGAGAATACTTTTCCTGATGCCATGCTCCTGCTCTTTGATACCGACAACGAGGTTCTCCAGGCCGTCGTCGCCGGTGACGCCCATGCGGCGGCGGCGTTCGCGACGACGCGGACCACGTGGGTTGAGGCTCACCCGGAGAGGCTGCGCCTGCCCTTCGAGGAGCCGTTTTCCTCGGAAGTGGGGGCGATAGCCGTGCGCAAAGGGGACCTCGATACTTTAAACTTTTTCAATAGCTGGATTGCGGTTCGCCGTGCCGATGGCTGGCTCGAACAGCGTAGCCAGTATTGGTTCCAGACCCGTGAGTGGGCCGACCAAGTTGCGACCGATCCTGACACCGTTGCTGCGTGCGATGAATCCTTTCAATAGGAGGCGTCAGCGTCCGCCTCTGCTGTCACTCTTAGGCGGGCAGGGGGCGGTGTTTCCGATTGCGATGCGGAATCGGGTTGCGTCGCAAAACTCGCCGCCGGTGGAAGCTCGTCATTGACGAGACGCGTCAGTATCGCCACATCCGTGTGATTGAGCTCATCTGGCAATTTCTTCTGCCCCAGCTTATCCAGACGTTGCTGTAACTCCTGCCCCTTTTTCTGAGACACCCGAAGCTGAAAGGCATTATCACGGTCCAAGAAATTAGCGAGCAGAAGGCCTCCACCCAACAGGGGCAGGAGATTTTTCTTTCGCAGGCTGTTGAGGCTTCACATGCAAAAGGTCCTGGAGTATCTCCCCCAACGAAATCAGAGCCGAGCCGTTGATACGAATCATTATGTTCCTCCGTTAAGCCGGGCCTCCTCCCCTGTCATCTATAACAAATGTTTCCCCTCACGCATGGGCTGACGTGGTGGGACCTCCAAGTCCACACCGCCGGAAGGCACAACGTTGTTTTGTTCAACGGTCTCGCGCAGCATCACACGCGCGGCCTCTTCCAAACCAGCGCCGACGCTTACCTCCCTCAACCTCAGGCAGCCCAACCTGCGGACAGCACTTCGGCCTGTTCGAGCACAGTCCGTGTCGCGCGTTCCTGCTTGTCGGGCGGATAACCGTGTTTGCGCAGAATACGTTTGACCAGTCGGCGCAGGTTGGCGCGGACATTTTCGCGCAGCGTCCAGTCAATAGTAACGTTGTTGCGCACGGTTCTTACCAACTCACGGGCGATGTCGCGCAGGGTTTCGTCGCCGAGCACCTGAACCGCACTGTCATTTGTTTCGAGCGCGTCGTAGAACGCGACCTCATCTTCCGACAGGCCGAGTTTTTCGCCCCGAGCGCTTGCCTCGCGCAACTCCTGGGCAAGCTGAATCAGTTCTTCTATCACCTGCGCGGCTTCGACGGCCCGGTTCTGATAGCGACGCAGGGTGTGTTCCAGCATCTCGGCGAACGACCGCGCCTGGACAACGTTTTTCCGGCGGCGGACGGCGAGTTCGCCGTTCAACAATTTCTGCAACAGTTCGACTGCGAGGTTACGCTGCGGCATATCCCGCACCTCGGCCAGGAATTCATCCGACAGAACCGAGATATCGGGCTTCTCCAGCCCGGCGGCGGAGAAGATGTCGATCACCCCTTCCGAGGCTACGGCCCGCGAAACGATCTGGCGCACTGCATGGTCCAACTCTTCCTCGGGACGGGCATCACCAGCCGTCCGCTTGGCGAGGACCGACCGGACAGCCTGAAAGAACGCGACCTCGTCCCGAATGTGCAGCGCGGCTTCATGCGGGACGGCCAGGGCAAATGCTTGAGACAGCTCCCGTACCGCAACCAGGTATCGATCCTTGCCGTTCTCCTGGGCCAGGATATGTTCTTGCGCCGCCGGCAGCAGGGCCAGCCGTTCCGTCGGTGCGCCGCTGATCCACTGTGAGCGGTCAAATCCGTGGAACAGGTCGCAACAGACCTCATACTTCTCCTGCATCACCTTTACCGCCTGCTCCTGGTCGAACGCGGTTTCTCCGGTGCCGCCGCTCTGGGTATAGGTTGCCAATGCGCGTTTCAGTTCATGCGCCAGCCCCAGATAGTCCACCACCAGCCCGCCCGGCTTGTCCCGGAACACCCGGTTGACTCTGGCGATGGCCTGCATCAGGCCGTGGCCGCGCATGGGCTTGTCCACATACATGGTGTGCAGGCTCGGTGCATCAAAGCCGGTCAGCCACATGTCGCGCACGAGTACCAGGCACAGCGAGTCGCCGGGGTCGCGGAAGCGTTTGGCCAGGGCCTCACGCTGCGACTTGGTGCGAATATGCGGCTGCCAAGCGGGAGGGTCGGATGCCGAACCGGTCATGACGACTTTGATTTGTCCCTTGTCGTCTTCCTCCCGATGCCAGGCCGGGCGCAGCCGCACCAACTCACGGTACAGCTCGATACAAATGCGCCGGCTCATGCAAACGACCATGGCCTTGCCGTCGAGCGCTTCCAGGCGCTGCTCAAAGTGGGCGACGATATCCTGAGCGATCAGATTCAAGCGCTTCTCAGTGCCGACAATCGCTTCGAGTTGCGCCCATTTGGTTTTGAGCTTTTCCTGACGATTGATCTCCTCGCCTTCGGTTGCTTCCTCGAAACCGGGATCAATGTTCGGTCGCTCGCTCTTGTCGAGTGCGAGCTTGGCTAATCGGCTCTCGTAATAGATCGGCACGGTGGCTTTGTCCTCGACCGCGCGCTGAATGTCATAGACGCTGATGTAGTCGCCAAACACGGCTCGGGTGTTGGCGTCCTGCAACTCAATCGGCGTGCCGGTGAAGCCGACAAACGAGGCATGCGGCAGGGCGTCCCGCATATGCCGCGCATAGCCGTCGATGAAGTCGTACTGGCTGCGGTGGGCCTCGTCGGCTATGACCACGATGTTGCGCCGCTCCGACAGCACCGGATGGCGATCTCCCCGCTTTCCTGTGCGAGGGGCACGCCCCTCGCGCTCCCCGGCTGAGGGCTCTTCGGGAAAGAACTTCTGAATGGTGGTGAAGACTACGTGGCCTACATCGACCGCGAGCCTGGCGCGTAGGTCTGCCCGGTTTTCTGCCTGCTCTGGTGGCTGGCGCAACAGGTCGCGGCAACGCGCGAACGTACCGAAAAGCTGGTCGTCCAGGTCGTTGCGGTCGGTCAGCACCACTACGGTCGGATTCGCCATCGCTGGCTCACGGATGATGCGCCCGGCATAGAAGGCCATGGTCAGGCTCTTGCCCGACCCCTGCGTATGCCACACCACGCCGATACGCCGGTCGCCGGGCTCGCCGCCGGGTTTGCGGCCCGACTCGTAGCGGCCAAACCCACTGGAAATCTGTCCTTCCGCCAGCTCCAACTCCGCGGCTCGCAGCGTTTCGGTGACGGCAACCCTGACCGCGTGGAACTGGTGATAGCCGGCCATTTTCTTGACAAGAACGCCGCTGCCGTCATCCTCGAACACAATGAAGTCGCGAACCAGCGAAAGAAAGCGATACGAGGCGCAAACGCCTTCGAGCATGATCTGCAATTGGGGTATGTGAGGATCGGCCAGGGTTTCGCCCGAGATCGTACGCCAGGGCTTGAACCACTCCCGCCCGGCGGTCAACGTACCGATGCGTGCTTCGACTCCGTCCGAGATCAGCAGGGCCGCGTTCATGCTGAACAGCGTCGGCAGTTCGGCCTTATAGGTCTGGAGCTGTTGCCAGGCGGTCCAGATGGTCGCGTCTTCGTCCGCTGGGTTCTTCAGTTCGATCACCCCGAGCGGCAGGCCGTTGACGAACAGCACCACGTCGGGCCGGCGTTCGTGCTTGTTCTCGACGACGGTAAACTGATTGACTGCCAGCCAGTCGTTATTGACGGGCGTATCAAAGTCGATCACCTGCGCCTGCGCGCCTCGGACCGTCCCGTCATCTGTACGATGTTCTACCGTTACACCATCCACGAGCATGCGGTGAAAGGCGCGGTTGCGGGCTTCGAGCGTCGGCCCTTCCAAGTGGATCAGCTTCCGAAAGGCATCGTCCAGGGCTTCGGTCGGCAGGTGGGGGTTGAGTCGGGCGAGCGTATCGCGTAGCCGCCGTTCCAGCACCACCGCTCCGTAGTCCCTACGCTCTGCGTCCGGTGTATCGGGCGCGATGTCCGGGCCGTGGGCGATGTTCCAGCCGAGATTTTCGAGCCAGGCCAGGGCAGCGTTTTCGACGGTGGATTCGGTAAAGGTGGTCACGAGAATTCCCAGGGGTTGATAACCGTGACGCCCAAGGAGTCGAAATCCCTGACGTTGCGGGTTGCGACGGCGAGGTCATGGGTTTTCGCCGTCCCCGCAATAAGCGCATCGCCCAAATCCAGCGTACGTCCGGAACGTTGCGCTTGTGCCCGAAATCGGGCCGCCCACTCTGCCCCTACCCTCTCCACGGGCAGGATGTGATCCTCGTATTCAGCTATGAACCCCAGCAGACCATCTTGCAGACTGGCCCGCCGTTGTCCGTGGGCCATGCGCTGCAACCCATATTCCAGCTCATGTATCACAATCGACGAGAGCCATAGGTCGTCGTGTTCCATGAGGAACGCGACGACGCGTAAGTGCGGAGTGCTGCGTACTACCTCCGAGACCACGTTAGTATCCAGGAGATAGCCACTCATTCGTCTTCCTCGTCGACAAACGGGATTTTCCGATTTGAACTGCGGTCCGGGATCTCGAGTTCCATCCCGCGCGGCATGTTTTCGACCAACCACTGGCCAAGGGGTTTACGAGGTCCGGTTTTCGCGTACCACGTGTCAGCGGGCACGACGACACATGGCCGCCGGGTTCCGATAGTTTGCGGCCCTTCTACTTCGGCCAGCCGCAAAATTTCCGACAGGTGGGCCTTCGCTTCGGCAACGGTCCATACACGCTGGGGTTTGGACATTTCCATGGTCACACCTCCGGCGGTCAAACGATACTGGTCTAGTATAGACCATGTTGGACGTTGTTTCGACGCTGGATTCGGTGGTACGGTTCGAGTATGGAAGAAATTCAGATTTCAAAATTCAAGGCCACATGCCTAGCCGTCCTTGACCGTGTTGGCAGAACGGGACAGCCGGTCCTGATAACTCGTTTCGGCAAGCCGGGGGTGCATGACTTCTTTCTTTGCAAAATCAAAATCCTGAATGAGAAAAATCACGGAGAGGGGCGCGTAGGCGCTCAGGAAGATTAAGATCGACGCTCCGAATCGTAGTCTCATGGCGGCGTTTCCAACCCTTCCGCTTCTAAGATACGGACTTCACCAGAGATGAGCTTAGGCAGTAAGGCATCACGCAGAGCGGCGAGGGTACGAGATTCGCACTTATTCGCCTCCATTTGACCCAAAAGCGGTTCGCAAATTGTTGCGAATGCGTTCCTTATTCCTTCAGAAGAGAGGACGATCTTGGTTGCGCCCACAACTTGAGGTCGGACGGCGGGATACGCGGCACCATCGGCCAAGTGGGTCAAGCGCTCAATGTTCTCGGACGCCGTCGCGCAACACCAGACAAGCGTTCGATCTCTTAGCACTCTCGGACGCAGAACGGCGAAACCCGTGCTTCCTGTCAGGCCGTCCTCTCCAATAAAGGCATATGACCCATTCCCAGGCCGGACCGTCCCAAGGATAGTATCTCCAATTCTCAATACGCGCTTCGCCCGGCTTGGGGCGTCCTTCCATTCATGAGTTTCACATTTTTCTATCGTTCCCCACTTTGTATTCGATAGATCAACATAGACAACGGTTTTAGGGGCGTTCCGTGCAGTCCATGTCTCTGGATTCAACAGAGCAATCTTGTCTAGTGTTGTTTCCTCCCATCCCTCCGGTATCTCCCCCAATTCTGAATCGACAAAACCATCAGGGAACAGCGCCGTAATACCTGGGTCCATCCCGTCAAGATATGCTTGGGCGCGTTCCACGGTCCAATCACTCCCCCCTGGAGGGGGAGTCGCAGAAGCCAAGCCGTCAGGCGCAGGCTGAGGCGGTGGGGGGGACCCCCTCCCCGAAAGACTGGCGTCTTCCGACCCTCCCTCAAGGGGAGGGTGATGAGTAAAGGGAGGGTGATGATGCAGGGCGGCATAAATGCTCTCCAACACGCCGAAACAGTTCTCGAAGACTTCGTGATTCCAAAAGCGCAGGACCCTGTACCCCTTTTTCTGTAAAAACTTGTCTCGCCGAGCATCGGAGGCTGTCTGCTCCGCATGTTGGCCACCGTCCAGTTCGATGAGCAACTTTTCGGACAGGCAGGCAAAGTCGGTAATGTACGGGCCGATGGGCTGCTGGCGGCGGAATTTGTAGCCGCCGAGTTGTTTGTTGCACAGGTAGTACCAGAGCAGGCCCTCGGCGTTGGTTTGATTTTGGCGCAGGGCTTGGGCTTTTTGGAGGGTTTGCGGGGAGTAGAGGCGTCTGATTTCCCCCCACCGGCGCGCCTGCGGGCTATCGCCCTTGGCTTGCCGACTCCCCCTCAAGGGGGGAGTGATTTGGGCGGCGGCGTGCCGCCGGAGGGTGGCCTTGGCATGAACGGGATCGAAGTCCACTAACCAACTCTTGAAGAGCGCCCGCGCCATCTCTTCGAGTGTTTCGTTCATGCGCCGGTTGAGTTCGATTTTGTCGTCCAGGGTGCCGAGGATGTGGGCAATGGCGCGTTGTTCGGGGAGGGTGGGCAAGGTAAGGTGCATGCTGCGCTGATCCCGAAGGCTCACGTATTCAGCCATGTCCGTTTGCCCGGCAACACCCTTGAATTGAACAAAGAACTCGCGCCCGGACATCCAATAAAAAAGGAAACGAGGGTCAATCAAGCTGGGGTCGCGTGACCTCCAGAAACACAATTGCGGGGAATAAACAAAACGGGGAGTATCTTCTCGGACAAAGGCAAAGCGTCCTACGGTTCCTTTTGAAGTGAAAACAACGTCGCCCGATTCGCTGATTTTATTTCCTATCCGCTCAAGGTTTTCCTCCGGGAATCGGTCGGCGTCAGCGAATTGAAAGCCATCCTTGATATTTCCCGCACGCGCGAACGGCAAGCCCGAAGGGGTGAATTCATTGTTCTTGGCTCGGTATCCGTCACCTATCTCAAGTGCGCCGGCCTTGATGAGTGCACTCACCTCGTACCTTCGCCGCTCACCTCCAGCACTTTCCCCCATGAATCTCGCCCTATGTATTCGTCCGTCACTCTGCGTCAATTCGACGCCCGATGAAACACCAAAGCGTCCACGATAGCGCCGGTATTCGGTGCTCCCTTGCGGAGAAAATCCGGCTCCTCATGCTGTCCTTCCCAGGACTCGGTTCCAACATTCAGTTGAATCTTGACGACCGAGATACGCTCTGGCGCTACATCGTCGAAGCCGCCTTCATAGCCGCTCATGACAACGCGCAGATCATTTGGGTAGGACTCTAAAATTTGGATCAATTCTTTGACGGTCATCTTCTCTTCGATCCTCCCCGAACCCTAACTGCTTCAGATTCTCCTCTATGGCCGCGTCCAGTTTCGTGGACTCGGCCTGCTGCTTGCGCAACTCCTTGACGAGCCGTTGCATCTTGTCCTCGAACGGCTCGCCGTCTTCTTCTTGCGCTTCCGCGCCGACGTAGCGACCGGGGGTCAGTACATAGCCGTGCTTGCGTACCTCTGCCAGGGAGGCGCTTTTGCAGAAGCCGGGGATGTCGGCGTAGGACTTTTCCCCCTCACCCCGGCCCCCTTCGACTGGGCTCAGGACAGGCTCTCCCTCAGGGGGAGAGGGAGAGTTGGTGTCACCCCGGCTCTCTCCCTTCGAGGGAGAGAGGGTAGGGTGGGACTCTCCTTGCGAGGGGGAAGGCAGGTGATTACGCCAGGCGTGGTAGGTGTCGGCGATGCGGGCGATGTCGGTGTCGGTCAGTTCGCGGTGGGTACGGTCTACCATGCGACCGAGCTTGCGGGCGTCGATGAACAGGATTTCGCCGTGGCGGCCGCTGGACTGCCGGTTCCTGCGATTACGGGCCAGAAACCACAGGCAGGCCGGAATTTGAGTTGAATAGAAGAGCTGGCCGGGTAGTGCCACCATGCAGTCCACCAGGCTGGCTTCGATCAGGCTTTTCCTGATGTGCCCTTCGCCCGACTGATTGGACGACATGGAGCCGTTGGCGAGTACGAAGCCGGCTGTACCGACCGGTGCCAAATGGTGGACGATATGTTGGACCCAGGCGAAGTTGGCGTTGCCCTTGGGCGGGGTGCCGTACTGCCAGCGCTTGTCTTCGGCCAGCCGTTCGCCGCCCCAGTCGGAGATGTTGAAGGGTGGGTTGGCCAGGATGAAGTCGGCCTTGAGGTCGGGGTGGCGGTCGTTGTGGAAGGTGTCGCCGTGGGCGATCTGGCCCTCGATGCCGCGGATGGCGAGGTTCATCTTTGCCAGCCGCCAGGTGGTGTAGTTGGACTCCTGGCCATAGATCGAGATATCGGCCCTGGTGCCCTGAGGGGCACTGCCACCATTGCCGTTGCCGGATTGATGGGCGCGGATGAAGGCGACCGACTGCACGAACATGCCGGAGGAGCCGCAACAGGGGTCATAGACCCGTCCTTGATAGGGCTCCAGCATCTCGACCAACAGCGTGACCACGCAGCGCGGGGTGTAGAACTCGCCGCCCTTCTTGCCCTCGGCGCTGGCGAACTGCGACAGAAAGTATTCGTAGACGCGGCCCAATACGTCCTTGGAGCGGGCTTCTGCGTCGCCGACCTGGATGTTGCTGATGAGGTCGATGAGTTGGCCGAGCCGCTGCTTGTCGAGCGCCGGGCGGGCGTAGTCCTTGGGCAGTACGTCCTTGAGCGCCGGGTTGTCGCGTTCAATGCCGGTCATGGCGTCATCGACGAGTTGACCAATCGTCGCTTGCCGCGCCTGGGCCTTGAGCTGTGTCCAGCGGGCCTCAGACGGTACCCAGAAGATGTTCTCGGCGCGGTACTCGTCCGGGTCCTCGGGGTCGGCGCCCTCGGCCCGTTCGGATTCGAGGCGGGTGTGTACCTCCTCAAAGGCGTCGGAGATGTATTTCAGAAAGATGAGGCCGAGAACGACATGCTTGTACTCGGCGGCGTCCATGCTGCCGCGCAGCGCATCGGCCATGCCCCAGAGTTCGGCCTCGTAGCCGGTTGTTGCACCTTGGGCGGTGGCCTGCGTTTGTCCCTGTTCCACATCCTTTCCCTTCGCTCGCTTGAATAATACGCCACCGGCTCAAGCTGTCCAGATATGCCATTGGACAGAAAGGAATCTATCGTATGGTATCCTTCGAGGTGTCACAATCCGAGCCAGGATAAAGCAGAGGGAAAAGGGGCAGTACGGACACGGGGGGAGTTAGACCTGAGCGAGTGTTTCATCGACGCCACTTTCTCCTCTAATTTCGCAGATCCTGCGCAAAACACCCCCGTATTTCGCAGATCCTTGCGTTTTTTCGCAGATTTTTCGCACTTTTTACCCCCATTTGCGCACCCTTCAGCGACCCACTTTCAATAAAAACAGGCACTTAGCCTGCATTTACCCCCAAAAAACGGGGTGCTGCGCAAAAATGGCCGCCCTGGGCGGCCTCAGAGCCCCCTCCAACCCCCGAAAACAGCCCAATTCCCCTAAAAAACGCTTGCAAGAGTGAGCACCTACCCCAAAACCACCCCAGATTTTATGCAGTTATTTGAAAATTTTTCGTAATTCATAGAACATAGCCCGTGGTGAGGAAGCAAATACACGCACGAGCACCGGTGTCGTACTCAGTTGAATTGTCCTGGGGCAAAGGGTAGCCTCAGAGCGCCTTCGGGCGTTAACCGTGACCGATGGATATCTTTTGTGGAGAGGTGCCATGCCGCCGACTGATCTACCCAACTCCAGGACGAATACCTCGCAGGAGCCTCTCTATTCTGTGTGGGCCGTTGTCTTAGCCACCTTCCTCGGTTCTCCCCTTGCCGGGGGTGTCCTGCTGTCAATGAATTGCCGGAGACTGTCTCAACCCCGTGCCATTCGGGATATTTTCATCTGGACCGGGCTGCTGACGATAGGCTCGTTGCTCCTCAGCAGATTGATACCGCAAGAGCAACGTCTGATGGAGGCGCTCCTGGTTGGCCTCCAAGTGTTTGTCATGTATTTCCTCGCGACTCGTCTGCAGGGGCGGGCTCTTGTCTTGCACCTCCAACAAGGTGGTGAGCTTGCGTCGTACTGGAGCGCAATTGCTATAGGGATTGTATGCGGCATTGTCCTGCTCTGGGTACTGGTCGGATTGGGGCTGGTAATCGCCCCTGGAACCATGGTGGAGGGAGAGGGTCCGCAGGGGCTCTTGTAGACAGCATTCGCGTGTATCCGCTCTGTCTCGATCGCCATGGCACAAAAGATAGCAAAGCAAAAGGCAAAACGTCCGCCGCCACGTCATCAGTTGACTTTGGATGAAGCCATTGCCCGTTTGGGACTGACGGGGGTCACGCAGCGCCGCATGTTTGGCGGCTTGTGCTATTATGCCAATGGTAATCCCTTTTCTTTTCTCCTGGGTGAAGACTTGGCCCTGAAACTCCCGGCCATGCAGCTAATTTCCGCCAGTGCCAGTCGGGCTGGAGACCTTTTTCATCCCGGAGGTGGGGAGTTTGTGATGCGGGAATATCTGGCGCTCAGTGCAGAGACCCTGACGGACGAAGACAAAATCGACGAGTTCGTGCAGGCCAGCTACGGCTTTGTGAGTGGCCGGGGCAGTCCAGAAGAAGGGTTGGCTCAACGTGATTTGTTGGAAGGGCGGAGTGGTTTATATCAAAAGAAGAAGCGCCTGGCCCGCCACAACGAGAAAGCATAGGAACAGCTTGCGCCCATCTTTTCGGCCCTTGCGAGCAGGGCAGATATCAGTGACAAGCATGACGCAGATCGTCCTCGGCTGGAGTGCTTTTTTGGCCTCGACCCTTGTCACTCCGGTTGAGTGGCTGAAGAACTTTTTCCTTTTCCATCCCAGCTCGACTGTGGACGTAACGCCAGCAGTTTATGGGCTGGCCTACGAGGACATCCGCTTTGGAGGAGAGAATGGGACGCTCTTGCACGGCTGGTATATCCCCGGCCCGGGAGATGTCATCTTTATCTGGTTTCACGGGAATGGCGGAAATATTCAGAATCGATTAGAGCACGTCCATTTGATGCATACTCACGTTGGTGGCAGCCACATCCTGTTTGACTACCAGGGGTATGGTCTGAGCCACGGCCGCCCGTCGATTCCCGGCATTATGTCCGATGGTCGGGCCGCTATCCGACTCGTTCGAGAACGGGGCTGGAGCAAAGGAAAGCGCCTCGTCTTTTTTGGGGAATCCCTGGGCTGCGCGGTCGCGATTGCTCTTGCGGTTGACCCCGCCCTGGAGATGCGCCCGGAACGCATGATTCTGGAAGCCCCGTTTTACTCCCTGCACGCGATGGGACAAGCCCTGCTTCTACTCCGACCCCTAGCCTTTTTAGTGAAAAACGATCTCAACTCGGCCCGGCTTATTCCACAACTCAGGGCTCCACTGCTCGTTATTCATGGCACCCGGGATGGACTTGTGCCCCTTCAGCAGGGTCGCGACCTGTATGAACTGGCCCCTCCACCCAAGCAGTTTTATGAAATCCCAGGTGGGGAACATGTCGGCCTGTACAGGGTCGCTGGGCAACGCTATTTCCAAACTATTCACGACTTCGTAGCTGATGAACCTTCTCCTGATACGACTGAATAGACGTAGGCATGGCCCAATCTGAGACGGGGACGGAAGAAGCACGACCCCGAATATTTCGCTATCTGTGGGGACTACGGCGCCTGACGCTGGGTCTGATTGCCCTTGTGTTGGGTGGTGTCCTGCTGGGGCTGTTACTCGCTGGCTGGTTCTTATCCGAGCAGCGCTATGTCGCCTTCCTTGAACAGGAACTGGAACGGTTCTTAGGCGCGGAGGTGGAGATTGCATCAAGTACGCTCTCCTTTCGACAGGGGGTGGGGGTTCAGTTTCAGACGGTCAGTATGCAAGAGTACGGCAGCACCGCTCCCTTTGTGACGGCCGAACGCATTAATCTCGTGCTCGATCTCAAAGCGCTCTTGCGCGGACAGCTCCTCTTTCGCCAGATATTTTTCTTAAAGCCGAGCGTCCAGCTCATGCAACCGGCATCGAATGCCGAACCGACCGCTCCAGTTGCCCGCCTGTTCTCTCGCCAGGTGAAGCCGTCCGCCCAAGACGCTGAAGAAACTCCGTCCGATGCCAATCTCTGGTTTTCGCCTCAACTGCTGGTCCACCAACTTGTCTTGGAAGATGCGACGTTTGTCTTTCAGCAGGCGTCTGCTGAAGTTCCCTTGGTCTTCACCCGTGCGCGGCTGCGGCTTTCTCTGGAGCCGGACGGCGGAGTAGAGGCGCGGTTGGGTGCGAACCTGGGGCAGAACGGGGAGGTGGGGCAGTTGACGCTCCGCTCTCGCGCTACACACTGGCAGCCGACATCGAACGCGTCTCCAGCTGTATGGCAAGGCGACATTCGTCTCCAGGATGTTGCCGTCCATGAGTTGGGAGAGTGGTTCGGCGCGGATTGGCCTTCTGCGCGCGTGGACTTTTCCGGGAAGTACACCGGGGAAGCGAATACGAGTACGAACGTCTCGGGTCTAGTGAGCGTCCGAGGGGCCGGTTTTTCACAACTGACGGTTGAGAAGGGAAGAATTGGCATGACCAATTTGCGCTGGGATAATCCAGCGTATGCTTCCTCATGGTTGGTGGTCGCACCGATAGCCGGGCTGCTCGAAAACCTGGCCGAAAGTCCAGAATCACTCACATTCAACGCGACTATTGAGGAGATGCAAGGTCGGTTTGGAAAGACTAATACCCCGGTTCGTTTGACCTCAGGGCAGCTTCATTTGCAGGCTGGTCAACTGCGTGCCTCGAAACTGAAAGGCTCGTACGGAAAGTCCTCAACGCTGACGGATATGCGCGCTGATTGGGCGCCTCTCTTCTCAAAAAATTCGCCAATGCTCACGGTGAACCTTGCCGCGCGGATGAACCTCGCCGATGATCTGGACCCTCTGCTCTCATTTGTGCCAAGCGAAGAACGAGAGGCATACAGGCAAGCAGTGCAGCAGCCATCGGGCCACGCTGACATTCGGTTGAGTGCACAGATTCCTCCCGACAAGAAAGGCCAAAGCTCGTACTCAGCGACGGTGGAATGGCGTTCATCCGGAGGTGTCCTCCCCGAATGGGGGTTGGCTGTGTCTGAGGTGAATGGCACCGTTCACCTCACGCCGGAGTTGGCCTCATTGCGGGATATCCGTTTTCGTATCGGGACCTCTGTTGGGATGCTTGAGGGAACGATTGAGCGTCCTTTCACCGCCTCGCAGCAAGGACGTGTGTCTCTCTCCATTCCACAGGCGACTATCCAGGACGTTATTCCGCTGCTTGGTGATGCGGTGGTGCAACCGCACTACGGACAGATCAGCGGACGGGTGGATGCTTGGTTCGGTCCGGAAAGTCATGGCCTGGAAACTGAGGGGAGTATTATTCTGAGTCAGGCCCGTGTGGACGTGCTGTCGTTTTTTGAACCGCTCGATATCATGCGCGGACAATTCTCTTGGAGCGGCCAGCAGGGTCGATTTGTGATCGAGCAGGGCAGTCTGTCCGGTGCCGATGTGACGGGCTGGGGTGAAGTGCGAAGCCTTGAGCCCCTGGAGCTGGATGTCAGCGTGGAGTGTGGTGAGCTGGATCTCGACTCGGTCTTGGTCTCTGATGCCGCTCGACCGGAGAAGAACGAGACAGCAGAACAGAGCAAGGTGCGGGTCGATGTCCACTGCGACCGAGTGCGATATAAGACGTTTAGCGCGGCACCGGTCCGGGCTTCTGTCTACCGGCATGAGCGTCAGGTCGATTTTCGCCTCGAAGAAGCTGGTGTCTCAACGGGCCATGTCCGGGGAGAAGGGACGTTTTGGCTTGACTCGTCCGCACTCTCGTTCGCCCCGCAGGTGAGTCAGGTTGATGCGGCAGATTTTTTTGCCGCACTAGGCCATCCAACCGATACCCTGTCAGGCAGCTTGGATGCCAGCGGCGATATCGAGGTTGTCAATTGGGAGTTCTGGAACGATCCAGAGGAATGGGATGGTGCATTGACGCTCTCAGTTCAAGATGGTGTTGCCCAGCAACTCCCGATTCTCGTTCGGCTCTGGACCGCCATCAGCCTGCAAAGTCTGCTCAGTTTCTCGTTGCCGCAGCTCCCCCGCGAAGGGCTGCCATTTTTTTTGCTGACCGGAGATGTCGTCGTGAAACACGGGCAACTCACCACCGAGAACCTGTCTCTCATCGGAGAGGCCGTTCGCCTGGACGCTCGAGGCCGGGTAAACTTGCGGCAGAAAGAGCTCGATATCACGACCGATGTGATTCCGCTACGCGGTCTTACGAGTGTGGTTGAAAAGGTCCCCTTAGCGGGTAAACTGCTCGCCCAGAGCACCGACCGACTCACGGCACTGCCGTTTCAGGTCAGCGGCCCCTACCACGACCCTCAGGTCAGCCTCCAGTTGCTCAGAAAGGTTGTTCCTTAAAATTCTAAGGTTATTCGTCTAGCTGCATGTTCTCCCGGTTTTCTCTAAGTCCCCTCGTATCGTGGACCCATCCCCGCTGGCATGGTGAGGCCTTCTCTTTTCCTCTCCTCTTTCAGGGAGAGAAGGGCACTTAATAATGAATCACCGACCGGATGCTCTTACCCGCATGCATGAGCTCAAACGCTGTATTGATCTCATCAAGCGGCATGGTGTGCGTAATGAAGTTGTCAAGAGGAATCTCGCCCGTCATGGCCCGCTCCACAAACCAGGGGAGTTCCGAGCGGCCCTTCACGCCGCCAAACGCGGTACCACGCCAGACCCGGCCCGTGACCAGCATGAAGGGCCGGGTCGCAATCTCCTGACCTGCCCCTGCCACCCCAATAATCGTCGACTCTCCCCAGCCTTTGTGACAGCATTCCAGCGCGGCCCGCATGGTATTCACGTTACCGATGCACTCAAACGAATAGTCGACGCCGCCGTCGGTCATATCCACAATGACATCCTGGATGGGCGTGTCGTGATCCTGTGGATTGACGACATCGGTTGCCCCGAACTTTCTGGCCAAGTCGAACTTGCCAGGATTCACGTCAATGGCAATGATGCGCTCCGCCTTGGCCATGCCGGCACCGACGATGACGGCCAGACCGATTCCGCCCAGACCGAACACCGCAACCGTACTGCCCGGCTCCACTTTTGCCGTGTTTTTGACCGCGCCGATCCCGGTAGTGACGCCGCAGCCGAGTAAACAGACTTTTTCAAGCGGGGCGTCTTTTTGGATCACCGCAGTACTGATCTCAGGCAGCACGGTATATTCGCTAAAGGTGCTCGTTCCCATGTAATGGTAGATGGTCTTGCCGTTGAGCGAAAAACGGCTGGACTCGTCCGGCATGAGCCCCCGGCCTTGTGTCCCGCGTATCGTCTGGCACAGGTTGGTCTTGCCCGATTTGATGAACGGGCAGTTCGGGTCTTCCGGCGTGTAGAGGGGAATGACATGATCGCCTTCTTTGACGCTGGCGACGTCCGCGCCAACCTCGACTACAACGCCCCCACCTTCGTGACCGAGAATGGCAGGGAACACGCCTTCCGGATCATCTCCTGACAGGGTAAAGGCGTCGGTATGGCACACGCCGGTCGCCTTGATCTGGACCAGGACTTCGCCTTTTTGCGGACCTTGGACGTCAACTTCTTCCAGTTCGAGTGGTTGGCCGGCTTCCCATGCTACTGCCGCGCGTGTTTTCATATCGCCTCCCCGTCTGAGTGAGTACACCTGCCCCCCGTACCACAGCCCTTAGGCACGAACAAGCGGAGCCTTGACACCGAGGCCCATACCGCCTCAAAGGTGTGAAGAATCCCAACAATATTGCGAAGGATGAGGCAATCTGGTAGGAGGAAGCGCGCCGGTTTTCAAGGTTTTTCGTCCGTCCAGAGCATCCTGGGTCAGGGTAGGGCAGAGAGGACGTCGCATGGCTCGGCAGTTTCATATCCCAGACTTCTATAAAAGCCCGATTATCTCGCGGGTGAAAAAATACCGCCAACTGCATGACCCCCGCAAGCAGGACTTACTGCCCACAGTGCTCGACTTTGGTCCGGTCCGTTTTATCCTTGCCCGTCATTTCGGTTTCTGCTTTGGCGTGGAGAATGCGGTCGAGATCGCGTATCGGACGCTTCAGGAGAATAGCGCTAAGCGCATTTTTTTCCTAAGCGAAATGATCCATAATCCGGCGGTGAACCAGGATCTCCAGGAGCGGGGGGTGCGCTTTATTTTCTCCTCTGCGGGCGAACACTTGATCGCCTGGGACGAACTCACCGCAGAGGACATCGTGGTCGTCCCAGCCTTTGGTGCGAGTGTGGAAGTCCAGGACGCCTTAGCCCAACGCGGCCTAGACCCGTATACCTATAACACCACCTGTCCGTTTGTGGAGCGCGTCTGGAAACGCAGCGCTCAGCTTGGGAGTAACGGTTATACTGTTGTCGTGCACGGAAAAGCTTCCCATGAGGAAACCCGCGCGACCTTCTCGCATAGTATTCAAAATGCGCCGACGGTCGTCGTCCTCAATCTCGAAGAAGCGCATATCTTAGGTGATATTATTCGTGGCCGACTTGAGCCGGCCGTTTTCTTTACGCAGTTTGGACATACCTGCTCTCGCGGTTTCGACCCTGAGCGAGATTTGCAACGGCTGGGTGTCGTCAATCAGACCACGATGTTAGCTTCCGAAACTCGACAGGTTGCCCAGATTCTGCGTCAGGCTTTGGCCGACCGTTACGGCGAGGAGCGGCTGAGTGAGACCTTTGCCGACACGTCCGACACCCTGTGTTATGCGACTAATGAGAACCAGCACGCCACGTATGCGTTAATTGAGCATGGGGCTGATCTGAGCCTTGTTGTCGGCGGGTATAATTCGTCGAACACCTCGCATATTGTCGAGCTCTGCCGGGCGGCTCTGCCGACGTATTTCGTTCAAGGTGCAAAGGACATCGTCTCCCCGTCCCACATCAACCACTTTGTTTTAGACCGGCAACAGGTCGAGACCTCGCAGGACTGGCTGCCCGAACACCGTCCGCTTGATATCGCCCTCACCTGCGGGGCGTCCTGTCCGGATGCTATTGTGGACGAGGTTCTGCTGCAGGTGTTGTCCTTCTTTGCGTCGACACGGACAATGGGGGAGGTCTTGCAGCCCTATCCCTCCACTACGCCGGCAACGGTCTGATGCCGGTCCTGCCAGGATGCCCGTATGCAACTTGAAGCGGCAGACTATATCATCCTGATTGTTGATGACCTCGACCGCGCCCTCGATTTTTATACCCAGGTTCTTGGGCTCAAACTCGGCCATCGTTCCGGAGACTACGCCCAACTTGACACCGGTGTGACCCGCATTGGATTCTATACCCGCCCGGCCATGGAAGCCGTGGTCGGTTTCGCCCTGGAGCCCGCTCGACAGACTGCTCCGGGTTTCGAGTTGGGCTTCAAAGTCGCCGATGTTGATGCGGCCTATGCGGAAATCCTGGCTGGTGGAGCAACGCCGGTTACCCCGCCGACAACCCGCCCGTGGGGACAGCGGACGGCCTACGTGCGCGATCCGGACGGCTATTTGATTGAGTTGGCTCAGGGACTATAGCCTGAGGTATGGCGTCGTTGTCGGTGCGCCTCTGTTTGCCTGAAAAAGTTGGGCATGGCACGCGACTGGGGGGCGCTAGTCGCCCCCCAGTCGTCTTTTAGCCTTGTTTACGGAGTGCAAAGAACGACGTGAAATTTCCTCGACGGGCCAGGAGCAGGAGGGTCTCTGCGTCTTTGACTTCTTTGACGGTCGTCGTGAAATCGCGTACCGATTTTACGGCCTGCCGGTTCACCTCTTCGATTACATCTCCGGGACGAAGACCGGCCAGTTCTGCTGGGCTACCAGGCTCAACCGCCGTGACAACGACGCCTTTTTGCTCGTCTGGCAGGCGGTAGCGTTGGAGATGTTCGTCTGATATGTCGGCGACGGTCAGGCCCCAACTTGCCTCACTCTCCTCGTCGCTGCTCGCTTGGGCGAGCTGATCGGTCAATTCTCCAAGCGCGACGGAGATTGTTTGTTCTTCCCCACCACGCAGAACGGTGACTGTGACATTTTCCCCAACCGGGGTACGTGCCACCATGGCCGGCAGATCGTGAGATTTCAGAATTTGTTCACCCTTGAAGTGGGTAATGATATCGCCCCGCTCAATACCCGCCTTTTCTGCCGGTCCACCCTCCGTAACCTCAGCGACCAAGGCGCCGCTGGGCTCTTCCAGGTCAAAGGATTTTGCCAGCTCTGCCGTGACCGTTTGAATAGCGACCCCCAACCAGCCACGGGTTACTTTCCCCGAGTCTTTGAGTTGGTCAATGATCGACTTGGCCATATCGATAGGAATGGCAAAGCCGATACCGATATTGCCGCCGCCCTGACTAAAAATGGCCGAGTTAATACCCACGACTTGGCCATGGAGGTTCAAGAGTGGACCGCCAGAGTTGCCGGGGTTAATCGAGGCATCCGTCTGGATAAAATCGTCATACGGCCCGGCACCGATCACCCGCCCTTTGGCGCTGACGATGCCCGCCGTTACTGTTTGTTCGAGACCGAACGGGTTGCCGATAGCCATGACCCAATCGCCAATCTGCAAATCCGACGAGCTGCCGAGCGGCACACTCTGAAAGGGCTCTTCCGACTCGATTTTGATCAGCGCCAGGTCTGTCTTATCGTCGGTCCCAATAATTGTCGCCTCAAACTCATCCTCGTCTGAGAGACGGACCGTGATTTTGTCGGCATCCCCAACAACATGCTCATTCGTGACGATATAGCCGTCCGGGCTGATAATAAAGCCGGAGCCTAGACTGCGCTGCTGGCGCGGGGGAGGTCGGTCGCCAAAAAAGCGACGGAAGAATTCTTCAAATGGGTCTTCTCCGCCAAATGGATTTGGCCCCGGCATTGGTCTCTGACGACGCTGAGGGCGCCGTGTCGATGCCTGGGTTGTTGAGATATTCACGACCGCGGGCATGGTCGTTTTCGCTATATTGGCAAAATCGGGAAGCTGGCTCACACCTGTGACCACCGGTTGCCGCGCTTCCGCTTTGCTCTTTTCCTCCTTTTTTTTTGAACCGAATAATTCCAGGGCGTGCAGGGGCGGGCGGTCCACCAGCAACAATCCTGACAGGAGGAGGAGGCCAGCGGTGAAAACGCCGTGTCGTACCGATCCTCTCTTACGCATGCATTCCTTCCCTTTCCAGCAACAATCCAGAGGCAAACATATTCCAGCCACACCCAAGGATTACGGTTTCTCTCCCTTAAGCTTTTCTCGCAGCTCAACTTGTTTCACGAACGATGGGACCACAGGAGCGAATTCCGGTGAGAGGCGGTGACGGATATCCATCGCTGCATCGGCGGCAAGCCTCCGCAGAGGGACAGACTCCTCGATACGGGAGAATTCGTCGAGAAACGTGAGGACATCCTCCGTCCCCACCTCTTTCAGGGCAAACAGGGCTGTGCCCTTTGTCGGCACGTCAAGGTTGCGTCGAAGAAACTCCATAATGGGCATGGCGCCCCGCGGGTCCCCAATTTTGCCTAGTGCAATCAGGACCTTTTTTTTGACCCCGGCATGCACGTCACGGAGAAACAACTGCTGGGCAAGGGCCGGGGTGGCATCGGTCGCCCGCATATTGCCCAGATACTCAATGGCTTTGACTTTGACACGGATATCAGCATCCGCGGTGGCATTGAGCAGATAGTCTATCGTCTTCGGATTTTTCATCTCTCCGAGCGACTTCACCGCGCTCATACGTGTTTCCGGCCGGTCATTCCCCAGACGACGGACAATCTCTTCCAGTTCCGGTCCCGACCCTCTTTTTTGCTTTTCCTGGCGGAGCCGCGTCCGACTCTCGCGCGTCAAGCGATTTCCCAGGCGCGTGCCCTGGCCCAGGAATTGCGCCTCAGAGACACGTGGTACGGTCCAGTCGAAAAGACTGAATGCGAGGAAGACCATGATGCCGAGCGCCAGCCCCGACCTCTGTCCACAATACCGTTGCGTCACTCCTGCACCCATAGGTTTGCTGCCACTGGTAATTGACCGAGAATGCCCCACGCAGAGACCAGATGCAAGGGCGCTAGGTCGAGAATAAAGGGTCCTGCTCTTCACGCCGAAAGACCTGGACCTCTTCCGGGAAAAGGCCACCTTCAGGAATATCCTTGAGCGGCGTGCCGTCCTTGAGCCGCCCTTCTATCACTTCGCGATATGTACAGACCAGATACCGATGTCCGTCACGCGGTTTGGTTGGCAGACGCGCCTTTTCGACCCGGGTCTCACCCTTCGCCTCTGGTCCGAGAATGCGGATAACATAGCGTTTCTTCATCAGTCCTTTCAATGCCCGGATAATTGAGGCGCGGGACAGGCCCGTCATCTCACTGATTTCGGCATAGCCGGCCGTAATCAGCGGAGTCCGGCGTAAACCTATGGAGTGCCGCCACAAGGCGCGGTAGGTTTTCCACTCGCGCGGGTCCATGAGCCTATTGAGCTCGTCTTCCAGCAAATAGTCGGGGAGGCGCGGGGATGGTTGCCAGGGCGGCCGACGCGTCAGGCGAATCTGAACATCAGCCCCCTCGCCCGTGGCCTGTTCGTCCAATAGGGTGGTCGGCTCCTCTTTTTTTGCCATAGTCGGGTCGCTCTATTTTTCACAGGTATAATACTGATAAATGGAAACGCTGCCAATGGGCAGAACGTGGCTACGAGACTGCTGGAGCTGACTCCGTCCGTCGCTGCTGGAGAGGGGAACTGATGAAGATTCGGTCCATTACGATAGGGCTCGACCCTGGCTTTCCGTTGAAGACCGCTCGGATCACGCACGGCGGACGCTTTGCCCAAGAAGTCAAGACCATCTGCGAGGCGGAGGGGTTGGCGGTACAAACCCTGCGTTTGTCCACTCCCCCATTTCCTCAATACCTGGCCGGCTGCTCTCCTGCTGCGATCCTGCGCTTTGCCCAGGAACTGGAAGCTTGCTGTCTCGCCAATGGGTTGGATTATTGTGCGCTCGGCCCGGTAGACCCCGGCCTGCCCGAGGAGCAGCAGTTTGTTGACCTGTTGCCAGACCTGATCGCTGAGACTGAAACAGTGTTCGTGAGCGCGCGTCTCGGCAATGGGGACCAGGTTCCCGCTCGGCCCGTGACCCAGGCGATCGCCGGTATTATGAGGAAGATCGCAGATACAACGCCAGACGGATTTGGCAATCTCCGGTTTGCGGCAGGGATCCACATCCGTGTCCAGACCCCTTTTTTTCCAGTCGCGTTCCATACAGGAACGCCGGCCGTCTCCGTTGCCCTTGAAGCCGCCGATGTGGTGGCGTCCGTTGCCCAGCCTGACCTCAGTCCGGCCGGGCTTGTCGCCCAGATACAACAGGCATTTGAACGCCAGCTTCGCCCCCTTGAGCAGCGTCTGAAGCGCTTGGGACCGCAGCCTTTTCGCTTCGCAGGCTTTGACCTTTCACCGGCGCCGGGGCCTGGGAGCAGTATCGCCCAGGCGATTGAGAAGATCAGCGCCGCTCCCTTTGGCAGTCCGGGCACGCTGGCGGCAGCCGCTGTGGTCACCGCAGCACTCAAGGAGACGGCCCTCGATCAATGCGGCTACTGTGGACTCATGTTGCCAGTCCTCGAAGATGCTGGTCTCGCCGAACGCAATAATCAAGGAAAACTCAGCCTGCCCCAACTGCTGACCTATTCCGCGGTGTGCGGCACGGGGCTGGATACCATACCGCTTGCGGGCAACGTCTCTCAACAGCAGCTCATGGGACTCCTCGCGGACGTTGGGGCTTTAGGCTGGAAGTTGCAGAAACCGCTCTCTGTTCGTCTGTTGCCTATCCCAGGTAAGCAGGTCGGTGAGATGACAACGTTCGACTTTTCCTATTTTGTGAATACACAGATTATGGACGCCGGCTAGGAGATGGCTGAGGACGTGTGGAAGATCATACCATTGCTGCACGAACAGGTCGGACAAAAGGGGAGGGCGACGTGGGGCAGACGGTTCCTCGCATGGTCAGCGGTCGTCGGTTATTGCGGGCTGCTCTACTATCTGTCCGATCAACCCAGGCTGCGCCTGCCCCACGTGCTTCCTTCCTCTGATACGTTGGCCCATGTGACAGCCTATGCCGTATTGGGTTGGCTCTGGACAGTAGCGCTCAGAGAGACCTGGGTGAGATGTTCGTCCCTGACAGCCGTGCTTCTCGCCCTCATCTTCACCCTTGGATATGGGCTCAGTGATGAATGGCATCAGAGTTTCGTGCCGGGCCGTGTATCCAGCACGGTCGACGTCGTCGCGGATATGATAGGTGGCGGACTTGGTGCGGGCGGTTTCTTTTTGTGGACAAGAAGAAGGGCCGAGGAAGACGCCCGACCCTCAGTCCGTCCGCCGACGCCTTAGCGTTGCCAGGGGAGGGGCATGTGCTCGTTGTCCGCGGTGCAGACTCTGACCGGTGCCTGGCTGAGAGCCGCAACGATGAACAGGTCTTCCGCCCCGGTATTGACGATCTGGTGGATCGCATCGCGCGGTATCTGAAGGGTTGAGTTCGGACCGAAATCCGTATCCTCGCCCTCAACCGTCAAGCGTCCCGAGCCTCGCAACACCACGATGGCCTCTTCACAGTCGTGGCGGTGGACGGGCGTCCCACTGTCAGGTTTGATGGTTTGCATCCACATTTCCAGGGTTTGCATTCCATGTTCCGGGCCGGCCAGGGTCTGATGGTCCAAGCCGGGGAGGGCAAATTTCTCTATTGCTGCGTTGTGGACGACGGGCATGGCATTCCTCCTCCAAAAGACGTTGCTGTATCAATACCACAGAAGTGAGCTGTCTTCGAGCCGATCTTATGGTAATTCTGCCGTGGGTAAGCAAGGTGGCAAAGAAGCTGCCAACGTATGGGCAATCTCGACGTTATCCGTTGAGTGTGTCACAATATCCAGGCTTGACTCAATACACTTGGTAGTGGAGAGAGGGAGGTGTCGGTGAAAGGGCACGCCCGACAATTTATGGCGGTAAACGATGTGGTCGTCTCGCCTGAGACGACCCTGGCCGAGGCTGCGCGCCAACTCGCTCGGTTGGACATCACCGGCCTGCCCGTCACCGATGCAAACGGGCGGGTTGTTGGCATTATCACCGAAAGCGACATGCTCAATGCCTTTCTCGCTCAGCGTGCCAGCGACGTAAGCGTGGAGACCCTGATGACGGAACATGTGATAACCGTCGACGAATTTACTCCTGCGGATCAGGTACTTACCATTTTACGAGAGCAGAAAATCCATCACCTGCCTGTAGTACGCCAAGGTATTGTGGTTGGTCTGATCACTCCCCAGAGCGTGCTCCACTATATTGTCTCGCATGAATTCCCCTCGCCCCCGGACGCTGCCTAGTTAATTTTCCTCTCGGAAAAAGACCCCGACTGTGTCTCCTCAGTTGCTCCGCCCAGCCCATCAAGAGGTGTGTCGTGTATGAAAAATGACTCCGTAGCCGACCTGTCCCCGCGCGCCTATTGGCGCACGAATCTGCGCATTGTCGGAGCTTTGCTCAGCGTCTGGTTTGTGGTTTCTTTTGGGCTGTCGATTGTCTTTGTTGACGAACTGAACACCATTCGGCTGGGCAGCTTTCGGCTGGGTTTTTGGATGGCGCAGCAGGGCTCAATGTACGTCTTTGTCATCCTGATCTTCGTCTACGTATGGCTGATGAACCGTTTGGACCGGGCATATGATCTGGAGGAGCAAGAAGAGGTCAGCCGTGAACGGGGTGGCCAGTGATGGACCTCTTGCCGACAGACCCGGTCAAAATTTGGACCTTCATCCTTGTCGGCCTCTCGTTTGCGCTCTATATCGGGATCGCCTGGCGCGCCAAAGCCGAGTCAACGAGCGACTTTTATGTTGCCGGCTCACGGGTCGGTGCCCTTGCTAACGGTATGGCGACCGCCGCCGGTTGGATGAGTGCCGCCTCGTTTATATCGATGGCGGGCATGATGTCCTTTCTGGGGCGTGACGGGGCGATGTATCTGATGGGCTGGACGGGCGGCTATGTGCTCCTGGCCCTGTTGCTCGCTCCGTACCTGCGGAAGTTCGGGAAATACACCGTGCCGGACTTTGTGGGCGAGCGCTATTATTCGCAGACCGCTCGGGTCGTCGCGCTCGTCTGCGCCATCTTTGTCTCGTTTACCTATGTGGCCGGTCAGATGCGGGGTGTGGGTGTCGTGTTTGCACGCTTTTTAGAAGTCCCGGTTGAATTCGGGGTGATCATCGGCATGGCCATCGTCTTTATCTATGCCGTCACCGGGGGACAAAAAGGCATTACTTATACGCAGGTCGCCCAATACTGTGTGCTGATCTTTGCCTATATGTTGCCCACTTTTTTCATCTCCCTACTGATGACGGATACGCTGCTGCCCCAAATTGGTTTTGGAGCGGAACTGACAACGGAGCCTGGGACGTCTCTGCTGGATAAACTTGACGGTTTAAGTCAGGACCTTGGTTTTGCGGCCTATACGGGTCGGGGGAGTAAAACGGTTATCGATGTCTTTTTTATTACTCTCTCGCTGATGGTTGGGACTGCCGGTCTGCCGCACGTCATCACCCGTTTCTTTACGGTCCCGAGAGTGAAAGATGCGCGGCTCTCAGCCGGCTGGGCTCTGTTGTTTATTGTCATCCTGTATGCCACCGCGCCTGCGGTTGCGGCGTTTGCCCGGACCAATCTCTTAACGACCGTGCACAATGCAGAATATGCCCGGGTGCCTGACTGGTTCTCAAAATGGGAGGAAACAGGCCTGATTCGGTTTTCCGACAAGAACCAGGATGGCCGGATTCAGTATTATAATGATCGCAATCCAGTCTTTGCCGAGTACGCTGCAGGGCAAGGCTGGCAGGGCAACGAGTTATACATCGACCGGGATATTATCGTGCTCGCTAATCCGGAAATTGCCCAACTGCCGGCCTGGATCATCGCCTTGGTTGCGGCCGGCGGTCTGGCGGCCGCCCTGTCTACCGCTGCCGGTTTGCTGCTCGTCCTGTCGATGTCGGTCTCCCACGATCTGATGAAAAAGGTGATCCGTCCGGACATCACAGAGCAGCAAGAACTCCGCTATGCCCGTCTCGCTGCGGCCGGAGCGGTAATCATCGCCGGTTATTTCGGCATTAATCCGCCGGGATTTGTCGCCCAAGTGGTGGCGTTTGCCTTCGGCCTGGCCGCTTCGAGCTTCTTTCCGGTGATTGTCCTGGGGATTTTCTCCAAACGCATGAACCGAGCCGGGGCGATTGCCGGGATGATCTGCGGCATGAGTTTTACCACCGCCTACATCATCTATTTCAAATTTATCAGCCCCGAAGCCAATACCGCCGAGCACTGGTTGTGGGGTATCTCGCCCGAAGGCATCGGCGGGATTGGTATGCTGCTCAACTTTGGCGTCGCGTTTATCGTCTCCTCGTTCACCAGCCCGCCACCAACTGCGGTCCAAGACATGGTTGAAAAGATTCGCGTACCGCGGAGTTAAATAACAGGAGGTCGCCGATTGAGGGAGTCCATCCTCACGAAAGTAGAGGAGAATACGATGCTTACCGCCCTACGACCACCGGCCTGTCCTACTCTGCCCCCACCCGCTGCGCCTGCCTTCACTCCCGGGCCATGCGCTGGGTGCTGGTGATCTAGGCCGGGGTCATGCGCGCTGCAATCCTGCCTCGGGTCTCAGGTGTATCTTCATCACCCTTTGAAAGACCTCAGATATGGTGGAAGTTCCAAAAGGGCTGAATTTCGGCTGCCGTTAGAACTAAGAAGAGCAGAGTACACGGAGCGGTTTAAATCCTCCGCGAACAAGGTGGTCACTGGCTCCGGCTAGTAGGTTAGCCTGCTCTGGAGGCAAGCCATCTTTCTTGAGACCTAGCTGCACAGCGACGAACTCGAACTCGATCTGTGCAGGGGTTACGTTCTCCATAAGTTCCGTGAGGCTATCCAGATCACCTCGCACGAAGCGATGGCCACCGATGTTACCCTGAAAGCGTCGCTTTATGTGGGCTAGCATTCGATGCTTATGAGCCCAGGTCACTGATTTAACCACTTGTCCAGTAATTTCATTTATGTCGTCTAGACGATGACCCGGTACCGCGCCTGTAGCGCCCTTGCAGTGGAGCAGTCGAATAACGAGGTGCATTCCATCCTGTTTAAACACAACAAAGTCTGCAATTTCACCTGTACCATGATCGTAGTAGACAACTGCAGCATCACTGTTAGCCAACTCGCGATCTAAGTAGGCGTGGACCGAAATCAGGCCATCCCCCGCAGCACCAAACTCTCTGGTGATATCGACATTCGCAGCAGTCCAGTCGACAACCTCCAATATCCTATTATCTAGGGCGTGTTCACACTACAGGGGCAAGGTGTGGTAGGTTTGAGGGATGGAAATCACGGAAGCCCAATACCAGCGTATCGCCCACTGTTTACCAGTCCCGCGGGGTAACGTGCGCCTCACCAACCGGCAGGTGCTCAACGCCATTCTGTATGTGGCGGAGCACGGGTGCAAGTGGCGGGGCCTGCCAGCCCAGTTCGGCAAGTGGCACACCGTCTATACCCGCCTGAACCGCTGGGCCAAGAGCGGGGTCTTGGCGCGGGTCTTCGAGTATCTGCAACGGGAGCAGATTGTGCGGGTCACCCTGGAAGCCGTCTCGTTGGATAGCACCAGTGTGAAGGTGCATCCGGACGGCACCGGAGCCGTGAAAAAAACGGCCCCCAGGCCATCGGTAAATCCCGGGGGGGCTGGACGACCAAACTTCATCTGGTTGCCGCGGATGCCCGGACGGCCCTGACGATGGCGTTATCTCCCGGGCAGGCTCATGACGCCCCGGAGGGGCGGCGGCTACTCCGTCGCCTGAAGCCGGAGCCAGCGGGGCTGCCGGTCCTCATGGATCGGGCCTACGAGGGAGAGGAAACCCGCCGCCTGGCTCTGGAGTTAGGGTTCACGCCCGTGGTCCCCCCGAAGCGACACCGCGTTGCTCCCTGGACCTACGACCGGCAGCTGTACCGGAAACGCAATGAAGTGGAGCGGTTGTTCCGCCGCTTGAAAGCCTTCCGGCGAATCTTTACCCGGTTTGACAAGCTCGACGTACTCTTCCTCGCCTTCATCCACTTCGCGCTTATCGTGGAGGCCCTCCGATAGTGTGAACACGCCCTAATACCGGCGGATCGCCTTTATGAGGGGAGAACATATTGGCTCCGTGGATAGTCGCAAGATCAGCCGTGTAAAACTGGGGGAGTTCATCGTTGAGAAAATCGACTATCGAGACTTCCCCGTTCCTCCGTTCAATCATGATCTCAGGCTGGTTTGGACTGGCGGGCTCAATAAAGCGGTCAGTCTCAAATGAGAAGGTTGCACGGTATTCAATTCCTCTCGAATGGCGGAGCACAAACAGAACCCCGTCGGGAATTTCTGTTTCAATGTCAATCTCAAGGTCGAAGTCGAGCAGTTGAGTCCGGATTCTCTGTGCTCCAGTAACGACGACTCCTGCGATTGGAGGTTTCAGGTAGACACTGGCCGGCCAATCAACGCCGACAATGTTCTGCGGGAGTGCTTCGATCTCTTCTCCGATCTCAAGGTAATCAAGTCCCGATCCCCGAGCAGGAATTCGATTGCTATCGATACGATCAGCCAGCGTCGCGCACCAAGAAATCAGCTCGGGCAATTTAGAGCTCTTGTTGCTCCATATCTTTGACGCGCTGCTCAGCCCGATGGTAACCGGATTGCCGTTATCCGATGCGCGGCCGAATATATGTCCTGGGTGGTACAATCGTCCGTCGCTTGGCAGGATGGCTTTATCAGCGTTCGACCCCGTAATGATCCGGTAGGACTCCATTGTATTGGATACCACACGGTTGCGCATTCCCACGTTGAAAAACTCTGGAACCTCTAGGTCACTCAACGCGCGGTTCAGCCGAACCAACGGCAGCGGTCTCGGATCGGCCGCAGCAAAGGAGGCCACCAATTGCTCGTACAGCCCATCCGAACGCCGTGATGCGCAGATGAAAAGTAGATTTGTTTCGCGATGTTGAAAGAAAATGAAGAGATCAGGCTGAACAATCGAAAGGCGATCATCTGAGGTCCATCTCGGAAGGCTTATCTCTCGGGTGATGTAAACCGCCGCGTTGTGCGCTTCACTCACGGTTTTGTAAACGACATGAAGAGCGGCGGGGAAAGTGAGGTCGTCATTCAAATCCACAGTACCCGAAAGCTGGTAGACCTTCACATGGTGGTACGGCTCGAGTGTATAGAGGGAGAGGTCTTCAAGATCCACAGCAGCGAGGCCGGGAGGCGAAAAGGACTCCAAAACCTCCCTGGTTTGGGCCTCCTGATGTACCCGCACCGCACTGAGGTTCTGAACGATCTCCTGCCAAACGGAGCGGACGTCGTAGAGCCGTTCTGCTTCGATTTTAATTTCGGACGGGATTGCGAGGAATTTCGCTGGTCCCAACCTCTCGCCAACCGTTCTCGCGAAGCGTCCAATGAACTGAAGGGTTACATTCAGAGAACGGTGCGGTGCGTGTATCGCCGCGATCTTGAGACTTGGAAAGTTGAAGCCTTCGCCTAGCATATTCACGCAGATTATGCCGTCGAGTTCGTTATCGAGTAGCTGTTGAATGATTTTTCTTACGCTTCGGAGCGATTTTTGCCCGGTAACAATATTTAGCCGAAGATTCGTGTTATCGCGATAAATTGTAGCTAACTCATCAGCTCGCCTCCGTGTATCTGTTCGCACCATGACACGGTGCAGAAAGCCCGCTTGTCGATCCTGCACAAACTGTCTATCAGCTGCTCGGGCGATCGCTACGTCATGATCTTCATGTTCGTTAGGCATAACGGGCAAATAATCAATCCTCCCGAAGAGACCGTCCTGATGAGCGTCTCGCAAGTCGTAAGTGAAAATGAATCGTCCCTTAATCTCACGCTGGTCCTGACGGAATGGCGTCGCGGTGAATAAAAGGTGTTTCGCATCGCTGAAGTGCTCCAAAACCGCTTGCCATGTTCGTGCTGGGCTATGGTGTGCCTCATCTACTAGAATGAGGTCAAAAAGATCAGAGGGTGGTTGGGGTATGACCGGATATTCTGGGCTGATACTTTGGACAGTCCCAACAACTACATCGTACCCCCTCATCGTTTCCCATTCAGCGAGCGTCGTGATGCGTCTTTTGACAGTGTGCACAGTAGGGTTTTCGAGCTGATTTTCAAATGCGCCAACCTCTCGCAGGGTCTTTAGGGACGATACTTCCTCGGCGACCTGTTCCCTAACCAAGCGGCTCGGCGCTACGGTGAGAACTTGCTTTGCGCGTAGAACGAACGCGGCTGCAATGAGGACAGCCGTCTTACCAGAACCAGTCGGCATAGTGATGATCCCTGGCTCGCTCCTTATCGCGAAATGAGCCGCTGCTGCGTGAATTGCGCCAAGCTGAGCGAGCCGAAAGCCTGCCGTGTCCCCCTCCTTGAGGGGATAGCTGAACTTAGAGTAGTTGTCGCTGAAATAGCTCATTTAACCTCATCTGGAGCGCGTACACTGCAAAGCAAATCCACGCTTGCTCGGATGGACAATCTTCGTCGATGTAGATAGGCGTGTTGACTGAGTGTTGGTTTGCTGAGTTTGTCAAGGGTATGCCAACTAGGTCCAGGCTCTGAGCTACCTCCACACGTCCGCCCAGCCCCCAGTCTCCAGCGCTGTCGGAGACACTACGCAACTTGCCTAGCGTTCACGCTGCTCCTTCTCGTACACGAGCCGGGTGAAATCGGCGATACTCTCGATTGCCTCGTCCGACAACTCCTTGCTGACCGACCATAAGGCCAGCAGCACCTCGATTTTATTGAGAGCAAAGGTGTGGGCAGGGGCGGAATCGAACCGTCGACACGAGGATTTTCAGTCCTCTGCTCTACCGACTGAGCTACCTGCCCACACGGTGGGGCACCCTCTTAGCAGTTAATCCAGTTTCTTGGCAAGCCCTGTTGCCGGTATGCAAGGGGTGAGAATCGAACCGTTGACGTTGACGAGTCGGTGATGATAGCGCGTGAGGGGGAGACGGACGATTTGACCACTGGCGGGCGGTGATTAACATCCAGTGAGAGTGACGTTGGGCGGGGAGGGACGCAGCAATGTCGGGGAGACGAGACGCAGGACATAACACGCCACTAATATCCGTGATCCTGCCGACTTTTGATCGGGCGGATTTATTGCCGCGGAGTATCGCATCGGTGCTGGTCCAGACGTTCACGGACTGGGAGCTGATCGTTATCGATGATGGCAGCACCGATAATACGGCCGACGTTGTCGCGGCGTGGCAGCAACGGTCCGACCGGATTCGCTATGTCCGCCAGGTCAATCAGGGGGTTGGGGCCGCTCGTAATCGTGGCGTTGCGGAAGCCCGTGGAGCATATATTGCCTGTCTCGATAGTGATGATGAATACTGTCCCGCCCATTTGGAGACGCGGCTTGAACTGTTACGGCGGCATGGCCTTGATTTGATACAAGGCGGCGTCCAGGTTGACGGCAAGCAGTGGGTCGTCGACTTCTTTGATCCAACCAAGCTCATCCGTATCTCCGAGTGTGTTATCGGCGGGACGCTGTTCGGAAAGCGTGCCGTCTTTATCGAGCTGGGCGGATTTTGCGACCTGAACTATGGAGAAGACCTCGACCTGTGGGAACGGGCCCAAAGGGCGTTTAAGGCCAAGACCTTTCGCGAACCCCTCACTTATATTCTGCATGAAACACCGAATAGCCTACGCATGGCCCGGTTTGAGGAGTGGGCCGCCCGGCAAGCTGACCGGCAAACTGACCGGCAAACTGACCGGCAAACTGAGTAGCCGGCTGACACGGCCACGGCATACGCCTGACCGCGCCGGTTATACTGCGGGGGGACTCTCGTCTGCGGTGGAGACGCGATCTCTCAGGCAATACACTCCCAGATAGAATAGAGGTGTATCGAGCAGGGCGAAGACGAGCTTGAAAGCATACGAGGACAGCGCCAGCGGAATGAGCTTGTCAATCGAATCAATGGCCGAGCCGAGCGCGCCGGAAGCATACAGGATGGACGAGATGAGAAATGTATCGACGATTTGGCTGAGCATGGTCGAGCCGTTATTGCGCAGCCACAAATGCCGCCCCTTGGTGAGTTGTCGCCAGAAATGGAAGAGCTGCACATCAACGGACTGCGCGACCAGATAGGCAATCATAGAGGCGACCACGCCCGGCTTCATAAAGGCGTACACCGTGTCAAACGTTGCTGCCGCGCCCGATACGCCCGAGGCGTCCGGCAACACGTGGCCAAACCACATTAGGAAAAGCATGAAAAAATTCATGCAAAAACCAACCCAGACGATGGACTGCGCCCGCCGCCGGCCGTAGAGTTCGCTGATCAGGTCGGTGGCCAAAAAGGTAAAGGGGTAGGCCAACAACCCGGCCGGAATCACAAACCAGCCAAGATCGACGAACTTCGTAATCCCGACTACATTCCCCAAGGTGAGCGAGGTGAGGAAAATTCCGGCCAGGAAGGAATAGAAGACCTCGCGGGTATGTGCCGACCAAGCCCGGCCAGGCGGAGTGCGAGTGTCGCGCGGCATTGGATGTCAGTTACGCCTGGGAACGTGGCTGCGCTGCCACCTGCTGCTCGGCAAAATCAAGGACCAGGGCTTCCAGACAGGTTTGGTCGAGCCGATCAATTTCCTGCACCCCGGTTGGGCTGGTGACGTTGACCTCGGTCAGGTAGTCGCCAATGATGTCAAGCCCGACAAAATACAACCCGTCTCTTTGGAGCAACGGGGCGACGGTGCGACAGATCTCTGTATCGCGGTCGGTGATATCCGCCTTGACGCAGGTTCCGCCCACATGGATATTGCCCCGATTTTCGTCGGCCCGAGGCACCCGCAGGGTACAGCCAATGGGCTCGCCGTTCAGGGCGATGAGACGCTTGTCGCCCTGACGGACTTCCGGAATATACTGTTGGGCGATGATGGCCTCACGACCGTCCTGGGTCATGGTTTCGAGGATAGAATTCAGATTCCGATCATCCGTGCGGACATAAAAAATGCCGGCCCCGCCATGACCATCTATGGGTTTAATAATCATCTCGCCACCTAACTCGTCGAGAAAGGCTTTGAGGCGCGTGGTGTCGTGGGTGATCAGGGTGGCAGGGATGACGCTGGGAAAGTTGAGCGCGTAGAGTTTCTCGTTTGCCGCGCGCAGGCCGGCAGGGCGGTTGAGGACAAGCGCGCCTTCATTCTGGGCTAGGTCGAGCAGTTGGGTCGCGTGCAGATAGGCAATATCAAAGGGGGGGTCTTTGCGCATAAAAATCGCGTCAAACTCCCCCAACAGGCCAGTGTGTTCCGCGCCAAAGGTAAAATGGTTGTTCGCCTCCCGTCGCAGTTCGATCTGGCGGGCCCGGCCCATGGCGCGTGCGCGTTCAATAAACAGGTCCGGCATTTCCAGATACCAGACCTCGTGGCCACGGGTCTGTGCCTCAAGCATGAAAACAAAGGTGGTGTCTTTGTCGATGAGGACGTGTTGAATCGGGTCCATAATAAAGGCGATACGCAATCGACTCATGCTGTCTCCTCTTAGCCTACGCGCCTGCGCGTTCCCGGCGGACCGAAGAATGGAGAAGGATTTCCTCTGCCCACAGGTGCGGCATGCTAGGCAGTCGTCAGGCTTAAGACAAGGGGGGGGAATTGGGGGGCTCGCCACAGAAACTGACACAGGGCGATAGCGGTTATGCTCGCCGTCTCTGCCCGCAGGACCGAAGCGCCCAAACTGACCGACACAAATCCGACGGCCTGGGCCTGTTCGATTTCTTCAGGGGCAAAGCCGCCCTCTGGACCGACCAGAATATGCAGGGCATCGAATTGAGCGGCGTTTTGCGCAAAGTCCCTGAGATGTGACGTACGCTCTCGTTCTGAGAAAATAATTTTTCCCGAGTTCTGAGGGACAGAGTGTAAGAGAGCCGGAAAAGGTTGCGGAGGGCGAATCTCCGGCGGCAGGCTGCCCGATTGTTTGGCCGCGGCGCGGGCGAGGTGCTGCCAGCGTGCGACGCGTTCGGCTCGTTTGCCGTCAGGAATACGGGCAACCGTAAAGGCCGAGACAAAGGGCACAATGGTGTGAACGCCAAGCTCGGTGGCTTTTTCAATCACGAGGTCCATTTTGCGCCCTTTGAGCATGCCCTGAGCCAGTGTGAGGTGAAAGGCGCGTGTCTCAGGTGGCAGGTGTTGCGTAATGCCGACCTCAGCATACGTTGGCGCGATATGCAGAATCTCTCCGTGATAGGTCGCACCGCTTTCATCGTACAGGCTGACGCGTGCGCCGCGGTCGAGCCGCAGGACGTGCCGCAGATGATGAAACTCTCCCCCACTGAGCTGGGCTCGGTCCTGAGTGATGGCCTGGGATGAGATGAAGAAACGTCGCATGTCCGGTCAGTCTGAGGCTCGACGTAAGACCAGGGTTGTCCAGTCGTCTTTGGGACGGTGTTCAACCCTAGTCCAGTCTGGCGCACTGAATGTCTCAAGCACAGTCTCGGCTTGGTCGCTGTGGATACCGGATAGGATAGCATGGCCGGAACGTGTCAGTATTTGAGTGATTGCCGGACATAATGTAATCAGCGTTGAGGCAAAAAGATTAGCCACGATCAGCTGAAAGGGTGCAGGCAATTCGTTAAGGCTGGTAGCACTGATATGGACAGCTGTCTCGACACCATTCACCCTTGCGTTCTTCCGCGCTTCTTCGAGCGCGATAGGATCGATATCCGTTGCCCAAACTGAGGGGACTCCCAGCTTGGCTAAGGCAATAGACAGCACCCCGGACCCGGTGCCCAGATCCAGGGCCTGTGCCGGAGGACCATACCTCGCGCACAAGGCTTCAATCGCTTCCAGACAGGTGTGTGTGGTGGCGTGATGCCCTGTGCCGAACGCCATGCTGGGATTAATCTCAATCACCTCTCGTTGCGATTGTACGGGTCGTACTTCCCAGGGTGGAAGGATCAGCAAGCGTTGTCCAACCGGGAGGGGCGGGAAGTGGGTTTTCCACTGCTCTTGCCAGGTATCACTAGCGATGACCTCACACTCAGGAATACAGGTGGCTAGGGTGGGGTGCTCAGTGGCGAGACTCCGGAGATGGGTCGTGAGGCTTGCCAACAGCGCCCCGGAGTCCAGGTCTACGGGAAAAAATCCTTGGACGAGCGTCCGAGCTGGCGGTGGCGTGTCGGGTTTCCATTCTCCCTCAGCAATACCGATTGAGCCGAGTTCGACCAGGAAATAGGAGACGGCCTCAACCGCCTCAGTAGGGACGGACACCGCAACCTGCAGCCATCGCTCTGCGCCCATAACCTGCTAAACTCATTGGCCAACAATAACCAGAGTCTGCTCGGCTGGATTGAGATAGGTATTGGCAACGCGCTGCACATCTGCCTGTGTCACCTGCCGGATATGGTCGAGATAGAGACGCCCATGCGTATGCCCGAGGCCGTACAGTTCGTTGAAGGCCAATTCTTCGGATTGCGCGGCATTGGATTGGAGTGAAATCTCATAGCTGCCGGTCATATATTTCTTGGCCCGCTCAAGCTCATCAGACGTGACTTTCTCCTGGCGGAGGCGTTCCAACTCCGTTTGTGTGGCGCTCAACGCTTCGTCCACGCTGCCTGGGTCTGTGCCCAAGTACACACCAAACACCCCTGGGGCGAGTCCTTCAACACTGAACGCGGTCACAGAATAGGCCAGACCGCGCAGTTCACGCACCTCATAGAATAGCCGTCCCCCTTGGCGAGACAGGATGGTATCAAGAACTTTCAGCGCATACCGATCCGGATTGTCAAGGGTGACGCCTTGAAAGCCCAGAACCACGTGGGCTTGTTGTTTCTCCGCCCTTTTGGTGGCGGTCCGCACATCGCTTGGGCGGGCCTCTGGCGCTGGGGCGGAGGGTGGCGTGACTGCAGGCAGGGCCGATAATCCGGCACTCAGTCGATCAACCATCCGGGTCGTCTCAACGTCGCCAACAACACTCAGCACCAAGCGTTCCGGGGCGAGGAGGGTTCGGTAGTAAGCGTCCACCTGCTCTTGCGTCATGGCGCCAATGCTGGCTTCGCTGCCGAGGGTGAGCAGGCGATAGGGATGCGTCTCGTACAAGGTCAGGTAAAACAAATCAAAAGCAACCTGAGCGAGATCGTCCTCACGATTCTTGAGGGCCAGCAAGATCTCACGCCGACGTTTTTCCACCTCATCGGCTGGAAAAGTCGGGTGGAGTAGGGTCTCAAGGAAAATATCAATGCCCTCATCGACATGGGTCGTGAGGAATGAGCCCGATAAGCCTAAACTATTCCGTCCGGAAAAGCCATTTAAGCCGCCGGCCAGCGATTCAACCGCTTCCGCCAGACTGAGGCGTGAGAACTGTTGGCTGCCGCGTGTCAGCATACCGGCAATAAAATTGCTGATACCAACGTTGTGTTCGCTTTCAAACAGGAGGCCACCGAGCGTTGCGGCCTGAACCGCCATGACTGGGACGCCGTGGTGTTCCTTCACCAGCAGACGAACGCCATTATCGAGGTGAATGGCTGTCACCGGACTGCCGTTCGCCCCGTTTGTTCTTGCAGGGGCGCCGGCCGTGCTGACTGGCTGGTCGAGGCGGTGGCATAATTGGGTAATGTCCTCGGTGGTCGGGATACTGGCGTCCTGCGTCTTGCCCAGGATGACGGCATTAAGCCGTGCTGCCGAGAGATACTGACGCGCGACGCGCTGAATGTCCTGGGGCGTCACAGCAGCCAAGCCGGTGAGATAGCGTTGCTCGTAGTCGGGGTCGGAGAAGACCGTGAGAAAATACCCCAGTTGGCGGGCCTGGCCTTGGACGGTTTCCCGCCGGTAGACAAAATCACTGGCTAAATTCGCTCGTGCCCGGTCGAGTTCGGCCTGGGTCACAAGGGTGTGCTTGTGCTGGAAGAGCAATGCGAGGCTCTGTTCGAGCGCTGGCCGAATCTTCTCTTGTTCCAGGGCCGCCGCCAGGATGAAGAGACCCGAATCGGCCGGCGTATAGGCACTGGCCGTAATCCAGTTGACCAATTCCTGTTCGGCCTGGAGCTTTTGGACCAGGGGCGAGCTCTCTCCACCGCCCACAATAAAGCTGAGGAGGTCGAGGGCGAAGATATCTGCATGTTCAGCCGGCGGGAGGGGAAAGCCCATATAGAGGTAGAACTCCTCGACGTTCATATCCACGACGGAGAGGCGTAGCTCGGTCTGGGCCGGTTCGGGCGGACGAGGGCGGACGGGAAGTTGGGCGGAGGGTGTAGGGCCCAAGAGCCGCTGGACTTCTTGTCGAGCTTTTTCCCGATCAATATCCCCAACGATCACCACCGTCATATTATTGGGGTGATACCAGCGTTGGTAGAAGTGCACGACGCGCTCACGGTTCAGCGCTTCAATGGTTGCGCGATAGCCAATAATCGGACGACCGTACGGGTGCTGTGTATAGGCAACCTCAAACAGTTCGGTTGCCGCTCGGGAGGTGGGTGAATCCTCACCGCGCTTCCATTCTTCCATCACGACCTGGAGTTCTTTGTCCAGTTCGTGTGGCTCAAAAGTCGAGTTCTGGATGGCATCGGTCAAAATATCGAGCCCGTCTGAAAAATGTCGGGAGGCCAGGACGATGTGGTAGACGGTATGATCTGCGGTGGTAAAGGCGTTGATGCTGCCACCGGATGATTCGATTTCCGTGGCGATGGCCCCGACCGGACGACGCTGGGTGCCCTTAAAGAGCATATGCTCGTGGACATGGGCGGCACCGGCAACATCGGGCGTCTCATCCGCACTGCCGGCCTTGACCCACACCTGGATGGCGACGACGGGCGCAAAATGGTCTTCTTGAATGGCGACGCGCAGGCCGTTTTCGAGCGTGAAAAGAAGACGCTCCGGATTCTGTTGTGGGTCAGTTGGGTGAGGTGAGGCGAGGCTCGACATGGCCCAACTGTGTTTCACACCCCCGGAAGGGAGTCAAGGAAGATGTGAGCAGGAGGCTTTCCGATAAACAGGGCAGACCGGGAAACCGGCCTGCGAGGAGGGGGACTTGAACCCCCACGGGTGTTAGCCCACTAGTCCCTCAAACTAGCGCGTCTACCAGTTCCGCCATCCTCGCGAAAATAGGACACTTTCACCATACGGAGATGGTGCGACGGGGGATAATACCGCGCTCTCCCTGGCTGGTCTAGGGGGGCGAGGGATGCACTGTTATCTCCCTAGACCACGGGCATTGGCGAGGGCGGTAGAGCCGGAGGCGCTGGCTGCTCGGATTTATTCTGCCACCAGCGCCGGAACGTACCTTTGGCAACGCGTCCCATGACTGCCGGTGTAAAGAAGCTGGAGGGTGGCTTGAGCATCTGCAGGACCTCACCCACGTGACGCCGGAGGGTCATATCTTCGATAGCCGCCATGAAGAGGGCATTCATATAGGGGCCAACAATCCGTGCGCCCTTTGGACGGTCGCCTTCGGTTTCCGGCAAACTAAAGTCGGCTCCGGTGGCGAGACCCCAGGGGTCAGCCTGGACCCGGGCCTGGGCTTTAAAGAAATGCCAAGACAGTTCCGGATGCGTCGGACCATATTTTTTGAGGCACTCGTCCAGCGTGCCGGCCGAGAGTGTTCCGGTTGTCATGCCTTGCCCATACACGGGATTAAACGCGCAGGTGGAGTCTCCTACCGCAATAAAGCCGCCCACGCCGGCCTTCCATTTTTCATAGCGGCGGAATCTATTCTCCATTTTCCGGTAGGCATAGACTGAAGAAATGGGCTTGGCCAGACGTACAGCGTCGGCCACGACCGGAGAACGCAGTTGCGAGAGCGCTGCCGTAAATTCATCCTCATCTTTGGGCGGATAGTGTCTGGAGACCCCGGCCAGGGTGACAATCCAGCGGTTGTGTTCGACCGGGAAGAGCACGCCGGCCAGGGGGTGCTCCGGCAGTTTGAGGTCGAGCCAAATGCCCTTCCACCACCATTCCTTGGGGAGGTGGTCCGGCGCCTGATACCAACGCGAACTATAGCCCGTGTGAGCATTTACAATCGTTTCGTGTGGAGGCGTAATACCAAGCGTTTGGAGCCAGTCTGGCGCTTTTGACGCCCGTCCACTGGCGTCAACGATCAGGTCAGCCTGAATCGAGGTAGGTGCCTCTGCGTGGCGCGGTACGAGGTGCACGGCATTGATGCGCGGAGGGCCGGCGGGAGCCATGCCCAGGCCGGTCGCGCTCGTTTGCTCGCGTACCTCGACATTGGGCAGCTTACGGAACAACTCACGGACGGTTGATTCAATGAGGTTGCGACTGGCGAACAGGGTCATCATGCCGGTGGGGCGACGGCGTTCCCAGCCCCAGTTCCGGAGTGTGGCAAAGTCATTCCCAAAGTCAATCTCGTGCGCCCCGCGCTCAAGCATCAGGCTGTCAAAGCCTGGAAAGAGACGGTTGAGTTCCTGTCTCCCCCGTACGAGCAAGGCATGGACGTGGCGGCTTTGCGGAACCCCTGCGCGTTCAAACGCGCCGTCGGGACAGGTATCCCGGTCCAGGACGGTGACCCTGTCGAAATGAGCGCTGAGGACACGGGCGGTACATAAGCCGGCCATGCTGCCGCCAATGACGACCGCGTGAGTATGCGACATGCGTTACTCCTGTGCGTCTACCTGCTGCAAGATCATGTCAGACGGAATCGAATAAGTGTCGGACGGCGTGGGCCAACTCACACCTGCCTGAGACCCCGTGCAGCGTATGAGGCACGCCAGGCCAACCCAGCGCTCTCAAGGGTCAACTGCTCGGCGCTTCGCTTTCGGCGGCCAGCGGGGCTGCCGATTCTGAGCTGGCTTCCGCTCCGCGTTCCGGGTCCGCTCCTGCTTCAGTCCCAGTCAGCGGAGGGGCCGCGGATTGGGCATCTGAGACTTGGCCTTCTTCTGTGTCAGCCGGGGGAATCTCGTCCGTTGCCTCTTGGGGAACAGCCGGGGCAGGGACATCGTCGAACAAACTTTGTGAGGTTTGACGGGCGAGCCCGTAGGTCATGACCAGCGAGGTCAACATAAAGAGGATGGCGATGCCGGTTGTCAGCTTTGTCAGAAAATTGCCCGCCCCGGAACTGCCAAAGACGGTTTCGCTCGAGCCGCCGCCAAATACGGCTCCCATGTCAGCGCCCTTGCCGGTTTGTAAAAGTACGACCGTAATCAGAAAAATACAGGCGAAAACATGCAGGCCAATCAAGGCTGTATACATCATGGGAGCATATCCTACTCAAAGTGAACGATACGGGCAAATGAGTCAGCCTGCAAGCTGGCCCCACCGACCAACGCGCCATCAATATCGGGCTGGGCCAGCAGTCCATCGACGTTGTCCGGCTTGACGCTGCCGCCATATACAATACGGACCGCAGCGGCACTGGACCGGCCGGCGAGTTCGGCGAGCGTCTGCCGGATGGCGGCATGCACCTCCTGCGCCTGTTCCGGCGAAGCGGTCTGCCCCGTCCCAATGGCCCAGATTGGCTCATAGGCCAGGACGAGGGCGGCAATGGCCTGGGCGGTCTGACCTGCAAGACCGGCCCGAATCTGGCGTGAGATCACCGTCAGCGTATCGCCGCGTTCGCGCTCGGCCAGGGTTTCTCCCACGCATACTATGGGTGTCAGACCGTCACGCCGGGCGGCTTTGACTTTTTGAGCGACCTGTTCGTCGGTTTCTCCACCATACTGGCGGCGTTCCGAATGACCGATAATAACGTACTGACAGCCAACCGCCTTCAGCATTGGCCCGGAGACCTCGCCGGTGAACGCGCCGTGCGTCTCTGCGTGGAGGTTCTGGGCGGAGAGACGGATCGGGCTGCCGCGTAGCGTTCGGGCCGCGGTCTCCAGGGCGGTAAAGGGGGGAGCGACCACAACTTCTCGATCCGAAAGCGTATCTGGGAGCCGCGCCACCAGGGCTGAGAGCAGCTCCGCTGTCTCAGCCGGCGTCTTATGCATTTTCCAATTGCCGGCAATAAGGGGCAGCCGCGTGGACATGGGATTATCCGAGTTGGCTGCCGATGAATAAGGTCATATCGCGCATACGATTGGAGAATCCCCATTCATTATCGTACCAGGACAGGACTTTCACAAAATTGTCGTCCATGACCTTGGTGAGCGCCGAGTCAAAAATAGACGAATGTGGATTCCCGTTGAAATCGACCGAGACCAGTTCTTCTTCGCAATATTGTAATACGCCCTTGAGCGGACCTTCGGCTGCGGTGCGCATAGCAGCGTTGACCGCGTCTGCCGAGACGGTTTTACCGAGTTCGGCGACCAGATCAACAACCGAGACATTCGCGGTTGGGACACGCACGGCCATGCCGTCGAGTTTCCCTTTGAGTTCCGGGAGTACTTCACCCACGGCGCGGGCAGCCCCGGTCGAGGTCGGAATCATCGACAGTGCGGCGGCTCTTGCTCGGCGGATGTCCGAGTGGGGCAGGTCCAGGATGCGCTGGTCGTTGGTATAGGCGTGGACAGTCGTCATCAGCCCACGCGTGATACCAAAAGATTCGTGCAGGACTTTGGCTAGGGGAGCCAGACAATTTGTCGTACACGACGCATTCGAGACGATGTGGTGGGATGCTGGATCGTAGTTCGTATGGTTGACGCCGTAGCAGACCGTAATATCAGGATTTTTAGCTGGCGCAGAAATAATGACCTTTTTGGCGCCGGCCGACAGATGCAATGAGGCTTGTTCCCGTGCGGTAAACAGGCCGGTTGATTCAAGAGCAATGTCGACACCAAGATTTCCCCAGGGCAGCTTGCCGGGATCGCGCTCTTGGATAATCTCAATCCTTTTGCCATCGACGACCAAGGCGTTGTCTTCGGCAACGACAGCGGCGTCAAGTTGACCATGAATAGAGTCGTACCTCAGCAGATGCGCCAGAGTTTTGGCGTCTGTGATGTCATTAATGGCAACAAACTCAAGTTCCGGTTCGTTGAGACTGGCACGAAAAACGTTGCGTCCAATACGGCCAAATCCATTGATTCCTACACGTATCGCCATACTCTCCTCAACTTTGCAGGGTAGTAACTTCGCCAAGTCTTTTTTCATACTTTCGTGTCCGGTGAAAGCCCGTCATGGAAAAACGACCGACCCAGAAAAACGATTGACTCGATTCTCCGCATGTATTAGTCCTACCAATCAATGATCATGATTTGAGGCTTTCCTGATCACGGTAGGAACCGAAGCCCCCAATGTGTGCCAACTGGTGTGTGGAGGGTGGAGAGTGGATTATGGATGGTTTTCTTGGGCGTTTTGCGATTCAAGCCGACGTTCCGTTTCGGCAGACCTACAGCATTGTCGATATGGTTACCGGCTCAGGGCCGGTGGTTCTGGCCGTCCTCTACATCCTCTTGGGCTTCTCCATCGTGAGTTGGGGCATTATGCTCTATAAATTCCGCCAACTGCGTCAAGCCAGGCAGGAGTCTGAGCGTTTTACCGCGATATTTTGGGAAACCAAGAATCTCCCCGCTATTCATGCCGCGGCACTCGAAATGAAGGAGAGTCCGCTCGCCCAGGTCTTTCGCGCCGGCTATCAGGAACTCATGCGTCTTACCCGGACGAAGAAGTCGCCTGAAGCGTCCACCGAGCCTGTTCCGCTGACCATTCCGGAAGAAGGTGGGATTGATAATATCGAGCGAGCGATGCGCCGGGCCTTGCGCGAGCAGGTGACCCGCTTAGAGCGTGCCCTGACGTTTTTAGCCACAACGGCCAGTACCGCGCCGTTTATCGGTCTTTTTGGGACGGTCTGGGGGATTATGAATGCATTCCGGGGCTTGAGTCTCACGCGGACATCGACCATTCAAGCCGTCGCTCCCGGTATTGCTGAGGCGCTGATTGCAACCGCGATTGGCCTCGCTGCTGCGATTCCCTCGGTGATGGCGTATAATCATTTCAGCCGAAAAGTTCGCGTCCTGGCAACGGACATGGAGAATTTTTCGGCCGAATTTCTCAATATTGCCGAACGTCACTTTCTCTAGACCACTTTCTCCAGACAAGGGGATGGCAGACCATGGCCTTTGATCAGTACGATGAAGGTAGTATTTCACAGATCAATGTGACCCCTTTTGTTGACGTCATGCTGGTCCTGCTGGTCATCTTTATGGTAACCGCGCCCATACTGCAGCAAGGCGTCAACGTCGAGTTGCCCGCTGTGGAGGCCGGACCTCTTGTCTCTGAGACAGAAGAGCAGTTGGTTGTGGCGATAGATGGTGAGGGGCGCGTCCACTTGAACGATACGCCGCTCGACCTTGTCGCTTTGGGGGAAAAACTGACCGCAATTGTGAAGCTGAGGGCAGACCGGACCGTCTATCTCCGAGCGGATAAAGACGTTGTGTATGGCAAGGTCGTTGCGGTCATGGCCGCCATACGGAGCGCGGGGATAGCCAAGCTCGGCATGGTGACCGAGCCGCTGCCAGAAGCCGGTCCCACACAGCAGAACCACTCCTGAACCGTGATCAAAAAAAATCAGAAAAAGTCGAGCCCGCAGAACGCACCGCCCAGCGCCCAGCCCTCGGATAAGCGGCTCGGTCGGATGGTGATGCTTTCCGGGCTGCTCCATGCCGTGATCCTCCTGGCCCTGGTCTCTGCGGCCGACCCTTCTCGCTCAAAGCCCCGGACGCCCCAGAGCTATACCGTCTCTCTGGTTGCTCCGGCCGCCTTGGGGCCCGCCCTCTCGTCTCCGCCCGCCCCCAAGCCCCAGCCGTCGAAGGTCGAAGTGAAGAAGCCGCAGGTCGAGGCCAAGAAACCCAAGGTCGAACCGAAGAAGCCGCAGGTCGAGGCCAAGAAACCGAAAGCCAAAGCCCAGCCGCCAAAAGTCGAAGCCAAGAAGCCAAAAAGAAAACCAGCGGTGGCCAAACCGAAAGAGCCAGTGAAAATAGCCGCGAAGAAAAAACCGCCGCCAAAAAAGGCGCCGGCCAAAAAACCTCCAGCCCAGAAACCCGAGCACGCCAAACAGCCACCGCCCAAAAAGCCCGAGGAGCAAGGCACGAGAGCCGAGGACCGCGAGCAGCAGATCGTGGCGGCCCTGGAAAGGGTCCGGCAGCGGCTGCGGGCCGAGGCCCCTCCAAGCCCGGCGTCCGGGGGGCAGGCCGGCGGTGATACGCTGCGCGGACTCCCCTTTATTCTCTACATCCAGGAGGTGAAGCAGCGGGTGAAACAGAGTTGGATCGTGGCCGAGCCCCGGCCCGGTCTCACCGCGGTGGTGCGCTTCGGTATCCTGGCCAGTGGAGAGATCGTCGAAGTGGAGCTTGCCGAACGGTCCGGTGATACCGTCTTCGACGAATCGGCAATCCGGGCGGTGAGAAAGGCCAGCCCGCTTTCCCCCCCCCCGGCGGCCTACCGGAATGAATTTACCCGACAAAAGGTTGAGGTGATTTTTGGCGAGACGTAGCGCGTTCGGTCGTGGCGGACGCGGAGCGAGTGGTACGGAGCGAGTGAAATGAGCTGGAGAGGATCGACGCTGCGGATGGCCCGGCTGGGGATACTGCTGACGGTCAGCGCCGTCCTGGCGGGATGGGCCCGACCGGCTTCCGCCCAAATTCGGATTGAAGTGCCTGAACCCGGTGGGGCCGGAGTCCCGATCGCTATTGCGCCCCTGTCGAATCCAGACTCCCACGTCGAGCGGCAAATCGGGGAAACCTTTGCCAGTACTATTGCCAGGGATCTTACACTCTCCGGTCTTTTCCGTGTGCTCGACCGGCGCGCATATATTGAGGGGCCAGAGGGGTTTGTGCTCGATCGCATTAACTTTCAAAACTGGTCTGTACTGGATGCGTTAGCCCTGGTCAAAGGTGGCTTTTGGCTGACCGGTGAACGGTTGACTATCGAGGCACGCCTGTTCGATGTGACCCAGCAAAAACAGCTTGGCGGCAGACGGTATCTCGGGCACAAACGTGATGTGCGCCGTATGGCCCACCGCTTTGCCGATCAGATCATGCTCTTCCTGACGGGCGAAGAAGGGCCTTTTAATTCGAAGATCGCTTTCATCTCGAATCGTGTTGATGGACGGATCAAGGAAGTCTATGTGACCGACCTGAGTGGAACCGAAGTGCGCCGGGTCACGCAGGACAGGACGCTGAGCCTCGGACCGAGCTGGAGTCCGACTGGGGCAGAACTTTTATTTATCTCGTATAAGCAGGGTGGACCCTATCCGTTTAAGCTCGACCTGGCGACCGGACGGTCGGCTCGGGTCTACGCCCGTATTGCCTATGGGGCCAGTTGGTCTCCGGACGGCAGGCGTGTTGCCGTCAGTATCGATCAGAACGGTAATGCTGATCTCTTCTTAATATCGCCCCAAGGACAGCTGCTCCGTCGTTTAACCCACCACAGTGGAATAGACGTTTCCCCAGCCTGGTCGCCAGACGGGCGTCGGCTGGCATTTTGTTCGAGCCGAAGTGGCAGTCCCCAGATTTATGTGATGGACGTTGAAACCGGACAGACCCAACGGATTACGTTTGAGGGCACTTATAATACCGATCCGGCTTGGTCGCCAAAGGGAGACCGGATCGCCTACACGGCCCGCTCGGGTGGATTTCATGTTATGTGGATTGATCCGAACGGCGGAGAAGCCGTACACATTGTCCGTGGGGAGGACCCTTCGTGGTCGCCGGACGGACGCTATCTCACGGTGACGCGACGAGGGCGGCTCTATTTGGTGAGTCGAGACGGTCAGAGCGTACAGCAATTGACCGGGGGAAGCGGAAATGATACTAGTCCGGCGTGGTCGCCACGCCTTCCATAAGTATGCGTGGGAAGAAGAAAAATGGTGAAGAATGCGTGACAATAAATTCTCTGGTGGGTGGCTGATCGGCGTTCTCTTTCTCTCTCTGGGCCTGATCGGATGTCCGAAACAATCCCCTCAGCCGATGAGTTATGGTAACACTCCGAGTACGGGCTCGTCGGGGATGGATGAGTCTGCGGTTGGGGAGGACGAACGCATGCAAGAGCGCGTCCAGCAGGAGGGGGAGGGCGGGCCCTTACAAGCCGTCTTCTTTAGCTATGACTCGTTCGAGTTGTCCGAGGAGGCGAGGCAAACCCTGCAAGCGAATGCCGACTGGTTACAGAATAATGCCGAGGCGAAAGTGGAAGTTGAAGGGCACTGCGATGATCGCGGCACGGCCGAATACAATCTCGCCCTTGGTGCAAAACGTGCCCGTGCCGCGCAGGATTATCTGATGACGTTAGGGGTCCCTGCCGAGCGGCTTTCCGTCATTAGTTATGGGGAAGAACTGCCCCTGTGTACCGACTCGAATGAATCATGTTGGCAGCGAAATCGACGCGGCCATTTCTCAGTCCTACGCTAGGCAACGGGCATCAGTCCTGGCTATACACACGTGCTGTGAGAGCTAGCCGCTGGGCGCTATGCCCCTTGATTCTGCTAGGCTTCTGGCTTGCTGGATGCGCAACCCAAGCGGACCTGCAACAGGTGCAGAGTGAGCGCAGAGCAATACGCACCCAAGTGGCAAATACCGATGCCTCGATTGATGGTCTCCAGAGCAAGGTCCAACAGCTTCAAGGCGAAATTGAAGAACTCCGGCATGGTCTGACCCGAGTTTCCAAACAAGAGAGTGAAACCGTCCCACAACTGCGTGACCTTGAGAAACGTTTAGTCGCCCTTGAGGGGCAGATGCGCTCTGTGAGACGGAGACCCGAGTATGGATCGGACGAACCTGCTTTACCCCGCCCTCGGACGCAGACCCGCGCGCCCGCCCTGCCTTTTGGGGTTCCGCCGAGAACGCCTCCACCCCAGCCCTCGGCCAGTACCCCATCGACTGATGATACCCCAGAGTGTCAAGACCTCTACCGCGGAGCAGTCCAGCTTTTTCAAGACCAGAAATATAATCCGGCGATTCAGGAATTCCGCACCTTTCAGCGTCGTTGTCCTGAATCACAAATGGCAGATGATGCACAGTATTGGATAGGCGAGAGCCACTACGTCCAGAATGACTATAATCGGGCCATCCTTGAGTTTAATGATGTCCTCTCATACCGACGGGGTGATCGCGTTGCCGCCGCTCTCCTTCGACAAGCCCAGGGGTTTCTTGCGATTGGAGACAAGACTGATGCACGCCTGATCCTTCAGAAGCTCGTCAGCGATCATCCGTCCGCTGCCCAAACGATTGAAGCACAAACCATGCTCCAGACGCTTGGACGTTAGCATACCCGCCCCTGGACTTCTTCGGGGCACTGAGTATGAAAATTATCCGCCACGCCTCGCGCCACACGCCGTTCCCTCATCCCGTCATTGGGCTCGGAAATTTCGATGGGGTGCACGTAGGCCATCGGATGATTCTCTCCCGGCTTGTCGAAGAAGCCAGAGCGCGCCAGGGGACCGCTCTGGCTATGACATTTTACCCTCATCCCCTTTCGGTGTTACGGCCCGGCAGTCCGGTGCCGTTAATTCTCAGTTTACGTGAGAAACTCCGGAGGATTGCTGAGTTAGGTGTTGACGGGATCGTGGTACAACGGTTTGGGCTTGATTTTTCTCAACTTGCCCCCGAAGCGTTTGTGCGTCAATATCTACTCGACTCAAGTGGTGTAGAAAAGATTTTGGTTGGCCATAATTTCAGTTTTGGCCGGGACCGGGCCGGGAATGCAGGCCTGCTCAGTTCCTTGGGAAAACGGTGGGGATTCGAGGTCGAGGTCATAGGGTCGGTTACTGTGGGGCAGCAGGAGGTCAGCAGTACCGTGGTGCGCGCACTGCTCCAAACTGGTAAGCTGCACGAGGCAACCACACTGCTGGCGCAGCCGTATGCGGTAAGTGGCCGGGTTGTTAAGGGATTTCAGCGGGGTCGGCAGATCGGGTTCCCGACGGCGAATATACGTCCCCGGACATCAGTCCTGTTGCCGAATGGAGTGTACGCGGTCCGGGCTTGTGTGGACGACGGAGAGTATGATGCCGTAGCAAATGTCGGGGTGAACCCCACTTTTGGCGCAAATCAGAGAACGGTTGAAACCAACCTCTTTGACTTTTCCGCCGACCTGTACGGAAAACGTCTTCGGGTGAGCTTTGTCAAGCACCTTCGAGCAGAGCGCAAGTTCTCGTCGGTCGAAGAGCTTGTTCAGCAGATACGAGAGGATGCTGGTCAGGCTCGTAGCTTTCTCTCCTCAACCGGAAATACTCCCTCGTGACAGTCCAGCATTTTCAGGTTCCGCTCGCCCAGATCGGTCAGCGTTTAGACTTGGTGGTTGCCTCCCTAGCGGAGATCAGTCGGTCCCAGGCAAAGCTGTTGATCACACGTCGCCATGTTTTGGTAGACGGCACTCCCCAAAAGGCGAGTTATCCTGTCCGCAATGATGAAATCATAGAAGTCTCTCCCCTGCTTTCACAACCAATGACTGCTATGCCTGAAGATATTCCGCTCGACATCTTGTATGAAGATGACAGTCTGGCCGCGATTAACAAACCGCCCGGTATGGTTGTTCATCCCGCTCCTGGCCAGTGGCACGGTACGGTGGTGAACGCCTTGCTGTCATACTGGGGGTGGCATGTCGAGGAAGCATCGCTCCGTCCCGGGATCGTCCATAGACTTGATAAAGACACGTCCGGCGTCTTGCTCGTTGCAAAGAATGGGACGGCGTTGGAAGCCCTCGCTGAGCAGTTCAAGTCGAGACAGGTGCGTAAAACCTACCGCGCGGTCGTGATCGGATACCTGCCGCAGCATGAGGGAGAGATTTCTTTTCCCATCGGTCGGCATCCACAGGACCGGAAGAAAATGTCCGTACATGCACGGAAGAGCCGTCCGGCGGTTAGTCGGTATGAAGTCCTGGAGTCAGGTCGCAATGTGTCCCTTGTGCAGCTCTTTCCCAAGACTGGCCGGACCCACCAACTGCGGGTTCATCTCGCTGCGCTTAACCACCCTATTATTGGGGATGATCTGTATGGCTCTCGGCGTATGGAGAAAACACTGCCCGCTGAGATTCGGCACTTTCCTCGTCAGGCACTGCACGCTGAGGCCATTGAATTCATGCACCCCCAAGATCATACCGTGATGACAATTCAGGCGCCTTATCCCGCTGATTTTGCTGAGCTCCTGCTGGAACTGTCCGCTGTCTGGGAGTGAGTCTTTTCGTTGACAGATTTGTGGTGATGTATTATATGAAAGTACCTTGCAGAGGATAAACCGTCCTCTGTAGACCGCCCCGAAAAAGAATTTCTCACCGGTCATACTGCTATTTCTTGATGGGTTTTCCCCTAATAGGGGCAATCGGCGTCTGAGGCGGACATGCCTCGGCAATGCGTAATACCAAGGATAGGTCCCTCCAGTTTACTACTGCAGACAATCAGGAGGAAGATATGGGTCGAACGGCCGCAAAGACTAATGATGCAAATGGACTTCAGGAGGTTCGCATTAATGGAGACGGCGAAGATGTCGGTCTGAACCTGAAGTCTCTGAAGTCAAAGAAAATTGAAGAGCTGGCGGAGATCGCCCGGAATTTTAATGTCGAGGGGGCGTCCAGTCTTCGTAAACAAGACTTGATTTTTTCTATTCTCCAAGCGCAGGCCGAACAGAGCGGCTTTATCTACGGCGAGGGGGTGTTAGAGATTCTCTCTGACGGGTTCGGTTTTCTCCGTTCTCCTGACTACAATTATCTGCCGGGGCCGGATGATATTTATGTGTCCCCGAGCCAGATTCGGCGGTTTAATTTACGTACCGGAGACGTCGTGGCCGGGCAAATCCGTCCGCCCAAAGAAGGCGAGCGCTATTTTGCCTTGCTGAAAGTTGAAGCCACGAACTATGAGGAACCTGAACGCGCCCGAGACAAAATCCTCTTTGACAATTTGACGCCGCTCTATCCAGAGGAACAACTCCGGCTTGAGCACAATCTTGAGGAATATACCACGCGGACCATTGATCTGTTCACTCCCATAGGCAAGGGGCAGCGTGGTTTGATCGTTGCCGCTCCGCGCACGGGCAAAACCATGATGCTGCAAAATTTGGCGCATGGCATTGTTCACAATCATAAAGAGGTCATTTTGATTGTCTTATTGATTGACGAGCGACCGGAGGAAGTCACCGATATGCAGCGCTCAGTCCGTGCCGAGGTCGTGAGTTCGACGTTTGACGAACCGGCAAATCGGCACGTGCAGGTGGCGGAAATGGTCCTGGAAAAGGCAAAACGTCTGGTCGAGCACGGAAAAGACGTTGTCGTCTTACTCGACAGTATTACCCGCTTAGCGCGCGCGAATAACGCGGTGGTTCCACCGAGTGGGAAATTGCTATCCGGTGGTGTGGACGCCAATGCCTTACGGATGCCGAAAAAATTCTTTGGAGCGGCACGGAACATTGAAGATGGGGGAAGCTTAACCATTATTGGGACGGCCCTGGTCGATACTGGTAGTCGTATGGATGAAGTCATCTTTGAAGAATTCAAAGGGACCGGTAATATGGAAATCCACCTGGACCGTCGCCTCATGGACAAACGGATTTTCCCTGCCATGGATATTGGCCGCTCTGGTACACGCAAGGAAGAGATGTTGCTGACTAAGAAGACCTTGGACCGAATGCGGCTTCTCAGACAATTATTGACCCAAATGAACGCCGTCGAAGCAATGGAATTTTTTATGGATAAAATCCGGGGGACAAAAGATAATCAAGAATTTCTTGAATCTATGAATCAATAGTGCTCTATGGCGCGTTGCAAAGATTTTTCGCCTTTGATACAAAATTTCTCCCTGAAATCAAGAATATCCACGCATAGCTAAGAAAGGTGACCTGTACATGGTTGACATTACGATCAAGCAACTGCTTGAAGCTGGGGTGCACTTCGGCCACCAGACGAGTCGCTGGAACCCAAAGATGAAGCCCTATATTTTTGGTGCTCGAAACGGAATCCACATCATCGACTTGCAGCAGACCGTGGGGATGTTGCGTGACGCGTGCGGCTTCATTCGTGCTCTGGTAGGAGATGGCGGTCAGATTCTTTTTGTCGGTACCAAGAAACAAGCGCAGGAAGTCGTACGCGAAGCCGCAGAGCGATGTGAGATGTTTTATGTCAATAACCGCTGGCTGGGCGGAATGTTAACGAATTTTCAAACCATCCGGAAGTCTATTGATCGACTGAAACGAGTCGAAGAGATGCTCGAAACATCCTCGATTGCTGACGCGCTGACGAAGAAAGAACTCTTGGGAATCAGCCGGGAGCGGGATAAGCTGATGAGCATGTTAGGTGGCATCAAAACCATGCGGAAGCTGCCTGATGCGATGTTTGTGGTTGATACCAAGAAGGAAGAAATCGCCGTGCGGGAGGCGAATAAGCTCGGTCTGCCCGTTGTCGCTGCGATTGATTCCAACTGTGACCCGGACCTGATCGCGCATAAAATCCCAGGTAATGATGATGCTATTCGTGCCATTCGTCTTTTTGTGGAGGCGATAGCTGACGCCTCCATAGAAGGACGGACGCTGTACCAAGAGCAGCAAGGAGGACCAGATGATTCGGGCGAACCGGGAGATTCGTCTGGAGGCCAGGCTGAACCGCTAGAGCCTGGACCGCCATCTCCCGAGGCGCAAGCCGAAGACACTCTGACTGAGGCAACGCCTGTTGAGGAAGGGGGCGAGGCGTGAGCGGTATTTCGATGGCCCAGGTGAAAGAACTGCGCGAGCGGACAGGCGCAGGCATTGTCAACTGTAAAAAAGCGCTCGCCGAAAATAACGGTGATATTGAAAAAGCCATTGACTTTCTTCGTGAGAAAGGGCTAGCCGCTGCCGCAAAGAGAGCTGGGCGCGCGGCAGAGCAGGGAGTGGTGGGCTCCTATATTCACGGTGGTGGCAAGATCGGTGTCCTGGTTGAAGTGAATTGTGAGACTGACTTTGTGGCTCGGACTGAAGAGTTCCAACAGCTTGTCAAAGACCTTGCGATGCAAGTGGCGGCCGCAAATCCACGCTGCGTGCGTCGGGAAGACATCTCTGAGGCGGAGCTTGAGCGGGAGCGGACGGTCTACCAGACCCAGGCCGAGGCGTCCGGAAAGCCGGTGCAGGTGATTGAGAAGATCGTTTCCGGAAAAGTCGAGAAGTTTTACAGCGAAGTATGTCTGCTCGAACAAGCCTATATTCGGGAGCCGAGTAAAAGCGTCCAAGAGATTGTCAATGATACGGTGAGTAAGACGGGCGAAAACATTGTCGTTCATCGGTTTGCGCGTTTCCAAATTGGAGAAGCAAGTACTGCTGAAAAGGGGACTGAGTAGGCCGCATGGCGACAAAGTCTGCACCATACCAGCGTGTCCTGCTCAAGTTGGGAGGAGAAGCACTCGCTGGCAAACGAGGCTATGGGATTGACGACGTTGTCTTAACTCGTATCGCCGGAGAGATTCAGGAGATTCATGCGCTGGGGTGTGAGATTGCTTTGGTCCTGGGTGGAGGAAATATACTGCGTGGAGTAGACGCGAATTCAAGAGGGATTGCGCGGGCGACCGGCGATTATATGGGGATGCTGGCCACGGTGATCAATAGCTTAGCCATGCAGGAAGCCTTGGAGAGGGTGGAGGTTCCGACGCGCGTGATGTCAGCCCTGGCAGTAGCGCAGGTGGCGGAACCGTATATTAGACGGCGCGCAACACGCCATCTTGAGAAAGGTCGTATTGTTATTTTTGCCTCCGGTACCGGTAATCCGTATTTTACCACGGACACCGCTGCCAGCTTGCGGGCGATGGAAATTGGGGCACAAGCCATTTTCAAAGCAACCAAGGTTGATGGAATCTATAGTGCTGACCCGATGAAAGATGCGACGGCCGAGCGGTATCAAACCCTGACCTACCTTGAAGTCTTGCAGCAAAACCTCAAGGTCATGGACTCCACTGCGATATCATTGTGTATGGATAATCATCTCCCCATCATTGTGTTCAGTATGCTTGAGCCTGGGAATATCCAGCGCGCGGTACGTGGAGAGCCTATTGGAACGGTGGTCAATGGGGGGGAGTTATGAGCGCCGAAGTTTTAGAACAACTGAAGCAGGAAATGGAGCAAACGCTGGGGTCGCTCCGTGTCGAGTTTTCGAAAGTTCGTACCGGTCGGGCCTCCACCGCGTTAATCGAGGGTGTGATGGTCCAGTATTACGGGTCCCCAACCCCACTCAACCAACTCGCCTCCCTGTCTGCACCAGAAGCGCGCTTGCTAGTCGTGCAGCCGTACGAAAAAAATATTATCGGGGATGTGGAAAAGGCGATTTATCTGGCTGACTTGGGCCTGACTCCAGTCAACGATGGGAAAGTCATTCGAGTCCCCATACCCGAACTCACCGAAGAGCGGCGGAAAGATTTTGTCCGAAAAATCCGTAAGAGTGCCGAGGGCTACCGGGTTTCTATGCGGAACCATAGACGCGATGCCAATGACTATCTTAAGGAAATGCAAAAAGAGAAAGAAATTACCGAAGATGAATTGCACGCCGCCCAGGATCGCGTACAAAAGATAACGCATGAATATATTGAAAAACTTGACCATATCCTCAAGCTCAAAGAGGAAGAGTTGATGGCGGTCTAAGGGCTGGTGTCTCCCTGCGACTGGCCACCTGAGCAATCCATTCTAACCTGCTATTTACACGCGTGAGCGTTATTATCGAGAAAGACCAATTGCCCCGTCATGTTGCCATCATTATGGATGGCAACGGACGGTGGGCGCAGCGACGCGGACTGAGCCGTATTGAAGGCCACAAGCGCGGCAAAGAAGCAGTTCGTAATATTGTCGAGACAAGTCGTGGCATAGGACTCTCGTATCTGACCCTCTACGCATTCTCTTCGGAGAACTGGCAGCGGCCGCCACGTGAAGTCCGGGCGCTTATGGGGCTCCTCAATCGCTATCTCCGGACGGAATTGCGCCGTATGATGCGATATAATATCCGCCTCCGGGCCATCGGTAATTTGGACCGCCTTCCCGCGACTGTTCGGAAATCGCTGCTTGACGTGATTGCGGCAACACAAGACAACACCGGCCTGACGGTCGTCTTAGCCGTGAGCTATAGCGCGCGGGAAGAAATCGTTGCTGCTGTGCAGACGCTGGCGACCGCCGTACAGGCGGGACGACTACGGCCGTGCGAGATTGACCAACAGGCTATCGAGCAATCGCTGTGGACGGCAGATATTCCCGCTCCGGACCTCCTGATTCGGACCAGTGGAGAGTTCCGGATCAGTAATTTCATGCTCTGGCAGTTGGCTTACACGGAACTCTATGTGACCGACACCCTGTGGCCGGATTTCGACCGCGACGCCTTCTTGCAAGCATTGGCTGATTATCAACAACGGGATCGGCGTTTCGGTCGGACGGCCGAGCAGTTGATTGAGACCGGGCTCAAACGTGCTGCGCACTAGGCTCCTGACCGCAGCGGGTGCGCTCCCCCTCCTGATCTTCCTGATAGGCCATGCCCCGGAATGGGGCTTTTCGAGTGCCATTCTAGTTCTCACTGGTGTCGGCTTATGGGAATACTTCTCACTCACGCGAGCCCAATGCACGCTCTCTCCAGTCATTGGCAAACTGTGGGGCCTGCTGGTCGCACTCAGCATGCTCGCGGGCGATACGCGGCTCGTCGGCGCCGCATTGAGCCTTGGTTTTATCCTGATTTTTATCCTGAGTCTGCGAGACCGTCAGCCCGTGCGGGGAATCCAGACAACCAGCCTGTACGTGCTTGGGGTGGTGTATATTGGGTTTCTTTTTCCGCACGTGGTGTGGATACACCGCGGCCCGGAAGGTGCGGAGTGGGTTTTTTTCATATTGCTGGTGGCCATGCTTGGAGACACCGGAGGATATGTCGTCGGCCGGACATGGGGAAGGCGGAAACTGCTACCGCATATCAGTCCCGGCAAAACAATAGAGGGAGGCGTCGGATCGATATGCGGGAACGGCGTCGCCGCGCTCATCGCCTGGCAGTCTCTACTGCCCAATCGAGCGGCGCTCGAATTAGTGGCGCTTGCCCTTCTTATGGGGCTGCTCGCCCAGTTGGGTGACCTGTGCGAGTCTGCCTTGAAGCGGGCCTGCGGCGCGAAGGACTCGGGCCGTTTCTTTCCCGGCCACGGCGGAGTTCTTGATCGTATCGATAGTTTGCTTTTCCCGGCTGCCTTTATCTATTACTATAATACGCTGTATCTATTACTATAATATGCTGCGGAATTAAATCTGGCCCGAGAACTGAGGAGCATGTGGGCATGGATCTTTCGACTTTTGATGTTGCGCTACGAGTAGTTATCGTCTTTGGGCTCATTATTTTTGTGCACGAACTCGGGCACTTCCTGACCGCCAAATGGGCCGGCGTTGGGGTTGAGCGATTCTCGCTCGGATTTGGTCCGAAACTCATCGGTCGTAAGATCGGCGAAACGGAGTATTTACTCAGTGCCATTCCTCTGGGTGGCTATGTGAAGATGATTGGCGAGGAAATCGGTGAGGAGGTGGACGAGACTGATCTGGATCGTTCCTTCACGCATAAATCCTTGCCCAAACGCTTTCTGATTGTCGCCGCCGGACCATTGGCCAACTTTCTGATGGCTTTCGTTGTCTTTAGTCTGGCCTTTGCCCAATTCGGCGTCAATGTCCCGATTGATCAGCCCACGGTTGGTGGCATCGTGACGAATATGCCCGCGGAAGCGGCCGGTCTGGAGCCGGAAGACGAGATCCTCAAGATCGATGGGGTTGCCGTCCACACCTGGGAGGAGTTGGCGGAGCAGATTCAGCACAGCAATGGGAATGAGATTCACCTCGTCATTAAAAAGGCGAACCGTGGTCAGATTATTGCGACAACGGTAACCCCCCAACTGCGTGACAACCCCGTCGGCGGACAAGTCTACGTGATTGGTATTGAGCGCGCCTTTACGACCGAACCTGTCACGGTCGGGCGCGCGGTGACGCTCGGAGCTGAACAAACCTGGCTGTGGACACACCTTATTTTAGAGAGCGTGGTCAAACTCGTGAGTGGAGAGGTTTCAACCAAAGAGCTGGGCGGCCCCATTCTCATTGCGCAGGTAGCCGGGCAGCAGGCGCGTCTGGGATTGGATTATTTGCTGCGCTTCACGGCTATCGTGAACGTCAACCTGGCCATCTTTAATCTGCTGCCTATTCCGATCCTTGACGGTGGCCATCTGTTGCTCATGCTCATTGAACTCCTCATGGGTCGTCCGTTGAGCAATCGTTCCAAAGAGATGGCCTTACGCGTCGGGTTCCTGGTTATTGTCTCGCTCATCGTCCTGGTCTTCTACAACGATATTTCACGACTCGTCAGTTGATCGCTCGACATGCTCGTTCTCGGCATTGACGCGGCTACCCCGATTGCGAGTGTCGGCCTGATACAGGACGGCCGTGTGCTGGCAGAACAGTCCGCTGGCGCCGCGGCGAGTCATGCGGAAAGTCTTTTACTGTTGATCCGCCGCGTCCTCGACCAGTCACACGTCAGCCTGCCTGAGGTCGCAGGTATAGGGGTGACGATCGGTCCTGGAGCCTTCTCCGGACTGCGTATCGCGCTTGGCACGACAAAAGGTTTTGCCTATGCCCTGTCTCAACGGGTTGCCGGCGTCTCGACGCTCCTCACGCTTGCCTCTGCGGTGCCGCAGTGGACCGGCAGGCTGTGCGTTGTGCTGGACGCCCGCAAGCGCGAGGTGTACGCGGCCTTTTTCGCCCGTGAGGCAGGAGGGCAGATTACCCGTCTGACTGACGATATGGTCCTCTCGCCCGAAGAGCTGGCCAACCAAATCAGTGTACCCTGCCTCTTTGTTGGAGATGGCATTGAGCGCTACGGTGACATAATTCGAGAACACTGCGGCCCCCATACGGAATTTCTGCCGCTGGCTGCTGTCCCGCCCCGCGGCAGCGTTGTCGCCCGCTTAGCCTGGATGCGATTCAAACAGGGAGATCACGACGACGCCTCACAGCTCGTCCCTCACTACATCCGTCGCTCTGACGCTGAACGAAACCGGCTAAAACAGGGTTCTGGGTAGGCGAGGCGATGAAGATGGGCTGCTCCTTGGTGCTCTCCCGATAACGAAGAGCGGCTGATACACGTCCCGGTCGACAAAAGCGAATCTTCCGGCGACCCTCTGGCCTAGACAGGTTGTGGGAATTTTGGCATCCTGCCCCAAAACCTTGCCGAACAAGCAATATCTCAGCAGATTGAGATGAGGACAGCCGTCCTGACTGTCCTCCTCCTATATTATACATGGATGTGAGACCGGAGGGAAGAATATTATGGCGCGGAAGAAAATCGCACTCATTGGCGCGGGAAATATCGGCGGCACGCTTGCCCACCTGTGCGTGCTCAAGGGACTTGGCGACGTAGTTCTGTTTGACGTGATTGATGGCCTGCCTCAGGGGAAGGCCCTGGATATGCTCGAAGCCGGGCCAATTGAAGGCTATGACGCCAACATTACCGGGACGACGAGCTACGCCGATATTGCCGGCGCGGATGTCTGCATCGTGACGGCTGGCATTGCCCGCAAGCCGGGTATGAGTCGGGACGATCTACTGGGCATTAATTGCAAGATCATGAGCGATGTGTCCAGCAACATTAAACAATATGCACCGGATTCGCTGGTGATTGTGATTACCAATCCGCTGGATGCCATGGTGACCCTGACCAAGCGCGTGACCGGTTTTCCCAAGAACCGGGTTGTGGGTCAGGCCGGGGTTCTGGACTCCGCCCGCTACCGGACCTTTATCGCCCAGGAACTCGGCGTGTCTGTCCAGAATGTGACGGCTATGGTCCTGGGCGGTCACGGCGACGACATGGTCCCAGTGCGCAGCTATTGCCAGGTCGGCGGGGTGCCGGTTGAGAAACTGATCTCGGCGGCCCGTTTGGAAGAAATTGAGCAGCGCACCCGTCAGGCTGGCGGTGAGATTGTGGCTTTGCTCAAGACGGGCTCGGCGTTTTATTCTCCGGCTTCGGCAGCCGTGCAGATGGCGGCGGCCTATCTGCAGGACAGAAAACAGATTCTGCCCTGCGCCGCCTACCTCGAAGGCGAATACGGCATTGACGGGGTGTATTTTGGCGTCCCGGTGTCTATTGGTGCCGGCGGCGTTGAGCGCGTCATTGAAGTGGACCTGAGCGACAAAGAAAAACAAGAGATGGAGGTGTCCGTCGGCCATGTGCGCGAACTGCTGACGGCTATGGACGCCATCTTGGAGAAGGGCGAGTAATCTCCCCCAGTCAGGTAAGAGTGTATGAATATTCACGAATACCAAGCAAAAGAGATTCTGCGGAAAAATGGGGTGGCCGTGTTAGACGGCAGGGTCGCCACAACCCCGGACGAAGCCGAAGCCGCAGCCCAGGAACTGGGTGGCGGTCTGTGTGTCGTCAAAGCCCAGATTCATGCCGGTGGGCGTGGCAAAGCCGGTGGTGTCAAGCTCGCCAAGACGCCGCAGGAGGCGCGCGAACATGCGGCGGCGCTGCTGGGCACAACTCTGGTGACGCACCAAACCGGACCCGAGGGCAAAGAAGTCCAAAAGGTCTTTGTTGAGCAGGGCTGTGATATTGATAAAGAGTTCTATCTGGGTATGGTCATTGACCGTGCGACCGCGCGGGTGACGATGATGGCCAGCTCCGAGGGCGGCGTAGAAATCGAGGAAGTGGCCGAGCGCTCACCCGAGAAGATTCTCCGCGCCACCATTGATCCGGCCGTCGGCTTCGGGGCTTTCCAGGGCCGCCAGCTCGCCTACGGCCTGGGCCTGCCCAAAGATACGGTCAACAAAGCTGTCGCGTTTATGCGCGGTTTATACCAGGCATTTTCCGAGAGCGATGCCTCCATGGCTGAGATTAATCCGCTGGTACTGACGAAATCCGGCGACCTTTTAGCCCTGGATGCCAAGATGGGCTTTGATGACAACGCGCTGTTTCGCCAGGCCGATATCCGTGAGATGCGGGATGTGACCGAAGAAAACGAGAAAGAGGTCGCCGCCTCCAAGTTTGATCTCAATTATATTGCCCTGGACGGCAATATCGGCTGCATGGTCAATGGGGCCGGGCTGGCGATGGCAACCATGGATATCATCAAACACTACGGGGCTGAGCCGGCCAACTTCTTGGATGTCGGCGGGGGCGCGACCACGGAAAAAGTCACCGAGGCGTTTAAGATTATTCTGTCGGACGAGAATGTCAAAGGCGTTCTGGTCAATATTTTTGGTGGGATTATGCGCTGCGATGTGGTGGCCAACGGGGTGGTTGAAGCCGCCAAGCAGGTGAACCTGTCGGTCCCCCTGGTCGTTCGCTTAGAGGGCACGAATGTTGAACTGGGGAAAACGATTCTGGCCGAGTCCGGGCTGGCTATCATTCCGGCGGACGATTTAGCCGACGGCGCGAAGAAGATCGTCGAGGCGATTGGCGCGTAGGCCGCACCGGCTCAACCGTTCGTATTATGCGTAGGCTGAGAAATCGAGGAGCACGCTCGTGAGCATTCTTGTGAATACAGACACCAAAGTCCTGACGCAGGGCATTACTGGCTCAACCGGCCAACTGCACACCCGAGGCTGTAGAGACTACGGCAGCCAGATGGTGGCAGGGGTCACGCCCGGTCGGGGTGGGACGGATTTCGAGGGCATTCCCATCTTCAATACGGTTGCGGAGGCGGTTGCGGAAACGGGGGCAAACGCCTCCGTTATCTATGTGCCGCCGCCGTTTGCCGCCGACGCCATCATGGAAGCGGTCGATGCCGAAGTGGAGTTGGTGATTTGCATTACCGAGGGGATTCCGGTGCTCGATATGGTCCGGGTCAAGCGCTATTTGGCCGGCAAAAAATCCCGTCTGATTGGTCCCAACTGCCCAGGCGTGATTACTCCGGGGGAATGCAAGATTGGGATTATGCCGGGCTATATTCACACCCCCGGAGCCATCGGGGTGGTGTCGCGCAGCGGAACCTTAACCTATGAAGCCGTGCATCAACTCACCCAGTTGGGCATCGGTCAGTCGTCGTGCGTCGGGATAGGCGGCGACCCGGTGAACGGAACCGGTTTTATCGATGTCTTACGGCTCTTTCAGGATGATCCCCAAACCGAGGGCGTGGTGCTGATAGGTGAAATTGGCGGTTCGGCGGAAGAAGAGGCCGCCGCGTTTATTAAAGCGCATATGACCAAGCCGGTCGCGGCGTTTATCGCCGGCCAAACCGCGCCGAAAGGTAAACGCATGGGACACGCCGGGGCGATTATTGCCGGTGGCAAGGGAACTGCGGCCGAGAAGGTCCAAGCCTTCCGGGATGCCGGGGTGGCCATTATTTCGAGTCCGGCTGAGATGGGCAAAACCATGGCTGCCGCCCTGGGCTAAGGGATTCGGGTAGGTCCCTCTATCAAGTCCTGTCAAGCAGGGGAGGGATGGTTCGCAAACCACCCCTCCGATTTCTATGTCGCCAGCTCCGGTCCAGACACCACACACCTTGTTTCAACAAGGCGAACGCGCCCGCCAGAAGAGTCGCTTTGCCGAAGCGCTGGCGCTCTACCGCCAGGCGCGCCAGGCCGCAAAAGCCGCAGACCTTGGAGAATGTGAGCTTGATGCTCAGCTCGGTATCGGCGATTGTTTGCGTATGCAGGGACAATTCGGGCTCGCTCAACGCGCCTATGAGCGGGCCAGCCGCCTGGCTGACCGCCTAGCCGACGTGGAAGGGGAGGCGGAGAGTCTGGCTGGTATCGGCCTCAGCGTTCGCGCTCGGGGGAATCCGCAGCGCGCCTTACCGTATCTGGCCGAGGCGCGGGCCCGCTATCGTCAAGCTCAGGTGTACGACCGAGAGGGCTTTATTGTCTGGGCCATGGGCGGAACGTACCGCTTCTGCGGCGACCTCAAAAAAGCGCTGAGCTATTTCAAACAGGCCCGCCGACTCGCCGAACGGGAGGGCGATACGCTCGGAGCCGGATATGCGCTGTGCGGTCTGGGGGGCGCGTCGCGCTTAATGGGTCGATTTGCGGATACCCAGAACTATTACGCCGAAGCAAACGCGGTGTTTGAGGTTGAAGACGATGTGTACGGCCGGGCCTATTCCTACTGCGGCCTGGGCAATGCCGCCCGTATGCGTCTAGAGTTTATCCCCGCTTTGCGGCTCTTTGCCAAAGCCGAGCGACTATACCGGCGGATTGGTGATAAGGCCAGCTTTGCCTATACGGTCTGGGCGATGGCCACGGTCTTCAAAATGCAGGGCGAGCATGAACGCAGCCGAGCGACATTCGGACGGGCGCAACAGCTCTTCCGCGAAACACGTGACATCCGCGGCACGGTCTACTGTCGTCTGGGAACCGGGGAATTAGCCTTTTTACAAGGAAAACACAAACAAGCCGCAGCCGCCTTTGCCCGCTGCGCTGATTTGACTCAACGCTTTGGCTATCAGGCGGAAGCCTGTCACGCGCTTGCCGGTCTTGCCCTGGTAGCGGAAAGTCCCGACTGGCGGGCTGTGAAACAAGCCTATCGCAACTGCGGCTTGTATTTCACTCCTCTCCCGCCGCCGTTGAATTTGCCCTGAGAGCATGAACATTGACCCCTCTAGCGGGCCTGGATAGACTCTCTTGCCGTACAAGAAAGGACGTGTATGACCGAACGAACACTCTCTATTGTGAAGCCTGATGCCGTTAAGAAGAATGTCATTGGTGAAATCCTCCGCCGCTTTGAAGCCGCGGGCCTCAGAATCGTCGCTACCAAAATGGTTTCTCTGAGCAAGGCCGAGGCCGAAGGTTTTTATGCCGTCCATAAAGAACGTCCGTTTTTTGGGAGTCTGACAGACTTCATGTCCTCGGGTCCGATTCTCGTCTCCGTGCTTGAGGGGGAAGGGGCCATTCAAGCCCATCGGAAAATTATGGGAGCGACCAATCCTGCTGAGGCGGATGAGGGCACAATCCGGAAGGATTTTGCCACGAATATCGAACAGAATGCGGTGCATGGCTCCGATGCGCCCGAAACGGCCCAATGGGAAATCGGTTATTTCTTTAGTGGGGTGGAACTCGCTTAGGTCGTTTTTTCTGCGGCCTGGACCTGCTCCTTGACCTGTGCACTGTGCGTGCCTGTCTGGATCGGTATGGATCTCAAAAATTTCACCCAAGACGAGTTGGCCCAGTGGCTGACCGCGCGTGGACACAGATCTTTTCGTGCCCCGCAAATTTTAAAATGGGTGCATCAACACCGGCTCACGGATGTGAGGCAGATGGGCAATGTGCCCCTGGCCTTACGCGAGGAGTTGGCTCAACATTTCAGCCTTGCCCGTCTGGACTGTAGCAGACACACTACGGCAGCCGACGGGCCGGAAAAATATCTCTTCAGCCTTGCCGATGGACGCCGGATTGAGAGCGTTTTGATTCCGAGTGAGCACCGCCAGACGCTGTGCATCTCCTCCCAGGCTGGCTGTGCAATGGGCTGTCAATTTTGTGCGACTGCCCAAGTACGGCCCGGGCGCGATCTGACGGCTGGGGAAATAGTCAGCCAAATCTGGGAAGTCCAGTACCGACGGCCTCAACACCAAGCGGTGACTAACGTCGTCTTTATGGGTATGGGCGAACCGTTGGCCAATTACGATCAGGTCGTGAAGGCCGTCACCATCCTGACCGCCGCCTGGGGGTATCATCTCTCTCCCCGCCGCATCACTGTATCGACGGTTGGGTTAGTGCCGCAGATGCAGCGTTTATTGCACGACACTAAGGTCAACCTCACTATCTCCTTGAGCGCAACAACTGATGCCGTGCGCGACACGCTCATGCCGATTAATCGGCGCTATCCTTTAGACGTGATATTCGAGGCATGTCGATCCTTCCCGGTGGCACCGCGCAATCGGATCACCTTCGCCTATACCTTGCTGAACGGGGTGAATGACGCTGAGGCCGACGCAAAACGCCTGGTGTCGCTCCTGCACGGCATCCGGGCCAAAGTCAATCTCATTCCGTTTAACTCCTTCCCTGGGACCTCATTTTCCGTCTCGCCGCGCAACCGACTCCTGCGTTTTCGTCAAATCTTACTCGACCGGGGCATTCATGCCAGCATTCGCGAAAGTCGGGGCCATGATGTACAGGCCGCGTGTGGGCAACTCGCCGCACCGCTGGAGCAAGCGGCATAGGACTAGAGGGTATTATGATCACGCTCGGTGTTATTGGTGGCAGCGGTCTGTATCAGATGGACGACATTGAACACGGCGAATGGGTGAACGTTGAGACGCCGTTTGGGGCTCCGTCGGATGAATATTTTGTCGGCGAGCTAGATGGCATTCGCGTGGTTTTCCTGCCTCGTCATGGTCGTGGACATCGCCTCTTGCCCTCCGAGCTGAATTTTCGCGCCAATATCTATGGGATGAAAAAGCTGGGCATTCGGCGCTTGATTGCCGTCAGTGCGGTGGGCAGTTTGAAGCAGGAGATTGCGCCCGGCCATATCGTCATTCCGGACCAATTCATCGATCGCACCCGTGGCCGCATCGGTACCTTCTTTGGCCGCGGCATTGTCGCCCACGTCGCCTTTGCCGACCCGGTGTGTCCGCTCTTATCACAGTCTTTGGTTGAAGCCAGTGGCAGCCTGAGCACATCCGTTCATCAAGGGGGAACGTATATCTGTATGGAAGGTCCGCAATTTTCCACACGGGCCGAATCTCTGCTGTATCGGAGCTGGGGGGCTGATATCATCGGCATGACGAATCTCCAGGAAGCCAAACTTGCGCGCGAAGCCGAAATCTGTTTTGCCACCCTAGCCATGGCAACCGATTATGACTGCTGGAATACCGAGGCCGGCGATGTCGTGATAGAAGAGGTGCTGGCAATTCTGAATAAAAATGTTGTCACCGCCCAGCGCATTGTCCGGGACACTGCCCGGCGGTTGTCTCCCGAGCGGGTGTGCGGCTGTGAAACCGCGCTCACAAATGCGATCATCACCGACCGGGCGATGATTCCAGAAACGGTGAAACACGAACTTGAGCCGATTATTGGGAAATACATCAATGGATAAACACAAAGAGGCTGGAATGAGTATTGTCGTTGTCGGTTCGGTCGCCTTGGATTCTATTGAAACGCCGTCCGGTCGGGCTGACGAAGTCCTGGGTGGCTCGGCCGCTTATTTCGCGGTCGCGGCAAGCTATTTTGCGCCGGTCAATGTTGTCGCTATTATCGGTGAAGACTTTCCCGCAGATGCACGGGCAACCCTGACCGCGCCGAATATCAACCTGGAGGGGTTGGAGGTCGGCGCGGGACGGACGTTCCGGTGGACCGGCCGCTATCACGAAAATCTCAACATTCGAGATACATTAGACCTCCAGATGAATGTGGTTGCGGACTTCGCTCCGCAACTGCCCGAACAGTATCGCCGCTCGCCTTTTGTGTTTCTGGGGAATATCGACCCTGGCTTGCAGAGTCAGGTTCTAGACCAAATCGACGGGGCGCGTCTGATCGGCTGCGACACCATCAGTCATTGGATTGAGCATGAGCGCGCTGCGCTCGAAGCCGTACTGAAACGGGTCAATGTGCTGGTCATCAACGATGAAGAGGCGGGTATGATCAGCGGCGAGTCCAATGTCGTCAAAGCCGCCCGCAGGATTCTGGACTTGGGACCCAAGACGCTGCTCATCAAGCGTGGCGAATACGGGGTATTACTGTTTTCCCCCCAGTCGGTTTTCGCCGTCCCCGCCTATCCCCTGGAAGACGTGATTGATCCGACCGGGGCCGGTGACTCCTTTGCCGGCGGGTTTCTCGGCTATTTGGCCGAGTCAAACGACACGTCTGAGGCCGGACTGCGCAAAGCCATTGTCTACGGCAGTGTGGTGGCTTCGTTCACCGTGGAAGATTTCAGCCTGCGGCGTCTGCACGCCCTGAGCCGGGATGCCATTGAAGCGCGCTATCGCCAGTTCGTGAGCCTGACCGAATTCTAGCCCGTCACCGTCAAATTGCTATGGACCTTTCCATCGTCGTCCCGATCTATAATGAAGTCGAGAATTTGCGTCCGTTGTGCCAGCGCGTCCATGCCGTACTGGCACCGACGGACTGGAGTTACGAACTCATCCTCATCGACGACGGCAGTCAGGACGGGAGTAGTGAGCTGCTGGCCGAGCTGCACGCCGAAGACGACACGCTCAAGGTCCTCCGCTTTCGGCGCAACTTCGGCCAGACCGCGGCGCTGGCCGCAGGGTTTGAATACGCCCACGGGGACGTCATTGTTTCGCTGGACGGTGACCTCCAGAACGATCCCGTCGATATTCCGCGTTTGCTGGCAAAGCTGGACGAGGGCTATGACCTGGTGAACGGCTGGCGGGTCAATCGACAGGACCCGTTTTTGCGCCGGCGTCTCCCGTCTCAGATCGCCAATCGGATGATCTCACTCACAACGCGGGTCAAACTGCACGATTATGGCTGTACGCTCAAGGCATTCCGCCGTGAGGTGGCAAAGGGCCTCAAGCTGTACGGAGAGATGCACCGGTTTATCCCGGCCCTGGCCGGAGATATGGGCGCGCGGATTGCCGAGCTGCCGGTCAGCCATCATGCGCGCACGCACGGCCGCTCAAAATACGGCCTGACCCGAACATTGTGGGTCGTGCTGGATTTACTCACCGTCAAATTCATGTCGAGCTATGCGACCCGCCCGAGTCATTTATTCGGCTTTCTGGGGCTGATTGCCGTACTCGTTGGGGGGGGGATCACGACCGTCCTGGGGCTGCAACGCCTCCTGTTTGACGTGCAGTTAGCCAACCGGCCTATCTTGCTCCTGGGGATTCTGCTGCTGGTCACCGGTGTCCAGTTGGTGACCACCGGCCTCATCGCCGAGATGTTAGCCCGCACCTACCACGAGAGTCAGGAAAAGCCCGTCTACTGGATTAAGGATGTGTTAGAATAGACGGACTGTCCGGTTTCCGCGCGTCGCTGCCCGAGCGCGAGTTGAAAGGAGAAGAGTCATCGCACGCATCTTAATCACCGGCGGGGCCGGGTTTATCGGCTCGCATCTGTGTGAGCGTTTCCTGGCCGACGGGGATGAGGTGGTGTGTCTGGACAACCTCATTACGGGCGATATGGACAACGTGGCCCACCTGTTTGTCAATCCGCGCTTTTCCTTTGTCCATCAGGATGTGACCAACTATATTTACGTTAGCGGCCATATTGATGCGATTCTCCACTTTGCCTCGCCGGCGAGCCCCATCGATTACCTTGAACTGCCGATTCAGACACTGAAAGTGGGCTCGCTCGGCACACATAAAGGACTCGGGCTGGCCCGAGTGAAAGCCGCCCGTTTTCTGCTCGCGTCGACCTCCGAAGTCTATGGCGACCCGCTCGTCCATCCGCAGCCGGAAGATTATTGGGGCAATGTGAATCCGATCGGTCCGCGAGGGGTGTATGACGAGGCCAAACGGTTTGCCGAAGCCCTGACCATGGCCTACCACCGCAGTCACGGCGTGGCGACCCGTATTGTCCGTATTTTTAATACCTACGGTCCACGCATGCGCCTCGGGGACGGACGCGTAGTGCCTAATTTCATTACCCAGGCGCTGCGGGGAGAAGCCTTAACAGTGTATGGCGACGGGAGTCAGACCCGCAGTTTTTGTTTTGTGGACGATCTGGTCGAGGGCATCGTCCGCCTCCTGCGCTCTGATTGCACCCAACCCGTGAATCTGGGGAATCCGCACGAATTATCGGTCCGCGCATTCGCCGAGACGATTATCCGGCTGACCGGGAGTACCAGCCCCATTGTGTTTCAGCCTTTGCCGGAGGACGACCCGAAAGTCCGCCAACCTGATGTGAGTGCTGCCCGCCAGATATTGGAGTGGGAGCCAACCGTCTCCCTCGAAGACGGACTGAGCAAAACCATCGCCTATTTCCGGGAAAAGCTGGCGGTCGACTAGCTGCCGGTCTCTGGAAACAGGGGAACGAAAAAGGCAGTCATACGACTCAGGAGAGATGTAGCGCATGAAGATCATGGTCACCGGGGGAGCGGGCTTTATCGGCTCTCACGTCGCGGAAATCTATCTCAGGGCGGGCCACGAAGTCTGGATAGTCGACGACTTGTCAACCGGCAAGCCGACCAATATTCCATCCGACGCGCACTTCGTCCAAGCGAATATCACCGCTGCCGTAGTGCGGCGGTTGCTCGTTGACGAACACATTGAGGTGGTCAACCACCATGCGGCGCAAATGGATGTCCGTCGCTCGGTTGCCGATCCGCTGTTTGACGCGCGGGTGAATATTCTCGGACTGCTCAATATCCTTGAAGGCGCGCGGCAGGCCCAGTGCCGACGCATTATTTTTGCGTCTTCTGGCGGGACGGTCTACGGGGAACAGGACGCCTTTCCGGCAACCGAAGACCATGCCACCCGTCCGATCAGTCCGTATGGCGTCAGCAAGCTGGCCGGCGAACGGTATCTGTATTTTTACCACCGAGAGCATGGCCTCCCGTCGCTGAGCCTGCGCTATGCGAACGTGTATGGGCCGCGACAGGACCCCCACGGCGAAGCCGGCGTGGTGGCCATTTTCACCCAGCGCCTGCTGGCGGGAGAGACGATTGCGATTAACGGCGACGGTCAGCAGACGCGCGACTATGTGTTTGTCGGCGACGTGGCCCAGGCGAACCTGGCTGCGTTGACTGCCGACCATACCGGCGCGCTCAACATCGGCACGAGCCTGGAGACGACGGTGAATACCCTGGCCGCGCATTTGCAGCGGATAACCGGCTCAGGCGACCGGGCGCAGTACGCTGCCGCCAAGCCGGGGGAACAGCGCCGCAGTGTCTTGTCCTGGAACCGGGCCGCGGACCGGCTGAACTGGAAACCGCTGGTATCGCTCGCCGACGGTCTTGAGCAAACAGTTGCCTCCCTGCGGACAGCCTATGAATAGTGAACACATCCGAAACTTCAGCATTATCGCTCATATCGATCATGGAAAATCGACCCTGGCCGACCAGCTTCTCTCCCAGACGGGTTCCATTAGCGAGCGTGAAAGTGGGGCGCAGTTTCTGGATACCATGGATCTCGAACAAGAGCGGGGCATTACGATTAAAGCCCGGACCGTCCGCCTGCGCTATCAGGCCCAGGACGGCGCTGCATATTATCTGAACCTGATTGATACCCCCGGTCACGTTGATTTTGCCTATGAGGTGTCGCGTAGTCTGTCCGCCTGCGAGGGTGCCATCCTGGTCGTCGATGCGACCCAGGGGGTCGAGGCGCAAACGCTGGCCAACACCTATCTGGCGCTCGATCATCAGCTTGAAATTTTCCCCGTGATTAACAAAATCGATCTGCCCAGCGCCGAACCCGAGCGCGTACGGCAGGAGCTCGAAGACATCATCGGCCTGGACGGCAGTGACGCGGTCTTAACCAGCGCAAAAGAAGGCAGAGGGATCGCCGAGGTGCTGGAGGGCATCCTGCGACTCATGCCGCCGCCTCAGGGCGATCCCGGCGCGCCGGTCAAGGCGCTGCTTTTTGATAGCTGGTTTGATCCTTACCAGGGGGCGGTTGTGCTCGTCCGGGTGTTTGACGGGGTGCTGAGGCCCGGCATGTCCATTCGGCTCATGTCGAGCGGCAAAGAATATGAAGTCGGGCAGGTGGGGATTTTCGCCCCGCATGCCCAAGCGGTCAAAGCGCTCGGGCCAGGGGAGGTCGGCTTTCTTATGGCCGGTATTAAAGAGGTCCGCGAAGCGCGCATCGGGGACACGATTACGGAAGCCCAGCGGCCGACGGCCGTCAGCCTGCCGGGCTTTAAGGCCGCCAAGCCTATGGTCTTTAGTGGTTTGTATCCGGTCGAATCGAAACACTACGAGGCGCTGCGCGACGCGGTCGAAAAGCTGCGTTTGAACGATGCCGCTTTTTCGTACGAGAAAGAAACCTCGCTGGCCCTTGGGTTCGGGTTCCGCTGCGGGTTCCTGGGTCTGCTCCATATGGAAATCGTCCAGGAGCGTTTGGAACGCGAGTTCGGCCTGGACCTCATTACCACCACGCCCACGGTTGAGTATCAAGTCCTGACGCTTGATGGGGAAGTCCTCCACGTCGAGAATCCGTCTTCGCTCCCGCCGGTCCAGGAAATCGAGTCCATCCAAGAGCCGTTTATCCTGGCGAGTATTCATGTGCCCGAAGAGTATGTCGGCAATGTGATGCGGCTCTGCCAGGAGCGACGCGGAGCACAACGCGGCATGAAATACCTGGGGACTGCGCGCGTCGCCCTGGAGTATGAGTTGCCGCTCAACGAGATTGTGATTGATTTCTATGACCGGATCAAATCGACCAGCCGAGGCTATGCCTCGTTTGATTATGAATTCCTGGATATGCGGCCGGCCAACCTGGTGCGGATCGATATCCGGATTAACGGCGATATGGTCGATGCCCTGTCCCTGATCGTGCACGCCGAGCACGCGCGTCCGCGTGGGCGCGAACTCGTGCAAAAAATGCGCGCCCTTATCCCGCGCCAGATGTTCGAGGTGGCGGTCCAGGCTGCTATCGGGACGCGGGTGATCGCCCGCGAAACCGTGAAGGCGTTGCGCAAAAATGTGACCTCCAAATGCTATGGTGGGGATATAACCCGTAAACGAAAGCTGCTAGAGAAGCAGAAAGAAGGAAAACGCCGGATGAAGCAGGTTGGGCGGGTAGAAATTCCCCAAGAAGCTTTCCTGGCCCTGCTCCAGGTGGGCGAGGGTGAGACGCAACGGCGCGGCTAGAGAACGGCGAAGGCAGAGAGTAGCGGGTATGGCCAGAGGAAAAACATCGGCCCCAGGGGCGGCGGACTCTGTCGGCCTGGCGAACCAGCAGACAGGCGGCAGCCTGCTCTCCACGTCGACCACCCCCCCCGAACAGAAATCGGCCGTTCGTGAATACGCCGAAGCGCTGTTTTTCGCCCTCGTGCTGGCGCTTTTTATCCGGAGTTTTGTTGTACAGGCGTTCAAAATTCCGTCCGGCTCCATGCTGCCGACGCTCCAGATTGGGGATCACATTCTGGTCAGTAAATTTGCCTATGGACTACGCCTGCCGTATCCCTTTGAAACCCTGGTGTTCGAATGGGCGCGGCCGGAATCGGGTGACGTCGTTGTTTTTATCTATCCAAAAGATGAAACCAAAGACTTTATTAAGCGGGTTGTCGCCATCGCCGGTGACGAGGTACGGATTCGCAATAAGCAACTTTTTGTCAATGACGTGGCGGATGAGAGCCCGTATGCCCATTTTGCCAATCCTGACCGTATTATTCCCGGGCCGCGTGACAATTATCCGCCCCTGCTGCCTGACAGGTCCGATGCATCCATTGTCGTGCCGCCCGGCAAATTATTCGTCATGGGGGATAATCGGGACCATAGCCACGATAGTCGCTTCTGGGGCTTTGTTGATACCCAAGACGTGAAAGGCAAGGCCTTTTTGATATATTGGTCGTGGGACGGCCGGGACCGCTGGGTGCGTTGGGAGCGACTCGGAGCGCGCATTTACTAGTATAAAACGGAAACAGCCCAGCCTTTCCGTGGATTTTGTAGGGCGCGTTTCCGTTTTCGTCCATACTGGGGGTCAGAGTGCCAAGGCTCGAAGACATGTTGCTTGAGAGTGGCAAAGTCTCTCAGGACGACTTGCGCCGGATCCAACTCGTCCAGCAGGAGCGCGGAGAAACGCTTGAGCGTTTGCTGGTAGAGCTCGGATTCATGTCTGAGGACGACCTCCTGCCAGTCCTGGCCGCATACTATCAGGCCCCCCTCATGAGCGCGCGGGACTTTCCGCCGCAGCCGCCCCCCCTGTCCGCTATGAACACCGATTTCCTGCGCCAGGCGCGGGTCTGTCCCCTGGCGGTCCACGACGGTGGCCTGACCATTGCCATGGCTGACCCTGGCGATTTCTACGTTATTGAGGCGTTGGAGAAGGCGACGAAGCTGCGTCTTGCACCCCGCCTAGCGCGTGAGCGTGACATCCTTGAGAGCTTGAACGCTTATTATGCGGACGGGGTAACTGGCGGTCAGTCCGACGCCCAGGAGGTTGGCGCGGTCGAGTACCTGGAAGACGATCAAGAAGACGAAGCCCATCTGCGCGACCTGGCGAGTGAGGCGCCCGTCATTCGGCTGGTGAATATGCTCATCGCCCGGGCCATGGAACAGCGCGCGTCGGATATTCATATCGAGCCGTTTGAAAAGGAACTGCGCGTGCGCTACCGCATTGACGGCATTCTGCACGATGTCGAAGCGCCGCCCCGCAAACTGCAAGCTGCGCTGATCTCGCGGGTCAAGCTCATGGCCAAGCTCAATATTGCAGAACGCCGCCTGCCGCAAGATGGGCGCATCAAGCTGCGGATGTTGGGGCGTGAGGTAGACCTGCGGGTTTCAACCCTGCCGACCCTGTATGGCGAAAGCGTCGTGCTGCGTATCCTCGACCGGTCGAGTATTGACGTCAGCCTGGAATCGTTGGGTTTTCCCGAGGATACCCTGTCTGCGTTCGAAAACCTCATTTTTCAGCCGTACGGGATGATTCTGGTCACCGGCCCGACCGGGAGCGGCAAAACAACCACCCTGTATGGTGCCCTGGATAAAATCAACTCGCCCGAGAAAAAAATCATTACGATTGAAGACCCGGTTGAATACCAGCTCAACGGTGTCAACCAGATTCACGTCAAGTCACAAATCGGGCTGACCTTTTCCGCCGGGCTGCGCTCCATCGTGCGCCAGGACCCGGATGTCATCATGATCGGTGAGATTCGCGATTACGAAACTGCGGAAATTGCCATCCAGTCCGCCCTGACGGGCCATTTGGTCTTCTCTACCCTGCATACCAATGATGCTGCCGGCGCGGTCTCGCGCCTCCTGGAAATGGGCGTGGAAGATTATCTCCTGGCCTCGTCCCTGCTCGGGGTGATGGCCCAGCGGCTGGTGCGCCATCTGTGCCCGGCGTGTCGACGGCTGGTCGGAGAGGATGCCTCGTCCCCCCACCTGGAGTTGCCCACGAACGGGCATGCGCCTGAAACCGTGCTCTCGTATGAGGCCGGGGAATGCGAAGCATGTGCCATGACCGGCTACCGAGGTCGAAAGGGGATTTTCGAGCTCCTGCCCGTTGACGAAGGCTTACGCCAACTGATTCTGAAGCGCTCATCCGCCGATGTGCTGAAGGAGTACGCGGTCGGGAATGGTATGCGTACGCTTCGGGATGACGGCTGGCGCAAGGTCCGCGCCGGCATTACTACGGTGGCGGAAGTGATGCGCGTCACCCAAGACGAGCCCCCTTCTTCCGAAGAATATGACGCCGGTGTTGAAGAGTCGGCCTGATTCGCCGGAACCTTTTTATCCGTCCGCGTCCGGTTTTTCGGAGCGCTTGGCCCAGCTCGGTCCGGTGCACCTATGCTTTCCTGCTCTTCTTCAGACGCTTTTGGGACCGCTGTCCCCTGGCCAAGTTCACCTCAGCGACTTCATTTGAACCGATCGTCCACGTCCGGTGATGTTGCCAGACGAGCGGGTCATGACCGGGAATGAGGCGTTCGAGTTCGCGGCTCAAGGTTTTGCGGATGCGCTCATAGGTAAAGAGTTGGTTAAACGGATTGCCCTGATTATAGCCGGGCGGCCACATCTTTTCGATATTGGAATACCAGTACACGGCATCACCGGCGATGGCAAAGAGACCGTTGCCGGTTTGGACTTCAAACCACTGCGTGCCAAAGGTATGGGAATCCTTGGCTAGGTGCGCCGTAATACCCGGCAAGACTTCGACATCTCCCTCAATCAAGGTGGCCTTATCCTGACTCATTGCTATGGCCACATTATGAATATCCTGCGGGTCGAGCGAGGACAGAATCCAGCTTCGCTCACCGCCCCCAAAGTCTTTTGGCAATGACAGGGTGCGCAGCCAGCCCATGTATTCGTCCAGTTGAATATACAGATGCGCGTTTGGAAAGGCCGAGAAATTACCAATATGATCAAAGTGCAGATGCGTCACCAGAATGGTATCCACATCTGCCGGGGTGAGTCCGATCTTTGCCAGTACGGTCGAGGGATCTTCCCAGCCAAAGAATTGATAGCGCGACAGCCAGTCCTGATTGCCGAATCCGGCATCAACCAGCACGACGTGCTTGTCCTGACCTTGGGCTCCCCCGACGAGCACGGTGTAGAGCATGGGAATCTGGATCGTGCCCTGGTTGCTCATAAGTCCTGAGCCGCCGAAGAAGTCATACGGCATGTCCGCCTGGCAATAGGCCAAGGTCCAGATGGAATAATCCGTCGGTGGACTTTCGCCGACGAGACGGGGCTGCACGGCCCGCTTTCTTTTTTTGACCGCTGGCATGGGGGCTTCCTTTCCCTGAGCTCGCTCCATACTCATCATGAAGTGTCCCCACGGACAAGCTACAGTCAAAACTTCTGGCGTTACGCCGACCGACAGGTGAAAGGGCGTGTCTGCCGTGACAACTTTTCTGCGGGCTCGTCTTGTCGCTCGCGGGATATTTCGATAGGGTCACTAAAACTTTACGGCTTCGCGCACGAAGAGCGACGGTAAGCGGAACGTTCCTGAGGTGCAAAGTGAGGGCAGGGGGACGCTCTAGCGGCTGACCGCATGAATACAATGCGCGGAAGTCAGATCAGAAAGGAGTCAGTATGCGCATTGGTATTCAGATGGTGCTTCAGAATCATAAGGAGCACGATGATCGGGTGATGTACAAGAACGAAACCCGCCTGGCGATTGAATCCGAGGAGATGGGGTTCGATGTTGTCTGGCCGGTGGAGCATCACTTTTTTGACTACTCCATTTGCCCGGACAATATGCAGTATCTGAGCTATATCGCCGCCAGGACGGAAAAGCTGCAATTGGCCACCGGTGCTATTATCGTGCCGTGGAACAACCCCATGCGGGCGGTGGAAAAGATGGTCCTGCTTGACCACCTGTCCGACGGACGGGCGATTCTCGGGCTCGGACGCGGTCTTGCCCGGCGCGAGTATGCGGGTTTTGGCGTGGACATGAGTGAGGCCCGCGACCGTTTTAACGAGGCTGCCGAGATGATTGTGAATGGCTTGGAAGACGGCTTTGTTGAAGCCGACACCAAGTACTACAAGCAGAGTCGCATTGAGGTGCGACCCCGGCCGATCAAGAGCTTCAAAGGCCGGCGTTATATGGTGTGCATGTCGCCCGAGTCTTTTGAAGTGGCAGCCAAGCTCGGTCTGGGCGCCATGATGTTTTCTCAGACGACGTGGGATAAAGTTGCCGACGGCATCCACAACTACCGTGACCTGTATCGTCAGCATAATGGCGAAGAGGCGCCCCCGGTGAACTGCGCCGACTTCGTCGTCTGCTCGCACGATGCCAAGAAGGCCGAAGAGATCGCGCGGGAAAAAATTGTGGGCTACTACTTCAGCGTGATGGAGCACTACGAGATGCTGGGCGACCACTTTGCGCAGACGGGCAAATCCTACGCCCACTATGCCGAAGCGGCCAAGATGATGAAGGAAGCCGGCAACGAGGCCATTCTGGAAGATTTTCTGGCGGCCAATCTGTGGGGCACGCCGGACATGATCATCGAGAAGCTGGAAACGCGACGTGGCCAGATCGGTGACTTTGAGGTCAACGGCTGCTTCAGCTTCCAGAGCCAGCCCTTTGATCAGGTCGAAGGCTGCATGCGTCTGTTTGCCAAAGAAGTCGGCCCGATGATGCACGCCTGGACCCCGCAAACTCAAGCACCGGTCGATGTGGCCGCTGCCGAAGCCCGGGTAGGCAAGTAAACCTCTTCTGTAATAACGCCACGGGCGGAGTAACACTCCGCCCGCCTGGTAGTCCACTGCTCCACGTCCTCATTCTGACCCACTCCCACGTAGCGAGCGACTGCTCGGCGTCATGAAGCAAGCAGCCCATGGACACCGAGCCACAGCCGATCAATAGCACTACCCGGCAGCCACCGGACGTCGCCGTAGTAGACGATGTCCCACCACAGATGGCTTGCCAAGCCGACGCCATATCCGGCCACCAGAATATGCAGGAAGCGCGCCTGCCGTCTGACCAGCAGGACCAGGACAAAGAACGACAGGCTGCTGTGGAAGAGGGGAATTGCGGTGGCTGCCAATCCCCGGCAGCCTGATATCCAGGTCCGGGAAGACCGTGCCCAGGTAGCACAGCACAAGGGCCGCGAGAAAAATGCCGCCCGCCCGACCGATATTGGCCCGGTTGCCCGCGCCTGCCGCCATATAACCCAGGAGCAGAAGAGCGCCGACCAGCCTGTGCTCGGCCCGGTTGGCGCTCTTCTGCCCGAAGAAGCCGAGGACACCCCAGTTGAGCACCAAGGCCAGGCCGAAGGCCACGGCAAGCGTGACAACTACGGCGACGACGGGCTTCCCTCGGACCATCCACGCCCCGTCTATAGGGCTATTGCCCAACCCTGATTATCCATGCTTGCGTTGTATCCAATACTGAGGAGGCTCGGCCGACATAAGGCTGTGGCCGGTGAGGCTGCACCAGGCCGGAATATCCGCGGGGGCGCCGGGGTCTTGGGCGATGAGGAGCAGGACCTGGCCCGGTTGCATGGACTTGAGACGCAGGCGGAGTTTCAATACCAGCTCGCCGCAGGCCATGTCTCCGGCATCCCAGGTGTCGTCCGGGTCGGCCGATATGTCTGCCGCCGGTGTTAGCATGGGCGTCTGAAGTGGTGAGGGGGCAGCGGGCCAGATGCAGGCAGGCTGCTCAATGGCTTGATTTTCTTGTTGGCTCGCCCACTGCCAACCGCTGCGGTAGCAGGTCTGGCGACGAATATAGGCGTAGGCGTCTCTCACAAAATCTGCGGGTGAGCGTCCTAAGCCGCTGGCGAGGCAGGTGGTGCAGTGCGGCGTTGTTTTGAATCCAGTCACGGCGCTCAGGACATATTCGTGGAAGCAGAGAGACTGCGAGCAGCGAAAGCAGGTTGGGGCGTGAAGCTGTTTGAGTTCGGTGAGGATTTCCGCTGTGCGCTGCTCTTCTGCGTCCAGGTCGTCGTCGATAGCGGGGAAGGGGGGCTGGCTGGTTTTCATTTCCTGTGCATACTGACCATTTTGACCGTATGGTGCAAGTTGGTTGTGGCCGCAACGATCTTGACCCTGGCACCTGGAGGGCTTATCGTGCCCGCGAAACAGTAGGCGTGCTGATATGCGGAACGATATGGGAACAAAAGGCAGTCAACCCGGCGGTCCGCTGGCCGGCATTCGGGTTATTGAATGTGGCGCTCTCCTGGCCGGCCCGTTTTGCGCCCGTCTCCTGGCCGATTTCGGGGCTGACGTCATTAAAGTCGAAGCGCCTCATAAGGGCGACCCCATGCGCACGGTCGGCCAGTCTCTGGTGGACGGCAAAAGCCTGTGGTGGCCGAGCGTTGCGCGCAATAAAAAATGTATCTCCCTTAACCTGCGTGACCCGGAAGGGCAGGAGCTGCTTCGCCGGTTGGTCTCCCAGTCCGATGTCCTGGTGGAAAATTTTCGTCCAGGGGTGTTTGAAGAGTGGGGCCTCGGCTATGAGACCCTGCGTGAGTTGAATCCGGGCCTCGTCTTTGCCCGGGTCTCCGGTTATGGCCAAACCGGCCCCTACCGGGCAAAACCCGGCTTTGCGGCAGTGGCCGAAGCCTTTGGTGGCCTGCGCCACCTGGTCGGCTTTGCGGACCGACCGCCGTGTCGGGTGGGCATCAGCTTGGGCGACTCCCTGGCCGGTATGTTTGCCGCGCTGGGCACCCTGATGGCGCTCTACAATCGTGATGTCAATGGTGGAAGCGGCCAAGTGATCGATACGGCTCTGTATGAAGCCGTGTTTGCCGTGCTGGAGGCGACCCTGACCGAGTACGAAAAAACCGGCTACCAGCGGACCCGGACCGGAACCCTCCTGCCCGGCTTTGCGCCGTCGAATCTCTATCCGTGTAAAAACGAGCAGTGGATTGTGATTGCCGCCAACACCGATGGGCTGTTTACGCGGCTGTGTCGGCTCATGAAGCGCGAAGAATTACTCACCGACCCCCGTTTTGAGAATCAGGTTGTGCGGGCCGAAAACCGTGAGGCCATCGATGCCATTGTCGCAGCCTGGACGGCGACCTATGAGCTGTCAGCCTTGCTGCCGCTGGTTGAGGGCGCAACCATTCCCGCCGGCCCGGTCTATAATATCGCCGATATTGTCCAAGACCCGCATTTCGCGGCACGGGATATGCTGTTGTCGCTCCACGACCGGGTGCTGGGCGAGCTCAAAGTGCCCGGCATCGTCCCCAAACTCAGCGAAACTCCCGGCGAGGCACGTTGGCTGGGAGCGCAACTCGGAGAGCATAACCAAGAGATCTACTCCCGTTTGTTGCAGTTGAGCCCGGACGAGTTGGCTGCCTTGGCAGAACGTGGTGTCATCTGAACAGTCAAAGAAGCCTATGAAGGAACAATGAGGGAGGAATATCATGGCTGAACAACTCCTGTCTGGGATTCGCGTGGTTGAGTGCGGCAATATGGTTTCTGCCGCTTATACCGGCAAACTGCTGGCCGACTTCGGTGCGGAGGTGGTCAAAGTCGAAGCGCCGAGCGGCGACGTTGCCCGCCAACGGGGGCCCTTTCCCGGAGATACCCCGCATGCCGAAAAGAGCGGTCTGTTTCTGTACTTAAATGCCAATAAGCAGGGCGTGACGCTGGACCTGCGCGAATCCAAGGGGCAGGCGGTCTTGCAGAGCTTATGTGCCCAGGCCGATATCCTGCTGCACAATTACAGCCCGAGCGATATGCCCGCGCTCGGGCTGGATTACGAAAGACTGAGTCAGATCAATCCGGGTCTGATCATGACCTCGATTTCCTATTTTGGGCAGACCGGCCCGCACCGGGACTATCGCGGCTATGATCTGACGGCGAGTAATGCCGGGGGATGGGCGTTTATCAGTCCGGGCGCCTCCCATTACCCTGACTTTCCGCCACTCAAAGCTTTTGGCCATCAGAGCGACTTCCAGGGCGGGGTGCACGCTGGCGTGGCAACGCTGGGCGCATATTACCATAAATGTCTGACGGGCGAGGGCCAGCACCTGGATGTCTCCATCCAGGAATGTATTGCCGCCATCCTGGAAATGAATTTCATGCACTACACCTATAGCGGTCTGGAAACCTCGCGGCTGGGACGGCGCTCCATCTATCCCTGGTGCATGCTCGACTGTAAAGACGGTAAACTCTTTGTGATTTGTGTCGAAGAAGACCAGTGGCAGCGCTTTGCCGAGCTGATGGGCAATCCTGACTGGGCGACCCTGGAGATTTTTGAAGATCGCGTCGTCCGCGGCCAGAACTATGATGCCCTGCTGCCGTTTCTCCAAGAGTTCGCCGCGGAGTGGACGGTTGCCGACCTGTATAAAGCCGGTCAGGAACGCCGTATCTGCATGGCCCCAGTGAATACCATGGCTGACCTGTTGGCCTCGGAGCACCTGAAATCGCGCGAATTCTTTACCGAAATCAGCCACCAGGTAGCGGGCTCGCTGCAATATCCCGGCGCCCCTTTTAAGGTCGAGAACGTTGGCTACGCCGTGCGGCGTGCGGCGCCGCGGCTCGGCGAGCATAATAACGAGGTCTACGCCCGGATTGGGCTGTCTCAAGCCGAGATCGACGGGCTGAAGCACGACGGGATTGTGTAGGGGAGCTGATCGCCCTGAGCGTGGAACAAGACAAAGGAGAACGTCATGGCACGACGACCACTGGAAGGCATTCGCGTAACCGATTTCACCTGGGCCTGGGCGGGACCGTATTGTACCCTCCAAATGGCACATATGGGCGCAGAGGTGATTAGGATTGAGAGTGAAAAACGCCCTTGTATCACTCGGATGATTCCGCCGTTTGTGGACAACGAGCCAGGGCCGAACCGCGCTGGCTATTTTAACCAATACAGTCAAGGCAAGAAGAGTCTCCAACTTGATCTGGCTCGGCCCGAGGCGTCCGAAATTGTCAAAAAGCTCATTTCCAAGAGCGATATCATCGTGCAGAACTTCTCAACCGGAGCCATTGACCGCATGGGCTTTGGATATGAAACGCTCAAAGCACTCAAACCCGACATTATTATGATTTCAATCTGCGGCTACGGACAAACTGGTCCCGAACGCAACTATATGGGCTATGGTCCGGCTTCCGTTCCGCTGGCGGGGATTTCATCCTTGACCGGCTATCCGGGAGTCGGGCCGGCGGAGATCGGCATTTCATACGGCGACCCGAACGCCGGTATCTTTGGCTCGTTTGCCGCCATGGCTGCCCTGGCCTATCGCCAGCGCACCGGCAAGGGGATTCACGTTGACTTGGCACTCTGGGAAGCCCTGCTCGTCCTGATGCCCGAAGGCATCATGGATTATGTGATGAATCGGACCCAGCCGGAACGTGACGGCAACCGGGACCGCTGGATGGCGCCCCATGGCTGTTTCAAGTGCAAAGGCGACGCCGAGAAGTGGGTGACTATTGTATGCGGCAGCGACGCGGAATGGCAGGCATTATGTCAGGCCATGGGCCAAACGGAATTAGCTACGGACAAACGTTTTGCCGATGCGGCTGCTCGGAAAGCGAACGAGGATGCGCTCGAAGAAATCATCACGGCCTGGACGAGCGACCGCGACCGCTGGGAGGTGACGGAGGTGCTGCAGAAGGCTGGCGTGGCTGCTTACCCGTCTCAGAGCAATAAAGACCTGGCAACCAATCCGCATCTGGAAGAACGCGGCTATCTCGTGCAAAAGGAACATCCCGAATTCGGCAAGCGCATTCATGCCGGTATCCCGTGGCAGATGAGCGGCTCGCCGTGCGAAGTGCAGGCCGCGGCCCCGCAGCGCGGCCAACACACGGACTACGTGTTGCGGGACCTGCTCGGCTATTCCGGCGACGAAGTGCAAAAACTGCGGGACGGGCAGGTGCTGACCTAGCTCCGTGGGGGGAGAGTCGCCCGATTGCTGAGCCATGGTCGTCGAGCGGGTCGCGCTCAGCCGACCCTCGTCCCGTGAGAGTGTGAGTGGAACCCCCACCTTGCATCGGTGGGGGCTTGTGGTTAGGATCGCGGCAGTTCGTGTAACTGAACCTTCATTCAGCCATTCGGCCAAACTACACTATACTATTGAGAGAAGGGGACTCAGTATGGCAGGCGCATCACGTCAGGGTATGTTAGCTGGCTATAAGGTGCTGGACTTTACGCAAATTGTTGCCGGACCGACGACGACGCGTCTGCTGGCCGAAATGGGGGCTGAGGTCATTAAGGTTGAGCAGGCGCCGAAAGGCGACCCGGCCCGCCTCAACGGGATTCTGAAAAAGGGCCGCAGCGGCTATTTCATCCAGCACAATGTCTGCAAACAAAGCCTGTGTGTGAACCTCAAGACAGAGGAGGGGCGGGACATCGTACGCGGGCTCATTCCGCATATGGATGTGGTGGTCGAGAACTATAGTCCGGGTGCGATCAAACGGCTCGGTTTTGCCTATGAAGAACTGCAAAAGCTGAATCCGCGCATCATCATGTGTTCGATCTCGGCCCTCGGTCAGACCGGCCCGCTGTCCCATGTGCCCGGTTATGATTATATTGCCCAGGCATATTCTGGCTTCAATGAGGTCACTGGCGAACGCGGCCGGGCACCGGCCATGCCCCAGGCTGCGATTGGCGATGTCAGCACGGGCGTGCATGCCTTTGGCGCGATCGCCTGCGCGCTGTTACACCGCGAGCGGACCGGTGAGGGCCAGTATATCGACGTGTCGCTGCTCGATGCCTACATCCATTCCCATGATTTTACGATCCAGTCGCATAGCGCCTCGGGTGGCAAGTTCGTTCCGACTCGGAGTGGCGCCCACCATATGGGTTTGGCCCCGTGCGGTATTTTTCAGGCAAAAGACGGCTTCGTCGTCATCGTGGGTGCTCTTGACCATCAATGGCAGGGTGTGGCGCGGACCATCGGCCACCCGGAATTTGTGGAGGACCCGCGTTTCCGCACCAACCGGGATCGGGTCCATCATAAAAAAGAACTCATCCAGGCCATTGAAGCCTGGCTCGACACCATGCCGAATCGGGAAGAAGCGGTTGCCGCTCTGCACCGTGAACGCGTGCCTGCCGCGCCCGTCCTGACCATCCCGGAAGTGGTCAATCATCCCCATTTGCTTGAGCGAGAAGCCATCCGGCCGATCCAGGATAAGGTGTTGGGCGATTTTGTCCTGCCCGGCTTTCCGTTCCGCTTTTCGAGTCCGGCCCGAACTGATGCCCCGTTTGAAGCGCCGGATTTGGGCGAACACAACGAGTCCATCCTACGCGATTATCTGGACTATGGCCCTGACCAATTGGAGCGCTTAGCCCAGGACGGCATCCTGGTCAGCCGCCCAACGCCGGTAGAATACGAGTAAGGAAAGATATTGCATGCACGGTAAACGCGGGCTCATATCCGTAGTCTGGAGCGTCCTCGGCGGGCTGTTACTCCTGGCGATCTCGGCTAATGTTTCTCCCTGTTATGGCTATTTCATGGATAAGCAGGTTGATAAGGTCGTGAACACCTGGTCACGCTTCGATCGCTTTCTGTCCACCTTTGATCCGGCGGGCCGGTACGTCCGCCAGCCCATCGAGCGTCAGGTCCCGGCTCTGACGTTCCGGGGATTTCTCCGCCAATGGTCCGATATCCAACTCTCGGGCGACCGTCGCGTCGGCAATCGCCAGAAAGACTTCCGTTTTTCCCAGATGCAGAATCTGTTGGAATTGGAGCTCCACTACCAGGTCTCACCCAATATCGAGATAACCAATATCAACAACTTCGTGTACGACAGTGTGTACAACTGGCAAGATTCCGCCGGTCTGTTTGCCCCCCGGACGAGCGAGACCTTCCGCGCCTATCATAATTTTGAGCGCATCGTACGCGAGTTGTATGTCAGCTATCGCACCCACAACCTCGATGTGGTCCTGGGCAAACAGCAAATCGCCTGGGGGAAAATGGACGGCCAGTATATTGACGTCATCAACGGCATGGACCGGCGCGAGTCCGTCCAGCTTGAGGCGAGTGACTACGAGTGGCGACGGCTGCCGGCCTGGATGGCAAACGCGACCTATTTTTTTGGGGCAAACTCTCTCAACTTCCTGTGGATTCCGAACTTTGAGCAAGACCGCAATCCGGTCCCCGGCTCGCCGTGGTATTCGCCTCTGGCTCCGCCCAGGGATACGGAAACCAAAGCGCTCCTGGACGGCCGCCAAGCCGCGACCGGGGATCAGTTCAGAGAGACGAGGCGACCGTCTGCGGGCGACTTCGGCGACCATCAATACGGCCTGCGGCTCGATGTTTCCATGGAACCGCTCACCTGGGGTCTCATTTATTATTACGCCTGGAATAAAAACCCAACGCCCTTCATTGTCGACCGGACTGGTCTCGACACGGATGCAGATGGAAACTCTGACTTGATCTTTCGGTCGCGTTTTACCCGTTTGCATCATTTCGGCATCACTGCCGACTATGCTTCCGCGCTCTCGAACATGCCGCTGGTCGGCGAACTGCCCATGGTGCTGCGGGTTGAGGGTTTGTGGACCAAAGACGTTCCCTTCGCCGACTTCGACCATCAGCAGGCGGCGCGGGACGGGAGTCTCAACTCGGGCATCATTCGGCGCGATACTCTGCGGGCGGCGATTGCGCTGGAGTTCGCCTTTCCCGGCAATACCTCCGCGATTATACAACCCTCTCTGTTGTATACATTTGACTGGCGTCGCAATCTCGGCGGTGGCTTTGGCGGAGGGATCGGAGATGAAATGAGCCTCCTGCCGGTTTTCTTTGTTGGGCGCCCGTTTCGCTTCACCCGTGACCGTTTGCGCCTGGAGTTGACTGTTGTTCCCGTTATCAGTCTGCCGCAGAAGAAGTGGCAGGGCATAAAAACGAAAGTTGTTTCGAGCTACCGCTTTTCCCAATTTGTTACCGGTCGCCTCATTTATACGGCGTTCAGTAGCGGTGATCGGACTGACTTATACGGCCAATATAACAAATGGGACAATATCGGCTGGGAACTGAGTTACGAGTTCTGACCGACCTGCGTGAAAGGGAGAGTGGCCCTGTTTCAGGACGCTCCCACCGGGCGACCATCTTATGCATAGACGCCTTTTTTCCCTGACGATACTGGTCCTCTCTTTTCTCTCCAGCCTGGCGATATCGAGCGCTGGGGCTGCTGAGCAGAACGGCAGCCACCGCAAGACCTGGAAAACGGTAGCGGAGCTGTCCGAGGCGGAAAAATCGCGTCTTGACTTCCGGGCCGATACCCCTCGGGATACGATGGTTCCCTATCTCCCGGCCGAAGCCTATCCCTTTCAGCCGCCTTATACCGCGGAAGAGATGGGCTATCGGGCCATGGAATTCCCGCACATCGCCCGCTGGTCGCATGCTATGGCCGATGTGTTCGGCGCTATTACCGGCAACGGCTTTCTGGATGAAGGCATCACGCTGGGCTATAGTCATTATATCCCGGACGAAGATGGGGTGCCTGGCCAGCTCAGCATGGCGCCAGGGGATGCCTATTTTCGGATGGTCTTCTTCTATACCTATCCGCCTGAGAATCAGGGCTTACAGGATCTCTGGATCCTGAGACGGACGGACAAGGAAGAAACAACCAAACTCGACAATTTCATCTATAGCCCAAACCTGCGCCGCGTGCGCCGCCAGCCCCAGCCCCGCCGGGACGCGCGCTTCCCCAATAATGTCCAGACCTTTGACGATGTGGTAGGGCGCGATGCCTGGGAGTTCTCGTGGCGCCTGCTGGGCACGGATGTGCTGCATGAGACTATTCGTTTCCCGAATACCCGTCCGATGGTCACCCTGGCCAAGCCCGACGGGAGTTTTCATGAGATCCCATCCGATCAGATTAAAATGCTGGGCGACACCTATCCGCATTATACAGAAGACGGCGGCGTGGCCTGTTACGTGGTTGAGGCGACTCGGCGGGAAGACTGGCTGCCGCACTACCGTATGAGCCGGTTGATATACTGGTTCGATAAGCACAGCTTCTATCCGCTGCGTATCGAGCAGTACGATAACGACAACCAACTGCGGGTGATCGAGGTACGCAATGCCTATCTCGTCAACCCGGCACTGGAAGAACGCGGCTATGCCGGACTGTTTACGGTCTACTACGACCTCGACCTCGACCTGATGAGCTATAGCGCCCATGATGCCCATTGGGTGAAGGAGTGGTCCCAAGAAGACCGGGATACGATGTTTGAGCCTGATTTTATGCGCCGCAATTGGCTCAAGTATCCGCTCAAATCCCAATCCCTGGTCTATTCCCCGGAAAAATTCTTTCTCCGCCCGCTCTTGTATCCAGAGAAATTCCCGCAAGACCGGAGCGTTGCCATCTCCGCAGAGCTGGCGCAGCGCTACCGTTTGCAAGAAGAAGCCGGACATCTGGTCTTCGACGGCTCCTCTCCGCTCATTGAGGTCAAAGCGCAACAGTAAGATGGCTCTTCGCGCGCAACTGCTCTTGTGGCTGCTTGTCTGTTGTCTGCTGTGTTCCGGCAGTCTGGGGGCCGCGGCCGTGGCGGCAGACCAAGACGGTCTGACGCCGCACAAAACCTGGACAACGGCTGCCGAGCTCACGGCCGAAGAAAAAAGAGCGCTGGATTTCCGTACGGACACGCCGCGGGATGCCAGCGTGCCCTATCTGCCGGCCGAGTCCTTCCCGTTTCAGCCGCCCTATACGGCGGAAGAAATGGCGCTGCGGGCGATGGAGTTCCCCCACTCGCCGTTCTGGGACTGCATCCTGATCGACATGGCGTTCTCGGTGACGAATTCAGGATTTATGGACCAACGCGTGACGCTTATTCCCATTCTGTATTTTCCTGAGAACGGCTTTGGAGAACATCTGTACGCGGCCCAGCCCGGCCAGGAAATCTATCGCTGGCTCTCCCAAAGCGTCTCTCCACCCGAACGGTACGGGAATCAGACCTTATGGATAGGCTATCGGACGGATAAGACCTTCCGGACGAAAATAGACATGTTCGCCTATTCTCCATCGCTGCGGCGCATCCGTCGTCAGCCGCAACCGCGGCGGGAAGACCGTTTACCAAACAGTGCCGCAACCTTCGATAATCTGATCGGACGCGACGCCTGGGAATTCTCGTGGCGCATTCTCGGGACGGATGTTTTGCATCAGACGGTGCGTTTCCCCAAGACGCGCCAAACCGCCGTGCTGACCGACGAGAAAGGGCAGTATGTTGAAGTCGCCGCCAAAGATCTCTCCCTCATGGGCAAAGAATATCCGCTCTATACCACAGACGGTGGGGTCAAATGCTATGTGCTCGAAGCCATACCAAAATCCGAATGGCTGCGTGACTACTATGCCCATAGGCTTATTTACTGGGTTGACCAATATGCGTTCTTTCCCCTGCGGGTGGAAGAATATGACCGACAGGGGAATCTGAGTTTTGTGAACACTCGGATTGCGAGCCTTGCCAACCCGGCTCTTCAGGAACATGGCTACGCGGTTCAGTTTGACCTGTGGTGGGACGTGTCTATTGATTTCCTGTCCGCCTCGACCCACGGCTTTGTTCCACAGACATGGACAGAGGAAGATAAAAAGATTTTCTTCAGCTCGGGCTTCATGCGCCGCGAATGGTTCCTGGCGCCGCCCAAGGGCCTGATGAGTCTCAACTCGCCGGACGAATTTTACCTGCGGCCCCCGCTCGAAGAAGGAAAATTCCCCGACTCGCGCTCTATCAATTTGTCACCTGAAGTACGGGCCTTGATTGAGGCCCAGGAGCGTGAGGGCAAGCTGGTGTTTGAGGAGGGGAAGGGGGGCGGCTAAGCGCGTCCGCGCTAAAAGGACACCCCCGAGCGTTGCGCTTGCCAGCCTCCTTCGCGCGTCTTACTGCGTCTCGTGCGTGGTTTGCCAGGCACGGCCCATCGAATCCGCGGCCAGAATGGCGTCGGCAACCATGTCGGGCCGCACGTCAAACGGTTCGTTATGGATGGTCTCTCCTTCTGCGGTCGCCCGCGCGGCCACTTGTTCAAGCATGCCTTCTGGGAATTCGTTGAGCCCGATCTCGGCCAGGGTAATGGGCAGGCCGACCGCAGATGAAAACTCCAGCACCGGATCGATAACCGAGTGTGGCTGACCTTCAAGCACCAACTGAGCCATCAGGCCGTAGGCGACTTTTTCCCCATGATAGTAGGGATGGGTGAGCGGGGCCGCGGTGAGGCCGTTATGGATGGCATGGGCGGCGGCCAGACCCGAGGACTCGAAGCCCAGACCCGACAGCAGGGTGTTGGCTTCGACCAGCCGCTCCAGGGCGGGATTGACAACGTGCCGTTCCACGGCCCGTTTCGCGTCCGGACCGTCTTCAACCAGGATGTTGTAGCACAGCTCCGCCAGCTTTTCGGCGCTACGCGTTGAGGCTCCCCCGCGCATATTCTGGACATGACCGGCAACACAGGTTTTGGCCTCGAACCAGGTGGCCAGCGCATCTCCCATCCCTGCCACCAGCAGCCTGGCCGGCGCCTGGGCGACAACATAGGTGTCCACCACAACCAAATCCGGGTTCTTGCGATAAAAGCGGTATTCCTGGAATACCCCTTCGGGAGTATAAATCACCGACAGCGCGCTGCACGGCGCGTCACTTGAGGCAATGCTTGGACAGTTGACGACGGGCAGATCAAGGTCGTCGGCGGCGGCCCGGGCCGCATCCAATACCTTCCCGCCGCCCGCTCCGATAATGACCTGGGCCTTATTCGTCCGCGCCGTTTCTTTGATACGTTCGATCTCGGGGTAGGAGCACTCCCCCCCGAACTGGTGGACGACGTGGGTGATGCCGGCATCGTTCAAATGTTTCTGCCAGACTTCCGAGAGCAGCCGAATGGCACTTTTCCCGGCAATAATACAGGCCGGTCCCTGCAAGCCAATACGCTGCATTTCCGTTCCTAAGGCGGCAGTGGCGTGTTTCCCTTGTACGTAGTGGCTGGGGGCTGAAAAAACCGAGAGCATATGTCCCTCCTTACCGCTTGCTGTTCCCTCAGATAGAGCAGGCAGTATAAACTGAGACGGGTTGACGCGGCAAGCAGGAGAGGGCCATTGGGACAAGAGGCGAGATCTTACTGTCACCCCATATTGATGGGCAGGATTCAGTATCGGGTGCTCTGTCTCGTTGTCTTCGTCCTCTGGGGGGCTGGATGTTCTGAATTGCCAGGCAAACCACCCAAGTTAGGCCGGCATACGTATAGTCACGACCCCGGTGCCGAGCCGTGTCCGCTCGGTGAACGGAGCGGACACGGCGGGATGAGCAACGACGAGCAGACCGAACACGGGATTACGTATGCGGTTCGGACGCCGGCCAACTACAATCCAGGAATTCTTCACCCGCTCCTTATGGTCTATGCCCCAGCAGGCTCAAGTCGGTTTCGCTCAGAGCGTTTTACGAACTTGACTTTTGAGGCAACCACGGCGGGCTTTGTCGTTGCCTACGCTGACGCCCGCCGTCTTTCTCTCGAAGTCATTCCTGAACTCGGTACGATCCCGCGACTCATCGCCAAAAAATGGTGTGTTGATGAACGGCGCGTCTATCTGACCGGCCATTCTGACGGCGGAACGGTCGCCCTGGCCCTGGCGCTTCTAGACGAGACACGCCACATCCCGACGGCGGTAGCGCCGAGTGCAGCCGGGTTCAGACGGGCCGACCTCGAAACCTTCTCGTGTCCCGAAACCCTGTCTGCCTTGATTCTGCACAGTGCCGCCGACCATCTTTTCCCCGGCTACGGGATTGATACGGCCGCCTGGCTGGCGGCGTGCAACGAGTGTCAGTCCGGTTCGATTGACACGGACGAAAACGGCTGTATGGCCTATTCAGGCTGCGCGGTAAACAGGAAGACCATATACTGCGAAGGAACTGACGCCCATCGGCACTGGCCCGCGCTCAATACGGTCCTCCTGTCGTTCTTTGTTGATATCGATCGCTCCCTTCGCTAGGTCGGGTTCACGCTCCGTAGTTGTCCCTGCTCCCTCATCCTGTTATCTCGGGGTCTTTGGTTAATGCCGAAATTCCGTAGGAATGACTGATGAGACGTGCCTGCCGAATCTCCTATCTTGTAGCCGTCGTTGTGACACTTTGCCTGGCGTCTCCCGTGCCGTCCTGGGCGCATCGGGACAGAGGGCCGGGAGACCCGTGCCGCCGGGAGGTCGGTGCCTCGCTCTTGCATATTACGTTCTATCAGACCCAATTTGACCCGGTCACCGAGTATTGTGAAGAAATCCCGCGGGTGGGTGCTGCCTTCCTGGTCGTGGACGTGACGCCCGATCTGTGGGAAATGCCGATCGGCGTTGAACTCGTTACTTCAAATGAGTCCGGGCAGTCGAATACGATCCTGTCCTTGCCTTTCCAAGTGTATGAACGTGGCGTGGCCAACGCTGAAGTCGTCGTGAAGGCGGGGCTGCGCTACGAAGTGCGTGTCCTGCTCGGTCTTGCTGATGAACGCGAACCGCGCAAATTCGCATTTCCCTTTCAGGTTGCGGCATGGTATAAGGCTTTGGTCGGGCCAGTGCTGATCGTGCTCGGAGTGGTTATCATTCTTGCAGTCTCGGTGATTCGTTATAAGATGACTGCTCGGGGCAGAGAAGAGCTGGTGAAATAGAGAAAGAGAGTGTACACTCACAGCGTTATTACTATCGAGGAGGGATAGGTATGGCTCAAGCGCAAGCAGTCCAAAACGCACCGAGAAGTTCCGGCGATGGTTCCATGACAACTGGCAACCCGGCCAACCCGACTGATTGGTCAGTCGGCTGGCATCCCCTATTCTGGGGGTGTGGGCTCATCATGCTGGCCAATGTCTTTTTCTGGTACTGGAACTACGCCTTTATGTTCACGGCCGGACTGAACTCAGCAAGCGCTGAATTCACGATGTATTACTGGACACTGTTCTGGGGTGAATTGATTGTCTTAGGCGTATTCAGCGGAGTGTGGTTGGGCTGGCTCATCCGAAATGGCCGGGCCATTGAAGGACAAGAATGCTCACCCGCCGAAGAGACGCGCCGAATTGCGATTTTGTGGAGCCTCATTGGCGCGACGAGTCTGGCTGTCTATCTGATGGCCAGCTTCTGGCCGAACTGGGACGGATCGTGGCACCAAACCATGGTTCGTGACACGGCATTCACCCCGACCCATATCCCGATGTTCTACTTCTTCTTCCCACTGTCGGTCATATTGGCCGTGGGGACCTATATCTATGGCCGCTTTCATATCCCCGCGCTGTACGGAAAAGACAAAGGATTTCCCTGGTCGTTCTTTCTGCTGATCAGTGCCTGCGTGCTCGAATGCATGGCCGTTGCCGCCAATGAGTGGGGCCATAGCCTGTGGATCTCCGAAGAGATTTTCTCCGTTCCGTTTCACTGGCCGTTTGTGATTTATGGCTGGCTTGCCGCCGGCATGTTTGCGGTGTGGGGTGAAACCCTGGTGCGCATGTTCGAGGTTGAGAAGGCCGAAGAGGATGCCAACCCGGAAGCCTCGCTTGAGTCGCCGATCGCCGCCGACTAATAACGGCGGTGTGGGCTTGGTCGATAAACGGATCGAAAATCCTCGTGTAGAGAGGAAGTGCGCATGGCGACGGAAACCACAACCGTAACCGACCTCGCAGAAGCGGCGGAACGGCAACGGCGGCTCGAACTCAAAGAACTGCTCAACAAGAAGTATAAGTGGATTGACTGGAAGTGGGATCTTGTCTTCTGGACCACGGCCATTTTCGTGGTGGCCGGTGCCGCCGACATCACCAAGCAGTTGTTTGCCGGTGACTGGGATTTCTGGACAGATTGGAAAGATCCGCAGTGGTGGCCGGTGGTCACGGCCTTTGCCACGATCATTATTCCCTCGACGCTGCAATACATCCAGTGGGCCGCTTGGCGCTTTCCGACTGGTGCGACCTATACCGCGTGTTGCTTGTTTTTTGCGGCCTGGGTTGGGCGGTATTTCCAGTGGGACCTCGCAGCGACCTACCCTATGAACTTCGTGTGGCCTGCCTCCGTCGTCTGCGCCGGGATCTTGATGGACTGGACCTTAATGAAAACCAAGAGTTTTATCCTCACCTCGCTGATCGGCGCCCACGTGTGGGCGATTGCGGTGTGGGCCTATAATTACGTCCCCTTAGCTGCCTTTCTCCAGCCGGCCCATTTTATGGATCATGTGGTGACGGTTGCTGATGTTCAGGGCATTGCCTATATCCGCTCTCAAACCCCGGAATACCTCCGGCTGATTGAACGCGGCGCGTTGCGGAGTTTCCTGGGTGAGACGCAATACGTTTCGCTGGCCTTTGCTGGAACGGCGGCTTTTGTTGGCTACTGGATCGGTCAGTTTATTGGCCGCTATCTGGCAGTGTGGCCGATTCGGCGCTATCTGAAAACTGTATGAGACAAATATGAGGTGCGGTATGTCTTTCGAACCTCAGCAGTCCGTTCGATACGGAAGAGTCTGCTCTGTTCTCATGGCTCTTCTTGCCGGTCTGTCTCTGTTTCCTTCCCCCGTGTATGCGCACGGCATGAATATCTCTGAAATAGCCCCGCCCGTCACTACCGCAGGCATCTTAGCCTTTGTGTGTTACTGGCTGGTGGTTTTGTGGCCGGCATCGAAACGTGTGGAGACGGACGGACGCGGGTCACCGGAAACGGGTCCGGTTATTCGCATCAAACGGAAGCCCCGATTGCGTGTCATAGAAACCAAGCCCCAGCTCCCGGACGAGCAGCCCGAAACCAGGAGGGTGGCCGATGGGTAAGCGATTCGTGCTTGGCAGTGTTGGCGCGCTGTGCGTCATCCTGGCCGTTGTCGTCGCCAAGACGCCGAACGCCGCTGCCCACGGTGAGGCGGCTGACGAACCGTTCTTGAAAAACATGACCACGGCTTTCTTCAACGTGAGTGTTTCACCGACCGAAATCGAGGTGGGAGAGCCGGTCAAGGTGACGGGCTCGGTCAAAATCCTCGAGACTTGGCCGCATACGCTGGAGACGCCGGAAATTGCTTCCATCATGCCGGTCGTCCCCGGACCGGTCTTTGTGCTCAGGGAGCGTTTTGTCAACGGAACGGCCGCCATCGGCTCGTTTTTCGCCCAAAAGGGAGGCATTTACGAGTTTGAAATGGAGCTTGTTGGCAAAGAGCCTGGGGACTGGCATGTGCATCCCGGTATCGCCGTCTATGGGACCGGTACACTGATTGGACCAGGCGAGTGGGTGACCGTCAAACCGAGTGACGAGCCGTTCTCCTTCCCGCTCACCCTGATGTCTGGTGAGACGATTGAACTCAGCACCTATGGCGGATCATTCGTCTGGTGGTGGTCGTTCGCCGGATTTGTCCTGGGGGTGACCTGGATACTGTACTGGACGACGAATAAAAGAACGGTGACCAATCTCGCCGTGACTGTCCAGCTTCCGGTGAACGATGATGCTCCCGATATTGGCCTCATCACGCCCCGCGACCATATGTGGATGAATGTTATCGTGGGCGTGACCCTGGTGATGTTGGTGGTCGGCTGGACGTATGCCACCTCAAATGCGCCGGTTCGATGGCCACAGCAGACGGACTGGTTTACCCCGGAATTCATTTCTTCCGGTGAGAAAATGGCCGAGGCGCGGGCCAGCGGGGCGACGTATGACGAAGCGAGTGAAACGCTTGAGATGAAGGTCCAGGTGACGAATGTTATCGAGAGCGACATCGCACTTACGCAACTGACTATGGCGATGGCGACCTTCGTCAACGGACCGGAAGCCGACCAGGCCAAAGCTGGGCCGAGTGATTTTGTGGGTCGCCTCGAAGTCCAGCCGGACGGACCGATTGCTCCGGGCGAAACAAAAGAGCTGACCCTGACTGTTTCAAGTAGTATTTTTAGCGAAGAGCGTCTCATCCCGACGCAAGCGCCGCAGCAGTTTATCGGCGCAGTCTTACGCTTTGAGAATGGGAATGACGGTCATGAGTTAGTGACGGTCCGTTCAAACGTCGTCCCCACTCAGTTCCGTTCTACCTATCTGCCATAAGCTCCGGAGCGGGGGACAGACCTCCCGCTGATGGGGCCCCCTTGGACAGCGTTGTGAAACTCTTCTCCCTTGTCGCCCTGCTCCTCGTCCCAACGGGAGCCTGGGGACATGGGGGTGTCGCCTTGGATATGGACCCCTGCATAGAGCGGGCCGGCGTCTATCTGGTCCATTTTTCCGCCTACCAGCCGCAGGAGTACGCAACCGAGGAATTCTGTCGGAGCGTGCCTCAGACCGGGAGTGCGATCCTCGTTTTTGATCTGATTGATCCTGAACTGCGCAAGAAATTGGCCGCAGTACGCATTATTGAGGAAACCAGTGCTGCTGAACCACGACTGTTGCTCGATATCCCGGCACGGGTGTATCCCAGCGGTGTGGTGAACGCAGAGGTCAATTTTGACACGCCTGGCCAGTATACCGCCCTGATGACGCTTGACGGGGTTGACGGCTCTGTGCGGTTTCCCATTCGCGTCGCTTCACTTTCGAATACCATGCTGGTCTTGATCGCAGGTCTGCTCACGGGCGGTGGCCTTGGCTATTACGTCGTTGGCGGTAAACTCGGTTGGCCGCCGTTTTCGGTGAAAAGGGTTCCGCCCCTCACATTGGTCAAGGGATAGGTGCGAAACCAGTCAGCCCCCCTTTTCCTAACGCTCTGTTCACAGTAGAGGTTGAACGATGTGGCTGCGCGGTCTGCTTTTTTTCTGCCTTCTTCTCAGTGTGCTCGCTATGGGTGCGCTTTTTCTGCTTCCGCGCGTCTGGCTGCCCCGCCCGATACAAGACTTTGCGTATCAATATATCGGCGAAGAGTCCTACCAAAATCCGCCTCCCAGTCGTGAAATAAGCCCTGTCAGTGTGGAGCCCTTCTGTCTGGACAGACACCCGGACTGGAGGAAACCTCAGACTATTGAGGGCGTTGCCGTGGAAGCATCCCCGGTGTGTGCTCCAGACAACCCAGCCGACATTGCGGCCTTTGTCAAAGGCACGAATAATATTGCTCTGCACACCCTCATGGAGACCCGGCTGACGCCCAATACGGTGGTGAAGGAGAACGACAGAGATGGGGATGGCGACCCGGACGAGATTCATATCCGGCTTGAAGTCGTAGAACTGAACGGGCACTCACCGGATGACCCCGCGCCGTTCCCCGCCTACGCTATTGCGCCTGGCGTACAGCCCGGACTGTGGGTGTTTGCACCGAAATCGCGCGGCATGGCGACTGAGAATTTTGAGAGTGAACAGGCACATCCGACCCTGCGCGCCCCATCTCCGGTGATTCGCGTAGAGCAGGGCGATACGCTCCGGGTGACCTTGGAGAATGCGCACTATTTGCCGCACACCATACACTTCCACGGGGTTGACCATCCTTTTGTTGACGCCACCGGCGCGGGCAATGACGGCGTTCCGATTGTGAGTGAAATGCCAGTCCTGCCAGGGGCGAGTCGCACCTATGAAATGACTCCGCGTCAAACGGGCACGATGTTTTATCACTGTCACGTCCAACCTCAGGTCCATATTCTGATGGGACTCCAGGGCATGTTTGTGGTTGAAGACAACCGGCCGAATAACTGGCTCCAAACGCTCAATATTGGGGCTGGTCGAGTACGCTCCGTTTCTGCAGCGGTCAGAGAGTCGTATGACCGGGAATTCGATCTGCACTACCAGGACATTGACCCGGCGTTGAATAATATTATTCAGACCGCAGGCGACCCGCGATTAATCGCCGAGGCGACCAATCGCCGCTATGATATTACGGATCAGGACCCTGACTATTTCTTGCTCAACGGCCGCTCCTTTCCCTACACGACCCGTGAGTCGCTTGTTGTGGTCGCCCCGAATGAACGCGTTAAACTGCGGGTGCTCAACGGCGGGGCAGAAGGCATCTCGCTGCATACGCATGGGCATAAAGTCAGGCTGACGCATTATGACGGTGTCGAACATAATCCAGCCGCGCAAATCACCCGTGATGTCGTCTGGATTAGCCCGGCCCAACGGGTGGACCTGCTCCTCAACACCACCGATGATGGCCTGCATAATTATGGACCGGGCATCTGGCTGCTCCACGACCATAAGGAAAAAGGGATCACCACTGATGGGATCAACCCCGGTGGCAATATCAGCGCCATTGTCTACCAGGACTATTTGGACACATCGGGTAGGCCGAAAACGCAGGGCATGGACTGGGCGCCGTTTTTCACCCAGGAGTATTATCAAAAGAAGCTCCCCGTCTGGGCTGGACTGGAGGACTTCAGGCTGCTTGGCGAGGCCGGCGCGCGCGCTCTGCCCTGGAGTTACGCTCTCATACTTGGGATAGGCATCGGCTTTCTCATCGGTGCGGCGTATGCCTTGAGATGGCGACGGGCTCGACAGCGGTGAGGGGAATCTTCAATGGGGTTTTTTCTCAGAGAAGATGGTCGGAAGGGAAGGGTGGTGTCCAGGAGAAGGCATCTTCCGAGGACCGTCTCTGCGCTGGTTGTGAGTGCCTTGTTTGCTGTGCCTTTCAACGTGGGCAGCGCAGCGCAAGAGCATGCTCATCAGCATCATGGGATGCAGCTCGATACTGCGGGTATGGTGATGAATGAAAACACGGACCAACTTCCCCGGGGTTGTCCACGTCTCTCAGGAGAACACGAGATCACTGTTCGTGCCGGAAAAGAATTTGCCCGTCCGGGGACGATGTTCGCGTATGATCGAAGCGAATGGAGTTTTGAGCCGTGTACGAAACTCACGGTGACGCTCATTAACACGGACAGCGTTCGTCACCAGTGGATGCTGCACGGCCTGCCGCGCTATATCTACCCCCAGGGTATGTTTACCCTTGAAGTGGCGGGCAAAGGACAGCGGACCAGTACGTTTATTCTCCCGCCCGGAGACAAGACTTATCTCGTACATTGTGATGTTCCTCAGCATATGGAAAAGGGAATGAAGGCGCAGCTCAAGGTTGGGGCTGGAGATGGGGACCTCCCCAGTATTCCCGGTGTGACCGGACCGCGCCTGCGGGAGCCGTATGTCCTCGTCTGGAACGGCTGGACGCACGGAGCGGTTGTTCTATTCGGCATCGCCGGGGCGCTCTTCGTGGGGAGAAAATTGCGCTTCCTTGCCTGAGAGTCCGGGGCGTATGCCGTATCCTCTTTCTTGACCTCTAGTATAAAAATCAGTAGGGTTCGACCACATTTTTCGATTAGAAATTACTCTGAGGAGGCATTACTCATGCGAGGTTCCTGGTCGTGGAAGTTTGTAGCAATAGCAGCCACTCTCATTCTCTCTCCCTGTGCGCTTTACGCCGACGCGCTTCAGCCGGTGACGCATGAGCGCTTGCTCCAGGAGCCGGCCAATGACTGGTTGATGTACGGGGGGAATTATGCCGGCTGGCGCTTCAGCCCGCTGACGGATATTGACCGCCAGAACGTCAAAAAACTCCAGGCCTCCTGGATTTTCCAAACCGGTGTGCCGGCACAAATGCAAGCCTCGCCCGTGGTGGCCGATGGCGTCATGTATCTCACCGCGGCCTACAACAAGCTGTTTGCCTTAGATGCGGCAACGGGCAAACCGCTCTGGAAATACGATCATGAATTGCCGGACGATATGCGAATTTGCTGCGGGCCTGGAAATCGTGGCGTAGCCTTGGCTGGGGACAAGGTCATTATGGCTACCCTGGATGCGCGTGTTGTCGCGCTCGACAGAAAAACCGGTACTGTCGTGTGGAACACTAAAGCCGACGACTATGCGGGTGGCTTCAGCTTTACCCTGGCCCCCCTGATTGTTCGAGATAACGTCATCGTTGGTATTGCGGGCGGTGAATATGGTATTCGCGGATATATTGATGCCTATGATCTTGAGACGGGGGAGCGTAAGTGGCGGCGTTATACCGTGCCTGACGAAGGTGAGCCCGGTGTCGAGACCTGGGCCGGTGATTCGTATAAACAAGGCGGTGGTCCGGCCTGGGTGACGGGCTCATACGATGCGGACCTTGACCTGGTGTATTGGGCAACAGGCAACCCAGCCCCTGACTGGAACGGTGATGGACGTGAGGGCGATAATCTCTACACGAACTCGGCGTTAGCCCTCGACCCAGATAGTGGCGAGGTCAAATGGTACTTCCAATTCACCCCACACGACGTCTGGGACTATGATGGCAACACGGGCATGTTTCTGCTCGACGTCACGCGTAGCGGAGAGTCTGTGAAAGCCTTAGCCCAGCCCAACCGGAACGGCTACATGTATGTCCTGAACCGTGGAGATGGGAAGTTTCTGCACGGCTCTCAGTATGTTGAGCAACTCAACTGGGCGAAAGGGCTGGACGAAACTGGTCGACCGATTGTTGACCCTCAGTATGTTCCCATGGAGGGGGGCAATCCTGAACTCATCTGTCCTGGGAATGTGGGCGGACAAAATGGCTCGTACGCTGCGGCCTACAGTCCGCTGGCCAACCTTATCTTTGTCCCGACGATCGAGAGTTGCGGCAAAATGGAAAAGGCCAGGTCCATTTTCATCAAAGGTATCCCATTCTGGGGCGGCGGACCTGGACAAACCCAGGGCGACCTCAGTACGGCCTACGGTCACGTCACGGCTATAGACCCCACCAGCGGTGAGGTGAAGTGGCGCTACAAGGACGAGTGGCCGATGGTGGGTGGGGCGCTGGCCACAGCCGGCGGGATCGTCTTTACGGGCAACCAAAAGGGATACGCGCTTGCTCTGGATGACGCCACGGGTGAAGTCTTGTGGAAGTTTCAGACCGGGTCCGCAGTGCGGGGACAACCGATTTCCTACAAGGTCGGTGGTAAACAATATATTGCTGTTCCGAGTGGCGCTGGGGGCCTGGTCGTGGATATCGTTGGCAAATATCCTCACACAACGCCGGGGAGCGCCGTTGCAGTCTTTGCGCTGCCGTAGAAGCGCGGCACCAATATCAGTCTGATACGGAGGGGCGCTGTGTGAGCTGCCCCTCCGTTCACGTGAGCCTACGTTTCCTAACCCAAAACCTGCCTGATACGCCGGCTGACCTCATCCGGTGCGGCATTGCCATTTACCCGTTTCAGCCTTCCTTGGGCTTCATAAAAAGGGATAATGGGTGCCGTTTCCGAGTGGTATTTTTCGAGCCTGGCTCGGCAGGCTTCTTCGGTGTCGTCCTTGCGTTGAGTCACCCGACCGGCAATATCTGCCGGCGGCGGCTTGAATTTCGTGTGGTAAATATCTCCCGTATCGGGATCCAAACGCCGGCCGGTAATGCGTTCGACAATCAGATCGTCCGGGACTTCAATTTGCAGCACGACATCCAAGGCAACCCTGGCCTTGTGCAGTTCGACATCCAGGGCCTCAGCCTGGGGCCGGGTACGCGGAAAACCGTCCAGCATGAATCCTTTCGCACAGTCCGGTTTGTCGATCCGTTCTATCACCATGGCGATGACGAGTTCATCCGGCACCAATCCGCCGGCCTTCATATAGCCGTCAGCCTGTTTGCCCAACTCGGTTCCTTCACTCACCGCGGCGCGTAGCATATCGCCGGTTGAGATATGGGAAATCTTGAACCGCTCGACGAGATGCACGGCCTGCGTCCCTTTGCCCGCCCCCGGTGGTCCGACTAAAATCATCCGCATAGATGGCTATCCTCCCTCTGGTACGACAGCTCGCTGTCGCCTGAAATCATGAAGACGGCATGAATACTATCGAAGGAAGACTGTCGCTGCTAGGCGTGCCAAGAGGCGCGTGATAGGGTCGGGAGCGCCGTATCAAGACGGAAGAGAAGGAGGAATACATGAAAATTGGGGTTTTCGAGTTCTGTATTGATCGATCGGTTGATCCGGCTGTCATTGCCAAACGGGCCGAGGAATTGGGCTTTGACTCCTATTGGGTGCCTGAACATGCGATTATTCCGATGAAAACCAGCTCGCCCTATCCGGGCTCGGAAGACGGCCTCATTCCAGACGAGTATGGCCGCATCACTGATCCGTTTGTGTCCTTGGCGCGGGCTTCGGCAGTAACTAAGACGATTGAACTCGGCACGGGAATCTGTTTGATCCCGGAGCGCAATCCGCTCGAATTGGCCAAAGAAGTCGCGACCCTGGATCATTTCTCGGGTGGGCGCTTCATCTTTGGTATTGGTGCCGGCTGGCTGAGAGAAGAGACCGAGATCATGGGGGGTGACTTTGATCACCGCTGGGGACAAACCAAGGATGCTATCCTGGCCATGAAGGAACTCTGGACGCAGGACGAGGCAGAATATCACGGCAAATACTACGATTTCCCCGCCGTCCGCTCATTTCCGAAACCCGCCCGAAAACCTCACCCGCCGGTATATATGGGCGGCTCATCAAAGTATGTCTTTAAGCGGGTGGTCGAATGGGGAGACGGCTGGATGCCCGTTCTTTCACCTGTAGAGCACATTAAAGAAGGGCGGCAGCGCCTCAACGAGATGGCCGAACAGGCCGGCCGTGATCCCAAAGAAATCTCCGTTCTGGCCTTTGGCTGGCCTGAAAAATTCCGGACCAAAGAGGAAATCAGTGAGCTACAATCCGCTGGTGTAGACCATGTCACCGTCTGGCTGATGCAGAGTGAAGCGGGCGAGGCGGCCGTCCTTGCGGAACTGGAATCTCTGGCCAAAGCAGTGCTCTAGGGGGAACGGATTGTCAGCGGGATAGGGAAGGGGCGGTCCATTGTGACCGCCCTTTTTCTCCAGGGCGTGGTAACACTATATCTATGATGCTCTCCGAATGGAGCTTACCCACCAGCAGCACGAGTAGATCATGGAAAAGCATCCCCTCATACTGGACAACCGCTCACGCACGGTCGCCGATTATCTGTATCAAAGCCTGCCGGACACCGAAGTCTTCCGCCTGGTTTCTGCATACTTCTCCATTTACGGATACGAGGTACTGCAACGCGAACTGAGCAGCATCAAAGATGTGCGGTTTCTCTTTGGAGACCCAGCCGCGGTGGGCGAATTAGACCCTGGGGGGAAAGCGCCAAAATCCTTTGATCTGGGTGAAAAGGGATTAACACCAAACCACGAATTACAGCAGAAACACCTCGCGCAGCAGTGCGCCGAGTGGGTGAAAAGTCGACGGGTCAAAATCCGATCCATTAGCCAAGCCAATTTTCTGCACGGTAAGATGTATCTCACCGAATCCGAGGCCAGCGACGGCGTAGCAGTAGTAGGGAGTTCCAACTTCACCAGAAGCGGGCTGGGCTGTGGCACGAGCGCAAATTTGGAGATCAATCTGGCGACCAGTGATAGGGAAGCCTGTGCTGAGTTACAGAATTGGTTTGACGAGCTTTGGGCAGACAAGGAATTGACCAAGGATGTCAAGCAAGACGTGCTGGACGCGCTGAACAGGCTAGGCCAAGACCACGCACCTGAACTTGTCTATTACAAAACCCTGTACGAACTGTTCCGCGAGGACATTGAAGCCAGACAAAGCGGCGAACGCCAACTGTCAGATACGCATTTATACGACACTCAGGTCTGGAACGCGCTCTACAGCTTCCAAAAAGATGGGGCCAAAAGTGTCATCGCCCGCCTGTTGCGCCACAATGGCTGCATCCTAGCCGACAGCGTGGGCTTGGGGAAAACCTATACGGCGCTGGCAGTCATCAAGTTCTTTGAATTGAGCAATGACCACGGACAGGTCCTGGTCTTATGCCCCAAAAAGCTACGCGATAACTGGGCACTTTATCCAGCGTACATGGCACATACGAACAACCCCTTTGACAAGGACCGCTTCGGTTACACGCTGCTGTCGCATACCGATTTGTCTCGCGATACGGGTAAGGTGGGAGATATCGATCTGGCACAATTCGACTGGGGTAAGTTTGCCTTGGTAGTGATTGACGAGTCACATAATTTTCGCAACGCCACCGCAAGCCGTCGTGACGAGGCAGGCAAACCCATTCGCCTCAGCCGTTACGACAGGTTACTGGAAGAAGTCATCAGGCAGGGAGCTAAAACAAAGGTGTTGATGCTCTCGGCCACGCCGGTCAACACCTCGCTCATTGACCTACGCAATCAAGTCTACCTGATGACCGAAAAGCGTGAAGACGTTTTCCGGGACAGTTTGGGCATCGGCAATATCGGTGTTCTGCTCGGGCAGGCCCAAAAAGCATTTAAGGCATGGGAAGCCTCCCCAGATAAGGACGGTAAAAAAGACAAGACGGTGCTGCTGGAAAAATTGGGCACCGATTTCTTTCGTTTACTCGGGGGCGTTTCCATTTCCCGCTCCCGGCGGCAGATCAAGAAATTCTACGCGGAGGAGATGCATAGAATCGGCGAATTTCCCACCCAGCGCGCCCCGCAGAATTATTATCCGCCGACCGATTTGAAGGGCGGTCTGTCCTACAAAGATTTGTCCGATCAGATAGAGCAATTCGCCTTGTCCATCTACAGGCCCTCCAAGTACGTTGTCAGCGAAGAGGCCAAGCAACGATTGGCAAAAGAAAAGCAAGAGAGACATTTTAATCAGGAAGACCGCGAACACTTTCTGATCGGCATGATGCGGGTAAACTTTCTGAAACGCCTAGAGAGTTCCGCCCACTCGCTCACAGAAACGCTTGAACGCACGATCAGCAAAATAGACGACCTGCTGGACAAGATAGAGCGGTACGAGCAGAAACAGTCTGGACAGGACGACCAAGCCGATATCCTGCCGGACGACGATGAAGACGACGAGGAATTTCTGATTAACCGGGCGCGCAACCCGTATCACCTCCAGGAATTGGACCTACCCCGTTGGAAGCAGGATTTGAGCAAGGACAAGGAAACTCTGACGGCGGCTTTGGGTCAGGTCAAAGTCATTACACCGGAGCGAGACGGCAAGTTGCAGGAGTTGCGGCAGCGTATCCGTGAAAAGGCGCAAAGCCCGACGACCGACAAGGACGGCCAGCCCAACCGTAAGCTGCTGATATTCACCACATTCAAGGATACCGCGGAATACCTGTACGAAAACTTGTCTGATTTAGCGACGGAATTGAGTCTGAACATGGCGATGGTAGCCGGGGACGCCACACACACCACCTTCGGCGAGAACAATTTCAACGCGGTTCTGACCAACTTCGCCCCGAGAGCACGCGGACGAGCCGAGAGCACGAACGGCGAAATTGACGTGCTGATTGCGACCGACTGTATCTCGGAAGGGCAGAACCTTCAGGACTGCGACACGGTGTTGAATTATGACATCCATTGGAATCCGGTACGTATCATCCAGCGCTTTGGGCGCATTGACCGTATCGGCAGCCGCAACACCTCCGTGCGGATGCTCAACTACTGGCCGACGAAAGATATGGATGTGTACTTGCGTCTGAAAAGTCGAGTAGCAGCCCGCATGGCCCTGGCGGACGCGGCGGCGAGTGGCAATGACGACCCGTTGGACGAATCTGCCTTTGAACAGGCCCAGATGGAACTGAACTTCCGTGACCAACAATTGGAACAACTGCGCAACGAGGTTCTGGACCTGGACGAACTGACCGACGGTGTGGTCATGAGCGATTTCACCCTGGACTATTTCTTTGCCCAATTGTTGCGATATCTGGAGAAAAACCAGGCGGAGCTGGAAGCGACACCCAACGGCGCATACGCGGTGACAGACAGCAAAGACGGCACTGTAAGGCCGGGAGTGATATTTTTTCTGCGTCAGCGTAACGCCAGCGCGGACAAACAGGAGAAAACCGCTAGCCCGATTCACCCGTATTATGCGGTCTATATCCGCACCACCGGCGATATTCGCTACGGCTGCGCCAACGCCCGACAAGTGATGGAAGCGTTTGAAGTGTCAGCAGTTGGAAAGACCGAACCGCTGCAAAAACTGTGCGACCAGTTTGACCGTGAGACTCAGAACGGCACAGACATGAGTCATTACGACAAACTGTTGGACACAGTGATTGCCCACATCAGTAAGAAACATCAGGCAACACAGATTCAAGGTCTTGCCGCTGGTGCCTCTCGTAGTTCCAAGTTGACCCCGGTGTCCAAATCACCCAGGCAAGCGGATAACTTTGAACTCGTCACATGGCTGGTCATCGCTGGGCCGTAGGAGGGGCAAAACCCCATCCTGCCTGGCCCTTCCGGGAACGCGGGCATCTTGCCCGCCCCGAAGCAGGCTGGAAGCCTGCGCTCCCAGGGGGAACAGGACTGAGCAGGAACAACGAGCATGAATACCGAGAACATCAAGCACAACATTGCCACCGCGCTGGCCGCTCTGCCCGACTCCGATTTTCCGGCGGCTGCGCGAGGCTTGCTGGAGACGCTGGGATACCAAAGCGAACTTACTACAGAACTTCGGGGAAGTGTGGATGAGGTTGTGGATACGCTCGGGTTGGAAAAGAGGCACACCAACGCGGCGCGCAATCTCAGCGAGAACGTCAGGTCTGCGGGATTTATCTTTCAGGTTGGCGAGGACGAAATCAACGCCAACGGTCAGCAAGCGCTGGATTGGGAAACTGCGTCTTTTGAGCGGGGACACACGGAAAGATTCAACTTTGTTGCGGTGGAGTTATCCGATGCCAGCTATGCGCGCGGCAAGTACGCCGAGTTCACGCGGGAGATTAACGCCTGGTTCAACGCGCCAACAGTCATTCTGTTCAAAACTGCCGACAACTGCCTCACGTTGGCCTTTGTCCACCGCCGGCAACACAAGCATGACCCGAACCGTGACGTATTGGGCAGTGTGTCGCTGGTGCGGGAGATCAATCCAACCTCGCCGCACCGTGCCCACCTGGACACCTTGGCCGAACTGTCGCTGGAAAATCTGCTGTCTTGGATGAGCGACCATAACGAGCCTTATAACTTTGACGGCCTGTTGGCGGCCTGGCTGGACACGCTCAACACTGAAGCTCTGAACAAGCGCTTCTACACCGAGTTGTTCACCTGGTTTGAGTGGGCCGTGGCTGAAGCGACCTTCCCGACACAAGAAGAGAAAGTCTTGCATCCCCAAGAGCACGTCATCCGGCTCATCACCCGCCTGCTATTCGTCTGGTTTCTGAAAGAAAAGGGCTTGGTTGCGGACGACTTGTTCAATGAAACGAAAGTCAGCAACCTGCTCAAGAACTACGACCGCGCCAGCGGAGATTCCTACTACCGGGCTGTGCTTCAAAACCTGTTTTTCGCTACCCTGAACACCGAGACGGACAAGCGCGGTTTCAGCAAAACGAAAAACTCAACCCACCGCAATTTTTCGCTGTACCGCTACAAGAAAGAGATTGCCGACCCGGCAGCCCTGGTGGATTTACTCGCCCAAACGCCCTTCATCAACGGTGGCCTGTTCGACTGCCTGGACAGCGAGGAAGGCATACGCGACGGCGGCTACCGGATTGACTGTTTTTCCGACAATGCGCGGCATTACACCAAGCTGAGCCTTCCCAACGGACTGTTTTTTGACGAACAGCGCGGGGTGTTTCCTCTGCTCAAGCATTACAAATTCACGGTCGAGGAAAACACGCCGGTTGAACAGGAAGTCGCGCTTGACCCGGAACTGCTCGGCAAGGTGTTTGAAAACCTGCTGGCCGCCTACAACCCCGAAACCCGCGACACGGCCCGCAAGCAGACCGGCTCATATTACACCCCCCGCGCTGTAGTGGACTACATGGTGGACGAGGCGCTAGTGGCGACGCTGGCGGAAAAATGCCCACCCGCCGACGGCAATATGGACTTCTGGTACGAGCGCCTGCACTATCTGCTGGACTATGCTGACGCCAGCGAGTTGTTTGACGAAAGCGAGCAAAAGAACATCGTCCATGCCATCGCCCAACTCAAAATCCTCGATCCTGCGGTCGGCTCCGGCGCGTTTCCGATGGGCGTGCTGCACAAGCTGACCCTGGCTCTGCGTCGCCTTGACCCCGACAACACCCGCTGGCAAGCCCTACAAAAAGAACGTGCTAGGCAAAGGGCGGACGCGGCGTTCGAGACTAAAGACCAACAAGAACGCGATGCCGAACTGCTGGAAATCAGCGAAACCTTTGAAAAGTATTCGGGCGACTTCGGGCGTAAGCTCTACCTGATTCAAAACAGCATCTTCGGCGTGGACATTCAGCCTATCGCCTGTCAGGTCGCCAAGCTGCGCTTTTTCATCTCGCTGGCCATTGAACAGGAACCCGACCCTAATGCCGAAAACTTCGGGATCAAGCCTCTGCCCAACCTGGAAACGCGCTTTATCGCCGCAGACACGCTGCTGAAGCTCAAAAGGGAGCGGATGCTGACGAGCGAGAAAGCGCAGAGTTTGGAGCGTCAGTTGCTTGAAAACCGCGAGCGGCATTTTCACGCTACTACGCGCCGGAAAAAGCTGGAGTACAAGAGAGAAGACAAGAAGCTGCGGGAAAAATTGGCAAAGGCATTAGAGAGCATTGGCTTTCCCGCGGACGACGCCAACAAAATCGCTCAGTGGGACCCTTATGACCAGAATGCAAAGGCGGACTGGTTTGACGCCGAATATATGTTCGGCAACCAGGACGGTTTTGATGTAGTGATTGGTAATCCTCCCTATGTTCAGTTGCAGAAAGAAGGTGGCAAACTTGGACGACTCTACAAAGAGGTCGGCTACGAAACCTTCTCCCGCACTGGCGATGTTTACTATTTGTTCTACGAAAAAGGACTGGCATTACTAAGACCGAGTACCGGCCATCTCTGCTTTATCACGTCCAATCAATGGATGCGGGTCAACAGCGCACGGCCTCTGAGGACACTGATAGAAAAACAACGTCCGTTACGCCTAATCAACCTTGGCGCTGATGTGTTTGATACAGTAACGGTCAACACGTGCATTTTACTGGTCAACCGTCTGTCCAGCAGGAACGCTTCGCTTGCAGCCGACTTACGACGGGCGACACAGGAGTTCCCCCCCTCTGAATGGGTGCATATCCGTCTCGCAGACGGCGAAACGTGGATTATACTATCTGATAGCGAGCAGCGTATAAAAGACAAAATGGAAGCCGCCGGAACGCCCCTAAAAGAATGGGATATCGCCATTAACTATGGAATTAAAACCGGCTACAACACCGCCTTCATCATTGATAACGCTACTAGGGAGTCATTGATTGCTGAGGACCCGAAGTCTGCTGAAATTATCAAGCCAGTACTACGAGGCCAGGATATTCAGCGCTACCGGGCTGAGTGGGCCGGTTTGTACCTGATCGATACGCATAACGGATACGATGATGTTCCCGCTATTGACATTAGCGACTACCCAGCCGTCAAAAGTCATTTGGACGGATTCTATCCTCAGCTAAAGAGGCGACAAGACAAAGGAAGGACGCCGTATAATCTACGTAATTGCGCTTACCATGATGATTTTGAGAAAGGAAAAATTGTGTGGGGCAACCTGAACGATCACGCAAAATTCTCCTATGCTCCCAAAGGTATATTCGTGAATGCGCCAAGTCCAATTTTGACGCCTTTTAATCACTATCTGTTAGCATCTCTCAATTCAAAGCTGCTGGACTGGTATTTTCGACTGATTGGTGCAGAAAGAGATGGTGGCTACTATGAATACAAGCCTATGTTCATTGAGCGTCTTCCTCTCCCCCAAATATCCGCTACAAAGCAGCGTCCGTTCGTGCGGTTGGTTGACAGAATCCTTGAAGCAAAAGTCACCGACCCGCAGGCCGACACCAGCACCCTGGAAGCCGAGATTGATCGGCTGGTGTATGGATTGTATGGGCTGACGGAGGAAGAAATCGTGGCGGTGGGGGGTGGAAGGTGAGCGCGTCCGAAGTCCTGGCATTGATTCAGGAAATTGTAGAAAAGTCCGCCAATGACGACTACATTTACCGAGGCGAACCTGAAGCCCATAGGAAAGTAGCTTCAAGCCTTTACCGTCATTATCATGATATTGATGCAGAATACTTCGCTATAGAGGAAGTCCAAAAGGAGATATTGGATAAGGCTAGAAGATACACCTCCGCAACCGACGAGTTGGACATCCTGGCCGAACTCCAACACTACGGTGGCAAAACCAACCTCATCGACTTCACAACCGACTATCACATAGCTCTCTTCTTTGCCTGCGATGGTTCCCCTAATGAAGATGGCAGGCTTATTTTGCTGAAAGAAGCGACGGAACAAGGCAAAGTCTGGCAGCCACGAAACCCGGTCAACCGTGTCATTGCTCAGAAGAGCGTCTTTGTACAACCGTCCAAAGGCTTTGTTGAACCCGATGATGTAATTCCCATTAAAAACGAACTCAAACAGCATCTACTGAACCATCTGCGGAAGTATCACGGCATATTCACCGAAACCATCTACAACGACCTGCACGGATTCATCAAAAACCAAGGAATCCACCAAAGCGCCTACACGGAATTCTACAGGGGTATTACTTCCTCATCGAAAGGGGATAAATCGAAAAACAAGGAAGAACAGCAAGGTCACTATGAAAAGGCCGTTACTCATTACAATGCGACCTTGAAATTGAACCCTAATTTTGTTGACGCCTACGTCAACCGAGGGAACGCCAAGCAGAGACTTGGCCGCCACGAGGAGGCGATAGCGGACTATGACACAGTGCTTCACCTCAATCCGCAAGATGCCGCAGCGTATGCTAATCGAGGAGTCGCCAAGCAGAGACTTGGCTGCCATGAGGAGGCGATAGTAGACTACGACACGGCGCTCCGCCTCAATACGCAACTTGTCGAAGCCTACATCAACCGAGGGAATGTTAAGGATGACCTTGGCCTGTACGAGGCAGCGATAGCCGACTATGAAACGGCGTTAGGACTCGATCCGCAATATGCCATAGCCTACTACAGCCGAGGAAACGCCAAGGGAAAGCTAGAGCGGCACGAAGCGGCGATAGCCGACTATGACGAGGCAATAAGGATCAATTCGCAATATATCGACGCCTACGTCAACCGAGGAGTCGCCAAGCAGGCACTTGGTCGCCACGAGGAGGCGATAGCAGACTATGATGCGGCGCTCCGCCTCAATCCGCAAGATACCGACGCCTATACCAACCGAGGAGCCGCCAAGGAGAGCCTTGGCATATACGAAGCAGCGATAGCGGACTATGACACGGCGTTAGGATTCGATCCGCAATATGCCGCAGCCTATTACAACCGAGGAATCGTCAAGGATGGCCTGGGCTTATACGAGGAGGCGATAGCGGACTATGACGAGGCAATAAGGATCAATCCGCAATATACCGACGCTTACTACAATCGGGGAAACGCCAAGGAAAAACTTGAGAGGTACGAAGCAGCGATAGCGGACTATGACGCGGCAATAAGAATCAATCCGCAATATGCCGACGCCTATTGCAATCGAGGCAATGCCAAGGATGGCCTGGGCCTGTATGAAGCCGCCATAGCGGACTATGACGAGGCAATAAGGATCAATCCACAACTTGCCCAAGCCTACTACAGCCGAGGATTCGCCAAGCAAAAACTTGGCTGGAATGAGGAAGCCCGCAAAGATTTTCAAAAAGGTCTCACCCTGGCAAAAGAGCAGGGTGAGACCGAGCTTGCCAAGGGGGTTCAAGAAGGGCTGGACGATCTTGAGTCAGAGTAGGCGAGCTACACGACTTCCGGGAAAGGACTGAAAATGATGAGACACGTCAAGGCGATGTTTTCAAAAGGGGTGCTCATACCGCAGGAAAGGCTTGACCTCGAAGAGGGGAGACAGGTGGCCATCTCCATCGCAGACCTACCGCCGGACCGTACCCTTAAAGCGCTGAGAGCAACGGCGGGCGCGTGGAAGGGAACCCATGACCCGGAAGCGTTGAAGCAAGCCCTAAATCCCTAAATCCAGTGAATCCTGATACGGACTATTGGAGAGAGGAGGAGCGCCATGAGCAGAGTAGCCTTTCATTTGCCCGATGCAGTCTCTCAACGGCTGCAAAAACTGGCGGCTCGCACTGGACGTAGCGAAACCGAATATATGATTGAGGCCATCCGGGAGTATCTGGACGACCTCGAAGACGTACATATTGCCGAACAACGCCTGAAGGAGATTCACGAGGGCAGGGCTCAGACCGTGCCTCTTGAGAAAGTCATGAAAGATCATGGCCTGGAAGATTGAGCTTGCCAGGGGCGCGGAGAGCGAATTGAGGAAAATGGACCGACAAGCGGCAAAGCGTATTCTGAGATTCCTACACGACCGTGTTGCCATGCTGGAAGACCCACGCAGCATTGGTGAAGCTCTCAAGGGTTCCAGGTTCGGCGAGTTCTGGAAATACCGCGTGGGCGATTATCGCGTTATCAGCCACATCAGGGACGATGCCCTCCTTCTCCTCGTTGTGAAAATCGGCCACAGGCGTGAAGTGTATCGTTGAGTAAGCCGGTAAAGTCGTGGAGAAAACATCCTGTAACGCCGAGGCATTGCGGTAGCGCTCGCACGCCCGAGGAGAAGCAGTATGATCAAATTTGGCATCATGGCCATGCCCCAGCATCCCCGAACGGACTCGCCCGTCACACGCTTCAGGGAAACCGTTGAACTGACCCGACTGGCACGGGATGCCGGCCTCGACTCGATTGCCTGCGGTCAGCACTTTCTTGCCCCGCCGTATCAGAATATCCAAAGCCTGCCCTTGCTGTCGCGGCTGGCGGCCGAGAGTGGCTCGATGTCGCTCGTGCTGTCGGTGATTCTGCTCCCGCTGTACAGCCCGGTGGGTCTGGCTGAAGATGTGGCGTCGCTTGATGTCATGAGTGACGGCCGGGCCGTTTTTGGCGTTGGGCTCGGCTACCGGGATATCGAGTATCAGGGATTTAATACGCGCCGCCGTGACCGTATTCCACGTTTTGAGGAGTCCCTGGAACTCATCCGTCGCCTGTGGACAGAAGAACAGGTGTCCTTCCGGGGCAGTCATTTCAGTCTGGAAAACGCGACGAGTACGATTCGGCCCGTCCAGCAGCCGCATCCGCCTATCTGGATTGCCGCGAACAATGATAGCGCCATTGAGCGTGCCGGCCGGCTGGGGTGTTCGTGGTTGGTAAATCCGCATGCCACTCTACACACCCTGAAGCGGCAGATGAGCTTGTATAAAGCCACTCTGGCTGTGGCTGGTCATACCGACGCGCTGGAGGTCCCCATCATCAAAGAAATGCATGTCGCCAAAACGCATGACGAATCGCTGGCCATTGCCCAGCCGTATCTGGAGAAAAAATATCAGGCATATGCCGACTGGGGACAGGACAAGGAATTACCCGGCGAGGAATCGTTTCGCGTATCGTTTGAGGAACTGGCCAAGGACCGCTTCATGCTTGGCAGTATCGAAGAGGTCATTGAGCAAATCGAAGTCCATCATCACCAGCTCGGCATTGACCATTTTATTTTCCGCATCTGGTGGCCAGGCATGGAAGCCTCTCATGCCTACCGTGTCGTGGAGCTGCTGGGCGAGTACATTATTCCGTATTTCCAAAAGTGAGAACAGAGCGAGGAGAGATGCCGCGACGTCTCTCCTCGTTCAAGGTCGGGCTAACCCGCCTGTAAACGTTCAACCAGTTCCTGGGTGGGCAAGACCTCGGCAAACATCGACGCTTGGGTAATCAGGGTGGAGCGGTGCAATTCACCGTGCGCTATTTTCCCCAGCGTGGGGTGCTCACCGTCGCGCGTTGCGGTGGCATCATTGAGAAATAAGACGCGAAAATCCCGCTGAAACCCTTCCCGCGCGGTCGTGTCGCAGCACATATGCGTCATATACCCTGAGACGACCAAGGTCTCGATGCCATTTTTTCGTAACATTTCCTCTAGGTCAGTTTTGGAAAATGACCCAGGATAATTCTTGACGATACGATGGTCTTCGGGCCGAGGTGTGAGGCGCGGGTGGAGTTCAAAGCCATTGGTCCCCCGAATGAACAGCCCGCGCTCAGGATTCAGGACTTCGTGCTGAACATAGATGATCTTTGCACCCGCCTGCTGGCTGGCTTCAATCGCTGCTTCGATTCTGTCCAACGCGATGTTTCCATCAGGGATGGGCCATTTGCCATCAAAGTATTCATTCTGAACGTCTATGACGATCAGCGCTGTTTTCTTGGGATCAAGAGCCATGAGTGCCTCCTCTTTATTCTCACTCGGTACGTGTGAGCTGTAACGGAAGAGGAGCGGAAGAGTCAAGCGATAGACAAGCTTGACTTCTGACCCGGGTGGGATAGATGGAAGATTCTAGCCCGTATGGAGGAAGCCGTATGATTTATGAACTGCGCACCTACCAACTCGCCTTTGGCGGCCTACCTGAATACCTCGAAGTTGCAGAAACGATGATCCTGCCCGGTGTAGCCGAACACGGGATCAAACCCGCTGGATTCTGGTATAGCGAGATCGGCCAGTTGAACGAAGTCGTCCACCTCTGGGCGTATAACGACCTGAATGAGCGGCAGGCAAAGTGGGCGAGCTGGGCCAAGGATCCGCGCCGGGCCGAAGTGGCCAAGCGGCTGCGTGGGGTGATCCTCAGCCAGAGTAATAAAATTCTGAGTCCAGCGGAATTTTCTCCCATGCAATAAGTGCTCACCCATTCGTCACTGTGAAGAAAATCCGCCTTGTTTTGTGGGTGCTCTTTGGCCTGAGTGTGGGCTGTGGCCCTGCACCTGCCCCTGAAATTCTCACGGGCGAAGGGATTGTCGAAAAGGTCGTAATCCCAGATCGACGCGTCATCGTCGCACACGAAGACATTCCAGGCTTCATGGATGCCATGACTATGAGCTTTGAAGTGAACAAGCCGAGTCTGCTCCACAAACTCAAGCCCGGCGACCATATCCGTTTTACCCTGGAACGGACAAAGCTGACCCTGTATCTGGTTGCTGTGGAGAAAATCGCAATACGAACAGCGGAGGGGCAGGGGAGTAGTGAATAGTACCCAGCGGAGTTTTGTGTATTACTCACGCGTGTCGTCGTCTTTTCGGGGCCAAAAGAAACGCCAGATCTTGGTAGGGGCGTTTAGCACCGAAAATGAAGCAGGCTCGTCTTCCTTTTCGAGTTCCTGCTCATACAGACGGTCCTCATACATCTGCTCCCAGGTTGTCCCGTAGTAGTCATCCTCTTCTTCAAAATCATTAGCTTGATTAGGAGATGTTGACCCCCACTTCCACGTCCCGAGGTTGTCCCCCGTATCGTCATAGTGTGAGGGCTGTGCCAAGATGGGCGCGTTGAGCGCAAGACTGAGACAGACAACGCTAAAGAAAACAGCCCGTACCATTTCCCTCTTTTTACCACAGTCGTCCGCCCAAGCCAACGCACGCACATAGACCGCGGCTGAGACGAGAGAGGCCGAGACAGGGCCGCCCAGCCTATGCTACGAAGGTCATCACGGAAGGGGAATGTGGGCAGTGAGTGTAGCATCAATTCTTGTCTTTGGATTTTTACTTGGACTCAGGCATGCTTTTGAGGTAGACCACCTCGTTGCTATCTCAACCCTCGTTACGCGAAAGCGCTCTCTCTGGAAGAGTGTCCGTTTTGGCGTTATCTGGGGGATTGGCCACTCGGCTATGCTTCTTGCTGTTGGCGGAGTTGTTCTTCTCCTTCAGGTGAGAATTCCTCCTCTACTAGAGCTTTCGTTGGAGGGCTTGGTTGGGGCGATGCTCGTTGGTCTCGGACTCCTGACGTTACTGGACTGCTGGCGTCGGCGGGTTCACCTCCACCGACATACTCACGGAGGAACCGCACATCTCCACTTTCATACGCCTACGAAGGGTCCGGAACATTTCCATCAACATGGAGGAGAAACGGGGTGGAAGCCTCTCCTGATCGGTATCGTCCATGGATTAGCCGGCAGTGCCGCCGTGCTCCTGCTGACAGTGGTAACGGCTCCGTCTCCCGTGGAAAGCTTGCTCTATATTGTGTCTTTTGGCTGTGGGTCCATACTGGGCATGGGAGCCGCGGGTCTGCTCTTTGGTTGTCTCTTTTCGCTCACATACAGACACTTCCAAGGGGCTAGCCTGTCTCTCCGTATTGCGGCCGGTGCTACAAGCGTAGCATTAGGAGTCTGGATTATTTGCGAACTGGGTTTTTCCCTCGCGTATGCTCTGGTTTGATTGTTCCTGCGCAACGAGAGGAAATGGCCGTTGAAAGCTGAGGCAAAGCCCTATTCCCGTTCGGGCATGATACACTGCGAGTGAGTTTATGAAGATAGCTTACTTCGATGCTTTTTCCGGTATCAGTGGCGACATGGTCATCGGTGCGCTCCTTGACCTGGGTCTCTCGCTTGAGCTGCTGAAAGCCGAATTCTCCAAGCTCCCGCTCGAGGGGTACACGTTGCGTCAATCCGAGCGGATTCAGCATGGCATTCGTACGATCAAGTTCGATATAGGGGTTGCCGCGAAACAGCACGAACGCAGTTTTCGTTCCATCGCCGACATGCTGGAGGCGAGCGGGCTGAGTGGAACGGTCAAAACAGTTGCGCTCAAAATTTTTACCCGATTGGCCGAAGCCGAGGCCCACGTTCACAATACCTCAGTTGAGGATGTCCACTTTCATGAGGTTGGTGCGGTTGATTCGATTCTTGACATTGTTGGTGCCGCCATTGGCTTTGAGGCATTAGGAATACAGGCCATATACACGAGTCCGCTCCCTATGGGGAGCGGATTCGTATCCTCCCGCCATGGCATACTGCCCGTGCCCGGTCCTGCCACTGCGGAGTTGGTAAAAGGACTGCCGGTTCGATTCGAGGACGGCCAGTCCGAACTGGTCACGCCTACTGGGGCGGCTATTCTTGCCGCGTTGGCCCAGCCGAGGCCACCCTTGTTTTCCATTGCGCAGGTCGGCTATGGCGCGGGAGAACGTACCTTGTCTGATCGGCCCAATGTCTTACGAATCTGCCTCGGACACCCAGTCCCTGAGGTGCGACGCGAACAACTACGCGTGCTGGAGACGAACATTGATGACCTCAATCCAGAGTGGTACGACCATGTCATGGAGCAGCTCTTTGCCGCAGGTGCCCGGGATGTCTTTCTCGCCCCGATTCAGATGAAGAAAAATCGACCGGGCATTTTTCTCTGGGTCTTATGCGATCCCCAAGACGAGGGCCAGCTTTCCGGCCTCCTCTTTAACGAGACTTCGACATTAGGCATCCGCTCCTATGCGGTCGATCGTCTGGCACTCCGGCGGGAGCAGAAAGAGGTGCAAACCAAGTACGGCAGGGTCAGAGTCAAAATTGCCCATCAGCCAAACGGGCAAGTTAACTGTGCTCCAGAATATGACGACTGTAAACGCCTCGCTCAAGAAAAAAATATTGCGCTCAAGCGGGTGTATGAGGCGGCTCTCCAGAGTGTGCAGCCCGAGTACGGGTCGGACGAATCTCTTACGAAATAAGATCGGCCAGAACCTCAGCGGGGTGAACGCGGGGATTGACGGAGGCGTACACACGCTGCACCGTACCCTCCTCATCGATCAGGTAACTGATCCGCTTGGCAAAGCCCGCGCCGATATCATTACACGCACCATACGCCAGCCCTATACTCCGCGTCGTGTCACACAGGAGCGCATACGGAAAGCTGAATTTTTTCGCAAAGGCGGCGTTTTCCTCAACCGTATCGAAGCTGATTCCCAAAACCTCAACATTTTGTGATTTGAAGGTTTCAATTTGGTCGCAGAACCCACGACCTTCAATCGTTCAGCCGGGAGTATCGGCTTTTGGATAAAACCATAAAAGGACCTTCTTGCCACGTAAAGCCGATAGGGACAGCTCGTTGCCTTCGTGTGTCTTGACTGTAAAGTCCGGCGCGGTATCTCCTACTTGTAACATGATGCTTATTCTCCCTGTGGTCGGGCTGAGGTCTTTTCATTTAGAGCGCACTGAGCAGATTCCGCTGATTATATTCAATCTTTGCCCGCTCTTTTAAATATTTTGTAAACTCTTGATATGCCGCCGTTTTTTTCCTTTGGAGAAGCGACTGACGCAGGTCATCCCGCTGCTCTTCGAGCTGCTCTGGGTCGGCAGGAATATAGTCTTTCAGAACCGCAATGAAAGCATTTCCCCCCCAAATATAACTCTGGGAGGCGACAGGAGCGTCCGGTGTTAATCGAAAGGCCTCGGTTTTCAGATCCGGCACAACGCCGATCTTTGGAATATAGCCGCCCCGACGGGCAAACGCCCCAGTCTCTTCTACTGTGAGTGCCTCTGCTTTTGCCAAACTGGCCAAATCCCTGGTCTGCTTGAGTTTCGTAAGGAGTTTGTCCGCTTTCTCCTGGGCTACGCGTTCGGCTTGTTCGCTCCGGTACCGTTCTTCAGCCTCTTCTTGCACTGCCGTAAATTCAGGAATCCGAGAGGGCACCCGTTCCGCAAGCGACACCAGGAACCAGGTATTCTCAACTTGAACGGGATCGCTGATTTGTCCCAGGGACTGTCCGAAGGCCGTTTCAACGAGTTTTGGACGATGACCAAGACCTGGAATTGTCTCGTTCTGAGTCACAAGCGGGGTTTCCTCTGCCTCCAATCCAACGGATTCGGCAAACTGGAGGAGCGTCATGCCATCTGCAATTTTCTTCCGATCCTCTCGTACCCGTTGCTCTGCAATGACACGCCTTTTCTGTTCCAGTAATTCTTCAGTGACCGTATCGGCGACTTCTTCAAGCGGCTTGACATGCTCAGGCTGGACTGCCTCAACCTTGATGATGTGCAAGCCGAAGGTTGTTTCTACGAGATCGCTCACTTGTCCAACGTCCATACCGAAAGCGGCCTCTTCAAACGGCTTGACCATACGACCCCGACCAAAAAAGCCGAGATCGCCGCCGTTGCTTGCCGTTCCCGTATCTTGTGAATATTCCTCGGCTAGGGCAGCAAAATCTTCTCCTGCGCGCGCGCGTTCGAGAATTCTTTGCGCCGTGCTGCGCGTGTCCGCTTTCCTTTCTTCTGAGGCGCTGTCAGCTAGGGAGAAGAGAATATGACGGGCTTGGACCTGTTTCTCTTCCGTAAAGCGCTCATCTTTATAGGTGTTGTAAAAATCGAGCACTTCCTCTTCAGAGACCGAGGCTTCTGTCTCAAAGTCTTCCGGTGCGTACGAGACATAATACAGGCGGACACGTTCCGGTATCCGAAAAGACTCGGTGTTGTTGGTGTAGAATTCGCGCACCTGCTGCTCACTGATTACGACCATCTCCACGAGATCGGCCGAAGCGATTTTGAGGAAGGCGAGATTCACTTGTTCTTGTTCAAAGCGAAATAATTCCTCTACCTCATAATCCGTAGCGCGGATCGATCCGTCCATGAATTTTTGGAATCGCTCGATAACGAGCCGATCTCGTTGCTGCTCTTCGAACTCCTGAGGAGTCATCCGCAAATACCGCAACAGCCGACGGTAGCGGTCTGGGCTGAAGGCGCCGAAGCTGTGAAAGGTAGGGGAGGTGGCGATCTCTTGTCGCACGTCTTCATCCGATGCACTGAAACCAATCCGGCGCGCTTCTTTGGCCAACAACTTCGCGTCAACGAGCTGATCAAGCGTCTGTTGTCGCAGATTCATTTGCTGGGCGAGCTCTGGAGTAAAGCGTTCTTTATAGATTTCCCGGTAGTTGGACTCGACGTTCCGATAGGCTCGCTGGAATTCCTGAAGGGTGATAGGCTCCTCATCGACCGTTACGACTATTTGCACTTGTGCATCGTCTCCAAAGCTCCCAACACCAAAGAACACGAAGACCAGGGCGATAACCAAAAAAAGCGCTTTGATCCATCCTGACCGAGCCCGTTGACGCATAAAGTCAAGCATATGGGTTGACCTCCTGTTTCACCATGCCATAGTTGATAGCTGAAGAAAAAGCAACTATACTATAAGGGTCTGTCCAGTTATCAAAATCCTGCTAGAAACCCTGTTCTATTAGGATCGCTTTGAGAACGAAGGAAATAAAACATGGCTCTTAACGCGTTATGGGGAGCCCTGTCGGTTGACATGGCAGTTGACCTAGGCACGGCAAATACCCTGATCTATGTCAAGGGTCATGGGATAATGTGTAATGAGTCTTCCGTTGTTGCGGTACAACAGGAAACGACTCGAGGGGCACGACGCATTCTTGCGGTCGGCATTGAAGCAAAGCGGATGCTCGGCAGAACGCCCGGAAATATTGTCGCTATCCGACCGCTCAGGGACGGGGTGATTGCGGATTTCGAAACAACCGAGGCCATGCTGCGCTATTTTATTCGCAAGATCCACAGCCGCCGTGCCCTGATGCGGCCACGTATTGTTATCTGTATACCCAATGGGAGTACGGCGGTAGAAAAGCGAGCTGTCAAGGAGTCTGCTGAGTCCGCAGGGGCACGCGAGGTCTATCTGATGGAGGAACCGATGGCGGCTGCTATCGGAGCGGGACTCCCGGTGACCGAACCTATTGGCAGCATGATTGTTGACATCGGTGGTGGGACGACGGAAGTCGCTGTGATTTCACTTGCGGGTATTGTGTTCTCGTGTTCGGTGCGGTCCGGTGGCGATAAAATGGATGAGGCGATTATTCAGTATGTCAAACGAAAATATAACCTCTTGATTGGGGAACGAACCGCCGAATTGATAAAAATTACCATAGGCTCAGCTCATCCTATAGAAGAAACGCTCACTATGGACATTAAAGGCCGCGATCTGATGACTGGGATACCAAAAACGGTGGAACTCTCGGCTGAAGAGATGCGTGAACCCTTGATTGAGCCCATTAATCAGATTATCGAGGCGGTACAAGTCGCTCTGGAACGAACGCCGCCTGAGTTGGCCTCGGACATCGTTGAGAGCGGAATCGTGTTAGCGGGAGGCGGTGCCCTCCTGCGGAATCTCGACGTTCTGTTAAGTGCTGAAACCGGGCTACCGGTAGTCCAGGCTGAGGATCCTTTGACTGCGGTTGTGATGGGAGCGGGAAAAGCGCTCGAAGAACTCTCCTTTCTCAGAGAGGTTGCTGTGCCCTGAGTGTGAAGCATGGTTGAGATCCTCTACAGATACCGTCTGCTCTTATCCTGCGGATTTTTTCTCTTTGTCTCGCTACTGTTGGCGACAGTGAACGCCCGGTCTCCGTACCGAATCGATCCTATTGGGGTGCTGTTTCTCGAAGTGATGAAACCCCTTCAAGTCGGAGCGACAATAGTGGTTCAAGGCACGGGAGAAGTCTTTGATCAATATCGCGACCTGCTCTCCGTCCATCAAACCAATGAAGTGCTCCGTGCCCGGCTTGAAGCGCTTGAGCAGACGCAAGAACAGTTGTTCGAATTAGAGTTGGCGAATCAGCGTTTAGAGCTCCTGTTGGGTTTACAGGCGCAAAGCTCAGATACGTCAATTGCCGCCCGCGTTATTGGACGAAATCCTGGGACGTGGACACACACGGCTGTGTTAGACAAGGGGGAACGGAATGGAGTCCAGAAAGAAATGGCCGTGCTCACCCCAGCTGGTGTTGTCGGAAAAATTGTGTCTGTCAGCCCACATGCCGCCCACCTTCTCCTTATCTCTTCTGCCAATAGTGGAGTCGATGCCCTCGTTCAGCGTTCGCGTGTCTCCGGTATCGTATCCGGCTCCATTGCTGGGAACTGTCAATTGAAATATGTTCAGCAGGGTGGTGATGTTGTGGTTGGAGATGTGATCATCACCGCTGGACTGGACGGAATCTTTCCGAAAGGGCAGCAGATTGGGCGCGTGACGCGTGTTGCCACACGAGATGACGAGATATTCCAGGACATAGAGGTGACGCTCAGTGCCGAACTCGCAGAGATCGAAGAAGTCTTGGTGGTTGCCCCGGCTGTCGTCCGAGCAGGAGCCGAGCACTTCCGGAACGAATAGGCTCCAGACATTTGGACTCCTGGGCGCCTGTGGAATTGGGGCGGTTCTTTTACAAACAACAGCTTTTCCTCATTTTCCCCTTGTTCCTGATCTGTTACTCATCCTGTGTGTCTATCTTGGTATTTACCATGGCGCCTTGGCTGGGGCGGCGGGCGCCTTTTTCTTGGGATATATGCTGGATAGTTGCTCAGGAGTTCCGGCGGGAATGTGGACTCTCGCCATGAGTCTTGTTTTTACTGCGACAAAACTCCTGTCCCAAAGGCTGTGGGTTCAGAATCCCCTCTGTGTTCTCGGACTCGTCGCTGGTGCGGTACTCTTGAAGGCCGTCATTTTTTTTGCACTGCTCGAATCCCACTGGGCAGTCGCTCCCATGTGGTCTTTTCTCACACAATACGTGCTGTGGGACTTACTCCTGGCTCTCTTCCTGACCCCACTCATCTTTGCCCTCCTGACGACGGGGGAGCGCGCTATCGCCAGAGCATAAATGGACGAGCAGTCAGAGTTCTTTGCGTCCCAGGAAACACTGACCGCGTGCTATCGCCGCATCGGTGTCATCAGTCTCATCATCTTGTTTGTTTTTTGTGCTCTGGGCTTTCGTTTGTGGCAGCTTCAGATCGTTGAGGGCGATCGTTTCCGAACGCTGTCGGAAAAGAATCGTATTCGTCTGAATCGACTGCCGTCTATACGGGGGCTCATGCTTGATCGAACCGGACGTGTCGTCGTCGGGAATCACCCGTCGTTTGATGTCATTCTGGTCCCAGAGGACGCACAAGATCGTCTGACAACGCTCCATACTCTCGCGTCGTATTTGCCCGAGGCGGTCGATTTTTTAGAGGGAAAGGCTCCGCGGAATCCACTGCGGCCCGCATACGAAGGCATCTCCGTCGCCCGTGATATCTCTTGGGATACGCTGGCCATGATCGAATCCCACCAGTTAGACCTTCCGGGTGTCTCCGTTGAGGCGAGTCTCAAGCGTTTCTATACTGCCGGGAACCTTGCTGCACACCTCGTCGGCTACATCGGTGAAGTGAATCAGGCTGAAATGGCTGAATACAAGCGGTACCGGCAGGGCGACCTTATTGGTAAGGTCGGGTTAGAGAAAGTCTGGGAAGAAGTTTTGCGTGGATATAGTGGCGGACAACAGGTCGAAGTTGATGCCACGGGAAGAAAACTACGTGTTCTAGACGAAGTGAAGATCCAACCCGGGCACAATATACACCTCACGCTTGATCTTGAACTGCAAGAACAGGTCGAACAGGCTCTGGGAGAGGCAGAGGGAGCCGTTGTAGTCCTTGCCGTCGAGACTGGAGAAGTCCTGGCTCTGACCAATCGTCCTACCTTCGATCCGAATCTCTTTGCGCTCAGTATCAAGCCCAACGAATGGCGGACGCTCGTAGAGGATCCCCTACGCCCGCTGACCAATCGAGCTCTCCGGGGCCAATATCCTCCAGGCTCTACATTTAAGCCTTTTATGGCATTGGCAGCCCTGGAGGAAGGGATTATTACGCCTGAGACGCGGTTCAACTGTCAGGGAGGTCTGCCCTTTGGTGGACGAACTTTCCACTGTTGGAAGCGGCCCGGACACGGCCGGGTGGATCTGAAACAAGCCCTCGCCCAGTCGTGTGACGTCTATTTTTACAAGGTTGGCCAACGTCTCGGGATACAGAAGATTGCGCAGGCCGCCCGTCGGTTTGGGTTAGGCCAAGACCTCGGTCTTGCCCTTGCTGCGTCACCAGGCTTGATCCCCGATGTCGAGTGGAAACGGCGTCGCTTCGACGCCCCCTGGTATGAAGGTGAGACGCTGTCCGTTGTGATCGGGCAAAGCTATGTCCTCGCAACTCCACTCCAAATGGCTGTTGCGACTGCGGCTCTCGCAAACGGGGGGATCATCCATCGCCCTTTCTTCGTCACACAAGTGAGCAGCGTCGATGGAGAGTCCATTCAGACCTATTCTCCGGAGATCATGACGCAAACCAAAATCCCTGAAGAGCACCTCCGCATCGTTCGAGACGGTATGCGAGAGGTGGTTCATGGCGAACGGGGGACGGGAAAGAAAGCCTTCCTCCCCGATATTGAAGTCGCCGGTAAGACGGGAACCTCTCAGGTAGTGAGTCGCATAATCGGTAAAGAGGAAAAGGTCCCGCGTCACCACCGCGATCACGCCTGGTTTATCGCATTTGCACCGGTCCAGAATCCTCAAATTGCTATTGCCTGTCTGATTGAGCATGCCGGTAAGGGAGGTGGAGCCGTTGCTGCACCTGTTGTTCGTCAGGTTTTGGAGGCATACTTTCGTATCGTTGAGCAACGGAAGCTGGAAAATGGTGGGATTCGACAGACGTCTGGTTGAGCATTTCGACTGGCTGTTGTTTTGTCTGACGGTCGGGCTGTTGGGTCTTGGCCTGCTCGGGCTCTACAGCGCAACCTATGACGGGTCACCGCAGGCGAGTCCGCAGTTCATCCGGCAGCTCATCTGGGCTGCCGTGGGCTTTTGCGGGATGGGTCTTGCCTTTGCTATTGACTATCGTCGGCTCGAACAGTGGGCCTATATCCTGTACGGAGCGACGCTCGGTCTCCTCATTCTCGTGCCCCTTATAGGCTCTTTTGGCGGTGGCGCACGCCGCTGGCTTTATGTTGGCATGTTTTCACTCCAGCCGGCTGAATTCATGAAAATCGGCCTGCTCCTCGTGCTGGCTCGGTGGTATCACCGCGTTGCCCCTCCAGGGGGGTATGGTATCAGAGATCTTTTCGCTCCAGCCGTATTTTTTTCTGCTCCAGCGATCCTCGTCCTCTGGCAGCCGAATCTCGGAACGACTGTCACGCTCGGACTCCTCTTTCTCACTCTGACCTTTACAGCGGGTCTGCGCTTGCGATCCCTGTCCGTTCTCGCCCTGGCCGGCGGGAGCATTCTGCCCTTTATCTGGACCTATCTCAAACCCTATCAGCAGCAAAGAGTCTTGTCGTTCTTGTACCCGGATGTCGACCCGCTCGGTGCAGGCTATCATATGATTCAATCACAGGTGACGGTTGGGTCGGGGATGTTCTGGGGCAAAGGCTTCCTGTTGGGGACGCAGAATCGTCTCGATTTTCTGCCGGAAAAGCATACGGACTTTGTCTTCGCCGTCTTTGCTGAGGAGTGGGGATTTGTCGGAGCCCTCGGCCTGTTAGTCTTGTACTGCGCTCTGCTGGCACGTCTGCTCGTCATTGCCCTCCGGGCACGTGAACGGTTCGGTTTACTCCTCTCCGTTGGGGTCGCCGGGATTATATTTTGGCAGATCGTGATCAATACCGGGATGAACGTTGGCGCGCTGCCTGTCGTGGGGGTTCCCCTGCCTCTTTTGAGCTACGGGGGCTCTTCCTTGCTCACGACGCTGGTGGCGATCGGCCTAGCGCTCAATGTGAGCACTAGACGTCTGTTCTTTTGAATACTGTCCGACTGCCTTAGACAACGTCGTCAATAGCTTTCACGAGGTGGGCTTTAGGAACCGCCCCCACAATTTGCTGCTTGACTTCGCCACCCTTGAACAAAATAAGATTCGGAATGCCCCGCACCCCGTACTGTGCCGGTGTCTGGGGGTTGTCGTCAACGTTCATTTTTACGATCTTGAGCTTGCCATCATATTCGCCGGCGAGTTCTTCAACAATCGGCGCAATAGCTCGACAGGGGCCGCACCACGGAGCCCAAAAATCGATCAGAACCGGGAGGTCCGCTTTCAGGACGTCGCCGTCAAAACTGGAATCTGAAACTTGCTGAATATCAGCCATAGCTTGCCTCCTCGCAAAAAGCTTTTCCTCTCATAGCAGACACAAGCCGGTGAACCTATACCCTTGACACCTGAGGGGAGGCAATTTACGGGAGAGAGCTATGTCCGTGTTGGTGACTGGTGCGTCTGGTTTTGTTGGTGGAGCGGTTGCTCGTGCACTCGTTCAGGCCGGCTCACGCGTCCGGGTCCTCCTGCGCCAGACGGCAAATGCCGATTTGGTGAAAGATCTTCCGGTCGATATCGTTACTGGCGACGTGCGGAATTATCACAGCGTCCTCCAGGCGACCCGTGGCTGTCACCAGGTCTACCATGTCGCCGCGCTCTACAAATTATGGGTCCGTCGCAAGCAAGACATGTATGACTGCAATGTCCTCGGCACGGAGAATATTTTACGAGCGGCGCGTGAGGTGGGGGTGGAAAAAGTCGTGTACACGAGTTCCGTAGCGACGCTCGGCCTGCCGGGTGATGGCCGTTACGGAACGGAGGATACGCCCGTCAGCCTGTCCGATATGGTTGGGCATTACAAACGGAGTAAATTTCTAGCCGAACAAGTAGCACTGCAATATGCCCAAGACGGTTTGCCCGTTGTGATCGTGAATCCGAGTACTCCGGTTGGGGGGGGGGATATCAAGCCCACACCCACCGGAAAGTTGATTGTGGATTTCCTGAACGGCAATATGCCGGGCTATGTGGACACCGGGCTGAATGTGGTCGACGTTGAGGACGTTGCCCAGGGCCATCTTTTGGCCGCAACCCATGGAAAAATAGGAGAAAAATATATTCTCGGCAATGAAAATCTGACCCTCCGGCAGATTCTCCAGCTTCTGGCTGAACTCACCGGCCGTCCGGTGCCTCGCTTCAAGGTGCCGTATGCGCTCGCCTTAGGGGTTGCCTATGGTGATGCAGCACTCGCTCGTCTGATTCCCGGCCGTGAGCCTTTCGCCCCTCCCGTTGGAGTTCGACTGAGTAAGAAAAAAATGTTTTTCAGTCCGGCCAAGGCCATCCGTGAATTAGGACTCCCGCAGACTCCCGTACGGGAAGCCTTCCTCAAGGCCATTACCTGGTTCCGCGCACACGACTATGTGAAAGGGGAGGGGACGACGCCAGCCCTCTGGGAGTAAAACTGTGGCAATCTGTCTTGTGCTCGGGGCGTTTGCCCTGCTCGTCTGGGTCAGTATCGCGCTGCATCCGGCGCGTCCGTGGGATTTCCGGCCTGTTGGGGAGGAGCGTGCCTTGCCTCCTGAGTCGCCTCAATGGCCCTCTGTTCAGGTCTTGATCCCAGCCAGAAACGAAGCAGCGGTACTGCTCAATACGCTGCCCGCGCTGCTGAATCAAGACTATCCTGGGCCATTTTCAGTGAGCGTCATTGATGATCGCTCCCAAGATCAGACGGCGAGCGTTGCGGCTGCAATTGCTGAGCAAGTCAAGACGACAGCCCGTTTGCGGGTTGTGTCAGGGACAGCACTCCCTGCGGGCTGGGTCGGCAAGGTGTGGGCGCTCCAGCAAGGAGCCGTGGCGTGTGGCTTTGGGCAGGACTCGAACAGTGATCTCCCCGCCTATCTCCTGCTGACCGATGCCGATATTTGGCATGCTCCCGATTCTCTCCGACGCTTAATAACAGAAAGTGAAGCCGGGCAACTCGCGCTCAATAGTCGAATGGCGCGTCTGCGTTGTGTGTCCTTTGCCGAACGCCTGCTCATCCCGCCCTTTGTCTTCTTTTTTATCACGCTCTACCCCCCGCGTTGGGTAAACGATCCCCGGAAAGCAACTGCCGCCTCTGCTGGCGGATGTGTCTTGCTCTCCTCTCAGGCTCTCGTCCGCATCGGTGGATTTCAAGCTCTACGAGACCAGCTCATAGACGATGTGACTCTTGGCCAACTGGTGAAGGGGGCGGGTCTGCCGATTCGGCTCTGCCTGAGTCGCACTGCCGTCAAAAGTTTGCGTGTCTACGCTAGCGTAGACAGTATCTGGCGTATGGTCCGGCGGACCGCCTTTACTGAGCTCAATTATTCCTGGCTCCGACTCATTGGCACGGTTGTCGGTATGGTCGTCGCGTTCAGTCTCCCTCCCATTTTTTTTCTTTGTGGTCTCGTGTTTTTCAGTTTTCCCTCAATTGTTGAGGTCGAGGTTTCGGCACAGCTAGCCCTCCTTTTGATGCTCGAAGGAGGAATTTCCTGGGGGCTGATGACTGTGGTGTATCTCCCTGGCGTTCGTTTTTTTGATTTACGCAGAGTTTGGGGCTTCAGCTTGCCCTTGGCTGCAATGCTGTATGCAGCGATGACGCTCGATTCGGCATTCCGCCACCTACGGAAAAAACGCGTTGACTGGCGTTAGGTCACGGAATGCGTTTGGACAAGGGGGAGCATGACACGACCTATTATTGTCTTTACCGCGCTTGCCTGGGAAAGCGCGGCAGTGCGTTCGGTATTGCGTCAGGTCCGACGAGAAGGAGAGGGAGTCTGGCGCGGCTCAAGTGGGCAGCGTGACATCCTCATTATTACCGGCGGGATAGGTCCGCGTCGAGCTCGTCAAACGGTTCAAGAATTTACGGATACACCGCTTTCGGCCGTGCTCTCTGTTGGGTGTGCTGGGGCGTTGATTCCAGGGCTGACCACCGGCCAGCTTGTTCTGGCTCCGACTGTGCGTATGGGTGCCAAAGAGTCAGAAGGGCCGCTCGATACTTTTGGAGTCGATACGCGCCTGCTCAGTGCCGCTCAGAGCGCCGCCCAGCAGGCGCGTATCGAAACGAGGGAAGGCGGAATAGTCACGAGTCCTCGTGTCCTCTTTACCCAGCAGGAAAAAGAACAACGCGGACGAGAGACAGATTGTATTGCCGTTGAGATGGAAAGTGGAGTACATGCTGCCTTTGCCACGGAACGCAAACTCCCATTTTTAGTCCTACGCGTTATTCTTGATTCGGTTGATATGGCTATCCCACCTATGAAAGGAGTCACAACCGCGGAGGGAAAAATCCGACTCTCCAAAGCCGTGGCCCATGTCGCGACCCATCCGCAACATCTGCCGTTTTTCGTACGACTCCAACAATGCCGGAAGCAAGCTGCCAAAACGATCTCGCGCTTATGCCGGACCTTCTTCTCAGAGCTGGACGCGCTGGACCTGTCGAGCTGAAGGCGCTTGTCCGATCGCTTATTGTTTCTGCCCTGAATTTTTTTCCGCTAACAATTTCTTTTGTAGCTCATAGGCTGGCCGGGCCTGGTCCCGTTCGCCGCGGACGAGATAAAACCGAACCGCCTGTCCAAGCGTCTCTATGGCCTTCTCTGGCTGCCCGGTTTTACTGTACGCCACGCCGAGCCCATCGTGTGCGACGGGGTCTCGGGGATGCTGTTTAATGACCTCCTGGTACGCCTGAATGGCCTGCTCGTACTGCCCTTTTTCTGTGTAGGCCGCAGCCAGGCGCGTATGGGCGGTACTCTTATCTGGATCGAGTCGAATCGATTCTTGGTATTCCTGTATGGCTTGATCGAGTTGGCCTTGGCGCGCGAGCTCCTGACCGAGTTCAAAATGGGCAGCGGCCGAGGAGCCATTAATCCTGAGGGCCTGTTGGAAGGCGGCCTTCGCCTCGTCAAATTTCTGTTCGCGGCGAAACGCAATCCCTTCGTTCACATGATAGCCTTCAAGAAAATTCCTTGCCCCAGGATGGCTGGGGCTGAGTTGCAGGACCCTTGTGTAGGACTGAATGGCATCTTGTATTGCACCGACTTTTTCGCGCACAACGCCGAGACGGTAGTGCGCCTCCACATGGTTCGGATCAATTTCGGTGAGAATCCAATGGTATTCGGCCATGGCCTCGCCCCAGCGCATCTCGTTCTCAAATTTGCGGCCGCTGTCGATATAATCCTGAGGGTTCGCGGCGAGTAGTCCAACCGCGCTAGCGCTGACGACGAGGGCCAATAGACCCGTATATATGCGTCTCACAATGCCTCCGCTATACTTTACTAGAGTACCAGCCTGACACGCCATCCATTATGGCTGGTATCAGAACGCTTTTCCCCCCCATGCGTCAAGACCGCTGCATGGAGGTCGGGGAAAGATAGCTCCCTCTAGGCGACGCGCGGCGGGTCGGCTACAATACCCTCCATGGGAACACTGCTCAATGAGAGGGAGGAGGCGATGGCTCCATGTGAGCATCTCATACATGCTGAAGAGCAGATGCGAGAGCTCCTGTGTGTCATCAACGATCACCTCAAATTGTATGATCCGGACGAGGATACCTATAGCTCGCTCTTGTCCGTCGCCTACCATATGAATGAAGGGCTGCGGGAACTCGGTTATTTACTTGATCAGGCCGAGGAGAGTGGTTCCCAAGGAATAGTCAAAGAAGTCGGCCACTAATTCAGACTCACCAGAAAGATACCCTCACACACTATGCAGCTTCCAGTCAAGCAATCTCCCAAACGGCCACGCCTTTTGACGGCAAAAAACGGCTTTGTCCTACACGTCTCCCCGTGAACCAAGCCCAAAGAGCTGAAAATGGCAAAGTCTGCGGGGCCGCATCTGATTTATGGCATATCGTATGCCTATCCTATCCCTATGCCGGTGACGCTGAGTAATTGAGGCGGAAAGCAGGCTCATGCGAAGAGCGGACCTGTCATCCTCGGGGACCACGACGGGCCTGCCTGAAGATGACGCCTGCCTTGGTGTCGTCTGCCAAGTTGCCGCCGCTGGCGGCGGCAAGGCTGGAAATCCATGCTATCGATCTTGCCCAGGTCAACCGCGGGGCGCTATCCAGCGCCCCGCCCGGTTTGATACCGGCCCGTCCCAGAGAGGCCCACTCAACTCCCCGCTTATGTTGCCCCTTGCCTCCCTTTCCCCACAACAGATGCTCTACCACGCTGGGTAAAGTCTACGAACAACCGCTGGTTGAACCACAATCCAGGCACTTATAGCACGAACCATTGCGGATCATGATTGAGCCACAGTCCGCACAACTTGGCGCATCGGCTTGGGTCTGCCAAGTCGGGCGAGTATAGGCGGTGTCCACTGGTCTTTGCTGTATACGCTCATCAATAGCAGCGGGTGTGGTCTCTACGTCGTGTTTAACCGGTGCGACAGGCTGTGGAGGGTGAGCCTCGGTCTGGAGGGATTCGGACTCCATTTCGGCTAATCCGGCGTCTTGTTTCTGCTCGGTGGACAAGAAGCGGGTACCCAGAAAACGGAAAATATAATCGGTTAAAGATTTCGCAAACGGAATATCCGGGTTCCGGGTGAAGCCCGACGGCTCAAATCGGACGTGGCTGAACTTGGCGACCAGGGCTTCGAGCGGCACACCGTACTGCAATGAGACCGAGGTCAGGGTGGCAATGGTGTCCATTAAGCCCGAGATCGTGCTGCCTTCTTTCGCCATCCGGATAAACATTTCACCCGGCGTCCCGTCCTCATAAAAGCCAATATGAATATAGCCTTCATGCCCTGCAATTTCGAATTTGTGACAAATCGCACTCCGGTCTTCCGGTAAATGCCTGCGAACCGGTTGTGGCTCGGTCGGAGCGGCGGCCTGGCTGGCTTGGCGTGCCGCTTGATGAGACTGCTTCTGCGTCCCCAGCGGCTGAACCAGCTTGCAGCCGTCCCGATAGATAGCGACGGCTTTCAGTCCGAGCTGCCACGCCTCGATATAGGCCTGGGTGATGTCTGCGACGGTGGCATCATTGGGCATATTGATCGTTTTTGAGATGGCCCCGGAAATAAAGGGCTGGACCGAGCCCATCATGCGCAAATGGCCTAAATGATGAATCGTGCGACTCCCATTCGCCGGCTTAAACGCACAGTCAAACACGCTGAGGTGTTCGTCACGTAAATTGGGAGCTCCCTCGATCGTTTCATGCTCATCGATATATTCAACAATCGACTGGATTTCCTGGCTGTCGTAGCCGAGGCGTTTGAGGGAGCGGGGAACCGTATTGTTCACGATCTTGAGCAGGCCGCCACCGACCAGACGTTTGTATTTGACCAGGGCGATGTCGGGTTCAACGCCGGTGGTGTCGCAGTCCATCATGAAGGCGATGGTGCCGGTCGGGGCTAACACGCTGGCTTGTGAGTTGCGATAGCCGACGGCTTGTCCCAACAACAGAGCTTCGTCCCAGACCTTACGCGCGTCCGACAGCAGATCGAGCGGAACGAGGGCGGGGTCCAGCTTATACGCATAGGAGCGGTGCTGGTCGATCACCTTCAGCATGGGCTTGCTGTTTTCCGCATACCCGGAAAACGGTCCAAGCTCTTCTGCCAGACGCGCCGACTGGAGATATGCCTGGCCCGTCATCAGGGCCGTGAGCGCTCCGGCATACTGCCGGCCGGCCTCTGAGTCATAGGGCAGGCCGAGGGACATGAGCAGGGCGCCGAGGTTGGCATAGCCGAGACCGAGTTCACGAAACGCCCTGGCATTGGCCGTGATTTCCTCCGTTGGATAGCTTGAGTTATCGACGATGATGTCCTGGGCGGTGATGCTGATATCGACGGCGTGCTTAAACGCGGCGGTGTCAAAACTCCCGTCGTCTTTGAGGAATGTGAGCAGATTGAGAGACGCCAAATTGCAGGCGCTATCGTCGAGGTGCATATACTCCGAACAGGGGTTCGAGGCATTGATCCGACCGGTATTCGGACAGGTATGCCAGTTGTTAATCGTGGTATCGAACTGCATGCCCGGATCGCCACAGTGGTGGGTTGCGGTGGCAATCATGTGCATGAGATCGCGCGCCTGATAGGACGTGCACGGATCGCCGGTCAGGACAAAATGCGTCTGCCACGCGGTGTTATTCACCACGGCCTGCATAAAGCCATCCGTCGCGCGGACCGAGTTGTTGGCATTCTGGAAGAAAATAGAGCTATACGCATCTCCGTCGATGGAGCTGTCATAGCCAGCCTCAATCAAGGTCCAGGCTTTTTTCTCTTCTTCCGCCTTACACTGAATAAACTCGACGATGTCTGGATGGTCGGCGTTGAGGACCACCATTTTCGCGGCCCGGCGGGTTTTCCCGCCGGACTTAATGACCCCGGCGGAGGCATCGGCGGCTCGCATAAAAGAAACCGGCCCCGACGCCGTTCCCCCCCCACCGAGCTGTTCTTTTGCCGAGCGGATCGCGGAGAGATTGACCCCCGCGCCCGAGCCACCCTTAAAAATCACGCCTTCCCGGCGGTACCAATCCAGAATGGAGTCCATGGTGTCGTCGACCGACAGAATAAAACACGCCGAACACTGGGGGTGGGGCTCGACGCCGAGGTTGAACCAGACCGGACTATTAAAGGCCAATTTTTGCTGGACAAGTAAATGGGTCAAGTCGTCTGAAAAGGCCTGGGCGTCGCCTGCACTGGCAAAATAATTGCCCTGTTTCCCCCAGGTGGTAAGCGTGTTGACCACGCGCCCGATCATCTGGCGGACGCTGGACTCGCGTTGGGGGGTCCCGAGCGGACCCCGAAAGTATTTTGAAACCACGACATTGGTCGCGAGTTGAGACCAGGATTTCGGGATATCTACCTCGTGTTGTTCAAAAACCACTTCGCCGTTTTCGCCCGAGATCACGGCACTCCGCTTCTCCCATTCAACCGCATCGAACGGATCGACGTTTGGCTGGGTAAAATAGCGCTGCATCGTCAGTCCGGCGCCTTTCCGGACCGCTTGTCGTTTGGGTTGTTCTGCCACGGATACTCCCTCTGCCTCGGCTGTTTCCTCCACCCCATCTCTCCTCCGCACCTTCGCTGCCATGACCTCCTCCTCTCCCCACTGAACGGTGTTGTATGAATAAGAAGCTGATGAATTGAGAAGCTTGCATACAACATGTGGTATTGTCAAGGTCTGAGGCCACAAGTCCTGGTAGACGGCGAAAATCTCTTCTGTTTTCAAGGGTTTTGCTCTATCCTGTGCAAGGATGGGCCGTCAAACGAAGAATGCGCACTGGAATTCCGTCGCCGGGGTCTTACGGACCGTTTTCCCCGACAGTGCCGAGCCCGAAAAACTGCGCGTATATCGGGCCTGGGAAGCGTGGCCGGAGGTCGTCGGTCCGGCCAATGCAAAAAGGGCGCAGCCGACCCGGTTTCGGAACGGAAAACTTTTTGTGACCGTCTTCCATCCCGCCCTGATGCAAGAGTTGCAATTTGTGAAGGAGCGTATCCGTCGCCGGCTGAATCAGCATATTGGGGCGGAGGTGATTACGCAGATCTATTTTGGGCGAGGGCCCATACGACAGGCGGAGGCTATAACCACCTCACCCCCACGGCGAACACTACCGCCGTTTCGGGCTGTCCCCGTTCCGCCCATCGACAACCCCGAGCTCAGAGTCGCGTTTGCGTCCCTCCTGACCGCCCGCCGTCGCCGCTTGGAAAAGCCGTCCGAAGACGGCTAGAGGAAAGAACCCTGCAGCGGCCCTCGTGTCATGTCGTCTCAGCACTGGTTTTCTTCTCGTTCCGTAATGCCTCGGTTGCCGCTGCCTCCAGCGTCAATGTGTCTGGATCAATGACGACGCCATAGTCTCGCTCGGCGCTCGTCGGCGAAATATATCCATTCCTCACATCATTGAGTACTTTTTCCAGATCGCGCTTGAGTGGATTTCCCCAGCCGCCGCCCCCGCCGGAACAGTTGACCAAAACCTCACCCGGAGCCATGGCCTCATAGACCATCCCCGTGGTCTGCTCCCGGTCTGTTCCAGGGCGAAGAATCACGTGACAATTTTCTCCGCTCTGGCCACCAGCCATGCCCCAGGGGCGGGTTTTCGTTTTTTTGATCAGCGTCAGCGCTGATGCCTCAGATAAAAATCGATACTTTCGGGTCACGCCCAGTCCGCCCGGATGTTCACCCGCCCCGCCCGAGTCCTGACGCAAACCGTACTGTTCGATCAATAACGGCGCTTTCGTTTCCATGACCTCAATGGGAACGTTCTGGCAGCCCGGTTCTGTCAAATGCATGATGCCATGTTCCCCATCGCCGCCCGCATGGCCGCCAAAGCCGACCCCCTCGTTCGTGCTTTCAAGCCAGATTTTCCCCGTGCGCGGGTGGGTGCCGACCCCCATCATGGAACACAGGTCTCCGCCCGAACAGGCGGGAACAATATCGGGTATGCCCTGGGCGAGGGCCTTGGTGACGACCTCGGTCGCCAGGATGCCCGGCCACAGGGTAAACGTGGCCGCCGGCGGGACGGCATGCATCAGGCTACCCGGCGGTGCCTCAACCCGCAGCGGACGGAAGTTGCCGTCGTTGGCCGGCGTATCCGGCGTTGTGATCGCTTTGAAGATCAACGCTCCCACGCCCATGGTCAGCCCGATGGGAATATTCACCGGGCCTTTGACCGCGGCTGAAGAACCGCTGAAATCAATCAATAACTCGTCTTCCGAGATGGTCACGGTTGCCTTTATTTTGAGCATGGTATCCTTATCAATTCCGTCATCATCCACCCAGTCCTCAGCCGACCATCTGCCTTTGGGCAGGGCAGACAGGCGCGCCCGCGCCAGCCGTTCCCCGTGGTCAAGTATCTGCGCTGTTGCCTGGGTAAAAGTTTCAAGACCGAATTTCTTGACCAGTTCCTGGACCCGCCGTTCCCCCGTCCGACACGACGAGATCTGGGCATTCATATCGCCCAGGACACGCTCGGGCATGCGGCAGTTAAAGCGGATGATATCTTCGAGTTCCTTATTAAGTACCCCACGCTTGTAGATCTTTGAACACGGGAAAAATAAGCCCTCCTGGTGCATATCAGTGGTATCAAGACAATAGCCGGCATCTTTCTGGTCCAAATCCAGCCAGTGGATTTTGACTGCGGTAAAACCGACCAACTGGTCTTCATGGAAAATCGGTGACGAAGCCGTCACATCAAGGGTATGGGTCGAACTCCAGAACGGATAATTGAGCAAAATCACGTCGCCTGGATGAATATTGTCCTCACCCAGAAACTCGACGATTTTTCTGAGCGCGTAATCGTTCGCCCGCGTAAAAATCGCCAGCCCCGGCGCCTCCGCCAGCAGGCGACAGTGACGGTCATACAGGCCCAGTCCGAAATCCCGCACCTCATACACAATCGTGTTATACGCCGTGCGCATCAGGTTGCGGTTCATCTCACGGGCCGCGGACAGTAAATAATTGTGGATCACTTCAACCGTAATGGGATCGACCGTCTGCATAGCCTTCTCCTGTCCGTATCAGGGTAACTCGCCAATGGTCAGCACTAATTCGCCATACTCCCCAACCGTCAGCGTATCGCCCGCATGGAGGAGCGTGGTTGACGTCGGCTCCTCGATGATGGCCGGACCGGCAATCCGATCCGCTCGGTGCAGTTTGCGGCGATCATACACGGCGTACCCGACTTGGTGCTCGCGCTGAGTGAGGCCCGGCCGGTAGACCGGTCGCTCCCCCTTTCGCGCGGCCTCGACATTATCCGCCCCTGAGGCAATCTTTGGCAGGCGCGGGCGCGGCAGCAGTCCGACCGCCCGCAGGCGTAGCGTCACCAGCTCAATGGGATCATCCATACTATGGCCGTACTGTATACGATGAGATTCATTAAACGTGGTTGTCATCTGGCTGAGGTCACCAGCGGTGATTTCATGTCCAGGAAGTGTCACATTCACCGTGTGCTCCTGGCCGGAGTAGCGGAGCTCTGCCGAGCGGACCAGGCGCTGGTCGGCAGGGCTGAAGCCGTCCTGTTCCAGGGCACGCGTCCCCTGTTGGGCTAAGAGTACATAGGCAGCACGAATGGCCGCCAAGTCGGCCGCCTGGAGGTCGGTGACCAGAGTCTGGGAAAAATCGTGGACCACGTCGACCATCAGCATTCCCAGGGCAGAGAAATTTGCCGGGCCGGGTGGAATGATCACGCGCGGCAGCCCGAGTTCCCGCGCCACGCCAGCCGCCACAAAACCACCACCACCGCCAAAAGCGAACAGAGCGAAATCTCCAGGGTGAAAGCCGCGCTCGATTGAGATCTCACGGATCGCGCCCGTAATTTTCGCCTCACTCATGCGCAGCATGCCGCTTGCCACCTGGGGCACGGACAGGCCCAGCGGAGTAGCGAGCCGCTCCTGGAGCGCCCGGCGGGCCGGCTGCGGATCGAGGCCGATTTCACCCCCAAGAAAATTGGCCGGATCAAGATAGCCGGCCAGCAGGGCGGCGTCGGTGAAGGTCGGTTGCTGACCGCCCTTGGCATAGCAGGCCGGCCCCGGTACGGACCCGGCGCTGTGGGGCCCCATCTGCAGATGCCCGCCCTCGTCTATCCAGCCGATGCTCCCGCCGCCGGCGCCAATTGTCTTGATATCAAGAATGGGAAGGGAGATGGGAAAATGCTCAAAGGCGGCGTCGGTGTCAACTTGAGTGTGGCCGTCAACAATGAGTGAGGCGTCCAGGCTCGTCCCGCCCATGTCCAGCGTGATCAGGTTGTGCGCCCCAACGAGCGCGCTCAACGCGCTGGCGCCGATCACGCCGCCCGCCGGCCCGGACAGCACCAAATGCACCGGCTGTTCCTTGGCCGAGGCCACAGTCATGGCCCCGCCGCCCGAGCGCGTCAGCAGGAAGTGGCCCTTAAAGCCACCAGCCCGCAACTCGCCGTCGAGTTGCTCCAAATAGCTCCGCATGATGGGTTTAATGCCGGCGTCAATCACGGTGGTACTGGTCCGCTCGTACTCCCGATATTCGCGGCTGAGCTGATGCGACAATGTCACGAAGAGAGCCGGGCACTCCTGCTGCAAGACAGCCTGCGCCGCCAGCTCGTGTTGGGGGTTGGCATAGCTATGCAGAAAACACACTGCCACCGCCTCGACTTCGTGTTCGCGCAGTTTGCGGGCCACCGCTCTGGCTTCCTGCTCGTCAAAGGCGGTCAGCACATTGCCCTGATAGTCCAGACGCTCAGTCACCTCAAAGGCGAGAGAGCGGGGCACGAGCGGCCTGGGTTTGCGGTAGGTGAGGTCATACATGGGGTCGCGGGCCGTGCGGCCCAGTTCATACACATCGCGGAAGCCCTTGGTGGTCAGAATCGCCACCCGGGCGGCCGTGCGGGTCAGCAGGGCGTTGAGTCCCAGGGTTGTGCCATGCACGAAATAGTCGATCGTACTGGGTGTTGCGTCTGCTTTATGAAAGCCTTGCAGGACACCGCTGGCCGGATTGTGCGGCGTGGTCTCGACTTTTTCCAGGCGCAGTTCCTGGGTTTCTTCGTCCAGCAGGATCACGTCCGTAAACGTGCCACCAACATCAACGGCAATACGCATAACAATTCCTGTCTGCTTATCCCAATTGCGAAGTTTTGCGTTACTGACGATTCCTGTTCGCCTTAGCTATACGATGAATCTGGTGCCGAGGAAAGCTTTTGAAGAGCTATTGTGCATGTAATGAAGTCGTCTGAGGCGGAGTGTGCCGAGGAATTTTCGTATCAGGAGGGATGGGGGAGGGGGTCAAGGAATAGGTCCACGAAAAGAGTCCATAAATGAATTTAATTGACTATAGTCAAAAACTAATATTCCGGGTATTTTTCCTATCCATTTGCCTAAAATGGACATTTCTGACTGGGTGCCCATGTAAATTTTACAGGGGATGAGTCAACATAAAGGGAAGGTGCCGTAGAGCCAGCTATCCAGAGACTTTTACCTGACCCGGTTGGAAGATTTCGTGTAAAGAAGAATCTGCCCGAATTTTCTATGATCTCGGCTGACAGACCAACTTTTCCTAGTCGAGCAGGAGAATATCATCCTGGTCGTTTTCCTCGCCGCCTTCAACAGGTGGTGACACGGCTTCCTTCTTGAATAGTAATTCGGCTTGCGTCTCGCTGCCGGGCAAATCAAACCCAAACCCCTCGACACTCCAGAGCTGAAATGTCCGCTTGCGCGGAGTTAAGAAGCCCACAATGGTTAACGGAGTTCCGGGGAGAGCCTGGGCTACTTCAGACAGCAGGTCTTCGGGGCCGACAATATTGAAATTGAGTCGCCACTTTTTCACAATCTTGAGCAACCGGCGGGGAGTCATCCGGGGTAAGTCCACGGCTTCAATCGCGACGAGGACAAACGGATATTGCTCGCCATAGCGCGTAATCCCCAAGGTGACGACATCAAGCTCAGGTCGTTGGCTGACTGCCGGCATATACCGCAGGAATCCTTCCAGTCTAACCTTTATGGGGAAGCGTGAGTTCTCGTCACCTGCGCCCGGCCTCCCCGTCCCCAGCCCTCCAACCCCAGTACCAATCCCTATGGGATAGATAGAAGTCGGAAAAAGCACGCATAAGGTGACAACGAAGATAACGGGAAGGGGCGATTTCAGGACAGCGGCATATGTTTTCATCGTTACTCTTTCTCAACCTCATTCCGTCTCTCATTCCGTCTCTCATTCCGTCTTCAGACTGCCCACCGCCTTGACTTTGATCCGCACCGCATTGCCCGGCAGATAGGCCAGGGGAACTTCTTCGAGGTCGAGTATCTCAACTCTATCCGGTGCGGCACCAGCGGCGACGGCGCGCTCAGAGGCCAGGGCGGTCGCCCGGTCCAGGGCTTCAGTCCGACTCTGCTTTTCCAGCGAAAATACGCTGTCCACTGTCCCGCTGACTTGCGCAATCGCCACGCCAATGGCATTGGCAACGCCAGCCTGTTCCGGCCGGATAATATCCGACACGCCTCGGAGCGCATCGGGAAACAAGATGTTGCCACCACCGACGGCAACAACCGGAACCGGGTCGGCCGAAAGTTTTACGCGGTCAACATACTCTTCAAGGGTACGCCGGATATAGTCCAGCCCCTGGTCGAGCGTTGTCTTGGGTAACGCCCGGACCCGACTGAGATTGCCGAGCCGTATGCGCCCGGCTGCTACGGCCAGATCGGTCGCGGTCAGCTGAGGACCGCCAAACACCCTGGCTTCCGTTTGGAGTCGATAGCCAACGCTGTCCGGTCCAACGCACACTGCCTCTTCCGGGTGAACCCGACTCCCGCCGCCCAAACCGATCGAAATAAGGTCCGGCATACGGAAATTGGTGGCCACGCCGCCAATCTCGACGGCTAATTGCGATTCTCGTGGAAAGCCTTTGTGCAGCACGCCGATATCAGTCGTGGTCCCACCAATGTCAACGACAATGGCGTCTCGCAACTGGCTTAACGCTGCCGCCCCACGGATACTATTGGCCGGCCCCGAGGCAATGGTGAAGATGGGATACCGCACGGCATAGTCCAGAGACATCAGGCTGCCGTCATTCTGGCCCAAGAAAAGAGTGGCTGGGATGTTGAGCTCGCGAACGGCTTGTTCAAAGCCCCGCATCGCCCGCCGGGCCACACGCATCAAGGCTGCATTCAGGACGGTTGCATTTTCGCGCTCCAGCAGGCTGACACTGCCGATTTCACTTGACAAGCTGACGGGAGTATCCGCGCCCAATTCCTCCCGTACGATCTCACGGGCGCGCAACTCATGGGCGGCATTGACCGAAGAAAACACCCCGCTGACGGCAATAGCCTGGACGTGTCCTTTGAACGCACGGGCAGTCTGCCGCACTTCCTGCTCATTCAGTTCGGACAAGGGCTCACCGTTATACTCATGTCCGCCGTGAAGAATCGCATGCCGGACACCGACGACCTGCTTGAGATCCTGCGGCCAGGTCAGCAGAGGCTCAACCGCGCGGGTCGCCGGTGCCCCAAGCCGCATAACCCCGACCGTATTCAATTCCTGGCGGGTGACCACGGCATTGGTACAATGCGTGGTGCCGAGCATGGCGTAGGCGATTGCGGCCGGCGGGAGCCGAGAGGCGATCAGGACGTCTCGCAGGGCCTGGACAATCCCGGTGCTGACATCCGCTGTGGTCGGCGTCTTGGTGCTGGCAATAACCCGGTCGGTGGTGTCAAGAATAACGGCATCGGTATGGGTGCCGCCCACATCGATGCCGAGCCGAAACGCGCGGTCTCGGCGGCGGGCCGGCTCGGCCTGGTCCGTGGGTTCAGCTGTGGAGGGGGACATAGTCTATGTCGTAGCCAAAATAACGCGGACCCACCAGCGCCAACCCCTCAGGGGTGCGCCACTGAGCATGACACGGAAAGGCTAATACGGTGATACGCAGGCCATATCTGAGCGCCTCGGTCGTAATCGGCAGCCCGGTCTGTTCGTCAACCACGCTCAGCAGGTCCGGCACCGTGACCTCGGGCCGGTCGCCGCGCCAGAAAACGAGATTTTCATTCTGGAAGGACAACCGAAACGCCTGTCCGGCATCCGGGCCGGCCCCCGCGATCTGCAACTCGCCCCGCGCAAATCCGCCCTCGGTCCGGCGTTGAACGTCCGTGATCTTTCCCTGACACAACTGGCGGCCGGCCAGCAGGCTGGTCAGCGCTTGGAGCGGATTGGTTTGTTTGCTGCTGCGGAGGGTGTGACCGATCCTGGCGGCGAGGCTGAGGGTGCCCGGAATCAGGGCGCGTTTCGCAACGCGGCCCTGCATGGCATACAGGGCAATACTGGCCGAACAGCCCATGGCGATGGTCGCCGTTCGGGCCAGCCGTTCGGTCCACTGATTGTCCGGCGTTTGCAGCAACACTTGGTTGCCTTTTTCGTCCGCTACGACCATCGGGGTCGCCGCAACCCCGTGCAGGGTAGGGGTGACCATTTGCAGTTCGGGAAACGCGCGCCCCATGCCGTCCGCGTCGAGCACGGGAATACGCAAGGTAGCGGCCACAACCAGCGGCAGCATGGAGTTGACGCCACCCGCCTCGATTGACGCGGTGGCGGTCGCCTGACATTGCAGGTGACGCTCGATCATTTGGAACGCCTCGATCACCTCGTTCCCGCTCGGAATCTTCTCAACCAAAACCGTTGGCGCCCCCATCATGGCGGTAGGAATCACCCACGCCTCATCGGCGAGTTCGTCAAGCGCAAGCAGCGCAATGGGACCGTGTTGAACAACGGCCTGTTGCGCCATGAGCCGGCCCAACGTCGGGTCGCCGCCGCCTCCGGTTCCGAGCACGGACGCTCCCACGGCAATATCCTGAATTGCCTGGGCGTCAAGCTGCGTCATGGTCTCAGAATCTCCGGGCCTCGACGATAAGAAGACCGTCAAAGTGTATCATTGCTCCCGTCCTACGGTTGGGCGCTGTGTATGTCAACCAAAACGCGCCTCACCCATCCCTATTTTTGTTTGCTCTGATATCTGAAACCTGTTAGCTGGAGGATATGAAACCAGCACCATTCAAATATGCGCGTCCCGGCTCTGTTGACGACGCCCTGGCTTTGCTGCAGGCGGGTGGGGATGAGGCCAAACTACTGGCTGGTGGGCAGAGTTTTGTGCCGCTGCTCAACCTGCGCATGGCCTCGGTTGAGTCCATTGTCGATCTGAATCGCCTGGATGATCTGGCCTATATCAGGCGGGACAACGACACCCTGTGCATTGGCGCAATGACGCGGCATAGACAGATCGAGGTGTCCGATGAGGTTCGGGCCGCCCAGCCGCTCCTGTGTCGAGCCGCGGTCGAGGTCGGCCACCTGGCGATACGCAACCGGGGAACCATTGGGGGCAGCCTGGTCCATGCCGACCCTGCCGCGGAATGGCCCTTAATCGCCGCGGTGCTGGCCGCCCAGTTCGTGCTGCGCTCCCAGGGCAACTCGCGGACGATTGCGGCGCGTGAATTTTTTCTCGCCCCACTCATGACGGCGATTGAGCCGAATGAAATCCTGTGTGAGGTCCGTTTCCCGGTCGCTTCTACCGGAGCGGTCTGGGGCTTCCAGGAGCTGTGCCGCCGACCGGGCGATTTCGCTATCGTGGCCATTGCCTGTCAGTTGACGCTGGATGCCAGCGGAACCTGCGCGGCGGCCTCAGTGGCGGTTGGGGGAGCGCATTCCACGCCACTCCACGTTGCCGACGTAGAACCGATCCTCATCGGCAGTCAGGGCGATGCCGCGGTGATGACCGCCGCCGCGGAAAAAGCCGCCGCCGCGGTCGATCCCTCAGGCGACGTCCACGGTTCTGCCGACTATCGACGCAGAATGGTCAAGGTGCTGACCCAACGCGCGCTGAAAGAAGCCTGGGCTCAAAAGAGTAAACGTGTCCTCCAATAGACATGCAGATGCTGGACACGTTTACTCTTTAGTAACAGGGGGAAAGGGATATGGCAGAAACGCAATTCGCCGAGAGTCAAACCATCCGCGTCCGCGTCAATGGCCGCGAATACGAACATAAAGTTCCGGTGCGCCGCCTCCTGGCCGACTTCATCCGGCACGACCTGGGTCTGACCGCAACCCATCTCGGCTGCGAACACGGCGTGTGTGGCGCCTGTACCATCATCATGGACGGCGAAAGCGTGCGGTCCTGCCTGTTATTTGCCGTTCAGGCCGATGGGGCGGAACTCCAGACGCTTGAGGGGCTCGCCAATGGGGATGAAATGCATCCGCTGCAACAGGCCTTTTGGGACAACCATGCGCTCCAGTGCGGTTTCTGTACATCCGGGTTTCTGATGAGCGCGGTTGATTTGCTCAACAAGAATCCGCAGCCGAGCGAAGAAGAAATCCGGCACGGACTGTCCGGCAATCTGTGCCGCTGTACCGGCTACGCGAACATTATCAAAGCCGTTCAGGCCGTCGCGGAACAAGCCCGCTCCTAGGACACCGGCATATGGCAGCCTCCCAAGGTGGAACCGGTAAGATGGTCGGCGCGCAGGTCCGCCGGGTCGAAGACCCGCGCATCCTGTTGGGCAAATCGCAGTATGTGGACGATCTCGACCTGCCCAACGCGCTCGCGCTGGCCTTTGTCCGCAGCCCGTATGCGCACGCGCGGATTGGGTCTGTTGACGTGGACCCGGCCCGGAGTCAATCCGGCGTCCATCTCGTGTTAACCGGCGCCGATATTGCCGGGGCCATTAAGCCGCTCCGAGTCGAATACGATCAAGACAAAGCCCCGACGCATAAGCCCTGCGATTGGCCCGTGCTGGCCCAGGACAAGGTGCGTTTTGTGGGCGAGGCCGTAGCGGCCGTAGTGGCTGCCGATCGGTATGCGGCAGAAGACGCCGCCGGTTTGATCGACGTGGAGTACGAGCCGCTTGAGCCCGTGTCCGATGTCGAACAGGCACTCGCAGCAGACGCCCCGCTCGTGCATGAGGAGTGGGGCGATAACGTCATGCAGACGCTTCGGGCCGAGATTGGCGACGTGACCACAGCGTTCCAGACTGCCGATTGCGTTGTTTCGGAACGCCTTACCACCGGCCGCCATATGGCTCTGCCCATGGAGACGCGGGGCTGTGTGGCGTCTTTTGAGCGCGCGAGCGACACGCTGACGGTGTGGTCGTCCACCCAGGTGCCGCATGTCCTCCGCTCGCATATTGCCCTGGTGCTGGACTTCCCGGAACATCATATCCGGGTGGTTGCCCCGGACGTTGGGGGTGGGTTCGGGCAAAAGGCGCATCTCTTTCCCGAGGAGGCCGTGACCGCCTATCTGGCGCGCCGTCTCGGCCGCCCGGTCAAATGGATCGAAGACCGCCGCGAAAATCTGTCGGCCTCGCTGCACGCCAAACAACAAGTCGCCCAGGCCGAACTCGCCGTGCGACAGGACGGCACCATCCTCGGCATCAGAGGCCGGTTTGTCAGCGATGTGGGCGCGTATTCCGAATATCCGTGGGGGTCGGCGTTTGAAGCCGGCCACGCCGCCTCAAGCATGCCCGGACCGTATAAGACCCCGACCTTCGCTTTCGAGGCTGTGTCGGTTGCCACCAACAAGACTACTATTGGGGTGTATCGCGGGGTAGGGCTGCCGATTGGGGTGCTGACCATGGAGCGACTCATGGACCTGGCCGCCTACAAACTGGGACTCGACCCGGCAGAGATTCGGCTGCGGAATATGATCCGCAAAGAGGAACATCCGTATACCACCATTATCGGCGCGGAAGTCGAGAGCGGCAGCCATCGCGAATCCCTCCAGAAAGCGCTGGACATCCTGGGCTATAAGGAATGCAGGGCCGAACAGCAGCGGGCCCGCGCTCAGGGCCGCTACCTGGGCATCGGCATCGGCTGCTACCTGGAAGGCACCGCCCCGAGCTCGGCGGCCTTCGCCTCGATGGGCCTACATCTGGGCGGCTATGAATCGGCAACGGTACGCATGGACGTAGCCGGCACGGTCACCGTGCTGGTCGGGACCCACTCCCACGGTCAGAGTCATGAAACAACCCTGGCCCAGGTTGCGGCCGACGAACTTGGCCTGCCGCTCGCCGCTATCAGAATCATCGAGGGCGATACCAACGCCGTTCCCTACGGCATGGGCACCTGGGGCAGTCGGAGTGCCGTCACCGGCGGCGGGGCGATCTCCAAGGCGTCCCAAAAGCTGCGCAGCAAGATATTGCGTATCGCCTCGCGGCTGACCGAGGTGCCGGACGACGATCTGGAACTGGCTGCGGGGATGATCCGGCGCAAAGCGGATGCCACCCCGTTGCTGCCCATCAAGGAGCTTGCCTATCGCGTGCTGGTGCAGGCCGGCAGCCTGCCACCGGATGAAGAGCCCGGTCTGGACGCCACGGCCCACTATGAACCCCCGCCGTCCACCCATGCCAACGCGAGCCATATCGCCCTGGTCGAGGTGGACAGCGACACCGGCCAGGTGGACTTGCTGCGCTATATCGTGGTTGAAGACTGCGGCACGATTATCAACCCGACCGTTGTCGACGGCCAGATTCAGGGCGGCGTGGCGCAGGGCATCGGCTCGGCCCTGTACGAACACGCCCTCTACGATGAGAACGGCCAGTTTCTGACGGGGACGCTGATGGATTATCTGATCCCCACCGCCGTTGATGTGCCGCAGGTGGAAATCGGTCATATTGAGAGTCCATCTCCGCATACGCCCCACGGCATCAAAGGCGCGGGAGAAGGCGGGGCTATCGCTCCGCCGGCGGCGATAGCGAATGCGGTTGCCGATGCGCTGGCTCCATTTGGGGTGCGGGTGAATGCCATCCCCCTCACTCCGGAACGGGTGTTGGGCTGGATAGAACAGAGCCGCGCCGCGGCCTGATAGCGAACGGCAGCAGTCTGTCTTCAGCCTGAGAAGACCTTTCGGGAGGGTCAGCCATGAGTCGTGAGGGAACCGGGAAAATGCTGGGAGCGCAGGTCCGCCGGGTCGAAGATCCGCGCGTCTTACTGGGAAAAACCCAATACGTTGATGACCTCGTACTTCCCGACATGCTGGCGGTCGCCTTTGTCCGTAGCCCTCACGCCCACGCCAAAATTACGAACATCGATGCTCAGGCCGCGCTGACCACACCGGGCGTGGCGTATGTCCTGACCGGCCAGGATATTCTGGAAACGATCAAGCCGCTCCGGGTCGAGTTTGATACGCAGAAAGTCCCTTTTCACAAATCGTGCAACTGGCACGTTCTCACCCCTGACAAGGTCCGTTTTGTGGGCGATCTGGTCGCTGCCGTGGTGGCGACGGATCGCTACACTGCCGAGGACGCGGCCGAGCTTGTCGAGGTCGACTACGAGTCGCTTGAGGCCGTGGCCGATATGGAACGTGCCCTGCTCGCCGACGCCCCGCTGGTGCACGAAGAGTGGGGTGACAATGTCATGGAACGGCTCGAAGCCCAGCTCGGCGAGGTGGGCCAGGCGTTTCAGGCGGCCGACTGCGTGGTGGCCGAACGGTTTGTGACCGGCCGTCACATGGCCTCACCCCTGGAAACGCGGGGCTGTGTCGCCCAGTTTGAGGTGGCAACGGAGGCGCTGACGGTCTGGTCGTCCACCCAGGTGCCGCATACCCTGCGGGCCAGTCTGGCGACGCTGCTGGGCCTGGCGGAGCACCGCATCCGGGTCATTTCTCCGGACGTGGGTGGGGGCTTTGGCCTCAAGGCGCATCCTTTTCCCGAAGAGGTCCTGGTGACGTATCTGGCCAGAGCCCTGCGCAAACCGATCAAATGGATCGAGGACCGGCGGGAGCATCTGTCGGCCTCTCTCCAGGCCAAGCATCAGATTGTCACTGCGGAACTGGCTCTCAAGAGCGACGGCCGCGTGCTGGGCCTCAAGGCGCGCTTCCTGAGCGATGCGGGTGGCTATTCGTCCTATCCCTGGAGCTCGGCCTTTGAGCCCAAACACGCGGCCGGGACCATCACGGGTCCGTATAAAATTCCGGTCTTCGGGTTTGAAACCTGTACGGTCGCCACCAACAAAGCCTCCATCGGGGTGTACCGGGGCGTGGGTATTCCGATTGCGGCTCTGACTATGGAGCGTCTGCTGGATATGGGTGCCCAGAAGCTCGGTCTTGATCCGGCAGAGATTCGGCTGCGGAATATGATCCCGCAGGACGAGCATCCGTATACGACACTGATGGGTGCGGAGATCGAGAGCGGCAGCCACCAGGCCGCATTACAACAGGCGCTGGATATCCTCGGCTATGACGATTTTCGGGCCGAACAGCAAAAAGCCCGCGAGAACGGCCGTTATCTTGGGGTGGGCATAGGCTCATATGTGGAAGGCACAGCCCACAACTCGGCCGTGTTTGATTCTTTTGGCGTCAAGATCGGGGGCTATGAGTCAGCCATGCTGCGCATTGATGAGTCGGGCAAGGTGACGGTCTTCGTCGGGACGCACTCGCACGGCCAGGGCCACCACACCGTCTATGCCCAACTGATCGCGGACACGCTAGGCGTGGCGCTCGAAGACGTGGCGGTTGTCCAGGGCGATACGCAGGCCACCCCGCGCGGCTGGGGGACCTGGGCCAGTCGGAGCGCGGTGACGGGTGGTGGGGCGGTGATTTCGGCCTCGCGAAAGCTGCGGGATAAGCTGCTGCGCATTGCGGCGCGCCTGACCGAGGTCCCGGCGGAAGACCTCGAACTTGCCCAGGGCGCTGTCCAACGCAAAACCGGTGCGGTGCGCCTGCTGTCCATTCCCGAGCTGGCGCATCGAATTATCGCCCAGCCGACGAGCCTGCCACCCGACGAAGAGCCGGGGCTGGATGTGACCGTGGCCTATGAGCCGCCACCGATCACCCACTCCAATGCGACCCATGTGGCCGCGATTGAGGTCGATACTGAAACCGGTCAGGTTCAACTCTTGCGCTACATCGTGGTCGAAGACTGCGGCACGATCATCAACCCCATTATTGTGAACGGTCAGATCCAGGGCGGGGTGGCCCAGGGAATCGGGTCGGCGCTGTACGAGCACGCCATCTATGATGACGCCGGCCAATTCCTGACCGGAACATTTATGGACTATCTGATTCCGACTGCCGCGGATGTGCCTCAGGTAGAAATCGGCCATATTGAAACGCCGTCGCCGTATACATTGCACGGCATCAAGGGCATGGGCGAGGGTGGGGCGATTGCCCCGCCGGCGGCGATTGCGAATGCCGTGGCCGACGCGCTGTCACCCTTTGGCGTGCGGGTCAACGAGGTTCCGCTAACCCCAGAACGCGTACTGTCCATGCTGGACCGGGCTCAAACGAACCCAAGTGCTGGGTGAGGATACTGATGAATACCCACTTGCGGCGCCCTATCACTGAGAAAGAGCTGCGGACTTACGAGGAGGACGGCGTTGTCTGGCTGCCTGGTATTCTCGATCCGGAATGGGCTGACCATCTCGCCCGCGGTATCAATGAATTGGTCAATAGCCCTAAGGGGCAGGCCGTAGATTTCACGAATCTTGGTCTGGCTGCGAATGCTCCTGAAGCCGTCTCTGGTTTTCAAGCTCGTAATAAGTGGGTGGAAGGGCAGAACGAGTGGGGCTCGTCCCGGCAATTAGCCGGTACGGTGCTGCTCGAAGACCGTATTCAGCCAGAAACAGAGAATCGGGGTCATTATTTATCCATCACCGGCGCATGGCAGGGCAGCGATGTCCTGCGCGATGTGGCAAGGCATTCCCCTCTGCCGGAAATCGCGGCCACGCTGATGCAGTCTCAGAAAGTTTTTCTGTACGATGACCAGGTCCTGGTCAAACCGCCCCTCACTCTGGAGAAAACCTCGTGGCACCAGGACCTGGGCTATGACAACATCCAGGGCAGCCAGGTTTGTGGCGTACGCGTTCCGGCGTATGCCGAGAGCGAAGACATGGGCCTGGTCCACTACCTGAAGGGCGTTCACAAGTCGGGCCGGATTTACAAGGTCAATTTCTTCATCAGCAATGCCCATGCCGACGATGATGACGGACTCGACGTTCCACTTATCGACGGACACGAAGACGACTTCGACATCGCTACCTTTGCGCCCCAGCCGGGGGATGTGGTGGTACATCATTTAGCCAGTCTGCACGGGGCCGGCGGGAACCTCTCCCCAACGCATACGCGCAGTGGAGTGACCGTGCGCTACGGCGGCGACGATGTTACCCACAAATTCCGTCGCCACGCCCCACCGCAAGACCTCAGCCCACTACCCGATGGCACTTCCCTCGGGCATGATGCAGCAAAGAATCCTCAGGTCTGGCCACGATAGGAATTTCCATTGGCCCGACTTCGAGCTATTCGAGGACTCTTAACTACGGCGGGACACCATGAGTGAAAGCAAAACCAAGGGGCTCGTGTCCGATTACCAAGAAACGATCGCCAAGATCGGCAGCCCCGGCTCGCGCCCGTACGGCCTCGGGCTGGCGCACGGCTCGATGTTTACGCTGGTCTACCGTCCGCCCGACCCGGACGACCAGGAGCCCCACGACCAGGATGAGCTGTATATCCCCATGAACGGCAGCGGGACGCTCATCGTCGATGACGAGCGGCACCCGTTCAAGACCGGCGATATGCTGTTTGTCCCAGCCCGGGCCGAGCATCGCTTTGAAGACTGCACCGACGGTCTGATGCTGTGGGCGATTTTTTATGGGCCAAAGGGAGGGGAGTAGACGGTTCGGTCAGGCGTCCCGTTTGTCCTTCGACTTCGCTGACGCTACGCTCAGGATGAACGGAGGTGAGGGTCAAACAGCGCGCCGGTCGCCGGGCAATGTCATTTGTTCCACACGTCCGAGGCGGGGAGATATCGATGCTGTGCCTCATTGTCCTGCTGCTGCTTTCCGCCTGCGATCTGCCCGACTCGATCGAGTCCACTCCACCCACCGCCTGTGCTCAAATCGGCGTGCAGTGTCAGCTTCCGGGCGGGCCGCTCGGCGTGTGCCAATCAGCTCCCTGCTCCGCCGGCCAGACTCCGCCCTGCTTTGTCTGCACTCCGCAGCACTGAACCGACTATTGTGGTGGACGCATCAGCCGTCCGAGGAACAGAATGGTTCCAGTTCGCTTATCCCGAATGAGAAAGAGAAATGGTCGGTCTGCTCGGAATGTGGGAATTGGCGGTTTAATGACTGCGCTCCGGGCTCTTCCCACCACCATAGTTGCCGCAGCAGCCTCAGTTCCTTCTTCATTGACATCTACATAGGCTTTATGAGCAATGTGTGAGATATAGAGCTTCCACGCATCGGCTGCATCGCTCATACCGAGGAACCCGTTGGGCTCAAATGCTTTCGGCATGCCCATAGCGGAGAGCGTTTGCTTGAGGGACATGTTCTCCTCCAGCTTGAATTTTGGAAGAAAGACATGCACCTCTCGTCTCTCCACTGTATCCAGCCACTGAGTCAATTTGTCGGTTGTCAAGATTCTTCCAAGAACAGGCAATCCGGTATGCTTTTTAGGCAAGAGAATGGTCATAGCTAAATCTCTGCCGCGATATTCAAGCTCCAGAATCTGAAAACCGTCGGGATTGGGTGGGCTGTCGAATAACAATGTGTCCTCGTTCAGCGTAGCGCTATTCGGAGTCCCATCCGGTCTTAGCTCAGCGTAATGAGTGCGCAAGGAACGCTGTGACATAAACGGGACCTCAGCCGACGATCCATCCAGCAGAGTAAAATTTTTCGGTTGAGTCTCGCTCTCGTCAAACTGATCTGCCCAATTGCCTTTGAAGTAAATTGCGTTGGCGAGTACGAACCGAGTGGCCGAGTTGATCACATCTCGCGCAAGTAAGGTCTTTAATTTTATTTTTCGTTTGTTCTTCAACCCATTTATTGATCTGAATCCGAGTCGGGTCCGCATTGAATATAAAATCGACTTGGCGTGCCGCCGCACCATACGTATCGCTGAGAATTGCGAGAAATTGGGGGCGGAAAGGGTAGGTCTGTTCCAGCCAGAGAGCATTGGCGATATTGATTTCATATGCAGGGTCTTCATCCAAAAGAAGACGTTTGATTGTTGCCATCTCCATATGAATGCTCGCCGTATCCCACGGGGCGGATGCGTCATCGGACCGTCTCGCCTTTTCGGGAAAGCGGAGGACGGTTCCCATTTGCAGGGCGGTCTCGCCCCGAGCCCCTTCGGCGGTCATCGTCAGGGCGCTCAAAATGGAATAGGGCGAGAAGAAGAGGTTCTGTCCAGGGCTTTCTTTCGCAACTTGAGCGTACAAGTCCAGAGCGAAGTTGTTGTTCATTTGCGGGGCAAACCGGAAATTGGCCCTTTTCGTTGCTGGGTCAGAAGGGACATCAAGCTGTGCATGGCCGACAGCGGGATAAAGTGCGCATCCCATAAGAATCGACAAAAAGAGAAGGACGAGTTTCATATTCTCTGGAACTTGCCAGACTAGAGGGGGCCTATCAACCTTTCCTCGCTTGCATTCGCCGGCATTATCCGGTGTGATGTGCGCCGCGATATTGTGAAGGGGTGAGCCAGGAGAAAGAATGTATGGGTCGCTACGATTATGATTTCTTTGTGTTAGGCGCCGGCTCCGGTGGCGTGCGGGCGAGTCGGATCGCGGCCTCGTATGGGGCCAAGACTGCGGTTGTTGAGGAACGCTATCTGGGCGGAACCTGCGTCAACGTGGGTTGCATTCCGAAAAAACTCCTGGTGTACGCTTCGGAGTTTCGGGACCATTTTGAGGATGCCGCCGGCTTTGGCTGGACAGTTGGCGAGCGAAGCGTCGATTGGCAAAAGCTGATTGAGAATAAAGACAAAGAAATCAACCGCCTGAACGGCATTTATCGCAATCTGCTTGAAGGCGCGGGCGCGAAAATCATTGAAGGTACGGCCCGCCTGGTTGACGACCACACCATAGACGTGGACGGCCAGCAGTATACCTCGGCCCATATTCTGGTTGCCACCGGAAGCTGGCCGACTTTTCCCCAGACTCCAGGCGTTGAGCACGCCATTACCTCGAATGAAGCCTTTTATCTTGACGCGCTACCCAAACGCGTAATTATTGTTGGCGGCGGCTATATTGCGGTCGAGTTCGCGACCATCTTTCACGGTCTGGGATCAGAGGTGACCGAACTCTATCGGGGAGAGCTGTTTCTGCGCGGATTTGATACCGATGTCAGACAGGTCCTGGCTGACGAAATGCGCAAACGTGGTGTAGATTTGCGCTTTCAGGCAGATGTGAGTCGGATTGAAAAAACCCCGCACGGAATCAAGGCCACGCTGAACGACAAGAGCGAGCTTGAGGCCGATATCATCATGTACGCCACCGGCCGCTTGCCCAACTCGAAGGGACTCGGTCTTGAAGCAGCCGGCGTTGAGACGGACGAGATCGGCGCCGTGTGCGTGGACGTCTACTCGCAGACCAACATTCCCCATATCTATGCCGTCGGAGATGTCACCAATCGGCTCAACCTGACGCCTATGGCCATTGCCGAAGGCCATGCCGTGGCCGAAACCCTGTTCAATGATAATCCAACTCGACCGGACCACATGAATGTGGCAACCGCGGTCTTCAGCCATCCGAACATCGGGACGGTTGGCCTGACGGAAGAGGAGGCGCGTCAGGAATACGACGCGATAGATATCTATAAGTCCTCGTTCCGGGCGCTGAAGCACACGCTGAGCGGGCGGGATGAGAAAACCTTTATGAAGATTATTGTTGATCCGAAATCAGATCGGGTGATTGGCTGCCATATGACCGGCCCGGAGGCCGGAGAAATCGTTCAGGGCCTGGCCGTAGCCATAAAATGCCAGGCCACCAAAGCACAGTTCGATGCCACCATCGGTATCCATCCGACCTCAGCCGAAGAATTTGTCACTATGCGACAAAAGGCCGCCTGAGGCGAGCGGATCAGAATGGGGTGGGCTTCCTAGGGCCAGATAATACGGGTTTCTTCGACCAAAAGACCAACTGAATTCTTGAGGTCAATGAAGTTCGGCACGTCGCCTTGAATCTGCTCAATCTGCATCTCGTCCGACTGCCAGCCCTTTTCAAAGGCGGCCATGTCAGCCCAAGACAGCTCCGCGACACCGTCGAAAGCGGGCGGCGCGGTGTCGTAGGTCTCGGGGGCGACGTGGCACTGAACGTAGCGTCTGAGCCCCGGCGTTCTGGGCACGATGGGGGCGTGGACGGTGCGCCAATGCGCTTGAAACTCGGCGATGCTGAGCCCCGGTTTTCGTTTGAGCAGGAAGAGGGCTTTGACACTGGGCGCGTCTTTGGCCAACTCGGGCCCTGGGACGACAATATTTTCCCGCGTCATCAAAAACGATGGCCCCTCGTCGGCAATGAAATTTGGCTCATCCACGTAGGCCCCATTCATATAATCGGGGTTGGTGCCCAGTCCTCGACCGGTTTCCAGGTCGTCAAACCAGATCTCGGCCAGACCTTCATAGGGACTGGGGGGGACTCCGGGGATGTCGTCTGGCATGCGATGGCTCTGCACGTAGCGTCTCAAGGCTTTGATGCGGAGCGCCAGAGGAGCATGAATATCGCGCCAGTGGCGATGAAACTGCTCGTGACTGATATCCGGCTTCTTTGGTATCAACGCAAACCCTTTGATCATTGGAATGCTCCTATTAAGGTGTTTAATCCTCGGCTTTATACAGGGTTGGTTTTGGCGCCGCTCCCGAAGGCAGATCGTGCACCGGGACAAAGCGTGAGGCCTCGATAGCCTGAAGGCCGCTGGGACTGCCCTTATATTTTTCCACGGCAAATGCCACTTCCGTCATGCTGAGGGTCAGGTTGAAAAGGTTTTGCTCTTTGGCCGGCATAGCGTCCAGAGAGAATTGGTCCAGATAATCCAGGGCTGCTTCAAGGCGAGGCCGAACCGCGGTGTAAAATGTGCGCAGCTCTTCGGTCGTACTAGTACGCCGTTTTTTGGTGCGTTCTCGTTCGGTCGCCAGGCACCAGCCGGCTTGGGCCAATGGTTCCAGGTCGGTAAATTCCTGGGGTAGGAGTGGGGCGGCCATCGTCGGTCCTAATCGAACAGGGAGTCGCGGACGCCATCGCGTCTGGCGCGAATCTCCTGCTCGACCGCCCAGTATGAGTGCCGGACGAAGAGTTCTTCGTCTTGCAGGTAAATCTGCTCAATCGCCCCGGTCTCCAGGGCATCCTGGGTATGTTCATGCGTGGCGCCGTCTTCGAGCAGGGCATCCCGCAGGAGAATTTTATTGTATTCCTGTCCGAAACGCTCGCTGGGGGTCGCGGCGCTCGGCATGTGAATCTTGAGTTCCCACAGCGCTTCGTTTTCCGAAACCGGCCAGAACTGATGCGTATGCCACACGCCGGGCAAAATGAGGATGTTGAGATTCGGAAAAATGTGGACAATATCAAAGCCCCAGTCGTCCGCGTTGGTGACATTGATGCCCTGACCGGTGGGCAGAACGAAATCATTGTCTCTGGAAGTGATGGCGGCCGATTTGCCGAGCGCTAGCCCCTCAACATCTTTAGGCTGAAAATACTTATTGCCCGGCCAGTTGCCGACACGGTGGCGGTCGTACAGGTCCAGCTCATAGGCATGACCGTAGGGGTTGTCCGGGCGGGTAAAGACGTCCGGCCAGGAATAACTGTGCAGATAGCGTACATGATAGATTTCGGATTGCGCGTCCTGCATCAGCTTCCAATTGGCGCGCTGATAGGACTGATAATGAAACTGGAGCGGGACTCGCTGAAACGGAAAGTCCTGCATGCGTTGGCCGGCTTCTCCCAGATATTCCTCCAGGGTCTCGGTCGGGTGGGGGTCAAGATTGACGAAGATAAAGCCCTCCCACACTGCAGTGTGCACCGGAATGAGGTTGGCCTCGCCCTCAAGATTCTCGTAAAAGCGCTCACCGTCGGGCACGTCTCTGAGAGTGCCTTCGGCATCGTAGACCCAACCATGGAACTTACAGCTCAAATAGCACGAGCTTGACCCTTTATAATCCCAGACCAATTTATTGCCCCGATGGCGGCAGACATTGTAGAAACCTCGAACAATATTGTCTTTGCCCCGAATGAGGACAATGGATGCCTTGGCAATGGCGATCTCATGAACGAAGTAGTCGCCGGGGTTGGGAATGGCATCCACCGTTCCGACGTGTAGCCAACACTTTTTGTAAATATACTCGCGTTCAGCCTCAAACCACTGCTTGGAGACCAAAGGTTCGATGAAGACCGGCCCGGTCCCGAGTTTTGGGTATTTCTCGTGCCAGCGATGCATGCCGGCATCGAAGTCTTTCTTCAACGAAATATTTACCCTCTCGGCTGGTCGGACAGGCAGGGCGGCATCCAGACGCGTACTCATTCAACTCTCCTCATTGACCAGAAACACTATTGGTTGAATCTTTCATGCGACTTCGGGGATTGCAAGGGAAACTGGCTTTCCACACTGTTATCATGCCTACCGATTAATATTCCCCGGCGTAATTCCTTGCCCTGAGACAAAGCGCGTACCAATAGCTCCCACCCGCGCGTGGCTCCGGTCTAGCCTAGCGTGTTCGCGTACGCGATACACACATTCAAACCCTGTGCAATGCGAACCGAGAAAATGGCCAAGCTTCATCTTACCCAAGGCTTCACTTGTCCATTGTAATGTCTCATCTGATGCAGAGAACAAATGAAAGCCACCGATGGCGGCATGGGGCGACTGGTCAGATATTTTTGTCTGGATGTATTCTAAGGTGTTGATTAATCCCGCATGTCCACAACCCGAAACAACGACAGGACCGTTAGACGTGACTACGACGAGTGACTGGCTTTCGGGTATAGTGTCATGGGTGGCCTTTCCGTCGATTTGTACGACAGACATTTCGTGCAGCGGATAATTCTTTTCCGGATGTGGTCGTGGGACTGGGCCAGTCACCCAGACCTTGGGCGCGATTTCTGTCGTTTGTGAGTAGACAACGAAGGTCGATCCTAACGCCTCTAGTGCCGCCCTCCGGGCAACCATAGGATTGCGCTCGGTATTATTCGGCCCCGGACGTGACGCAAAGATGCCTTCTGCGACGTGAATACGGGAGAGTGCCTTTGGATTCTTCTGAGTCAGCTCTTTTCTCAGTGTTTCGAGTCCACCAGTATGATCTCCATGATGATGACTGAGGATGAGGTCTTCGGCACGCGACAAGTCGATGCCGAGCACCGTTGCGTTGTGTAAGACATTTCTCGGCGACCAGCCTGTATCGAACAGAAATGCTCGCCCGTCTACTTCGACCCACGCTGCAAAGCTCCATTCCCCCTGTGTTGTAGCAACGGAATTTTCATGCCTATGCATATCTCCGACATTAGTCGCCAGTATAGTAACGCTAACATGAGAGTCGACAGGTTTTGCTGCCTCGACTGTGTTGATCCAGAGACTTAGGAGTAGACCCACGAAGGAATACAAAACAAAATAGGAGCATGGATGAAAATGTATGACCGTCTTCATTATTATTTTCTCATCTGAGCATTATTCAAACAGACCTTCAAACCAGGGCAGAACATATGTCTCGTTAATCGAGTAGGTATAGGCGTGGCCCCACTCCGGCAGCTCGGTAAAGGTCACATCCGTGAGGCCGTTATCGATAAGCGTGGCGTGGGCCAGGCGAGCGACCGACACCGGAAAAATAAAGTCCTGGCCGCCGTGGATAATCAGAAAAGGCAGGCTGGTGGCCTTCTGCATATCCAGCCAGGGGGGCAAGACCCCGGCGACAGGAGCAATCGCGCCAAAGAGATGTGGACGACTGGAACCCAAGGCATACGAGAACGTGCCGCCGTCCGACAAGCCGGTGACAAGAATCCGGTCGGGATCAATGCTGTAGCGTTCGCGCACGGCCATGAGCGTGGAGGTCACGGACACGACGTCCGGCTCCGGCTTCTCAATCGCCCAGGTCGGGCCGATCGATTTGGGCGCGAGTACGATATAGCCTTTGCTCTTGGCCGGCCGCAGCCAGGTCAGTAAGTATTCGTCGTTTGCTCCCCCCCCGCCGTGCAGGGCGATAATCAGCGGCCAGTGGTGTTGTGGGTCGTACTGCTCCGGCACATAGAGGGAGTAGGCTCCGTGATTGCTTGACGACGGATGGTGGGAAATACCGACCTGCTGTTGCTGGGCAGGGACGCGCTTTTCCAGTTTGGAGAGGTGGGCAGCCGCCTCCGGTAGAACCCAGTAGGAGTGCAGTGTCGGTGTGTCCAGGCGAATTTCGTACAAAAGATAGCGCGCCTGGATGAAGGCCGAACGGCTCTGCATAAACGCTCCGATAAAACCGGATTGATCGCTCCGTACAAAAATCCCATAGGTCGTATCCAGCAGGCCGACAGCCTCAAGCCAGGTTTGGTGGAAATCCTGTCGATCCGGGGATGGCTTGAGGCCGTTCAATTCAGACCGGAGGTGCACAAACAGATCGCCAACCGTTTGGCTGAGGTCGGTCTGGAGCTGGGTGAATTTTGCCGGGTGGAGCTGTTCCTGGACCTGCTCAAAGGCCCGCAGGAAGCGGAGGACATCCACTTCCTGACGCGCAATGACGGAACGGTAGTCATCTTGTACCGGCTCTGCTGGTATTGGCAGCGGCATGAATATGACACAGGAGTAGACGAGCAGACAGGAGAGGAGGGCGGTCAGCCGAGGGTGAAGCATCTTCAGTTTCGGGGGCCTGCGGTATGATGACGCTGCCCCTAATGCTTGGCTTTTTTCTTTTTTTTCTGTTTTCGTTTGGCCGGGGTGAGGAGAGAAACATAGCTGATTCCGTCTCTGTTATCGGCCGTGACCGGCAGGGCGGCGGCTTTCCAGCCGGTATGACCAGCTTCCATTAAGTGTATATTTTCATAGCCGGCGGCAGCGAGACGCTCGACCGCCTGCTTTGCCCGGGGTCCTTTCTCACAGCCGACAATTAACGGGGTCTCTTTGGGACACACCTCTTCCATGACCAGATCAAAGCTTTCGTTCTGGAAGACTGCCTTCGTGGTTGGATGAAAGAAGACAATCGGGACGTTGATGATTTTGCCTTTTGGATGACCGGTGGCGAATTCGGCCACCGTCCGAACATCGACATACGTCGTAGCGTCGTCGTTCTTCAGGCGCTCAAACGCCTCGTGGGGGGTGAGAGTCGTGCTACTCATGAACGGGACTCCTCTGGAGTCGGAAATTCCGGCGGGTCGAATTCGCGCACAAAGGGCGGGATGATGCGGCAGCGTTCTCGGCCGGCCGCCGGCGGTGCGCCTGTCAGCCGGTACTCGATCTCTCTGTCCGTTTCTCCACCGCTCTCACTGGTGCTGACCTCCTCAAGATGATGATGTGCGAATCTCCCCGTTGGAGAGAGGGCGAAGACGCACTCCAACACTTTTCGGGCAGGCAGGCGACCCAGCGCGGGATGAATCAGGGTCTCACGCTTTTTCATGCTGCTTCCTTCCAGGATGGACTCTCCAGCTCGCGCTGGTGGTATTTATTTACGGGGTTTTGGCTTGACAGGCAAACCGCATCCGGCATAGCATACGGCCTTCAATTAAGGAGGGCGCTTATTCCTATGCAGGAAACCAGACAAAAAGAACTCGTCAACGGGGAGGTATGGTACTCGCCCGGAGACGATGTCCCCAACGTCCCCACCAAGCTCTTTGCGCTCCAAAACCTGTGTACTGACTGCAAAATGTGCGAGGTGGCGTGCTCGCTGATCCACTCACCTGAAGGGGAACTGAACCCGGTCTGGACGCGCATTAAAATCGACCATGCGCCCCAGGTCTCGCGTGTCTCAAAAGACGGCTTCGGGTTTATGCCGGCCATCTGTCACCACTGCGCCAATCCACCCCCGTGTGCTGAGGTCTGTCCGACGGATGCGTTCTATTATGATCCCAAGACCCAGGCGGCGGTGATTGACCAGGACAAATGCATTCAGTGCATGGAATGCGTTCCGGGTTGTCCGTTTGACACGGTCTTTGTTGCGCCGACTGGTGAACTGCTCAAATGTGACTTGTGCGGCGGGGACCCGGCTTGCGTCAAAGCCTGCTCCACGCGGCCCGAGATGCTCAACGCGGGCAAACAATACTCCCGCATGCCGGTTCTCTTCTATGAAGAGAAGGCGGCCTTCGGCCAAATTTTACGCCAAAAGCCCGAAGCGAGAGATGAAGTCGGGATCATGCAGGCCATGTTGTCAAAAGGAAAGGTGAGTAGTGCGGCGTAAGCCGCATGGCGTTGTCGCAATTGGAGCGGAACACAGCGGACGGAAGACAAAGGAGTCAGCATCATGGAAAGTGGCTTATTACGAGTCGATCTCACAACAGGGGAAATTAAACGCGAAATACTCCCGCATTCCATGTTTGAACGCTGGGTTGGCGGCTCGGGAATTAACGATTGGTTTTTGTGGGAGCATTTTCTGAAGCATGACATCATGTGCGATGCGCGGAGCCCGGAAAATGTCCTTATCTTTGGTGTGGGTCCACTAGCCGGTGTCGGGTCGGGTATTGGGGTGAAGGGCAGGCTGACGTTCAAGAGCCCTTGTTATGGGTCTTTCGGTGACTCGACCGGTGGGGGTAAATTTCCTTACGTCGTGCGCTTTAGTGGCTACGACTATATTGTTGTCACCGGCAAGGCGCCCCGACCGGTGTATATTCATATTTGCAATGGAGAAGTCACTATCTGCGACGCGACGCATTTGTGGGGGAAAGACAGTGCGGAAACGCATAATATGCTCAGAAAAGAGTTAGGCGACTACCCCTCTGAAGCCTATACCCTCTCGATTGGTCAGGCGGGTGAAAACCAGGTTGGCATTGCTGGTGTGATTGCTGACGGCTGGCGCATTCATGCCCGCTGTGGTGGCGGCGGAGTCATGGGCTCAAAGAATCTCAAGGCCATTGTGACCCAAGGTACTCAGGGCATTAAGATTGATGACCCATCTAGTCTGCTCGAATGGTCGGATGGATTTCGCCAAAAGCTCGATGCCAACGAAGCCGCTTATGGCTTTAAGCGCCGTGGCACCCTGGGTGCTGTCGAGATGTACCAAAAGATCGGCGGCAATTTTTGGCGTAATAACCAAGGGGCGATGTTTCGTGGTGAGGAAGTGCGCTCCGACAACTGGGTCAAGAAATATCATAAGTACTCGGAAGTCTGCTCCTCGGACTGTTATATTGCCTGCGATGGCCGTTATAAGATCGAAGGGCACGAATCCGACGCAGCTCAAAAGTATGTCGGCGAGTCTTTTCGCCACCCGGAGTATCTGACGACGGGGAGTAGCGCAGGCGCCCTGGATGTCCGAGATTGGGCCGAGGTCGCCCACTGGGGCAAGATCACCAACGACTACGGCATCGACAATCAAGATTTATCCTGCTCGATTAGTTTCCTCATGGAGCTCAAACAGCGTGAGATCATTTCCGATCGTGACGTGGAGGAGCTCTTTGGCAGACCCCAAAGCCTGGAATGGGGCAAAATGGAAGACATCGAAGCCTTGGTTGAAGATGTCGTCTATCAGAAAAATCCTTTTGGCTGGCTGTTCCGGGATGGGGCCTATCACGGCGCCCTGCGCTACTCGGAACAACAAGGCCAGAATTTCATGAAGTATGCCATGTATGGCAAGGGCGGGGCGAGTTTCACCGAAGAGATGCGGCCTTTTCCGACCTGGATGAACAATATGGCCGTGGCTTCGCGCGGTGCCGACCACCTCAAAGGCATTGGCCTGATCGAGAAATTCCAACGCAGAGACTTGTCGAAGGTTTATTTCAACGGCAGGACCGAAGCCGGAGACCCGACGATTCCGGACCTCAAGGGAGCGAGTACGGCCCTCATTGAGAATCAGGTTGCCCTCATTAATTCGTACGGTGTGTGCATGTTCCACTGGATGCTTGATCCCCTCGGATACGCACCTGAGAGTTATTACGGCGAGGTGTACACGGCCGTGACCGGTATTGACCGGACCAAGGAAGAGCGAATGCTTGATGGGGAGCGCATTTGCAATCTCGAAAAGGCCTTCAACTCTCGCCTCGGTATGCGGCGTGAGCACGATACGATCTGCGAGCGCTGGATGCATGAACCGTGTCCCGAAGGACCTAACAAAGGCCGCGTGGCCGGCGACATGTTTGAGCAGGTGCTTGAGGAATATTATGAGTGGCGTGGTTGGGACAAGGAAACCGGACTTCAAACACGTAAAAAGATGGAGGAATTGGGATTGGAAGATGTCGCCGATGTACTGGCCGCGGACAACGCCATGGCTGGGGAAAGTCGCGCCGACCGCGCGATCCACGTGGATGTAAAGATCGCGGACGAGCCCGGCATTCCGGACTGATTGAAAAGAGTAAACGTGTCCTCCAATGAGATGCCGGACACGTTCACTTTTGTGGAAAGGAATAAGATGTGATTACGGTTCAGGCAGAGTATACTGCTCGTTTTAAGGAAATTACACAGACCACGAGTGAGACCATCCGGCTCGAACAGGCCAATATGGCCGAGTTGGCGCAGATGCTGACCGATAAATATGGGCCGCAAATGCAGGCGCTGCTTATTGATCCCAATACCCAGGACCTGAATACGAATGGGACGCTGTTCATTGATTCCAGCGGACGGCGCCTCTTCATCGAGGATACCCTGGCGGATGGGGAAACCGTCTCCTTCATGGTCGGCATCGCCGGAGGCTAGACGACCCCTGAGGAAGAGCAGCCGTGATTCAAGACGAATAGGGGCGCAGCATGCTGCGCCCCTACGTTTTTGTGCTACCTGTCAAGAAAAATAAAAGGATATGTCCGAATCTATCCCTGAAATCGATTGCGACGTGGTGGTCATCGGGGGCGGTATTGCCGGTCTTTCGGCCGCTATCAGCGCGCTGAACGAAGGGGCCGAGGTCATCCTGCTCGAAAAGGCTCCCAAGCTGCAACGGGGCGGGAACTCTGCCATTGCGGATGCCCAAATCCGCTATCCCCACGAAGCCGATGAGTACTGTCCCACCCGACAGACCAAAGAGGATTTCTTTGACGCTTTTCTGCGGATTTCGCGTGGGCGGGCGAATAAAGAGTTGGTGCAGGTTGTGGTGGATAACGCGGCCGAGGTCGTCGATTGGCTGACCGGGATGGGGATAGCATGGGAAAAGGGCTATCCGAATGTCGCCGGCTACCGCCGTCAGCCCGTGGGCGGCGGCTGGCAACTGGTTGACACCCTGTATAAGCAGTTGGAGCGGGGTGGGGTGCACGTGGCGTACGAGACCGCGGCGGAAACACTCCTCACCAGCCGGAGTGGCCGCGTGGTTGGCGTGCGTGCGCTCGAACCCGAAGGCTATACCAATATTAAAGCTCGTGGCGGTGTCGTTATTGCCTGCGGCGGTTTCGAGGCCAACCCGGAAATGCGGGTCCGATATTTAGGCCGGCATATGGATGGGCTCATTCTGCGCGGCAGCCGCTACAATACCGGCGACGGGCTGCGAATGGCCCTGGCAATTGGGGCCATGCCGGCCGGCCAATGGGGAGATTTCCACTCGGCCGTGCTTGATGCGCGTTCCACGCCTTTTGAGTGTGGGGTGACAGCGATCTACATCTTTCAACTCGGCCTGTTCATTGACGAGGACGGCGAACGCTTTCTGGATGAAGGCGAAGACTTCCGCGATCAGACCTATGTGAAATTCAGTAAGGCTATCATGGCGCATAAAGGCGGGGTGGCCTTTAATGTCTTTGACAACAAACCGCGCTCCGAAGACCAGGAAGCCTGGAAACGGGCGATTCGGACAGAAGAGGAGGCGTTTGAAGCGCCGAGTATCCGGGAGTTGGCCGCCCGCATCGAGGTGCCAGGCGACCGCCTGGAGCGCAGCATTGAAGAATACAACGCCGCCTGCCAGGCCGGGATATTTGATCCGCTCACCCTCGACGGCCTGGCGACGCGCGGCCTGGGCGTCAACAAGACCAACTGGGCACGTCCGCTCGACACGCCGCCCTATCTTGCCTATCCCGTAACCGGGGGCATTACTTTCACCTTCGGCGGCCTCAAATCCAACCCGCAAGCCCAAGTCGTCCACTCCACGGGCCGCGCCATCCCCGGCCTGTACGTCGCCGGCGAGCCTATGGGCGAGTTGTATTACTACAACTATATGGGCGCGACATCGGTTTTACGCGGTGCCGTGTTTGGGCGCATTGCGGGATGGGAGGCCGCCCGACAGGCTGACGCTTACTGATAGTCTCCGCTCGGATCAAATCCGGCGTCTTTGGCTAATACGCCCTTGCCCGGAACGTAATTCACCTCGACCCGGATGCCGTCCGGGTCTTCAAATAAGACCGAGTAGTAGCCGGGTGCCCACGGGCCTTCCTGGGGTGGGGTGACGATGGTCGCGTTAAGCTCTTTCAGCAGCTCATAGACCTGATCGACATCCTGCGTTGAACGGGCACGAAAACAGAAATGGTGCAGCCCTGTGCGTGTTTGGACGAAACGTTCGTCTCGATGCTCGGGGTGGCAGCGCTGTATGCCAACCCCCGTCCGGGCGCCAACGTGGTAGCACATGTCTGCGCCATCAAAGACGAGATGGAGGCCAAGAAACGGCAGTAGCTTTTTATAGAACGTCCGGCATTCTTCGAGCTTACTGACCGTCAGAATAATATGCGCAATACCGTTCACTTCAATCATGGGGCTGTCCTAGGATGTAACTTTCACGACCGAAATAAAAGGCGCCACGGGATTTGAGGCTGGGATGGTATTTCGGCACCGACTTCCCCTCACTTCGCCGTACTCTCCGGTCGAGTTGGGCAAGCAGGTGCCAAATGCGTAACAACTATGCAGGTTGGGGCGGGATGTCTCCCGTGGGACGTAAGTCTTCAAATTGACGGAGGGCGCGCTGGAACTCCCGCGTGGTGACCTGAAAGCGTTGGAACAATCGTCGTGCATCGACGAGGTCATGCGGCTGGCGCAGGAGATGTTGGACTAAGCGTTGAGCAGGGTCTTCCGGTGTGTCCGAGGATGATAACGGTTGGTCAGGATCTGACATATATTCCTCCTTCTGTGTGTATTTTCTCCTATATGCGCTGATTTTGTAAGAATGGGCAAGGCCCCCTGAAATGCTCAGCATTCATATACGATATTTTAGGGGAACCGCTATTATTTTTTAGAGTGCTTAGTGTTGAATACTTCATCTGTATGCTCCCCTAGCTGTGGAGCACGAGACCGAAAATCGGGCCGCTGCCCGTCAATCGAAAAGGGTAAGCCCATGACCTCAAGGGCAGTGCCGGGCACCTGGCGAATCATATCCATCGCCTGGGTTTGGGGTTGAGCAATCACCTCAGGAATGGTCAGAATCGGGGCGCACGGAACGCCTATCGCTTCCAGACGCTCCATCCACGTCTCTTTGGTTTCTTGGACCATATGCGTGGCGATTTCTTGTACAAGATAATCCCGATGCTCCATGCGACTCGCGTTGGTTTGATAGCGGGAATCGGTTAACCACTCGTCGCGGCCAAGGACTTTGGCGAGTTTGAAGAACGGCCGACTATTGGCGACGCCTAGGACTAGGGGGCCGTTCTGCGTTTCAAAGGCGCCGAAGGCAACCTGACGAGGACTGCCGGTTGCATGGCGAGCAGGCGCTTTACCGGTCTTCTTATATTGGATCAGTGCCGTGCTGACATAGAAGACAGCCGTCTCAAAAAGTGATGTCGTAATCACGCAGCCGCGACCGGTCGTATCTCGTTTGCGCAGAGCTGCCAGCGCGGCGATGGTTGTCCACATGCCGGTGCCATAATCGACGACCGATGTGCCCATACGTACTGGCGGACCATTTTCCTGACCAGTCATACTCATCAGCCCGCCAAAGGCTTGCAGCAGCACTTCGTAGCCCGGCTTATTTTTGAGCGGCCCGGTATGCCCAAAGGCCGTCACTCCACAATAGACGAGCGTGGGGTTGCGAGACAGGAGGAGGTCGGCTTCCAGGCCGACTTGCTCGGCAACACCAGGGCGGAGATTGTGGAGAAAGACATCGGCCTGTTCGATGAGTTGATACAGTCGTTCCATGTCTGCCGCGTCTTTGAAGTCGATCACGACTGAGCGTTTGTTGCGGTTCATATTGTGAAAGGGCAGGGAGGTGTCATCCACAAACGGCGGCCCCCACGCCCTGGCGTCATCGCCGGTTTCAGGCCGCTCGACTTTAATCACGTCAGCGCCGAGATCGGCCAGAATAGCTCCGGCTAAGGGGCCGGCCAAGTTCATGCCAACCTCAACGACTTTTACTCCCGAGAGCGGCATTATTTTCTCCGTTGCGCTGCCTGCGCCGACTGCGCAGGCAGCGCAGGCTGTTTTCTGCATTGTTTTTGGTCAGCCTAGGGGTGGGGGGATGGGCCTTCTACCGCCCCCGAAAATGGGGTTTACGCTTGGCCAGAAACGCGGCGACGCCCTCACGAAAATCCTCACTCATATAGGCGCGGACAACCAGGTCTTCTCCCAAAGTATCCTGGCCGACCGCGCGCCTATAGTGTTGTAAGCGCCTAATAGCTTCTTTAGTGACCTGGAGGGTCAGGGGAGCGTGCTGAGATATTTCCTCGGCTATCTGATGGACCTGTTGAGAAAGCTGGTCGGCTTCAAAAATCTCATTGATCAGACCGAGTTGCAGCGCCTCCTGAGCTCCGACGAGTCTGGCACGAAACATCAGCTCCTTTGTCCTCGCCGGACCTATGGCGTCAACAATACGGGAGTGGATAGTCACGCTCAGACAGTTTCCCAGGGTGCGGGCAATGGGAAACCCCAGTCGACTCTCCGGGGTGCAGTAGCGCAGGTCGCTCACCAACGCCAAAGCTGCACCGGCCCCGACGGCAACGCCCTGAATGGCCGCGATAACCGGCTTCTTCACCGCTTCCAGGCGACTGATAAGCTGTTCGAGTTTGCGCTCGTATTCAATCGCGTCGGTGTCTTCCTTGAACGAGGCAAACTGGCTGATATCTGTACCGGAGACGAAGGCTTTGTCGCCAGCTCCCTGCAGGATGAGCACTTTGATGGCGTCGTCCCGGTCAACGATATCGCAGGCTTCTTCTAGCGCGGCATACATATTCCAGGTAAGGGCGTTGCGCGCCTCGGGCCGGTTAAAGGTCACCGTTGCAATTGAGCCGGTGTGATCAAAAAGGAGTTCGCTCATACGCAGGTCTCGCCTCCCCATACGGACGATCAGAGGGATAGTTGCTCGCCTTCGGTCCTGGCGATAACGGTGGTGACGGCCAGGTCTCCGGTGACGTTGACCGCGGTCCGGAACATATCGAGAATCCGATCAACGCCGAGGATCAAGGCCAGTCCCACGGTTGGAATCCCGGTCGAAGTCAGAACCAGAGCCAGGGTAATAATCCCGGCTCCGGGCACGCCCGCCGCACCGATCGAGGCCATGGTCGCGGCCAGCACGATGCCGAGTTGGCTGCCGAACGATAGGTCGGTTTGAAAAACCTGGGCAATAAAAATTGCCGCTACGCCCTGATACAGGGCCGTGCCGTCCATATTCACGGTCGAGCCTAGCGGCAGGACAAAGCTTGCCACCGGATTACTCACGCCGATATTCTTCTCGGCACACTCGATGGAAACGGGCAGAGTGGCCGACGAGGAAGAGGTGGAAAAGGCGATGAGCTGGGCCGGGCGGGCGGCGCGCATAAATGCCGTCCACGGCAGGCCGCTGACCAGGCGGACCAGGCCGCCGTACACCAGGCCGCCGTGAATGGCCAGGCCGAGGACGACGGTGCCGCCATACACGAGCAGGGCGGTCAGCACGCTGACCCCGCTCGTCCCGATCACTTCGGCGATCAGAGCGGCAACCCCATACGGGGCCAGGGCCATGACCCAACCGATGATGACGATCATTGCGTTCTGAAGCTTCTCAAACAGGCTGACCACCCCGGCGCTCTCCTCGGGACCCAGCGCGGTCAGCGCCACGCCGAGGATAATGGCGAAGAAAATAATCTGGAGCATATCGCCGCTGGTGAGCGAGTCGATGGGATTGGCCGGGATAATGTCGAGCAGGGTATCGACCATAGAGGGGGAAACGGCGGCGGCGGACATGCGGTCGCCCGCCGCAGCTCCAAACTGGGCGAGTAGTACGGTACGGTCGGCTGGGTCAATAAACTGACCGGGTTGGACGACGTATGCACAGACGAGTCCGATGGAGACGGCGACGGCGGTTGTGCCCAGATAGAGGCCCAGCGTTCGACTCCCCAGCCGGCCAAGTTTGCGAATATCGCCGAGGCCGGCTACTCCAACCAGCAGCGAGGCGAAAACCAGGGGGACGACGACCATCTTGATCAGACGCATGAATACCTGACCGATGGGACGGAGGATGGTGATTACCTGCTCGCCCAGCCGGCTGATAGGTCGCGGGGAAAAAGCAAAGCCACCTCCCTCCAGCGGGGTCCTGGAAATTTGCAGCCAGCCTTCCACTTGGCCGCCCGGAGAGATTACGCCGAGTTGTTGGCGTATGTGGCCAGACTGGTCTGCCAGCGCCAGCCGTTGACTAAAAGGAAACCCGACTTTCACCCAAACCGGGACTTCTCTCTCTTCTCCAAGAAGATCGGGCTGTTGCTCGAACGTAGTTTCGAGCAACCTCATCTGGATCGGGACACCAGCCGGAATCTTGACGCGAGAGGACGCATCGGTCGGGTTTTGCTGAAAGACGATCTGAGAGGCATCGCGAATGGCATAGACATCATGCGTCAGCAGGAGTGAATTGGGGCCGAACAAAAGGCCCACCACCGCACCAACCGCCATCCCGATGAGAATCTTTGTATAGAGCTGCATGCCGCTCCCTACGACTCGTTCGCATCGTCCCAGGTGCCACGCACAGTTGTCTCCGTTTGTTGTTCGAGGGCTTTGATCGTCGCCAACACGTCTTCCTGGGCAAACCCGCCGGACTGATAGCCTTTGAGCAGCCCGTGTGCGGCCGAGGCTACCGTCAGGGGTACATCCAATTCCGCGCCAAGCTCAGTGGCGAGACCCATATCTTTACAGGCGAGATCAATCGTAAACGTTGGTGCGAGCCGATCGCGTAAAATGGCCCTGGTACCCGACTCCCAGATAAAACTATTCCCGCTGCTGGCTTTGACGATTTTCCACAGCGCATTCGGATCGACACCGGCCTTGGCTCCGAGGATGAGGGCTTCGGCAGCACCCATCATATGGATAAATGCCAACATATTGTTCGCCAGCTTGGCGACGTTGCCCGCGCCTATAGCCCCGACATGAAACACATTACTGCCCATGCATTGTAGGAAAGGTTCACATGAATCGTACACCGCCTTATCTCCGCCGACCATGATGGCCAGCGTACCTTTGCGGGCGCCGCGCACCCCACCGCTGACCGGCGCATCAAGAAAATTCACTCCCTGGGCATTGGCCTGTTCCGCCAGTCGTTTGACGACGGTTGGCGCATTCGTGCTCATGTCGATAATAGTTTTTCCCTTGGTAATACCGGCCAGGGCACCGTTGTCAGCCAGAACGACTTCTTCAACATGTGCGGGCATAGGTAAGGAGAGACAGACCGCTTCTACTCCTGTGGCCGCGGCTTTGGGACTCTCGACCCAGGTCGCGCCATCTTCGATAAGATTGCCGGCTGCCTCTTGTTTGATGTCGTACACCTGAAGAGAATGGCCAGCTTTGAGAAGATTGAGCGCCATCGGGTTGCCCATATTGCCCACACCAATAAATCCCAGCTTCATGCGGTCCTCCTTTAATTGTGCGAAACGGATGCTGTGAGGTCTATATGAATACGTAAGTCATCTGCAATACGGTCGAGTTGGTCTCTCAGGGTCGTCTCAGCAACGCCGCTCGGAACGGCCAGAGAGATCTGCATATGATAGATGACTGTGCCGTGGCCCGGCTCTGGCTGAGTAGAGGTCTGCATTTGCACAATGCTCACTCCCTGCTCGGCCAGGCAGCGGGCCACACGGGCGACTATACCGGCTTTATCCACACCGGTTGCCACAAGTTCATAACCGCGCGTCTCTTCGTTGGCACCATAGGGGAGGGGTTCTTCTTCAAGCGGACGAAAAAAGACGGTCAGCCGTTTTTCCCATTCGAGTCGTTTGCAGGCTGCTGATAAATGTTGGTGGCAGTCCGGACTTTGACCCGAGAGGAGGAGGAGTACGGCAAATTCGCCACCCAGAATGGTCATGCTGGAGTCTTCGAGGTTGCAATCGCACTCGAAAATCAACTCCGCCAGATCGGCGACTATGCCAGGCCGATCCCGACCAATGGCGGATAATGCGAACCACCTTTTCACTGGCAATTCCTTGGCGTCTGTGCGCAGTAAAGATTATGAGCGTTGCGCTTTTACGGCTTCAACCAACTGACTGAGGATGGAAGCAGACGTTCCGCGTAGGCTCAGCGTGCATAGGGGAGTCAATTCGCTTTCGTACAGATTCACCTCGATCAGCGTACCGCCTTTCTGGCTGACAGCAATGGGAAAGCCGGCGGCCGGATACACGGTCGCCGAGGTGCCGGCGACGATCATACAGTCGCATAATTGCGTTTCGCTATAACATTGCTCAATCGCGTCCTGCGGAATGGGTTCGCCAAACGACACGGTATCGCTTTTGAGGATACCCGAACAGTTGGGACATTCCGGCGGCAACTGGTGCAATGGTACCTCGGCGACTGGAAAGCGAGAGTTGCAGGCAATGCAGCGCACCAGAGTATAATTGCCGTGGATTTCAATGAGGTGCTGGCTGCCGGCTCGCCGGTGCAGGTTGTCGACATTCTGCGTAATCATGCTGCGCAAGATGCCCATATTTTCCAGCTCAACCAAGGCGCTGTGCCCATCATTCGGCTCTGCCGTGCCCAGGGTCTGCCATATCTCCTTGCTTGGTCCTGAGGGGGACAAACGCTCTTCCCAGGCTTTCTTCGGGTCTTGGAGAAACAGCTCGTAGCCGTTCATGGGTGGCTCTCCATACTTTGTCCACAAACCGCCCGGCCCACGGAAAGGTGGAATTCCACTTTCAACCGAGATGCCAGCCCCGGTCATGGCCATGACATAGTTGGCCGAAAGGAGGAGATGCGCAGCTTCCTGAATTATTTCGGGTGGGCTTGTTTCTGCCATATTTCCCCTCTGTCTCGTTCTGCGCTGCGTGCCTCGTCGCCGCTCACTTGCCCTGCCAATTCGGCGTCCGTTTTTCAGCAAAAGCGAGGGCGCCTTCCCGCGCATCTTCGGTCTCTTGCAGTTCACTATAGAGCTTGCGTTCTAATTGCAGTCCTGCCTCAAGCGGCATATCCAAGCCGCGTAAGGAGGCTTGCTTGATATGCTGTACGGCCAGCGGTGCGCTTTTACAGATCTCTTCGGCGATCTCTTCACATTTGGGCATAAGCTGACGCATGGGGACGAGGTGGTCAACCAGACCGAGACGATAGGCTTCTTCGGCGGAAATGCGAGCGCCGGTATACAGCAGCTCTAGTGCCCGCCCCAGAGGAATGATGCGGGGCAAGCGTTGCGTCCCGCCTGCGCCCGGCAGCCAGCCCAGGCGGACTTCACCAAACCCGAATTGGGCATGCTCCGCAGCCACGCGGATATCACACGCCAGGGCCTGCTCCAGACCGCCGCCATTCGCGTGGCCGTTGATAGCCGCAATGATGGGCTTATACAGATCGAACAGAACCGGGAAGAGGTTGGTATTTTCGTTTTTGGGACGATTGACATAATTGGCTTTCACGTCACTCCCGGCACTGAACGCCCGCTCCCCGGTTCCGGTCAGAATAGCGACCCGTAAGTTCGGATCGTCTCGAAATTTGACCCAGATATCGGCCAGCATATTATAGGTTTCAAAGTCACAGGCGTTGAGGCGTTCCGGACGGTTAATGGTCACATAGGCAATCCGGCCTTTTTTCTCAAAAAGCACTTTAGACATGGCTCCCTCCTCATCACCGTCAGCTATCAGGTGAGAGGTTGAGGAGGCAAGGGGAAGAGGGGGAGGGGGGCCGAGGCCGGCCTTACCAGATGGTAAGCCGGCCTACATTGAGAGCATCCAAGATGATGGCGTAGGTATCTAAAACAATCACTGCATAGCGTCCCACTGAGCATCTATCGGCGAGGTAACATCGTGAATCTTAGCGGTCTGAGATAGCCTTTTGAGCTTGGTTTTCGCTTGGCAGTATGCAATTTCGCAGCTTTGGCGAGGCTCGTCGTACTCCCAAATTTCCACATCCTTTGGGATCAGGTGTTGATACGTTCGTATATAGTAGTGCGTAAGGGTTTCCTTTGTTTTTGGTCTCTCATGTCGGAGAACAAAGAATATCTTTCGATATTTTCTTGGGCTGCAATCGAAGTAGTACATGGCTTCGTTCCAGCCTGTCATCTTGGCGCTAGGAACCTTCCCGCTGGAAGTCCATTTATGAGACTTGCATTCGACGAGTACCGGGGGTTCTTCAGAACCAAGGTCAAAAGAATGAGGTTTCTTTTGCCTGTAAACGCCAACATCTACAGAAAAGTTTCTTACCACGTGAATACCCTTTTTCGCTAGGGGGTGTCATCAGTTAAGGAGGATCACCGAGGCCGCGAGATAGATAGCTCCCAGAAAGCTGACAGCGCGTTTGTCATAGCGGGTGGCAAGCGCCCGATATTGTTTGAGTTTAGCGAAGAAGTTTTCAATCAGATGGCGTGCCTGATAGAGGTGCGTATCATAGGGGCGTGGCTGGCGCCGATTCGTTTTGGGGGGAATAACAATCGTCACGCCCGCCTGCTCCAATACGTCAAGGACGCGCTCTTGGGCATCATAGGCTCTATCCGCGAGCAGGGCATGGACGTGCTGCACCAAATCCGGGAGCAGCGCATCCGCGCCAGCGAGGTCCGAGGCGTGGCCCGGCGTGAGATGGAAGCTGGTCGGATTGCCCAGGGCATCACAGGTCGCGTGGAGTTTGGTACTCAACCCCCCTCGGGAGCGGCCAAGGCATTCCGTCTCTGGGTCCCCCCTTTTGCCCCGGCGGCATGTTGATGGGCGCGGATAATCGTGGCATCGATCATGGCGTATTCGTTGTCCGCGTCGGCTGCGAGGTGCTGGAACACCCGCTCCCACACCCCACTCCGACTCCAGCGCATATGCCGGGTATGAATCACCCGAAAATCCCCAAACCGTATGGGGAGGTCACGCCAGGGAATGCCGGCCCGATAGCGGTACAGGACCGCGTCCACAAACCGGCGGTTATCCTGCGCCGTGCCCCCCACATGGCCCGCTCGCCCTGGCAAGAGCCCCTGAATCCGCTCCCACTGGTCATCCCGCAGGGCATACCGCTTCGTCATACTGACAAGCCTCCTCGCTCTGGCTACTGCGAGCACTATAGCGCAGCAGGGTAGGATAATCCCGACATTCTTGCTAACTGATGACACGCCCTAATGCAGCCATAGCTAATTGTTCAAAATGTCTGCCAACATGGGGGTTGCTGATTGAATCGCTTCTTTGAAAATCCTCAGCCATAATATTATTCCGGCTCGTTCCGGGGCGCTTCGGCTTGCGGTGCTGCTTGCTGCTCCTGCCTTACTTGCTTCTCGGACTTGACCTGAATGGCCACCGCCTCTGTGACTCGTCTGGCGACTATAATAAATCCCGTATGCGCGACCATACGGTGTTCCGGGCGTATGGATCGGTCCTTGACATGCCAGAACCGCAGCATGTTTTCCATGACCTCTACACAGTCAAACCCAAGGTCTGCGTGGAGTGCATCTACCAACTCCTTGACTTGCAGCACTGTGGGGAGATAGCCCACGAGCACCCCCCCGGGCCGGACGACTTCTCGTGCGTGAGGCAGGACCTGCCACGGCTCAGGGAGATCGATCAGGACGCGATCAACCTCACGGACCGGTAAGCCCTGATAGGCGTCGGTTTGGGCTATTATCCAGTTTGGCGCGGCGCCAAGAAAGCGTTTGACATTGTTGCGTGCCATCTTGCAATGGTCGGTCCGAATGTCAACGGTGAGTAAACGTCCGGCTGACCCTATGGCCCGCAGCAAAGCCATACTCAGAGCGCCCGGACCCGACCCAACCTCAAGCACCTGGGCACCAGGGAAGACATCTCCCCAGAGCAGGATAGGGCCAATATCTTTGGGATAGATTACCTGGGCTTGACGCGGCAGATTGGGAATCAAGCGCGCATAGGTCGGTCGCAATATGCGGAATCTTTCGCCTTGACCAACTTGGACCACGCTTCCTTCTACAAGTCCAATGAATTGCTCAGCAGGAATATTCCCGCCACGCAGCGTAATGATACTACCGGGATGCAGGATACGGATGTATTCGCGCTCTTTCTGGTCAATGAAGAGAACGCTATCACCCGGCTGCAGGATCGCCCGATCTGATGCGGACGGTGGCGTCATCCTTCCCCCTGCAGGGTGAGCGCGCCCCTTCCGATATGAAACATAAGTATTTGATTTTGAAGGACAATTATGATATTCATGTGGCGACGGTACCACGCGCGCCATGGGCTGACAAGAACCCTTCACCCTTGACAGTCAGGCAAGCTATCGCCTATCCTGGCACGAACAGCAGAGCCGAACGCTCCATTTATTACCGGATTGGATAGCGGAGGAAACAATATGGCAGGGAAAGCGAAAACCGCCCAAAAAGACAAAAAATCTGGCTCACAACAAGTATGTCCAACATGTGGAGCGCAGAGCCGGGTCGTGCAGTTTGCCGGGTTCGGGAAAAAAGGGTTCTATTGGGTGTGTGAAAAGAACGTAGAACACGCAGTCACAACAAGCGCACTCCGGAGTCTGTAAATGCCACGGGCGAAGCAAGCACACAAGACGCGCGCAACAGGGCTCTTTGACGAGGAAGAGCACGGGGAGGACCTGGATGAAGAGGAACTGCCAAAGGACGAAGCTGGACGACGCAAGATAAAAAAGCGCTATGAAGAACTCCTCGGGATTCGGGTCTCCAAGCTGCGTGGACGCGTGTTGAATCGGGAGCGGATCAATAAGACCATTGAGGGGATCTATTTTATTTGCGTACGCTGCTCTCAGATATGCCATAGCCTGGATGAAGGCATTGTTGAAGATCCCGATAATGTTGAAAATCTGTGTGAAGCGTGCGCGACGAGTAGGGCGGACTGAACAATCGTAGAGCGTCTTGCCATTCTTCCTGCCATTGTCTGGCTGTCTATCTCTTGCACATTCCCATGCAATATACTAGCAAGAATGCAGCGGCGACAGACAGCACACCGGGCGTCGCCAGCGTCGTGTTTCCCGTGTACACGTTCATGAGGCCCCCTCTGAATTCCAAGAGGTCGTATGCGACAGCACCAGACCCCTACTTCCTTCCCGTTCCGGCTCCACTCGTCTCGGCGTGGCCTTCTCGTTGGGCTGTCCATCTCCGCTCTCCTCGTGCTCTTGCCCGGCCGTGCTCCTGCGGTGTCTACCGTCCCTGTCCAAGTCCATCATGTCGGATTTGATCGGCACGCGCAGGCGCCGGTGGTGATTCTTGCAGACGCCGAGAGTTCGCGATTTCTCCCGATCTGGGTCGGTCCATTTGAGGCCCGGGCCATTGCGCTGGCACTGGCCGGGACACCCGCTCCCCGCCCGCTGACGCATGACCTGATGAAAAACGTCCTGGAACACATGGGTGTTGAGTTTCAAAAGATCGTGGTGAGTGCCCTCAAAGATAATACGTATTTTGCTCAGATTCATTTGCTCTTCACCGACCGGTCGGTCGAGATCGATAGTCGTCCGAGTGATGCTATTGCGCTTGCTCTCAGGTTCGACCGACCTATTTTCGTTGCAGAGGAGGTCTTTGCGGAAAGCAGTCAGCGTTTGCCCGCACCCCTCCGGACCATCAGTGCGACGGTCATGGGTATTGAGGTGCAGAATCTGACCGCTGAACTGGCAGAACATTTTCTGCTGCCGACCGCGGAGGGGGTGCTCGTGACAAATGCTGCTCAGGGTCGGGGAACACTGCAACGTGGCGATGTCATTCTGGCCCTGGAGGGCGAACTCATCCGGAATATTGCAGACTTTCGGCAGAAAACTTTGCAGGAAAATCAGTCCGTCCGTCTTCTCGTCCGACGTTCCGGACGGAACATCGATGTCATCCTTATGCCGCGATGAATAATAGTCAAAGAGTGAATAAAAAAGGAGTGATCGCCATGAACGCTTTAGAGGATAAAGAGGCTATTCGTGATTTAATGACGCGGTACTGCCTCTCGATTGATGCCGGACGTTATGAGGACTGGGTGCAATGCTTTACCGAAGATGGCACCTTTAACAGTCCGATTCTCGGTAAATGGCAAGGGCCGGAAAAGCTGTTGGCATTTACCGGACGTTATAAAGAATGGACTGGAGACGCGCAGCCTCGTCACTGCGTCATGAATATTCTGATTGACCTCGACGGTGACACGGCTACCGCAGAGAGCTATCTGCTCATGACGCACGCGGCGCAGGGAAAAACTGAACTCGTGATCTCTGGGCGTTATGAGGACGAGATTGAGAAAGTCGCAGGGCAGTGGCGTTTTAAGGAACGAAAGGTTTGCCCCGATACCTCGCCGGCAGGCTGAAGAGGGCCGGTGCCCAAGCCGCTGTGACGTCTTTTCCATACCCCCTTTCAAAGCCGAAGAAAGCCATGTAAGACCGGCCCCATGGAGGGATGGCCGAGCGGTTGAAGGCGCCGGTCTTGAAAACCGGTAGAGTCCAAAAGGCTCTCGTGGGTTCGAATCCCACTCCCTCCGCTCTTTCCCGCTCCTCTCTCATTCCCATCCGTTCCCCCGATTATCATCGTAAACCCCGAATATACCAGGTTTTTCTCTCGCCGTCGGATCGTCGGCTGAGCGGTTCTATACGAGAAGTGATCCTTTCGCTAAGCGAAAAGTTGAAGGAGTGAGGGAGATCGTGATAAAATTCCGTAATCAGCCCCTGGTCAGCCCCCAGCGTAGGAACTGACCGTTCTGCAAACCCCGTAGGCAACACGCCTCCCAACTAGCCTCCCCGAGAGGCCCATTCCGGGGACAAGAATGCCCGACAATCAACCGCTGGACTATCATGAAATTCAAAAACGTTTTCAGACTGTCCGGGAGAACGTCCACAGGCTTCAGAGTGAAACCGGAGCCCGCCGGCCTCGTGGCCGCGGGCGACGGGGGAGCGGCCAGCCGCCTCATAGTCGTATAGCGGAGCAGCACAGAGTCCCTCCCCACGACCTCGCCGCCGAACGGGCCGTCCTGGGCGGGATATTGATCGACAATACCGCGCTTGATCGGGTGAACCTGGCGCCAGAGGACTTTTTCTATAGCGGGCACAAGCTTATTTCCCGGGCCATGCAGCACATAGCCGCGTTGGGTACCTCCATTGACCGCCTCACCCTGTACGACGCATTCAAAAAAGAGCCAGGGCACCCGCCGGCTGAGTACCTGGCTATGCTGGCGGATGCTACCCCCAGCGCAGCCAACATTGTGGAACCTGCCAAGATCGTCAGGGAGCATGCCGACCGACGGCGTCTGATCGACCTGATGGAGGACGTCCTGCAACGGGCGCATACCGGGGAGGCGGTCGCTCCGTTGCGTGAGAGTTTGCTCCAAGGTGTGGTCAACTTGGCCGACCAGCGCCCGGACGGATTCAAGAGCACGCCCTGGGCGGAACTCAAGCACACCTCCCAGGAGCAAGTGGGGTGGGTGGTAGACGGGCTGCTACGGCAGGGCGGGCTCTCCTTTCTCTTTGCCGCTCCCAAAGTGGGGAAATCCTCGACCGCCCGGACGCTGACGCGGGCAGTGGCGCTCGGGTTGCCGTGGCTCGGTCGAGACGTACAGCGGGGTGGAGTCGTCTATTTGGCACTGGAAGAAATGCCGGTGGATGTGCAAGACCATTTTCATCAGATGGACCTGCCAGAAACGGCCCCTGTGGAAATCGTGTTCGAGCGGGAACCAAGAGAGACGTTCAAGAAGCTAGAGCAGCTTATCGACAAGTTACAACCCAGCTTGGTCATTGTGGACACGTTGATTCAACTCGTCCAAATCAAGGACATCAACGACTACGCGCACACCGCCCGGGCGCTGCAACCGCTCCTCGCACTGACCCGACGGAGCAACGCGCATGTCCTCTGTCTGCACCATGCCCGAAAGAGCGGCGGTTCACACGGGGCGGAGGGACTGGGGAGTCAGGCGCTGAGTGGGACCGTTGACGTGATTCTCTCTCTCAAGCGGGAGGATCACTATCGGATCATTTCCTCCACCCAGCGACGGGGCCGCCCACTGGAAGACTCCGTGCTGCGCCTGAACGAGGACACCGGCCTGGTCGAGCTGGCGGGCACGAAAAAGGCCATGGACACCGAGCTCAAGGGGGAAGAGATCATCGCCTTCCTGGAGGAGCAAGAAGAGCCGGTGAGAACGGAGACTATTCAGGCGGAGTTAAAGGGCAGAAGGCAAACGCTGAACGACACGCTCCGGGCGCTGGTCGAGCAGAGTAAAATCGGGTGCGAGGGGAGCGGAAAAAGAGGCGATCCGTACCTCTATTTTGCTGTTCCCGAGGGGCCCACAGAAGCGGCAGTTTCGGCAGTATGCCGGGAACAGCAACTGTCCAGCGATTCCAAAGGGTTAGACCTTGAAAAAGAAGCTGTTCCGCTGTTCCCGGCCTATAATGGGGAACAGAAAGAACAGAAAATATGACCATCTCAGACCATGTGGCCGGGCCGGTCAGCCCGGCCCGCAGTGAGGCAACCGAACAGCTCGCTTTGGGGTAGTGACACTAACAGCTCACGGGCATAACGGAAGCGGGAGCAGTGGGACGAACAGTCAGCGTTGCCGCGATTGTAGTAGACCCTGGCATCGGTCGGGTGCAGCTCGATGGCCCGGCCGGTCGCCCAATTGTGATCCGTCTCTCATGTCCACGGTCGGAATCATCGCCTGCCGCTAGAATGGTGTGCAGCCAAGCAGGATAGTAGTCCCACGCAAAAACAGGTCGGAAAGGAGAGAAATATGTTCTCCTAGAGTCGATTTTTTGGCCGTTTTCTTGTTTTCGCAGAGCCGGTTTTATACCGGAATTTGCTATGCCAGGGGAGCGATTCTCTCCTCAAGATTAGACAGAATCCCCAGCAAGTTTGACACATACCATCTTATCTGGCGTAAAAAGGACCGGTTTTGCAACACCGGCGTTCAGTTTTTCTGGTGATTTGAATAAATCGGTAGTGAAGGGACTGTTTGGCCGAACGATGAGAAGGGAGAAGAGACGGGCATGAATAGAGCTGGGAGCCGCCGATGACAGCGAGACAGCATGGTCCCCGTGGCCTCCTAGCGGGGTGCATCGTAGCCTGGGCTGTTCTGCTAGCAGTTCCCTTGTTGTGCCGCAGCGCGCTCTTTGTCTCCGCGGCCCAGGCAGACGAGTTTGAAAAGGCAAGAGCAGCGGAGTTGGCAGCCAGACGGAAGGCAGAGATAGAAAGTCGCCTCCGTACCGCCCGTGCCAGATTCTTCCAGTACGATAAACTGAATGAGCGGCAGCGCTCCACGGCCGATAGATTATTGACCGCCGGCGCCCTGCAGGCAACGAGGGACCGCCGGCCCGATCTCCGCCCGCTCTTCATTGAGCGGCTTTTTTTGAACCTGCGGAACTCAGGCACTCCCGGCTGGGCCATCGGCTGGTCGCCGTCTCGTTTGTCGCCAGCGTATCGCGCCACGTTGCCCTACTACCTCTTGCTCGCTTCCCTGCACACGACCTACCCCGCCCTGGATATGACGACCCCCCAGGGTCGGAATGCCTGGGACGTCTCCACGGACAACCCCGGCTATTGGTATTTCGTCAAGGGCCTGACCAAGGCCGCCTTCCGGGGCGGCGCGGATGAAGATGGCGTTGACTATTTGCTCAAGGCCCTGGCGATAGGGGTAACGGGAGACCGCGCGCGGGCTGGTCCCTGGCGACAGGCGATCGCGCGCTTTTACGCGACCGAGTACGCGTTCCATCTGGAAAGGGAAAAAAAGAGGGTCGTGTGGTCGTCCGACCTTTTTGATAAGATAGAGCCCGGCGGATTGTTCGGATTTGGGCAGGAATACTGGGTTCGGCGGCGGCGCGGCCGGGATTCCGAACGATACTCATATAGTGAGGTCGTCGACGCAATAAACCGGGCCAACCAGGCGCGGAGAAGAGGGAACGAGGCCATCCGGGAGCGCAATCGAGCGGCGGCCCAGCGCCAGGCTGGTGAGATCCAGACGGCGTTGAGGCGGGTACAAACCCAGCTCGTTGAAGATCTCAGTCGGGGGCGTTTCAAGGATCAAGCCCTGGTGGAGGCAAGTTTGATCGTGCTGGCAGACTACCACAGACTCTGCTGGCGGAATCCTCTTTTGCGGGCGCTGAAGGACTACGACCTCGATGAGAAGGCGCTCTGGCCCGAGCTGTACCTGTTCAGCCGGAGCCACGAGAGCCTCGCCCAAAAGGGGAAGGTGGCTCCGTATTTCATTGAGGACGAGGCAAGGCACTTGCTGGCCGCAGACAGTGTCAGCCAAGTCAGGTGCTCCAGATGACCGGGGAAAACAAGCGGCATGTGGAGTCTGAAGTTGATCTCAGTCGTCACGCTGAACAAGTACGGGCAGGGATGCTGAACGGAACCCGCCCGCCCCGGTGAACTTTCCCCGCTCAGAAATCCAGGTTTCCGAACCTTCCTGACCCCTCCGGAGCCGGGATAGGCTCTGGAAATTGTGGGTCCTTTACCCTTCGGCCAGGTGAGATCGTCCGGTATCCGGCAAATGAGAGTCTCGTTTTTTCTCGTTGTTTCACAAAATGGGGATTTCGGGGTGCTTGCATCGTCTGCGGGCAAAGATTATCTTGAGTTTAACTTGAGAAGGAGCAGGACCATGCCGGAAATGATCAGTGCCAAGCAGCTGCGGGAACAACTCCAAGCCGTGGTTGAAAAAGTGCAACACGGGGCGCGCTTCACCGTGTTGTATCGGAGCCGCCCGGCCTTCGACATCGTCCCGGTTGGGAATCCCCCGCTCGACAGCACGCCCCTGGAATCGGACCCGCTCTACCAGGCGCCGGCTGTGGGTGCCTCCGAATCGGGCGACGTGGCGACCCGGCATGACGAGGTGCTGTACCGGTGAGGCACATGTTCGTGGACACGGCCGCGTGGGTTGCAGCCGCAGATAGCCGGGATACGGCAGGCGCAGATGTGCGGAAAGCGCGCGATCAATGGCTGTCGTCCGGAGGCGTACTGACGACGACCGACTATGTGATGGACGAGACGCTGACGACCCTACGATTTCGCTTAGGGCCTGATGCGGCCGAAGCGTGGTGGCTGCAAATCGACGGCTCGTCTCGACTGCGCCTTGAGTCCATCGATGCATCCCGAAGAGAACGCGCGCGGGCGCTCTTCTTCCGGTATCGCGATAAAGATTTCTCCTTCACCGACTGCTGTAGCTTTGCGGTGATGCGGGAGTTGCGGATTCGGCGCGTCTTGACGCTGGATCATCACTTCCGACAGATGCGCTTTGAGGTCGTTCCGTGAGCGTCATCTCTGCGCACCAGATTGGCGGGGCGAGCTATATCCGGGTGGATTGCGAGACAGCAGACACGGTGTACGAGGGCGGCCTCGACAAACGGAGCAGCCTAGACAGCGTACAGCAAGCGCTCTTTGCGGCCCATTTGACGGGGAAGAAACCCGCCGTAGTCATTTACAACACAGCCGGAAAAATCGGGCGGTATGAACACCGAATCAAGGTCGCCTGCGAGCGGGCCGGGGTGGCGTTCTACAGCGTTCCCTAGACACCCCCGCCCGAGCAACTTTAACAGAACCCATCTTATCAGACATAGGACGGCGGCCATGCCTTCGAGCCTGGACGCCGTCTCCAAAAAAGCGTCGCGCCACGTCGCCATGATTGCGCTGTACACTAGCCGATTGCTTTTTCGACGGCTTTAATTTTTTGAAATAATGTCTCCGCTGCCGCCATACTTTCGCTCAAATTCATACGATATCCCATCCAATCTACGCTTTCTGGCGACATGGTTTTCGTCAGAAGGCCCTCCCGAATGGTTTTTGCCAGAAGGCCCTCCCGATCCGCTCTAGAAATTTGCCCCTTTTTCAGAAGATACGCATCATAGTGTTCCGTTATGTCCCGGAGATTTTTTAGCGCCGGGAGCCGTTTGTCGTATTCTTTGATCGCCTGTTGCATAGCTTCTCTTGCGCAGGGTATTTTCCGTATCGCGCAGGCTGCTCGCTTAAGCCGAACCAAGGTAACCAGCAAAAATTCGAAATCCACGAATGGCCGCATTGCAAACTGGTCGCTAGCGGAAACTTCTTGGCGAACACGGGAAATTTGCATTGCAACCGCATGGACGTAGAAATTGGCGAGAATTCGCGCATCCTCATAAACCGCTTTCCAATTCTCTTTTTGTTCCGTATCCATAATGCCACCCCGACAAATATCAATCGGCGTTGAAAGTGGCCAGTGGCAGTTGGGGACGTCCACGCGGATTCCCCCCGCTCGACACTCTCTGCCAGTCGTCCGCGAACTTAGCGGCGCGGGTACGGACTTCGTTCCAAGACAGGCGCATCAGCCTGAGCCGACCGCGCCGCCGGCGCGCGCCTCGATCATGCGTGCAGCGCGCCCGCGCGCCGTTCGGCGGCGATCCTCTCCCGTCGCGCCTGCGCAAGCTCGTAGCTCGCCTGCATCCGCATCCAGTGATCGGCGGTGCCCCAGCCGATGTCCTCCAGCGCCAGCGCCATGTTCGCGGACACCCCCGCCTTGCCGTTCAGCAGGCGCGACAGCGTGCCGCGCTCGCAGCCCAGACGCGCCGCCGTCTCGGTCACGTTCCAGCCCACCTCGTCCATGCTCTCGCGGATCAGTTCGCCCAGGGGGGGCGGGTTCAGCATCGGCCCGACGCGCTTGCTTGCAATGTCGTTCATGGTCAGCACTCCCCTTCGGTCAGTGATAGTCGATCAGGTCCACGTCCACGGCCTCGCCGTCCTCGAAGCGGAACACCACGCGCCAGTTGCCCGAGACGCGGACGCTCCACTGGCCCGCGCGGTCGCCCTGCAGGGGATGCAGCCGGAAGCCCGGCGCCTCGGCGCTTCGCGGATGCGCAGCCTCTTGCAGCCGGAACAGGATGCGCTTCAGCCGTGGCACCAGACCGGCAGGCACCCGCCCGGGATTGTCGCGCTCGTGCAGCGCCCGCAGTCCCTTGTGCCTGATCCTCATGCTGCACTGTAACGCGCTGCGCTACGCGCTGCAAGTGTCCGCCGTGCCTTCAAGACTGCCGACGCCGATGCTCGGGGGGGCTATAAGGCGGTCATAAACAGTGTTTATGAGTGACAGCTGGAAGGAGGGCGGGGATGAATATGCAAATAGTGGAACGCCGCCCGGCGAGTGAGCCGATTCCGGCCCGCATTGCGGGCGGGCTGACGCCGCAGCTCTTTGCGGACACGCGCCAGGGGTAGCAGCGGTTTTGGGAGTTCTTTGGGGCAAATATTCGAAACGCCAATACCCGGATGGCCTACGTCACGGCCGCCTATCGCTTCGCGGACTGGTGCGAGGCGCGGGATCTCGCCTTGGGCCAGCTCGAGCCCTTGCATGTCGCCCGCTACATCGAGCAGCTTGGGCGCGTCTATGCACCGTCCACCGTCAAGCAAAATCTGGCCGCCTTCTTCATTTGCTGTTCGACCCGCGGAGGTAGAGACTCAGTTTGGAAAGAAACAACCGAACAGCGGCAAAACGGGTCAGAGAAGTGCTAAATTCTCAGCAGAGAGATACATGACAGCACTTGTGACTCGGCCCATGCTGTCTGGAACTACAGCACGCCGAGGGGCGGCATGAGGTGAAGCTCGTCGGTATGAATACTGGCCGGCTGGGCAATGACGCTCAGCATGGCGTCTGCCACATCGTCCGGAGACAACATTTTTGTCCGGTCCAGGTCTCCGCCGCTTTTGTCCCACAGGGGAGTATCCACCGCGCCCGGAATAACCGCGGTGACTTTTATCCCTTCTGAACGGACTTCCGCCGCTAAGACCTTGGTCAGACCGAGAGCGCCGAATTTGGAGGCCGTATAGGCGGTTGAGCCCGGTAAGATCATGTGGCTGGCAATAGACAATACGTTCAAGATATGGCCACTTTTTCGGGGCAGCATATGTTTGAGGGCACTTTTGCAGCAGAGATATGTCCCACGCAGATTGACGTTCATGAGCATGTCCCAGTCCTCGGTGCGGGATTCCATGATGGGACCAAAGGCTGCACCACCAGCGCTCGTCACCAGAATATCAAGCCGTCCAAACTCTTGGACGGCTCTATCCATCAGGCTTGCGATTGCGTGTTCGTCGGTGACATCAGTGGGAACCGCGACGGCTCGGGCGCCGGACTGAGAACATTCTTGGGCAACTCCATCCAGAGTCGCCTGGGTCCGGGCAGCGAGCACGACCTGCACACCAGCCCGAGCAAGGGCGAGGGCTGCGGCGCGACCTAGGCCAGAACTCGCGCCGGTAACAACGGCAACCTGTCCGTGAAGCTTGGGGGATGACATGCTGGGTTCCTTACGTGCGGCTCTTAGGCGTGCTCTCCGTGATATTCAAAGAAATTCTTCGGGGTTTCCCATAAACCAATACGCAATAGATGTGCGTCCAGGCGCGGTTTCAGCAGGTTCCAAATAACGTGAACAATGTTTTCTCCGGTGGGATTCAGATGGTGAAATTCCTCTGTGTCACGATTAAGATGTTTGTGGTCAAAACGCTCGAGTACTTCTTCTTGCACAACCTGCATAAGCTCGACCAAGTCAAAAACCATACCGGTCTGTGGATCGATAGAACCGGTGACGGTCACTTCCAGTTCGTAATTATGGCCATGGCCATGCAGATTATTACACTTGCCAAAAATCTCTCTGTTCTGCTCGTCGGATAAGTGCGGACTATGGAGACGGTGAGCGGCGCTAAAGCTGAACGATTTTGTGAGTGCGGCCATAGTCTTTCCCTCTCCGCCCGACACGTCGGACCAGAGTGTTGGTTCTTCATACAGGCGAACGCGCAAGAGCCGGGCTGCAATCTGCTCCGCACGTAATCGGTCTTCAAGATAATCTCGCATATAGGCTGCGAGGTTTTCCGTCGTAGGAATGCGACGGCTAAAGGCCGGATGGTCGAGATTAATGAATTTATGGTCAAACTGGCTGGTGACCTCTTTGAGTAAGCGATCGAGTTCCTTGATATTAATCACCATCCCGGTTTGCGGGTCGCTCTCTCCGTGAACGGTCACACGCAAGACATAATTATGCCCATGGCCGTACGGACTGACGCATTTGCCAAAGGTCCGATAATTTTTTTCCTCTGAAAAATCGGGATTCCAATAGCGGTGAGACGCCTCAAATTCAACAAAGCGGGTGAGATGATACATTGCATCCTCAGCGGGGCTACCTCCCTGAAGATGCAGTAATGGCCGCAGGGGGTCAAGTAGGATAACTGCGGCGTTTGACGTGGCAAAATCCGGCGGAGCGGGTAGTGTTCTCAGAGCGCTCCGGCATAAGGCTAGAGCGGTTTACGATAAGTTGTAGCCGTACCAGTGAGTTCTCGTCATGCCGGACTTGATCCGGCATCCAGAGGCCGGGGGGGCGGCTACACAGCATCGTAATTTGCTCTAGGCTCGACAGGTCAGGAGGGCGATCTCGCGTGGAGTGAAAAGACGGATACGCTGACCTGTGACGCCCAGGCCTCGATTTACATACAGAAAACAATCCTCGAGGCTATACTGACCACGCGGAAAGCGGGTAATAAAGCGGGCCAAATTGAACTGATGCGACTGGAACGGCAATGCAAATTGACCGCCATGGGTATGGCCGGACAGGGTGAGATCAATACCGAGACTGGCCGCCGCAGGGAAGATGTCGGGACGGTGCGACAATAAAATAGTGGGCTCCTGGCTCGGGAGGTCTGCTCTGAGGTGGGTGAGGGTGGTATCCGCGTCGAGTCCTCTGGCCCAATCCTTGCCGCGGTCGTCCAGGCCGATGAGGTGGAGCGTTGTGTCGGCAATGGCAAGATGACTGACCTGATCCCGCAGCAGCGTAATGTGGGTATAGTCTGTCAGGCCGGCCGCAACAGCTTGCGCTCCCGCATATCGATCATGGTTGCCAAGGCAGGCAAAGACTCCGTGCCGGGCGTGGAGCGCGTTCAGATATGGAAAGAAGTCGGGGATATACGCAGGATTGGAATCGAGTATATCGCCGGTCAGGAGAATAAGGTCTGGCCGGAGCTCATTGACCCGCTGTACATAGGTTTTGAGTTCCTGGGCGGTGAGATTCGTTCCGATATGGAGATCACTGATATGGGCGATGGTGAGATGAGGACTGGTGGCTGGCCAATGGGCTAGGGGGAGTTCGATCTCGGATATGTGGAGCTGGCGCTGACCTCCAAGGTAGCCATAGATGAAAAGACCGGTAATGAGCATGAGACTCACACCCGCAAAGAGTTGAAAGCCCTGTGTCAGCACGGGCTGCACCGACAGGTGGAGTTCTGCAGAGGGGAGGAAGAAGCCGCATAGGGTGACGAGGAAGGAGAGCAGGGCCCATACCACGCCACACAAGACGAGAAAAACGAAGCAAAAGGCGGCGATAAAAGCCGAGGCAAAATAAATCCGGAGAGGGAAACGGAGGGCCGTGGGCAGGGTGGGCAGGCGTCGAGAGAAGCGCAGGAGAAAGAGATTCAGGCAAAAAAGGATCGGTGTGAGAGTAAGGGCTGTGGCTGCGGAAGGTGGAGAGTGAATCGGGAAAAAGACGCTTAAAAACCAGCCCGGCACGATCCATTGAGACAGGCTAATCGTGATTAAAAGGAGGATGAAGAAGTTCGCAAAGAAGAGGCTCGAAATCCAGCCTACCGCTCTCGTCGTTCGTTGGTGTGGCGGTGTTTTCGTTTGCGCAGTTGACACAGTAATGCTCCGGAGGATGCGGGAGAATGAGATTCAATACAGCTAGAGCGGAACAGGGCTGAAGTAAAGACGGGCCGGACCAACGGAGCTGGTCGTCTGATTAGGCGATAGGGTCGGCCAGGGCTTGCAAGATGCGCATCAGACGTTGGATCTCTTCGGGTTTAATATCTTCCGGCAGCTCAACGACTGCCCGCCGACCCGTACCGAGTGGGATCTCCTGTCTACACAAGGAAAGGTCGGTCATCGCCTGAAAAGGGGGAGGGGGGGGCTGAGAGGGGAGGGGGGCGAGAGTCGATGCCTCTTCCGGAGATGGACGAGTGGTTTGAGACGGGAGAGGCGAGGGAGCTGTTTGAGGACGAAGAAGAAGACCCAAGCCGGCGAAACGCGATGAGTCCAGGAACGCGCGAGAAACAACCTCTGCGTTCTTCTTGGTAAATCTATGTTTTATTATAAGTTGATTTGTCAGATTGATATCTGAAGGCAGTCCCGTCTGTTCATACTGGGACAGCAGTCGTTGAAAGACCGTTGGCCGGCCGAGCGCTTCACGTAGGGCCCGACAACGGTCCGTCTCGCCCGTCGCATGTTCTATTCTGATGAAAAGATCGCTGACCCGGAGATCTTTACCAATAGCTTCGAGGAGGCCGTACTGGCGTAAGCTGCTGAGTTTTCTATTAAAAGGTCCAGATTGCGGAGCAAGGACAATGTGTTCAGCAATGGATTCCCGACTTGTTGCGACCTGATTTTCGATACGAAATACCTTCCGCGTATCCTCAAGGCACTCCTGGAGGCTGTAGGAAGGAGCATTCGGACTTTTCGCCCGGGTGACTTTCGCCCCAAGTGGCAGACTCTCCATATTTGACCTCCCAGCGTTTTATCCACAGGAAACGACAGGTGTGGATACAGTAATATATTATCCGTAAAGTAATATTTGACTATAAATAGTAAGTAAATATTACTCGATAGAACTGGACAGTTCAACATCTGGCGCGGGAATCGTGCTCGCCGCCAGTGAAGGGATTGCGTGTCTGAGTAATCTAGGCCGCCTTGCGGGGCTTGGATAAAAAGATCAGCCAGCATTGGATAAAAGAATAGATAATATATCAGTAATTGTTTCTTTTAATAAAATATTAAAGCCTATAAGATTACTATTTTATAGCTAAAAATCATGATTATAAATAAATTACTATATTTTAATATGGTAAAGTTTATAAATATCTGATTATTGCTAATTAAATCGGGTGGCGGATTGAAAAGGCCAAAGCTATACAACGGACAATTGTTTCTTGACCCTCTGGGCGAGAGTTCCTATGCTTCAGACGGGGGTAATATGTCGAGCCAAAGTCTTAGCAGAGGTGTGAAAAAGAAGCGGCAGCCCAAGCCGGCGGAACGTTCTGGTGGAAAGATCTCCATTATTCTTGTCGATGATCACCCGATTTTTCTGTCCGGCCTTCAGCAGTTATTTCGAAAACAGCCTGACTTTGAACTCCTTGGTGCAGCGGAGAATGTGGCTGACCTTGAGAAGCTCCTCGAAAAGGAAAAGCCTCAGGTCATTCTTATGGATTTCGAGCTGCCCGAGGGGGATGGGATTAGTGCGACTGCTTTTGTTCGCAAGCAGTCACCGGAAACGAAGGTTGTCATGCTCACCGGCTATGACAATCCGCCGCTTATCTTTCGTGCCCTGAAGGTCGGGGCGGTCGGATACCTGCTCAAAAATACCCGTTCTAAAGAGATTCTTGAAACACTCCGAAAAGTCGCGGACGGAGAAGTGTTTTTGAATCCCGACTTAGCCAGTAAATTCCTGCACGAGTTTCAACGAGATCAAGGGGTCGAAGAGCTGAGACGCCTGGTGCAAACGCTCACGAATCGAGAGGAAGAAGTGTTACGTCTGGTGGCAACCGGCGCCTCGAATAAAGAAATCAGTCAGCAACTCTTTATTAGTGAACTCACGGTCAAGATGCATCTCGCGAGTATTTTTCGAAAATTGCAGGTGAATGACCGGACGAAAGCCGCGGTGCTGGCACTGAAAGCCGGTTTGGGGGACGAATGACGCGGCTGGTCCCGCTGATGCTGTACACGCTCTGTCTGGCGCTGTTTATACCAAGAGGCGCAGCTGCGGAAACGGCGGAGACGCGTGTGCAGGAACTCCTGGCCGAGTGTCAATCTGCGTATCACCGCCTTGTCGATTATCGCGGTATCTTACGGCACGAGATATGGGAAAAGGGGGGTGTCCACAGGCAGCATGAAATCGCGGTCACCTTTCGCAAGCCCTCTTCTCTGCTCATGCAGTGGCAATCGGGCTTATACCGTGGAACAACCCTGCTCACCAGGCCAACCCGGGCTCTGGGAACAATTTTCATCAGACTCGGTGGCTGGTTTGATTACGTCCGGGTCAATATTCCATCTACGGAAATCAGCGACCCTTTTGCGCCAGCCCTCAAAGATGTGAACGCGTGGCTATATGCACTGAGAGCCCTCTCTCAACGGCCTAGTGCCGATCGTAGCCTCCAACTCGTCGCTCTTCAGCCGGGAGACCCACAATTGGCCGAAGGGCGCGTGATTCTGTCAGTGCCGGCTTTCCTCATTCCATTTCGTGACAACACGGTGACGACGTATGAGTTCGTGATCGAGCGGGGAACCGGCCTGCCGCTCGAACTTATACTGCGAGGGGCATCCGGAGAAGTCCGCCAACGCTTGTCGTATACCGACCTCCAGGTCAATACGGGTATCTCACAACAAGTCTTTGAGCGCGAATCTCCTGCATCAGGGGACCCGAGCCTGTTTCGACCCGGGACCGACCTGGATGTCCGCGGATTTACCCAAAATTGGCTGCGCCGTGCAGGTGAAATACAAGACTATACCGGGGTATGGGTGACTGAAGCACGTCGTGGAGGTCAATTGAGCCGCCGGACGGCGAGCTTCAAGTTTCGGAAACCGTTCGATGTGTATATCGCCTGGGAACAAGAGAGCGGCGGACTCAAGGAAGCCCTCTTTCGGGCGGGTTGGAATAGAGAACGGGTCCGGGTCCGCACTTCGCTGTTCGGTATCCCGCTCATTGGTGACCTCGTACCGGACGGCTCATGGATGCGACGAGAATTATACTCTTCTCTCACCGAGTTTGGGTTTGGTCAGGTTGTCGAACGGCTACAGAGGCAACTCTTACAAGGATGGCTCCAGAGCGAGTTGGAAGTGCAATTCCGTGGTATTCAGGAACATGATGGTCGCCCCTGCTACGTCTTGGAGTTTGTCTTCCCGAATAGTCAATGGCGAACCCATCCGTATTATCGCATCGTGCTGCATTGGGACATCGTCTATCGCGTGCCGGTCAAACAAGAAGCCTACGATTGGAACAACCAGTTGGATACCCGCTACGGGTTTCAGGATCTCCGTTTCAACGTCTCTCTGAATGAATATGACTTTAACTCCGCAAACCTAGAATACGGTTTTCTCTTATTCCGGCGAGTCCCGTGGCTTGATTGGTTTCTGACGGGACGGGAGTGATGGGCGACGAGAGGGTGCTCAGCACGCTTCGAGCCGGAACCGCTGGCGGCGTGTCCGGTCTCCTGCTGGCGGCGAGTGGCTTCGCCGCGTTTAATCTTGGCTATCTTGAGCTCTATCAGGCGTTCGTGCCCCTGCTGTGTATCGGGGTGTTGTTGCGGGTCGAGGTCGGACAAGACTGGTTCCTGTCTCTCCTACTCTTTGCGGTAACGAGCTCCCTGCTGTACACGGTTGGGCTGTTTGCCTTGCCTCTCCTCCTCGGATCCATACTCCTCAGCCTGCCACTCGCCTTTGTGGTGAGATGGTGGGGCGTGGATACCGTACCACAAACCGTACGAGAGGACGTCTACCCGGTCCGACGGGTTCTTGAATTGTGCGCGCTGCTGCAAATAGCGCTCTTTTGTCGCTATATTATCTACCGTTCGAGCGGTGGCCGCATTCCCATTCATATTGGAGAATTTGAAGAACTGGCACGATTCATACTGAGTGAAGCCGGCGGCTGGGCCGTCTTTGCCCTGGGCTATGGATTACAGCACCGAGCGCGGTATGGGACCCTGTACACGTCTGGGCTCGATTTTGCGGGCAATTTCCCGACGTTAATGATTACGGGGTTGCTGCTGGTTACGCCGTATAGTGCGATCATGATCCTTGGGGTCAATACCTTTGGGGGGGCGGGGCTCTACTTGAGCGCTATTCCAGTTGGGGCGGCCCATGTGCTTTTGCGGACACTCACGCTCCGCAAAAAAGAAATTGAGCGTCAAAATACGCAGCTGCAGTTAATGAATGTAGACATGGCCAGAAGCGAACGCATGGCGGCAATCGGACATATGTCGTCTACCATCTCGCATCAAATCCTCCAAAAAATTGGCCTCCTGGGTCTGCAGTGTGACCTGTTGCGCGACACGCTGGACGAGACGCAGCCGCCCAGCCACGAGACGTTGGACGAGGCATCCCAACGGGTCGAACAACTCGACGCGGCCATTACAGACTTGAATACCACCCTGTCTGATCTGCTGGTCTTTTCCCGTGACTTTGCCGTCCATCGTGAGCCGGGGGTATTGAGCAAACTTCTGCAAGAGGTGGGACGAGAAATTCACGAGGCCGCTCGGACGCGCGGGGTGACCCTCCGCTATGAGCTGGACATGCAGGGCGAGGGACCGCTTGTGCCCTTTGATCGCATCAAGCTCAAGCAGGCCATTTTGAATCTCTTGACGAACGCGCTGGAAGCCTCATCTGGCGATGGGCAGATTACCATTGGTGCGCGACAGTTACACGATCAGATGCAGGTCACAATCCGAGATACGGGCACTGGTATTCCGGAAGGAGTGGGCGAACAGCTCTTTGCCCCCTTTGTTTCCACCAAGAAAACTGGTTCCGGCTTAGGCCTCGCCTTTACGCAAAAAATTATCGAACTCCATAATGGGACGATCACCGCACACAATAATCGAGAGGGAGGGGCGACCTTTACCCTTACCATTCCATTCCCTGTGCCGGAACACAAAGGATAGCGAAGCGTATGCAGCTACGGAATGCACTCGCACTGGTGACGGGCGCGGGCCGCCGCCTAGGACGAGAAATTGCTGTTGCTTTGGCTCAAGGAGGAGCAGATGTGGTCTTGCACACCCATACGTCGTCAGGAGAGGAGACGCGACAGGCGGTGCTACACTATGGCCGCCGGGCTTGGATTATACGTGGCGATTTGGCAGACCGCCGCGATGTTCAACGAGTAGCCCATGAAGCGCTGGAAAAAACAGGGAAAATCGACATTCTTATCAATAATGCCGCTGTTTTCTTTCCCACTCCCATTGCCACCCTGACTGCGCAGGAGTGGCGCGCCTTCCGTCAGACGAATATATCAGCGCCCTTCTTCCTCTCTCTGCTCATCGGAAGACGGATGCATCAACAAAGGCAGGGAAAAATCGTTTTTCTCGGCGATTGGAGCGGCCGGAGACCAAGTCGAAATTTTCTTCCCTATTGCGTGTCCAAGGCGGGGGTGCATACGCTGACGCAAGCGCTGGCAAAGGCATTTGCTCCACATGTCCAGGTCAACGAAGTCGCTCCTGGACCGGTCTTACTCCCGGCAGACTATGGCCCAGGCCGGCAAGAAGAGCTGCGTGCCCATACACCGCTGCAACGCTTCGGGAGCCCGCACGACATTGCGCGTACGGTCCGCTTTCTCCTGGAATCGGGGGATTTTGTGACCGGTGCCAGCTACGTGGTTGACGGTGGTTGGCTGGCTCAGGGGCCTGATGGCACCGAGACCTCACTATAATCGGTCTGACACGGCGCGCCAGGGGCAAAATGATAGATAAATCGGCGCTGTCGAGCAGAATACGCAAGTAATGTTGAAGAGCAGGTGCCATAGCCGTCGAGGTGGATACACAGGCCGTTGCGCGGGTCCTCCGTTCGTGGGTCGAGCGGTGTGGCGTGGTCTGCAAGTCGCTCATGGAGGAGGCGAAAAAGCTCCGCTATGGAAAAAGACGACTGGGGTGCTGTAGCCATCTTTTCTGCCACGGTCTGAAAATACTGAAAAGAGTGCGCAATCTTGGGACATTCGGGATCGTTGAGGTTCATATTGGTCAACAGGTGGACCCCAGGTTCGAGCTGCTGGACACGAATGGTCCGCTCAATTGGGTAGACGACATACGCTGCCTGACTATCAACCAGGAGGAGGTTGAAGGGGTTATAGCGATCGGCAGGTTGGTGCTGAACGGACGTAGTGGCCTGGTGGGCGGACGGCGCCTGAAGGACGTCCAAGCTTAACAATCCACGCGAACGCCGACGCGGGTCAGCCGGTTGAGGCGTATGCCGGTTTAACATGCCAGCTACAAGACCATGCGCGTTGACACCTAGCCAGGTTCCTCCGGCAATAAGATCCTTCCCGCCGAAAATCCAGGGTGTATGCTGGAGCACGACGGGTGCGGTGGATGGGCGATTCAAGTATTCATCCCGGTTTGCCGCCACCACGACAGGATAATCCGGAAAAACTTGAAAGTATAAGGCAAGCGTGCACATGCCGCGCGGCAGTATAAGGTGGGGAACGCGGCGTCGCAAGAGGGAAGGGGTTCACGTTGTGTTTCAGCTACCCCTATGATAAAGTCTGCCGGCATGCCTGCATCGAGGAGGAATAATGTTCGAATCTGTTGATGACGTTGTTTCAAGGCTCTCAGACCAGAAATATATTTGTAATCGACAAATCGCGACCGTTGTCTATTTAGCCAGCCAAATGCGTAAACCGATCCTCGTCGAAGGGCCCGCTGGTGTCGGGAAAACGGAACTGGCCAAGGTGGTGGCCGGGGCGCTGGACTGTGAATTATTACGCCTGCAGTGCTACGAAGGTTTGGATGAGGCGAAAGCCCTCTACGAGTGGGAGTATGCTAAACAACTGCTCTATACTCAGATCCTCAAGGACAAAATCAGTGAAGTGCTGGAAGGCACGAGCACGTTGAAGGAAGCAGTCGAGCGCATCGGCAAGCAGGACAGTGTCTTCTTCTCGGAACGCTTTATTCTGCCCCGGCCCTTGTTGCAGGCCATATCGGCCGACCATCCGCTGGTCCTCCTCATCGACGAGATCGATAAATCGGACAGTGAGTTCGAGGCCTTTTTGCTTGAGGTCTTGAGCGACTTTCAGGTGAGTGTGCCAGAGCTGGGAACGATTCGAGCCCAACATCTGCCGGTTGTTGTCCTGACCAGTAATAATGTGCGCGAGATGTCAGACGCGCTCAAACGGCGCTGTCTGCACCTCTTCATAGATTTCCCGAACCAGGAGCAGGAGCTCCAAATTGTGAAGCTCAAGGTGCCGGGGATCGCGACGCAGCTCGCCAATCAGGTGGTGGAAGTCGTCCAGTCGATCCGCAAACTTGACCTGAAAAAAGTCCCCAGCATTAGCGAGACCCTGGACTGGGCGAAAGCGCTCACCCTGCTCAATGTGCACCGGCTTGAAGAATCTCAGGTGAATGAGACCCTGAACACGATCCTGAAATACGAAGGCGATGTGCGCAAGGCAGAGGCAGAGTTGAAGGAATATATCAGCCGTCAGAAGGCCAAGGTCGAGACCCAGGCGACGAGCCAGGAACAAGACGATAAAGATCTCCTCCACTAGATAGGCCCAGGTGAGGAGGCTGTATGGACGACAAGATTATTGAATTTGCCCACTTACTGCGGGAGAACGGCCTGAAAGTCTCAGCCGCAGAAAATATGGATACCTTTGCCGCTCTTGGGTTGGTTGGGATCCGGGATAAACAATTACTGAAAGATACCTTGCGCGCGACCTTTGTCAAACGTCAGGTAGACATCTCGGTATATGACGAACTCTTCGATATGTTCTTCACCGGCCTCGGTGAAGTGATCAAGGCTGCGGCCGCGTCCACCATGCAGGCGATGGAGATGACCGAGGAAGAGTTTCAGGCCTTCCTCGAACAGATGGAAGACGCCTTGCAGAACATGGACCAAGAAATGTCAGACTTAGCGCGTGCTTTGCTGACCAATAATACGGGGCAACTTGAAAAAATGCTTCAAGAGGCCGCTCAGCAGGCGAATCTCCAGGATATTCAGCGCTCTTTTCAGGAGGGACAGTTCGCGAATGCGCTCGCCCAGATGATGGGTTTCGGCAATATCCAGCAGGAACTGCAGAACCTCAAGGATGCCTTACAGCAGGCCGGTTTAAGTCCAGAACAAATAGAGCAATTGTCTCAATATATTGACCAGCGCCTCCAAGACCTCGCGCATATGATCCGCAGCTATGTCCGGGCCGAGTTAGAGAAAAAAGACTCAGAACTGCGCGACCAGCAAAAAATGAGGAGCCTGGCGGACAAGAGTTTCTACTATTTGTCTGAGGACGAAATTCGGAAAATGAAGGAGGCGGTCACCAAGCTGGCCCAGCGGCTGAAACATATTATTGCGATTCGGCGCAAACGGGGCAAACGAGGGCGGTTGGATTTACAGCGAACACTCCGAAAGAATCTGCAATACGGCGGCGTGCCCTTTCACATTATTCTTAATGTGAAAAAGAAAGAAAAACCGCAGGTTGTTATTCTGTGTGACGTTTCTGACTCGGTGCGGAACGTCTCACGCTTTATGTTGCAATTTGTCTACTCTGTGCAGGACCTCTATTCCAAGGTGCGCAGCTTTATTTTTGTGGCGGACATTGGCGACGTGACTAAGCTGTTCGAGGATAATGAAGTCCACCAGGCCATAGATTTAGCCTTACGGGGCAATTTTATTAATATCTACGCGCACTCGGATTTTGGTCGGGCGTTCAAGACGTTTCATCGGGATTATCTCTCTATCATCAATAAGCGGACCACGGTGTTGGTGCTGGGCGACGCGCGCAATAATTATAATCTGCCGCACGACTGGGTTATTCGGGACTTGCAACAAAAAGCCAAACAGGTGATTTGGCTGAACCCTGAAAGTCGGCTGACGTGGGGATTTGGAGATAGCGAGATGGACCGCTATGCACCGTATTGTGATCTGGTTGAAGAGTGTCGCAACCTCAACCAGCTCTACCGCGTTATTGATCATTTGGTGACCGCCTAGAAGAGTAAAGGTGTCCTCCACTAGACATAATATGCTGGACACGTTTACTCTTTGCGGTAGGCATGCTCCCTTGAAGGTGGTATCCTTATCTGTGATCTCGCGTAAATGGAGGAGGAATGGACCGCCAGGGCTTTATTGAAATGAAAGTCGGAGGATTGACGCTTGACCCGGTGACCAAAACCCCGATCGTCATCCTGAAAGATGCTGAGAACAAGATGAACCTGCCGATTTGGATTGGCTTGATGGAAGCGACTTCAATGGCGACCGAGTTGGAAGGGATCAAAATGGCGCGGCCCATGACCCATGACCTTCTCCACAATATGATCAAGGAAGTCGGTGGCAAGGTCGAGGCGATTGAGGTGACGAATCTCCAGGACAATACGTATTATGCCGCCATTCGCCTCAAGGTTGGAGAACGAGATGTTGTGATTGATTCTCGGCCGAGTGACGCTATTTCGCTTGCGCTTCGGACGAAAAGTCCCATCTTTGTGGCAGCCCAGGTGCTTGAATCGTCAAGCGTGCTCCAACAGAAGGAAGACAATGAGGAAGAAGCCGATTTGTCGAGCGTCTCTCGGGATAAGTGGGCAGATATCCTGGAGAAGATGTCTCCGGACGACTTTAAATACAAAATGTAGACTGCTCTATATGGTCCATGGCACGTACTCGTAAGCAAGAACTCTCCCCATCTTCATATCCCTCAGCACGGCTGGTCGAATGGCTCCGGAATCGGTCGGACGTCATCACGCACTACAAACAGCAGATTGTTCTTGGGAGTGTCATTGTCGTGGTATGTGCCATATCCGGCATTTCCTGGGCAGCCTGGGCACAGTATCGTCATAGTCAGGGGCTGGAACATTTTCGAGTCGGGCTCCTGGCGATAGAATCGAAAGAGTACGATAGGGCTGTTGCCGAATTAACCCAGGCCGAAGCGGCGCTTCACGGTGAGAGTAGGGGGGTCGCCGCTTTGCACTTAGGGGAAGCATTTGAGAAGAGCAATCAGCTGTTGGAGGCGAAGGATGCCTACGAGCGAGTCGCCACGTCTCATGATGCTGGACCGTATGTGAAACAGATTGCGCTCTTACGTCTGGGTCACGGTGCGGAAGAAGCAGAAGAGTTCGATGCTGCGGCACAGTGGTACCGTGAGGCTTCTGGACTGGATGGGCCAAGTAAGAGTGAAGCACTGCTGGCCCTGGGCGAAGCCCTAGAGAGACAGGAGGGGGCAAGCGTTCCCCAGGCGTATTTTGATTTGCTAGAGCAATTCCCCGACTCTCCACTTGCTGACATAGTTCGCATTAAGACAGGTAAGTGAGTTCTTATATTATATATTTTATGTCTGATAATGTATATTTTGTAAAATTATACTTATAGCGAATACTATCCTGATTAGGCCGTTGGCGAGGAGGACGAAAAGAGCGGCTTTTTTCTGACTGATTTTCCAGAAGCCATAGCGCGTTCTCGCGCGACCCATCAGACTGCCCGTGTTTGGGCCTACGCCTCCAGCCGTGTTGGCTATGGTGACTGGCCACGCCCCCTATAGCACAGATCGGACTACCGCCTAGTCTCGCTGACGCTCGGGAAGTTGTTGAGGCGAGTATTGTGACGGGCCTGGTTTTATCGCCGGCGCTCGGAATGAGGATGTTTGGAAAAAGCAAAGGGATGTTCAACGACATGAGCCTCGCTGTGGAATCGCTGGTACTTCGCTGCAAAATGGTTATTTGCGCCGTTTAGGCAATGGCCCCCAGACTCCAGCCCTCTTTGTGGGGTACTGCTTCATATGACTCAAGATGACTATAGTCAAAAACTTTAATTCCAAGGTAAAACTAATAACACCAACCCTCTATTTGCCAAGAAATAAAGATAACCTCGTCTTCGTAAATCTCGGAATATTCAATTTAGACTATAGTCAATATATTCTATTGTGATGCTCATATGGATAATCGCAACATTCTAAACATAAAAAAAGGAGCCCAATTGGGCTCCTTTTTTGCTCTGGAATTCAACTCACTCAGGACTGCGAGAGCTCCACCGCAAGACTGGCATCACTCCCAGTTTCCACCGTCACTTTTTGCATGGTCTCCCCTAAAGTCTCATGCCAGATCTTCACCTCGTATTCACCAGCGGGCACATCTCCCAGGTTAAATTTGCCCTCCCCGTCAGTCACCGTGTAATAAGGGTGGTCCATGACGACGATCCAGCCCTTCATCCAGCCATGAGCATCACACTCGACCCGAACGACCTCGGGCTTCTCAAATTTCTTTTTGAGCTTTTTCTTAAATTTGGGCTGGGCCTGATTAAAAGCTGGATTCGCTTCGCTATAGGTATGAATGTTGTGCAGAATACCATCGTTATTGAGAATCTCGAGGTCCGACCCGGCCGGTGTGAGCACGATATGCGGCGTGTAGACACATTCTTTTTGATCTAAGGCCATTGCCTCGCCAAAATCTTTTCCGCTGGAAATATTCGAGATTGAGACTACGGCATTTTTTATGCCCTTGTTCCCGCCAACCACGAGACTCTCATCATACTTCTGCGTTTGTGCGCATACTTTTGCGTCTTTGGTTACCTCAATGGGCGTGGCTTCAGGGGCGTCACCAGCAAACGTAATGGTTCCACTAATGCTCCCACCATTGCTGACCGCGCCGGCGTCGTACCCAAGGGCCACAGAAGCGAGAGACAGACTTGCTCCTACGACCAGGGAAATAACCGTTTTGATATTCATACTACGCATGCTTCCTCCTCTACATATGTGTTTCGGTCGCTTCAGTATTTTCGGCCTCTCTTGCTTCGTCAGCAGATTGGGCCGACTCCTCCACCAGCGTTGCTGTATCATCAGCTGCTTCCTGAACTGTCGCCGCCGCCGTTCCACTCGCTCCATTCCCATTCATACTGGCAAACGGATCGTCGATGCCGAGCAGCATAATATAGTCACGCATGGCAACCATTTGTTTGTCCTCGTCACCGGCAAAGATGTCATCTGGGCCACCTGGGTAAAAGGTCGGCATCTTCGTGCCAGGCATGAGAGCCTGTGGGTCTTTAATCCACTCGACAATCCACTCCGGGTTCAGACGCTCTTTTGCCAGGCCCAAATCAGGCGCCCAGCCGTCAGGTGGCCCTTCCGGCTTCTGATCTCCCTGTTGGTGACACGAGAAACACGCAAAATAATCCTCTGACATCAAGACCTCACCGGCATGGACCATGTCCGGCGAGGTGCGTGAGTGGTCAAAATAGTTGTACGGAATCTCCAGCTCGCTTAAGGCATTAAAATAGTCCACAAGCCCGCTGGCCTCGTCATTGGCGAAATGAAAGGTCGGCATCCGCAGTGCGAGCCAAGGCCGGATAGGAATCGGCTGTTTGAGAAAGCCGTAGAACCACTCGGGCTGCACCTTTTTCCCCTGGCCGGTCAAAATAGGCGGGGCCAGGGACGGATTGTCCAAATAGAGCGAGCGAATGTCTCCGCCACCACCTTCGATGACATGACAACCGGTACAATTGTAGTACTGGACCAGCCGCTGTCCTTTGACAATAGTGTCAGTCCAGTCACCGTGCGCGGTGAATTTCTCAGGCACATGATGTCCGGTCTGACTCTTCAAAAAGACCCGCACCGCCAGAATATCCTCGTCCGAGAGATTGAACCCCGGCATGAGCTGTGCAATGCGTTCCGTGGCATAGCCACGCGGGGCCTTGACCTTTTCATACGTCCAATCCTCCCAGGTATGCGGGACATCGGTGCGGTTCCCGAAGAAGAGTTCTTCCAGGCTCTTCTCGCCAAATGAAGTCAACTCGACCCCAATTCGAGCCTCTCTTTCCATGCCCGGGATGTCGTGGCAGCCATGGCAACCATATTGTCGAACCAAGCCCTCCCCTTCGAGAATCAAGTCCGGGTCCTCCAACTCGGCTCGAATGTCCGGACGCTCGACCTCAGTCCTGAGGGTCAAGAGATACGACACAATCGCCTGCGCTTCTTCGTCGCTCAGACGCAAGTCCGGCATCGCTGTATCCGGTGAGTAGTCACGTGGATTCTTGATCCAATGGTATAACCAGCGCGCGTTCGTCTTCTCCGCAACACGGGCTAAATTCGGCGCATGATTTTTATTCTGCCCGACCATGGTGGCGGTCTGTTCCGCGTTGAATCCGTGGCAGGCCCGGCAGCCGAGGGAATTGACGAGGTGCTCGCCTGTTTGAACGAGTTCCGCGTTATTCGGATCAATGCCCTCCGGCTCAGCGTGAGATTCCAGCCACGCCTGACCTTCTTCCATGCTGGCCTTCATCAGATAGGCCGTCACCGCTCGACCTTGGTCCTCGGTAAAGAAAAAGTGCGGCATGCGGGTATGCGGGCGAAACTCGTGAGGATTGGTGACCCATTCAACCATCCAGGCCGGGTCGGACTTGGCGGCCACCCGCCGCAGGTAGGGACCGATTTTCTTGACCTCGCCATACCCTTCGACCAGATGACAGCCGGTGCAGCCGAGCTGCATAAAGAGCTTTTCGCCGCGGGCGATATGCTGGCCAACGGTTGCATTCCGCGTGGCCACCGTCTGCATATCGGAGTGACAACTCAGACAATTGGCTTCCATTTTTGGACCGAGCAGCAGCGGATGCTCCCAGAATTGCACGTAGCCGTGGGCAATATCCACGCTGCTGGTGGCGACCCCCTGGCCATTATGACATGAGGTACAGCCGAACGATTCCGGTGGATGGTTCGTCATCAAGACGTCATACTGCGGATGCGTTTTGTGCGGGTTCGGCTGATCTTCAAAGCCACGCTTGTCGATACCGACATGGCAAGATTGGCAGCGGTCAACACGCGCCAGGGGCGTATCAAAATTGCTCCGGTCGAATTCCGGCACGACCACCTGCGTAATGGCTGGAATCGCAGGCAGGACGAGCCCCGGTACCGGCCGTATCACATAATTGCCGATGCGCTGTTCCAGGAAATCCTTTTGCTGGTTCATTGTGCGCAACATTTCCTGAGCTTCGAGAACACGCGCGTTGATCTCATTGATTTCGTTTTCAATCCGGTCACGCTCGGATTGCTCGGCCAGAAAGACTTTCTCACGCTCGGCCGCCTCGGCCTGGAGCGCATCAAGATGGGCTTTCTCGTCTTTTGTCGCGTGTTCCAACTGAATGGCGTGGTCGTATTCGTACCAAGCAGCCTCAATTTCGCTCCGGACGATACGTAAGGCATTCTCCGCATCGCTCGTCCGCAGTTCGGCGGCCGCCAGTTCGGTTTGCAGTGTGGCGAGACGCTGCCCCCCTTCCCCGCCCCCAATATCGGTCTGGGCCGACTCTAAGGAAGCCAAGACCTCCTGGTAAGCCGGCTCGGCGGCAAGACGCTCTTCTTCGGCCTGAATCTCTGCCAGCGTTTGGTTGTAGGCAAGCATCGAGAATTCAGCCTGATATTTCTTCCAGGGCCGACGCGACACCGCATCGTCCCAGACCGACCAGACCGACCCGATCAGCAGCAGCCCCACTGCGAAGAGAAATACTCCACTATACGATTTCTTTTCGTCGTCAACTTCTCTACGTGCCATAACAATCCATTATGAGCCGGTTGCTCGTGTCTCAAGAAAGCGACCGAGGTAGAATACCACTACCCCAATCCCAAGCAGCCATAATTCCTTACCCATACTCTTTTCTTCAGTCAGACCAACGAAGAGCGCGTAGCCAACATCTGCAATCCCAAATGCCTGAAGAAATTTTGCCAGATAGAACGTCATAAAGAGTAAACGTGTCCTCCAATAGATAGATGCTGGATACGTGTACTCTTTTCAAACATTAATCCACGGCGTCACTAAAATATATTTTACATTCAGTATGTGACGCAGCAGCATCTTAATCACTACGGCGATCATATTCAGCGTAAGAAAGGACGTTAAGAAAAAGCGGGCCGCGCCCCAGCGCTGCATGAATTCACGGCCCTTGAGCCACACCACCCACCAATACATGGCCGCGGTTCCGACCACAAAGAAACCAATGATGAGTGACAAGCCAAAGGCGGCCGCGGTCCAGTAGTCCCTGATGCCGACAAGATACGGCAGATCCTGGTTGGTCAAGGCTTCAACCAAGTGCGCATCCCACACCTCCCAGGGCCAAAACCAGTTCCAACCCGGTCCTCTGACAAAAGTGCCAATAACAATGGTCGAAATCCACAGCACGTGGAAGCCAAAGATAAAGGTCAGGATTTCATACTTCCGTTCCTTAAAGGTGTAATAGCCGTTTCCCTTGGGATTAATATCAATAAAGGGAATAACCATCAGCCCCATAATAATAAAGGTCGGCGCTACCACTCCGGCATGCCAGGGATCGAAGAAGACCAGTATTTCTTGTAGTCCCAGGAAATACCAGGGCGCTTTGGACGGATTGGGCGTGCGCCCAGGGTCGGCTGGCTCTTCAAGCGGCGCGTCGACCAGCAGCGACCATAAGAGCAGGAAGATAATCGTAAACAGAGTGCACAGGAATTCCGCTCGAACCAGATTCGGCCAGGTATGGACCTTATCGTCTCCGGGGCCGCTCGCTTTTTTGAGCGTGACTTCGACCCGCGTGGCAGCTGAGCCCATTTCCGCCATAACAGCTCCCTTTTCTTACCGGTCTTCAGAAGAAGACGCTTTTGGTTTTGCCACTATGTACATCAGCCAGCACACGACTCCCATTAAAATAGGAATGACAAGCACGCGCATAATACACCTCTGCTAGAGGGCGGGTCCTGAGAATCCGTCGCGCCGGATACGCCAGAAATGAACCGCCAGAAATAAACTCGTCACCAGCGGAATAAAGATACAGTGCAGAATATAGAAACGGAGTAAAGTATGTGCCCCAATCTCCCCACCGCCAAAGAGAAAGGCGCGGGCATCGTAAATCGGGTTCACCCCGAGCACCTCGTTGAAAGGCCCTTCATATCCCAACAGCGGGGTTGCCCGTCCCATGTTCGATCCGACCGAAACGGCCCAGATAGCGAGCTGATCCCACGGCAACAGATATCCCGTGAAGGAGAGGAGTAAGGTCAACACTAAGAGCAGGACACCAACGACCCAATTAAACTCGCGCGGTGGTTTATACGAACCCGTCATAAAGACGCGAAACATATGCAGCCAGACGGCAATCACCATGCCGTGAGCGGCCCAGCGATGCATATTGCGCATCAACATGCCAAACGGCATATCGAATTCGAGATATTTAATATCGGCGTAGGCATACTCCGCCACCGGCCGGTAGTAAAACATGAGATACACGCCGGTGACTACGGTGACCAAATACATCAGAAAGGTGATGCCGCCCATACACCAGGTGAAACGTAAGCGCGTGGCATGTTTGCGAACTTTCGAGGGGTGCAGATGGAGCCAGACATTGCCTGAGACCATCAGAATGCGGTTGCGCGGCGTATCTTCGTAGCCGTGGCGGAAAATCGACTGCCAGGCCTGCGACTCCATAACCTGGCGTTTGAGTTCGTCAAATTGGCTGCTCATACTCTTTCCTTGCCTTTACACTCGCCCTGCCACTGGCGGCTAGATGCGCAAGATGCTGTCGGGATGTTGTTTATTGGGGTCAACGCCGGGCTGCATTTTAAAAATTGTGCTCTTATCAACTATAAGCTGCCCATCGTCAGCCAACGATAATTTAAAGCGATCCATTGGTCTGGGCGCCGGACCTTCAAAATTGTATCCAGTCCGGTAGTACCCACTGCCATGACAGGGACATTTGTATTTATTCTCCGACGACGACCAGCGTGGAGTACAGCCTAGGTGCGTACAATTGGCAAAGATCGCGTAGAATCCCTGCGGTTCTCGGACGATCCAGGTGCGTTGGTCAGAGCGGTATTTCTCGCTCACCTCGCCAACCGGGTAGTCCCCTGGGAAGCCAGCCTTGAAGGTTGACGGTGGAACGAAGAGCACCCGCGGAAAGGCGGAACGGACAAAGGCCAGCAGGCTCACGAGCGAGATCAGCCCGAAACCACCCCAGCTGAGCCGGCCAAAAAAATCACGCCGTGACCACAGGCCACCTCTTTGCGCGCGTTCACGGAGCCGTTTCTCGCGCTCCGCCCTTTGCTCGACACGGCGACGCTCTTCGTATGCCTGGATTTCTTCAGGAGAAGTTGGTTTTTTTGCCATGGAGCTTACTCCTTAGTGATAGTGATTATGCCTTGTTCTCTTATTTCCTTCTGAACATGAGAGCCAGCCAGCCCCCTACCCCCATGATCACAGCCAACAACAGCAGCATCAACCCTACCGGGGCAAAGAGCGGCAAGAGAATGATACCAATAAGGAGAAATGGAATGCTCAAAGCAACTGGGCTAAAAGAAGAAGCAGGCTGAGCCGAGTCTTCCTCCACTGGCTCTTCCGTTTGTGTTGTTTCCGTTTCGCCCTGCAGCAGGCTTACTGCGTAGTCGCGCAGTTCTTCACGCCCGTCCGTCCCGGCTTCGTTGATTAAGCGGGACAGCTCTTTCGTCAGGTCCTCGATGGTCTTTTCGACATCCTGACCGGGCGCTGGTTTGTGCGCGTCTTCTGCCACAGAGTTTCGCCGTTTTCTTGGGCAATTTAGTAACGGGCTCCCCCTCAGTCGTCAACTCCCCCTCCCTGTTCAAGGGGCGGGTCATTGAGCCATATCGATTTTCTCCTGTCCCCCCATATAGGGACGGAGTACATCTGGTATCACCACACTCCCATCCTCTTGCTGATAGGTTTCAAGAATGGCGATGACAACCCGTGGGAGAGCCAGTCCGGAGCCGTTCAGGGTGTGCGCGAATTCGGGTTTTGCACCAGGTTCGGGTCGGTAACGTATTTTCGCCCGACGGGCCTGGAAATCACGAAAATTGGAGCATGAACTCACTTCGAGCCATTCTGCGCAGCCCGGCGCCCACATTTCAACGTCATATTTGCAGGCCGCGACAAAGCTCAGATCTCCGGTACACATCTGGACGACCCGATGAGGGATACGGAGTTTTCGACATACATCCTCCGCATTGTCGACCAGAGTGAGCAGCTCTGCATCTGAGTGCGACGGCTTAACAAATTTCACCATTTCCACCTTGTCGAACTGATGGCCGCGTTTAATACCGCGAACGTCGCGGCCGGCAGACATTTTCTCGCGGCGGAAGCAGGGCGTATACGCCACATGGTACACCGGGAGCAGTCCGGGGTCGATCACTTCCTCTCTATAGAGGTTGGTCACCGGCACTTCAGCCGTGGGAATAAACCAAAAGTCTTCTTCAATATCCCGGTAGAGATTCTCCCCGAATTTTGGGAGGTTACCGGTCCCGACCAAACAATCCCGTTTAACCATGACTGGTGGGTATACTTCGGTATAGCCGTGTTCATTGACATGCAGGTCCAGCATCCAATTAATCAGCGCGCGCTGAAGTCGCGCGCCCAGCCCTTTGAGGATGTAAAAGCGGCTACCCGAAATTTTCACTCCGCGCGCAAAATCAATAATATCCAGGGCTTCGCCAAGTTCCCAGTGCGGGCGAGGGGAAAAGGCAAAAGTCGACGGTTGGCCCTCCGTTCGGATCACGACGTTTTCGGCTTCGTCTTTCCCGACCGGGACGTCGGGATGGGGCAGGTTGGGCAACTCTAAGATCCGCCGCTGGAAGTCTTCTTCCGCCTGAGCGAGCTGTTTCTCCAGTTGGCTCACGCGCTCTCCGAGCGCTCGCATGGACCCGACGGCATGGTCTCGTTCGGTCAGGTCGGAAATTTTTCGGATTTCTTTTGAACGTTGCGCTCGTTCCGCGCGCAGCGCCTCGACTTCGCGTATGCACACGCGCCGGACTCGATCACTATCGAGCAGGGCGTCCACCTCGGTACCCGGAACGCCGACTGTTGCCAGTCGCTCTTTCGCCCCGTCTGGGTTGTCTCGGATCAGTTTAATATCAAGCATATAGTTTTCTTCGTTCTCTAGCGTGTAGTTGGGAATTCAAAAGCCGCTTTGACATGGGTCAGCTGCGCCGTGTCCCCTTCGCCCATAATCCCAATGACGTCAAATCGCGCAGCGTGGTCGTGGAGGTGGAAACGCGAAAGATAATGCAGGGCGGTCATCGCGATTTGACGCTGCTTCCGCTTATTGACTGAAGCGAGCGGGTTTCCGAACTCCCGAGAACGATGCGTCCGAACCTCAACGAAGACCAGCGTTTCCTTATCCTGCGCAACGAGATCAATTTCCCCGCGAGGACATCGATAGTTTCGCTCAACTATCACATAGCCGAGGTTACATAAAAACTGCGCGGCGCGCTGCTCGCCGTATTGGCCGAACAGGCGTCGCTGATCGCCGCTCGCCATAGACTGTAGGGTAGCTGACACGGCTTGCGTGGATCAAGAGCATCCTCCGGCGGAGGGCCTATTCCGTTGAATTGCGGGGTCTGGTGTGACACACTGACCCTCGCAGAAAGAAGAATAAACATGCGCATTACACCGGATGAAGTTCGCCAAGTTGCCGCGCTGGCTCGTCTCTCATTTACCGAAGAAGAGCTGGCAGAACTGACACAACACTTTGATACGATATTGACCTATGTCGATAAATTGGGCGAATTGCAGACCGACGGCGTTGAGCCGACCGCCCATGCAGTGGCGGTGTCCGCTGCGCTGCGAGACGATGTTGTCACCAATACGCCGAGTGCCGCCCAAACGGACGCCCTGCTGGCGAATGCCCCGAGTCGGAAGACTCATTTTTTTCGCGTTCCCAAGATTATTGAGTAACCATGTCACACCACGCCCTGACCATTCATCAAGCCCAGCAGAAGCTACGCACCCGAGAGGTCAGTGCCGTCGAGTTGGCACGGTCTGTTCTGGCCCGCGTTCGACAAACAGATGGACGCTTGCATTCATATCTGACCGTGTGTGCCGAAGAATCGCTCGCCCAGGCAGAAGCCGCAGACCGGACGCTTGCAAACGGAGCGACTCCCCCTCCACTGTGCGGCATTCCGGTTGCGCTCAAGGACGTCATCCTCGCCCAGGGGGTGCGCTCAACCGCGGGTTCAAAAATTCTCGAACAATTTATTGCGCCGTATGATGCCACCGTGACGCAACGCCTCAAGGAGGCCGGTGCGGTGATTATCGGCAAGGTCAACTGTGACGAATTTGCGATGGGCTCGTCGAATGAGAATTCGGCTTTCACCCCCTGTCGCAATCCATGGGATACAGACCGGGTGCCGGGCGGCTCCTCCGGCGGGTCGGCGGTCTCCGTTGCGGCCGACCAGGCATGTGCGGCCTTGGGAACGGATACGGGAGGTTCCATTCGCCTCCCGGCTGCATTCTGCGGCATTGTTGGCCTGAAACCAAGCTACGGGCGGGTGAGTCGCTTTGGTGTCGTGGCTTATGCCTCGTCCTTGGACCAGGTCGGCCCGTGTGCCAAGGATGTCCGGGACTGCGCAATTCTTCTGGAGGTCATTGCCGGCCATGACCCCCGGGATTCGACTTCCGTCAACACACCTACGCCGAGCTATACCACCCACCTGGAACGAGGCGTCAGTGGCCTGCGGATCGGTATACCGCAAGAATACTTTATTGAGGGCATGCAGTCGGAGGTAGAAACGGCGGTCAGAGAGGCGATTGCCCACTTACAGTCATTAGGTGCAGAGGTCGTCCCGATCTCTCTGCCTCATACCGAATACGCGGTTGCCACCTATTATATTATTGCCATGGCTGAGGCGAGTTCCAATCTGGCCCGCTACGATGGGGTTCGCTATGGCTACCGTGCACCCGAGGTCGAAGACCTGGGAGCGCTGTATCAGACGACCCGTGCCCAGGGCTTCGGCAGCGAAGTCAAGCGCCGGATTGCGCTCGGCACCTATGTCTTATCCGCCGGGTATTACGACGCCTATTATTTGAAGGCGCAGAAGGTCCGGACTCTTATTCGGCAGGATTTTCTGAGCGCCTTTGAAGCCTGCGATATGATTGCGACTCCGGTCGCTCCGACAACGGCGTTTCGGCTGGGAGAGAAGCTGGCCGACCCACTCACCATGTATCTCTCGGATATTTTTACCATAGCGGTCAATTTGGCGGGCTTACCAGGGCTGTCCGTGCCGTGTGGCTTTGATCAGCAAGGGCTACCCATTGGGCTCCAGTTGATAGGGCCTCCCTTTGAGGAGGAGGTATTGCTTCGGGCCGGTTACGCGTACGAGCAGGATCATGACTGGCGGACCCGTAAGCCACCGCTCTAACAGCAGAAAATGTGCAGAGTATCAGTATGACCTACGAATCCGTCATTGGCCTGGAAGTGCACGCCCAGTTACTGACCGAATCAAAAATTTTTTGTGGTTGTTCCACCCGCTTTGGCGCGGCCCCCAACCAGCATACCTGCCCGGTCTGCCTGGGCCTGCCTGGGGTCTTACCCGTGCTCAATAAGAAGGTTGTCGATTTCGCCCTCCGCGCCGCACTGGCAACCCACTGCACCATTACGCCCACGAGCCGCTGGGCGCGCAAGAACTATTTTTATCCGGACCTGCCCAAGGGCTACCAGATCAGCATGTACGAACTGCCTATTGCCGAACACGGCCATGTTGAGGTCACCGCCCTTCGACCGGGCTCAGGACAGGCCCAAGAACAAGCAAAAAAGGTGCGTTTAACCCGGATTCATATGGAGGAAGACGCCGGCAAGAGCATCCATGATGCTGAGGCAGGCGCGAGCCTGGTTGACCTGAACCGCACTGGTGTTCCCCTATTGGAGATTGTCAGCGAACCGGATATCCGGTCTGCCTCGGAGGCCGGCAGTTATCTGCGCAGCTTGCGCGCCCTGCTCCAATATATCGAGGTGTGTGACGGCAATATGGAAGAGGGCAGCCTGCGCTGCGACGCCAACGTGTCCATACGTCCGCAGGGAAGCACTGCGTTCGGCACCCGGACAGAGACCAAGAATCTCAACTCCTTTCGTGCTGTCGAAAAGGCAATCGAGCATGAAATTCAGCGCCAGACTGAGGTCGTCGAAGCCGGCGGGCGAGTCGTCCAGGAAACCCGCTTATGGGATGCGGACCGGGAGGTCACCCGGCCCATGCGCAGCAAGGAGTTCGCCCACGATTACCGTTATTTCCCCGACCCGGATTTATTACCCTTGGTCGTGGACCAGGCCTGGGTCGAACACGTTCGAGCCGACCTGCCCGAGCTCCCGGCCGCGCGGCGGGCGCGCTTCATGCACGACTACGACCTGCCGACCTACGATGCCGAGGTGCTAACGGCTCGCAAGGATGTGGCTGACTATTTCGAGGCCAGCCTGCGCGCCTGTCCTGCAGCACCCAAAGTCGTCAGCAACTGGGTCATGGACAGCGTACTGCGCTTCGTTAAGGAAGAAAAACTGGATGCCGCACTGAAGATCAAGACCTGGCCCTGCCCACCCGAACGCCTGGGCGCATTAATCGGGTTGATACAGAACGGCACCATCAGCACGACCATCGCCAAGACCGTCTATGAAGACATGCGCCGCACCGGACATTCCCCGGAGGAAATCATTGAGTCCAAGGGACTGCGTCAGGTCAGTGATACCGACACCTTACAGGCCGCCATTGCCGAGGTATTGACGGCCAACCCGGATAAAGTGGACGCCTATCGTGGCGGAAAAGAAAAACTGCTCGGCTTCTTTGTCGGGCAGGTCATGCGCGCCACCCAGGGTAAGGCCAATCCCCAGATGGTCAATACGCTCTTACGGCAACAGCTCGCCCAATAGCGTCGCCAGCGATGTGACATTTCCAGTACAGGAGCCTAGCATGGATTTTCATTTTACCCCAGCGCAGGACGCCTTTCGGCAGGAACTCCGCACTTGGCTCGCGGCCAATGTCCCACAAGACCAGGGTCCGCTGCGTCACCTTCAGCCGCAGGCCTCAGCCGCAGACCTCACCTTCCTGAAAGACTGGCAGCGCACCGTCTTTGAGGGTGGCTGGACCGGGATTTCCTGGCCCAAAGAGTACGGCGGCCGCGGCGCTTCTCTGATCGAACGGATGATCTTTGATGAAGAAATGGCGCGCCACAAAGCTCCCGGGCTGCTCAACGTCTTGGGTTTGGAGATAGTCGGACCGACGATTATTGTCTATGGGACGGAGGAGCAGAAGAAAGGGCATTTAGCCCCTATCTTGAGTGGTGCGGATATCTGGAGCCAGGGCTATTCCGAGCCGAACTCGGGCTCAGACCTGGGCTCGCTCCAGACGCGCGCAGTTGACCGGGGCGATCATTTTTTAGTGAACGGCCAGAAAGTATGGACGAGTTTAGCCCGCTATGCCAATTGGTGCTTGCTCCTGGTGCGGACCGACCCTGACGCGCCCAAACATCATGGTCTGTCATCCCTCCTGGTTGATATGCAAAGCCCGGGTATCACCATCAAGCCGCTTCGGACCATGACCGGCGAGAGCGAGTTTAACGAGGTCTTTTTCGAGAACGTCCAGGTCCCCAAGGCCAATCTTCTAGGAGAGCTGAACCAGGGCTGGAAGGTCATTATTACCTCGCTCATGTTTGAGCGGCAGGGACTGGGCTTCTATTTCACCTTCGCCCAAAAGCGGACCTACGAAGACCTGCGTGCCTGGTTGTGCAATTCCGGCCCCGTCCCAAACCGGACGGACCGTCGGCTGCGCCAGAAAATGGCCCAGGCATATATGGATTGCGAGGTCTTGAAGCTGAATAATTATCGCGCCCTGACGCGGCTGCTACGCGGCAACCCGGCCGGGCCGGAAGGCTCGATTGCCAAGCTGCACTGGGCCGAAACCAACCAGCGCATGCAAGACCTTGCCGTCGAGCTGCAGGGCGCCTCTGGGCAACTCTATGAGGAAGCCGGAGCCGGGAATTATTGGCAGTACGGTTTTCTCAGGGCGCGGGCCAATACGATTGAGGGCGGCACCTCCGAAATCCTGCGCAACATTATTGCCGAACGCGTCCTCCAACTGCCCAAAGGCCGCTAACTAGGTCGTATACGCCGAGTTGAAGTGGACATAGCCGGTGGACAGGTCGGACGTGACGACGTGGGCGCGGCCCCGGCCCAGATGTAGGTGGACGTCTATGGAGAATTCGTCCTGCTGCATGACCCGCGCAGCCCGTTGCTCGTTTCGAGGTCCGGTACTCATGCCGTTGCGGCCGATGGGGACATCGCCGACACTGATGGCCAGCCGGTCCTGATCGAGCTGCGCGCCGGCATACCCAACCGCACAGGCAATGCGGCCCCAGTTCGGGTCGCCCCCGAAGAAGGCCGTTTTGACCAGGGGCGAATAGGCAATGCTGCGGGCGACTTTTTCCGCGTCGGCAGCATTTTTTGCGCCGTTGACGTAGATATCGACAACCTTGGTCGCCCCCTCCCCATCTTTGACGCACATCCGGGCCAGGCCGCACAGGACTTCCCGAACTGCGTCTCGAAAGGCTGCGTACCCGCGGCCGCGCGGCGTAATCTCTCGGTTGCCGGCCTGACCGTTGGCAAGCAGGACCAGGGTGTCGTTTGTGCTGGTATCACCATCTACGGAGATCGCGTTAAAGGAATCGGGCAGGGTCTGGTCGAGTATTTGCTGGAGCGCGGCCCGGCTCACGGCCGCGTCGGTGCACACATAGCACAGCATAGTCGCCATGTTCGGGTTAATCATGCCGGCTCCCTTAGCCATGCCAGCGATGGTCAGAGCCCGGCCGTTCAGGGTTACCTGCCGGGTTGCGACTTTGGGAAAGGCGTCGGTCGTCATGATGCCGGCCGTCGCGTTCCAGAAACCTCGTGGCGACAGCGCCGCCGTCGCTGTGTGAATGCCGGTCCGCATTTTCCGCCAGTCGGGCAGTACACCGATCACCCCTGTGGATGACGGCAGCACCAGTTGCGCATCGATGGCGAGTTCGCGGCCGACCAGCGCGCAGGTGTCCCGGGCCAGCTTGAGTCCGGGCCTGGCAGTCGAGGCGTTAGCATTTCCACTGTTGACGACAATGGCCTGCAAACGTCCGGCCCGGAGGCGCTCTTCACCGATGATGACCGGCGCTGCCTTCACCTGGTTGGTCGTGAATGCGGCGACAGCCGTCGCCGGCACATCCGATACCAGCAGCGACAGGTCTTTTTTACCGCTCGGTTTGAGCCCGCAGGCCACCCCGGAAAATCGAAAGCCGGGGATAACGATCGGAGATTTTTTAACGCTGATCTTCATGGCCTTTTTACTTTTTCTATGCGCCGTGACACTTCTTGTATTTCTTGCCGCTGCCACACGGACAGGGTTCGTTGCGTCCGACCTTGGGCGTATCCCGTATGGCTTGGACGGGTCTTGCCGCGGGCGGCTGTCCGCCCGGTCTCCCCGCTACGGGTTGCGTTGCCGGCTGTGCTTGGAGCGCGGCCTGTCCGCCGTGCAGCATCTGCATGGGTCGTTGTGCGGCCTGTCCTTCCTCCAGCCGCTGGACATCTTCCTGGCGGGCCACCTGGACGCTATAGAGTTTCTCAACAACATCTTCCTGCATTCGACGGGAGAGGTCGTCGAAGAGAGCAAACGCCTCTTTCTTATACTCTTGCAGGGGGTTTTTCTGGCCGTAACCGCGCAGACCAATCCCTTCCTTGAGGTGGTCCATGGCAAACAGGTGATCCTTCCACAGACTGTCCATGGTTTGCAGCATGATCACCTTTTCGAGATAGCGCATAACAGGCGGGGTAAAATCCTGCTCGCGCTCTTCATAGTGTCGGAGCACCCGGTCTCGCACGAGGTCCCGGAGTTCTTCCGTGTTCAGCTCTTCTTGCTGTTCCTCACTCAGGCCAAGACGCATATTGAATTGGCGAAACACCGTGTCATCGAGCCCTTTCCAGTCCCACTCCATAGGATCGATGCCTTTATCCGCATAGTTCAGTACATTTTCTTCCACCATCTCTTCAACAATTTCCAGCACTTGGCCTTTCAGATTCTCACCGCCCAGGAATCCCCGGCGCTGCTCATAAATAACTTCACGCTGCTTGTTAATTACGTCATCATATTCCAGCAGATGTTTGCGGATATCGAAGTTATGACCCTCGACACGTCCTTGGGCGTTTTCTATTGCCCGGGTGACCAAGCTGGCCTCTATGGGTTCTCCCTCTTCCATGCCCAGCCGATCCATTATCTTTTGGACGCGCTCCGCGCCAAAAATACGCAGGAGGCCATCTTCGAGCGAGAGGAAGAACCGGGATGAACCGGGGTCTCCCTGGCGACCTGCCCGCCCGCGGAGTTGGTTATCAATCCGCCGTGACTCGTGACGCTCGGTGCCTAGAATGTGGACACCACCGGCAGCGACAACTTTTTCTCTCTCCTCGCTGCATGTTTTCTCGTATTTCTCAAGGACTTCCTTGAAATCCTGACTATACACGTCCGGTGTTTTCTCCAGCTGTTCTCGCACCTCTTCTATGACCTGCACGTGTTCCTTGCGCTCTTGTTCGTACACCCGTTCTGCCTCGGCAATGGCGGCTTCATAGGGTTTGCGCGCTTCTTCATAGCTCCGGTCCGCCTCCTGGTAGGCGTGTTGGTTTTCTTCATAGGTATGGCGGGCGGCTTCATATTCCTCTTGTACCCCTCCGTTTTCACTCAGGGTCAGGCCGGCCATCTGGACAATGGACCGACAGTAATCTTCCATCCAGCGCTCAAAGCGGCTGCGTGTCAGGCTCAGCCGCTCCGCCGCCTCGCCCTCCCCTATTCCATCTTCAGTCAACACCGCTATGAAATCAGCCCGCGCTGCTTCGTATTCCTGTTGTTGCGCTTCATTCAGCGCCGGACCCACCACCTTGTCATATTCCGACAATGCCGACTCATACGCCTCTCGCGCCTGGCTATACGTTTCTAACTGGGCCGATGAAAGGAAGTCTGTAGGGTCTGTTGAGTCATTGGGTCCGTTGAGTCTTGACTCCAAAGACTTAACAGACTCAACGGACTCAACGAACACGCGCGCCGCCTCTCGATAGTCAGCCTGGGCTTTCTGCAGTGTGGCGTGCAGGTAGGGGCGATAGGTCTCCGCCATCTGCTTCAAGGCCGCATTACGCGCCTCCTCGAACGGAGCCCAGTCAGGCTCATATTTTTCCTGGGCCTGGGTGATCGCGGCGTTATACTCGGCGCGGATTTCCTCCAGGCGGTCTTCGTAGCTCTTTTCGGGTGTCGTCGCTGTTCTGGCGCCCTTCTTGGTCCGAGCGGCACTGGCCTTATTGACCCATTTTTTTTCGATCTCGGAGCGAGCCAGGAATTCCGGGTTCCCGCCAAGCAGAATATCCGTCCCCCGGCCAGCCATATTCGTGGCAATAGTCACGGCACCGAGACGACCCGCCTGGGCAATAATGTTTGCCTCGGCCTCGTGGTTGACCGCATTCAAGACGTTGTGCTTGACATTTTTTCGCTTGAGGAGTCGGCCCAGATGCTCGGACTTTTCGACTGAAACCGTGCCGACCAGCACCGGTTGTCCTCGTTGGTGACAATCCAGGATATCGTCGATCACGGCCTCGAATTTCTCACGCTCGGTCTTGTATACCATGTCGGGATGGTCCAGCCGGACCATAGGGCGGTTGGGTGGAATGACCACGACATCAAGGTCGTAGATTTTCTTGAATTCAACCGCTTCCGTATCCGCCGTCCCGGTCATGCCCCCCAATTTGCGGTACATACGGAAGTAATTCTGGATCGTGATGGTCGCAAGGGTCTGATTTTCCTCACGAATGCGGACGCCCTCTTTGGCTTCGACGGCCTGGTGCAGCCCATCCGACCAGCGTCGGCCGGGCATCAAACGACCAGTAAACTCATCAACGATGACGACCTCGCCATCCTTAATCACGTAGTCAACATCACGCTTAAAAATAGCATGGGCTTTCAGTGCCTGGTTGACATGGTGCAGAGTGCCGATCTCAGCCGGGTCGTACAGATTACGCACGCCGAGAATACGCTCAACCTTGGCCACCCCCTCTTCTGTGAGCGTCGCAGTTTTGAGTTTTTCGTCAATAGCGTAATCCATCTCGCCCTGGAGACGTGGAATGACGCGATTGAGAGAGTAGTATTTCTGGGTGGATTCTTCTGACGGACCGGAAATAATCAGCGGCGTGCGGGCTTCGTCAATCAAGATGTTATCAACCTCATCAACAATGGAAAAATGCAATTCACGCTGGACATACTCTTCAAGATTGAATTTCATGTTATCGCGTAAATAGTCGAAGCCGTATTCGTTATTCGTTCCATAGGTGATGTCGGCCGCATATGCCTCTTTGCGGCTGACCGGACGCAGATTCATATACCGATAATCGTTGACCACGTGGCTGGGGTCAAAGAGAAAGCTGGTGTCATGCACGATAGAAGCAATGGACAGTCCAAGGGCATGATAAATGGGCCCCATCCACTGCACGTCGCGGCGGGCCAGATAATCGTTGACCGTTACCAGATGCGAGCCGCGCCCGAGCAGGGCGTTGAGATAGAGCGGCAGGGTGGCCACCAGCGTCTTGCCCTCGCCGGTTTTCATCTCGGCGATGCGCCCCTGATGGAGGACAATCCCGCCCAGGAGCTGGCTGTCGAAATGACGCATGCCGGTGACCCGACGCGAGACTTCCCGGACGGTCGCATAGGTCTCGGGCAGGATGTCGTCAAGCACATCGGCTTCAGCCGCGTGGAGTTCTTTTTCCAGGCTGGTTCGTTCTTCCTGGAAATAGTCCAGCCGCTCCAATACCTCTTCGTCAGGGATACCTTCCGGAGCAATCTCGGCCGCCTGCCGGGCAAGCTCATCCAACTGCGCCCGTGTCGCCGCAGTAGCTTCTTGGATGCGGCTGCGGAAGATGTCCGTTTTTGCTCGCAGTTCAGCCATGCTGAGCGCTTGCAGTTCGGGTTCAAGCTGGCCGATCTCTTCCACCAATGGACGCATGCGCTTGAGCTCACGCTCGTTTTTGCTCCCAAAAATCTTCTGTGCCAAACGTGCTAACATGATTGCGTTACCTTTAGATATTAACGTTCCAGACGCACTGCTGATTCAACCACATCCCCGAGAAAGCGAGCGCCGACTTTAATGAATTGGTCTGGACTGTCTGTGACGAAAAAGCTGCCCCGACCCGGTCCATTCGACTGGGTCCGGCGGTTGTCGGATAAGGTTTCTACCACCGCCTTGGCTGTTTCCTCGGCAGAATCAACGAGCTGGACATGGCCGCCGAGATACACCGCAATCGTCTTTTTTAATAGGGGATAATGCGTACAGCCCAAAATCAACGTATCTATCCCACTCTGTTTGAGACTACTGAGATACGTCGCCACTGTCGAGCGGGCCACCTCGTTCTCCACCCAGCCCTCCTCCACTAGGGGAACAAGCAATGGACATGCACGCGTATAAATCTCAAGAGACGGGTCCAAGGCGCGTAGCGCTCTTGTATAGGCTCCACTCGCTATGGTTGCTTCAGTCCCTATCACTCCTATTTTCCCATTTTGACTGGATCGAACGGCTGCCGAAGCACCAGGCTGTATCACACCGATAACGGGTATGGGGTAGCGTTCCTGTAAAGCCATGAGTGCCACTGCCGAGGCAGTATTACACGCCACCACCAGCATCTTGATACTTCGTTCAGCGAGAAAGTCACTATTCTCACACGCATACTGCGTCACAACATCGTGCGATTTTGTCCCATACGGACAGCGCGCAGTATCACCGAGATATATCAGGTTCTCAGCAGGCAAGAGCGCCGCAATTTGCTGATAGACGGTGAGTCCGCCTATACCGGAGTCAAAAATTCCGATGGCCGCATCTCCACTCACATCATTCACCTTGATCGTTTTTACCTCATCGGCACCGGTTGGGCGGAGCCGGCTTTCAGTCTGCATAGAACCCGTGGCTCTCACCATCAAAGGATTCTATGAAACCGTTCCGGTCGGTACATCGAAATATATCAAAAAGTGATGTTACATCTAGGAATATTTTTCATCTCTCAATCTAACTGATTGATATATTTTCCATTTATCAATCGGAGAAAATCCTTGAAAAACCTGAATATCTCACCTAATACCTTAGCTGTTTCACACGAAACATTTTCCTCCGGTGACACCAGCCCCTCTTTTTCAGGTGGCATTACTGACCAAACGTCTCAACAATGAGTCTATGGTTCTCTCGCACCCGATCAGCTTTTACCCCCGCCGTTGGCGTATACAGAATAGGAAGGTCCACAACATCTTCCCATTTCTCAATCTGCTCACGACATTCTTCGGGCGTGCCCGCAATCGCGATCTGTTCGACCATATCATCCGTCACGGCAGCAGCCATCTTCGGCAGGTTAAAGGTTTTGAAATGTTCCCATATCGTCCGCTTTTGTTCCTCCCACCCATGCATGTTCAGAATACCCTCATAGGATTTCACCGAGGCATAAAAGGCGATCTGATTTTTCGCGTCGCGTAGGGCTTGCTCGCGATCATGGCTGACAGCGGTGATCAGCAATGTTGTCAGCTCAACATCCTCGGGGTTCCGACCCGCCCGCTTCGCTCCGACCTCTATATTCGGTCGAATAAATTCAGCGATATATTTGCGGCTGTAGAGAGGGTGGCCGACTAAGCCATCGGCAATCTCGCCTGTCGTCCGTAACATGCCCTTTTGCACTGCGGCCAGATAGAGAGGAATACGGTCGCGAACGATATACGGACGCGCGTACGCCGGGATGTTCAAGCTGTAGTAATCGCCCTCAAACTTCATACCGCCGCCCGCGTGCGATGCCCATATTTTCCTGATCAATGCGACACACTCTTTCATTTTCAGCGCGGAGCGGGGCTCGAACTTCTCTCCGTACCACATTTCATTCATGGAACGGGTCCCACTCCCCAAGCCAAGAATCAGACGGCCGTTCGAGAGTTCGTCAATATCCATTGCCCCGGTCGCATTCAGCACCGGGTTCCGCATATATGCATAGGCAATGCCGGTCGCAATTTTGGCGCGTTGGGTACACGTGGCAACTGCGGCTAAGGTGACCAGACCATTGCGATTAAAAAACTCACCATTCCAAAGAGAATCAAAGCCGGCCTCATCGGCGCGTTGAGCGATTTCCATCATGTCGTGGATTGTCGGCGTAAAAAGAGCGATTCCACGTCGCTGCATAAATCCCCCTTATCTATTTGACAGAAGAAACATTATCAGTCTCAAATTTATCGAACGATAAATATTCCAGCCTACTCTAGCACCTGTCCACCACACACTGGCAGGTAGTGGCCGGTGACGAAGCTGCTCAACTCGGACGCGAAAAACAGTGCTACGTTTGCCGTATCCTCAACCGTTCCTGTTCTGCGCAACGGTACTTTACTCTCATGTCTGGCCTGGGTTTCCTGCGTCAGCATATCTTTTACTTCCTGGGTTAAGGTCAAACCGGGAGAGACGGTATTGACCGTAATATTATATTGACCAAACTCAACTGCCAGATTCCGCGAGAATCCCAACATAGCCGTTTTTGCTGAGGTATAGGCGTGGTAGTTTGGATTTGGTTGATGAATGCCAATCGTGTTGATGCCGATGATCCGCCCCCACCGGCGCGTCTTCATTCCAGGCAAAACCGCTTGAGCACACAAAAAGGCGGCTTTGACCGTCGTATCGAGTTGATACTGCCAGTCCGCCCAAGTAGTGTCCTGAAACAGCTTCTGCGGAATGCTGCCAGCGTAATTGTTAACCAGGATATCAACCTGGCCAAATCGCGCTTCGGTTTGACGAACGATATCAGCAACTTCGGCTTCATCGGTAATGTCTGCCTTGACAAACAGGGCTTGCCCGCCGGCTGACTCGATTTCTTCAAGCACCTGTTGAGGATGACCTTCCTCCTTGACTTGGTTAAGAACAACCTTGGCTCCTTCGCCGGCAAAGACACGGGCAATGCCAGCTCCGGTCCCTCGTACCGAGCCGGTAATAAGCGCAATTTTATTTTTCAGAAGCATATACACTCCCTCAGCCGGCCCTCAGCCGGGACGACTGGCCTGTCTCACAAACCAAGGACACTATCGAGCGTTGTCTTCGGTTTTCACTGAGGTAAGAGCGGCTGCCCGCTCTTATGTTGTCCTGATCAGTAAACGTGTCCTCCAATAAACATGCAGATGCTGGACACGTTTACTCATTCTACCCCGGCTGTAGACCAAGGCCACGGATCGCAATGATATTGCGCAGAATATTGCTCGTCCCGCCTTGTATCGTATAGGCCGGAGCGTATAGATATTCCCGGGCCGCGCGACCGGCTAAGCGGGCATGAGGCGAGCCCGGCAGGAGGACCGCATAATCACCCAGCAGTTCGCTCACCGCTTTGGCAATACGCTGTTCTACTTCGGTGCAAAAACACTTTGCCATGGCGGCTTCATAGTTCGGCACGATCTTCTGTGTCAGATACCACGCGACCTTGTAGACCATGGAGCGGCCCAAATCGAGTTCGATCTGAAGCTGAGACAGCGTGTCCCGGACAAGCGGGTCTTTCGTCAGGCCCCGTTCCTTGGCATACCGAACGGCATCCTGAAAGAGGGGATAATTACTCAGCAGCCGCTCAATACCGCTGCGTTCGTAGTCAAGCTGAGAGGCAATCTGATACCAGCCTCGATTTTTTTCACCAATCAGCCGGTTTTTCGGTACCTCAACATTGTCAAAAAAGACCTCATTAAAATGATGTTCCCCGGTTGCATCGATGAGGGGCCGCACATCGACGCCCGGTGTATCCATAGCAACCAGGAATTCACTGATCCCCCTATGCTTCGGGGCATCTGGATCTGTGCGAGCAACCAGATAGGCATAATCCGCAACATGGGCGAAGCTGGTCCATATTTTTTGGCCGTTCAAGGTATAGTGATCGCCCTCCTCGTTGGCCCGGGTCTGGAGCGAAGCCAAGTCGGAGCCGGACCCAGGTTCACTCATACCCAGACAAAAGACGGCCTCACCTTTACAGACTTGCGGGAGTATGTCTTGTTTTTGCTCCTCACTACCATACGCCAGCAGCGCTGGACCAACCTGCCGGTCCCCCAGCCAGTGTGCCGCGACCGGGGCTCCGGCACGCAGCAGTTCTTCGGTCAGGATCAGGCGGTCAAGATACGACTTTTCTTGCCCGCCATATTGCTTGGGCCAGGTCAATCCGATCCAGCCTTGCTGGCCAAGTTTCTGAGAAAATTCGCGCGAGTAGCCGCTAATCCAGCCGTCTTCAACCCGCTCCTCGGCCAGTACCTCGCTCGACAGGAATTCCCGAATTTCTGCACGAAACGCTTCTTGTTCTTTAGTGAGAGCGAAATCCATACGATCTCCTTGACTCAGACTATTGTGTTTACACAGGATACGTTGGGTCTCTTGGGTCTCTTGGGTCTCTTGGACTCAATCGACTCACATAACCCCTACCCTTCCCCCTCCTCCAGCGCCTCATATTCGCCCACAGGGGCAATCAAAACCTCCGAGTCGCGTGAGCAACTCAGGTGCAGGGCAAGGGGGCTGGTGTCCTCAAACTGCTGCGCAATAATCCACATCTGTTCAATTTCAGGACTGACCTGGGGCAACATTTCCAGAGTCTTTCGGGTACGCTGGGCGTCAAAAAAGGCGAACGGCTCATCAAGGATAAGGCACTCAACACCACACACTGATGAGCTGATCAAGGCTTGCGACAAGGCCAGACGGATAGCCAGCATGACCTGATTGTAGGTTCCTCCCGAAATTTCGTTCAGACCAACAAAATGACCCTTTTCACTCGACCATACCCGGACGTTGAGGTCATTATCGATTTGCATGGTCTCGTAGCGCCCCTCAGTGAGCTTCGGCATGATCTTACTCACAACGTGCCGCATCTCCAGGTTAAATCGACTGAGTAAACGTCGGTGCGAGCCGGCGAGGAGATTTTGCGCAATCCTCCGTACTTCAATACTGCGGGTTTTGCTCTCAGTATCCTTTTCGAGCGTCACAATCTCCTGGTCCAACTGCGCCGCTTTATTGAGGCGACGCTCTTCTTCCGCGATAGCCTGATCCAAACGGTCCAGGTCTTGACGTATGGCAACCATGCTCGTCTCAACAGCCTGTATTTCTTCAGTGATCCGTCTAGTAATGGCGTCGGCATCCTCCTGGCAGGTGAGGCTCGCAGCCTCCAGCGGAGCCATAAAAGCTGCGAGCGCCTCTGCATCGAGCAGCGCCACGCCAGGGCCACTGACAAACTGGGTCAGGGCTTCTTTCAACTGCGGATCGTTACAGATATCAAGAGCCGCCACCTCAGTCACCAGGGACTGCTGGGGAAGATCGTCTAAGCTTTGGAGCTGAGCTTTGATTGCTTCTTGGTCGGCTTGGAGGCGGGCGGCCTTCTGCCGCGCAGTCAGAATCTGCTCCGTCAGAATGAAGACCAGAACGAGCAACACCAGGCTCAGCCCACTGGAGAGCGCGGCGACAAGGAAAAGCACGGTATTGTACGTCCCCTGTAATTGCAGGTCGTTGGTGAGCCACTGCCCGAGGGCGTGGTCTGGCGTATAGTTCAGAAACCAGAGTGCGGACCAACCCATCAGCATCAGCAGCAGCGTGACAAAAAAGCCGATAATAGGGCCGGTTCGCTTCCCGCGTATTTCCTCCCCCCGGCCGAGGAGAAGCGCCCGCTGATCGGGTAAAGAACGCGCCCGAGCATCGGCCTCAGCCGGCCGCTCGGCCTGACCAATGAGCCAAGTCAGACCTTGGCGATACACGGCGGCCGCGTTCCGCACAGGGGTAAAAGCCTGAAGACGCTTGCGCAGATCGTCACTCCAAGACCGTAGCGCCCCAGTCAGCCGCGGACCCGAACCGGATTCTGCCCCTTCACTCGCCGCGCCCACGGCTTTTGTGGCGGTATCGATGTGATCCGCATAGTGCAACCACTGCTCCAGGCTGGTATCGAGATTAGCCTGCGTCGTCTTTTCCACTTGCTCGGCGATCTCTGCGGTTGCCGCGCGCAGGCGGTCGAGCGTTAAGTGACGGACTGTATTTTCTTTTTTTCGCTCAGCAATGGCCGTGGTTTGAACACACTGTTCTGCCTTCAAATTGGGCAACGCATCAACCTGGATATTGAGTTCAGTGCGCTGCCGACGAGCCTCGGCAAGGTCTCCATGCAGCGGGGCAAGTTCTTCCTGGAAGGTTTGGACATCGGACGCACATGCAGTCGCCACGTGCTCAAAGGTTTCGACACCGGCCAGCGCCTTGGCGGTCTGTAGGAGAATAGACGGAGAAGCAATATTGCGCTGAGCTAAATAGAAGGAATCGATAAAGCGTTGATAGGTAAACCCGCACAGCTGGGCCATATTCTCGTTCACCGCGGCAGCCCCACGAACAAAAGGCTCCGCTTCCCCTTCCCTGCGAAGCTGGGCTAAGTGATTCCCGTCTGCGTCAAAAGAGCGGGTAATCAGATAGCTCTGTTCATCCTTGGCAAAAAAGCCAACAGTGACGGAAGCGCCAAACTCGCCCCATTTGATATTTTTTTGGAATTCGTCCTCAGGGTGAGAGAATGTCCGGCCAAACAGCGCCAGACACAGAATCTCGGCAATGGTCGTTTTGCCGGATTCATTGGCGCCGCTTATTCCAATCACTCCCTGCCGGGGGAGATTCGTTAGCTTCAGTTCCGCATAACGCAGCACATTTTTCGCGTGAACACTCGTAATGATCATGAAAACTTCCTTGACTTGATTATCGATATCGGCTGAGTTTCCGCAGGACGAGGGAGACGGCTTCGTAGTAGAGTGGCTCGTCAAAATCAGGATTCTCACTGCCCAAACGTTCGATTTCTGCTTGGCTATGCTGCTCAAATTCCGCTGCCAGACTCGTGAGCCGAAACTTTTCTATCAGAACGGGCTCCTTTGCGGTTGCCTGTTCTTCGGCTGGATTACTGGGCCGCAATCCTCTTACCAGGACGATATCTTTTTTTGCTGCCATTCGCTCCTCCCTTGCCGCGTTGGTACGCCTATATTCAGTTTATATGCACGGGTGGGTTGATTACAACGACACCTCCGGTTCTGGAATCGTTGACCCCTTCCGTCCGACTTGGCAATTGTCGAGTCCTCAGCTACGCTAAAGTCTCAAAATGGCGGCTGAAGGAGGCACGCATATGAGTGGCTATACGATCATTGACGTTGATACCCACGTAACAGAGACGCCGGACCTGTGGACCAGTCGGGTCCCCGATAAGTTGAAAGACGCGGTTCCCCGCTTGGACCTCGACGCCAAGGGACGCCTGTGGTGGTTCCTGGGCGACCGGCGCATAGCCAATCCGGGTCTGACCGCCACCGCCGGGGTCGGCGATATGACCAACTGGCCCAAGTCGTATGACGAGATGCACCCAGGCGCGTTTGACGCCAAGGAGCGCCTCAAATATATGGACGAAATGGGCATCTGGGCGATGGTCATGTATCCCAACGTCGGGGGATTCGGCAGCCAGGAGTTTCTGCGCCTCGAAGACGCCGAACTCAAGCTGACCTGCGTCAAGGTGTATAACGACTGGCAGACCGAGTGGGCGTCAGCCGATTCGCGCCGTCTGATCCCGATCACCTCGACGCCGTTCTGGGATGTTGACGCCGCTGTTGAAGAAGTCCGACGCTGCCACGCCATAGGCCATAAAGGCATCCTCTTCACCGGCGACCCGCAATCGCTCGGCCAACCCCTCCTGGGCGACCCGCACTGGAATCCCTTATGGGAAGTTGCCTGCGAGCTCGACCAGCCGATCAGCTTTCATATTGGCTCCGGTAATATGGACGGCGGACTGCGGCGCGATAAGGTGAAGGCCTACGGCAAAATGGCGGCGTTTGCCGAACTCTCGGTTGATATCTTCATGCGCAACGGCATTCAGTTGAGCGATTTGATCATTTCGGGTGTGCTGGCGCGCTATCCCAGTATTAAATTCGTCTCGGTCGAGAGCGGCATCGGCTGGATTCCGTTTGCCCTCGAAGCCTTGGATTATCAGTTCCTCGGCAACCGGGTCCCAGAAGAACGGCCCGACCTGGATATGCTGCCGTCCGAATATTTTGCACGGAACATCTACGCCTGCTACTGGTTCGAGCAGATCGCCCCACGGCGGCTGATCGACAAAGTCGGGGTGGACCGGATCATGTTTGAAACCGACTTCCCCCACCCGACTTCGCTCTACGGTGATGAAGTCCACGCACGTATCAAGGAGGGCCTGGAGGATTGTGACGAAGAGGTCCAGCGTAAAATCCTGTGGGACAACGGACAAAAACTGTATAAAGTCGAAGGTCCGACCGCAGCGGACGAAGCCAAGTTGAACGCCTGAATTTTCAGTGCACCGCGCTCAAAAGGAACGGCCACGGGCATCTGCCCTTGGCCGTTTTGACTGGAGCTGGCAGCCACCTCCGCTCTGGACCACCTTACTCAGAGAATCCGAATATCTTTGTGATATACGCACCGATAACGTACTGGAAACGTACCGCTCTCTTCTTCAAGAATCTTTCGGCCCGTCCGTTCTTCAAACACTGAGACCCACCTCACAACATGTTCCGGTTGTAAGCAGAATCCAGCGACACCCAGCTCCTGTAGAATATGCCGAACAATGCTGCCGGCCGTCAGCCCGCGGTCGGGCCGGCCACGGTATGCCTGGACCACATAGTGCGCGATATTTTCTTCAATCAGGTGATAGGCCGAGCCATGTCCAACGCCAATATCGAAACTCGGCATCCCGATCACCCGCTCCCATAAACACATGCAGTGCTCCTGGCGCGCTCCTCTCTAGCGTGACTATACTGACCTGCGGTCTTTCACGTCAATGCTGCCGGTAACCCATACGGCGCTTGACTGCGAACAGGATTCATGACGATATCCGTACTTTGGGTCGTGTCTGACTGTGGAGGTTATCATGGCGAGTTTAGTCAACGTTGGGCAGCCGGCGGGTCATGTCGAAGGACCGTCCAAAGTCACCGGACAGGCCCGCTATACTGCGGATATTCGGCTGCCCGGTTTGCTGTACGGCAAGTGCCTGCGTAGCCCGTTTCCCCACGCACGGATTGTCTCGATTGATACCGCGCAGGCAAAGGCGCTAGCCGGCGTCCACGCGGTCATTACCGGAGCTGAGCTGCCGGACCGCCGCATTGGTCGTTTCTTTTTGGATAAGCCCGTGCTCGCGCGGGACGTGGTTCGTTTTGTAGGCGAGAAGGTGGTCGCGGTTGCGGCTGAGTCCATGGACATTGCCGAGGAAGCGCTCACCCGCATAGCAGTTGAGTATGACGCCCTGCCCGCAGTCTTTGATCCCGTCGAGGCCATGCAGGAAAACGCGCCGCGCGTCCATACCGACACCAGTGCATACACCCATCCTCCCGTGCCCGATTTCGTTCATCCGGGCGATGACCGCCTGTACCCGGACATTCCCAATGTGGTATCCCAAGTCTTCTACACCCACGGCGATGTTGAAGCCGGCTTTGCTCAATCCACCCGCGAGTTTACCCATACGTTTACCATTCCTCCGGTTCATCAGGGTTATATTGAGCCGCACGCCAGTGTCGTCCAGATTGAGCCAGACGGGAAAGTCAATCTGTGGATCTCGAATAAGACTCCCTTTGTGGCCCGGTCTCAATTTGCGGCAGCGCTGGATGTGACCGAGGACTGCGTCTGCGTCAACACTACGCCCATTGGCGGTGATTTTGGGGGTAAGGGCTCATTGATGGATAGCGTCGTGTGCTATCACCTAGCCGCGGCCGCGGGTCGGCCGGTCAAAATGGTCATGACCTATACCGAAGAGCTGTCAGCCGGCAATCCGCGTCATCCGGCAGTCATTACGCTGCGGACCGGCGTAGACACGAGCGGACGGATTGTTGCGCGTAAGGCCAAGTTGGTCTTCAGTTGTGGCGCCTATAGCGCCTTCACACCACTGCATACCGTACACGGTAGTGTCCACGCCGCCGGTCCGTACCGGATGCCCAATGTCGAAATCGAGGTCTTTCGCGTCTACACCAATACCGTTCCCGCCGGGCATATGCGCGCGCCCGGCGCGCCCCAGATCGTTTTTGGGGTTGAAAGCCATATGGACCTTATTGCCCAGGAGCTGGGGCTTGACCCCCTGGAATTTCGGCTGCGCAATACGCTAGTCGAAGGCGATACCGCCCCGCTGGGTGAAAAATGGAAGAAGATCCGCTGCAAAGAGACCTTGGAGGCGGCAGCCAAAGAAGCCGAATGGGACACGGAAAAGGCGGCCAATATCGGGTGCGGCATAGGTATGTATGACCGCGAGCCCGGAGCGTTTGGTCCATCGAGTGCAACCTTGAGTATCGCTGCCGACGCCACGCTAACCCTCATGACCGGTGCGGCAGATACCGGCACCGGATCGTATACGGTGCTCCAGCAGGTCGTCGCCCAAGAGCTACAAATACCTTTAGAGTCGGTCACGGTCGTGCAAGGGAATACCGACTCCGCGCCTTGGGAAGTGGGTGCCGGGGGGAGCCGTCTGACGCATATGGCCGGTCAGGCGACCCTGGCCGCCGTTCGAGAATTAAAGACAGGACTCACTGCATTTGCCGGCCGGCATATGGAAAGTCCGCCGGAGCAGGTCGCCTATGAAGCCGGTACGTTTGTGAATACGAACGGGCAGCGCCTGGCGCTCCCTGCGCTGCTGGCCACACTCGCCGAGCGGGAAGAGCTGCCCTTACGCTATACGGGAGAATATGTGGCCGAAGACCCCGTGGAGGTGACCTCATTCTGCGCCCAGATAGCCGAGGTCGAGGTTGACCCGGCGACCGGTCAGGTGACACTGAAGAAACTCACCACTGCGCACGATGTCGGCACCATCCTCAATCCGCTCACTCACCAGGGACAAGTTGAAGGTGGGGCGGTCCAAGGGGTCGGCCACGCATTGACCGAACATCTGATTGTACAGGACGGAGCAGTGACGAATGTCCATTTGGGCGACTATAAACTGCCAACCAGCATGGATATTCCAGAGCTGAAAACCGTGCTGGTCGAAAGCGACGCCGGCCCGGCGCCGTACGCCGGCAAGGCCATTGGCGAGCACAGCAATGTGGCCGTACCGGCGGCGGTGGCAAACGCCGTCTTTGATGCAGTCGGGGTGCGGCTGATGGATTTGCCGGTGACCGCAGAGAAAGTGTATGCGGCCCTGCGAGAAAAAAACAGCGCCGCCCGGAATGATTGATAAACGAGGCATAGAGGACACAGCCAGGTATGAAATCCATTCGACTCCGAGTAAACGGCCAATCGGTTGAGCGAGACATTCCGGACAATACCCTGCTCATCGATTTATTACGCACCGGTCTTGATCTCACCGGGACCAAAGAAGGCTGTAGCGTGGGCGTGTGCGGGGCGTGTACCGTTCTGCTTGACGGCCAGCCCGTCAGTTCCTGTTTGACTCTAGCCGTCACGGCAGACGGCTGTGCCATCACCACTATCGAGGGGCTGGCCGAAGGCGACAGACTGCACCCGCTCCAAAAGGCGTTTATCGACTACGGTGGCTTTCAGTGCGGCATCTGTACGCCGGGTCAGATCATGTCGGCAAAAGCGCTGTTGGACGAAAACCCGCAGCCGTCAAAAGACGAGATTCAAAACTGGATGATGGGCAATCTTTGTCGCTGTACCGGTTATTATAAAATAATCGAGTCGATCCAGGCGGTGGCGGACGGAAGGGTCACCCCATGATTGCCTTTGAATATATAGAGCCGGAAAGCCTCGGAGAGGCATTAGCCCTGCTCGAACAGCACGGCGAGGACGCCAAGGTCCTGGCCGGTGGAACCGGGCTGGTCAACCTGATGAAACAACGTCTGGTTCAGCCCGCGTATCTGATCGGTCTTCGCCGCCTGACCCGCCGCCCAGAACTCGCCGAGATTCGGCCCAACGGTGGCCTCACCATTGGGGCCTTGTGTTCGCATCGTACGGTAGAAACCTCAGCTCTGATTCAGCGCCGCCTTCCCCTTTTGGCCGTGACCTTTCAGCATGTAGCCAGTGTTCGGATTCGGACGGCTGCGACCATAGGCGGCTCGCTGGCCCATGCCGACCCTAACCAGGACCCGCCGCCCGCGCTGCTCGTCCTGGACGCGCGGATTCGGGTCCAATCAACCCACGGCGAGCGGGACATTGATCTGAACGATTTTTTTGTCGATTATTATGAAACCGTGCTCGAATCCGAGGAACTCATCACCAGCGTTGTCATCCCGCCCCAACCCACCGGCGCGGGGACGGCTTTCTCTAAATTCCTGCCCCAGACGCACGACGATTACGCAACCGTTGCCGTCGCCGCACGGGTCTCCCTGGACGGCGACACTATTGCCCACGCCCGCATCGCCTTGGGTGCCGTCGCAGCCACCCCACTCCGGGCACGAGCGGTTGAAGCTGCCCTCCAGGGCCAGACCCCGACCCCCAAGCTTATGCGTGACGCGGCCGCTCTTGTTGCCGAAGAGGTTGATCCGCTCGCAGACTTTCGCGGCTCGGCGGAATACAAGCGCGACATGGCCGTCGTCTTTACCCAGCGGACCATCGAACAGGCAGTGACACGGGCCAGGGAAGCGAGAGGGAACGGATGAACTTCGAGCATAGCTGTACGGTCCCGGTTGGGCGCGAAATACTGTGGGATTTTCTCCTGGATGTACCGCAGATGTCGGCCTGTATACCGGGGGTGAGCGAGGTTGTCGCCACCGGCGAGGATCAATACGCAGGCCGGATGAAAGTCACTTTCGGTCCTATTCGACTCACCTTACAGGGCGAGCTGTGTATTCAGGAACTCGATCAGGCACATTGGCGCGCGGTTGGCCGGGCGGAAGCCAACGACCGACGTGTTGGCGGCGGCGTCCATATCAGCGCTACATTGACTTTAGTCGAACACGAAGAAGAGCAAACCCAACTGTCCATTCAGACCGAAGCCCGGCTCATGGGCAAACTGGGGGAGTTCGGTCAACCCGTCATCCGGAAAAGGGCGGATAAAATCGTGGCCGAGTTCGCCCGAAATGTTGCCAAACATTTCAAAGAGTAGACGTGTCCAGCATCTGCCTGTCTATTGGAGGACACGTTTACTCTTTTCGGCGTAGTGAGCCTTCTCGCCCCTGGGCGAGAGAGAACAAAACTATTCCCGCTATATTTTTATCCGTTTGTTCTCCGGGTCGTAGAAAGGACGTAACGAAGCCCGAGCCGGAATACGCCTGCCCGCGACCTCTATTTCGTAGCGGCCGGACTGAAGGTATTCGGGCGTGACACCGTCCGCACGATTGACGTAGCCCAGGCCAATGGCCGCACCCAGGGTATGGCCGAACATCCCGGAGGTAATAAAGCCGACAATCTCAGTATCCCGCCAAATCGGTTCGTTGTGGTAGAGCAATGCCTCCGGGTCTTCCAACACAAATTGGACGAGCCGCTTTTTAATGCCGTTGTGCTGTTGCCCCAGCAGGACTTCTCGGCCTAAGAAAGAGTCCTTATTCAGCCGAACGGCAAATCCCAGTCCGGCTTCGAGCGGGGTGTCTTCGTCGGCCACGTCGTGCCCCCAGTGGCGATAGCCTTTTTCTATGCGTAAAGAATTGAGCGCATGATAGCCGCAGTGTTGGAGTGATACGGCTTTGCCGGCTTGGGTGATGGCGTCGTAAACTGAAAGAGCAAACTCAGTCGGGATGTGCAACTCCCAGCCCAGCTCGCCCACATAGGTAATCCGGATGGCACGCAGACTGGCGTCGGCAAAGTCGATTTCCTGTGAGCTGGCAAACGGGAAGGACTGAGTGGAGAGGTCCGCATCGGTCAATGAGTTCAGGAGCGTCCGAGCATTCGGGCCCATCACGCCCAGCACGGCGTAGGCTGAGGTCACATCGGTGAGGAAAGCGTATGCGTCCGCAGCAATATGAGACTGTATATAGGAAAAAGTTTTTGTCTGCGTGGCCGCGGCATCCACGATATAGAAGCAGTCTGGAGCAACGCGGGTGATAGTCACGTCGGCCTCGACCCCACCCCGCTCATTCAGCATTTGGGTATAGACCACCTTCCCTGGCGCAACATCAATCTGGTTCCCGCACAGACGATTGAGCACGCTCAGCGCACCCCGCCCCTGGAGGAGAAACTTGCTGAAGGAGGTCTGGTCGAACAGACCCACATTCTCACGCACGGCGCGATGCTCGGCCGCCGAATAGGCAAACCAGTTTTGTTTGCCGTACGAATATTGGTACGAGGGTGTCACACCCGGAGGAGCAAACCAATTAGCGCGCTCCCAGCCGGCGACTTCCCCAAAACACGCCCCCTGGCTCACCAAGCGGTCGTGCAGCGGCGACAGGCGCACATTACGGCTGGTTGCATACTGCCGGAACGGCCAGTGCATATCGTATAAGAGACCCAGGGTTTCCGAGACCCGTTTTTCCAAATAGCGTCGGTTGTTCTGGAAGGGCCGGTTGCGCCGAATATCAACATCCCACAGGTCCAGCGGCGGATGGCCGTGCGCAATCCACTCGGCCAGGACCTTGCCGGCCCCGCCGGAGGACTGAATGCCGATAGAGTTAAAGCCCGCGGCAACATAGAAATTCTTGAGCTCGGGTGCCTCGCCCAAATGGTAGCGGTCGTCCGGAGTGAAACTTTCGGGTCCGTTGAGGAAGAGTTTGATGCCCGCGGTCTCCAGTGCCGGCAGACGGTGCATCGCCTTGTTGAACACATCCTCCAGGTGCTCCCAGTCTTCACCAAAAGTGCTAAACGCAAAATCTGCGGGAATGGCTTGGCCTCCCCTTCCCCACGGCTTGGCCTGGGCTTCAAAGAAGCCAGCCAAGACACAGCCGACTTCTTCCTTGAAATACGTTGCACTCCCAGGGTCGCGCAGCGTCGGCAAGCCGGAGGCCAACCCGGCGACCGGCTCAGTCACAACATAAAAATGTTCCGCCGCGTGGAGAGGAATACTGACCCCAGCCAGGCGACCGACTTGCCGTGCCCACATACCGGCACAGTTGACTACATATTCAGACTGGATGTCTCCGTATTCGGTCGAAACTCCGTTGACCCTGCCGTCTTTTTGGTGAATGCCCGTCACTTTCACATTCTCGAAAATCCGGGCACCGCGCATTTTAGCGCCTTTGGCATATGCCTGGGTGGTATCGGTCGGATTCGTCTGCCCGTCGCCGGGTAAATACACCGCCCCCACCAGGTCCTTTGCATTCATGAGCGGCCACAGCTCGGCCGCTTCCCGCGGGCTAATGACTTCAACCTCAAGCCCAAAGCATTTGGCCATGGACGCGCCGCGCTTCAGCTCCTCAAAACGCTCGGCATTATTGGCAATAGCCAGGGAGCCAGTTTGCTTAAAGCCGGTTGCTTGTCCGGTTTCGGCTTCAAGTTCCTGCAAGAGCGTACTCGTATACTGGGCGAGTCGGGTCAGATTCTGCGTCGCCCGTAATTGTCCCACCAGGCCGGCCGCATGCCAGGTCGTGCCGCTGGTGAGGTTTTTGCGTTCGAGCAGGACCACATCGCTAAGGCCGAGCTTGCAGAGATGATAGGCCACACTACAGCCGATTATGCCACCGCCAATAATGACGACCTGCGCATGCGAAGGAAGGTTCACGCTAAGACGCTCCGTTTCTGTCCTCGTCCGCTACAACTGATCGCCATGCTCAGTCTAATTCCGGTACTCATCTCCACAATCGCCAATGGACTGAAAGAGGTTGTTCGAGTGGCTCAGGAGGCTATGCACCTGATCAAGCTCCCCTGCGTCGAGCGTCATATCAAAAACGCGCGCGGTGTCGGCCCGGTGCTCAGAAACACCCAGCCGGGTGCCGAGAATAACGCCAGCCACGCGAGGTTTGGTAAGGATGTAATGGGTGGCGATATTAGCGATACTCACGGCATGCTTCTCGGCGATATCCTTGAGACGGCCCAACAGTTCTTGGAAGAGTTGCCACCCGCCCCAGGCATCGATCATCTGTTTATATTTCTGAAGGCTGGCTGTCTTCAGCGACCATTGGCCCGGCTCACGCCGGCCAAGAAACTGTTCAGACAGCAGCCCGCCGCACACGGTCCCATAGGTCAGCAACTGGATGTCATGCGCTTGGCAAAACGGGATCATCTCGATCTCTGGTCGGCGGTCAATCAGGGAGAACTGGACTTGATTGGAAACGATGGGGATGTCGTGCTCGGTAATGATTCTGAGATGCTCAGTATCGAAGTTGGTCAAGGCAAGATGGCGAATCTTACCTTCTTCTTTGAGATCGGAGAGGTGTTTGAGTGCATCCAAATAGCCTTTGTCGCTGTAGTCCCACCAGTGAAACTGCAAGAGATCAAGCGTCTCCACATCCATGCGACGTAGAGAGATGTCGATATTGTGCTCTACTACCTCGCGTGTCATGCGACCAGGACGCGGGACCCATTTGGTAAAGGCTTGGATGCTAGGGAGTGCTTCAGTACCGTGCGACTTCGCGAGCTGACGCCGGAAATCGCCGATAAAATCTTCGGCCGGGCCATAGTGATCCGCAAGATCCCACGAGGTGAAGCCAGTCTCATGATAGTCAAACATCTCCCGGACCGCGGCTTGGGGATTAATGCGCCCATGCCCTCCAGACACCTGCCATAAGCCGTTGAGAATACGACAGATGGTGAGATCCTGAGTAAATTGTAAACGACTCGATTGTGGCAGGCCCACGGCAAAGCCTCCTCATAGACTGATTGACGGAGTTGGCGATTTCAATCGTATGCCACAATATGGCAGCCGTCCAGAAAAATATTCCGGACCAAATGTTCGAGAGAGCATGAGTCAGAAGGTTGGAGACCCAGGTAGTAAATCCCGGAGCGGTGTGCACCTTCATCCCAGCAGAATAATCCCTATCCCGATAATGACGAGGACAGTACCGGGGAACTGACGCCAGACTTCTTTTTCACGCCACAGAACGAGTGCCAGCCCAATCGCTACCACGGCTTCAATCTGAGCAACCGCCTTGGCGTACACCACCAGGGTCAGCGAGTATGACCAGAAGGCACAGATGCTGCCGCCGAAGCTCGTCGCTCCAATAAGCGCCATCCGACGCCAGTGCGTTCTGATAGCGTGTAATTCCTCGCGTTTCAGCCACCATAGGTAGGCCGTCAGCAGCACAACCTCCATCCAGGTGGTATGAAACACGGCGTGAACAGCGGCCTCAAATCGGCTTGTTCCAAAGTGGGGGTTTAAGGCGGCAAACTCCGTGGTAGCCTCTTTCAATAGAAAACTGGCAAACACCAGAAAGATGGCACACGCACCAGCGAGTAAGGCTCCCAGGTCAAAATGCAGGGCTCGACGCCAGCCCGCGGGTCCGCCCTCTTTGCCGAGATTCATCAGCATCACACCCAGGCTGGAAGCGGTAACACCGGCCCAGCCGTAGACTGACGGATACTCTGCAAAAAACATGAGGCCACACAAGGCGGTGAAGAGCACTTCCAGTTTGTGCAGGACAATGGCCTGCGCAAAATTGGTATGCTGAAAGGCAGAGACCAGAGCGATATTGGCAAGAATCTGGGTAACCCCTGTCAAAAAGCAATATCCATAGAATGCGAACGACAACTGCGGTACGCCGCTCGCGGCCATCAGTATGAGCACCGCGGGACCTGAGAACGGCAAATTAAACGTAAAACGTGCCCAACTGATAAGGACGGGAGACACGCGGCCAGACAAGGTCCGCGCCAGCGCGTTCCGCAGGGTCAGGAAGACGCCAGCGGCAATGGAAATTTCCACCCAGGTCAATGAGGCGTCTGTTGGGTCCATTGGGTCCGTTGGGCCAAGACTCAACTGACTCAACTGACTCAACTGACTCAACTGACTCAACTGACTCAATGACTCGACCCGCGGCTGCTGAGGCATCGTTCCTGCGTTATTCTTGTGACGGGTCTTCGGTTGCAGGCCGGGAATCACTCTCTGTGGGCATTGTCTCGGGAGAGGTTTGGGATTCTTCAGTCACTTCCTCTTCAGCCGCCTCCTCTTTATCTACGATGGCCGTTACCGGCGCGATGATATCCACGGTTTCAAACAGGTTCATGAGGTGGCGGGTATTGGCCCCTAAATCGCCCCAGCCGACACGCGAGGCAGACCGCGCGAAGAGCGTACTCCGCTCCTCCCCGTCAGCCTCCACCCAGATGGTGACATCGTCCTTGAACTTAATGATTCTGGTCGTCACCACGGCTTCTATTTTCCGCGCTTCAGGGTCAACCGTGCTTGACTCCCAATGAAGTGCATCAGCGGCCCGGCGAGCAACATCAAACATCAAGGCCGCCGGCGCTGCATACCTGCGTGGCCGGAGTTCGGGAAAGGCGGTGTCTGGCGGTGTCTCCGCAACATTCGTTGACAGATAGGTCAGCAGCCGGGTTCCCACCCCTGGGGGGTCACTCCACGGCAGATCGTTGGCAATAAGCCCGGCAGCCAGGAGAGACGCCCACACCACAGCCAGAAAAAAAACAACCTGCAAGAGCACACTCATAAATCGCATAGCCCCCTCCCATCAGGCCTGTCTCATCACACGAATCACAGTCAATCCGGCATAAGCAGTGGTCGTAACTCTTCCCAGCTTGTAACAGGCAAGGAACAGGCAAAATCATGACAGACATAGGCAGTCAGCTTGTCATCAATCTGCGTCTTGCCTGCGAGGAATCCGGGGACACCACGCTGCGGCGGCTGCGCCGGGTCGAAACACAACAGCGTCTTATTGGGAATAAAGCTCGCATGGATGTTTTTCAGCAGCGCTGTGGTTTCAGGGGCGGCCGTGTCTCCCAGGAGCACGATTTCCTGGGGCCGGCGCAGGTAAAAATCCAGGCCGCACAACATATTGCTGAAACCGAAGGGATTTTGCTCCAAGGCGTCGTAGAACAGCCGGAAGATCGTTTCCGCCTTGGTCAGATAGTCCTGCTGCCCGGTGGAATAATACAGGCGCAGCAGGACGGCAGCGGCCACCGAGTTCCCCGACGGCACAGACCCGTCAAAGGCGGACTTTGAGCGGCTGATCAGCGCTTCGTGGTCGGAGCTGGTAAAAAAGAAGCCGCCCTCCTGCGCGTCCCAAAAGCACTCCAGCAGCACGTCGGCCACAGTCACTGCTTCGTCCAGATAGGCCGGCTCAAAAGTCGCCTCATACACGTCGAGTAAGGCCACGCCGAAGCAGGCGTAGTCGTCAAGATAGGCGTTGAATTTGGCTTGCCCGTTCGTATAACTGCGCCGCAAGCGGCCTTCCTGACACAGCGAAGTCTGAATAAAACGGATACCGCGCCGGGCGACTTCCAGATAGTCGGGATTGCCCAACACCTTATACGCCTCGGCAAAAGCCGAGATCATGAGCCCGTTCCAACTGGTCAGAATTTTCTCATCGCGGCCGGGTTTCACCCGCTGTTCACGGACGGCAAAGAGACGGTCTCTGGCCTGGTCGATCAACTGCTGTATATCGTCCACATCACGCCGAAAGAGCCGGGCCAGTTGGTCCAGTTCCAGCGTAGGATGGAGGATGTTCTTGTGCTCGAAATTTCCGACCTCCGTCACATCGTAATAACGACAGAATATCTCCCCTCCCTCGTCGCCCAATATCCGCATCACTTCGTCCTGGTCCCAGACAAAGAACTTGCCCTCTTTGCCTTCCGAGTCGGCATCCTGGGTTGAATAAAATCCCCCCTCCGGGCTGACCATCTCCCGTCCGACATAGGCCAGGATGTCCTCCACAACCTGCCGAAAGAAGGAGTCTCCGCTGGCCTGGTAGCCCTCAAGATAGAGCCGGGCCAGGAGGGCATTGTCGTACAACATCTTCTCAAAATGGGGCACCAGCCAGCGCTCGTCGACCGAATAGCGATGGAAGCCTCCCCCGAGATGGTCGTACATGCCGCCTTGGGCCATTTTGCGCAGCGTATGCGTGCTCATGTCCAGATAGCGGTGGTCTCCGCTTGCGTGGGCGTGACGCAAAAACAGCGAAAAAACCGAGGTGTTCGGAAATTTGGGAGCCTGGCCTAGCCCGCCGTGGGTCTCATCGTAATGTTGGGCCAGCCCTTCGACCGTTTTCTCCAACACCGAGACTTCAAGTGGTCGCGTCGTTTGTGCACGCCGGGCCAGTTGCTCAAGCCGGGACAGAATCTCGGCGGTCGATTTTGCGACATCCGCGGGTTTTTCTCGATAGGCTTGGGCGATACCCGCCAGGACGCGCGGAAACGCGGGGATATTATGACGATCCTCGGGCGGGAAATAGGTTCCGCCATAGAACGGCCTGCCATCCGGGGTGAGAAACACCGTCATCGGCCAGCCGCCGCGACCGGTCAGCAGCTGGACCGCATTCATATAGATTTCATCCACATCCGGCCGTTCTTCCCGGTCAACCTTGATATTGACGAACAGCTTATTCATCAGTGCCGCGATATGTTCGTTCTCAAAGGATTCGTGGGCCATGACATGACACCAGTGGCAGGCCGAATAGCCGACGCTCAGCAGAATCGGTTTATCTTCGGATTTGGCCTTGGCAAAAGCTTCTTCGCCCCACGGGTACCAGTCCACCGGGTTGTGGGCGTGTTGGAGTAAATAGGGGCTCGTCTCTGTCGATAAGCGGTTCGTGAATTTCATGGTTTCATGAGGCCAACGACCGGGCCGGGCAACCACAGGGGGTTGCCCCTACATTTTTTGCCCTCTCCCTCCCTTCTTCTCCCTCTCCCTCAAGGGGAGAGGGTCGGGGTGAGGGGTCTCAGATATGATAAATGCGCTCGGCTTCCCGTCTGAGGTCCGGCTGAAAATCGGGATGGGCAACTTCCAGGAGGGCGGCGGCGCGCTGTTTGAGGGATTTGCCCTTGAGTTCGGCAATACCGAATTCGGTCACCACATAGTCAACAAAGGTCCGCTGCGCCGTCACCACGCTACCAGGCTCAAGCATGGGCACAATCCGAGAGACCCGGCGGCCGTTGACGACGGCGCTCGACGGCGAGACGATCACCGACCGGCCCGGATTACAGTAGGCCGCAGTAATGGTAAAAATGGTCTGGCCGCCCGTGCCGGTATACATGAACGGACCGAACGACTCGGAGCAGGCCTGTCCGCCCAGGTCCACGGCCAGGGCGTTATTGACGGCAACATAATGCTCCTGATTGACCAGCAGGCGTAAATCATCCGTGTAGGTAAAGTCGTAAAACTCGAACTTCGGGTTGCCATCAATAATCGCCAACTCGTCCGGGAACACCCCGATCCCGGCGCTGGCAACGACCTTGCCGGGGTTTACGGTCTTATACTTCCCGGTGATCACACCCTCCTGCACCAGGCGGGCAATGCCAGCGGGAATCACCTCGGTGTGAATACCCAGGTCGTTCTTGTTGCCTAGATACATGCCGAGCGGAGAGGAAACGCTGCCCAAACCGATTTGGACGGTGTCGCCGTCGTGAATGAGTTCGTTGGCCACCAGGGTGCAGATGACCTCCGTCAGCGCGACTTCTTCTTCGTTGCGTTGCGTTGTCGGGAGTTCGGCCGCGGGCCGTGTGGGTTCCACAAAATAGTCGATCTCGGACACATGGATATAATTCTCCCCGCCGGTTCGGATAAGGTCGTCCTGGACCTCGGCCACGACCGTCCGCGCCGCGGCAGCCATGGTTTTGGACATGAACAGGCCATGCCCAAAACTGCAATAGCCGTGCCTGTCGGGCGCGGAAACCGGGGTCATATACACGTCGCAGACGATGCCCGGCGGGAGTTCACCCCGGCGGTAATACATCACCGGAATGAAGTCCATATTCTCTTTTCCCATGAGCGGGCGGGTGGTCACGCCCAGGTAGGGCGTCTGAATGGTAAAGGCTTGGTCCGCGCCCGGTTGGTCCCAGTCAAAGAGTGGCCCTATAGTTCCAATTTTCACCTCGCGCAGTTCTTCTTTACGCGCGAGCAGGGCGTCGCACAGCGAGAGCGGGGTTGCGTGCAGCCAGTTGAACTGCACGGAGTCGCCGTTCCGTACACACCGGACCGCCTCTTGAGCAGAGACCAGCTTGTCACCGCATTGATCACGCCAATTCATACTCTCCCTCCTGTGACACAGGGAATTTGCAATTCTTAGCCGGAGCATAAACCACACCGGTCAAGAAAGCAAAGTCAGGCCGCGTCACGTCGCGCATTTCGTTGAGCACGATTTCCCGGTATGGTAGGGATCACAGGTGAGGAGGCAGTATGGATATTCGGATTGAATATTGCGCAGCGTGAAGCTATGAGCCGGAAGCCGTCAGTTTGGCGGAATACGTATTGACTCACAATAAACAACAGGTGCAGGGCCTGACCCTGGTTCCGTATGACGACGGTCGATTCGAGGTCATTGTCAATGGGACAAAGATTTACTCCAAGCTCGAAACCGGCGTCTTTCCTGACAATGGGGCAGTCCAAGCCGCACTGAAGAAGCAAGCCGCGTAATCGGGCCGTTTCGTCAGGAGACATGACGACGATATTTGACCGAGGTTGAACCCGGCCAACCCACAACAAATTGAACGACCCCGTACTTTACATATAGACGACCATATGTAAAGTACGAATATGTTTGAGCGTCCCCTGTGGCTAGGCCGGGTTCAGCAGGCATGGTCCCGCCGGTCGGTCGTCTGGCTCTCCGGCGTTCGTCGCGTAGGTAAGACAAGTCTGGCTCGAATGCTGCCGGACGCGGTGTATATGAACTGCGATCTGCCTTCCAGCCTGCGGGCGCTGGATGACCCAGAACTGTTTCTCGACGGCCAGACACCGGGAACGGTAGTGGTATTCGATGAGGTACACCGTCTGGAAGACCCCAGCCGCTTGCTGAAGATTGCAGCCGACGAGTATCCACAGCTCAAGATTCTGGCTACCGGCTCCTCGACCTTGACCGCTACTCGCAAGTTCCGGGATTCGCTCACCGGACGTAAGCAGGCGGTTCACCTCTGTCCGGTGCTGTGGGAGGAGTGCGCCGATCCTTTTGGCTTGCCTCTTCTTGACCATCGTCTGTTGCACGGTGGCCTGCCCGAGCCGCTGCTGGCGGAACGCAAAGACGGCGCGTTTTTCAGCGAATGGATCGATAGCTTCTATGCACGGGATATTCTGGAACTGTTCGGCATCCGCAACCGCCAGGGCTTTTTATCACTATTCCGGCTGTTGTTACGCCAGAGCGGCGGACAGCTCGATTACAGCCAACTGGCGAATCTGAGCGAGCTGAGCCGTCCGACGGTTAAGGCGCATATCGAGGCCATGCAGATTGCTCATGCGGTGTACCTGCTGCGGCCCTTTCATGGCGGCGGAAAACGCGAGATCGTCAGCCGGCCCAAGTGTTACGCCTTCGATACCGGATTTGTCACCTTCGAGAAGGGCTGGAACAGCATCAGAGACGATGACCGCGGCGTGTTGTGGGAACATCTGGTGCTGGACGCCCTGCGCTGTCATTATACGGACGAGGACATTTTCTATTGGCAGGACAAGTCCGGTCGTGAAGTGGATTTCGTCATCCGTCGCGAGCGCAATCGTGTCGATCTGGCCGAGTGCAAGATCAATCCCGATAAACTGAATATCTCCGCCATCGCGGCCTTCCGTGGTCTATATCCGCAGGGTGACAACTACATCGTCAGTCCTGTGGCGAAGAAGCCGTACCCTATTCGTCGAGGCGACCGGGTATTTACAATCTGTACGACAAAGGATCTGCCATATGGCTTGTGAGGAAAGCTTCTGTACACAAAGATGGTGTATACCTACCCCCTAACCACAAGGGAGACGTATGGAAATCGGCATATATGCGACCACACACGGGCTGGCCTATCGGGACGACCAGAACGTATTGGCTCGCTCTCTTCCCGCGGATCAGCTCCGTCCAGTAGAAACCGCGCAGCTCGCGGAACGCCTGGGCTTTCACTCCATGTGGTTCCCGGACCACGTGTGTATGCCCATGGCCTCGGAAAGCGAGCATGTCGCCAACGCGTCAGGCAGTCGCGCCTATGAGTCGCGGCATACCATGTTCGATGCCGCCGTAGTTATGGGCGCCGTGGCCCATACGACGACCAGCCTCAAGCTTGGCACGAGCGTCCTCATTTCTCCCTATCGCAACCCGCTCAGCGACGCCCGCCAGTTTGCGACCATCGATCAGCTCTCGAATGGACGGCTGCTGTTCGGCGTTGGCGCCGGCTGGATGCAAGAGGAGTTTGCCGCAATCGGTATTCCCTATGCCGAACGCGGCCCGCGGACGGACGAGTGCATTCAAGTCTATAAACGTGCGTGGACGGATGATGTCGTCAGCTACCAGGGACAGTTCTACCAGTTTTCCTCGCTGTCCATGGACCCCAAGCCGCGCCAACAGCCGCCCCCGATCATCTATGGCGGTGTCACCCCTGGCGGTGCCCGGCGGGCCGCACGCTTATGCGACGGCTTTTATCCGATTTTTCTCGATCCATTTGCGCGACCGGACCGTTACGCCAAAGAACAGGCAATAATCCGGACAGAGTTGGACGCAATCGGTCGCCCGCACGATGAGTTTATCATGATGGGCGTGAGTTCCGCCCGCCTCACCTCGTCGGCAGATCCTCTTAGTCAAGAGCGTCCACGTCGCATCTGTACCGGCACGACGGAACAAATCCTCGAAGACCTACACAGCTTTTCCTCACAAGGTTATGGGCTGATGGTGTGTTTCTTTGACTGTCCATCCGGGCAGTTGTCCGAACTCGAAGACCAGATGCAGCAGTTCAGCGCCAGCGTCATCCCCGAAGCCAGAAACATCCGGCCGCGGGGAGGCTGGAAAACAGCCATCTGAATCAGGTCTCTTTCCGCTTGAGTTTTGCGCCTAGGGCCTTGGCGGTCTCAGGCGGTAAGCCGGTCGGGTCCAAGAGCACGCCGTACTGCTCCAGCCAGTGGGTGTGGGCAAGTTGATGCAAGGCAAAAGACGTTTGCATGGATTGTACCCGGCCCTGTGCATCTTCCGCTACGTTGACCGCCTCTTTGGTCAGCTTCAGGGCAAACAGAGATTTTTTTGCGATCTTTTGGGCCATGGCCAATACGGTTTCGTCGAGTTTCTCCCGCGGGACGATTTGATTCACCATACCGAGTTGCTTCGCCTCTCCGACCGATAGCCAGTCCGAGGTGAAGAGCATCTCTTTGGCCTTACGTGCGCCGACTTCCCAGGGGTGAGCGAAGAACTCGACACCGCCGATACCAAAGTTCACCACGGGGTCGCAGAATTGCGCATCGTCGCTGGCGATAATGATATCGCAGGGCCAGATCAGCATGAGCCCTCCGGCAATGACCTTGCCTTGCACGGCTGCCAGCGTAGGCTTGGGAATATTACGCCAGCGTTCACAAAAGCCGACGTAGATTTCTTTCTCGCGCGCCATCTGCCTTTCGGCACCCGCACAGGTAAACCCGCACCACGTTCCCACCGTGTCGAATTCAGACATTTTCTCATACACGTTGGGCTCCCGTAGATCATGACCGGACGAGAAATGTGGCCCGTTTGCGGCCAGGATAATCACCTTGACTGCATCATCTTGTGCCGCACGGTCAAAGGCCGCATTCAATTCATACAGCAGCTTGGTATCCTGTGCGTTTCGTGTCTCCGGCCGGTTCAATACAATGCGTGCTACGTGCTCCGCAGGGGTCTCATACAAAACAGATTCAAAATCCGACATCGTGCCCTCCTTCTTCTGATATGCTTCCCACTGTACCCTTCCCCGCCCTGCTCGTGAAGTTCGCGCGGAGAGAGCCTGTTGGAAAGTGTCCATTTTTGGCCGAATGGATAGTCTTAAAATCTTGGAATATTAGTTTTTGACTATAGTCTACTATGTATACTTGTATTTTTTACAGCTCACCTGCCCGGTCATTATTTCGTTTGACAGATTTTGCCAGTAGTTCTATGCCTAAAGTCTGCTTTCAGTGCGAGTTTGCCATGATCTCAACCAGCCGGTATCTCAACGGACTCAACAGAAAAGGAGGGGACGCATGATCGTTATTGCGGGGACAATCCCAGTCAAGGCCGAACGCTGGAATGACGCCAAGGCTCTTGCCGCCAAGATGGTGGAGGAGACACTCAAAGAGCCGGGCTGCATCAGTTATCAATTCCACACTGCGGCAACCGCTGAACATACCTTCTTCCTCTTCGAGGAATGGGAGTCGGAGGAGGCGCTAGCGGCCCACTTTCAGACCGAGCATCTGCAAAATTTCCTCAAAGAAGCGCCCAGCCTACTGGCCGGAGCCCTAGACGCAAAGAAGTATACGGTAGAGAAGTCCGAAGCCTTATCGGTCTGAGGACGCCCCTACCCAGGGAATACATGCAGGACTCTGGCCTTGCCGGAGCCTGCATGTATCTGCTTGAAAGAGTAAACGTGTCCTCCAATCATCCAAAAAAGCTAGACACGTTTACTCTTTTTCGTAGTTCTTGAGGCAGCCAGTTATCCGAGACTGGATTGGAGGCGAGTATGAACAGAGGCAGAGACGAACGAGACAGGTCCGGTCGTCGCGTCGTGAAAACAGGAGCGTTCCTAGCAGCTTTCAGCCTCCTTTTCGGAGCTGACGCTGTGCAGGCTGCCATAGACGAAGAGTCACAATTTGTCCTGAACACCCTCTCCTTTCTCATCTGGGGAGCCCTGGTAATGTGGATGTGCGCGGGCTTCACCATGTTGGAGTCCGGTTCGGTGCGCACAAAGAACGCCTCGGTAATCTGTCTCAAGAATATTGGGCTGTATTCGGTCGCTGGGCTGGCCTACTACTTCATCGGCTACAATCTGATGTATGTCGATGTCGCTTCCTGGGTCGGATCGGTGACCTTTCTGTACGGCCCTTCGGCCGATGAACTGGCCCTGTTATCCGGCCAGACAGAGGCCCAGGCCGCGGTCGTTGCGAACGGCTATGCCACGATGTCGGACTGGTTTTTTCAGATGGTCTTTGTCGCGACGGCCGCCTCCATTGTTTCCGGCGCCCTGGCCGAACGGGTCAAGCTGTGGTCGTTTCTTGCTTTCACGACTGTTTTGACGGCCGTTATCTATCCGGTTGTCGGGGCCTGGACGTGGGGTGCGGGCTGGCTCAATCAAATGGGCTTTCAGGACTTCGCCGGTTCCACCATTGTGCATTCGACCGGTGGCTGGGCTGCGCTGGCCGGCGTCATAGTCGTGGGGCCAAGAATAGGAAAGTTCCGGTCAGACGGCAGTGTTAAGCCCACGCCGCCCTCGAACGTCCCGTTCGTCACCTTGGGCATTCTCATTCTGTGGTTTGGTTGGCTCGGTTTTAACGGCGGCTCACAACTCGCTCTGGCCGGTGCAGCAGACGCGGTAGCCATGAGCAACGTGCTTGCGAACACGAACCTGGCGGCATCCGCAGGAGTTGTGGCTGCCTTGTGCGTCTCACGACCCTTGTTGGGACGGATCGATCTGCTTGCTGTCCTGAACGGTGCGATTGGCGGCCTCGTCTCGATTACCGCGGGACCGGATATTGTCGAGCCGTATTGGGCCGTCATCATCGGAGCGATTGGCGGGGTGGTGTGTCTGTCCGGCACGAAGCTACTGGAGAATATGAAACTGGACGACGTGGTCGGCGCAATTCCAGCCCATCTGTTGGCCGGTATCTGGGGCACGCTGGCGGTCTGTATCGCGGCGGGCGGCAATATCGGCGTACAACTCCTCGGGGTGCTGGCGGTGGGCGTGTTTGTCTTTACGACTTCGTGGGGACTATGGCTGGCGCTGGAAAGGACCGTCGGGGTCCGGGTTTCGCGCAGCGTCGAAGAGGTCGGCCAGGATGCGATGGAACTCGGTATCGAAGCCTACCCGGAGTTTATTGTCATGCCCGACCCGGACGATGTAGAGGAACTACGCACAGGTGCCCAAACGGCCTCGTCTCCCGAGTAACCCCGGCCTGACTGAAGCTGTGATATGAACGCCGTCCGGTGGTTGTTATCCCGCTAACAGCCACTGGACGGCGATAACCGCGCCGATGACGCCAGCCATATCCGCAGTCAAGCCGGCGACCAAAGCGTGTCGAATGCGGATCACGCCGACCGCACCAAAATACACAGCCAAGACATAAAAGGTCGTTTCCGTGCTGCCCTGGAGTGTGGAAACGAGATAGCCAACCAGACTGTCCGGCCCTTCGGCTTGCATGATCTCGGCCATAATGGCATAGGCACCAGAGCCGGATAACGGCCGCAGGATGGCCATCGGTAATGCCTCGGCAGGAAACCCGATCAGGCTCAGGAGGGGCTGTACGCCGGCGATCATCACATCCAATAAACCCGAGGCCCGAAACATGCCGGCGGCAACAAGGATCGCGACCAGAAACGGAATGATCCTGATGGCAACCTGAAAGCCCTCTTTTGCCCCTTCGATCATGGCATCGTACACCGCCACTCTTTTGGCAATACCGTAACCCAGCATCACCACAATAAGCACTGGTAGCAGCCAGCCGGATACGGCGTTACGCAGCAGCGGACCAAGCGTCTGACCATCGGTCAGGCCGGAGTGCAGGAACAGGAGAAAGGCGACGCCTATTGCTCCAACGGATGAGAGGGCCAGCAGACAGCCCGGCCGGGAGGTCGGCTGCGCTGTGCCCAGCGTTTTCTCATCCGGCAAATCAATCTCAGCGGCGTTTTCTTCTTGCTCAGCGGATTGGTCGCCCACGCTGAATACGGGTAATCCTTGCAAGAGCTTCGCCGCAAGAATACCAACGCAGGTTGAGAATGAGGTCGCCAGAAGCGTGGGCAGCCAGATACCCGCCGCATTTTCTGACCCTATCGACGCTCTCAGCGCAATCACACCAAGGGGGGCCAGGGCAACATTCGAGGTATTGATGGCCAGGAACAAGACCATGGCGTTGGTCGCCGTGCCTTTGTGGGGATTGAGACTATCAAGCTCCTGCATGGCCTTGATACCGAAGGGTGTAGCCGCGTTCCCCAGGCCCAGCATATTGGAGGCGATATTCATAATCATAGCGCTCAGAGCGGGGTGGTCGGCCGGCACGTCGGGAAACAAGCGCACCATGAGGGGATGCAGCCAGCGTGCCAGAGTGTGCAGAAAACCGCCGACTTGCACGATGCGCAGCATGCCCAGCCAAAAGGCCATCACGCCGACCAGACCGATGGCCAGCGTTACTGCGGATTTGGCCGAGTCTATCGAGGCGGCAGTAACCTCAGCCATCTTGCCGGTAAAGGCGGCGGTCACAACAGAGCCGACAATAAGGCCAAACCAAATCCAGTTCATAGATGATGAGGGAGCGGCTGCGGAGCGTTTGAAGCTATGCTACACACCGAAGAGTAAACGTGTCCGGCATCTGTACGTCTATTGGAGGACACGTTTACTCTTTTGTTCGGGCGGAAATATAGCAGTCTCACTCACAAAGGAATATGACCTGGCTATGAAGCGGACGAGTTGGGTGGCGCTGGGCGTGATCCTCGCGCTGATGGCGATTGTCGTCTATTCGACATTCCAGATTGGTGGCGTCCGCTGTGAGGTCTGTATCACTTTCCACGGTCGGCAGGTCTGCCGGTCGGTAGACGGCGCCACCGAGCATGAGGCCCAGATGGCAGCGATTACCAATGCCTGCGCCCTGCTCGCATCGGGCGTCACCGACACCATTGCCTGTCAGAACGCCCCCCGGGACCGCTTAACCTGTAGTCCGGAGTAACCCCCCACTAAGCTTCCATACTGCCGGCAGACGCAGGTCCAGAACCTAGTTCGTCGTGACAGGGAGTAGCCGTTTGTGTGGAAACCTTTTAGCATTGCAGCAGAGATGCAGAAGAAAGGACTTCCATGTTCAAACCCAAGAAAACAGCGGAGCAGATGGTTGAGGAGGCGAAGACCCGTATTGAGAACCTGTCCGTGGGACGGTTACAACAGGAGTTAGAGTCCGGAGAGACGCAGCTACTCGATATTCGAGACCTGCGTGAACGTCAGAAGCTGGGCTGGATTCCGAGCGCCATGCATGTGCCGCGTGGGATGCTGGAATTCTGGCTTGACCCAACCTCCCCGTATTGCAGCGGAAAGGTTGATCCCGAAAAACGGATTGTGGTGTACTGTGCCGCAGGTGGCCGGTCTGCGCTGGCGGCTGACGTGTTACAAGATATGGGGTTTCCCAATATCGCGCACCTGGAAGCCGGGTTTAACGGCTGGGCCGAGGCCGGGCTGCCCGTGGAAAAGCCTGATAAGTCATAATCTGTTCCCCATGCCCACTATCCTGGTCCTTTTGAGACGCTTCGCCCAGCAGCTACGGAAAGACCATTTGGATGTGGTCCTCTTGGTGCTGGTTGTCATCTCCATCACAGGGATGGTGGGCATCTCGTTCTTTGAGCCGCAGTTGTCCATGGTGGACGCAGTGTGGTGGACGCTGGTGACCATTACCACGGTCGGCTATGGCGACATCTATCCGACCTCATTGGGCGGCCGGATCGTCGGCATCTTGCTGATGCTGTTCGGCATTGGGTTTCTCGGTATGCTGACGGCCACCCTGGCCAGCACCTTTGTCGAAAACCGGCGGCAGGAGGGAAAAGGGATGAAGCCAATCTCAAGCACCGGACATTTTGTCCTGTGCGGCTGGAATTATAAAACCAGAGAAATTATTGAAGAGATCAGGGCGGACGAAAAGGCCCGGACCCGTTCGATTGTGCTGATCGCCGACTTACCCGAGAACCCCTTGGACGGTGAACAGGTCCAATTTGTCAGCGGGGTCGTCAGCCCGGAAACCTTGGCACGGGCCAACGCCCAAGAGGCAGAGGTCGCCATTGTGCTGGCTGACGAACAGGGCGAGGTCCATACGCGAGATGCCAAAACGATTTTGGATACGCTCACCATCAAAACCACCTACCCGAGCCTGCATACCTGTGTTGAGCTGCTTGACCAGCAAAATATTGCCCACGGCAAGCGGGCCAAGGCGGATGAAGTGATTGTCACCGGTGCGTTGAGCACCAACTTGCTTGTCCAGGCCGCCTTGAACCGTGGCGTGCCCCTGCTGGTCAACGAACTCGTCAGCAATCGCTTCGGGAGTGCGCTGTACACCATTCCGGTGCCGCAGGCCTGTGTTGGCCATGCTTTTGTGGATGCACTGATTGAACTGAAAAGAGCACAGAATCTCCTGCTTGTAGCCGTCGAAAGCCAGGCACAGGCAAGGTTTCTTGCAAACCCACCGAGTGACTATATAATCCAGGCAGAAGACCAACTCATCGTTATTGGACAGGAACGTCCCAAACAGGGATAAGTGTGGAGGAAGCGACGTATGCCGTCAGAGTATTTTGGAAAAGTAAAAGCACTGCTGCTTGATTTGGACTACGCGATTACGCACGAGGACGAAGGCCAGGAATTGTTTATCGTCAATGACGAAGACAGCGGCATCAACAACCTCATCGTGGACTGCGAAGACCCCCTGCTGGTGTTGGAGCAGGCCATTATGCCCGTTCCTCAAGATACCGGGGATTTATTCCGGCGGCTATTGCAGATGAACCGGCTCCTGGTGCACGGCGCCTTTGTGTTGGACGAGGATGCGCGGACCATCCTCTTTCGTGATACGCTACGCATCCAGAATCTGGACAGTAATGAGCTGGAAGGTTCGATTGAAGCGCTGAGTTTGGCACTGGCGGAGAATGCAGGAGAACTCCTCTCCTATAACAAGCACTAATCAATCTGGAGGAAGATAACTATGGCAGGTTTTTTTCAACGGCTGTTCAAAATCGGACAATCCGAAGCCCACGCCGTTCTTGACACTATGGAAGACCCCATCCGCATGACCGAGCAGGGTATCCGCGATCTCAAGAACGATCTCCAGGCCAGCATGACGAGTTTAGCCGAGGTCAAGAGCGTGGCGATTCGCCTCAGAAAAGACGCGGACAGCAGCAAATCTCTGGCGGCCGAGTATGAACGCAAGGCCATGCTGCTACTGCAAAAGATGCAGGGTGGCGAGATGGACCAGGCCGAAGCCGAGCGTCTGGCGGCCGAAGCCCTGAAAAAGAAAGAAGAGGCCAGCCAGAGAGCGGCTCAGGCTCTTAAGGATTGGGAAAATCAGGACAGCATGGCCAACCAGCTGCAGGGCAAGATCGAGAAGCTGAAATCCATGACCACCAAATACGAGAACGATCTCATTACCTTAAAGGCCCGCGCACGTACCGCGGCATCGACCAAGAAGATCAATCAGCAACTCGCCAAGGTCGATTCATCCAGCACGATCGCCATGCTGGAGAAGATGCGCAACAAGGTTGAGGAAGACGAGTCCTTAGCCCAGGCGTATGGCCAGGTCGCCGATATCGATAAAAGCGTCGATAATGAGATTGATGCGGCCCTGAGCCAGGGCAATGCTACGGCGAATGATTCCCTGGCCGCGCTCAAGGCCAAGATGGGGATTTCGGCATAAATACATATCCCCTCTCCCGCCGGCGGGAGAGGGTCAGGGTGAGGGTGGTTCGGTCTATGTCTCTGTGGCAAAAACTCTTTGGGAAAAAAGACGAGCAAGCCGACCTCGATCCGCTCAGCGATTTAACCCTCTCGAACCTGAAAGTCGGCTATCTGGTCGATTATGACCTCAAGACCTGGGAGGTCAAAGGTCAGAGCAGCTATACCTTTGACGACACCAAGACCCAGGAATGGGAGCTCGACGCCGGAGATGACTCGTTCTTCCTTGAACGCGAGGAGGACGATAGCGTCGAATGGAATATCTCACGCAAAATAGATTTTTCGGCCCTGGGTCAAAGCGTTCGAGATCATATCAAGCAACATGACGATCCGCCTGAGGAAATCGAATATCAAGGCATACGTTTTCGCTTAGTCGAAAGCGGGGCCGGCCATTATCATCCCAACGGACGGGTTGCCGGCGATGAGCTGATCTATTGGGATTATACCGACGCCTCGGAAGACAACACCCTGACTATCGAACAGTGGGACGAAAACGAGTTTGAAGCCGCAGTCGGCAAATACGTCAACGAGTACGAGTTCTCCCATATTCTGCCACGGGAACAAGCGTGAAATCTGCCCTAATACACTTCCCACCTGCCCTGCTGATAATACGACTGTAAAACCGGCCGGCTCTCCCGATTCACCTCAATCTCGCTTTCGTCCCGAAAGACGCCCTTCCCAAAATGCACCATTGCGACCATTGCCTCTTGGTTGAGAAATCGTGTCTCAACCTCTTGAAAAGATAGCTCTTGTACGGTTTCCTTCAGGGCCACAGCCTCAAGCAGTTCGGCATCCACCCCCAATACAAAGCCCCACTCGCCCAGCGTCGGGACATGGTTGTGGTAGGGCAACACGCTGAAGCCGGCTTCCGCCATCGTTTTCTGAATACACACAAAAGCCTGACGGCTGAAAAACGGGCTGGTCGCCTGGGTGACCAGAGTACCGCCCCGTTTGAGATGCTGCTTGCACAGACGGTAGAAGTTGAACGAATACAGCCGGGCCAGTTCTGCGGAGTTGGGGTCGGGCAGATCGATAATAATCACGTCGAATAAATGCGATGTATCCTGGAGAAAGGCAAAGGCATCAGCATTGACAACCGACACCCGAGGGTCGGCCAAGGCGTGTGCATTGAGTTGCAGGAAGACCGGATGGGTGGCGGCCAGGGTTGTCATCTCAGGGTCGAGATCAACCAGGGTCACGGCTTTGACCTGAGAGTATTTGAGCACCTCCCGTAACGCCAGCCCGTCGCCACCGCCGAGAATGAGCACCTCTGCTCGATTGCCGGCCAAAGCCAAGGCCGGGTGGACGAGCGGTTCGTGGTAGCGCTCTTCGTCATAGCTGCTGAACTGCTGGTTGCCGTTAATATAGAGCCAGTAGTCATTCCGCCAGCGCGTCATGACCAGCCGCTGATAGGGCGTTTGCCTAACCAGGATAACCGTGTCTTTATATAGGGCTTGCTCGCCGAACAGGAGAATGGGTTCCGCCAACACAAACAGTCCGACAAGCACAGCGCCAGCCCCGGCCCAGAGGCCGCTCAGCAGTCGCGGTGCGCTGAGTAAAGACCGAAAACGAAACAGCAGGAGCGAGGCAACCCCGAAATTTACCGCGCCCAGAGCTACCGGAGTATAGGTCAGGCCGAAATACGGCAGGGCCACAAAGGCAAAGAACAGCCCCCCGACAAGCGCGCCGTAATAATCCTTTTCCAGCACGGAAGAGATGTTGACCCGGAGTTCTTCATGGGCGGCATTGACCCGCGTAATGAGCGGAATCTCCATACCGATCAACAGGCCGATGGCGATGCCGAGCGGATAAATCACCACGCCCACATTACTAAGAAAAGGAGACAGGACGTAGGCTGCGGCCGCGGCACTGGCACACAGCAGGGACAACGAAAACTCAAGAACGGTAAAAGTGTCCAGCAGATGCGCGCTGCAATAGCGACTCAGATGACTGCCCAGACCCATGGCAAACAGCATGAAGGACATCATCAGCGTCCACTGCAACACCGCGTTGCCCAGGAAATAGGTCGCCAGCGTGCACAGCACAAACTCGGCGACGATGCCGGCACAGCCTGTAGCAAACAGGCATAGCTTCAGCAGACTAGAGACACCAAGTGATGAGAAAGGACGCACCAATATAGGAGAACATCTCGATATAGGCAGCCCCGAGATTCGGCTGTTCATGCTCAACCAGCTCGGCCGTGATGGTCGTTCCCGGTAAGAGCACTTTGTCCGTAGCCCAGCGGATAATCGGCAGCGCCACCAGGCCGACCGCGGCCAGAGACCAGAAGGTCAGCAGATTATCCTGCCAGGCATAAAAATCGCCACTGACCGCATAGCGCAGGATGTTGCCCATGCCCAGCAGCGCGCCGGCAAAGCTGACACCCACGGCGACATTATCCTTTTCGACCTCGTCATGAATGCTGTAGGGCGTGATCCACTCGTACACGAGTCCGGTCAGAATCAGGGCCAGTTGGCCCAGCACCCAAAAGCCGATCGCTGTCCAGACCGTGCCGCCCTCACCGGAAATAGCGCCGAACAGAATCAGACCGGTAGCCGCATACACGCTCCCCGCGATGATGCCCGTTCCCGCGTTTTGATCCTGGACGATCTCCTTGGTGTTGCTGAACTGGTAGAGAATCAAGCGGTCGCTGACCAGGGTGGAGATATTCAGCAGGATGATGGCCAGTACACCGTACAGAAACAGATCGAGCACATCATCGACCAAACCGCTCGACGGACCGACAATGGCGCCGCCAATGGCAAACACGACGCCGAGATAATAGCCCACAAGGGCCAGCGCCAGGGCCGAGTTTTTCCGCTCAACGACTTCCTCGTGAATACGAAAATCGCGATGCAGGAAATCAAAAACCAGCTTCCCCAGCCAGAACAGAACATACGCAACCAGGAGATAGATGCTGGCCAGAATCACAGTATCCAGGGTCATGACCTACCTCTTGGGCTCATTTGCCAAAGCCAAAGCCGCGCGAGCGCACCGGGGCGCTGCTGCGTCCCAGGCGATTGTTGAATTTCTGCTGGAAGCGTTGTCGTTGGGCGACATCTCTGGCACGGCGGCGGGCGAAAAAGGACGGTTTCTTCTGCTGCGTGACGGTGCCCCGCGTCCCGTATTCTTTTCCCGTCCGGCCATAGTACGGCCGTTGCTGCGAGCGCGAGCGTTGATAGGAATCGTAGTCATTCCGAAAGATGGAGCCGCGGCCGACCCCGAGCAGGTCGCGCATGAGCGCGTATTGGCCGTAAAACGCCCAGAACGACATGCCGCTGCTATTGGTCTGCCACGAGCCGTAGCGCGAATTGCCAACGTAGTCATAGCCGGGCGGATGAGGGACATTGTTCTCACCGCCAGGTGTTTTGGAGGCAAGCGTCATGCCCAGAAAATTCTCATTAGCACGATAAAAAGATTCCTTGACCTGTAGCCAGTCGGTGGTCCAGGAGTTTTCTCCTTGGACAACTTGATACTGATGGAAATACGAAGAGAAAAACGTCCCCTCCTCGCGCATATCGTCAAGGATAATGGCGTATTCCGGTACAGAGGCAAGCTGGGATTTCAATCGATCAAGCGGGCTGGTGGATGAGCAAGCCGAGAGCAGAAAGGCGCAGCAAGCCGCGAAGATTAGGCCACAACTCCAGAGCCATGGGCTCCGTCGGTGCGGGGCTGTTCTTGCACTTCGTCTCATCACTCTGCTCTGCTCATCCATGAAATACCTTTATGACAGATGCCGAGTCCGATTGCCAGCGCGCACCCTATGGCCCCGCTTGCATGTCGCGCCGGTCTCGGCAACAACAGACGGAATGGCCGCACCGCATACCAAACTGGCGACAGCAGTCGAAACCTATCTCACCGAGTTAAGCCACGTGCGAGCCTCGGGTGGAGCCACCGGGGAACGATCGAGCTATCCGGCGCTGGCCGGGCTGCTGACTGCGGTCGGGGCAATGCTCAAGCCCAAAGTGATCTGCGTCAGCGAGCTGGCCGACCAAGGCGCGGGTCATCCCGACTTTGGCCTCTACGCGGCCAAGCAGCTCCAAAAGAACCAGTCGAAAGAAGGCCAAGTCCCCGAACGCGGCGTGGTCGAAGTAAAGTCTGCCAGCGACGACGCGGGGCTGACTGCGACAAGCCAACAGGTCAGCCGGTATTGGGAGCGTTACCGTCTCGTGCTGGTTACCAATACACGCGACTTCGTCCTGGTCGGTGAAGACGCTGCCGGCCATTCGATAATCGGTGGCTCTATTGGGAAGCGGGTCACGGTTTGCTTGGTCGTCCCGTACCCAAATATAGGCCACATGTGTTCGAGGGGAATGTATGGCTAGTCACACAGCGGAAGCCGCGCCGGGATTGGTCAGCTCCACAAGCGATCTCGCATATCGGATGCCTTGATCTCATCGACCGAAGCGCCACTTGTATTCCCACTCGGCTTTGGGACGACGGTCTCGAAACCGCCGGGAACAGCACGAAACGCCGCTCCAACCTTTCGCCTGCCGCGCAGCGCTACCTTGAACTTCTCGGTGCGAACGCAGAAGACCTGTTTCATCACACCCTCGCTACTCTCCACGATCCCGCCTACCGCGAGGCCAACGCCGGCGCACTCCGCATGGAATGGCCACGTATTCCGCTCCCTGGCTGGCCTACCCCTGGGAGCGCGGGCATCTTGCCCGCGTCTGATGCAGCGAAAGCACTTACCCAATCCGCAGCACGCGGGCGTGAACTCGCTGCCCTGCTTGATCCCGAAACGCCCGTCCCTGGCGTCACAACCGGAACCCTACGCCCGGAGGTCGCCACCATTGCCGTTCCCGCCACGGTGGACGGGCGCAACATGGCCGGAGACGATTTCGCTCTGACCGCTGGGTGGGGCCATTACGACACGGGCGATGCCGTGATGCCGGGCCAAGGGCGGGTGGTCGAACGCGATTACACGGCGGACGAACGCGCCGCTTTGGGTGACGCTACCAGCGTGCTCGGTCAGACCACGTTCGATATTTATCTGAATGGTAACGCCTTTTGGCGCAACGTCCCGGCGGCGGTCTGGCGCTATAAGCTCGGCGGTTATCAGGTGCTCAAGAAATGGTTGTCGTACCGTGAACGCACACTGCTGGGGCGGGCGCTGTTGCCGGAGGAGGTGTGATATTTTGCGGAGGTGGCGCGGCGCATCGCGGCGATAGTGGCGATAACCGATACGCCAGCGGTGTCGGATGACGCCGGCGGCTCATCCGACCTACGGGACTGTTAATTATTATTTTTGTTTGCCATTTATAGCAGTGTCCGGTAAATTGCCGTACATTAAAGGCGCGCAGAGGAGAGGAGACCATGCTGAGCTTCCATGATAGTACGGCCGCCATCGACGAGCCGAAGACAGCCCGGATGGAACAACGCACCAAACCCAGCGTTAAAGCGCAAATTCAGCAGGCCGCGGCTCTGCTCGGCGTCGACGAGACCACGTTTGTGACTAGCGCGGCACTGGAGCAGGCCAAGAGCACAATTGCCGACCAGGAACGGACGATTCTCTCTGCTGAGGATCGGGAGGTGGTCCTTGCCGCCCTTGATACGCCAGCGGAGCCGACCGATGCCTTGCGGCAGGCCCTGGCTCTGCACAAAACAGGCTCGGCATGACGGCGAAGGCCGTTCTCAAGCCACACAGGATCATCATTGAGCCGCTCAATCCTCAAAAACACGATCGAGCGGCTTTTTCTTGCGGGACAGCCCGGCTCGATAACTTTCTCAAACGGACCGCCAGGAAACACCAGGCTGGAGATCTCACCCGGGTGTGGGTGGCCACGGAGAGCGGACACACCGGCATTCTCGGCTATTATGCGCTGAATGCGCATGCGCTCGAAGGCAACGACCTCCCAGTTCATCTGACGAAGAATGCGCCCCGACTTGGCGGTATCCCAGCCGTTTATCTCTCAATGATTGCGGTCGACCACCGCTATCAGGGCCAAGGGATCGGCCGTATCCTCCTCGCGGATGCCTTGAGCCGTGCCGCAAATGCTGCCGATCAGATCGGGTTGAAGGTCGTCATACTCGACGTGATTGAGGATGGCGGCGCCGAGACCACGGAAAGACGCCGGGCGTTCTATACGGCTATGGGGTTTCAGTCGTTGCCGTCGCGTCCGCTGAGAATGTTTATCAGTATCGATACCGTGCGTCAGGCCAGACCCTAACGGCCCGGCCGACAGAATGACACAGAGGTCCTTATCGGACATAGCGGCTCGACCGGGCGCTACATGCAGAGTACGCAGAACATGAGGCTTCATTTATAATGGACACGCTGGAAATCCTGGACGGCGAACTTCCGCGTCGTCCCCGAGCTTTTGTTGTTGAGTAGGCTTCTCTGCATCGCGAGGAGTTACGGGCAAATTGGGAAAGAGCGAGACACGGGCTTCCCCTCCACCCGATTGACCCGTTGGACTGAACAGAAAGGGGTAACAGTATGCCGCGCCCAGTACGCATTCACGCTGTCGAACCGCTAGAGGATTTCAAGGTTCGTCTGGAGTTTACTGACAACACGAGCAGGGAAATCGACCTTGAACCCTATCTGCATGGTCCGATTTTTGAGCCCATTCGGGCCAATGCCCAAGTCTTTCGTTCGATCCAGGTCGATGCTCGGATGGGCACAATTCGGTGGGAAAATGGGGCCGACATTGACCCCGACGTGTTATACAAAGGCATCCCTCCCGCTTGGATGGAAGAAGATGAGAACAGGGAGAATCGTGCTGGTTAAGCCTGAGCCCGTAGGCTGGCGGAGCGAAGAGGCGCCCGACAGCCCTAGCGACCCGCTTGAAGCCTTCGTTCACAATCACTCCCACGGAGAGTTCACTGCTATATGCGGGGTTTGCCGGAGGAGGTGGGGTATTTTGCGGAGGTGGCACGGCGGATTGGGGCGATAGTAGCGATAACCGATACGCCGGTGGTGTCGGATTACACCGCCGGCTCATCCGATCTACGGGACGGTCATTCCGGCGAAAGCCGGTCGGTGGATTCACATTTCACGTGCAACGCCCTGTCCAAGAATATCTCTGCCGGGGTTCGGTAATCCAGGCACTTGCGCGGCGTATTGTTGCAGGCCTGAAGCATCACGCTTCACCGTCTCGCCGCAGAGCGCGCTCGTTGAGCGGCTGTACGGGACGAGAGTTATCGGGAAAGATCGTGCCGAACGCCTCGATCTGCTCAGCCGACAGTGCCACCGGTTCGGTCATGACTATCCAAGAGACACCCTCGGTGCAGGGCGGCGTGGTGAGCGAACCCATGTAGCGCCAAGTCGTTCGACGCTGGGGCAGGAGCGCCGTCGCATCGACCTCGCCCGCAACGATAGTCGCGGGACCAGCTTTAGCAGGGAGATGGCTCCACAGCGGTTTGAGTGCCTCATTGGCGCTACCAGCCTCGAAGAGAACGCCGACTACCGCGAGGGCGCCGCTGTTGCTGCGATGCACCAAATGCAGCTCCAGCGGAAACCGGACGCCGTCTACCGCGTGCTCGCTGACGTGATGGAAGTGGAACTGGAGCAGTTCGTAGCGGGCACCGTCAAGGACGATACCGCTTCCCGGCGTATAGTCCACCTGTATGGTGTGGCCGTTATTCGAGATGGTGATTGGGCTCGGCGTGTAGTCGAACGCGAGGCTTGACAGGTCGCTCCCCTGCGCGCCGGTGAGATCAACGGGCGACTGCTCGGTCCCGCTGGCGCAGGCCGCAAACGCCGGGGCTAGCGATCCCCAATGCTTTGGGCCGTCAGTGCCCTCGTAGTCCCAGTGGACTTCGTCGGAAGCGGCGATACCCGAAAGCGCGGTGGCACATACCAGGCCAACCAGCGCGCACCATGTTCTTCCTGCCATATTCATCACCCCCTGGTCGTATTGTTTGCCATTCTACACCAGCACCGGCCCGTCACTCTCAAACACCTCAGACCCGAACGTGTCAAGGTGAAATGCGATGGCCGACTTGACATCTACGAGGGCTTCTTCGTAGGTGTTGCCTTGACCAACAACAACGCCCTTTAGCCCAAGTGAGTAGGACACACATACCCATCGGCGTGTTTCTCGACAATAACCTTGAATTGTTTCACCATATGGGGCTCCTGTACGGGTGAAGCTCACATCACGCACCGATGATAACATAACGACGTGAAAAGTGTGGACTATCACTGAATGGAGCCCTAATCCCTCTGTCATTCCTGCGAAGGCAGGAATCCAGAAGTCACTCATGACCGAAAAACAGCCGACCGTGTATATCCTGGCAAGCCACCGCAATGGAACGCTCTATACAGGCGTTACGAGTAATCTGGTGGCACGAGTATGGCAGCACAAAAATGACCTAGTTGAAGGGTTTACCAAAAAGTACGGCGTCCACACCTTAGTGTATTATGAAGTGCATAAAGATATGCTGTCGGCTATCAATAGAGAAAAGCACACCAAGAAGTGGAAGCGGGCCTGGAAACTGGCCCTGATCGAAAAACAGAATCCGAATTGGCGTGACTTGTATGACGCGCTCGTCTGACTGGATTCCTGCTTTCGCAGGAATGACGGAAAGTGCCTTAACCGACGAATGCCTTGAGCAGCAGTGAAACGACGCCTGCAACAATCGCGCCGGTCATCCACTTCACGACTGACAGTTCCCGTTCAAGGCGCGCAATGTCGGCCTTGGTCGCCAGACTTTCTTCTGACATGGCCTGAGCGGCCGCCCGTGCTTTTTCTTCGGGCGCTCCTGCCGCTATCAGTGCGTCATAGAGCTCGGTCACCATCATGCTCATGGCGCAACTATAGGACCGTTCCTTGTCATCGGCAAGCAGGCATTCTCCCTTGCGTGATACCGATCTTTTCGCTACGACGTGGGCAGTTTTATTCTCTATTGGTGCCTAAAGGAGGGGATTCATGAAATACGGCTTGCACTTGGCCGGCGGCGCTTCGGTGTGTGACCGCAAGGTCCTCATGGATGTTGCCCGTATTGCCGAGGAGGAAGGCTGCGACTCGCTCCTCATCGGCGACCATATTGTCCTGCCCAAAAGCATTGCCTCGCCGTGGCCGTATGAGGAGTATAACGACGGCAAGCCGAATTACGATATTTACACCAGCATGGAGTGGCTGGACCCGTTCGATACTATCGCCTTTGTCGCGGGCATTACCGAAAATATCCGGCTCGGTCTGAGCGTCCTGATTGTCCCCTACCGCCACCCGTTTGATGTGGCGCGGCGGGTCGCGACCATCGATGTCTTGTCCGGCGGGCGTTTCATTCTCGGCACCGGGGTCGGCTGGCTTGAGGAGGAGTTCAACCTGCTGGGCGTTCCCTTTCAACGCCGCGGCAAACGCACGCGGGAATATATTGAAATGATGAAGGCGCTGTGGACCGAAGACAGCCCTCGCTATGATGGGGAGTTCATCAAGCTGGAAGAAGACGTCAACGTGCTCCCGCGACCCCTGCAGAAACCCCACCCGCCCATCTGGGTTGGCGGAGAATCGGTCTACGCTCTGAAACGGGTGGCCCGGTTTGGTGACGGCTGGCATATTGCCCTGCTGACCTTTAACCAGATTCGACCCATGTTGGAGCAACTGAAACGCCTCATGGATGAGGCCGGGCGGAATTATGACGACCTCGAACTGACGGCCATGACCGACCCGACCCGGACCACGCCGGACGATATCAAAACCTACCGCGACCTGGGGGTGAAAGTTTTATACACCGTTCCGCTCAGCCGCGACCCGGATAGTATCGCTCAGGAAGTCCGGTCGTTTGCCAAGCAAGTCCAAGACGTAGGGTAACAAGTAGGGGCACCATGAATTGTCCCTACCGTCACGAAAGGAGAAGACCATGCTGACACGAGACGAAATGTCTAGCGCGTTCGCCCAATGGGGTGTTGCCTGGAACGAGCACGACCTCGACGGCGTCATGGATTTATTTCACGACGAGATTTACTTTGAGAACTGGACGGGAGGCTGGGTCCGGGGCAAGGAGAATCTGCGTCAGGCCTGGACCCCCTGGTTTGCCAATCATGGCGGCTTCAAATTTACGGACGAAGAGACCTTCATCGACGAAGTTGAACAAAAAATGCTCTACCGCTGGCAGCTCGACTCCCCCTCGTTTGAGCAGGGCCAGGAGAATAAACACGAAGCCCGGCGTGGGCTCGACATCCTGCACTTCAAAGACGGCAAGATCATTCAGAAACTCACCTACTCCAAGACGACGCTTGAACTGGGCGGGGAACGGGTACGCCTGACGCCGTAAGGTATCATTAGAGCATTTCACGCTAGGCTGTAGCCATGCCGTTCCGCTCTCGTCATGCCGGACTTGATCCGGCATCCAGAGGCCTGGGAGGGGCGAGAGCCTGGATTCCTGCTTCCGCAGGAATGACAGGTGGCAACACAGAATCGCGAGTCGCGCTAGTACCGCAGCAGGAGGGTGCAAGGTGACGATATTTTCTCTGGACCAAGTGGAAATTTTCGGGACAGGCGTGCTTCAGGCCGAAGGCGTGGTTATCGATACAGATGGTGTGGCCTATGGCGCGGGTCGCAACGGGATTGTGTACCGTGTGACCCCAGACGGGGCAGTCAGCGAAATGGCCCATCTGCCGGAGGGGTCCATGCCTAACGGCGTGACCCTGGACCGCGAGGGCAATGTCGTCTACTGCGACCTGGCCAAGCAGGCCGTGCTGCGTGTTTCCCAGAGCGGCCAGGTCTCGCTTATTGCCGACCAAGTGGGCGACGTAAAGCTCACTATGCCGAATTTCGCCAGCTATGACGCAGAGGGGAATTTATACGTCTCCAATTCTTCCAGCGCGCCGACGCTCGAAAAGGCACTGGACGAGCTGGCCCAGCCGGCCCCGAACGGCGCACTGGTCCGTATCCGGCCGGACGGCCGGGGCGATGTCGTTGCCACCGGTATTTACCTTGCCAACGGCACCGCCATCGCGCCGAATGAAGACGCGGTCTACGTGCTGGAAAGCACTCGGGACGACTGCCTGCGCATTCAAATCAAAAAAGACGGGACTTTTGGCCCACCCGAAATATACTCCAAGGACTTTCCCGCTCTGCCCGACGGGATGGCCTTTGACGTGGACGGCAATCTCTACGTCACGCTGCCGGCCAAGATCGGCGGCTCACATGCGCTCCAGGGTATTGCCCATCAGGGCGTCAATATGGCTCCGGCCCATCAGATCATCAAGGTGGATACCAATGGTCAGTGGAGTCTGTTGATTGACGATCCTGACGGGCAGAAGCTGAATTTCCCCACCAATTGCGCGTTCGGCGGTCCGGACTTGCAGGACCTTTATTTTGCCAATCTGGAGGGCGACCACTTCAGCCGCGTGCATACTAGCGTACGCGGGCATCCGCTGTATCATCAGCGTTGAGACGCTGCCTGGGCGTTGGCTGCCACCCCTCACCCCAACCCTCTCCCCTTGAGGGGCGAGGGAGTTGGAAGCCGGGCCTTACAAATCCATGGGCAGGCCCAGGTGTTCCGCGTAGATAAAATGCCGGTGGTCCATGAGTAGCGGCGTGGCCGCGGCGGCCACATCGGGATGATGGTTCTGGTAGAGTGGCCGAAAGTCTTCGAGCATCGGACACTCATCGGGCGGCAGGGGCTCAATCAGATGGGAGAAGCCAGCCCAATAGATGTCCAGGGCTGACAGCGCGTTGCCAATAAAATATCGACTGCCCTGGGCCTGTTGCTCTTCAAGCAGGCTGCTCAGGGCGTTCAGGATTTCGATCACCCGCGCGGGAGCCGCTTCCCCGGCCTCAGGCGAGTAGCCGTATTTTGCGCCAAAGGCTTGGAAGAAGGCCCGTTGTTCTTCCGGCAGGTCAGGCGCGGACAGGCCCTGATGGACCATCATCAAGCGCCGACTCCAGCCAAAGCCGTGCATATCGCATAGTTCACTTGCGTAGCCGAACATTTTGATCCGGCCGGCTTGATTGGCCGGAATGAGCGCCGGCTCGGGTTGAATGCGTTCCGCCAGATGGAGCTGCTCGGCCCAGTTTGATTTCGGGAGTTCATCGTTCCAGGCAATCGCCGGTGCGGAGGCCTGCGCCGTCCAGGCAATCAGGTCGGCATGGTCGGAGCCGATCTCAAACAGCCCGCGCGTGTACGGAATCTTCTTCACGTCCAGAATGCCTCGAATCCCTTCTGCCCACGGGCCGGGGATGCCTTGGGCCAGGACCATCCGCATCCCGGATTGCTTTCTTGCTTCTGCAACACTGACATATTCGGCCATACTGTCTCCTTTTCTCTCTGATTTTAATTGCCTTGACCGGGCGAAAGAGGAAACGTGTCCAGCCTCTCGTCTCTATTGGAGGACACATTTCCTCTTTGTGGAAGCTGATCCGGCGTCACCCATTCTTCGGAGATACCATTCATGAATTCCGGCGGTAAGGCCCTGATAGGAGTCCCCTCAAATTCCGCCGGCAGTTCCGCCGGCCGACTGGTATAGACATACATGACCCCGTAGCCGGGCCGAACCGCGACGACCCCCGGCAGTTGCGACAGGGCATGGTCAGCCGTTTTGTATTGCTTTTCGGCTGTGCGGACCTGAGAGGTTTTATAGGCTTGCAGCGCCCGGCTTGAGACGGCCCGGCCACGTGCGTCCGTAATGTCGCTCGGGATTTCGGCGTGCCGCAGCGCCGCAAGATCACCCTGTGGTCGCTGAGCGCATGCGCCCAGGAGTCCAAACACGATCAGCCAACCATATCGACGGAGGAATCTTCTCGGACATATCGGTTCTGCATCAGGCATACGTCCCTCCGCATTCAGATGCTGCACCCCGGAGCGGGGTCAATCGGGCCGAGTCTTTTGACAACCTGTAGCCCCTCCTTGCTGCCTCGGGCAACCACGATAGGCATGGTCGCATGCTGGCTCTGCGGGTCTATGCTGACCGGACCGGTCGGCGACTCGAAGCTCAGCCCGCGCAGTCCGGTCAGGGCTGCTGCGGCACTCACCTCTCCGCTTTTTTCCCAGGCGGCCTTGAGCGCCCGCACGGCGTTATAGTGCGTCAGGGCGTGGTAGCCGACGGGCGTATTACTGCCGTGCTGTGAACGGATTCGCGCAACAAAATCGGGCACGCCGCCTTCGGGATCACTCGCGACAAACGGACTCGTGGTCACAATCCGTTCCAGCTCTTCAGGCCTGAGCCCGTCAACCAGGGTGTCGTTGAACCCGATCCAGCCGACGGTGAGTTTGTTCAGCACGCCGAGTTCGCTGGCCTGATGCAGGAATTCCTGACCGTGCTTGCGCATCACGCAAAACAACACCGAGGCCGTATTCGTTTCTTGAATCCAGCGGATGATGGGCCGGAATTGCCGCTCATCCGTTGCGATCAGGGCCTGGCCGTGAACGTGCTGGCCGTGTTGATACATGGGGAAACGCAGTTGGCGGAACATCGTATTTTGCCAACTGGGATACGAGCCCAGCATGAAATAATCTTTGATCTGTTCTTCTTCGTCCAGATAGCGGACGAGGGCATGGCCGTCCTGACTCGTGGTCGGGCCGAGAGAGAATAGGACCGGCGAACAAAAGCCGCCGGCGTGATTGACCGCATTCACCAGGGGAATGTTGCGCTCGGCTAAAAAACGGGCCGCATACTTCCGACCGGCCGCGGCCCAGGGTCCGATAAGGGCGATTGCCCCCCAGTCGTCAATCAGCTCCCGACAGCGCTCGGGCAGGACCGCCGGGGTTGTCTCCGAGTCGCGGTATTCGACCGCGATCTTCCGGCCCAGGACCCCGCCGCTTGCGTTGATCTCAGCAACCGCGGTGTCTATGCCCAGACGCATTTGCCGGGCGTAGGCATCGACGTCTCCGGTGAGGGGGATTAAGGCTCCAATGCGGATGGTCTGTTCCTTGGCAAAGACAGGCAATACGGATGTGGAGCGTCCCAGGAGCGCTGCGGCACCTGAAGCAGCAATCCATTTCAGCGCGTCCCGTCTCGGTATGTCCTTCTTCCGCACGTTCTCCCTCATTCCTTTCCCGCTTGTACCCGAATCGGCGCCAGATCCGCAGGTGTGAGCCCCACATCGCTTAAGTCTTGGGGTAAACGCCGATTTACTATCAGGCTTGCCGCCGTGCGGCCCATGGCAGACGAGGTCTGGATACCATAACCGCCCTGCCCGGCTAACCAGAACAATCCGGCGCGTTGGCTATCCATTCCCACGACTGGGGTTTTATCCCGGACAAAGCTGCGCAATCCAGCCCATTTGCGGTTAATATGGGCAATGGACAGCGTCGTTGCCTTTTGAATACGGTCTATGGCAAGCGCCACATCGTAGTCGTCGGGAAACACGTCGCACGGGTCCAGCGGGGTTTCGTCCGCGGGAGAGGCAAGAATCCCTCCGGACTCGGGCTTAAAATAGAATTCTTCATCGCTATCTATGACAACCGGCCACACCGCCAGCTCCTGCGGTGCTATCCCGGCGGGGCCATCACAGGTAAAGGCCGTGCGGCGCTTCGGCACCAGGCCGACTGGTCGCGCTCCTGCCAACTGGCCAATGACATCACACCACGCACCAGCCGCATTCACGACTACCCCGGCGGCGTATTGCTGGTCAGGCGTATGGACTTCCCAGCTCGCGTCCGTCTGCCGAAACCGGACCACTTCGGCGTTTGTGACCACCGTTCCGCCCCGGTTTCTCAGTCCCCGCAAGAAACCCTGATGGATCGCATGCACATCGAGGTCCAAGGCGTGGGGCTCCAATATGGCATAGGCGACATAGCCGGTTCGCAAGACAGAGCAGAGAGCAGATGCCTCTACGGGCTCAACCGCGCGAATAGTGGGCACCAGCCGCTGCGCCTCACCGAGCGTTGCCTCCAGCCTAGCCTTTTGATCCGCGCGCGCGACCCACAGCATCTGGCGCGGGGCGGTCAGCGGGTAGTCGGTAAACCCGTCCGGTGGATGTTCCAAAAACGGGCGGGTCGCCAGGGTGAGGCGGCGAATAATGGAGTTGCCGTAATTCTCGGTTAAGACCGCTGCTGACCGTCCAGTTGAATGATGGCCGGGCACCGCTTCGCGCTCAAGGACAATGACCCGACCGTGTGGGGCCAGTTCATAGGCAACCGATGCCCCGGCTATGCCGGCCCCAATAATGAGAAAATCGCATGTTTCCATTTGACGACTCCCTTCGGCAGCACGCATCCCCTCTTGGGAGGGGTGCCGCGTTAGCGGCGGGGTGGGTTACTCCCAGGCTGCTGAGAACGCAAGATGCATTACACGTCTGTAGGCGGTTGTCTCATTCAGACCGGCCTTTTGTCAATTGTTTTGCTCGGCTTCGGACATGGCACAAGACACCCTGGTGTGGTATGCCTCCGTGGTCCCCAAGAGAATCTCGCACGCTGAGGAGGAATCCATGGAGTTTAGTGTTACGGTGGCAACCAATATCGGAGACTGGCAACTCATTAAATTTGCCGAAGACTTGGGCTATGACCGGGCTTGGGTGCCGGATTCCCAGATGATCTGGTCGGACTGCTACGCCACGCTGGCGGTGGCAGCGCACAACACGTCACGGATTAAACTCGGCACCGGCGTCGCCATTCCCGGTACCCGGATCGCTCCGGTCACCGCCCACTCGATCGCTTCGATCAATCAGATTGCGCCGGGCCGCGCCTTTCTCGGCATCGGGACCGGCCATACCGCCATGCGCGTCATGGGTATGAACCCCATGAAAATCCGCGACTTCCGCGAATACCTGCGCGTCCTGCGGACTCTTCTTCAAGGCGAAGAGGTTGAGTATACCTTCCAGGACACAACCCGGACCATTCAGTTTTTGCACCAGGACCTGAAATTCATCGACCTGGAGCATCCCGTTCCGATTATTGTGGCCGCCAATGGACCGCTGGCCCTCAAGGCTGCAGGGGAATTTGGGGATGGTCTGATCTCGGTGCTGAACGAGCAGGAGGCCGTCCTGAATCTGAATATGGACTATGTGGGTCAGGGAGCCGCCAGAGTGGGCCGGGACCTGAGCGACTATCATACGGTCTCGCTCACCTCTGTTGTTGTGCTGGAGCCGGGTGAGGATCTCAGCTCGGAGCGCGTCATAGACGAGTGCGGTTCATGGGTGTCTGCGGTCCTGCACTTTGCCTATGAAATCTACGAGTTCACCGGCAATGAAGAGATGATTCCCCCGTCCGTCCACGATATTTGGGACGAATACTGCGCCTATGTGAAAAAAATGGAGACCCCGGCGGAGAAACGCTATCTCCAGATTCACAATGGCCACTGCACGTTTCTGATGCCCGAGGAGCGGCGCTTCATCACACCCAAAGCCATTGAGGGTTCGTGCATCGTGGGTACGCCGGACGAGATTATTGACAAGTTGCGCGCCGCGGAGAAAAACGGGCTCAAAGAAGTCAGCCTGCTCCCCCCGATGGCCAGCGCCCGCAAAGTGCTGACCGATTTTAAAGACAAGGTCATGGCGCGGTATTAAGGAAGAGCGTACTCGTAGGGCCGAACCCACCCCGGCCCTACGGGCCACCCCTCCCAAGAGGGGACATCCGGCGATGAGGGCTAGGTTACAATCTCGACCGGGTCACCAACCGCGACCTGCCCAGGGGTTTTCACGGTGGCATAGACCCCAAAATTCTGGTTGGCCTCCCGCACCAGAGTGCGCATGATCTTCGGATCTTTGGGCAGGTTTGCGCAGCCGAGGGTTGTCATCACGCAGCGCAGACAGTTCATCGTCACATCGAGGGTCATATTCCCGATGCGGAGCTGTTTGCCCGGCCACGAGGTCTCAACAAAACCGCTCGCTTCTTCGGTCTCAATCAAAAAATTGGGACGAAAGCGCCGGGCGTCAATCTGTGAAGTCGGGCTCAGGGATTGCAACTGCTGCAACGATGCCTCGGTCACCAACAATAGCGGGAAGGCGTCGAAATAGGTGCCCGGCGGCGAGGCGTATTGCAGTATCTCTTTTGGAAAAATGGATAAATCCGGCAGGGGTTCGTCTGGCTCCAGACCGAGGAGGCTTCTCAACTCTTCTGCCGGATTGCTATGCGTCGGTTTGCCGCGTCGATAGTGATCAAGATTTTCGGCGGGCTGAATCGGCCAGATGGAAACCCGATGAGCCAGGGCCTGACTGAGTTGGTCGGCTGCGTCCGGGTCGTTGGACAAGAAGGTCGTGCCGTCCGGAACGGTAATTTCAGCCGGGCCGATCTGGTCTTGCGTCGGGCTATCCGGATAGCGGGCCTGACAGTGCATCAAAGCCGGTATTTTTTTGGCGCTAGTAATTCCCCCTCGTACCTCATCCCGCACTGCCCAGCCCCGGTCGCCGATCACGCCCTGGGGGCTGACCTCGGCTTGCTCCAGCAATTCGCCCAGCATACTCTTGAACGGATAGCGCCAGATCTGTTTGATCGTCCCGACTCGCATCGTGTCCTCCATCGATTTCACGGCATTCTATGAGAGCGCGCTATTTGCCGGAAAACTCGGGCCGCCGCTTTTCAATAAAATGGGCCACCCCTTCCTTAAAGTCTTCGCTGCTGAAACTGGCGCTCATCTCGGTCAGACCGGCCTGGATCGAGGTCGCGAAATCGACGTCCTGCGCTCGAAAGAGCTGAGATTTCATGACCCGCATGGAACGGGGCGAAACCATCGTTGCCAGTTCGAGCGCATAGGCCCGGACTTCCGACATAAAAGAGTCCGCCGGATAGAGACGATTCACCAGGCCCATTTGAAGGGCTTCCCGAGCCGTTATTTTTCGGGCCGAGAGCATCAGGTCCAGGGCATTCGGCAGACCGACAACCCGCGGCAGAATCCAGTCAACCCCGTGTTCGGCAATGAGCCCGCGCCGTGAGAAGGCCGTGGTGAAGACCGCCGTATCTGACGCGAAGCGGATGTCGGCGTACAGGGAGAGGATCAGCCCCAGGCCGGCGACCGGACCGTTGATGGCGGCGATGATGGGCTTCGGGACGGTGGGGAAATACGCATAGCGGTAGGAGAATGCCTGAGGAAGATCGAGCCCGCCCGGGATCGGTCCGGGAAAGGCCGCGGGGCTCTCGGTCGCGGATGCGGTTTCGGACCGCTCTCGGGCCGCGTTCAGCAAGGACATATCCGCTCCGGCACAAAATCCACGGCCGGCGCCTGTGAGAATAACAACCCGGACGGCCGCATCGGCGGTCGCCTCGGTCAGGGCATGGCGGACTTCCTGCTCCAGCACGTTTGTCCAGGCGTTGAGCTTTTCCGGTCGATTCAGTGTAATCGTCGCAATACCATCCCCGGCGGCGTATAAAATCTGCTCGTAACTCATGCGTGTCTCTCCGTTGTCATATGGCTGGCAGACTCGGCGGCCAGGGGTTCGGTCCCGGTTTCTCCGCCAAAGCGGGGTAAGGCGTCTCCGACGGCGACCCAGTCCGCGCGATCAGAAAAATAGTAATGGGCCTGCGGTTGGCGGTCGATGGCATCGTGCAGATTCGCCAGGACAATATCCATGACCTCCGGATGTCGGCTCGACTGACAGAACAGCGAGCTGCCGCAGGTGTGGCAGAACGACCGTTTGCCATGCTCCGAAGAGACGAAAACGCTAAGCTGGCCCTGCCCCGCAGTCAGGCTGAATTGCTGCGTGGGCACCCCTATCCAGGTCACATAGCCGGCCCCATGCATGCGCCGACACATCGAGCAGTGACAGTGACCACAGAAGAGTGTCGGTAGGGCAAACTCAAACCGGACAACGCCGCAAAAACAGCTTCCGCGAACCAGCGCTGTTTTTTCCCCAGCTTCGTCCATGACTTCCTCCTCTTTCGAGATATGGGTTGACCGCTCCCCCGGACATCTACTGCCGGCTGCTACCGATAATGGACATTGCGACGTTGGTCAGTCAGGCATTCCTGATTGACGTACAGACCACCGTGCAGACGACACGTCTGTTCATCCCGAACGGCCGGATTCATATCGGGCATATAGCATTGCTCATTATAGAGGACGCCACCGCGGGCCTGACAGCGGCCAGCCTTTCCCTCGGCTTGTGCCATTTGCTGATCAATGCCTTTATTGAACTCGACAATTTTCTGATTCCACTTGCGTTCGGCATAGGTACACGAGGCAGTACCTACGGCAACGAAGGCCAGCAGGCTGTACAAACAGAAGACGCGGAGGACCGGTCTTCCGACGGACCCCGTGTGCCGTTCATCAGGCGGGAATGGCACACGGGTTGGACTGTACCACTTCAGCCATTTCATACAGTAAGTCGCGAGACTCTTCCCAACCGATGCAGGCATCGGTAATGGACACTCCATATTCGAGCGTGGAGCCTTCTTTCCAAGACTGACTCCCCGGTTTCAAATTGCTCTCCAAAAGGATACCCATGACATCATATTCTTGCTCTTGGCGCAGACGCAACACGTCACGACAGATCGCGGCCTGACGGGTATAGTCCTTGTTTGAATTGCCGTGGGAGCAGTCCACCATAATCGGGCGTGCGATCCCTTCTTTGGCAACCATTTCCGTCACCTGCGCGATATCCGCCTGACGGTAGTTGGGTCGCCCTCCCCCACCTCGTAAAATAATATGCCGGTCTGGATTCCCCAAGGTCTTGATGACCGAGGTCACGCCGTCGGCATTAATACCCAGGAAACTATGTGGGTGACCGGCCGAAATCATGGCGTTGATCGCCCCGGACACCGCCCCACCGGTCGTATTCTTAAAACCGATCGGCATGGAGAGACCACTGGCCATTTCTCTATGCGTTTGGCTCTCGGTCGTCCGCGCTCCTATGGCTGCCCAACTCAGCAGGTCGGCCACATACTGCGGTGTCACCGGATCTAACAGTTCACTCGCGCAGGGCACGCCCATATGGCTAATGCGGAGTAAAATTTCGCGGGCCCGTTCCAGGCCGGTCGGAATATCACACGACCCGTCAAGATGCGGATCGTTGATTAAACCCTTCCAGCCTATCGTTGTGCGCGGCTTTTCAAAATAGGTCCGCATCACCACAACGAGCTGATCGCGAGTTGCGTCAATCACCGGTTTGAGACACTCGGCGTATTCATAGGCGGCTTGGGGATCATGGATGGAGCAGGGACCCGTGACGACGAGCAGACGGTGGCGGTCCCGACCGTGCAGGATATCGCAGATAGCGCGGCGCGTTTGTATGATCAAGCCAGCCGCACCTTCGGTCAGCGGGAGTTTGGATTTGATTGTCCGAGGGGATACCAAGGGGGTCATCTCAGTGAGATGGGAATTTTCGATTCGCTCAGGCATGGAGTTTTCCAGCGGAAAGGCGGGCGTATCGCCGGCCTTTCGGTATAGTGACATCTGCACTTCGGTCACCCGGAAGGCGGGTGAAGCTCACGGCATACCACGTCTTTTGTCCGAATGCGAGCCCGGCCCTTCGACTCCGTTCATGCTGAGCGTAGCCCCGAAAGGGCGAAGTCGAAGCACGCTCAGGACAGGTTCCTAGCCCACCCGGATAGGCGTCGTCGCCTCCAGGTACTCGGGCGCGTCCTGCCATCGACACGACCTGGCCCAGACAACTTGAGAGTCCGGGAAGCCTAAGGCCAGGAACTCGGTAAAATATTTTTCGGCCCGCTTCGCACTCGCCTTTGACGGCTTGGCGTTAATCAGCTCAGCGGCGGCAAAGAGTTCCTCGACCATGGCAGGATCAATCTCTACGGCAAGACGCACCCGCCCCGTCGGGTCTGCGGTCGAGCACAAACAGACCTCAAAACGTCCTTTAAACAGACGCCGCGCGGAGTCCGCATTCGGCCACAGTGCCATGGCGAGAATGAGGTCGGGCTCTTCAAGATAGAGGGCTGCCAGAACCACTCCTTCGTGCGTAAACATCTTTACGCGCCAGGAGACTTCGGCAAGGGCAATAGCAAAGGGTTGGATACGACGATTAAACGCTCTTTGTGGGACTTCGACCTCCAGCACCACTCCCATGGATTCCTCCTCCACATACCGCAACTCCACCACCACACAATGGATCCATTCCACACATCCACATACGACACCACCAGGGGTGTTGATCGTCTTTAGTAGAATATAACAGATTCAAAGTAAAGAAACATTAGTCCAGATGCGGGACCCAGGATGAGATTTCCCTCAGTCCCCCTTTCCAAGGGGGAAGCGCGATAGCGCAGGGGGATTCCTTCTGGTCTACAGGTCTCGGTCCAACCCGCGCTTGGCAATGATTTCCTTCATGATCTCGGCGGACCCGCCGGCAATCGTGCTCTGACGGATGTCCCGGTAGAACCGTTCGACCGCAAACTCTTTCATATAGCCGTAGCCGCCGTGCAATTGGACGCACTCATAGGCGACCTTGTTGGCCATATTACAGCCGTACAGCTTTGCCATCGAGACTTCGGTGCTACAGTCACGCCCGCTGGCCAGCACATCGGCCGCGTAATACGTCAACTGACGGGCGGCTTCCAGTTCGGTCGCCATGTCCGCCAGGCGATGCGACACGACCTGATGGTCAAATATGCGTTTGCCAAACGTCTCCCGCTGGCGGGTATAGGTGAGCGTATCTTCAAGGGCTTGCTGGGCCGCACTCACCGCCATACTGGCCGCAATCAGGCGCTCATCCTGAAAGTTCTGCATAATATAGTAAAACCCCTTGCCCTCCTGTCCCAAGAGATTGCGGCGCGGAACGCGCACATCTTCAAAGACCAGCTCGCCGGTATCCGAACTGTGACAGCCCATTTTGTCCAGCTTTTTCGCCAGGCTGAACCCAGGCGTGTCGCGCTCAACAAGGAATATGGAGATGCCGCGCGCCTGGGCATCCTTATCGGTTTTGGCAGCTACGCAAAAGACGTCGGCGTGGACCGAGTTGGTGATAAAAATCTTGGAGCCGTTGAGGACGTAAGAATCGCCGTCTTTCACCGCTGAGGTGCGGATGCTGGCAACATCGGAGCCGCCCGAGGGTTCGGTCACGCCTATGGCGCAGACCGCCTCGCCCGTAATCATGGGCCGTAGGTATTTTTCTTTCTGCTCCGGCGTGCCGTTGCGCGCGATATGGGTCGAGGACATATCGGTATGGACCAGCACACTCGTGGGTAGGCCCAAGGCCCGGCAGCGACACAACTCCTCACAAAAGACGAGCGTCATCCAGATATCCCCGGCACTGCCTCCATACTCTACGGGATGGCGGATGCCCAGAAACCCGAGTTCCCCCATGCGCTGATAGAGCGACTTGGGGAAAAGGGCTTCTTCTTCCCATTGGTCAATATGAGGATGGACTTCCTTGGTTACAAAATTGCGGACCTGTTCGCGGAATATCTCGTGATCTTCGGTAAAAAAGCGAGTCGGTGCGGTGAGCATCGTAATTCCTGACCTCCTGATATGCGGTTGGCCTGAGCCTAGACGCTGGGTTTCGGGTGGTCAAGGCGAGAAGGGGTCAGGCCCTAGGCGCCGACCTTGCTCCAGACATTGAACTGGAGCCGGGCATAGCCGCGCTCCGTGGCATCGAGGTGTTCTGCTACTTCTCGGTGCAGGGCGGGCAGCCCATACCACGGGACCGCCGGCCAGGCATGGTGCTCGGCATGAAAGTTCATATTCCACAGCCACCAGCTGAAAAACGGCCAGGTCTGCATGGTACGCGTGCGCGCCAGAATAGAGCCTTCGTTCGGCAGGCCCGTATGCTCAGTGGTCACCCATATGGCTTGAAACATATGGCTGAGAAGACCCGCAAACAGCACCCAGCCCATGCCCGCGGGACCGATGCAGGCAGCAATAATCAGCCCGACCCAAAAGAGGGCGATCACACCCGATTGCCAGGCCAGTGTGGGACGTTGGTCGAGCGGCGCCCAGGGAGCGAAGGGTTCCCATTTCTCATAGGCCAGGACAGGAAATCGCACCAAAGCGCCTGTTTTGAACTGAATAAGGCCCCAGCCGCTAATCATGAGCAGCCAGTTTTTCCATCGATTTGGCCAAGACACTGGTTGCCCACCCAGAAACAACAACTCGGGGTCCTGGCCGACATATTGGGTGTAGCGATGATGATCGAAGTGGAAAGCCCGGTATACGGCCGGTGCCATGCCAAAGGGAAAACCGCTGAGCCACGCGCCCAGGGAATTCAGCCAGGCGGACTTAAAGGCGGTCTGATGCGTACACTCATGAAAGGGAGCGAACAGCGAAGCCCATATCCCACTCAGCACGATAGAGAGCAGACCTGCCGCTAGGTGAGAATACGGCGTCACGAGCAGCACGCCATACGCACACAGCAGGAAAGCGGACAGATGGAGGGTCAGCCGGATAATGGAAGGTAAGTCTTGGCGCTGCTGAAGGGCACGCAGGAGGCTACGGTCAAGTAACGAACGGTGTTCAAAGGCTTCATTCACACCGCCACGCTACAACCGGCATCCGTAAACGTCAAGGAAAAACGCCTTACACCAGATAGCCACCGTTCGGACTCAGCACCTGCCCGGTCACATAGGCGGCATCGTCTGAGGCCAGATACAAATGGGCCGCGGCAATGTCTCGGGGCGTACCCATCTGGCGCATGGGAATACGACGGATAAAGAAATCCACCACCTTCTCGGCGGCAGGCCCGGTGCCTTGTTTGACCATGGGTGTTTCAATCAATCCAGGGGCAACCGCGTTTACCGTAATACCCGACCGCGCGTACTCCAAGGCTAACGAGCGCGTAAAACCGATAATGGCGGCCTTCGCCGCAGCGTAGTGCGCGTTTTGCGGACCGCCGGTCATGCCGGCAACAGAGGCGGTGTTAATCACCCTCCCCCACTTTGCTTCTATCATATCCCCGATCACGGCCCGCGTGCACAGAAAGCTGCCCTTCATGTGGACATCGATCATGCGCTGCCAGTCTTCAGGTGTGATATCGAGCAGATCCTTGATCTGGGCAATCCCGGCGTTGTTCACCAGGATATTGATCGGTCCATACTCGCTCCTGGCCTGTTCAAGCAGCGCGTTGACAGCCTGACTCTGGGTCACATCAGCCTGAAGACCTATGGCCCGAGAAGCGTTGGTTTGATTGATCTCGGCCGCGACCGCCGCTGCGCGACGCAGGCTGATATCAGCCACAATGACGCGTGCGCCCTCCTGAGCAAAAAGCTGAGCGGTTGCCTGGCCCAGGCCCGACCCGGCACCGGTTATCAGTGCGGTTTTTCCTGACAGTCGCATCTTAACACCACTTCATATACGAGCCGCCGTTCGGGCTGAGGATCTGACCCGTCATGAATCCGGCTTCTTCCGAGGCTAAATAGGCGACGGCATGGGCGATGTCCTCGGGTTGTCCCAGTTTGCGCATTGGAATGGTCTTGGTCATATTCTTGACCCAACGTTCGGGACTCTGCCGGACCATAGGCGTGTCGATCACACCGGGGGCAACCGCGTTGACCGTAATGCCTGTTCGCGCCAGCTCACTGGCCATGGCAACGGTGAGCCCGGCAATACCGGCCTTGGCCGCACAGTAATGGGCCAGACGAACTCCCCCGGTAAAAGCGCCCATAGAGGAGGTACTGATCAACCGGCCCCAACCCGCCGTTTTCATCTCGGGCAAGACCGCCCGAAAGCAGTGATACGTCCCATTGAGGTGAACGCCAAACATGCCGTCCCAGTCCTCCTCGGTCATATCCACAAACGCGACCTGGGTTCCAATGCCGGCGTTGCTGAACAGAATATCAATCGCGCCCAGTTCCTGGCGGGCCTGTGTTGTCGCGGTTTCAACCGCGTTCAGGTCTGACACATCGACCCGAAGCGCGAGCGCCTTGCGGCCCAATTCCGTGACGGCCTGGGCCGTTTCCTCAGCCCCAGCCAGGTTGATATCGGTCACCACAATATCGGCGCCGCCTATGGCCAGGACGCACGCGGTCGCGCGCCCGATACCCGACCCGGCCCCGGTAATAAACGCGACTCTTCCTTCAACGCCCGCCACCTCAGGCCTCACTTCCCACGGCGACGGTTTCGACCCGCCGGACAGAAGTTTCTTCGGCCAGAAGCTCACCCAAACGTTTACGAATCTCGGCCGCCCCTATCTCCTTAAAGGCGATAGCCAAATTGCCCTGCTCGTCAACCGAAAATCGGGCGTTTTTATCCAGTTCCAGTGCCAGGCGGGCAATAATCACATTACGCGTCGGACGGCCTAGGGCAGCCCGCTCAAGCTCGTCCGCACAGACCCCGAGCAGCTTGTCCACCACGCCCTTGTGCTTTTCGATGTAGAACATGGAGTGCCCGATGACACACTGGCCGTACTGGAGCGTGGTATACGTCCGGCCGACGCGTTCCTCTTCAAAAATTCGCTTTGGCGGGGTGGGAAACGCCTCAGTATGAGCGCGCACCCAACCATCCTCGGGATCAGGCTCGGCCTCACAGAACATGAGATTGATATGCTGCATGCCGTCGGGTTTGGGATAAATTTCGATCAGCATCAGACCTCTCCTCTGGGCATGCCTCGCTATGAAGAGGAACCCACCCCGCCTTCGGCACCCCTCCGAGGAGGGGAGGTAAGCAGCTTCCTATCCCCTCTTGGGAGGGGTGTTGCGAAGCAGCGGGGTGGGTTCCTCCCAGAGGTATGCCGCTCAAGAGGTGGCACGGTTGCGTTAGGCTTCCGTCCGCAGTTCGACCACATTGCCATCCGGGTCGCGGACAAAAACCACCGGAGCCAAACCAAGATTCGGCGGCGGAGCAAATTCCTGGAACTTCACGCGCCGCTTCTTGAGGACGCGCTTGGCCTCTTCAAGGTCTTCGACCTGGACCGCTATGTGGGTGCCGATGCCCGGCATATCCTTGCCTGCCATCGTGTTGCGCTGGCCAATGATATGCACCTGGGTTCCGTCCACCTCATACCAAATCCCGGGAATACCCTTGATCTTGGGCCGCTCAATCTCGTCAAAGCCGAGAATTTCTCCATAAAACCGCTTGGCCTTTCTCACATCCGAGACCGGCACCCCAGTATGGCGGATCGATTTCGCCTTAATCATGGTCCCCTCCTTTTGGGTTACTCCAATAAAAAATCTGACACGGCTTCGACAAAAGCGTCCTGTTCTTCCAGCATAATCATGTGGCCCGAACTCGCGAAGTGGACCAGACGCGAACCGGGAATGGCGCGCTGAAACGCCTCGCCATAGACCGGCGGAATAAGCTTGTCGGATTCTCCCCACAGCAACAGGGTGGGCAGTTGCAGCCGATGGATACGTTTCTTGAGCCCTTTGTCGGGAATCGGCCACAGGAATTTCCCGGTTGAGGCCAGGCATTTATACATCTCAAGCTGGGCTTCAGGAGATTGCAACTGTTCGGTGAACATTTGGCTCATGGGCCCGCTGGGGTCGTGAAACACATGTTCGACCATCTGCTGCGGGTTGAAGGTAAAGAAATCCGGAATGGGATTGTTCTCAAGCCACAGTCCTGCCGGACAGACCAGCACGAGGCGATTGATCCGGTACGGGGCGAGCGCGGCCATCTCGGCGGCCAACATGCCGCCCAGCGAGTGGCCCATGATGTGCGGGCTATCGATCTGTAGTTCGTCGAGAAAATCGTGATAGTACAGGGCAAAGTCAATCACGTCGTCAATATGCTCGATACCGGTTCCGGGGCCAAAGCCCGGGTGGGCCGGAGCGTAGACCGTAAAAACCTCAGCGAGTTCCTCAAGAAACGGGGCTCCCACCATGGGGCCACCGGCGCCGTGCAAAAACAGCAGCGGCTCGCCGCTGCCGCCCCACTGCATCGAGGTGGTAAATTTTCCATTCCGAATAGCAACCTTCACTTCTTGCATTCCAAACAATCTCCATTCAGGGGTTCAGCTAGAGGGCCGCCACCGGCATTCGGTCTTCTACCTTCAGCGGGTGCGGTGCCCAGCGATCTTCCCATTCGTTCCACAACTGCTCGCGCAGAAAGGGTAAAACCTCTGTGGCGTACAGTTCGGTATTCTTGCGGGTCAGCTCGGCGCTCAGGTTACCGAAGTGGAGCAGGGAGAAAAGTTGCCCGACGTTCATTTCCTTGATGACTTCCACCAGCCGTTCGCGCACGGTTGCCGGAGAGCCGGCAATCACATAGCCCTGCTCAACAAAATCTTTCCATTTGAGGTCGGCCAACTGCTCGAAACTGAAGGGCGACTTGAGCGACTTGATGGTCTTGAGCGTCAGATAGCCCGGCGCTGCGGCCCAATAATCGGGCACGTGCAGGCAACGGTGATAGAAATACGAAGCCGCCTCGGCATAGTCTTTTTCCGCCTGGGCGTCCGTCTCGGACACCCCAATGAGTTGCAGATAGCCGGCGCGGTAGGGGTTGCGGTCCCGGCCGGCTCGGTCCACCGCCTCCCAATACCCTTGCATAATCTGCGTGGCCGGCTCGTAGCCGAAATAACTCAGGAAGGCATACATATAGTCATGCTCGGCCACCCAGTCCCAGGTTTCGACGCTGCCACCGCCCGGAATCCACACCGGCGGATGCGGCTTTTGAATCGGGCGGGGCCAGATGTTCACATACCGGAGTTGGTTGTATTTACCGTTAAAGACAAACGGCTCCGGCTCGGTCCAGGCCTTAATGATCAGATCATGACCTTCCCGGTATTTCTCGCGTAGCGTCATGGGCGTCTGGCCGTACGCAAAATTGGTGTCCATCGAGGTGCCGACCGGAAAACCCGCCACGAAACGGCCACCCGAGATGCAGTCCAGCATGGCCATTTCTTCGGCAATCCGAATAGGCGGGTTGTACAGCGCAATCGAGTTGCCCAGCACAATGAGTGAGGAATTGGAAGTCCGCCGGGCGAGCGCGGCCAGAATGAGATTGGGCGACGGCATCAGGCCGTAGGCGTTGGCGTGGTGTTCGTTCACGCAAATACCGTCAAACCCCAGGCTGTCGGCAAACTCCAGTTGATCCAGGTATTCGTTGTAAAATTGATGGCCCCGAGCAGGGTCGAATAATTCACTGGAAACATCCACCCACACACTCGGGTGTTTTTCCTTAAAGTCTTCGGGCAGATCTTGATACGGCATCAAATGGAACCAATGGCATTTCATAACAGGCCCTCCTCATTGAGTGCAGCGGACGATATACCTGGGCGGGTATCGTAAAAAGTTGTATCAGCCTGGGATTTTAGCAACAAGAGGAACGGGTAAGGAAACGAGGGCAGTCCTCGCCCGCAACACCAACATCAGCGCAGCAGCGCACACCAGACCGATACCAATCCCGCTAAATCCGAGTTGATAGCTTCCGGTCGTGTCATAGAGAAAGCCCATCAGGGTTGGACCAACGAAGCCGCTCAAACAGATAACGGTCTGATAGAAACCGTAAATCACGCCATGTGCTTTCATGCCGAACATGCGCCCGGTCACGAGAGCGGTCAGCGGAGTGGTGCCACCAAAGAAGAGGCCGAAGCACACGACAAAGCCGGCCACGGCAACCACGGGGGAGGCCCATAACAGCAGGACCACACCGATACCGCCCAGGGCATAACAGATCGCCGCCAGTTGCAGCGGGTCATAGCGCTCACTCGCCCAGCCAAAACCCAGGCCGCTGGCCACCGACGCGCTGAGCAGCACACTCACCAGCAGGGCCGCCTGCCGAGCGGAAAAACCCTGATCCGTAAAATAGGGATACTGATGCACCATGACGGAAAAGAGACAGCCGTAGGCTAGAAAATAGATCCCGATGAGTGCCCAGAAACGGCCCGTCCGGAGCGTGGCGCGGGCGGATATCCCCTCCCCTCCTTCAACCCCGCCCGGCCTGTCGTCTGTGGTACGTCTCGTCTCGCCGTCCGGCAGCAGACCCAGGTCCGCCGGTCTATCCCGCAGCAGCATAAATAACACTGGAACCAGGATAAGCCACAGCGTCCCGCCCAGGATCAACAGGGTAGGACGCCAGCCGACCGACTCGACACAAGACGAGGCAAAGGGCGTCATCAGCAGTCCGCCCACAGGAGCACCGATCATGGCCGTACCCATGGCCCGACCGCGCTTGCGCGTAAACCAACGCGAAATGGTGATATTGACCGGCACATGGGCCAGGGCCGTAAACCCAACCCCCACCCCAAGACGCAGCAGATAGAGTTGCCACAAGGCCGTCAGCTGTGACAGCAGCATCAAGCACAGGCCAACCAATACGGCCGCCGGAATCATCACCGCCCGCGGCCCGTACAGACCCACCGCTCGCCCGACAAAGGGCGCGGTGAGTGCGATGGCCAACATAAAGGCCGAAATCCCGCCTGATACCTGCGCCCGGGTCCAGCCGAACTCTGCGGTCAACGGCTTGAGAAAGACGGGGAAGGACAGATTACCAATACCACCAGCCATCGACATGCTGACGAAGCATGCCACAACAACCCACCAGCCGTAGAAAAACACGGACGTCCCCTCGCTCCGTCCGCCGTCCCTGCCTGACATGCTGCCACGATAGAGGCCGGGCCGCCTATACGTCCAGGGCGGTCGTCTCCTCAGATGGCACGAATCTTGGGCAATACCTCTTGGGCAAAGAGTCGCAGACTCTGCGTCGCGAGTGCATCCGGCAGTGAGCCAAACTGAAACATAGCCAGTAAGGTTCCGCGTTTACCCTCTTCGCGTTGACGTTTGATTTGAGCGATCACGCTTTCCGGGCCGCCCAGAATGACCGTCCCATTCTCAATCCCCTCATCCACGCTATAGCCCATGGCCTTGCCCGTCTCTTTACTCGTGACGTTCTTCAGCCAATCGCGCATACCACCAACACTCATATGTCCGGGGATAAGCGAGACCGTGCCGATATCAAATGACGCCAACGCGCGGAAGAAATGGTATTCCAGATGCGTTTCAGCCTCTTGGCGCGCCTTTTTATCGCTCTCGCCAACGTATAAGGCGCAGATCGAGGCAAACATATCATCAAAATCCTCGGGGATAGTGACGCTTTGCTCCTGTGCCAGCCGATAGTAGGTCTCGTGCACAGAGCGCGTCCGCTCAATACTGACCCACGGCGTGGCAATATAGGTGCGATTCTTGACCGCAAAATCGAGCGAGTCCAAGCTATTGGCCGCCATCCAGATTTTCGGATAGGGCTGCTGCAAGGGCTTGGGCCAGATATTGTAGTCCCGGACACGGTAAAACTGTCCGTCAAAATCAAACGGTCCCTCACTCGAAAGCGCTTTCAGGACTAGGGAGAACCCTTCCCGAAACCGCGCCTGAGATTCCGCCGGGTTGACATTATAGGACAGGTATTCGGTCGGAAAACCACGCAGCGCCCCCCAGATAAAACGCCCATTGCTCAGGTGATCCAGCATGGCGACCTCTTCCGCAATGGCGAGCGGGTGGTGTAACGGAATGCACGTGCCGGTGACCGCCACCTGAAGATGTTTCGTGCGTTGTGAGACGGCTGCCGCCATGAGGTGGGTCGAGGGCACCATGGCACAAAATCCGCCGCCGCCATGATGCTCCTGGCAGGTGAAGCCATCCAACCCAAGCTTATCACTGAGCGTAATCCGGTCCAACTCTTGTTGCAGTAAGGCGTTTCCCTGAACAGGATCAAAATACTTATTCGAAAGGGGATACGATCCGGGCGTACCAACGGGAGCATCGTCAGGCAGGTGCGGCCAGCCAAACAGCACCATATTAAAGACTCTCATGCTCCTCCCCCCTCCTGTGGCGGAACGAAGGTGTTAATCGCCTGGATAACGGCGTCGCACTCTTCCACATACGGCAGATGTCCGGCCCGCGGAATTGTCACGCTTTGCGCGCACGGTAGGGATGAAGTCCACAGCGCGGCGTGCGCTGGGGCCAGAAGGGGGTCCTGCTCTCCCCAGATGACCAGCGTCGGTGTAGTCAAAAGGTGTAAGTGATGGCGCAGGCTGCGACTGTGCAGGTAGGGGTCAAACACCAGTCGGATGCTCGCGTTGCGGTTGTTGATGAAGGCGTCGGTCCAGTGACTCAGGTCGGGAACATACACCGAGGCCCGCTCGGGAACCGCATCCGTAAAAAAATACCCCGGCAAGCGCGCTGGGTCCGTATAGAAGAGATTGGGGACCTTGGTCCAGTCCTGCACTAGGCCGAGCGGGCTAATCAAAACCAACTTGGCAATCCGCTCCGGCCTGAGCACAGCGAGCTCGGCCCCGACCCATCCACCCAGGCAGGAGCCCACGACAATCGGCCGTTCAAGCGAAAGTGCATCGAAGAATTGCAGCAACAACACCGCCACGTCATGCGGCGTCTTCGCCCACTCCGGCAATGCGGATTGTCCATAGCCCGGCAGGTCGGGAACAAACACCTGGAAACGTTCGGCTAAGCGCTGGTGGTAGTCCATCCAGCCCGGCTCGCCCCACAACCAGTGGAGCCATACCAGCGGCGGACCCTGGCCAGCCTGATGGTAGCAAAATTGAATAGCGGCCCGCGCCTCGCCATCTCCACGCAGTTCAAGCGTTTCTTGTTGTGGAGCCATACCCACAGATTTCCCCTTTTGCCATTAGGGTTAGCACAAGCTGGGCCGTTCTACAGCCCGGAATATTTGTTTTTGACTATACTCAATAGTTTTTAATGTAATAGAAAAATATTGAGACATGGAAACTATCCAACAAAGAGGGTGTAGGGTTTGCCGTTCAGATGGATGAGTTCCTGCGGCTCCAGCAGGCGCTTTTCCTGGGAGAGCACGCGCCTGGCGATCTCCCGATTAATGGGTGGCACCTGCTCCAAACGCTCAATCTGCTCCAGGGTCAGATACTCGGCGCGGTCAACCTCTTCCATATCGGGTGTAGGCTCACCGCTGAGCGGGGTCATCAGCAGGACGATATACAGACTGTTGCCAATGTCGGGGTCACACCGATTGCGCAGACCGATGACGCCCTGCACCTCCCCGGTCACGCCCGCTTCCTCTTGGACCTCGCGGACAACGGCCCGCTCAATGGTTTCGTCCGGCTCGACAAAGCCACCCGGCACCTGCCAGTTCCCCCTGCCCCGCCGTGATGCCCGGCGCACCAGCAAGAGGCGCTTGTCACGCACAACCGCCCCACCAACGCCAAGGTTGTAACCACGGTTATACCGTTCGGGGATGGGCATAAAAATAAATCGGGAGACGCAGGCGTCTCCCGGTAGAATTACGACAGCACCATGGGCAGCCCAAGATACTCGTTATACATAAAGTCCCGATGTTCGATCAGAGCCGGGTCGAGCGCCTGTTCAATCGCCGGATTGGGAAACTCGAGGGCGGCGCGTAAAACATCCATAATCTTACACTGCTCAGGCGGCAGGGGTTTCATGAGGGCGCAAAACGTTGCCCAGTAGAAGTCCAGGGCCGTGACGTGTTCGCCCATGAGGAAGCGATTGCCCTTTGCCTGCTCGGCTTTGAGGCGGGCAGACAGGAGGCCCAGAATCTCGGTCACCCGTTTGGTTGCCTCCGGTCCGACGCCGGGCCGGTAGCCGTATTTCGCGCCAAGATAGTGGCCCATCTCGGCAGGAACCGGGTAGTCCACATTCGGGTCTATGGCGGCATCGCACATCATGAGACGAGCCGACCAGCCCAAGCCCATTTCTCCGCAGATTTCATATGAAAGCCCGAACATCAGCGCACGTTGCTCCGGGTCAGCCGGAATGAGGCGGGGTTCAGGCTGAAGGCGTTCGAGCAAAAGCAGGATCTCCGCCCAGCCGGACCGGGGCGCTTCGTCTTCATACATCGCGGACGGCGCACTATCTTCACCCGTCCACTCCACCAGGCCCTTATTGGCCGCAGGGTCACCGGGCATATAGAGCGTGGCGGTAAAGGGGATATTTTTGGTCTTGAGCATACCCTTGATCGCTTCTCCCCACGGACTCGGCGCATTGGCCACAAACGTCAGGCGCAGACCCGATGCCTGCTTGGCTTCTTCCAGACTTACAAACTGCATACCGTCCTCCTTCGCTTCGTTCTGATGACGCGGCATTCTAGCGGAATAGTGCGGAGGGCGCGATACGCGGAGACTTGATCTCCATCTCTTCCGCCGTTAGCCTCAGGCCCATGCCAACACCGGCCATGACGCGCAACCCGTTTTCCTGGTTCTTGCTCCTCGGCTTTCTCCTGAGCGGATTTCTGATCTGGTTGATTTACTATAAGCCGGCGGCCACGGCAGAGGGAGAGTGGGTGACCTACCTCCCAGCGGCCAACGCATGTTTTAACGCGCTGTGCGCCTGCTGTTTGATCGGCGGGTTTGTCAATATCAAGCGCGGTAACCGGGACAGGCATATACGCTGCATGCTGGCCGCGCTCGTGTTCTCGGTCCTCTTTCTGGGGAGTTATATCGTGTATCACCATTTTCATGGCGATACTCCCTTTCCCGGCCAGGGGCCGATCCGGCTGCTGTATTTTTTCATCCTGATCAGCCACATCGTCCTGTCCATTGTCGCCCTACCCCTGGTTTTTACCACGCTCTACCACGCGGCCCGTTCCCAGTTTGAGGCCCACAAAAAGATCGCGCGCTACACCTTCCCGATTTGGCTCTACGTCTCGGTCACCGGTGTGCTCGTCTTCTTTTTTCTCAGAGCCTATACGTGAGCCGGTGGTAACCCACCCCGGCCCTTCGGGCTACCCCTCCGAGGAGGGGAGCAGCACATATCCCCTCTTGGGAGGGGTGCCGCGCAGCGGTGGGGTGGGTTGTCGAGTCCGACCGGATTGCAACGCAGGCGGTTATGCGTGCAGCGTAATCGGCTCAAGCGCATCGCCCTGCGCTTGTACCGTGCCGATAACAGCCGCGTCCTGATAGCCCAGAGTCTGAAGCTCGCGGATACACGCCTGAGCCTGCTCGACCGGGATACTGGCCAAGAGCCCACCCGCGGTCTGCGGATCGAACAGCAGGGCGTAGTGCGGATGCCGGGCCGCCCGCTCCACCTCACGAATGGCCCGCCGCAGCCGAACATTCTGCGGTTGCAGGGACGAAAAAATTCCCTGTTGCACGACCTCCAGCGCGCCGGGCAGGATCGGCAGCCGTTCCATATTGAGGACCGCGTCAACAGCCGAGGCGCGGACCATCTCGACCAGATGGCCCAGCAGGCCGAATCCGGTCACGTCGGTCATGGCGCTTGCGCCGTGCCGACGCAGACAGTCTGCCCCGGCCCGATTTGACTGCCGCATGGAGGCCAGCGCGGCTTCGATCCAGCGACCCTTGGCTTTGTGGCGCATGTCCGCAGCAAACAGCGCGCCGGTGCCCAGCGCCTTGGTCAAAATCAGCACCTGTCCCTGCTGCATGCCGCTTTTTTTCAGTACTGATTCCTGACTCACCAAGCCGTTGATGGCAAATCCCAGTGCCAGTTCACCACCCTCGCTGGTATGCCCGCCAACCAGAGCCGTCTGTTCCTGGTTAAGAACCTCCAAGGCCCCAGCCATGAGCTGCGTGAGCTGGTCCTGTACCTTGTCTTCCAACCCATACGGGATGGTGACCATGGCCAGAGCAGTCTGCGGCTCGGCACCCATAGCAAAGATGTCGCCCAGGGCATGCGTGGCCGCGATTTGGCCAAAGACAAACGGGTCCTCAATAAAGGCCCGAAAAAAATCAACCGTCTGCACCACCGCCTTTCCGGGCGGAACGGTGACCACGGCCGCATCGTCCGGTGCGTGCAAGCCAACGATAACGTCGGAACGGTCAACCGGCTCAAGACGCGCTAAGGCCCGGTTCAGGACCGTACTACCGATCTTGGAGCCGCAACCACCGCAACGCATGGCAAAGGCGGAAATCTCTTTGAGGACGTGCGCGTCGGCCAGACCCTGCTCTACCCGAGCCGGCTCAGCTTCGGGCATGTCCGGCAGCTCATTGTATTTGCGGATAAAACGCCGGTCGATCCAATCCTTCCACCGCCAGACCCACTTGCCTTCACCCGCCCAACGCGACCGTGAGGCCACCGCATATTGGTCTCCGGTAGAGACCAGGCTCAGAAACTGCTTTTGCGGCACAAAGGCTTTGACCGCTTGGCCGCGCAGGAAGCGGCGCAGATTCTTGGCCAACGGCGGGCCTTGCCGCACGGCGAACACGCCCGATTTTGGGCGGGGATGGTTGACGACCGCGGCGATATCTCCGGCGGCAAAAACCTCGGGATGGGAAACGGACTGGAGCGTATCCTGCACGGAGATAAAACCCTGCTCGTCCGTAGCCAGGCCGGACTCCCCCGGCCAGTCGGCGGCGCCGGCCGTGGTGACCCACAGAAGCTCATCCAGAGCGAGTTGGGTGTCATCGGCAAAACGAACGCAACCTTCGGCAGCGCTGGTGACAAGACAATCCGTTCGGACCTCAACTCCACGCTGCGTGAGAATACGCCGAAACGCGGCGCGGACGCGCGGGTTGTGGGTCGGCAGAATCTCGGACGCCGCGCTAATGAGGGAAAAAACGAGGTGATCGGCCGACCGCTTTTGCTGGGCGAGCAGGTGTTCGAGACGGTATTGGACGGCCAGCAAGAGTTCCACACTCCCGGCTCCGCCGCCGATGACACCGATCGTCGTGCGTGCGGTGCGAGCCAGACAGCGCTCACGGAGTTTTTCCCACTGCCGCCAAAAACCGTCTATGGGCTTGACGGCCACACCGGTGTGCGTAGCACCGGGAATATGCGCAACGGCAGGCGTCGCCCCGATATTAATGGACAAAACATCATAGGCCACGGGCGGCCGGGTGCGACACACAACCTGCTTCTTCTCCAGGTCCAGGCCGATCACTTCATCGTGAAAAAATCGCGCGCCGGCAAACCGGGACAGCGGCCCAAGATCGATGTGGGCCTGATCGAAGCTATAATGTCCGGCAATATAGCCGGGTAACATACCGGAATACGGCGCGTGGCTATCTCGGCAAATCAGCGTCAGGCGTACGCCCGGCAGCGGCTGCATCCCAAAGCGTTTCAGCACCGTGACATGACTGTGGCCACCGCCAATCAGGACCAAATCTTTGACTACCGGAGTGGATGTCGGCCTCACAAAAGATATCCTTCAGTACGGCAGGAACCCACCCCGCCGCTACGCGCCACCCCTCCGAGGAGGAGATAATCAGGACAAAATTTTCCCTCCTCGGAGGGGTGGTCCTGAGCTTGTCGAAGGACCGGAGTGGGTTCCCGGCCTGAAGCGGAACACGCAGTGATGCTATGCACCCTGCAAGAGCAGATTCCCGCTCACGTCATACTGGACTGTCCAGCCGGGCGGTACAACCACCGTGGTATCCGGTTCTTCCACGATGAGTGGGCCGCTCCGCGCCTGTTCAAGAGCGGTGCGCTGATATACCGCGGCCTCGCACTCGCCCGCCTGCGGGCCGAAATACGCCAGGCGTGAAGCAGTGCCCGAAGATGGCGAAGCAGCATCACTCCCGCTCCCGTGACCATCCGCGCCAGTAAGATCAGTAAAGCGCAGGTGTCCGGAGGAGGCCAGTGCCCGTAGCCGAACGCTGACCAACTCAATCGTATCAGCTCGATCATAGCCGAATGCCTGTCGGTGGGCTTCAGTGAAAAGTTCGACCAAGCGGTCCTGCATGTCGTCCTCGGACACTTCGGGAAGCGGCAGAGTCAACTCCGCCACTTGATAGCCATACTTGAGATCGACCTGGCGCTCAAAGCGAACCTGACCTGCCGCAATACCTTCTTGGACTAACTCGGCCCGAGCCTGCGTCTCAAGTTCCTCGTATTGACGCAGCACGGCCTGCGGGTCGATTTGGTCCAAGGCCAGGGCCACGCTGCGAATATAGTCGTGGCGATAATCCGCCAGTAATAACCCGAGGGCACTGAATAAGCCTGGATAAAGCGGAATCTGAACCCGCGTCATGCTCAGACTGTCTGCCAGCGCGGCGGCATGCATCGGCCCGGCCCCGCCAAACGCAACCAAGGTAAAGGCACGCGGGTCTCGGCCGCGTTCGGTCGAGACCGCACGCAGGGCGCGCATCATGGTCGCATTTGCCACCTGCGTGATGCCATAGGCCGCGGCCTGGACTTCCATATTGAGCGGTCGGGCGATTTTTTGCTCAATCGCGGTCCAGGCAGCCTGGCGGTCTATGGTCAGCGTTGCCCCAGCGATAGCGTCGGGATTCATATAGCCAAGCACGACATTGGCATCAGTCACCGTCGGCTCGGTTCCGCCCCGACCGTAACAAGCCGGGCCAGGGTCCGCACTCGCACTCTGGGGGCCGACCCGTAATGCGCCGCCTTCGTCTATCCAGGCAATACTGCCCCCGCCGGCGCCCACTTCGACGATATCAAGCGAGGGGACGCGCAGCGCATGCCCGCCCCCACCGAACAAGCGCGTGGTCGTGGTTGCGCCGCCACCGATCTCACCGCCGGGCTTTTCAAGTGGCACGCCGTTTTCAATCAGGCAGGCTTTCGCGGTCGTCCCACCCATGTCGAACGAGAGCACTTGATCCTGCTGCGTCTCCTGGGCGAAGCGCGCCGCGGCCAGCACGCCAGCGGCCGGACCAGATTCAATCATATACGCGGGTCGGCGCCGGGCGGCCTGGGCACTCATGATGCCACCGTTGGACTGCATAATCAGGACGCGCTCGCTATAGGTCGAGAGGTGCTGTTCCAGCCGGGTGAGATAGCGATCAACAACCGGAATCAGCGACGCATTAATGACGGTCGTGCTGGTGCGTTCGTACTCGCGAATCTCGGGATGGACGTCACACGACAGACACACCACCGTATCCGGAGCAATTTCGGCGATGAGCTGTCCAAGCTGCTGTTCGTGGGTCGGATTGAGATACGAGTTCACCAGGCAAACCGCAATCGCTTCTACACCGGCGGTCAAAAGCTGGTCGATCACCGCCCTGGCTTGCGCAGGATCAAGCGAACGCTCGACACTGCCATTGCCTAAAATTCTCTCCGCAACTTCCAAACGCAGCGAACGTGGCACGAGCGGGGGCAGACGGTCCCAGTCCGCGTCGTAGATATTGGGCCGGCGCTGCCCGCGCATTTCGAGTTCGTCCCGAAAGCCCTGGGTGGTAATCAGTCCGGTCCGTGCAGTGGTGTCTTCGATTACGGCGTTCGAGGCAATGGTTGTGCCATGCACGAAGCCCTCGACCTGGGCCTGCGCATCGACCTCGCGCACACATTGGACAATATCTTCGCCAACTCGGTCGAGCAGCGAGAGTACCTTAGTGGTAAACAGCCGCCCGTCGTCGTCAACCACAATCACATCGGTGAAGGTTCCACCTATATCAAAGCCTATACGCATGGGGAGCCTATACCATATCGAATCACCTATCCAAACGGTGTCGGCTTTCTCATTCTCTTCTTGGATAGCCGATTACGCCGGAAGGAACGACAGCCTTGTAGGCCGGGTTAGCCGCAGGCGTAACCCGACATTCCGTCCTTGTCGGATTACGCTCCGCTAATCCGACCTACTTACTACGGCAATCCCGACCCTCGATTAATCTGCTGCCGCAGCCGGTTGCAAGCGGGTGGCCCGTAACGCCTCGGTTTCCGGCATTTTGACCTCGGCCGTGGCCACATCAATCACCACCCCGTACTGCACTCGTGCCTGCGCGACGGACAGCTTTTCGTCCTGTACGTCGGCCAGCACTTGGGCGGGGTCGCGTTCCAAGGGATTGCCGTGTCCGCCCGAGCCCGACACGATGTGGTGAATGCGATCACCCGGTCTCACATCCATATGCATATGGGCCTTGCGCGGCAGTTCCCGGTTCTCTGTTTCGGGGTTCAGAATATTCTTGGACAGCGCGCCGGGCGCGCCACCGGCCAGCCCGCCGGAGGCCCGAATGAGCCGATTGGTGCGGACCATGACTTTTCCGGGGCTCAGAAAGCGCCACTGTTTATAGATGGACACCGAGCCCCGATGCTTGCCAGCGCCGCCCGTATCCGGCACATAGCCAAACCCGTCAACGACCAGCGGAAATTCACGTTCGAGCATCTCCGCCGGAATCGTTCCGTACGACCCGAAGGCCATGGGTGCCACACCATCAATACCGTCCTTGTGCGGCCGTCCGCCCCAGCCGCCAAAGAAAATATCCATCACCGCAAACGGCGTCCCGTCTTCTTTTTCGCCCGTGAAGTGCAACACGTCCCCACCCTCTCCAGGGATAGGCACCCGATCGGGCAGCGCCTTTGCCAGGGCTCGAAACAGCATATCGAAAACGCGAAAGAACAAAGGGGCACGCCCACCAACCGCGGCAGGAAAGCGCGGATTCACCAAGCTGCCAGCAGGCGCAACGACATGTATGGGTCGAATAAATCCCACATTGGTTAAGACATCCGGACTGACAATACTCTTGACCGCGCCATACACCGTCGCCTCAGTCATACTCAGCGGCAGGTTAATAGCACCGCGCGCCTGCGGTCCTGTCCCGGTGAAATCAACGCTCAGGGTTTCACCCTGGGCGCGCAGAGTCACTTTGAGTGGCAGAGCAACACCGTCGGAGCCAAAGCCGTCGTCCTCAAAGGCATCCTCATACACATATTCGCCCGAAGGAATCTCTTTGATGGCAGCCCGAGTTGCCCTTTCCGCATAGCTAATCAAATAGTCACAGCACGAGTTGAAGGTGTCCAAGCCATATTTTTCGAGCATTGTTTTCAGCTCTTGCTCGCCGCGCCAGCAGCCCGCGATTTTCGCCTCGACATCCCCCAGCCATTCGTCGGACACCCGGACGTTAGCCAGAATAGTCTCCAGCAGCGCTTCGTTGCGTTCACCAGCGTTATACAGCTTGAGGAGCGGCAGACGGAGACCTTCTTCAAAGGTCTCCGTACACTGGCTGCTGAATCCACCCGGAAAGCGCCCGCCAATGTCGGTGTGGTGTGAGTAGGCCAAGGTAAAGGCGACATGCTGCCCCTTCCAGAACGTGGGCGCAATAATCATTACATCCGGCATGTGGGTGACACCGGCATACGGATCATTCACCACAATGACATCACCGGGCTTGAACGTTCCAGCGTACTTTTTGAGGACGTGCGGCATGACGGCGATAAAGAACGCCAGTTGAAACGGGGCGGCATAGCCCTGGCCGATGACCCGTCCTTGGCCATCACACAGAGCGGTGGCAAAGTCTCCCGTTTTGACCATGGCCGAGCGGCCGGTTTTCCAGACCGCAATCGCCATTTCTTCGGTAATGGCGGCCAGTTCGTTTTTCACCACCTCAACCAGAATAGGATCAAATGCCATAGCTCTCCTCCCGGTCCACGCGCCGGCAACGGACAGGACGCGGGCCGTCGCATTCAGCCATCATACCTTCGGGTCAGACTGCGATATCGTGCGAAGTTGCGCCGTCCGGTTCCAGTCAACCTGCTCCGTGCGCTCGTCAATGGCGACTCTGTATTCCCGCTCGGCGTATGCGGGCGAGATTTTCTCGTCCAACACGTCGTCCAGGACGAGTTGGGGGTCACGCGCGAGCGGGTCGCCATAGCCGCCCGCACCCGGTTGGATATGCAGCAGGGTTTCTCCGGACCGCACTTCAGAGTCGATGAGCATTTCTCGTGGAAGCTGGGTTTCTGCTTCGCCAGAGCGCAGTCTGGCAGCAAACGGGGTGCCATCCTTTCCGCCGGCCAACCCGTAGGGAACGGATTTGACCCGACAGGTTCGGAGCATCACCCGGCCTTCGCCCAGAAAGCGCCATTGGCGGTACACGGACAGGGCGCCCCGATATTGTCCCGCGCCGCCGGTGTCCGGCAAAAAGCCGAAGCCCTCCAGCATGACCGGACATTCCCGCTCGATCATTTCGGCGGGAATGCTACGCATGGCACCGCCGGCAGCCATAGGAGTGACACCTTCCACACCATCGCTATCGGGCCGCGCGCCCCAGCCCGAGGTGTATATATCCAGCAACATGGACGGCACTCCCTCGTCAACCTTGGGCGTATACACCAGCAAATTCGCCCCGCCCTCGCCCGCGGCGTAGACTTTGTCAGGAATGGCTTGGGCCAGGGCGGCAAACACCATGTCGATAATCCGCCACATCAGCATTCCGCGTGCACCGACCGCGCCGGGAAATTTGGGATTGACCACACAGCCCTCGGGAGCAGTCACCTGAATGGGAGCCATCAGCCCTGAGTTTGCCGGCGCATCAGTCTCAAGAATAGATCGAAAGGCCACGTACACACAGGCACGGGTGAGATTAAAGGGGACATTGATCGCGCTGCGCACCTGTGGGCCGGTTCCGTCGAAGTCAACCCGGACGGACTCGCCGACGACGGTCACCACCAGACGCAAATTGACCCCTTCCCCGCCCAAGCCGTCATCTTCAAACAGGTCCGTACACACATACGAGCCATCCGGGATGGCGGCAATGCAGGCCCGCATGGCCCGTTCGCTGTACTGGTGTAATTGTTTGTTACAGGCTGCAAATTGTTCCAGCCCGTGTCGGTCGAGCAGGTCGCGTACCCCCTGGGCACCGCGCCGACAGGCGGCGGCCTGGGCGTCCAGGTCGCCGCGCACGTCCTCAGGTGCGCGGACATTGGCGGCAATCATATCAACCAGGTCATGATTCAGCTCGCCTTGACTGAAGAGCTTGACCCCCGGAATACACACCCCTTCTTCGTAGACTTCGGCACTGGCGATGCCCATGCCGCCGGGGAAACGCCCGCCAATATCGGTATGATGTTCCACGATGGCAGCAAAGCCGACCAGTTGTTCCTGCCAGAAAATGGGCATGACCAGAACGATGTCCGGGAAGTGGGACACCCCACCGTAGGGATCATTTGAGACAATCACATCGCCGGGGTGGAGGTCGTCGCCAAATTTCTTCAGCACCCACGGCATGACCCCCATGATGTAGCCCAGATGGACACCTATGGTCAGACCCTGGGCGATCAACAGGCCCTGGGCATCGACCAACGCGGTAGAAAAATCAGAGCCTTCCTTGGCCCCCAGCGAGCGCGCCGTCCGCTTCATGGTAATGCCCATTTCTTCGGCAACCGCGATCAGCTCGTTTTTCATGACTTCGATCAGAATAGGGTCAAATGTGCCGGCCATGAATTGTTCCTCGTTTATGAGCCTTTGATTAGCACAATATTCCCATGCGCATCGACACTCGCCTGCCAGCGTGGCGTGACCACGACCGTGGTGTCAAACTCTTCGACAATCAGGGGACCGGCGACGGCCTGTTCGACCAAGTCACCGCGGCTCAGAATACGGGTATCGAGTTCACCCTGTTGCGGGCCGAAATACGCGCGTCGGGAGCCCGGCTGCGCGGTCTTTTTTGCCGATTGGCTGAAATACGTGCCCAATTCGCTGAAGGACAGGCTTTGTGTCCGGATGGTTGCTTTCAGGCGGACACTGACGATGGCAATCGTATCGTCTTCACGTCGATAGCCATACGTTTGTTCATGCGCGGCATGAAAGCTCTCGGCCAACACCTGCCGGATGTCTGCCGCCTCGACCTGAGCCGGGACCGGCAGGGTCAGTTCCGACGACTGGCGCTTATAGCGTAAGTCGATCAGGCGCTCATAGCTGAGCCCAGGCCGCTCGCGCTGCTCATGCCGGGCCTCCTGCGCTGCGCGGTCTGTCAGGGCGTCAAATTCCTGGAGTAGCGCTGCGGGGTCAACCGCGTCCAAATCCTGCGGCACACTTTGCACGTAGTCAGAGCGCAGGTCGGCGACCAACAGGCCCAGCGCGCTGAACATCCCAGGAAAGAGCGGAATATACACCCGCGCCATACCCAGATTGTCGGCCAGCGTCGCCGCGTGCAGCGGGCCTGATCCTCCGAAAGCGATCAGAGTAAACTCGCGTGGATCACGGCCCCGCTCGGTCGTAACCGCACGTATGGCCCGCGTCATGGTTGCGTCAGCCACCTGATGAATCCCAAAGGCAACCTCGTGGACCGATAGACCGAGACGGGCACCCAGCCGCGTGTCGATTGCGGCCTGCGCGGCCGCAGCATCAATCGGGACGGTGCCACCGGCGATGCTGTTCGGGTTCATATATCCCAGGACCACGTTGGCATCGGTGATGGTCGGCTCGCTTCCGCCGCGGCCATAGCAGGCCGGTCCGGGCACGGCACAGGCACTGCGTGGACCGACGCGCAATGCGCCGCCGTCGTCTACCCAGGCCAGGCTTCCCCCGCCCGCACCGACCTCGACAATGTCGTAGGCGGGAACGCGCAGCGCATAACCGGCGCCCTTGCTCAGTCGCCCGGCTCGGTTGATTCCCGCGCCGACCTCGCCCTCGGCGGTTTCAACCGGTTGGCCATTTTCTATCAGGCAGCCTTTGGCGGTTGTCCCGCCCATATCAAACGCAACCGCCTGGGCCAGACCGATTTCCCGCGCCAGGCCGGCCGCAGCCAATGCACCAGCCGCAGGACCGGATTCAATCATATGCACCGGGCGGCGGCGGGCATGCGCAGCGGGCATGACCCCGCCGTTGGATTGCATGATTTGCAGTGGTGGGGGATATGCCCGTAGCTGCGTTTCCAACTGGTCCAGGTATCGTCCGACCACGGGCATCAGGTAGGCATTCAGCGCCGTAGTGGAGGTGCGTTCGTACTCGCGCACCTCGGGTAGGATGTCGGCCGAAGAGCAGACCATGACTTCCGGGAATACCTCACGGATGAGAGCCACGACCCGTTGTTCATGGCTGGGATTGACATAAGAGTGCAGAAACGCCACGGCAATGGCTTCCACACCCTGGCGTTTGAGACTGAGTATGGCCTGACGGACCTCTGCGTCGTTGAGCGGAGTTTCCACCTCGCCCCGAACGGTCAGGCGTTCGCTGACCTCAAGCCGACGGCGACGCGGGATCAGGGGCGGCGTGCGCTGCCAAAAAACGTTGTATACGCCGGGACGTCCCAGGCGTCGGATTTCCAATTCATCCCGAAAGCCTGCGGTGGTAATCAGACCGGTCCGTGCGCCCTGTTCTTCCAAGACTGCGTTGGAGGCTATGGTTGTGCCGTGGACGAGGCTCGTAACGGGGCTCTCCGGATGCTGACGCTCGGCGTCGGCAATACAGCGCCCAACGTCCGCGCCAACAGAGTCGGGCAGGGTCAAAATTTTATAGGTCAGAAGCTGGCCGTCATCTCCGGCTATGACGACATCGGTGAAGGTTCCGCCAATGTCAAAGGCAACGCGAAGGCTGGCAGGAGTCGGCATGGGCACAAGGCTGAGCGTAAAAAGCGAAATCGGTTCCCTTTTACGGTATGGCCTTACGCCTTGACCATGGCAATGGCCTCAATCTCAATGAGCAGGTCTTCAAACACCAGCGCCTGAACGCCGATAAGCGTGCTGGCCGGCGCCTTTTCTTGGGGCAGATACTGGCTACGGACCTCGCGGATCACACCGATCACGTCCGGTGTGTAATCCACAATATACGTATTGCTCTTCAGCACGTCGTCAAACGTGGCCCCAACCGAGGCCAGCGCTCGTTTGAGGTTTTCAAAGGTTTGGACGACCTGGGCGCGCAGGTCGCCCTTGCCCACCACCTCGTTGTTCGCGTCCAAGGCGACCTGACCCGAGATAAAAACAATTTTTCCCTCGGTCGCGGTCACAACCTGAGAGAAGCCCGGCAAAACCGGCATACCGGCCGGATTCAGGAATTCCTTTTCCATGATTTTCTCCTATTCCTCTCTTTCCCTGCGAACCGGGCAACCACAGGGGGTTGCCCCTACATTTTGCCCCCTCTCCCCTTGAGGGAGAGGACTGGGGTGAGGGGTTTTTCTTCGTCAGGGCCGCACCTCATAATAGGCGTTAAACGGATTGTCAAAATCGTGGCGGGTAAAGCGGGTGAAGCCAGCGTCGCGCGTCATACTTCGCGCCATCGGCTCATTAAAACCCAGGGTGCCAAGACCGGCGCCGTCCGGCTCGGATAGCGCCGACGACATACAGCCCATCACCGAGAAGGCATACATCAGCCCGGTCATGGGCTTCTTCAGATTTTCTTCAAACGTCGGGGCGCTCTTGATATCGGCGATCAGCCAGGTTCCATCCGGCTTGAGCGCCGACCGAATGGCCCGAATGGCTTCTGCCGGATGGGTCATATCATGGATGCAGTCAAAGGTGGTGATGAAGTCAAAACTCGCATCAGCCGGCAAGCCATCCTGGGCCGCATGGTGAAACCGGAGGTTGGTCAGCCCGGCCTCATCTTTGTTGGCGTTGGCGCGAGCCAGCGCGTGCTCCGAGATGTCATAGCCATGAAAGTCGGCCTGCGGAAAGGCTGTGGCCATTTGGACCAGCGCAATCCCGGCGCCGCAGCCCACGTCCGCCACCTTTGCGCCGGCTTGCAGCCTGGGCTCGACACCGTCCAAGGCAGGCAGAACAACGGGAATCAGCGCATGCCGATACCAGGGCGCAAAGACCCGCTCTATGCCGCGTGCGCCCTCTGAGCCACGCGCGTCGTAGGGCAGGCCCAGGCCGGTACGAAAAGCCTCGGGCAGTTTCTCCAATATGGCCATGCGTTGCGGAAAATCGCTGAAAATACCCGCGGCAAACTTGGGACTGTCTTCGTCCGCAAGAATCAGGGCCATTTCGGGCGAGAGGGAAAAACGTCCCTCCTCTGAATACTCAAGCAATTGGGCCGCGGCCTGGCCTCTCAGCCACTCCCGCACCCAGCGTTCACTCAGGCCCGTTTTTTCGGCAAGCTCCTCGCTGGTCACCGGCCCGGCACCGGACAGCGCCCGGTACAGCCCGAGCCGGTCGCCCAGGTGGATCATGGCCGAGATTAACGCACCGCTCAGCAGGCCAAAGACCTTTTGGCCGCCGGCCTTGAGCTTTTCCGGGTCTATCTGGTCAGGGGGCTGCTGTGTTGACATATTCTCAGGTTCTCCAGCTTTCATAAATCCTATCCCCTCCTCGGAGGGGTGGCGCGGAGCGCCGGGGTGGGTGTCGCCTCGTGTCCGACTGGAGGAAACCCACCCCGCCTTCGGCACCCCTCCCAAGAGGGGAGCGGGAAGAGCGAAACCTGCATATCGAATAACCGGACTACATCCCGCTAATCAGTTCAAGAATGGTGCCGTCCGGGTCTTTGAAACACACGACGCCTATCTCCGCGCCGCCCGGCCCTTCTATTTTTTTGAGCGGAGCCAGAAATTGGACCTGCATTTCCTGGAGGTCGGCATAGGTCTTGTCGATATCGTCCACGCTGAAGGCAATACGACAAATCCCGATATTATTGAGGGACGGATAAGGCTCGCCCTGTGGGGGCGGGTCGATAAACTGGACCAGGTCCAGGACCGGCGCGTTGTCATCGTCTCCGAGGCGCATGAATACACCGCGCAGCTTGCGGGCGTCGAGGCCAAGTGCCTCGCCGACCGTCGGGTCTTCAAGCGTAAAGTCGTTGACCTTATTGAACCCGAGTTTTTCATAAAACCCGATGGAGCGCTCCATATCGCGAACGCAGACATTGACGTGAAATAAACGAGTCAGCATGTTTCCCTCCTTATTGTGAGCCGGTCAACTTGACCTGACAACTCTGAAAAACAAAAATCCCCCCGCGCTCTGCGCTTCCCCCCTTTGTAAAGGGGGGATCTCGTGGCGCGAACACCCCGCACCCCAGCCCTCTCCCCCAAGGGGAGAGGGAGCAAAGGAGCAAAAGGGGAATGCTAGGCTAGCCCCGAACGCAGCACCTGGCCCGGCATGGCTCCGGTATGTTTGCCGTCGTCGAACAGCACTTCTCCGTTCACGATCGTGTACTGCACGCCCTGGGCCGGCATGACCAAGCGCCGCCCGCCACCGGGCAGGTCGGCCCGCATTTCGCCACGGCGGGCGGAGCCTACCGTATTATAGTCAAAGATCGCAAAGTCGGCCGCCATGCCTGTTGCGATCTTGCCCCGCGTGGTCATGCCGTAGAACGCAGCCGGCTCGGAGGTAATCCGCCTCACCGCATGCTCAAGCGTCAGGGCCTGCCGGTCCCGCACCCAGGTGCCGAGCAGGTAGGTGCAGTAGCCGGCGTCACACAGCATATCCACATGGGCGCCACCGTCTGACAGGCCGACTATGACCTGGTCGTGCGTAATCAGTTCGGGAATACGGTCCTCATCGGCGTTGAACAGCTCATAGGTATACTGGAGTTGCAGGTCGTCTTCGATGCACAGGTCCAGGAAGGTATCCAGCCCGTCTTTGCCGCGCTCCTTGGCAATCTCGGCCACGCTCCTGCCGATCAGGGCCTGCATGGCAGGCTTGCCGGCTTCATGGATGATGGCGCGTTCCCATTTACCCGAGAATACCTTGGGCGACTCCATCTCTTTGCGGAATGCCGCCCGAAAGGATTCGTCTCGGTAGAATTCCTTCTGCTTCTCTATCGACTGGTCAAAGGCCGGCTTCCAACAGGGCAGATTGGCAAAGATGAAGGGTTTGCGCAGATCGATCTGAATAATGAGCGGACGGCAGGTCACCTGCGGAACGGCGCCCTTTTTGAACAGCGGCTCAATCGTGCGCAGGGTATTCAGGGCGGCATCCGGTTGATCGTCCCGGTTCAACAGCGCCAGCCAGGTGACCTGACGGCCGCTTTCGGTCAGGAGCATGTCCAGTAAGGCATGCTCCGTTTCGTCAACAATAGAGACATTATTGGTCAGGGCGAGTTCGATACTGCCCTTGCCGAGTTCTTTAAGCGCGTTGCAGTAGGCCTTGAGTTCGTCCCGACTGGCGTTGCGGCAGGCAATCGGACGGCCCTTATAGCCGATATGCTGGGCGACATTCGTGGTCGAAAAGCCAAAGGCGCCCGCAGCCACCGCCTCTTTAATCAGGGCCTTGATCTGCACGATTTCCTCTTGTGTCGCGCCCCGCTCCATCGACTCTTCGCCCATCACAAAGTGGCGAAACGGCGTCAACGCAGCCATAAAGCCGATATTGATGCCGCTGCCGCGCTTTTCGGCCGCATTCATATATTCGGGGAAGGTGACCCAATCCCAGGTCACGCCTTTGCCCAGCACGTCAAACGGGATGGCTTCCACGTTGACCAGGTCCCAGGCGGCGATGTCATGCACCTCGGGTTTGCACGGCGCCAGGCCGACCCCGCAATTGCCCATGACCAGACTCGTGACCCCATGCCAGGAAGAGGACGTGATCAGCGGGTCCCAGCAAATCTGGGCGTCATAGTGGGTGTGCGGATCGACAAAACCGGGAGCCACGATCAGGTCGGAGGCATCCACGACCTGCTTGGCTCCGTCCGAAACCTTGCCAATTTCAGCAATTTTTCCATTGGCTACCGCAATATCGGCCCGGTAGCGTTCTGCGCCGGTTCCATCCACAACGGTTCCGTTTTTGATGATGAGATCGTATGACATGACACCCTCCTCTAGTTCTGGGGGTTAGGGTTTAATCCCTAATCCCTCATTGTTAAATCACTCCTTCGTCCTGAAACGCATCCATTTCTGCCTGGCTCAAGCCGAGCAATTCTTTGTAGACATATTCATTATCCTCCGCATAGCACGGCGCAGCGCGTTCGGTCGGTCCGCCCTGACTCACCTGCCCGTTGGCAAAATGAAACGGAATGTCCTTGATCGGCCAGGTTCCGATTTCGGTATGCTCCAGGGGGAGCAGCCAGTTCAGGTGTTTGAGCTGCGGGTCGCGTTCGATCCGGTCCTGCGCGGTCTGGCACACACCGGCGGGAATACCGGCGGCCTGTAAACGTGCTTGCAGGCCAAAGGGCTCCTGTTCCTGCGTCCAGGCACTCACCAGACGGTCCAACTCGTCCTGATGCTTGATCCGCGCGGCCAGCGAGGCAAATCGCTCTTGGGCCGCCCAGTCGGAGTTGCCCATTACGCGGACCAGAGCCTGCCACTCTTCTTCTGATGTCACGGCTATGGCAATCCAGCGATCCTGCTCGGCACCCCGGCCGGCGCAGGGATAGGCGCCGTGCGGCGCGGCAGGTGTGTAGGGCGAGCGATTGCCGGTACGCTGATAGTGGCGACCGTTGACCGCGTTATCCAGTACCGCGGTGCCGGTCATACCGATACCGGGCTCTACTTGCGAGCAGTCCAGATACTGGCCCTTGCCCGTCCGTTTTTTATAGTACAAGGCCATCAGAATGGTCATGGCACAATAATACGCGCCACTCCAATCCATATACGAAAAGCCCCAGCCGGCAGGCGGATGGGGCGCCGGTAAACCGGACTGTTCGGTCAAACCGCTCACGGCCTGGGCAATCGGTCCGTAAGAGGCGTATTTCACGTAGGGGCCTTTGTAGCCCCAACCGGGCTGCTGCATATAAATGATATCCGGCTTAATGGCTTTGAGGGTGTCATAGCCGAGCCCCCATTTTTGCATGGTCTCAGCCGTAAATGCCTCAACCACCACATCGCTGACCGCCACCAGCTTTTTGAACAGCTCGCGGCCCTGGGGCGCTTTCATATTCAGGCTGATCCCGTATTTGCCGGCATTGATGTCATTGAAATAGCCACCGCGATTGACACTTTGGACCTTGCCGGTATCCAAGCCGGTCAGGTCCATGGCGCCGGCCTTTTCCGCGCGCTCTGGCGTGCGCGAGGCAAACGGCGGCATATAGCGCAGAAAATCCAGCCGGTCGCGCCATTCAATACGAATGACTTCCGCCCCAAGGCTGGCTAATAAGCGCGGCCCGCCCGCCCCGGCCAACAGCCAGGTCAGGTCTGCAATCCGCACGCCTTCCAGAGGTCGTCTTTTTTTCATGCCCACCCTACACGACTCCTTTGTCCTGTAAGTCCGTAAGCTCTTCGGCACTCAGCCCGAGCTGCTCACACAAGACCTCCCGGTTGTGCTCGCCGATAAGCGGCGCCCGCGGGCCCTGCCGCCAGGCGCAAGCGTTCGGCAGCATGGGCGCCCCCGTATAGGTGTAGGACTCGCCCAACTCGGGGTGTTCGACCTGAGAAAACGTGGCGCGGGTCTGCCACTGCACATCGTCGGGATTTTCTTCCGGCAGTCGAATGGGAGACCAGGGAATGCCCAGCTCTTGCGCCCCATGCCAGATTTCCTCCAGGTCAAAGTCGGCTACACACGCCGCCTGGATATCGGCAAAATGCTCGGTAAAGGCGCGCCCTCGACGATTCTTGGGTTCTTTATAGTGTTCTGCATTCAGGTCGCCGGCCTTACCTTTGCTCTCCAGAAATTCGACCAGGGTTTCGTATCCGCCCGGAAACGGATTGGGCAAAATAATGGAGTAACGCCCGTCTTTGGTTGGGAACTGCACCTCGGATCCGATGGCCGGTTGGGCATGCCGCCCGGTCTGGCGGTAGCACGGGGTCTGGCCATAGATCCAGTGCGGGACGTCAATCTCGGTGCAGACGCTAACGGCCTGGTGAATGGGCAGCTCAATCATCTCTCCGACTTCGGTCATCTCGCGCCCGATGAGCGCCCCGACGGTGGCAATAAAGGCCTGATTGCCGGCGATGTGATAGGCGTGCCACATCTGCGGGGCAATAGGCGGGGTGTCATAGCTGCCATCCTCTGTGGGGCTGTAGCCGCAGCACATCATTTGCCCGCCCAACGCCAGATGGACCAGGTCGGTGGCTTTATAGTCACGCCACGGACCGCTGCTCCCAAACGGGGACAGCACCACATAAATCAAGCGCGGGTTGAGCGCCTGCAGGGCGTCCCAGTCCAGCCCGAGTTTTTCGAGCGTGCCCAGCGGCTGGGCGTCAATCAGGACATCCGCCTCCGCAATAAGCCGCTTGAGCAGCTCGGTTCCCGGCGGGGCCTCAATATCGAGCGTCATGCCGCGCTTACCGAAATTATAGTGCCAGAAATACAGACTGCGTTCGGGGTGGGCCTGGTCGTGATAAAAAGGCCCGATCTCACGTGTGGCTTGTCCGCCCGGCGGCTCGATTTTGAGCACATCCGCGCCCGCCCCGGCCAATAACTTGCCACAGAACTCTCCCTTTTCGTCTGCGAGTTCCAGGACTTTGACGTCAAACAGAAATCCATCCATACCGCTGCCCCCAGGAAGGAGGGCCAGGGGCCCTCCCCTCCTTTATTCCTAGGGTTCCCCGAAGTCTCCATACAGCCGCCAACGCGCTGCACAGAGGGTGTCAGGAAGAGGTGTGGCGTGGCACAGGAGTCGGCGGTAGCGCATATAACCTCAGCTCGTCAGCTCTCGTGAGAGGACGAACTCCTTGTCATCCTGCGCCACGACCAGAGCAGGTGTGTGCTGGGAGTCACTCTCAAGAATCCCCAGGGCAATCGACTTTAAGGGCTCCAGATACTCGTCAAGATTGGTAAAGCTGCTGAGCGCCCAATGCCGCACCGCCCAAGACTGGGCCAGGACCAATAAGCAGTGGGCCTTGAGGCGGATATCCCCGGCTGGAAATGCGCCCTGGGAAATACCATAGGCAATGATCTCCTCGAAAAAATTCTGAATCCGTTCTTCGCCCTCAAGAAAACGCTTGCGTTCCGCCAGCGTCAGCGACTTTGTTTCCTGATAGGCCAGGACCGTGTTGCGTCGCAGTTCGTCGGTCAGCGCGGCGTACCGCTCGTAGGCCCGCAAAAACAGGTCGCGCGGACTGGCGCCGTCCTGTTTGAGCCGCTCAAACTCGGCGCGCTGTTTTTGAAACCCGGTCTCGGCCCGGGCCTGACCGAAAGAGAGCAGAAAGAAGAGAATCTCTTCCTTGCTGACAAAATAGTTGAAGACCGAACCCACACTGAGTCCGGCTTTCTGGGCAACCTCACGCACGCTGGTGTTGTGATAGCCATTCTGGAGAAAGAGGTTGAGCGCCGCGGCGGCAATGCGCTCCTGGCCTTCCTGCAGCCGCTTTTCGTCGGTCACCTGAGACGGGGATTTGCGTTTTTTGCGTAAAACCTGAGATTTCACTACTGAGCGCCTTTCGCCAGAGTCCGGTGCGCGACGTAAACTGAGTGAATGTTCATTCCAAGCTCATACGATACGGGCCGGTCTTTTGTCAAGCCGGAAGAAACTCGCTAGAGTAGCCCCAAGGGCGATATATGCGACTCATTGGGGTTGACGTAGGCGGGACATTCACCGACGCGGTCTTGGCAGATACCCAGACGGATCGGTTGGCCATCCATAAAGTGCCGACATCCTCGGACGATCCTTCTCTGGGAGTCATGCGCGCAATCACCGAGCTGTGCCAGCAGCAGACCATTCCGCTCGACAGCATTGCCCTGATCTACCACGGCACCACGATCGCGACCAATGCCCTGCTGGAATATAAGGGCGCGACCGCCGGCATGATTACCACCCAGGGCTACCGCGACATTCTCCACATCGGTCGCCACCAGCGGCCGCATCACTACTCCATCCAGCAGGAGATTCCCTGGCAGGACCGTCCCCTGGTGCGCCGCCGTTATCGCACGGGCGTTCCGGAACGGCTCATTCCGCCGCATGGCGAGGTCCTGATTCCGCTCGATGAAGCCGCGGTTCGCACGGCGGCCCGCGAGCTCAAAGACGCCCAGGTTGAATCCATCGCCGTCTGTTTTTTGTTCTCGTATCTCAACGCCCGGCATGAAGATCGGGCGCGTGAGATCATTCTCGAAGAATACCCCGAGGTCTTTGTCACCACCTCGGCTTCCCTCGCCCCCCAGTTCCGCGAGTTTGAACGCTTTACCACCACTGCCATTAACGCCTTTATCGGTCCTGGCGTCCAGCGCTATATTTCGCAGTTGGAGCAACGCTTACGTCATGCCGGGATTGGGGCCGAGCTGCGTATTATTCGCTCCAACGGCGGGTTGGCTACGCCCCGCGTGGTTGCCCAGAAGCCCGCCCTGACCCTGCTGTCCGGCCCGGCCGCGGGTGTGCTCGGTGGAGCCTGGACGGGCGAGCGTTCGCAGCGCAGCCGGCTCATTACCTTTGACGTGGGCGGCACCAGCGCCGATATCGGCGTGGTCACGGACGGACAGTTCAGCGAAGCCACGGCCCGCGATACCTGGATAGCCGGCTATCCGGTTCTGGTGCCGATGATCGACATTCACACCATAGGCGCCGGCGGCGGCAGCATCGCCCATATTGACCCTGGCGGAGGTTTTCGGGTCGGACCGCACAGTGCCGGCTCCCAGCCGGGTCCGGCGGCCTATGGTCGCGGGGGAACCCAGCCCACGGTCACGGACGCCAATATCCTCCTGGGTCGGCTGGACACCGATAATTTTCTCGGCGGTGCCATGGCACTTCATGCGGCAGCCGCCAGACGGGCCATTCATGCTCTGGCAGACCAGCTTGGGCTGTCCGATATGGAAGCAGCCGAAGGGGTCGTCACTATTCTGAACAGTAATATGGCCAATGCCATCCGCTCCCGCACCGTGCAAAAAGGCATTGACCCGCGAGCCTATACCCTGGTTGCCTTTGGCGGAGCCGGACCCCTCCACGGCGCAGAGGTTGCCCGTCTGCTGGGCATCCCGGAGTGCATCATCCCCCCCTACCCCGGCATCACCTCGGCCGTCGGGCTGCTCACCACGGATGTCAAATACGACGCGACCCGGACCGCTTTTCAGGTCTCGACCGAGTTCGACCTGCCCCGGCTCAACGCCGCATTTACCCAGATGCAAAACGAATTGCGGCAACAGTTCAGCGATGACGGTATCGCCCAGGCCGAAGTCAGCTTTACGCGGTTTGCCGATGTGCGCTACGTCGGCCAGGGCTATGAGTTGCGAGTCGCGGTTCCGCCCGGTCCGCTCGATACAGCCGCACTTGACCGCGTTATCGACCGTTTTCACCGGCAGCACGAGTCGGAGTATGGTCATTTCTTTGCGGACAGCCGGCTTGAAATCGTGACCATCCGTCTGGTCGGCATTGGTCAGGCACAGAAAATCCAGGCCGCGCCTGCATCCGGCTCGGGTTCGCTCCAGGCCGCGCTGGTCAGAACCCAGCCGTCGATGTTTCGGGTTCAGAATGAGTTGCGCAGTCTGGACACCGCTTTTTATCGGCGTGAACGGCTCCCCGTCGATGAGGAGATAAGCGGCCCGGCGGTCATCCTGCAAACAGACTCGACCACCGTTGTGCCGCCGGATTGTCGTTTTCGGCTCGACACCCACGGGAATCTGCTCATGCGGATAGGAGGGGCAGCATGAGAACCCCGGCAGACACGGCGCCCGAGGGCCACGGCATTGATCCGATTACGGCCAGCGTCATCTTGGGGGCGCTGGAGAATATCGCGGTGGAGATGGGCTATAAGCTCATGCGCATGTCGTATTCGAGCATTATTCGGGAGTCTGAGGATTTCGGCACCGCCCTGGTCAATGCGCGCGGTGAACAGTTATGCGAGTCAAAGCAGAGCACGCCCCTCCAGTCCGGCCCTATTCCCGGCTATGTGCGGGGGATACTCGACGCGCTCGCCCAGCGGGGAGAATCCATCCTGCCCGGCGATGTCATCATGCATAACGACCCATATGGCGGGGCCAGCCACGGCCCGGATGTCGGGTTCTGCGTGCCGGTTTTCTATCGGGATGATCTGGTCGGTTTTTCCGTTACCACGGCCCATCATCTTGATATTGGCTGTCAGACCCCGGGCAGTACGGGTATTGTCGAGGCGTTCGATGCTTATGCCGAGGGCTTGCAGTTCAAGGCGATCAAGGTGTTTGAGCAGGGTAAGCGGAACGCCGCGGTGTGGCAATTATTGCGCGACAATATCCGCATCTCCGATCTGGTGGTCGGCGATATGGAGGCTCAGATCGCAGCCTGTCGCATCGGTGCGCAGCGTTATATCGAACTCATCGAGCGCTACGGGCTCCACACGGTCGAAGCCGCCTGTGCCTCCTTGTTTGATTACTCCGAGCGCTTGATGCGGCAGGCGCTCAAACAGATCTCGGACGGCAGCTATGCCGCCACCGGCCATATGGATGGCTATATTGATGACCCCGACCCGAGCCGGCGCAACCTGCCCATTTGTGTAACCCTGACGGTCAGCGGCTCGGAGCTGCGCGTAGACTTGACCGGCACCGCGCCGCAGGTGTCGGACCGGCCCATCAACATGCCGCTGGTCGGTACGGTTGATGTGGCCATTTGGCTGGTGCTGCGCTCGGTCCTGCTCGACACCGAAATCTACGGCGACCTGCCGCAAAACGCCGGACTCTACCGCCCCATTGAAATCATTGCTCCCCGCGGCACGCTGGCCAATCCTATTTTTCCGGCCCCGACCATTGCCCGCTTTGTCACCGGCAATGTCTTAAGCGATACCGTCATGCAGGCCCTGGCCCAGGCCGTACCCCACCAGGTCAGTGCCGGCATCGGTAATCTCAAGGCCATTGCCTCAAGCGGGATGCGTCAGAACAACAGTCCCTGGGTGCATTTGGAAATTTTTGAAGGCAGCTATGGCGGTCGGTACGGGCACGATGGCATGGACACCGTTGATACGCTGTATGCCAACACCCGCAATAATCCGATTGAAGACGTTGAGTCCCACGTGCCGCTGCGGGTCGAACGCTACGAGCTAAGAGAGAATGCGTGTGCGCCTGGGCAATGGCGAGGCGGTATGGGATCAGTCAAGGAGTTGCACTATCTGAGTGACGGTGGCACGTCAGTGGAAGCCGACGGTTTTGTGTATGGAGCCTGGGGGTTTGACGGAGGCAGCACGGGTATACCCGGTACCCTGACATTGAGAACCCTGGCTAACGAAGAAATCGCCCTGCCCTCAAAAGTTCCCTATCGCAGCGTCAAAGCCGGAGAACGCTTAATCACCATTGGCGCCACCGGCGGCGGCTACGGCGACCCTTTCCAACGCGACCCGCAGCAGGTTCTGGAAGATGTGCTGGACGAATACTACACCCGAGACACCGCCCGGCAAGAGTATGGCGTCGTAATTACCGAAGATATGCAGTTGGACCGTGAGGGGACGGAGCAGCTTCGACGCGAGCGGAAGACAGGCTCATGAGGGCACGGGGATGCCGAGTTGCTTACAAATCCGTGCAGCCGTGAATTCGGGAATCTCACGATGGCGCGGAACCGAAGTCCGGCGATTGGTGGCCGGATTCTCCCAGATGGAATGTTCTCCCCCTTCCCGCACGAACTGGCACCCGTATTGACTCAAGTGTCTCAGCAGATCGCGCCGTTTCATGGTGCGGGCGACTGAGGAACGATTCTGACATGAGACGCCGCAGTCAACAGCAGGTGAATAGGCTCTTCTATGTCAGCCTCCGGATCAGTCAATGAGGGGTCGGGCTGGGGTAAAGGCTCACCCCGTAGCAGATTCGTCTCGGCCATGTCCGCCAGTGCGCTTGCCAGCAAGCGTCGAGCCTCTTCCAGGTTTGCACCACAGGTGATCGTGCCCGGAAAATCCAATACTTCGGCGTGGACGCCGTGGTCGAGGAATTTATACAGGGCTTTATACGTCAACATGTTTTACCCGTTATAGAGGATGAGATTAATTGTAGACACGGGAACATCCCTTTTCCAGATATTCTCGTATGAACACGGAGACTCTCATTCGTGGAGTGGTAGATGAGCAGGTCGGCTTAGCCTGCCTACAAAACTGACCCCCGAGACGATAGGGGCGGCGCTCTTATCCCATCGCCCCGTCGATATGGACCTTGCGATACGAAAACAGCCACTGACCCTCGTGTTTGACCAGCCGGTCTTCGTACTCCCCGGCCATGGCCACCCGGCTGCCGCCCTCCTTGGTAGTTGAGGTCAGCAGCAAAAAACACTTCGAGCGGGCCGTATCGCTGTCCACCTCGGTCAGAATATTGGTCACATAGTGGCGCAGCTTGGGACTCTCGGCCGCCAGCCGTTTGACCTCGGCGGTAAAGCGGTCGAGTTCCCGATGGGCGTCAAATTTGCCGATCACCCCGTCAAAGACGCCGTCTGGCGCAAAGCAGTCTGCCCAACCCTGATAGTCGTCGTGATCAATAGCGAAATTATACCGCGCGATCAGCTCGGCGATGGCCGTTTTGTCCCGGTCGTGTTGTTCTTCGGTCATGTCGCTTCCTCCAAAGTTCTCCTCAAACGCTTTTCCCGATGTCTCTTGGTAGGATTGGGGTGATTCCAGGCTGAATATGCGAAGCCTGAGGCCGTAGGGTCGACAGTTCACTCCCTAAACAAAAAACCACAAAAGTCAACCTGACGGCCTCTCGCCATGATCACTGAGACGCTCTCGAAAAGCGCGGGATGGACTTTCACCTATTTCCGTGAGATAGCCTTTTCCCATAAGGATACGCCCATGCAACTCAACCACGCCCGTCTGCTGAACAGTCTCACACAACTCGCCCAATTCGGAAAAGTTGAGACTGGTGTGAATCGGCTGTCCTTTACGCCTGAAGACCGAGCCGCGCGGCAGTGGCTGGTCGAACAGATGCGCGAGGCCGGTCTCGACACGGAGATCGACGGGATCGGGAATGTATACGGACGGGCACGCGGGGTGGACACAGCCGTGCTGATCGGCTCGCACACCGACTCTGTGCCGAAAGGCGGCTGGCTGGATGGCGCTATGGGGGTACTGTACGGCCTGGAGATCGCCCGGGCACGGAATGAATCGAACGGCCTGCCCGACCTCGGCGTTGACGTGATCTCCTTTGCCGATGAAGAAGGGACGTATCGGGCCCTGGCCGGCAGCTTGTCTTTTTGTGGCGAGTTGTCGGACGCGGATATTGAAGGCGCGAAAAATACGCACGGCGTCTCGCTCACACACGCCCTGACCGAAGCCGGATACGTCGAACAACCCCGCGTCCGGATCGATCCGAGTCGCCACCTGGCCTATTTTGAGGGTCATATCGAACAGGGTCCGCGACTTGAGGTCGAAGGGCAAAAAATCGGTATCGTCACCACCATCGTCGGCATTCGACGCAGCCGTATTACCTGTGCCGGCCAGGCCGACCACGCCGGCACTACGCCCATGCACTTGCGCAAGGACGCCGGCGCCGTCCTGATTCGGCTGTGTGCCGAGTTGCTCGACCGGTTTGCGCACGCCGGCAGCGCGCTGAGCGTGTGGAATCTGGGCCATATTGTTTTTGAACCGGGCGCCGGCAATGTCGTGCCCAGTTCGGCCCAGGTCCTGGTCGAGTTCCGCGATCCTCAACCGGAAGTTCTTGATCGTCTGGAAGCTGAAATCAATGCAGCGGTCGCCACGTTTCATGGACGACAGGGCGTCAGCGTTGAGGCGGTCCATCTGCTGAGCATCGCCCCGGCGGATATGGACGCCGCCCTGGTCGATACCATTGAGGCCGCAACCCAGCAGCGGGCCGTTCCGGCCCTGCGTATGCCCAGCGGAGCCGGGCATGATGCCATGGTCCTGAGTCGGCATGTCGCAACCGCCATGCTCTTCATCCCCAGCATCGGCGGCCGCAGCCACGATGTTGCGGAGGACACCAGCGCGGAAGATATCTGTCTGGGTGCAGATATTCTGGCCGACACGCTTGCCTTATTGGCCCGGCAGAAAGGACTGGCATGAAGATCAAGATCATCAACCCCAATACCTCCGAGGAAATGACGCGTGCAATCGGCGCGGCCGGCGAGTCGGTAGCCCGGCCAGGCACCCAGATCATAGCGGTCAGCCCCCGATTTGGGCCAGCTTCCATCGAATCTTATTACGATGACTACCTGAGTATTCCCGGTCTGCTCGAAGAAATCCAAACGGGGGAGACCGAACAGTGCGACGCCTATATTATCGCCTGTTATGGTGACCCCGGCTTGCACGCGGCACGCGAGCTTACCCCCAAGCCGGTTGTCGGTATAGCCGAAGCCTCTCTGTATATGGCCTCCATGCTGGCCGCGCGCTTTTCTATTGTGACCGTGATCCCGCGGACGCGCACCATGCTCGAAGAAATGGTCGCCGGCTACGGCTTCCGTGAGAAGGTTGTGAGCATCCGCACCTCTCCACTCTACGTGCTGGATGTGGAAAAAGACCCGGCCGGGGCGCTCGAAAAGCTGCGCGTCGAAGCGCGCCGGGCACGGGACGAAGACGATGCCGAGGCTATTTTACTCGGCTGTGCCGGATTTACCCAGTTTGCCGACGAGCTGGAGCGGGAACTTGAGATACCCGTCCTTGACGGCGTGGTATGCGCCGTCAAGATGGCCGAGTCGCTGGTCGAATTGGGCAAGACCACGAGCAAGTATAAAACCTACCGCCCGCCGGAAAAGAAAGCCTACAGCGGCATCTTCGAGCATTTTGGCCGCGCGTAGGGTCATCCCCTCTCCCCTCCTCGGAGGGAATTATATACCAAAGTCACATCCAAATTGCCGAATCCACGAAACAACCTTTATCCCATAATCCACAAGAACAACAGAAGAAGCTGCCAATGTGACTAGCACCGCAACAATGGTGGTCCTTCGAAACCACTCCTGTTCCCATGAGAATGAAGGGTCTTTCTCTAAATACCACCCACCCCAATGAGCATATCGTTCGTTACTCGGTTGATCGGACCAAGACCCCCACAACTCATTCTTTACAATTCTTTCAGGTTTCCGCATGCTATTAGGAATAAGAAATCGACCTTTTGTCTTACCAGGCTTCGTATCATGCTTTCCGTTAGACAATACAATTCCTCTTCTCCCTTCCATGCTAGGTATCCAATAATAACCCCCAATTAGACCCGACTCTTTATTATACGGAGGAAGATACCTATGTTTTCTACTAAAGTTTACTGGGTATACCTCCTGTGGATGACCGCAACGACATTCACTATGGCTAAAATGCCATGTCCACTTCCCCCTCAGTCCGAGCGGATTACGTTTACTCTTCACTGTAACTCTCCGAAGTTGTTTGGGTAATGATGTTCGGCACCTAGCCGACAGAACAGGAAATTTCAAGAGTCAGGGTCTGGACTTCTATCAGCCGCAGTTATGACATTAAACTCGGGGGAAACTATGGCCCCAAGCGGTGAGAGTAGACGGTATCATACCCTATTTCAGGGACGGCCTAATTCAGCTTGCCCCATTCTTGGTGCGCACGCCCGATGATGTATAAAAGCTGCACGAGGATGGCGATACGAATGACCTCTTCTATCGGGAGCGGTGTTCTTGAACTCAGTTCAAGGTCAAGACCGACGAGGATGAGAGCTACATAGCCAAAGAATATGGTGAGGGACCACCAGACTCTGAGCCAATTTTTCAGCAACCTTGTTCTCATTTCCCGAGAGCACGCTCGACTACCCTAAGGGTAAGGCGAACCTAGCGGGGGGAATCGTGATCCCTCCCTGGCGGCATCCACGGGCGCAGGAACACCACTCCCAGACACCCTACCATAATCCGCCAGCTCTATCAGACCGGCCGGAGCATCGAGCCGGGCAGCCCGCCCTGGTGGACATTATCCGAAAAGACGATATTTCCGCCGACAACAGTGTGCTGGACGCCGGTGGCCCGTTCGATCAGGCGGGGCTTTTCGCCCGGCAGATCGTTGACCCATTGGGGCGGCTGAGGACCGATCGTCTCGGGATCGAAAATGACCAGGTCCGCATCCAGGCCCGCAGCAAGACGGCCCTTCCTGGGCTGATTGAGAAACCGGGCCGGCTCTGAGGTCAGGCGGCGCACGCCTTCCTCCAGCGTCATGGCCTGGCGCTTTCTCACCCACTCCCCGAGCAGATAGGTCGGCACCCCGGCGTCGCAATGCTGGTCCACATGCGCTCCGGCATCGGACAGGCCAATGAGGCAGTCGGGATGGGTGATCAACTCGCGCACTTCGTCAGGGTTGGTATTGATGACCGAGAGCGTAATGCCCATCTCCAGGTCTTCGTCAATGGCCAAATCCAGGATCGTATCAACCGGGTCGCTATGCGTTTCCGCGGCAATGTCCGCGATGCTTTTGTTTAAATGCCTGGAGTTGTGGTCCTTCGTCACCTTGACAACGTGGACCTGATTCCACTGGTTAGTAAAAATGGCGCCGCCGATTTGCAGATCCTGACGAAAGGCCGCGCGGAATTCCGGCTTCCGGTAGAGGGCGATCTGTTCCGCAACCGGTCTGTTGAACGCCTCCTTCCACGATGGCAGGCTGGCAAAGATAAAGGGCACTTTGAGGGTGTAGTACTGCTGGATGGGGCGCGGGGTGACCTGGGGAGGAATCCGCAGCCCTTTATCGAACCAAGGTTGCAGGCGGTCCAGGGCCGAGCGGTAGACCCCAGGTTTATCCGAGCGTCCCAGGAGGGCCAGCCAGGTGATGGGGCGCTGGCTGGCTTCGGCAAGGGCGAGCAGCAATGCCAATTCTTCGTCGGTCAACACACTCACGCTCCGGGTCAGTGCGATTTCGATGACTCCCTTGCCCAGCTCGTTCATCACCTGGCCGAGCGTACAGAGTTCTTTCTGGGTAGCCATCCGACTCGCCAGCGGTTTGCCCTGATAGCCGATGTGCTGGTCGAGCAAGCTCAGCGAATAGCCATACGCCCCGGCCTGCATGGCTTCCCGAAAAAGCGCGGTCATGCGAGCGAGTTCTTCGTCACTGGCTTCGCGCTCGGAGGCTTCGGCGCCCATGACAAAATAACGAAAGCTGGATAACGGCACCAGAAAACCCACGTTGAGCGCCGTGCCGCGCCGCACAATGGCCTGCATATATTGTGGAAAGCTCTCCCACTCATCCCAGGCCACACCATTCAGCAGCACCTCTTGCGGCATGGCCTCCACATTGACCAAGTCCCACGAGACTATGTCTTTCTCCTGCGGGCGACACGGCGCAACACCGACCCCGCAGTTACCCATCAGGACGCTGGTCACCCCGTGCCAGCCTGAACAGGTGAGCAGCGGGTCCCAGGAGACCTGCGCGTCGTAGTGGGTATGGATATCAATAAAGCCCGGTGCGACCACGCAGCCGTCGGCGCGAATCGTTCGCGTTGCCGTTCCGGACACCGAGCCAACGTCGGTGATGACTCCGTCCTTGACTCCAACAGCGCCATGAGAGAGCGCCGCGCCAGTGCCGTCACAAATCTGAGCGTCTGTAATGAGCAGGTCGTAAGCCATGCTTTCCCCCTTTATTCATATCCAAACTCAGACCCTATGCTTATCCGGCAGGCCCATCCTCTGCGGGCTTTGCCACCGAGGCGTCGCCGCTCCCCAGTCCGGCCTGCTCTTTGACATAGAGAGCGATCTGTTCGTGGGTGGCGAACCAGACCCCGGGTCTGCTCTTCATATAGGTGATGAGCTTGTCGAGCATTTGCATCCGGTAGCGATGACCAATGACTTGAGGATGCATGGTGAGAATATACATCGTCCCTTCTTCGTAGGCGCCGTCAAATTCGTCTTTCCAGATCGAGTACACGTCATCGGCGTTACGGATACTGACGTGCCGGCTCGGCCAGCTTATTTGAAACAACGGCCAATCGTCGAGTATCCATTCGACCGGGAGTTCGATCAGTCCGGTTTCTTCTCCGTTGGCCAGCAGGCTGTAGGGACGGTCATCCGCCATCATGCTGCTTTCATACAGAAAACCCATTTCTTTGACGATCTGAATGGTCGCCGGCGTCAGGTCCCAGGCCGCGGACCGAAAGCCGGTCGGTCGTTTGCCCACCCTTTCGACAAAGATTTTCATGGCTTTCTCATAGACGGCGCGCTCTTCCGCTTCACTCAGCGTCAGCGGGTTTTCATGCACATAGGAGTGAAAGCCGATCTCATAGTCGGAGTGTTTTTTTATTTCCTCAATGACCTGCGGATGCAGGATCATCGAGATGGCGGGAATAAAAAACGAGGCCGGGATATCGTGCTTTTCCAATAAGGCAAAGATGCGGGGCATGCCGGCGCGCGCGCCATACTCACCCCGCGACATATACGAGGGGCTTTGCTGGCCCTGAAATCCCATCCAGACCGGCTCGGTATCAAAGTCAAACGAAAAACTCACCGCCACCCGCGTCCCGTCCGGCCAGGACTTGGGCGTCAGGTCTTTACCGCTCCTGACCGTGGCCACATGCTGTTGAAACTGCTCCGGCTCCCACTGCCAGAGCGGAACTTCATCCTCCCCATCTCCGTGGCCCCAAGCAACCGAAACCGGCCCCACCAGCACACCTAGACCCACGACCACAACAAGGCTCTTCATCCAGTCCGACCACAGTTGCTTCATGACATCTTCTCCTGACAAGGGGGGGATGTGTGTTCCATACCAGATTTGAACGGCTTTGGTAGAGGCGTATCGCACGTCTACGAGCGGGCGAAGATCTGCACGATATTGCCCGCCGGGTCTACCGCGGTGAAGTATTTGCCGTGTCCGCCCATGTCCACGGTCTCGTTGACCGTGACACCGTTTTGGGTCAGCTTCTCACGCATTTCCCCGAGGTCCTCAACCTCCAGCACAACGGTCGCCCCGCCGCCCGGAGGGACCGAGCCTTCACTCGGGTCTGCCAACGCCACTCCGACCCCATTCACATCGAACTGAGTCCAGCGGTCGCCATCGCGAAATTTGATATCCAGACCCAGGATGTCCTGGTAAAAATTGACCGCCTGATCCATATTGTTGACTACGTAATACGCGCTTGAAAACTTTTTCACTGCCATGTCTGAATCTCCTCCTCTTTGCTTGGCGTCCAGCTATCAATTTTTTAACAGAGAGGCTATAGGCTATGCCCGAACTCCCGGAAGTGGAAACGATTGTCCGTAAGCTCACACGTGGTGAACCCGCGGAAGCCGGACTGCCGACCTACCCTTCTCTCATAGGGGCGGAGATTACCCACGCCTGGGGGAATTGGCCGAATTCCATCCGACCGTCCATTCGCGCCGTCACCCGTACCTTGCCTGGCCACCGGATCGAATCCCTGGGGCGGCGCGGGAAATACATCGTCTTGACCCTGCGGTCCGTTTCAGACGCCTCCACTCGCTATCTCGTCATCCATCTCAAAATGAGCGGGCGAATTGAGGTCCGTGAAACCGGCTATCCACGTCATAAGCACGTGCATTTCAGCTGTGATTTCGATACCGGCTACACCCTGCATTTTAATGACGCGCGCAAGTTCGGGCGGGTCTATTGCGTGGACGATCTCGCAGCCGTGACCGGCCATCTCGGCCCGGAACCGTTAGCGCCGACCTTTACCCTGCGGCGCTTTCGTCCGCTCATTGCCAAAAAAACCGGTGGGCTCAAGGCGCTGTTGCTGAATCAGTCTTTTATTGCCGGGGTGGGTAATATCTATGCGGATGAAGCGCTCTGGCGGGCCAGACTGCATCCCTTCTCCCGGGCTGCTGAGCTTGATGGCCACCAAGTCGCAGCGCTGCATAAAGCGATCCGGGCGGCGCTGAACGACGGCATTAAGCACAACGGCGCGGCCATTGACTGGGTCTATCCTGAAGGCAACTACCAGAATTTCTTTCGGGTCTATGGCCGCACGGGCAAGCCCTGCCGGCGTTGTCGGACTCCGATTGAACGCACTCTGGTCGGGCAGCGCGGCACACATTTTTGTCCGCGGTGCCAGCAGCTTTGAGTGGCTCTCTCCTGAGAGAGGAGCTACCCGGAGCCGTCTACGCGTACCGTCACGATATCGATGTCGTGGTATTGCTGGTGCCGGACGGACGACGCAAAGTGCCGGAGCAGGCGGAGCGAGAGTTCGCGCTCACTCGGCCTGTCAACCTGCTCTCTCAAGATCAGCATGCGGTCTTCCAGGTTGTCTTCTCCAAGGGCGGCGATGAATTCCAGGTCCGCGGTTCCATGGTCGTTCCGCGCCACGACGAGCAGGCGCCGCCCTTCACGCTCGGTCTCGTCCTCTTCCTGGTGGACCAGACTCAGCAGCGCCTCCTCCCCGGCCGAGCAGAGGCGTTCCGCGGCTGCGGAGTGCCAGCCCATGCGGTCCGCCAACGCGCGCAGGAAGGCGTCGAGCTTGGGCAGGCCCGCAATATCCAGCTCCATTGCGAGGCGGCTCCGCCGGGGCGCGGTCAACTCCAAGAACAGGATCAATACGAGCAGGGTCAAGCCGCCGGCCGTCATGCCGTTTTCGAGCACCTTGCCTAAGGTCTCGCCGAGATAGTCTGTGAAGATAGCCTGATTCTGAAAGCCCACCCCGACCCAGAACCCGAGCCCGACGATGAGCGACATGCGCGCGTCAATCCCATCCTGTACCATAAGCTTCAATGCCTGGACGAAGACCAGCGCCAGCAGCACGAATACGTAGGCGCCGACCACGGGCGCGGGAATGGCGATCAGGAGGGCCGTCACTTTGGGCAGGAAGGCCAGGCCGAGGAAGATGAGTCCGATATACACGCCGACGCTTCGTGCGCCGACCCCCGTCAGTTCGGCCAACGACAAGCTGGTTGAATAGGTGGCGTTCGGGATAGTGCCGGCCAGACCGGACAACAGGTTGCCGAGGCCGTCGGCATTGACCGCACCCTGGACAACGCGCAGATCAACCGCTCGGCGGTCGCGCCATGAGATGCGCTGAATGGCGGTGGCGTCCGCGATCGTGTCGACGGCCCCGATCAGGGTCACAAATACGAACGACGGTAGGAGCAACCAGAAGCGCCCGTCAAACGTGAGGTCGAGGCCCGGCCAGGCGATATTCGGCAGGCCGATCCACGCCGCGTCGGCAACGCGCTGCATATCGTAGAGGCCGAAGAACGCAGCAACGACGCAGCCTCCGCCCATCCCAATGACCGGAGCCCACAGCCGCCAGGCGTCCGGCGCGCGCAGGCTCAGAGCCACGATCGTGCCCAGAGTGATGACGACGCATACCGGAGCTGCGGACGCCGGCGTGCCCTCGGGCACATCCGTCAGCATGTTGAATATGACCGGGGCAATGGAGATGACAATCAGAGCGAGAACTGTACCGGACACGACCGGTGTGACAAAACGCCGGAGCAGTGACAGGCGCGCCGCCAGCACAAACTGGATCACCGATGATATGATAATCAGGGTCGCGAGCAGGGCGGGTCCGCCCTCTGTGAGCGCCGTGATGCAGACGGCGATGAACGAGCCGGAGGTACCCATGATCAAGATATGCCCGGCCCCGAACCGCCCGATCCGCACCGCCTGCACGAGCGTGGTGATCCCACTGATGATCACAGCCATGAAGATGGCCCACGACACATAGGTTTCACTCTGGTCTGCCGCTTTCAGCACGACGAGCGGCAAGGTGATTATTGGTGTAAAGACGAGGATGGCGGCCTGGAGGCCGAGACCGACGGCCAGCGCACGCGGTGGACTCTCGTCCGGTTGGTAGCGGACGCTGCTTGTAGATTTGGCGGTTTGTGGTTCCATCGCAGGTATATTCCTTTAAGGTTTTTCACGAGATAGGTACAGGCGGGGAAAAGGCCGTCACGCGGATTTTTGATGACGGCTGAGAAATCTATATGCGGCCCTCAATCGTGTCTACCATTCTTCGCCAAACGCCCGGCCTTCCATGTGGCGCGCCCTTGATCGAATGAGGTTAAGATTGTTCTCTACCCCACCCAGAGGAGGAAATTTTATGAGTTCTCCGAGACCAACACCTGCGGCAGAGGTTCCGGCACCTTCGAAGAAATCGAATTACCCCGAACCATATGCCTCACTGATGAATGGCCGAATCAAGCGAAAACTTGGTGATTTTTTTCAGTTGAAAAATTTTGGCGTTAACCTGACCACCTTGTCTCCGGGGTCGATGTCTGCGTTGAAACATCAGCATTCTCAACAAGACGAATTCGTCTATATATTGAGCGGTACTCCAACACTGGTCTACGGAAGCTACGAATATGTCTTGGGACCTGGAGAATGCATAGGATTTCAGGCCGGCGAGGGAAGCGCTCACCACCTCCTGAATCGTTCAGAAAATGCGGTGACGTATCTTGAGATAGGTGATCGAACGGCAGGAGATGACGTGGTCTATCCTGATGATGATATCTGCGCAAAATCCGAAGCCGACGGTACCTGGGCGTTTACGCACAAAGACGGGAGGCCCTACTAAGGCAGACAGCCGATAATCGTTTCTACCATTCCTCGCCAAACGGCCGGACTTCCACGTTGAACGACCAGCCCGAGCGGTCCTGATGGGCGACGTGGTAGGCCGTATCGGCGATGGCTGACGGCTGAATGAAAAAATCGTCCGGCTTGTCGGGCAGCATCTTGCGCGTCCAGGCCAGATCGATCACCGCATCAATGACGATATAGGCGACATGAATACCCTGAGGCCCCAGGGTACGGGCCATGGACTCCGAGAGGATACGCTGGGCCGCTTTGGTCGGGGCAAAGCCGGCAAAACGCGGCTTCCCGCGTAAGGCCGAGGTATTCCCGGAGGATAGAATCACACCCTTGCCGGCTTCGATCATATCCGGGGCGACGGCTCTGGCCAGATACAGCAGCCCCATCGTATTGACTTGAAAATTGTCGGACAGCGTTTGCGGCTCGATTTCAAGAAAGGTGCCGAACGCACCGCCCACCGCATTATGGATCAGGATTTCGGGCGCGCCCATTTCTTCTTTCACCTGAGCGACAGTGGCGTTGACCGCGGCTTCGTCAGATACATCGCACACATAGCCGCGCGAGCCGGCAATTTCTTTTTCCAGTTGCGACAAACGCTCCTGGGTCCGGGCCAGCATGGCTACGCGATAGCCTCCCTGGGCAAAGCGGCGGCTGAGCGACGCGCCGGTTCCGGGGCCCACACCAGTAATCAAACACACAGCTCCAGCCATACCCTCTCCCTTCTCACCGTTCGGACAGACTCAGCAGATAATCCCACCAAAAGAGAGCAATAAGAATCCAGCCATCTTTATCAGCAGAGCCATATCGACCTCCATACCATGTAGTGGAGAATTTCTACCGAGAAGCGCCGCACCCCGCAACCGGCTTGTTCACGGCAGCCGAATCGAACCAGCCGCTGCCCCAGTATGGGTTGACATGAGAAGGCTTAGAAAATCGTGAGCCACAGCGAGTACAGCGCAAAGCTGCCGTAGACCACAGAGGCGATGGACATCATGATAATCGACACCGGCCCCGGTCGGGCCGAGGGCGGCAGGGTGCGCAGGTTCATATACAGCATCAAGGGCACGTACAGCGCCATGGTCAGACCGCTGAGCAGGGCGGCGTTAAACAGAAAGCCCAGCCCGGTAACGGCAAAGCGCTCAAAAAACCAGGTGCTGGCCGTACCGGCGACCATAAAGAGGACGGCAAAAGGAACGTAGAGTTTGGCTTGGTCGATCTTTGCCCCAAACGGGAACGATGTACGGATAATATAGGACCAGACACGGGCGTTGCCATCGACGCTGACCAACTGGGTGCTGAAAAGCGTGGCCATGCCGATCGCCAGAAAGAGATAATGCCCTGTCGCGCCCATCGAGTTCTCCAGAATGAGCGACATGTCCCAGATAATCCGGCCCTCGGCCGGAACGACGCCGCTGGGGCGTAAGACGCATAACACCCCAAACATGAACAGGAACATGGTAAAGCTGTTCAGCCCCCAAAAGAAGAGGCTCTGGTCCAGACGTATCCAGCGAAACCAGTCTCTGAAGGCGCGTTGGTTGGCTTCCGTTTCTGGATAGACATACCCGGTTGCTTCTTCCTCGTTCGACCCGCCCCGCAACGGGTTTTGCAGGCTCGGCATCCGCGCCCCCATACCGATATTCTTGTCGCGCAAGTAAAAAGCGTACCACAGGTTACCGGCCCCGCCGGCTCCTGCGAACACCACCGCCCCGAAGAATCGACTAAAGGGGAAATCGTCCGTCAATTCGATGTGGCCAAAGTTCACCAGCCCACGCCCCATCTCGGCGACGTGATCCAGGGTGCCGACCTGAAAGGCCACGAAAATCAGGCCCAGCGTGATGAAAACCACCAGGCCGATGACGATCCGTTCCATGGCCTGATACATGACTTTAGGGCCGAAGAGCATGGCAGCGATCAACACAAAGGTCAGGCCGGTCCACATCCAGTCCGCGCCGGGGCCGTCCGGTCCGAAAATCAGGCCCTTGAGGGCCGCGCCGGAAACACGCGCCCAGCCGGGCAGAAACAGACCTGCGAAGGTCAGAAATAACAGGATATAAATGAAACCCATCCAGGCTCGGGCAAAGCCGGTATACGGCGCTTCGCCGGTGACGATGGTCCAGCGGCCGATCTCAAGATTGATCCAGAGTTGCAGAAAGACGCCCAGCGCCGCGGCCCAGGCCATGCTGGCTCCGAACTTGGCCGTAATCCACGGCCACATCACCAGTTCGCCGGCGCCTATGGAAAGACCGACCAGGACAGCCCCCGGCCCGGCCAATTGCCAGAACGAGCGGGTGCGCGGTGGCAGGTCTGCGGTTTTGAGTGGCGTAATATGCGAGGCCAAGCCGCCCTCCTTATGGTCGGGGGATTGTAGGGGGGATGGTTCAGAAGGACAACTAGCCACGCCATTTTTTGTGGGCGGTCGTCAGTGAGGACCGAAGGGTATATATTTCGTAAAATTCGTCCTCTCCTTATAAGTAAGAGCAGGTTCGGCTCGACCGTTAGGTGAAACCGTACGACGGGAAGCACGAGGGGAAAGGGAGGCCAGCATGGACCTCATTCTCAGAAAAGGCCGCATTGCCGGACAGGATGAGCAAACGCCGGTTGATATTGGTGTCCAGAACGGCCGCATCGCAGCCATGGAACCCAATCTGTCGGCCGAAGGGCGTGAGCTTGACCTGCAGGGTCGTTTAGTCGCACCCGGTTTCATTGAAACCCATATCCATTTGGACAAGTCCTGCATTCTGGATCGCTGCCAGTCGGCCGAAGGGAATCTGGAGGAAGTCCTGGTCCAAGTCACGGCTGCCAAACAGGCATTCACGGCGGAAGACGTATATCAGCGGGCAGCCCGCACCCTGGAAAAATGCATCCTGCACGGTACCACCCATATACGCACCCACCTTGAGGTTGACCCTGGTATCGGGCTGCGGGGCCTCGACGGCGTGCTGCCCCTCATCCAGGAATATAAATGGGCGTTGGACCTTGAGGTGTGTGTCTTTCCGCAAGAAGGATTGCTCAATAATCCAGGGACGGATGAACTCTTGGTTGCCGCACTCAATCAGGGTGCAGGTGTTATTGGGGCCGCGCCCTACACGGACACGGATCCACACGGTCAGATAGATCGCATCTTCGAACTGGCGCGTGAGTTCAACGTTGCTATCGACATGCATTTGGACTTCGGCCATACCTCGGACGAGATGGATATTGAGTATGTGTGCAATCTCACCGAAAAGTTCGGCTATGGCGGCCGGGTCACGGTCGGCCATGTGACCAAACTGTCAACAATTTCTCCGGAGCGATTTTCCGCCATCGCCCAACGCCTGGCAAATGTTGGCGTAGCGGTCACTGTGCTGCCATCGACCGATCTGTATCTGATGGGTCGCCACCAGGATCACAATATCATTCGTGGCGTTACCCCGGTGCATAAACTCATGCAGCAAGGCGTGACCTGTTCACTCTCGACCAATAATGTTCTCAATCCCTTCACGCCGTTTGGCGACTGTTCGTTGATTCGCATGGCCAACCTGTATGCCAATATCTGCCAGGTGGATAATCAAGAGGAAGTTCGGGCCTGCTTTGATATGGTCACTCAATGTTCAGCCCAAATACTGGGACTCGCAGATTATGGCGTGGAGGTAGGAAAAGCAGCCGACTTGGTTGTCCTGGACTGTTCGGCTCCTGAGGCTGCGGTAGCAGAAATGGCAGCCCCGCTGTACGGCTTCAAACGTGGCTGGCAGACCTTCACCAGAAAACCGGCCGAACTGCATCGGCCTTGAGTCCACAATGCACGACCCCTTAGGCGCATTCTGTCGCCACACTCATGTCACGCTTCCCGGTTCGGAGATCGGGCCGCTCGCGGGTCTGTCTCTTGCGGTCAAAGACGTCTTCCATATCAACGGGCAGCGGACGGGAGCCGGCAATCCGGACTGGCTACGCACCCATCCCGCAGCCGAGACCACCGCTCCTGCGGTGCAACGTCTACTCGATGTCGGCGCCCATATTGTGGGCAAAACGCACACAGATGAGCTTGCTTACAGTCTCAATGGTGAAAATGTCCACTACGGCACGCCACTGAATCCGAACGCGGTGGGCCGTATCCCAGGCGGATCTTCCAGTGGCTCGGCGGCTGCGGTCGCTGGCGGTCTGGTGGATTTTGCCATTGGAACTGATTGTGGCGGTTCGGTGCGTTTACCTGCCAGCTATGCTGGGATATTTGGTTTTCGACCGACTCACGGGCGTATTCCGCTCGACGGGATAGTCCCACTCGCCTCAAGCTTTGACACGGTGGGTTGGTTTACCCGAGACGCAAGGCTCCTGGAAAAGGTCGGTCGTGTGCTCCTGGACGATCAGACCAAGGCGCGGCCGCCACGCCAACTGCTCTTCGCCTCAGACGCGTTTACTCTGGCGAACGGTGCGGTCACCGCAGCACTCCAATCCGCCGTCAACAAGCTCAGCATAGCGATCGGTCCGGCACAGCCCGTAACGGTCAGCCCGGAAGGACTCTCGGAATGGATGCAGCTTTTCCGGGTCCTTCAGGGTGCGGAGATCTGGGCCAATCACGGCGCCTGGATTCGAGAGGTTCAACCCACTTTCGGGCCGGGGATTCATGAGCGTTTCGAGTGGACGGCAACAATTCCACAAGCGGCTGTAGACAGTGCCAAGGAAAAACGAGCGCGGGTCGCAGCTCGAATGGAGGCATTACTCGGAGAGGATAGCGTCTTATGTCTCCCTACCGCACCTGGCATTGCCCCGTTTCGGAACACGCCGGCGGATGAGTTGGAGACGTTTCGGGCTCAGGCGCTGAGTCTCTTATGTATCGCTGGCCTGGCCCGTCTGCCGCAAGTCAATCTGCCATTGGGCAGTCTTGATTGTTGCCCGATTGGCCTATCCCTCATTGGGCCACGCGGGGCGGATGTATTGCTGTTACAGCTTGCCGCAAATTTGTCCCATAGATCGTGAAGGATGCTTTCGGTATGAAACTGAGAATATGTGAGAGGAAAAACAGGCTTTTTCTTTTCTGACATCGCCAAAGGACAACACCATGCGTTTCGGTACCTATTATTTTCTTCAGGCTCCGCCGGGCAGCTCCCACGAAGAAGTCATTCATCGGGAGTTTGCCCAGATCCTGCTCAGCGAAGAACTCGGCTACGACAGTGTCTGGCTGACCGAGCACCACTTTATTGAGTATGGCATTTCGACCAGCCCGATGGCGCTGGCCGCGGCGATTGCGGCGCGGACGGAACGGCTCAGCATCGGGCTGGCCGCTGTTATCCTGCCCTTTCATGATCCGATTCGTCTGGCAGAAGAAATTGCCTTTGTCGATATTCTGAGTCAGGGTCGGCTGCGCATCGGGATTGGGCGGGGGAATCGCCCAGTTGAATTTGTCGGCTACCGGGTTCCGCAGATAGAAAACCGCGAGCGCTTTAGCGAGACCGTAGACATCATGCTCCAAGCCTGGACGCAGGAGCGCGTCTCCTATCACGGAAAGTTCTTCAGCATTGAAAACATCCCGGTCATTCCCAAGCCTCACCAGAAACCCCATCCTCCGCTGTCACTCGTCTGCGTCAGTCCCGAGACCATCCAACTGGCGGCCCAACGCGGCTGGTCCATGCTGAATTCCATTCTGTTCGGCCCGTTCAGTCAAATCGAACACAATCGGGATATCTATACTGCAGCGCTGCGTGAAGCCGGGCAGTCTGAGACCGCCATCCAGGCGGCGCTCCGGTCGTGGGGTGTGTCGCGCCATATCTATGTTGCGCCGACAGACGCTCAGGCCCTGCGCGAAGCCCAAGAGGCGGAGCTGTGGTATCAGCAATCCCTGGCCCGTTTTCTCGTTCCCGAGCATATCGAGGCAGCCCCGCCTGCCCTACAACCACAGTTTCGCGCCCTGGCCGAGCGTTTGGCCACCATCACCTGGGAGCAGTTGGTGGCCGAGACCGTGCTGTTCGGCTCGCCCGAGCGGATTGTAGACCGGGTGCGTGAAATGGAAGCCGCCGGGGTGGGCGAGCTGCTGTGCTGGATGAATTTCGGCGGGCTGCCGCAGGACCGGGTCGAACGCTCGATGCGTCTGTTTGCGGAAAAAGTCATGCCCCATTTTCGGTAGCCGGCACGACTGGGCGAAAAATTATTGCGTCCGCTCTTGCCTTCCTCTTCTCAGGTTGAGTAGAAGAAAACGAGTCGAAACGCGCAAAAAAAGGAGGAACAGACCAGGAGGCGTATCACGCGCCAGCATATACCACACGACAAAGCAGTCTGAACGCTCATAATAAGGAGGGTCTATGGGCAAGGTACAAGTACCGGACGGCAAAAAAATGGCCTGCTGTTTTTGTTTCGATATCGACGCCATGGCCTTGTGGCTGGGGTTTTTTCGTTCCCCGACTGCCAATCCCCTGTCACGCGGAGAATTCGGTCCTCGGGTGGCCATGCCGCGTATCCTGGACATCCTCGATAAATATTCCATCAAAGCCACCTTCTTTACCCCCGGTCACAGCGCCAAACTCTTTCAGGATGTGGTGCAGGAGGCGCATCGTCGGGGCCACGAAATTGCGGCCCATAGCATGTACCACCAACCCTCCGAGGTTGGTCTGGCCATGAGCGGGGTCGAGCCGGCCTCGCCGGACCAGCAGCGCGTCTATCTCGAACAACAGATTGAGCTGTTGGAAAAAACCGTGGGAGAACGGCCTGTCGGTTTTCGCTCACCGATTGGAGACTGGTTGGGCGAGCATGTGCCGCAGCATCTGATTGACCTGGGTTTTGTGTATGACAGCAGTTTGCAGGGCCATGATTTTTTGCCCTATCGACTGCGGATAGGCGATACCATCCAGACCGAGGAACCGTTTGAGGTCACCTGGGGGCAGCCCTCGGAATTGCTGGAGATTCCTTTGCACTGGGATACCAACGACTTCGCTCAGTTTGAATTCATGGGCTATTATCTCGATCCCAAAAATCCCTGGTTCAATCCGGCCCCTTTCCACACCCCGTCTCAGTCGAAGGAAATTTTCACGTCGAGTTTCGACTATTGTTATGAGCATGTGCCGGGTGGGATATGGAATACGATTCTCCACCCGCAGTGCTGCGGACGGGATTTCAAACCGGCCTGGCTGGAAAGCGTTATCCAACACGTCTACGCCAAGCCCGGCGTCTGGTTCACAACCATGCGCGAGGCGGCCGCGGCCTGGCAGGATTAGCGGATCGGGAGATTCAAGCAGCCCTCCCCTAGAGGGAGAGGGAAACAAAAGGAGGTCATATGCGCATCTTCATATCGGTGGATATGGAAGGCATCTCCGGAGTGGAAAGCGTGGAGGAGGTTTTTCAGGGCTTGCCGGGCTATAAAACTTTTCGACAGATCATGGCCGGGGACGTAAATGCGGCCGTTCAGGGTGCGATCGAAGGCGGCGCGTCCGACATCGTGGTCTCAGACTCGCATGGCTATATGTGCAATATCCGACCCAAAGACGTGCATCCCAAAGCCAGCCTGAAGTCCGGGATGAAGCGTAATTTATGCCAGTTCAAGGGCTTCAACCCTGGCTTTGATGGGGCGCTGTTCATTGGCTATCATTCAAAAGCCGGGACGCCGGACGGCATCCTCAGCCACACCTGGATTCCGGCCTTTCAGGATGTGCGGATAAACGGCCTGTCGGTTGGGGAGTATGGTCTGAACGGCTTTCTGGTCAGCAGCTTCGGCGTGCCTATTCTGATGCTGTCCGGTGACGACAAAACCATTGAGCAGGCCCGTCCGCTGTTAGGCGACATCGAATATGTCGAGGTCAAAAAATCGCTCGGTTATTTTAAGGGCCAGCATCTTCCCCTGAGCGAGAGCCACGCCCGTATTCGCGAGGGCGCGCGGCGCGCCCTGCAACGCTTTGCCAAACGGAAACCGCCCAGCCTGGACATCGCCCTCCCGGTCACCGTCGAATTGGACCTCTGCCACGAGGCGAACGACCTGGTGACCGACATGGAGCAGGAGAATCGGCGCTTTGTCGATGACGATAGCCCGCGGGCGCTGAGCGATGCCGATCTGATAACGCACTACGCCCCGGTCGAACGCCGCGGGGCGGAGACGGTCGCGTATGTGTGTAACCGCTATGTCGATGCCTATAACACCCTGTTTACGCTGATGTCGTATTTTTACGAACGTGATATTGAATGGCTGGTCGAAGAGGTTGCAAAACCCGAGGAATACCGCCGCAACCTGCAACCCCTCATCGCCGGCAGTCCGTTAAATTTCATGCAATGAGGGCCGCGAGATCGGTTTGTTCAGACGCCCGTCAGTATTTTCACAGATATTTCTTCCGGAGATGCGCCTTGTATGCGTCGGCATTCATCCGGCGTCCTTTCAGCACGCCGACCAGCGACGCCGTCAGGGGAGGGAGTTTCTTTGCGGTTGACTGCTTGGACGTGCTGAGAGCATCAAAGGATAGGGTGAGCTTGGTGTGCATGACGTGTTTCTATTCTGATATACACGTCACTTCAAGTCGCCGTTTGCCATACATTCGGCGTCCCGCTCCCTGCCAGGGCCGAGCCGTCCATAGGCGTGCGGCGTCACGGCGGCTTTCCGCCTTGACACCCTGCGCCGCTAGGCCGTATACACTTCCAGAGCATCGTTGTCCCGACCACTGGAGAAAAGACCAGACCGAACGAAGAGACAATCATGTGTGGCATCGTCGGATTTCTGGACAAGAGCGGCAATCGCCAGGCGGCGGTGGGGCAGACCCTGCTCGATATGCTGTCGGCCCTCGACCGCCGTGGCCCGGACTCGAGCGGAGTTGCCGTGTATGCCGACCGGGGCGCGGACGCCTGTGTTCTGCGGATCAAGCTGGGCGAGCACGGGCCGTTTGAGACCCTCGCCGACGAGGTTGTCGAGCGGGTCAGAAGCCTGGTTGCGGTATCTGCGGTCCACGTCCAGGGCCCGTCCCTGCGTCTGGTCGTCACGCCGCCGGAGAATCCGGAATCTCTGGAACGGGCCATTGAAGCGGTGGACAGCAGTATCGAAGTCGTGAGCCTGGGCAACCGCCTTGAACTGGTCAAACAGGTCGGCTCTCCGGCGAATCTTGAGGCCACCTATGCGGTCTCGTCGTATGTCGGCACGCACGGCATTGGCCATACCCGCATGTCTACCGAGAGCCGGGTTGACCTCAGCCATTCCCAGCCCTTTTGGGCGCATGGCCGCGCCGACGTTGCCGTCGTCCATAACGGCCATATCACCAATTATCACAAGATGCGGCGCATCTATGAGCAGCAGGGACATCGTTTTTACACGGGGAACGACTCGGAAATTATCGGCCTGTATCTCGCCGACCGTATGGCGCAAGGTGCCAGCTTTGCGGACGCGCTCCAGACCTCGCTGACCGATTTTGACGGAGCGTTCAGCTATCTGGCCGCAAGCGCGGACAGTCTGGGCTATGTCAAAGACCCGTTTGCCTTCAAACCTCTGGTGGTGACTGACACGCCAGCCTATGTCGCCATTGCCACCGAAGAGCAGGCCCTGCGCTCCGCCTTGGGCGATGATTTTCCGGTGTGGGAGCCGGGGGTCAATACCGTCAGGACCTGGACGGTAGAGAATGACGTCGGTTCGTAAGGACGTAGCGTGAAAGACATCGACTGTACGGGCAAAACCTCCCGAGCCATCAACCAGGAAATTCGCCACCATATCCAGGCCGGCCAAACCGATATCCGCGTCCAGCACCCCCAGGCACGCCATAATCTCGGCGTGGCGGTCCTCCAGCCGGTCAGCCTGACCATGAGCGGCAGTGTGGGCTATTACTGTGGCGGACTTATTGACGGTCCGCGCATTGAAGTGCAGGGCAGTTGCGGCTGGGGCCTGGCGGAAAGCATGCTGAACGGCACGGTCATTGTCGGCCAAAACGCGGGCAATAGCGCCGCGGCCTCTATTCGAGGCGGAACGGTTGTGGTCCGGGGGAGCGCGAGTTCACGCGCCGGTATCGCCATGAAGGGCGGGACAATGATTGTGCAGGGCAATAGTGGCTATATGACCGGTTTCATGATGCAAAAAGGTACGATTATTGTCTGCGGCGATACGGCCGAAGCGCTGGGTGATTCCATGTATGAGGGACGTATCTTTGTGGGCGGCCACATCGCAGACCTGGGCAACGACGCGGTCATTGCAGAGGTCACGGACCAGGACCGTGAATTTCTGGCAACCACCCTGACCCAGTACGATATTGCCGCGCCGGCGTCCTTTCAAAAGGTCGTTTCCGGCAGACGCTTATGGCAGTTTGACAAAAAAGACTTTGACACCTGGCGGGAGGCCCTGTGAGCGAGCGTCCTGTTGTCCGACACAGCACCACCTGGAAGCCCGAGACCATCGAAGACATCCAGGCCAAAGCCGACCTGGGCCGTTATCGTATTCGGGGCTTTAGTGCCCTGCGCGACCGTCCCCTGCCCTCTCTTGACGATCTGACGTTTGTGCCCTGTACCCTCACTCGGGTGCCCCTCGAAGGCTACCGTGAAAAATGTTCGACTAAGACCGTGCTCGGCACTCGTTTTGCCAAAAAGCCGATTGAGATCGACATCCCCATTATGGTGACCGGGATGAGCTATGGCGCGCTGTCCTATAACGCCAAAGTGGCCCTGGCCAAAGCCGCGTCCCGCGCCGGAACGTCCACGACAACGGGCGATGGGGGAATGTTGGCCGCCGAGCGCGAGTATTCGGATATCCTCATCTACGAGGTCCTGCCCAGCCGCTACGGCATCAACGTGCATCATCTGCGGCAGGCCAATGCGATTGAGCTGACGGTGGGACAGGGGGCCAAGCCCGGTACGGGCGGGCTGCTGCTTGAGTCCAAGGTCTCGGACGAAATCGCCGAACTGCGAGACCTGCCTCCGGGCGTTGACCAGCGCAGTCCATGCCGTCATCCGGACTGGCTCGGCCCGGACGATATGCTGACAAAAATCGAGGAGCTGCGTGAAGCAACCGACTGGCAGGTTCCCATTTTTGTCAAAATGGGCGCGGCGCGCGTGTATGACGATGTGAAGTTGGCGGCCAAGGCGGGAGCCGATGTCGTTGTGGTCGATGGGATGGAGGGCGGCACCGGCGCCTCGCCGGACATTCTGCTTGACCACACCGGGATTCCGACCCTGGCCGCTGTGAGCGAAGCCCGCGTTGCCCTGGAGGAATGCGGTCTGTACGGCACGGTCCAACTCATTATTGCCGGCGGCATACACAGCGGCACCGCCGCGGCAAAAGCGCTGGCGCTCGGCGCAGATGCCGTGTATATGGGCACCGCGGCTCTGATCGCCCTCAACTGTAACAAGCCGTTGTACGTGGACGATTATCATGCCATCGGGGCCGAACCCTACGCCTGCCATCACTGTCATACCGGACGCTGCCCGGTCGGCATTACGACCCAGGACCCAGAGCTGATGAAACGGCTGGATATTGACGCGGGTGCCGAGCGGGTTGGCAACTTCTTTAACGCGGCAACCCTGGAAATCCAGATGTTAGCGCGCTCGTGCGGGAAGTCGGACGTCCATGCTCTGGAGCCCGAAGACCTGCGCGCCTTGACGCTGGAGTCCTCCATGATCACCGGTATTCCCCTGGTGGGCACCAATGTGGTCTTTGGCGGGGGGCCCGGCTGGAAACCGTCGTCCGAACGGTAGTCTCCATGTCGTTTCTTCTGGCCTGTCCCAACTGCGGTGAGCGGAGCGTGTATGAATTTCGCTCGGGCGGGGAGTTTCGGCAACGCCCGCCCACGTCGGTTTCGTCCCACGAGTGGGCGCACTATCTGTATATCCGCAAAAATGAGGCTGGCGAGACAACCGAGTGGTGGTATCATCAGTTGGGTTGTCGGCGCTGGTTTTTAGCCGTTCGCGACACGCGTACCAACCTGGTCAAAGACACCTATGAGCACGACTAGACTCCCGCCCCACCCGGCCCAGGTCATCGACCACGAGCACCCCCTGAGCTTCACCTTTGCCGGGGAACGCATACCGGCGCGGGCGGGCGATACCATCGCCTCGGCGCTCTACGCCGCGGGCTGGCGGACCTTCAGTCGGAGCTTCAAATATCACCGCCCGCGCGGGTTATTATGCGGCGCGGGACAATGTCCGAACTGTCTCATGAATGTGGATGGCACGCCTAGCGTCCGCGCCTGTACCGAACCCGTCCGACAGGGCATGCGCGTCCAGCCCCAAAATGTGTGGCCCTCGCTCAAGCACGACCTGCTGTCCATTATTGACCGCTTCGATTGGCTGCTGCCGGTCGGCTTCTACTATAAGACCTTTATTCGTCCGCGTTTTCTCTGGCCCTTGGCAGAAAAGTTTCTCCGCCGGGCGGCCGGCTTGGGAAAAATCGATACCCAGGCGGAACCCAAAGGCGGGTATGAGCACGAGTATCGCCACACCGATATTACGGTTATTGGCGGGGGGCCGGCCGGTCTGACGGCGGCGGACGAAGCCGCCCGCCTCGGCGCTCAGGTGACGCTGATTGACGAACAGCCGGAACTCGGGGGTCATTTGCGGTTTCAGACCAGGACCTACGCTGACATCGGCGAGCAGAGCGGAGCAGCCGGGTTCGCCCTGGCTGAGTCATTGAGAGAGCAAGTCTCGTCACAGCCGAATATTGATATTCTGTCGTCCGCGACGGTCTTTGGCAGCTATGAAGGCGGGCTGCTGGGCGTGATGCAGGCCAAGCGGCTGATCCATCTACGCACCAAACGCGTGATTATTACAACCGGAAGTCACGACTATCCCGCCGTTTTTGAGAACAACGATCTCCCCGGTGTCATGCTCGGCAGCGGCGTACGGCGACTGCTGCACCTGTATGGCGTACAGCCCGGTACCCGCGCCGTTGTGGTTTGTCATGATGAGACAGGTTGGAGTCTCGCCGTCGAGTTGCTCAATGCAGGCATCCGGGTCGCGGCGGTTGTGGACTCTCGCTACAGGCCGCCGGAAGCCCAGGATTCCGCCCAACAGCTTCAACAGAGCGGCGTCGAGGTACTCACCTCCTACGCTATCCAAACAGCCCGCGGGACACATCATGTTGAGGGCGCCCTGGTTGTTCCGCTTGATGCCCGGCAGCGGCCCTTCCCTCATGCCGGCCGTTTTCTCCCGTGCGACTTGATTTGTCTTTCGACCGACCAGGCTCCGGCGGCCGCTCTGGTGGCACAGAGTGGGGGCGAACTCAGCTACGACGAGGCGCTGGGACAGACGGTCCCACAGCAGCTCCCGCCCCAGGTATTCTGCGCGGGGGACGTGACCGGCATTCATAATTTACCGGCGACGCTTGTCCAGGGACGCCTGGCCGGGCTCCGGGCCGCGCACAGTCTACGCGCTTCAGAAACGTCCACACCTGATTCTCATGTCCAGGCATTGCAACACGAGCTCGATACCCTGGAGCAGGAGTATCGACACCAGTATGAGCCCTATCCTCAGCTTAGCCACGCCTGGGCCAACAAAAAGCAGTTCGTGTGCGTCTGCGAAGACATTACCCACAAGGACCTGGCTCAGGGTGTCGCCGAGGGCTTTGACGAGGTCGAAACCCTCAAACGCTATAGCACGTTTTCGATGGGGCCGTGTCAGGGCCGCATGTGCGCGACTTCGTCGGCGCGGATCTGTGCCCGATACGCCGGCTCTGAGCTGACAACACGGACGACCACGGCCCGTCCGCCCGTGACGCCGGTTTCCCTCGGCGTGCTGGCCGGACGCAGGCATCAGCCGGAAAAGCATACCCCTCTGCATCAGCGGCATATCGCGCTTGGCGCGGAGATGATGTTGCTGGGCAGTTGGAAACGACCGTATGCGTATACCACGCCGGACGAAGAACATCGGGCGGTTCGCGAACGGGTCGGCCTCATAGACGTCAGCACCCTGGGCAAACTGGAGGTCAGGGGCAAAGACGCCGCGCGCCTGCTGGATAAAGTCTACACCCATATCTTTTCGGCGCTTCGGGTCGGACGCATCCGGTATGGGGTGATGTGCGACGACAGTGGGATCATTATTGATGATGGCACGGTTTCACGCCTGGCCGACGATCATTTCTTTTTGACGACCACCACGGGCAATGTCGAATTCGTCGAACAATGGCTCAAATGGTGGACGGCCGGCACCGACCTGTGCGCACATGTGACCAGTATGACCGGTGGGCTGGCGGCCATGAATATCGCCGGTCCGAACGCCAGGCAGGTGCTCAGCCAGCTCACGGATACTGACCTGTCTGCGGAAGCCTTTCCCTATATGGCGTGTCAGCGCGCCACAGTAGCCGGGGTGCCGGCGCTGCTGCTGCGCATCGGCTTTGTCGGAGAGACCGGCTGGGAAATTCATGTTCCGGCTGAGTGCGGGGAGCAGGTCTGGGACGCCATTATGACGGCCGGGGCAGCATTCCAGATTGTCCCGTTTGGCGTTGGGGCGCAGCGTATTTTACGTTTGGAGAAAAAACATGTCATCGTCGGCCAGGATACGGATGCGCTGTCCAATCCCCTGGAAGCCGACATGGAATGGGTGGTCAAGTTCAATAAGGACGACTTTATCGGCAAGCGCGGCCTCCAGGCCATACAGGAACGGGGCCGGCGTCACAAACTGGTTGGCTTTGCGCTGCGCGACTCCGGTATGGCTGAAGGCGGCCAGGCGGTCGTAGTGAACGGGCAACCGGCCGGCAGGGTCGCCAGCGCGGCCTTCAGCCCGACTGCCGGGAAGTGTGTCGGCCTGGCCTGGGTGCCGGTTGAGGTGGCGAGCGGCACCAGCCCGTTGCAGATCCGCATCAACGCCACGCTTGCCCAGGCCGATATCATTGACGACGCCTTTTACGACCCCCAAGGCGAGCGCCTCAGGAGCTAGGACATGGCAGATACACCCCTCCTCCGGCGCTCGGCGCTACACGCTTTTCATCTGGCTGAGGCCAGTCTGACCGAAGACCAGGGCTGGCAGTGTGCCGACTCCTATGGCGCGGTTGACGCCGAAGTGCAGGCGGTCCAAGAACAGGTCGGGCTCAGCGATATCAGTCCGCTGGCCAAGCTCGATATTCAAGGCAACGACATATTCGCCGCGCTCGGCCAAAAGCTCTCGCTCGGACTCTCGCCTGGGCTCGCCCTTGGGACCCTCCCCGTCGGGCGTGTCGTTCGCGTTCCTGCCCAAGCCCTCGACGCCCAGACGGACGGACTGCTGTGTTCCCTGGCCAGGAACCATGCGCGGCTCATCTCCCCACCCGGAACAGCCAGCACAGTCCAGGTCCAAGTTGAACCGGTAACGCAGCAGACCGATGCCTCAGCATGCATTCACTCGACCGATGTCACGTCAAATTTTACTGCTATACAGATCGCCGGTCCGCACAGTCGGGACTTGTTGCGGAAACTCACCGCCCTGGACCTCAGGCCGACCCGGTTCCCGGATTTGTCCTGCGTGCAGGGCAGCCTGGCCCACGTCCATGCTCTAGTCTTGCGCGCGGACATCCAGGCGCATCTGGCCTACCAGGTCTATTGTGGACGGGAGTTTGGGGAATACCTGTGGGACGCATTGCTAGATGCGGGTCAGGAGTTCGGCGTGCGCCCGTTTGGCCTAGCCGCTCAGCGCCAATTGCACACCCAAGGATGAGTCATGTTGCAGCTCTTTCGCACCCAACCCATGTGGCGCCGGCATGAACTGAAGGATCGCTACGATGTGGTCATTATCGGGGCCGGCGTCCACGGTCTGGCCACCGCCTATTATCTCGGCAAACTGGGTGTAAAAAACGTCGCGGTGCTCGACCGCGGCTATCTCGGCGGGGGCAATAGTGGCCGCAATACGGCTATTCTGCGCGCGAATTATCGCACCGCCGAAGCCATTCCGTTTTATGACGAGAGCCTGCGGCTGTATCAGGAATTGTCTCAGGAAGTCGATTTCAACGTCCTTTTTTCTCAGATTGGCCATCTGACCCTGGCGCATACGGACACCGGCGTCGATGGTTTGCGCGTCCGGGCCGAGGCCAATGCCCTGCTGGACGTGGACAGCCGGCTGATCTTTCCAGACGAGATACAGCGCCTGGTGCCGGCCATGGATGTCAGCAAAGCGGCCCATGCCCCCATCCAGGCCGCGCTGTATCATCCTCCGGGCGGTATCATCCGGCACGATGCGGTGGTCTGGGGCTATGCGCGCGGTGCGGACCGGATGGGCATAGAGATTCATCCGCATACCGAAGTCCAGGCCATAGACACCGACAACGGGCAGATTAGCGCGGTCCACACCAGTCGCGGTCGCATTGCGACCAACATTGTCGTCAACGCCACCTCGGGCTGGTGTTCAACCGTTGCACGCATGGTGGACGTTGACTTACCCATAGTCTCCCATCCGCTCCAGGCCTGCGTCACCGAACCCTTAAAGCCCTTTCTGGACAAGGTCATCGTGTCCGCCACGTTGCACGTGTATGTGAACCAGACCGACCGGGGAGAGGTCGTCATCGGCGCGGAGATCGACCCCTACGCCTCGTACAACAGCGCGTCCACGCTACCCACCCTGGAGATGATGGCCGCCCATGCCCTGGAGCTGTTTCCGGTCTTGGAAGAAGCCCGGGTTTTACGTCAGTGGAGCGGCATCTGTGATATGACACCCGACTTCAGCCCCATCATCAGCACAGTGCCGGAGGTCAAAGGTTTCATCCTCAACGTCGGTTGGGGAACCTATGGTTTCAAGGCCGGCCCCGCCGGTGGAAAAACGGTAGCCGAACTGATTGTGACGCATAAGACGCCCACATTGATCGAGCCCTTTGGGCTGACTCGGTTTTACGACGATTGTTTAGTCGGAGAGAAAGCCGCGGCCGCGGTGTCGCATTAAAGGAGGAACTCATGACAACAGTGCAAGACGTGGCAACAATTGTTCAGGACAACGGCATCGAGTTCTTTCTGTGCTCCTTTGTCGAGATGAGCGGAGCGCCCAAGGCCAAGGTGGTGCCGGCCGTGCATCTCCGGGACATGGCCGAGGGCAGCGCCGGCTTTGCCGGGTTTGCCGCCGGCAATATGGGTCAGGGACCGCACGACACCGATATGCTGGCCCTGCCGGATTTTAATAGTCTGGCCATCTTACCCTGGCGTCCCAACGTGGCCTGGGTCGCCAGCGATATCACCGTCGATGAACAGCCCTGGCCCTACTGTCCGCGCACGATTCTCCAGCGTCAATTAGCCGCGGCACGAGAGAAAGGCTATGTCCTCAAAACCGGAGTCGAGCCGGAGTTCATTCTGACCCGGCGCACCGAGCAGGGCGGTTTTGAGCCGTTTGATGCGCTGGATACGCTCAGCAAGCCCTGTTACGACCTGCGCGCCCTGAACCGCAATCTGGATTTCACCACCACCCTGCTGAGCTATATGCAGGGGCTGGGCTGGGACCCGTACGCCAACGATCACGAGGACGCCAACTGTCAGTTCGAGATCAACTGGACCTACTCCGACTGCCTGACCACCGCGGACCGGCACACCTTCTTTCGTTGGATGGTGCGCACAGTGGCCGAGGAACGGGGCAGCATCGCCACCTTCATGCCCAAGCCGTTTTCGCATCTGACCGGCAACGGCTGCCATTATCACACCAGCCTGTGGGACGCTGAGAGCGACGCCAATCTGTTTCTCGACGAGTCGGACGAAAACGGTCTATCCGAGCTGGCCTATCACTTTATCGGCGGCCTCAAGCACCACGCCCGAGCGATCGCCGCGGTAACGGCCCCGATCGTGAACTCCTATAAACGCCTGATTCGCGGCGCCCCCCTCTCCGGGGCAACCTGGGCACCGGTCTACGTGACCTATGGGGCTTCCAACCGCACCCAGATGATTCGGATTCCCGGTCCGGGCCGGATTGAAAATCGGACCGTGGACGGCGCGGCCAACCCCTATTTGGCGCCGACCGTCATGCTGGCCGCCGGCCTCGACGGCATTGAGCACAAGATGGCGGCCGGGAGTCGCAACGACCGCAATTTGTACGAGGTCCCGGAAGCAGAGTTGCAAGCCGAGGGTATTGGCTTTCTGCCTACGACGTTAAGCGAGGCGCTTGACGAGCTTGAGCAGGACGAGGTCATCAAAGCGGCTCTCGGACGCGAGTATGCCGAGTATTATATCCAGGTGAAGCGCGACGAGTGGAAGAGCTATCACGATTCCGTCTCGCAGTGGGAAGTGGAGCAGTATCTCGGGTTGTACTGAGCCTGTGCCGGGGAGTGCTTCCATTTGCATATTCCCCCTCACCCCAGCCCTCTCCCTCCGGGGGAGAGGGAGCAGAAAAAATCCCCTCTCGGGAGGGGTGCCGCGCAGCGGCGGGGTGGGTTTCTTCGCTCCCTAAAGGTATGAATAGAATACAGCTATGAATACGGTTTATGTCGAGCAGCGTGAGGGTGGCTATTGGGTGGCGAATACGCGCGTTTCATTGGATTCCATTGTCTACGCTTTCCTGGCAGGGCAGACCGCTGAGAGCATAGCGCAATCTTTTCCCGTTCTGAGCCTTGAACAAGTGTATGGCGCGATTGCGTTCTACCTCGCTAATCGCGCTGAAATCGATACCTATCTGGCGAAGGCCGAGGTCTCATTCGAGGCACTCAGGCAAGCCGCCCGAGACGCCGACCCCGCCTTCTACCAAAAGCTCGCCGCCGCCCGGCCCCAAGGGCCGGCTGCCCGTCCATGAAAGTGCGTTTTCAGGCCGACGCGGACCTGAACCAGATTATCCTTCGGGCACTCATACGCCACGAGCCGGAGGTTGACTTCCAGACTGCAACAAAGGCGGCCCTGACCGGGCTTACGGATCAAGACGTATTGGCTATGGCAATGAGAGAAGGACGTGTTCTTGTCTCACACGACCAAACAACCATGCCGCGTTATTTTGCTGATTTTATCGCCTCGCACACAAGCCCTGGTCTCATCGTGATTCCACAACGTCTCCCGCTTTTCTCTGCGGTGGAAGATTTACTACTTAGCTCTGGTCTGCCTCTGAAGCAGATGAGTGGATCAATCGGATTTGCTTTCTTCCGCTCTGACAGTGATTGATACCGGCTACAAAAAATCCCCTCTTGGGAGGGGTACCGCCTTGCTGTGGAGTGGATGCCTCCTACTGAAGATGTGAAACCGAGCCACTATCCTAAAGCGTGATAGATTGACTCGCGCCTCACCTCGTATTCCGCCACCCGCCCCACAGCAGGGCGGCGAAACCGGCGAGGACGGTCACCCCGACAAAACTCCACGCATACCCCTGCGCAATCAGCAGCGGCGCAAATGACACCAGACCGACTTCCAGCGGCGCCACGAACAGATAGGCGCGGGCGAAGGGGTCCAGAATCTCCGACTCGTCGCGCGGATCGACCACGCGCAGCAGCGCCAGGGCGATGGCCATCACACCGGTCACCCAGCCCCAGGTGAACAGCGCCTTTTCAAACCAGAGATCGTGAAATATACGCGGGCCTCCGACATAGAACACTGTCCAGCACAGCGCCAGACCGAAGACAAACAGCGCCAGCAGCGGCAGCGCGTGGCGAGCCACGACCTCAAGGCTGACCGCGGCGATACCGCACACGACCAGCACGTCGGTGAGCGCGCCGCTCAGCCGTAGCATGACCGTGCGGTCAACCGTGTCTGCAAACCGCAGACGGGCGCACAGCCACCGCAGACCAAAGCCGCACACGAACGCCAGGCAGAAGCTCGGCGGACGGTACGCACCCAGGTACACACTGCTCAAACCGGTCAGCAGGTAACCGCCAAAAGCCGCCGTGACAACGAGCGCGACATGGAAGATCAATGGGTCGAGCGCCAGGGGCGAGAGGGTTTCGTAGCCGAGCGGGCTGCGCCGGCTGTCGGGCACGCGACCGGTGCGCAGTTCGTCGGGCAGGTCCTCAAATCGAGCCAAAAACCGAGTCGTACCGTTTCGGGCCGCCCACTGTATCCACAGCATCCCGCCGACCACCGCGCTCAGAATGCCGACGGTGGCTGAGGTCATAGCTAGTGCGCCGGCCTCGGACCAGCTTTGCTCACCCAGGCTGTCAAAGGCCGTACCCAACGCCGCGGCGGTACCGTGTCCGCCGACAAACCCGCTGGCGAGTATGGTTCCGAAGCCACGCGGGATATCCGGCCATATGAAGGATAGCACGGTCAAACTGAACAGGACGCCCAGCCCCCATTGGAGCAGGACGATGGAAGCCGAATACGACCCAAGCTCGGCTGCACGTCGCGAACCGGGTTCCCCGCTCACAGACCGGGAGGTGAACGGCAAAGCAGCAAACACCAGTGTGATCAGGACGCTGGGATATTGCGGCAACAGGGTCGAAAACGGCAGGATATCGAGCCCGTTTGGCCCGCACGCCAGGCCGCCACACCCGGCTATCACGCTGGCCGGAAGAAACAGCCGCTGCACCCACACCGACGCGGTCCGAATGGCAAATCCGATCAACAGCAGGACCGAGACACAGCCCAGATCAATAAACACGCTCCAGGCGTCAATGGCTGGCATAGATATTTTTAATGCTGCACGTGTGCCGCACTCGGGCGCTTGGCTCTCGCCCCACCACCACGTAGTATCACGGGCCGAAGGCCGCTCACACAACGGGCAATCCGGCTATGCAGCACCTCATCTTTATCCCAGGTTTTTACGGAACGCGACTCGTACAGCCAGGCGATAAGAAAGTCGTCTGGCTCTCGGCCTGGCAGGCCCTGTTCGGTTCAAAGACAGCGGCGCGTACCGGCTTTGGGGTAGCCGGGGAAAGAGCACTCGTTCCCGGCACGGTGCTGGACGGCATTCCCGTCATCCCTGGTATCTATGCCAAGGATGTATACGCCGCATTTCTCGGCACACTCCAAGCCCAACTCGGGACACACGGGTCGCCTCTCCGTATCCACCTTTTCGCCTACGATTGGCGCGAGGACTATTTTACGGCAGTCAAACAACTGGCCTGTCTGGTCTCTGAGCTGAAACACCAGGGCGCTACGTCAATTACCATTATCGCCCATAGTATGGGCGGACTCATCACCAGCTATTACTTGCGCTATGGGTCCCAGGCTCCCGAAGAGGCTGTCGAAACCTGGGAAGGAGCAAACCATATAGACAAGGTCGTACTCGCGACTGTGCCTTTCAAAGGCTCCATGACCGCCTTACATAATCTGCAACACGGCGCGCGCTTTGGTCTCAACACCACCCTGATGAAGGCCCAGGCTTTTGCGACTTTTCCATCCGTCTATGAGTTGCTGCCAACGTATGCGCCGGTTCTACTCAACGGCAAGCTCAGCCCCCTGCCCCATAGTCTATATGAAAGCGAGCTGTGGCAACGTTACGGCTGGGGTTTCTTGGATAGGGCCACACGTGTATCGGAACACATCAGGCAAAAAAGAGATGCATTGGTGACAGCGGCCTTACGCACAGGCAGACAACTGTACGAACGGCTGCATGCTCCACTCAAGCAATCGCCGCCCCTGTCAACGCAGATGCTATACGTCTTTGCCAGATCGCACCCGACGCTCGCCCGGGCGGTGCTGCTCGACGCACAGCCCGCTCCGACTTTACTCTTCCACAGAGGTGAGTTTGCCAAGCACCTACCACAACAGCCCTACCGAGCCCTGTTTGAAGATGGGGATGAGACGGTCAGTGTTCGGTCGGCCCAACTGCCTTCGGCCTTTACGCACGCGCTGGCAGCAGTGACGGAATGTGACAGTCGAGCCGCGCATTCTCAGGTATTGAACGACCACGCTATCAGTAACAGCATCTTCGCGTTTTTGGATATCTAGCAGTGTTTTCAACCTCCTAGAGTAGCCAATTCAGGACGCGGACGGGAAAGGAGGGAACCCGTCCGCGCCCTCGCCGGGCCCCCTCACTCGACATTGGTAATGGCAAAGTTCTGACTCGACTCTTGCCACTCCAGTGTCACCGCCTCCCCTGGACTCGGGAAGTCCGCCACCTCACAGCTCCCCACCACATCCTTGGCAAACTCCTCGCCCAAGGCCGTCACCCGCACCACCGCCCGGCCCAACACCCCCCCCCATCTACCCGCACCACCACACCATGCTTCCCTTCCCCCAAAAGGTTTCGGTTGAACAAATAAGCCAAACCCGTTGTCCGTGCTCTCACACATTTCCTCGGTGTCCGTCCGCTCCGCTCCATACCCGGCCGACTGGGCAGTACCATTGATCCCAATCACCCTGCCCTCCGCGTCGCGTACCCAGCCTGAGCCCATCCCAATCCCGCCCTGAAAGGAGGCCGCTCCTGGGCTCTCCAAAAGGTGGGAGTAAAAATTTGAGGTTGGGGGTTGAGAGTTAGGAGTTAGGGATGGGCACCTTCCGCATGCCTCCCCTGCCACCCTACCCCGGACGGCCTTCAATCCCCCCATCGTCGGTCGGTCAGCCATCATTCCCTCCTGATGCCTCCGCTGCGATAGATAGGTGTATAAATACAGATACTAAACGTATGATACTGCCCTATTCATATACATCATGCGTTCAGTACGTATTTTTATATTATATATATGCGTTCAGCACGCATGTCAACTAGATGCATCGACAGATATGCCCAGGATGGAAGACGTTCTATGACGACAGATCGTGAGTAAGGCTGTATTATACTGTTTTTATTGATGTTTTCTCTCTGACAAGCGCAGGGCGAGAGAACTCAGGTTGAGCGCCCAGTGAGTGCAGCCTTATATCATTACTGGGCGGATTGGTTCAGGAGGGTGAGATGCCGATTGGTCTCGGCCTTTACGCACACGCTGGCAGCAGTGACGGAACGGTACCGTCGGGACGCGCATTCTCAGATATTGAACGACCGCGCAATCAAGCACTGTATCGTCGCATTTTTAGATGCCTAAAAGCGTTCCCCGTGGACGACCTTCCCGCCTACTATGGTGAGCTCCACCTGGATATCTCGAATGGCATCGCGTTTGCCTCTGAGAGGGTTGTCGGAAAGCACCACGCAGTCAGCAAGTTTGCCAACCTCTATGGAGCCGAGCTCATGTTCCATCCACAAGGCATACGCTCCGTTATTGGTAAAAATCCTGAGCGCCTCCTCACGTGAGATACGCTGGGCTGGGCCAATGACTTCACCGCTTAATCCAGCTTGTCGAGCAATGGACTGCCAGAGCGTGAACAGTGCACCGCGCGGCCCCCAGTCCGTACTTTGACTCACCGGCACGCCCGCATCGAGCCACCACCGCAGAGGAATCGCGTCTTTGGCATAGCGAGGCCCGAGGCGACCCTTATAGACTTCTGCCCCTTTGCCCCAGATGAAATTTGTTGCTGTTGTGGGAATGACGCCAAGCTGCCGACATTGTGCAATCTGCTCCTGAGTGGGAAATTCCACATGTTCAATGACCCAACGTTGATCATGGATGGGCGTCAGCACCTGCACTTCGCGCATGGCACGCAGCGCGATCTCAATCGAACCTCGACCCGCAGCTTCGGCATGCACGCGCAGGCCGAACTCCGCTGCCAAGCGCAAGATCGCGACATATTTTTCCCACGGGACCAGGGGTTCCGGGGAGACCGGCTGACCGAATGGCCCGGTATAGGGAGCATCGTTCACCGCAGCTCCGTGCCAATAGGGGCCATCGAGCCCGATACTCACCCCAACGACCTTCAGATGGTCGGTCCCAAAGCCCCGCCCCGCGGCAAAGCTCACCGTCCGCAGATAGTCGGCAATCGTTTCAAGCGACTGCTGCGGGTCAATTTCATAGGTATAGAATATCCGCAGGGGAAGCTCGCCTTGCGCCTGAAGCTGAGCGTAGGCTCGAAGCTCTTCTGGAGAATTTAGATGTGCCTCCAGCAGGGATGTGGTGCCACCGGCAAGAAAATCCGGCGCGAGTCTTTTGATGCCCTCACGCACGTCGGCATAGGTTGGCGGTGGAATCAGTTTGGCCAGTTCCACAAAGAAAGGGTTCGGATTGTAAATCGGCTGCAGGGCGCCACGCAGCTCTCCTGTCGGCTCGCCCGTGTCAGGGTCTTTGACAATTTCTATATGCTCCGGTTGCGGCGTATCCTTCGTAATACCGGCTAAACGGAGAGCCGGACTGTTCAGCACAGCCGAATTCGGCACCCGATTCGTCGGGGCCGTAATATAGACGGGATGATCTGGAGAAACGGGGTCGAGGTCCCAGCGATTGGGGAAACGGTTTTCTTGGAGAATGTTCGGAACGTTGAAAAAATAGGGCGGATCGCCAACCGGCATGGTCATAATCCACTGGCCGGGAGGAGTCTCCCTTGCCCGGCTGGCTATACGTTGCTGTATCGCAGCAATCGACCGAGTGCCGGCCAGGGAAACAGCCAGAGTCTCCAAGCCAAATAAGCCGATATGCCCATGGGTATCAATAAAGCCGGGAACGACGGTTCTCCCCGCCAAATCAAGAACTCTTGTGTCGGGACCGACCAGCTTCTTTACCTCGGCGTTATTACCCACAGCCACAAACCTGCTCCCGGACATCGCAACTGCCTTGGCCCGGCTGAACGCTTTGTCAACAGTCAAAATGGTCCCGTTAAGCAGTACCGTATCCGCAGGAACTCGTCGTTGACGGATTGCCATGTCCCGTCTCCTTTCACTCGTCCCTATAAAACAGCGCACCGAAGGGCAGCTTCACCTCACCACCTTACCCGAGCGCCCCAAACGCAATCGTTTTCCAGTTGTCAAACAGGCGGCGAGCGGATTGGTTCAGGAGCGTGAGATATTTATTGGTCTCGGCTTCAAACCGAGCCTGCGCATCCGGGCCGAGTATTTTTTCCAGCGCGGCGCGATAGGTGGGCACGCCGGCCCATTCGGCGACCGTCACCGAAGATATTTCAGTATGATACTGGGTGCTGAGCGCTTTTTCACCAAACGCCAGACCCTGGATTGCACACGCGGTATTCGTTGCCAGGACGGACGCACCGACGGGGGGCTGCTGCACTTCGGCGGCGTGCCACTGGAGGCATTTCATTGTGCCGGGCAGACCCAGCAGAAACGGGCTCTTTTCACCAGCGGCGGTTTTCTCGACTTCATATATCCCGACTTCCGGCTCAGCGGCCGGCCCGACTGTGCCGCCGAGCGCATCTGCCAGCAGCTGGTGGCCGAGGCAGACCCCCAGAAAGGGCATCTGCCGGTCTACGACGGCCTCGCGGATCGCCGCTTTCTCCGCCTTCAGCCAGGGATATTGATCCTCTTCCCAGACGTCCATGGGCCCCCCCATCGCCCACAGCCCGTCGTAGTCGCTCAAGTCGGGGATGGGCTCGCCCCGGTCGAGTTCGACCGCCTGCCATTCGATGCCGTCTTCCCGCATGAAATCTCGGAACACGCCGGGATGTTCGACGCTGAGATGTTGAAATACGAGTAACCGCGGAGTCTTCCGAGTCATGACCGCCCCTCCAGAGTCCGTCTGCTTGAAGCTGTAGCACAGCGCCCCCCAGCAATGAAGGATGCATCTGTTACCGCCGGGGAAAAAGGACTAGGATCGGTCGGCGAGCCACCTGAATCACTTAATCGAGAAGAGCGAGAGGAGACAGACATGACCTTTGCCGTCATCGGGAAATGCCCGGAAACCGGAGCCATCGGTGCCGGACTGGCAACCTATTCAGTCAATGCCGGTCGTGTGAGCCCGGTCGTCAGCGGCCTGCTGCCGACCTTTCAGGAGAGTGGAGCCATAGTCCTGCCCCATTCGTATGCCAATCGGCAGTTGGCGTATGACACGTTTCGGCTGCTTGAGCAGGGCTATAGTCTGGAACAGCTCAGGGCAGAGCTACCGAAAACGGACCCGCATTTCAGCTATCGCCAGTATAGTGTGCTCACCGTCGCTGGCGCCCTCTGGGTGCATACCGGAGACAAGGCGTTTGAGTACGCCGGTCATATTGTGGAAGGGCAGTGGGCGGTGTCCGGGAATGCCCTGACCAGCAGCAAAACCGTAGAGGGCATGGCGGTTTCAATGCGGGAGAGTGCGGGCCTGCCCTTGGGCGAGCGGATTATCCGCGCCCTTGAAGCGGGCCGGGATGCGGGTGGACAGGGTGATGCCAGAACGGGCAAGCACTGGGGTGAGCTGTCCTGCGCCGTTTTTGTGGCAGACGGAAAAAACCCGTATCCCAAGGTTGATCTCAGGGTGGACTATCATCCGCAGGCGGTTACCCAGCTACGGCGGCTGTACGAATATGCCCAGCCGCTGGACCATTACTATGAAGGCATGCAGCAGCATCCGGATACGTTCTGGGATTTTATCGAGGAGCGCGGCGTTCTGGACATGCCGCACTTTCATGCGGACGAGGTTGATATAGAGCGGGATTAGAGCGTTTCACGCACGGCTTAGCCGTGCAGGGGGCTCCCGTCATGCCGGACTTGATCCGGCATCCAGCGGGCGGGGGCTGGGAGCCTGGATTCCGGCTTTCGCAGGAATGACGGGTAGCTACACAGAATGGTGAATTGACCCCTACCGCCCTGCCCTCTCCTCCAAAACACCACGTAAAAAACTCGCGTTTTCGTCTTCCAGCGCGGCGCAGGCCAACAGTACGGCCTGGGTCTGGGCATCGGTCTCCGCGGCGGCAAAGGTCTCCCAGGTTTTTTTCCCGGCCCGCTCGCCCCGGCGCTGGATTTCCCACTGCTCTCCGAGCGACCGGTCGGCATAGACCGCCAGGACTTGCACCTCCAGGTCGGGCAACTCGGCCAGGAATTGCTGCCGGATGGCGGCTGCATCCGGGTCGAGGGCTTCAATCCGGGCCGCAATATCTTCCTCTCGCGCGGCGCAGCCGAGGAAGCCGGCCCGTTCCGGGTCGCTGACATGTTCGGCCCAGCTTTGATACCTCCTGGCGGCCTGGCGTTCGGCCCAGGCGATGAGAAGTTTCTGCTGTCGGTGCGGAAAGCGGGCTACAACCGGGGCGAGTACGCCGGCAATGCTGGGCAGGTCGTTTGCGTGCGTGTTGCTCATGACTACGATGCCCTTTTCTCCTTACGGCGTGTGTGTCTGTTGGAGGGGCGCAATCCGTTCCATGAGAGCGGGCGGGAGTGGCCCTGCTTGTGCCGCTGCTATTGCGTCGTCGAGTTCGGCCCGGTTCTTGGCTCCGGTTACGACCGTACTCACACCGGGTAAACTTAACGCATAGCGCATGGCCACGACGGCAAGAGAAGAGCCCGTCTCGGCAGTCAGGAAGCCTAGATGCTGCTGCCCGAAAGCGAAGTCTACGGACACAGGATGCTCCGCAGGGAGCGAGCGATCAACGGCCGCGGTCAGGGAACCTGCGGCAAAGGGTCGGATGCCAAATATGCCGAGCTGTGCAGACCCTGCCAGGCGTACCATTTCCAGATGATCCCGGTATGGCCCATCCTCTGCGACCCCCATTTCTCCTTCTGAATTGAGGATATTGGTCACGAGCTGGACCGTCGCCAGCCGACCATCGCTGAAGAGTTCTCTCACAACATCGTGGCGAGCAATGCCGGTAAACCCAAGCTCTCGGATAAGTCCTTCTTCCTTGAGCTGCTGCATGGTCTCAAGAACACCACCGGTTCCAACCACCTCTTGCAAGGTCAGTCGCAGAGGAGAGACTGGCTCCTGGGGTTCAATCTGGTTGTGCAGTTGGAATATGTCGATCTGTTCGCGCCCTAAACGGGTGAGGCTGCCCTCCAGAGAGCGTCGGATGGCTCCGGCCAGATCGCTCCGCTCACGTGGGCGGATCAATACTTTTGTTGCCAGCAGTGGCTTGGTGGCCAGGTCGGGCCAGGCTGTCCCAACGACCTCCTCGGCCTTCCCGTTTCCATACACAGGAGCAACATCAATGATATTGATCCCGCTGGCCACGGCGTGCTTGACCGTCTCAACGCACTCGTCTTCGGTCGTTGCCCCCCATACCATCCCAATCCCGCCCCCACCCAAGGTAAGGGTCGAGACGGAAAAGCCGGTTTTACCAAGGATGCGCTGCTGCATATTTACTCTCAATCGTCGGGCTTGATTTACACCGCCCGTTTTCCTGCGTGGGATGAAGTGATGGTCAACTCGTAGGCGTCCGGCCCGACGAGCGTAAACCAGCGATGGACAGTGCCCGATTCGATTTCTGACGGCTGTAGGCCCATATCCATATACGCCTGTCTTGTCGCCACGACATCATCGACCATCAGGTCAAAAGGGGCTTTTGTCCTGGGGAGGATGGGTTCGTCGGTTGGACGCAACACGAGGTGCGTGCCACCCCGCAATTCCAGCACGGCAAACGTTTCCGATTGATGGATAAAGCGTAGCCCCAATGAGACCAAATACTCTGTTGCCTGTGGGACATTGGTTACCCGCAACGTGACATGGCCAATGGCAACCGGCGGTCGGGTCTCAGCTTGCATAGCCATAAGGACCTCCCCTTCATCTGTGGATAATATGGGCTATTCTGCCGAATCTTACACGCGCTCAATCTGACACGGCACAAAGCGATGATAGGGGCAGCCGGTAAAGGGGTCGCGAGCGGTCGTATCCGTGCAGGCGTTCATATTGACGCCGTTCAGGTCCGCGTTTGCGCCATCGCCCTCCGTCGGATAGATCATACCGAAACCGTTCGGCATCCAGACATGGCCCTCCATCAGTTTTTTGTCCACAACGGCCGGCAGTTCGACCTGTCCCCGTCGGGTGCGGAGCCGAATCCGGTCGCCGTCAATCACCCCCATGCGCTGGGCATCTCCGGGAGAGAGGTTCAGCGCGCAGTGCGGACCACGGCCCTTACGCCAACTCGGGTCGCGCTGAATGGTGTTGGCGGTCCAGCGGGTCCGCAGGCCGGAGGCCAACACAAAAGGATAGTCCGGATCTTCAGCCAGTCTGGTTATGACGGCGCGACCAAGCTCGGCCACTATTTCTTCGGGCATGAGACGGACTTTCCCGTCCTCAAAGCCAATGCGTTCGTCAAGGTTGGCGTCCATGTCAAGCTCGGCCACCTCGATTCCCTCGGGGTGAGCCAGGAGACGCTGGAACAGCTCGATACCGACTGCAAAAGTATGCTTGTCCTGCCATTCCGGCCCAAGGACACGCGCTACCGCGTCCTTGCGGACAACGCCGTTCATCACGGCCTGAAACCAGACGCTGGAAAGAACCGGCGAATCGAGCTCCGGCCCCAGAGTACGGTAGGCCCAGTATAAGGGGGCCGAGAACTTCGCCGCCTTGGCCGCGGTCTGGAGCGCCTTCAGGTAGGCCGCGGCTCCCGCAGGTTCGTGCGCGTTTTTCGCCAGCTCATAGAGTTCCTGGGGCGGTTCGGGAACCAGACCCATGGCCTCGGCCAGACGATTATAGATTTCGCCCTCGGGCAGGGCTTCCCCCGGCGCGGGCAGGATGGGTGGGCGCAGCTGCGTCTGGACGCGCGGATAGCCGCGCGGGAAACTGGCCATTTCCCATTTTTCGTAACCGGTCGGCGTCGGCAGAATATAGTCGGCCACCAGGGCTGTCTCGGTCATGGTCGGTTCGATCACGACCAGCAGGTCGAGTTGTTCACGCGCCTCCAGCCAGCGCTGCGTATCGGGAAAAGACAGCAGTGGGTTGGCGCCTTCCACAATCAAGGCCCGCAGACGTTCGGGATGGTCATGCAGGATTTCTTCGGGCACCAGCACCGGCGAGAATACGCCCAGCCGGGTCAGGGCCGAGACTGCGCTAATGCCGGAAGCCAGGGCACGTTCGGGCTCATCGTGACGCCGATTGTCTGGCGTTGGCGGGTTCAAATTCGAGGTGAAGACATTGCCGCCCCGGCGACCCATATTGCCGGTCAGGGCAATCAGCAGATGAATCAGATAGGAGTTCAGGGTGGAGAACAGCGTCATCTCCACCCCGAGGTCCCACAACAGCGCTGCACTCTTTGCGGTGGCGTATTCGGTGGCCGTAGCCACGACATCGGCCACCTCCAGGCCGCAGCGCTGAGCCATGTCGGCGATATCAATATCCGCCAGTTGGACTTTGAGTTCTTCGTAGCCGACTGTTTTGTTGGCAATAAACTCGGCGTCTCCGAGGTCTTGTTCAATAATAACCTTCAGCAAGGCCAAGAGCAGGTAGACGTCGGTGCCGGGTCGGACTCTGAGGTGGCGGTTGGCCTGACGGCTGGTTTCCGTAATGCGCGGGTCCACCACCACCATGGTGCGGTTTGCATTGCGGGCCAGACTTTTCAGCGCGTCGGTAGGATTATGGCCGCGATTGCTGATGTGCGGGTTGGTGCCCATGACCAGCAGAAAGTCGGCGTGGTCGTGGTCGGGATGCAGCGTGGTGCCGGACGAGCTGTCCAGCATCCATTTTTCGACCAGCCAGTGCTGGCTCTTCTCTTGGGCCAGCGAGTTGAAAAAGCGGCGGGATTTCAGCAGGGACAGAAAGGTGACGCCATACGGCGCATCGAGATGGTTGGCCTGACCGCCGATACCCACCAAGCCGCAGGCGCGCGGGGAATGCCGAGTAATAATCGTGTTGAGACGCTCGGCTATTTCGCTCATGGCCTGGTCCCAACTCACCTGTTCAAACCCGCCGTCCGGCTTGCGTTTGAGCGGATGGCTGAGCCGCTGGGCATGGTTGACATAATGGTCAACGCTGAAGCCTTTGTTGCAGATATAGCCGTGCGATATCGGGTTGGAGGCATCGGCCCGGATGTTCTCGATATGCCCCGCATTGATATCGACTGTCAGGCCGCAGTTGTGACTGCACAGCACACAGACGGTCGCCTGGTCCTTGGCGTTGGTTTCAATCGGAAGCTTGGAAATGGATGGGTCAACCTGCACTGCACTCATGATTGAAGTCTCCTCGTCTATAGTCTATTCCCGCTCTCTCACCCCCACGGGCTCAGAGTACGACTCTTTACGGGAAGCGCGAGGGCGGGAAAGAAGGCGCAATCATACACGAAGAGATATCCTAAGGCGAGTCAGCGCGAGACCCGGCAACACCCGGCATCAAGCCGACCACCTCATCTAGTCAACCTGCTCTTCTGTTGACTCTCATACGGCAATGCCGTATCCAAAGAAAATGCAGACCGTCGTGGAGACAGCAGAGTATTTGCGGGATGCCAGGCGCGTCGGTTTGTCCGAGGAGGAGCGGAATTTACTCGTGGAATTCTTTGCCGAACATCCTGACGCTGGTGATCCCCTCCCCGGAACGGGCGGTGCCCGTAAGGTGCGCATTGCGGCGAAAGGGAAAGGTAAGCGCGGTGGCGGGCGGGTGATCTCGTTCTATACCGGCCCTGATATTCCGGTGTTTCTGCTCAATGTGTTTGCCAAGAATGAAAGGATTGATTTGACCCGGAAAGAGCGGAATGAGTTGAAAGAAGTGTTAGACACATTAGCCCAGGCATATCGGAAAAGGAGCCGCTAAGATGTCGAAAGCAGGAGAACGGATGATCCGCAGTGCCCGGCAGGCCTTAGCCTTTGCCCAAGGGGAGAAGGAGCACGACTGCACCGTACATATTCCGAAAGAAATCAACGTTCGCCGCATCCGGCGGAAGGCGGAGATGAGCCAGTCGGAATTTGCCTCATATTTTGGGGTGAGCGTCCGCACGGTGCAGGATTGGGAACAGGGCAGACGGACACCGTCAGGGGCATCGCGAGCCTTTCTGCTGGTGATTGACCGCGAGCCGGAGGCCGTCCGCCGCGCGCTCACGGCAAACTCATAAACACGAAGCGGTAGAAGCGGGTCTTACATGACCACGACGCTGCGCGCCACTTCGCCCTTTTCCAGCGCGGTCATGGCCTCGTTCACTTCCTCCAGGGCATAGGTCCGGGTAATCATTTCCTTCAGTTTGAGTTGGCCGTTCCGGTAGTGCTCGACCAGTCGAGGCATATCGATGTGGGGGCGGGCCGAGCCATAGCCTGAACCCTTGATGATCTTCTCGGTCAGGAAGGTTCCCATCGGAATGGAGACGGAGTCCCGCCGCGACCCCGCGCCGACAACAATCGTCGTTCCAGCCTGGCGGGTACAGGCGTAGGCTTGCTCCACCGTTTGGGACAAGCCGATAACCTCAAAGGCGTAATCCGCGCCCCGGCCCCCGGTAAGCTTGCGCACCGACCGAACCAACTCATCCCGACTCGGGTTGATGGTCTGGGTAGCGCCGAACTGGAGGGCGTAGTCCAGTTTATTATCCAGTAAATCCACCCCGATAATCGTGCTGGCGCCGGCGAGCACACAGCCCTGGATGACGTTGAGCCCGACGCCGCCGCAGCCGATCACCACGGCACTGCTGCCCGGCTCAACCTGAGCCGTATTAATGGCAGCGCCCACCCCCGTCATGACGCCGCAGCCGACCAAGCATACCACGTCGAGCGGTACATCGTCCGGCACCTTGATACACGCCTGTTCTGCCACCACGGCCTGCTCGGCAAAGCTGGAAATGCCAGCCATATGGTGAATGTCCTTGCCGTTCTTCTTGAGGCGGCACGTCCCGTCAACCATCGCGGCCTTCACCATGGTCTGAAACATATTGACGCACAGATTCTGCTTGCCGATGGCGCAGTAGTAACAGTGCCCGCAATACGGGGCGAGGGACAGGACGACATGGTCACCCGGTTTGACCAGGGAGACGTTCGGCCCGACCTCTTCGACAATACCCGCGCCCTCATGGCCGGGAACCATGGGCAGCGGGCTGCGCAAGACACCATGAATAATCGAGTAGTCACTATGACACACCCCATTGGCAACGATCCTGACCCGCACCTCTCCGCTCTTGGGACTGTCCAGATCAACGTCTTCCACTTTGAGAGGGGTATCAACTTCGTATAAGACGGCCGCTTTCATGCCTTCCTCCTGACTATTCCGTGCAGGGCCGTATCTTTTCAAATGCGGGCGGCAGGGTCTAGGTCTCCTAGCAGGATGCTCAGCAATTCTCGACTTGTGACAGACCGGTGTGCTAGTCTCCGTCTGGACTGATACCCGAGCCAAAGGGGGGAGCGCATGCATACGGTCTATAAGATCAGTGCGGACGACCAGGACGTAGTCGAAGAGTTTAACGCCAAGCCGATTGGCCATCACAGCCCCGCTTTACAGCGCGTGCTGAACGTCATTCGCGGCCAACCGGTGCGGGATAAGTATGTGCTCATCTGTACCAAGCCACATCAGGAGTGGACGATTGGGCAGCTCACCGGCGAACGGGGTAAGCCGGTCAGAATTTTCAAGGATCAGGTCTTCAGCTCGGTAGAAGATGCGGAGCGGGAGATATTTCGGCGTCGGTGGAATTTGCATACCGGAACGAAAGGCTGATCGGACGGAAGCCTCCCAACAAAAGGAAAACGTATGAAAATTACCGGCTATGCCGACAAAATTAGCGCGCGCCCCGGTGAAACGCTTCAGTTCATGGTGAACTGCGAACGACCGCGCTACCGGGCCGACATCGTTCGTCTGGTCTGCGGCGACCTGAATCCCGAGGGTCCGGGAATCAGGGAACAGGTCATGCCAACACCGGCCAATACATCGTATAAGGGCCGTCCCCAGAAGATCGAATCCGGCTCGTATGTGCTGATTCCGAACAGCCCACTGCTACAGAATCTCAAGAGCTTTACCGTCCAGGCCATGTTGTGGCCGACCATGCCGGACAGCGGCACCCAGGCCATTGTGTCGAAGTGGCAGGACCGGCGGCGGTCGGGTTTTGCGCTGGTGATTCGGGCCGGACGGCTAGCCCTGCAACTGGGCGACGGAAAGGGCAATGTCGAGGTCGTGAGCACCACCAAACCACTCCTGGCCCGGCAGTGGTATTTTGTGGCGGCGAGCTATGACGCGGAAACCCGGCGGGTCACGCTGTATCAAGAACCCCAGACCGACTATCCCACGGTCTCGGACGCGGCACGCGTCCGGAAAAAAACCCAGCTCGCCCAAATGGGCGCCAACCAAGCCGGGCTGATGTTTGCCGCGCTGCGGACGGGTTCGGGCAAAGGCAGACTCGACCAGAAATTCAACGGCAAAATCGATAGCCCGCGTCTGGCCAACTGCGTCCTGGAGCGGGCCGAGATGGAACGGCTGAAGAGTGGCGTCCCCCCCCATCTCCAGGAGAGCGTGGTCGGTGCCTGGGATTTTTCCCAGGATATCAGTGCGACCGCAGTGACCGATATTTCTCCCAATCGGCTGCACGGTGAGACCGTCAACATGCCGGCGCGGGGCATGAAGGGTTATAACTGGAACGGCCAGAGCATGGACTGGAAACAGGCGCCGGAACAGTATGGGGCGATCCATTTCCACGATGACGACATATATGACGCCGGCTGGGAGGTCGATTTTTCGCTGACCGTTCCAGCGGAGCTCAAGAGCGGCCTGTACGCCGCCCGGCTGCGTTCGGGAGCCGAGGAGGATTATATTCCCTTTGTCGTCAAACCGGCCAAGGGCAAGGAAAAAAAGCTGGCCTTTCTGCTCCCCACCGCCAGCTATATGGCCTATGCCAACGAGCATATGGCCACCAACGCCGGCCTGATCGAGCTGCTCAGCGGTCGGCTGGCTCCGCTCGACAAGAACAGTCTGTTTCTCAACGAACACCGCGAGTATGGCGGCTCGTGCTATGACTCGCACTCGGACGGCTCGGGCGTGTGTTATTCGTCTCGCCTGCGGCCCATTCTGAATATGCGGCCCAAGCATATGTCCGCGCTGGGCGGGGACGGATCGTCCTTGTGGCAGTTTAATGCGGACACCCATATTACCGACTGGCTTGAGGCCCAGGGTTATGACTTTGACGTGATTACCGATGAAGATTTGCACTATGAAGGGCTCGCCCTGCTGAAGCCTTACCAGGTGATTCTGTCCGGTACCCATCCCGAATACCACTCGCTTCAGATGTGGGACGCGATGAAAGCCTATCAGAATCAGGGCGGACGGCTCATGTATATGGGCGCCAACGGCTGGTATTGGCGGGTGGCCTTTCATCCCGACTGTCCCGGTCTCATGGAAGTGCGGCGGAATGAGGGCGGCATTCGGACCTGGGCTGCCGAACCGGGCGAGTACTACCACAGCTTTACGGGTGAGTACGGCGGTCTGTGGCGCAATCAGGGCCGCGCGCCCCAGGTCATGCTGGGCACCGGGTTTAGCGCCCAGGGTTTTGACATTTCGGCGCCGTATCGCCGCCTGCCGGACAGTTTTCAGGCGCGGGCGGCTTTTATTTTTGCGGGCATCGGCAAGGCCGAGATTATCGGAGATTTCGGCCTGATCGGCGGCGGAGCCGCGGGCCTGGAGATAGACCGGGCCGATGAACGCCTGGGCACCCCCCCGCACGCCCTGGTGCTGGCTACCTCCAAGGGCGGACACACGGATGTCTATCTGGTCGTGTGTGAGGAATTGCTGGCCACCGTGCCGGGTCTGGGCGGGACCGAGAACGAACTGGTCCGTGCCGACATGGTGTTCTATGAAACCCCGGGCGGCGGAGCCGTATGGTCGTCGAGCTCAATTGCCTGGGCCGGCAGTCTGTCACACAGTAATTACGACAATAATGTTTCGCGCATTACGCACAACGTGCTGGAGCGTTTTCTTAATCCAGAGCCGTTTGTGCGGTGACAAGGGAGAGTCAATATGCAGACAGCGCAGGACAAACACGCATTACAAGAGGCATACACCATTACCGGAGAACCCATTCCTCTTATTGACCTTGGCCCTTTCCTGGCCGAAGAACCGGGAGCAGCCCACACAACGGCCAACGAGATGCGAGACGCCCTCGAACGCATCGGCTTCTTTTTCATTATTAATCACGGCATTCCGAAATCCCTTCGAGATAGACTGGTGTCAGCAACTGCCGGCTTTTACGATCTGCCGCTTGAACAAAAGATGGCCCTCAAAGTGAATGAAGAAGGGAACGGTTATGTCCCGACCCGAGGGGAACTGCCCAAAACTTCGCCTTACTACACTGGGACCAGAAAGCCTGATGTGAGCGAGTGCTATCTTCTCCAGCGTGACTGGGGTCCCAGTCATCGGCCCACGCAGAATCAATGGCCGGAGAGTGAGAACGACTTTCGTACTACCGTAATGGAATTCTTTGATGCCGCGGAAGATTTGAGTATCCGCATGTTGCCGCTGTATGCCCTGGCTCTGGACCTGGAACCGGATTTCTTTGACGATAAATTCCCCAAATATCAAGGTTTGAACTTCTTACGTGTTGCGCGGATGCCGTCCGACAGGCTGGATGAGGACGAGTTCAATGTGGGGCCGCACACGGACAGCTCGTTCATCACTCTCCTCGCCACCTCAGACCAACCTGGACTCGAAATTCTCAGTCAGTCCGGTCGCTGGCTAAAAATGCCCCTCATTCCAGATGCCTTTGTCATTAATTCCGGGGATATGCTGACCCGCTGGTCAAACGGTCGCGTGCTCTCCACCCCACATCGGGTGATTAACGCCTCGGATACCTATCGCTATTCCATTCCGTTCTTTTTGCACCCGACCCCAGAGACCGTCATCGAATGTCTCCCCACCTGTTGCGGACCGGAGAATCCAGCCAAAGAATCACCCATTACCAGCGCAGCTTATTTGCAGTGGTTTCTGGAAGAAAATTTTGCCTTAGGTGATAAAGTCTATAACGAGGCCGGGGAACAGGTGACAGCTTCGGAAACGGCCTAAAACCCCAGTTCCATTGCGGCCAGCAGTTCCAGCACCTCGTCGCGCTTCAGGGTATGCAGCGGTGCGGAGCGCAGGTCGCGAAAGGCCCGCTCTACCGGACTGCCCTTCAAGTAGCCAAGCCCGCCGGCGATGCGGGTGGCGAGGTTGCCGACCTCCAGCATGTTTTCGGCCATATAGGTGCGGAGCATCTCCACGGTGGGAATCTGACGCTCACCATACGGACGGTGCTCTGAGATGTCTCGGGCGGTGGTGTACAGCAGCGTGCGACAGGCTTCCAGGCGGTTATACATTTCGCCTATGGCAAACCGATTCCAGGCCAGGTCGCCAACCCGCTGGCCGGTCTTTTGCACCTTGCGCGTCCTGGCGTAGTCCAGGACATGCGCGTACATAGTCTGTCCGATGCCCAGATAGCAGGCGGAAAACGACAAACAATACCAGTGCGCGACCTGAGAAAATTCTTCAAACAAGCGGCCTTCTTCACCAATACGCTGCTCGGGCGTGGCAAAGACGTCCCGCATGGTGATGGTATGGCTGCCGGTGGCCCGCATGCCCATGGCATCCCAGGTTTCCTCAACCTCCAGACCCGGCGTGTCGCGTGGCAGGAGAAAGACACAGCCCCCGGAATCCGGACCGGTATAGTCTGCCAGCGAGACGCTGATACCAAAATAATCCACCGCTGGGACGAGCGTGGCAAAGACCTTCTTGCCGTTGAGAATATAGCCGCCCGCGACCTTACGCGCGGTCGAGGCTGGCGACATGATCGAGCGCGCCCCACCGCCCTCGGTATAAAAGCCGTTCAGGAGCATTTTTTTGCGACCGACGTTGCCCAGATACAGCTCCTTTTGCGCGCGGGTCATGAACGGCGTGTAAAAGCCAACGCTATTGCAGTGCATATTGATGGCAAAGGCGGTGGCCGCGCAGCCCTGGACGAGCTGTTCCTGGGCCAGCACAAAGGTCAGCGGGCTGGCCTCCCAGCCGCCGAACTCGCGCGGCGTGGTCATGGTCGTATAGCCGGTCTCTTTGAGCCGGGCGACGTTCTCAAACGGAAAGCTGCCCTCGCGGTCGTGCTGTTCGGCCCGCACGGCAAACTCGGCCGCAAGCTCCCTGGCAATAGTAATGATACGCTCCTGGTCAGCCGTGAGGTCGAGAAACATCCTGCCCTCCTTCGTCATTGTAGCCACGCGGAATGTGGTTTGCCGTTCGCTGCACTTGTTCCCGCAAAAAAGCCGTTCGACCAACGAGCTTAAATACGCCCGTCCTCAAACGTTCCGGCCATAGGGTCGAATGGTTGTATATCCGCGCCAAACGCTGAGTGTGCTCGGTCAACGGCCGTTCGCGTTGTTCCCACAAGGACAGACCGGACTCAACATCAGCCGATTCCGCTAAGGCAACAGCAAGAGCAAGGGCGTTCATCATTGCGGTCCCCCCACCCTGCCCGAGGTCCGGAGGCATGGCGTGGGCAGCGTCGCCGATAATGGCGACGCTGCCCGCAGACCAACGCGAGAGTTGGACAATAAGAAAGTGTGCCCACAGCACCCGCTCCCAATCGGTATCCCGCCCAACGCGCTCCATGACCGCGCTCAAATGGGGAAAAGCCTCCTGCCAGGACGGGACGTCGAGCGGTATCCGTTTGCCTGATGCATCGGAATCTTGACAGCTCAAGGCGAGGTACAGCTCATCGCGACTACACGGATTCGCGATGATCCGTCGCGTGCCTGACCAATATTCATAGTTGACCGCTGCGTCTCCCGGCTCCAGCGCCTTTTCAGCCGCGCTCCGAGGAACAACCATACGGCACGCTCCGCCGGCCTGGAGGAAAATCCGGCTGACTCGAATACCGATAGTATCGCGCACACGCGAGTTGACCCCCTCAGCCCCGATGACCAGATCGGCTTTGCAGATCCGACCATTCTCCAACACTAATTGTCCATCCTGCTTGGCAGTCACAACGGGCGAGTCAACCAGGACTTCAACTCCACGCCGCTCGGCCTCCCCGGCCAGTGTCGAAATCAGATGCTGGCGGGAGATGCGATAGAGCGCACTCGCAGGAGTCAGGGCGAGGGTTGTCTCGTTTCGGACGTTCCGCGTTTCCAGACGGCTGATTCGCATGGCGCCCGCTACGGCAGCCTCAAAAACGCCGAGCGCCTTGAGGACCTTCACGCCATTGCCGTGGATGGTCAGTGCAAATCCTTCGGCTCGCAAAAAAGGAGTCCGTTCATGCACACGCACACTCCAACCACGCTCAGCCAGGGCAATCGCGGCCACAAGACCGGCAAAGCCGGCTCCAGCAATTTCAGCGTGTCCGGTTGCCATACATCTACTTCTACGTTGGAAAAAGCGGTCCGAGAGCGTACAGTGTCCGGTTCACAAGGACAGCCACTTTTTCAAAAGGGGGGCAACTATGCAACCAATTGTCACAGACACCATCCGCATTGAGCGGCTGATTGAGTCAGAAGGCCCCCTGTATCCCCTGCATGTTCTCCTTCCCGATTTGGACCAGTCGGTCATTGACGAACATCGAGACTGGCTGGCTCCCCGATTTTTCCACCCGGAAACGAACCTGTTGGTGATGAGTCTGCATACCTTTATTATCCGAACTCCTCAGCACATCATTCTGGTCGATACCTGTGTTGGCAACAATAAACACCGGCCCGATTTCGGCAATTGGCACCATCGACACACTCCCTATGTCGAAAACCTCAAAGCCTTGGACATCTCACTCGAAGACGTTGATTTTGTCTTTTGCACCCACCTGCATGTCGATCATATCGGCTGGAATACGCGCCTGGCTGATGGCCGTTGGGTGCCAACGTTTCCCAAAGCGACGTATCTTTTTTCCAGGGAAGAATGGGAGCATTGGCATGCCTATGCCACAGACACTTCTTACCCGGACGATCCCTACCCTCCGCCGGTTCGGCAGGTGCTGCGCGATTCCTACCAGGATAGCGTTTTACCGGTAGTCGAAGCGGGGCAATCTCAATTGATTACCGACGGCCACCATATTGAGGAGGGCATTTGGGTTGAGGCTGCGCCCGGTCATACGCCGGGCAACGCCGTACTCAAGATACAGCGAGACAGTCTACACGTCGTATTGTCTGGCGACGTGATACACCACCCCCTCCAGGTCGTGTATCCGGAGGTCTCCAGCGCCTTTTGCTTTGACCCGGAGCAGTCCCGTCAGACGCGCCAAACATTTATTGAGCGCTACGCCGACTCGAATACGCTGATCCTGCCAGCCCATTTTGCGACACCAACAGCCGGGCGGATCGTCAGCAGTCAGGATGGTTTTCGTTTTGTCTTTCGCTCTTAATCTTAACGTCTTGTGAACAGCAACCTTACGAGCATGAAGGAGCCATCATTTGTCCCTCGGTGTGATGTGTCTAAACGAAGGCGATGCCCTTTGAGCGAATATACTCAGCGAAAGGTACCGAAGCGGGCAAGTCGTCGAATTCTGGCTCCTGAGCACTCAGGATTTCTATGGCAGCACGGGCATCTTCGTCAACCTCATACGCAGATAAGCCTACATCAAAGACTTGACCGGGAAACTCTGCCGCCATTTCAACTCCGGAAATAAGTTGGACTCCTTCTGGAAGGTCCTGAAGCGTCGTCCGAATGTACTCTGGGTCTTCTGTCATTTTCACTTGAATTTTTCGTACGACGTTGCCCTCTGCATCATATCCATAAATGTCAACATCAGGATTACTCGTGTCTAACGCGAGACAGTAACAGTAGAAGATTCCATCACTACCTTCATTGAGTTGGTCACGGACTTCAAGCTCTCCATAAATTCCTTTGATATTTGATAAAAGCCCACTCAGTCGTTCCGGGGCATTTTCGAACCCATCTACGTAATCATCTATTTCAGCGATAGAAGCCGATATGTCATCAAGGTCGCTCCGACTGCGGGCGATTGCCCGGACCACGTTCTCAAACTTATCTTCGGAAAGTACCTTGGGTTCCCCAAGTTCCAGGGCAAATATCTGCCCCAAATCGTCTTGATCGAGACCGATATCCTCAGCATCAATGCCCAGGTCCGAGAGGCTATCGACTGTTTCGTCCACGATATTATCTATCATCACGTTTCCTCCCGGCCTCCAACAAACATGTCCATTGCTCGCTCAAGACGTTTACTAAGGCGTCCAAATGACCTTGTCTTATCTTCAAGAAACTGTTCGAGAAGTCCTATGCCTTCTTCGTCTTTCTCCTGCTCTTCAACCACTTTCATCAGACGTTCGCGGAGTTCGATTGAGTGATGAAGGCTCTCCTCCGCCGCCGCCTCAAAGTCTTCTATTGTCTCATGGAGAGAGACGGCACAGCGGTAGCTTCCGAGCTTCGTCCCGTAGATCAAATATGAGACAGCATTTTTCATCGACTCTTTTGCTGCACAGGCTTGCGCTAAGTAATAATAGAGATCCGCACAATCCGGTCTGAGCAATACCGCTGTTTTGAGGTATTTAGCCGCCAACAAAGGCTCTCCGAGTAATAGGTACGCCCTTCCCGCAGCGGCCAAGCACCAAAAGTCCATCGGATCTTGTTCAAGGGAACGCCTACTCAGGCACAGGCTAGTTCTCGCAAGTGCTACCTCTTTCGCTATACCCCCCTTTGCCCCACGGATCATACGGCCTACTCTATCAACGACGAGCGCCCTGGGGTTGAAGACGGCACTGATTCCTTTTCGGATATTTTCTGTCGTCCGACTTCGGATAAGCGCCTCCGCTAAATCCACGTAACCCATAGGATCTTGAGGGTTCCCATGAACCTCAGCCTCCAGCCGAGGAATATCGTAGAGACTTTCTACAATTGAACGCCCAACGCTCATCGTTTTGGCCAAGTCAGCAAGCGCAGTAGTTTTCTCAAGTTCCGAATAGTCAGATTTCTCAGCCATCTCCGTATATTCTTGCTCAAGCGTTTCTCTACGCGCCTGCCGTTCTGCGGATGCCTGAGAGTTTTCCTCCTCTAACCCATTGATCTCAATCAATATTCCTTCGATCTCACGGATCATCGGTGCGAGTTCTACCGGGAGATTATCAACCAGAGCAGAAATATCTGGGCGTTCATCTATGAGATACTCGACGAGATTGTCGAGTTGATTCGAGAGTTCTATATTGACCAGTTCATCTTCCTCATAAATATTGAGATCGACTTTACTCGTACCATTTGCAAGTTCAAGAAGAATCGCCATGTTGTTATTTCGTAGTTGACTTTCTGTCCCAGCATTGGCAGATTGCTTTGCCAATTGAACTACCATTCGTGCAAGAGCCATTCTCAGCTTCTGCTCGATATCCGACAGAGACCAATCCTGTTTGATCTCGCTGAATGCGTCTTGAATATGGGTGGAAAGTGACTCCGCCTGATTGATCAGTTTATCGAACAAGCCCATAAACAAACCTCTGTTTGCGCGACCTTATTTTTGTTTCTCAACGCCTTAGACGCGATGACGAAACATATTCTATATTGCTTCCGTACTACGCAGGCGAGTCAAGCAAAGACCGCGTACCCATCCATATAGCCCAACTCCACCAGTTCGGTATGCGGAGCGCGGCGGGCCATTTCTGCTTTGATGGACGCGGTATCGATCGTGCGCGAAAAGCCGGGCAGCCAGTCATCATGGTGGCTGAGGATGACGCGCCGCGGACGGAGCAGCGCAGCTTGCTGGGCGACGAACTGGGCCAGTGTGCCCTGAATGGGCTCGCCGTCGATATTGCCCCGACCAGCCGCCGCCAGAATGGCCACGTCCGGTCGCAGGCCATGCAGAATGCCCTGCCAGTGACCGGAGGTATCCTGATACAGCAGGGTGCCGTCCGGCGTATCGAACAGATAGACCAGTGCACCGCCGTCACCCCGGGCGCCTTGCGCCGAGGCTTGCAGATGCGCAATGACTTCTCCGCCCATGGCGTTGAGCTGTTCCCACACCCCTTGCAGCTTCTCTTGCTGTTCCTGGTAGGTGACGCCCAGTTCGCCAATGCACACCGCGTCTGAGGCGGGCAGCGGCTCGGCACTCCACACACAGGAATGCTGGCTCGGGTAGACATTGACCGTCACGTCCGCAGACAGACGGACGGTTTCTCCACCGGCTACGGGCAGGAGCTGTTCTTCGGGAACACCCTGCGCAGCCATGATCCGGATCGACTCGTATGAGCCGATAATTTTTGCGCCCGTGTTTTTGGCGATCCGCTCGGCCCCATAGAGATGGTCGAAGTGGGAATGGCCCACCACGATCCAGTCTGCCTGCCGAATGGCGTCAACCGTCGCTCCGGTCGGCGCGGCGCTGGGCACGCGGTCGATATACGCGTCCAGCATGACGACCTGATTGCCCAGCGTCAATCGAAACGTGGCACACCCCATCCAGTCCAAGGTCGCAGTCATACCCTCCCCTTTCTGCTCCCATACCCCGCTCGTGTGGAGGCAGGCTGACCTTAGGCCGCCGAGGCGGACGCTTTCAATTTCCTTTCAAACACCTTGCGGAATTTTCGCATCTTGGGATGAATGATCATCATGCAGTACGGCTGGTAGGGGTTCTGCTGATAAAAGTTCTGGTGATAGCCTTCCGCCGGATAGAAAGTGGTCAGCGGAGCAATCTCGGTGACAATCGGGTTGATCCACAGGTCGGAGGCATCAGCCTCTTTTTTGGACTGCCCGGCTATACGCTGCTGCTCTTCGTCATGGTAGAAGATGGCCGAGCGGTACTGCGTGCCGACATCATTGCCTTGACGGTTGAGCGTCGTCGGGTCGTGGGTCTGCCAAAAGATTTCCAGTATTTCCGTAAACGAGATAATCGCGGGGTCAAAGCTAATCTGAGCAACCTCGACGTGTCCGGTTGTCCCCGAGCAGACCGCTTCGTAGCTGGGATGTTCAACCGCACCGCCCGTATACCCGGACACCACGCTCTCGACGCCTTCGACCTCCAAATACACCGCCTCAATACACCAGAAACAGCCCGCTCCCAGGGTTGCGGTTTCTCGTCGGTTAGCCATAGCATCCTCCCCTTTTTTGACGGCAATGAATACGCAGGAACCTACCATTTTCGGATACCGTAGCTCAAGACAGGTTTGCATATTTCTTGTTTGGAGATGCGCTAGAGGGGATCGACTTCCATCGCCTCCCAGTACTCATCACCGTAGCCATAAAAAATTTCCTCGCCTGGTTTAATGCTGCGCAGACTTTCGATCCGGGCGGTCTTCCAACGTGTCGAAATGATCAGTTCAGCGTTGGGCTTGTCACTATGATTGATATAGCGTGTGTAGTTCGAGCGTGGCCCAACGCCGTTAATCCAGTGGTTTTTGCACACCCACATCAGATACAGCGAGGAACGGTGGGGTTCCCGGTTTGCGTGCCAGTCGCGAATGATATCGCCGGTGTAATAACCTATGGTCTCGCCCTTCTTGATGCGGACTTTGGCAAACACACCCTTTCCGCGCCCAGGAGACTTCTTGATCTCAAAGCTGTCAGCCGTATGCACGACTTTCTTCTTTGGCATGCCTCCGCCCCCTCGCCGTACCGGCTTATTCAGGCATACACCGGCGTGCCATGCGTCCCGGACTCGCGCAACTGCCAATACAGCGCATCCAACCGCTGGGTCAGCGGGCCGGGCACTGCGCCCTGCAAGGGACGCCCGGACACTTCCCGCACCGCTAAGGCTCCGCCTGCCGTGCTACAGGTAAACACCTCGTCCGCCGAGTAGAGATCAAAGGCCGTGACATCCCCCTCGACCGCCGGGATACCGGCCTCCTGGGCCAGATCGAGAAAGGTCTGGCGGGTAATGCCGCGCAACACCTGTCGTCCGGGGGTGTAGAGCGTCCCCTGTCGGACCATAAAGACATTCGAGGCTGGGCCCTCGCTCACGTAGCCGTCCGAGGAAAGCCAAATCACATCGTCATAGCCCGCCTCCAGGGCCTCTATTTTGGCGAGCTGAAAATGCAGGCGATCCAGACATTTATAGCGCGGGTCGAGCGTGTCGGGCGTAAAGCTGCGTAAATGGCTGATGAACAGGCGAATGCCGCTATTGCGCTTTTCCTCATCGGCCAAGAAGATATACGGCGCCGCCCAGATAATGATGGTCGGGTCGTAATCGCGCGGGTCGGCGACCACCTGTTTGGACACGCCCCTGGTCACAATAAAGCGGATGGTGGCATCCCGCAGTTCGTTGCGACGCAGGGTTTCTATGATCGCCTGGCGCCACTCGTCTCGCGTCAGGGCGGTCGTCAGCCGGGCGGCTCGGAGGGACTGAAAAAACCGGTCGAGATGTTCGTCGAGTTTGAAAATCATGCCCTGCCAGGCCGAGACCACATCAAACACGCCGTCGCCCAGCAGGAAGCCCTGATCGAGCACGGAGATATTGGCCTGACTCAGGGGTTTATACTCGCCGTTGATATACACCAAGGGTTCGTGTGTCATGTCTGTCCTTTTCAGCCGCGTTCCCTGGACGAGAGCGCTGTTCCGACCGCTTCACCGACTGCCCACAGGCCAACGGCGAGCGCCGCTCCGACCGGACCGGCGGTGAGCGCGCCTATCCCGGCCGAGGTGCCGGCCCCAACCGCTTGACCGGTACGTTTCGCCACGTTCTGCTCCCGCCCGAGCGCATTCACCGTCGATTCGGCAATCAGTTGGGCGGCATCCGCGGCAATCAGCCAGGGCGTTGTTGCCACCCTGCCCGTGGCTTTGGTGGAGAGTTTGGATGAAGCCTTGAGCGCCAGTCTGGCCGCACCCGTGGCGACCAGGCCAACGGCCACCTTGGTTACCACTTCGGAGGCGGTCTGCATGAAGTGGTCCGCCTGCTGACTCTGGCGGTTTCCGCTGCGGCACCAGTTGACGAAATGCTCACAATTATTCCACAGAATGTGATAGTCCCGCTCACCGAGGCAGCTCAGCGCCCGGAGCGCGATCTCATGCGCCTCATACGAGGCCGGAGAGGCGACGACCTCCATCGGACGGCCCTTGGAGAATGCTTCATAGGAACTGACCTGAACCGCTGCGCCAACGCCAGCCGACGCGCCGCGTCCGTATTGCACGACATAGCCGTCTCCGAGATCAATCGCGTGGTGGGTATACCAGCCGCGCCGAACGCTGAGATGGTCGCCCCTTGCCATGTGCTAGTGTTGCTCGGCCGCGGCAGGACCGGTGCGCGGCTGCTTATAAATCGTGACCGCGCAGGGCCGCCCTACCACCTCGCCTTTGTCGTTGAACTCGCCATATTCCGATTGGAACACGTCCATGCCCCATTCCCTCGGCTGGGTGTCAAACCAGAGCTTGGTATGCCCGCAGTAATACAGGACGTCTTTTTGGTCAAAACTCCAGGCGTGGGGCTGCTGCGTCACTCCCAGTGCCGTGGGATGGCGCGCCGAGGTTTCGGCCTTACCCTCCTGGAGCATCCGCCCTCCGCTCGGGCAGTAGTGCAGGAAAAACTGAAACTTCTCGTCGTCTTCCTCGCAGGTGAAGTCGTAGCCGTGCGAGCGCAGGAACATGGCATAAGTTGCGGCCAGCAGGGCCGGGTCTTTGTCCCGATAAGCTTCCAGCACCGGCCGCCAGAGTTTTTCGCCCACATAGCGCCAGGCTTCTTCCACCGCGTCCTCGCCCAGTTTTTCTTTGATGTAGTCCAGAAAAACGGCAGACATATCACCATATAAGTCATGAATCGGACGGCCCTCTTCCCATATGTCGTCAACGGCTTGCAGGGCGTCTTGGGTACGACCGGCCCGAATAGCGGCTTTGGCGCGCTCGCGGGCGGTCTGCATGAAGTCGTGGCGGATATGTTTCATCGCCTTGGTCCTCCACCGTCAGTGGCGGCCTCACACGAAAATATCGAGCGGTAAGAATGCCGAGACCACAAAGTTCGGAACATCGACCAGTTCGCTGACTTTCAGGTCGACCGCCACGCTACAAATGGCGTAGGCCTGCTGGCGGGTATAACCGCGCTCGCTCACTAAATGATCGATCATATTGAACAAGGCGTTGCGAGCCGCCAGGGTCGCGTCCTCGGAGTGGGCCACCCCGTCACGCGTATACGACTGGCCGGTGGTCGCAAAGAAGCGTTTGGGAGCGGCCATCTCGGGCGTCGTATAATAGTCCTCGCGGTAAAACTGGATCTCACGAATATTGTGCTGCGCCGCCAGACCCTTGAGGATTTTGAAAGAACAGTAACAGGTAGCGCCCATCTCGACCGCGGTGCCGCAGGCTTCCCCGTCCCCTTGCGCGAAATGGGCATCACCGACCGAGAATAAGCCACCCGGTGTGAAGACGGGGAAGCGGATGGTCGTCCCTTTGGTCAGTTGCTTGATATCCAGATTCCCGCCGGTCTCATGCGGGGCAATGGTCCGCATGGCGGTCGAGGCAATGCCGGCATCTGCGGGAACCGCGTCTGTGGCCTCCGGCAACAGGACGACCCCTCCGCGTTCGGCCAGCTCGGCTTCACGCTGGTTAATCTGTTGCAGTAGCTCATGCGAGGGCGCCAGGCCGATGACCCCCATAAAAGGCGCGCCGGGAATGCGCACCCCAGGCAGGTCGTCGGAGGTCGCAAAACCGTTCTCAATCGTCCAGCGCACGATATACGGTTCGGTAAAGTCGTTTCGCAAAAAGCCGAAGCCCGGCACCTGGACGGTAAAGCCAAAGGGCTGGGGCTCGACTTCAACCAGGGAGACTTCCAGCACATCGCCGGGTTGCGCGCCTTTGACATAAACCGGCCCGGTCAGCGGATGCACGACACCGAGATTAGCGTTTTGTAGATCAGCCGCCGTGGTTGCCGGGCTGATAAAGCCGTCAAACGCATCCCGTGTTTCCAGACCAACCACCTGGCCGGGCTCGACTTCCGCGACCGGCTCGATATCGGGATGCCAGCGGTTATGGCCAAGAGACGGCTCTTCCTGGAGGGTTTTGGCACGGTCGATTGCAATATAGGCGGCGGTTTCGATACTCATGGTTTTTCGTCTCCCCTCACGGCTTTTCATCGGGTAGCTGTTTCCTGGCCCAGCCTTCTGCATACGGGCTCAGCAGTTTGAGATTGAGGGCCACGCGGGTGAACTTCCACGCCCCGTCGGCCTGTTTGGCCAGTGCGCTCTCATAGGTGCCGCCGATCCAAAAGGCGTCGTCTTCTCCGCTCTCCCGGTTGGGCATATTGGCCGTTTCCCATAAATACCAAAACGCTCTGGCTGTCTGGCCACCGGGGTCTACGTCTACCGCAGGTGAGACCATATAGTGCAACGTCCAACCGATAAACGCGCCCGACTCAGCCAGAAACTGACGAATGGCTTCTTTGCCGGTGTAGACTCCAAAGCGTTCCCCACCGTCCCAGACTCCGGAGTCCGCAAACAGAGGGATCATGATATCGGGGTCATTGCCCCGGTCCGCGCCCTGGGCATAGCGTACCACCAGGAGCTTGATCGCCTCAATGTCTTCCAGGCGTTGGACGCGAGCCACGAGCTGCTGAATATCGACCTCAGCCATGGGTCCTCTCCATCTTCAAGGTAAACGGTCGGCGTGGACCGCAATAAAACGCGACTCGTCAAAGCTGTTGGGTACCCGTGGCTCGCCCTTATAGCATTCAACAAACGGGGCGATCTCGGCAAACGACAGGCTGAGATAAAAGAGCCGCTTGGCGTCTGCGGGGAGTGTGTCCAGTTCGTATTGGTTCAGGTATTCCAGCATGGCGTCGAGCCGGGGCAGCAGGACCTGATACAGGGTGGTGAGTTCTCCGGCGCTACTGGCAGAACGCTGGCGTTCTCGTTCGCGCTGGGTCGCCAGTGACCAGTCCGCCACAAACACTTCGAGGTCGGCAAACGGTTTGGGTAAACGTGTGGCCATAGCCGTTTCTCTAGGTGTTCCCGTTGGTGTAAAAGCCGACGTAGTCTTCGAGCACTTTATAACTGTGACGGATCAGGATTTCCTGCTCTTGCAGATGGAAGTGGGTTTTGACCCCGGAGGAGAGCGCCTCCTGGGTTGCCTCCATGGTCCCCGTGTCTTCGAGCCAGGCGTTCCGCAGCACGGTGTTGTTGAACTCCTGGGCAAAGCGTTCGCCCGGTGTTGTGGCCGGCGGCCAGTAGGCGCGGCCCTCCCACAGCGTCCGGTCCACGTCGAGCGGCCAGAACTGATGCGTGAACCACATGCCCGGCAACACATGCAGGATCAGGTTGGGAAAGATCACATCCAGATCAAAGCCGAATTCCGCACTCCGGGTGGGGTTCACCTCAGGCGGGAGCTGGTCTTGGGCCGCGGACCGTTTGGTTACCGTCTCGCCGAATCGATAGGCCACCGCCGCGGCCGGGCTCGGATTGTGGTTGGGGTTACCGTACACAATGCAGGAGCGATGCGGGCCGTAGAAGCGCACCTCGGGCAGATGACACATAGGGTTGTTCTTGCCCGTAAACGTGTCCGGGTAGGACTGACCGTGGATCACGTTCACATGATAGCCCTCGGAGAAAGCGTCCAGGGCGACTTTCCAGTTACACCGCAGCTCCGTTTGATAGGCGTACCGCGCGGTCAGGTCGGCGTACGGAAAGCTGCCCATACGCTGGCCAAACTCACCCAGATAGTCCTCCAGCGACTGCGTCGGCTGCGGGTCCATATGGACAAACAGAAACCCTTGCCACACGGCGGTCGCCACCGGCACGAGGCCGTTGGTGGCTTTGTCAAAATCATGAAAAAACGCTTCATCCGGCACGCCGACCAATTGGCCTTGCGTATCATACACCCAGCCGTGGAATTTGCACGCAAACTTCCGACAGGTTCCGCTCGCTTCCCAGGCCAGCTTATTGCCGCGATGCGAGCAGATATTATGAAAGCCACGGATGGTACCGTCTTGTCCGCGGACAAAAATCACCGAAGTCCGACAGGCTTTAAGATTACGTACCATATAGTCGCCGGGACGGGGGATTTCTTCCTCACGGCCCACGTATAGCCAGACCTTGCGGAATACCCGTTCGCGCTCCAACTCAAAATAGGCGGGAGAAATACAGGGCTCGGTTGGCACGGGCTCGGTTCCCAACTCGGGATACTCTTCCGACCAACGCTTGTTAACATCAAAGATAGCGGTTGTCATATCTCTCCCCTGGGCGTTCAGCAGCTATGCGGAAGCCGAACCGAGCTCTTTGTGCACCTCAGCCTGCATCATCGGCATGACTTTTTTAGCGAATAAATCCTGCGTTCTCAGCGCCCGGTCTTTGTCAATGCCGCCATAGTGGCTGATGACGATCATTTCGTCGAACCGAAACTCTTTCCACAGCGCGAGCAGTTGTTTGCCCACCGTGTCCGGCGACCCGACGCACACGATGCCGGCGTCAATGAGTTCCTGATACGAGAGATTGCGTAAGTTCGGGAAATCATCCGCGGCGTAAAACGCATAGCCGGCGTCGATCAGCCGTTGTTTTTCTGCCGGGGTGTTTCGGGCCAGCGAATCCATGGGCGATACATTGAAATCGATAAAATTACGGACTGGCTGTTCGGCCTCGCGCAGGGCGGTTTGGTCGTCCTCGGCAATATAGATGGCCTTGACCCAGCCAAGATAGGAGGGTTTTCCGGCCTTCTGGCAGGCCTGACGATACAGCTTGGCCGGTTCCCGAAACACCGAAGTTGGAGCCGGCCCCCCAATGCATACGCCCCACTCTCTTTGGGCCGCCAGGCTGAACCACTTGGCGCTGGTGCCGACCTGGAAAATTTGGGGGTGCGGTTTCTGGTAGGGTTTGGGCACCACCGACAGGTCTTTGACCTGGTAATATTTGCCGTCGTACGAGAAGCGCTCTTCGGTCCAGGCCTTGATCAGAATATCGAGCGCCTCAACATAGCGCTCCTGATTCTCCTCCAGCACGATATTGGCCGGTTCATTCAGCCAGGCATGCCCCCGCCCTACCCCGCACTCAATCCGGCCCTTGGTCAGAATATCCGCTTCCGCGATTTCACCGGCCAGAATCATGGGATTATGCAGCGGCAGCGTATGGCACAGCGTGCGGAAGCGAATCTGGGAAGTCCGCTCGGCCAGGGTGCAATACAGGGCCAGCGGGTTGGGGTTAATGGCGAACTGTTCGAAGAACGGGTGTTCCAGCGTGGTGAAAACGGAAAAGCCGTTTCGGTCGGCATGAATGCCGAGGGCGAGCACGTCTTCGATCAACTGGGCATGATCTCTGTCGGGCGGGCATTGAAATTCGACATAGGTCCCGAAGCGCAGGGGTCGTGACATGCAGTTATCCTTCTTTTGGCGACTGTCCTGTATTTTCACACATGGACCGGTTCTGACAAGGCCGGGACGCTTACGCGGAAGCGCCAAGATCGACACACCCGTCAGTCTTGGGTAGGCTATGCGGTAGTATAATCCAAGGGGGGAACACGCCGCATGATCGATCTGTATACCTGGCCAACGCCGAATGGACATAAGGTCCATATTTTCCTGGAGGAGACAGGGCTGGAGTACACCGTCATTCCGGTGAACATCCTGACCGGGGATCAGTTCGACCCCGAGTTCCTGAAGATCAGCCCGAACAATAAAATGCCAGCCATGGTAGACCGCGACGGGCCGGACGGCACGCCGTATGCCGTATTTGAATCCGGCGCCATGCTACTCTATTTAGCGGAGAAAACGGGCCAATTCATGCCCTCGGGCATGGCCGAGCGCTACACGGTGATCCAATGGCTGATGTTTCAGATGGGCGGGATCGGCCCTATGCTGGGTCAGGCGCATCACTTCCGATTATACGCCCCGGAAAAGATCGACTACGCCTTTAATCGGTATACGAACGAAGCTACCCGGTTGTACCGCGTGGTCGACACCCGGTTGGCCGAGGGCGAATATTTGGCCGGAGCCTATTCGATTGCCGACATGGCAACCTACCCCTGGCTGCGTTACTACGAAAATCAGGGTCAGAAGCTGGAGGACTATCCACACCTCAAGCGCTGGTACGACGCCCTCAGCGCGCGGCCAGCGGTCCAGCGAGGGCTTGCCGTGCTCCAAGAAGAAAGCCGCTCCCCCCAGCAGATGGACCAGCAGGCCAAGGATCTGCTGTTCGGCACCGGTCAGTACGAGAAACGCTAAGGCAGGCTACCGAGAACGAAGTATCGGAGCTGAGTAAGAATCTTCTTTTCCTCGTAGGCGCGGTTGCCGTGGGGTATTTCATCTTTGTAAGGAGCTAGCGCATGAAGCTTTTCGCAATCGTACTTATTGGCGTTGCCGTCACTCTCGGCTTTACCCCCTCACCCCTTGCGCCTCTTGCCCTAGCCGGTGGTGTATACGGCCTTTACCTGCTGGTGAAATAATGGGTCTGTAATATTTCCAACGCGCGATCAGTTCCCCCGCACACGCGGGGATAGACCGAAGGCAAGTGCGACCCGCAATGTATTGAGTTGGTTTGTTCAGGAGGTCATGTCCGATTCTGAGGGCTGAGGCGCACGGTCACCCTTTCAGCCTAAACGGTTCGGGCTGCCCCTGCCAATACGGTCGGGCTGCGGCTTGGTGCCGCACGCCGTTGAGGCGAATACGGTCAGTCGCATTGAGCAGCAGCGGCATGACATCTGCCCCGCGGATATGACCGAGCCCGCCGCGGATCACCGCCCGTTCGTGAAACATGGTCACCGGGTCAGACAAGATGTTAGGTCCGCCGGCAAGCAGTATGGGTACAGCTTCGCCCGAATGGATGAGCGGTCCACTGCTCGGCGTGGCGTGGTCACCGGTCACCACAACCAGTAAGTCGGCTTGATTGGTAATTCGCTCGACAACCGGACCGAGTGCAGTATCGAGTGCCTCAATGGCCTGCATTTTACCCAGCGGGTCTTTGTGATGGGCGGCCACGTCCGGGGCCTTGGAATGGACGTGCACGAACTCATACCCCTGGGCGAAGAGGGAGCCCGCGGTCCGCAGTTTCTGTCTGAAGTCCACCGTGGTGTCGGCCGTCCGTGGGGTGGAGACCGGCGTCATACCGCACACGCGGGCAATACCGACATATAACGGATAGTTCTCAATGCTGGCAGCACGCAGACCGTTTTGCTCCTGAAACGGTGCGATATCGGGCCGCACCGCAGCCCACTTGGTGAGTAAAAAATTGATGCTGGCACAACCGCGCGCCTGGCGTTCCCGGTTCAGCGGATGCCGACGGAGCTGGTAATGCACCCAGCCTAGATAGGCGTTGAGCGCGGCGGCGGTGCGCTTGGCATCCTGCGGCTGTGGGGATTCCGCCAGGGGGTGAGCATGCGCAACATAGGCATTGTTATAGAATGGATCGACATCGCTAATGTCCCGGCTCGGACGGCCGCGCAGCGTCAGTATGGCTTCGCAACGTCGGCAGGAGGCCAGCCCGAATTGCAGACCGTGCGTTTCGTACGCGGCGATGGCTGCACACAGCCGGGCGCACTCCTCCTCGTCCTTGGCTTGCCGTTTTTCCCACAAGAGAGCATCTCGACGCAGCTTGCCGTCAATGACCGTTGTCTCGGCAAAACTTGCCAGCAGCACAACCGACTCGGGCGGCACCTCAAAGCCCCGGCCAATGGCCTCGAACGCGGCCCGGCCAGGGAATTGCTCCAACCCATAGCCAAACAGAATGAAGTGTGACGTTTCGCTCTCCAGGGGAACACCAGGCGCAAGCGGCGTGAGCAAACCCGTCGTGCCGAGGGTCGCTAGTTGATCCAAATGTGGTGTCTGGGCAGCCTCAAGCGGGGTTTGTCCGTTCAGGACAGGCTGGGGCCGGTCAGCCAGCCCGTCGAGAATAATGAAAAGGATGGGCAAGGAGGGCATGTGCAGCGCTTACGAGGGGGCGTATCGAGCCAGTCGCTTGGGGGCCCCAATCTGCTTCAGGACGGCGTCCACGCCGCGCGGCACGAGTTGTTCCCAGCCTTGTCCTTGGACTAAGCAGCGGCGGACCGTACTGCCGCTTTCCTGCTTAGTCGCGCCGGGGTCAAGGACATCGACCTGCCAACCGGCCGCTTGGAACCGCGAGACTTTCTTCCTGCCCCACTCCGAGAATACACGGATAAACTGTACGGTTTCCTTGGGACAATAATACGACCAGCGCTCGGGCGCGTGAATCGGAAAGGGCACGATGGAGACCCGACTCAGTTCAACCGCTGCCTCGACCAGTGCGGCCCGAATCATCCATTGTCGCTCAAAAAAAGTAAAGGGATTGGCCTCCGGTGTATGCCGCTGCGTATCCGTAACTTCTCTCTGCGTTTCGGACGGGTCAGGATTGGTGATGCCGATAATCAGATGCTCACTGCGCCTGAGTGCCTCCAGGGTGTAGTGCAGATGGCCGGTATGAAAGGGCTGAAAGCGACCATGAACCATGCCGTAGCGAGCCCGCATATCCGCTGCCTATCCCATGCGTGGAGCGAGGGCAAGGAATGAGATGGGCCATGGGCATGGAACCCACCCCGGCCTTCGGCCACCCCTCCCAAGAGGGGATTAAAAAATAAGGAAGGGCTACCGCCTTGTGGCTCAGGTGCCGTCAAAGACTAAACGCCCGGCGGCGTTCTGGGCCTTAATCCGGGCAGCCATGTCAGGCGACAGATTGATCGGCCGCTCGTTGGGGAATTTGTCGGCCTCAACGGCCGGACGCATGAAGTACTCGTCCGGATGAGCGACAGCCGCCTGAGTCTTGATGGAAGTATCGAGATACCACTGGCGGCGCATGAAGTCCGGGCTGAAAAAGACCGTTGCTTCTTCCGGTTTCCAATCCATGAGCTTGTGGCTGTCATTGACCAGATAGGACATAATGTCCGTCCGCAGGTCCCAGTGGGAAATAAACAGGGTGCCGTAGCCCAGTTCTTTACGTCCGGGATTGAAAAGCTCAGCCAGCCTGACCTCAACATGGTCAAGCTCCCCGTCCTGTCCGTATTGCTCGCCGCGCAGCGGAAAGAATGAGGACTTCTCCAGCCAATACAGAAGACGCGGCATATAATAGTCGGGCAACCACCTTGGGCGCGCCACCGCCTCGACCACATAGCATTCAACCCCGCCGTCCGGCGTATAGTACGGAAAGGCCTCACCCATGAGCTTGATACTGGCGGTCTGGACGGTCCGAGACTGTCCGGTTTCGCCGTTGCGCAGGATCAGGGTCGGCCGCGTGTTCGGAAAACGGACGGTCCGGTGCAGTACGTCGGTGCCGATCAGCCGCCAGGAAAACTCCCAGGCGGCCCGTCCCCAGGCATCGTCCGGGGTGAGGGCCATATTGGGGAAATTGCTCTGACGCCGAGGCGTGGCCTGGTGGCGCACCCGTCGAATGGAAGACGAGTAGGCGAAGCGCTCCTCCTTGGTGATCTCTTCTTTGTCCGTCCGATACCGGATCGCCAGCCACTGGCCGCCTTCGGCCGCGGGCGGGGCAATCGCCTGGCTCAGCGAGCGATAGATCTCTTCGCCGGGTGCGGCAGACAGAACTTTGCCCACCCCGCTTGTTTCGGAATCATAGCTGACAAAGGTGATGGAGGTGCCGGGGTTGAGGAGTACCCCTTGCGGCGCAATAGACGCCCAGGAGTTCGCCACCACGGATGACCAGCGCGTGCGCGGCGTGAATTCCATGGCACGGTAGCCCATCTCCTCGGCCGTATACGGCGGGACGAACGGATAGGCTTCGGCGGGAAGATACGGGATCTGAGCATGACGCGGCGTATCGCCCTCAAGCTGGATCTGGGCCAACTCTTCTTCCGACAGCTCTTCGACTGTTTTCCAGGTGCGCTGAGTTGGGTGGGTGTGCTGGATTGGATGGGTCTGTTGGGTCTGTTGGGTCGGCGGGTCGGCTCCGAGGGTCAGAGGGAGACATACCAGAACGGTATAGATCAGGAACACGAGACAGCAGGCTATACGGCTACGGGACATGAATGTTACCTTACCCCAACGTCAGTGTTGCAGCACTATAAAAGCTGAACATTCATTCAGCAATATAAGCAATATGAATTCTTTGTAAAAATTGTAGTAGTTTTGGTTATATATGGGGCAGACGCCGGACGCAGGCCGGACCGGGTTGCCCCGAACGGCCTTTACCCCGGCGCCAGCAGATCGAGCGCTTTGCGGGTGGCGACCAAACGGTCCTCGTTGACCGGACTGACGGCCAGGACCGGCATGGCCGCTCCGGCTGCGTGGAAGGCCGCCAACTGCTCGCGACACTGGCTGGGCGGACCAAACACGCAGACCTGATCCACCATGGCTTCGGACACACAGGCGGCCGCGGCGCGGCGGTTGCCACCTTTCCAGGCTTCTTGCATGGCTGTAACTTCATCCCGAAAGCCGCAGCGTCGCCATTGTTTACGATAGAAAGGCAGATTCCCGAAAAACGCCAGATTATAGCGCGCGGCAGAGCGGGCCTGCTCAATATCGTCTGAAATAAACGTCGGGATGCTCACAATACAATCCACCTGGTCCGGGTCCCGCCCCACGCGCCGCGCCGCCGCTTGTGCCGCCGCAACGAGCTGCGTCAGATAGGGCAAGGCCGGCAGAAACGGCATAATCCCGTCGGCCAGCTCGCCGCCGATTTCGGCGCTTTCAGCGGTCACCGCCCCCACATAGACTGGCACGCGATAATTGCTCTGCTGCGGACGATGAAAGGCGCTCAGCGACTCCCCGCCAAACAGGGTATTCAACGCCGTCACATACGAACGCATATACTGCCGCGGCTGATTCATAACGATGCCCAGGGATTCGAGCAGCGGACGGTGGCTCATACCCAGTCCGAGTATCATCCGTCCCTGCGACAGCTCCGAAATAGTGGTGGCGGTCATGCCGGCCAGAAACGGATGGCGGAAATAGATATTGGCGATATTCGTGCCGACCTTGATGCGAGACGTGCCCAGCGCAATCGCTTCGGCGCACGCCAGGGCATCCCCCCGACCTTCGTTGACAAAGACAGCGTCAAAGCCCTGGTCTTCGGCAATCCGACCAATTTCAACAAACTCCTGTGGGGGTGCGGCGGTTGCCGTCGAGAGGACAATACCCAATGGATGCATACGTTTTTCCTTTGTCCGGCCGTACAGGGCCGGTAACGCGAGGAGGTGCTCCGGTCTTAGTCGAGCGGCACGGGAGCATCGCCCCGCTCGCGGACCTCAACCGACGTTCCACCAGCCTGTCCTGTAATCGTATCAAAAAAAATAACTGTGCCCTCCATGACCGCTTGCGCAGAGATGACCTGATACCGGCCGGCCTGCGGCCGATAGGCCAGATAAGCCAAGAGGGCAATGATAAAAAACAGTTGAAAGCTGAGGAGCCGAAGAAATTTATCAACCCGTTTCATGACGACCTCTGAATCATTTGCAGAGCGAGTATCCTTAGACGGCATGCGCTCTCCTTTCTTTCTTTATTCCCCTACTTTATGCACTTGGTCCGAGCAGCTCTTTATATAGGCTGTCCGCGCCCGTTTCTCAATTTCCACCACCGGAGACCTTTTTGTGGGCAGCGTGAAGGGCCTGGTGTACGGCCTCTTGGGGTGTCTCCACGACGGACACGCCCTCAATATAGGGCCAGGCTTGTATGGCAGTCACTGTTTTTCCAAGTGTCAGTGCCAGTGCGATTTCGGACAGCGTTCCAGTCGCGCCAGGTAGGGCAATCACCGCGTCTCCCGAGGCGACCACCAGCATATTGCGAGCGTGCCCGAGCCCGCTAGGGATGGCGATCGAAATGTCAGGCGCGGCGCTGGTCGCCTCATACGTTGGCAAAATACCGATGCTTGTGCCCTTGTTTTGCGCCGCGCCCCGGGCGGCTGCAGCCATCACACCGCCGAGTCCGCCGCACACGACGACGGCCTCGTGCTGGGCAATCAGCCGACCAACCTCCTCTGCCCAGCCGACGACTTCCGCCGAGGGCTGACTGTCACCAATAACGGCGATTTGGATCTTGCGTGGCATACCTGACCCAGCAGTCGTTCAGATGTTCGTGTGTGCGCACACCTTATGGAAACAAGAGTGACCCCAGCTCCGGGATGGCCCGAATCGTATATTGGGGGCGTGGGCAGTCCGCAGGAAGTTCGGCTCCGGAGGCGTTGACCCAGGCGATATCCATCCCTGCCTGTTGAGCGCCGGTCACATCGTCATGCGGAGAGTCGCCGACAAAGAGAGCGGATTGGGGCGCAACTTGCAACTGGGCGAGCGTGTCGTGAAAGATCTTCCGGTGGGGTTTGCGCCAGCCGTGTTCCGCCGAGATGACCGTATAGCGAAAGCAGTCGGCGACCTGCCCTTCTTGAATCACCCGTCTCGCCGTTGGAGCATGATCGAAATTTGAGACCAGAGCCGTCGGGTAGTGTTCGCTCACGCGAACGACGAACTGGGTGTGCGCGGGAGGAACTTCAGTCGCGGAGGCGAGCAGGTCCATATGGGCCAAAGATAAGGACGCCCCTAAACGAGCGGTTTCAGAGGTATCGTCCAGGCCGGCGTGGACCAGGGTGCGACGGAATCGCTCCGCCGAGCTGATTTCACGCATTTCTGCTGAACGGATTGCGCCGAGTTCTTGGTTCACTTCGCCCAGAGCCTGATGAAACCGTTCAAAAGTCAATGACGGAACCACGTCCGTTACCACCTCGCGCAGCCGACCCAGCGTGGAGCGTGTCGTCTGCCCCTGCCACTCAAAAACCGGCAATTTTCCCGGATTAAACAGCGCAATGGTGCCAAAGAGGTCAAACAGCACAGCGTCGTAATGTTTCACGCCAGTCCTTTATTTATGCACTGAGCGTCTCGCATTTTTCGCGGATGAGTCCCGACAAGATTGAGGATGGTTTTTTGCGCAGCCATTCTTACGTTTTCGTCCTCAGAGTGCCGAAGTTTTTAACCGGAGTTTCCCACTTGTGCAAGCAGAGGCCATGTATTATGGTTTTGGATAGCCTTAGAAGAGTACCAGGAATATTATGGGAGGAGACCTATGGCAGACAGCAAGGTCGGTGCAGGGGAAGAAATCACTGAACAGAGTGTGGTGGGGTTTGAAGAGGACCTGAGTGACGTCGAACTTCCTCAAGAGCTCCCGATCCTGCCTCTGCGGGGCGTCGTCATCTTTCCTTCCGCCATTGTCCCGCTCCTGATTTCACGCGCCTCCTCCCTCAAGCTGGTTGAAGACTGCCGGAAAAGCAATAATCTTCTGGGCTTAGCCGCCCAGAAGAATCCGGAAGATGAAGCCCCTGACCCGCAGGCGCTTTTTTCGCGTGGGAGTGCTGGTCGTATCCTGAAAATGTTGAAATACCCGGACGACAGCGTCCGTATTCTGGTCCAGGGGTTGAAGCGGATCGATATTCGGGAATACGGACAAATCGAGCCCTATTATCGTGCGCAGGTCACGCCGCTGGAGAACGAAACGGAAGCATCCCGCGATCTGGACGCGCGCCAAGCCCATCTCGTCAGTCAGTTTGCCAAATTCGTCTCCATGGTTCCCTACCTGCCGGATGAACTCCAGGGCGTGGTCATGAATATCAAAGACCCAGCCAAGGTGACGGACCTGATTGGCTCCAACCTCAATGTCTCGGTCGATGAAAAACAGGACCTGCTCAATACCTTGAGTGTCCGCACCCGCTTGGAAAAGCTGTCGGCCATTCTGAATCGTGAAGTCGAACTGGTTGAGCTGGGAAATAAAATCCAGTCCCAGGTCCAGAGCGAGCTCAATAAAAACCAGAAAGAGTTTTATTTACGCCAGCAGATGCGGGCGATTCAAAAGGAACTAGGCGAAGGCGACTCCCGTTCCAATGAGCTTGACGACCTGCGCCAGAAAATAGACGAAGCCAAGATGCCCGAGGAGGCGCTCAAGGCGGCAAATAATGAGTTTGAGCGCCTGAAGATCATTCCCCCCGAGTCGGCGGAACACTCGATGGTGCGGACCTACCTCGAATGGCTCATCCACCTGCCCTGGGCCATCATGACAGACGACAACCTGGATATTCCGCACGCCCGCCAGGTCCTGGATGAAGACCATTACGACCTGGAGAAAATTAAGGACCGTATCCTCGAGTATTTGGCCGTGCGTAAGCTCAAGCAGGACTCGAAGGGGCCCATTCTGTGTTTCGTCGGCCCGCCGGGGGTCGGCAAAACATCGCTGGGACGCTCAATTGCGCGGGCCATGGGCCGCAAATTTATCCGTCTCTCCCTGGGCGGAGTCAGAGACGAGGCGGAAATCCGCGGTCATCGCCGGACGTATATCGGCTCGCTGCCGGGCCGCATCGTTCAGTCCCTGCGCTCCGCCGGGTCCAATAACCCGCTGTTCATGCTGGACGAGATAGACAAGCTGGGCATGGATTTCCGTGGGGACCCGGCCTCGGCCCTGCTGGAAGTGTTGGATCCCGAACAGAATTTCTCGTTCTCCGACCACTATCTGGAAGTCCCCTTCGACCTGTCCAAGGTCATGTTCATCACTACCGCCAACTATCTTGAGCCGGTTCCACCCGCCCTCAAGGATCGTATGGAAGTCATCGAACTGGCCGGCTATACGGAAGAGGAAAAGCTCGAAATTGCCAAGCGCCACATTATTCCCAAACAGGTCGTCGAGCATGGCCTGACCGACCAACAGGTCGAATTTAGCGATGAGGCGGTGTTGAGTATTGCGGTTGGGTATACCCACGAGGCCGGTGTTCGGAACCTGGAGCGCGAGATTGGGGCCGTGTGTCGCAAGGTCGCCCGAGGCGTCACCGAGGGGAACACGGAAAAAATCACAGTGACGCGGGAGAAAGTCTCGGATATGCTGGGGCCGATTAAATTCTTCCCTGAAGTGGCCGAGCGCACCCAAAGGCCCGGAGTCGCTATCGGGCTGGCCTGGACCCCCAATGGAGGCGATATTCTCTTCATTGAGGCGACCCGCATGGTTGGGAAAAAGGGCCTGACCCTGACCGGCCACCTCGGCGACGTGATGAAAGAGTCGGCCCAAACCGCCCTGTCCTATGTCCGCTCCCAAGCCGACCAGTTGCATATTCCGGCCGACTTTTATGACAATTGTGATATCCATATCCACGTCCCCTCGGGCGCCATTCCCAAAGATGGCCCCTCTGCCGGGATTACCATGGTGACCGCCCTGGCCTCCTTGCTGACCGGTCGCAAAGTCCGTCAGGACGTTGCCATGACGGGCGAGATTACCCTGCGGGGGAAAGTCATGCCTATCGGCGGTCTCAAAGAAAAAGTATTGGCAGCCCGGCGCGCCGGCATCACGACCGTCATCCTGCCCCAACGCAACGAAAAAGACCTGGAGGATGTCCCGCCTAAAGTGCGAGAGGAAATGCAGTTTCGTTTTGTTGAGTTTATCGATGAGGTGCTTGAGCACGGGCTGGAAGCGACCCCGGTTGACGTCACCGCCACCCAGGCGGGATTTCAGCCCGAGGTTCCGCCCTCGTAAGGGCGGCTCTGCCTCAAGGGCAGCGCATGGCACTCAAAACAATTGAGCAGCTCTCCCTGGCACATAAGCGCGTGCTGATCCGCGTTGATTTTAACGTGCCCCTGACGTCGGGACAAAAAGCGTCGGAACAAAAAGTAGGCGATGCGACACGAGTCCGGGAAGCCTTGCCCACCATACAGCACGCCCTCGCCCGGGGTGCGACCGTCCTGCTCACGTCTCATCTTGGGCGTCCTCGGGGCATAGTCACACCGGCTCTCAGTCTCAAACCGGTGGCCGCGCTCCTCCGGGAACTGCTGGGTCGTCCGGTGCATCTCGCTCCAGATTGTGTGGGACCGGCGGTTCAACGCCAGATCAACCAGCTTCCGGCCGGGGCGGTCATCGTGCTTGAGAATCTGCGTTTCCACTCCGAGGAAGAAGCTAATGACCCGGCCTTCAGTCGTGCGCTGGCAGACCTGGCCGACGTCTACGTGAATGATGCGTTTGGCTCTTCCCACCGATCGCATGCCTCAGTTGTGGGCGTCGTGCCGCATTTCGAGGACAAAGGCGTCGGGTTTCTTGTGCGCCGGGAGGTCGAGGCGCTTTCATCCCTGTTGTCCGCACCGGACCGCCCTTTTGTGGCCATACTGGGTGGAGCGAAAGTGTCGGACAAAATCGGACTGATACACAGCCTGCTGCTACGCGCGGACGATATCATCATCGGTGGGGCCATGGCCTATACCCTGTTGCGTGCGCAAGGGGTAAAAACAGGCCGCTCACTAGTCGAGCCGGAGAAAATTGACGAGGCCAGAAACGTCTTGCAACAGGCTCAACAACAGGACGTCAGCATTCATCTCCCGCAAGATCATATTGTGACAGCGGAGCTGAGCGCAGGAGCCGCTGCTGTCGCTACGGCGGGAGCCTATATTCCCGATACTCAGCTCGGGGTAGACATCGGGCCACGCAGTATTGCCGCGTTTCGGGCAGTTGTGCAGTCTGCCAGGACTATCCTCTGGAACGGTCCCATGGGTGTTTTTGAAATGTCTCCGTATGACCGGGGGACTCGCTCTCTTGCGGAAGCGGTGGCCTCCCTCTCGTCCTGTTTTAGTGTTGCTGGCGGCGGGGATACCGTTGCGGCTTTGAGTCAGGCAGACCTGACCGACCGGATCAGTCATATATCAACCGGAGGCGGGGCTTCCTTAGCCTTTCTCGAATCGGGAGACCTGCCCGGTCTTGCGGCATTACGGTCGTAAGCCACTAAGCGGCTTGCCGTCTTCGTGCACCTCAGTTTTGAGCTTGTCGGAGTACATGTTTTCTGTTAGAGGTCGGCAAGGCACCTTCGCTCGGAGGAGTCCTTTTTCGGACAGACCCACAGGAAAGAAAGGAGATCAGGAGATGATTCGAGGAGGTAGAGGCTTTCATTTTGTTTGGGTTATGGCCTTCCTCTTTCTGGTTGCAGGCTGCGCAACGGAAAGACAGAAACGTGCATTCTACGGTGCCACCCTCGGTGCCGGTATTGGAGCCGTAGCCGGGAGCGGAGTAAGTGACAACGATACTGATGCGGCAGTCGGGGCCGGGGCCGGAATTGGAGCACTGGTCGGTGCGGTCTTAGGCTATTATTCGGCGGACGATCCGCCACCGCCACCGCCGCCACCACCACCGCCGCCGCCACCGCCGCCGCCACCGCCGCCACCACCACCGCCGCCACCGCCGCCGGAACCCAAGGAGATCATCCTGCGCGGGATTAACTTCGACTTTGACAAGTCGGATGTGAGGCCTGAGTTCGAGCCCGTCCTGGATGAAGCGGTCCAGATTCTTCAGGATAATCCAGATCGCACCGTCCTTATCGAGGGGCACACGGACTCGATAGGCTCTGAGTCCTATAATCAGAGCTTGTCAGAAGAGCGTGCCACCGCAGTACAGGCATACTTGGTCGATAAAGGCATAGACGCAAGTCGTCTCGAAGCCGTCGGACGTGGGGAAAATGACCCGGTCGCCCCCAATACGAACGACAACGGGACGGACAACTCGGAAGGCCGGGCTATGAACCGACGGGCGGAACTCATCGTTCAATCTGGCGGTGAATGATACGTCGCTCTGCACAGGCTGAGACACGCCGGCGTGTCTCAGCCATACTCAGCACTAACAGGGCGGGCGCTTGGTGAGAAAACCAGCCCCGCCCTTTTCGCATCCTACCTGTATGCTGCCACTCAAATACCTTTTTTACGCTCCCGGATTGCTTGTGCTCGTTTTCTTCTGCTTGGCGACCGCCGGGGAGACATCTTCTCAGCAAGGCTCTCCGCCGCCTGATACGGGAGAGGCCCAACCTGCACAAAACCAAACGCCCTCCAGCCCCGCCCCTTCAGCCGGGGAAGGGGCGGAAGGTCGAGCCCGGGCGAGCTTCGATGTCTTTACCCGCAAATGGATGCGGAAGCTGGCAGAGACGGAAGACTTTCAGAAAAAGAGGATGCAGATCACACAAACACAGGAGGGATTTGTCGCCGAATATACCGGCTATCTTCCCTATCGCTATACGACGATCAAGCTGACCCAATCAGAGGCCACCCCTTTTATCGGTGTCCTGACCTATTACAAAAAGACCATGCGGAGCGTCGGTGAAACAAAAAAACAGGCGATCAACGGCCTGTTTGAACAGGCCGGGACCAGCCAGGTGTCCGAGATCTTTCGCTACACCAAAGGGGAATGGGTGTACTAAAACGCCCGCCTCTTGCACTGGGCTTTTGCCCTCTCGTTCCGGTCCGCCCTCCCCTTGCAAACGGGTCTGGCGTTCGTAACTATGACTCCTATGGTTAGACGGCGACAACTGGCGAGATTCTTTTCCGCACTCGTTTGCGTATTCGTCCTCCTGGTTGGCTTTCGGGCCGGCCAGAGCCAAGCCATCGACACGAGTGGCTGGCAGGTCACGCAACACGTTCTCGACAACGGGCTGACTGTCCTCATATTGGAAGACCATAGGGCTCCTGTCGCCACCCTGCAGGTCTGGTATCAGGTCGGCTCACGTAATGAGCGGCCGGGTATCACGGGTATTTCTCATCTGCTTGAGCACCTTATGTTCAGAGGAACGCCGACCTACGGCAAAGGAGAATTTTCTCGTTTGATTCAGGAACGTGGCGGACGGCTCAACGCGTTTACCTCTGCCGACCAGACCGTCTATTTTGAAAGCGCGGCAGTCCAACATCTCGACCTCTTTCTTGAACTCGAAGCGGACCGCATGGCCCATGTCATGCTGGATGAGGAAGGCTTTCTGGCGGAGCAGAAAATTGTCATGGAAGAGCGCCGGCTGCGAACCGCGGATGAGCCAAGTTCCGATTTATGGGAGCAGGTCAGTGCCGCCGCGTTTACCGCTCATCCCTACGGCTGGCCCGTTGTCGGCTGGATGCACGACCTGGAGGCGGTCAGCCTGGCGGATGTCAAAGCCTATCGGCAGACCTATTACGCTCCCGGCAATGCCATCCTGGTGATCGCCGGGGATGTAACCCCGGCGACCCTACTGCCCCGCATCCACCAGACATTTGGCCAGGTTCCGGCCGGGCCGGCAATTCCCGAAGTCACCTCAGTGGAACCACCACAGCGGGGCGAACGGCGCGTTTTTCTCAAGCGCCCGGCATCGCTGCCGCTGTATATTGCCGGCTACCACGTTCCGACCTTCAACCAGGACGAGAGTTTTGCGCTCTCCATTGCGGCCACTATTCTGGGCGGCGGTCGGAGTGCCCGCTTGCAACGCTCGCTGGTTGAAGACCAGCAGATTGCTCTGAGCGCGAACGCCGGGTATGACCGGACCTCACTCGATCCCACACTCTTCACCTTGTCCATGCGGATCGCTCCGGGGAAAACCTGGCAGGCTGCGGAACAGGCATTGTCTGAGGAGATCACCCGACTCAAGACCGCACTGGTGACGGAAAAAGAGCTGGAGCGGGCCAAGAATCTGATTGAATCGAGTTTTACCTATGCCCAGGACTCGTTCTTCTATCGTGCCCTGCAACTCGGGCAGTACGCCGCTCTTGGCGACTGGAACCTCATCCTCAAAGTCATTCCTGGCCTCAGGGCCGTCACAGCGGAACAGGTCCGACAGGTGGCCCAAAAATATCTGATCGATACGAACCGGACCGTCGGCATCCTGGAACCTGATGGCACCCCCATTCGGGAAGTACCCCAGGCAGGCCCGGGACGCCGGGGGGCGCATTAACCGATCCGTTCCTGCTCGCTCCGACCTTTCCTAGCGCGTGAAGGAAGCATGCTATGACACGACGCCTTCTTATCGGCCTTATTCTCAGCCTCGGTTTTGCGCCGTCTCTCTCAGCCGCACCGCTGGGCATCCGGACCGTGCTCGATAACGACGCAACACTGCTCGTTGCCGAGCGCCCCGGCCTGCCCATGGTCGTGATGAGCATGATCCTCAAAACCGGCGGCGCGGTTGATCCGCAGGGCAAACAGGGAGTGGCAAATCTCACCGCCGAATTACTCACGCGCGGGACCAAGAATTACTCCGCCCAGGCGCTGGCCGAAGAACTCGACTTCCTGGGAACCTCGTTATCGGTTGAAGCCGGCAGCGATGCCACGACCATCGGCCTGACGACCTTGACCAAGAACCTGGACCGGTCTTTCGCCCTTTTGGCTGAAGTCGTCTTGTCCCCAACCTTTCCCCAGGACGAATTCGAGCGCATCCGCAAGGAAATTGAGGGCCATCTGCATAGCAACCAGGAAGACCCCGGCTGGGTTGCTGGCAAAGCCTTCAAAGAGCATCTCTACCCTCAGCATCCCTACGGACGGTTGATCTCGGGCCAGGCAGAGACGCTGGCGCGTATTACGCCTGATGATATCAGGCAGTTCCACGCCACCTATTATCGGCCCAATAATGCCATCATCGCCGTTGCCGGAGAAATCACCCAGGACCGCATCGGCTCCCTCCTCGCTGCTCATTTTGCAGCCTGGCAAGCGACCGACCTGCCCGATTTCTCGTGGCCGGATCCACCCGAGCGAGCGGCCCAACAGGTCAACCTCGATAAAGAGGTCACCCAAGCCAACATCATGATCGGCCACTCGGGCATCGCCCGCTCACACCCTGATTATTACGCCGTTCTAATCATGAATCACATTCTCGGGGGCGGGGGATTTGGCTCGCGGCTCATGGACCGTATTCGAGAAGAGCAAGGCTATGCCTACTCTATCGGCAGCTACTTCTCCGCTCGTAAGCATCCGGGGCCTTTCACTGTTGCGTTGCAAACCAAGAATGAAAGCGCCCGGCAAGCCATTGATGAAACCCTGGCCGTCATTCGACACTTCAGGGAAGAAGGGGCAACCGCAGAGGAGCTCGAAGCGGCAAAAGCCTATCTCATCAACAGCTTCCCGCTCCGGCTCATTTCCAACGCGGATGTCGCCGGGATGCTGCCGGTGCTCGAATTCTACGAACTGGGACTCGATTACCCGGATCGCTATCCAGGCATTATTGGGTCGGTGACGCTTGAGCAGGTCAGAACGGCGGCAAAGAACCACCTCCATCCGGATCAATTCGTTCAGGTCGTGGTCGCCGATCTGGAAAAGGCTGATCTGGGACAAACCGAGACTAACCCGGATGTGTCCGGCGAAAACACGGAACACACGGCAACGGAAGAGCCAAGCCCCGCCGCGACAATGGCAGAGTGAGGCGCCGCCCGACACGCGGAGTGAGCGGACATGCTTCTCCCAGGCAAACTCCCAACCGATTTTCTCACAACCTGTATCCAAAGCGCTGGGACGGACGACCCGCGGGTTCTCATCGGACCACGGTTTGGTGAAGACTGCGCCGTTCTCGATATGGGCGAGCAGTATCTGGTGGTCACAACCGACCCGGTGACATTCACGACCGAAGACGTGGGCTGGTATGCCGTGCATATCAACGCCAACGATGTCGCGACCATGGGTGCCAAGCCGGCCTGGTTTCAAGCCTGCCTCCTCTTTCCGCCTGATACGTCGGAGCACGGCGTCAGACAGGTCTTTGTCCAGATTGATTCCACCTGTCGAGATTTGGGCATTAGCGTCACTGGTGGCCATACGGAAGTGACCGCGGCCGTGTCTCAGCCGGTCGTTGTCGGCAATATGACGGGCGTGGTCGCCAAGGACCGATTAGTGACCACCCAGGGAGTCCGGACCGGAGACTTGGTCGTGATGACCAAGACAGCCGGTCTTGAGGGGACCGGCATTGTGTTTGCCGAGAAGCACAAAGAACTGGAGGATATTCTTGGACCGAAGCTTCAGGACGAGGCGCAGAATATCCGCGTAACGTGGGGCATCTCCATAGTCAAAGAAGCCCTGTTAGCCGCCCAACACGGCGCAACGGCCATGCACGACCCGACAGAGGGCGGCGTGGCCATGGGGCTGTATGAGCTGACCGTTGTCAGCGGCCTCGGCATGCAGATTGACCTTGACGCCATTCCCACCCTCCCCTCTACCCGAGCCATATGTGAGCACTTCAATCTCAATCCACTCGGGTTGATCAGTTCCGGTACCTTGCTCCTGACCATTCCCGCTGATAAGTGGCCGAATCTCGAACGGATTTTTCAGTCAGAAGCCATTCCCGCTCAGGTCATTGGGGCCGTTACACCGGAAGCCGGTATTCGGGCTCAGCGGAACGGCCAGGAGGTTCGGTTTGTCTATAGTGAAAGGGATGAGTTGTTGAAGGTTCTTTAGTGAATAGATGGTCTCTCGTATCATCAGGCCCTACCCCTGGGTTTGATAAGCGAGAGCATTTGTTTCGTAAAAAGTTGCTGGAGGATGTAGATAAACGAGGAAGGGCTATGAAAGACGAAACCAACATGGAGAGAAGTCAGGCTCCGTCCAGGCTGCTCTGGGGTGTTCAGGTTCTCTTAATCATAGTGGTCGTCCTCTTGCTCGGAGCCCACGTAATGAAGTGGGATGTGGTACGTGTGGATGGCGTAGCCCTGACTCTTCTCGGACTACTTCTCGTAATTCCCTTGGCTGACCTCATTCGTAAGGTAAAACTGGGCGAGTTTGAAGCAGAGATTGGTCGAGACGAGATTGCGAAAACCCAAGCCAAAGCAACAGTCGATCTACCAATTTCTCCAGAAGGAGAGGATCAAGTTTCTGAGAAGCGTGTGCGCGCACTCCTACGGGATGATCCCAGGCTCGCTCTTGCTAAGGTGCGGATTGAACTTGAAGATGCGTTAAAGCGACTTTATACCAATATCGCTGAGTCCGAACCTGACTGGAAACGGCTCAGCCTCAGCCGCTTGGTCAATGAGCTTGTCAGAAGAGAAATTCTAAACAGTTATCGGGCGGACGCACTTCGCGATGTCATTGCTCTAGCCAATCGAGCTGTCCATGGTGAACGGGTCGAGCCCGCAGCAGCCGAGGATCTAGCACTGCTAGGGATTCGACTCACTCGCGAGTTAGAGCAGCTGAACCGTGACCGCTTTCTTCTATCCTTGAACACGGTAATAATCACACCGGATGAGGTCGAACAGCACCGTTCTGCCCGATATAGAATGACGACAGTCGTACCGCTAGTGAAAAATCCCCAACGAAACACATACATCCTTGACCAGGACGGACTCGACTCGTTTCTCGATGGGTACGAGGAGTACGCTGAGTTTATCGTAGCAATCGAGAAAATATAAAAGCGCCAAGTCGTGTCATCGAGACGCCGGTATTTGATTTCTCTAGGGCCGATGCATAACTCATTTTTGCTCGATATAGAATTGCAACCAAGGAGGTCAGAATGGATTACGGAGTGATTTTTCTTTCCCATGTCGAGGCATACAAAGACGTGATGATTGCCGAGGACAAGGGCTATACGCATGCCTGGTTCGGTGATTCCCAGATGGTCTGGAGCGATGTCTACCAGTGCATGGCGCTGAGTGCGACCCATACCAAGACGATCAAGCTCGGCACCAATGTGACCAACCCCAGTTCGCGCATTGCCCCGGTGACGGCCTGTAGCTTCGGCACCCTGAATGTACTCGCTCCGGGTCGGGTCATCATGGGTATCGGGACAGGCAATACCGCACGGCGCACGCTCGGTATGCCGGCGGCCCGGCTGGCAACCCTGCGGGCCAATGTGGAGGTGTGTCGCGGGTTGTTGAAAGGAGAGACCGTTCCGTATCAGGAGGGAGAGCGCAAGCGCCAGATCAGGTTTCTCAACCCTGACAGCCAGTTCGTCAATCTGAAGAATCCCATCCCGATTCACGTGGCCGGCAGCGGCCCCAAGACGCTGGAGTTGGCCGGGGAAATCGGGGACGGCGTGATCCTCTTCGGCACGGTGGGCGACAGCCTGCTCAAATATACGCTGGACCATATCCGACGGGGCGCCGAACGCGCCGGCAAGCGCCTGGAAGACCTGTATATCACGGTGGTGACGGCCTTCCATCTGAGAAAACCCGGAGAGACTTTGGAAGATCTTCAACAGGCGGTCGGCCCGCTGGTTTCCTCGGAGTGCAATATCTTCGCCCTGTCGGTCAAGGATCCCTTTCAGTTGCCGGGAGACATCCGGGATGACCTCATGGCCTTTAAGGACGCCTATCGCACCCCAAACGCCCCGATCGAGACTCGTCATCTGGACCTCTACACGGACTATTGTGCCGCGTTCAAGCCGGAACACGCTCCGCTGGTCACCGAAAAGATGATTAAGGAAACCACGCTGACCGGCACGCCTGAGGAGCTTCGAGAACGGGTGCAAAAGATGAAGGAGTTGGGCGTCAGCCAAGCCTGTATAACCGGTGGAGAGCAAGAGATGACCGACTTCGCTACCCACGTCGTGCAGGCAGTGGGGTAGAAGCAAACAACAATCTCCTGAGATCGCCATGCTGAAACCATTCCGTACACGCTCATCCGGCATGACCGGCCTGGCGCTTGTCTTCGTTCTTTTTTTCGCTCCGTCACTTTTGTACGCCGAACCCGAGTCCGCGCCGGTCATGCAAGCGCAAGCCTGGGAGCCGGACATAGACATCCGGCTGGTGGATGAGCGAGAAGCTGGACGGCGTGCGCGGATATTGGACGGGCAAGCATCTCGTTTCTCGGTCGGGCAACGTCTTTGCCACACCGGCCTAGTTCTCCGAGAATTTTCCGTCCGTGCCGTTAGACGGGGAGTTATGGGTCGGGCGGCAGAGATTCACCGAGACCGTCAGCATTGTTCGACGTCAAACGCCGCATGACGGCTGGAAGTCGGTCCGGTATATGATCTTTGATGCGCCACAGGCCGAGGGCGGCTTTGAGCAACGTTTGGCCTTTGCCCGCGAGTGGTTTCAGCAGCATCCCAACCGCTATGTGTCCGTCATCGAACACGAAGTCTGCCAGGACGAACAGCATCTGCGGACAAAACTGGCCGAGGTCGAAGCGCTGGGCGGGGAAGGCTTGATCCTCCGCCAGCCCGAATCGGCCTATACCGTCGGGCGCTCGGCCACTATTCTGAAAGTCAAAACTTTTCAGGAGGCCCGAGCCGTTGTGCTTGAACATCTGCCCGGCTCAGGACGGAATGCCGGACGGCTGGGGTCACTGCGCGTTGAACTGTCAAACGGCGTCCGGGTAGCACCCTTCGTTTCAAGCACCAAGGCTATACCAAAGCCGGGGTTCCCCGGTTCGCCTCGTTTCTGCGTACCGAGGAAAACTTCTAAAACCGACAGATATTTCGCCAGAGCAAATTGTGATGCTGTGTAGCCGCCCGTCATTCCTGCGGAAGCAGGAATCCAGACCCCCAGCCCCTCCGCCCACTGGATGCCGGATTACGTCCGGCATGACGGGAGCGTCACGGCATAGCTACAGCCCAGCGTAAAACGCGCTAGGCCGGAGCCTGCGGCTCACGGGCGACCTTCTCAAAATAGGTCATATTGGGATTGGTCATGGCCTCGCCCAGCTTGGAATCAAGCCGGTGGTTCATCGCCTCCGTGGCCCATTTGCCGATGGTGACGGCCTGGTCGAGGTCCACCCCGGTTTCAATCCCAAGGCCGTTCAGCATGTAGACCAGTTCTTCAGAGGACAGATTACCCGTTGCGCCCGGCGCATTTGGACAGCCACCCAGACCGCCACAGGCACTCTCAAGAATGGACACTCCCATTTCCATGGCAGCGTAGCAGTTGGCCAGAGCCATTCCACAGGTGTTGTGAAAATGCGCGGTTAAGACAGAAGCCCGGACACCCTGGTCTTCACATGCCTGGATGATGGCCTTGATCGACCGCGGTGTACCCACTCCAATACTGTCGCCCAGGGCGATTTCGTAGCAGCCCATAGCCTGGAATCTTTTGACCAGCCGGCCGACTGCTTGAGGATCGACATCCCCTTCATATGGACAGCCGGCAACGCACGAGACCGCGCCGCGCACCTTGACATTACGTTCTTTTGCCGCGGCAACAACCGGCTCAAAGCGTCCGAAGCTTTCTTCAATCGAGCAATTGATATTGGCCTGGCTGAACTGTTCAGTGGCAGCACCAAAAATTGTAATGACATTCACCCCGGCTTTGAGCGCATCGTGAACGCCCCGCATATTCGGCACAAGCGCGCTATACTCCACCCCTGGTTTCGGCTCGATCTGTTGGGCGACTTGGTCCGAGCCCTGCATGGCTGGAATGACCTTAGGGCTCACGAACTCTCCCACCTCAATAGCAGGGAACCCGGCATTGGAGAGCCGATTGACCAACTCAATACGGAAGTCCACCGGAATAAAATGTTTGAAGCCTTCCAGACCATCTCTGGCGGTCAGATCGACGATTTTAACTTTGCTCGGGAGTATCATAAGCTTTTCCTTTATTTTTTCTTCTCAACAGTATGTATCAGGTTTCCCCCAGAGGGAAAGCTATCAAAATTCCTCGGATGTGGACGCATTACGAATAGGGGTTGCCCCTACTGTACCCCGACAATGCCAAAATTCTGGCGCTGTTGCTGCCACTCAATCGTGGTGGTCTGCTCCGGGGTGGGGAAGCCCTCCAAAGCGTAGGTGCCCCTGAGCCCCCGCGCGAACTCCTCCCCGAGCGTCGTAACCCGCACCGTACTCTGCGCCACCGCCTGCCCATCCACCAGCAGGTCTACCACGTACTCTCCATCCCCCAGCCGGTTCCAGTTGAACAACACCCCATACCCATTGTCCACATCCCCACACGCCGCCTGTGTGTCCCGCCGCTCCGTCCCATACGCGGCTTCCACCCGCACCGCCTCGCCCGTCTCGGGCGTGATGACCACCGCCACGGTCTCCGCCTCACACGCCCAGCCCGACAGCACCCCCACCCCACTCTGATACGTCCCTGACCCCGGATTCCCCAATACGTACCGGGTGAAGTCCCCCGGCGTGTCCTCCGGGCCGGGGGTAATCTCCCCCGCCCCGATCACAAACCCCTGCTGCGCTTCACTCCACACCACCTGCGTCGTCGTGCCGACTTGGGGAAAGTCGGCCAGGGGATACGTGCCCCGCAGCCCCCGCACGAAGGGCTCCGGACCGATGGGCACGATGGTGACGTTGTGAGTATCCAGCACGACGCCGTCTACCACGGCCCGGACGGTGTAGGTGCCCGCCGCCAGGTTGGCCCAGTTGAACAGCAGCCCATACCCGCTGTCCGGGTGCCCACACGCGGCGGCGGTGTCCGGCCGTTCGGTGCCGGCCCCGGCTTCATACGTCTCCAGATGCCCGTCGGCGGCCTCGATCTCCAGGACTACCTCTTCGGCTTCGCATATCCAGCCCGAAAGGACTCCGATGCCACTCTGGATGGACTCCGCCCACGGAATCCCCAGATACCCCGGCCGGTAGTCGATGGCCAGGGTGTATGCCCCGGTGGAACCGCGCGGACTGTCTACGGCAATGTAGTGCTCCCCGGCTTCGACGGCGGTCGCCAGAGCAAAGTTCCGGCGGGTGCCGCTGTTGTCGTCTTCCTCCAGCAGCCCCGCGTCGGCGTCGAACAGCCGCCCGCGGGTGTCCAGGCTGCTGCGGCTCTCCACCCACAGCAGCCCGGGCTGCGGCAGGGCCAGCCGGAAATAGTCCACGTCCCGGCCCGACACGAGTTGCCCCGGCTCGGTGGGCCGGCGCTGTGGGGGGCTGAGCGGGATCACGGTCGCCGCCGCCGGGGTGTTCCCGTGGGGGTCGGACACGGCGGGGCCACCGCCCCCCCCTCCGCCGCCCGGTGGTGGCGGCGGTGGTGGTGGTGGTGGCGGTGGTGGCGGTGGTGGCGGCGGTGGCGGCGGTGGCGGCGGTGGCGGCGGTGGCGGCGGTGGCAGGATGCGGTCGTTATCCGTAATCGTCAGCGTGTGCACGTTCCGGCTGCCCACCATGTAGCCACTGCCGTCCGTCAGTGTCAGGAGGACCGTCTCGTCCACTTCGACCGCACTGTCGTCAATGATCGCTACCGGAATGGACACCATCGAAGCTCCCAACGATACGGCAACCGTCCCACTATTGCTGATGGTGTAGTCACTGTCCTCTGTGGCACTGCCCCCCACCGTGTAGCTCAGCGTCAGGGCCCTGGCCGGTACCGGGCTCAGGGTCACGGTGATATCCTGCGTGCCCGCCCCCTCACTCGCCCGGGCGGTGGCACTGGCAAACTGCACGGTTGGCTCATCGTTATCCGTAATCGTCAGCGTGTGCACGCTGGGACTGCCCACCATGTAGCCACTGCCGTCCGTCAGCGTCAGGAGGACCGTCTCATCCACTTCGTCCGCACTGTCGTCAATGATCGCCACCGGAATGGACACCATCGAAGCTCCCAACGATACGGCAACCGTCCCACTATTGCTGATGGTGTAGTCACTGTCCTCTGTGGCACTGCCCCCCACCGTGTAGCTCAGCGTCAGGGCCCTGGCCGGTACCGGGCTCAGGGTCACGGTGATATCCTGCGTGCCCGCCCCCTCACTCGCCCGGGCGGTGGCACTGGCAAACCGCACGGTCGGCTCATCGTTATCCGTAATCGTCAGCGTGTGCACGCTGGGACTGCCCACCATGTAGCCACTGCCGTCCGTCAGTGTCAGGAGGACCGTCTCATCCACTTCGTCCGCACTGTCGTTGATGATCGTCACCGGAATGGACACCATCGAAGCTCCCAACGACACGGCAACCGTCCCACTATTGCTGATGGTGTAGTCACTGTCCTCTGTGGCACTGCCCCCCACCGTGTAGCTCAGCGTCAGGGCCCTGGCCGGTACCGGGCTCAGGGTCACGGTGATATCCTGCGTGCCCGCCCCCTCACTCGCCCGGGCGGTGGCACTGGCAAACTGCACGGTTGGCTCATCGTTATCCGTAATCGTCAGCGTGTGCACGCTGGGACTGCCCACCATGTAGCCACTGCCGTCCGTCAGTGTCAGGAGGACCGTCTCATCCACTTCGTCCGCACTGTCGTCAATGATCGCTACCGGAATGGACACCATCGAAGCTCCCAACGACACGGCAACCGTCCCACTATTGCTGATGGTGTAGTCACTGTCCTCTGTGGCACTGCCCCCCACCGTGTAGCTCAGCGTCAGGGCCCTGGCCGGTACCGGGCTCAGGGTCACGGTGATATTCTGCGTGCCCGCCCCCTCACCCGCCCGGGCGGTGGCACTGGCAAACTGCACGGTCGGCTCATCGTTATCCGTAATCGTCAGCGTGTGCACGCTCCGGCTGCCCACCATGTAGCCACTGCCGTCCGTCAGCGTCAGGAGGACCGTCTCATCCACTTCGTCCGCACTGTCGTTGATGATCGCCACCGGAATGGACACCATCGAAGCCCCCAGCGACACGGCAACCGTCCCACTATTGCTGATGGTGTAGTCACCGTCACTGCCCGGTGTGGCACTGCCCCCCACCGTATAGCTCAGCGTCAGGGCCCTGGCCGGCACCGGGCTCAGGGTCACGGTGATATTCTGCGTGCCCGCCCCCTCACCCGCCCGGGCGGTGGCACTGGCAAACTGCACGGTCGGCCCATCGTTATCCGTAATCGTCAGCGTGTGCACGCTGGGACTGTCTACCATGTAGCCACTGCCTGCCGTCAGCGTCAGGAGGACCGTCTCGTCCACTTCGTCCACACTGTCGTCGATGATCGTCACCGGAATGGACACCGTGTCTACGGTTCCGTCCGCCAAGACCGTGACCGTCCCACTATTGCTGATGGTGTAGTCACTGCTCGCTGTGGCACTGCCCCCCACCGTGTAGCTCAGCGTCAGGTCTCGGACCGGGGGCGGCGAGAGATTGACGATCACGTTCTGCGTGACCTCACTCTCAGTGACATCCGTCGCCGCTGAGGCAAACGCCACGGTCGGGGGCGGGCTGTCATTGTCCTGGATGATGCCGGTGGCAATCCGCCTAGTCGGGAGGATGGCCATATCCTCCGGCCAGCCGGATAGGGTGACGGTGAAGGTTTCGGCGGATTCGGGGTCGCTGTCGTCCATGGTCGCCACGGTGAAGGTTGCATGGCTCGCAAAGGTGTTGATGTCAGTGTTGGCCGGAATCGTCACGCTGCCCGCTGTCATGCCGGTGTAGTCGGTGCCGCTGGTGGCCGTGTCGTCTTCCGTCTCATAGCTCAGCGTCAGGTCTTGCTCGTCAACCGAGCCCGGCACCGGCCGCGTTGAATGCGTAACGGAAAAGTTGAGAGCGGTCCCTTCGAGTTCAGAAGCGTCCTCTATGCGCAGACACGACCATACAGTCAGATCATCGTTTGTGCGGCGGGTCTCCAGGGCGTCAGGCAGGGTGGCCGTGGCATCCAGGTCCGTGTCGCACAGGGACAGGTCGGTCAGGCTGGCCAAGTTGCCGAGTTCGCTGGGAATCCCGCCGGTGAGGGGGTTGCCGGCCAGATGCAGTTCAGTGAGAGTAGTGCGGCGGCCCACCCCCGATGGAATCATCCCCGTCAACTGGTTGTTGCTGAGATCAAGGGTCTGGAGGAGGATAAGGCTACTCAGGGCCGGGATCGGCCCCGTCAACTCGTTGTCGCTGAGGTCAAGGGTGCCGAGGAGGAAGTTAATGCTCAGGGCCGGGATCTTCCCCGTCAACTCGTTGTGGCTGAGATCAAGGGTCTGGAGGTGAGTCATGCGGCCCACCCACGTTGGGATCGGCCCCGTCAACTCGTTGTGGCTGAGATCAAGGGTCCGGAGGCGACGAGACAGGGCACTCAGGTTCGGGAGCGCCGTCAACCGGTTGTGGCTGAGGTCAAGGGTCTGGAGTTGGCGCAGGGCACTCAGGGACGGGAGCCCCGTCAACTGGTTGTTGCTGAGGTCAAGTATCCCGAGGCGACGAGGCAGGGCCGGGAGCGCCGTCAACCGGTTGTTGCTGAGGTTGAGGGTGTTAAGTCCGGTCAGGGCACTCAGGGACGGGAGCCCCGTCAACCGGTTGTTGCTGAGGTCAAGTCTCCAGAGGCGGGTCAGGGCACTCAGGGCCGAGAGCCCCGTCAAGTCGTTGTGGCTGAGGTCGAGGATCTCGAGTTTGGTCAGGGCACTCAGGGCCGGGAACGGCCCCGCCAACCGGTTGTGGCTGAGGTCGAGTCTCTCGAGTTTGGTCAGGGCATTCAGGGCCGGGAACGTCGTCAAGTCGTTGTGGCTGAGGTCGAGGATCTCGAGTTTGGTCAGGGCATTCAGGGCCGGGACCGGCCACGTCAACCGGTTGTTGCTGAGGCGGAGGACAAGGAGGTCGGTCAGGGCACTCAGGGCCGGGATCTGCCCCGTCAACTGGTTGTTGCTGAGGTTGAGTTCATGGAGGCGAGTCAGGGCACTCAGGTCCGGGATCGGCCCCGTCAACCGCCGGTTGTTGCTGAGGTTGAGGATCTGGAGTTGGGTCATGGCACTCAGGTCCGGGAGCGGCCCCGCCAAATCGTTGTTGCTGAGGTCGAGGATCAGGAGGAGGGGCAGGTCACTCAGGTCCTCCGGGATCGTCCCGGTCAACTGGTTGTTGCTGAGGTCGATTCTGAGGACCCGACCCCTGTCGATCTCCCCGACCCCATCCCATTTTTCCATGGACAGACCCTTGTCCCAGTTCAGAGTGCCCAGGCCCCGGAGGGTGTCCATGAGGTCAAGCAGGGTGGCGCAGTCTTCGGCCAGGGCCGTGCGATCGGTCGCATCCGTGATGACCGCGGTCACTGCCACGGAGCTGTCCGTGCAACTCGCTGTCTGGGCCGCCACCGGCCCGGCGAGCAGACCGCAGACCAGTGCCAAGCCCAGCAGAAGCACCCCCAGCCGTCGCAGGAGGCGTGCAGGCTGGGGCGTTGCATTCGATGATGGACCGTCTAACCATTGAGAATCATTTGAGATTATTCGGGGGGGGTGAAATGGCGTGCTTGGGGTGGCCTCTGTTCTGTGATCAGCATGATGTCTGTTCATTTTGATGTGTAGAGTTAGGCTCAGTAGGGTAGTATCTCAAGAGGAGGAGTCGGTTGTCGGACTCGCATGCTGCACGTCACATACATCCCGTTTGTATGGTATGAACCAATACTTTAATAAAGAAATATCTTTCTGTCAAGATTTGACCGTGCTCCTTCCCCGTCTCACGTGTCGAGTATGGAGGCGGCGGCGGGAGTACGGAGGCTCAGGTGTGACGGGCGGTGTGGAAACCGATATGTTTCCAGGCACGGTAGGAACTGCGCACCAGCGGACCGGATTCGACATGACGAAAGCCGAGACTCAGGGCCTCTTCCCGTAAGGCTTTGAACTCATCCGGATGGACATAGCGTTCAACCGGGAGCTGCTCTTTCGACGGTTGGAGGTACTGCCCCAGCGTCAGGATATCGCACTCCACCGCTCGCAGGTCGCCGAAGACGGTCAGGAGTTCGGCATAGGTCTCGCCCAGCCCGAGCATGATGCCGGTCTTGGTCTTCAGGTTCGAGCGGACTGCTTTGGCTTTCTCCAGGACACGGAGGGAGCGCTCGTACTTCGCCCCTGGGCGCACCCGTTTATACAACCGCGGCACACTTTCGGTATTGTGATTGAAAATTTCGATTGGCGTTTTGGCAACAGTGACAACCGCGCTTTCGTTTCCCTGAAAATCGGGGGTCAGCACTTCAATCGCACAGTCGGGATTCAAGTCTTTGATCGCGTGCACGGTCTCGGCAAAATGTTGGGCACCGCCGTCCGGCAGGTCATCTCGGTTGACCGACGTGACGACAATATGGGCGAGGTTCATCTTGCGGGCCGCCTCAGCCACGCGGCGGGGTTCTCCGGGGTCGAGGGCAACCATGCGGCCGTGACTGACCGCACAGAACCGGCAGTTACGGGTACACACGTCGCCCATGAGCATGAACGTCGCCGTCCCATGTCCCCAGCACTCACCGATATTGGGGCACTGGGCTTCCTGGCACACCGTATTGAGCTTGAACGTCGAGACAATGGCCTTGGTCTGCGTATAGCCAGGGCCGGCGGGCATGCGGACTTTGATCCAGTCCGGGTGGCGACGCTTTACGGGACGGTTGCCGGACGTTCCGTTGGAGGAGGCTTGAGAGTGGGTTTCGGCCAACTCGTGTTCCATACAATCTCCTGATAACCAAATGTTCGGGCAAAGCTTTGCGCAACGGAGGCTTGCACTGTATCGAGCGGGAGTTCTTCCTTCAATAATTCCTGCATGGACGTCATGCATACCCCAGGCAGTCCGCAAGGAACAATGGCAGAGAAATACGACAGGTCAGGATTCACGTTCAGGGCAAAGCCGTGCAACGTCACCCAGCGCCGTACGCCTATGCCGATTGAAGCGATTTTGTCAGTTCCTACCCACACGCCGGTGAGGCCGTCTCTCCGCGTGGCAGCAATGTCCCAGGCGGCAAGCGCGGCGATGACCACGTCCTCGATCAGACGCAGATAGCGATGAACGTCTTTGCCGTGTTGTTTCAGGTCCAGAATGGGATAGCCAACCAATTGGCCCAGCCCGTGAAACGTCACCTCCCCGCCGCGACCGACTCGATGGACCGGCACCCGACCGGGGTCGAGCAGGTAGCGCTCATCGCCCCCCCGGCCCAAGGTGAACACGGGTGGGTGTTCGAGAAGAACGAGCGCGTCTGGAATCTCAGCCGCTATCCGTTGTGCGACCAAGGTCTGCTGCCATGCCAACGCGGTAGCGTAGTCCACCAAGCCGGGGGTTATACACGCGAGTTTCATCGGAGCTCTCGGACCAGGCTGTCACGCTGGCCCTAAAAATTAATCCCTCGCCCTTCGGCGTCCAGTGCGGCTTCCATAATCGCTTCGGACAAGGTCGGATGGGCATGGACGGTTTCGCTCAACTCGGCAGTGGTCGCTTCTAGCGTTCGAGCCAGACCGACCTCGGCAATGAGGTCAGTCGCGCCGCGCCCGACGATGTGACAACCCAGGATCTCACCATATTCTTTATCAACCACCAGCTTGACCAGACCTTCGTCATGGCCGGCAGCCAGCGCCTTCCCCAGAGCGCGGAACGGGAAGCGCCCGACTTTGACTTCGTGGCCCTGCGCCTGGGCCTGCTCTTCGCTCAGCCCAAAGACCGCCACCTGCGGCTGACAATAAATACACGCCGGGATGCGGGACGCATCCAACCCCTTCTCCCGTTCGCCGGTCATGTATTCAACCGAGGCCATACCTTCTTCAGAGGCTGCATGGGCCAGGAGCGGTGGCCCATTTACATCCCCGATCGCGTAGATTGCGGTATTGGCGGTTTGCATTTGCACGTTGACCTGCACATAACCACGCTCAAGCCCGACACCGGCCTCTTCCAGACCAAGGTCGGCACTAATAGGAGCCCGACCGACAGCCACCAGGACTTTATTGGCCGTGCGTTCCTTGAGGCTGCCGGCGCTATCCAGGTTGACCTCGACCCGGCCCGGATATTTTTCCAGACTGTGAAACATGGTCTGGGTCAGGATCTCGATGCCCTTTTTCTTAAACGCGCGTTCCAACTCCTTGGCGATTTCGGCATCGACCCCAGGCAGGAGTTGCTTTTCCATTTCCACAATCGTCACCCGGCAGCCAAATGTACTGTAGATATAGGCGAACTCCACCCCAATCGCCCCACCGCCGATTATGACAATAGATTCGGGGATGGCTTGCTCCGTTAATGCTTCATAACTGGTTAAGACCTGCTCGCCATCAATCTCAAGACCGGGCAGCGTCCGCTCGCGCGAACCGGTCGCAATCAGAATGCGCTCGGCTTCGACCTGCTGTGTTTCCTGACCTTCGATCACCACGCGATTATTCCCCTCCAACCGGCCCGTTCCCTTGAGGAGCGGCACCTTGTTCTTTTTGAGCAGGTATTCCACCCCTTTAGCCAGTCGGCCGGCAACTTGGCGCGAACGCTTGATGACCTGGGGATAATCAAAAGACAGCCCACTCACCTTAATGCCGTAGCGTTCCCCGTGTTTGAGGTCCTCATACATCTCGGCCGAGGTCAGAATGGCTTTCGACGGGATGCAGCCCCAGTTCAGGCAGACCCCGCCGGGCTGGTCTTTCTCCACGACCGCGACGTTCAGGCCAAGCTGGGCGGCTCGAATCGCTGCCACATAGCCTCCAGGCCCTGCTCCGATTACCACCAAGTCATAGCGTTCCATTGCGCTCCTTTACACCATTAAACCCACGGGATTTTCGAGTAAATTCTTCAGTTCTTCGAGAAATTGGGCACCGGTCGCCCCATCCAATACCCGATGATCGCACGACAGTGTTGCCATCATGGTCCGCGAGATGACCACCTGCCCATCTCTGACCGTGGGGCGCTCTTTAATGGCACTCGTCGCCAGAATCGCCGCCTGGGGCGGATTAATCACCGCGGTAAAGTGCTCCACAGGATACATACCTAAATTGGAAATGGTAAAGGTGCCTCCGGAGAGGTCCTGCGTCGTCGGCTTGCCCGTCCGTGCCCGTTCCACCAGCCCGTTGGCTTGGGCGGCGATGTCCAGCAGCGACATGGCCTGACAGTCGTGCAATACCGGCACAATCAAGCCGTCATCCAGGGCAACCGCAATCCCGACATTGATCTCATCCTTGAGTTCCCGTCCGTTCCCGCTAAAGGAGGCGTTCACCCGTGGGTGGCGCCCTAAGGCAACCGCGACCGCCTTGACCAATAAATGGGTGTAGGTCACATCGGCGCTCACCCGGTCACTCAGCTTCAACGAGGTCCGCAGGCGAACCGCCTCGGACATATCGATCTCGGTGGTGACATAAAAATGCGGCGCCTCCCGCATACTGTCGGCCATACGTTTGGCAATCGTCGCCCGCATCCGGGAAAACGGCTCTACCCTTCCGGTTGGCGTGCTGACTGCCGGCGAGGAAGCCAGTGGGGTCTTCAATTCGACCGCCACCGGCATGGCCTCAGCACTTTCAAGGTCTTGTTTGATGATCCTTCCGCCCGGTCCGCTGCCCTGCACTCCGGCAAGTTCAATGCCGCGCTCCGCAGCGATTTTCCGGACAATGGGTGAGGCGAGAATCCGTTTATCCTTTTTTCGGACCGGCGGATTCTTGGGAGTGGCTTCACGGATTTTCCGAACTTTCTTCGCCGCCGGCTTGGCCGCCGGCGGGCTGGCTTTGGCCTCCACCCTCTTCTCGGCAGGCGGAGTCGATGCAGATGAGCTTGCTGTTCGAGTCGGTGGCGTTGGAGCAATGCCAACTTCAGCCTCTTCTCCCAACAGGGCAATCACCGCGCCAACCGGGACGGACTCGCCCTCCTGGGCTCGAATCTCAGTCAGAAAGCCGTCGTCCAAGGCTTCCATTTCCATGTCGGCCTTATCGGTTTCCACCTCGGCGATAATATCGCCGACCTCAACCTGATCCCCAACTTTTTTGAGCCATTTGAGGATCTTCCCCTCCTCCATGGTGTCGCTCATGCGCGGCATGATCACTTCAGTCGTCATACACTCCTCCTGACCTCTCCCTTAGTATAGCCACCAAGAGGGGTTGGTTGAAAGTGAACCGGGGCTACTAGAGCAAACGAAATGAGCGTCGATGAGCCGGGCACGGTCCGTGGGTGCGCAGGGCCTCACGATGGGCGGCCGTGCCGTATCCCCGATGGCGGGCAAATCCGTATTGGGGATAGTGGCGGTCCAGTTCAATCATGAGCCGGTCGCGGTACGTTTTTGCAATAATCGAGGCCGCGGCAATGGAGTAAATATCCCGATCTCCCTTCGTAAAAGTGGACTGCGGTATCGGGTAGTCTGGCAGCACGCGACCATCTATCAGCACGTGCTCTGGTTGAATCGGGAGGTGGTCGAGGGCCAAACGCATGGCTTTCAAACCCGCCTGATAGATATTGATCCGATCGATCTCCTCGGCCTCAACTAGCCCGATACCAATGCCGGTTGCGATCTGACGGATCTCCGGCTCAAGGCGTTCCCGAGCCCTGGGCGTCAGGGTCTTGGAATCGCGCACACCCGCTGGGAAAGACTCCGGCAGCCGGTCGTCCGACAGGCTTGGGGGAAAGACGACTGCGGCGGCCACCACCGGACCGGCGAGGGGGCCCATGCCGACCTCATCTACGCCAGCAATAGTACGCAGCCCGGCTCGCCACAAGTTTTGCTCAACAACGAGTTTCGGATAAATCAGGCGGGAAGTCACCGGGTTTTCTGGCCTACGCCCGCTATGTCCGGGGCATTTTGCTTGCGCGCAGAGACGGCAAACATGGGATCAGAGCCGCCAGGATTTGGGCTCCAGTCCTCAAAGACCGCAGCCTCGTAGCCACCCGCCTGCTGGAAATAGGCGCTAATCAGTTCGGCCCGACCCTTATCTCTCAACATCTGCCACAGGCGGATGGCTTTGGTTGGAAACATCCGGTTGGAGTAGAGCGCCAGAAAGGGACAGCCGGGCTTCAATATCCGATTCACTTCGGCAAACACTTCAACCGGTCGGACCATGTATTGAATTGAGACGGTGACGACCACCCCATCAAAGGAGGCATCAGCAAAGGGGAGCGGCGGATCAACGTTGAGATTGTGGACGATATAGTCATCCAGGTCCGGGTTATCCGCCATCTCCTCGGCATTAAGCCCGAGTCCGATGCATTTTTGCTTCACAAACCCTTGGGGCAGGTGCGAGCGCCAACTGCTCATCAGATCCAGGAAGACCCCGTTGGGCGCAAACGTGTGGGCAATGCATTGGCCGGCGGCGGCAATCGCTCCCTCATCGATATGCACCAGTTTGCGCGGCAGCGTATAAAAGAGCGCGTCGTCGTTTTCGTCGATCCGCTCAAACATGTCCGGGGTCAAACGGTGATCCATGGCGTGTCGGCAGGGCGGAGCCTTACTGAAAAAACGCGGCGAGATGCGTCACAGTTTCTTCCGGTTTTTCAAACGGCGGCGCGTGGCCACAGTCGGGAATCATAGTCAATTGCGACCCTTCAATCCCCTCATGATAGGCGTGCCCGTGGGCGAGCGGGATCAGTTGGTCGGACTCGCCCCAGACAATCAGGGTCGGGACGGTTACCCGGTACAGTCGGCTGCGCAGCTTTGGGTTACAGAGATAGGGATTCCAGCCCACCCGGGCCGTTGCTTCGCGGGCGCGCAGAGCGTTTTCCAGGACCTCTAAGGGTGGATCATCCGGGATAAAGCTCCGGGCGAGTTCCGACTCGGGATTATGGAAGACTAAACGGCGTGTTTCCTGTGGGTCTGCCGCAAACATATCGGCCATAGGAGAGCCAGGCACGCGGAGCCCGGCCGGGTTGAGCAGAGCGAGCTTTTTCAGGCGATTGCTATAGCGCGTCGCCAACTCAGCGGCCAGCCAGCCCCCGAGCGAGAGACCGGCCACATAGGGCCGGTCGAGTCCGATGTGATCCATCAAATCCGTATAGTGAAAAACCAGGTCTTCTATGGTGTCGATCTGATCCAGGCCCTCGGAGCGGCTGAAACCCGGATGGCCGGGTACATACACGCTGTAATGCTGCGCGAGTTGCTCGAAAAAAGGCAGCCAGGCCACCTCGCCGCCCGCACTGTGGAGATACAGCAGCGGGTCTCCAGCCCCCCCGCTGAGCATTTGGATATTCTTGCCACGGATATCAAGAAACTCTTCCCGGAAGGCCATGCTCTCTCCTTTTTTCAGCCGCAGTCCTCGCGGTTGATTTGCACCCCGTGTACCACACCCTCGGTAGTTTGCCTAGCGATTCTGGGCCGGACGGATGACCGATAAGGCCCGAGGAATCGCCCGTAACGTCACCGGCAGGGGGCCCAGGCGCTCGCCATCGGCGTAAACATCGCCCGGGGTTTCCGAACGGATAATTATTTCTCTTCCGCGCAGACTCTCGATGCCAGTCAGGTGGATATGGCTGCCGTTAAAGACGCGCGGGAAAGCCCGCAACAGGAGTTCCCACTTACCCATCCCATGCGCCACACAAGCATCCAGGATACCATCATCAACCCGAGCGCCGGGTACGAGTTGCATGCCCCGCCCCGAACTCCACGCGTTACCGACTGCAATCAGCCAGCTATAGCAGCGCTGCTCATGACCGTCGCAGAGAATCATGAAGGTCTGTGGCGCGGAAAGAAAGACCGAGAGAACGGTCAACGCCGAATACACTGCGTTAAAGCGAAAGTGGCCCATCCGGTTTGACCGACGGTTAATCTCTGCCGCCAGACCGACCAGGGCAACCGACAAGAAATAGCGCTCATGCGCCTGCCCAACGTCAATACGGGGAGCCGGCCAAGCAGCGTGCGCGCCATATTGAGCGATGAGCTCGCACGCCTCGGTCAGGCGCAGCGGGATACCCAGGCCGCGCGCAATGTCGTTTCCACGCCCGGCCGGAATAATGCCCAGTGTCGTCGGCGTCCCGACCAGGCTGTTTGCGACCGCATGGACTAAGCCGTCGCCGCCCACACCGACGACCAGAGAGCAGCCATCTCCCACCGCCTGAGCGGCCAGCACAGCGGGGTCGGCTGGCGAATTGCTATACAGCACTTCGTGTCGGCATCCACGCCGTTGCAGTTCGAGGCTGGCCTGGCGGGCAATCCTCGCTCCCCGTCCTCCTCCTGAGGTCGGGTTGACAATAAGGCGTGCCGTAGGCATCTCGTTGCTCGACTTTACTCTCTCGCCCGCAGCCCGCCACGCTCAAGGTGCGCCTGCAGGAAATTCCGGCTCCCGTCCGCGGCCATGCTGGCCGAGGCCGAGAGTTCGAGGCACAGTGCGGTGGCCGCAATGATTTGGGCAAACCGATACACCTTACCCTCGCCCCAACAGTCCAGCAGTTGGAGATATGAGCGCGCATGCGGCAGACTCGTTCCTCCGCCGAGCGTGCCCACTTCCAGGCCGGCAAACCGAATGGAGAGGTGCAGGCCGGCATCGGCCGGGCTGACCGTCACCTGCGCCATGCTGCTCGTGCCAACCATGCCCAGATCCTGGCCGGTGGCGGCAAAAATGGCCGCGATGGCTGAGGCCGGCGTAAAGGCAAAAGACTGCATACCACTCGCGTGCGCGCCGTGGAGTCCGGCATGTTCCAGAGCCAGGATATCCGCAGCCTCAACGCGCAGGACGCGCCGCAGGACCGTATTGGGCAGCGTCATTTCGGCATGGACAAGCTTGCCGTGGCCGGGAAACTGAAAAAAGGCGTGACTCGGTTTTTTATCGCCGCCCATATTAGCTTCGAGAAAGACCCGTAGCGGCCTTATGCCGGACTCGGCGGCGAAGCGTTCGCCAATATAGGCGTGGTTGAGCGCATAGGCGTTGCGCGTCATCATATTGGGGCCACAGGCATCGCCGGTCGTGAAACGGTATAAGACGTGGCACATGGGTCCAACCACATGGGTCTGCACCTCGTGCAGCAGCGCATGTCGGCTGAGCAAATGGCCGGGGAGCGCGGAAGGGGCCGAGTCTTTGAGCCAGGCGGCCATATCGGCGGCCTGCGCGGCGACCCAATCAGCCAAGGCGAGAGCCTCTTGCGTAGAAGAGAACACAAAGCACGAGTCTCGGGTAATCCGGTCGGCCAGCACATAGGTGCGGACGCCACCCGCCAGCGCCATTGCAGTCACGCCGCGTTGAATCGATGCCGAGAGCCCGCCTTCGGTATGAGCCAGAGGCACGAAAACCTGGTCTTCCTGGCGACCGCGCTCGTGCAGTTGGCCTTGCCAGTCGAGTTCGTATTGCCCCCAGTTCAGCCTCAGCGGTCCGATGACCCCGACGGGCAGCGTCATCTGGCCGGTCAAACACTCCTGGAAAGGGGCGAGCGCATCGAGTTGACCGTCTAATACATGCTGGTATTCATTCCCCCAGTGGGCCAGTGTCCGCAGGCGTTCTTGGCGTTCGGCAATCCATTGAGGCGTATTGCCGCGCGGCCAACGGGGGAAACGGGCGGTAGAAGCATTCTTAGCGGACGGGGTCGGCCGACTCATCCTTCTGCCGGTCTTTCCGCTGCGGAGAGGTGGAGACGCCGAGCCTTGTTCTCAATGTCTCGCCTCACCCCGCCAAACAAAGTCTGCCCATCAATACCGATCAGTAGCGCCTCGGATTTCAGGGCCGCATACATCGACTCCATCAGCCGTAATAATTCATCCCGCATCTTGAGAAAGGCCGGACCGAACTGCGGTTCACGTTCCAACACTGCCCGGAGGTAGAGTTCGGCAAACGCCAGGTGGCGGGCCTCGTCGCGTAAGATACGATTCGCAATGGAGGCAAAGAGAGAATCGGGGTGGGCTTTGGCTAAAATGCTGTAGAAATGGCGGGCCAGAATATCGCTGAGCAGTATCCCCCACAGCCATTCGATCCGATCTCGCGATTTGAACAGGCGCGCCTGATAGCGGAACATATCTTTGAGCTGACGGACCTCAAGCGGCCGCTGGTTCAGGACGTTATAGAAGCGGGTCAAGAGCTCGAAATGACGCGCTTCGTCCAAAAGAAAGGTGGAGAGATAGAGTTGGGCTTCGGTCTCATGGGCGGCGAAACATTGCGGGATGGTCGAACTGGCGCCGATCATAGCCGTTTGCTCACCCAGATAGATGGGGGTCAGCACCCTGGCCAAAGCACACTGTTCGTGACGGTCGAGCGACAACGGCTGCGTCCAGTCAATTTCGGCCGCTGACCACTGCCCCTCAACGCCCTTCCGAAACAGGTCCATCAGTTTGGCGTTCTCAATGCGGGGAAATACCCGAATCACTTGCCCCAACCCCTCTCCATTGCCTGACGTGAGGCAGCACCATAGCAACCCCTCCCCGAGTACTCAAGTAAACGCCTGAGCAGGGAGTTTGGTATTCGATATCGCCGCGTGCGTCCGACAGGTATCGGAACGGCAGATATAAACGATTTCTCAATGTGGTTTTAGTAATGCAGCCCTACAACGGCTTCGCTACACACTGGGCAAACACCGCCTCCGCCGCGGCTTCTCCACTCCGCACACAGTCGGCCAGACCAACGCCGCGATAGGCATTGCCGGCCAGTGCCAGACCCGGATGCACCGCCACCTGTGTTTCGATCTTATCAACGAGCTGAAGATGCCCAACACGATACTGCGGCATGGAGCGCGGATAACGAGCAATGCGGGTCAGAATGGGTTCGGCTTCAATCCCAAGCAACTGGCGCAGCTCAGTGCGGACCAGAGCCCGGATTTCAGCGTCATCCCGCTCAAACAGCTCGGCCTGAAGCGCGCCCCCGACAAAGGTGCGTAACAGGGCGTGCTCGCCCGGCGCTCGTCCTGCATATTTCACGCTCGAAAAAGTCCCGGCAAGAATGGAACGCTGCTCCACCCGTGGTACCACAAAACCGAAGCCGTTCAGCGGGTGGGGAATCTGGTCGCGACGATAGGCTATATTCACCGTGGCCGTGGAACTATAGGGGATAGCGGAAAGGTGCTGACTCAAAGCAGGGTCCAGCGTACGCACAAGCTGCGCCGCGGCAAAGGCCGGTGTCGCCAGCACCAGACCGTCGGCGTGCAGGCTGGAACCGTCGGCACAGTCCACCGTCCAGCGAGTCTCGTCTAGGCTCGCCGGCTGATAGAGGACGCTCGTTACCGGACAGCCCTGACGTAGCGTTCCGCGGCTGAGGCCTTCGGTCAGCGCGGAAACAAGGCGCTGCATGCCGGTTTGCAGAGTCACAAACAAACTCCAGCGCGCCCCGCTCGCGCCCTTGGCCGTCTGAGGATTACGTCGAGCTGCCCGCCAGAGCGCATAAATCACACTCCGGTGGTCACGTTCCATGTGCAGAAAACGCGGCATGGTCGCGGCCAGGCTGAGTTGGTCGGGGTCGGCGGTATAGATGCCGCCAATGAGAGGCTGCGCGATGCGTTCGAGCGCTTCTCGCCCGAGCCGTCTGCGGACAAACGAGCCCAAGCTTTCATCGGCTTGTTCCGTGGCCCTGGGCAGGACCAGATCGAGTCCCATGCGCAATTTGCCCGGCCAGGAAAAAATACGCGAGCGCAGCAAGGGACCAAATTGGGTGGGGGCCAGGAGCATGAAGCCCTGCGGCAGAGGCTCAAGCTTCCCCTCGTGCACGACAAAGGTGGCCCGGTGTGCGTCGTTGGTACCCAGGAGTTCGGGCTCAAGGCCAAGACGCCGACACAGGGCTAGAGCCCAGGGTTTTTCCGAAATAAAGGAGTCCGGCCCGAGTTCAAGCAGGAAATCGTCCCGCTGTTCCGTTGTAATGACACCGCCGAGCCGGTCGCTGGATTCCAGCAGAGTGAATCGCAGCGGCTGCTCACGCTCCCGGCTCAATTCTTCGAGTTTGTGCGCCGTGGCCAGACCGGCAATACCACCACCGACAATGGCGATATGGGGAACTTTACTATTACGCTCTGGAGATAGAGACATACGCGGCCGTTTCGTGACAGGCGATGTGATGCTCACCCGATCTCTTGGTTCAGGGTCGCTCGTACCATCTCGGCGATCATTCTGATAAACACAGGATGGTCATTGACAGTCCGGGCGCGGATCATATTCAGTCCATTCTGTGCCGCAACCTCCTTCGCCTCCGTATCCAGATCGTACAACACTTCGATGTGGTCACACACAAAGCCGATGGGCACGACGACCGCATCACGTGCCCCCTGAGCAGCGAGGTCCTTGAGCACCTCGCCGATATCCGGCTCCAGCCACGCCACCTGGGGCGGGCCGCTGCGACTCTGATAGGCAACGGTCCAGTTTTCGTGTCCGATGCGCTCCGCGACCAGACGCGCGCCCTCTTCGACCTGTCGGACGTATTCCTGGGTACTCGGCATAGAGGTCGGCACACTATGGGCGGTATAGACCAGAGGGGCCACCACCCGGCGGTCCGCCGGAATCAACGAAAACGCCTGCTTCGTCAGATCGGCAACCGCGTGAATGAATAAGGGGTGATCATGCCAGCCGGGGGTGAAGCTCACCTGGGGAGCAAGCAGCCCTACCCTTTCTCTCGCCTCCTCCACATTTGTCTTATATCGCTCCCAGCCGGCTTCGCTCTGTTGAGCAGAAAGAATGAGGCCAATGGCGTTTTTCACTCCGTCCCGCCCCATCTGTTCCAGTGTCTCGGCTAGATAGGGATGCCAGTTCCGCATGCCTACATACACCGACAGTTGGGTTCCTCCTTGAGCGAAGAGGTGTTGGAGTGCCTGCGCTTGAGCAAAGGTAATCTCGTTCAAAGGCGAGCGGCCGTCAAAAAGCTCATAGTGTCGAACGACTTCTTGCAGACGGGTTGGCGGCACGGGACGACCGCGCAGGACATTGGCCAAAAAGGGCTGCACGTCATCCATTTTTTCCGGCCCGCCAAAGGCAATCAGCAGAACGGCGTCGTATTGCATAGGAAGGAAGTAGGCTATGAGTTGCGTTTTTCTGATGCTGTGACGTATCAGGTTTGACGACTCGAAAGTTCATGCACCATATCGACCAGTGCAATTACATTATCAACCGGGGTTTGCGGTAAAATGCCGTGTCCCAGGTTAAAAATATGCCCTGCCCTGCCTCCGGCCTGAGCCAGGATGCGTTGCACCTGCTGGCGTAAGGTATCGAGTGGGGCGAAAAGAGCTAAGGGATCAAGATTGCCCTGGACGGCCCGGTCTGCACCGATCCGCTCCCAGGCCGCATCAAGATCGACCCGCCAGTCCACCCCAATCACATCCCCACCCGCTTCGGCCAGCAGTTCCAGCAGGCCGGCCGTGCCTGTGCCAAAATGAATGAGGGGAACGCCCGGCGTCAGCCCCTGGATGAGTGTCTGCATATGGGGCAATAAAAAGGTTCGGTAGTCCTGGGGGGCCAGACAGCCAACCCAGGAATCAAAGAGCTGAATGGCCTGCGCCCCAGCCGCTATCTGAGCATTCATATAGGCGGTGATAGCCCGGACCAAGTGCTCCGTCAGCGCGTTCCAGGCCCCAGCATCCTGGTACATGAGGCGCTTGGTTTCCAGATACTGACGCGACGCGCCGCCCTCAATCATATACGATGCCAGAGTGAACGGCGCGCCCGAGAAACCGATCAGGGGGATGTGGCTGGGTAAGCTACGGCGAATCTGGCGGATCGTTTCAAAGACAAAGGGGACGGATTCTTCGGGCGGCACCTCACCCAGAGCGTCAATATCTTGTCCCGAACGCACCGGGCGGTGGATAACCGGGCCATCGCCCGCGGAAAATTCCAGCCCAACGCCCATAGGCTCAACAATGAGGAGGATATCCGAAAAGAGAATGGCCGCATCTACGCCCAGGCGTTCAACCGCTTCAAGCGTCACCTGCGCGGCCAGGTCGGGCGTCTTGCACAATTCGAGAAAGGGCACCCGTTCGCGCAACGCCCGGTATTCGGCCATATACCGCCCGGCCTGTCGCATGAGCCAAACGGGGGTGTACGGGGTGGGCTCTCCCCGGCAGGCCCGCAGAAAAACCGGCGTCTCCATGACTGGCTAACGTACCACACGGAACGGACAGCAGCAGCCCCACTCCTCTTGCCGTCCGTTCCGGGCTTCGGATACAAAACAGGAATAAAAGGAGTACAAGTATGACAGACACAGGCACCCATCATGTCACAACGGTCAACGGCTTTCGGATGCACTATGTGATTGCCGGCTCAGGCTACCCCCTGGTTTTTGTTCACGGCTGGCCGCAGAGCAGCTATGAGTGGCACAAGATCATCGGCCCGTTGTCGGAGCAGTTCACGGTCATCACACCCGACTTGCGAGGCTTGGGAGATTCCGAGCGCCCGCTGAACGGCTATGACAAACGCACCTTGGCGTCAGATGTCTATGAACTCGTTACATCACTCGGTTTTGAGAAAATCGGTCTGACCGGCCATGACTGGGGTGGCGCGGTCACGTACTATCTGGCCTACGATCACCCGGAAATGGTCGAACGACTGATGATCCTCGATATGATTCCGGGCCTGGGTCGTAAGGGCGACAAAATGGACATTGCGGTGGCCCAGCGGTTATGGCACGTCTTCTTTCACGCCGGCATGCCCGACCTGGCCGAAAAGCTGGTGAGCAATAATGTCGAAACCTATTTGCGCCATTTCTATAATTCGACCGTGTACAATTATAGTCCAAAGGTGTTCACGGACGAGGATGTGGCCGAATACGTCCGGGTCTATTCCGCACCAGGAGCGCTGCGCGCCGGGTTCCAGTATTACCGCACGGGCATCAATGAAGACCTGGAGAACCTGAGTTCGTGCACGGAAAAACTCAAGATGCCAGTCCGAGCCTGGGGCGGCCAGACCTTTCTGGGTAATCTTGTGCCGATCTGGCAAGGCGTGGCAGACAACGTCGAAGGCGGCCAGGTCGAAGAGTGCGGTCACTTTATTGCGGAAGAAAAGCCGGATTTTGTGATTGCCCAAGCCCGGGAGTTTTTTGGTCCTTTGCAAGAATAAACGTCAGCTGAGCGGCCGTCCCCTCGGTCGTTGGAACCAAGCGTGACTTCGCCTATAATCCGGTTGGTGGAGGTGGATGTATGAAGAGAGCGGCGGTGGCGGAACAAATCCTGACCACAGACCTCGGGGCTGAAGCGGAAGCGCGCTATCTGAATTACGCCCTGAGCGTGATTACCTCGCGGGCCTTACCCGACATCCGCGACGGTCTCAAGCCGGTCCAGCGCCGGCTGCTATACGCCATGCACCAAAACCTGCGGCTCGGCGGCGATGCCCGGCCGCGCAAGTCGGCGGCGGTGGTGGGTGAGGTCCTGGGCAAATACCATCCGCATGGAGACCAGGCCGCCTATGAGGCCATGGTGCGCTTGGCACAGCCGTTCTCACTCCGCTATCCGCTGGTGCAGGGGGAGGGCAATTTCGGCTCGCTCGATGGCGATAGCGCGGCCGCCATGCGCTACACCGAAGCCAAGCTCGCGCCCCTGTCTGAAGAGCTGTTCCGCGACCTGCGCGGCGCAACCATCCCCTATCGTCCCAACTATGACGCCACCCTGGATGAGCCGGTCGTCCTGCCGTCCGGCATTCCCCAACTCTTGCTCAACGGCGCCAGCGGCATTGCGGTCGGCATGGCCACCAGCATTCCGCCCCATAATTTTACCGAAGTCATCAAGGCCCTGCTGGCCATGATCGATAACTCGACGCTGACCAGCGCAGGATTGCTCAAATATATCAAAGGCCCGGATTTTCCAACCGGAGGGGAAATTCTGACCAGCAAGCGCGAGCTGCGCGAGATGTATGAAAAGGGCCAGGGGACGATTAAATTGCGCGGGGAGTGGAGGGTCGAGAGCCTGCCGCGCGGCAAGCGTCAGGTCGTCATTACCTCCCTGCCGTATACCGTCAACAAGGCCCAACTGGTGGAAAAGATCGCCGAATTCGTCAGCAGCCGGAAAATCCCGCAGGTCGTCGATGTCCGGGACGAATCGACCGACGACATTCGTATCGTCCTTGAGCTCAAAGGCAACACCTCGGACGAGCTGGCCATGGCGTATTTATGTCGGCATACGTCGCTGCAAACCTCCTTTTCGGTCAACCTGACCTGTCTGGTTCCAACTGGCAACCCGGAAGTCGGCCAACCCCTGCGCGCCAGCCTGTCCGACCTGTGTCGGCACTTCCTGGACTTCCGTTTTACGGTCGTCACCAAACGCTTTGAGCATGAGTTGGACGAGTTGGAAACCCGTCTGCATATTCTTGCCGGTCTGGCCCTGATTGCCGACCAACTCGACACCGTCGTCCGCCTCATCCGGACGGCGGCCTCCCGCAAGGACGCGCGAGAAAAACTCCAGCACAGTTTTCAATTGACCAAGGTCCAGGCCGACGCCATTCTCGACATTCGCCTCTACCAACTCGCCCGATTGGAAGTCGAGAAAATTCAAACCGAACGCCGGGAGAAAGAATCCCGCGCCCAGGAACTGCGCCGGTTGTTGAGTAGTGACGGCCAGCGCTGGACGATCATACGGGACGAACTGGAAGCGCTGGGCAAGCAGTATGGCGACCGACGCCGGACTGCCCTGCGCGCGGGCGACCAGCTCACTTACGACCCCGACGCCTATATTGTCCATGAAGAAGCCACGGTCGTCCTCAGCCGTGACGGCTGGATTAAGCGGGTCAGAGAACTCAAGGACCCAACCAGCACCCGGCTACGTGAAGGTGACGACATCAAAGCTATTCTTCAGGGCACCACCCGGGATCGCCTGGCCGCCTTCACCAACCGGGGTATGCTCTACGTCATACGTATTAACACCGTGCCGGCGACCACCGGCTATGGCGAGCCCATCCAGACCCTGTTCAATTTTCAGGACGGCGAACAGATTGTGACAGTTCGTCTTATCCGCGACCGCCCGCCGGGAAGCCCGGCCCAAAAGAACGGGACGGGCTCGGCCAAGCCGGGCCAGACCGACCTGTTTGCGCCCCCGGTTTCCCCCCAGGTGGCTGGCGAGCGGGAACCGGCCCTGCTCCTGGCAACGGCCAGGGGCCTGGGGTTTCGTTTTGAGCCCAGTGTCGAAGAAACCACCCGTAACGGGCGGAAAATCGCCCGTTTGGCCGCAGACGACGAAATCATTACCATCCAGCCGGTGCGCGGTGGACGGACGGTGTGTGCCACCGCGGCCGGGTATATGCTGGCTTTTCCAACCGAAGATATTGCCGAATTATCCGGAGCCGGACGCGGAGTTATTCTCATACGCCTGGAGAAAGACGATCGTTTGGTCGGGACGGTCACCGGCGAACCCGGCGCAGGTGTGACGGTTATCAATACGGACGGGAAAGAGCGGAAAATCCCACTACGGGATATTCCGTTAGGTAAACGGGCCGGAAAAGGCCGGCGGGTGGTCAAACGATCGGTGCTGGTGGGGATGCAGCAAAACGACGCCCGGCGCGGCGCAAATGGCAGAGTGGAGGAGGCTGAGGCGTAATATGGCAGTGCAAAAGCAAGCCTACACGGCAAAAGATATTACCGTTCTGGAGGGGCTCGATCCGGTCCGCAAACGGCCCGGCATGTATATCGGTGGGGTTGATAGCACGGGGCTGCATCACCTCGTCTGGGAACTCCTCGACAACGCGGTGGATGAAGCCATGAACGGCCATGCCAGTCGCATTGAGGTGAGCCTGCATAAGGACGGCTCGACCGTCACCGTGTCAGATAACGGGCGGGGGATTCCGGTAGACCTGCACCCTCAGTTCAAGAAGCCAGCGCTGGAGCTTATTCTGACCACCCTGCATGCCGGCGGGAAATTTGGAGATCGGAATTACGCCCACTCCGGAGGTCTGCACGGCGTGGGCGCTTCCGTCGTCAACGCGCTGGCCGACCATATGCAGGCCCGTATCCGCCGGGATGGAGTGGAGTGGGAACAGTGCTTTCGCCGCGGCAAGGCCACAACACCACTCAAACAAATCGGCGAGGTGCGCGGACATGGCAGCACCCTCACCTTTCATCCCGACCCTGATATTTTTCCGTCTATTACCTTCACACCCGAGCGTATTGCCGAAAGATTGGAAGCCAAAGCCTATCTGCACAAAGGGCTGCTGCTCATCTTTCGGAACGAGACAACCGGGCAAACGCAGCAGTTCCTGTATAAAAACGGCCTCAAAGCCTACCTCCGCAAGCTGCTCGCCGACGGCGGCAAAAAGGCGGTTATTCAGGATGTCTTCCATATCGAACGCGACACCGCGCCTCCCCTGGAGTGCGTGCTGACCTGGACGGAATCACCGGAAGAACGCCTCCACTCGTTTGTGAATGGCATTCCCACGCCCTTCGGCGGGACGCATGAAGCCGGCTTAAAGACCGCCATTGTCAAGGCGGTTCGCAATTACATCAACGTCAATAACCTGACGCCCAAAGGGCTGACCATTACCGCCGACGACACGCGCGAAGGGCTGGTCGCCATCCTCAGCCTGTATCTCAAACACCCTCAGTTTCAGGGCCAGACCAAAGAAAAACTCGGCAACCCGGAAACGACAGCGCAAATTGACAACCTGATCCGGACCTCCTTGGAAAATTTTCTGCTCAATAATCGCTCCCAGGCGGAGACGATTGCCCAGCGGGTGATTTTAGCGGCCCGCGCCCGCACGGCCTCACGCGCGGCTTTGGAAAGCGTGCGGAGTAAGGGGGCGGTCTCACATCGTCTGAACCTGCCCGGCAAGCTGGCCGACTGTTCCTCAACCAGCCCGGCCAACAGCGAACTCTTCATCGTTGAGGGCGATTCTGCCGGCGGCTCGGCCAAGCAGGGCCGCGACCGGGGCTTTCAGGCCATCCTGCCGCTGCGCGGCAAGGTTTTGAATACGGAACAGGCCTCACTCAATAAAATCCTGACCAATAAAGAATTGAACGACCTTGTGTCGGCCCTGGGCTGCGGCGTGGGGAAGGATTTTGACCTGACCAAGCTCCGCTATCACAAAGTCTGCCTGTTGATGGACGCCGATTCGGACGGCAACCACATTTGTACGCTTCTGCTAACCTTTTTCTACCTTCATCTGCCCGAACTGATTCAGGCCGGCTATGTCTATATTGCCAAGCCGCCGCTGTATAAAATCGAGGTCGGCAAGGAAGTCTATTGGGCGGACGATGACGCAGACAAAGAACGCCTGCTGGCCCAGCAAAACGGACATGCCGGCAAGGCTCAAGTCCAGCGTTTTAAGGGCTTGGGCGAGATGAATCCGCGCACGCTCAAAGAAACAACGCTCGACCCACGCACGCGCACCTTACTCCAGGTCTCTAATCACGACGACGAGCGAACGAAAAAAGCCATCCAGACGCTGATGGGCAAAGATGTCCAGCCGCGCTTCAGCTTTATCATGGAGCGGGCGCCTAAGGTCGAAGACGTAGACGTGTAATGCCCAAGCGTCATCCCAGCCTGGTTCCCCTCTCGCGGGAACATCATCACGGCCTCCTGCTGGCGTTCCGCATCAAACACGGGCTACCCAAAACGCGCCGGCCACACGACAGTCCGCAAGAACAAGCGGCCGATACGGTGCACTTTTTCAAGAGCGGTTTGGTACCCCATTTCGCTGCAGAAGCCGATATCCTCTTTCCGGCGATTCGGGTCATGCAGCCTCAAATATCTGCTCTGCTCGACCGGCTCCTTGAGGAGCATGCGGCCCTGCGGGAGCTGGTGCATCAACTTGACCAGCAGTCTCCTGACAGGCCGCAGTTGACGGAATTACTGATGTCATTTGGCACCCTCCTAGAGCGGCATATTCGCTGTGAGGAACGTGAACTCTTTCCGGTGTACGAGGCCCATGTTTCTGAAGCCGAGGCGACCCGCATAGAGCACGCAATTTTTCAAATGATCGGCAACGGTCTTGCTTGACAGTCGGAGTCGCAACCGGATAGGGGAAGCAGAAGAAGATACAATGAATCTCAGCACTACGAGGAGGGCAGAGTATGGAGTTCTTACACACCATGATCCGGGTCAACGATTTGGACGAGTCACTCAAATTCTACTGCGACGGGCTGGGCATGAAGCTGCTGCGCAAAAAGGACTATCCGGGCGGTGAGTTTACCTTGGCCTTTGTGGGCTACGGTGACGAAAAGAACAGCACCGTCGTCGAACTGACGCATAACTGGGGTACCTCGAGCTATGACCAAGGGAACGCCTTTGGACATTTGGCTATCGGCGTGGATGATATTTATCAGACCTGCGATGAGCTCAAAGGAAAAGGCATCAGCGTGGTCCGCGAGCCCGGCCCGATGGCGCACGGCGGCGCGGTGATCGCCTTTATTGAAGACCCCAATGGCTATAAGGTCGAGCTGATCGACCTCAAAGGCGGCCGCGGATAGAAGACCAAGAAAAGGAGTTTCCAGTGCTACAACCCGCAAAAGATTCAATTGACGTTGGTATTTTTGTCAAAGACATCGGTACCATGCTCGATTTTTACCAGGGTACGCTGGGCCTGGAAAAGACCGAGGAGGTGCCGACCGCCTTTGGCACCATCCATCGCTTCCGGCACGGCACGAGCGACATCAAGCTCATGGACCCCAAAGAAGTCCCGCCGGCCGCACCCAACGGTTTTGGCAAGCGCCTGGGCATCGGCTATCTCACCTTTGTGATCAAAGACCTGAGCGGCCTGTGTGCCGCCCTCAAGGATAAAGGTGCGGAGTTCACCATCCCGGAAACCGAAATCCGCCCCGGTACCCGGATCGCCATGATCAAGGACCCCGAAGGGAATATCCTGGAGTTTGTCGAGCGCGGCTGAAGTACGGACAGCAGGCCACGGGCCGTGGTTCGTGGCCTGCCGCATTGATCTCAACAGCAGCACGCCCTGGGTGAGCGTGCTCATCACCAACCGCTTCAGAGCATTTACGCGCTCTTCCGCCGCCGACCGCCCGGACTGAAGTGCCGGATGGCGCCGCTGGCGATACGCGCCCCACGCGAGGTCGCCGGCTTCGCAAAGCGGCGGAGGGTGAAATGCGTTGGTTCAAACCCCTTAATCATCTTGCGGGGGACCTCTTTACCCAACAGGCTCTCGATGGCGCGCACAGCGTCGACCTCGTCGGACGAGGCAAAGGTGAGTGCCTCTCCGGTCGCCATGGCACGGGCGGTCCGGCCGATGCGGTGGACGTAATCTTCCGCCCGATTGGGAACGTCAAAATTCACCACATGGGAAATGCCCTCGACGTCAAGACCACGCGCGGCCACATCGGTTGCAACCAAGACATCAACTTTTCCGCTCTTAAAATCGTTGAGCACTTGGGTACGGACGCGCTGGCTCTTATCGCCATGCAGGGCGGCGACCCGGCGGCTCGTCTGGGACAGACGCTTGGATAGGCGTTCCGCACGGACCTTGGTCCGCGTAAAGATCAGAACGTGTTTGAGGCTGCCGTGCTGGAGGAGATAGGATAACAGATCGTTTTTGCGGTCAGCTTCCACCAGATAGAGCACGTGGCGTAGCGTCGCGACCGGCGTCGCCCGTCGCCCGACATCAATCACCTCGGGTTCTCTCAAAGTGTCTTGGGCCAGACGCTCGATCTCCTGTGGCATGGTTGCGGAAAACAAGAGTGTTTGGCGCGTTTTAGGCAATGTGGCCAGGATACGCCGGACATCGGGCAAAAAACCCATATCCAGCATACGGTCAGCTTCGTCCAGGACGAGCACCTCGACGTCAGCAAGCCGAGTGTTGCCCCGATTCAAGTGATCGAGCAGGCGTCCGGGGGTCGCGATTAGCAGTTCCACCCCACGCCGCAGCCGGTCGGCTTGCGGGCCGAGCCCGACACCACCGTAGACCACAGTTGAGCGGACCGGCACGTGTTTTCCGTAGGTTCGGGCACTTTCCCCTATTTGGACGGCGAGTTCGCGCGTCGGGGTCAACACCAAGGCCCGGACAGTTTTTGACTCCGCGGAGGCGAAACGTTGCAGGATGGGCAGGATAAATCCGGCAGTCTTGCCCGTCCCGGTCTGGGCACAAGCGAGCATATCTTTGCCGCTCAGGGCAACCGGAATCGCTTGGGATTGAATCGGGGTTGGGGTTTCGTATTGGACATCTTCAAGGGCACGTAAGAGCTCGGGTATGAGTCCAAGCTCGGAAAACTCGGAACAATCGACAGGATCGTTCCGCATACTCTCTGTTGTCAAAGGACCATCTCTTTCTCCACGCTGCCCAACGGCGCGGACTGATATGAGCGCTGACCATGCGTCAGCACATCGTGTTAGTATACAGAACCTGGGAAACGTGGAACTCGAGTCTGGGCAACTCGAGACCCGCTTCTGAGCGGGATTTCTTACAAGGGAAAAGAGACCTGCTCGCGGTTCGTTCTCGTGTTATGTCAGCCCAGCATACCTGACAAAGAGTGAGAATGCTAGTCGCAGATTCTTTTTTGTCTCAGGCCAGTCGGTCCCTACCCGAGTTCGGTCTTGCGCTTCGTCAGAATAATGGCCGATCCCAGGGAGACACCCACCCCAACAATGGAGTAGAGGAGGTAGAAGAGACCCAACTGATTAGCCTCTGGGGTATCGCGGTACATAAAGAGCAAGAGGTTCAGGATAACGTATAGCGCATACGCATGCGCTATGCCCACGACGAAACGTTTCATCTGCCAGATGCCGTAGGCGTAGACGAGCAAATAGAGGCCGGCCACGATGCCGGCTATCACGTTGGGCATCCCGGACAGCCGGGAACCGAAGAGCACAAAGCCGGTCGTTTCATTAATCTGGAGGGGTTTCAGAAAATTTGATATTGCCAGAATAGCAAACAGGACGGCAAAGACCGTGAGTACACTGCCACGTTCAGCTTGAGCCATTGGGCCTCCTTGTGATCCGAGGTCCAACGTTACAATACTTCCCGCAGCCCGAGCAAGCGCCAGACAGGTAGAAATGCACACAGAGTTCCGATACCAGAACCAGAGCCGAAAATACGCTACCACCTGAGAGGAGAGAGTGATGACTATACGGTTACGACAGATCTGTTTCGTTGCGGACAAGCTCGCGCCTGTGGTCGAGGACCTCACAGCCATATTCGGCCTTGAGGTGTGTTTTGTTGATGAAGGCGTAGGCGTTTTCGGCTTAGAGAACGCCCTGTTTCCAATCGGCTCAAACTTTTTTGAGGTCGTCGCACCGACGAAAGACAACACCGCGGCCGGTCGCTTTCTGCAACGTCGCAACGGCAACGGCGGCTATATGGTCATTTGCCAATGCGATAGCCGCGAAACGCAACAGGCGCGTAAGGCCCGGGCTCAGGAGCTCGGCGTCCGTATTGCCTGGGAGCAGAATATTCACGGCTTTCAGTGTATGCAGCTTCATCCTGGCGACACGGGGGGCGCCTTCTTTGAACTCGACTGGGACCCGAAGAATGAACCCGAAGGGCATTGGGAACCCGCTGGTGGAGATGGCTGGGACACCGCCCGGCGGACGAATGTGGTCAGCGGCTATTCAGCGGTTGAGTTGCAGTCCCATGACCCGCAATCAATGGCCCAGCGGTGGGCAGACATCGCCGGCATTCCACTCCAGCAGGACGACCATGGTCGCCTGAGCCTGCCGCTGGAAAATGCCAACCTCCGGTTTGTCGAGGCCACGGATGGGCGCGGAGATGGTTTGGGCGGAGTGGATATAGTTGTTACTGATATCCAGGGGCTCCTGACCACGGCAGAGCAGCGTGGACGCCGGGTGTCAGACGATCAGGTGGAGGTGTGTGGCGTTCGTTTTTATCTCAAAGACGCGTAGGTCGTGCCCTGCCCTAATTGCCGTACTTCTGATCAATAAAATCCCGGATGACTTCCGGCGGGGCTCCTGCTTCAAATAATGTCAGCGCATCCTGCGCTTCGTGCAAACAGTGCATTCAGCCAGCGGCGTGATCATCCACAAAGCAATCCAGGAGGTTGCCGTGCCCCATGGACCGGTCACAGCCACAGTAGCAGTGCAGCCCGGCCAGCACGTCCGGGATGGTTTGGGCGATGACGTAACCGTCTCTGACTGCTCCGCTGAACAAGTCTGGCGATAAGGTGGCAGGCAGACTGGTATGGGTTGAGAGCGGGGTTACTGATGGTTTCTTTTCTGATCCAGGCGTGGTTTCGGCAGCCAGATTCGTCTCGGCCAAGACAATAGCCGGAGAGTGCCCTGGTGCAGCGAGCACTGTACCAAGCCCCAAGACGAGCATGAGGGCGCCTACGATACGGATGACCATGCGTACCATCTCCTTTCGGTCAGTGAGCCGACCCTCACGCTACCATACATCGCTACCTGGCCCAACCACACAGAGCCCTGCTCTCACGGACGGCTCTACAATATGGGCCGGCGCTGGGGAAACGCAGAGAGTCGAGTCGGTCGATTTGACGCGTTTTGGTTTACGTACTATCGAGGCAAACCAGAGATGGTTATCAATGGGAGTGTCCGCTTCATCACCTTGGTTGCCTCAAATTCGACTACAGGCCGTTGAAATGTTACCTGATAAGGGGTCGAGAGACCCAAGCCAGCCGCTGCCTGCCACGGCAGCCTGGCGTCTCAAGCAACTGATACCGGAGGTTCTTTTTGGCCCACTTCAAATCCCTGGAATCCTGGATATGGGACGCCGCCTGCTCCATCCGTGGGGCCAAGGACGCACCGAAATACAAGGACTACATCCTACCCCTCATCTTCACCAAACGCCTGTGCGATGTCTTTGATGATGAACTGAATCGCATCGCCGCCAAGGTCGGCTCGCGGAAGAAAGCCTTTCTGCTCGCCGGGGCCGACCACAAGCTCGTCCGCTTCTACCTCCCCCTCATGCCGGACGACTCCGAACAGCCTGTCTGGTCCGTCATTCGCAAGCTCTCGGACAAGATCGGTGAAGGCGTTACTACCCATATGCGGGCCATCGCCAGGGAAAACCCGCCCCTGCAGGGCATCATTGACCGCGTTGACTTCAACGCTACCACCCACGGCCAGCGCGACCTCGACGACGACCGTCTCTCCAACCTCATTGAGGCCATCAGCACCAAGCGCCTCGGGCTTGAGGACGTTGAGGCCGACATCATCGGCAAGAGCTACGAATACCTTATCCGCAAGTTCGCCGAGGGCAGCGGCCAGAGTGCCGGCGAATTCTACACCCCCGGTGAAGTCGGCGAAGTCATAGCCCGCGTCCTCGTGCCTGATCCGGGTATGGAAATCTACGACCCCACCTGCGGCTCCGGCGGCCTTCTCATCAAGTGTGAGCTCGCCATGGAAGCGAAAATGACGGCCGCTGACAAGACGCAATACCCGCCCCTCAAACTGTTCGGCCAGGAATACATCCCCGAGACCTGGGCCATGGCCAACATGAATATGATCATCCACGACATGGAGGGCCAGATCGAGATCGGCGACACCTTCAAGAACCCCAAGTTCCGCGCCGAAAAAAGCGGCAAGCTGCGCACTTTCGACCGCGTCGTGGCCAATCCCATGTGGAATCAGGACTGGTACATCGAGGCCGACTACGACAATGACGAACTCGACCGCTTCCCTCCCGGTTTTCCCGGAAAATCTTCCGCCGACTGGGGTTGGGTCCAACACATGCACGCCAGCCTCAACGTCGAGGGTCGCGCCGCCGTCGTCCTCGACACCGGTGCCGCCTCCCGAGGCTCGGGCAATGCCGGCACCAACAAGGAGAAAACCGTCCGCCAATGGTTTGTTGAGCAGGACCTCATCGAGAGCGTCCTCTATCTGCCCGAAAACCTCTTCTACAACACCACCGCCCCAGGTATCGTCCTGTTCCTCAACAAGGCCAAGCCAGAAGTCCGGCAGGGTAAAGTCTTCCTCGTTAATGCCAGCCAGGTCTTCGAGAAGGGCGACCCTAAGAACTTCATCCCGCCCGAGGGTATCACCCACATCGCCGACACCCTGATAGGATGGCAGGAAGAGGAAAAGCTCAGTCGTATTGTCGATCACGCGGAGTTGAAGAAAAACGACTACAATATCTCTCCCAGCCGCTACATTCACACCGGCGACGCGGAGACCTACCGGCCGCTTGCGGAGATTGTGGCCGAACTCGATGCTATCGAAGCCGAGGCGCGGGAAACGGACACGGTATTGCGGCAGATTCTGGGGAAGATTGGGGTATAAGCAAACAAACGGGGGACTTTGATATGGGAGACCCTTTAGACAGACTGACGATACGAGGATTCAAATCTATCCGTGAGCTGGAAAATTTTGAGATCAAGAGCCTGAATGTGTTAATCGGTGCCAATGGCACGGGAAAAAGCAACCTCATTGCCTTTTTCCGCCTGCTGCAAGCACTCATCAACGGCAATCTGAATGACTACGTTCGAGACAGCGGGGGAATCAGCGACCTCCTCTTTAACGGACGAAAGGCCACTCCCCGTCTTCAGTTTGAAACGCGCTTCGGCCAGCGCGGATACCGTTTCACTATCGAACCCGGCCCATCCGAAGGTTGTGCGCTGACAGACGAAGCTCGTTACTATGGGCACGGGATGACGAAATGGTGGGAGCTAGGAGACAGTCCGGATGGACAACCCTTGCTTGTGAAAGAGGCAAAAGAAAAGGCCCATGACGCCCAATACAGCAAGCCAGTATATGAGTCCATTGCTTCATGGAAAATCTATCATTTTCACGACACGAGCGAGACGGCGGCAATGCGGCATGCAGAGATCGTGCAAGACAACAAGACTCTGCGTTTCGATGCCTCGAATATTGCGCCATTCTTGCGGAGACTCAAAAAAAAGGACGAGGAAACGTACCAAGAAATTCTCCAGTCCTGTAAATTGGTGATTCCTTATCTCGATGATTTCCTCCTTGACGTAGAAAGCTTCGGACCGAAAAGGAAGGTGACGCTTTCCTGGCGCGCCAAGGGCTCGGATTACCCGATGCAGCCGTATCATTTCTCCGACGGCAGTATCCGGTTTATCTGTCTGGCAACCGCCTTATTGCAACCCGACCCTCCCTCTTCCTTAATCATTGACGAACCGGAGTTGGGACTCCATCCTGCCGCAATCAGCATTTTGGCAGAGCTGATTCAAAACGCCTCGAAGCGCACCCAGCTCATCGTGGCGACACAGTCACCGGCACTCATCGACAACTTCTCGGTCGAGGATGTCGTTGTGGTCAATCGGAAAAGGGGCGCGTCCACGTTTGAACGCCTGAACGAAGAAGACTATCGAGCATGGCTTGAAAGTTATTCCGTGGGCGAGCTGTGGAGTAAAAACGTCATCTCGGGGGGGCCGGTTTATGAGTAGGACCGCCGAGGTCGTCGCGCTGGTTGAAGGTCCGACCGAGAGAATCTTTGTCCAGGATATTTTAGGTCCCTATCTCGCGCGGACAGAGGTCTACATCACCCCGATTATCCTGACGAAGCCCGGCCAGAAGGGCGGTGACGTTCGTTTTTCGCGGGCCAGAAACGACATTGAACGCCATCTCAAGCAAAGAAGCGAAACCTGGCTGACGTTGCTTGTCGATTACTTCGGTATTAAGGGTGATTAGCCCGGCTACGAGGAGTCAAAACGTAAAAGACGCCACACATCGAAGGCGCGAGTGATAAACGAAGCGACCCGGAAGCGGGTAAACGAACTCTTCAGCGATCAAGATGCACAGCGGCGATTCATACCCTATGTTTCGATGTTCGAGTTTGAGGCACTGCTCTTCAGTGATGTCGAAATTCTGGCCCGAAGATTGAACGTTCGGCCAGAAGAGGTGCAGAAAATTCTTTCTGGATACGACGACGAACCGGAGAAGATCAACGACAATCCCCAGACTGCTCCATCCAAGCAGTTGGAAGGCTTGTCTGACCGATTCAAGAAGACCGTGACTGGTATCAGCATCGCTCAGGCAATCGGAATTGATAGAATGCGTGAGTCATGCCCGCTCTTCAACGAATGGGTAAGTAAATTGGAGAACCTGAAACACTGAACATAGCCCTACCGCACGGTTGACGTGCGATATCTCTCCCAGCCTCTACATCCACACCGGCGATGCGGAGACCTACCGGCCGCTTGCGGAGATTGTGGAGGAACTGAATATTATAGAGGTTGAAGCCAGAGAGACGGATAAGGCATTGCGGGAGATTCTGGAGAAGATTCGGGGTATGAGTGACTCGAACCTATTGATTGAACCATTACCGACTGGATGGGAAAACCTCCAGTTCTATGAGGTGTGCGACCGGGTGAAAGATTCTTACCAGCCGATCAACGGGGGGAGTACGCCCTACATCGGACTGGAACATCTTGCTCAAGGGTTTCCGACATTCATCGGACGCGGAGTAGAAAGTGAAGTCAGATCATCCAAAACGGCCTTCAAGGTAGGAGATATTCTTTTCGGTAAACTTCGTCCCTATCTCCGCAAAGGGGCGCGGGCCGATTTCGATGGAATCAGCTCCACGGACATCCTCGTCTTTCGCGCCGCAGAAAGATGCGAATCTGATTTTCTCAAATACCTTGTTCATAGCGACGAGTTTATCGACTACGCAAAATCAACAACCAACGGAGTTCGGCATCCGCGCACTTCCTGGCCTTCGTTACGTAAGTTCCAACTCTCGCTCCCCCCACTCCCCGAGCAGAAGAAGATCGCGCGCATCCTTTCGACGGTGCAGCGGGCAATCGAAGCGCAGGAGCGGATCATTCAGACCACCACCGAGCTGAAAAAGACCCTCATGCACAAGCTCTTTACCGAAGGCACACGCGGCGGACTCCAAAAACAAACCGAAATCGGCCCCGTGCCCGAGAGTTGGGAGGTAGTAAGACTGGGAACACTTTTCGCCAGGGAGCCTCAGAACGGGCTTTACAAGCCCAAAAAAGATTACGGGACAGGAACTCAGATTCTACGGATTGATGATTTCAGCAACGACGGCGATATCGTTGCAACTGCCAAAAATCGGGTCATTCTCAGTGTCGATGAAATCAGAATCTACGGCCTCAAAGCTGGAGATATCGTCATCAATCGTGTAAATAGCCTGTCCCACCTGGGTAAGACCGCGCTGATTGGCTCGATAGACGAAGCCTTGGTCTTTGAGTCCAACATGATGCGGTTTTCGGTCAACGAAGCGAGGGTTCGGAAGGAATACGTATTCAAATTCCTGAACTCTCCACTTGCCAAGAGACAAATTATTGGAAGCGCGAAGCGCGCTGTCGCCCAATCGAGCATCAGCCAGGGTGATGTAAAGGCAATGCAAATCCCCAAACCATCGTTAGCAGAGCAATCAGAGATTGCAGGGACGCTTGAGACTATAGAATTGAAGACCGCGACCGCTGTCAGCAAGAAGAGTATCCTCCAAGACCTCTTCCGTACCCTTCTTCACGAACTGATGACTGCGAAGACCCGCGTTCACGATTTGAATCTCTAGGAAAAATATGGACTTTCCCGATTTCCCACACTTGCTCCAGCTTCAGAAAGATTTATGGTGTTGGCCTGGTGCTCGTGCCGCAGTCATGGTTGGGGCTGGATTTAGCTTAAATTCGACACCCTCGCCCGGCGCAAGCACTCATTTCCCAACATGGAGACAATTGTCTCGGTCGATGTTCGATGAGATTCACCCCAGGCTTCCGAATGAAACGGAAGAGAGAGAAGAGCGATTCGCCCATAGCAATGCTCTCAGGCTTGCCAGCGAATATGAAGCTGCATTTGGCCGTAGCAAACTCGAATCTTTAATCCGTTCAAAGGTCCCTGATTCCGATCATCAACCGGGAGACATGCACAGGCTTCTCCTACAACTTCCCTGGAAAGACGTATTCACAACCAACTACGACACACTTCTTGAGCGAACGGAAGTACCCGGAAGAGCGTATCAAGCAGTAGCAACGGTCAAGGACCTGACAAGTGCCTTCTCTCCAAGGATCATAAAACTCCATGGGTCGTTTCCATCGCAAACCCCGTTCATCATCACTGAAGAGGACTATCGTACCTATCCGAAATGCTTCGCGCCGTTCATCAACACTGTCAGACAATCCCTGATTGAGAATGCCTTTGTTTTGATCGGTTTTTCAGGCGACGATCCAAATTTTTTGGAATGGACTGGCTGGATTCGGGATGAGCTTGGTGGTCATCACGCTCCAATCTATTTGGTCGGCCCGTTGTCATTGGGAAACGTACAACGCTCGCTTCTCGCAAGACGGGGAGTGACACCCATTGATCTCGCTCCCGTGTTTTCGGGTATCAGCTCACCAAACGGAATTCATACGGCCGCTCTTGAGTGGTTTCTTCGCAGCCTACAGGCAGCGAAACCCCAACGCCCCGAAAGATGGTCTGAGATCGAGAACCGTGCTCAGATTCCTCCTGATTTTGAACCTCCAATTCTCGGCAGCGATTCAGCCGAACCGGAAGAAATCGACCCGTTTATCAGTTCTCACGATACTCCCGATGAAGCGACTGCGATCAAGGTCATTAAGCGATGGCGCTTTGAGAGGAAGCGATATCCGGGCTGGTTAGTGCCGACAGATGAAACACGTTCTTCGCTCTGGATCAGAACCAAATCCTGGATAACGCCACTTATCACATTCGTTGAAAAGTCATCACCTGCCGATCGTATTCTGCTCTTTCGCGAAATTAACTGGAGACTTGAGGTATCAATGATACCGCTTTTTCTTGAATGGATTGACCCGTTTGAGGCAGCGGTTAACGAACTGTTTCCCAGCTTGAAAGATGGGATACCCACAAAGCTGCCAGTCAAGGCATTGAGAGCCATAAATATTTCGGACACAGAAGTCTGGGAAGCATGGTTGCAAATCGCATTTGCACTGCTCCGTGAAGCGCGAGAGACCTATAACTCAGAGCGTTGGAGCACGCTCAAAGAGAAGATCGGCGAGGTAGTTGTCAATTATCCTCAGTTTGCCGACCGCTATAATTACGAGCAGGCGCTATGGATGACATGGAACATAGAAAGAAATCAGGCCAAAGACGCCCTTGCGAGATGGTCGCCTTCGCCACAATCACCCCTTGCGATGATGTGGAAGGCCGGGCTCCTAGCTGAACTAGACGAGTTAAGCGAAGCTCGTTCACTTTTGCGATCCGCATTGCGAGAAATCCGAAAATCCCTCCATAGCACTCAAGGACGAAACATCGATCTTCTCTCACTCGAAGGATGGTGTACCTACCTGCTATTTTCAGTTGAAACGGTAGTGGACCTTACTAGATGGTCTGAAATACGCGAAGAATTCTCGGAGCGATGGCAGGAACTGAAGGCGTGGGACTGCAACCCGTGGCATCTTAAACGGTATTTTGAGGAAGTGCTTTCGGAAGATCCACCTGTTCCCAAAAAGGAAAAACAAATCATTCGTAGATTCGACCCCGGGCATAGTGCTGTTACCCATCACCTCGGTGGCAACGATATAGGATCATGGCTTCCCGCATTTGCTTGCATTCGACTATATGAACAGGCTGGGATTCCGATGCGCTTACCCCATTTTAACATTTCGGGAGACGCGCTGAGAAATGCTTGTAAATGGATAGCTCCTTTTATTGGTTTCTGGAGTCCAGCAATCCTTATTAGGGCGGGAAAAGTAAAAGAGTTGACCGAGCACGAATTCATGGATCGTCCCCAAGTTGCAGCCATGGAACCGGAAGTCGCCAAAAGACTTTACGCTTGGGCACTGGAAGCGTTAAAGCGTGAATTCGCGACTCTCCATGGCTCCATTGCAATGGGCTCAGCTCAAGAAGCAATTCTCGAAATTTTACCTGAAGTTTTGTCACGACTGGCTCTCAAGGTGGAAACGGTAAAACTTCAAGAAACCTTTCCTTTGGCTCTTCAGTTTCATCGCCAGTCTGAAATTCAGAGGCATATCAGATTGCATAAAAGTTGCGAGCCCTGGTTCAGGCGGCTATTCGCAGCAGCGGACGACCAGCAACTTCTCGAATGGCTTCCCGAGCTACTTCGATTCCCACTATGCGAAGAAGAGCCTCAATCGTCGCTTCCTGAGCCTAATTTTTGGCCGGATCCTATAGGCTACTTGCCTGTTCAACGACTACGTTCTGCGGAGAAAGCTGATTTGGATCTCACGAACGTTACAAATAAGGCAGTTGAGTGGCTCTTGGAGCGCGCTAAAAGCGAATCGGGAGAGGAACGCCGGAGAGCAATTCTACGCCTTGTTTTTATTTTTGACGCTGGACTAATGAGTAAAAACCAGCAGGAAAATATGGGAATGTTGCTCTGGAGCAAAACCAATGAATATGGTTTACCCGACTTACGAGATATTCATGGCTTCGGATATTTAGACTTGCCCGCACCACCCAATATAAACGTTAGTGCGAAAATCAAGGACTACGTACTTACCTTCATATCTAAATCGATTTCAGAAGATTCACAGACAAACACGACTGTGCTGAGCGGGTCAGGAGAAAATCCGATGCTGCTCAATATGGCAGTGGCGTCGAAAGCCGTCGTCCAGCTTACTGCGGAGCGAAGGGGGACTGTTGAATGGAGCTGGAAAGAAACAATGGATTTATGGGACAAAGCAATGCAATGGTGGAAGAGGGGGAAGAGAGTATTAGCCATGGAGAGACTGGCACCTTTTCCCGCCGAATCTGATCGTGTGTTAGTGGGTCTTGAGAGACTGGGAATGTTTCTTCAACGAGCTGTGTTGCCAAAAATGGATTCAGCGAGTGAGGCTGATTGGAATAAAATATCGCCTTTCTTGTCCGAGTCACGGAAGGAGGGATTTTATTTGACAGCAGCATTTCCGTACATCCTTCTGCACAGAGCCAACAATAAGGATTTAGTGATTAAAACAATCCATAAAGACTTGTTGTCTAAAAATGAAAGAGCATCTGGCGCCAGCGCAAAAGCTGTTCGTCATTGGATTCATTTAGCCAGTTCAAATCTCTTAGATAATCCACCAAGTAGCGTACTTGACGAGTTAATACGGAGAGTCGTCTTCCGACGCCCCGAAGGGATACAAACATGCATAAATCAAGTAGCGCTTCTGTTAATCGAAAAACCTGACGCCTTCACCTCTAGCCAAGTGAATCTCATGGTTTCGAGTTTGACACCGTGGCACCATGCAACCCATCTTCCGCTCTCCGAAGAAAGGGAGGGCGATTTTCCCGAAGAGGAAAGACCCGAACTCCGCGCTCTTCTCGGAAGATTGGCTTCCGCATTGAGTATCTGGCTGAAGAAGAAATTTCTCGATCAACCGGAGCCTCCTGAAATTTCAGATTTGCGAAAATTATACGAATCAGACCCCCTCCCGGAAGTCCGAAGAGCTTTTGATACATGGAAATCTCTTAAGATAGATTCATCGGATTGAACTCCCGTGCCTCTTCCCACCGAACACAAAACTGTCCAAGCCCGCATCCTCACATACGCCGAGGCCATCGGTTGGACATTTGTGCCCCGCGAGCAGGCCGAGCAAAGGAGAGGGGGGACTCCTGCCTCTCCTCCGTTGTCGCTCTTCTTCGACGATCTGCTTGACGCCAAAGTACGGGAATTCAACCCGCGCTATACCGAGGCCGAGGACACGTTGCTCGGCCAGTTCCGCCATCTCCACACCAACATCCACGGCAACCGGGCATTCGTCGAGCACCTGCGCAACCGGGGCAAGTTCCTTGACCACGAGGAGAGCCGCGAGCGTGACCTGATCCTGATCGATTACCACGACCCGACGCGCAACGTGTTTGAGGTCACCGAAGAGTGGGCTTGTCACAACGGCCACTATGGCACACGGGAAGATGTCGTCTTTCTTATCAACGGCATTCCCATGCTGGTGATCGAATGCAAGAACGCCACCAAAGACGAGGCGATAGCGCTCGGCGTGGATCAGATTCGCCGTTATCACCGCGAGACCCCCGAGCTGTTCATTTCCCAGCAACTCTTCATCGCCACCGACGCCATCGGCTTTTCCTACGGCGTGACCTGGAACACGGTGCGGCGCAACATCTTCAACTGGAAGGATACCGAGGCCGGCAAGCTGGAGGCCAAGGTGAAGAGCTTCTGCGCCATCCCACAGGTACTCGCCTTCCTGAAGGACTACATCATCTTTGCCGAGAAGGACGAGGAGCTGAACAAATACATTCTGCGCCAGCACCAGACCGGCGCGGTGGACGCCACCGTTGGACGCGCCCTTGCCACCGACCGGACCCGTGGCCTCGTTTGGCACACCCAGGGCAGCGGCAAGACCTTCACCATGATCAAAGCGGCAGAGCGACTTTTCCGCGCGCCCGAGGCCGACAAGCCGACCGTCCTCCTCATGATTGACCGCAACGAGCTGGAAGACCAGATGCTCAAGAACCTGGCCGCACTCGGCCTGGGCAACCTGGAACACGCCAACAGCATCGAGCGGCTCAACCAGCTACTGAAGGACGACTATCGGGGCATCATCGTCACGATGATCCACAAGTTCCGCGACATGCCGGCGGACCTCAACACCCGCTCGAATATCTACATCCTCATCGACGAAGCCCACCGCACCACCGGCGGCGATCTCGGCAACTTTCTTATGGCCGGTCTGCCGAACGCCACCTATATCGGTTTCACCGGCACCCCAGTAGACAAGACCGCCTATGGCAAAGGCACCTTCAAGACCTTCGGCTGCGAGGATGACCAAGGCTATCTGCACAAGTATTCCATTGCCGACAGCATCGAGGACGGCACCACGCTCCCGCTCTACTACCAACTCGCCCCCAACAAGATGCTCGTCCCGCACGAGACCCTGGACGCGGAGTTTCTCTCCCTCGCCGAGGCCGAGGGGGTAGCGGATATTGAAGAACTCAACAAGATTCTGGAGCGTGCGGTTCATTTGAAGAACTTCCTCAAGGCTCAGGAGCGGATCACGCAGGTGGCGCAGTATGTGGCCACACACTACGTGGAGAACGTCGAACCGCTCGGTTACAAGGCTTTCCTCGTCGGCGTCGACCGCGAAGCCTGCGCCTACTACAAACACGCCCTCGACGAATTCCTCCCGCCCGAGTATTCCGAGGTCGTTTACACCAAGAACAACAACGACTCCGCGTTGCTGAAGAAATTTCACCTTGACCCGAAGCAGGAGCGGCAAATTCGCAAGCGCTTCGGCAAGCGCGACCAGAACCCGAAAATCCTCATCGTGACCGAGAAACTGCTGACCGGCTTTGACGCGCCGCTGCTCTACGCCATGTATCTCGATAAGCCGATGCGCGACCATACCCTGCTCCAGGCCATCGCCCGGGTGAACCGCCCCTACGAGAACGAGGCGCAGGGGATGGTGAAGCCCCACGGCTTTGTCCTCGATTTCGTCGGCATCTTCGACAAACTCGAAAAGGCGCTTGCCTTCGACAGCGATGAGATCAACGCCATCGTCAAAGACCTCAACCTCCTGAAGGGGCTCTTCAAAAACAAGATGGAGCAGAAAGCGCCGGAATACCTCGGCCTCATCACCCACGCCTTTAACGACCAAGATGTCGATATCCTGATTGAGCACTTCCGCGCCCCTGAGCGGCGAAAAGAGTTCTTTCGGGAATACAAAGAGATCGAGATGCTGTATGAGATCATCTCGCCGGATGCCTTCCTGCGGCCGTTCATGGAAACGTATGGAACCTTAAGCGCAATCTTCCAGGTTGTACGCAAGGCTTACACACGACGGATTCAGGCCGACCGGGAATTTCAAAGGAAAACGGCGATGTTGGTCCGGGAGCAGGTGAGTTCCTATGGCGTGGAATCGCTCGAAGGACTCGTCGCAATCAATGCGGATACCGTTGAGCTCATCAAGAAGCGACAGGGCAGCGACGGCACCCAGGTCATCAACTTGATCAAAAGCATTGAGAAGGTGGCGGAGGAAGGCAGCGGCGATCCGTATCTGATCGCCATGGCCGAGCGCGCCCGGGCCGTACAGGAAAGTTTTGAAAGCCGCCAGTCCAGCACTGCCGAGGCCCTGGAAGCTCTCCTCAAGGAAGTTGACAAAAACGAAGCGCGCAAAAAGGAACAGGCGGAGAAGTCTTTTGATGGTCTGACGTATTTCGTGTATCGGAGTCTGTCGGATGCCGGGATCGACAATGCGGAGGCGGTCAGTCGCACCATTCGTCAAGCGTTCTCTGACTTTCCGAATTGGCAACACAGCGAGAATGCGCTCCGCGAACTGCGTAATGAGGTGACCTTTGCCATTTTCGCGGAGACAGAGGAGCTTGAGCGGGTGACGGCGATGGTCGATGAGCTGTTCACCTTGCTGGAACGGGGCGGGCAAGACTAACCCATGCCGGCGACCGACCACAAACGGGAGTTCAAGCAACGCGTCTATTACTGGGCGGAGAAGTTGGACGTGAAGATCGTCTGGCTGGGCATTCGTCCGATGCGCCACAAGTGGGCGTCCTGCTCAACGAACGGTCATCTGAACTTCAACCGCGAGTTGCTCGATCTTGACGAGGCACTGTGGGACTATGTCATCGTCCATGAGCTTCTGCATTTCTCCGTGCCGAATCATGGCAAGCTGTGGAAAAGTCTGATGCGGGCTCACCTGGGCGATTACGAAAGATTGGAAAGCTGTCTCAATATGGGTTCCCCTACACCCGGCTCCCGCCACTCTCGTTCGTTTGGCTAAGCTAATGGATGCTCAGCATTAACCGCATCCGAGCCACTACGCAGAGAGACCAGGACCTCTTGCGTCAACAGATCACAATCATCGACCCTGATGTGATTATAGGGGGGGTTACCGCGAGTGTTCCCCCTATTCTGATATGGTCATCTTTTCTGTTCTTTCTGTTCCCCGTTATAGGTCGGGAACAGCGGAACAGCTTTTTTTTCAAGGGCTAACCCTTTGGAATCGCTGGACAGTTGCTGTTCCCGGCACACTGCCGAAACCGCTGCGTTTCCGGGACCCTCGGGAACAGCAAAATAGAGGTACGGATCACATCTTTTTCCGCTCCCGGCGCACCCGATTTTACCACGGAGTCTTCCGGTGGGCGGCCCCGTCGCTGGGTGGAGGAAATGCTCCGATAGTGCTCCTCCCGCTTGAGCGAGAGAAGCAGGAAGGAAACGGAGGGAGTGTGAGTAGGATCAGGCGGGCACGGCTTCACCAGCCGGATAGTTCTCGCCCCGGAAGAGCGGATGCTGGCTCCGGTGTAATGAGCACGGCACCAGGCCCCAAGACGAGCATGGGGGCGCCTACGATGCGGATGACCATGCGTACCATCTCCTTTCGGTCAGTGAGCCGACCCTCACGCTACCATACATCGCTACCCGGCCCTACCACGCAGCAGCCGGCTCTCATATGCGGTTATAGCACGTCAAGCTGCATGGGCTGGCGCTGGGAAAACGTATAGAGTTGGGCCGGTCGATGCGCGCCTCGCCGTGTTTTCAAGAGGGGCTTGAGCAGACCGGAGCTGATAATTTTTCGTCTGAAATTGCGACGATCCAGCTGACGACCGAGGATGATTTCATAGACCCCCTGTAGCTCCGCAACCGTAAATTCCTGCGGCAGGAGGCTGTAGACGATATTCGCGTAGCCCAATTTGCTCTGGAGCCGTTGCAGCGCATATTCCGCTATGGCGTTATGGTCGTAGGCAAGCTCAGGCAGATCATGCACCGGGAACCAGGCAATGTCCGCGTATTTTTCCCCGAGATGGAGAGTCTGCGCCAGCGGCGGGATGAGAGCAAAATACGCGACCGACACGGTTCGTGCAGAGGGGTCTCGGGTCGCACTGCCAAACGTATACAACTGCTCCAGGTATAGGTCCTGCACCCCTGTTTTTTCATACAGCTCGCGCTGAGCCGCAGCATCAAGCGATTCGTCTACCTGCACCAGACCACCGGGGAACGCCCAGCGGTCCGCGAACCCACCCTTCTTGATTTTCACCAGCAGCGTGCGCAGAGCCCCCTGGGTAAGGGTAAAGAGCACCGCATCAACGGCTACACGCGGATGAATTTGTTTTGCGCTACGCTGGCCCCCATTTGCTCTACCCACAGGAGCATACTATGCATTGAGTGCCAGCATACGGTCAAGTGAACGCTGGGCACCAATCCGGGTCTCTTCCGGGAGCGTAATCTCAAAACGTCCGTCACGCAGAGAGTCCCGCACCCCTTCGAGCGTAATCATTTTCATATAGGCGCACAGCTTGCAGCTCTTGTAGAATTTCTTCTCCGGGACTTCCAACAGCAAGCGGTCCGACAGACCGCACTCCGTAACGATCAGAAACTCCTGGGCCGGACTTTCTTTGGCGTAGCGCATCATGGCACTCGTTGAGAGCACGGCATCCGCCAGGGCGAGCACATCTTCCCGGCACTCGGGATGGACGAGCACTTTTACCTGCGGGAGTTTGTCCCGTACCTCTTGAATCTGTTCCGGCGTGATCTGATGATGGACGTAGCAGTTTCCCTGCCAGGCAATAATATTCTTACTGGTTTCGTTCTGGACATAACGGGCCAGATTCTCATCAGGCACAAAGAGAATATTCTCGGTGTCGAGCGCTTCTACCACTTGGATCGCGTTCGACGAGGTGCAACACACATCGGATTCGGCTTTGACATCCGCGGTCGTGTTGACGTAACAAACCACCTGGAGATCGGGGTAGACTTGGCGCAGTTCTTCCTTCCGATCAGCCAACGCCTCCCCCGTGATGCTCTCGGCCAGAGAGCAGCCGGCCTGCAAGTCAGGCAGGAGCACCGTACGCTCCGGATTCACAATCTTGGCCGTTTCAGCCATGAAGTGGACACCGCAAAAGACAACGACGTCAGACGCAACCTGCTTTGACTGGCGGGCCAATTCCAGCGAATCACCGATCACGTCGGCGACCTCAAAAATCTCCGGGCGTTGGTAATTGTGCGCCAGTATGACGGCGTTATGCCCGCGTTTCAGCTCGTGAATCTCATGAATCCAGACTGCGTATTGTGTGCAAGCCTCCAGTGTATAGCCGCTGTCGAGTTGAGCCAGGTGCTCGTAGAGCTGCTGCGGAGTCTTTTCTTGAGGGCCGGTCGATCGGTTGTGCATAATCCCTCTCCAGTTGACGCGCCTTAGTTTGCGTAATATAGACGCATACTTTTGCGTCATTGTGACGCAAACCGGAGCCGATTGTCAACCGGAGTGGGAGAAGGATCAGACGGATACGGAGTCCACAGCCGGGGGGTTCTCATGCGGGGAGAGCGGATGCTGGCGGCGATATTCCAAAAACTGGCCGACCAGATGGTAATAGTGTTGGCGGCTGCTGAGTTCCTTCATGGCTAACCGCAGCGGCCGACAGCGCCCAAAAGACCTCGCATACCAGTCTATAGTCTTCCTGAATTGGGTGCAGGCCAGATGCTCTCCCCGCTGCTGCACCGCGCGTTCAAAATGACGGGTCATAAAGGCAACACGTTCCACCAATGGTGGCTCGGGCGGAGCCGGCTGCCCCAGCAAACCCGCCTGAATATGATGGAAGACCCAGGGGTTGGTCAGCGCGCCGCGGCCGATAACAAGCCCCGCGCAGCCCGTCTCTTCGAGCATACGTTTGGCTGTTGCCGCATCACACACATCGCCGTTTCCGAAAACGGGCATGGCCTGCACAGATTCCACGACCGAGCGAATACCCTCCAGATCGACCGAGCCCCGGAATGCCTCGGCCCGCGTGCGGCCGTGAATGGTAAGGGCCGCAACACCCGCGTCTTCAAGAATGGGTGCCAGCACCGGCGCATCAAGCTGCGTCTGGTCCCAGCCCAGGCGCGTCTTTACCGTCACCGGAATTTTGACCGCCCTCGTCACCGTTCGGACGAACGCGCCGGTTTTTTTCGGGTCTTTTAACATGGCCGCGCCGGCGCCTATTTTGATGACCTTTTCAACCGGGCAGCCCATATTGATATCAATAGCGTCCGCCCCCTGCTCCTCAAGCCAGACGGCTGCATCGCGGACTTCTTCGGCCACCGGACCGAAGAGCTGGACGCTCAGCGGGCTGTCGTCCGGACGCGTTTCAATCAACTCAAAGGCGCGACGATTTTTTTCAAGTAACGACCGGGCATGGACCAATTCGGTTGTCGCCAGACCGAAGCCGCCTACTTCGCGCATGCACCAGCGAAACGGGAGAGTTGTGTAGCCTGCCAGCGGAGCCAGGAGCAAATTGGTAGCAAGCGGGAGATTAGCTATGTGGAGCGGATTCATAATTTCAGTCGTCCCATCGTCACCAGATTAAGATAAGGACGGATATCAGCATTTCAAACATTTTCCTAAAAATGCTGTCGGGGGGCTACTCAAGACCCTGCAAAATGAAGCTCTCTGGCGACATAGCCGTCGCTGGAAATTTCAACAAGATTTGTCGGTCCGCCGTCACCAAGGGGCACTGTAAGTCTTGTGCTAGCACGATAAATTCACAGTCATACGCCGAACAGTGAGAAGACATCACAATATCTAGCACCCGCCGCGATGACACTTCATATTCTCTTCCCTGTAAGAACGATTCTGCTTGCTGCATAATGGCCTGAGCATCGTCAAGCGAGAAGACCTGTTGGCGCAAGTATGATGCCAACACATTGCGGAATTCCGAACGCCAGAGAAACGGAACTGCCCATTCAGAGTCTTTCCGCAGCACTTGCTGGACCTGAGCCGTTCGTTCCCCTTCTATGTGGAGATAGGCAATCAGATTGGTATCAACGACAATCACGGACGGCCGTCTCTCTTTGCCCGTTCCAGCAGCCTATCCGTTAATGGGAGCCCGGTAGTCTGTCTTCGAATAGTTCGGGTGCGAGCGAGCACTTGCTCAACGTCAACAGGTGGAAGCTGTAATGCCCGCTCTAAACAGGCAATCGCCTGATTATTCATACTTCGACGCTCATGAGTCGCGTTCTGTTTGAGTCTTGAGTACAATTCGTCCGGAATATTTTTAATAGTCAGTGTCCGCATTGTCTTCTCTTCTCAGACAGGAACCAGAATGAAACCATATTGCAATCATAATAGAAGTATTGACTGAAGAGAACCAGGGGTGAAACAGGCAGCAACCAGCGTGCCACCCTCAGCGCCGGTCAAATTGGCGTTCGAGCTGGCGCACCGAATAGCGGACCATGGTTGGCCGACCATGCGGACAGGTAAATGGTGAGGTACAATCCAGAAGAGTTTTCACCAGGGCGTGCATGGCCTCCGGGGTCAGCGTCTGGCCGGCTTTAATCGATTTCACCTTGCAGGCGATACGCGCCGCCAAGTCCTCCTGCTTGGCCTCAATAGAATTGTCCGAACGCCCTTCGGCCTGGGCTTCGGCCAGTTCGCTCAACAGCGCCGGAGTGTCAGTCGGGCGAAAATACGCTGGCGTGGCTTGCACCTGAAACGTATTTCCCCCAAACGGTTGAATGTCAAAGCCGATCTGGACGAGATAATCGTGCAGTTCTTCCAACGCACTGCACGCGGCGGGCGATAAATCAAAAGTCTCTGGTATCAGCAACGGCTGTGCATCGCGGTGCTGATGTCGCAGGCTGTGGAGCACCTGCTCATACATAATACGCTCATGCGCCGCGTGCTGATCTACGATCCAGAGCTCGCCTGCCACTTCAACCAGGACAAACAACTCATGGCTCTGGCCAACTACACGGAATTCGCTTCCGTTGGGTCGCTGCCACAAGGTCGATTGTGAGTGGGCCGAACCCGGCGGGGCTGCCTCCGACTCGTGGACCAGCGGCTTGTCCCGCAGGCGTAAGCCTGGCTCAGACCGGGCTCCATACGCGTCGGGGGAAGCGGCCTTGCGACGGCTGTGGGGCCTGGGGTAATCGGCCGGGTCGGGTCTCGGGACCGAGCTGTCCAAGGCCCGACTCGCAGCCCGCGACAAACCCTCGGTTCGGCTGCTGGCCTGTCGATGGTCGCGTAGCAGGTCAGAGGCCGGAAGCTCAATTTTTTTGAACAGATTGGCCCGATCAAGCGTCTCCCTGACGGTCTGGACGACCAGCCGGAGAAGTTGGCGCTCCTCTTTGAACTTCACCTCGCGCTTGGTGGGATGGACGTTGACGTCAACTTGGTCAGTCGGGACAGTCAGAAAGAGCATCCCCAAGGGGAAACGTCCCGCCGGCAGGAGTTCCCCGTAGCCGCGACTCAAGGCAGACGATAAGGGCTGGCTTTTCACCGGACGTTCGTTCACGAAGAAGTATTGCCCGGTCCGGGTATTGCGGCTGCGACTGGGCGGACTGACGAGTCCGGTCAGCCCAACGCCCTCTTCGGCCAGGGTTATTTCCGCACTCGGGAGCGGGAGGAATTCCTGAGCCCACTCCTTGCCGATAACCGCGCGGGCGCGCAGGGCGAGCTCAGCCTGAGAATGTGCCTGAAACACCTCGCGTCCGTCTGACTGAAAGCGAAAGTGAATGGACGGACGCGACAACGCCAGAGCGACCAAGACCTCATGCACCTGATGACCTTCGGCAGTCGGGGATTTGAGGAAAGCCCGCCGCGGTGGGGTATTAAAAAATAAATGCCGCGTGCTCACCGTCGTGCCCGGCGGACAGCCGGCGGGGCTTGTCTCTAGCGGCGCACTGCCGGCCGCCCGGACGCGCACCCCTTCGATGGCGTCCGCGGTCCGAGAGAGCAATTCGACCTGTGTCACCGCAGCGATGCTAGCCAGCGCCTCACCCCGAAACCCCAAGCTTGTCAGGAGAAAGAGATCATTGCTGGATTGTATTTTGCTAGTCGCGTGGCGCTGGAATGCGAGCGGCGCATCCTCCGGCGTCAGGCCGCTGCCGTCGTCCTGGACAACGATTTCATCTATCCCACCCTTGGCAATCGACACGCTGATCGAGCGCGCGCCGGCGTCAATCGCATTCTCGACCAGCTCCTTGACAATCGAGGCGGGACGCTCAATCACTTCGCCCGCCCGGAGTTGCTCAATCGTATGTGGATCCAGCAGACGAATATGGTCCATGCTAGGACTCACCGGCCTGCCCAAAGAGGCCGAGCTGGGCGGAGGCTTCTTTTACCAGGGGCGGGATTTTCGTCGCCCTTGCCCGCGCACGTTTTTTGGCCGGACGGACCAGCCCGGCCGAGCCTTCGAGATCCTTGAGAATCTCTTCCGCCCGCTCCGTCACCGCCCGTGGCAGTCCGGCCAGCTTGGCAACATGGATGCCATACGATTGATCCGATGCACCGGCGATGACCTTATACAGAAACACCACCTCATCCTGCCATTCACGCACGGCAAAGGTGTAATTCACCAGGCCGGGCAGCAGGCGTTGCAGGTCGGTGAGTTCGTGAAAATGGGTGGCAAACAGGGTCCGGGGCCGCGGTCCGTCATCATCAACCAGGAATTCGATAATCGCCCGGGCAATGGACAGACCATCCGACGTCGAGGTTCCGCGCCCGATCTCATCCAGCAGCAGCAGACTCCGTTCGGTGGTCGCGTTCAGGATCTGGGCGGTTTCGATCATTTCTACGGCAAACGTGCTTTCCCCCAGGGCCAGATTATCGGAGGCTCCGATACGGGTAAAAATTCGATCCACAATACCAACCTGGGCGCGCGTGGCCGGCACAAATGAACCGATCTGGGCCAGCAGTACAATCAACGCAGCCTGGCGTAAATACACGGATTTGCCACTCATATTGGGGGCGGTCAACAGCAGGAACTGCTGATCCGACCGATTGAGCTGCACATCATTCTCGACAAAGGCGCTCCGCCCCAGCAGCGACTCGACAACCGGATGCCGTCCATCCACGATCAACAGTTCGGCCGCCTCTGACATTTCGGGTCGCACGTAGTGCTGGTTGATCGCCACCCAGGCAAAACAGGCCAAGCCGTCAAGCTGGGCACATGCCTGCGCAAGGGCTTGAATCTGGGTCATATACTGGAGGACCAGTTCGCATAATTCGGCAAAGAGTTCCTGCTCCAGGGCGACCGCGCGATCCTGGGCGTTGAGAATCTGGTCCTCGTATTCTTTCAGCTCAGGGGTAATAAATCGCTCCGCATTAGCGAGGGTCTGTTTCCGAATATACGTGTCAGGCACCTTGTTGAGGTGGGCCTTGGAGACTTCCAGATAGTAGCCAAAGACCCGGTTATACCCAATTCTGAGCGAGGGAATGCGGGTGCGCTCACTTTCTCGAGCCTGGAGCGCGGCAAGCCACTGCTTGGCATCCGAGGCAATGGCTTGCAGGCGGTCCAGTTCCGCATGATAGCCCGATGCAAAGACGCCGCCTTCTCGGAGGTGAACGGGCGGCACCTCGACCAAGGCGCGGGCGAGGGTATCCGGTAAGAGACCGAGGTCGGATTGCAAGTGTTCACGCTGTTGCCTCAATAGCGGGCTTTGGACTGTTTCCAGCGCTCGACTCACGCCGGGGATTTGCGCCAGCGAGTCTCGCAGGGCCGCGCTGTCTTTGGGATTCGCCACGCGACAACTAAAGCGGGCAACCAAACGTTCCAGATCACGAATGGGGGCGAGCACGCCGCGCACCGCCTCCAGCACGGCGGGCGCGTCGACGAACTCGGCCACCCCGGCGTGCCGGGCTTCAATAGCCGCCACGGACAAGAGCGGATTCTTTAGCCAGTGCTGCAACAGTCGCCGGCCCATCGGCGTGACCGTGGCATCCAATACGTCGATCAGCGCCTTGCCGCGAATATCCGGGTTCGCTGGACGAAAGATTTCCAGACTGCGCTCGACGACCGGGCCCAACAGCATGGTTTCGCCAGTGTGGAGCCGTTTCGGCAGGCTGATATGCGGCAGGCTGACCGGCATATGCTGCTGGAGAAAACGGAGCACCAGGGCGATGGCAATGGTGTTTTCCGGGTCCAATTCCAAGGCACGCAAGGAATCCAGCCCGAAAAAAGACTGGACGCACTCGACGCTGTCATCGAAGGCAGCCTGCCAGTCTTCCAGCTTTGTCAGGGTCGTCCCGGCTTGGCCGCTCTTGTACTCAGCCAGGACAGGGTGTCCGGCCAGACCCTTGGTGATGACAATCTCGCGCGGCGCGAGATGAGCCAGGGAGTCAGCCAGGTCAGCTTCCGTCTCACTCCAGAATTGGAACGCTCCGGTCGTTGGTTCGAGCAGCGCCAGCCCCCACTGTCGCCCGTCGGCAAACATCCCCAGCAAGGTCGGGCTTGTTGCGTCGGCCTCGTTCTCAACATACGTAGAAGGGGTAATCACCCGCGTGACTGCGCGCTTGACCAAGCCTTTGGCTGTCTTCGGGTCTTCGACCTGGTCGTATAGCGCAACTTTCTTCCCAGCCTTGACCAGACGGGCGATATAGCCCTGGACGGCATGGTAGGGCACTCCGCACATAGGGATCTTGCCGTCTCCACCGTCGCGGGCAGTCAGAGTGAGATCAAGCAGATTCGCGACCAGCGGCGCATCATCAAAAAATATCTCGTAGAAATCCCCCAAGCGGCACAGCACAATCGCGTCCTGATGCTGTTGCTTGACCGACAAATACTGCTGCATCAGGGGGGTGTGAGCCATGCTGTTCTTCTTCGCTGGCCGGGGGTCTACGACCAGGGACAATGTCGTTTTCTTTTCTTATCTGCTTTCGCCTTGTCCAGCCAGTCCAGCGGGCGAGCCGGCTCTCCCTTGATCTCAGGCTATAAAGCTGGAGAATGAGCACCAGTCCGTAACAGCCCCAGGCAGAAAGGATGCCCATCATGCCCGAACTCGACCCGGAACAACAACAAATCCTGTCCACGCTCAACCGTTTCGTAGAGCGTGAGGTCAAGCCGGTCGCCAGCGAAATGGAGCATCGCGACGAATACCCGCACGCCCTGGTCGAGCGGATGAAAGAGCTGGGTTTATTCGGCGCGATTATCCCAACCGAGTATGGCGGCATGGGACTGTCCTTTACCACCTACGCCATGATTATTGAAGAAATCTGTCGTGGTTGGATGAGCCTGACCGGTGTCCTGAACTCCCACCTGCTGTTCGCTCACATCCTGGCTCTGTTCGGAACAGAAGAACAAAAACAGCGCCTCCTGCCGGCTATGGCCACCGGCGAGAAACGCGGCGGCCTCGCGCTGACCGAGCCACATGCCGGGAGTGATGTGCAGCGCATTCGGACAACGGCCAAAAAGCAGGGCGACAGCTATCTGATCAACGGCTCTAAAATGTTTATTACCAATGCGCGGCACGGCAATATTCTGGCTGTTGCCGCCAAGACCAACCCCGATGCCGATCCCGCCTATGCCGGCATCAGCCTGTTCGCTGCCGAGAAAGGCGCTCCGGGACTGACGGTCAGCCGGGACATCAAGAAGCTGGGGTATAAGGGTCTGGATACGTGTGAGCTGGCCTTTGAGGACTTTCCGACACCAGCCGCCTCGCTGATCGGTGGAGAAGAGGGCCTGGGATTCAAGCAAGTCATGGGCGGCTTGGAAGTGGGCCGGATCAATGTTGCGGCCCGGGCGGTCGGCGTCGCCCAGGCTGCCTTTGAGGAAGCCATTCGCTATTCCCAACAGCGCGAAACCTTTGGCAAGCCGATCTGTGAACATCAGGCCATTCAACTCAAGCTGGCTGACATGGCCACCAAGATTGAAGCCTCGCGCTTACTGGTCCGACAGGCAGCCGAGAAGAAAGACAACGGTGAGCGGTGTGACCTGGAAGCCGGCATGGCAAAACTGTTCGCGTCTGAGGCGTGCCAAGAAGTCGCCCTGGAAGCGATGCGCGTACTGGGCGGGTATGGCTACACCCAGGAGTTTCCGGTCGAGCGTTTCTATCGGGATGCGCCCCTCATGATTATTGGGGAAGGCACGAGCGAAATTCAGAAACTGGTGATCGCCCGCAACCTCCTGAAAAAATATCGAATATAGAGTCGTCGCGCACAACCGTCTTTGTTTCTCGCGATTTTGTCACCTAGGTGCCACTCCCGGCTTGTCCTATGGCTTGGAATGTCCGGGTGTTTTGTGTATTGTAGGGAAAACACTCAGCTATTTGCATTGTTCGCTATGGTTTTCTACCAACACCGGTCGGGCTCACACACCGACCCTTCCCTCTAACCGAACGCTACATTTTTGTGTTGAATTGAGCAGACTTCTCGGAGCAGTGCACCGAGTCGGGAGCAGAACATGTCTACCACCTTAGAAAAGACTCGAAACATCGGCATCGTCGCTCACGTTGACAGCGGCAAGACCACTGTGAGCGAACGAGTCCTGTACTATACGGGGCTCTCGCACAAAATCGGCGAAGTGCACGAAGGGACGGCCGTCACCGACTGGATGCCTCAGGAACGTGAGCGGGGCATCACCATTACGGCGGCAGCCATTACCTGTGACTGGGGCAACCATCAGATCAACATCATTGATACGCCCGGCCATGTGGACTTTACCACCGAGGTGGAACGCAGCCTGCGTGTGCTGGACGGCGCCATTGTCGTCTTCTGTGGCGTTGGCGGTGTCGAACCACAGTCGGAGACCGTGTGGCGGCAGGCGGACAAATACGGCGTGCCCCGCATTGTCTTTATCAATAAACTGGACCGTATCGGTGCGGACTTTCATAATGTAGTCGATCAAATCAAGAATCGGTTGGGCGCGCGGCCGTTGATTCTCCAACTGCCGATCGGCACCGAAGATGCCATGACGGGCGTGATCGATCTGGTTCAACACAAGGCCCTCGTCTGGGAGGAAGATACGCTTGGAGCGCGGTTTCACGAAGAAGAGATTCCGCCCGAGCTCCAAGCGGAGGCGGCGAAATTCTCTGAGCTGCTGGTTGAAAGCGTGGCCGATGCGGATGACGCCTTATTGGAGAAATATCTTGGCGGTGAAACCCTGACGCCAGAAGAAGTCACGGCTGCGGTCCGCGTCAAGACGCAGTCGCTCGATGTCTTTCCGGTCCTGTGCGGAACCGCCCTGCGCAATAAGGGTATTCAGCCGCTCTTGGATGCCGTGGTCAGCTATCTCCCGCCTCCGGTCCGACCCGTGACCGGACAAACTCTTGCAGGAGAAGAGCGCACCTGGCAGGTCACGGATGATATCCCGGCCGGCCTGGCTTTCAAAACCATGCACGACCCCTACTCCGGACAACTGACCTTTGTCCGCCTGTACAGTGGCAACCTCAAGACCGGCGCTTCGATTTTTAACCCGCGCACAGAACGTAGCGAGCGCATTGGCCGCCTGGTCCGCATGCACGCCAATAAGAAAGAAGACCTGGAGAGTGCTGCGGCCGGAGACATCATCGCGATCGTGGGCTTAAAGAACTTTACAACCGGCGACACCATCGCGGTCAAGCAGCATCCCGTTTTGCTCGAATCGATTTCCTTCAAGGAGCCGGTCATATCGGTCGCGATTGAGCCCAAAACCAAGGTCGATTCCGAAAAGCTGGGGCTCGCCCTCCAACGCTTATCCTCGGAGGACCCCACCCTGGTCATTCAGACCAACGCCGAGACCGGCCAAACGATTCTATCCGGCATGGGGGAGCTACACCTCGAAGTAATTTTGGACCGGCTAGTGCGGGAGTTTAAGGTCGAGGTCAACACCGGCGCACCGCAGGTCTCCTATCGTGAAACCATTACCCGAGGGGCGGAAGCCGAAGGGCGCTATGTGCGACAAACCGGCGGTCGGGGTCAGTTTGGCCATGTCTTCCTCAAGATCGAACCCAACGACAACGAAGGTCTGGTCTTTGTCAACGGAATTAAAGGCGGCGCCATTCCCCGGGAGTATATCAATTCGGTCGAAAAGGGCATTCGTGAAGCCGCAGAGAACGGGGTGACCTACGGCTACCCCCTCCTCAACACGACCGTCACCTTGTATGACGGCAACTATCACGAGGTGGACTCATCAGAGATGGCCTTCCACATGGCGGGCTCCATGGGGTTCAAGGCCGCGGTGCATAAAGCCAAACCCGTTTTATTGGAGCCCATGATGGAGGTCGAGGTGGTCGTACCCGAGAGCTATATGGGAACGGCCATGGGCGACTTGCAGTCACGCCGCGGCAAGGTGACCGAACTGGGCGAGCGGAGCGGCGGCCAGCGCACGGTCACCGCCCACGTCCCGCTGGCGACGATGTTCGGCTATGCCACAACCCTGCGGTCACTCACCCAGGGACGGGCGACCTACACCATGGAGTTCGATCACTACGATAAAGTTCCGGCCAGCGTCATAGACGAGGCGCTGGGTCGCACCAAGGAGCTTGAAGCCGGATAAGGGGAACCCACCTCGCGGCTTTGCGGCACCCCTCCGAGCAGGGGAGTGTGTTGCGAGATCGTAACCCTTCGCCTACAATCTGTCCGCATGCCGGAGTGGTGGAACTGGTAGACACATGGGACTTAAAATCCCATGGGGCGTTGCCCCGTGCGGGTTCGAGCCCCGCCTCCGGCATGGCAGAAACAGTGTACGCTTCGCTTATCCGACTGAATGCAAATCACGCGTCGGAGTGAAGCGTTTTATCCCTCACACTCCTCAAGCCTTGCCCCGCGTCGCCACTCACTCGGATCAATAAATTCTCCAGCGTGGATGCCCCGCTGTTCCACAATCGCTATCTCTTCGTGTGGCATATAGGTGTCGGAGAAATAGGCTACCGCGTGTCCGTTTGCGACCAACCAGCCGTTCAAGTCCGTGCCGTCACTGCTAAAGCAGACACCGAGTGCCCGGCCGTACCTGTCCAATTCGGATTCGAGGTAGCAGGAGAGCCTGTTGTCGGCTCCAATCTTCTCCTTGAGCGCATCCGTTGCATCTTGGCCACACGGGTAGCACAGGCCATCCACATCGAGGCAGAGTTGCTGCCCTGGCCAAGTTTCTGGCGCGTCTATGCCAACCAACCGTATGCGTTCCTCGCAGAGTGTAAGCGTGTCGGCATCAATGATTCTTGCCTCTTCGATAACGATCTCTTCCTCGCAAATGAGGCGTCTAGGACCACGCTCAGCCGGATATGGAATGAGAGCACTAATGACAAAATTCTGTTGCGCCTCTTGCCATTGGACCTTTACGGCGGTATCCGCCTCGGGGAATCCGGGTAAGGTAAACGCTCCGCCAACACCGCCTAAAAACTCTTTCTCCTCTCCTTCCCCCACAGTGGTTACGGTCAGGGTGGCCCGACCCAATTCTACCCCATCCACAAAGGCCGTAACCGTATGCTCCCCATCACCGAGCAGATTCCAGTTGAACAAGAGTCCAAAACCGTTGTTGATATCGCCACATTCTTTTTGCGTATCCGTCCGCCGGGTGCCGTAGCCCACCCGCCATCTATCGGCCTCATTTTCGTTGAAAACAATCTCAATCTTCTCGGCCTCACACACCCAACCGGAAATCACCCCAACGCCGCTCTGATACGACCCTGGCCCCGGATTCTCCAGCACTCCTTTGCCTTGTGCCCATACAATGTGAGAGGAAAAGACAGACAGGAGGGACAGCACAGCAACAGAGAATACATGCACCCAGTCGCCTCAACCTTTCCTCTCGTTTATGACACAGCCCGCCTAGTATTTCGCAATCACCTGTTCGGCAAAATCCTTGTAAACTTCACGGCTTGTTTTGAGCGGCGGCAGAAGAGAAATCTCTCGGAGTCCGGCCTGCTCTGCCTGGCGGATGGCCGCAATCAGTTCATCCGGCTCACCGACCATACACGACCCTTTGATCGTTTTCGGCGTGATGAATTTGCGCTCCTCAGGGACATGATAGGTGCAGTGTCCATCGTGAATCTGCAGGTAACGTTTGGCCTGGGGCGTTGGCATGTTCTCGACCTGATCCCGGTACTCTTCCCAGACATCCTGGAACGCTTCGGGCACGCCGCTCTCATCCCCGGTTTGTTCGTAAATTTCATACACAAAATGCAAGGCACAGGTGACCCAGGAGCCGCACGCTTCGATCACCCGGTCCGAGGTCAAGTCTTCTCCCGGTTTCAATACGACCGCAGTGGTCAGGGCCGTGGTATGAAAATTCTCGGGCAAGGTCCGCCCGGCTCGCTCGGCCCCGGCCTGTACCCGGCCGACGTTCGCCTGCAAGACCTCACCCTGTTCATTAAACAGCGAAACCAGTCCATCGCCAAACTCTCCCGCGGTTCGCAAAGCCAGCGGTCCATTAGCCGCAACATAGATGGGAATCGGCTGTTCCAGGTCGATGAATTTCAGATCCTGGTGCAGGAACTTGATCGTCCGGGTCGTACCGTTCAGGCTGTATTCGACCTCGCCCCCGCGCAGCAGCGTGCGGACCACGCGCAGGTATTCGCGGAAATCTCTGACCTTCATAGGCTGCATGCCCATGACCCGCATGGCCGTGTGACCGGTCCCAACACCAAGAAAGGTCCGGCCAGGGGCAAGGCGGTTAATCGAGGCAATGGAGTGCGCCGTCACCGGGGCAATCCGCGTCCCCGGAATAGCGACCCCGGTGCCGATACGAAGGCGCGAGGTGTGCTGAGCGGCCAGCGCCAGGGTGGCATAACAGTCCGACCAGATCATCTGGGAGTCAGGCACCCAGGCCGCGTCAAAGCCTAAATTCTCAATGTAGGGAAAGATTTCCCAGTTATCGATTTTGGTATGGGCCGTAATACTGAATTGCACGTTATTCCTCCTCGTCAGTGAATTACCACCGCATGTCTGTATCATTCGCTCCGGGCAACCGCAATTTCTCCGACTCACCCCTTGGTCGCCGCTGCTGGAACATTTCACGATGGTCGAGCAAACAGCAATGCTCAGGGCGTGCATCAGTTTGAAATACCGCTGGCCTCTCTCTCCCCTCCGCGCTAGAATGCCCCTGGAGAAGGCGGACTCCCTGGAAGAGAAAAAGAAGACGAAGAAAGGTGCCACAACGTATTCTTGACCGGATTCGAGAGCGAGTACGCGAAGCGTCATACGATATGACGGTCCATGCGGTGGAGGAGATGGCGGAGGATAATCTGGACATTCTTGATGTGGAAACCGCAATTCTGAACGGGGGTCTGGTCAGGACGGAAAAACACGAGCCCCGAGGAACAAAATATACTCTTCACGGAATCGGAGCAGACGGAACGACCCGTGTGGGGACGGTTGGCCGATTTACTGGAACTGGCCGCTATCTCATTATCACCGTGTACGAAGTAACGGAGTCAGCACGATGAAAGAACACTTTGGCTATCAGTGTGAGTATTGTGAGGGAACGGTTCGAGAGAAGCGGGTTGAGCGGGAAGCTTTCAAACTCAGAGCCGGCTTTGTCATCCTGGAGGATGTACTGATTGGGGTCTGTGATGCGTGCGCCAATCGTTATTATAGCGCCGAAATCCTCAGACACGTGCAGGCGGTCGCAACCGGGACAATCCTCCCGGCGCGCACCGAGCCCGTTCCGGTTTCCCAGGTGCAATAAGCAACTCTTTCTCATGACAGAAACGCGCGTCACGATTGATCCCGGCCGGCGGCGGTACTGAAAGGAAGGTTGGCGTACTACCGGGACAAGGTGAAGGGGCTTGAGAAGGCGCTTGAGTCGGATGGTCGGCAATCCTCGCGTCACCATACACCGCGCAAGCGGGTACGGCCGTCACCGAAGCCTTGACCTACTCCACCACGAAATCCCCCTCTATCAGTTCCACATCCGTCTTCACCGTCAGGCCCTGGCGCAGGGTGTAGACAAAGTAAGAGCCCTTTTCCACTTCGCTGGCGAGAATGTCGGCCACAGTCGGCCAGTTTCCACCGGACAGCACGATGCCATCCGGAGAGAGCACCATGGGCAGGGGGTCACCGTTCTCATCTACCAGAGGGGCACCATTATCATCCCGAGGACTGCCGCGGTCCTCACGATCAAAATCTTCGATGGTCTTGTCACCCGTGTCCCATGGCCTAAACACAAAGAGGTCCGCTCCCCAACCGCCGTCGAGCGTGTCGTTGCCACTATCGCCGTGCAGTTCATCGTCTCCCCAACTGCCTTCGAGCGTGTCGTTGCCCTTGCCGCCGTGCAGTTCATCGTCTCCCCAACTGCCTTCGAGCGTGTCTCTGCCCTTGCCGCCGTACAGTTTATCGTTTCCCTGACTGCCGTCGAGCGTGTCGTTGCCACTATCGCCGTACAAGTCATCGTTTCCCCAACCGCCTTTGAGCGTGTCGCTGCCCTTGCCGCCGTACAGTTCATCGTTTCCCCAACTGCCGTCGAGCGTGTCGTTGCCCTTGGCGCCGTACAGTTCATCGTTTCCCCAACCGCCTTTGAGCGTGTCGTTGCCCTTGCCGCCGTACAGTTCATCGTTTCCCCGACTGCCGTCGAGCGTGCTGTCTTTACGAGAGGCAGCGCATAGTATGTCGTCACCGCTGGTACCGATCAGGAGTGGCCCCCTGCTGGTACAGTCTGCTCTTGCTGCCATCGCAACGCTGGACGTTATCCCAGCCAATGCAAAAGGCAGCGCGGCCAGGGTGAGAACACGAAATAACGTTGACATGAGGTAATCCTCCTGGAGCGTGTCGTAGCTTGAACCCTTTGATTTTCAAGCTGCGGGACCCATATCTGATAACGTCTTTTCTGTCAAATCCGAGCGCCTCCACCCTCACCCTATAAAACGACGGTAAGGGCCGAGTCCCTCTCACCTTATTGCGTCGCTCCCTGTAGAAATAAGTGGGCTGCCCGTCCCCGATCCCTTATCCCCTTGTATTTCCAAAGCCGTGCTGTTTTAGAGGGTTACATCATTCCAATTTTGACAGAAAAGACGTTATCGGACGTTCAGTGTACTGGGATCAAAGTCCGGAGAGACCGCGGCCATCCCTGTTGTCACCAGGTATAACTGTTCACGAGGGAAGAGCGGTAGTTAATCGGGGCAATGGAATGCGCGGCCAACGGGATCATTTCTCCGACCTGCCCCGTACCCGCGGCCTCCAGGTTCTCAAGCTCCCATCCGCCTTTGACTCGCCTTGCTTCCCACTTTAAGCTGGGAACGAGTCTGTGGGCGGTCAGCCGACATCCGAACGGATGGAACGGCTGCGGCAGGTTATACTTCATAGAGCTATGTTACCTCGCTATCCTGACACGACCAGAGAACTTTCTGTCAGCCCGATTTTCTGGCTCTGCGTGGTCGGAGCCGGCCTGCTCATCGCCGGTTGTCAGGCAAGGCGCCCCCCCCCGTTCATCAATGATGAGCCCGCACGAGTTGCCGTTCAGTCAGCCCCACCGTCCGCACCACAGAAAAAAGCAGCAGAAGTGGACGATCCAGAGGCAGAACTGGCGTGGGATTTTTTAGCCCGCGTCGATGAGATGGGCCTCATCTCTCCACATCCTCCGGCGGCCGAGTCCGCTCCGCCCGAACTGCCCCCTGCTCAGCCGGCTGAACCCCTGCCGCCCCTCCCGGCGCTTGGTCCAGCTCAAGAAGGAGAATCCTCGAGTTGGCTCACCTGGGTACCGGGCTTGTCTCCCGACGATTCAGCCCCCAATGGCAGTGCTCAGTACCGGACTGAGCAGGACCTCCTCAGGGTTGTCGCCGAGTTTCAGCGCGTGGCGACAAAAGACACTTACCGCTTTCCGCTCCCCAAAGATGTGACCGGAGCCAATGTGCATAAGGCCACACTCACCCGCATCAACGATTATGAAACCAAGCATCCCGGTGCCTATCCCGCCATTATCGCCTTCACTCGGGGTCGGGCGTATGAGGGGCTGCACGCCTATGAACGGGCCTTGGCCGCGTACCAACGCGTCGCCCAAGGTAAAAGCCGACTCAAACAAAAGGCAGGTCAAGCAGTCGAAGCGCTCACCGCCTTTCAGTCGCTCGCTCAGCAGGTACCGACGGCTACAACTGCGGTGGAGTATGTGCAGGCGCTGGACGAACAGGCGCAACAGTGGAGGGACCTGGCACAGCAGTATGACAACACGTCCTATGGCTCCCTGGCACAGGAAGAAGAAGAGCGGCTTGAGCGGGCGAAAGTCGCTTTCTTTATCCTCAACCGCTACCGGATCGAGGATGGCAACGAGAGCGTTATCTTGGCCTATCAACAGTTGCTTGATAAACACCGGGAGAGCAAAAACCGCTATCGGTATCGGCTGGAGTTAGGTGATTTCTACGTCACCCTCGCCCACGAATATACGGCCCAGAACGATCCGGAAAGTTTACGTTTTGATGCGAACATCTTTGAAGCCCTCGGACGAGCCGCGCTCCAGCATTACGCCGCGGTTGCACAACAGGACGGCATCATGGAAAAACTTGAAGCCAAGGGCAAACTCGAAGCGCTTGAAGCCTATATGGCCAAGGTTGGACGTTTAGGCCGTTAAGCGGCCCGGAAAGAAAACGGCATGTGGTATCGTGTCCTCCCTCTGTTGCTGTGCGGCCAGCTCGTGTTCGCGGCGCCCCTGCACGCTCGGGATTTCGCAGACCCCTTAGCCCAGCGGGTGACGGAATTTTTGCCGGCCTATAACCCCTTTGTGCCCCCGCTGCCTCCAGAGCGCTACTTCCCGGATGAGGTCGGCGGACAGGTGGCCGACGCGATTATTGACGGCTATCTGCAGGACCCGTCGGCATTACGCGGCCGGATCGTTCAACTGGCGCAACAGGACGCGCAACGCCAAGCCCAGGGAGAGGAGGCAACCGGCGTCACCCCCCTGGTGTATGCCCTGCTGTACCGGTCAATAGAGCAGGCCGAGCAGGAGGACCTACCGCTCATGGAACTGAACGCGACGCCGGATGAGCTGCTCTCCCAGGCAGACCGCCTGTACGCCTCGGAAAAGCGGCGCCGAGTGGGCCGGCTGTTCAATTGGGTGCTCTCGACCTTTGACGTGGCCCGGCTGTTCCTTGGTGCCCCTGCCAGTCCTAGCCCATACGCCGCGCAAGGCGTCGTCTCTTCGGTTGGCCAGCACTCAGGGCCAGGTCCCCGAGAACGAAAAGCCCTGGCCCTGTATCAACGTTTCCTCGAACAAGCCCCGCATGACCCGCGTGCTCCGGAAGTCCGGGCCAGGATGGAAGCCCTGGATACGAAACGAAAGGAAGCCCTTGTCAAGGCGGAGTTAGCCCGGGCGAAGCAGGCATTCGCTGAAGAAGACTATTGGCAGGCCAATTTCCATTATCAACTCGCCCTGCTGGTTGACGAAAACGCTGAAAAGGCCAAGGCCGGGGTCCAGCAGGTCGAGTCCCGCCTGCAACACTATGACGCCCTCACCCAGTACGACTCGGAGGCCCCCCAGGACCCGCTGGCCGGCGTGAAACAGGCAGAGTGGGAGCACAGCAAAGAAACCTTGACCTATATGCTGCCAGGGGGTGGTTTTGTCAAAGACAATATTGTTGTGGCGGGCCTCCAACTCGGCACCGAGGGGTTGGTCGGCGCGGCCACCTTTGGTGGGCTGACCATGATCCAAACCTTGGGGAAACTCTGGCAGGTCATGACCGGACGAGCCGTCTCCCAACAAGGCATTATTACCGAGGGCGAAAAATACGTGCAGCAGACCCCGCTGGAGGAACGCTCCCCGGAGATCTACCCCATCCTGGCCAAAGCCTATGCCAAGGAAGGCCGGACCGAGAAGGCCATTGAGTATTACGCCCTGGCCGGCATGGAAGAAGAGATTCCCAAGCTCCAGGAAAACGCGGCAGCAGCCCTACTCGAACAGGCCAAAGCCAGTCCGCATCAAACGGACAAGCAGGCCTACCTGCGTCGCCTGCTAGAGAACTATCCCAAGACTGAGGCGGTAAAAGAAGCGGCCAAAGAGTTCGAGCAGGTCAGTCGGCCTGAAAACCAGGGCTTGCAGCTCAGCAAAATGTTCCTGCGCGACAACCCGGACCTGTTTGGCGCCCATGGGCTGGGACTCAAAAGAGAACTGTACGATGGCAACTGGCGAAATGTTGAGCTCACGGACGACGGCATCATCCTCTCCCCACATGGCGATATTACTCTGCTGTTGGAGAGCGACACCGGCCCTCGCCCCAAAGTGTACGGGGTACCAACCGCGTCGTGGCAGCAGTTTTGGCGCAAGTTCCGCGAAAAGGGCTATGAAGACGCCCGTTATCGTGGGGACCGGGAAATTGCCAAACTGGTTCAAGGGGCGGAGCCGGCAGATATCACCCTCAAGAGTCAGTTTGAAAAAAACGACGCAGACGGCTGGCGTATTCTTCCCTATCTCACCGGGAGCCTGGGAGAAGGGTTCGATGTCCGGGGGACGCTGCCCAGAGACATCCTCGGTACCCGACTGGCATTTGGCAGAGATCAGTTCAGCAGCTACGTCGGCTTGGAAGTCCCCATGCCGCTCGTGCCGGTTGACTTTCTCCTGCTCGGCCGCGACGGCCTGCCCTCACTCTACCCGCGTATTCGTCTGCCGGATCACACCCTCAAGCGCGAGGAGTTGTACCGCTAGGATGCAGGCGTCGAAGTCTTCCGCTCGTTTCGATTTCACGTATTGGCGGCGCAGAAGATAAACTCCACGTCGCCGATACGGACCTGCATGCCATCTCTGAGAAGATTTTCGGCAACCTTTTTACCATTGATGTGGATGCCGTTTCGGCTCTGCAAATCGAGCAGCACATAGCCCTGCTTGACTTTTTTTATGCGTGCATGTTCGCGCGATATGGAGGAGTGGAGAATAATCGCCTCACATTCCTCTCCACGACCAATCGTCATTTCATCGCGGGAAAAAGCAATTTCGCGCGGCGCGTCTTCAAACGGGCTTTGGCGCACAAGTCGGGCGTACGGCGCAGAATTCTTCGGCACAACAGGGTTTGGGGCTGAGTTTGGGCCTGTGGAAGCGGGTTTACGGGTTGCCGTCGTCACCAGACTCAGCACTTCGGCTGGGATTTCGTTAAGCCGGACGCGCGCCAGCAGCAGCAGCCCTCCGGCGGCTAAGAGCGGAACCAGCATATTCCACACCCCATAGGCAATAAGGGTTTGCGGGTGGGTGGTGCCCGACCCTGAGCTGCTTGAGACGACTCGCGCACCGCCAATCCCACGCACCTGATAGGATACGCGCGCCTCCCCTTCTCCGTTCGGATGCTGAAGGGTCAGCACGACTGCCCGTTCCGCCCCGTCCTCGACCGGGCGGGGACTGGTATAGGTCAGGAAGTATTGCGACGCCAGCGAGCGGCCGATCTCGCCGATCAGCTCAGGAAAACGTTCTCCCTCACTGACAATATTGTAATGTCGCCCGGCGCTCTCCTTTGCGATCCGCTGCAAGTCGGGAGCCATAAAGGGCGGGGGAGAGATCGCATAGACGTTCAGATTTGCCTTTTTGATTTCCGCCAATACTTCCGCGCCCGACAGTTGGGTGACCTCTCGACCGTAGGGATTCGTTTTTTCCGAGCCGTCCCCGCGCGTATGATTGGGAGCATCGGTAATCAGGATGAGAACAGCTTGGGCATCGGGCCGAAACGGAAAGCGGCTGGCCAGCAACATGGCATCGAGCGAGTTCTCCGGAATATCCCCCCCGCCTGCCGGGCGCAGGGCACCAATCCAGCTTTTGAACTCGCGGGCGCTCCGGGTGAATTCCCGCTCGTCCCGAATCACGTAATCCTCAAAAGTAACCAAGCCCAAACGATAATCCCGATTGGCCTTGGCCAGACGGTCGGCAAAATCAATGGCCGCTTCTTTCATACCGTCAATGAACGGCCCCATGCTTTCCGTGACATCGAAGACCACCACGATATCAACCGGCCGGCCCTGTTCTTCGCCTCGGAAATCAATGATCTGGGTGTCCTGCCCGTCCTCCTGCACAGTCACATGCTCCGGCGTGAGTTGTCCGATCGGCTGCCCGCGTAAATCGGTCGCACTAAAATACAGGCCAACCGCGCCGCCATTGGTAAAATTCTCCAGTTGGGGGTTGGTGACAGAGACAACTACTGAATCTGCCGCAACGACATGAGATGCCAGAAACGAGCAGAAGGCCAGGCAATAGAGGAACGCACGCACAGCTTGGGTCACGCTCTGCCGAGAGGAACGGGCTTTCAATCTCATACTACTCTCCACCTGACCTCACTCTCCGGCCTGCCTATTCTTTCCCGGCACGCTCTCGAAAGAGGAGTAAGGTTCCGCCGACCTCCACCCGGTCGCCATTTTTCAGTTGGACGGGCTGAGTGACCGGAGTCCGGTTGACGCTGACCTGTCCTTCGTTTTTGGCAAGCACGAAGGTGTTTTTGTGTTTTTCGATCACCGCGTGCAAGTTGGCAATGGAGCGGTCGCCAAACAGGCCGACATCACTTTCTTCGGCTCGACCGATTGTAGTTTTAGGCTTGGTCAGATGATATTCACGGCCCTCGCGGGCATTGCGGCTTTGCGAGCGAATCACCATAAACCAGCCGCGCTTCAATATCTCACTGACCAGACCGATCCAGAGACCAATCATCGCTCCCAAGATGGCCAGGGCAACCCCACGGCCAGCCGTCTGCGAAAAGAGGGAGGTGGCCAACTGAAAGAGCGCGCCCCCGATGGCCCCGCCGATGCAACCGCCAATCGCGCCGTTGCGTAAACGGACTAACGATTGGCCGACCCCGCCGGCTCCGAGCCCGACGGCAAGCCCAAACATTCCCCAGCCGATAACGCGCCCACCAAGACCACCTACCTGACCGTACACCAACTCTCCCATAAGGAGGCCAATCGTCCCGCCCACCAGACCGGCAAGTCCGCCCAGCTTCACGCCCTGCCAAGTCTTGTTCTTATGCCCGGCACTGAGCCCTTCAATGGCCCCTATAAACGCACCAACACAAATACCAGTCACTCCTCCCAGGCCCATAGCTCGGAGATAGACATTCCCCACTGCGGCCAGAGGGTCGGCTGCGGCCCAGCCGGCAAGACCGCCCAGAAGCCCGGCCCCGCTATACAGGACAAGTCGTTCGCGTGAAAGTTCCATACTGCTCCGCTTAAAGTCTGCTCAATGCCCTATGTTTATACCAACAGCCGCCATCATAGCCCGGCCTAGAGTTGCAGTGACCAATTTCCGCTCACATCCTCGGACGACCCGACACGATAGGTTCCGCTGAGCCGATTCTCTTCACGCCAGCCCTGGAAATGATAAACGCGATTGCCAATCTGACTTTGAAAGGCAATGTGATTATCCTGTAGGCTTCCTTCTAGGGAGGCTGGACCGAATCCGCGCGCGTGAATCACCAGACTACCGCGCAACATCCCATTACTATGCGGTTGAAAATGCACCTCAAAGGGAACCTCACGCTCAGGACCGAGCCCGAGGATACTCCCCTGGTGCGAGGTGAGGATATAGGCCAAGTCCCGATCATCCCTGACGCTGAATTTTCTGGACGAGAGCGGGTAGCCGTTGACATAAAAGTCAACCCGATAGTCGCCTGGGAGAAAGGCGCCCCCACTGGCATTGCCGATTCTGGCGGTAAACGTCACCTTCTCTGTTTTATCCGAAACTTCTTTTCCGTCTTCGACCGTCCCAAGAATCTGACCATTCGGGGCAAAATAGGTTGCGGTGACCCGGTGGTGAGAGGGCAACAGCTCGTGGAGTTGGTTCTGAAAATCTGCCTCCCAGGCCAGGTAGCGGAGTTGTGATGCACCAAACGAGGTCGCCGGCTTGGATAAAGGGTCACCATTTTTTGCCGTATTGAAAAAGCGGACGGAGACCAGAGAAAGCGGTTCCTTGCTCCGTTCCTGGATGAGGGTCAGCCGTTTTTCCTCTGTCACACGCCGGGCGCGCTCTTCCTCCGGTGTCGGTCCAATAACTGCCGGGACATCGGCCCTACCAGCGACACCGCCTTCCTTTTCTTCTACCACCTCGGCTTTTGCGACCTGGACCGGGTCGGCCTCTATCCGGACCGTCTGACTGGCCAGCTTGGCATCTCCCAGGTAGAGCTCAAGCTGATAATCACCCGTCGCCCGCTCCTTGAGCCCCTCAAGCAGGGTCACGCCCCGCAGCTCAAGCTGTTCCTCTTCGGGCCGGACAAACCGGCCGGCTTCGCTTTTCCCGGCCAGGCCGCCCTCAGGGTCGAAAAAGCGGCCTTCCAGCCGATGCTGCCCGCCCTCGACCTCAAACAGCTTGTTTTTCAGCACCACTTCCCAGGTCAGATATTGCACCTCACCCAGCGTATAGCTGTCCTTGACCTCCGACAGTGGCGTGCCGTCGCGCGAGGTATTCAGCAGGTTGAGAGAAACCAATTCGAGCGGCTCAGCCCGCAGGGCGCGCAGGCGTTTCTCCCGCTCCCAGGGTAACTCCGCAACAAACGCCCGAAACCCGGCCCGCCGAGATTCCGGCAGCCAGGTTTCAATCTGCTGCCACGGAATCTTTTCTCCCACACGCGCGACCGGATTGCCCTGCAGCAGCTCGGGAGAGGTGAACAGTCCATATGCCCCGCCAGTCAGCAGCAGCAAAAAAACAAGGCTGGCCAGCATCCGCCCCCAGCGCCGTTTCTTGTGCGGCGGCTCGGCCGTGAGGGACTCCTCAAGCGGCGCCGCCAAAGGCTCCAGGATTTGGGTCGCGGCTTGGGACGAGCCGGGCTGGGGAGCCGCACCCAGTCCACGCCCGTACAGAAACATATCCTTGAACGCTTCCGCGCTCTGAGGCCGCTCTTCCGCTTTATACGCCAGGGCTTGGTCAACCGCCTGGGCCAGGAAAGGCGCCGCGTCAGGCTTCTCCGAAAGCACCGGCGGACACGAGAACGGCGGGTGCTTCTCCGGGTCACGACCGGTCAGGATATAGTGCAGGGTTGCCGCCAGGCCATAAAGATCGGACCGTTCATCGACCTGTCCCGAGTATTGCTCGGGCGGGGCAAATCCAGGCGTGCCAATCAGGGTGGCTTTACCCTGGGGAGAGAAAATTCTGGCAATGCCGAAGTCAATCAGCGTGATGCGCCCGTCCGGCCGGAGGATCACATTGCCCGGTTTCATGTCCCGATAGATGATGGGCGGAGAAAAGCCATGCAGATAGGTCAACACGTCGCACAGTTCCCGGCCAATCTCGATGACCCGGCTCTCGGGGAGCCGACCGCCCAGGCCGGCGATTTCCTGTTCCAGATTGACCCCTTCGACAAAATCCATCACCAGATAATGGCAATTGCCCTCACCGAAACGATCAAAAATGGCGGGAATGGCCGGATGGGTGAGTTGGGCCAGCGTGTCGGCCTCGCGATGAAAATACTCGATGGCCTGGGCGCGTTCTTCGGGATTCGTAAACCGGTCAAAAATTTCTTTGATGGCGACCTGTCGCTCAGCCAGCCGCTGATCCTGGGCAACATAGACGACGCCCATCCCGCCGCCCGCCAGAAAACGCTCAATCTGATACCGGCCAGCCAGGACCGTTCCGGGTTCGAGCTGACCGCTTTCATTCCGTGACATCGACAATGCCTCGCTACTCGTGGAAGACAACAACCACCGAGGTATTATCGCTGCCGCCCGCGGTATTGGCCGCGACAGTCAGTTCCAAGGCGGCCTCGTGCGGAGTCCGGTGGCGACTCATAATATCGGCGATCGCCGGATCAAGCACATGGCTGGTCAGCCCATCGCTGCACAGGAGGAGGCGGACGCCGCGCTTCAGCAGTCGCGAGAGCGTATCAACCTTTACGTTTTCCTTGCTGCCCAAGGACCGAATCAGGACGTTGCGGTGCTCGTGAGTCAATGCCTCTTCTTCCGTCAGTTGGCCGATTTCGACCAGCCGGGCGACCAGGGAATGATCGTGCGAGAGCTGGTGCAACACTCCGTTTTCCAGCAGATAGACCCGACTGTCCCCGACCCAGGCCAGCGCCAGTTGTCCCGCCTGGATCAACGCGGCCACGATCGTGGCCCCTAGGCCGGCCGACTCGGGGTGATCTTTTCCGTATTGGACTATCCGGGCATTGGCCGCCGCAACCGCCTCACGCAAACAGCTCTCCCAGGCGGCAGCGTCCACTTCCTCTTCCGCCTCACTCTCGGCCCAGGCTGCTTCGACTTGGCGCGCTACTGTCTGGATGGCAATCTGGCTCGCGACCTCACCGGCTTCGGCCCCACCCATCCCGTCTGACACAATATACAGCCCCCGAAAATCATCGCCGGCTATACTGCCCTGCCCGACCTCTTTGACCAGAACGGCATCCTCGTTATGGTCGCGCACCTGTCCGACATCGGTCCGCCAGGCCGAACGGATATGCATGGATTGGCTCAGCGCAAGCAGATCATGTTTCAGCGCTTCCAAGTCCGCATAGCGCTCCGTAGGCTCAAGGGCCAACGCTCTGCTTAAAATGCGCTCACACTCAGGAGTCAGAACTTTCTCAGGATAGAAGACGGGTGGCTCAGGCTGAACCGCCCAGCCCTCAACGGGCAAGCGCCGCCCCACCAGCACGGCATACAGGCAGGCGCCGAGTGCAAACACATCGGCGGCTTCATTTAATACCTGGGCCTTGTATGCCTCGGGCGCAGCATAGCCGTCTGTCAACACGGGATGCTCCTCAACCGTGTCTCTGAGACGGATCGCATCGAATTGGGTGAGGTGCAACCGGCCCGTCTTGTCGAGCAGGATATTTTCCGGAGGCAGTTCGACACATAAGAGTCCATGCCGGTGCAAAACATCCACGGCCTGGCATAACTGGACTCCCCAGCCGGCCGCCTCCCGCTCCGATGTCCGGCCAATGCGCTGACTCAGCGGGAGACCGGACTGACTCGGCGTCATGAGATAGACCCGGCCGCCACGTTCAAAACGTTCTTGGGGGAGAATCAGGGCCGGATGATGAATCTCGGCAAGCTGTTCGGACAACCGAAACGCGCCACTCGGATGGGTATCGGTCTGGTCGTTTGACCGTTCCGCTACGAGGTAGGGCCGGTCTTCGTCAGTCTGACAAACCGCCCGGTAACGATTTTCCTGTCCAGTCGAGAGGAGGGTGGTCAGACGATAGCTATCAGCCAGAACGGTGCCGATTGGCAGCGGTTCGAGAGGGGGGACCGACTCCCTCTCACCTGCTTCTTCAAGCGCTACGCCACAGGCGGTACAAAAAGTTTCGCCGACGATATTGGCCTGTCCGCACTCGACACAAACACAGCTCTCCTCAAGGTCTCTCTGTTCGGTCATCAGCGGTGCAGAAGCCATGCATCACCAGTCCACTCAGGGTGCTCAGTTTCGCCACTTCCAGAACGGCCAGCGCAGCCTCATTGCACGCGCGACACCTTAAAGAAGGTTTTGCCTATGATGATCTCGTCTCCATCCTTGAGGGGGGCGGGCGAGCCTGGCTCAAGACGTTGTCCCCGGTTGACAAACGTCCCGTTCAGACTCCCGATATCTTCAATCGTCAACTCGGTCCCGAACTTTATCAGCGCGTGTTTGCGGGAGATGCGCGCTTCCGGATCATCGTTTTCCATATCGACTTCAGGAAAAGAACCGGAATCCGGGTCCCACCGACCAACCAGATTGTCTCCGGCTTGGAGCTCAAAGACTTTTCCCACCGTGCCACCACGGGTGATGGTGAGCGCAGCGCTACCGACCGCCGCCTGTTCCTCGCTGAGAGCAGCGGCTTCAGGCACGGCTTCTTCTACCGCCGTCTCCGTGGGCTCATCCCCAGCCACCTCCGCACTCTCCTCGCCTTTAGCTTCAGCGGTCTCAGTCTCAGCAGGCTCAGACGTGGCTTCTTCTGCCGCGGTCTCCGTACTTGCCTCAATTTCGGCGGGAGCCTCCTCTGCGGCTGGGCTGTCGGGAGCATCGGCGGCCGCGGCTTCCGTCGCTATCACTTCGAGTTTCGCTCCGCAGCTATCACAGTACTCCAGGCCATCCACATTTTCTTCATTGCATTCCGCACAGCGAATCATGCTCTCATCTCCTTCATGGGCTGCATCTGTGGTGGAGCTTAATCCCGGAGCGCATCCTTGACGCTTTCAGGATCAAGCTGCTGCGTTTTTCGGAGGGTTGCCTGAGCGCTCAGCAACTGGGTCTTGGCAGCCCCGGTCGCAAGACTCTGGGTCTTCTTCAACTCACTCTGGAGCCCCTCCAGCGCTTGGGTTGCTTTCGTATTCCCCAGGCGTTGCGTGCCGGCTATGGCATTACCCAATAATCGCGTGGCCTTATCCGTGTTGCCGGCAGCCATAGCTGCCTCAGCCTGCATCTGAATCTTGGCGACACTGACTTGATCGACCAGATTCATCACATAGCCGTTTGCCTGGCCAAGCTCCGAGCGCTCAAGCGTATAATTCACCACCACGTCCACGCTTTCGTGCTGGTTCTTAGCCTCGGGCGTATCGTAATATAGCTCGGCTCGCGCCAGCCGCACCCGGCCGGGTCGGCGGGGCGGCAAGACGAGTACGGCTAATGCTGAGCTTGGCGTTCCGGCTTCAATATCTCCCAACGACAGGGAAAGCGTCCGGTTAGCGTCGGGCGTAATCTCTTTTATGGGGTAAATCTGAGGACTGGCGCGAAAGGCTTCTTTCACCTGCACCCCGGCGCTGAGTTGCATCTCAATACGCGCGTTGGTCAGGACGACGTTCCGCAGTCCCTGAAGTTCACTGGAAAAAATATTCGGAATGGAGGTCGGGGTATCGATAAAGTGATAATTGGCGCCACTCTCCTCGGCCATTTCCATCAGTAATTTTTCATTGAACTCAATCCCCACCCCAAGCGTACTGCACGAAATGCGCTCCCGGTGTTGACGGGCGAGTTCCAGACATTTGCGCTCCTCATACGTCTGGCCGTCGGTCAGGAGCAGCAGCCGGTTCAGGCGGTTCGGCGAATAATGCTTCTCCACCTCGGTAAGCGCCGCTTCCATGCCCAGCGCCATTTGTGTCCCGCCCCCAATCTCCAGGAGATCGAGATCGTCAATGGCCCGTTTCACCCCGGCGGCATCAGTCGCGACCCGGTCTGCCGTTGCCGCAACTTCTGCCCGATCGGCAAACGCGATCACCGCCGCCTTGTCATCCGGACCAAGATTATCGATCAGATATTTGATGGCCTCGATGACGTGATCAAGCCGCTGTTCGTCATACATGGAACCGCTACGGTCAAGGACAATGCCAAGATTGAGCGGCAGGCGCACGCCCCCACCCTGCGGCTTGGTCTCCATGAGCAGGTACAGGATGAAATTTTCTGCGCTGCTCAGCACGGCATTACGGCTTGTCAGCGCTTGGAACCCAACAGCACCGGACACGAGAGACTCCTTTTGCCAAGAGAATTACTGAATTTTTTTATCTCACGTTTTTTGCCAAGGAGCAATATAACTCCCCCACGGGCTTATTCTTCCGGCTTGCGAAACTGGTCGTGACAGCCTTTGCACGTCCCGAACATCTTTTGCATATGTTCTTTGACTGAGGCGGCATTATCTTCTCCCGCAGCCATAGTCAGCGCGTTCGCTTCCGTACTCAACTCTGTGGCTGAGGCAAGAAAAGCGTCCCAGGTTTGCCAAATTTCCTCTTTCGCCCGAGAGGCGTCCGACGTGCTGCCCTCAGGAAAGAGTGCCGCGATGCGGGTGGAATGAAGGGCTATGGCGGCCGCATTCATTTTTGCCTCTGAGAGCTTACCGGCATCAATCTTGCCTTTCATCTCCTTGGCATTGGCTCCGATATTCTCCATCAGATAGGTGCGAAACGCCACCGTCTGCTGCGGGTCCGGCATCTGGGTGGGGTGGTTTTCATGCCCAAAACTCAGCCCACCCATAGTATGCAGCCCCCCTGCCATCACACTAACGCTGATCAAAACCCCACGAACCACACGGATAACCATCCCTTTCATTGCACTACCTCCTCTTTACGAAAGCTCCACGCTATTCCGATTCTGCCTGCCTCCTTGGAACAACCGATTTCAGATATGCGGCAACAGCATGGGCGTCTTCATCCGTCATGTCTTTGTACCCGCCTCCGGGCACCCCATCAATCACTACCGCCATCAGCCCCTGGACATTATCAAAATTCGGGAGAAAGCCGGTACGTAGCAGGGAAACGATATCTCCCTCACTCCACTGTCCGATACCCGTCTCGTCATCCGGGGTAATATTGGGCGCGACCTCACCGTCAATGCCGGCCGGATTCCCGGCGAGATCACGCGTCCGGTCGAGAGTGCCAAACACCGTGCGCGGCGTATGGCACTCTTGGCAATGGGCGAGATGTTCGCTGATGTAGCGGCCTCGGGCAATGGGCTCCGCCCAGGCTGTTGCCTGAGTTTCAACCGGTTCAAAGAACAGCCAGCGCCAGACACGCATGGCAAGCCCGGAAAACGGAATAGAGACCTCGTGGGGAAGATTTTCCTGCGCGACGGACTCACGGCTGCGCAGGAAAGCCACCAACGCCGTGACATCTTCATCCGTCATGCCGCTCAGGGCCGGGTATGGCATGACCGGACTCATGACCGTCCCATCGGGTTTCACCCCCAGCCGGATGGCGTCGATGATTTCCCGGTCCGTCCAGGTCCCAATACCGTGGACCGGGTCGGGCGTAATATTCGTCCCGTAAAACCGTCCATAAGGGGTTTCAATCGGCCGCCCGCCTGCGTTGGTGGGCCCCTTGTCCGCCGTATGGCAGCCACACCCGCCGGCTAAGGCAAAGACATACTGTCCCTGGGCGACCAAAGCGGTATTATCGGCCCAGGCCTTTTGGAGATGGCCGAATAAAAGGCTACAGAGAACAAAAAGACAAAAAAGTCGCAAAGCGCTCTCCTCGCCCGCGTTTTTCATATCCTCTTGTAGAGCCGTGTGACCTGCCATGAGAATGGGTGGAGGGTCTTGGGAGATAAGGGGTGGTCTGCTAGGCTGCCAGGCCATGCAACGGATCGTCCTCAGCGTCGTGGGTTTCCTGATTCTTGGAACCGCAAGCGCCTTCTATCTGTTCTCTTCACTCGGAGAAACCGTGCTGTATAACGCCTGGGGGTATACCATCTATGCCGACTTTGAAAGTGCCACCGGCCTGGGGCCGGGCACCCCTGTCGAGATCGCCGGTGTCCGCGTCGGCCGGGTTGATAGCGTCCAGCTCACGGGCACGCGGGCGAGAGTCCGCCTGACCATAGACAGTGATATTGAGCTTCAGGAAGACGCGATCGCGTCCGTTCACACCAAGGGTTTGCTCGGCGGCCCCTATGTCCTGATCTCGCTTGGCGGGTCGGATACAATTATCCCGCCCGGCGGCGAGCTCAGAGAGACAGAGTCGCCTATTGACCTGCCAGGACTCATGAAGGCCTATGTTGACAGCCGTAAGGAGCCGGTCGAGGAGCTTCCTGCCCCCTGAGGATTAGCATCCCGGCTCCATACCTCAGTTGCTTCTCTACTCAACTCGCTCCCGCCGTTTATGCCGACGGTAGGACGCGGGTTTCATACGGATTTTGCCACACTGAGGGCAGCGCCATTTTTCGCGTTTATGAGGCCGGTGCGCCTCTACTTTCATTTTTGTTCGGCAGCGCGGACAGATCATGAGGTACTCCACGTTCGCGCGCAGGCGCTAGGCCGTCAATACCATATCGCCTGAGCAGAGCCCACACGAAGTATCCGGCGGGCATCAAATCGGGGCTTGCCTGTTCTCGCCAAGGGAGCTATGGGGGAAAGCTCATACCGATGCTGAAAAATCACCGTCATCGCTAGTGTAGGAGTCGCCGAATGCTCAACCCTTATCGAGTTCTTGATCTGACAACAGAACGCGGACTGCTGTGTGGCCAAATCCTGGCCGATCTTGGCGCTGACGTGATTAAAATCGAGCCCCCCGGCGGCTCCTCGGCTCGCAAGCTGGGGCCCTTCTATCAGGATCAAGAAGATGCGGAGAACTCGCTCTACTGGTGGGCCTATAACCGCAATAAACGGGGGGTCACGCTCGATATCACGCAATCCGAAGGACAGGGCCTTCTTCGGCGTCTGGCACGAGACGCAAAATTTCTGATCGAATCGGACAATCCCGGCAGCCTGGCCCAATACGGCTTGAGCTATGACGAGTTAGCGGCGGACAATCCGGGGCTGATTTATGTCTCGATTACCCCCTTTGGACAAGACGGCCCGAAAGCCAGCTATGCGGACAGCGATCTGATTATTCTGGCCAGCAGCGGGCCGCTCGTCATTACCGGCGACGAAGACCGCCCGCCGGTCCGCCTGAGCCTGCCCCAGGGCTATCTGCACGCCAGCGCCGCGGCGGCGCCGGCCGCGCTGATTGCCCTGTACGAATCCCACCGCTCAAACCACGGTCAGCATATTGATATTTCCGCCCAGCAGGCGGCGGCCCAGGCAACCCAGTCAACCATACTCTCGGCTCCGCTCAACGATGCGGAAACCCGCCGGATGGCCGGTGGAGCAAAAATGGGGCCGTTGGAAATCCGCCTGCTCTGGCCGGCGAAAGACGGGCATGTTTCGATTGCCTATCTGTTTGGCTCGGCGTTTGCCCATTTCACCAAGCGTCTGATGGACTGGATCTATGAAGAGGGGTTTTGTGACAAAGAAGTCCAACAGATGGACTGGGTTAATATGGGCGGCGGCCTGTTTGGTGGCGACCCGAAAACGCTTGAAGACTATGAACGCCTCAAACTGATCGTTGAAGATTTCACCAAGACCAAAACCAAAGAAGAGCTGTTCCGGAACGCCCTGGACCGTGGCCTGCTTGTCGCCCCGGTCACCACGATTGACGAGGTCGTCGAAAGCGAGCAGTTGGAGTCGCGTCAATACTGGACTGCGGTTGACCATGAGGAGATGGGCAAAGCCTTTGCTTATCCCGGTCCGTTTGCCAAGTTCAGCGAGCAGCCGATTGACTATAAGCGGCGTCCGCCGAGGATTGGTGAGCACAATGTCGAGGTCTATGGCGAACTCGGCCTTGACGCCCAAGCCTTAGCAGAGTTGCAAAACAAAGGGATAATCTGACCGAGACTCACTCAGGAGGAGTAACCATGGCAGAGGGACAACAGACTGGCAGTAAAAGTAATCAAGCCCTGGCTGGGGTCAAAGTACTCGATTTCATGTGGGCCATGGCCGGCCCTGGCTCGACGCGTATTTTGGCCGACTACGGGGCGACCGTCGTGCGGGTTGAATCCACCACCCGTTTTGACGCGGTGCGCATGGTCGGGCCTTTTCAAAACAAGCAACCCGGCCCGAACAACTCCGGTTTGTACAATAATATGAACACGGGCAAACTGCCGATGACCCTGAATCTGTCCAAACCGGAGTCGCGCGACATCATTTTGGACCTGGTGCGCTGGGCCGACGTGGTGACCGAGTCCTTTTCTCCCAAAGCCATGCGGGAGTGGGGCTTTGACTACGAGTCGCTCACAAAAATCAAGCCTGACATCATCATGCTCAGCACCTGTCTGATGGGCCAGACCGGGCCGCATTCTCACTTCGCCGGGTTTGGGAATCTGGCGGCCGCCGTCTCAGGATTTTTCGATCCCACCGGCTGGCCCGACCGCGAGCCGGCTGGACCATTCGGTGCCTACACCGACTATATTGCACCCTGGTATAACGCCGCGGCCGTGCTAGCGGCATTGGAACACAAGCACCAGACTGGCAAAGGCCAGCATATTGACCTGGCGCAGGCCGAAGCCGCCCTCCATTTTCTGGCGCCGTTTCTTTTAGATCAAACCGTCAACGGACGGACCCAGACCCGTATGGGCAACCGGGATATGAACTTCGCCCCGCACGGGGTGTATCCGTCCGCAGGAGAGGATCGCTGGGTAGCGATCGGCGTGGAAACCGACGACCAGTGGCGCTCGCTGTGCGAGACCATGAACCGCCCGGACCTCGGCAGTGACGAGCGTCTTGCCACCGTCAAAGGCCGGCTGGCCAATCAGGACGAGATCGATAAAGCCATCAACGCCTGGAGCAACCAGTTCAACCCATATGAAGCCGAAGAAAAGCTCCAGGCCAAAAACGTTCCGGCCAGCGCAGTCGAAACCATAAACGAATTGTACGAGGACAAGCAGCTTCAGCACCGTGAGCACTTTGTAGACCTGGAGCATCCCGACTTCGGCAAGACTACCGTCGAAGGCAGCCGTTTCAAATTCTCCCGCACCCCGGCGGAGATTAACCGCTCTGCCCCGACGCTGGGACGTGAGAATCAGAACGTGTTGGAGAATATTCTGGGCTATAACGAGGAGAAGATCACCGAGTTAGTGATTGCCGAGGTGTTGGAGTAGCAGACATTCTGCATTCATCGGAACAAAAAAGGGCGCACCGCGGTGCGCCCTTTTTTGTTTAGGCTGGGATCACAGAGCCTACGACACGAGTTGGAAACCTTGTTCGGCAAAGTGCTGGTCAAAGGCAAATACCGTGCTCGTGCCGCGGTGGCGCATCATCGCAAAGCTCGTGCAGTCCACTAAGCTCAGGTTCCGCCTATTGGCTCCGAGCAAGGTTGCGATAGCGTTCGTGTGGAGTGTCTCATCGAGCATGACCACGGTCACCATCGGCAGCATATCGTCGAACAAAATACGCACGGCATCCATACCGAGCCTCGCTTGAACAAGAGCGCAGGTCTCCACACATACGTAGTTCGAGGTCACCAATGGGTTGCCGTCGCGGATCAGTCCCATCCACCCCACACGTGCCCGAGCATGCACCTCATCGGCCGCGTCCAGCACAGCATAGAAAGCGGACGTGTCGATAAATACTTCTTCACCCCTCGGGTGTTTCATAAGCGGCGGCAAGATAGGCGTCATGGCGACGGGCCACGTCGGCGCGTCCGGAATGGAAGCGTCCCGCGGCGGCGATTGCACGCTGCGCCCGGTCTCCGTGCTCCCCTCGCTCGGCGTGACTGAGGATATGATCCACTCCGTTACGCACCAACTCGGAAATCGATAATCCTCGCTCCGCAGCAAGTGCCCGCAATCGGCGCAACTGCTGTTCTTTAAGCTGTACCTGAGTCCGAATCATATTTGGCATGATGGCATACCATCATTGGAATGACAACATGAAGTCATCGAATGAATATCCAGCAGAATAGTCACTGTTTTTTCCGAGAGATCGACATGAGGTCTTGGCTTTCCCCTTGCCAGTCCCAACTCCACCGGTCAGCTTGATCGGCATCAGGAACACGCAGGAGACGTGTATAGTCAGGAAATTGTTGCTTCGATTTTATGACTTTTTTGTCTTCCCTGCGTAAAACGGGCCTCTGCCCCTTCCGCTCCAGGACAACGACTTCCCCGGCAGCGACTTCATCAAGCACTCGAAACCAATTTTTCCTCGCCTCGGAGGCGGTCAGCTTTTTCATAGCGTGTATCTGGCCGGGGTTTCTCGCGGGCTACGAATGTTGATCCGGCCCCTCGTGACGTTCGCCGTAGGAGCGCTTAGTCCACCAGTAGGCGAACGCACCGCACAGGAAGAGGATACCGCCGTACCCTATCGAGAGAATCAGCTCGCCGCTCATGACAAGAACCACCGGGCCAGACACAGGTAGTCCGGCCTTGTGCCCGACCGCATGCTCGTACGGCAACACGTAAAACACGATCATGAGTATCGTCAGGGCCGCGCCGCAGACCATTAAACCTTTCGCGAACCACAAGGTTTTGGCAGTCAGTGAGGGATCATATTCGGTGGGCGGCGTTTGATGGACCTGCATACGATAAAGATATTCCTCCTCGGTGACCCGGCTATTTCGCGATACAAGAATTATCGTGATGAGGCTCAATACGATGCCAATCACGAATGGATCGAGATAAACCGGCAAGTATATCACCTCGAATACCGAGAGGATCTTCGGTATCAGGTTCCCAACGAAGCCGACGACGATCCCCCAAAAAGCCCCGTCTGCCGTGATGCGTTTACTCCACACGCTCATGAAGGCCACCGGTCCCCACGACGATGAAAACAGCGTCGCCGCAAAATAGCTGATCATCATGATCGCGGGCGGTTGGAAATACGCCACGATCAAGATGACGATCCCGGTCGCCAGCATGGTGTAGCGGCTCAACCGGAGCTTGCGACGTTCATCGCCCTCACGAATCTCGACCAGATCGTTCGTCGCGCTGAATCCAATCAAGGAGAGAAATGTCGACGCCGAGGACAGGGCGGCAGCCACCACGCCGGTCATGAACAACACGCCCGCATAGGTCGGCATGGCGCTGAAAGCCGCCCAGATCATTGCCCTTTCGTTGGGCTCGATATCCGGGTTGAGGAGATTGACGGCGGCGGCGGACACCACCAACGCCCAATACAGCACCACGACCGACGCGCTCGCGAAGCAGGCCGATCGAATCACGGTGTGCTCGTTTTTCGCCATGAGGTAGCGGCTCGATTGCCACGGGCTCACCGCAATCGTGAATGCCCACGCGATCCCGAGCACGAGACCCCAGCCAACTGAATCGAACGAGGTTTGCCAGCGCGAATCGGATCCGACGACACCGTGCCAAGAGATGATGTCCGGCTTGGCTTCGTATACCGCCAAGGACTCGATGGTGGCGAACCATCCCCCGGTCTCACCAAGGATGTAGTAGAGAGAGAGGACACCGACGAAGGTGAACAGCAGGTACATGACGGTATCCGTCAACACCACGCCTTTCGAGCCGGAATATATGGTGAACGAGGTGTAACCGATCCAGACGATCAGCAAAGTCACGTCATAGGGAATATGCATCACTTCCGATATCGCAAGTGATGCCCCCTGGGTCACCGCCAGCAAATAGGCGGTGACACCCCCGATAACCGTCACGCCCGCGGCGGCCTGAACGCGCCGACTGTTAAAACGCTTGCCGAAGAACTCGGCAACTGTTATCGCCTGGCTGCGTCTGACATAGCGGCCGAAGAACGCCGCGCCCAGTACGTAGCCGACGATATTGACCCCGACCAGGATCATGAGGATCGCGCCGTGCCCTTGATACGTAAACCCGGTTTCACCCAGGAACGCGGCGGTGCTCAGGTAGCTCGCGACCAGGGTGCCGGCTATCAGCAAGGTCGAGCTGTCACGCCCCGCAACGAAATAATCATCGACATCTTTTACCCGCCGGCCGGCGTAATTTCCGATCAACAGGTAGATCACGATGCTCGTGATGATGCCGAAGGCGTAGGGGTTCATGGTACGGCCTTGGCCGTCCAGTCACCGTGCGGGCCATCGTTACTCATTACGTAGGCATTGTTCCGGTTCGGGTCGCCTGCAACGGCGATCAGAAACTTCGAGGCCTCGGTCACGATCGGCACGAGGCGTTGCGGATCGTTGGACTCGCCGAAGACCGGCGGGACCAGACCTTCGGTCGCCAGTTCGAACAGGGGTCGGCGCCCCGCATCGATGTTGCTCCACTCGCCGATGAGCTGCTCGAACCTGGCCGCCGGCAGCCGTGCCTTCATGAACAGCGCCTGCTTGACGTCATCCTTACTCCAGCCGGATCGGGCGAATGTGCGCGCCAGTATCGGGGAAAGGATCAGCAGCGGTCGATAATGGCCCTGTCCGAACCCGTAGATGTGCGCGAGGTCCCAGCCACTGACTCGAACGAGGCCGTCGGCCAGATACGGCACAATCGCATCGCCTGTCGATCCGAAGACGCTGCCAAGGATGAGGCCACTGTTCATGCGGGCCATGGTGACCACGTCGTCGCCCCGCCCGAACCCGAACTCCGCACTCAGTGGTTGCCAGCCGATGTCGGTCAGCGTCTGCTCATCTTCGGCCAATACCACCCGGGTGCTGTTACCGAACGTGGCCTTGTCGTGTTCATCGGCGGTGAATCCACAGACATTGCGCAGGTACAGCCGGAGCCATCGGGCGACGCTGGTATTCGCGTGGGCGCCCTCCCGAAGTACCCCCTGCCGGGCGTTGAAGCCGAGTTCGGCCATCGACGGCCCATTCACGATGACGAGGGCGTCGGCCCCGGTGGTGTTGCCCGAGTGCTCGACGCCGTAACCGGGATCGGCAATGATTTCGGCGAGCGCCAAGAGCACGGGCAGGTGCCGAGGCTGACAACCGGTCATGACGGCATTGACGGCAACCGACCAGACCGAGATATCGCGGCCCGAGGGCCGGGCGGTGCCGATTACTCTCCAGGGGTTATCGTTCAGCGCGGCGAGAAACGCCGCGACCCGGTCCTGGGTCGGCGGAATGACCGGCAGGCCGTCGCTCCACCCCTCAACGCTGAAACGTTCGTTGATATCGTCAATCGTTCCCGTGGCAACGACATCCAGTGGCGCGGGCTCGGCGGCAGCGCCCTCACTGACGACCGGTGCGCTGGTGAGACCGGCTATGATCTGGTCAAGTGTCGAGTCACGCAGGTAGCCGATCATCTCGTCGTGGCTCTGAGCGTCCACGTGCCCGCGCAGCACGCCGAGGGGAAGTCCGTCGAATCCCGCGCCGCGACCGGTGGCCGACGCCTGGCGTTCGAAACCTTCACAGACCAGCGACACCGACGGCACCCCGGCGGCTTCCGCGACAACCGACGCCCGCATCACGGCGGGCGTACAACTCCCTCAACATCCCACCCCGGAGACGACGGCGTCGATACGGCGGTCACGCAACCGGTTAGGAAGGGCCGCAATCACCGCGGCTTCATCGCCCCCGTGCGTGTTGCCGAATTCGTCGTACCCGACGATTTCGATCCCGGTGAAACGGTTCTGCAGCTCTTTTTCTATGACCGGAAAAAGCTCGTGACCGCGAAACAGGAAATCCCACAGGAACCCGACTCGTTTGCCCTCGAGCGTATCGAGCCGCTCGGCGGGATGCCGTGTCTGTACCGCTAGCGGCGATTTCGGCCAGACGACCTCGTAGTGAATTTCGCTATGTGAACTCATCGCACTCTCCCATGATTAGGCTTGCGACTATGAATGTCGGAGTTCTGCAAACCCGTCATTAACGGGTCTCTTCCTGGTGGCCGCCCGGCGCCGATGCGGCAAGGCTGATCCGTCGGCAGCGTTCCGCGAGCGCTCAAAACGGTCCACGCAACGTCTCGAACGCATGCCCGGCGCGCAGCACGACATCGTCCTCACCGTAGCGTCCTGTGATCATCATGCCGACGGGCAGGCCGTTCGACAGACCAGTCGGCACGCTCATCGACGGATGGCTCGTCGCATCGAAGGGCGCGGTGTTGCCGATCATGTCGAGCGTGAGCCCCATGACGACTTCACGGGATGCGTCCGGTGGTGGGATCCGGTGTGCTTTCATCACGGTCGTCGGCATCACCAGCAGGTCGCATTTATCAAACGCGAGATCGTAGGCGGCACGGAGCGTGCGGACGAGGTTTTGGGCCTTGGCGGAATAATAGTTGCCGTACCGTGCGCGCATGACCTGCGCGAACAACAGCACGGTCTTGGCCATGTCCGGCAGTTCCGCCGCCCGGGTTTTGCGCGCCTCCTGAAAGAAGCGGATCGCTCCGAGTGGGTGGTGGCCATCTGCGTTTCCGCCCGCCGGACCCTGATCGCTCCACGTTGACAGCGTCCCGTCGACAGAACCTGCGAACATGATCTTCAATGCCTCGGTGTGCATGGGGATGGAGATTTCTGCGACCACGGCACCGGCTTCCTGCAGCCGCCGGGCCGCGGCCAGCACGGATTCATCCACGTCCGCTTCCGAGCCCGGCGCGCCGAAGCCTTCGCGAACGATACCGATCCGCAGCCCCTCAATCCCCCGGCCGACGAGTTCGCTATAGGGTTTTGCCGGCAATGCCGCCACCTGGCGCGGGTCGAGGCCATCGTCGTAGCCCGCGATTACCTCGAGTAACAGGGCGCAATCGACGCTCGAGGCAGCCATCGGCCCGAGGTGATCGATAGTGTGCTCGATGGGTCCGGCGCCGGTATAGGGCACGAGGCCGTGAGTCGGCTTGATCCCGACGCAGCCAGACCACGAGCTCGGCATGCGTACGGAGCCGCCCTGGTCGCTGCCGATCGCCATGTCGCATTCACCCGTCAGAATCAATGCGGCACAGCCGCTCGACGAGCCGCCGGTCATGAAGTCGGGGTCGCGCGGGTTCCTCACCGGACCCGAAGCCGACGTATGGCTGCCGCCGGAATAGCAGAAGTTTTCGCACACGGCCTTGCCGACCACTTCGCCGCCGGCATCGAGCACGCGGGTCACGACGGTCGCATCTTCGTCGGCGATAAAGCCTTCATACAGCGCCGAGCCGTTCAGCATAGGCATGCCCGCAACGCTGATGTTGTCCTTGATGGCGACGCGTTTGCCGACGAGCTTGCCGGACGCCGCGCCCTTGATCGAACACTTCCACTGCCAGGCACCGTAACGGTTCTCATCGCCGGTCGGGCGATAACCCTCACCGCGCGGATATTTCGTCGGCAGGGTCGGCGCGTCCATGGCGTCGATGGCATTGTAGTCGTCGACGAACTTGCCCATCGCGGTTGCGAAGAAATCCACGTCGCCCCGATCCAGATCGAGAAATAAAGCCTGCGCGGCCGCGCGCAGTTCGCTGTCTGTCGGCGCGCCTACGGAGCCGCCGGTTTTATCGGAACTCATTATGATTCTCCCTCATAGCCTTCGTACAGTAAAACCTTGGCCTTGAGTCGTCTACCTCTCCCGGCGTTGATTTTTCGCATCGATTCGCCCCTCAGCTCGATGCGATAGGCGTTGTGCACCAACCGGTCGAGGATGGCATCGGCATGAGTGGGTTCGCCGACACCCACATAAGAGCAGGGATTGACGCCTGCCCCGCGATCCGTAAGGCTCTCCTCTGTTCCGTAGGCCCCTGCCTCGCCTCTGCCCTTCGGTACACGCCCGGAGTGTTGTGTCCTGCGTTCCGTGTGATATCCGCTACAGGCCCCTCAGGGATACGCAAAAAGATGAGCACCACCGACCTGAACTGGATTGCCAACTACATCTGGGGCATTGCCGACGACGTGCTGCGCGACCTGTACGTGCGTGGCAAGTATCGCGACGTGATCCTGCCCATGACCGTACTGCGCCGGCTGGATGCGGTCCTGGAAGACAGCAAGCAGGCCGTCCTGGACATGCGGGCCAGCCTCGATACGGCGGGCGTGGTCGAACAGGACCCGGCCCTGCGCCAGGCCGCGGGCCAGGCGTTCTACAACACCTCCAAGTTCACCCTGCGCGACCTCAGAGCCCGCGCCAATCGCCAGCAGTTGACGGCAGACTTTGAAGACTACCTCAATGGGTTCTCGCCCAACGTGCAGGACATCCTCGACAACTTCGAGTTTCGCAACCAGATTACGCGCCTGTCCAAAGCCGACGCCCTGGGCACGCTGATCGAGAAGCTCACCTCGCCCGATATCAACCTGAGCCCAGCCCCGGTCCTCAACACCGACGGCTCGGTCAAACACCCCGGCCTCGACAACCACGGCATGGGTTCGATCTTCGAGGAGCTGGTGCGCCGCTTCAACGAGGAGAACAACGAGGAGGCCGGCGAACACTGGACCCCGCGCGACGCCGTAACCCTCATGGCCAGGCTCGTTTTCCTACCCATTGCCGACGCAATCAAATCCGGCACCTATCTGCTCTATGACGGCGCTTACGGCACCGGCGGCATGCTGACCGTGGCCGAAGACACCCTGCGGCAACTCGCCGCCGAGTACGACAAGGACGTATCCACCCATCTCTACGGCCAGGAGATCAACGCCGAGACCTACGCCATCTGCACCGCCGACCTCTTGCTCAAGGGTGAGGGAGAAGCCGCCGACAACATCGTGGGCGGCCCGGAACACTCCACCCTGGCCAACGATGCCTTCCCGGCCCGCGAGTTCGATTTCATGCTGTCCAACCCGCCCTACGGCAAGAGCTGGAAGACCGACCTGGAGCGCATGGGCGGCAAGCAGGACATGCGCGACCCGCGCTTCGTGATCGAACATGCCGGCGACCCCGAGTATTCGCTGGTCACCCGTTCGAGCGACGGTCAGATGCTTTTTCTCGCCAACAAGCTCTCCAAGATGAAGCAGGACACCCCGCTCGGCAGCCGCATCGCCGAGGTGCACAACGGTAGCTCGCTGTTCACCGGCGACGCCGGGCAGGGCGAGAGCAATATCCGCCGCTGGATTATCGAGAACGACTGGCTGGAGGCCATCGTCGCTCTGCCCCTCAATATGTTCTACAACACCGGCATCGCCACCTACGTCTGGGTGCTGACCAACCGCAAGCCCGCGCATCGCCGGGGCAAGGTGCAGTTGATCGACGCTACTACCTGGTACCGGCCTTTGCGCAAGAACCTGGGCAAGAAGAACTGTGAGCTGTCAGAGGAAGACATCGCTCGTATCTGCGACACCTTTCTTGACTTCAAGGAGAGCCAGCAGAGCAAAATATTCGACAACGCCGCCTTCGGCTATTGGAAGGTCACGGTCGAGCGACCGCTGCGTATCCAAGGCACTGACCCCAATCGCGCCTACAAGGCTGCCGAGATCAAGAAGCTCAAAGAAAACGGCGAGCGCAGCGAGGACGCGCCACCCGTCATCAAGAAATTTCACAAGAAAGGCACGGAAGCTGACTCGTTACGTGGCCTGTTCGCCACCACCATCAACGGCAAACCCGCCGTGGTGGAGTACGAGCCCGACACCGACCTGCGCGACACCGAGCAGATTCCATTGCAAGAGGCGGGCGGGATCGAAGCCTTCCTACAGCGCGAGGTCCTGCCCTACGCCTCTGACGCCTGGTATCAGCCCGACAACGTGAAGGTCGGCTACGAGATCAGCTTCACCCGCTACTTCTACAAGCCGCAGCCCCTGCGGACGCTAGCGGACATCCGGGCGGATATTCTGTCACTGGAGCAAGAGACGGAGGGGTTGTTGGACGAGATCATCGGGGGTAACAGCAAGTCATGAACATGCGCGCCGACGCCAATCGGAGGGGCGACGCGTGCAGAGATGCACACGGAGGATTATTCGATGAGACCGACCGAGATCATTTTCGAGGTCACGGAGGCAGTTGAAGGCGGGTACGACGCCCGAGCGCTTGGGTACAGTATTTTCACCCAGGGCGATGATTGGGACGACCTGAAAGACATGGTGAAGGACGCGGTCCTCTGCCATTTCGACGAAGACACCGCACCAAGAGCCATCAGGCTCCATCTCATCAAGGAAGAGGCCATCGCGGTATGAAGCTGCTCCGTGACCTCTCGGGCAACGAGGTCGCGAAAACGCTTTTTGACTGACAAATGGCCGCCGAACTGAAACCCTACCCTGCCTACAAGGATTCCGGTGTGCCGTGGCTGGGAGAGGTGCCGGCACATTGGGAGGTGTCTCGTTTGTCCAGCATTGCCACAGTAGTCAACGGCTATCCCTTTGACTCGCAGTACTTTGTGAAGGGAGAAGGAACACCGCTTATTCGGATTCGCGATTTGCACGCTATCAAGACAGAGGTGAATTACGGTGGTGCCATCGTTGAAGAGGCTCTGATTGAAACGGGTGATATCATCGTGGGGATGGACGGATTGTTCAACGTTGCGCGATGGCGGGGACCGGCCGCCTTGCTAAATCAGAGGATGTGTTGTCTCCGAGCGAAAAATTCCTCCCGCGCAGGGTTTATTGTCCGCGCTGTTGAACTACCATTAAAGATCATTGGGGACCTTGCACACTCTACGACCGTCAAACATCTCTCATCAAAGCAGGTTAGGAATATAGAGCTGGGTGTCCCGCCCCTCTCCGAACAAACCGCCATCGCCCGCTTCCTCGACCACGCCGACCGGCGCATCCGGTGCTACATCCACGCCAAGGAGAAGCTGATTGCGCTGCTGGAAGAGCAGAAGCAGGCCCTCATCCACCAAGCCGTCACCGGCCAGATCGACATCCGCACCGGCCAGCCCTACCCGGTCTACAAGCCCTCCGGCGTGGAGTGGCTGGGGGAGGTGCCGGAGCATTGGGAGGTGGTTGCACTCCGGAGGAAATGGCAGGTTATCGACTGCAAGCACCTTACAGTGCCTTTCGTCGATGGTGGTATTCCCTTGGCCAGCGTACGGGAAGCACAGTCCTTCGAGCTAAACTTCAAAGCATCAAACCGTACCACTCCCGAATGGTATGAGAAGCTGATCGAAGGAGGAAGGGAGCCTCGGCCTGGAGACCTGATCTATTGCCGCAACGTAAGCGTTGGGGCCGCTGCCCTTGTCACGACAGAGGATCGTTTCGCGATGGGACAAGATGTATGTCTCATCAGGTCCTCTTCCGAGAACCAGCGATGGCTAAACTACTTCCTGCACAGCAAGGTCATGTCAGATCAACTTGCATTGCTCCTTGTCGGTTCAACGTTCAATCGAATTAACGTCGCGGACATCAAGGCCCTCTTGATCGCGGTTCCACCAGTGTCCGAACAGGACCGAATCGCTGCGGTCCTGGATGAGGAACAGAGCAAGATCGCCATAGCGATAGGTAATTGCCGCAAAGAGCAAGCTATCCTCCACGAATACCGCACCCGCCTGATCGCCGATGTCGTCACCGGCAAGCTCGACGTGCGCGAGGCAGCTGTACGGTTGCCGGATGGGGAAGCCGAACCAAAGCAGTTTGATAAGGCTAAAGCTCTGATTGACGCGGCATATGCTGAGCGATAGACGACTTTGAAGATTGACCGTAGCCGGTCAGGGTGCTGTGTTATCAATATGAACAAGGTCGCGGTGAACCCCGCAGTGGTTCGCTGGGCGCGCGAGCGCTCGGGAAAGGACATGTCTGACTTGGCGAAGCGCTTCCCGAAGCTGCCACAGTGGGAAGGCGGTGAGGCGCAGCCGACGTTTAAGCAATTGGAGCGGTTTGCAAAGGCGACGCTCACACCCTTCGGAGCCTTGCTTTTAGAGGAGCCGCCGGATGAGAAATTACCGGTTGCTGATTTTCGCACCCTCAAAGGCCAGCAGCCGGCGCGGCCGAGCGCGGCACTGATAACCACTGTGCGGCAAATGCAGCGGCGGCAAGAGTGGATGCGCGAATATCTTATCGAGGTAGGCGAAGAACCTCTTGCCTTCGTCGGGACTGTCACGTTGGCTTCGAGTCGCGTGGACGCGGCCAACAATATCCGAAGGACACTCGGTGTCGATGATGGCTGGGCGAGCACGCACCCTACATGGTCCGCCGCGCTCGTTGGGCTTCGGCAGGCGGTGGAAGAGATAGGTGTTTTGGTCGTCGTCAACGGCGTCGTGGAGAACAATACGCGACAGAAACTGGACCCGGAGGAATTTCGGGGATTTGTGCTCTGCGACGATTACGCGCCTTTAATCTTCATCAACGGAGCGGACTTCACGTCTGCTCAGATGTTTACCCTGGCGCACGAACTGGCCCACCTGTGGTTGGGGACAGGCGGTGTGTTCAACTTGGTGAACCTCCAGCCCTACGACGATGATGTTGAAAGATTTTGTAACGAGGTTGCGGCGGAAGTACTGATTCCGGGAGACGAGCTTGATGGCTGCTGGCCGAGCGTGGCCGAGTCGGCCGAACCGTTTCAAGCGCTGGCGAGGCGCTTCAAGGTCAGCCCCCTCGTAGCGGCCCGGCGAGTGTTGGATCGAGAGTTGATGGCGGGAGACGATTTCTACGGATTCCTGGATCGATACAAGGCTGACGAACGGCGAAGATCTGCGCAGCAATCGAGTGGGGGGAATTTCTACAACGCGCAACGGGGACGTGTCGGCCGTCGCTTCGGTAGCGCGGTCATTCGTGCAGCGCGGGAGGGCCGGCTACTGTACCGTGACGCGTATCGCCTCACGGGTCTGCATGGCCGGAGTTTCGACCAATTTGCGCAGACACTCGGATTGTAGCCGTAATGAGCGAGGCAGATGAGAGATATGTGCTGGATGCCAACGTCTTTATTCAAGCGAAGCGGCGATTCTATGACTTCGATTTCTGTCCAGGCTATTGGCATGTGCTTATCTACTACAACCGGGAAGGAAGGCTCTACAGTATCGACAGAGTTCAGGAGGAACTGAAACGCGGAGGAGATGACCTTTGGGACTGGGCAGAACAGCGATTCGGTGCCAACGCGTTTGTAGATACTTCGACAGCGGCTATTACGTCGGAGTACCAGCAAATGTTGATATGGGTGATGGCTCAGCCCCAGTTCCAGGACACCGCTAAGACAGAATTTCAAGACGTCGCCGACGGCTGGCTTGCGGCCTATGCCAAGCAGACAGGGTGTGTCGTGGTCACCCTGGAGCAATTCGACCCGAACGTGCGCAGACGAGTCCCACTACCCAACGTTTGCCGCGCCTTTGATGTGGAATGTATCAGTCCTTTTGAAATGCTACGCCGGCTTGGCGTCCAGTTGCATTGGAGCCCACCGAGATGACACGTAAGAGTGAAATACTCTCCTCCTTTATAGTCACATCAGAATAACAGACATGCCCACCGACACCTCCGAACGCGGTCTCGAACGCCTCATCTGCACCGCGCTGGCCGGCCATCCCTGCGAGCCGCCCGCCACGGGCACAGTGGCCGAACCACCCGCCGGCTACGGCGGTGTGGGCTGGAGCGGCGGCAACTTCCACGACTACGACCGGGAATACTGCGTCGATCTGGTCCAGCTCTCGGCCTTCCTGCGTGCCACCCAACCCAAGGCCGCGGCATCGCTGGGGCTGTCCGAGGACGGCCCCACACGGCGTAAATTCCTGGCCCGGCTCCAGGGCGAGATTGCCAAGCGCGGCAGCATCGACGTGCTGCGCCACGGCCTCGACCACGGGTCGCACCACCTGGCCCTGTTCTACGGCACGCCTTCAGCCGGCAACCAGAAGGCGAAGGAACGCTTCGAGCAGAACCGCTTCACCGTTACCCGCCAGCTACGCTACAGCCGCGACGAAACCCAGCGGGCGCTGGATATCGGGCTGTTCATCAACGGCCTGCCGGTCTTTACCTTTGAACTCAAGAACAGCCTGACCAAGCAGACCGTGGACGACGCGGTCTGGCAGTACAAAAAAGACCGCAACCCGCGCGAGAAGCTGTTTGCACTCGGGCGCTGCGTGGCCCACTTCGCCGTGGACGAGAGCGCAGCGCGCTTCTGCACCCACCCCCAGGGCAAGTCCTCGTGGTTTCTACCCTTCAACCGGGGCTGGAACGACGGCGCGGGCAACCCACCCAACCCGAACGGGCTCAAGACCGACTACCTGTGGCGTGAGGTGCTGACCCGCCAGAGCCTGACCAACATTCTGGAGAATTATGCCCAAGTGGTAGAGTCCAGGGACGAGAAGACGGGCAGGAAGAAAAAGACCCAGGTCTGGCCGCGCTACCACCAGCTCGACGTGGTGCGCCGGCTGCTAGCCGACGCCGGGACGCGTGGCGTGGGCCGGCGCTATTTAATCCAGCACTCGGCGGGCAGCGGCAAGAGCAACTCCATTGCCTGGCTGGCGCATCAACTGATCGGGCTGGCAAAAGACGATAGCCCGGTCTTCGACTCGATCATCGTGGTCACCGACCGGCGGATTCTCGACAAGCAGATTCGCGATACCATCAAACAGTACGCCCAGGTCGGCGCGACACTCGGGCATGCCGAGCGTTCGGGCGACCTGCGCCGCTTCATCGAGTCCGGCAAGAAGATCATCATCTCGACCGTGCAGAAGTTTCCCTTCATCCTCGACGAGATCGGCGACGAGCAGCGCGGGCGGCGCTTCGCCATTATCATCGACGAGGCCCACTCCAGCCAGGGCGGCCGCACCAGCGCGGCCATGGCGCAGGCGCTGTCCCGGGCCGGTGAGGAGGGCGAAGAGGAGACCTATGAGGACCAGATCAACCGTTTGATGGAGTCGCGCAAGCTGCTCCCCAACGCCAGCTACTTCGCCTTTACGGCCACGCCCAAGAACAAGACCCTGGAAATCTTCGGCAACCCGGACCCGCAGGCCGACGGCACGGTCAAGCATCACGCCTTTCACACCTACACCATGAAGCAGGCCATCCAGGAGGGCTTTATCCTGGACGTGCTGGCCCACTACACGCCGGTGAGCAGCTATTACAAGCTGGCCAAGACGGTAGAAGACGACCCGCAGTTCGATACGAAGAAAGCCCAGAAGAAGCTGCGGCGCTTTGTCGAGGGCCATGACCATGCCATTCGTCTCAAGGCCGAGATCATGGTCGATCATTTTCACGAGCAGGTGCTGGCCCAGAACAAGATCGGCGGCCAGGCACGGGCCATGGTCGTCACCAACGGTATTGAGCGCGCTATCCAGTACTTTCACGCCATCCGCGACTACCTGAAAGAACGCAAGAGCCGTTACCAGGCCATAGTGGCGTTCTCCGGTGAGCCCGAGTTCGGCGGAGTCAAGGTCAGCGAGGCGTCGCTCAACGGTTTTCCGTCCGGCAAGATCGCCGAGAAGATACAAGAGGACCCCTACCGTTTCCTGATCTGTGCGGACAAGTTCCAGACCGGCTATGACGAGCCCCTGCTGCACACGATGTATGTGGACAAGACGCTCGCGGGCGTTAAGGCGGTGCAGACCCTGTCGCGCCTCAACCGGGCGCATCCCAAGAAGCACGATGTCTTCGTGCTGGATTTTCTGAACAAGACCGCAATTATCTGTGAGTCCTTTGCCGGCTTCTATCGGGCGACGATTCTGGCCGATGAGACCGACCCCAACAAGCTGCACGATTTGCAGGCTGATCTTGACGGCGCTCAGGTCTATTCTTCCGAGCAGATCGACGCCTTTGTGTCACGTTATCTTAGCGGAGCCGAACGTGACCAGCTCGACCCCATCCTCGATGCCTGCGTGGCAGTCTATCTGGGCGATTTGGACGAAGACGGCCAGGTGGACTTCAAGGGCAAGGCCAAGGGCTTTGTGCGGACCTACGGCTTCCTGTCGTCGGTCCTGCCCTATACCAACGCGGACTGGGAGAAACGCTCGATATTCCTGAATTTCCTGGTCTCCAAGCTACCCTCCCCCCAAGAGGAGGACCTGTCCAAGGGCATTCTCGACGCCATCGACATGGACAGCTATCGGGCCGAGAAGCAGGCCATACAGAAAATCATGCTACCCGACGAGGATGCCGAGATCGAACCTGTGCCGACCATAGGCGGCGGCCACCTGCCCGAGCCGGAGTTGGACCGGCTGTCGAATATCCTGCGGGCCTTCAACGATCTCTTCGGCGATATCGACTGGGACGATGCCGACCGTGTGCGGCAGCTCATTACCCAGACCATTCCTGCCAGGGTGGCCGAGGACACGGCCTTCAAGAACGCTCAGCAGAACTCGGACCGGGAGAACGCCCGTATCGAACACGACAAGGCGCTGCTCCGGGTGATGACCTCGGTGATGAAGGACGACACCGAGCTGTTCAAGCAGTTCATGGACAACCAGAGCTTCAAGCGCTGGCTGACCGATACGGTGTTCGGGCTTGCGTATGAGCAGGCTGGTGCGGGGTGAGGCGCTCGGTGTGACAGACTGCGCCCTGTCCGGGCGACGGCAGCCTCTCAGCCGCTACCAATTCCTTACGTCACGAGCCAGGGCACCGAATCCAGTAGGAAAGCATTGTTCGAGAAGCGGCAAATCCTGAGTGAGCCGTCGCGCTTCTTCTGTTGCATGACGGGTTTCCAGGTCCAGCGAAGGACGCGACGTTTCGTACACATCTTCTTTCAGGCTTCTCATGGTATAGGGGAAAGGACCTGACGGCAGACTTACTATCCAAGCGGCTTCAGTGACGTGCGGGTCGAGACCACATCGATACCAGGCTTCTACCGCTGGAACGGCTATACCGACTGCAACCTTAATCTGAGGGCGTCCCTGAGCAGGTCGAAGTCGGGCAAGAACAGAATCAATGGTCCGACGTATTTTGCAAAGTCTGCACCTCTCATCGACACCGCCAGCTTGCTCATGCTCTGTCTTATGCACCGGTGTCTGGTCGGAATCCACCACTATAACGAGAGCATCTGCATCTGTTCGGTAGTGCAAATGCTTGAGTACAGTTGGAAGAATTGTGAAGACGCCGGAGACGCCGCGTGTTCGGATTAGAGGCATATCAACCGGTTGAGTTTGCCTGCCGATAATGCCGTCAATGAGAATACGAATTGCCGCTTCGTCCGCTGGCGATTCGCTGAGGACCGCTACCTTCATTGCTCGGCCGGCACGCCACCAAGAATGCCGCTATACCAGACCTCGCCCAAGGGAGCATCGTCCAGCACTTCCATAATGTCAGGCTGGTCAGACAACCGCTCGAATGTAGCTCCATCGTCAGTCTTTTGAGCAATGACAATTTCTTCAGGATGATCTTTATAGAGGTCCAGAAAATACGGAGAATGCGTCGTTGCAATCACCTGAACTGGCTGACGCTCTTCGCCGAACTGCTCTGGGTAGCTTAACCGATAGAGCGCCGTCTGGATGTTCCGTAAAAGGCGAGGATGAACTCCTCGTTCCGGTTCCTCTATCCCGATTAGGGGAGGCGGATCAGGAAGGTACACCAGGGTGAGAATAGCCAGGGCCAACACTGTTCCCTGGGACAGGTCTCTAGCTGGTATCTTATGATGGCCTTTCCGGGTGCGTAATAAGAAAGCTCGGTGTCCGGTTTTGGGCGTTTCAAAAAGGATACGATCGAATTCCGGCAGCCACCGTCCGATCTCATCATTCAACGCCTCAAATCGCTCGGGCTCTTTATCTCTGAGACGATCCATCACACCTGCAAGGCGATGGCCGTTTGGGGAAAGTTCAACAGCAGGTTCAAGATGGACGGGCTGAATTATGGCCGAAGCATCTAACGCATAAACTCGGATTCCAGACAGTAGGGAATTTAACAGATGTCCAGAAGCTGGAGGTAGCTCTTGACCTGTAGATGGTCGAGCATGATGGAGAAGATAGCTGCCGGTACGGGCCCAAGGCGCGGTAGTTACCACTTTTTCATATAGCTCGCTCCATTGGAGTGTAATCTTTACGACCGTATTGTCTATGGTTTCCAGACCAGCGGTAACATACTCTTGAAATTTTACGTGACTAGTGTGGTTTACCGCCTGGAGGGCTTGTAAGGCCGTACTCTTCCCACTCCCGTTAGGTCCGACGATTAAGGTAAAAGGCGCAAGCGGAAGTGTTGCCTTTCGTAATATCTTGAAATTCTGAAATTTGATTGAGTCAAGCATACGAACCCCCTGCGGGTTCTTAGGGAGAAAGAAAATGGAGGCGGCGGGAATCGAACCCGCGTCCGAGAGTAGTCCACTCAAGGCATCTACAATGCGTAGCTCGTAGTTTGATCTCATCCTCGGGCCTCCTACGAGCAGGATGCCCTCAGACCAGCCAAAGTAAAGTTTCGGGCGCGCACCCTTCGGCACGATGCGAGCCCTATCCCGATTTGTGTCGCCTTAGCCAACCCTACGGGCGCGGGTCAGTAAGACGCAAGCTGCTCTAGGCAGCAAGAGCGTAATCAAAATCGTCTGCAGTTAAATTGCAGCCTGTCCGTTTTACGGGCGGGACAGAACCCCGGCATGCAGCCCTGGCTTTCTAGCCCACGTCGAAACCAGATCGCCCCCTTAGCAGAATTATTTCGTCCCCGCAGAAGGGAAGAGTGGGGAGAGTATACCCCCTTAGCCCGTTCGTCTATGCATGGCACGCTCAACATCGCGCTTCATCTCGCGTTCGCGAATGGCAGCCCGCTTGTCATACGTCCGTTTGCCCTTAGCCAAAGCCAACTCAACCTTGACCCGGCCTTGCTTAAAGTACAGCCGCAGCGGAACCAGGGTCAGTCCCTGCTCCTTTGTTTTACCCATTAGCCGCATGATTTCTTTTTTGTGCAGCAGGAGCTTACGCTTGCGGTTGGGGTCACCGTTGAAATAATGGGCCGGTTTGTAGTCGCTGATATGCACGTTCAATAAAAACGCCTCGCCCCTGTCGATCCGGCCATAGCTGTCTTTGAGGTTGGCCCGACCGTCCCGGAGCGATTTGACTTCTCCGCCGTTCAGCACAATCCCGGCTTCGAGGGTTTCGCTAATGATATAGTCGTGCCGCGCTTTACGATTGACGCAGATCGCTCTCTCGGCTGATTTCTCTTTGGCCATACGTGCACGCTGTGACTAATGTAACACGCAGTTATCAATCAGCCGGACCTCGCCGACCCAGACGGAGATAGCCAACAAGGTGGGGCCTGATAGCTGCTCCACTTCTTCAAGCGTGTCAGGCTGGCACAGGGAGGCGTACTCGACCCGCACCGCGGCGTTTTGGGTTAATATCTGCTGCACGGTCTGAAGAATAACGGCCGCGGAGGTTTGCCCGCCGGAGACCAACTCCTGGGCGGCCGCGAGCGCCCGCGACACGCACAGGCTCGTCTCTCGCTCAGCCGCACTCAGCCGGGCATTGCGTGAACTCATGGCCAGGCCGTCGTCTTCGCGCACCGTCGGCAGAGCAACGATATCGATGTCAAAGTTCAGGTCTCGGACCATACGCTTGATGACAACACACTGCTGGAAATCCTTCTCGCCAAACAGGGCGCAATGCGGCTTGACCATATTGAACAGCTTGGCCACCACCGTGGTCACCCCCCTAAAATGGCCGGGACGAAAGGCGCCGCATAGGGGTAGGCTGACCTGCTCGACCTCAACCGCGGTCTGGTAGCCATCGGGGTAGATTTCAGCCGGCGGGGGCATGAACAATACATCGGTGCCTAGTTTTTTCAGGGCACGTTCGTCCTGGCCCTCGTCGCGCGGGTATTTATCGAAATCGGACGACTGATTGAATTGCATAGGATTGACGAAAATGGAAACCACAACGGCATCGCCTCGATTCTTCGCCTCGCGCACCAGGCTAAGATGGCCCTCGTGCAGAAATCCCATGGTGGGGACAAAGGCCACGGTCTTACGCTCCAGGCGTTGGTCTTCCGACCAACGCTGCATCTCTCGAACGGTCTGAATAATATGCACGACTCTGTTTCCGGGTAGTAAGTGGCACGCTCTAATGGAACGAGTGCTCATCCTGAGGGAAGGCCTGCTCCCGCACCTCGATGATATAGGCGCTCACCGCGTCGGCAACGACACGCTCCAGGTTGGCGTAGCGTTTGACGAATTTGGGCGTGAAATCACCGGACATGCCCAGCAGGTCATGCATCACCAGAATCTGGCCATCACAGTGCGGGCCGGCACCAATACCAATGGTGGGAATGGGCAGCATATCCGTTATCTCGGCAGCCAGGTCCATCGGGACCCCTTCCAAGACCACGGCAAAAGCGCCGGCATTCGTAACGGCTTCGGCGTCTTCGATGAGCCGTTCCCGAGCGCCGGGTTGGCGGCCCGATTTCTTGCCCTGGACCTTATAGCCGCCCATGCGATGCACCGACTGCGGCGTCAGACCAATATGGCCCATCACGGGAATATCCACATTGACGATGGCCTTGATGACCCGGGCGATATTGACCCCACCTTCCAGTTTGACGGCCTCGGCCCCGCCTTCCTTGAGTAAGCGTCCGGCATTGGCAATAGCGTCACAAATGCTGGCCTGGTAGGACAAAAACGGCATGTCCCCCACAACCAGGGCGCGCGGGCGGGCTCGATTGACCAGCCTGATATGGTAGACCATATCGTCCATCGTGACCGGCAGAGTCGTGTCCGCCCCCTGCACCGTCGTGCCCAAAGAATCGCCAACCAGGAGAAAGTCGATACCACACTCGTCCAGGATACGGGCGAACGGGTAGTCGTAGGCGGTCAGGGCGGTGATCTTTTGCCCCGACGCTTTCAGCCGTTGCAGCTCAGGAACCGAAATCTTTGCGGTTTGCATGGCGTCCCTCCTTACAGTCTGCATCTTCTCCACGAACCACAGCCGGAGGGCGTCGGGACAGGGAAGATGGGTTGAGGATCATGCGGGCTGCTGCCAAAGCCGCCCGCTGTCGCCCTTCCCTGTCATATGGCTTTTCTGCCGTCCGTCTCGGTCCGTACAACAATTGGATCCAAGCGGTCTACCACAACTATCTTTTTGCCCCCCAGAGCCTATTTGGGTCGACGGATTTGTCGCCCGGCGGCTCTTTCCCCAGCCTTCCGTCCGGGGCAAGGCGATAGCATGGGCGTGCTGATAGCATACTTATCCGAGGATTGTCCAGGCATCCTCGACTTTTCTTTTCTCATACCAGCCTTCTTGCTAGTGTATGGTTATGAGCAACCAGTCTTTTCAAGACGCCATTGGTCAATGTCTGATGGTTGGTATTCCCCATCCAAGCCTTGATGCCGAGACACGTCGGATGCTTGCCGACTTGCAGCCCGGCGGCATCATCCTCTTTCGGCGGAATTATACGGACCCGGACACGCTCCAAGCCCTGTGTGCGGATATACATACCTTGACTCCCGAGCATCCGCCCCTGATTGCTCTTGACCATGAAGGCGGGCGGGTCCACCGTCTCTCACCGCCATTCACCCATTTCCCGCCCGCTCTTCAGATAGGCCAGACCGGCTCTCCGCAGCTCTCCCATGAGGTCGGCCTCGCCCTTGGACAGGAGCTGCGCAGCGTGGGCATAGATATTGACTTTGCGCCCGTACTGGACGTGTATAGCAACCCTGACAACACCGTGATTGGCGACCGTGCGTTTGGCTCCGATCCACAGCGTGTGGCGGAGTTCGGCTGTGCCCTTGCCGCCGGACTGCGCGCTGCGGGCGTGCTCCCGTGCGGCAAACACTTTCCTGGGCACGGGGCGACCGTCATCGACTCGCACGACGACCTGCCCTACGACGAGCGCAACAGGCAGACCCTGGAGGAGCTTGACCTCATCCCGTTTCAAGCCGCTATAGCCCAGGAGATCGAGCTCCTGATGACCGCCCACGTTGTGTATCCAGCCCTTGACCCGCAGCAGCCCGCCTCGCTCTCCTCCATCATCATGAACGACCTGCTGCGGAAGCGGTTAGGATTCCAGGGCGTCATTGTCTCGGACGACCTGGAGATGGGCGCTATTGTTCGGCATTCCTCGGTGGCAGCCGCCGCAGTTCAGGCGCTCGGCGCCGGAGCCGACCTCTTATTGGTCTGCCAGAGCCTGGAGCGCGCGCTCAGCGCTCGGGATGCGTGCCGGCGAGCGCTCCAACAGGGCGTTTTGACTAAGGAGCGGGTGATCGAAGCGCAGCGGCGTGTTGAGTGGCTGAAGCAACGCATTGCAGATCGGACCTCTCTCCCGTTGCCGACAATCGGAGCACCGGAACACCACGTCCTGGTCGAGAGGATTATCCAAAACGCGGCAGGATAAGGGCGTTTAGCCGACTCACAGCTAGAGCGTTTCACGATAGACTGTAGCCGTTCAGGGGGTTTCCGTCATGCCGGACGTGATCGGGCATCCAGCGGGCGGCGGGGGGCCTGGATTCCTGCTTCCGCAGGAATGACAGACGGCTACACAGAATCGTAATTTTCTCCAGCTCACCGTTTTCTTTTGACAAACTTCGGCAACGACTGCGAATAGGGACTGCGGGCGACCCCCTTTTCGGTGATGATGGCGCTGACCAGGCGATGGGGGGTGACATCAAAGGCCGGATGAGCAACCGCGATCTCGCTGGGGGCAATCTGTTGGCGCAGCACATGGGTGACTTCCTGGGCGGACCGCTCTTCAATCGGAATCTTCTTGCCGGAGGGACAGTCCAGGTCAATCGAGGTGGTTGGGGCGGCCACATAGAACGGCAGCTTGTGTCGTCCGGCCAGCACGGCAGAGGTATACGTGCCGATCTTATTGGCCACATCCCCATTGGCCGCGGTGCGGTCGGTGCCCACCACGACGCAATCAATCGCGCCCTTTTGCATGAAATGACCGATCATATTGTCGGTAATCAGGGTGGCGGGAATCCCCTCGCGGACGAGTTCCCAGGCGGTTAAACGTGCGCCCTGTAAATACGGCCGGGTTTCCGGCACGAAGACGGAGATATTCTTGCCCTGCTCCCAGGCGGCCCGGATCACGCCCAGGGCGGTCCCATACCCGGCCGTTGCCAGCGCCCCGGCATTACAGTGCGTCAAAACGGTCGCCCCCTGAGGAATCAGTTTTGCGCCATAGCGGCCTATGCGCCGATTGGCGGCTATGTCTTCTCGATAGATTTTCAGGGCCTCCTGCTCCAGGGCTTCAATGAGGGCATCACGGCCTTTGGCCCGCACTTTCTCATACCGGCGTCGCATGCGGTCAATGGCCCAAAAGAGGTTGACCGCGGTCGGTCGGGTGGCGGCAAAGACCTGGCAGATGCGCGTAAACACGTCGGGCTCAGCACTCCGCTTGAGCTGTCGCACGCCAAGCGCTATCCCCATGGCAGCGGCAACCCCAATCGCGGGGGCGCCGCGAATCACCATGTCAGTAATGGCGCGCGCAACGCTGCGGTAATCCGTGTAGCTGCGGTAGACTTCCCGGGTGGGCAAGGCGCGTTGGTCTATCATCACCACCGCACCGTCCCGCCAGTCTATGGTAAAAAACGCGGCTGACTTCATGCCTTCCTTTCGCCTCGTATCTCCGTTATTCCCCGTGAGGTTGGGCTATCCGTGGCTTGGCGATTCGGATTCCCCTTCGACGAGTTGGACCCCATCGTCAGGCGTCCAGACTGCCACAATCGTGTCGTCGCCCGCGCTTTTGAGCGTCACGGTTTCCAGCCCGGCTCCCGGCTCAAACAGCGCCAAGTCCTGGCTGTTCTTTTGCCAAGTCGTCGCCACCAGTTCGACCACGGTGGAGCGTTGGTCGGGTGTCAGATTAGTCCATTCTGGAGAGATGGAAACGGATACCGAGCGCCCGGCGTCGCTGGCTTCCATGCCGTGGTACACATCCGCCCAGCGGCTTTCGGAGAGCTGCGTGTCGGTGCGGTAGACACAGGTCCAAAAGGCCGGGCTGATATTGGCAGGCAGGTCAGCCGGTGGCTGCGGCTCTTCCTGGTTTATCGCGTCTTCGGGTGGTTGCTCTGGTGGCTGCGCCTCGTCTGGCGAACGAAAATAAATGAAAAGTCCGATCAGCACCAGGACAAAGGTGGTCGGTATTTTTCGCAGCCCGGCACCAATGGCACCCAGCAGGGTCTGGGCCAGGGTTTTCTTGGCGGCCTGCTGAGATGCAGAGGGTCGAGGAGATTTGGCCATGCCTGCAATATACCACAGGCTGTCCGAGCGGCTGAAGCCCTACCCTTCTCCGGGTCGGGCGGAAACGGGACGGCCGCCCGTATGGCCGGGTCATTCAGCCGGCAGCACAGAACCGGTCGGTTACAGAAGACCGGCGCGGCGCGCTCTTGCCTTGACGTGCCGCCGGGTCATGGCTATAGGTGGCCCACCGCGCCTTATCCGCCCTGACGGCGCGTATCCCAGAAAGGAGTACAGCTATGGAACGCCTCCACCCCGGAGATCCTTTTCCCGCCCTCAGCGGTCCGAGCGTCGGAGGAGGGACGGTCAATCTGCCGGCCGACATCTCGACCCCGTACGCTATCGTCCTGACCTACCGGGCTCACTGGTGACCATTCTGCGATCAGCAGTTGGCTGATTATCAGGCCAATCTTGAGCAGGCCCAGGCGACCGGGATTTCGGTATACGCCATCTCAACCGACCCGCTCGACAAAGCCCAGCAGACGGTCGATAAGTCGGGGCTGACGTTTCCCGTCATTTACGGCGCGGACGGCCCGGCCACGGCCGCGACCCTGACCTGCTGGTACGAGGAGAAACGCAATATCATCCAACCGGCGGCGTTTATCATCGATCCCGCACGCACTATCCTGAATGTGACCTATACCTCGGGACCGATCGGGCGGCTGCAGATAAAAGATGCCCTGGGGCTGGTCGGCTTTTACGCCTCAAAGAATATCTCAGCCACAACGGTCGATAGAGACAAAGGCTGGACGGCAAATATAACCGGAGCCTGACACGACACCGGACCGCCTGGGGTGAGTTCCCGCGCGTTCAGCACGGATCGCTCACCCTGCCCCTCCCCACAAGCGCTGCGACGCCATACGCGCACCTTCGGCACACGCCCGCAGCTTGGCCCACACCACGCTCTCAGACACCATCTCCCAGCCGGCAAACGTGCCAAAGCCGCAGTCCGAACCGGCAATGATCCGACTCCGGTCGCCGACCGCGTCGACCACCTGACACAGGCGGTCGGCAACGATTTCCGGGTGTTCGATATAGTTGCTTGTGGAATCGATCACACCGGGGATGAGCAGCATCGAGTCGGGTAAGGGATGCTGCCGGAAGGCTTTATATTCGTGTTGGTGGCGGGGATTCGCCAGCTCAATGGACAGGGCTCCAACCTGGGCCTGGTAGAGAACGGGCAGAATATCGGCCAGCGGCACATCGTGGTTGTGGGGACCGTCATAATTCCCCCAGCAGATATGCAACCGGATACGCTCGGCCGGGATATTCTCGGTGGCGCGGTTGACGGCCTCGATATGGACCTCGATGGTCCTTTGAAACTCGGCGAGGGTCTGCTCCTGAAAGAGGAAGGTCCGCTCCATAGCCAAGTCGGGGGCGTCGAGTTGCAGCAGCAGGCCCTGGGCATGAATGTATTCGTACTCTTTCTTCATCTGCTCGGCCACCGCCAGCACATACGCCTCGTGCGAATCGTAATGGGCGTTCAGCATGGTGGTGGCAATGATGCCGGGCGAAGCCGCGGTCATGAAGCGTTCGGTGAACGCGCCGGGCGTCTGCTCCGTACAGCGCAGAAACAACCCACACTCGTGTTGCACGCCGGACAGGTCATCGTAGGCGACCTCGGCAATGGCCTGCGGGGCGTTGAAGACCTTGGCCCGCATCATATTGCGCCGCTGCATCATAGCCATGAAGTCCGGGAATTCGGCCATGTCTTGCGGCGTGGGTCGCTGGCTCTCCCCGCCAAAGCCGCGCATGCGCTGCGGCACATAGGTCTGAAAACCGATGCGCGGCTGTTCGCCGTCATTGATGATATCCACCCCGGCTTTGAGCTGCTCGTCAATCACATGTTGGACGGCTATTTCGAATTGGCGCTCCAGGGCCGCGGCATCTATGGCCTGGCCCTGCTCTTGGTCAATCAGCAGATCGGTCAGCTCAGGATTGCGCGGCAGGCTGCCGACGTGGGTGGTGAGAATCCGTTGGTCGCTCTTTTGCATGACAAGAAGGCTCCGTATGGTTAGCGCTGATGATACAAGGGGTGTCCCGGGACCGAGGTGCGGACCTTATTCATATGATCCCCTTCCAGATTGGCGATAAAGAGGTCCTGCATATCGGGGCCGCCAAACGCGCAGTTGGTTGGGAAGGCCAGCGTGGTGCCGTCCGGGTCGTGGACAAAGGTCTCCCAATTGCCGTTCGGATCGACCTTGATGACCCTGTTTCGGGGCTCCAACTTACCGTTCTCGGGTACGCCGGGCAGGGTGATATACAGGTTGCGGTCCACATCAAAAGCCATTCCGTCCGGCAGGGCCGGAAAGTCCTTAGCATAGATTTCGGGCGGACCGAATGTGCCGTCTTTGTTGATCTGAATACGGACGCAGTCGTTACGCGAACTCTCCAGGACGTAGACCGCGTCTTCGTTGGGATCGATAGCCGTCCCATTGGCAAAATAAATTCCGCTGGCGACGACCTCGCCCCGGCCGTCGGGACGGATGCGCACAACCGCTCCGTTGGGCTGGGGATTCTCAAATTCCTGAAACACCTCGCGGCCCGGCCGGGAGCTGGAGTTCGAGACGTAGAGATTGCCCTCGGCATCATAGCTGGCGAAGTTCGGAATCGAAATCGGGAAGTCTCCGGCGTGGTCGGCGACAAGAGAGACTTTCCCGTCGGGCGCAAGCCGCATGACCGCTTTATGTCTGAGATCGCAGTAGACGAAGTTGCCCTCGCGGTCCAGCGTGACGCCGTTGGGGATGGCCCGGTCCGGCAACTGGGCGACCTCGTGGACGACACCGTCCGGACTGACTTTATAGACAATACCATTCCGCCCGCCGCCCCAGGCATTGCCCTCTTTATCAATAACCACACCCTCGGCTCTGAGCACACCGGAGCCAAAGATTTCCACCTGTTCAACGGGAATCATCGCTGTCATACCTTCTCCCTGTCTTGTGTCTTGACTGACAACCGGAGACTGCTCTATCCGGCCGGGACATGCTACCGGTCCTCCGCGTACAGCACCCCTTTCTCCTGGAGTGCAGCTATGGTTGCGTCGCTATAGTCGAGTTGCACTCGCAGCACCTCGGCACTGTGCTGGCCTAAAAGCGGAGCTTGAATGTCCGGGAGCTGAGGAAACTCGGAGTACTTCAGCGGGAAACCTGGGATGGTGACTTCTCCGAGGATGGGGTCGGGCACCGTGCGGACCATCTCGCGCGCCTTGAAATACGGGTGGGCCAGAATATCGGTGATGGACATGACGGGCGCGGAAGGAACCCGATGTTCCTCAAAGACTTGGAGGATGGCTTCATCGCTCGGCTGCGCCTGCATCCACTCCTCGATAATCGGAATGAGTTCGGCCTGATTCTCCCCGCGCACGGCATTGGTTGCAAAGCGGGCGTCTTCAATCAGTTCCGGTCGGCCCATGGCCTTGCACATATTGGCCCACTGGCGGTCCAGGACGAGGACCACTATCCAGCCCTGGGGCCCTTTGAACACCCCACACGGGCACACCAGGGGATGGTGAGACCCCATTCGGAGCGGCACGAACTCGCCCTTGCTCAGGGTATGGCCCTGCACATTAACCTCGTGCATATGGAACATGGCGTCTATCATGGACAGGTCGATATACTGGCCGACGCAGGTCCGTTCCCGGTGGTATAAGGCATAGCCCAGGGCCGCAAAGGCGTGGACGCCACTGCTGACATCGGCAATACCGAGCCCGACAAACTGCGGCGGCCCGTCCGGACTGCCGGTCATATGCATGATGCCGGAGAAGGCTTGCGCAATAAAATCGTAGCCCACCTTGTGAGACAGCGGACCTTTTCGTCCAAAGGCGGAAATCGAGACCATAATAATCTGGGGATTGATGGTCTTGAGCCACGGATAGTCAAGATTCCGTTTTTCCATCACACCCGGCCCGAAATTCTCAACCACAACATCCACGGTCGGAATCAAGGCACGCAGAATTTCAAGGGATTCGGGCTTGTCAAAATCGAGGCAGAGGCTTTTTTTACCGCGATTCTGCTGGACAAAGTACGCGCTACGCTCATCCTGAATAAACGGCAGCAAACGCGAAGGATCACCCATGGGCGCCTGTTCGACCTTAATGATATTGGCACCCATCTCTGCCATGAGACGGGTCACGGTCGGTCCGGCCAGGTATTGGGTAAAATCCAGGACGGTCAGGCCGGAAAGCATATACTGCTGGTCAGTGGTCTGTTGCATACTGCACCTCCGATTCATCCGTGCCGGTACGACGGCTGTGTAACACGGGTCCTCTGAAAAAGCGAGTCTTTTTCAGGCACTCAGAGGAGGAGCGGTGCTGTTCGAGAGGTCTGACAGGCGTGAGAAACGGCCGGATACTTTACGACGCAGATTCTTTCGAGGAAGGAACCGGGGCCGGGTATTTCCAGGTCAGCGACAGCAGCGTGTCGCCCCCGGGCAGCGGGGTGGATTCTGACTCGGGCGCAACATCCGCGGGTACTTCCGGGTGTCGGTTGCGCGCCTCGGCAATCGCCATCTGAATCAGGTCTTGCTGCGCTGACGGCGCCTCACCATTCAGCGAGTCTTTGAGCTCGGAAGCCCGGAGCTTGACGGTGACGGTCACCAGCATTGCCGCAGAGCTGCGGGGCGGCGGTGCGGGTGGCTCGCCGGCCTCAGCGTCCACCTCAAGCTCGGTTGGCGCTTCAACCTCTTCCGGCTCAACTGCCACCGCCGGTATCTCTCGCTCTACCGCCGGTATCTCTCGCTCTGGGGCGGGAGGCGTTTCGCCTGGCTCAGCAGCAGGTGTTGACGGGACTTCTCCTTGGGATACCTGGGTCTGATCCGTTTCCTGTCGCGCCCCTCTGTCGCGTTCCTGATCGTCTCGTCTCCTCCGACCCCGGCCCGGCGTTCCACGCCGCCGTCCGCCCCGTTCGTTTGCGTCGGCCTCCCTCGATTCTTCCCGGCGGCGCTGCACACGTTGACGACCGGGAACGAGTCCGAAGGCCAGATATTGGCAGGCCTCCTTCGAAATATACTCAAAGGCATCATTCGCAAAGTCCAGCGCCTTTTCTTCGGTGTATGCATCGACATCGCAGTCGACAAACACCATGCAGTAGAAGCTTTTCCCTGCTGACTCAGCGCTGGGGCCGGCACTCAGTTCGTGCTCATGGTAACGGACACGTTGATGCGAGAAGGACGCAAAGAGGGATGAAACGGATTCTTGGATCTCTTCTGTCGAAGAGCCACAGGCTTCAAAAACGGCTAAGGCGTGAAAGTTGGGCATATCCCACAGGACTGTATAGAGCGCGGCGCATATCCGCAAGAGCCGTCAGAACGGAAAAAGGGCAGTGACAGACCGGACAGACCCCTGTGGACTCTGGACCTTTGGGACATTTGGGCGTAGATTGAAAACAGTTTTTCGGTCGGGCTGACACAGCCCGTTTCGTGTCTGTCCCTATAATGCGGTAGGACAGAGCGGACCGAGCCTCGGGCCGGTAGCGGCGATCGGTTCCTGGCAGAGCGGATTCTGGGCCCGCGCTGGGTGCGCCGAGAAAGGAGGTGGTCTAGTGCAGTTATCAACGACGGTGATCAGTGAGGTGGTGGCCTCTTAGGCCGACCTATCCCAAATCGGGTGGTCGCTTGGGAGGACCAGGCACCACCGTAACCCCGGCAGCCCGTGTTCATCACCCACGGGACGTCCCCGCGGACGTAGCACTGTCGGGGTTTTTTCTGGGATTCAGTAATAAAAAGGATCGTAAAAAATGTGTAACAGAGATGAGATAAGCCAGAGAGTCCATCAAGTGTTGACCGAGGTTAATGATTGTCTGAGAGGTCAAGGGGCATCCGATACAGAGTGGACGAGAGCTATCAAGACTGGGCTCTGTCATGCAGGCCACAATCTCGATTATCGTGTGGCCACGTCGCTCGACAGAAGAAGGGCAACAGAAGGATGCGCAGACGGCCCTGACTTTGGAGAATGGCTTTTCGATCTGGTTTGGATGGTATGGAATGGGGAGCCGCAACGGCAATTGAATCGTATTTGCCTTGTCGTCGAATCGGAATGGGGTGATCGAGGTGACATCCTGGACGATTTCGAGAAATTGCTCGTGGCTCGCTCATGTGTTCGCTTAATGATTTTTCAGGCGTCCAATGGAGCGGAAGTAGAAGCGATATTTAACTTGCTTCAGGAGGAATCTCAAGCGTTTGAACAAAGCCAAACTGGGGACTACTACCTTCTTGAAGGTTATGACTGTGAGAACTCAGCTTTCCTATGGCGGGAATTCCAGGTGGAGCCTTAGCGTTTCTTGGCCTGGGCCTCAATCAGCAACCATTGCGCTTGACCGATCCCGCGCAGGCTGCGGTATTCAGCCTCGGACCAGCCCTGAGCCCCTCTTTTCCGAGCAACGTCAAGGGCCCGCGTCAGTACCGATTCACACAGATCAAGTAAGGGCACGAGTTCCCGGTCCACCTCGTCCAAAGGAGTCTCAAGGAATGTGGTCTGGAAATGGTGCAGCAGGGGGGCAAGCGATGCCTGAGCGCGGCTCCCGTTTCCTTGACGCGGAGTTGCAGCCTCACTGGCAGTAGAAAAAAACGCAAAGCCGAGTTGACCGGAATTGTGTGAGTGATCCGTTTTGTCTGTCACAGTCTGGGCCCACCTTCAACAGCGCCTCTCCCACAGACGTCCAACACAAAGGCATCGAACAAGAGACGTGGGGAAGTCGGACTCGATTTGAGGGCCAGGTCTAATTGTGAGGCATGTCGCAAGATACGGCGCAGGTCTGCATTTGAAAAGACACGACTCTGCTCCACGGCAGCGCGCAGCCGCTGGCCGCGCAACCCGACCGCCCGTTCAATCTGACTGCTCGGAGCATTAGCATCGGACAAATCCTTGACCCGCCACAGACGCCGGAAATGACTGACCAGCGCGTGCAAGGCGGGCAGCGCTCGCCTCTCATCACTCAATACTTCCTGGACCAGGCGAACCGCCCGTTTGCTGTTACGTCGCCCCAGGGCTTCGGCCAGATCAAAGGCCGAGTGCTGATGGAGATCCCCCGTACATTGCCTGACCACAGCCTGGTCTATTTCGGTTGCCGGGAAAACAAAAGCAACCAGCTTGTCAATCTCGGTGGACAGGGCGAGCAGATCGGTTCCAATATGGTCGGCCACATACGAGGCCGCCTCTGCGCTGAGACGGACCCCCCGTTCCCGGGCAAAACGCTGCGCCCAGCCGGGGATCTGGTTGATAAAAGGCGGGCGGAATTCGCCAACAAACCCCCGCTTTGCACACATAGAAAAAAATTTCTGGCTGAGATTAGCCCTACCCTGCACGCAGACCACTAGGGGCTGACTGTCATCCCGGAATTCGGCCTCGGCCGCCAGATCTTCCCGATCGGCGGCAGACAGTTGGCCCGCGCCCTTGAGTACGATTAATTGACGTTCGGCAAAAAGTGAGGCACTACCCCAAGCCTCAAGTAGCTGCTCAAGAGGATCTTCTCCCGCATAAAACGTATGCACTGCCGGGTTTTCACCCAGACGCGCCCGCACCAAGGCGATGGCGCGATGAATGAAGTATGCCTCCTCACCATGAAAGAGGTAGAGCGGGTAGAGTGGCTCTTTGGTCAGGAGCGCAAAAATCTCGTCGGGCTGGCGAAACGTCTTTCTCGTCTGCTGTGTCGCCATAAACGCAACTGGTAAAAAAATCTAAGGGTGATCGACGCCCCAGAGTCCCGGTGAAAGAGGGCAGCACTGCCGGCCCCTCACGACCAAGCCAGACGGGCGCGCACTACGATCGGATGCTGACCTCCAGTTGACGCGAAACGGCTTCGGTCGAAACGATATGCCGCTGGAGTTCCATTTCCTTCTCATCGAAGCCAAAGGCCAGGCCTAGGAGCTGAGGCAGGTGGATAATCGGCATCCCAATCTGGGTCCCCGCCTGTTTCTCAGCCGTCGGCTGGTTGGCGTCAAGATTCAGATGACACAGGGGACAGGGCGTCACCATGCAGTCGGCCCCCTTCGTCTTGGCGTCACCGGTATGATCGCTCACCATCCGCATTGAATTTTCTTCGTTGACCGTCAGAATCGGAAAGCCGCAGCATTTCGACTTCCCGCTCGAATCCACGGACTCGGCGCCCAGAACCTCGATCAGGTCCTCTAAATAGGTTTTCCGCCCCGACAAGCCTTTGGGCGCAATGATGGAGGTCGGACGACGGATGTAGCAGCCGTAGAACGGCGCGACCTTGAGCCCGGTCAGTTTCCGCTTGATATACGGCTTGAGGTTTTCTATCCCATAGTCTTCCATCAGCACCCATAAGAGGTGCTTGACTTCGACCGTGCCCTTGTATTCCAGCCCCTCCTCGGCCAGGTATTCGGTATTGATCTTCTGACGATACTCAGGCTCGTTTTTGAAGCGGTGGTTGGCCTGGGTAAAGACCCCCTGACAGGTACTGCAGATCGTCATGAGGGAGGAAAGCCCCATGGCTTCCACCTTGGCCAGGGTGCGTGCGTTGATGGGGTCGGACAGATCACGGCTCAACACCCCGGCACCGGTACAGCCGACATCGGTCACTTCCTCGATTTCGATTCCGAGTGTTTCCGCCACCTTGACCGAAGCGGGATAGAGTTCAGGACAGGCCCCACGCGACACACAGCCTGGATAAAATGCGTACTTCATACTTCGCTCCTCTGGGCTTTGTCTATGATGCGTCGAATCGCCTCGGCGCCCGGCCGCTTGTGATGGAAATACGGCAGCGGCGCCTTGCCCTTGGGAATGGCCCGGAGCACCGTGGGCAGGAGTTTCGCCAAGCCGGCAATATTGGTCAGGCCCTCACTCTCGATCGCCAGCCGGCCTTCATCCAGCCAGCCGCTGCGCTTGACCGAATTCAGGAAGCTGTCGTAATGCCGCTGCACCTTGGGATTCCTGGTGCCGGAGCGAATGCCCTGTCGAATCGCCTCGTCGCGGACCTCGAAGAGTCGGTCGGTCGGTTCCAGGCCCAGGGGGCAATGCCCATTGGCCTCAAAACAGTGCGTACAGTCCCAGACACCACCAGGCTCGCTGACCAGCGTTAAGCGCTCGTCGTGCTGCCCGTCGCGCGGGTCGAAAACGGCGCGATACGCCTTGGTGAGGGCGGCCGGACCGACAAAGTCCTTGTCAATTTTAATCACCGCACAGCCCTCGTCACACAGGCCGCACATAACACAGCTCATCGCCTTGCGGACTTCGGCCAGTTGCTCCTCGGCGACCACGTATTCGCCCTCGGGCTGCGGCTCGCGGGGCGTAATCCAGGGTTGGACCGCCTTGATTTTCTTCCACAGGAAGTCCTCAAGGTCATACACCAGGTCTTTCAGCACCGGGATATGACGGATAGGTTCGACGGTCACTACGCCATTCTTGACCGTTTTGGCGATTTTCAGGGTACAACCCAGCCGGCCCTTTTTGTTTATACGGAGCGCGCAGTCCCCACACGACCCCCGCTCACACGAGGCCCGAAACGCCAGGCTGGGGTCCTGCTCGTCCCGAATATGCCTGAGTCCATCCATCACGGTCGCCGAATCCGGCAGGTCTACCTGGTAGGTCGCAAAATCCGGTTTGCCGCCATTCTCAGGGTCAAAACGGTAGACCTTAAATGTTGTTTCCATAGGTCCCCTCCATTCTCTGCCTTCAGATTCTCTACCTTCAGTAAGAGACTCCCGTCACGCCGACTGCCCGGCATTGACCGGACTGGTGGTCAGGTGTGGGCCATCGGGTCCATGCCTCACCAGCGAGTGATGCTGCCACTCCGTATCGTTTGTTGCCGGAAAGTCACTCCGGTGGTGGACGCCACGGCTTTCCTGTCGTTCCTGGGCCGCAGTCACAATGGCTGCGGCAACGTCGAGCAGCGCGCCCAACTCATAAAAAGTGAGCAATTCATGGTTATACATCTTGCCGTGATGTCGGAGCCCAACCTGAGTGTAGCGAGTCTGTAAGTCGGCGACACAGCGGGCGGCCTCCCGCAGCCCGGCCTCGTCCCGTACGAGTCCAACGTGCTCAGCCATAGCGCTCGCCAGTGCGCGCTGAATCGTGACAACCGTATCCTCAGACGCAGGCCGGGAAAAAATCGCCTCCAGCGTTCGCCGGGCGTCCTGCAGGGTAGAGTCGGCAATCGTCTGGGGAGCGGTGTTCGACACATGGGCGGCAGCGGCGCTGCCGGCCTGCCGACCAAAGACAACGCTGGCGGTCAGCGCATTCCCGGCCAGGGCGTTGGCCCCGTGCACTCCAGATGAGGCACACTCTCCGGCGGCAAACAGACCGGAAACAGCCGTTGCTCCGCTGATATCGGTCTGGATGCCACCCAGGACACGATGCATGCGCGGCATGACAGGCAGCGGCGCGCTGTCCAGACTGATACCAGCCATATCATTGGCCGCTCGCTCCAAATAGAGGAATCGGGCGCCAATACGCTCTTTGCCAATCGAGCGACAATCGAGTGCCGCGCCATCCTCAGCGGAAGCGAGCGAGCGACACAGCGCGTCCCGGAGCGGCAGGTCGTCGGTCTGAAGGATGGGCTGTCCGTCCAGGTTGCACAGTACAGCGCCCTCGCCCAGAGCACCTTCCGAGGCAAAGGCAGCCCGGTCGCAAAAGCCTAGGGGGTGGTATTGCACCATTTCCATATCCCTGAGGCTCAGCCCGGCCCGATAGGCCAGACTCATGCCGTCACCGCAGCACGACTGCGAGGCCGTGCTCGGGGTATAGACACGCCCGGCACCCCCCGTGGCCAGCACGACAGCGGACGCACTGAACGCTGCGAGGGTGGCCGTTCCGAGTTCGAGGGCGAGCACCCCGTGACAGATACCGTCCTCAACCACGAGGGAGGTCACGAGCCACTCTTCATAGCTGGGAATGTCCTCCCGCATACATTGCTCATGGAGCGTGTTGAGTGCTGCATGACCGGTCATATCGGCAGAAAATGCCGTGCGCGGGAGGGTATGCCCACCGAGGCCCCACCGGTCGAGTTTGCCCTCAGCGTTCCGGTTGAACGGCACCCCGATATGGTCGAGTTGAATAATGTCGTCCGAGGCGGCGCGGCACATCTCCTCAACCGCCGCTTGATCGCACAGGCCCGCTCCGGCCCGTACCGTATCCTGGGCGTGCTGCTGCCACGAATCGTCTTTTCCAAAGGCTGCATTCAATCCGTCTGACGAGGTCGCAGAATGGCTGCGTAGCGGATGAGTCTTGCTGAGCAGGGCAACCTGTACGCCAGCCTGCTTGGCCGCCAAGGCGGCCCGGAGTCCCGCAACCCCGCCACCGACAATAAGAACATCATATTTTGGCATTGGCGTTCTCTAGCGCAGGCCACTATAACCGAAATGACACGAGAAGGGCAAATCCAACCAGGCCCTATTCGTCGACCCTCCTCGCGTTGTGTTTTTGCCGCCTTTCACTGTGCGGCCTACGCCTCTTTTTCCACTCCGGTTTCGGCACATTCGATCAGCCGTTTTTCCGTGACAACATAGTCGACGCGCTCGTCATGCTCATCAATAGGGATGTGCGAGACGATTTGGTAGTCATAGGCCAGACCAACCCGTAGCGCGCCGGCCAGTAAGTCTCTCAACGCCCGGTCATAATAGCCTCGGCCCCGTCCAAGTCGGTGTCCGGCCCGATCAAAACCAACGCCTGGGATCAGCACCAGATCAGTCGTTGCGACACTCGTGAGCAGGTCTTCTCCAGGTGGCACCAGGATATTAAACACCCCCGGGATCAAATGATCGTTATCGTGACGCCTGACAAACTCAACCTCCTGTTTATCTGCCGTCACTCTCGGATAGTAGACGTCTATTCCTCGCCGCCGGGCTGCCTGCCACAGCCCTTCGGTGTCCACCTCATTTTCATCGGGACTGTACAGCAGAACCTGCCGAGCCTGGTGAAACATCGCCTGCACACACAAGCGGGCGACAATCCGCTGACTGTTTTTTCTGACGTCCTGAGTTGAAAGAGCCCGTCGCTGCTGACGGAACAGCGTGCGAAGCCGTCGTTTTTCAGCCAGCATAAACGCCCCCCGACCCAATCAACCCAACAGACCCAATGGACCCAACAGACTCCCCTACCCACGTTTCGGCAAGGTAAAGGTCGCCTCACCAGTCAGAATCTTCTCCCCTTTTTGATTCTGCTGCCAGATCTCACAATCGACCCGGGGCTCGTCATTGGCATGATATGCCCGCTTCACCACTCCACCACAGGTCACGAGATCACCCGGAAAAACATTAGCGGCAAAACGCAGCCTGGTTTTGCGCAGGTCCCAGGGATGATGCAGCCAATCGGTCAGAAAGCGGTACAGAAAAGTTTCGTTGAGGGGGCCTTGCTGTACAACGTCGGGCAGCCCTCGTTCCTGTGCGTAGACCCGGTCAAGATGCAGCGGGTTGGTGTCGCGCAGAATAATGGCTACGGGGATATAGGACAGACGGTCCATCGGACCATAGGTCGCCTGGGGGAGCGTCATCCCCTCATACGCCTCGTCAAAAAAGATTTTCGGTCGGGTGTCCATTGGCTATTTGAACAGGATGTACGACTGCGCTCCCTGAAAGGCGACCACCTCGGAGTCGTCCGTCGCGGTAAAATGGACCTGGATCACGTCAAACCTGTTTTTCCCTTTCTTCTCGTACACATCCGCAACTTCGGACCGAACGGTCAGCGTTTCCCCAACATACAGGGGCCGCAGATATTCCAGTTCCTGCTCGCCGAACATGGCGGTTCCGGTCCGGTAGTTGAACAGAAAATCTCTCTCCCAATCGAAAGCGCGCAGTAGTGCCTGCACCGCAACAAAGGGGGCAAACGAGGGGGGGATAACCCGGCGTGCATATCCCGCCGTTTGGGCCGCCGCGTCAGTCAGAAAGGCAGCCTGCTCCTCACCCGCAACCGGCAGATAGTCGTGTATATCGTCCTCACGAATAGTGTAGCGAACCGGAGACAGGACGCGGCCGATCAGCGTTGTACGGTCAGGAGTCATAGCAACGGGAGTGTCGGATTACGCCACGCTAATCCGACCTACGGGCTTCCCTCATCCGTACGTCATTTTCCAAAGACCGCGTTCACCAGTTCGGTATCCAGGTATTCCGTGACCTGCTGCACCTTCCCGTTTTCGAGTCGGAAGACCTGGGCATAGGTGTTGTTATACGCCTTACCGGACTTAGTCATGGACTCGCCGCGGCCCTGCATGACGACATTGTTTCCTTCGGCAATCAGATTGTCCACGTGCATGGTCAGCCCGTTTTCGAGCTGCGCCCCGAGGGGAGCCAGGACTTTTTCAACGAACTCCGCTTTGCCCTTGAACACGCCCGAGAATTTGGTCGAGCCGATCAGGCTGAAATTGACATCATCCGCCAGGGTACTCAAAAAGGCCTCCGCATTCCCTTTCGAGAGCTCGGCAAACATATTGCTGATGATTTCCTTATTCTGCGCTGCACTCATGATTTCCTCCTGTGAAATATTCTTCACCGGAAGAACTGTACGCCGGGAGATAAAAGGGTGTCAAGATGAAACCGCCGTGCGCCGTTTGAATTCGCAGTCGGCTGTCTCCCTAGCGTCCGGGGAAGCGCGCGCGCAGCCAGTCCACAATCACTTGCATCGTCGCGTCGCGTCCGCCGCGGTCGGGCTGTGACGCGAGCGGAAACCCGAAGTGATCGGCGTCCACATGCGCCAGGTGTTTGTCGTCAGCCGGCGAGTGTTGATAGACGGCCTCCGACTCCTGGGGGTAAATGGCATGATCTCCGGTATGATTCACGACCAGGGTCGGCAGGCTGAGGTGGGCCATATTGTCGAGCACCGCCGCTCGCGACGACTGGCCCGACCAGGTGCTCAGCCAGGCGCGCGGCGTCTGGTATTTGGCAAAGCCGGCCTCAAGATAGTTAAACAGGTCCGGCCGCGGCGACCAGAGCGAGCCATAGTCACGCGCTGAGGGATGAATCGACGGGTCCGTATAGGCCAGATTCGCCTCGGTACGGTGAATCTCCATATAGCGCCCGACGAGAGCCCGCCGGCTGACAAACGTTCTCCGCTCAAGCGACTGGTCGTCAAAGTCCGGCTGTCGAATCTGCTCTTGAAAATAGCGTTGCTCGTCTACATGGCGACGGGCGATGGCGTCAATCCGCTGCACTCGCTGTATCTGGGCGGCCCGGTAGCGGGCGATGAACTCGGCGCTATACGAGCTGGACTGTGGCGGCTCATAGAATCCATTGGCCGGCTGATACATATCCAGACCGGGGTCACAGGAGAGCGGGTCGTCCTCGTCCGTCACAGAGGGATCGATTGCGCCTTCCAGAAATTTCCCTTCCCCAAGGTGGGCCGCCAGAAAGACCATCCCGTCTGCGCCGGGCAGTTGAAATCGATTCAGATCGTACGGGTCGCCAGCCGGAGTTGTTGTCAGCCGGTCCGGCGGGGCGGTCACGGCTTGGGCCAGATAAAAGGAGTATAAGGAACCGCCGCCGCTATTGCCGATCAGCACGATCCGCTCAAAACCCCGCTCTTCTCTGAGATAACGCAGGCTGGCGGCGACATCCAGCAGCAGCATTTCGTGGATACAGGCAATATCGTTGCCGGGCCACTGGCCTTCCTGGCCAAACGCGGCATAGCCGCCGTCAAGCAGATAGGGAATGGCATAGTGACGACTCATGTCGGCCCGCGGGTGCATCAGGCACACCACCGTTTTCTCTCCGCCGCGGGTGTATAGCACGCCTTTTGATTCACCCCGGTCTTCCGCGGTAAACGGAATAACCTCAACGTTTGTGGGTGACGGGAGCGTCTTAAACGAAATCAGGCTGAGGCCCTGGGCCGAATAGCGCGGGATGCGGGCGAGTGCCATAGTCGGTCTTCCTTTCTCACACAGCCTCATGAGACATAGAAGACCCGGCTCCAGTTGTCAAAACATGATGGGCCGGCCTTCCCTGACTCGCCCTTGCACCCCTGCCCTTTTCCTAGCAGTATAAGGTTAGAGGAGAGGCTTATATGATTACACCGGCACGTGAACGTTTCACCGCCCTGGTCTCAGGACCGGAAACAGAACTGGACCTGGCCGAAGCCGCCCTCCTGATTGCACAGGAAGAACAGCCAGACCTCGATGTTGCCCATTACTTGAAGCGTCTCGACCAGCTCGCCGATGCGGTGCGCGCCAAGCTGCCCGAGGCCCCTACCCCCCAGGACCGGATTCAGGCCCTCAACACCCATCTCTTTTTCGAGGAGGGTCTGAGGGGCAATGCCGGCGAGTATTATGACCCGCGTAACAGCTTTCTGAATGAAGTCTTGGAACGGAAGACCGGTATCCCCATCACCTTGTCCGTTCTGTATATGGAGGTGGGCCGGCGCCTGGGCCTGCCCCTGGCTGGGGTTGGATTTCCGGGACATTTCCTGGTCAAGTATGTCGGCCCGGATGAAGAGCAGGTTCTTGACCCCTTTGCTGGTGGAGCGGCGGTGAGCGAAGAGCAGCTCGCCGCAAAACTCAAGAGCATGTATGGGGACAATAATCCTTTTATGGCCCAAATCCCGCAGTTGCTCAGCCCGGCCACGAAAAAAGAAATCCTCATCCGTATGCTTCGCAACTTAAAAGGCGTCTATCTGCAAAAGGGCGATTTTGAACGTGCCCTGAGCATTATTGATCGGATTCTTTTGCTGGCGCCGGATTTTGCCATGGAGGTCCGCGACCGCGGAGCCGTTCAGCAACGCTTGGGCCGCATGCAGGGCGCTGTCCGCGACTTCAAGAGATACCTGCAACTGGCACCCAAGGCCGAAGATGCAGCAAACATCCGCGCCCTTATCCAGCGCTCGGTCGCCCAGTTAAACTGAGATAATGGCCAATGCCATTCGGCCGATTCGCGTCTCGGCCGGTCTCGTGACCCGCTCCAGCCGGCTGCTTATCTGTCAGCGGCGCAGAGATGGCCTGCACGCCCTGAAATGGGAATTCCCCGGCGGCAAAGTGAAAACCGGCGAAGACGAGGCAGCCTGCCTGCTGCGTGAACTGGAAGAAGAACTCGGCATTCAGGCCACCCTGGGAGAAGAACTCCACCGGACCAGTCATGCCTATCCGAACGGTCGGAGCGTGGCGCTGACCTTTTTCCATGTTCCCGCCTACCACGGCGCTCTGGCCAATAATGTTTTTGAGACCTTCGCCTGGGTGGAACCGACGCAGCTCCTCGACTACGACTTTCTTGAGGGCAATATCGCCTTTGTCACCAACCTGGCGCAGGGTCAGTGGGGCCATATTTTCTCCACCGACTGAGACGCGGTGTTCCCGCCTGCCCCATTTCGGCCCAGCCCCGTCTTACACCTTAAAGCGGAAATGGACCACATCACCGTCCTGCATGACGTATTCCTTACCTTCGAGCCGCATTTTTCCCGCGTCCCGACAGCCGGATTCCCCGCCGTGTTCGATATACGCCTCATAGGCAATAACTTCGGCGCGAATAAAGCCGCGTTCAATATCCGAATGAATCTTGCTGGCGGCTTTGAGCGCCGGCAGGCCGCGCTCTATGGTCCAGGCGCGGGCTTCCATCGGTCCTGCGGTGAAAAAGCTCATGAGGTTCAGCATCCGATAGGCATACTGAATGAACCGATCCCGGGCCGACCCCTCCACGCCGAGGTCGGCCAGGAAAAGACCCCGTTCGTCTTCTTCCAGTTCGGCGATTTCCATCTCCACCTTGCCACAGATGGGCACGGCGGTGAGCCCCTGTTCCGCAATATAGGACGCGACTTCCTGCGGCACTGCGGCGTGCAGTTCTTCTTCTGCTCGGTTATAGACGATGAGCAGGGGTTTTTGACTCAGAAAGGCAAAGCCCGACAGCAGCATCTCCTCTTCGGGCAGAAACGCTTCGTCCCGCAGCGGCCGCTCGGCTTCGAGTACGTCCTGGCATTTCTCCAGCAACTCGCGTTCGCGCTCCTTGCCCTTTTCCTTGCGTAGCCGTTCCAAGCGTTTCTCAATCACCCCCATATCAGCCAGGATCAATTCTGACTGAAAGTCACGTAAGGCGCGGAGAGGATCGGCCGGAGCAGTCGCCATGGGATCGTCAAAGGCGCGCACCACTTGCGTCAGGGCTTCGACCTCGCGCATCTGAGCCAACGAGCGCGTATCAAGCGCGGCCTTGCGTTCGGCCGAGGGCGGAAAGTCAAGAAACGTCACTTCCGCGTATTTTTTCCGGTCCGGCTGAACGATCTCGGCCAGGGCATCGACCCGGGGGTCAGGAACTTTGACCACCGCAATCGCGGCGTCGCGTTTGGTTTCAAAGCTACCGACCTCGGCGCTCATACCAGTCAGAGCGTTAAAGATAGTGGTTTTTCCCGAACGAGCAAATCCAACTAAGCCGACTTTCATAGGCCGGAGTCTAGCAGGTTGGGCACAGTCGATCATCCGGCCCGGCAGCGCTAGCGACGAAACTCTTGAATGGACGTCGCCGGCCGGCCGTCCTTGAGGGCAAGCTGACGGGTCACGGAACGGGTCATGGCCCCGAACGTAGGCATCCAGCACGAGTGGCGACCCGGACCGCCGACGACGAGAATCATGAGCCGTTCCGGTTTGCGAATCAGCGGGATGGCGGCAGCGTCGGGAAAGGCGTCATCCGGGGTAAACCCCATACCGATCATGCCGCCCGCCTCCCACTGTTCGCGTGGCACACGGGCGTGCTCGAAGACATAGGCCCGAATGTCGTCCTTTGAGATGCCGTCTCGGGCCAGGATATCGGCATGCTCGGGTCCGAGGGCGAGAATCGGTTCACCAAACGCGTAGGCATTATTCGAGCCCATACCGGCCATGGTGCTGGCTATGGTCGTCAGAATCCCAGGCGCGGCACTGCTGATATGGTCGTTGATATTATGCGGCCCTTCCGCTCCGCAGACCGTGACCGTGCTGGTCTCGGCCGCAAAGCCGCGTTCGACGTGTAGCGGACCCCAGGGATTTTCTTCCTCGTTCTCGGCTATGCAATAGCTGTACTTTGCGGGCTGGCCCTGGGTTGAGCGGTCCAGCATGCCCGGCGTTCCCCCACCGACATTCAGCAGAACTAGGCGAATCGCGCGGCCGATTGTGGCGTTTGGCCGCCAGCCCTGGCCAAAGGCGTTGTAGCGCGAGTTGACACTGATCTCCGCCGCAATCGGGCCGTTCAGAATCAGCAGCGGCGCGCAGGGATGGGTTGTGCTCTGCACCCCGTACAGATTGAACGGCCCTTCGAGCAGTGCCTCGACTGCGGCAATAATGACCGGGAAGTATTCGGGCACACAGCCCGCCATGACCGCGTTCACGGCTAATTTTTCCAGGGTGGCAATGCCGTATTTGGGCGGTATCGGTCCCAGTACGTCTTGGGGGCTACGGTCCGTCCAGGCCAGCATCTTTTCTACCCGCTCGGGTGTGGGTGGAATAATGGGCAGCCCATCCGTCCAGCCCTGGTCGTAAAACCAGTCGTTGACGGATTCAAGAGAATCGTCCAGGGAGATTTTGTCTGATTGGAAATCCATGACACTTTTGCTCCCTCTCCCCTCAGGGGAGAGGGCTGGGGTGAGGGGGCTGATTACGCCGACACTCGCTCGATCTTTTTCTCCATGGGCTTGAGAAACCGCCCGCGATACGCGTCGGCCAACTGCTCCGCTGGCTGGGTTAAAATGGCCAGAATTTCATCCACTACGGCCGCGGCCTTGGCCTGCACCACCTGCGGCGTATTGCCGGCCAGGGGATGGGGAATCACGGCAATGGGCACACCGCCCATGCCCAGGGTGCGGGACTCGGCCCGGCCGAGCGGTGCAAACTCGTCGCTGCAAATGATGGCGGTCGGAATGCCCTGCTTTTCAAATTCAATGGTGTCGTGGAGACCCCACGACGTGCACGAGCCTCAATCGCCTATGGCTTCGACAATCACGTCACAGCTTGACAGGCGTGCCCTCACCTCTTGGGGTACACCGAGTGAAGCATTCTTCTCCCCCTGGATAACCCTAAAATCTCCACACCGTTCGTGCAGCAGCGCTTCCACCTGTTCGAGCAGCAGGCCGGCGTTGGCCTTGCGATTATTCAGAAAGCCGATTGTTTTCCCGCGCAGGCTACCCTCTCGTCGGGCAAGCGGCAGATCACCGACTTGCGCTTCTCCAACCGGACTCAGGACTTCAATCTGTCCCATACGCACCTCCCTTGCCCTTCGCTATATAGTCCAACCCTCTTGCCCGTGCAATGGAACGCCGGGTACAGTTTTGACCACCAGGAATGAAGAGAGTGCATCCTCATGGCGAACGTCAAAATCCCGGTCTACTACGACTATGCCTCTTCCCTCAGCTATATCGCCAAGTGCGTCATGGAACAGCTCGACGGTCAGCTCGCAATCGAGCTGGTGTGGAAAGGCGTCCACATCGCCCGCCGGCATAAGGGCTGGAAAAACGGCGAAGTGATCGGAGATGACGCCAAAGGCAAAATTGTGCGTATCTCGCGCGAAACCGGCATCCCGCTACGTATCCCGGCCAAATGGCTGGACTCGGCCTACGCCTTGGAAGCGGCCGAATTCGCCAAAGACCATAACCTGTTTGCCGCCTATCACGAAGCGGTTTTTGTGGCCGCGTTTGAGGAAGAGCAGGATATTGGCGACCGGTCTGTTTTGCTCGGCGTGGCCGAACAGGTAGGTTTACCCGTGGCCGAATTGGAGCAGGCCCTTCGGTCCGGCGAATTGACCCAACGGGTCCAGGCAACCGAACAGGAAGCCGCCACGTTTGGCGTGGTCGGCTATCCGACCTTTATGCTCGGCGAGTTTCCTCTTATCGGCATCCAGCCCGCAGAAACCATGCGCCTGCTGATTCAGCGCTATGTTGATAAAGCGCGCGAGCAGATGGGGCATTAGGGTCGAGGGATTGTTGTGCTGTGGGATAGCGATGATGACCCCATGCGCACCCCCTGCAATGATTTCACGGCCTTATGATTCTCCAGGCAAACACCCCAAGGAGCGCCAAGATAGCCAGCCCGACACCCACGGCAACCCCCTCCCTCGTTGATGATCTAGTCTCCGTCGCTGATGTTCCAGTCTCCGTCGCTGATGTTCCAGTCTCCGTCGCTGATGATCTAGTCTTCACCACTCGTGTTCTAAAATCATCGACGAGGGAAGCAAGTCTTTTTGCATCCCTCCTATAGTCCCGCAATAAATTGCGAATTTCAGCCCTTTGTATGCTCTCATTATCGTTTAAATCCAGAGTTAACATACTTATCGTGACATCCCCTGCGTCACTTAGGAGTGCCTCATAGCTATCAAGTGAATCATTGACGACTTGCAAAGTTTTCGGGCTATTTTTGATCGTACTGCTTGAGGTGCTCGCCAGAGCCATTATCTTTTGTTGCTCTAGTTTCAGACGCACAAAATATCTTGAAAGTAAGATTGTGTAGTTCTGCACCCGCAATTCTTTAAGCGCGGGTGATTCCATGATTGTAAATATTTGATATAGCGCCGTCTCATTCAAAAAGTCGTCATTAAAGCGTAGCAACATCCTGTCTAAATATATTGAAAACAGGAGTGGAATGAGCGGGTTATCGGGTTCTGCTAATACTGAGTAGCTGAAATAGTCATTAGTGATATGGGAAAAATCAAATTCTCTCTCATATAAGGAACTGGTTGCGTAGATAAATGCCGGAAGGGGTTTTTTGATCTCTGAAGTTCTCGCGTACCTCATTGCTATGTCAGCATGATCTTTTGCCTTGTCATAATCGTTTGAAATAAAATAGAGTAACGACAATAAGGACCGGTTCTTTATTTTTTCATCCTCATTCCAGGACCGAGACTCCTTGTTTGCTTTTTCTATTCTGCTTATAGCCTGCCCTATTAGCTGTTGGTTGCTGTTAGCAGACAGAGGCAACTCTTTATTGACATCATCTAATATTTCTATGGCAGCTTCATAAGTATCAGGTCCAGAGCCATTCACCGGCAGCGGGAGGGTCGGTAGCCCCTTACTTTGTTCTGCAAGATTGTTGTAGCTGTACTCGCTCATCGCCCTTTCAAGCGTATAACCAATTCCCATATCAGTTCCGAAATTTAGTGAAGCAAAGAGTAGTGTTGTCCCACCTGCCATGCCAAGACCGCCACTGGCTTTTGCACCCCCACCAAGCAAAGCAAGACCCGCCTTAAGCGCCGCACCACCTGACAGCCCCATTTTACCGCCAATCCATGTGCCAATAGCCTTCACAGCAGGAGTTGCTGCCGCTGCTGCACCTCCTGTAGAAATTATTAGAGCTGTAGCTATAGCCGCAGTTAGAGCTGCGCCGGCAAGAATCCAAGTGGTAGGCCAAGGTTCTTTGTAAAAAGACTCAAAAGTAGCCCCGGCTGCATAAGTCAAATCTGGATACAGGCAAATTAACAGCAGTAATAACAGGTAAGGTTTCACGGGATTTCTGCTAGAATCTTCATTTGTTCTACCAATACTTGGGGCCTTCCAAAAATCAGTTCAACACCTCTTTTGTTAGCTTCACTCTCTAAGATTTTTAGATGCCGCCCGTCGGGTTTATTTGTCATGGTAAATATGGGAATAACCTGCTGCGAGTGTGCTTTTTTGTACTCAACCAAGGTGTCCAAATCTGCCCTGTATTGAACCAGTGGGATTTGTTTTGTTGGTGCATAGTCCTTGGCTTCTATAGCGAAGCGTTTGCCCCCTCTTTCGAGAACTACATCTATATCGGTTGGCGCTTTCTTTCGTCCGTCATTAAACTTTTCCCCTATCTCTAGCACTTTGAATCTGTTCATGGACGCCGAGTCGGCAATTCTTAACTCATTCAAGTGCCCGTTTGTAACCGCAGCATTATTTCCAATTATTTTTCTTAGAGTAGAGCGAAATCCAGGCGTATTTCCTAATCTGGTAAACATTCCTCCTGCTTCTTTTCTGGTAACTTTTCCTTGATGAATAGCGATACGCATAAATGTATCTTCAAGCACATCATTGGGTAAATTTAATTTCCCAAGCTCCTTTCCAAGTTTACCTGTGCCATTAGCTTCATCGGAGAGTTTGGAGAGCTTGATTATTTCATCATCAGGTAATGCCTTTGAGCTTTTGGACAGTTTTTCAATTATACTGGGTGATCTTTTAAAGAGAGAGCCCCAAAAGGCGTTTGCCTGAGGCGGTGGAACTAATAGAAGCATAAGAAACGCAACGGCGGGATAAAGGCTCAATAGCAAGACAAAACAACGAAGGTTTCGCATAGAAGTCATAACAATGCCTTTCTCACACCTAACTTCCGTCACTGATATGGTTTTGATTGTCGCAACGAAATGACACTATAATCCGCTTAGCCGCGACATCTTCGTCTAATACACAGCATAAAAGGATAAGAGAACGCTATGAATTATCAGGGTCGGATTATCCGGGACCCACGAGTCTGTGGCGGCGAGCCTGTCATCAAAGAGACACGAGTAACGCTGCGGACGGTGTTATCGAGCTTAGCTGAGGGAGCAAGCATCGCAGAAATCCTGGCCGATTTTCCCTCACTCACAGAAGAAGACATTCGCGCGGCAATCGCTTTTGCCGCCGCTTCTGCCCACGAAGACCTTCCCGTACCTGGCGTTCCAGATAATCTGTGAAGAGAATCCACCCTTGGACTCCGCTTCGTTAACTCCGGGTCGCCTTCCATATCTTTGGTCGAATGACATTTATGACGTCAGCAGTGCAGCAAAAATACGTGGGGAAATCACTTGGGATTTAATAGGAGGATTCTGGATAAGCGCTTGACCCCCGGTTACAAGCACCGCTGAAGTCTCAGCAACAAGGAGCGTCCAGAGATGACGGTCTCCTTTATCCGGGACGGTGCCAGTGAATACAGGAGGTTCGCGGAGCAGGCCATTCATGACAATCTGTTCCAAGATGACATTGACCCCCCTCTCATCCAAACCATGCTTCTCTCGTAATCGAGGCCGGAGGAGAACCGCTCGGTATTCGACTATCAACTCCATGGATAGCAGGAAGGGGAAATCGCCACTCAACATACCGTCCAAAATATGACGTGTGGGTGATTCAGGAGTGTTCGTAATCAAGCCGCTTGCAATGACGTTTGTGTCGATAATGGCGAGGGGTGGCTTCATCCCCGCCTCTCGGCCTTCGTCTCCTTGACAGCGAGGGCCATAGCTTCTTTCTCATTGAGGGAAGAATGCTTCCGAGCACGGGCAACAAGCGTGGCTGCGTTTGCCCTCGTTTTGATACCGTAGAAATCCAGACTTTCTTCTATGAGTTCGCGGATAGTCTTCCCCCGCTGGGCTGCCGCTTCTCTGAGCGCCACATGCCGCTCATGGGATAGCGTAATAGTCAATCGAGGCATGCCTACTCCTTACCTTTTTCTCAAAACTGGACCGAAAACCCCTCACGTTCGTCATTCTCTTTGTCAATTACGGAAGTGCGGGCGGAAGAATAGTTGCCGGCCGGATAGTAGAGAAAGCCGGACGCACTCTGGCCGGGCTCGATCGTCATATCCTGGAGAGAACTCCCCCCACCCGGTGAGGATACCGGGGCAACCCGCCCGCCACTGTCAGGTACCAGAAAAATCTTGCTGGCCTCAATAGCGTAGGGGCGTGGCGTATTGTTCTGAATCGTCACTCGCACGGGAAGAATTCCACTGGCCTGCGTATCAGTTCCAAGGGCGTTTTGAGCTTCAAAATTATTGAGCGGTACAATCGTGAGTTGGAGAGTCCCCGTTTCGGGGTTGTCCGCCACATAGGCTGCGCGCCGTTGGACCATCTGATACGACATGGGAAAGCTGTTCACGAAATGGTGCGGACGCTCGGCCGCGCCCAGCAGCGACGGGACCTGTACAGAATTCCGGGCATCAATGCTGGCACTACTCTCTGTGCATGAGATAGTGACAATACCATTGGTCGCATTCTCCTTCGTGGCAGAGATGCGGCCAGCCTGCCCTGGTCTTGCCAGTGAGTATTCAGCAATAGTATAGCCCATAGCCTGGATTGCTTTGTAGACCAGCCGATTCGCCTCTTCACAGGAGTTTGCCGTCAGCTTGGGCTTTTCCCGCACCACCCGAGGCGGCGTCTTTGGGGCGGCACAACTGACGATACAAAACGAGAGGGCAGCCGCAATCAGGGCAGTGGGACGGACGGTCATCTTCATGGAACTTGCTCCTTGCAGTCTGGTCCGGATGGCGGGCATCCTACCATAGCGTCGGGGGGAGATCGACTGGAAGAGCCCCTCCGCCTACCCTTCCGGCAGGTCAGAAAAATCGATACACTCCTGCCGGTCACACGCCGCTCACAGCGCAGCCTAGCTTGACGGAGGATAGATCAGTGGAATTCAAAGAGGTTGTTGGTCGCAGACGCTCAATTCGGTATTTCCTGCCGTGGCGGCCGGTGGAACGGGACAAAGTGCAGACGATTCTTGAGGCGGCGCGCTTGGCGAGCCGAGCCGGGAATGCCGACTTTGCGCGGGCCATCGTGGTCGAGCGGGATGCCCTGTCGAAGGCCGACCTTGCGTCGCTGACGCTGCCGGTGAACGCAGGCATGATCGAAATGGCGCCCATCCATATCTACTGGTGGGGCGACCTCAAAGCCTTTGCCCGCGATATGCCCTCCCGAGCGGCGGAGCAGGTCGATATAGGCGTCCTCAATATCAGTCATGGCTGGACGCACACCTTCATCAACGAAGTCGCCTACCCCCAAGTCGTCCAGGCCTTCAGTTCCGACGAGGTATTATGCGCCAAGGTGACGGGCTGTGAGTCGGGTCTGGCCATCTCGCAGGCACTCCTTGCCGCGGTCGATGAAGGGCTGGGGACCATGCTGTGTACCTATCCCGAAGAACCCGCCCGCCAGGTGCTTGGGGTGCCGGACTCCTGGACCTCGCTGTGGGTCCAATTTGTTGGCTACCCGGCAGAGAGCTGGGAAGCCGGCGGCCAACGTCCCCGTCCCCCGCTGGGCGAGCTGTTCCATGAGGGGAAATATGGCCAGCCGTTCCGGGGCACCGAGGAAGGCGCGGCCCGGCTCCGAGCCGAAAAAATGATTCAGGACCCGGCGCCCTTCTCGTGGCGGAAAGAGGAAGTCCGGGCAGTGAGCCGGATGCTGGGCTTGCCGGAAGAATAGCCGGAAGAATAGCCAGCAGAAGAGAAGGACACGCACACGATGACGACAGATATAGAGAACGCCAAAACGGTTCAGGCCTGGCTGAAGGGCCTGGAAGACCAGTCCGGTGTATCCCGCGACGAGGGATTGCAGCGCGTGGCGGTCTTACAAGATTTCTGCGCCCTGGTAGACAAAGAGCCGGATCAGATCATTGCTGAGTGCTTGCGCGAGGTTGAGGGCGGGAAAAAAATTCGGGCCAAGGGTCGGCGTTTTTACGCGGACCGGATCACCGAGTTTGAATCTCGCATCGGCGGGGGCGCGGGCGAAAAGCGGCAAATGGGGAATTATATCCGCAGCTTTTTGATCCATAACGGCGTCCTGTTACAAACGAGTCCACTGTCATAAGCTGGCCCACGGAATAAGGAGGAGACGATGGATTTTCTCGAAGTGGTTGGTTCACGACGCAGCATTCGAATTTTCAAGCCCTGGGAGCAGGTCGAAAAGGAGAAGATACAGCGGATTCTCGAAGTGGTCCGTTTGACCACCTGTCCGGGCAACCTCCAGCCCTGGCGCGCTATTGTTGTTGAACGCGACAAGCTGTCAAAAGAAGACCGGGAAACCCTGCTGGCGTGTGACAACTATCAGGGGGCGCACGTCAACGCGCCCGTCTGGATCTACTGGTTTGCCGATGTGGAGGGTTCTACCGCAGACACCTTTCGGACTCGGGTTCATGACCTGGTAGACCTGGGTGCGCTGCCGACCTTCTACGGCTGGACGCATGAGACGATTGATTCGGCCATTGTCAAAGGCGAGACCGCACCCGAAGGCATGCCGGCCATTCACTCGCTGATTCACGGCCTCCCGCGTGAGGCGGCAGAAGCGGTTGCCCGGCAGGAGACGGTCGGAGCGTGCGCGGTCGCCGTCCTGGCTGCCGTCAACGAGGGACTGGGCACCTGCCTGCACATGGCGGCCTCGGCCGAGAAAACTCCAGACCTCCACGCTGTCCTGAAGGCTCCTGAGGGCTGGGTCCCGGTCTGGTGTCAGTTGGTTGGCTATCCCGCGGAATCCCCGGATGGGGGCGGCCAACGACCCCGCTTGCCCTTTGAAACGCTCTATTATGACGGCGCCTATGGCAAGCCGTTTGCGCGTGATGCCGAGATTGTCGAAACGTTGAAAGAAGAAAAACTGCTCCAGGAAGAAATGCCCAAACCCGGACGTTTTGAAGAACTCAAACATCTGGCCCGCATGTTGGGTTTTCCGTTGTAGGGGCAGGCCGACAGAGAAAAAATATAGCAGCCATGAACGACTTGCAGTCTTATCCCAGCGTCCAAAAGTGGATCGAGAACGTCAATCGCTATTACAATCTCAGCGATGAGGAGTGGGACAGTCGCCTTCAGACCTTGGCCGATTTCTGCCGGTCTGAGGAAAGGGACCCGGATACGATTATTACCGATGCCCTCGCAGACAGAGGCGAGAAGGTCGATTTTATTCGCCGTCTCAAGAAATTCGTGAAAACCCAGACCTCGAATCCCCGCGTCGGACACGATTTGGAGAACATCGTGCGCTCCTTCTTTATTCATAACGGCGCTCGGGTGGTGACCCGCCCGTATCGGGGTGACGCCTGAATTCGTTATGAGACTATGCACTAGCGAGCCTTGGCCTGGAGCGACTCTTTGAATTCCTTGAGATCGCGCAGCGTCGTGACAATATCGCTCAGCGAGTAGTGCGCATTCCGCGGGCTGGTCGACGGCACCGCGAACACATGGGCACCCCCAAAACGATGGTCCCGGTCGCCCAGCCCTGCATCCTTGCCGCAACAGATGCGGTAGCCGGTCAGGCCGTTAAAGCACACGATACGCGGCGCATAGTGCACAATCTTCTCGCGGAGCGCTTTTGCGCCGCGACGAAATTCAGCCCGCGAAACCTCATGAATGCCCCCGGTCGGACGCTTGACAATATCGGTCAGCCCGATACCCCAGCCCATGAGTCGGGCGTCGTCTTCCGGCCCGACCGGGTCGGGAACCAAGCCGGAAGCGGACAGCGCTTCCCAGAAACGATTGACCTTGTTGGCAAAATAATGGCCGACTTCGGCCGAATAGAGGCCGGGATTCAGGCCCACAAACACGATATCCAGGTTTTTTCGTAGATAGTCGGGCAAGGTCCGCCCCCGCCCAACGTTTCCGCGCCGTCTCTGTCCGGAGATTTTCTGTGTTCCTTTTTTCATCGGGTTCTTTTTTTCATAGGAAGGGGACAATCCGGCCCCTGGCTTGAAAAGCGGACCGCATGGTACTGGCGTGTCAGTGCCCGATTTGACCAGACTGTCACCACAGAGCCGAGGAGGAGTCGATACAGGTGGGCACGGGGAATCTTTACCCGAACGGCCGGGTCGAGCAGGTCGGGCGCACCACGCAGGAGACGCACGGTGGCGGCACCGATGAGGAGGGGCCAGGCGCAGGCCAGACGCAGTTGCCACTCGCGTCTTGGAATGGCCTGAGTATAGACCCAGCCCTCTTGATAATGGCTCAGGGTGACCTCCAGCAACTCATTCAGCAGCGGCCGGACCTTCTGCATGGCTTCCAGCCGGTCTGCGCCGCATAATTGTTCCGGTTCCACCCCTAGGGCAATGAGATCGGTCCGGGGGAGATAGCAGCGTCCGATCCGCAGGTCTTGCGCCAGGTCGCGCAGGATATTGGTGAGTTGCAAGCCTTTGCCAAATCGCACCGCCCGCGCGCACATGTCCTCGGCATTCCAGTGGTGCAGCGAGGCGATATGATCCAGCGATATTTTCGTCCAGAATTCGCCGACACAGCCGGCCACAAGATAGGTGTAGCGATCCAGGTCAGCCCGCGTCTCAAGCACGCCAACCCGTCCCGCCTCTTCGGCCGGGAAAAGCGTCAAATCCATTTGCATCCCCTGCGTCAGGGTTAAGACCAGCGTCCGGATATGAGCTTGGTCTTGCGGGTCAAGCGTGTCCAGACACGAGAAACACTGTCTGAGGCTAGCGAGTAAAGTGCGCTCTGCGGGATTGTCCTGGTGCGGGGCAAGCTCGGTCGCCAAAGTCTGGCAGATCGCCAGATTCTGCTCTGCAAATGCAGCCCGATACTCTTGTAGACGTTCCAAGCGCCCCGCGCGCGGAACGAGACGCGTATCCGCGATGGTGTCCGCCGCCCGGCAGAACAAATAGGCCAGCCCGATCGGCCGGCGGAGCGCTGTGGGGAGAATACGGACACTCAAATAGAATGATCGACTCACCCGCGGCAGGATGTCGAACAGGAGCCTGTTTTCAGCGGAGCGCGTGCCCACCATGCGCGTCAGACTCATGCAGCTTAACGGCTCAGCCGTCCAGCAAACCTGACACTCGGAATGCCTCAAGCGCCTTGCGCCGCATAGAGCAACGATCTTTTTCCGCAGTACTCATTTCGGCAAAAGTGAGGACGCTCGCCTCTGGCTGAAAAATCGCATCCCAGCCAAAACCAGCCGTGCCTCGGGGGTAATCGGGGATGGAGCCCTGGACCGTTCCGGCAAAGGTGTGCAGGCTTTCGCCGTCGCAATAGCCCAGCAGCGTGGTGGCTGTTGCCGCCCGATTCGTCTCCGCCTGCATCAGCCGGCACAGGCCCTCGGTCCCCAGACTGCTGAGAAACCATTTGATTAACGCGCCGGGCAAGCCATTCCAGGCGGCACAGGCCAGGCCCGTGTCTTCAACCAGGACCGGCCGCTTGAGGGCAGCGTAGGCCAGCCGGGCCTTGTGTTCGACGACCGGGAGTGAGTCGATAGCCTGAATTTCGTCGAGCGGCAGCGACGCATACGCCAGCGCAGCGCCCAGCAGACGTTCGCATTCCCGGACCTTGTTGGTATTCCCGGAGATAAAAGTCAGCATAACAACACACGACAGCCAATGTTATCGTCTACGGCGGGGTATCCGGGTGGGGGTTTCGTGCGCAGCCCCGGAGCGAAACGCATGTACGCGGTGCCCCTTCACCTGTAAGGACCGCAACCTGAGAAACTCGTCATGGTCGATCAGCACCACTCCCTGCTGCAACGCGGCCACCTGGACTTGGGCTGACGATTTGTACGGACTCAGGACCATGACCTGGTTACACGCAGTCTTTTTCAACGCCTCACGGGCCGCGTCAATAATCCCCTCGTCCACTGGCGCATATTCAACCAGACACCAGACCCGTTCGTCCCCTCTGACCAGCAGCAGACAGGTTGCCGAGTCATCCGGCACGTTCTGTATCTGCGTTTCATAGCCCTGCGCCTGCAGGACGCCCACGGCCTGTTCCAGGAATTCTGTCCCCTGCATCTGATCGGGCTCAACCAGAAGAGATGCTTCAGCCTGGTCTGAGCGTTCAGTCGCATTGGGGCGCCGCCGCATAAAAGCACTGATGAGCAACCAAGCCCCAACACCGCCCGCCAGCCACAGGACGGAACCCGGTCCAAAGTAGCGCAGTAGGGTGGTCGTGCCGAAGATAATCAGCAGGAGAAGCGCCGTTCCCTTCATCAGATGCTCTCGTGAGCGCTTGGCTCGGCGCAGCTCTCGCACCTCAACTGGACGAGAAGGCTCTTGCATAGTGTGCTCCTCCGTGGAGAGGTTGTCCCTCTGGCCCTATAGCTGATAGGCCCCTCCTCTCGCAAGCGCATCTGTACATTCTGTTGTGAAAGACGAGAGGGAGCATCATCGCTTTGTCGTCAGCACGACGCCACCGATCACGCAGGCCGTCCCCAGGATCTGTACCCGAGTGATCTGTTCATCCAGAAAAATGGCTGACGAGATCATCACGATGATCGGAATGAGGTTCATAAACACCGCCGCCCGGTGGGGACTGACTCTGGTCAGGGCCTGGTAGTACAGCAGATTCGTCAGCGGCGACAACAACGAGAGATAGCCCAGAGCGATCAGAACGAGGGGCGAAAAATCAAAGCCGGCGCTGAACGGTGCTTCAATCAGGCACAGCGGGACCAGGATAAAGGTCCCGGCGATATACGAACTCGCCGTTGCCGCGGCCGCCGAACGCTGCGCCAGAGCTACCCGACTATAGACGGTATACGACGACCAACTGAGTTGGCCGAGCAGAATATACAAATCTCCCCAATTCAAAGACAGTGCAAAGAGAATATCCAGCGAGCCCCGACAAATAATGGCAACCAGACCCACAAAGGACAGCAACATGCCCGCGACGTTGATGAGGGAAAGCTGTTCCTTCAAGAAGGCCCAGGAAAAGAAGGCAACCCACATCGGGGTGGAGGCGGCGATAATACCGGCATTCGAGGCAGACGTCGTCTTCAGGCCAAGATAAAAAAGCGTACCGGCTCCAATCACGCCGGTGAGCGTCATCACAACCGTACTTTTCAGGTCTTTGCGGAGTTCGGCCCACCAATCGGGTTGCGACTTCCAGCCCAGGAGCGTCAAGAGAACCGCGCCGACGACCGTTCGGATCGCTATCAAGGTCAGCGGTCCAACCGCCCCGAGCATGAACTTCCCGGCCGGAAAATTCGTTGCCCATAAACACACCACGCCAAAGAGGAGAAAATAGGCCGCCACGTACGCCTTATCCTTTAATCACAGTCAGGGGTGCGGCAACTTTTTTACCGCTACCGGCCAGCGCCCTTATTCCCCGTCATACTGGATAAAGGAAAAGACGGCATGCGGGGCGAGACGCTCTCGGCCGCCCAAAAAGGACAGCTCTATCAGAAAGGCGGCTTCTACGATGTGGGCTTGGAGTTTTTCCGCCAGCGAAATGGCGGCCTGGGCCGTGCCGCCGGTGGCAAGGAGGTCATCGATCAGCAAGACGCGGCTATTCGGCGGAAATGCATCCTGATGCATCTCTAGCGTGTCGGTTCCGTATTCGAGTTCATAGCTTGCCGCAAAGGTTGCCGCCGGCAGCTTGCCGGGTTTTCGCACCAGGGCATGGCCACAGCCCAGGGCGTAGGCCAGTGCCGAACCAAAGATAAACCCGCGAGATTCAATCCCCAGGATGATATCGATTTTGTTTCGATACCGGGCGACGAGTTGATCTATCACCTGCTGCCAGGCCGGCCCATGAGTGAGTAAGGGTGTAATATCCTTAAAGACGATGCCCGGTTTGGGAAAATCCGGGACCTCACGAATCAATGGTTTCAAGTCCAGCATGCGTCTCTCCTCACTCTCTGGTCTGCTTGTCTTTAGTCCGGTTTTATTTCCGCTGCGTCGCGTGGCGCACCGGGCGCAAATAATGGAGCGGGTCGCGGGCGTTTTTACCACTGCGGACCTCAAAGTGTAAGCTCGGGCCCGTTACCCGGCCGGTTTTTCCAACCTCGCCGACAATAGCGCCCCGCTGGACCGCTTGACCGTCTTTCACCAGATTGCGGTGATGGTGGGCGTACACGGTGGTAAAGCCGTTCGCATGCTTGACAATAACAACATTGCCATAGCCGCGTAAGGCATCGCTAAAGATGACCCGCCCCGCAGCGGCCGCACGGACCGGGGTGCCGACTGGCGCGGCAATGTCGATGCCATCGTGGAAGCTTCCCTTACGCGGACCGAAACGGGAGGTCAACCTGCCGTTGAGCGGCCAACTGAAGAACTTTTCCGTATCCTTGGGAATAGGCGGGTAGACCGGCGGCGATTTCGGTCTCCAGCGTGACCGGGCATGCCTCTTCTCGGGTCTGGAGCGGGAAGACTGGGCTGTTGCTGCTCTGGACCTGTTGTATCTGGCCCCGGGCGGCATACGCAGACGCTGTCCAGCCGCTATGCGGTCAGGATTACGAATCCTATTCAGCGCTGCCAAATCTCGCCACGGAATGCGGTACGCATACCCGATCTCGGACAGCGTCTCACCGGGCCGAACGACGTGATGTCCGTACTGGGTGCGGGAACACGCTGAAAGGCCAACCAGTACACCCAGGAAGACGCCGAAGACCACCCCACCCCACCGCCACACTGCTTCTTCCTCTCTTGGAGAAAACTATCCATCCACTATCATGCACACTATGAACCATTGTCAGACTCCCGCGCCGCTTTGTCAAGAAATAAGGCCGGTGAAAGACACGCTCAACGCACTGGAGCGGCGGGGTTCTTGAGCCGCTCCAGACCGAGGGTTATTCCCGCACCAAGCGCGATCAACCCCAGCGCCGCGCCTAGCTGCCCAGCGCTGGGCGGAAACAGCCGGACTGGCCAGTCTTCGGCATCGATCTGATCCAGGGTTTCCGGGGTGACCACCTGACCGTGCAGCCGCTCACCGACCTGAGGCGGGACCCCGGCCTGAAACGGCCACAGGCCAATAATCGCGCCGAGCGCCAGGCCCATGAGGGCGCCCAGGGTGGCTGTCCGATGGTGTTCCAGCAACCAGCGGATGAGGTTGCTGACCCCAATAATACCCGCCGCCACGCCCAGGCCGACCGGTATCACGACCCATAACGCCTCTTGAATAAGAGGCCAATGCAGCCCGGCCTGTTCGCCTGCGCCAAACAGGCCCAGGCGCAGCTTTTCTATGCTCCTGAGGATGGGCACATATTGACCGAGCAGGAGAAGAAGATATCCCCCGGATACGCCGGGCAGCACCATGGCACTGGCCCCGGCCAGACCGGCAACAAAGAGCAACCCGAGGGACTCGTCCCCCGGTCCCGTTTGCAGCGGAGTCCCGAAAGCAAGCAGAATCATCAGCCCAAAAGTGACCCCGGCACTGGTGAAGAAGCCCCGCGACACCGGAAGAGAAAGACGCCACAGGAGTGGCACACTCCCCAGGGTGAGACCAATGAACAGGCTGTACATGACCCAGCGATACTCAATAACGAGAGTTTTGGTCGGTCCGGCCAGGAGAAGAATAGCCAGGACTGCGCCGCCGCCTATCGTACCCAGCAATACCACAGACGACCAGCGCCAGCGCAGGGTCGTGATTTCGGCTACGGCCCCAATAAAGCCGGGATAGACGCCGGTGATCAGCAGCATGGTGCCGCCGCTGATACCGGGAACGAGATTGGCCAGTCCCATCAGCGCCCCGCCAATGACGGCGTGGACGAGCGGACTGGATTGTGCGGCCATATCAGTGGGTATCTTTTTGCAGCTTGAACTCCATACTGTCCACCAGTGCCTGCCAGCTCGCCTCGATGACATTATGCGACACGCCCACGGTGCCCCACCGGTCGGTTTCATCACCGGATTCAATCAGGACCCGCACCGTGGCGCTGGTCCCCTCGCCTGCGCCCAGCACTCGGACTTTATAGTCGTGCAGTTCAACCGATTCGAGCTGAGGGTAAAATTTGGTCAAGGCTTTACGCAAAGCCTGGTCCAGTGCATTGACCGGCCCATTGCCCTGGGCCGCGGTATGCTCTATCTGGCCGTCCGGTCCTTCCAGCATAATGGTGGCTTCGGATAGCGGCGGCTCATCCTCTTTCCGTTTTTCGTCTATCACCCGAAACCCGATAAGACGAAAATGGCGGACCGTGCCGTTCAGGGCTTTACGCATGAGGAGCTCAAAGGAGGCCTCGGCTCCTTCGTACTGAAAGCCTGAGTGCTCAAGCTGCTTCACTTCATCCAGAATAGTCCTGAGCGCGGGATCAGTGCTCTCCACGTCCAGGCCGAACTCTTTGGCTTTGTAGATGACGTTACTCCGTCCAGACAGGTCGGAAACCAAAACGCGCTGGGTGTTGCCAATGAGTTCCGGGTCGATGTGTTCATAGGTCTCGCTGTTTTTCTGAACCGCGGCGACATGCAGGCCGCCCTTGTGCGCAAAGGCGCTCGCACCGACATAGGCCTGGCGTTTATTCGGCTCGATATTGGCCAACTCGTACACCAGACGAGACAACTGCGGCAACTGCCTGAGCTGCTGAGGACTGATACAGTGGTAGCCCATCTTGAGATGCAAATTGGGAATGATCGAACACAGATTGGCGTTGCCACAGCGCTCGCCAAAGCCGTTGATCGTGCCCTGGACCTGAACGGCCCCACTTTCCACCCCGACGAGCGTGTTGGCCACGGCCAATTCACAGTCGTTGTGACAGTGGATACCAAGCTTCGCCTCGACCGCTTGAGCGGCCGCCTGCATACCCTGACGAATGTCGGGTGGCATGCTCCCGCCGCGCGTATCGCACAACACCAGGATGTCCGCGCCGGCCTGAGCCGCGGCGGTCAGGCATTCCAGCGCGTAGGCTGGGTTGGCCTTGAAGCCATCAAAAAAGTGTTCGGCATCAAAAATGACCTCATCCACCCGCTGTTTCAGATAGGCAATCGAGTCGCCAATGACTTCGACGTTGGCCTCTTTTGAGATACGCAGATCGTCCCGCACGTGGAGGTCCCAGGTCTTGCCCACAATGGTCACCACCGGGGTGGCGGCCTGTATGAGCAAGCGAATATTCAAGTCGTCCGCGGCCGTGCTATTCACCCGCCGGGTGGAGCCAAAGGCAGCAATGCGGGCCTGTTTCAGATCGAGTTTCTTGACCGCTGCAAAAAATTCTTCGTCGCGGGGATTCGAGCCCGGCCAGCCACCCTCGATGTAGTGCACACCAAATGCGTCCAGCTCTTCGGCAATGCGTAATTTATCATCCAGGGTGAGCGAAACATCCTCGGACTGACACCCGTCCCGTAAGGTTGTGTCGTATAGAGCAATCGTGGGCGTCTGTTTCATAATACTCTCACATATTTTCTGACCATCTTGGCTACCCGCCTCGTTGGCTAGACTGAGGGGATAAAGGCATCGTGCAGTACCCGAACGGCCAGCTCGGCGTACTTGGCGGCAATCACGATAGAGATTTTAATCTCCGAGGTTGAAATCATCTGAATATTGATTCCTTCTGCGGCCAACACCTCAAACATGCGGGAGGCAACTCCCGCGTGGCTACGCATGCCCAGCCCGACAATCGAGACCTTGACGACTTCGGTGTCGTAGACAACGTCCCCTGCCCCGATCTCCTGCGCCACATTTTTGACCCGCTCAAGGGCCTTTTGCACATCTCCGCGCGGTAACGTAAACGTGACATCGGTCTTTTCATCCGCACTGGCGTTCTGAATGATCATATCCACGACGATGTTGTCTTGCGCAATGGGCGTGAACAGCTTGGCGGCTAAGCCGGGCCGGTCAGGCACCCGCATCAGGGTAATTTTCGCCTGATCCAGATCAGACGTGACACCCGAGACCGTCACCTCTTCCATACTTTGATCCTCCGGCACTAACCACGTCCCTTCGTCCGGCGAAAAGCTTGAGCGGACATGCACCGGGACCTGATAGCGTTTGGCAAATTCTACGGAGCGAATTTGGAGCACTTTTGCGCCCAGACTGGCGAGTTCGAGCATCTCCTCATAGGAGATGCGCTCCAGCTTATGGGCCTGGGGACAGATGCGCGGGTCGGCGCTATACACGCCGTCCACATCGGTGTAAATCTCGCACACATCCGCCTGTAGTGCCGCGGCAATGGCCACCGCGGTCGTGTCTGACCCGCCCCGCCCCAGTGTGGTGATATCCTGCTGTACGTTCACGCCCTGGAAGCCGGCAATCACGACAATATGGCCGTCCTTGAGCCTGTTCAACAGGCGGGCCGTCTCGACCTGCTTAATCCGCGCCCGCCCATAGGCGGCGTCGGTCTCGATTTGGACCTGATGGCCAAGCAGCGACACCGCCGGCGAACCGCGCTCTTTGAGGGCCATGGCCAGCAGGGCAATCGAGACCTGTTCCCCGGTTGAGACAAGCACGTCGCTCTCGCGCGCATCGGGCAGCTCGGCAATCTGCCGTGCCAGGGCGAGCAGGCGGTTGGTTTCGCCGCTCATCGCGGACAGTACAACGGCGACTTGATGGCCGGCGTCGCGCGTCGCGGCCACACGTGCGGCCACCTCCTGGATGCGGTCAATCGAGCCGACCGAGGTGCCGCCGTATTTCTGAACAATCAACATCAGCGCTTATGATTCTCTGTGCGTATGGTTTCTACCTGAGCGAGCAGCCGGTCGTACCGTTCTCCGTAGGGAGTCAGGGTCAGAGTGCGCGTGTCTCCCGCCCCACACTCAATCGCAATCAGCAGGTATTCTTCTATCACCTCGCGCATATCGTTCGGCAGAAACGGAAACCACTCAATAACGGCTACACCCTGCCCAAAGAGATACTCCTCATAGCCGAGTTCTTCGCCTTCCAGCCCTTCAAGCCGGTAGAGATCTATATGATAGAGTGGCACCCTTCCCCTATAATGCTCGGCCACAAGAGTAAAGGTAGGGCTGGTCACGGTTTCAGGGGCAATCTCGAGTCCGTCGGCTATGCCTTTCACCAGGCAGGTCTTGCCCGCGCCCAAATCACCGCACAGCCCGAGGATCATGCCGGGGGTCAGGAGTCGTCCCAGCTGGCGTCCAAGGGACAAGGTCTCTTCAGCCGAGAATGTCTGAATAATAGGCGGCATGCGCATCGACTTGGCCGGCCCGCGAGAGGGCGCTCAGCGTGTCTGGAATGTTGTCAATCACGTCGCGCGCCAGCAGCCCGGCCTGGCCGTGCTGCTGGGCAAAGGTGTCGGCGGCAGCACCGTGCAGAAACACGCCCAGGCAACACGCCACATCCGGCGCATAGCCCTGGGCCAGCAGGCCGCCGATAATGCCGGACAGAACATCGCCCATGCCACCGCTGGCCATACCCGGATTCCCGGTCGGATTGATCCAGGCCCGACCGTCAGGAGCGGCGATAATGCTCCGGGCTCCCTTGAGGACGAGATAGCAGCCATACCGTGTGGCAAACTCACGAGCGACCTCCAGCCGCTGGGCCTGAATATCAGCGGTGGACAGGGCGGCCAGCCGAGACATTTCTCCAGGGTGGGGGGTGAGTATGACCGGCACCTGGGCCGTTTTCAGCATAGCTACCTGAGACGCCACACAGTTCAGCCCGTCGGCATCGATGAGAAGGGGGACCGGGCTGTTTTTGAGAAGCCAGCGCGCCATACGCTTCGTTTCAGCAGACACGCCGATGCCGGGCCCAAAAACGAGGGCGCTTTTTCCATGCAATGATTGGCTTAATATGCGTGCATTCAGTCTCAGACTCCCGTCTGCGCGCTCGGGCTGAGAGGCGGTCATGGCCTCAAGCAAAACGGAGGAGAATATGGGGATGAGTCCTTGTGGGCCGGCTAAGGTAACCAGCCCGGTCCCGGTCCGCAAGGCGGCAGAGGCGCTTAACACGGCCGCTCCGCTTTTCCCGCGCGCGCCGGCAAGGACCAGCAGGTGGCCAAAATCGCCCTTATGTGATTCGGGCTGACGCCCGCGTATCTGTCCACCCACCTCGCGGCGTGTCAGGACGTGCAGTTGGGGCGCAACCTCGGTCAGGGCCTGCGGGGCAACCCCGATATCGACACAGGCGAGTTGTCCGACCTGCGCCGTCCCAGGGTAGAACACTTGGCCGAGCTTGGGATAGCCAAATGTCACCGTCAGCGTCGCCGCAACGGCACAGCCTGCGGGCTGTCCGGAATCGGCATGCAAACCGGACGGCATATCAACCGATACAACGGGCACACCGCAGGCGTTCATGCTGGCGATAAGCGCGGCCTGGATACCCTTGACCGCGGTATTCAGCCCGGTCCCAAGCAGGGCGTCAACGATCACATCACAGCGTCCGAGTCGTTTCTCGGCAGCGGGCAACTGATCCAGCGAGGTGACTTCTTCGACTCGACCCCTGAGACGCAAGAACGCCTGCAGATTGCGCCTGGCATCGCCCCCGACCTCCCGCTTTTTGGCCGCAAGCATCACCTCACAGGCGATGCCCTGCTTTTTCAGCAGGCGGGCCATGACAAATCCGTCCCCCCCGTTATTGCCTCTGCCGGCAACCACGATCGCTCGTTTGGGCCGCTTCTCAAGAAAGTCAAGCAGGACCTGCGTCGCACCGCTGCCGGCGCGCTCCATCAGGACTTGGCCGGGGGTGTCATATTTCTCGATTGTGAGCCGATCAAGCTCACGCATCTGAGCGGCAGAGACAAGATACATGAGACACTACGTTCAGGCAGCTTCACCTGCCCCAAGGTGGGTCCGCACCACGTCAGCAACTTCCTCACCGTAGGCGCGAACCAGGCTTTCGTCTTCCCCCTCGACCATGACTCGGAGTAGCGGCTCGGTCCCGGAATAGCGGACTAAGAGCCGTCCATTCTCGCCTAGCTTATCGGTGACATGCTGGATAACTTGTGACACTGGCGCAATGGTCCGCAAATCCTGTCGTTCTCGGACGCGCACGTTAATCAACGTTTGAGGGTAGCGTCGCACGAGTTGACGAAGCTCGGAGAGTGGCCGCTGCCTCCGGACGAGAATCGCCAGCAGAAAGAGAAAGGTGACAAGGCCATCGCCCGTTGTGTTCACATCCAGGAAGATAATATGTCCGGATTGTTCGCCCCCAATGCGATATCCCCCGCGGCGCATCTCCTCGACAACATACCGATCACCAACCGGGGTCCGGACCAGTCTGCCATCCATCTGACGCAACGCCATCTCAAGGCCCAGATTACTCATCACAGTCGCCACTATCGTCCTGTGGGGCAGCGTGCCCTGCTGGAGGTGCTCTTGGGCGGCAATGGCCAGCATGGCATCGCCATCAACAATTTCTCCGCTCTCGTCAACCAGAATGGCTCGGTCGGCATCTCCGTCCAGGGTGATGCCGACCTGAGCACCGTGCTCGCGGACAAGCCGTTGCACCTGCTGGGGATATAAGGCCCCGCAGTCGAGATTGATATTCGTGCCATTTGGCACCGTGCCTATCGGAATCACCTCGGCGCCAAGATCGGCTAGCACGGCCGGTGCTATGGTATAGGCGGCTCCGTTGGCGCAGTCGATCACAACTTTCATTCCGTCCAGCGTGAACTGGCGTGGAAAGGCGTTTCTGACAAACCCCTGATAGCGGCCCAGGGCAGCGTCAATGCGGGCCGCTTTGCCGATGGACTCGGCTGTAGGACGCTCGTCATCGAGCGTGTGACTCAACACCAACTCCGTAATCTCATCCTCCACCGCATCGGGCAGTTTGAATCCGTCGCCTGAGAATATTTTGATGCCATTATCCTGAAATGGATTATGCGAGGCGGAGATGACCACGCCGGCATCCGCGCCCAGGCTACGGGTGAGAAAGGCGATGCCGGGCGTTGGCATGGAGCCCACGAGCAGGGCATCTCCGCCCATGGAACACACGCCGGACGCGAGGGCAGCCTCCAGCATAGAGCCCGATACTCGGGTGTCTGTACCGATAACGATGCGGTGCTGACCGGGACGATTCCGGAAGACGGCCGTCAGGGCGCGGCCCACGCGCAGGACGGTCTCCGGGGTCATCGGCTCCATATTGGCCACCCCGCGAATCCCGTCCGTGCCGAATAGTCTCGTGCTGGGCGCTCCGTCGAGCGACATTCAGATAACCTTCTCCAATACCCTCGCGAACAGGTGGCCAGCCGGCAAAAAAGAGGCGGGGGCAAAGCGGTGGAATCCCTTTTGCACCCGCCCTTCATGCGACCATCCATCGACATCGACTGCACCGAAATGCGGCAGGGACAAACCGAGACGACTGCCCAAACCTGCCTATGCGCCGGTCGGCTCCGGGTCAACTTCGATGTTGAATTGTTTCAGGATGCCATCGATCTCAGGTCCGTCCAAGGCTTCTTTTTCCAGCAGGACTTCAGCCATCTTGTGTAAGATCTCGATATGCGTCTGGAGGAGGTCCTGCGCCCGGTTGAAGGCATCCCTAATGATGTTGCGCACCTCAGTATCGATCTCAATGGCCGTCTTTTCAGAGTAGTCTTTGGTCTGGGTAATATCCCGACCCAAGAAGATCTGTTCTTCCTTTCTCCCAAAGGTCATGGGGCCAAGGCTCTCGCTCATGCCCCACTCACACACCATGCGGCGAGCCAGGTCGGTCGCTTTTTCGATATCGTCTCCAGCGCCGGTGGTAGTATGGCCAAGGACCAACTCTTCGGCCACACGACCGCCAAACATGATGGCCAAGCGTTTCAGAATATAATCTTTTGAAAAGGTGTGGCGATCATCAACGGGAAGCTGCTGAGTCACGCCCAAAGCCATACCGCGCGGAATGATCGTAACCTTATGGACCGGATCCGTCCCCGGAGTGAGTCGGGCAACCAAGGCGTGGCCGGCCTCGTGGTAGGCCGTGTTACGGCGCTCATCAAGGCTGAGAATCATACTGCGCCGCTCGGCACCCATGAGGACCTTGTCTTTGGACAGTTCGAAGTCGTCCATTTCGACTTTGTCTTTATTTTTGCGCGCCGCCAGGAGCGCAGCCTCGTTCACCAGATTTTCCAGGTCAGCCCCGGAAAACCCCGGCGTGCCCCGAGCGAGCCGGGAGACGTCAACCTTGTCATCCAGCGGTACCCGGCGCGTATGGACATTGAGGATTTCCTCGCGACCCCGGACATCCGGTGAGGGAACAACAACCCGCCGGTCAAACCGTCCAGGGCGCAGTAGTGCTGGGTCCAGGACGTCCGGACGGTTCGTCGCCGCAATCAGAATGACGCCCTCGTTTGCCTCAAAGCCATCCATCTCCACCAGGAGTTGGTTTAAGGTCTGCTCGCGTTCATCATGCCCACCGCCGAGACCGGCGCCGCGATGGCGACCGACCGCATCAATCTCATCGATGAAGATAATGCACGGCGCCTGCTTCTTCCCTTGAATGAAAAGGTCCCGGACGCGCGAGGCCCCGACCCCAACAAACATTTCAACAAAGTCGGAGCCGCTGATCGAGAAGAACGGCACCCCTGCTTCCCCGGCAATCGCCCGGGCAAGCAGGGTTTTTCCGGTACCGGGAGACCCAACCAGCAGTACGCCTTTGGGGATGCGCCCCCCCAAACGTGTGAACTTTTTCGGGTCTTTGAGAAATGCGATAATTTCTTCCAGTTCCTGTTTGGGTTCCTCCACGCCGGCAACGTCGCTGAACGTGATACGTTGTTGATTTTCCGTCAGCAGTTTGGCCCGGCTCTTGCCAAAAGACATGGCCTTGCCGCCGCCCATTTGCATCTGGCGCATAAAGAAAATCCAGACGCCGATGAGGAGCAGCATCGGAAACCATTGAATCAGGATGGTGATATACCAGGGGTCGCCTTCTTCCGGCCGTGCGGCCACCCGCACCCCCTTGTCGCGCAAGGTCCGCATGAGGTCGGGGTCGTCGGTCGGAGCATAGGTCTTAAAGCGGTCGTCATTGCGGAATCTGCCGCGAATGACCTGGCCCTGGATGACGACCTCGGAGACTTCACCTTTTTCCACGGCCGTAAAAAAATCGCTGAAGACAACTTCAGGTTCTCTCGGTTGTTGGCGATTGAACAGGTTAAACATGAACAGGAAGATCACCCCGAGAACCAACCACAGTGCGAGATTAGAAGAAACCTTATTCACTCCGTCACCTTTCCTGTATCCTGTCCGGTCCTAGCCTACCATAGTTCTTCATCGACCGGCAACGGGTTGACCTGCATGCGATAGACCTGCCGGGTCGCCGCCGTCACCAGCGCCCTCTGGCCTCTGACACAGCCGGGGACCCAGGCAACCTCACCCCTCATTTCAACTACCGGGAATCCGGGACGGAGCGCGGGCGGGATTCTTGCACCAGCCAAGACAGCCTGAACCTGCTTATGACCGTGCATGCCGAAAGGACGAATACGATCCCCGGCACGAGCATTACGGACAATACAGGCATCCGCAGGGCTGGACAGGTCACAATCAAACAGGGCCGACCAGCGATCCGCACACCGCGCTGCATTCAAATCGCCGTGCCATTCGAGGGCAGAAGAAACGCTCAGGTCCCAGCGTGAGGCTAATCGCCGACGCTGTCCAGCCTGCAAGACATAGGAGTAGTCTGGCTCCGTGATAGGTAGTCGATGGGTTTGGAGAATCAGCCGCGTTCCCCGGCGAACGACCGCCTGCCGCCCCGGCAACTCCACACGGCCCCGGATCTTTCCCTCACTGAGGTCTCTCAAACGGAACAGATGGACAGTTTTTACATCTTGTACGCGCCCTTCAACCCACTGGCGGAGAATGCGCAGCCGTAGGGCGACAGGCTCCTTATCCAAGGCGGGAAGAGACACGCTATTGTCACGTCCTATGGTGCGCGTGCGGGCATTCGTAGCCAGCCCTTCGAGCCAGTCCTCCTCTTCTCGGGTCGTTTCTGCCAGGGCAGCCAGATGACGACGGATTTGCGGAGAAAATTTCTGTTCCAGAAAGGGCAGGAGGATGTGTCTGATCTTATTCCGGGTAAAGCGCAGGTCAGCGTTACTCGGGTCTGTGACATAGGGGAGATATTTTTCTTTTGTGTAGGCGTCGATTTCCCGCCGTGAGCAGTACAGGAGGGGCCGAATCAGCCAGTTGTCTCTCAAAGGTGGAATACCGGCCAGTCCACGCCGGGCGCTTCCGCGCAGGGCGTGAAAGAGAACGGTCTCAGCCTGATCATCCTGCGTATGGGCTGTGGCAACATAGTCGAGCAGAGCCGCGGCAGTGCTCTCCCGAAAGAACGCATAGCGCGCTTCCCGCGCCCAGACCTCGATTCCTTTCAGACCGGGGGGCGGCTGAAGTTTTTTGACCGAGAGCGGCACCTGCCATTGCCGACACAGGGTTTGCACCATGTCCTGTTCCTGGTCGGACTCGAGGCGGAGGCCGTGATTGACGTGGAGCACATACAGACGATAGCTCCGTAACGGCGCAATCGTCAGCAGGGCCGAGAGCAGGGCAACCGAGTCGGGGCCACCGGAGCAGGCCACGCCAATACGCAGGCCGGACGTGTCCGGGAGCAGTTTGTGGAGAGAGGCCCAAAGCTTGTGCTCAAGTGGCAGCATGCGCCTGAAATAAAAAAGGCGCTGCTGCGGAACGCCCTTACCGTGCTAGTCTCTGGGTCACAGGTTCTGCGGTTGATCTTTATCCATCGCCTTTTGCGTTCCGCAGCAGGACGGCGACAGTGGAAACGAGCGCACAGAGCACCCCGATCCCGGCGACGGTCTGCATAAATATCGCGAGTGGGTCCATACTATCCTCCTTAAGAGACGGCAGTTCTGGCTGCCACGTGGGATCGTTCCAGCCTAGCGGCGGGCGGACTTGAACCGCCGACCTAGGGATTATGAGACCCTCGCTCTAGCCTCCTGAGCTACGCCGCCACAAGGTGTTAAATCCGGCAGTTCGGAGAAAGTCAAGAGGAGGGACCGGGCCTTTCCTTCTCTCGCACCGAGCAGCCACACAAAGAGGCTCGCACGAGCACTTCATCACCCCGCAGGGCTGAGCCCTCATTCCCAATACGCCTGCGCATCGGTCATCACGACCTGCTGGCGGCCTCGTTCGATTTGGAAGAGCTTTTTCTCCGTGATTTCCAGACAGGTCAATTTTCCGCCATAGACGAGGCCGGTATCAATCCCGATTTTATACGGCAGGTCAAAACCCACTTCCCTTTGGGGGGTATGCCCGAAGACCACGGTATACGGCAGGTCGTGCGGGTGGGCAAAAAAATCCTCGCGAATCCACAGCAGGTCTTCCGCTCCCTGGTCCTCCAGGCTGTAGCCCGGATTGATCCCGGCATGCACACATAAAACCGCATCGGCCGGCAGATAGAGCTGAAGATTCAGAAAAAATTCGCGATGAGCGTCGGGCATGAGCGCCGCAACCTCGCGGCCCGGAGTCCAGGGATCGCATCGATAGCTGGCAAGGGTTTGGTCTCCGCCGTTCATCAGGAAGGACTGGCCGTACAGACCGTCATACCCCAGAAAGTCGAGGAACATATCCTCGTGATTGCCTTTGAGAAACGTACAGCGACAGACCGCAGCCGTCTGTATCCCCAAGAGCAGATCAACAACGGCCTTGGCATCCGGCCCGCGGTCAATATAGTCGCCCAAGCACACCAGATGGTCTTCGGGCTGTAATGACAGCGCACCGAGCAGAGTCTCAAGTTCTGCCGGACAGGCGTGGATATCACCAATGATACACAATCGGCCGGATCGCTCTGCCACAGCATCTCCTTATCGTCCGGTGTAGACCGGGTCGCGTTTCTCACGAAACGCACGAATCCCTTCTTTCACATCTTCGGACTGGAGCAGTTTTCGCTGCTCTGCCATTTCAGCGGTCAGCACGTCCCCCAGACCGGCGCCCAAAGCGTTATGGATGGACGCCTTGATCGTCGCCAGCGCCAGGGGAGCATTCTTTGCCAGACGGGCGGCATAGGCTGCTACCTGCTCTCGAAAATTGTCTCCGGTGAGAATGCGGTTGACCAAGCCCATATTGGCTGCTTCTGTCACATCGACCATCTCTCCGGTGAGGGCCATCTCCATACCGCGCAGGCCCGCCAGACGGGGCAGGAAATAGCTGGCCCCACCGTCAATCGTCAGTCCTCGTTTCACAAAAACCAAGGAAAAGCGCGCCGCTGATGAAGCCAGACGTATATCAGCGGCCAAGGCCAAGGAGCAGCCATATCCGGTGGCAACCCCGTCGACCGCGGCAATCACCGGTTTGGGCATATTCCAGATCATCCGAATCACGGCGTTAAAGCCGTCCTCGGTCAGCTCTTCGCCGGGAGTCGTCGGAGATGAGGGAGCGGCCAGTAAGTCCGCGCCGGAGGAAAAAGCGCCGCCGGCCCCAGTCAACACTACCAGGCGGGTATCAGCGTCACGCGCGCTTTCGGCCAACCCTGCCTTCAGGGCATAGATGGTATCACGATCAAGCGCGTTACGACGCGCGGGCCGATTCAGCGTCAACCACCGGACAGAGTCTTGTTTGTCATTCAGGAGATTCTCCATCTCACACCCCCTCCATACGTGCCTCAAAGATCGAGGCGACATTCTCAATCACAGCCTGCTCGACGTCGTGGAAAGCGGCAGGCCGGGCGCACTCCTGTCTTAAACTGGTCACTCCCCTATCGGCAAGGCCACACGGCACGATATAGGCAAACGGCCGCAGATCAAGATCAACATTGAGCGCAAAGCCGTGCAAGGAGACCCTCCGACGAACCGCAATGCCGACGGCACCCATTTTTTTCTCACCCACCCAGACCCCGGGATAGCTGTCCTGGCGGCTGGCTTGGACGCCAAAGCGGAGACAGGTCTGTCGCATGACCTCCTCAAGCTGCGCAACGAAACGTCGCACCCCGTATTTCTGTAACAGGGAAGAAAAGACCGGATAGACAACAAGCTGCCCTGGGGCATGATAGGTCGCCCCCCCGCCCCGTTCCGCATACTCGACGCTCAGCCCTTTCTCCCGGAGCTGGGCGGCCGAAAGCTTGATCTGCTCACCCGGTCGGCGGTAGCCGAGCGTGATCACGGGGCGGTGTTGGGTCAGCAGGAGAACGTTTGTCCGCCGGGCAACACACCGCGCGTGCCAGCGGCGCTGTACCTGAAGCGCCTGAGCATAGGCGGTCAGACCCAGCTGCACACATTGAATGCTGATACGTCGCGTCTTGGATCTTCTCCTGAAATCAGTGTCCATACGTGCGCTTTCTCGCTGTCTTCAACGTACCGCGCGAGGGAGCGGCCCGTTTCTGGCAACATATACTCTCTTGACCATCTTTTCTTCAGGTGGTAGCGCGAAAATTGTAGCCATTATGCGTACTCTCTCTGCGCTGTTTCGCAATATCCTGTTCGTTGCCGGCATTACCCTGGTTGCCCTTGGTCTGGGCAACACGCTGGTGGCACATTTCAAAGTCCGGGAGTATCAGAGCGCCCTGGCCCGTACACCCCCTCCAGTTGCGGCCACGCAAACGTTCGGGAAAAACACCCGGCTGCACCACTTCTCGAGTGAAGCCTGGAGCCGGCACGCCCTCAACCAAGCCAAACTTGACTTCTACCACCTGCTGCACAACGTCGGTTGGCCCATGCTGTGTATCGGCCTGCTGTGTACGATTATGGCGGTTCGTCGCCAGCGCTATCGGCAGCCCCGCTGGGTATCGTCCTAGCGAAAGCGTAGAATACTACTTCTCCTCTCTGTTATTTCAAATTCGGCTACGGTACATACTGCTATCAGTCCAAGCAGTACGCAGCATGGAGAAAGGATGCGGATGTAATGGCGATTGACTACGATGTACTCCAGACCGAGCTAGACAGGACCGTAAGCGACTACAAGACAGGGAAAGTGTTCGAGAAAATCATAGGGGCACTAAGAGAACTCGAAACACGGATTGATAAGCTGGAAGTAGACCGAGAAGAGCGATCCGCTACTGAGCAAGAACAGCCAACCATCGCCGAACAAGCTCAACTTTTCTTGAGCCAATTTTTTTACCGCAGACTGGAAAAGTTTACTTATTTCAAATGGGGAGATGAAGGGGAAAGCGCACGAACGATTAAGGAATCCCGTAGAATAGAGGCTTTCCGTATCTTGGAACGGGCTTGTCGTAATTCTGCTGATAAAGAGGGGGTGATAAGTTCATTGAAGCGTAGCGCAGGGTCAGAATACTATGAGGAGGATAAGTATATAAAATACGAGAAGGAGAAAGAGTATACTCCAGTAGAAATAGCCTATTATTCAGTACGTGGGATAAACGAGAGCCTGCTGGAAGACTGGAGGAGGGCACTACAGAGCAACGGCGAACTCGACGGCGCTGACCTAGAATCCCTTGGCCGGAAGTATATAGACAAAGAAGACAGTGATGACACCAGCGGAACACGCCAAGTGCCTACTGAATGAAACCAATTATCACATTCTAAAAAGTTCGGTTAGGATAGCCGGACAATCTCCGCCTATGCCGGTGATTTTACCGTACATATCGCTTGACCAATGACTGATATGAAGAACGGCCCGTAGCTGATGGAGATACTTAATATAAAGAACAGGACAGAGAACTGGAAGACTGCCACATGCTTTGCGCCGTTCTTTGCCAATAGGAATCGTCTTGCTAGTCTTGCCAAACGATTGGGAGAATCTTCAGATTTACAGCCAATTGTCTTGGAACTGTTTTGGAAAGGAATGCGGGACTACGTATATAAGAATAAGGAAACAGACAATCCAGAAGCAGAATTTTCATCAAAATTCGCGAAACTTTACAATTACATATTTGCGAGCACTGCATCTCCTCATGGACAGTGTCAACTGCGCGAGCAGGTCTCTAAGTCCGGCAAGTTTCGGGACCTGAAGGATCACAACTACAACCCCTACGCGTTGAACTCAAATGGTCAAGACCATCAAGAAAAATTGTACACCAATCTTTGCAATACTGAGATAGATATCGTGCTACAAACTCCCACACACCTCTTCATTGGCGAGGCTAAATATAAGTCAGCTTTGGGGTCGGATAGAAAACTAGTCCTCGTCCATCAACTCATTCGTCAATATGTAATGGCAAGGATTCTTCTTGCTATTGTCGGAAAGCCCGAGTTAGTAGTAGTTCCATTTCTTGTTGTAGAAAATCGGCAAACCATCAAGAATGCCCTCCAAGTTCGATTTATGATGGGTCAAAAGTGGCTTAAAGGGGAAAACATATTGAGTTGGGATGATATCAGAGGTTTATGCACGGAATAAGCGTTCCTGGCATATTGGTTCGCCGCTCAGGAGCGACACAAACGCTATATGGGAAACTCGTTCTGCGTCGTCCGCCGCCGCCTGAAGCGGCCAGCGCCCCATGACAGCCCGCCCCGGACCGGTTTGAACCACCCCGCTCCCAATATCACTGAAAAGTGATATTTCCTCCGATTCCCTAGTTGACATTACCCCCCTGCTCTACTAGTGTCGCAAAGGCATTTCAGCATGGGGGATATCGGGTGCAATCTCACATTTCGGTGATATTAGACAAAGCGCTTTCAGATGTCGCTTTGTCCGCTGAGGACGGATACCAACTCATCAACTGCTCAGAGGAGGACTTTCCGGCCCTCCTGGAGGCGGCGGGGACCTTACGCGACCGCCACAAAGGCCGGACGGTGACCTATTCCCGGAAAGTCTTTCTGCCCGTCACCAATCTGTGTCGAGACCGCTGCTCGTACTGTACCTTTCGGAAGGACCCCCGCGACCCGGACGCCTGGACCATGAGCCCGGAGGACCTTCAGAGCTGGTTGGAGCGGGCCCAAAAACAGGGCTGCAAAGAGGCCCTCATGTGCTTGGGCGATAAGCCCGAGAACGCCTTTTCGGGCTATCGGGAAACCCTGGCTCGCTTTGGCCACACCACGACAACAGCCTACGTCCATCAGGCGTGTGAAATCGCGCTGTCCTACGGCATCCTGCCCCACACCAATGCGGGCGTGCTGAGCTATGACGAAATGAAGTCGCTCAAAGACGTCAACGTCAGTCTCGGACTCATGTTGGAAAACATCAGCCCCCGACTGTGCGAGCGCGGCATGGCACACTTTTCCGCACCCGACAAGCGGCCCGAAGTCCGCGTCAAGATGATCCGCGAGGCCGGCGAGTTGGAGATTCCGTTTACCACCGGCATTCTCATTGGTATCGGAGAAACCCGCGAAGAAGTGGTGGACAGTTTGCTTGCGATTCGTGACCTGCACGAAGAATACGGTCATATTCAAGAAGTGATCGTGCAGAACTTCCGGGCCAAGCCGAATACCAGAATGGCCGATGCCCCCGAGCCGGAAAGTTATGAAATGGCGCGAACGGTTGCCGTTGCGCGGCTGCTGTTGGGCGGAGCCATGAATGTGCAGGCCCCTCCCAATCTCAGTCCGCACGACCACCGGCTGCTGCTGCGTGCGGGGATTAACGACTGGGGCGGCATTTCGCCGGTTTCGATCGATTATGTCAATCCCGAGGCAGCCTGGCCGCATCTCCGTTTATTAGCCCAGACGTGCACGGACGCCGGCTTTACCTTACGGGAGCGGCTGGCCATTTATGAAGAATATATAGACCGTCCAGGCTTCCTCTTGCCGGCCTTACAGCCGCGTACTCGCGAGTTACAAGCCGAAGTGACGGCATGATTTTCGCGCCTGTTTTCGCATCTGAGGGCAAACACAGCCCCTCAAATCTTCGAGCGTAAGGAGACCCAGCCGTGGCAACCAATTACATTGCCGGCATCCTCGATCACATTGACCCGCAGATTCGCACCATCCTGCATCGCGCCTTGGAAGAGGAAGAACTCTCCTGGCAGGATGGTCTTCAGCTCTGCCAGACCAATGGCATCGATTTTCACGCCGTCTGTCTGGTCGCCGACGAAATGCGCCGCCGCCAGGTCGGTGAGGTGGTGACCTATGTGGTCAACCGGAATATCAACTTCACCAATGTCTGCATTAAACACTGCACGTTCTGCGCCTTCAGCCGGGAGTACCGCGAGGAAGAAGGCTATTTCCTGCCCGAGGAAGAGATCGTTCGGCGGGCTCAGGAAGCGGTTGACATGGGCGCAACCGAAGTCTGCATGCAGGCCGGCCTGCCACCCAAAATGAACGGCAGCCTCTATATCGACCTGACCCGCGCCGTGAAGAAGGCATTCCCGGACCTCCATATCCACGCCTTTTCGCCCGAAGAAGTCCTGTACGGATCGCTCCGCTCGGGGGTCTCCATTCTCGACTATGTACGAGAACTCAAAAACGCGGGCTTGGATACCCTGCCCGGCACCTCAGCCGAAATTCTGGATCAGGAAATCCGCGATATCATCGCTCCAGGGCGTATTTCGACCAAACAATGGATCGAGGTCATTACCTCGGCCCATAGCCTCGGTATCCCCACCACTTCAACTATTATGTATGGCCATATCGAGACGTCCGAACATTGGGTCAAACACATGAACCTGTTGCGGGATATTCAAAAGGAGACCGGCGGGTTTACCGAATTTGTGCCGCTGTCGCTCATCCACCAGGAAGCGCCCATGTATCAGCGCAAACTCGTCAAGGGCGTCCGCGAGGGAGCCACCGGTGTGGAGGTCATCAAGATGCACGCGATTGCCCGGCTGATGCTGGGTCCGACCTTCCGTAATATCCAGTCCTCCTGGGTCAAAGAGGGCCCCAAGCTGTCGCAATATCTGCTGACGGTGGGCGCAAACGATCTTGGAGGAACGCTGATCAACGAGAGTATTTCGACCTCAGCCGGTGCGCAGTACGGCCAGTTGGTTCCGCCCAAAGAGTTGCGGCGCCTGATCCGCGACGTGGGTCGCACCCCGGCCGAACGTTCGACCACCTATAAGCTGCGGACGGTCTTTAACGGAACCGACGACAAACTCAGCCCCTTGGATATGGTGGAGAATGCCGACGAGCAATTCGGCTCCTATCGGCGGCTCGCCGCCTCAGACCAGTTCCGTTACGTTCATCCGTTCGAGCGGGACAAACACGAAACCGCGCACTAATCCGGAGGCGGAGGAGCTTCCTCCGCCCGTTCGACCGTGTCTACCCTGACTTCCTCACGCATCACCGCCCTCGCCGGCGGTGTGGGAGCCGCGCGGTTCCTGCGTGGGGTTGTGCGTATTGTCCCAGGGACCAACCTGAACGTGATCGTCAATACCGGCGATGACGAAGAATTCTTCGGCCTGTCGGTTTCTCCTGACTTGGACACGGTGACCTATACCTTGGCCAATGCCGTTGACCCCGAAAAAGGCTGGGGCTTACCCCAGGAAACCCATCGCTGCCTTGCAGCGCTCGAGCGCTATTATACCGATACCTGGTTTGGCTTAGGTGATGCTGATCTGGCAACCCATCTGTTTCGGACCCAAGAACTACGCCAGGGGCAGACGCTCAGCCAAGTGACCGCCGCTATTGCCCGAAAGTGGGGCATTGAAGCCACTGTGCTGCCGATGAGTAATGAGCGTGTGCGGACCGTTGTGCATACCGAGGCGGGCGCCCTGCCCTTTCAGGAATATTTCGTGAAACAGCGCAGTGAGGGGCAGGTCTCGAAAGTGGAATTCAGCGGCATTGAAACGGCCCAGGCCGCGCCCGGCGTCGTCGAAGCCATTCACGGCGCCGAGCTGGTTATTCTCCCGCCGAGCAACCCCATTGTCAGTATCGGCCCCATTCTTTCCTTACCCGGCGTGCGCCAAGCCCTTCGAGACACCCCCGCTCCGGTGGTCGCCATCAGTCCCCTGGTCGCCGGGAAGCCCATCAAAGGGCCGGCCGACCGGATGCTGGCCGGCCTGGGGATCGAGGTCTCGGCGGTTGGGGTGGCTACCCTGTATCAGGATTTCGTGGATACCTTTGTGCTCGACCGGCAAGACATCGAACACGGCCCAGCACCACGCCAACGCCTGGAAAAAATGGGGCTGGCTGTTATTGTCACCGATACCGTCATGAGTGATATGGACAAGTCGGTTGCCCTGGCCCGAACGGTTATTGAGTTTGCCCATCAGAAACGCGCCAAAGCTGTGTCATGAAGTCACACGTTACACGGATGTTTGAGGACCTCGCATGAGTACGATTGCCATTATCCCCATTCCCGGTGTTCCTCAGATCAAGCCTGACGATGATCTGCCCGCCATCCTGCTCAAAGCCATTGATGACGCCAAAGTCGGCCTCAAGAATGGAGACATTCTGGTCCTCTGCCAAAAGATCGTCTCCAAAGCCGAGGGCGCCGTCGTTGACCTCAAGACAGTCACCCCCTCGCCTTTTGCCACACAAATCGCGGACATGTGGGAGAAAGACCCGCGCATGGTCGAGGTCGTGCTGACCGAGAGCAGTCGGATTGTGCGCATGAAAAACGGCGTGGTCATTACCGAGAGCAAACACGGCTGGGTATGCGCTAACTCCGGCGTTGACGCCTCCAACACCATTGCCGACGACGTCGTCATTCTCCTGCCGAAAGACCCCGATGCCTCAGCCCGGCATCTGCGGCTGACCATTGAGCAGCAGCGTCACATCTCCATGGGCGTGATTATTACCGATACGTTTGGTCGGCCGTGGCGTGATGGTCTGGTCGAATTCGCCCTCGGCGTTTCCGGTCTTGACCCGCTCGACGACCAGCGCGGAGAGGAAGACCTCCAGGGGCGCGAACTGCATCATACGGTCATTGCCGTGGCCGACGAACTCGCCGCGGCCGCCGGCCTGCTGATGGAAAAGAGTGCCGCCATGCCCGCCGTTCTGATCCGTGGCTATCGCTTCACCCCGGCCGATGTCGGCAGCGAGTCCCTGAAACGCCCGGCGGACACCGATTTGTTTCGCTAGCGCGTTTCACGCGAGGCTTTCGCCATGCTGTTCCGCTCTCGTCATGCCGGACGTGATCCGGCATCCAGAGACTGACGACAGCCCCAGATTGTTCTTGCACGGACGGAAAGAGGTGCTGGCGCATGGCCCTGAAGAAATCCCAACTCTACTCCTCACTCTGGCAAAGCTGCGACGAGCTGCGCGGCGGCATGGATGCCTCGCAATACAAGGATTACATCCTGACGCTGCTGTTCATGAAGTATGTGTCGGACAAGCCCGATACGCTCCTTGATGTGCCCGCCGGGGGCAGTTTTGCCGACATGGTGCAACTCAAGGGCGACAAGGAGATTGGCGACAAGATCAACAAAATCATCGCCCGGCTCGCCGAGGCCAACGACCTCAAGGGAGTCATCGACCAGGCCGATTTCAACGACGAAACCAAACTGGGCAGCGGCAAAGAGATGCAAGACCGACTCTCCAAGCTGGTCGCCATCTTCGCCGCGCTTGACTTCCGCGCCAACCGGGCCGAGGGCGACGACCTGCTGGGCGACGCCTACGAATACCTGATGCGCCACTTCGCCACCGAGTCCGGCAAGAGCAAGGGGCAGTTTTACACCCCGGCCGAGGTCTCGCGCATCATGGCCCAGGTGGTCGGCATCAGCGCCGACACCCGCCCGGACCAGACCATCTACGACCCCACCTGCGGTTCGGGCTCGCTGCTGCTCAAGGCCGCAGACGAGGCGCCGCACGGCATCAGCGTCTACGGCCAGGAGATGGATAACGCCACCTGGGCGCTGGCGCGAATGAATATGATCCTGCACAGCCACGAAACCGCCGAAATATGGCAGGGCAACACCCTGGCTGCTCCGTACTTTACGAACAGTTCCAATAGCCTCAAGACCTTCGATTTCGTCGTCGCCAATCCCCACTTCTCGGCCAAAGCCTGGTCCAGCGGGCTTGACCCGGCTCACGACAAATATAAGCGCTTCGAGTATGGCATTCCCCCGGCCAAGAACGGCGATTACGCCTTCCTCCTTCACCTCATCACATCGCTGAAGAGCACGGGTAAGGGTGCGATCATCCTGCCCCACGGCGTGCTGTTTCGCGGCAACAAAGAGGCGGATATCCGCAACAGCGTGGCCTTATCAAGGGTATCATCGGCCTGCCCGCCAACCTGTTCTACGGTACCGGCATCCCCGCCTGTATCCTGGTCATTGACAAGGAGCACGCTTCCACTCGCACCGGCCTCTTCATGATCGACGCGAGCAAGGGCTTCCTTAAAGACGGCAACAAGAACCGCCTGCGCGCCCAGGATATCCACCAGATCGTAGATGTATTCACCAAGCAGACCGAAGTCCCTCGCTATTCCCGCATGGTTCCGGTGGCCGAGATCGCCAGCCCCGCCAACGACTACAACCTCAACATCCCGCGCTATATTGATTCCAGCGAACCCGAGGACCTGCACGACCTCGACGCGCATCTGCACGGCGGTATCCCCAACCGCGACATTGACGATCTCGACACCTACTGGTCTGTCTTTCCGTCCCTGCGCCACGATCTGTTCGGAGACAATGGCCGAGTCGGCTACAGTGAAGCACGCTTTGAGACGCAACAGATAAAATCCACCATTCTCGACCACGACGAGTTCAAATCTTACGAGCAGCGAGTCACAGCCATCTTCGACGCATGGCGCAACGCTCACGAACCCGCTCTCATGGGGCTTGAGACGGGAGCCAATCCCAAGAACATCATCCGTACCCTGTCAGAAGACCTGCTTGCATGCTTCACCGGCCTGCCGTTACTCAACCGGTATGATGTGTACCAGCGGCTGATGGACTATTGGGACGAGGTAATGCAGGACGATGTGTATCTGGTCGCTACGGATGGTTGGACCGAAGCGGCCAAACCGCGCGGTATCATTGAGGACAAGGAAAAGAAGATCAAAGAGACCCCGGACCTGACCATCAAGCGCAAGAAGTACAAGATGGACCTGATTCCCCCGGCCCTGGTTGTCGCGCGTTACTTCGCTGCGGAGCAGACTGCCCTCGAAGCGATCCAGGCCGAGCAAGACTCCGCCACCCGTAAACTGGAGGAGTTTGTTGAGGAGCATACCGGCGAGGACGGCCTGCTGGCGGACGCCACCAACGACAAGGGCAAGGTCACCAAGGCCAGTGTGAAGGATCGGCTCAAGACCATTCAGGACGCGCCGGAGAGCGACGAGGAACAGGAAGCCCTCACACGCTGTCTTGCCCTGATTGAGGCCGAGGCCAACGCCAGCAAGGCGGTCAAAGATGCCCAGGAAGAGCTGGACCAAAAGGTGTTGGACCACTACGCCGCACTCACCGAGTCCGAAATCAAGACGCTGGTGGTGGACGACAAATGGTTCGCCAGCATCCGAGCCGCCCTCGAAGACGAGGTGCAACGATTGACTCAGCAACTCGCTGGCCGTGTGAAAGAGTTGGAAGAACGCTACGCCAGCCCGCTGCCAGAGTTGGAGCAGGAGGTGGAAGCGTTCGGCGCAAAAGTCGAAGGACATTTGAAGAAGATGGGGCTGTCACAGTGAGGGAGGAATTCGGAGCGTTGCGTTCTGTATATTGAAGTGTGGTAGAATAGTTCGTTGTTGACCGGCAACCTGTAGTCGTTCACTTTGGAGGAACAATAATGGCAGAGCACATAACCGTGTCAGTTGATTCCGACGTAGCCACGCTCTACCGTTCGGCCTCTGCCCCTGAGCGTCGTAAACTGGATTTGCTTGTCAATTTGTGTTTGCGTGATGCGGCCGCCTCCGGGAAATCGCTGAAGGACACGATGCTGGAAATCAGCCACAATGCGCAACGTCGCGGTCTGACTCCGGAAATCTTGCAGTCCATCCTGGCCGACGAATGACCCGCCTCGTCTTCGATACGAACGTCATTATCAGCGCTGTACTCTTCAACAACTCCGTGCCTGGGCAGGCGTTCATCCGGGCCTTGAGTCATGGAATGATTCTGGTTTCCAGTGCACTGGTGGGAGAGTTGAGGCGTGTACTTGGCCGAGACAGGTTCGACCGGTATGTCACCCGCGAAGAGCGCGACGCTTTTCTCGCCTCCTTCATACGGGAATCGAACCTGATCGAAATCTCCCAGGCGATCCGAGTATGTCGCGACCCCGAAGACGACCAAATCTTGGAGTTGGCTGTCAACGGCAATGCAGCATACATCGTTACTGGAGATACCGACTTGCTCGTTCTCAACCCGTTTCGCGGCATAGAGATTGTAACACCTGCTGAGTTTCTGCAACTGACCACATGAAAACGCCGCGCAGCGCTGTTTTCTTGGTCACGCCCATGGCCGATACTCCTTGATGTTGACTCAGGCCAACATTGCCCATCCCGACGGAGAGCCTTGACCTTCTGGTGAGAGGTAAAGATATCCACTCACCGAACAGTTGACAAAGTGCACACATTGGATGACTATCCGTCCATGGAGGTACGCTTCAATTGGAGTACGGAGAAGAACCAAAAACTCATTGAACAGCGAGGAATCTCCTTTGAGCGTGTCGTCACCGCAATCGAACAAGGTGGCCTGGTGAACGTGCTGGAACACCCTAATCAGGAGCGATACCCAGGGCAGTCGATCTACGTGGTAGACATCGAACAATACCTTTACCTCGTCCCGTTCGTGAGCGAGGCGGACGGCTCGCGGTTCCTGAAGACGATCATCCCCAGCCGCAAGGCGACGCGTGACTATCGTAGGAGGCAACCATGATGGGCAGCAAAATGAGTACTGAAGAGAGGGAAATTCTGGAGAAGTTCGAGCGCGGCGAGTTGCGGACTGCTTCCGACGTCGAGCACGAACTCGTGCAGGCCCGTCAAGCGGCTCGCAATACGTTCAACAAGACCCGGCGAGTCAACCTGCGGGTGACCGAACGTGACTTCAGTCTCGCCCACGCCCGGGCGCGGGAGGAGGGCATTCCATATCAGACGCTTTTGTCGAGCGTCATCCACAAATACCTGTCGGGTCGGCTGGTCGAGAAGGGGTAGGAGGCCGACCAGGACACCACGGAGGAAGCACAGATGAGACCGTCCGAGATCCTCTTCGAGGTCGTGAAACGGATGATTTCTTCGGACGATAAGTCGTCTTTAACGTACCGTTGACAAACGATTGTCCGGGTGGTGGCCTGCTCTTTGGTGGAATGGTACGCTCGGGTTATCCAATTCAGACTCGTTGGATCGTCTGGTCTGAAATTGTTCATACGAATAAGGGGAATGACCATGGAGCACATCGGTGCCTATGAAGCCAAGACACATCTGCCCAAGCTGCCTTTCCCCCGTCCCCAGTGGTGGCAAAGGGACGGGGAACTTTATCTTGCCGGCTATCTCACTCGACCTCATCAATCGTCCAACTGTTGCCGCCCGCCGGCCGGTGCGCCACAAAAGTGAGGGTTTGCCCGTTGATGGTCGTGTTGCGCATCTGGATGCTCCGGCCAGATTGGCTCGTGAAGCCGCCCACGGTGAAATGCCCACGGCCAGAGGAATCGACGGAGAAGGTGCCCGTGACGGGGTGCGTACAACTCTCTCCTGGATGCACTACCAGCCCGGCCCGGCACTGCCCGTCATTTTGAACTGCTCCCCCACCTCCGCTCGACGGGATATCAATCAGGCGCCAATCGCCTCCCCTCTGCTCTCCGTCGTTACTGGTGCAGCGGGTGCGTCCTGTCATCGCTGAGGTGAAGGTGAATTGAGCAGTCCACACATCCCCGTCATCATAGTGCTGCGTCAAAGTGCCGGTATTGGGTCCCGTCTTGCGCCAGTGATACGTCCCTGAATACCGCTCGCCCGGCTCAACTTCCACGAAACGCCCAGCGGAAAGAAAATCGGTATAGTATCGCGCGTCGTCTACACTTACGGCCCGCTTGCCGACGGCCAGACGATCAAACGTTGCTTGGTCTGCCGGCGCGAAGCCGTCCGCCAGCGTACGCGCCGGCACCAACTCCAGATGTTGGGTATTCTGATTCCACGCGAATGTCGCCGTCTCCCCGATGGTGGGAAAATGTGCGATGGTACATTCCCCGCTCGCCCCTTCCACAAAGGCTTCCCCCAGGGTCGCCACGGTAAAGGTACTCCGCGCAAAGGCGACTCTATCATCGTAGGCGACGGCGGTGTGGGTTCCCTCGCCCAACTCGCCGTAATTCATGATGGCGACAAAGCCCACTTCCGCCTCGCGGCAGGCGTCGGCGTCGCGGACATCGGGCCGTTCACTGCCATACAGCAGGGGGATATGCTTGCCGTCGGCGTTAAAGACAATGGTCAGGTCCCCCTCGGCTTGGCACTTCCAACCCGAGACGACCCCAATGCCTGAATACGACCCGCCATGACCCGGATTCCCCAATACCGCCGCAGCGGTCAAAGTGGGAACCAGCAGCAGGACACCACCGACAAGGAAAGGTAGTAAGAATTTCGTCATAATCTGAGCCTCAGTTGTGCTGTTCGCGTTGCCACAGCCGAATCGAGTCCCTACGGCTGGAGGTTATACTTCATCCGGTCGCTCGTGACCCTGGCCATTTGACTAGGGGGGATTTATATTCCCCCAACACCGCATTGTCTACCAGGTTTACCGCAGAGAGAACGTTATCAAAATTATTCGGATGTGGACGCATTACGAGTAGACGGGCGGCTCCACAGAGGGACGGATTCCTGAGCATCTGCATCATCCGTCCCCAGAGGGGCGAGGGAGCGATCCCCCAGCGAGAAAGGGCCGGAAAAGAGCCCTTCGTCTCCTGCGAGAGGGGTTGGGGGGCGGGACAAAGGGTCCCCACCCGTCAAAAAAGTTCATTTGCATCATACGTCTTGGGAGGAGTGATGCAAAAGGAAACCCACCCCAGCCCTTCGGCAAGCTCAGGACCACCCCTCCGAGGAGGGGAGCGTTCTTTATCCCCTCTTGGGAGGGGTGCCGCGCTAGCGGCGGGGTGGGTACTTCCCCGGCCCGGCGGCCATCTTGGCCGCTCATACCGGGAGCGTGCGCACACAAAGACCCACTCCTTTGGACCCTACTGGCTCTCCATTAAAAAAAGTTGTAGAGCGGGCGGGCCGGTGTTAGTATTTAGCCTGATCGCTCGGTCGAATGTGACGATAATCCCGACTGTCTGGCCGACTCTGGCGGAAAGGGTGGCATTATCACCATGGCTTCGCGTGATGCGCCTGAGGGTGCCGCCCCGGCTCCCTCACTCTTTGGGCACTACGAGCTTGACGCTCACTTTTTCGACGAGACCTTTGCGTCCGAAGGGCAGCCCCGCGCGCACTACCGGCTTCTCATCGACGAAATGGAACGGATGTCTCCAGAGGAGGTCACGCGACTTCAGGAGCGCGTGACCCGCTCATTTCTCGACGAGGGCATCACCTTCACCGTGTACGGAGACGAGGAGTCCATCGAGCGGGTTATCCCCATCGATTGCGTCCCCCGCCTCGTGCTCGCCCGAGAGTGGGAGCATATCGAGCGTGGGCTCATTCAGCGCGTCCAGGCGCTGAATCTCTTTCTCGCCGATGTCTACGGCAAGGGACATATCCTTGGCGACGGTACTATACCGCGCGACCTGGTGCAGGGATGCCCGAACTACCGCCCCGAGATGGAAGGGGTCCAGGTGCCGCTCGGCGCCTACGTGTCAGTGTGCGGGAGTGACATCGTGCGGACCGCGGACGGCTTCATGGTGCTGGAGGACAACCTCCGGGTCCCCTCAGGGGTGTCGTATATGCTCGCCTGCCGGGAGGCGATCCGGCGCTCCTTCCCACGTGTTTTTCGCCGCTACCACGTCCGGTCGGTCGATCACTACGGCCAGGAACTCCTGCGCGTCCTGCGTTCCCTCTCGCCTCGGAAAGGAGAGGAGCCGAGTATCGCCCTGCTTACACCCGGCGTGTATAACTCGGCGTATTACGAACATGCCTTTCTGGCGCGGGAAATGGGCATTGAACTCGTCACGGGCGACGACCTGCTCGTGCGTGAGACCCAATTATATATGCGCACCGTCCAGGGTCTGCGCCCGGTAGACGTTCTCTATCGGCGACTCGACGATGATTTTATCGACCCCCAGGCCTTCCGCCCGGATTCCCGCCTGGGCGTGCCGGGTCTTTTTGAGGTCTATCGTGCCGGCAACCTCGCGCTGGCCAACGCGCCCGGCACGGGGGTTGCGGACGATAAGGCGGTGTACGCCTATGTGCCGCGCATGATCCGCTATTACCTTGACCAGGAACCGATTCTCGACAATGTCGAAACCTTTTTGTGCCGGGAACCCGAGGGACTGGCCTACACGCTTACGCATCTTGAAAATCTGGTAGTCAAGGCGGTGGGCGAGTCGGGCGGGTACGGCATGTTGGTCGGGCCGCACGCCAGCCAGGAAGAGCGAGCAGAATTTGCTGACAAGCTCCGAGCTCAGCCCGAGAATTACATATCTCAACCTACCCTGGCCCTGTCACGCGCCCCGTGCCTCATTGACGGGCGGCTTGAGGCGCGCCACGTTGACCTCAGACCCTTCGTGCTGCACGGGCAGGAGACCCGGATCGTGCCCGGCGGGCTGTGTCGGGTTGCACTGCGTAAGGGCAGCCTGGTGGTGAATTCGAGCCAGGGCGGCGGCTCCAAGGACGCCTGGATCATTGAGGAGGACGTGCCGTGATACTTGCCCGAGTCGCAGATTCGCTCTACTGGATGAACCGCTACCTGGAACGGGTGGAACACACCGCCCGTCTCCTTGGGTTACAACTCGAACACCTCCCCTCCAGCCCGGTCCAGGAAATCGCCAATGGCTGGCGACGGCTCTTCAGCAGTCTGGATGCGCAGCCCCCAGGCGCGGATAGCTATGGCGGCCCGGAGGACGAGGACGATTTCTTTTTCGCCGACGGCTATGCCCTGACCGACTATCTGACCTTTGAGACCACCAACCCCATCTCTGTTCTCTCGTGCCTCAGCGCGGCGCGGGAAAACGCCCGCCAAGTCCGTGATGCGATCAGCAACGGGATGTGGTCGAGCCTCAACCGTCCGTATCTCCGCCTGCGAGACACCAACCTTGTGGATATCTGGCTCAAGGAACCGGTGATGCTGTACCGCGACATTAGTGAGGCGGTGCAACTCTTCGACGGGGTGTGCGCGAGCTCCATGCGCCGGGACGCAGGCTGGCATTTTATGCGCATCGGCCGCTTCATCGAGCGGGCGCAACTCGTCGGCTCTCTCATTGAAGCGCATTGTGCAAACGTCAAGGACCTGACCGAGGAGGAAAGCGACTGGGCGGGCCTCCTGCGGTGCTGTAATGCCTTTGAAGCCTACTGTCAGCTCCACGGTGCCCGGATCGGCAGAGAGCAGGTGCTGAGCTTTCTGGTGTACGATGCCGAGTTGTCCTATTCACTCCGTTTCGCAGTCAATCGGTTCCGGACGAGCCTGGAGGTGATTGACCCACCGGTCCGCGGATGCCTGCCAGCGGAGCCGTACGACATCGTCGGGCGGCTGGATTCGGCCCTCTCCCACCATATGGTCAATCTGACAGATGGTGGCGGAGGAGGCTGGTATGACCTTGCCGATCTCGTTATATTGTGTCGGAATTTCCATGAAGCCCTGGAGCGAACCTATGTCTCTTATCCAACCGAAGCGCAAGCGGCTTCCTGAATGTCCGGCGGACGGGCTGCACGTTTCATGGTGAAGCCGATGCCACTCCGCGAACCTGCATCACACGACACCGCCATTGACGTTTCTCTCGCCTCGGACCTGTCCGCCCTGCCCATGCTCGCCCAGGCTATCCAGGAATTCGGGGCGGCCCATGCGCTCAGCCTGGACCTTCAGAGTCGCCTCAACCTCGTCCTGGACGAACTGGTCACGAACAGCGTGTGCTATGCCTTGCCCGACCTCGCCGAGCCCGAGCTTCGACTCCGCCTGTTCGTTGACCGGGGCAGCGTCGTGGCTCAACTCGAAGACAACGGTGCGGCGTATAACCCGTTTGAGGAGGCCCCGGAGCCGGATACCAGCCTGGGGATTGCGGAGCGTCCCATCGGCGGGCTCGGCATCTTTTTTGTCAAGAAGCTGACCGACAGCAGCACCTATGAACGCATCGACGGGCGCAATCGTATTACCCTGAAACACGTGATTGGAGGGCCAGCCAGTGACGAATGAAAATGCGCTGTCCGTACAAACCGAACACGCTGAACAGGCTGTGATCGTCTGCCCGGTGGGCCGCGTGGACGGGAGTAGTGTCGGGGTCCTGGAAAACGCGATAAAGGAGCTACTCGATGCGGGCGAGAAGACGCTTATTTTCGATTGTGCGGGCCTGAACTACATCAACAGTGGAGGCTTGCGCGTACTGCTGGTGACGGCCCGACGGACGCAGGCGGAAGGGGGGGAAACCCTGTTCTGCGGGCTGGCTGAGCACATCGCCCATGTCTTTGAGATCAGCAGTTTCACGAACATCCTGACGATCTGCCAGAGCCGCAGCGAGGCGCTGGCTGCCTTGTAAACTCGGATAGAGAGAGGGACCAGACCTTGACAACATCACCCATCCGACTCCTTGTGGTAGATGACGAAGAAGACCTCGAACTGCTCATCCGCCAGAAATTCCGCCGTCGTATCCGTAAGGGTGAATTCGATTTCGTTTTTGCCCATAATGGCCAGGAAGCGCTCGAAAGGCTCGCCGAGAACCCGGACATTCATCTGGTCCTCTCGGATATCAACATGCCCGTCATGGACGGGCTCGCCCTGCTGAGCAAACTCGAAGACACCAACCCTGACGTCCAGGCGGTCATCGTTTCCGCCTACGGCGACATGGAGAACATCCGTACCGCCATGAACCGGGGTGCCTTCGATTTTGTGACCAAACCGATCAATTTCGAGGATCTCGAAATCACCATTGAAAAGACGCTCAACCATATCCACGCCCTGGAAACCGCCCAGGAGGCGCGGGACCGGCTCGTCGTCCTCAAGCGGGAACTCGATGTGGCCCAACAAGTGCAAATGTCGGCCCTGCCCAAAGACCTCCCGAGCAGCGAGACGCATGAGGTCCAGGCGCTGATGATCCCGGCCCGGGAGGTCGGCGGGGACTTCTACGATTTTTTTCCTCTGAGTGATGCACTGATCGGCCTGGTCATCGCCGATGTCTCGGGCAAAGGCATTCCGGCGGCGCTGTTTACACTCATGACTCGGACCCTCCTCAAAGGGACGGCCAGAGACTCCCCGTCACCCGCCGACTGCCTGAACAGAGTGAACGATCTGCTGGCCGAGGACAACGAGACCTGTATTTTCATCACCCTTTTCTACGGGGTGTTTGATCTGCGGGACGGAAGCTTCCGTTACAGCAACGGTGGACATAACCCACCCCGCTTGGTGCGGGGCGATTCCCAGGTCGAGGAGTTACCAGCCACGGAGAATCTGGTCCTCGGAATCGCTCCTGGGCACGAATATCGCAACGGCGAGGTCCGGCTTGCCCCTGGGGATGCGCTCTTCCTGTATACAGACGGCATTACCGAGGCCCAGAACTCCGCCTATGAGGAGTTTGGCGAAGAGCGGCTCGACGCGAAACTTGCCAGCCTTGGGCAGGTCGCCGCCCATGATATCGTGACCACGGTCGTCGACGAGGTACACGCCTTTACCGGAGACGCGCCGCAATCGGATGACATTACCTGCGTCGCGATGCGTTTCGGTACTCCGCTTTCTTCCTCTGCTGGTGACGTGTGATGCGAATGCATGTGTTTGGCGGTTTGGCCCTCTCCCCCCCAGGAACCAGCGCTCGCCAGACGTGGGGAGCCACCGGGCTAGGGATAACCCACCCCGCCGCTACGCGGCACCCCTCCCAAGAGGGGAGATGCAGGGGGGGGATCATGAGGCGTTCTCTCCCGACCCTTTTTCGTGCCGCCCTGGGTCTCGTTGCCTGGATCGGCGTGCTGTTACCGACCGTACAGACGGCCCGTGCCGAAGAGCTGGTCTTCGGCCAGTCCGCAGCCCTGAGCGGACCGGCCCGCGCCTTGGGCCAGGGGATGCGTGTCGGCCTGCTGGCTGCTTTCGAGGCGGTCAACCAGCAAGGGGGGATACACGGCCAGCGTCTCGTCCTGGATTCCCTGGACGATGCCTATGAGCCCGAGGCGGCCATCGCCAACACCCGTGAACTCATCCGGCGTAACGTCTTCGCCCTGGTCGGTGCGGTTGGCACCCCGACCTCTCTGGCTGCCCAGCCGATAGCCACCGAGGCCGGTGTGCCCTATGTCGCCCCGTTTACCGGGGCGGATTTTCTGCGCGACGCCCAGCGCCGGCCCAATGTGCTCAATATGCGGGCCTCGTACTATCAGGAGATTGAGGAGATACTGACCCGGCTGACCACCGACCTGGGTGTGCAGCGGATCGGCATTCTCTATCAGAACGATTCCTACGGACGCGCCGGGCTGACGAGCGTCCGGCGGGCCGTCGCTCGCCACAACCTGCCGCTGGTCGTGGAAGCGGACTATCAGCGCAATACCGAGGCGGTCAAAGTCGCCCTGCTTGACCTGCGCCGCCCCCGGCCCGAGGCGGTTATCATCGTTGGGGCCTATAAGCCCGCGGCCACCCTGATCCGCTGGGCGCGGCGGCTCGACTTCAACCCGTATTTCGTCACGATCTCCTTTACTGGTGGTGCGGCCCTGGCGCGAGAACTCGGTCCCGACGGGGCCGGGGTCTATGTCACTCAGGTCGTGCCCGTCCCGACCGACGTCAGCCTGCCGGTGGTTGCCCAGTATCAGCAGGCCCTGGTCGCGGTGGCCCCGGAGAGATCGCCGGGTTTTGTCTCGCTCGAAGGCTATCTGGCGGGCCGCCTGGTGGCGGAGGGTCTGCGGCTGGCCGGACCCAACCCGACCCGAGCGGGGTTTCTGGAGGCGCTACGGACCGCGGAGGCCATTGACCTCGGTGGTTTCCGGCTGCGCTACGGCCCTGACGACAATCAGGGCTCCGACCGGATATATCTGACTGCCCTCGACGCGCAGGGGCGTTTTCGGTCGGTGCAGAGCATGGTACCGCAATGAGCCACGACGACCGTCCTGTCACCGACTCTGGAGAATCTCTGGCCCTGCGCCCTCCCCCGATGGCAAACGCAGGGGAGGCAACACACAGGCGCGGTCTCCGCATTGGCATCGCCGCCCAGCTCTATCTCCTCTTGCTGGGCAGCGTCCTGCTGACCCTCAGTGCCAGTCTGGTCGGCTATTTTTCCTTTCAGGAGATCGTCCGGTACGGGTCGCGGCTGACGGAGTTCAGCATTCCCAACCTGAGCAGTGCGGTGGACGCGGCTCGTCAGAGCGCAGTGGTGGTGAACGGGGCGGTCCGCCTTATCTCGGCGTCCTCGCTCCAGGAACACGGCACAGTGGCCGAAGAACTGGCCAGAGAACAGGCGTCGCTCGGCACCCTCATTCAGGAACTCGCCTCCCAGACCGCCTTTGGCGAGCAAACCCGGCTGATCGAAGGCCATCTGGCTGAACTGAGCGTCCACCTGGAGCTTATCCAGGAATCGGCCGTCCGTCGGCTGGTCATCAATCGGACCCTGGAGGACCTCGCGCAGGAACTCGCCGAGACGAACCGCCGGATTGAGCAAAGCATCGTGACCCTGATCGATGACCAGGAATTTTATCTGGTGGAGGGACTGCGTCGCCTGGGAGACCAGCCGAGTCCGCTCACTGAGCGTGCCTCCGAAGTTGAGTTGACCTACGCCCGAGACCTGACGACCCTGAACCACCAGGCCAACCTCGCCACGCTGCTGTTGGGCAATGCCTTGGCCCTGTCCGACCGTGGTCTCTTGCCGCCCCTGCGCGAGCGTTTCCACAGCGCCGTGCAGAACTTCCGGCGCGCCTATGAGCGGCTGGCGGCGCGCAACCCGGACAATCTGCTCAGGACCGAGCTTGAGCACCTGGCACAAATTGGGGAAGCGGATGAAGGCATCCTTTCTTTACGCGAAGAAACCCTGCGCCGATTGGAACAGGAACAGTCGGCGCTGGCAAAAGGCCGTGAAGCTTCAGCCCTGCTCCTGGCCGAGGTGAACACCCTGGTCGCTGATATCAACGATGAGGCGGTTGGCTCCAGTACTGCGACCCAGTCTGCCGCCCAGACCGGACGGTTGCTCCTCGGGGTCCTCAACGTTCTGAGCATCTCGGCCGCCCTCCTCCTCGGCTGGTTGTTTGTCGGGCGCTATATGATCCGTCGCCTGGTCGGACTGGCCACTGCCATGCGCTCCATGGCCGGCGGCGACCTGGAGGTGCCGGTTGAGGTGAAGGGCAATGACGAGGTGACGGATATGGCCAACGCCCTGGAAGTGTTCCGACGCTACGCCCTGGAAGTGCAGCGGCTGAACCTGGTCGAGAAGCTGGCCAAAGAGCTGGACACGAAGAACCAGACCCTTGAGCAGACCCTGGAACATCTCGAACAGGCCCAGGAACAGATTGTTGCCGAGCAAAAACTCGCCTCACTCGGCCAGCTCACCGCCGGGGTGGCGCATGAAATCAAGAATCCGCTCAATTTTGTGAGCAACTTCTCCGAGGTGTCTGCCGAACTGGTCGATGAGATTGAGGAGGTGATGGAGGAGGCCAAGACCGGAGAGGTCGAGCTGTCTGAAGAAATCGTCCCCATCCTCTCGGACCTCAAGCTGAATCTCCAGAAGGTCAAGGAGCATAGTCTGCGCGCCGACGGCATTGTACGGAGCATGCTCGAACATTCTCGTGGCGGACCGGGAGATTGGCGGGAGACCGACCTGAACGCTCTGCTGAAGCAATACGTGGACCTGTCCTATCATGCGGTACGTGCCCAGAACGCGAACTTCAATATGACGCTGACCCAGGACCTTGACCCGGCAATGGGCATGCTCGAAGTTGTGCCTCAGGATATCGGGCGGGTGTTCCTCAATCTCGTGACGAACGCCTGCCAGGCCCTGGACGAAAAACGCCAAACGGCGGACGGGAACTTTGCGCCGGAACTGCGGATTGCCAGCCGCCGCCTGGCGGATCACGTCGAGTTCGACATCCGCGACAACGGCACCGGTATTCCGGAGGAACTGCGCGAACGGATTTTCGAGCCCTTCGTGACCACGAAGAAACCGGGCGAGGGGACCGGGCTGGGTCTGTCGCTCATCACGGATATCCTCACCCGCCACGGGGGTTCCATCCATCTCGACACCGAGGAGGGTGTCTTCACCGAAATGCGGGTGATCCTCCCGCTGGAGCCGCCCCAGGACACGGACCACGAAGCACCCGCAGCAGCCGGGTGACCCGCCGCTTCCCGCTGGTGCCCCGACCTGTGGGAATCCTCTGCGGGTGAGTTCGTCTCGCCCTGGGTCTAGCGACATGGGGAGTGCTTGCAGTAAGATAGGCATGGGAAGGACAGTAAGCCGAGAGGCTGAATATAAATAGATGAGGAGGCGAAGAGTGGCCGGTCTCTTCAACTCGACAGGTCAGGTGAACGTTTCAGATATCTACACCACTCACGCGGATGTGGTCTTCTTTGAAGGGGACTGCATGACGTTGTTGGCGGATGTGCCATCGAAGTCGGTGGATTTGGTCATCACCTCACCACCGTACAACCTGGGGAAAAAGTACGAAAAAACAGCATCCTTGCAGGAGTATCTGAAAAAGCAGGAACCGGTGATTGCGGAGTTGGACCGGGTGCTGGCCTCGACCGGGAGTTGCTGTTGGCAAGTGGGGAACTACGTTCATAAGGGCGAGGTCTTTCCGCTGGATGTCTATTTTTATGAGATTTTCAAGCGTCTTGGCTGGAAATTACGGAACCGCATCATCTGGCGGTTCAATCATGGCCTGCACGCTTCAAAGCGGTTTTCCGGTCGGTATGAGGTTATTCTGTGGTTTACCAAGGGGGACGAATACGTCTTTAATCTTGACCCGGTACGCATTCCTGCCAAATATCCCGGCAAGCGATATTTCAAAGGCCCGAAGCGGGGCCAACTTTCGGGCAATCCGTTGGGCAAGAACCCTTCCGATATATGGGATGTCGTCAAGCAGGACTGGGAGGACGAGGTGTGGGATATTCCGAACGTCAAGGCGAACCACCCGGAGAAGACCGAGCATCCGTGTCAGTTTCCCGTCGAGTTGGTTGAGCGCTGTGTATTGGCCCTCACCCAGCCTGACGGGGTTGTTTTTGACCCGTATTGTGGGGTCGGGTCTACCGTCATCGCGGCATTGCAGCACCACCGCAAGGCCATTGCTGCCGAACAGGATGCGACCTATGTTGCCATCGCCCGTGAGAGGATACGGCAGTTCATGCAGGGAACACTGCCCCTGAGGCCATTAGGCAGGCCGATCCACAAGCCAACCGGGAAAGAGCGTATCGCCCAGATACCCTTGGAATGGCAAAAAGCGGCAGAAGCAGATCGGTCATGATTATTGCTGCCGAATATGCGTTCAACGATGGAGACGCCATCAAAAAGACCCATCCCCTCTTGTTGCAGGAATTAGAGGACGTGGTTGCTGCGGTTGATGCCTCGCGCTGCAAAAGTAAAACAAGTGAAGAGGTCACGATGCAGGGCAAAATGCTGTACAGCCCTCGGGAGCTGAATAAGGCTTTTGCCCGTGGCTTCACGTCCAAGGAGTGGCGCAAGGAGCGTGTGACCTGTCGATATCCGACGGACTACTATCGCCCCGGCTATGAACCAAGACAGCTCCGCCAAGGCGCGTTTCGAGAAATGGACTTTCTCAAGAATCGTCTCGGGGTAGAGGTGCAATTCGGCAAATACGCCTTTATGGTCTACAACGTATGCGCAAAAATGACCATTTTCTCCAATCTGGGTCTCATTGATGCTGGGGTCGAGATTGTTCCCGTAAAGTCGTTTGCCGACGACATGTCTACAGGCGTTTCCTACTTTGAGCAGTTTGTGTGGGATTTGGAGACTCGGGGCGTTGCGGACATTGATATCCCTGTCCTCATTTTTGGGATTGATGCATGAGAGGAGGACTGTATGAGTCATGCTGATCTCGAAGCCTTGGAAGCGACATGCCTGCGTCGGGTGCAGGAGCAGGCAGAAATCATCAGGATGAAGAGCCTTGCGGGTCGGTGCGGTGCGGTCTATGACATCGCGCATGACTGCGTTCCTGAGGACGACGTGGAAGTGGCCCGGCTTTTCGCCAACAACCTCACCGAGCTGAATATGACCGATTGTGACGCACGGGAAGCGATGGAGGATGACGACGGTATCCACCTGTGCCGAGGCATCCGCTATGCTCTCACCATGTATCTTTTCCACCTTGCGGATGGCTGGCTCACAAAAGCTCGCGCCTAGTATGGCTGCCGCTTTGCCTTCTTCATGCTTCGTCTTTTACCCGTAGACCATCAAGGAGGCGTTCCAAGCTGGCACCTATTTCTTTTCGCGCAATAAATATATCAGTGGCGCGGGCAGTATACAGAGCCGCTTCATTCACTGCACCCAGGATAAGGCAGGCCAGCGGTTCAATTGCTTGTGGCTTTATGAGCCTAGCGTCCATGAGCTGTGAGAGGAAGTCACGTATGAAGCGAAGACCATATCTTTCATCAAAATCACGACTTTCCTTCTGCCCCAGGACAGTGGCGGCCTCGACCAATGCAATACGTCGGATAGACGGGTCAAGACAGGCATCCAGATACGCTCCCGCGGCAACGTGGACCATCTTCTCCCAAAGTTCCACTGGATTCTTCTGACTAGGCTCAGGACCTATAAACGGGCTTTTACCGGAGGCGGTCGTATGCTTCAATTGGCCCCTATGTGAGGGGGATTGTCATGGCTGACCATCATTTCTGGCTGTCTGAAGCCCAATTCGCCCGGCTCCAGCCGTTGTTGCCCACGAAGGTGCGCGGGGTACCGCGGGTCGATGACCGGCGCGTCATCTCCGGGATCATCCACGTCATTCGGAACGGCTTGAGGTGGCGCGATGCCCCCGCCTGCTACGGGCCACACAAGACGCTCTATAATCGCTTCGTGCGCTGGAGCCAAGCTGGTATCTTCAATCGGCTCTTCGCGGCCTTGGCTAGTGACGGAGGCGCGACGGCCACCGTGATGATCGACGCGACGCACTTGAAGGCGCACCGGACTGCGGCCAGTCTGCTCAAAAAGGGGCGCTTTCGCGCTGCATTGGGCGCACCCGGGGCGGGCTCAACTCGAAACTCCATGCCGTCTGTAACCGCGACGGCAAACCCTTGATTCTGCTCCTGACGGCCGGGCAGGTCAGCGATTACCGGGGGGCTGCCACGGTGCTGCCCGCCCTACCGGACGCGGAGGTCCTGATCGCCGATAAGGGGTATGACAGCGACCGGTTCCGCACGGCCCTGGCCCAGCGGGCGATCACGCCCTGTATCCCAGGTCGGACCAACCGCAAACAGCCGATCTCCTATGATGCTGAGCTCTACAAGCAACGCAATCGCATTGAACGCATGTTCGGCCGGCTCAAGGACTGGCGGCGCATCGCCACCCGCTATGACCGCTGTGCACATACGTTCTTCAGCGCCATCTGTCTTGCCGCTACTGTTATCTTCTGGTTATGAGTCCTGAGCCTAGACTGTAGGGCATTCTCGATTCTTTGAATAATCTCTACGTTGATCTCTTCCAGAACCGCGTGGAAGAGACCGGCTTTGTCACGGAAATGATAGTAAAGAGCCCCTCGTGTTACCCCTGCCTGTTGGACAATCTCTTCGGTTGCCGCACCGGCATATCCGTACTCGGTAAAAAGCTTGCGAGCTGTCTTGAGTAAGGCTGCACGAGTGAGTGCTGCTTGCTCTACCTTTTTCATCTTAAACTTTGGTGATTATATACTTTACGAAGGTAGAGGATAATGTTACACTCCCGACATGATAGCGGAACCGCCTGATTTATCAGGCCCCTTCTCTTCTTCATCCAACAGCCGGTCGATTTCTTCCATTGTGGGTTTCCCTACGATCATCTCCATCAAGTCGTGGTCGGAGAGGGTGGTGAGATCGTGGGGGAGTTGTTCCGTCTTCTCGCTGGAGGGGTGAGCCATGACCATGAACCTCGTCTCGTTAATGGATCGGTTCAACTGCGATACAAAGTGCCGTGAAGCACTGGAAAAGCTCCGCTGGCCGGATGGGCCGATGTGTCCCCATTGTACCAAGAAAGACATGCTGGGGCTACCCAACGGGGAGAAGTGGGAATGTCGGGGGTGTGGTTATCAGTTCACGGTGACGGCCGGGACCATCATGAACGATTCGCACTTGCCGCTACGGAAATGGTTTGTCGCGATCTACCTCATGTGTGAGTCCAAGAAGGGGATATCTGCGAACCAACTCAAGCGGATGCTGGGCGTGTCGTACAAGACGGCCTGGTATCTGTGTCACCGGATTCGGGAGGCAATGGGCAATGACCAGCTCTCGGGGCCAACATTGGTCGGGGTGGTGGAAGTGGACGAGACGTATGTCGGGGGGAAGCGCCGAGGGAAAGGTCGCGGGTACAAGGGGAATAAGGTGATTGTGGCGGGGGCGATCCAGCGGGACGGGCATGTCCGCTTAGAGCGCGTGCCGGATGTGAAGCGCCACACGCTGCATGCCTTCATCGCCCGGACGGTGAAGGGCGAGGCCGAGGTGATTTATACGGATGAGTTGAAGTCGTACCTGGGCATTGCGGACCACGATACGCGGCATGAAACGGTGAACCACGCGGAGGAAGAATGGGTGGTCGGGGGCGTGCATACGAACGGCATTGAGGGGGTGTGGTCGCTGTTCAAGCGCTCGATTGTCAGCGTGTTCCACAAGATGAGTGTCAAGCACCTTGACCGCTACCTGGATGAGTTGGAGTGGCGGTTCAACAACCGGAACAACCCGCATATCTTCCTGGATACGCTCCGCCGGATCGTGCAGACCAAGCCACTGGAGTACAAGAAGTTGGTGGCATAGGGGGGGGGCAGACCCATGCAAGAACAGACCTGCTACGCGCCACTGAGCAGCGTATGGGAAGGGAGTGACGCGGACTTACTCGAAGAGATGCTGACCTTTTATCCGACCATCGCGCCGGAGCCCATTTTGGATGCGACCTACAATGCGGGTCGGTTCTGGAAAGGCTCAAGCCGAGAAGTCGTATCGATGGATATTGATCCGCAATACCAGCCGGACATCCTGGGAGACAATCGGGAAATGGTTGGGGTGGATTCCGACCAGTTTGGGGTGGTCGTCTACGATCCGCCGCATGTGGGGCCACAAGGCCGGGATAAAAGCAAGAAGCGATTTGATGTGGACTTTGGGGCGACGGTTGAGTGCGGGAAGGAGCAGAACTGGAGTCTCAGCTATCTCTATCCGCCCTTCTTAAAGCAAGCAAAGCGTGTGCTGAAGCCGGACGGCTTACTCCTTGCGAAAATCACCGACATGGTGAATAGCCACCAGTCGAAATGGCCCCATTGTGACTTCATGCAGATGGCCGCCGCCGCCGGATTTGTCGTCTGTGATCTGATTGTGAAGGTACGGCTGGGGCCAATGGTTTCAAATAAGTGGAAGACCGCTCACCATGCCCGAAAACGGCATTGCTTTTGGATTATCTGTCGTAATGGGACATCCTGTGAACGCTAGGTCTCATCTTTCGGGGGGTACTGCGCGTCCCTATGAGCCCGACGGGATGCCGCCCAAGCCGAGTCGGAGGGACGGGGGGTGTGCTGGCAATCGGGTGTGGCCTCTGGCATACTGGGGAGAGGGGGGCATCGAGTTGGCCCAGGGTGAGGATATGCCCTTCAGGAGGAAGGTAGAAAGGACATCACGAAAGTGAAGAAGAATCTGGATAAATTGGCTAAGTATTTGATTCTCCAAGTGTAATACCCCAAGAGGCAAAAAACATAAGACTCTCATAGGACCCCCATGAAAACCCCACGGAGATTGGCTAAGTACTTGAAATCATTGCGATCGAAAATAAAAAAAGGGGGGGAGGGGGTCGGACGGCCCCATTTTTGGTCGGGCCGGAGACTACGCTGCTCTTTGGGACAGGGGAAAACGTATGAAGTTCTGGATGTTTCACCTCATGCCGTGGCCACATCTGCCCGAGAATTTTACCGAGCAATACGACACGGCCTGGGTCACGTGTTCAAACAGTCTGTTTGATCCCGAGCGCGGTCCGGAGGTCTGACACGGCAGAAATCGTCACGCGATTTTTACAGCAAAGCCCAAGCTGATATGGGTGCCAAGCATGCCTTAATCTCCCTGGTCTACCTGGTTGGTGCCGCCCTTCTTTTCAGTCTGGCGCGGGCGGAGTTCTGGAAAGAAAGGGCGCCCGCAGCAGAGCATTTGGAACACAGCCCACCGGTCTTTGAGTCGCCCATAATCTAGAGAGCCGCCCCTTAAATCCGCGCGGGACAGTACTCGCTTTGGCGCTCCCCTCTCTCCTGTGATAGGAAGGGCCTGTGATAGGAAAAAAATCGAGCCGCCGTCAGGCCAAGCTGAGGTAAGGAGTGATGTACCTTCCCAGGAACCGGCGCGCGCCAGACATGAGGGCCCGAAGGGCCGGGGCAAACCCACCCCGGCCCTTCGGGCCACCCCTCCGAGGAGGGGAGCAGTGCATATCCCCTCTCGGGAGGGGTGCCGCGTAAGCGGCGGGGTGGGTTCCTTTTCGCAGCACAAGTAAGCCAAGGAGTGTGGTATGTCCGCCGAGAGTATTACGCTAACTCGCCATATTTTAATGCAACAACAGCAACATCCGGGTGCAACCGGAGAATTCTCCATTCTCCTGTCCCAGATTGCACTGGCCGCCAAGAGAATCTCCCGGCGGCTGCGGGTGGCCGGGCTGACCGGGGCGCTCGGGGCAAAAGACGAGATCAATATACAGGGAGAAATCGTTCAGAAACTGGACGAAATCTCGAATGACGCCTTTCTCGAATCGTTTGCCTATGGCGAACTCGTGTCGGACATGGTGTCTGAAGAGATGGACCAGCCGGCACAAATCCTGGGGAACGCCGACAAGGGCAAGTATGTGGTCTTTGTCGATCCGCTGGACGGCTCGTCCAATATCGATGTCGATGTCACGATCGGCTCCATCTTCTCCATACACCGTCGCCCGGCGGGCAGCGGGGACACCTTAAAAAAGGCGCTACACCTCAAAGGCAGAGACCAGGTTGCGGCCGGCTATGCTTTATACGGCCCCAGTACGATGCTGGTCTATACCGCGGGCGCGGGCGTGCACGGTTTTACCCTTGACCCCGGTATTGGTGATTTTTTTCTTTCGCACGAGAACATCCATATTCCGCACCGCGGCTCGACGTACAGCATCAACGAAGGTCGCCGCAACGACTGGTTTCCTGAGACGCGCGACTATGTCGAATATTTACAGAAGAAAGACACAGACTCCGGCCGGCCCTACTCCGGACGCTACGTGGGTTCCTTTGTCGCGGATTTTCACCGTACCTTGCTGAAAGGTGGCGTCTTCCTCTATCCAGCCGATCCGAAGAATACCAACGGTAAGCTGCGGCTGATGTACGAGGCCGCCCCTATGGCACTGGTCATCGAACAGGCCGGCGGCCGGGCCAGTAATGGTCGGCAGCCGATTCTGGACCTTATTCCTCAGACCCTGCACCAACGCACCCCCCTCCTCATTGGCAGCGCTGAGGACGTGGACACGGCAGAGTCTTTTTATGCCTGAGTTGAACGGATATTGATGTATCTCAAAAGAGCACGTGAGGAGGTAACAGCATGACCGAACGCGTACAAGAAATCTTGAGTTGGTATAATGGCGACAACCCCGGCACGCGGACGAATATCGCCCGCCTGCTCAATAATGGCCGCCTCGGCGGCACCGGAAAACTCGTCATCCTGCCGGTTGACCAAGGCTTTGAGCACGGGCCGGCGCGGAGCTTTGCGCCGAATCCTGCGGGCTATGACCCGAGCTACCACTTCCAGCTCGCCATCGACACCGGCTGTAATGCCTATGCCGCACCGCTAGGCTTTATCGAAGCCGGAGCCGATACCTTCCTCGACCGGGTTCCCCTCATTCTCAAGCTCAACAACCACGATGTGCTGCACGATGAAAAAGACCCCCTCTCGGCCGTGACGAGCAGCGTTGACGACGCGCTCCGGCTCGGCTGTGCCGCGGTGGGGTTTACGATCTATCCGGGCTCATCCGCGGCCCAGGCCATGTATGAACAACTGCGGGAGATCACCAAAGAAGCCAAGTCCAAAGGGCTGGCGGTCGTGGTGTGGTCATACCCGCGCGGCTCGGATCTGAGCAAGGCTGGAGAGACGGCGATTGATGTCGTGGCCTATGCCGCCCAGATCGCCGCCCAGATGGGGGCGCATGTCATTAAGGTCAAGCTGCCGAGCAGCCACATTGAATTGTCTGATGCGCAGAAGGCGTATCAGAAACATCACGTACCCATTGAGACGCCGGCCGAACGCGTCCGCCACGTTGTGCAGAGCGCATTCAATAATAAACGGATTGTCATCTTCTCGGGCGGGGCGGCCAAAGGTGACGAAGAATTCTTCGATGAAGTCCGCGCGATTCGTGACGGCGGTGGGTTTGGGTCGATCATTGGTCGGAACTCTTTTCAGCGCATCAAAGAAGACGCGCATAAATTCCTGGACACGGTGATGGGGATTTACGAGGGGTCGGTACAGTAACCTGTCGTCCGAACAGGCCACTGATTTTTCCTGGTAGAGGGGTACGACATGCCCCTCTCTACGGTTAGCGCGTATCCGTATAAAACGTCTTGAGGGCGGCCGGCGAAACGCCAAAGAAATGGCACAGCCGCAGCCCCCACATGAGCAGAATGGTTTTTATGACGCCGTGCTTCTGCCAGCGGCGGGCGGAGGTTTTTACCCGTGCCCGTAAGCAGGCGATTTTTCCCGCCCGTTTGAGCTGATGGCTGAACTCCAGGTCTTCCATGATGTCCCACTCCGGGTAGCCACCAAGCGTTTCAAATACTGCGCGACGGACGAAAATCCCCTGATCGCCGGTGGCAATGCCGGTGAAACGAGAGCGGATATTCATCAAGCTGCCGATCATGCGGAAAGTCCAGCCCGGCGCGTCTACATAGACGTCAAAACGGCCGCCCACCACCTCAGGCTCGGCTAAAGCAGCCGCGATCAACTCTGCAAACTGAGCAGGCGGCAGTGTATCCGCATGGAGAAAGAGCAGGGCTTCCCCGTTTGCGGCCCGGGCTCCGGCATTCATCTGACGGGCGCGGCCACGCGGTGCTACGACAATCAGATCGGCGTATGGCCGCGCACACTCCGCCGTTCCATCGTCGCTACCACCATCCACCACAACGATCTCACAGGCACTCGCCTGTCGCACTCGGCTGAGCGTCCGCGCAATGCTGCCGGCTTCGTTCAGTGTCGGAATAACAACGCTGACGCGCATCAGCCCCCTACCCGCAGAAAAGCCAGGGTCAGTTGCTGCTTGAAGCGCGCCTGGTCCACGCCACTGACGCTGGTATACGTCATATGCAGGAGCGTCCGCTGGACAAGAATCGAGCGACTGAACGGACTGCGCTTCGGTTCGAGCGGATGCATGACCAACTCAAGCGTCCCCTGGCCGAGTGCCGTCCGGTAATGTCGGTCAGCGCCGCTGCCTTCTTGGGTATACCTGTAGTCATGCTGACGAAAGAGGTTTTCAAGGCGCGGGATAACCTCGTCCGGCGAAAACGCCACATTCCATTCCATGGTGGTCTCTGTCATGCGGCTCGCCTCGCATAGCGAAAGACCGTCCAAAGGATTTTCCAACCAGCCAATATCGTCCCTTTGACTGTTCCGCTTACTTTTGAGGTGCCGATCCGCTGACGATAGCGGACCGGCACCTCAGTGATGCGTAGCCTGTGGCGTATGGCTTTAATCTGCATTTCGACCGTCCAGCCGTAGGTTTTATCCTGCATCTCGATAGCCAGGAGTTTAGGAAAGCGGATAGCCCGAAACGGTCCGAGATCGGTATAGCTGAAACCGTACAGGCGGCGGATGAGCCAGGTTGCCAGCGCATTGCCCAACCGGGCGTGCCGGAGCAGCGCGCCTGCTCCGGCACGCTGCGGCCGGGAGCCGATCACCAGATCATAGCCTTCTTCAAGAATGGGTCGCACCAGGTCGCCGAGTTCGTCGGGATAATCGCTGTAATCGCCATCGAGAAAAACGAGGATATCGGGCTGTTTGTCTCGCAGGTACTCAATGCCCGCCAGACAGGCCCAGCCATAGCCCCGCCGCGGCTCGCTGAGAACGGTCGCACCATGCGCTTGGGCAACTGCTGCGGTATGGTCTGACGAACCATTATCTACCACCACGACTTCTGCAAGCCGCTGCCACGGCAGGTCTCCCAGCACCTTGGGCAGAGACGCCTCTTCATTGAGGGCAGGAATGACCACGGCAATACGCGGCGGTTGCGGGTTCTCTGTCTTCATACGCTGTCTTCATACGCTACGGCAGCAGCTCAAAGATGACACGCACGGGGGTATTATCGGGCGGCAAGCTCTCAGTATCTGCTCGAAACCGCCCTGGATGGGACATATAGTCGGCGATACTCAACCCTCCGTTGCTGAGCTTACCACTCGGACAACTGTATAAACACACCAGGCAGCCCGGCCGCGGGGCAAACGGCACCCGATTAAACCATCGGTCTCGATTACCTTCAAACGTCCAGACCGGGAGCTGGGGTCTGACGGGAGGCGGACGCAAAATACGGTGAACCGGCAGGCGCTCGGGCTGGCCCGGCCAGGAGAGAAAAACGGCCAGGTGGCTGCCCTTGGCCTTCTGCCGTGGGGCGGGACTGTCCGGGTCAGCCCGCTGCGTCCATGCCGCCATCGACAGTGTATTGCCCGGTCGGGCACCTATTTTGACCAAGGCGTCGTGAAAAGCGAGATCATCAACCGGTGTTTCAATGAGCGCATTTTTGGAGTGACCGCCCTTCCAGGTCAATAGGTGATAGCGCGCCTCGTCCCCCTCGGCCCGGTTAAAGCGGGCCGGATAGATGACGCCATAGAGGGTGACCTGTTTCGACTCTGGATGGATAACGAGCGGCGTCTCAGGCGTGAGCGCCTGTCGAGTTTGAGCGAGCGGTACCCTGGCCCCCAAGAGGCACACAACAATCAGGCAGGCAGCGTGCAAGAGGCTGGGCCAGCGCATGGTCTCACCTTCTCCTGTCTCTCGATCGCGCCGCCTGCATCGCCCCCGGATTTTCCAGGCCGCTGTCTGGCTCTTCATACCAGCGTGGTTCTCCCCATCCTCGTCCGCCATGCTTCCCATGCCAGGACGGCATAAAAGGGCAGATATTCCAACCAGACCACCCAGCGGAACATTTCCGGCTCGCCACGATAGAGAAAGTAAAAGGCAGTGTAGTACAGCCCCAAGAGACCGGACAAGAGCAGCCAGGACACACGTGGAAAGAGGCAGACAAACGGCAGCACCCACAGAAAATACCACGGATTGCCGACCGGGCTGAGCAAGAGCAAGGTCCCCATCACAAAGAAACATCCACGTAAGAACCCAACATCATTCCCCTGACTATTCCAGCGTAGGGCAACCCACACCGCGCCGGCCAGGCAACCCGCCACAATGCCGTTCGCCAGCCAGCGATCGGTGACCATCTGATGTAATAGAGGGAAGACAAAGCTGTTGGTTTGCCAGTGCTCGGCAAAGGTGACAAAGCCCTGCCACAACCCGCTCCCGGCAGCCGCAAACGGGGCATAGCCGCAAGCGACAACAAGACTGGTCAGCACGAGTCCGCCACACGCCTTCCCGAGACCGTGACACGACCAGGCATGGCAGGCAAAAAGAGGCAGCAGGACAACGGGAAAGACCTTGCCCAATATGGCTCCGCCCAAGCTGAGAAATCCGACCGACAGTCGTCCGGTGACCAACGCCAGCAAGGCCAGTACCAGCAGAAAGGTCGGCACAACGTCATAATGCGACGAGTTGATCGTTTCTTTGATGACCAGCGGCGACCAGGCGTAAATCAGCACCCACAGCGGTGAACGCCCCAAGTGGCATAATAGTTTGACAATGACTCCACACACCGCCAGGTCAAAGCAGAAGAAGATGAGGCGTAAGGCGAGCAGGCTGCCCGGCGCAATCAAGGCAGCCAAACCGAACACGGCTTGCGCAACTGGGGGGTAGAGGGTCGGCACACCCGGGTGGTTTATTCGTGACAGGAGCAAGGCAAAGCGCGCATCCGTTTCTATCAGTTCCCGGTAGGGTTGGAGCGGCCCTTCTTTTCCGTTGTTCGTTTGTACCTCTCGGGGAGTGAAACGGTAGGGATTCAGACCGCTGGCAACTACCTTGCCATCCCACAGATAGCGATAGAAATCGTCCTCCTGGATAGGCTCGGAAAAGAGAAGAACAAGCCGAAAGAGGGCGGCAAAGATCAGCACCAGCGTGAACGGCGCAGCCTCAGTCGCCTGCCGTTTGACCCGCCAGACCGCCACGGCATAGACAATAAACACCAAGCCGTACACGCCCACAAAGCCCAAAATCGGCCGATCCTGGTAGCCATGGCCATAGCTGAACGACTGACTCAAGCAGGCGATGACGGCATACAGAACAAGCGAGAGCCCACCGAGAATGGTCAACCAGCGGGAAAGGCGGCGGTCAGGCATGATAGCGGCTGTCCAGAGTAGGTCAGGAACTGCTGATTGCGTGAAGTTTCGACCGACTATCAGACGTGCGCTCACTCTTGCAAGCGTTTTTTCGTCAAACTGGCCTGTTTTATGGGGTTCGATGGTGCTGTAGACCCGTCAATCCCGGCCATTTTTGCGCAGGACCCTTTATTTTTCGGAGTTTGGGCCGTAAGTATCTGTTTTTATTGGGGTTACAATTTTGAAAAGGCGAAAAAACCTGTAAAAAACGCAGATAAATGCGCAATTTAGGGCCGTTTTGTGCACTACTTCTGACAACCCACATTGATATGATTGCCCATCCCCCTAGAGACCGGTATCTTCCCTACATGGAAGACACACCATCTACAACCAGTGCCCTCCGCTGCATCCAGTGCCAGCAAACTAACGTATCAATCTGCTCGTCGGGAAGAGTTGATCAGCAGTACAAGTGGGCTTGACCCCTCCATACCAATTGTTATCGTTTCGCATCTCCAGCAGTCGGTGCTTTTATCGAGAGAGAACATAGCACGTGCCCCGCAACGACCAAGTCACCCGCCAGTGGCTCTTGATGCAGACATTGGAGCAATCCCACGGGGCGACCTTACCGGAGTTGGCCGCCTCCCTGCCCGAAGATTTTGCCTGCCACCCCCGCACTATTCGACGCGACCTCGAAGCCCTGGAGGCTGCGCATATTCCCCTCATCACTGAGCGCAGCAACGGTCGGACGCGCTGGCGGCTGCTGGACGGCTATCGTCAGGTCCTGCCCTTGGCGCTCTCCCCGACCGAACTCATGGCCCTGGTCTTCAGCCGGGATTTGCTCAAACCCCTGGAAGGAACAGAGATCAAGGCATCACTTGACTCTGCCCTGAACAAGGCCGCAGCAGCATTGCCAGCCGAGGGCACACGCTATCTTGAGCAACTCAGAAGCCATTTTTCCGTCGGGCTCGGTGCCCACAAGACCTACCACCAGCACCGGCAGACCATAGACCAACTCCAGCAGGCCATCACCCGGACACGTACCGTGCAGATGCGCTACTACACGGCCTCACGAGACCGGACCGGCCGCCGTGAGGTGGACCCCTATCACCTGTGGTATGCCGACGGCGGGCTGTATCTGATCGGTCACTGTCACCTGCGCCAGGAGGTGCGCATGTTTGCGGTGGACCGTATTCGGGCCTTGACGTTGACCACTCGCCCCTGCCAGATGCCGCTCGATTTCGACCTGGACGCCTATGTGAAAGACGCCCTGGTCGTCATGCGCGGGACGCCGATTGAGGTCGAACTGTTGTTCGACAAACCCACCAGCACCTGGGTCAAAGGTCGTCAGTGGCATTCGAGCCAGAGGGCTACAGAACGCAAAGACGGATGCTTGGCTATGTCGATTCGGGCTGCGGACACGCGCGAGTTGGTTGGCTGGGTGTTGCATTTCGGGAGCGGTGTGCGGGTCATCAGCCCGGCATCGTTCAGAGATAAAGTCCGTGCAGAGGCCCGAAAAATTTGTGAGCAAGCGTGACCCCGGATGTCACTCCGGTGTGCTAGCGTCCGGGAAATCATATCGTCTTCATAATTTAGGAACGATTCCAAAGAGTAAGGTTAGTCGCCCATTCGAAGAGTGCCCTAGATTGATAAATCCTATGGAAGGTTACCCATCACCATCAGATTTTTGGGGGAAATTCCGTGATGATCCTCTGAGTTGGCATCCTCTTTCCCATCATTGTGCAGACGTAGCTGCGTGTCTTAAGGCGATTCTCACACTTCCGATCCCTCGCCAGCGGCTTGCGCGAACGGCGGGGTTAGAGGACCTCAGCGAGGTTCAGGTCCAACGGCTCGCGTTCATTACCGCACTGCACGATCTCGGGAAATACAACATCGGTTTCCAACGAAAAATTCTGCCTGACACCACGCCTGTGGGACATGTTGCTGAAGCACTATTCCTCTTAGGGTGCTCCGAATTCCGGCAGGCAGTTCTGAAAGCGCTTGACTTCGACACTCTTCGCTCTTGGACAGACGAGCCAGAGGTTGTTCTCCAACTCTTGTTGGCTGCGATTTCCCACCACGGGAGTCCAGTTAAGGAACGATCCGGGATCAGGTCTAGCCTGTGGCGCGCCGACGTGACGATCCGTCCTATAGACGGACTCGCTAATCTTGTTTCGGCTGCAAAGACTTGGTTCCCGAAAGCGTTGGAACAGGGTGAACTACTTCCTGCGGCCCCCGCTTTTCAACACATGCTCAGCGGTCTGGTCATGCTCGCAGACTGGATCGGCTCGGATACACGTTTTTTCCGATTTTCAGAGACTATGGAAGATCGTATATCATATGCACGAGAGGCAGCGAGAGAAGCACTACTTAAATTTGGAATGAACCCTAGTCCGACTCGTGATGCACTGTCTAACCTCCCGACCTTCGCCGAAACCTTTAGCGGCTACAGCCCACGCCCAATACAAGCGGCAGTTGAGACTCTTGACCCCCATTCTATCGTCGTGATCGAGGCGGAGACTGGCTCTGGCAAAACAGAAGCAGCTTTGCGCTATTATCTCCGTCTCTTTCATGCTGGCTATGTGGATGGAATGTATTTTGCCCTCCCGACTCGAAGCGCCGCCATTCAGATTCATCAACGCATAGCCACTGCAATACAAACGGTTTGGAGGTCGTCACCTCCACCTGTCGTCTTGGCCGTCCCTGGCTACATTCGAGTAGACGACCAGGACGCCCAGCGCCTCCCTCATTTTGAAGTATTATGGCCAGACCAGAACCGGTTTCGTTTTCGGGGCTGGGCCGCAGAGCATCCGAAACGCTACATGGCGGCTCCTATTGTCGTTGGCACCATCGATCAGGTCCTCCTATCAACGCTCCAAGTCTCACATGCCCATATGCGAAGTGTCGCGCTTCTACGTCACCTTCTTGTCGTGGATGAAGTTCACGCTAGTGATGTCTACATGACCGCCTTGCTCGAAGAGGTTTTGCAGCACCACACCGATGCTGGTGGATACACCTTACTCATGTCAGCCACCCTCGGAGGAGAGACACGTGAACGTCTGCTTATACAGAAACGGGTGGCCCCACTAAGCCTGACTGAAGCGCAAGCCTACCCCTATCCAGCCGTCAGCTCACGAACAGATTCTTCTTCGTCTGTTGTGGCTCCCACTGGGAAACAAGAGACAGACAAGGCGGTTCAGGTCGAGCTCCGCGCCATTGGGGGCGATCCCGAACAAATTGCTTCACTCGCTCTGACTACGGCTGGGCGAGGCGCGCGCGTCCTCGTGCTGCGCAACATCGTCAATGATGCTGTCACCACCCAGCAGGCCCTAGAGAGAAGGGCGCCATCGGATGCTTCATATCTCTTTCGCTGCCGTGATGTCGTGACCTTGCACCATTCCCGGTTCGCGTCAGTTGATCGCAAAGTGCTTGACCAAGCACTCGAAGACCAATTCGGCAAAGCCAGCCTGACTTATGCAAAAATTGTTGTCTCGACACAGACCATTGAGCAAAGTCTGGATGTCGATTTCGATCTCCTTATTACTGATTTATGCCCAATGGATGTACTCCTCCAGCGGATTGGGCGGCTCCACCGCCACACAGGGCGACAGCGACCAGTGGGATTTGAATCGGCTCGGGTGATTGTTCTGGTTCCAGCCAGCCGCTCACTTGAAACGCACATCCTGTCCGGCGGGAAGTTGGCCGGTGCAGCCCGCGGTCCACATGGGATCGGGACAGTCTATAACGATCTTCGTATCCTTGAGACGACCTGGAGCGTCCTGGAACAGAACTCCATGCTCCGTATTCCCAGTATGAACCGTGATCTTGTTGAGGCAGCTACACATAGTCAGGTCTTGAGTACGATTGGCTCTGAGCGGGGTGGACTATGGCAAAAACACCATGCTCATGTGGAGGGGATTCGTGTGGCGCATCGTGGCCACGCGAGGTTGAACGTCATCCAGCGCCACGAGCCCTTCGATAGTACGGACTGTCTCTTCAACGAACTCGGGGAGACAATCCGCACCCGCCTAGGTGAGGATGACCGCTTAGTTAATTTTGCTGAGTCCTTTGAGAGTCCGTTTGGGCAACGAGTCGCATCTCTGACAATCCCAGGCTGGCTGACAAAGGGGATTGAGACAACGGACACAGACGAACCCGCGGCCTCCAACACAACACTCGACGGTGTCACATTTCGGCTGGGGGACAGTTCTTTTCATTATGGTCGTTTTGGTCTCAGAAAGGAGGATCGACAACCAGATGCACAATCTACTGACTGATCCACTTATCCGCGTTTGCCTGGCGGATGGTAAGGAGACTACCCATTCTTTACCCGGTGTGCTCGCAGCATTGTCGAGTACAGGAATAGCCAGCTTTCGTGGTCTTCAACCGCATCAAAAACACGCGTGGTATGCGTTTCTCGTTCAACTCGGCGCAATTGCCTCACATAAGGCACAAGTCGAGGAGTTACCGGATGAACCCGAAACCTGGCACCAACTCCTGTCCGCTCTTACACCTGAATATAATGGTTCGCCGTGGACATTGATCGTTCCAGATCTTACCCAACCCGCTTTTCTGCAACCACCCGTACCTGAGGGCACGCTAGAGGGGTTCAAGGACCCCCATACCTTCCCAGACCAGATCGACATTCTCCTTACGACGATGGGTCATGACATCAAAATGACTCGTATCCGTGAACCAGAAGCCGATCACTGGCTGTACGCGCTCATTACCCTGCAAACGATGCAGGGGTATTCTGGAGGCGGGGGAAAATTGAACGGAATTAGCCGGATGAATGGCGGTCTAGGAAATCGCCCCTGCGTGGGGATTGTTTCAAATCTCGACTGGGGTACCCGTTTCCGGCGTGATGTACGTGTGCTGTACAAAACCCGCGAAACCCTCCTGGACCAAGAGTTCGGCTATCGTGGCGAGAACGGGGTTGCGCTTGTCTGGCTGGAACCGTGGGATGGAACATCATCGCTCCCGCTTAATCTTCTCGATCCTTACTATATTGAAATCTGTCGCCGGGTACGGCTACTTACAGACGCCAATCGTATTGCTGCACGAACCATGCCGGCACCAACAGCCCGGCTGGCAGCGAAAGAACAGAAGGGCGTCATGGGTGATCCTTGGACACCCACTGACGTGAAGGACGGGAAGTCTTTGACCGTCCCAGTCGGCGGGTTCCGCTATGACAGGCTACAACGCATCCTCTTCTCGTCAGACTACAGGCCTGGTGTTTGCCAAAAGGTCAATCCACAGGATATAGGCCCAGAGCTTGCCATCCTTGCACGCTGCATGGTTCGAGGCCAGGGAAGGACCGAAGGGTTCTATGAACGCTTTCTTCCTATTCCAAAGGAGGCTCGCAAACATTTTGTGTTTGACAGAGAGCGGGCTGATCTGGCGCAACGCACGAAAGAGCGCGTCGAGGACGTTGCCACCCTCATGCAAAAGGCGCTCAGACCAGCACTCCTGGATCTCATACAAGGTGGCCCTGAGAAACAGAACCGAAAAGACAATCGTACGGATGCGTGGCAGGCCGCTTTCACGCAACGTATCGACGACATCTTTTTCTCTGAGCTATGGGAAACGTTGGAGCAGCCGCAAGAAGACGCCCGCCGTGCTTGGCAACAGACAATCGATCAGATCGGTTTGAACATTCTCCACGAAGCTGAGCGGGCGCTGCCCGTCCCCACTGCACGTCGCTATCGCGCCATAGCAATCGCGGAACGAACCTATCGATATGCCATGACAAAATATTTCGGAAAGGAGGAAGATCGTGGAGCAACAACAAACGTTGGCTGACGCGATTGGCCGTATTGCGCATGCCATGGATCATGACCTCATCGGCCCAGGTGAACGCGCCGAACTACGGCGACTCGATGTGCAACGCCCACACAGCCCGACCTTTTGGCGGATTATGACCGCATGGGGCATTCTAGATCAGACACCTGAGAGCGAGGTGCGCTGGGCCATGGTGTTGTCCGGTATGGCCCGTATGGCCCCACAGCCGCACAGGCAAGGATATCGGCTGGGACGCGCCCTGGCCCAGGCAGACTACAGTGAATCACGTCTCTTCAAACTCCTGAGAGCCCAGGGGACAATCTTCGAGGATACGGTCCGCCGTTTGTGTAGTTTCCTGGCAGCAAAGGCAGAGCCAGTAGACTGGGTTGAACTGGCAAGCCTTATTCTTACAACTGATGAGAGAAAGGCGGAAAATGCGCGGCGTTGCATTGCCCGCGATTATTACACTGCTCTCAACAGAAAGGACACTTAATAATGGACGCAAAATTTGTACAAATTCACTATCTCACCGCATATCCAGCCAGCCTGCTCAACCGTGATGACGCAGGTATGGCAAAACGCTTACCCTATGGCGGTACCTCACGAGTCCGCGTATCTTCACAGTGCTTGAAACGACACTGGCGCACAGCGGGGGGGGAGCACGCGCTGAAGGGGCTGGGCGTTGGCATGTCGGTACGCTCGCGGATGATATTTGAGAACGAAATTGCTGCTCCCCTGATCGCAGAGGGTATCACTCCTGCGATTGTCCGGGCTATTGTGGCTGAGATTCAAAACAAGCTCCTTGGGCAGAGCGCTAAGGCGAAATCAAAAAAAGATACGGTAGAGCAGACTTTACAGACATCACAGATTATTATCCTCGGACAACCCGAAATCGAGTATATAAAAAAGATTGCGCGTGAGATTGCCGGCTCTACGGCAGACGGAGATGCGGCAGATGCTACCAAAAAGGCGGCTGATTATACAAAGGCTAAGGCGTTTGAAAACAACTGGGCCGCGCTCAAAAAAGCTTTAGCTGGAGGACTTGATGCCGCCCTGTTCGGGCGTATGGTCACATCTGACATCCTTTCTCGAAGCGATGCCGCAATTCACGTCGCGCATACGTTTACGGTTCATGCAGAAGAGGTTGAAAGCGACTACTTTACGGCAGTTGATGATCTGGTCACGGAAACCGGCGAGCTAGGGAGCGGCCATCTGGGCGAAACTGAACTCGCCGGGGGTTTGTTCTATGGCTATGTCGTCATAGACGTTCCGCTGCTAGTCTCGAACCTCAGTGATGATCGTCCGCTCGCGAGTAGAGTCGTTGAAAATCTTATTCATCTTATTGCAACAGTTTCACCTGGGGCAAAATTAGGTTCGACTGCGCCCTATGCCTACGCGCAGATGATGCTGACAGAAGTTGGCGCGCGTCAGCCAAGAACTCTGGCCGGTGCATTTCTCGAACCAGTGTCATTGCAGGCACCCAATCTTATCAACGTGGCTGTTACGCAACTCGGCCAGCATCTCGCAGGGTTTGACCGTATGTACGGTAACGGAGAAGTTCGTCAGGTAGCGGCACAGGCAGATGTGTCTGCTATCCCGGCACAGGATGTCAGCTCCGTACAAGAACTCGCAATAAACATCCGCCAGGCAATTTCTCAAGAGGCAGGCTGATGGATATCCTACTCTTGAGACTAGAAGCGCCTCTCATGGCATTTGGTGGACCCATCGTAGACAACTATGGAATTATTCAGCCATTCCCAGCCGCCTCTATGCTGACCGGGCTTATAGGCAATGCCCTGGGTTGGGAACACAAAGATGGGGCTGCCTTAAACATGCTCCAATCGCGACTACGCTTTGCCGCCCGTATTGATCGTCCCGGCCAAGAGATTACTGACTATCAGACAGTTGATCTCGGTCAGGACTTTATGTTGGGCACTGGCTGGACAACGTGGGGAGCAAGAGAGGGGCGAGCTGGGGGGGCTAAGCAAACCGGCACACATATTCGATATCGTCATTACCGTGCTGACGCGTGCACTATCGTCACGTTATCGCTCCACCCTGCGGACGAAAGTCCGACGCTTAACACTGTCGAGCGGGCGTTGATCGAGCCCTCACGACCACTCTTTCTTGGACGAAAAACCTGCATCCCCGCCAGCCCTCTTTTGCTGGGACGCACCACAGCCACTTCTCTCATTGAAGCACTCAGAACGGTTCCAATGAATGGTGCCGTTTGCGTGCAAGCGCAGTGGCCCGCTGCCGAAGAAGGGCCAGCCCCAAACCGTCTGATAGCAGTTACAGACGAGCGCGATTGGGTGAATCAGGTGCACTGTGGCGAACGTTTCGTCCGTCACGGGGAGCTCGTCTTGGAGGCTAATCATGACGCACATGATACAGATGTTCTTTGATACCCGTGCGTTGTTGCGCGTTGCCGACCGCCGCATCCTGTACCAACACTCATTAGAACTGGACTATCTTCTGCATAGCCAACTCTGCGAGTTATTCGGCAATGATCTGGCACCAAAGCCGTTTGCCGTGACATCGGCGACCGGCCCCCGTCTTGATGTTCTCGGTTATAGCGATGAACCGGCCACCACGTTGCAGCAGCACGCCCAAGCAAAAGTCCTTCCCCTTGTGCATCAGACGATTGACTGGGATACCTTTGCTAGCAAGCCGATGCCTTCCCACTTCCCTGTTGGATCACGCTTTCGGTTTCGCGTCCGGACATGTCCTGTTGCACGCAAAGGCAGAGGCAGTCAGGCACGTAAGGCAGGTGCCGAGGTCGATGTTTTTCTCTGTGAAGTAGAACGACACAGACCAGAGGCAAGACTCGGCCGGAATAGGGTTTACGCAGACTGGATGCGAGGCGAAATGCAACGATTGGGCGGCGCTAAGTGTACTGACGTTAGAGTCACAGCCTTTAGTCTCTCCAAATTCCTACGTCGAGATAGGGAGAGGAAGGCATTCCGTATTGAGCGGCCTGACGTTAGCTTCGAGGGGACACTGGAGGTGACGGACGCAGAGGCTTTTCAGCGTACTATACGCAGGGGGATTGGACGACACCGTAGCTTTGGCTTTGGAATGCTCCTTCTGAAATAAAAAGTGATGGCTACACTGAGAGGGCGCCTTGGGCTTGAGGCCGCACGGATTCCGCACGCCGACCGTCATGGTCTGCTGTGGCTGGCGCGCGGTAATCTCACCGTAGAGGATGGCACACTCCATTTTCGGACGGCGGGGTCGCCGGATATGGCTGCCGGCGATTATGCCATTCCATTTCAGAATATCTCGTTCATCCTGCTGGGGCCTGGTTCAACCGTGAGCCACGATGTATTCCGGCTGCTCGCCCGCCACGGGACTGGCTTGGTGGCGGTTGGGGAAGACGGCGTGCGGATGTATAGCGCCCAACCCTTTGGACCGAACGATTCAAGAAGAGCGCGCCGTCAGGCCAAACTCTGGAACGATATGCGCTCCCGGCTTCGTCTGGCCCGACGCATGTACGCCTGGCGTTTGGGTGAGGTGCTGCCCGAACAGGACATATCTATCCTGCGCGGGATCGAAGGGGCTCGGATGAAAACGGCCTACGGCCTGCTGGCCCAGAAGTATGGCATTGATTGGCACGGACGCCGGTATGACCGGCAAAACCCGGACATCGCCGACGCCCCGAACCAGGCCATTAACCACGCGGCCACGGCTATCGAAGCCGCGGCTATTGTTGCCGTGGCCGCGACCGGAACGCTGCCTCCTCTAGGATTCATTCACGAGGATGCGTCTATCGCCTTTTGTCTGGATATCGCGGACCTCTACCGAACTGAAGTGACCATCCCGGTCGCATTTGAGGCTGTGGGACAGCATCGCAACAATGGACGGATACCACTCGAACGGCATGTCCGACGATTGGCGGGACGCCGCTTCAGAGAACTGAAGATTATCTCGAAAATGATTGATCGGATAATAAAATTGCTGGACGACGATGAATGACAGTAGTCGTGACACGTGATGTTGCCCCGCGCACCCGTGGGTTTCTAGCCTCTTGCATGATCGAGATTGCTCCTGGAGTGTACACTGCTCCAAGGCTGTCTCGTAGCGTCAGAGAACGGGTATGGACAGTGATAGAAGAATGGTTCCTGGAGTTGGGAGGCCAATCTATTGTCATGACATGGCAGGACCCACGTGAGCCGGGGGGACAAGGTGTCCGAGTCCTGGGGTCACCACCGGTCGAGTTAGTGGACCAAGAGGGCTTCATCTTATCGCGGCGAACCCGCCAAACCCAGGACAAATAGCTCTTTGACAATCAGACCGGTGTTCCTCTACACGCCGGGGAATAGACTCATGGCGGCAAAAAGTCTAATAAACTCAGTAGAGGTTCCCCCGTACACGCGGGGATAGACCTACTAGAGCGGCTATATAGAGCTGGGCAAGAAAGGTTCCCCCGTACACGCGGGGATAGACCTAGTAGTCACATCGCCATTTTTTTCGGTGACGTGGTTCCCCCGTACACGCGGGGATAGACCTGCCTGTTTAGGAGCGTACCATATAGGGACGATGGTTCCCCCGTACACGCGGGGATAGACCTGACAGCGCGGCCACAGGAAGCCTACGGGCAAGGGTTCCCCCGTACACGCGGGGATAGACCTAAGATGCACTAGAGCGGCTATATAGGGCTAGAGGTTCCCCCGTACACGCGGGGATAGACCCTCCGTTGCTGAGGCTGTCTCTCATCTGGATGGGGTTCCCCCGTACACGCGGGGATAGACCTAACGATGTGTTTGGCCCGGCTGGATAGGATTTGGTTCCCCCGTACACGCGGGGATAGACCGCTTTACGGGCTGAATCTTACGGCCCTTCCCCTGGTTCCCCCGTACACGCGGGGATAGACCCGATCGGAAGATGATGTGGAAAGAATCAAGATCGGTTCCCCCGTACACGCGGGGATAGACCTATAGGAGGAACAAATCAACAACAACTGGAAAAGGTTCCCCCGTACACGCGGGGATAGACCGCGGAAAGACGAAAAGCAGCAGAGTATCAAAGAGGTTCCCCCGTACACGCGGGGATAGACCGAAAGAAAGAGGCTATATTCCGCTTTTTGTAAAGGTTCCCCCGTACACGCGGGGATAGACCGGCCCGATAGGTCTCGTCCTCTTCGTCCTCGATGGTTCCCCCGTACACGCGGGGATAGACCTGGCGACGTTACTGCTATTCGGGAAATTCTTTTGGTTCCCCCGTACACGCGGGGATAGACCCTCCTGTCCAAGCCTAACCGTTTTGTCACAGCTGGTTCCCCCGTACACGCGGGGATAGACCGTATTACCAGCGCCATCCTGACAAAAATCCAGCGGTTCCCCCGTACACGCGGGGATAGACCTCATCAGCACTTTACCTTCTTTTTCCAGCTCTCGGTTCCCCCGTACACGCGGGGATAGACCGTAAAAGTACCGAATAGAAATATGTGTTTATTAGGTTCCCCCGTACACGCGGGGATAGACCGATTTGGCAGAAGATAATATAGGAGGAACAAATGGTTCCCCCGTACACGCGGGGATAGACCGATTAACCACGTTGAGCATATTTTCCCTTCAAAGGTTCCCCCGTACACGCGGGGATAGACCGATCGACCACGTCGAGCATATTTTCCCTTCAAAGGTTCCCCCGTACACGCGGGGATAGACCCAGAGTCCATAGACCCGACATGGGAAAGTAAAGGGTTCCCCCGTACACGCGGGGATAGACCCGAGCCAGCGCAACTCACGGGCTTTTGAAGGGAGGTTCCCCCGTACACGCGGGGATAGACCTGAGCTACTCTGAGTCAGTGGCCTTTTCCGCATGGTTCCCCCGTACACGCGGGGATAGACCGGTAAGAATCGTGAAGCGATTCTTTCCAAATATGGTTCCCCCGTACACGCGGGGATAGACCCATGAAATCGAATTCGAAAAAAAGTCGACGTTCGGTTCCCCCGTACACGCGGGGATAGACCCGTTCGATTGCTTCGGTCAGGCGGTAGCAGATAGGTTCCCCCGTACACGCGGGGATAGACCTGATACAGGAGCGCCTATTATGAAACCGTATGGGGTTCCCCCGTACACGCGGGGATAGACCTTGTAAAAAAGTTGTAATAGATTCTAGGGAAACGGTTCCCCCGTACACGCGGGGATAGACCCATTCTAACATTGCTGCTATTTTACAGCCATTAGGTTCCCCCGTACACGCGGGGATAGACCGATTGACCACGTCGAGCATATTTTCCCTGCAAAGGTTCCCCCGTACACGCGGGGATAGACCGTATAACGGATGGTGGATAATAGAGGAACCGAAGGTTCCCCCGTACACGCGGGGATAGACCGACACGATGGTCCGGCTGAGGATGTACGAGGCCGGTTCCCCCGTACACGCGGGGATAGACCGCCCGCATCTGGACGGGCACCTGCCCCGCCGGCGGTTCCCCCGTACACGCGGGGATAGACCTGACAGGCCATTAATCGAGGGTTGGTGGCGTTGGGTTCCCCCGTACACGCGGGGATAGACCCAATCAAAGAGGCAGCGCTTGAGCTGTGGCCGGGGTTCCCCCGTACACGCGGGGATAGACCGTTTTCCCAGGTGCCACGGGCAACACCGAGCTCGGTTCCCCCGTACACGCGGGGATAGACCTTCCCGGGGATCGGGAGGACCTTCAACGGCCTCGGTTCCCCCGTACACGCGGGGATAGACCCTGCTTAGCAGACTTGAGACTGCTCTGGACCTAGGTTCCCCCGTACACGCGGGGATAGACCGTCGCGACCGAGGAATTTCATCATCACGAGGAGGGTTCCCCCGTACACGCGGGGATAGACCTTCCCAGGGGACATCGGAGACGCGGGGTGAGTGGGTTCCCCCGTACACGCGGGGATAGACCCAGAGTTCTCACCCTGACCGAAGACAATAGGGTGGTTCCCCCGTACACGCGGGGATAGACCGCTCTATTACCGGCAAAACCGAGATCAGAGAGAGGTTCCCCCGTACACGCGGGGATAGACCCTCACCAAGCGGTTGGACCTTATTGAGCGAGGTGGTTCCCCCGTACACGCGGGGATAGACCTGCGCCGACCACAGCCCTACCGCCCAACGCCAGGGTTCCCCCGTACACGCGGGGATAGACCTGTGCTAGCGGCTGAGACCGGCCGATGACAGCTGGTTCCCCCGTACACGCGGGGATAGACCTCTACCTTGATCCGCCAGATCAGCCCGCCGCGCGGTTCCCCCGTACACGCGGGGATAGACCCACCATGACGACCACACAAAACACAAGAGGAGGGGTTCCCCCGTACACGCGGGGATAGACCGCGGCACTACTGGACCTGGCTCCGTCTCCTTGGGGTTCCCCCGTACACGCGGGGATAGACCCTACAGGCTGACCACCACGACCGAGACGACCACGGTTCCCCCGTACACGCGGGGATAGACCGGCCGACAACCGCCTAGGAGAACGACGGTGATAGGTTCCCCCGTACACGCGGGGATAGACCGACGTGTCCAGAGGGCTATACGCTACAAGGCGAGGTTCCCCCGTACACGCGGGGATAGACCCTTACGTCGAAGGATACGGAGAAGGTGGCCGGGGGTTCCCCCGTACACGCGGGGATAGACCCCATTCACGGAATCCGACAAGTGTCGAGTGGAGGGTTCCCCCGTACACGCGGGGATAGACCTCTCCTCTGGATCAAGAGACTCATCACTGGAGCGGTTCCCCCGTACACGCGGGGATAGACCTCTCAATGGGACAAAAACACTATCACTGAACGAGGTTCCCCCGTACACGCGGGGATAGACCTGCCCGCCGCTACTGGGTCGCATGGGTGGAGCCGGTTCCCCCGTACACGCGGGGATAGACCGTGGGCATCCCCTCCGGAGGACAGCGAGTGCTCGGTTCCCCCGTACACGCGGGGATAGACCGCGTGCCTGCGAGCAACGCGGCGGACGCTGGGAGGTTCCCCCGTACACGCGGGGATAGACCTGGCCTGTCCAGCACCAAGTGGGCATCCCCTCCGGTTCCCCCGTACACGCGGGGATAGACCGCTGCAGGCGCGGGCACTGTCAATAAGGCCTTGGGTTCCCCCGTACACGCGGGGATAGACCTGCCTTTGGGGCCACGGTCACGGCAGTGCAGCGGGTTCCCCCGTACACGCGGGGATAGACCTCACGTCGCCGGGGATAATGGCCAGGATGCAGGGGTTCCCCCGTACACGCGGGGATAGACCGCCGGTTGAGTTGGCGGATTCCAGCGTGGTGACGGTTCCCCCGTACACGCGGGGATAGACCTGGCCTTCCAGATGTCGACATTCCCCAAGTGATGGTTCCCCCGTACACGCGGGGATAGACCCAGACTGAAGCTACGGGGGCTAGAACGGACAATGGTTCCCCCGTACACGCGGGGATAGACCTGTACTTGGCGACATAGCCCGCCTTCCGGGCTAGGTTCCCCCGTACACGCGGGGATAGACCCTTGGGCTGGGAGGAGGCGAGAGACTTGGTATGGGTTCCCCCGTACACGCGGGGATAGACCAGTGGCGTGGGCTACTTCGCAACCTATACCTACGGTTCCCCCGTACACGCGGGGATAGACCGCGGCAAAAGACTTGCGCAAGTATCTCACAAATGGTTCCCCCGTACACGCGGGGATAGACCCCTTATAGGGGTGGTTTTATTGGCGCTTCTTCTGGTTCCCCCGTACACGCGGGGATAGACCTGTAAAGAAAAACCTTGCGACGAATGGCATTTAGGTTCCCCCGTACACGCGGGGATAGACCCTAATAATTATTATATTACTAGAAAACGGCCATGGTTCCCCCGTACACGCGGGGATAGACCTTGACGCGACCGACCGGAACCGGAAGGGAAAGCGGTTCCCCCGTACACGCGGGGATAGACCTCAGCCTCGGTCCGTTCCGCATTCTCTGGATTTGGTTCCCCCGTACACGCGGGGATAGACCCATCACCATGTTTTTCTGTGACGCTTTCCCAGAGGTTCCCCCGTACACGCGGGGATAGACCTGCCCATATCGCAGAGAATCGCGATATTGCGGTGGTTCCCCCGTACACGCGGGGATAGACCTGAGCATATCTCCAGAGAGACGCAGAGAGCTTCGGTTCCCCCGTACACGCGGGGATAGACCCCTCCGCGCCGAGATCACCGCTACGCACTACCAGGTTCCCCCGTACACGCGGGGATAGACCCGTTTGGCACCAAGGGGAGCAGCATGGTAAAAGGGTTCCCCCGTACACGCGGGGATAGACCTGTATCCCCCGAACCGCCAGGCGCTCTGATACGGGTTCCCCCGTACACGCGGGGATAGACCTGGACGTTATACCGCCGGTCCAGGAGCGCGGAAGGTTCCCCCGTACACGCGGGGATAGACCCGGTTTCCGCGCTGGCATCCTGCCCGAAGTGCTGGTTCCCCCGTACACGCGGGGATAGACCGCATCAGCGGATTAGTTTCGGCATGGCTGGATAGGTTCCCCCGTACACGCGGGGATAGACCCGAGTGAGGGGCTTTTAGTCTATTCCGGTTCCGGGTTCCCCCGTACACGCGGGGATAGACCTACATAAGTCGCTCTCTTTCTGCATCAGAGCGGGGTTCCCCCGTACACGCGGGGATAGACCTAGAGCGCACTAGAGCGGCTATATAGGGCTGGAGGTTCCCCCGTACACGCGGGGATAGACCCATCTGCCGTTTCGATCTCAGCGACCAGCCAGCGGTTCCCCCGTACACGCGGGGATAGACCTCTAAAATGGCCATTGATTGTGTTGGCCATCATGGTTCCCCCGTACACGCGGGGATAGACCGCAAATCCGAAATACCGAGCATTTGCTGGCAATGGTTCCCCCGTACACGCGGGGATAGACCGTACTTTCCTAGTCTGTCCCAGTTATCTCTAGTGGTTCCCCCGTACACGCGGGGATAGACCTGGATATCGAATGTCGGTTAATTCCTTTGCTATGGTTCCCCCGTACACGCGGGGATAGACCTCGCTCTCTTTCTGCATCAGAGCGGCTATATAGGGTTCCCCCGTACACGCGGGGATAGACCTTTTTGAGGTTGCGCGGTCGGTGGCAGAACGGGGGTTCCCCCGTACACGCGGGGATAGACCTATCAAAGACCTTCAAGAGACGGCTTGCCCGTAGGTTCCCCCGTACACGCGGGGATAGACCTAAACTAACTCACGGTTAGTTATATCACCATGAGGTTCCCCCGTACACGCGGGGATAGACCGTACCAAAGGCTATGCATAGAAGGTCGCAGACCGGTTCCCCCGTACACGCGGGGATAGACCTCAGGTCATCCAGATCATCCGGTGTCCCACTAAGGTTCCCCCGTACACGCGGGGATAGACCCTGGTAGTAAAGCTGCCGCAGCGTCAGGATGAAGGTTCCCCCGTACACGCGGGGATAGACCTGCGGTTGTGGGCATTGCGATTGACGAACAGGTGGTTCCCCCGTACACGCGGGGATAGACCCTGGAAAAAGCCTTTATCTTGGCAACGTAAAGCGGTTCCCCCGTACACGCGGGGATAGACCGTACCAATACTGGTCGCCGGTTGATGCTTACAAGGTTCCCCCGTACACGCGGGGATAGACCGCACCGCCGGTAAGACCTTACGCGGCCTGTCTGGGTTCCCCCGTACACGCGGGGATAGACCTCACCCTCACTCTAGCTACCCCCTAGCCGCTCCGGTTCCCCCGTACACGCGGGGATAGACCCCCTAGCGTCGCTAATACCCCCTTATTGACAAGGGTTCCCCCGTACACGCGGGGATAGACCTAAATGGCAAGACCCGCAATGGCTGGTCTGTAGGGTTCCCCCGTACACGCGGGGATAGACCCATTTATCACTCTAGCCGTCAGTATTTTCCGGTGGTTCCCCCGTACACGCGGGGATAGACCTGTTATCGCCAAGCTGATCGACCGATGCACCAAGGTTCCCCCGTACACGCGGGGATAGACCTGTAACATCAGTAGAGCCATAGGACCAAACAGTGGTTCCCCCGTACACGCGGGGATAGACCCTTAGGCAACATCACCGCTTCCTCCTGCGAGAAGGTTCCCCCGTACACGCGGGGATAGACCCCACTCTTCCCGCTCCTGTAGCAGCCCCGCGTCGGTTCCCCCGTACACGCGGGGATAGACCTATCAAAGGCCGGGACATGCTCTATGCCGCCCCGGTTCCCCCGTACACGCGGGGATAGACCGCGTGATCGTTTTAAACCTCGTAACCCTTAAGGGGTTCCCCCGTACACGCGGGGATAGACCCGTAAGCGCTGCTGACTCCGGCCTTAAAGCCGAGGTTCCCCCGTACACGCGGGGATAGACCCCAGAGCGCCTTTTCCGTCTCGTTCTCTTTCAAGGTTCCCCCGTACACGCGGGGATAGACCTGATATCGTCGCCGTCGCTGGCGATGACCTCGGGGTTCCCCCGTACACGCGGGGATAGACCGATAACGTACTTCTGCGTTACTGAACCGGGAGAGGTTCCCCCGTACACGCGGGGATAGACCTGGAATGTCAGTGCCGCGCCCCGAATCATCCCCGGTTCCCCCGTACACGCGGGGATAGACCCTGGATCGTGGGTTGCTACCTGGTCGGCCAAACGGTTCCCCCGTACACGCGGGGATAGACCGATGAGGATAGGCAGCGTCCAGATATTTGCGGTGGTTCCCCCGTACACGCGGGGATAGACCGATATCTTTCCCGGTACGTTCGCTCAATTTAAGGGTTCCCCCGTACACGCGGGGATAGACCGGACCAACGGCTACCAGCAGCCTCCTAGTGAGTGGTTCCCCCGTACACGCGGGGATAGACCGTTATATGGGTAGTACACCAGCCGTGGAGCTTAGGTTCCCCCGTACACGCGGGGATAGACCTTACAGCGGGTAAAACGCTCAGGGGCCTGTCCGGGTTCCCCCGTACACGCGGGGATAGACCTGGCGAATTTGGCCCTACGGCTCCTGGCTCCGAGGTTCCCCCGTACACGCGGGGATAGACCGCGACTAGACATCGTTAAAATGGAGAGGGAAATGGTTCCCCCGTACACGCGGGGATAGACCCACTGGCGCAGGTTGGAATAGCACAGGCCGCGAGGTTCCCCCGTACACGCGGGGATAGACCTGATCGTACTGTCGCCGCCGAAGGCGACGGTTCGGTTCCCCCGTACACGCGGGGATAGACCTCGAGAGACATTATGCATTTCCTTCCTGGTCCTGGTTCCCCCGTACACGCGGGGATAGACCGGTGAGGATTGAAACCAGTGTCAAGGTGTTACAGAAGGCGTATAAAGCGGCGGCGAGGGGATGTCAGGTTACGCTTCGCTAACCTGACCTACGGTTGCTATGGATTTTCGCAGATCCTTCGCAAAACACCCCCATAATTCGCAGATCCTGCGCAAAACACCCCCATATTGCGCAGATCCTTGTGTTTTTTCGCAGATATTTCGCACTTTCCCCCCTATTCTGCGCACCCTTCAGCGACCCACTTTCAATAAAAACAGGCACTTAGCCCGCTTTTACCCCCAAAAAACGGGGTGCTGCGCAAAAACAGCCGCCCTGGACGGCCTCAGAGCCCCCTCCCAGCCCCCAAAAAATGAAAATGTATACGTTTGGCTAATGGAAAACGGGGTTCTCCACCCCTTCCCTCGCCGTAAATACCCCTAAAATTGCCCAAAAAATAGGCAAAAAGGCCGAAAGTTTCGCAACTATTCTGTCACTTTGTCGCAACTATTTTGTTCGGCTGCGGGTGAACCGGGATTTCTTCCAAAAGGCGCGCCCGGGGTGACTCGAACACCCAACCTACGGGTTCGAAGCCCGGTGCTCTATCCAATTGAGCTACGGGCGCGTTGTGTGAAAATCGGGCCACAAGCCTATGTCGCAGACCATGAAAGTGCAAGGCCGGCCGTCGATTGGGACAGCAGACAATCCCCTCTTGGGCGGGGATCAGGAGTAGGCATCACCCGTCAACATCGGAGCGACGCAGGCGTCGCCCCTCTCCAGTCCGATACAAGCGACACGAGGTTGCCTTAATCACCAAAAAGACCTCACTCCCAACTCGCAGACCCAGCTCGACAAACGACTTCTCAGTCACCTCAACAGTCAGCGGCGGAAGGTCGGGACCGAGTTCGGCCGTTGCCAATCCAACATGACCGACGGAACGGAGTTGGGTGATACGGGCGGGCAGGACGTTGCGGGCAGACAGCCCTTCCGGACGCTGCGTGGCCAACATAATATCGTGCGCGGGAATACCGGCCAGCATCGCCTCACCCGGCCGGGCCTCGGACTGGACAGTCACCAACTCGACCGGCGCTCGTTCACCGCCTTCCCTTTCGCCCAAGCGTACCTGCCCCGTACTCCCGCTTCCTGCCACGGTATAGCAGGGCAAAATATTCTCGAAGCCATACTGTTCGGCCAGGGGGAAAATATGGGAGGCGGTCAGCACCGCGCGTGGGTCGCCGTGCGAGATAATCCTGCCGTCTCCGAGTACAATCAAATCGTCACACAAGGCCTGCACTTCGAGGGGGTCGTGCGACACGAACAGCATGGGAGTCTGAAATTCAGCCCGCACCCGCCGGAGAAAAGGCAGGAGTTTGCGTCTCAGAGCAACGTCTAACGAGGCAAACGGCTCGTCGAGCAGGAGCAGTCGCGGCCCGGAACACAGGGCACGTCCGAGGGCGACGCGCTGTCGCTCTCCACCGGACAAGGCGTGCACGGCACGCTCAAGGAGCGGGCCGAGTTCGAGGATGTGAACCACGGTTTCAAACGTCTGCTGGACAGCATGACCTCGCCGCAACCCGCGTTTCTTGCCAGCCAAAAGATTATGCCGGACATTCTTGTGCGGGAAGAGTAAACCATCCTGGGGGACATACCCGATATGGCGTTGCGATGGCTTGACAAACACCCCTCGGTCGCTATCCAGCCATGTTTCCGCCCCAAGTGCAATAACGCCTCGTGCCTGACGCCGGACGCCACAGATCGTTTCCAGCAGACTGGTTTTACCCGCCCCGGAGACTCCAAAAATCCCGGTCACGTGTTTTTCGGTCTGCACATCGATATCCAGCTCAAAACGGTCCAGCGGGAGGCGGACCTGTACGGTCAGGCCATCCGGAGAACCGGCCTGTAGGCTGTCGTGAGGGGGTAAGAGCTGCGTCATTATGGTCGGGCCAGACGGGGCAGTGAGCGGCCGTGTCCCAGCAGTTCAGCACTCAGAATGGCCAGGAAGCCCAGTACGATGGCGATCAGCATGAAAAAATCAGCTCTCGCCTGCGCGCCGACCTGCTGGGCACTGAAAATAGCCGCGGCTATCGTTTGCGTTCGACCCGGTATGTTGCCGGCAATGGTGACCGTGGCGCCGAACTCACCCATGGCGCGTGTAAAACCGAGAATGACCGCCCCGAGCAAGCCGCGCCGGGCCATGGGTAAGCTGTACTGAAAAAAAGTGGCCAGCCGACCGTGGCCTAAGGTATGGGCCATCAATTCGAGCCGAGGATTGATCCCTTCAAACGTGGCTCTTGCCGTACGTGCAACGAGCGGCAGGGACATGGTCGCTGTCGCAATGACCGCCCCTTTCCAGGTCAGCAGGATGGACAAATCAAATCCGAGCGTCTCGCGCCCAAACGGTCCATCGACCGCAAACAGCTGCAATAAGAGAAAGCCGACCGCGGTGGGCGGCAGGACGAGTGGTAAGCCGACCAGCGCAGACAGGACCGTCTTGCCATAAAACTCATAGCGGGCCAGAACATAGCCCAGGACCGTGGCCGGCAGCAGCACCAGTAGAGTTGATACCGTTGCAACCTGGAGCGTCAGGAGAATAACCGATAATACTTCGGGGCTCATGGCAATCACGACAGCGGACGGGATTCTCCTTCGTCTACAACAAACCCGTGCGTGTTGTAAATTGCTACGGCTGTGGGGCTGCGCAAAAAGTCGAGAAATCGGGCCGTGATCTCAGGCTGCGGACGATCCTTGAGGGCCACGGCACAGTACACGATCGGTTGGTGCAGACTGGGCGGAATCTTATACACGACCTGCACCCGGTCTGAGCTCGCGGCGTCCGTCCGGTACACAATGCCGATGATGAGTGGATCAGACTCCACCAGGCCGAGAGCCGCCCGGACATCGGCAGTGGGGACAATCCGGTCTTTGACGGCTTCCCAGACCGAGCGGTCTGCCGTTTCGACCGCCTGCAAGAAGGCCCTAGTGTATCGTCCGGCAGGTACAGCCGCAGGGTCGGCCACCGCCAGGAACGTGAATGAGAGAGACGGCAGCATGCCGGGCTCGGATAGCTGAAACTCGGCATCCCTTCTACTGATGAGAACGAGACGATTCGACAAAAAATTGCGGCGCGATCCGGGGAGAATCAACTCCGCCCTTTCGAGCACACCGACCCAGTCCGGGTTCGCCGACAAAAAAACATCCGCCACCGGAGCGGCCCGAAGCTGCTGCGCCAGGGTATTGGACCCGGCAAAATTATAGACCAGGTCAACTTGGTGCGTCTCAGAAAAGCGCGCGCCAATATTCCGGACAACATCGCGCAGGCTGGTGGCGGCAAACACCACGACCGATGGCCGCTCTTGTCCGGACGAGCCGCTATTGCCGCATCCCACGAGCAACATGGTGAGCGTAAGCACTATCAGCGCAAAACCGACGGGTCTCATGGTTGCGCCGGCCCGAACCGGCCTGAGAGGGGGAATAATTGGGGACGATGGTTGATGTGGAGTCACCGTGTGTCGGGCACCGCTATTTCACCGTCCAGGTCGTCCCCGTCGGACCGTCTTTGAGCAGAATACCTTGCTCGTCGAGTTGGGCGCGAATCTCGTCCGCGCGCTGAAAATTCTTCTCTTTGCGCGCCGCGGCCCGTTCAGTAATCAGGGCTTCAATGGCCTCAGGCGTGAGGCTGGCTTCAGCCAGGCCGGTCTGCTTCTGGCTGTCCACAAACTGCGCCGGCGACTCTTCAAGCAGGCCAAGCACATTGCCGATTGTCGTCAGATCACGGCGAAATTGGGCAACCGTTTGAAGCTGACCGGCATCCAGCGCGCGGTTCAGTTCGCGCACGCCGTCAAAGATCACGCCCAGGGCGCGGGGTGTATTGCAGTCATCATCCATTGCCTCACGGAACCGGTTGATATGGGCCGACTGGTCCTCGCTGTTGTCCGCACCAGTCGCTTCGTCGGCGCGAGCGAGCGTCTCATAGATGCGCCCCAGCCCCTTTTCCGCCTCGGCCAGCTTTTGGGTCGAGAAGTCGAGCGCCATCCGATAGTGAGACGAGAGCAAGACCTGACGTAAGACTTCCGGCGTAGAGACCTTGCTCAGCGCAGCCTCGATGGTCAGAAAGTTGCCCAAGGATTTTGACATTTTCTCCCGCTCGACGGTCACCATGCCGTTATGCAGCCAGTAGCGGGCCAGGGCACAGCCCTTGGCTCCTTCGGACTGGGCGATCTCGTTTTCGTGATGGGGAAAAATCAGGTCGGCGCCACCGCCGTGAATATCGAAGGGCTGGCCCAGATATTTGCTGCTCATGGCCGAGCACTCGATATGCCAGCCGGGCCGGCCCTTGCCCCAGGGGCTGTCCCAGGCCGGCTCTCCAGGCTTGCTGGACTTCCACAGGGCAAAGTCCATGGGATGGCGCTTGCGCGTGTCCACCTCTATACGCGCCCCGGCCGCCATGTCTTCCAGACGCCGGTGGGCCAACTTGCCGTATGCGGCAAACCGGTCCACCGCATAATACACATCCCCATCCACCGCATAGGCGAGATGTTTGGCTTCGAGTTCCTGGATAAGAGCGAGCATGGCCGGGATGTGTTGGGTGGCCCGGGGTTCATGCGTAGGCGGCAGGCAGCGCAGGGCCTGCATGTCATTATTGAAATCCTGAATATAGGTTTCGGTCAGCTCTTCGGCCGAGATACCCCGCTCGTTGGCACGGTTGATAATCTTGTCATCCACATCCGTAAAATTGCGGACAAAGGTCACCTCATAACCGGAGAACTTGAGGTAACGATAGATGACATCAAAGGCGACCAGGGCGCGCGCATGACCGATATGGGAGCGGTCGTAGACCGTGACCCCACACACATACATACGGGCTTCGCCAGGCGTAAGAGGAACGAACTCTTCTGCTTTTCCCGTCAGGGTGTTGTGAAAACGCAGAGCCATGCAATCGGTCTCACACGGGCCTAGAGCCGTCCCTCGACTAATTGATCGACCACGGAAGGATCGGCCAGGGTTGAGGTGTCGCCGAGTTGATCGAGCGCGCCCTCGCCGATTTTCCGCAGGATACGCCGCATGATTTTTCCGCTGCGCGTCTTGGGCAGCCCGTCGGCGAACTGTACTTTGTCCGGTGTGGCGTGCGGGCCGATCTCTCGGCGGACCGTATTATTCAGCTCCTTCACCATGTCCGCAGAAGACTGCTGTCCGGTCTTGAGCGTCACAAAGGCATAGATGCCCTGCCCTTTGAGGTCGTGCGGCATGCCCACCACCGCAGCCTCGGCCACAGCCGGATGCTTGCCCAAGGCGCCCTCAATCTCAGCGGTTCCCAGGCGGTGGCCGGACACATTGATCACGTCGTCCACCCGTCCGGTAATCCAGTAGTAGCCGTCTGCATCTCGCCGGCAGCCATCGCCCGAGAAATACTTGCCGGGATAGCTGGAAAAATAGGTCTGGATAAAGCGTTCGTGGTCGCCGTACACCGTGCGCATAATGCCCGGCCACGGGAACTTGAGGCATAAATTCCCGGACACACCGTTGCCCTCGATCTCCGTGCCCTGGTCGTCTACCAGACAGGGCTGGACGCCGAAGAAGGGCCGCGTGGCCGACCCCGGCTTGGTTTTCGTTGCGCCGGGAAGGGGGGTGATCAGAATCCCGCCGGTTTCGGTCTGCCACCAGGTATCGACAATCGGGCAACGTTCTTGGCCGATGATCTGAAAATACCAGTGCCATTCAGGGCTCTTAATCGGCTCGCCGACCGTGCCGAGAATGCGCAGACTCGATAGATCGTACTGGGCCGGCCAGGCGTCGCCTTCTTTCATCAGCGCACGCAGCGCGGTGGGTGCGGTATAGAAAATATTGACCTTATGCTGTTCGACAATCTGCCAGAAACGACCAAAATCCGGGTAATTGGGGACACCCTCGAACATCATGGTCGTCGCCCGGTTCGCCATCGGGCCATAGACGATATAGCTATGCCCGGTCACCCAGCCAATATCGGCCGTACACCAGTAGATATCCCCCGGCCGATAGTCGAACACATAGCGGTGGGTCATGGAGGCATAGACCAGATAGCCACCCGTCGTATGCAGCACGCCCTTGGGCTTGCCGGTCGAGCCGGAGGTGTACAGGATGAATAACGGATCTTCGGCATCCATGGATTCCGGCTCACACGTCGTCGGCTGGGTCGCCACCTGCTCGTGCCACCAGACATCACGGCCTGCCTGCATGGGGACCTCGTGTCCGGTGCGCCTGACGACAACGACATGCTCAATAGACGGGCATTCAGCCAGCGCGGTATCGGCGTTGGTCTTCATCGGGATATCGTTCTTCGCCCCGCGCAGTCCCGTATCTTGGGTAATTAACAGCTTGCACTCAGAGTCCTGAATGCGGTCCCGCAGGGAATCGGGCGAAAAAGCGCCAAATACAATGGAGTGGACCGCCCCAATACGCGTGCAGGCCAGCATGGCGACCGGCAGCTCGGGGATCATCTGCATATAAAGACATACGCGATCCCCTTTTTTCACTCCGAGCGCGCTGAGCGCATTGGCAAACTGGCAGACTTGGTCCAAAAGCTCGGCGTACGAGAACTTTTTGCTTTCGTCTTGATTATTGCCCTGCCAGATGAGAGCGGTCTGGTCGCCGGCACCGGCGTTGACATGCCGGTCCAGGCAATTATACGAGACGTTGAGCTTGCCGTTGAGAAACCATTTGATATCAGCCTTGTGAAAATCCCATTCGAGAACCGTGTCCCATTTTTGAAACCACTCAAGCTGTTTTTCGGCCTGTTCCGCCCAGAATCCTTCCGGGTCGCGGACTGAGCGCTCATACATCTGCTGATACGTCTGCGGGTCAATGGCAGTCTGCCCCTGTACCGCAGCAGGAATGTCATACGTCAGATCACCGCTTTGTTCGTCTGCCATGATGGCCTCCTGTCTTCAACCTTTCATTAGACTCTGTATATCCGGGTAAGCTCTACTACATTTTCAGGAAAGATGGGATGAGAAGCACCTCTCATGGAGGCGCTTCCCGTCCTTCCAGCGGCATGGATTCATATCATTGGAGAATGAAGCGGTAGAGCGAGCGCGGATATTGGACGGTTTATTCTTTAATACCGAGAGCCTTGAAGAAACGTTCCTGCACGACGCTACAGGTCATTTCGTAGAGCATGTCCCTATTGGGCGATTGCGCCAGGAAGCCGAGCGGGATTTGAAAGCCACCCTTATCCTTGATGTTTCCCCCCCCGTAGTAGGACTTTCGGTCTTCATCCACACCGAACAGCTTTTTCAAAAACGCATCAGGATTCACGGTATCGCTCCGTGTTCGGAGCGAGCCATCAACCGTCTTGCCGTCCACAATGCCGAAAACAAGAACAGTGTCTGTTCCCTCTCGCTGGAGCAGAAATTCCGCTACCTGTGGGATGCCATCGCGGTGTTCGCCCCGTACAAACCCCACATCGGTAAACACAAAAGAATCGAATACCTGCTTCCGCTCCAGGGCTTTTTGAATCATATCCATGACAATCGGCGGCAAAGATTTTTCCGAAATCGTCTTGAGGAGAGGTTGATCCACACACGGCCATAAATACGTCGCGGCCTCAAATTCCAGTCGACTGGCCTCAATCAATGCCATGGTATCAGAACGGATGCCGTGCATGAGCGCGGTTGCCAGTCGCACCTGGTCGGTCTCGCCGGGGTTCAGGCCGTCGGGATATTGCGCCCGTAGATATTCGGTATAGATGGCACAAGTCGAGGCGACATCCTCTCGGATATCAATAAATTCGGCCAGCGGAGTCCCCAGACGACGGTGGTGGTCGATAAAGGAGAGGAGGGTCTTGCCGCCGAGCTTATCCGAGATAGGCGTCTCTGGATTCTGGGTATCAACCAGCGCGTAGGCAGCGTATGGCGCGAGATCGAATTTCTCATCGTAGAGTTGCAGGTCGATCTCAAGGCGTTTCACCAACGCACGGTTCTCATGATGGCTGACCTCATGAAAGCACAGCAGCGTGGCTTCGATGTCGAACTCTTTGGCCAAGAACTGATGGGCCAGACCGGAAGCGATATTATCAGGGTCAGGGTAGCCCACCAGGATGATGAGAATTTTTTCTCCGTGGTGGCGGGCCAATATCTCACGGAATTTCTTCCACTGCTTTTTTGGCGATTCTTTTTCAGCAACAGCACTGTCTTCAACAACCCGTAGCGGGGACTCTTCTACAGGTGATACTCCAGTAGCGTTTGCCATAGTGCCTCCTCCGCGTAATATAGACAACAGGGAGAACATATCCCTCTTTCAAGCAGTCTGACAAGAGGACCGACGCCCTCTTCGCCCTCTCCCGAGGGTGAGACTCTCTTGAGGAAGCGGAGCGCCTATGGTAGGGGACGTGTCATTGTTAAAGAGGCTTCAGCCCTAACGCGATCTCAGCAGATCCACTCGTCACACGCCCCATGCCGTCAGTCTCCAGACTAAGCATCAGAAAGGAAGAGGAGTGCTCCGCTTGGTACGCTCGTGTGGACGGCTGACCCTCCGCACCCTGCGCGAAATGGGCCGCATGGGGATCTTTCTTGGTACAACCCTGATCGACATCTTTCGCCCTCCCCTGCAAGGCGGTCAGCTTGTCCGCCGGATCCACTTTATCGGTAGCCGCTCTCTCTTGCTCATCGTCTTTACTGGCGCTTTTACGGGCATGGTCGTTGCCCTACAGGGATATATTGCCCTGCGGCGCTTTGGTGGCGAAGAGGCGCTCGGCCCGATGGTCGGACTGAGTCTGATTCGCGAGCTTGGCCCGGTCCTGTCTGCGCTGATGATCACGGCTCGCGCAGGATCGGCTCTGACCGCTGAACTCGGGATTATGCGGATTACCGAGCAAATAGACGCGCTCGAAGTCATGGCCCTCAACCCCATCAAGTATCTCGTGGTCCCCATTTTTCTGGCGGCCTGCATTACCTTTCCCCTTTTGAATAGCGTTTTTGTGACGGTGGGTATTTATGGCGGCTATATTGTCGGCGTTGAGTTGCTGGGCGGAAGTTCGGGGGCATATTTTTCGCAGATGAGCAGTGCGGCAGATTCTGGCGATATTTGGATGGGCGTGTATAAATCGCTCTCGTTTGGAATGATTGTTGCCTGGGTCAGCTGTTTTAAGGGATTCTACGCCACGCATGGGGCCGAGGGGGTCAGTCACGCCACTACGCAAGCCGTGGTGATGTGTGCCGTCTTGATCCTGGTGTGGGATTATTTCATTGGGTCTGTCCTCGTGTAGCCATATGAGTGTAGCCATATGAAACCGTTATCGAGCATTGCCGCATGATCCGCCTCGTCAATGTCCGTAAATCCTTTGGCAGCCAAACGGTCTTGTCCGGGCTCAATCTCGATATCCCCGACCGCGCTGTGTATGTCGTGGTCGGAGTCAGCGGAGCCGGGAAAAGCTGCTTACTCAAGCATCTGATCGGCTTAATGCGCCCCGATTCCGGGCAGGTTTGGATAGACGATATAGAGATTACCGGCTTGGGACGCCGCGCCCTCAATCGGGTTCGGAACCGGTTTGGCATGCTCTTCCAGGGTGGAGCGCTGTTCGATTCCATGTCCGTGTATGACAACGTGGCCTTTCCCCTGCGGGAAAAGACCGACAAAAGTGAGGCTGAAATTCGGGATAAAGTCCATGAACGTCTTTTCCAGGTCGGACTGGCCGGCGTGGATGCCAAATTCCCTTCTGAGCTATCGGGCGGGATGCGCAAACGTGCGGCGCTGGCTCGCTCGCTCGTCTCCGATCCTGAGATCCTCTTATTTGACGAACCGACAACCGGCCTTGATCCGATCCGAGTTAATGCCATTCATCGACTTATTCTTGACCTCCATCAAATGCTGGACTTTACGGCGGTTATCGTCAGCCATGAAATTCCAGCGGTCTTTTCTCTGGCCACCCATATCGCTATGCTGCATCAAGGGGTGATTGTTGAGTCCGGTTCGCCCAGCGCCCTACAGGAGTCAAACAATCCGGTAGTGCGGCAGTTTATGAGCGGCCAGCTCGAAGGTCCTATCGATGTATACTAGAACCCGTGCTAGGTGCGTATGAAGGTTGACGCGGAACTGTTTTTTGGCACGCTTCTGCTTGGCATCTGTGGCTTTCTGGGATATCTTTCTCTTCAGTTGGGCCAAGTTGAACTGGGCTCTGACAGCTATCCGGTGTATGCGGATTTTATAACAGCGGGCGGACTGCAAGACGGGGCGGTTATCGAGCTCGCAGGAGTGGAAATAGGCAGGGTCGAACGTGTGCGCTTGGCTGATTACAAGGCCCGCGTCACCTTAAAAATTCGGAACGATATTGCATTACACGAAGACACGCAGGCGGCAATCAAGACCAAGGGCCTGATTGGCGAACGCTATGTCGTCATCACGCCGGGCTATTCCTCTGCCACCATTGCACCCGGAGGGACTATTGACAGGACTGTAGAGCCGGTCGACATTCAACAATTAATAGGAGAATTCATTTTCGGCAATGTTGGAAACAGTCAGGCCTCGGAACAGACAACGGAAAATGGTCAGGATCGCCAGAACGGCGGGGAGAGTACGGACCTGTGGTCACTCGGTCTTGATGAGTCCTTGTGAGTCGATAAGGGGGGGAGGATGCTGAAAAAACTGGTACTGACAGTAAGCATGGTGGGAGTATTTCTGTCTGGGTTCTCTCTCACCGAGGCCCGGGCGCAAATGGGAAGTGCGGGCCAAGACGAGGTGGCTCCCCAACCCATTGCTGACCCGTTTGAACCCTTTAACCAGGCAATGCTCAGCCTTAACTTGAAGCTGGACGAATACATTCTCCACCCAGTTGCCACCGGCTATGCAGCCGTCCTGCCGCGCGGTGCCCGGCAAGGAGTCGGACGCTTCTTTCACAACATCAATATTGCCCCACGTCTGGGCAATAAGTTGCTGCAAATGAAACTGGTCGGGGCCGGCAAGGAGTTCAGCCGCTTCGTCATCAATACCACCATCGGCGGTCTTGGGTTTTTTGACGTAGCGAACAGTTGGTTCGGCCTGGAAGCCAGTCATGCGGACTTCGGACAAACGCTGGCGCAGTACGGCATAGCCCCCGGCCCGTATCTCGTCTTACCTTTCTTCGGTCCCTCAACCGTTCGGGACGCGGTCGGTTTCAGCGTTGATGGGGCCATGCAACCCATGAACTACCTCTTACCGACGTATCCCGAGACCATCGCAGCGCGGGGCGGCTGGGTAATGGGCGACGCGGTCAACTTCCGCTCACTCAATATTGAACTTTTTGAGAATGTTGACCGATTTTCCGTTGACTTGTACGGCGCCGTTCAAGACGGCTACCTCCAACAACGCGAACGGATTATTCAAGAAGCGATAGCAGAGGAATAGGAATCCGGGCCATGAAACTGCCACGACTTTCCTTCCTGCTGACGCTGGGCGGCCTGACGCTCTTTCTCCTGCCGATACTTTTTCTGCCGGGACAAGGGCTGACCACAGACTCCCCGCTGGAAGCCGTTCGTTCTACCACCAACCAGGTCGTCCTGGTCCTCAGGGCTCCGGAGAATCGAGGCCCTCACCTGCGGGAGAAGCGCATCAAACAGGTCAGTGAGATCGTACGACCCTTGTTTGACAGACGAGAGGTCGCCCGGCGGACCCTGGGCGTATACTGGCGTGACCGGACGGAAGAACAGCGCGAAGAATTCATCGAAATTTTTACCGAGCTGGTCGAAAAGTCCTACGGGGAAACCTTCGACAAGCAGGCTGAAAAATATTTGGACCAAGTCGAGTTTTTGTACGATCAGGAGACGATAGACGGGAAGTTTGCCGAGGTCAGCACCCGCCTCTTCGTCCCTTCCCAGAATAAGCATTTTTCGATCAACTACCGTCTGCATCAGGTCGATGGGCACTGGCTCATCTATGACGTGGTCGTAGAGAATATCAGCATGGTCCGAAATTTTCGCACCCAATTTTATCGTATTATCGGCAAGAGCTCCTATGAAGAATTGGTGCGGAAGCTCCAGGCGAAACTCATACAAATGTCCGCCGCCCCCTCCGCTTCATAGGTACACGACGGACCCCATACAAACCGCTGACCCGGCGTCGCATCCCGCGCAGCACGTAGATTTCAGCCATGCCCGTTACGATCTCAACCACAGACTTTGACGCGGTTCTGTTCGACCTTGATGGGGTGGTGACCCAAACCGAAAAATTGCACACCGTTGCCTGGAAAGCCCTCTTCGACGAGTTCCTCAGCCGTTTTGCCCAGAGAAACGGAACACCGTTTGTGCCGTTTGATGCCGAGACCGACTACTTGCAGTACGTGGACGGCAAACAACGCTATGACGGCGTTACCAGCTTTCTCGCGGCGCGGGATATTACGCTTCCGTATGGCGACCCGGAAGACGACAGCAGCCGCGAAACGGTCTGTGGCTTGGGCAACAAGAAAAATTCCACTTTTCTCGCCTGTCTGGCAGAAAAAGGCGTCGAGGTCTTCGAGTCAACTATTGCCCTGATCAAAGATCTGCGACAAAAAGGGCTCAAAATAGCGATCGTTTCGTCGAGTAAGAACTGCGAAATCGTGCTGGAGCAAGCCGGGCTGGTCGCCCTGTTTGACACCCGTGTCGATGGGATCGAGAGTGCGACCTATAAGCTGCCGGGCAAGCCGGCTCCGGATACCTATCTGGAGGCAGCCCGACGGCTGAACGTCAGGCCGGAGCGCGCGGCCATTGTCGAGGATGCCAATTCCGGGGTTGAGGCCGGGCAGAGAGGCCGCTTCGGTCTGGTCCTGGGCGTGGCCAGACAGGACAACCAGGCCGCTTTGGAACAGCACGGAGCCGATGCGGTTGTGACCGACCTTGCGGATGTGCGGATCGACGATAATCCAGAGCAGCCATGTATCCGGAATGTCCTGAACCTGCCGTCCGCCCTCAGCCATCTGCCGATACACAGCCTCCAAGGGAAGCGGCCGGTGGTCTTTCTCGATTACGACGGCACGCTGACCCCTATCGTCAGCCGCCCCGAACTCGCCACCTTGGCGCCCGACATGCGGCACACCCTTGCCGCGCTGGCCGAGCGGTGTCCGGTTGCCGTGGTGAGCGGCCGGGACCGCGCCGATATTCAGACCTTGGTACAGCTCGAATCCGTCTACTATGCCGGGAGTCATGGCTTTGACATTGCGGGCCCTCACCAAGTGCGCATGCAGCATGCCGAAGGTCTTGAATTTCTCCCGTTGCTCGATGCAGTAGAGACCCAACTGCAACACCAGCTCGGCACAATCCAGGGTGCCCTAGTCGAGCGGAAAAAGTTCACCATCGCGGTCCATTTTCGGAATGTTGCGCCTGAACAGTTTGGGCACATTGAGCTGCTGGTCGACACGGTGCTGAAGAAGCACCCACAACTCCGTAAGGGTCTGGGGAAAAAAGTCTTCGAGCTTCAACCACGACTCGATTGGCATAAGGGCAAGGCCGTCCGGTGGCTGCTTGACACCCTCGCCCTTCATACCCCGGACGTCGTCCCCATCTATATCGGGGATGACATCACTGATGAGGATGCGTTCCACACCTTGGCCGGATACGGTCTCAGCATAGTCGTGGCCGATACTCCGCGCCGGACGGCGGCTCGCTATGCGCTTCAGAATCCCGCTCAAGTCCAGACCCTGCTCCAGCGACTCGCCACGTCGCTGTCCACGTAACAACACCTGACCTATCATGGCCGACCAGACTGACTGGATAGTCCGATTCGATGGCTTCGACCCGGAACAGGAGCAGCTGCGGGAGACCTTGTGTACGCTTGGCAACGGCTATTTTGCCACCCGGGGAGCGGTGGAAGAGACCGAAGCTGACGCCATCCACTATCCGGGCACCTATCTCGCCGGCGGCTATAATCGCCGGAAAACGGCACTAGCCGGACGGACTGTTGAAAACGAAGATTTCGTGAATCTGCCGAACTGGCTCAGTCTGACCTTTCGACCGGAAGACGGAGAGTGGTTTCATCCGAACGTCTACGAAATTCTGACCTGGACACGGGAGTTGGACCTCAAGCAGGGCATCCTGACGCGGACGCTGCACGTTCGTGACCCCCAGGGCCGAGAGACACGCCTGTGCTATCGGCGCTTTGTCAGCCTGGCCGAGCCCCACCTTGCCGGCATCAGCCTCAGCCTGACTCCTGAGAACTGGGTAGGCAGGCTGCACATTCGCTCTGCGCTGGATGGACGGGTACGCAATACTGGGGTGAAGCGCTACCAGCAGTTACGCAACCACCATCTGGAAGCCCTCCTCAGCCAACCAATCGGCGAGGAGGGGATAGCCCTGCTGGTCCGTACAAATCAGTCTCAGCTCACCATCGCGCAAGCCGCCCGGACCCAGCTCTTCCGGCAATCGACAGTCGTCACGCCTGAGTGCACGACCGAGACCGCGCCGGGTTATGTCGCCCAAGACGTGACGGTTCCTGTCGCTACGGGCGAGACAATCAGCATTGAAAAAATCGTGGCCCTCTTTACATCCCGTGACCAGGCAGTGAGCGAGTGCCGCCTGGCCGCGAAACAGGCCATCGATCATGCCGAGCGGTTTACGCCCCTGGTCGAGCGACACGCGCGGGCCTGGCAGCAGGTCTGGGAGCGGTGCGATATTGCCGTCGCCGAGCAGCCACATATACAGCGCGTACTACTCCTGCACGCTTTCCATCTACTCCAAACCGTGTCAGCTCATACCCGTGACCTCGATGTCAGCATCCCGGCGCGCGGCCTCCACGGCGAGGCATATCGGGGACATATCTTTTGGGATGAGCTGTTTATCTTGCCGTTCTTCACCTTTCGCCTGCCCGAGCTGACCCGATCCCTGTTACTCTATCGGTATCGCCGTCTTCCCCAGGCGCGTGCGGCCGCTCGGCAGGCCGGGTATCAAGGCGCGATGTATCCTTGGCAGAGTGGCAGTGACGGGCGCGAAGAGAGCCAGGTCGTCCACCTCAACCCCAGTTCGGGGCGCTGGATTCCGGACCATAGTGCGCTCCAGCGACACGTGAACATCGCCATTGCCTATAATGTCTGGCAGTATTATCAAACGACCCTGGATACCGACTTTTTATCGCTCTATGGCGCGGAGATGATCCTAGACATTGCCCGGTTCTGGGCCAGCGCCACAACCTATAATCCAGAGCTCGAACGCTATGAAATCCGCGGTGTGATGGGACCGGACGAATACCATGAAAGCTATCCTGGCGCCGAGACCCCCGGTCTCAACAACAACGCCTACACCAACGTCATGGCGGTCTGGACTCTCCAGCGCGCCCTGGATGTCCTCACCCTCCTGCCGGCGGAGAGGAGCAAGGTCCTCCAGGCACAACTGGAGCTGGGCGAGCAGGCCCTGGAGCGCTGGACCGACATCACCAGGAAGATGCGGGTAGTCTTCCACGGCGACGGTATGCTGAGTCAGTTCGAGGGTTTTGAAAGCCTGCACGAGCTTGACTGGGACGGCTATCGGAAGAAATACGGTGACATTCAGCGGCTCGACCGCATCCTTGAGGCGGAAAACGACAGCCCGGACCGCTATCAGGTCGCCAAGCAAGCTGACGCCTTAATGTTGTTCTACCTGCTGCCGGTGGATGAAGTGATGCGTCTCCTTGGGCAGCTCGGCTATTCCCTGGACCCCGCCACGCTGCGCGCGACCATCGACTACTATTTTCGACGGACCTCGCATGGATCGACGTTAAGCCGGGTCGTCCATGCCTGGGTCTTGGCCCGGATCGACCCCCGGCGTTCGTGGCAACTTTTTCTTGAGGCCCTGGAAAGCGACCTCAACGATATTCAGGGCGGCACGACGGCCGAGGGGATACACGCCGGGGTGATGGCCGGCACAATCGACCTGGTCCAGCGCTGTTATCTGGGTATGGAAACACGGGGTGATACGGTCTGGTTTGATCCCTGTCTGCCCGAGGCATTGTCCGCCGGCCTGGCCTTTCGCTTTCAATACCGCGGCAATTGGTTCTCCGTCAGAGCGACGCACCACACCTTGCACGTGACGTTTGACTCCGGTTGGCATCCTCCGGCGCGTATCGGCATCGCCGGACAGGTCTCCGAACTCGGACCGGGAGAAACCCGGACGTTTGCCCTGGAGTAGACTCCTCCCGCCCGTCCCTGCTGTTCGACCGCTTGTCTACCAACCGCACAAAGCGGTATGGACTGAAGAACAGTCCGTTCGTGTAGCACCCATGACCACATGCACTGACACCACGCTTCGCCTCGTTGAAGACCCCAGCCTGGCCTGGACTGCTCCCACCTTACCGCTTGGGTCTGCCTTTTTTGAGAATCGGATTATTTTCGGCGATAATTTGCCGGTGCTGAAGGCATTGTCGGAAGAGTATGCCAACAGCATCCAGTGTATTTACCTCGACCCGCCCTACAATACCGGCAATGCCATCCCGCTCTACCCGGACGGCAGCGACCATCACCAATGGCTTGAGGCGCTCAAACCCCGTCTCGAACTCCTGTGGGCCTTGCTACGCGACGATGGCTTTCTCGCCATCCAGATTGATGACAATGAATTTGCCCGCCTCTATCTTCTGCTGGCCGACATGATGGGCGAGCAGAACCTGAAGACGATTTGTGTCAAAATGGCCGAGCCAACCGGCTTCAAGATGGTCCACGTCATTACGCAGGGCAGTCTGCCGCGACTCAAGGAGTACATCATTCTGGTCGGCAAGTCGGGCATTCGCAACCTGCATCCCGAACGTATCGCCAAAGCCAGCTGGGACCCGGAGTATCGCTGGGTCGTCGGTCAGACTTCCCGGCAGGCCATCCGCCGGCTCAAAGCGATTCTGGCCAATCCGGACCGAACCGCAGACGATATGCAGCAGGCCGATGCAATCTGTCGGCCCTTCTCCCTGGAACCCGTAACCACCGTCTGCCAGCGTGACGGCCACTCCCATCCAACATCGGAATGGCTGGCTGAGAATGCCTGGCGCATCGTCCGCACCTGCTCGACCAGTGCCACGGCAAAACAGCGTGCGGACCAGAAACGGGCGACCCTCCCCCCACACACAGGAGCGTTCGGTGTCGAAACCGTCCAACGCCGGCTCTATATCGTCACGGCTCACTACAATATGCACAGCGCTCAGCCCCGCATGCGCTTATTATTTGCCGATGACTATCTGACCCTTCATCCGGGCGACTTCTGGGCCGACATCAAGACCACCAGCCTGGGGGAGGAAGGAGGCGTGACCTTCATCAAGGGCAAAAAACCGGAAGCGCTACTCAAGCGGATTATCGGCATGACCACCCAGCCCGGCGACTGGGTCCTGGATGCCTACGCCGGGTCCGGTACCACCGGCGCGGTGGCTCACAAAATGGGCCGCCAGTGGCTCCTGATTGAGAACGGTCCCCAGTGCAATACGCACATCCTGCCCCGCCTCCGAGCCGTTATCGAGGGAACGGATCAGACCGGCGTCAGCAAGCGCCTGCGCTGGAGAGGCGGCGGCGGCCTTCGGTATTTTCGGCTGACCGCATAAGGGGAACCCGATGCACGCCATGGCTGTTGTTGCTCCCGGACCGATCGAGACCCACCCGCTCCACGCGCTGGACCTGCCAACTCCCCAGCCGGCCCAGGGCGAAGTCCTCATTCGAGTTGAGGTGTGCGGGGTGTGTCGGACCGACCTGCATATTGCCGAAGGCGACCTGCCGGCCCAGCGCAGTCCCCTCATCCCCGGCCATGAAATCGTCGGCAGCGTCATACGCCGCGGAGCCGGCGTACAGCGCCTCAAGGAAGGCGACCGGGTCGGCGTGGCTTGGCTGTACGCCGCCTGCACGCAGTGTGACTACTGTCGGCGAGGAGATGAGAATCTGTGCCAACAACCACAATTTACCGGCTATACCAAACACGGTGGCTATGCCGAGTATGTTGTCGCTCCTGAGGCATTTGTATACCCCCTGCCGGCTGCGCTCTCCTCAGTGGAAGCGGCGCCGTTTCTGTGTGCGGGGATTATCGGCTACCGCGCCTTGCAACGCTGTGGTGTCCAACCCAAACAGCGCCTAGGCTTGTACGGCTTTGGAGGCTCCGCCCATATTGTCATCCAGATTGCCCGGCATTGGGACTGCGAAGTCTATGTGGTGACGCGCGGCCAGACACACCGTGCCCTCGCTACCCGGTTAGGCGCCACCTGGGTCGGAGAGATCACCGATCCTCTGCCGGAGAAGCTCCATGCCGCGATTATTTTTGCCCCAGCCGGGAACCTGGTCCCTCCGGCCTTGGCCGCGCTGGACCGAGGCGGAACCCTGGCCTTGGCTGGCGTCCACATGACCCAGATTCCGCCGCTCGATTATGCCGATACTCTCTTCTATGAGCGCACCATTTGCAGCGTCACAGCCAACACTCGCCAGGACGGACAGGACTTGCTCTACCTGGCCTACAGCATCCCGCTTCATACCGAGACCGAAGAATACCCACTGGCGCAGGCCAACACCGCATTAAGGCGCATGAAAAACGGACAGCTCAACGGAGCGGCGGTCCTGCGGATATAAGAGCCTGCATATATCTTCGTCCTGCTCGGTGTTGCCTTCGCCGACCTTCTGTCAGTTCGAACGAGTCGTGGGGGTAATCAGTTGCACACCGGGGAAATAGGACTGATATCGGGACGCATCTCGCGTCATCAACGATAAGCCGCTCACCGCGGCATGCGCACCAATGAAAAAGTCGGGCAGGACCGAGCTTTTTACCCCGCCTCTTTTTTTGTAAGCGAGAAACGCTTTCCCGGACAGAAAGAGGGCTTCTTTGGGTATAGCGATCATATGGATTCCGCAGCCGGACAAGGCCGCTTCCAGTTCCTCAATGCGGGCGAAACCGACGGATACCTCGGCGTAGATGATGGGGTTGATCACCGGGGAGTGTGACGTTGCATACTGATGCAAGGTTGTTTCCGACCAGTCCGCCCAGTGCGTATCGTCCTCGAAAATATCCAGGAGAATATTGGAATCCACGAGAAAGGGGGTCATTCTTCGCCTCTGGTCAACGCCAGGATTTCGTCCGTTGTCATTTTGACAGTTGCCGTCCCCCGGAACCGGTGAAAGCGACTGGTGGATGGAACGAGCGAGATTTTTCTTTTGATGTACACCCGCCCGTCCTCCTCAACAAAGTCCACCTCGCTGTTGGGCGTAATGCCGAGTTTTTCCCGAATCTGTATCGGAATGGTCACCTGACCTTTCACCGTAACTTTCATCGTGTCCCCCCTACGAGCCATGAGTATTACTAGTAAGAGTACTACTCCACTTATCGCTGTTCAAGAGCGGGCCGTCCCCTATCCTGTCGTCACCTTTGCTTGACACGCCCCCGCGGCCTCTCTACTCTCCTGCCCCAGAACTGAAAGAATCGGGCACGGTATGGCAGACGCACGAGCAGTTTTCTTTGATTTTGGCGGCACCCTGTTTGACTATGAAACAACCGCACCGGGAGAGCGTGCCTGCTTGATTGAGCTGGCCCAGGCAGCAGGGATTCCGGCGGCAGCGCAGGACATTCGACGAGCCTATCGGGCAACTCTGAAAAGTGTGTTCTACCAATACCTGCCCCGCCCGTATTATCTGCATCGCGATATGTTCCAAGATGCTTTGCAGGCCACCGCAGCCCATTTTGGAACCACCTTCACCCAGGAACAGCTCGCCCGCTACCGGGCCGCTCAACACCAACGCCGGGAGCAGGACTTTCGATTGCGGGCCGGGGTCGCCGAGACCTTGGTGGCGTTACGTCAGCGAGGCCTCCACCTCGGCATTGTCAGCAATGCCGACAACGACCAGTTTTCACACCTGCTGCAACTCTCTCGACTCGGCCCCTGCTTTGACTCTCTTCTGAGCAGTGAAGACGCCCAGTCCTGCAAGCCGGACCCGGCCATTTTTTCGTGCGCCCTTGCTCAAGCCGGTTGTGCACCGAACCAGGCATATTTTGTTGGAGATTCTCTCCAGCAGGACATTGTCGGCGCCAATCGGGCGGGCTTGCACTCAGTTCTAATCTGGTCGCGACCGGATACCGCGCCACCGGACAGCCCGTCTCCTCCCCAGCATGTGGTTCGCAGCATTCCCGAAATTTTGGACATTGTATAGGTTCGGGGAGAGGGCGTAGAGATATGCTTCCGCATGAGGAGATGGTGTGATGCGCACACTGTTGATTGTTGGCGCGGTTCTTCTTGTTGTCGTCGGCCTGCTCGCCTTTGCCCTTATCAACCTCAACAGCCTGATTGCCAGCAATAAAGAGCAAATCCTGCAACAGGTCGAGCAGACCCTCGGCCGAGAGGTTGAGGTCGAGGAAATCGGCGTGACCATGTGGGGCGGGATAGGCGCGCGCCTGACCCAGTTTCGCATTGCCGACGATCCGGCCTTTTCGCCCGAATCCTTTGTCCGGGCCGATAAACTTCAGGTGAATGTTGCGCTGTGGCCGCTCTTATCCCAGGAAATCCAGGTCAGCCGTCTGATCCTCCACAGCCCGCAGATTCAGCTTATCCGCGATGAGCAGGGACAGTTCAACTTCGCTAGCCTGAGCCAGACCGCAACGGCGAGCACACCGCAAGAAACGCCGCAAGAGACATTTCAAGAGAGTGACGCAACAACCGCCCCTCCCCTGCTGTTCCTGGTCGCCTTCCTCGATATCCAGGATGGCGATGTCCGCTATATGGACCAACAGGCTGGGACGGATTTTCGGGTGACCCAACTCGACCTGCGGGCGCACGACGTGAGTCTTGACGAGCCGGTTCGGCTCGAACTTGACGCCGCCGTCCTCTCAGACCAGCAGAACATAAACGTAGACGTGCAGGCCGGGCCGGTCGGCCAGGGGCTGGGTGATGTCAACACCATTCCACTCGAAGGCAGCCTCACGATCAGTCAGCTTGACCTGAATACCCTGCAACAAACCCTGCCGGATATTGCCCAACATATTCCACCAGGGTTGGGCATTGCCGGCCCGCTCAGTCTAAAAACCGATGTGTCCGGTCGCGTCGGGGCCCTGCAACTCGCCAATCTGGACCTGCAAGCGGCTCTCTTCGATTCCAACGTACCCAATATCCAAGTCACGGGCAGCTTCGGTCCGTTTGGTGCTGAGGTCCAGGACCCGCTCGCCGAGAGCACGCTGGACGCCACCGTGACGCTGGGACCGCTCGCTCTTGAGCGCCTCCGGCAATTTGGTCCGGTGGGCGAACACTTACCCCCGGACCTCAGCGTTGAGGGCCCCGTCTCCGTGAGCGTCCAGGCGAGCGGCCGACCCGACAACCTGGCGCTGACAGGCCGGGTCGAGGCGACAGACAGCGCGCTGCGTTTTGGCGAACTCTTCAACAAGCCGCCCGGGAGTGTTTTTGCCCTCTCGACTCAGGCGCGACTGACACCGCAGGCCGCCGCCTTCCAGGAACTCACGCTCAATCTGCATACGCTGGCCCTTACGGCCAGTGGAAATGTCGGCTTTGACGACGCGCCCAGCCTCGACCTGACGATAGACTCGAATCGGGCCGAGCTTGCAGAACTGCATGACCTCCTGCCTCTCCTTCAGAACTATGGCGTCGCAGGCAGCTTTGAGACGCACCTGCGGGTAGCCGGGTCGCTCGCAACGGTACAACTTCCCAAACTCACGGGGACGCTGAGTCTCCAGGATGGCAGCGCCACCCCAGCACAGTTGGCAAAACCGGTGACGGATATTCAGGCGGCAATCACCCTGACGGGTCAGGGGGCTGAGCTGACCGAGGCGACGGCTCGTATCGGACAATCGGCGCTTCAGCTTGAGGCCCAGATTAAACAATTTCAACCACTGAAAGCTGCCTATGAGTTGCACGCGCCCACGCTGAGACTGGCAGACCTTCAGCCCGGAGCCCCGGAGGACTTGCTCGAAGCGGTGTCCGCCACGGGCCGGATCTGGCTCCAAGGCGAAGACCTCCGCCATACAGGTCAACTGTCATCAAAACAGGGACGTGTTGCCCGGATGCACTATACCGACTTGCAGCTTGACTCCTCGGTCGCCAGGCAGGTCGCCAAGATCGACAGTTTCAAGCTGCACGCCTTTGAGGGCAGGCTTAATGGCAGCGGGCAGTATGAGTTTGGAGTGGAGCCACCGCGCGTGGCTGTCACCGCTCAGGTGGATGCCGTCAGTCTCACCGAATTCTTTCGCTCGGTACTTGCGCAGACAGACCCGCCAGTCCAGGGGACGGCCTCGCTCGACTTCACGCTCGCGGGTAGCGGCCACACCTGGGGCGCTCTCAAGCCGACCCTGCACGGGCAGGGAAAGGCCGAGATTATGGATGGAGAACTCCGAGAGTTCAATCTGGCCGAAGGCGTCCTGTCCGGCCTGACCGGTATTCCGGGCTTATCGCTCGTCCTGCCGCAACGGGTCCGGGATAAATATCCGGAAGTTTTCGCCTCTCCCCATACCGAGTTTGATGAATGCACCAGTCAGTTCTCGCTCGGTAGGGGAAAGATCAAGCTTGACCGCCTGCGTATTGCCGCGCGCGACTTCAGGACACAGGCAACTGGCTGGATGGATTTTGAACAGCAGGTCGAGGCGACCGCTTCGCTGACGCTGTCTCAAGCCCTCTCGTCCGACCTCATGCGAGCGACCAAAGAGCTGCGATATATTGCCAACGCCGAGGACCGCGTGGAAATTCCGTTCGCTCTGGCCGGCGTTTTCCCCGCCGTTCGCCCGGCCCCGGACGCCAAGCAGATCGCTACCCTTATCCAGCGGGCAGCCACCAGAGCCCTGCAAGATGTTGTCCAGGAAAAAATTCTGGACCGGCTGCTCCCGGCAAAGAAAAAGCAACAGGATCGCGCCGCGCAGCAACCGGGCGACTCCGACCGCACGACATCTGAGCAGCCAGACAAGGCACCTGGCCTGGAAGAACAATTGATTCAAAAAGGACTCGACGCCTTGTTTGGCCGCTGATCTCAGGACAATATACCCGGCCAACTCCCAGGAGAAGACAATGAGCAGACTCGCCGAATTACCAGCCCAGCCGCCCCTCAGTCAGCGTTTAAGCGCAGCAGACGCGGCCTTTTTGTATTTTGAAAAGCCCAACGAACCTCTGCACGTAGGCTCATGCTTCGTCTACGACGGCGATATTTCCAAAGCAGAGTTGGTCCAGGTCCTCCAGGAGCGGCTCCACCTGCTGCCGCGCTATCGCCAAAAGGTCATGTTTCCACCTTTGCGGATCGCCCACCCCACCTGGCAGGATGACCCCGGATTCGACATCCGGCAGCACATCGAAGAGGTGGATCTGCCCGCGCCCGGAGACGACCGGGTATTGTCTGAATTTGGGGGCAAGCTCTACGCGCCGCCACTCGACCGCAGCCAGCCCCTGTGGAAGATGATTATCTTACGCGGCCGGCCGGATGGGACGACGCCCATTATCTGGAAAGTCCACCATGCCATGGTCGATGGCGTGTCCGGGGTTGACCTGATGACGGTCACGCATGACAGCTCACCGCAAGCCTCGTCCCCCTCGTCTCCTCCCCAGCCGTGGCAGCCCCAGCCCCTGCCCGATGTTGCCAGCCAGCTGCAAGACGCCATCAATGATCGACTGGCTGAGACCATCCGAAGCTGGACCGATGGCGCCCAATGGTTCCGATCGTCACAGACGGTGCAGGCCCTCCAGGAGTCCTCACAGGCCCTGCTCTCCTTCATGCAAACGCTGCCCAGCCTGGCCCAGCCCATACCGATAACGCCGTTTAATAAGACCTTGTCGTCAACACGGCAGTTTGTCTGGGCCGATTTTCCTTTCCCGGATATCCGTGCGATCCGGACTAGGTTGGGGGGCACAGTCAATGATGTCGTGCTGACCGTCATCGCCGGCGGGCTAGGGAAGTATCTGCGCGCCCAGCAGTATTCCACCGCCAAGAGAGTGCTGCGGACCATGTGCCCGGTCAGTATGCGACAGGAAGATGAACAGGGCAGCTTGGGCAATCGGGTTTCCATGCTGCTCGCCCCGCTCTTCATAGATGAACAGGACCCGCTCAAACGCTATACCGCGCAGCGGGCGGCGGTCGATCAGATCAAAAAACAGAATCAGGCCGGTTTCTTGTATGATCTCCTGAATCGTTTCGGCTGGGTGCCGCCGGTGTGGCAAATCATCGCCGGACAACTGCCCGCGGCAAATCTGGTGTTGAATACGGTGACCACTAACGTCCCAGGGCCGCAAACCCCACTCTATTTGGCGGGACACGAACTGCTCGCCCTGCGACCGATCGGCCTGCTGTCGGCCGGCATCGGCCTCTTCAATGCCATTGTCAGCTATCATCACACCCTCGTTATCGGCGGGACGGTTGACCCCAGCCTCGTCTCCGACCCGTGGGCATACGCCGACTGCCTGCGGGACTCTTTTGATGAACTGCTGACCGCAACACAGGCGAAGTGAAAAGATTAGGGGTCAGGCGTTGGGGATTGGGGGAAATGCAGGCTGGGAAGCGACCGACCTTTTTTGTCCTGGGACAAAGTGATATTGCAGCGGTATCATACCGTGTGGAGGGATAGAGCGAATGCTGAAGTATTGTGTACGGGCCGGCCTTTTTTCACTGCTCCTGACCGTCCTCTGCCTGTCTTCGAGCGTGCAGGCTGATGAGGACATGGACGCGCTCAAATCGGCTTTCAATACGCAAATTGACGCGCTCAACAATCGAGAGCTGGACGCCGCGGTCGCAACGGTTCATGACGATATGGTTCTGTACGGCATTTTCTCCCCGTTTCCGGTCCAGGGCAAGGCCGATTTTAAGAAAGCCGTTCGGGCATATTTCGGCCAGTATGAAGAAGCGGAACTCTCCCCGGTCACGCCACAGTTCCGCATTGTCGGGACTACCGCGCTGGCGTGGGGCCACTACCAGCTCGCCGCGACCCCCCAGGGCGGCAAGCTGACCTATGCGCACGGCCGCTATATCTTCACTTATACCAAGCTCGACGGGAAATGGGTTATCCTCGGCATGGACTACTCTCCCCTGGAGTCGTATAAATTCGCACCCTAGCAAGACGGTCAGGCTCTCAAAACGGGGGCAGTCCGGTACGATAGCGCTGATCCCCTTTTGGGCCACACGTTTCCAGAGCAGCAGGCAGTGCTGTGTTTTTATGCAGCCGAGCCGCCCGTTGCTGCCTCCTCGCCTGAAAATCCAATTTTTTCGAGTGGTTCGGGTCTTTCCGGTTTCGGCCCGCATCTTGCTTTTTCTCTCAAGAGAAGGCGGGTATTGAGCCAGAAACTGTTACCCAGGTGACAGAAAGCCGACATAGTCCACAAGAAAGACAAGCTTCCGTCACATAGGTGACAGGCGTTTTCTTTGCACTCTTCGCCGGACAGCGTATCGTGAGGACAGTCAGAGCAAGCACAGTCACAGTCACACTCTCAATCTGAGGAGGTCGCCATGTCAGTATTTAGTGAGGTTTCAAACTATTGGATGGAAGGGGCGGTCCGGTCTCTCGAAGGCTGGCGGCGCGGCTTCATGGATGAGTATCCCATTGATGAAGACCCGGCACCGACCACGCCCTATACGGTAGTCTACGAGGACGGCAAGGTTCGCCTGCGATACTATCCGGCCCAAGGGCAGCGGCTGCGCACGCCCTTACTCCTGGTCTATTCGCTGATAAAACGCCCCTTCATCCTCGATCTGCTGCCGGGTCGGAGCGTGGTCGAAACGCTGACCAAGCACGGCGTAGAGGTGTATTTCATAGACTGGATTCCGCCGACGCGGGCGGATAGCTGGCGCGGCTTTGACGCCTATGTGAATGGCGATATCGGCAACGCGGTCCGCGCGATCCAGGAACGGGACGGGAGCGACCAGGTCTCCCTCCTAGGCTACTGCTTTGGCGGGCTGCTGACCACGCTGTATACGGCCCTCTTTCCGCAGCAGGTCAAGAATCTGATTGATTTTACCCTGCCCCTCGATATGAGCGTACAGGATCTGCCCAGCCAGCAACTGCTGAGCAAAATCTCGCCGCAGACCATAGACCTCGTCACCAGTGTGTATGGCAACTGTCCGGCGTGGTTCATGAAGGCCAACTTCGACGCCATGGCACCAGTCCACCACGCCCTGGACAAATATGTCGGTCTGTATCGGAGTAAGGATCAAAAGGGCTATGCAGAGATGTTCGAGCTCTTCGAGCACTGGATGAATAGCGATGTGCCGATGGCCGGCCAAATTTTTAAGGAAATGGCCGGTGATGTGTCGCGCCAGAACCTGATTATGAAAAACCAGATGCCGGTCGGGGCGCGTCGGGCCAATCTCAAAGACATCACCTGCCCCGTCCTCAACGTCATCGGCGAACACGATGATGTTGTCCATCCCAAATCCAGCCTGCCGTTGGAAGACCTGGTTGGCAGCCCGGACGCCGGCACGATTGTGTTCCCGACCGGCCATATCGGCGCCGCGGTCAGTTCAGGTGCACAGAAAAAACTCTGGCCCCAGGTCGTCTCCTGGCTGCGAGAACGAGATGAAGCCATCGGCCATTAAGAATTACGTCCTCTCCCCAGGGGGAGAGCTGGGGTGAGGGGACAAGGCAACCGGAGGCATTTCCATTTTTTCTTGTATTCATCTCCGACTGGATGCTAAGGAATGTCTGAGAACATTCTCATGTTGAGGAGGGAAACTTATGGCACAGGTAAAAGCCTCACCCCAAGCCAATGCAGACGCCTACCCAGGCGATGGCCTCGTGGAGGAAGAGCAGACCATAACGGAGCGCATCTCCGAACCGAGAAAGCGCCTTGATGAGAGCCTGCTGAACGAGCCGATCAGCAGGCTGCCGTATGTCCCGCCGGTGATTGTTGCGCCGAATGCAACCATCTCGGATGCCATTGCCCAGATGCGCGAGAATAAAATTGGCTGCGTGCTCGTTCGACACGAGCAGACCATTATTGGGATCTTCACGGAACGGGATCTGTTGAACCGCGTGATTGGGCCTCGACTGGATCTGAATCAGACCCTGGTTGAGAGTGTGATGACGGCCGACCCGGAAACTCTCGTCGTTGATGCTCCCATTGCCTTCGCCCTCAACCTCATGGGAGAGGGCGCATTTCGGCGGCTACCGCTCGTTGATGATAACGGGCAGCCGGTCGGCCTGTTATCCGTGAAGCACATCGTCCAATATCTCGCCGAATTCTTTTCCGAGGAAGTTCTGACCCTCCCGCCGCGGCCCAACCTGCTGCATCCGGGCCAGCGAGAGGGAGCCTGACCAAGGCAGGCTTTTCCAGGCAGCCGGGCTTCAATCGCTAAGCTCCACGTCCCGCGAGTCAGCGACTCTTCGCTGACTCGCGACTTCTCCTCTTCGCTCCTGAATACCGCATGATGCGTGGCAGATTCTTCTTTACTTCAATACAGGTATTCGTCTATATGGAAGAGGAATTCAGGCCCGGTCTGACAAAAGAAAGAGCAGGCTGGAGACGATGGGCAGGACGAGCAAAGACAGCAAGACCAGCAGAATGGGCGTGGCGGGAAAACCGCGGGCCGCGTTGGAGCAGGAAATAGCTGCCCTGCGCAACCGGGTGACACAGCTCGAAGCGATTGAAACCGAACACCAACAGACGGAGGCCGCCTTACGCGAGAGTGAAGCACGACAACGGGTCATTAACGAATCGGCCTTTGATTATGCATTTTCCTTTCGCGTCAATGACCAGGACCGCCTCATCCTGGACTGGTTGACTGAGAGTTTCACCCGGATCACGGGGTACGCCACCGAGGCACTGATCGGCAAACCTAATCCGCTCCAGCAGTATATTCATCCGGATGACTTGACGCAGGTGACACAGACCCTTCAGTCCCTGCCATCCGAGCAAACAGCCGAATATGAATTTCGCATCGTCACGCAAGACGGCAGCATTAAATGGCTCCGTTCACGGGCACGAGCCCGTGTCAGGCCGGATGGCCAGCCGTTCCGTATTGATGGCGCAACCCTGGACATTACGGAGCGCAGACATATCGAAGAAACACTCCAGCAAACTGAAGAACGTCTGTCTCTCTTCCTCCACCACCTGCCCGGTGTCGCCTTTATCAAAGACCTGGAGGGGCACTATTTATACGCGAATGAGACCTTGGTGAATCTGTGGAAGACCCTGCTCTCGGACAAGGCCCTCACCTGGCTCGGTCAGACTGACTTCGATATTCTACCGCTGGATGTGGCGGAACAGGTCCGAAAAAACGATCAGCGCATCCTCTCCGGCGGACAGAGCGAACAACTCACAGAGACGATCCCCTACCCTGACGGTCCGCGGGAATGGCTGGTCAGTAAATTCCCTATCGTTGACCCCTGGGGCATCCCGGTGATGTTAGGCGGGATTGGCATCGACGTTACGGAACGACGCTGATCCCTTGTCCGCCACGTCAGCCAGCCCAGCGAATTACTTCGAGCAAGTTGGAGAAATCGTCGCTCCATACGCGCCGGCCCGTCGGCGCTTCGAGCCGCCCCCATATTTCGCCCAGCGCAAGCGCATCAATCGTCGCTTGGTCGCGAGCGATCAACACCCAGACTGACTTCGTTCCGGCGGGGTCGATCTCACGGTCGATCTTATTGCTGCTGCCCCGCAACGCTGCATAGCCCAGTTCCTCGACGATGCGGGCGAGCACCGGGGCAAGATTGAGGAAGCGGTTCGAGATGTGCATCACCAGGACGCCGTCCTCGGCGAGCTTGTCCATGTACAGCGTAACGGCTTCGCGGGTCAACAAATGTATCGGGATCGCATCTGACGAGAACGCGTCAATGACCAGCAGGTCCAAGTGCCTGTCGGGCTCCTCGGTGAGGGTCAGACGCGCATCGCCCAGCACGATCGGCACGGGCTCGGGTACGGATTCGGCACAGCGCGCCATCAGCTCGAAGTGGCCGCTCTCGACCGCTACCCAGGCCATCAGCGGATCGATCTCGAAATAGCGCCACGCGTCGCCAGCGCGGCGATAGCAGGCCAGCGCGCCACTTCCCAGACCGACCACACCGACACGCTGGCCGACACTACGCGCTTGCGTGGCGGCCAGCACCTCGGCGACGGGACTCGAAGCCGTGTAATAGGCGGTTGGGCTAATATCGCCGTTGGCCGCCATCAGTTGGCCGCCGTGATTGGTCGTGCCGTGGACCAAGCTGCGGTTAGGCGGATCACCGGACTCGGTGATCCGGTAGACGCCAAAGAAACTGCGTCCCCGCCACAGGACCTCGCTGCTCGTCAGGGCGTACGCGCTACTGACCAAAAGCACACCGACGCACAGCCCAAAGCCGAACGGACGCATTTGGCGAGAGAAGACGATCAACGCGAAAACCGCGCAGATACCGGGGACCACGAGCGTGGGGGGCTGCCAGCCGAGGCCACTCGCCGCTGTTTTTCCGCCGACCAATACGGCCAGCATCACCAGCGCCAGGATGACATCGCCCCGGTTGGCCCGCGGGGTTGCACTGGGCAATAACACCGCGGCCAGGGTCAGGCTCAGCGGATACTCGAAGACGGAGTTGAACAGCACTGGGGCACATAGGGCAATAAATGCGCCACCAATGACACCACCGAGTGAGAGAAACAGATAGAATTCGGTCAGAGATTCCACCCCAGGGCGGCGACGTACCAACTCACCGTGGCACATGAGGGCGATGACGAAGAACACCAGCAGATGCAGCGGCAGGAAAAGACCAACCGGTTCGCGAAAGACGAAGAGCGCGACCAGGGCCACCAACGCCAGGGGCATGGCTCGCACCGCAACCCAATGCGGGATCAAGGGACGCCGGGCAAAGGCAATGGCGAAGGTCAGCAGGTAGAGCGTCAGTGGTATCACCCACAGCAGCGGGGCCGCAGCGATGTCCGTACTGATATGGGCGGTGACGCCCAGCAAGAGAGCGGAGGGCACTGCGGCATAGACCATCCAGGTCGCGCGCTGCCGCCAGTTCGGGCGACTCGCTGCTTTCGGCCAGGGCGGACTATCGACGGCGTCGGTGCGCCGCCACACTATGACACCACAGCTAATGATGCCCACCGTCAAGACACCAAAACCAATGCTCCAGACAGTACTCTGGGCCTGGCTGTTGAGCGTGGGCTCAAGGACAAACGGAAACGCCAGCAGGGCGAGCACGCTGCCGAGATTGCTCGCGCTATAAAGAAAATACGGGTCGTGCGCCTGCGGATGGCCGGTGCGCGCAAACCAGCGCTGGATCAGTGGCGCCGTGGCGGAAACGGCGAAAAACGGCGCGCCGACCGAGACGCTGAGCAGACCCAGCAGCCAGACTGTCGGCGGCGTGTCGGCGTGGGGTCGCCAGCCTGGGGCGACGGCTATTGGCAGCACGAGAGCCGCCGTAGCCAACACACAGACATGCACGACGATCTGGCTGCGCTGACCGAGCCAGCGCATGAGCCAATGCGCGTACCCATACCCGGCCAGCAGAGCGGCCTGGAAGAACACCAAGGCGGTGTTCCAGACCGACGGTGAACCTCCGAGCAGGGGCAAGACCATTTTTGCGAACAGCGGCTGCACCAGGAACAGCAGCGTCGCGCCAATAAATATCGTTGCTGCAAACAGCCAGAGCGGCGCCGCGGCACCCGTGGCAGCTTCATTCGGTGCCGCCAGGCCATCGCTCTCCAGCATGTGGTTATTCGGCTTCCTTCTGTAATGCGGCCAGTTCCTGTTCCAGTTTCCGTACCCTGCGTAGTAACTCCGGCAGCTTGGGCAGGGCGGCGGAGGTTCGTCGCCAGGAAAGGACGTTCACTGCGGGGTAGCCGCCGATGACGCTATTAGCCGGGACGTCGTTGGGAATGCCGCTCTGGGCCACGACCATGGTGTTCTTGCCGACCGTGAGATGACCGGCCACACCAACCTGGCCGCCGAGTTGGACCCGATCCTCCAGCCTCGTACTACCGGCTAGGCCAGCCTGGGCACAGATAAACGCGTACTCGCCAACATCCGAGCCGTGACCGATTTGCACCAGGTTGTCGATCTTGGTTCCTTTCCGCACACGCGTTGTTCCCACGGTGGCCCGATCAATGGTCGTATTTGCGCCCAACTCGACCTCGTCCTGCAACTCGACACTACCGGCCTGCGGCTTGGGCATAATCGACCCATCAGGCAGTGGGACGTAGCCGAATCCGTCTCCGCCAACGACCACACCGCTCTGCAAGACCACCCGATTGCCGATCATAACGCGTTCACGCACGATCGCCCCGGCGTGGGCCGTAAAGTGATGGCCAATGCGCACCTCGGGATAAATCACCACATGCGCGAAGATACGCGCATACTCACCGATTACGGCACCATCACCAATCACCGCGTAGGGGCCAATGAAGGCATGCGCACCGATGCTGGCAGAGGAAGAGACAACAGCCGTGGGATGGACCCCCTCAGACGGCTCATACGGCGGATACAGCCAGCCCAGCACCTGGGCGACAGCCAGGTCGGGATTGTCCGTGCGCAGCGAGGGCAGTGAGACGGCCGGAGCGTCGGCCGGCAGAATAACGGCCGCGGCCCGAGTTGTCGGTAATTGGGCAAAATATTTTTTATTGCTGACAAAGGTGAGGTCGTGGGGGCCGGCCTCGTCTATCGGCTTGAGGTCGGTAATCACCGGGTTGGTATTCCCTCGCAGTGCACACTGGAGGCGTTCGGCAATCTCGGACAGTTGCATAGGCATCATCTCCCGTTTTTGCGCGGATCAGACTCTTCCATTCGTCGCCGTGCCATATGTAGCAAAGACGCGAGAGAACGCCTATGCTGTGCTGTTCACTCCGCCCCCGGGCTCTCTCACACACCGACCCGCCTTTCTACCGACTCCTGCGGAGCACTTTACTTGCAGCAGACGGGTCGTTGTGGTAGGAGATGCAGGCAAGAAATCGGCAGATTTGCGGTAAGCCAGGACACGCTCCATCAGTCAGATCGGGCGTGTCGGGCTGTCACACACCACACAAAAATCCAAACACCACAGGGTTAGTAAAAGAGACGATATGGAAATTTTGAGGCTTGGACTTCCCAAAGGAAGTCTGGAGGCAACGACGATTGAGCTCTTCAAAAAGTCCGGTTGGAAAGTATCGACCAGCTCACGCAGCTATTTCCCCAGTATTGATGACCCAAGCCTGCGCTGCGCGCTGGTCCGGGCTCAGGAAATGGCGCGTTATGTCGAGTCCGGCACCCTGGATGCCGGCATCACCGGTAAAGACTGGATCATGGAAAACAACTCTGACGTCGAACCCATTATCGACTTGGTGTATTCCAAAGCCAGCTTTCAGCCGACACGCTGGGTGCTCGCCATTCCGCAGGATTCGCCCATTCGAGAGCTCAGCGATCTGAACGGGAAAAAAATTGCGACCGAACTGGTGCGTTATACCCAGCGCTATTTTGACGAACGGGGCATCCAGGTCGATGTCGAATTTTCCTGGGGAGCAACCGAGGCCAAGGCCGCCGATGGTCTGGTTGACGCCATTGTTGAGGTGACGGAATCAGGCTCAACTATTCGTGCCCACGGGCTCAAGATCATTCACGAGCTGTTTCGCTCCAACCCCCAGCTCATCGCCAATAAGCAGGCCATGCAGGACGCGAAAAAGCGAGAGAAGATCAACCAGATTGCCCTGCTGCTGAAAGGCGCCCTGAGCGCGGAAGCGAAAGTCGGCCTCAAGATGAACGTACCCAAGGAACATCTTGACCGTATTGTCAAAATGCTGCCGAGCCTGACCGCCCCGACCGTCTCGCCCCTGTATGAGTCCGAGTGGTTCGCCGTGGAAAGCGTGATTGACGAGGGAATTGTACGCGAGCTGATTCCCCAGCTCATTCAGAACGGAGCGGTCGGCATTATCGAGTACCCGCTCAATAAAATTATCTGAAAAGGGTCTGCCGAGGGATGAAGCGGTCGGTTATGCGGTTGATTCTTCGAGTTCGACCCCGATCGAGGTCAGGAAGGGATCTTTTTCCCTGGTCGGCATAATATAAATGCCTTCCCAGCCACACACTTCCTCGCACAGCTTACAGCCCACACAGGTCTTCTCCTCGACCTGCACCCGGCCGAGGTATTGTGGACCGTTGTCTACCGAGGGAGAGATACAGTCAAAAGGACAGACATCAATACACACCCCGCAGCCGTTGCAGTTATCCTGGTGGACAACGGCTATCGGCCGGTCAACCCGCTTCAGAACCTGGGTCAGATTGCCATACGTGTCGAGGATGGCGTCATCGGGACAGATGACCCCACACGCACCGCAATCGATACACATCGTCGCTTCAATCAGATAGGCTTTTTTGGGATCGCCACTAATGGCTTTGGTTGGACAGCGTTGTTCACACGCGCTGCACCCGGTGCAGTTCTCGGCGATGATAGTAAACGGCATGCAGTCCGCCTCCCTATTTCTGCATTTCGCGCAGGATCTCGTCGGCGCGACCTTCTTCGATCAGTTGGTCATTTTTACGCGCTTCGCGAAAAGCCAGCCAGGTAAAGTAGAAGATGAGAAACATCAGGCCAACGATGGGGATGTTATCGGGCTTCAGGATGATTTCCAGAAACTGATCCCAGCCGGTTTTGTGTATCATTAGCTAGGAGAAGTATCGAGTCCGCAGGTCGTTGTCAATATCGAAGCGCGCCGGCTGTGGTCCGGCCTTCCACCGCAGGCGGCCCGGGACGCCGGGCGTACCATTCCGCCTGCAATTACACGCCTTCAGCCTATCGTCCCTCCCCTTGCGGTAGTCCTCCTTTCCGGTATAAAGGGGAACGATTCTTCACACAGAAGGGGCTAAGAAATCTTATGATGCAATGGCTTCCGGAGGATGTATCCCCATACGGGGGAAGCATTGATGCGCTCTTCTATTTTATCTATTACATCACCGCGGCCGCCTTTATTCTGGTCACGGCGTTGATGATTATCTTCCTCTACCAGTATCGCCGAGACGACAGCCGACGCGCCGTCTACACGCATGGCCACACCGGCCTGGAACTCGTCTGGACCATTATTCCCGCCCTGGTCTTTATCGGTCTGGGACTCGCCAGCAAGAGCATCTGGGAAGAAGTCAAGCTCAACGTTCCGGAAACGGACGTTGAAATCCGCATCACCGGGAAACAGTTCAACTGGGAGGTGCTCTATCCGGGGCCGGATGGAGAATTTGAAACCGCCGACGACTATCAGGTTGACAATGACATGCATGTCCCGGTGGGCAAGCCGGTGCGCGTCTTTTTGGGCTCCAAAGATGTCATCCACAGCCTCTTTATGCCCAACCTGCGCTTCAAACAGGATATGCTGCCCGGCCGACAAATCGAAGCCTGGTTCCAGGCGAATAAGGCCGGCACCTATGAGGCGCCCTGCGCGGAGCTGTGCGGCTTCGGTCATTCGGGGATGAAAGGGACGCTCTACGTCGATACGCCGGAAGACTACGCCGCCTGGTATGATAAGCGCTGGCCGCCTGCCGAAACAAACGGCAGCGACGCCAGCGCGGCAGAAACAACCGAGGAAGTCTTGGCGAGTGGTGCAGTCATGGATGCCGAGACTATGCCCGAGGCAGAGGCTGAACCGGCGGCAACGGGGGAAGAAGCCGCAAGTGCCGAGGACGTTCCGGCTGACAGCGCTGCTCAAGAGGCAACTGAGTAATCGAGCCCGAATGGTGGGAGCACAGACACAGCATCCGGCCAGGATCAACACAGGAGAGAGTCCATGAGTGAAGCAGGAGCAACTGCCGCCCACGACGCCCACGCAGAGCATCACGAGCTCGGGTTTATTCGCACCTATATTTTCTCGACCGACCACAAGATGATCGGCCGTCAGTTTCTGTTCGCCAGCATCCTCATGCTCGTCGTCGGTGGTTTATTGGCCATGATGATGCGCTGGGAACTCGCCTGGCCAGAGACGGCGGTGCCTTTTACCAGTTGGATCTCCGAGCCCTTTATGTACCCTGCGGACGAAGACAGCGCGGTCGGCGCGGTCGAGGGTCTGAGCGAATTCGTGGACCCCTATCCGGGCGCAAACTTTGCCAAATCCCTGGGCTCTGTGGGCGGGGCGCATATGGACCCGGCCTTCTACAATTCCGTTTTTACGATGCACGCGACGATTATGATCTTTTTTGTCGTGATGCCATTTATGGTCGGCGGGTTTGGGAATTTCCTCATTCCGCTGATGATCGGCGCCGGCGACATGGCCTTTCCCGTGCTGAATATGCTGTCTTTCTGGACGGCGGTCCCGGCCACGATCATGATCGTGTACAGCTTCTTTGTCGAAGGTGGCGCCGCGGCGGGCGGCTGGACCATGTACGCCACCCTCTCGGCAGACCCCACCCTGAGCGGGGTCGATACGGGTGCCGATCTATGGGTCATCAGCCTGCTGATCTTGGGCGTTTCCTCTCTCATGGGGGCGATCAACTACATCACCACCGTCGTGAATATGCGCGCGCCAGGAATGACCTGGTTCCGCATGCCGCTGGTGATCTGGTCGTTGTTCGTCACCGCCATTCTGCTGCTGCTGGCTTTGCCGGTCCTGACGGCCGCCCTGGGGATGCTGCTCTTTGATCGGACCATGGGAACGAGCTTCTTTATGCCGGGCGGTGGCGGCGAGCCGATCTTATGGCAGCATTTGTTCTGGTTCTTCGGTCATCCCGAGGTATATATTCTGGTGCTGCCGGCCATGGGCGTCACATCCGATATCCTGTCCACCTTCTCCCGCAAACCGATCTTCGGCTATAAAGCCATGGCCTTTTCCATGATTGCCCTGGCCTTCCTGTCCTGGATCGTCTGGGGCCACCATATGTTTCTCAGCGGCATGAATCCCGTTCTGGGGACCGCCTTTATGCTGACCACGATGGTCATTGCCGTGCCCTCCGCTATTAAGACGTTTAACTGGCTGGGGACCCTCTGGGGCGGCAATATCCGTTTCACCAGCCCGATGCTGTTCGCCCTGGGCTTTGTTTCCAACTTTGTCATTGGCGGCTTAAGCGGCATTTACATGGCCTCCACGCCGGTCGATATCTTTATCCACGATACCTATTTTATTGTGGCCCACTTCCACTATGTGGTGGCCGGCATCATCTTTGGCATGTTTGCCGCCCTGTACTATTGGTTCCCCAAAATATTTGGCCGGATGATGAACGAAACCCTGGGCAAAGTGCATTTTGCCCTGACCTATATCTTCTTCAACCTTGCCTTTTTCCCCATGCATTTCCTGGGTGTAGCCGGCCATATGCGGCGTATTTATAACCCTCTGCAGTATGAATTTCTGCACGACATGCAGTGGTGGAATGTGTTCATCACCATGAGTGCCTTCTGCCTGGGCCTTTCCCAGCTTGTCTTTTTTGCAAACTTTATCTGGAGCCTGATTGCCGGGAAGAAAGCGGACAAGAATCCATGGGAAGCCAACACTCTCGAATGGACTGCCCCCTCTCCTCCGGGCCACGGCAACTTCGAGACAACACCCACGGTCTATCGCGGTCCGTATGAATATAGTTCGCCGCTGGTCAAAGAAGACTGGTTGCCCCAGGACCGGAAACTCGGCCCCGAAGCTGTCACGGCCTCACACTAACGCCGTGTGAGGCTATGCGTCTGGCTCCCTACTGCCTGCCCCGCCGTTTCTGCCGCACTCGGGAGGACAGCCGGGCTTGAGTGACCAGCCTCACACCCTTGACCGGTTTCGTACAGGAGACTGTCTTGGCTGCTCTTGATCGCGACTCTGCTTGGCCTCACCGGATTGCCGTCCTGACGGCAGCGATGACCCTCCCGCTGCTGTTTTTGGGTGGCCTGGTCACCAGCCTCGAGGTCGGTATGGTGGTGCCAGATTGGCCGACAACCTTTGGCCACAATATGTTCTTATACCCGTGGTCAAAGATGGTGGGCGGGATCTTCTACGAACATAGCCATCGCCTGTTGGGGGCGGCAGTCGGCCTGCTTACGATTGTGCTGGCGATTGTCCTGTGGTTCGCAGAGCAACGGCAGTGGCTCCGCCGGCTAGGTCTTATCGCCTTGGTCGCAGTGACGCTCCAAGGCGTCTTGGGGGGACTGCGCGTGGTGCTGATTGAGCAAAAAATCGCCATTATTCATGCCTGCCTGGCACAGGCGTTTTTTGCGCTCATTGTCAGTATCAGCCTGTTTACTTCCGCGGAATGGCGGGCGGGCCAACAGCTACCGTCCTCAGGCAACACGAAAAAAGCACAGCAGCTCGGCCTGATTACGGTCGGCCTGATCTACGCCCAGTTGATCCTGGGAGCGCTCTTCCGCCATACCGGGACTGGCCTGAGTCTCCATATTCTGGGAGCCATTGCGGTCTTCATCGTGACCTTTCTCCTGGTTGATCATGTCCAGCACTATCACGCCACCCAGCGTCCCTTGCTGCGCTCAGGCGTCATCTTACGTCGCCTTCTTCTCCTTCAGGTCGGGCTTGGCCTCTTTACCTACGTCATGAAATATGTGGCTCCACATGGTCCCTTGACGCCTCAGGCAGTCCTTCTCGCAACCAGTCACGTCATCGTCGGAGCATTCATGCTGGTCACCAGTGTGCGGTTCACCCTGTGGGCCTATCGTACCGGACGCAGCCCTCAGGAAGCATCGTCACATATTTTTTCGGAGCAGTTCAGCGTATGATACAGCGAACACAGACAGTCGTCTTCGATCTGCCGCGCCTACGGCGGCTCGCCGCCTTTGTCGAGCTGACCAAGCCGCGCCTGGTCAGTATGATCCTGGTCACCACAACCGTGGGCTTTTATCTGGGCTCCTGGCTCGTCCTTGACTACACACTGCTCTTGCATACGCTGATTGGGACGGCCCTGGCGGGCGGCGGCACCCTGGCGCTCAATCAACTCATGGAATGTGAAGCTGACGCCTTAATGGAACGGACCAGGACACGTCCGTTGCCTGATGGCAGGCTGCAACCTCTGGAGGCCCTAGTCTTTGGTGCCGCGCTCACGATGGTCGGCCTCCTCTACCTCATGCTGAGCGTCAATCCGTTGAGTGCCTTGGTCACCGCCTTTATCACCATTAGCTATTTGTTCGCCTACACTCCGCTGAAGAAGAAGACCTCCTTGTGCGGTATTGTGGGTGCCGTTCCTGGTGCCCTTCCCCCGGTCATTGGCTGGGCCGCAGTCAATGAAACGCTGGGGATCGAAGCCGGGATTTTATTCACCATTATGTTTTTGTGGCAAATGCCCCACTCGCTGGCTATTGCCTGGCTGTATCGGGAGGATTATACCCGGGCCGGCTTCCGGCTTTTACCCGTGATTGAGCCGGATGGGAAAAGTACGGGTCGGCAAGTCGTGCTCAACTGTCTGGCATTGTTGGCGGTGGGCCTCCTCCCGACGCTGGTCGGGATGGCCGGCCCACGCTATTTTGTCATTGCGTTCGGGCTGGGCTGTCTATTTCTGTGGTACGGTATTCGTCTGGCACGCACGCGTTCGCGCACCTCTGCCCGGCAACTCATGTTTGTTTCACTCGTCTATTTGCCGGTCTTGCTGACGGCCATGGCTCTCGATAAGCTGCCCCTATAAGCAAAGCATCAGAATTATCTGAAAACGAGAGACGCCCATGCCCTTAGTGACACGCGCCGAGCGACAGGGAGAGAATTCTTCACTCGGCAAGAAACTCGCGTTTTTTATTGTGCTGTATATTGCTGCAACGACGTGTTTCATTATCTTTGCGTAGCTTGTGCCTGAGAGAGGCAGTGACTATGCCACGCGGATCAGCCGTCGCAGCCGGACTTCCGGCTTCTCAACCATCGACCCACGCCACCCCAGAAACTCTGGCGGCCGTCCCCGGCCATGGCGGTGGCCCACCTCCGCCCAGCATTCCCCAGCCGCCGGTCAGTAATGCTCGCATGGGCATGCTGATGCTCATTGGGGCAGAGACCATGTTTTTTGCCGGACTGATTGGCGCCTACGTGGTCTTTCGTTTTGGGAGTCCGGTTTGGCCGTCAGGCCATTTATACCTCCCCGTGGGCATCACCTGGGTGAATACCGGATTTCTGCTGTTCAGTTGTTACACCATGTGGAGGGCAATGCGCTGCATAAAGGTCGACCAACAGCAGCCGTTTGTGCGCTGGCTCGCGATTACGGCTCTCTTGGGGAGTATTTTTCTTGGAGTGCAAGGCTTTGAGTGGGTGCAGTTGGTCCACGACGGACTCACCATTTCAACCGGCATGTATGGCGCAACTTTTTATACCCTGATCGGCTGCCACGGCCTGCATGTCCTGGCCGCCGTCCTGTGGCTCGGCATCGTGCTGTTTCAAGCCAGACGCGGCACATTCTCTCAACAGCACGCTATTGGGGTCGAAATCTGTAGCATGTACTGGTATTACGTTGGCGCGGTCTGGGTGGTCCTTTTCCCGCTGGTGTATTTGAATTAAACGGGACATATGCGCACTCGATTCTCCTCTTTTGTCTCTCGCCTGTTCGGTGTTTCAACGCTGACATTTTTGGCAGCATATAGCACTGGTGGAGCACCCCAGGAGGCCCTAGCGCAAGGCTGCGCAATGTGCCAGACTCTCTTATCCGGCGCGAATGAGCAGGTGACGCAAGGCATGTTACGCAGCGCCTTTTTCATGATGACTATGCCCTTCGTCGTCTTTGGCTCCATCGGCGGCTGGATTTTTTACCGCTATTGGAAAACGAGTCGCTCGCATCGAGCACCGGGGACGCCACCATCCCTTCGGAGAGTATCGGCCCCAAAGGAGGAGCAACCTTGAGCGAAGCTATTGTTGATTCTCACGCCCACTCGGCTGTCAAGCAGCCGGCAGAGTCCCCCGTCACTCCGGAGAGTTGGGGCAAACTCGGCATGTGGGTCTTTCTGGCGGGTGATGCCATGTCCTTTGGTGGCCTGTTAGCCGGATATGGAGCCATGCGCGCCAGCAGTCCGGACTGGCCCAATCCGCTCGACGCCCTGGGTATCGAGCTCACCGCGTTCATGACCTTCCTGCTCATTGTCAGCAGCTTCACCATGGTCAAAGCCTTGTCCGCGGCAAAGCACAGTGACCTGCCGAACTTCCGCAAATATCTCTTACTGACCATTATTGGTGGGACCATATTTTTGGGACTGCAGGCCTATGAGTGGACACATTTGACCCATGTCGGCATGACCATGAACGGCAACCCGTGGGGCGCGCCGCTGTTTGGTACGACCTTCTATATTCTGACCGGCTTTCACGGCTGCCATGTCTTCGGCGGCGTGGTGTATCTGACCTGCGTGCTCTTCACCGGCATGAATGGGAGGTTCTTAGGCGACAACTCCAGCCCGGTGGAAATCGTCGGCCTCTACTGGCACTTCGTGGACTTGGTCTGGATCTTGGTCTTTACTTTTGTATACCTGCTGTAGAGGGAGACACGATGGCAAACGAAGCTGCCGCACATGCTGGCCATGTTGAACCGAATTATTTCGCCATTATGGTGGTCCTCACCATTTTGACCATTCTCGAGCTCATGGTGCCCCCTCTGGTCTCCGCCAAACTCACGGCCGGCTCCCTGCTTGTTATCCTCGCGGTTATCAAGGCGCTCCTCGTCGCGCTGTATTTCATGCATCTGCGCTTTGAGCGTACCACGCTCGGCGTGATTGCCCTGACACCCATGATCATTTGTATCTTTTTGATTATCATGCTCCTGCCGGACCTGACCTCAACCACCAGGACGTATACACCAGTCGAGCCGACCGCGGTGAGCGAAACGGCTGACCACTAGTCTGTGCTGCCTGACCGACTTTCAAGCGCGCCCCCAGAGCGCCCTCTACAGCGCATTATCTGGGGGGCGCTTGGTCTTGTTCTTATCTTTGTCGTCGGATACGGCGTTTTCTCTCTCTTCTCAGACGCCGCTAAGCCTGCCCCGCCCGGGCGGCTTCCCATCCTGGGAATAGTCCCCACCTTTTCGCTGGTCGAGCGAGCGCAACAGCCCTTTGGTCACTCCGACCTGACCGGCTCCATATGGGTCGCCAACTTCATTTTCACCCACTGTCCGGGCAGGTGCCCACTCCTCAGCCAGCGGATGGCCCACTTGCACACGACCCTGCGCACCAAACCGGTCCGCTTTCTTTCCTTCAGTGTCGACCCGGAGCGGGATACGCCCGAGGTGCTGCAAGTCTATGCGCGGCGCTACCGCGCGGACGACCAGCGCTGGCTCTTCCTGACCGGTGAACGCTCCGCCATGTATGCCTTAATCCGCAACGGCTTTCGGCTTGGCGTGGAAGCCCTCGCACCGAACGATCCCCGCCTGACGACCCACGAGCCCATCGTGCACAGCAACCGTTTCGTGCTGATTGACCGGCAGCGACGCATCCGCGGCTATTATCGGGGAGATGACACGGAATCTATAGCCCAGCTTCTCCAAGACGTTGAGACGCTCGTGGCAGGGTCAGAGCCGGTCGGGTGACGCGCCACTTCGCCCGTCTCGGGACGCCTCTCACCTCCGCCGCTCCTGCCTCTCTTGACCTGACCGGCAGGAATGTCCTAATTTTGGAGAGTCCGAGTAAGGCGTATGCGATTTATAGCGATCCCCATCCTGGGCCTCATCGTCATCCTGTTTTTCCGCACGACGGACCAGCACCCGGTTGAGCCCGAACAAAAACCCGAGTTCAGAACCTCAGCCACCTTCCTCTACCAGACCTTTCACACCGACCGTATGGTCGCGGATAAAAAGTATCGGGATAAGGTTATCCAGGTATCGGGGCAGATCACGCGTATTGAGCAAGATGATTCGGGACAAGTCGCCCTTATTTTACAGGGGGATCCGTCGCGCCTGAGTGGCGTCGAGTGTCTCATTCATCAATCGCAGATCCAGCGCATCCAGCAACTTCAGTCCGGCCAGCGCGTTATTGTTAAAGGCTATGGAGATGGGAAAAAGGTGCATGTCCGGCTGAGAGGCTGCCTGCTGGTTCACGCGCCCCCAGCGTCCGCGGTCGAGACATCCGCGTCTCGGGTATCCGCCGTGCGTGTCGCCTATCAGCCTGGACCGAACATCATATGGAGGATTCTGACATGAAGACACTGGTCAGTGCGCTTGCTCTGCTGCTCTTCTTTGCGTCGAACGGACTGTCTCAGTCCCTCTATTCCATTGACCCGGACTCGTCAGGTTCACTCTTTGGCGAAGGATTCGGATTGGAAAACAGCGACGAAGAAGAAGCGGAGAATACAATCGACAGCGCAGATGAGAGTCTGGAGCTCCGGATGCGCTACCCCGAGCTGTACGGGGGCAATCTGGCGGCCGGCAGCGACACCGAGGACGACGCGGATGCTACCGCAAGCGGTGTAGACGAGAGTCTGGAGACGCAGGCCCGCTACCCTGAGCTATATCTCGGCAACCGGCTGTATGACGAAGACGCCGTGTTGACGATTGAGAGAGAGGACCAGTAGCCTCCCCCCCTCCGCCATTGTACGTGCACCTACCTGCCGCGTTCCCTGCCTTGCGCACGGAGCCGGCTCTCTCATAATTGCTTCTCTCCCGGTATGTGATACTGTATCGACCGTGCCCCCGTGGTGAAATGGATATCACACAGGTCTCCGGAACCTGGGGTCTGGGTTCGATCCCCGGCGGGGGTAATTCTTCCTTCTTCTACGGCTGGAATCGAGCCGACGCCCCACCCTCCACGAAAAGCATATCCTCCATGAAAAGCGCGTAGCGGTTTGTAATCCAGAATAAACTGGGCTAGAAGCAGGACAAAGCCTACATATGTGCAAGGAGGGACGCGCAATGCAACTCGGACGAATTATTGATGCCGACGGCCATATTTTGGAGCCGCCCAATTTGTGGAAGGAGAACCTAGAGTCAAAATACAAAGAGCGCGCCTTGCATCTTGTCAAAGATGAGGAAGGCTGGGAGTCGCTTGTCATTGACGGCAAGGTTTCTCCGACAATCAGGGGGATGGGCGTGGCCTCCGGTTTCGGTAAGCCCGGCGAGCTCGCCTTCTCCAAAGACCAGCTTTATATGGATGGTCCCAAGGGGGCGTATGACCCGCATGAGCGGATCAAACAGTTGGACGCCGATGGTATTGACGCGGCCGTGCTCTTTCCCACTATCGGCCTGCTGTGGGAAGGCGAGGTCAACGACCCCGGTCTCGCCCTGGCCTATAACCGCGTGTACAACGACTGGATCGCCGATTTCTGCAGTCACTACCCCAACCGCTTATATGGGGTGGCGCACATCTCCCTCATGGACCCCGAGGCCGCCATTGTTGAGCTGAAACGCGTCGCCAAACTAGGGCTGAAGGCCGTCATGCTGACCCCGTTCCCGGCAAACGGGAAAGCCTATGGCGATACGACCTACGATCCGTTCTGGGCTGTCGCCCAGGACATTCAGATGCCGGTCGGCCTGCACGTGATTGCGCGGCCGGACTTTCACGGCAGCTCCTGGTATGACCATACTACCTTTCACGGTTCGCCCTTCTATTTCCTGTCGGTCACGCTGGGCTTTGATATCCAGGCTTCTTTTGTCAGCATGTTTGAGGGTGGCACCCTGGAACGCTTTCCGACTCTCAAACTGCTAGTGCTGGAGGTTGGGGCCGGCTGGGTACCGCATTTTATCGAACGGATGGATAGCAAATGGAACCACAGCGGCTTCATGACAGCCTGCAAGCGCCCGCCGAGCGAGTATTTCCGCCGTCAGGTCTGGGTCGGCTGTGATGTGGACGAAAGCATGATCTCGCCGGCTGCCGCTCGCTGGGGCTCGGACAAGTTCTTCTGGTCAACCGACTTCCCCCATTTTGACGGCTTCCCGGATGCCCTCAACACCCTACAGAATGGGATTAAGGAACTCCCCCCGCCCGACCGGCAGAACATCCTGGGCGATAACGCGGCCCGGGCGTACGACCTGTAGAAAACCGCAGACAGACGCAGAGACACAGGGCAGCCACACGGCTGCCCTGTTATTTTGTCGAGGGTCTGCCTTCCCCTTTACCCGTAGATCAGTTTTTTAAGACCAGTGGAGAACGGCTCGCAATAACCCGTCTCGGCAGGATAGACTGCACGGCTGAGAACAGCGTGCAGCCGGGGGAGATGATAGAAGGGCACGGACGGATACAGATGGTGCTCCAGGTGGTAGTTCACCTGCTTGGGCGCAAAGAAAAAACGCAAGACCGCGGGCATAAAATAAGTCCGCGTCTGTTGGTAGGCGTTCTCAGGGTCGGGCACATTGCCATGCTCAATCGCCCCCCGGATACGGAAGAAGACCTGGGTCACCGTGCAGTACGGCACGAGCCAGTACAACATCAGGTATCGCCCGAATTCCAGACCCCACACGACAAAGCCACCGCTTAACACCATTCCCCAAAATGCCGTGAACAGCCCCATATCAGCGACCTGTCGATAGCGGTCGGCGCGCTCCTCGCCCAAAAATTTTCGGTTAAAAGCCCGCGTTACAAAGGGCAGATCAATAAAATACTTCAGCGTCGAGATGACGTTCAGACCACACACATCTCGGCTGAGAAGCCGCCAGAACGGTCGGCTGCCAAGAGGATAACGGGCATAGATAGCCCGGTCCGGGTCGTCTTTGGTCTGCGTATACTGGTGGTGATAGAGGTGGATGAAGCGCCATTTCGAGAGCGAGATAAAGACCGGAAAGGCCGCGGCCATCCGGGTCAGCGCATCGTTGACCCACACCGTTCGTGAGATTCGTTTATGAATCGCCTCGTGCACCAGGACCATCAGGGCGTGCTGCCGCGCCGCAATCACGACGACTGCGCCGATATAGACGCACGCTCCCCAGATTCCCGTAAATGGAGGCAGCACCCAGCCGCTCAGCCAAATCGCCAGCCCAATCACGACCCAGACTTCAGCCAGATGGTAGACGGCTCGTAGCGTCGATATACGGGACAATTCCTTCACCGTCTCGCGAATAGTGGGAATCTCGGAAACAGCCGTTTGCATATACTATGGACCTATACCAAACTGCACGAATCGGTAAATAGCACCCTCTCCCTGGTTTGCGCTTCTCCCCGCAACTGGATAAGACGTTCACACAAAGGAGGAAGAGTATGGCATACGCACAGGTGAACGGGATCAATCTGCATTATACGATGCAGGGTCAGGGTCAACCGTTGTTACTTATTATGGGGCTGGGCGGGCCGGCGGCGGCCTGGGATCGTGAGTTTGTTGCGCGCATGGCCGACGACTATCAGGTCATTACCTATGACAACCGCGGCACCGGTCAGTCGGACAAACCGGACGAGCCGTATTCCATTGCGCTGTTTGCGAGTGATGCCGTAGGCTTGCTCAGCGCGCTCGACATTCCGCGCGCGCACGTTTTTGGCATTTCGATGGGAGGTATGATTGCCCAGGAAATCGGCATTCACCACCAGCAGCACCTTGCGAGTCTGACCCTGGGCTGTACCACCCCAGGCGGCAAGCATTCCGTCCCGGCCCCACCGGAATCCATGGAGGCGCTCAAAGGTCGGCCCGGACAGACGCCGGAAGAAGCCGTTCGGGAGGGCTGGAAGTTGTCCTACTCCCAAGACTATATCGCCGCCCACCCGGACGAGCTCGAAGCCACCATGCGCCGCGTCCTGGAACATGCCACACCGTTCTTTGCTTACAAGCGTCACTTAGATGCGACCATGACGTTGCGCGTATACCGGCAGCTCAAGGAGATCACCGCCCCCACCCTGGTCTCCACCGGGCGTGATGACGTGCTGATTCCAGCGGCCAATTCGGAGATTCTGGCCCGAGAGATTCCGAATTCTCAACTGTCTATTTTCGACAACGCCGGACACGGTTTTGTGTCCTCGGCCCGCGAGCCGTTTCTGACCGTCTTCAAGGAGTTCCTGTCCCAGCACTCGCTGTAAGCCGGCTGGCCGCAATCATCAAGAAGAACTGCGAGGAGTTGGGGCTATAAGCACGGTATTCGGGACGCCTGGAGAAATGCAATGACGGAAGAAGTGCGCTGGCACTATCGATTCCGAAACTTTTCCCGTGCTTTCAGCCTGCTGCGCGGAGCGCTGGAAGAGGAAGCCCGCACGCTGAACCAACTGGAGCGCGAGGGCGTTATCCAGCGCTTTGAATATACCTTTGAGCTGGCCTGGAACCTCCTCAAGGATCGACTGGAGCACGACGGCGTTTCCCTACCGACGGTGACTCCTCGACAAGTCATACGTCAGGCTTTTGAAGCTAAGCTCATTAAGGACGGTGATACGTGGGTCGATATGCTGACCGACCGTAATCGCATGTCGCATACCTATGACCTTGCTACATTCGATATAGTCATCGACAGAATTCAACGGCGCTACCTCACAATTCTTGGAGAACTCCATGAGCGCTTGAGTTTGGAGGCGATGGACCCATGAGAGCGCCGGACCTTTCTCCGACAGTCATGGCAAAGCTCAGCCGCATCTTCGCCACCTATCCCGAACTGAAGGAGGTGAGGCTTTTCGGCTCACGCGCTACCGGCAAGGCAAAAGCGCATTCCGACATTGACCTGGCCACGTGCGGCATTGTGGACGACAGCCGGCTCGGTCGGCTGGCCCTTGATCTGGAAGACCTCAACATTCCACAGACCTGCGATCTCAAAGCCTACGAAAGCATCAATTCCGCCCTTCTCAAGCGACATATAGACACCTTCGGAATGGTTATCTACTCCAAGCAGCGTTGAATCAGTGTAGAGATTGGTGGGGCACAAAACGTACCGAACGCTATGAATGGCGGATAAAAAAGTCATTATTATTGCCGGACCAAACGGGGCCGGCAAGACAACCTTTGCCCTCGAATACCTGCCCAACGAGGCGGACTGCCCGGTTTTTGTCAACGCTGACCTGATAGCAGCGGGCCTGTCGCCCTTCCGGCCTGCGACCGCAGCCATTCGTGCCGGACGGCTGATGCTGGAAGAAATCAACTCCCATTCTCGCACGGGAAGGAATTTCGCTTTTGAAACGACGCTGGCGGGCCGGGGCTATGTCAGAATGATCCGTCAGTGGCGTACCGATGGCTATAAAGTAAGGTTGATTTTTCTATCGCTCGCAACACCCGAAGAAGCGATTAGGCGCGTAGCATTGCGCGTGCAGCAAGGCGGACACCATATCTCTGAACAGGTCATACGTCGCCGTTTTGACGGTGGTCTCCGAAATTTCAAGACGATATACCGGCTCAGTGTTGACGATTGGTTGTGGTATAACAACAGCGGCAGAACACCTATCCTACTGGAGAAGAAAGACAATGATAAAAGAGCCCCCTGAAAAAAATTCTCCAAATCCAGACGACGCGGAAACGGAGGGCGTGACAGCCGCCCTTATACGCGCTGCCAGACGCGCTCACTTTATCGCCTACCAGACCGGCACCGGCGTTATTGTCACACGGGATGGAAAAGTCGTAGAGATTGATCCCGACCCAGAGATGTACGGAGATTTGTTGAATGACACCTCCAATTCGAGGCTGAACGATGACAAAAACACTGACGGCAATTATTGAACGTGACGGCAAGGGCTACGTTGCCCTGTGCCCCGAACTCGACATAGCTAGCCAGGGAGCTACCGTCAGTGAGGCGCGTGCTAATTTGACAGAGGCCCTTGAACTGTTCTTCGAGTGCGCTTCGCCCGAAGAGATCGCGTAACGGCTGCACTTCGTTCTAGACAGAACTAGATTATCGTATTGTCTAATCAAAGTCGCCACGCTCGGGACTCTCATAACCAGTTGTTGCCACGGCTGATGGGTGGGGAGGTAAGAGGATGATGGATCAAGCACACCCTGTGTCCGTAGAAAATTTTCTACAGCACTATTTACAAAATGCTCAGCATCTAATGTGGTTCTTAGGTGCCGGAACTTCGCGTTCGGCTGGGCTACCAACCGCCACCGATATCATTTGGGACTTAAAACGCCGCCATTACTGCCTACACGAAAATCAAGACTTACAATCCCACGATGTTAGCAACAAAATCGTAAAACAAAAAATTCAGACTTACATGGACAGTAAAGGCTACCCAGCCTCGGGCAGCCCGGAAGAGTATTCTTTCTATTTCAATCTTACTTTTGGTGATAACTACGCTGCGCAACAAAGTTATATCAACGAAGCTCTCTCTGGGGATAAAGTATCCCTGAATGTCGGGCACCGCGCCCTCGCAGCATTACTCGAAATGGGAAAGGCAAAAATCGTCTTTACCACAAACTTTGATGACGTGATCGAATCCGCCTATGCGAATGTAAGTGGGAAAAATCTGTCTATATTTCACCTCGAAGGATCATACGCGGCTCTGAATGCTCTGAATTCGGAGCGCTTTCCACTTTATGCCAAAGTTCACGGCGACTTTCGTTACCAAAGTATTAAGAATCTTGAAAAAGACTTGATCAACAACGACTCTGAGATTCAGAAATGCTTCCTTGCCGCCTCCGTAAGATACGGCTTGGTTGTGTCTGGCTATAGCGGACGCGATAACAATGTCATGACCCTGTTTCGGAAAGCGATGGATCAAAATAACGCATTCCCACATGGTTTTTTCTGGACGGTCCCGCGACTTTCTGAGATAGCAGAAAGTGTTCGGGAATTACTCGAAGACGCGCGAAACAAGGGAGTGCAAGCGAATTTCGTTGAGACCGGAACATTCGACGAGATGCTATCCAAAATTTGGCGACAAGTAGAGGGAAAACCTCAATTACTCGATAACAAAGTAAGAATGGCCAAAATTGCGAGCGTTTCAATACCGTTGCCTTCCCCAGGCAAGCGGTATCCAATTCTGCGCACGAATGCCTTACCGATAATAAAAATACCCGAGCGGTGTGGGACAGTTGACGTCTGTGGCTCTATTACTTTTAGTGAGATGAAAGAAAAGGTGATCGAAAAGTCACCGAACGCTATTCTGAGCTATACAGATAGGATTTTGTTTTGGGGAGACGAAGCGGAGGTTCTTAAAATTCTTACAGATAAAAAAGTAAAACCGTTTAAGCCTTTTGAGTTTAGTAACGAGATAAAAGAAATAGCTTCTTCCTCAATTGTTAAGTCTTTCTTTGAAGAGGCATTAGTTACAGCCACTTGTTCAGGTAAGCCTCTGTTAATCCGACGTAGAGCTAAAACTTACTACGCTGTCGTAAGAGCCGACACTTCTGGAAATGAGGTTTTCACCGATTTACGAAGTGTTCTTAGTTCTATGAAGCAAAACTCGATTACTGGTAGTGTACCGGGCTTGCCAGGCGTGACTTGGGCAGAAGCAGTATCAATTCAACTTGGGGACTGGGGTGATAATCTTTGGGTTATGCTCAGACCTGATATCTGGATTAAACCCCTCGCAAGAAGGCATGAAGCACGTGATTTTATGCGCCAACGCCGTCTAAGACGCTACAACAAACTATCTTTTCGTATTCTGGACGCATGGATTAAAATCCTTCTGGGCTCTCTGGGACAGGGGAGCGTAGTAGAGGTAGCCTGTTTTCAAGATACTGCATATGGAGCCGTATTTGAGATCGGAACTCGTTCGGCCTATAGCCGGAGGGGTAGCAATGCCTAATTCCTCAAGTCTTCCTGGGCATTCAATTCTGCCTGAGCCTCATCTCCTGTTTCACGAGGGCCAGACCGATACCCATCCCCTTCGTGGTCTCTTGCGACATGGACCCTATGGTGCTGGGCTTGGCTTCCCTGGCCACGTCAGACTTGCCTATCTTGCACCAGCGGGATGTATAGGAAAACTAGACCGTATTGCGTCAGAACTCTGCAACTCAGCTATACCGAGAGAAGCACTCAATTATTATATTCAGTACCCAGGGTTTGAACGTGTATTCCACATCCCACTGATTACACCTTCGGACAGCCTGAAACATGAAATGCTCAGCGAGTGTGATGTCTTTGTTGATTCGAGAAATGGCGTAGAACTCGTAGAGAAGATTGTTCACTCTATAGCAGAATTATTTAATCAAAGGCATTTATTTGATGTTCTTCTCATCTATTTACCTCCAGAATGGAAATCCTGTTTCAAGTATGAAGGGTTCAACCTCCACGACCAGATTAAAGCGAAAGTTGCTCCGCTTAATTTACCTATCCAGATCGTAAATGATACCGCATTCACTCGACAATGCCGCGCCAACGTGATGTGGGGTATCAGTGTTGCCCTTTATGCGAAGGCTGGCGGTATTCCATGGAAACTTGCCGATTGCAACAAAGATGAAGCCTATATCGGTCTGAGCTATGCAATCAAGAAACATGGGAATGGACCCGAATATACGACTTGTTGTAGTCAGATTTTTGATCCGGACGGCACCGGTTTTGAGTTTGTTGCCTATGATACGAAAGAATTTACAACCGACTACAAAGGTAATCCTTATCTTAGCTATCAGGAAATGCAGTCTGTCCTTTCCAAGAGCCTTCATATCTATCAGAACGCTCATAACGGACGAATACCTCGCAAGATGTTCATCCATAAGACGACTCATTTTAAGGAAGAGGAAATACAAGGAGCGTTCGACGCTTTTGGAGGGGAGACTGAAATTGAGCTTGTGCAGATCGTACGGGGTACGCATTGGTACGGTCTAAAAGTCGATGGTCCACACGGTCCACACTCACCAGCTCCTGCCGCCTATCCAGTAGAGCGCGGGCTTTATCAGCCATTGACGGAATCTGAGTGCTTGCTTTGGACGCAAGGTAGCGTCCTAGGCGTAAACCAACAAAACCCAAGGAAACCTGTCTTCAAGGAAGCAGCTCTCAAACCACTTCCTCATCCCGTCATGCTACGTCGATTTTCCGGCGAGGGAGGGTGGCATGATACCTGTTCAGGCATTTTTGCCTTGACAAAAGTGGACTGGAACAACAATACACTCTACAAAACACTTCCCGTCACACTCGTTTACTCGCAGGTTTTTGCCAGTGTAGTCAAACATTCACCGGATATCGTAAACGATATTTATGATTACCGATTCTTCATGTAGTCCCGTATGGCGGGTTAGCGTAGCGTAACACGACAATGACGATTATCTGATGGACTACAAAATCCCCCTTCTCCTGACGCCTCAACCCGAGGGTGGATACACCGTGACTTCTCCTCTGTTGCCGGAGTTAGTCACAGAATGAGACTCCCTATCCGAAGCATTGAACAACGTCAAAGATGCGCTTGCTGCGGTTATTGAGATATATCAGGATTTGGGACGACGATTGCCCCCCACTGATGTGGCCTGAAATTGGGAACGGCTCGTTCTGCTGTTTGACAATTAGGAATCGCTTGGCAAAACTTCCAAGGCGCTTAACTATTTCATTCCCACTCTGATGGCGGCAAGTGTAACCATGCCCGATCTCTATCCCAGCGTCGAAGTGAAGGCTGAATGGATGCTTCAGCCAGAGGCGATGGGGGGTAAGGAAAAATTTTGGTATCGCCAGCCAGGGAAATCAGAGACAAGCTGGTTATTCAAATATCCTCGGGCAGGGACGGGGGAACACTGGGCGGAAAAGATTGTCGCAGAAGTCGCGGCCTTGCTGAGGATTCAACATGCAAGGGTAGAGTTGGCGGTGTTTAATGATCGGCCCGGAACTACGACGGAATCCTTTGCTCGCAAAGGCCGAGAACTTGCACATGGTAACCAAGTATTGGCAAGAAAAATCCGTGGCTACGACCCAGACCTGAAATATGGTCAGTCAATGCACACCTTGTCAAATATTGTACAGACACTGGATAGTGTCTATGGGAGTGCCGAAATAGCGCGAACAGCCAAGCTCCAAATCGCAGAGTATGTCGTTCTGGATGCCCTTATCGGCAACACTGACCGTCACCACGAGAACTGGGGATTACTCCGAAAGCGTGTTGGCGACCGCTGGAAAAGTCGCGTGGCGCCATCCTTCGACCACGCATCTTCGCTGGGACGGGAACTTTTGGATGAACGCCGTGATAGACTACTGGCAGAGAATCGCATAGGGAGCTATGCAGAAAAAGGACGCGGAGCGGTTTACTGGTCGGAAGACAAGACGCATGGGCCAAGTCCGCTGGAATTGGTACGCCGTGCCGCTCGCGACTATTCAGACCTTTTCCGTCCAGCACTGGCGAAGCTCGAAAAATTGGACGAAAGTTTCATGGGCGACATTGTAAACCGCGTACCCGGTGGTTGGATATCCCCTTCAGCCAGAAATTTCGCGATTGCGCTGATGCGCTATAATCTTGAGCAATTAAGGAGAGTTTTTCTATGAGTGCAAAGACGTTGTTCCTAGCGTGGCAGGACAAAAAAGAGGAGAGCCGACAATGGTTCCCGGTAGGTCGGCTGGATGCCGATGTCGATGCCGAACATCCTCTCTATTGCTTTCGCTATACTGGCGGTGCGAAACGAGCAGAGAAAGAGGCCGGGTTTCCGCTGTTGATTGAGTTTCCAGAGTTGGACGAAGAGTATCGGTCCTCGGAACTGTTTCCGCTATTCCAGAACCGGGTAATGAATCGGGCAAGACCGGACTTCGCCGATTACCTCCGTAGTCTTGACCTCCCTGAAGAGGCCGATCCTATTGAGATTCTATCGGCAAACGGAGGCTACCGAGCAACAGATGCTTACGAGGTTTTTCCAAAGATCAAGAAGGATGCTGACGGAAGCTTCACTTACCGCTTCTTTCTGCATGGCTGGCGACACGTCAATCCATCGGCACAGGAGCGGATTGACCGTCTTAAGCCGAGAGAAAAACTGTATATTACTCTGGAGTTGACCAATCCGGCGACCGGGTTGGCGGCGCAAATCCAGACGACAGATTACTATATGGTCGGGTGGGCTCCGCGTTATCTCGTGCCTGATCTGACCGCCGCTATGACTGAGTGGCCCGGTACATACGAAGTGGAAGTGGTCAGGATCAACCCCCAACCGGCTCCATCGAAGCAGCGTGTTTTGATTGAGATGCGCGGCTGCTGGAGTGCCTATGAACCAATGACCGGTAAGGATTTTACTCCCCTGGTCGAGCTAGCATCGGATGGTACAGAAGCCAGCCGGTAAAGCGAGTCTTTCAGGCGGAACCGGTCATCGAGGTGTCCGATTCGTGGGTGACTACCACATTTATTTGCGAATCAGTCCAGCGAATCCTACGCTGTAAGAAATTTTTCTACGGACACATCATTCATGGGGCGCAAGCCCTTCGGCAGGGGGTCGCCATGTTCCCGATAGGATTCGATCAGCTTTCTCGCCACGTCCTGAGAAATTTCCACCGCTTCGGCTACGGTCCTCCCCTGAGCCACCAGACCAGGGAAATCCTCTGATGTTGCAAGATACTCCCCGGTCTCTAGCCGCTTGATCTGGAGATGCAATTGATATTCCTCCGACATTTTGCGCTCCCTCTTTAGATGTGAACCGTTTCAGTCTTTCTGAGAGATCATCATCTTCACCATCAAGTGATGTATGATATGCTGCTTTCCTCAGAGGGCAATAGGAGTGAGGGCAACTTCATCCAGGTGGATAGAAATCAGGGCGGAACTCATCGGACTCGTAGCGCCCCAATCAACAGGTGGTGACGTATGGCCCGTGTGGCAATCAGTAAACCGGAGCGTATTGACGATCCGATCATTCAAGAAATCTTCAGTTGGGTCACTGACATGGAAGGCGCGGTGCCCAATCACTTCTATGTTGAACTGAACTTCCCGGAGCTGCTCAAGGCCAAGCTCGGAACAACCAAAGTCCTGTGGCAACTGGGCGAACTCTCCATGCCGGAAATTCAGCACGTCGGCATTGCCGTTTCCAAGGCCAACGGCTGTTCCTACTGCACGGCTGCTTTTTGTACGATTCTGAATTACGGTCTGCGGACCGACGAAGCCTACACCAAGCAGTTTCTGGCTGAAGGTCCGGCGGCTCTCACTGACCCGCGGCTGAAAACAATTGTGGAGTTTGCCCTGAAGGTGAACCTCAGCCCGCAGGATGCCACTGATGCAGACATTGCCCACCTGCATGAGATCGGCCTGACCGATGCCGGCGTTGTGCAGTTGGTCCATCTCGTCAGCGATTTTGCTTCGTACAACCGGCTCAACCTGGCGCTCAGGACCGACTACGATTATCGTGACCTGTGGCGACAGATCGGTTTTGACTGGCAGCCGCAGCCCGGAGAGCCGGCCGGCGATAATACGCGCGGCGTTCGATAACACCATTCCAGCCAAGGGAGGCCCCATGCAACAGGACAAGAGCGAAATCAAAGGGTTCCACGCGCATGTGTATTATGATGAGTCCACCCGCGCGACTGCGGCGGGCATACGTGAGGCCATCAGCGCTCAATTCGAGGTCGAAATGGGCCGCTGGCGCGACAAGCCCGTGGGGCCGCATCCGCAATCCATGTATCAGGTCGCCTTTCAGCCGGATCAGTTTGAGAGCCTCATTCCCTGGCTGATGTTGAATCATTCCGGTCTCAACGTCCTGATTCACCCGCGGACTGACGACGATGTGGCCGACCATTCGCACCGCGCCCTGTGGCTGGGGGAAAGACTTGAGTTGAACATTCAGTTTTTGCGCGACCTGGAAAAGAAGGAAAAGAAATAGGGCTGGAGTGATATGCGGCTCGGCGCAATCATCGGCCTCTTGTCATCGCAGCCCCAGCCAACCGATCTGGCAGAGCAGGCTAAACGCTACGCCGGAGAGGGCTTCGACAGTCTCTGGACGGCTCAGGCGGTGGGCCGAGGGTTTATGCTGCCGGACCCGTTTACTGCGCTGGCGAGCGCGGCAACAGCCACCCAGGATGTCGAACTCGGGACAGCCGTTCTCCAACTTCCGCTGTACCAGCCGACCGATCTGGCGCATCGCATTTTCTCTCTGATGCAAATCTGTGGAGACCGTCTCACGCTCGGCCTTGGGTCGGGGTCTACGGAAACGGACTTCATCGCTTTCGAGCGCTCCTATGCGGATCGGTTCAAGACCTTCGATACCAGTCTGGCCCAATTGAAACGACTGCTGGCCGAGGGAAAGAGTGAACACGGTGACCTGACGCCGTGGAAAACGGTCAGGGGCGGTCCACCCCTCATTCTCGGCAGCTGGGGCGCTGGGGTGGAGCGGGCCGCAAAAGACTTTGACGGCTGGGTTGCTTCCGCGTTCTACCGGACCGCTGACCAGGTCATAGACTCCCTCGGACGCTATCGTGCCGCCGGCGGGCGGAGAGCCATGGTTTCTACCATTCAGTTGACGGCCGATCACGACCTGGGACGGACCAGAGCAATTCTCCAGCGTTTTGCCCAAGCCGGGTTTGACGACGCCATCGTCCTACTCCGTCCGGGCGGCCCGAGTCCGGCTGAAGTCAGAGCCCTCGTTGACCAAGAGAGTGACCAAGAGAGTGACCAGGAGCGTGACTAGGAGCGCAACCATGAACACCCCCATTTGCGAGATGTTTGGCATTGAGTTTCCCCTGATTGCCTTTACCCACTGTCGAGACGTTGTGGTGGCGGTCTCCAAGGCGGGCGGCATGGGGGTGTTTGGCGCGGTCGCCCATCCGCCGGATCGCCTGGAAGAAGAGTTGCGCTGGATTGATGCCCACATTGAGGGCAAGCCGTACGGCATCGATCTGATTGTCCCCAACAAGATGGCCGAGGTGAGTGCGGGCGGACTGAATCGCAACAAGGTCGAGGCGGCTATTCCCCAGGAGTATTTTCAGTTCGCAGCCGGGATTCTGGCCCAGCACGATATCCCGGCGGAGGGGCTGTACAGCTTTCGCGACGAGACCTTTCGGGCCAGCCAGAATATGCAGGCCAGCGGTGCGGCCGAGACCCTGGAAGTGGCCTTTTCGCATCCGATCAAGCTGGTGGCCAACGCGCTGGGCGTTCCGCCCCCCATCATGCTGGAGATGGGTAAACGACACGACGTGCGAGTCGCCGCCCTGGTCGGCGCAAAAAAGCACGCCATCCGCCAAGTGCAAGTCGGGGTGGACATTCTGATTGCGGCCGGCGGAGAGGCCGGCGGCCATTGCGGCGAGGTCTCGACCCTGGTGCTGATTCCCGAAATTCATGCGGCTGTTCAATCGTATGGCAATATCCCGATTTTAGCCGCGGGCGGTATTGTGACGGGTCGCCAAATGGCCGCCTGTATGGCCATGGGAGCCGCGGGAGCCTGGACGGGTTCGGTGTGGCTGACGACCAGCGAGGCGGAAACCAATCCGGTCGTCAAGGAAAAAATGCTGCACGCCTCATCCCGCGATACGGTGCGATCACAAGCCCGCACGGGCAAGTATTCGCGTCAACTCAGGTCTGCGTGGACAGATGCCTGGGAGGCTGAGGACAGCCCCGCGCCCCTGCCGATGCCGCTGCAATCCCTGGTCACTGAGCCCGCCCTGGGCCGCGTGGACAAACTCTCCCAGAGTGGTCATGCCGGGGCCAAGGACTTGGCAACCTATTGGGTCGGCCAGGGGGTCGGACTGATGAATCGCCAGATGTCAGCCGCGGCCGTGGTCCAGGAATTCAAGGAAGATTTTTTTAACGCCTTCGTGCGCCTGTCGAATGCGCTCGAAGCAGAATAATACGCTTACCTGGAGGATGCGATGTCTGCCTTTTCTACACTGCTTATTATACTCACGCTCTGCCTGGCCGGACTCATTCCGGGCATGGTCCGGACGGCATCGGCCCTGGATAGCGATACGATTGCTCAGCTCCAGACGGCAAAGGAAATCTATGTTTCCACCACCCGCAAGAGCGGCGAGTGGAGCAGCGCGGCGCCGGTCTGGTTCTGGTATGCCGATGAGGTGGTCTATCTCACCGCCTCACCAAGCTCGTATAAAGCCAAGCGTATTACAAGCGGTCGCAACGTGGTGCGTATCGCCGTCGGAGGGAAAGACGGTCCGACGTTTACCGGCAAAGCCGAGATTTTTACGGACACGGCTATCGTCGAACGCATGGGTGTAGCCTATAACAACAAATACTGGCTTGCCTGGTTGGGCTTTGCGCGGCCACGTGTGAGCCGTGTGGAGTCGGGCAAGACCGTCGCTATCAAAGTCACACCGGATACCACACAGGAATGAAAGGAAGGGAAAGCCATGCAACAGATTGATGCCGTTTTGAATCAGGCTGTAGAGTCCGGAGATATTCCGGGCGTGGTCGCCATGGTCGCCACTGACTCGGGGCCGGTCTACGCCGGCGCATTTGGGACGCGCAAGCTCAATGCCGGCCCGGCCATGACAACCGACACGGTCTTTCGCATCGCGTCCATGACCAAAGCGGTTGCCTCGGTCGCGGCCATGCAGCTCTACGAACAGGGCAAATTCGGGCTGGATCAGCCGCTGGGCGAAATCCTGCCCGCCCTCGCCCAGGTTGAGGTACTGGAGGGATTTGACGCCGCCGGACAGCCGCAACTCCGCCCGGCAAAACGACCCGTCACCGCCCGCCAGCTTCTGACCCATACCGCCGGCTTTGGCTATGAGATCTGGAACCCCGGTCTCGGCCAATACCAGGAAGCCACTGGAGAACCGGGCATTGGTAGCGGCAAAAAAGCAGCCCTGCATATGCCGCTGGTGTTCGATCCGGGAGAACGCTGGGAGTACGGGATTAACACGGATTGGGTCGGCCAATTGGTCGAGGCGGTCAGCGGCCAAACCCTAGGGGACTATCTGCCCCGCAATGTTTTTGAGCCGCTGGGCATGACGGACACCGGTTTTACACGTTCTGCGGAACAGGAGACCCGCACGGTCAGCGTCCATCAGCGTGGTGAAGACGGCACGCTCGCCCCGGCGGATATTGAATTGGTGACTCCCGACGCCGAGTACCAGAGCGGTGGACACGGACTGAGTTCTACCGCGGCCGACTATCTGGCTTTTGTCCAGATGCTGCTCAAGGGCGGCAGTCATAACGGGCAGCAGATCCTCAGGCCCGAGACGGTTGCGCTGATGTCAGAGAACCATATTGGCGACCTCGCTGCCGGCGACATGACTACCGCCATTCCGCCGCTCTCCAACGATGTGAAATTCTCCCCCGGCGTCGTGCATAAACACGGCCTGGGATTTTTGATCAATACCAGCGCCCTGCCGGAGGCACGCGCGGCCGGCAGCCTGAGTTGGGCCGGCATCTTCAACTCCTATTACTGGATTGATCCGACCAAGCGGGTCGCCGGCGTCATCATGATGCAGATTTTGCCCTTTTTTGATGTCAAGGCCATTCCCGTGTATGAGCGCTTTGAACGCGCGACCTATCAGGCCCTCGGTCTGCTTGAGGCCTGAAGAGCTGCTCCCTCTCCCCTGGGGGAGAGGGTCGGGGTGAGGGGGAACCTGCAAGCTGAGACGCCACGTCGCGCATTGAGGCCCGGCAGAGAGTCCGCTATGGTTTTCTTACGTTGTTCGATTGTCTCGTGTTATCGCCGAGCTGAAACGGCAGCCTGACCAGTAGGGGCTGGCCGTCACGCTCGGGAACTGGAGGAAAGAGTATGGAACGCCCGCTACGTTTTGGTATTTTTATGGCCCCGTTTCACCCCGCGGGTCAGAACCCCACCCTTGCTCTTGAGCGTGACCTGGAGCTGATCGTTCGCCTGGACGAGCTGGGTTATGACGAAGCCTGGGTCGGCGAGCACCATTCGGCCGGTCTGGAGCTTATTGCCTCGCCCGAGGTGTTTATTGCCGCGGCAGCCCAGCGGACGAACCATATTCGCCTGGGCACCGGCGTCAGCTCGCTGCCCTACCACCATCCCCTCATCCTGGCCGACCGTATTGTTCAACTCGACCATATGACGCGCGGGCGGACCATGTTCGGCGTCGGTCCGGGGGCTCTGCCGTCGGACGCGTATATGATGGGCATCCCGCCTGACACGCAACGCAGGCGCATGGAAGAGTCGCTCGGCGCTATCATCCAGTTGCTGACCTCGGACGAGCCGGTCAATCTGGAAACCGACTGGTTCACGCTGAAAGACGCCCGCCTCCAGCTCCGACCGTATACCTACCCCCACTTTGAAATTGCGGTCGCCGCAACCGTGTCGCCAGCCGGTCCCCGGACCGCAGGCCGCTATGGGGTAGGCCTGCTCTCACTGGGCGCGACCAGCATGGGCGGTTTTGCCGTTCTGGGCGATCACTGGAAGGTCTGGAACGACCAGGCCAAGGAATACGGCCATACGGTTGATCGGTCGGCCTGGCGCCTGGTTGGGCCGATGCATATCGCGCCCACCCGCGAACAGGCCTTCAAAGAGGTCGAGTACGGCATTTATGACTGGATCGATTACTTCCGCAACGTGGTGGCCCTGCCCCTCGCCCCCGAGGAAACAGACCCGCGCAAATGGCCCCAAGCCCTAGTCGAGTCCGGAACCGCAGTCATTGGCACGCCGGACGATGCGGTCGCTCAGCTCGAACGGCTGACGAAACAGTCCGGTGGTTTTGGCTGCTATATGCTGATGGCCAATGACTGGGCCGAGCGTCAGGCCTGTCTCAATTCGTATGAGCTGTTGGCTAAAGAAGTCTTTCCCCACGTTCAGAGTTCGGCTGATCGGGCCGTGGCTTCCCGGGAGTGGTGTCGGACAGACCACGACACGCTGATTGGTGGAGCGATGGACGCCGTGGCAAAAGAAATTGAGCGCTACGAAAAAGACACCGGCTATCGGCTGGCTATCGCCGATGTCGCCCAGGGGCAGCCCAACGCGAAGTAGGCAACGGTCCCCTCACCCTCACCCCGTCCCTGGGGGTGAGGGTAAAGACAGCCCACACGAAAAACGAAAACGGCCTGACCTGGAGGGGTACAGTTCTCATGAGTGCGTCCATGCAAAACCGGAATTTTCAGATGATCGCAACCAACGGCGTTCGCTTACGCACGGTTGTTGAGGGCGCTGGACCGCTCGTCATTCTCCTCCACGGCTTTCCGCAGTGCTGGTATTTGTGGCGGCATCAAATCGACCCCCTGGTCGAAGCCGGCTTTCAGGTTGCGGTCCCGGACCAACGTGGCTATGGCGGCAGCGATCGACCCAAAGCCATAGACGCCTATAATATCGTAGACCTCAGCAATGATGTTGCCGGCCTGGCAACCGCCCTGGGCCATGAGCAGTTCCTGGTCGTCGGCCACGACTGGGGGGCTCCCGTCGCCTGGCATACGGCCCTGCTCCACACGGAACGGGTCAAAGCCGTCGCCGGCCTGAGTGTTCCCTATGTGCGTGGCCAGGCCGGTACGATGACCAGGCAGGAAAATTTCGGGGATAATTTCTGGTATATCGTCTACTTCCAGACCCCGGGAGTAGCGGAAGCGGAGTTTGAAGCGGATATTCGGAAGACCCTGCGCCTGACCTATTATATCGCCTCGGGCGATGCTCCGCAGAATGCCATGCTGATACAGAAGCCCGCGACCGCAAAATTTCTGGATGGTCTGCCCGAGCCGGAACCGCTGCCGGCCTGGCTGACGGAAGAGGATCTCGACTACTATGTTGCTCAGTACGAGCACAGTGGCTTTCGCGGCCCGCTCAACTGGTACCGCAATATTGATCGCAACCTGAATCTGACTCCAGAGTTGGAAAACACCAAGATCGAACGGCCCGCCCTCTTTATTGCAGGAAAAAACGACCCGGTGCTGTCCTTTGGCGGTGGCGGCTGGGTCGATTTAATGGACCACTTTGTGACGGATCTCCGAGAGAAGGTGTATATCGAGGGCGCCGGTCATTGGGTGCAGATGGAACGCCCGACACAGGTGACCGAGACGCTGTTGGGCTTCCTCAAGCAGTTCGCGTAGGTGAGAACGATCTATGTCGTCTGTGTACGCTGATAATCTCACTGTCAGAGATGGACGGACTCAATACTTTGCCCTCAACAAATTAGGTGATGGCGGCTATACCGACCGCTGGGTCAGGTTCAAGGTCGGTCCCCTGCCCCTCTTTTTTCCCAATACTCAGGCCCGCATCCGGGCGGTCCGTTTCCACGATATTCATCACGTCCTGACTGAATACAGCACAAGTTGGGCGGGCGAGGCCGAGATTTCTGCCTGGGAGATCACCTCCGATTGTGCGCACAACTATATGGCCTGGTTTATCAACCTCCAGGTCATGGCCATCGGTCTGCTGCTCGACCCGGCCGCCGTGTATCGGGCTTTTGTCCGCGGGCGGCACTGTGCCAATCTCTATCGAGCCGAGTTGAACGATGCCCTGTTTTCAACTCCAATTGGTGAGTTACGCCAACGCCTCGGGCTCACGACCGCACCACCGTGGGCCGAGGGCAATGACCGACTCGCTTTTGTCGGCTGGTCACTGTGCGGTTCCCTCATGCTCGCCACGCCCCTCCTTGTCGGCATAGCGGTATTGAGCCTGCTGAGCTGACGAACGATATCTCTACGCCGGTTTACTCCCGCCCGTTCAGATAGTCGGGCAGCCGCGCGGCCTGATACGTTTTGGCCGATTTGAGTTGTTCTCTGGTCAGTCCCTGCACCCCACTTAAATCGGCACCGGCCAGATTTGCCCCTGCCAGGTCGGCCTCGTGCAAATCTGCCCGTTGCAGCGAACTGCCGGTCATATCGGCATCGGTGAGGATGGCATAACGCAGGATGGCTCCACTCAGGTCGGCGCCATTCAGGTCGGCGCCCTCCAAGGTCACACCAGCCAGGGCCGCGTCTCGCAGGTTGGCACCGGCCAGATGCGTCACTTTGCCCTTCTCGTTGACGATATCCCAGACCAGACGCCATTTTTCGTCTAACTGCGTGTGGGCGTCGATCTCCGCGCCGGACAACTCGGCACCGGCCAGATTCGCCCCCGTCAGATTCGCCCCCGTCAGGTTTGCCCCGCTAAAATCTGTCTGTTTTAATTCCGCCCCGCTCAGGTCAGCGCCGACCAAGGTTGCGCCCACCAGATTGGTTTGAAACAGATCCGCGCCAACAAGCGCGGCCTGGCTCAGATTGGTTTGAAACAGGTGCGCCTTATGCAGGTTCGCCGCCTTCAGATTCGCTTCGGCCAGATTTGCGCCACGCAGCTTGGCCTCAATCAAATCGGCCTCTTCGAGGTCGGCCCCTTGCAGGTTCGCTTCTATGAGGCCGGCACCAATGAGATCGACCCCCACCAGAATAGCCCCAGGCAGTTGAATCCCGGCGAGCTTTGCGCCGCGCAGGTCCGCGCCGTACAGATTGGCCCCGGCCAGATTCGCCCCGGTCAGATTGGTCCGGTTCAGCTTCGTCCATTGGAGGTTGACCTGGCCGAGATTGACGCCGTGGAGCTCGGCATCTGACAGGTTGGCGTTCTCCAGGTCAGCCTGGGCTAATTGAGCATCCAGAAAGTTGGCATAGCGCAGGCGCGTCCCGACCAGGCGCGTCCCGACCAGGTTCGCCCCGCGCAGGTCGGCTTCGCTCAAATCCGCTGCGGAGAGATCAGCCCCCTGTAAGTCGCTGCCACTCAAATCGGCCCGGACTAAGTGGGCGCCGCTCAGGCGTATTTCCTGGAGACTCAGCCCGCTCAGAGACAGGTCCTGACAGATTGCGTCTTCACAGGAAGAAAAGAAACGCTCGGCCCAGTCCTCAAGCACGCGCGCGTTCGGCGTTTCCGTTTCGGGAGCATGCCACAGAAAGTCTCCAAAACGAGGGGCCGACCGAACTTCCAGCCTGCGGACCCGGTCAAACATCTGCATGCCGGTTTCAATCGCACCCCTATTCCCCGCGCCGACCAGAGAGAAAAATGTGGCCTGTTGCAGGGCCGCGTGCTGGACGGCCCGCTCGTGGCGGGCCGACAGAAAAGAGTATCTACCCGTGTATGCGGCACTCAGCACGATCAGGCATAGGAGGCTGCAGGCAAGGGTTTTCACGCCGATGGTCATCGCAGATGAGAAACTGCCGTTCAGTTCAGCGAACCCAGGAAATCAATCGTTCGCTCAAAGGCCGTATCGTCGGCGTGAAAGACAAAGGCGCACAGGTCGGTGACACCGATATCTTCCAGGCGCTTGACCTCATCTGTGAGGACACCGGCATCGCCGGCCAGAATCATATCAACCGGAGTCTGGGCTCCGCCTCGATCCAGCATGTCCCGGTAGGCCGGCAGTTGGCCATAAATGGCGAAGGCATTTGTCGCCACGCCAAGGGCGTTTTGACGATCGTTGGTGAGAGCCATAGGCACACCGGCAATGACGCGCGGCGCCGGCGCGCCGACTGCTTGGGCTGCCGCGGTGATGCGTGGGACGACGTGGTCTTTGAGCGCCTTATGGCCGGCCATCCAGGTGACGGTGCCCTGGGCCTCACGTCCACACAGGTCAAGCATTTTGGGTCCGAGCGCGGCCAGCACCAGCGGGACCGGGTCGGCCCCTTGGACCGCAACCTCAAGATTGGCGCGATATTCTTCGCCTTGGTACTTCACCGCCTCGCCGCGCAATACCGGCTTCAAAACGCTCAGATAGTCGCGCATATGCGCCATATGGCGGGTATACGATATGCCGAACATGCCCTCGATCACCATCTGATGCGACAGCCCGATTCCCAGCGTAAAGCGCCCCTTACACGCCGCTTGGGTAGTCAGTGCCGCCTGGCCCATTACCACGGGGTGGCGCGGATACGTCGGCACGACAGCCGTGCCGAGTTCGATGCGTGTGGTCTCCCGGCCCACCAGGGCGAGCAGATTAATGGCGTCGTGTGAAAAAATTTGTGCCAGCCAGCCGGTGTCGAGCCCGACCTCCTCAGCGCGCTGCGCCCGCCGAATCACTTCATCCATGCTGGGCGACTCGCCCGCCCCTTCACCGATCATCATACCAATACGCATCCGTGTGTCCTTTCTGCTGTGCGTTGACTTTTGCGATGCCCCCACGAGATATATAGAGAAACACGAGAGCCGTCCATTCATGAACAGGTGAGATGACAGCAGCGAGATAACCAAAGGGAGAACTGATATGGCAGCGCCCAATCCAGACCGTTCAAAGCTACTCAGCGGGATTACCGTACTCGACTTTACCCACGCCTTGGCCGGGCCAACCTGTACCCGGATTCTGAGCGATCTCGGGGCCGAGGTCATTAAGCTTGAGCCAGCGCCGAACGGGGAATTCGGTCGGAGTCTTTTTCCGGTCCAGGGCGGCCTGGGTTCGATGTTTCTCTATACCTGCGCCGGCAAGAGAAGCCTGTGCGTCGATCTGAAAAAGCCGGACGGCATGAAAATCGCCAAAGGACTGATCGCCAAGGTGGACGTGATGGTGGAAAACTTTGCGCCCGGAGTCATGGCGCGTCTCGGCCTGGACTATGAGAGTGTGGCCCGGATCAATCCCAAGATCATCATGGCTTCCTGCTCGGGCTTTGGGCAGACCGGTCCCTTATCGAAGAACACCAGTTACGACATCATCGGACAGGCCATGAGCAGCGTGATGCATATGACCGGCGACCCGGACGGCCCGCCCCAGTACGTCGGTAATTATATTGGAGACACCAATACCGGCGTGCACGCGGCCCTGGCGGTGTGTGCGGCGCTGTTCTACCGGGACCGCAGCGGCAAAGGCCAGTTGATCGATATCGCCCAAGTCGATTCGCTCTTCTTCATGGATATGATCAACGTGCCGCTGTACGCGCTCACAAACGGTGAGCAGAACCCAAAGCGCTTTGGCGCACACCACTTCGGGATTGCACCCCTCGGCGTCTTCAAAGGCAAAGAGGGCTATGTCGTGCTCCAGGCGGTTGAGCATCAATTTCCCCAACTGGCAAAAGCCATGGGTCGCGAAGACCTGGTGACCGATCCGAAGTTCGGGACCAATGCGCAGCGGCTCGAAAACCGGGACGAACTCGTCGCCATGATCGAAGCCTGGCTCCAGTCCTTCCCGAGCAATGACGCCGCCCTGCAAACGCTGGCGGAAGCCCGCATTCCCTGCGCACCTATTCTCGATGTCGGCCAAGCCTTTAATCACCCGCATATCCGAGCGCGCGGCATGATCGCCGAAGTCGAGCATCCCGTGTTTGGTCGGATGGAGATTACCAATACGCCCTTCGTCTTTTCCGAAACGCCGCGCGAGGTGCAGGGCCCGGCGCCGCTCGTTGGCCAGCATAATGCGGCGATTCTCAGCACGCATCTGGGCTATTCCGCAGCCGAGATTGCCCGGCTCACCGAGGCTGGAATTTTAGTGGAGGAAGAGAAGGTGAAGGAGCTGGCAGAGTAGGATACTGCATAAATCTCTCCGGTCGGCATCGGATGGACGCGTATCTCACTGCAAGCTGCTTCTTAGCGCTCGCCTCAGCCTCATTCTGGTACACTTTCCACCCAACAGAGATGGGAGCCGAATTCACTACCATTGAGCGCATTGAAGAATTTTCTGTCCGCAGTGACCATTTCTCCCGTCAGCCTCATAGCGAGCGCCAAATAGAGGCAATCGTACAGACTGCGTTGAGTCAAATGAGCCAGATCGAAGGCGAGCGCTAAAGATTCTTCATCCGGATGAACGGATAAGGGAATTCTTTGAAACAAGGCAAATATGGATTCACTTTCCGCAATCGTCACCTCGTTGCGTCTGACCTTTTTGCACAGGACGTTTCCAAATTCTACAATCGAGAATGCGGGGAGGTGCAGTTGATGAGTTGGGGCATGGAGCCGTAGGGCCGCCTCACTGTGGATCTCTGGTAAGAGCCATTTAACGGCAACACTGGTGTCAACAACATAAGTGCTCACCGTCTGCGGTCCTCTCGGATAAGCGTCGCGCTATCAGTGAAAGTTCGCCGCGACTTTTTCATTTTTGCTCGAAACTGCTTAACCTCCTGCCACGCATCCATCCCATCAGGCCGTGCCGCTTGTTCGAGTAACAGCTTCAACTCAGCCTGGAGAGAGCGTCCGTTCCCCACAGCCCGCTTCTTCAGTTGAGCAACAGTTTTTTCGTCTAAGTTTCGCACAAGTACCTGAGCCATGACACACCACCTCCAGCATGTGCGAGTGTTGATATCAAAGTGATAGCATTAGGGGCAAGCCCCAGGTCAGGGGAGCGGTCAGCGAACCCGTCAATATATGCCGATGTCAGGTAGCTACTCCGGCTTTCGACTGCCCTTCCCAAGGAAGGAACTCGATCCTGACCTGTTCTTACTCTGCAGTAGGCCCGATCCCCGCGACCGTGGTGCGATACATGGCCCTGCGGTAGCGGGCTTTGTCCCAGGGGCGACCGCGGTGAAGACAGCAGCGGTTGTCCCAGATCACGAGATCGTTAGCGCGCCAGGTGTGGCGAAGGGTGTATTGGGGCTGAGTGGCGATGGCGGTCAGTTCTCTGAGCAGCGCCCGGCCTTCTTCGAGCGGCATCCCGCGGATATGTGACGCGTGGGCGCCGGCATAGAAATTCCTGCGACCGTTGGCCGGGTTGGCCCGGACCACCGCCTGCGCTACCGGCGGGGTCTCCCGCTTCTGTTTCTCGGTCATCAGCTTGGGATCAATCAAGCTGCGGTTATAGGCAAAATCGTGAATGGCGACCAGCGGATCGATCCGCTCGCGCATGGCTGCGGGCAGGTCGGCGTAGGCGGCTCGCTCGGTCGCAAACTCGGTCTCTCCCCCAGTCGGCGGCACTTCGCGACCGGACAGTAGAGAAGCGGTCGCCGGAACACGCTTGAACGAGCTGTCGGTGTGCCACATCTCGTTGCCCGAGTTGAATATCATGCGTCTATCCGTCGGCGGGATAATGCTCTTCGTCCCAGGCTCAACGTTTGAGAGGTCGGCAATCTCCGTCCCGCCGCCGGCATTTTGGACGACGGTTTTCTCCAGTCCGCCAAAGTTGCCGATCTCGGAAAAGAGCCGACTGAAACGAATCTGCTGCGCGTCGTTTATTTTCTGGTCGTGGAAAATCAGGATGGAGTATTCGTTAAACAGATCCGCGATATCACGCATAGCCGTTTCACTGACGCCGGCCGCGATATCCACCCCCTCAACTTCTGCCCCGAAGACGTCCGTAATTTTTGAGAACGACACCGCCATGTTCATGTCCTCCTGAAAAATAAAACAGACCTCAGCCGGCACACGCTGGCGTACGCTCATAGTGCCAGCCACTTTTGAGCATCCATAAGCGGTGCCGCCTTCCCGGCTCATCGACATTCGAGGGCTCGTATCCGGCATCGCCCAGGTATAACGAACAATAGCCGCCCTCGATTTTCTCAAGCCTGGGGAAAAAGGTGTCCGGCTCACGTCCGCTGACATATGCAAGCGCGCCCTTGACAGTGCTAAAAGCAGAGAGCTTCATCAGCGAGACAAATGTTGGCGGCGGCAGCTCAATCTCGCCAGCCTGCCGCGCCTCCAGCGCCTCGTGTGGGCGCATCCATACATGGTCACTGATTTCCATGCCGTCGACCTGGACGGCATCCCCACCGGCCTGGGCAACGAAGAACCAGGTTGAAAAACGCTTCGGGCGAATCAGCGGTGTAGTCCAGTGTGAAAAATAGAGCAGGGTCTCTGTCGTGAGGCTGAGGCCGGCTTCTTCCTCGGCCTCGCGGACGGCGGCCTGCCGGGCAGCCGCCAGCATATCATCCGGTGCAGCCGGGTTGTAATCTTCGGGGTCGATATGGCCGCCGGGAAACACCCAGGCCCCGCCATGAAAGGCGGTTTTCGCGTTCCGGCGTAATAACAAGACTTCGATGCCTTTTTGGCGGCTGTCCGCATCTCGGAGCACGATGACGGTGGCGGCAGGGACCGCGCTGGGCGGTGTCGTTTCGTTGGCTGACATGTATCGAATATACCCGAGAGATGGCCTGAGGGGTAGAACGCGCGGTGAGCGCTCTGGCGTCCCAAAGACAACGCCCAGAGTTCGTCCGTCAGAACCCTGGGCGTTGGTGACTGAGCGCCGTTCGGCAGCAGAGCTGTCTAGGCGGCTTTCTTCTTCGTGGTCCGCTTTCTGGCTGTCACCCGCTTTTTCGAGGAGGTTCTTTTCCGCGCCGCGGCTTTCTTTTTGGACGCCTCATGGGCCTGCTGCATACGCCGAATTTCTTCCCAGCCAAGGTAGCCGGTGAACTCGTCCTTGCCAAAGAAGATGACCGGGCCGTCACACATGAACAGATACTCCGTATCTTCCATGGCCGTAGTGGCGCCGTGGACCATACCGTTGGCCTCATGGACATAATCGCCGGCATTGAACGTCCCACCCCGGACTTTGAGTTTGCCAGAAAGAATATAAGTATGCGCCGCGCTCAGATGTTTATGCGGAGGGGCGACATAGCCCTTCAGCCAACGGAAATGCACCATCCAGCGGCCGCTCTCTTCTCCGGTCCAGAGCACCTTCATAAAGGCGCGTTCGGGATCATCCGGGTTGGGAATCCAATCCGCATCCGACGACTGCGTGATTGCATCCATTAACTCACTGTTCACCGGGCGAATATCCTGTGGTAGTGCCATAGTTTCCTCCTTCTGTCAGTTGTGCATTCTTACATGCCTGTCCCTGCGCCAGGATGCAAGCCGCTCGTGTCCCCCCTGCCCTTTCTCAGCCGAGTGGCACTCGCTACAGTAGGCTCGCTTTTCTACAGGCAAACAACTTTCGGAAGAGGGACAATCAGCTATGAATGAAATCGACTTCAGCAATAAGACGGTTCTGGTTATTGGCGGGTCAAGCGGCATAGGAAACGGTATAGCGCGACGGTTTCGTGATCACGGCGCGCAGGTTTTTGTCTCCGGCACTCGTGCTGGGGCGGAAGATTACGCGGACGAAGAGGGTTCCGAACTGGACGGCCTGCACTATTTCCAGTGGGACGTGTCAAGCGACAGCAAGGTGGCCGCCCTGCAACCGCCCTTTGACTCACTCGATGTACTGGTCGTCTCACAGGGCATCGTCGAGTATAGGCGGGCGGAGTTCCAGATGCCAACCTTCAGGAAAGTGCTGGACGTCAATCTCATGAGCGTCATGAGTAGTTGCAGCAAATTCCAGCCCATGCTGGCCAAAACACAGGGCAGCATCATTATGCTCGGCTCGGGAGCGAGCTTTTTCTCTGTGATGGGGAATCCCGCGTATAGTGCCAGTAAGGGCGCGCTCGTCACCCTGACCAAAACACTGGCCGAGGCCTGGGCCGGGGATGGCATCCGGGTGAACGGGATTGCCCCAGGCTTGATTGCGACCAAGATCACCAAGGTCACCTGGGACCATCCGCGCCGCTATCAGGATTCGCTCGACTCTATTCCCATGAGACGCTGGGGGACGCCGGAGGACATGGGCGGGATTGCGCTGTTTCTGGCCTCGCCGCTGGCGGCGTATCTGACCGGCCAGATGTTGATTGCCGATGGAGGCATGAGCCTGGGCTTGTAAGCAGCGCGGTGTGCACACCCTATGGAATGGTATGGCTCGCCCCTCACCCTCCTCCCGCCGCTGGCCACGATTGGCCTGGCGGTTGTCACCCAACGGGTCCGTCTCTCACTGGGCATCGGCCTGGGGTTCGGGGCGCTCCTCGCCACCCAACTCGACCCTCTGGCCGCGACGACGCTGACGGCCGGTTTACTCTTCCACGTGGCGCTTGCTACCGACAATATCCTCATTACGACTTTTTCCCTCCTCGTGGCCGGCATGGTCGCGGTCATTGAACACAATGGCGGAACCATCGCGCTTGTCCGCAAGGCCGAACGGGTCGTGCGCGGCCCACGGAGCGCTATGGCTGCCAGTTGGTTGGCCGGTCTGTTCGTCTTCTTTGACGATTATGCCAACTGCCTGATGGTCGGCACCACCTTTCGGCCCCTATACGATCGCCACAAGCTCTCGCACGCCAAGCTCGCCTATATTGTTGATTCAACCGCGGCTCCAGTTGCTTCGTTTGCCGTTATCTCAACCTGGATCGGCTACGAGCTGGGGCTGCTGGCCGATGCGCTCGCAGGCGTTCCGCTGGCCGGCGGTCTCCTGGTCTTCTTTGTGAGCACCCTGCCGTTTCGTTTTTACAGCATTTATTCTTTGGCCTTTGTTGGCGCAGTTGCCCTGTCAGGTCGAGACTTCGGGCCTATGGCCCGTCTGGAACACAAAACGCGCGCCGCGCCGCCCGCGTTCGAGCAGCGTGATACACCCGAGCCGGCTCGGTCCGCCTGGTTGGCGGCAGGCCCTATTCTGAGCCTCCTGCTGGCGACCCTGGTCTGTTTATACTGGGACGGCCGAGCCAGTGCAGGCGCGAGTGGTCCATCCAATCCCACGCTCCTGTCGATTATGGGGGCGGCCGATGCCTATCGGTCCATGGCTTTGGGTGCCGGCACTGCTCTCCTTGTTGCCATCGGGCTGTCCTTATCCAGCCAGACCCTGACGCTGCCCGGAGCGCTCCGGGCGAGCTGGCACGGCATGCGGCGTATTCTTGGCGCGCTGGTGATTCTGTATCTGGCCTGGGGATTAGGGGCAGCCCTCGAAACCATCGGCACGGCTCACGCCTTGGCTAATTTACTCACCGACAACGTGACCGCGTGGAGCCTGCCCACGCTGACATTTCTGGTGGCAGCGGCGGTCTCTTTTGCCACGGGCAGCTCATTCAGTACGATGGCCATTCTCATTCCGCTGGTCGTCCCCCTGGCCGTCAGCCTGGCAGCCGGGACGGCCGGCCCGCCGGTGCTGGCCACGGTGGGGGCTGTCCTCGCCGGCGCCTGTTTTGGCGACCATATCTCACCGATTTCAGACACGACGATATTGTCTGCTACCGCCAGCGGCGTCGAGGTCATCACCCATGTGCGGACGCAGTTACCGTATGCCCTCAGCGTTGGGGCGCTTTCGCTGTGTCTGGGTTATCTGCCGGCCGGTTTTGGCGTTTCGCCCTTTATTTTGCTGCCTCTGGGAGTTGGCCTGGGGGCCGCACTGGTATGGGGCTTGGGGCGAAGGGTTGAGACATCCGATTCATAGCCGGGGCTGGGCGACTCTTGCAGTCGCCCAGCCCCGGCGGACAGTGCGGCTTCGGGTTGGAATTTTTTGACGCAGACGCCTACTCAATCATCTCTGCCCCACCCCAGACAAAATTCAGGGCCGTCGCCCCGTTTTTGCTCGTCACGGTGTGGGTACAGCCGTTGGGTCGATAGCTCATATTGCCTGTTGGCACGGGGCCGGACTCATCTTCGTTTTCCCCTTCGATCACAAAGATGAGTTCATCCCCGTTGTGGCGATGCAAGGGCAAGATCGACCCCGGCTCAAAACGCGCGAGGACTGCCCGGCGCCCGGCGGTCGGATCTTCCCAAACGGCTTTCAGTCGGATGCCCGGTCGCGCCTCAACCCATTCCAGCGCACTCAACGAAAAGACCTGGGACGGTGGGGCCTCCCCCCGTTCGGTCGCGGGCTCTACCCCGCCGGTGAGAATTGCAATAGCCGTTGCCCCGGTGCTGCTCGACACGCTGTGGACGCAGCCGTCAGGCCGATAGCCCATATTACCCGCGGTGATCGTGCCAAACTCGTCCGACAGGGTTCCTTCGATGATATAGACCAGTTCGTCGCCCACATGCTTATGGGTGGGCATGTGCAGGCCGGGCGTGATCCGCGTCATCAGCGCCCGCCGGTTGGTTTTTTCGTCAACCCACAAATTGCGGGCCTGCACACCCGGCATCAACTCCTGCCAGGCGAAGTCGTTGACGGCAATAAGCTGTGATTGCGGGCTCTCGTGCTGTGCTGCCATATCCCCTCCTGCGGTCGCGTCGTCACTGATTCGGCTGGACGGGCGGTGTCGTCTCGCTCAATTTTTCAGTCACGTCCTTGTCCGACATCGAGTAGACGACCTCTTGGCCCGGCGGGAACTGCATCGGAGGGTTATTCAAATCCACCTCGGGGTTTTGGACGCTGCCCCCTTGGGACTCGAATGCCGGCGGGCTTTTATACTTTTCCAACTCGTCCAGACTGATGCCATTGAGTTTTACGACTTCGGGATCGATCCACGACTCGGCGTCAATCGCCTCGCCCTCGGAAGTCGAGAATTCAAGCATCATGCCCTCTGGCCCGGCAAAATAAATGGACTTGCAAAAACCATGGTCCAGCGGCCCCATGACCCAGTGCCCGTGCGAGCGGACGCGGTCCCGCATGGTCAGCAGATCTTCTTCCGTATCTACATTGAGCGCCAGATGCTGCATGGTACCGGGCGCCACCAGACCCGCGGTCCAGCTCGCATGGGAGACCCCGGTTTGGGGTTGAATCTCGCCGCTCTCCGGTCCCTGGACAAAGGCAATCGACGAGCTGTCGCCCAGCTTGACAAAGCCGTGATAGGTATTCTTCACGCCATGCATCCAGTACAGCGCAACCAGTTCCATACCGACGACCTGGGTAAAAAACTCAATCTGCTCTTTCATGTCCTTGGTACAAATCGCCAGATGGTGCACGCCATTCGGTAAGCCCATAATCTTCCCTCCCTTGTGGAATAGTGTTGGTATGTCAACATTCCACTTGGGCATATAAGAGTCAAGGTTCAATTCTCTCTTTTTATGCTAGACTGCCGAGAGGGAGGAGCGACGCAGGCGTCGTCCCTTCAGACGTAGAGACAGAATCCGCGAGGAGACGGCTGGGATGCTTGGTTTTCAACCCGACGACGAACAACAACTGATTCGAGACACGGTCGCGGACTTTGCCCGCGAACAGATCCGCCCGCTTGCCCACGATGCGGATGAGAGTGGTCTATGTCCCCCCTCCGTGGTCCGGCAGGCCTGGGACCTCGGCCTAGTGCAAAGCACGATTCCTGAAGCCTACGGTGGGGTCGGAGCCGGGTCTTCGGCGGTCACGGGAGTACTCATTTGTGAAGAGTTGGCCTGGGGCGACCTGGCTCTTGCCCTGCATATTCTCTCGCCCCAACTAGTGACCTGTCCGGTCATAATGCTGGGGACACCCGAACAAAAGGCACAGATTCTCAGTTGCTATGCCGGTCCTCACTTCACAGCCGGTACCGCCGCGGTGATGGAGCCCCGCTTCGGCTTTGACCTCAATGCACTCACCACAACAGCCGAGCAACACAACAGCGAGTTTGTGCTGAACGGCACCAAGTGTTTTGTGCCGCTTGCCGCCGATGCAACGCATCTCCTGGTCTATGCCAAGGGAGACAATGGCATCGCCACCTTTCTTCTTCCTCAGGATACGCCAGGTCTGAGCATAGGCGAACGAGAGAAGAACATGGGCCTCAAAGCGGTGGCCACGTATGAGCTGAGTTTGGACAATTGTCGCGTCCCGGCTTCCTCCCAACTGCAAGGCGATATCCAGCCCGTGTTGAACCGCTCACGGGTCGCCCTCTCGGCCATGGCCGTTGGCGTAGCCAGAGCCGCCTACGAGTATGCGCGGGAGTATGCCAAGGAGCGGACAGCCTTTGGCACGGCCATTGCCCAGAAACAGGCCATCGCTTTTATGTTGGCCGAGATGGCCACGGAAATTGACGCCGCCCGCTTACTCGTCTGGGAAGCCGCCTGGAAGATCGACACCGGCGGAGATGCGACTCCCGAGTCGTGTTTGGCCAAGAATTACGCAGCCGATATGGTCCTCACAGTGACGGATAATGCCGTCCAAACCCTGGGCGGACATGGCTATATTCGGGACCATCCGGTTGAGCTGTGGCTCCGGAACGGGCGCGGATTTGCGACCTTCGAGGGATTGGCCATAATCTAACGCCCCAACAGACTCAACCGACCCATCGGAGGCAGACCATGATCGACTTCTCCCTTTCCCCATCGATTGAAAAAAACCGAGACCTGATCCACGCCGTTGCAGACGGGACCATGCGCCCGATCTCGCGCGAGTACGACGAGCGCGAGCATGAAAAGCCGACGGAATGGCTGAACATGATGTGGGAAGCCTCTAAAGACATGGTCAGCTTCGGGGATGGCAAGCAGAAGAAGGGAGCCGACCGGAAGGCGGAGACCGTCGAACGACACCCCTCGGAACGCACTATCCGTTCGGCGGTCCTGATTGAAGAACTATCGTGGGGTGACGTCGGTCTGTATCTCAGCATTCCCCATCCGGCACTCGGCGGGGCCGCGGTCGCCGCGGCCGGTACGCCGGAGCAGAAAGAGCGCTTTCTGTCTCGCTTCCGTGACGGGGAGCCAAAATGGGGGGCAATGGCGATTACGGAGCCGGGCTGCGGTTCGGACTCGGCCGCTCTTACCACAACCGTGGTGCAGGATGGGGACCAATGGGTCATCAATGGCACCAAGATATTCTGCACCAGCGGGCTCATGGCTGCCGAAAAATCGGAGGGTTTTGTGGTTGTCTGGGCTACGCTGGACAAATCGGCCGGGCGCGCAGGGATCAAAGCCTTTGTGGTCGATCACCACACCCCCGGCATGACAGTCGCCAAGGTGGAAGACAAAATGGGTATCCGCGCCTCAGACACGGCGATGCTCGTCTTTGAAGACTGTCGGATTCCGCTCGATAATATTCTCGGCCAGGCCGAGGTCAAACAGTCGACCACCGGGTTCAAGGGGGTCATGGCCACGTTTGACGCCACACGGCCACTGGTGGCGGCCAGCGCGATTGGGGTGGCGCGGGCCGCGGTGGATTATGTCCGCGAGACGATTGAGGCAGAAGGTATCACCATTCGTTACACGACTCCGCCGACAAAGCTGACCACGCTTGAGCGGGACTTTATGGAGATGGAAGCCAACCTCCAGGCGGCACGGCTGTTGACGTGGCGGGCGGCCTGGATGCTCGATCAGGGCATCCAGAATAATCTCGAAGCGTCCATGGCCAAAGCCAAAGCCGGCAGCATGGTGACTCAGGTCACGCAGAAGGCGGTCGAACTGCTTGGCCCTCTGGGCTATTCGCGCAAAACCTTACTCGAAAAATGGATGCGGGACGCCAAGATCAGCGATATTTATGAGGGCACCCAGCAGATCAACCTGCTCATTATTGCCCGGCGTATTTTGGGCTATTCGAGTCAGGAGTTGAATTAAGACCCGGGAAGTGGCGATTTGTCCGGGCAGCAGTTTGTATCATGCAGGTGATTGGACATCGCGGTGCGGCGGCGCTCGCGCCGGAGAACACCTGGGCAAGTTTTGACCGGGCGCTGTCGATCGGCGTTGACGCAATCGAGACCGATGTGCATTCCACCAGCGACGGTCAGTTGGTCCTGATTCATGACAAAAACCTGAGCCGGACGACTGATGGGTCGGGAGTGGTGCACGAGACCCCTTGGTCAGTCGTGAAAGAGCTCGATGCGGGCTCCTGGTTCAGCCAAAACCATGCGGGCGCGCGGGTCCCCTTACTCCGGGAGACGCTGGCGCGTTACGGCACACGGACGCACCTCGTGCTCGAAGTCAAGCAGCGTGGCATAGAACTCCGGGTGCTCGACATGGTCCGCGACCTCAAGCTGCTGTCCCAGGTCACCTTCTCGTCATTTTTCTTTCCCATTGTCCACAATCTCAAAACCCACGCACCCACGGCGAAAGTCGGCCAGCTGACGATTGATGTCAAACCGGAAACCACCCAACGCGTGCTGGACGCCGGGTTTGATCAAATCTGCCCGCCGGCCCCATTTCTTTCGCGTGAGATGGTCACGGCCTGGAAGGCCGCGGGCCTCGAAGTCCGGGCGTGGGGCATCAAAGACCCCGCTATGATGCGGGCAGCCATTGACGCCGGGGTTGACGGCATGACAGTGGACTTCCCCCATTTGCTCTTGGCCGCGGTTGGCCGACCGGCAAATTTCTAACATCTACGGTCGAGGGAAACCGTGTTCCAGTCCGCCAGGGACAGGCTTGGGGGGGGTACAATTACGCGAGATGGGTACCGTTCCGGTCGGCGCCAAGCTACCTGTCCGGACTGTTTTCCGGGGCAGTTCCATTTTTCAGGTTTTCGGCCAACACCACGGTAAACAGGGACATCGGGTGGGTTTTATACCGCTTCTCAATACGGATAGGCACATCGGCAAAGGCTTGTTTGAGACGCAGTGAGGCGCTCCAGCCCAGCCGTCTGGTGAGCGGGTCGAGGGCACCAACAAGGGGGCCAATAAGGGGCTTGGTCGATCGGAAATGGTTGATAATGGCTATTTTTCCGCCAGGTTTACAGACCCGATGAATCTCACGCATCATCCGTACCGGGTCAGGTACCACGCTAATGACGTGAAACGAGGTCACATAGTCAAAAGAGTTGTCCGGAAAGTCGAGGCTTAGGGCGTCCATCGTCAGCAAGTGAAAATGGCACCACTGCTTCTCGTCCGCCCGTTGCTGGGCGCGCTCTAACATGTCGGGAGCAAGATCTACCCCGGTCACCTCACAATGGGCCGGGTAGGCTTCCATGGACAGGCCGGTTCCAACCCCGACTTCGAGCACGCTTGCGTTGGGCTGAATATCGAGGCCCTGGATGACCGCAGAGATGCGGTCGGTAAAGAAGCGCGCGAAGATTTTATCGTAGAGATGGGAAAACTCGGAGTAAATCTTGCTCTCGTGAGCGTGCCGGGTATCCCGCTCGTTCTGTGTAGCCAGCACCCTCTATCCTCCCTCAAAGTCTAGGCGGCTTCCTGCTTTTGCTGCTGTTTCTTAAAAAGCGTGACGTCCTGCCGACGAAACCGCCACTGCCTGCCCCGTTTGACACCTGGGAGTACGTTCTTCCGGGCAAGCTCGTTGACCGTATCCGGGCTCAACTCAAGCAGCGCGGCTACCTGTCGGCTATTGAGCAGCACTTCTTCCTTCTCTTCCACAGCTTTCTATTTCCCGCACGGTTCAGATTGGTGGGCTGGGGTATACCACACCCCCCCTTAACCGTCAATGTCCGTGTAATTTCGCAGGGTTAGTGCGCTTTCAGATCGCGCAGGCGAAGCTGGAGACTGGCCTGCCCATTCCAGACGTTCAGCGTTGGCGTGTAGAGCACATCAACCTGCTGGCGGGGGGCAATAGGACGGCCGCCCATCCCGAACCCGATAGCATCGACAGGCCGTCCACCCTGGGCAGAGCGCAGCACGAGCTTGAGGTGTCCGGCTTTTCCATGGGACTGATCGCCGACGATACGGACACTGACCACTTCAGTCTGCGAAGACCGAAATACCGGTTCCGGATTGCCCTGTCCACACGGCTGCAGACGCTGCAGTTCATCCAGCAGTTCCGGGCCGACCAGCCCGACATCCATCTCAGCGTCAAACTCGATAATGGGGATAAGATCATCAGGCGTCAGTTGCTGACGCACGGTCGCCTCAAACTGGTCTGCAAAGGCCGATATTGACGCCGCCTGGATCGACAGCCCGGCTGCCTGGCGATGCCCACCGTAACCGGCCAGATGCTCGGCACACGCCTGCATCCCCTTGTAGAGATGGAAAGCTGCGGGGCTCCGCCCCGACCCTTTGCCCATCTCGCCGGCTATCGCAATCAGGATGGTCGGGCGCCCAAAGCGCTCAACCAAGCGGGACGCAACAATGCCAATCACCCCAGGGTGCCATTCGGGAGAGGCCAGGACAAAGCTGTAGCGTAGGCCCTGTTCAAGCTGGGCCTGCGCCAGGGCGAGCGCCCCTTGCAAGATTTCTTCTTCGATGGCTCTGCGGTCGATGTTTTCCTGGTCCAACTCAGCCGCCAGAAACCGGGCGCGTTCGGCATCCGTTGTGGTGAGCAGTTCCACCGCCTTCTGCGCCTCGGCCAACCGCCCACCCGCATTGATGCGCGGTCCGAGACGAAAGCCGATATAACTCGCCGTCACCTCGTCATCGCCACTCACTGCCCGCAGGGCACGAATACCGGGGCGTTGGCTGTGTGCGATCTGTCTCAGGCCGTGGGTGACGAGCACACGGTTTTCTTCAATCAAAGGCACAAGATCAGCCACCGTCCCCAAACAGACCAAGTCTAAATAGAGCCGCAGGTCAGGAACGGGCTGCTCCCCCTGCTCGCGCAGCCGCATCCGTAGCCCCATCAGCAAATAAAACGCAACGCCAGCCCCGGACAATCCGGAAAAAGAAAAGGGACAGCCCGCTTCCATAGGGTTCAGCACCGCATAGGCTGGCAGTTTTTCCTCCGGAACGTGATGATGATCACACACGATTACATCGATACCGAGTTGCTGTGCCCGCGCAATCTCCTTATGGCTGCTTGCCCCGCAGTCGGCCGTCACCAAGATCCGCGTGCCCTCACCTGCCAGTTGCTCAATAGCCGGTGTGTTCAGTCCGTATCCTTCACGGGTCCGGTGGGGAATATACAGCCTCGGGTCCATACCGATTTCCCGCAAGAACAGGATGAGCTGGGAGCTGCCGGTCACGCCATCAACGTCATAGTCGCCCCAGATACACACGCGCTCACCGCGCTCGCGGGCTTGGAGCAAGCGGTCAGTCGCGCGCCGCATATCAGGGAAGAGCAGGGGTGAACGGAGACCCGTGCGTAGGGTGGGCGATAAAAATGTGGCCGCTTTATCCGCCGTATCAATGCCGCGGTTGACGAGCAGCCGCGCCGTGACCGGTGAGAGCGGTTCGGGCTGGGTTGACTCGATCAGGTCCTGGACCCGCCTCGGGTCAGCCGGCCGCAGGCGCCAGCGTTTTTCGAGCCGAGCGCCTGCTCCGCTCACTGCCTGGTGGGCCCCTTTTCCCACAACAGGACAACCGGGCTGGCGACATAGATGGATGAATACGTGCCGACCGTCATCCCGACCAGCAGAACCAGCGCAAAGGCATGAATCACCGAGCCGCCCAAAAAGAAGAGGGCCAGGATGACCATCAGGACCGTCCCGGTCGTAATCACCGTGCGGCTCAGGGTTTCGTTAATGCTGCGGTTGATGATCGTCCGCATGGTTTCCCGGCGCAGCTTGCGCATATTTTCTCGCACGCGGTCACACACAATGACCGTATCGTTGACCGAATAGCCGATGACGGTCAACAGCGCGGCCACAACGGTCAGATCGAACTCAATATCAGCCACGAGCAAGACAGTGGTGGTCACCAGGACGTCATGGATCAGGGCGACCCCCGCACCCACCCCGAACCGGGGCTCAAACCGGAAGGCAATATAGCCGCCCATCATGAAGGTGGCGAACACAACGGCCAGAATACCTTTCTGGCGTAAGTCCCGCCCGACTTTCGGGCCGACGCTTTCGACCCGTTGGACATCGAACACCTCAGGGCCGTAGCCGTCGGCCAGGCTCTGGCGAATTCGATTCGAGAAATTTTCAGCACCGGTTTCGGACTTGGGAATACGAATCAGGAATTCATCCCCGTTTTGTCCGAAATCCTGGACTGTGATGTCTGAAATATCCGTTTGGGAAACGACCGCACGAATGCTCGCCGCATCGGTCTGCTGGCTGAATTTGACATGGACGATGGTCCCGCCCGCAAAATCAACCCCATAGTTCAAACCGCCCCGATACCAGAAGGCAGTGATACCGAGCAGGATGAGCAGAGCGGAAAACAGATACGCGCCTTTGGTGTAGCGCAGAAAATCAATCTTTGTTCCAGCTTTAATCAGTTCCATGGTCTTGCACTCTTGGCTGCCCACCCGGCTCAGATGCTCAGGGTGTTGAGACGCCGCCGCGCCAGAAAATAGTCATACACCGCCCGCGTACAGAACACCGTGGTGAACACCGTGCTCATAATCCCGATACACAGGGTGACGGCAAAGCCTTTGATCGGGCCAGAGCCAAACTGAAACAGGATCAGGCCCGATAAAAACGTGGTGATATTCGAGTCAAAAATAGCCGGCAAGGCGCGTTCATAGCCGGAGTCCACCGCGCCCCGCGCCCCTTTGCCGAGTCGTACCTCTTCGCGCATGCGTTCGTTGATCAGCACATTGGCGTCCACCGCCATCCCCACGGTGAGGACAATGCCAGCAATGCCCGGCAAGGTCAGGGTGGCATCAAACATGGCCAGGGCAGCCAGGAGCAACAGGATATTCAGCGCCAGGGCGAGGTCGGCCAGGAGACCGGCGAGGTTGTAATACACGACCATGAAGACCACGACCAAGACCCCGCCGATAATAAAGGACATGGTTCCTTGTTCAATCGAGTCCCGCCCCAGAGACGGCCCGACCGTCCGTTCTTCGGCGATGGTGACGGGCGCGGGCAGCGCACCGGCGCGTAACACAATGGCCAGGTCACGGGCTTCCCTAATGTCAAACCCACCCGTGATGGAGGCGTGTCCGCCGCCGATCCGGTCGCGGATCACGGGAGCCGAATAGACGGTATTATCGAGCACAATGGCCAAACGGCGGCCGACATTGTCTCCAGTTACTTCTTCAAAGATCTCGGCCCCACGATTGTTCAGAATCAGCTCGACGTAGGGCCCTTCAATGTCTACGCTGGGACGCACGCGGGCATCGGCTACCCCGTCGCCGGAGAGCAAGGTCTGTTTTTCCAGGGTGTAGGTGGTCCGAATCGGCTCCCCGCTCAGCGGGTCGAGGTCTTGACCGTTCAGGGTCTCGGTTTCGCGCGTACTGCCCTCTTCCGCCACCAGCTTGAATTCCAGCACCGCAGTTCTGCCGATCAATTCCTTGGCGCGTTCAGGGTCCTGAATGCCGGGCAGTTGGACCAGAATATCCCGATCGCCCTGACGTTGGATCACGGGTTCGGCCACACCGAACTGATCAATCCGGTTGCGAATGGTTTCCAGGGATTGATCGACCGCGTACTGTTGGAGCGCTTCGATCTGGCGGCTATCGAGGTCAACCACAATATCCGAGCTTGAACCTGTGCTAATCCGGGGTTCGAGAATGGGGAAACGGTCGGCCAGAATCTCTCGCACGGCCGTGCGGTCTGATGCGGAGGTGGCGGAAAAGCGCAAGGTATTGCCTTCGCGCCGGATATTGACGATGCCGGCTTCGGCCTCACTCAGCGCCCGCCGGAATTCTTCGGCGTACCGGTCCAGGCTGTTTTCCACGGCCTTCTCCAGGTCAACCGTCAACAACAGATACGTACCACCCCGTAGATCAAGGCCCAGACGAATCTGGTGGGAGGGCAGAAAGGACGGCCACCAACTCGGCAGCGCGGGACTGAAAGACGGGATCAGATAGAGACTCCCCCACAGCGTGAGCGCGACAATCAAAAGGATACGATACCGCAGACCCTGGAGCATTATTTATCCTTTCCCGACTTCTTGTCTCCATTCGCCTTCCGGCTGCCCCCCTCCTCGGCCAGGGTCTCGATCTTGGAGCGTTCGACCCGAATACGAATGTTTTGCGCCAGTTCGAGGGTCACGACTTTTTCCCCAATTTCCATAATGCGTCCGTACAGGCCGCCCACTGTCACGACTTCGTCATTCCGTTTGAGTTCACCGAGCATGGTCCGATGCGCTTTTGACTTTTGCTGCTGGGGGCGAATCAGCAAAAAGTAGAAAACGATAAAAATCAGGATCAACGGAAAAAACTGGACCAGCGGCCCGGGGCCTTCCGGTACGGCTCCGCTTTGGGCAAAGGCAAGACTCATGAGACACTCTCCTGTGTTGGCTGCGTGCCCTCGGCCGTATGGGCTTCGAGGAACGGCCACGCAAATTCGGCAAAGCGGCCTGCAGCCAGGGCTTCGCGCATGGTGCGCATCAAACGTTGATAGAAATATAAATTATGCAAGGTATTCAGCCGCGCAGACAGGATTTCGCCAGCCACGGCCAAATGGCGTAAATACGCCCGGGAAAAGTGCTGACAGGTATAACACTCACAGGCATCATCGATGGGCCGAAAGTCGGCCGCATACTCGGCTCGACGGATATTGAGCTTTCCCTGCCAGGTAAAGAGCGTGCCATTGCGGGCGTTCCGCGTGGGCATGACGCAGTCAAACATATCAAACCCGAGCGACACGTAGCGAACGAGCTGTTCCGGCGTCCCCACCCCCATCAAATACCGCGGGCAGCTCTCGGGTAAGAAGCGGACCGTATAGGCGGCCAACTCGTGCGTCAGGGCCGGCGCCTCGCCGACACTCAGGCCACCAACCGCATAACCAGGGAAGCCCAGCGCGACCAGCGCGCGTGCATTCTCTTCGCGCAGGGCCGGAAACATCCCGCCCTGGACGATGGCAAATACGGCCTGATCGTCCCGTTGCTTGGCCGCCAACGAGCGCTCTGCCCAACGGACGGTCAGATGGGCCGCGCGTTCCGCCTCAGAAACATCCACCGGCGCCGGCACACACTCGTCCAGGACCATGGCAATATCAACCCCAAGACGTTCCTGGGCGCGGACCACGCTTTCAGGCGTCAGTTGATGGCGCGAGCCATTCAGATGCGACCGAAACTCCACGCCTTCTTCCGTGACCGTGGACAGCGATTTCAGGCTAAACACCTGATAGCCGCCACTATCGGTGAGAATCGGCCCATCCCAGCCCATGAAGGCGTGCAAACCGCCCGCTTGCTCGATCAACTCGACGCCCGGTCGCAGATACAAGTGATAGGCGTTCGCCAGGATAATCTCCGCGCCAATAGTCCGCAGTTCCTGGGGGGTCATGGACTTCACCGTGCCCTGGGTTGCTACCGGCATAAACGCAGGCGTAGCCACGCTGCCATGTGTGGTCTTCAACGTACCAAGGCGTGCCTGGGTCGCCGAATCTGACTGTATCGTCGTGAACTGAAACATGAACGGGGATAGCGTGAAAGTACGAATTGTTCTTGTGACCTGTCGAGCCGTTTTATGTGTTTTTGGAGGGGCTGGCAACTACTTGTGGGGCTGCCCGCGACATGTCAGAGTCAATAGGGTGGAGCCAATGCGACTTTGCAAAGGTTATCCATTTCATGGGGTAGCCTGATTGTAGTTGGGCAGCTGGAGGGAAAGATTAGTCATATGAACGGACTTTACACAAATAGAAACACCCACGGAGACTTCATAGAGGATGCACTCTATCGGTTGGCGGATCATGGTCGAAATGTTTTCATCGCCGTCGCTTTCTTCACTGGATCTAGCGTAGTAGAGAAATTGCTTGAGAAAGGATGTCTCGTTCGTCTGATTGTACGGCTCGGATACCCTACGAATCCTGACGCGTTGTTGAGAATTCTAGAGAAAGTCGAAATCAGATTCTTTACTCATCACTCGTTCCATCCGAAGCTGTACATCTTCGACGACCAAGAAGCTTTAATCGGGTCTGCTAACTTAACGAAGCCAGCGGTCCGTACCAATCAAGAGGTAATGGTCAGTATTGTGGGTAGGGACAAGAGGTTTGATGAGCTAGCCACTCTGTTTGCTGAATACTGGGAAGAGGCAGCGGTATTAACTGAAGAAAAACTCAAAAAATACAAAAAAATCTATCGCTCTCACTCACAAATAGATCAAGGAATTACCGCGCTGACGAATACCGTTAATCAAGACATCGGAAATGTTGCATTTCACAATATCGGGAGAGAGAGAAGAGAAAGCTCAAAAAGGGATGTTTCTCTTGAAGACTACAGAAAGACGTATCAAGAGAGCGTAACTGCTTTCAACAAAATCCGAGTTCTATATGAGTCGCTTCAGAAGCGGAAGGTGGACGAAAGGCTTATTCCGTTACGGTTAGAAATAGACTCTTTTCTAAGTTTTGTCAGAGATGAACATGCAACTGGAGATTCATGGTCACAAACGCCAATCGGTTGGAAAGATCAACAGAAGTCTCTCGTTAGAAAGTACCTTGATGAGTGGTTTGCCGGACGACGGCCGTATTTCGAAGATACGATTGTAAACGTTAATTACCCAAAACTCATACGGCTCTTCACTTCACACGAAACCATCATAAATAGCAGTGATGACGAGCTTTTTGACGCTTTGACCACACTCCATTCTCTTCGTGAACGCCTTAGATTCTTTCCTGGGGGACTCTCAAAACTAAAGGCAACTTTCTTTGAGACGAATGATGGAAAAAAGATTAGAGAAAGCCTTTCCTACCTGATATTTGGCGATGGTGACGTAATAGAGAGGATGGCGAATCTGATATCTCACCATGACTACAAGCTAAACCAGTTCGGTCAAGCGAATGTTCAAGAACTTGTCGGCTGGTGTAGTGAGGAATACCCTGTAATCAATGGACGGACAACAAAAATACTCCGGTTCTTTGGGTTCCCTGTACGGCAGCTATCATAAAGAGAGGCAAGCGGCGCGGGCTCAGTCTGGAGGATACTTGGCGAATTGCTCTCGGACGAGATATCCTGAATGATGAATCAACCACCCCTCAAGTCGTTACACCCTGAAAGTTCATTGAGTCAGCCTAAGCTAGCTCAATTTAACAAACTGACGCCCAAAGAACTCATAGAATCGCTCAGGCCCGGACAAGAAGGGGCGCTCAAGGTCAAGCGTGATGGAACTATGGTAGATGGTCATCATCGGATTAAAGTCTTACGAGACCGAGGAGTTGACGTTGACGCGCTGCCCCGTGAGCCTTTTGACGAGGAGCCACTGCCGTAACAAAGAGGCTTGCATGAGAACAACGGTGTATTGGATAGAAGGTCCCTGGTCCGGTCGCCTAGCGATAGTCCCGCGTCCGCGCGGAGGTGACTGGCTCGAAGAGGAAGTCCGCTCCTGGCAGGAAGCCGGGCTGGAGGTAGTGGTTTCACTGCTCACCCACGATGAAAACACCGAGCTTGAACTGAATCAGGAAGCCCTTTTGTGCCAGGCACAGGGCGTCCAATTCCATGCCTATCCGATACCGGACCGAGGAATCCCTGCGTCACGAAAGGCAACGGCTGACTTAGTGCAGAAACTGGAGAAAGCACTTGAAGCTGGCAAATCCGTCGCCGTCCATTGCCGCCAAGGAATTGGGCGCTCAAGCCTTATAGCAGCTCTCTTACTTGTATCAGCCGGGATAGACCCGGAAGCTGCCCTAGCCCAAATCAGTCAGGCCCGGGGATGTGAAGTCCCGGATACTATTGAACAGAGCAACTGGATAAAAAGTTTTGCCGTGGTTCCTGTATTACAGTGATCAGACTAGAGGTTACATAATGCGATACCTCATTATGCTGGAACAAACGGACGCAGGATTTGCCGTACAAGTGCCCGATTTAGCAATCGTGACATACGGAGAAACGATCGAAGCAGCAAAGCAAGCAGCCAGTGAAGCGATCCGGATCAATGTGGAGGCGTATCCGGAAGCTGGCCAAGCGGTCCCCGAATGTCAATCAGTTGAGCACCATCTGGAGAATCCCGAATTTCAAGAACTGGTCTTTGCCTACGTGGAAGTTCCGCTACCCACAGAACGGATGGCAGCATAGTCCGGCTTCATTACGGGAGAACGGCTTCAATCCATGAGCGCCCCCTCCCACCTACACAATCAACATCGCATCCCCGTAACTGTAAAACCGGTAGCGCCGCTTCACCGCTTCCGCATAGGCGTGCAGCATGCGCTCACGTCCGGCGAAGGCTGACACCAGCAGCAGCAGGGTCGAACGGGGCAGATGGAAATTGGTGATCAAGCCGTCTATTACCTGAAATTCATAGCCGGGATAAATAAACAAATCGGACTGATTCGGGCCGGGCTGGACGTGGCCCGTCTGTTGGGCGGATGATTCGAGCGCGCGTGTTGTGGTTGTCCCAACAGCAACAATTTTTCTCCCGGAGGCTTTGGCCGTGTTGATACATTCTGCGGTGGCCGTATCGATTTCGTATGATTCGGTTCCCATCGTATGCGTCTCAACCTGCTCCACCCGGATAGGCTGAAACGTACCCAGACCAACATGCAGAGTGACAAAGCATAGCTGAATGCCACTCTGGACCAGCTTGTCGAGTAAGGCTGGCGTAAAATGCAGCCCGGCAGTCGGAGCGGCGACCGCACCAAGTTGCTGGGCATACACCGTTTGGTAACGCTCCTGGTCGGCTACGTGCCGGCCCGGCGAGCGCCTGATATACGGCGGCAGCGGGACTTCTCCGTGTTGTTCTACAAGTCGCTGAAAGTCCTTTTCCGGAAAAAAGCGTATACTCCCCTGACCGGCCCTCGGCACTTCCACCCATTTGCCCCAAAATTTATCCGCAAAATTAATGCGCCCGCCGACTTTCTGTTTTTGGCCGCCTTTACACAAGACCTGCCAGACTTCTCCCTCAGCCGCGATGCGTCGAACGAGGAGGAGTTCGGCTTTTCCGCCCGTCGTCTTCTTCCCGCGCAAGCGGGCCGGGATAACCCGGGTGTTGTTACAGACCAACACACAGTCTTTGGGCAACAGGCCGAGCAGGTCCGAAAACCGATGATGCGAGAGGGAAGCGTCGCCTCGCCCAACGTGCAGCAGGCGGGACTGATCGCGTTGTTTTGCCGGCTCTTGAGCGATTAACTCGGCCGGCAGGTCGTAGTCGAAATCAGAAAGTTCCATTCAGGAGAGCTGACATTTCCCTCCCCCGTGAGGGAGAGGGAAATACATCTTGAGTCAATCGACTGGCAAGAAAGACCTCTTACGTTGTCGAATTATCTGGCGGGCTGTCCGTTGGTGCCGATCCACCTATCCCGCGTAGGAACGGCTGCAAGAGATCAATCGGTATCGGGAAGAGCGTGGTTGAATTATTCTCGGTGGCTACTTCAGAAAGCGTTTGCAGATACCGCAGTTGGAGCGCGACCGGATGCTGTTCGATGATGGCAGAGGCATCGGCCAGCCGCTGGGCGGCCTGGAATTCGCCCTCGGCGTTAATCACTTTGGCCCGGCGTTCACGCTCGGCCTCGGCCTGTTTTGCCAGCGCCCGCTGCATCTCCTGAGGCAGGTCAATATGTTTGACCTCAACCAATGAGACCTTAACCCCCCACGGGTCCGTCTGCGTGTCAACAATCTCTTGCAGATGGGAATTGATCTTATCCCGCTCGGAGAGCAACTCGTCCAGTTCGGCTTGACCGCAGACACTCCGCAGCGTCGTTTGGGCGAGTTGCGAGGTGGCAAACAGATAATTCTCGATCTCAATCGTTGCGCTACTGGGCTCTAAGACACGGAAATAGAGGACAGCATTGACTTTGACCGAAACGTTGTCTTTGGTAATAACGTCTTGTGAAGGAATGTCCAGGGTAATCGTTCGCATGTCCATACGGACCATGCGTTCAATCACGGGGATAACATAGATCAGTCCTGGACCACGCTGCTTCACTAGTCGTCCAAGTCGAAAAATAACCCCCCGCTCATATTCGGGCAGAACCTTGATGCCACTCGCCAGGAGTACCAGACCTATAATCAGAAACGTGACGACCGGACCAAAGTCAAACATACATCCTCCTTTTTCTCATGCATTCGTTGCGCGGCGGACCCGCAGTATCATATGATCAACCGCGATGATCTGGACCTTCTGGCCAACTTCAATCTCTTCGTCACTCTGAGCCGTCCAATACTCGCCGTGCACCCAGACCTTTCCCTGTGGAGCCAGCGGGGTGCGGACTTCACCTATTTCTCCCTGGAGTCCCTCCAGCCCTGACGCGACTGGGCGGCGCCACGCCCGCACGGCGAGTGAACCGACAATAAACATGAAGGTTCCCACGGCCAGCGAGGCGGCAAAAATAATGCCGCGATCAACCGCCAGCTCGGCGTCCGGCGTATCGAATAAGAACAACGAGCCTAGCACAAAGGCCGCAATACCGCTGACGCCCAGGATGCCGAAACTCGGGAGAAACATCTCGGCTATGAGCAGCGCCATGCCGAGTCCGATTAAGACCAGACCGGTGTAATTAATGGGTAAGACCTGAAAGGCCGTCAGCGCGAGAATCAAACAAATGCCGCCCGCCAGACCGGGGAGCAGCAGACCGGGGTTAGAGAATTCAAGATACAGGCCCAACATGCCGGCCATCATGAGCAGGTAGGCGATATTGGGGTCGGCCAGGATATTCAGGACCTTATGCTTGAGCCGCATCTCAACCGTGACAATGTTGAAGCGGCCCTCACTCAGTTGGGCAGCGGTAAAATCCAGGGTAATCTTTTCTGAACCAACCTCAACTTCACGTCCACTGGCCTGGCCCAGCAAATCGTGCACATCCGTAGCAACAAGATCAACCACGTTCTTCTCTAGCGCTTCGACCTCAGTGATCGAGACACTTTCGCGCACCGCTTTCTCCGCCCACTCGACATTGCGGCCTCGGCGCTGGGCAATGGATTCGATAAACGAAACCGTGAAATTCTCAATCTTCTCCCGCATGTCGCCTTCGATGTTTTGCCCGCCGCTGGCAACCGGATGCGCCGCGCCTATGGTTGTGCCCGGAGCCATGGCGGCGATATGACCGGCCAACGTAATAAACACGCCGGCCGAGCCAGCCCCCGCCCCGCTGGGAGAGACGTATAACAGAACGGGCAACGGAGCGCCCAGCATGTCCTTGACGATGCTCTTGGTTGAATTCAGCAATCCACCTGGGGTATCGAGCTGAATAATCAGCGCCAGGGCTCCCTCTTGGGCGGACTGATCGATATTCTCGTGAATAAAGTCACCCACGGCCGGATTGATCGAGGCGTCGATAACAATCCGGTTGATATGGGCAGACTGACTTTGTGCGGATGCACCAATGAGCATACCCAGGCCCGTCAGGAGACAGACCCAGGAAAAGAGGCGGACGGACCGCACCGTACGGCAATGTTTTCGCACGCTAGAGACGTCCTATTTCTCGGAGCACGGCTTTAATATCTTCCCACACCAGACGCTTATCCTTCGGGTTGCGCAGCAAGTAGGCCGGATGCAAGGTCGGCATCAGTTTTATCCCGTGATAGGACTGCCACTTACCGCGCAAGCGGGTAATGGGGGTCGTATCTTTCAGCAACGTCTGAGCGGCAAATTTCCCTAAGGTAACAATAATCTTGGGCCGAATGATCTCCAACTGTTTAAGCAGAAAGGGCTCACAGGCCGCAATCTCATCAGGTTCAGGGTTCCGATTCTCAGGCGGACGACATTTGACGACATTGGCAATATAGACGTCCGAGCGCTGCATTTGCATGCCTTTGGTAATGATCTGGGTCAGCAACTGCCCGGCCCGTCCGACAAAGGGTTCGCCCTGTTTATCCTCTTCGTAGCCTGGCCCTTCACCCACAAACACGATCTCTGCGTCGGGATTGCCGACTCCGAAGACGATACTATTGCGTTTTTCACACAAAAGACAGCGCTGGCAGTCGCCAATTTCGGCTCGGAGTTCTGTGAGCGTGTGGACCGCAGCCAGAGCGGATTCCTCGGCTGGGGCTGCTGAGGCAAGCGTGTCCACGGGCGCAGCCGGAAAAGCCGCAGTCGGTGCGGGAGCGTCAGCGGCCTGCCGAGGCTGGTGTGTTTCCACACGACTGTCGGCAACTGGTCCTGGAGTATCCTCGTCAGCCGGTGGCGTCGCAGGGGGGAAGCCCTCGACTCCGCCAGTCTGCAACCCCTGTGCATACGCGTGCAGGGAGTGGCTAATCTGGGCCAGTAGTGCGTGTGGCGAGTCAGTGGCCATTACCTGTCGAGGATATGCCTAGGCAGTCCGATTGACAAGCTGGGACACAAAAAAAGCAAGACCGTCGTAATAGGGAGACGGCGGCAGCACTTCTAACGCCTTCAGGGTCTGTTTGCCGTAGGCGTGGGCCATACGCGTTGCTTCGTCCAGCACCCCGGAGCGACGCACCTGCTCCAGTGCCCCGTCGATTTCCTGCTGACTCGGCGACTGTTTCTCAAAGACCCGTTTGACCTCAGGCGCATGGGCCAGCGCCAGCACGAGCGGCAGAGACGGATTGCCGTCTCTGAGGTCGGCCCCGGTTGGCTTGCCGGTCCGGTTGCCGTCGCCGGCCACATCAAGGACATCATCAACAATCTGGAAGGCCATACCCAGGCAGTAGCCGGACTCGGCCAGGCCCTCAATCACCTCCGACGAAGCACCGGCAAGATGCGCCCCCATCCGCGCCCCTTGGGCAAACAGGGAGGCGGTTTTACGTTCGATGATTTCCAGATAGTCGTCCCGCGTCACGCTGGGATCGTGGCGCAAGCGGTCCTGCAAGACTTCTCCTTCAGTCAGGCTGATGCAGGCATCGGTCGCCCAGGTAATGACCTTTTCCTCAAAACGACCGCACAGCGCAAAGGCCCGTCCGAATAAAAAATCCCCGGCTATTAAGGTCTCCGCCAGTCCAAAGCGGTGCAGGGCCGACTCTTTCCCACGCCGTGTCTCCGCTTCATCAATGATGTCGTCATGCAGGAGGGAAGCGGAGTGAATGAGTTCCAGAGCGGCAGCGACATCGACGATGTCGTTCACGTTTTTTCCGCCACAGGCGCGAAACACCATTAAGGCGACGGTTGGCCGGGCGCGTTTCCCGCCTGCCCCAACCAGATAATTCCCGATATCGCTCAGCAGATGTTCGCGAGATTGGAGGAGCCCGGTGAGCCGTTCTTCAACCTGCTCAAGCTCGGCAGCAACACAGTCTTGTGGAGAAAAGGAATCTGGTTGCGGGCGGCTGGCTTTGACAGACACATTACACTCAAATCAGGCAACATTCCCTCAGACCCGTCCTGAGGCTTCCCACATAATGCCAAAGGGGGGGAAAACGTCAAGGAGTGCAAATATCTTATCAATACGGTGAAATGCCCGACTGTCTGGGGAGTGGTGGTCCAGCCTCAAGACCTTGCCCCCCGCCTCGTTTCCCTCGTATGATGCAGAATACGGTTAAAAAATGGAGGGAGCCTTAGGGCTCCGCTATCGGCATGGTACTACAAAACAAGAGCATCGTTCTTGGCATAAGCGGCGGCATTGCCGCCTATAAGGCGGCAGAACTCGTCCGCCTCCTGGTCAAGGCCGGAGCCAGTGTGCGCGTGGTGATGACCCAAAACGCCCAGGAGTTCATTACGCCGCTCACCCTGCAATCGCTGTCCGGTAATCCGGTTTCAACCGATACGTTCGACCTGACTCAAGAATCCGAAATCGGCCATATCCGACTGGCAGATACGGCCGACCTTATTCTTATTGCGCCGGCAACCGCCAATATCCTGGCCAAGCTTGCGCACGGACTTGCCGACGATCTGCTCTCAACCCTGCTCTTAGTCACGCGCGCTCCGGTCGTCATTGCTCCAGCCATGAATGTCCACATGTATGCCCACCCGGCAACGCAAGAAAACCTCAAGACCTTACAGCGTTTCGGCCACCACATTATCGAGCCGGCGGAGGGAGAGCTGGCCTGTGGCTATGAAGGCAAAGGCCGTTTGGCCGAGCCTGAACAGATCGTCGAGTGCGTGGAAGCCACACTGACAAAAAAAGATATGCAGGGCGAGCGGGTCATCGTGACGGCGGGTCCCAACTGCGAACCCATTGATCCGGTTCGCTTTATCACCAATCGCTCAACCGGAAAAATGGGTTTTGCCATGGCCCGCATTGCCCACCAGCGGGGAGCCGAGGTTACCTTGGTCAGTGGGCCAACCGCACTGGCCGCCCCGCTCGGGGTGCGGCTGTGTTCAGTGCGCACCGCACTCGAAATGCAGCAGGCCGTCCTCACCCACTACCTGCGGGCCACCATAGTCGTCTCGGCCGCGGCTATTGCCGACTATCGGCCAGCCCAAATTGCTACTCAGAAGATCAAAAAAAAGGACGGCGACTTTTCGATCGCGCTTGACCGCAATCCAGATATTCTGGCCGGACTCGGCCGGGACAAGGGCAACCGGCTGCTGGTCGGCTTTGCCACGGAAACGGAAGACGTCCTCCAAAACGCCGAGCGCAAGCTGCGCGCGAAAAACCTCGATATGATCGTGGCCAACGATGTGACGCAAGAAGGGGCGGGCTTTGCCGGCGATACCAACATCGTGACCCTGTTGGACCGAACCGGTCAGCAAGAACCGCTCCCCCTGATGTCCAAAGACGCTGTCGCCCATGCGGTCTACGACCGTCTGCTCGCTCTGAAAAAATCCCGGTAGTTCCCGCGATCGAGCCTCGCATATGGGCACGCCGAGCCTTCCCGAGCCAGTGAAATTGTTCATCGCTCTGCTTGCCGCCGATACGGCGCTCTTCAACCAGGCGACTGTGCGGCTGGAGGCGGCCTATGGTCGGATTGATCTGGAAAGCCCCGTTTTTGCCTGGGAGACCACAGATTATTACCGAGCGGAGATGGGTGGTCATCTGCTGCGGCGCTTTGTGACGTTTGAGCAACTCATCACGCCTGAAGACTTGATTCGCTTGAAGCTCGAAGCCAACGAGCTGGAATACGCCCTTGCCGCTCCACCGGGTCCGGCTTCGCCGCGCCGCGTGAACCTCGACCCCGGCTATATCGATAGGATGAAGCTGGTCCTGGCCTCAACCAAGGCCCAGGCCCATCGGCTCTACCTCTCACGGGGTATTTATGCCGAGGTGACCCTCCTCTATCACCACGCCGCCTACCATCCTTTTGTGTACACCTACACAGACTATCGCTGGCCGGAGACGCACGCCTTCTTAAAACAAGTCCGCAGGAAGTATTTGCAACAGCTACGGGAACGGCAGAGCACGGTATAGAGGCAGGCTCCAACAACCGACCCAACAGACCCTCAAAGCCGCCGATCCAACACTTCCCTCAACTCGCGGGGCAGCCGTTGCACTTTTCCCACGTCATCAACACAGGCGTGCTGCGTCGTCCCTTCTGCGATCAATATATCGTCAGCCGAGCGAACAAGCCGATAGCCGAATCGAATACTCGCTCCGCCGACCGCCTCAATCGTTGTCGTCATCTTGAGGACGTCATCGAACAGCGCGACTGCCCGGTAGCGACACTGAACTTCCCGAACCGGAAAGTGAAACCCTTCCACTTCCAGCTCGCGGTACGGCTTACCCAGCGCGCGCAAGAGCGCCACCCGTCCCTCTTCAAACCAGGGCAGATAGGCGGCATGATGCGCCATTCCCGCCTGGTCGGTCTCGGCGTAGCGGACACGCAGGGTGTGGGTGTGAGAAGGGAGGGATTGGGAACTGAGGGTTAGGGAAGAAAATTCTTCTCTCTTTGACATGAACCCCTCTCCTCCAACCCCCAACCCCTAATCCCTACCTCCCCTTCCAGTTCGGTTTGCGCTTCTCGGCAAACGCCCGGGGCCCTTCGACCACGTCTTCGGAGTTCATCATCTGCTTGAGCGCCGGATAGGACTGGGCAAAGGCTTCGTCCAAGGTCAGCCCCGCCCCCATCATGGCGCACTGTTTGGTCGCCCGGACCGACAGGGGGGCGCATTCCTGGATTTCGTCCGTCCAGCGCTTCACTGTGGCCTTGAGGTCGGCCAGGGGGACGACTTCATTCACAACGCCCCAGCGATGCGCTTCCTGGGCAGTCATATGCTTACCGGTCAACATATAGCCAAGCGCAATCTTGAGCGGCATTTGGCGCGGCAAACGGTGGACGCCCCCCGCAGCAGCCGCCAGGCCGACACGCGGTTCGGGCAACCCCAGCCGCGCATGGTCGGCGGCCACGATGATGTCACACGCCAGCGCCATCTCAAACCCGCCACCCAGGGCAAAGCCATTCACCGCAGCAATGGTTGGTTTCCAAATATCGGTCCGGTCGGTCAAGCCTCCAAAACCGCCTTTGACCCGCTTTTTCGGGAAGCCGTGCTCTGCCGTGTATTTAAGATCATTCCCGGCCGAAAACGCTTTGTCCCCGGCGCCGGTCAAAACAATCACCCAGGTATTGTCATCGGCCAGGGCGTCATCCCAGATTCCCGACAACTCCTCGGCAGCCGGTGGGTGCACGGCATTCAGCCGCTCCGGGCGATTCATGGTGATGGTGGCAACATGGCCGTCCTTTTCATACATTGCATATTCGTATGCCATAGCTCCTCCCTCGTTGTGTGTCTGTCTTCACCTGACCAGCGGTGTTTGGCCTGGCCAAAAGCGGATTGGATACTACCGGTCCGGCATGGTAAAAGCAACAAAATGGCGGCTCATCCCTCCCCTCTGTCAGAACAGGTCGCCCTGATTAGCGGCGCGGGCCGGGGTATCGGCAGAGCTATCGCCCTCAGGCTCGCGCAGGCGGGAGCGAAGACGGTGCTGGCCGCCCGGACCGAACAGGAACTCCAGGCAACGGCGCGCAGCATTCAGGACACTGGCGGCGAGGCGCTCTCGGTTCCGACGGACTTACAGCAGGATGAGCAGGTCACGGCTCTCGTGGAGAAAACGCTCGCGCGCTACAAACGCATTGACATCCTGGTCAATAATGCCGGTGGCGGGCCGCCACGCACGCCCATCGTGAAATCGCGCCTCACCGACTGGGAATCTGTCTTACGGGTGAATCTGTTCGCGGCCATGTCCCTCACCAAGCAGGTCCTTCCAGCCATGATCGAACGCCGACACGGCACGATCATCATGTTGGGGTCAACGGCCAGTTTGAGTGGACGGGCGGGCGAGGCCGCCTATGCAGCCAGTAAGTTTGGCCTGCGTGGCTTTACGCAAGCGTTATTTGAGGAGGTACGCCGGTACGGTATCAAGGTCTCATTGCTCTGTCCGGGCTCGGTTGACACCGCTCTCATTCCGTATAATAAGCGGCTGGATCGCGACAAGCTCCTCAGTCCGACCGACGTAGCGGAAGCCGCCTACAATATCGTCATCGCTTCACCGCGCGCCTGTCCGGCTGAGGTCATTCTTCAGCCCCAATTTGAGCCGTTTACGTAAACTCCTAGTGTTATCCTATGGACCTCAGCGGCAAAGTCGCCCTCGTCACCGGTGGGGCAAAGCGTGTAGGGAAAGCCATCGTCCTTGCGCTTGCCCAGCGGGGCTGCAAGCTTGTGGTCCACTACTACACCTCTCAGACCGAAGCGGAAGAAACCGTTCGAGAACTCCAGAACGCCGGTTATGAAGCGCTCGCCCTTCAGGCTGACATTAGCCACGAAATAGACGTTGACAGGATGATCGAACAAGCGCTTGGGCATTTCGGGCGCATCGACGTGTTAGTCAACAACGCCGCCCTCTTTTACCGCACCCCGATTGATACCGTCACGTTCGACGCCTGGGAACAGATTCTGGACGTGAACCTGGACGGCACCTTCTATTGCGCGCATAAAATCGGTCTGCGCATGAAGGAGTGGGGCTGGGGGCATATAATCAACATGGCCGATGTGGCAGGACAACGCCCGTGGGCCGACTATGTGCCCTACTCTGTCTCAAAAGCCTGTGTGCTGGCTTTCAGTCAGGGGCTGGCCATGGAACTCGCTCCCGAAGTCATGGTCAACGCTGTCATCCCAGGTCCGGTCCTGTTCCAGGACGATACGCCGCAGGAGGTCCAGCGCCGCGAAATCGAAAAGACCCTGGTCAAACGCGCCGGAACCCCCGAGGAAGTCGCCCAGCTCGTGGTCTTTGTGGCGGAGTCCGATTTCAGTACGGGCGCGGTGTTTTCGGTGGATGGGGGACGGGGACTGACGTGAAGCCCATCCGGACTGGACTTTTTGTTCTCGTCCGGAGTATGAGGGGCTGCACTACGATATATCTTTATCTGAAGCGAAACAGCGCAGAACGGAGTAGCGTACATGAGACAGCACACCGATCAACATATGACTTTGTGGAAGGCGCAGAGGGCTTCTCTCCTCTGTCTCTGTCTGGGGCTCATGGTATTGGCGCCGTCTCTGGCGCAGGCCGCCTCGCTGGAGAATCCGAGTGGTGGTCTGTTTTATTCGGGCATTGGCGTCATCTCAGGCTGGAAGTGTGAAGCCAACGGGGAGCTCACGGTGCGCTTTAACGGGGGAGAGCCGATTCCCTTGGTGTACGGCAGCAGGACTTGGAGCGGGTGGAGTAAGAAAATCCATAAAAGAGCAGAATACCATCCTGCATCTCTTGATCCTAGTTTCCTCAGCGGCTGGCTAGGGAGCAGTGCGTAACCCCTTTTCCGGGTGGGCAGCGCGCACAGAGCGAGGGCGCACTGTGGTGTACGTCATGACGCCCCACTAATGCGCCGTGGGGGACGACTCAGGCGACTCGCCTCTCGAACGGAACAATCTTTATTTCGCCCTCCCGTTTACGTGCCTGGGCAATGTCGTAGCTGTTCTGCATCCTCATCAGCGTATCCATTGATACCCCAAACGCCTTTTCAATCCTCAGCGCCATTTGGGGCGAGAGATGCACTCGCTCATTGAGCAGCGCGGACAGTGCAGGGCGCGTGACTCCCAATACTCGCGCTCCTTCGGTCACAGACAACCCCAGGGCTTCAATGATCTCGCTCTTCACGAACCCGCCCGGATGCGCCGGATTCTTCATCCGTATACCCTTCGCCTTCATGGCCACCTCCTAGTGATAATCCTCGTAATCCAGGTCGATGATCTCGCTCTTCGCTCGGTCAATCCGGAATGTGAGTCGCCAGTTTCTTGTGACCGACAAACTCCAGACGTGCTTACGACCACCGACAAGCTGATGGGCTCTCCAACTTGGAACCGTCCGCAGTTCTTCCTCCCGCTCCATGTCCTGAAGGAAAGACAGCATACGCCGCAGCTTCGGCACAACCGCAGGCTGAAGACTCGCGGCGTTATCATCCTCCATGAATCGGCGAAGCCCTTTGTGAACGATGTTTCGAATCTTCATGGCACAATCTACCAAAGCCATTTGTTCAGCGTCAAGCGACGCATTACGATATTTTGTGGAGGCCGATTGCTCTCACGTATAGAAACACTATCCACATTCCAATTTGTATAACGTGTGATAACGTTCCGTAGAAAGCATTCTCTCTTCCCGCCATGAGCTCCGAGTTCTTCGAATTACCCTCACCAACTCCACCAGCCTGGGAGGATATATTCGGCAACGCCCATCCCGTTGAAGTCGAAATCGGCCCTGGGAAAGGCGCTTTTCTCCTGGCAGCGGCCCACAGCGCTCCGGAGCATAATTTCTTTGGGATCGAGTTCTCCAGACGGCGGGTGTATCGGATCAAAGAGCTGATCGAGCGCGAACAGCCCGACAATGTGCTCGCCCTTGCCGCCGATATCGGTTGCGTGCTCAACAGCCTGATTCGGCCCGAATCCGTGACAGTATTCCATCTCTACTTCCCGGACCCGTGGTGGAAACGGCGGCATCAGCGCCGGCGTCTGTTTCAGGGCGACTTCTGCGTGGCGCTCGCCCGCGCGCTCGTTCCGGGCGGGAAGATACTGATTGCCACAGATGTCCATACCTATTTTGTCGAAATAGTCAGACAGTTGGAGGCAGTCGCCGAGCTGACGCAATTCCCCTGGCAACGGGACCAGCGGAATCGGAACGGCAAGTTGATCCTGACCGACTTTGAACGTCAGTTTATGGACGCGGGCAAGCCCATCTATTACGCCGGCTTCTGCAAGAAGAAGATATAGGGCGATCCGACCCGACACGAGCTGTTATATGCCAAGGTCGGCTGAGGATGATGGGGTGAGGAAGGGCCAGGTCCCCTATCGGGACATGTGATACGAAAAGGAACCCACCCCGGCCTGCGGCCACCCCTCCGAGGAGGGGATATCTACTCCCTCCCCTGCATGAGGCCAGCTGACTAGGCTCAGGACTCATAACCAGAAGATAACAGTAGCGGCAAGACAGATGGCGCTGAAGAACGTATGTGCACAGCGGTCATAGCGGGTGGCGATGCGCCGCCAGTCCTTGAGCCGGCCGAACATGCGTTCAATGCGATTGCGTTGCTTGTAGAGCTCAGCATCATAGGAGATCGGCTGTTTGCGGTTGGTCCGACCTGGGATACAGGGCGTGATCGCCCGCTGGGCCAGGGCCGTGCGGAACCGGTCGCTGTCATACCCCTTATCGGCGATCAGGACCTCCGCGTCCGGTAGGGCGGGCAGCACCGTGGCAGCCCCCCGGTAATCGCTGACCTGCCCGGCCGTCAGGAGCAGAATCAAGGGTTTGCCGTCGCGGTTACAGACGGCATGGAGTTTCGAGTTGAGCCCGCCCCGGGTGCGCCCAATGCAGCGCGAAAGCGCCCCTTTTTGAGCAGACTGGCCGCAGTCCGGTGCGCCTTCAAGTGCGTCGCGTCGATCATCACGGTGGCCGTCGCGCCTCCGTCACTAGCCAAGGCCGCGAAGAGCCGATTGAAGATACCAGCTTGGCTCCAGCGCACGAAGCGATTATAGAGCGTCTTGTGTGGCCCGTAGCAGGCGGGGGCATCGCGCCACCTCAAGCCGTTCCGAATGACGTGGATGATCCCGGAGATGACGCGCCGGTCATCGACCCGCGGTACCCCGCGCACCTTCGTGGGCAACAACGGCTGGAGCCGGGCGAATTGGGCTTCAGACAGCCAGAAATGATGGTCAGCCATGACAATCCCCCTCACATAGGGGCCAATTGAAGCATACGACCGCCTCCGGTAAAAGCCCGTTTATAGGTCCTGAGCCTAGGCTGCCAGCTTTTTTACCTGGGCGGCAATATGTTGGGCACTGATGCCAAAGGCGTCCAGCAATTCTGCCGACGTGCCGGAGCGAGGGACGCCATTCACAGCGAGTTTGTGGACCTTGACCCCATGAGCCGCGACCGCGTTCAGCACAGCGTCACCCAGACCGCCGTCGTAATAGTGGTCTTCAACCACGAGCAGAGTGTTATTCGTTTGTCTGGCTGCTGCCAGTAGACCCTGGGCATCAATCGGCTTTACCGAATAGGCGTCAATCAGACGGATAGCCACACCCTCTCTGGTGAGCATCTCACTGGCCGCAATCGCCTCGTGCAGCGTCACCCCGGCGGCAACGACCGTCAGTACATCGTCATCGCTGGACCGGAGCAGCTTGCTGCCACCAATGGGAAACTCCTCGGCATTGGGATAGAGCACGGGTGTTGCCGGACGGGTCGTGCGCAGATAGGTCGTGCCGGGCAGGTCGGGCATGGTGCTCACCAGCCGTTCTGTGGCCACCGCATCGCTGGGGTAGAGCACGACCGAGTTCGGAATGGCCCGCATCATCGCCAAGTCTTCCAAGCCCATCTGAGACGGGCCGTCTTCCCCAATCGAGACCCCGCAATGCGAGCCGACGTATTTGATAGTCACGCCGGAGATGGCAGCCATACGGATATGGTCAAACGCGCGGGTAAGAAAGGCCGCAAATGTCGAGGCAAACGGAATCTTGCCACAGGCCGCCAGCCCAACCGCGGCCCCGACCATGTTTTGCTCAGCGATATAACTCTCAAAATACCGCCCGGGGTGGGCTTTGAGAAAAGTTTCAGCAAAGGTCGAATTCTTGGTATCGCCATCGAGGGCAACCACCCGGGGGTCCACGGCTCCGAGCTTGGCCAAGGCGGTTCCGTAGGCCACGCGGGTCGCAACCTTCTCCCCTAATTCATAGGCCGGGGCGGGGGCCCTTCCGCTGGCACCTGCCGGGGAGAAGCCGTTGGTTTGCGGCCGCGTCACGTCGGGCACCTCCGCGCCCCCGCTGAGTGCCAACTCACCCAACGCTTTGTCCAGATCGTCTCCCTTGAGCGGCTTTCCGTGCCAGCCAGGTTTATCCTCAAGAAACGAGACGCCTTTTCCTTTGAAGGTCTTGGCGACCAACATGGTTGGCTGGTCTTTGGTGGCGTGGGCCTGGTCAAGCGCGGCCACGACCTCTTCGATGTTATGGCCGTCAACTACCAGCGCATTCCAACCAAACGCGGCAAAACGGCGCTGGTAGGTTTCCACATCAAAATTGTACATGGTCCGTTCGCTCTGCCCCAGACCATTCACATCGACAATGCCGATGAGGTTGTCGAGCTGATAGTATGATGCCATGGCCGCCGCTTCCCAGACGCCGCCTTCTGCGACTTCTCCGTCGCCCAGCAGGACATACACGCGGTAGTCAAGCTTATCCAGGCGTTTGCCGTTCAGCGCCATACCGACACCAACCGAGAGTCCCTGCCCGAGTGAGCCGGTTGCGGCACCCACCCAGGGGATGCGCGGCGTGGGATGGCCTTCCAAATCACTGGAGAACTTGCGGAGTGAGGGCAACTGCTCCAGAGGCAGGGCCCCAGCTTCCGCCAGGGCCGCATACAGGACCGGAGCGGCGTGTCCCTTTGAGAGCACAAACCGATCATTGCCCGGATGGGTCGGATTGGCAGGATCGAAGCGCATGTCGGCAAAGAACACGGCCGCCATGATGTCGGCAGCTGACATGCATGACGTCGGATGGCCCGACCCTGCTGCGGCTGTGGTACGCAGTGAATGGATACGCAATGTATCCGCGGTCGCCTGTAAAGCGTTGAGATCGACTCTCACGATTTGTCCCTCCCCCTAAAGGTAAAAAAAGGGACACGGTGTACCGTGCCCCTTTCCACTATCATCCCTTGGCATGCGCCCTTCTTATCCGTGGCTATCTACACACCCCACCGGCAAGCGGCGGAAAAATGCTCAGTTCCAGTCCGTTTTCAAGGACCGTCCCCACTTCGACGTAAGTATCACCCACAACAAGCATACCCGCCTGCTCGCGTGGAATGTTCAGCATATCAACCGCGTCCTGGACCGTTGCCCCAGCGGGCAGGGAGAGTGAGACTCCGTCCCTACTCCCCTGCGGGGTGTATTTTTTCAGCGCTGCAAAAAGCCTGACACTTATGGTGACGGAATCGGCCATAGGCAGTGGTGCTGAGACAGACCCCTTCGGGCTAGGCGGCGTTGACCGGTCGCAGACCGCAGAATTCTTCGTAATCGATCAGCTCCGTTATTTTCGGGTTTTCGCTGCACACCAGGCAGTTTGGATCTTTGCGCAGTTTTAACACCCGAATTTCCGAGCTGAGCGTGTCAAAATGCATCATCCGTCCGACAAGCGGATTACCAGCGCCGAGAATGATCTTGATCACTTCGAGCGCCTGCATGCAGCCGACGAGTCCAGGCAGAACACCGAGTACCCCGGCTTCGGCACAGCTCGGGGCCATCCCCGGAGGTGGTGGCTCGGGAAACAGGCAGCGATAGCAGGGGCCTTCGGTCGGATCGACAACCGTGACCTGACCTTCAAACTGGAAGATCGAGCCATCGACGAGGGTCTTCTTGGCCATGATGCAGGCGTCGTTAATGAGATAGCGGGTCGGGAAGTTATCACAGCCATTCACCACGATGTCGAACCCGTCGATAATACGCATGACATTTTCGGAAGAGAGGCGCTCGTTGAACGGGACAACATTCACATCGGGGTTGAGGGCGTTCAGGGTCAGTTGCGCCGACTCTACCTTGGGCATCCCGACCCGGTCGTTGGTGTGCAGAATCTGGCGTTGGAGATTACTCATATCAACGGTGTCATGGTCGGCAATGCCTATCGTACCGACCCCGGCCGCGGCCAGATATAAGGCCACCGGCGACCCGAGGCCGCCCGCCCCAACGCAGAGCACTTTGGCGTCGAGCAGTTTGGCCTGACCCGCTTCCCCGACTTCCGGCAGGGTAAAATGACGTGCATAGCGCGTAATCTGCTCCGGGGTGAACTGGCGGTCCGCCACCCATTTATAGCCGGCATTTTTCCAGGCGGTATAGCCGCCGGACATGGAAGTCACATGTTCATAGCCCATTTCTTTGAGCGTCCGAGCGGCGATGAGCGAGCGGACGCCGCCCGCACAATACGCTACGATGGGCGCACGCTTATCCGGTACGGCCTCTTCGATCCGCATTTCGAGAAATCCACGCGGGAGCGGAACCGAGCCTTCGAGATGGCCCTCCCGGTACTCTTCGCGTTCGCGGACATCGAGCAGGGTTGGCCGCGCGCCGTTTTCCATTTGGGCTTGCACCTCGTCAATCGTGACTTCCGGTACGGAGTCTCGGGCCTCAGCCATGAGTTCCTGATAGGTCTTTGCCATAATTCTGCCTCCGCGAGAGAGCTTCAGGCCCCAGGAGCGTCAATCTCCCGGGCCACTCGCTGCTCTGCTTCCTGATAGCTTTCCAGCATTTCAGCCATGATGGAATCCCGTCCACCCGTCGCCAGGGTTCGGGAGCGATTCATAAGAACTTCTTTGGATTCGATAAAATCTTGGCGGTCATAGCCCCAAATACGGGGATGCACATAGGTATCCATCCGGATCGCGTCACACGGACAGGCTTCTACGCACATCCCGCAGTAAATGCAGCGCAGAGTATCGATTTCATAGCGCAACGGGAATTTTTCCACGTCGGGGTCGGGATGTTCTCCGGCCTCGATGTGAATGCAGTTGGCCGGGCAGGCCGTTGCACACAGAAAGCACGAGGTACAGCGGACCGAGCCGTCTTCCTTGAGCGTCAAACGATGACTCCCCCGGTAGACGTCCGGGTAACGCTTGCGCTCTTCAGGATATTGAACCGTATACGCAGCGCGCGTCCCTTTGGCAAAGCCGAGCGCGTGCAGGATATGCAGGGTCAGATTCCGCCAGAAATGGGTCATGGTGACAACAAGACCCCGCACGATTTCCGGGATATACAGCCGCTCCCACCAAGTCATCTCTTCTTTACGTTTCATGGGGTCCTATCTACCTCCGTATGTGATAGTGGACTCGCCACTACATACCGAATGTGCCGCACTTCACTATTATGAGGGGACCGATGTTTGTCAAGGCAGTTTCAGTGGAGACGATCTTTTCCACCACCCCCACCCTCTGGCCAGCGGTTCTCTGACAACTTGAAGTCAAGAATATCCCGTAAGCAGGTCGTCCGCTCGTCGAGCGTGGCGGCGTCGAGCAGGCTTTGCTTCTCGATAGGCAGGAGGTCGAGCTGAAAGGCAAAGAAATTAATGAAGAACTCGTCGTTGATATTGGGGTCTGCCAAGAATTTCTGGACAATCTCATCCTTCTGCAGATAGGACGCTAACAAGCGGCCAATGGCCTCACGTTGCGTTGGCTCAAGCGTCTGGTTTCTCTCGGGGAGCCATTCTACCCGGGCCTGACGATAGCTCTTATCGTGGAATTCCTCCTGAATGCGATATTCCCGCAGCCCCTGCAGGAGAATATTAAACCGCCCGTCCGGAAGCGGCACGGTCTTCACCATCTTCCCCACACAGCCTATCGGAAACACTTGAGGATTGCCTTCATACTGCTCTTGCCAGTCGCCCCGGAGCAAGGCCATGCCGATGAGCGGAGGCTCGGCCTCAATGACATCGCGCACCATGGCGCGGTAGCGCGGCTCAAAGATATGCAACGGAAGCTGGACACGCGGGAAAAGGACGGCGTTCGGCAATGGAAAAACTGGAATAATGTCGGGTAGTTCAGACACAGCAGCCTCGCTTTTCTCGCTGGGGACACGAAAGGTCCGAGCGGTCGAGATTCCTCCACTCCGGGACCATACCGGACAGGCTACGCCATATTGAGTTCCTTCAACAGCTGTACCACGCACGGACGCTGCGATAAGCGTTTAATCCACGCAGAAACATGTCTGAGCCGCGACGGGAGTTCAACCCCAAGCTGCGACAGAATCAACAGCCGTGGGGTAAACGCAAGGTCGGCTAACGAGAATTCGTCAACCAGATATTCTTTGCCGTTCAAATGCCGGTCAAGAAATTCGAGCACACGAATGAGGTCTCCCTGATAGTGCTGCACGCGCTCGTGGTCGATTTGCTCTTCGGGTTTGCGCAGTTCGGCATACAGCAACCCACACTGCACCGTGAAAGACGTATCAGAAAAATCTTCAAACATCCGCACCCGGGCCCGGTCCCCGGAAGGCTCGGGTCGCAATGGCGGGTGTGGATATTCATCATCAAGATATTCGTTAATAAACGTCGAGTCGTAAATGACTTCTTCATCGTCAATCAGGACTGGCACCTTGCCGTACGGATTCAGCCGGAGAAATTCGGGACTGCGCTGTTCGCTCTTCGTCAGATCAACAAAGACTTTATCGTACAATAATTCTTTTTCAGCCAGCACGAGGCGTACTTTCTGGCAGTAGGGGCTGAGGGGGAAGTCGTACAATTTCATAGCTCTACTCTCCTATCTCATGCCACGGTAGTGTAGTGAAAAATACAGGAGCCCGCAAACAAAAAATGGCGCTCCTGCCGTCTCTACCACCGTAGGCCGGTCTCAACTTCTGCTCAGTAACGGTATAGCATGCCCCTCATGAGCCACATCCCTCCCCCCCTTTCTGCGCACTTGGCGGGCATTCCGGTCGGCGACACACTGCCGGTCCGGATTATAGCCGTGCTGAATGTCAGCCCTGAGTCTTTTTACCCGGACTCAGTCCATACCAATCGTGAGCAGATAGCGGAAACGGCGCATGCACTGGCAGGTGAGGGAGCTGATATCATTGATATTGGGGCTATGTCCACCGCCCCGTACCTAAAAACTGATATTTCAGAAGTAGAAGAAACCGAACGTTTATCCCAGGCCGTTGAAGCCACCGCGGCGGCTGTTTCGGTTCCAATTTCAGCTGATACCAAGCGGTCCCAGCCGGCCCGGGCCGCCCTGCGGGCGGGCGCTCGGATTATCAACGATGTCAGTGGTTTGAGGAATGATCCGGCTATGGCCGCGCTGATTGCCCGTTGTGGAGCCGGCGCGATTCTGATGGCGAGTGAACAACGTCCCCAAAGTGGCACCCCTTTGGAGCGCATCCGGAACGCCCTGCAGGACAGTCTGGCGCGCGCGGAGCAAGCCGGCATTTCAGAGCAACAGATTGTACTCGACCCTGGGATCGGATTTTTTCGTGAGCCTGGGATGGCCTGGGACGAATGGGATTGCCTGGTTTTGCGGGCGCTCGCAGACCTGCGGTCGTTAGGATTTCCCCTCCTCGTCGGAGCCTCGCGTAAATCCTTTATTGGGAAAATTCTGGACCAACCCAAAGTCCAAGACCGTCTCATTGGCTCGCTGACCTGTGCTGCCATCGCAGTGGCTAACGGAGCCCACATCATCCGCGCCCATGATGTCAAAGAGACGATTGAAGCGGTCCGCATGGCCGAGCGATTACGCCAGCCGTTAGGCGGGTAGCGACCGGCCCACAGCGATCTCCTGAAGCGCCGCTACCGTTTCAACCAGAAACGTCGGCGGGCTGGTCTCGAAACCCGCGCGGCCAAACCCCCATGTTACCCCACAGGTGGCGATACCCGCGGCCCGGCCCGTGCGCATATCAATCTCAGAGTCACCGACCAGCAGCGTCTCAGTGAGAGCACAGCCAACCGCTTGCTGTAACACGAAAATCCCTCCCGGATCGGGTTTTCTCTTCGGCAGGGTATCCCCGCCGATGACCGCACTAAAATAATCCGACAGACCAAGACCCGACAGAATCGCTCTGGTCGGCTGTTCCGGCTTATTCGTCAACACCGATAGGCTTATCCCCTGGGCGTGGGCGGCCGCGAGCAGCGTTTCCACACCTGGATAGGGTCTGGTCCGATCGAGCAGATGAGCGTTGTAATAGTCCATGAAGAGCGCGAATCCGTCCGTCACCAGAGCGGCCCGCTCTTGGCCCAGCGCCCGTTCGATCAGCACCCGCGCGCCGAGCCCGATAAAGCTTTCAACCTGGGCGATGGACAAGAGCGGAAGGTCTAGCTCCCGTAACATGTGATTGGTTGCCGCGGCCAAGTCGGCTTTGGTATCAACCAGAGTTCCATCCAGATCGAAAATGAGATGAGCGAAGCGGGGCATGGAAAACAAAAGGGCATGGAGAGTTCCATGCCCTTAGATATTTCTTCAGTTGGGGAAGAAAGACTCAGACTGAGAACGACGAGCCGCAGCCGCAGGTTCGAGACGCATTCGGGTTGACAAACTTGAAGCCCGCCCCATGCAGTCCGTTGACATAATCAAGCATGGTACCATGCACATACTGGTGGCTAATGGGGTCAACGAACAGTTTGACACCACCCTGTTCGACCACAATATCATCCTCCCGCGCAGTAGCATCCAGACCAAGGCTGTACTGGAAGCCGGAACAGCCCCCGCCTACCACCGAGATCCGCAACCCGCCGTCTGGCAGGCCCTCTTTGCGCATGGTCTCTTTCACTTTTTCGACTGCCAGGTCAGACAGCGACAGGGCCGGCCCATCAGAGGGGGGAACCGCTTCCTGCGGCGTATCGTTGGATTGGATTTGTGTCTCTTGATCCAGATTGTCCATGCCGGCCTCCTCAAGATAGATAGATAAGGTCTCTCTTGCTCCGCGTCAATCCCTTCGTGCCTCTGCTGGCCGTTTTGACTCAGGGGTTTGTATGCTACCACGAAGCCGTGTCACTCGAAAGCGCAATCCGGACATACGCGGCAAGCCTCGGCTTTACCCTGTGTGGCTTCACCCGCCTGTCGGTGCTGCCACGCGCATCGTTTTTCAGTGATTGGCTGGCTCAGGGTTTTGCCGGAGAGATGCAGTATTTGGCCAGGGAACCCCAACGACGCATTGATCCACATATTCCCTTTCCGCAAGCCCGTAGCATCATCTGCCTGGGCTTCCCCTACTCTCCGCCCGTGCTGCCCCAGATGGACTGGCAAAACGAGCTCCGGGGTCGCATGGCCGCCTATGCGGCTGGAGCGGATTACCACGATATCATCACAAAAAAGCTGAAACAGTTCATTGCCTTTCTGAAAGATCAGCAGCCAGGGCTCTGGGCCCGGCCGTATGTAGACACCGGCCCGTTGCTGGAACGCGACTGGGCGTATCGCAGCGGTCTGGGCTGGTTCGGCAAAAACACCATGCTGCTGCACAAAGCTATGGGGTCATGGTTTTTTCTGGCCGAGATTCTTGTCAGCCTCGACCTTGAGGGCGAAGGCATGCCAAGCGCCCATTGCGGCAGTTGTACGCGCTGCCTCGATGATTGTCCGACCGACGCTCTGGCAGCGGGCTATGTCCTCAAATCGCCCTTGTGTATTTCCTATCTGACCATCGAACAGCGCGGTCCGATTCCACACGCGCTACGCCCCAAGCTCGGCAACTGGATTTTTGGGTGCGACATCTGCCAGGAAGTCTGCCCGTGGAATGACAAGTTCGGCCAGCCTCGCCACGATCTGGTGGACGAGCTGTTGCCATCCCTGCCCGAACTGTTACGGCTGGACGAAGATGGCTTTCGGGCTCGTTTCCGGCACTCCGCGGTATGGCGCACCAAGCGCCGCTGTTTGCTGCGCAATGTCGCCGTCGCGCTGGGCAATAGCGACAACCAGAAAGCAGTCGGCCCGCTGCAAGCGGCTCTCCACGACCCCGAACCCCTGATCCGTGGTCATGCAGCCTGGGCGCTGGGCCGCCTGACGCACACGGCTAGTCTCAAGGCCGCCCTGGAGCGCGAACAAGACGCCTACATCCGCCAGGAATTGCTCGTGGCCCTTGGTGAGCAGCCGGCGCCTGAGCCATGAGGTCCAGAGACCGGCTATAAGGGAATGCGCCTACAGGAAGTCGAGAATAGTCCAACTGTTATCGACGTTCTTGGCGGCAAAAGCGCCGATTTCGATAAAATCGTCGATCTTGTCAAGAATCTTTTGGAAATCCTTACGAGTATTAAAGCACGCATCGATGTCCTCATTACCCACTAGAGGCACGTCCACCTCGGCCTCAATACACCCTCGTCCGCTGTCTTCAACAGAAAAAGTAAAGTCAATCTCGCCAACGGGAAGGTCTATGGAGCCACTGCACTTCGCTCCCGGCTTCACCGTTAAGTCAATAACGCACTCCCCAAGATCAACAAGTGGGAAGCGATCAATGGTCCAACTCCCATCCTCATTCCTGATGACAGAAACCTCGATCTTATCCAGAACATCCGGCAGGCGGACCGAATAGCAATAATTGAGTGCAGGAATGCCGCTGATACTTATGCACCCCCGGCCCTCGGCCTCAACAGAAAAACTAAACCCGGTGCTGACCGCACCCAGGCGGGAGGTATCAAGCTCAAGCGAGATGGAGCCACGGCACGTCTCTCCCGGCTTCATCGTGAGCGTCTCTCTACACGCCGGGTCCCGCGAGACCGCTTCCAGATGCTGAGTCGCCTCATTCCACTTAAAGGTCGTGGTCTCCCCCGGTGTGGGAAAATCCGGGATACTGACCTGGGTGATCGCTCCTGGCAGAAAATTCGTCCCGAAGGTCGTCACTGTAAACGTGTTCCGGGCGAACTCCACGTCATTATCGTAGGCCACGGCAGTATAGGTCCCGTCGCCGAGTTCTCCCCAGTTCCAGATGGCCACAAAGCCGACCTTGTCATGGTCATTCTCCAGACATGCGCCGTTGTCGCGGATATCGGGCCGCTCGCTGCCGTAGAGCATAGGAACCGGATTCGAAGTGCGGCCCGCGTTAATGACCATCCGCTCGCCCGCGTCGTTCAAGAATTCAACCGTGATCTCTCCGGCGGCCTGACACTTCCAGCCCGAGATCACCCCGATACCCGACACGGTGGTCCCGTTGCCGGGAATCCCAAGGACACCGGTGAGTTGGGCGTGCGCCAGCGATGGAGCCAAGACCGTGAGCCCAAGGCAAAGGCGAAGCAGGAAAGATATCAGCATCTTCTCATAGATCGGAAGGGAAGCTGTCAATCGTCCAACTCCCATCGTCATTCTTGGTGACCTCAATGCCGGAAATTCCAAAAGTGAGGAGGAGATTCTCAAATTCCTCACCGGTATTAAAGCAAGGAAAATCGATTTCTATATCCACCTCCACACACCCTCGTCCGTCAGCCTCAACAGAAAAAGCAAATCCAACCCCAAAGGCATCTGCATAGCCACTACACATTTCTCCTGGCTCGACAGTCAGACCCTCCTCACACGTCCCAAGGTCATCGGACGACTCCCGCGAGACCGCTTCCAGATGCTGAGTATTCTGATTCCATTCAAATAGCGTGGTCTCCCCCGGTGTAGGGAAATCCGGGACACGGCACTCGCCGCTTGCTCCGAACAGGAACCGCGGCATCTCCTCCGGCCCGAGAACGGTTACCTTAAACGTGCTCCGGGCAAACTCCTCGCCATTATCGGAAGCCACGACAGTGTAGGTCCCATCACTCTCAAGATTCCCCCAGTTCCAGATAGCAACGAAGCCGACGTCCGCACTGTCACAGGCGCCTGCATCACTGACATCGGTCCGCTCGGTCCCGTACACCAGGGGAATCGGGTCTTCCCAGGCGAGCATCATGTCCTCATCGTAGATGTGGGCGGTGAGATCCCCGTTGGCTTCACATTTCCAGCCCGAGATAACCCCAACACCCGAATACGACAAACCATTACCCGGATTCTCCAGCATCTCAGCGTGCGCCAGAGACGGAACCAATACAACGAACCCAAGGCAAAGGCGAAATAAAAAAGACATCAGCATCTCCTTATAGAAACGTGAGAATAGTACGGACACATTGTATCTTTTCGACGGGAGGGACACAAATTTGGACGTTCCCTTGGCTTTACGCGGTCAGAAACGCGATGCCGGTCCAGCAGACGGCCGCCAGACAGGCGGCAATCGAGGCTTGCGGGATTTGCGTCTTGACGTGGTCCATCAGGTCGCAGCCGGTGCACATGGCGCTCAGAACGGTTGTGTCCGAGATCGGCGAGCACTGGTCGCCATAGACGCTGCCGTCCATCACCGCGGCAAAGCACAGCGTCATGAACAGCTCAGGATGGGCGAGACCGTGCGCCCCGGCAATAGCCCAAGCGAGCGGCATGGCGAGCGGAAACGCCACCGCATAGGTGCCCCAACTCGTTCCAGTGGAAAAAGCAATAATCATGGTCAGGAGTTGAAGCAGGACCGGCAGGAGAAAGTAGGGAATACTCTCGCCGAGTTGGTCAACCAGAAAGACCGCCCCCCCGGTTTGGGTGTTGACGCCGCCGATCGTGATGGCCAGCAGCAGAATCACAGAACCGAGCACGACGCCCCGGATGCCGTCGTGAAACCCGGCCATGAGTTCCTTGAGCGCCATGCCCTTGGCCAGCGCCATACCCACAGCCAGGAGGAGCGCCGCCCCAAACGCCCAGTGCACATTGGGCGAGCCCGTGACGACAAAGGTACCGATCGCAATGCCGATCAACGTGCCCAGCGGCAGGAAGAACTCCAGCACGTGCGGCGTGTAGCCCGCAGGCACGTTGCTGGCCTGCAATTCTCTGGCGCTCAGCGGCTCGGCCCCGTCCGCGTCGAGCTGACCGGTGGTACGGGAGCGGTCTATGGCAGCAGCCAGTCGCTTGCCCATGAAGAGGGGTTTTTCAATACCGAGCAAAAACGTGCCCAGGACGGCGAAAATGGCATAGAAACAAAACGGGACGCTCTGAAAGAAGAAACTGATGCGGTCCGCTTCGGTCGCTAGAAAACTGACCCCGGAGACAAAGATGAAGGCCTGCACATAGCCCGGCCAGGCGTTGAACGCGAGCTGTGAGGCAATGGGTGAGGCAGTCGAATCGACAATATAGGCCAGTTCTTCGTGGCTCACATTCTCCCGGTCGGCAATCGGCTTGACCGTGGTGCCGACCAGCACCGTGCTCATGGTTCCGCCCTGAAAAAAGATAACGCCCAGCATCCAGGCCACCAGCTTGGCGGTCTTGGGGCCACGCACGAAGCGCACGGTCATGAATTCGGCGAAAGCCTGGGCCGCGCCGGTCCGCGACCAGACTCCCATCAGCCCACCGAGCAGCCACAAATAGAGCAACAGGATGCCAGCCACATTGGTCGTGGCCAGGGCCGGAATCAGCACCTGGCCCGTCAGGTCGTACTGACCCAGAATCAACGCTCCAGAAACGATACCGCCCAGCAGCGCGGGTACCGGTTCTCTGGTAACCCAACACAGCAGCACGGCCACAATCGCGGGCAATAATGACCAATAGCCCCAGTGATACTGAGCGGTGAGCCGATAATAGACGCGCGTGGTTTGTCCGTCGCGCGTGACGGTTGCCACAGCAAATTCCTCCCTCACTGCTGGCGCGACGTTCGAGCCCGTGACCCGTTCCGGGTTGAGTTCTGCATCCTCAATGGGAACCGCCTCGAAATACACGGGCTCGCCCTGGGCTATGTAATACACATGCCCGTCGCCGTCCGTACGGACGTCCAACACGGCCTGACTCACCGTCCAGGTCGGCGGCACGACTGCGCCGACAACCCAGGAGAGAGTCAGGGCACCGGAAAAAATGAAAAAATTGAGCAGGTGGGTAGGCATCTGTTTTCTCCAATGAGGCTCGGTGAGGTAAAGAATCGCTCGGGCAGGCGGTCCGGCTCAGCCGGGTTACGAATCGTGGCAGTGACGTATGTTGCTCCCGTATTATTGGCCTTTCTTTCCATTTGTTCGGCTACTTCCGGGAACGGCCAGGGGGACGAGCTTCGAGCGGCGTATGACGCGGTCGCGCGTGAGCAACGGAATGTTGTGCACAATGCTGGTGGCGGCAATGAGCTGGTCCGCTGGATCGCTGTCGAAATCGAGACGAATGGAGGCACGTGCAACAGCGAGATCAAGCGGCCATATGTGTATGCGGTTCAGGGCGCGGCTTATGTCACGGTCGTCAAGGTCCATGTCTACCCGGCCGAGGTCAATCAGCTTGGCCAGTTCCCACAGGACAATGGCCGCCACGGACCATCTGTTCCGGGTCAGGAGGGCCTGCTCGGACGGCCGGAGTTCCCCGTTGAGCGCGAAGACCAGAATGTGTGTGTCAAGATTGATCATCTGCATTCCAGCGGACGCCGGTCGTCAAAATGTCGCCTCGAACCTTGATCTTGTGTTGCAGGCTGCCGATCAGGTCGGCGCACTGCTGGTCATAAGGGACGACGCGCGCAACCGGCCTGCCGTGCTTGGTGACGATCAAGCCCTCAGCGTCAAGCTGGTCCAACAAGGCCAAGCACTGTTCTTTGAACTTTGCGGCTCCAATCGTTTTCATATCGCTCCTTCGTTTGAAATGGACATATTATATGACTGGTCATAAAATTTGTCCATTCAATTCGCGGTTCGATACTGGGGTTCATATTTCATCAACATTTCTTTCTGCTGAGATGAATACGGGCGAGGGCGGTCAGCCAACCTTGAGTTTATCCCCGCCGGCCTCACCTCCGCCTGATGCAACCTGCTCGCGCATTTTGGAGCCTTGTTCGTAGAAGCGCGTGGCCCAGATGCCGCTGAACGGTTCGTCCTCGCCGGGCATACGCCAGGTCATGACCTTGGCCGATTCCAGCGCGACGCCGATCAGGGCGCGGGGCTGGTCGTGGGTCTCGGTCAGATAGTAGTCGCCCGACCCCTCGTCCACGTAGCGCAGGGTGATGCGGCGGTAGATGTCCCGCCATTCATCGTCGTGACCGAGCGGATAGAGCACCTCGGCTTTGCCTTCGACCAGCACTTTGCGATACACCCCTGATTCCTCATCAATCGTAATGGCCACCCGCGCGTCCTGCTGGATGTTGGCCCAGAAAGCCGAGTGTTTGCGCGGGGTGATGATGATTTTTCCGTCCTCGTACACAAACCAGACCGGCACCACGCTGGGGCTGCCGTCTTCCTGAAGGGTGGCAATCCGGGCCAAATGACCCCGCTCCCGGAGAAATGCATCGCGTTCTGCAACCGATAATTTTGGCATACGACCTCCTTTTTTGCGTTCGTGTTGACACTCTAAGAGAATGCTTTTTCGCTGCGGTCGTCAACTGCTTCGCTTACCCGGCGTCCTGTCTCCGGGCGGGCGGGGTTGGAGTCTGGGGGCGCGGCGTGTAGAGAATAGCCTGTATATGGAAACGGTGACTGAAATTCCTGTCCAGGCGGCCCCACCCGAACGGCTGCCGGTCGTTGCTCTGGTCGGGCGACCGAACGTGGGCAAGTCCACGCTGTTCAATCGTCTGAGTCGCAGGCGCAAGGCCGTCGTGGACAATACGCCGGGCGTCACCCGGGACCGCAATTTCGCCCAAGTGAAATGGCGGGGCAGCCCGTTTTTGCTCGTGGACACCGGCGGTATCGATCTGAGCGAAAAGGACGGGCTGGTCGGACGGGTGCAGGAACAGACGCGCCTGGCGATTGAAGAAGCCGACCGGGTTGTTTTTCTGTTTGATGGCAAGGAAGGGATTAATCCGGCGGATGCCCAGGCGGTTGATCTGCTCCGGCGGAGTGACACGCCTGTTTTTTTTGCGGCCAATAAGATCGATGGCGACAAGCAGGAGCTCGCCTCGCACGAATTCTACGCCCTGGGCCTCACCTCCTTCTTTCCCATTTCGGCCGCCCACGGTCGGGGTGTTTCCGAGCTGCTGGATACGGTGGTCGAGACCTTTTCGGAACAGGAAGACCCCCCCTCCCCCGTTGCCAGACCGGACCTCAGGCTGGCCATTATCGGGCGGCCCAACGTCGGCAAATCTTCCCTCCTCAACCGTCTGGTGGGAGCCGAGCGCTCCATTGTTGACTCGACTCCGGGGACGACGCGCGATGCCGTTGATAGCTGGCTGGTCTGGCAGGACAAGCATATTCTGCTGGTCGATACCGCCGGCGTACGACGGCGCACCCGCATTCATGAGCATATCGAGCAGGCCAGCTCGCTGATCGCCCTGAAAGCCCTGGAACGGGCGGAGATTGGCCTGCTGGTCTTCGACGCCCAGGAGGGCCTGACCGACCAGGACGCGCGGCTCATTCGCTACGCCTGGGGGCGCGGGCGCGGCATTGTTCTTGTCGTCAATAAATGGGACATGATCCCGTCAGACAAAAAAAACCAGCCCCGATTCATAGACGCGCTGCATGAGGAGTTCCCGGTCACGCAGCCGTTGCCGGTTGTTTTTCTGTCCGCGCTGACAGGCTCGCGGGTGAAACATTTGCTGCCTACCATTGACCGCGTGGCTCAGGCGCACCGCACCGAGATTCCAACTCCGGTCTTGAACCAGGCGTTTGAACAGTGGACCACCCGCCACCCGGCTCCCATCTATCATCGCAAGCCGGTCCGCTTTTATTACACCACCCAAGTTGAATCCAGGCCACCTAAGATTGCCGTGTACACCAGCTCGCCGGATGGCGTCCCGGCCCACTACGAGCGCTATTTGGAGAATCAACTCCGAGGCACGTTTGACCTCGAAGGCACGCCAGTCCGGCTCGACTTCCGCGCCCGCCGTCCACAGCGGTATGGGAAGAAAAAGCGTTGAGATATGGCTACGGCTGACGAAGAAGGATCGGGAAGGCTTACTTCCTCTCCCTTGGCGGGCTAAATATCCCTGGGTACGACCTAGCCGCAGAACCCACCCCGCCGCTACGCGGCACCCCTCCCAAGAGGGGATTCTCTGCTCCCTCTCCCCTGGAGGGAGAGGTTGGCGTGAGGGGGAAGGCCCCGATTGAGATATTACCTAGTCAAGAGGGGTTCTCCGAATACGCCTTCAAAGGACTCCCCTTTTCCACCTTCGGCATAAAATTGTCGACTCTTCTGAATCTGACGCATCAAATCCGGGTCGCTCAAAACATCGAGCGTTTCTTTCAGACGTTCGTACTCCGCAAAGTTGACCAGCACGGCCGCGGGTTTTCCCTTCCGTGTCACCACAATTTCTTCTTCTCGCTCTTCAACACCGGTGACAAGCTCAGGAAGACGTGCTTTTACTTCGGAGATAGGGAGGGTTTGGGACATGGCGACTTCTCGCTGAGCATTCGTATTGGCCTATCTGGACCCTACTGTAGGGGACAAAATGCTGTCAACTGGCTGCTCCACACGTTTAATACACCCCCGCCGGCAACTTGGTATGATCCCAGCTTGAAGTTTTGACCGGCGTAATCTTGAGCACGGCGCGTTTTTTGGCACGCTCTTTCAGCACCGCGTCTTCCGTCGGCGTCACCGTTGTTCCCTGGAAGTCACGCACCTCTTTCATGATCTGCCAGACTTTTTCCGGCTCGTCGATCACCTCACACTCGCCCCGAATCAGGACTCCCTTGAGTTCGCTATAGGCATCGCCGGATTCGACCATGACCGCGACTCTGGAATTTCTTTTGGCGTTCACGACCTTTTGGGCCTTCTTGAAAGACGACATATAAATAAGGCCATCCTTGGCCATATACGACATGGCCACCACATGCGGATAGCCGTCCTTGCCAATGGTACACAGCGCCATATTCCGCGCTTCATTCAGGTAGGCGGAGAGTTCTTCTGCCGTCATGGCAATCTTATTTCGTCGGTTCACTGTCGTTCTCCCTTCTGCGTTACGAGCTTCGTTACTGGGCAAACCAGCCACCGTCGATGACCAGCTCGGTTCCGGTGGTATAGGACGCCTCATCAGAACACAGATACAGCGAGCCATAGGCGATTTCTTCCGGGCGACCCAGGCGACCCATGGGCGTGACCTCCTTGATCTGGGCATCCTGCTCCGGAGTCAGTCCGGCGAGGATGGGCGTATCGATCTGGCCGGGATGAATGGAGTTTACCCGAATCCCCTGCCGCACATACTCCAAGGCCGCGGCTTTGGACATGAGTCGGACGGCGCCCTTTGAGGCATGATAGGCGATCGAGCCCGGACTGCCGATCAGGCCATACAAAGATGAGATGTTGACAATGGCCGCATTCCCGGATGCACGCAGTGCCGGCAGGGCGGTTTTCATCCCTAGCCAGACACCTGTCTGGTTGATCTCAATCATCTTCTGCCACTTGTCTCGGGTTTCCTCCTCGACCCCACCCGGCCAATACACCCCCGCATTATTGATCAGCGTGGTCAGCTTGCCGAACCGCGCCACGGCTTCATGAACGGCGTTCTGCCAGTCGTTTTCATCGGTGACATCCAGATGGACAAAAACCGCTTCGCCCCCGTTTGTATTGACGTCGGCAGCGACCTGCTGGCCCTTGGCCTCCTGGATGTCGCCAATAACGACCCGCGCTCCCTCGGCTGCAAACACCCGTGCGTGGGCCGCGCCAATACCACTCGCCCCGCCTGAAATCAGCGCAACTTTTCCGTCCAATCGTCCGGCCATGTCTTCCTCCTGGTTCATCCCGTCTGCGGCCGTTCTACCAGTCGGCCAACTCGGCCCGCACCTTAGCTGAGGCTGTTTTTTCACGCAAGGAATCCCACGCTGATCCAAAGCGGCTCTCGGAGCATAGGGAGGAATTGGCAGGGGCGCAGTCAAATGGTAGAGATAAGGCGCACGCAGGAGGATATCTATGGATTTTCAGTTGACGGACGAGCAAGAAGAGATTCGCAAACAGGTCCGTGCGCTGTGTTCCCGTTTTCCGGATGAGTACTGGCGGGAGCGGGATGAGAGCGGGGAATTCCCCTGGGAGTTTTACCAAGCCATTGCCGACGGGGGCTGGCTGGGCATCACCATCCCCAGAGAATACGGCGGGGCCGGTCTGGGCATTACCGAAGCCGCGCTCGTCATGCAGACCGTGGCTGAATCTGGCGGCGGCACGCAGGCCTGCTCGGCCGTTCATTTGGGTATCTTCGGTCTTGAGCCGCTCATCAAATACGGCACCCAGGCGGCCAAAGACAAATACCTCGCCCCCATTCTCAGGGGCGACATTCATGTATCGTTTGCCGTAACCGAGCCGGATGCCGGTACGAATACGACCCAGATCAGCACCTTTGCCACCAAGAGCGGTGACGGATACCTCATCAACGGTCAGAAGGTCTTTATTACCAAGGCCCAAGAGTCCAAGAAAATGCTGCTGCTGACGCGGACCACCCCGTTTGATCAAGTGGAAAAGAAAACGCTGGGGATGAGTCTCTTCTTTGCCGACATCGATCCCGAGGCCGTGGAAATCCAGGAGCTCCACAAGCTCGGCCGCAAGGCGGTCGATACCAATATGCTGTTTATCGATAACCTGTATGTGGAGAAAGACGATTTAATCGGCGAAGAAGGCCGGGGCTTTTATTACATTCTTGACGGCATTAATCCGGAGCGCATTCTGATTGCGGCCGAGTGTATCGGCATGGGCAAACGGGCGGTCGAGAAAGCGGTCCAGTACGCCAAAGAGCGCGAGGTCTTCGGGCGCCCGATAGGCAAAAACCAGGGTATTCAATTCCCGCTGGCTGAATCCTTTGCCAAGCTGGAAACCGCCGAACTCATGGTCCAGAAGGCCGCCTCTTTATACGACCAGGGTCAGCCCTGCGGCAAAGAAGCCAACATCTCGAAGTATATGGCCGCCGAGGCCGCCTGCGAGGCGGCCGACCGGGCAATCCAGACCCACGGCGGCTACGGCTATATCAAAGAATACGACGTGGAACGCTATTGGCGCGAGGCGCGGCTGTTTCGCATCGCGCCTATCTCGCAAGAAATGGTGCTGAATTATGTAGGCGAACACGTCCTCGGGCTGCCCAGGTCGTACTAGCCCAGTGCGCCTGAGAGCATTCTGACCAGTTATCATTCCAAGGAGAGACCAGCCCCATGAAAATCGGTTATATGCCAGACACCCACGGCGGTCCGTATAATCAGCCCGAGCCCTCGCCCGAGGCCGCTGCACGATTCTGTGACCAGTTGCTGAACGAGGGCATTGAGGCAGAGCGGGCCGGATTTGACGGCATCTTCCTGCCCGAGCGGCATCACCGTACCGAAACCATGTTCCCGCCGCCCTTGGTCATGCTGGCGGGCTATGCCACCCGCACCGAGCGGGTTGATCTTGGCACCTTTGTCCTGCAAACGCCGTATTACAATCCTATGCATCTGGCTGAAGATGTGGCCATGATTGACCTGATGTCCAAAGGTCGAGTCGTGTTGGGCGTCGGGCTCGGCTACCACCCCGACTATTTTCGACTGTTCAACGAGCCGTATAAGCAGCGCTTCTCCCGCTTTGAAGAAAGCCTCGATATCATGCGTCTGGCCTGGGGCAGCCACACGCCGTTTTCCTATCACGGTAAACGCTTTCAGTTTGACCACGTCATGTTGACCCCGAAACCCTATCAGGCAGGAGGGCCGCCGCTGTGGATTGGCGCCGCGTATCCCGAGGCCATCAAACGCGCCGGGCGGCTGGGTGATGCCTGGGGCATTCTGCCCTTCTGGGACCCCATACCAAATTTGCAGGCCCAGGCCGCCCTGTACCGTGAGAGTGCGGCCGAACACGGTCGCTCCCCCAAAGTGGTTCTTATGCGGGATGGCTGGGTCGCACCCACTCGCAAAGAGGCCCAAGAAACGTTTGGCCCACTGTGGGTCGAAGAGATGCTCTTCTACTGGCGCTGGAAACTCCTCTCACCAAACGAAGAGTTCACCTCGGAGTCGGATTTCACGGTAAAAAAGCTAAGCAAATACCTGGTCATGGGCTCGCCTAGCGAATGCATAGAACAGCTTGAGATGTGGAGAGAGGTGGTCGGAGCGGACTATATCATCATGCGTTTCCGTCTTCCGCTCGGTCCGGCGCCAGAGCGTGTTGTCGCCTGTATCCGCCAATTCGGAACGGAAGTCATTCCGCACTTCAAGTGACCCTATGCCCTCCGAAGAAAGTCCTCCCCATCTCATCTTGGCTTCCGCCTCGCCTCGGCGTCGAGAGTTGTTACAACAAACCCCCCTCCGGTTTCGGGTTATCCCCAGCCATACGGAAGAAACCCGTCGCGATGAGGAACCTCCGCAGACCTATGTGGCACGCATTGCCGCGGAAAAGGCCCGCGCGGTCGCCGAGCGTCAGCCAGGCTTCTGGGTCTTAGCTGCGGATACCATAGTCGCATTGGAAGGCCAGGTTTTCGGCAAGCCGGCAGATCTGGACAACGCGCGGCAGATACTCACCACCCTCTCAGGGCACCCCCATCAAGTCATGACGGCCTTTGTCTTATTGGATACAGCCGGCAACACGACCACCGCCGAAGTTGTCACCAGTCAGGTCACCTTTAAGGAGCTGTCAGCCTTGGAGGTGACCGCCTATCTCGCCACCGGAGAGCCTTTTGACAAGGCCGGCGCGTATGCCTTTCAGGGTAAGGGGCGCGACCTTATCGCTCAGGTCTCCGGCTCGCACACCAATATTATCGGCTTGCCTATGGACGAGGTCACAACCGCCCTACGTGCGGTTGGCCTGCTCTCGGCGTAGCGCCCACAACAGAAAAAAGACCATGGATGACATCGCCAGCAATTATGCCCGCGTATCCGAGCAGATCGCTCGGGCCGCCGAGCGCGCGGGGCGTAGCGCAGACGAGGTCACCCTGGTGTGCGCGGCCAAGACAAAAGGCCCCGAGGTGGTACGGGCCGCCTTACGAGCCGGCGCAACCGATATTGGAGAAAACTACGTGCAGGAAGCGCAGCACAAGATTCGCGTCATTCCAGAGTCCGCAAACTGGCACCTCATCGGTCATCTTCAGCGCAACAAGGCCAAGGTCGCCGTCTCACTTTTTCGTCTCGTTCATTCCCTTGATAGCCTCTCCCTGGCCACAGAGCTGGACCGGCAGGGCGCAAAACAGGGCAGAACGGTGCATGCCTTGGTCGAGGTGAATCTTGCCACAGAGGAGACCAAGTCTGGAGTACGGCCGGATGCGCTCGATGCTCTGCTCGAAGGGGTCAGCTCCTTGTCTCATCTCCAGATTGACGGCTTGATGGCCATTCCGCCGGCAGTCTCAGACCCGAACGAGGCGCGCCCTTACTTTCGGACCCTGGCGCAGCTTCGGGAGCGCTATGCTAGACTAGGAGCGACCGGGATGCCGCTGCGTGAGCTCTCGATGGGTATGACACAGGATTTCAGTGCGGCCATTGAAGAGGGGGCGACTATCGTCCGGGTTGGACGCGCTATTTTTGGCGAGCGCTGATACCGCCTAGCGCGCGAAGCGAGAAGAGGAAGGACCAGAATGAAAAAGGTTGGGTTTATTGGCGCGGGGAATATGGCCGGGGCGCTGATTAAGGGCCTCATCAACGCCCGACTCTACACCCCGCAAGAGATTATCGTCAGCGATGCGCTCCCTGCACAGTTGCGCAAAATCAAACGTCGCTATCAGGTCGAGGGTACGCAGGAGAACCGCGCAGTTGTGCAGCAGGCACAGACCATCGTGCTGGCGGTCAAGCCGCAAATCATCGATCAGGTCTTGGCCGAAATTCAACCCGGGGTCACACCGACCAAACGCTTTATTTCCATTGCTGCCGGCGTCACGCTGACACGTTTGGAAAAGGGCCTGGGGGAGCAGGCGCGCGTGATCCGGGTCATGCCGAATACGCCGGCCCTGCTGGGGAAAAGTATGACGGTTGTCGTCCGCGGTACGAGAGCGAAGGCTGCGGACGAAAAACTTGCCCTCAGGTTCTTTCGGGGCGTGGGGGATGCGCTAGCCGTGCAGGACGAGCAACTGCTCGACCCGGTGACCGGACTGAGCGGTAGTGGGCCGGCCTATGTGTATTTGTTCGCGGAAGCGCTGATTGCCGGCGGTATCAAGGCGGGTCTCAGCCCGACGGTGGCCGAACGCCTCACCTTCCAAACCCTGGAAGGCGCGGTCGCCATGCTCAAGGAAACGAAACAGAGCCCCAAAGAACTCCGCGCAATGGTCAGCTCGCCCGGTGGCACAACGCTGGCCGGTCTCAAACGCCTCGAGACCGGCGCCTTCTCCAAGACCGTCAGTGCCGCAGTTGCCGCGGCCACGCGTCGGTCGCGCGAACTCGGACGAGGCTGAGGACAGGAAAGAGAAGCATATGTTTATTCTCGGGAATCTTTTACAAGCAGTGGCCAGCATTCTGGGCTCTTTACTCTGGCTCTATTTCTGGATCTTGATCATTCGTATTGTCCTGTCCTGGGTCAATGCAGACCCCTATAACCCCATTGTCCGCTTTCTGTGTTCTGTCACCGACCCCGTCCTGGATGCCCTGCGGCGTCTCTTGCCATTTCCAACGGTTATTGGTGCGATTGATCTGACGCCATTGCTGCTCATGCTCTTTATCCAGTTTCTCCAAATTTTTCTTGTGCAAAGCCTTGTCGATCTGTCCCTGGCGCTACGCTGAGCCGGGTGACGGCCGCCGCCTTGACAATCAATACCGGGATGATTAGCGTTCCGTGGTAAGACAATCCCTTGGGGATTTGGAGGCCTGCGGTTATGCCGATCTACGAATACGCCTGTAAAAAATGTGACGGGGAATTTGAAGTCTCCCAGCGTATTACCGACGAACCGTTAAAACGCTATCTGTGCCCGCACTGCGGCAAGCGGACGGCGATCACCAAACTGATCTCCCGGTCTTCCTTTCACCTCAAAGGCAGCGGCTGGTATATGACCGATTATGGCAAGAACGGCTCGAAATCGTCCGACTCAGACGAGGCGAAGAGCGGCGAATCCAAAAGTAACGAGACCAAAAGTAACGAATCCAAAAGTAACGAGACCAAGAGCGACACCAAGAGTTCCGGCTCCTCTTCGAGCAGTGGGAGTTCGTCTCAATCGGCAAGTTCTTCCGCCTCCTGATACCGGGCGGCGTACAACTCCCCCTCTTACACAAGTCTCAGTGCCATGCTAGAAGACTCGTCTAGGGTCGCATAGCTCAGCAGGCTAGAGCGCTTGCCTCACATGCAAGAGGTCCGGTGTTCGAGTCACCGTGCGACCATACAGGAGCCCGCCTCAGTGCGGGCTCTTTTGCGAGGGGAATTCTTCCCTGCCATGCCTCCCCGCCCCTCCGCTGAATCCCACGCTGAACCACGCTAAGAGTGATATCTCTCACAGTGCGCGTCCCTGCCTCCGCTTTTGCGTCACTCCCATAAGTATGCTACATCCATCAGCGCGTTTTGCATCCATCAGCGCGTTTTGCATCCATCAGCGCGTTTTGCATCTAGAGAGGTCAGGGAGGTCATAGACCATGGCTGAGAGAAGTTTTGGGCGAGTGATCGAAGGGCGCCGCCGTGAGTTGGGCCTGACACAGGAGACGGTCGCGAAAAAAGTCGGTGTTCGGGCGAATTATATCGGCTACTTGGAGCGCGGCATGCGCCACCCGAGTCAGCGCGTTGTCGAAAAATTATCAACCGCGCTGAAAATTAATGCCCAAGACCTCTACCTTTTGGCCAATCCGCGCGTGCGCTCTCTGCTGGGGAAGGCAAAACCGGCTACGCCGGGTGCCTCGCCGTGGCAGCAGTTCATTCGGAGTGCCTCTCTCCAGCAGAAAAACGGACTCAGCAAAGCCGAACGCGACGCTCTGGCACAGATTGCCAGAGCGGAAAAAGCCACCGGCATGGCCGGTGTCATCAAGGCGGTCCGAGCCCTGCGCAAAGGGTTCAGGGCTGAGCGCCCAGGTCAGCGCTCCTGACGATATAGTTCTGCGCCTCCCTGGCGAAACTCTTCGGCCTTCTCTTGCAGACCCGCCTCCAGCGCGGCCTGTTCGTCCATGTTCTTGCGTTCCGCGTAGTCCCGCACGTCCTGCGTAATCTTCATGGAACAGAAATGCGGCCCGCACATGGAACAGAAGTGGGCCACTTTGGCTCCTTCGGCGGGGAGCGTCTCATCGTGGAACTGTTGGGCCGTTTCAGGGTCAAGAGAAAGATGAAACTGATCTTCCCAGCGGAACTCGAAGCGGGCCTGCGAGAGCGCGTTATCGCGGGCTTGCGCTCCCGGATGGCCTTTGGCCAGGTCGGCCGCATGGGCCGCGATCTTATAGGCAATCACCCCCGCTTTGACATCATCTCGGTCCGGGAGCCCGAGATGTTCCTTGGGCGTCACATAGCACAGCATGGCGCAGCCGAACCAGCCGATCATGGCCGCCCCGATACCGGACGTAATATGGTCATAGCCGGGAGCAATATCGGTCGTCAGCGGCCCGAGGGTATAGAACGGCGCCTCATGGCAGACGGTAAGCTGCTTTTCCATGTTCGCTTGGATGAGATGCATCGGCACATGCCCCGGACCTTCAATCATGGTTTGGACATCGTACTGCCAGGCAATTTTGGTCAACTCGCCCAGGGTTTCCAACTCGCCGAATTGCGCCTCGTCGTTTGCATCGGCAATGGAACCGGGACGCAGGCCGTCACCCAGGCTGAATGACACATCATACGCCTGCATAATCTCGCAGATCTCTTCAAAGTGGGTATACAGGAAATTCTCCTGGTGATGGGCGAGACACCACTTAGCCAGAATCGACCCGCCGCGCGAGACAATACCGGTCAGGCGCTTGGCCGTCAGCGGGACATAGCGCAGCAACACCCCGGCATGAATCGTAAAATAATCAACGCCCTGCTCGGCCTGTTCGATCAAGGTGTCACGATAGATTTCCCAGGTCAGTTCTTCGGCCTTGCCCTCCACTTTTTCCAGGGCTTGATAGATGGGCACCGTCCCAATCGGAACCGGGGCGTTGCGCAGGATCCACTCGCGGGTTTCGTGGATGTTTTTGCCGGTGGACAGGTCCATGACCGTGTCCGACCCCCAGCGAATCGCCCAGATCATTTTCTCGACTTCTTCATCGATGGAAGACGCCACCGCCGAGTTCCCGATATTGGCGTTGATCTTCACCAGGAAATTCCGGCCGATAATCATCGGCTCCAACTCCGGGTGATTGATATTGGCCGGGATAATGGCGCGGCCGCGGGCGACCTCGTCACGCACAAATTCGGGGCTGATCGTCTGGGGAATACTGGCCCCCCAGGCGTTACCCGGATGTTGACGCGGAGCAGCGCTGAGGCCGTTGCCATTGCCGTTTGCCTCAGCCTGCTCACGCAGGTGTTCGCGGGCCTGGTTTTCACGGATGGCAATATATTCCATCTCCGGTGTCACCATGCCTTGGCGCGCATAGTGCATTTGGGACACGTTACGGCCAGCCAGGGCGCGCCGCGGGCGCCGGAGGTGAGCGAATCGAATGTCTGCCAGGGAGAGATCGGCGGCCCGGAAGCGTCCGTAGTCTGACGAGCTGCCATCGAGTTCTTCCGAGTCCCCCCGGGCGGCTATCCAGTCTTGCCGAACGGGCGCAAGCCCCCGACGAATATCGATCGAGACGGCCGGGTCGGTATACGCGCCGGAGGTGTCATACACGCTGATACTGCGCGGGCTGGTCTCCGCAGCGGGTTCGGGGCTGTGGCCCTGCGGGGCATGCGGCGCGGGCGGCGCGGTTAAGCTGATTTCACGCATGGGAACACGCACACCGGCGTGCGTCCCTTCAACGTAGACTTTGCGCGAGGCCGGGAACGGCGTGGTCGAGAGGCGGTCGTGGGGGGCAGACCCATTGTGAGGTGTTCCGTTCTGGGATTCCTGTTTCATAGCCCTCTCCTTCCATATCGTTGGTCCGATCCGGACCCAGGACATCCCGCAGGGCTGCGGGCGTCCCGTATGAGCAATACTGATGGGCAATGGAGATGTTGAGACCATGCTCCCTTCGCTGGCATTACCCAGATCAGGTTCCAGGGGTCGATGCACTGCCCAACGCAGGGCATCCTCTCAGCCAAAACCTCAGCTCCCCCAACGCCTTAGGATCGATGTCGGATCATGCTACGCCGCCCGTCCCAGGCTGTCAACGCAGGCTTACATTCCGAAGATGCAGGTGCTACGCCTGCTCCTCCATCCCTTTACTCCGGTTCTGTTTCATCCGGCCGCTCCAGGTCCAGGCGACCGTATACAAAGGTTTTTTCTGCCGGGGTATGCTTGAGCTGGCTCTCTTCCCACATCCAGTCTATGGATTGATCGGTGTGGTCCCGCTCGCGGGCTAAATAGTCGCTGACCGCTTCGTGGAGACGCGGATCGGCCAAATAGTGCATACTCACCGTCGGCTGGGGATCAAAGCCGCGCAAGCGCTTGAAGTCCCCCCCCGCACCGGGTTCAAACCGAATGAAGCCATTTTCAATGCAGTGCCGAATGGCCGCATAATAACTCACGTTGAAATGCATATGCCGCTGCTCGCGCAACACCCCCCAATAGCGGCCATAAAACACCCCGCTCTTTTGGACATTAAAGGTCCCGGCGATGATCTCGCCGTGCTGCCGGGCAATCACAAAACACAGGTTGCGCTTAAAGCGTTGAGCCAGCAGGTCAAAGAACTCGGGCAGGAGGTATTGGCGTCCCCAGTACAGATTGTTCACCGTGGATTGATACAGATTGAACATGACCGGAAACATCGCATCCGGAATAGCCTCACCACTCAGCACTTCGATCTCTATGCCGCGCTTGTCCATTTCACGGATTTCACGCTTGATCTGGTTGCGCCGTTTACTGCGGAAGTGATCCAGATAATCATCAAACGTCCGGTAGTCGTGATTCAGCCATTGGTACTGAATACCCAGGCGTTTGAGATAGCCGACCTGAGACAGGGCTTCGGCTTCGTCCGGCAAACAGAAATTGACATGCACTGAGGACAGCTTGTTGCGTTCACACACCTCACGCAGGGTTCTGCCCAGGATGTGAATTAAACCCGTCCGGTCAGCGCCCGCCGCGGTCAGCAACCGCACCCCCGTTGCCGGCGAGAAGGGGGACGCCACCAGGATCTTGGGATAATAATTGATCCCGGCGCGCTGGGCGGCATCAGCCCAGGCGTGGTCAAAGACAAACTCGCCCATGCTGTGCCCCTTGAGATACATCGGACAGGCCGCGATCAAGCGCTCGCCGTCATAGACCGCCAGATGCTGGGGCTGCCAGCCGGTTTTGGCCCGGACGCAATGCGACTCTTCCAGACACGCCAGCCAGTCCCATTCGAGAAACGGCGAGCCCCGCCCGAGCAGACTATCCCACTCCTCCCGTCCCACATCCTGCATGCTGTTGAGTATGGTGACTTTCAGCTCGGCCATAATGAATCAGTAAATGAGGAATCGATGTTTCGCGTTTCCCAACGCTGCTCACGTCCGGCTACTATAGCGTAGAATATAGAGCCCAACACCCCTGTCTGAGAGACCCGTTTCCCGTGGGGCGGCTGGCGCTGTCGGTGGCCCCGCGCGCCGGACCATTGGGCGGGGGGGCCTTTCCTATCATATGAGCGTTTTTTCTATCATTTGATAGGTGACCGAGGCCGCAGAATTGCGTACTCACATACGAACAGTACATATATGATTTTGCCCCACTGGAAACCTCGGACAAGGACGCACCGGTATGAGTGACCACGACGCGCTCGAACGTATCCTGGCGGCGTTACACGACGCCATGCTCGACGATACCTACTGGCCAGCCACCTCAGCGCTGATCGATGAAGCCTGCGGCACCGTGGGTAATGCGCTGCTGGTCAGCGACGGCCCCAAGGACGATGTCCGGGTCACCTTCGCTAGGGTCTACTACCGGGGGGAGCGCCGCGATGACTTGGCGCGCGAGTACCTGGAACGCTACCACCCGATCGACGAACGGATACCGCGCGTGCGGCAACTGCCCGACAGCCGGTTGGCGCATATCACCGAGTTGTACACGGCCGAGGAGTTGCAGACCTCACCCGCCTACAACGAGGCGATGCGTCGGCTCAGCGGTCAGGACAGCCTGAATGTCCGCCCGGCCGGGCCGGACGGCTGCGATGTTACTGGATCATCGGCGACCCGGTCGGGCGGAGCGGGTGGGAGTCCGCGCTGCTCACCATGGTCAAAGCGTTGCTGCCCCATATCCGGCAATTTGTCCGGATGCGGCAGGCGCTGGCCAAAGCCGAGGCCCTGGGCGCGGCCATGAGCGCCCTGCTCGACAACACGCGGATCGGCGTCATCGGCTTGGACCGGCGCGGGCAGATTGTAGAGGCCAATGACCGTGCCCGGGCCGTCCTGCGAAACGGCGATGGGCTGTCGGCCCGGGGCGGCGTGCTGGCCGCCCACGCGCCCGCCGACCGGGCCCGCCTGGAGCGGCTGGTGGCCGCCGCGCTGCCGACCGCCAGGGCGCCCGCCGTCAGTGGGTCGATGCGACTCCGGGGGGTGTCCACGGCGCTATCGGTCGTGGTGCACGTCAAACCGGTGCGTGTCCGGCAGATGGACCTGGGGGCACGGCGTGTCGCCGCCCTGGTGCTGCTGACCGCGCCGGGGTACGTGGCCTCCATCGACCCCGCGATGGTGGCCACGACCCTGGGGCTGACACGGGTGGAGAGTCAGGTCGCGGCCTGGGTAGCGGAAGGCCAGACGGTGCGCGAGATTGCTGTGGCACTGGGGTATACGGAACGCTCGGTCCGGTGGTACCTGCATCAAATCTACCACAAGCATGGGCTCACCGGGCAGGTGGACTTGGTGCGACTGGTGCTGTCCGTCACCACGTTCGCCTGACCCCCGGGCGGCGTCATTTTTCTATCATCTGATAGGGGACACGGGCTACAGCATTGCAGTATAGGACTCTCCTCTAGGCGGCGGGGACCGCCACCCCCCCAACGCCGTGCCGCCACACCAACAGCTCGGCAGAGAACGCAGCGGTGGCAAGACAAGGAGAAGCGAATCATGTGCTTAACCAGCCTGTGGTGCACGTATGACAAGGGGGGACAGCCAGACCGTCGTCGGCGCAGAAGGCGGTGGGCGTGACGACCCGACTCTCGAAGGCGGCACGCGCCCGCCGAACCCGGCGCGCCCTGCTTGACGTGGGGCGGGCGTTGTTTGCCGACGTAGGCTACGCCCGCACCACGACGGGAGAGCTGGTCCGGCGGGCGGGCGTGACCCGCGGGGCGTTATACTATCACTTTCGCGACAAAAGCGGGCTCTTCGAAGCCGTGTTCGATGAAGTCCACCAGGAGTTCCAGGCGATGAGGACATGTATGGAGACGGCGAAGGGCGACCCATGGGAGCGGTTTCTGGCGAGTCTGCGGGAGTTGATTACCCAGCTTGGGCATCCGAGCGTCCAGCGGATTGTCGCTGTTGATGGGCCGGCGGTTCTGGATTCGTCCCACGTCCGGCATCGGCCGCTGGGGCCGCAGTTCCTGCGCGCTGTGTGTGAGCAGTTGGTCGCCGAGGGGGTGCTGAAACCCCTGCCGCTTGATCCCCTGTGCCGCCTGGTGTGGACGGCCTGCTTTGAGGCGGCGCTCTACATTGCCCAGCCCGAGACGCGCGGTGGGGGCCAGCAGGACATGATCGCCACGCTGATGGGTCTGCTCGGCGGACTGCGGCGCCAGCAGGAAGCTGGGGGCAGGCAGGATTGACGAATATGGGCCGGCGGGGGGCGCGGCTGACTCGCCTCTCTCTCCGAGAGAAGCGATGGGGAGCATTCTGGCAGGGCTCTCGCAAGTCGAATAGATTCGAAGGTGGCGAAGAGGGTCAGCGTATTTCGGGGTGGGACTTTCATTCATCTCCGTATCACCTGGGAGGGGCAGGAATTCATCAACAGCACTCGAGATGAAGATGTTTGGAAACGCGCAAAAGAGCAGAGCGGTGGACGTGCGGGCTTACGAAGTCTCGAAGAGTAACGGCGGCCGCGCAGTTTGAAAGCCGGCGGCATTCCGATGTCCACCTCCGCCATAGTGCTTGGCGACCATACTGACATCGAAGTCTCCCACCGAGCGGAGACTCCACTCCCGGCGGTCCTCGGCAGTATCCCGATAGCTGGCACTGAACGCCGCCGCGGGAAACATCTCGCATAACCGATGCCCCAGGTCGGAGGTATTCCCGGTGGCATTGACGACGGGGACCCGGTAGCCACCCAGCTCCATCCACATCACTGCGGCCAGCAATTCCTCTACGTCGTAGGCTTGTTTGCGCACAATCGCCTCGCCGTCCGAAAGAAGCCGCGGCAGGGCATCTGCTGCGGCTAATTTGTCCGCCCAGACGCTAAAATCGTACGGATAGCTGCGGATGGCCGCATTGATCGCCTGACTGCCCGGCAAGGCATGCCGCCACAGGTCCCGATCTTTAATATAGCGCAGGAGTTGCGGGCAATCCGTCTCGGGATGAAAATACTGCCAGGCCAGGGTTGCTCCTGACTCGTCCATATCAAAGAGCGCAAACAGACCTGGCGGGGTCTGGTCAGGCGCAAACCGGGGCGGCTGCTCCCGGATATCCGCAAGCGCGGCCTGCGCCGACTTATGATGATCCAGGATGGTGATATGCGGGACGCTCTGCCTCAGTTGCCCGAGCTGTTCTGCCGGATAGGCAAAATCAACCATGAAGAGGCGCGCACAGTCCGGGAGGGGCGGTGGCGGCACACCGTGCCGGACCGGCACATAGGTCGCCGTCTCGCCCAGTCGCTTCCAGGCGGCCCAGGCGGCTCCAAAGCCGTCCGGACAATGGGCGTGGTAGAGAACATAGTCGCGCATCAACTCCTCCCGCTTCATTAAGATATTGCCCACGTTTCGAGGTAGTATAGCAGTTCGGGCGACCGGCAGACATCCAGGCCCGAAGCCGGCTCTTTTTGATACCGACCTCGCCTCAGTTCCCGAGGGTATTTCTCTGGTCAATCCAAACAGATATGTAGGACGCCTGTGTCAGGATCCGAAACCCACGCACAGCGATACACCAGAAGATTGAAACCCTTATGCAGCCCGGATCTATTGTTGTTTATCGTGAACGTGGGCAATTGGCGCTAGGCGTTGTTCAAAAAATCGGTACCTCAGGAAAAGACAGCCTGGAACTCCTCGGGGAGAGTGACAAAAAACTGTCCGTATCGAGGGAGCGTATTTTTTTTGATTGTCGAGCGACATTTCCACTCGGCCAGTCCTCCGCAGACCGCAAAAGACGCCTCGTCGAGCTACGCAATACCATACGGCACCATGCCCAAACGATAGACCTCAAAGAGCTGTGGGAACTGTTGGAAGCGGACCATAGCGCAGTCTTCACCTGGCAAGAACTGGCCGGATTTATCGTTTCTGGTGATGAGCCGTTCGCTATTGCCGGAGTCCTTGAGGCACTCTGGAACCAGTCTCTGTATTTTAAGGAAAAACAGGCCGGCTCTTTTTCTCCGCGAGACCCACACAGCGTGGAAGAGCGCCTGCTTCAGCAGCAACGAGAGCATGAAAAGGCCCAGGAGCAGCATGCCTTCCTGACCTGGCTGGAAGCGCAACTGCAAGGCCGGGCCGCCGGTGAACCGCCCCCCGGCCATACCCAATTTCTGTCATTGATTCAGGGCTTGGCTCTCTATGGCGAGGGATATGACAAACGACCCCAGGCCCTGCAATTACTGAATGCCGTCGGCTTTCAGGGCAAAGGGCAGCCTTGGGACGCCGCGTTTCAGCTGCTCGTCGACATCGGCATCTGGCAGCCGGACGAAGAACTCTGTCTGCTGCGCTACCATATCCCGACGCATTTTTCTGAAGAAGCCCTCCAGGCGGCGAACGATCTGCCCGTCTTTTCGGCGGACACGGCGGACAGCAGCGCGCGGGACACTCCAGAAGACCTGACCGCTTTGGAGATGCTGACAATTGATGACGCCGATACGAACGAGATCGACGACGCACTCAGCCTGACCGAACGCGATGGGAAGCTCCTCATCGGCATCCATATTGCCGACGCTGGTGCCTATGCCCCGCCGCGGAGTATCCTCGACAAATCCGCCCTGGCGCGTGGCACGACCATTTATCTGCCGAGCGGCAAGTTTCCCATGCTGCCGCCGGTCATCAGCGAAGAGAAGGCCAGTCTTGTTGCGCAAGCGGAGCGGCGCGCGCTCAGCTTTTTTGTCCAGGTTGATGAGACCGGCCACCTCCAGCCCGAACGTATCACCCGCAGTATCGTTCAGGTGTCTCATCGCCTGTCCTATGCCGAAGCGGACGCGGCCTTAGTCGAAGGCAGCACGGCCCCCTATGGCTCGACCCTGCGGCAACTCGCCCAACTCGCCCAGAAACGGAAAGAGCAACGTATCGCCCAGGGCGCCATTGTGATTGACGGAGATGAGGTCAAGGTCAAGGTTAGCAACGGAACGGTCTCAACGGCCTTGCTCGACTATAACTCACCGTCCCGTGGCCTGGTGAGTGAATGCATGATCATGGCCAATGAAACAGCCGCCCGCTATTGCCACGCCAACCACCTTCCCGCCCTCTATATCGGCCAGCCAGCGCCGGATGACACCATTCCGGACCGCTCCGATTTCCCCACCCGACAAACCTATGTCCATGCGGCCCGACGCCTGATGTCCCCATCTCAGCTCGGCACCCTACCAGAGGCGCATGCCGCCTTAGGGCTGCCATTATATACCCAGGCGACCTCCCCGCTCCGGCGTTATACGGACCTCAAGATGCATCACCAGATCAAGCATCACCTTGTACATGGCAGCGCCTTGTTTCAGGAGAGCCAGCTTCAGGTTGTGGCGGCGAGTACCCAGGCTGCTATTGGAGATGCCCGACGTTGCGAGCGCGAGAGCACCCGCTTCTGGTTACTGCGTTTGCTTGAGGAACAGCAAGGGGAGATTGTCAGCGGCCAAGTCGTACGCGCCCAGTACCGCCGGCTCTTTGTCGAGTTGGACGAGACGCTCCTGTTCGTCCCTATTAACAATGCACCACCCTTACCCCTCGGTACCCCAGTCCAGGTCAGCATCAACCACGTCAATGCCAGACGGGATACGCTGTCGGCCAAGCTGGTTGACAGCCAGGCGTAGTCCCAGTCAACGTTGTAAGGGGACCGCAAACGGGTTGTCGGGCGACTTTGTTTGCGGAGGCGGCGTTTTCGGGGGCGGAATTTGCTCGAACAACTTCTGTGACCACGCCTGTTCTGGCTTGTTCACGTATTCCCAGAGATTTCCTGGCAGCCATCCGTCCGCAGTGTGACGGTTTATTTCCGTCACTATGAACCAAGCATCCGATAGACGTCTGTGAAGAATGGCGCTGAGATCCTGAGTATCGAGATCTGATACGAGGATGGCGGCATACGGAAACGGCGCAACCCACATCTTGATGGCCTTGGTATCGTTGAGAAAAGCCTGCACCTGTGCCTGCGTGCACGCCTGACTGTACGCAAAAAGATATGCTTTCATGGTGCCTTTTCCTGATCCCTAACGGCCGGGGCGGATGCTTCCTCACCCTCGTTCGGCGCATCAGCCCCGGACAAGTTTCGCGTCGGTTCCGCCAGCGGAAGGCTGTCTTCGGGTAGCGGTTGCGGTAGTGATTTGGCGGCGATCATCTGTACGCGAGTCATCTCGTACCGGTACTCCTCAGATTGTAGTCTATCTGGATCGTTCTTCGCAAATGAGGCGTAATGACGATGATAACTGTACAGAATACACAGACTTGCGATCACCAGCATCACGGTAATGACGGGGAATCCCATCAGGACAGCCGTTTCCCGGAACAACCAAGCAAACAGAACCAAAATGGGGGCCACCATGAGTGACGGCACCAATGGACCCATTGCTGTGCCGCGCCTGACAAGCGTACTGCCGATGTCGTGCAGGCTACCTGCTATTTTGTGAAATGCTTCCATCCCGTTCGAGTCCGGACCGTGGCCTCAACTATACCCCACTTCCATCACTAGAGTTGCCGTGCCGGTATGTCTGGAATATCACCACATGACCACGCCGCCGTCAATATTGAGGGACTGGCCGGTAATATACGAGGCTTCAGGCGTACACAGATAGGCCAGAAATTTGCCAATCTCCGTGTCGGAGCCGGGTCGATTCAGGGGGATCAACTGCTGAATCGTTTTGTTCCAGGTGCTATCCCGCCCGAGGTCGTCCATACGCGAGGTATCAATGATACCCGGACAGATCGCGTTGACCCGAATATTATGCGTGGCCAATTCCATGGCCAGAGCCTGGGTAAAGCCCTGAATGCCGAAGTTCGAGGTGCAGTAGGCGACCATATTCGGATTGCCCTTTTTGCCGGCAATGGACGAGATGTTCAGAATACTGCCCCCCTGGCCGTGCTGGATCATGGCCGGCACCACCGCTCGACTCATCAAAAAACTGCCGGTGAGCTTAATGTCGAGGACCTTCCGCCACACGTCTTCGGGGAGTTCGGTCAGCGGCACCCGGTCCGGCCCGCGCGCAAAAGCCGAATTGTTGATCAGGATATCAATCCGGCCGAACTCCTTGAGCGTGGCGGCGACGGTGTCCTGCACCGCCGCACTGTCGGTGACGTTGGCGACCAACGGCAAACAACGCCGGCCAACGCCCCGCACCTGTTCGGCCGTGCTCTCAATATCCCGCCAGCCCACGGCTTTTTCATCTTCCGGATAATATTGCGGATCACGCCCGGTTCCGGTGACCACAATATCGGCTCCCAGTTCGGCCAGGGCCAGAGCCGCGGCCCGGCCAATCCCGCGCAAGCGTCCCGCCCCGGTGATAATCGCGACTTTTCCGTCAAGGCTGCCCATCGCGCCCTCCCTCACTCTTTTCACATCGCCTGCTTTTTCAAATGAGAAGGGCGCACAACCGTGCGCCCCTATCGTCAACAAACAGTCCGGTCAACGGCAGGCTACGCACCCAACTCTTCGGCAAACAGTGTTTTCACCCGCTCCCAGGCGTCGGCCGCAGCGGCTTCATTATACGACCCGCGCTGGTCGCAGAAAAACCCGTGGTCAGCCTCAGGATAGACCACCACTTCATGCCGAGTGTCGTTGGATTCCAGCGCGGCCCGAATTGTATCCACATCGGACATGGGGATGTGGGCATCTTTCCCGCCGAACAGACACAGCAGGCGGCCTTCAATTTGCCCGGTCCGGCCGACGGTTGACGGCTGGCCACCAAAGCCCTGCGCCCCGGCAATCCCGCCACCATAAAAGCTGGCCGCGGCGGCCACGTCGGTTTCACACGCGGCTAAATAGGTCATATGCCCGCCGACACAAAACCCCATGGCCCCAATTTTATTGCCAATCACAAAATTCTTGCGTTTGAGAAAAGAAACGGCCGCCAGCGCATCCGCCGCCATTTCATCCGCTTTGAGCTGGCCCAGCAGCTGAATGCCGGCTGCCATACCCGCTTCGTCATACCCGTATTCCACCCCAGGACCGGTCCGATGAAAGAAGTCCGGCGCCAGCGCGACATAGCCCGCCTTTGCCACCCGTTCGGTCACATCCCGAATATGGGAATTCACGCCAAAGATTTCCATAAAGACGAGCACGGCCGGCCGGGGTGTCGAGTCAGCCGGCCGGACCATATAGGCGTCCATAGTCTGCGCGTCAATATTGATATGCACGCGCTCAGTCGTAATCTCCATCCGATCCTCCGTGTTTGCGCTCCTGTTTTGCGGCGCGACCGTACGCCGGGCAGTCACCGGCAGGACTGGTCGGCCCTCCTCAGTTTTTCTTTTTCTCACATACCCATACACCCTCGTCAAGGCGTTGGGGGTGTGATACAGCGGGGGCCGTGAGAATCACACGATAAGGAGGGCGCTATGCCGCATGTACATCGAGATGGCGTGAATGTGTATTACGAAAGCTATGGGTCAGGAACGCCGATTGTGTTTCTGCATCCGTTTTCGACCAACGGCTATATCTGGTATTTTCAGACGTTCTCGTTTGCACGGGATTATCAGTGCATTACGGTCGACCATCGCGGCCATGGGCGCTCGGATAAGCCCGAGTCCGGCTATGCCATTCCCGAGATGGCCGCGGACGTGGCCGCCATTCTTGACGCAACCGGCAACGAGCAGGCCGTCCTGGTCGGCAATTCGATTGGCGGCATGATTGCCATGCAGTTCAACCTCGACTTTCCCGACCGCGTCCTGGGGACGGCCATCGTCAGCAGCGGCACCAACCTCGCCGCCGGCATGCCCCCTGAGGCCATGCAGGCCTTTCAGCAAGACCTCACCGGCGCGTTCGGCGGCCTGATGGAAGGCGCGGTCGCAGCCAAGACCAAACAGGACAAGCCAGAAATTCTGGACCTGGTGAAGGCCTGTTTCGCGGTAGACGACAATTTTACCGAGCAGGTCTTTTTTGCCAACGCGGCTGACCCGAAGGGGGTCTTTCAGTGGAATATTTCGGATCAACTCAAGAATATCACCAAGCCGACCATCATCTTTGCCGGTGAAGAAGATCAAGCCACACCGGTCGCAGCCAACCAATTCCTGGCCGATAATATTCCCAATGCCCAGCTCAAAATCCTCAAGGATGTCGGTCATTTTTACCAGTTGGAAAAACCTGCGGATTTCAACGCCGACCTGGCCCGATTCCTGAAACAGGTTGTGGCCTGACACGCAGTTCCACGGGGCTTAGCTCTGCGGTGGCGAGCATTGAAACATGGGCGATACCTCACTGGCCAGTATGATTCTTGACCGGGCTGCGCGGTACGGCTCACGGCGCGTTTTCCTGCGCAAACGCGACAGCTCCTGGGAAGACATTTCCTGGCAGCAGTTTGGCGACCAGATTGTTCGGGCCGCCCGCGGGCTGGCCGCCTTGGGCTTTCAGCCGGGCGACCGGCTGGCCATCCTGGCCGACAACCGGCCCGAATGGCCGCTGCTCGATCTGGCCTGTCTGTATCTGGGCGGGGTAGACGTACCGCTCTATCTGACCAGTCCGCCGGACGACCTGGCCTATATCCTCAACGACGCCGGGGCGAGCGTGCTGGCCGTGGCCGGCGATGACCAGCGGCAAAAAATTGCCCAGATTGCCTCCGAGGTGCCGAGCCTCGGGCAGCTTATCCATCTCGACACGGATTCCGCGCCGGATACCGGATTGCCGAGCCGTCTCGGCACACTCAGCCTGACAGACCTGCTGGCCAGCGGTGAACACAGCAACGGGCCGGCCCAGCCGGTGCCCGACCCCGGTCTGGCGACCATCATCTACACCTCGGGCACGACCGGTCGGCCCAAGGGCGTTATGCTGAGCCATACCAATATGCTGGCCAACGCCGAGGATGCGGCCGCGGTCCTGCCGCTGAGCGAAGAGGACCTGCTCCTGTCCTTTCTGCCCCTGTCGCATGGGTTCGAGCGCACCGGCGGACTCTACACAAGTTTGCGGGCCGGCGGCACCATCGCCTACGGCGGCGGAATCGCCAGCCTGACCGACGACCTGGCCGCGGTCCGGCCAACCATACTGTGTTGTGTGCCGCGTGTGTTGGAACGGGTCTATCAGCATATGCTGGGCGAACGAGAAAGCGCGTCCTTTGTGAAACAGAAAATTCTGAGCTGGGCGTTGGAAGTCGGACGAGCGGCCGGCCGGGTACGCACCTCCGACGCCGCCCTGCCCTTTCCGCTCAGCCTGCAACACGCTCTGGCCGACCGCTTGGTGTTTGGCGCGCTGCGCACGGCGCTCGGCGGACGAGTCCGCTTTCTGGTATCGGGCGGCGCCCCGCTCAACGCCGACCTGGCCTGCTTCTTTCACGGCGCGGGCATTCCCGTCTATGAGGGCTACGGCCTGACCGAGGCCGGGCCGGTCGTGGCCTGTAATACCCCGGACCGCAACCGGGTCGGTAGCGTCGGAGCGCCTCTGCCCCAGGTAACGGTTCGTATTGCCGACGACGGAGAGGTGTGCGTGCGCGGGCCGAACGTCATGGCCGGCTATTACAACCGGCCGGAGGATACGGCCGCGGCCCTGGATGCCGAGGGCTGGCTGCACACCGGCGACATAGGAGCAATCGACGCCCAGGGCTTTCTGGCCATTACCGACCGCAAGAAAGACCTGCTTATCACCTCACAGGGCGAGAACGTCGCGCCGCAGCCCATTGAGGGACGATTTCGCCAGGAGCCACTGATCGAGGAGGCCTGCCTGATTGGCGACCAACGTCCCTATCTGACCGTGCTGCTGGTACCCGACCGCGAGTTTGTGGAAATCACGGCCGGCACGCACGGGGTGAACGGCACCTGGCCGGGCGTCTTGGATCATCCTACCATCCGCGCGCTGTTTCAACAGTGTTTCGAGACGGTGAACAGCAGCCTGCCGCGGCACGCCCAGCCCCGCAAGTTCGCCCTGCTGGCCGAACCGTTCTCGCAGGCCAGCAACGAATTGACACCCACCCTCAAGGTCAAACGCCGCACCGTGCTGCAAACGCGACTGGCTGAGATCGATGGCCTGTACCTGGACCAGCAGTAATATTCCGCACCCTGCCATGAGTCTGGAAACCGTTGACGACATCGAGTTACTGCTGGACGTTTTTCCGCCAACGCTACGTCAGGCCGTGTTGCGGGAAAGCGCCCTGCACGAGTTGCTGGAAGTCATTCTCGACCTGGGCCGTCCGCCCGAGGCGCGGTATGTTGCCAAGACCACCGATCTGGCCGCCGAGCCGGTCGATGCCGAGGCCATCGCCTTTGTGGTGGAACGCATCGGCGCGTTCAGCCACGACAATCGGGCCGGCATTCCGCGCACCCTGCATCGCATCTCCGCGCTCTGCAACCGCACGGGCGGAGTCATCGGGCTGACCTGCCGGGTCGGACGGGCCGTGTTCGGAACGCTCGATATCGTCCAGGATTTGGTGCATCAGCCGGACAAGAGCATTCTGCTCTTAGGCCCACCAGGCGTGGGCAAAACCACCCTGCTGCGCGAGGCCGCCCGTGTACTGGCCGACGAGGACGGCAAACGGGTCGTTATTGTGGATACCTCAAACGAAATTGCCGGCGACGGGGATATTTCCCATGCCGCTATCGGGCGTGCCCGGCGGATGCAGGTGCCCTCACCGGACCGTCAGCACCAAGTGATGATCGAAGCGGTCGAAAACCACATGCCTGAAGTCATTGTGGTGGATGAGATCGGGACGCAGGCCGAGGCCGAAGCGGCCCGCACGATTGCCGAGCGCGGAGTCCGGCTGATTGCCACGGCGCATGGCGGGACGCTGGAGAATCTGGTCCTCAATCCCACCCTGGCCGACCTCATTGGCGGCGTACAGTCGGTGACCCTGGGCGATGACGAAGCCCGGCGGCGGCGAACCCAAAAGACTGTACAGGAACGGAAGGCGCCCCCGACCTTCGACGTGCTGATTGAAATCCACACGCGGCACCGCTTCGCCGTCCACCCCGACGTGGCAGCCGCGGTTGACGGCTTGCTGCGGGGCTGGAGTTCCAGCCTGGAGATACGCACCCGCCAGGCGGACGGTAGCATTACGACCGAGCAGTTGACGGAAACCGATTCCGCGCTTCAGGACCAGACCGCCGCGCCCACCCAGGGGACGCAAAACCGGGTGCTACGGATTTATCCCTACGGCATTAACCGACAACGGCTCGAACACGCCATCCACGCGCTCGATGTCCCGGCTCGGGTTGTCGCTCAACCGACCTATGCCGATGTCATTCTCACGGTCAGAGGCCAGGCCAAACGCCAACCAAAGGCGCTGCGTTTGCTGGTCGAACGCGGCATGTCGCTCTACGCCTTACGCAGTGATACGACATCGCAAATGGAGAAGTTCCTACGCGATTATCTCAGCGAGGAATTTCCTGAAGATCGGGCCGCGCTGGCTGAGGCCGAAGCCGGCGTGCAGCGGGTGATTGCCCAGAACGAGCAGTGTGAGCTTGCACCGCAGCGCGCGCGGCTGCGACGCTTGCAGCATCAAGTGGTCAAGAGCTACGGCCTGATTTCACACAGCGAGGGGGAAGAGCCGTTTCGACGGCTGATCGTCTATCCGGTCGGCCGCTAACTAAAAGGGGCGACCAGCCGGTCGCCCTTCCAAACATGGGTTTCTCTCTACGCTCTGTCACCGGCTAGGAGCCTATGACCATGGCCACGCTGGTCGTGCCCGAGCCACCGATATTCAGGGTCGCAATTTTTTTCGCGCCGTCAATCTGGTAATCTCCAGCCGTTTCCGTCACCTGACGAAAGGCGTCCAGGGCCTGCCGCGTCCCGGTTGCGCCAACCGGGTGTCCACAGCCAATCAGACCACCGCTGGCGTTAATCGGCAGCTTGCCGCCGAATTCAATCACGCCGTCCTCGATGGCCTGCCACGACTCGCCCGGGTTGGTCAGACCGAAATGGTCGATGGCCATATACTCGGAGGTGGTAAAACAATCGTGCGTCTCAATACCCTGGACCTGCCAGGCATCGGACAGACCGGCCCGTTGCAAGGCATCCACAATAGCCTGCCGCGTATGGGGCAGGACGTAGGGGTTACCCTTGCTCTGGGCGATTTTGGTATCAAACTTGATCGGTGCGGTGTGGTGACCCCAGCCCAAAATCTGAGGCAGACTCGTCACAGCCAGCCCTCTGCGTTCGGCGTATTTTTTTGCAAAGGATTCCGAGGCCAAGAAAATCGAGGCGGCACCGTCGGTGACCTGGGAGCAGTCGCGCACCCGCAGCCGACCGGCCACCGGATTGCCGTATTTCCCGGAGTCCAGATTCTGCGATTCGTCCGAAAACCAGCCGCGGGTTTGCGCTCTGGGGTTGCGGCGGGCGTTTGAGTAGTTCACCTCGGCAATCCGGGTGAGGTGCTCTTCCCGCAGCCCATAGCGCTCTTCATACACATCCCCGAGCTGACCAAACAGCTTCGGAAACGCAAACTCCACCCCCTTGGCTTCCTGGTCGTACCAGGCCGCGGTTCCGAGAAAATCTCCGCCCGTGGCCGGGTCAACGGTTTTCATCTGCTCGACCCCAACGACCAGCGCCAGCTCATACCGGCCGGCTTCGATTTCCGCCGAGGCCATCAGCATGGAGATACTGCCCGACGCGCAGGCGGCTTCGTGCCGCGAGGTGGGAATACCAGACAGAGCCGGATCGATTTCCGCCAGAAAGGCACCCAGATGGCCCTGCTTGCAGTAGAGTTCCGCCGCAAAATTGCCGACATGAGCGACATCGACTTCCTTCGGATCAATTGCCGTTGCGGTGAAGCCGTCCGCTACCGCTTCTTTGATCATATCGACAATATCGTTTCCCTCTTTCATCCAGTTGCGAGCAAAATCGGTCTGATGCCCACCAAGCACATACACGGGTGCCGCCATAATATTCCTCCTTATAAGACGCTTGCTTTCTCTAGGTAACACGGGCGGTCGCGCTCCGCCCTGACGAGAGTCGTCCTATCCTGCTCACCGGATCAGGTCAATCAGGAATAGCCCCCAAAGCCGTGCTTCAGACATCGCTCAGCGACGGCTGGGCATCCACCTTTTCGACTGGTGGCGAGGTTCCGCCTGCGGCTTCCAGCAGTTCAATAACTCTGACTTTGCTGTTTTTCTTGGCAAAATAGAGTGCGGTCTGGCCGTAATCGTCCTCGGCATTGACATCGGCCCCGTGCTCAAGCAGCGCTTCGACAATGGCAACATGGCCAAACCGCGCAGCAACAATGAGGGCCGTCGGGCCGCCGAAGGGGGCATGGGCGTTAATGTCTACGCCTTGCTCCAGCATCTCCAGCATAGTCTGCATATCGCCCGAGCCGGCCGCCCCAATAAAAATATCCTGCTGTACCACTTCCAGCGGGACGTCCGAGGAAGACCTGGAGCGAAGCCATTCCAGGGAAAAGACGAGCACCATAATCAGGAGTCCGACGGCGATCAACGTTCTCTTATCCATAGTCTACGTCCTCCTTTTGGACAGGAAGATATGCTGACAGCAGTCTAGCGTCGAGAAGGAGTGGTACGCAACAGCACTTTACGGGTACCACGTCGGGCAGCGTGGTTGAGGGCCTGCATACCGGCGGAAAGCGGATACGCCGCCTCAATCAGGGCGGCAACCGGAATCCTGCTGTGGGCCAAAGCCTCCAAAGCTGGGGGGAAGGGGCCGCAGCGCGAGCCGACCATCGTGACCTCGTTTATGACTAATGGGGCCAGCGAGAGGCTATGGTTCTCGGCAAGCGTACTTTTCAGCACGAGCGTGCCGCGTGGACGGACGGCCGCCAGGGCACGCTGTAAACCGGCGGGCGAGCCGGTTGCCTCAACCACCAGCTCAACGGCTTGGGGTTGCCAGTCGGAGAGGTTCACCGCTCTCATGCCGGCCTTCCTCGCCAGGGCGAGTTTCGTGTCATGCCGACCGACAACAGTCACCGCCGCACCGGCGTGGTGCAGCACGAACGCACACAGCAAACCCAGCTTGCCATCGCCGAGCACTACCGCCTGTATTCCAGGCCGGACAGATATTTGTTCCAGGATTTCAAACGCGGCAGCGAGCGGTTCGGTAAAAATCGCGGCTTCGTCGGGAACCGCGTCCGGAACGGCATGCAGATTGGCAAGCGGCACAGCTAGATATTCGGCAAAGCTGCCGTCTGCGCCCAGGATACCCATGACCTGACGGGTTGGGCAGTGGCGCTGCAGGCCGCGCCCACACGCCTCACACCGGCCGCAGCCGAAATTGATCTCAGCCACGACCCGCTTGCCCAGCCATTCGGCCGGCCCCTCATGGACCTCACCCACGAACTCATGCCCCGGTACGCCCCGGAAGTCCATATAGCCCTTGAGTATTTGCAAGTCAGTCGAACACACCCCGGCCAGTCGGACGCGCACCAGCGCCCGCTCAGCATTCGCCTGCGGTGCAGGGTACTGCTCCTGCACACGCAGGTTCTGTCCATCCCAGTGAAGCGCACGCATAGTTGTGTTTCAATCCTCACCAGCCGTAGGGGCAATTCGTGAATTGCCCCTACACTAGCCAAAAAGAAATCCCCTCCCAGTACGTGTGATGCGAAAAGGAACCCACCCCGGCCTTCGGCCAGCCCTCCAAGGAGGGGAGCTTTTTTATCCCCTCCTTGGAGGGGTGCCGCGCTAGCGGCGGGGTGGGTTCCTAACCAACCCGTAAGAGGAGGCAAGCCCGCTACGACTCCAAGGTCACTTTCTGTGCGAAATCCTCCATGAACCCTACGCCCTCTTCCAGTTTATCGCTCCATAACGGCAGTGGCGCAAGAAAAGAATCATAGCCCAGGTCCTGATAGCGTTTGGTCTCTTCAATGAAGGTATCAACCGAGGTGGTGTAGGCGGGCGCGACCAGAATTTTGATGCTGCTCATGTCCCGTCCGGTCTTATCCGCGGCGACTCTGATCATCTCCACCCCCTCTTTGAAGCCGTCGTAACTCTTGGCCACCGCAACCCAGCCGTCACCGTGCTCAACCACCCGCCGCATCGCACGGGCGGAATGCCCGCCAATCCACACCGGCAGCGGGTTCTGGACCGGCTTGGGTTCGCATTTGATATCGCTGAACTTGCAGAACTCGCCGTCAAACTGCGGGTCGGGATTGGTCCACAGTTCGCGCATGGCTTGCAGATATTCATCGCTCAGCCTGCCGCGTTTCTTGAACGGCGCGCCGAGCAGACTGATCTCCTCCTCCATCCAGCCAATACCGGCCCCCAGCATCATGCGTCCCCGCGACAGTACGTCCAGGGTGGCGAACATTTTGGCTGTGACAATCGGGTTGCGGTGCGGCAGCACGAGCACCCAGGTCCCCAGCCGGACCCGCTTGGTTGCACCGGCCAGATAGCCCAGCAGCGACAAGGGTTCAAGAAAACCGTCGGCCGGATTGGCCGGGAACTCACCGGTGTCATTATACGGATAGCGGGATTCGATGTGCATCGGCATGATCACATGGTCGGCCACCCAGAGTGCATCATAGCCCAGCTCTTCCGCCTTCATGGCAATCGTCGTCACCACATCCACCGAGCCGGGTCCGGTAGCCAAGGGTCCGAGATTGGGGACGAGCAATCCTACTTTCATGACGTTCTCCTTTGTTGAGAAATTTGTGTTCCTCTCCTATAGCGTCGTAGCCGGTTCGACAAGCGCACGGCTCGACGCTGAGTCGCCCCTTCGCTAATGCCCCGCTTTCCGCTATACAGTCGCTCAGCAAAAGGGAGGACGGCTATGGCAGACACACAACCATCCATGCTGGCCGGCACGACCGTGCTCGACTTCACCCAGTATCTGGCCGGTCCGACGGCAACCCGGCTCATGGCCGAACTCGGGGCGAACGTCATCAAAGTCGAACAAGCCACGGGCGGCGACCCGGCGCGTTCCCTGCCCTTTGTGAAAGACAACCGCAGCATCTACTTCATTCAGCAGAATCGCGGCAAGAAAAGCCTGTGCATAGATTTCAAACGGTCCGAAGGCGTCGAGCTGATTCGGGCGCTCGTCCCCCAGGTTGATGTCGTCATCGAAAACTACGGTCCTGGGGTGATGGAACGCCGCGGCCTGGATTACGACTCTCTCAAGGCGCTCAATCCCGGCCTGGTCATGTGTTCCATCTCGGCCTTTGGTCGGAAGAGTCCGCTGTCCCATTTGACCGGCTACGATTATATCGCCCAGGGCTTTTCCGGCATTATGCATATGACGGGCGACCCAGACGGGCCGCCGCGTTTTGTCGGTGTGGCCATAGCCGACGGCATAGCCGGGGTCAGTGCCTTTGGCGCTCTCGGTTATGCCCTGCTGCACCGGGACCGCACCGGCCAGGGCCAACACGTCGATATCTCCATGGTCGATGCCCTGTATCATATGCAGTCGGTTGAAGTGCAGGCATTTGCCGCCAGCAACGGCAAGTACAAGCCCATGCGTTTCGGCACCCATCACTATGCCTCCTGTCCGCTGGGCGTATTCGAAAGCCGGCAGGGCCATTGTGTGATTTTAGCCCTGAACCGCCAGTGGCCGAATGTGGCCAAAGCGCTGGGCAAGCCGGAACTCGTGGACGACCCGCGTTTTGCCACCGCCAAAGCCCGCGGCCAGAATCAAAAAGAACTGATTGCCATGATCGAGGCCTGGCTGCAGTCGTTTCCGAGCGATGAGGCCGCGCTCAAAGCTCTGGCTGACCACCGCGTTCCGGCCGGACCGGTGTTATCGATTGAAGAAACGGTCTCCCATCCCTATTTCATTGCCCGCAAAATGGTCCGGCGGGTGCCTGACCAGATTCTTGGCGAGGTCACCATTCCGGGCTTCCCGTTCAAGTATTCGGCCTTCCCGGATGAACCCGACCTCCGGGCTCCCCTACTCGGCCAGCACAACGACGAGGTACTGAGCCAATACCTGGACCGCTCTGCGGACACGATTAGCACGCTGCACGATCAGGGAGTGTTGTATAAAGGGGAGCGGTAAGGGAGCGCCACCATACGTTAGAACTCCACTTCCAGATACCCACCCGGTTTTACCGAATTGAGAGCGGCAACGACACGGTTGACCGCTCTTTCAATCCGAGGCCAACTGGTAGTCATGAGGACAACAACAGCGATCTGACGATTCTCCAGATTCTGTTGATACTTCAGATTCTGATCCGTAGTGACCAAGACATCGAACCCTTCGTACTCAGCAGTGCTGAGCAGTTCTCCATTCTGAAGCGTACTCCATCCCTTTTCGAAGACAGTGGCAACAGCGTGGAGAGCAAGGTAACGACGCAGGGGAACCGGGGTACCTTGGTCAAACAGTACCCGCATAGAGTTTACTTTGCCTCGGTCTGGAGGCTTTGCTGGGTATGGTTGAGCACGGCTTCGACTTGCTGACGCGTGACGCCAGGAAACCAGAGCAGGAAATCATCAAGACACGTCCCATCTTCCAGATTCTCAAAGAGTGCCTTCACCGGGACACGAGTGTCGCGAAAGACCCACGCCCCGCTCACTCTACCAGGTACGCGCTCGACGGCGGGGCAGGACGACCAATCCAACATGGAATTGAGGCTAACGAAAAATCTGAGAAGGGACAAGCGAGTATGGATCAAAAAGGCTGGCTAAGTACCAAACGACCTTCTACCCCTATACAACCTCAACTGTAGTACTTATTAACCATCTCGTCTCGTTCGCTCGGGCCGCTGGTGCTTGGCGACAGGGCGCGCCGAAAACACTGGGCCATACTCCGGCGAGAGGCTACCGGGTATCACATCGTTCGGTGAGACATTGCTGTCACGCGACGAGCTTCACCCCTCCCCCCACAGCTTGGCCACCGGCAAGCGCAAGCCTGGCAAAAGAGGCTCGCCGTCCAGACTGTCGGGATTATCCAGACACTCGGTTGGCATCCCAGGCCGGTAGATGTGGACGCGTCGCTCCTCGGGGTCAATCAGCCAGCCGAGCTGGGCCCCGTTGTCCATATATTCCTGCATTTTGGCTTGAAGCGGGGAAAGCGCATCGGACGGCGAACGCAGTTCAACAACGAAATCCGGACACAGCGGCGGAAACTCGGCCTGTTGTTCCGCAGTCAGCGCTTCCCATCGAGCGCGTCTGATCCAGGCCAGGTCGGGCGAGCGTTTGGCCCCGTTCGGCAGGGTGAACCCGGTTGATGAGTCAAAACCAACGCCCGTCCCATCCGCGTCAACCCAGCCGCCAAAGAGTATGGTCAAGAGAAAATTACGCTGGCCAGTCTTTCCTCCCATGGGCGGCATAATGACTAAATCTCCCTCATGCGTCCGCTCAAAACGCCAGTCACGATTGAGCCGGCAAAACTCAAAAAACTCGTGATCGTTCATCTTTTGCAGCACGGGACCAAAATGGAGGGTGAGCGACGTTTCTTCGACTGCGGGGAGTACGGTACTCATAGTCTCCGTCCTTTCCGCCTGAAGGTAGCGCCCAGCCTTCCGCCTGGTCAAGTGAAAATGCGCGGGGTACCAGCACGCGGCAGGTCGGCCTTACACCGGTCGCAGGTCGTCCCAGCGCCGGCACCACCGCTGGCGTTCCTTGTCCGAGAGCGCGAACATGCGCTCGGACTCGGACCGGGGCAGCAGGGTGCAACGATTGCGTGAGAGTTTCGCGATCAGCGTATCCAGGAGATCGTCGCCCTGGCTCGGGTCGGTCAGGAGGCCGCGCTCGGGGTTCCGCTTGCTCTGAGACGAGGCAATAGAGTAGCGGGCAGATTCCGCATAGTCCCGGTACGAGGCGAGGCTTATCGCCGCTGCGGGATCACCTGTCGCTTCCGTTTCTGATGGTCCGAGCAGGCGCGTCATCTGAAACCCGAAGACGTTCATACCCAAATCGTAACGACCGGGGAAAGCGGGGTTTTCCCGAACGTCCGCACGCCGCGGCTCGAGGTGGCCCATACCACCGATCACGTCGAAAATCCACGCGCCGTGCTTATACTGACCTCCGAAGGCAACCATATAATCGGTATTGTCGGCCAGCGTGGGCTTGAGCGCGTCGTCCTTGATGGCCCACGGCTCATGCGAGAATCCAACACCGAGCATGAAGTTTTCGGACACCTGATAGGTGAGCCCGGTACCCAGCCGCCAGCGGTCCTTGGCCCGACCCACCGCGGGTTGATTCAGCGGGGTATACTTCTTGAACCGGACGCGCGTCTCATCGAACACGGACAGATGGCTCCAGCGCGCCTGACCGACAAACGTCAGACGGTCGGTGATCCGGTAGGCAAAGCCGAACTTGACGTTCTGCGGGATATTAAAATAGACCGTGGCGTCGTCGCCCATCCCGTCCACCCGGGCGTTGCCGAACATCCAGATTTTGCCCGGCGTCTTATACGTCAGCCCCAGGTTGAGGCGGTCCGTGGGTTGATACATCACCCCGATAGTCCCGAACACGCCCGGCCCGCGTACATCGAGATCGAGCCGACCGAGCGGAGTGGGCGATTTGGTCTTCAGCCGCCCATAGGTCGGATTGAGACTGACGCCGAGGTGCAGGTTCGATGCCAGCGAATAGGCCAGGGACGGCGCCAGCGACACCGCGACCAACTCGGTAAAGAAATTGTTGGGGACTCCGTGTTCGGGTTCGGCCCCATAGTTGAAAGCGAAACCCAACGAGCCATACATACCCATACCAAATGAGAAGGGCGCAAACCGGTCGGTCCGATAGCCGAAGTTCGGCGCTATCGGGAACTCGCGACTGGTGTTGTCGTAGTACCCTGAGCGATCGGCCGACGGACTGAATCCTCTGAACGCACGGAACCCTTCCGGGTCGACGCCGGGCGGCAGCGCCCCGCGCAAAGAATCAGGCAAGAAGATGCCGTGCCTGTTCTCATAGGACGGATGAAACATGATGTTGAATGCACCGGTGGAGAAGGAGTTCGGCACCAGGCTGAGTTGGGCCGGATTGTGAAACAGGGCGGTTGCCGCGTTGAACGGGTAGGCCACCGCGTTGCCGACCACCATACCGTCACTGGCAGCCAGCCCCGGTGCGGTGATTTGGCTGGCCTGCGCGAGGGGGCCGGTAGAGAGAATCGCGATCAACGCCAGCATCCATATCCCCGACTGCAAACGACCTCTCAGAAGCTGAACCTTCCTCATCCCTGCTCCTCCCTTGCTGCTGGAGCGGTCTAGCCTATGTGAACGTCGGGGGTTACAAAAGGGGGGTAGGCCGAATTAACGCTCACCGCGGGACACGGAGGGGAGACACGGTATGGACCCACAATTTGAGCGCATACGGACCACCTGTCCGCGTGACTGCTATGACGGCTGCGGCATAGTCGTCGAGCGAAGAGACGGAGTAATCAGTCGGGTGCTGGGCGACCCGGACCATCCGGTTTCGCGGGGCGCGCTGTGCGGCAAATGCGCCACAGCCTATAACGGCGTCTGGCAGGATGCGCAGGCCCGCTTGTTATACCCGCTCAAACGAACCGGCCCCAAAGGCCACGGCCAGTTCGAGCGCATCAGTTGGGATGCAGCCCTCTCAACTATTGCCTCGAAACTCCGGGATATTGTACAGACGACCGGCCCGGAAGCCGTCATTCATACCCATTACACCGGCACGCTGTCGCTGCTGGCCTATATGTTTCCCCTGCGTTTCTTTCACCGCCTGGGCGCAACCGAGGTCGAGCCCGACACCATCTGCAATATGGCCGGACATGTTGCCTGGGGTCTCTTGTTCGGGAATTCGTCCGTCGGCTTTGACCCCCGCACGGCCGCGGACGCGCGCTGTATTCTGGTCTGGGGCGCGAACCCGGCCCATTCCGCCCCGCACGCGCACAAGCACTGGTTGCCTGAATCCCCCGCCCAGAAAATCGTTGTTGATCCCGTCCGGACGGAAACTGCGGCCCAGGCTGACCTCCACCTCCAGCCTTTCCCCGGTACTGATGCAGCCCTGGCCTTCAGCCTGCTGCACGTGCTGCACCGGGACGGGTTTTTTGATGCGGACTTCATCGCCAAACACACCCTGGGCTACGACGAAGCGCTGCCCTTGTTGGCGTCCTGCACGCCGGCCTGGGGAGAGCAGACAACCGGCGTTCCGGCAGACCTGATCGAACGCGCCGCCCATCTGTACGGACCCGGCCCGTCCCTGCTGTGGCTCGGCCAGGGTTTGCAAAGACAAACCACCGGCGGCAACATCATGCGCGCCTGCGGGCTGCTGCCGGCGCTGACCGGGAATATCGGCAAACCCGGTGCCGGTTTTTACTATCTGAACATCACTCCCGCCATTGCAGGCCTGGACTTTGATGCGCTGGCGGGCGGCTCATTGGCACAGGGGCGACCGCCAAGCATCAGCCATATGGATTTTGCCGCACGGCTCGAAGACGCCAGTGCCTCACAGGCCCTTATCTGTTGGAATACCAACCCCGCGGCATCCGCCCCGCAACAGCAACGCCTGCACGCAGCCCTCAAACGAGATGACCTGTTCACGGTGGCGATCGATTGTTTTCCCACCGACACCACGGATTTTGCCGACATTGTGCTGCCGGCGGCGAGCTTTCTCGAATTTGACGACCTGACCTTCAGCTATTTTCATCTCAATATCGGGGCGCAGTCCAAGGCGCGCGAGCCTATGGGCGAATCGCTGCCCAATCAGGAAATTTTCCGTCGTCTGGCCGTGGCCATGGGATTTGAAGAGCCGGCATTATTTGATCCGGACGAGGCTGTTATCAGCCAACTCCTCACTGAAATGCAGACCGGCTGTGACTTCAGCACTCTCCAACAGACAGGCTGGCGTTCGATCAGCCCGGCTCCGCTCATTTTCTATGAAGACCTGAAATTTGATACCCCCAGCGGCAAGATCGAAATCGCCTCGGACAAGGCTGAGCAAAAGGGCCTGCCGCGGCTGCCCCAACCCTGGGCGGACACCCAGCCAACGGATAACCGGTTCCGCCTGCTGAGCCCGGCCTCGCGCTGGCGGCTCAACGACTCGTACGCCAACGACGCAAACATTCAGCAGCGCGCCGGTCAGGCCGGCGTCACCTTGCACCCGGACGACGCAGCACGGCTGGGAGTCACGGACGGGACGCGCGTTCGGCTTGAAAATGAAACCGGCCAGCTTGAACTGACGGCAACGCTTGACACCATCATTCCCCGCGGCGTGGCCCTGGCGCATAAAGGCCGCTGGCCCAAGCTCGAAGCCAGTCGTCACAATGTGAACGCGCTGAATCCGGGGACTCGGTCTGATATGGGCGAGAGTTCCAGCGTGCACAGTACCGAGGTGACTATTCGTCCGTGCTAGACGATTGCGAGCGGGGTTTTACGGGCAGGATGCCCGCATCTGTTGCGTAGACTTACGCCGTCAGGGTCCGTATACCGTAGCGCCGGATATGGCGGTCTCTGGTCACGAGGATGAGCCCTTCGGCCTGGGCTTGGGCGATCAATAATCGATCAAACGGGTCGCGGTGATGCAGGGGCAGCAGCCCGGCCTGCTCGGCATGAAAGAACGTCAGCGGCAGATGCTCAAAGCCCCTTTCTTCAATCACGTCTGACAAATTGTCCGGGGCGGTGAGGTGCCCTTTTGCCCGCTTGACCGTAATCTCCCAGGCGGTGATGGCACTGACAAAAACGTCGTGGTGCGGGTCGGCAATAGCGGCACGAGCGTTCTCGGTCAGCCTCGGGACATCAGAGAGCGCCCACACCAGGGCGTGGGTGTCCAACAGCAAGCGCATGCCTATTCGTCCTCGTCCGGAAAGATCTTCGAGTTCTCGAACATCTCGATGATCTCTTCATCTTCCTCGTCAAAATCCGGCGACATCCAGATCTGCCCTTCCAGTCCGCCCATCTTTCGTTCTGCCTTGCGCGGGCGATACGGCTCCAGCCGCAGATACGGTTCGCCGGCCTTGGCGATGATGACTTCCTCGCCCTGCCAGGCCAACTTCGCCAAGCGTGACAGTTGCGACTTGGCTTCGTGCATATTCACTTTCATGACAAGCCCTCCACTAGCTAAACTTGGCTAATACGAATCGGCTAGATGAGTCAAGAGATGACAGGGGAGTGCGTCACGCTGGGGATATCGACAGATGGGGAGCAGCAGACTACGCTGGCGACGCTTACGCAAGCGAAACGACCACGATAAAGGAGGCGCGTATGTCCTGGGGTTTTGAAACCGAGCCCGAATTTCAAAAAGAGCTGGATTGGATTACAGAATTTGTCCGTGAAGAGGTCGAACCCTTAGACCATATTTTAGGCAATCCGTACGATATTCAGAATCCGCGCAACAAAAAAATCGTGCCCAAGCTCCAAGCACAGGTCAGGCAGCGCGGCCTGTGGGCCTGCCACCTGGGACCGGAACTGGGCGGCCCCGGCTACGGCCAACTCAAGCTCGCCCTCATGAACGAGATTCTGGGCCGCTCGCGCTTTGCGTCCATCGTCTTCGGCTGTCAGGCACCGGATACGGGCAACAGCGAGATTCTGGCGCACTACGGCACGCCGGCACTGAAAGAACGCTTTCTCACACCCTTGCTCAACAACGAGATCGTATCGTGCTTTTCCATGACCGAGCCACACGCCGGCGCCGACCCCAAGATGTTCAAATGCAAGGCCGAACGGGACGGCGACCAGTGGGTCATCAACGGCCAGAAGTGGTTCTCGTCCAACGCCCGCTGGGCCAGCTTTCTGATCGTCATGGTCGTGACCGACCCGGACGCCGCACCCTATCAGAGCATGTCCATGTTCGTGGTGCCGGCAGACACGCCGGGCATCAACATCATTCGCAATGTCGGCATTGGCGAGGAGTCCGAAGACGAGGGCGACCACGCCTATATCAGCTATGAAGACGTGCGGATTCCCGCCGACCACATCCTGGGCGGACCGGGTCAGGGCTTTGAGGTCGCCCAGACGCGCTTGGGCGGCGGGCGGATTCACCACGCCATGCGTACCATCGGCCAGGTCAAGAAATCGTTCGATCTGATGTGCGAACGGGTGTTGTCGCGCGAAACCCAGGGCGAAATCCTGGCCAATAAGCAGATGGTCCAGGAAAAAATCGCCGACTCCTGGATCGAGATCGAGCAGTTCCGGCTGCTGGTGCTGCAAACCGCCTGGCGCATCGACAAGTACAAGGACTACCGCAGGGTACGCAAAGACATTGCCGCGGTCAAAGCCCAGATGCCCACAGTCTTTCACGACGTAGCCTGCCGGGCGCTCTACCTGCACGGCTCGCTGGGCGTATCCAACGAGATGCCGTTCTCCAAGCAGATCACCGAGTCCTTCGTCATGGGCCTGGCCGACGGTCCGACCGAGGTGCACAAGATCACCGTGGCCCGCCAGGTTCTGCGCGAGTACGAAGGTACCAAGGGCCTGTTCCCCACCGGTCATTTACCGGCGTTGCGCGAGCAGGCGATTCAGAAATACGGGGAGATGCTGGAGTTGGAAGTGGGGAATTTGTGAGGCCGTCAGCGTAGCCCGAGTGGGATGCCTGAGCCGGGACCCACTCTCCAGAACAAAGGAGAGTCGCGACAATGAGCGAAGCACCCGGAGTCCGCGGCGCGCGAGCCGTTAAATTGATCGCTATCGGTAACTCCAAGGGCATCCGTCTTCCAAAGGCGTTAATCCAGAAATACGGTTGGAGCGATTCGCTTGTCCTGGAGGAGACGGGAGACGGCATCTTTTTGCACGGCCCGAAAAAAAACAAACTCTCCTGGAAAGACACCTACCGCGCCATGGCCACGGCCGGCGAAGACTGGCGGGACCTCGACGCGACGGTTGCCGATGGGCTGGATTGACGGCGGCCTTTCCCAGGCGTTGCGCTGTTTACTTTGCCGACCTCAATCCCACGGTGGGCGGAGGAATCCGGAAGGTACGGCCGGTCGTAGTGGTCAGTCAGGATGAGATGAATCAGTTTCTGGATACGGTCGTTGTCTGTCCCCTTACCTCCACGGTACATCCTCAGTGACGGAGCCGGCTGCAGATTCAATGCGCAGGGAAGGAAGCTGAAATCGCAGTTGACCAAATACGCGCCGTCAGAAAACGACGACTGCAGCAGCGGGTTGACAGTCTGTCTCCGGAGGAAGCGGCTCAACTCCGACGCCTCATCACAGAGATGTACGGAGAATAGAGGTGATGTTAGGTTACGCTTCGCTAACCTAGCCTACGGGCTCTGCCGGACCAAGCAAGTAATCCGGCTCGCAGTACTCCAGAGAGGACAGTTGCGGAAGACTGCTGCATACCTCTTGGGCCTCTATTCCCTCCCGCCACTCCGGCCATTCAAAGACCCAAACCTTAAACCTCTCAATTTTCTTTGTCTTGTTCAGACCTGCCGCCGTTGTCTTTTTGAGAATTGCTGCTGTTTCCTTTTCATCGGGCCAGTGATGAAACGATAGAATAATGCCGCCGGATTTTGGAGTTTCCCTGTCGAACACGGGAACGTCTGTAAGCGGAACCTCCGCTCCGCCTGCTATGCGGACCAGCAACAAAAACCATAGGCAGGTAAACGCCGTACCCCTCATTTTCCGGCTCGTTTGCAAGGGGGCTTCTCAGGAACCCACCCCGGCCCTTCGGGCCACCCCTCCTCGGAGGGGCTTATATACAATCTTACCCAAGATGGGAGAGGTGCGTCCGCACTTGTCCTCCTCCCAACCCCCCCCGTTTCGCTTTGGTTTCACTGTCGATCTCACAAGGCCGAAAAAGTGTCCCGTGGGGTTGACGATGCGATAGAGACACATGATATATAACAACAGAATGCTGTCATATTGAGTTGCGACATAAGGGAATGGAGAACTAATGAAAACTCACAAAAAGGCGAATCACAAGCACACTCCTGTATCTAACAAGGGTGGGCGTCCTGCTCGACCCATGCCTGAGTTGATTCCTGATACGCCTGAGAATATCGCCCGAGCTTCGATGATGGGACCGCCGAAAAAGCAGTGGCAATACCAGAAGAATCAGCAGGGTTAGTTCGCCCAAAAAAGACGAAGACAAGGGAGAAAGGAACAGTTAAATGGCCGGGTACGAGGAACTGGCAACCGCTGCGGTTTCGGCACTACAAGTAGGGGCTGTGCCACTGTGGACTGATATAGCAGGAGTGTGTGTTGCGGGTGTTATTGGTCTGTCACAATGTGCACTCATTTTCTACGGGTTGCGTAGAATGGAGAAGACTGGTTCACGGCGGGATAAGCAGGTGGATGCGCTTATTCAAGGATTGGAAGATCAAAGCGCTGGCATCCGAAAACTTTTAGAACGTAGTCAACCTGCAACTTAGAGGTGATTTTCTACTGCCAGTTAAGCCCGGCCAATCAGCCGGGCTTTTTCATTTCTACTTCCCAACCAAGTCCCGATACCGCAGCCGTTTATTCATCAGCCCCCGCGCCATGTACTCCATTTGCACCGTAGTATCAAGCGGGCGCTGGTTATGCCGGCCTGCAAACTCATTCACATAGCGTCCTAAGTGCTTCTCACTCATCTTGTGATACGTCCCGTAGTAGCCCCGTTTGAGCATACTCCAGAAGCTCTCAATTCCGTTCGTGTGGGCTTGCTCGTTGACATATTCGCCTACAGAGTGCTTGACGGATTCATGATTGTCTAAGCCGATATAGCCGCCGTGCTCGTCTGTGTAGACCTTAGCGCCGCCCTCTTTGCGGTCATTCACGAACGCTTGCAACGTCTCCTGGTTGGTTCGCTCGACCACAGAGGCTTTCACTGCGTTGGTGTCCCGGTCTTTCATGCCGACTACAGCGGTCTTGCCGATGGTCCCGTTGGCATTCGGAATCTTTTTGCTCTGGTGTTTGTTCGCGTTCTTCCCGCCCATGTACGTCTCGTCTACTTCGACCGGCCCGGCAAAGGACGGTGTGTTATCTGCCCACGTTTCCCGGATACGGTGCGCCAAGTGCCAGGCGGTCTTTTGCGTGATGCCTAAGTCCCTATGCAGCTTCATGCTCGACGTGCCTTTGATACCAGTGGACATCAGGTAGAACGCCAGCGCCCACACTCGGTATCCCAGGTTTGAGCCTTGCATCAGGGTTCCGGCCTTGACTGAGAAGTCCTTACGGCACTCACGGCAACGATAGGGCTGAGGCTTCCGACTCTTGCGCTCTTGCACGTTGTCGGAATCACAAGCTGGGCAATGCACCCCGTCCGGCCACCGCTGATCGATAAACCATTGCTCAGCAGTCGCATTATCAGGAAACTTGTCCTGTAACTGTATGAGTGTCATGCCTTTTCTGTAGTGTTTGCCGGGTGCGTTCTGTGCCATTTCGTTCCCTCCAGGTTTCAGAAATATTTTACCCAAAACGGAGAGAAAAGTCAAGCATTTCCAAGGGTTGTTGAGGAAGAAAATGTTGCTTTTATCCTATGTTATTATTCTGCGTGAGGAAGAGCCGGAGTTGCCGTGGGTACGATCCTGCGGAAGAATCCGGGGGCTTTCGATACTATTGAGAGGGCTGTTTGGGTAGATTTTTTTGGAACGCTTCGATTGGGAAAAACTTGACAAACACACAGGGGAGGTCTAGTAAAAAGTTATGTTTGACACCACCGCCCATAGTGTCAGACAAATTTTCTTAACGAGGAGGAACTGTATGATCTGCTATGAGGGGGATGACGCAGCCATCTAAGTTTTCATTTCGTCATATAAGTTTTCAAACCATCGAAGGACCCGAGCATTATCTCTCTGGGTCCTTCGTTCTCCTATCGCGGGCGCGAATACATTCCAATAGGCAACAATAATATCCCGAAAGAAATCTCGAATAATAGATTCATCGACTTGTTTGTGGTGGTAGGCGACACCTAACGCTTCAAAAAAGTTCGTAATATCGACAAAGCTGGACCACTTTTCATCATTTTGGCGGAGCCCCTGCAATCGAATTTGCTGACTATCTGCTGCAGGGTCGGAGTCTTGCTCCTTAGATTTTAATTCAATAATCAGAGCACGCCCCTTCCTGCGGGTTTCATCAAAGTTGGGGTCCATCCATCGCATAATAAAGCCTAGTGCCGCCGTGCGTCGCGCCTGTTCTAATTGACGCTCGTTTTGATTCAGCCTTGCGAGTAACGTAACAATACCAGTAAGGAAGCCTAGGGCACTAGCTATGAATATATAGACTGTACGATTCCCTTCGTCCTACATGAAACTCAAGATAAGTATCCCAGCAATAACAGTTGCCGCACTAGCCCAAACGATTGCCATGTTCATGCTGATCTTGACATCAATTTGTCCGAACCAACTGGTCTTTTGTTCAGCCATAACTACCTCACAGGACGACTACGTTGCCGGGTTTAGAGACTGTACAGATTCAATCAGAAAGAGCCCCTACCGAAGCAGGGGCTCTTTGCATATAAAACGGGTGGATGGTTGTCAAACCTAATAGACTAATCCTCCCCATCGGCAGGTGCATCAGTCGTCGCTTCATCTACGCCGATGGCCCTGGCTTGGGTAAGATCGTATATACTCCCCTCCTCGGAGGGGAGTCGATTCGGCAGGAGGTATCTCGTCTACGACGCGGGCGGCTTTCTCGCCGTCGGCAACTGATCGTCAGGCGAGAAGAACTCCACAAAGTTGCCCTCATGGTCGTAGATGACGGGCACGAGATGGGGCAGGCCGCGTTCTTCTTCGAGGATGTCCACCTTGTGCTTGGCAGCGATGGCGGCCAGTTGGTCGAAGGATTTGTCGGTCGTAAACGCGACGTGCCCGAAGTGGTGATCCTGACCGATCGTGCGGTCGGTAAACTCACCCTTGGCCCAGTGTTTGTCCAGCGGCCAGAATTCCATGATGTCGTTCAGCCGGCCGGGCTGCCAGTCGCCGAACACGACCGTGCGTACGCCGATGCTGTTCAACTGGGGCCCCGAGCCGACCACCTTGCCGTCCAGCAAGTCGGCGTACAGCTCGGCCGAGCGTTGCGGATCATTCACCCGAAACGACATATGCAGCAATGTAGACATGGCAAACCTCCTTTTTTGCTTGGATGCGTCTCACACACCAGCTTAGCCGATACGCGCGCTCTGGCCGCCGTCAACCGGCAGCAATACCCCCGTGATAAACCTTGCTTCGTCCGAGGCCAGGAAGAGCGAGGCGTTGGCAATATCCCATCCCGTACCCATTTTCGCGCCCAAAGGGACCGAGGCGTCACGTTCCTGGCGTAATTGTTCCTTGGAGATTCCGCGGGCTTTTGAAATGCCCTCAATGGCCATGGGCGTATCCATCAAACCGGGCATAATGCAATTCACCCGAATACCGTGTTTGGCGTTGCCCAGCGCCATCTGGTGCGTAATTGCGTTCACCCCGGCCTTTGAGGTTTTATACGCCAGAATGCCCACCGCGCAGACCGCGGCAATGGAGGAGATATTGATAATCGCCCCGCTGCGCTGGCCGCGCATAATGGGGATGACGCATTTGCTCGGCATGATCACACTCTTCATGTTGACGCTGAGAATGCGGTCCCAGTTTTCTTCCTGCATTCCGGTCACACCCGAGTCACCGTCACCAATGCCGACGTTATTATGCAGGATGTCGATACGGCCATAACGTTCGACGCAGGCTTCCGTCATTTTCTGGCAGTCGGCCTCACTGGTCGCGTCCGCGGCAAAAGAAGACGCAACCCCGCCTTCTTGCTCAATCATGGCCTGGGTGTCCTGGGCGGATTCAAGCCGGCGGTCCACCAGCAGGACCTTGGCTCCCTCACGGGCGTAGACAATCGCCGTGGCCCGACCGTTGCCGATCGTCTCGCCCGGCGTCTGTCCGGCCCCGACCACAATGGCCACCTTATCCTTCAGTCGATCTCCCATATACGCTCCTTTTTAATCCCCTCCTCGGAGGGGTGGCGCGTAGCGCCGGGGTGGGTTCCCCTTCATGCATCCCCTCAAAACCCTTCCAAGCCATCGTCCAACTGCACGCCCAAGGTATTCAGCGCCATGGACACCAAGTTGTACTGCCCTACGGCAAACACCACATCCATAAGCTGCTTTTTGTCAAAATGCTGACATAACCCGTTCCAGGTCGCATCGGTAATAAAGGCGTCTTTACGCAGCTCATCCGTGGCTTGCAGCAACAGCTTATCGGCTTCGCTCCAACCCCGCGCATTCGGACCAGCCTTAATCCAATCAATCTCCTCAGCAGTCAGTCCGGCTTCTTTGCCAATCAGCACATGCTGGGCCCACTCATACTCGGCTTCACACAGCCAGCCTATGCGCAGAATGACCAATTCTCTCTCGCGTGGCGGCAGGGTGGATTTGAACAACACATGATTGCCGAAGACGAGCCAGCGGCGAAACAGGTCGGGATGGTGCGACAGGGTTTTGAAGATATTGAAAACCGTGCCCTTTTCGACATTGGGCTGCAAGGTTTTCTTGATCTCATCAGGCCAGTCTTCCGGTTGAATAGGGTCCAAACGGGGTGTATCGAGCTTCATGCAGGTCTCCTTTCCTCATCGCTCTTTGGGTGCAGGGAGCATAGCTTGAGTTGGCCGGAAGTGCCATGGTGCTACGTTCCGGTGGGCCGCCAAACTTTACGGGTCCTGGGCATGGCGGCGGTCCAGTTCGTCGAGCAGTTTTAACCCCCGAGCGACCTTGCCACGCGCCGCGCGCATGCGGAAGCGCATTTCAGTATCGTGTTCGGCCAACGCCCGCACGGAGAGTTCTTCCATCAACTTGTTCAGGCTTTGGCCACGCTGAGCAGCCATGGCTGCCAGTCGGTCCCGATGCGCGTCAGGAAGTCGGATTGTTAGTGTTGCCATGTTCGTCATCCTCCTTCAGCCAAATACCCGGCGTGACGATACGGAAGCTGTCGAAAACCAGTTCGCCTGCCGCAATATCCCTGGTGTTACCCGTCACGATCCACTCTGCATTACCCGCAACCGCCAGTTCGATCAGATGATTGTCGGACTCGTCCGGCAGATTCGGACGCCACAGAAATGAGATATTGATCCACTGGCAGACGCTGAGGACAGCATCCAGTAGCGCCGCTCGGTCTCTCGCACTGATAGGTGCCTTAGTGAATAAGTCTTCTCTCGCCAACACATCCTCATACTCCAGAAACAGAGCGTTACTGATTAGCGGTCGAGCGCCACCGATCAGGCATCGCCGTAGAACTTCTCGCGACGCGCCATCGGGCGACAGGATCGCAGAGACCAGAACGTTCGTATCGACCACGATCCGAGACACCATAGGATGACAGCATATACGCTGTCATCACAATCCGCAATTCCGCTTATTCCGGCAGTCCAATTTCCCGCACTCTATCCGACTCTACCGGGAGGTGAGGCTGGCGGTAGTCCAGTGTTTTCGATATTCTTTTGGAAGACTGCCAGAACAATGATAGGGCTGCGCTTGTGATGACAATTACCGTGCCTCTTGAAGAAGTAGAAGGAAAACAAGCGCCGGAGGACAAGGAGCCTAGCCTGTTCGACTTCCTCTCCGGTCATATCGGTGCAATAGACGGAACCACCGAGGCGTTATCAGAAAACTGTGGCCAACGTTTTTCTGAAGGACTTCTGAAGCAGCAGCGAGAGCGGTCGTGACCCTTACCGCTACAGGTCCGCTTGTCGCTCTCATCAATCGGAACGACCCAAACCACGCCACGTGTATTAACGCCACAAAATAACCCCTTCGTGGCAAACACAATTTACAAACGAGTTCTGGCCGAGATTCCTTACTAAAAAGCCATTTTAGGAGAAAGCAAAAGTGTCAGAAGAAAGCAGTAAATTTATAGAGGCAATTGGAGAGCTGTGGAAATTAGCACTAGTTGTGAGCGTATTCTCTGCTCTCTATATTTTTCGGGAACAGATAAAAGAGATGCTCCCCAAATTAAATAGAATTAAAATGCGAGGCATAGTAGCGGATTTAGGAGGAGGAAAGGAAAAGGATATAGAAGCTCCATCTCAAACTGCTCCAGATAACTTAGAGAAGCCCAAGGAAGAGGAGGAGCCAGACCCGATAATAGAAGCCCAAGATAATAAGGAACCAATATCTTTACTATCGTTTTGGCTTACTCTTAGAGCTAGAAATTTCGGCGATGCCGATGAGATCGAAAAGAAACTCCTGGAGACCGAGACAGATGAATTGGAGAAAGAAAAATTATCCATCACCTGCCTAAGCTATCGCTATCAAATCATAAACGACAAAGCTGCTCTAACCACACTCCAGGGATACAGCGAGAGCGAAGATGGGCGACTCGCGAAATTAAGATCATATATTCTAGCCCAACTCGGCTACTGTTATAGAGCTACAGAACAGTACGACAAGGCCATACCTGCCTTTAAGCAAGCGGCTGGCTCTGCCGGCTCCGAAGCTGAACGAGTCTCGTCGATAGTTCAGATTGCTCAGTGCCAAACAAAGTTAGGACTTCCTGAAGAGGCGCTCCGTCTCCTCAGTGAGAAGCTAGGAGGGATTTCCTCTGAAGAAAATAGAGCTATCCTCTTCAGAGAGATCGCCAGTATAGAGAAAGAGCTAGGCGACAAGATTATGGAAGCCGTCGCATTAGAAAAGGTGACAGAATATGAACCTGGGGATTCCAATGCCGCATTTGCCGCAGCTTATGCCCAAAGCCAAGTGAGTATACCGTATGTTTCGTTCAAGAACTATTTACGGGAGACCCACCTTAACCCGGACTCTTCTATGGGGACGAACAATCTAGGAGTCCAATTAGCTGAGTTAGACATGCCGATACAATCCGTCAGATATTACAGATTAGCCGAGGAAAAAGGGAATACGTTATCAGCGGCCAATTTGGCCTATCTATTGATCAGCAAAGGATTTCGTACCGATGCGCGAGACCTACTAATCAAGGCTCAAGGCGCTAATGATGTCCATACAAACGTCAATCGAGCCTTAGCAGCTATCAACGATCAGGAGACGCAAGAGATAGAGCAATGGAATAAATGTGAGGAACTAGCAGAACAACACAAACGTTTTTTACGACGCTTCGCGGAAGCCTATTACACTCCAAAGCACCCGTTACCTGGATTTGCAGGGAATTGGTCACTTCAGAGCGGCGAAGAAATAGAGATTACTCAGGAGCAAGCTACTATCTCGATGGAGTGGGGAAGCGGGTCCAATAGAACAAAAATAACGGGCGAACAGAAGAATGGCGGAGCGAAGATTATAATTTATCGAACCGGCTCTAGCCCGTTCTCACTCCCTACTGGTGCACCCAGCTATGATGCAGGGACAAGTGGACTTGCGTATCTCTCGGCAGATGTCTCGGAAATACATATAGCGACCTTCGGAAAGGACAAACCATTTCACCTAGTCCTCTCCAAAGCAAATACAGATTGACATCTTCTATACAAGCATAGAAAAACCGGTCATGTCTAAGGACACTTGACCATACACAAGTTTGCTCCCTCGTTCGCTCTGATGAACATCGAAGGAGAAATATATGAAACTGTACGAGCACCCGGAATCCGGCAATAGTCACAAGGTCCGACTCCTGCTGTCCTTTCTCGGTCTTGAATATGAATCCGTTGTTATCGATCTGATGACCGATGAGCAGCACCAAGCCCCGTTTCTGGCTGTCAATCCGCGCGGTGAGGTGCCGGTTCTGGTTGACGATGAGGTCGTTTTGCGTGACTCCATGGCTATCCTGGTCTATCTGGCAACCCAGCATGATGAGCGCCGGCACTGGCTCCCTGAAGATAGCACCGGCACGGCCTCCGTCATGGAATGGCTGGCCTTTGCGGCCAGTTGGATTCAGTTCGGGGTGTTTACGGCCCGCGCTCTGGTGTCGTTCGGGATTAGCGGTAATGGCCTGCCGCATACGTTCAAAGGCAGCCTTGAGGAAGCTCGCATACGCGGCGCAACGTCGCTGACGATCATGGAGAAGCAGCTATCCGGGCAGGACTGGCTGTGCGGGGACAGGCCGACAATTGCCGATGTGGCCTGCTTTCCGTATATCGCGCTCGCGCCTATGGGCGATATTTCACTGGAGCCCTACCCTGCGGTCCAGGCCTGGATTACCCGCTTCAAGCAATTACCCGGTTATCTCAGCATGCCGGGGCTGGAGGACCCGGACTATCGCAAGGGCTAAGACGCGGCCATGACCCTACCGGCGACCGGCCTTGCGTCTCCCCTAGTCCTTGAACGCTGGGGCAAAGAACCATAGGCTGAATGCAGAGAAAAAAGGAGTAATGGCGTATGAGAACGAAGAAAAGGAGCTTGACGCCCTCCGCTATCCGGTCCCTCATGCTGCTGCTGGCAGTCTTGGTTGCCCCACACGCTGCCAGCGCCCACAGCGTCGCCCACGAGCAAGACTCGAACAACGACAGGGTCATGGCCGCGCAAAAGTACGGCGGGGTGCGCAAGAGCACCGGAGAGGTGACCGTCACCTATTACGGTCACATGGCGTTCAAGATCACCTCACCGCGCGGTATCGAGTTGCTCATTGACCCGTGGCGCAACGATCCGACGCATATGTTCGGCATGTGGTATCAGATGCATCTGCCCAAGCAGCAGACCGACATCGTGCTCGTCACCCATGCCCACTTCGATCACGACGCAACCGAACGGATCGACGCGACCATGATTCTGGACCGCATGGCCGGGACGTTTGAGCTGGGCGATGTCAAGATTCTCGGCATTGCCGAAAAACATATGTGCGAGGCCCAGGGGAAATATCCCTTTCGGAGTGCAGTCATTGCCGCCACCGGTAAGGACCCCTGCCCGCCCGACGAAAGCACCCAATGGAACAATAACCTGTACGTGATCGAAACCGGCGGACTGCGGTTCTTGCACTGGGGCGACAACCGACAGAACCCGCCCGAACATATCTGGGAGATGGTGGGCGATATCGACGTGGCGTTTTTGTCGGTCAGCGACGACGGGCATATCCTGACGCCCAAGTGGGCCGACGTGGTTATGAAAAAGCTCGGCGCTAAAATCGTCATTCCGTCTCATTACTACGTCCACGGGATCGGGGTGCCGCACGCCGGCGGGCTGGAACCCGCGTTGGCGTGGACCAAGACGCACGAACACACCCTGCTCGACAGCCCTACCCTCGTGCTCACACCCGAGAAAGTAAAACCGTACAATCAACATGTGATGTATTTTGGCGATCACGTTCCCTTTGCCGTCACCGGCACGCCACCGGAACCACAGCCGGACATCCCGCCGGTTCCGGAACCGGCCAAAGCCTGGGAACGCTTTGCCCATTAACCCGAGTTTGCCCATGAACCCGAAAGAGTAGCTCACAAGGAGAATCGTATGAAATTAGTGACCTTTACCCAGTCCGGAGCGACTCGCATCGGAGTGGTGGACGGCGAGGGCGTTGTTGACCTGTCTGCCGCCGCCCCGGACCTGCCCACCGAGATGTGCGCCTTCCTGGCCGCCGGCGCGGATGCCCTGGCAAGCGCACGGCAGGCCGCTGAAAAGAGCACGGCTCGGATTGCGTTGGCCGACGTGACCCTGGAAGCGCCCGTTCTCCGTCCGCCAAAAATCCTGGCGGTCGGCCTCAACTACCGAGATCATATCGAAGAAACCGGTATGAAGACGCCGGAATTTCCCATGATCTTCAATAAGCAATCCACCTCGGTGACCGGACCGGGCCAAGGCATCCACGTCCCCCGCGCCTCGGACCAGGTGGACTACGAAGGCGAGCTGGGGGTGGTCATTGGCCGCTATTGCCGCCACGTACCAAAAAACCGCGCCGCCGAAGTGGTTGCCGGCTACACCATCGCCCACGATGTCAGCGTGCGGGATTGGCAGATTCGCGTGCCGACCTTCACCATGGGCAAATCGTTCGACACCCACTGCCCGCTGGGTCCCTACCTGGTAACGCCGGATGAAGTCGGCGACCCGCACACCCTGGACCTCAAAACCTGGGTGAACGGCGAGCTGCGGCAAAGCTCGAACACCTGTCAGTTGCTGTTCGACTGCTTTGAGCTGATCGAGCACCTGTCAACCAGTTTCACCCTGGAGCCGGGGGATGTCATCTCCACCGGGACTCCGGGCGGCGTGGGTTTTGCCATGAAACCGCGCCAGTATCTCAAGCCTGGGGATACGGTCAAGATTGCCATCGACAAGCTGGGCGAGTTGGAGAACCCGCTGGTCGCCGAGCCGGAAAATACGGTCAGGATGTAGAGCATCTCCTCCAGACGGTAAGGCACGGAAACGGAGGACGCAGCATGAGACTTGAGGGAAAGGTCGCGGTCATCACCGGCGGGGCGAGCGGTATGGGACGCTCGACCGTCTTGCGTTTTCTGGACGAGGGCGCGCGGGTGGTGATTGCGGATTTTAACCAGGCAAACGGTACCGCAGTTGTGGCTGAAGCCGCAAATGCAGGTCATGGCGACGCGGTTCGTTTTATCAAGACAGACGTGGCCAAAGAAGCCGATGTTGAGGCCATGATTGCGCTGGCAACATCGGCATTTGGCCAAGTCGATATTGTGTTCAACAATGCCGGCGTAGGCGGAGCGGTGGGTCCGGTCTGGGATATCGAGGTCGAAGAGTGGGACTACACGTTCGATGTGCTCGCCAAAGGGGTTTTCCTTGGTATCAAACACGCCGCCCGAGCCATGAAGCAGCAGGGCCACGGAGGAGCGATCATTAACACTGCCTCAACGGCAGGCTTGAGTGGCGGCAGCGGACCGCTCGTCTACTCAGCCGCGAAAGCCGCGGTGATCAATCTGACAAAGGCTGCGGCCGTACAGCTCGCACCCGACCGGATTCGCGTCAACGCGATTTGCCCTGGGGGGATTCTGACCGGCCTGACAGATCAGGGCGATCCGGCAGCAAGCGCTAAATCCCTGGCGACGTTTCAGCCCTGGCCGGACCATGGCACGGGCGAAAATATTGCCGGTGCCGCGCTCTTCCTGGCGAGTGATGATGCGGCCTTCGTCACGGGTGAGGCGCTCGTCGTTGACGGCGGCCTAACCGCCATTGGCCCGGACATGTGGCGACGCTTTGGGATGAAACAAGAAGCGCAGGCGCGGAACAGCCACATCAATCGTGGCACCACCGGCGCGGCCATGACTTCGAGGCCGGTCAAGCCGCTCGACTAGCGCGTTTCACATTGAGTTGTAGCCATGCTGTTGTGCTCTCGTCATGCCGGACGTGATCCGGCATCCAGAGGCCGGGGGGCCGGGGACCTGGATTCCTGCTTTCGCAGGAATGACGGACGGCTACACGGCATCGTGATTTGCTCTAGTCCGACTCGTCGAATGAACTCGGGCCGAGCCGGTTCAAGGAATGTGGAGGTGGAGTATGAGGTGGAGGAAAAATGTGTGCAGGTACGGACTGTGCGTCATTATAAGTCTGGTGCTCGGGCTGACCGGCCTGACCGGCTGTGCGTCGTATGAAAAGCGTCCCATGATTGTGACCGCCTACTCGTCCGACAAAATCAGTACCAACTGGCGCCGCGGCTGGATTTTTTTCTGGCGGGCGTATGTCGCCAGTGGGCCGAATAAGGGCAAACGGAAAATTGTCGGACTGACTGCCAGCGGCACCAAGGCCAAGCATGGCACCATTGCCGCGGACACCCGCTATTATCCGTATGGAACGGTCATAAAAGTCCCCGGTTATGGCAAGGGTGTGGTTGAGGATATCGGCAGCGCGATTAAGGGCCCCAATCGGTTGGACGTGTATTTTTCCACCCGGAAGAAGGCGCTCAAGTGGGGGCGGCAAAAGCTGGTCGTCAAAGTTCGGCAAGATTAGAGTGGCTGGGCCATGCAGAACGAAACGTCTTTTCTCCAAGAACAACTCAGGGTGCGGCCCTGGTGGATGAATATCCTCTTTGTCTGGTGTGCCCTCCTGGCCCTGGGCGTTCCCATTGAACTGATAACCAGGCCAGTGGCGGAAGACGTTGAGGTCTGGTTCGGCATTGAGTTCATGGGCTGGTCGGCAAAGGCCGGCGGCCTGCTGCATGCGCTTATTTTTGCCGCAGGGACCTGGGGCTTCTGGAAAATGCGACCCTGGATGTGGCCCTGGGCGGCGCTCTATGTCGCCCAGGTCGCCCTGAGCCATCTGGTCTGGAGTGAGCTCAGCCCACACGGTCGGGGCTGGCCCATCGGGCTGCTGCAAACAGCCGGGATTTCGATTATTGTCGTCCTGCTGTGGCGGGCGAGGCCGCTGTTCCGGAATAACAAGGTCTCCGCCTCCTGGAGCAATGCACGCTAAGCTGTCGCCATGCCTTACATGCTCGTCATGCCGGACTTGATCCGGCATCCAGAGACGGGGGCCTGGAAGCCTGGGATTCCGGCCCCGTATCAAGTACGGGGTGACGTTCTTGCGCCGGAATGACGGATAGAAAGAAACGCCCCACTTATTCCACATCCGTGATGACAAAATTCTGCCAGCTCTGTTGCCACTCGAGGGCGGTCGTCTCTCCCGGCAGGGGGAAGTCCTCTGCTATACATTCCCCCACCGCGTCCGGTAGAAACTCCTGCTCCGCCCCGTCCCCCACCGTCGTCACAGCCACGACCGCCATCCCATTTCAGACCATTCCATCTCACGCCTCATTCTTTCCCAGACGCTACACGATAGCGGTCAATCGTGTCGATCAAAGTTTGGAGCCGCTGGATTGAGTTGGGCGGAATGAGGGGAGACAAAGCCGGATGGCCGACCAGCTCGGGCGGAATCTTCACAGAGCCATATCCGTCCAGCCCTTTGTAGTTGATACGAATCGGGAGTTGACGATCCGCAGACCGGCAGAAACGAAATCCCTCCGCCCTGTTTTCTCTGAAAGGGATCGCCGCCTGAAAAAACAGGGAGTGGTCCAGGCATTTCGGGCACTTCATCTTGTTTCCCTGATAGGCGATATTTAACTGTTCTCTCTGTTCTTCCAGGGCGTCGAGCACTGCGGGATCTTCCATCCTTGGGGTTCTCCTTTCGTGGGGTGACTCAGGGCATGAGCAGGCTGAGGATGACGAGTGTGATGGCAATCGTGAGTATCGCAGCAAGATAAATCGTTTGCATGGGCATCCCTTCATAAAAAACGACCGGGGCACCATTACCCCGGCCATTTTCTTGTGCCGTGTCCGACTGCATGGCACAACCACTGTTCCATCAGCCGGACACTAACCCCGGCCCCCCCTGTGCGACAGGAGGGGGCCGAGTCGAGGTAGTTGAACCAAAGGCAGGGGACGCATCGGTTCAACCACAGCTAGAACCCTGGGCAATGGGGGTTCTCAATTCCATCTTCAACGTGCTCGGAGAGGCGGTAAAACATCTCCGCCATCCGCGCCTCATACAGTTCGTGTTCAAAGGGCCGCACCACCGCTTCAGACCAGGGATAGAGCCCGTCTACAGGATGCGACTCAATCAGATCGATCGTGTCAGCGTTGGGTGCCTTGTAGCCGGTGAGGAGTGTTCCCGCGTCCGCTGCAAAGATCACATCCCAGTGCGGCAAATCTAGGGAAATAAGCGAGTGCAAACCGGCGGGCAGGTTACCCCCATCTAGCCCATACAGAAGAATCCCATTGGCGTTTCTGTTTCCCCATAATTCCAATGCCTTCGGCGACCAAACGATATACCCACCCTCGATGTCCACCACTTCAATCGTTACCATACGACCGGCTAGGTCGCGGCACCCCTGGGGTGATAGGGCAAGCACGCGGGCGTCCACACAGGTCGCGCTGTCCGTATTGAGGGTATAGCCGCCTTCGCCATCGGGATACGGAATACAGCCGTCCACAACGGCATCAACAAAGCTGACGTGGGAATCGCGCATCTCCTCGGCCTCCGTTTCCATTTGCTGATGCGTCTCCTCCATTGTGGTCATCTCTGTGCGCAGCGTGTCCCGTTCCGTTTCGAGGGTTGCAATTTGCTGTTCAAGGTCCGCAAGTTGCGCCTGGAGGGTCGTCAGCTTCTCGGCGGCTTGGAGAATGTCCTCCATCGCTATGTCAAGCACTGTGGTGACCAAATCCAACTCCTCTTGGATCGTCTGGTTGTCCGCATTGGCCGCCTGGAGCGCCGTGGTCAGCGTGTCGCGTTCGGCTTGCAGCGTGTCGCGTTCGGCCTGCAAGTGCGCGATACTTGATTCCAGGGCGGCAATGGTGAGTTCCTGCTGGCCTGCGGGCGAGGTCAGGTAGGCCACGCGCGCATCGACGGTTTCTTGCAGTGTGGTCTCGGCCTGGAGCTTGGCGATCCGGGTCATCCCCACCGTATGGGATGCAGCGTCGCGCACCTCGCGGGCGTCCCACACGGCATCGGCCGCTTCCTTGAACTTCTTATGCGCGGCCTTCCATTCTGCGGTTTCTCGATCAATGAGGTCGCGGGCGGCTTTCAGTTCGTCCCGCGTCGCTTTGGCGGTATCAACCGCAGTCTGGGCGGTGTCCTTGGCCGTTTGGGCCGTGTTGAATGCGGCGGTGGCCGTGTCCAGCTCCGCCTGCGCCGTCACAATGGCGGCATCATAGTCCGCGAGCGTCTGGCCAAAAGCCGGCGTCCCGTAGGCCACGAGTGCGGCTGCACATAACCACAGACTCCTTTTCATGGCGATCCCAATACTCCGTCTCATAGGGCACCTCCTTCTGGTTAGGGGAAACAAAACGACTTCTTCTCCTCTTCTAAAAATGCTGCGGGCATCGCAGACAAAGCGCCGTCCCCCACCGAGAGGACGACAGGCCCCCCTAATATGGGGGGGTATCCACCAAGCTTGAGGGATAAAAAGTCCAATAAAATCAATAGTTTAGACGACATGACGGAGGATATATACAAACCCCTATCCGCCTTGTCAAGCACTCAATGCATGCCGTCTGTGTCGGAAGCTCAGGGCGGGACCGAGGGGGGGGTGTCGGGGCACCATACGTTGTCGCCGTGCCGGTCCGCGCTCGTCGGGCAGGACACGGGCCGGCCCCAAGCGGCCCAGGGGGAGGCCGGGGGCGCCCCGCCTGGGAGGGCGGCCATCCTGGCCGCCATGCGGGCTGGAAGCCCGCACTCCTCAAGGACGTGTGCTGCCTACTGTGGCGTGAGCCTCCCGGGACCGGGCCGGCGGCCCCCGCCTCGGGCCGCTCGCCCGCCCGCTTCCTGGGAGCGCGGCCATCTTGGCCGCTTGCGGGCTGGAAGCCCGCACTCCTGGCCCCCTGGCGCAGACAGGCACGGCGCAGGGGAGCGGGGGACCGCCGAGTAATGTAATGTGCAGCACACGTCCTGAGAGCGCGGCCATCTTGGCCGCTTGCGGGCTGGAAGCCCGCACTCCTCAAGGAGGAGAGAGACGGGCTACCCAGCAGCGGGAGGGGCGCTAGGGCGTTTCACGATACGTTGTCGCCGTGCCAGTTCGCTTGCGTCATACCGGACCCCGGACATGATCCGGCATCCGGAGGCTGGGAGCCTGGATTCCTGCCCCGTATCAAGTACGGGGTGACGTTCTTGCGCAGGAATGACGGACGGCTCCACAGCAGCGTTATTTGCGCTCGCGGGCGGGAGAGCCGCTTCAGAGGCCGAAGAGAATCCGGCCGGTGTCCGCCGGGCCGGCGCCCACCACCAGGGGATGCCCATGGCTGCCAACCGCCTCAGCAATCAGGGCTGGGGTGGCCGGCCACCCCACCGGGGCGGCTGGCATGGGACATAGAGGCCTGCGCCCCTACACCTCCGGCTGCCTGGTATGCCATTCGGTTGCCTGTTCGTAGGCGTGGGCGGCCTGCATTATCGTGCCCTCTTCGCCATGCCGACCAACAAGCTGGAGGCTAAGCGGCAAGCCGTCGTCCGTAAATCCGCACGGCAGGCTGACCGTCGGACTGCCGCTAAAATCCATCGGCGCGGTAAAGGCCAACAGGGACGGGATATTGTCAGGCGGGAGCACGGCCTGCGGCGAGAAGTCTTTGACCGCCATGGGCGGGGTGGCCATAGCCGGGCACAGCAGAATATCCACCTCTTGCAAGACATCGTCAATCAACCGGCGGGTGCGCTGGCGGGCAACATGCGCTTTGACGTAGTGGGCGCCAGTGACTTTGACCCCGTCTTCCAGGAGCGCCCGGAATGTGGGTCCGTATTCATCCGCCCGAGACGGAAAGGTCTCTGCGTGCGCGGCCGCAGCCTCTGCCGCGCACATGGCGTACCAGAGCGGCGTGGCATCATTGATCTGCGATACGTCCACCTCGTGAATCTCGGCTCCCAAGTCCTTAAAAACCTGAACCGTGGCCAGTACGGCGTTGCGCACGACCGGGTCCACGCCGTTGGTACAGTAGGCTTCATCCAGCCCGATCTGGAGTCCCTGGACTCCGTTGTAGACGGTGTCCATATAATCGCGTACCGTTTCGCGCCGGGTGGTCGGATCGTTGGGGTCAAAGCCGGCAATCGTGCGTAAAATCGCGGCGGCATCGGCCACGCTACGCGTCATCGGACCGACATGGTCCAGGCTTTCTCCCAGGGGAAACACGCCATAGCGGCTGACCTTGCCATAGGTCGGTTTGACACCGACAATACCGCAGGCAGCAGATGGGAAACGGATCGAACCGCCCGTGTCCGAGCCTAGGGAGCCAAAACACAGGGAGGCGGCGGTCGCCACTCCCGACCCGCTCGACGACGCCCCTGGCCAGTGCGCCGCGCTCCACGGATTGACGGGCGGCTGCATGGATGGGTGGTAGCCGGACAGAGCGAATTCGGTCATCGCCAGTTTGCCCAGCATGACGGCACCAGCTGCATAGAACTTATCCACCACGGTTGCGTTGAAATCCGGCTTGAAATCCGCGTACATCGGCGAGGCCGCGGTGGTTGGAATGCCCTTGGTGTAACACAGGTCTTTGACCGCAATCGGCACCCCGTGCAGCAGACCGCGATACCGGCCGCTTTGGATTTCTTGTTCCGCCGCTTTGGCCTGTTCCAAGGCCAGGTCTGCCGTGACCGTAATATAGCTGTGGAGCCTGCCGTCGAGCGCGTTAATACGTTCAAGCATGGCCTGGGTCAACTCGACCGGCGAGACCTCCTTTGTCTTGATCAGACCGGCAACCTCGGTCAGCGTTTTCGTACACAGTTCAGCAACGTTCGCCATAGCGTGGCCCTCCTTTTTGGGTTATGTCTGAGCACTGTTTCTTATCAGAGGAAAAGCTACAATACCTGACCATGACATACCACCCTGCCCTGCTCAGCGCCGTCAAGGATTTTAATTCCGGTCGCTATTTTGAAGCCCACGAGCATCTGGAAGAGGCCCTGGATGACGTGGAAGACGATGACAATACCTGGGAGCTGTTCGTCGGCCTGATTCAAATCGCGGTGGGCTATCATAAATACGTCTCCGGCTATCCGGGCGGGATAAAAATGCTGGGGAAGGGCTTGAAGAAGGTCTCGCCACTCCCAGAGGAGTGTGCCGGAGTCCACTTGGAGTCACTCCGCCAGCGTGTGCGGCGAGACCTGGAGAATCAGAGTAATATCAGCGGGTCTTCACCGAGAATTCAATTGGTACGCACCTAGACAGGATTGAAAGGAGTATTCATGAAGCGCGAAACGCATAGTTGCCTATCTACAAGCGCCAAGGTCTGGCTCATGACAACGCTTATCGTCGCCAGCTTCGGTTTCCAGCCCTCCCCTTCGTATGGAGATCAGCATGAGGCTGCCGACAACGGGGAGGTACAGTCTACCTCACTGGCCGCCCCACTTGATCTTGCCGTTGTCGATACATTACTGACGACCACACGCACGGTGCGGAGGCGGCTCGATCTGACGCGTCCCGTCGAACCGGAGGTCATTGAGGAAGTCATCGAAATCGCTCTCCAGGCGCCGAGCGGCAGCAATATGCAGAATTGGCGTTTTATGGTCGTGACCGACCCGGACAAGAAAAAGATCGTCGCGGATCTGTACCGACAAAGTTTTGAGAGCTATGCCGGCCCACGTCCCACCGGTACACCGACAACTTCGGGTCAGCGCATTGCCGCCTCGGCGTGGCATCTGTCCGACCATATGCATGAAGTGCCCGTACTGATCATCGGCTGCATTGAGGGCCGACCGGACGATCCGAGCCCGGCGGCGCAAGCCGGTTTGTACGGCTCGATCCTGCCGTCGGCCTGGTCGCTGATGTTAGCCCTGCGCGCCCGCGGGCTCGGTTCCGCCTGGACAACCTTGCATTTGGTTGAAGAGCGTAAAGTTGCCGAAGCTCTCGGCATCCCCGACTCCGTCACCCAGGCCGTCCTGCTGCCGGTTGCCTACTACACGGGGAAAGACTTCAAGCCCGCGAGGCGACGACCGGGGAAAGAGGTCACCTATTGGAATACCTGGGGGGAAGGCCGCAAATAAACAGGGTTAGCGCAAATCACGATGCTGTGTAGCCGCCCGTCATTCCTGCGCAAGCAGGAATCCAGGACCCCTGCCCCCGCCGCCTGCTGGATGCCGGATCACGTCCGGCATGACAGGAGTCCCCGGCAGGGCTAGAGCCTATAATGAGAACCATCAGTAGCATTCTGGTCTCTGGCAAGGAGACCTTGCCAGAGACCAGAATGCGCCAGCCCGAGAATGCGTCTGGCCTTAATACGGCGGACAAAATCATCAAGAGCCTCTTCCAGTTCTTCAGCCGGCTGGTCAAACACCGCTACCCCCGATTTCCCCAGCATCTCCATAAACACACGCTTCGAATGTCCGGATAGTCGGGCCGCTTGTCCTAAGGACAGGCGGCCGGTCTCGAACAGCTTTACCATAAGAAGCAGTCTGGCTTCTTCTATGGAGACCTCTTGCGGTAGCGTAACTTTCAGTTCGTTTAACATGGCGGTTCGCTCCTGTATTTTGGGTTTCCTGCTAGTGAGAAAATGACATCTCTGAAATACCGCTTTCCTCGTATTATACTCGCAAAATGGCTCCACGGGCTTCGAGTTGCTGCTGGAGTTTTTTCACATCCAGGGCTTTCGGGCCGAGGCCGGTTTGCACGGCCAGAGCGGCCGCGGTTCCCGCAGCTTCGCCGGTTGCCATGCAGGGCGGGATTTCTTTGGTAGCGTGATGAACGCGGTGATCGACCGAGATGCAGCGGCCGGCCACCAACAGGTTTGAGAATTCCTTGGGCAGGAGGGATCGGTACGGAATATAGTAGAGGCTTTCGTATTTGGTCCAATGGCCGGTGATGGCAATCACGTCCTCACAGGGAGTATCCACCTCTTCTCGGCTGAGCATATACTCGCCGACCAAGCGCCGGCTTTCCGTAATGCCGAGTTGGTCGGCAATGTGACACAGATAGGCGTGCCGAAAGCCGGGAGCCTCTTTCCGCAGACGGTCAACCTCTGCCATGACCTGCTTGCGGCATTCCAACTCGGCATAGGTCAGATCGTCGGGGTCTGTGGCGTCAATCTTTCTGGAGACCTTGTCGGTCGCCCCCCAGGGCAATAAAACCTTGTCCTTCCCGATGGTATGAAAAAACCAGCCGCCAGCACGGATGGCGTCATCGGAGTTGTCCACCCCGCCCATGGAGAACCACAGCCAGGGCAGCACCTTTTCTTTTTCATAGGCAGACCCGGCTGAGACAAAAATATCGCCATCTCCGCTGGCATCGATGACGACGTCGGCCAGGATGGCAAAACGGCCGGATTTACTCTGAAACGTCACCCCCGCGATACGGTCGCCCTCGACCAGGGCCTCACAGGCATGTGTGTGCAGCAGCAGTTGGACCTGGGCGTCTTCAAGCATACCGTTCAGGGCAAACTTGAGCTCTTCGGGATCGTAGGCGACCGAATAGCGCACACGATGCGGGCCGTGACCCCAGACCAACCCCCAGGACTGGGCGCGCCGCACCAGCGCTTCATCCGCGCTGCCCCATTCGTCCTGTGACGGAAACTGGGCCGCGCCGCGCCGGTCCAAGCGCTCGGTCACTTCCTGACATAAGCCGCCGACCACCTGCCGCCCGCGGCCGTCATCAAGCGTCAGCAGCAGAATAATCATACCGCCGGTGGCCAGGCCGCCGAGATAGCCGAGGCGCTCAACCAGGATCACGTCAGCTCCCTGGCGGGCCGCGGCAACCGCCGCCGATACGCCGGCCGAGCCGCCGCCAATCACCAGGACCTGGGTTTCGGCCTTCACCGGTGTTGAGCGTGCCGGCTCTTCGATGAAACGCAGCGGCTTCGCCATATAGGCTCTTTTCTCGGTCCGATTGCCTACCACATCTGTCGGAGCAGTCCGAGCAGCGCCTCTTCTCCACCCTGTTGATTATGCCACAGGGAACTCTCTTTAATCACTTCCTCGGCAACGATGGGCAGTTCTTCCTCTATGGCCCCCACATCGCGCAGGCGGGTCGGTACGTCGAGCGACCGGATAAAGGCTTCAACCGTGCCAGCCGCTTCAGCCGCCACGGCCTCAGGACTGCGCCCGTTGGTCTGAATCCCCAGGGCCTCGGCGATCATGCCCTGCTGCTTTAGGGTTTGCGGAGCCAGAAAACGCATGCAGTGGGGGATGGTGATGCACGAGGTTACCCCGTGCGGAACGTCCCAGCGTGCGCCGATCTGATGCCCGAAAATATGACTCAGGCGTACCCCGACATTGGTCAGCCCGAAGATGGACAGCCAGGCGGCGACCTGACATTCACCCCGCGCTTCAAGATTGTCAGGTTCTGCGAGCGATAGGGGAAGATAGCGATGCAGTTTACGAATGGCCTCCATGGCCAGCGCGTCCGTCACCGGTTGGGGATTGACCGACCAGATGGCTTCGATGGCATGGTCCAGGGCTTTCATGCCGGTGGCGGTCCAGAGCTGCTTGGGCGTGGGCAGGGTGACTTCGGGATCGAGAATCACCGTCTTGGGACAAATGCGCGGGTCCGTCCTCAACCCTTTGACCCGCGAGTCTTCGTCAGTGATGCCGGCGAAGGGCGTAAACTCACCCGCGGACAGGGTCGTAGAAATCGCAATCTGAGGCATGGCCTCCTGGGGCTGGCCCTCCTGGAGTAATTCCATGGCCACAATCTTTGCCGCATCAATCGGACTGCCACCCCCAAAGGCAATAATGGAGTCGGCCCGGACCTCGCGCGCCTGGGCGACCGCAGCGGTGACGGTCTGACTCGGCACATGTTGGCGAATGCCGTTATTGGTTCCGGCCCAACGCTCGCCCAGCAGGGCTTCCAGTTTTTGCACCAGATCGGTCTTGGTCGAAAGGCTGTTACCCGTCAGGATGAGCGCTCGTTTTTTGCCTAAACGGTCCAGTTCTCCAGTCACTTTTTCCAGCGCTCCAATCCCAAAGATCACTTTTTCAAGCATGGGGAATTTGTATTCGCGAATCATATTGCCTCCTTACGACTCTCTCCGGGCTCTGACTCTTCCGGTCCGACTCGACATTTTGAGCGGACGGCATGACCTGAGAGTGCGCCGCCATTATTCGGGTGTGGCTTCGGGTTTGTCAATCGGCTGCGACAGACACGATGCCGGCCTGTGCTCGGGCAGGACGCAGGCTTGCCTGGCACGGTCTTCTTCGACACAGTATAGTCAACCCAACACGGCTGAGGAGGACGCCCTATGAAACGGTCCCTGATAGTGTTTGTGCTGCTTGGTCTGTGGCTGATGAGTCGGCCGGGACTGGCCCTGGACGAAAGCAAAATTATTGATCTGACATATCCCTACGATGAACACACCATCTCGTGGCCAACGGCCAAGCCGTATGCACTCGAAGTCGTGGCCGCACAAAGAACGGACGCCGGCTATTGGTATGCGGCCAATAATATCTGTCTGGCCGAACATAGCGGTACCCATATGGACGCCCCGATTCATTTTGCGGAAGGTAAACGGACCGCCAGCGAGGTGCCGGTCGAACAGCTCATCGGCCCGGCGATCGTGATTGACGTCAGCGCCCAGGCCGCTCAGGATGCCGATTACCGCGTCAGCGTGGCGGATATTCAGGCCTGGGAGTCCACCCACGGTGAGATTCCCCCAGGGGCGCTGGTGCTCATGTTCAGCGGCTGGGGACAATACTGGCCGGATAAAAAACGCTACTTGGGCACGGACCAGCCGGGGGATGTCGCCAACCTCCACTTTCCGGGCTTTTCACGCGAGGCGGCTGAGTTCCTGGTCTCGCAGCGTGAAATAGATGCGGTGGGCGTGGATACGCCCAGCCTCGACTACGGCCAGTCGCAAGATTTTATTGCCCATCAGGTTCTGAATGGTGCCAATAAGCCGGGTTTGGAAAATATCGCCAACCTGGACCAACTGCCGCCACGCGGGGCAACGATTATTGCCCTCCCGATGAAAATCGCCAAAGGCTCAGGCGCACCGGTTCGGATTATTGCGGTTCTGCCGTGAGAAAAATCAGGATAGCCGATCCTCCTGAGAACGTAGTGCATCAAGCTGCAAACGGTCGAGTTTGGCTTCTATTGTGTAAGGTCTTATGTCCAACCAGCAACCTCTGACAGTGTATCTGGTCCGTCACGGAGAAACAGCCTGGAATGAAGAAGGACGCTGCCAGGGCGTGACGGATATCCCGCTGACCGATAAGGGCCTACGCCAAGCTCGGGCAGTGGCGAAAGCTCTTGAGCGCGAGCCCATTGGTCGGCTCCTCACCAGCCCATTGCAACGCGCTCGCGACACCGCCGCTTTAATCGCACACCCGCACGCTGTCTCACTTGAGTATTATGACGAACTCAAAGAGTGGGATCAGGGCAAATTAGAGGGGCTGACCGGCCCGGAGTTAATGCAAGACTATCCGGGCTTCTTTGAGCGCTGGCTTGCCGACCCGGCCGGGACTGCTCCACCGGGGGGTGAACCTTTGAAAGATTTACAAGAGCGCGCCTGGCCTATTCTGGATGGGCTACGGCAGCACGATCCGCACGAGTTGACTGGCCCGGTTGTCGTGGTCAGCCACACGCTGACGATTGCAGTCATGCTCTGTGCCGCGCTCGGTCTTGATCTGGCTCAGGTCCATCGCCTCAAAATTGATCTGGCTTCGGTCAGCAGCCTGATTTTTACCGAGTTCGGTCCCTTTGCGATGTGGCGGCTGGCCGCACTGAACGACCGGCATCATTTAGCCGACGATTTGCGTTAGTGCGGCACCTGCCATTTCTCACCGTAGGGCTTTCTGGTACAGTAGCCGGCAATCTTCACCGGAACAGGGAGCGTTCACATGGGCGGAACGAAAATAGGTATTGGCTTTGGCTTGTGGGGGCTCGGCTTACCGAGTCCGGACACAATCTGTGACTACGCTGAGCGGGCCGAGGACCAGGGGATCGACTCCATCTGGTTGTCCGATCATATTGTGGCGCGCAATCCGTCGTTTGATACGGCCTGTATTATGGCGATGTGGGCCGGCCGCACGAAGAAAATCAAAATGGGTCCGAGCGTGTTGACCATGCCGGCCCGCGATCCTGTTCAGGTCGCCAAAACCTATGCCACCCTGGATTATCTGTCGGGCAGTTGCAATCGGGTGATCATGGCGGTCGGCCTGGGGAGCGACCCCAAAGACTGTCAAGCCTGCGGCGTGCCGCTGGAAAAACGGGGCAAGCGGATGGCGGAAGCCGTTGCCGTCATGCGCAAGCTCTGGGCCGGTCCCAATGTGACCCATCAGGGCGAGTTTTATCAGTTTGAGGACGTAACCATTGAACCCCGCCCGGCAAAAGGCGCGCTCGATGTCTGGATTGGGGGCGGGAGTGATTTGGCCATCAAGCGCACGGCGCGCTATGGCGACGGCTGGTTTCCGTCGCTCGTCACTCCCCAGGAATATGCGGCTGGACTAGAGAAGCTGATTACCTACGGCAAGCAGTACGACCGCGAGGTGGACCCGGACGAAACCGGTGTGCTGATTTTCACCCATATCAACGAGAACCAAAAAAAGGCCGACGAGATCGCGCGCGCGTTTTTGTCTGATTTTCCCACGATGTCGGCCGAACCGCTGATCGCCCGTTCTGCGATCGGGTCGGCAGAGATGTGCATGGAGAAAGTCCAGTCCTATATTGATGAGGGCTGCTCCAAATTCGTGCTCTGGCCCATCGCCCCACCGGATCAGTTGGTGGGCCAGGTCGAAACCTTTGGACAAAAAATTGTTCCTCACTTCGTCTCGTGACGGCTCCGGAGCGATAGGAAAAGGTCGCATCCGCCCCCTCTTCCTATCGCTCAGCTCCCCGAACCCACTCTCCCACCATTCATCACTTTTTGTTAGCAACCATTATGGACCGTATTGAAAGCAAGATAAAAACGCACTCACCCGAATTCCAAGACAACGCCACCCATATGGCCGCGTTGGTGGACAGCCTCAAAAAAGAGACGGCCGCGGCCCGGCTGGGTGGGCCGGAAGCGTCGCGCGAACGGCATAAGGCCCGGGGGAAACTGCTGGCGCGCGAGCGAATCGAGGCCCTACTTGACCCGAATACGCCGTTTCTGGAGCTCTCTCCCCTGGCCGCTCACGGCATGTATGATAATCCGCCCTCGGCCGGCATTGTCACCGGCATTGGGCTGATTCAGGGCCGCGAGACCGTCATTGTTTCCAACGATGCAACGGTCAAAGGTGGTACCTATTATCCTATGACCGTCAAAAAGCACTTGCGCGCTCAGGAAATCGGTCAGGAGAACCGCTTGCCGTGTGTGTATCTGGTGGATTCCGGCGGCGCAAACCTGCCCTTTCAGGCCGATATTTTTCCGGACCGCGAACATTTTGGGCGTATTTTCTACAACGAAGCACGCATGTCAGCCCTGGGCATCCCGCAGGTCGCCGTGGTGATGGGGTCCTGCACGGCCGGGGGAGCGTATGTGCCGGCCATGGCGGATGAGAACGTGATTGTCAAAGGTCAGGGCACCATTTTTCTGGGCGGCCCGCCGCTGGTGAAGGCGGCCACGGGTGAGGAAGTGACGGCGGAAGAACTCGGCGGCGGCGATGTGCATACGCGGGTGTCTGGCGTATCGGACCACCTGGCTGAGGATGATGCCCATGCGCTGGAAATCACCCGCTCTATTTTCGAGAATTTACCCCGACCCCGGAAATTCCCGCTGGACCGGGAAACGCCGGAAGACCCGGCCTATGACCCGGCCGAACTGTACGGCGTGATCCCGCACGATACCCGCGTCCCGTACGATATACACGAGGTCATTGCGCGCCTGGTCGATGGCAGCCGTTTCCACGAGTTCAAACCGCGCTACAGCCCGACGGTCGTCACCGGGTTTGCCCGCCTGCACGGCTATTCGATCGGTATTGTGGCCAATAATGGCGTGCTATTCTCCGAGTCGGCCCTCAAAGCCACCCACTTCATCGAGCTGTGCAACCAGCGGAAAATCCCGCTGCTGTTCCTCCAGAACATCACCGGCTTTATGGTCGGCAAGCAGTATGAACAAGGCGGTATTGCCAAAGATGGGGCCAAAATGGTCCACGCCGTAGCCAACGCTCAGGTGCCCAAGTTCAGCCTGCTCATTGGCGCGTCGCATGGTGCGGGCAACTATGGGATGTGTGGTCGGGCGTATTCGCCCCGGTTACTTTTTATGTGGCCGAATTCCCGAATTTCGGTCATGGGCGGAGAGCAGGCGGCGTCTGTCCTGCTGACCGTCAAATTACAGCAACTGGCGGCCAAAGGAGAGACGATGAGCGCGGAGGAGCAGCAGGCCTTCAGCGCGCCAACGCTGGCGAAATACGAGGAAGAGGGTAGCCCCTACTACTCTACCGCGCGGTTGTGGGACGACGGCATCCTCGACCCTAAAGAGACGAGGGACGTCCTCGGGCTTAGCATTGCCATGTCACTCAACACGCCCATTCCCGACCATCAGGTCGGGGTCTTTCGTATGTGACGCTGGGAGCACCCCCGCTTATCCGGACGGTCCAGGCTCGCTATAGTGTCTGCTTTCTCCCCTTGGTAGTAACGGCATAGGCAGTAAGGAGCGGTATATTCGTATGGAATCGCGGCACTCACAACCCGGTATCGAGGACTACGTTCGTAAGATTCTCCAACACATGGGAGAAGACCCGGACCGGGAAGGCCTGCTCAAGACCCCGTATCGGGTGGCCCGTGCGTTTGAATATCTCACCAAAGGCTATCAACAGGACCCGAAAGAAGTCATTAACGGAGCTGTCTTCACCGAAGAAGACTACTCCGAGATGATTGTCGTCAAAGACATCGATTTCTTCTCGATGTGCGAGCACCATATCCTGCCCTTTTTTGGCCGCGCCAACGTGGCCTATATTCCGGACAAACATATTGTGGGGATTAGTAAGATTGCCCGCTTGGTTGATGTGTACGCCCGGCGCTTGCAGGTCCAGGAACGGCTCACAACCCAAGTGGCCAATACCCTCATGGAAGAGCTGAAACCGCTCGGCGTCGGCGTCATCATCACCGCCGAACACCTGTGCATGCGGATGCGGGGAGTGGAAAAGCAGAACTCGATCGTCACCACCAGCGCCACCCTGGGTGCCTTTCGGACCCATCAGGAGACACGCGAAGAATTCATTACCCTCGTCAACGGGCGTCAGCGTTGAGGCAGGTAGTCTTGGGCAAAGACGCCAATGGCGTTGTCGAGATTCAGTAAGGCGATCTGGTGGGTATAGGTCTGATCGATCAACTGCGTCCGGACCTGGTTGAGCGCGTTGAGGGCGGTATTGACGTCGAGGCTGGTCGAGAGCCCAACCCGATACTGTTTCGACGTCATCTCATAATTCTCGCGCGCCAGCGCGACCTCTTTGTGCAAGGTCTCCAGCGTGGCGTGTAAGGTCTCAACACTCAACAGCGCCTCCCGGACCTCAACCCGAATCTGTTTCTCCAGTTCAGTCACACGCAGTTTCGTCTGAGAGAGCGTCTCGTTGGCCTCAAGCAGGTCAAGCTCCCGGTTCCCGCCGTCAAAGAGCGGCCAGCGGAGATTCACAAACAAGGTCCAGAATTCATCCCGGTTGGCAAAGGTTTCCGGATCGAGCCGGGGATAGGAGAACTGGGCGTTGACCTGCGGGAAGTAGCGGGTCAGGACCATATTTTTACGCTCACTGGCAACCCGGACGGCCAGATTCTGGGCGCGCAGGTCCTGGCGATGGGCATACGCCTGGTCAAGCAGGCTGGTATATGCACTCTCGACTACCTGCGCTGGAGTGGGTTCCAGAACGCCGACCATTTCCGACAGCCCCACGGTTCGAGCCAGCACCGTCCGGGCGAGTTTCAGGCGGTTTCGGTCAACGACCAGGCCGCGTCCGGCACGTTCGACCGCAACCTCGGCGCGCAATATGTCGGTCTTGGTGACCTCGCCGACCCGAAATCGGACGTGCGCCCGTTTTAGTTCCTCTCGGGCGAGATTCAGGGTATCCTGGGCGACCTTGACCTGAGCCTCAAACCGCAACACTTCGTAGTAGGCCTGGGCAACGCCGAACAACACGCCCCGAATGGTGAACTCGTAGCGCTCCTCCTCCTCGCGAACCGCGTCTTTGCCGAGTCGCCAAGACGGGAAAAATGAGGGTTCAATAAGCGGCTGGGTAACCTGGAATGTGGTCAGCCAGTTATTCCGGGGGCGAATGACCGAGGAGCCACCAAAAAGACTCCGCGCTTCGGGCGGAGCATTAAAGGCGATCTCGTCTTTGTTGCGGGAATAGGAACCGCCGATTTCCCCGCGCGGTGTCATCAGTGCCACCGCCCGCCAGGGCAGGAGTTTCGCTTTTGCCAACTCGCGCGCCGCTATGGCGACCTGTTCCTCGTTGACGACAGCAAGTTGATATGCCTCTTCCAAGGCGATCACCCGGCTCGGACTCTCGGCGAGGGGGTGGATGGTCGCGGTCGCCCTTGTTGTGGTGTGCTCCGCTTCCGTCTCCTCCGGCGGGAGTGTCTTAGCGGCGGTTTGCGTAGCCGCCTCCGGTGGCTGTACTTTCGACTCTATGACCGGTGTAGCTACGGGTGCCGCCGGACTCTCATCTTCGACGCGAGCGACAGCCTCTTCGGGTTCAGTTGTCGCATCAGCCCGAGGGGTTTCTTCTGCGGGAGGGCCGATTGAAATCTGCAAACGTGGCGGGTCAGATAAGAGCGTCACCTGACACTCCCGTGAGGAAACAAGGTCCAGAACGACCCGAACCGTATCGGCTCGAAACTGAGCCGCCCGGACCTGAAAAATAACGGCTGAGTCCACCGCCACATAACGCTGAGCCTGCCGGTCGAGTATAGCGGGAGTCAGGTCCACATAGCAGCGGTCCTTGAGGTTGCGCTTGGCATCTCCGGGCAGCGCCGCTTGGGAGAACGACACTGACTCTGACAGTGTAATGAGAACACGGTCCGTATCGGCTGCTATCGACCGAACAGGACCCGCCTTGTCTACTGGCGACCGGGCAGGAGCTGAAGAGGCGACGGCCGCCGGAGCGAGCAGGAGTATACACACGCCGATCCAGCCTCCTGTCCACCACAAAGAGGCATATCTGAGGAAAGCATACGGCTGGAAAGCGTATTTCATTGAGTCAAATCATGAGCGGGACATTGCACGCGCTAGAGCGCTAAGCTGTATAGATTGAAGATGTATCAGCGACTATCCGAAATGCCTATACGGTGCAACGGGCTGGGCTTACCATTCCAGCCGCGGGGCGGCGGAAGAACCCGCATCCTGGCCTTCCCCCTGCAGCAGATACAGACCGCTGGGCGCCAATTGAAGCGCTCCCTCATCGATCGCCTGCCGACTGAAAAGACCTGATTGGGGAGCGGTCCCTTCGGGCGTCTGCTGCCCGAGAAGACTTGACTGGGCCGTGATCCCTTCGGGCGTCTGCTGCCCGAGCAGACTGAGTTGAGACCTTGCCCCCTCGGGCGTCTGCTGATCGAAAATACTGATGGCTTGCGCCGGCCGGGTTTCGGACGAAAACGGGGTACGCAGGTCCAGATACTCGAGCGCTCCAGAGGCCTGGAGTTCAGTAGCGGGGTCCGGTTGAGCGACGGGATGTGCCTGGAGTTCAGCAGCGGAATCCGGTCGAGCGACGTGGTCTACCTGCGGTTCAGCGGCGGGCTCCTGTTGAATCGTCGGGGTTGGCGGTTCCGCCGGCATGAAGCCTGCGCCGTTCATATTATTCGGCCACGTCGAACGGCCGACAATAATCTGTAGCCGATCCGGGTTCGCAGCCTGCCTGACCTGGCAGGGCTGGGCGCTGAGGAGATCAAGAACGACGCGTACCGTCTGGGGCTGAAACTGAGCCACCCGGACCTGCTGGACATGCTGCGAGTCCCCGGCATACACGCGCTCTACCTGTTGCCCCAACACACCGGACACATCAACGTAGCAGCGGTCGGTACGCCCATGCAGCGGGTCCTTTGGCAACGCAGCCTGAGTATATATCGAAGCGGCTGACAGATGAATCGTGACCTGTTCGGTCGTAACCTCTATGGACTGAACGGCTGCCCTGCTCCCATCGTTCGCCGCAGCCCTCCCGGTCTGCCACACAGCCAGGGAAGCGGTCATACACAGCAACAACACCAGTCTGAAAAGCCGCATAAAAGGGGATTATATAGCTATTTACCCAAACGGCAATCAGATCAGCGTGCGTCAGCTGCCTATTGTTATCAGAGACTGATAACCTTATCTGAGGGGGGGGTTGTCATGAAGACCCTACAAATCGGTATCGCCAGTTACGATCAGATGAAGGCTCGCACCTTGGCGATTGCACGTGGCGAGTACAAGCCCGTGCGGGGGGAGCCAACCGTCTGGTTCCCCTCGGTCGAAAGTTTCGCGAAGGTGCTCTCTGGGCGCAATCAGGAGCTATTGGCCCTGATTGCGCGCGAAAACCCCAGCTCGCTCACCGAGCTGGCGCGGCTTGCCGGACGGGAGAAGTCCAATCTGTCGCGGACGCTGAAGACCCTGGCCCGTTACGGCCTCGTAGAACTGGAAACCGGCCTGCGCGGTAAGCTGATCCCTCGGGTTCTGTATGACCATGTGCAGCTTGATGTCTCGCTACAGCCTGCCTCTGGTCCGTCCGGTTGAGGTCAGGCGTAGCGCGCATGGCGTGCCGCCAACGATGACTCAGGTGCAACAGATTCCTCGTGGACAACAAACCTGGGACAGCGGTTGCCGCTGTGCCCTTCCCTCCGCTGCTTGGCTCGTACACCATGCCCGCGCGCCGTATCAGGCAAGCCGGGGAACGGTTTGCCTCCCTGGCAACGCCGCACATCATTACTCTAAAAAAGGGGAGGAGATCGGTAAGCCGGATTCTGTGCCCTTCCCTAATAAGGAAAGGTAACGGTCATTCCTCTAGGCGTATCGTTACCGATACGCTCGAGCGATCGAACCCAGAGGGAGAGTGGGGCGACTCTTGCCCATACGGGCTCCTCTTATTTGATCTTGCTCCAGGTGGGGTTTACCCAGCGGCCTTGATCTCTCAAGGCATTGGTGAGCTCTTACCTCACCTTTTCACCCTTACCAGCACAATTGCTGGCGGTCTCTTTTCTGTGGCACTTTCCCTAGCCTTACGGCAGGCTGTCATTAGCAGCCACCCTGCCCCACGGAGTCCGGACTTTCCTCGCTCCTGCCGTGCAGGACCGCGACCGTTTAATCTCCTCCCACACTCTGTTAGGTGTCGGCCGCCCCGTCTGCCTCGACCTGTATGTACACAATCCGTCCACAATAGGGATGCGGGCAATGAAAGATATCTCTGCTGTCCTGCATCTGACTACTCTGAATCTGATTACACATATGGGGCGGAATACGCATATGGCAACCCTGGCAGGTTCCGTCGCGGACTTCCACAACCGCCAGGGCCCCACGATTACCGAAGATACGCTCATACCGCGCACATAAACTCGCGTCCAAGTCCGCCACGAGTTGTTCCCGTTGCCTGCGGTCGGCCTGCGTCTCCTCTTCCAAGGTCGCGATTTGTGTTTCTACCTGGGTCGTCTCCTCAGCGAGCTGCGCTTGGAGCTCTTCGAGGCGCATTTGGACGTCGGCGAGTTGTTGGCGCTCCTCTTCGAGTTGCTGCATCACACTCAGGATGCTTTCTTCGATCAGGCCGTTCGCCTCTTTCATCAAGTCGATTTCACGCTGGAGTGCGAGCTGTTCGCGCTCATTCCGAACACGATTCAACCGGACCCGCTTCTCTTTAATCTTTTCTTCTTCCAGCTTGAGTTGCCCATCTGTCTCGCGCTGTTGGCTTTCCAGTTCGCTGATACGCTGTTGCCGCTCTTCGGCCTCCCGCTGCCGCAGGTCCCTCTCAGACCTGATAGTGGCAATCTGCTGATGGAGATCTTCCAGGTGTTGCTCTTTCCGCTGAAGGCGCTGATCAATCTCTTGTAGGCTGACCAGCTGGGCGATCTGCGTGGTCAATGCTGACCTCCTTTCACATCCGGCACATCCGGCTTTCGTGGAGGGGCACCCCCTCCGTCCTGTATGGGCCCACCAGGACTCGAACCTGGGACCAACCGGTTATGAGCCGGTCGCTCTAACCAACTGAGCTATGGGCCCATCTCTCAGCCCCAGCGGTCCCCTGTATACCATGCTCCTCGCCGTTTTCCTACGACCTCCCTAAGGCGTGCAAGGCTTCGAGCCGCTGGCGGACTCCAGCATCATCTCCGCGCTGCTCTGCCTCTCGAATTTCTCGCTGAAGCCGGACTCGCTTGGACTTGTGTTGCACCTGCTGAATTTTCTCAATGCAGTCCCACATCAGTTGCTCCTGCGTCGCCGCGCGCTCTTCAGATTCTTCTTCGCTGAGCATTTTTGAGACATAGTCAGCGACTCTTTTTGGTAAACGATCGAGAAACGCGCCAATGTCGATGCTGGTGTGGTCGGCCTGCTGCCAGGCTTGCGCGATATCTGCGGCGACCTCCCCCCACTCTTGAAAGGCGGGAATCAGATTGCGCTCACAGACATGCGTCACCACCTGCCGGTCCACGAGCATGAGCTGGATTAACTCCAATTCAGCCGAAGAGGGCGGGCTACCCGGCCTGGACCTCTGCGGGTCGGGAGAAGGAGCCGAGCGCTGCGGGGCCCGGTTCGGCCGCAACCTGCGAAGCTCTTCTTCGCTGACGCCAAAACGCTGCGCCACCTGCGTCAGCAGCGCTCCCCGGGCCAGGGTGTCGGTCATGGGCGACAAGACCGCGACGGCTGCTTTCGCCGCTTGGGCACGCTGAAAGGCCGATGCCTCAGGGGGCGGGGCGTGTTGTGTAAAATAGAACTCCTCTAAGGGCGAGGCCGTGTCGATCAATGCTTCGAGCCCCTCCCGTCCCTGCGCTTGTCCGAACGAGTCAGGGTCCTCGCCTTGGGGTAAGAAAACCCCTCGCCCGGTCAGCCCGACTTCGACACACAGCGGAAATGCCCGGGTCGCCGCCCGACGACCGGCGTCATCACCATCAAAGAAAATATAAATATCCGTCGAGAAGCGTTTGAGCAGGCGTAATTGTTCCAGGGTCAGGGCGGTCCCGAGCACGGCGACGGTCTCGCGAAAGCCACGTTGCACGAGCGAAATGAGGTCGGTATAGCCTTCAACCACGAGCACCCGGCCGGTGTCTCGCATCGTTTCTTTGGCTTGGAAGAGGCCGTACAGCAGCGACCCTTTCTTATACAGGGCCGACTCGGGCGAGTTGAGATATTTGGGCTGGGGCCGCTCTCTGCCCGCGTCTCGCTGCGGGTCGGGCAGCAGTCGGCCGCCAAATCCGACTGGCCGCCCGGTCACATCGGTAATGGGAAACATGAGGCGCTGGCGGAATTTGTCGTACCACTGCTGGGCGCCTGGTCTGCTCCGTTCGTCCCGTCCGCCGCGTTCGCCAAGAAGCCCCAGCGCGGCGGCTTTGTCCAGAGGCGCGCGCCGATTGGCAAGAAAACGAACAAGCCCATTCCAGCCGGCGGGCGCGTAGCCAAGCTGGAAGCGCTCAGCTACTTCCTTGGGGATGCCACGCTCGTCCAGATAGTCTCGTGCCGCGGCTCCGACTTGCTCATCAAGCAGACAGTGGCGGAAATAGGTTTTGGCCAGACTCGTCAGCCGGTAGAGGCGGTCCTGCTCTCGCGCCTGCGGGTCGTCAGGCGCCTGTGGCAGCGAGACTCCGGCCTTTGCGGCGAGTCGTCGCACGGCTTCCGGAAAGGAAATGCCTTCAAGACGGCATAAAAAGGTAAACGCGTTCCCCCCTTCCCCGCAGCCAAAACAGTGAAAAAAGCCGCGCTCGTCGTTGACACTGAACGATGGGGTCTTTTCCTCGTGGAACGGACACAAACCGGTGTGATTCTTCCCCGCTTTATGCAGAGACACATAGACGGAAATCACCTCGACGATGCTGACTCGGGAGCGAATCTCAGTCAGCGTCTCTTCGGGGATTTTGTGTGCCATAGCGCTCCGGCGCATCGCTGAGGACAGCAGAGGAAGGCGCTGAAAAAGAAAACACCCACCTTATGCAAGTGGGTGTTTCCCGGTCACTCATCTCTCAAGCAATGCGACATATCATCTTAATACATGGATCGACTTGCTCGGCGTAACGCACGTTTTCGTGCAGCAATGGCTTTCCGCTTGCGACGCACACTCGGTTTCTCGTAGTGTTCGCGCTTTTTCAGCTCTTGCAGAATACCCGCCTTTTCACACTGCTTTTTAAAACGGCGGATGGCGCTTTCTATGGGCTCATTGTCTTTGACTCGTACACCTGCCATACGGCTGACTCACCCCCTCCCGACTGGGGATCTTTTCTGGATTGCTTCTTTGCCCAGCTTAGGGATTTCCCCCAGAAAGTCAAGAGATTGAAGGACTTACGGCCTTGACAGACAAACCGCCCCTACGCTAAGGAGGCCCCACAGCTGCATTCAAGGAGGTCTGTTGTATGGAATTTAAAGAGGTCATTGGTCGGCGTCGCTCTATTCGCTACTTCCTCCCCTACCGTCCGGTTGAGCGGGAAAAAATTCAAACCATTATGGAGGCGACGCGGCTCTCGTCCTGTGCGGTCAATGCTTCATTTCTCCGAGCTATCGTTGTGGAACGCGATAAACTCGCGCCTGAAGACCTGGAAGCGCTCAAGGTCCCCACAACGACCCTCCAACTCGATATGGCTCCGGTACATATTTATTTTTACGGCAATCTCAACGCGATTCAGGAAAGCCATGGACAGACCCTCAAGGAGCTCTTCGATGTCGGCGCCCTCAATCCCACCCACGGTTGGAGCCATAAATTCATTGAGGAGACCGTTTGGGCGCAAATTTTAGATCCGATTTCAAAGGACCCCAATATTAATCCCATTGCGGTTTCCATGGACAGCGGAGTGGCGATGAATCAAGCTCTGCTGACCGCGTTTGACGAAGGACTGGGTGCCCTGCTGACCGCATTTAACGCAGAAAAGGCCAAAGCGATATTCAAGGTTCCGGACCATTTCATGCCGCTCTACGCCATGCTTGTCGGCTATCCGGCCGAATCCTGGGAGGCGGGAGGACAACGGCCGCGCCCCGCGCTTGAAAGCCTGTATTTCGAGGGAGAATATGGTGTGCCAATGCAACGTGACCCGGCCGTCGTCGAGCAGCTCAAACAGGATAAAATGATACAGGAGCCCGCGCCGCTCCCGTGGCGTAAAGATGAGGTCCGGGCGCTCTCGCGTATGTTTGGCCTGCCTGAGTGAGGTGCGGTATCCAGGACGGCCCGGGCCGTGGGTCCGTCCTGGAACTCCCAAGAAAGAGGTATTGTACGCACACTCCACGTCTTGCTCTCCCCGCCCATATTCGCCAGCAGCTCAACCGTATTCAACCGTTTTCCATTATGGCGCAGGCCTGCGCCGTCGGTATTATCACCGGCTGTGGCGCCATTTTGTACGACGCACTGATTCATCTGGTCCAGGGGGTTGCCCTGAGTTCGGACGACCATCCGCTCCACGTGCTTCCCGATTTGCCCTGGTATCGCATTCTGCTTGTGCCAACACTCGGCGGCTTGGCGGTCGGGCTGGTTGCTTTTTTTCGTTCGCGGGATGCGCAAGGACACGGTGTCCCGGAAGTCATTGAGTCGGTTGCCCTGGGAAACGGCAAGTTTCGCTGGCAGACCGCCCTGTCCAAATCCGTTTCTTCTGCCCTCACTATTGGTTCTGGGGGCTCAGTCGGACGTGAGGGTCCTATCGTCCATATTGGAGCCTCGCTGGGCTCTATTCTCGGCCAATTGCTCAAAGTGCCCCCCAATCGATTGCCGACCTTGGCGGGCTGCGGTGTAGCGGGGGGCATTGCCGCAGTTTTTAATGCGCCTATTGCGGGTGCCTTTTTTGCTCTTGAGGTGGTGATCGGCAATTTCGCCATGCCGGCCTTTGGCCCGGTGATGTTGTCCTCCGTCCTGGCTACGGTGGTGAGCCGGGCCTATTTTGGCGATCATCCTGCGTTTGTAGTTCCCGCCTATGCGCTGCTGAGCACCTGGGAGCTGCCGTTCTATCTCGGACTCGGCATTGTCTGTGGCCTCGGCGGACTGGCCTTTATGTTCATTCTGGATCGTCTGGAAAAAGGGGCCGAAAAGATTACCCTGCCCCATACGATCAAGCCAGCGCTGGGCGGATTCCTGGTCGGCTGTCTGATTCTGGTGGCACCGCATGTGTACGGCACGGGCCATGGCACCATGGACATCATTCTGCGGGGTGGCCTGGACTGGTCCTATTTACTGTTGCTTTTCCCCCTCAAAATAGGAGCAACCAGCCTGACCCTGGCGTCGGGTGGCTCGGGTGGGCTTTTTTTCCCGGCGCTCTATCTCGGCGCCGTATTGGGCAGCCTGTGGGGCATGAGCGTCGGTGCAGCCTTTCCCGATATTACCGGTCCGAGCGGCGGTTACGCGCTGGTCGGTATGGCCGCCTTCTTGGCCAGTGTGGTCCACTGCCCGATCACCGCCTTTTTGCTGCTCTTCGAGATTACCACGGACTATCACATTATCCTGCCGCTGATGGTCAGTTGTACGGTAAGTACGGTAGTTGCCAAACTCTTTCGGGAAGAGTCCATTTACACCTTACAGCTCTTACGGCGCGGCATTGATATCAGGCGACGCGAACAAACTCTGATGCAGGGCTTCACCGTAGGACAGGTCATGCGTCCGGAGCCGCCAACCTTTCGAGAAGGAGCCCCTTTTCCCGAGGTCATGGACCATTTCCTGGCTAGTACGCTGCCGCTGAGCTTTGTGGTTGACGCGAACCGTCACCTCCTCGGGATCATCTCCATTCATGACGTGAAGGCCACTCTTCAGGATGACAGTCTGGCACCGCTGGTCGTGGCGGTTGACTTGGCCCGGCCGCCAGACGCGGTCACCACCGCCAAAGAGACGTTGGCCCGCTGTCTCGAAAAATTCAGCCTGAGTGAACAAGAGTATTTACCCGTTCTTTCAGCGGATCAGGAATTAGAAGGGGTTGTCTCGCGGTATGATGTGCTGGATCTCTATAATCGAGAAATTTTGCGCAACGAATACCTCGGCGTCAGTCTCCGTTCCGAAGCGCTCACCGAGATGGTCCACCAACAGGTCCATCTGCCACATGAATATGTCGTCGAAGTCGTGCATACTCCTCCGCCCCTCATTGGCAGAACACTGGGTGAGTCACAGCTACGCAGCCGGTTTAATGTGACGGCTATCGCGGTCCGCCGCGGCGGCTTCCACAGTCCGGACGCACTCCCCGACCCCGACACTCCCTTGCGCCAGGAGGACTCTCTTGTCCTCGTCGGTCGGGCCGAACATCTGCGTCGATTAACCGACCTGACAGAGGAGGCGACTCAGACACGAGGATCATAGGCGGGCTCTGAGGTCACATCATGTGTACAAACTACCCACCCCAAATCCGTTCCTTCAGATATCGGAACTATGCGTAGATCCTGGCGCAAGCACCTGACAGACCTGCTCCAAACCGGCCGCGAGGGGCTCACCATTGCCCTGGCCTGCGGCGTCGGTCTGCTGGTCGGGGTTGCGGCCATTGCCTTTCACGAACTGCTCCACTGGGTACAACGGCTCGCCCTGGGCGGCGGTTCGCCCCTGTCGGTTCTCCCTACCCTGCCGTGGTATTGGAAAGTCGGGCTGCCGGCCCTGGGTGGAGCCCTGGTTGCGCCGATCGTCTATAAGTGGGCGGTGGAGGCCAGAGGGCATGGCGTCCCTGAGGTAATGGAGGCCGTGGCGCTGCGTGGCGGGATTATGCGCGCCCGGGTGGCCTTTGCCAAAGCGCTTGCCTCCGCGGTGACCATTGGGACGGGCGGCTCGACCGGCCGAGAAGGTCCGGTTATCCAAATCGGGTCGGCCTTAGGTTCGACGTGTGGACAACTCCTCGGCCTCACCCCTGAACGCATCCGGACCCTGGTCGGCTGTGGGGCCGCGGGCGGCATTGCCGCCACTTTTAATGCGCCTATTGCCGGAGCATTTTTCGCACTCGAAGTGATTTTGGGGAATTTCTCCATTCCGACGTTCGCGCCGATCGTGCTCTCCTCGGTGTTGGCCACCGCCGTATCTCGGGCCTATCTGGGGGATGCACCCGCATTTGTAGTCCCGGAGTATACCTTGGTGCACTATGGGGAGGTCCCGCTGTATGCCGTACTCGGCATGCTGATGGGTCTGGTCGCCGTAGTGTTTATCTGGGCGCTGTATAAAAGCGAAGATTTGTTTGAGCGCAGCCCGCTTCCTCCCTTCTCCAGAACCATCGTTGGTGGTCTGTGTGTGGGAGGACTGCTGCTTATCGCACCGGAGGTCTACGGGACGGGCTTTGAAGCCATGTCTCGCCTCCTGCATGAGACAACCGCATGGCAGATGCTGATCTTCCTCTTTTTGCTCAAGCTCCTCGCGACCTGCACAACGTTGGGGTCCGGCGCTTCAGGGGGGATTTTCTCGCCGTCCCTCTTTCTCGGTGTGGTCGCAGGAGGCCTCTTCGGGCAGCTCGCCCACTTCGTCTTTCCAAGCGTAACCGCCACGCCTGCAGCCTATGCCATGATTGGTATGGGGGCGGTTGTTGCCGGGACAACACACGCACCCGTGACCGCCATTCTTATGCTGTTTGAGTTAACCGATGGGTACCAAATTATTCTTCCGGTTATGATTGCCTGTACCCTGAGCACAGTGACGGCGCGCTATCTCCATCCTCATTCGATTTATACACTCAAACTCGCTCGTCGTGGCGTTTCGCTCTCATTGGGCCGAGAAGAGACCATGATGCGCTCCTTTCACGTCGCAGATGTCATGCATCGTCCGGCCCCGACCCTGCCGGACGATGCGGCCTTTCAACAGGTCGTGAGCCGCGTACTCGGCTCCCCCGATCCCTACTATTATACCGTCAGCCCCGGCGACCAACTCACCGGGGTGATTTCCTTGCACGACATTAAAACCTTTCTCAGCGAAGGGGGGCTCGACGGGCTCGTCGTGGCGCGCGACGTGGCGCGGCCGGTCCACACCGTCGCCCATATGCACGAGCCCCTGGCAGAGTGCTTACGCAAATTCAGAGAGACCCAGCTCGATTGTTTACCGGTCACCGCCGATGCGACCAGTACCCAGGTAATTGGCGTTGTCACCCAAACCGACCTGCTTGAGGTCTACGATCGAGAAGTCCTGCGCAAAGAATTTCTCGGGACGCTGCCGGACCCGACTGCGCAGGACGAAGGAACGCTGGCCATGCCATCCCAATATACGGTTCTGGCCCTACCGGTCCCGGCTCCTTTTCGGGAGAAAACCCTGCAGGAACTGGACCTGCGTGTCCGCTATGGCGTAACAGTGCTGGCCATCCGCAACACGACAGCGTCCGGCTATGAAGACCGTCTCCCCCAGCCGGATCAGCCGCTCCAGGCAGACGAGACACTCATCCTGGCCGGTCCGAGAGAGGACATGACCCGGCTCCAGCAGGAAGCGTAGGTGGTCCCACTCTCCTGGGAGTAGTCCGAGGTCTGCTGGAGTGTATTCTTCACCAGGCAGAAGGTGACTCCGACCGCAGTCAGGGGACGACAGACAGCGGCAGCGTCGCGGCAAGCTGCTTCGCAAATATATCCGGATCAGCCGTAGGCAAGGCGCAGACGTGTTGTTCACACACGTAGGCCGTCACTTTGCCCTTGATCGCCCGCTTTGCCTCAAGCCACGGAACAACCTGCTGATGGGTGGCGAGTTCGTCTCCCTGCGTCACAATAGAAACGACACGATTAGGCAAGAAATGCCGGCGCAGTTGCGCTAAGAAAGGCTCAACCGTGTCGTCCGGTGACGCTTTGACGATCGCAATTTCTTTGGGCCGGTCCAGGGAAAAATCGAGCGCACTGAGCAGACGTGGCATGCTTGTCGGGCGCTGGTTCAGCTCTGAAGCAAATGCCTTGAAGCAGCGTTGCGCGCGCTGGCGATAGTCGGCATTCAGGGTCCATTCCGCAAGCCGCAGGAGGTTGTGCGCAGCCACCGCATTACCAGACGGTTCAGCTCCGTCGTACGCAGGCTTTTCACGGGCCAGGAGTTGCTCGGCGTCATCTGCGCTCAGGAAGTAGCCACCGTTTTCGTTATCCCAGAAGTGGGCGTCCTGTATCGCCTGCAACGCAATGGCTTCTTGCAGCCAGCGCAGTTCAAATGTGACCTCGTACAGATCGAGCAGGCCGGCAATGAGACAGGTATAATCATTGAGGTAGGCGTCTCCGCCTATCCGGGTTCCCAGCGCACTGCGTCGTAGCCGCCCATCTCGTTTTACCTGCGTCAGAAGAAACGTCGCGGCGCGTGTTGCTCGCATGGCATATTCGGGAACGTTCAGGATATGCGCCCCTTTGGCAAAGGCCGAAATGGCCAAGCCATTCCACGCCACAAGCACCTTGGTGTCCGTATGCAGCGCACGCCGCTGCTGCCGTGCTCGGTAGAGAATCGCTCGGGCCTCCTGGCGTTCGCGCTGCGCCTGTTCCAGGCTGAGGTCGAGTTCTGTTGCCACCGTCTCAAGCGGACGCACGATATGAAGAATGTTCGTACCCTCGAAATTCCCCCGGAGCGTCACGCCATAATGGGCCTGAACCAGCCGGAGCTGTCTTTGACTCAAGAGCTGTTCGAGTTCGGGCAGCGTCCAGGTGAAGAAGGTTCCCTCTTCACCCTCGCTATCGGCATCCGTCGCCGAGTAAAACCCACCACCTGGGGCACTCATCTCGCGGTCGAGATACTCCAGGACTTCCCGGGCGATACGGGCGAAGTCTTCCCGCCCAGTGATTTGATACCCTTCCAGATAGGCGACTGCGAGCAGGGCGTTGTCATACAGCATTTTCTCAAAATGCGGCACACGCCATTTCTGGTCCGTTGCATAGCGGTGAAATCCGCCGCCAACCTGGTCGTATATCCCGCCGGTCGCCATAGCCTCCAGGGTCTGCACCACCATATCCTGAACCTGGGGGTCATTGGTCCGGCGACTATAGCGCAGGAGGAATTCCAAGCTGACACTCCGCGGAAATTTCGGCACCTGGCCAAAGCCCCCGTACTGCGTGTCAAAACGTGCTTTGAAATGTTCGGTTGCCCGCGTCAAAGCGGTCCGGGTCGGATACTCCGCTGACGCCTCCGGGGCAGCGGCCGCCTGGATGCTCTGGGTCAGCTTCTTGGCCACCGTGGCCACCTGATTCGGCTCTTGATGATAGACCGTTTGCAATCGGGTCAGCAGGGTGAGCAGTCCGGTCTGCTGCCCACGCATGCCGTCGCGCGGCGGGAAGTAGGTACCGCCATAAAAGGGGTTGCGATCAGGGGTCAGCCATACGCTCATGGGCCAGCCGCCTCGTCCGGTCAACATTTGGACGGCTGTCATATAAATGCCATCGACGTCCGGCCGTTGCTCGCGGTCAACTTTGATCGCGATATAGTGGCGGTTCAGGTATTCGGCGATGGCGCTGTCCTCAAAAGACTCCCGCTCCATCACATGGCACCAGTGACAGGTCGAATAACCGATGGACAGGAAGACTGGCTTGTTCTCTTTTTTTGCGCGGGCAAAGGATTCATCTCCCCACGGATACCAATTGACCGGATTGTGGGCGTGCTGGAGCAGATAGGGACTGGGTTCAAGGATCAGTCGGTTCGTATAATGCGGACGCCCATCTTCAAAAAGATGCCGGGTGCGGGGCGCATACGCGTCTCCTTTCGCCTGGAGGGCCCGCTCAAGCTGTTGCCGCACCGCCGCCGGAAACGGCGCCAAGCCGGGCAGCGCTGTGGGTGCGGTTTCTGCCAGGGCCTGGGTCAAGAGGAGGAGGCTCGCTCCGATGACCCCATAGTATATGATCCGCATGAGAATCCTCGCTCTCGATTATTCATTTCAAAGGGGAAAGATACATATTGCTGCTGGCCCCACCAGTAGTCTATATCAGAATGATTGCGCAGGACTGCTGAAATATCGAGTGCTTTCAAGGGGAGCTCTTCAACGAGCTGAGCAGAGTATGCCATCTTCAATGCGTCCCTCCGCTGCTGCGTTACGTACCGCAGGGTCCTCTCGCAATACAATCAACCAAATGTCTGAGCACAGGCGCCCTTCTTGGACTCCCCTCCTCTCCGTCATTATCCCGGTCTATAACGAGATCGAAACAATTTATGAGCTCTTAAGGCGGGTTGCCCGCACACCCTTTCCCAAAGAGATCTTTGTCGTTGATGACAACTCGACTGATGGAACCCGAGAATTACTCCGGGATCTGCCTGACATGACACGGCTGCTTGATGGCAGTCCTCTTCCTGCTCCGTGTTGGGTGAAAGCCCTGTTTCACTCGACCAATCAGGGGAAAGGCCAAGCCGTCCAGACCGCCTTGCGTCACGTCAGCGGCTCTTTCGTCCTGATCCAGGATGCGGACCTCGAATATTCTCCCTCCGATTATCCACAGATGCTCGCCCCGCTCCTGGCTGGCCAGGCCGATGTGGTGTATGGATCGCGATTTCTGGATTCCCCGACATGCTCGTTCTCCTGGCACACTGCCACCAACAAGGTCCTGACAACGCTCTCCAATATCTGCACCCGCCTCCAACTGACCGACATGGAGACCTGTTATAAAGCCTTCCGCGCCGAGGTGGTACAGGGTCTCACGCTCCGTTCAAAACGCTTTGGATTTGAGCCTGAGATTACCGCCAAAATCGCCCGCGGTGGAGTACGCCTGTGTGAGGTCCCGATCTCATACAGTCCACGCAGTTATGCCGAAGGCAAGAAGATTCGCTGGCAGGACGGTTTTGTCGCTCTGTGGACGATTCTCCGCTGCCATATGCTTGAAGCCGATGAGAGAGTAGAGATGTAACCACGCGGTTGGGCCTCGCGAGCCGCTCCCAAGCCTGGTCAAGTCCTTTTCGTTTTCTTCCGACTTTTCTTTTTTGAGGTCACTGTCACGCACCGCCGGAAAATCCGGTGCCAATTGGTCATTGTACCGAATTGCTGTACGTACGACTCAAGGCCAAGTAGCGCCCGGACTAAGAAGAGCCTATGCCCAGGCGTCTTAAAGATCCGATGCCGGAGACTGATATTTGTCACCTCTCTTGCCCTCTCCACCGCGTGAAAGTCGCGAGGGTCATAGGGGCGGTCTTCCAGGACGGGCTCAAAAAGAAGATACATAATCCGAACAAGCGGCTCAGGATCATCACCAGGATCGAGATAACCCAGCTCAAGAAAACACCCCGCCATGGTTTTTTCGTCTTGTGCTAAGACGGCTTGAGCCAGCCGGCGGTATCCTGCTCGAATCTCATCCGGGAAAAGGCGTACACTGCCAAAGTCCAATATGGCAATCCTGGGATGGTAGGTAATCAGATAATTCCCAGGGTGCGGATCCGTATGGAGCACCCCAAAGGAACAGATCTGTCGCCAGGTAATCTCAAAATACTTCACCGCCACCCAGTCTTTGAGCTCTCGATCAACGCCAGGAGCTAACACGTCCTGAAATTTATAGCCCTCAATATATTCCAAGGTTAAGACGTGCCGCGAGGAAAAAGCCGGATAGACACGCGGAATGATGACCTCGTCGTCGCCAGCGAAGAGGCGCTGAAAAATCGCAATATTTTTGGCTTCATTGACATAATCGAGCTCTTCTCGTAAGCGTTCCTCCATTTCTTGATAGAGCTCAGTCGCATCGAAATTTTGGCGCATGACATCGCGGGCGATAAGGGTCAAAGCGCTGAGTAGCGCTTTCAGGTTCTTGAGATCCTGTTCGACGGTTTCGTCAACTCCTGGATATTGGACCTTTACAACCACCTGTGCGCCACTCCAGAGTTGCGCCCGGTGGACCTGCCCGAGGGATGCCGCGGCAAAGGCATTTTTGTCGAAGCGCTGAAAGAGCTGGTCCGGAGCTTTTCCAAACTCGTTTTCGACTTGGGCTCGGATGAGGTCATAATCCATAGGCGGGACGGACGACTGGACGACGGCGAGAATGTCGAGGACCTCGGTCGGAAAGAGATCGCTGCGCATACTCAGCATTTGAATCAGCTTCATGAACGCGCCACGGAGTTCGTGGGAGCCTTCCACAATCTTCAGCGCGTTTTTGAGATGCAGGTCCAACAACTCCTGCTCTTTTTCATCCGCTGACTGGAACGGCTGTTTCAGAGCGTTCCAGGCGTAGCTAGTGCTGACCGCAGTCGCGAGCGAACCGACCTGAAGGGCACGTTTTGCCCGCCCTCGGGTCAAGGTGTTGGGGGATGTTTTGGAGGGCATAGACGAGATGGAGTATGTTTGCTCGTTCAGGAATAAAATGATCGTGGATGGTCACTGCAAGCTGGATACGGTAACGGTTAAGCTGCTGCTTAACATAAACGAGGCATTCTCCCTTTTGTAGTAGCAACGGAGTGACCCCGCTCCAAAGAAGGTGCTAAAAAATAAGCCGCCTGTTTGTGTGGAAGGTATTGAGATGAGGAGTACTGGAGTGACCAAGATACTCAGCGACAGAAGAGACGACTGCGTTCAGATCCGCTTAGCGTCCGGCGAGACGAATGTGCTGACCACCGAGATGCTAGGCGCCTTGTCCGCCGCGCTGGCAGAGGCCGAGCAGAGTGCCCGAGGGGTGATGCTGTGTGGGGGCGACAAGTTCTTCTCCAACGGCGTCGATCTGGAATGGGCGCTGACTCAGTCGAGCGCCGATATCCGCACCCTGTTTCTCGAACTGGGGTATTGCATCCTCAAGATTATGGAATCTCCTGTGCCGGTCGTCGGGGTGGTGAAAGGGCATGCCATTGGCGGGGCGTTGGCGCTTCTGCTGGCCTGTGACTATCGGTATGGAGCAACTGGCCGCGTTTTGCTCGGCAAGCCAGAAATCCTATTGGGGGTCCCCAACCCCTACTATGGCGATCAATTGCTGCGCTTTATCGCCGGGGATTTTGTGGCCTCCGACTTAATTTACACCGGCAGACTGATTCCTGCTGACGAGGCCCACACCCTCCACCTGATTCACGGCGTGGGCACGAAAGAAGAAATCGAAGCGGTGGCTTGGCAACAGCTCCTCGTCCTGCGCGATCTCGCCCCCGAGACGTTCGCCGAGTCGAAACGGATGCGAACCGGACGCTTTTGCGCCGATGTGAGAGAACAGATGTCGGCCCGGGTGGCGCGTCAAGTGGAGATATGGCACAGCGCTGAAGCCCAGACCAGATTACACGCCGCAGCAAAGCGGCTTGCCCGCTAACGCCGGTGGCCCCTCACTGATGACAGGCCCTAGCCTTTTCGATCATACCTACATACGAAGGAGATGCTTGAATTGCCCATGCCTGAGTGCGCACCAATCACGTGTGGCCAAAATGTCAGTAAGGAGGAAAACGGATGCATGATGTTGTGATTCGGGGCGGAACCATTGTGGATGGAACCGGCAAACCGGCGTTTAGCGGAGACCTTGCGCTTGCGGCCGGTCGGGTCGCTGCGGTGGGCAAAGAGCTGGGCAGCGCGAAGCAAACGATTGATGCGGACGGCCTCCTGGTCACCCCGGCCTGGGTGGACGGCCATACCCACTATGACGGTCAGGTTGCCTGGGATGAGCAACTGACCCCGTCGTTGTGGCACGGCGTATCAACCGTGGTCATGGGGAACTGCGGCGTTGGATTTGCACCCGCTACCCCGGATCGTCACGACTGGCTGATCGGCTTGATGGAAGGGGTCGAAGATATCCCTGGCCCGTCATTAAGAGCAGGTTTGCCCTGGGGGTGGCAGAGTTTTTCCGAATATCTGGAGGTGTTGGACAAGATGCCGCGCACCCTGGATGTCGGCGGTATGATCACCCATGGCGCGGTCCGAGCCTTTGTGATGGGCGAACGTGGGGCCAAGAATGAAGCCGCAACGGAAAAAGACATTGCCCGGATGGCGACCATTGTCAAAGAAGCCGTACTCGCTGGCGCGCTGGGCTTCTCGACCTCGCGTACTTTAGCCCATACCGCCAACGATGGTGAACCTGTGCCCGGAACGTTTGCCAAAGCAGAAGAGCTGATAGGTATGGCCAAAGCTGTGCGATCGACTGGGCGTGGCATCCTCGAAGTCGTCCCACGTGGTGCGGGCGGGGAAAACGCAGAACTGACGCAAGAAGTCGAGATGTTTATCCGGATTGCCCGTTCAACCGGGTGTCCAGTCACCTTCCCCCTCGTCCAGACCAACACCTACCCGGATCAATGGCAGGAAGTGATGGCCACGTGTACCGCTGCGGTGGCAAGCGGCGTGCCCATCGTGCCCATGGTCTTTGCCCGCCCGGTGTGCGTGTTGTTCAGTTTCCAGGGAGAAAATCCGTTTGAGTATCTCCCCAGCTTTCAGCCGCTTAAAAAACTTGCGCACGATGAAAAAATGGCCGCCCTGCGCAACCCTGAGCTGCGACAAAAACTCGTCACAGAAACAGACCCCCATACAACCGGGATGTCGCTGCTTTACCAAAACGAAAAGGTCTGGGAACGGACGTATCCCATGGGCCGGCCACTCAGTTACGAGCCGGACAGCACGCACAGCATCGCGGCTACGGCTGCGCGGGAGAAACGTGACCCGCGCGAGGTGGTCTACGATCTGCTGTTGGAGCAAAACGGCCGGGCCTTTTTGATGTATGCCGCATTCGGCTATGCCGATGGCAACGCCGACTGCCTGCGCGAGCTGATATGCGACCCGATTACGGTCCTGGGTGGCAGTGATGCCGGTGCCCATGTGCGGCAAATCATAGACGCGGGCATGCCGACCTATGCCCTGACGCATTGGGCACGCGATAAAGCGGCCGACGATCCCAGCCGACTGCCGCTGGAGTTTGTGGTCAAGAAGTTGACGCACGACAGCGCACGTCTCTTTGGGATGACCGATCGCGGGACGCTAGAGCCAGGTGCGAAGGCCGATGCAAACGTGATTGATTATGACAACCTGAGTGTCAGCCACCCGGAAATGATCTACGATCTTCCCGCCGGTATGCCGCGTTTAATGCAAACCGCGAACGGGTATGAAAAGACCTTTGTGAGTGGCGAAGTCGTGCAAGAGAACGGCACAGACACCGGCGCTCGGCCGGGGCGTATCGTACGCAGCGCCTAGCAACCGATATGCCTATGCCTGCAATCACGAGCACTCGGGACGGGCCCGTCTTGGGTTACAGCTCCAAGGGCATTTTGAAGCACGTATGCATGATCCGGTCGCGGTGTTCCAGCAATATGGGATCGACCGCGGCGGTGACCTCGGCAGGCGTGTTCTCGAACATGGGCCGAATGGACAGGTCGAGCAGAATGTCTTCGGGCGCTTGGAGGACCACGAAGTTACTAAACGCGGCCCAGTAAAAATCGGCGGCCGTCACGGCTCCTCCGATAATGTAATCGCTCCCGCGAGCTTTTTGCGCTTTGAGTGTCGCGGCGAGTTCTGCCATGAATGCTATGACGCGCGGATTGGCCAGTTTCGCGTCCGTGTCGCGGTAGCCATATTTCAAACCGAATGCGGAGGGCCCGGCTGAGTCATCAGCCGGACGCATCAGGTCGAGCCGACGGTTCCAGCCGAAACCAAGCTCGCCGCAAACCTCATGACCGATTCCAAATAATTGAATGCGCTCGGCTGCGTTTTCCGGCACGAGCGGCTTTTCCGGCGCGAGCCGTTCGAGCAGAAGCAAAATATCATCCCAGCGGTTGATGGGTTTTTCATCGTTCCAGGCAACCACCGGCCCGCTGTTCGTACCCGACCACGCAAGCAGCTCCGGGTTTTCCTGCATCGGTTTTTGCGGCCCGAGCGTAAAGTCCAAGGACTTGTACTCCATCATCGCCTTAACAGCGACTCCCCAGGCACTGGGCATACCTTGTACTAGAATAAGACGGAGGCCATTCGCGTTGATGGCTTGATTAATGTCAACATAGTCCATTGCTTGTCTCCTCCTATCTCCGATTACGAGATCTTTCGCATCTCTCTTTAACGAAATTGCAAGTCGCCCGCTACCCGTGCCCGAACTTCACGTGTAGTGAACAGGTCCGGCTCTTTTTCATCCGCCGACCGGACCGGCTGTTTCAGGGCGTTCAAAGCGTAGCTACTGCTGACCGAGACCGCAAGCGAGCCAACCTGAAGAGCACGTTTCACCCGACCCTGGGTCAAGGCGTTGGAGGATTTCTTGGCGAACATGGACGAGATGAATTCTGTTTGCGCATTCAGGAATAAGATAACCATTAATGATCACTGCCTTTCAAGAATGGCTACATATCAAACTCCCGGATACAAACCTCTGCTACAAGAACTCATGCTCTCGTTACGGCGTACGAAGCCACTGCCTGACAAGCCACTCGATCACTTGACAATACGTTCCTCGATTACCGACGAGGGCGGTATGCCGAGCCACGATAGGAAAGCCGATCGGGGCTTCACGCTAAGGTGGCAGGCCCTAGCTTTTTTGATCGTGTCTGCATACCAAAGAGGGCCTTGAGAGGCATCGCATCTAAAAAGAGGCGTCATGGAAGATACCCGCTCAATTCACGCGCAGATCAGTTACGAAACTAATCGGAAATGCCCATCGGAGGGCTCCCCACCATCCCCAGACCTGCCGGGTAGACGGGACACCGAGCCACGTTTTTATGACCTAGAAAAACAGCATCTGTTATATAATTTGTAAAATAATCTGTCCGATTAAGAGGAAATGCTTTGATTCACAAAGTGGCCATTCTCAACTACCGATTGTTCCGCGAGTTTGATCTTGAATTCTCACCAGGAATTAACATTCTCGTCGGCAGCAACGATTCTGGCAAATCTACTCTCATTGAAGCAATCCAATTGGGTTTGACTGGCCGAATACATGGCAGGGCACTAGCCCAAGAGCTATCACCATACTTAATAAACCAGGACGCTACGCAACAATACGTCGAACAACTCCAATCGGGCGATGGGAATATCCCTCCGCCTGAAATGATTATCGATATCTTTTTAGAGGCAACAGAGGAGACAGCAATTCTCCGGGGGACCAATAACGTTTATGGCGAGGATGCCGTTGGAGTACGGCTTCAAGCTCAATTATCGCAGGATTTCCATGCAGAATATGAAAATTTTATCGAGGACCCAAGCGCAGTAAGTCTGGCGCCGACGGAATATTACAAGGTCGACTGGCTCGGCTTCTCGGGAAATGCCGTATCCACGAGGAGTGTTCCTGCGGTTGCCTCAGTTATCGATCCGACGACCATGCGCCTCCAGTCGGGTGTTGACTATCATTTGCAGGAGATAATTCGGACACACCTCGAACCCAAGGAGCGCGTTGAGTTATCACGGCAGTATCGAAGCCTACGCGAGGAGTTCAGTGATAAGGAGAGCGTTAAGAAAATCAACGACCGATTGAAGACTGATAACGAGGCGCTCACCGACCGCGAGCTAGGGCTCGCCATAGACATTTCGCAGCGTTATACGTGGGAAGGGAGCCTTGTTGCACATCTCGATGACCTCCCGTTTCAGTCTATCGGTAAGGGTGAACAGAGTGCTTTAAAGATTCTGTTGGCTATTGGTCATAAGGCTAATGATGCTCACGTCGTCCTCATCGAGGAACCTGAGACGCATCTCTCATTTGCCTCGCTGAGAAGGCTGATTGCTCGCATAGAGGAACGCTGTGCTGATAAGCAGGTAATCATTGCCACGCATAGTACTTATGTCCTCAACAAACTTGGACTCCAGAATCTGATCCTTCTAGGCGACGGTGCGATCACACGGATTGCAGACTTACCAGAGGACACGATTGACTTCTTTAAGAAACTGGCTGGATTTGACACACTCCGCCTTGTCCTCGCTAAGGGGGCAATTCTCGTTGAGGGACCGTCAGATGAGCTTATTGTTCAGCGGGGTTACTTGGATGCCAAGGGTAGACTCCCTATTGACGACGGCATCGATGTCATTAGCGTCGGATTGTCTCACAAGCGATTTCTTGATCTCGCGGGTCGGCTGAACCGGCGTGTATGGGTAGTCACAGATAACGACGGCAAGACCTTTGAACAGGTACAAGAACGTTTCTCAGAGTATCTTGATAGCCCATACGTTTCCTTACACGTAGGGGATGACCCGAAACTGAACACGCTCGAACCGCAGATTGTAGAGGCCAACGACCTGGCGATCTTGAACGCTGCGCTCGGGAGGGAATACGGCTCGAAGGAGGAGGTGTGCGACGCCATGCTGAATGACAAGACTGGGTCAGCGCTCGCAATCTTCGAGTCTGAGACAAGGGTTGTAATGCCCCAGTACATTCGAGATGTCTTTAGCGAATAAAAATGTAGCCATCCTTGCGGCGGCAGGCTCGCGTAAGACTGAAGATATTGTGAATTCTGCGCTTGCCGTCACCGATGGGCGGGTTCTCATTACGACATACACGAATGAGAACCAGAAGCAGATTGTTAGGAGGATTCAACAGAAAGTCGGTGTCGTTCCTCCTCACATCATGGTTCTGGGCTGGTTTTCGTTTCTCATCTCTCACGGCGCAAAACCTTATCAACGAGCACTTACCGATAAGCCTCTTCTTATTAATGGGCTTAATTTTAAAGGCCGCAGGAACCGATTCACCAAGAAATCGGATCTCCGATTCTTTCTAGACACCAATGCAGATTTGTATCGAGACGACGTATCTCATTTCGTCGTTATCCTCAACGAAAAAACGGAAGGAGCAGTTATTGGGCGACTTGAGAGGATTTACACACACATCTTTGTCGATGAGGTACAGGATCTCGTTGGTTATGACCTTGATGTAATCGACCTACTGCTGGCGTCAAAGATAAATCTCTTACTCGTTGGAGATCCCCGACAACACACTTTGGCTACAAATATTGGTCCGAGAAATAAGAGGTACAGAGGTGTTGGGCTTGCTGACTGGTTCACTGAACGTTCGGCCGTCTGTACTCTTGAGTCACGTAACGACAACTATCGTTGCAATCAGGCTATCTGTGACTTCGCTGATGCGATTTTCCCAAATATGCCAGCGACAACATCAGTCGACGTGCCGGCCACTAGTCACGACGGTATTTTTAGAATCCCTAGGAGCGAGATTGTCAGATACTGCTCTGAATACCATCCGGTTGCTGTTCTTCGTCACGACAAAAACGTCAATACTGAAGGGCTGCCAGCGATGAATATTGGAATCGCCAAAGGAAGCACGTTTGATCGTGTCGTAATATTTCCGACAGGGCCTATGCGCAAATACCTGGAGGATGAGGATGAAACAAATCTGAAGGCACCAGAGAGGCTATATGTTGCTGTGACGCGCGCACGATTTAGCGTTGCATTCGTTGTACCCTGAGACGAGACATGGTCAAGTGAGAGTGCAGGCAGGGGTTTTAGAGCAGGGACCGCGAGGCTGACGTGGCCGAGGCTTCAAAAGTGAGTACGCGAGGAGAGAGATCACAGCTCCTCGTACGGTTACTCGGTTTAGCACGGCAAGTCCATCCTCTACGCCGTGGCACTCCCATCGGGCGAGGGGGGAAGCTCGTTCAAGAGCTCGGTGCGCTGCCCATCGAGCTCGGGCGGTCCGCGGCGAATCGACGGGGCCTCCCCGTTTATCCGTAGTGGTGAAGCGAACGTCCGGGTGGTTGCACCGTTGGGGAGCGTTAAGGGTTGGACCCAGCCCATCTCGACAACCTGCGCGTCTGACAAGGCTTCAGCATACGTGTTGGTGGGGCCACACGGCACCCCCCGAGCTTCAAAGGTTTCAAGCCAGTCGGCCACCGTGCGGGTGATGAACACCTTTTCGAGAATTTCTTTCAGCACCGTCTGGTTGGCAGCGCGATCGGCCGTCGTCAGAAACCGAGGATCGACCGCCAGGTCCGGCTGACCAACCTCCTCGCAGACGATCTGCCACAGCTTGTTATTACCGGCGGCAAGCACAAAATTGCCATCCTTGGCCCGAAACAGATCATAGGGCGCATTCCGGGGATGCGCCGCACCAAGTTTCCGGGGATTTTTTCCGGTCCCAAAAAATTCACTGGTTTGGAGGGCGGCAATGGCCATGCTCACGCCCATCATCGGGACGTCAATATGGCCTCCAGGGCCACCCGCACGGACTTGGGCCAGCAGGGACGAGACGGCAAAGGCGGCATACAGGCCGGCGGCAAAGTCCACTAACGGCACCCCGCATTTGACGGGCGCTCCATCCGGCTCTCCGGTCACGCTCATGATCCCCGCTATCGCCTGTAGCGTGACATCGAAGCCACCCTGCTGGGCACGCGGGCCACTTTGTCCAAAGGCTGACAGGGAGCAGTAGATCAGCTGCGGCTGCGTCTCGGCGAAGTCCTCATAGCCGAGCCCGAGACGCTCCATCACCCCAGGCCGGTTGTTCTCGATCACAACATCCGCGCTCCGGACCAATCGACGCGCCACGTCGTGATCGGCCGCGTCTTTCAAATTCAACGCGATTGAGCGCTTATTGCGATTGAGTGAGGCAAAGTTCTCACTAAACCCACCCGTTATCGGCGGCCATTGACGCAGGGCGTCCCCTTGGCGTGGCTCAACCTTCACCACGTCCGCACCAAAATCCGCGAACAGCAGGCCACAAAAAGGACCGGCCGCCACATTGCAAAACTCAATCACTCTGACATCCGCGAGGGGCTGCATTGATCCTGCCGTGCGATTCACTGCCTCTCTCCTCCTTTAAGTTCCCCGTACCGCCGGCGAGCAGCCGAGATGTTCACCCCCACCCTTTGGCACCGCATGGCGCAAGTCGGCTTGCTGCATAAGGGGCAAAACCGTTGTGATAAAATAGTCGAGGTCTGGCCCGAAGTCGAAGAAATTGACCTGCACCCCGTCCACGCCGGCCTGACGCAGGCGCACGAACCACTCCACGATCATTTCCGGTGTCCCCACAAGATGGAGATTGCCGCCCACTGCCCACTCGAGCGCGCTATGCTGACGCCACGAAGACTGGTCCCCGCCCATGAAGGCGTTGAAGAAGTTTGCGACTGCCACCCCATCCCGTTCATCCCGAATCCGCTTATACCAGGCCTGCGCCTCTTTCTCGGTTGGACGGCAAATCACATGCGGATTGACGAGAATCTTGACCGCTCGGCCCTTTTTCCGGGCTTGCGCCTTGATCGGCCCAATGCGCTGGGGTAAGGACGCGCAAGCCTTGTCCGGATCGGCTCCCGTGGGCGCAGTCGCAAAGATGATATCCGCGTGACTGGTGGCATAGTCCATACCCGCCGGCGACGAGCCAGCGCTGACCAGGACGGGCAAGCCATTCACGGGTTTGGGCGCAACAAAAGCGCCGGCCGTCTTGTACCACTCGCCGGTATAATCGAGGTTTGTATCCTCGGTCCACAGCCGCTTCATCACGGTCGTGAATTCATCCGCCATGGCGTAGCGTTGATTGTGTGGGAATGATTCCCGGCCAAACATAGCGGCTTCGTCCGGCCGGTAGCCGGTCACGACATTCAGGCCCCAGCGGCCATGGCTGATATGGTCGATGACCGCTCCATATTTGGCGATATGTAAGGGATGCCAGCCGTAGAGGACATGGAGCGTTGATATGAGCAAGACATTGCGGGTCAGCGGTGCGAGGGCTGCACTAGTGATAAAGGGATCAATGGAGTGCTCACGAAAATGAATGTCCCCCCCATAGCCGCCTTTGCCGAGCCAGGTGGCCAGGGCAAAGATGAGGTCAAAGCCGGCCTCATCAACCCGGACGGCGAGTTCGGCATTATACTCAAAGGTCCACGAGGTCTGTCGGGGCGCTTTGGATGGGGTCCAAGCGCCTTGTTGGTGGGGCATGAACAGCCCGAGCATAAGCGGTTGGCGGACCGCTCGCTCAAACGAAGTGAGGCCATCGAGCGGTTGCAGATGGGGTGCGGAGCTGATGCGTGTCATGGCTCTCTCAGCCTGCAAGCCGGGCACGGGCGTCAGCGGTTTTGCCCTGCAACTGTCGCCACCCGGCCCAGCCACGAAGACCGGTCCCTAGTCGTCCAGGGCCGCGGCGTCCAACTCGGGCAGCACCTCGGTCATGAACACGCCCAGTTCCTCCAGCAGAAGTTCTTTGGGACAATGCGCATAGTGCCAGATGAGCGTGATGTACTCGCAGGGAAGCGAGGCATAAATATGGCGCCATTCCGCCTTTAGCTGCTCCACCGTGCCGCCCAGAAAAATACCACTATCCTTCATGCCCTGGAGCGTGGCCGCCTGGGTGTCGAACTTGGGGATGCCGTCGTAGAACGTCGAGTAGTGTTGGACCCACATTTCGTAATCGTAGCGCAGTAGTTTGTCGGTAAATTCCTGTTCGTCGCGCCCGAGATGAATCCAACGCGCAATATTCTGGCGAGCCCCCAGCGGGTAATCCAGGCCGGACGCCCGCCCCTCTTCAACATACAGATTGGCGAAGTTCACCAGGGTATCGAGAGCCGTGAAATAGGTCGGCCGAAAACCGTGCTGGGCCAGAAAGGGAACCGAGGCGGCACTGCCGCTCATCGGGACGAACACCCGCGGATAGGGGTCGCTATACGGGCTCGGCACCACGCTCACCCGACGAATGGCACCATCGGGTCCGAGTTCCCCCGGCGCGCCGGCAGCCTGGATACTCTTGCGCGCCGGGTAGCCCTGTACACCGGTTTCATACGGATACGGAATCTCGTAATGCGGCTGCTTGGTCTCCACGGATTCCTGCTGCCAGCACTCGAGCAATATACGCGTACTCTCCTCGAACATCTCACGGTTGCGCTGGTCCGCCGCGCCGCCGTCCGACACGGTCGCCACGGCCTGGACATGCTGCCCCAGGATGTCCATCCAGCGCGACTGGTAACCGCGCGTCAAACCCACAAAGAAGCGGCCCTGGGTCATATGATCCAGGATGGCGGTTTCCTCTGCCACCCGAATCGGGTCGCGGGTCGCCATCACATAGCCGAGGGCGCCGACATAGGCGTGCTTCACCTGACTCGCCCACCAGGCATTCAGGACGCCGGGGTTCGGACCCACCTCGTAGCCCTCGGAATGCAGGTGGTGCTCAATGGTACTGATGCCCCACACGCCCATTTCGTCGAGCTGTTTCACCAGGTCGAAGGTCTCATGCAGCACCTGGTGGTATACGTCACGATTGCGCCCCAGCGGGCGCTTGCGCTCGCGGTCGGCACGGTCCTCGGCCGGAAGCACGGGGTAAATTTGCACGATCACTTTTGGTGTTGCCACGCTGTTCTCCTTTGTGCGCTCGACAGTGCGGTCGGCGTCCCGCCTACGGCAGGCATACACACCCAGTTCCGAGGCGGTGACCCAGGGTTCGCGCGTCACCTCCCAACGAGGTGGCCAACCACGCAACATTCCTCTATAGCCAGGGGTATCACACTCCAGCCGTGTTCCATAGCCGTTTTCCATAGTAAGAAGGTGAGGTGAGCCAATGAGATTAGCAATTCAACGGGTTGAAAACGTATTTGAAAATATGTCCTTCGGGAGCGCCGGTCCGTACCAGAAAATAGTCGGGCGGGCCTATGGCGAGGTCAATCCCACGCATCCGCTCAACCAAGCTATCGTCAACCTCGACAAGGCGCCGACGAATACCACGGGCAGGGTCGAATACGCGGTGGATTTCTGCGTGCTCAAACCCACCGACCTCGGCAAGAGTAATCGACGCATTTTGTACGACACCTCCAATCGGGGTGACAAGCTGGCCCTGATTGACATCAACGACGCCCAGAAGGGTCCGACTTCCAACGACCCGGCCAGCGCAGCGGACGCCGGCAACGGTTTTCTCATGCGACAGGGGTATGTGCTGGTTTTCAGCGCCTGGCAGGGTGACGTGCAGCCGGGCGAGGGACATATGCTCGCCGAGTTTCCAGTCGCGACCAATAATGGCGAGCCCATCGTCGGCGACTCGCGCGAGGAAATGATTTTCGGCCACACCGATAGCCCGGCCGTACTGCCGCTCACGTATCCGGCGCCTTCCCTGGATCAGAGCGACGCGACGCTGACCGTCAGGCTGTATGAGGCAGACCCGCGCGTACCCGTTCCTGCCGAGCGCTGGCGGTATGTCTCAGCCAGGCAGATCGAAATCGACTTGGTTGAGGGCTTTGATGCCGGTGCCATATACGAGTTCATTTACCCGGCGTGTGACCCCATGGTCCTGGGCCTCGGTTTTGTGGCAGTGCGTGACTTTGTGGCCTATATGCGCTCTACCGAGCCGGACGCCGCCGGCCAGCCCCACCCGCTGAGCCCCGCCCCAGGCGCACCAGCTATCGATCATGTGATTGCCTATGGACGCTCACAGCCCGGCCGCTTTTTACGCGAGTTTGTCCGCCTGGGTTTCAACCAAGATCTGAATGGCGGTCAGGTCTTCGATGGCATTTATGCCAGTATCGCCGGGTCACGGCGTATTTTCTTGAACGCACCGTTTGCGCAGCCGGGTCGCTTTCACCGCCAACAGGAAGACCACCTGTATCCGGGCGATCAGTTTCCGTTCAGCTATGCGACCCGGACGGATTCGGTTAGTGGCAGGACCGACGGCATCCTGGCGCGCAGCCTGGTGACCAACACCTGCCCCAAGATCATCCACGTCGATTCGAGCACCGAATTCTGGCTGGGGCGTGGTTCGCTGGTGGTGACCGACGAACACGGCGCGGACCTCGAAATCCCGGAGGAGGTGCGGGTCTTTCTGTTCTCAGGCACGGGCCATGCCGGGCCGATTATGCTGAACCACGCTGCCGTATTCTCTCAGAATCCGGCCTATGCCATGAACTTTTTGAACTATAATCCGCTGAATCGTTCGCTCCTGATCGCCCTGGACCAATGGGCCACTCAGGGCATACCACCGCCGGACAGTCGTGTCCCGCGTTCGGGCGACGGCAGCCTTGCTCCCCCAGCGCCCCAGGCTGAGACCGGGTTTCCGGCCATCCCGGGCGTCCGTCACCCAGGGCGGGTGAACGAGTTGTCGGTAATGGATTACAGCCAGCAACCACCCGTCCCCGTCCCCGGCAAAGCCTACCGCGTGTTGGTGCCCAAGGTCGATGCGGACGGCAATGAGTTGGCCGGTATCCGCCTACCCGCTATCAGCGTCCCGCTCGGTACGCATACCGGCTGGAATCTGCGTGGGGCCGGATTCTCTGCGGGCGCGCTCATGCTGGTGGGCTCGTATTTCCCGTTTGCGGCGACCAAAGCCGAACGCCAGGCCAACCGCGACCCCCGGCCCTCGCTGGAAGAGCGCTATCCCAGCCATGACGCCTACATCGCCGCGGTCAGCCGTGCTGCCGCCGAGCTCCAGGAGGCGCGCTTGCTGCTCGCCGAAGACGCGCAGCGCTGCGTTGCCGCGGCCAAAGCCGCTGCAATCGGCGGCTAAGCGGCGCGGCTACACGCAGGCGAGCGCCGGACGGACGAGCAGGGAGGTAAGCATGCCAACCGAACACGAGAAACTGTGGGACTATGACGCGGTGGCCATCGGTCAGACCGGAACCGAGACCAGGGTCAGCATCACCCCGGACAACCTGCGCGAGTACGCCCGTGCCACCCAACATGTCCGTGGCTTGAAACTGGCTCAGACCAACGAGGCGACCAACCCGGCCGCAGTCCTGGCGATGCCCAGCATGGTGTTGGCCTACGCGCCGCTGTTGCGCTACGACCTGGCCGAGCACAACGGTTGTGTGGCGCTCGAAGACGCCAAGACCGCGCGCCGCCAGACGCCGTTTGCCAAGTGCGATATTCGGTGGTATGCGCCGGTCGTGGTCGGTGATTACATCACCGCCAGCCGTCGGGTTCTGGACAAGTATGAACGCCGCGGCAGCAAGTTTGTGACCTTTCGCGTGGAAGCGGTCAACCAACGTGGGGTCAGGGTCGCCGACTATGATTACACCTGCATCTTCGCCTATGCCCAGGGACAGAAGACCGTCCCCGCCTCGGGGGAGGCCGAGACGGAGGGAACTCCAGTCAAGCCCGGACAGCCCGTAGCCGAAGCGCGTCGGGTACTGACGGCCGAACAGGCCACCGTGGGTACCACGCTGCCGACGCTCCAGGTTACGGAGAGTCAGGGCACGATTCTGGGCTATAATAATGTCCAGTTGGCGGGCCGGCTCATGGCCAGCAATATCCATACGGATGAGGAGTTTGCGCGCCACAATATTTTTGGCGGGGCCGTCAACGCCGGGCCCGCCACCCTGTCCTACGTGGAGCAGATGCTCAGCCTGTCGTTTCCGCTGTCCGCGTTTTACGCCGGCGGCCGCCTGCTCATGCGCGCCATCGAGCCGTTTCGGGCCGGACAGGTGGTAACTCTGCGGGGCGAAGTGACAGCGGCCCAGGCGATAAACGGTCAGCGGCAGGTCGGCTGTAGCGTGCGCGGCACCAATCAACTGGGCGCGCTCGTATGCCTGGCCGAGGCCAGCTTGAACCTCCCCCCTACGGAGGAGTAGGGCATCGGCACTATGCAAAAAGAATTTGGAGCAGCCCTTGCGTCGCTTGGGGATGAGGCGTTTACGGCAAAATACCACGCCAGTTGTCACTGTCAGGCCGTCCAGTACGAAGTAAGCGCAGATCCGGTTGACGCGAAAATATGTCACTGCGTGGAATGCCAGACGCTGCACGGCGCGCCCATGCAGTGGGCCGCCATATTTCACAAACGCCAGGTGCGCATCACGCACGGCCTCGATCAGCTCCGCTTCTATAATAGCGAGCTTCACCGGCACGAGAGAATTCTGCCCTGCAAGGTCAGCTGCACCGGGTGTGGAACGCTGATTGCGGATGAGGGACGCAGGATGTGGCTGGCGTTTCCCTCCCTGTTTGATTTTGGGCGCCCGCCCCAGGTGCCAACGAGTTTCAAACCCACCTGTCATATTTTCTATGGGATGCGGATGATGGATATGACCGATGAGCTGCCGAAGTGGTCAGGCCACAAGAATAAGTCCATCCTCTTGTAATCAGGCGAGCTGAGCTTGGACCGGCGGGCGCAATCAAGAGGTCGTTGTTCAACTCTTGTCGGCTTGTTCATCGTTAGGCCGATTGATCAAGGTAGCCGCGGCAGCCGCCCCAAATCCGTTATCGATATTCACCACGGTCACACCCGCCGCACAGGAATTGAGCATGGCCAGGAGGGCGGCGACGCCACCGAAACTGGCACCATAGCCGATACTCGTTGGCACCGCGATGATGGGCCGATCAACCAGCCCGCCAATAACACTTGGCAGCGCGCCTTCCATACCGGCCACCACAATCAACACGGACGCGGCCCGGAGGCGATCCAGACTATCAAACAGGCGGTGCAGACCGGCCACGCCGACATCGTATAAACGCTCGACGGTATTACCGAGCCACTCGGCTGAAATCACAGCTTCTTCGGCAACCGGAATATCCGCAGTACCAGCCGCGATCACCAGGATGGACAACCGCGTGCGAGGAATCGGCTGTTTGCCCAGGGCCCCGATGCGCGCCTCCGGATAGTACACCAGAGCGGGCAGGGAAGTTTGAATCTCCTGCGCCTTGTTTTCATCCAGACGCGTAATCAGCGCCGGCTGTCCGTTCTCAACCAGACGTGAGGCAATCGCGGCAATCTGTTGACTCGTTTTTCCCGGCCCCCAAATGACCTCGGAAAAGCCTTTGCGCAACGTCCGGTGGTGATCGATGCGGGCAAAACCCAGGTCTTCAAAAGGCAGGTGTTTGAGTCGCTCAAGTGCTTGTTCGACTGGCAACACCCCCTGTTGGACTTGGGTGAGCATTTCAGCCAAGCGGTCTGGTGTCATGGTCTGCTCTGCGCGAAATGATTAAACCCGGTAAACTCGCTCGCCGCCCGCGGCCCGTCCGGTAACCTGACGGTGACTCCGTCTGCCTGGGGCAGGAGCGAACCGATGCGTGTGATCGCACAGCCGCTCTGGTCTGCGAGCTGCTGTATCCTGGGACGGGCCGTAACCGGCGCACTAAAGAGCAATTCGTAATCCTCTCCGCCAGCCAGGGCCAGCGCCCAATCCTGGGCGCCCAGGAATGTCCGATAGCCCTCGGACAGCGGGAGCGTTTGGGCTTCGACCACGGCCCCGACCTGACTGGCTGCGCACAGGTGACCCAAATCCTGGAGCAGCCCGTCGCTGACATCAATCATGGCCGTCGCCAGGTGTTGGGCCGCGAGTTCTTTTCCGACTGCGACACGGGCAGTCGGACAGAGGAAGCGCTGTCTCAGATGTTGGACGGCAACACTCTCGGCATCTCCAGCCAGTTCCCCAGTCAGGAGACGTAAGCCTAAGGCCGCATCACCCAGAGTCCCGGTCACGTACACCTCCTCCCCAACGCGCGCGCCAGAGCGGGAGATCGGCCCGTGGGGTGTCTGCCCCAGGAGGGAAACCGAAATCATCAAAACCGGCGCCGCGCTCATATTGCCGCCGATGAGCGTGGTCCGCATCTGCTGAGCCGCCTCCAGGAAGCCATCAAAAAAGGCGTCCAGATCGGCGACGGCAGCGTCCTGTGGGACACCCAAACTGAGCAGGGCGAAGGCCGGCTCGCCGCCCATCGCTGCCACATCACTCGCATTGACAGCAAAGGCTTTCTGCCCCAAGACAAAAAAAGGAGCCCACTCACACTGGAAGTGGACTCCGGCAATCATGGCGTCCGTGGTCAGCACCGTCAGCCCTGGGAGAGAGAGGGCGGCGCAGTCATCGCCCACGCCGAGCCGAATCCGAGGGTCGTGGTTGGCGTGTGGCAGGCGCTCACGCAGACGGCGCAAAAAGGGAAACTCACCGAGATCCCGTATTTTCATACCCGCCTATCCAAACAGCTCTTTGACCTTATCGAAAAATCCTTTGGAGATGGGATGCACCTCACCCCCATTGAGCTGGGCGAACTCTTCCAACAGCTCTTTCTGCTTGGCCCCAAGGTCGGTAGGGGTTTCAACCACGATGCGAACGAGTTGGTCGCCGCGCCCACCACCGCGTAAATCGACGATGCCCTTTCCCCGGAGCCGAAAGACACTGCCCGACTGCGTGCCGGCCGGCACCTTCATTTTGATCTTGCCTTCCAGCGTGGGGGCCTCGATATCGGCGCCAAGCGCTGCCTGGGGAAAGCTGATGGGCAACTCACAGATCACCTCGTTGTGTTGCCGCTCAAAAAGCGGGTGCGCTCCCACCTGAATGGTGACATACAGGTCGCCGGCAACACCGCCGGCCGGCCCGGCTTCCCCTTCTCCCCGCAGCTTGAGCCGAGAACCGTCGTCCACACCACCGGGGATTTTAATCTGCAGGTTCGACGTTTTCCGCACCGCGCCGGCACCCCGACACTCCGTGCAGGGGTCGGTCACCACTGACCCCTGCCCACCGCACTGATTGCACGTTCGGGCCACCGTAAAGAAGCCCTGTTGAAAACGCATCTGGCCACTGCCCCGGCAGGTGCCGCAGGCCTGTGGCCGCGTGCCCGGTTTGGCCCCGGTTCCCTGACAGGGCGCACACGTCGTCCGGCGCGGAATGGAAACGGTTTTTTCCGTCCCGAAGGCGGCCTCCTCGAAGGAGACCTCAAGGCTATAGCTGAGATCGTTCCCGCGCGCCTGACGTCCGGCCCGGCCGCCGCCGCCGAAAAAGTCGCCAAAGATGTCACCAAAGATGTCTTCAAAGTTCGTTGAAAAGTCGAATCCTCCGCTAAATCCACCCGCCCCTTGCTCAAATGCGGCATGCCCAAAGCGATCGTACTGAGCGCGTTTCTCCGGGTCGCTGAGTATTTGATACGCCTCCGACAGATCCTTGAATTTCTCTTCGGCCGCCTTGTCTCCAGGATTACGGTCCGGGTGGTGGCGGAGCGCGGCCTTGCGATAGGCTTTTTTCAGCTCTTCTGCGCCTATGTCGCGGCTCACGCCCAATAGCTCATAATAATCGGCTTTGCTTGCCATATCGACCTCTATTCCCTGATACTGAAGACCCCCACTCCTCCAACTGTAGGAGAAGTGGGGGTCTTATGACAAGAGTCCCGAGAGACGTGGGGGGAATCTTACTTGACTTCTTCGAAGTCCGCGTCAACAACGTCGTCGTTCCCTTTTGCCTGTTGGCTGCCCGCGCTGGGGCCTGCCGCCCCCTCGCCGGGAGCGGCTTGGGCACCTTGCGCCTCAGCTTGCTCCTGGGCCGCTTTGGCATACATGGCTTCGGCCAGTTTATGAGAGGCCTGGGTCAACTCTTCCGTTGCCACCTGCATGGCCTCGGTGTCATCCCCCTCCAGGGCTTTTTTGGCCTTGTCTAATGCGGCCTCGATATTCCCGACCGTTTCAGCATCCGTTTCATCTTTATGGTCGGCCAGAGATTTCTCGGTTGAATAGACCAAGCCATCAAGCTGATTATGCGCCTCAATGCGCGCCTTTTTCTTCTGATCCTCTTCGGCGTGAGACTCGGCATCCCGGACCATATCCTGGATTTCTTCCTCGGACAGACCGCTGGAGGCCGTAATTTGAATCGATTGCTCTTTTCCAGTACCGAGATCCTTGGCGTTCACGTGGACGATGCCGTTGGCGTCAATATCAAAGGTCACCTCGATTTGAGGGACACCGCGCGCGGCCGGCGGAATACCGCCAAGATTAAACTGTCCCAACAGCTTATTGTCCGACGCCATTTCGCGCTCGCCTTGGTGCACGCGAATCGTCACCTCCGGCTGACTGTCAGCCGCAGTTGAAAAGACTTGGCTCTTTTTGGTTGGAATCGTCGTATTTTTTTCAATCAACCGGGTGAAGACGCCACCCAGCGTCTCGATGCCCAAGGAGAGCGGCGTGACGTCTAACAGTAGCACATCTTTCACATCGCCGGAGAGCACCGCTCCCTGAATGGCGGCCCCAACCGCGACCACTTCGTCGGGATTCACCCCTTTATGCGGCTCTTTGCCAAAAATCTTGGCCACCCGCTCCTGCACCGCAGGCATCCGCGTCATACCCCCAACCAGGACGATCTCATCGATCTGCTGGGCGGACAGCCCCGCGTCTTTCAGGGCCGTGAGGCAGGGTCGGTCCAGGCGGTTGACCAGGTCGGCGCACAGCGCTTCCAGCTTGGCCCGCGTGAGTTTCAGGGTCAAATGTTTCGGTCCGCTCTGGTCCGCAGTAATAAAGGGCAGGTTGATTTCGGTCTCCATCGAAGACGACAGTTCACACTTGGCCTTCTCGCCGGCCTCTTTCAGCCGCTGCAAGGCCATCCGGTCAGTGCGCAGGTCAACGCCCTGATCTTTCTTAAATTCGTCGGCAAGATAGTCGATAATGGCTTGATCAAAATCGTCGCCTCCCAGAAACGTGTCCCCGTTCGTTGCCTTGACCTCAAACACGCCGTCGCCGACTTCGAGAATGGAAACGTCAAACGTTCCGCCTCCCAGGTCGAACACCACGATCTTTTCGTCCTTCTTTTTGTCGAGCCCGTAGGCCAGTGAAGCCGCAGTCGGCTCATTGATAATCCGCTGCACATTCAAGCCGGCAATCCGGCCGGCGTCTTTTGTTGCCTGCCGTTGGGAGTCGTTGAAATACGCCGGCACGGTAATCACCGCGTCAGAGACCGTCTCGCCAAGATAATCCTCGGCCGTTTGTTTCATTTTCTGCAGGGTGAAGGCCGAAATCTCGGGTGGGCTGTATTGTTTCCCGCGGCTCTCAACCCAGGCATCTCCGCCCTCGGCTTTGACCACTTGGTAGGGCAGCAGTTGTTTCGCCTTGTCCACCTCTTTATCTCCATAGCGGTGGCCAATGAGGCGTTTAATCGAAAAAATCGTGTTTTCCGGGTTGGTGACGGCCTGCCGACGGGCAATCTGCCCCACCAGCCGCTCGCCGCTATCGGAAAAAGCGACCACGGAAGGAGTCGTCCGATTGCCCTCAGCATTCGTGATCACCGTGGGCTCACCACCTTCCATCACGGCCACAACCGAGTTTGTTGTTCCCAAATCAATCCCAATAACCTTTCCCATGCCTGTTCTCCTTATATCGAGAGCCCACCCGCGCGACCCCCTTCGTACAGCATTTGTTAATCATCACCTCACGCGTTGGCAAGCGTTACGACTCTGATTCTTCCTCCCCGTCTTGCCCTGCTTGCGGCGCTGCTTTGGAAACGCTCACCATCGCCGGACGCAATAGACGGTCATGCAGTTGATATCCGGACTGATGTTCGTCCAGCACGGTATTTGGAGCAAGCTCGGTATTTTCGACCTGCGCCACGGCCTCGTGCAGACTCGGATCAAAGGCCTCCCCCTTGGCTTTCACCCGGCTTACGCCGTGCCGGCCTATGGTGTCCAGTAGCGACCGCAAGACTAATTCGACCCCCTCAACCAGCGCCTGACTGCCTTCGTTCCCTTTGGCGTGTGCGACTGCGCGCTCCAGATTATCGATGACGGGCAGGATGTCGCGGAGCAGCGGTTCACTCGCAAAACGTAGCGACTCGCTTTTCTCCCGCTGCATCCGCCGTTTGAAATTTTCCAGTTCGGCCCGTTCTCTGAGCAACAGGTCGTAGTTCTCCTTGGCGAGCGCCTCTTGGGCTACGAGTTGTGCCCGTATGAGCGCCAGTTCATCAGGCGTATCCCGGTCGGCGGGCTCATCGGCTTCCGCGGGCTCAATGCCCTCGGCGGCTTCATGCTGCTGCGCCTGCCCGTCCTGTCCTTCCGGCCCAGCCTGATTGCCTTCTTGCTGTGGGTACGCGCTTGGCCCATTGGCGGCCTCGGACGCCTCTTCAAACACCGTTTGTTCTGAAGCCTGGTTGGACACCTGCTCCTGTTCTTCTGGCTGACCGTTACCCTGTCTTTCCATACATTTCCTCATTATCCCTGGCCCCACCACCGGACCCTTCTCACCGTCCTCTTTGTTCGCTTTTTCATTTGTTTATGGTAGGGAAGATAGAGAAGTTGCAGGGAATGTAAGAATCACCCCCCGGACTGTCAAGCCGCACATGCAAGAAGAACGTAGCCCCGCGATTGTCCTGCGTACACGAGTGCACGGAGAATCGGATAAGATCGTGACCTTCCTCACCCAGGACTGGGGGAAGATCACTGGCATTGCAAAAGGGGCAAAGCGCTCACGACGACGTTTTGTCAACGTTCTTGAACCGTTCACCCATATTCGCCTCAGATTCCGGCCAAGTCGCTCTGATGACTTGGCTTTTATCCTGGGCTGCGAGTTGGTCCAAACATTTCGCCGTCCGAGTCAAGACCTCCAGCGCTTTGCGCTGGCGAGTTATATGGTTGAGCTGACAGACGTCATGGTGGCTGGGCGGGAAGCCGGCCAGGAAATCTACGCCCTCCTCTTGCAGGCTTTAGTCTCGCTTGAAGAGTTGTCCCCGCTCTCGGCCTTGTTTCTGCCGGCTTTTGAGCTGCGCCTCCTGGTAGAGGTGGGCTATGCCCCGAACCTGTATACCTGTCACGTCTGCGGGATCTCCATACTACCGCGCCCAACGGACGGGCCGGCCCTGCTCTTCTCTCCGAGTCTCAGCGGCCTGCTATGCCCTCGGTGCGCTACACAGGGAGGGGCGACGTTTCGCCTTGCTCCGGCAACGCTCAGACTGCTCCAGACCTGGCGAGCAAGTGCACACCTGCCCGACGTGGGTGCTGCTGACAGGTCGCCGCGAGTCTACCAGGAAACGCGCTCTCTGGTGTCGCGCCTTTTGGCTCAGCATTTACCCCGGCCACTCAAATCCCTCGCCTTTCTTGAGCACGTGGACGTCTCGCCCGTCGCCCCTGTCTCTGGCCGCACCGCTTGCATTGACGACCCGCAGGGTGGGTGATAGGGCTGCTCGCCTATAATAGGCTCGACTTCTTCCCGCCATGACAGCTAGAATCCTGATCATACAAACGTCATACTGAGCACAACGTATGGATACCAAAGCACAAAACGGGCTGCAAAAACGGCGGAAACAACCACGGCGCAACCGCTATATCTACTCTTTTGGCGGGGGACAAGCCGATGGAAAGGCCAGTCTCAATTGGCTCCTCGGTGGCAAAGGCGCAAATCTGGCGGAAATGGCCGGCCTGGGTCTGCCCGTTCCACCTGGTATGACCATCACGACCGAAGTCTGTACCCATTATTATACCTATGGCCATACCTATCCGCCGGAACTCTCACAGCAGGTTCGGACAGGTTTGCGGCGCATCGAAAAAATCATTGGGCGGCGTTTTGGAAATGCGACCAATCCACTGCTCTTGTCGGTCCGGTCGGGCGCCCGCGTGTCCATGCCCGGCATGATGGATACGGTGCTGAACCTCGGCCTCAATGATAAGACGGTGCAAGGCCTGATTCAGCAATCCGGCAACCCCCGCTTTGCCTATGACTGCTACCGTCGCTTCGTTCAGATGTACGGTGATGTCGTCCTCGGCCTCAAGCCGCAATCAAAGGCAGAACGGGACCCCTTTGAGCGTATTATTGAGGAGAAAAAAATAGCACAAGGCATAGAGCACGACACCCAATTTACGGCAGAGGACCTCCAAGCACTCGTCTCGGCATTCAAGGCTCTTATCCTGGAACGTTTGGGCCTGCCGTTTCCCGATGACCCGCACGATCAACTTTGGGGCGCGGTCGGCGCAGTGTTCAGTTCGTGGAATAATAACCGAGCGATCACGTATCGCAGGATTGAAAACATCCCGGACGAATGGGGCACCGCGGTCACGGTTCAGGCCATGGTGTTTGGCAACTCAGGGGATGATTGTGCCACCGGCGTCGCCTTTACCCGCGACCTGTCCACCGGTGCACCCGATCTGAACGGCGATTTTCTCATTAACGCCCAAGGGGAAGATGTCGTTGCCGGCATCCGCACCCCCCAGCAGATTACCCTCTCGGCATCACGCCAGCGCGCCCAACGGGAAGGGTATTCGGAAGATGAGCGGAAAGAACGCTACCCGGCCCTGGAAGAGCAGATGCCGGCCTGCTTCGATCAGTTGAAAAACATCGCGCAAACGCTCGAATCCCACTACAGTGACGCCCAAGATATCGAATTCACCGCAGAGCACGGCCAGTTATGGATGCTCCAAACTCGAACGGCCAAGCGAACGGCGGCGGCAGCCGTCCAAATCGCCGTGGACATGGTCTACGAAGGTCGTATTGATGAAGAGCAAGCCATCCTTCGTGTCGCACCAGCTCAGCTTGACCAACTGCTCCATCCTATTCTTGACCCTGGTGCACCAAAGGAAGCCGTCGCCCGTGGCTTGCCCGCCTCGCCGGGAGCCGTCAGCGGAGAAGTGGTGTTCTCCGCTGAGGATGCCGAAAGTGCGGCGCGAGCCGGACGACAAGTTATCCTGGTTCGGATTGAAACCTCACCGGAAGACATCAATGGCATGAATGCCGCGGAAGGTATCCTCACCGCACGCGGCGGCGCGAGCTCGCACGCAGCCCTGGTGAGTCGTGGTATGGGGAAGTGTGCTGTCGTCGGCTGTGAGGCGCTCGACATCGATTACGGCCAGGAAGAGGTGCGGGTGCGTGGCACGGATATCGTCCTCCGAGCCGGCGATTTGGTGACCTTGGATGGCTCAACCGGAGAAGTCTTTCAGGGATACGTTCCAACCAGTGAGCCGAGCCTGGAAAGTCCGGCCTTCAAAGCCCTCATGACCTGGGCAGACCGTACCCGTCGCCTGCGTGTCCGAGCCAATGCCGATACCCCGCATGATGTGCAAGTCGCCCGGTCCTTTGGCGCGGAGGGGATAGGCCTGTGTCGCACGGAACATATGTTCTTTGAAGGCGATCGCATAGACGCGGTACGTGAGATGATTTTGGCCGATGACACGGTCGGTCGCATGCGTGCTCTGGAAAAAATTGTTCCGATGCAAAAGGCGGACTTTATCGGTATTTTGCGGGCGATGGAGGGCCTACCGGTGACGATCCGTCTCTTTGATCCACCCCTGCATGAGTTTTTGCCTCAGACGGATAAGGACATTGACGAGTTGGCTGCGAAGCTGAACATTCCAGCCGGACGCCTCCGAACAAAACGGAACGTTTTGCACGAACTGAACCCGATGTTAGGGCATCGGGGCTGTCGCCTGGGCATCACATTTCCAGAAATTTATGAGGCCCAAGTCACAGCGATTATGGAAGCTGCTTGTGAACTGACGCGAGCCGGGGTGAACGTGCTCCCCGAGATCATGGTTCCCCTGGTTGGCTATAAGCGAGAACTTGAAATCTTACGAAAACGGATTGCGCATGTGTGCGCTGAAGTTATCTCATCCCAAGGCGCGACACCGCATTATTTGATTGGAACGATGATAGAAGTTCCACGTGCAGCCCTGCGAGCAGATCACATTGCAGAAGTCGCCGACTTCTTTTCCTTTGGGACAAACGACTTGACGCAAATGACACTGGGGCTGAGCCGAGACGACTCCGGGAGATTTCTGCCTGACTACGTCTCACAGGGGATCTTCCCTCAGGACCCATTTGCCTCCCTCGACCTCGCTGGCGTCGGCCAGCTTGTCAACCTTGCCGTCCAAAAGGGACGATCTGTTCGAGAGGGATTAAAAATGGGGATCTGCGGCGAACATGGCGGCGACCCGGCCTCGGTTGAGTTCTGTCACAACATCGGCCTGGACTATGTGTCCTGTTCGCCCTATCGCGTGCCGATTGCGCGTCTCGCCGCAGCCCACGCCGTCCTGAAGGAACAGATGGCCAACGAGCCGCGGACTGCGCGCAAAGCATCCGTCAAGCCCTCGAGCGCTGTCCTGGCGCAGGGGTGAACCGGGCCAGCCCAGCGGGAGATATGCTCTCACCCACCGAGGTCTCTTTTCGGCATGACCACCTTTAGCGTGAATGGGGAAACTCGGGCCATCGGGATTTTCGGCCACCCCATTGCCCACACCCGCTCACCGGCCATGCATAATGCCGCGTTCCGAGCGCTGGGCTTACCGTATGTTTATCTTCCCTTCTCCGTCCCTCCGGCTACGCTCGGGAAAGCAACCGCCGGTATTCGCGCGCTGAATCTTGTCGGGGTTAACGTCACCGTCCCCCACAAGGAAAAGATTCTGCGCTATCTGGATGAACTCAGTTCGGCGGCCAGCCTGTATCGAGCCGTCAATACGGTCATCAATCGGCACGGCTCCCTCTACGGAGAGAATACAGATGGGCAAGGATTTTTACGCTCGCTTGCGGAACGCAAGCGCTCGGTCCGAGGCCGTGAGGTGGTGCTAATTGGCGCAGGGGGGGCCGCCCGGGCCGTCTTGGTTGCGCTCATTCAGGCGGGCAGCGCACAGATTACCATTGTCAATAGAACCCAGGCCCATGCGCAAAGGCTGATACGGGCCTACCAAGCGCTAGGCCCAACACAGCTCATTTCTGCACCGCTGAATGCGCTCCAAGACCCTGCCCTCCTGAAACGCGCCGCTCTCGTTGTGAACACTATCCCACTCGGCCTCCACAACGACACCTTCCCGGCTCTCGACTACGGAGCGACGCCACGCAGATGTCTCTTTTATGATTTAGTCTACGGACCTCAGCCCACCATCTTCTTGCAGCGCGCTTACCACGCCCAGCGCCCGACATTGGACGGACGGCGTATGCTGCTGCATCAGGGCGCACTCGCCTTTGAACTCTGGACTGGCCACCCGGCCCCCCTCAGGGTCATGTCGAACGCGTTGACCCGGTCGCTCACCGGCCCGGCGTAAGTTATCTGTCGGTAAGCCTGCCTAACAAGCGTGTGACCCGACGGTGAAGACCGAAAGTAACGGCGTTACCATCACCGTTATAGACAATACCACCACCATGGATGTGGCGGGTACGCACACGGCCTGCACTTTGCTTTCAGCGGCAGCAGCGGCACATATGACTGGACGCCCTGAGGCGCTCTCCGGTTTTCTCCACAGGCGGGGATTGATAGCGTCGGACGACACGTGCGGAGCATACGGGCTCACCGCCGTGCATCAGCCAAAAGCGCCCGCGCCTCTTCTGACCCAATGGTGTACTGCTCGGCACAGAATTCACACGCGGCCGAGATTCGGCTCTCTTTCTCAAGCAGTTCTTCTACTTCTTCAGCACCAAGGGCAACAATAATGCCGTGAACGCGTTGGCGTGAACAGCGACACGCAAAGCGAACCGGCATTTCGTCCAGGAGCGTTGGTGAAAAATTGGCGAGCACCTGCCTCAGGATGTCCCATGCCGAGAGCCCGTCACGCACCATCTGACTGACGGGTCTCGCCTGGGCCACCGCCTCTTCTATGCGAGCCAGTATCGCGTCATCCGCATCTGGCATGGCTTGGATGATGAAACCACCGGCGGCAGAGACAACCTCGTCAGGCCGGACAAAGACCCCCAGGCTCACCGCAGAAGGCACTTGTTCCGATGTCAGCAGATAGTTGGCAATATCTTGGCCAATTTCTCCCGACACAATCGGCAGGACGGAACGATAGGGTTCTTTATCCCAATGCTGCCGTCGCACGACAGCCATGGTGCCCTCTCCAACAACGCCGCCAACATCCAACTTACCGTTTTTGACGGGGAGATGCGCTCGGGGTTGATACACAAAGCCACGGACTTCTCCTCTGGCATTGGCGTCGGTTACGACCCCTTGGAGGGGTCCACTGCCCATAAACTGAATAGAGAGTTGCTCCTCCTCTTTCATCATACTGCCCATGAGTAGTCCCGCGGTCATGACACGTCCGAGAGCGGCAGTCGCGGTGGGCGCCGTCTGATGGCGGCTTCGCGCTTCTTCCGCAACACCAGTAGTCACCACGGCCAGGGCGCGGACGGTGTTGCTGGCAGCCGTTGCCTTTACCAACACATCAGCAGGAATTGAACGATTCATGATGGGGTCAGACACGCACGTCTGAGGCGGATCGTCTTTTTTTCTTGGTAGCAGACTGCTGACGGGAATGCAGGTCTAACGGAACAGTTTCTACGACCTCAAGTCCGTATCCCGGCAAGCTCACTAAACGGCGCGGAGAGTTCGTCAAAAGTCGCATCTTGCGGACACCCAGGTCGCGGAGAATCTGTGCGCCGATGCCATAATCCCGAAAATCCCGTAACTGAGAACCCGGGTTCGTACTCGCCTGCTCCGCGCTTTTGTTGGTGTGTTTATCTGCCCGGCTCGTATCACGGAAGAGCTGCTCTCCCTGGCCTCCTTGGCGCAAGTAGAGGATGACGCCCTTTCCTGCTGCGGCGATCATGGCCATGGACTGCTGCAGAAGAGCGCTGGTATTCCCAAAGGTATAGCCGAAGACATCTCCCGGCACATACTCGGCGTGCGGCCGAACGAGCACGGGTTCATCCGGGTTGATCTCGCCCTTGACCAACACAAAATGCTCGGCCTCATCCACATCACTGGTATAGACGTGGGCCGTGAATTCTCCCCCATACTGGGTTGGCAGACGGGCCTCAGCAACCCGATGGACCAGGGAATCATGCTCAAGACGATAGTGGATGAGGTCGGCAATCGTGGCGATTTTTAGTCCGTATTCAACGGCAAATTCTTCCAAGTCGGGCAGACGGGCCATGGTCCCGTCCTCTCGCATAATCTCACAAATGATCCCGGAAGGGTCGAGGCCGGCCAAGCGGGAAAGGTCAACCGAGCCTTCCGTCTGGCCGGTGCGGACCAGGACGCCCCCCTTCCGCGCGCGCAGCGGGAACACATGGCCGGGCACGACAAAATCTTCAGGCCGCGCGTCCTTGCGGGTGGCCGTCAGAATAGTGGTGGCTCGGTCCTCCGCCGAAACTCCCCGCGTCACCCCCCTGCGGGCGTCAAACGACATGGTAAAGGCGGTCCCGAGAGGAGCCGTGTTCTTGGCCACCATCATCGGCAGCCCGAGAGCGTCAATACGATCCTCCGCCATGGGCATACAGATCAACCCACGTCCGAGTTTTGCCATAAAGTTAATGGCTTCGGGCGTCACTTTTTCCGCGGCCATGCACAGGTCGCCCTCGTTCTCCCGATCTTCATCGTCCATGAGGATGATCATGCGTCCCGCCCGAATTTCTTCGATCGCTTCCTGGATCGAGGCAATATGCGGGCTTTTATGTTCGGGGGCACGCGAAGGGACCGAAAACATAATCGTTCTCTCTTCTCATGGATTTCGATGTTCTTACAGGAGCTTATAACTGGTGTCCTGACAATCTGTAAAGTGGCCACACGCTCCGCATATGCCTCGCAGACTTGACCGTCCGACAAGCGACAGATACATAGCATGGACGAGGGGCAGCCAAAAAATATGCAAAGAGAGGGCTCTGGAACACGATGGGAACAGGGGAAACGTGATTCCAGACAGGGCGTCAACACGTAAGGAGAAGGCTTATGCCAAACGTAACAATCCAAGGGCCGATTGACCTACGCCAGATCATTATCCGTCGGCCAGAGATGTTTCTCCGCGATCCGGATGGCATTAAACGCGTCAGCGAATACTATATCAATACCGAATGTACCAAACTGCTGCTCGAAGCGCTCGTTATCGAGCCGGGGAAAAAACAACAGTTTTTTATCCAGGTGTGTAAAAAGAGTAACGGGGCCATGGTCCGCCTTGAGCCGACTTCCCTAGTAGAAAAAACGGTTGGAGTCAAGCGCCTGATGGGACAAGTCGCGTTTGCTATCCGCTCACTGTTTCCAGGCTCGCACTACGCAAAGACGAACATCGCAGATCATCTCCCGGACAATGAGGGAATGAAGAATTCCTCCCGAGGCGGAAAGAAACTTCGCGCCGTGGCCTGACTCTGTCTCCAGGAAACATCGGAACAGGAGGCCCTTCAGCCGGACTCGCGAGTTTGGCGGGCCCCTCCTTTCTCTTTTCTCTACCAGCCTTCATGAACCCCAGGGATGCTGTGCGTCCCGCCGGGATTCCCGGCTTCTCCATCAGAACCACCCCCGGAGAGCACGCCCTTTCCACCTGCCGCCAGACTATGAGGCCGGACACTCCTCGCCCTTTTCTCTTCGATTAAGGAAACCCCGAGAGTCAGGCTACGGGAAAACAAACAGGCTCCGCCCCCAGGCGGCCAGGGCGAAACCCACCTTGAATGGGGTGGGCAGCGTCACCCGACGTTGGAACACATTGAATTGCTGCAACGCAATTCTTTTGAGCAGTCCATGATAAATGAGCCGCATCGCTTCTGCGGCAACAAGGGAGCGGCGATCTTGACGGTCCAACAAACTGACCGCCCGGCTATAATACTCCTCGGCGCGTTGGCCCTCGAAGGTCATCAGTTTCAGAAATACCGCGTTGTACTCATGACTCAGGAGTTCCTGCTCCGAGTATGTAAACCGGTCCAGGTCTTCAAGCGGCAGGTAAATACGACCCCGCTGCGCGTCTTCACCCACATCCCGCATAATATTCGTCAGTTGAAACGCGATACCCAGATTAATGGCGTAGTCGCGCGCTTGCGGTGATTGGTAGCCAAAGATTTCTATGCAGACGAGGCCGACCAAAGAGGCCACCCGGTAACAATACTCATACAATTCCGAGAACGTCTGGTAGCGAGTCCGGCTGAGGTCCATGGCAACGCCGTCAATAATGCCTGCCAGGTGTTCCTGCTGAATGGGAAAACGCCGCACCGCATCGGCCAAGGCGCGCGAAATGGGATGGCGCGGAGTCCCCGCATAGCAACAGGTCAGCTCCTCTCGCCACGTGTCCAGGAGTTGGGCGAGCCGCTCTTTTTGGCTCTGGGGTTGTTGCCCGTCAACGGGCGAGAGGTCCTGATCCGCGATATCGTCTACGAATCGGCAAAAGGCGTACAGTGCGCACAGCGCATTATGCCGCTCTCGGGTCAGGAGCCGAAACGCATAGTAAAAATTCGACGAACTGCTCTGGGTAATATCGCGGCAATAGGCGTACGCATCCGCGAGCGAGCCTGCCTCTGGTGAGGGCGAGAGCCCTGCCGCAGGCCGCTCCTGAAACATGCCGGCGTCCTCACTCATGTTGCCTATCCGACTGCCCTCTACTCGTCCGCCTAGGCTGCTGCGGTCTGTTCGGCTATGCCGGCTATCTTTTTCGCCTGGGCGCGTGCCCAGCCATCGGCCTCAAGAACGCTCTCCAGGTCTTTCACCGGCTGCGCGGCATGAGATGTGAGGATCTGCTTATTGATGTCGGCAATATCGGTGAAAGCTATTTGTCCGGAAAGAAACGACGCCACCGCTACTTCGTTCGCGGCGTTGAGTGCTGCGGGACACGTCCCTCCCCGCTCCAGCGCCGTATAGGCTAAACCCAGGCAGGGAAACTTGTCATAATCCGGTTCGACAAATTCGAGCCGTGCGGCCTCGGCGAGATTCAACTGCGGCAGATGCGTGAGCGGTAAACGGTCCGGATAGGCAAGAATGTATGAGATCGGCACTCGCATGTCAGGAATGCCCAACTGGGCCAGTACAGAACCATCCACATACTCCACCAAGGAATGCACAATGCTTTGGGGATGCACGATCACCGACACTTGTGTCGGGGGCAGGTTAAAAAGCCACCGCGCTTCAATGACTTCCAGCCCTTTGTTCATGAGCGTTGCCGAGTCAATCGTAATTTTATTGCCCATCTTCCAGGTCGGGTGCTGCAGCGCCTCTTCTACACGAATAGTCTGAAAGTCTTCAGCCGGGCGGTGTAAAAACGGCCCGCCGGAGGCGGTCAGAATAATGCGCTTGACCCGTTCCTGTTTATGTCCATGCAGAGCCTGAAAGACAGCATTATGTTCACTGTCAACCGGCAGGAGTTGCACGCCGTGCTGCGCAGCCTCACGCGTCATGAGCTCACCGGACACGACCAAGGCTTCCTTGTTGGCTAAGGCGACATCTTTGCCCGCCCGTATCGCCGCCAGGGTCGGGGGCAATCCGATGGCCCCCACCAGGGCGGCCATGACCATATCTGCATCTGCATGCGTCGCGGTCGCGTGCAATCCGTCTGCCCCCCAGACGATATCCCCCTCGAAATCGGGCAGTTCGTGCCGCAGCTTTTTTGCATCTTCTTCTTGGGCGAGGGAGACCAAAAGGGGCTGGAAAGATTTGATTTGCTCGATGAGTTGCGTCAGGTTTTTGCCGGCTGCCAGGGCAACCACGCGAAATTTTTCAGGAAAGCGTCCAACAATATCGAGCGTTGACACCCCGATGGAGCCGGTCGAACCGAGAATGGCAATACGCTTCATCTTCTCCATCCCTCCTCTCACGGCACTTCAGAGTTCTCTACGCAATTCTCTACGCAGTTCTCTACGCAGTTCTCCACGCAACAACGGAATACTTTTCGCCATGACCAGCATTCGTACCGAACGGGACGAGGGGCCGTCAAGCTCAGCCTGTTCATATCTCCTGGATCGTTGCCCTTCTCACCCACTCTGCTATCGTAGCCGCGGGCTGGATCAATCATGACTGCACGCTGCCATATTTCTCTTTCCTTTCTTCTTGCGACCGCTCTACTCCTGACGCACGCGCCGAGTCTGAGCGCGTCACCATCTATCAATCGGATCGCCTATATAGATCGCGCCGGCGATCTATATACTATTCGGCCAGACGGGACCGGTCGCCAAAAAATGGCTTCCGGAGAAATGCTCCAGCAAACTAACTTCGCCCCCCGCTCGGTCCAGCGCAGTCGGGACTTTTACAGCTGGCCGGCCTGGTCGCCCGACGGACAGCGCCTGGCCAGCTTTCGCGTTGAGCAGAGTGGCGGGCAACTCACGGATGGCCTGTATATCTTCGACGCTCTCAGCGCCCGCATTCTCCATGCCTATAAAGAGCCTGGTCTCCAACCCATTTATGCCTATTGGTCACCCACGAGCCAGCAATTAGGCGTCCTTCTGGGCGGGCGAGGACCCTTTTCACTCAACCTCTGGCCGCCCTCAAGTGGCCAGCGCCCCCAAAGGGTTGCCCAGGGTGCACCTTTTTACTTTCATTGGCGCGCGGATGGACAAGCGGTACTCACTCATACCGGAGGAAACCGCGGAGGAGGGGCCGGCCCTGCCATTAGCGTCGTCACCATTCCCGCTGGCGAACGGCATCTGCTCTCTCGCTCACCCTCGGTCTTCGGACCACCGTCATGGTCGTTCGATGGTAAATGGCTCGCCTATGGCAATACGCGAGAAGGCCAAGAAAAAGCGGCGCTGATGATTGCTGCCGGCGATGGGAGTCAGCCTGAATCTGTCGCGCTTGTACCCAAACGCATGGCCCTCGCCTGGTCTCCAACTCAACATCTTTTGGCCATTGCCACCACGGCCTTTATCAGGGCCCCCCTCTTTGAGGAGGTGCGCTTATTCGACGTAGCATCGGGCGCGATGCATCCCCTGATTCAAGAGCCTCTAGCCGCCTTTTTCTGGTCCCCGGATGGGACCCGCATCCTGTATGCCAAACGTGACCCGGATCGCGCACACTGGACCTGGGTGGTCGTAGACGTCCACAGCCGAACATCCTTTCCGGTGGTCAATTTCATTCCGTCTCGTCCCCAGATCCTGGTTTTCCAGTATTTCGACCAGTATGCGCTTTCGCATCGCCTCTGGTCTCCGGACAGCCAGTTCTTTACTTTTAGCGGGCATACAGATCCCAACCCAAACCCGGGCCCAGGCGTTCGGGGCCCGTCCGTCTATATCGTCCCAGTTACGAAGGATGCGACACCGCGGCGGCTTTCAGACGGCCATATCGCCTTCTGGTCTCCTCAATAGCGGCCACCTTCCCGCAGCCGCCTCTGCTCGCAGCGCAAAGCTGACGAAAAAATAGGCGCTGCTTAAAATCCAGTCAGCAGCAGCAGAGCCGCAGGCTCCCCCAAAGCAAAAAAGGTCAAGCAAATTCAGCATTTTCCGGTCGGCATTCTTTTTGCCTACTACGAAGGACTACCCTCGCCTTCCGTTGCTAATACGGGGCAATCAGCAACGGTCATATTTGGTCCTTAGGCGTGAGGGAAGGAGGAATCTACCGTGAAACTTTTTCGGAAGACGCGACAATCCGCCTGGTGTGGGTGGAGAACATGTTCACTCGGTTTACTCAGCCTGCTCGGTACAGCCGTACCAGCCTGGGCCGAGGAAACAGCAACGCTCGATAGCGGAGACACCGCCTGGATGATTACCGCCACGGCACTGGTACTCTTCATGACCCTTCCGGGCTTGGCATTATTCTATGGCGGCCTGGTGAGGACCAAGAATGTCCTGTCAGTCCTGGGCCAATGCCTGGCAATGGCCGGGGTCATGACCCTGCTCTGGATCATCTACGGCTATAGCTATGCCGCCACCGAGGGGAACGCTATCATCGGAGACGCCTCCAAGCTCTTCCTCAAGGACCTCAGGGTCGATTCCCTCAGTGGCACCATACCCGAGTCGGTCTTCCTGACCTTCCAGATGACCTTTGCGATCATCACGCCGGCGCTTATCGTTGGGGCTTTTGCTGAGCGTATGAAGTTCAGCGCCATGTTGATCTTCATGATTATCTGGTTCACCTTCAGCTATGTCCCGATCTGGCATATGGCCTGGGGCGGCGGCCTGTTCGCCGGTTGGGGCGTACTGGACTTCGCCGGCGGGACTGTCGTGCATATCAATGCCGGGGTTGCCGCGCTGGTTGTGTGCGTCATGATCGGCTCACGCACAGGCTACCCCACCGAGCCGATGCGACCCCACAGCCTCGTCCTGACCGTGGTCGGAGCCGCGATGCTCTGGGTTGGCTGGTTTGGCTTCAACGCCGGCAGTGAGCTTGCCGCCGACGGCACCGCCGGCATGGCCCTGCTCGTCACTCAGGTCTCCACCGCCACGGCAGTCGTTGTCTGGATGCTCATCGAGTGGGTCAGGCACGGCAAGCCGAGCATTCTCGGCATGGCCACCGCCGCGGTGGCAGGCCTAGTCGCCATTACACCGGCCAGCGGCACGGCCGGCCCCATGGGCGCGATCCTGATCGGCGCAGCCTCGGCCATCCTGTGCTACCTAGCCGCCACCACGATAAAACGGACGTTCGGCTATGACGACAGCCTCGACGTCTTCGGCGTTCACGGCGTCGGCGGCATTGTTGGGGCGATCCTGACCGGTCTGTGCGCAGCCGAATTCATGGGAGGCGCCGGGCTCGACGAGGCGATGAGCGTCGCCTCCCAGGTCACCGAACAGGTCAAGAGCGTTATCGTCACCATCATCTGGAGTGGCGTAGTCTCTATGATCGCCTATTTTGTGGCCAATGCCCTTACCGGAGGGGCTCGCATCAACGAAGAGGGTGAACAGCAGGGCCTCGACCTGACCGACCACGACGAGAGCGGCTATATCGCCTGAGGCGACTTCACAAATCCGGGCCGGTTCCAGACTGGCCCGGATTTCTTTCAGCCCTTTCTGCTGGCCGCTACATCCGACACATTAGAGCAAATCACGATGCTGTGTAGCGCGTCTCTCCCCTCCTTGAGGAGCGCGGACTGGCACGGCTACAACTTATCGTGAATGGCGCTAGCCGATGACCTTGGCCGCTCTGAGTCGCTGAAGGTTCGTCTCACTCATCCCTAGCCCGGTGAGAACCTCGTCCGTATGCTGGCCAAGAGTCGGTGGGCGGGCTTTAATTTCTGCCGGCGTATCCGCCAGATGCCAGACCGGACCAATGGTCCGAAAGCGACCCCCTGCCGGGTGGTCAACGTCTTTCAGGATATCGAGTTCGGCCACCTGGGGATGGGCGCATAATGTGGGGTAATCGTTAAAGGGCACGGCGTCCCCACGGAATTCATGGACAAGTTTGACCACCTCAGCGTTCGTCAACTGCTGAAACGCCCGCTCCCAAATCGGCTTGACCTCGGGCGCATGGCGACCAATGCTGGTCGCCTCTCGTCCGAAGCCCTCAAAACGCGGATCAGTAATATAGTCCGCCAAGCCCAGCGTCAGCATCAGCCGGTCCCAATCCTCGCTATTGCCCCGCCGTAAGCCGAAATAGACATGGCCGTCCTTGGTTTTATAGCCTTCGTCGGGCGGACGGGTGTAATGGTCGAGATGGAAGCCATACCACTCGTCCGGGTCCGTCATTGACGTCCACATAATGCCGCGCATATGGAGCAGGGTGCCCAGCATACTGACCGCAACCCGCTGCCCCTCGCCTTTGCGAGCGCGGTGAAACAACCCGGCCGTGACCGCCTGTGAGGCCATGATACCGGTGTTGAGACTGGCCACGTCCGTCCCCAGACGAACCGGGGCCTCTCCAATCTTCCCCAGCGAATGGGTGTAATCGGCCAGGGCCTGCACCACCAGTTCGGCCCCTGGCTGGTCTCGCAGTGGCCCTTCCTCCCCGAAGGCGCTGATCGCGCAGTACACTAACGTCGCCTGCGTCTGGCTGAGGTCTGCGTAGCCCAGCCCCAGCTTTTCTGCCCGGCCCGGCCCGAAGTCCTCTAATACAACATCGGCCTGGGCAATCAGTTTTCGCGCAATCTCCCGGCCGTCTTGTGTCGTGACATCAAGGGCCACGCTCTTTTTATTGCGGTTGAGACTCAGGAAGACCGCGCTTTCATCCCGGACGAACGGCGGTCCCATGCTCCGCGCGGCATCGCCGCTCAGCGGCTCAATTTTGATCACCTCGGCCCCAGCGTCCGCCAGGCGCATGGAGGCAAACGGTCCACACAGCCCTTGGGTGAAATCAATAATGGTAAAACCGTCGAGGGCGCCGGGCATTACGGCTCCAGTCTCTTATCTCTTCCGTTCTTCTCCAGCGTCTCTGCCGCTATCCCAAACTCGCGCAGGACTTCCTCGGTCTGCTCGCCTTGCAGTCCGCCCGGACGAATCGGACCAGCCGGAGTTTTCTCAAACTTCCACGGCAGCCCATCGACGCTGAGCGTGCCCCAATGCGGCGTCTCCAGGTCAACAATATGCTGACTGCGGGTGACTTGGGGGTCGGTGCGGAGCGCCTGAAAATTGACCGTGCGGTCCACCCGCGTATTCGGTACGCCTTCCTGTGTCAGCCGCAGACTCCACCAGCGGGTTGGCTTGGTTTTGAAATGATCTTCAAGCAGCGCGACGAGGGCGGCCCGGTTTTCGACCCGCTTCGGATTGGTCGTAAAGCGCGGATCGTCACCCAGGGCTTCCTGGCCGATGGCGCGACAGAAGCGCGGCCACTGGTCTTCGCTCACCACTCCGACCGCCAGATATTCCTGATCCTCACACACAAATGCCTGGTGCGGCACGGTCGTTGCCACGGCGCTACCCATGGGCTGAGGTTGTTCGCCGGTCGCAAAATACTCCGCCAGGCGGCTGGTTTGCAGCGACAGTGCGGCTGAGACCATATCGATCTCAATCTGCTGTCCCTTGCCCGAGCGCTCTCGTGCCAGCAATGCCTGCAAAACGGCTTCGACAATCATGGTACTGGTCGTAATGTCGAGATGGGCCAAGTGGCGGAACATCTCTCCCTGCGAACCGGGCGCGCCGGTAATACTGCACCAGCCTCCAAATGCCTGGACAGTCGGATCGATCCCGGCCTCTTTTGCCATCGGACCGGTTCGGCCATACGCCGACGCGGACACATACACCAGGCGCGGATTGAGCTGTGAGACCACATCATAGCCTAAACCCAAACGCTCGACCGCGCCCGGACGCATGTTCTGAACAAACACATCGCTCTTTTCAACCAGCTTGAGCGCAATAGCCCGGTCCCCTTCCTCTTTGAGATCGAGCACGATATTCCGCTTGTTGAAATTGGCTGAGATATACAGAACGGCCGTGCCCTTAATCGGCGGCGGGATGGCATGCGAGAGTTCACCGCCGGGCGACTCCACCTTAATCACATCCGCCCCCAGCTCGCCCAGCAGTTTAGACGCCCAGGGTCCGACCGCGGCGATACTCAGGTCAAACACGCGAATACCGTCGAGAATACCGGGCATAACGCCTCCTTCAGTGCAGCCGTTCCGGCCTGTTTACCCTTTCCGGGGTCGGAACTTTGCCAGCGTGACCTCGTCGGTCACATCATCGAAGACCACTTCCACCGGCAGGCCGATGGCAATGTCCTCGTTCGCAACCTCGACCAGATTGGTCAGCAAACGGGGGCCTTCTTCCAGTTCGACCTCGGCCACAGAGTACGGAATGTCATCTTTGAAGGACGAGAAATAGGCTTGATGAAAGACGACCCAGGAATTCACCACGCCCCGACCGCTCACCGCCTGCCAGTGAAAATCACGCGACCAGCAGTCCGGGCAAAACGGAGTCGGAGGATACCAGACCGCCTCACACGCCTCGCAGTAGGGCAGCACCATCTGCCGTTGTTTCAGGCCATCCCAGTACGGCTGGTTGAGTGTCGAAATCGCCGGTAACGGCTTTGTATACTCGGCCATGCCTTCTCCCCTTTTTTTCAGCCCGCGCGATAAACTAAGGAATCCCCGTAGGCGTTGGCCCATTGGATGAGCTGCGCATTCGAAATTTGGCGTTCCCCGCACTCCCCACGCAGTTGACGCACGATCTCGACCTGATGATTCCAGCCCATGATGTGGCCCTCGGACATCAGCCCGCCATTGGTATTCATGGGCAGCTCCCCGCCCAGCTCAATACGCCCGTCCTGGGTAAACGCCGCGGCTTCACCCTGCCCGCAGAAGCCAAAGCGCTCCAGCGCCGTCCAGGCCAAAATCGCGAACGCATCATAGGTAAACAGCGCGTCCAGGTCCTTGGGCGCTACGTCCGCCATCTCATACACCGGCTGCGGGCCGGGCACATAATCGAAGGCGGTTTGCTGAGAGGTCCCAAAGCCGGGATAGGTCCAAATGAATTCCTCCCGTCCCGCGGGCAGGCCCTGCATGCCGCTAATGCACACCGGCCGTTTGGCCATATCCCGCGCGCGCTCCTGGGTAGTGACCAGGACGCAGGCCGCGCCATCGTTAATCAGACAATAATCCAGCAGGTGTAGCGGCTCGCACACAAAACGCGAGTTCTGGTGGTCTTCGACGCTGATCGGTGTCCGCATGACGGCGTTCGGATTCATGCAGGCGTGCTTCCGAAACGCCACGGCCACCGCAGCTAACTGCTCGCTCGTTGCGCCGAAGCGATCAAAATACTTCCGGGCGACCAGGGCCGCCCCGGCCCCAGGCGAGGTCATGCCGAACACCGGGTCTTCGCCGTGCCCGCCGCCGGCCTCCCGCCCGCCCTCGGCGTCTCCGGACCCGCCCATCATGGGTTTACGGAAACCGGAGAAGCTAATCGACGCCATGCAGGCCACCACATTGGCCAGCCCAGCGCTAACCATCATCGCCGCCCACTGTATGCTGCTGGCCGTAAACCGTCCGTGCGCCCAGGTTTGATTATACGCGCGCAGCTTTAATCCCAAGGCATAGGCCAGGGTGTCGGCGTCCGCCCCAATCGGCGTCCCAAAACTGACGATGAGCCCGTCCAGATCGTCTCGCCCCAACCCGGCGTCATCGAGCGCGTTGCGAATGGCTTCACCGGCCAGATCGATCTGACTCCGATTCATTTTTCGGCCGTATGGCGTATGGCCCACACCACACACAGCCGCGACATCTTTGAGGTTCCCCGCAGGCATATCCCGCCCTCCTTTGGCCAGGCTTTGGGGATCATAGGCAGAGACAGCCTGAGGGTCAAGGAAACCTGGGACGGTTCCGGTCATCCCTAGTTTCTACCGACCTGTCCCGCCCTGCGTCTTCGCCTTGACGCTCTCGCTGAGACAGGCAACAATCGCCCCATAATTCAGGTACCGAACGGTAGGGGCAGCCCCCTGTGGCTGCCCTTTTTATTATGTTGTCACCCACCGACATTCTCCTCATTAGCCTCAGCGGTCTGGCCGCCGGTTTTATTAACGCGGTTTCCGGCGGAGGAGTCATGCTGACCATGCCTACCCTTATCCTGATCGGCCTGCCGCCCGGAGTGGCCAACGGCACGAATCGTTTGGCCGTAGTCATGCAAAGCCTGACCGCCCTGGCTGCGTATAAAAAACTGAAGCAAACCGACTCCGGCTTAGCCGTTTCGCTCACGATCCCGGCCATGCTGGGCTCGGTGTGCGGCGCGCTGGTATCGGTCCGTCTGGACGATACGGTCTTCCAGACCTTGTTGGCCATCACCATGATAGTCCTGCTCATCCCGGTCGTGTTTGAGCCGGTCCTCAATAGCAGACTGCTGGCTGTCAGCGAGACAGGCCGGGGGCGACGGCTGCTCCAAGTCGTCTTTTTCGGTTTCGGCCTCTACGGTGGCTTACTGCACATTGGGGTCGGTATTTTTATACTGGTGGCGTTGCGCACTCTGGGCGGCTTGAATCTCTTGCTGGCAAACGGCGTGAAGGTCGTTATTGTCATGGGCTTGACCGGCATTGCCTGCTGCGTCTTTGCACTGAACGGAAAAGTCGATTGGAGTGCGGGTCTGATCCTGTCGGTAACGTCCAGCATCGGCGCGTGGTTCGGGGCGCATTGGGGTGTCAGCAAGGGCGAAGGCTGGATTCGGATTATGTTGGCCGGGACAATAGTGGTCATGGCGTTCCAGTTACTCGGAGTGTGGGAGGGACTCCGCCCGTTGTTGGCGCTATCCCAGCCCTGACGTATGTTGACCTCTGCCGAATGCTGGAGCAAATTACGATGCTGTACAGTCGCCCGTCATTCCTGCGAAGGCAGGAATCCAGCCCCCCCAACCTCCCGGCCTCTGGATGCCGGATCAAAGCCTGCCCCGGACATGATCCGGGGTCCGGCATGACGAGGGCGCAATGGCACAGCTAAAACCTATCGTGAAACGCTCTAGCGACCGCATGAGCGCACTCACCTACAAGGACCAATCCGCCGCCGAGCTCCGGCTTCATGTTGTCGCCGACAGGGTGGATTTTCAGCAGTTCAGACCGCTTGCCACGGCACGCTTGGAACAGCCTCAGTTCCAGGTGCAGGCGAGTATTATCGGCGCCAGTCACATCATCCACATAGCGTATGACAATACTCAGCACGTTTGCGAAATCCTGGCCTGCACAGATATTCCCCCTGCGTTACAGCCGGCATTCTCGGACTGGATTGTGAACCTGACTCGTCCTATTGACCTCCAACTCACGCCGGCGCTGCACTATCATTTTGCAGCCCGGCGGACGGACAGCCAGCGCGGTCAGCCCGCCTTTCAGGCACTGGCGCAGCGGATAGTCCAGGCGAGTGCAGACACGGCGCGCTCATCGAGCGTTGGTCTGGATTATTCTTTTCCAGCAACCCCCCGAGGCCCAGCTCCCCAAACGCTGGTCTGGGTGATGCTCGACAAGCCGAACCAAGGTGTGACGCTCAAAACCGCCCACAGTTACCCTAATGAAGATACGATTATCTTTTCGGACTCCTGTGTCGTACTGACATGAGGATAAAAAATGACAATGTTTGAATGGACACTATTGGTGATTGCGATCATCGCTTGGGTCGAGGCTTCAGTAACATATTGCCGCACCCGCTCTCATCAATAGTCCCCTTCGTCTGTACCATTGGCCAGGAGCCGAAGCCCAACCCCACCCCCTGTATCATCTTGCTTCTCTACTCTCGAATGGATTCAATATGTCCACACCAAGTTGGGCAAAATCGCTGACGTTACGAGTCACGACGATCAGTCTGTGAACCACGGCTGTCGCTGCGATCATGGCATCCTCCATCAAGGCGTCCGATCGTCGGTGCTTGAGTCGAGCCCATACTCGAAAGGCAGCCGCGTCCATCGGTAAGATGTTGTAGGAAGCGAGTACCCGGCTAAGCCAAGCTTCCAATTCTTCCGCCTTGGTAGAATCCTGCTCGCGGGTGCTCTCAATACCTGCCTGGATCTCCCCTATGGTCACCACGGAGAGGAAAAGCTGGTCGGCCTACCCCCGAGAACCAATTCAGAACACCCTGATGCGGCTTGGGGCGGCGCAGTTCCGAAACGACATTGGTGTCAGGAAGATACACCAGTCTACTCGAAGCTCGACAACCTGCGGTGCTGGCGTCTCTCTCGGGTCGGCGTCAGGGTATCGGTCCGTGCTTCGGGTGCGAGGAGCAATTCTTTGAGATCGGGCCTAGTCATCTGTTCTAATCGTCGCCACTGATCGATGGAGACCAGAACCGCCGCTGCCACTCCCCGTTTGGTCACGATTTGCGGCCCTTCGGCAAGGCTCGCTGCAAGGAGTTCGCTGAACCGCGCCTTCGCGTCCTGCACCTGCCATGTTTTGTTCATATATACTCCGAGCGTTTATGGCTTATTCCACCTAGACTTATAACCAGTCCGTACTCTAAAGTCACGAGACATAAAGAAAACAGAAGGAAGAGGAATATCAGGATTCTGGAAATCGCTGGGATAGCCATAACCCAGCAATTTGCTACCCTATCTCCTAGCCCAAGACAGGAAGACCGGACAGACAATTATGGCGCACTTACGACAATTACGGCTCGGCGCGTTCATGCGACCGGTCAGCATTCATACCGCGGCCTGGCGCTATCCGGGGGCGTTTCCGGATGCCAACTTCAATTTTGCGCACTACCAGCGCTTTGTGCAGACCCTGGAACGTGGCCGCTTCGACGCCTTTTTCATGGCCGATCACCTGGCCGTGCTCAATATGCCGATGGCGGCGCTCAAACGCAGCGCGACGGTCACCTCCTTCGACCCGCTCACCCTCCTCCCGGCGCTGGCTACGGTCACCACGCACCTGGGCCTGATCGCCACGGCCTCCACCACCTATAACGATCCGTACCACGTGGCGCGCAAGTTTGCCTCGCTCGACCATATCAGCGGTGGGCGGGCCGGCTGGAATGTGGTGACCTCGGCCAACCCGGACGAGGCGTTAAATTTCGGACGCGAGGCCCATATGGAACATGACGCGCGCTATCGTCTGGCGCGTGAGTTCTACGATGTGGTCACCGGCCTGTGGGACAGTTGGGCGGACGATGCCTTTATCCGTGATGTCGAGGCCGGCATGTATTTCGACCCTGAGAAGCTGCACGTGCTGAACCATAAAGGCCCGCATCTGTCCGTGCGCGGCCCGCTGAATGTCGCCCGGCCCGTCCAGGGCTGGCCGGTCATCGTCCAAGCCGGCGCGTCAGAAGCCGGCCGTCAACTCGCGGCCGAGACCGCCGAGGTCGTGTTTTCCGGGGTCAATAATCTGAAGGACGCCCAGTCCTACTACGCGGATGTCAAAGGCCGGATGGAGGCCTGCGGGCGCTGCCTGGATCATCTGAAGATACTGCCGGGTGCCTTTGTTGTTATTGGTGACACGCTGGCCGAAGCGCGGGCAAAGAAGGCGAAGCTCGACAGCCTGGTCCACCCGGATAGCGGCATGGCCACACTCTGTGTCCTGCTGGGCCATGACGTGTCGGGCTATGACCTGGACAGTCCGCTGCCCGACATCCCGGAGAGCAACGCCAGTCAATCCGGGCGGCAGAAACTGGTCGATATGGCGCAGCGAGACAATATGACCATTAGACAGCTTGCCCAATATGTGGGCGGCAGTTTCAGCACCTTGGAACTCACTGGCACGCCAAGCATGATCGCCGACCACATGGAGGAATGGCTCACGACCGAAGGGTCGGACGGCTTTAACGTCATGTTCCCCTATCTGCCGGGCGGACTGGACGACTTTGTGGACCGGGTCGTACCCGAACTCCAGCGCCGCGGCCTGTTCCGGCGCGAATACGAAGGCACCACCTTGCGTGAAAACCTTGGCCTGCCCCGACCGGAGAATCGCTTCTTTCAGACTCAGTAGCGTGGGGCGCAGACGAGGAGACATCGTAATGGCCGACACACAGTCGTATCACGAGGCCGCCCGGTTTTTATGGAACGAACGCCAGGCCGGCCGGCCCTTTGTCCCCATCCCGGAGCCACATACGCCGCACCGCCTTGAAGACGCCTATGCCATTCAGGCAGCGTTTCAGCAACTTTTGACACAGACCTACGGCCCTATCGCCGGGCATAAAATTGCGTTGACCACACCGGTTATGCAGAAAATGGTCGGCTTTGACGAGCCCATTGCCGGCGCCATCATGGAGAAAACCATCCATCATACCCCGGCTCAGGTGCGCCTGAGCGACTACGGTCGCCTGGGAGTCGAGTGTGAGATTGCCGTACAACTCGCTCAGGATTTGCCAGCCGAGCGGGCACCCTATACGCGCGACAGCGTGGCCGAGGCAATCGGGGCGGTCATGCCGGCCTTTGAACTGGTTGATGATCGCCACGCAGACTACACCAAGATCGCCGACCACATCCTGACGCTGCTCGCGGACAACGCCTGGAACGGTGGCATTGTCCTGGGTTCGCCGCTGACAGACTGGCAACCGCTCGACCTGGCAGCCCTCCACGGCACCATGCGTATTAATGGCGAGGTCGTGGGAGAAGGGGATGGCCGGGATGTGATGGGCCATCCGCTCGATGCCCTAGCCTGGCTGGCGAGCACGTTGGCCGCCCAGGGCAAGACCTTGTCCCAAGGCATGGTCGTCATGACCGGCAGCGTGGTGGCGACCAAGTTTGTGAGCCGGGGCGACAGGGTGCAGTTGAGAATGGACGGGCTGGGTGAGGTGGAACTGAGTGTTGCGTAAACGGGGAACCCACCCCGCCGCTACGCGGCACCCCTCCAGGGAGGGGATGGAAAAACTCCCCTCTTGGGAGGGGTGGTCCTGAGCTTGTCGAAGGGCCGGGGTGGGTTCCTTGTTACCTCACACATCCAAGGAGGGGACAGGAATATCCCGGCCTACTTCCCCATCTTCTCGTCCAGGAACGCGCTGACCTTATCAATCCCGATGCGTTCCTGCTCCAGGGTGTCACGGTAGCGCACGGTTACGGTCTGGTCCGCGAGCGTGTCGCCGTCAATCGTAAAGCAATAGGGCGTGCCGGCCTCGTCCATACGAGCGTAGCGTTTGCCGATATTCTGCTTCACATCCAACTGCACGGCGTATTGCGGGCGCAATTCCTGGTAGAGCTTCTCGGCCACCTCGGGCATGCCGCTTTTGTTGACCAGGGGAAACACCGCCGCCTTGATCGGAGCCAGCCGGGGGTGGAACTTCATATAGACCTTGCTCGGCCGGCTCTCGTCGGGCGTATAAGCTTCACACAATGCCGCCAAGGTCCCACGGTCGGCACCGGCGCTCGGCTCAATCACGTGCGGGAAATAGCGCTCGTTACGCTGGTCATCAAAATAGCGCAGCTTGTCCCCTTGGCCGCAATGGATAGCGTGCTGACGCAGGTCATAGTCCGCCCGATGGGCCACGCCTTCCAATTCCCCATAGCCGGGCGCGGTAAACGGAAAACGATACTCGACATCGCTCGTGCCCGCCCCCTCTTTGGCATAATGGGCGAGTTCGTCCTGGTCGTGCTCACGCAGCGTCAGGTTCTCGCCCGCCAGACCAATCGACTGCCACCAGCGAAAACGGGTGTCACGCCAGTACTGATACCATTCGGCCGCTTCACTGGGATGAATGAAGAACTCGATTTCCATCTGCTCGAACTCACGCGACCGAAACGTAAAATTGCGCGGCGTGACCTCGTTGCGAAATGCTTTGCCGATCTGCGCAATCCCGAACGGCACCCGCACCCGATTGCTATCCAGCACATTCCAGAACTGGGTAAAAATTCCCTGGGCCGTCTCCGGGCGCAGATAGGTGACCGCCGACGGGTCTTCGACCGCGCCGGTTGTGGTCTTGAACATCAGATTAAAAGGCCGCGGCTCAGTAATCTCCCCGCCACAAAACGGGCACGGGGGCGATTCACTTCTGACCGGCTCCGTGGTGGCAATGTGCATAACCAGTATGTCAAGCGGGATAGCACTCGGGCTAATATACATCTTCTCTGGCGGAGAAATGACGTTCGTCTGAGGATCGGTTATCAAGCTGCGAATAGTTTCCCTAGGCGAACGCACCAGTGCCAAGCCCGGTGCTAGCTTGCTCAATTTTTTCACCCAGCCCAGTACATCTGCGACAGTTACCCCGTCTGGACTGTACCGTTCCGACAGGAATACATACCAGTCACTCTCGTGGATCATCTCCCAGATGTGGTCATAGCGAATCAGCTTTTTGCAGTGACGGCAGGTGCTCATCAAATCGGAGAACCCGCCAACATGACCCGAGGCTTCCCAGACTTTCGGGTTCATAATAATGGTCGCGTCCACGGGAACGATCTCAATGGGCCGACCGTCCGGACCAGGAGCCGGGCAACGGACCACGTCTTGCCACCAGGCCTCCTTGAGGTTGCGCTTCAGTTCAGCGCCGAGCGGACCGTAGTCCCAAAAGCCGTTAATGCCGCCGTACAGCTCGGACGACTGAAAGATGAACCCCCGGCGTCGGCATAACGAGACAATGGGGTCCATTGATTTTACGGAAGCGGTCGCAGTCTGTTTGCTCATAAGGCTGATCTCATTTTTCTGTATTGTCTTACCCGGCGTTTTTGCAGGCGGCATGATATTGGATGGCCCTGACCACGGCAAGGGAGCAGCCCTGCGCCCCTCTTTGCGTCAGGAATCAGACACGGTACAAGTAAGCGCGAAACAGCTATCCTGTCTGGCAAGGAGAAAACCATGGGAAAAGCTTTGGACGGCATCCGTATTCTTGACATGACCCACGTCCAGATGGGGCCTTCTTGTACCCAGATTCTGGCCTGGCTCGGCGCGGACGTCATCAAAGTCGAACTGCCGGGCCGGGGCGATATCACCCGCCAGCAGCTCCGGGACCTGCCCGATGTCGATAGCCTGTATTTCACCATGCTCAACTGCAATAAGCGCAGCATCACCATCAACACCAAAACCCCGAAAGGGCAGGCTATTTTCCGCAAGCTGATCGAGGTGTGTGACATATTGGTCGAAAACTTTGCGCCCGGCGCGCTGGACCGCCAGGGCTTCAGTTGGGAAGCCATCCGGCAGATCAATCCGCGCATAATCTATGCCTCCGGCAAAGGGTTCGGCCCCGGTCCGTTCGCAGACTGCAAAGCCTACGAGACCGTCGCCCAGGCCATGGGCGGGGCCATGAGCACGACGGGCTGGGATGACGGCCCGCCAACCAGCACGGGAGCCCAGATTGGGGATTCCGGCACGGGCATACACCTGGTGGCTGCGATTCTGGCGGCCCTCTTTCAGCGCGAGCAGACCGGGTCCGGTCAGCGGGTCGAGGTCGCCATGCAGGACGCCGTGCTGAACCTGTGCCGGGTCAAACTGCGCGACCAGCAGCGCCTGGCCCACGGTCCCTTGAAGGAATACCCGCAATATCCCGATAAGCCCTTTGGCACAGCCGTACCGCGTTCCGGCAATGCCTCCGGCGGCGGCCATCCGGGGGTCGCCCTCAAATGCAAACCCGGCGGCCCCAACGACTACATCTATGTGGTCGTTCAGGCTCAGGTCTGGCAGCCGCTGATGAAGCTCATCGGCCGTGCGGACCTTATTGATAACCCGGAGTACGCCACGCCGGAGGCGCGTCTGTCCCACCTGAATGACTGTTTCGCGGTGATCGAGGAATGGACCCAAAAGCACACCAAGTACGAAGCCATGCAACTCCTCAACACGGTCAACGTACCCTGCGGCCCGGTCCTGGACATGAAAGAGTTGATGGAAGATGAGTCGTTGGCCGCGCGTGACATTGTGGCCGAAGTCGAGCATCCGCAGCGCGGACGGTTCAAGACGGTCGGCTGTCCGCTCAAGCTGTCCGATTCTCCGGTCGAAGTCACGACTTCGCCCCGCCTTGGCGAGCATACCCAGGAAGTTCTGCGGGAGCTGGTCGGCTACGGCGACGAAGAGGTTGAGGCAGCCCGGACCGAGGGCGCGATCTGACGCCACTCAGCACCCACTCCCCGCATGTCACTCATTACCTGGTCGTGGACCTTTCTCATTATCTATATCGGCGGCATGCTGGCCATCGGTGTGTTTGCCCAACGACGGATCAAGCACGCCGACGACTTTGCCACGGCGCGTGGCGCGTACGGACCGCTCTTTCTGGCCCTGGCGTTTGCGGCGACAACGGCCAGCGGCGCAACCTTTCTCGGGGCGCCGGGTCTGAGCTACGAGTGGGGGTTCCCCACGGCCTGGGGCAGCTTTCTGTACCCGACCGGCGTGTATGTCGGCGTGTTGGTCGCGATGCGTCTCGTCACGACTTCCGGCCATCGCTTTGGGAACCGCTCTATACCGGAATACCTCGGCGACCGCTACCAATCCGAAGGCATTCGGATACTCATTTCGGTCTTTTCCTTAGTGTTGTTCTTCTATCTGGCCGGGCAGTTGGTGTCCGGGCTGGTGATGTTCGAGATTATGCTGGGCATGTCCCCCCTGTGGGCGCTCCTCATCACCACCACCGTATTATTGATTTATGTCGTGCTCGGCGGCGCGCATGCCGACATCCTGACCGATGGGGTGCAGGGCTTCATGATGCTGCTGGTCGCGCTGATGGTGATCGTCCTGTTTTTGACCGGATTTGGAGTGGACGGCGAAAGAGCGGGCATACTGGGTATCATCGACAGCCTGACCGAGCAGGATGCGCACCTGGTCGGCGTGCTGAATGCCGAGACCGCGCTGTATCACTCCTGGTGGTCCGTTATCGCTATTTTTATTTCACACATACCGCTCGGCCTGCTGCCTCATCTTGGGAATAAACTCTGGGCCTTAAAGGACGTGAGCCAACAAAAATCGTTTATCAAGCTGGCCTTCACGTTTGGGCTGACGCTGGGCATGCTCGGCTTGGGCGGTCTCCTCGCCCGCGCGATATTGGGCGATGCGCTTTATGCCGAGGGGGCGAACCCGAATCAGGCCCTGCCCCTCCTCTTCATCGAGTTGTTCCCAACCTGGCTCGCCGCCCTCATTGGGGTGGGCGTGCTGGCCGCCATCATGTCCACCGCCGATGGGCTGGTCATCTCCTCATCCCAGGTGATTGCCAACGACCTCTACCGTCGGTCCATCGTGCCTCGACTCAAGAACCCCCCGAATGCCGAGCAACTGGACCAGCGGGTTTTAGCCATCAGTCGGGTAGCGACCGTTGTCGTGCTGGTGCTGTGTACCGCCCTGGCCTGGGCTTTGGTCGAGACTAATATCGCGCTTATTGTCTGGATCGGGAACGGGGGTATGATGGCGGCCTTTGCCGGGCCACTTGTAGTCGGCGCGCTCTGGCGCGGTGTCACCTGCACAGGTGCCTATGCCGGCCTGGTCAGCGGTTTCGTCACCTTCCTGGTGCTACACACCCAAATGATAGACCCTGCCTGGTTCGCACCCGGCCTGCTACACACTGCCGCCACCTGGCTTTACGCCGAGGGACCGAGCCCGTTCTCCTGCGCAACGATAGGGGAACTCATGTCGGTCGCTTGTACCTATGTCGTATCCAAAGCAACACAGCCACTGCCTGAGCCGCATGTGAAGGCGTTGTTTGAAGGAGCGTAGACGTCCAAAATTCGCTCTGGATTCGACCGGTCGTCCTCTTGAGCACGCGGCTTTCAAAGGGGCATGGACTGGCTATAAGCCGAAGACTAGAATGTGGGGAAAGAGGTTTCCAATGATTCGTACCCTCGAAGCGACCATAGACAAAGACGGGCGTGTCCACCTGTCGGAACCAGTACAGCTTCCTCAAGCGCGGCGCGCGATCGTCACCATCCTTGAAGAAAATCCGCGCATCCCCTCAACTGCACAACTCAGCGAAGAAGCACTTGCGAAAGACTGGAACCGTCCAGAAGAAGATGAAGCGTGGACTCACTTAGACCCGGCTCAGTAGTCACCGTCAGGTTTCCGTTTTCTGACCTTTCGGCTGCAAAGGCCCGACCGGCTCTTATCATTGCTACTTTAGAGCGCGAGGATTTCATTCTTTGCCAAATTACAAGCAAAGCATATTCGGATTCTTCGGCTATAGAGATTAGCGATTCGGACTTTGAGTCAGGTTCGCTTCAGCGAACCAGCTATGTTCGTCCCGGCAAGCTATTCACCGCAAATATGTCGATTGTGTCAGGTCACGTTGGTATATTAAGCGCGCGAGCTTTTGAATCGGTCCGACAATCGCTCACCGCTATTGTGAATGGCTCACCTGTTGGCTAGAGCAAATTACGATGCTGTGTAGCCGCCCCCCGGCCTCTGGATGCCAGATCAAAGCCTGCCCCGGACATGATCCGGGGTCCGGCATGACGAGAACGCACCTTTGCGGGTCTGGTCAGCGGTTTCGTCACCTTCCTGGTGCTGCACACCCAAATGATAGACCCTGCCTGGTTCGCACCCGGCCTGCTACACACCGCCGCCACCTGGCTTTACGCCGAGGGACCGAGCCCGTTCTCCTGCGCAACGATAGGGGAACTCATGTCGGTCGCCTGTACCTATATCGTCTCCAAAGCAACGCAACCGCTACCCGAGCCGCATGTGAAGGCGTTATTTGAAGGAGCGTAGGCTGTGGACAGTCTCTTTCTTAATTGTGAACTGCCCAGCGATAGGTTAGTCCAGATATGGATTTGGTCGATTACCACTGGGAGGGCCACAATATGCCAATGAAGAACCCGCCCCATCCGGGCCTGTCCGTGCGCCACGATTGCCTGAAGGCTCTGGGGCTCAATGTATCAGCGGCGGCGCGCAAGCTGGGTGTCAGCCGTAAGCAGCTTTCGGATATTGTGAATTGCCGCTCCGGCATTTCGCCTGAAATGGCGATTCGTCTCGACAAGGCATTCGGCGGCGGCGCCGAGACCTGGTACCGGCTTCAATCGACCTACGAGCTGGCCCAGGCGATGAAGAAGGCAGACCAGATCAAGGTGGAGCGGCTTACACCGGACCGCGACACCCTTCAAGCACAATCATGAGCTTCTCTGGATTTTGCAGCACATCAAGCGGTCGGCTGCACATGACAGGCCCCAGCAACCAGAGCAAATTACGATGCTGTGTAGCCATCCGTCATTCCGGCGAAAGCAGGAATCCAGCCCCACCCCCCCTCTGGATGCCGGATCAAAGCCTGCCCCGGACATGATCCGGGGTCCGGCATGACGAAGGCGGAGCGATGTGGCTACAACTTATCGTAAACTGCACTAGATATCGTAATGTGGTAGTGCGTTACTTAATGCTGTTCGCCGTTGTGAATGTGGCTATTTTTCCTTACGCTTGGGGAACTCGCAACAAGGGCAAAGGAATCCGATATGAACTCGACCCGTAAACCGGTCGCCGTCGTGGTGGGAGCAACATCCAAGTGGCAGTCAGATGGCCGCAATACCAAACTCGCGCACGGTAAGGCGATCGACGACAGCGATATACCCGTCGGTGCGCGCTGGGGCATCGGCGGTGCCGTAGCTCAGAAGTTTGCCAAAGAAGGCTTCTTCGTCGTGTTGACGACCCGGAAGGCCGCCAATGCGGCCGGGTTGGAGCAGGCCATCCGAGAGCAAGGTGGCGAAGGCATGATTGTCGAGCTGGACCTCGTGTCGCACGACTCCATATCACAGGCGTTCGCCCGGATTCGAGAGCAAGCCGGTGACCCGCATGTCCTGGTCTACAACGCGGGCTACCTGGAGGGGCGTGACCTGCCACCAGAGAAAGAATTGCTTGAACACATCCCGGTCGAACTCTTTGACACCGCGCAGCACATCTCCAGCCGAGGCCCGTTCTTAGTCGCCAAGGAGGTCTTGCCCACCATGCGAGAGCGAGGCGCAGGCTCTTTCTTCATTTCTAATAATGCGGCGTCCCTGCGCGGACGAAAGCGACTGACAGGACAGTCGTTGTACTATCCGAGAGTGATGATGCGCACGCTGGCGCAGGTGCTGACGGAGGAATATTCCGAGCATGGCGTACACGTGGCCAACGTCGTGATAGACGGCCTCATCGACTCTCCAGGCACCCGCGCCCTGCCGATGGCCCAGCAGCGGCCCGAAGTGGTGATGAATCCCGTTCAGATCGCTGAGGCGTACTATTATCTCCACACCCAAGACAAATCCTGTTGGACGCACGAACTCCAATTGACTCCATTTTCGACCAAGCCGAGCTTTTAAGGGCGTCAACGTAGGACAGACGACTAGGGAGCAGTGTCGGTTTCTTCAGAATGTTGACGGAGATTCAGTGAGGCGTATACGGGTTTCGGTGCTGCACTGCACAGGAAAGGCAGCCGTATGAAAGATCAAAGTGTTGTCGTACACAGTGACCCTGACATTCTCGGTGGAACTCCCGTCTTTATCGGGACACGGGTTCCGGTGAAAGCGCTCCTGGATTACTTCGCTGGGGGACATACTCTAAATGACTTTCTTGACGACTTTCCTACGGTAACGCGTGCTCAGGCAGTGGCAGTCTTAGAGCGGGAGGGACAGTTGCCGGCAGGTGTTCATGCGCGTTCTGCTTGATGAGTGTGTCCCCAGGAAGATTCGAAGCGAACTACCAAGCCATGATGTGCAGACTGTAGCCGAGATGAGCTGGGGAGGCACAAAGAATGGAGCGTTGCTCCGCCGAGCCGCCTCGGAGTTCGATGTCCTGCTAACCGTAGACCAAGGAATCCCATATCAACAGAATATCGGGGGCCTCTCTCTAGCTTTGGTCATCATCAAAGCACCAAGTAATGACATCAATGACTTGCGACCCAAGATGTCCGAGGTGTTACGAGTACTGGAGACGATTCAGCCTGGCCAAGTGGTACAGGTTGCCTAACTATACGCTCTAGCTGCTCACCTCCCTATACCATCCAGACGATTTCTTTCCGCGGCATAAACCGAAAGGCATTGCTGCATGGCCGGCGAACCGTGTAGTAAGAATGCAATCACAAGTCCGATCAAAAGGAGGGTGTAGTATGGCCACATCGGAACTGGAAGCGCGCATCACCCGGCTCGAAGACATCGAGGCGATAAAACAGCTCAAGGCTCGCTACTGCGAAATCTGCGACGATATGCACAACCCCGACAGGGTCAATTCCGTATTCGTCGAAGATGCCATCTGGGAAAGTGCCGATTTCGGCAAGGCTGAGGGCCATGCCGCTATTCGCGAGTTATTTGGCAAGTTCCAAAGAATGTTCAGCTTTTCCCAGCACAACATCACGAACCCGATCATCGAGGTCAACGGCGATCGCGCCACCGGCATCTGGTATATCATGGGGCCGTGGACGTATGCCGAAAACGACGACGAGAAATGGCTGGCCCTGCGCTATGACGACGACTACGTGAAAGTCAACGGGGAGTGGAAGTACCAACACTTACGGGTCGCCCTGCGGATGACTGCCGATCGATAAGGACACTGCGTCAATAGATACCGGGCGTCTGTCACGTATAAGTGAGGTCCTATGAAGACCAACCTCATACACTCTGACCCCTCAGTGATGATGGGTAAACCCGTAATCGTGGGGACCCGTATTACTGTTGAACTGCTTTTGGAGAAGATGGCGGCAGGAGAGACGGTCGAGATGATTTTAGAGTCTCATCCACGCTTGACCAGAGAGGCGGTGTTAGCAGCGTTTGCCTCTGCTGCAGAATGTGTCAGGAATCCGCTCCAAGGCCTGAGCTAAGGAAACCTGCCCATGACACTCGTTAGCTGGTCGTGGTTGTTCCTCGTCATCTATATCGGCGGCATGATAACCATCGGGGTTGTGGCCCAGCGGCGGGTTAAACATGCCGACGACTTTGCCACGGCGCGGGGCGCGTACGGGCCCCTGTTTCTGGCCCTGGCATTTTCGGCGACCACCGTGAGCGGGGCCACCTTCCTGGGTATGCCGGGACTGAGCTACACCTGGGGGCTGACCACCATGTGGACCGTCTTTCTGACCCCGGTCGGCCTCGGTTTGGGCATGTTGCTGACCATGCGTCTGATTACGAGATCTGGACATCGCTTCGGCAACCGCTCCATCCCCGAGTACCTCGGCGACCGCTACCAGTCCGAAGGCATTCGGGTGCTGGTATCGCTGTTCTCCCTGTTGTTGTGTTTCTATCTGGCCGGCCAGCTCGTATCGGGTCTGGTCATGTTCGAGATTCTGCTGGGTTTACCGCCGCTCTGGGCGCTGACCATCACCACCACCGTGTTGTTGATTTACGTTGTCCTGGGCGGAGCCCATGCCGACATTATCGCCGACGGAATCCAGGCCTGTCTGATGCTGCTGGTCGCCGTGGTGGTCGTCGTGCTCTTCCTCATCGGCTTTGGGCTGGAGGTGGGCGAATCGGGCAGAAGCGGATTCTTGGGACTGATCGACAATCTGGCCGCCCAGGACGAGCACCTAGTCGGTGTCCTCAATACCAAAACCCCGCTCTACCACTCCTGGTGGTCTATTGTCTCACTGGTGATCTCGCTCATTCCGCTGGGCGTGCTGCCCCACCTGGGCAATAAGCTGTGGGCCTTGAGGGATAGCGCTGACCAGAGCCGCTTTCTGGCCTTCACGGTCGTCTTCATCCTCACCCTGGCCATGCTGACCTTGGGCGGCCTATTGGCCCGGGCGCTGCTGGGTGACACTCTGTTCGCCGAGGGCGCGACCTCGAATCACGCCCTGCCGACACTCTTCATCGAGCTGTTTCCGACCTGGCTGGCGGCGCTCGTCGGGGTCGGCGTGCTGGCCGCCATCATGTCCACCGCGGACGGGCTGGTCGTGTCCTCCTCCCAGATTATCGCCAACGACCTCTACCGTCGGAGTATAGTCCCGCGATTGAAGCATCAGCCAAGCGAGGCTCAGCTCGACCGCCAGGTCTTATACATCAGCCGGGTGGCCACGGTAGTCATTCTCGTCCTGTGTGCGGCCATCGCCTGGGCCTGGGTCGATACCAACGTCATACTGATTGTCTGGATTGGGACCGGCGGCATCATGTCGGCCTTTGCTGGTTCTCTGGTCTTTGGGACCCTGTGGCGCGGGGTCACGCGGGCTGGGGCCTACGCCGGTCTGGTCAGCGGCTTTGTCAGCTTTCTGGTCCTGCACGCCCAACTGATCGACCCGGCCTGGTTTGCGCCCGGCCTGCTGCACTCCGTCGTCTCCTGGCTCTATATTGAGGGCGTCAACCCGTTCTCCTGCTCGTCCCTCGCCAGCCTCACCTCGGTGGTGTTCACCGTTGTCGTGTCCAAGGCGACCCGGCCGTTGCCCGAACCCCACGTCCGGGAACTGTTCGAGGGCGTGTGAAACAGAGCCGACGCCGCAATGTCTCTCTCCGTTGTAGAATCTGGATAGAGATGGCGAACCCCCATACGATCGTCCCCGAGGGGAGTCGAGTCGTTGTCGTTGCCGACGGGACCACCATTTGGATAGAACGAGTTCATAGTCACCAACGACCTAGCCGGCATTGAGCGGGGTGAGGCGAATCCGACCCTGGCTCCGCTCCAGCGCCTTTCCACAGGTCTGAAAATACCGCTGTCCGAATTGTTTCAGTACCGACCGGAGGAAGGACAGCAACCGGCCCAACTCCGCCGGAGGTTGGACCAACTGGTCAACGATGCCAGGGATGGAGAGCTGCCTCGACCGACCCGAGTGTTCGAGGCATTGTTGGACTAACGCCGAGACGAGAACGGTAGGAACGGGTTTGAAACCTGCTCCTACGCCTCTTCTGACCTCCTGGCATCAGAACCCCGGTCGCTTCTATCTCTACATCCTTGCTCGGGTTATCACATATGATATCCTGCCGGAGGATGCAGGAGATCAAAAAATGACCCGTCCAACATTGGCGAGCTTCAAGCAAAAGGCGCTGAATGATCCAGAAGTCAGAGCGGAGTATGCAGCACTCTCTCCTGCCTATGCTCTTCGTAGAAAGCTGATTGCCCTGCGCAAAGCAGCGGGCCTTCCCCAAGAGGAACTGGCGGAGCGGCTCCATACGAGCAAGAGCGCTATTCCCCGCTTGGAAAACGTGAATTCGCCGGTCTCACTAACCCTGACAACAATTGAGGCGTATGCAGAGGCGGTCGGCTATCGCATAGAGATCAACTTCCTTCCCGTCTCGCATTCAACCTGATCTCCCCACACATGACGCTCATTACTTGGTCGTGGTTGTTCCTCGTCATCTATATCGGCGGCATGATAACCATCGGGGTTGTGGCCCAGCGGCGGGTCAAGCATGCCGACGACTTTGCCACGGCGCGTGGCGCGTACGGCCCCCTGTTTCTGGCCCTGGCATTTTCGGCGACCACCGTGAGCGGGGCCACCTTCCTGGGCATGCCGGGACTGAGCTACACCTGGGGGATAACCACCATGTGGGGCGTCTTTCTGGGTCCCGCCGGTCTGTGTCTGGGCATGTTGCTCACCATGCGTCTGATTACAAGCTCCGGCCATAAGTTCGGCAACCGCTCCATCCCCGAGTACCTGGGAGACCGTTATCAATCCGAAGGCATTCGGGTGCTGGTGTCGCTGTTCTCCCTGTTGTTGTGTTTCTATCTGGCCGGCCAGCTCGTATCGGGTCTGGTCATGTTCGAGATTCTGCTGGGTTTACCGCCGCTCTGGGCGCTGACCATCACCACCACCGTGTTGTTGATTTATGTTGTCCTGGGCGGAGCCCATGCCGACATTATCGCCGACGGAATCCAGGCCTGTCTGATGCTGCTGGTCGCCGTTGTGGTCGTCGTGCTCTTCCTCATCGGCTTTGGGCTGGAGGTGGGCGAATCGGGCAGAAGCGGATTCTTGGGACTGATCGATAATCTGGCCACCCAGGACGAGCACCTGGTGAGCACCCTCAACACGAAAACCCCGCTCTACCACTCCTGGTGGTCCATTGTCTCGCTGGTGATTTCCTTCATTCCGCTGGGCGTACTGCCCCACCTGGGCAACAAGCTCTGGGCCTTGAAACACAGTATGCACCAGAACCGCTTTCTTACCCTCACGACCATATTCATCATCACCCTGGCCATGCTGACCTTGGGCGGCCTATTGGCCCGGGCGCTGCTGGGTGACACTCTGTTCGCCGAGGGCGCGACCTCGAATCACGCCCTGCCGACACTCTTCATCGAGCTGTTTCCGACCTGGTTGGCGGCTTTGGTCGGTGTCGGCATCCTGGCCGCCATTATGTCCACCGCGGACGGACTCGTCGTGTCATCTTCCCAGATTATCGCCAACGACCTCTACCGTCGGAGTATAGTCCCGCGATTGAAAAATCCGCCAACCGGGGAACGACTCGACCGCCAGGTTTTATACATCAGCCGGGTAGCAACCGTTGTCGTGCTTGTCGGCTGCGCGGCGATAGCCTGGTCGTGGGTTGAAACCAACGTCATGCTGATTGTCTGGATTGGCACCGGCTGTGTCATGTCGGCTCTTGCCGGTTCCCTGGTATTCGGAGCCTTGTGGCGCGGGGTCACCCGGGCTGGGGCCTACGCCGGTCTGGTCAGCGGCTTTGTCAGCTTTCTGGTCCTGCACGCCCAACTGATCGACCCGGCCTGGTTTGCGCCCGGCCTGCTGCACTCCGTCGTCTCCTGGCTCTATATCGAGGGCGTCAACCCGTTCTCCTGCTCGTCCCTCGCCAGCCTCACCTCGGTGGCCTGCACCATCATCGTCTCCAAAGTGACCCGGCCCCTACCCGAGTCGCACCTCCGGGCGGTGTTCGAGAACGTGTAAGCCTATGAGAGCATTTCGGCAATTTCATCCAGATACTCTTCAAGAGACAAGCCGTGGCTTCCGGCCACAACCGCCAGCGTAGCGAGCTTTGTCCGTTCCCCCTTTTCGATTCTTCGCACCTGGCGTTCGGACAGCCCTTGAATCTCAGCCTGCTTGATTCCGCGCTGCTTGCGCAATACGGCAACCGCCTCTCCGAATCGCAGGTCATACAGCAGTCTTTCCCGCTCCTTTTTCCTTCGCCAGCCCTCGTCTTTCAGACAGCGAATCGCGTCGAGATCGATATGGACATCGCCCTCGGGCCAGTGCAGATAGCTGCCTTCGCTGGATATGGTAAAGGAAGAACGGTGTTGGGGCTGAATCCCCTTGAGGACCGGCATTTCTTCAAAGCCAACCTTGAACAAGCCGTGGTCACAGGCCATGACGAAGAGGTCATCCTGGGTGACCTGTGCAGTGGCAATGAGTTGACTCGGACAGCCCAAACTCCAGGCCATGAGCACCCGCTTTGGGACCTCTTTCCCCGAGTGGACAAGGATATGTCGGCTGATTCGGAGTTTTGCCTCACAAAGCATCTGGGGTAAAAACCGAGCGTTGTCATCTTCTCGGACGAAAAGAGTGCGGAGATGGTTGCGATGCTTTGCAGCCCGGACAAACTCACTGACCGCCGGCAGGGCGGCAACAGAGGTGAGGACGAAAACATTCCGCGCATTGACCTTTCTCAAATCCGGCTTCCGAAAAATGCTGAAAGAAGGCGGAATGATGTCATAGCTGAATGGGTCTTGCGCCCAGACGGTCATTGCAGCCAAGTCTGACATGTTCAGTTCCCTCTCTCCACTTTGGCTTCCCATTCGATATAAAGCTCATTTCTATGCTGGAGGACCAGGCGTAAAATTTCTCGTCGCTCTTTCCCCGAAGGGCCGGGACCCGAAGGAGGAAACTTCATGTTGAAAGCCAATTTTCTGCGTGTACACACGCCAAAAAAGACGCGTATCTCCCACTTGTCCGGTTTGCGAGCGTGAAAATGAGGAGGTTCATGATCCGAGGAGTTGAACCATAAGTCCACGCCTGCCAGTTGAAAGCATTCCAACTTTCCCAAAAATCAACCTCTTTGCTTTCCATTAGGGAGTATGCCTGAGACCGGACAAAAAATCAATTCTATAGATATAGAGAAATGTCTGGCATAAGACAGAATCAGAACGGCAGATACTCAGGCTCCTCGTCCAAGGAGAGAAAAAAATTGCTGAAGGGCGTGGGATTGACTATGGAGCGGCGTGAATGGCCCCATGAGAAACAGCCAAGGGCGTCGGATTACGCTTTGCTAATCCGACCTACTGAACTATATCGTGGCGCATAATGCAGCTTTCGATCGAGAAATGCTGGAAAGGCTGGACAGCAACGGTGTCCTTCGATTCGCCCCATTTGAGGCTACATGGATATGTTCACAGCAGGATTATGACTGGAAGGCGGACGGGGCACCGTCACAAAGTCTGGATGTGCTCTGCTGGGCGCATGGAATGATCCCACAGCCGCATAGAGCGCTGAATGACGCTTGGGCGTTGGCAAACTTGAGCCTCAATATAAGCCCTTTGCATCACACATACCTGGATGAGATGATCGACTAGGCGTCCGCACCCGAGGGGCTCTTCATGGTGAGTCCGGGGGCTCGATATCCGCAGGAATTTCGTGAGGCATGCCGTGACATCGGCCTCCGGTATGACCCCGATAGGCGGTCATGGTCCAAAATAGTCAGCCAGCCTGAATCGCCTGACTGGATGACCTGGTGGGTGCAATATCAAGACCGGCTTCCCGATGAGATGCGGGAGTTCCCCTACGTGACGTATACGGTGACCCCGATACAGAAGAGTGAGCGGTATACATCCATGCCATTGTCGTACCCCCCCATCCTATTGGAGTTGCCATAATTCGCAGATCCTGCGCAAAACACCCCTATATTGCGCAGATCCTTGTGTTTTTTCGCACATTTTTCGCACTTTTACCCCTATTCTGCGCACCCTTCAGCGACCCACTTTCAATAAAAACAGGCACTTAGCCTGCATTTACCCCCAAAAAACGGGGTGCTGCGCAAAAATAGCCGCCTTGGGGGACCTCTGAGCCCCCTCTCAGCCCCCAAAAAATGAAAATGTATACGTTTGGCTAATGGAAAACGGGGTTCTCCACCCTGTCCCTCGCCTTAAATACCCCTAAAATTGCCCAAAAAATAGGCAAAAAGGCCGAAAGTTTCGCAACTATTCTGTTACTTTGTTGCAACTATTCTGTTCGGCTGCGGGTTTCCATACGGACGGAAAACTGCGGTGTGGCGAACGACATGTCAAACGACAAAGAGTGACCTCTGATGAGGGGAGACAGGGGCTCGGCGTCTGGCGAGGTTGCTAGGGATTGACTATGGAGCGGCGTGAATGGCCCCATGAGAAACAGCCAAGGGCATCGGATTACGCTACGCTAATCCGGACGACTGAACTGCCCGAGTCCCACGTCCGGGTGCTGTTCGAGAACATTCGGATCTGTTTCACTTCAATGGTGTCGCAGAGGTGTCGCAGAGTAGTGGAAGAAGGGTAGGGGTGAGTGCCTCGGTCAGGTCTGCATCAAGCTGTCCTCACCCCACCAGCAGCCAGACCATCCCTATCCAGCCCAGCATCAACCACCCGGCCATACACCAGCCCGCCCAATGCGGCACCACCCGAGCATGCAAAGAGATGACCTGCCCCGGCAGTTGCCGGAACAGGAACACCGTACAGGCCGTCCCAAACGGCCCGGTGAGCCACAGACTCGACCCAGCCAGCCACCAGGCCGCTGCCCAAATCAGACAGACGATAGGGACGAGAAAGAAGAGCAGGGGTCCGGCGGCATAGTCGGGAGCGGCCCGGAGCCGCCGGGCCGCCTCCCGTTTATGTGCGAGCCGTGCCTGAGTCTGCTCCAACTGCTCGCGTAACGCGGGCATGGTTAGTTAGGCTTGATTTTTCCAGAATCGATTCCCTTGACTCTATCCCCAATGTTTCCTATCCCCTGTTTGAGGTTGCGTCAAGGCAAGCCCAATCGCCACGGCAATCACGCCCACCAGAATGGCATACTCCAGGGCTGAGACTGCTTTGGAATCACGGATAAGTTGCTTGAAACGTCGCACCATTGGACACCTCCGTGCTTCCCGCTTCGCGGGAATTGTACGTACGCCCCAGCGGTTGAGAGTTGCCGGGCCGTACGTACAACACAACAGTGTAAATGGAGTGAGTCCTGTATATTCGCCACAGCGCGGGTAGCTACTCCCGCGCCTTGTGTGGCTATGATATTCAACAGGCGACCCGACTCAACGGGCACACTGTTGGTTGTACGTGCACGTGCTCTTATAGGTGCTACGCAAAAATGTCAAGATGCAGATGGTATGTATGAGAGATGGAAGAGATATATTATCAACAAACTATTCTTGTCAGACCGTTCACCTGACACAGTCGTCTATCCATACCGATCTTGAACCACGAGGCGGGTATGAATGACCGAGAGCTGCTAGGAAAACGGATCAAAAGCCTGCGAAGATCAAAGGGACAGACGCAAGAACGGCTGGCAGAAATTATCGACATCAACACCAACTACCTGGCCGTCATTGAGCGGGGAGAGGCGAATCCGACGCTCTCCCTGCTTGAGCGTCTTTCCGCGGGTCTGAAGGTTCCGCTATCCGAATTGTTTCAGTATCAACGGGAGGAAGGATATCCTCCCGTTGAACTCCGCCAAAAGCTGGACGGGCTGGTCAATGAGGCCAGTGATGAAGAGATGCTCAGGCTCACCCGTATTATTGAGGCACTGCGAGAATAGCACCAAGACGGGAGCCGCCCTGTCCGCGCCGTATCAGGGGGAATCCGTAAGTCCTCCCCGCTTAGAAAACATGGAATTCGCCGGTCTCCCCAACGCTGACAACACTTGAGGCGTATGCCGAGGCGGTCGGCTATCGAGTCGAGATTAACTTCCGCCCCGTCTCGCATTCAGTCTGACCTGCGCAGAAGGAAACGGCTCTGGCTACTTTTTTGACCCAATAGACCCAACAGACCCAACAGACCCAATAGACCCTAAGACCCAACAGACCCAATAGACCCTAAGACCCTAAGACCCAACAGTGGCCTTGGATTTTTGGCAGCCTTCCGTTTGTGCCTTCCGTCATTGTGGTGTAGAAGCACCACTGAGGAGAAAGACCATGATCAAAATCTACGGTACGACCCTGAGCAATTATTACAGCACGGCCAAGGCTGCCCTGGTCGAAAAAGGACTTGCCTTTGAGGAAGTCCCGGTTATGCCGAGCCCGCAACCCGAAGTCCTGGCCAAAAGCCCGATGGGCAAGGTGCCCTATATTGAGGTTGAGGGCACGACCTTGACCGAGACAAACGTCATCTTCGACTATCTCGAAGATATCCAGCCGCAACCGGCGCTGTATCCCAGCGACCCCTGGGCCAGAGCCAAAACCAAAGAAATCATCCGCTTTGTCGAGCTGTATCTCGACACACCGGCGCGGCGCCATCTGCCGACCGTGTATTTCGGTGCGCCGGTTGACCAGGCTATGTACGACGCAGTCCGGCCATTGCTGGAAAGCGGGCTGCGGGCACTCAAGCAACTCGCCCGCTTCGAGCCCTATATCGCCGGCGACACGTTTACCTTCGCCGACCTGACCGCCTATTTCGAGCTGCGCTTCACCAATCTGCATACCACCCAAATCTACGACTGGGACATTACGGCTGACGTGCCCGGCCTTGGCGAGTATCTGCAAAGGGTCGGCGAACGGCCGTCGGTCAACGCGGTCGACTCCGTCATGCAACGAGACTTCGCGGCCTTCAAAAATAAGAGCTGATTCCGTGGGGGTGGCGTCAATCGCGCAGACCGTGTAGCCTTATCTGTGTGGTCGGGCATCAGCCCGACCGCGGCGAACAGCAGGCCCTCTCCTTCCCTCCGAGGGCGCGCCGCTAAAAAATAACCCTTCTTCCCTTTCCCTGTTGTTTGGGTCGGGAAATACGGCCGGGCCGTAGAGGAGAACCCTGCGCGCCTACGGCGGAGATTAATCTATTTATGTCTGATTCAGTATCAATTGCACCGGCCAGGTTTGACCGGTTCGGGCTCCACCAAGCCCTCATCCGCGGCATCCACGCCGCAGGCTTTGAAACGCCCTGGCCCATCCAGGTCGAAACCATTCCCCCCGGCCTCGACGGCCGCGATGTGCTCGGCTTAGCCCAAACCGGTACCGGCAAAACGGCCGCCTTCGCCCTCCCCCTGCTCGACCGGCTCCTCAGAGAACGCCGCAAGGGCCCGCGCGCTTTGGTGCTCGCACCCACCCGGGAACTCGCCAGCCAGATTACAGAAGAAATCCGGACGCTGGCCAGGTTCACCCGCCTCAAGATGGCCACCATCTACGGCGGTGTCTCAATGCAGAGTCAGATCAATGCGCTGCGTCAGCGCCCGGAGGTCATAGTCGGTTGCCCAGGCCGCGTACTCGACCTGCTCCAGCAGGGCATACTCCGCCTCGGCCAGGTCGAAACCCTGGTGCTCGACGAGGCTGACCATATGTTCGATATGGGCTTCCTGCCCGGCATTCGTAAGATTCTCGGCGCGCTGCCCGCCCAGCGGCAGAACCTGCTGTTCTCAGCCACTATGCCGAAAGAAGTCCGCGGGCTGGCTGACGATCTGTTAAAAACGCCGCACGTGGTCGAGTTAGCCGATATGGCACCGGCCACAACGATCAAACATGCCTTGGTTCTCGTTGCGGAGCAGCGCAAGCACGCCCTGCTCGAACACGTACTCACCCAAGACAACTGCGATTCGGCCATCGTCTTCACCCGTACGAAACACCGCGCCCGGCGCCTGGCCGAACGGCTCGGCCAGACCGGACACCGGGCCGTGGGTCTCCAGGGCAACCTGTCCCAGTCTCAGCGCGACCGGGCCATGCGCAGCTTCCGCTCACGCCACCACAACATCCTCGTGGCAACAGACATCGTGGCGCGCGGCATCGACGTGAGCGACGTCTCTCACGTGATTAACTTCGATGTACCGGACACACCCGAGGCATATACCCATCGCCTCGGGCGTACCGGTCGCGCCGAGCGCCACGGCGAGGCCTGTACCTTCGTGACGGCCGACGATTCGGGCTGGGTACGGGCGACCGAACGCATGATCGGCTCACGCATCCCCCGCCTGCAGGTCGAGGGCTTCGAGCCCGATGCCAACGAGAATCCCAAGCGACCCGGCGGGCAGGCGCGCAACAGACCGCCTTATTTGGCTCGCCAAAGGCGCCGCCAAAGGCGCGCCGGCTAGAGCAAATCACGATAAGTTGTAGCCGTGCCAGTACGCTTTCGTCATGCCGGACCCCGGATCATGTCCGGGGCAGGCTTTGATCCGGCATCCAGAGGTCGGGAGACTGGGGACCTGGATTCCTGCTTTCGCAGGAATGACGGGCGGCTACACAGCATCGTTATTTGCTCTAGACACACCGCTCCGCGCGGGCGAGGAACCTCGCCCGCGCAGTCCTCCATCACCATCCCTATCCTGACTAGGTTTTCGCAGGGCTGTACCGTTCAGGCCCTATATACAAGCTCTGTCTGAAGGTACATTAAGCTGCCGGACGAGCCAGACGGGCCAGACGAGCCAGACGAGCCAGACGAGCCAGACGAGCCAGACGAGCCAGACAAGAGAGTATGAGACCCTGCACGAATGAGGGAGGAAGCCATGCCCAAGGACACAGATACTATTACCTTCCGACCAATGACTTCAGAAGACGTTGGGGCGGTGCCGATTGGTCATCAGGGCGACGAGCAGGAGGTTCGCGCCCGCATCCAGGACCTTGGCTCAAGCGCGATCCTGGCGTTTGACGCGGCTCAGCATGTCGGCCAACTCCAGTTTCGGCGCTACGCCGCGGACACACGCTCGCCAAAGGGGCTGTGGGATCCGCTGTATTGGGGCGAGTTCGGTAACGCCGCGCCCGCGCTGCCGGACCGCAGCCTGTCCATTTACTGCTACCACGTCGGCCAACTCGACGACACGGACGACCGAGACGCCCGCTATCAGGGCCGGGGCATTGGCCTGCGGCTCTTGGACTCTTTTTTGGACTGGGCCCAGCAGGCGGGCTTCGAGGCGGTGACAGCCAAGGCCACCCCTACCCCACGGGCCGTCATGGCTTTTATGGGCGGGCAGCCACCCAAAGCCTATCGTGAACGCGGCTTTGAGGTGTTTTCGAGTGTGGTGGATACCGAGCTACGCGACCTCGTGAAAGACAGACAACTTGTGCCGGCTGATGCGGACTACGACGACGCGGCGCGTATCAGCTATTGCGTGAAGTTTTTCTAACACCAGCGTCTTCGCCTTTCTGTTCGGCGGTTCTTGTCAGGCGTGCTGAGAAATCACAAATCGTCCGACACATCCATTTTCCGGTACAACTCCAGAAAATTTCTTGGGGAAACGACCCGCACTCCTTGGCGACGCGGCGCGGGGTAATGCCTAAGATTACCGGTCACCAAACAGTCGGCTTGACCCGCTAGAGCCACAGCGAGAAAAACCTCGTCGTCGGGGTCTGGCAGGTCTTCGGGAAGAGGACGCGCGGTCACAAGGTCTCCATCGGCTTCGAGTTGAGCCAGCACAGATTCCACCTGGACTTGGCTGAACGAGAAGGCTGGCCGCAGGAGGACCTCACGATACTCACCCAGGATGCGGGCATCGTAACAGACCTGCACCGTTCCAGTTGTTATCAGCCGCACGATATCTCCTGGGGGGCCGAAGGGGGAGAGCAGACCGGAGACCAGGACGTTCGTATCCAGCACGATCCTCATTGAGCGCGTTCCCGGCGCGCCGCGTTGATCTCCGCGTTGACGTCTTTCAGCGAGAGGCGATCAGTCCCGGTTTGCAGAGAGGCTTGTTGCAGGGCTGTAGCAGCGGCTTGGGCACGCGCACGACGCACAGCCCCTAGCGATGCTTCCAGGTCTTCCTCCACCATTGCCGACAGGAGGGCGATGGGCTTACCGTTGGAGGTAATGATCAAGTCCTTCTCTTCGGACAGCACCTTCCATACCGAGGCCGACTGGTTGCGCAATTCACGAACGCTCACAAAGCGCATAACAACCTCCTGTTTTCTATGTGTACTAGATCGCATATACGATAGTAACACAAAAAAAAAGAAGAGACTTGCTATGAGTGATATAGATTTCTCGCTGAGATCGATCTGACATGTTGAGCAACAAAGAGGAGCCTGAAACCATGAATGATCCATTTCACGAGGCAAAGGTAGCGCTGGCTTTTGCTAAACTTGAACGGGTGCAGGTGAACTCGGTGAGCGCGTGTTCCGCCTACACCATTAACCAAGCTTGCGAAAATACGTTTCGTACTCTCTACCAAATTGCTACAGGAGAACCCTTTCCACACGAGGCATTTAAGCCCTTTCACAAACCAGCATCTTATGTGCGACGGACCGGGCTAGTACTTCGTTATTCGACTGATACGAGAGAATTTATTGACAAGCTGAACGGTTATGCCCTGGACGAAGTGAGATACGAGGAGACACAAGCGTATAAGGATCACACAAAGCCAACCGCCGCGAACAGGGGAAAGGTACTGATAGATGGAGCGGAGCGATTCATAGCGGAGACGGAGCAGTTGGCAAAAAAGGAAGAGGTAAGAAGGATGCTCAAAAACTTCGATGAAAACCTGAAGAGTAAAGGAGCAAGCTAACAAATAGGGAGAAGGAGAACTGAGGCAAAGCTGAATATGCCATTGGGGGTGCCGAAATGGGAAAGATTACGGTCAACGTTACGCTTGAAAACCCGATTGATCGCGGCGTTTTTGAGCGAGGAGAGGGCGAGGAAGCCGCCATTCGGCGTTCCAGCATTGACGCGATTGTCGATACCGGCGCGGTCATGCTGGTTTTACCGCAAAATGTAGTCGAGCGGCTCGGACTGGAGACGCGCCGAACCGTGATTGTTTCCTATGCAGACGAGCGGAAGGAAGAGCGTCCGGTAGCCGGTCCGCTGACCATCCGCATTGGCAACCGTTTTATGAGCACCGACTGTGTGGTCGGTCCTCCCCTGAGTGAGCCGCTGATCGGCCAAATCGTCCTCGAAGCCCTGGATTTAATCGCTGATTGTACAAACCGCACCCTCACCCCGCGGCCCGAGTCGCCGGACTATCCGCTGTTGAAGCTCAAATGATAGGGGCCCCCTCCCAGGCCGTCGCGTGAATTTGTTTGTCCGGCCAAATGAGCGATACAGCGGATGCTGTGGCGTACGGCGCTCTCCTCCGTTAGGAGGGCGGGTAGGAGGGGAGATGGAAGACGGTCCCGCTCCCGCTCAGTGGCCTTTTCACCCTGAGTGTGACAGGCGGGGCAGGCCGCCTAGTCAAACTCCGCCACAATTGGTATTTAGGCTGGACACAGTACACATAAAGGAGGCCAGGGATGAAAGTATCCATGTTTCACCTGATGCCCTACCGGGACCTGCCGGACGATTTTGAGAAAAAGTACCACTCGGTCTGGGTCGATCCGCCCTGGACGGAACTGGGCGACGCCGAGAAAGTCGGCCAGTATTACAACTGGTCACTGGACGAACTGATCCATGCCGCCAAATCCGGTATGGACGGTATCTGCGTCAATGAGCATCACCAGAATGCCTATGGCTTTATGCCCAACCCCAACCTGATGGGCTCGGTCCTGGCCCGCGCCACCAATGGGATGGACGTGGCGGTGGTGCAAATGGGCTCCACCCTGCCGACGACCAACCCGCCCACACGCGTGGCCGAAGAATACGGCATGCTGGATACCATAAGCGGTGGCCGTTTAGTCGCCGGCATGCCGCTGGGAACGGCCATGGATGCCACCTTGTGTGCGGGTATTACGCCGATTGAGCAGCGCGAGCGCTATTACGAGGCACACGATTTGATCCTCAAGGCCTGGACCGCGGATGACATCTTCGCCTGGAACGGCAAATACTATCAGCTCCCCAAGGTCAACGTCTGGCCGCGACCGATCCAACAGCCGCATCCGCCGATCTGGATTCCCGGATTCGGCAGCCTCAGCACCTGGGAATTTGCCGCCCAACACAACCATTGCTACTGCTTTTTAAGCTATTACGGCCCCAAGACCGGCAAAAGCGTGATGGATGGCTTTTGGCAGTTCATCGGCGAACGCGGCATTGAACCCAATCCCTACCGCGCCGGCTTTCTGCAACTCGTGGCCGTCGCCGAAACCGACGCCAAAGCCGAAGCCCTGTATGAAAAGCACATCCAATACTTCTACAACAAATCCTTGCACATCCCACCCGAGTACTTCTTCCCGCCGGGCCACCAGGACTATCGCAGCCTGGAAAACAACGTGCGTAAGGGCATCTTCAAGAGCTATTTTGATAAACTCGACAAAATCCCCAACTGGAAGTTCAAAGACTTTGTGGATGAAGGCTTTGTGATTGCCGGCAGCCCGTCAACCGTGCGCGACATGCTCACCGACGCGGCCAAAGACCTGCGAATCGGCAATCTGATGGTCTTGTTGCATATCGGCTCCATGCCGCATGACCTCACCCTCAAAAACATCGATATGTTCAGCAGCGAGGTCATGCCCCATATCCACGATATGTGGGACAACCAGTGGGAGAATCACTGGTGGCCGGAAAAGCTGCGGACCAAGCGCCAGGCCTCGATTGCGGCGCTGTAAGGGCAAAGGTAAAAGGAAAAACAGATGGTCGCAGTCCAAGAACAAACCGTTAGTGTCTGGGAAAACCGGATCAACCCCAAAGTCCAAGTCGCCGGGAGCGGGCCCCCGGTGGTGTTTCTGCACGGCGCGTATGGACTGACCTGGGATCCGTTTTTAGATGGCCTGGCAGAGCACTGCACCGTGTATGCGCCCGAGCATCCCGGTACGACCTTAGGCGACCCGGATGGCATTAAGCCCTTGGATAATTTATGGGACCTGGTGCTGTATTACGACGAGCTGTTCGCCCAGCTCGGCTTAGACCATCCAACCGTCATCGGTCATTCGTTTGGCGGCATGGTCGCCGCGGAAATCGCCGCCTGCTATCCGCAACGGGTTGGCAAACTCGTGTTGCTGAGTCCCATCGGCCTCTGGCGGGACGATGTCCCGGTGAAAAACTGGATGATCATGCCTCTGGAAGAGGTGGTCAAAGCCGCCTTCTACGACGCTAGCGGTCCCCTCGCCCAGCAGATGCTGAGCGTGCCGGAGGATGAGAAAGAAGCCCAGGACCTGCAAATTCGGGTGACCTGGTCACTCGCCTGCACCGGCAAATTTATCTGGCCTATTCCGGATAAAGGGCTCAAGAAGCGCATCCACCGGATTACGTCGCCTACTTTGATTATCTGGGGCACCGGGGACAAGCTCGTCCCACCAGTGTATGCTGAGGAGTTTAGCAGCCGGATTACCGGCTCACGGATTGAAATGGTCGAGCAGGCGGCCCACCTGCCGCAGTTAGAGCAGCTTGAGCAGGTCTCCGGCCTGGTCCAGGATTTTATCCAATCTTAACCCTGTCAAGAAAGAAGAAGGAGGTAGAGAATGATTAGTTATGTCACGCTCGGAACGAACGATTTGGATCGTGCGGCCAAGTATTATGACACACTCTTGGCCGAACTTGGCGCCAAGCGCATGATGGAGAATGAACGCATTATCTTATGGGGCACCGCAGGGGCTCCGATGCTGGCGGTGTGTAAGCCGTTTGATGAGAGTGCCGCCTCGGTCGGCAATGGCGTGATGGTCGCGCTCGCCGCAAGCAGCGCGGAGCAGGTGGCCGCAATCCATGCCAAGGCGCTGGAGTTGGGCGGTACGGACGAAGGCGCGCCCGGACCACGGGGTGGCGGCGGCATGACCATCGGCTATTTTCGCGATCTGGACGGCAACAAGCTCAACGCCATCCATATGGGTTAAATCCGCAGATTGAGCATTTGTAATAGAGGGTGGGGTCATTCGACCCCACCTTTTTCGTTCCCTACCCCCACCCTATCTCCCCTTCCCTCTAGCCATCCCCGTAATACCCATGCGTACCAAGGTCTGGATTTTTGGCTATGGGTCACTGGTCTGGAACCCCGGCTTTGCCTTTGAGCAGAGCCAGGTCGGTTACATACGAGGCTGGGCGCGCCGTTTTTACCAGGGCTCACCCGATCATAGAGGGACTCCGGGCTCCCCCGGCCGCGTCGTGACCCTGGTCGCCGATGCCCAGTCTGTGTGCTGGGGCGTGGCCTATCAGGTTGCCGGAGAGTCCCTGGCATCAATTTTTTCTTATCTCGATGAGCGCGAGCAAGGCGGGTTTCGGCGTCAGCAGGTGGACTTTTATCCTAGAGCCGCCCGGTCAGATGTGGTCGATACGCACGCACACCCCTTTCCCAATACCGTTGTCTACGTCGCTCGGGACGACAACCCGCACTATCTCGGTCCGGCCTCCGTGTCAGAGATGGCACGCCATATTTTTCATGCCAAGGGGCCGAGCGGCTCGAATCGGGACTACCTGCTCCGACTCGCCGAGAGCTTACGCGGCCTGGGTGTAACGGATGCACATGTAATCGAACTCGAACACTCCGTCCGTCAGTTTGAAACCCGAGATCAAGACGAGAGCGTTTCACGGTAGTCTTTCGCTGTGCAGGGAGTTCCCGTCATGCCGGACCCCGGATCATGTCCGGGGCAGGCTTTGATCCGGCATCCAGCGGGCGGAGGGGGCTGGGGACCAGGATTCCTGCTTCCGCAGGAATGACGGGCGGCTACATAGAATCACAATCTGTTCTAGGCCAAGCCTCTGGGGCGAGAGGGGATGCGTCAGGAGAGGCATCAGGTCAATCGGGCAAACCAAAGGCAATCACCGCATTGCCCAGAGGAAAATCGAACAACTTGTGTCCACCGGCCGCAACCACCACAAATTGCTTCCCGTCCACCGCATACGTCACCGGCGGCGCATTGACCCCGGCCCCGGCGTTGAAGTGCCACAGCGCCGTGCCGTCCTGGGCGTTGCGGGCAACAAACTTGCCATTCGATTCCCCGTGAAAGATCAGCCCGCCCGCGGTCGCGAGCGAGCCACTCAGCAGCGGCAGGTCCGTTTTGACCTGCCATTTGATCTTCCCGTCCTGGGGCGCAATGGCGCTCAGGGTTCCCCAGCGTTCGACGGTTTTATCAAACGAAATGACGATCCGTTCAGGCTGTCCGGCCTCTCCCGGTTTGAGTTGATAGCGCGTCGGGTTATGCGTCCCCGAGACGTATAACCAGCCGGTTTGGGGACTGTACGACGTGGGTGGCCAGTTTGCGCCGCCCGCGGCACCGGGCGCAATCAACATGCCTTCAGGGGTCGGTCTGTGAAAGAGCAAATCGTTCTGTGGCACAAAGGCTTCCGAACGGCGTAATGGCTTGCCGGTCTCCCGGTCGAATATATACAGCCAGCCGGATTTCGAGGCTTCCGCTACTGCTCGGACCGTTGTGCCATTGGCGGGGAAGTCAAACAGCACCGGGGGTGAGGCCACATCATAGCCCCAGATGTCATGCGGGACGATCTGGTGATACCAGCGCAGCGCATCGGTCTGTACGTCGAGCGCAACCAGAGAGGCCGTGTACAGATTGTCGCCGGGGCGTTTGTAATCATCATAACCGGGCGACGCATTCCCGGTCCCGAAATAGATCAGGCCCAACTCCGGGTCGATTGACGGTGAGGAATAGATCGAGCCGCCCCCCGTCTTCCAGGCCTCGCGGTATTTGTCCGCATTGGCACGCTCGGCAGCCAGGTCGCGCTCCAGTACGTCGCCAAACGCGGTCCGGCCAACGAAATCGCCTTCCCAGCCCTCCGAGGCGGTGGCATACCAGCGCCACACCAACTGACCGGTCGTTGCATCATAGGCAGACAGGAAGGCGCGCAGGCCGCGTCGCGGACCGGGCCGACCGAGCAGAGACGGGTCGTCCGCTTCGGCTTCACCCAGTACGCCGCTATAGCCGGTCCCGCTCACGCCGACGAAGACCTTGTCGTCGTATACGACCGGCGCCATATTCCCGGCAAAGCGCGTCAGGGCCGTGAGGGTGGCCGCGTTTTCGGGCTGTGCCGCGTCTGTGGCTTTGATTGCTCTGAGCGCCGTGAGGTCGGCCGGGTTTCCGGTCGTCGGATCGACAACCGGCATATCCCACACGCGGTCTCCCGTATCAGCATCGAGCGCCACCAGACGCGCGTCCGCGGTGATCATATACAGTCGCCCGTAGCCGAGAGCGAGCCCCCGGTTGTGGGTGCCGCAACACAGCCTGTCAACCGACATTTCATGCGTGTAGCGCCAGCGCTCTACCCCGCTTGCCGCATCAAGGGCAACCGCATGGTTGTGCGGCGTGGTGAGATACAGCGTTCCGTCGGCAACAAGGGGATTAGTTGGAAATGTACCCAGTACACCGGTCTGATAGATCCACTTCGGCACCAGCCGGTGCACGTTGTCGGTCGTGATCTGCTCAAGCCCGCTATAGCGCTGATTGGCATAGCCATGCCCATAAGTCAGCCAATTGTCATGGTCGGCGTGGGCTTGGAGTAAACGCGTCCCCTCGACCGCCCTGGTCGTTCCACCGCCAAGACAGACGACAACAGCGACAAAGACCGCGATCCGCATGACCTGTCTGAACGTCGTGCTTCGTCCTCTTCGTTCGTGCATATGGCTCTACGTACAGGAAAATCTATGCAGTGCATAATCCCCTCCAAGGAGGAGAGATAGACGTCCCCGTTCCCGCTCAGTGGCCTTTTCACCCTGGGTGTGATTTGTTTGCCCGGCCAAATGAGCGATACAGCGGATAGGAGTAGCCTATGTTGCAGCAAGCCCTGGATTTCCGGGAAGAGAGCGACGCGGTCTTCGCCCTGCTTGACGGGTTGGACGACCAGGACTGGGGAAGGAAAACGCAGTTCAAGGAATGGACGATCAACGATATCGTCGCCCATCTGTATATGGGCGACTACGCGGCTGACCTCTCATTGCGGGATACCGATGCCTTTCTGGACCTGGTGCAAGAATTCGCCAGCGGCAGAAAGCAGCACGGTCGCCTGGCCTTCACCCTGGTCTGGCTCGATGGTTTACGCGACCGGGCGCTGTTACAGCGCTGGCGTGATTTCTCTCTTGAGATGGCGGACCGCTTTGCTGCCGCGGACCCGAAAAAACGGGTGCAATGGTTTGGGCCGGACATGAGCGTGCGTTCCAGTATCACGGCGCGTCTGATGGAGACCTGGGCACACAGTCAGGCCATATACGACCTGCTGGGGCAAACGCGAACCGACACCGATCGGATCAAGAACGTAGTCGTCATGGGGGTGAACACCTTCGGCTGGACCTTCACCAACCGCAGCCTCGCCGTCCCGACGGACATCCCCCACCTGCAGCTCAGCGCCCCGTCGGGAGAGCTATGGGAGTGGAATCAACCGGACCAAGCAAACCGTATCGAGGGCAGCGCGGTCGAGTTCTGTCAGGTGGTCACCCAGGTACGTAATATCGCGGACACCGCACTTCGCGTGAGCGGCGCTACGGCCACCAGATGGATGGCCATGGCGCAGTGCTTTGCCGGCCCGCCGGAAGAGCCGCCCGCGCCGGGCAGCAGATTCACGCTCGCCTGAGCGCCTTTGCCTCACCGCATTCCATTCAGGAGGGAAGTGCATGACTGCGATCAAAACAGCCCGGCCCCAATCAAACGGACACCAATGGCACGCTCAGTATCCCGAGCTCGGAACGGGGCCACTTCCACTCAAGGTCTTTACCTCGAAAGAACAGTTTTCACTCGAACGAGAACATATCTTCCGGAAAGTCTGGTTGAACGTCTGCCGGGTCGAACAGCTTCCCAATCCGGGCGATTATTGGGTGAAAGACATCGGCGTGTGCAACACTTCGGTCATCGTGGTACGCGGCAGAGATGGACAGCTCAGAGCCTTTCACAATATGTGTTCTCACCGCGGCAATAAGCTTATCTGGGCTCAGCGGGGCAATAGTTCGGCCTTTACCTGCAAGTTCCACGGCTGGATGTACGGCTTGGACGGCACCCTCAAATTTGTTCCGGATGAAGAAAGTTTTTTTGATATCAAGAAAGACTGCCTGGGTCTGAGCCCTGTCCAGGTTGATGTCTGGGAAGGGTTTGTCTTTATCAATATTGATCCCGACCCGCAGGAAACACTCCAGGACTACTTGGGCGAGATGGCAGCCCAGCTCACCGGCTATCCCTTTGCCGAGTGTTCGGCCACCGCGTTTTCCTGGCGAAGCGAGGTCAAAGCGAACTGGAAAATTGTGAAGGATTCGTTTCAGGAAGTGTATCACGTGGGCTGTCTCCACAAGCGCTCACTCCCCGATGCGTTTGTCAGCAAAGACAACCCCTATACCCATGTGCTCGATATGAAGCTCTTCCCGCGCCACGGTCGGGCCTCGCTCTTCGGCAATGCCGCGCATCAACCGAGTCCGGTCCAGGCCTTGTCTTATCAGCATGGCTCGATCCTGGTTCGTAACGGTTTTTCCGAGCAGACGCTGCCCGTGGGTGTCAACCCAACCCGCAGTCCAGACTGGTCTTTTGAACTGCACGTCATCTTTCCGGCCTTCTTCGTCGTTGTCTCGGAGGGCACCTATTTCACGCATCAGTTCTGGCCGCTGGACGTGGATCGCACGATCTGGGAATCAACGACCTATTTTCCAAAAGCCAAGAATCTTGCTCAGCGTTTTAGCCAAGAGTACAGCAGGATTATCTTTCGCGATATTTTTATGGAGGACGCAAGAACGGTTGAGGAGACGCAGTCGGTTCTCTCATCCGGAGCCAAGCAAGATTTTCTCCTCCAGGATTATGAACTCCTGGTACGGCACAGCCATAATGTGGTCTTAAACATGATCGGCGGCAAAAACGACGGAAAAACGTTTGTCAGAGCGCCCGAAAAAGCGGGGGAAGCGCATGTCTGAGCAACAATTGCCCGTAGCTTTCCGAGACCTCGAACCGTGGCTCGCCTGGTCGCTGGCAACCGAGCGGGAACGGAGCATCAAACGCCACGCGAGTACAATGGCAGAGATCAAGGCGTTTTATGCTGCGATGCTCGCTCGCATGGACGAAATCCTACCCTACTTAGAGCAGTTCTCTCTTGATGATGTTCCCCCGGAAACACAGCGATTATTTTATCTCACCTTGTCCTTGGCTGAGGTTGCGCCAGCGGCGGAACTCTACGGCCAGCCGGGTGTGGTCGATGGGTTCGATGTCTTCCGCTTTACGCCGGGTGGTGAGTAAGTCGTCAATAAGAAGAATTCCCCGGCATTGAGAAGAGTCGTCACCGATGATCACCGACACGATGTTTGTCATCGCAGTCCCAAACTTAGAGAGATCGGGGACGTTCTATCGAGACGTACTCGGGTTTGAAATTCAGGAAATCGGAGATCCAGGCTGGCGTCTTTTTGTACGGGACTCATGTCGGATCATGGCCGGAGAGTGTCCAGAGGCGATTCCAGCCGCACAGCTTGGGGATCACTCGTACTTCGCCTATTTGGTCGTTGACGCCGTAGATGAATTCCACCACAGGGCGCTGGCTCATGGAGTGGCACTCATCAAAGAGATTCGGGATGAGCCGTGGGGCATGCGGGAGTTTGGCCTGCGAACGGTCGATGGTCATCGCATCATGTTGGGGAGTCGGCTCCGAGGCTAAGCGCAGCGGTTCCCAGCGACATATTCGCAGACACTCACCCTTCCCTCAGAATTTTTCCTTGAACGGCCGTACGTCGATTTCGGTCGTCCAGGAACTGCGATCCTGATGGGCCATATGCCAGTAGGTTTCGGCAATGGCCTCGGGCTTGAGCATGTCGTCCGCAGTCATATTGGGATAGTTGCGGCCCGGAATGTCGATCACGCCATCGACATTGACCCAACCCACATGGATACCCTTGGGACCCAGGTCGCGCGCCATCGATTGCACCAATCCGCGCAGGGCGAACTTGGCCGGGCCGAAGGCCACTGAGCGGGGGCCGGCCTTCACACCGGCGGTCGCACCGGTAAACAGCATGGTCCCACGCCCGCGCTCAAGCATATCCGGCACGACTTCCTTCGCGCTCAGAAACGCGCCATAGGCGTTAACTCTCCAGGTGGCCTCATATTGCTCCGGGGTGATATCGGCGATTGAGCCAAAGGCGCCACTACCGGCGTTATACAGCAATATCTCGGGCGGGCCGAGCTGTTCGCGGATCGTCTTGAACAGCGTCTCGATCTGGGCTCGGTCGCTCAGGTCAGCCGGAGCCTCGCAGACCTGGCCCCCTTCGGCGCGAATTTCTTCCGCCAGCGATTTGAGATATTCCGCACGGCGGGCGTTGATAGCCACGGCATATTCTTTGGCGAACCGATGGGCCAGCGCGGCCCCCAATCCCGGACCAACTCCAAGCACTGCGACAACTGATTTTTCTGCCATAGGAACGTCCTTTCGTTTCTGAGGGTTGTCATGTCAGTGATGATTCCGCAGGCTTTCAAAAATTCCCTGCCGGATAGCATCATTCATATCTTCCAAGGTCTTCGCCCGGCCCGTGTATCGAAGACAGCCAGCCACATCATCCAGACACGTTTGAGGGAAGGGAGCTTGAGGGCGGAGCAATATCCCATGCTCGGCTTGTTCGACAAGGAACTCTTGCCCAACTGGCCATTTGTAGGCCTGTCGGATAGCCTTGGGAATAGTGACTCGGCCCTTGCTTGAAAGCCTTGCCGTTTTCATAGCCCACATCCTACCGGTAGCCGGAGAAAGGGACAAGCGTTTGCAGCCGACAACCATCTGATATACCTATCGGCCTTTGTCCTCGACCGAATCGGTCAGCGACAGCAGCGAGAGGCAGAGGAGAGACGCATGCACGATGTCAAGTTTGGCTTGTTCCTGCCCACGGGTGACTTTGCTGCGGCGAAGCAGGTCGCGCTCCGGGCCGAGAACGACGGCTTTTATTCGGTGTCGCTCAACGATCACTTTTTTTCTCCGTTGGGCACGCCGCAGGTGCCGCAGTTGGAGTGCTTCACCACCCTGACCGCGGTTGCCGCGGTGACCGACCGCATCCGTCTGACCCCCACGGTCACCGCCGCCTCGTTTCGTCCGCCCCCGCTGCTGGCCAAGATCACCTCCACCCTGGACCAGGTCAGTAATGGGCGGCTGACCCTGGGCTTGGGCGCCGGCTGGCAGCAGTCGGAATACGATGCCCACGGCTATGCCTATCCTTCCAACGCGGAACGTCTGGCCCAAATGGCCGAGGCCATCCAGGTGCTCAAAGCCATGTGGACCCAGGCAGAACCGACGTTTCACGGCCAGTATTATACAATCGAGAATGCCTATAATAATCCGCGCCCGGTGCAACAGCCCCGTCCGCCGCTCATGCTGGGCGGCTCGGGGAGCGGCCTGCTCAAAATCGCCGCGGCCGAAGCCGACATCCTCAATATCATCCCGCCTATTTTTAACGGCAAAGACTTCGTGAACGACCCGGCCGCCACCGTCGCCTTCGATACAGCCCAACTCAAACGCCGGATTGGCATGTTCCGCAAGTATGTCGGCGAGGCCGGCCGTGACCCGCAGAGTATCGAGCTGGGCGGCATGCTCATGCTGTGTGTGTCCGATACGGCCGAAGATCCCGCGTTTGGCAGAATCGCGTCCCGCCTGGGCTTCCCTGATGTTGAAACGGCACGCCGCTCACCGCTGCTCTGTATGGGTACCCCGGACGAGGTCAGACGTGATCTCACCACGCGCATTGAAGACCTGGGCCTCACCTATTTCATCCTCATCGCGGCATCCGCGGATACGCAGGCACTCTTCGTCAAGAATGTCATGCCCGAGTTTGTGTCCCGCTAGGGTGAAGACTCTCCACACATGGTACACATCGGCAGGCTGAATGAACTCCGGGTCGTCAAAGCAACCTACAGCGGAGTCTATCTCGACGCGGGAGAACTCGGTGAGATACTACTCCCCCAGCAATATGTTCCCGATCATTGTCGGACGGGCGACCGCCTGACCGTTTTTCTCTATACGGATTCCGAGGACCGTCCGATTGCCACCACCCAATCGCCCCTGGCCATGGCCGGCGACTTTGCGCGGCTCAAGGTCGTCGCCGAGACACCGGTCGGCGCTTTTCTCGATTGGGGTTTAGCCAAGGACCTGCTGGTTCCCTTTCGAGAACAGAACACGCCGCTGAAAAAGGGGCGCGCCTATATTGTCAGAGTCTATCTGGATGAGCGCAGTCAGCGGGTCGTCGCCTCGGCAAAACTCGATCGCTTTCTGTCCGATACCGCGACCGATCTTCAGGCCGGTCAGGAAGTTGAGCTTTTCGTCTGCACCCAGACGGTGCTGGGCCGCAAGGTCATTATCAATCGGACACACTGGGGCCTGTTGCACTCCAGCGACATCTTTCAGCCGCTCCACAGCGGACACCGGCTGAGCGGCTTCGTCAAAACCGTGCGCGCGGACGGGAAGATTGACGTCTGTCTGCACCAGCCGGGCTATGCAAAAGTCCAGGATATCAGCGCGGCAATTCTGGACGCCCTGGAACAACACGGCGGACAGATTCCCATTACCGACCGGAGTACCCCCGAGTCTATCCGGCAGTGGTTCGGAGTGAGCAAAAAGACCTATAAAAAAGCCTTGGGAGCGCTGTATAAGAAGAGATTAGTGACCCTGACGGATGCCCAGGTCAGCCTGAACCGGAACAGCCGGAAACAGGCCAAGGAGACCTAGCCCAAATCACGATGCTGTGTAGCCCGTCTCTCCCCTCCTGGGAGGGGAGCCACACCCATCCCCTCCCCGGCCGCTTGGGGCAGGCCCGTATCCTTCCCGACGAGTGCGGACTGGCACGGCTACAACTTATCGTGAAACGCTCTAGCAGGCGGCACAGGAGGCCGCCGGGGATAGCGCAGTATATCGGAGGGGCCAGCTTTCAGAAGGCAAGCGTATAGAGGCCGGTAGATCCATCATACACCAACAGACAACGCGCTAGCACATCGCGACCTATAAGGGTGTGAAATCCCTGCCCTATCAATAATTCTGATTCCATGACGGCAAGGTTTGGAATCCGGTAGGGTAGCTCAGTTGTTGTTGAATAGATCGATAGGCCAATATCATACTGGTTTACACTTACCGCCTTTTCCCCCGTGGATGGAGTATACACTTGCGCCTTGCCACTTGGGGAAAGTCCTAGATGTTTAACCACACTCGGATCAATACACGTACTGCTCGCTCCCGTATCAACCAACCCCTGTGCGACGAATGGCTCTGGTATCGGAACCTGTGCGGCAGTCAGCGCGGCATGACGTGCAGTACTGACAGTAAGCTGAACGTTGAGAAGTGGGCCCTTGGCATCTATCTGGCGGGTGAAGTGAGGCATGGATCAACGAGACGAGAGATAAAGTGGACCTGTTCCATCATGCTGACTTGCTTAATGAGAAAAGGGTCGAGGCTGAACTTCTCATAGCCTATCTGTATGGCGTCATCATAGCTGGAAAAGAAGCCATAGACCTGCTTTCCCTTGATAAGAGCATATTTGCCCTCATGTTCAGACCATTCTTCGAGGTGGCTCTGATACGTGGCAAGTTCTTCTTCTAGTGCCATAGCCGTATCCTTCCTTTACTCAGGCATAGCGGGTTCGAGGCCCACATCACCACCACATCCTAGTCCCTAGTGGGAGATATAGAAAGCGCCATTATCCTTGTCAAGAGAGACTATTCCGCTCAATCCGTTTTTGCAACTTCTCCAGATAGGGTTGGACATCCGGCGCAAAGGCCCGGTGCTCGGACAGCTTGGTAAAGTGCGCCAGCGCGCGTGGATATGCGGCTTCCGCGCCGGCATGGAATATCAGGTCGAGGCCGTTGTCGGCTAACAACTTCTGCTGGGCCTTTTCGTTGGAGAACAGGGCGATTTCCGCCACAAAGCAGATATCCGCCAGGGTGACGGCATCGCCGACGAGATAGGCCCGGTTGGGGGCCAGCCCCCGCTCAATGCCGGAAAGATAAATCCCAAAGGCGTCTTTCGCCCTGGCATGAATATCTGCCGTCAACGTGCCGCCCATTAAGGCCAGGAGATAAATCTGCGTGTCTCGCGCGAAGACCAGACTGGCGTCCAGAAAGCTGTCGATGCGTGTAGCGGAATATGCGTCCGTGCCATACACCGGATAGGTCTCCTGCCCCAGACGCCCGACCGCACGCATGATGCTGTTCGATTCAAAAATCCCGGTCTTGCCGTCAGGACTGAAGGCGGCGGGCACCGTCCCGAACGGGTGCGCTTCCAGAAAGGCGTCGGTCTTGAACAAAGGCCCGCTAAAACCGGCGCGGGCCTGCCGCTCCGTCTCCTGGGGCGCGGCCTTCTCTTCCGCGGTCAGCGGGCGGGCCTCAAAATCCCACAGCCAGTGTTGCAAGTCGGGCGGAGCGCTGCCCCGGATATCAATGCGGATATCGCACAAACGAGCCGCAATGGTGGCCTTCCAAATGCGCGGGTTGGGCAGGTAGGAAAAAATGCGGAGGTCAAAGTCGGGCATGGTGACTATCCTTTCCGAACAAAATACGACACTATCTCGGGCGAGGGAGCATAACAGAAGATCCGGGCTGAGGACATGACGATACCCACTCACAGCGACCAACCGGGCTATGGCGACGGCGATGCTTCCTTTCAGGCTGCCGGCGGTGAGACCGGGCTTCGGCGCTTAGTCGATGATTTTTACGATTTGATGGAACAGTTGCCCGAAGCCCAGGAAATTCGAGCCCTGCACCCCGCCGACCTCACCCGGTCCCGTGACAAACTGGCCCGGTTTTTATGCGGCTGGTTGGGCGGACCGAGGCTGTATCGCGAAAAATACGGCCCGATCAGGATTCCGAGCGCGCACGCCCATCTGAACATCGGGACGAAACAGCGCGACGCCTGGCTGGCGTGTATGCAAAAGGCGTTGGAACAACAGCCCTACGCCGCCCGCTTCAAGGCGTATCTGATTACTCAGTTGGCTATTCCCGCGGAACGGTGTCGGACGCGGGATTAGGCCGTAGAGCCCTCGGCCCAGGGTTGGCCGAGCCGCTCGGCAACCGCGCGCGGGGAATACGGAGACGAGTAGAAACCGACCTTGTAACTCGACCCGGCAGCGACATCACCCCGCTGGAGTTCGACCAGCACCAAGTCGGCGGACGACACCTCTGGTGCCGGCAGGCCGGGATCAGGCGCGTGGTCGGTGTAAAACCGATGGACGCCAATATCCAGAGGCCACTGGATACTCTCGAAAGGTCGCTCGTAGGCCGGCTTGCCGCCGACGGCAATCAGCCGATTTTCCTGCCGGATAAACCACACTTTTGCCATAGACTCATCTTTCCTTAGGTGAGAATGGGGATGACTTCCGTTTGGACCGGATCGCCGGTCACAATCGCTTCATGCTGCGTGATATAGACGTCAACCTCACTGCGCACCCCGAAGTCGCCAGCCAGATAAATCCCGGGCTCGACCGAGAAGCAGGTATGAGGCAGCACCCGGCGCGTATCGCGGGTCTCGACGCCATCCATATTTGCGCCGTTGCCGTGGACTTCCGTACCGATAGAGTGGCCGGTGCGATGGAAGAACTGGTCGCCATAGCCGGCATCGGCAATGACGCTTCGGGACGCGGCGTCAACTTCGTGACCGAAAAACGTCTGGCCGCTTGCCACACGCGCTTCCACAAAGGACACTGCGGCATCCCGCGCCTCACGAACGAGTTGAAATATCGCCTGATAGCGCTCGGGGACGATCGTTCCCATAAATCCGGTCCAGGTGATGTCGGCATACACCCCGTCCGGCTCTTTGGCCCACAGGTCAATCAGCACAAAGTCACCCGGCCGAATCAGCGCCGTCTGGTCAGCCGTTGGCGTGTAGTGCGGGTCCGCGCTATGAGCGTTGGCCGCCACCACAGGCGGATGGTAGGTCGTCAGCCCAGCTTGGGTAAAACGGTCCAGGATGAATTGTTGCACCTGATATTCGGACAGCGGCGTATTATCTCTCAAATAACCGAAGGCGGCGTCAACCGTCTGGCGAACCACGCTGGCTGCGCGACGATGACTGTGCCATTGTTCTCGGGTCCAGACCGCCTCAAAACGCTGCACCAGGTCCGCAGACGAGACAACCTCAACCCCGAGCTGACGGATCGTTTCAATGGTACCGGCGTCAACACGCGAGATGTACGGGATAGCGTTCCCCGGCGAATACTGCATGGCAACGCGCTGCCGATTGCGCAGCAGCTCGGCCAGGCGTGCTGCGTGCTGCTGCCAGGTGAAAAACGACAGCTTTGGTCCGGGCAGGCTATCCAGACGATACGGCTCAATGGCGGAAACGAGCCCAACCGGCACGCCCTCAGCCGGAATGAAATAATACCAGCGCCGCGTCGACAGCTCAGTTTCGTTGAGCCCGAGAATCCGGTAGGCGAGCGGGTCGCTGCCCCGAAAATCATAGAACAGCCACCCGTCGAGCGTCTCCTCTTGCAGTGCGCGCTGGATCTCACGCAAGCGGTCTTCGTCCATACCCTCCTCGCTTGAGTTGCGGCCCATCTGACGAGATGGTAATACTAGCCGCTGGAGGTTGAGAATGAAAGCAGGAATTCATCCACAAGCCTATCGGGAGGTCGTCTTTCAGGACACCGCCGCGAACTTCGCCTTCCTCACTCGGGCGTGCATCGAGACGGACGAAACAATCGAGTGGGAAGACGGCAAGACCTATCCGTTGTATAAACTCGATATTTCGAGCGCATCCCATCCGTTCTATACCGGGAAACAGCGCATTGTTGATACAGCAGGACGCGTTGAACGTTTCCGCCGGAGGTATGGCTTACAGGACACAACCCAGGAAGAAGAAGACGCCTAGCCCGCGTCGGACGGACGCACAGCAGAACAGTGAGCGGAGGGGCGGTTTTCTACCGCCCCTTATTATATTTATCTCCTGCTCTGGCCCCCGGTTGCACTTATGAGTGAAGCAGTTGCCTTGCACGGAAAACTCTCCGAGGTTGAGAAGCGTTACGAAGAAGTGGAACGCACGCTGGGCCGTCCCGAGGTCGCCAGCGACGCCAAGGAGTATGCAAAACTGGCCAGGGAGCACGCCACCCTGGAAGAGGTGGTGACGTGTTTTCGAGAATGGCGCAAGGTGCATGCGGACCTCGAAGACAGCAAAGGCTTGCTTGAGGACCACGACCCGGATATGCGCGACCTGGCGCAAGAAGAGATTGAGGGTCTGAGCCAACGGGCGACTGAGCTTGAAGGCCAACTCCACCGCTTACTGCTGCCCAAGGACCCGCTTGACGAAAAAAACGTCATCCTTGAAATCCGGGCCGGCACGGGCGGCGAGGAAGCGAGTTTGTTTGCCGCAGACTTGTTTCGGATGTATTCGCATTATGCCGAACAGCGGCACTGGCGCATGGAGGTGCTGAGTTCGAGTCCAACCGGTCTGGGTGGATTCAAGGAAATCATCAGCATGGTCACCGGCAAGAGTGCGTACAGTCGTCTCAAATTCGAGGGCGGGGTGCATCGCGTCCAGCGCGTCCCCGAGACGGAAGCGTCCGGCCGGATTCATACCTCGGCCGTCACGGTCGCGGTTCTGCCCGAAGCCGATGAGGTCGATATCGCCATTGACGAAAAAGAACTCCGGATCGATGTTTTTCGGTCTTCCGGGCCGGGCGGACAAAGTGTCAATACTACGGATTCCGCCGTCCGCATTACGCATCTGCCAACCAACCTCGTTGTCTCCTGCCAGGATGAGAAGTCGCAGCACAAAAATAAAACCAAGGCGCTCAAAATCCTGCGCTCCCGCCTCCTCGAACGGGCGCAAGAAGAGCAACACGCCGAAATCACGGCTTCCCGACGCAGCATGGTCGGCTCGGGAGATCGCTCCGAGCGGATACGCACCTATAATTTCCCCCAGTCGCGGATGACGGACCATCGGATCAATATGACGCTCCACACGCTTGAGCGTATTCTCGATGGCGAGCTCGACCCCGTCGTCAATGCGCTCGTCACCTCGCATCAAGCCGAAATGCTCCAGGCCGTCGCCAGCTAAATCCGGGCCGACGGGCTTATCCCCGGTATGGGCCTGTCCCCGGTATGGGCCTGTCCCCGGTATGGAATGATCTCCGGTGAAGAACGCTCAGACTCTCCCTACCCCGCTCGCACCCCCCCCACGTCTCCAGCCGGATTCTTTATCCCGGGTTGAGACACTTGCCCAGCTTGTCGCCTGGGCTGAAAATATACTCGGGACGTACGGGATTGATACGCCTCGCTTGGACGCGGAAGTCCTGCTGGCGCATACGCTCCGCGTCAGCCGGTCGGGTCTGTACAGCCGGCTCCAGGCTGCTGTTTCCGCTGCCCAGAAAAATGACTTCCAGCAATATGTGGTCCGCCGCACCCGGCGTGAGCCGGTTGCCTACATCACCGGCCACCAGGAATTCTGGTCGCTCGAGTTCCAGGTCAACCCCTGCGTGCTTATTCCGCGTCCGGATACGGAGATCGTCGTTGAGACGGCTCTCCGCCTGCTGGCAGCGGCTCGGATAACCGCTCCGCGCATCCTCGATATTGGGACCGGCAGCGGCTGCATTGCCGTTGCCCTCGCAACTGAATTGCCGCATGCCCATATCTGGGCGGTCGATAGGACGCGGGCAATTCTCTCTATTGCTCAAAAGAATGCCCACACGCACCAAGTCGGTCACCGCCTCACATTTGCCTGCGGAGACCTGCTCGCCCCCGTGCCGTCTGGCCCACCATTCTTTGACCTGCTCGTGACCAATCCCCCGTATATTGATCCGCAGCTACTCGACACGCTTCAGCCCGAAGTCCGAGCCTGGGAGCCGCGCGCCGCCCTGGACGGCGGAGCGGGCGGTCTCGATTTTTACAGCCGCCTGTTGTACGACAGTCCAGACTACCTGCGGCCCGGCGGCTGGCTCGTCGCGGAAATCGGGGAGGCGCAAAAAGACGCCCTGGTACAGCTTGGACAAAAGGTGCGGCTTGGACAAAAGGTGCGGCTTGGACAAAAGGTACAGCTTGGACAAAAGGTGCGGCTCGGACAAACACAGCGCCACCTGCGTTTCCGGATATGCAGGCAAGACTATGCCGGTCGGGACCGTGTGGTCGTTTTCCAGAGGACCGCTGACGTTGAGCAGTAACGAGGGGTGAGGGAGCGGGACGGACGCTCATGCATTTTTCACAGACCTTCTTCGGAGCTCTCTAAATGGACACGATTCTCATCCAGGGCGGTATTCCCCTGCATGGGGAGGTGACGGTCAGCGGAGCAAAAAATGCCGCTTTACCGCTGCTCTTTGCCTCTCTTTTGACACAGGATGAATGCACCCTGCGCGGCGTACCGCGTCTGGTTGATATTCGGACCGCCCTGGGATTGCTGACCGAACTCGGGGTGCAGGCCGATTGGCTGAGTACGAATGAGGTGGTACTCAACGCCAAGCGGGTCGATCAATTTGAGGCGCCGTATGACTTGGTCAAGACCATGCGCGCCTCGTTTTTGGTGCTTGGACCGCTGTTGGCACGCTTTGGCAAAGCCCGCGTCTCAACCCCGGGCGGCTGCGCCATTGGCACTCGTCCGGTCAATATTCATTTGGCGGGCTTGCAGCAACTCGGCGCAGCCATACGTATTCGGCAGGGCTATGTCGAAGCGCGGGCCAACCGGCTGACGGGGGCGCGGATCGCGCTCGATTTTCCCTCTGTCGGGGCGACAGAGAACCTCATGATGGCCGCTACCCTGGCCACAGGCACGACCGTTCTGGACAATGCCGCTCGTGAGCCCGAAATTGAAGACCTGGCAGCCATGCTTAGTGCGATGGGTGCCCGTATTCATGGAGCGGGGAGCCGGACGATCGTGATTGAGGGCGTTGAGGCGCTGCACGGCGTCAGCCACCGCGTTATTCCCGACCGCGTCGAGGCCGGGACCTTTCTTATCGCCGGCGCGATCACATCAGGCAACGTTCTGGTCCGAGGGGCTCGCGCCGATCATCTCGCCAGTTTTTTGGATACTCTGCAACGCGCAGGCCTTACTATCACCCACGAACCGGAAGGGATCCGGATCCGGGGCAATGGGCGGCCGACCAGTGTCCAACTCAACACCCAGCCCTACCCCGGTTTTCCAACCGACCTGCAAGCACAGATGATGGCCCTGCTGACTCTCGGTGAGCAGCACAGCAGTATCACCGAAACGATTTTCGAGAATCGTTTCATGCACGCCCAAGAACTCGTCCGTTTAGGCGCAGACGTGTATGTCCAAGGCCACACGGCGACCATTCAGGGCGTTGCGTTTTTAAGCGGCGCGCCCGTCATGGCGACCGACTTGCGGGCCAGCGTATCGCTGATCCTGGCCGGACTCGCTGCCCGCGGCGAGACGGAGGTTTCCCGTATTTACCATCTTGACCGCGGCTATGAACACATAGAAGCCAAGCTGTCTCAGCTTGGGGCAAAAATCCAGCGTCAGGCAGGCCAGCCCGTCCAATGACACGCTCTGCAACGAAAGCTCCGGTTCCGCTGCTCTCCACGACAGACGCCGCCTGCCAGCGTCATCTCGCCAAGCTATTGTCGCGGGGCGAGAACGCCAGTGCCCAGGTTGAAGCCGCGGTCCGCTCCATTCTGGACGACGTGCACAAGCGCGGTGACCGGGCACTCGTGGCTCTCACCAAAAAATTCGATCAGGTAACACTCTCGTCTCACGAACTGGGCGCGACCCAGGACGAGATGGAGCACGCCCTCAAGAGTCTGGCCGCACCCATCAGAAAGGCGCTCCGGGCCGCGGCTCAACGTATCCGTCGCTTTCACCGCAAACAGCGTCAATCATCCTGGACCTACCGCGACGAGCTGGGGGTCACTCTGGGTCAAAAAATAGCGCCGCTGGAACGGGTCGGGGTGTATGTTCCGGGCGGCACCGCGGCCTATCCGTCTTCGGTGCTCATGAATGTGATTCCAGCGAAAGTTGCCGGGGTCAAAGAGGTCATCGTAGTCTCTCCACCGTCTCCCGAAGGAGATAATCCCGCCCTGCTGGCTGCGGCTCGTATTGCGGGCGCGGACGCCTTTTTTCGGGTCGGCGGGGCCCAGGCGGTGGCCGCCCTGGCCTATGGTACCCAGACGATACCACGCGTCGATAAAATCGTCGGACCGGGCAATATCTATGTCGCCACCGCCAAACGGCTCGTCTTTGGCCGGGTTGATATCGATATGATTGCCGGGCCGAGTGAGATTCTGGTGATCGCCGACCAGACCGCCAGACCCGACTATATTGCGGCCGACATGCTCTCCCAGGCGGAGCATGACACACTGGCCGCCCCGTTGTGTCTGACCACCTCCCGCCGCCTGGGGCAGGCGGTCGTCCACGAACTCACCGAACAACTCGCCCAGCTTCCCCGGCGCGCCATCGCCTCGGCCTCTTTACGCCGCTTCGGCGCGGTGATTATCGCCCGGCATCGGCAGGAAGTCGTGGCATTGGCCAACGCGATTGCCCCCGAGCATCTGGAACTGGCCGTCAAAGGCCCCCATACCTGGATCAAGGATATCCGGCACACCGGAGCGATATTTCTGGGCCATCTTTCGACCGAGCCGTTTGGCGATTATATAGCCGGACCCAATCACGTCCTGCCAACGGGCGGAACCGCCCGGTTTTCCTCGCCCCTGGGTGTCTACGACTTCTTGAAACGCACCAGCGTGATACGGGCATCGGCGCAGGCTCTGTCCGTCTTGGGTCCCGACGTGGTGCGGCTGGCCGAGCTTGAGGGACTTGAGGCCCACGCGCGGGCCGTGCAATATCGTTTAGACGGAGGCAGGCATGGCCGCACGCAAAGCTGATATACATCGGCAGACCACTGAAACCGATATTCACCTGAGCATTCAAATTGAAGGCGAAGGGAAGTACGAGGTCTCGACCGGCGTCCCCTTTCTCGACCATATGTTGGAGCTGTTTGCTCGGCACGGCTTCTTTAATCTCAGCGTGCAGGCCAGCGGTGATATTGCCATCGACGATCATCATACGGTTGAAGACGTCGGTCTGGCGCTCGGCCAGGCATTACGCGAAGCCCTGGGCGACAAACACGGCATCCGCCGCTTCGGCGCGGCCAGCGTGCCGCTGGACGAGGCCCTGGTCGAGTGTGTGGTTGACCTGAGCGGGCGACCGTTTCTGGCCTATAACCTGGATATTCGACAGGAACGGGTAGGGAGTTTTTCGACGGAACTGATCCACGACTTCTTTTTGGCTCTGACGAATCAGGTCGGTATGAATCTGCACCTGAATATGACCCAGGGCCGCAACCCCCACCACATCATCGAAGCCGGCTTCAAAGCCTTTGCCCGGGCGCTCAGCAGCGCAGTGGAATATGATCCGCGGGTTCAGGGCGTCTTATCCACAAAAGGCAGCCTGTAAAAAGGACGAAGAGGCACGTAGCGTGCCTCTGTATTGAAAGAGCAGCTCAAGAGAGGCGGCATGGAAGACCCCCAATCAATTCGCGCGCAGATCAGGTACGAAACCGACCGGAAAGGTCCACCGGAGGGCTTCCCGCAATTCCCCGACTTACCGGGGAAACGGTACACCGATCCCCGGTTTTATGAGCTGGAAAAGCAACAGCTGTGGCGCAAAGCGTGGCTGTTTGCCGGGCATCTTGATGAGATTCCGGAGCCGGGGTGTTTCAAGCTGTGGGAAACAGCCGGCCAGCCGGTCGTCATTCTCCACACCCGGACCGGCGAGGTCCGGGCGTATTATAATACCTGCCGCCACCGCGGCGCCCCACTTGTCCGCGAGGCCACAGGCAAAGCCGACCGCTTCACCTGTGGGTATCACGGTTGGACCTATAATCATGACGGCGAGCTGCTGAATCTCCGCGATAAGCGTGACTTCGTCGATCTCGATTTCTCTTGTCGGTCTCTGCATTCAGTCCGTCTTGAACGCCTGGGCAAGTTCCTGTTCGCGAACTTCGACCCGGACGCCCGTCCACTAACGCAAGAGTTGGCACCGCTGCTCCCGCAGTGGGAGCAGTTCCAGTTCGACCGCCTACGTTTTGTCCACAAAGACGCCTTCACCCTGCACTGCAACTGGAAAATCGCCATGGAATCCAACATGGAGGTCTACCACGTCCGCTCGATTCATCCGCAGACCGTTTCACCGATGTTGGACCATCGCGGCAATGTGAATACGCTCTACCCAGGTGGACATGGGCGCATGATTGCGCCACTCACCGTACAGAACCATACGGAGACGGCCGAAATCGTCGATGATCGGCCGGATATTGAAACCGTGGGAGAGATCCCACGGACCTGTATTCTGTCTTTTAACATCGTGCCCAATCTTGTCTCGCCCATGAACGAAAAGGGGCTACCGATTTTTGCCTTCTGGCCGACCAGCATCAACACCACAACGCTAGAGCTGTGGTGGTTTGGAGAGGATTGGGGAGAGGCCCCCAAACCGAGCAGTTGGGACACCTATATCGACTATTTCAATATGATTGTTGCCGAAGATACGCAGTTTGGTAACGGCATTCAGAAAGGAGTCGAGTCCTATGCTTTTGGTGGTGTCCCGCTGAACTATCAAGAAGCCCGCCTGTATCACTGGCATCAAGCGGTCGATGCCATCATCGGGATCGAGCGCATTCCGGCCGAACTCCGCGTTGCGCCTGTCATTGAGCCGGACTGGATTGCCCGTACCTGAGAAAACCAGGTGAGGTTTTTGATTCCCTCTCTCGGCCGGGCCCTCAACGGCCTCTTGGCCTAAGGCCGAGTGTCACACTTCAGCAAGCATCATCGCTGCACAATTTGGATAGCTGAGTCCATCGGTCCGTTCACTACAGTACAGAGCGTCTGCCTCTTCCGCCTCGACACTTCGCGCCATCGTAAAGCCACATGCCAACAGCTGTTTCTTGAGTGCTGCGGGATCCGAATAACTCTTAAATGGTTCCAGCTCGCGGTGCGGTGAGTCCTGTAGCAGTTTCCCGACACGCTCGCCGATTCCACTCCAACTCGTATCCGGAGTCAGAAAGTCGGTGGCGAGTTGTGTCCCGGCTGGACAGCTCCCTACGACGCGAGCTGTCTGAAGGACGTGTTCAATGGTGAGGTATGGCTGAACGCCAAGCCAGACAAAGAAAGCAGGTTTGTCTGGCTGAAACCCATACTCCGCGAGCGTGGGTAACAGTAAATCCGGTCTCTCGGCAAAGTCTATCTCGACGAAGTGCAAGTTGTTGCCGACCGGCAAACCGGCATCGGCAAAAAGGCCGCAGACCCATCTCGACGTGTCAGGATGATCTACGGCAAAGACCGGGACATCGGTCTCGGAGGCGAGTGACAGATCCAAGCCGGCTCCGAGGAGCACAATCTGTTCGAGGCCGCTCTCGAAAAACGCATCTCTCGTAAAGCGCGAGCGCAGTACGGTGAACATGCGCAGACTTGCAGCGACCCGCACAGCGTACTGCGGGTCGCCATATCGTACCGCTGTGGCCTGCTGTCCTTGAAGAGCCGTTGCCAGCGCCTGCCGGTCGAGCTTCAGCAGCGGCTGCGCAACATGATCGACGAAGATACATGGTTCCGGATCCAGAACCATGTGGATAGCACGCAATACGGCTGAAAATTCTGCCGTGGCACTTCTGTGCCCTCGCTGCATCATGGTCCTCATGAGGGCCTGAGTTGCGTGCGTCACTCCGACTTGTTGAGGTGCATGCCGAGCAACTCATGCGCGATATGGAATCCCAGATCCTGCACCAGCCGCTGCTTCCACTGTCGCCGCAGCACCGCACTCGTCATGCGCCGGATGGCACGCGGCTTCTGCATAACCTTTTCGGCAATCTCCTGTGCCCGTGGCAGCAGTCGGTCGAGCGGCAGCACCTCGTTGACGAGGCCCAGTTCCTTGGCCATCTGGGCGTCGATCGTGTCACTGGTGTACAGAAAATACGCGGCGCGCTTCAGCCCCATCAACTCTTGGAACGTCAAGCCCTGGCCGTCTCCCGGCACCAGATTAAACTTGAAGTGCGGATCGAACAGCTCGGCGTGCTCCGCGCATAGCGTAATGTCGCACAGCAGGGCGAATTCCGTGTGCAAACCTGAGCCGTTGATACAGGCAATCGTGGGAATATCGATATTGAAGATAAATGCCTCCAACAGCTTGGTCGCGTCCGAGTAGAGCTGATCGTAGAACGCATCTGCGGGCAACTCATGGAAGGGCGGTTTGGACATTTCCGGGTCAAACCCGGCGATCCACTTATCCCCCGTGCCGCTGAAGATCAGCACCTCGTTGTCGGGGTCGTTGCCGATGTCGAGCCACAGTTGGGACCAGGCGTTGTGCATCGGCAGGCCGTAAATGACGGGTCCGCCCTCGGTGTGCATATGCACCCGGAGGATGCCGTTGCGGCGTTCCATGTTAAAGTATGCGGTGTATTTCTCCTGGTAGTCCTCGAACCGCGGCCGGCTCACAAACCCCAGACGTTGTTCCCGCGCGCGCGCGTTCGGCCGTTCGTCAGTGTTCGTACTCATGCGTCTCTCCTCCTTTGAACGTCGGCCCAGTCAGGTAGCGATGCCCTCGGCAGGCGTTACGGTAAAAAAAGTGCAGCGGTCTCCCCAGGCGTAGCATCCCCGGAAGGCATTATACTATCCCTTCCGCCCTGGGTTGGTGGGCGGAGCAATTCACGATTCTGTGTAGCGCGTCTCTCTCCTCCTTGAAGAGTGCGAGCTTCCAGTCCGCAAGCGGCCAGGATGGCCGCTCTCCCTATTAGGAGAGGGGTGAGGCATCTTGTGTTGAGTGCCCCCCACGAGTTGTCCGCCAGGCCCTCACCCGGCTCTGCGCCACGCTCCGAGCCACCCTCTCCCAGGAACCAGGTGCGTAGGACGCACCCTACGAGAGTGCATCATATTGTGGGGTGCGCCCTGCGCACCAGCCCGCTTAGCTGGCCGGCGCATCGAAATCGCTGGCGCTGTGTCGTTCGAGGAGCCGCTCTTCCTCCGGGCCCCAGGACTTGTTCACGCGACGGCCGCGTTGCACGGCGGGTCGGGCTTCAATTTCTTTCGCCCAACGGATCACGTTCTTATACGATGCGACGTCAAGAAACTCGGCAGCCTCATAGATATTCTGTCCCACTAACGCGCCATACCAGCCGTAGTTGGCCATGTCGGCGATGGTGTACTCGTCACCACACAAATACTGATGGTCGCTGAGATGGCGATTCAACACATCCAGGAGACGTTTCACCTCCATGGCGAAACGATTGATCGGGTATTCGAACTTTTCCGGCGCATAGGCATAAAAATGCCCGAACCCGCCACCGATGTAGGGAGCGCTACCCATCTGAAAGAACAACCACGACAGACATTCCGCGCGGGCTGAAGGCTCGGTCGGCAGGAAAGCGCCAAACTTTTCCGCCAGATAGACAAGCATGGCGCCGGACTCAAAGACTCGAGTCGGGGGGTTCGTGCTGCGGTCAAGCAGCGCCGGGATTTTGGAATTGGGGTTGATCGCCACAAAACCACTGCCGAATTGATCGCCCTCACTGATGTCGACCAGGTAGGCATCGTACTCGGCTGCCGTGATGCCAAGTTCGAGCAGTTCCTCCAGCAGGACGGTCACCTTGACGCCATTGGGCGTACCCAGAGAATAGAGCTGCAAGTCGTGCTCGCCGACCGGGAGTTCTTTGTCGTGCGTCGCACCTGCGACAGGCCTGTTGATTTTTGCGAAACGACCACCACTTTCTTTGTCCCACTGCCAGACTTTCGGCGGTGTGTACGTAGTGTTTTCTGCCATAGCTTCTCCTTTTCTTTGGAATGGTTTTCCAGAGCATACGTAACGGGGCTGATCAGCGCGCAAGCGTGGGCGACCAGTTATAGATGCGGGCGAGGCTGCCGCCCATGAGCGTGGCTCGCTCGGAGTCGGACAGCCGGTCGGTGACCCGGAACGCCTCAACACCCTGCTCGTAGGTCAGCAACTCGACGGCCCGGGTCCAGTCCGTGCCCCACAGGCAGCGCGCAAAGCCGTACGCTTCGAAGATCTGCCCGAGGGGCTCCCAAACGTCGGCGTAGGGGAAGGGCTCGTGCGACAGGGTGCACGCCCCGGAAATCTTGATGGCGACATTGTCATGCTCGGCCAGGGCGATGACCTGGCCGAGGTCAGCAAAGGGCTCTGGCAAAGCAGGCGGCTGGAAGGGTTGGCGCAGACCCACATGATCCACGACTACCTGAGTGTTCGGGTTCCTACGCGCCAGTTCGCCCAGGAGCGGGAGTTTTCCCCAACACAGCACGTTCACCGGCAGGCCGTGCCGTGCACCGGCCGCCAATATCCGATTCAGCCCCGGATCGTCAGCCGTCGGGTCACCCATCATCATGATGCGCGCCCCGACCACGCCCGGCCTTGCCGCCCATTCGGCAATCTCGTCGCCGACGCTTTCTACCCTGGGATCGAACGGTTTGATCAGGCCGAACCGGCCGGGATGCCTGGCATACACTTCGAGCGCGTAACTCGCATCGAAGCGGTACATGGTCCACGGCGAGACCAACAGGGCGCCGTCAACGCCAACGGCATCCATCGCTGCAACCATGTCATCACCCGTGACCTCGGATGGGCCGGACAATGTCCTAGCCCACGGCCGCTCCGGGCGGTCACGTTCATAGGCATGGACCTGCGAGTCGATCGTCGGGGTCGGGTCAGTGAGCATCAGTTACGCTTCTGCAAAGTGGGGCAGCACGTCTTCAACCAGCATACGTTGTGAGTTTTCCCAGGCTTCGTTGTTTTCGGACTGATCGAAGGTCAGGGCCAGCAAACAACCGAAACCACCGGTCTGTTCGTACATATCGCCCAGCTTTTGGGTCACGGTTTGGGGTGAGCCGACCAGCCACACATAGTCGGCCAGGTATTCCAGGGTCACGTCAGAATCCGGGACTTCAGGGTGGTGCTTGAACAAGCTCATCATGTCGAACGACTTGAAGAGCGGCAGCAGATACTCGCCCCACACCCGGCCCAGCATACCGTTCAGGGCTTGCTCGCGGGCCTCCTGGTCGGTCTCGGCAATATAGACCTCGCGCGAGATGCGCCAGTCACTCCGGGACGGCGTGACGCCGGACCGCTCGGCGCCTTCGACCACAGCCTGCCAATGAGTGGTGAGGTAGCTGTTGCTCAGGGCAATGCTGAGGGGCAGGAAGCCGTTCTCGCCGGCGAATTTCAGCGTGTCCGAGCCGGGGGTGAGGCCGGCGATGCCGATCGGCGGGTGGGGTTGTTGAAAGGGCCTGAGGTGAAACTTGAGAGAGTCGAGCATGGTGTCAATCCGGTTGAACGACCAGAACTCGCCCTGATATTCAAACGGCTCTTCGCTCTGCCACAGCCGGAGCATGATATTGAGCGCCTCCAGCGTCATGCGCCGGTTTTCGCCGGCCGCGCCGTCCACATTGAACAGCTTCCAGTCGCTCGGCAGACCGCTCGTGCCAACCCCCAGCATGAAACGGCCCTGGGCCATATGGTCCAGAAAAGCCACCCGGTGGGCCAGCTCAACCGGATGGTGATACGGCAGGAGATGGGCGCCGGGACAGAGTTTTATGCGCTGGGTGCGCAGGAGTGCCTGAGCAATGAGCAAATCCGGGGCCGGGTTGGGTTCCCACGGGGCGGTGAAATGTTCGCCTATCCATGCCTCGTGAAAGCCGACGCGATCGACAAACTCCAGGTGTTGCAGGTCCCAGGCATGGCCCTCGTAGAGACCTCTTTCGGGGGGGTGTGAGGGCATCATAAAGACTCCGGCTTTCATAGGCTTCCTCCTTCAGTTCCCGCTCCCACGGGCTGGATGAACACCTATCGGTTTTCGCTCGGGGCCTCAAGGCCGGAGTCGAGAAGAATCACGAGACGAGCACTTCAATAACCCTGGCTTGACCTGGGACGGCCTGGAGTGTGGCCACGGCCGGTCTATGCGCGAGCATTCTCATACGATACCTCGCCACTCTTGTCCCTATCCAAAGGACGACGCATCGGTGCTCCCTACTGAAAAGAGTCCTCACACGCCGCGATTGTCGCAGGATCAGTGGCCAGTCGCTCAACCCATTCGGTATTCTCGAACCAATAGGCCCGCCGTTCCTGAATCCAGCCTGCGGCGCTGTGATGAAAAATCCAGCTATCCAGGAAATTGAGGGTATCGAGATCACCTTTGCGAACGGCAAAGCCGACCTTACGCGTGGCAATGGGCTCAGCAATCGTCTTACGGAGCGTGTCGGGATGTTCCCCCACCCACTGGGTGCGCATGATATCGGTCACGACGGCGGCATGGAGTTCGCCGGCCAGGAGAGCCGCCAGCAAGGTCGCATCGGTATCAAAGAGCCTGATCGTGGCCTCGGGCAGCGTCCGACGGGCTGCCGTTTCCGTGGCAGAACTGCGCCGTGTGCCAATCGTGATCGTCGGCGCGTTGAAGTCGTCCAGCGTCGTGTCATCGGTAATCAGGCTCGTATTCGCGACGAGCACGGTCTGTGAGCCGGTGTAGGGTACGGTAAAATTCACACGCAGCGCTCGGTGCGGAAGCACGGCCATGACACTGATGATATCTATCTCCTCGGCGTTGAGCGCGGACATGATGTAATGCCAGTTCGTGCGGACGTACTCAACCTCGACACCGATGTCTTTGGCCAGTTGCTCAGACATATCAATGCCGAGCCCAATGAGTTCGCCATTGGTATCGCAGCCCCACCAGGGCAGCTCTAAGCTGACGCCGGCCCGCAGTGTCCCGCGATCTCGGATTTCTTCGAGTGTACTGTCAAAGGCCCACCATGGAAAAATTTCCGCTGCGGCCGGGGAATGAAGTCCGATAATGAGGGCGAGGGCGATGAGCCCGTGCCTGAGATGAAGCATACGATTTCTCCTAGCGTTTCGCGATACGTTGTCGCCGTGCCAGTCCGCTCTCGTCATGCCGGACATGATCCGGCATCCAGAGACCGGGGGCCAGCCGCCACTCGAACGTGCAACCGAAAGTTCTGGCGCACCCCTCCACTGTCGGCGGTGGCCACGCATAACCACAGACTCCTTTATCATTGCGATCACAATACTCCATCTCATAGAACACCCCCTCCTGGTTAGGGGAAACAAGACCACACCTTCTCCTCTTCTAAAAATGCTGCGGGTGTCGCAGACAAAGCGCCGTCCCCCACCGGGAGGAGGACACCAGCCCCCTAATACGGGGGGGCATCCACCAAGCTTGAGGGATGAAAAATCCAATAAAATCAATAGCTTAGACGACATGACGGGGGATATATACAAACCCCTATCCGCCTTGTCAAGCACTAAATGCATGCCGTCTGTGTCGGAACTGTAGGGAGGGATCGGGGGGGGACCGTTGGGGCACCATACGGTGTCGCCGTGCCGGTCCGCGCTCGTCGGGCAGGACACGGGCCTGCCCCAAGCGGCCCAGGCGGGGGGCTCCCCGCCTGGGACGTGTGATGCCTACTGTGGCGTGAGCCTCCCGGGCCCGGGCCGGCGGCCCCCGCCTCGGGCCGCTCGCCCGCCCGCTTCCTGGGAGCGCGGCCATCCTGGCCGCTTGCGGGCTGGAAGCCCGCACTCCTGGCCCCCTGCCGCAGACAGGCACGGCGCGGGGGAGCGGGGGACCGCCGGGGAATGTCATTTGCAGCACACGTCCTGGGAGCGCGGCCATCTTGGCCGCTTGCGGGCTGGAAGCCCGCACCCCTCAAGGAGGGGAGAGACGGGCTACACCGCAGCGTGAGGTACGCTAGAGCCGCTTCAGAGGCCAATGGATGGAGCTGAACTGCCGCCCCGTCGTCCCGGCAATGTCGCGGACGGTCTGCCCGTGCGCCAAGGCGACGGCGACTTCGCTCTCGGCCCGCGTCAGCCCCAGGGCCGGTGACATTGAACACGGGATGGGTAACGTCGGGAATGGGTTTACTGCAGGAGTGATAACCCGCGTAGGAAAGGTCGGGGATGGGAGGGTCGGTCCGGTTCCGTTTGGCCGTGACGAACTGGTTCCAGGTCCTTGACGCCACGGCCACCTGTGTCCCTTCGGTAAATCGGTAGGCTAGGCGCTGCGCCGTAGCAGCGCGGCTAAGACTTCGCCTTGCTGGGTGAGCGCCTTGGTCATGACATCGAGCTGGCGGTCGCGCCGCTTCCCGCTCTGGCTTATCTGCCACAAGCCCCAGCCGATCACTATCTGGCCTCCCTGAAAACCGCACATCAATGGAGGGTTTACCCCTCTTCTACCATGATCCGCTGGCTCCCGCCCTACTCGCACGTGAAGTTGGGTCCGCACGTGATCACTGGCTCAGTCGGCATCCCACAGTGACCGGTCGCCAGGAAGTATCCGCTTGTATTCTGACTGAGCGCATGGTGCGGATACACCGAGGCGGGCGGCTGCTCGACCCCGCAGTCTTCGCTGGCCTCTTCGGACGGCATCCAGCGCACGACCACATAGTAGTCCATACACGCTGATGCGTCCCCACCCAGATCGCTCAGATCCACGCTGAACCAAGCATGATTCTCCGCGCCACTGAAAGACATGCCCTGGAGGCTGTGCAGCTCTCCGTCCACATAGGCGAACAGCGGATTCGACTTGTGGGTATGAAAGCGCGGCCACGCCACACCTGCGTCGTCGCGGAAGTAATAATGCGCGATCTGTCCCGGCCAGAGCCCGCCCGTATCATCTTCGGGCTCGCAGGACATGCTGGTCCCAAACCAGTCGCCGACCTCGGCCGGCCACGGATTCAACTCCATGCCGACATCATCGGCCGGACTGCCGCACCACAGACGAATCTGACGGTTCCGCCTGCGGTCGTTGTCGTTGTCCCACCGGACCCAATTCAAGACCGTGATCCGCTGCTGGGTGTCGTCTGCGTCGTCTGCGTCGTCTGCGTAGGCGCTGCCACAGGCCAAAAGGCCGACGATGATAGCCAGTAGTGTCTTCGCTCGCATAGTATCCTCCTATTCTTCAATAAGGCTTTTTTACTGACTGACGCAGGCGGCCTGGTCCACTGCAACGTCGTCTATCCAGGCGTCTACATTCTCAAACCAATACGCCCGGCGCTCATCAAACCAGTCAATGCCGTCCGCGCCATGCTCGGCCACCCAGGCCGACACCGTATTGACCGCATCATGGTCGCCCTTTGGGAGAGCGAACGCATACGGGATCGTGTCGAACGGCTCACCCACGGGCGCCAAGTGGTCGGCTTGGTCCGGCCAGATGTTCTCATTCGGATGATAATGGACCACCGCATCCACAACACCGGCGCTCACCAGGTCGTACAGTTCCGCACTCGTATCTGCCGTGAAGCGAATCGCCTCCGGGAAGCGGAGGTCCATTATCGTGTGAGCGGTCGCGCTGCGTTTCGCGGCCAGCACGACGCCGGCGGCGTTCAATTCCCCAAGCGTTTCGGCTTGGGTCTCATTGATATTGGCAATCACGACATGCTGGATTGCCTCGCCGATATACGCCGCATAGTTGACCTCGACGGCCCGCGAGGTCAGCACGCCCAGCAGTACGGTGTCGGTCCGTCGGGACTCCAGGTCTTCGATGGCCGTGGACGCATTGCCGGTCTCTACAAGCTGCGCGTCTACGCCCAGAGAGGAGGCCAAGCGGTTCACCAGATCAATCTGGAAGCCCATCAGCGCGCCATCCTCGCCACACATGGTATACGGCATGATGAAGCTGGGTTGCCCGACGCGCAGCACGCCGGTCTGTCGGACCCGCTCGATAATGGACGGCGGGGGCGGCAAGACGGACCATTCCCAGCCGGGACCGAACGGCCCGAATTGCGCGTGCGCGGGTGACGGCACGCTGAGTGCTAAGGGAAGGAACAGAATCAGTCCTTTGATAAATGCGTGCATCGCTCTCCTTTTCTCTTTGGGCGGCCAGGGCACGATTACCCTGGCCGGTCCTGCCTGACGGGGCACTCCCGTCTTCTGGAGTGAACGGGATTATCCGACGAGGAAGGCTACGGACACATCGGGACGGCCGGGATCTCATCCGCGCGGCCGTCGAGTATGATCTCCACCTGGTCTGCGAGTTTGCGTATATCCTCAAGTGCCGCTGGAGTGGCGACCTGGCCGGATGGAGTCTCAAGGAAATCTGTAAGCAAGTCGAACTCACCCTTACGGATTCCTGGTGCCCATATATTGATATGCATCAAACTGTTCGCTTGGCCCCTTAAAAGGATATTGTACGGCTGATGCATCGTCTCAGCGTCCTGCACCGCCCAGTTCCACGTCTCCGTCGTGAATAGATAAATAGCGTCAGGCGTCCTGTACCCGAAAGGGAGTCCTCCAGAGTCGCCCGCGCCCGAGAGCACAACGAAGTCTGTGAGGGCTGTCCCCATGACCGTGACCTTGGTTTTCCTGTATACTGTGACGCCAAAGCTGTTGGTATTTATGCACTCATCAGCCCACAGCGCCTCCAGTGGCACACAATGGACCGTATCTGTGTTGACGGTCCACGCACCGACATCATCCTTGACGGGCACGCAGCCGGCCGCCACGTCGTCAAACAGGTCGCCCATGTCGGCATAGTCGGCCTGGAGCTCCTCGATCTCGGCCTGCTTTTCTTCGGCCTCGTCCTCAACGGCCTGCAACTCCTCTTGCAGCTCGGTCTGCGTAATTTCGGCCAACGCCAGCTCGTTCTTGAGGGTCGTCAGCTCCTCGTCGGCGATCACCAGATTCTCCATCGCTGTTTCCAGTGCGGTATTGACCACATCCAGCTCCGCTTGCAACGCGTCCCGTTCGGCTTGCGCGGTCAGCGTGTCCGCATTGGCCGCCTGGAGCGCCGTTTGCAACGTATCCCGCTGGGATTCGAGATCTGCGATCTGTGATTCCAGTTGCGCGACTTGGGCTTCCTGCCGGCCGGCCGGTGTCGCCAGATAGGCATCACGGGCCTCCTCGGCCTCTCGCAGCGCGATCGTCGCTTGGCCCTTGTCATACCGGGTTTGCGCAAACGTGTTCTGCGCCGCGTCCCGGACCTCGCGGGCCAGCACGAGCACGTCAACCGCTGCCTCGAGCGCCGCCTGCGCGGCCTTCCGTTCCGGCGTGCCCTTCTCGGTCGCGTCCCGTTCCGCCTTCAGGCGCGTGCGCTCCGCTTTGGCGACATCAACGGCCGCTTTCGCGACGCCCAACTCGGCGATGCTCTCCGCGTGCGCCGTGTCCGCCGCGTCATAGGTCGCCTGGGCCGTCGTGACCGCCGCTTCTAGATAGGCGAGTGTTTCGGCAAAAGCCGGCGTCCCGTATGCCACGACCGCGGCCACGCATAACCACAGATTCCCTTTCATTGCGATCACAATACTCCGTCTCATAGGGCACCTCCTTCTGGTTAGGGGAAACAAAACGACTTCTTCTCCTCTTCTAAAAATGCTGCGGGTATCGCAGACAAAGCGCCGTCCCCCACCGGGGGGAGGACGACAGGCCCCCCTAAATATGGGAGGGGAGCCCCCAAGCTTGAGGGATAAAAAATCCAATAAAATCAATAGCTTAGATGGCATGACGGGGGATATATACAAACACATATCCGCCTTGTCAAGCACTAAATGCATGCCGTCTGTGTCGGACCTGTAGGTAGGTCAGGGAGCGGGGGGGCTGTCGGGGCCCCGGCGCGGTCAGGCCGCGGCGCGGAGTGCCCGCACCTCACGCTGGACTTGCCCCAGGTCCATGGTCACCATCCGGCTGTGCAATGTCAGATCGTCGGATGCTATTGCCGGCGGGGATGGCTCATCGACCGGCGTAAAGAGGTCGCGGGTCCGGGCTTCGACCGATAGCCTGGCCAACAGCGCCAGAACGACAACTGTGATCGCGGTGATACCCCGCAGGCGTGTCAAGAACATAGGGTGCCTTTCCTCTTCCCCTGTCTACCCTCCGCCGTATGCGGTAACCGCAGCCCGTCGAGCAGCCGCAGCAGCACGGCGTTCATTTCTTCCTGAGCCACCTCCCGCTCCTCGGCCTGGGCAATATAGAGTGCCACTTCGGAGCACATGGCCCGGACCAGATGGATACACGGGTCCAGCGGCAGCGGTTGTATCGCCCCCTCGGCGCGTAACTGCGTAAAGACGGTGCGCAGGAACTGGAGGTCCGGCGCATGGCGGTACACGGCGAGCCTCCCCAGGACCGCCGGACCATCAACGTAGACAATCCGCTGCACGCTCGGGCGCCCCATCTGTTCCAGCAACACCCCCAGACTCGCCACAAACCGCTCCCAGGTGTCGCCCTCAGCCGTCTGCATGCACGTCCGCACCGCTTGGATGTACTCCTGGCAGACTTCGGCAAACACGGCGGCGAAGAGCCCGGCTTTGTGGGGAAAGTGATGGTAAAACGCCCCGTGGGTTACACCCGCCCGCCGGAAAATCGCTGCGCTCGTGGTGCCGTCATAACCCCGCTCGGTCAACACTGCGCGGCCCGCGTCCAGCAGGGCACGCCGGGTTTGGCGAGAGCGTTCGGCGTTCGATCGTGGAGGACGACTCCGGCTGCGCCCGTAGGCGCCTATCTGAGAGCTACGTGACATGGGGTCTCCTTCAGCGCTCAGGGAGAGACCGACGGAGAGGCAGGTCCGCCCGGCGAGGGAAGTCATAGCCCGTACGAAACGCCGTACCAGGGCCCCCCCGCATGGCGTGGCCGCCTGGGAGGGGGACCCCACTATTGGAGGGAGGGGGAGGCGACCTCCAATAGTGGGGGGATTTCTCTTAGGTTTAAGGGTAGAAAAGACCAGTAAAATCAATAGCTTATAGGTCATTCCCCAGCACCTACCGCCAAACGTTGGGCTGGTCAAGGGTTTGGCGATCGGGGCCTTGACCTCGGGGGAGGGACGGAGCCTGGGGCCGCCGCGTGGACACCGCAGCGGTCAGGCAAATTCGATCAGTGCTCTCACCAGTTGCACCAACTCCGCCTGCCGTGCGATGCCCAGCTTGCGATAGATGCGCTTCAGGTGCCAATGGATGGAGCTGACCTGCCGCCCCGTCGTCCCGGCAATGTCGCGGACGGTCTGCCCCTGCGCCAAGGCGACGGCGACTTCGCTCTCGGCCCGCGTCAGCCCCAGGGTCGTGGCCACCGGGGCGGGATCGATGCGGGCCTGCTGCCCCGGCGCGACCAACAGCACCAGCACGGCCACGCGCTGCGCCCCGTAGTCCGGCTGCGGCATCACCACGGGTTTGGTGTGCACCACGACCGGCGATACCCCGGACGAGCGGCGCAGCAGCAGCGACCCACCGACGGCAACCCCGGCGGACGGCAACGCCCCGGCAATCAGGCGCTCGAGTTGCGCGTGGTCATCCGGATTGCGAGCCCGCAGTTCCCTGCCCCGGTCCGACAGCCCGGCACCGTGCCGCAGTATGGCGCGGGCGCGGTCATTCGCGGCCATGACCCGCCCGCGCTGATCCAGGTGGATGACCCCCATCCGGGAGGAGTCGAGCAGGTCGGTTAACGATTCCCCCAACGCCTCCGCGCCGACCAGGGCCTGCCGGACCCGGACAAATTGCCGGATATGGGGCAGCAGTCCTTTAATCAGGGCGAGTTGCGCGGATTCCCAGCCACCGGGGGTGACGGGGTCTGCGGTGCCCCAGGCCATCTGGGAGCCGTCCGGCCCGTCCAGGCGGACCCTCAGGCTGTCCTGGCCGTGGAGCCGGCGTAACCCCTCGTTGTAAGTGACCGAGGTCCGCAACTCCTGGGCGGTGTACAGGTCGGTGACGTGCACCACGCGGCTGTCCGGCAGTTGCTGGAACCGCGGCACGCTTTCGTCAATCGCATGGTAGACCTCAAGGTACTCGCGCTCCAGGTCTTCTTGCCGCTCCCCCCGGTAATAGGTCCCCATGAAGAGAATCTGGCCGTTGTCCGCAGGGCCAGCGCCGACCAACAGGGTATTGCCCTGGCTGCCGACCGCCTCATCAATCAGGGCCGAGGTGGCCGGCCACCGCGTCTCGTCGAGCGTCGCCTCGTGTAACGCCGCCAAGACCCTCTCGAATGCGTCTTGGTCGCTCATCCCACAGCCTTCCTCCCTAGACACCTATTATTAGGGGTTTATCCACATACTATAGGGTGTTTAATAATTCAATAAAATCAACTACTTAGGAACTACGGCAGGCATGTCTATAGACAAATACCCGACTCGTCAATATCCAGATACATCCTGCATGTTTCCCCATTGCCGCCGCGGTCGGATCACGTCCGGCAGGACAGAGCGGCGAATGGCAGGCGTCACACAACCGCGTCGGGGCGGACTGCCAGTGTCGGACGCCTGTCGGGGACGGGGACTGACCGCGGCGTCCCTTGATTCCCGCCCGTCCGGCGGGAATAATGGCCGTCCACGATGATCGCGATTATTGATTACGGCATGGGCAATCTGCGCAGTGTCCAAAAGGGCTTTGAAAAAATGGGCCATGCGGCAACCGTCACCCGGGATGTTGCCCGGATTGAGGCCGCCGGCGGCGTTGTCCTGCCGGGGGTGGGTGCGTTTGGGGCGTGCATGGATGGCCTGACCGCATGCGGTCTGGTCGATACCGTCTACCGGGTGGTTGAGCGGGGCACGCCGTTTCTCGGCATCTGCGTGGGCATGCAGATTCTATTTTCGGAAAGTGTCGAGTTTGGCCGGGTGCGCGGGCTCGATATTCTGAAAGGCAGGATCGTGCGGTTTGATCCGACCACTCTGGCCGGGCAGAAAATTCCGCATATGGGCTGGAATCAGCTCAGCATCACACAACGCCCCCCCCATCTCGACGGCGTGGCCGAGGGCGCGAGCGTATATTTCGTGCATTCGTATTATCCGGTCCCGGATGACGCGACGATTATTGCCACCACCACGGAGTATGGGTTGCCGTTTGCCTCCAGCGTATGGTCGGGCAATATCTTTGCCACCCAGTTTCACCCGGAAAAAAGCCAGGCGATTGGTCTGCACATTCTGGCCAATTTCGGCCAGCTCGTTCGCGAGCAGCGTTCAGGGCTCACCCCACCCTGATCATGACACCATTCCGGTCACCACACCCTCACTGACAGCGTGCTTGACGGAGGTTGTGTAGGTGACATAGATTTGACTACATTGGTCATAAGGAAAAAGACTCCGTGAGGAAATCTCATCACGTCAAACACAGGCATCCGGCACCCATTCCCGGCTGGAAGTTGGGAGAGGCCAAGGCAAAGTTCAGCGAACTCGTGCGCCGGGCCACGGCCGGGCAGCCGCAGCGGGTCACGGTGCACGGGAAAGACGCGGTGGTCATCGTCGCTGCGGACGCATTCGATGCCCTCCGGGCACGACAGCACCCGCCAGGTCTGCATGCCTTACTGTCTCAGTCGCCTCTCAGCCGTCTCCCATTCGGGGAAGACGGGGTGCGGAGCCCGGTCCGTGAGGTCGAGTTGTGACGGGATGGCTGCTTGACACCAACGTTGTCTCCGAACTCCGCAAGCAGCGCCCCAACCGTCATGTCAAAGCCTGGGCGGATGCCCAAGCCTCGGACAGCCTCTTCCTCAGCAGCGCCACCGTGGCCGAGATTCGCTATGGCATCGAAAAACAGCCTGACCCTGTGTTTCGCAACGAACTGGCACAGTGGCTCGACCACTCTCTGCGTCCCTGGTTTGCCGGGCGCATCCTGCCCGTAGACGAGGAGGTGATCCTGGAATGGCGTCGCATGGTGGCCCGGGGTCGAGACCGCTCAATCACGTTCAGCCAGCCCGACCTCTTCATCGCGGCCACCGCGGCGGTGCATGCACTGACCGTCTGTACCCGCAATGCGGGCGATTTTCACGAGACAGAGGCCCCGGTCTTCAATCCGTGGGTGCCATGCTGATTATTCCGGCCATTGATCTGAAAGCCGGGCAGTGCGTCCGCCTCTACCAGGGGGATATGGACCGGGCCACGGTCTACTCGGACGACCCGGTTGACACCGCGCTGCGCTGGCAACGGGAAGGCGCCCCGCGGCTGCACGTGGTGGACCTTGACGCCGCGGTCAGCGGCACCACGGCCAATACCGGCGCGATTGAGCGCATCTGTCAGGCCCTGAGCATTCCGGTTCAGGTCGGGGGCGGCATCCGCAGCCTGGCCACGCTCGAACGCCTGCTCTCGCTCGGTGTCAGTCGCGCGATTCTGGGGACGGTGGCTCATCGTCAGCCGGCTCTGGTGGCGGAAGCCTGCACCCGTTTCCCCGGCCGGATTACGGTCGGCATTGACGCCCTGGGCGGTCGGGTGGCCGTGCAGGGCTGGACAGAAACGACCGACCTGGATGCCACGGATTTGGCGCTCCGCTGTCAGGACCAGGGGGTGAGTGAAATCGTCTATACGGATATCAGCCGCGACGGGACCCAGCAGGGCGTGAATCATGCGGCGACGGGCGCCCTGGCCGAGTCGGTCTCCGTCCCGGTCATTGCCTCGGGCGGGGTGGCGAGTACCGCCGACATTCAACGTCTCCTGCCTTTTGAATCATCTGGGGTCATGGGGGTGATTATCGGGCGGGCGCTGTATACCGGCGGGGTGCAGTTGGCAGAGGCGATTCGGCTGGCGGCCACCCGGACGTAGGGCGTTTCACGATACGTTGTCGCCCTGCCCCAAGCGGCCTGGGAAGGGCTGCGGGGGACCCTCCTCCTGGGAGAGCCGGCCATCTTGGCCGCTTGCGGGCTGGAAGCCCGCACTCCTGGCCCCCTGGCGCAATTCACGATTCCGTATAGCCACCCGTCATTCCTGCGAAAGCAGGAATCCAGCCCCTCAACCCCATCCTCTGGATGCCGGATCAAAGCCGGCCCCGGACACGATCCGGGGTCCGGCATGACGAAAGCGGAACGACATGGCTACAGCTTGGTGTGAAACGCTCTAGCGCAGACAGGCACGGCGCAGGGGGGCGGGGGGCCGCCGAGTCATGTCATGTGCATCACACGTAAAGGAGAAGAGAGACGGGCTCCACAGCATTGTGATTTACCCCAGGACGTGGCGGCCCGGGCGCTCATTCCGGTGGCGCGTCCGGGACAGCTCCCTGTTCAATATGGGTTTGGATGGTCTGGAAAGCCTGAAGCAGGTCGGTCGAAGTCAGAATCCCGCAGACCCGGTCGTTCTCGACCACCGGCAGGCAGTTAATGCGACGGCTCAGCATCTGGGCAGCGGCTTCGGACAGTAAGGTGTCCGGTCGCACGGTCACCACGGCAGACCACATGATATTGGCGACCGTGACCCGCTCAAGGTCCGACTCCCGGCTCATGCAGCGCAGCAGGTCACGGTCGGAAATCACACCGGCCAGGCGGGCATCGGCATCGATCACCAGCAAATGCCGGAAGCGATGCTGGGCCAGGAGGGCCAGTGCCTGGGCAAACGGTTGCTGCGGCCTGAGCGCCACTATGTCTCGGGTCATGACCTCTTTGACCTGCTGCGGATAGGTTGTCTGAACTGCCATGCGACCCTACTCCGTCTGAGCGTTTTCACACTGTGCGATCCTAGCATACAATCGAAGCGCCGGGCATATGGCAGGATTCGTCGGCTCAGGAGGAACGCATCCGCACCCGCCCAGGTTCTACGATAGCCAGCCGGCCTGGCAAGCGGGTGAGCACCGCCGACTGTTGGAGGAATATCTCTACCAAGTGAAGAATAAAGGTCACGGTTGCATGACGCGGAATCGTAAAGACAACAATGCCGGCATACGAGCGGGGCGGATAGTTACGGATATCTGCAAAATCGAAATCGCCGGTAAGCAAACAGAGCTGATGCGCTTGTGCATAGGCCGCGATTTCATGGTCTTTCGCAGCACCAAGGCCAATGTCACGAACATCGAAGGCATCATGGCCGGCCTTCCTGAGGTGCTTACCAGTGGCCCGAGGCAAGTCCGCATCAATAAGAAATCGCACAGTGTGAGTCTATGAGGAGGGTAAAGGGTGATGTTCTTCTTGGTCAATCAGCTCGCTCGCATAGATCAGGGCGGCCCGCACGTCTGCTTCAGTCACCCCGTACTCGTCAGTAACCTGTTCGACAGTCATCCCGCCGGCCAGCCCTCCAATGAGCCGAACAACGGGGACCCGCGTGCCACGGATGACCGGTTTCCCATGCTGCACGGCTGCATCTATGCTAATGCGCTCTCTCATCTTCTCTCCCTTCAAGACACTTTTCTCCATCGAACGGAAGAAACGCAGAAAAGTCAATCCAGGCAAAGAGGATGAAATGGGTAACTGAGGCACTACCTGGAGAGCTATCTCCTTTGCCTTGCCGCAGCCTGCTCGCTTCCTCTACAATGCAGACAGGGAACGTAGGGGATGCAAGCGATGTTTCACCCACTTCGGCGCCTCCGCCAGGCGATTATCAAGCAGTTCGCCGCCCTGCTGACCAAGCCCCTCAACAACTATGCGGTTCGTTTCCCGAATGACCTGGATGCGCTCAAGAGCCAGATCCGCAAAGGGGATGTCCTGCTGGTGGAGGGCTCTCAGCGGATTAGCGAGGTCGTTAAATATCTCACCCAGAGTTCCTGGTCGCACTCGGCCATCTATATTGGGGATGAACTGATTCGCGGTAACCATCCGCTGGCGGAGCAGGCCCGGACCACCTTTGGCGACGACGCCCAGTTCCTGTTGGTGGAAGCGCTGGTTGAGGAAGGGGTCGTGCTGTCCTCTCTGTCGAAGTACGTCGAGTACAATATCCGTCTGTGCCGCCCGCACAACCTCCAGCCTCAGGACTGCCAGGTTATTTTGGACGATGTGATCAGTCAGCTCGGCTATACCTATGATCTCCAGAATATCCTGGACCTGGGACGCTATTTCCTGCCGGTCAGTTTGGTCCCGCGCCGGTTTCGCCAGCGGGCGCTCAATTTTGGGAGTGGGCTGCCAACCGAGGTCATCTGTTCGAGCATGATTGCCTCGGCCTTTGGCAAGGTCCGCTTTCCCATTCTGCCCCACGTCGAGTCCAGCCCCGACGCTCAGGAAATGCAGCTACCCTTTTACCGCCGCTTCTTTGCCAAGGAATATGATCCGCGCGGACGCCCCGTCTTTCGGCGGCGACACCCGACCCTGATTACCCCGCGCGATTTCGATCTGTCGCCCTATTTCCATGCCATCAAATTCAATATCATCGGGTCGCAGCGGCTCGATTATCGGAATATCATCTGGGCTGAGGACAGTACTGCCGGAGAAGCGCAGGCGCGCACTACAGCGCCGTCCGAGTCAGCTCAGCCGGACCCCGCCGCTTCTCCGGCCGCCTCAGGCACCCCACACCCGGCCTCCTAGCGCAATTCACGAGACTGTTCCTCACTGCGGGTTCGGCTTGCCGATCACATCGTAGTGTTGCCAGGCGTCCAACTGGTCGTGGGTGAGCCGGGGCCCACAGCCGACCGGTTCCTGATTCAGCCGAAAAACGGCGTAATCCCGCTGCAGAAAGAAATTGAGCAGAGCGCGCCGATAGGCATGGTTCGTCCGTTTGTAGACCTCTGCTTTCACGACCGGCCGCATGTCTTCGATGATCGGGGCCAGCCCACGCAAGACGTGTAAATCATATCATTCCGTATCCACCTTGATAAAGGTCAGACGCGGCAGGAACGCCCGAAAATTGTCCAACAACTCGCGTGCAAGATCGACGCAGAAGACATCCATCGTATACGCATTCCCATGCCGCCGTAGCGGGATATTCTCATGGCGGCCGCCGTTGCAAAAGCCGGCATCAGAGTACTCGCACGACAAGAAGCCATCGTAATCGCTCGCCGCGGCCATGATCGTCTGAATGGCGAGACGGGGGCGGTTTGCACGCGCGTTCTTTTCGAGCACATGGTAGACATACGGATTCGGCTCCAAGGCCAGGACACAGCCTGTCTCACCGGCCGCCAGGGCCAACGGAAGGGTCGAACTGACGCCCGCATGCGCGCCGATATCAAGACAAAAATCGCCGGGTTTGACGAGTGTCCGATACCCGTTGACAATCGCCGGTGTGATCAACTCGTGGGACGGTTTGACTTTCGGGTGGAGCCAGCGGGCGCAGTATACGGATTCCCCGCCTCCAAGATCAAGCGTCTCCAGGGTGTACGCATAGTGGCGTGGCCTCCCGCGGAACCCCAGCATCGGAAGCAGTCGGTTGAATCGTATATCGAGGAAGCGTCTCATGATTGCGTTAATACCCGCACGCTGTCTGATCCTCGTTGACGGTGTCCAGCCATTGCTCCGACTGGTTGATCCAGTAGTCGTACCGCTCTTCAATCCAGCCGGTTCCATACGGGGAGCCGTGTCTCTCCCGGAAGGCATTGAGCAGGTTGATGGAGTCCGCGTCACCCTTCGCGGTCGTGCAGGCCAACGGAACGGGAAAGAAGGGCTCGCCGACTTGCTCCATATGATCGGCAGAGAGCGGCCACGTGTCCCCTGCCGGCGGATAATGGATTGTCGCCTGCACCACCTTTGATGACGCGCAATGGCCTCGTCTCACGAAGGCGCCCCCCCGCGCGGGGCGAGACGGTCTGGGGGTGAAAACTCCCCCCTCCCCCCAATAATGAGGGGTTTTCTCTTAGGTTTGAGGGTAAAATCAATAACTTAAAGGCCATAGGCAGGGTGTATAGCGACCCGCGTACCGGCTGTCAAGCGCGAGACGATCGGGGCCTGCACCGCGGGGGCAGGACGGGAGACGGGGCCGCCGCACAGGCACCGGAGCGGTCAGGCAAATGCGACAAACGCCCGCACCAACTGCGTGTTTTACGCCCTCCGCTCAGTTCTCGCCGTGCAGGGGCTCCTGTCAGGCCGGACATGGTCCGGCATCCAGTCCTTCGACTTCGCTTTTCTACGCTCAGGACGAACGGGGGTCTGGGGGCCCGGATTCCTGCCCCTGTTTTCACAGGGATGACGTTCTTTCGCAGGGATGACGGGTGGCTACACAGCAGCGTCATTACGCTCGCGCTGAGCCGGTTGAGCACTGCCGCCTCTCTTGACAGTTTTCCGCAAACGCCTGACACTGCGCGCATGCTGAGCAAACGCATTATTCCGTGCCTGGATGTGAAAGAAGGCCGTGTGGTGAAAGGCGTGAATTTTGTGGATTTGCGCGATGCCGGCGACCCGGTCGAAGTCGCGCAACGCTATGACGCAGAGGGGGCGGACGAGCTGACTTTTCTCGATATTACGGCCTCGCACGAACGGCGGCGGATTATTCTCGATGTGGTCCGAAAAACGGCGGAAACCGTTTTCATGCCGCTGACCGTGGGCGGTGGGGTGCGCGAGAACCAGGATATTCGCGACCTGCTTAATGCCGGTGCGGATAAGGTCTCCATCAATACCGCGGCAGTCAACCGGCCTGAGTTTGTCAAAGAAGCGGCCGAACGCTTTGGGAGCCAGTGCATCGTGGTGGCGATTGATGCCAAGCGGAGGCCGGCGTCAGAGCCGTCCGGTTGGGAGGTCTTTATTCATGGTGGCCGTACCCCGACCGGCATCGACGCCATCGAATGGGCACAACGGATGGAGGCGTATGGCTCGGGCGAACTCCTGCTGACGAGTATGGACCGGGACGGCACCAAGGCGGGTTATGATATCGAGCTCACCTGCGCGATCGCGGAAGCGGTGACGATTCCGGTTATTGCTTCGGGCGGGGTTGGGAATTTACAGCATATTTACGAGGGTCTCACCGCCGGTAAAGCCGATGCTGCGCTGGCCGCCTCGATCTTCCATTACCAGGAGCACTCCATTCAGGAGTGCAAACGTTTCCTGAACGAGCGCGGGGTGCGGGTGCGGCTCTCAGACTGTCAGGGGTGATGCGAAAAGGCACCCACCCCGGCCTGCGGGTAACGTGATATATAATTCCCAAGGAGGAAGTATGGCCAAGATCATGATTGAGGCAGCCATCAACGGCAATTCCGATAAAGCCCGCAACCCCCATATTGCCTATAGCCCGGAGGACATCGCCAAGGATGCCATTGCCACCTGTCAGGCCGGGGCGGCGGCGGTTCATTTTCATGTCAGGGAGCCCAACACGGGCGAATGGGTGCAGGACGTCGGATATTACAGCGAGGTATTCAGGCGGACGCGCGCGCAGTGCAATCCGATTCTCTGGCCCACGTTTCCGTTTGGCGATGACCCGGTGGAACGCTTCGCCCATTTTCTGGAACTCGCCAAAGACCCGGCCACCAAGCCGGACCTGGGCTGGGCCGACCCCGGCTCGGTCAACCTGGTTTCGTATGATGCGCACACCAAAACGCTCTCGGGCGGAAATTTCGTCTATCGGAATTCGCATGATGCCAATCGGTATTTTCTGGAACAGTCGCGGGCGTGCGGCGTGAGACCCACCCTCCAGATTTTTGATCCCAGCTTTTTGCGGGCCGTGCTGGTCTTTCTTGACCAGGGCTTGCTGACCGAACCCTTGTTGCTCAAGTTCTATTTTGGCGGACTGGAGCTGCCGTTTGGCCTGCCCCCTTCGCTCAAGAGCCTGGAAGCCTATTTGGACATGCTCAAGGGTGTGCGCTGCAATTGGTTTGCGGCCACGCTCGGCGGAGACAATCTGCCGTTTATCCCGCAGATCGTCAGCCTGGGTGGCCATGTCCGGCTGGGTCTGGAAGACCACCATTATGCGCAGGAGGGACAGCCCACCAACCCACAACTCGTCGAGCGCGCCGTGGCAACCATTACCGCTATGGGGCACGAGGTCGCGACACCGGACGAGGCGCGGGCCATAATAGAAGCCTAGCCATGGAATCCGTCCACACCACACGCATCGCCCAGATACATGCCAGTTCTTGCAGGGCCATGCTGGTGGTGACCGGCGGTGGAACCCAGGCAGTCGCAGATTTGCTCGCTGTTCCGGGTGCTTCCCGGACCGTGCTTGAAGTAGTTGTCCCCTATAGTGAGGCGGCGCTCACCGAGTTTCTGGGAGCCAACCCACACCAGGCCGTGAGCGTGGAAACCGCGGCGGCCTTGGCCAGGGCCGCCTATAAACGGGCAGTCGCATTACACGCGGCGGAGGGACCGCTGGTTGGCCTCGCCTGCACCGCCGCGCTGGCGACGGACCGACTCAAAAAAGGGGAACACCGCGCGCACATCGGCATCAGTACCGCCGCGGAAACCCGCGTCTATTCGTGCACGCTGACCAAGGGCGCACGAGACCGACAGGGCGAAGAACGGGTCGTCAGCGACCTGCTGCTGGCAGTCCTGGCCCGGGCGTGCGGTCTGGACGTATCGCTCGACGGACTGCTGCTGGCTGAGGAGCGTATAGCGGAGCAAAGCGTCACATAGCGGGAGGCGTATTAGAGAGTGGGGAATTGACTGTTCATAAGCGGAATATGTACTCAGGCACTTGACATTTTTTTTGTTTTGGACACCATAGTTTTTGCATAACAGAAAAGCTCCGTCCATTCGTCTCTGATTAAAGACGCCAATCAAAGGCGGCACGAGTGGACGGGGCACTCCACCCCCCATCACTTTCCTCAATACTATGAACCCCACTTATGCTGTCTTGTTAGATGGCGGATTTGTTACGCGGAAGCTGCGAGAAAAGCTCGGGGAGTTTCCTACAGCAGACGATGTAGACCGCTTTTGTAGTGAAGAGATTATGACTCATGAGGCGGTTCGCAACTTAGACCTCTTGCGTATCTATTTCTACGATGCCCCGCCATCGCAAGAGAAACTCACAAATCCAATTAGCAGAAGGACTTTATCCCTAGCGCAGACGAAACGGTTTAGGGAAATGACATTGTTACTAGACGCGCTCGAACTTCGGGCTAATTTTGCGCTACGGACGGGAGACACCGCCGTCCATGGCTGGAAACTTGGAAAAGAAGCGCTCCACAACATCGGGCAGCAAACACGTGCCCTTACCGAAAGAGATTTAGTACCGAGTATCGAGCAAAAAGGCGTGGATTTACGCATCGGACTTGATATCGCAAGGCTTGCGCTTCGAGAACTTGTTGGAGTACTGGTGGTCGTAACGGGAGATAGTGACTTTATTCCAGCCTTTAAGTTTGCCCGAAGAGAAGGGGTTCGTGTGTATCTGCATCATATGGGCCACAGCGTCCGCCGCCAATTAAAAGTCCACACCGATCTTATTATGGATTAGGCAAGACCGTTCTCCCCTCCGACCGAGTAGTTTGCAAAGAAAAGAACGAGGGAGATGGGGAACTGAGACACCATCGACTGCGACTGTCGCCATGAAAATTGGAATCGTCTCCGATATCCACGCCGACGCACCGGCCCTCCAGCGCGCGCTCAACGACATGCCTGCGACCGATTTACTATTATGTCCCGGAGACGCGGTGAGTGAATACCGTTTCTGCCCGGACACGGTCTCTCTGCTGCAAGAGGCAGGCGTGCGCTGCATTCAGGGCAATCACGAGGTCGTTCTTTTTGGTGGCCGCAACCCCGCCTACCTGAAAAAATGTCGGGAGAAATTTTCGGCAGCGTCGCTCGCCTTTCTGGCAAACGCCCCACTCAGCCAGGAGTTTGCGTGCGACGGCCTGCGAATTCTCATGATTCACGCCAGCCCGTGGGAACCCTATGAGGAATATATTTATCCGGGCAGCAAGCGCTTGGACGAGTTCGCCACCCTGCCCTATGATATGGTCTGTTTTGGGCACACCCATGTTCCGTTGGTCCACCAGGCCGGCGACGTGGTGGTCATTAATCCGGGCTCGTGCTCGCAGCCGCGCGACCAAGACCGGCGGGGCGCCTATGCGCTATTTGATACCCAGACGAGAGAAGGAACGATTCATAGGGTGGAGCTGACCTGAATTCGGGTGTACTTTTGTCCGGGTCCAGGCGATCCTGCGACGCCTGTCCATCACCACGCGAAAAAAGGAGACCGTCTGCCATGCGTAAGCGACAGCCCCAGGCTCAGGATGAGCAGGTCAGAACGCCGACGAGCCGGCGCACGTTTCTGAGAAAGGCCGCGCTGGGTGCGGTCGGCGGCGGTGCGGCGCTGGCAGCCGGCTGTGAATATAAAACCCAACTGTTTCTGTTGGGCCGGCCCGAAACCGAAGCAGAGGAAAAAAGCCCGGACTGGCAAACAGCCCGCGTGCGCAGCTATCGGCCATTGGGCCGGACCGGAATGGAAATGTCAGATATCTCGTTCGGCTGCTCAGGGCTCGACAACGCGGATGTCGTGCGACGGGCCATTGACCGAGGCATCAATTATTTTGATACCTCGCCGGATTATTCGCGCGCCGGATCGGAAAAAACATTAGGCCAGGGCATTCAGGGCTATCAACGCGACAAACTCTTTATCGTCTCCAAGTTTTGCACGACACGGGGCCATCTGAGCGATACGACCCCGGTCAAAGAGGTGATGGCTGCGGTTGAAGCCAGTCTCCAGAGGATCGGCACCGACTATCTTGACCTGGCCCACATTCACGCCTGCAATTCCATCGAGCGCCTCATGAACCCGAACATCCACGAAGCCTTCGATCGACTCAAGGAGCAGGGCAAACTCCGTTTTCTGGGTGTCTCGTCCCATACCCCGCGGCTCGAAGAAGTTATGCGTCACGCCGTGGACAGCGACCGCTTTGATGTCATCATGGTCGCCTATAATTTCCGCAACTGGCCCGAGCTGACGGATATTTTCCACGATGCCAAGCGGAAGGGGGTCGGCGTGGTGGCCATGAAGACCCTCAAGGGGGCGCGCCATAGCGCCTTGTCGGATTTTACCCCAACCGAACGGGAATCGTTCTCCCAGGCGGCCTTTAAGTGGGTGCTGTCCAATCCTGACGTGAGCGGGCTGGTGGTCACGATCGGCTCCTTCCACCACATCGACGAATACTTGCACGCCTCCGGGCAGCCGTTTCAGCAGGCCGACCTTGGGCTGCTCGAAAAATACGACCGTCTGGTTGCGCACGACTATTGTCCGCCGGGCTGTGGTGAGTGCTTGTCTGCCTGTCCGTCCGATGTTCCGATCGATGATGTCCTGCGCTACGCCATGTATTATGAAAACTACGGACAGCAGCGGGTGGGTATGGAAGAATATGCCCGGCTGCCACTCGCCCGGAACGCCTCCCAGTGTATCGACTGTCGTGCCCCGTGCGAAAGCGCGTGTCCACATCAGATTCCGATTCAGGCCAAACTGCTCAGAGCAGACCGGATGCTCCGATTCGTGTAGGTAGCAGCATGAAAAAATTGAGTCATACGGACTTCCAGGGTCGCGCCCGGATGGTTGATGTGGGAGCGAAATCCGCAACTGAACGGGAGGCCGTCGCGACCGGCAGCGTCTCTATGCGCCCGGATACGCTGCGACTCATTACCTCCGGTCAGATGCCCAAGGGCGATACGCTCGCGGTCGCGCGGGTCGCCGGGATCATGGCGGCCAAGAAAACACCGGAACTCATCCCGCTGTGTCACCCGCTGCTCATATCCTCGGTTGCTGTTGAGTGTACGCCGGACGAGGAAAGGGGTCGCATTGACATTGAGGCACGGGTCAAAGTCAACGGACAAACCGGAGTGGAAATGGAAGCCCTGACCGCGGTTTCCGTCGCTGCGCTGACTATCTATGACATGTGTAAGGCCGTGGAAAGGGATATAACCATTTCGGACATCAGCCTCAAACACAAGAGTGGTGGAAAAAGCGGCACCTACCTCAGAGCAGGACGCTCACATCAGCCGGAATGACCCCTTCCGGCCGAGAAAATCCCTCCGATAAAGGGCTCTCAGCGCAGGGAGGGGATTGAATTTTCTCGGGAAAAATGGAATTCTAAGCCGAAAGCTGAGAGGAATGCCATCATGAAGAGCCGTGCGTCTGAAAAGCCTGCCAAGAAGAAGACGAAAAGTACCACGGCGGCGAAATCCGTAAAAAAACAAGCGAAAAAGTCGGTCAGGGTCTCTGCCAAGAAAAAAACAGTCGCGAAAAAAGTCAAAACGGCAGCCAAGGAAAAAACACCAACAAAAACACCAACAAAAACACCAACAAAAACACCAACAGAAGCAGCCGCCAAGAGCCTCCCTCCGGAGCCGGCTGAGGTGAAAACCGCGTCTCCCCCTACTCCTCCTCCCCCACCAGAGCCAGTCCCCCCCCCGGTTACCCCTCCCCAAGCTTCCGACCAGGAAATCGAAGAGGAATCCTCACCGGCCGCCGCGCCTCCGGTTTTTGTGAAGCGAGACCTGACCGGACCGGATGGAAGCACCCGTCCCGGCTGGGAAATGTGGATTGGCGACCATTGCTTTGGACGGGCAGATAGCAAGGCCCTGCTGCTTGCCAGCTTTGAACGGCTCCAGAGTCCGCCGAGTAGTTTTCACTGGCGTGAAGTCCGCAATCGGATGCCGATACGGGGTCGCGCAAAACGGCCCGTGGTCGCACAAGCTACGGAGCCGGTGGCAGACAACGAAGAGGAAATGATCGATGAGCTGGAAGTCGTTGAGGGAACACCGAACGTTTCGTCAGACTGACGCGGCAGCGCACTCGACAAGTGAGGAAAAAGGATACTCTGAACTGGGTGTCCTTTTTTTGTATGGGCCGCACACCGGTTGTCGCTCAGTTTTTCAAGGGGCCCTGCCGTAAACAGGTCGTACAGGAGAAGAGAGGGGACGCGCTATGGAACGGATTGGTTTCATCGGACTGGGAATTATGGGGAAGCCCATGGCTCGGAATCTCCTCAAAGCCGGCTACCCGCTGACCGTTTATAATCGAAGCGACGGCCCGGTTGAAGGATTCGTTGCAGAAGGAGCCGTCGCCGCGGCATCACCCCAAGACGTGGCAGCAGATGCGGACATCATTGTGACCATAGTCACGGATACTGCTGATGTTCAGCAGGTGCTCCTCGGAGAGAACGGCGCCATACACGCCATTACGCAAGACAATATTGTTATTGACATGAGTACCATCTCTCCCACAGCAACCCGGGAAATGGCGCATATCATTCGAGAAAAAGGGGCGGCTATGCTCGACGCCCCGGTCAGTGGCGGAGAGGGAGGAGCCATCACGGGAACGCTGTCCATCATGGTTGGTGGAGAGGAGGCTGTCTTCAATCGGTGTTTGCCCATCTTCGAAACACTGGGGAAAAACATTGTGCATGTCGGGCAGAGCGGTGCGGGCCAGCTCACCAAATTGTGCAACCAGATTGCGGTAGCGGTGACCAATCTGGCGATGAGTGAAGCCTTGATTTTCGGCGCGAAGGCCGGGCTGGACCTGAAGAAAATGCAACACGCTATTCAGGGTGGGGCTGCAGGTTCATGGCAACTCTCGAACCTCGCCCCCCGTGTTCTGGAGCGAGATTTTGCCCCTGGTTTTATGGTCAAGCTCCAACAAAAAGACCTGCGGCTCGTACTGCAAGAGGCCGACCGTTTGAAACTGTCCCTGCCCGCCACAAGCCTCGTCCACCATCTCTTTCATGCCCTTGAGAGCCAGGGAGGCGGAGACGAGGGAACACAGGCATTAGTCAAGGTCTTGGAACAGCTCGCTGGAGTTGAGGTGAAACAAGAGGGCTGAGCAAAAAAAGAGCGAAGCCAGCCGGGGAAGAGCAGAGTGATGGCTGAAATGGCCCGCCCTCCTCTTCCCTTTGCATGGTCTAGCCTTGGGACAAGGTCTTCAAATCTTCGGCCCAGTTCTCGTACGGACGCAGAGGAAGCACTTCAACGTCTGAAACAATATGCGCGTAGCCAAGCTGCCAGATCGGCAGCCCATTGATCGCTTGGTCCAGCATATCGCCTGACTCCACATCCATGACCACCACCACTTCGGGTTTACCCGCAACCTTCCAAATCCCTTTAATGACACCGGCTTCCTTCGCTCCCAGGGCCGCTTCGGCCTCCTTCCGCCAGACGGTATAAAAGTCTTTATTTGACATATCCGCAGGTTTGTTAATCCTCGCCTTGAACATCAGCAGCATAACGGTCTCCTTTCTGTCGTGTGTAGTACGCTGACACGACCTATACCGACCTGCTCCGCGTTCGTCAAATATATCTCACCCAACGCTCTCATATGAGCCCATATTTTCCGCGAACAGCGCGATTCGCCACACCACAGAAGCCTCAGATCACCACCCCCGGGAAAGGCATGCAAGAAGGCAAGAAAGGGAGTCTTGGCAAAAAGCTGCTCTATCCGTCGAAGCTGATCAGTAGGGCCGAGAGGCTGAGGGGCCGGTTGGCGCGGAAGGTGCAGGCACTCAAGAAGAAGAGGAAGAAGTAGCGGCGCTGAGCGGGGGAAGAGGCATTTCCTCCGCTCTGGCAACGCGCCCCCCGAGCGGACCTGTTATGCGGTTAAACTGGAAACATCAAAGGACTGACCGTCATCAGGGGTGTCTTCTAGGCAGAAGCGAATATCATCATTTCTGCATTCATCCCTGAAGAACTTTTTGCTTTTATTGTTTGGGAAGTTTTTAAGATTTCTGTGGCATGGGTCTTTTGCAGTCCCATCTTTTCCGTCCACTTCGACGTCGGACGGGAGGTCGGGAATAATCCAATAGAGGATAGGCTTTCCAACCACACTGGTTCCTCCATACTTGTCTCGAATATATTCGCAGAGCGATTGGGAGGGGGAACACTGGCGTATGCAATCAGCATCGATAACGCTAATCCCGCGTTCATCTTTTGAGAGTGGGGTTCCGTCAGCATGGTGAGTGGAGTTATTGAAGCTCTTAGAGGTAAACCGTTTGAGAGGCTCACTGTATCGATCCGGGTGGAGAAGTCGGAGAAATCCCATAAATATCCCAGTTTGGCAAACTTGAATAATTCCTCGTAGATGTCCGCTAGTGGTACCTCTTCTAGCTCTTTCACCAGCGTGAAAGGAGGGGCAACTCCCTCTTCTTGAGTCAAAGAGAACTTCATGTCTGGCAGACACAACACCTCCAAATAGTGTGTATCCATTTTAAACATAACAGACAGATCTCCGTCTTCATGAGGAAACACGTCTGCGACCAGATTCAGGGCCTTTCCAGATCTGTATAAATAGCGAACACAGAGAAGGGCATCAGGCCGAATAGGAACACCATCGCCAAAGTGCCATCCAGCGCTAAAGCCTTGTATCCGGTCCAATTTTTCCTCAACGGGGTCTGGCTCTGGCATTTTACCTCTCCTTTAGGGAAAGCACTTGCCGATGGAGTATGGTAATCTGTTCTCTGATTTCCTCAATCGCCGATAATTTTTCAAGCAAAGAATCTCCCGCAGTTACGTCTTGATGGGCATTAACGCCAATGAAGAGATCGCGGCCTTGTACGGCATGTTCAGGCTCAACACGGATAGTGTACCGCACACGGTCGGACAGACAAATAAATGAGGCACTCGCCAAGCGAAGAGACTGCCCCTTCATAAGATGGGCAGCAATGGGATTCGTCAGCATCGCGTTGCAGAGATCTTTCCCTTCCTGGCCGATCTCTTGGGCAGGAAAAGTTGCATCGCTATTAATACCAACTGCCGACACAGGAACAACCTTTTTCATGGACTCAAGTTCTCCGGCGACCTTTTGGGATGCGGCTATTAACACAGATGGAAGAAGATCTTGATCTTTGTTGGATTGGATATTTATACGATCTGGCGCTATTGCGAGCTGGTATCTTCCATTTGAATAACGAGAGAGGCTCATCTGATCGCTTTTCAGTTGCCCCTGGTCAAGCGCACCAAATTCTTCACACAACGCTCGCTCGTCAAGCATTGAGCCGAAAAAAAGATTCGGCCCTCCATTCACAAAGACAATTGTATTGATGATGTTTTTGGGCATAAACGTGCCGCCTTCTCCTTTGCTATCGTGGCAGATTACACTTTACGCAGATTTGTCAAGTTTACAATGTCATAACGAGAACAAACGCCGGATGAGCCGACGGATCTCTGCCCGGTGTCGGTCAGGACACCGAGCGGGTGTGTTTTTCGAGCTTCAGTGTAAAAGCTGGGGCTCAAATCTTTTTGTGCCCGATGCTCAGGCCCCGTGTCAATTACATCGTTCTCCACATTCCGAGCAGAACTTCGCATCTTGACCACTGGGATGATTATTCGGGCAGAGCTTAGCTGGAACTCTTTCAATCATGGCAGTGATGGATCGATCAGTCACCCAATCCATCATCGCCCCAGTCCTGTTGCCGAGAAATCCTCCGACTGCCCCAATGAGGCAACCAAGCGGAACGGTTGCCACCATGCCCGGCGGGCGAATGCGCACAGTAAAACCATCGAGGGTCATCAGGCCGCGATTGCGCTCCACTTTGCGTTCTACCACTGGTGTCGAGTGCACGAGACGCTACGGGTGACGCCGGCCATGGAACTCGGGCTGACCAATCATATCTGGAGCGTGGGAGAGTTGATCGAGACGGCCCAGGCAAGCCCGGAGCCTGATCCGCTTCCTGCGGTGGCATGGCGGCCGCCGCGGCTGCGGGTGATTCAGGGCGGAAGGGGTCGAACTGCCTAATTTAGAATTTAACTGCCTAATTAGGAGAGTGCCCGAACGGTGGACAATATGACGCGGTATCATGTATGGTGTATGTATTCCTATGGCAACAATATCTAGTGCGTTCTGGGCTCTTCCCCTACAAGGGGCGGTAGCCCACCACACGCCAAGCGAGAAAATTCCGGCACGGCTGCGCTGGCTCGCCTTAGGGGTTGGAGCAGGGTTGCTCTGGTCCAATCCGTCCGTTTTCTACCAAGCCGCCACGCCATACTGTCTTTTTGGTAGCATCCTGTACTGTTTCTTCGGTCAATATTTTGCCTACCGTCACTATAAAGGGACGCCGTTACCTTTTCCCATCGGGCTGAGTGACGTGGTCTTTGCCGCCATGCTGTGTGGAATCAGCGGCGGGCTGTTGAGCCCGTTATCCGTCTATTTGTATGGACTCACCCTGATCGCAACGCTCCGCTTTGGCTGGCAGGCTGGCTTGGGTATGGCACTCGTTGCGAGTCTCGCCTCAGTTCTGCTGCTCTTTCTTGCTCCATCCTCATCCGCCTCAATCCCGGCACTCTACCCCAGCCTCGCCCTGCGCTGTGCCCTGCTGCTTGGCATTCCCGGTCTGGCCGGTCTTTTTTCTGCACAGCACCTCTCGCAGGATAGCGCTCCGCAAGCGGTTCCAAACTCCCTGCAAGCCAATCAAATCGAGCCCCTTCAAGAGAAACTCGCGCTCTTGGAAATTGACCCCCTCCTCCAACAGCTTATCGATGAAGTGTTGCGGTGTATTCCCTGCCGCGGTGTGTGCGTTATCCTCCTCGACCCCGACACCCGCGCTTGCGTCAAGGTCAAAACGGCGGGGGCTTTTCCGGCGCTGACACCTTCTACCTGGGATCGTTCCTTTGCTGCAGGGGGCGCTCTGCAGGTAGCGCTCACCCTCGAGCTCAGAGTCCTCAATACCTCGCAGGACATTTATGCTCGTTTGCAAACCCTGTCTGAAAAAGAACTGGCCCAGCGCCATCTCCTCATCCATCAACTTGGCGATGATTCGTTACTCGGCTGCTTTCTCTTGTCGGATAGAAAGCATCGCGAGGGCTTTCGCCCTCAAGACAGCAAGGTCCTCGCGGACATTGCTCAGTATGCGCTCCCTGCCGTGCAGCGGGCCTACACCCTTGCTGAGGCGCAGCGGTCGGTGACGGAGCTACGCGGTCTCCTCCACACCGTGCTCAATGCGCAAGAAGAAGAACGCCAGCGCATTGTCAGCGAATGGCATCACCAGATAGGAGAACGACTCTTTCGTGTCTTCCAGGACTTTCACGGCTTTCAGGAATTCGTCCTGCAACATGCTCCAGCAGGTCGTGAGCGTTTTACCAAACTGGCCTCTGAGCTGGATACGATTTCCGTGCTCGTCCGCCAGTTTACCAACGGATTGTTGCCCCCTGTGCTCGAAGACTTCGGTCTTGTTCAGGCCCTGCGTGCCTATGTCACCGACCTGCAGGAGCAGGAGCCCTTTGAGGTCGTCATGCAAGCGGATGACGGGGACCGGCCCCTGCCGACCCAAACCAGCCGTACGCTTTTTCGCATTACCCAAGAAGCTCTCCATAATGTCCAGCGGCATGCCAAGGCCAACCGGGTGCAGATTGCTCTAACCTTCGAGCAGCAGGGTGTGTCGCTCATGATTAAAGACGATGGACAGGGTTTTCAGCCGGAGCAGTCCCTTCCCGGCCATTACGGTCTGCTCTATATGCGGGAACAGGCTGTCTCCTGTGGCGGACGTTTCTCAGTGCAAAGTCAGCACGGTCGCGGCACCGAGGTGCGGGTAGAACTCCCTATCACGGAAGACCCTGCCCCGGCACCTGACACAAACGCGGGGGGCTTTCCGCCGGCACCGTCCGCCTCCTCACCCGTGTCCGAGTCGTAATCGCACCCACGTTGTCGCGACCCTGGCTTCACCGGAGCGCGCCTGCTCCGGGTCGTGTACTAAGTAACCCCTGATAGCCTCCACACAATTTTGTATAGACAAAATATTTGTTTTTCCTCTTAAATTGTCTATACTATTTACTATGGGCACTAGGGGAATCTATGAATGGGATGACACCAAACGGCGGACCAATATCCACAAACACGGGGTTGATTTCGCGGATATGGTCTCTTTCGATTGGGATACCGCGTATGTCACCCTCATGGATCATCCCTCAGAGGAGCGCTGGATTGCTCTCGGGTTCCTCAACCTCACCCTCTGTTTTGTCGTCTATACGGAGCGCGGGGACCATATCCGGCTTATCAGTCTCAGAAAAGCTACACGAAAGGAGCGAGACGCCTATGGAAAAAAATGATTCTACTCTCTCTTCCGCCTCGACCCTGCGCGAGCTGGCCGCGAGCACGTTGTCCTTCGATGCTATCGCGGCGCAGCATGGCGAGGAGGTCGCTATCCAGGTCGGGATTCTCCGTGACCCGGACACGCACGAGCTGACCGCGGCCGAGGCCGACGGGCTTCAGCCGGCTACGCGGCGCGGGCGCGGGAAACAGAAAGCGCTGGTGAAGGTGCGGGTGAGTGTGCGCCTGGATGCCGATCTAGTCGAGAAGTTCCGGGACAGTGGTCGGGGCTGGCAGACTAGGATGAATGGGATGCTGCGCCAGTCCGTGTTCGGTAAGCAGGTCGGCTTCGGCCCCCCGGCCGGCCGTCGGATGCACTCTTCCCTGCTGACCAAGACACCAGGGACCGCCCGGAAGGCCCGGCCATCTGTCCGGCAGAAAAAACAAACCCCAGCATAGGAAAGACCGATTTTGCTCGTCTTGAATTAGCACGGGAAGATCGATAGTTGGTGCGTATGACGTAACATAAAAAAAGAGGCCGCGACTCCAGCAAAATCGCGGCCTCAAAATACCGCTCCTGATATCCCCCCAGGGTAAAGTGGTATAGGTGCGGGAAATCAAAAATAAGTGGTACACCTGTGCCACGACCCCGCTCCGTACTGAGCTTCACATTCCTTGGCAGACCCGATAGCATAGCGGCCCAGGCACGTTGCCGTCTCGACCATACGGGAGTTTGTCACATGAAATTTCACCTTTTCATCTATGCCACCCTAGGCCGTCGTCACGAACTCGAAGCCGGCATGGCGGGCAAGCGGCCCGAACTCTACCAACGCATGCTCAGTGAAGTGGCGGAGTATGCCCAGTTTGCGGACGAGGTCGGCTACGCCGGCTTTGGGCATCCCGAACATCATCTGCAAATCGAGGGCTTTGAAGCCAGTAACGAGCCGGGCTTGTTGTCCATGTGGATTGGCCAGCACAGCAAAAAGCTCCGCGTCAATATGGTGGGCTGGGTTGCGCCAACGCATAATCCGGTCCGCACCGCAGAGTATATTGCGACCCTCGACCACATGCTCAAAGGCCGTCTGGCGGTCGGCATGGTGCGGGGCTATCAGGCGCGCTGGGTGCATAATTTTCGGATCCGTCCCGACCTGAACGCGGTCGGCGACTGGAATCGCAATTCGGAAGACGACAATATGAACCGCGAATATTTTCGTGAGTTCGTCGAAGTGGTGCTCAAAGCCTTGAAAGAAGAGACCTTCAGCTATCAGGGCAAATACTGGACGATTCCGCCCGAGGACTTTGTCAACCCGCACCCGCAGGGGGTGTATACGCACTATGGAGCTGGTGTGGATGCGGATATGCGCATTCGCGAGATTGGTATTGCGCCCAAACCGTACCAGGACCCGCACCCGCCCATCTACGGTGGTTTCACCCATAGCATGCGCACGGCACTCTTCTGGGCGCGCTACGGCGGCAAGCCGATTGTCCTGGCCTCAGACCTCGATTTCTGTCAACGGCTGTGGTCCGGCTATCACGACGAGGCGCTGAAACACGGCCATGATATTCAGCCCGGCGACGAGGCCGCCTGGGGTGGCGCAATGATCTGCCATAAAAGCACCGCGACGGCGCAGGAATGGCTGACCGACCCGATGTGGATGTGGGATACCTGGTTTACCCCATTTGGCCAGGGACATCCTGAGTTATTGGTCGGCGACCCGGATACGATTTCCCGCCGGATTGAAGCAGCGAGCAAGAAATTCCCCATCAAAGAGTGCTTTCTCCTCATCCAGCAAGGGATTCATGAACGTGAACAGGTGCTCAGTTCGCTTGACCTGTTCGCCAACAAAGTCATGCCTCGCTTTGCCGATTAGCGCGCGCATGCTTTCCCAGGCTGCCCTCTTTCATGCAGCGCGGTTGCAGGGGACCACGCTGCACGCCTGTCCCGGACGCTTATGACTACGAGCCTTGGCATCGATATTGGCGGGACGTTTACCGATGTCCTGGTCTATAACGGCAACGAGTCCGTCTTTCACAAGAAAATCCCGTCCTGTTCCGATCCGGACGAGAGTCTTCACGCGGCCTTTTCCGTCCTCCGCACACAGCATCTGAGCCCGAGCACGCTCCTGTACAGCACGACGCTGGCCACGAATGCCTTACTCCAACACCGCCTCCCGCGTATCGGTCTGCTCATCACCGCCGGATTCCGCCACATTCTGGAGTTGAACCAGCCCCAACAAGAGCCGGACGACGGCTCCTCTCCGCCCCTGCCTTCTCCGCCGGTGGTGCCGCTTGAGGACATCCACGAGGTGACCGAACGTCTTGATGCGCGGGGAAATGTATACATCCCCATTACCGCAGAAGAGGTACGGACGATCGTGGCTTGGTGTCAGGCCCAAAACCTGAAGACCCTTGCCGTCTCGCTCTTACACAGTCCTCGCAACCCTGAACCGGAGCGGCGGCTGAGAGCCTTACTGCTCGCGGCAGAGCCTTCTTTACACGTGCTGCTCTCGTCCGATGTTCTGCCCGAAGCGCGCGAATATGAGCGCACCGCGGCCACCTGTCTGAACGCGGCCCTGCAGTCATTGCTGGGAGCACATCTCAATCGGATGAGGCGCTCCATGCAGGACAGTGGCATGCACCGCCCGCCGCTGATCATGCAGTCGTCCGGTGGACTGCACAGCGGAGAGCGTGTCGGTCGGCGTCCTTTGACAACCGTTCTCTCGGGGCCGAGTGCGGCAGCAGTCGCGATGGCCCGCGTTGGAGCCGCCAGCGGATTCTCCGACCTGGTAACGTTTGACATGGGTGGTACCTCAACCGATATCGCCCTCGTCCAAGCCGGCCAGCCGCGGCTTACCACCCACGGCCAAGTCGGCGGATATCCGCTCCGTGCGCCCATGGTCGATATCACCTCTATTGGGGCGGGCGGTGGCTCCATTGCCCAGGTTGACCCGGATACCCGCTGGCGCGTTGGTCCGCTCAGCGCCGGCGCCGACCCCGGTCCGGTCTGTTATGGCAAAGGCGGAACGGAGGCCACGGTCGCCGACGCCAATCTCCTGCTGCATCGTCTCCCTGCGTCGCTGCTTGGGGGGGCGCTGCCGCTTTCAAAGCAGGCGGCCGAACAGGCACTTTTTGCCTTCGGACAGTCGCGCCATAAAAGCGTCGTAGACACCGCTCAAGACCTCGTCCAGTTGGTGAATCACACCATGTGTGGGGCCATTCGTCGGGTGTGTACCCAGCGCGGTCTCGATCCCCGCGAGGCGGTTTTGATGGCCGGCGGCGGGGCCGGTCCGTTGCACGCCGCCGACCTGGCCACGTTGCTCGGGATATCAACGGTCGTGATTCCGGCCCAGCCGGGCTTCGCCGCGCCCTTCGGCCTGTTCTGTGCCGATATCCGGGAGGATGGGGCCGCGCCCGCTCCGCCCGACGCCGCGCTTGATCCACAGCGGCTGACGCAGCTCTTTACACAGCTCGAACACCAGGCTCAGGCCACCTTGAGCCAGCAACACTTATCGGACGCCCCCAGGCAGTTCAGGCGGTCAGTGGATTTTCACTATGTCGATATGTCAACCCAGCTCACGATCGACCTTCCACAGGGCCGGCTCACCGGCGACATCCTCCAGCGGGCAGTCACCCAGTTTCATCATAAGCACGAGCAGCTCTACGGCTTTTCATTCCAGGGTCGAAAAGAGATCAGCCTGTCCACCCTGCGGATAACCGGCATTGCCACGCGGCCAAAGCCGGCGCTGCCCACGATCGCCGAACAGACCGGCCCCGTGCAGCCGATAGACAGGCGCGCGGTTTTCTTTTTTGAGGCACGCGGCTTTCTGACCTGTCCGGTCTATGCGCGGACGCACCTCGGGGCGGGGGCGACTCTGACTGGCCCGGCGGTGGTTGAACAGTACGATGCCACCACGCTCGTCCCGCCGGACTGTCAGGCCGGGGTCGATCAGTTTGGCACGCTGATTTTGAAGCGCACCATTTCCCAATAGGTTGAATTGTTTATCTCATGCCCATCCACGCTCGACTCAACACCCTGGCCAGCCGTCGCGCACAATGCGTCTGGCATATCTGCCTCAACCTCTTTCTGCTCCTGGCAGCCTGTGCCATGTGGCAGTGGGTCACCTGGCGGGCGGTGTATCTGGTCGCCATGGTTCCAATTGCCATTGTCCCCTTCTCGTATGCCCGACACCGTTTGCACAACCACTGCCTCAGCTTGCTGGGGCCTTCGTCCCTGTCGCTCGCGCTCTTCAGCCTGGTCGGAATGATATTCGATGCCATTATGGCGATGCAGATCCTGACCGCCCGGTCCGGGACGCCGCTGCCGTTCCTGCACGCGCCCGGCATCGCCTGGATCGGCGCGCTTTGGTATAGCGCCTACGGCATCCTCGTGTTTGGTTATGCCGGACTGGGCATTCTCCGGGGCTTGATCCAATTGGTACAGCGCGGGAGTGCGTGGTGCAGACGGCACCCGTCCCGGCACGCCCGACACGAGAGCCTGCCCTCTCCCGAGCGGCGTCAATTCATGCAGCAGGTCGGCCTGCTGGGTGCGGGGGCGCCATTTCTCTTTTCGCTGTCGAGCGTCAAACTCACCTATGATTTTCAGGTTGAGGAACGAGACCTGGTTCTGCCCGCCTGGCCTACAGCGCTCGACGGGCTGCGGGTCGCCCATCTGTCGGACATCCATGTTGGTGGGGAAATGGACGGCCCCAAGCTGCTACGCGTTGCCGCGCTGACGAATGCGGCCAAACCCGACATCGTGCTGCATACCGGCGACTTTCTGACGCATCGGACCGGCGATTTTGACCTGCCGCTGTACGAGGCGCTGGCTCGGATCAACGCACCGTACGGCCAGTGGGCCTGTTTGGGCAACCATGACTTCGACGCTCCCGACCGCCTCGTCCGACATTTACAACAGGCCGGTGTGACCACCTTGCGCAATCGGGTGACGACGCTCTCGATTGACGGCCAGCCCCTGGAGCTCGCCGGCCTGGACTTCCTCTTCCAGCGTTTTGATCGCGCCGGGCTCTACCAGCGCATCGTCAGTTCCTGGGGTCCACGCCAGCCGGTTCCGCGTATTCTGCTCAACCACGACCCGCGCGCCTTTGTTGCCCTGCCAACGCGCTGTGCCGACCTGGTATTGTCCGGCCATACCCATGGCGGGCACGCCGGCATTCAGTTGGGAAAAGACCGGGCAGTGAGCATTGTCGGCCTGCTCGGTATTCCCGACCAGGGGCTGTATCGTCGCGCGGATATGCAGATGTTTGTCACGCGCTGTGTCGGCTTCTACGGCTACCCCATGCGGCTGGGGATTCCGCCGGAGATCGCAATTATGACGCTCCGTTCGGCGCAGAAGAGGAGCGCATAGGGACACCAAAGCCGCTTAGCGCTGAAGACGTATATGCAGATTGATCTCGTCGTACGGAAGAGTGGGAGCGTGAGCAACTCCACGGCGTTGCTCTTTGCATTCGACCAAGCCGAGACGAGAGAGCACGGCAAGGTCCTGACTCACGTTTTTGATGTTACGGCCTACCTGTCCGGCCAACTCGCGCACCGACTGCGGTGTATGTTCTGCAATAGCCCAGAGGAGAGCCAGACGTTTCGGAGAGAGTGCTGTGCGTAGCGTCTCCATGCTAGAGAAATATAATTCCTCTTCTCGTTCGGGTAGTTTCTCTCCCGCATCAATCCGCCTGGCTATTGATTGTGCTTCTTTGAGAGAATCTTCCGGGTGTCGTATTCCAATCTTAATGCGTCGGACTTTCATAGCTTCCCCTCCAGAACGCATTGGACATCTGTGGCGAAATCGTCAAGCAATCGGCATGCTGATGGCATTTTACACCATCACTTGGATTTATCCAAGACTCCTTCTCCATCTGTAGACAGGTCCGGCCAGGCACCCTACATTAGCCTGGAGGAGGGACAGTATGACCTGGCGGTTAGCGGTAGACATTGGGGGGACGTTTACGGATGTTGTTGCGCTCGAAGAGAGCAGCGGGGCGCTGCATCTGGCAAAGGTGCGCAGCACACCGGACGACCCGGCCCAGGGCTTTGTGAACGGTCTTGAGCATATCACCCAGCACGGGCAGATCGCGGCTCACGAGGTGAACGCGGTCTTTCATGGCACGACGGTTGCCACCAACGCCATCCTGGAGCGCAAGTATTCGGAGCTCGGCCTGATCATTACCGCCGGCTACCGGGAAGCCCTGGAGTGCGCGCGCCAGACCGTCCCCGGAGAATTTGGTGATATCACCTGGTGGATCAAACCGCCGCGGGTGGTGCCGCTCGAACGCATCCGTGAAATCAACGCCCGGATGGATGTCCGGGGAACGATCACCCAGGCGCTGGACCGGGACGAGGTAGCGGCCATTGCCCAGGACTTCAAAGCGCGTGGCATTCAGGCCGTGGCCGTTTCATTATTGCACTCCTACCGTAATCCGGCGCACGAGGAAGAAGTCCGGCACATTATCCACGAGGTGTATCCGGACTGCCTTATTTCCATTTCGTCGGACATCTTACGCGAGTATCGTGAATACGAACGGACTAATACGACCTGCCTGAACACCGCGCTGATGCCTCTTCTGTCCGCGTATCATACCCGGATTGAGCAACACCTGCGCGAGCAGGATATCAGCGCGCCGTTTTACATCATGCGCTCAAGCGGCGGGCTGGCCCAGGCCCAGGAGGTAGCCCGTTTGCCGATTGCCGCGGCCCTGTCCGGCCCGGCGGCGGGCGTGATTGCCGCTACCCATTTTGGCACGCTGAGCGGCAGCCAGGACATTATTACTTTTGATATGGGCGGCACCTCGGCCGATATTTGCCTGGTCGAAGGCGGCCAGCCGCGCATGCTGACTGAGGGCAAGGTCGATATCTATGACCTCAAAACGCCCATGATCGAGCTGCATACGGTTGGGGCCGGCGGCGGGTCGATTGCCTGGCTGGCGGGCGGGCGGAGCCTGAAAGTGGGCCCGGACAGCGCGGGCGCGAATCCGGGGCCGGCCTGCTATGGTCGGGGCGGCAGTCAGCCGACGGTAACGGACGCCAATCTGGTGCTGGGCCGCATCACGCCGACCATCGCCGGGGGCAGCGTCGCCCTGAATCTCAGTCAGGCGACCCAGGCTATCGCCGAACTTGCCGCGGGCCTCAAGCTCGATGCGGTCGCCGCGGCGGAAGGCGTTCTGCGCATTGCCATTGAAAATATCGCGGCCGGTATTCGGACCGTCTCGGTGAAGCGCGGGCGCGACCCGCGCAGTTATGCCCTGGTCGCGTTCGGCGGAGCAGGACCGCTGCACGCCTGTTATCTTGCCGACTGGCTCGGCATGCAGCACGTCATTATCCCGCCCAACCCCGGCGTGACTTCGGCCTACGGCTTATTGTTGACTGATGTGCGCGTCGATCTGGTGCATACGGATGTCCAGCGTGAGGACCGCCTGGATGTGGATCGTATCGCGACCGAAATTCAGGATCTGGAGCGCCGCGTGACCGCCCGTCTGGAGGACGAGGGTTTGCTCACTCAAGCGACCCGTCTCGACCATTTTGTGGACATGCGCTACGCCGGCCAGGCCTACGAGATTCGGGTTCCCCTCGCGATTGATCCGGCAACGCCGGACATCTACACCCATATTCAGGCTGCTATCACCACGTTTCACGCCAGCCATAAGGATCGCTACGGCTATTCCTATGCGGGCAAGGAACTGGTCGAGCTGGTCAACCTGGGTGTCACCGGGCTGGGACTGCTCAAACGCCCCCACGTGCCGCAAGCGCAACCGGCAGGCAAGAGTCCGGAGCAGGCCCGGACGGGTCAGACCGCGGTCTATTTCTCCAAAAGTACACGGGATACTCCGGTGTACGATCGGTCGGCGCTGCAAACGGGCAACGAGCTGAGCGGCCCGGCCATCATCCAGCAGTACGACGCCACCACGGTTGTGGAGCCGGGCTGGAGCGGCCGGGTGGACCAGTGGGGGACGTTGCGGCTTGAGCGCACGCACTAAAGAAACGCATTCTGGACACGGAGTGTCAGCATGGCCGACCACAAACAGTTTTCGCAGACTTATTATGACAAAGCCGATGAGGACGTCGCCTTTCAGGACTACGCCCCCTTTCGGTACGGCCGGGTTGCCCAGAACCCCGACGCGGTCAGCCGCATCGACGCGCTGAGAAAAAACCTGGACCCCATCCTGGTCGATATCGTGGACGGCGGGATTGAAGCCGCCATTATGGAAGCCGAGGCTGCGGTCGAGCGGACCGCCCGTTCGACCATTATCCGCGAACAGCATGACTACCGGGCCTCGCTCAACACGCTCGACTGTCTGTCGGTCTCGCGGGTGTCCTGGGCCGCCACCGCCGACCCGATTCGGATGAAGTTTCCGAGTGAACACATCTATGAAGGCGATGTGTTTATCTACAACGATGTCTACGAGTCGGCCGGAACGATCGGACACCTGCCGGACTATTGTGTGGTCACGCCCATTTTCTGGAACGAGCGGCTGATTGGCTTCGCGCAGATTTTCGGCCATGTCAACGATGTGGGCGGCCGTATGGCGGGCTCCTGGCCGAGCACCTCGACCAGCATTTTTGAGGAAGGCACCATCTGTCCGCCCGTCAAGCTGTACGAAAAGGGCCAACTCAACGAGGGGCTATACGATGTTCTGCTGCGGAACAGTCGTTTCCCGGAAGACCTGCGGGGCGACATCGATGCCTTTGTGGGCGCAAACGAGGTCATCCGCCGCCGGGTGACGGAACTCTGTGATCGTTTTGGCGGCAACGAGGTGGAAGCCGCGTTCTATGAAATTCTCGACCGCTGCGCCGAGGTGGTACGCGAGAAGGGCCTGCCCCTGTTCCCTGAGGGAGAATTCATCGGAGAAGATTTCATTGAGAACGACGGCCTGACCCTGGACAAGCCGGTCAAGCTCCAGCTTACGATGCGCAAGTATGCGGACAAGATGGTGCTGGATTTCGCCGGCACCAGTCCCCAGGCCAGGGGGCCGATCAACTGGCCGGTCGATGGTCGTCATTACTCCAAATGGCTCGGCGCGTTCTTTAAGGCGCAGATTCCCGGCATCATCATTAACGAAGGCGTGACCCAGGTGTTTCGCTGTCGTATTCCACAGGGGACCATTCTGAGCCCGGAGTTTCCGGCTCCGGTGGTGAGTCGCATGACCTGTATGCTGCGCATGATCAGCGCCTATACCGTCGCCCTGGCCAAAGCCTTTGACGGCGAGGTGGTGGCCGACATGCAGAACATTCAGATCTACGGTCTGTACGGCCAGGACTTTGAGGGCCGATTGTTTCTGATGCGGGAGATTTTTGGGGCGGGTTCGGGCGCCCGACCGTATGCGGACGGCACCGACGCCGTGGACTTGGTGCCCTACTCCAAAAACCTGCCGGCGGAATTCATCGAGCAGCGCTTCCCGGTCGAAGTCCTGCGGGTTGGTCTGGCGACCGATTCGGGCGGAGCCGGAAAATATCGCGGCGGGCTGGGCTATGAGAAAGAGATACGCACCCTCGTTGACGGCCATTATCTGACGGTCACGGAGCGGACCGCCTTTGCCTGCTCGGGCATCAAGGGTGGCAAGTGGGGCGCGCCGAGTTCGTCCATCAAGAACCCCGGCACCCCAGAGGAAGAGCATGTCTACTTCAGCCGGGATGCCATTCCAGTGAAAGCGGGCGACATTATTCGCCTCACCACCCCAGGCGGCGGCGGCTGGGGCGACCCTCTGGAACGCGCCATCGACGCCGTGCGTATGGATGTGGTCCGCAAGCTCGTCTCGCCCGAGCGCGCCGAGCGGGATTACGGCGTCGTCCTGGACCCGGTCACGCACGAGGTCGATCAATCAGCCACAGCCCAGCTCCGCAAACGGCTGGCCGAAGAGCGCGGCCCGGTCAAACTGATAGATCGCGGACCGTATGCCGAAACCTTAATCAAAAAGGGATTGCTGGACGTCTCCGACCCGGAGCTTGAGTGCCTCGACTGCGCCGACGATGCGGTGCTGGATCACTATTGGAAGGATTTGTATAAGTACACGCCGCGACCGATGGGGGGGGCGTAGGTCGGATGGGCGAAACGTCATCCGATATCTTCCTAGGGCCGTGACAGACCCGTTCGCCATTCAAGCGGCTTTTCCCCTCGGCCCGGCACCGCTGGCCTTCACTGTTGATCTTCTTGGTGCTAGGTGAACCGTCACCTCAACCGTGTGATCCAGGCCGCGCAGCATTCTCATCAGCCGATCCAACGTGAATCGCCCGAGATCCGCGTTGCGCACCCGAGAGAAGTCTGCCGCAGCAAAACCGGTCATACCGGCAGCCTTTCGGACGGTAAGCTTTTGCCCATCAAGAATCGCGATAATGCGAGCAGCGAGAAGCGCCTTCGCCTGTTTCACGTCCGCGTCCGGGTCGCCCATATCGCGAAAGATATTTCCGCTTCCGTGCACAATTTCAAAATCACTCTCACTCATTGCGATAACTCCCTTCTCAATCGTCTTATCCGCTCCCGCATGAGGTTGATATCCGACTTGGGAGTCTTGATTCCGGTCTTGGATTTTTTCTGAAAGGCATGGACGACCCATAACGTTCCCGCGATCTCGGTAACGTACACGGTGCGGTAGGCATCCGTCCGGTACCGCACGGCGATCTCCATGACACCGGCTCCCAGCCCCTTCATGGGTTTGACGATGTCCGCCTTTCCGCCTGCGCCAGCGATGGTCAAGGCCGTGTTGATACGATCCTGGACTGTCTGGGGGAAACTCCTGAAGTCCTTCAGCGTGGCCCGAATCCATCCAATCGGTCTCGTATTTCCGACCATGGGTCCAATGTTGTCATAATTGACAACGCTGTCAAGCAAGAGAGTATGCTAAAGTGCTTTCCCCTCGCCTTCCGTGTGGTTAAGCACCCACCCCTGCTCTCTCCACAAGCCCTGGCTCAATTTTTTTCAATTCGTTCTTTAGCCGCTGCTCTGCGTGCCAGACATCATAGTTCTGCTGCATCCGAAGCCAGAGCCCAGGACCGTTGCCGGCAAGTTTACCAAGCCGGAGTGCCATCTCAGTCGAGACCGGATGGGTACAAGCGAGTACCCGGTGGAGTTGCTGACGCGACACTCTGAGGCGGCGGGCCGCTTCGCTGATGGAGAGGCTCAAAGCTGGTAAAACGTCCTCACTCACCACTTTACCAATGGATAGGAGGACGGACGCTTGATGGTATACTCTGCCATGCTACTACTACAGCTTTTTTTAGCCGTAGATCGGATTAGCGTAGCGTAACCCGACATCCTCTCGGGCATAGAAAAGAATCTCTAGCACGGTTTACGATAGGTTGTAGCCATGCCATTGCGCGCTCGTCATGCCGGACCCCGGATCATGTCCGGGACAGGCTTTGATCCGGCATCCAGAGGTCGAGGGTTGGGGGCTTGGATTCCTGCCTCCGCAGGAATGACGAGCGGCTACACAGAATCGCAATCTGCTCTAGCATGGCGGTTTATCACTTATTACGAGATGTCCCTTTGAACTTCTTACCGTTGACCTTGCCTTTATGTCTGACCGCACCACCAGGGAACACTTCGATGGTTCCCTTATGGCGGTTGCCGAGACTGTCTTTGTATTTATAGGTGTGACGGCTGTACTCACCCACGCTGTAGCTCTTGCTCTGCGACTTGTATGTATAATCCGGCAACAATGGGCTCGGACGCGAACTGCGGTATTTGCCCTTGGTTACGGTCGTTCCGCTGGGAAGGGCCTGGGTCTTGCTCTTGTGGCGATTGCCGAGGCTGTCTTTGTATTTGTAGGTGTGACGGCTGTAATCGCCGACGCTGTAGCTCTTGCTCTGCGATTTGTACGTGTAGCTCGGCAACGATGGGCTTGTATACGACGGACTGCGGTAGGAACTGGAATACGGACTCGTATACGAAGGGCTGCTGCGGGGACTGAAAGACGGCCGGCTGTATGGATCAGCCAGCACTGACTCGGGAACGATTGGAACGAGCGCGAATGCAGCGACAAGAAGTATTCGCGCCACGGTTTTGATGCTGTCTGGTATGATGTTCATTGCGTTCCGCCTCTCTTCAATGTCTACCGTAAATGTTATGAGGCTCACTTTACGCCTCACGGCGGTTGAACTCCAACGCTTCTTGTAGCGTTATCTTGAGTGTATCGAGCAATTTCGTTTTCGTCCGCTCTTGGCAATTCACGCCTGGAATTTCTTCAATCCAGCCGATCCACCACGAACCGGACTGCTTTACTACTGCGGTGTACGTTTCCTTCATAGTAGTATCCTCGTCAAAGCTACTCCCATCGTCTGAAGAGCATGTCTGCATCCGGCTCGGACGGGTCGGGCTGCTTCATCTGCCCTCGTTGTCGTTCCAGAGATCCGCTACCAGCCAGGCTCTCCTTGTAATGCTTCCTGCCATCCCTGGCGAAAGCTCTCCTCGGCAGTCTTCAATTCTGGCTCGTTGTCCATCTTCGATTTCTGAGAGAAACAACAGTAGTCGTAGGTCAGATTAGCGTAGCGTAATCTGACATCCTCCTGACTCAGGCACGATCGGAACGAGTGCGAATACAGCGACAAGAAGTATCCTCGCTGCGGTTTTGATGCCAGCCGATAGGCTGTTCATCGCCCACACCTCCTTTCAATCGCCTTCTCAACCGTTTTGAGGGTCTCTTCGACTGTATGCTTGGCATAAGTTGCCGCGTCGCCCTTCATATCCAGAAACTGTTGAAGGTCTTCGTCCAGAAGCCAGAACGGCCCCTGTCGCTCTTTGTATATCCTACCTATAACTTGCCCGTTTGAGTAAACAGTGACCGTCCCTTCATGCTCTAACATGTTCAGCGTCTTTCCGTGATTGGGTTCCTTTGGACCGATTCATTCAGCAAACCATAGCAAGGCCACTAAGACGAGGAGGAGCGCTATAATCCCCCAGAGAATCTTCTGGGTAGTTGCTTGAACAGGGAGCTTTTCTTGCCGGTCAGCGGTCTCGGCCGTCTTCTCGTCTCTGGCTGATTGCCCGCTCTTTTTTCCCTGCTCTAGTCTGCCGCTACTACGCAAGGCCTCTCCAGTCAGATCAAACTGAAAGACGGCGTCCATGCCCTTGGCCGCCTCGGCGTTGAACCCCTCCGGTATGCCGTCAATGACTTGCTGTACGGTTTCTAGCGGGGGGCCACCAACATCCGTTGGTTTAAGGATGTTTGGGAGCTTGAGCGCCAGGCCCATATCTCCGGCAACTTTCAGCTTGCCGGTCATGAATGCCGTTTGTCCATCGAGTTTGCCGTTGACCATCGCTAGGTAGTCGCCTTCCTTCATGGTGATGGTAATGTTCGGGGACGCATGGGTGCCCATCTGCACCTCAATGCCTTCGTTCGCGACACGGAAATGGTACTGGATGGCCATTCTTCTCTCCTTCTCACTCATCTTGAGATAATAAACGGTTTTCTCACCTTCCTATTATAGCGATTGGATGTACAAAGTAGGCGCTAAGAGGTAGTGTCTCAGCTTGACTCCTTTGGCTTTCGCTCCGGTCTGAGAGGCTTTGACGTCGCATACCTCAGTGTCTGTGGTCTCGCCCCAATAGGGGCTCTTGTAGACAATGTAGCCGCTCCTGTCGCCCCTAAAGTTGGGGGAATCAACAAAAAAAGACGTGGATGCTGAAAAAAAGGAGACCGGCGCCGCCGGGAGGGGCAAGGAAGCGGGCAGCGAGGAGAAAATTTCCGAAGTGAGACACTACCCGCTAAGAGCTCTCATCACTCAACCCCGACGAATCCGTCGGTAGCGTTTGCCGCATGTCACGACTTGACCATCGGCTACGACAACATAGTCGTGCCAATGCCCCTCAAGCCGTCGCGAAATGGCCTGCCCTTTTGAGTGGCAAACTCGCTGCCGACCCCGACGACCAAAATAAAAAATTTCGCCACCACGACCAGCCGGCGCCCGCTCCCCATAATCAAGAAGTAAATTCACGACGCTTGGCGGTATAGCACGCTGTTGCATTCGGATTTTAGCGTGGACCGTTACATATCTCTCCTCCTCCAGGTTACTCTTCATCTGAGTCTTCCTTGTCGGACAGCAGCCAGCCCAACCCAGCGGCGGCGACAGCCCCTATCAAGCCGGTCGCCAATATCCCAACCCCAGCTACCGGCCTAGAGAATTGAGCCATCATCCGCTTGGCGGTCGGGTTTTCGGCAGCGGCTTCAAGAACTGTCCGGTAGAGCAGGTCGATTTTCTCCTTTTGTTTCCCCTTGGCTTCTTCGCCGCCTAGCCAGCGAGATAATGAGGACGGGGCAACGTCAAGCATTTTTGCGAGGTCGGCAGGGCGAGCTGGAATGCCCATCTGCGCGAGTGATCTTTGTATTCGTTCAAGCCTCTTTTTAGTTTCCATGACCATTAAATAAACATGATAATTAAATATGTCAATAGATCAATTAAAGTCTTTCTATAGAAATTCGATAGAATAATAAGATAGAATAAATTGACTCTCCAAAAGGCAAAAAGCGCAGTCTACCATTAACCTCTTGAATTCAAAGGATTTTTGAGTCTCTAACAATACAAAACTAGGCAAAAAGTGGGGGCTAAGATGACAAAATTTGGACGGCAAATAATGAGGCCTGGATTCCCACTCTCACAGGAATCCAGGCGGAAGCGGTGGGGAGGATAGATTCTTCAAGAGCAGTGTAAGAGTGTTGGCTATGCCGCTCTTTGTAGCTTGGTTAATTCGTTAATGGCACTCTCTTTGATTCTCTTACTCGTATCATCTATGTCAAACGTGAGCCATTCGTTATACCTCTTCATAACCTGACCATCCCACGTCTTGCCCATTGCTTTGCGGCACACAGCAACGAGGTCGTCGTAGAACGCTGTGGTATCGAAATGGATGACATCCATCCCACGGACGTTATGAGGCATCAGATGTTTCTGTTGTCCAGACCAACTAACTAGCCATCCTACTTCTCTCTTCCCTCTAACCAGCGTTCGTAGCTCGTCCGTATGGGCTAATGAATGTCGAAACAGGAGAGTTAGGATAGCTGCCTTCCCCTGATACCCAGCTCGCACCGCCTCAAACTCATTTTCGAGTACAGATTGCAGATTCAATGCCGTGCTCTTGTTACGATAGATCAAGTCTCCCACCGCTTCGGCAATCGGAAACGTCATACGCAAGAGCGCCCAGAAAGGTGCCGTGTCTGGAAAGAGTCCTTCTTTCTTGCCCTTCAAGATGAGCTGAAGTATCGTCCCAACATCGTTTTCAAGACGACCGAGGATTTGATAAAACGCTTGTCCGTCTGATTCGACTTCGCCAGGACGCATAGCATTTTTCCTCCTGATCCTTCGTTCCACCAACTTCCTTTCTACACATCGATCGTCTGTAACTTTGGCCTCGTCCCCCTTAAAAATGAGCTGCTCCGGTGAGGGCAAAAAGTCATCCACGACCTGGATATCACCCAGGGGCTCATCCGTGTATGTGATTTTCTTCTTCATAGGTCTGTTTTCCTTTTCGCCAATACCCAGCGCCGATGATGCGGATAATGCCGCCTCGATAGGTAAACCGAACGGTGAGGATACCCGCTCCGGCCTTGCCAAAACAATACCATCTCTCCTCTTTCTGACTATGGGTCACATCTTTGGCGATCACGCGCTTCAGATCAGCGAAAGCGTACTGTGCATCTTCAAATGCGACACCATGCTTCTCCTGATTTTCTCGATTCTTGTTCTTGTCCCATTCGAACCTGTGGCTCACGTATTTCCTCACAGCGTCATACCGGATTCAATCGGTGGGAGCGCAGACCTGTAGGCCACAGCCCACCTCATCCAAACCTCACCACTCTTTTCCATTAGTCCTTCAAAGAGACGAACGCGAACAAAACAAACGGCCTAAGCCGCCTTTGCTTCAACGTCCCACTGCCGGAGTTCGGGAATGACCTTTTGCGCGATTAAACGCTGGGAGCGCTCGGCATCTTCGAACGGCATCCCGGCTCCGCGAAAGCCGAAGATCAGATCAAACCGTCCGACGACCGCTCGCCAGTGGGACAGTTTGTCCAGAATCTGCTGCGGGGTGCCCCAGGCCTGGGCGTTGACGTACATCTCGGCCATGCCTTCGAGACCCAATTCACGCAGCGTGTCCACGGCGTCGCCATAGGCTTCGTAGCCCTTGGCATTCTTGAAGTGATCGCCCATGAGCTCGTAATGGTGCATGGCCGACAGCAGATAGCCCGCGATATGCTTGTGGGCCAGTTCCTCGGCCCGGCCAGCGTCTTCGTGGCAGACCGACATGCCGGCCATCATGGGCGGAGGGGCATCAACGCCGTGGAGTTCACGAAACAGAGTTCGATAGGGTTCAAAATCCGTATTGTGCTCCTCAATCGATTTTTGGGTGAAGACCATCATCTGGGCGCGGTGCTTGGCCGCTTCCAGGGCCGAATCGGGCGACATGGCCACCTGGGTCGTGCGGCCCTTGAAGGTACGCGTAGGCTTGGGACGAATCGGCGCCCGTGGTTGCTGATAGTATTTCCCATTGCCCTCAATGATGCCGGTCTCCAGGGCGTTGAGAATCATGGGTACAGCTTCGTCAAAACGCTCCCGCGAGGTGTCCATATCAATGCCGAACTGGTCATACTCCCGGCGTGACAAGCCGCGGCCCATGCCAAAAATCACCCGGCCGTTCGACAGCTCGTCCAACAGCGCGACCTTCTCGGCCGAACGCAGCGGCGTGTTCCACGGCACGATCACCGCGCCGGTGGCCAGCTTGAGCCGGGTGGTGATGGCCGCCAGATGGCCCAGATAGACAGCGTTATCGGGACAAAAGGAGTAGTCCTCAAAATGGTGCTCCACCGACCAGTGCGAGTCATAGCCGAGTTCCTCTAACTGCGAGGCCAGAGCCACCTCTTCCCGGTAGACCTGACTGTCCGTCACACTGTCGTCATAGCCATAGCGTTGAAAGAGCGCGATTGTCCCGATTTGCATAAAAGACCCCCCTGTTGTGTAGCGGTTCTACCTAGCATTTCTCACCCAACCGGTTTCAGCTTACCGCCGTGCGCTTCCATATACGCGACCAGACGTTGGACTTCTTCGTCAGAGACTTTGTCTTCCAAGAGACTGATCCGGTCTCCCTCAAAGACGGCTCGCTCCTCGCCTTCCATGCGGCAGTCAGGCCCGCCGTCCGGGGTGAAGATCGCCACCCATCTCATCCAAACTTCACCGTTCTTTTCCAGTGGTCCTTCAAGAAACTCAAGGCGGCGCGAGGCAAAACGACGGTCGAAGCCATTCACCGCCGCCTGAAAATCGCTCAGGATCGTGGCCCGGCTTTCGTGTCGTCCGCCGAGTGGCGGCCCGGCAACAAAGTCGTACACCGCGTCCTCGGTGAAATAAGTCTCAAGCAGCGACCAGTCATCGCTGTCATACGCATCTTCAAAGGCTTGTGCATATTCCAGGAACCGTTCAACAATACTCATACGCGGATCTCCTTTTTCTCTCAGGTCAGTTTGGCTTGTGGGTCTGAGCTGGGAATATTTTTTGTCTCCGTATCATACGGCTCAGCGAGAATACACGAGGAACCCACCCCGCCGCTGCGCGGCACCCCTCCCAAGAGGGGATTTGGGCGCTCTTCTCTCCGGCTCTTTACTTTGCCCCTTTTGTTGCCACCACGGTCCATGTGCTGCTCACCGTGGCAACGACTTCATCTTGCCCATTTGTTATTGTCGCTTCAACAAAGGCGACCCGCTGGCCCTTGCGCAGGACTTTGCCGGCTCCCTTGACCAGACCCTTTTTAACCGGCTTGAGAAAACTGATTTTCAGCTCCGCGGTCGTGGCAAATTCGCCTTCGTCCATGACCGACCCGATTGCGCTGCTCAGCAACTCGTCGGCAAAAACACTCAGATAACCGCCGGCCACATAGCCGAACGGATTCAACACGCGCGGGAGGGTCGCGTCCCATTCCCATTCGGACGTACCGGGACCAAACCGCACCGGGCGCAAACCAATCTCGCGGTGCGCCTGAGTGACGTAGTCTTCAGGCCGGTTTTCGCGCAGGGCGGCATTCAGTTTTTCGACAGGAGAAAGCATAATTCCTCGTACCACCTTTTGATCGTCTTCTCAAAAGGGTAGCCGCGTGTCGCGATTTAAGGAGTGAACGTGTCCTCCAATCGATATGAGATGCTGGACACGTTTACTCTTTACCGGCAGTATGAGCGGCCCGGAGATACGCATGCTCAAGGATATACTCACCGCCCGTCTCGCTGAGGTGAAAGAGAGTGGCCTGTATCGTCGCTTGCGTGCAGTTGAGGGTGCGCAGGACGCGGCTATTATCCTTGAAGGCCAAGAGGTGTTGCTGTTTTCTTCCAACAACTACCTGGGTTTGGCCAATCACCCAGCCCTCAAGTGGGCGGCCCAAGAGGCGACCCAGCGGTACGGCTGTGGCAGTGGCGCTTCGCGTCTGATTTCCGGCTCCATGGCTGTGCATCACGAGTTGGAACATCGCCTTGCCACACTCAAAAAAACAGAAGCTGCTCTTGTTTTTCCTACGGGCTATCACGCCAATATCGGGGTGCTGTCGGCCCTGATGGGACCGGGCGATACGATCTTGAGTGACAGCCTGAACCACGCCAGCATCATTGACGGCTGCCGCCTGTCACGGGCTGATACTCGGGTCTATCGTCATGCTGACACCGAGCATCTGGGTGAACTGCTGAAAGCGTGCCCAGCGACCGGCCAGCGCCTGATTGTGACGGACAGCGTGTTCAGCATGGACGGTGACTTAGCTCCACTGGCGGAGATTGTTGGTCTGGCCCGGCAGTATGACGCCTGGGTGATGGTTGATGAGGCCCACGCGACCGGCGTGTTCGGACCGCACGGCGGCGGCCTGGTTGAAGAACTCGGCCTGACCGAAGAGGTCGATATCCAGATGGGAACCCTGGGGAAGGCGCTGGGTTGCGTGGGGGCCTTTGTGGCCGGCAGTCATGAGTTGATTGACTGGCTGGTGAATCGGGCGCGGAGTTTCATCTATACCACGGCAATTCCGCCCGCGATGGCGGCGACGGTACTCGCTGCCCTCGACATTGTGGAGCAGGAGCCTGGACGACCCCAGCAGTTGTGGGATAACACCCGGGTGCTTTCAGACGGACTCCGCTCGCTCGGCTATACGCTGGGCGCGACTCGCTCGCAGATTCTGCCGGTGATCATCGGCGAGGCGCGAGAGACTATGGTCGTGGCTCATGCCATCCTCCAGCGTGGCGTCTTTGCCCACGGCATCCGCCCGCCAACCGTTCCGGAAGGCACATCGCGTATTCGCGTGACCCCGATGGCGACCCACACCCAGGACCAGCTGTCACGCACGCTGGACGCCTTTGCCGCGGCCGGCAAGGAGGTCGGGATTCGATGAGCAGCCCGTCGTATGCCGACCTCAAAGCCTGGGATCATGCCTATGTGTGGCATCCGTTTACCCAGATGCAGGACTGGTTGCAGGAAGACCCGATTATTATTGCCAGGGGTGAGGGCAATTATGTGATTGACGTCAACGGTAAGCGCTATCTGGACGGGGTCTCGTCGTTATGGTGCAACGTGCATGGCCATACCCATCCCCGCCTTAACACCGCCATTACCGAGCAGGTCAACCGGATATCGCACTCGACCATGCTCGGGCTGGCCAATATCCCGTCCATCCTGCTGGCGAAGAAACTGGTTGAGCTGGCACCGTCCGGGCTGACCCGCGTGTTCTATTCGGACGCGGGAGCCACCGCCACGGAAATCGCGCTCAAATTGGCGTTTCAGTACTGGCAGTTGCGCGGAGAAACCCGGCGCACGAAATTTGCCTCATTAGTCGAAGCCTACCACGGCGATACCCTGGGCGCGGTCAGCGTGGGTTACTCCGAACTCTTTCATCATTTCTACCGACCCCTTTTGGCAGACACCGTCCGGCTGACCCCGCCGCATGTGTTTCGCTTTGTCCGCGGCATGTCGGCCGAGCGGGCGCTGGCCGCGGCCCAGGCAGAAGCCGAACACACCCTCGCCCGGCAGCATGCCGAGCTGGCAGCCGTGATTATAGAACCCCTCATGCAGGGCGCGGCCGGGATGTGGGCGCATTCAGTCGAGTATGTGCAGACCCTGCGACAGCTCACGCAGCAGCACGGTATCCTCCTGATCTGTGACGAGGTAGCCACCGGGTTTGGCCGCACCGGGAAAATGTTTGCGTGTGAACACGCCACCGTCAACCCGGACTTGTTCTGTCTGGCCAAGGGCATTACCGGCGGCTATCTGCCACTCGCGGCCACCCTGGCCACCGAGGAGATTTTTTCCGCCTTTCTCGCGCCCTATGAAGAGTTCAAAACTTTCTTTCATGGCCATACCTATACCGGTAATCCCGTAGCCTGCGCCGCGGCCCTAGCCAGCCTGGAGGTTTTTGCCGAAGAGCAGGTCCTTGAGCATCTGCAACCCAAGATTGCCCTGCTGACCCAACGCCTCCGGACCGACATTGCCGCCCTCCCCCACGTGGCCGACATTCGACAGTGGGGCGTGATGGTCGGAATCGAACTGATGCGTGATCCGGCCAAAAAGGTCGCCTATGATCCCGCCGAGAAGATCGGCATGCGGGTCATCCGGGAAGCGTGCAAGCACGGCGTGATGATTCGACCGTTGGGCAGTATCATCATTCTCATGCCGCCGCTCAGCATTACCGAGGCTGAGTTGTCACACCTGCTCGATGTCGTCCACACCGCCATTCAGACCGTCACATGACCAGCCTGTTTATCACCGGTACGGATACCGGCATCGGCAAGACCCTGGTCGGCTGTGGCATTGCCGCGGCCCTGACCGCCCAGGGCAAGCGGGTGGGCGTGCTCAAACCGGCAGAAACGGGCTGCGACAGACGAGACGGGGTCTTGTATCCGGACGACGCCTTGCGTCTGGCCGACTATGCCCGGAGCAGCCTACCGCTTGAGACCGTATGCCCCTACCGTTTTTCCCCGCCGGTCGCTCCGAGTGTGGCGGCCGAGCAGGCCGGCGTGACCATTCAGCCGGAGCGGATTATCGAGCTGTTTCAGACGATTGCCGACCAACACGAGGTGACGCTGGTAGAGGGGGCCGGCGGCTTGTTGGTTCCGCTCGCAGGTCGCTATTCCTTTGCCGACCTGGCCCGCGATCTCGGCATTCCGATTCTCGTCGTGGTCGGCTCAAAGCTGGGCGCGTTGAATCATACCCTGCTGACGCTGGACTGCATTGCGGCCCGCGCGTTACCCCCGGCAGGCTATATCCTCAACCATCCGACTCCGACCACGGATGACGCCATCACAACCAACGCCGCAACCCTGGCCGGCCTGACAGATGTTCCGTGCCGGGGTAGTATTCCTCATCTTTCGTTGAGTGAAGATATTGACCGGGAGCGCGTGAGGCTAGGCGAGCTGTTCTCCACAGCAGTTGATCTTCCCGGACTGCTCGGATAGAGCAGAGTCCTGCTCGACACGTTTGAACGGAAAGGGAAAGTATGAACAATTTCTCGCACTTCGCGACCCGATCATTAGCCGGCGAGTTACTGTCACGTGAAGACGCCTTCGCGGTTCTGCGCACGGCCGACGAGGAGTTATCCGACCTGCTGCAGGCGGCCTTCACGGTGCGGGAAAAATTCTTTGGGCGCAAGGTCAAGATCTGCGTCTTACAAAACGCCCGCAGCGGCTTGTGTCCGGAAGATTGCAATTACTGTTCGCAGTCCTCCATTTCCAAGGCCCCGATCGACAAATACCGCCTGCTCTCAGCGGACGAGTTGCTGGCCGGTGCACGCAAGGCCGCTCAGGCCGGTGCGCGGCGCTATTGCATGGTCGCTAGCGGACGTGGCCCTAGCGAACGCGATATTGCCCATCTGACCGCGGCGACACACCAGATCAAAGCCGAGTTTCCCGGCCTGGAGATTTGCGTCTCTCTGGGGCTCATGAGTGAACCCCAGGCGCGCGCACTCAAAGACTCCGGCGTCGGCTGGGTCAACCACAACCTCAACACCAGCCGTGAGTTTTACGCGCAGATCTGCTCAACGCATACCTATGAGGACCGGGTTGAGACCGTCAAAAACGTCAAGCGCGCCGGGTTATCCACGTGTAGCGGCGGCATTATCGGCATGGGTGAAAAAGACGAGGACGTCGTTGAGTTAGCCTACGCCGTCCGAGCGCTGGAAATTGACTCCGTGCCGGTCAATTTCCTGTATCCCATTGACGGCACGCCCCTCGGTTCGCGTAAGGACTTCAACCCCGTTCGCGGGCTTAAGGCTCTCTGTCTGATGCGCTTCCTGAATCCGCGCAGCGAAATCCGCATGGCCGCAGGACGCGAACTCTATCTCGGCCAGTGGTCGGGGCTGGCCTTCTATCCGGCGAACTCGATTTTTGTTGAAGGCTATCTCACCACTCCGGGCCAGCAGGCCCAGGACGCCCATCAGCTCGTTGAAGCCGCCGGGTTTGAGGTGGAGCAAGAAGACCTGCCGAGCGAAGAAGCACGCAGTGGAGTGTAGGCTCTTCCTCTGCATCTCCTCCTCTCTTCCATCTCACATCCAGGAACTTGAGCAGTCTCGGCATAGCTGGTAGGCGTGCCAGGAAGGGGGATATCCTATGCGTACATCTCTGTGTTGGCTTGTGGCTGTGAGTCTGGTGCTCTTGAGCGTTCCGACGCAAGCCGAAGAAAAGCAGCCGAAAATCCGTTTTGGCCTGCAAGTCGCGCAACAGCAAACTACGGTCGAAGAACTCAAGGACGTATGGCAGGAAGCCGAGGCCTTGGGCTTCGATACCTTGTGGGTGAACGATCACCTGCTGCCCAGCGTGGGCCCATCAGACGGGTCCATGCTTGAGTCCTGGACCCTGCTCGGGGCAATGGCGGTCTCCACCTCAAAGATCCAGATTGGCTGTATGGTGACCAGCAATACTTTTCGCCATCCGTCCATCCTGGCAAAAATGGCGACCACGGTTGACCATCTGAGCAACGGCCGGCTTATTTTCGGAATTGGCTCCGGCTGGTTCAAACGTGAGCACCAAGCGTATGGGATCGAGTTCTCCACGATGAAAGGCCGCGCCCGGCGTCTGGACGAAGCGCTGCACGTGATTACCGCGCTCTGGCAAGCCAACCCGACCGCGGCGCATACGGGCAGATATTATTCTCTGGTTGACGCACCGTTTGTCCCCAAGCCGGTGCAAAAACCGATGCCACCGATTATGATTGGCGGCATCGGCGAAAAGCTGACCCTACCGATTGTCGCCCGCTATGCCCAAATGTGGAACGTACCAATCCTTTCGCCGAGCCAGTTTGCCAAAAAGAACCAAGTATTGGAGCAATACTGCGCGGACATCAACCGAGACTGTAGCGAGATTGAACGCTCCTATCTGACCCCGATGTACCTCAATCCGAGCCCCGAAGTTCTACAACAGGTGCTGCAACGGGCGATGACCATGCGCGGTCTGACTGAGGCGGAAGCACGCCGGACGATTCTGGCCGGCACGCCGGCTGAAATCCGCACGCAGCTCCAGGCCTATATCGATATTGGCGTCACCCACTTCATTATTAATCTGCGGCGTCCGGGCCTGTACGATCGAGATGCCGTGCGGGTCTTTGCCACAGAGGTCATGCCGGCCCTGCGCTAGTGTCATTCCGCTCGCTTTGACACTGCCTACAATTTTTTCCCATGGCCATGTCCCCCCAACGCCGCGCCCTGCTGCTGATGATCCTGACGGCCCTGGTGTGGGCCGGTCTGTTTCCAACCGGGAAAGTCGCCCTGCGCAGCATCCCGCCCTTTCCGTTTGCGGCCATTCGTTTAAGCATTGGCGCGACGCTTCTCTTTCTCTATCTCTGGCGCAAGAACGACGCGCAAGAGATGCCGGTCAACTGGACACCCCGCCTGGTCGGCAGTTTTCTTTTTCTCGGCTTTACCGGCTACCTGCTGTCGGTGGGCGGCAGCTATCAGGGCCTACGGTTGACCACGGCCACGAATGCGGCCCTGCTCAACGCGGCCTCGCCGATTGCCATTGCACTCCTGGCCGCCATATTCCTGAGAGAGAGAATGTCGGCCAAGATGCTGCTGGGCATTGGTATCTCCATTGTTGGTGTTGGGGTGATTGTTGCGCGGGGCTCGTGGCAGGTCATTACCGCCAGCGCCTATAACCCGGGCGATCTGATTATTGTGGCCACGCTGTTTGCCTGGGGCATCTATACGACCTACGGCCGTCACCTCATGCAGGTGGTCTCTCCACTGGCGGCCACGACCTATGCCTATATTGCCGGTGCCACGTATTTACTCATTGCCTGCTGGCTGACCGAATGGGAGGGCTGGCAGGTGGCTGCAACGCGCTGGGATTCCTGGCTGGCCGTGGCGTATCAAAGCACGCTCGGCACGTTCGCCCACTTCTGGTATTACCAGGCGGTTGAAATCCTGGGGCCGAGCCGGGCGGGTGTGTTTATCAACCTCGTGCCGGTCATGGCCATTGGGATTGCCTATGTCTTTCTCGACGAGGCGTTAACGTTGCCCCATCTGGTGGGTGGGCTCATTGTGCTGGTGGGCGTTGGAGTGGCGGCCCGGCGCTAAGACTCGTCGGCTTCAGCCGCCTGATTGATTAGCGGTAGGCGACAATCCACTCGCCGGCCCGACTGAGCGTAATACTGTCCGGGCCGAGATTATCAGGCAGGTGACGGGCGGACTGAACCGCTTTCTCAAAGGCGTCGTTGCCCTCCAGCCCCAGGGCTTTCAAGACCGGGTTATGGACCTTTTGACGGTGGATTTCACCGCTGTACAGCTTGGTCCGCAAGACTGCGCGCAGATAACTGCGGGCGTTGGGAATAAAGCGCAGGGCCGGCATCTCAAACCCGCGGAAGACAGTGTTCAAAGTCTCGAACGCGAGCGACGGGAAGTATTTGATATAGCTCTGGACAATTTTCAGAAAGAGACCATGGTGGGTGATCTCGTCTTGGCCAACCACGCGCACGGCTTCCGAAGCCCCAATCTCAGAGCCGCGTTGCTGCTCCTGCGGCGTAGGCGCGACCGGCAGGCTGTATTCTTCACGAATACGCGCCCGCATTTCCTGATAGTTGAAATAGGTCGCGCGCTCCTGAACCATGGCGTAGACCGTGCTTCCGAGCGGCGTATCGAGGCCGGGGTGCTGTTCGACTTTCCACCGGGTTGCTTGCACCTTAGTGAGATAGGCTTGGATTTCCGCCTCGGTACGGACCCCGGAATGCTGCAACACGATTTCCCAGGCAACACCGTGGCGCGCTTCTTCCGCCCCCCACTGTAACTGCATGTTCCGCCGGGTGCGGTTGTGGCGAAAGAGTTCCAGCCCGGCCATCACATAGTCGGATACGTATTCTTCCACGCCCAGGAAGCCTTCCAGCAGATTGACCGTTTCTTTGCTCAGTCGGTCCCCGAACTGACGCATCTCTTGAAGCGGGAAATCGTGCCACGGTGACCAATTGCGCGTTTTCATGGCCCGGTTGAAATATTCGATGTAATGCCCCAGCACTTCTCGCTCGAGCGCCTGCTGTTTGGCCGCAGGCGTCCAGGGACTTTTCACAAGTTCCAGGCAGGCGGGCGGCGTTGGGCGTTGTTGTGAAGACATAGACGGCTCAGTATTCCTTTTTGCGCAACAGGCAAGCTCTATTTCCTTGTTACACTCCCAGGTCCTCCGGGCATACCTCTGGCCGGGAAGCGAAATTGATGGGGTTTTCTTAGATATGGTGCAAGGTGTGCGTCTTCTCTCTGTTCGTACCCTACACTATTCTTGAGACCGTTGCACTCGCCCTCACCGCCCCTCCTCGTGTAGAGAATAAAGTGTAGGAAATAAAGCGCAAGGAAAAATGCAAACCGATGTACGACCGAGAGAGAAGACGCTTTTCCCTTGTGCCACGGCTTGTGCTATAGCAACAGCAGTATTATCCACTACACGTAAGGAGGGATGAATATGGCTATTGAAGTTGTGGAACTGCATCATCACGGGATTCGGATTGGCAACACCCAAAAGGATGCGGAAAAGGCGCGGGAGTTTTATTCCGGCGTTCTGGGTTTGGATACGGACCCGGCTCGGCCGAATATTGCATCCATTCCCGGCTTTTGGATGTATGTGGGTGAGGGGAAAAACACCACCCAGATTCATCTGATGGGCGCCAAAGGCAAGTCACCGATGGCCCGCTCCAAAAAGGAAGATCCGACCCTGCCCCATGTCGCCCTGGCGGTCAAAGATATTAATGCCGCACGCAAGGAACTCGATAAACAGGGGATTTGGTATTGGGGTATCCAGGGCCTCGTTGCTCAGAATTCGGATCAGGTATTTGTCCGCGACCCCTTTGATAATATTATCGAGCTGCATCAGGTCGGGACGTGTACGTGCAATAAGGTTGCGCTCAAGCCCGCGAGAAAACGAACCGCATCGGCCAAACGGACGGCCGCCAAGCAGCGAACGACGGCCAAAAAGAGGACGACGGCGAAAACGTCGGCTGCTTCCAAGAAGTAAGGCAGACGGAGTGAAGATATGACCGAGCCGTATACTCAACGCCTCCTCTCGGCCGACTCTCATATTGTTGAGCCGGCTGACCTGTGGCTGACTCGGATGGACAAGAAATGGCGGGAGCGCGCACCGCGCATTGAGGCTCTGGACGAGAGCGGTGATTATATCGTCATTGACGGCCTGCGGCCACGGCCGTTGGCCTTTGAGGGTCCGATGCAGGACCTCAAGGCCCAGGGCATGGATATTCCTTCCCCGAAGGGCTTTCGGTATGCGGATAACCGTCCGGGGAGCTGGGACCCGCACGAACGGCTGAAAGACCAGGACATGGATGGGGTGTCTGGGGAGGTCATCTATCCGGGGGTGGGGCTGACTCTCGTGCGCGCCCCGGATGCCGACTACCTGTACGCTTGCTGCCAGGCGTATAACGACTGGCTGGCGGAATATTGTTCGGCCTATCCGGATCGTCTCAAAGGTGTGGGCATGGTGCCGTGTCGGGGTCCGATTGAATGGGCCATTACGGAAACGGAACGCTGCGCTTCGTTGGGTCTCGTCAGCGTGATGTTGCCGGCCTGGGTGGACGACCGTCCGTATAATCTACCCGACTGGGATCCGCTGTGGGCCGCGCTGCAGGACATGAACCTGATTGCCAGCATCCACATTGGCGGTCGCGACCCATTTGGCCGAGCCCACGGTCCGGGCGCCGGTGGCATCATCATCGGTATTGTGAAGTTTGAGATGAACGATACCTTGCAGCAGCTTATTTGGGGAGGTGCTCCGGTCCGCTTCCCCAAGCTGAAGTGGGCCTTGGTCGAAAGCGGGATCGGCTGGATTGGGGCGGCGCTAGGCTTTATGGATCACTGGTGGCAGGACCATAAGGGCTGGATGGAGCCACGTTTGCCCGAGCAGCCAAGCACCTACTTCCACCGTCAGTTTTATGCCACCTTCGAGGACGATCGAGCCGGGGTGCTCACCCGCGAGTTGATGGGCGTCGAGAACCTGATGTGGGGCTCGGATTATCCGCACACCGAAGGGGTATGGCCGTTCTCGCGTAAGCAGGTGGCGAATAACTTTGCGGCTATTCCAGAAGACGATACCCGCAGGATCGTGCACGATAACTGTGTCAGGCTGTATGGTTTTCCGGCGGAGTAGGACTGAGAGAATGTAGGGACTCGGGGTTAGGGACTGGGGGCGATGTTGAGCCGGTATCAGACAATTCTTCGCCGCCTCTTCCCCTCCCTATTCCGAGATCCCCTGCCCCCGCCGCCGCCTGTCTGGGTTTCGCTCGGCACGTTGGACGATTTCCCCGACGGCCAAGGTAAGCCGGTGGTCATCGCCGGAAGAAAAATGGTGGTTTTTCGGCTGGGCGAAGAGGTCTATGCGCTGCATAATGCCTGTCCGCACAATCGGGTTCCGCTGTCGAGCGGAAGCGTGACGGGTCACACCCTTATATGCCGAGCCCATGGCGCCCGCTTTGATCTGAAAACCGGGGCAGTCCTTCGTGGTCCTGCTCGCAAGCCGGTTCGGACCTATCCTGTGCGGCGAACCGGCGACACTCTCGAAATCGAGGTCCGCTGATGACTCCTCACTCATGAGGCGGAGACTGCGTTTGCTCGATTTCCCATTCCCAGGGGAGAGCATACTTCTTTTTGCTATTGCAGTCTTTACATGCAGCAACCAGGTTACCTTTGGTTGACCTCCCACCCCGGACGAGGGGAACAAGATGATCCATAGTGAGTTCCGCAGGTGGAAACTGCTGCTGACAGTAGTGGCACACCCCACTCGCGCGTTTCCGCTTCCACCAGGCTGAGCGGCGCAGTTCACGGGCGCGATTTTTTTCACGCTGAATATCGGCCGATGTGGTGTCCGAAAAGAAAGCGCTCTTCAGTGGGGTCCGACCCATTACTTCTCCCAACCCGGTGATGCCCTCTAGCCTAGCACCAGAATGGGGCTGGAAAAAGAGATTTTCTATGGATAGGGGCCTTACCCAAAAAATAGGGCGCCCCTCAGAAGGACGCCCCGTTCCGTATCATCTACTGTGTGGGAGATACAAGGCCCAAGGGCTTAGTGTGAGCCCTCATGCGACGCATCGCCGCCACCGCAGGCACCGTCGCCGCCTTCGGATGCTTCAGGGGCCGCTTCTTCGCTGCTCGCTGCCTCTTCCGAGCCTTCGGCAGCCATCTCTTCCGAGCCTTCGGCAGCCATCTCTTCCGAGCCTTCGGCGGCAGCTTCACCACCCTCGTGGCTATCTGCATACACGCTGATAGGAGCACTCATGAGTCCTATAGCCAAGGCGCATGCCATCACTGTTGTCCAGCTCTTCATCTGTAACCTCCCTTCGTACAGTTACTCTCGCCAAACTTCGTCTACCTCTTCTCGCTAACATCTTCAGCCACCATATTCAACCCTCCCAACCATCATGCGAGTCCATTCCGACGACATCTTTATCCTACCTTTTGTGCTGCTCTCAGGATTCTTGCTTGACCTCCAATTTCCCGAGTCCATCCGCTTTCGCCCAGCCTTCGGATATGGGAGTGAAGTAGAACATATCCACCCGGCGGGATTTGAACTTCCACACCCCGTCCACCTTGACGTACTCGTCATGCAGACGACCCGCGCCAATCAAGCTCTCATCGCCGCGGGTGGCCCGGTTCTCAACCGAACAGATACCGGTCGCGGAGTCTCCCTGAATATGCAGGACATGATTCGTGAAAAATGGCTTGACCTTGAGAGGCCACGTTGAGCGGTAAAATTCCTTAATGGCGTCTGCCCCCTGTATAACGCCTCGGCCCATGGCACTGAAATCCACTGAGCCGTCTGCGGTGAACAAATTGGCCATTTTTTCTTCATCCTGGGCCTCGATTGCCAAACCGTATTGGTAGGTCAGTTCTTTGATGTGTTCCCGGTCCCATAGTTCTTGAACCATTTCCTCGTGGGTCATTTCCCCTTCTCCTTGTTCCTATTTCTTCTATCTCAGCATAGTGCCAACGAAGAGCACTATAAAGAGTCGCTCCTCGAACGGCAACGCGCATCGCTCCTCGGAGGTCCCTGTTTCCCAGGCAACACCTCGGTGCTCAGGAAACGGGCAATCTCTTGGCTGAACGCTACTTACGAGAGAAAAAATCTTTGTATTTCGCCTATATTTTCTACCCCAATGATTGGCACTTGATTTGCTGCTTCATTCTTCTGACTTCTCTTTTCATGCAAGGGTCATGTCGATGTCACCGAGGAGACAAAAAGAAGAGTTAATCTCAAAGAAACAGAAATGATGGTCACATAGGTGACGATGATTTGCTTGGTTGGGTCCTGAAATCATCGTAGAGTGGAGGACGTTCACACGAAACACATGAAGGAGAGAATGGCAATGGCAGAGAATAATGTTGCGAATATGATGACGGATGCCATGAGAGTATATAAGGCCCTATTCTTCGACTTGCCTGCGGCTGGCATACGGCAGGGTTTGGGCCTGGCAGATGGTCAAGAAACAACGACCAGCGCTTGGGGTGGCTATGATGCCATGGTCCGGCTGACCTCCCAGGGCATTGATAATTTGTATCGTACCCCACAGTTTGCGGAGGCAACCGCGCGTACACTGGACGGGTTTTTGCGCTGGCAGCAGGTCGGTAATGCCTTGACCAGGACCGCCCTGACTGGATTGACCCAAGCGGCGGGACTACCGTCAGCGAATGAGACTCGGGCACTCCAAGCCGAAATTCGCGCACTCAGGGAAGAAGTGATTGCTCTCCGGGGAGCCACAAACCGCAGAGAGGTATCTCCAAAGATCGAGCAACCTTCTACTCCTCTCAAACGCGTAGCAGCATAGTTCGGCTTCCTTCACTCACTGGAATAATACAGAAGAGGGATCGCAGTCCCTCTTCTTTTCTACCCGCATATCCTCTAACAAGTCAGATATGGCTCAAGACAGGACACAGAGACGTTTAACTCAGACTGAGGCAGCATTTCTCTACAGAGAGAAACCTCACGCTCCCATGCATATTGGGGGCTGTAGTCTGTATGCCGGCACTCTTTCAAAAGATGAACTCTGTTCATTAATTGAAAATCGTTTCGACCGCCTGCCCCAGTATCGTCAGAAGGCTGTTCTCGCTCCTCTGAACATTGCCCATCCGACCTGGGAGGACGATCCGGATTTCGATCTTGACTATCATATAGACGAAGTCACCCTCCCTCCGCCCGCCGACGATCGGGTGATCTCTCAGGTATGCAGTCAACTGTTTAGCGCGCCATTGGACCGAAACCGGCCCTTATGGAAACTAACGCTTCTGCACGGACGCCCGGACGGCGACACCATGGTCCTGGCTCGCGTTCACCAAGCCATGCTGGAAGGCGTCTCGGGCATTGATCTGATGCTGGTCTTGCATGACCTGAGACCAGAGAGTGGACACGGCTCACCACCGCGCGCTTCGTGGGAGCCTGAAGCCATTCCCGATGCTGTAACGCTGATGCAGGAAGCGGTTCGAGACCGAATGACCGAGGTTGTCGAGTGGTGGGCTGAGCATAGTTTCCAAGTCTTTCGCTCTCCGTTCCAAGGCTCGCGGTCAACGCGGTTAAGCAATGCGCTGATGAGCGTTATGCCAACCCTCATGCAACCTGTGCCACGCACCCCATTTAATGCCGCGCTGTCAGGACAGCGCCAGTTGACGTGGCTCGAATTTTCTTTTGCTGAAGCACGCTTCATTCGTTCGGTTCTGAGAGGAACCGTAAACGATGTTGTGCTGGCGATTATTGCCGGGGGTATTGGACGCTATCTACGGGCCAAGGGACACAAGACGGATGGCCTGGAGCTCCGCGTTGCTTCTCCCGTCAACCTCAAACGCCACGAGCCCCGCAGCAGACGCGGACGACGACCCGCAGGCCGGACGGCGACGATGTTAATCCCGTTGTATGTGGGTATCACCGACCCGATCTTACGGCTGTCCGCACAAAAAGCGACGATTGAGGAACTGTACGAGCAGGATCAGGCTGGCACCTTCCATACCCTGCAATCCTTGGCGATAGGTATCCCGCCAGCTTGGCAAGCGCTCGCCGGCCAAGCGCCCTCGCTGAGTGCGCTGGCGAATACGGTGGTCATGAATATTCCTGGTCCGCAGATCCCGCTGTACCTGGCCGGACATAAACGCCAGGCGTTCTTTCCTATGGGCCCGTTAGCGGCACGAGTGGGACTGTTCCATGCGGTGGCCAGCTATAATAAGAAGCTCTCGATAGGCGTCACGCTTGACCCACAACTCATGCCGGACGGGTGGGAGTATGCCGATTGTCTGCAGGCGTCATTCCTCGAATTGCGGGAAGCAGCGGAGCGATTTTCAAAGCGTTCGGCTAGTGCCGGTGCACGCCCGGCCGATACCCGTACGAGTGCAGCCTAGGCAGTCTCTCTCCACTCACTGGATCACCTAGGCGGAATGCACATGGCCGGACAGACCCGTCATATCGTAGGCCATGATAATCAGATCCCGCGTCTGTCCGGAACGGTCAATGACGAAATCTGGCAGGAGCGCCTCTGTTTGGAAGCCGAGGCGCAGGAAGAGCGCACGTGCCCCTGGCTGGTCCGGCATCATCTGAGCGACCACTTTGCCCAACTCTAAATCCCGCGCAATGGCAATAATTTCCTCTGCTAGCGTTCGACCTAATCTCTGAGAGCGATACTCCGGGGCAAGCAAGATACGAATTTCTCCAAGATGACGCTGCCACGTCACCATATTATGGTGCAGAATGGCATAACCAGCCATCTCCTCCCCGTTTTCAGCAATGATGGTCACGGTCTTACGCGCCTCAAGATTACGCACCCATTGCTTCACGACTTCGGGGTCCGTGATGTCTATCCTCAAATGGAGGAGATCGTCTGCGGGTAAGCTATGCGCAAAACTCACAATACGGTCCGCATCAAAGGAGGTCATTAAGCGTAACGTCACGCTCGACCCGTCACGGAGAGTAATCGTATGAGGGTAAGGACGTTCGATGTGCATCCGTGCTTCAGCCATATGCTCCTCCTTCAAGCCGCATCAATCGCGCCGGGAGCGCTCACGAGGATGGGCAGACAAGGCTAGCAGATATCCGTGCAAGAACCAATCGCATCAACAGTATTTCGGGTGGGGACCATCCGGTTTCTTTCTCCCGAGCTTTTTGCTACGCTTGCAAAAGTTATCACTTATTGCAAGCAAAATTTTAGACGACATCCCTGAGGGAGAGCGGACAGCATGGCACCGGATAATCTTCTTTCTGACGCGTACGCTGAACGGGAAGACACCGAGCGTTTTAGTACGCTTTTCTGGCAATTAACCGCAGCCTATCCGGACTCATACCGCCAACTGTGCGCCCTGCTCCGAGACGACATCTACCGCCGTCCACCAGTCCCTCGGGCGTCAGGAGAGCCCGTTCTGCTGATCCCTGGCTTTCTGGCCGGCGACTGGACCTTACAACTATTAGCTGGTTGGCTGCGCCGCATGGGCTATAATCCGTATTTCTCCGGGCTGGACTGGAACATCGATTGTCCGAATCGAACAGGCCATTTGCTCCGCTGGCGGCTGAACCAAATCATTCGGGAGACGGGCTATCCGCTGATTGTGTTTGGCCATAGTCTCGGCGGTATGCTCGCCCGTTTTTTGGGGACCAATTTCCCCGACCAGGTCCGCCACGTGGTCACTATGGGGTCTCCCATTCAACGCACGGATAATGTGAGCCCGCTGGTTTTGTTTGCCTCACGCGTGCTACAGCCCTTTCGGCGCTGGCGCGGAGAGCTGCCGGCCGAGTGCGGGACGCTCCACTGCAACTGTCACTTTAACCGCAGCGTTATTTCATCCATGCCCGAAGAGGTCGGCTTTACCTCGGTCTTCTCCAAACAGGACGAAGTCGTGGAGTGGAACGCGAGTATCGATCCTGAGCGCGAGAACCGGGAAGTCACGGGACGCCATATTGGCCTGATCGTGAACCCGCAGGTCTACCATATTCTGGCAGACGTGCTCTCTCGCTTACAAGAACAAAAGCGAGAACCCCATCTGACCGTTGCCCTGTCTTCACAGGACGACATGCAGACCTGAGAAGCAGGTAGGAGAGTGCGGGGGGTACGTGGCAGCGGCAACTCAGCCCTTCCCCCGAGCCACCGCTGTTATGTGAAAAAACGACTTGCCAGAGGAGACAGGCGTCTTACTCAGGCAGTGACGTCATGAACTCTTTCGCCAGGTCGTTCTTCCCTTCAACATTCTTCTTATAGATATGGGTCTCCCAAAGCGCCTCGTGGGTCCCATCCTTATCCGTGTAGGTGAGGCGAACCCACCGGTCTCCCGGAGCCTCGAAGAGATTGAAATATTGGCTGAGTTCGTCGTTGATCCGGTCTCCCTGAGAGAGTAGCCCAGCTTCCCACGGTCCCATCGTCCACGGGTTCCCGGCACGACCGGCAATATCCCGCCGTTTCTCTATATTGGAAACAATACTGAACCCGTCTTCAGTCGCATTCGCTTTGACGATCTGAATCGCCAATTCTTCTTTCTGCCCCATGGGCCGTTCGCCACATGCCCAGAGAAAAAGACAACTGGCCATGATCAAACAAGAAAATAGCTTCTGATACGCGTATACTTTTCGCATCCGCCCTCCTCCATAGCAGAATAGCAGGCTCAGCGTCCCACTGTGTTTTCTATAGGGTGGCATACTACAATGAAAAGACGCTTGGGTCTACGGATGACAGGATGCATTTCTGTTCAGCGTCGTGTGGAGTAAGCAGAAGGACGCCTTGCTTTATTGTCACTTGGGTGACAATAAAGGGAGAGCAGATGAAATAGTATCCCCCTCGGGTAGTGAACCATCAAGCTGTCTTATGCCTAAGCTGTGATAGAGCGCGTATGGCACGTATACCTGTCCTGAATGTGACAACGATCCGGCGGCTGAAGGCATTTCCCTGGGCCTCAGATCAGCAGGTGGAGCGGCTTCTGAGTCAGATGGCTCTGCACCATATCGAAAAACGCACCGTCCTGTTCAACGAGGGAGTACCCTCAGACTCGGTGTATTTCCTGATTTCTGGCGTGGTCAAACTCTCCTTGCGCAGTCCGGATGAAGAGCGCGTTCTGGTCAGTCTCATCTCACCTGGGGAGTTATTTGGCATTACCTCCCTGATGCCAGGTATGTACCGCGCCTTTCGCTCGGAAGCGTTTAGCGATTGCTGGGTCAGTTCCGTCCGCCCGGATATTTTTGTGACAACCCTGCTCAACGTTCCATTTACGGATTTCAGTGCTCTGATGGAAGGAACCGTCGGCCGTTGGTTTGCCCTCCTCTACCGTTATACGCATTTTCAGGGCTCTAGCCTGAGACAAAAGCTGGCCTTGGCTCTGCTCGAATTGGCGCAAAAATTCGGGATTCAGGATGCCCGGGGGACCATGCTGATCTTGCAGCTCACCCATGAAGACCTCGCTGATCTGGTGGGTGCGTCACGCCAGAAGGTGACAGAGCATATGCAGGAGCTTGCGCGGCAGCAGGTATTGCTCCGAGACGGGCGCAAGCTCATCGTCCAGCCAGACCGTCTGCGAGAAGTCGCCGGCCTCTTGCTGGACGAGAAGTGAAGGCAAGGCGGAGGATATCCCAGGGACGGAAATATCCTCCGCGCAGGAGAGCGGATCGCTTTAATTGCTCGCTTCTGTTGCAGCCTCTTCGGCCTTGGGCTCAAGCTGCCAGATCTGACGGGTCAGTGCGGCTGACGAGTCAAAAATCTGACGGGCGAACGAGCGCTGGGTTTCAAAAATTGACGCAAACGGCGTGTCCTTCGCCCACTCCGTCGCCTTTTCGTTCATCTCAAAAGCGCGGCTGGCCCATTTTTCGCCGGACTCAAGCGACTGCGCAGCCATTTGCTTCATCGATTCGCTGAACGGCATATTCATCTCGCCCATCATCTTGGCAAACGGATTGTTGCTGGCGTCGAACATCTTGTTGAAAGCACTGCAATTCCATGCGTTATCGGCCATGAGAAACCTCCCTGTTTGGTTGTGAGATTACCGACGCTGTCGGCTCATTCCTGACTGGCTTAATGCTAACTACAATCGCTAACTTTTGCAAGCACCCAAGGCAAAAAAATGTCACCTGGGTGACAATCCTATTCTTTTTAAGCCGTTCCGCTGGTGGCATTCACCTGTCGGAAAGACCGATACATATCGATCATCATTTCACGCTGGCGGGCGGACAGGTCGGGATCGTGCAGAATCGCTTTGATCACATCGCTCTCCTCAGCCTCTTGCGGGTCAAGGATGCCGGCGTGGGTATACAGGGTTTCGGCCGAGATACGCAGTCCCTTGGCCAGCGACTGCAGAATCATACTGCTCGGCGTCCGCAGCCCGCGCTCAATCTGGCTGAGGTAGGGGTTGGATATTCCGCATATGTCCGCGAGCTGCCGCAAAGAAAGCTGAGACAGCTCACGCTGGCGTTTGATAAATTCTCCAAGCGTGGCGTATGGGTCCGGGCGTTTCTGAGCCATGAGCAGTATGCTAACAAGAAACGCTAACTCTTGCAAGCGATCAACCGCACAAACATTGTGAGCCGCTCTTTCGGCGTCGGCGCTATGAGTCCACTACCCCCATGGCCTGCAACTCTCGCCGCAACTCAGCCCGAGCGGTAGCGGTCAGCGCTGCAATCGGCTGCCGAGTCGGGCCCGCCGGAAGACTGCGGAGTTGCATAGCGGCTTTGATCGGCGCAGGAAACGAGCCGAAGCCCATGGCTAACCAAAAGCGCGTCAGGCGATTTTGCACCTCCCAGGCGCGGTCATGCTGTCCGGCATCAAAGAGGCGAACGATTTCCAGCGAGAGTTCAGGGCACACGTTTGCACTACCCAAAATTGCGCCCTGACTACCCGCCAACAGACCGGGCAGGAGCAGGGTATCGATACCAGTCAGGACGCTGAAATCTGACCGCCGCCGCAACAGCAGATTGTTCAGCAGGGTCAAATCTCCGCTGCTGTCTTTCATCCCCTGAATATGGGCGTAGCGTTCAGCCAGGGTTCGGACTGCGGGCGGCTCTAGGACATTGCCGGCCAACATCGGGATATTGTACAGCAGCAGGGGCAGCGTCGTTGCCTCGGCAATGGCGCCGTAGTGCTGGATCAGCTCGTCTTGGGTTGGACGAATAAAACTCGGCGGCACGGCACACACAGAGTCGGCACCCGCGGCCTGAGCCGCCTCAGTCAGCCGCACCGCTTCACGCGTTGAGGGAACACCCACGCCAGCTATAACGGCAATGCGCTTGTTGACGATTGCTACCGTGTGTCGAAAGAGCCGTACTTTCTCCTCAAAACTGAGCGCCCAGGACTCCCCCGTACTACTGACGATAAACACACCGTTGAGACCCTTCCCGATTGACCATTCCAGGAGTGTCTCTAAGCCGTGCTCATCGATGTCCTCATCTTCATCAAACGGCGTAATCAGCGCCGAATAAATGCCGCGTAACATGTCCGACTCCTTTTTCTTCTTTTGGTCGGTGCTTCCGGTCCCGGGCTCGTCTCTCAGCAGCCTCTAGCACACTTTACACTCAGCGCCCAGCTCGGCTGGCGGATGACGACTCTCCCGGTTGACAGCCGCCCGGCCCCAGAGTGTATGATTCGCCAGCGATACAGTTCAAGCAGGAGGAGTGACGATGTTTAACGCCACAAAAGATAAAAAGCTGCCGACGGCTATGGTCGGCTCGTTTCCAAAGCCAACCTGGTTTACCGAGAGCTTACGCGGTCGGCCGTTCAAAGTCGCGATGGGCGACTCTCTCTATCGGGAGCAGTATATTGACGCGGTTGCCTGTTATATGAACGAGCAAGAGCAGGCCGGCCTTGACATCTTCACCGATGGGGACACCCGTTTTGATCTGGAAGTGGGCGGGCGCTCCTGGTTTTTTTATACGATTGAACGCCTCAACGGAGTGAGCGGCTTTCGCGACTCTTCGCATTTTCTTGACTATGCGGATATCAAGCCCGGCCATATCCTGTACGAGGTCCAGGAAGCCTACCACCCACCGGCGGTCACGGACAAAGTGACGCGCGGTCCCCTGCACTTTTCTGCCATCTGGAAAACCGCCCAGAAGATGACCAGCAAACCGGTCAAGTTCGGCTCAATCAGCGCCACCTGTCTGCCCATGATGCTGTGGAACGAGTATTATAAAACCGATCACGCTCTGGTCATGGACCTGGCCGCGGCGCTGAATGAAGAGTTACGGGAGTTGGCGGATGCAGGTTGCCCGGTCATCCAGATCGAAGAACCGCCCCATCATTTCGCCTGCTGCACGACCCCGCCGGCAACAGACAAGGAACTGGAAGGCTATACCCAGGCGTTCAACCGTGAAGTCGAGGGCGTCAACACCGAGATCTGGGCGCATACCTGCTGGGGTAACCCCAACCAGCAGAGCTTCTACTGGGAGCGGCCCAGTTATGAACGCTCACTGCCGCACCTGCTCCAGCTCAACGCCGACGTCCTCACCCTGGAAGGAGCGAGCAATCAAGGCCGCGACCTGCCGCTGCTCAAGCACTATAAGACAGACAAAAAAATCGCCATTGGCGTCATCAACCACACGGTCACCACGGTTGAGCCGCCCCAGATGATCGCCGACCTGATTCGTCGAGCGCTCGAATACGTCCCACCGGAACGGCTCATTATTACCGCAGACTGCGGCTTTGGGCGTGAAGGCCTCTCGCGACGGATTGCCTTTTACAAATGTATCGCCCTGGTTCAGGGCACCAATATGGTCCGTCGAGAACTCGGGCTGCCGGAGGCCAATATTCGGGCCGCAGACCCGCGCTTTGCATTTCGGCCGGTAGAGTAAGGGCTGCGGCTGCTCACCGCCGGCCTCAACCGGAGCCTGATGAAGCCACTTGGGTCGAGGCTGACTGGGGAGAAGGCGCGGCCTCTCCTTTACTCTCTTCTGCCAACAGAAACTCCAGCAGATACCGATTCACCAATTCCGGCTGCTCCTGTTGGACCCAGTGACTGCACTTGGGGATATATTTGATCTCAAAACGATCGCCGAAGTACCCGTCCATGTCGTAGGTGAGCTCTTTTCCCAAAGCCGTATCTTCTTCACCCCAAATCAGGAGAGTCGGGCTTGAGATTTGTGGGAAGTGTATAGCACCCTTGCGGAGACGGTGGCGAAACGCCGCGCGGTAATAATTGATGGCGGCCCGAGCACTGCCGGGGGTCCCCAATGCCTCGGCATATTTATGCAGTTCTTCGTCGGGGAAGGCTTCTTTCCGCACGGCCATGCCACGGAACGCCTGGGCTATAAAGCGACGCCGGAACACACGCAGACCCAGCTCGGGCAACCACGGAATCTGGAAGTAGAATATATACCAACTGCGTCGAAGCTGCTGGCGGTTCCCTTGCAGGGCTTTCTGAAATGCTCTCGGATGGGGACAATTCAGAACAACAAGCCGCTCAGTCAGGTGTGGATAGTTGGCGGCAAACGACCAGGCCACACCACCACCCCAATCATGACCGACAATGACGGCCCGTTCTTCATGAAAGGCATGTATCAGCCCTGTCACATCCCCGGTGAGCCGGTCAATATGATAATTGGCGACACCGCTCGGCTTATCGCTCTCGTTATAGCCTCGCATGTCCGGTGCCACGACGGTGAAATGTTTCGCCAGGGCCGGGATTTGATACCGCCACGAATACCAAAATTCGGGAAACCCATGCAGCAAGATGAGCAGCGGACCTGCACCTTGCGTGACGTAGTGTAAGCGGACTCCGTTCACATAGGCCGAGCCGTGTTTCAGGGCATCGCGAACCATAGACCACGGTTTCCTAAGCGGTCACGTCCATGCCGGCCTTGCGCGCCCGGTCCAAGACGATTTTTTCAATGTCGGCAATCGGGCCATCAATCATCCGCCCTTGGAAGGAGACGGCCCCTTGACCCGCGGCCACCGCTTGTTCAAAAGCGGCAACCAAGGCGCGCGCATACTCGACTTCTTCTGCCGTCGGTGTGTACACGGCATTCACCGGCTCAACCTGGCCGGGGTGAATACACGCCTTGCCTTCGTAACCGAGATCCTTGCCTTGCTGCGTTTCGGCGCGCAAACCGTCGAGATCCTTAATATCGAGATAGACGTTATCAATCGGTGTCACGCCCGCAGCCTTGGCTGCCATGACCACCTGACAGCGCGCTTGTAAAACCACGCCGTCGGTTGAGGGTGCGGCTTTAATCCCCATGGACAAGGAGAAGTCGCCATGCCCAAAGGCGATGCCGGCAATCCGGGACGTTGCCGCGGCAATGGAAAACGCGTTACCGATGGCCTCGGGCTGTTCAAACAAGGGAATCAGGCCAACCTCTCCGGGCTGGCGTCCGGCGCGTTGCTCGGCCAGGGAAACGAGTTGATCCACGAACCGAATGTTCTCGGCGCGGTTGGTCTTGGGTACGACTAGGCCGTCGGCGCCAGCCTCAACCATGGCTAACACATCATCCAGGAAATATGGGGTATCAAGCCCGTTAATACGCACGGTCCGCTCAAAGCGCTCAAAGTCGGCGTCTTGCAGGACCTCCCGCAGCGTCTCACGCGCTGCGGCCTTGCGCTCCGCAGCGACCGCATCCTCCAGATCAAAGATCAGCGTATCTGCCGCCGACTCTTTGGCCTTGGCAAAGAAACGCTCGCTACTTGCCGGTACAAATAATAAACTCCGTCGCAGCCGTGACATCAGATCACTCCCTTTTCCTTTAATTCCGCCAGTTTCTGCGCTGACAGACCGAGCTGCTGTCCATAGATTTCTTCGTTGTGGTGTCCCATATAGGTGGGCGCCGACCAGCGTATCGCGCCAGGCGTCCGAGAAAATTTCGGGACGACGTTCTGCATTTTGATGGGTCCCAGCTCCGGGTCGGCAACGGTGGTGACCGTTTCACGCGCCTGGAAATGGGGATCAGACAGAATTCCGGTGATGTCGTACACCGGTGCACAGGCACACTCGAATTCGTCAAATCGTTTCAGGGCTTCTTCGGCAGTGTGCGCGCCAATCCAGCCGCCAACAAGGGCATCGACTTCGTCAATATGCTCAATCCTGGCGCGGTTGTCGGCGAAGCGTGGATCATCGTTCAGTTCGGGCCGACCAATGGCAATAAAGACCCGTTTGGCCAAGGCAGGCGCATTGGCAGAAAGTGCGAGCCAGTGACCGTCCTTGGTTTGATAGGTATTGCGGGGAGCCCCAATGGACGGCACCCGGTTTCCGGTTCGGTGCTGAATGACGCCAAGCTGGTCATAGGCAAGCGCTTGATCGCCGGTTGTCGTGAACAATGGCTCCAGAACGCTCAGGTCAAGCATCTGGCCTGTGCCGCTCTTATGATCCCGTTCGTAGAGAGCAAACATGACCGCCCAGGTGCCAAACTGGCCAGCCATGGAATCAGCCAGGCCATAGCCGGGCAGGGTCGGCGGCCCGTCCGGTTGGCCGGTGATGTGGGCAAAACCGCTCATGGCCTCGGCAAGGGTGCCAAATCCGGGTTTGTCTTTATAGGGCCCGGTCTGACCAAACCCGGATACCCGGACAACGATCAGGCGGGGATTAATCGCGTGCAAGGTCTCCCAATCGAGGCCCCATTTTTCCAGGGTTCCCGGCCGGAAATTTTCCGTCAGGACATCGGCATCAGCGACCAACTGCTTGAGAATCTCCTGTCCTTCTGGAGCGCTCAGGTTGAGCGTGATGCATTTTTTATTGCGATTGGTAATTTTCCACCACAGAGGGATGCCATCCTTGGTTGCCCCGAGAGAGCGCAGGCTATCCCCCATTTTCGGATGCTCGACCTTGATCACCTCCGCTCCAAAATCGCCCATATTCTGGGAAATCGTTGGTGCTGCAAACAAGACGGCAATGTCAACGACCTTGAGACCTTCGAGTGGCAGGCTGGCCATGAATCCGTTTCTCCCTCATTCAGGTTTGCCTGCGGTTGTAGCGCGTTTCATACATCCGCGCAAAGTACGACACTCCCAAGAGAAGGGACGTGGGTGCACCGATGAAGGGATACTTAGACTTCCTCCCGCGGCTGAAAAGCCGAGACGTGTTGGAGTTCTTCAAACAGGGCCTTTTCTCTGGGCGTCAGGGTTTTCGGAATAGTAATCCGCACGATGGTATACAGGTCGCCAGGTTCGCCACCCTTTTGGGGCAGCCCTTTGCCTCGACTCCGAAATTTTTGTCCCCCCTAGGTGCCTGGCGGGATGGTCAGCTTAATGCGCCCGTCTAACGTGAGAATCTCGACCTTCGTCCCCAGTGCGGCTTCCCACGGAGCGACTGGCACCTCAACCGATATGTCTCGGCCCTGTAGAGTAAAGCGCTCATGTGGCGCAATGTGCACGCGGAGAAAGACATCACCATTTTCTCCCAGCCCTCTGCCCGCTCCGCCCTGGCCCGCTAAACGAATACGCGCGCCTTCGGTGACGCCAAGCGGGATTTTGATGTCGTAGCGTTTGGCTTTTCCAACCCCATCCCCGTCTTCTGTCTTTTGTAAAGTCAGGGCTTTCGACGTGCCTCGATAGACTTCTTCAAGCGAGATCGTAATATCAACCTCGTGGTCTTGGCCACGCATCGACGGCCCGCCGGACCTTCCAGCCTTTTGCGCGCTCCGGCGAGTCTGACGACCCTCCTGAGGCCCGCGCCTCGTGCCGGCGTCGAGATTCTGCCCGAAGAGTGCGTCAAAAAAGTCACTGAATCCACTCTGGCCAAAACCGCCAAAGTCAGACGCGCCTGATCCATTTGGTCTACTGGGGCCGCCTAATCCGCTTCGGAAGTGAAAGGTCGTCCGTCCGCCGCTTGGCCAGCCGGCTTGACTGTTAAAATTTCCCCAACCGGGCGGCGGCCGAAAGTCCTGTCCTGCCTGCCAATTGGGGCCGAGGGTATCGTATTTGCTGCGCTTTTCCGTATCTTTCAGGACGGCATGGGCTTCATTAATGGCTTTGAATTTCTCTTCTGCTTCCTGACTCTTATTCACATCAGGATGATATTTCCGGGCCAGCTTGCGGTATGCCTTCTGAATTTCTTCTTGCGAGGTAGTCCGTGAAAGCCCGAGTATTTTGTAATAGTCCTGAAATTCCATCGTCGATTCTTCTTTCTACAAAAATGTAAGACCTGTGGAGCAGAAGGCAAGGTTTTACCTGAAGCAAAGACGACAGAACGACCCTCATCACCACGCCAGGAGCGCGCTACCCTCCCTCCCCGACCATCCATTCCCCACCCGGCTTCACCTCATACAGTTCCAACAGGACGCCGTCCGGCGCTTCACACATGGCGTAGCGAAAAGGCGTGTCTTCAACAATGCCTTTCCGAAAGACGACTCCGTTTGCCTGCATATGGGCGATCAATCCCGCAAGGTCATCAGTTCGAATACCGAGATGATGTACCAAACCTCGGTCCGCACTCCGAGGTTTTTGTGCGTAGATATGCAGCGCCTGCCCACCAATATCGAGGCGGATATTCCGCTGGCCTACAAGCATGGCATCGTACACTACCCGCGCCTCAAACATGGTCTGATAGAAGCGCAGCGTCTTCTCTATGTCAGAGGAAAGGATGTGAACGTGGTCAAGACAGATCATGGCTGATGCACTCACTCCCCGCCGGTCAGGGCTCTTTTTGCAGAACAGAAACCAGCGGATTCTCTAGCAGGACCTGAAGATGTTGAGCAAGAGACTGCTCCAGCACACCGGCTGAACCGCGGCTAATCAGGCATCCTCTTGGAGCAAGGACACGCACAATCTCTTGCATAGACTGCTCAAACGTGTCTCCGCTCATGGGAATCTCACGGTTGAACATATTGGCGGTGTAGATGAGATGGATGGAAGAAGTGTTTAGTGCACTCAGATCACTCACCGTCCCGTGATGCAGGCGAATGCGTGCCGTGAGCCGAGGTTCATTCACGCGGAGCGTTTCAAATGCCCTGGCTGCCTCAACGATATGCTCGCCGATCCATTCGTAGGCGTGGACACAGTCCAGTTCACAGGTCTTGAGCAGCTCGTAGGGTTCTTGCGCATTGCTGCCGAAACCCAGACTGAGACCGATTGCCGGGCGGTGACTGCGGACGACATCCAGGAAATTCATCTGGGCCATTGCCTGAACGAGTCCGCTAGCTTGCCGCAAGGCAGAGGCAACATGGCTCCCGATACTGTCGCGCAGACCGGGGTATTCAAGAATGGTCGCGTAGGCAGGATCATGCCGCCAGGGGGCTGCGTTGTCAGGGTAGACCGGGCCGTCGATGAAGTCGGACCAGGATCCAGGAGTATCTAAGTCAACCATATCTTCCGATACTCGCATTCATTTCTCAGCTCTTGCAATAGCCCAGGAATTCGTCCATTTCCTGGGGTACGCGGACACAGAGGAGGTTACGTGAGCGTACTCGATAAATTACGGCTGGACGGGAAAATCGCCTTGGTGACCGGGGCAGGGCGTGGTTTGGGTCGGGCAATGGCTCTCGCTCTTGCGGAAGCGGGAGCTGATGTTGTTGTCGCTTCACGAACGCAGAACCAGATTGATGAAACTGCCGATCTCATTCGAGCCCAGGGCCGCCGCAGCTTGGCGGTGAGCGTTGATATTACGGATTCGCATTCGGTCAACGCTCTGGTCGAAGCCGGGCGAGCCGCGTTCGGACAGATTGACATCCTGGTCAACAACGCCGGCGGAGCGACGAAAGGTATGTTCCGTCCGCTCGATACCATTCCCGATGCGCACTGGCAGCTAGGCGTGAATACCAATCTCTCGGGCGCGGTCTACTGTTGCCGGGCGGTCCTGCCCTCCATGGTCGAGCAAGGCGGAGGAAAGATCATCAATATCACTTCCGGTTTTGGTGTCCGGGCGGCAAAGAATAATTATATGTATACAGCAGCCAAGGCGGGCTTAATCAATTTCACCCGCGCTCTGGCAATGAATTACGCCGAGCACAACATCCAGGCCAATCTGATTCTGCCCGGCATCTTTCCGCACGATGATCCCGAACTGATCGAATTTTGGCGTGGCGGGAAGTTCATACCGGTTGGGCGGGTCGGCCAAGATGCCGAGCTGGGACCGGCTTGTGTCTTCCTGGCGTCGGACATGTCCAATTATATGAACGGCCAAATGCTCGCGCTAGAGGGCGGCGGCCTGGCAGGAGGGCAGGCACCGTGCGGATTTGCTCCAGTCGTCCCACTGGAAGAGGATAGCGTATGAGTCTGGCCGCGTTTTCTTTAGCGGACAAAAACGCATTGGTGCTCGGCGCCAGTTCGGCTATTGGCAGGGCTGCCGCCTGTGCGCTGGCCGAGGCTGGTGCGGATGTCGCAGTAGGCTCGACGCTGGCCACACTGCGAGAACGGGCGGCTGTCCTCTCATGCCGAGATGCAATTCAGTCCCAGGGCAGAAAGAGCCTGGCTCAGACGATAGCTGCAGCGAACGAAGCTGACGTGCAGGCACTGGTGGAGCAGACTATCTCAGAACTTGGTACGCTCGATATTCTCGTCAATGCTCACGACCTGCCGTTTGCCAAGCCGCTGCGTGACATTTCATCCAAGGAATGGCGACGGGTGCTGGAGGTCAATTTGACCGGCGTGTACTTTGCCTGCAGGGCAGCGGCTGAGCCTATGTTGGCCCAACACAGTGGACGGATTATTAATATTGTTTCACTGCTCGGCGAGCGAGGTATGATCAATGGTAGCGCGTATTGTGCGGCCCAAGGTGGTGTCCTCAATCTCACCCGCGCCTTGGCCCTTGAATGGGCTCGAAGCGGAATCACAGTGAATGCCGTCGGAGCGGGCTGGACCGAGGGCATGGGCCTGCTCAAAGACACCGCCGTACAGGAACAGTTGCGTCGCTATTTACCGCAGAAACGCCTGGCGCAGCCGTCTGAAGTCGGCGAAGCCGCGGTATATCTGGCCTCAGATATGGCGGGCTTTATCACCGGCCAAACCGTGTGGATTGAAGGGGGAGCGCTGAGTCATTTGTAGTAGAACAGGTAGTTGGTCACGCCCCACCATCCTTATCTGCGGGAGCAGACTCAGCGCCCTGTGAACGTATACCGTTAAAGAGGCGTTCCAGGCTGGCGCCCATTTCTTTTCGTGCAGTGGGTATATCGTCGGCGCGGGCAATATACCGAGCCGCTTCATTCTCTACGCTTAAGATAAGGTGAGCCAGCGGTTCAATCGGTTGCGGAGCAAGCAGTCCAGCAGCCACAAGTTCTTGGAGGATAGCATGTATAAGACCCAGCCCATACTTCAGATCCAACTCCCGCTCTTCCTCCCAACCCAGGACGGCGTATGCCTCAATCAGCGCGATACGTTGGTAAGTCGGGTCCAAGCAGCCATCCAGAAACGCTTCCGTGCCAGTACGGGCTATCGCATCCCAGAGATCCCCCGGCTCTTCCCGGCTAGACTGTATGGCACTCGCGACTTTTTGAGTAATATGCAGATAGAGGTCTTCTAGGACCGCCCGAAAGAGACCGGGCTTGTCACGGAACTGATAATAGAGAGCCCCGCGGGTCACCCCGGCCCGTTGGGCAATGTCTTCGGTAGCTGTGTCGGCATATCCGCGCTCGGTAAAGAGTTCGCGGGCCGCCTGGAGTAACGCCGTACGGGTGGCCTCTGATTGCTCGGCCTTCTTCATTCTGACTTCCCTACAATCCGTAGCTGGGGGGCACGTCTCGCCACCTATATCTACGGGAATCGACTCAGCCCTTCACCCGCATCCCATCAAAGAGGCGTTCCAGGCTGGCGCCCATTTCTTTTCGTGCAGTGGGTATATCATCGGCACGGGCAATATACCGAGCCGCTTCATGCTCTACGCTTAAGACAAGCTGAGTCAGCGGCTCAATTGGCTGCGGAGCAAGGAGCCCAGCGTCCATGAGTTCTTGGATGGCACCACGGACGACACCCAGCCCATATTTTTCGTCCAACTCACGCTCTTCCTGCCAGCCCAGGACGGCGACGGACTCAATCAACCCGACACGTTGGAAAGCCGGGTCCAGGCAGGCATCCAGGTATGCTTGCGTACCGGCGCGCACGAACTGATCCCAAAGGTCTCCCGGCTCTTCCCGGCTAGGCTGTACGGCACTCGCGACTTCTTGAGCAATATGCAGATAGAGGTCTTCCACAACAGCACGGAAAAGACCGAACTTGTCACGGAACTGATAGTAAAGCGCGCCGCGCGTCACCCCGGCCCGTTGGGCAATCTCTTCGGTTCCTGTGTCGGCATACCCACGCTCGGTAAAAAGTTCGCGGGCCGCCTGGAGTAACGCCGTACGGGTGGACTCTGATTGCTCGGCCTTCTTCATCGGCAGACTCAGCCCCTCACCCGCATCCCATCAAGAAGACGTTCCAAAGTTGCGCCCATTTCTTTGCGCGCAGTGGGTATATCATCGGTGCGTGCGATATATCTAGCCGCTTCCCTCTCTACACTTAAGATAAGGCGAGCCAGCGGCTCAAGCGGTTGCGGAGCAAGCAGCCCAATGTCCATAAGTGCTTGGATGGCACCACGGACGACACCCAGCCCATATTTCTCATCCAACGCCTGCTCTTCCTCCCAGCCCAGGACGGCGACGGACTCAATCAAGACAATGCGTTGGACAGCTGGATCCAGGCAGGCATCCAGAAATGCTTCCGTACCCGCACGGACTATATGACCCCAGAGATCTTTCTGCTCCTCTTGATCCGGCTGCATGGCGCTCAGGACTTTTTGAACAATATGCAGATTGAGGTCTTCCACAACAGCACGAAAGAGACCGAACTTGTCACGGAACTGATAATAGAGAGCTCCGCGGGTTACCCCGGCCCGCTGGGCAATATCCTCGGTGGCCGTGTCGGCGTACCCACGCTCGGTAAAGAGCTCGCATGCCGCCTTGAGGAGAGCCCCGCGGGTGACTTCGGATTGCTCGGCCTTCTTCATCGTATACGCATACTATTGAAAACGCGTTCCAGGCTGGCACCCATTTCTTTGCGCGCAGTGGGTATATCATCGGCGTGGGCAATATACTGAGCCGCTTCCCTCCCTATACTTAAGACAAGATGAGCCAGCGGTTCAAGCGGTTGTGGAGCAATGAGCCCGGCGTCCACGAGTTCCTGGAGGACACCGCGGATGAGACTCAGCCCATATTTCTTATCCACCGTCCACTCTTCCTCCCAGCCCAGAACGGTGGTGGCCTCAACCAGCACGATACGTTGGAAAGCCGGGTCCAGACAGGCATCCAGATACGCTTCTAAGCCCGCATGGGCTATTGCATTCCAGAGGGCTCTCTGCTCTTCCCGGCCAGCCTGTATGGCACTCGCGACTTTTTGAGCCATATACCGATTGAGGTCTTCCAGGACCGCCCGAAAGAGACCGGGCTTGTCACGGAACTGGTAGTAGAGCGCCCCGCGGGTCACCCCGGCCCGTTGGGCAATGTCTTCGGTGACCGTGTCGGCATACCCGCGCTCGGTAAAAAGTTCGCGGGCGGCCTGGAGTAACGCTGTACGGGTGGATTCCGATTGCTCGGCCTTCTTCATAGGCAAACTCAGCTCTTCACCCGTAGACCACTAAAGAGGCGTTCCAGGCTGGCTCCCATCTCCTTTCGCGCAGCAGGTATGTCATCAGCACGGGCAATATACATCGCCGCGTCAGTTATTGCGCTTAAGACAAGGTGGGCCAGCGGTTCAACTGGTTGTGGAGCAATCAGCCCAGCTTCCAGAAGTGCGTGAATCATGCCACGGATGATACCAAGCCCATATTTTTCGTCCTCCGCACGCTTTTCCTCCCAGCCCAGCACGGTGGCAGCCTCAATCAGCACGATACGTTGGAAAGCCGGGTCCAGGCAGGCATCCAGATACACTTCCCTGCCAGCGTTGACGAGCAGGTCCCAGAGGTCTCCTGGCTCCTCTTGGTTAGCTTGCATGGCACTCGCGACTTGGGTAGAAATGTTCAGATTGAGATCTTCCAAGACCGCCCGAAAGAGACCCGGCTTGTCACGGAACTGGTAGTAGAGCGCGCCGCGCGTCACCCCGGCCCGTTGGGCAATGTCTTCGGTTCCCGTGTCGGCATACCCACGCTCGGTAAAGAGTTCGCGGGCCGCCTGGAGTAACACTGCGCGAGTGGCTTCGGATTGCTCGGCCTTCTTCATACGCAGACTCAACCTTTGACCCGTAGACCATCAAGAAGGTGTTCCAAACTTGCCCTCATCTCTTTTCGTGTAATGGCCATATCATCGGCGCGGGCAATATACATAGCCGCTTCAACTACGGCACTTAAAACAAGATGAGCCAGTGGTTCAATTGGCTGTGGAGCAATCAGCCCAACGTCCATAAGTTCTTGGAGGGCCCCACGGATAAGACTCAGCCCATATTTTTCGTCCAAATTACGATACTTCTCCCAACCCAGGACGGCGGGGGCCTCAATCGACGTGATACGTTGAACAGCCGGGTCCAGGCAGACATCCAAATATGCTTCCGTACCAGCACGGACTATCTGATCCCAGAGGTCTCCCCGCTCTTCTCGGCTAGACTGTATGGCACTCACGACTTGGGTAGCAATATGCAGATTAAGGTCTTCAAAGACTGCCTGAAAGAGGCCGGACTTGTCTCCAAACTGGTAGTAGAGCGCGCCGCGGGTCACCCCGGCCCGTTGGGCAATATCTTCGGTCGCCGTGCCGGCATAGCCGTGCTCGGTAAAGAGTTCGCGGGCCGCCTGGAGTAGAGCCGTGCGAGTGGCTTCTGACTGCTCGGCCTTCTTCATCTTGACTTTCCTACAGCCCGTCTATACCGCTTGCAGTAGTCACTCCAAGAGCCACGGTAGCCGCTAAAGGGGGCACGACCATGCTCGAAGAATCCCAATCGTCCGCCCCAGATACTAAAAAAACCGGCTCATCCCGAAATACCGATAGAATTTAACCCCCTTCAGCAGGATTTCCGTCAGAACCCCTACCCGATCTATCGCCAGTTTCGTGAAGCAGACCCGTCCACCGGAGTGCAATATTCGGGTTTTGGTGCACGTGTTATGACGATATTATCACCATACTACGCCATTCCAAAGCCAGCGCCAACCCAGATGATTGGGAGCAGTTTGATGATTATGTTGAAGCCCTGGGTGACCGGACCTGCTTACGATATGCAAGGCTCTGCCAGTAGCGTTTTAGTCGCCCTGGCGATGGCAATCCGCCCGTAAACGTGCGATATGTCCGTTACTCTACATTTTACAGGAGGGACCACATATGGGAGCTGCTGAGAATAAACAATTGGTTCACGACACATTCGCCGCGTTGAATGCCGGTGATTCGGAAAAGTTTTTCAGCCATTTGTCAGACGATATTCGCTGGACCATTATCGGCACCACAAAATACTCGCACACCTATACCGGCAAAGCAGATATCGTTGAGCGACTCTTTACCCCACTGACTGCGCAACTCGACGGCTTCATCACCAACACCATTCTGAATACGATTGCCGAAGGAGACTCTGTCGTCTTGCAAACTCAAGGCAAGTCACAAACAAAAACGGGCAAGTCGTATAACAATACCTACTGTTTAATCATCCAGCTTCAGAACAGTAAAATTCAGCAGATTACGGAATATCTGGATACGGAGTTGGTGACGACCGCGTTTGAATAGGGTGCAGAGGAGCGACCGGCTCCCGCGTTCCTAGTGCTCAGTCACTACGCTCATGCTTGTCAACGCTGGGTTGCCCATCCCTGCTCCTTTTTCAAACCTGTCCTACAACTTCTCCAGGACTTTCCGCGTAAAGTCCTCAATCGCCCGATACTGCGTCGCCAGAGAGGGGAGAAGCATGATTTGATCCAGGCCGGTTGCTTCAAGTTGTTTGATTTGTTCGATGACTTCCTCTGGTGTACCGGCAAGACAGGTTGATTTGATGAGCTCGGGCGTAATGAATTTTTCCTCTTCAGGCAGATGGTAGACGCAGTGACCGGCGTGAATGCGCAGATGCCGGTGCGAGGGCGGCGTCCGCTTGACCAGCGCGCTGTATTCGTCCCAGATGTTGGCGAAGTGCCGGGGCGGTGGGCCACCAAACTGGCGCACTTTATCGTACAGATAGTGGAGCGACGCAATGGCAAACGGGCCGCATTCACGCAGAATACGCTCCGAGCCGAGCGATTCGCCCGGCTCTAGCAAGGCAACCGCGCTGAGTGCGCACGTATAATAATGGTCTCCATCCCGCCCGCCACGTTCGGCGCCAGCTTTGGCGTTGAGCAGTGCCCGACGCATGAATTCCGGGTCTGGTGGGATAGAGACAACCAACCCATCGCCATACTCCCCTGCCAAAGCCTGAGCCTTTGGGCCAAAGCCGGAGACATACAGGGGGATGTGGTGTTCGACATCAATGAACTTATACTCCTGCATCTGGAATTGGACCGGCGTGGTTTGACCTTGCCAGGTCATGGTCACTTCTTCACCGTGCAGGAGCGCTCTGAGCACGCGTAAATACTCACCGAACTCTCGCAGCTTCATAGGCTTGTGACCCATAATTCGCATGGCAGTGTTGCCGGTGCCAATCCCAAGAAAGGTGCGACCTGGGGCCAAGCGGTTAATCGTGGCAATACTATGCGCCGTCACCGGAGCAATACGCGTCCCGGCAACAGACACACCCGTACCGATGTTAATCGTGCGGGTTTGCTGGGCGGCCAGGGCAAGCACGGCGTAGCAGTCTGACCAGATCATTTGGCTATCAGCGACCCAAGCGTGTGAGTACCCAAGATTTTCCGCATGGGTGATGTAACCGACATCATCAATTTTTGCGGCAACACAAATTCCAAAATCCATCAAATCCCCCCACTCTCCTTGTGAGTATAGTGATTGCCTGTATCTGAGCAGGTCCGTCGCAACGCGTCAGTCTTCTCCGGTCGCTTCTTTGAGCGCCTTCCGGGCCGTTCGGGTAACAATGGTGGTCACCACGACAGTGGCGACCAGACCCAGGAGTAAAACGCCGTAGTCAGCAATCCCTCGTTCCGGTGCAACCCCTCCGGCCAGAGCAGCCACATCTCCAGCCAGTTTCCCGTAATAGACATACAGCACCGTCCCCGGCAGCATCCCAAATGCAGCGATAGCATAATCCACAAAGCGCACCTTGGTCAGACCCAGCGCGTAGTTCAGTAGATTAAACGGGAAAACCGGAGACAGGCGCAATAAAAAAACGATTTTCCGTCCCTGAGCACTGACCGCCCGGTCGATAGCAGCAAATCGGGGGATATCGGCCAGCTTCCGCTCAATAGCCTCCCGGGCAAGGTGGCGCGCAACCAGAAATGCGAGGCACGAACCCAGAGTAGCGGCAATAAACACATACACAATACCGCTCAGCAGCCCGAAGATTGCACCCGCAGCCAGGGTGAGGACAGAGCCGGGGACGAAAGCCACAGCCGCCAGGGCATAGCCGACAATGAAGACCAGCGGTCCCCACACCCCCAGCGTCTCCACCCAGGCGGCAAACACCGGCACATAGGCCCCAGCCTGACGGCCTAAAAAGATGAGCAGGACGACCCAGACAATAACAAGCGCAATTTTGCCGAAAAGGCGGCTTTTACTCGCTGCTTCTTCTCCAGGCATGGGCCCTTCTTCCATGTGCACGCTCCCTTCCGAGAGTATCAACTGCCAGGCTTCACCCTGGCATTTCAAGCCATTATTCGCGTGAATGGTCCGGCTATAGCGCAGACTGCACAAACTGGGCAAGGCCATCTTCCCAGGCAGGGAGTTGTATAGACGGCTCTTGGAGCGTTGTCAGTACCGCATAAGAGGGACATTTTGCCAGGCGAGGCATCTCGGTGCTCGGAATGGGTTTCACCTGAGAACGAACGCCAAGCAGTGCGTATAAAGTCCGGATGAGATCAAAGCGACTCGTGCCACCTCGACCTGCCATATGGTAGGTCCCGAAGGCTTCCGTTGTCACAAGCCTGGCCAAGGCTGTTGCTAAATGCGGGGCATACGTCGGGGAACCAAATTGATCGTTTACCACTCGGACTTCGGGCTGCTGAGAGAGGGCACGCATGGTTTTGATAAAATTCTTGCCGTGCGTGTGATACAGCCACGAGGTGCGCACAATATAATGCTTCGGATTTAAGGCCCGCACCGCCGCTTCTCCGGCGAGCTTGCTTTGCGCGTAAACAGACTGCGGGTGAGGCATATCGAATTCGTGATACGGCCGGCGGCTCAGTCCATCGAAAACATAATTCGTGGACATATGCAGGAGTGGAATCCCACGGGCCGCAGTCACCAAGGCGAGATTGCGCGGGCCAAGGGCGTTGCCCCGATACGCGGCCTCAGGGTCTCGCTCCGCTTGGTCCACGGCATTATACGCAGCCGCGTTGAGTACCAGATCGGGAGCATGCGTTGCGACCGCCGTGCGGACCGCGTCAAGGTGAGTAATATCGAGCTGCTGCCGGCCGTAAGCAACAACCTCGTGACTGCTGAAGATTCCTTGAACGGCCTGGCCTAACTGACCGCCTGCACCAGCGAGAAGGATGTGCATGCTGTTCTCTTTGATCTTACTCAAGCGTCCAGGAGAAAGTCAGCAATCGATATTACCATCATACCAACAAAAAAGGGCGTGTCCTGTGACACGCCCGATAAAGGGAAGGAAAATCCCGACAGGTTCGCTTAGTCTTTAAATTCCGGCAGGATTTTGGTCCCGAAGATTTCGAGCTGACGCTTGGTCTCTTCCCACGGCATCATCCCTTGATCGAAGAACCAGCCAAACCACTCAATATTGGCGTTCTTCTGGAGTGCTTCCATCTCACGTTTGACATCATCGACAGTTCCAACCAGAGAGTACTTCGCCTCGACCATACGCTCGAACTTCCAAGGGACGGGTGTCGTTTCGCCAGGATAGCGATAGGCTTCAAAGAAGCCGAACCCTGCGAAGTATTGTATGAATCCGGCTCCCTGCGTTTCCGCTCCCAGAGAATAGCCTTCGGTGTATGTATTCCCAAGATGCACGGACCGAAAGGCACCGACACTCTGCCCAAGTTCGAGATTTCGGCCATGTCTGGCTGCTTCATCACGATAGGCTTCACACAGCTCCCGGAATGAGGGTGGATGCGCAATCAGAATCCACGGGACGATCCCCTCAGAGGCACACCAACGGATCGTTTTCTCGCTGACTGAGAACGGTTGCCAGATCGGCGGGTGAGGATCGGTGTAGGGTTTGGGGACGACGCAGATCCGTTGCACGGCTCCGTTTTCATCCACCTCTCCCTTGGCCCCGTATTTCGAGGTCCAGTTTTTAGCGACCGGCCAGCGCTGAATGCCGTGTTCATAGGGGGTCGGGACTTCGTAATACTTGGTCTTGAGCCGAATGGACTCTTCGGTCCAGGCGGTCTTCATAATTTTGAAGACCTCTTCAAAAACCGCCCGGTTATGCGCGTCCACTTCAGAGCCATCCATGGGTGCACCGGTCACATGGTAGTGCTGCCCAAGCACATTGGTCCAACGGTCCTGATAGCCTCGAGCAAAGCCAGCGATAAAGCGACCCTTGGTCAAATGATCGAGAACGGCGATCTCTTCCGCGACCCGGAGCGGGTCCCAGGTGGGTAAGACCAGTCCAAGCGAGGCGAACTTTATCCGCTCGGTCCGCGCCGCAAGGTCGGTATATAACATCAGCGGCGCAATGGACGCCTCATAGCCCTCGGAGTGAAAGTGATGCTCGGTAGTTGACATGGCATCGAAGCCAAGCTCTTCGGCCAGTTGCGCTATTTCGCGCAACTCCGTGAGCATTTCTTGATATTTGTCGTTGTTGCGGCCAATAGGGCGAAGTCTCGCGCGCTCCTCGAACGTTGCCGGGATGGTCGGTAAAACAAAAAGATTGAATTTCATGGGACTTCCTCCTGACCTGGAGCGGATTGCCTGTACAGTCCCGCTCCAGTGTGCTTTCCCTGCCTTAACTCGTTTGAAGAATCTTGGTCAGCACTGGCATCAGGTATTTCTTGAACGTGACAGGATTCTCACACATGGGGAAATGGCCGATTTCTTCCATGATGATACACTCGGAGTTCTTGACCTTTTTGGCCGTTTTTTCCGTCATCTCCGGCGTACAGGCAAAATCGTACACGCCCGTCATGAAGTAGATAGGAATATCGCCCGGCAGGTTTTCCGCTATTTCGCGAAAATCGTGATCAACGCTATAGAAATACAGGTCGCCCTTGAAGATGCCCGGGCCGCTCTGTGAATAATACCACCAAGTCTCTCGGCGATATTCTTCCGGGCTCTGCGGCGCCATCAGTCCATACACTGAGGTGGCACACGCTTCGCCGCCATGCACATGGGGATTCCAGAGCCAGTCCAGCCACCAACCGGGCGAGTAGTCACAGGCTTCAATCGCAATCAGGGCGCGCAGGTCGGACGAGAAGTTGCGCGCCAGGTGCAAACAGATATTCCCGCCCATTGAGCTGCCCATGATGACCGGACTGTCGAGTTCGAGCTCTTTACAGAAAGCCATCAGAAATTCCGAGTAAAACTGGGCCGTCAGTTTATACTCTTCTTTCCACCAGCCCGTGGGCGGAATGGATTTTCCGTGTCGAGGCAGGTCGAGCGCAATCACCCGAAAGTCGCCGTTGATATCGGCATCACACAATTGGTGGCGCCACTCGCGCGTATCCGTACCAGCCGTGTGAAGACACACCAGGGGGACGCCCTGCCCGGCTTCCTCATAAAACACCCGATAGTCTTCTCCCTCGTACGGGACACGGACATAATGACCAGTAATGGGTTCAATATTCGCCATAATTTCGTCCTCCCTACTCGTTACGCTTCCACATTACGCATGAGGTCAAGGGTCCAGGTAAAGGCCCGGAGGTTCTGCCACATGACTTTGACATCGCCTTCGATTTGCAGCCGTCCGTGGAGCGGATGGGCCATCGCCCAGATGTCGTTATACATAGGGGGGGGGATGGGTTGGACAAATTTTGCCCAGGTTTCCGCAGGGCCACGCAGGGCAAACGCGTAGGTCGCCTCTGGTCCTATATCGGACGAGACTTTCGGTATCGTCCCGCCCACAAACGACACGACGTAGGCGGTCTCACCGAAAGCCAGCAGGACATCCGTGGTCAAATGCCTGCCTATGATCTTGGTCACGCTGTCCTGATTGACCAGGGCTTGCCAGCGCTCCATCCAACCTGTATCGAACGCAGCCATATATTTCCTCCCGTGTTGATTTCTCCCGGATTCTTTCCCCCCGACCCAACCCGAGGGCTGAACCAAGACTGAACCGGAACAGGACGGCTTCTTATCAAGCCACCTGTCGGGCGTAAAGGGCCGAACAGATTCTAGCGCGGTGGCCGTCCGCCTTGCTGTAACAGACGCTCGATGATGAAGACCAGGGCTTCCGCAGAGGCATGCCGCACCGTTTCTTCTTCCTCGGCGAGCATATCCAGGAGTGGAGGGACGCTTTCAGCCCCACCAATCCGCCCGATCGTCCATAAGCCCTGCACCTTGGCATACAAATCCCGCTCGCGTCCGACCGCCTCAATCACCTCAGACACGACGCTCCCATCCCGATTTTGACCAATCACCTGATACACGTTGGAGCGCGTCAACGGGTCCCGGGACTGCAAGGCTTTCATAATCAGCGGCTTGGCCGTTTCATAGTCCATCCGGCTAAAGGAAACGGCCGCAGCCAGACGGATGCGAAAGTCCATATGCTCCAAGGCTTGCTGAACGAGGGGCAGGCCGCTCGCATCTTTGAAATGGGTGAGGGAGGCGGCGGCGGTGGTGCGGACCATTTCAGACGAGTCGGATTGCAGAGCGGTTCGTAGCAGCCCGACGATACTCGGGTCATCAAGCGACCCGAGCAATCCGGCTGCGGCATCACGAATTTGCTCACTCGCATCGCTCAATTTCGCGGTGAGATAGGCGAGTCCGTTTGCATCACCCGTCGCCGCCAGCGACCAGGCCAGCGTGACGGCAACGATCGGGTCTTTTTCTGTTTTCAGGAGGGTGTGCAACACCGGCGACGCCACCGCAGAGCGGAGTTCGCCCAGGCCGCCCGCCCCTTGGGTGCGCAGGCGCGTATCCGCACTGTTCACGGCATCAAGATAGAGCAAGTGCGCGGTGCGGTCCCGTGTCCGTCGCAGTCCCGATAGCGCCAGGCGCTTCCCTTCTGAGTCTGTGTGATAGAGCCGACGCAGCAGCCCGACCGCGTCAGGCGTCGCCATGTCACCCAGGACGTCGGCCGCAGTCCGACGGAGCATGGGCTTATTTGACTGTAAGGCCTCATCAAGAACGATTATTCCAGCGGAATCACCCCGTCGCCCCAGGATGCCGGCCACCACATTCCGCTCATGCGGGTCGCCCAAGCGCAGGCCCAGTCGCAAGACCTCAAGCGCGAGCTGCTGGAGCGCGACAAGCCCGCGCTTTGCAACCGGGTCGTGGCTGGCCTTATATGTAGCAACCGCCCCGAGCAAATCACCCTGCTTGGCCTGGTCCACTGCGGACTCGTCCTCAGTCGCCGTGGCGAAGGGGGGGGCGCTGACGAGCAGCAGCAAGAAAATAAGTAGACTGTAGGCATGACAGCGTTTCTTCATGCTTACTCCTTGTCTGGCACCCAAGGCGCGCCATTCCATCTCTCTCTAAAAGAGCAGCGGTTCAGCTATGCGAGATGGCCAACCTGTCGCAGTACCGCAGCGTGGTCCCAGTAAATGCGTTCCGCGGACATCTTCCCATCCCGAAATTCAATGATAATGACAAGTTCCGCGGTGATAGTCTTGCCGGTCGGAGGAATCCCGGGCAGGAACCAGTCCATCTGTTTCGAGTGGACCATACGGATTGTGGCTTCCTCGACAATACAGTCGTCCGTCACCACCCGGTTTGTCATGCTGTGTTCCCATTCAGCGGGAATCGAAGGGATGAACATATCCCGATAATAGGCGCGGAGCGCAGTCTTGCCCTTTCCTCCGGAGCGCGTCGGCATATGCATAACCGACGCGTCTTCCACCATAGTCGAAAGGGACAGCTCTTCGTCTTTTTCGACAAATTCGCCTATCACATGCTCTTCCCAGAGTCTGACCAGATCTTCCGCAGCCATCTCGGCGTCTCCCTTTTCCCGTCTCTCCACCTGTCATCTCACTGACGGGATGACTTCTTTGGCAAATCGTTCAATCGTCGCACGCGCCGCATTCTCATTCTGAGTTGTCACAAAAATAGCAATATCGGTCAGACCAGCGGCTTTGAGTTCATACGCTTTATCAATGCAGTCTTGCGGCGTTCCGGCAATGGTGCATTTCCGGGCAACGACATCAGGAATAAGTTCCCGATGTTTAGCGGTTAAGTCAAGATGCTCAGAGAAGCGGTAGCTTTCGGTCACCGCTTTCACGACATCGACGTGTTCAATACCAAGCGTGTCCGGCAGCCAGAGTTTGTTGGCGATATTACGCGCCGCGGTGGGACGTACCTGATCGAGTGCCGCGCTCCGATCAGCGTCAATGGCCGCGTCAATCGCGGCGATAAAGCGAAGTTGGGCGGGGTCCCGGCCCGCTTTTCGCGCGCCTGCACTCGCCGCCTTGACCGTGGCCCGCGCGCCCTCGCCGTTTCCACCCATATGGCCGTCAACAATAACGCCGTCGCCTATTTCGCCGGCCAGCGCCACGGCTGGGGGACTCATGACCGCAATCTCGATGGGCACCTGCCCCCACTCTTCGGCCCCAGCCACCCTTAACCGTAATTCCTGCCCCCAGGTTTTCTTGTCTCCAGGGGTGGACACGGCCGGAGCTTCCACCTCTTGTCCGGACAATAAATTACGAATGAAAACAACATCTCGGCGTAATTGATCTCGCTTGACCGGGGATAAGCCCGCGGTTCTCACGGCCGAGTCCCCGGCACCGATACCGAGCACGGCGCGGCCCTGGCTGAGCATATTGAGCGAGACCATGGCATTGGCCGTCACGGTTGGATGGCGGGTGACCAGATTCGTCACGCCTGGGCCGAGTTTCACACGCTGCGTGGCTTGGGCGCAGCAGGCCAGACAGACGTAGACGTCGTTCCACAGCATCTGCGAGTCACCGACATACACCGTCTCAAAGCCACCGGCTTCGGCGCACTGGGCGAGGCGGACCACCGGTTCTATCGTTTGGCCCGAGTAGGGCCAGATCATGACACTAAATCGCATTGCTCCTCTCTCCGATGTACTGGCGGATTTGAATGAGCATGAATTTATACCCCCGCGAGAAATTCATCGACAGTAAGACCGGCAGCGCGAATGAGACTTCTGAGCGTTCCTTTGGCGACTTCCTTATGATTAGGTACGGAGAGCGTGGCTATTCCCCCTTCTTTGACCATGACAATGTGACTCCCTCTCTGACGCGCTACACTCCAGCCGAAACTCTCGAAGATTCGGACAACTTCCTTCCCGCTCAGAGAGCGCAGTCCCGGCATTACACCACGACCTCTACTTGCCGCGTCTCAATGGTTAAGGGCATCCCCTTTTCCGCCCTTACCTCAAGGCAAAGGACAATAGCTTCCTTAATGTTATCGAGTGCATCGCTCCTTGTTTTGCCTTGACTCACACAGCCCGGAATTGCGGGACATTCAACAATCCATATCCCGTCTTCATCTCGATCAACTGTCACGTTAAATTTCATTTTTCTTAGTCCCCCCGACGCCATTCATACCAAGCGATTCTTAAGAATCACTTGAGAAAATCCGCACAGAATTTTTGTACAAACAGCATCATTTGCTGCACTTGATCAGGGTCATATTTATCAAAATGTCCATGCGCTGCGTCATTCCGAAGATTTGCCCAAGATGTAATTTGCTTCTGAACCAAAGGGCCATACGCGCCCTTCTTGGCAAGCGAGATATTCAGAGGGTCGAGAGTAAGAGGCTTTCCCTTAGAGTTCGTGATGTTAATCCCGTGTATTATCAGTTTATCCATAACCCTCCGAGATGTCGGGTTACGCCTTCAACTCACCCGACCTACTGACTACTATTGCGTAGCCGTGCGGTTGCCGCTTCGTCAACAACAAACGTTGTGGGATGCATCGCCACCCCGTAGTCTCGCCGTGCGCTTTCAATCGAAACCAGGCCGTCCTGCACGTCTTGTACCACCTTTTCGATAGCACGCTCTTTGGGATCGCCAAATCCGCCGCCGCCACTTGAGAGCAGCTCTACTTCATCGCCGGTGGACAGGGTACTCATGGAGTTGACAGCGGCCTCTTCGGTGCGGCCATCGGCATAGTGAAAAACCTGCCGGTTGGGCGGGGCGCCCTGTCCTCTCCGCAGGCCGAACGGTGCCGTGGCGGGTTGGGTACCACTCCCGAAGTTCGCACACGCAATATTGTCAGCCTCGACCCGCCAGCGATAGGTCACACCCATACCGCCCCGCCATTGCCCGGCTCCGGCACTATCCTGGCAATACTCAAACTGTTCAATAAAATACGGATTGACCAGTTCGTGCAGTTCAGGGTCCGGCGAGCGCAGCCCGCCGAGGCAAATCACCGTGCCGATGTGGTCCCAGCCGTCAAAGCCGGCGGTGGCGCCACCCCCCCCTTTACTCAAAAAATGAATCTCCCCGAACGGCCGCCCAGTACGTGGATTCATGCCCGTGGTGGCCGGTGCACACCAGCGTCCCCAGGCAGCCTGGACACGCTCGGGGATAACCTCCGCCAGGGCCAACCAGATCGCTTCGGTTATGGTTTCGCCGGTTAGCACCGTACAGGCTGTGCTTGGCGCTGGCTCGACCGGATTCACGACACTCCCGCTCGGCGCCACGATGGAAACCGGACGCATGGCCCCTGCGTTATGTGGCACCTCGGGGTTGACCAGCGTGAATAGCGCCAGGTAGGTCGCCGAAGCGGTATTGGCAAACGGACTGTTGACATAGCCGGGGACCTGACCATCTGAGTCTGAGTAATCGAACACCACCGACTCGTCCTGCACTTCGACTTTGACCCGAATGGTCACTGGTCGGTCGTGGACAATCCCGTCGTTATCGATCTGTCGCTCGGCCAGATACCTGCCATTCGGGATCGTCCGAATTTCCTCGCGCATGTGTTTTTCCGAAGCATCCAGGATCTGCTCAATAGCCTGCTCGACAACAGAGATTCCGTGTTTCTTCACCAGCGCGGTGATATTGCGTTCGCCCAGGCCGGCCGCACCAACCAGACAGTGCAAATCCCCCTCGACCAAAAACCGCAGGCGCACATTGGACACAATCATTTCCCACAGACCGCGATTGACCTTATCCCGCGCATAGAGTTTGGCGGGTGGAATCCGCAGCCCCTCATCCCACACATCGCGCGCTTCGGGTGATACCCCGCCGCACCGCCGCCGCCGGTGTCCGCTTGATGTCCCTTCGTGACCGACCAAAAGCGCAGTTCGCCATCCGTATACACAGGCTTGGCAATCGTAAAATCGGGCGGATGATTATTGCCCCGATACGGGTCGTTGAGAATGAAGACGTCGCCTTCGTGGGTATCGTCGGCATAGGTCTCAGCAATTGAGCGGACCGCCCAGGGCGTGGCGGCCAGCAGGATCGGGATATAGGCCGTCTGGGCGACCAGACGGAGCTGGCGGTCATAAATTGCGGTCACAAAATCGCGCGCCTCGCTAAAAATGGGCGAGCGCGAGGTCCGCAGCATGGTCTGGCCCATTTCTTTGGTAATCGAGTCCAGGCGATTGGCGATGACTGATACCAGGATGGGATCAATCCTGTCCGTTTGCATTCCATGCCCCTTCCGCACCGGCCGAGCGACCGCCCAACGCGGCCAGGAGTTCGTCGAGCGCTCGCTCGGCCGGGTGCATGACATAATTTCGGTAGGCATCACAGACCAGACGAGAGCCGGGCGGGACCAGGACGGTGGTGTTGGACTGCTCGATCAAGGCCGGGCCGGTAAGCGCCATGCCACACTCGAACCGGTCTCCGGCATAGACGGAAACCTGATACGGCGTACCGGAGAAGTAGGCTTGACGCCTGCCTTTGAGCGCGACGGCCGGGTCTGCGTCCACCAGCGGGCGGGGCGTGAGTCGGGGTTTGTCCGTGAGCCCCAGCGCCCTGACCCGCAGATTGATCATTTCCAAAGCAGCTTCCGGCATGGCGTAGCCATACAGCGTTTCATGGAGATGATGAAAACGTACGGCTGCCGCCTCCAGCTCGGATGCGGCCAGCGGGGGCTGAAGCGGGACTTCGACTTCATGAAACTGGCCCACGTAACGCACATCGAGGGTTGCCCGGATCTGTATTTTCTCCGTGGGGATGCCTTCCGAGGCTAGGGTTGCGCGGGCGTGTTCCTCAATCTCCCTCAGGCTGCGGTTGATCTCGTCGGGAACAATGTCGCCCCAGTCTTGGGTGAAGGTCCGAACGTAGTCGTGCTGCAAATCAGAGATCAGCATGCCGGCCGCACAGAATACCGACGACTCCTGGGGAATCACAATCAGCGGAATGTCCAATTCTCGGGCTATCATTCCGGCGTGCAACGGCCCGGCTCCACCGGCAACCACCAGAGCAAACTCACGCGGATCATAGCCCCGTTCGACCGAAACACCCTGAAGCGCCGCCGCCATGTTGGCGTTCACAATACGGTAAATACCCTCGGCGGCCTCAAGGGGCGACAGGCCCAGGGGTTCGGCGAGCGTGTTGGTCACCGCGCGCCGAGCCCCGTGGTAATCAAGCGGCATCTCCCCGCCTAACAACCCGTCTGAGGAAAGATAGCCAAGCACCAGGTTGGCATCCGTCACCGTGGGTTCGACTCCGCCGCGGCCATAACACACCGGACCCGGCTCCGCTCCGGCACTCTTGGGTCCAACCTGGAGAATCCCCCCAGCATCGATCCAGGCAATACTACCCCCACCAGCGCCAACCGTGTGGATATCCAGCACGGGCAGAGCCAATCGATGGCCGCCAATCTCCCCCTCCGTTGTTGTCACCGGCTGACGGTCGTGGATGAGACAAGCATCAAAACTCGTCCCACCCATGTCAACCGTGATCACATCGCGCAGGGCGTAGGTGTCCGCATGGAACACGCCGGCCATGGGTCCGCCCGCTGGGCCGGATAAGAGAGTGTTGGCGGCAAAGCGCCGTGTCAGGTGGGGCGACATCACACCGCCGTTCGACTGCATAATGAGCAGGACGCCGGTAAATCCCGAGCCGTCCAACTGGCTTTCTAGCTGAGTCAGATAACGCGCCAACGGAGGACCGACGGTGGCATTAAGGACGGTGGTGGAATGTCGCTCATAGGCCCGAATTTGCGGCAGCACTTCGGAGGAGAGGGACACATACACATCGGGTAAGGCCTCCTGGATGAGCTGACCGGTTCGTCGCTCATGGGCCGGATTTAAGAAAGACCACAGATAACTGACCGCCACCGCCTCAATCGCCCGCGCCCGGATGTGGGCAATCGCGTCCCTCACATCCGCTTCGTGCAGGGGGGTCACCACGGCGCCCTCAACATTGACCCGTTCGGTAATGGGGTAAATATGCGTCCGAGGAACCAAAGGCGGCGGCGGACCGTATTTGCTATCGTACTGACGGTCGCGCAGCCCACGGCGCATATTGAGCACATCGCGAAAGCCCCGCGTCGTCAGAAAGGCGGTCTTGGCCCCTTCCCCAGTCAAGACGGCATTGGTCGTAATGGTCGTCCCATGAACGATGACGCTGACGCGACCGAGGAAATCCGACAGCTCACGCTCAAAAGAAGTGGCGATCTTGCGCAACCCCTGCAAAACACCGACCGCGGGCTGGTGGGGCGTAGTCGGCGTCTTATAAACGTGGGTCGTGCCCCGCGAGTCGGTGACAAGAAAGTCGGTGAACGTGCCGCCGACGTCAATGCCGATTTTGTATTTCATGCGTTTTCGTGGACCAGGGCAAACGTCGGCACATAGCGTTCGTCACCCTCGGGGTCCCGCCCGACCGCAGACGGACAGAGGCGGACAGTGCATCCCCGCTCAACCTGGGTGGGCTCCGTTTCAACCAGTCGAGTGAAGATGCGCAGCCCTTCGACCAAGACCACGGCAAAAATCAACGGGCGCGGAAAGCCCGGCGGGACGCCGGTGTCTTGGATGGTATAAGCGTGGATCGTCCCCCGCCTCGGCAGTTCAACCCAGTCGAGCCGATCCGAGAGACACTCCGGACAGACCACACGCGGTGGCCAGTGGCGCAGGGCACACGGCGGACAAAATGTTGTGAGCAGCTTTTGCGATCGCAGGGCTTCATAAAACGGTGCCAGTCGGGTGTTCTTACTGCTCTGGAGCGGAAAGGGATCGATGGCACGGCAATACTCGCTCATAGGCTGCTACTCCCGTCCGTAAAGCATGACCACATGCTCGCCCATGCCGCTATTATTATGCGTCAGTCCGATATGTGCCTCCGTGACCTGGCGCTCGCCGGCTTCCCCGCGCAACTGCCAGAAGGCTTCGACCGCCTGAGCCACCCCCGTAGCTCCAAGCGGGTGTCCGCAACCCATCAAACCACCGCGCGGATTCACGACTACATCACCGCCATAATCGGACCGCCCTTCCGCAGCGAACGGACCGCCTTCGCCCTTGGGGCAGAAGCCGAGCTCTTCAGAGGCAATGATCTCGGCGATGGCAAAACAGTCGTGGACCTCGGCAAAATCGACGGCGCTGGCCGGTATCCCGGCCATGGCGTAGGCGTCCCCGGCGGCCTGTTTCAGGGCCGGCCAACTGGCATAATCCGGGTCGAGGCTGGAGACAGAAAACCCGTGGACCGCCTGTCCGGTTCCGCGAATAAAGACCGGCTTGTCCGTTATATCCCTGGCTCGCTCTTCGCTCGCCAGAATAACGGCCGCCGCACCATCGGTGATAGGCGAACACATAAACAGCCGGAGTGGGGAGGCGATCATGCGCGAGCACACAACCGCATCCAGGGTGACACCGTTCTGAAAATGGGCGTACGGATTCTTGCTTGAATGCGTATGGTTTTTCACCGCCACCTGAGCCAGTTGCTCTTCTGTTGTTCCGTATTCAGCCATATGCAGTTGGGCTGCCAGGGCAAAGGCAGGCGGGGCGGTGAGTCCGAAACAGGCTTCCCAGTCTCGGTCCACCCCCGCCCCCATATTCAGTACGGCCTCCCCCATATTGGGCAGATTGAGCTTCTCGACCCCCAGCACCATGACGATGTCGGCCAGACCGGCGGCAATGAATGCGTAGGCATAGCGTATCCCGACACTGCCGCTGGCACACATATGTTCGGTCCGGGCCGAGAGCTTGCGCGGCTGAATGCCCAGCGTTTCCGCGGCAAGCGGAGCAATATGACTTTGAAAGGCCGCCCGCTCAGGCAGGACAGCACCGACGACCAGCCCTTCGATATCCTTGGGTGTCAAGTGCGGAACAGAAGTAAAGCAGGCCCGGCCGGCCTCGGCCAGCAATTCCCGAAAGCCAGCTGCGCGTACCCCAAAGCGTGACAGTCCCGCCCCAACCAGGGCAACCCGACGCATAGACAACTCCTTTTTGTCTGAGACGGCCCTACCTAATCAAGAATTCCGTTTGCTGAAAAGGCGCTGCTTCTCTCCGGGAAGGGTCTTACTCTTGAGGAGAAGCCGCTGGCATCGCGCTCAGACGGTCACGCGTCTGTTTGGCCGCGTCCGTCTTGCCGGTCTTTTCATACAGCCGAGCGAGTTGTTCCAGTGTCTCGCGGGTCACCGGACTGTCTGCGGGCAGGGCTTCCTCCTGGATGTGGACCGCTCGCTCTGTGAGCGACACCGCCGCTTCATTTTTTCCCTGCTCGGCATAGAACGTCGCCTGGGTTCGGAGATTCAGCGCGACGTTGGGATGAGCTGCGCCAAGCGACGCTTCCATAACGGAAGCGGCCTGCTCGTATATGGGTAAGAACGTCGTATAATCCTGGGTGTCCTGGAGGAGGTCAGCAATGCCGCTCAGGGTCGTGGCGAGATTATTCAGACTGACCGCAATATCACGCTGTCCGGGCTCCAACGCCTTGGTCTCAACCGCCAGAGCTTCTTCGTAATACTGCTGAGATGCGGCGGGGTCGCCGGCATCTTTGAGGAACAGCGCAAACTGATTCAGGCTCGTGGCAATATTCGGATGATCCTCGCCCAGCGCGCTCTTCATAACCTGTACGGACCGTTCAAACAGCGGCCGGGCGGTCTCAAAGTTGCCGTTCTGATGGTGCAGCGAAGCCAAGTTATTCAGACTGACCGCAACATTGGGATGAACGCTGCCGTAGACCGTCTCGGTAATCTGAAGCGCCCGCTCGTACAGAGGCAAGGGGCGAACGCTATCCCCTCCCTCGCGTAGGGCGAGGGCCATATTGTTCAGATTCATCGCCACAACCGGGTGGTCTTTGCCCAGCGCCTGTTCGTTGATCGCAATCACGCGCTCGTAGACCTCCGCGGCCTCAGCGTAGTTCCGGACCTGATACAAGAGGGACGCCAGGTTGTTCAGACTGGTGCCGACGTCCGGATGCGGCAGACCATAGGCGGTGGTATAGATCTCGGCAGCCCGCTCAAACATGGGCCGGGCCGTGGCAAATTCCCCTATTTGATATAAGGCCGATCCGAGATTGTTGAGACTTGCAGCCACATCGGGATGGGACGGGCCAAGCGCCGCCTCTCGGATTTCGAGCGCACGTTGCTGCAATGCCCGCGCCTCGGTATAGTCTCCCATTTCCTTCAAGAGCAGACCCAACCGAGTCAGGTCGTCAGCTACAACAGGGTGCCGAGCACCGTGCGTGCTCTCATGGATAGAGAGCGCACTCTGGAGCAAGGTTCGCGCACCGTTATAATTCTTGGTCGCAATAAAAAGCTCGCCCAGATTAATCATGCTGAGGGCGACGGCCGGATGGTTGCCACCCAGTTGCTGCTCGTGCATCGCCAACGCCCGTTCAAAAAGAGGACGGGCTTTCTCGTATTGCCTTTGCTCTTTGTACAGAGTTGCCAGGTTGCCGACACTCACGGCAACCGCGGCATGCGACTGCCCATAGGCAGCCTCTGTAATGCGAAGGGCTCGCTCGAACAGCGGACGGGCCGCATCAAACTGCTGCTGATCCTGGAGCACCAGGGCGAGATTACTCAGACTACGGACAATGCCGGGATGATCGCTCCCCAGTTGCTGCTCATCAATGCCCAGCGCCCGTTCAAAGAGCTGACGAGCTTCCCCGTATTGACGGGTCTGCTGGAGAAGGAGGGCCAGGTTATTCAGGCTTTGAGAGACGAGCGGATGATCCGGGCCGGCGACCTTTTCCGTCTGCTCAAGGAGTTCACGCGCAACGGGAACGGCGGCTTGAAATTTTCCAGCCGCGTGCAAACGCCCGGCCTCTTCGGCTAATTGCTTGAGGCGGGTGCCCGGCGCTTCGTCCGTACCAAAAGCAAACGGCGCAAAACACAGGGCAGCAATGGAAACGGCGACGTTGAGGATTCGGCCTGGACTGTTCACTACAGGAGAGCGCCGAGACATGAGGGTTCATAGCCCTGCGAAACAGGCTATTCCGTCGGCGTCACCTGAGCAGGAGGAACCGAAACCACGTCTTCAGAGGGCTTATGAAAGGTTTCCGCTACGTCAAAGGAACCGCGCAGTGAATACACGTCATCTTTGAACATGGGTAAGTGAGAATAGTAGGCACGATGATAATAGCAGCCCAGGCCCTCACCCGGCTCGGCTGTTTCCTCCTCGACAATGGGGTCGGAAAGCGCAGCGCTTCCGCTCTCGGTCGAGGGGAGAGTCTTGACTGAGGCGATATCAGTCTGCGCAGCCGGTTCAGCCTGACTTTTTTCAGCCAGCGTATCAGCACTATCCTTCCGGGTCGGGGTCAGCGGTCGGTGAGACGGGTTTTCAAATTTGTCGAGCCAGCCGTAATACGCGGCAGCTTTGGGTGCAGTTGGTTGCGGCTCTCCTTCTGCCCGGAGATCGCTGGCGATCAACACAACGCCAAGACTCAGAACGATAGTCAGGATGTGTTTCATACTGAAGCCCATGTTCTCACCGTTCAGCGTTCTTATTGTAGGTCGAAACGTACAAGGGGAGCAGCTAGGCTGCTCCCCTCGGAGATGTCTTCTGAGGCTGCTTAGCGGTGCAGCTCGGTCAGACGGTTGAGGTCGTACAGGCCGTTAATGAAATCCATCGAAAAGTCGGGCAGACCACCGCCGTATTCACGCCACAGGTTGCCACGACCGTTCTGGATGTCGACCGTGTCCACGTTCCGCCAGTGAATCGCGCCACGATTGGCGTTCATGAACGTATACTTCTTGGAGTCGTCAGCCCACTGGTAGCCCCACTGCCACAGCTTCCACAGCTTGCCTTTCCGGTCGAAAGCGATGTGGTTCCAGGTTTCCCAGGTTTCCGGGTCGATGGCCATGATGGCGCTCTTGTACGGATGACGCGGGTCTTTCGGAATCCGTTCCACCACGAAGAGTTCGCGGATCTGCCACACATCCATATTGAGCCAGCCATCCGGTCCGCCGTACCGCACACCATCATCATCCCACTTAGTTTTGGCGTGAACGGTCAAGAATTTCTTCTTACCCCAGAACTTCCAGTCCCACTCAAGCGGACGACCCGAGAAGCCGTAGAAATCTTCCAGCGTATGCTCGGTCCCCATCAGCGAGTCGGACTTCACCTCAGCCGAAATACGGCGGACACGGCGCAGGCTGGGAACATAGGCCCAGCCGTCATCGGTCCGGCGGGGGTCAATATAGCGGGCAATGATGAAGGCCGTCCCCCGGACATCGTACGGCTCGAAGAAGCCGGTGAACTCTTTCCAGTGCACGGTTCCGGCGTCATCGTTTTCGGGCAGGTTGTAGTTGTTGTCCGGAAACATGGCCATCTGGGAGTGATACGCCTTGTGGTAGAAGGTCCCCAAGCTGCGCTCGTAGGTACCGCCGCCGCCATAGATCTCTTCCGTATTATATTCCCAGTCGGTGTCGAGATCGACCTCGTCACCAATCCAGGCATCGGGCGGCTTGGTCGGCTCGGGGGCGGTATGCGTCCCGCCGAAGCGCAGCCACGTGGTCAACGCGTTGGCCACGAAATATCCGCGCCAGTAAAAGCGTTTGTCATAGTTCCAGGCGACCTTGAGGCCGGCGATGCTGTCGTCGCCTTCGCTCATAATGTCGTCGTTGGCAAACGGATAGCCGCAGATGTAGTTCTCAAGCGCGCCATCAGCGGCGAGTGATACCTGCTTCTGATATTTCTCGTCGCACTCCAACACCGTCTGGTGCGCCTTCACGTGATAGGTTTCTACCACTTCCATCTGGAGCGAACCGTCGTTCCACTTCTCATACTGCTCGAAGTAACCGGGGAACATAAACGGCTGCACCTTGGGCAGGTCCGCATGGGTGAGGACATCGCCGGCTTTAAATTCCGGCTCAGCATCCTTGGATTGACTGAACCATTGGACAAAGGTGTCATGCGTATACTGCGTGGGATCACCACCCTGGGCCCACACGCTGGTCTGTGCCCACAACAGGCTACAGGCCGCGAGAAACGAAATCGCTGTGAGTCGTCTCATATTATCCTCCTCCGGGAAAAATTTATCGCTCTATTCTTGGTTGACGTTTGGGGGAAGTCAATAATACCTCAGCAGGTATTTTTCTAATTTTAGCCAGAACAAAGGGACCAGCCCCCCGCTCTGGCCCTCCCCCACAAGGGGGGAGGGAATGGTTACTAGAAACGATAGCGCAGTCGGCTCCAGAATTCGTTCATCTTATTCCGCTCCGAGCCACCGGCCTGCATGTGGAACAGGCCGAAACCGGCTTCCGTATACGGGTTGTTCGGGTCGCCCGTAAAAGCGCCGAACGCGCCGAGATCGTGTTTATGCCGTCCACCCAGAAACGCGGTGAAACCCAGCGTAACCGACCAGTTATTGGTGATCAGATACTCGATATTACCGCCGGTCGTGCCGTCCTGGGCCGCGGTGCCGAACGCCCCGAAGACCAGGTAGACCAGTTGGTCGCGCATGAAGTGATTCTGCGCGAACACGGTGAAGATGAAGTTGTTGTTCTCGGCGGTGATGCCGCGGCGGCCGGCCCTCACGTCGGGAAAGTGGGTTCCATACGCCTGGGCGCTCAGGAAGAAGCTCCGCGTCGGGTTGAGCCAACGGATCAGGGTCGGCCGGTCAATCCCCAGCACCCACTTGAAGGAGTTGCCGTCCGCGATCAGATCGACCTTGGTCGTGTCGTTCAGCATCGCGTTAGCGCTCCAGGACGATTCCCAGCGGAACACAAGGCCGGTGTACGGCTCGAACCAGTCGAGCGACAGGCCCAGCGTGTTGGTCTTGCGGTATCTGGCGGACAGCGAGCCACCGAAGGTGCAGTGGTTGTGATATTCGGCGTGGCGGAATTTCTTCTTGGTGCCGTATGACGACCCACCTTCTTTGAAGAGGGCTGCTTGCCTTACCTGGATCTGCTTCGGCTTGACGCCGACTACTACCGGACCGACGCCCGAAGTACTAAGAACTGTGCCACCGTCCTTGGCGGTAATACCGACACCCGGTGCTTCATTCCGGTCCGCGGGCAGAATGCTGTTCCCGTTTCCGTCTGTCGTGCACTCTGGCCGATTAGAGACGTTAAGGCGGTCCCAGCCGGTCGCGGGCAAGTCGGCAAACGCGAAATAGTCGGTGACCTGGATACGCAGGTTGCCGGCCGTGGCTTCCCAGCGCATGCCGATGCCGCCGTTCTTCAGATTCCAGTGCGGGGCACGGTTTTTGTACAGCGCCATGTTCTTGAACGGGAGATACGGTCTGCCCTCGCTTGCCATAGTCGGGTCATCGGCCGTGCCGGGGAAAAGCGCGGTTGCAAACAGATCGTTCCCGAACACAAAGCCGTCTATCGTCCGGCCAAAGCCCGTGGCCCAGGGTTGGGCCGGGTGACCGAGACCGGTCGGCGTGTGGCGGTCGAAGACGTACACTACGCTACCGGCTACATCGCGCAGTGGGCCGATGTTGCCGAAGCGGTGCTCGAACAGGGCCGACCAGAGCGGCACGCGCGTGTCGTCGAACAGATCAATGAAGAAGTGGTCGCCGAAGTCGACGGGATTCACGATGTCTTGCAGGCGGAAGAAGTCGGCCTTCCCCCACACGTGCTGCTGCTTCCCGACACGCAGCCAGTTGCGACCGCCAAGGCCCTTCCAGAAGAAGTCGAAATACGCCTCTCGGACGGGATAGTACAGGTCCATATTGGTCTCGCGGGTCATACCGAAGCGCAAGTCGTTCTGGCTGGCGTCCAGGCCGTAGTAGCCTCTGCTTCGCGAATCGATATCGCGACCGGCTACTCCGTACTTCGAGCCGGGGACCAGAGCGTGCATGAACTCGACGTTGCCCCCTGCCCCACCTTCCTTTGGCCAGAATCCGGCGTAGTTACCAGGATTAAGCCCAAAGGCCTGGAGGAATCCGGCATTGGCCGGTTTGGGATAACCGGAGCGCCCGGAGACGAAGCGCTTGCCCTCGCCTTTCCGGCCGTTTCCGAACTTGTCGTCTATATCGTAGATCGACTCGTACTGAGGCCGCAACTCGATGAAATACTCGAAGCGGTCAAAGTAGTCCTGCATTGCGTACAGCGGGCCGGCCAACTGCACGCTGGCCCGGTAGCGGGACGACGCGACGTGATAGTCGGTCTTGAAGGTATTGTTCCGTAGAATGGAGAAGTTGTCCACGTAGCCGTGGATGGCCATTCTCTCGAAGCTGTCCAGGAGTCCTTTATCTCCCCTTCCAGCGGCGTCCGCAGACGGAACCGCGAGCGCCAGACCCAGGCCGACAGCTACAAGGCCCGACCACAACCCGGCAAATATCCCTCTCCCTGCTCGTTTCATAACGAGATCTCCTTCCTTGCCCTTCGCCCTCACGAAGGGAAAATCTTTACTACCCCCAGAGGGGCCATTTGTCACAACAATCCCTCAAATTTTATCAGCTCGTTGGTTGCGGGCTGGGCTCCACCCCCATTGGCTGTTCTTCCTCAACCTGCGCAGGCTGCCCAACCACAAACTTCGGCTTCACAATCGCAATCATGGCTGGAATCATTGTCAGCGCCGACAACCAGTGTGTCACCAGCAGAATGGCCAATAACAGGGCCATCTCCGCAGAGAAGCGCAAACTCGACAGAAAATACCACGGAATCACGCCGGCGATCATGGTCGTGGCCGTAAACGTCACCGCCATGCCCGTTGTTGACACCGTTTTTTTGATTCCTGCAATCAAATCTCCCCCTGCCCGTGGGACTTCGAGTCGAATCCGGTCAACGACATATAGGATGTAGTCCACCCCAATGCCCATCCCCACCGCAGTCACCGGCAGCGAGTTGATATTAATGCCGATACCCATAAAGGAGACGTACATATAACTGGCCACCCCCGCGGCAACAAGCGCGAGCATCACCAAGGTTGCCGCAATCAGGGAACCGTAGCTCAAAAGGACAAGGGTGTAAACGGTCATAATGACGAGCATGGCGGCCTGCTTCTCGGATCGATCAATTTCCTCATTCAGTGCCGCAGTCGTGCCGATAAATCCGCCGGCCAAGCGCAGATTCACCCCTTCAATGGGGTGTTCGGCCATGAATTTCTTCGCCCGAGCGATCGCTTCGCGAACGGTGTCGCCCTTTACGTCCTTGTAAAACACGACAAACTGGCCGTTCTTGTAGACCATATCGGTGTACTCAAGAATAACACCCGATATGGGAGCTGAGGCTTCATACACGAAAATCAGATTCCCGGTAATGGATCGGTCAGGCGGAATGACCTGCCAGCGGGGGTCGCCATAATGATAGCGACGATTCAAATTACGCGCCAAAGTGTACAGCTCGCGCGTGTCCCCTGCCTCAACCTGCTCCAACAGGTAGCGGCGCATTTCCTCAAGAGTATCGAGCACCTGCGGCTCCTTGAGGATATGCTCCCGCTCGCCTTCCAGGTAGATCACCAGTTGGTTGGCCCCGGCGAATCGCTCGTTAATGGTACGCGCAGACACATTATAATGGGCATCCTGCCACAGCAGCGGGGAGCCGGCTTCCTGTTCACCAATCGGCACCGAAATAGCGGTCCGCACGCCAAAAAAGATCGTCACCGCAGCCACGGCCATAATCACCCAGCGGCTGGTTGCCCCGGTGGCGATTTTTCCTACCGTGGTCAGCGTAAAATCCATCCAACGCGGAATAAAATGTTCCGTTGTCTTTGGAGTTGGGAAATACGATAACAGGATGGGCATGGTGTGGGTAATACAGAAAATATTGGCAAAGGCCCAAAAACTCCCATAGTAAGCAAGCTTCTCAATCAGAGGAATGGTGGCAACGGACAGGACCAGAATCCCACCGGCATCGCTGATGACACCCGTCACACCCGGCAGAAACAAGTCGCTCAGACAGGTATAGGCCGCCTTCTCCTGGTCTTTCGAGACTTCGAGTTCTTCAAAATAGCGCTCAATCATCTGCACCGCGTGGCTGACCGAGCGGGCCGTAATCAGCAGCGGGATCACCAGGATCAGGGGATCAAGATTAAAGCCCCACCAGCCGACCCAGCCCAGGCCCCAGACCGTCTGGATGGCTGCGCCAATTAATGGGACGAGCACCCCGTAGGCCCGCCGAAAATAGATAATCAGCGCAAGAAAGACCATTATTCCGGTAAAGGAGAAGATCAGGAAAAGCTCACCGGTGAAAAACCAGACCCAGCCTTTGAGGGCCGGCTCGCCAGCGACGTACACTTTTGTGTTGTCGTCCTCTATTTCACTCCGGATGCGGGTGATCTCACGCTGAATTTCCCGATAATCCAAGCGATCTTCGTTAAATCCGGCGAGAACGAGCGCGGCTTTGCCGTCTTCCGAGACGTATTTGTTCATAACGATATCGTTATTGAACATCTCGAACTTCAGCGCGCTGAGCTCGTTTGGATCGTCCGGTACGTCAACGGGAAGAACCGGATACGAGCGGACCATGCCTCCCGGCAAGGTCTTGATATTGCGAATTTTGACGTGAGAGAGCGAAGCCACTTGGTTATGGTCCACACCGTTGATCTGGTCGAGTTGGTCCGTTAGGAAACGAACCTTTTCCAGGTTTCCTTTGGTGAAAATATCACCTTCCTCCACCTGGAGAACCGCCGTCACAATATTGGCCCCACCAAAGGTCGTCCGATGCTGGTTATAGGCTTGGATATAGGAATGGCCTTGGGGCAGGAGGTCGGCAAACTGGCTGTACATTTCGACCTTGCGGGCCTGATAGCCCCACATGACCGTCGCAATCGCCAAAGCCACGAGATACGCCATACGGTGTCGCCAGAGAACCGTCAGATAGGCTTCAATCACGCGGTCGGCGAAGCCTTTTTGTTGACCTGGGGGAGTATGGGCCATGTTATTCCTCCTTACGCGAGCGGGGGCGTAGTAGTGTGTGAGTAATTTGTCCTGTTTATTATAGGCATGTCAGTCATGACAGCGCCGTTGATCTGATGGATATACACCTCAGAGGGACGGGTTCGCGGCATACAGCTTTGCCTTATCCGTAGAGGCCCAACTCTTGCCACCGTCAGACGTGACCAGGACCGTGCCCTTCCCTCCACACGCAAGGCCAAACTGCCCGTCAGACGCAAAGGACGCCGTGCGAATCCATGTCAGCACATGCTGGCGGACATCGTCGTCAAGGTGCCATGAGTCACTGGAGTCTGAAGCAAGCGTGCCGAGCACACCTGTGGCAAAGTCGCCGCGGTTGTTATTTGGAGCGGCGGTAACGGATAAGAGCGTATTAAAACTCCCGCTTGGAATGTTGGTCCAGGTCTCCCCCGCATCTGTCGTTTGCAACAAGGTCCCGCTCTCCCCGGTGACATAGCCTTCCTGAGCGTTCCGAAAATCCACATCAATCAGGAAGAGGTCTTCAATATAGAGTGGGGGAATACGCTGCCGGATCGCTTCTTCTTCTGGGAGTTCCGGGCGGGTGTATTTCGGCAGGTTGTGCACATTGCGTTGCCGCTGCCAAGTGACACCACCATCCTGGGTGTGCAGAATAATCCCAAATTCACCTGTGGTCCAGCCATCCATATTCGTGGGGAACGACACGCCGTTCAGCGTCACATCACACGGATTCATCCGAGGCAGGGTTGACTCAGGGTCATCTGCGGGGTTCGATGTCGCAAAGTTATCAAAGCTCAGATCGCACCACAGCGAGACATCTTCCCAGGTCTCTCCCCCGTCTTGTGAGCGGATAATGGCGCCCACCGGACCGACCGCCCAAATGTGCTGCGCGTCCGCGCCACGGCTGACCGCAAAATAGTGCGGCTGGGCGACCTGCCAGTCTTGAAGCGGCAACTCTACCGGAATTTTATTCCAGACTTTTCCGCCGTCGCTCGTCTTGAGGACCATTCCGTCCTGCCCAACGGCAATCCCGTCCTGGGCGGTCGCAAAATCAATCTCGTAGATTGCCCCCTGGACCCCGGTCTCCAGCATGGCAAAATCTTGACCGTTATTTGTCACATGCAGAATAAGCCCCCGTCCGCCGGCGACCCAGGCATTATTGGCGTCAAGGACAAAGGCGTCATAGAAATCTTCACGGTCAGGAAACACATTCCCCCTGGACGCCCCCATTTCGTTGAGTTCACGCAGCACCTCTTCGTCGGCTGCTTCAACACAAGCAGACAGCGTAAAGAGGGCGGCGGCCAGAACGCTCCAAGCCGCACGCCGCCACACCAAATACATTTGTCTTTTCAAGATTTTCTCTCCTTACTAAGGCCGGGGGAGTGTTGTCGTCTGTCAGACCCTGAGGTTAAGCACCCTTACTTATGAAGTACGGACGGAACTGTCAAGGGACCCCCTAGGGGCCATTTCACCAGGATGATTGAAGCTGTTTCCGGTTTAATTTTTTTGTTTATAGCGAATGGCCAAACCAACCAGTTGGAATTCGTAGTCGGCCCGGCTTCGATAGTCTCGGGCAGTACTCGCCCCGACATGGGCCACTGTTATTTCGTCCTGGAACTCTCCGGCTTTCACCCGTTGCAGGACAATGGCCTCCGCCCCTATCGAACATGCCTCACGGTGCAGCGCAGTCTGCATGGCTTCCATGCCCGTACCCGGATTGCCATACGTTTTCACGCGGGCGATCACCTCATGGGCTAACTCTGGAGGAGAATCAAGAATGGGAATTGTGCAATTCGCCGTCGTGAATTCGACCGGAATCGCCCCCACCTGTTCAGTCAAAACCAGAGGTTTGGTCGGACGACTCGCACATCCGGTCAGGGCACAACCGATCAAAACCGCCAAAAGAATTTTCAAGGCTTTTCCGAACAGGACCTCTCGGGTCCTTGCATCCTCTACAAAAGTAACGGTCCTCCATAGCATACTCGGAAGCATTACTCTACATTTTTTTTGGCTACATATTGTCAAACTATGTTATATTATAACTTTCACCTCTGGCGCATCGCGTAGGTGCCACCAGGCGGAAGCATAGAACCGGAAGGGCAAGGAGATTCTTCATATGGCGCAAGTCAAGTCGTTAAAATGGGGCGTTCTCTTTAATGGAGATAAGCTGAGCCTCGATCATATTGTCCGCTTTGCCACGCAAGCGGAAGACGCTGGGGCGGAGAGTATTTGGGCTGCCGAGCTGTGGCGGGATGCCTTTGTGCCCCTGACCGCCATAGCCAACGCGGTTCGGACCGTCCGCCTCGGGACGGCGGTCGCCCATTTTGCGCGTCCGCCTATGTTGACCGAGTTAAGCGCAATATCCCTGGCCGAGTATACCCAAGGGCGTTTCATTCTGGGCCTTGGGACCGCGCCGAAAGACTGGAACGAGCAGTGGCACGGCCTGGAATACCGCAAACCCGTCGCTCGGATGCGCGAGTATGTCGAGTGTATTCGTACCATGTGGCAGGGCTCACCAACGCGGGCAGTCGAGTATAGCGGAGAATTTTATCAGGTTCGCAATTATCAACGCCTCACGGAGCCGGCCTATCCCAGCGTCCCTATTTATCTGGCCGCGGTGCTGCCCAATATGATCCAGCTCTCCGGTGCCCTGGCCGACGGCATTATCCTCAACGTGCTCAATACGCCTCAATATTTTACGGATGTTGTCCATCCGAATCTGAAAAAAGGCTTCAGCCGCAGCGGGCGAGGCAGAGACGGCTTCGAGATTTGCGCCGTGAAATGCTGCGCCGTGAATACCAACCGTCAGCAGGCCCGCGATTTGGCCAGACATGCCGTCGCCTTTTATGCCACCCTGCCCTATTTCGATGTGATTCTTGACCCGCCCGGCTTTACGCAGGCCAAGCTCGCCATCCGAGACGCGATGAGACGCAATGACGTTGCGGCCATGCTTGCGGCCGTGAGCGACGATATGATTGATGCCCTGGTCTTAGCCGGGACACCCGATGATGTCCGGCAACAGCTCACCGCGTTTGACGGTTTGTTTGACACGCTGCTCTTGCTCAGCCCTTCCTTTGCCGCCGACCCGGAAGAGGTGCGTCGCAATAACGCCGCAATGATTGCCGCCTTTGCCGAATAACGCTATGGAGAGGGTACACATTTCATGGAGGAGTTACTATGAATACGCAGTTACAGCACGATCTGCTTCCGACAGCCACCCACGATGAGTTGGCCCGGCAAAACTTTGTCCACAGCCTCAAGGTCCATCTGGCAACCACCGTCTCACCCGGCAATAAGGCTATTTACGAGCATAAGGCGGCTCCCCGCTTTGCGCGTGAACATCAGCGTCCTCCCCAAGACCGGCATGAGGTCCGCAGCGTCATGCAGGACGAACCCTATTACCAGATGTGGAGCACGCTGCTGCGGACCAGCCAGGAAATGATGTGGGATGCGGTTAATGTGAGCGTGGAACGCCAACTCCCGCAGCTCCGAGAGCGCGCCGCGACAAACGGAAAGACGCTCGGCTCTCTCAGCTTGAATCCGGACCTGGTCATTCCGGCCTACCACACCGCGGTAGACATTCACTGTCAGCCGGGCGGCTATCATACCGAGTTGGGACAGGACGACGTAGCCGCCGGAGCGACCTATGACCGGGCCGTCTATATTTACGCCATGAGCCGCTTAGGCAGCCTGAACGATGAAATGGGTCAGTCGGTTGTGCTGCACCTCAAAGAGCAGCAGGCGAATTTCCGGCCCGCTCGCATCCTGGATATGGGCTGCACCGTCGGGCACAGCACCCTGCCCTATGTTGATGCCTATCCCGAAGCCGAAGTCTTTGCCATTGACGTGGGCGCGCCGGTCCTGCGCTATGCCCATGCGCGCGCCGAGGCATTGGGCAAGCGCGTCCATTTCTCTCAGCAGAATGCGGAGCGGACCAATTTCGAGGCGGGCTCGTTTGACCTCATCGTCTCTCATATTTTGCTGCACGAGACTTCGAGCCAGGCCATTCGCAATATCATGCAAGAGTGCCACCGCTTGTTACGGCCGGGGGGCATGATGCTTCACCAAGAGGTGCCGCAGTATGAGGGCCTGCCGCCCTACGAGGCGTTTATTCTTGACTGGGACACCTATAACAATAACGAACCCTTCTGGGGCACGGTGCATTCCATGGACCTCCAAAAGCTGGCCGAGGAGTCCGGTTTTGCCGCACGGGGTGTCATCCAGACGATGATCCCGAGTGCCCTGGAGCGGGCGCAGGCCCGCACGGAGAAATTTCAAGGGGGCGATTTCGGCGGCGGCGGGGCGTGGTTCGTCTTTGGCGCAACCAAATAGCAGGAGACCTTCATGTCGCGCAAAGCAAAAGGCAAGCGCCCCACTTTTTTCAACGATCCCCAGATCGATACGGTTATGGGGATAGTCATGGCCCTGGCCGGCGAGGTCTCCGTACTGCGCGAGCGCCTCGACAGCGTCGAGCGTCTCGCTGCCGCCAAGGGCTTGTTTACTCAGCACGACCTCGAAGCCTATCGTCCGGATGACGCCGTTATGGCCGAACGGGAGCGCTGGCGGGCGGAATACATCGAACGGGTCCTGCGCGTCGTGCATCAGGAGTTGGCAGAAACGGACAAGGGCGAGACCACGGAAGCCTACCAGGCCGCAGTGCGCGCGGTTTCGTCCTGACGGCCGGAGAGCACGGAAAAAAGCGACCAACCCGTACCCGTGAATCAGCCCCTGAATCAGAAAGTGCAGGCTCTTCATGTCCTTCAAACTTGGTGTTGATGTCGGTGGAACGTTTACCGACCTCATCCTCTTTGACGAGGAGAGTGGCCGGCAGGTTCGCGCCAAAACTCCGTCTACCCCCAGTGATCCATCGGTTGGCGTGCTGGCCGGGATTGAGAAAATATGCCGCTCGGCCAACATCTCAGCCGGTGATATCGCCCAGATTATGCACGGAACGACCGTGGCAACCAACGCCGTCCTGGAGGGCAAAGGCGCCAAGGTTGGCCTGATTACGACCCAGGGCTTTAAGCAAATCCTCCACCTGGCGCGCTCCTGGACGCCAGGGCCACTCGCCGGTTGGATGATTATGGAGAAACCGGACCCGCCCGCGGCGCTGGAATATACTCGTGAGGCCATCGAACGCATAGACACCCGCGGGCAGGTGGTCACCCCGTTGGACGAAGACGCCCTGCGCCAAGACCTGCAAGATTTGGGCGCACAAGGAATCGAGGCGCTGACGATTTCTCTCATCAACTCGTACGCCAATCAAAGCCATGAAAAGCGCGTCAAAGAGATTGCCCAGGAGGTCCTGCCCAACACGCCGATTACCGCCTCGTCGGAAGTGTTGCCGGAGTTTCGGGAGTACGAACGCGCCCTGACCGCGGTGATGAATTCCTACGTGCGACCAAAGGTCGCCCAGTATATGCGCAGCTTTGCGGATCAGCTCATGGCGCACGGCCTGAAGGCGGACGTCAACATTCTCCGCTCTGACGCCGGGCTTATGACGCTACGTATGGCGCAGGAACGGCCGGTCTACGCCGTGATGTCTGGCCCGGCCGGTGGCGTTGCGGGGGCGCTGTATATTGCCAAAAAGGCCGGCTTCCCGCATCTGCTGACCCTCGATATGGGCGGCACGTCCACCGACGTGGCCCTGTGCCAGGACGGCAGCCAGACGATTTCGCGGGAAACGACCCTGGGCTATTTCCCGATTAAAGTTCCTTCGGTCGATGTCCGCAGTATCGGGGCCGGCGGCGGCTCCATTGCCCATGTGCCCGAGATTACCAGCGCGCTCCGGGTCGGCCCGCAGAGCGCTGGTGCGGCTCCCGGTCCGGCCAGCTACGGCCAGGGCGGGACAGAGCCCACGGTGACGGACGCCAATGTTGTCCTGGGCCATCTGCCGCCCAATCTGCTGGGCGGCGAAATGACGCTGGATACTGAAGCCGCCCACGCTGCGGTCGAGCGCATTGGGAAAAAACTCGGCCTGGACGTGTATCAGACCGCCCAGGGCATTTTGGACATCGTGAATGAGAACATGCACGGTGCCTTGCGTTTGGTCTCCGTCCAGCGCGGCTACGACCCGCGCAATTTCGCCCTGGCCGCGTTTGGCGGCGCCGGGCCGTTGCACGCCAACGCGGTGGCCAAGCTGATTGGCGCGCTTCCGGTTATCGTCCCGCCCGCACCGGGCATTTTATGCGCAATGGGCGATGTGTGTTGCGACTACCGGGAAGAATTCTCCCGGACCGTCTTCCGCACCCTGGATCGGATCACCGCGCCGGAAGTCATTGAAATACTCGAAGGGCTGAGCGCGGAAGCGACCGGCTGGTTGGAGCAGGAAGGCATCTCTCGACAGCAGCAGCGGATTTTCTATAACGCCGATATGCGCTACTTCCGCCAAGGCTATGAGCTGCCGATGACCACAACGCTCGATGAGTTGCAAACCAACGGAACGGCGGCGCTGGCGGAACAGTTTCACGCCTTACACGAACAGCTCTACCGTTTCCGTCTGGATGCCGAGTGTGAGATCGTCAACCTGCGCGCGGTTGCCCTCGGCACGGGAGCCACGTTGCACTGGCCCGAAGGCGAAATCGATGGACCGTCCGCGGCTCACGCCCAGGTTGACGAACACCGGATTTATTTTGACGGCGACTTTTTGGCCACCCCGATTTATGATCGGGCCAAGCTCACACCGGGCAATCGCCTGCCCGGCCCGGCGATTGTGACCGAGATGGATTCCACCACGGTCGTCTTGCCGGATTATACGGCAGAGGTAGACCGCTATGCGAATATCCTGATCCGACCGGAAGCATAATGAGAGGCAGGCAATGAACACACAGTTGACCATGGTGTATTGGAAGTCGGATACATTCTGGCTGGGCAAACTCCTCGAACATCCTGAAATCATGACTCAGGGCGAGACGCTGGAAGAATTGGAAGAAAATCTCAAAGACGCCTACCTGTTGATGGCTATGGATGACGTTCCAGAGGACTACCAGACGAAAACAATTCGCTGTGAAGTCCGGACATGAAGCGGAATGAGTTTGTCCGACGTCTTCTGGCCGAGGGATGCATTCTACACAGACACGGTGCCAGGCATGACATCTATCTCAATCCTTCCACAGGAGAGAAACAGCCGGTGCCGAGACATACAGAGATTGACAACCGTTTGGTAAGGCATATTCGGAACAACCTGGGACTGAAGGACAACATAAACTAACGTGCTGTAGGCGGAGGTCTCATTATCCTTCGTTCATCCGACCTACGTATGAGGAACAGTATCATGCGCGATGTCAAAATTGCTGAGATTCCAGAGATCGAGGTCGATCCCGTCACGCTCGACATTATCGAGAGTGCACTCAAGAACTACCGCCATGAAATGGATGCGGTGCTGTTCCGCACCGCCATGTCGCCGGTGATCCGTGAGCAGCACGACGAATTCCCCATGATCTGCGACCCCAACGGCCGGATGGTCGTCGGGCAGTTCGGCTCCTACATCCGGGAGATGATGGAGCGCTTTGACCAGCCGCTCTATCCCGGTGATGTCATTCTGCTCAACGACCCCTATCTGTGCGGGGGAGCTATTTCCCATATCAACGACTTTCTCGTGCTGGTGCCCGTCTTTGACGGCGACGAACTCATCGGCTGGACTTCGATGTTCGGCCATCAGATGGACGTGGGCGGCCCGCTGCCCGGCTCGTTTCCAACCAACGCGACCTCAATCTTTGGTGAGGGACTCCGCATTCCGCCCGTCAAACTGTTTGAAAAAGGGGAACTCAACCGGGCCGTCCTGGACCTGATTCTGAACAATGTCCGCATCCCGATGATGAACCGCTCGGATCTCATGGGTATTGTGGCCGGCTGCAAAACCGCCGAGCAGCGCGTGCAGGAACTGTGCGAGCGCTTTGGGCGGGATACCTATCTGGCCGCCTGCCAGGCATTGCTGGACCGAACCTATCGGGCCGTCCAGACCCTCATCCGGCGCAATATCCCGACTGAGCCCCAGTCCTTCGAGGACTATATTGATGATGACGGGCTCGGCAACGGTCCGTTCAAAATGAAACTCACCATCTGGCGTGAGGGCGATAAGGCGATTTTCGACTGGACCGGCACCGACCCACAGGCGGTTGGGCCGATCAATTTTTATCTCAATCCGGGCATGTTCAAGATGTTCATCGGCGTCTACCTCATCATGGTCTACGACCCGCAGATTCTGTTTAACGACGGTTTTTACGATCTGATTGACGCCCGCATGCCGGACGGCTCCCTCCTCCATCCGAAATTCCCCGCCCCGCTGGGCTGTCGCACCCATGCCCTGGCCCGCCTGTTCGATGTCATGGGCGGCTGTCTCGGCCAACAGAGCCCGGAACTGACGACTGCGGCCGGCTACGGCACCAGCCCCCACCTGCTGTACAGCGGCAACGATAAGGACGACAATTTCTTCTTCATTATGGAGATCGGCTATGGCGGCATTCCGGGCCGGCCGATAGGCGACGGCATGGACGGCCATTCCTGGTGGCCGCTCTTCACCAATATTCCAACCGAATACCTCGAAAGCTATTGCCCCCTACGCGTGGATCGCTATTCGTCGGTCATCGACTCCGGCGGAGCCGGTTTGCATCGGGGTGGGAACGGCATCGACAAATGGTACACCTTTCTCGAACCGGGTGAGATCGCTATCCACGACGACCGCTGGCTGACTCCCCCCTGGGGTATCCTCGGGGGCAAACCGGGGATGCGCTCGACGAAAATCCTGGTCCACACCGACGGAACCTGCACCGTCCTGCCCTCAAAGTGCGACCAGATCAAAGTCGAACCAGGCGACCAGCTCATCTTTCAGACTGCGGGCGGCGGCGGCTGGGGCGACCCGCTGGAACGCGACAGTGAAAAAGTCCGGGTTGATGTCGTGCGCGAGTTGGTGTCCGTGAGAAAAGCTGCCTCCGATTACGGCGTGGTATGCGACCCGGAAACGTCTGAGGTTGACGAGGGCGCCACACGAACACTGCGTCAGCGCATGAAGGAGAGCCGGGGCGAGACACTTACGTTCGATTTTGGTCCACCACTCCGGGAACTCCTGGCGCGCTGTAAAGAGGAGACCGGCCTGGAGCCGCCCACGGCTCCCAGCTTACCGCCCGGCTGGGAAACAAACGGGGTAAAGAAAGTTGCGGCCTGACCTTTCTCTTTCCCCGCCTCTTAGGGGGAGAGAAACGAATTTAAGACCGATGAGAGTCCCCTACACGCCCCCTGTCAGTTTGCATCGGAAAGCCTTCTGTGTGCTCGCCCTCGCCTTCCTCTTTCCCTCCTCCTGTGACCAACTCCGCAACCAACGGCTGACCGGACACCGCGACATTGCCGCCGCCCTCCGACCGTTACTGGACCTGGCCTATGCCGGGCCGGATTATCCGACCTACCATGCCGAGTTCCAAGCATTCCAAAATATTGTGCAGCAAAGGATAGAGGAAACGCCCCACGAAATGCGGCCATACGTCGAGACCATCGTGGTCTATCTGCACGTCGCAGACAACGTGCTGGAGTGGCAGGCGCAACAGCACACAGAACAGCAGCCACCCCAGCTCACCGCCTGGATAGCACACCATCCGTTTCTGAAAGCCGCCCTGGGTGCCCGGCTCGAAGCGCCGCATGCCTTTGATGCCGAAACCGCGCTCCAGCTCCTGTTTGAAAAAACGGACCAGACCCTGGTGGCCATGCAGGTCAAGAACAAACCCATATAATCGCAGCACCCCCAAAAAAAGCGAGGAGAGACCGATGGGAAAACTCGACAATAAAATCGCCCTCATCACCGGCTCAAGCAGCGGGATTGGAAAAGCGGTTGCCCTGGCCTTTGCCACACAGGGGGCCGACCTGGCCCTCAACTACCCGAATGACTCCCAGGCCAACAATGCCGCGGCGGTCCAGAAAGAGATTGAAGCCCTGGGCCGCCGAGCTGTCGCCATCCGGGCGGACGTTTCCCAGGAAGACGAGGTGCAACACCTCGTGGATACGACGCTCCAGACCTATGGCCGTATCGACATTCTGGTCAATAATGCCGGGATTGCCTCTGCCGCAACCGTCGGGGACATGCCGGTTGCCATGTGGGACCAGATGTTGGCCGTCAACCTGAGAAGTGTCTTTCTGTGTACGCGCCTGGTCTTACCTCTGATGTATAAACAGGACTACGGCAAGATTATTAGCACGGCCTCACAACTCGCCTATCTCGGCTCGCCTGGCCTGAGTCATTATTGTGCGGCCAAGGCGGCCATCATTGCGTTTACCCGCTCGCTGTCGCGTGAGATCGGCACCCGCAATATCAACGCGAATTGCGTCGGCCCCGGCGCGACGCAGACACCAATCCTCCAGGGCATCAGCAGCGAGGCGCTTGAGGCGATTCGGGCCAGTATTCCTAAGGGCCATCTGGCAACCGTAGACGATATTGCGCCGACCTATGTCTTTTTGGCCTCCGACGAGTCAAGCCACTATGTCGGCCAATGCCTCAGCCCCAACGGCGGAGATATCATGCTCTAAATCCGCGTCCCTTGTCCCTCCTGACTGCCGCCTATAGACTCAGCCGCCGTGCCTGAGTCTCCCTCCCCCTCGCAACGCCCGGAAGCCTTGTTCACACGAGATTTTATCCTGCTGTGTCTGGGGACCTTTTTGTTTGCCGGCAGCATGTTCCTGCTCTTTGCCGTCCTGCCGGTCTTTGTGGTTGAGGAACTCCACGGCGCAGACTCCCAGGTCGGTCTGATCATGGGTGCGTTCGCCGTCTCCGCCCTGCTCGTGCGTCCCATGACCGGCCGGTTGGTTGACCAGTGGAGCCGAAAGACCCTTCTCAGTATTGGCGCCCTCATCTACTGTCTTGCCCCAGCGCTGTATACCCAGGCCGAGTCCGTCCCGGTCATGCTGGGTCTGCGTCTTTTTCACGGCTTGGGGATAGCCGCCTATACCACCGCCGCCGGAGTCATCGTGGCCGACCTGGCCCCATCGAGTCGGCGCGGAGAGGGGATGGGGTATTACGGCATGTCCCTCAACCTGGCCATGACCATCGGTCCGGCTCTGGGGGTCATACTCATCGGCTCCATCGGCTATGATGCCCTGTTCTGGCTGTGTGCGGCGCTCGGCCTCGGCAGCCTTGTCCTGTCACAAATGATCCGGGAGCCGGCGCGCGCCCCGTCCCCACACCAGGCAGGCAGCCAACCTCACAAATGGGTGAGCCGGGCCGCGCTCTTTCCCGGCTTTATTGCCATCTGCATGACGGTCACCTTCGGTGCGGTGGTCTCCTTTCTGCCGCTCTTTGTCAAAGCCGCCGACCTGGGCAATCCGGGCCTCTACTTTAGCGTGTATTCCGTTGTGGTCGTGATCTCACGCCCCTTTGCCGGACGGCTGTCCGACCGCTTTGGCCGGGCGGCGGTGATTGTTCCCGGCATGGTCTGTCTTACGGTCGCAATGACCACGCTCGCATTTTCGTCGTCCCTTTTCGGTCTCCTGATTGCGGCCGCCTTACAGGGCTTGGGATTCGGAGGGGTGCAACCCTCCATCATGGCCCTGGTGGTTGATCGCTCGCCCCCGCACGAGCGCGGGGCGGCACTGGCCACGCTGATGGGAGCGTTTGATGTTGGGGTGGGGCTGAGCAGTATCGTCCTGGGGGCGGTCCTCGAATATACCGATTTTACGGTGATGTTTTTGTGCGCGGGCGGGGTGGCTCTCATCGGCGCACTCGGAGCGGCGGGAGGGATGCGAGAAAGCGCCCAGCCGGAGGGCTGACGCATTTTTTTCTATACCCTGCTTCCGGCCCCTCTCCATCCACAATCGTTTTCAGCCGACTTTCTCAAGGCGCTTGAGCCGGCCGTATCCTTGCGGCAGTACGAGGGCTCGGTTAGGCTAATAATCAGAGAATCGGATCTGAAGGAAACGGACTACATGCACAAATCGGCTTTTTCCATACTTCTGTGCGGCGCTCTGGTTGCCCTCGTACTCGGCGGGGTGTTCACGAATGCGGCGCACTCGCAGGGCCAGGGTCTGCCCACTCGGGAAGATATCCAAGGGTGGATCAGCACGAATCTGGCCACGCTGCCCCAATTCAAAGAAGGCGATGTACTGAGACAGGCCGACCTGGAGAAGCTGCGTCCCTTCTTGCCACCGCGCTATCTTGACGAGTTTGATTTTCCTGAGGTCGAGTTTCGTGTTGCGCCCACGGGCCATTACCCGCCCCACCCCGATTATCTTTCGGCCACCGAGCAGTACTCCAATCAGACCCGCCTCGCCGCCGACGGGGCGCTTGAGAATTATATTGCCGGGCGGCCATTTGCCCAGGCGCTGATTAACCCCGACGACCCGACCTCGGGGGTCAAAGCCGCCTGGAATTTCAATTACCGCTGGCAGTATTACGGGATGGATGTCAAGCGCTATCTGGGCGCCCTCATTGCCAAGGGCGGCAGCGGGCCACGCCTGTCCGGCTTCCCGGAGGACCTGATTCAGGGCGGCGGGAGAGCTATCCGCCATCTCGTTGCCCTCTACCAACGCGTCTACCACAATCATCTGGCGCAACTGTCCGACCAGGGTCATCTCCTGCCCCTCAATGACGCGGGGCGGTTTGAATACAAGGATTATGTCGAGGTGCTGGAGCCGTACGATGTCCGCGGACAACGGTTTATGATCTATCGCTACGATAACCCGCGGCAGCAGGACGACGCCTGGGGCTTCCTGCCCCAATTGCGTAAGGTCCGTCGCCTGTCCACGCATGAGCGGGATGATTCCGTGGCCGGCACAGAGATGACGCTGGACGATTTTACCGGGTTTTCCGGTCGTATCCTGGACCATGAGTGGAAATTTCTGGGCTGGAAAGTGCTGTTGCACGTCATGAATTCCCAGCACCCGTACGCCCGCTTCTACGGTCCCAACGGCTGGCTGCCCAACGATCGCTGGGAGCTGCGTTTATGTGCCGTTGTCGAACAAACGCCGACCAGCACCCGCAACTACAGCAGCAAAATTTACTTTTGGGATGCGGAGACCTATGAGACGGCGATGGTCCTTGTCTTTGACTCCGAAGGTAAGCTCTGGAAGGTCAACGACTTGCTGCACGGCTGGTCCGAAGACCCGAGTCAGGCCGAGTCGGACCGGGGCAAACAGGTGCCACGCAATATCGGTTTTACCATTGTTGATGTCAAACAGGAGCAGGCTACGATTTTCTCTGCCTACACCATTGAATACCCCGAGGTTGATATGGAACACGTCGAAGAACGCTACGACGTCAATGTCTTAAGCCAGGGACGGCGGTAGAGCGGAGTCAGACCACCCCATCCGCGCGTAACTGCCCGACCTCTTGCGCCGAATAGCCCAGCAACCCCGTCAACACCTCGTCCGTATGCTCTCCTAATAAAGGCGGCGGGAGGCGGAACTCGACCGGAGTCGCAGAGAGTTTGAGCGGCGAGCCGGCAAGTAGGACTTCTCCTGCGGTTGGATGCGGCATGGCTACGCGCATGTCGCGGGCAAGCACCTGTTGATCCGCAAAGACTTCGTCGATGGACTGGATAGGTCCACACGCAATGCCCACGGCACGAATTTTCCGCAGCCAGCCGTCTACCGTGTCCGTGCTAAATACGTCTTGGAGGAGAGGGATGAGAGTTGCCCGGTTTTGCACGCGCGCGGGGTTGGTGGAAAAACGTTCGTCAGCCGCCAAATCGGGGCGGGCGATGAGCTGGCAGAGCTTCTGCCATTGGCCATCGTTACCAACCGCCAGACAAAAATAGCCGTCTTGGGCCTGAAAGGACTGATACGGCACAATGGATGGATGGGCGTTGCCATATCGACCGGGTTTTGTTCCGGACACTAAGTAATTACTGCCAACGTTGGCCAGCCAGGCGACCTGGGCGTCCAGCAGAGAGATATCGACCGCCTGCCCTTGGCCCGTTTTCGTGCGGGCCAGCAAGGCGGCCTGGATGGCATTGGCGGCGAACAAACCGGCAGTGATGTCGGTAATGGCGACCCCGACTTTCATCGGCTCGCCCTCGGCCTCGCCGGTGATGCTCATCACCCCGCCCCGGCCCTGAATAATGAAATCGTAGCCGGGCAGGTCTTTGTCCGGGCCAGTCTGGCCGTAGCCGGTAATCGCGCAATAGACCAGCCCGGCATTCTCCTGCCTGAGCTGTTCATACCCCAGATTCAGCGCCGCCATTTCCCCGGATTTGAAGTTCTCAATCAGGACATCGCTCATGCGGACGAGACGGCGGATCAACTCCTTGCCGGCCTCCGATTTGAGATTGACGGTGATGCTCTTTTTATTACGGTTGGCGCATAGGTAATACGCACTCTCCCCGCCTGCAAACGGCGGCCCCCAGGCACGGGTATCGTCACCGCTGCCCGGCCGTTCGACTTTGATGACCTCCGCCCCCAGGTCGCCCAGGGTCATGGCGCAGAACGGCCCGGCTAATATGCGCGAGAGATCAAGGACCCGAAAGCCAGCCAACGGTTGCACCATGTTCATTCCCCCACGCAGGTGGAGTATGCGCAAACCGCAGCCCCGCGCAATCCCCTACACCTCTTGACCGCGTATGCCGCAGAATTCGTACCGCTGAGAAGAAACTGGTATAGTCAGCAAGTGGCTGTCTATTCGGGAAATGCAGAGAATAGACGGCGGACGGTTCCTGTGGATGAGGTGAGGAGGTTGTGGATGAAGGGAACGTTTACCTACCAGTGTCAACAATGTGAAGGACTATTCACCAACGCTCCCATGGGGAGCTGTTCTTTCTGCGGTTCACAGGCCATAGTCTCCTTAGGCTGGTATCAATTGCCTGAGGATAAACGAAAGGGCTGGCTTGATCGTATTCGTGGCCAGCCAAGCCTAGAGCCTAGCGAAGAGGCTACGCAGACTGCGAAATAGCGGCTGCTCAGGCAGTGCCGGTTTTCTCTATCAACTGCTGGCATACGTCCCGGCCGTTGAGTAGTTTTTCAACAACAAGGAAAAGTCCTCTGCCGTTGCTTTTTCGTTGCCACAATTCGCCTATGGTTCGTTTCTCTGCGGTATCCGCTCCATCGGCGATATGTGCCCCCTTATATTCGACAACGAGCAGCCGTCCGTCGTTCAACATAGCCACAAAGTCAGGGTAAAACTTATCCGTAGCGGTCGGTAGCCAGAACGAATCCGGGTGGCGGGCCACATTGCGAACCCAGCATTTCACGCCAGGCAGACTGTCGAGCGCCTGAGCGCAACGCACTTCCTCTCCGTCGTCCGCCCCGTCGAAGGCTGGGACGTGGGCCGGACCTAGAAAGTGCTTTCCCGGCTTCCAGCGCCCCCGGTATCGCCGCTGATCCTGATACATCCCAGCCTTGAATGAGAAGACGTTATCGAAAGATACTTCGACTTTTGCCTCTGGCGCAAAAAGACGCTGCTGATAGGCATTCTTTCGTTCCTGCCGACGAATGGCGCTAATTTTGTCGCGTATCTTCCGTGCCAGGATAAATTTGCAGCGCATGAGCGCGGCGATATGCAGGCCACGTCTGTTTATGAGATAACCAACGAGTTCGGACAGCCACTTGATCAATTCGTCCTGCCCGATGTCCGGCTGGCGCACCTGCCGGTCAAGCCACAGGGCCAGGGCTTCAGGCGTCCAGCCTGCTACGTCTACGTTTAGCGTGAGTTGTTCTTCCTCGCCGGCGAACTGATATCTGACATGCCTGCCGTCAATGTCGATCTCAAAGCTGCGCGCTGTTTCACGGACCGTGAATTCATGCTCGTCCAAGTGTGGTGAGTGATTAAGCAGCGACCAATCGTGATCTTCCATGAACACGTCGGTGTCGGCGAACTCAAGCTCCCCCTGGAGTTCCGACATGAGGCGAGGAACCTCAAACGCCGCCCCTTGTTCCGCAGGCGACAACTGGTTCCTTACCAACTTCCTGTACTTCTCAAATGACTCGGCAATCCGCCCGTGTTCCACCTCTGGAACCGCTGCACGGATGACCTTTTCCAGGGCGTCGTCCACAGGGCCAACAATTTCGATCTCGACCGTCCCACTACCGGTATCGCGTACCGTCACACCGTCTCGTTGTGTCTGCTTCAGGGCCGACAGAATCTCCGGTGTCGCTACGAGCGTATGCCGGAAGGCTGGTTGCGGCTTGTCACGCGGACCGAAAAGACCCTCCTCGCCGCCCAACTCTCCCTGCACCTGCTCAATGTTGTCGCGCGCCTCTCCCTCCTCAAAACCCATCGCCACGAGCTTATCGGTCAATGCCCGCGCAGCCTCGCCCGAGGACGGCTCGGACAGATAGGCATACGCTTTGTTCAATTCAGTAACTTTGCGCCGCTTGGCGTACGGCATGCGCAGCACCCGGCCCAATAGCTGTTCCACGTCTGTTGCGCTGTGGATGCGCGAGACCGAGCAAAACACATAGGCGAAGGAACAGTCCCAGCCTTCTTTCAACGCCTCGACGGTGATAACATATTCGATAGGACAACGCGGGTCGAACAGATCGATGCCGTCTAGTTCCCGCTGGTCGCCGGTGGCAATGGCGATTGCGCTTTCGGGAATGTTCTCGACATCCGTCAGATGTTTTTTCAGCGCTTCGACCGTGACTTCCTGGTTCTTCTTTTGAGCCTGAAACAGAACGATGGGCCGGAGGTAATTGGCGTCCCTTTTGGCAGCTTCGGCCAGCGACGCTCGTTTCGCAATCGCGCCGTTGACCGCGTTTTGCCAGGTGTCGTGCTCGGCCAGCATGATCGGCAGCTTGATCATGTCCTCGCGTTTGAGTTCCAGGGCGGTGACACTGTACAGGATGTTCGACTTGGGCCGGGGGGTGGCGGTGAATTCGATGATCGCGCACGGATTGACCCGCGTTTGCATCTCGCGCGTCAGGCCGGTGACGGCGTTGTGCGCCTCGTCCACGATCATCAGCGGGCGGTGGATATGCAGCAGGTTGGCAAAGGAAAACTTGACGCCGCCGCTTTCCAGCTTCTCCAGACCCGGCGTCGCGTCCGGGACAGCGGAGAAGTGCGGCTCCATTTCCTCGTGATGGGTGTACACCTTACGGCCTTCGGTATTCGTCACCCGCAGCGTCTGAATGGTACCGACTACAATACAGCAGTGGTCGCGCAGGTCGTGCGGCCGAATGTGGGTGAAGTCGGCAATGTCGAACACGCGCACCCGGCCGTCAAAGTCTTCATCCAGCGCCTGCCGATACGGGTGGCTGGCGTTCTTCAAAGCCTCGACTGTTTGCGAACGGATCGTCTTTGTCGGTGCCAGCCACAGGACCAGCGGATAGTCTTTCTCTACCCAGGCGTCGCGCGCCACGGCAACGGCGTGAGCACCCAGGATCGTTTTACCGCCACCGGTCGGCAGGCGCAGACAGACATACGGCACGTTCGGCAGGTCCGCGAGCGGAGCGCGATACGTTCCACCATAGCGTCCGAGCCGGTCCGCATAGTCAGGTTCCTTGGTTATGGTTTCGTAGGCATTCTTCGGCCCGGCCATACGGGCTTCTTCAAAGAAGCGGCGCAGAACGGCCAGCGTATCGGCCTGATATTGCTTGAGTTGCACAACTCAGACCCTCGCCTTAAGAGACTTCATATTTTCTTCGTGCTTCCTGCCTCTTTCAGAATAGCGTTTGCCGTGTGGCGGCTTTTCAAGTTATGCGGGACCAGCAAAATTTTACCAGTTGTCAGACTCTTCCACTTTTCATGTGAGCCTTTTGCACTTTTCCAATACTCAAACCCAAGTTTTAAGATTTCTTTGGTGACCGTCTTATAGAGATTGCCCGCCAAATTACGCCCCCACCTTCTCAGTCTCCGGGCGTTGCCACACAATGGCCGGTATCAGTTCCTTGAGCGAATGCTCGGCAAGCTCGGAGGTGCTGCGATGGTTCACCATGATGAGTTCGGGCGCTACGTCCAACATGATTGCTTCAAATTCATCCAGGGTGGCCGCCTCGATATGCAAGCCCTCAATATCGCTTTGGGAGTAAAATACCTCTGCCTCAGCGTCCCACACGGCTTTCACTCGAAAGGTCTGTTGCATTCCGATATCCTCCTGTGGAGTCATGATCTTTTGTCTTATTCCCTCTCCCCCGGAGGGAGAGGGCTAGGGTGAGGGGGATAAACAAACTGCATCCCATCCCCTTACATCCGCGCCTTCACATCATACGGCATCTGCTTAAACACAATACCCGCCCGCTCCAAGGTCGCAGAAGCCAGCCGCGACTGTTCGCCATAGACTGTCAGCGGACCGCTGAAACGCGCATGTTTGCGCTCAATCTCCTCCCGGATCGTAGCAAGTGTGGCCCGCCTCAGTACGTTGCCACCATTCGGGCGCTTGTCGCCCAAGATGCCGTTATAGAGCAAGGCATAGGCGTGGCCGTCGTGCAGACCCAGAAAGGACGAATCCCCGTTCCCGTTCCACGGCCGCCCGGTCTCGCTGAACCAGACATGGGCAGCCAGCACCGGAAAGCGAATGTCCGCCCGAATCTGCCCTGCCGCATCAAACACCGGCGGCCCGAGCCGGTAGAAACGGAACCCGCCCCCACCCTGCCAACCCACACTTTTCGAGATGCCGCCCTGTTCGCCGTCAATGACCTTGCGCAAGCGGGGCACGCAATGCGTGCCCGCGTGTTCGCCCATCTCGATACCGATGTAGCGCCGGCCCATCTTGTGGGCGACTGCCGCGGTAGTGCCGGAGCCGAGGAAGGAGTCGAGCACTAAGTCGCCGGGGTTGGAGGCCGCCTCAAAGATATATTCAATAAGACCTTCAGGCTTAGGAAAAGCGAACTTATCCTGTAATCCAAACAGCTCCATGCTTTGATACGTTCCGTGCTGCGTATAATGTCCCTCGATTATGGTTTGCGGCTTACGTTTTCTTTCTTCGCCTCCCTCATCCTTGAGGTATTGCTTGTAAGAAACGACCGTTTTCCTCTTTCTTCTGGAAATTACCAACTCCCCGTCTGCAAGCGCCCGCTGGGAACGTTCTTTTGACCATTGCCACTGCTTTTCCGGCCAAATCTCTTCACCGTTCTCAAGTGTAATCGGGTATCTAAGATTAGGGCGGTCATCCATGCTCGTGGTTGCCAACGGTTGCAAACGATACGGCCCTCTCTCCACGAATTTTTCATCCTGATACTTGTAATACTTTCTCACGACATCAGGATCAGGAGGTAAGAACATCTCAGGGAATTTGCTTATGTCTTTCGTGTAACAGAGGACTTCTTCGTGAAGGCCCACAAACCATTTTGCTTTTGCGCCGCCACCATAGCTTTTCTTCCAAATGAATGAGGTCAGGAAGTTCGCTCTTCCGAATACCTCGTCCATGATAACCTTGAGATAGTGGACTTCGTTATCGTCAATCGACACCCAGATAGACCCGTCTTCGGCCAATAGCTCGCGCAATAGTTCCAGGCGCGGCCATATCATCGCCAGCCATTGTGTGTGTTCGAGATTATCGTCGTAATGCTCGAAGGCAGAGTGCGTGTTGTACGGCGGGTCGATATAGATGCACTTCACCTGACCGGCGTAAAACGGCAGCAACGCCTTGAGCGCTTCCAGGTTGTCACCCTGAATCAGCATATTGCCCGTGTCCGGCTCTCCCGCCGACAAATCGGGCGCTTCTTCCAACAGCCGATACGGTACGCGAGAGGCGGCGCGGAGGTCTTCGTCTCGGGTGAGCCAGTGGAGGGTAGGCATCAGTTAGCGTTCTCCGTCGGAACCTGTGACATGGCTTTGTTGTATTCGGCAATCCACTGTTCGGATTCTTCTTTAGTGTAGGCTTCGATATCGACACTGCTGTCTTCCGGCAGTTGATGACTTTCAGGCTTGTCTATATGCCGTCTCAGTCTTACTCGTGATACGCTTTGATCCTCGTGGGACATATCTTTGAGTTGGGACACGTCTTCGAGGATAGTATTTACCTTCTGTTCACTCATTCCTCCCTGAAAAACTATCTCAACAAGGCTGCCCTTTTTTCCAATTCGACTTCTTATGCGTTCTTCCACTGAGCGACCTGCGGACCCGACTCCGCCTAACTGCACGTCTTGAAGCATGGCCGCTTGCAAATGTGTTCCATCGAGGCGTGCCGCTTGTAATTTAACGTCACCAAGAATGGCTAGTTGCAACTGTGCTTCGCAGAGGTTAGCCGCTTGCCTTTGTACTTGGTGGAGAGATGTGCCTTGCATGCGCGCCCCGATAAGTTCAGCCCCTTGCATCTGTACCCAGTAAAGACATGCACTCTGCAAGCGCGCCTCGAGTAGACGAGCACCTTGCAGGTGTGCCTTACGAAAGTTGATTCTACGCAAGTCCGCCTTCCTAAGATTTGCCAATGTCAGACGCGCCTCTGTCAGGTTGGCCTTTTGCAAATACGAATTCTCAAGCTGCGCCCTTTGTAGATACGCGCCGACCAGGACAGCGCGTTCCAAGTGGGCTCCATTGAGCTTGACCCCATTTAGCCAGCTTCCCTGCAAGTTAATGTGGAGTCCCTTGAAGACTTCATGTTCCTGCACGAACAGCAAGGTAAGCAGGCTTTGAATTTCTTCCGAAGGTTTTGACTTATACTTTCTTCTGTATTCACCTTCGCCCGTCGTCCGACGGATATGAGAGCAGAGGATGTCCAAGACCGTCTGGCGCAACTCTTTCGTATCTTCCGCCAGATGGAAAAGTTCGTAAGCCCCGCCCAAACGCACAGAGTCTGATGCGTGTCCAAGATGCTCAATGGCGTTTTTCAGGCGCTCCTGCCTCTGCCCCTTCTCGGTATTCTCGTTGGCTTTCGCCTGTTCCTCCGTCGCCTTGGCCTGTGCCTTCGCCGCCTCAGCCTGGGCGTTCGCGGTGTCCTCCAGCGCTTTGGCGCGTTTGTAGGACATCAGAGCTTGCAAGGCGAGCAGCACACCCCCCATACCGATGCCGAGAAATTTCAGGATTGGGTTTTTTGTGTGTAAGCCTAAAAGCTGGGAAATATGGCCTTCCACACTGTCGAAGGCCATGACAGACAGGAAAGTCGCCAATAATACGACAAATGTGCCGACAAGGCCGTACTGGAAAAGAAGAAAAAGATTCATCGTAGAGCGCTGACTATGGCGCTTATCTCGAAATTACCCCTCACCCTAGCCCTATCCCCCAAGGGGCGAGGATAGGACGCAAGGGGATGGTTCATTCGGCACGACGCGACCAAGCCACAGCCTCGGTGACATCGGCTTCGGACAGCCCGAGTTCGGCTAGCTTGGCCCGCACGGCACCCTCCCGTTCGAGACGCACAGGTGTCAGCACGATGCAGCCGCTCTCTTCAGTCACCTCGAAATATTCAGTATCTTTGAAATTGGACAACACCGCTTTCGGAAGGGTCAGTTGGTTTTTGGACGTGAGCCTGGCGAGCATAATTACTTCCCTAATAAGGCAATGTCGTATTGGCTCTGAAGTTCGAGCCAGAAACCGGGTCGGTTGCCGAAATAACAGCCGAGCCAGATCGCGGTTTCGGCAGTAATTGACCGGCGGCCATTCAAAATATCGGTCATACGGCCGGAGGGCACACCAAGGGCGAGTGCCAACCTATTGGCGCTCAGGGCGCGGGCCTCAAGCTCGCGTTTCAGCAGTCTGCCGGGATGTGAAATTACGCACGCCATAGGCACCGCCACACTGAGTAATTTGATCGGTATGGATGGCGAGGACATCCGCCAGAGTGAGATAGTCACGCTTCAATTTGCGAGCTTCTTATAGAGTGAACCGAAACGGGCATGGCTCTTCTGGTAGGCGTCCAGCACATGTGTTGGTGCCTTCCCCTGCCGGCGCTCTTCGAGAAGCGTCCTTACGGCTTCTTCAACAAGGGTCTGAATCTGGCACCCCTCGGCTTCCGCCAACATACGCAGGTCCGCCAGCAGGGTGCTCTCGATTTGCGTTGCGAATTTCTCGCGGATTTGCGGCATGTTTCTTCCTACCTTCTCGACACAGTTACGATATCTTCTCGTTTCTTGAAACGTCAAGGCATCCGGCGAAACCAGTCCCGGACCGTGGCCAGCAGAGAGGACGGCGGGGATGACGTATCGGCTGGGGGGGCAGCCAGGCTGCGGCTCTCCTCCCACCACTCAACGTGGGTCAGGTGGAGCTGGGCGATGCGGGTGATGGCGGGAATGAGTTGGGTCGTGATGAACGCCTGGTTCACCTCGCTCTCCAGCAGCAGGTCGGTCTGGGCGATGTAGCTCTCGGTGCTGGAATGCAGGCTTGAGATGAGAGCGCCGTCGGTCATGCCGAGTACGGCCGTCTTCAGGGCACTGCCCTCAAGCCGGGCCAGAGCTTTCTGGACGACGAGTCGGGTTGCGGAGTCAGGGGTGTCAACGAGAAAAATGAGGGAGAGATAGCGCAGCGTCGAGCTGTGGGGCTTTGGCTGGGCAATGCGGCATAGTCCGGAGAGCACCTCATTTCCGGGACGCTCAAGCGTGAACTCAAAGAACGCCAGCATTTGTTCGCCGGCATACAGGTCAATCAACTCCTGTCTGAGGTCGATGACGCCCTGCGGCTCCTGCCTGTTCCTCGTGTCCTTTGTTTTCTTCATACCAACGTCTCTCTGCCTAGCCGCCAACGAGCGGCGGAATTTGACTGTATCACATCTCTTCGACGCCGGTCATTATAGACTCCCTCGATTCATCCACTATATTGAAAACACCTTGATTCGCATTATCTCCGCCCGAGATATGAGCCGTAAGGAGCGAACTCGTTATGAGCAGGAAACGTAAACCCATTCCCACCTTCAAGAACGAGGCAGAAGAGCAAGCCTTTTGGGAAAACCACGATTCGACCGATTATGTGGACTGGAGTCAGGCCGAACGTGTCCGGTTCCCTCAGCTCAAACCGTCTACCAAAGCGATTTCTCTCCGGTTGCCGGTCGATCTGCTGGAGCGGATCAAGATCGCGGCCAACAAGCGGGATGTCCCATACCAGTCGCTCATCAAAGTCTGGCTGGCCGAGAAGGTTGACGCCTGACATGCAACCGAAAGGCACACGAGAGGCGACATAAAAAGGGCGCCCTTTCTGGACGCCCCGGTTGGTACGCTTGTCAGTCTTTTAGTCTAAGTTATACAGCTCGGCCACGTTGTCGTGAAGAATCCAGTTTTTCTCTTCTTCGGTGAGATGGGCGGTGTGTTTTTCGAGTATTTCCTGCGACCACGGCCAGGTCGAGTCGCTGTGCGGGAAGTCGTTGGCCCACATCAGACGGCGCGGGTTGCACATATCTTTCATGCGAAACGCCACCCAGTCGTCCTGAAAGGTGGTGTAGATATGTTCGCTGAAATACTCGCTCGGCATCTTTGACAGTTCCTGGCCGGGCTTCAGCCAGTAACGATGCCGGTCGTAGGCATGATCCATGCGATACATATAGTGTGGCACCCAGCCGGCGTCGGCTTCGACACACACGATCTCCAGTTTGGGGTTACGCTCAAATACGCCGCCCAGAATAAACGTCCCCATCAGGTCCTGGTTGCCCCGAATAATGGACAGAAAGCCGTTCAGCTTGGGCCCGCGCGGAGAGGAGCCGACCACGTCGCTCCGGCTGGTCAGGATGTGAAAACTCAGCGGCATCTGCATATCGACGGCCGCCTGCCAGAACACGTCATAGAGCGGGTCGTCGTAATCGGACACCTGGGGGTTGCCCGGCATCATCACCCCGCGCAGACCCAGCTCTTTGATCTTGCGCAGGTCGGCGATGCCTTCATCAACCGAACGCATGGCCGTCTGGCCCAGGCCGATCAGGCGATCCGGATGAGCGGAGCAGTATTCCGCGATCCATTCGTTATAGGCGTCGAAACAGGCTTTTTTATAGTCGAAGTCGGAGTGATTACACAGCAGCATGCCCACCGTGGGATAGATCACTTCGGCAGCCACGCCGTCCCGGTCCTGGTCCGCCAGACGCGCTTCCGGGTCCCAGCCGCCACGGTGCAGGTCCTCAAACTTGGCACCGAACATGGCGAGGTCTTCGGCCTTCTGTCCGGCCGCGGCGACCAGACCCATGGGGACCGGCTGCTTCATGCCGCTGATAACGAACAGATCACCTTTCTTCTCGTCGTGAATCATGTGCGGCGCGGTATCTTTATACTTCTTTTCAATACGATCCACATAGGTGCCCGGTGGTTCGGTGATATGCGAATCAGAAGAGATAATGGGTTTGAGCATGTATGGCTTCTCCTTGTGTGGCGGCCTTATTTTGCCGAGAACAGCGTCTCCTCGGTCGGCGCCGCTTTGTGCGGATTAAAATACGGAATCACATACTGTCCGATCCGATCAATCGAGCGCATGATGTTCTTGTGCGGAATCCGACCGGCCTGCTTGAAGAAGATCACCTGATCCAGTCCGGCCTGATCAAAGGTTTCGAGCTTGCGGTTGACCTCGTCCGGGTTGCCGACCGTGACCATGGGGTGCTCTTTGATCTGCGCATCGCTCAGATCGTTGGCGTCCGCGTCCAGGTCGAACAGGCTGCGCAGATATTCATACGAGTACAGATTGTTCTTGACCATCAGGGGCTCGAATAACTTGGCCACGTTGTGCAGAAACCAGCGCGCCCCGGCGATCCCGATCGTCTCCTCCTCTTTGTTCTCAGCCACATGACAAATGGCCACCCCGGCAAACCGCTCGTTAATCACCTGCGACACAACATCGCTGCGGTCCTTGCACTTCTCACGATAGGTTTCCATCGTCTTCTGGACCTGTTCCCAGTTCAGATTGAAGCTGAGCACACCCAGGCCGCGGTCGGCCGCCATCTCATAGCTGTCCGGTGCCACGCAGGCCATCCACATCGGTGGGTGCGGCTCTTGAATGGGTTTGGGCACAACCCGTCGGGGCGGAATCTGAATGGTCTTGCCGTTGTATTCCAGGATGTCTTCGGTCCAGGCTTTCACAATCACGTCGAGGGCCTCACGCACCTCCTCACGCGTCTGGTCGTAATCAACCCCAAAGCCGTCCAGCTCCTGGGCCGTGGTTGACCGGCCCGTGCCCAGGTCCATCCGTCCATTACTCAGAATATCCAGCACGGCGGCCTGTTCCGCCACCTTGATGGGATGATTGAAGCGATGCGGCAGGAGACGCACGCCGTGGGCGATACGGATGTTCTTGGTGCGCTGCGAGACGGCACCGTAGAACACCTCGGGGGCCGGGCTGTGGGAGTATTCCTCCAGAAAATGGTGCTCAACCTCCCACACATAGTCAAAGCCAATCTGGTCGGCCCGTTCTATCTGGGCCAGGGCTTCGTGGTAGACATTGTACTCACTCAGTTTGTTCCACGGGCGGGGCGTTTCCATCTCGTACAGAAGACCGAATTGCATAGCCTGCTCCTTTTTTGCTGGTCGTTCGTTTCTTTCCCCATACAGACGCGCGTCGGATCAGGACAATCCATACACGCCGGCCACATTCTCACCTAAGACTTTCCGCCGGCTCTCTTCAGACAGCGGCGCCACCATACTGGTCAGATCTTTAATATAATCGCAGGTATGATCGTCGTGAGGAAAATCGCTCGCCCAGAAGAACTTGTCCGCGCCGATATACTCAATCAGGTAGGGCAGCGCGCGTTCGTCCGGGTCGGCCGATATCCAACACTGACGCTGGAAGTAATAGCTCGGGACTTCTTTGAGCGGGACACTGCGGCCGAGTGCGGTCTTATACGCCGCGTCCATGCGGTCAAGCATGTGGCCGATCCAGCCCGCCCCGGATTCGAGCACGACAACTTTGACTGTGGGGAAACGGTCGAACAGACCGTATTGGAACAGCCCCAAAAAGGCCTGCTGGGGACCCTGGCCACCCAACATATCCACCCACCATTCGCCCCATTTATACATCTCCCGAAACCGCTGATAGACGCGCCGTTTGGGCGGTTCGGCCACGGGATGAATCCCGATCGGGACCCCCAAGTCCTGGGCCGTGGCCCAGAACGGGTCGTGGTCCGTATGCGCGTGGGCCTTGTCGGTCAGCGTATGGGGTGAGATAAAAGCGCCCTTGGCCCCGGCCTTGACCGCGCGCTCCAGTTCCTGGGCCGCGGCTTCACCAGAAGTGAGACAGATATGGGCGATCGGAATCAGCCGGCCACCGGAATCAGAACAAAAATCAACGATCCAGCGGTTATAGGCGCGGGTATATGCCTGGGCCAGATCATGCTCGGTGACTTCGGCTTCCCATTCCAGGCAGATCGTGGGATAGATCAGCGCCTTGGTCAGGTTTTCCTGATCGAGCAGGGCCAGACGTTCCTGGGGATCGTTTCCCCCAAAGGGGACACTTTTGGTGTAGCCCTGTTGCTTAAGGCCACTGCGCTCTTCAAACGTACTGCCCATGCTGGTGCCGCGAGCCAGGATTTCCGCGCCAAAATAGCGCGAGCGTTGGCCGTTCAGTTCCAGATGGTCGAGCCCGTCCGGGCCGGGCCGAATTCGGATGGCCCGATCGCGATATTCCGGATCGATATACCGCTCCCACAAATCGGCGGGTTCGTTAATATGGCCGTCGGCATCAATGGCCCCTGCATACGGTAGCCGCGAGGTTTGAAACACCGTCCCTCCTCCGTCAATGCGCCTGTGCGTATTGGAAACTCCCGTTCGTATGAGGCGTTATTGTTACCGTGCCCCTCCGGGGGTGTCAATCCGAAGCAGGACCGGCGTTGTGAAAAAAGTCCAGCACCTGTCCGGCCAACTCGTCCGCCCGCGTGTCCAGTTCGTCTTCCGTCAGATTGGCGATGGGATGGGCAGTCACCAGGAACCGGTAGCCCCTGACCCCCCAACTGGCTGCCATGGCGCGGCCGGTTGCAATAAAGGGTGTGGTCACAATGGACGCGGTCGGGATACCGGCGCGCTCCAGTTTCAGTCCGTCGAGCACACTGCTCGAACTGCACGACCCTCAGTCACCCACGCCGGCCAGCGCAATATCGACCTGTTGCTGAAACAGCGCAATCGTTTCCTGGCTGACGGCATGGCCGGATGACAGCTTACGATTCACGGACACCAGGCGCAGGCCGTGTTGCTGCTCCAGGCGCTCGGCCACCTTGCACAGCAACTCCTTGGAATTGAACTTCGTGTTTTCAACCAGTCCGACCCGCAGCCCCCGAAACGAGCCGGGTCGCGGCGCATACGCGAATTCCTGCGTTTCCAAGGGGAGAGTCGGATCAAAAACCGTACGACGCATTCGTCTTCCTCCTTTATCGTCCCAGCTACACCCTCACCAGTTCGGTCACGCTGCGCGTCCACTTATTCCCCCAGCCGGGTAAACACGCCGACCAGCTCCCGCCTTGGGCCCCCGCGCAGACAATCAGCACATCGTCGGGATCGCGCATCACATAGCGCCAGGTCGTTTCATCTTCGGGACGAATCTCACCGGGCAACCGCCCGGCCCGTTTGAAATCCGCCACGCTCCGCCGCGCCTGTTGAATCACACCCTCCTGGACCTGCCGCCGACTCCAGCCACTGTGTTTGATGATTGCAGCATGCTCGCCGGCGAGTACCAGCAGGCTTTGATTAAACCCATATACGTTTGGTGAGGCGAGGTTACACACGGCATCGGCAAATTCCAGCAGCAGGGGTTCGGGCGTACTGGCCAACTGATTATAGACACCCATGAGCGTATTGGACGCGTACAAGGTCACCGTACTGTCCTCGGGCCGAAAGCCACGTTCAACGTGCAGCGTCTGCCAGGGATGGTTGTCCTCGTTCTCGGCAAAACAGAACGCATATTTCCCCGGCGAGCCTAAGGTGGCCTTGTCCAGCAGACCAGGGCGGGTATTGAGCACGTTAAGCATGCCCAGGCGCAGCGCCCGGCCGATGGTCGCGTTGGGACGGAATCCCGGCCCAAAGGCGTTATGGGTCGCATTGATCCCGAGCACGGGACCAATCGGACCATTCACAATCAGGGTAATCGCCGACCCGCCGGTACTGGTTGCCGGATTATGATAATGAAACTCGGGTCGGCACAGCCCTCGCACCGCGGCCAGCACAACGGGGAAATACTCGGGCAAACAGCCAGCCATCACCGCATTGATAGCCACCTTCTCAGCCGGGATAGTCACATTGCGTTCCGGAATAGTCCCCAGACTTTCGTCCGCTCTGACCTGTCCGGCCTCCAGCATCGCCTGAACCGACTCTTCGGTCGGCGGGACGAGCGGCAAGCCGTCACTCCAGCCCTGCCGGTAATAGAACTCAACCCAGGCCGCGGCCGCGGCTGGATCGGTTGGAGGCGAAGTAATCTTTTCGTTCATACTTTTGACAGCCTCTATACCATATGAAACGGAACACATGTTAGGGCAAATCATTTCTGTTATGTAAAGAAGCCGCTTACGATTGTTATTCCCAAGGCTGCGTATCGTATATCGTCACGGAGGAGCACAATGCCACATCGTTTTATGACCTTGCGCGAAATCCGCCGCGCCGCAAAAACCATGCTGCCACCCGGGCCGTGGGCGTTTGGCGCTGGGGGTGCGGAAACGGAAACCACGCGCCGGCGTAATCGCCGGGCGCTGAAGCGTCTGGCTATCCGCCAGCGGGTGCTGCGCGATGTCCGCCATATCGATATCAGCACGACCTTTCTGGGCCTCGAACTACCCACCCCCTTTGCCATCGCGCCGATGGGCGGTCTGGTGCTTTTTCATCCGGAAGGCGACCTCGAAATGGTGCGCGGAGCAAGCCCCAGCCGCAACCTCGCCTTTGTGAGCGGGGTCACCGGCTGGCCGGTCGAAGACCTGGCCCAGGCCGCCCGCGGCCCCTTGATGTATCAGCTCTACTGGAGCGGCCCCCGTTCCTGGTGTCAGGATTTGCTCGCCCGGGTGGAAGCTGCGGGCTATCACGCTGTCTGCCTGACGGTTGACGTACAGACCTATAGCCGCCGTGAGCGGGACGTTGAGCTGCGTTTTGATCCGCAGCGGGCACGGGCAATCGCCCCCAACGAACAGCCCCCTGAGTTCGACTATCAGACCCGTCTGACCTGGGACGATGTGGCTTGGCTCAAGAGCATTCTGTCGGTTCCCCTGGGCTTAAAGGGCATCCTCACCCCGGAAGATGCCAAGCTCGCCGTTGAGGTCGGAGCCGAAATCATCTGGGTGTCGAACCACGGTGGCCGCCAGCTCGATTCCACCCTGGCGACGATTGATGCCTTGCCGGGCATCGTCGCCGCCGTTGAGGGCAAGGCCCAGATCGTGATTGATGGCGGCTTTCGGCGGGGCACGGACATCATTAAAGCCCTGGCCTTGGGAGCGGATCTGGTTGCCATGGGTCGGCCCATGCTGTGGGGTCTGGCCGCGGACGGCGCGGCCGGGGTGCACCGGACAATCGAATTATTCCGCGACGAACTGGAAACCAACCTGGCCTTGTGCGGGCAGACCAGCGTGCGCACTCTGGAGCCGAATCTGGTCCGCCCGGTGGTGTATTGAGCCGGCGGCTTCAATCTAAAAGAGACACATAGCCCGGTTAAATCGCACAACAGGAGGACGCATGCAGTTTGGTATTATCTTTCCCACCCGCATCGATGATTGGCAACTGGTGAAAGACGCCGAGGACCTGGGCTATGACCGCGCCTGGGTCCCGGACTCCCAGATGATCTGGTCGGACTGCTATGCCACCCTGGCTCTGGCCGCGCATCACACCTCGCGGATTCATATTGGTAGCGGAGTCTCGATTCCCGGCAGCCGCATTGCTCCGGTCACGGCCCATTCCATTGCCTCGATTAACCAGATTGCGCCGGGTCGCGTCTTCCTCGGCCTCGGCACCGGCCATACCGCCATGCGCGTCATGGGGATGAAGCCCATGCGCATCAAACCCTTCCGTGAGTATCTGCGGGTTGTGCGCGCCCTCCTGCGCGGAGAAGAGGTTGACTACACGTTTGGTGACACCACCCGCACGATACGCTTTCTCCACCAGGACCTGCGCTTTATCAACCTGGAGGACCCCATCCCGATTTATGTTGCCGCCAACGGGCCACGGGCGCTCGGCCTCACAGGGGAATTCGGGGATGGCGTCACGACTCTACTCTACGAAGATACCAGCGCCCTGAGCAGTCATTTGGAGTTGATCCGGGCAGGCGCGGCCAAGGCCGAACGCAGCCTGCCGGACCCCTTTCATGTTTCTGCCGTCACCGCCGCCGTGATTCTACATCCGGGCGAAACCCTGGAATCGGACCGGGTCATCAATGCCTGCGGCGCCTGGGTCACCACAGCACTGCATTTTGTGTATGAGGTCTATCAGTTGACCAAGAACGAGGAAGTCATTCCGCCCGCGTTTCAGGACACCTGGGAAGAGTACTGCGCCTACGTCGATCAGATGCCGACCCCGGCCGACAAGCGCTATCTCCAACTCCACGACGGCCACAGCACCTATCTGGTGCCGGCCGAGCGGCGCTTTGTGACGCCCCGAGCGATTCAGGGCACGAGTCTGGTCGGGACGCCGGAGGAGATTATCGAACGCATCCGTGCGGCCGAGCAAGCGGGTATGCGCGAGCTGACCGTCCTGCCTCCGACCGAGACAAACCGGGAGATGCTGACGGAATTTGCCGAGCTGGTGATGCGCAGGTATTGAGACGCGTGGGTGGGAACTGCGGCCTAGCTCTCAAGCTGTTCATTCAATCTGGCAATGGCTTCGACATAGCCCTCAACCATTTCCCGCACGACGTCGCGGGTGGCCCGCACGCTGTTTTGCGCGCCGATGCCCTGTCCGGTGGGATAGGAATACAACTGATACGCCCCGGACTCCGGAGTGACACCGGGGGCCTTCATGGCGTGGTTGATGCGGCGCAGAGAATCGTAATTCAGAACGCTTTGGAGGGGAGTTTTGAGCGGGTCCGGGGTGTCGGGCCGATCCCAGGCTTCGGTCCAGGCGGAGCGTAGAAAACGGGCGTGTTTGCCCGTCATGGACCGGGTTCGCACCGTGTCATCCGTCCCCGCGGCCAGCAGCTTTTGCCTGGCCATCCGGTCCAGTTCGGACTCGGCCGTTGTCAACCAGACGGAACCGCACCACACGCCTTGAGCGCCGAGCGCCAGGGCAGCGGCCATCTGCCGGCCGCTGCCTATGCCACCGGCGCCGAGTACCGGGGTCGGGGCAACGGCATCCACAATTTCCGGGATCAGCACCATGCCGCCGATCTCTCCGGTGTGTCCCCCGGCCTCGTACGACTGGGCGATAATCACGTCCACACCCGCGGCTTTGTGGCGCTCGGCGTGCTTTTTCTTGCCGGCCAAGGCCCCGACGTAGAGGCCCCGCTCATGGGCCGCCTCAGTGACCCAAGCCGGCGGCGTGCCGAGCGCGCTCACCAGAAACCTGGCCTTGTGCTCAAACGCGATATCCACGATACCTTTGGCCTGTTTCTGGGAATAGCGTAAGCCACGTTCCTTTTTGGAGGCGGTCAGATGTTCCGACAAGGCAGGCACCCCGGCGTTCTCCAGGAGTTTCTCCACGAACTGCCGATGCTCGTCCGGGATGTACTCCCGGAGTGCCTTTTGACCCATCCCGCCGGTTGCCGCGCCAACGTAATTTGACGGCATCATCAGGTCTACGCCATACGGGATGTCGCCGAGTTGATCGTCTATCCATTGCAGATCGATTTCCAGGCGTTCGTCGGTGTGAATCGCGGCCCCCAGCACGCCGAGTCCACCAGCCTTACTGACTGCAACAACAACGTCGCGGCAGTGCGTGAAGGCAAAAATGGGATATTCGATACCAAACATGTCGGTGAGCGCTGGTGTCATACTGTCTCCTCAATATTTTTTCGCCCGTATACAACCACGCTTGGGACAAAGAGGCTATAACCTCGGCACTAGGAGTAGCGCGAAGAGTGCGCTAATCACTCACTCATGAGCAATCACATAAGCGATCAGGCGATCAAACGCATTAGCGTCGTTGGCGCAGGCTTAATGGGCCATGGTATTGCACAGGAGTTTGCCTTGGCCGGCTATCGCGTGACCATGCATGCCCGCACCCAAGCGAGCCTGACCCGAGCGGAGGAAAATATCCAGGCCAATCTTGCCCGCTTGATCGCACTCGGCGCGCTGACTGAGGACCGGGCTAGGCCGGTCCTGTCCCATATTCGGGCCGAGCTTGATCTGAAAGGAGCGGTCGAGGATGCCGATCTTGTGATTGAGTCTGTGTTTGAAGAGGGAGAACTGAAGCGATACATCTTTGAGCAGCTTGACCTGCTTTGTCCTCCGCATACCATCCTGGCCAGCAATACCTCGACGCTCATGCCCAGCCAGTTCATGCATACCGTGCAGCGCGTCGACAAGGTCTTGGTCGCGCACTATGCCAACCCCCCCTATCTCATTCCCATTGTTGAAATTGTGCGTGGGCCGGCCACGTCAGATGAGACCCTCGACACCCTGTCCGGATTACTCGCGCGCGTGGGCAAACGACCCGTCGTCGTACAAAAAGAAGTGCCGGGCTTTATTCTCAATCGTTTGCAGGGTGCGCTGCTGCGTGAAGCCCTTTACATGGTGCAAAACGGTATTGCCAGCCCGCAGGATATTGATACGGCCATGAAGAATAGTATTGGCCGACGCTGGGCGGTCGCCGGGATTTTTGAAGTTTTTGAGCTGGCCGGCTGGGACTTGATCTCCGCCGCCATGCAAGGGCTGTATCCACATCTCACAACGTCGCAGAAGATCCCGCCGGTCCTCTCCGCAAAAGTTGTCCAGGACGAGCTTGGGGTAAAAACGGGCAAAGGGTTCTATGACTGGACACCAGAGTCGGCTGACGCCCTACGCCAACGGATCGCCCACGCCTTGGTTGAAACGGAGAAGTGGACACAGCAAGCAGGGCAACAAGATCGGGCTAAACCGCATTGACACTGAAAACCTCATAGCGCTAGGCTCCAGCACTATACGGATGAGAAGGGATTCTTCAGCATGGCATATATCGGCAGTGCGGTCAGTGGCATCCTGGATACCAAACTCGTGGCCGGCAAGGGACAATACACCGCAGACGTGAGCCTGCCGGACATGGGCTATATGGCCGTTGTCCGCAGCCCCTATGCCCACGCCCGGATTCTCAGCATCGACACCGGCGCGGCACAGCAGCACCCAGGCGTGCGCATCGTTGTCACCGGGACGGATGTCAAGCAGTGGAGCAAGCCCATTCCGCACACGTTGAACCCCAGCGCCTTTGGGGGAAAAACGACCGATATCTACTGCCTGGCGATTGACCGGGTGCATTATGTCGGAACACCGGTGGCCGCAGTGGTAGCCGATACCAGACACGCCGCAACCGAGGCGGCCAATCTTATCGAAGTCGAGTACGCAGACCTGCCGGTGGTGATCGATGCTGAACAGGCTCTGGAGCCGGATTCCCCCCTGCTCTATCCCGAATGGGAAACCAACGAACTGATGCATGTACGCTTTCAGGGCGGTGATGTTGAGCAGGCATTTGCCGACGCCGACCATGTCCTGGACGATACCCTTCGCCTGCACCGCCATACGGCCACGCCGCTGGAACCGCGGGCGGCCCTGGCGCATTATGACGATCGTGCTGAACGCCTGACCTTGTGGGTCTCCACCCAAGCGCCCCATCCCCTGCGCACAACCTTGGCCAACACCTTGCAGATGGATGAGAACGACATCCAGGTGATTCAGCCCCAGGTGGGTGGCGCGTTTGGGGTCAAGATTCCGACCTATCAGGAAGACCCGCTGGCCTGCCTACTATCGAAACGGACCGGCAAGCCAGTCAAATGGATCGAAGAGCGCACGGAACATTTGATGGCCGGCGGTCACGCTCGCGAGCAGACCCTCAAGTTCTCGGTCGCCTGCCAGGCGGACGGAAGCGTGACCGGCCTCAAGGTTCGTATCATCGGCGATGTCGGGGCCCTGGCCGCGCTGGCCGGTTGGGGTATGTCCTATGTGGCGTCCTTTGTCGTGCCCGGCCCGTACAAAATCCCGAACTGTGAGGTAGACCTGTCCATCGTGGTGACCAACAAGGGCCCCTGGAATGCCTATCGTGGGTTCGGCAAGGAGGCCGCCTCATTTCTCATGGACCGCGTCATGGACCGGGTCGCCGATACGGTCCGGATGGACCGCGCCGCGGTACGGCTCAAGAATTTTGTACCCAAAGACGAGTTTCCTTACGTGCAAATCTCGGGTGCCACCCTGGACAGCGGAGATTATGTCAAGGCGCTGCAAGACGTCATGGACAAAGCCGGCTACCAGACCTTCGCCGAGGAACAACAGCGCCTCCGAGACCAAGGCCGGCATATCGGTATGGGCGTGGGCTTTGAACTCACGCCCGAAGGCGGCTGCATCCCCGACTCTTTTATCGGCGGCTACGAAGGCGCCACCGTCCGCGTCAGCCCGAGTGGCCAGGTCACCGTCCTGACCGGTGTCACCTCGCCCGGCTCGGGCAATGAAACCGGCATTGCCCAGATTGTGGCGGATACCCTCGGCGTCCCGCTCGGCACTGTCAGGGTCATACAGGGCGATACCCAGGCCTGCCCGTATGGCCTGGGCAACTGGAGTTCGCGCAGCCTGTTCATGGGCGGCTCGGCCTCGCTGTATGCCGCACGGGAAGTGCAGCATAAGGTTCTACGGGTTGCGGCGAGCATGTTAGAAGCGGCGCCTGAAGATCTGGACTGCGAACAGGGCCGCATCCGCGTCAAGGGGCAAGCTGACCGTGAGGTCGCGTTCAACGATATTGCCGAGTACGTCCACAAACGCGCCTTCGACCATCACGCCTTTGATATGGAACCGGGGTTGGAGTCCACGCGCTATTTCCGCATGGGCAATATCCACCACGTGCCGGATGACAAAGGCCGGATCAACACCTATCCGTCCTACCCCTATGCGGCCTGTGTGGCCGTGGTTGAGGTGGATGTTGAAACTGGCGTCATCACCCTCTTGCGCTATATGACCGTCCACGACTGCGGCACGGTCATTAATCCCTTATTGGTTGAGGGGCAATTTCAGGGCGCGGTGGCACAGGGACTCGGCGGTCTGATCTATGAGCAGCTCAGCTATGATGACAACGGCCAGCTCCAGACCGGGACCTTCATGGACTATACCCTGCCCACAGCGGTTGAAGTGCCGAGTGTTGAGATTCACCACCAGGAAGTCCCAAGTCCGTTCACGCCACTCGGCACCAAAGGTGCGGGCGAGTCCGGTGTGTCCAGTCCATTTGGGACCATCGTCAGCGCGGTAGAAAACGCCTTGGTGCCCTTTGGGGTGAAAATTCACGATACCCCGCTGACGCCGCAACGCGTCTGGCGCATGATTCAGGCGACCAAGAATGGCACTAACGGAGGGGCGGACGCATGATACGCGCACCCTTTCAGCTTCATAGGCCACACTCGATCGAGGAAGCCGTCCGTCTCTTATCCCAGTGCGTACAAAACGGCGAAGACGTAAAGCTGCTGGCCGGGGGGCAATCGCTGCTGCCGAGCATGAACCTCGGCCTGATCGCGCCGGCCCATATCATCAGCCTCAACCATATTACCGGTCTCGCCTCCATTCGCCGGGACGGGGATATGCTCGCCATCGGAGCGGGGACTACCCATCATGCCCTGGCCGAGTCCGAGGTCGTGCAAGCCCACTGTCCGATTCTCGGCGAGACCGCGGCCTGTATTGGCGATGTCCAGGTTCGCAACCGTGGGACGCTGGGCGGCTCAATTGCCCATTTTGATCCCGCGGCTGACTATCCGCCCGTACTCGTCCTGCTCGATGCGGCCTGTCAGATTGTTAGCCCAGGCGGCGAGCGGATCGTTGCCGCCCAAGACGTCTTTGTTGATTATATGACCACGAGTCTGAGCGCGGATGAGGTCCTGACCGAAATTCGCGTCCCTGTCCTGTCCCCAGATACAGGGACGGCCTACGTAAAGTTCACCCGAGTGGAGGGCGGCTTTGCCATTGTCGGCGTTGGCGCGTGCCTTCGACTCAACCCGGATAAGACCTGTCGGTCCATCCGAGTCGGCATGTGTGGCGCAGCCCCCGTCCCGGTGCGTTTGACCGCTATCGAGGACACGCTGACGGGCAAGGCCGTGGACGACGCCTTTGTTGATGCGGTTGCGACTGCCGCGTATGAGTCGGCTCACGACCCGGTCGCAGAGTTGCACGCCGATACGGACTACAAACGAGAGATGGTCCGGGTGTTTACCCGTCGGGCGGTGAAGACGGCCTTGGAACGGGCAGATTAAGGAACGGTATGGGAAGGCTATGCAGACCACCATTCAGCTCATAGTGAACAATACTCCGTGTGAAGCCACGGTCGATACGCGCACGCTCCTGGTTGATTTTTTGCGCGATCAACTCGACCTGACCGGCACCCATCTCGGCTGTGCCACCGGCAATTGCGGCGCGTGCACCGTTGTGCTTGACGGTCTGACGGTCAAGGCGTGTACTATTCTGGCGGCCGACGTCGCGGGCTCCACAGTCACCACCATTGAGGGTTGGACCCAAGACACAAGGCAATCGGGCGACCTGCACCCGATTCAGGATGCCTTTGTCAAACACCACGCCTTACAGTGCGGCTTTTGCACCCCCGGCATGGTGTTGTCAGTGCAGCAGCTTTTACAGGAAAAACCGCAGCCGACCGAGGCTGAGATTCGGCACGGCATAGCCGGTAATCTGTGTCGATGCACCGGCTATGCCAGCATTATCAAAGCGGTCCAGGAAATCGCGCAGACGAGCAGCGAATAGAACAACCGCCCTTCTCCTCAAGGAGAGGACCAGGGTGAGGGGTCCTTACTCCGCTGGCTTCATGAACTTGAGCGTCATGCGGTCGCTCTCGCCAATCGCCAGATACTTTTCCCTATCCTCGTCTCCGAGCGACAGAGCGGGTGGCAGGGTCCACACACCTTTGGGATGATCGTGTGTGTCTTTTGGGTTGGCGTTTATCTCACTCTGGTCCACGAGCTTGAAGCCCGCTTTTTCTGCCATTCGAACGGTCGCCGCCTCGGTGACATAGCCCGAACCCGCCTTGGCGTCCTGTTCCGTGTCGGGGTCGGCCCGGTGCTCCACCAGGCCGAGAATCCCGCCGGGCTTGAGCGCCGCATACATGGCGGCAAAAACTCCGTCGGCCGTGCCGGCGCTCATCCAGTTATGGACGTTGCGAAAGGTCAGCACCATGTCCGCCGAGCCGGCGGGGGCGATATCGACCTTGTTGGGCGGGGCGAGTTCGGTCGCCGTGGGCGTGCCGTACACCTCGGGCTTGGCGGCCAGCTTCTCGTCCAGGAGGGCGTTCAGTTTCTTCATGTACGCGACCTCCGATTCTCTATCGAACCCGGCCAGGTATAAGCTTCCCTGGTCTTTCAGATAGGGGGCCAGAATCTCGGTGTACCAGCCTCTCGACGGTGAGATTTCGACCACCGTCATGTCCGGCTTGAGTCCCAGCCAGGTCAGCGTTTGCGCGGGATGGCGGTATTGGTCGCGCGCCTTGTACTCGGCCGAGCGATGCTCCCCGTCAATGGCGGCTTGCAGGGCGGGATCGACCCCTTCTGCCGCGGCGTGATGGTCGGCACGGACCTGGCCGGCGAAGAGCAGGCCAAGACTCAGGGCGAGGCAGTAGTGGAAAAACCGAGAGGTGAATATTTTGCGCATGAATCCTTCTCCTTCTTCTGTTGCGAATTCGTCATCTGTCTGCAAGCCTTACCGGTTCCGAACATTTCTGCAATACCCCAGGGCAAGCGACCCCTCGCGGAGGCGGGCAACCTCTCACCCTGACCCCCTCCCAGAGGGAGAGGGAAATGAGGTCGATATCTTATTGTACGGACAGAGAGGCATAATGGTTCGCGCCGTTGTTCCGCCGGAGCAGGAGCAGCAGCGGTTTGTCTTCCGTCACTGTGGCGATTGCCTGTTTGAGTTCATCCACCGTTTTAACCGGCGTCCGGTTGACCTCAAGGACCACGTCTCCCTCACGGACTCCGGCGTCCGCAGCCGGACTGTCGGGCCGCACGCTGGCCACGATAACCCCTTCACTCGCTTTGAGCTGCATCCGGTCTCGCTCTTCCGGAGTGAGGTCACGCAGCGCCATCCCCCACTTCCCCTTTTTGGCAGCCTCAGGCCCGCTGGCTACTTCGGGTTCGTCAAGTTTGGCAATTTCGACGGTAAGCGTCCTGGTCTTGCCGTCGCGCACCACGTCAATGGGGATTTTCGTTCCGACCTGCGTGTTGGCGACCAGCAGCGGCAGGTCGGCATTTTCTTTCACCGTGTGGCCGTCGTAGCCGACAATAACATCGCCGCGTTCCAGGCCGCCTCTATCCGCCGGGCTGTCGGTGGTGACATCGGCCACCAGAGCGCCATGTGGATCACCGAGACCGAGAGATTCCGCCAGCTCTGTGGTCATCTTCTGGATGGTCACCCCCAGCCAGCCGCGCGTCACATGGCCTTTGGTCTCCAGGTCGGGCACGAGTTGCTTGGCCAGATTGATCGGGATGGCAAAACCAATACCGATATTCCCGCCGCCATTGCCGAAGATCGCGGTGTTAATGCCAACCACTTCGCCCTTTTCGTTAAACAGCGGCCCCCCCGAGTTGCCGGGGTTAATGGAGGCGTCGGTCTGAATGAAGTCGTCATACGGCCCAGCCCCGATGGTTCGGCCTTTGGCACTGACGATGCCCGCGGTCACGGTATTGCTCAGCCCGAACGGGTTGCCAATGGCCATGACCCAGTCACCGACGCGTATGTCTTCGGAATCGCCTAGGTTCGCGACCGGCAAATCCTGCTCGGCTTCGACCTTGAGCACGGCCAAGTCGGTTTTGGGGTCACGGCCGAGGATCTTTGCCTGATATTCGCGTTCGTCCGGAAGGCTCACCATAATCTCGCTGGCACCCTCAACCACATGGTTATTGGTGAGGATCAGCCCGTCGTTGCGGATGATAAATCCGGAGCCGGAGCTGCGACGCGGCATACCCTGGTGAGGACGCGGGCCGCCAAACCCAGGCGGGAACGGGAATTGGGGACCGAACGGATTCCGCGGGCCGCCCCTTCTTCTCCCAAAAGAGGGGTGGTCACGCTCAGATGCTCTTTCTACGCCAACAACGCGCACATGGACCACAGCCGGCGAGACATGGTCGGCCAAGTCGGCAAATGAGGCTAAGCCGGACGGCGTTACGGTGATTCCGGGGGCTGCCGTTTCCGGCGCCGCCTGGACCACATCCATTGGGGTCAGCCGGCCCAGGGTAAAGCCACCCAGCGCCAGAGAAACCGTCAGTGCTCCAGCCAGTATTTTCTTCTTCGTCTGCATCGTACTCCTCCTCGTATGAGATTGCTGTGTTCTTTGACGTTCAGTATGGCAACTGCATATGAGAAGAAGATGAGACCAAGATTAGAGGTTCCTCATTTTCGGCGGTTTGCTGCGAAAGGGCCATCTTATGCTGAGACATACACCGACCCCAGGACAGCATCCCTAATCCTGAAGCCGGAGTAGAGTCAAGGGGGAAACGCGGGCCGCTCTGGTCAGGTCACGTCGAGCAGTGTTATACGGGAGACTAGGCAGGCACACCACCCGACCACGAGGAATAGGACTATGCAAAGTGTCAAAACCGGCGGGGTTGAGATGATCCCGATTGATGGCAAATACACTGTCTGGACCAAGCGCTTCGGCTCCGGATCGATTCCCCTGCTCACCCTGCACGGCGGGCCCGGCTGTACGCATGAGTATTTTGAGTGTTTTGAAGACTTCCTGCCGCAGCATGATATTCAGATTATTTACTACGACCAGCTCGGCTCGGCCTATTCCGACCAGCCGGACGATACCAGCCTGTGGACGGTAGAGCGTTTTCGGGAAGAAGTCGAGCAGGTCCGGCTTGCGCTTGGGCTTGAGCACTTCTATCTGCTCGGCCATTCCTGGGGCGGGCTGCTCGGTATGGAGTACGCCCTAGCCTATCAGCAGCACATCAAGGGACTCATCCTCTCCAATATGACCGCCAGTATTCCGGCCTATGTCGCGTATATCAACGAGTTACGCGCCCAGCAGCCGCCCGAGGTCCTGCGCATTCTCGAAAAATATGAGGCGACCGAGGACTACACCGCCCCGGAATATGAGGAGACCCTGTTCACCCATGTGTACCGGCAGCATCTGTGTCGGCTCGACACTTGGCCGGAACCGCTGCTGCGCATGTTTCGCAACCTGGCCAAGCCGGTCTATAACACCATGCAGGGCCCGAACGAGTTTGTGGTAACCGGCACGTTCAAAGACTGGGACCGCTGGGCGGACCTGGACCGGATTCAGTGTCCGACCCTCGTTTCCGGCGCGCGCTTTGACACCATGCGCGTGTCCGAGATTGAACGCATGGGCGAGTTGATCCCCAACTCACGCGTGTCCATATGTGAAAACGGCAGTCATTGCGCCATGTATGACGATCAGGAAGCGTATTTTCGTGACGTGGTGCAATTCGTTCAGGATGTGGAGGCAGGATCGTTCTGACACTCTTCAGGCCCTCTGTAACCCGTCGCAACCTCACGTACATAGAAGGCGTCATCGCCTACCTCCACAGGTACGTGTTCGCTCGTTATGTGACTCATTTACACAAGGTGGTTTGGTCATCTATTGGCTTTGTATCTCCTTATACAAGGCCGCCCTTCTTGATTTGTATGTCGTGACATAAGTAGCAAAAGGATGATAACAATTCCTATCATCATTCAAACATTTAGCTACGCCGCATCCGAGCTTGATGAGCATTGACACGCCGAACAAAAAGATGAGGGTTTCTGTCAGAAAAGCAACAGACGGAGACGCCATGACGTGATATCCCTTTGATAGTTTCAATTCATTGAAGATAGAACCGTGGGTATCAGCGTCCCTCACTTCTATAGCCCTTCTGACGAGTTCATCAAATCCAGGAAGACGCCCTCCTAGACGAGAAGTAATGTCCTTTATCAAACCTAACCGCAGTTGCTTTCCGTTGGAGTATTCGGAACCTAAATAATCTGCGTACTCAAACATCTTCTTACAGTCTGCGATCCCCCTCCCTATTGATGGGGCTCCTATAAGGAAGAAATAGTTAAATAAAGTGCCTATGGAATAGTATTGAGCATTTGTCATATCACGGCACTGGTTCACAAATGACGCAAGGACAGTTAAAAATTGCTCGTTATCCAGAATGGGGTCAATAAAGGAAGCAATATACCTATTACCTCTATTAGACACTGAAAATCTTGCAAACTCAGTGCAGTAAACCGACAGCGGGGAGCCTTTCACTTCTATCTCTAAACTCAATAAACATTGAGCTTTGCCTAGTAGTAGTCCGAAAAATAGGAGAATATATTCAAGATTTAAGATGGCATCAGAAAAAGATTGTTCATTGTGAAAGTCAAATCTAAACTCAATATCGTTGGAAAAGGTACTTAAAGCGTCTTGTGGTTTGTATGTCGTATGTTGCGTCGCGATTAAGATACCGACTGATGTATCAACCGATAACAATGGATCGTCACTATCTGTATAGTAAGAAATAAAGGGGACCTCGCCCACTTTAGCTTTGGCAATATTTTGCACAATTGACGTATCCACAATGGTGCCGGACTGCTTGCTTGACCTGAACATAGATCGTCCATCTTCAATCTTAAACCTTATACAGGACACCAACTTGTCTTTCTTATTGATGGGACAAACGCCAATGACAGCATAATCGAAATTGAATGTCCCGGAGTCAACGCCGCGACCAGTTGAAGGTGATGGAAGTACTTGCATGTGGCGCCCTTCAAGTTCATAAGTCCTACGTACAATTTGTCCGTGACAATCAATCAGTGACACAAACTCTCCGTTATTATTGATGCCTACTATCGCGTCCGAATAAGATTGCATGAATATATCGGTCCCCTCCGAATAATATCGCTCAGGCAATGACGGGTTGCCACAAATCTGGAGCAAGCTATTCTTGCCATCAAAAGCGACGTTTCCAGACGACCACTCATCAGCATCGTCTGCGTGTCTTAATAATGTCGCACGGCGGTACTCCATTTCTAAATCTCTCATAGACTTCATCTGCGCGACCCCTTTACGCTGTTTAAGATCCATAGTAGCCACAAGTCTGCCCTTCGAGGTAAGCCCACATCAATAAGAAATCGGACGGCGTGAGTCTATGGGGTTCCATCCATACAGGTGCGGCCGAACCCGAACTTGCTCAGGCTGTGAAAAAATCATACCCTCCCTACCACGAGGAGGATGGACACAATGGCCCACTTACTCATTGCCTTTAAGCGGAAAGATGGTCTCAGTCTGGCGGACTTCTCACGCCACTGGCGCGAGGTGCACGCTCCACTCGCCAAACAGATGCCCGGCCTGCGCGGCTATGTCCAAAACCACAGTTCATCCGTGGTGAGCCGGAGCCAGGCTTATGACGGTGTGGTGGAAATCTGGATGGACAGCGAAGACGCCCTTACCACCGCCTTTCGGAGCAAAGAATATCGCGAAGGCGCGTACGCGGATGAGCCGAATTTTGCGAATGTCAAAAGCGTGGTGCGGCTCGTCACCGCAGACCATGTGCTGCGCGCAGGCGAGGAACACAACAGCCCCGAGCCGCGGGTCAAACGGCTGTCTTTTATCAAACGGAAGCCCGACTGGGACCGGGACGAGTTCTTTCGCTACTGGAAAGACGTGCACGGCCCGATGGCACTCGCCCTGCCCGGTGTGCAGCGCTACGTTCAGTGCCACGCCCTGCCTTCGGCGTATGAGCAGGGCGAGCCGCAGTACGACGGTGTAGCAGAACTGTGGTTTGAGACTTTGGGCGATCTGAATTTTGCCCTGGCATCTGCGGAGTACAAAGATCAGGCCCAACCGGACGGTGCAAAGTTCGTTGACCCAACATCAACGTTCACCCTGATTACCGAGGAATACCGGATTGTGTAGCCTCACCCCTCCCCGGCTGAATAGACTCTCGAAACGGCCAAGGATTTTACAGTGCGGTCAGGAAAGAGCGGAGGGGGACGAACGCTTCGTGATCAAAGTTCCAATACCCGGCTTGCGCAGCCACGCCAACCGAGACATGGGGCCTCTCTCGGGTCCACATGTAGGCGCGTGCTCGGGCCTTGTCCGGTATATGAATCTGCTTCCCAGGAAGGCGTTCGACACATTCAAAGAAATCGTCGATACACGAGTTCACAGGATCGTCCGCAAACGTCTGGTTCAGCCTGGTTTCCAACATTCCCGGTTGGTTGCCGCCAGGCAGGATGAGCACACTGACATACGGGGCTTCGGCACTGCGCTGTCCGATATTTGCCGGAACAGGCATCCCCGCCCCTTGGAGCGCCGACTGAACGCTTTGCCACGCCGCATTTGCATCGCCTTCCGCGTCGCGCACGATGCCTAAACTCGTAACGGAAGAATATCCCGTTGCACCCGTGAACCCGCGCAAAAATGCGGGCAACTCATCAACGCCGCCGAAATTGTGGATTTGTACATCATGGCGGTTGAGATGGCTAATCAGCACCTCGAAAAAGTTTCGTGGATCATTCCCCTCGACCAGAAGTTGTTTTGGTTGCTTAATTCTAAGTTCTTCAACAGTTGGTCTTCGCGGAGGCATGCTCAGCGCACCTCCATGGAATGACGAATTACAGCATCGATCTGGTCAGGCTCCAGCGTCACGCAGCGGCTCAGTCCCTCCTCGGATTCGAGTCTATGCAGGCGGAAATCGTCCGCGTCGAGCGCCTGATGGGCAGCTTCGAGACATTCGTAGCTGTGCGTGGTCGCAAAGACCTGTGTGTCGAAGCTCTTGGCAGCCGCCATGACCGCCTGCCAGACTTTGGGCAAAATCTCATGGTGGAGTCCGTTCTCGATCTCGTCTATCAACACGACGCCGCCCGGTGCTGCGGAGATCGCCAGCATCAACCTGGCCACGCGCGTCATGCCCTCGCCCATGACCGGTAGCGGCACGAGTTCGGACAGGCCGATGTCCCCCCAAATCATGGGCATACCGATTGCCGAATTCGCCTCCAGATTTTGCAGCCTCGGCTCGACGATCTTGAGTGCGTCTACGACCGTATCCGTCTGCTTCTTCACCTGAAGTTTCCCAAACAACTGGGCATCTTCCCGGACTCCTCCCGAACGAGTCGAAAGAAACGCCCTCGAAAACAGAGGCGGATCAGGCCGGTTTAACTGCACCTTGTCTGGCGTCACGTGCAAGTAATTCTTCACAACTAATTTTCCGTCTCTCCGGAAAAGAAACAGAAGGTCTTTTACCGATATGCTTGTGCCCAGCGGCAGGCTTGATTGTGGGGTCTCAAGTTCAATTGTGGCAGGTTGCCCTAACAAGACTGTCAGTTCCAACGATCCGTGGGACGTGTGCTCTGCTGAAAGGACAATCTCCCCACTGGTATCAAGACCGTAGAACATTGGCCTCCATGCAGTGTCTTCGTGTGACATACTTAGCTCGTCGTCGAGCCCGCGGAAAACGTTGAGCTGCGGCGCAACAATAGGGTTTCCGAACCCCAACATAAGATAGACGGCTTCGAGCAGCGTCGTCTTACCCGAGTTGTTCCGCCCGGCGAACAGGTTTACTCGCACTAATCGGTCGATCTTGAGATCGACCAAGTTGCGAAAATTGCGTATGCGGAGACTTTTCAACATGGTTCTCGCCTCCTTCGCCAATGTCCTATTATCAGCGAGTCGTTCGACTCAGTCCCGAGACGGCAACCGTACCACGCCTGTACTCAGCACGGACAGTTCGCCGTCCTGGTTTTTGGCGTTCTGCTGCACCTCGACGCAATGATGACCGTCTTCCTCAAAAATCCGAGTCACCTCACCGTTGATAAAGAGCGTATCGCCGACCGGATTGTGACGCCGTATCTTGACGGAAATCTGGCGTAGAAAGCCCCGGTCGCCCATCCAGTCGGTCAGATGGTGGGTCATCCACGAGGTACGCTCCGGGCCGTAGTCGTAGGCTTCGGGCGTGCCGACCCGTTGGGCCAGGTCGGTATCCCAGTGGACGCGCTCGGGCACGTCGGGAATGCCAAAGCGGTCAGGAATGCCCAGCCCAGGATGTTTGTGGAGTTGCTTCCAGGCCAGGCGGTTGGCCCGGATATACAGCCCGCCCCAGCCCTGGGCGTAGGCGATAAAGCCGGTGACCGTCATCGGTCCCTTGACCATGGTCGGCAGGCTGTCGCCAACGCTGACCTCGTCGATATAACGCGGCGTTGCTCCGCGCGCTTCTTCCTGCGCGTACTGGGCGAAGATCTCGGCGATTTGCTCGCGGCTATAAATGACCGGCGCTTGCTGTTTGACCTCGGTGTATTTTGTGCCGCGCTCCCGAGCGGTGTCACGCTCGGTCCGAAAACACCAGCTATCGCCTGCGATCACCAACTCGTTATCCTGGTTATAATAATCGACGTGATAGATTTGCTGAATCGCGCGACCGGCAAAGCGCGTCTCGTGCTCGACCAGGTCTTTTAAGTAGGCTCTGGTCGTAAAGGCATCATTGCGAAATATGGGCTTATGCCAGGTCAAATCCGCGCCGGCCCACATGGCGTGAATGCCCGGCAGTCCACCCACATATCCGCTCAAGACCCGATTAAGCGGAAAGACAAACGACGGCGGGGCGGTAATCGTGCCGTAGTGGGTTGTGGCGGCATAGTCCGGGTCGCACCACAGCGGATTATCGTCCCCTATGCCGTGCGCATAATGGCGGATATTGTCGCGCGTGGCCTCATAGCACCACGGCTCCAGGGTATCCTCGATAGGGACACCAATAAGCTTGCGCAAGGAATCCAGGGCTTCATCGGTGATAATGGCAAAGCGGGGTTCTTGGGCTGACATGGACGCTCTTTCTCCTGTGTATAATAGCAATTAAGCTAGACTATTTTGCCATCACCATGTGGGATTTGCAGCATGAGTGCAAGCCGGGGTTCTCCTGCTTTGCTTTCGGTACGTTACTGGTGCGTGAATTGCGGCAAGACCTGGGCGGCAAATAAACGCATGGACGCTTCGGCCTCTACCCGCTCCAATACATTGAAATTCACCTGCATCGAGGCAATATCAAAACCACCCACACTGGAATAATAGTCTTTGATCTGCTGGCTGACGGCGTCAGGCGTGCCTATCCAGGCTGCGCCCTTCTCACATTGCGTTTCAAAGGTTTCCTTGGACAGCACGGCAATAATCTTGTCGTAGTTGGGGTAGTCCGCAGATGATGGACCTGCCAACCAGCCCGATGCACCGTCCACCAGAGATTTGAGATACGCATTCAAAGGGTCGCGGGCTATGTTGATCGCTTGCTCCTCACTGGCAGTACACAACATATGAAAGGCAAGCATGACACGGCCTGGCCCGGTATGGCCGGCCTGTCGGCGTGCTTCACGATAACAGCCGATCAGGTCGGCCATTTGGCCACCGGCTAGGGGAATAGCCATCACATCGTAGCCCAGCCGTCCGGCACGCTCAAAGCTAGAGGATGTCGCCAATGCAGCAAGCCAAAATGGAGGACGTGGAGTTTGGGTCGGACGGGGTAAAGAGGTCACATCTCTGAATTGGTGAAATCGTCCCTCAGCAGACACATGTTCTTCCTCAAGCAGACGCCGAACAAGTGCAATCCCTTCTTCAAACCGCGCATTGCTTTCGTCTGGCGTGACCCCAAAACGCTCAAATTCATGCGGGAGAAACGCCCGGGCAAATCCGACTTCTAAGCGGCCATGTGAGATCGCATCCAGCATTCCGATTTCACCTGCCAGTTTGAGCGGATGATTGAACGCAGGTAGGACCGCGCCAGTAATCAGCCGGACTTTAGCGGTCATCATGGCCGCCGCCGCCAGAAACAACAGGGGGTTGGGGCTGTACCCTCCGTACGGGTGGAAATAATGTTCGACTGTCCGAATAGATGTGAAACCCAGCTTTTCACCTAATTGGCTGAGGTAGAGCGCATCGGCCCAATACTCCTCTCCAGAGCGCTGGGCCGGACTGACGTCAGGAAAAAATTGTAGGCCGAATTCCATGGTTCGCAGTGTGTTCGCTTTATGCGTCCAGTGTCATTGGTTTAAGTGATGGAGAGACATGGATGCTTTGTTGATTTTTCTTGGGTCGTGTGCGCCCTGTCAAAAAGGGAAAAGAAGCGTTCCCGTACCCAGCGCTGTTCGTCTGCATTAGGCCGTGTCAGCAGGGTGACGCTGACGCACGCAGCCGCGTTGAGCAGAAAGCCGACCAGGCCAGCTTCAAAGATCAAGATGGACTTCCAGCCCGACAGCAGCATAGCGGTCACGCTCAGGGTTCCGACGAGAATCCCAGCAAAGGCCGCCTGGCGCGTAAAGCGCGGCCAGTACAGGCCCAAGATCAGGGGCAGATAGAGCTGCATCAGAAATTCAAACTTGATGATCGTGAGCTGCCACAAGGTGGTAATGGGCCGGAGCGAGAGCCCCATGACAAGCAGCAGGAGCAGCACGGTGAAAACACGCCCGGCGCGGGCAATCTCGTCTTCACTTGCACTACGACGAAAGCAATGCCGATAGAGATCGTGCGTCACAATAGACGAGAGCGTGAGCAGGACGCCCGCCGCGGTAGACATGATGGCCGCCGCGGCGCCGATAAAGACCAGGACGACGATCCAGTACAGATTCTCGGCCTGCTGGCCGAGTAGCAGACCCAGAATCTGATCCGACTGTATGGTTTCCAGCTCGTGGAATCGCACCACCCCGACCAGCCCGATCAACACGACGCACAGCAGAATGAGGATATAGTTCGGGATCATCAGGGCGACGCTACGGCGTAAATCAGCCTCGGTCCTGGCGGCGTACACGCTCTGGATGATCTGGGGATACATGCAGCCCCCCAGCGCAAAAATCACCGCGTACAAAAGGTACGAACGTGTCAAGGTGCCATACGAGCCCACAACCGCTACTTTCTCAGGTGCGACCCGGACCGCCTGCTGAATGACATTAGCCAATCCGCCTTCAGACGCGACTAGCACCACCGCGGCAATCACGATTGAGCCCAGGAGCAGACTGCCTTGCAGCACCTCGGCCCAGACAACGCCGCGCCAACCACTCAGCAGCACATAGGACAGCATGACGGCGGAGATATAGACGACTCCGCTGGTGAATGAATACTGGCCGTTGGTGAAGCCGACAAAGGCATGGCCCATGCCCGTGGTCTGAATCATCAGGTAGGGAATGACCGACAGGATCAGGAAGCAGGCGACGAGGAGTCGCAAAGGTCGGCTCTGAAAGCGGTCGGCATAGAAATCGGCCGGGGTCAGGTAGTCATATCTCTTTGACAAGACGTACAGCCGCGGCGCGTAGGAGAGAAAGCCAACCGCAATCGCCAGCATAAACGGCACCAGCAGAACCGCCATCAAGCCGACCCGGTAGGCTTGTCCGGGCAGGCCGAAAAACGTGTTGCCGCTGAATTTGGTCGCCAGCATGGCGAAGAACAGCACCAGCGCGCCGGTTGTTTTCCCGCCCAGAAAATAGTCGCGGGCCGTCCAGGTCTCCCCCGATCGATAGGCCAAAAACCCGATTAACAGATTACTCAGCAGATACACCGACAAGAGAACCAGGGCGCCAAAGCCCAGGCCGACAGTCTCAGCCGGACCACTCATGCGACCTCAATCCGTTTCCTCGTCAAGGATGACAGCGGCCAGGCGCCAGTGCCGGAAGGCCACATACATGGTGAAGCCACCCAGGAGGAAGGAACCCAGCAGCGTCACCAGGAACCACAGCGGCAGGCCGAAGACGAGCGGCTGATAGCTACCGACAAACCCATACGGCACACACACAAACAACAGGATAACAAAGGTTGCCCAGATCCAGGTACGGGCCGGTTCTCTGAGGGGCTCTTGTGGGTGCTTCGGCATGATTCCTGGATACACGCTAGAAGCCGGCGCAGCCGGCGCGGATTGTGCCCCTACTCAAGACCGGAGTAGTCGAAGGGCATGGGTTCGATATCACCCGCCTGAATGGCCTCCAGACGAGGGGCTGAGAGCGGATAGCCGAATTGTTCGTTGCGCATATGGAGCCGCTGGACCAGAATCGTGCGGACCATGTCGGCGACCGCGTCCCACTCTTCGGCAGACAGGGCCTGCTGCGCCAGCCCGACAAAACCCAAATGCATATGTCCGATTTCGTCGTTATAAACCTGCTCACACGCTTTTGCGATGCGGTCGTTGAGTTCGCCCGCACCCGCCAGCCGCATTCCGGCAACAAACATGCTGCAATACCCACCCTCGGTAAAGCGCGAGGCAAAGTGACCCAGTTGTCCCTGCTGCTCCTTGTAGTCATAGCGCAGCCGGGCGAGCGTTTCGTCTGCCTGCCAGCCGGTGAGTTGCCGCGGGTTCAGCCTGGTACTACTGATAGAGTCGTAGATGTCGGCAAACAAGCAGTAGTGGTAGAATTCGGAGCGCAGGTCGTCGATGACACTCAGAACCGTGTGGCGATCAACCTCAGCGTCGATCTTGGTAAAGACGTCATCCAGGTAAGCGACCGGTCCCTGAAAGAGGCCCTTCTTCTTGTCGCCGATACCCGAACCCCAGATCTCCTTGAAACACTGGCGCTTGAGCCACACCAGATCGGTTTGGTTCGTACGCTGCGGACTCTGAAAATAGGTCCAGACAATCTCCTCCTCGCCTGCCCACAAAGGAGCGGCAAGGTCAACCAGCCGTCTGAGATTTTCGTCTATCGGCATCCGAACTCTGTCTCAGCACATGCGCTCTGCTGCGCTAGGCGGCGTTTTTGTTGGCATCGATATGGTCGCCCAACTCGCAAATACCCTGGTAGAACAGCTTGTCCGCCGTCAGCGCCAGTTCCATGCCATCCAGGACTTCCCGACGCTCAGCCTCGGTGGTCACATGCCGGGCGATGGGCTCCCAGACCTTGCGGCCGGCATGATCGTCGTCGGCCCTGGTGTGGTAGGAAAAAAAGAACACCTGCTCGTCATTGAGCTGATAGGTGGCCTGCCAGGCTTCAGGCCGATAATTATGCGCGCCGGACATGGCCGTCAGCATAAACTCGTCCACCGAAGTCGCCAGCCAGCCCGCGACCCAGTGCTTTGAGCGGGCAATATTCTCCCACACGTTCAGCGCAACATCGACCAGCGGCACCGCCCGTGTATTGTCCATTTCTTCATTGGTCAGGCCGACGTTGCGGCCCATCTCCCACAACAGGGTGGTATGCGGCTGGGCGATCTCGTCATCAAACACCAACTCTTCCCGCATCTGCCCGATGGTCTTACGGACGATGGCCAGGTCGGGACAGCGACTTATCCAGGACGGGCGGATGACCGCGCTGAACAGCCGGTTTCGCAGAATATGTTGCAGGATAAATGCCTGGCCCCGCCCCGGAGTCAGCGGCTCAACCAGCCAGGGCACCTCAGGGGCAATCTCAAGGGCGCGCTGGCAAATGACATCAACAATGGAAGTCTGTGACATGTTCTCTACCTCACTTGTCGTCTCGTTTCCCAATCCGGCTTTAGGGCTGGCCGAGCACGGCCACGCACGACACGGCCCCAGGACCGCCCACATTATGCACCAGACCCAGCTTCGGGTCTGTGACCTGACGCGGACCGGCTTCCCCTCTGAGTTGGGTCACAATCTCATACACCATGCGCACCCCACTTGCGCCGATGGGATGGCCAAACGACTTGAGTCCCCCGCTGGGGTTGACCGGGATATCGCCCTCCAGGGCGGTTCGACCTTCTTCAATCAACTTCGCGCCTTCTCCCTTTTGGATAAAGCCGAGGTCTTCATAGTTGGAAATTTCCGTCCAGGTAAAGCAGTCATGCACCTCGGCGACGTCGATTTCCTTCAGCGGGTCGGTAATGCCGGCCATGGCATAGGCCTGGGCCGAGGCGTTTTGGGTAGCCCGAAAACCGAGATAGTCAAAATTCGGGTCCATGAACGGCCGACCGCTCGTCACGGACAGACCCACGCCTTTGACCAGGATGTGGTCGGCGCGATATTTTTTTGCCAGATCGGCCCGACACACCACGGCCGCGGCCGCACCATCGGTCGTCGGACAGCAGTCGTACAATCCAAACGGATAGGCCACAATCGGCGCCGTCAGGACGGCCTCGGGGGTGACTTCCTTCTGCAAATGGGCCTTGGCGTTGAGCGCGCCGTTGTGGTGGTTCTTGACGGCGACTTTGGCCAGGGTTTCACGGGTCAGGCCAAACTCGTGCATATAGCGGGTAGCAGCAAGGGCAAACAGGCCCGGAGCGGTTGAGCCGTCGTGATAATACGGATGCACGCCCTCTCGGGCGAGGCCGCGTCCGGGGCGATCCTTATATTTTTCAACCCCCAAGACGAGCGCCGTATCATACATGCCGGAGGCGACCGCCAGGACGGCGTGCCGAAACGCATCGGTCCCGGTCGCGCAAAAATTCTCCACACGCGAAATCGGCTTGTTGTATAAGCGCAGCGCATCCCCAAGAGAAACCGCAGCCTTGCCGTGGCCCTGCGCCGGCGAGTAGGTGCCGAGCCAGGCGGCATCGATCTCTTCCGGGGCAATGCGGGCGTCATGAAAGGCTGCGTACGCCGCCTCAGCCGCCATGTCTTCATAGCCCTGATCGAAATTATCGCCAAACTTGATACAGCCCACCCCAATAACCGCGACCTGATCCTTGAGTGTTGTCCCCATCTGCGTGTCCTCTCTTCCGGAAAGAGTAAACGTGTCCAGCTTTGTATGCTTGTCTGGAGGATACGTTTACTCTTTGTCGCCTCATGCTAACCGAGCGCGTCGCCTTTCGCCAGACCGAGATTAGCGCGCCGGCCGACATTTCCAGTAGTAGTTGTGCATAGTTGGCCCTTCCTTCCTACGTCTCAGGGTCAGGACAACTGCATCACCAATACGCACGTCTTCCGGGTCCACGTCGGTCATCTGGAGATAGAGACGACCACCCTGCTCGACATCGACCACACTCATAATGGTCGGCGAGTCAGGGGCCACATAGAGATGATCGCGGGTAAAGGTAAAAATCTGGCCCGTGTGTTCGAGCGGCACTTCGTGCAGGGAGTCGCGGTTCTTACACCCGCCACAGACCTGGGTGAGGGGGTATTGGCGCGTCCCGCAGCGCAGACACAGCGTGCCGTGCAGACGAACATTTTGGTGCTCTTCTTTTTCCAAGAGGACGTTGGACAACTCGGCCGCCTCCTCATGGTCCTGATAATAGGAGCGCATTTTTTGAAAAATCTGGTAGGAGGAATACAGTCGCTTCTCACTCAGATGGTCCGAGAGCGAGGACGAAAGCGGACGTTTCCGAATCTCCTCGGTCACGCGCAACAGGACGCCGTCCGCGCCGTCGCCATAGTTGAGCAGCAGCAGCAGGTCGCCCGGACCGGCTCTTTCCAGGGCAGCTGCCAGCAAGAGAAAAGGCGTGGCACTGCCGGCTGCGCCAATATCCCCAAAGCACGGATCGAGAAGCTGCGCTTCCTGAAAGCCGAGCTGCTTGGCGGTCGCGCTCTGGGCTCGGCCATCCGGGGAGGGCAGGATCACCTTCGCCACCTGCGAGGATTGCAGCCCATGCTTTTCAAGCAGAGATTTCCCGACCGCGACGAGGCTTTTCTGGTAGCCCCGCTCGGTCGAAAAGCGGGATGCCTGCGTCTGGATAAAGTCGTCTCCATCGCGCCGCCACTCATCCCAGAAGTCGCTGGAGTAGGTCGCCAGACCCATAATTTCAGCCAATACGTTCTCCCGCCCCAGGGTGACCGCACTACCGGCGTCGCCAAACCACTCTTCTTCGGTTTCCCCCGGCTGGCCGTCGCGCACCTCGCCGGTGGCGATCAATAGCGTGGACAGGCGGCGGCTGTTGAGCGCGTCGACACCAGCGCGCAGAGCCGCGGTAGCTGAACGTAAGCTGCCCCCAAAGTCCGAGGTTTCGCACGCTGCCGACAGGTCACAGGCCGCGGCCAGAAAACTGGCGGTCGAACGCTGCCAGAACGGGGCAGAGGTTGAGGCAAAGAAGAGCGCATCGACTTTTTTATTCCCAACGTATTCCAGACAGCGCTGTGCTGCCTCAAAGCCCAGGGTCAGGGCGTCTTCATCAAAATAGATGGCGGCCCGCTCCCCCTTCCCGGAGCGGCGGTTCCAGGCCTGCCCGAAGTGCGCGCGCTCCAAGCGACAGAAGGGGACGTGATAGCCGCAGCTTGTAATGCCGATCATCGTTCGGCCTCTACCAGCCCGGCCTGCCTGGCCCGTTCAAGGATGGTCCGCGCCCGCGTGAGATGCGGCACATCAACCATCTGGCCCTTGAAGCTAAACGCCATTTTTCCAGCCTTTTGGTTTTCCTCAAAGGCAGCCAGCAGTTCCTGGCTTTCCGCGACTTCTTCCGCCGAAGGCGTGAACACCTCGTTGACGACTCCCACCTGGCTGGGGTGGATGGTGATTTTTCCGGTAAAGCCCATCCACGCCCCTTCGACACATTCCCGGCGTAACCCTGCATCATCTCGGATATCGACGAAGACCGTATCCAGCGGCTGAACACCCGCCGCAGTTGCCGCCAGCAAGGTCATAATCCGCGCATAGCGGAACACTTCGAGAAAGGAGCCGTCTTCGCCCCGGTTCCGTCGGGCGCCAATAGCAGCCGATAAGTCCTCGGCCCCCCACGACAGCGCATCGACCCGCGGGCAGGAGCCAAAATCCTTGATATTCAGTAAGCCCTCGGGCGTCTCTGTGGCTAACACGACCAGCTTGACCTCGCCCTGCGGATAGTCGTACTCCTTTTCCATGCGACTGATAATCGTATGAATTCTGAGTACGTCATCCCGCGTTCTGACCTTGGGGACGAGGTAGGAATCGGGTCGTCCGTGCATCGTCACTTCGAGGTCAGCGACCCCCCAGGGGGTATCCAGCGGGTTCATGCGGACCATACGTTCCTGACGACCAAAGTCCACATGCCTGAGCCAGTCCGTCACCGTCTCCCGAGCAGAGTCCTTATTGTCCGGTGTGACCGCGTCTTCGAGGTCCAGCACCAGCGTGTCCGCTTCCAGCGCCAGCGACTTGTTCAGCATTTTTTCATTCGCCCCAGGCACGAAATGGACGGCGCGGCGTAAGCGAGTCATAATCTCCCCTCCCTGTCTCCCTGCTCTATCTCCGCTCTCGCACTATGAAATCCGGGCCTCTTTCTTGCGCATCATGGCACCCCGGCGGCAGCTCATCACAATTTCGCCCCGCTGGTTCTTGGCCCGGTGCTCGAAGGTTACAATCCCCCATTGGGGACGGGAGCGCGATTCTCGCTTTTCAACGACTTCGGACTCGGCATACAAGGTATCCCCAATGAAAACCGGCTTGGGGAAGACCACCTTTTCAAAGCCAAGGTTGCCGACCGTCGTTCCCAGGGTGGTATCGCCGACCGACAGGCCCACGGCCAGCCCCAGGGTGTAGATGCTATTCACTAGGCGTTGGCCAAACTCGGCTTTTTTTGAGAACTCTTCATCCAGATGGAGTGGCTGGGGGTTGTGGGTCATCGTCGAAAACAACAGGTTATCGGTCTCGGTAATGGTTCGTCCGGGTTGATGCTGAAATACGTCACCAACGTTCAATTCTTCAAAGTGTTTTCCGGCCATGCGATCCTCCTTACAGTACAGCCCTTTCAAACACGGGCAGGCGTGGCTGTCTGCTTACCATGTCCACCGAGGTCGTGCCAGCGAACGGAGCGCGATTGAGTAGTTCCGTCAATGGACTTTGTGAGGGGACAATCAGTGCAGCGTAATAAGCGTGGCCAGGAGAGCGGTGACGGTGCCAGTTAGGCTCGCCCCGGATAGCCCGCGCCAGACCACCTTATCTCGCCGGGTCGGCCTGATACCACACCCGCCCATCTTTGACGGTCAGTTGGGCGACCAGCTTTTTCTCGCCAATCATATGGTTCTGGTCGGTAATGCCCTCTTTCTGTGCCGCCCAGACCTCTTTGAGAATGGCCTTCTTTTCCGGCCCCATGATGCCGTAGGCAAACCCGTGGAAGCAGTGGGTCACCACATCGCCCGGCTTGAGGAATTCCAGAATCTGAGGGACCGGCAGCAATGCGTCGGTGATATGCACCATCACGGGCACGGCAGACATATCGGCCGCCTGACGGGCCAGACGTAGGGGTTCGGTCCCGGCAGAGTCCGGCACGACGTTATTGCTGAAACGCAGTTTGACACCGATGGCAAGGTCACGGTTGTCGGTAATCGTGCGCGCGCAGCCCTCGGGGTCGGCATAATCCAGATGCATCAGCTCACCGACCCGCAGGTGAATCAGACCCAGGGCCGACAGATGGATGAAACAGCGCAGCCGGACTTCGCTCCTATTCGCCACATACTGCCGCAATCCGGGAAAGGTGGCCGAACCGGCGCTGCCGGCATCGATCAGCGTTGTCACCCCACTCGCGGCACAGCGCCGGTCGGTTTCGGCGCCCATATCGTGGGCGTTCACAAAGGTATGGGCGTGGATATCGATCAACCCTGGGCAGACGATTCTACCGGATACGTCGCGTACGCGAGCGGCTTGGGCCGCCGGGATATCAGCGGCGACGGCCGCTATTTTGCCGTTCCGAATCGCCACGTCGGCGAGTTGGAGTGTTTGGTACGGCGGCCAGCCGGGGTCAATGACCCGGCCGCCCTTGATGAGCAGATCGTATTGCATCAGCAGTCCCGCTTTCCGTCCGGTGGTGTCGAGTCAGGCCGCGCTCGCCGGCCTGTAGCCGGAGTCAGCACGGTTCGGCACATTCCCGCTAAAACCCAGGCTCGTGGTTGACGAACCGGATGCCCGCACCGGCTTGCGAGTGCCCAAGGTCAATCTTCTTGAGGGGCTTGAGCGTGTCGGCGTCAAACACGGACAAGGCGCTCCAGTTGCCGCCGCAGTAGACTTTGGTCCCGTCGGGATGGATGAAAGAGCCAAAGATGCTGTTGGTGTCGAACTGCGTCACTTGTTCCATCTGGCGCGTCGGGATGTCCATCTTCCACAGCTTGTCCCAGCCGAGATACGCCTTCTGGGTTTTGGCCGATACGGCGCCGTGGGCCGTCCACCACTCAGCCTCGTAGGGCTGAAGCTCAACCACTTGCAGGGTGGGATTGTCCTGTTTGAGATCAAGGGTGGCGACCCCAACGGTGGCATGCTGGGTAATCGTGTCCGTCATATATACAGCAAACGAGGCCAGGTAGTCGTTTTCCTGATAGGGGTTCCATAAGGGCAGTCCCTCCAGCTTCCCGGCGCCGGTCACGTTCCAGTCCGCCATGGGGATAACGTCCTCAACCTGGCCCGTCTCTGGATTCAGCACCGAGATATCTTTGCCCACACTAAAGGCGTACAGCTTTTTCCCGTCCTGGGATGAGGCCAGCGCCATCACCTGGCGGGGCGCGGGGAAGACGTTGGCGACCGTATTGGTGTCCAGATCGATGACCCGGATACGGGTTTCCAGTATCTCGTATTTGCCCAGGTCTTTCTTCAGCGGCATCTCATGGATGTACAGGCGGTTGCCCTGCGGGTTGACATCAATGGCCATGGTCCTGACCAGTTCGTTGTCATTGGAGAGATTAAAACGCAGGACCTCTTTACCCTCGTCCAGATCGACCAGGGCCACGCTTTGACTCAGGTTGGTGACCGCATAGGCGAATTGGGGCCGGGCCGGATTGGGCGCCACCGTAAAGATGGGCCCCTTGCCCTCAAGCGGGATGGTCTTCACCACCGTATCGGTTTCCGCATCGATCACATACACGGAGTTGGGGTGGGCGCCAGTCAGAATATACCATTTGGCCCACACCAGGCCGGGTAGACTGCAAACGAGGATCAGCGCGCTCAGCGTTGACCCTGTCCATAATAGACTCTTGCCCTTCATAAACGCCTCCTTGTTGGAAACATGATCTCGACCAGCGCCTTGTGGGCATAGCCATTCGGCACCAGAAACGCCTCAGCCCTAATCGGCCGCTGCTCGACCTGCACCACTTCCTTAACCACCTGGGTGACCAGATTCACCGTCCTGACCGGGTAGCCTCGGTTGATCAGTTCGGTCAGCTCGGCGAGCACGGCCCCTGGCGGCGTCGTTCGAGAGGTTCGCAGCTTGCCGATAAAGGCGTTCAGCCGGGACATATCAACGTCCGTCCCCAGCTTGATCTTTCCGGCCAGCCAGGTTTCTTCATACGAGACGCCGTTCCGCTGGATACTATACTTGTGGGCGGTATACCCGGCGACCGACTCTACCTCCGACAGCGGGGTGACGGTAATCGTCAGCCTGGGACTCAGACTATCAAATGGACCGGCACGTCTTGCCACGAGTCCTTGCGGATCACGAGGGAGCTGGTTCATCAACCGTTCCGCCCGCGCCCGCCGTTCCTGGGTACGCGCGGCCATCAGCGTGGCGTATGCCTCGATGGGTCCTTGCCAGTACACCTGCCCCAGATGGCTGATAACCGAGAGCTGCTGCGTATTGAGGTCGATAATCTGCGTCCAGGCTCGGGTCTCGTAGGTCAGCCGGTTCTGAGCGACCCGCGTCACAACCTGAGGAGTGCGCCAAGCAGACGGGGAGGAGTTCGGCGGGAGGGTTGTCGAGGCAATATACCAGCCCGCCTCGACGCACGGGGGGAAGCCGTGCAGCAGCAACAACAGTCCGGCAAAGCAAACGTCTCGGGTCCATAGACGCTGTCTTTGCTCAGGGTTCATATTGGAAACCCCACGTTGTTCACCACACGGATTGTGAGGCCGATCCTATGCGGCTATTTCTTTTCGGGGAAGACCAGTTCCAGGCTGCGCCAGTCCTCGGCGTTGACCCCCGCGCAGGCACTCGCCCATTCAGGGTAGTTTTGCAGGCTGTCAGGCACCTGAGCCGGCCACCAGCACACATTGGCACAGCCGAGCAGGTCGGCCTCCATGGGCGCGCACATGCCCGCGGTTCCGCCCCAGGGATTCGCCTCCCAGCCGGGGTTAAAAATCGTCGTACAGCCCATCGGCTGAGCCATGCCCAGCACGTCTTCCTGAACCTGCCGTTTTGTGACGGCCGGGGCGGTTTCGACTCTCTCCGCTTTATAGTTCGCGGCCTTGAGATGTTTCATAACGCCCTCCTTGGACTGACGGAGAATTCTCGCCTCTCCTCCCAGCCTCGTAGCACACCGTCCGCTACAACGCCAGGGTTTGTTCAGTCTCTACTCAATCGGTTGAAAATTATACTTTGCCGGCATGACCAGCAGGTGGGCACGCGCTCCCATGGGCCGACGGGCGCCATTCGGCTGATACCAGGCCTCTACCCAGACGTCACCGACATTGCCCTGTGACAAATGGCGTTTCGGATTTGGACCATCCTCGGCCGGCGTGAAAAGACCGTGGGCGTTCAGGGCACCGACAAAGCGTACATCGTCATCGTTGACGCGCTTCACATACTCGTTCAGCTTCCACGTCACCGGACCGACCCGCCCCAGCTTCACATCGTCGTCAGTCCCCTTGCGCCCGTCTGGACCATTTGCATACCCGACCGCCTCAAACTGCTGAAAAACCTTTGGGGTGCGGATGCCGCCGGGCCGAGAGAACGCCTGTTCCGGCGAGAGACGAATATAGTCAACCGTCTCGTAGACAGCCAACGGCCGGTCCCCATCAACCCCCCGAATCCGAGCCTGGCGAGCCCCTACTTTTGCCTTTTTCCCCACAACCACGTCGGCCATGACCGTATCCGCATCCACCCGCCGCAGAGACTGGACCGTCACGCCCGGTCCCAGGGAAATCGCAGCTGCGGTCAAGGACTCGGGCAGGTTCATGCCAAACAGCCTGAGCGTGGCGCGCTCGCCCACCTTGAGCGCGGTCGGGCTGACGGCCAAAAACCGGGCCTGGCCGGTATTCCGGTACAGGGTTTCCTCCATACCCAAATCGCCAACAAGCGTCAGCAGCCGTCTGCCGCTGATAACTGTTCCGTCCTCATTAGCAAAAAAGATTTCTTTGTGGGTCTGGCCGCCATCGACCTCGGCCACGCCCCGCCACTGAAAGCCGGTATACATCGTCACCGTGGTTGTGCCGCTCAGGCGCGACCCGTCGGCAAAGTCGTAAGCGAGCCGGCCCGCATAGCTGTCCTTCCCCGACGCGCTGAGCGTCATGCGGCCGGTGTAGGCCCCACCTTTTCCGGGGTCGTGACCGACGACATTCCACACTCCGGCGTAGTTCGGTTTGGGTTTGGTCTGCCACTGCTTCCAGGCGGCCGAGTCAAACGGGTAGGTCTGCGTCAGATAGGGGACGCTCTCTTTCCGCACCAGCGTGTACCAGAAGTCGCCCAGCAGACCGGTTGAGGCGACCTGATTCTCGATATTCGGCAGCATGGCTGCGGTCAGGTCCGGCAAACGCCCCCACAGCTCGGGCGTGCGTCGCTGCAAGGCGATACGCGCATAGGAGTGGCAGGCCACGCAGGTGCCCTTCACTTCCTTGGGCACGTGCTGCTCTATCGTGTTATTACGTTTCTCTAAGGCATACCGAAAGGGTTTGACTTCCGACGGTGCCAGCCCATACTGATCGCTCAGGTATTTGATCAGGATGCGAGCCTCACCCGCTTCCAGATTGGCCCCGTGGGTGCGCAGCATGCGATAGATGGTCATCTCCCAGGCTTCGGGAGTCTTGCGCTGATGTTCGATCGATTCAAGCTTGCCCCCTTCTTCATGGGGAGGATGACAACCCGAACAGCGCGTCTCCAGCAGAGCCGGCCCGGTCATCCCCTGGCTCCACGCGGGCTGTCCCCCAAAACAGAGCGTGACGCCCAAGACGAATCCACCGAGTTTGCCCAGCAACAAACTGTGTCTCTCCCATACGGTATGCATGATCGCTCCCCCCACGTTCCGGTTATGCGTTCACACCTGCGGATGTCTGAAACCTCTCAACACCTATAGGCCACTACAAAAAGCACTGTCAACACATAAGGCTCAATAGCGGTAGGCAGGTTAGACACATGTAGCGCTATACCTCATTCAAGGCATCATAAGTCTTTGTTTCGCTCCTCCATAATCGACCGAAAGAAGGGGGTTTACTCAAAAAGTAAACCCCCTAAGTTGGGGATGATGAGCACCCAGAGTAGACAACGAATCATGTCCAGCGTGGAAGATAGTCCTGCGTTCGGGCAGCGTCTGCGCGAAGAGCGTCAGGCAACAGGCCGCTCGCTGTCGGACTTGGCCAGGACCCTCCAAGTCACAAAGGGCTATCTTTCTCGCCTGGAGCGCGGAAAAGCGAAACCCTCGAAGGGCATTATCGAGTCGATAGCACGGGCTCTGAAGATTGACCTAGGCCCGCTGAGGGTGCTTGCCGGCGACCTCCCCGACGACGTGAGGCAGATCCCCTATCATCATCCTGAAGACGCTCCTACCCTCCTCCGAGAGACGTTCGGAGAGTATGGTTCTCCCGGTACTTCTCGTAAATCCAGTAATACAGCGAAGACAATTCCTCAAAAGAAACAGCGCAGAGAGCCGCCTCAAAAGGAGCCCTATGAACTCATTCAGGCCGCCTGTTTTGACTGGTTGGAACGCTGTGCTCCCGACAGTATTCATGCGGTCGTCACCGATCCGCCCTACGGTTTGAAAGAATACACCTCCGAGGAAAAGCAAAAACTCCGGCGTGGGCGTGGTGGCGTCTGGCGCATCCCGCCAACTCTCGACGGATATACCCGGAGTCCGCTGCCTCGCTTCACTGTTCTGACGCAGGAAGAGAAAATTTCCTTGCAGAAGTTTTTTACGCAGTGGGCAATAAGAATCCAGCGCGTGCTCGTCCCCGGTGGACATGTGTTCATTGCGACCAACCCCCTTCTCTCCCATCTCATTTATACGGCCCTGGAAGAGGCCGGCTTCGAGAAAAGAGGGGAGATTATCCGCCTCGTACAAACTCTCCGGGGTGGTGATCGGCCAAAGAATGCCCATAAAGAATTTGAGAACGTCACCGTCATGCCCCGCTCTTGTTGGGAACCTTGGGGGCTCTTTAGAAAGCCCTGTCAGGGCCGGGTGCAGGATAATCTTCGTGAGTGGAAGACGGGCGGCTTGCGGCGTATCTCGGAGGAGCAGCCTTTTGGGGATGTCATCAAAAGCGCTCCAACCAGAGGGCTGGAACGAGAAATCGCTCCCCACCCATCCTTGAAACCGCAGGCTTTCATGCGGCGGATCGTTCGTGCCGCCCTTCCCTTGGGGGAAGGGATTATCCTTGATCCTTTTATGGGTGGGGGAGCGACGATAGCGGCAGCCTGTGCGGTGGGGTATCGCAGTATTGGGGTCGAAATAGACCGGGAGTATTACAAAATGGCTATTCAGGCCATACCAAAGCTGGCAACTCTTGACCCCGATAACGGAAAAGCGCTTCCACACCTCTGAGGTAGTGCGATTCCCGCGCCTACCACGTATTCTCGTGGATCAGTTTCTCAAGCGGGATCTTTGTATTCGTGGGTTTGCGCGGCTTTTCTGCGGGATAGCCGAGGGTGATGAGGCCGACCGGACGGACGTGGTTGGGCAGTTGAAATATCTTGGTGACTTCTTCCGGGTTGTACGCGCCAACAAAACAGGCCCCGAGCCCCTGCTCGGTTGCGCCCAACAAAATCAGCAACGAGGCAAACGCAGTATCCACCAAACTGTAAAAAGCCCCGCGCGTGCCGTATTTCTCGCCCATACGCTGGATATCGGCACAGGTGGCAATGATAAGCGGCGCGGTGGCAACCGAGTTCTGATTCATCGCCGCCTCCGCCAGCTTGGCCCGGACCTCGGGGTCGCGCACCAGAATAAACTCCCACGGTTGCAGATTGCCCGCACTGGGCGCGCGCGCCGCGTAGCGCAGCAGTTTCTTGATCTCTTCTTCAGGAACCGGCCTGTCCTCATACTTGCGGATCATACGCCGGCGTTTCACGACCGCAGCGAAGCTGGCGGGATCGCCTGTTTCGACGGCGTGAGCCAAACTGTACGCCTGGCCCAGGAGGGCGGCAGTGCCGATCCCCTGGAGGATATGCCGGCGGGTGAGGGTTGTCTGCGACATGCCGGGCGCTAACGATTCACAAACCGCAAGACGCTCACCCCTCCGGTCTGCGAATGGCCCAGGGGGACCTTGGTAATCAGGTCAAGGGATTCGGCGTCGTAGACCGCGACATCGTGCCAGTTGCTGCCGCAGTAGACCTTCTTGCCTTCGGGATGAACGAGCGGCGCAAAATAGGTGTTGGACAGCGACACCTTTTTCTCGATGTGGCGGGTTTTGGGGTCAACTTTCCACAAACTGTTGTACGCGAAATAGGCCTTGTTGGTATGCGCCGACAGCGCGCCCGTGAGCACATAATCGCCCTCAACAAAAGGCTGCAACTCAACGATTTTCAGCTCCGGGTCTTCCTGGGTGAGGTCAAGCGAGCCAATACCGAGCGTCACCTGGTTGGTGATGGAATCTGTGGTGAAGGTCCCGAAAGAGACGAGGTGGCCGCTTTCCTGATAGGTCCCGCCGAGCGGCAAGCCGTCGGTTCTCGCCACGCCGCTGATGTTGCGGTTTGCCAGCGGAATGGTGTCGAGCAGTGTACCGTCTTCCGTGCTATGCACAAAAATGTCCTGCCCAACGCTGAACAGATAGAGGCGTTTACCGTCTTGTGAAGAGGCCAGCCCCATCACCTGGCGGGGCGCGGGAAACGTGGTCAGGGTCTCATTGGTCTCCAGGTTAATGACCCGTATCCGGTTGTCCTGAGCCGTATAGCGACCCAGGTCTTGCGTGATCGGCATCTCGTGCACGAACAGCCGGGTGCCCTGCGTATTCACGTCTATCGCCATGGTGCGCACGAGCTCATTATCGCTCGACAGGTCAAAGCTTCTGACCTGTTTACCCTCGTCCAGGTCAACCATGGCGACGCTTTTGGCCAGGTTATTCACCACATAGGCGAACTGCGGCCGGGCCGGGTTGGGCGCGATATAGAGTGACGGCCCGCGGCCCTCAAGGGCAATATCTTTGACTACCGTGTCGGTTTCGGTATCGACGACGACCAGATTGTTGGGATGCGTACTGGCCAGGAGATACCACTTGGCCCAGGCCGTCTGCGGCAGGACCAGCAGCCCGAACAAAAAGAGAACACTCCCCAGCCGCGGCCTGTTTTTCCCGTGCACGACCCGCTCCTTCAGTACGCTGCTCTTGCTTAGCCGGACGTATCCGTCTTGGGGAAGACAACGTCGAGGTTGCGCCAGTCTTCCTGGTTCATGCCTGAGCAGCCTTTCGCCCACTCGGGAGCGTTCTGGAGGCTGTCCGGCACCTGAGCCGGCCACCAGCACAGATTCGCACAGCTCAGCAGGTCGGCTTCCATGGGGGCGCACATGCTGCTGACCCCACCCCACGGATTGGCCTCCCAGCCCGGATTGAAGATCGTCGTGCAGCCGATGGGCTGGGCCATCCCGACGACGTCTTCCTCTACGGTGTTGCTCGTCGTTTGTGCCACACTGGCGATGACGGCCCGGGCTTTGCCATTCGCTGCCTTGAGGTGTTTCATACCACGCTCTCCCTGCCTTTAGGTCAATTCTTTTGGGGCGTCTCCACGCCCGCGTAACACGTATTGCTCGACAAACCCAGGGGCTTGCGCTTGCAACTGCATATACACGCCGATGCCATACTCCGTCCATTCCCGCAAGAAATCGCAGTAGTGCAGATTCGGCAGCGTCGAATCCCCAAACTCGGTCATGGCTTCATGATAGCAGCCACCGCCACACAGGCCCCGAATCCAGCAGGTTTGACACACCGGCTTATTGCCCAGATGGGCACTGTTGATAAAGGCGTTCAGACGGTCGTATTCAATGCCGTCTTTGACATTACCGTATTTATGTTCCTCTGTGCCCGGGAAACGGTGGCATAAATACACATCCCCATTGCCATCCACATCCAACAGGCCCAGCCCGGCCCCACACGGAAAGAATTTATTGGTGCCCAGATGAATATCGGTCAGCATGGTACTCAAATTGGAGAACCCGGTGTACTGCCCGTTGAGCGCCCGCTCGACATATACCGCGCCCAGCTCGCGAAACTGCCGTAGCAGTTCACGCAGATCCGTGGGTTCCAAACCGTAGTCGGTCTCGGCCTGGGCGGTGACCGGCGAAAAGCCGACCTCAAAAAAACCGAGTTGGGTCAGATGCTCATAGGTGCGCACGATATCGATGGCGTCTTTTGTGACCGTCACCCGGGCGACCACCGGCCTGACCGTGTAGCGTTCCAGCAGTCGTTCCAGGCGGGGCCGTAACAGATCGTAGGAGCCTTTTTGTTCGCCCCGCTTGGTGAGAAAAACGCGCCGTTTGTCGTGCAGGTCTTTGGGCCCGTCGATGCTGATGGTCACGCCAAACCGATGCGCCTGAAAAAAGTCGATCACCTCGTCGGTCAACAGCGTCCCATTGGTCGTAAGCGAAAAGTCGATGACTTTGTCCTCGGCCTGACCCTTTTCTTCGGCGTAGGCGACGACCCGACGCATGAGTTTGAAGTTCAGCAGCGCCTCGCCGCCAAAGAAAATCAGATTAACCTCTTTGCTGGCACCGGACTTCTTAAACAGAAAATCGACACTCTCGCGCGCGGTCTCCCAATCCATCTGGACCGGTGACGGACCGTATTTCGCGCCCTCGGGTTCATAGCAGTAGGTGCAGTGGAGGTTGCACTTATTGGCCACGTTGACGACCAGCGAACTCACCGGGAAATGCTCAACATCAAGAACAGGCAGGGGGGCGGAAGGAGAAGGGGAACGCTCCTGGACGTGCAGAATCTCTAAGGCGATAAACTCCTGTATCGTCTCGGTTATTTCGTCCAGCGGGAAGTGCGCGGCGAGGGTAGCCGTCAGTTCCTCCTGGGGCGCGTGCGGATGCGCCTGCGCATACTCCAGGACGGCGTGGGAGACCGGGTCCATGACAAACATGGACATGCTCTTGGCCGCGACCAGAATGTTCTGGTCGTCCTGCGTTATAGCGTGGGCGTTTTCCGCGCGAAAGTGTAATTCCATTATGCCCTCCCGGAATCCGTCCCTATACCCCTACCATGCTATTCGATTGGTGGGAAGACAAATTTGGCCGGCATCACCAATAAATGGGCGCGCGCCCCCATGGGCCGTTTCGCGCCCTCGGGCGTATACCAGGCTTCCACCCAGACATCGCCCACATTGCCCTCCATCAGGTGTCGTTTGGGATTCGGCCCATCCTCGTTGGGGTGAAACAATCCGGTTTGATCGACGGAACCGACATACTGAATATCGTCGTCGCTTGGACGTTTCACATATTCTTCCAGATTCCAGGTGACCGGGCCGATCCGTCCCAGCTTGACATCGTCGTCCGTGCCCTTGGCATTATCCGGGCCGTTCGCATAGCCCACCACTTCATACTGCTGAAAAATTTTCGGCGTCCGAATACCACCGGGGCGGGCGAAGCCCCGTTCGGGAGTGATGCGGATATAATCGACCGCCTCATACACCGCGACCTGCCCCGTTCCCGCCACCCCGCTAATGGAGACGGTACGCGGTCCTTCTGCCACACCGGCCTTGGCAAAGACTTCCGCCACTATCGTCTGGTTGCCGTCGAGCCGCAGGGACAACACGCCCACGCCCTCACCAAAGGAGAATTTGCCGGCTGACAGAATATCCCCGGAGAAGCCCATCCCGAAAAGTTTTACTTTCTGGGGCGAGCCGGTCTGGATCATGGCCGGGCTGACCGTCAACAGCCGCGCTCCACCTTGGCGGCGATACCAGGTTTCGTTCATGCCCAGGTCGCCGAGGTTCGTCAGGAGGCGCCGACCAGAAACGGTGTTCCCGTCCTCGGAGGCAAAGAAAATCTCGCGCTGCCGCATCTCCCGGCCGGCCGGTTCGCTCTCCTTGGCCTGGGCGACGCCGCGCCACTGGAAGCCGGTGTAGATCGTCCCGGTTGTGGAGCCGTCCAGCCGAGAGCCGTCCGCAAACGTATAGGAAAATTTACCGGTGTATTGATCGTCCTCCCCGGCGGTCAGCGTGAGTTGCCCGGTATAACCCCCGCCACGTCCGGGGTCGTGACCAACCACCAGCCAAGTTCCGGCATAGCTTGGCTTTTTGGCTGCTTGCCAGGCCGTCCAGGCTTCGGTCTCAAATGGCTGGTGTTTGATCAGATGGGGGACGGCCTTGTTCTTGGCATCCTCAAACCAGTAGTCCTTCAACTGGCCGGCAGAGGCCGTCTCACTGCCGATATTGGCCATAAGCGCGACCTTGGCATCTGGCAGCCGCTGCCACGAATCCTGCGTCCGGCGCTGCAAGGCAATCCGCGCGTAGGTATGACACTGGATACAGCCGGACTGAAGGGGTTTGGGCACGTCCTGGGTGGTGCGGGTATTGCGCTGTTCGAGAATAAAGCGATAGGGCTCGACTTCTGCCGGAGCCAGCCCGTAGTGATCGCTCAGATATTTGACCAGAGTGCGGGCATCTCCGTCCTGTAATTCGACCCCGTGCGTGCGGACCATACGGCTGAGCGTCATGCTCCAGCCTTCGGGTGACTTGCGCTGAGCTTCAATCGCGTCAAGCTTGCCATTCTCTCCTTGCGGCGCGTGGCAACGTATACAGCGGACCACCAACGTTTCTCGGGCGGACGGCGTTGCTTGGTGTTCCGCGGCCCTAACATCGTGGATCGTACCAACGAGCCCCGCCAACACGAGCAACACCCAAATGTGCCATCTCATCCGTTTCCCTGTCTTTCCGGTCGTCATACCTGTCCTCTCCTCCAGGCTGAAACGCTGGACTCCCTCTCTCACGCAATAGCCGGATTCTATACTTCTCTGAGTGAGAGTCAAACGGAAAGAGGCGGGGGAGCAGATGCCGTCTTCTCCCTCGCCTAAACGGATATATTTGGTATGCTGTGCTCACAGGAGCAGGGCATGGATCAGGACCGGGACAGTCTACCGACCGGGGCGGGGGTCAAAATCGCGCTTATCGATAGCGGGGTGAATGCCCAGCATTCCCATGTGGGAGGCGTCGCCGGCGGTATCCATTTTTTCCTGAACGAGGAGAATGAGGTCCAAACCAGCCCGGACTACCCCGACCACATCGGGCATGGGACCGCCCTCGCCGGTGTAGTGCGTGCCAAAGCTCCTCAAGCCGAGCTCTACGCCGTCAAAATTTTTACCGACCATCTCGCCACGTCGTTTCCGGTCCTGGAAGCGGCCTTACGATGGGCCATTGAACAGCGCATGAAAATCATCAATCTGAGTCTGGGACTGATTAACGCGCAGCATCGCCAGCCGCTCTCGACCCTGGTCGCCCAGGCGCAAGAAGCAAATCTCATCCTTATTGCGTCGTCTCCCCCGGACCGCTCGGATGTTTTACCCGCCACCTTACCCGGTGTCATAGGCGTGGCGGCGGACGACACTTGTACGTGGGATGAATACCGCGCCCTCACTGACAGCCCGGTTCCATTTCGTGCCCATCCCTATCCTCGCCCCTTGCCCGGCCCGGCCCAGACGCAGAACTTTTACGGCCATAGCTTTGCCTCCGCGCATATTGCGGCCGCCCTCGCCCTGCGGGCCGAGCACCACCCGGACCTAACGCCGGAAACGGCCCGGACCTACCTCCAGCAGACAAGCAGCGCGTCATAACCGGGCAACCACAGGGGGTTGCCCCTACATTTTACTGCCCCTCCCGTTGGGAGGGGATAGGAGAGCATGCCCGTCGCCGTACGCTATCGCCACAACTGTCGGGGCTTCGGCCCTGTGGAAAAGGAATAGAGTGAAGGGTCTCAGCCTACTCGGTGACTCTCTGTAATATATCGGGCGCTTGGGTCAGTTCCCGGTAGGTCCCTTGCCACTCGACCGTGCCATGCTTGAGCACAACAACTGCATCGTCAGCGTGGAGTGAAGTGAACCGGTGGGTCACCACCAGGGTCGTGCAGCGCTGCATCAACGCAGACAGGGCCTGGCGGACGTCGGCTTCACTTTCGACATCAAGGCCGGACAGGGCTTCGTCCAGCACCAGAATCCGGGGTTTTTTAAGAATGGCGCGCGCCAGAGCAATACGCTGACGTTGTCCGGCCGACAGGCGCGTGCCCCGTTCACCTACGGTGGTATCGTAGCCATCAGGTAAGGCGCTTATATACTCGTGCAGGCCAGCCGCGGTGACCGCCGCAACGACTTCTTCGCGGGTTGCCTCGGGGCTGGCGTACGACACGTTTTCCAGGATCGAGGCGTGAAACAGAAAGGGCTCGTGGCCGATGACGACCACATGTTGGCGCAGCCAGCCCAGGTCCAACTCTCTCACGTCATGACCGTCCAGGCGGATGGTCCCGGCCTGGGGTTCGTACAGCCGCACCAGGAGATCGACCAGCGTGGACTTGCCCGTTCCGCTCGGCCCCAGAATGGTCAGGCGCCGCCCGGCCGCGACCCGAAAACTCACCCGACGGAGCACCGGCTGACTGGCCGAAGCGTTGGGCTGATAGCCGAACGTCACATCACGAAATTCGATCTCGCCCCGCAGGTCTTCGAGGCGTACGGTCCCATCGGACGGTTCGGTGTATTCCTGCCCGATATCCAGAAACTCGAACACGCGGTCCACAGACACACCAGCCCGCTCGATGCGCAGATACAGGTCCATCAAGACCTGAATGGGACTGAAGGCGCGCGACTGGTAAGCCGAGAAGGCAACCAATCCACCAATACTCATCTGGCCCTCAATCACCAGATAGCCCCCGTACAGGGTGACCAGGATACTGCCCAGAAAGGTTGTGGCCGTCGCGGTCGTGCTGCCGATATAGCCGATCATCTCAAACCGGGTCACCAGCGCAACAAAGCGCTGACCGAGGCCGCCCAGGCGGCCCAACTGGACGCGCTCCGCACCGAACTGCTTGACGAACTTTATGGCCGACAGGGACTCAACCAGAAAGGCGGAAATCGAGGCGTTCAGCTCGCGCACCTTGCGGGTTTCCGCGACCATATACGGCTGTATTTTGTATACCCCATATATTTGCAGCGGGATAACGGTCAGGCTGACCAGAAAGAGCTGCCAGTTGAGCCAGAGGAGAAACCCCACGGTTGCCAGAAGGACAAAAATATTGGTGACAAACGTGAACGCCGCGTCGGTCAGAACGGACTGAATCTCGGCAATATCGGTATTCAGGCGCGACAGCAGATCGCCCACTTTGACCTGGGTATGGAAGCGCAGAGAAAGTTTCTGCAAATGGGCGAAGAGGTGCTGCCTGAGCGCGAACAAAACGCGCGCCGTGACCTGGGTGTAGAGATAGCGGTTGACCGCCCCGATCCCGTAGCCAAGCAGCGTGACACCCAGCATGATCCCGCACAGCGTCACCAGCAGCGACCCATTCCGCGCCAGCAACACATCATCAATCAGGATTTTGGTGAACAACGGCCACAGCAGGCCAAGAACGGTGCCAAAGGAGGACAGCAGGAAGACGAAACCGATTCTTCGCAGATACGGCCTCACAAAGGGCGACAGCCGATAGAAGCGGGAGAGTATCGAAGCAATCTGCATAGCAGTCCTGGCGACCTGTTCGAACGAACGGATACCAGGCCGACTGTACAGCAGCTTGGCCGGAGACGAAATAGACGCGGCTCTTGAGTTGCTCTTCCTGGTCCGACGGCATAAGCTCCGGGCAATAATCCCACGATTTCATATTGGCAGTCTTATAGGTCTGACGTGACACTCCCTCCCACAGCAGACATCGTGGTTGCCGGTGGCGGTCCGGCCGGGGCAACCATCGCCCACCAACTCGCGCGTCTCGGCTATCGCGTCGTGCTGATTGAGAAGCGCTGTTTTCCGCGGCATCAGATCGGAGAGTCCCTGACACCGAGCATCTTTCCCCTACTCGACTTTCTGGGCGTCCGGACCCAGGTGGAACAGGCCGGCTTTCTGCGTATGGCCGGTCACAGCGTGTGTTGGGGCTCATCCCGGCCACGCACCGCGTATTATAGCCCGGATCACCACCGGCGCGGTTTTCAGTCCGTGCGCGCCGATTTTGACCTGATTCTGCTCAATCACGCCCGCCAGGTCGGTGTCCAGGTTGTGGAGGGGCAGCCCGTGCGAGCCGTCCGGCCTGACGGGGAGCACGGCGTGATCGTCCGCTATGGTTCGGGAGAGCATATTCGGGCCGCCTTCTGTGTTGATGCGACCGGCCACGCGGGCATATACGCCCGCCACAACCTGCGCCAGCGGGACAGTGTCTTTCAGACCCTGGCCCTGACGGGTTATTGGCAAAACGCGGGGAATCCACCCGGTGTGGACTTTGCCAACACCCTGCTTGAAGCCTATGCCGACGGCATGGTCTGGTCAGTCCCGCTACACACGGACGAGCGGAACGTCACGCTGCTGATTGACTGGCGACACAGCCGCGCCATCAAGCGGACCGGACTGCAACGCTTTTATATCGAGGAAGTCCGTAAGGCGGCCTATGTCTCGGGCTTTCTGGCTGATGCACGCCTCCCCTACCCACCCCAGGTCTTTGATGCCAGCCTGTATACCGCGCGGCAGTTCGTCGCCGGTCGCACCCTCCTTGTCGGTGACGCCGGCCTGTTCATTGACCCCTTGTCCTCGGAGGGAGTCCGCAAAGCCATGGCATCCGCCATTACCGGCGCCGTCGTTATCAATACCGTCCTCCAGCGACCTGCCATGCAGCCCCAGGCCACAGAGCTGTACGAAGCCGGGCAGCGAGACACCTATCACAGCCACTACCAGCAGTCGGCCCGCTATTACGCGGAAGAGGGCCGCTGGCCGGACCGCCCCTTTTGGCAGCATCGTCGCCCACGCCTTGAGTCCGACCCGGGTCCCGCCGCTTCGCAGCAGCCACCGTCCCCGGCCTTTTCTCCGTTTGATTCACAGCCGGTTTCACACCTGGCGGTCACGCCTGACCTGCGTATCCGGGAGCAGCCTGTTATCGAAGGCGCGTATGTGGAGCTTCGGCCCGCAGTCGTGACCCTACGTTACCCGCGCGGCCTGCGCTTTCTGTCCGGGGTGAACATCCCGACCCTGCTGCGCTGTGTGCAGACACAGCGTTCTGTTGCGGACATTCTGGATGCCTATCAACGGCATCCCGACGGGCAGCAGAGCGTTCCTGCCCAGGTACGTCAGGTTCTGGCCCAGCTGTATCAAGAGGGCCTGCTCAGACCGACCTCGCCAGACGAAAGCCAATCAGATTGAAACGAAAATTGGGGTTGTTGCGGAAACGGTAGGACACCCGGCAAAACTCGGGGAAGAGCAGCCAGGCTCCTCCGCGTAACACTCTGACCGTTCCAGTCGCCGGGCCCTGCGGGTCTTCGGTCGGAGAGACCGTATAGTACTGCGGAGCGTACCTGTCCGCCACCCACTCCCAGACATTACCGGCCATGTCATACAGACCGTAATTATTGGGCGGATAGCTCCCGACCGGGGTGGTTCCGGCCGGATTGTCATAATTTGCCAGCTCCCGATTGATCCCGTCTCCCCACGGATAGGGCTTGTCTTCCAGTCCGCCCCGGGCGGCGCTTTCCCATTCGGCCTCGGTTGGCAGCCGCCCCCCGGCCCAGGCACAGTACGCCTGGGCGTCATGCCAGCTCACGAGGACCACCGGATGGTCTTCCCGCCCTGTCGGCGCTGCGTTTCGCTCCTGGTCCCAATTCTCGCGTTCCGCCCGAGCGTCATCGAGATAGGGCGCGCGATGGCCGGTATCGAGGATAAACTGCCGGTACTGGGCATTCGTCACCGGATGTTGGGCAATATAGAAACTCCCCAGCGAGACCCGGTGGGGCGGCCGCTCGGGCGGCGTTCCGTTCTCGCTTCCGATGCAGTACTCGCCCGCGGGGATGCGGACGAGCAGACTGCCTTCTTGTGGGTTGACCAGGTGATTCATGCGCGGCCCTTCATGAGTTGACCAGGCGATAATCGCGGCCCAACGAGTCAAACAACTCGGCCAGGGCACTTTCAACGCTGCGTCTCAGCCCGGCTCGCGGCACCATGGTCAGCGTCCCTTCCATCCAGGTGGGGGCCATTAAATGGACCTGCTCGGTTCGTTTCAGATGGACGACTTGTTGCACTTGCAGTTCGAGCGAATAGGCCAACACGGAGGCCGGGTGTTCCACAACCCGGAGCGAAATATTCAATACGGCCGGGAAATCTCCGTTCGCCAGCGTGTTGCGACGCAGATGAGTGACAGCCAGCGTGTGGAGCTGGGTTTCCGAAAACCCCAGTCGCCGCGCCGGGGGGCTCATGGCCGCAATAGCAATCCGAAAACCCTCAATCCCGAACAGCGTCGTAGCATCAGATCGGATGCCGGCAACCGGGACGGGCCAGGCCAGACAGACGAGCAAACACAGCAGGCGGAGGCGAGAAACCGCCACGGGGTGGACTGAGAACGGCAGTCGCATCTCACTTACTTTGGCTGGGCGTCCGCTTGTTGTTTTGCAAGCTGGAGGTCAACCGCCTTTTCGACCAAGGCGAACAGGCGCTGATTTTTTTCCGGTGGCAGGGCCTGAAGCGCCTTTTGGACCAACTGACCCATCTCCGTCACCTCCTGCTCGCCGGCCTCGGCACCCTGCTTCAACAGCTCCTCAAATTTCAGCCGTTCCCGCTCGGGTAGCGACCGGAGGGCCTCTGCATAGATCGCATCCATTTCGGCCCGCTCGGCGGGCGCCAAGAGCTGGCGTCCGGCTTGGGAAAGCCGCATCCCCCGTTTTGCCGCGGGCATCCCACGGGCTTGCAGGACACTCTGTAGGGTCTCTGGGGGTGGAGTGCGATAGCGATAGGTAATCGTCACCGCTACTACGCCTATGGTCAGGAGCCCGAGCACCAAGAAAACACCTTTGTATGAGCGCACCGTTGCCATACAAATCTTATATGCGGTTCGGCACGGTCTGAGTAGGGGAGGAGACGCTGCATGGCCGAGAGTTGGTCAACTTTCCATGCAGCGGGAGAGGCGCTATGCTCTCCGCTCCATGGCCCAGGAGCGTCTCTTTCCGCTGCCCGACCTCAGCGGCCGTCTGGCCGTGCTGGGTGGACAGCCACGCGACCGGACCGAGCTATGCCTGAGCCTTGCCCTGCGTCAGGCGCGCCAACACGGCGGGGTGGTATGCCTGGACGCCCACGGTCGCCAGCAACTCGAAATGCCCTTTCGCCTCCTGCTGCGTGAAGACGCCGCCTATATTCCCCTGCCGGCGGAGGGTACGGTTTCGGACGATATCGCTCGGCGGGTGCTTCGGACGCTTCAGACCGGTCTTGGGGCGACGCCTTCCCTGCCCCCCCTCCTCATCGTTGATGGTGCCCAAGAGACGACCGACTGGGAACACACGCTCACCTTCTTCTTACGCACCGGAGCGGTGGTGGTCGAATTCCTTCCAGACCCGGCCCGCCTCGTCTTTGGGCGGTACGAGACAATGCTGCTCTTGCGCGCAGCAGGAACCGACGCCGAGGCGATCAGTCAGACCGTCGGCAGAAAGGTCACACCAGAAAATCTGGCAGCGTTGCAACCGGGAGAGGGGTATTTCATCCATCTGTCGCGGGTGTATCGGGTCCGCTCCCCGGAGCATCCCTAGACCTCAGCGCCTTCGTTGACAATGCCGAGCCGGACCCGCCATAATCCCGTGCCGAGTGAAAAGGGAGGACGAATATGCGGATTATGATTCTGGGGGCCGGGGGTGTGGGTTCGGTTATCGCCGGACATCTTGCGCGGCATGGGGTAGACGTCGTGATGATCGCCCGGCCGGGTCACGCGCGGGCTGTCCAGCAAAACGGGCTGCGAGTCACCGGACTGTCCGACTTTCGGGTCCGGCTGCCAGCCTACGCCGATGCGTCAGCACTCGACAGCGCCGATGTCGTGCTGATTAGCGTCAAGACCAAGGATATGCCGCGCGCCCTGGCCGGCGTCAAACATCTGCGGATCGGCAGTGTCGCCTCACTCCAGAATGGCGTGGTGAAGAACGCCCAGATGGCGCGCGTTTTTGGTGCGGACACCGTCGTTGGCGCGACCACGATGATCGGCGCGACCCTCGTCCGCGACGGCGAGGTCGATTACAGCCTGGATGGTATCACGTTCTTTGGCGAACCGGACGGCACACACTCAAAACGAGTGGACCGTCTGGCTCAGACGTTTGTTGACGCCGGACTCAAGGCTGCCGCGGTCGAGAATATCGCCTCGATCGAATGGACCAAGCAAGCCATCCAAAACCCCTTTGCCCCGCTAGCGGCCCTGACCCGCCTGCCCGTCCATCTGGTGTGGTCGAGCCCGGAACTGGCAACTCTCTCAGTCCATATGTTTCGGGAAGTTGCGACCGTTGCGGATGCCCTCGGCATTCCGCTGTCTGACCATGCGGCCTGGAGCCTGTTCAACCAGCAGACGCTTCGGGACGCCCCGTTCGACGAGGCAGTACAAATGCTCGTCGGGGTGGGCCAACAGGTAGCACGGAGCGGGCGGACGCATATCATTCCGTCCATGCTCCAAGATGTGCTGGCAGGGAAAAAAACAGAGATAGAAGAAACCGTCGGCCACGTCTTCAAGGAAGGCCAACGCCTCGGCATTCCCGTTCCCTACACCGAGTTTGCCTATCGTGCAGTCAGAGCCATAGAGGATCAGTACCCCACACGACTTGACACATCTGAGTGAAGGCCGTTCGCCCCTGTCTCCTGCCTTTATGACTCAGGGATACGCAGCACCCTGCCCACCTGAATACGGTGATTACGGAGGTTGTTGATCCGCATCAAGGTCGCAATCGTTGTATTATACCGTTGCGCAATCTCTCCCAGGGTGTCCCCCCATTGCACCCGGTAGAGCGTCGTCTCGGTCCGACCGGTGGGAATCCGCAGCACCGCGCCTATGTTAATCTGGGTTCCGCGCAGGCTGTTTGCTGCCCTCAGAGCACGCACCGTCGTCCCATAACGCCGGGCAATTCTCTCCAAGGAATCTCCGCGGCGCACAGTATATCGGAGGTCCGTCTCATTTTTCTTTTCTTTCGCGCCACGCCCGGTGGCAGAGGGCATCTGTGGCGACAGGGACACCGCCGTCCGTCTATCCGGCGCTGCCGCCGAGGGCGCTGGAAGGGAAATTTCCTTTCCAGCTGCGAGCGGATGCAAGTACCACAGCTGATGCTGCTGGCGAAACGCCTGCGGATCAACCTGAAAGACGTTGGCTAGCAGCTCGGGCGTATCCCCAATACGAACCACGTACACCGGCTTTTCCCCCACATCGGCCAAGTCCGCAGGTACTTCCGTGGGATAGGCAACAGTTGAGCCTCCTTGGAGAAAACGCTTCGCCAGCATCGGGTTGTACAAACGCAGGACGGTTGGGGTAAGCCGAAGGGCCTGGGCCATGGATTCCCAGGACTCCCCAGGGTGGATTTTTCTGAGCTCGAGCTGTCCTGCTCGGCGACGCACTTCGGGCTCATATTCCTGCAAAACGGATTTATAATACCCAATGCTCACAACATATTGCAGCGTCTTGAAGTGGATAGGCTCGTCTTCTCGCACCCGGTCGGGACCGAGCTTATAGGCGGCCAGCACATAGTCCTCCCGCGCGAACTGGTTTTGCAGCTGCGCCAGGTATTGTATACCGGCTTCAATATTGGTTGGACTGCCGAGTAAGCGGACGATTCCGGGGGGCATTTGGAAATACCCGACACCTCCGCCTGGGGAGACCCATTCAGCGTTCCCGCCCGATTCCTGCAGAATCACGGCCCGAGCGAGCCGATGGTCTACCCCGTAGCGGGCCGCATGGGTGAAGAGGTCAGTCTCGATCTCAATGGTCTTGCGATACATGCCCAAGAGGGCGGGAGAAATATCCGCGGTCGCCCAGGCCGACTGTACCCAGAGCATACCGCTCAGAAACACTATCCACCATGTCATTCTGCATCCTCCAGCGTCGCTGAAGTAAATTTCCAATATACTCAGAACAGCCCGAGAAGGAAAGAATAATGCCCCATGACGCTGTTGAGTGGTGTTGTCTCGCCCCCGGTATCTTCCACGGGACTTGATCTCGGTATAATAAGGCTTACATTCTCCTGGAATGCGCCGCGCTGTTGCTCTTGTTGAGCGCCAGATAGTATCATTGCAAGAAAGTCTCTTCTCCCGTGTTTGAATTCTTCTCGGCAGCCGCTGTTGATTCCTGGGTTTCTTACCTCACCTACTCACCCTATGTCACCATCTTTCTGCTGCTTATTGCGGGGATCTGGTTCATCCCTTTAGCGGAAGAAATCGCACTCGTTGCCGCCGGCTATCTCTACTACTCGGACCAGGTTCAGCTGACCACCATGCTTATGCTGCTCGGCCTTGGCGTTTTTTGTGGCGATTTTGTTGGTTTTTGGGTAGGACGCCGTTGGCGGGGCAGCAGTCCACGCGCAGCATTTCCATTTCTCCATCACCGCAGATGGGTCGAGCGATTCAAGACTTGGCTTGACCAGCATCGGAATCGGGCGCTTTTTCTGACCCGCTTCTTGCCCGGCCTGCGACTCCCCGCGCATATTATTGTTGGTGCGCACGGGATGCCGACTCCTACCTATGTTCGGATTTCCCTGATTGCCGTCGTTGTCTACGTACCGGTCATTTTTACGCTGGCCTATTCTTTTGGCGCCGAGATTGACGCCGCCCTCGTTTCTATCCAGCGCCTTGGGCATGTGACGTGGGGCCTGCTGCTCGTCGCTATTATCATCTGGAGTCTCATTCGGTTCTGGATTACCCGACAGTCCCTTTTCGACCAACCCTAGTAGGACGGTGCGTGAACCGCTCGCTTATGTCACAACCGACGACATTGAGTCGGAGCGCGGTTTTCCGTATGGTAGGGACCTGCAATCAAACCGTTTCAATTGGAGGAGACGATATGGAAAATCAGGGACAAGGACCGGCCTGGGTTGTTTTTCTGCTGTGGATGCTCGCCCCCTTGCTGCTCTTCTTTCTTATTTTGACCTTTACCGGCTAGCAGCATTATTCAGAGAAGGAGCAATGAAGGAGCAATAATGAAACCACACGGGCAGAAGAGCCTCCGCCTTGTCAGTGCCTTCCTCCTCGCAGGAGTGGTGCTGGCTCCGGGCGCACTCAGAGCCGATGCCACCAGCGCGGTGCTGGCCACGGTCGGCGAGAGAAGCATCACCGAGGCGGAGATTGAAAACCAGATTAAAGGCCAGATGCTCCGTTTGCACAATCAAATCTACTCGCTCAAAAAGAAAGCGGTCGATGCGATCATCGACGCGCATCTGCAAGAGCAGGAAGCAAAGAAGCGGGGCATTACCCGCCAACAACTCCGCCAGCAGGAAGTGACCGATAAAACAGAGCCGGTGACCGACGCAGAGGTAACGGCTTACTATAATGAGAACAAAGCCCGGTTTGGAGAGAGAAAATTGGAAGAGGTGCAGGCGCAGCTCAAACAATCCCTTCAGGCCCGCAAGCAGCAACAGCGTCAACAGGCATTTGCTGCCGAACTGCGCAAAGCGGCCACGATCGACTTTACGCTGGCACCACCGATTGTTGATGTCCCGACCGCCGGAGCACCCGCAAAAGGACCACAGGGCGCGCCCATTACGCTGGTTGAGTTCTCCGACTATCAATGACCCTACTGTGCCCGAGTGCAGTCTGCACTCTCCCAAATTCAGGAAAACTACAAGGATAAAGTCAAGTTCGTGTTCCGGGACTTTCCGTTAACCCGGCTTCATCCCCAGGCGTATAAAGCGGCTGAGGCGGCACGCTGTGCCGGCGATCAGGGCAAATACTGGGAGTACCACGACATCCTGTTCGCCAACCCCAAAGCCCTACAGCCCGAGGAACTGAAACAATACGCCGCCGACCTCACACTGGACCCGGCGCAGTTTGCGGCCTGCCTGGACAATAATGCCTATACCGCAGCGGTCAGTAAGGATCTGGCGCTGGGTACCCAACTCGGGGTGAGCGGGACGCCGGCCTTTTTTGTGAACGGACGTTTTCTGTCCGGTTCGCAACCCTATTCGGCGTTTGCCGAATTGATAGAGGAAATGCTGGCGGCGCAGTAATCTGCAGGGGGTGACCTGCCGGTTGCCCCTAGTCTGCCCCACCCGATCTCTCTGGAGGCAGTCGCCGTAGCAGCGCTCCGCAGTGGCGTAGAGCTAAGGTATCGAGGCGTTCCTGGAACGCTTTTTTTTCAACCGCGGTCTGACAGGGCAAAGCGCACAATGCCTGGCGGTCCGCCAGAGGGAAGGCTTGCCATTCTTTTAAGTGGAGTTTGATTCCGACCTGGTCGAGCTTGGCTCGAACAGGTCGGGGAATCCAGCCAAGATCATCAGTCTCCATACCCGTTCCCTTTCCACACAGCGATCCGTTCGCCCCTACCCGCTTTCACTGCGTCGCGCAAGGCAGCCCGGTCCTCCTCCCCCTCTTGGCGATTCGGAAAGGGGTATGGTAATGCTTCAGCCCATGTCAGCAAAGAAAGCAAAAGCGTCCCGCCGTAAGGCAGCTACACACGACTCGGCCGTGCAGACAGCGCGTCACGCTCCCAGTTGGCCACCACTCGCCATACGTGTCCTCGGAGGGCTGGGGCTCGTCCTCGGGGTCTACCTCTCGGTCCTCCACTATCAGGCGGGGACGAGCGGCAGTATTGAATCGGCTTTTTGCGGTAGCGGGACCACGGTCAATTGTAGCCTGGTCTTGAGTAGTGCCTATGCCACTCTTTTTGGGATTCCTGTTGCCGTACTCGCCGCCGGCAGCTACGCGATCCTTCTCGCCAGCACCTTCCTGGCAGCGCCTGGTCTGACCAGCCTGCTGTGTGGCTGGATGTTTGTCTTCTCGCTGTATATGGCGGCAGTCTCATTCTTCACGATAGGGGCGGTCTGTCCCCTGTGTACCGGTCTGTATCTGGTGAACCTGGGCCTCTTCGTGAGTGCCCTTGTTCAGGGCCGGGCGAACCAGACGATTACCCTGCCTCGGCTGGCTTACGCCGCACTGGGCTTTGCCGTCTTGCTGCTGGGCATCGGGCTGACCCAGACAGAGGACGCCGCCCACGTGACCCCATTTCAGGAATATCTCGCTCCTCCTCCAGCAGAGATGGACATGAGTTTTGTCCGCTATTACTACGACCAACCTGCCGTCGTGCTGCGTGGGTCGGAGCGGCACGTCGAAGGTCCCGCAGACGCCATGCTCACCATTCACGAGTTCGTTGATTTCCGCTGCCCGCAGTGCGCCAATGCCCGGGACACCCTACTGAAATTTCAGCAGGCCAACCCGGATGATGTCCGTATCGTGTTCCGGCACTATCCCCTTGACCAGCAGTGCAATACCGGCATGCAGGGCCAGGTGCATCCGGGCGCTTGTGCGGCGTCCATGGCGGCCGAGTGTGCCGCAGAGCAGGGGAAATTCTGGGAGTATGCCGACCTGCTGTTTGCGGATCAGACCAAATTCAAGCGGACCGACTTTGACGCCCATGCCAGGACCGCCAGATTGGATTTCGAGCAGTTCGGCGCGTGTATGGACGATGGGCGCACCGAGACCCTGGTCAAGAACGATATTGACGAGGCCCTGCGTCTTGAGATCAAAGCCACCCCCACGCTCGTGGTGAACGGGCGGATCATCCGGGGTCTGCCGCCCGTTGGCAAACTCGCCACCCTGGTCACCCTCCAGAAACAGCAGGAAACCAGCGGCACCCCCTGACCGAGAAAAATCGGTCCTGTACCGTCACCCTTATCCCACGATGACGTGCTCGCGCGTAATGATAAACGGCAGTCTGGTGCCATCGATAAAGTTGGCTTCATCCGCCCGAGTTGCTGCATATTCGAGCAAGCTGGCTGAGGTGCGCATGGCCTGCGTGTCGGCAAACCAGGTAAGGGCTACCCCGTCATAAACCGGCGTTTTTCCGGCTTTATACACCGAGAGCCGGGTATGGCTCTGCACATAGCGTTTGATCACCGGAATGGCCGCGCCGAGCGGGCCGTGAACTTCCCGCCAGTGTTGCTGAAAGGCCTCAATCGATAAGTCAGCCCGATGCGTGACAAACTCCATATTCTTGACCGCATTGGGCGGGACGCCCCCATCCTTGATCGTATGCTCCTGGGTGATAATGCTGCCCATTGTTGAGAGGTCGATGAAATGCGGCTCATCGGCCCGCACCGCGACGTATTCCGGCGTCGCGCCCTGAGCCCGCAACACCTGGGTATCCTCGACCCACACCTCGGCCACGCCGTCGTAGACGGGCTCCCCTTTGCGGTAGCCGCCCAGCAACGTATGCGACTGCACATAGCGCCGAATGCCCGGTAGCTTGACGACCACGTCGGCATGTTTCGTCCGCCAGTATTCCTGGAAGGCTTCGACCGACATACCCGGTTTACGTTTAAAAAATGACATGAGTTTGATCATTGCTGTCCTCCGTTGTGTCGTTCTTAAGCGGGGCGGGCTGACGTGACAGGAGACGATGATGAGTGATGCTCAGCCGTCACCGCCCTGCGTTCCATTCAATATATGAAGATTGATAGATGAGGCGACTTAGGCGCTCAATTGCTCGCGTATGCCCATCGCGGTAACGAAGTCAACGTTCTGGCCGACGTTGTGTTTGCGGCATTCGATGATCTTGCCTTGGGCGAAGCGGTAAAAACCGAGAACGTTGAATCTCAGTGTTTTGCCCGAAGACGGTACCCCGCAGAATTCGTCTTTCTGCTCACCGACGAACGACAGAAAAGCGAAAACCAGATCGTCTTCAGCAACCAATTCATCGATTTTGAAGGTAAATGCGCCAGACGGAAACGCCTTGTGAAAAGACTCGATGATGGCCGGCATGTCAGCCTTACGGGTTTCAGCCTCGAAACTGGGCTGGTGGTAGTACACATCGTCGTGCAGGATTTCGTCGATAACCTCGAGGTTGCCCGCGTTCCAGAGCTCGTCGATATAATAGTGCCGAAAGCGAGCTTTGTTCTCCTCCGGGGTAAGGTTGCCTATTATGCTGGTCGCTTCAAACGCGGGTTGTGCCATGGCATTGCTCCTCGGGTTGATTATTAATGTATGACTGTCGCCATTTTGCAGCGAATAGCGAGAAAAAGGACATACGTCAATGTTTCCGACTACCCGCTAATCCATTCGCTTCTGGTCGTTAGCAGTCTCTCGGCCCAAAAGGATGCTGGCAACAAAAATGGGAATACTCGGCCACATGAAAAAAAGTGGCACAAGTCGCATTGAGCCCTCGGGGCCAAGAGCGTATAAAAGTTGAGCGTTCGATTGAACGAAAAAGGAGGTAGCATGATTTCGGTCGGCTATATGCCCGATACCCACGGCGGCCCGTATCAACAGCTGGAACCCGGCCCGGAGCGTGCGGCCGATTTTGCCCAGCAATTGCTGCACGAGGCCGAACAGGCGGAACAGGCCGGCTTTGATGCCCTGTTCGTGCCCGAACGACACGCCCGCACGGAATGCATGTTTCCCTCGACCCTGACCCTCATGGCCGCCCTGGCCGCCCGCACCGAGCGCGTCAAGATCGGCTCCTACGTCATCATGCCGCCCCTGTATCATCCGGTCCATCTGGCCGAGCAGGCTGCCATGCTTGACGTCCTGTCACGCGGCCGCCTCATCATGGGCCTGGGCGTGGGCTATCATATTGATTACTTCAACCATTTTGGCGTATCGATCCGGCAACGCGAGGGCCGCTTTGAGGAGTGTCTCGACATTCTGCACAAGGCCTGGACCACACCGGGACCGATTGCCCATCACGGCCGGTATTACGATTATGACGCGATCCACATCACGCCCAAGCCCTACCAAAAACCCCGCCCGCCCATTTGGATAGGCGCCTTTGGTCCGAAGTCCATTGCGCGCGCCGGACGCTTGGGCGACGTCTGGTCGATGGCACCGTTTTTTGACAGCTTTGATACCCTCAAGGCCCAACTTGAAATCTATCAGGAAGCGGCAATAAAAGCCGGGAAAACGCCGCGGGTGGCCCTCTTGCGGGACGGCTGGCTGGCCTCCAGCATGGAAGAGGCCGAGGAGACGTTTGGCCGGCTCTGGATTGAAGAGTGTAAGTTTTATCTGCGTCAGGGCATGCTCACGCCGACCAAAGACTTTGCATCAGAAGCGGATTTCACCCTGAATAAAGTCCGTCCCTATATGGTGATCGGCACCAAAGACGACTGGCTCGAACATCTCAGCCTGTGGCAAAAGGAACTCGGGGTTGAGCATTTCGTGCTCCGCTGTCGGGTCCCCATGGGGCCACAGCCGGAGCAGGTCATCGAATGCATCCAACGGCTGGGCGAAGAAGTCTTGCCGGCCCTCATGACGCTGGCATAAACGGCAACCCAAAAAGAGGAAGAGTATGGATTTTCAATACACGCCTGAACAGGAGGCCTTTCGGGCTGAGGTCTGCGGCTGGTTGGCGGCGAATTTGGACCCCGCCCTGTGTGTCGACGACCCCAAAGACGAGCGGGTCGCCCCGGACCGCGAAACGTTTGAAAAACGCCGCCTCTGGCAGCGCAGCATGTACGACAGCGGCTGGGTCGGTGTTGCCTGGCCCACAGAATATGGCGGGCGCGGCGCCGGCCTGCTGGAACAGGTCATTTTTGACGAAGAATACTCAAATGCCCACGCCCCCGTCTTACCCGGCTATTCCGGCATTGCCCTGTGCGGCCCGACGCTCATGCACTGGGGCACGGACGAACAAAAGGCACGCTTCCTCAAGCGGATACTGAACGGCGACGACGTCTGGTGTCAGGGGTATTCCGAGCCCGGCGCGGGCTCGGACCTGGCCGGTCTGCAAACCAAGGCGGTTGCCAAGGGCGACGATTTCATCATTAACGGCCAGAAGGTCTGGACCTCGGGCGCGCAGTACGCGGACTGGATTTTCATGCTGGTGCGGACCGACCCGGACGCGCCCAAGCATCGTGGCATCAGTTATATCTTGGTCAATATGAAGACTCCCGGCGTGACAGTCCGGCCCCTGGTGCTGATGAACGGCCATGCGCATTTCAACGAGGTCTTTTTCGAAGACGTGCGCGTGCCCAAGGCCAACCTGGTTGGCCCGCTCAACGCGGGCTGGAAGGTGGCCATGACGACCTTAATGTTCGAGCGCGCCTATGCCGGGGTCGGGAATTATGACGACCAGATCGACCGTCTGGTGGAGCTGTCCCAACAGGTCCATATCGACGGTAGCCCGGCCTGGGAGCAGTCCTGGGTGCGGCAGAGGCTGGTCCAATTCCGCATCGAAAGCCAGGCTCTGAAATACACCCGCTTGCGCGGCCTGACCAAACTGCTCAAGGGTGTGCCCCCTGGTCCGGAGGGCTCCATGCTGAAGCTGTGCGGTTCGGAGCTGGGTATTGATATTGCCGCGTTTGCCAGCGAACTCCTGGCCGGCGCCGCCATTACCAACCAGGCGACCGACAGTGTCCCCGACGCCCCGCGCTGGTTCAACCGTGTCCTCAGCGCCCGGCAGTACACGATTGCCGGCGGCACGAGTGAGATTCAGAAGAATATTATGGGGGAGCGGGTGTTGGGGTTACCGAAGGGGTAAAGGTTCTAGGGACGGGAACTCTGCCCCTCCGCGTTATTCTCCCCTGGTCTCGCCCCTTACTTGTCCCATCACGATCGTGTCGGAATAGCGTCCGTTCCGATAGCGGTCCTGCCGCAGGGTTGCTTCACGACTGAAGCCCTGCCGTTCCAGCAGGTTGATGGTCTGAGCCTCCGTGGCATCCACGTACAGCCACACACGGTTCATAATCAGAGTTTCAAACACATAACTCTTCATCAGGCCGACAGCTTCAGACAGACAGCGCTCACCGTCCGCCTTTTGCTCGCCAAGAAAAAATCCTAATTGGACCTGGCTGTTTTCCTGGTCAACGCGATTGAGACCAATGCAGCCGCGCAGGGTCTCCGTTTCTCGCTCAACGATACCAAGAGCGATATCGTGCGCGTCGCTTTCGGTGCGTTCCAGAAACAGCCCTGCGGCGGACTGGTCACACGAACGGTAAAAGAGGTCCAGAGCAGTCCGTATTGCCGGCCGGATTGTCCAGTCGGTGAGGACCGGAAGATCGTCAGATTCCAGCGGTCGGAGATAGAGGATCGTTCCAATACGAAAGGGGTTACGCATATGCATTATATCTCCCCTCTTGGGAGGAGATTTTTCAGCTTCTGTTGGTCTCAGACAAAGGCGAAGAGTTCATTTTCTCCCATTCCTCGCGCAGAATCGCCATGACGACCGTATCCCAAAAACGGCCGGCGTATACATGCTCCTGTCGGAGCAGGCCCTCTCGCCGGAAACCGACTTTTTCATACACGCGTATTGCGCCTAGATTATATTCGTATACATGGAGCTGGACACGGTTCAGATGGAGTTCTCTAAAAGCATGTTGCACGACCAGCGCGGTCGCCTCCGTTCCGTACCCTTTGCCCCACACACCTTTCTCGCCGATCATAATGCTAAAGCTGGCGCTCTGATTCCGAAAGTCGATCTGATCCAGTCCGGTCGAACCGATAAGCTGGTCGGTCTCCCGTACGACAATGCCGAAGAGCACAGCGTGTGCACTGGCATTTGTCTTTTCTATAAAGACTTCTTCCGCCCGGACATCCATGACACGCGCTCCAATAGCCAGCGTACGAGTCACCTCAGGGTCATTGACCCAGGACACAAATGCGGCGGCGTCCGCGCCGGTCAGAGGGCGAAGAGAGATCCGACTCCCAACCGCAATCGCATTTTGCATCTTAGTTGTCCGTCTTCTTTCTCGGGAACGTTGTTTTTTTGTTTTTGCCGGGTATAATAACCCAATCATGATGAATCGTCCGAACTATTATACGCTCCAGAATCGCCGGAATTGGTGGTGGCTGCCCGAGGAGGTGGCCCGGACGTAGGATAACGACCGCACTCGGAGCCGCCTTGTAAATGTGAGGCGGCTTTTCTTTTTCTCAGGCCGTCGCCTTTCCCAAGGTTACGGCCTTTTTCGTACAGGCCCGGCTCCGGAAAGAGTACACGCGCGCTCCACACCATACGGGGTTGCTGGCACGCTCACTCTTTCACAACACAGGATAGCGAGGCCACTATGACATCCCTGCTCCAACATACAGACCATTACCATACCCGTGGAGGAATCACGGTTCATCGGGTGATTGACGACCTGCCGGCGGCAGACACCATCGAACCCGTTCTGGACGCACTCGACAGCCAGCGCGGCGCCCTGTTTGCCTCAAGCTATGAATATCCAGGGCGCTACACCCGCTGGGATATGGGCTTTATCAACCCACCCCTGGCGGTCGGGGGGCGCGGCCTGAATTTTTGGGTGTCAGCCCTAAACGAGCGCGGCAGCCTGCTCTTGCCGACCGTTAGTGCAGTGCTTGAGAATCTTTCCGCAGTTGCCTCGCTGGAGGTCCGGGGGCCGGACCTGATTGGCTCCATCGCGCCGACGCGCGAACGCTTTCCAGAGGAGCAGCGTAGTCAACAATCCTCTCTTTTTTCTGTGCTGCGCGTGCTGGTGCAACTCTTTTATAGCACCGCGGAGCCGCATCTGGGTCTGTACGGCGCGTTTGCCTACGATCTCGCCTTTCAGTTTGAGCCGCTGCGGCTGCGTTTGGAGCGGCCGGCCGACCAGCGCGACCTGGTGCTGTATCTCCCGGACGAACTGATCGTGGTTGACCATCGACGCGAGCGGGCGATGCGACGCAGCTATGAATTTGAAGTAGACGGACACTCGACACATGGCATCCCACGCAGCGGTGCAAGCCGGGCGTATCAGGGCAACTCCCAGGTGAGGCAGAGTTGCGACCACGAGCCGGGGGAGTATGCCACCGGGGTCGCGATGGCCAAAGCAGCCTTCAAAAAAGGCGACCTGTTTGAGGTGGTGCCGGGGCAAACCTTTTCTGAAGGCTGCCCGGCCTCGCCCGCGGAACTGTTCCGGCGGCTCCGGGAACGTAATCCTTCGCCGTACGGCTTTCTCATCAACCTCGGACAGGATGAATACTTGGTGGGCGCCTCGCCCGAAATGTACGTCCGGGTTGAAGGCCGGCGGGTCGAGACCTGTCCCATATCGGGCACCATTGCCCGCGGACAGGACGCCATCACCGATGCCGACCGGATTCTTGAACTGCTGACCTCCAAGAAAGACGAGTCCGAGCTGACCATGTGCACCGACGTGGACCGTAATGACAAGTCGCGCATTTGCAAACCCGGCAGCGTGCGCGTGATCGGGCGGCGTCAGATCGAAATGTACTCCCGCCTGATCCACACCGTCGATCATGTCGAGGGCTATCTCAGAGACGAGTTTGACGCGCTCGACGCCTTTTTAGCCCATACCTGGGCCGTAACCGTCACCGGCGCTCCCAAGGCCTGGGCTATGCAGTTTATTGAGGACCACGAAAAATCGCCCCGCGCCTGGTACGGCGGCGCGGTGGGCCTGATTGGTTTCAACGGCAGCCTGAATACCGGCCTGACGCTGCGGACCATTCGCCTGAAAGACGGCGTGGCCCAGGTCCGGGCCGGTGCCACCCTACTGTACGACTCCGACCCGCAAGCGGAGGAGGAAGAAACCCACATCAAAGCCTCGGCCTTTCTCGACGCTATCCGCCGGCCGCGGGGCTTGACCCCGGAAAAGGGTATGCCCCTGGCTCCCGTTGGCCGGAATAAGAAAATCCTGCTGATCGATCATCAGGATTCCTTTGTCCACACCCTGGCCAATTATCTGCGTCAAACCGGGGCCGAGGTCCTCACCCTGCGTGCCGGTTTTCCCGAGCGCGAGTTTGAGACCCACCGGCCCGACCTAGTTGTCCTGTCCCCCGGTCCGGGCGAACCGAAAGATTTCAATCTCTCGGAGACGCTCGGCGCGATACTGAAACGGAGGCTGCCCGTCTTTGGCGTGTGTCTGGGCCTGCAGGGTATTGTCGAGTATTTTGGGGGCAGACTCGCAACGCTCCCCTACCCGATGCACGGCAAACCGTCACGCATTCACGTCCGTGCCGGACAGATATATGACAATCTGCCTGGAGAGTTTCGGGCGGCGCGTTACCATTCGCTGTTCGCCCTGCGAGACAGTCTGCCCGCCTGCCTGTGCGTCACCGCCGAGAGCGATGACGGGGTGGTCATGGCGGTTGAACATACCGACCTGCCCGTCGCCGCGGTGCAGTTCCACCCGGAGTCCATCCTCACCCTTCAGGAAGACCTGGGCCTGCGCCTGATGCACAATGTGGTGGAGACGCTGACTGCTGCCCGCAAGGTGCAGGCAGCTTAGGGGAGGCGTTCGGCCTGGAATTGTTCGCCAAGGTCCGCTAGATTCGGGACAGGTAAGCGTCGGAAACACACCACCCACGAAACGGAGGAAGCAATGAAATTCACGTGGTTTAATCTCATGCCGTGGCCGAATCTTCCGGATAATTTTCGCGAAGAACACCGTTCCGTGTGGGTGGATATTCCCAACAAGCTGTATGACCCCCACAAGGGTCACTTTGTCTACCACGAGTATATGGACCAACTCGAATACGCCGACTCGCTCGGCTATGACGGTATCGGCGTCAACGAGCATCACCAGAATGGGTATGGCCTGATGCCTTCTCCAAATATTATTGCCGCCGGCCTGGCCCGCCGCACGTCCCAGGCTGCATTGGCGGTGATTGGCAACTCACTGGCCCTGTACAACCCACCGATCCGAGTGGCTGAAGAGTTCGCCATGCTGGATGTTATCTCAGGTGGCCGCCTGCTGGCCGGCTTCCCGGTCGGGACTTCGATGGACACCAATTATTGCTACGGCCAGATTCCGGGCCTGACCCGCGATAAATATGCTGAAGCGCACGAGCTGGTCATGCGCGCCTGGCATGAGGAAGAACCGTTTGCCTTTGACGGGAAATACAACCAACTGCGCTATGTGAATCTGTGGCCCAAGCCTATTCAAAAGCCCAATCCTCCGATCTACATCCCTGGCGGCGGTTCGGTCGAAACCTGGGATTTCTGCCTGGATAACGACTACAACTACTCCTACCTGTCCTTCACCGGCTATCAGCGTGGGAAAAAATTGATGGATGGCTATTGGGATCGCGTGGCGGCCCGCGGCAAAGACGAGTCCCCCTATCGGGCTGCATTTGCCCAGACCATCTGCGTGGCCGATACGGACCAGCAGGCCGAAGAGATGTACTCCGAACACGTCAGTTATTTCTATAATCGCTGCTTACACGTCCACGGCGGTTTTGCCGACGCGCCGGGGTATCGTACGGTCAAGACCATCAAGGCCGACGTCCTCAACGCCCTGAGTGAGGAGATGCAAAGCCTGTTTCCCAACCTGACCTGGAAAGAACTGGTTGACGAGGGCTATATCATTGCCGGCAGCCCGGCCACGGTCCGCGAACGCATGGAAGACCTCATTAAGTCTCTCCACGTTGGACATATCTTCTGCCTGATCCATATCGGCAATATGCCCGACTGGAAAACGCGCTACTCGACCAAGCTGTTTGCCGAACAGGTCATGCCCCACCTGCGCGACATGTGGCCGGAGTGGAAAGACGACAATCGCTGGTGGTGTAAGCCGCTGGACGAGCGGCTGCACCCCGAAACCGGCATTGAGCAGGCGCGTCAGGACGCAAGGATGCCGCTATGAACAGCCGCATGATCGAGACGGGACGTGGAGCCAAGGTCCGCGTCCTTGAGGCGGGCAGCGGCCAGCCGCTGGTCTTTATGCACGGCGCCGGCGGCTTATTCCCGGAGAATCCCTTCCTCGACCAACTGGCCCACCACTACCAGGTGTTTGCCCCGGAATTCCCAGGCTTTGGTGAATCGACCGGCGAGGAACTGCTGGAAGATATGTTGGACTTCACCCTGCACGGCCTGGATGTGGTGCAAGAGCTGGGCCTGACCAGGCCGCATATTGTCGGGCATTCGATGGGCGGCATGATTGCCGCGGAAATGGCAGCCCTGGCGCCGAACGATGTTTCCAAGCTTGTCCTGGTCGCCTCGGCCGGTCTGTGGCTGCCAGAGCACCCGATCCCGGATATTTTTTCCTTTCTGCCACACGAGTTCGCACAGTATCTGTTTCATGACCGCTCTCAGGGTGAGGCCATGTTGACCGGCGGCCTTGACCTCAAAAATCCCGAGGCGCTCAAAGAGTTCTATATAGGCAATTCCCGCCGGCTGAGCATGGCCGGAAAAATTCTTTTCCCAGTTCCCAACCGGCGGCTTTCAAAACGCCTGTACCGCCTCAGCGCGCCGACGCTGCTCGTCTGGGGTAAGAGTGATGCGCTCATTCCGCCGGTCTACGCAGAGCGATTCAAAGCGCAGATTGCCAACGCCGAGATTGTTGAAATCGAAAAGGCCGGGCATATGCTTCCGTACGAACAGCCGGAAGCGTTTGTTCGGGCAGTCACGACCTTTCTGCAGTAAGCGGGCACGGGCGTAGCGCCCGTGCCCGCTTTCCCATCCATACGCAACACCCGCTTCGTCCACGCCTTTCCTCAACCGGCCTGAAGTGGTATGGCGGAAAGCGTACGGCAGCAATTGAGGGAGGGAGCCCATGCCGATTCAGAGCGTAGAACGCACCGCTGCGCCGGACGATATCCTCACCATCCTCGAACGAGACGGGGTGGTCATCATCCGGGAGTTGATTGATCTGGCCGCCATGCAGGACATTATGGGTAGGGTCGCGCCCAGACTCGCCGAGCGCAAAACGGGCGGGGGTGAGTTTTTCGGTTATCGCAAACGCAGTATAGGCGCGCTGTTTTCCCACGGGCCGGAGCTGAGCCAACTCCCGCTCAACCCGGTCGTGCAGTCACTCGCAGACACGGTTCTCGGTCCGAGCTGTAATACCTACCAGCTCCATGCCACCGGAGCGATTCAGGTCTGGGGGGGTGGACAGAATCAGCCGCTACACCGGGAACTCGACGCCTATACGCCGTTTATCCAGCCCAAGCCGGACGACCCGGAGTATATTCTCTTTTTCATGTTTGCCGGTAGCGACTTCAGCGCTGAAAACGGCGCAACCCGGCTCGTGCCGGGCAGCCATCGCTGGCCGGCAGACCGGCACGCCACCGAAGAGGAAGTCTGTCAGGCCGTCATGCCACAAGGCTCTGCGGTGGTGTGGCTCGGCAAGACGTTGCATGGGCTGGGGACGAATACCACCGACACCCCGCGCACCGGCCTGTTCTTTTCCTTTAGCGTGGGTTGGCTGCGGCAGGAAGAGAATCAGTATTTAGCCGTCCCGGTCGAGCGGGCCAAAGAACTGCCGGAACGCTTGCAGCAGTTGCTCGGCTATCAGGCCCACGGCACCTTCCTCGGCTGGGTCGATGGCCGGGAGAGCGAATTGCAAACCCGCGAGACCCCGCTCGAAATGTTCGAAGATGTCGAAGGGGTAGGCTATTGAGGGGGTGGGCCGATGCCGGAGTTTAACTACTCAGATTTTTTTCGCCGGATTCAAGACCTCAAGCAGTTGCAGATCAAGGCGGAAGACGTCTCCTGGGTCGAGAAACACCACCCGCCCGACCGGACCTACGAGACCGTGCTGTATCTGGGCTGCAATATTTTACGCACGCCCCATATCGCCAAGCAGGTCATCGACGTGTTCACCCACCTGGGAATCGATTTTATTCCCGTCGGCGGAGTGCAGTTCTGCTGTGGCATTGTCTGGGACAAATTTGACGGTCCCAAGAAAGGCAATCAGGTCTCTGATCGGACGGTTGGGCGCTTGGAATCTTATCAGCCCAAACGAGTAGTCATGTGGTGCCCGTCCTGCAACGTCCATTTCAAGGACGTTATCATTGGTCGCGACAGCCGCCAGCCGCAGTTCGAGATCACCCATACCACCCAGTTTCTAGCCGAGATGGTCCAGCGCGGAGAGATCACGTGGGAGCGGGCGGTTTCCGGCAAGGTCGCCCTCCATACCCATGTGGGTCGCACCGGGCATGAGGAGGGGCAGCGACGGGCCACGCGGGACCGGGAGGCCGCTGCTACCCTTCTGCGTTCGATTCCCGGTATCGAACTGCTTGGTGAACTCGAGTCCCCGCCGGAGCTGGACTACGACTGCGGGGCGGCCGGCCTGCGTCTGCCGCCGCAACGCTTTCAGGCCATCCGGGCTGAACTGGTCCACTCGCTCAAGAGCACCAGCCAGGCGGACACCTTGGCAACGATCTCACACGCCTGTCATCGCGAGTGGTGCGACATCGGCGACTCCCGTCTCAGCGTCCGCAATTATATCTCCATCGTTGCCGAAGCCTTAGGGCTTGAGACCGAGCGCGACCAACTCGGTGATTTCAAGAAGACCACCGACCTCGAAGACATCCTGGATCGTTCGCGTGACGCCTGGGAGTCGCACGGACTCAGCCGCGAGCAGGCCAGAGACCTGGCGGCCAGGTATTTCGCGGACGGAGCCATGGCTCCGTAGTCCACGGCTCCGTGGCTCACGAAACGCGGCGCGGGTCTGAGGGCCGGTCTGTTCCCTACATCTCAAGCTTGAAGGTATCCGTCAGGCCGTTGGCATACGAAATCCGCTTGGGAGCGAGGCGCATCATGCGCAGGCTGTCGTAGCCAAAGAACGGTTCTTCAAACGGGTTCTTTGTCAGGAACCGTTCTTTTAACTCGTCCCATTCGGCGCTATCCCGAGCGACCTCCATGGCCAGTCCGTTTATCGTTGCGCGCGCCACTTGCAGGGTTGAAACATCGGCCGTGTCTCTATTATCGATCGCAACTGTCGCCTGGGGACGCTTGAGCAGATTGGAATACTTCTCCGCGTCGGCCAGCATAATGAAGATCAAATCCAACTCGTCAGTCTGCCCAAACGCTTGCAGGTGGGCCGTCGGCCAGGCTTCCCCCTGGGTTGTGAGGACTGCCACATGCTGCTGGACGCACAGGTCTGCGAGTTTTTGTTTCTGCTCGGTATCCATATCTGTCACCTTCCTTATTCCACACGTGTCCTGACGAAGCGTACTCCCCGGGCACGGCCGGTACTATCCCGGCTCCCGCTCGTTAAACGTCACGATCGTCCGAAACTTGCTAAGCACATCTTCCCCGTAGTCAGCCCGAATCTGTTCGGTGATTTTTGGTGGGACTCCGACGTCGTCACGCGCATCGATTTCGCCGGTAATAACGGTCAGCAGGACGCTGTCCTTGTCCGCGACGTTGCGGAAGCCGCGATACACGCCCGGCGGACAGGAGAATACATCCCATTTATTGAGCCTGACCGTCTCCTGTCCTTCCTCGCCAACGGCAAACTCAAACGCGCCGTCGAGGACCATAAAGGTCTCGTAGGTACTGTTGTGGGCGTGCAAACACGGCCCCTGGCCGGGCGGGCAGACGGATACATTCATCGTGGTTCCCGCCGCACCGAATATGGCGGCCGTGTCACCAAACGGGTTCTTGGTCTTCTCCAAGATGACCGGCATCAGGCGGCGGGCAAAGATGACATCCATGGCGGCCGGCGGCACGTCCGCCATATCCTTGGCCGTGGACATGGGCTGGAGCCGATCAAACCGGGCGACCCGTCGGGCAATTTCCTCTTTGGTCATGTTTCGATTTGCCATTGCTACTCTCCTTCAGACTTGTGGTCTTACCACAAACGCTCGGACGCCAAGGCCGCGCCCTGGCTCAGCACCTGTAATTTCGCCCATACCACGTCCTCAGCCACCATGGTATAGCCGGCAAAAGTTGAAAACCCACAGTCCGTACTGGCAATGATGCGTTCCCGCTCGCCAACCACATCGACAATACGCGCCAGGCGTTCGGCAACGACCTCGGGGTGTTCAAGATAATTCGTTGTCACATCTACTACGCCGGGGAAAAGCAGCATATCGTCCGGGAGAGGGTAGGGCACAAACAGCTCGCCTTCATGCTGATGACGTGGGTTGGCAAAGGGGATGCTCAGCCCGCCGACCTTGGCCTGGTAGAGGAGCGGCAACAGGGGTTCCAAATCCATGTCGTCGATATGCGGGCCGTCCCAATTCCCCCAGCACACATGCAGGCGCACGCGGTCTTTGGGAATGTTGATCAGGGCGGCGTTGAGCGCCTCAATATGCAGCTCGACCCGTTCGAGAAAGGCATCGAGCGGTTTGTCCACATACAGAATCTGGCGCTCAAGGGCTAAGTCCGGTCCATCGACCTGAAGAATATGGCCGTGCTCAACAATGAGTTCATACTCGCTACGCAGTTCCTCGGCCAGGGCCATTACATAGTCGCTGTCGGTGGCATAGTCCGGATTGTCCGGATTGCGCAACAGGGTTGTCGAGACAATGCCCGGAGTAGCGGCGGTCACAAACGTCTCTGTCGCTTGGTTCCCGACCCCGGTTCGCTCCAGGGATTCTGTGAAGAGACGCAGCTCTTGCCGCGCGGCACGCTTCCCTGTGTCGTATTGCACGGTGCATTGGCATTCCGGCATGGCGTATAGGGTTGCGCTCTTGGAAATCTCGTCTCCCTTGGCCGCCTGCTGTTGCTTGAGTTTGGCATAGCCTGGGAATTTTGCAAAATCAGTCACCGTGCCACGGGACGAGTGGCCCCCAAAGCCTGCCATGCGGTCCTTGACATAAAAAGAGAATCCGAGCCGGGGCAGTTCGCCATCACCGATAATATCCACCCCCACTTCGGTCTGTTTTTGCAGTACATCATCGAGGTCGTGTGCGACCTGTTTTTCAAACGCGGCTTCATCAACCGCTTTCCCGGCTTCTCGATCGACCAGCATCTGAAGAAGTCTTTCACCGCGCGGCAGACTGCCAACATGCGTGGTGAGCATACGATCGGCGCTGTGTTGCATACAAATTCCCCCTCCTCCATCACGAGTCCGTCGGAATCCGGACAGCGTGAATATCAATAATAAATTGCAACGCGGCAGACAAGATTATCTTTCTCCCGACCATGCGCTATACTCACGCCGCAGCGTTCCGCATGAGTGTCTTGCAATATCAAGGAGGACAGTATGCCCGTCGAGGCCCTGACTATTCGCGCCCTCCGCGCCCGCGCGGCCAGCTTGCCCATGAATCGCCCGATCTATACCGGGGGTGGATCGGTCACAAAGTTTCCCATGGTCCTGGTTGACCTTGAGACCGAGGAGGGCATTTGCGGCTGTAGCTATATCTTCTGCTACGCCCCGTTTGTCATGCTGCCGCTGGTGAAGCTGCTCGAAAATCTGGGCGAGCTGATTGTCGGCGACAATGTTATTCCGCTCGCCCTGGAAGAAAAGCTCCACAAGGCGTTCCGTTTGCTCGGCCCGCAGGGCTTTACGGCTATGGCTGCGGCCGGGATCGACGTGGCGGCCTGGGACGTCTGCGCCAAGGCGGTAGAACAACCCCTGGTGCAACTCTTGGGCGGGCAATCACAGCCCATTCCCGCCTATAACAGTACCGGCTTGAGCATTACGGACGTGGACCGGGTGCGGAGTGAAGCCCGCGAGTTGGTCGAGCCGGGCTTCAGCGCCATAAAAGTGCGACTGGGCTATGCAGACGCCCGCGCGGATGTCGAGATCGTGCGGGCCATCCGCAATGCCGTGCCGGACGAGATTACGCTCATGTCGGACTACAATCAGGCGTTGAGCGTGCCGGAGGCCATCCGGCGCGCCCACGCGCTTGACGGCGAAGGGCTGTGTTGGATCGAGGAGCCGACGCGGGCGGACGATTACGCCGGCTATGCCCAGATTCGCCAGGCCACCCATACGCCCATCCAGCTTGGGGAGAACTTCTGGGGGCCGCATGACATGGCCAAGGCAATCGCGGCCGGGTCCGGGGATTTTCTCATGCCCGATGTCAATAAAATCGGCGGCGTGTCCGGCTGGCTGCGGGCCACCGCCCTGGCCGAGCCGGGCGGGATTCCCGTCTCTTCCCATCTCTACCCGGAAATCAGCCTCCACCTGCTGGCCGCCACCCCGACCCGCCACTGGCTGGAGTATGTGGACTGGGCCGAGCCGGTCCTCCAGGAACCAACCCGGATTGAAGACGGCCATGCCTTACCCTCATCAACCCCGGGGACCGGCATCGCCTGGAATGAGGAGGCGGTCGCCCGGTATTTGGTGTAACAGCGGCCCGATACAGATTGCCATTGTCGGGACGGTCGATGATATCCGACGACAACTGGAAGCGGTCAGAGAAAAACTCAACCCAGACTGGTTCATGATTCTCTCTGATCAGGGATTCCTACCTCGGGATGAGATGAAAGAACAACTGGAGATTCTGGGGACAAAGATTATTCCCGAGTTTGCCCAGTAAGTGAGCGGTCGAGTTTCGCTCCACTTCGCGCGCCCTCTGGGAGCGCGCCGCGATTCAGTCCCCTCTCCCTCTGGGAGAGGGCCAGGGTGAGGGTCCCTTTTTCAGCAACCCAACGGTTACGGGCGTTGTTTTCGCATCGAGTTCTTGACCAGAATCTTGCCGCCCCTAAAGGTCAGCACATCACAACCGCGCGCCCTCACTTTGGTACCGTCCGCTACCCTGGTCCCGGTAAATATCCACTCACACATCCCCCTATTGCCCGCAATAAAATCTTTACCCACCGGCTCAAAGTGGGCATCGGGATAGCCTTCCCACAGACTGGCAAACCCTTTGCGGACTTCCTCTCTGCCCTCCCACTTGGTCCCCTCGACCTCGGTGCCGACGGAGGCCATAAACACACAACCATCGGCCATATGCTCCATCAGTTTGTCGAGGTCCTGGTCGTTCCAGGCCTGAGTAAAATTCGCCAGAAATTCAGGGGTCACTTCGTTTGTCTCAGACATACGCTCGTCCTCCGTCAGGGGTGATTGCTATCCCAGGCCGTAGCAGCCTGAGAGCTGGCACTGATAGTATCACTGCGTTCTTCGTCAAGTATATGGGGCAACAACATGAGTATTACCCGACCAAGCGCACAGGAAATACAACGCATAGGCGAGCGCGTCTTTATGGACATTGAGGCTGCCGAAGCCCGGGAGTTTGCGGAGTTGATCGACGGTAATCTCCGCATCTATGAAGCCCTGGATGCGCTTCCGGACGATCTTCCGCCGGTGAAATACCCCCGGACTCCCGGCTCCCGTCCCAGCCCGGCGGATAATCCGTATAACGCCTGGTATTGGCAGACGCATATCTCGGGTGCGACCCAGGGTCCGCTGAACGGGCGGCGGGTGGTCTTTAAGGACAACATCATGGTTGCCGGGGTGCCAATGATGAACGGCTCCTCGACGCTTGAGGGCTATATGCCTGATGTCGATGCCACCGTGGTCAGCCGCGTCCTGGATGCCGGCGGGGTGGTCGCAGGTAAAGCCCATAGCGAATATTTTTGCACCTCGGGCGGGAGTCATACCAACGCCACCGGTCCGATTCATAACCCGCATAAGCACGGCCATACCGCCGGCGGCTCCTCCTCGGGCTGTGGCGCGCTGGTAGCCGCCAGCGAGGTCGATATGGCAGTCGGGACGGACCACGGCGGCTCGTGCCGCATACCAGCCTCGTTCTGCGGCATTGTCGGCATGAAGGCCACCTTTGGCCTCGTGCCGTATACCGGAGTAATGCCGATCGACATGACCATCGACTATGTCGGTCCCATGACCAAAGACGTCGCCACTAATGCCACCCTGCTCGAAGTGTTGGCCGGCGCCGACGGACTCGACCCGGTGCAGCCGGACTGCACGACCGGGCCCTACACCAGCGCCCTCGGAGAATCCGTCACGGGCCTGAAAATCGCGCTCGTCCAAGAGGGCTTCGGTCATGCCAATTCGGACCCACAGGTGGATGAAAAAGTCCGGGCCGCCGCCAAGGTATACGAGGCTCTAGGTGCAACGGTCTCTGTCGTGTCCATTCCTTTACACTTGGTGAGTGCGGCGATCTGGACGCCGATTTACCTGGAAGGTCTGGTCGTGTCGACGATGCACGACAACGGCTATGGCAAAAACCGGGCGGGCGGCTATGTGCCCAGCCTGATGCGTTACCATGCGCAGTGGCGTGACAATACGCACAAATTCGGACCCCAAACGAAACTGGTAATGCTCACCGGAGAATACATGACGCAAGCCTATGGGGGCCTGTACTACGCCAAGGCCCAGAATCTCCGTCCCCGCCTGACGGCAGCCTACGACGCGCTGCTCAAGGAGCACGACCTGCTGCTCATGCCCACGCTGCCCCTGACCGCCCCCGCGATTCCGGCAGCCGACGCCCCAGCCTCCGAGATTGTCGCCCGTGCCCTTGAAATGGTGCCCAATACCCCGGCCTTTGACCTCACCGGCCATCCGGCGCTCTCGCTCCCCTGCGGGACGGTCAGCGATCTGCCGGTGGGGCTGATGCTGGTGGGCCGGCATTTCGATGAGCTGACCGTCTACCGCGCCGCCCATGCCTTTGAGCGGGCTGGCGACTGGAAGCAGATGTGAGCTATATCCATCTGCAACACGCAGGAGGTCAGCGCTTATGATTATCGGTCACGAACTATACGGCGGCGGCCCGGACGGCGTTATCGTCATGCACGACTTCTACGGCTGCCGGGACACCTGGGCGTTTGCCCGTAATTTTTTTGATACCAGGAACTTCACGTTCGCCTTCGTTGAGGTGCGCGGCTACGGCGCGTCGCGCCATATTCCCGGCGAATACACGCCGGTTGAAGCCGCAGCCGACATCCTAGCCCTGGCCGATAATCTGGGCTGGCGGCAATTTCATATCGTCGGCCATTCCATGAGCGGTATGCTGGCCCAGAGGGTCGTCCTCGACGGCGGCGAGCGCGTCAGATCGGCCATCCTCAATACGCCGGTTGCCGCGACCGGCTTGGCTTTTTCTCCCGAGGGTCTGGCCGTCATCACCGATTCGATTACCGACAACGACGCCCTGGCCCAAGCCTTCGACGTCCTGACCGGCAACCGGCTGTGCCGGGAGTGGCTCGACTTCAAAATCCGGCAAACCCGCTCGACCCGCAGCACAGAAGCCCAGACCGGCTATTTGAAGAGCCTGGCCAGCCAGGGCTTTCTCGACCAGATGAAAGGCAACACCACGCCCATGCTCATCATCATTGGTGAGTTCGACATGGAGCCGTTCACCGCGGCGATCACCAAGGAGACCTTTCTCACCTGGTACCCCAACGCCGAAATGGCCGTCTGCCGCAACGCCGGTCACTACCCACAGCAGGAAGCGCCCGTCTACGTCGCCACGGTCATCAATCGATTTTTGCAGAAGCAGCTTTGAGCCGCGCCGTTATCTTTCGGTACCTCCCGGAAGAGGAGAGGATTTTTCCAATATGAAAGAGGTCCTACAGGAAAGAGGAGAGGAGCCCAGCATGAACATCGTTGACGGCGACAGCCATTTGATCGAACCCCTGGATTTATACCTTAAATACATTGAGCCGGCCTACCGCGAGCGGGCCATGCACGTGGAACAGGATAGCGGCAGCGGCAAGCTCCGCATGGTGGTGGATAATAAATCCATGCGGCTCGGGAGCGAAATTGACGAGATGCTCAGCATCGTCGTCGGTTATGGGCAGAAGGAAGACGGCAGCGCGCTCAACGAGTTTGACCAGTCGCTGTATGCCGGTGGAAACTGGCAGGACATGGACAAGCGCCTGCAATTTCTGGACGCCGAGGGCATCGATTATCAGGTCCTCTACCCCACCCTGGGCCTCTTATGGGAGGGCGAAGTCCAAGACCCGCCGCTCGCCGCGGCGCTGTGTCGGGCCTATAACACTTGGGCGTTTGAGGTCAGCGCCGGCCATCGTGACCGCCTCTTTCCGTCCGCCCATATCTCGCTCCGTGAACCGACGCTGGCCGTGCAGGAGATCCAACGGGTGGCCAAACTCGGCGCGCGTTCCATCATGATCGGCTCCGCACCCATCAACGGGAAGAGCTTCGGCCACCCGGATTATGATCCGCTCTGGGCGACTGCTCAGGAGTGTAATATCGCCGTCAGCATTCACCCCGCCGGCAACAAGGAATATCTCGGCAGTGCCTGGTATAAAAACCGCAACCCCGGTTTCATGTTTATCTCCATGAATATCATCCAGGACCCCCGCATGTCGCTGAGTACCATGGTGTATGACGGCGTGTTCGAGCGCTTCCCCCAATTGCGCGCGGGAACGGTGGAATCCATGGGCAGTTGGGTGGGGGAGTGGATTGAACGTTTTGACTACCGCTACCAATACATGCGTCACACCTCGCAGATGAAGCGCCCGATTCGAGAGTATCTGGCCCGCAATATCTGGATCAACGCCGACCCGAGCGAAAAGCTGCTGCCGTATATCGTCCAGTTTGCCGGGGATGAGAAATTCTTTGTGGGCTCAGACTATCCGCACGCCGAGGGCTTTACCAAGCCGGTGGAGACCATGCGCGAGCTGCTCTCCGCCCTGCCAACGCAGTCAGTCGATAAAATCCTGGGAGCGAACGCCGCCGCGTTTTATGGGATTTGATTTAAGGAGGCAGACTACGGCGCTGGTATTTCAAACTCCTGATTTCTCCCAATATCGGACGAGGGCAAATTATGGCAATTTCCCTGATCAGATCAACGACGCGCCCCGGCCGGGGTCTATGCCCAGCAGCGTTCGGCCGTAGGTTTGGAGCCTGCTGTCGAGGTCGAACACCACATGACAGGACATGGTATTCACGTCACGCCAGGCGCGCTGAAATGGGCTGTCCAGAAAGTGGGAATGGGCCCCGCTCGCTTCGCACACGCTTTGAATAATGCGCTTACATTGATCGACCGCCAGCGCGAGCTGAGTCGCCCAACGCGCCCGATCCTCCAGGGTAGCGGCATTCCGCTTGGCGCACAGGTCTTCAATCATACTGCGTAAGAGCAATTCGACTTCCCCGACTTCCACTTCCGCCCGCGCCAGACGCATTTGCGAGGCGGGCCGCTCGGCCTGTTTGCCACCCGTTTCGATGAGGACGCGCGTGGTGAGATATTCGCGAAACAAACGGACCACTGTCCGGGCCTGACCCAGCGCCGGCATGGCCGCGGCCAGGGTCAATATGGGCATCATCGGCGTCCGGTACAGCGGCCCGTCATGCAGCCGGGAACCGGGAGCGTGGCCGGAGCCCGTTTCCAGAATCGAAGTGCTGCGCTCCGCGGGGATAAACACGTCTTCAATCACCACGTCGTTACTGCCCGTGCCGGACATGCCATCGACATGCCAGGTGTCCTCGACTGTCACCTCGGAGACCGGCAGGGCGAACCAGCGTGGATTGGGCTTGCCGTCTGCGGTCAGTTCCAGGGCCGCGGGAATGACCCAATCCCCATGCATAATGCCGCTGGCCCACTGCCAGCGACCGTTGATCCGATAGCCGCCGTCTTCCGCCACGGCGTTGCCGCCCAGCGCCACCATGGCTGGCGCGAGAATATAGGACCGGTTCGCAAATAATTCTTTTTGAAACGCTTCAGGAAACTGACTCAAAATCCAGTTGTGCTCAATATAGAAATTCGACACCCAAGCGGTCGAAGCATCCCCCTCGCCCAGGGCCACCCCGACCTCAAAAAAGGTGTCCATATCAAGCTCAAGCCCGCCGTAACATTTGGGGACCATGAGCTTATAGATTTCGGCTTCTTCCAGGGCGGTAATGACGGCATCGACCGGCTTGCGCTGTTTTTCCGCTTCTGCCGCGTTTTCCGCCAGCATCGGAATCAGCGCCCGTGCCCGCGCGGCGAGTTCTGGGCCAGTCGTGGGAGCGCTCTGCGTCTGAACCGTGCCCATGCTCTTCTCCTTTTTGGTGTCTCGAATCGAGGTGCATCCTAGCCGAAAAAGCGCTATGCAAACAATCGTCTCGACAGGGCGACAGGAGGAACACTATGCCAGTGAGCAGACTAGCCGGAATGGCCGGGATTGGGGTTGACCGCATGGGCAATCTGGCCGACCAGTCCCAGGACGGAGCCATACTGCGTTTGGAGAATCTCGATACCGATTTGCGGCCGCCGCCCGGCGTGGAAGAAACCACCCGGCAGGCGGTGGCCGAGGACGACGCCAACAGCTATCTGCCGTTTCTGGGCGCCGACTCCCTGCGGCAGGCCGCGGCATCCCTCGTCAGTCGCCTCTCCGGTGTAGAGTACGACTGGCGCAATTCCACCATTGTCAGCGCCGGCGGCCTGAACGGCATTCTCAACGTGCTGCTGGCCCTGCTTGAGCCCGGAGACGAAGTCATCCTCACCGACCCGATCTATATTGGCCTGGTGAATCGGGTACGGCTGGCCGGCGGGGTGCCGGTTTTTGCTCCGTATCAGATTGAAGACGGCGTCTGGCGTTTGGACCATCAGCGCTTGCGGCAGGCCGTGACCGCCAAAACAAAAGTCCTGCTGCTGATGAGCCCCTCCATGCCGACCGGCGCTGTCTTTACCCGCCAGGATTGGGACAGTATCTGCGCGACCTGCCGCGAAGCCGACGCCTGGCTGCTGTATGACAGCGCCATGGAACGCATTCTGTTCGACGGTCTGGAATATATACATCCGGCCTCGTTCCCCGGCATGGCCCAGCGGACGATTACCGTGGGCGCGGTGTCCAAGGAATACCGGATGATCGGCTGGCGTATCGGTTGGATTGTTGCCCCGCCGGCCATTATTGATGATATCGGCCTGGTGAATATCTCCAACGTGGTCTGCCCGGTCGGCATCGCCCAAGCCGCGGCAACCGTGGCTCTACAAGCGCCCGACACTGATATTGCCGCGGCCAGCGCGGAATGGCAGAACCGGCGGGATACGCTCCTGCAGGAACTCGATGGCTTCCCCATAGTCAAACCCCAGGGCGGCTGGTCCATGCTGCTGGACGTCTCGGGCTTTGGCCTGACGGGTGCGCAGGCCTCTCAGCGTTTATTGGAGAAAGGGAAAATCGCGGCGACGGCCATGACGGGCTGGGGTAGCGAGCGGAGCGCAAACTTTGTCCGCTTTGTTTTCTCGAACGAACCCGTCAGCCGCCTGCGCGGCCTGCGGGAACGGGTAGAGGCGGCTTTATCCTGATGTAGGGGCAATTCATGAATTGCCCCTACGGAAAGTCCCCTCCCCGGAACGTATGCGGCGACTTCCGTCACGTGAGGACCCCTGGGGCCGGGCAACCACAGGGGGTTGCCCCTACATTTTTCATTCCCTCTCCCCTGGAGGGAGAGGGCTAGGGTGAGGGGGCTTCTCTAGCTCGGCGAGGCTTCGAGTATCCGTCCGATTAAGGGACTCTGGTGCCAGCAGACCAGCTTCCAGGCTCCATCCCGATACACCCAGGTCAGGGTGAAACCCATGAAGCGCTGACGGAAGCCGGCATCGCGCGGTTTGCCCCGAAACGTCGAGAAGCCGCTGACATGGCCGGTCTCGCCAAACACTTTGAAGTGCATTTCGCGCGGCTTCCATTCAAACGACTCCCACATGCCCTTCCCACCGGCGTGGAAGGCAATATGGTCCTTAAAGTCGTCCAGGTCCATGCGCCACGGAAAGTCTTCATCCAGAATTTCCGCCTCCGCGTCAAACGCCTGCCAAAAGGCGTCCAGGTCGCCGGTATTGAGCCCGTCCTTCCAGGCGTGAAAGGCCGCTTCCAAACTCTGTATGTCCATGCTGCTCTCCTTTATCGATTATCGCTGCCGCAGCCGTGCGCGCCGCGGGGTTTTACCATTTTTCGCCGAAGGGCCGGACATCCAACTCAAACGTCCAGGCGCTGGGAGGTTGCTGCGTCAGATGGAACACCGCGGCGGCAATATCGTCTGGTGAAAGAAAATATTCGGTCGGCTTATCCGGCATCATTTCGCGGATGTAGGGAATATCGATTATCCCGTCGATGATCACATAGGAGACATGAATTTTTTCCGGCCCGAGGTGGCGCGCCATGGATTGGGCCAGACTCCGCTGGGCGGCCTTGGCCGAGGCAAACGGAGCCGCACTTGCTCCCCCCCGGAGTGAGGCGGTCGCGCCACTCACCACGATATTGCCGCCGCCAGCCTTTCGCATATCGGGTAGCACTTCCTGGACGGTGACAAACAAGCCACGAGTATTGATCTCCCACGCCTGCTGGAGCATCTCGAGCGAAGTGTTGTCGATATTGACAAATTCGCCCGACCCCGCGTTATAGACCAGGACAGCCACCGAGCCGAGGTCCTGACGAATGCGACCAAAGACACCAGACGCCTCCGCAGTATCACACACGTCATAGGGATACGCATGCGTTCCGGAAATTTCAGCCGCCAGTTCGTCTAAATAGCCTGCATTCCGGGCGCACATGGCGACCTCGTATCCTTCGGCGGCAAATTTTCGGGTAAAAGACAACCCGTTTCCCGGTCCCACACCAATAATGACACACACAGGTTTACTCATTGTTCAGCTCTCTCCTTTTCGTTTGTGGCCTATATAGCGAGTTGGCCGTAGTAACTCCATGACGCTTTGAAATAAATATGCAGAATGGCAATGGGCTCACTAGCCGCACCTATCTCGCTTGCCTATAATCTGACACGACACAATGAGAAACCCAGCCGAGCGTTCAGGGAGGCCAATTATGAAGCAAAGAATCACACACAGCGTCAGGGCCGTGTTACTGCTCGTGAGTATCCTTGTCGGCCTGCCAGCGGCCCAAGCTGAGCAGCTTGGAGAATTGAATTTCCCAACCTCCGGTTCGGCAGCAGCCCAGGAGCACTTCCTTCGGGGCGTCAAATATCTGCATAATTTTGGATTCGAAGACGCGGCCGCAGCGTTCCAGGCTGCCGCGAAGGCAGAGCCGGACTTTGCCTTGGCCTACTGGGGAGAGGCACTGAGTCACAATCATCCCCTGCAACCTGCGCGTGACCTGGAAACGCCGAGAAACGTGCTGGCCCGTCTCGGTGCTTCACCCGCCGAGCGGGCAGCCAAAGCCCCTACCCCGCGTGAAGCCGGCTTACTGGCCGCGGTGGAGATTCTGTATGCAGAGGGAGAGGCTGCCGAGCGCGCGTCTGCTTACGCGGAGGCGATGGGTCGGTTGGCCGCCCAGTATCCCGAGGACGAAGAACTTCAGGCGTTTTACGCCGTGGCTCTACTGGGGACGGTCCGCCATCTCGGAAACACCTGGGGAGCAGAGTCAACGTTTCCGGTACGGATGAAAGCTGGGGCGATAGCCCAGGAGGTGTTTCGTACCCACCCGAACCATCCCGGCGCGGCCCATTATATTATTCACGCCTTCGATGACCCTGTTCACGCGCCCCTGGCCCTGACGGCAGCCGAACGCTACGCGCAAATCGCCCCAGATGTCTCGCATGCCTTACACATGCCCTCGCATATTTTTATTCAGCGCGGCATGTGGGCCAAGGTTGTTGCGTCCAATGACGCCTCCTACCACGCCGCTTTCGCCAAGTGGCCGCAGCGAGACAGTTTTTCTGAGACCCAACGCTATTTTAACGATGTGTATATCTGGCACGCCCTGGATTGGGGCCAGTACGGGGCGCTGCAACAGGCGGATTGGACCAAGGCAAAGCAGGCGATTGAGCTGCTGCGGCCGGTGGCAGAGAAAAGCAGCGTCCGGTGGGTCAAGGAAGGGGTCGGAGAAATGACGGCCCGCGCTATTGTCGAAAGCGAACAGTGGCAGCAACTGCCGTTTTCTTCCGACCTGACTGCGCATGAATTGATGGCAACAGGCATGAGTGCGGTCCGCCTGGGGGATGTGGCAAACGCTCAACAGGCGGAAGCCAAGTTGAGAGAAATGGAGCAGGAAGAGCCTCCGTCTCGCTCCAAACACCGCCAACAGGCACTGACTATTATGCGTCTTGAGGTTGCAGCCCTGGTCCGTCTGGCACAGGGTCAGGGCGACGATGCGGTCGCCCGCATGGACGAAGCCGTGGCTCTTGCAAACAGTCTCGGCTTACCCAACGGAGCAGCCATACCAATCAAACCCGCACACGAGTTGTATGGAGAAATCCTGCTTGAGCTTGGCCAGCCGCAAAAGGCGCTGACCCAGTTCGAGACCTCCTTGCAGCGGACCCCGAACCGCCGCCTTTCGCTGCGTGGTTTGGCGCGTGCAGCCGAAAAAAGCGGCGACCTCAGCACCGCGCGTCACGGTTATTAACAGCTTCTCGCGGTCGGGGGTAACAAAAATGGACCGGAGGCACTGCAAGAAGCGAGGATTTTTTCGGATACATCAGAGCAGTCATATTCCGTGAACGAGGAGCAAGCATGTCCGCAGAGTCGCATAGACAATCCATAGACACCGGCACGGAACAGCTCCTGTGCCATATCGAAGAGCGGGTTGGGGTGGTGACGTTCAATCGCCCCGAAGTCCGCAACGCGCTGTCGGATACGCTGACCCCGGCGCTGCGCACTATCATCCCGGAGTTGGCGGTCCGCCCCGATGTGGGCTGCCTTATGCTGACCGGAGCCGGGACGGCCTTTTGCGCCGGTGGCGATGTCAAAACCTTTGGTTCGTGGTCCAAAGAAGAACAGACGCCGGAGGACAAGATCCAGCTCTTGCGACGGCGGCAGAGAACGCTGACCGGCATGATCTACGAACTCGAAAAACCCGTGGTCGCCGCCCTACCCGGCCCGGCTGCCGGAGCCGGACTTTCGATCGCCCTGGCGTGCGATATCCGTATTGCCGCGGCGCGGGCCTTTGTCACCACCGGGTTTGGGAAAATCGGTCTGTCCGGAGATTACGGGGGAAGCTGGTTTTTGACCCAACTGGTTGGCACGGCCAAGGCGCGAGAACTCTATTATACCTCTGAGCGCATCGATGCCACAGAATGTGAGCGTCTGGGTATTTTTAATCGGGTCTTTGCGGACGAGGCATTTGAGACGGAAGCCCTCGCCTTTGCCAAACGGATTGCCGCCGGCCCGCCGTTGGCCCTGCGCTATATGAAGGAAAACCTGAACCGGGCCACGACCCAAGACCTATTTACTTGTCTGGACATGGAAGCCGACCGGCTGGTTCGGGCGTCGGGGACGCAGGATTTTCAAGAAGCGGTGCGCGCCTTCAGGGAGAAAAGACCGCCCGTCTTCACCGGCCGCTGAGTTTTGCTGTCCCATGACGACAAATATTCTCTTGCTCGATGTCGATGGTGTGCTGAAATCTCTCCAGGGTGCGGCGGGCACCATACGCGGGACGGATTGGAAAGAGGGAGTCCAGGAATTCGTGGCGTGGTGTCAGGAGCAATTCCACGTCGTCCTTATCCTCTCTTCGTGGCAGGCTCACATCCACCTGGAATTCGCAGCGCTCGATATCCACCTGCCGTCACTGTCCTGGAAGGCCACAAAAACCGAGGGGCTGGCCGGCCTGGTCGGGCCAGGAAAAAGGATCGTATGGGTCGAGGATGGCTGGGACGCCGAGGATCGGGCGAGGGCGGAAAGTCTGGGTATTACCCTGGTGGAAACACATTTTCACGAACCGCTGACGCTGACGCGCCAAAAGATCGCCGCGGCATAAACGCCGGGCTCTCACTGGCCAGCAGCACCTCAGACTGATACACCAGAACGCCAGCCCCCAAGCAAAAAGGAGAACAGCATGGCAGCAATCGGTCTCGACGCCATCACCATCGAGTACGCCAGTATTGAAGGCGCAAAAAAGATGTCCGGTCTGCGCCTCGTCCTGGGCAATTATGCCGTTCCCGGTCCGTGGCGGGAGGCGTGCAAAGGGCTCTTTTACGTCAAAAACATCCCCTACACCCCGGTCGTGGCGGCAAGCCTGGATGGCAACGACACGGCTCTGCGCGAATGGACAGCCCAGTCCAGCGCGCCGGTCGCCATTTGGAATGACGAGCCCCCGCGCTCGAAGTGGTTCGAGCAGCTCACCCTGGCCGAACGTCTCGAACCCAACCCGCCTCTCATTCCGGACAATATCGAAGACCGGATGCGCATGTTCGGCTACTGCAACGAGATCTGCGGCGAGCAGGGCTATGCCTGGTCAAAACGGCTGATGATGGTCCACAGTATGCTGACTAATCCAGGCGTGGACGAGGGTACCAAGGCATTCTGGGCCGGCTTTGGCAAGAAGTACGGCTACAGCCCAGAAGCGGCCGAAGCCGCGCCGGAACGCATGGCGACCATTGTTGGCTCGCTCGCCGCTCAGCTTGAGCAGCAGAAAGCTGAGGACAGCAAGTTCTTTATCGGCAACCAGCTCTCCGCGCTCGATATTTATTGGGCTGCATTTGCCGCCCTGGTTCAGCCGCTGCCGGAGGAGCTGTGCCCGATGGCAAGCGCGTTTCGGGCTTTCTATGTGACGACGGAGCCGGTGGTTGTCGCGGCGCTCACGCCAGCCCTGCTGGAGCACCGTGATTTTATTTATCAGGAGTATCTGGAACTCCCGATTGTGTTCTGAGGCAACGACTGGCTATCGAGGGCTGATAACGAGAGGAGAGTCGGAGCAGCGTATGGCAGACGGACAGACGAATGCAGAGCAGATTGAGTATTGGAACGAACGGGGCGGTCCGCAATGGGTCCAACTCCAGGAACGGCTCGATGCCCAGATCGGTCCGTTGGGACTGGTCGCCTTGGAGCAAGCGGCTGCGCAACCGGGTGAGTCCGTTCTCGATGTTGGCTGCGGCTGTGGACACACCGCGCTCGCCCTGGCGGATCAGGTCGGTCCGCACGGCTCGGTGACGGGAATTGATATCTCCCGTCCCATGCTGGGCCGCGCCCGTGAGCGTCAACAGGAACAACAACTTCAGAACCTGACCCTCCTGCCTGCCGATGCCCAGACGCACAGGTTTGAGCCGGCTAGCGTTGATCTGATCTTTTCCCGTTTCGGTGTCATGTTCTTCGAGGATGCCGCCCAGGCCTTTGGCAATCTGCGCACCGCGCTGCGCCCTGGGGGGCGGCTGTGTTTCCTGTGCTGGCAGGAGCTACGCAAGAATGATTGGGTTCGGGTGCCGCTGCAAGCCGCGGCCCAACATGTGCCGCTGCCGCCTCGTCCCGAGCCCGGCGCTCCCGGCCCCTTTTCTTTGGCCGACCCCGCTCGTGTGCGCGACATTCTTGACGCCGCCGGGTTTCGTAATGTGCGCTGCCAGTCGCATGAAACAGATATGAGTGTCGGTGGAGCAACAGGCGTGGACGGAGCGGTCGCCTTCCTCCTCACCATCGGGCCGGTTGCATCCCTGTTGCGCGAGTCGGATGCCGACACGCGCAGCCGCGTTGCAGAGTCTATCCGGGCAGCCCTGCTCCCGTATGCAGACGGCAATCGCGTCTCTCTTGCGAGCGCGACCTGGGTCGTGCAGGCAGACGCACGTCCATAAAACGACAGGGGGAGCCCGACTACTCCCGCCAGGTAAAGAGACGCAGGCAATCCGTCGCCAAATCGAACAAATGGCTACAGCCGGTTGAGCCACCGATCCGGTCGGCGACCGGGGGTGTGAAATCTTTCCCGAGCGTGAGGCCGTTGAGCCCTGCCGTTCGGGAATGGGGCTCCTCGCACAGCCCGCGGAAGGGCAGCCGTCCGGGCTGACTGGTGGCATTGCTCAGCGTCCCTTCGGCGTCGAGATCAAAGGCGATCCGCATCTGCTGAAAGGGGTCATCCATTGCATGCTGGCAGTGAAAACCCGTCCGGTGGGAATGTGGGGTAATCTGTAGACGCTTCGTGCGCCAAAAGAAGCGTTTTTGCCCTGGTTCCGGAGCAGCCATATCGGGATCGAAGGGTTCAATCCTCCGCTCATCAAACAGCCCAGCCGACTGGTCACGATACGTAAAGCACGAGTTCTTCAGCGTACTGAGATCGGCACGATCCCGTTCCCAGAGCATGCGCGCCAGCCGGCTCGGTCCGGGCGGCATGTCCGTTACGCACGACGCGAAGCGTTCATGATCGTCTTTGGGAACCGGGAAGGCCTGGAGGCTGACACGCGCCATTTCCGTGGCCAAGGTCAGGTGCTCAATGTGACCCGGCACATCGCCCAGGGCCGCTGCTATGGTCCGGGTGAAGCCCTGGCCGATCGTTGCGCCCCGAATGGCGGGCAGGCGCGCGGTCAGCGCCGGCGAGAGCACAGCGGCGGCGCCGGACAGATGCGTCGCGGAGGCGTGGCGGATTTCATACGCCGGCAGCCGCACGATCCATTCAGAGGCCAGTGCGCAACGAGAGTCGGTAAGCGTTCCCCGAACCCGAATCTCCGAGTTGGCCAGATTATCAATCTCGGCCTCAAAGGTCCGCGTATACCCGGCTTCCGCAAACGGCAGGGCGCATTCGTAGGGAGGACGAGTCATAAAGGGAGCAGAGATCCGCACGCGGGCGGCAAATGCGCGTCGCTCGGCAGGAGCGGCGCTTATAGCGGCCGCGTGCTCATGGGTTCGGTGGAAAGCGTCAGGGCATCCCCCGACCGCATTTTGGTGAGAACGTGCTCGACCACCGTTCCGTAGTGAATGCCAATAATCGACAATTCAAACGCCTTCACCAGATGTGAGCCCGGAAACCGAAACAGGGCGCGTTTCGTCTGCAAATACTCGCGGGCGGCTTCATAGACCGATTGGGCTTCTGCGCGGGGCAGGACACCTTGGGCAACCGCTTCTCGGACACGTTGGACAAAGTCCTGGACTTCGGTCAGGCCCATATCGGGCCGGTAGCGCACCAGCGCATCCTGGGCGTAGGACAGCATCTCGGCAAACCGCTTGGCATCTTGTCCGTCCAGCTCGATATAACTCTTGGCGGCAGTCCCGATCTTGTCCCAATAGGAGCCCAGATTCCGGGCTTCGGTGCGGATATCCCGCAGGAATTGTCTGTCAAGCTGGGCGGCCCGCTTGAGCAGATGGAAATAGCTACGCTGTTCCTGCGTCCATACTCCGCTCAGGCTCTGCCTGGCGAATGAGCGCAGAGCGGCCGAGACGTGGTTCACATCAAGATGGCTGTTCCTAAAAATATGGGCATCCAGGCGACCAATCAGGCGCTCCGCCCGTCCGTACATGGCCTGCGGGCTGAACAGCGACTCCAGGATATGCAGAAAACCATTCTGCATATTGTCGAGGCCCATCACGGGTTTGAACTGGACCGTGTCATCAACATTATTGCAGGCCAGATCTGCTTCGAGCAGGCGACCCTGCTCTTTGAGCTCGACGTATAGCGGTGTATGCGGCAGCGGGGTCAGGGTACCGGTCATGGCCGAGAAGACCCCGTTCTTTTCGACAAAGTCAACAATCGTGTCAGCCGTCTGTGGGGTATCGGTATCGGCGCCAAAGATAAAACCGGCCTGGACCTCGATGCCGTGTTTCTGGAGTAAGCTAATCGTATCCTTTGGCGCAGTTTTGATATTCTGAATCTTGTTCATCTGCCGCAGCGCCGCGGGGTCGGGGTTCTCGATGCCGAGGAAGACTGTGGCAAACCCGGCCTGCTGCATCAGGGGCACCAGATAGGCCAGCGATTCCTTGCCCAGGTCAATGCTCGCCTGGGTAAAGAATTCAAAGGGATAGTCGTGTTGACGCTGGAATTCGGTCATCGCGTCCAGGATCTCTTCCATGGCCTTGGGTTCGGACACGAAATTATCGTCAACCGTGAACACCCCGCCCCGAAAGCCGGTGTCATAGATAGCTTGGAGTTCTCGGGTGACATCGCTGCCCCCTTTTGCCCGGGGGAAGCCGCCGTTGAACTGAATGATGTCACAGAAATTACACCGAAAGCGGCAGCCGGCTGTCGTTTGCAACATCAAGGCACGGTAGTGACCGACCTCAATCAAGTCCCAGCGCGGGCTGGGCAAGCCATCAAAAGGCTCGAAAATGGAACGGTCTTGGAGATACTTGCGAGATGCCTCGGGGGCGTTCAGGACCCGTTCGGGGATGAACAGAAAGGGGGACTCATCGCTATGTTTAGGGGTCTCCTCCAGGCGACGGTTGAGCTCGGCAATCCACGGACTCGCCTCGCCCCAGACCAGGTAGTCAAGCCCCTGATGCAGCACCGCATCCAGCTCGTTCCGCGGGTCCATAATGGAGCTGCGATAGGTCGAGGCCAGGGGTCCACCAAGAACCCAGGGCGTATCCGTACCTTGGGCCGGTCCTTTGAGGAGGTCAACCAAGGAGTCGCGTTGGACATTCATCGCCCCGGTAAAGACGGCGTCACTGTCCTGAATTTTCTTGCGGAGCTTCTGAGACGAGAGGCGCTCGACATTCAGGTCAACCAGTTCAAATTCCCATTCGTCCTGCGGCAGCAGGGCCGCGAAGGTCAGCAGCCCGAGCGGCGGGAACGGCGCCTTACGCCGAATATACTCCATCACATACTTAAAGCTCCAGAAGGAGTCAGCCGGAAATTCCGGCGCGATCAGCAGTCCTTTTTTCATACGCATGCTGCTGCCCCTCGCTATTATCCGTTGTGGGGAAGAGAGTTCTTGTTCTGGTTCGTCTGCACGACTGGGACACCCTACCTTGTTATCTTGTACAGTTCAATGCTTTGTGTCGTTCACATTATGCCTCTGGGGCAGAAAAGCCAAAGAGCCGCACCGCATTATCCCGCGTCAACTGGCGCCGTTCGTCGGCAGGTACCCCGGCAAACATCTTCTCCAGGAACTCCATCGATTTCGGCCAAGTCGATTCCGAGTGCGGGAAGTCATTCCCCCACAGCATGGTGTCCAGGCCGATCCGGTGTCGCAGCAGAACACCGACCTCGTCTTCCTGAAACACCGCAAACATATTCCGGCGCCAGTAATCACTCGGCAGCATGCCGTCTTTGGACTTGAATTTCGCATACACCGGACGGTCAGTATACGTATAATCCATCTGTTTCAGCCAGTGGAGCGCCCACGAGATCTCGTGCTCGACGGAGCCAATCTTGAGGCGCGGATAGCGCTCGCACACGCCCGCAAAAATAATATCGGTCAGCGCATAGCGGACCCAGTAATCTTGCGTGGGCCGGAGTCCGGCTGGTGTGAAAGTCGAAAAACTGATCGAGATCTCACAGCCTGGGACGTTGGCCCGCTGCGTCGCCAAATGGAATAAGAGCGGCATGTCCGTCTCTTGGGCAACCGCCCAGAATGGGTCGTACAGGGGATCACGGTAGGGCCGTCCGGGCAGCGGGGTGACGGGAATAAATACTCCGGCTAACCCAAGCTCGGCACAGCGCTTGAGTTCGACACTCGCCTGGGCCGGATCATCGACATTGATCATGCCAATGCCACGCAGCCGCTCAGGATAGGCGGTACAAAAATCGGCAATCCAGTCGTTATAGGCGTAACAAATACCGGACAGCAACTCGCTGTCCTCCAGGTGGTACCAGAACAGCCCCTGACTCGGCTGCAGCACGGCTCCCCAGATGCCATCCCTTTCCAACTCGGCAAGCATCGCCCGCGGCTCATACGCCCCTTCTCTCACGTCTTCCCAGATGCTGACGAAATCGATAGTCGAACCGTCATCAAAGCGCCGGCCCGCTTGGGTGACCCCGCCCAGGGTGGCGACCTGGGTGTCGCCAAGAAACCAGGCGTCTCCGTCTCTTCCATCCTCGGTTTTATAGCGCTTCATCACCGGCGCTCGGTCCAGCAGCTTTGCGGGCATGCCCCTGGTGTAGAGATCGGGCGGTTCGACAATATGACTATCACTCGAAATAATGACCGGAGCTGCCATAGGTCCCTCCTCAGTGCGCTGAGCCGACACCTAGCAGGCAAACCTTCGAGACACAAGGAAAAAAGTCTTGGTAGAATCCCACTTTAATTTTTCTGACCAACAGAAATAATGGCTTGCATCTTAAACCAGAACATTGCCCGGAAGGGATGAGTCACGATGCTGGAAAGAGGACAGAATTACGACTCCCGCTGCGCGTCTTGTCGGTGGCTACAAAGTGTAGCCTGGAGCTTAGGGCTCCTATTTCTCATGCAGGCCGGTCCGGTCCTCGGCCAGACCGATGAGGAGATCGAGGATGTGTTTTGGCGGAGTGTGGAGTGTAAGAGCGCGCGGCAGGTTCAGGCATACTTGGAGGTCTATCCGACTAGACGTTATCTGGCAGAGGCATGGACATGTCGGGAAGGGCAGCTTGGCTTGGATCGGGCGGAACGGAAGTTAGTGCAGCAAGGGTTGGCGGCGCTGGACTACTCAGCGGGGGTCGCGGACGGACTGTTCGGGCCGGCGACACGGCGGGCGATCCAGGCGTGGCAGGAGGCGAAGGAGTTTGCAGCGACAGGGTATCTGACACGCGAGCAGGCCGATGCGTTGATAGCGCCAGGGCGTGAAGCCCTGGCGCTGGCTGAAGCGGCCCGGCAGCGGGCCGTAGAAAAGCAGCGGCGGCAGGCGGAATTGGAACGGAAGCGGCAGGAAGAGAAAGCCCGCCGCCAGGTGCAGGAAACAGAGCGGCGGCGGGCAGCCGAGGCGGAGCGGCAGGCCCAGGAAGCCGAGCGGCAACGGCAAGAGGCGGCCCGGCAGCGGCTACAGCCGGGGGAGACATTCCGGGACTGCCCGACCTGTCCGGAGTTGGTCATGGTACCGGCAGGGACCTTCCTGATGAGTTCCCCCTCGTACGAGGTGGGGCGGGAGGAGGATGAAGGGCCGGTCCACCAGGTGACGATTGGGCAGCCATTTGCCGTAGGGAAATACGAAGTAACCGTGGGGGAGTATAGGCACTTTGTTAGCACGACGGGCTATGAGGGGGAGAGCGGGTGTAGTGTGTGGACAGGGAAGGAGTGGGAGGAGGAGAAGGGACGAACATGGCGTGATCCAGGATATCGGCAAACCGAGCGCGACCCGGTGGTATGTGTCAGTTGGCGAGATGCGCACGCTTATGCGGAGTGGCTGTCGCGACAGACGGACAAGACCTATCGCTTACTGAGCGAAGCAGAGTGGGAATATGTAGCACGGGCTGGGACGAAAACGGCGCGGTATTGGGGAGAGCGAGAGGATGGGCAATGTCGGTATGCGAACGGGGCAGACAGTAGAACGGATCGTAATTGGAGGATTACCTGCGACGACGGGTATGCCCGGACCGCCCCGGTGGGGAGCTATGCGGCAAACAGGTTTGGGTTATACGACGTGTTGGGGAACGTGTGGGAATGGGTACAGGATTGCTGGAATGAGCATTATGCAGACGCGCCGGGCGACGGGCGGGCGTGGGAAACAGGAAACTGTAGTCGTCGTGTCGGGCGGGGAGGCTCCTGGGACAATAGTCCGAGACACCTCCGTTCGGCCAGCCGCTACTGGACTTTCACCGGCCATCGGAACAATAACAACGGCTTCCGCATCGCCTGGTCATTCCCGTAGGTTGGGGATCTTTCAAGGCAGAATCCGCCTACGTCTTGCCGGGCAGACTGCCGAAGCGTACATAGAGAGAGCGTGAAGGGTGATACGACTTTTCGTCACCACGACCTACGAACGCGCTATTCGGAAGCTGCTTTCGGAGGCGAAGCGTAAGGAAATGGAAGCTGCCGTTCTTGCCAATCCTCGCAGAGCCCCGGTCATATCGGGCACGGGCGGCATTCGCAAATTGCGCTGGACCGGCTCAGGGCGGGGCAAGCGAGGAGGTATTCGGACCATCTACTTCTATCACGCTGGACCGGAAGCCGTGTATATGCTGACGGCGTACGCAAAGGCCGACCGCGACGACCTGACGCCCGAGGATAGAAAAGCCTTGTCTCGGCTGGTGGCTACAATCAAGAAAGAGGGGAAACGCCAATGAGTACAGCACGAAGCTCTGTGGGCCGTGAAATTGAGACGGCGTTAGGTGAGGTACTCGCCCATGTCCGCGGCGAGGTGACATTATCCTACCGGCTGATCGACGACCCGACTGCAGAGCGGATTCGTGCGTTACGCAAGCGCCTGAGGCTGACTCGCAAACAGTTCGCAGAGCGGTTCGGGCTTGATGCGCGGGCTGTCCAGGATTGGGAACAGGGTCGGCGCGTTCCGGACCGTGCGGCGCGCGTGCTGCTGACGGTCATTGACCATGAACCGGAAGCGGTCGTGCGGGCACTTGAGGCGTGAATACAGAACCTCTCAACGCTTCCCTCTACTCCACTCATAGCGACCTCTCGACCTCCGGGAACGACGGAGGCACTTCTCTACTATCGTTGCTTTCTCAAACGGCACAATCTGCTGTAAGTTGCCGACTCGGCTTTGAGGTAGAGTAGTGAAGTTGGAATGAGGGGTACATGGGTGCGCCGAGTGACGGACGGGTATGGGAGAGTGGAAATTGCAGTATTCGTGTCCTGCGTGGCGGTTCCTGGAGTAACGAACCGAAGTTCCTCCGCTCGGTCGTCCGCCTCAGATATACTACCATCTTTCGGACGAACCACCTCGGATTCCGCATTGCCCAGTCACTCCCCTAAGTCGTGCCGTACCTGCCATCGATATTTTCAAAGAAGGTCAAGCGAGAGTCACGGGCAGCACGTCGTTCCCAGCCCTCATAATTGCTGGAGGCTAAACAAACTGATATAAAGCGGCGTTATGGGTCGGCCTTACTGACCAAAGGAGACCACCGGCCAACAGGGGGAACTATGCAAAAATTGCTCTGGGTTTTGAGCGTGAGCGTCTGTAGCCTGCTCTGGTCGTCGTTCGCCGGGGCGGAGATGTCTGCCACGGCCATACAGGCGATGTTTCATCCCTACGCCAACGGCAAGCCGGCGGTGGAGGGCCTAGCTCCCGGAACGAAGATCGGACCGGATTCGTGGCAGGCCGCCCAGGACTATCTGCCGGTCGAAATCCTGGACAAGATCAAAGCCGGCGAACTGGCGTTTGAGGTCCGGGAAACAACCGACCTGCCGGTGAGCGACGCCTATATCACAGCCACGCAGAACCACGCCGAACATGTGCAACTTGGCGCGGACGGCGAACTCGGCGGCTATGTGGCCGGCATGCCCTTCCCCATTCTCGACCCGGCGGATGAACAAGCCGGGCTCAAAGCGGCGTGGAATTATCGCTACCGCGACTTTGGCAATATCATGCAAGTCTGGAATACGTTTCGCCTCATCGAAGAGTCGGGCGTCGTCAATCGGGAGATCGAAAACTATTATGTCGTGGCCTTCGGCATGCATCGACCGCCAACGGATGGCACCGATCCCAACATCTGGCAGGAAGAGGGCTTGCTGTATAAGGAATATTATCACATCACCGCACCGTTTGATCTGAAAAATACGATCAGTCTGAAGCACCGGCATGTCCGTGACCAGGCCAAGGATGACGACTGGGTCTATTCCCCGGCCGGGCGCAAGATTCGCAAGATCATCGTGAAACACGAAGATACCGCGCTCGACTCGGGCATGCTGAACGACGACTACTTTGGCTTCTCCGGTTATATCCGCAGTTATACGTGGAAGCTGGTGGGCATACAGACGCTCCTCGCCCCGGTCGGTGTCCAGGCGGTAAAAACGACCTTTGGCGGGCGCGGAGGCTGGTATCCGGTCGATCCCTGGGAGTTACGCGAGATGGTCATACTCGAAGGGGTGCCAAAGGCCGACGATCATCCCTATGGCAAACGCGTCCTGTATATCGACCGCCAGATGTTTGTGCCCATTTATACGCTCATGTATGACCGTGCCGGGGCGCATGCCAAGACCCTGTTCGAGTTGTACGGAAACCCGCAGTTCAATCCCGGCAACGAAGATGTGCGCGTGCCGGTGTGGACCGGCGAGACTATGGTTGACTATCAGAATGCATTTGGGTCGGTCACCGAACTGACCAAAATTATCTATAATGAGCCCATACCTGCCGACTTTTTCAATCTCAACAAGATCGTCGCCAGAGGGCGCTAGTGCGGAGTCCGAAAACGCTTGTCAGTCCCCTCATTACACCCCTGTCTGGCTACTCGATGCTCTATCTACTCCTTGGAGGGGTGGCCCTGAGCTTGTCGAAGGGCCGGGGTGGGTTCTCTATCCGATGAAACACACCCCACCGCTATACGGCACCCCTCTCAAGAGGGGAAAACGTTGTTCCCTCTCGCTTATGAATAAAATTTACCAAAAGACTATGTTGCGGGCCTGCCCCGTTTTTGTTTCTCTTTGCCTGCTCTTCCTTGCTCTTCCTCTCTCCCCTGCTCGTGCGGACTTCACCTATGGGGATCTTTCACTGTCCGGCAATCTGCAAACGCAGCAGATCTTTCGTCACCCGGAACCGGACAAATGGTCGATCATTCAGCAGCGCAACGTCATACGCGCGCGCGTGGAATATGACTGGATCAAAAACGGCCAGGCTTTCAGCCGTTTCTCCCTGCCCGGCATAGACTACGCCCACTTCGTCGGCCTGTATCGGGGCGTGTATGACAGCACGTACGATTTTCAGCCGGGTCCGCGCCAGGACGTGTTTCCCTATCGCGGCCCGGCTGGTCGGGACGGAAAATTATCCGACCTCTCTCACAAAGCGGCCCATGCCTTGCGCTTCGAGAGCACGTTTCGCGAAGTCTTCACCGATATCGAGTTCGCCAAGATACCACTGTCCTTGCGACTCGGGCGTCAAATGGTGGTGTGGGGAGAGTCTGACAACCTGCGTATGCTCGACCGGACCAACGCGCTGGATACCACCTGGCACGGGGGCGGAGTCGGTCAGGAAACCTGGGACGATCTGCGTATTCCGTACTGGATGATACGCGCCACCTATCGTTTTGGGCGGATTGGGAGTTTAAGCGATGTGTATACCGAGTCCTATTGGGTTCCGGGGCTATGGGTGCCGCTCAAGTTTGGCTTCTCTCCGGGGCGTCCCTGGAGTTCACCGAGTGCCAATCCGTTTGGGGGGAGTCCGACCGGAGGAAATTTCAAGCTGCTCAACCGCACGGTCCTGGGCCGGCGGGGCAATTATAGTAAAAGCATCGATGAGAATAGCCAGGTCGGCTTCCGCCTGGGTGCGACCACGCCGCAGGGCGTGACCGTGACGCTGAACTATCTGTATCAACGCACGGCCCACGATGATGGCGTCAATACCTCCGCTCTGCGCGGCCTCAACCAGTGCCAACTCGGCGCAGTCGGCTGCGAGACGATAGCGGATGTGGCGCGCAGTAATGCCGCCCTGCTGGGGCGCGGCATTCTACCGGCGGAAGCCTATTATCCCTACACCCACGCGGTCGGCATCTCCGCCAGTTATGCGGACGATGACTATACCGAGGGCGTGTGGCGTATGGAAACGATTTATGAGTTCGGCAAGCCCTTCGCCGATAAACGCAAGCCGATTATGATCCTGGATGAGGCCGAGCGGCCCATAGAGAGTGGCTTCCTGGGCATTAAGAAGAGCGATGTCTGGCAGGCGTTTATCGGCTTTGACCGACCGACCTGGATTCGCACCCTCAACCGCCGCTCCACGTTTTTCCTGACCTCGCAGGTCTTCTGGCAATATATTCCGACCAGCACGTCCCGTTTTCAGGGACAGATTTCAGCCACGGACAAAGTCCGCAATTGGGAAGCCGTCGGCACCATTGCCGCCAGCACCACCTATATGCGGGGTAAGCTCCTGCCAGTGGCCTTCTTTGTCATTGACCCGATCAACCACTACAGTTCCCAGCTCGGCTGGGTGGTGGATTACTATATCACTCCCCGGCTGATCTTCCGGCTCGCCCAGAATTATTTCTTTGTGCCCGGCTTTGGTGGCCAAGTGGACGAAAGCTGGGGTTTGGGCGGACTATATCGCAAGCGCGACGAGACCGTTGTGCGGATGACGTATCAGTTTTAGCGGCTACACAACGCTGAGGGGTATGTGATAGAGGAAGCTAACGGGGAGAACGTGGCCATGAGTATAGCACCGGAGACAGTTGCAGAAACATTACAGACCGGCCTGGTCAGCGATGCTCCAAGTAGCACCGAGATTCCAGTTCTCGATATAGGAGATTATCTCTCCGGCGTCCCAGGGGCGTGTGAACAACTGGCGCCCGTCCTTTCCCAAGCCTTGACCCAGGTTGGCTTTTTCTACCTGGTTGGCCACAATATTCCCCGCGCAGTTATCGATGGGGTGTTTCGGGAGGCCAAGCGGTTTCTTTCTCTCCCTCTGGAACAGAAGGATACCATCAAACTCAACGATGTTTTTGTTGGCTATATGGGAGATAGACAACAACTCGGCCGCACCTCAGAGTACTATGAGGGTCACACCAAGCCAGACCGGGTTGAGGCATTCTTTATGCAGCGCGATCGATCGCCTTTTGCACTGCCGTTTCCCAACCAATGGCCGGAAGGCTTACCGGGCTATCGGGAAGCCTTGGTCGAGTTTTTCGAGGCGATGGAGGATCTCTCCATTAAACTGCTGCCACTGTTTGCCACGGCGCTGTCTCTCCCCTCGGACTACTTCGATCCGTTCTTTCCGAAATATCGTAATATTGCCTTCCAGCGCCTTTCTCACTACCCGGCCGACCCTTTGGAGGAGGGTCAGTATAATTCCTCACCGCATACGGACGGAACGTTCCTGACCCTGCTCGCAACAACTGATGTACCAGGGCTGGAGATTAAGCCGAAAGAGCAGGACTGGATTCGTGCTCCAGCCTGGCCGGAAGCCTTTCTGGTCAATTCGGGTGATCTTCTCACGCGCTGGTCCAACGGTCGCATCCTGTCCACGCCACACCGGGTACGCAATTTGTCAGGCCAGGATCGCTACTCCATACCCTTCTTTTTTCTCCCCAGCCCAGACACCGTGATTGAATGTCTGCCAACCTGCCACGATGTGGACAACCCTCCCCAGGACGAACCGATAACTACCCAGGAATATCTCCGCTGGTATTTGGAACAGAATTTTACTCAGTACGGGAAGTTCGAACACGACTGAGATGTCAGCGTTGCGGCACCCATACCTGAGCCTGCGCCCGTAAAGATATGGTCCCGACCTATCCCGCCTCAACCGGCGTATCCGGCAGTCGGCCCCACAGATTCCACGAGGCATCGAAACTACGCACGGCCGGATAGCCGAGCAGTTGCGTCAGCACAAACCAGGTATGGGCGGAGCGGATGCCAACCGCGCAGTAGGTGATCGTTTCCTTGTCGGCGGTGACGCCGTGGCTGGCGTACAGGGCGGCCAGTTCGTCCGCGGACTTGAACGTGTCGTCTTCGTTGAGCGCATCCTCATAATAGAGGAGGGTTGCGCCCGGAATATGGCCGCCCCGCTCGCTGCCCTGGGGCGGCTCCAGCAGGAATAATTCGCCCCGATATTCCTCGGGGGTGCGGACATCCAACAGGACCTGATTCTCTTGCCCAACGGCCGCCCGGACGCGCTCCTGTAAAGCCCGCAGGTCCGGGTCGGGTTCTCGGGCGGTATAGCTCGTTGCCGTCACGGCCGGCAACTCGGTCGTCAGCGCATGGCCGTCGGCAACCCACTTCTTACGTCCGCCATTGAGGACACGCACATCCGTGTGACCGACGGATTTGAGAAACCAGAATACCCACGGCGCAACCGCACTATGGTCGCTATAGGCGATCACAGTGGTGTCGGTATCGATGCCCGCCCGGCCGCAGAAATCTTCGACCGATTTTTTATCGAAATTGATGCTCCAGTCCGGCTTGAGCAGGGTCCCAAAACCGTTCCAAAAGACTGCTCCTGGAATATGGCCGGACTCGTACGGCGCCGGGTCAATATGCGTGTCAACGATCCGCACCTGCGGGTCAGTCAGATGTTCGGCAACCCACTGCGTGTCAACCAGCACCTCGGGATGTGTATAGTCTTTCATCGGTTTCATCTCCTCTGTTCAGGCTAACGAAGTGCGTCCGACATCCTACGCACCTGGTGCCGCTCGGGTCAACCGCGCTGCATGCAAACAGGATACCCGCGGCTATTTGTGAAAACTGCTTGTCCCATTCTTCCCGAGACGCTAAAGAGGACTCACGTGCAGAGCCCGGCGAGGAGAACACAGTCATGGCTGACAAACGAGACGTACATGTTCCGGCAACTCAGGGTGCGGCCTGCGTGGTCCGGCAAGGGGAAACGATTCGCGTTGTTGATGTGGAAGGCCAGCAGATCTGCGACTTCGTCTGCTTTCACCTGCATCACCTGGCCGAAAAACTGTCTACCGGTGAAACCGTGAATTTCAATACCTTGACCGGGAGCGGCTCCCTGCACTTCACGGTTGGCAGTAGGCTCTACTCCAATCTTCAGCACCCCATGTTCGAGATTGTCGAGGACCAGGCCCACGGCGTGCACGACGCCCTGTTTGCTCCGTGCAGCAGCGCCCTCTATGCAGCCGCCGGCGCCCTCAACCATCGCAACTGTCGGGACAATCTCACCGAGGCGGTGGAGCCGCATGGGCTGAGCTATCTCGACGTGCCCGACCCCATCAACCTGTTCCAATATACGCGGGTCCGCTCCGACGGCACTATCGACGCCCGCCCCGCGGCCACCCAGGCGGGCGAATACGTTGCCCTGAAAGCATTGATGGATTGCCTGGTTGCAGTCTCGGCGTGTCCGTATGATATAGAAATTGACGGTCAGCAACCCAATGGGGCGCGGTGTACGCCACTCAGGATCGCGTTCGTTTCTTCATGAGCAAAGAGAGGAGGTGATATGGCAGTCGCACAGCTGAAAGAATCGTTCGCCGGCCAACTCCAGGCATTTTATACCGGGACGCTTGATGACGGGGAATATATTCCGTTCGAGTACCCCGGCCCGGACGGAAAACCGACGACATTCGGCGAGATCCAACTGATTCGCGAAACCGGTCATGACGGCAATAGCACCCTGGCGGTTGGTCTGTGGAAAACGGAGGCTGGCCTCTCACCCGAATACACCTTCCCAGGCGGAGATGAGACCTTCCTTGTGGTAGAAGGCGCGGTCACGATCACCCTGCTTGATACGGGCGAGGAAGTGTCTCTCAAGGTCGGCGACTTTGCCTCCTTTGTGAAAGGCACCCGCTCGCAGTGGAATTTTCATACTGCCTTTAAGAAGTTTGTCATTGTGTCGGATTGTACGCCTGGTTCTGTCACACGGACAGAACTGACGGAGTAAGGAGGAAGGACCATGAGCGATCAATTTGTAGCGTATCTGCACGAATGTTTTCAGGGTGAAGTGATGGGAGAGGCCCTCGGAGTCGCACTCGCAGAAGCGGCACAGGACCCCGTTCACAGCCAGAAGTGGCGTTTTGTGGAACAGCTTGAACGCGAGACCAAAGGCCGCATTCGGGCTGCGCTCGAAGCCCTCGGTGAATCGGTCGAGGAGGACTCTGAAAAACGTGCCGAGGGAAAATCCTGGGGCGAGAGGTGGGCCAAACTGCCTTGGTCCGAGGCGATGGATAAGCTGAAACCCGAGCTTGAGAAGTACATCCGTTACTTTGAAAAGCACGAGAAAACGGCCCCGTCTGACGGGCTGGCCATCGCCCAGCATATCACCCGACACGAGCGCGCCTTGTTGGAGTTCACCGTGCGTGAGATTGAGGGCCAAACGGACAACTCGGTTGAGCCGATTGAGCGCCTCTTGGACAATCCGCCTTTGGCTGCCTAAACCCCCTGATAGGCCCCTCGCCCCCAACGGGCGAGGGAACGGCACCGTTCCTACTCCAGCCCCTCTCGCAGCGGCGTGTGCGGCACCCGCTCCGTCCAGGGTTTATACGTATGGGCGTTCGCGGGCGTGATGAGCCGCCCGAGACCGGCGATAAAAGACTCTCCGTGCAAGTCTTCGCCCTCAACCAGCACCCGTGCGACCAGATCGCCGACTGCGGCTCCGATATTGGTAATCTCAATATCCCACGTGCCGTGCGACCTTCCTGCACGGACGGCTTCGACGGCCTTGGGACTGCCGTTACGCGAGACCATTTTCATCTCACCGGAGCGGCCGACCGCCTCGATCGCATCGAGGGTGCCCAGCATGGTTTCGTCGTTGAACGGAATCAGACCGGCCAGGTCCGTAAAATCAGCCAGCAGACGTTGGGCTGCCTCCCGCCCGCCGGCGGCAACGTCCTGTAGGTTCCGATAGCGTTCCTCAAACGGATCGTTGACCAGAGTGAAGCCGCTCTGTTTGACGCCGTGCACGAGGCCGGTGACAAGCTCGATGTCGTCAATGACTTCCGGCCCGCCGATGATCGCCACCCGCGCCCCGACGGACAGGAGCGTGGCCAGATACTCGGCCATATACACGCCGTGATTAAAGTTCGGGTAGACCAGGGAGGCGGCGACCGGATAGCGGGGGCGCTCAAACGAGAAGACCGGAATCCCGTGTTGGCGGGCCGCCTCGACCGCCTCGGCGGGCTGTAGGGGGTCAAGGACGTAGACAATGATGCCGTCCACCCCAGCCTGAATGCCGCGTCGAATCGCCTGGTCCTGTTCGGCTATCCAGTCCGGTCGGCGCACATCGACCGTCAGCGTTCGCAGTTCGATCCCCGACTGTTGCAAACGCTGGTCGAGCCCGTGGGCCAGGGCATCCAAACCCGGATGCGCCCCGTATTCCATCACATTCACGTAGAGTACACGCACGGCATCCCCCGCTTTAGAGCCCGACTGATAGCGGCGTACAGTCTACCCGCTCCGACCAGGGCTGCCAGCTTTCAATATTGTCAGGGGTAATCATCCGGCCAACCGGGCTCATGCTCAAATAATCTTCAAGGCCTTCGCCACCCACCAGATGACGCACAACCAGCTCGCCCAGCGTTGTGCCTATGCCCGAGGCGTCCAGGTCCCAGGTACCCAGAGTTTTCCCGGCCCGCACCATCTCGACCGCCTGGGGCGAGCCGTTGCGGGAGACGATCTTGATATCGCCCGCCCGGCCCGTTTCTTCGAGTACGCTCAGGCAGCCGAGCATGGTCTCGTCATTATAGGGAATGAGACCCTGGAGCTGGGACGGAGGGATGTTGTCCAACAGGCGGAAGGTTGGCTCGCGCCCGCCTTCCGATACATCCTGGACGTTGCAATACTGGGTATCCTCAGGGTCGTTCAGCAAGCGACAGTGGCTGCGTTTCAGCCCGTAGACCAGACCGGCCACTTCTTCTGCATCGTCCACCGTATCCGGTCCGCCGATCACCCCCACCCCGCTGTCCGGCGGCAGAACCGAGGCCAGGTATTCGGCCATGAACACGCCGTGGTTGAAATTCGGATACACCACGGCCGCGTTGACGGCATAGCGCGGTCGGACAAAGGAAAAAACGGGAATGCCGGCCGAGCGGGCCTGGGCCACCGCCTCACCAAACAGCGTCGGATTGAGGGCATAAATCACGATGCCATCGACCTGGGCGCGTATCCCGGCCTCGATCGCGGCCTCATATTTTTTGCGCATGTCCGGTTCGCGGAAATCGGCGAACAGCACCGGCATCCGGATATCTGCGGCGTGCAGGACCGATTGCAGCCCGTAGGCGAGCGCGTCTATCGCGGGATTGGCATCGAGGTGAATGGGGTTCACGTACAGCACTCGCTTTGTCATGGCCGACCTCACACTGTGTTTTTTCGCCACGTAGCACGCGGGGGTGACAGGTGCAAGCGTGAGTGTGTTGAGGAGTGGGGAGACGGAATCCCGGGACATCACTTTCGACTTCTTCCCTGGGAGCGCGGGCATCTTGCCCGCAGCCTTCTTAGACCGCCGGGGAAGGAACCCACCCCAGCCTACGGCCACCCCTCCAAGACGTGTGATGCACATTGTTAGGCGGGGAAGAGGGTGGCAAAGGCCCAAGGGGGGCGCCCGAAGAGGCGATTGAGCCAGCAGCCGACATTGACGGCGGCCAGTTTCGCGGCAATGCGGGCGAGGAGGCCGTGTTTACTGCGGGCGCCCGGAAAGTGGAGGCCGAAGGTGCGGATCAGATGGCCGTTCATCGTCTCGACCACCTGCCGCCAGCGGGCGTGCTGGCGTTTGGCCGCTGCGGCCTGCGGGCCCTGATAGTCGGGGGGCGTGAGGAGGGCGGCACCAGAGGCGTGGCGCCAATGCTGCTGCCACCACGTCCCGCAGAAGCCCGCATCGGCCAGATACGGTCCGTGACTGCGCGCGCCCGCGCCGCTCGGCGGCCAGCGCGGCCCGGTGGGACCGACATAGGGGATACCATTGGGACGGCGCGGGGCCGGTAAGTCCGCCACTTGGAGCGGCGGCGCGTGCGGGTCCACCCGCCAGCACAGCAAGGCGTCCGCGAGCCAGCGATCCGCCATGTTGGCCGGGGCGAGCACGAAGCCCGTCACCACCCCCGTGGGCGCGACGGCCAGGAGCAGTTTGCCGCCATAGTACCCCGCTTTGTCACTGCCGCCCCGCCCGATAGCCGCTTCGGCCCCAAACAGCCGGTGGCGTTGCCCCCGACAGCGGCGCAGCAAGGGTACCGCCACGGTGTCCACCACCTCATAGGCCGCCGGGGCGGCCCGCAACTCCCGCGCCACGAGCGGGACTAGGGCCACCAGCACCCCCGCCAAGTCCCGACACCGCCGGTTATACGCACTCTGACTCAGAAAGCGCGGAAAATACGCCCGCCAGTGCACCCGCGCATAGCGGAGAAACGCCCGCTCCGAGCGCCCCCACCACTGCACACACAGGGCTAACGTCAGCACTTCGCTGTCCGAGACCGTCGGCCGAGGGCCCGGGCGCACCGGCTTCACCCGCGCAGCCTGCTGCTGGTACAGATCGTCCACGATGGTATATAAAGCCACCAGGAACGTGTCGAGATCCATGGGCATCGCTCACCTCCTATGGTAGGGAATGTGAGCTTAGCCTAGCCTCGACACGCTCCTTCTACAGTGCCCCGTAATATGCATCACACGTCCAGGGAGGGGATTTCTTGCGGGCTGGAAGCCCGCACTCCGAACATGTGCTGCAAAAGAGCGCGTTGCCTCCATAGGGAATGGCAAAGAAAGTGTTATATATAGGCCACTATGGACGATTATGAATACAAGCTCAAACAGTTTATGGCTGCCGGCAGTCTTGAGGCCGAACAGCTATCCTTCGAGCAGTCGTGTCACTCGGTAGCCGAAGCGGCGGCGGCGGTCGGCACGGAGCCGGAGCATTTCGTCAAGAATATCTGCATGACGGACACTCAGGGCCAGGTGATCGTCGCCATCGTCAAGGGCGAAGATCGAGCTAGCACCTCGCGGGTTGCCAGGGCACTCCAGACCGAGCGGGTGAGAACCATGACGCCGGACGAAATGCTGGTCAAAACGGGCTATCCGTGTGGCGGGACACCGTCATTCGGGTTTGCCGCGACCTTTCTTGTTGATCCCCGGGTCATGCAGAAAGACGAGGTGTATACCGGCGGCGGCTCGGAAACCGCCCTGGTCCGGGTCTCGCCCCAGGTACTCCTGCGGGCCAACGGCGGCAGAGTGGTCCGGGTCAGAAAATAAGGCGGCTGGAAAGAAGCGGAGAAGAGCGGTATGTAGAGCGGGTCAGAGCAGCAATAATCGTCAAGGAGGGCATATGAGCAAACTCACACTCACGACCGTGGGGCCTGACGCCAGCGCGGACGCCTACCTGTCCGCGGTCGAGCGGGACGGTGGGGTGATTATCGAAAGCCTGCTTGAGCCCGACCTGCTGGGGCGGCTCAACACCGAACTCGACGGCTATATCACCACCCACCCGCCGGGTAGTCGCAGCGACGAAGAACTCTGGCAGGTCTTTCATGGTCAGAAAACGATCCGTTTTTGCGGTCTGGCAGCCAAATCAAAAGCGTTTATTGAGGTCCTGCTCCACCCCGTACTCAAGGCGTTTGCGGATCATTCTCTTTTGCCCAACTGCGGCTCGTACTGGCTGAATACCTCCCAGACCATGATCGTTGGCGGGGGCGAACCGGCCCAGATGCTACATCGCGATGAGGCCAACTGGCCCCATTTTCCCTGGCCCGGCCCGGAACTTACGGTCAGTTCAATGTTTGCCCTGAACGACTTCACCGCAGAGAACGGCGCCACGCTCGTCGCGCCGGGCAGCCATCGCTGGCAGGACCCGGCGCGCGAGGCGCGCCCCGAAGAACTGACCCAGGCCGTCATGCCGGCCGGCTCCGTCCTGCTCTACACGGGGAAAGTCATTCACGGGGCCGGGGCGAACCGCACGCCGGACGCCTGGCGGCACGGGATGCACGTCGGCTTTGTGCTCGGCTGGCTGCGCCCGGAGGAGCACCATTCCCTGGCCGTTCCTTTTGAAGTCGCCCGCCAACTGCCCGAACGGGCCCAGCACCTCCTGGGCTACCGCTCGTATCATCCTCATCCGTCCGCCTTTGGTGGACGGCTGGGCCTGGTGGACTTCGAGGACGCGGCCCTGGTGGCAGCACAGAGCTGATCAGGAGTGCCTACTTACGCAGCCCCATTTTGCGCAGGAGGGGCAACACCTCATCATGACACATATGCAACCCCTTGATCGGATCGAAAAAGGATAGCAGCACCCCGCGTTGGCCGGCCCGCTCGTGGACCGCGCGGAGCTGCTCTGCCACCGTTTGCGGGCTGCCACACATCTGATACCCGGTCAGCCCCAGTGCGATCTCACGGTAGGCGTCTTCGCCCACCTGTTCCCGCAGACGTTTGGTGGTGTCGCGTTTCCGGTCTGGCGCAAAGGAGTGCGGTTGCGACGTGACCCGCTCCACAAAGGTATCGGCCGCGGCTTCGTCTATCTCCTCGACTAAGCGCTTATAGGTGGCTTCCGCCTGTGTGTCGGTGCCCTCAATAACGACGTAGGCATACGTCATGGGGTCAACCCGCCGGCCATAATGCGCCGCGCGGTCCCTCACCGTATCCGCGGCCAGTTTCATCTTCTCGATGCCCCCGGAGCAGAACAACCACTCACAGTGTTTGGCTGTAAACTCGATGCCGGCAGGTGAGGACCCGGCGTTGACCAGATACGGCCGCGGCTTGCGGACGGGTTTTGGACTCACATAGGCCCCATAGGATTTGTAGAACTCGCCTTCGTAGGTGATCGGCTCCTGACTCGACCAGGCCCATTTCATGAGGGTGACAAACTCGTCCGCCATTTCGTAGCGCAGATCGTGGTCGGGAAAGGTTTGCCCAAATAAGGCCTGCTCATCTTCGATCCAGCCCGTCACCACATTCAGGCCCCAACGGCCTTGCGAGAGATAGTCGATCGTCGCCCCGAACTTGGCGAAGTGCAGGGGGTGAAACCCGTATGACACGTGGGCCGTGGAAAAGAGCAGAATCCGACGGGTCAGCGGAGCCAGCGCGGCGGCCGTCGTCAGGAAATCGAGCGAGTCTTCATTAAAGCGCGTTTCCCCGCCGTGCCCGAGCCAGCGGCCAAACGGCACCTGGAATTCGAGTCCCATCCGCTCGGCGAACTGAATCAGATACTGGGCCGTGTCCCAGTGCCAGAAGTTTTGATACCGGTCCGGATCGTCGAGCACGGCTTTGGAGATGGTCGCCCCACCGGTCAGGTTCCAACCAAACAGGCCCAATAAAAGCGGATGCGGACTCTCGACCACAGGCTGCCCGCCCGGATCAAACGGCCCCCGGGTAATCTGGACCCGTTCTCCATAGTGTCCCACTCTGCCCATTCCCTCGTCTCCCGCTACGAATTTCTAAACACTCGCTTAGGTCTCATGGAAGGTTTCCCGTGGCAGACCACTCAAGTCAACCAGCGCTTCAGGTTTCAGTTGACGAGGAATCGCATCCAGCGTGCACATCGTCTCCACCGCAACAGCCAGACCTTCCATATCGATCAGGCCGGTCGTATTCCAGATAGGCAAAGTCCGCGTCAACGCCTGCTCGACCGTGGCAGGCTCGTACTCCGGCATATACGCGCAGACCATGGCTTTGGTTTCTTCAGGGTAGGCGGTGCAGTATTGGGCGCCTTTGAGATATCCCCGTAACAGCTTCCGCAGCAATTCTGGTTGTTGTGCGATAAAATCCTCGCGCGCCACCAACAGCCCCCATTGAAAATGGGGTTTGACTCGACTGACCGGCTCCACCACTCGCAGCGCTCCCTGCCGCTCGCCCAGGGAGACCCACGGCTCGACTATCAGTTGGGCGCACAGTTCCCCGGAAGCGAGGCCATCAATATTATTATAGTCTTGCCACAGCTCCCGGTAGGCAACGTCTCGCTCGGGATCAAGGCCGGCCCGCTTCAGCTCCAGCTTCAGGAGATGCCCGTCGCAGCTCCCGCGGGATAACACGCCGACGGTCTTCCCCCGCAGTTCGGCCAGTTTCTGGATTTCCGGGCGCACAACAAACAAGAAGTGATCAAGATTCTCGATCACGCTACTGGCAATAATCTTGCCTGGCAGCACCCCCTTACCAACCGCCGTCAAAAAAGGCGGACTCCCCATCCTGCCGACCTGTATGTCTCCGCGCCCCATCGCCTGCGCCAAGGCGTCTCCGCCGGGTACAACCTGGATGTGGAGATTGATCCCTTCCTCTAGGAAAAATCCCTGCTGAAGCGCCATCACAAAGGGCCAGTCGTGCTGGCCGCCTTGATTGGCATGTCCCCACGTAAAGTCTACGCAGGTCTGCTCTGCCATTGGTGATCCTCCTTGGCTGAGTATAGACAGGAGATATTCGACCGCGTTACTCCTGAGTAGCATCCTTCATGAGGATGTGGAACGTCTCGATCCAGGGGGAATTATGAGTGCCACTCCGACGCCTTCGATAGCGGCTTCAATCGGGCATGGACGAGAAGCGCCGCCCATGCCGCGCTTTGAGACCCCAGCTCACCGCATTCGTAATGATGCCGAGGCCATCGATGTCGCACGGCGGCTGGCGGAGCAGTTTGCCGAAGAATCGGCTGTTCGCGACCGGGAGGGCCGTTTGCCGTATCAGGAGATCGATGAGTTTTCGCAGAGTGGCCTGTGGGGGATCAGTGTGCCGAAAACCTATGGTGGCGCAGAGGTGTCCTGCGCCACCCTGGCGGAAGTCACCGCCATTATTTCAGCGGCTGATTCTAGTCTTGGTCAGATCCCGCAAAATCACTACGCCATGGTCGAGGCTATTCGTTTAAGCGAGAGGGAGGATCAGCAGCGATTTTTTTTCGAGCGCGTGTTAGACGGCGACCGCCTCGGGAATGCGATTTCAGAAGTCGGAACGAAAACGCTCCTGGACCTGCAAACCCGCGTCACCGCCAAAGGCGATACATTCCTCCTCACCGGTAAGAAATTTTATTCCACAGGCGCGTTATTCGCCCATTGGGTGCCGGTCTTTGCCTTCGATGACAACCATCGGCTTGTCATTGCAATGGCGAAGCGAGACGCTCCGGGTCTCACCGTGATAGACGACTGGTCATCATTCGGGCAGCGGACCACAGCGAGCGGCTCTGTCATTCTTGACGATGTCAAGCTGGAAGCATTCGATATTATCCACCATCAAGCAGTATATGAGCAGCCAACCACGATGGGACCCGTCACGCAAATCTTGCACGCGGCCGTGGACGCTGGCATTGCCCGGGCGGCGATCGCCGAGACGATCCAATTCGTGCGGACGTATACGCGTCCCTGGATCGATAGTGGCCAAGAACATGGCTATGAAGATCCATATACGATCTCGATGGTCGGGGATCTCAAGATCAAAATACACGCAGTCGACGCGCTGCTCGAACGTGCTGGACACCTGACCGACGCGGCTGCGGCGAATCCGACCGATGAGACGGTTGCGGTAGCATCCATTGCCGTAGCGGAGGCCAAGGCGCTGTCAACGGAAGTTTCCATTCTCGCCACCAATAAACTCTTTGAGTTGGCGGGCACCCGTTCAACGCTTGAGGAGTACAACCTTGATCGTCACTGGCGCAACGCGCGCACCCACACGCTGCACGATCCCGTCCGGTGGAAATACTATGCGATCGGAAATTATTGGCTCAACAATATCAAGCCGCCGCGTAGCGGCTGGCTGTAATCCGAGGCACCCGGTGCTCAAGCAGGAGTCAGAATGACGGCCTTACTTACCGACACAGTCGAGTCGCCCATCGGTCGCCTTGTCCTCGTGTTCGACGAAGGTCGCTTATGCGTGCTTGACTACGCAGACAACACGGAGCGGATGACCCGGTTGTTGCGGCAGCGCTACCATCAGTTCCGGCTATCGGAATCCTCCAAACCCCTCGGCGCGACACAACAGCTCAGCGCCTACCTCGGAGGAGAACTCGACTCTATCGATAGCATTCAGGTGGACCCAGGCGGGACTGTGTTTCAGCAAAAAGTCTGGGCGGCTTTGCGAGGCATTCCACCCGGAACAACTCGAACGTACAGTGCATTGGCCAGGCAATTAGGCGCGCCACAGGCATATCGAGCCGTCGGCAGGGCGAACGCCCTCAACCCGATCTCCATTGTCGTCCCCTGCCATCGTCTCATTGGTACCAACGGCGCTCTCACCGGCTATGCGGGGGGTCTGGAGCGCAAACACTGGCTGCTTCGGCACGAAAAAGGAGTAGGAGTATGAAAATTTTTGTGACGGGCGCGACCGGCGTCATTGGCCGGCGCGTTATTCCCCAACTCATCCGGGCCGGGCACCAGGTGACCGGCGTTGCGCGCACAGACCAGAAAGCGACCCTCCTGCGTCAGTTCGGCGCAACCCCGGTTCGGGTCGATCTGTTTGACACGGCAGCGCTGACGCCGGTGCTGGCCAGCCACGAGGCCGTCGCCAATCTGGTGACCAATGTTCCGCCGCTGGAGCGGGCGCTGGAGGCGACCGCCTGGGACATACATAATCGCCTCCGCAACGAGGCGTCCCGCAGTATGACCCGAGCGGCCGCCGAGGCGAGCTGTCAGACGTTTATCCAGGAGTCGATTACCTTTCCGTACGCGGATAAAGGCGCGGAATGGATTGAGGAAACCGCTGCGGACGCCTGCCCGCCGGAGATGGCCAGCAGCCGCGTGGCAGAGGAACAGGCCGCCTGGTTCAGCGCCCATGGCGGGCGCGGCATCGTGCTGCGCTTCGCCCTGTTTTACGCCTCTGACAGCTCGCACAGCCTGGAATTTCAGGCTGCAATCCGTGCCGGCCAGTCCCCATTTCTGGGCGACCCGGCCAGCTATATGAGCCATATTCACGCCGAGGATGCAGCGGCGGCCGTCGTGGCCGTGCTGAATGCCCCCGCCGGTATCTATAATGTTGCCGATGACCAGCCGCTGACTCGTCAGGAGTTGGCCACGGCCATTGCCGAGTGTGAAGGGGTGGCGTCGCCTGCGCCACCCGAGCCCATACCAGGAGAGCTGCCGGGGAGTCTTGAAGCCTTAACCCGCTCGCAGCGCATTTCCAATAAGCGCCTGAAACAGACCACGGGCTGGACCCCTCACTATCCAAGTGTGAGAGAGGGCTGGCGTCAGATGCTCAATAGCTGAAGAGGAGTGAGCCATGAATGTTGATACACGTCTGCGAATCGGTCTCTGGTTTCTGGTTGCGAGCGGTGTCATGGTTGGCGCCTGGGCGCAATTCTTTCCCCAGGCATTCTACGATAGCTTTCCCGGCCTTGGCCGCAGTTGGGTCTCGGTTGATGGTCCGTTCAATGAACATCTGGTGCGAGATGTGGGCGGTCTGTATTTAGCCCTGAGTGCGGTGACCCTCATTGCGGTCTTTGCCAAAACCCGCGAAACGATTCTTGCCGCCGCGCTCGGCTGGCTCGTCTCTCAGATTCCGCACTTCGCCTACCACATGACTCATTTGCATGTGTACACTTCGACGCTGGATAAGATCGGGAATGTGATTACGCTGGGCCTGCTTGTCCTGGTGCCGGCGTATGTGTTTGTGCGAGCGATTCGCCACAAACCGCAATACCGGATTTGATGACGATTTCTCCTTACCCTGGATGATTCTATGCTCCTGGAACGGCGGCCTGCCACTTCGAGTGACACGGAATTTGCCCGCACCACTCATCATGAAGCCTATCGCGAGGTCGTCTCTCGCCAGTTCGGAGCGTGGGATGAGGCGCTGCAGGATCGTTTGTTCGAGGAGAGCTGGATACCACACAAATTTGAAATCGTCCTCTGTGACGGCAACCCGTGTGGTTTCCTTTCAATAGAGGACCGCCCCGATCACATCTATGTGAGCCACATCGTCATTGTCCCCCAATTTCAGGGACGTGGCATTGGCTCTCGCCTCCTCAACGAAGAGATGCGACGCGGACGGGAAGCGAAGTCCCCGCTCCGGCTTCAAGTCCTCAGAGAGAACCGGGCCATCGAGTTATACCGAAGGCTCGGTTTCAAGGAGTGTGGCACGACAGAGACGCATATCTGTATGATCTGGGAAGATTGTGAACAACACGTAGGATAGTCCAACTACTGCGCGAACGCGTCTAATGCGGCCCGTACACTCTGGTCCATGTCTCCATCAATGGCCATCGGATAGAGAATGGAGTACGCAGCTCCGGCCTTTTCAAAAGCTTCCGCCTGGTCTCGGCATTCTTGCGGGGTGCCGACAAGAGCGCATTCGGCTACCATGCGTTCGGACACGGCATCAGCCGCACCGGCCTGGTCTCCCTTGAGCGCGGCATCCATAATCTGGGCTGCTTCTTGCTCAAAGCCATGTCGAGCAAAAATGCGATTGTAAAATGGCATCTGGCCGTAAAAGGCTAACTGGCTTTGAACCGAGCGGAGCGCGAGGCCACGGTCTTCACACACGCAGCAGTGAACGATAGGCGCAATTTCTACGTCGCGGGGCGAACGACCGGCTTTCTCCGCTCCAGCCGCAACGCCCTCAACAATTTCTTTCAACATCGTCGGTCCGTATTGGGCCGGAATACTCCCGTCGGCGAGTTCGCCGGTCAGCCGAATACTCTTGGGGGATACGCCAGCGAGATATATTGGGATTTTTCGTTCGGCCTTCGGGATGGGCAGACCCGCAGCTCCAAGCTGAGACAGTCCGGGATGATCGCCATGAAAGACACTTTGCAGCTCTTCGATATAAGAGCGCATCGCCGTCAGCGGTTTGTCCATAGGCAGGCCATACGCCTGATTCAGGGCCGCATGACTCGTTCCGAGCCCCAGGAAGAGCCGGCCGGGGGCAATCTCCTCAATCGTCAGAGCGTGCAAAGCCGCCTGGAGGGGTGGATGGAGAAAGATATTAAAGATCGCGGTGCCGACCTGAATCCGGGCAGTCACACTCGCCAGGTGTTGGGTGAGCGCCAAGGCGTCGGAGGCTGCTTCGGTGACCAGGAAATTCCGAAAGCCGCGCTCCTCGGCCATCTTTGCATATTCGGTCGCACGCCCCAGCGTCACACTAGCCGATCCCGTGAACAGCAACATGCCAGGTGTTTGCATATCTTCTCCTTATTCACTGACGATTCGTTATCGCCTTAGTATACACCCGACCAGCCCTCTTGGGGAGAGCGGAGACTCGACTTTCTCGGGCGCCGACACCACTCCTAAGAGTACCCTTTTCCCGTATCCCCGCCACGCGTTTTCTCGGCATTTTCGTCGAGCACACGATACACCGTTGTATGCCGGTCGGAGTACGCTTTTTCCATAAACGGATCTCGGTCGGCAAGGGCAATGAACTTCCGGTGCTTGTTATCGGTAAAGGCGTAGGCACACCCAAACCTCTGCAAGATGACCCTAGCCAGCAGGCGCACTTTCCCTCTGGTAATATCCTTCCAACGTTCATAGAGGTGTTTATTTTTGAGTCGCATAAAGTCGGGATCAAGCCCAACGATGTAGGTATTATGCGTGTTAAAGAAAAACAGGCGTGGAAAGTCGTCCCAGTCGGTGTGAAATACACGCGCCCCTTTGGGCGTGTTGTGGGCTAACCACTCTGCGCCGCCCTGATATGCCGCAGACGAGGGAAGGCGCTGAATATCGTGCCAGGCGGCTTGCACGGTGGCTTGCAGGGCTGCGGCGAGCAGGAGACTGGCCGCAATGAGTCCGCCAATCTTCCTGTCGGTCCAGGCAATAGAGCCGACATTCAGAGTCTTCAACCACTCCCGCGCTCCGACCGCCAAGAGCAGCACGGCAGCCGGCGGATAATATTCGATAAAACGGCGCGACTTGAACAACAGAAAGGCGTACAACGTTGCGGCCAAAAATAAGAAAAGCCGAGGGGCGTCTTGGCGCCATTCTTCCCTATTGGTCAAGAATATGGCGCTGCCATAGGCGAGGTGCGCTCCAAGCGACAGGCTCAGAAAAGCCCATGAATTATACGGCCGCCACTCTCCCCCGACCGATGTCGCATAATCCACCACGAACAGCTTGGGGACAATGTGGTCCCAGAGCAGGAAGATATTCTGCGGAAAGTACGGATTGACGAGAAGGCCGCAGGCGACCCCGATACCCGCTCCGATGAGGAGGGGATATTCGAAAGTACCGTCGACGAGGTAGTGCGTCAGGAGACCAATCAGCACCAGGAGTAGAATCAGCGGAAAGGCGTTATACGCCCACACAAACAGCATCGCCACGATCCCGAGGCCAACCGGTCGGCGTTTCAGAATCAGATACATCGCTATCAATTGAAACGCCAACCCCAGGCTTTGTCCCCGAGCCATGCTCATCCGATACAGAAACGGGTGTGAGGAGGCAAAGAGGACGAGCAGCCAGACAAGCGGATAGCGCACCTTGTACGCAACAAGGAAAAAATAGAACACACAGCAGGCAAAAACCGCGAGGGTCACTGCGGCCCATTTCGACGCCAGACCCAAATCGGTAAAGGCGGTGAAGGGGGCTTGCAGCACATGGAGCAGCATATGGCGGTCGCTGTAGCCCTGCTCATCCAGAATGGTAAGAGGCAACCAGGGGAACGGAAGCGGGAGGCCCTGCTGGAGCGTCAGTTGTGCCATCTTGATATGATGGTATCCGTCGTTGCCGACGATATTCGGACTGGCGAATTGGATATAGGCGAGGAGGGTCCCGGAAATCGCGACGGCACCCACACAGTGGGCGAGGGAACGTAGCTTTACCGAGCGAAGAACGCGGTCGCCCAGAGCGGTCATCGACCGTGTACGCTCGGTGCGATGGGGCGGAGGAGTTTCTGCCTCTGGCATAAAAATTTCATCGAGCCCCGTACGCTATACCCCAATTCAGCCCCCCGTATGGCAATGACGACACTCCCTTAATCGTCGTCATCGTCGTCATCGTCGTCATTATCGTCATCGTCGTCATCATCGTTCTCGTTGTCATTGTCGTTGCTGTTCTCATTATCGTTCTCGTTGGTGTTCTCGTTGGTGTTGGTATTCGTGTTGGCGTTGCCGTTGGTATTATCGTTCCCGTTGTCGTTCTCGTTGGTGTTGGTATTCGTGTTGGTGTTCTCATTGCCGTTGGCGTTGGTGTTCTCGTTCATATTCTCGTTGCTGTTGGTGTTCTCGTTCGTGTTCGTGTTCGTATTTTCGAGACTGTCGCTCAGGCCATTCCGGTCGAGGTCGTCGTCAGGGAAGCCGTCCCGGTCGTTATCCGTGTCGGCAAAACCGTCAGAGTCCGAATCATCGTCCCGTACGCCATCGTCGTCCTGGTCGGCCACAAAAGAAATCGCCGTGAGCTTATTGGAAGGCGGGTCATATTTGAGGACGGTCGTCAGCGATTGCCCGCCGATTTCTATTCCCTCCACCAATACCTCCGTCTTCCCCACGACATCGAGCGTTGCTCCGCTCAAATCAATTTCAACCTTTCGAGGATTTTCATCTCCCGGCGCATTGGACACCAGGAAGCGGACGCTTCGGCTCGCGGCTTCCCCGTTCATGTCCACCGCTCTGACCGTCATCCGATGGACACCGTTTGTCAGCAGACGTGCATTCCACCCGAGCGCATAGCCGGAGAAGTCGGCATCGGGAATATCAGGGAACGCAAGGCCAACATCCGTTCGTGCTCCGCCGTAGCCGGCGGGGGTGGGGCTTTGACCGTCAAAAGACACCTCAACATAGTCAATCGGGGCCGTGACCCCGACCGCCCAACCCAGGATGTTGACCAGTCCCGAGACGTGTTGCCCTGCGGTTGGATTATCAATGGCCAATCGTGGCGGAGCGGCCACGGCGCTGGAGAGCCAGAGGAGGCTGAACGCAATCCCAATGGCGACATGCGTTTTCCAACACACGCACTTTCTCGCGTCGCCCTGTTTGCACCTTGCCATAAGCCCTCCCAATCTTGGGGGAAAGAAGGCTCCCAGGTGATTGTCTTGAGCCGTATCTCACTTCTTTCAGCACAACTCCCTTGGAATCTCAACCTTCTCCTTCCCCTCAAAATTAAAGGAATGTAATACAGGGGCTCCCCTCTCCCCTCCGCTTTTGGTAATCAACTGGCGCAGGTAGATTCTTATGATGGAGAAACGCCTCGGACGAGGGTTATGCCTCACGAGTGTCCTGATCCTTCTCCTCGGGGGGACGGGCTGGTCCGCACCCCTCGATGGTCCAACTCTGTATGAAGGGGCGTGTGAGAGCTGTCACGGCACAGATGGCCGGGGGTCACCCGAGGGCACCGGCCTGATCGTTCCGCTGCCGGATTTTACGGACTGCTCGTTCAGCAGCAGTGAACCCACAAATGACTGGACCGCTGTCATTGCCAATGGCGGCGCCTTCATGGGGCTCTCGGATCAGATGCCCTCCTTTGGCGAGGTCCTCAGCCCGGAAGAAATCCGGACCGTCCTCACCTATGTCCGAAATTTCTGTCAGGAAGAGGGCTGGCCGTCCGGCGACCTGAATTTCCGCAAAGCCCTCTTTACGTCCAAAGCGTTTCCGGAAAATGAAGCGGTGCTCAAACAGGAATTCATCAAAGGTAAGCACAGAACAAAAGAATGGACCACAACGCTCGCGTATGAGCAACGGCTTGGTGCCCGCGGTCAATGGGAGCTCAACCTGCCGTATACCGTCAAGGAAACACGCGAGAAGACGACCGCTGGCCCAGGCGACCTGTCTCTCGAATACAAACACGTCCTGTCCACCCACACAGAAAAGCGCGCGCTGACGGCCGCCGGCCTCGAAGTGGTTGTTCCTTCAGGCGACCGCGACCGAGGGCGTGGCGATGGCACGTTCACGTTCGAGCCCTCCTTTTTGAGTGGGATTGCGCTGCGCCAGTTCGTGTTCCAAAACCAGGTCCAAGCGGTTCTTCCGCTCGACGAGGACCGGGCGGATCGGCAGATGCGCTATCGGATCGCCGGAAGTTATCTGACCCCACTGTTTAGGCGCGACCTCGTCCCCAGCCTGGAGGTCGAGTTCCGTCATAACCTGCAAGGTGAGAGTAACGAGGTGCTCCTCTTGACCCCTCAACTCTATACCGGCCTGCGCTTTCGCGGTCATGTTGCCCTGCGCATTGGCGCCCAAATCCCCATAGCCGGGACGGACCCCTTTCATTACCGTATCGGCGCCGCTCTCGTCTGGGAATATCTCGAGGGCGGGCTGTGGTGGTAAGGGGCGTACGTTTTCAGCTACGGAGAAAAAGAGGGAGAGGAAAGTATGGACGCGTCTCAATCGGCTCGGGAGCCTGACAGACCTGAGCTGACAGACAAAGCTGGCCGATATGCGCCGCTCCAGGCCATCCTGTCTCGGCATGAGCGTCATCCGGCTGGCGGCAGTACGATTCGAGAAGTCGTGTTTGGAGCGAACGATGGCTTGATCTCCAGCCTGGCTTTAGTCTCGGGAATGGCCGGGGCGACCCCGAATCGGAGCACCATTTTAATAGCGGGCCTGGCCGGCGTCGTTGCCGGTACGGTCTCAATGGCTCTGGGCGCTTTTGTCTCGACCAAGAGCGTGCGCGAGTTCCAGGAGTCGGAAGAGCAACGTGAGCGGTATGAAATTGAGCATGTCCCCGAGTTGGAACGGGAAGAGTTGGCGGAAATTTACCGCCAAAAGGGATTTGCCGGGGCAGAGCTGGAACGGGTGCTGGACCGTTTAACCGAAAATCCCGAGCGCTGGTTACGGGTTATGATGGCCGAGGAACTCGGGCTGGCCGGGGAGGTTCTGAACCCCTACATGGCAGCGCTGGTCATGGGGGTGGCCTTTGCCCTGGGCGGCATAGTCCCGGTGATTTCCTACTTTTGGAGTGAGGGGACGGTCGCGCTCGTCGCCTCGGTTGGGCTAACCGCGGTCGGGCTGTTTGGCGTCGGGTGCTGGAGAGGCGCGCTGGCGAACAGCAGTTGGTTTGGGAAGGGGCTGGAAATGGTCGGCTTGGGCGGGCTGAGTTTTTTCCTGTCTTACGGGATCGGCTGGCTGCTCGGCGTCTCTATTTAATCGCTCCGCTTGTTTTGTCCGCTAGCCCTGTAGGAGCGCGGCGGTCTCTCGATGGATGCGCAACAGTTCGGTTAAGGTGCCCGGTTCCCGCCGACCAAAGCCGCACTCGGTCGCCACGCCAAAGTCATCGAGGTATTTCTGGGCGGTGGAAAGGCGGCTGCGGGTTCCGGCTAAGCCATCGGTATGGTGAATCAGACCGATAAACACCTGGGTGTCACCGACCGACAGGTCCTGTAAGGGCGTAAAATAAGCATCGTCGCTGTGATCACGTGGCACCGGCATGTGGACCCAGTCAACCCGTCTTCCGGACTCGGCGACCGCCGTGTTGGCCATCCGCACGCTCAGGCCCAAATCCTGGGGCTGTTTCATGTGCTGATGGCCGAGGTCGGCATAGCAGAAATGGTAGCCGACCAAAACCTCTTCCGGGATGGGCGCGGACAACGCCTCGATCTCGGTGACGTAGCGCTGCCAGGGGTCTCCTGCAGGCGCCCAGGGAAAGAGGCCCTCAATCTCCAACACCTCCCAACACACATCCCATTGAATCGCCAAATCCTGGGCCGGAATCCGCGTCAGCATCTTCTCCACCTCATGGATCATCGCGGCCTGGTAGGGAGCGATGAGGTGGTCGATCTCTCCAGGCTGCTGAAAGAACCAACACAGACCGCCGAGCGGAGTCGGCAGACAGACCTGAAAGCGGACCGAGGCCGGAATCGTGCCGGCGTCACGGAGGCGACGGAAGGTCTGATAGGACTCAACGGCCGCGGCGGCGTACTTCAGGTCGGTGAACTGGATGTCTTCGGCACCGTCCTTGATGGCGAACCGCCACACATCGGTCAGATCGCCCGGTATCCACGGCTGCGGGCCGCGTTGGGGTCGCTGGAGCGTGACCAGGTCCGGGTGCTCGTGAAAGACGCGATAGGCCTGAAAGACAACCCAGATGGTTCGGTCGCCAACTTCTCCGTCGGGCAGATACCCCAGGTGCTCTCCGAGTTCCTGGCAGCAGGTACGAAAGACTGCTTCTGCGCTCTCCAGCGGGACACTGCCAACATAGCCGATGGCTCAGTCGGCTGGTGCTCTATGATCGGCTCGGACGGCGGGTATTTTACCGCGTTTCTGGACCAGGCGGTCGCCCGCGAGATGTATCCGGATATAAACGCGGTTACCGCCACGGTGCTGCGCCCGTCCGGCAGAGCGCTCGCGGTCAAAGACGGCTACCGGGTCAGCGGTCGCTGGAAATTTGCCAGTGGCTGCCAGCATAGCACCTGGATTGCCAACGCCTGTGCGGTCTTTGAGGGTACGACCCCTCGGCTGAGCAAAAAGGGCACGCCAGAGGTCCTGGTGTGTTTTATGCCCACACCGGAGTGTGATATCATCGATACCTGGACCACCACCGGGCTGCGCGGAACCGGCAGTCATGATGTCGAGGCCAAAGAGGTGTTTGTCCCTGCGGAGCGGACCTTTAACTTGGCCAGGCCGGTCAGCCGGCGCCAGAGCCCGTTGTATGCCCTGCCCTCGCTGTTTCTCTCCAATCTGCCCGGCGTGCCGCTGGGTATTGCTCGGAGTGCGATTGACACGCTGATTGAGCTGGTCGGCCATAAACCAATGATGTTCGGCACGAATATGCTGTGCGAGGAGGCGCATATCCAGACCGCCGTGGCCCAGGCCGAGGCGCTGTTAGGCTCAGCCCGCAGCTATCTGTTCGAGGTCATGGACGACCTGTGGGCAACCCTGTGCGCGGGCGACCCGCCGTCCCCCCGGCAGCGGGCCGGCTACCGGCTGGGCATGACCCATCTGACCGCTTCCTGTGTCCGGGCGGTGGCGCTGATGTATAAGGCCGGCGGGGGCTCAGCCTTATACGCCGGCCATCCCTTGGACCGGCATTTCCGCGATATCCATACCCTGAACCAACACGAGGTCGTGTCCCAGAAGACCTACCAGTCCGCAGGACGGATGTTTCTCGAGCTTGAGCCGGGCGAGCCGTTTTTTTAGGGGCGCTGGCCGACAGGGGTCTGTCATCATTTTGGGTATAAGGAGCGGTTGGCATGAAAAATTTCTTGGGATTGCTTGTCCTGTGTTGTTGGGCCGGTACGAGGGAGTGCCCACCATCGACCTGCAAAACAGGCAGGCCACGCTCTACATCACGTTTGAGATGGACTATCCCACGGTGGCTCCAGCCGATATCGAGGGCCTGTTCGATCTCAATAAGCTCACGGAAGAACGGCGCTAAGACGAGGAAGAGGTTCTCGCCATGACAGCAAAACGGATTCTCCTCCAGGACCTGCCCACTCTTGCCGGCCAGGAGGTTGGCGTGTCGGACTGGTATCTCGTCACTCAGCAGGCGGTCGATGCCTATGCGGCGGCAACGGATGACCACCAGTGGTTCTGCGAAGACGTGGAGCGCGCGAAAAAAGAGTCGCCCTTTGGCGGGACGGTTGCGCCGGGCTATTTTATCCTGGCCCTGGCTCCGGGGCTGCTGAAAAAGATCTGGTATCTCCAAGGGGCGCGGCTCGGCGTGAACTACGGCATCAATCGCCTGCGCTTTCCCGCGCCGCTGCGCGTTGGCAGCCACGTCCGTCTGCGACTCAGCGTCCAGAGCATCAAACCCGTTCCAGACGGGCAGGAAGCGAGCTTGACCCTGTCGTTTGAAGTGCAAGGTGGCCGGAAACCGGTGTGTATTGCCGAGACCGTGTATCGCTATCTTGGGTGAATTCTCCTCTCAAATCTTACCGAGAAATTCTTCACCTGCACGCTGCTTCGGTCCAGAATGACCGACCTCTCTTTTGGGCCTGACAGCGCACTGGAGCAGTTTGCTGTCGCATCATCCGGCAGAGGCATGTGTGTCCAACCGACCGAACAATGCGCCGCAGGCCTACTTCCGCAGGCCCATCTGGCACAGCAGCGGCAGCACTTCATCATGGAACATGTGTAAGCCTTTGACAGGATCGAAAAACGACAGCATCACTCCCCGCTGTCCGCCCTTCTGGTGTACCTCACGCAGTTGCTCAGCGACTGTCTCTGGACTGCCATAGATATTATAGGCGGTGAGTCCCAGGGCAACGGCGCGATACGCTTCCTCGCCCGTCTGCTGCCGAATTCGGGTGTTGGGCTCTCGTCGCCGATCGGGCGCAAACGAGTGGGGCTGCGACGTGGCCCGCTCGATAAACGTATCCGTGGCCTCTTCGTCAATCTCGGCTGCCACCCAGTCGCGGACCTCCTTCGCCTTGGCATCGCTCCCCTCGATAATGACGTACGCAGTGGTGAGTGTGTCTACCTGGCGTTGGTAGTGGCGTGCGCGCTCCCGTACCGCATCCGCCGCCGCCCGCATCTTGTCTATATTCCCGGCAGAGAACAGCCAGTCACAGTGCTTTGCGGTAAACTCGATGCCCGCCGGTGACGATCCTGCATTCACAAGATACGGGCGCGGCTTGCGCACCGGCTTGGGGCTCACATACGCCCCGTACGACTTGTAAAACTCTCCCTCATACGTAATGGGCTCCTCACTCGCCCAGGCCCACTTCATCAACGTTGTGAATTCGTCTGCCATCTCATAGCGTAAATCATGGTCGGGAAACGTCTGTCCGAACAACGCCTGCTCATCTTCGATCCAGCCGGTCACAATGTTGAGCCCCCATCGCCCCCCCGATAAGTAGTCGATCGTGGCCCCAAACTTGGCAAAGTGGAGCGGGTGAAAGCCATACGTGACGTGAGCCGTGGAGAAGAGCAGGATCTGCTGCGTGAGGGGCGCCAAGGCCGCCGCGGTGGTCAGAAAATCGAGCTGGTCTTCATTAAAACGGGTCGGGCCACCGTGGCCGAGCCAGCGCCCGAACGGCACTTGGAACTCAAACCCGATACGCTCGGCGAACTGGACCAAATAGCGGGCGGTATCCCAGTGCCAGAAGTCACGATAGCGCGCAGGGTCCGCCTGAACCGCCTTAGAGATAGTGGCGCCACCGGTGAGGTTCCAGGCGAACAAGCCGAGGACGAGGGGATGCGGGCTGTCTACCTGGGGTTGTCCGCCAGGGTCGAAGGGGCCGCGGGTAATCTTCACTCGCTCGCCGTACATGCCGACTTTGCCCATACCGCCCTCTTCTGGGTGCAACAGTGTCTAGCGCCACTGTCGCCCGCTCATTCTTTCCTTTCCTTCTTAGTTTTTACCGACATGACAGGATCGCGGGAAACCAAACATTAGAGCAGCGAGAGGAATAGAGGTGGTTAGCAATGGCCCCTCTTCATGGTGCAAGCACTAACTTCCCAAACACTTTTCCTGCAACGAGATCCCGTAGCGCCTGTTGTGCTTCCACCAATGGATAGCTCTTATGCACCATGGCTTTGATCTTCTGGTCTGCGAACAATGGAATGAGGGCGTTGGCAATATCGGGGATTAGGGCAACCGAGTTCGGCAAGGCCATGCCGTAAATCGTTGCTTCTTTAAACAGCGCCGCACCGGTCATAAATGTTGACTCAGGCGCTTTACCGGTTCCGGTACCAATGAGGACGATACGGCCGTGTCGGCCAAGCGCGCTAAAGTCTTGAGCAAAATTGTCAGCCGCAACATTCTCGATAATGACATCTACGCCTTTGCCGTCTGTCAGGCTTTGCACCTCAGCCGCAAAGTCTTGCTCTTTGTAATTCAGCGCAATATCCGCGCCTAACTCTTTTGTTCGTTCAGCCTTCTCTTGTGAACCGACCGTGGTAATCACCCGCGCGCCAGCCGCTTTGGCGAGTTGTATGGCAGCAACACCAACGCCACCGCCACCGGCCGAGATCAGTACGGTCTCACCCTCTTTGAGTTGTGCCTTGTGATGGAGAGCGACATAGGCGGTGTAGAACGGGACCGGGATTGCTGCTCCTTCAGCAAATGAGAGATTTTCCGGTAGCGGAAATATCTCATTCATTGGCAGGCAGGCTTTTTCCGCATAGCCACCTCCGTTCAGCGAGCGGCCAAAGACATGCTCTCCAACCCGGACGTGGCCCACTCCCGCACCAATCGCCTCGACCTCACCCGCTACATCCGTACCTGGGATATACGGAAGTGGAAGCGGTTGTGGATACTTTCCGGACATGCGTACCAGATCGGCAGGATTGATCCCGGTGGCTTTGACCCGGATTACCACGTGCCCTTCTCTCAGCTCAGGATCAGGCGCTTCTTCAAGACGCAAGTTTTCCGGGCTACCAAACTCGGCTAGACGCATGGCTTTCATAGATATCCTCTCAGTCTTTCCCTCGGAGCTTTTTGAGATGCGCGACACGCTTAGGAAAAAATCTTGTTCGGCCCTGTGGGGAAAGTGCGATTCGGGTTGACCTTCTTCGTACCGTAATAGGTACACTTAATGTGGTCGAAGTCCAGCACCGGGGACTGATTGGGAATCTTTCAGGTGGCCGGACACAGCGGATTTACATGACGCACCTGCAAGCCTGAGTCAAGGGAAGTTTTCTGTCATGGCTTGATCGTAGTGACTCCCCATGGTGTTTATGCCATGCTGAAAAATGGTTGAGGAAATTATGCGCGTAGACATTTTACAGCCGTGCCGAGCGCGCTCCTTCTCTCTCGCGGCATAGTTTCTCCGAGTCGTTACTCATGCATACCCGTCACGCTCATCTGCACTCCGCCCTCTGCGCGCTGTCTGGCTATCCACCCGCTCTTGTGTTCCTGGTGTTCGGCTGCCTGCTTTTCGGGGCCTGTCAAAAAGCCGCAGAGCCGTCGCGCAGCCCGGCACCACCACCGATCCCCGTCCAGACGCTGACGCTCACGGCTCAGCACCTGCCGCGTACGATTTCGGCGGTGGGCGGGCTGGAGAGTCCCCAGACCACCCAGGTGACCGCCGACCGGAGCGGCAAAATCGTCTTTCTCGATATTCCGGAAGGACAGGAGGTTCAGCAGGGTCACGTTCTGGCGCGGATCGATGCCGCCGAGGCACAGGCTGCGGTTGACGTCGCCCAAGCCCAATATCAAAATGCCCAGGCGACCTTAGAGCGGCTCGCCACGCTGCAGCCCAGGGCGCGCTCCCAACAGGCGCTGGACAACGCGCAGGCCGCCGTCCGAACGACCAAGGGAGAGCTGGACGAGGCGCAAACGATCTTACGCAAAATGACCATCCGTGCCCCCTTCACCGGTCGTTTGGGCCTGCGCCAGGTCAGCCTGGGCACCTATCTGGAGCCCGGCGATGCCGTAGTCCGCATCACCCAGACCCATCCTCTGCACCTGGTCTTCAGCCTGCCCCAGCACTATGTGTCCGACCTCAAAAACGGCCAGCCCATTCGCGGGGTAGCCGGTCAGTGTGCGGGCCGCTTCACGGCAACCGTCAGCGTGATAGACCCCTTTCTCAATCCGGCAACGCGCTCGGTCATAGTCCAGTCCATTGTCCCAAACGAAGCGGGCAGCCTGTTGCCTGGCATGGCCGCGGCCTTACGCCTCGAAGTCGCTGCGGTCTCGGACGCGATTTCCATTCCCCTGGAAGCCATTATTCGGCAGGGCACGAAGCGGCTGGTGTATACGCTGCAAGACGATAATCGGGTCGCGAGTCAGTACGTCCAACTCGGACAGTTCGCCCGGCAGCAGGTTGAGATTCTCAGCGGGCTCAAGCCCGGAGATACCGTTATTGTTGCCGGCCACCAGAAACTGCGGCCCGGAGCCAGGGTACAGCCAGCCCCGTATGAACCGGTTGAGAATACCAACCTGGAACTCGGGGCGAGCAGTGCGCTGCTGACGACGTGTGATTTTTAATCCATGATTCTTTCCGACCTGTGCATTACCCGTCCGGTGTTGGCAACGGTGATGAGCCTGCTCATTGTCCTGGCCGGGACTGCCGCCTTTTTGTCCATCCCGGTTCGAGAATACCCCGACATCGACAACCCGGTGGTCTCGATTACCACGACCTATGTCGGGGCCAGCCCGACAACGGTCGAAAGCACCCTCACCGAGCCGCTTGAACAGTCGCTCAACGGCATCGAGGGGGTGCGCAATATCACGTCGATCAGTGCTTTTAGCCGCAGTTCGATTACAGTCGAGTTTGTTGCCGGGCGCGATATTGATCTGGCCGTCACCGATGTCAGCAATGCGATCCAACGCGCGTTTGACGATATTCCGGAGGAAGCCGAGCGGCCGATTGTCGCCAAGTCCGGGGCCAATACCTTCCCGATTCTGTGGATCGGTTTGCAGAGCGAGGCGTACTCGACCGAGGAGCTGACCGATATCGTCGACCGCGTTGTCAAACCGCCGCTTCAGATTTTACCCGGTGTGGCCGAAGTGTTTGTCGGCGGGCGGAAATACGCCATGCGCATTTGGCTCGACCCGGCGAAAATGGCCCTGCACAGCGTGGACCCGGTCGATATTCACCGCACGATTACCGAGAACAATCTTCAGGTCCCGGCGGGTGAAGTCGAGGGCACGACCCGGAAATTTACCGTCCTGGCCGATGCCCAGATTGCCGACCCTGGCGTGTACGAAAATCTCATTATCCGCGAGGATGGTGAGACCCGGGTGCGCCTCAAGGATATTGGCTGGGCCGAACTGGGGTCCGAGAATTATAATGTACTCACCCGCCTCAACGGCCGCCCGACGGTCGGCGCCGGCATCGTCCGGCAGTCACGCTCAAACCAGCTTGAAGTCTCGGCTGCCGTGCGTCGTAGCCTGCCGGCCATTCGGGCCGCCTTACCGGACGGGGTCGATCTCCGGGTCGCGGTCGATAGTACGATCTTTGTGCGCGCCTCCCTCGCCGAGGTGTGGTTTACGTTGGGTGTGGTCTTTGTCCTGGTGGTGGTGGTGAACCTGATCTTTCTCCGTTCCGCGGCAACGACGATTATCTCCTCGATTGCGATCCCCGTCTCTCTGGTCGGCACCTTTGCCGTCATGCTTGCCCTCGGCTTTTCGGTCAACGTCCTGACCCTGCTCGCCCTGGTCCTGGCGATCGGTCTCCTGGTCGACGACTCCATTGTGGTCATGGAGAACGTCTACCGTCGGCAAGAGCTGGGCGAAACGCGCCAGGTCAGCGTCCGCCGCGGGGCAAAAGAAGTCGGCTTTCCGGTCATTGCCACCACCGTGTCTCTGGTTGCCGTGCTCATTCCGCTCTCGCTGTTGACCGGCAATCTGGGTCGGCTCTTTCGTGAGTTTGCCCTGACCATGGCCGCCAGCGTCCTCATCTCGACCTTTGTCGCCCTGACCCTGGTGCCGATGCTGTGCTCGCAGTTTCTGACGGTGACGGCAACGCATGGACGCTTCTACTACGTGCTGGAGCCTTTCTTTGCCAGCCTCAACCGTGGCTATGCCAGTGCCCTCCGGTGGGCCCTCCAGCATCGCCTGTCCATGGGTCTCTTTCTGGTGGCGACTGTAGGCTGCGGCCTGCTGCTGCTGCAAGCCATTCCCTCCACGTTGGTCCCGACCGAAGACCGGGGGCGGATTATCACAGTGATTAAAGCGCCCCAGGGATCGACCCTGGCCTATACCGCCCAGACCCTGGATCGGGTGGAAAAGCGCATCCAACGCATTCCGGAGGTCGAGGCATTCTTCGAGGCCATCGGGCTGTCTATTGGCGGGCCACCCAATACCAGTGACGGCATCCTCTTCGCCCGCCTGACCGATTGGAAAGAACGTAGCGTTAAACAGCAGGCTCTTATCGCTCAGCTCTTTCCTGAGTTCTTCTCGATGACCGGCGCCCTGGTCTTTCCGATCAATCCCCCGTCCCTGAACCAGCGCAGCATCAACGATCTAGAATTCATCCTCAAGAACGCCGCCGCGACTCAGGAGGAATTTACCCAGACGGTCAGCACCATGCTGGACCGGGTGCGTCAGCTCCCCAGCCTGATTAATGTGGACAGCGACCTGCGGCTCGACAACCCTCAACTGGACCTCATCTTTGACCGCGACCGGGCCGCCGACCTCGGAGTGCCCGTTTCCGCCGTGGCCCAGAGTTTGCAAATTCTCCTGTCGCAGGCCAAGATCGATGAATTCATTATGCGCGGCAAGCAGTACGACGTGGTGACCGCGCTGGCGTCACGCTATCGGAGCCTGCCCGAACAGATCGGCGAAATTTATGTCCGTAGCCAGACCGGGACGATGGTGCCATTGTCCAGCCTGGTGCACGCTACGCCCAGTATTGCGCCCGCCCGACTCAACCGCTATGACCTCCAGCGCTCGGCCACGATCACGGGTAGTTTGGCTCCTGGCGCGACCCTGGGCGCAATGCTGACCGGGGTGCAGCGTATTGCGGGCGAGGTCCTTCCGGTCGGTTTTAGCACCGCCCTGGGAGGCAGCGCGCGCGAGTTTGTGGAATCCTCGGCCGAGATGTATGTGATTTTTCTGATCGCGCTGGTCTTCATCTATCTCGTCCTATCGGCCCAGTTCGAGAACTTCTTGCACGCCCTGACCATCCTCGGCAGTGTGCCTCTGGCGCTCTTTGGAGCCCTTCTGGTGCTGTTTGCGACCGGCCATACGCTGAACCTCTACAGTCAGATTGGCATTATTCTGCTTATTGGGCTGGTGACAAAAAACTCCATCTTACTGGTGGACTCCGCCAATCAGTCGCGGGCTCGCGGCACCGATCTGCTGGCCGCGGTACTGGCCGCGGGACGCAGCCGTTTACGCCCTATTCTGATGACCAGCGCCACCTCTATTTTTGGTGCCTTGCCGCTTGCTCTGGCCACCGGAGCGGGCGCGGAAAGTCGTCGCCCGATTGGTGCCGCGGTGGTGGGCGGGCTGGCCTTTTCCACGGCGTTCACCCTGCTCGTCATTCCCGTGGTGTATCTGTTTGTGACCTATGTGGGCGAACGGCTGGGGATCGGTATGGTCCCTCCCAGGGTGAAATTGATGGAAGACGAGGGGCACCCGGAGACCGGTGCAGGCCATGCCAACAAGAGTGCTGCGCTATAGTGCCGGAGTGTGGGATAGGGAAAACGGCATGCAGACGATGCTGACACGACACCGGATGTTCGCCATCTTGCGGCCCTCCTACCCTGGCTCCCGTCGGAGTCCGCGCAGAACGGGGAGTCTACGGTTGTCCTCCCTCGCCTGGACTCTGTCCCTCCTCTTCTGCCTGGTCGCCAGTTGCACGGTGACCCCAAAACGGCCGGTCGCCTCAGTCACACTTCCCGAGACGTGGAGTGAGCAGCCCGAGACGACTATCAACACACCACCCGTAGAACTCGCGCGATGGTGGAACACCTTTCAGGACTCGGCGCTCCAGGCGCTGATCGAACGGGGAATCAGACAGAATCGAAATATCCATGAGGCCACGGCACGGGTTCGGGAGGCGCGCGCGGCGCGTCTGGTCAACCTGGCCCCCCGCTGGCCGCGTCTCGGTTCGTCCACGTCGTACACGCGTAGTCTGAGCAGCAGCACGACCACCTCATTGTCGTCCGATTTTCTCGATGACGAGGCCACCCGCACGGACAGCAGTGAAAGTCCGGTTGGGACCTCGTTGGGCTTTGGACAAGAACGGAACTTCTACCAGATGGGCCTAGACGCAAGCTGGGAGCTTGACCTGTTTGGTCGGCTGCATTGGGCCGAGCAGGCCCTGGGGGCGGATATCAGCGCGGCGGAAGAAGACCGGCGCGCCGTGCTGGTGGCGCTGCTGGCCGAGATCGCGCGCAACTATGTCGAACTCCGCGGCGCACAACAGCGACTGCGTATCGCCCAGCGGCATATTCGGGCCCAGCACGATTCGGTCGAGGTCACCCAGGCGCGCTATCAAGCCGGGCTGACGAGCGCCCTGGACGCGGCCGAGGCCGAGGCCCTGCTGGCGAATATCCGCGCTCAGGTCCCGCCCCTCCAAACCACCGTCAAACACACCCTCCACCGTCTGAGCGTCCTGGTGGGCGGGCCGCCCGCCGCTTTCACGCCATCCCTGTCTCAGGACCGGCCGATTCCGCAGGCCGACCTGGCCGGTGAGATCGGACTGCCGTCCGATCTCTTACGCCGGCGGCCCGATATTCGGCGGGCCGCACGTGAACTGGAAGCGGCCACCGCGCGGGTTGGCGTGGCCACCACCGACCTCTTCCCTCGGCTGACCTTGACCGGACGGCTGGGGACGCAGGGCCTGGATGTGACGGATCTGGCCAAAGGGGCGGGCCTGTCCTGGGCCACCGGCCCCGCGCTGAGTTGGCCGGTGTTCGACGCCGGCCGCATCCGGGCGGCCATCAAGGTCCAGGACGCGCGCCAGGCCCAAGCCCTCGCCCGTTATGAGCAGGTGATTCTCACTGGGCTTGAAGAGGTTGAGAATGCCCTCGTGGCGTACAGCAAAGAGCAGGTCCGCCAGCAATGGCTGACAGCCTCAATAACCGCGTACACCGATGCCGTGGAAATTGCCACCGAACGCTATCTGAACGGGCTGGAAAACTATCTGAGCGTCGCCCTGGCCCGACGCGCGCTCCACACGGCCCAGGATGCCTTTGCCCAAAGCCAAACCACCCTGGCCGCTCACGTTATTGCCTTGTACACCGCACTCGGCGGGGGCTGGGAGGCGACCTGGTCGCCAGGCTGACACTCTCCGTCCTCCCTCACACTCTGGTGTTGGTAAGGACATGGGATTGCTTCCTTTATTCGGGCTTGGTAGGGAGTTTTCTGAGAAGAAGGAGAAGTCTATGCGACAGATGATGGTGGCAGCGCTGGCCGGAGTCGCGCTCCTGGTTCCGAGTCTGGGTCAGACGGCGACCTGGAAGAGTGACCCAAAGCACGCCAGCGTGCAGTTTGCCGTGAGGCACTTAATGGTCGCCACTGTTCGTGGAACATTCGACAAATTCGATGTGACCGCGATAATAGACGAGAATGATGTAAGCCAGTCATCGGTTGAAGCCACGATTGAGGTAGCGTCCATCAATACCCGCAACGAGAAACGTGACGATCATTTACGCGGTGCGGATTTCTTTGACGTTGCCAAGCATCCAACCATTACCTTCAAATCGAAGGCAGTCGAAAAAGTGCAGGACCACGCCTACAAAGTCACCGGAGACCTGACCCTCATGGGCGTGACAAAAGAAGTCGTGCTCGATGTTACCGGCTCGCCCCAGGCCATTACCGACCTCCAGGGCAAGCCTCGCCTGGGCGGGGCTGTCACCACAACGATCAATCGTACCGACTATGGACTCAGCCGCAACTCGGTTCTGGAATCGGGCGGGGTCGCCATTGGCGAGGAGGTCGAGATCACGATTGATATCCAGTTCGCTCAGGCGCCGTAAAGCTCCAGCACTCCGCGTCTGATTGCCCCACAGAGACGACGTGGACCGTCCTTTTTTCTGCGGGATCGTATTCCCCATATAGACCGGCGCCCCCAGGCTCGTCCCACGACCAACCCGCCCGGCCCTTGACGGCCCCCCCGGTCTTTTGCTTGGTTGAAATCTCCCATGAAGCTGCTCGGCACGCAACTCGCCTATTTTCTGAACGAGCCGGCAACGCGCCGGAATATTGGCGCGCTCCTTAAATTCGCCGCCTTTTTGGTCGGCATTATTCTGCTCTTCTCGGTTCTCTTCCACGTGATCATGCTGCACGCGGAAGGGCAGGATCATTCGTGGCTGACCGGGGTGTATTGGACCCTGACGGTAATGAGCACGCTGGGCTTTGGTGACATTACTTTTCACAGCGATATTGGGCGGTTTTTCAGCATTGTGGTGCTGCTGTCCGGGATTGTCCTGCTGCTTATCGTCCTGCCCTTTACCTTTATTCGCTTCTTTTACGCGCCCTGGCTGGAAGCGCAGATACGGTTCCAGGCCCCGCGCGAAGTGCCGACAGATACCCAGGGACACGTCATTATCTGTACCTACGACACCATTGCTCCCGGCCTGATTGAACAACTACGCCTCCAGGACATTCCCTACTATGTTCTTGAACCCGATCCAGCGACTGCCTCGCGCATGTATGAGGACGGCCTTTCGGTTATTGCTGGTGAGATCGATAGTCGTGAGACTTACGAGAAAGTCCGGGCCTCCCAAGCACGGTTGATCGTTGCCAACAGCGCGGACACCGTCAATACGAATATTGCCCTGAACGTCCGAGAGGTTACCCCGGATATCCCCATCATGGCAACGGCCGAGGAAAAAGACTCGGTTGATATCCTCGAATTGAGCGGGTGTACGCACGTGGTTCCGCTCAAGCAGCGCCTGGGAGAACGTCTCACCAACCGTATTAACATCGGGCACGCCCAGGCGCATGTGATCGGCAGTTTTCGCGACCTCCAGGTTGCAGAGTTTCCTATTCACAATACCCCCCTGGCGAACCGGACGATCCGTGAAACACGGCTGCGCGAGGTCATCGGACTCAATATTGTCGGGATTTGGGAACGGGGTCGTTTATTGCCGGCGACTCCGGACACTTTCCTGTCCAACACCAGCGTGATGGTCGTAGTTGGCTCGGAAGAACAAATGCTGGAACTCGACACCCTGCTTGTCATTTACGATACCAATTACAGTCCGGTTCTGGTCATTGGCGGGGGCAAGGTCGGCTGTGCCGCCGCCGAGACCCTGAAGCGCAAGGAGATACCGGTTCATCTGGTTGAGCATGACGAATTGCTGCGGGAACGGATCGCACACATCCCGGATCAACTCTTTATCGGCGACGCTGCCGACCGAGAGGTCCTGATGCGCGCCGGCTTGCAGGATGCCCCCGCCGTCCTGCTGACCACCAACGACGATGCCATGAATATCTACCTGACGGTCTACTGTCGCCGCCTCAATCCTGAGTTGCGCATCGTCAGCCGTATCACCCATGAACGCAACCTCGAAGCCATCCACCGTGCCGGCGCGGACTTCGCCCTGAGCTACTCCTCGCTGGGGATTGAACAGGCCCTCTCTCTGCTGCAAGGCCGCGAGTTAGGGCTTCTCGGTGAAGGGGTTGAGTTATTCGCGGTATCCCTGCCGCACATGCTAGTGGGCTTAACCTTATCCGACAGCGGAATTGGAGCCCGGACGGGGCTGAACGTGATCGGCATCCAACACAACGGAAGCCTCGTGACCAATCCACCCGCCTCAACAAAGCTGCAAGGGGAAAGCGAACTCATCATGCTGGGCAGCACGCAGCAGCGGCAGGCATTTACCGAGGCGTATAGTTAAAGCTCCAGGCAATGGCGGAGCTTAAGGGGAGTCGCCCTTTCCCAGACTGTCCCCATCCAATCTCATTATATAAGCCAATCTGATAAAAGATGGGGGAGTTGGTAGCGAATTTCTCTCGCTCCCGCCACAGGGGTCTCCCGGCGATTCTAGGCGTCTGCTCGGTTCGGCGTCAGATGAAACACCAGCAGCAGACCGGCACTCAGCCCATACGCGAGGGCAAACTCCGGCGCCGCCGCAAAACCAAAGGCGTTTTGCACACCCGCGGGAGTCAGTTCATAGGCGTGTATCACCCCCACAAAGGACAGGGCGGCAGCGACCAGCAGCCAGGCCGCCGCCCTGAGAAACTGGCGTTCGATAATGAAGACCAGAATGGCCGCCAGGATCATGGCGCTCAGCAGAAAACCCTGGCTGAGAGCGATTACGCCGTGAATGTATAAATCGCCCCCGAACTTCGGCGCGATGTCGAAGAGCGCAGCGCCGGCTTTGCGCAAGCTGGTTTCAATCAACACCAAAGCCCAGGCCGCCAGCGCGGGGATTAGCCCGAAGGCAACCGCCAGCGCGTGCGCTTGGGGTACGGCCTGAAATGCCTGGGCAGTCATAATGATGCCAATCCATAACAGAATGCCCAGCGTCGCTTCGATCGGCACGACTTGGAGAATTAAAGTCATTCCGCCAATCAAACACAGCAGCCAGATGACCACCCCATCAATCACCGAGTAGCCGACGCGCGCCCCCATCGCCTTCCAGGCCGGGTGACCAATATAGATGGTCGTGGGAAACGGACTGCCGAAGCCGGCAGCCAGAAGCGTCCCGGCACCATTGGCAAGCAGTGAGGGTTTGGTTTCATAGCGATCGCCGGCAGCCTCCGCGCTTTCCAGATTCTGTAATGAGCCAATGATATTAAACAGGCCCATAGGAAAGATAATGGCCAGATACTGCCAACCCCGCTCACTGCTCAGCAGGGCAAAGAGGTCGGACGGGACCGGCGTCGGTATATACAGCGCAAACTCGTACTGCTCTGCCGGCGGGTCAAAAACCGGCAGCCCCAGCAGACGCAGCCCCCAGGCCAGGGCGACCCCCGTCAGCACGGCCACCAGGCCACCGGGCAGGCCGCCGGGCAGACTCCGGCGTGAGGCGTAGGTGGTCAGGATCATCATCATGGGCACAATCGCAATCAGCGGCTGGGCAAAAATCTGGAAGATAAAACCGACGGCAATAAACGTGATCGCCACGCCGGCCAGCGCCGTCAGCAGCGCCGCCCGCGGCGTATGCCGGCGCAGCCAGTCGCCAACAAAAGCGCCCACCGTTTCCATCACCCCGCTGAGCAGACAGGCCAGCAGCCCAACCTGCCAGGCCAAGGTCGGGTCTTGCGTTTCCTGATAGACCGGCCCCATGATGAGGAAGATGTAGGCAAAACAGCTCGGCGTATTGATGCCATACGGAAGAGCCGTCACATCCTTTCGCCCGGTTTGCAGCATCAGCCGTCTGGCCTGCCAGGCGTAAAAGATATTGCCGAACAGGATGGAGAGTGCCGCCCCAGGCAGGATGCGACCAATCACCAGCTCTTGGGGCAAGCCGCAGACCAACGGACACAGCACGGCGATCAGCATGAGTTGCAAGAGGTTGTCGATAAACAGGCCAAAAAAGCCGTCAATATCGCCCCGGACGAACAGGGCGCGCAGCCCGTGCAACGTCCAGGTGTCCCTCCCCCCATCTGCATCTTGGTGCATACGGCGGGCAGTCTAACGACCGGATAGACGGCCGTCAAACCGAATCGGGATTACGCTACGGTTGACAGGAGGATCAGGAGTATATTGAGTCGTGCTTCCATTTTGATTATCTGTGGTGAGTGTAAAGTAAGGAGGCGCTATGAAAACGCTCGTACGATTCGCTCGGGCTGGCTTGATCCTCGGAGTGCTCGGATTCTGCCAACCCTTCGGGCAATCGGAATCCATTGCGGCCGACCTTGATGAGGTCCGAAAAGCGGCGGAAGAGGGCAATGCCCGCGCGCAAAACAGCCTGGGAGTCCTGTATGTCAAAGGCGGTGGCGTCGAGCAGGACGCCAAGGAAGCCGTCAGATGGTTTCGCCGCGCCGCCAAGCAGGGTCATGTCGGCTCGCAGTATAATCTGGGCCTCTTGTATTTCGCCGGGAAAAATAGCGACCGGGCGAAGCAAGAAGCCGCCAAATGGTTTCAAAGAGCGGCCGAGAACGGACATACGAAAGCCCAGTACCGCTTAGGCATGCTCTATATCCAAGGCGGCGGCGTTGAGCAGGATTATGCCAGCGCCGCCATTTGGTTGCGGAACGCGGCCGATGAGGACCATGCCGAGGCCCAATATAATCTCGGCGTGCTGTACGATAACGGCTACGGCCTGGAGCAAGACCTGACCAAGGCCAGAGGCTGGTACCTCAAGGCCGCGGACCAGGCCCATATAGGGGCGCTGTTCAATCTTGGCACCATCTACTTCGCCGGTCGCGGCACGGAACAAGACGATGCGGAAGCGGCCCATTGGTTCCGCCGGGCCGCAGAACGGGGCCATTCCGGCGCGCAGTACAACCTGGGCGCCATGTATCTGGAAGGCCGGGGGGTGGCCAAAGACGATGACACGGGCATCGACTGGTTACGCAAAGCGGCCGAACAGGGCCATGCCAATGCCCAGAAAATCATCGATCAGATCAGTGCCGGCAGCTAGGGGTGTCCGGTTCGGGCCTCTACCTCAGCCGATGGGGAACGCATGACAGCGGTCACCAAACGGGCACGGCTTCCACTGGCCGTGCTGATTGTCCTCAGCGGCGTGGGTTGCGATCAAGCCACCAAACAGATTGCCATCCAGCAGTTGCGCGGCACGCCGCCCCTCTCCTTTATGCAGGACATTGTTCGCCTGCAATATGCCGAGAATCAAGGCGCCTTTCTCGGACTCGGTAACAGCCTGTCGCCCGAACTGCGCTTCTGGCTGCTAACCGTGGCGACCGCCGTACTGCTCCTGGGCCTGGCCGTCTTTCTCATCGTCCAGTGGAATATGCCACGTCTTTCGTTCATTGCGCTGTCGTGTGTCCTGGCCGGCGGGCTGGGGAATATGATCGATCGGCTGGTGCACGACGGGCGGGTCATCGATTTTCTGAACCTTGGTCTGGGCTCACTCCGCACGGGTATTTTCAATATTGCCGATGTCGCCATCACAGGCGGCGTCGTGCTGCTCTGGGTCGCCAGCTTGCGAGCAGATCCCCAGCCGGATGAGCCGACTCCGCCCTGATGTATGATACTGAGCGCTATCGCGCTCGCGAGCCGTTTCAACTCTTTCCACATGATGCTAAGGTCTGAGCCGAGATTGCACGACGAAAAGAAAGGAGACCGTATGGCCAAAGATGCTGTCATCCCAAAGGGAATGGAAGCCTATTACAATGATTTTCATTTTGCTCCGGCAGTCAAGGATGGAGATCGTCTCTACTGTTCCGGCCAGATCGGAGTGGGCGAGGGGTATAAGGTTTCAGACGATCCGGAAACGCAGTTCACCCAGGCGTTTGAACATGTCAAATCCACGCTGGAGGCTGCCGGCGCGTCATTTGACGATGTGGTCGAGATGACGACCTTTCACGTCGATCTCCAAAAGAACATCCAGGCATTCATGAAGGTCAAAGACAACTACATGGCCGCCCCCTACCCGGCCTGGACGGCGATCGGTATCACCGAGCTGGCATTTCCGGGTGCCCTGGTTGAGATCAAAATCATCGCCCGGTTACCGTAGAAAAAGGGATCAGGAACTGGGGGCTAGGGAAGAAGACACCTGGTAGTTTCCCGTCCCAGCCCCCAATCCCAAACCCCCAACCCCCACATGAAACCGTTCTGGAAGACAAAATCACTCGCCGCCATGAGCCAGCAGGAGTGGGAGTCTTTGTGCGACGGCTGTGGACGCTGCTGTCTGAACAAACTGGAGGACAGCGAGACCGGGGCCACTCATTATACGAATGCGGCCTGCTGGCTGCTCGACCTCACCCACTGTCGCTGCAAGCGGTATGAGCGGCGGACCCAACTCGTTCCCGAGTGCGTGCGGCTCTCGCCCGAGAATGTTCAGAAGATCGGCTGGCTGCCGCACTCCTGCGCCTATCGACGCGTGGCCGAGGGCCGCGACCTGGCCTGGTGGCACCCCCTGGTCTCCGGCCGCGCCGAGACCGTCCACGAGGCCGGCATCTCGGTCCGAGGCAGAGTGGTCTCCGAGGAGACCGTCCCGCCCGAGGCGTTTGAAGACCATCTGATCGACTGGATCGAACACGACTGAGCGGGCTTCGACAAGCGCAACCTGAACGGGTATAGTCGGCAGCGCATATTTGCCACGGAGTGATACATGGGTCAGAAACGCTGGTCGCTATCGGTGCCTCTGGAAGGGTGCAGCCTTACAGAGCATGTTGAAATCGCGCGGGAAGCCGAACGGGCCGGCTATACCGATGCCTGGTCCATGGAGGTCGATGGCGTCGATTGTTTTGCCCCGCTGGCCACCCTTGCCCAGGCCACCAACCTCCGGCTTGGCACCGCGATTGCCAATGTATATACGCGCGGGCCGGCGACCCTGGCCATGAGCGCGGCGGGTCTGGCCGAACTCGCCCCGGACCGGTTTTGTCTGGGCATCGGCGCAGGCTCGCATCCGATTGTTGAATTCTGGAACGGCGGCAAGTTTGCCCGCCCAGCAGTCCGGGTGCGAGAAATGCTGGCCTTCCTGCGCCAGGCGTTTAGCGGGGAGCGCGTCACCTTTGAGGGCGAAACCTTTACGGTCACTGGCTTTCGGTTCAGCCGTCCGCCACAAACTCCCATTCCCATCCACGTCGGCGCGCTGAAACCGATGATGCTGCGGATCGCCGGGCAGTATGCCGACGGAGCGATTATCAACTGGCTCTCCGCCGATGATGTCAAAAAATCGGTGTCAGTCGTGCATGAGGCAGCCCAGGCCGCCGGCCGGAGCCCTGACGAGGTGGAAATCACCGCCCGGATTTTCGTCAGCGTTGACCCGCCCGGCCCGGCGGTTGAGACCGGCATCCGGCGGCATATCAATACCTATTTGAACGTGCCGGTGTATAAGGCATTCCACCAATGGCTGGGTCGGACCGACCTGCTAGGTCCCATGTGGGAAGCGTGGGCCAGCGGCGACCGCAAGGCTGCCGTGGCCGCAGTGCCGCCGGAGGTCATGCAGGATTTATTTATTCAGGGCTCGCCGCAAGAGATGAGAGCGCAGGTGCAGCGCTATCTGGATAACGGAGTGGACACCGTCTTTCTGCAAATGCAGTCATTTGAGACCGACCCAGCCCAAAAGCGCGCCAATATCCTGAACGCCCTCCGCACCCTCGCCCCGGAAGCGTAAGTCCTAACGCCGTTCAAACGCGGAGAGCAAGAGATACAGCACCCCCATGCCCAGGTTGGCCTTCACCAGTTGGGTGTAGCGGTGGTGAAGCTGCGTAAACTCGTCTCGGAAGCTCTGTTTTGTCGTATCGAATTTATCAAAATCCTGAATCTCGACGACCCGCAGATATTCCAACCGGTCGCCCACGACCAGGGCGTAATAGATCAGCGTGGCAACCATGCCCACAACGAGCACAGTCTTCACCAAGCGCACGGCTGTCCACCAGTCCGAACGCAGCAAAAAATAAATCGCCGACACGGCCATAGCCGCAGCCGCAATAAATTCGAGGCGGTTCAGCTTGGCCAGCACCGCAGCGTTCACGTTTCCGGCCAGGTTGATCGTAGGCAGTTCTTGAAAGACCGTGCCGGCCACGGCAAAGCCGAACCCGGCCAGCGCGCCAATCCAGACACCGGCAGCCAGCGTCTCCATAAAGACGAAGAGGCGATCAAAAAACAGCTTCATACTGCGCTCGTTACTCGAGTCGGCCTGTCCCGGCCTCTTTGCCCAGCACATGCCGGAGGGCATTATCCAGCCGCGGATAGCGAAATTCGTAGCCGGTCCGCAGGAGGACACGCGGTTCAACCCGGGTGCTGGCAAGCAGCAGGGCGTCGGCCATCTCGCCAAAAGCAAGCCGGGCCGCAAACGCCGGGACGGGGAAGAACGTCGGACGGCTCAGGACTGTACCGAGCGTTCGGGTATATTCCCGATTCGTCACGGCCTCGGGACACACCGTGTTGATCGGACCGCTGACTTCGTCGTTGGTGATGGCGTGCTGTATCACCCCAATAACGTCGTCCAGGGCAATACAGCTCATATACTGGCTGCCCGCGCCAATAACGCCGCCCAAGCCGAGCTGAAAAGGCAACAGCATTTTTTTCAGCGCCCCGCCAGCAGGACTGAGGACAATGCCGATCCGCAGCAGGGCGGTCCGTATTCCTGTATCGGTCAGCCCTGCCGTGGCGGTCTCCCAGTCACGACAGACCCCGGCCAGAAACCCCTCCCCCGCCCCACTCTCTTCGCTCAGGGTTGTGTCTCCACGATCGCCGTAATACCCAATCGCCGAGGCACCGACAAAGACCTTGGGCGGCTGGGCACATTGGGTCAGCGCTTCGCACAGCAGTCGGGTGCCCTTGACTCGACTGTCCCGAATGCGGCGTTTGCGCTCGGGGGTCCAGCGCCCAGCGGCGATGCTCTCTCCGGCCAGATGGACAACCGCGTCAAATCCTTCCAGCCCGGTCCGATCAATCGTTCCGGCAGCCGGAGACCAGACAACCTCAACGTCTCCCCCACTCGTCCCGTCCTTGCGAACCAGGCGCGTGACGTTATGTCCGCCCGTTGTCAGAAAGGGGATGAGTGCGGAGCCAATCAAACCGCTTGCACCGGAGATGAGTACCTTCATCGGTCTTCCTCCATAGTTCAACTGATTACGCTGTGTATCATGCGCGAGCACGTCCTGGCGCGTCACTGCATGCCGATAGGTGAAGAGTCGCTCCAATTTTCGCCTGGTCCAGGCGCCACCGAGCACTCGGCCCAGACTGCCGCCCGGCAGCGCGTATGCTATCCGATCCTCCAAAATACAGACTGCTCGTCCGTCGGCTTCAACCCGGTGGGTATGCTCCCAGCGGGCAAAGGGGCCGGAGATTTGAACATCTCGGAATTGGACCCCGGCTTCATAGTCACGATGCTCGGCGATCCATTGCCGGGAGAAGGGGCCAAGTCCCACGCGCAACACCACCCGCCCACCGTTTTCAATGCCACCGCGGCGTTCAATAATTTCCACCGACTCCCAGGGCGGAGTGAGGCGCTCGAACGCTCCCGGTCGCGTGTGCCAGAGAAAGACCTCAGCCGCCGGAGCGGGAATATACACCCGGCGGATAAAAGCCTCCGTTCTCATGACATCCTGCCAAAAACAGCGGAGCCGGCCTTTTTTTCGCCATAGCCGGTCAGCTCGACATAGCCGTCGCCGGCAAGCGGACGTCCCTGTATCGTTCCCTGCGCCCGGACCGCTCCTTCCCAATACCGAATCAGCGTGTGCATTTCCTGGTCAGCCATATACGGCGTAATCGTCAGCTCGATTGCCTCGCCCGGAATACGCAGCCGCCATTTGGCCGGGTAGACAGTGCCGTCAGCCGGACTCTGCCAGGTTTGCAGCACCTCGATCTGAAAGTCCGCCGAGGTCAGAGCCTGCGGTGTCCCATCCGCGGCGACGAGGGTTCCACTGCTGAGGGGATGGATGTCGCCCGATTGCTGACGTATCTGATAGACCATCAACTCTTGTCCGTCTGTCAGCTGAATGGCAAACCAGTCCCAACCCTGGAGCGCCTCGCTCAGCACGCTCGTACTCCATTCCCGGTCCATCCAGCTCAGCCCCTGCACCTGGAATTCTTCGTCTCCCAGTCGAATGACACCAGCTGAGCGCAGACGGGTGAAGGAATAATAATACGAAGCCTGGCCGACCGCAGCACCTTTCCGACTCAGCCCGTTACGACCGTGCAGGACGATAGGCTTCTCCGACATCAGCCTGAGGTGCAGCGCCACATCCTGTTCTTCGGCGGACAACTGCATGGACATGGGCTGCTCCGCCGCCGTCTCGCCAGTGACCGACCAGTCTTCGAGCCAGACGCGAAAGGGGACGGCCGACGCACCGGCCAAACCCAGCGCCGCCCGACTCAGGCGCTGAAAGGTATAAAAACGCTGCGCGGCCACATCGCTCAGGGCGAAATGGGCCATATACACGTCCTGCGTCCCCCAGGCCGAGGGACGTCCGGCCCGGTCTGTTGGTGCCTTCAGAGCCGTTCGGAAGAACGTCAGCTGGAATCCGAAATGGCGGCCTGCGGCAGACTTCAGATTGCCGGTGTAATACCACCACTCCGTCCGATAGGCCGGATGCGGCCCATGATCGTCAGGGAATCGAAATACCCGCGGGCGGTCGGCTCGCGCAAAGCCGGCCAACTCCCCACCTAGCGCCTGGCCAAGCGACAGCCTGGGTTCCGCGGCCGTATAGTCAGATGCTTGCCCGGCGAGATACCACTTCCCTACTCCAACCAGGACGGCTACCAGCAGCAGGATTCCAACGATACGACGCATGCGACTCTCACCGTTTATTCATTTCGCAAGGCCAGTGCCGGCGAGGTCCGGGCCATGCGCAGGGCCGGATAGAGGCCGGCCAGCAGGGCCGCCACCACCGCCATCGCTATCGCCTGCACAAGGATTTCCGGGGCAATCTCGATTTGCAGGGTCCAGCCAAACGAGCGCCGATTGATCACCAGGACTAAAATCAGCGCCAGCCCGACCCCGACCGGCACGGCCAGCAGACCGGCAATAAGACCCATTAGCCCGGTCTGGGAGGTCATGAGTCCCCAGATCTGACCGGGGGTACAGCCGGTTGCACGCAGCACTCCCAGTTCACGCGCCCGTTCAAGCTGGAGGGCCATCAGCGCGCTCAATACCCCGACGAACGCCACCACCGTGGTGAGCAGGTGGAGGACGGTGGTGATGGTAAAAGTGCGATCAAAGACTTCGAGCGAGGCTGTGCGCAAAGTACGATTGGAACGGATGAGGACCTCGTGCTCGGCTCCGGCCAGCCTGCGCAGGGATTCGACCAGCCGGTCAACATCGACATTCGGCTCGGCATACACGCCGAGGGAGGAAATCTTTGCATCCTGCCACCACTGGTCATAGGTGTGGCGGCTCATCATCACAATGCCCTGATCCGAGCCATAATCCGTAAAAATCCCGACAACCCGAAACGAGTGTTCACCCTGGTCCGTGCGTAGTTGAAGCGTATCATCGAGGCTCAGCTCATGCCGATAGGCGTAGGGCTCGGAAATAATGACCGCCGCCTCGTTCTGAAATGCCGGCCAGATGGCTTGCGGCTCACCGGCAATGAACGTAAGGGCGTCATAGCCGCGTTCCGCCAGGTCAAGGGCAACCAGTTGGGTGAGACCCAGCCGGGATTCGACCTGAAGTCCTCGATAGGTGTTCACCCGTGCGATATCGGGAGCGGACGCCAGTCGCTGCACCAGCGCCGGGTCGAGCGTAGAATCACTCCGGCGGGCAATCAGACTGGGCGGAGCAATATAGACATCGGCGTGGAGTGAGGATTCCAGCCAGCGCACCACGGTTTGGCGAAAGCTCTGCACCATGATGCCCACGCCGACCGTGACCGACACAGCCACCATCAGGGCGGCAATCGCCACCGCGGTCCGACTCAGCGAGGCCACCACGCTTCGTCCGCACAAGCGCCCCAGCGTCCCGCCCCAGGCGCTCAACAGAGGTTGGAATAGCCGGATGCAGCCCACCGTCGTCAGCGGCGTCATCAGCACGCAGCCGAACAGAACACCGAACAGGGAACCGAAACTCAGCCATAAATTCGTACCCGATAGCCACAGACCGCCGAGTCCGGCAGCCAGCACCAGCAGGCCGATGAGCATCGTCCGCGGTGCGGTTTGTCGCGCGCGCGTCTCCAGGCTCGAACGCTGCAAGGCCACGCGCGCGGGCGTCGTTGTGGCTTCCCAGGCCGGCCTGAGTGCGGCCAACAGGCTGGCGCCCAGGCCGAGTACCATACCTTTGCCGAGCACGACCGGGGTCAGCGCGAGTTCACGTACAGTGAGGACAAAGTACAGATCGGTAATCGTGCGCGTCACAAGTTGCACCAAACCGTGGCTGAGCAGAATCCCCAGCCCAAGACCGCCCACGGTCCCCACCCCACCTATCAACACGGCTTCACCCAGCACCAACAGGAAAATCTCGCGGCGGGTCACACCCTGGATACGCAGCAGGCCGAGCAGGCCGCGCCGCTGGACCACGGAGAAGGTCATGGTGTTATAAATGAGGAACACCCCGACGATCAGCGCCAATAGGCTCAAGGCCGTCAGATTGAGCTGAAAGGCGCGCGTCATCTGCTCAACGGCCTGGGAGCGGCCGCGCGCCGACAGGACTTCCACCCCAGCCGGCAAAAGCTGACGAATCGTGGCCAGGAGTTTTTGCCCGGCCTCACCCTCAGGCACACGCACATCAATCCGGCTCAACTGGCCGCCTAGCCCCAGGATTTCCTGAGCCGTAGCAATATCCGTGATGAGCAGATTCTCTACCGCGCTTGCGGTACTGCTCTCATTTGGATCGAGCAAACCCACAAGAGTTATAAACTGATGCTGGGTCCCAACCCGGATGCGAAGCCGGTCTCCAATATCGAGACCGAGCTGTCGGGCAGTGTCGGCGGCAATCAAGCCGGTGGCCGGCTGAGTCAGAAAGGCAGGAAAGTCATTGTCAGGCGTCGTGCCTCCACTGCTGAGATACGGACGAAAGGGAGCTTCCGCAAACGCGTCAACCCCGAGCACATGAAAAATCCGACCAGGATAGTCTGTCGCGGCGATATCGCTTTCAACCACGGGCGCAAGCGCCCGGACTTTTCCCGTCAGCCGCAGACGGCGATACACCTCCTCGGATACGCCATTCGGTCCACCGACAATTTGATGCGTCGCTCGTCCGACGATACTCTGGGTCGCCAGCACAAAGGCCCGCCGGGCACTCTCGTTCGCCACGTCAATCGCCACCACGACCGCCACACCGAGGGCAACGCCCAGCAACGCCAGACCGACCTGCCAGACATGCTGCCGTAAGTAGCGGCGGCTGGAACGCCACAACAGCCGACTCATCCGGACGCCTCGACAGGGTAGTCACGCACAACCACCTGACCGGCGTGCAGCGTGAGCAACCGGTCGGCCACCCCAATCACCTCGGGGCTGTGGGTGACCATAATCAGCGTTTTACCGCGTTGTCGGGTCAGTTGGTCCAGCAATTCCAGCACCCGCCGCCCGGTCTCAAGATCAAGGTTGCCGGTTGGTTCATCGGCAAGCAGCAGCAAGGGGTCGTGGACCAAGGCCCGGGCTATGGCGACGCGCTGTTGCTCTCCGCCGGACAAACGGTCGGGAAAGCTCTGGGCACGGTCTCCCAGGCCAACGGCCTCAAGCAGGTCGTGTGCCCGGTCGCGCGCCACCGGTCCTGCACGGCCGTTGAGTTCCAGCGGCAGGAGCAGGTTTTCTTCGACCGACAGGGTCGGAATCAGATTAAAAAACTGGAAGATAAAGCCGATATGCGCGCGCCGGAATAAGGTCCGCTCGCGTTCGCTGAGACGGGTGAGACTCACTTCGCCCCGGTCGGTGGAAAAGACGACCTCACCGCTGGTCGGCAGGTCGATACCGCTCAGCATATTGAGCAGGGTGGATTTTCCAGACCCGCTCCGTCCGAGCAGAACGGCAAATTCGCCGGAGTAAATGGAGAGATTGACCTGGCGCAAGACCGGATGGAGGCGCTCGCCTTCCTGATACACCTTGGTCAGGTCTCGTAGCGCAATAAGCGGCCGGCCCGAGCCGGCCTGAGTGCGATCCGGGCCGTGCGCCTTCGCTGGCCTGCTCAGCGGACTACCCACCCCCTGCTCCTTCCCTCTGTTTCCCACACCAGGACGATTTCCCCTGATTTTCTTTCTGTCAGCTTCCTCCCATTGTATAGACCTGACATAAACTGAGAAGCCCTCCGGTTCTGGTACGGGTGGTGTTGAGAACAGCGGCTGGGCGATATACGGAAAGTACAGACGAGACCCGTGCGGCGACGTGAGCCCGGAGTATCCCGACTGAAGTCTGCCTATCCCTGGCCGCCTATGGTTCATCCCCTCATCAACATCGCCTCGTTCTACCTCGGCTGGTTTGCCTGCGTCCTGGGCGCGACCCGGAATATGCCGTGGCTTGGTGCCCTGGTCATGGCCGCCTTACTGGTCCTGCATCTCGTACTCACGGAAAACCGCACCCGGGAACTACGCTTCATACTGGTCACCGGCCTGCTCGGGACCTGTCTGGATTCGCTGCTCATGCTGAGCGGTCTGTACACCTTTACGAATCATACCCTCGCCTGGCTATGTCCGGTATGGCTGACGGCGCTGTGGATGGGGTTTGCCTCAACCCTCAATCACTCTATGCGCTGGCTGTACGGGCGCTATCGCCTGGCCTGTCTCTTTGGTGCGGTTGGCGGGCCGCTGAGCTATTATGCCGGCGTGCGCTTGGGTGCGCTGACCTTTGTCCCTTCTGCGGAGGTCGCACTGACGGTGCTGATAATCGTGTGGAGTCTCATAGTTCCCGGCCTCCTGTGGCTGGCGCACACCATGACGCTCCACTCGCCACCGGTCAACCCAGCAGGGCGGTGATGACCTCACGTCGATAATCAAAGATGCGTTCCAGCATACGGGCAACAAAGAGTTTCCGGGCTAAAGCGCCTATCATGCCGTACGGGATTTCGTAGTCCACCACATCCCGCATCAAGGTTCCATCGACACTCGCTGAAAACTCATGCCGATGCACCCATTTCTTATACGGTCCGCAGAGTTGGCTATCGACAAAGCGGTGCGGGGGCGCATAGTCTTCTATCCGTGAGGTCCACTGAATAGGAAACCCAATAAGTCTGAGGTGATATGCAATACGCGCACCGACCCGCATGGTCACGGGCAATGGGGTCAGGATACGAAAATGCAAAAACGGCGGGGTGATGCGCTCCAGGTTTCCCATATCAGCGAAAAATGAGAAAACAGTTTCAGGTGGTTGTGGAATGCGCTGTACGCGCTCAAGTCGATACCGAGCCGTCATCCTTGCACCTAAAAGTCTCTACATTCAGCGCGACGGTACAGTACATGACTACCTAGAAAGACGCCCCTTATGCTCCGCCGCCTGCTGCCTATCCTCGGTCGCTGTCTCCGCCTTCAGTGTCCACGCTGCGGACAGGGCCGCCTGTTTGCGCGTGCCTTTACGCTCCGTGAGCAGTGTCCGGCGTGCTCCTTGTCTTTTGAACCGGAACAGGGCTATTACGTCGGCGCGATTTATCTCAATTACGCCGCAACCGTGCTGATTGCCACTCCCGGATTTTTGGTTCTGGATTACTGGACGGATTGGTCGTTGACACACCAGATGCTGGTCTGGAGCGCCTTCGCGATCAGCTTTCCCATCCTGTGCTTTCGTCACTCAAAAAGCCTGTGGCTGGGTCTGGACTATTTCTTTACCCAATCTTCCAAGGACGGAGAGAGACAAAGCGTGACAAAAAGTTAGGGACCGACTGCCTTCTCATTCGGCAAGAAATATCAAACGGGTGGGGTTGAGGGCTGGCTGCCGTTTGACCCAGGCTGCCCGTGTGGCGTGTCCGTCTTGCCGAGCGGGCTCTTGCGCATGCCCGGTCTTTTTTTGAACGTGACTCCATGCTTACGGTAGAAGCCCCAGAGCGTGCTAATGGCGACCTGCACTCCGCGCTCCCTGGCGAGGCGGGTTCGCAACTCCTCCAGAGTCAGGTTCCCCTTATCCGCAGCAATCAGTCCCAGCAGATACTCTGCATGCACATCAAGCTTTGACCCTACAGGATGGCCCTGCTTGTGCGCGGTCCGCTCGCCCGTCTCACGCCAGCGGCGTACCCACCGCACGGCCGTCGCCGTGCCGACCCCGAAATGCACGGCCGCACTGCGCGCCGATTGGCCCTCCGCTACCGCATTAAGCACCCGCTCCCGTAAATCCGACGAGTACGCTCTGCTCATATATAGCCCCTCCTCTCTAGGTGTGGGGGAGAGCCTTGCACCCTTCTGTACCCTGTCAGCAAACCGAAATTTGATAACACTGCCTCAGATGGGCCATACATGCCGTTTGCATGTGGGACATATCAATATATGCATTCGGTATGCATGTCAACGATACTTTGCAGCGGAGTAGCAATATAGACTGTAATTAACCGTATTTATTGATTTTTTCTCTCTGACAGGTGAGTGCGGCGCAGTCTTTTTACTGAGGGTCTGGCCGGGCTGGAGAGTGCTGTCTAAACAGAACTCGCAGAGCGGACGGAAGATGCTGGAGGTCTTCCAGGATCAGATATGAGGCCGGCAGCAATACCAGGATGATCACAGTTGCAAACAAAATACCGAAGCCGAGAGAAATGGCCATGGGCACCAGGAAGCGGGCCTGGACCGAGGTCTCAAAAATCATCGGGGTCAGCCCGAAAAATGTAGTCAGCGAGGTCAGTAAAATAGGCCGGAAGCGACGCATCCCGGCCTGACTGATGGCTTCACTGGCTGAGAGTTGCTGCGTCGTACGCATGGCATTGGCCGTGACCACCAGAACCAGAGAGTCGTTAATCACCACCCCGGATAGCGCAATAATGCCGAACAGGCTGACGATACTCAGGTCGTGGCCGAGCAACATCAGGCCCAGAATCGCGCCGATGATGCCGAACGGAATGCTCAGCATAACGAGCACCGGCTGCAAATAGCTGCGGAACGGAACGGCCAGCAGGCCATAGATACCCAGCAGCGCAAATACAAAGCCGATGCCCAGGGCGTCGAGCGACTCTTGTCGAGACAACTCCTCACCTTCCAGCGCATAGCTCAGGCCGGGGTATTTTTGCATGAGTGTCGGTAATTCCCGGCCGAGTACCTCGGCTGTAATGGTACTCGCATTCGATACGCTTTCGTCCACATCTGCGGTCACGGCAATAATCCGCCGGCCTTCCCGTCGGCGGATTTCGGTGTAGGCGCGCCCACGTTCAACAGCCGCGGCCTGAAAGAGTGGAATCTCGCCGCCGCCAGCCGTGCGTAGCATCAGTTGCTCAACCGTATGGGCCGTGCGCCGCTCGTTTTCAGGCAGCCGCACCATGACCCGGACCTCGTTCCGTCCGCGCTGCTGCCGTAGCGCTTCCGCTCCATAGAACGCGCTGCGGACCTGGCGGGCCAGGTCGGTGGCGTTGATGCCCAGGCTGCGCGCCTCGGGTTTGAGCGTCAGGCTCAACTGTGGCTTGCCACGAGCAAAACCGTCGTCAATATCACGCACCCCGGCATATCCGGCCAGTGCCTGGGCCAGCTCCGTGGCCGCAGCCTCCAGCGTGGGCCGGTCGCGGTGCGTCAACTGAATGTCGATGTCCGCCCCCTCACTCACATTCGTTTCGGCATTGAATGCCAGGCTTTCGATGCCGGCAATATGCCTGGTCGCCGCCCGCCAAGCGTCCGCAAATTCCAGGCTACCAATCTCGCGCCGGTCTGACGATACGAGCGAGACCTGCACGCCCACCAGATGGCTTCCGCCTGCGCCCGCGCCTTCAGCCCGTGGAGGCCCGAACGACGGCAGGGGCGCGCCGACCAGGGCATACATGCCCCGGAGGATGTCCGCCCCACCGTGTTGCTCAACAGTGGTCGCCGCGGCGGTGAGCAGTTGATGTTGAACACGCCGGGCGGTCTCGATCGGTACCCCAAACGGCAGCGTTGCCTGGGCGGTGACGACATCGGTATCAATACGCGGAATAAAGCTGAACGGAATATGGCCCCCACCGACCGCGCCGCCCGCCAGAATCAGCAGTGCGATGCCAGTGGTGAGCGTTGTGTAGCGGTTGGCCAGAGCGAGACGCAGGAGCGGCTGATAGCCCTGCGTCATGCAGCGCTGCAAGAGTACGTTAAAAATTCGGCGCGGCTTCCCGAGCACGGCCCACACCCGGTTTTCGGGTGTCTGGCTCGACAGGTGGGCGGGCAGAATGAACAGCGATTCAATGAGCGAGACCACAAACACGGCCACCACCACCGCCGGGATCTGACCAAAGAATTTTCCGAACGTTCCCGGTACAAAGAGGAGCGGCAGAAATGCCACGATATTGGTCAACACGGCAAACAGCACCGGCCCGGCGATGTCTTGGGCTCCTTCGACCGCGGCCTGCAAGAACGGCAGTCCCTGCTCACGCTTTTCATACACGTTTTCCCCGACGACCACCGCGTCATCGACCACGATGCCCAGGGTAATAATAAAGGCAAAAAGCGTGATCATATTAATCGAGGTGCCGGTCAGCGGCAGGAAAAGAAATGAGCCCAAAATGGAGACGGGAATGCCCAAGGTCACCCAAAAGGCCAGCTTCGGGTCGAGGAAAATACCCAACAGCAACAGGACCAGGACCAGACCCAGGAAGGCGTTTTTGACCAACAGGTTGACCCGGTCGCGGTAGACTTCGGACCGATCGTTCCAAACGGTCAAGCCGATTCCGGGCGGTAGGTCCGGCTCGATTTCGGCCACATAGGCCCGAACCGTATCGGAGACCGATTGCGGGGTTTCATTGCCGACGCGAAAGACCTGAACCTGGACCGCGCGTTGTCCGTTGAAAACCGCCTCCATGTCGGTCTCCTCAAAGCCGTCATGGATATGCGCAATGTCGCCCACCAGAATTTGCGAGCCGTCCGGCGCCGCCGCGACCGGGATATTGGCATACTCGCGGGCAAAGTCGCGGCGTTCCTGGGTGCGCAGCAGCACTTCACCACCCGGGGTTTTCACCCCGCCGGCCGGCAGTTCAATCGCCGCTTCACGCACCTCACGCGCAATGCGATCGAGGGTCAGATTATAGGCGCGCAGATTGCGCTGTGGGACCTCCAGGCTGATCTCCAGCGGTCTGGCGGCGGCCAGCTCAATCAGGGTCACGCCGGGCCGTTGCAGCAGATCGTCTCGAATGCGCTCGGCCAAGTCGCGCAGAGTCTGCTCGTCCTGCGGACCATGTACCAGCAGAGTTAGCACCCGGTTGCGCACCACCGCCAGGCTGACGATCGGCCGTTCCGTCTCTTCGGGAAAGGACAAAATACTGTCCACTGCGTTTTTGACATCCTGGAGCGCCTTGCTTGTATCCGTGCCGATCAGCAACTCAATGGTCACCCTGGCACGGCTTTCGGTTGCCGTGGCCCGCACTTCCTTGACCCCGTCCAGTCCCCGCACCTCGTCTTCGATGGACAAAACAATTCCCTGCTCGACTTCCGCCGGGCTGGCTCCACGATACAGCACGGAGACACTAATAGTATCGACAGTGAACTCGGGGAAAATTTCCTGTTTGACACGCGTGCTGAGCATGAGGCCACCCACCAGAAACAGCAGCATCATCAGATTGGCGGCCACGTGGTTGCGCGCCATCCAGGCGATTGGGCTACCGGCACGCGGCGCTGTATCAATACTGTCAGCCACGGGACGCTTATTCCTTGTCCGCGCCTTCGGCCGTGGGAGCCGGCTCAGCCTCCACGGCCTGTAAGCGCATCCCCGGCAGCGCGGCGGGCAGAGAACTGGTGACGACCTGATCGCCGTCCTCCAGGCCGGCTCGAATCAGCACAGAATCCCGCCGCCGCAGTGCCACTTCTACTTGCCGAATTTCCAATTCCTGCCGCGCGTTATACACCCATACCCGCTCTTCCTCACGCAGGCTGCTACGCGGCAGGACAATCGTCTGAGGCAGGGTTGGACCGAGAATCTCAACCCTGACGTACTCCCCGAGCAGGAGGGACGAACGGGGACCCGCACCGGGCATGTCCTGAGTCTGGACGAAGGGCTCCAGACCGAGTGGGTCCGGGACCAGGACCAGCACCCGGGCCATACGTCCGTTTTCTGTCACATCGCCGAGCAGACGCTCGACCCATCCCGTCCACAGGACGGCTTCTCCGTTTCCGAGATTGCGCACGATACGGACGGTGGAGCCTTTTGCTGCGACATCCGGGAGGCGCTCAGATGGTGACGATTGAACAGCGTCCGGGAATTCCACCCAGCCCAATTGATTGAGCGGTACGCTCACTTCGACCCGAAACGCATCGGTACACACCAGGGTCGCAATTGCACTCCGCGCGTTGACCAATTGCCCGACTTCAACCGTCTCCTTCAACACCAGCGCATTGCACGGCGCCGAAACCACCGTTCGGGTCAGGTCCAGCTCAGCCTGGGCCAGACGGCTCTTTGCCGCAGACACCGCGGCCCGCTTCTCTTCGAGATGGGGCTGGCGCAGCGCCAGGACTCGACCCATCTCACTGGTCTCGATAGACGGCTCCAGCAGGTCCCATTCCTGGTGGGCGACGACCTGATTGCCCTGTTCGACTCGCAACTCGAATTCCGCCCGCGCCAGGTTGCCCCACTCGGCATCGACCGCCAGACGATAGTCCTGCGGGTCAATCGTGAGCAGCACCTCGCCCGTCCGGACCAGGCCGCCCTCGATCAGCTCGTCATGCTGGGCAATGACATAGCCCTCGACGCGGGGGAAGAGGGTCAGTTCCCGGTGAGCCCGAACGGTGCCATACGCCTGCAATACGGCTTGCTCATCCTGGGCGTGAACGGTGAGCACCTCAACCAGCGTGGGCACGGCTTCCCGGTCAACCTTGGGGACCGGCGGCCGGCTGGCGATCAGCGCGCGGGCACCCAACAGGCCGGCAATGAGAATAAGCAGCGGCAGTCCGAACCGGAACAGACGTGTCGCCCATCCGTTCTCCCCTGCGGCGCGCGTCACAACCGTCCTCCTGAGAGAGCCGCCGGGCTGGGCGAGGCAGCCAGGCGGAGAGCGTTCGGAGCCTCTAAGGTATCCGTCCACTTGCCGCCCAGGGCGCGGTAGAGCTCGGCCCGCCGGCTCAACAGGGTCTTCCGCTCGCTAATCACCCGACGCTGGAGAGCCTGAAGCGACTGTACCGCCACGAGTACATTGAGGTAATCAATCAGGCCGTGGGTATAGCGCGAGCGGGAGACATCCAGGGTTGACTGCGCAAGCGTCATCTGCCGTTCAAGATTGCGGATGAGTTCTCGTTGCCGGTGTTCCTGGACCAAGGCGTCTTCGATCTCGCGCAGGGCCGTCAGATACGTCTGCCCAAAGCGGTCGAGCAATTCCTGGACGCGGGCTTTTTGCCGGACCACCTCGTTCCGCCGTCGGCCGCCATCAAGCAGCGGCGTGAGCATATCACCCAGCAGCGAGCCGATTTCCTGCCGAAAGAAGCTGTCCCAACTCCGGGCGCTGAACTCGTAGGACAACTGCAATACCAGGCGGGGCAGGCGCTCGGCCACGGCCGCGGCGACCCGATAGTCCGCGGATTGGAGTCGGAGCTGGGCGGCCTGCAAATCCGGCCGGGACACCAGCAGCATGGTGGGGGAAACCAGTTGGGGAAACGGCGGCAGCGCGGGCAGCGCGCGGCCGGGCGCCATCTCGTCAAGCGAGCCCGGCACGCGGCCAAGGAGAACCGCGAGCTGATTGAGGGCTGTCTCCAGCAACGATTGGACGACCGGCACCTGGGCCTGGGTGTCGGCAAGCTGCTGGCGTTGCTGCAACACATTCACGGCCGAGCCCGTCCCGACGCTGAAGCGGAGTTCGGTCAGGGTGAGCAGGGTTTGGCTCACCCGTATCTGTTCCCGCAGCAGGTCTAACAGGGCGGACTGCTCCTGACAGGTCAGCCAGACATTCACCACCGCGCCGGTGAGCAGCAGCGCCGTGGCCTCCACGTCCTGACGCGAGGCGACCGATTCAAGCCGGGCGGCGGTCCGCCGGGAGGCAATACGCTGCCAGATATCAATCTCATACGTGAGGCCCGTGGCCACAAAATAGCGGTCCGGGTTCGCCGTCCGCGTGCTGCTACTCCCGCCCAGGTCGGTCGCTTCCCGGTCAACGCTGTGAAGACGGGAGGCGCCCGTACGAAAATCGACCTGGGGGACTTGCTCAGCCCCCGCAATCCGGGCCAGGGCTTGGGCTTGGGCGAGCCGCGACCAGGTCTGCCTCAACTCGAAATTCTCGGTAAAGACGCGCTCCATCGCCGCGTTCAGCCGAGGGTCACCAAACTCCCGCCACCATTGACCCAGGACGCGCTCGCCCGTCGCGCCATGATGATACGTCTGCGGGATGGCAACCGTCGTCTGCTCCAGGGAACGCACCACATACGGACTACAGCCTGCGCTCACGAGCAAGAACAGGAGAGAAAACGCTCCCATCCACCAGGAATGCATTCGTTTGGAAATATGCGGTTGTTGTACCATGAGCGGGGGGCTTTCACCTTTACGTCGCTGTATTGTTTTATTATATCGTGCAAGCCAGGGTTTGCATCAGGGGCCGCCGGACGGGCAGGTCGCAACCGCCCAGTCGGCGGGCGGCCTTTGCGTTGCCTCTTCCTGGCAGACTTGATAGGGGACGGAGTTGGGCGGGCGCTCACCGGTGATGAGAAGCAGGACACCCCATGGTCAAGACCACCTATTTCGAAGAGTACGAGCTTGGCGCGTCCCGCCAGACCTTGGGTCGGACGATTACCGAGAGCGATATTGTCACCCATGCCGGACAGACCGGGGACTTTTTTCCGCACCATGTAGACGCCGAGTGGTCCAAGACCAATGAGTTTGGCCAACGTATTGCTCACGGCACGCTGATTCTCAGTATTGGTGCCGGGATGACGGCCACAGAGATCAATCCGGTCGCGTTTTCCTATGGCTACGACCGCGTCCGTTTTATCCGCCCGGTCTTTATTGGTGACACGATCCACGTCCGCCTCACGGTCAAGGATAAGCGCGATTATCCCCGGCGGACCACCCACGGCGTGCTAGTTGACCTGATTGAGGTCATTAACCAAGACGGTCACGTCGTACTGGCGTGTGAACATTTGTCCCTGGTAGAGCGCAGGCAAGAGCGGGCGGTTCACGAACCGCCCCTACCCTGAACACCCGCGGGCCCGCAGGATAGGAAGCACAGCTACAGCCGTTGATTTGGTCAAGTGCCCTTTGCCCTGAACGGCATGAGCGTCTTGACGGCCCGCCTGTTCCAGGGGGCCTCAAGGCTGAGGAGGCACCCCCCTTTCTTTCATCTGCCGCTCTTGCTTGCAGTCTCACAGCAGCAGGCATACACAACAGCTATGCCTGCTGCGCCTGCTGAATTTCTTCGAGCTGTTCAGGCTGCCCTGGGAAACGGAGCAGTCTCTACGGGAGAAGAGACGTTGACACATTATAGCCGGAACCGTCTGCCTGGAGGCGACCGCCGTCCCTCCGGCATCGTATACCCAGGTTCAACGGCTGAAGTCCAAACGATTGTCCGGCTTGCGAATGAGTTCCGGACCCCCCTGTACAGTATCAGCACAGGTGAGAATAGCGGACTGGGCTTGAAGAGTCCCTTTCAAGAGGGCTGTGTTATCGTCGATGTCGGCAAACGTATGAACCGTATTCTCGAAATCGACGAAACCTTATGCTTTGCCGAGTTTGAGTCAGGGGCAAGCTATCAACACCTCTACAACGCCCTGGGCCAACGTGGCCACACGCTGATGATGGACACAACGTCGGGTCCACCAGAAGGCGGTATTGTTGGCAACACCCTTGATAAAGGTGCCGGCTATACCCCCTATTTTGATCATTTTGGGATGAGCTGTGGTTTGGAAGTCGTTCTGGGTGATGGGCGGATTCTCCGAACGGCCGACGGAGCCTTGCCCGGAGCGAAGACCTGGCATGTCGCAAAGTATGGTTATGGCCCGTATCTGGATGGATTATTTCTCCAGTCTAATTTCGGCATTGTCACCCGACTCGGCGTGTGGCTCATGCCACGGCCGGCGGCGATTCGGTCCTTTTTCTTCCTCTTTCCTGATGACGAAGATTTTGGGGATATCATCGAACTCGTCCGTCCGCTCAAGATGAACAATGTGGTTCCTTCGCTCATCAAGGTCACGAGCGATCTGTATGGCATCGGGACGGTCGCCAGCTATCCTTTTGAGCGGACGGGAGGGAAGACGCCACTTCCGGATGATATCCGACAGCAGCTCCAAAATGAGTATGGCGTTGGTGCCTGGTGTGTGTCAGGCGCGTTTTACGGTGTGTCAGATGAAGCGCTTGAGCCCATGCTTGCGCGCGTGCAAGCCCATTTCGGACAGTCTGGCAAGGCGCGTTATATTGCTCATGAAGAAGCGCAGGATCATGCGCTCCTCAAGATTCATAGCGATACATTCAGCGGCCATCCCACGCGAGAGGAACTCGGCTTGCTCAACTGGCGGCCGGGCGGTGGGGCGTGTTGGTTTCTTCCGGCTATGCCTATGCTGGGGAGCATCGCCAATCAACACCAAGCCTTGTCCCGCCGTATTCTGCACAAGCATGGCTTCGAGTACATCACCGAATACGTCTGTGGACCACGGCTGAGCCGGGCCTTGCATATCATTATCTTTAATCGCCAAGACCCTGAGGAATGCCAACGTATGAGTCGCTGTTACCGAGAATTGATGACTGCGTATACGGAGGCGGGCTATCCGGTTTCACGCGCCCCGCTCGATTTTCAGGCGGAAGCCATGCAACGGCTCGAAACCTTTCCGCAGGTGTGCTCGGACATCAAAAAAGCCTTGGACCCCAATGGCATTCTCTCACCGGGGAAGTACGGTATTCAGTAGAACGAGGAGGGCGGCATGTCGGCGCAAGAGAATCTGAGACTCTGGAATGACCATATTCGTGGCGAATTCATGGTCAAAGATGAGGACCTGTCGTTGTCCACCATGGTAGAGGACGCTTCGGTCCTGACCGTGCCGACCGGCTGGGGTGGCAAAGGCAAGACCGAGCTGAAGCCACTCTACCGGGACGAGTTTATTCCCTCGATCCCCCCCTCGTGGACCCACACCACAACCAATCAAGTCGTCGCGGATGACTATATTGTCGAAGAGGCCCACATCCAGCTCATCCATACACAGCAGATGGATTGGTTTCTGCCCGGCATTCCACCGACCAACAAGCCTATCGAGTTTGACATTGTCCTGATCGTGCAATTCCGTGCCGGCAAAATGTCGGCTGAGCGCATTTATTGGGATCAAGCCACTGTCCTCCGGCAGATTGGACAGCTAGATTAGACCTTCGGACGACCCATACATCATTCAAAGGAAGTACACGCACTCATGCAGTTCGGCGTTTTTTATCAGTTACCCTGCGCCCCTGGGCAGTCTGTTCCGCAACGCTATCGGGAGACGTTCGAGCAGATTGTCTACGCGGACCAGTTGGGCTTTGACTCCGCGTGGCTGGCCGAGGCCCATTTTGACGCCGGTTTTTCCACCATGCCGGCTCCGCTGGTTGTTGCCGCGGCCCTCTCGGGACGCACCGAGCGTATCCGCCTGGGCATTGGGGTCAGCCAACTCCCGCTCCACAACCCAGTCAGCGTGGCCGAAGAAGCCGCAACGGTTGATATTGTCACCGGCGGCAGGCTGGACTTCGGCATCGGGCGGGGGACGTGGAATCACAATTTCGACGGGTTTGGTATTCCGTGGGAAGAACGCACCACCCGACTGGAAGAAGCGGTTGATATCCTGGAACAGGCCTGGACCGATGCCCCGCTCACCTACCACGGTCGGCACTATCAGTTCGAGTCCGTCAACGTCGTTCCCAAGCCGCTTCAGCAGCCTGGCCCGCCGCTGCATATCGCGGCCAATAGTCCGGGCACGGCCGAGTTTGCCGGTCGGCGCGGCTTACGCCTGTTAATGGCCGCCCCCATTCACCCCTGGCCGGACGATTTTCTGACCCATCTCGGGCTGTACCGTGATTCGGCGGCCAAACGGACCGCGGGGAATGCGCAGGTGTCGGCCGTATTTTTTGTCTTCACGGCTCAGGATCGTGCCGCGGTGCGCCGGCAGATGGCCGACAGCTTTGCCCGTCACCCGATAGGCCAGCGTACCACATATGAGACCGCGCAAGAGAACATGGCCATATTTGGCAACCCACAGGAGTGCATAGACCGGATTGCAGAGGTGCAGCAACGGGCCAGATTGGATTCCCTGATCTGTTCCTTCAATCCCGGCGGAACCGTTCTCCACGAACACGTGAAGGTGGCGATGCAGCGCTTTGCCGAAGAGGTGCTGCCGAGCGTGCGCGACCTGTAGTCGGCTTATCGGCTGATGCTCCTTTCAGCCGTCTGGCTCACGAAGATGATCGAAACGGGCTTGCCCGTCCCCGGATGGATCGGCTCGCGGCTTTCCAGGATATCGAAACCACTGTCTCGGAGGAGTTTAATCCAGGACTCCACGGTACGGAAATACCAGGGAGCCGGGTCGGTGAACTCCGGCATTAGGTTGCACGCAAACTCAGCTTCCCTGCTTCGCGTGACGGCTGGGACGCCGAGGGGGACGAGTCGACCGGGTGTCCAGCCACTTCTGAAATGAAGATTGGCTCTCCCCCGACGGTCTCCCCGCCAGCAGGCCCTCAACACTGATATCCTCATCGATATCTTCCCAACGCACCCCTTGTCCTTTACCGATCAATCTCCAGTTAGCGGCTTCCGCTTTCGTCGCATGATACAGCCGTGGAAACCAGGCAAGGGGAGCCGATATGGTTCGTCCGTCGTCCAGATCGACGCACAAAGTGCCGGCAGAGACCTTCACCCTTTCTGCTTTGGGGACTGCAATCTCAACCGCGGAAATACTCATTCCAAGCCTCCCATAAAGCTGTTTGGTGTCTCGCGACAAGTTTCTGAATACGGCCTATCTCTACCCGAGAAAATCCGTCGCTCCTTTGCAGACGGACTGGATCAAGCCAGAACTTCGCAATGTTATCGTCACGCTCCACATGGATATGTGGTGGTTCCATACTATCTCCCGCATAGAAAAAGAGGCGGTATGGGCCGGCTCTCAGGACCGTTGGCATGAGTTAAAGCGCCTCCGGCATACCGTCCACTTTTGGCACATCCGGATGCATGACATCCCACGGCTGAGCGCTGGCCACATAAATATCCCGCTGGGGTTGATACCAGCTCGGATCGTCAAGACTACCCGCGTACAGGACCCTGAAGTCCGGCGCGGCGGCGTTGGTTAACAGGACGGGGGAGCCACACGAAGGGCAGAACCCACGACCCATAGTATGGCCGCGGTCGGCCTGCTTCTCAAACCAGGCAAGCTCGCCCGTGAGAGAAAAATCGGATTGTTTGACGATGACCGCCGCAAAATAGGCGCTGCCGGTTGCGCGCTGGCAGTCCCGGCAATGACAATTCCCCATATACAGCGGTTCGGCGGCACAGCTATAGCGGATTGCACCACACGCACAGCCACCGGAAAACGGTGTCTTCATATTCAACCTCCTTCAGCAGTATCGAGAATAATGTTCTGGAAGCATAACTCCATGTCAGGCCGCAACCGCAGGATGCAGCTCTTTCAGGCGCGGGTACACTTCTCGGGCAAAGAGTTGCATGCCCTTGACCGTCTCTTGATGATCAAGGAAGCCGGCCTGACCCATCAGCAGGAGCTGACCAAAGCCGCCCACGTGTTCGTAAAACTTGACAATCTGCCGGTACACGGAATCCGGGTTGCCGGCAAAGACCAGCCCGTGCTCCATAAAGCTCTCCAGCTTCGGGTTCTGGAACATCTTGAACACGCCCGAGGCCGGTCCTTTCATCGCCCCGGCCATGGCGACCGGCGGATGATAGCCCGGCGGGCTGGTGAACTGGAACGGTACTTTATTGGCCTCCACATACCACATCAGCTTGCGCGCCCCGGCATAGCCTTCTTCGTCCGTTTCCCCCGTGTAGACCAGAGCGGCATAGGCAAAACGATCCAGGCCGGCAGCCGGCAGGCCGAGTTCGGCCCGGCGTGTCCGATAGGCGTCAAACACCCGCTTTGACCCGTCGAAGCCGGTCAAAAAGCAGGCCACGATATTACCGCGCTCACCAACCGCCTGGGCGGAGCCCGGACTGAGCGCCGTGATCCAGACGGGCGGATGCGGCTGCTGATAGGGCCGAGGCCAGATGTTGACCTGACGATGGTGAAAGTATTTGCCCTCCCAGTTAAACGGTCCGTCGTGACTCGTCCAGGCCTTGAGGATCAAGTCGTAGGCTTCCCAGAAGCGCTCCATCATGCGCGTAGGCCGATGGTTGCCGGCCGACATTTCATACGGCACCCCGCGCACAAAGCCCACCTCCAGGCGTCCGCGCGAGTAGACATCGACCATGGCCATCTCTTCCGCCACGCGCACGGGCTCACGCCGGTTGGCAATCGGGTTGCCGAGAATCAGCAGCCGAGCCGTTTTGGTTTCACGGGCGAGGATGCCCATAATGATAGGGCCGGCCGGGTTGAGATTGGTCGCGGTCTGGTGGTGCTCGTTCACCATGATGTCGAGCCCCAGTTCCTCGGCAGTGAGCCATTCGTCGATAAAGCGGTGGTACAGGTCGGCGCCGATTTTCGGGTCATAGTAGCGATTGGGGAGGGTGACGCGGACCGAGTCGTACTCTTTCGCATCGGGCAGGAGATGATAGGCGTTTTCGCTGAAATGCCAGGCGCGCATGGGCACGACTCCTTTATCTATACTATCTATACCGCTGCAAGAAACGCACCGACCCGCTCGGCGAAGACTTCCGGCTGTTCCAGGTGCGGCCAGTGGCCGGCTTGGTCAATGACGGTGAGCTGCGCACCGGGGATAGCGTCACGATAGGCCGTGCCATAATAGTCGGGGGTCACAAAACGATCACTCGCTCCCCAGACGAGCAGCGTCGGAAGAGCGACCCGATGCAAGCGCTGGCGCAGCTTGGGATTATGAAAGTACGGCTCCCAGGCATACAGGGCGGTCGCTTCCCGGTTGCGGGCAGTCACAATAAGTTCGTCATCGGACAGGCTGGCGTAATCAACTGCGCCCTGGGTCGGGTCGTGGTATTGCAGCCGGGTGACCTCTTCCGGCGGCAGGGCGAAAATATCCGGGATGTCGCGCGTCTCCCGGTCACCTACCTTGATACCGAGCGGCGCAACCAGGATCAGTTGGCTGAGACGGGCGGTAGACTTGACCGCCATTTCGGCGGCTATCCAGCCACCGAGCGAGCAGCCGATGACGACCACCTCGCGGAGATCAGACTCGTCGAGCAGGTCGAGATAGAGATAGGCCAGGTCATCCACCGTGTCGATATCCGTCGCATCGGGCGCCTGGCCAAAGCCGGGATGGGTCGGCAGGATCACCCGGCCCTGATTCGCCAAAAGAGAAAAAAACGGAGCCTGGGGGTACGGCCCGTCTTCCCCGTGTAAGACCAGTATCGGGCGACCCTGTCCGTGTTCATATACGTCAAGTTGTACGCCGTGCAGCGCCAACCGGCGCGACTGGATGGTACGGCTCATGCTTCACCTGTGTCTGAGGGAACTGTACGGTGATATAGGTTGTAACTCCTCACCGCAATCGAGACTTCCGTTCACACCGCAAACAAACGTTCGACGTTGCCGTGTAATATCTGTTCACGCTCGTCATCGGAGCAGGCCAGCTTCTCCACCAGTTCAATGGGCCGCTGCCAGGAACCGTAGGGATGGTCCGTGCCCAGCACGAGTTGATGGGCGCCCATCATCGACAGGCACCATTCGAGCGGTTCCGGCTCGTAGGCGACCGTATCCATATACAGTTTTTTCAGAAACCGACTCGGCTCCTTCACCACGTCATCCCCACCAAAAGCCCCCAGCATGCCGTCCAGCCGACCCATCAAATACGGCACGGTGGCACCAACATGAGGAATGATGATCGGCGCGTCCGCATAGTCTGACAGCACCCCGGACAGGGCCAGACGCATGGCGGCGAGCGTATTATCCACCATAAACGCCAGCACCGGCACCGGCACCAGGTCCATCAAATAGCGCTGATTCAGGGGCACGGTAGGATGGATAAAAATGGGCCGGCCAAGCTCGGCCACACGCGCGAAAACGGGACGGAACTCGGGAGAGTCGAGCGGCTTGTCGTTGATATTGGAATACAGTTGGAGACCCCGAAAGTTGAGTTCCGAGATACAGCGGTCAAGCTCCTTCAGCGCCGCATCGGTGTCCCCAAAGCCCAGAGTCGCGTAGCCCCAAAAACGGTCCGGGTGAGCGGCAATGAGTTCGGCCAGAAGATCGTTCGCAATCCGGGCCAACTCATCCGCCTGAGCGCCCCCTACCCGGTCCGGTCCGGGCACGGCCAAACTCAGGATGGAGATATCGATGCCGGCTTCATCCATATGCGCCAGCTTGGTCTGCATATCGTATAAGGGCGGCAGCATGGGAATGGTTAAGCCCTGACAACAGTGAAAATGATACGTGCCGTCCACCAGCCGGGTGTAGGGAAAGTCACTCCGTTTTTCGAGCGTGCGGGCGATATGCTCGGATAAGAAATGGGTGTGAACATCGATTTTCATGCCCGGCCTCCTCTCTCCTTGCGCCGCCACGCTTACCCGGCCTTGCGGGACTCGCTCCGTGCGTCAAAACCGCCCTCTTCAGGGGCATGTCCATACACGTCGCGCACGTAGTATTCGGACTGATGCGTCGCGGGTCGTCCGCCCCAGCCATACTCGATCAGCCAACCCGAGGGGGTGCGGAAGTAGAAGGAGTACATATGGTCGTTGGAGTGTTTGCCGGGAGTAATGGCGACCGGCACCTTATGCTCGCGGACGATCTCGTAGGTCAGGCCCACGTCGTCCAGATTGTCTACCTCGACCATAATGTGATTCAGACGCTGCTCGGATGGACCGATGCCAAAGGCCACGGAATGGTCGCGCTCATTGCAGTGCATAAAAACTGGCGCGATGACCTGCTTGCCCCGTTGAATCTTGTATTCCACGCTGCCGCGCATGCCCAGGGCACGATAAAAGCGATACGCTGCGTCCGTATCCTGTTGGCCGACAATACAATGTCCCAAGCCGCCCGCGCCGGTCTCGAACTGCCCGTGCATGCGGCGTCCGGGATAAAAAGGCTGGCTGAACTGCACCTGCGGACCGTGAAAAATCTCGACCGGATTGCCGTTGGGGTCTGCGAGTTTCAACACTTCCAGTACGCGCCGCTCGGCAGCCTCGTCCGGCGATCCCAGGCGGTAGGCGATGCCCGCCTCGGTCAACTGCTGCTGCATCTGCCCGAACTCCTCGGGCCCGGCAACCCGAAAGCCGAGATAGAGCAGATCGTCGCTGGGATCGTTGTGCAGGACAATCCGATGGTGCCAGTAGTCCAGACGCGCGTAGCAGCGGTCGCCTTCGCCTTCATCTGCAATTTCCCAGCCAATAATATTGGCTGGGAAATGCTTCCAGGTGTCGAGGTCTTTGACACCAATCCCCATATAGCCCAGCTCCGTGACGTGAATCATATTTCCCTCCTCTGGAGTTGTTTTTCCATCTCGCTTTGTCCGCTCTACCCGTGACCAATCATACTCCTGCTGTCAAGACAGATACAGGGATGGACAGGTTGCAGCTTCCGTTCCGGCAAGGAGTACGCTAGCGTGCCCTTCTCGTCTCATGCCTGTCAGGTGTAAAGCGGGAAGGATATATCGCAAGACGGGAGTTGCCATGATCCGCACAACGGTCGTAGGAAGTTGGCCTCTGCCTGAACAGTACCGTAACCGTTTGTTGCAGTATCACCGTGGACAATTGCCGCACATGCTCGTCAAACCGACGTTAAGCGGCGCGGCAGAAGTAGCCATCCGTGAGCAGCAGGCGACCGGCGTGACCCAGTTCATGGGCGGCGAGTTTTTCGCCGAGGTCTTCATTCAGCACATTCCCCGCCAACTCACCGGGGTCCGCCTGGTGCAACCGCAAGCCGACACATTACGGGCGTATACGGATGTGGCCCGCTACGAACTGACGGGCGATATCGAGGCCCCGCGCGGTCTGGGCTATGTCGATGCCTTTCGCCGCGAATCTCACATCGAACCGCGCCTGGATAAAGTCGCCGTCCCCGGTCCCTTGGAAGTGCTCGGCCACCTCAAATGGACGGAGGCGGTCCGGGCGCAGCTTCCACGGGCAATCGCAATCGTGAATCGGGAACTGCGCGAGCTCGCAGCAGCCAAGGTTCGCGAGATCCAACTGGATATTCCCACGGTCGCCATTCGCTCCGTCCTGGGCCGCCTGGCTCCCGAAGAGGCGGCCGATTTGATTGCCCGCAGTTTTGAAGGGGTGGGCACGCTCAAAACCATCCACTGTTGCCTGGGCGACCTGGGTTCGCAGTCGGCCGTCACCACCCATAATCTGCACGCCCTGCTGCCCTATATTGAGCGGCTGGCCGGCGTGATCGATAAGGTCCACCTGGAATGCTCCCACCCCGGCCAGTGGGCCGACCGGGCCTGTCTGCGCGATATTCCCAGCGGCATGCAGGTCATTGCCGGCATTGTTGATGTCAAGGCTCCGGTCGAGACCAACGCCCAGGTTGAGGAGCGCATTCGTGAGGTGCTCAAATATGTCGCCGCAGACCGACTGTGGATTGCGCCGTCCTGCGGCCTGGGCCGCCGCACAACCGATATTGCGCTGGGCAAAGTCTCGCGCATGGTTGCGGTAGCACAACGCTGCTGACACAGAGTATATGTCGGTGGAAGGAGGGATCAGGATGTCTGAATACACGACCGTGTTTGGTTCCCTGGCGCACTACGAGAAAGGCCGAGTCGAAATCATTCAGGACCAGGCCCGGCATTACGCCTTTTCCAACGTCTTTGAGGTGGCCGCCGGCGCACAGCCGTATGAAAAGATCGCGGTGGCAAAAAACCTGGAGTACGTGGTCGAAGTCCTGCGCGCCGAAGGCCGCTCAGACTGGTTTACGGCTACGCACGATGAATTCGCGGTGGTCATGGACGGCCAGTTGGAGCTGCATCTGGTCAAACTCGACGACCCGGCCGCCGTTATGTCAGCGGACACTCAAGGCTCGGTGCGCCTGCCCGGACCACCCGCCGGTAAAAAAATGGGCTGGATGAAACTCCGGCGCGGCCACCAAGCCCTGCTTCCAGCAGGGGCGGCCTATCAGTTTCTGGCCGAACGACCGAGTGTGATTTTGCTGCAAACGCTGCAAGGTCCGCTCACAGTCGAAAAATGGGCGGATATTTGCGCAGCCTAAGGAGAAAGACCATGAGCGACGTCAAAGCCTCGGCGCCCGACAAGCAGACCGGGTATAAGCGTTTTGAACTGGGACGGTTTTCTTTTTCACGCGACGAGTATTTCGTCACCGTGGGCTGGCCGGCCAGAGAAACACAGCTCTCCCACACCCTGCCGGTGGACGCCTTTCTCAGGGCCCTGGTGCGCGATGTGGCCTGGGGGTTTTTTTACGGCTGGGTCAATTTTGATGCCGTGCTCGGCACCCGGAATCGGTATGGGCGGGTGGAGCTGTACGCCGGCCGCTATAACGACGGCTATCATGACTCCGGCCTCGATTATGTCGAGACCTTTGAGACGCCGGAGATTCTGGCCACCTTCAAGGCCGTGCTGAGCGACTGGACCAACGCAGGCTTTGACCCGTTTGCCGCGCCCGCGGAGACCGCCACCACGATCTTCGGCAAAAAGAACGGGAGCAATACCGCCGCGGTTGAACGCAACCGGGAAACCTGTCGGCGCATGCCCGGTCTGGCCGGCGATGCCTCGCTCCGCTCGGACGAAAACGGTTACCCGATCAACCGCGCCTTTGCCGATGTCGAACAGGACGAACCGGAGATGCACGCCGAGCCGGGCTTTGAGAACGAGGTCCACGCCTTCAACCTGTTCAAATATCTGTCCCGCTCTGACGTGACCTGGAACCCGTCCGTAGTGTCCGTGTGTCGCAACAGCCTGTTTTGCCCGACCACCGAGGAACACATCCTGCCGGTCATTCACGGCAATGACCGGGTCGAGTGGTTTATCCAGGTCAGCGACCAGATCACCTGGCAGGTCAGCGACAAGGAGACCGGACAGCCGCGGGCCAAGGTGGTCATGAAGCCGGGCGATGTGGCGGCCATGCCGGCCGATATCCGACACCAGGGCTTTTCGCCCAAGCGGGCCATGCTCCTGGTCTGGGAAAACGCCACGCCGGGTCTGCCCGAGAAATACGACAGCGGCGAACTCTCACCCTATCCGATCGAGCTGTAAGCAGTAAGCAGAAGGAGGACTGCATGAAATTCGGCGTATTGTATATTCCCGACTATCACGAAGAGCGCCACAAATCGTCCAGCCATTACTACGGCGAAATGCTGGAGCAGATCGACCTGTGTGAAGAAATCGGTCTGGATAGCATCTGGTTTGCGGAGCACTACGTCGGCGGCTATGCCTTTCCTTCCCCGCCTATTTTTGCCGCCGCGGTTGCCCAGCGCACGAAGCGCGTTCGCTTCGGCACCGCGGTGACGCTGTTGCCGCTGACCAATCCGATCAAGACGGCCGAGGAGTATGCCATGCTGGACGTCCTGAGCGACGGACGGCTCGATTTCGGTATTGGGCGAGGTATCCTGCGCCGCGAGTACGACCTGTTTGGAATTAATCCGGACGACAGCCAGGGCCGCTACCACGAGGCGCTCGATATTATCCTCCAGGCCTGGACCCAGGACGAGGTCACCTGTACCGGAAAATACTTCAGCATCGATCAGGTCAAAACGCTGCCCAAGCCGGTGCAGCAACCCCACCCGCCCGTCTGGGCTGCGGCTGTGGCGTCCCAAGAGTCCTTCATCTGGACGGGCGAGCAGGGCTATAACATCATGCTGGTGCCCTTCGCCTATCCGACCTTCGGCCCGCTCCGCGAGCGGGTCGATCTGTATCGCCAAACCTTAATCGACAACGGGCACGATCCGGCACAAAAAGAAGTACAGGGCACCTACCATCTCTACGTCGCCGATGACGACGAGCAGGCCCAGCGTGAAGCCGCAACGGAGTTGGAGCGCTATTTCAAATTCTTCGCCGGCCTGGATAAACCCTGGCAGTCTGACGAGTATAAAGCCTACGGCAAGGGACTCGGCGATATCTTCTCTCAGCTCAACTATGACGTGCTAGACAAAGGCGACGGACTGATGTTCGGCAGTCCCGAGCGCTGTATTCAACGCATCAAGAACATCAAGGCAGGCTTGGGCATCACCCATATGCTATTTGAAGTCAACTTCGGCGGCATGGCGCACGACAAGGTGCTGCGCTCGCTGGAACGCTTCGGCAAGGAAGTGTTGCCGCACGTGCGGGATGTCTAGGCTTGGCTGGCTGGGAGAGGCAGAGTGAAAATCGCCATTATCGGTGGTGGCATAGGCGGCATGACGCTGGCCCTGTCGCTCCACGACGCCGGCCTGACCAATGTCGATATCTATGAATCTACTCACACTATCAGTGAGTTGGGAGTCGGCATTAACGTGCTGCCCCACGCGGTCCGCGAGCTGACCGAACTTGGTCTGCTGGACGGTCTCGCCGCGGTCGGCATTCCCACCGGGGAATTGGTCTTCTACTCCAAACACGGCCAGCGCATCTGGGGCGAACCTCGCGGGCGTGCTGCGGGCTATCACTGGCCGCAGTTCTCGATTCATCGTGGCGAGCTGCTGCAAGTGCTCCACCGAGCCGTAGCGGATCGGCTCGGCCAGACACGGGTCCATACCGGCCACCATTTGGTCCGCTTCGGGCAGGAAGGGGGAAGGGTCTGGGGCGAGTTCGTCGAGCGGGCCGGGAAGGCATCCGCACGTCGGGTCGAGGCCGACCTGCTCGTGGCATGCGACGGTGTCCACTCGGTCGTCCGTCAGCAACTCTACCCTGACGAGGGTCCGCCCAAGTGGAACGGGATTACCATGTGGCGCGGGGTCAGCGTGGGAAAGCCGTTTCTGTCGGGCCGCACGATGCTGATGGCCGGCTATTTTCAGCGGCGGGTGGTTGTCTATCCGATTTCAAAACGCCACGCGGACCGAGGCCAGGCGCTCGTCAACTGGGTGGCAGAATTCAAGGTCGCTGACGATCAACCCATGCCCCCGCAGGACTGGGCACACACGGCTCGTCTTGAAGAAGCCCTGGCCCCCTTCAGTGCGTTTACCTTTGATTTTCTCGATGTGCCGACGCTGATGCGGCAGGCGGAGACCATTTACCAATATCCGATGGTCGATCGCGACCCGCTGCCAAGCTGGGACTTCGGGCGGGTGACGCTGCTGGGCGATGCGGCCCATCCTATGTACCCGGTCGGCTCGAACGGCGCCTCCCAGGCCATTATTGACGCGCGCGTATTGGCCCGGCAACTCGCGCTTCAGCCGTCGATTGAGCACGCCGTGGCAACCTATGATGCCGAGCGTCGTCCAGCTACGGCGGCAGTTGTGCAGGCCAATCGGGAGGTCGGGCCGGAGCAGTGCATGGAGCTTGTCGAGCAACGCGCCCCGGATGGTTTTACCAATCTTGACGCCGTGATCAGCCAACAAGAATTGGAAGACATCTCCCGTTCGTATAAACGCACGGCCGGTTTCGACCCGGACATATTGAACAACCGACCGTCGTTGTCAGTCGGCTGAAATGCTGAGAGTACGGCCATCCTACTCTCTTCCTTTTTATACACTGGGAGTGCGGGCCTCATTCCTATCTGCCCACAGCCTGCTGTTCTCCCAGACTCACTATTGCGGGCTGGAAGCCCGCACTCCCAAAGAAGAAGTCGTCCTACACCACACCGCCCCCTCCCCCTCATTCGCATGCGGCAAAGCGTTCCAAATGGTGATCCGCGTCGCCAAAGGTCTGGGCGATCATGGTTAGCCGGCGAAAGGTGTGACTGACCTTCAATTCTTCAGTCATACCCATCCCCCCATGCAACTGAACGGCCTCCTGGCTGATGTGACGACATGCATCCGCAATATGGATTTTTGCCGCGGAGATGATCCGGCGGCGTTCGTCGGCGTCCGGGCTATCGGCCTTCACACAGGCCAGACAGGACATGGATTTGGCCTGCTCATGGATGATCGTCATATCCACCATGCGGTGTTGCAGGGCCTGAAACGAACCGATCGGCACCCCGAACTGTTTGCGGGTCTTGAGATACTCAAGCGTGGTATCGTTCGCAAACTGCATGGCCCCAACCGCCTCGGCGCACACCAGGGCGGTCGCATAGTCCACCACGGCTTCGATCAACGGCAGAGCCTGTCCTTCCTGGCCGATCAGCGCCTCAGCCGGAACAACCGTCCCGGCAAAACGCACATCCGCGGCGTGTAAATTATCAATCGTGCGATAGGGTGTGAGCGTCACGCCCGGCGCGCTACGGTCTACCACGAACAGACTGATACCGTCCGCGGCGGTAGTCTGACCTGCGGTGCGCGCCGACACAATGAGTTTATCGGCGCAGGGCGCGTGCAGTACGACACATTTCTCGCCCTCAAGCGTATAGCCGTTATCGGTCTTCTCCGCCCGAAAGGCGACATGCGCCAGATTGTAGCGCGCCTCACGTTCGGTTTGGGCGAACGCCAGCTTGCACTGACCTGCGACGAGAGCCGATAGAATCTCTTGCTTTTGGGCCTGACTGCCACCCCTGGCAATGAACTGTCCACCCAGACCGACGCTCGCGAGGTAGGGCTCGACAATCAGCCCGTCGCCAATCGCTTCCATGACCGGCATCAGGTCTACCGCATTGCCCCCAAAGCCGCCAACCTCGCTCGTAAAGGGCAGGCCCAGCAGGCCCATTTCGGCAAACGTGGCCCAGACCTGCTCGCTATAGCCCTGGTCGGACTCGATGATCGCCTGGCGAGCGGCAAAGGTATATTCTTTGGTCAGAAATTGCCGGACGCTCTGCGCCAGCATTTGTTGTTCTTCGCTGTAGTCAAAATTCACGCTGCGCTCTCCTCTTTACAAGACAGTTTACAGACTCGGTTTACAGACCGAGAGACGCCTTGGAAATGATATTGCGCTGGATCTCGTTGGAGCCCGCATAGATCGAAGTCTTGCGGTAATTGCAGTAGCGCGGGGCAATACTCGCCGTGTGTTGGTCAAAGTCCGTGGCGTGCAGCGACCGAAACGGCTGGGCAAACGGCCCGACCGCTTCCAGCATGAGTTCGGTAAGAGCCTGTTGGATTTCCGTGCCGCGAATCTTGAGCAGGGAGACTTCCGCGCCCGGCGCCCGTCCGCCCCGCATCTGATCCAGAAAGCGTAGATTGGTGATCTCCAAAGCCATCAGCTCGACTTCCACCCGGGACAGTCGGTCGCGGAAGCGCGGGTCGTCAATGAGCGGTTTGCCGTTTTTGTACTGCTGGGTCGCCAGCTCTTTCAACCTCAGCACTTCTCGTTTTGACGCGCCGGTGTTGCCCGTGCCGAGGCGTTCATAGCCCAGGAGATATTTGGCAACGGTCCAGCCATCATTTTCTTCGTGGACGAGGTTTTCCGCCGGGACGCGCACATCGTCAAAGAACACCTCGTTGACCTCCTGGCCACCATCCATGAGCATCAGCGGTCGGACGCTGATGCCCGGCGTTTTCATATCCATCAGCAAAAAAGAAATGCCCTGTTGTCTTTTTGGAAAGTCGGTGCTGGTCCGAACCAGACAGAAGATCCAGTCGGCGTGCTGCGCCCAGGTGGTCCAAATCTTCTGGCCGTTGACGACATAGCTGTCGCCCTCGCGGACCGCGCTGGTCTTGAGTGAAGCCAGGTCCGAACCCGAGCCCGGCTCGGAATAGCCCTGGCACCAGAACACGTCGCCGTTGTACATGCCGGGTAGAAAGCGCTGTTTCTGCTCCTGCGTGCCAAATTTGTGCAGGACGGGCGCACACATGGATACGCCAAAGGGAATCCGCGGCGGGCAGCCGGCATAGCCGCATTCTTCTTCAAAGATATTCCGCTGAACGATGGTCCAGTTCGTGCCGCCCCACTCTGCCGGCCAGTCGGGCGCCCCCCAGCCTCGCTCTGCCGTTATTTTCTGCCAGCGCAACAGGTCCGCTTTGGTCAGCTCTTCATAGTTGGCCACTTTGTCGCGCAGTTCGTCCGGCAGCTTGTCTTTAAGCCAGGAACGGACATCGTCACGGAAAGCCATTTCTTCGGGGGAATAGTTGAGATCCATGGCGTACTCCTCAATTAGTATCGTAATTCGTTATTTGAGACTGAGGCATTCGTACAAACAGGCTCCTCTTTCTGCCTACAAGCCAAGGGACATCTTGGCAATAATATTCCGCTGGATTTCATTTGAGCCGGCGTAAATCGACGCTTTCCGATGGTTGCAGTATCGGACGGTCAAGTTTGCTGTCTGCTGGTCCAGTTTCGTAGCCCCGCCGGTTACCCCAATGGGTCGGTACGGTGCTGCCAGCGGACCGGCCACCTCCAGCAGCAATTCGGTCAGGGCTTGTTGAATTTCCGTGCCACGCAGTTTGAGCAGCGAGACCTGTGCGCCAAGCTCCCGGCCTCTCTGCATCTGGTCCAGAAAGCGGAGGTTCGTAATTTCCAGGGCCAGCAGTTCCACTTCGACTCGGGATACCCTATCCCGGAAGCGTGGGTCGTCGAGGAGCGGCCGGCCGTTTCGCTGTTGTGTTGCTGCCAGCTCTTTAAGTCGGGCCAGGTCCCGTTTGGACGCTCCAATCTCGCCGGTGTTGAGGCGTTCGTAACCCAACAGATATTTGGCAACGCTCCAGCCGTCGTTCTCTGTATGCACCAGATTCTCAAGCGGTACTTTCACCTCGTCGAAAAAGACTTCGTTGACTTCATGCAGCTCACTCATCAACAGCAGCGGTCGCACACTAATCCCCGGCGTTTTCATGTCGATCAGGAGAAACGAAATCCCCTGCTGCTTTTTTTCGGCTGAGGGGTCGGTCCGCACCAGACAAAACATCCAGTCGGCAAAATGAGCCCAGGTGGTCCAGGTTTTTTGCCCGTTGACAACATAATAATCCCCCTCCCGCACCGCGCGGGTCTTGAGCGCAGCGAGGTCTGAGCCCGCACCTGGTTCGGAATAGCCCTGGCACCAGGCAACATCACCGTTATAAATGCCTGGTAAAAAGCGTTTTTTCTGCTCTTCAGTCCCGAAGCGGAGGAGAACCGGTCCACACATGGGAACCCCTGTGGGCAGCAGCATAGGACAGCCTGCGGTCGCGCACGCCTCTTCAAAAATATACCGCTGAACGGCGGTCCAATGCGTACCGCCCCACTCCTCAGGCCAGTGCGGAGCCACCCAGCCCTGGGTGGCAAGAATCTTGTGCCAGCGCAGATAGTCAGCACGACTGAGTTCCTGATAGTTCACGACCTTCTCGCGGAGGTCGTCCGGGAGATTGGCACGAATCCAGGTCCGGACGGTGTCGCGAAAAGCCAGCTCTTCCGGCGAATAGTTCAGGTTCATACTGTTTCCTTGAGCGGTAGAGCCTTATGTATCAGGCTGCCAAGTAAATCCTAGCCCGGCCCATATCCTTGGCTCACCGCCGGGGGATACAGCCCGGAGTGGGTTTGCTATGCTTCCCTGACGATTCACCATCGACGATTCCAGGACTGGAGGATTCGCCTATGTCTTCCCGCACCGCACCACACTCTCACGGCCAGCCGATCTTTGGCATGCAAAAAACATTTATCTCCGAAGTCGCACCGCCCCCCAACCTGGACGGCCCGGCCTGGTGGTTCGGTTTTCACCGCAACCGACTCCTGCTTCAGCAGACTGACGCAACGTTTCAGGTGCCCTGCCTGGAGCGCTTTGAAGAGTTGGGAGTATCTGCGGGGAATCGGCATTATCTTGGACGGTATGACGGGCGGGCGTGTTATGCCATTGATGTACTGGACGCCTCGGTGCCCGCTCACCTGGACTTCCAGGACCTCCGACAGGCACACAGCGGAATTGACGAAGACCTGTTCGTGCTAGGTGGCCGCGCCGTGCAGATTGTTGAGTGGGACCGCACCCATCAGTACTGCGGACGGTGCGGCACCCGCAACGAAACCAAACAGGATGAACGGGCCAAGCGCTGCCCCAAGTGCCAGCTCTTGAGCTTCCCCCGCTTGTCACCCGCCATTATTGTCATGGTGGAACGCGACGGGAAAATCCTTCTCGCCCGTTCGCCCCATTTCCCGACCAAGATGTACAGCGTTCTGGCCGGTTTTGTGGAACCCGGCGAGACCATAGAGGAATGCGTTGCCAGAGAAATCAAGGAAGAGGTCGGCATCACGGTCGAGAATATCCGGTATTTTACCAGCCAGCCGTGGCCGTTTCCGAATTCGCTTATGCTCGGTTTTACCGCCGAGTATGCGGGGGGCGAGATTGAAGTGGACGGCGTGGAAATCGCCGAAGCAGCCTGGTTCAGCCCAGATGCCATGCCGTCCATTCCGGGCCGTATCAGTATTTCACGGCGTTTGATCGATTATTTTTTGGACACGCACGGGTCGTTCCGTAGGGGCAATTCATGAATTGCCCCTACCTGAGGCGAACTGCATAAAATTTCCGAATAACTGCATAATTTTTTGAGCGTTTTGCGGACTGCTGCTAACTTTTGCAATCATTTTTTGCCAAGTTTCAGCGCTCTCGGTGGCTGAATTAAGGCTGTAGGTAGGGGGGACCCCCCTTCTGGGGGTAGGATGTGTGGAAAATCAGGGGGTTAGCTAGTGAATAGATCGAGAATAGACTGGATTCCCTTGTTTTTGCGGTTGGTGGTCATGGCCTTTGTGTAGCATATCGGGCAGATTAGGCAAGTCTGGTACCCTACCCCGGCCGGTCGAAGAGCCGGAGAGAACCCACCCCGCCGCTGACGCGGCAGGCCGCCCAAGAGGAAATGATATACTAGGGTTGCTGACATCCCTAGAACAAGGAAGAAAGCAATATGGCGAACGCAACGGAGGTTGCCTACAACTTCTCCCTCGCACGACTCCTGCGTCATGAGGGGCTGAGCGCAGAAGGAGAACAGCGCCGTGTTTTTGGTGACTCGCGGGGGCAGGCTGATGTGCTGCTTGACTTCGATGAGTATGCCGTCGTTCTTGAGGCCGAGTTCGGCGCTCCGGCAAAGGCAGACGCAGATAAGAGGTTTCCAAAAGACGCTCCGGCAATCGTAAATGGATTGCCAGTCAGGCTTGTCGTTGCCATTGGCTACCCCCAAAACCTTGCAGACTTGCCGGAAAGCAAGACAGACGAAAACCTGGCGGCCTGTCCCGACCTGCGTATTGCCTATCGGTATTTCGGGGAGCCTTGGGGCGAAGAAACAACAGGCAGCGTTACCGATCTTGCCGAGGTCCTGCGGGACTACTGGATACAGAGTGACAATGGCACTGGAATCGAGGAGACCGTCAGCCGTGCAGACGAGGCTATTAAGGCAGCAAGCGACGTGCTGACACGAATAGAATTGCAGGATCGGAGCGAGCAAGACGGACCCGCCACAAAAGCGCTGATCTGGCTGAATGCCTTGCTCTTTCACGAACTCCTGGCCTTACACTTAGACCCCGCTTTACTTCCTGAAGAACATCGCGGGAAACGCATCCTCCGCCCCGACCCTGATGGTGGCCCTTCTCATTTGCTTCAGCAATGGAGCGAGATACTGGAAATCAACTGGTGGCCGATTTTCCATATTGCCAGAGAAACCTTAAAGACGACGCCCAGCCTAACGAACCAGGAAGCGATACGCATCCTCAAACGGGCAGCGGCAGAGATTGCCGAGACCGGAACGATCCGACGCCATGATGTTGCCGGTCGGATATTCCACCGTTTGCTCGATTCAAGGAAGTTTCTTGCGACAAACTACACCACCATACCCGCCGCTATTCTCCTTGCCGGACTCGCTTTTGACGAGCGCAGTAAGTGCTGGGCTGACGTTGACTTTACCGACCCGAAATCGGTTGCCGGTATGCGGATTGTAGACCCGGCCTGTGGCAGCGGAACCTTGCTCATGGCGGCGGTGCAAGAGATTATCAAACGGGCGCGGAGAGACGGCCTGAGAGGGTCAGACGAACAAGAACTCATGCGAGCCACACTGGAGGGCGCGGTGTACGGATTTGATGTCGTTCCTGCTGCGATTCATTTGGCCGCCTCTACGTTGTGCATGGCGGAGTCGCGGCAGGTTATTCGAGACATGAATCTGTGGCGGGTGCAGCACGACGTTGCGAATGGCATTCCCCGCCTTGGCAGCCTCGATTTTCTTCCAGGCTCGCCAAGTCGTGGCAATGCAGCGTGGTTGCCGGTTTTCACCGATAGAACGTCGCTGCGTGTCACAGGTGAGGGTGAGGTGCCAGACGATGTGACGATGCCGAATCACTGTCATTTAGTCATTGCTAATCCACCCTTCACGCGGGCCGGCGGGCCGGGCGACGAAAAGAATACGTTGTGGAATCCGATATTTGGGTCCCTTTTAGACGCTGCTGACGCAAAGACCATGAACGCAGCCTTGCAAAAGACTCTGAAGAAAACTCCTGCAAGCCTCTACGCCGGTCTTGGCTCGGCCTTTGTCGTGCTGGCAGACGAAAATTTGTCTTTGGGTGGGCGTTTTGCTTTCGTGCTTCCCGCAACCGTGCTGACTGGAAGCCGCTGGAAAAGCATTCGGAAGATGCTGCGAGAAAAATACTGCATTGATTGGATAATCGTCAGTCATGACAATCGGAATAGACATAGTGTTCAAGGCTTGCCCGGTCGTCGTTTGGTCTCTTTTTCGGAGTCCACCCGTATTGCCGAGGTCCTCATCGTAGCCACAAAGAGCCGTGAGTTTGCGGCATCACAAAACCATGTCCGGTTTGTCAACTTGGTCAACAATCCTGATGAGCCCGTGCAGGCTATGGCGCTCACCCGCAAGCTGCTTGCGCTGGATGAGGAAGCCTCTCCCTTTGAGCCCCAAGCTGTTGCTGTTGGTGGAACAAATTGGGGAAGCGTCACCGTCGTTCCACAAAAAGAACTCACGGATGAGCCGTGGGAATACACCGCGCTTGCCCAGCCCGAACTTGTCATCGTCGCAGAAAAAATAAGCGCTGGCAGCAGTCCGGCTTTGGGAGCAACAGGGATATCCGAGTTAGGAGATATTGCACATTTGGGACCCTACCACATGCAGGTGAAAAACCCGAAGCATGGCCTGTTTACGATTGCTGAGACGGAGGACGTTCTGCGGGCAGGGATTCCAGCCCTTTGGCACCATAAGGCAACACGGAACACCACCCTTGAATCAAGAGCCGATGCCCGTTTGGAGCGCCGTAGTGATACGGACCGGGCTGCACAAGATACAATGCTTGCACGACAGGGACGGTTGCATTTGGTATGCGATCTCGGCATGGCACCCCAACGAGTCGCCGCGGTCCTGACACAAACTCCCATGCTCGGGGTCAGGTCATGGGTCACACTTGTATTCAAAGAGCCTGCTCACGGAAAAGAAGAGGCCCTTTGCTTGTGGCTCAACTCTACCCCCGGCCTTTTATTGCGCATCCTGCACAGCAACCGCCCCTATTTGGGCCGGTCTAGTCTTCCCCATGAACTTGCGCGGGCTTTGCCGGTATTAGACGTGAACACGTTATCGAAAACTCAGCTTGAAGCCGCCATTGCTATCTATGAGGACTTGAAGGCAAAAGAGTTGCGAGGGTTCACTGATATTGCGAACGATCCGGTCCGGGCTGAGTTGAATACCCGCCTCTGCCGTGAAGTGTTGGACGTTGATCCTTCCGCCGTTGACGACCTGACACACAAGCTGGCGAACGAGCCAACACTACACGCTAGGGCCTAGCTGAGATGTCGGATTACGCTTGGGGCTAATCCGACCTACGGGCTCTTGTCGCTCTTTTAGAAGGGCTTGGAGCAGGCTTCTCGGAGTCAGTCTTACGGATTGCTCGGAGTTCCGCCATTTGTATCAGTCCATGAGGAGTGAGGGTCCAGAGGATCTCGTAGAAACCTGATATAACCTTTCTTCTGTTTTTCTTTATGAGTTTCAGAGCAACTAGTTGGACCTTGATGGCATCGAAAGCAGCGGGGGTAATCTGGAAATCCCAGGGGTCGAATTTCTCGCGGCGAGGATGTTTCAGAGCTCTATTAAATCTGCGATACAACTCCGCCTCGAAATCCTTGCGGCGAGGATATTTCGATGCACCCTCTTTCCGGAGGGCCTTAATGTTTGCTTCTTCGGTCATACGATTCAATTCTTCCTTCAGGCTTTTATCGAGTGCCTCATCAACCATAAGGGGAGCAATCCTGAGAAATATTTGCGCCCAGGACATAGAATACGACGCGGAGTAGCTGTCGGAATGGGTATGACCGCCGTAGGCATGAAAGGTGTACTCAATCTCGAATTGGTCCTCGCCCTGCGCCAGCGGTGCGGTTTCCTTCGGAGCAGTGGTTCGCACCGTTTTGAGCGCACGCTTGAGTTCAGTAACCTGTCCCTTGAGTTCCCGAATTTCTTGAGTTGTTTCCTGGGAGGGGAGTGAGTCGGCTTTCATCCAGCCGGTTGCTGGTTTGTCCTTGATGAGTTTGGTAAGACTGCGACCCACAACGGCCCCAAGGTCCGCTGGAGTGGTCTAGTAACGAACCATCTTTTTTTTAGCAAGCTGGCGAAAGTCCTCCAGTTTCTTTGCTTGTGCGGGGTCTTTTTCGGTGTGGTCGGCTGGCAGCTTTCCAGGCTCCTTGTGGAGAAATGCAATGACTGGCTTCTTCTGGGAAACCGCGTACTCATACTCCAACTGAGTAAAACTTTTTTCTTTAGGCCCAACCGAACCGTAACGACCGGCGATAATCACGATGCAGTAATCGCAATCGTCTATCACTCGTTTTATTAACGTCCATTGATCGTCGTCCGCAGCGGGAAACAGTTCCATACCAGCCGGAATACAGTCCGACTCCAACAATGCCTGCATGACCTCCTGACGTGCTTCAAGAAGGTCCGTGTATGTTGAACTGACAAAGACTTGGTAACGCTTCTCCATAGGCTCCGTAGGTCGGATTAGCGTAGCGTAATCCGACAGCCCTACTTGACCGCAACAACAATCAACAATTTCTCCTCATCCGTATATTGCGTCACCGTCAGTCCATGCGACCCGAGGAAGGCATGCGCTTCGTCCTGTGAGGGTAATGACGTGATCGGAAACGGCTCTGAGCGGACGAGCCCTTCAACAAACACTCGACCTTCCGGGTGACTGATCACGACCCGCCCGCCCGGTCGCAGCATGCGCAGGATATTGCGTAGCGCCCCAGGCTTGTCCGCGATATTGCCATACATGCCGTTCATGAAGACCACATCGACGCAGGCGTCGGGCAGGTCCAGCTCCCGGATGTCACTCTGATGGCGTTCGACCTCGGGGTAACGCTGGGCGACCTGTTCCAGCATCTTGCTCGACAGGTCGCAGGCGTAGATATGGCCGGGACGATACTTCCGAATGTCCGGCATGAGTGCCCCCGTCCCCGTCCCGACATCCAGCACGTTTTCTCCCGCCTGAATGTCAGGCGCGGCAACGATACGTTCCATACGAGCGCAGACATCCTGGGGCAAATCGACCAGAAAACGGTCGTACACATTATCAAACGCCTGGCGTTGTTTCGCGTTGAATTGGGCAATCTGTTCGTCGTTCATGCGTTTCCTTATCCTTCTTGCTCCAGCCACCAGCGGCCCAGGTCAATCTCAATGGCCGCAAAGGGTTCAGCCCGTATCATGCCACTCCCGCCGTGGGTGCTCATTACGACCCAGCGTTGCGCTTCCAGACGATACACTTCCAGGGTGCGCAGGCCGGGATCAACCAGCCACAAATGGCTGACCTGCTCTCGGGCATAGATCGGCATTTTGAGCACCCGGTCGTTACGGCCCGTGCTGGGCGAAACAACCTCACACACCCAGTCAGGAGCCAGTTCGCTATACGGCACATCCTCTAGCACGGGCATACGCTCTCTGCGCCACCCGGCGATATCAGGCACGAGAATATCCGCTCCAAGGTGCAATTCCGGCTCGAAGAGAATCCACCAGCCCCCAGGACCATCAGGACTACCACTCCCCCGGTCGAAGGAGTCAAGCTGGCGGGAGATAATCGAAGCGGCGCGCGCGTGGGGGAAGGACGGCCGTGGTGCGGTCGTCAATTCGCCGTCAATGATCTCCGCAACAAAACGCTCAGGGACCTGGAGCAGGTCTGCATAGGCGGCTCGTTTCCGCGCCGGGTTCATGGCTGGGAGCTTACCACGGGCTTGACAGCCGGGGAAGCAGCACCACGGGCGAACTGTGGTCAGAAGGAGAGAAAAAGCGTATGTTTGGAGGAACATCTGACAGTGAGGAGTATCCTCATGAGTACCGCAGTATCCACTCCGTTGCCCGACCTCAGCTTGTACGACAAAGATTTCCACGCCTGGCTATTTCAGACTGCGGACCTCCTTCGACAAGGACGGTTGGCTGAGGTTGACGCTGCACATGTTGCGGAGGAATTGGAAGACATGGGGAAACGCGAGCGTCGGGCCTTGGAAAGCCACATCAGAAACGTGACTCTGCATTTGCTCAAATGGCGTTATCAGTCAGGCAAGCACACGCCCTCCCGGCGCAAGTCTATTCGGAACGGACGTCTTGAGATTCAGACCCTTCTGAAGGACAGTCCGAGCCTGACAAGCCAACCGGCCCGGATGCTGGTGAGTGCCTATCCCGCGGCCCGGGCGGATGCTGTCGATGAGACCGGGCTCAGCGAGGAGGCGTTTCCAGCTCAGTGCCCGTTTACCGTCGAGCAGGTTTTGGATGCGGAGTATTGGGGGGAGTGATGAGTAGACGCAAGGTCCACCCCTCATTTCGGCTTTCCTACGCCGCGGCCCACTTTTCGCGCAGGAACTCCCCTACCCGTTCTATCCCTCTTTTGCCCTCATCCAGCATGGGGTGAAAGGCGTGCCAGACGTGGATCATATTGTCCCAGATTTCGAGGCTGCACTCGACCCCCGCGGCCTTTGCCTTTGTGTCGAAGGCGATGGCATCATCCAGGAGAATTTCGTCCCGACCGACATGGATCAACACCGGCGGCAGGCCACTGAGATCGGCCAGATTGGGTGACGCATAGGGATGCCTGGGGTCGCTGTCACCAACGTATAAGCCCGCCATGCGTTTAAGGCCGTGGACGGTCACCATGGGGTCGGCCGCAGCTCTGGTCTGATACGACTCATTCGAGCAGGTCATATCCGACCACGGACTGATCGCCACCGCGGCCGCGGGCATGGGAACACTGTTGTCACGCGCTGCAACCAGGGTCGCCAGGGTCAACCCGCCCCCGGCCGAGTCCCCGCCAATGGCGAGATTTTTTGGGGAAAGGCCTTGCTCGATCAGCCATCTGAGTGACGCGACGCCGTCGTCAACCGCGGCCGGAAAGGGCTCTTCGGGTGCCATCCGGTAGTCAACCAGCAATACCGTGGCTTGGGCGCAGCGAGAGATTTCTCCCGCCAGCGAGCGGTGCGTGTTGATTGAGCCCACCACATAGCCTCCGCCGTGCAGATACAGGATGGCTCGCTCGGCCTGACTACCGGGCGCTCGGACCCACTCCGCGTCACGATTCGCCACGCTCACCGCTTCCGTTTCAATGTCGTCGGCGGCCTTGAAGGCCAACTTTTCCATACTTTTACGCATGGCCTCAATCGGCGGCTCAACATCCGCCGGAAGCTGTTTTTCGCGTAAAATCTGTTTCAGTTTGTCAATGCTCATTCCCGCCATTGGCTTCCCTCATTCGCGTGATAATGTAAGCATCCTATGCTTCATCGCTACCCTTGTCACTATTGCGCTCTTGGCTCACCGCAGGGCAAGGACGTAGCCGGAGTGTGAGTGAAATGCAGGTGTTGGCGCTCTATCATATGAAGGGCGGGGTGGGAAAAACGGCCGCCGCCGTCAATCTTGCCTACCTGGCGGCGCAGTCTGGGGCGCGAACCCTCCTCTGCGACCTCGACCCGCAGGCTTCGGCTACCTATTACTTTCGCATCCAACCCAAGCTCAAAGCCAAGCAGAAGGTTTTTGCGCGTGGCGGGAAGCATCTTGAAAAGAGCATCAAGGCGACCGATTTTGCACACCTGGACCTGCTACCGGGCGCCTTGTCTCATCGCCACCTGACGGAGGTGTTTCAGCAGGCCAAACGCCCGGCACGCTGCTTGCACCGCAGCCTGGCGGCGCTTCGGGACGAATATCAGTATGTGATCCTCGACTGTCCATCCGGGGTGAGCCTGATGGCTCAAAACGTTTTCTACGCCGCAGATTACGTCCTGATTCCCGTTGTTCCCTCACCCCTGTCGGTCCATGCGTATCAGCAGCTCCAGACGTTTTACACCAAACACGGCTACAATCCCCACAAACTCCGCACGTTCTTCTCCATGGTGGAGCGGCAAAAAAAGCTGCATCAGTCCGTCATGCAGGAGCTGACCGCTTCCCACCCCGAAGCCCTGCCGCAGGCCATCCCGTATCTGGTCGATGTCGAAAACATGGGTATCCACCGGGAACCGGTGCTCGTCTCTGTTCCGCATTCCCGGGCATCCCAGGCGTATGAACAGTTGTGGACAGCAATGGAAGCGCTACTCAATCAGTCTCACCCCGGCTCTCCGCTCGCTCCTGCCGGTCCTGTGGATATTGCGGCCTGGCAATCTCAACCCGACCAGAACCGTTCAAGGGCGGAATCATCGGATCAATCACCGAGGTCAACGTCCGAAACTCTTCCACAACCCGCTGTTGCAACTCCTGCCGCTCCGAAGTCAGCGAAGTAAGCAGGGCTTCCAGGGCAGGGCGCGTGCCATTTTCGTGAAAAGCAAAACCTCCGCTGGTCATGCTGAACTGTTGGATCAGGACGCTCTGGACGCTGATGTCCTGTATTCGGCCCAAGGTCCGCTGGACGCGCTTCAGGTGGGTAAGCACCTTGCGGACAGGTAGTTCCGGCAGGGCGGTAATAAAAAAATCCAGCAGATAGCGGAGTTTTTTGCATTCGATTCTCAGCCTATGTAGCCGCTCGCTGTCGGCGTGTTGCAAGTGGTGTGGCTCTGTTGAGACGAGCGCCCGATATTTCTGGACCATACTTTCGAGAACGAATGCTTCGACGGTCGGGGTATGCGGGACATCTTCCTCAGGCTGGGTGGCAAGCGCCTCCCACTCTCGGAGCACGGCCCGATACCGCTTGGTCTCGAATGTCTGCACCAGAGTCGGATAGTGTTCTCGCCGTTCCTGTTGGAGAAAGGCGAAAAAAGGGTGGAGAGCGGACCGGTGGTCAGCCGAAAGCCGCTGACGGTAGGCGTCCTGCACCAGGAGAAGGGCATCCAAATCCCGCGCGCTCCCGGTTGAGCGGCCGAGCTGGGCCAACTCTTTTCGAAGCCGCTGGGTTGCTTTGGAAGGAAAAACCTCACGCGTCTGTCCAAGCAGGGTGCGCGCCCGTCTGACGGCAACCCGAAAGTCGTGCAGATAGAGTGGGTCATCCCCCTGACGCAGGCCCCGCTCGTTGTAGCGCACCATGGCCAGGAGTAAGCGCAGGAGGCGACGGACCGCCCGCTCAACCGAGACCTCCGGCGGTAACGGCAAGGGGCGTTTGAACGAATATTTACCCGGAGAGCGCCCTGCTGTCGCCAACACTTCCTGGTTGACACTGCTGGTCGCCGGTATGAGGTCCTGTTCCTTGCACCACAGCACTAATCGTTGGGCCTCTCTCTGATAGCCTCTGAGCGGCTGGACCCAGATACGCGGCCGGAGGGCAGGCCCTTGATTTTTTTTCGCCACAGCATGCTCTTCAATAACCAGACGGACCGTTGTCTTCTGGCGCTGGTCGAGTATCCGTATCGGCAGGGTCCGGGAGTGCAGGCTGAAGAGCCGAGTGAGCGGGAGGTCGTCAATCAGCGTCACCAGGCGCTCTCGCAAACGGCTGTGCGGCAAATCCGTTGCCACAGCGGGAAGAGCGGGACACCCCAGCTCTTCAAGCGGGAAGACGGCATCATACGACCGGAGAGCGAGCGTTTTCGCGCTCACACAGAGGGTCAGACGGTACAAGCTGAGTTGCCAGTCAGCCGTGTCGTACTGGGTCCGCCGCTCTACCTTGAGCGGCTCTTTGTGGATGGAGAACGTCTCTGCCAGGGCCTCAAGAAATTTTTTTCTACTCCAGCGTCCTCTGGGAAGGAGTTGGGTATCGGTTATGTGTTCTCTTGGCATGCACTCAACGAGGGCACTCCAAGATTTCCGTCTGACCCCTGCCCTCGCGCCTGTACTTGTAGCGCAGCCCACATTGCTCCGACAATACCGGTCCCCCGGCTGTCCTCTGCTAATCGCCCAGCGGCGTACCGGCCCAGTTTTTCCCGATCACTGCTTCGACGGCAATCGGGACCTGATCCGCGACGATCTCTCGCATGGCCTCAACCATATGGCTGGTCAGCCATGCCTGAGCAGCTTGTGCATCGGCCAGCGGCGCTTCGACCAGAATTTCGTCGTGTACGCAGGCCACGGGCGTTGCTCTCGACACCTGGTCGCGGTGTTCAAACAGACGCGCCAGAGCCAGCTTGAGACCGTCTCCACCCGTGCCTTGCACGGGGATATTAAGGAGCACGTTAAAGTGTCGCACCCCCAGAAAACGGCGGCCGGTGAGGGTACGGGTTTCGAGGCCGCTCGCCTGATGTCTCACCTGCTCGGCTTGTTGTTTTGCCTGCTGATGCCAGCGGGCGATGCCCTGATAAGTGAGAAAGAACGCGCGGTGGTATTGGGCCGCCTCCCGGTCTGACATGCGGACACCGTACTTTGCTTCCGCATCCTGTTTCAGCCCATTCACCCCCATGCCGTACAGCAGGCCGAAATTGACGCTCTTGGCGAGCTGGCGGTGGTGCGGTTCGACCTGGTTCAGCGGAATGTGCAGGATGCGCGAGGCGGTCAAGGCGTGCAGGTCGGTTTCCTCTCGAAAGGCTTGTAGCATGGTCGGGTCGTTGGCCAGGGCTGCGGCAATACGCAGTTCGACCTGTGAATAGTCGGCCTTAATCAGGGCACTGTCCGGTGCGGCGCAAAAGCAGGCACGAAAGGCGCGCGCCTTGGGGATTTGTTGGATGTTTGGACCGCCGCAACTCATGCGACCGGTGGCTGTCCCGTTCTGAAAATACACGGGATACACGCGTCCGGAGTCGGGATCAAAAAACGAGTCGATCACACTCCGGCCATACGTACTGACCCGTTTGGCAACTTCTTTATGGTCGACCAAAAGTTCGGCAATAGGATGGTCGATTTTCTTCAGCGTTGCGGCCCGAGCATTGGGTAATGCAATATCCAGGGTTTGGAACAGCGCCTTGATTTGCTGGGATGAGGCCCAATTTATGGCCATGCCCAAATCCTGAGCGTGTACGTTGAGCTGTTGGGTCAGGGCACCGAGCTGCGCTTCATCTTCCAGAGTCCGCGTCAGCCATCCTTCCGCATCAAAGGCGATACCGGCGATTTCCATCCAGGCCAGCGCCTTGACGCAGCGAAACTCAATCTCAGACGCCCGTTCCAGGCCGGCCTCGGCCAAGGCCGGACGCAAGCGGTCGTACAGCGACCACAGCACCCCCACATCCCGGGCGGCGTACTCACACTGGGCGGGACTGAGTTCTCCCGACCAGTCGGCGGTTTGCAAATGTTTCGGCAGGGCCAGACCCAATTCCTGTTCCACCACCTCTTCGAGACTGTGGCGGACGCGCAGCCCGGCTTTGAGCACTTGGCTGGCTAACATGGTATCAAAAACGGTATCGGGCCAGGGACAGCCCGCGAAGACGAGAAATTTCAGATCAAACTTGGCATTGTGGAACAGCCAGCGACACGGCGTACTGAACAAGGGGAAGAGGGTTGTGATAGGAATGCGGCGTACATCAAACAGATAGGCGTGGTCCGGTGTCGCGAGCTGAATGAGCCGCAGCGAGTCTTTCCGAAAGTCGAGCCCGGTTGTCTCGGTATCACAGGATAAGACGGGCGCAGCATGCAGGACGGGCAGCACCCGCTCAAGCTGAGCCGGTTCCGCCACCACGGTATAGTCAGGCGTTTCACACATGGGCAGGGCCTCAGACAGAGTCGCGTGACCTGCTTGGGAGCCCATCTCTTCCGGGAAGAGAACGCCTTGTTCGTATGGCTGTACCATGCTTCGCCTCACCACAAGAGAGGTGGGCTCTCACCCTTCAGAGTCCCACGTGTTTTCCTGCATATTGCCCCAGCCGGTATCAGAGCAGGTGACCCCTCCCGGATTATTACAAAATTTAGCAGCAGACAGAATACGGATACCTTCGCCAGTCAGACGGCTCTTGGGCTCCAGGCAAACGACGGTCCGCTCTCCAACCTGGGAGCAAGGTTCCTGTACCAGGCGCTGGAAGATTCAGTAATCGTGTGACTTCATTTTAACACCCCGGAATCATTTCATCAGAAATTATGTTAGAGTAGGACGTTGGGGGTAAGACTGAATAAAGGAGAACAGAAGCATATCCGCATGAGTAATTCCAATCTTATTACCTTTGAACGCTTTGACGCCGTGCTGTTTGATCTGGACGGCGTACTGACGGCCACGGCAAAAATTCATGCCGCCTGCTGGAAACAAATGTTTGACCGCTTTCTGCGCCAGTACGCAGAAATTCACAACCTGCCCTTCCAGCCTTTCGACATCCAGACTGATTACAATTTGCATGTGGACGGGAAAGCCCTGTTCGACGGCGTGCGGAGCTTTCTCGAATCACGCCATATCGAGTTGCCGGCAGGAAGCCCGGCAGCGCCGCCCGATTGGGAGACGATTCACGGTTTAGGCAACCGAAAAGACACAATGGTGAATCAGGTCATTGCCTCGGACGGCGTCCATGCCTTCCCTGGGAGTACGGCCTTTGCCAACCATGTCCGGCGCATCGGACTGAAAACCGCCGTCGTCACACCCAGCGCAAATTGTGAACTCGTGCTCAGATCAGCCGGGATTACGGACCTGTTTGACCTCCGTGTTGATAGAGATGTGGCTGCCCAGGAAAATCTCGCCGGCAAACCCGCACCGGACATGTTTCTGGCAGCAGCCCGGAAGCTCAACGTTCTGCCTGCCCGTGCAGTGGTGATTGAAGACGCCATCTCAGGCGTGCAGTCAGGCCGCGCCGGAAATTTCGGCCTTGTAATCGGCGTTGACCGCCGAGGACATGGCGACTTGCTCAAAAAAAACGGCGCCGACATTGTTGTGACAGACGTGGGCGCCCTGCTCAGTCCTGAGGTGCACAGCTCACGCCCGGACTCCTGAAGCGGCACGGTCGGGGCAGCCCTGCGGCATCGCGTGGAGTGACCGTCCAGCCCCCCTTCTCTCGCTCCAGGGTCACATAGCCAAAACCGGTCAATATTCCTGCGTGTGAGACCGTTCGGTCGGCTATGTCGAGTCCGACCAGTTCGGTGACAAGTGGCGGGTCGAGTAACGCTCCGCCGTTCCCAACCACGAACTGATGCGGCTTTCCCTCCGCAAAGGCCAGGAACTCGGTCGTGTGGAGGTGGCCCGACAGGACCAATTCGATGCCGGGCGGAAATTGCTGCCGGGCTGCGGCCTGAAGGGTCGGATTTGTGCGGAAAAGGGTCGTTGCTCCAGGCTGTCCCCGTTCACCGAAGGCCCAGAACGGCTTGTGGGACAGCAGCCAAGCCGGGCGGTGTTCGGCCAGGGCCGCCAACTGAGCGGCGAAGTGGGCGACCGTCTCAGGCGCAGCCCGCAGATCATGCGCGGTTGTGGTATCCAACACAAACAGCGTGCGCTCTCCGATGGGCACGCTATAGGGCTCAGCCTCGTCGCTACATTCCTTTGGTAAAGGCCGGGGGTCAAGTAGGCGAAACCAGGCATTGCCCGTCCGCTGACAGGCCTCATGATTGCCCCGGACAAATATCCACGGTGCCGCCCTGAGTAATGGTTCGGCCGGCGCGAAGAAGTCGGCCTCGGCGGCCGCCCAGGTGTCTCCCCACGGACTGTCGGTACAAACGGCATTGCCAGCCGGGCAGGGCGAGTCACGATAAAAGTAATCACCCACGTGAATCACCAGGTCGGGCTGCCAGGCCGCGGCACTCCGGGCGATACGCGCAAAGGGCCAGGCATCCGGATCGTGACACGCCTGGACCAGGGTGTTTTTCATCCGACAGCCGGTGTCGCCCAGGACAACGATTTTTTCCGGGGGGCGCGATAAAAGAGGCAGTTGGCGTCCGTCCAGGGTGACGCGGACAGCATCGGGCGGCAACGCCGCCTCGCAGACCAGGACCGAAAAGTCCGGTCGGGATGGCTGCGCACGTATGTGTAACGGTAAGCGCTCGGCATTCACCTGTACTACCGGACAGGCCGGCGCGGTTGACACCACGCGCACGATCCCCGACCGTCAGGCCCAAGGGCGGTCCACGCCAGGGGAAGCGCCGCTATCGCGGAGACACCCAAGAGATGCAGCACCCAGGCGACCAGCAGCATCCACCGTAAGCAAGACATAGTGCAGGAAATTTCCCGTCCGGCCTCATTCCCGTGACGCGGGTGTAATCGTCAATTCAAGCCGCTGCCCGTTGCGCATGACCGTCATACCGACCGGCGCGTCAACCTTAAGACTCCCCAGGACATAGGTATAGTCATAGATATTCTCAATCTCCTTACCGGCCAGCTCACGCACAACGTCTCCGGCCCGGACACCGGCGAGGTCGGCCGGGCCGCCGGTCACCACCCCCGAGAGCTTGACCCCGGTGATATTGCCCTGGGCATAGTCCGGAATGGTGCCCAAATAGGCGCGCAGGCGGACGCGTCCGACCGAGCTCTGAGGCTTTTCGAGGGCGATATAATCCGGTACCTGTTCAGCGCCGGCCAACGAGCGCGTCAAGCCGGTCATCAACTGGGTAATGCGTGTGAGGCCGGCAAAATTGAGCTTCTCTACGGTATCGCGTGGCGAGTGGTATTCCGCATGCCCGCCGGTAAAGGCGTTCAGAACAGGAACGCCTTTGAGATAGAACGAGGTCGCATCGGTGGGCAGATAGCTGTCGTTTTGGAGGGTGATGGGCAGACCGATGGGCGCGTTGTGTTGTTCAATTTCCTTGGGCCAGACTGTGCTTGAGCCAACGCCTTGCAGCACCAGGGCGGTATCAAGTCGGCCGACCATGTCCAGGTTGAGATAGGCAATAATGGCGGGGGAGAGCGTCTGCTGTTCTGTCTGGCCGAAGGTCTTGGCGAAATAGTTCGACCCCAGCAGACCCAGCTCTTCGCCCGACCACAAGGCAAAGACAATATCGCGTTTCAGAGCCAGCTCGCCTGCGGCCTGTTGCGCGGCGAGCGTCTGGGCAATACCCAGGACAGCCGCTACGCCGGAGGCGTTATCATCGGCTCCAAAATGAATCTGGCCCTTTTCACCCCCGCGGGCCAGCGAGCCATTCCCCAGCCCTGTGCCCAGATGGTCGATATGTGCCCCAACCACGACGCTGCCAGCCTCCGCCGTCCTCTCGGCGGCAGGTAGTCGCGCCAAGACGTTGCGGCCCTGGCGTTTCTCCTGCTGAATATCGATCGTCGCTCCGAGCGTCAGGCCATCGAGGCTGAAGCCGGGTACGAGTTGGCCGGTATCTAAGGTCTCCTGGAGTTCTTTCAACGACCTGCCCGCCTGCCGGAGCCATTCCTCGGCCAGCGCGTTGGTCACGGACACCGCCCCGATGCTGCTACCCGCCAGTGAGGCGTCAAAGACGAGGGGGACCAATTGCTCTTTGACGGTGGTCGTCGGCCCACTCGCAATGATCAGTCCCCGCGCGCCCCGGTCACGGGCAACCATGGCCTTGTAGCGCAGGCTGGCATAGCGGTTGAGATGCTGGCGATAGGAGGCGTCGATGTCTTCGGGCAGATAGCGCAACACCAAAACCCATTTGTCTTGTACGTCCAGATGGGCATAGGAGTCATATTCCGGGTGCGCATCGGCAGCCGGGGCGACAATACCATAGCCGGCAAAGACCACGCCGGCAGGCTCAAAATCGCCCACCTGCGAGAAGGTCAACGGACGCCAGTCTGTATTAATGGCATACGCCCGGCCCTGACCTGACTCAGACTTGGGCTGTTGTTCCAACACGTTCTTCGGACCAAGGGAGACGCCGGCAGTGAACTCAAAAGACTGAAAAAACGTGCCGTTGTCACCGGCCGGTTCGAGACCGTTTTTTTCCAGCATTGTGGCGACATACTCCGTTGCCAGCCTTTCGCCGTCCGTTCCCGTGAGCCGTCCGGCCATGCGCTCGGAGGCGAGGTCGGCGACGATCCGACGCAACTCACACGTTCGCACCTCGTGCGTTCGGAGGGATACCGCGCCGCTGGAGTCGAGCCCCAACAGGCAGCGGGCCGCGGCATCATCCCAGTCGGCAAAAAAGAGCTGTGCTTTTTTGTCCGCGGTCCGATTACTGGTCCACGACAGGTGCTTTCCGTCCGGAGCAAACACCGGCAGGCCGTCAAAGCCGGGGGTATAGGTGACCCGCACCGGGTCGGCGCGCCCGTCGGTGTCCACGATATACAGCTCAAAATTCTCAAAGCCGTGGCGGTTGGTCGTAAAGATCAAATAGTCACCGGACGGATGGAAATACGGCGCCCAGGACATAGTCCTAAGCTTCGTCACCTGCTTTTGATCCGTGCCATCGATACGCATGGTCCAGACTTCGGCTTGGGCACCATCGGGGGAAAACCGACGCCAGACCAGACGTTTGCCGTCCGGACTGAAAAACGGCCCACCATCATAGCCCAGCGAGGTCGTCAGCCGACGCACGTCTGTCCCATCCCCCCGCATAATGTAGATGTCCATCTGTGATGACGGGTCTTGCTGAAAGCGTTCTTTCTCCTCGGCTGACAGGGTTTCCGTATACGCATGGCGATTCGAGGCAAAGGCGATGAGTTCGCCATACGGAGACCAGGAAGCCTCGGCATCGTAGCCCTGTGCAGCGGTCAGCTTCCGCAGCTCGCCTCCATTGAGCGGTACTTCAAAAAGGTCGTACCGCTCATCGAAATCCCACTCGTAACGCCGCTGTGTGCCCGCACGGCGTTCTTCCAGCTCTGCCTGCTGCTTCCTTTCAGCATCCGGGTCTTCATGCGTTGAGGCAAACAGGACTGTGTCTTGTGAGGGGTGGAACCAAGCGCAGGTCGTCTTACCGATTCCGGGCGAGACCCGGTGGGTCTGCCCGGTAAGGCGATTCATCACATAAATCTGGAAAAAAGGATTGTCGGACTCACGTTCACTCTGAAAGATGAGTTGCCAGCCATCCGGGCTGAAATATCCCTCGCCGGCGCGCCTGCCTGCGAAGGTCAGTTGTCGGATATTGCGCACGAGCTGGGCTTCGTGCCAGGTCTCCGGCGCGGAAGACTGCATGGCGGTGGCAGCGGAAGTCGTATGGGGATGTTGGTTGTCTTGCCGAGTCGGATCCGCGAGCACCGGGCTGGCGGAAAGGATAAGACCCACAAGAAAGACGGCGCAGATAATGACATGAGGGTTCATCGATGGGAATAATACGTGAGGAGGGACCAGCAGACCACGGGGATGTTAGCCTTCTTCGCTGTGCCGTTCACGAGCGCTCTGCGCGCATTACGCACCCGACGTGTCATACATTTCTGAACGCAGCATGGTATTTCACCACGCAGCACTGACCGTTGTGAATACACCGTTCGAAGATTCCTGGTTCCAGTTCCATTGCCATAAACACCTCGTCAGGAACATTATATTCACAACGGAGCCCGAATCGAGAGGCCGGTGAAAAACCAAAGCGTGGATAATACTCCGGGTGACCGAGAACGACGACTGCACGACATGCCATCGCTTTGCATCGCTCAAGGCCGGCCCGAACAAGAGCTGAACCGATGCCCTGACGTTGGTGTGCCTGTGCCACTGCCATCGGGGCCAATCCCATCATCCTGAGTCTGGAGTCTGCCGACACCGAGACCGGCGAGAACATGATGTGGCCGACAACTGCCGCGTCTACCTCGGCAACCAGCGAAATGAGCGGTTGGACGCACGCCCGAAGCGCTTCAACAAGCTCGGCCTCAGCACGCGTCTCAAAAGCTGCGGCATTGATTTGATAGACTGCCGCCCGGTCGTTCTCTTTTTCGGCCCGAATGCGCATAGATCACGTTTACCTCAGCATGCGCACGATTCTTCATATACAAAACATTGACCGAACCCGCGCCGAAGCGATACAAACACGGTATGCAGAAACGGGTTGTCGTCTATTCCACGCCCACCTGAGGTCCGTGCACGATGGCGAAGGAGTTTCTTTCGCAGGCAGGCATAGCATTCACCGCCTATGATGTCAGTAGCGACGCGGCGGCCCAGGAGCGTCTCCGCCAACTCCCAGGCCGGGTCTCTTTACCGGTGATCTGTGTCGATGATGCCGTCATTATCGGCTTTCAGAAGGTCAGGCTCCAGGAGTTGTTGGGTATTGCCTGAAGGCGGGGCAGGAGAAGGAGGTCCAAAGATGACAGATACCGAAGAGTATGAGGGCTTTTACATTGAGCCGCGCTCGAAACAACTCGATAGTGGCGCGTGGAAACCGGTCGCCCGGGTCTTTCGCTTAATCGATGGGGTGGTCGATGAATTTTATCCGCTCCGGGAAACCGAGCGAACCTTTGCCAGCGCGGAAGAAGCCGACGGGTATGCCCTTCAGACCGGCAAAGAGTGGGTGGACCGCAATTAGCCCGATTGGGGAGGTCGCGGGAGGCGGCCGGATGAGTCAGGACGGATTACACCAACACAGGTTTTATTAACCCCTAATCAATTAACCCCTAACCAAAGGAGGCAGTATGGCGTACGTATTTGCACACATCAAACTTCGGGCGGGCAAGGTCCAGAAATTCACCGAAATGCTCGGCGAGCTGGCACCGCTTTTGGAGAAACACGGCGGCTGGAAGCTCCACGGCAGTTATTTCAACGTCATCGGTCGTTTGAACACCGTGGTTGACGTGTGGGAGGTGCCGGATGCCAACTCGGTCCAGACCACCCTGGAAATCGCCTCCCAGGACCCCGCGTTCCAGAAATGGGTGCCGGCGATTGAAGAATGCGTCGAAGACGAAACCTTGCAGGTAATGTCGAAATTGCCCGTATAACGGCTTCACCCGAGCCCTCTCCCTCAAGGGAGAGGGACTCTTGATTGCCAGGCCGGCCTTACTTGCCCGTCAGCTTGTTCATCAGCCACATGACCGGATCGTAGTGGGCATCAACGACCCGTTCCTTGAGCGGAATGATCGCGTTGTCGGTGATGTGGATGCCCTCGGGACAGACCTCGGTACAGCACTTGGTGATATTGCAATATCCCAGACCGGCATCGACCTTCAGGAGTTCCAGACGATCCTCCTCGTCAAGCGGATGCATTTCCAGGGAGGCCATGCGCACAAACGAACGCGGCCCGGCAAACTCGGGCTTGTTGTCTTCGTGATCGCGGATGACGTGACACACGTCCTGGCATAAGAAGCATTCGATGCATTTGTGGAATTCCTGCACTCTATCCACATCGTCCTGATACATTCGGCGCGTGCTGTCCGCCTCTTTGGCCTTCAGCTTGAGAGCCGGAATCTTTTTGGCCTTCTCATAGTTGAAAGACACGTCGGTCACCAGGTCGCGGAGTAACGGGAAGGCTTTAATCGGCGAGATCGTAATGGTGTCACCCGGCTCAAAGAGATTCATCCGAGTCATGCACAGCAGCCGGGGCTTGCCGTTGATCTCGGCGCTGCACGAGCCGCACTTGCCGGCTTTGCAGTTCCAGCGGACCGCCAGGTCAGGCGCCTGCGTGGCCTGGATGGTGTGGATCACGTCCAGGACGACCATCCCTTCCTGCGCCTCGACGCGATAATCCTTGAACTCACCCCCTGAGATGTCGCCGCGCCAAACGCGCATGGTAAATTCACTGGCCATTATTTGCTCTCCTCAAATAATTCCTTGAGATCGTCGGGCATCTCAGGCAAGGGCTCTTCGGACAAGCTGAACTCTCCGTCTGTGCGACGCAGCACGAGATTGATCTTGCCGTATTTGTCCGGGTCGGGTCCGGGATGATCTTCTCGAGTATGACCGCCCCGGCTCTCTTTGCGTTCCAGCGCTCCCAGGGTGGTGGCTTCGGCGGTCGTCAGCAGCGACTCCAGATCGAGCGCCAGATTCCAACCCGGATTATACTGGCGGTGGCCCTCGACCGTGACCTTGGCCAGCCGCTCTCTCAAACCGGCAATCTCGGTTTGCGCCCGTTTGAGCTCGCTCTCGGTGCGGATGATGCCGACCAGATTCTGCATGCAGTCTTGCAGGGCCATATGCACGCTATACGGGTTCTCGCCGCCGTCATTGTTGAACGGCGCCAGCAGCTCTTGGGCGTACTGTTCGATCTGGTCGGCGTCCGGGCTGGGGTGACCCTCAAGGTTTTGCGCATACTGGGCCGCATACTGTCCGGCGCGGCGGCCAAAAACGAGCAGGTCGGACAGCGAATTCCCGCCCAGGCGGTTGGCGCCGTGCAGGCCGGCGGCCACTTCGCCCGCGGCGTACAGGCCCGGCACGGTTGTGGCCGCGGTATCGGCTTCGACCCGTACGCCGCCCATGATGTAGTGACAGGTCGGACCGACCTCCATCGGCTCTTTCGTAATGTCCACGTCGGCCAGCTCTTTGAACTGATGGTGCATCGAGGGCAGACGCCGCGCAATATATTCGGCGCTGCGGCGCGAGGCAATATCCAGCAAGACCCCGCCGTGCGGGCTGCCGCGACCGGCCTTGACCTCGGCATTAATGGCCCGCGCTACCTCGTCGCGCGGCAGCAGGTCGGGCGTGCGGCGGTTATTCGTTTTGTCCTCATACCAGGCGTCAGCTTCTTCTTCGGTCTCGGCCGTTTCGGCCCTGAAGTAGTCGGTAATATAGTTGAACATGAAGCGCTTGCCCTCGGAATTCCGCAGGGTACCGCCGTCACCCCGCACCCCTTCGGTGACCAGGATGCCGCGCACGCTATTGGGCCAGACCATGCCGGTGGGATGAAACTGGATCATCTCCATATCGATCAGGTCGGCCCCGACATTGGCCGCCAGGGTGGTCCCGTCACCGGTGTATTCCCACGAGTTTGAGGTAAACTTCCAGGCTTTGCCCACCCCGCCGGTGGCCAGCACGGTCGCTTTGGACTTGAAGGTGACAAACTTGCCGCTCTCACGCCAGTAGCCGAACGCTCCGCACACGCGGTCTCCGTCTTTGAGCAGGCGCTGGATATTACACTCCATATAGACATCGATGCCTTTATGGACGGCGTGCTGCTGAAGGGTGCGTATCATCTCCAGGCCGGTGCGGTCGCCCACATGGGCGAGACGCGCGTAGCGGTGTCCGCCAAAGTCGCGCTGGAGAATGCGCCCGTCTTTGGTCCGATCAAAAAGCGCTCCCCACTCTTCGAGTTCCAGCACCCGGTCCGGCGCTTCCTGGGCATGGAGCTGGGCCATGCGCCAGTTGTTGAGCATCTTGCCACCGCGCATGGTGTCCCGGAAGTGGACCTTCCAGTTATCTTCCTGGTAGACGTTGCGCAGGGCCGCGGCGATGCCGCCCTCGGCCATGACCGTGTGGGCCTTGCCGAGCAGGGATTTACAGATCAGGGCGGTTTTGACGCCCGCGGCGGAGGCTTCGATGGCAGCGCGCAGTCCCGCGCCACCCGCACCAATCACGATCACGTCGTATTCGTGAGTCTCGTATTTGTCGTTTGCCATGTTAGAAGAACCTCACGTCTGAAATATAGCCCATTGAGATGAAGCGGACATATACATCCGTCAGCATCACCCCAACCAGGCTGATCCAGGCAAAGAGCATATGGTTTTCGTTGAGACGGCTGACCTGACGCCATAGCTTGAGCCGCAGGGGAGACTGCGACAGCACGTCGAGGCCGCCGCCACACAGATGCCGGCAGGAGTGGCACGAAAACGAGTAGAGAGACAGAAACGCGGCGTTGGCAATCAGCACCAGCGTCCCGAGTCCCATGCCGAGTTCGCTTCCGCCGTCCGCAGCCGGAAAGCGGAAGGCCAGGAGTGCGTCCCACCACAGGAAGAGCACGACCAGGGTCGCCGCGTAGAAAAAATAGCGGTGGAGGTTTTGCATCAGCAGGGGAAAGCGCGTTTCGCCGGAGTATTGGGCGTGGCCGTCGCGCACAGCACAGGCCGGCGGCGACATCCAGAACGAGCGATAATAGGCTTTGCGGTAGTAATAACAGGTCAGGCGAAAGCCGGCCGGCGCCCACAAAATCAGAATGGCCGGCGACAGCGGCCAGTCAAACAGCCCCAGCGTCACATGCGCGCACGAGGTGCTCAGGCAGGGCGAATAGAACGGCGACAAATAGGGCTCGACATAGTAATGCTCATTCACCAGCGCCGCCCAGGTCGTATAGATGATAAACGTCGAGAGCATCCCGACCGTGACCGTCGGCTCGACCCACCAGGCGTCGATGCGGAGCGTTTTGTCAGTCGGGCCTCCCCTATTCACAGCAACGGCTTGATCACTCATAATCACAATCCCTCGCGTTTGGATTCTTCCGGGCGCGCGTACTTGCCGCGCCCGTCTTCATACACATCATTTCCGTACACATCGTTGATGACGATAGCGGGGAAATCCTCGACAATCAGGCGTCGAATGGCTTCCGTGCCCAAATCTGCGTAGGCCACGACCTCCGCCCGCCGAATATATTTGGACAAGAGCGCTCCGGCCCCGCCGACCGCACCGAAGTAGACACAGCTATGCTGTTGCATCGCCTCGCGTACGGCACGAGAGCGGCTGCCTTTGCCGATCATCCCCTTGAGCCCGAGAGCCATCAGCTTGGAGGCGTAGGCGTCCATGCGTCCTCCTGTTGTGGGTCCGGCCGCACCAATGACCATTCCTGGTCGTGGTGGCGTCGGCCCTACGTAGTATAGGACCTGTCCGTGGAGATCAATCGGGAGGGGCTGGCCGGCGTCGATGCGGGCCACCAGGCGTTGATGGGCCGCGTCGCGGGCAGTCAGCAATACACCGGAGAAGCGCACCCGGTCGCCGGACCGTAAACCCTCCACGTCCGCAACGGCCAACGGAGGAGTCAGGAGCCGAGTCTCTGCTGTCACCATCCGCTGCTCCAGTGCGCTTACAGCACCGCTTCTTGATGCCGGTGAGCGTGACATTCGATGGTCACCGCCACCGGCAGGCTGGCGATATGACACGGGTAGGTAGTGATATGGATAGCGAAGGCGGTGGTATCGCCCCCATAGCCTTGCGGCCCGACCCCGAGCGTATTGGCCTCGCTGAGGATTTCGTGTTCAAGTGCGGCGAGTTCCGCGTCCGGGTTTGGCGTGCCGATGTCACGAAACAGAGCCCGCTTGGATAAGAGGGCCGCTTTCTCGAACGTTCCGCCAATCCCGACCCCGACGATCAACGGCGGGCAGGCATCCGGCCCGGCATTCCGGATACAGTCGAGAATAAACGCCTTCGCCCCTTCGAGCCCCTCTGCCGGGGTACACATCCTGAACTGACTGCGGTTTTCACAGCCGCCGCCCTTGGCCATCAGCCTGAGAGAGAGCCGGTCGCCGGGCACGAGTTGGGTATGGACCACAGCCGGCGTGTTATCGCCTGTATTCTTGCGACGAAAGGGACCTTCAACAATGGAGGCCCGCAGATAGCCTTGGGTATAGCCGCACCGCACCCCTTCGTTAATAGCGTCCTCCAGCAGTCCGCCGGTAATATGCAGGTCCTGCCCGACCTCGGCAAAACAGATGACAAACCCGGTATCCTGGCAATACGGCAGCCGCTTGGTCCGCGCAATCCGGGCGTTCTCCTTGAGCATGCTGAGGACTTCGCGGCCTGCGGGCGAACGCTCCGTCTGTACCGCACGATCGAACGCGGCCAGCATGTCCGCGCCCAGATGATAATTTGCGTCCATACACAACTGGGCAATTGTGTCGGTTATCTGTCGGGCTTCAATGGTGCGCATGGGATGAATGCGAGACAATCTGCCAAAGTCCGCCCCACCTGTCTAGGTCGGGCGGCGTGGAGGGTCTCGGACAGCTCACCATCTTGGCGGGAGATTCCAGGCGTGGTAAGGAGCTTGCCTGCAACGCACGGCCCGTGCGCTAAGATTGAACAAAAGAGGGAACGTGTCCTCCAATACACATGAGATGCTGGACACGTTCCCTCTTTCAGACAGGAGGAGTCCGATGAGTGATACGCCACACACCCGAACAGAAACGGATAGCATGGGAGCCATTGAGGTGGCCGCAGACCGCTATTGGGGTGCCCAGACTGAACGCTCGCGCAACAACTTCCCGATTGGCGTGGAGCGGTTTCGCTTTACGCGGGCCATTATCCGGGCGCTCGGGGTACTCAAGAAGGGGGCGGCCCTGGCCAACGGTGAACTCGGCCAGCTCCCCCAGGAGAAGGTTGATCTTATTGTCCAGGCTGCGGACGAGGTGATCTCCGGCAAGCTCGACGATCACTTTCCCTTGGTCGTGTTTCAGACCGGCTCGGGCACCCAGACGAATATGAACTCGAACGAGGTGATCTCCAATCGAGCGATTGAGTTGGCCGGCGGCGAGATGGGTTCCAAGCAGCCCATTCATCCCAACGACCACGTCAATCGGGGCCAGAGCTCCAACGACACCTTTCCCACCGCCATGCATATTGCCGCGGTCGAACAGCTGGAAGACGTCCTGCTCCCGGCGGTCACCCAACTGCGCGATACGCTCAACGCCAAAGCCGAACAGTTTCGGGATGTCGTCAAAGTCGGCCGGACCCACCTCCAGGACGCCACCCCGATCACCCTGGGCCAGGAGATCAGCGGCTGGGTGGCCCAACTCGACGCCGCACTGGCCGATGTCCGCCGCACGATTCCGGGCTTATACGAGTTGGCGATTGGCGGCACCGCGGTGGGCACCGGCCTCAATGCACACCCGCAGTTCGGCGACCTGGCCGCAACAAAAATGGCCGAGGAGACGGGCCGGCCGTTTGTCTCAGCGCCCAATAAATTCGCGTCGCTGTCCGCCCACGATGCCATGGTCACCGCCAGTGCGTCCCTGCGCACCCTGGCCGGCGCCTTGATGAAGATCGCCAACGATGTGCGCTGGCTGGCATCCGGGCCGCGCGCCGGAATTGGGGAAATTCTCATCCCGGAGAATGAGCCGGGGTCATCGATTATGCCTGGCAAGGTCAATCCGACCCAGTCCGAAGCCATGACCATGGTGGCCGTACAGGTGTTCGGCAATGATGCCGCGGTAGCATTTGGGGGCTCCCAGGGCAACTTCCAGCTCAACGTCTTCAAACCTGTCATGGTGCATAATCTGCTCGAATCGGTACAACTGATTGCGGATGCGTGCGGAGCGTTCAATGACCACTGCGCGGTCGGCATCGAGCCCAACACCCCACGGATTGAAGAGCATCTGCGGGATTCCCTCATGATCGTCACCGCCCTCAACCCGCATATCGGTTATGAGAAAGCCGCAGAAATCGCCAAAAAGGCGCATAAAAACGGCACCAGCCTGCGCGAGGCTGCCCTGTCGCTCGGACATCTCACCCCAGAAGAGTTTGACGCCTGGGTCCGGCCGGCGGATATGACACAACCAAAAGGCTAGGCAGGCGTTCTGCCAGGTCCACACGCGAACCGACCTTATACACAGGGGGTCAGACCGATGACACAGCGACTCGGGAAGCAAGCCATGATTGTTGGGGTGGATCAGCCCATAGAAGTCTGGGAACGCGAATTTCCAGCCCCGGAGCCGGGCGGCGTACTGCTGCGGATGCAGATGGGTGGCGTGTGCGGAACGGATGTGCATCTATGGCGTGGGCATGCCGCTCCGCCCCTGCCGGTTGTCCTGGGTCATGAGGGCGTCGGCCTAGTTGAGGAGTTAGGCGAAGGCGTCAGCACGGACCATGCCGGTCTTCCACTCAGCTTAGGTGATCGTGTTTACTGGGGGCCCATCCGGCCCTGCCATCACTGCTATTACTGCACGATAGCAAAAGACTTTTCGCTGTGTGAAAACCTAGTGCTCTTCAGTGGGGCCGATGAGCCTACCTGGAATACATATACGGACTACGCCTGGCTTCCCTCCGGCATGTGTTTCTACAAAATCCCGGACGACACTCCGTCTGAGCCGGTGATCGCTTTTGGCTGTGCCATGCCGACGATGATTCAGGCATTCGAGCGTTTGGGTGGCCTTGCTCCCAATCAGACCGTCGTGGTCCAGGGCTGTGGGCCGGTTGGCCTGGCCGCCACCCTGCTCAGCCATCTGGCCGGCGCCAAGACGGTCATCACCATCGGCGCGCCAGACCATCGCCTGACGATGGCCCGCCGGCTGGGCGCTCGGGCCACGATTAATTTTGAAACCCTGTCTGATAAAAAAGACCGGATCGCCCAGGTCTATGAGCTGACAGACGGCCGGGGGGCGGATGTGGTGATTGAGGCGGCCGGGGCGTATTCGGCTTTTGCCGAGGGGATGAAACTCGCCGCCCCAAACGGGCGCTATGTGATTGTCGGCCTCTGGTCAGGACATGGAGAGATTCCCATTGACCCGCGCTATATCAATAACCGTAACCTCAGTATCATTGGCTCGGCCTTAACCCAGCCGCAACATTACTACGAGGCCATCCGGGTGGCCCAGGCGCATCACACCGACTTTCCGATGGCCGAGGCCATCACCCACCGTTTCGCGATCGAGGAGAGTCAGCAAGCCCTCGAAGCGGTGGAACGCCAGGAAACGATCAAAGCCCTGATTGTGCCGGCCTAGAGCAGATGACGATTCTGTGTAGCCGCCCGCTGGATGCCGGATCACGTCCGGCATGACGGGAGGAGCCTTGTAGGTCGGATTACGCTCCGCTAATCCGACCTACTTCTAGTGAGCCAGCGAACCGAGACGCCACGGGCCGCGCCCGACACCTCCGGACTCGGACAATTTTCAGCAAGGTTGACACGCTGCTGCCGCCGGAGCTAATGGCTTCCAGGAGGAGGGCACGCCCATGCGATTTGGCTTTCTGTCGGAATGTGAAACGCCGGAAGGGACCACCCATCACCGACGCTACTGGGAGGTCATGGACGAAGTTGTCCTGGCCGAAGAGATGGGCTTTGATTTCTTCGGCACCTCAGAGCAGCATTTTCTGGTCGGCCTGGCCACGGTCTCGGCACCCGAGGTCTTCTATCCCGCCATTGCCATGCGCACCAGCCGCATTCGGCTGCGCCACATGGTTGTCCTTCTACCTTTTCCGTTTAACCACCCGATTCGGGTTGCCGAGCGGCTGGCAACGCTTGATATTGTCTCAAACGGTCGGGCGGAATTGGGCACGGGCCGGGCCAATACGTTAATCCAGCTTGAGGGCTTTGCCTGTCCGCTGGACGAAACGCGCGCCCGTTGGGAAGAGGCGCTTGAAGTCGTGATGAAAGCGTTTAAGGATGACCCCTTTTCGCACCAGGGCAAGTATTTTCAGATTCCGCCCCGCTCGCTCACACCCAAGCCCGTGCAAGACCCCCACCCTCCCGTCTATATGGTGGCCCAATCCCCGGACTCGCACGAGATTGCGGCCCGTAAGGGCATCGGCGCCCTGTCGTGGGATATGTATATGGGCTGGGACTATTTTGAGAAAAGCGCCCGTCTGTATAAGGAGCGGATTGAACAGGCAGAGCCGGTGGGCGCGTTCGTGACCAATTGTCTGAGCGCGGTCACGCTCAACTGCGCCTGCGCCGAGACAACCGCCCAGGCCGTCGAGGAGACCCGCGAGTCGATTCTCAACTTTGCCACGCCGGTCATCGAGTCCATCTATCCCGACCTCGGCCGTCAGGCCAAATCCTACGCCTATATGCTGGAGTTGGAAAAAATTCGGGACCGCTCTCGGGATGTTGACTGGCTCCGCAATGAAACCTCCGTTCTCGTCGGCGACCCGGACGTATTCATAGAACGGATTGGGCGCTACCAGGAGGTTGGCGCGGACGAGGTAATCATGCGTCTGGACGGAACGCACGAACAGATTATGCGCTCGATCAAACTCATCGGCAAATACGTTATTCCCAAATTCAAGACCCCGCGTAGCGTCATCGGTGCCAGTCCGCTGCCGGGGCGGGTGCCATAGCATCAGGGGAGGGAGCGGGTACGCGGAGGCGTTCCCCTACGGTTCCATCAGCCAGCCGCGGCTCCTGTTTTGAGCGTTCGGTAGCCCACGCTGAGCAGGTAAAGATGTAAGACACAGACGCCGGCTCCGACGAGCGCAAAAATCACCGCCTCAACCAGCAAAAACAGGGGTAGTGGCGGCCAGCGCCATACCCCGAATCCCGCACCGTGAACTAACTGACTGGCGTTGGTAATCACCGCCCACACGAAGGCTCCATGCAACAGAAAAATAACCGTATGCAACACATATTCGTGCGTCGGGAGTCCTCCCAGAGGTGCCCGCGATGCTCGCTCGATTGACACATCCCACAGGGTAAAGATCACGGCGAGGGCCTGAATGCCGAGAAAGACTGCAAAGCCGACTCTCCCCATTTCAATAAAGACCAGCATCACCACGGTAACAGTGAGAACCAGGGCGAGCAGGGTGTGGACACCATGCTCGCGAAAACTGGAGGCGTGGGCGTAGAGGCGGTAGCGATAGATGTGGTTATAGACAAAATCTATGGCGCCTATCCCGCCCCAGCCGAGCAATAACCACAGTGGTGCTTCCGTGACCGTTCCTCCACCCTGCACTATCCAGGGCCTGTTTTCAGACCACCGATTGTCTTACATGGCTTCGCATACCGTTACTGGGCGACAAACCCACCGTCAACCGACATGGCGTGACCGGTCACAAACGAGGCCGCGTCCGAACTCAGCCAGACTACGGATTCGGCGATTTCCTCCGGTTTGCCGGTTCGACCGATGGGCTCGGAGGCGACCAGGGCTTCGCCCAGTTGAGGCTGCTCGGCGGTGATGCGTTCCACCATCGGCGTCTGGATCAGCCCAGGGCAGACGGAATTCACCCGAATGCCGGACTTGGCGTATTCCAGGGCCGCGGTTTTGGTCAATCCAACCACACCGTGCTTGCTCGCCACATAGGCCGACATGCCGGCCACCCCGATCAAACCGGCTCCCGAGGCCGTATTCACAATCGCTCCGCTGCCCTGCTTGAGCATATGCGGCAGCTCGTATTTCATGCACAGCCACACTCCGGTCAGGTTGATATCGATCACTTTATCAAACACGTCTTCGGGATATTCATCCGTCGAAGCCAGCCGTCCTTCGATACCGGCGTTATTATAGGCGCAGTCAATCCGGCCGTAGGTGTCCACCACCGTGTTCACCATAGCCTCGACCTCCGCCGCGTTTGAGACATCGACCTTAATGAAAAATGCCTCTCCACCGGCCTCTTTCACCATCCGCACCGTCTCTTCGCCGCCCTCAACCACGATATCGGCGACCGCGACTTTGGCCCCTTCACGTGCAAAGGCCAAAGCCGACGCCCGCCCAATCCCTGAACCCGCGCCCGTGATGAGCGCAACTTTTCCATCCAACTGCCCTGCCATACTCTCCTCTCCTCTCTCCTTATTTCCTCGGTATCTCCGCGGGTATCACTCCGCAGTATTCGTTGTTACCACCCCAATATCAATCGGCGCTGAGCGCGGCTGTGGTGTCCAGCTTTTGAGTTCTGGGCCGACCTCTCTGGCAAATAATTGCATGCAGCGTTCCACCTGTTGGTACGGCTGGCTTTGATAGCTAAAACAGCCGATTACCTCAAAGTCGCCGATAAGCTCACGGCGGCGCTCAAGCTTTTTCAGCAGCGTGTCAGGATTACCCCATAAATTCGCATTCAGAAAGCCCTCAACAACAACATCCGGGTCAAGCTGCTGCATCATCTCTGCGGTCCGCGCATAGTGTTGGTATGATTTCCCAGCTTTCGCAAAATGTTCTCCCAGCATCTCGTAATGTTCCATCACCGCCCAGTAGTAGCCGACGATATGTTTCCGGGCGACCTCTTCGGCCTGGCGGCTCTCTTCATAGCACGCCACGAAATCGCCGCAGGTCACAGGCGGAGCGTCTGCGCCATGGTGATACGCGCGATACAGCTCTCGGTAATGCCAGATAGAGTCCGCGACTTGATCCCAGGCAGCCTGGGAAAACATCATCGCGCCGAGACCTAATCGGGCGGCCACCTCGAATGATTCTGGCGACATACAGACCATATAGCGGCGATCTTTGAAGCTCCGAAACGGGCGCGGGCGCACCTCAACCCGCTCTTGTCTATAATAGGGCGTGTCGGCCTCAACGACCCCGTCTTCCAATCCCCTGAGCACAATCTCAGCGGCCTGATTAAAACGATCACGCGCTTCGGACATATCAACCCCAAAACCACGGTATTCGCGCTGGGCAAGCCCGCGCCCAAGCCCCAGGACGGCGCGGCCGTCAGACAGGTGATCCAACAAGGCCATTTTTTCCACTACCCGCACAGGATCGTTCCAAGGTAAGATAATCACCCCAGTGGCGAGTTGGATGCGCTCTGTTTGCGCGGCGAGATAGCTCAGATATTGCATATTGTCGGGACACATCGCGTAGTCAAAGAAATGGTGCTCAACCGGCCATATAATATCGAAGCCGAATTCCTCGGCCTTGAGAGCCAGCCGCGTCTCCTGTTTGTACATCTCCCGGTCGTCGTACTGCGTGTGGTTTTGCAACACCATCGACATTCCAAGTCGCATACTCGTTCCTTTCTTCCCGCGCGATGTTCCAACAAAGTCTGCCAGACGATAATATATAGTCATGTACGCAATACTGGCTACATCATTTGAGCCAGGCTGAGGAGAGACAAAATTGCGGTAGACAACCCGCTCTCACTCGTATCGCCAGGGAGCGGCTCGCCACGTCCACACTGATCCACACCAAGGAGGGACAGCTATGACAGATTTTGGCATTGTGACCATTCCCACCCATTACACGATCCAACCGGTGGAGCTTGCTCGCTGGCTGGAAGCGCACGGTTTTGAATCTCTCTTCTTTGGAGAACATACCCATATTCCGACGAGTCGCCTCAGTCCGTTCCCTGGCGGTGGAGACCTGCCAGGTTACTATAGTGAGTTTTTCGACCCCTTTATTGGCCTGACGGCCGCGGCCGCGGTGACCCAGAAGCTCAAGGTTGGCACCTCAGTCTGTCTCGTCCCAGAACACCATCCGATTACTTTGGCAAAAGCAGTCGCCTGTCTGGACCGCGTCGCCAACGGGCGCTTCGTGTTTGGCATCGGCGCCGGCTGGAACGCGGAGGAGATGGCCGACCACGGAGTCGCATTCAAAAACCGGTGGAAAATCACCAGAGAGAACATTCTTGCCATGCGAGAGATATGGACCAAGGAAGTGGCCGAGTTCCACGGCCACTTCGTCAACTTTGATCCGATGTGGTGCTGGCCGAAACCCGTGCAAGCGGGAGGGCCGCCCGTGCTTCTGGGAGCCAGTTCCACGTGGTCACCCAGGCGCATCGTCGAGTACTGTGATGGCTGGTTTCCGGTTGATGGTCTGGTCGAAGGGCTGGAGGAACTCACCCAGGGGCTGAGTGCCATCAAAATAGAGGCAGACCGAGTTGGGCGCGCAATGGATGCCTTCGACTTGACAGTGATCACCTGGGTCTTGACAGCATATGCACAAGCGGCCCCGAATGCCTTGCAGCGGTTGCACGAACTGATTGCGCTCGGTTTTACCCGGATTGTTTTTTTGATTGAGCCGGCCACCCCTGAGGTCCAGTGGCCCATTTTGGAAAAGGGAGCGGAACTCATCCAGCACTTTCGGTAGAGACGGAGCGAACTACTGCGCCACATAGCCCCCGTCTACGGTCATGGCATGTCCGGTGACAAACGAGGCCGCGGCCGAGCACAGCCAGACCGCAGCTTCCGCCACTTCCTCGGGCCGGCCGATACGCCCAATGGGTTCCACGGCAACAAACCGTTCCTCAAGCTCGGGCATGCGGTCTAAACTGCGCTGGACCATAGGCGTCCGAATCACCCCTGGACAGACGGCATTGACCCGAATACCAGACTTTGCATATTCCAAGGCCGCGGTTTTTGTGAGTCCGACAATGCCGTGTTTACTGGCGCCATAGCCAGCCGACCGACTGCCGACCAATCCAGCGATTGAGGCCGTGTTGACGATAGCCCCCCCACCCTGTTTGAGCATCTGCTGGATCTGGTATTTCATGCCTAACCACACCCCTTTGAGATTAGTATTGATAATCCGGTTCCACGCCTCTTCCGTCCAGTCTGCGGTCGGTGTCAGCACCATACCCTCGATGCCGGCGTTATTATAGGCGCAGTCAATGCGGCCGTAGGTGTCTACCACCGTGTTCACCATCGCCTCGACCTCCGCCGCGTTTGCAACATCGACCTTAATGAAAAATGCCTCTCCACCCGCCTCTCTCACCATCCGCACCGTCTCTTCGCCGCCCTCAACCACAATATCAGCGACCGCGACTTTGGCCCCTTCACGTGCAAAGGCCAAAGCCGACGCCCGCCCAATCCCTGAACCCGCGCCCGTGATGAGCGCAACTTTTCCATCCAACTCCCCCATACTGTGCCCTCCTGTCCTTCTGAGTCTGTCTCATTTCTCCGGTCCGTAGTGTTCGACCAGATAGTCAATAATAACCGTTTGCTCGGGCGGTGTAATCCAGCCCGCGCCGAACTGCTCAACCATGTCCTCCATCACCCATTCCCAAGTCGCGCGATTAAGCCGCTGCGCCTGGACGAGTTGAAAGCTGTGGCAGGCCGAGCAGTATTCTCGGGTCAGCACGTCCGGGCCGGGATTTGCCTCACCGATCACCGGCTTCTGGACTGCATGCCCTACGCTCGATGGTTGATTATTCTCCTCTCCGGCGGCTGGTCCATACACCAGAGCAAGCACAATCCCGGTTATCACAAGGCTGGCCGCCATCCTGGATTGCATACTCAGACCGTGACCATAACCGGCAGCCGGTGGATGACGTTCCCAAGATAGCCCTTTGGATTCCAGGGCTGCCGAAAGGGCTGGGCCTTCCCGCTGTCATCAAAGGCGCGCGCCCAGATTTCGCAATAGCCTTTCCGTTTCAAGGCGAGCTCGCATTCCCAGTGGGCCCAGGCATGGGCATTAGCGGGTTGGGTGAGCGTGGTCTTTTTCCAGTGCAGGCCGAAGTCCGTAGACACCAAGACTTCCTTGACCCCCTCTTCCCCGGCCCAGGCGTGCCCCCGCACGCTGATCGACTGCCCGGCCGGGAATTGGGCATTGGCCTGGGGCGCGGTTATCAGAGACTTGATACGCCAGGCCGTGGCGACGACCATATCTTCCTTCGGCGGCCTGGAACCGGGCTCAACCGGATAGGCTGGCACGCGGTAAGAATAGCCCGTCATCTTTTGGGAATCGTGTACCCGGTCGCGCACCACAATGCGATTCAGCCATTTTTGAGAGCAACTCCCGATCCAACCCGGCACAACGAGCCGAACGGGATAGCCGTTGAGCGCCGGTAGCGCCTCTCCATTCATCCGGTAGGCAATCAGCGTATGCTCGTCCATGGCCTTGTCTATGGGGATGCCACGCGAGAACGGTTGGGCTGCTCCCACGGGCTGATCCTCGCCGTAATGGGCCGTATACACCGCGCTTGATGTGAGGCCAGCCTTTTTCAGGACATCCCGCAGCCGGACCCCGGTCCATTGACTACACGCCACCGCTCCGTGCCGCCACTGGTTCCCGCGCACCTTGGGCTCGAACAGCGCCCGACCATTGCCACCGCATTCGATCACTACCTGCTGCGTGACCGAGGGCAACTGCTGCAATGCGTCCAGACCTAACGCAAGCGGCGTGGTCACTTCTCCCTCAATAACAAGCTTCCATCCCTGAGGGTCTGTGTTCTTGGCTCGGGTCGGAACCGAGCCATTATTCCGTACGAAATGGCGGGTCGAGGGAGTGATATGATCGTCGAGCAGATGGGGCGCAAATTCACCGTTAATGGGTTGTTGGGAGTGAACCGTCATACCGGATTTTGTCCCCAGCAGGGCTTCCTCATCGGCCCAGGCCACCGGTAACAGTCCGCGTCCGGCTAATCCCTTGAGCGCGGCATCCGCACCCGCTCCGCAGGCCGCCAGAAACGCCAGCCATGCGCCACTGCGCCCCATATGTGTCAGGAATTGGCGCCGGGATAATGTCTGCATGCCCTCCTCCTGAAAAACCCCCCGTTCAGCCGTCAATCCAGAGCAAAATACCCCAGGTCTCAAGCCTGGGCAAATCGGAATGAAACGGGATAGGCCACCCTCCGACGAAGTGTTAGGCTGGCGCAAATTTTTTCACTGCTAACGCTTTACACAATTGAAGGAGGTTCGTACATGAGTCGTCCAGCCGTACCGGAAGCCTGGATACGCATCCCTACCCAGGAAGAATTTCTGGCAAAAAGGCCGCCGGGAGCAAAAGGCGTATACGAGTTTGGCTCTATCCCGGCCATGGGTCGTTTAATTGCCGCCCATGCCAGTATTGGACAGGCATTCGGGAATCTGTTCATGCAGATTATGTTCGCGCCCGGACATCTGAGCCGGGCGGAGCGGGAAATGGTCGCCGGCGTGGCCGCGGCGGCCCAGGATTGCCACTATTGAACGCAGTCTCACGCAGAGTTTCTGCGTGTCGAGGACGGCGACCCGGCGCTTGTGGAAGCCATCAAAACCCGAAGCTGGAACACCCTGGCCGGCCTGTCCGAACGGGCGCGGGCCTTGTGTACGCTGGCGGAGAAACTGAGCGCGACACCCACGCGTATGACCGCCGACGATTGGCAGCCGCTCCGCGACCTCGGCTTTGACGACACCGCCTGCCTCGAAGTCGCCCATATCGTTGGCATCTTCAATCATCTGACACGTCTGGCCGATGGACTCGGTCTTCAGTTGGACACCGGCACGCAAAGAGCGGCCGAGACCGGGGAGGTCTTAGGCACGTCGGAACAGGCGGCTGGGCAGGCGGCTTGAGAAGTTCCATCAAACGACAACACCCGAGCGGTACCACCGCTCAACAACAACTTCAACTTGGAGGTGCGGCAGGCTGATAGTGTGTGTCAGTTTCCGTTGCAGTTTCGGCACTGCCGCTGGATGCCCCTCCACCCACGCTTGCTGCTTTTTCGCTCTGCTCCCTGTTTACCGTATTTCCTACGGTAACACCAACAATCCGGAAATTGTGCGATGCGATGGTTGAGTTGATTTCAATACTGTGCTCGTCGATTATACCCCAGTCACTGTACTGCTCATCATCGCAATACACCTGGACAGCCTTCGGGTCCGGGAGTTGCGTCACCTTCCAACGTGTCGCTTCCCCACGGAGTGCTGCAGTGGCTGCGTAGGTTGAGACATGTAACGTCCCGTCGGTGACCTCATTACGGGCCTCACAAATTCCCAGATTCGGAAAGTCGACCCCTTCGACTGTGGGAAGCGCAAACTGGGCGTCATGTTTTCCTTTATACACATTCGTCCATGCCCCAGGCCCGCCGATCTCGCTCAAGATCAGTAAGCCGTTCAGCTGACCACGTGGATGGGGTTCATCCAACCCAAACGTCCAGGCAAAGCGATCCTCGTCGTCGGCAAAGAAATCTGGCCCGTATTCTTTTTCCGCCACGGCTTTGAGACGCTTCTCTGTGGTCACGTCTCCCACCTCGCGCGCCAGCATTAACGTCATGGTCAGCCAGCGTGGATCGTCAAATGCCTGCACCAGAGACTTTTTGGTGTCGTTCCAGCCAAGGTCTCGTACCCCGGCCTCATACAGCGCTAAGCCAAACTCCGGTGCCTGAGGATATAAATAGAATAACGGGGCGAGCATCGACAAACCGCTTAAACCAGGCGGCGGTGTGTAAGCGAATTCTTCGAGCGGATCATAATAAAACGCGAACGACGCAATATCTCCACGCGCGTTGCGAGCGGTGAAGTGCTTCTTCGCAAACTCAATCCATCGGTCGTAGACCCAATGCGTCTGGCCGCCAAAAATCTTGTCATGCAACTGAAGGCTCAAACCTGCCGCACTCAGACAGTATGGCCAAATTTTCGTGTTTTCGCACTGCGGCCCCTGCGGGCGCTCAGACCATTGGTCTTCCAGAAACTCGGAGATGCCAGGCTGTGTCCATTGGAACATACGATCGTTATAGCCCGTGACCTGGAACGGCTTTTCCCATTTATTGTCACCCGAGACATAGGAGTAGGTGCCGAGTAATAAATTAAAAAACCCACGAAAAAAGAGATTGCCATCCGCGCCTATAGGGTCTGGCTGAAGACCCCAAGGCTCGACCCCGTTGGCAGTCCAGCCCGGCGGATCGTAGCGCCCGCGCACATGCTCAGGCATAAAGACTAGCCATTCCGGTGGATAGGTATCCTGATGCGGGTCGTGGCCGATATAGGTCAGCCAGTCGACGGCGCCCCAATACGTGACATAGCGACCCACCAACTCATCGGCGATACGCGTATAGACCTCACGCCACGCCGGGGTCTGGTCGGCCATGAGCGGCAGGGCGTAGGACGTTTCGGATAGGTCGAAGCGAGGAAACGCACACATCGGCGGGGTGGTCATTCGATCCCACCAGGGGAGTGGCTCACCGCTGCTACTCCAGTCGTCTTGGGTGGTGGCCTTATCCCAAATGAACCGCAGCCAGCCTCGCGCACGCGGGTTGAGACCTTGCACACTATTCATGGGTTTCCTCCATTGTTGAGGCGGGCACGTCAAGAACAGGTTTAAAATTCTTGCTCTTACCCGGAACCGGAGCGCCCTCTCCCACTTGCCACATCATAAGTTTTTCGCGTTGAGCAACGGCCGCAGTCCACGTCGGGTCGAGTGCTTCGGCCACCGGTTCTCGGGTTATGCGGTCGGAAGCTTTCCCCTGTAGATTCGGCTTGACATAGGCATCTGGCATGACGTGTGACGCTTGGACGAAACCGGGGACAAAGGCCATGACCATTTCATAGAACCACACTATGCTCGTCGGATCACCTGTGAGTTCAATTTCCTTTAACGCGAGCCCATTCACGACCTGCGCCAGGCAATCCGGAGCCAGAAAAATTCGTGCACCCTCTGGCGCAGTTTGGAACAGGAGCGTGCAGTGCGCGTCCGGCTCCAACCCGGCGTGCGAAGAAACACGCCGGTTGCGGAAGACGTAGCTCCGAGACACACCGTCTCTGGAACCAATAGAGACGCTCATGTCTTGTGTCAGTTGTTTTCGTAAGCGTGCGCTGGTCCGACTTGCGACGGCAAGTAGCATACCAACTACCCAGAGTACAAAACGAAAAAGCATTGTCTACCTCCAGCAGGGCCTCTCCCCCTTGAGTGGGGTGCCGCACAACGGCGGGGCTGTTTCTCACTGCCGGGAACCCACCCCGGCCTTTGGCCACCCTTCCAAGGGGGGGACGGCATTCCCCCAAACTCAACGAGAGACCTACGCCACTACTCCCATCTGTCGTAGCAGAGGAACGATCTCCTTACCAAACCGTACGGTGTCATCATAATAGTGCAGAAACTCGATCAGCACCCCATCCATACCCAATTCATACAAACGGGCCAGTTGCTCGGCGACCTGGTCCGCGGTGCCGACCACCGGCAGCGCCCCGGCCCCCAGCGCCAGCATCTTGAGGCTGAAACCGCTCATGGACTCACTGCCGATGCTCAGGCCACTCGCCCAGTTCTGAGCGGCAACCATATCCGTCTGGTCCATAATCCGTTGCACTTCGGCCTGGGCTTCCCGCTCGGTTTCGCGCCACAGCACGAACGGCATCCCCGCACAGCGGACCCGTCGGCCATACGCCTGCGCCCTCTGCTTGAAGTCGTCTGCCATTTCGGGTGTGGCTTCGGCCGAAGGCGGGGCGATAAAGGCCCAGTCGCACAGGCGGGCCACCAGGTCCCGCGCAGCCTCAGACGTGCCGGCGTTCACAATCGGCGGGTGGGGTTGCTGCATGGGCTGGGGCATCACATAGCCGTCGGTGATGTGGTACCAGGGAGAAACATGCCTGAAAGAGCCCGGCTCCTGGGTCCACAGTCCTTTGAGGATTTCAATAAAGGCCATGGTGCGTTGATAGCGTTCGGCATGCGGCAGCAGTTCAATGCCCATCATGCCGAACTCGGTGGCACTCCAGCCGCTGACGATATTGATGCCCCAGCGGCCCTGCCCGATGTGATCCAGCGTCCCGCCCATCTTGGCAGCTACGAGCGGATGAAACACCGGCACGTGGACGGTTGAGTACACCCGAATGGTGTGAGTGGCCGCCAGAATAGCCGCGGCCCAGGTCATGGTTTCGAGCGAGGTGCCCAGATAATTAGTCTCACCACCAAACCCGCGCCAGCGGCTGACCGGAAACAAAAAATCAAACCCCGCAGCCTCGGCCGCCTGGGCGATATTCTTATTGGACTCATACGTCCAGTCGTCGGGTTCGGGTTTATAGCTACTGATGCAGTAGGCATGGCTGCAATTGGGCATGAAGATGCCGAGTTGAAACGGCTCACGTTCGGATTCCGGCACGCCTGGTCTCCTTCAGTCAACGTCCGATCCCCTCGCCCTCTTAGGGGAGAGGGCTAGGGTGAGAGGGTCCCAGTATATATCCACAGTCAAACTGCACTAGATCACACCCTTCGCATGTAAGGCTTCGAGTTGCGCGGCGTCGAGTTCGAGCAACCCTCGGTACACCTCTTCATTATGCTGGCCGACCTCCGGGCAGGGCTGGTCGAACCCGAAGGACTTGCCGACAAACTTGATCGGCATACCAAACCCCTTCACGCCCGACAGCGCACCATGCCGAGGATGCGGCACGTCGACGACCATATCACGTTCGATCAGATGGGCGTCCTCGACCAACTCGGCCGGGCTCAGGACCGGACCGGCCGGCACTTCGCACTGCTGAAGATGCGCCACCGCTTCATCGACCGTGTGCTGCTCAATCCAGGCCTGGACCACCGCATCGACATCGTCACGATATTTCATACGCTGCTGAAGATTGGCGAATCTGGGATCGTCGAGCAAATCTTCCCGGTTCAGGGCTCCGAGCAGACTCTTCCAGTTCTGAGCCGACACCGCACAGATGGACACATAACCGTCCTTGGCATTATAGACATTAAACGGCACCCCACCCGGATGCGTATTCCCGCGGCGTTCGGGAGCCAGACCCGCGGCCATATGCTCGATCAGGTCCGGCAGCAGGAAGAACGTGCCGTCCTGCATGGAGGTATCGACCCACTCGCCGCTGCCCGTTTTTTCGCGCAACTGCAAGGCTGACAGAATTCCGATCAGGGCAAACAGGGGAGCCGTGGTATCGCTGATCGCGGCTCCACAACGAGCCGGGGGATGGTCGGCAAAACCGGTGACACTATTAATGCCGCTGGCGGCCTGAATGATTGGATCATACGCCCGCCAATTGCGGCGCGGCCCGTGTTGGCCGAAGCCCGAAATGGAGCACAGAATAATGCGCGGGTTACACTCTTGCAGAGTCTCATAGCCGAGACCCATTTTGTCTATCGTCCCCGGCGAGAAATTCTCCACCACCACGTCGGCTTTTTTCACTAACTGTTTAAATAGGGCCGTGCCCTGCGGGTCGCGCAGATTGAGGGTGATGCTCTTTTTATTACGCGCCCGGTGGAGCACCATCAGCCCGATATCATCCTCGGTTTGCCGGGACATGCTCGCCCCCTGCGGCCCGGCAAACGGGGCGCGGTTGCGGTGGGCTTCGCCGCCCTGAGACGGCTCGATTTTAATGACATTAGCCCCCAGCCCGCCGAGCAGCAGGGTGCAGTACGGACCGGCCAGAAAACGGGTGAGATCCAGGACAATCAGACCTTCGAGTGGTTTCACATTTCCCTCCGTATGTGAGCTGGAGTTGGTGTATCTGAATTGCTCGGGAAAGAGAAGCGCGCGGCCCAACTTGACGACCGGACTGACCCGCCATAGCATTCCTGACCAAACGTGATGGGAGCCCGATTAGACTCAAGGAGGACAGCATGAAATTTGGTATTTCCGTTTCCACAAAAATCGATGACTGGCAGCTCGTCAAATACGCCGAGGACTGCGGCTTTGATATGGCCTGGATCCCCGACTCCCAGATGATCTGGTCAGACTGCTATGCCACCATGGCCCTGGCGGCGCAGAACACGTCGCGCATTCAAATCGGCACCGGCGTGGCGATTCCCGGCACCCGCATTGCCCCGGTCACGGCTCACTCGATTGCGTCCATCAACCAGCTTGCGCCGGGCCGCGTATTCCTCGGCATTGGCACCGGCCATACCGCCATGCGCGTCATGGGCATGCAGCCCATGAAGATTCGCGACTTTCGCGAATACCTGCGCGTCGTCCGCGCGCTACTGGGCGGCGGAGAAGTCGATTATACCTATGGCGACACCACCCGGACGATTCGCTTCCTGCATCAGGACTTGCGTTTCGTCAATCTGGAAAACTCGGTGCCTATCTATGTCGCGGCCAACGGTCCGCGGGCCTTGCGCACGGCAGGCGAGTATGGCGACGGCTTGGTGTCGGTCTTCAATGAACGCGCAGACGTTGTCTCCCACCATCTGTCTCTGGTGAAAGAAGGCGCGGATCGGGCCGGTCGGACGTTTTCGGATGACTTCTTTGTAGCCGCGTTTACGTCGGCGGTTGTGCTCAAGCCGGGCGAATCCCTGACCTCTGATCGGGTAATTGACGAATGCGGCTCCTACGTCACGGCGATTATTCACTTTGTGTGGGAGATATACCAACAAACGAAAGATGAGGGCGTTGTGCCTGAAGCCTATAAGGCTATCTGGGACGAGTATTGCGCCTCAGTGGAGAAGATGGAGACGCCGCGCGACAAGCGCTACCTGCAAATCCACAACGGCCACTGCACGTTCCTCGTGCCCGAGGAACGTCGCTTTGTCACTCCCGAAACGATCAAGGGCACCTGCCTAGTGGGCGAGCCGGACGAGATCATCCACGAACTTCGGAAGTCAGAAAAAGCCGGGCTCCAGGAAGTCACCCTGCTACCGGCCATGGACCAGGCGCGGAACGTGTTCAAGGATTTCGCCCAGCAGGTCATTGAGCGCTATTAGGCGGAGGGGCGGTTCGCGAACCGCCCCTAGGTGAATTTTCAGAAATGGTGAGAGCTGACGATTCCGCTGATTAAGGTTTTCCTGCTTCTGCTGTACACCCATCTTTGATACGCTACGGGAACGACTATATTTTTTACCGATACAGAATGGGCGTTAATTCTTCCTATAGATTAGTGAACCGGGACTCTCTTAATACAATCACCAGGAGGTATAAAGATGGCTGATTTTACATTTAAGGTGAACGGTGTCGAAATTTATACCGATCACCAATCTCTCTTGGCGAAAGAAATTTTGGAACTAGCCAAAGAGAAAGGAGCTATTCCCGGAAACCCGGAAGATTACATTCTACAGGGCGACAAGGGTCAATATAAACAAGATGACCAAGTCGATTTGAAGGAAGACAATATATTCATCGCGATTCCCAACAAACCCACACCGGTAGCGTAACCCTTTCGGATATGTCCGATAATATCACTCGGATAAAGGCCGAGTTGGAATCCCTGGGCTATGAAACATGCTTTTCCGATAGCCCGCAGGGAAAAGTGGTTTCTTTTCCGTACACAGTCGAGACCGGTTCCCACAAAGGCGAGCAGGTCAGGCTGGGCATCAGCATGCATGGAAGCGAAGCGTACCCTGATTATCCTCCTCATTGGATTCATTTGACACCCCCGATTGATGACGGGAGAGGTGGCTCGGTTGTAAAATATCTCGATCCGAGTGGGCGAGAATGGTTTGCAATGAGCAGGCCTCCGGGAGAGATTTGGGATCAATTGCCGACAAAGCACATGATGGGTTACCTCAACGAGCATATACGCCGCTTTTGGAACGGTATATGAGCTGCGAGGTCGTTTTTACCTCAGAAGCGGATTCGACATCCAGCGGGCATTTGTTGCAGCATTATCGGAGCAACGAATACCAGGAAGACCTCTGCTTTGCTTTGTGGCGTCCGTCCACAGGACAATCGCGCCGCACTGCCTTAATTGACGAAATCATCCTGCCAGAAAATGGAGAGCGAACCCTGCACGGCAATACCAGCTTTGAGCCCAACTATCTTGCGCGAGCAGTGAAAATCGCATGCGAAAAAAAAGCCGGCTTGGCCTTCATGCACAGTCATCCGGGTCCTGGGTGGCAGGGAATGAGCACCCCTGATGTCGAAGCGGAACGGGATGTACTGGTATATCCGGCGGGGGCGACGGGTTTGCCGCTGGTGGGTTTGACTATCGGGAGTGACGGCTATTGGAGTGCACGTTTCTGGGAAAGAGACGGCGAACAAATACACCGCCATTGGTGTGAGAAAGTCCGCGTGGTCGGACCTCAATCCTACAAAATTTACTCTAACGACAATATTGCGCCACGGTCGTTACGGAGAGAGATTCTGAAACGCACTTTCGACACGTGGGGACGCGAATCTCAGAATACTATCGCACGCCTGAAAGTCGGTATTGTTGGACTTGGCAGCGTCGGTTGCATCGTCGCTGAGGCCATTGCTCGAATCGGGATCGCGCAAGTCACGCTGATTGATCCCGATAAAGTCGAAGAACATAATCTCGACCGCTTGCTTTATGGAGCAGTGGCAGACATCGACAAATTAAAGGTCGATTTGGCCGTACAAGCGATACGGCGCAATGCTACCGCTGAAAAAATTCAAATAACCGCTTTACCGGTTTCTGTTCATGACGAAGCAGCTTATAAAGCTGCGTTAGATTGCGATATCCTTTTCAGTTGCGTTGACCGCCCGGTTCCCCGTGATGTCTTGAATTACATTGCACAAGCGCATTTAATCCCGGTCATTGACGGCGGAATCGCCGTAGAAACTGACAGGAAGCACGACTGTTTGTTTTCCGCTCATTGGCGTGCCCACATCGTCACGCCTTATCATCAATGCTTACGTTGCAGCAGGCAATACAATTCGAGCATGGTAGTAGCGGAATTGGACGGGTCACTTGACGATCCGTCTTATATCAGCAACTTGCCTCCCGAAGAGCGAACCGGCAACCAAAATGTCTTCCCGTTCAGCTTGAGCGTTGCTGGGATGGAGGTCAATTTGATGCTCCGCTATTTGCTCGCCGCGGATTGGTGGCCATTAGTGCGGCAACAAGACTACCAATTTGTGACGGCTGAAACGCGCATTATCAACGGCGAGTGTCATCCGAACTGTTCCTTTAGGCAACGTCGTGCGCGTGGTGATACGGAACATCCACCCTATTTGACAAGAGCAAAAGATATCGAAGAAAAGGCTCCGTCAGAATCCAAGTGGCGCGCAATTTGGCGACGTATCGTCAGGATTCTCGATAAGGTATCTTGGAAATCCTGACTTCGGGACCCTCCAAGGTCGCTCTCCGCAGCAGTGCTTCAAGATAATAACGCACGTTATCGGGATGGGGACGCACACAAGGCCCAAGTGTGATTAAGCTATCTGTGACTAACAGCTTCTTAATACCAAGCTCCTCGGGCTCGTAATAATGTCTTATACGCACAGGAGAACTGCTTCGATCTTGATATTCAAAACAGATTTTATTCTTATCTGGGATATCTGATTCAGCAATAACAAAACGGCATTCGTTCTCATATTCATATGCTTCACTTTTGTACAAATAGCGAAACCTTTCCAGAGCTTTCCAAAAGATCTCCGCTAATTTTTCACTAACATCCTTACGAAGCGGCTCTTTGCAAGCTTTTACCAACGGATATAGAGCTTGCAGGGCAGGACTCAGAACCTTTACGGTACGTTTCACTTCCTTAGCACCATAAAGAACTTTCTGTAGTCGACTACGCGGAACCGGTAATGACAACGAGCAGCCCTTACCTTCGTCCCCGTATGTCCGCCAAAAGACAAGATTGTTGCTCATATCTTTCTTACTATTGGGGATAATAAAAGAGGTAATGTACGCGTGGGTGCCCTCTTTTTCCTCTAGGATGCCCTCTTTTTCCTCTAGCAAGTCGTATTCCCTTAGCCAGTCGTATTTTTTGGGTAGACTAAGATTACGAGAAAGATACTTACCCTCATCAGGATCATTGAGATGCACTGAATCATATAGCCGCAACGAAGAGTTCTCGTCGCTTTTGAAAGCATGCAGTATGGACACGAGAGTGGCGAAACTCGTGTAGTGGATAACGAGTTTATCTTTTTCGCTATGTCCAACCTTATGACGTTCTTCGATCAGGAGACACAAATCTTTCAGTACGTCCCGTAATGCCGAACACACGCTATCGGCTACATATTCCAAAGGTAAAGTTCCTGATTGCTCCAAGAATTCTCGGCCGCCGTTTACAGCTACTTTTAACTTTTCCAATGCCTCTTCGGATTCTTCCACCACTCTACTCCTTTACTAATTTCGACAAGACTTTGGTTGTATAGAGACTTCTCTGATGAAATCAGTCAGGCACCCTCAACATTGAGAAATTTATGGATGTCGATGGATCCGTTTTGTCCGGAGGACGGATCTGACTCGAACCACTAAATTTCACAATTTATGACGAAGATGCCCGTATTCCCAGGGGATAGCAGGGTGAGAGAGGCTGAATCCTCTCCCGCCCTGCTGAAATGGGGAGTTCTGAGATTACAGACCTACGGCCGGACCTCGTAGTAGGCGTTGATCGGATTATCGAAATCGTGGCGTTTGAAGCGGCTGAAGCCGACGCTGCCCACCATCTTACGTGCAACCGGTTCGGTAAATCCCAGGGTGCCCAAGCCCTCGCCGTCCGGTGTGGACATGGCTGAAGACATACAGCACATGACCGAAAAACCGTACATCAGCGGGGCGAGCGGGTTCTGCTCCAGATTTTCTTCAAACGTCGGCATACTGTGAATGTCCGCGATCAGCCAGGTGCCGTCCGGTTTGAGCGCACTATAGATCGCCTGGATGACCGGCGTGGGATTGGCCATATCGTGCAGGCAATCAAAGGTGGTAATAAAATCAAAGCTCTTGTCGTCGGGAATGGCGTCACCGTTCGCATCGTGAAAGGCCACGTTCTGCACGCCGGATTTGGCCTTGTTCTCCTCTGCCCGGGCTAGAGCGTATTCCGAGATGTCGTAGCCGTGACACTCAGCCTGCGGAAAAGCTTCGGCGACCTTGATCAGCGCCACCCCGCCCCCACAACCAACATCGGCCACTTTCGCCCCGACTTCAAGTTTGGAGACCACTCCGTCCAGAGCAGGGAGCGCCTTGGGAACGAGATGGGCCTGGAACCACGGAGCCAGAAAACGTTCGACCCCGCGCGCGCCCTCGGGTCCGAAGGCATCATAGGGCAAACCCAGACCGGTCTTGAACGACTCCGGGAGCCGCTCTATGACTCCCATCTGTTGCGGCAGCGAACAAAACCCGCCAGCCATGAATGCCGGGCTATTTTCGTTCGATAAGACCATGGCCGCTTCGGCGGATAACTCAAACTTGCGATTGCCCTTATACTCAAGCAAGCCAGCGGCCGCCTGACCTTCGAGCCATTCTCGCAGCCAGCGCTCGTGCAGACCGGTTTTCTGTGCCAGCTCATCGCTTGTCACCGGACCTGCGCCGTCCAGGGTCCGGTAGAGCCCCATCTTGTCACCCAGATAGATCATCCCGGAAATCACGGCCCCACCAAGAAAGCCCATGGTGTGTTCGGCCATCTGCTGGACCTTTTCACGATCAATCTGAGCCTTATACGATTTGTCTGCCATGAGGCGTCCTCCATTCTGTTTTTGAGTCTCTTTTGCTCAAAAGAGTAAACGTGTCCAGCATGTGCATGTTTATTGGAGGACACGTTCACTCTTTACCACGGTTTGAACTCGACGCTGAATCCCTCGCGCTCTTGGTTGCGCTGATCGGCCAGCGACCCGCGCGCGCCCGTATATGTTCCCAACGGATAGTATAAATAGCCCTGAACATTCGCCCCCGGCCCAACCGGACGGTCTGTCAGCGACGGAGCAGGAAAAGCTGTCTCGCCCTCACTGATGGGCTTCACCCGTTTCCCGGCAGCGTCCATGAGCATGATCCGCTGGATTTCGAGCAGATACGTCTGCTGGGTCGGATTGGAGATATTGACCTTGATCGGCAGCACGGCCAACTCCTTGGTCCCAAAGACCACCTGATTATCAACCACATTGAGCGGCCGTAGCGCCACATACAGACGATTCTGATCCGCCGGATTGCTCGCCAGCCGCTCTTCCACCTTGTTAAAGGCCGTGAAAAACCCGAGCTGGAAATCGCTCAGGGCTTGATAGAAGGCGACGTTATCCAGGACCGGATTGTCCTCGCTGGTGTCCATCTCCACCCGGTTGCGTTCGATATAACAGGTAATGGTGATGGAGGTCGGCTCCGCCCCTTCCTTTTCACCTGCAACCTCCCCGGCCTTCATCAGGCTGGCCGGGGTATAGGTAGTGATGGTAAACCCGCTGCTCTCCAGGGCGCGGCGCATGATCATATTGGCCTGCTCACACGGGGTGACATCCGAGCGAGTAGAGATACGGACGCCGTTCGGACCGCAGGCGATAGTAACGGACACGCCCTCCTCGCCGCCCCAACCGCCCATCTGCTTCGCCTCTATTACTCCCCGTGTGTCGTCCGAAGCCTGCGTGAAGGCCGTCACCTCATAGCCCAAACGCTCAACCGCCCGAACCGAGAAGCGGTTCGCGTCCTCACAACTCATGTCCGGGTCTATCACATCGTACTCGTCCGTGGGCGCAAGCGGGGCCAGGTCAGTGGCCATCTGAACGGCCTCAGGCCCTTCCGGCTCGGCCGGCGGCGAGGCCACCTCCGGCTGTTCGCCGGACGTACAGCCCAGCGCCAGGATTCCAACCAGACACAGACCAATCAAAGCACGGCCCTTCAATTTGGGCGTATGCATACAGCCCCTCCTCCTCTGAAACGTGGACCATACCAAACCCCAAACAATCAGGCCAGAGGAGACCGCGGGCCGACCCCGGTAACGCCGGGAGGCGCTGTCGAGAACTTCGGCCTGGTGCTACCCTGAACCCAAGGAGGACGTATGACAGAGACATTCAAGAGCAAGGTCGCGCTCGTGACCGGTGGGAGTTCAGGCATTGGGCGGGCCACAGCGCTCGCGTTTGCGCAACGTGGAGCCAGGGTTGTTGTGGCGGACGTGGGTGTTGAGGGCGGCGAGGAAACCGTCAGCCTGATTCACAACACCGGTGGGGAGGCCGTATTTATTCAAACCGATGTAGCCCAGGCGAGCGAGATTGAACACCTCATCGGCAAAACGGTCGAGACCTACGGCCGACTCGACTGCGCGTTCAATAATGCCGGTATTGCCGGCGATTTGTCCTTGACCGCGGACTGTTCGGAAGAGCACTGGAGTCGAGTCATGAGCATCAATCTACGGGGCGTGTGGCTGTGCATGAAGCACGAGCTGCCGCAGATGCTCAAACAGGGCAGCGGCGCCATTGTGAATACCGCCTCGGCACTCGGTTTGGTCGGCATCATCGGCCAGACGGCGTATGTTGCCGCCAAGCATGGCGTGGTCGGGCTGACCAAGACAGCCGCGTTGGAATACGCCAAGTCCGGCATTCGGGTGAATGCCGTCTGTCCGGGCGTGATTCAAACCCCGATGGTTGAGAGCGTCATTAATTCCCAGCCCGAGCTGACCGAAGGATTCCTGGCCCTGGAGCCAGTTGGCCGGCTTGGGAAGCCGGAAGAAATTGCACAGACCGTGGTGTGGCTGTGTTCGGACGCGGCCTCGTTTGTGACCGGCCATAGCATGGCCGCAGATGGCGGCTATACGGCGCGGTAGAGCGAGGGGGTACGCCCTCCCCCATGTAGCCCGGTTGGTTACTACAGCAGATACAGGCTCACCACCAAGAGAGCGAAGAATCCACCGGCCAATCGGATAAAGCGGACAGCCCAGGCGACCTGCACCCGCTTTTCCTCTCGGATGAACGAGACCTTGAGGAGTTCATAGACCAGCACCCGGCGGAGGCCGTCCGCGTCAAGCGCTTCGAGGAGGCGCAGATATTCCGCGACCGACAGCTCCATATAATTCCCCGCGCGCCACGGCAGGAACATACGCCACCCGGTCACCGCGGGTTTAATATGGAGGTAATACAGCGGCGGCGGTTTCACTCCATCCACATCGATGAATTCGTCGGGATTGACCCGTGGGTTGAGCGCCCAGATTGCGCATACGGCGGCGATAAGCACATGGACTAATCCAATGGTCGTCAGGATCTGTAAAGGCAGCGTATCAATCCGGCCGTGGATCGCCCCGATAAAGGCCAGGACCCCGCCAACGAGAACGATGACAATCTCGGCCTTGGCGTCCGTGGACCGAATCGTCTCCTGAGCGTCGTTCAGCGCCCGATACAAAAAGTCGATGTGGTGTTCGTCTTTGGCGTCCATAAAGGGGCACGCAACGTTCAGGAGTCAATACGCCACAGACCTGACGCTACCGGGTGCGCGTCCATCGACCGCATCACATCCATCTGCTTGAGTAGCGGCACGATCTCTTTCCCAAAACGGATGGTGTCGTCATAAAAGGAGAGAAAGATCAGCAGCACGCCATCCAGACCCAGCGTTGTTTTCATCCTGGGCCATAAGACTATTCTCTCCGTATTCCGCAGCCGGGCCGAGGAGGCGCATCGCACCACGGCACCGGACAGTTTTTCTTACACTGCTGGGCACAATAGTTGAAGGACAACCCGGACATTGCGCCTCGCACGGCGCTGCGCAGATTCACCCCTGGACCATAGACGGGCTCGGCTCGCTATGGCAGGGTCATGCCTATGACAGACACACAGGCGCCCGCAGAGGGCTATCGTTGGGTTGTGCTTGCTAGTAGTGTGCTGGTCTTTACCTTTGCCTTTGGGTTTGGCTGGACGTATATCGTCATGGTCGTTGCCCAAGTGCTGGCCGACCTGGAATTGGAGCTGGCGAGCTGGGCGACGCTGTGGTCGGCCATCTCCTTTGGGACGCTTGTTTCAGCCATGATTGGCGGGGCGCTAGGCGACCGCTACGGGGTCCAAAAAACCGTCGGGCTTGGGGTTGTACTGATGGGTGTCACCCTGCTCATGCGGGCCACAGCCACAGATTTCAGCTCAATGTATGTCTGGATGTTTCTGTTCGGGATCGCCCTCGCCCTGACATTTCCGAACGTCCCCAAAGCGCTGGGCATGTGGTTTGCGCCGGAAGAATTCGGCCTGGCCAATGGCGCAACCCAAGCCGGCTACGGCGTTGGCGCGGCCCTGGCCCTGGCGCTGACGCCGATGGTGCTGGAGCCGGTCGGCGGCTGGCGCACCCTGACTACCATCCTGGGCGGGGCCACGATAGCCATTGGCGTGCTGTGGTTCGTGATCGTCCGAGACCGGGCGCCCGAGCCGTCCAAGGCCGGGGCCGTGCACCTCGGCACCCTGGCTGCGATCCGCCAGGTCCTCAGCATCCGGGACGCCTGGATTCTGGCGGTCTGCCACATGCTGTTTCTGGGCGGCTATATCGGCATCATCGGCTATGCGCCGACCTATTTTGCGGACGTGCAGGGCATGACGCCGGCCACGGCCGGCATCATCGTCTCGCTCGTCATGTGGGCCTTCGTAGTCGGCGCGCTGGTCCTGCCATCCGTATCGGACCGGGCCGGCCTGCGAAAACGTTTCTATTCCCCGTGTATGTTCATCGCCGGGGCGTGCATGGTGCTGGCCGGCTACGCGCTGGGCACGCCGCTGTGGATTGTGGCCCTGCTGTGGGGCTTCTTCGCCGGAGCAGCCCCCCTGGCGTTCGTGGTTCCGCTGGAAATGGAAGGCGTCGGTCTCCACCTAGCCGGCTCCGCGGTGGGCATTGCCATCACCGCCGGCTATCTGGGTGGCGTGCTCGCCCCGGTCGTGGGCATGTGGCTGGTCAGCTTTACGCCGGTGGCCGGCTTCTACTTCTGGGGCGGCTGCTACATGCTGTCGGCCCTGCTGTTTCTTTTATTGAAAGAGACCGGCCCCTACATCCGCACGGTCGGCTGACCTTCCTGCCCCGGACAAGGTATGAGGCAAGGAGAAACCCACTCCGGCCCTTCGACAAGCTCAGGGCCACCCCTCCGAGGAGGAGATTTTTTGGAGGTTACGCCTTGGCACTCGGACGGGCGGATACGGCTGCGTGCCAGCGCGCCAGGTTTTTTTGATCCGGCTGGATCCCAATTTTCACCACCCGGCCAAAATCCACCGCGCACTGAGCCACAATGTCGGCGACGGTGTAGCGCTCGCCCGCAATGTATTGGCGGTCGGCCAACACCTCGTCCAGCCAGGCCAGACTCTTTTCCGCCTTTTCTTTCGACACCGCCGCATACTCCGGCACCTGGGCTACACGGTCTTTGAAGAAGGCGTGCTGTTGTTGAAAGGCCAGGGTCGTCGGCTGAAAGAGTTCAAATTCCATACGCCGATTCCACATCTCGACAATCGCCTTGTCCTGCGCGTCTACGCCCATGAGCGGCGGGTCGGGATGGAGCTCTTCAAAATAGCGGCAGATCGCCCCGCTTTCGGCAATGCAGGTGCCGTCGTCGAGTTCGAGTACGGGCAGGGTGCCCATGGGATTCTTCTGCGCCCGGAATTCCTCACCGCGATTGACCGCGTTGACGATATCGACCTGTTCGCATGGCACCTCAATACCCTTTTCCGCGATGAATATCCGCACCCGGCGCGGATTGGGCGCGGCTGTTGCGTCATGGATTTTCATACTGTCCTCCCCGCAATGAGATGGGGCTACTCTATGTGGCGTATAAGCGGGAAGTAAAGAGGGGCAGGCTCCCGGCAGTGCTTAGGCCAGCACCCTGGCAAGCCGGTCAAAGGCTTCGTGCAGCGTTTCCAGACGATTGGCGAAACACAGCCGGATAAATCCTTCGCCGGCCTCACCGAACGCCGCGCCCGGTGCAAGCCCTACCCTCGCCTCGGATACAAAGCGGCGACACTCGGTCACGCTATCGGTCATCCCGTCCACGGCGAAGAACAGATAAAAAGAGCCGGGCGGGGAGTGGACCCGAACGCGCGGCATGGCCCGCAGCCGTTCCACGCTCAGGTCGCGGGCGGCTCGATAGCGCTGCACCATGTCACGCACGAATGGTTCGCCTTCCGTAACCGCGGTGACCCCGGCCCGCTGGGTAAAATGGGCCGGACACGAGTAGTGAAACTCGATAACCTTTTCAAATACCTCACCCAGTCTGGGGGGAGCCGTCACCCAGCCCAGTCGCCAGCCCGACATGGCCCAGGTCTTGGAGAAACTGTTGATCACCAGGACCTTGTCGTCCGGCTCCGCCAGGTCCAGCAAGGACGGCGCAACGGGTCGGTCATACACCAGACGGTGGTAGACCTCGTCAGAAATAAACCACAGACCACGCTGCCGGCAAAAATCGAGCACCGCCTGCTGGTCGTCTCTGTCCATGACCCAGCCGGTGGGATTGCCGGGGGAGTTAATGAGGATCGCGGTGGTCTGGTCATCGACCCGATCAAAGAGCCGATCCAGATCGAGCGTCCAGGCATGTGCACCAAACGTCAGCGGTACGATCCGGGTCTCCCCACCCATAATATGGATGGTCTCGATCAAATTGGGCCACAAGGGACCAACTATAACCGTATTGGAGCCGGGGTCGGTCAGGACTTGCTGAATGAGGTTGATCGCCACGCAACCGGAGGCGGTAACGGTAATACGATCCACATCTACCGGACGGGCGTGCAAACCGGAGGCGTATTCAGCCAGCGCGGCACGTAGCTCGGGAATGCCTCGGTTATGGGTATAAAACGTACAGCCCTGCATCAGGGCGTCCGCGCCGGCCTGCTTGATAAACTCCGGCGTGGGCAGGTCGGACTCCCCAAACCAGAGCGGGATCAAGCCTTCAAGCCCAAGACTGGCGTTGGCAATGGCTCGAATCTTTGATTTCGGCAACCGTTCGATTTGTTCTCTGGCCTGAATGAGCCCCTGCTGTTCGGCGTTCACCTGTGTCACTTGTTCGACCACTCCCAACACTTAGTCGTTCATCTCAGCATAGAGCTGTTCAGGGCCAGAAGGAAGGTGCCGTTTTATTGGAGCAAAGCAGGGAGCTGCTTCATATCCTGGAAAACCTGAGCCCCGGCGGCAGACAGGGTTTCCGCCGGCGTGTCTCGGGCATAGCCGAACACGGTCATGCCGGCCGCCACACCAGCCTGAACCCCAGGCAGGCTATCTTCAATCACCGCACATGTTTCGGGCGCAACACCAAGCGTCCGGGCTGCATGGAGAAACAGGCCAGGGTCCGGCTTCCAACTCCCGACTTCATACGCACTCACAATAGACCCCTGAAAATACGTCAGCAAACCGGTAGTGCTGAGGTTCGCTTCTATCTTCTCACGCGGTCCACTGGACGCCACACAGAACGGGACAGACCGCGCTTGTACAGCCTGAATGACAGCTTCAACCCCAGGGATCGGCTGCAAGTGATTCTGAAAGACGCTGGCGCTCCGCGCCCGGAAATCGGCAACAAAAGAGTCCGGCACACCGCGACCCAGACGCTCTTCAACATCGGCGATACACTCCGCCAGCTTGCGCCCCTTATACATCTCAACCGCCTCCGCTACCGTCAGGTTCAGGCCCAAGTCGGCCATACACTCAACAAACACCTGGTTTTCGAGTGTCTCGCTGTCCACCAGCACCCCATCGCAGTCAAAGATAACCGCCTCAAATCGCATACAGAGAACCGCAAGGAAAAGAGGGCTAGAGTTTGGTCATATCGCCCTCGCTCCATTGCCTTGGAGGTGGGTTTCCAGCCGCTGAGCTAGGGCGTCAAAGTCTTCGGGGCATTTCCGGCGGATTGCAGGGATGTTGCGGGCGGCCTCTTCGCCCAGCGCCTTACGGCCACCGCCGGGAGTGCCGGCCACGCCCTGTTGAGAAGCAAACGGCTCAAAGTACCGTTCCTTGACGGATATTTCTCCACGAACATTTGCCCAATTCCAGCCGGCAGGCAGGTCCAGGCCGGCCAATACCCAGGTTTCAATCTCTTCCCAAGCATTCTCAGCAAAAAAAGTTTGGGCGTTTCCGAACTCCTCTTCGAGTTCGTTGAGCCGTTCACGTCGGCCCTCCTTGCCGTCCCGATCAACACATAGGATGAAGATATCTATCATTCCCTCGTTGTCGTTGACGATCTCTTCTATGCGCTCTGATTTCAGCGCTTGCACGTCACCGCCAAGCACCGGGTTTTCGCATACCTGAATACGCGCCCTTGGCTTTCCTATGGACCTAAAAAGAGACTCGAACAGAGGCTTGAGAATATCCTTATCCTTGCGAGAATCTTCAGGAATAATGAGGACCCTCACAGGTCGTCCTCCGCTTCGTCGTAGTCTTCGGTAAAAGCAAGCGCAGTCTCCATCCAGCGGGAAGTCAGCAGCCGTCCCAGCCCGCCTTGAGAGGTGCGCAGCTTCTTGGCGTTGGGCAGTTCGGCAACCGGACGGATGATGGCATCCTGCGAGTTTTCCAGACGGCAGACGACAGACATATTCTCGAAGGTACTGTCGTTGACAAAGGTCAACAGGTCGGGCGCGTGAGTTGTGGTTATCACCTGAATGTTGTTCTTCGCAGTCTGCTTTTCGATCAGTTCGAGTAAAAGCCACTGCCGTGCTGGGTGAATACCCGAGTCGATCTCCTCGAAGAAATATAAGCCTTCGGAGTTTTTATTGAGCAACACGGCCAGCAAGCCGAGAAATCGGATCGTACCGTCCGATGCGCTATAGGAAGACACCTTTCGTCCATTCTTTTCGCAAATCATAAGATGAATTCGGCCACTGGGGTCAATCGGAAATTCAAATCCCTTCACGTCCATAGGCGTGAGTTCCTGCACCCAACTCATCAACGTTTCCTGCCGCTCAGAGTCAGCCCAGATTTCCCGCAAAACTACTGGCAAATTCTCGCCATTGTCTCCCAAAATGGTCGCGCCGGGGACAGCAGGTTCCCGCATTCGTTCGGGTGATAGTTCTAGGAAGCGCGTGTTAGCAAAACGCACGTTAGTGAAAGTATCGGTTACCTTTTTAGGCAATTTATCAAACGCCGGTGGTAGACTACCGTGTTTCTGCATTATTTGCGTCAAGGCTGGTCGGTCTCGCCTCGCACGAAAGGGACGAAGCAGCCCACGTTCTTTCTTATCCTCGACGTATGGTCGAAATTCCAGGCACGCAGGGTCTTCTCCATGTGGATTATGAGAGGGCTGGTAAACCTCGTATTTACCTCCATGGCTATAAGTGACTTCAAGTTCTTCTGCTATGAGCTGAAATACACCAGGATTCGTGTCGTCTCTGCCAACCTCGATCATAAAGCGCGCGATTGCATGCTCATGGACATCCATCTTAACTTCAACAGAAAACGTCTCTTGTCCAAACCGGATAATCTCATTCATCGCGCCGCGCATTGGCTCCCATTCACGTTGCCCACCGACGCCATATTTTCCGCCTATAATCTCCGCCAGCGTGTAGCCCCGGACGATGCCGTGCAGGAAGCGGAAGGCGTCGCGGATGTTGCTCTTGCCGCTAGCGTTGGCCCCCACAAGGATCGTGAACGGGCCGACGCGTAGCGTCTCATCGGCGAAGTTCTTGAAGTTCCTCAGTCGGATGGATGTAATCATCGGACTTCCCTCAACTATGTACCCCTACCCTAACCCTCCCTCTCACGGGGGAATTTTTCTACTCCCTCTCCGTTGGAGGGAGAATGCCGAGGTGAGGGGAAAGTACAAATTGACCTTTCTTTCTCATTTCACTCTCTTACGTACCGTCACGGAGAAGGGACACACCCGTTGCGCCCAAAAACAGCGGCAGCAGCGTATCGATAATCATCCAGACTACGACGCTCACGTTCTCGCTCTTGCCTGGGGCGAAGCCGGCGCTGATCGACATGGTGTTGAACCAACTCCAGAAGAAGAGGATGCCCACGCCCAGAAAGCCGTAGAACATGGTAGTGGCTGCCAGACGTTCCCAGGTCACGGGTGCGTCCGGCCCGGCGCTGCTGGCGCGTTGCATACGCGGATAGCCAACTATCAGCCCCAGCACGATTGCCAGCCCCATTAACGGGTCCAGCAGGGTCCACAGCGGGCTGTACGGATGCACTGCGCTTGAGACGTGATAGAGCGGCTCAACTATGGTATGGGCCGCAACCGTCACCCCAATCACGATGAGAACGATACCAATGCTTCGCTTGCTGTCCATCACTCGGCTCCCTTCGTGAGTGTTTGGCCCCGATACTGTGTCATACCGGCGGGCGCACTGTCTATGGTCAAAGCGCGCGTCATGCCGCGTAAGAGGGATTTGCGCTACGGCCAAAACGCGCTATGGAAACACAAAGATAAAGGAGGCTCGTATGGCACGCGTGGCACAACTCGGCTACATCGGCTTGGGTGTCAGCAATGTTGACGAATGGGAACAATTCGCCACCGGGGTGCTGGGACTCCAGGCGCATACCCGCGACCCGGACGGCTCTTTACTGCTGCGGATGGACGACTACCACCACCGTTTCATTGTCTCCCCCGGAGACGCGGACGACCTCACCCTGGTCGGCTGGGAAGTGGCGGACGAGGAAACCCTCAAGGCGCTGGCCGATCAGCTCAGCGCCAATGATATTGCCGTGGAGTGGGGAAGCCCGGAAGAGGCCGAAGCCCGGCGGGTCGTGGGCTTGCTCAAACTCCAGGACCCGAACGGCCTGGCAACCGAGGTCTTCTATGGGCCCCTGGTGGGTGTGGATCGGCCCTTTCAATCTCCCCGGCCGATTTCCGGGTTTACCACCGGAGAGATGGGGCTTGGCCATATCACCATGACGGTCGATAGCTTAGATCAGAGCCTGCACTTCTACCGTGACGTGTTGGGCTTCCGCCTGAGCGATTGGGTGCGGCCCCAACCCGAACGCGGCGTAGCCTCCACGCTCAACCTCGCCTTTCTGCACTGCAATCCGCGTCACCACAGCATGGCCTTTTGGGAAGGCAAAATGCCCAAACGCATGCACCACTTTATGTTGCAGCTCCACAATCTGGACGATGTGGGGGCAACCTATGACCTGTGTCAGAACAAGCAGGTGCCGATTGATATGACCTTGGGCCGGCATACCAATGACCTGATGCTGTCCTTTTATCTCAAAACCCCATCCGGCTTTAGCGTCGAATATGGCTGGGGGGCGCGCGAGGTCGATGACACGACCTGGCAGGTCCAGTTGCATCGCACCGGTAGCATTTGGGGCCATAAGCACGTGAGTCATTAGAGACACCCCTCACCCAGGAGAGACACCCCTCACCCTGGTCCTCTCCCCTGGGGGGAGAGGGAATCTGAGAGAATTGAAGGAGCGCGCGGCGTGACGGACTGGACACATTTGGTTGACTTGGAGAAATGCACGGTCAGCCCTCGGGTCTTTGTTGACGAGGAGGTCTACCGGGACGAACAGGAGCGGATCTTCGGCCGCTGTTGGCTCTACCTGGCGCATGAATCTCAACTCCCGAATCCGGGCGACTTCGCGACCTGCCACATGGGCGAGGAATCGGTCCTGGTCTGCCGCACGGCAGACGGAAAAATCCGGGCCTTTCTGAACTCCTGCCGCCATCGCGGCGCGCGTATCTGCCGCCTGGACGCCGGCAACGCCAGGACGTTTACCTGCCCCTATCACGGCTGGACGTATGACAACCAAGGCCGGCTGGTCGGCGTGCCGCAATTCAAGGAAGCCTATTACGAGGAGCTCAAGCGGGAAGACTGGGGGCTGCTCGAAGTTCCCCGCGTAGAATCGTTTCGGGGGCTCGTCTTTGCCTGCCTCGACGAGAATGTCCAGAGCCTGGATGCCTATCTCGGGGATATGAAATGGTATCTTGACCTCATCTTCAACAAGACCGAGGGCGGCATGGTGGCTATGCCCGGATTACACCGCTGGAATCTGGGCGGCAATTGGAAGCTGGCCGCCGAGCAGTTCAGCGGCGACAACTATCATACCGGTTCCGCCCATGAGAGCATGATTAAAATCGGCCTCGGCCCGGCAGGCGGGGAATTTCTAGGCGACCAGCCCTGGGTGCGGGACTTTGAAGCCAAGCTGGAGAACGGGCATGGCTGGATCAATTTCAAGATTGATCTGGCAGGCGGCGTGCCCGCCCCTCTAGCGCAGCATATGGAGCGGATGCAGGCCGCGGCCAGACAACGCCTGACACCAGCCCAAAGCGAGTTGGTCGGCTGTGTCCATGTCGGAAATGTTTTCCCGAATTTTTCCATCCTGACCTTTCTGGGCTTCCTGACCATTCGGGTCTGGCATCCACGCGGCCCGCACAATATGGAGGTGTATTCCTGGGGTATGATCGAGCGGGAGGCGCCGCCTGAGGTGGTCGAGATCGCCCGGAAGATGCAGGTTCTGACCTTTTCGCCCAGTGGTATCTTCGAGCAGGACGACGGCGAGATGTGGGGCAATAGCGTCAAGGCCCTGCGCGGCGCGTACCGCCGAAACTTCCCCCTCAACTACCAGATGGGTGCCGGGCATGGCCGCACCGACCCGGACAAGCCCGGACTGATCCATCCACCCTCAACGGAAATCAGCATCTTTGGCGTATACGAACAGTGGCAGGCCCTCATGGGTGGCGCATGATGAACGCGGAAGACCGTACCCGACTCCGTCACGAGTTCGAAGAGCTGCTCTACCACGAGGCCTGGCTGTTGGATAATGACAAACTCGAAGAATGGCTGGCGCTGTTTGCCGACACGCTTCGTTATTGGGCTCCGGTCCGCGGCAATCTGGAGAGGGGACAGGAAGACCTGTCTCGGCCCCATCTTCTGGCCCATTTTGATGATGACAAAACCAGCCTGAGCTTGCGCGTCAAACGCCTGAGAACCGGGGCGGCCCATGCCGAGGAGCCACGCTCGCGCATCCGGCATTTTGTCTCGAATGTGCGAATCCTTGAGACCGACGGACCGGACCGGCTACCCGACCGAGTAAAGGTCGGCTCAAATTTTCAGGTCTTCCGCAGTCGCTGGGAAGGCACCGAGCACCTGTTTGTCGGCTGCCGGGAGGACTGGTGGCGGCGCATGGACAACACCTGGAAGAATGAAGAACGCTTTATCCTGCTCGATCATAATATACTGGAGAATATGACGGTCTTTTTCTAATTTTGTCCCCTCTCCCTTCTCTCAACTCAGGCTCTCAACAAGGACACGCTATGGACGCCTCAATCACGCAACTCTTCAACCTCGACGGCCAGGTCGCCCTCATCACCGGCGGTGCCAAAGGCGTCGGCAGGGGCGTCGCGGAAATCCTGGCCGCGGCCGGCGCCCGTATTGCCCTGGCGGATACGGACGCGGAAACCGCGGCCGCCACGGCCACAGCCCTCAACGCTCAGGGTCGGACAGCCCTGGCGGTCGGCGCGGACACGTCCGACGAAGCCGCGGTCAAAAATATGGTGGCCGCGGTCATGGCCGAGTTCCAGCGCATCGATATTCTGGTCAATAACGCGGCGATCTATCCCATGGCCCGGTTGGCCGAAATGGACACCGCGCTCTGGGACAAGGTGCTGGGGGTGAACCTGCGCGGTCCGTTCCTGTGCACCCGCTTTGCCGCAGCGCAGATGATAGCCGGCGAGCGCGGCGGGCGGATCATTAATATCTCCTCCATCAATACGGCCCGGACCTATCTGGGCATGGCCCATTATGACGCCAGCAAAGGCGGCCTCAACGCGTTTAGCCGGGCGAGCGCGCTGGAGTATGCGCCGCATAAAATTACGGTCAATACCATCGCGCCGGGGGCGGTGAAAACGCCCGGCTCCCTGCGCGTGCGGAGTAATCTGGCCAAGGAAATGGGACACGACACGACGGAGCCGCTCGACGCCGCGTTTGCGGAAAAAATTCCGCTCGGGGATTGGGCCCAGCCGACTGATATTGGCCAGGCGGTGCTGCTGCTCACCAGTCGCGCGGCGCATTATATTACCGGTCAGTTGATATATGTGGACGGCGGCCTGATGCTCATGATGTAATCCGCCGCGAGAGGAGCAACTATGGGCGTACGGCGTGGCCAGGAATATATCGACGGACTCCGAGACGACCGGGAGTTATACGTCAACGGCGAACTCGTCCGTGACGTGACCACCTACCCCGCCTTTCAGGGCGTCATCAGGGAGATGGCTCAACTGTACGACCGCCAGCACCAGGAAGCCTATAAAGATATTCTGACCTATCCCTCTCCAACTTCGAACGAGCCGGTCAGCACCTCGTTTGTATTGGCCGAAAGCTGGGCGGATATTGAAAAGCGGCGCTTTGGAGAGACTGCGCGGTGTGAGTTGACGTGCGGCATGATGGGCCGGTTGCCCGACTATATGAACGCCTTTGTGGCCGATATGGCGGCCATTACTGCCTGGCTGGGACGCAACGAGCCGCGCTTTGGAGACAACGCCTGGGCGTATTATGAGCTGTGCCGCGAAAAGGACCTGTGTCTGACCCACACCCTGGTCGATCCGCAGATTGACAAGACAAAGGGCGTCGAAGACCAGGGGTGCGCGCATGCTGTCCACCCTCGCCCCGATCAGCGACGATATCTGGGTTGCGCCGTATATGCCGCGCAAGCCGGGCCAAGAAGCGTATACCGTCAGCTTTTCCATCCCGGTGGCGACCCCAGGGCTCAAGTTTATCTGCCGCGAGCCGTATGATGTCGGGGCCGGCGACTTCAACCGTCCGCTGAGCAGTCGGTTTGACGAAGGCGACGCCATTGCTATTTTTGAGAATGTGCTCGTCCCGTGGGAGCGGGTTTTTGCGGCCCGGGATTTGGAAACGTATAATCTCATTGCGCCCCGTATGCCGGGCTATTTTGCCTTGCAGGCCGTTATTCGCGGTGCGGTCAAACTACGCTTTATGACCGGCCTGGCCTGTCTGGTCGCCCACAGCATCGGGCGCTCGGAGATTACGCGCTATCAGGAGCTGCTGGGCGAACTCGTCTCCTATGTCGAACTGGCCGACGGCCTGGTGACGGCCACGGCGCATGAAGTCTGGGCGAATGCCCAGGCCGGCGAGGGCGAAACGGATTCCACCTCGGAAGCAGTTTCGGCGGCCAAGAGTTTTGTGCCGGGTCTGGCCACCCTTTTTGGAGCGCCCGACAAGGGCATGCTGGGCATCACCACGCTGCGCATCTTTTTTCCCTTCGTCCATGCCCGGGCGGTTGAGGTCATCCGTCTGGCGGGCAGCAGCGGCCTGGTCATGACCCCGACCGAGCAGGATTTCGCCAACCCCGCCCTGCAGGAAATCCTGCCGCGTTATCTGCGCGGCCGGGACACCCCGGCCCAGGAACGGGTGCGCATCATGAAGCTGGCCTGGGATGCCATCAGCACCCAGTTTGGTGGACGGCAATTACTATACGAGTGGTTTTTTGCCGGTGATCCGATCAATAATCGGATTCTGTATTACGGCACGCATAAACGTAGCGAATGTGAAGCCCTGGTGCGGAATTTTCTCGACTCTCTCAAAGGATAAGGAGCGACAGCATGGCGGAATATCAAAAGCACGAAGCATGCGAATGGGCCAAGGCAACTATGCGGGGAGTGGCAAATACCATCACCCCGACCTTTACCCAGGACTTGCGCAGCCTGAACGAAAGAGCCATTCGCTACGATGTGCGCAAGGAAATCGAGTATGGCTTTTGGGGCACCCTGCTCGTGGCCGAAACCGCGACAACCTTTGACGAGTACGTGCAGTTTGCCGAATGGGCGGCGGATGAAGCCAAGGGGCGGCTGCATCTCATCCACCACGCCAGCTTCAATAGCCTGGAAGAAAATATCGCAGCCGTCCAGGCGACCGAACGAGCGGGCGCCGACCTCGTCCTGCTCGCCTACCCGCCAACCTTTTACCCGGACAGCGCCGACGATATTTACCGCTACACCAAAACATTTTGTGACAATACCAATCTGGCGGTGATGCTCTTCCCCGTACCGCTGTGGGGTTTTGAACGCATCCATCCGGCCGCGGGCTTTGGCCCGGAGTTGATCCGGCGCCTGCTCGACGAGGTGCCGAATATCGCTGCTATCAAGGCGGAAGGCGGCATGCCGTCCATCGGCGGCTTTGTGGACGTGTATCAACGCTTCGGCGACCGGGTCGTCGTCACCGAACCGATTGAGGCCAACGGTCTGCCCATGGCCGGCCTGGTGCCGATGCAGTTTATGGGGACGAGTAATTATGAGTACTGGGGGCCTATGATCCCCAGTATTTTCGGCCTGATCCAGGACGGCCAGTTCGAGGCCGCCATGGAATTATACTGGCAGATTCACCCGGCTCGTCAGGCCAGCATGCAGGCCATGGCCATGCTGGCGGGCTCAAACTTCCTGCACCGCATGCTGTGGAAATACCAAGGCTGGCTGAGCGGCTTTAACGGCGGCCCGCTCCGCACGCCGACCATGCGCCTGAACGACCGCCAGATGAAGCCCTTACGCCAGGGGCTGATCGCCTCCGGGCTTGAAGTCCCGGTTGAAGACGACAAAGAGTTCTTTATCGGGCGGAATCCGGCCTAGGGGGAGCGCGTGACCTTACTCCTGACGAACAAGGACGTGGAACGAGCCACGGACATCACGGCCCAGATCGACAGCATCGAACAGGGCTTACGCGAAGAAGCCAGAAACGCGGTCGACCTTCCCCCGCGGCTGAACCTGGCAACAACTTCGGGCTTTTTTCGCGTCATGCCGGCGGTCATGCGAGACAGCGGCCTGATGGGGTATAAGGTGTTTCACGGCTCGGTCCAGCACGGCGTGCGCTATCTCATTGCGGTTTATGATGAAAAAGACGGGCGCCTCTTGTCGCTCATGGATGCCGCTTATCTGACCGCGACGCGCACCGGCGCCACGACCGGCGTGGCCACCAAGTATATGGCCCGCCCCGAGGCCAGGACCGTGGGCGTGATTGGCTCGGGCCTGGAAGCGACGACAAACTTGCAGGCCATGTGCACCGTCCGTCCGATTGAAGCCGGCAAAGTCTTTAGCCCAACTCAGGCGAATCGTGAGCGCTTTGCCGCGCGGATGAGCGAGCAACTCGGCATCACCCTCAGCGCAGTCACGACCCCGGAGGAAGCGGTCAGCGGTGTTGATATTGTTGTAGTAGCCACCAACACCACCGGTGTCGGTGATCTGATCGCCTACCGTGGTAAATGGATGGAAACCGGCAGCCACGTCAATTCGATTGGCTCAACCGGCTTGCAGCTACGTGAGATTGATGCGGAGACCTTCCAACACGCGGAACGCATTGTGGTCGATTCCCGAGTGCAGATGGAGGGCGAGTCGGGCGACCTCAAAGCCGCGATGGCAGCCAGGACGTATGACCGCGCGAAAGTGACGGAACTCAAAGAAGTGGTCACCGGCCACGCCCCAGGCCGCTCAGGCCCGGACGAGATCACCCTGTTCAAATCCGTGGGCACCGCCATCCAGGATGTCGCCGCCGGCTTCGCCGTCTATAAAGAAGCCGTCCGTCAGGGACTTGGTCAGGACGTGGGCGAGTTTCTGGAGTTGAAGACATTTTAGGCGAAAAATGCTCTGGACACTTTTAGGAATACTGCTGACCGCCTCGACAGTACAGGCTCAGGTGGTATCAGACTGGGACCGCTTCGAGTTGTTCAACGCCTGTCGGCCGATGATGCTAGCGGTCGAGGAGCTGCTCCCTGATGCCCAGGCGGTCGGGCTCACCGAGGAACGCATACAGCTTGCAGCGGAAAGCCGACTGCGCGCTGCACGGCTCTATACGGAGTCAAGCGAGAAGGCAAACTCTGCCCTCTTATACATTGGTATCCGCGTAGTAAGCCGTGCGGTCAATATAACCGTAAAGTACAGGAAGTGGGTAATTGACCCGGTAAGCAACTCGAACGGTCCGGCAATCACGTGGGAGACTGGCAGCACGGGCCACGGCGGAAACGCCGCCCTACACATTCAGAGCCTGTCCAGTCACCTGGACAAATTCCTGGCTGGGTATCTCCGAGTAAATGAGTCGGCCTGCGACACGCGTTAGGCCACTCATGCTGATTCGCCCTTCTGGATGGCGGCCCATTGTTCAATGACGGACACTGCCAAGAATAAGAGACGTTTGGACCCCGATTTCATGATTGACCATGCACGGGCACTGCTACGTGCGGCGCAGGAAGTGGACAGGCGCGACCCATCGCCTGCGTCCGCTCCAGACTTTTTCTCTTCCTATGGGCACGCCATAGCAATGCCAGTTCTCTTGTCCTTGGCAACGGAGATTGCATTGAAAGCGTGGCTATGTCGAGAGGGAAAAACCCCTATTCGGAGCCACGACTTGTTCCGCTTGTTCTGTGAGTTAGAGCCGGCCACACAAAAGCGGCTTGAAGAAGCAGTGCAACCCCCATCCCCATACCGACAATATGCGCTTGAACGCTTAGGTATTCCAGCTCTCTTGGAGGGCACGACGGGCCCAGGCGCAGTTCATTTTCAGGGTCTCCGGGACATACTCCGCATCTACGGAAAGGCATTTGAGGAGTGGAGATATCGGTACGAAGACCTAGAGGGCACGTTTGCGACCGCCCGCTTCACAGAGGTGCTTACCATCATCATCGACGAGTACTTCAAGCCCCTGAGAATAATAGAAGAGGGAACAGGGTTGTCCTCCGCTCCGAGAGCATCCAGCGTGCGAGAAATCCCAAAGAATCCTTTTCATCCCGGACAAATGCTCCTTGAGGAATTTCTCGAACCAGCAGGCATCTCTCAGGCGGATTTCGCTGGACAAATAGGCTGGACGAGAACTCGCCTTAACGAGCTGATTAAGGGAAAACGCGGTATCACCGCAGACGCAGCCCTCGACTTGTCGGCGGCTCTGGGCACATCCGCTAAGCTTTGGATGAATCTCCAGGCAACCTGGGACCTCTCTCAAGCTTTACGGAGAAGACAGGCAGCGTGACATTCAAGTACGTTGAGCCTGCACCTGCCGGGCCGCGCGCTGGCCCGTCCAGTACGCTCCGTGGACCGTCCCAGGGTCATGGAGATGCAGGGCTTCCCCAGCGAAAAAGACCCGACCCGCAATCGGTCTTGAAAGAATCTCCGGCTCCCCGCCGTTCGCCCGCTGACGCGGGAGCAGGTCCTTAAGTTGCTCGTACTGCTGCTGAGTGAGCTCCGTGCGCAGAACCTCATACCGTTCGCTTAGTATGAACACATTCTCGCATGAGTAGGTTTCTGCCTTCTACTCAATAAAGAACCACGCCGGGGCATGCTGTCCCGTCACTTGTATCGGGTCAAGAGGCGGATCTCTGCTCAGCTCTCAGATGGTTTACGCGCGCGGACGAAGGCACTGCCGAACTTGCCGTCAACCTCAGATGCAACGGCCTCAACATCAATCCCTTTGTCGGCAAGATATGCACGGGCATCCTCCACACGGTAAATCCGAGTGGGTTCAAGATCGATATCAACAAAGCCAGCCTGAGCGAGTTTGGTCCGGTATTCGTGCTCTTCTAACACTCCGGCGATACACCCAATCCACAGTTCAACGTGGCGTTGAATCTGCTCAGGGATCTCTCCACGCACGACAATGTCAGAAACCGCAAACCGTCCGTCTGGGCGAAGCACGCGAAGCGCTTCAGAGAGGACGCGATCTTTGTCTGCCGACAGATTAACTACGCAGTTTGAGATAATGACATCAACCGAGTTGTCAGGAAGGGGAATGTCTTCCATCTCGCCTTTCAGAAACTCGACGTTTTCGATCCCGGCCTTCCGTTGGTTTTCACGCGCCAAGTCCAGCATTTCGTCGGTCATATCGAGGCCATAGACTGTTCCTGTGGGACCGACTCGTCGGGCCGACAGGAGAACATCTATACCGCCACCCGAGCCGAGATCGAGTACCGTCTCACCGGGATTGAGCTGAGCCAGGGCGGTGGGGTTACCACAGCCGAGCGAGGCGGCAATCGCCTCCAGAGGAAGCCCGGTGAGCTGGTCCTCGGCGTAGAGGTGTGAGGTAATAGGATCATCGGCACTCGCTGTTGCCTCCCCGCAGGAAGCCCGACCACCCTGGGCTGCTTGGAGCGCCGCCTTGCCGTACACTTCCTTGACTTGCCGTTTCACAGCCTGACTTTGCATGCTGACCTCCTTCTGTCGTGTGCTGTCTTATGCCCTATTATCTAGGCTCAGGACTCATAACCAGAAGATAACAGTAGCGGCAAGACAGATGGCGCTGAAGAACGTATGTGCACAGCGGTCATAGCGGGTGGCGATGCGCCGCCAGTCCTTGAGCCGGCCGAACATGCGTTCAATGCGATTGCGTTGCTTGTAGAGCTCAGCATCATAGGAGATCGGCTGTTTGCGGTTGGTCCGACCTGGGATACAGGGCGTGATCGCCCGCTGGGCCAGGGCCGTGCGGAACCGGTCGCTGTCATACCCCTTATCGGCGATCAGGACCTCCGCGTCCGGTAGGGCGGGCAGCACCGTGGCAGCCCCCCGGTAATCGCTGACCTGCCCGGCCGTCAGGAGCAGAATCAAGGGTTTGCCGTCGCGGTTACAGACGGCATGGAGTTTCGAGTTGAGCCCGCCCCGGGTGCGCCCAATGCAGCGCGAAAGCGCCCCTTTTTGAGCAGACTGGCCGCAGTCCGGTGCGCCTTCAAGTGCGTCGCGTCGATCATCACGGTGGCCGTCGCGCCTCCGTCACTAGCCAAGGCCGCGAAGAGCCGATTGAAGATACCAGCTTGGCTCCAGCGCACGAAGCGATTATAGAGCGTCTTGTGTGGCCCGTAGCAGGCGGGGGCATCGCGCCACCTCAAGCCGTTCCGAATGACGTGGATGATCCCGGAGATGACGCGCCGGTCATCGACCCGCGGTACCCCGCGCACCTTCGTGGGCAACAACGGCTGGAGCCGGGCGAATTGGGCTTCAGACAGCCAGAAATGATGGTCAGCCATGACAATCCCCCTCACATAGGGGCCAATTGAAGCATACGACCGCCTCCGGTAAAAGCCCGTTTATAGGTCCTGAGCCTAGGTGCCTTCCACTATCGGATTGGGCGGTCGAGTGGACAGCTTGAGCCTGCACCTGCCGGGCCGCGTGCTGGCCCGTCCAGTACGCTCCGTGGACCGTCCCAGGGTCATGGAGATGCAGAGCTTCCCCAGCGAAAAACAGCCGACCGGCAATCGGTCTTGAAAGAATCTCCGGCTCTCCGCCATTCGCCCCGACGCGGAGATAGGCATACGACCCGCGCGCAAACGGGTCCGATCGCCAGCGCTGGATCATCACACCGGTTGGCTCGGGAACAGCCGTCCCCATCACACTGGAGAAGTCTTTCCGCAGCCGCATCACAACAGCCTGGTCTGACAGCTCCTCAATCTCATGGGCAGCAGTTCCGCCGCTGAGACCGACCAGTATGGGCATACCGGCATAGGCAGCAAAATTGACGTAGAAAGAGCACAGGCTGTTACCACACACAAAAATAAAGTCCGGCTCCTCGGGCCAAAACGTGCGCGGGAAGCGAAGGATAACCTTGTTAAAGAGTCCCATGCCGAGACGTGACAAGGCGGTCCGATGCGAGTGGGGTAACGCCGGTTCAAAGGTGATCCGGTCCGATTGCAGCACCCCGACCGGGACGGTGACAATCACCCCGTCTGCGGTAAACGTTTCCCCCCCTGTCTCGGCCCGGATGCCGTCTGTCCCATACGCAATTCGCTTGATGGTCTGGCCGAATCGGACCGAGAGACCTTCAGCCAGGTGCTGGACGAGCCTGTCCATCCCATCGAGCACGAATTGCTCCCCCGAGGCGAACCCTTCCCCGGTTGATCCAGTTATCGATTCGTACAGTAGACCGGCAAAACCAAGGTCGTGCGGAGACGCGGCGTAGAGATTTTCTATCCCCCTTTCGATCCGGCAGCGCGCCAGACGACCAGCCTCAGTCAACGCAGCGGGAATCGCACTCAAGACATCGGCGACCGAAACCTTGGGGCCGGGGCGTCCAAGCCAACGACGCACCAGGGTCGAGACATAGGTCCAGCCGCTGTGCCGATACACCGCAGCCTCCAATTTTGCATATTCGGACTCAAATGCGCCGCGAGGGACGGTTGACCGCCCGACAGTACCCAGCTGATAGGCTGCCAGATTGCCGTAGTCGCTCACCCGCGTCCTGAGACCCAGGTTCGCGGCAACGGCCTTGAGCGGATTACCCGGCCCGCCGTGCAGCCAGGACGCCCCGAGGTCGATGGGGGTTTCCAAGCGTCGGTCAGTCCAGACCCGACCGCCAATACGCTCTCGGGCTTCAAGAATGGTGACCGCATAGCCGGCGCGCTGTAGCTCACGGGCCGCGGCCAGCCCGCTCACACCAGCCCCAACAATCAGGACTCTGCCGCCGGGGGGAACGGCAGAATGGTTTTGAGACCGACAACCGGACAATACGACCGCCCCCGCCCTCAGTGCCAGCTTGTGAAAGTCGCGGCGTGCGATGGGGGTCTCCACATCATCCCTGCTCACGCCGTCCGGTTGAGCACATACTGCGGTGCCATCTCCCGGTCCAGATACTGATTCAAGAACTCGACACACACCGGACGGCATTGCCGGAAGAGGTCGGCCCGCTGAAGGTCCTGGGCGGTCGGCGGCTGAGCCGCGGCCTCACGGAGCTGTGCGAGCAGGTCTTCTTTGTTGAAACGTAAGTGCTTGCGGTTTTCCATGACAAGCTCACCGTCAATAATGACGCTCTCCACATCCGTCCCCTTGGCGCGGTAGACGAAGGCGTCCGCCATATGGATGTCGGGCGCAAGATACGGCTGGGTCATGGTGCGTAGATTCACCAGAATGATATCCGCGGCCCGGCCCGGTTCGAGCCTGCCGATAGCGTCCTCTCGCAGGGTGGCCCGCGCCCCGTTCAGCGTGGCCATACGCATGACGTCATGCGGGCTGACCCAGGGCGAGGTCGGACGTGGCAGGCGGTGCAGCTTGGAGACCAGACGCAGCTCCTGGACCATATCGTCATCATCGTTCAGCGTGCCGCCGTCCGTCCCAATTCCGATATTGACGCCGCGCTCCTGCATAAAAGCCACCGGGGCAATGCCGCTGCGCAGACGCAGGTTGGAGCTGGCGTTGTGGCAGACCGTCACCCCGGTCTCGGCCAGGAGGGCCAAGTCGTCCCGCGTCGTCCAAACGGCATGGGCAAAAGAGGTGCGGGGACCGAGCAGATGCATATCGTGCAGCCAGGCAATATTGCTCTTGCCGTAGTGCTTGAAGAAATATTCGGCCTGATACGGCGTTTCGACAACGTGCAGGTGAAGCCCCCGCCCCTGTTGGACCCGTTCACCAATCGCTTCCAAAATATCGGGTGTTGTCCAGACGGCGTTAATCGGCCCATAGAGAATTTTGACCTTGGCCGCGCCGGCTTGATTACGTTCAGTATAATACTTCTCGACCAGGTTCAGATAGGTATCGCGGTCTATGGGCGGACGGGCCTTCAGCGCGGCTTCGACCTGTCTGCGCAGCCGCGCACTCAGGTGTTGCAGAAACCAGTCGTCGTCATAGGCGAACGGATGCTGATTCATCACCTCAAGCGCCAGGGCAACCCGCTGGCCCGAGGTCTCGTAGGCTTTGAGCGTCGCGTTGACCTCATCCTCGTAGTTCCCCGTTCGGCAGAAATGACTGTGCAGAACCGTCGTCACCCCGGACTCAAGCAATTTCATATTGCCGTAGAGCGTATCCAGATAGACGTTGGTCGGCGATTTGAGCATCAGCAGATCGTAGATCCACGGTTCCAGGGTATCGTCCAACGCGCCCTGCTGGACCGCGCTGAGGCCCCAGCCGTGGTGATGCACGTCTATCAGGCCGGGCAGAATGAGATGGTCGTTTGAACCGATCTCGCGGGAGTCGGGATATTGCTTTTTGAGCGCGGCATACCCCCCCACCGCGGCAATGCTGCTCCCAGTCACCGCAACCGCAGCATCCTGCACCACAGCCGTTTTTTCTCCTGGCTGGGCTGGGTTGAGGAGATATTTTCCGTGTACGAGCAGGTCGGCCATGGGCGTGCTCCTGTCGCTAAAAGGCCGCGGTCAGCCGTTCCTTGGGATATTCTGCCCCCACTACGTGTTCGATGGTCATGGCCCGGACCATCTGATAGGTCCGCACCCGGAAAGCGGGGTCGCACGACATACGGATATACATATCCTGCGGCTTGATGTCGTAGTCTTCACGTAGCCATTCGAGCATGTTCTGAGCGGCATCGTACACGGCCTGCTCCATGGGCCGATTAATACCCACCGCCACAATACTGTCGGGCTTGTCAATCCGCACGCAGGGCAAGCGTTTGTTCTTCACCACCGTACAGCTCAGTTGCACGGTGGCCCGGGTTTCGTCGGCAATACCGGTAAACTCGGTGTCTCCCTGGCTGCCGTGAATATCGCCGATATACAGCAGGCCGCCCGGATTATAAGAGTTCAGATAGATCGTATGCCCGGCGCAAATATCACGGCAATCGATATTGCCGCCAAAGGGTCCCTGTCCGAGGAGAGACGTAAAGACCTCACGCTCCGGTGCGGTTGCCAGCGTACCGCAAAAGGGCTGGAGGTCCCAGGTCAGCCTATCGGAATAGACGCCCTTGCCGTCACGGGTATAGCCACTCGGTCCGGGCAGATGCTCAATCACCTGTACGCGCGCCTGAGAACATTGGCCATCAAACAGGGTCGAATTGCCGTATGGGCCGATGCCGGGCAGAATGCCGGAAAAGCCGTAGCGCCAGGGATCGATAAAGTCGATCTGCACGGTCAGCACGTCACCCGCCTCGCAGCCCTCTATATAAATCGGCCCGACAACGGGATTGTATTTGGGTGGATAGGCGACCGCGAGCGCGGCAACATGGGGGTCATCCACAAACTGATGGACAACCGGGCTATCACTGGCGTCCTCGATCAAGCCCGAGAGCGCGTCGTCTGTCTCAACCTGGAAGACTTCACCAGGCTGGACCCGCAGGACGGGCTCGTCCCGGTTATCGAAGGCGTATTTGGTCACCTCGCCGCGTTTAATTTTTTGCATAGCCTTCCTCCCTTCCCTCCGCGTAGCGTTGATCGGCCCAATCTGCAAGCGAAAACTCCTTGAGCCTTGACACAGCCACAGAGAAAGAGGAAGACCACAGGGAAAAGGAGGCAGCCATGAAAAAAGAAGCTATCTTCCCCGAGTCCCTTCCCTTGCCGCGCGTCGCCTACTCCCCTGCCGTTAAGGCTGGCCCACTTGTCTTTATATCCGGACAATTGGCGTCGGATTTCAAAACCGGCATCCCACCAGAGGCGGCTATTAATCCGAACTTTCCCAATCATGGACTCAATATTGAACGACAAGCCAGCTACATTGCCGACAATCTCCGCCTTACGCTTGAGGCTGCGGGCTCCTCTTTGGAACAATGTGTCTCATTGACGCTCTACCATACAGACGCACATGAGTTGCACGGCACTGCCCAGGTCTTGCAACAGACTTTTGGCGCAATGGGCGTGCCGCCGCATACGTCCGTTATTTTAGAGGAACTGCCTGTGCCGGACTGTACGCTTGAGGTTGACCTTGTCGGCTTTGTCTCGGAAACCGGTCAGCGCCCGGAGATTATTCAGGCCGCATCCCTGCCTCAGCCTGTCATACAGGGGCTTAATGGCCAGGCCCTGTATCAGTACGGGGTCAAGGCTGGGGAATTTATCTTTACTACGGGTATTACGGCCACCGACTTTTCAGCAGGGGTTGCGCCCGAAGCCCAAGTCGATCCCAACTTCCCCTACTATGCCGAGAGCGCCCGCTTACAAACCGAATACATTCTTGAAGCACAGCAAGCAGTTCTTCAGGCTGCTGGTGCTTCGCTTGCGGATGTTGTCAAGGCAGAAGTCTATATGACCGACATACGAGACTTTTACCGACTGGAACAGATATGGAAAAAATACTTTCCAACAGACCCGCCTGCCCGGACAACCGCCCCGGTCAGCGACCTCGGCGTTCCGGGGTTACGGATCGCCATCAACCTCATTGCGTATTCTCCGCAAGGCGGACCAGCAAAGCGGACTATCCGGACTGACGCTGCACCAATACCGCTGGCCCACGAGCCACAAGCTGTCCAGGCTGGCCCCTTCCTCTTTTTCTCAGGTCAGATGGCCACCGACTACCGCACCGGAATTCCAGCAGAAGCGCGTATTGATCCCAATTTCCCGTACTACGCTTCCGCCGCAGAAAAGGGAATCAATTATGTTGTGAAGAATATTGATGCTATCTGCGCGGCCGCCGGCACGTCGCGTGACTATCTCCTGCGCAGGCGTGGATTTTATATCGACTTTGGCGAGTTTTTCACTTCGTTTGTGACGTGGGCAGAATCCTTTCCAAACGATCCACCGGCGAGTACCACCGTGCGTGTCCCCGGCCCCCTCCTCGTTCCGGGCTGCAAGGTCGTGATTGATTTGATTGGAATGATTCCGGACGAGAGCGCATAAATCCGACACCTCGATTCTTCTCGCTTCAGGCAAACGGGTCTGGCAGGGGGGTCTGCGTATTGAACTCCCCTCCTTTGGAGGGGAGTTTCACTTCTTCGACATCTTCTCCCCGTCATACCACCACGGCCGGACTTTGAATTTCTCTCCACCCCAGCCTTCATGCAGCGGGACCATAAAGTCCGTACCAATGACCTTCTCCGTAAATTTCCACTCCCCTTCAACACGGAGCAGCCTGTCTTCGTAAAATCCGGCAACAACAACAGCTTCGCCCTTCAGATCGCCGACCGCATCAAAATAGCTTTTTGAAAACGCCCGCTCACCGTCAAGGGTGATGACCTGGTTATGAATGAGATGCCGTAAGACCCCGAGACGATGGCGCATATAGCGTCCGTACCAGCGCTCGACGGCGGCGCGTCCTGCTCGGCGTCGGCCCGGAGGGCTTACGATCAGGTCACACGAATCGTGAAACAGCGCCATCACGTCTTGGAATTCCCCCCGGTCCACGGCCCAACAATAGCGATGGACCAAGTCGCGTATGTCTTCTTTTGCAACAAGCTCCCGCAGCATACGGTCTGACTCTTGCCCCATGCGTCCCTCCTTATTGATCCCGTCCGTCTATATATCACGAGAGAAAAGGCCCATGTCCCTCCCGTTGGGCCTGGCGAAGTGCGAGAAGAATCCGGGGGATGTGCTATACCGCCTTCACCGTCAGCTGTAGCGGATACTGGTGGAGCGATATCGCGCCCTGCGGTGTCACCCGATTCATATCCCCAATGAAGAACCCACACTGCATATCACGTGTGGTGGGATTGGGTTCAATGACAATGAGCTGATTCTCTTGAAAAGGGACGTCAAGATCGACCGCCCAGCACGGGTCGCCCGGAACAGAAGCATAGGGTGGGTTGATCACCTGGGTATATCCATGGAGCACAGGACACTGAACCGTATACCCTTCGTCTAGAATACGCTGAGACAGCGCAAACACATCCCTCGGCGTATTGCCGACCTTCACAACTTTTTGGACCTCTGAGTACAGCGTTACCGCTAATTCCTCTAATTTTTTGAGCTGAGGAGGGGGTTCTCCCAAGGCGACCGGACGGATGAGCTGCCCTGGGTAACCATAATACGTTCCCGTGGTCTCGGTCAGAATCAGATCTCCAGGCTGAACGGTGCGGGTAGACCCTCCCGCTACCCACCAGGAGTAGGGAATAGAAGGCTTCGCCATTGAGGTGGAAGCAAGTGCAGCCCCATACAGAGAACCACCCAACTTGAGATATGTTCCATGGAGCGTTGCGATGATCTCATAATCTTTCATGCCCGGCTCGACAGTATCAACGACCGCACTAAAGGCACGGTCGCACAGTTCCGCGCCCTTTTGATACCATTCGATTTCTTCTGTACTGGCACACAACCGGATCTGATACATCAGGTCCTGAGCCTCTACAAAGGTTGCTTCAGGTAGGGCATCGTGCAAGAAGAGCCAGAGGGCATGGGGTACACGGTCAGCAATACCCACCGTTCCCGTTTCCAGCCCGCCCTCTTTAATCCGCTCTACTAGTGTTTGGTGGTTCACTCCAGCTCCCCAGCGAACGTCCTGGATGTCCGACTGCGCAGCCGCCTGCGGCAGGAACGAATAGAGACTCGCAAACAAGGTCGGCTCCTGGTCTAACGGAAAGACAATGGCTCCATAGGCAATATCGATATAATTGCCGACATAGATAAGATTCGCGCTAAAGACATAACCGTTGCTGAACATGAGTAGGCAGTCGATGCTACGGTCAGCCATCGCAGTACGGATTGCCTCATATCGACGCTGGTACTCCGCCGCTGAAAACCTGGGCCAATGACCATGATTCTCGGCTCGAATCCGAGCATACAAAGCTTCGGCATTTTCAATACCAGGAGGCTGTAAAGTATGAGCCATCGTACCTCTTTCTATTTTCGCTCTTTCTCGCTCTTGCCTACCCCCTCTTTATCGCCCCTCCTTTAATCAAAATGATAAATCCGGGCGGTATTCCCCCCGACAATTTTGGTCTTTTCCTCTTCGCTACAGTCCGCCAGGACGGTTTCCAGCACCTGGCGTGAGTGGGGAAAGGTGCACTCCGGATGGGGGTAGTCCGAGCCCCACAGGATGTTATCGACACCGATGAGATCGCGGTCTCTGATGCCGAGGGCGTCTTCCTGGAAACTGAGAAAGACGTTTCGCCGGAAATAATCGCTCGGCAACATATCTTCCTTGAATTTCCGCCGGCCTCCGGTCGCCGGACGTTGAACAAAATTATAGTCCATCCGTTCCAGGAAATGCGGTGCCCAGGCCAGTTCCTGTTCCACTGACCCGATCTGGAGTTTCGGATAGCGCTCGAACACACCACTAAAAATAATATGGGACAGCGACATGCGCACCCAGTAATCGACATTGGTCAAAAAGGCCGTACTGACCGCTTCCAGATCGACCAGGGGAGAGTTTGGAGCGGGCCGGTTGGTCGCAATGTGCAGGCTCAGCGGGAGGTCCAAATCCTGGGCCGCGGCCCACAGCGGCTCGTACTCGGGGGAATCATAGCTATGCCCCTCCAGCGGGTAGACCGTGATCATTGCGCCGCACAGCCCCAGCTTGGCGCAGCGCTCCAACTCCCTGACACTCTCTGATACGTCGTCAACATTCAGCATGGCGATGCCCTTGGTCCGCCGCGGGAAGGGCTGGCAGAACTCGGCGATCCAATCGTTATAGGCTCTACACAAGGCAGTCAGGAGATCACTATCCGGGATGCTGTACAGAAACAGCCCCTGCGTCGGATAGAGCACGTCGGCATCAACGCCATCCAGGTCCAGGTCTTTGAGATGTTCTTGGGGGATATAGGCCCCAGGCCGGACGTTTTCCATCCTGTCACCAAACGTGAGCGAGTCACGATCCTCGGGCACAAATCGCTTGCCGGCCTGTGATCCCCCAGAGCCACCACTCAACCCTTTCACCCCGTCGCATACCCACCAATCGGTATTATCTTCCTCACGCCGAACGACATGCGGCGTCCGATCTTTGAACTTTGCCTCCACCCGGCTGGTCCACAAATCCGGTGGCTCGAACACATGACTATCGGATGAAATAATTTTGTACTCAGCCATACTGCGCCCTCCTGATAGTATTAGATCACATTGAGTTCTTGCAGCGGTCGGCCCGCAATCACGCGTTCAAACCCGAGCGGCGTGATGTCAATCGTCTGGTATGCGCCGTGCACAATCAGCTCCGCAATCCCCCGTCCAACGGCAGGAGCCTGTTGGACCCCATGGCCGGAGAAGCCATTGGCCAAGAGAAAGTTTGTTATCACGGGATGCCGGCCCACAATGGCGTTCTGGTCGAGCGTGTTATAGGCGTAATGCCCACTCCAGGCAGAGACGCGCTTGATCGCCTCAAACACGGGCACGCGATGTGCTAACGCCGGCCAGACGATCTCATCGAACAGATGATGTTCAACCCAAAAATCTTCGGTTGGGGGGTCCTGGTCTTCCGAGGGAGATACCCCACAGACGAAGTACTGGCCTTCGGGCCGAAAATAGACGCCGGAGACATCCACGATCAGGGGGCAGGGTTGCAGCACGTCGGCCTGCCGGCAGTCGAACACGAACACACACCGTTTCCGACTCTCGACCGGCAGCTCGATATCGGCCATACGAGCGATTTTACCGGCAGCCGGACCGGCGGCGTTCACCAACTCGCCACACGGGAAGACCCGTCCGTCGGCGAGTTGCACCGCCTCCAGACGCTGCGGCGAGCCGTGCAGCCCAACGACCTCGCCGGTGAGAAACTCGGCGCCCTGCGCTATGGCCGTGTTGCGGAGCGCGTACAGCAGGCTATGGGCGTCAAACCAACCCTCCCCGGACAGCCCCAGGCAACCGGCAGCCAAGTCCGAGATCGTGAGCCACGGGAAACGCGCCTGCAACTCGGCCGGACCCAACAGACAGACATCCGCGCCCTGCTGGCTTTGGACCCGCGCGTTGCGTTCGAGAATAGCTTGTCCGTGCTCGCTCGCCAGCAACAGATAGCCCGATTCCCGGAAGCTAACCTCGACATCCGCTCCCAGGCGGTCTTTGACGCTCCGCAGGAACTCCACCCCAAACTGGGACAGGTGAATATTCACCGGGGTGGAGAATTGCTGCCGAATCGAGGCCAAGGAGCGCGTCGTTGAACAGTTCTGATAGGAGGGATCTTTTTCGATGACAAGCACGCGGCCCTGAAAGCTCTCGTCCGCGGTGAGAAAATAGGCAACGGCGCTGCCAATAATGGCTCCACCAACAATGACGACATCGTACCCGGCACTCCGCTTGGCCATAGCTCTCGCCCCAGGTTTATAGGACGTTCGCGCCGCCGCGAGACCGCGTGGGTCAGGACGTGAGACAGGATTCGGCTACGTCGCTTCCATCTCGGCCTCGGCGGCAATTTTTTCCAAGATGGCAGCCATCTCGTCAGGCTCGGACACAAACGACGGAAAGTCAAGGATCAACCGGTCCACGCCCAGGCGTTCCCAGCCCGGCAGGTCCGTGAGGACGCCCTCGGCCGTGCCGGCGATAATCACCGCGGTAATTTCTATAGTCGAGAAGTCGCGACCCGCCTCGTCACACATCTGCCTGAGCGTCTGCAAATCCTTCGCTAGATCACCTTCGGTGCTATACACGTCGTCGGGATGCTCGGAGACGACCTGCCAGCCGTCGGCCATACTCACTACCCGGCGGAGGCCGGCTCGCCCGCGCCCGCCGATCGTAATCGGTGGGTGCGGCTTTTGCAGCGGCTGAGGCCGACACTGGACATCCGTAAAACGGTGGTACTCGCCCTCAAAGCGTGGCTCCTCGGCCGTCCAGAGTTCTTTCCAGATGCGAATATGTTCGTCCGTGCGCGTCCAGCGTTTGGCAAACGGGACCTCCAGGGCCTGGAACTCCTCTTCCAACCAGCCGCTGCCCACGCCGACAATCAGCCGGCCGTTTGACAGCACGTCCAACGAGGCCAGCATCTTGCCGGTCACCACCGGATGCCGGTAGGGCGCCACGATCACGGTAAACCCCAGCCGCACCCGGCGGGTGCAGGCCGCCACAAACGACAACACGGTAAACGGCTCCAGATGGGCGCCCTTGGGATCGGCAATATAGCGACCCGATTTGCTGTACGGGTACGGGGTATCGATCTTGGTCGGCATGATGACGTGGTCGGGCGCCCAGACCGACTCGAAGCCGCGCTCTTCGGCAAGCTGCGCCATGGCCAGCATATTCTCATGGGTCGCCATCGCACCGAATGCGGGCAGCATAAAACCGATTTTCATGAGGTCTCCCTTACAATCCGCAATCTGCCCCTCTCCTATACCACTTCTCGTCGGGATAAAAACCCTGTTCAGGCGGCCGCTTGCTTCCGGCTGGGAGTCATGATCTGGTCGGGATGCGGATGGTTATTTATGCCCGCGAAGGAGGAACGGATATGAGTACAATGGTCTTGATCGAGTTGTCGGTAAAACCGGAAGCGGTTGATGGCATGAAGACGCTGATGAAGGAGTTATTGCCCGACACGCGGGCGTATGACGGCTGCCAGAGTGTTGACTTTTATGACAACACCGAGACCAAAGGCAGCATGGTCCTGTACGAGTTATGGGACTCCCGCGGCCATCAGGAGCGCTACTTACAGTGGCGCTCGGAAACCGGCACCCTGGACCGCCTCGGAGCGCTGGTGGCCGCCCCGCCCAAGATCCAGTATTTCGATAAGGTAGACGCCTAGAGCAATTCACCATTCTGGGTAGCCGTGCAGGTCGGATTACGCTCCGCTAATCCGACCTGCTTTCTCGTTGTTTCGCAGACGACGCCTCGTTTCAATCCCTGGGGGCGCGCTGCCCGCGCCGGCGCCCCCCGCCTTAACTGGCTACCCCCTCACCCCGGCCCGCTCCCTTTGGAGTTCTTTGTATAACTATGTGGGATAGGTGAGGAAGGGAGAGGGGAAGAGGTTGGAGTAGCCGTGATTTGGCTTCTTCTATATCTGAGCATTATTCGATGAAATTTGAAAAACGTGGGGCTGCCCGTGGATGAGTCTGAGATTCGAGAATTGAAAGTTGTTGATCTGGTCAATTCTTTTCCGGCGTATGGACGCCTCACAAAATCGATCAACCAGGCTGCACAAGAGAACGCGCTACCGTTTGAGACTGTCGGAGAAATGCTAGATGCCGGGAGCAAGCAAACTCATAAAAAGCTTCAAGCTATCGAGGGGATAGGTCCTCGGGCCGTAGACCAACTCCTTAATCTCTTGAGACGTTACGTGCCTGAGGACCTTTTTGCGACCTTTGAAGATCGACAAAAACCAACAAGGCTCTCTCAGAATCATAATCAGAAATTTAGAAGAAAGAGGCAGGCAAAAAGAAGAAAACAACGGAACTATGTGGGATGGAACGGAGAAGAGGTAAAGACTCAAGGTTCGGCCAGTCTCAATATTGAGCCTAGAGATTTGAGAATTGCAGATATCATAAAGTCTTCACCTACCTCCGTTCGCCTATCGAACTGTATTGACAGAGCAGTCGCTGAAAAAGCACTGCCATTTGAAACAATAGGCGACTTTCTCTCTGCTGGAGACAAGGCATATCAAAATCTGTTGAGCATTGAGCATCTCGGACGAGGAACAGCAGACGAACTTGTCCATCTCATAAAGGATAGAGTTCCTGGAATCTGGCACACAAAAATTGTTGACCTTGTAAATGCGTCATCAGCTTCAGCAAGACTGTTGCACTGTGTCAACCAAGCTGTGCGAGAAAAGAAACTCCCGTTTGAAACACTCGGTGATTACCTTACTGCCGGGATAAAAGCTCGTCCGAAACTGCTCAAAATTAAGAACCTTGGACAAGGAACGGTAGAGGAGCTTTCTCGAATCATTCGTTTGGCGCTTTTGGGGAATTTACCTGAGGAGCCACATAATGAAAGAAAGTTGGATTTAATAGAGGAACTCGATTCCAAGTTTCCCGGTGTATTTGTACCTTTAGTCGAAGCCTATGCTGAGGTAAGTGAGAGTGAGCAGCCTAAACGCGAAAAACTAGAAAAGGCAGCTCAAAATCTATTGCAGAATAACAACTATCATGCGGATATGCTTCAGTGTCGCTTTATGGGCGAAACCCTGCAAGAGATAGGAGAGCGATACGGTATTACCAGGGAGCGTGTCAGACAGTTAGAGGCCAAATACAAAGAGTATACAACAGATATTGAATCCAGAGAGTGGGTAGGAAAAGCTATCCGCGACCTCATTTCGAGACAGGAGGACGAGAATCGACTGCCACCAAATAAGGCGATTGATCACTATCACCCAAAACTCGCCGTAGGGTTAATCAAGAATTTTACGAGTAAGAATAGCTCCTCACTGACACCGGCTCTCCGCCTGGAAATCGCCGAAAAGCTGGGGCTCGATAGAGAACATGAATTGCTCAGTCAGACTCGTTGGAGTGTTGATAGAGTCATTCTTGAAGTGAAAAAACTAGCGAGTGAACTCGGCAAACCTGATCTAATGCCGATGCAACTCGAAATGGTGAAACAAGGTCGTCAAGACTTGCGGGGCATAATAGGGAGGTTCGGAGGACAAGCCAAAGTCGCAGAATTGGCTGGACTAAAATATCAGGGCCAGTTAGTTGCCCCGGATGGTTCGAGGCAATACTGGACAGACGAAAGGGTAAAGGAATTTCTATACGAGGTAGCCGAGAAAAACGGACATCCAGGGGTCATGCCAACACAAAGAGAGTGTCGAGAACATGCCTCCAATCCCGCCACGGTCGTTTCTGGAATTACACAAGTACGTCCAGACCAGCCTGGATTCACCTGGTTTGAAGTTTCCCAAAAATATGGCGCTATGAGCGAGGTACACATCGAGTTACGCTCCAATTCGTTAAGGCGTTCGTCAAATCGCTTGGCGACGCTATTTATTCCCTTTCACCAGCCGAAATCTATGTCTTATTTGAGCAACAAGGAATTTCCAAAACTGGAGTGAACCTCCATAGGAGCAGAACTTTTGATAATTTTGTTGAGGCAGTCCAATCAGGCTTTCTCCCAAAAGAAGAGATCGAGCAATGGACACGAGGCGGAAAGGGGGATTTGGTAGAGGCGCTGTTGGACCCCGAAATCCAAAGTGTAGAAGAGGCATTTAACAGTGTAGGGCAGGAAGTTAAGCGAGAAGATCACAAGAAAAAAGAAGATAATCCATCTGACGAGGCGTATCGAGAAAATGTGGAGGGTCAACTCCCGCTCCCCACGTCGAGCCAGACTTTGGACGCCTTACAGGCTGCAACCAAGGTGTTAATTCATGCGTCTTCTGATGAGGAAGCTGTTCAATTTCTCATTGCCAAAGCCGCAGACAAACTCTGGAAGCGTTGCTTCCTGGACGAGGAAGCTGCAATTACCGAAGCCAAGCAACATCAGGGGAACACATACAGCGAGACTGCGCGAAACACTTTCATCGAAGAATACACGCGCAGCAAACAACTCCCCATACCCCAAGAATATTCCTTTCGAGACCTGAACGGAGTCCCGCGTCAGCCTAAGCTTATGCAAAGGTTGATTGCTTACCGGGTACTCACGCAGGGGCGGGTTCTGAATCTCAGTGGTACAGGCACCGGAAAAACACTGTCAGCCGTCCTTGCAAGTCGAGTGATTGGAGCGCGGCTGACGGTCGTGGCTTGCCCGAACGCGACGGTTGACGCATGGAGAGAGACAATCCTTAATACCTTTCCGCAGTCAGAAGTCATTACAAAACCTTCGAACTGGCAGATTTCCTGGGAAACAGCGAACATGCCTCGATATGTGGTCGTAAACCACGAGATGTTTCAGAGCCGTTATGAGGAAAGAATCAGGCGTTTCATTCAGGAGCAGGCCACCGATTTTATTGTTATTGACGAACTGCACAAAGTGAAACAACGGACTCCTGAGCAAGAGACCCAAAGGCGACGCCTGTTGACAGGGCTGATTACTGACATCCCCGATAATCGACCCAAACCCCGGGTGCTAGGAATGAGTGCTACGCCCATCGTCAATAATCTTCAGGAAGGGAAATCCTTGGTCGAACTCGTCACAAGTATGACGCATGACGAAATCGGCTCAAAAACGAGCGTTCAGAATTGTATGAGGCTGTATCAGCGATTCACGACATTGGGTTTCCGAATGCTGCCAAAGCAGGAAATCTCTCGTGAACCGAAAATTTATCCAACCGATGCAACTCCCTATCTTGAAGAATTGCTTGAACTGGGTGAGATGCCTCATCCTCAGAAAGTTGAAGCTGTTCTTGTGAAAGCACGATGGCCGATCATTCGACAGCACCTCCGTAAAAAGACAGTCGTTTTTACGGAGTACGTGATGGATATCGTTCCATATCTCACCGAAATGATTAGACAGGAAGGTTTCTCAGTTGGAGTATTTACCGGTGAGGAGAAGTTAGCGACAGCAAGCGGATACCGAAATATGCTCCACCAATTTATAGAGGGGGAAACTGATATTCTTGTCGCTTCAATTCGAACCCTTGGAACGGGTGTCGATGGCTTACAGTACGTCTGTAATAATATCATCTTTGCAACTCTTCCTTGGACGAGCACTGATTATGAGCAAGCAGTTGGAAGATTCGACCGAGAGGGTTTTGTTTTTGACAGCCTTGATATCCACATCCCTAAGACTTACGCCGTTCTGAATTCTGGGCAGGAGTGGAGTTGGTGTGAGTCCAGACTGCTCAGAATCGAAAATAAAAAAGACATCGCGAAAGCCGCCGTAGATGGAGAAATCCCCGATACTGAAGGCCAGCTCTCACCGGCAAAGGCGACGCAATATTGGATGGGATGGCTCAAGCGTCTGAACGATGAAGGTTTACAAGAAATTGAGCGCCGTGAGATCAAAGTCCCCTTGGATGAGTCGGATACGAAAGAGATGCAAAGACGGTGCGCTTCTTATGGCGATTTTGCCAATCTCAACGCCCGCTGGAACCGAGCACACTCGTCAGTGACGCATAATCGCCTAACCGAGAATCCAGAAGAATGGTGCTACTACCATACAAGACTCTTGGAACACGAAAAATCATGGCAAGTGAACCCGCGCATAGAAGGTATAAAGCATTTAAAAGAAAATCTTCCAAAGGGAGCTATGGTTGGAGATTTCGGTTGCGGGCAGGGTCGTTTGGCAGAGGCGCTGAAAGATGTCCATACCGTTCACTCTTTTGACCATATTGCGATTCGCCCTAGCATTGTAAGCTGTGACATGTCGAATACTCCGCTCGACGACGAAGTTCTGGATGCTGTGGTCTTTAGCCTATCTTTAATGGGTGCCAATCTCCGGGATTACATTTCAGAAGCCTACCGCACTTTAAGGTTGGGTGGTCAACTGCTCATTTGGCACCCTGCAGAACATCATGACAGAACCCGTTTTGTAGAAGGCTTAAAGACGTTCGGCTTTGCCATCGTAGAGGAAGAACAGATTTACAAATGGCATCGAATTTGGGCGATCAAGCAAGCCCGAAGAACTGAGCCTTCTGAAGAGGTACGGTTCTGAAGAGAGGAAGCCTCCCCTATGAACGGTGAGCACCCTGGAGCAGGTCTCAAAAGCAAATTGGTCGGCATGCATATTATTGGGCCATGAGTACGACGAACCCGGATATTTCGACTGCCATATCACATTGGCCAGACATGGCGGATTGTCTATTCGTTCCGCATACTGAGGCTGAGTACGGCCGTCTTGTGGCCTTGCTTGACCGCCTTGTTGACACAGTTGGAGAAGAGGAAACGCATCCGCTGGCCTCGTTGATGGAAGTCATTGGCGTCTTGATTGAACAGTACGAAACAGAACATATTCCTGAACTGGCGAGCGAAGACAGGGAATAGGTCTGAAGCCGGACCGCCTTAATGACTCTTCATTTATTTCGCCACGGCAACGCTGGCTGAGCCGTCCTGCTGAGGCTGAGAGGAGACCTGGGCGGGAGCCGATTCGGAGCGCCGGTATTGCACCGCCGGATGCGGCGGGCTCAGCCGCGCGTGGCCGGCCCCGTAGATTTTTTCGCGCAGGGTGCCGTCCTGATACTCTGTTTGCATCATTCCGCGTTTCTGGAGAACCGGCACGACTCCGTCAACAAACTCTTCAAACGTTCCCGGCGTCACGGCGTAGGCGAGGTTGAACCCATCGACTCCGGCCTCTGTCCATTCCTGAAATTCGTCCACGATCTGTTCCGGTGTCCCCGCCACCACCGGGCCACCACCACCAAGGCCGATATATTTGACGAGGTCGCGCACCCTCCATTTGCGCTCCGGGTCGGCACGGGAAAAATTATTCCAGAGCGTGCGGATGGCGTTTGTTTCGACATATTCGAGCGGTTCGTCCGGGTCGAGCTGGCCGAAATCGTAGCCGGCCCAACCACACCATAAGGCCATCGATCCGTCATAGCTCGTATGTTCCAGATAGTCGTCATACTTCTGCTTGACTTCCGCCTCCGTGCCGCCAGTGACCGTTTTGAGATAGGCAAAGAAAAGAATATCCTCCGGGTTGCGCCCGTTCTGTTCGGCCTGTTTCCGGGTCGCCTGGATGATCTGCCGCGCAATCTTAGGCGTCGGGGAAGCGATAAACACGCACTCGGCGTGGCGGGCGGCAAATGCCTGTCCACGGGATGAGGAGCCGGCCTGGTATAACACCGGGGTGCGTTGCGGGGACGGTTCGGACAGATGGCAGCCGTCTACCTTGTAATACTTGCCCTCGTGGACAACATTCCGCACCTTATCCGGATCGGCGTATATGCCGCGCTGCTTGTCTTTGACAACCGCGCCGTCCTCCCAGCTCGATTCCCACAGCTTGTAGCACACCTCACAATACTCATCCGCCATATCATAGCGCTCGTCGTGCTCAGGCAAACCGGACCGACCGTAGCTACGCCCGGCACTTTCCAGATATGAGGTCACGATATTCCAGGCCACCCGGCCCTTGGTGAGATGGTCGAGCGTCGAGATGAGCCGAGCAAAAGTAAAGGGATGGTACTGGAGAATCGAGCTGGTAAAAGCGAAGCCCAGATGTTCGGTTGCCGCTGCCATAGCCGGGACCAGCAGCATGGGGTCATTCACCGGGGTTTGCGCAGCCTGGGTCAGGGCCGCCTCCCGATTGCCCCGGAACACATCGTACACGCCCACGACATCGGCCAGGAACAGGGCATCGAACTTGCCCCGTTCCAACAGCCGAGCCAGTTCAATCCAGGTATTGAGGTCGGTGTAGTTCTCCATGTTGTCTTCCGGTCGGACCCACAGGCCGGGAGATTGGTGGACCACACAGTTCATATGAAAGGCGTTGAAATAGATACGTTTTTTCACGGAGTTCTCCTTGGTACTGGTCCATTCCTATAGAAAAGAGAATGGACCCTCAACCTCTGCCGCACCGTACGGGGTCGACGCGGTTGTCAGAGGACGCGCCGCTCAGCCGCCCTACTCCCACATCGGAGCCAGAGGCGGCTGAATCTGCTGCGGGTCGAGCTGGAGTTCGTGGACGCTCAACGAGGACAGACAAAAGTCGCTGGGCGGGTGCTGCATGGTCGCGGTCGCGCCGTCGCGAAACAGACGCTCCAGCGTCGAGGACTTGAAGATGGCGTGACCACCGCCTATTTCGAGCGCCGAGCGGGTCGCGGCGGTGACGGCTTCACCGACAATGTATTTTGCCTTGAAGTAGGTAGCTAACACCTCTGCGGCCTGTCCTTCTCCTGTCGTGCCATACTGCTGGGGGCGGTCGGTATAGCGCTGGCGTTCATAGGCTTCGTCGGCCAGCCAGGCAACATAGCGCAGCAGCCAGCGGGCGGCTTCCAGTTGGGCGCTCATCATGGCAACCCGGCGCCGAATGTCGGGATGATAGGCCAGGGGCTGCCCGTAGCCTTTGGGCTGGCGCTGCCTCACATTGTCTTTGATCGCCTGGAGAGCCGCAAAGCCGACGCCGAGGTATACGGCGGTATACGGAATATTGAAACTCGGCTCATTCGTGGCCAGCCACTCGCCAACCCTGGGAATGGGTTCGCCCAGAACGGCAGCGTCCGGCACAAAGCAGTCTTCGAGAATCAGATTATCGCTACGGGTCGCGCGCATACCCAGCGTGTCCCACACATGCTCGAAGCGCAGCCCGGGCGAGTCGGTTGGCACCATCATCACAAGGGCCGTCTGGGGATTGGCGATTTCCTCGGGATGGGCAAACAGGCACAGATAGTCGGACGATTCGCCCATGGAGCAAAACGACTTCTTGCCGGAGATCCGATAGCCCCCGGCGACCCGGCGAGCCTGGGTGGAACACGCGAACGACGTGGGCACGATGCTGGTGGTACTCGGCTCGGACAGAATAGCCGCAATCAGCTTGCCCTGTTTGGCCGCCAACTCAGCCACCCATTTTTTTATTTCGTCCGGCAGGGCCGAGTGCATCAAAGACGCCAGGGTCGCGCCGTGCATATTGAACGACAGCGCGGTCGAGGCACAGCCTTGGGAGATTTCCTCGGCGGCAATGGTATAGCCCAGCAGCCCGGCCTCCAGTCCACCATATTCCTTGGGCACGACCAGGCCGTAGAAACCAGCCTCCCGCAGCGCCGCATAGTTCTCCTGGGGCGGAGAGCCGTCCCGGTCGTGCTCAGCCGCCCTGGTCGCAAAGTCAGCGGCGAGCTGACGGGCAACCGTTTGAATACGAATGTGGTCTGCGGTCAGTCCGAATTCCATGAGACTCTCCTTTTTGCTGTGGCGCACGTGGAGATGAGCACATTCGGTTTTTGGTGCGCAGGGCGCACCCTACGAAAAAGGGCAACCACAGGGGGTTGCCCCTACACTCAGGCCGCCTCCAGCCAGCGCTGCGACATCGGGCTGAATTCTGCGCGCAGGGCGGGCATGACGTCGGCGGCAAACAGGTCCATGTTTTTGATGACCCGATGGTGCGGCATATCGCCCGTGTGCAGGAGGGGCAGCAGCAGGCCGAAGCCGAGCTCCTTGACCAAATGAGAAAGGCGCTCGCGCACGGTCTTGGCGCTCCCTACGACGCAGTAGCCGCGCTCGTTGAGTTCCTTGAAATCCATGCTTTCCCAATCAAAGTCGGCCGCGCGGGCCAGGATGCGTTTCATCGACGCCGCGGACGTGTAGCCCGGCGGGAAGAACATTTCCCATTTATGGCGCAGGCCGTAGTGGTAGAGCCACAGGATATGGGTCGCAGCTTCTTCTTCCGCGCGACTGTCGGTCTCGGCCACGTAGACCGGCAAGAGATGGCCCATTTGGTAGGGCGAGGCTTCGTAGCCGTACCCGTCCGCGGCTTCGCGGTAGGCGTCGAAGAACCACTTCACCAGGTCGTCCGGCATGAACACCGCAAGATAGGGATATTTGCGGTCTGGATGCGCACACCATTCCACGGTTTCTTTGCTCCCAAATCCAGGAATCCAGATCGGGGGATGCGGTTTCTGGAAGGGGCGCGGCCAGACATTCACGTAGCGGACCTGATAGTGCTCGCCGTCAAAGAAAAACGGGCCGGTCTCGGTCCAGGAGCGCACGATCAGGTCGTGCGCTTCGCGAAAGCGCGCCAGCGAGTGGGTGGGGTTTACACCCATGGAAAAATATTCATCCCCGATGCCGCGCACAAAACCGGAAATAATACGCCCGCCGGTCACAACGTCGAGCATGGCGACTTCTTCGGCAACCCGGAGGGGGTGATCCCGGAGCGGCAGGCCATTACCAATCATGGCAATCTTCAAACGCGAGGTCCGGCGGGCCAGCATGGCAGCCATGATGTTGGGCGACGGCATGGTACCGTAGGTGTTCTGATGGTGCTCGTTGACACACACGCCCTCGAACCCCAGCTTTTCGGCATACTCCAACTGATCCAGATATTGATTGTAGAGCGTATGCCCCTTTTCGGGATCGTAGTATTTATTCGAGAGCGTCACCCAAGCCGAGGGGTGTTTGGTCTTGTCGTCAAAGTCGGGGGGCAGGTCGGGCCACGGCATGAGGTGGAAATTGTAAAACTGCATACGCTACTCCTCCACGGATGGGACAACTAGGCTCAGGACCTATAAACGGGCTTTTACCGGAGGCGGTCGTATGCTTCAATTGGCCCCTATGTGAGGGGGATTGTCATGGCTGACCATCATTTCTGGCTGTCTGAAGCCCAATTCGCCCGGCTCCAGCCGTTGTTGCCCACGAAGGTGCGCGGGGTACCGCGGGTCGATGACCGGCGCGTCATCTCCGGGATCATCCACGTCATTCGGAACGGCTTGAGGTGGCGCGATGCCCCCGCCTGCTACGGGCCACACAAGACGCTCTATAATCGCTTCGTGCGCTGGAGCCAAGCTGGTATCTTCAATCGGCTCTTCGCGGCCTTGGCTAGTGACGGAGGCGCGACGGCCACCGTGATGATCGACGCGACGCACTTGAAGGCGCACCGGACTGCGGCCAGTCTGCTCAAAAAGGGGCGCTTTCGCGCTGCATTGGGCGCACCCGGGGCGGGCTCAACTCGAAACTCCATGCCGTCTGTAACCGCGACGGCAAACCCTTGATTCTGCTCCTGACGGCCGGGCAGGTCAGCGATTACCGGGGGGCTGCCACGGTGCTGCCCGCCCTACCGGACGCGGAGGTCCTGATCGCCGATAAGGGGTATGACAGCGACCGGTTCCGCACGGCCCTGGCCCAGCGGGCGATCACGCCCTGTATCCCAGGTCGGACCAACCGCAAACAGCCGATCTCCTATGATGCTGAGCTCTACAAGCAACGCAATCGCATTGAACGCATGTTCGGCCGGCTCAAGGACTGGCGGCGCATCGCCACCCGCTATGACCGCTGTGCACATACGTTCTTCAGCGCCATCTGTCTTGCCGCTACTGTTATCTTCTGGTTATGAGTCCTGAGCCTAGTCCTGAATCATGCGCTTTTCCGCCCAGCCCTTTTCAAACGGCGTCCAGAACTCAAACTTGACGCGCAGGGTCTGGATTTTCCACTCGCCATCGATCCGTGCATAGTCGTCGCTGTATTTGGCCGCACCCCACACGGCTTTATCCCCGTCCTTCTCGGTCATGGTGCAGGGCTGAAACAGATACCACTGACCGGTGGCCGAGTCGCCGTTGACTTCAACGATGGGATTCATGACGTTGTGGACGGCAAACGGAATGACTTTGGTTGCCCCGGTGAAGAATTTCCGAATCGCTTCCCGACCGTCGTATTTGCCAAACACGTCAACCCCGCCGTCCCAGACGCCGTCTTCGGCGAACAGTCCGGCAATCCCGTCCGGGTTGTAGCCGTTGTCACAATGGGCGCAGTATTCGGCCTTCACTTTTTTGATGGCTTCGATGTCTTCCAAAACCTGGAGTCGTTGGACTAACTCGTCAACACTCATGCTGGCCTCCTTATGAAACTCGTCGGTTACGGCGCTACTATTATTGAATCGCTATTCTTGACCTGCGTTAAACGCGAGGCCGGTCTTCTTAATCTCCGCTAACACTCCTGGGCCGGTTTGGTCTATCTGCTCGGCCACGCTGGGTGGAAAAGCGATGTCCTGCATATCGTGCACACCGCCGGTAATGAGCACTTGGAGAAAGCCTTCATCATCGCCTATATTCGTGAAGCTGCGACACACGCCCGGCGGTACAGAGATCGTGTCAAATTGATTCAGGACAATTGCGTGTTTTCCGTCATCGCCCCACTGGATTTTGAACGTCCCCTTGAGGCAGGTAAAAATCTCGTGCGTCTTGTGATGGGCGTGCAGTCCTGGTCCTTGATTGGGTGGGCATACGGCAAGAGTCATGGAATAGCCATCGGCTTCAGCAATTGGAGCCGGCCCAAACGGTCCTTCTCCGCCCTTAGAGGAGATCACGGGCAAGAGCTTACGGGCGTAGATGTGGTCCCGAGCTTCCAACGGAATTTTGTCGTTCTGCATAGCCGCAATGGGCTTCAAGTTCTGGAAGCGGGCAATACGGGCTTCCATGTCTTCAGGGCTCACCGAGATCGTTTTCATGCGGGCCTCCTTGATCGTTGCAGTTTGGGGAGCCGTCAGAAATAATCGTCACCATAGCCAAGCTTGTATCTTTTGCAAAGACATTTTTGTCCGAGCGGTAATCGGGAGGGATAGCCTGCCTTGCAGAGAACCGTTAGGCTGGCTCGTGAGCAAAGAAGAGAGAACGTAAGGGAGAACGAATGCCGTTTATTGTTCTATTCGTAGGATTACTGGTCTGGGCCGGACCCAGTTGGGCGCGGGATGAACGAAGCGCCATGACCCGAGAAACCGTACTGCAATGGACGCAACAGTATACAGACGCCCGACCGGACTTTCAGCACGGCGAGACGCTGGGGCTGAGCGATATGGAAAAGCTCCGGCCCTTTCTGCCGCCCGGTTATTTTGGAGAGTTCCAGTTTCCGGAAGTGACCTTCGACATCAGCCCCCCAGGCGATTACCCCCCGCACACAGACTATCTCGCAGCAACAGAAAAATTCGCCAGCCAGACTCAGCTTGCCGAGGACGGCAGTCTGAGAAACTATACTGCTGGCCAGCCCTTTCCTGCGGACCAGCTAGACCCGGCAGACCCGACCGCGGGACTTAAGGTCGGCTGGAACTTTAATTTCCGCTGGCAGCATTATGGCATCAAGGTCGGCAATTTCGCCACGATCATGATCAAGCCGGGTGGGACGCACGGCGCGCTGTCAGGCTTACCCGATGATATGATTCAACCGGGAGGCACAGTCGAGCGGGTGCTCCAGCAACGCTATCAGCGCGTCTATCACAGTCATTTGTCCATGCTGCCCGAGCAGAATTACACCCTGCCGGTTGACGGTGCTGCGGAATTTGAGTGGAAAGATATCAACGACTTCACCGACCCGTATGAAATGCGCGGCCTGCGTGTGCTCATCCAGCGTTCGAGCGATCCGCACCGGGCCGACCAGGCCTGGACCTATGTCCCGTCCCTGCGCAAGGTCCGGCGGGTTTCTGCTGAAGAGAAAGCAGATTCTTTCCAGGGATCGGATACGACCCTGGATGACTTCTTCGGCTTTTCCGGGCGGGTGCTGGACTATGACTGGACCTTCCACGGCTGGAAAGACGTGCTGCACATCATGAATTCTCCCCATGCCTATGCGCGCTATTACGGGCCCGCGGGCCGGGCGCCGCTCGGGCCGTGGGAGCTGCGCAAGGCCATGATCGTCGAGCTCAAGCCCAAGCGGGAGAATCATCCCTACAGCAGCAAGCTCCTGTTTATTGACGCCCAGACCTATCGCGTGCTTTCCGGCATGGCGTTCAACCAGGAAGGCACCCTGTGGAAGGTATGGGGCATGCAGCACTCCTGGTCCGAAGACACCCAGCATCTGCCGGAAATGAATACGGGTGCGCATCTCAGTCGTTACCTGGGCGTCACGGTTGTTGATGTCAAAACCGGCCAGGCGTCACTATTTCCGGCGCTGGACATGGGCTACCCGGAGGTGGATGTGGAAGAGGTGCTGAGCCTGTACGATGTGAATAAGTTGACCGAGGGACGGCGCTAGGCGGGACGCGAGGACGGAGCCATGTGGTCAGGTCTGACACTCTCACTTTTTGTTTTCAGCGTACTCTTTGCGCCCGCCTGGGCCGACTCGCCCACGGCTGAAAAAACCTGGCGGGTAGTCGGTGAGCTGACCGAGGCGGAGCGCCAACTGTTCGACCCTCGGACCGACACGCCCCGCGACCCGGAGCAGCCATATATACCCGCCGAGCGCTATCCGTTTCAGCCGCCCTATACCGCAGAGGAGATGGGCTATCGGGCCATGGAGTTCAGCCACTCGCCACGCTGGTCGTGCAATTTTGTCGATGTTAGTGGGGCGCTGACCGCACACGGGTATCTCATCACGGATAAAATGCACAGCCCGATATTCTATGTTCCAAATGCAAAGGGCATGCAGGGCTTAGAAGGCGAGCTATACGGAACGAAGCCAGGTGAGCCGACACGAAAAATAACCGGACAAACCTTTTTCCCACCAGAAAACCTCGGCAACCAGATGTTTATGACCCAGTATCGGGCTGGACAAGAGGCGCTCACCCGGTGGGATCTCTTTGTGTATTCACCTACCCTGCGCCGGGTCCGTCGTCAGCCTCAGCCACGCAGGGGTGATAAATTGGCGCAGGGAGCTGAGAGTTTTGACGATATCTTTGGCCGTGATCCCTGGGAGTTTTCTTGGAAGCTGATTGGCGTAGACACCCTGTCACAAACCGTTCGCTTCCCTAATACCCGGCCAACCGTGACCCTCGGCAGGTCCGATGGTACGCTCCACGACGTCCCAACGGATCAGATTAAGATGATGGGGGATGACTATCCTTTTTATACCAGAGAGGGCGGCATTGATTGTTGGGTACTTGAAACCATAGTAAAAGAAGAGTGGCTCCCCTACTATTATGCCCCGAAGATTATTTATTGGTTAGATAAACACTACTTTTATCCCTTGCGGATCGAACAGTACGGACGAGACGGGAATCTTATTTTTGTGGAAACCCGTATTGCCACATACCGCAATCCAAATATGAGGGATCAAGGGTACGGGTTGCTATTCAATCATTACTGGGATGTGACACTGGACTATATGCGCTATAGCGTCCACGACACACACCATCTCAAAGAATGGTCAGCCGAGGATCAAGCCGTCTTTTTCAGTCCTGGAGTGCTGCCTCGCGTGTGGTATTTTGCTCAGCTCAAAAGTCAGTCAGAAGTGCCTGTTCCGGAGCAGTATTTTCTACGTCCGACCTTAGATCGGGAAAAGTTTCCTGGGCATCGAAAGATAGAACTCTCGGCTAACATTGAAGAGAAAATCCGAGCCCAGGAGGAGGCCGGGCATTTGGTGTTTATAGAGGGAGAAGATTAAGGCGAACGGCTCATTCCCCCTCCTCCTGGATGCCGGGGATCTTAGAGACCCAAGGGACCCAATAGACCCAAAGGACCCAATAGACTCAAAAGACCCCTCACGTCTCCCCCTACCGCAACGCGACCGCCTTGTCCCGCAGGCGCGGCAGCGAAAACCACAGGTCGTTACATAGCTCCATCTCCTCTTCGTCGAGAGTCATGTCAACTGCCGGCAGGGATTGTTTGAGTTGTTCGGCTGAGGTCGCGCCGACAATCGGCGCGGTGACCTCGGGCTGGGCGAGCACCCAGGCGATCGCCACTTGAGCCAGGGGTTTATTGCGCGCGGCAAAGAATGCTTTGAGATGCTCGACCGCGGCGAACTGGGCTTCCTGCCAGTAGCGCTGGCGATAAATCTCCCCGGCTCTGCCGCCGAGGGCAAAGCGCGTTTCCGCGGCCGGTTCTGCGCCGGCTTGGTGTTTGCCGGTCAGAAACCCGCCGGCCAGCGGATTATACGGAATCATGCCGATGTCCTGCTCGCGACACAGGGGGAAGAGTTCGTGCTCGATTTCACGGAACAGCATATTGTAGCGCGGCTGGACACACTCGAAGCGCGCCAAGCCGAGCTTGTCGCTCTGCCACAGGGCCAAGGCCAGCCGCCAGGCCTGGAAATTTGAGCAGCCGAGGTAGCGCACCTTGCCCTGATGGACCAAGTCGTCCAGGGCGCGTAGGGTCTCCTCGATCGGCGTTTTCGGATCGGGCGCATGGACTTGATAGAGATCGATATAATCCGTCTGCAAGCGTTTGAGACTCGCCTCAACCGCGGCACAGATATGCTTACGCGACAGGCCCCGATCATTCGGTCGGTCACCCATTGCGCCCCAGCATTTGGTGGCCAGGACAATATCCTCGCGCCGACCTTTTAACCATTTGCCGACAATCTCCTCGGTGCGTCCCGCGGTTTCGACGCCACCGCCGGCCGGATACACGTCCGCGCAGTCAAAGAAATCCACGCCGTTCTCGAAGGCGGTATCCATAATGGCGAAGCTCTGCGCTTCTTCGCACTGACGCCCGAAGGTCATTGTGCCCAGGCAGATTTCAGCAACCTTCAAGCCGGTTCGCCCCATACGCTTTGTTTGCATCCTTCCTCCTCTTTTTTCCGTCTGACTAGTCCGGTGTCAGTCTGGGATTTTTGGCGTGACTCGTATATGATCGTATTCGTCCCGTCGCGCAAGAGCTCACAGCGAAAGGAGATCGATATGGCACGCCAGACAAAAACGCAGGCAAAGGTCGTTCCGTTACGACCCCGCAAGAAACCGTCTTCGGTTGCCCTGCCCCCACGACAGGCAAAAGCCTTACGCAAGCAGGACGCGGCCCACCTCGTCCACGGCTTTGTGCCGCTCGGCTTGCAGCAAAACAAAGGGGTGCCCGTTTTTGTCAAGGGCCAGGGTATCTATCTGTGGGATACGGAAGGCAAGAAATATATCGACGGCCTCGCCTCCCTGTGGAATGTGCATATCGGCCACGGGCGCAAAGAAATCAATCGCGCCGTGGCCGCGCAGATGAAGCAGTTGGCCTTTGCCCCCACGCTGATCGGCCCGACCTCGGTCCCGACGGTCCAACTCGCTGCCAAGCTGGCCAAGATCGCGCCGAAGGGCCTGAGTCGGGTGATCCTGACCTCGGGTGGCTCGGAGTCGAACGAATCGATGATCCGCCTGGTCCGCGCCTATTGGAAAGCCAAAGGGCAGCCCACAAAGACGAAGTTCATTACCCTGGAACAGGGCTATCATGGCACCTCGAGCGGCGCCGCCTCGCTGACCGGTATTCCGCTTTTTAACGATCAAGTCGATCCCGGCCTGCCGGGTGTCATCCATATGCCCCGTCCGTATACCTATCGCGAGAACAACGGCGCGGAGGAGCTCGAAAAAATCGTTAAGCGCGAAGGGGCGAATACCATTGGGGCTTTTGTGGCCGAGCCGATTCAGGGCGTTGGCGGCGTGATCGTGCCGCCCGATGACTGGTGGCCCAAGATTCGGGAGATTTGCTCGCGCCATAATATCCTCATGGTATGTGACGAAGTCATTACCGGCTTTGGTCGCACCGGCACCATGTTTGCCTCGACCGGCTTTGGCGTTGTGCCGGATATTCTGGTTTCGGCAAAAGGCGTCACGAGTGGCTATCTGCCGCTGGGCCTGGTCCTGTTCAAAGAGGACATCTTCCAGACCTTCCTGGATACGGGCGATGATTACGCCTTCTGGCACGGCTACACCTATACCGGCCATCCGACCGTCTGCGCCGCGGCCCTGGCCAATCTCGAAATCATCGAAAAGGAAAAACTCGTCCAGAACGCCCGCACCCAGGGACGCTATTTGCAGAAACAGTTAGCCGCTCTGCACGAGCTGTCCATCGTGGGCGATACGCGCGGCAAGGGCCTGATCGCCGCGGTTGAGCTGGTCAGGGATAAAGCCACCAAGGAAATGTTCCCGGCCGAGCTGCGCATTGCGCAACAGGTCTGGGAAAAAGCCCTGGATAACGGCCTGATTACGCGCGTGGCGGGCGCGAACAGTATTGCGCTGTGTCCGCCCTTAATCATCACCAAAAAGCAGATTGACGAGATGGTGAATACGCTGGGCAGGGCGATTCAAGAGGTGGCGGAGGGGCTTGACGGCGAGTGGCGGCGAGCCAGCGGTAAATAGAAAACGAGAGGCGGTTGAGCGTCGGGCTCGTGCTCTGGAGTCCGACGCGAGAGGAGAAAGCCGGATGGATACGCTACAAGTTTCGCATATCCTGGAGGACTCGGGGTTCACTACGGCCCAGGCCGAAGCGATCACCAACGCCATAAAGACTGCTGTAGCGACGGACGTAGCGACGAAGGCCGACCTTCAAGAACTCAAGGCCGATATGTACAAGGCAATGGTGAGTCAAACAGTTATCCTGCTGGGGTTTGTCTTTACCATGCTCAAGTTCATGTAGCTGAAACTACGCGCTCGTCATGCCGGACGTGATCCGGCATCCAGAAGTCGAGGGCCGGAGACCTGGGATTCCTGCTTGCGCAGGAATGACGACCCGCTAAACAGCATCGTGATTTGCTCTAGCCGTCTTGCGTTTCCCATCGCATGCCTGCTCACGATCCTGCCAGTCTGGCTCCGGGCGGAAGTCACACCAGCCCAGCCCGGCGTGATTGTCCTTGAGGGACACAGCCTGCCCTTCTTACATCAATATACCCTCTCGCAGATTCAGGTATTCGCCTTTCGCTCCGCGGCACTGACACTCATCCCTTTTCAGATTGACGAACGCGACCGACGTGGCCGGTGGGTCATCAAGGCCGGCCCACGGCCCAGCCAAGACGACCAGCCAGGGCGGTTTGACCCCAACGATGCGATTATTTTTCTGAGACGGGATATGGGGCAGCGCGCCACCGCGGCAGCGTTTCCGGTGGGAAAGTGGCACGAGATCCGTCTCGGCTCCCAGGAGACCCCGCTCGGCTTTGTCTATATTCGGGTGGGGGTGAAGTCGGCTCAGCCCACCCGGCCCGGCCTGGTTCGCTACGACCCTCAACAGGATCATGTCTATGCCGAAGGCTATAGCGTGGCCTTTGACACGCCGCTACCCAGCCACCTCGCTTTTGTGGAATCGCCGGGCGACTTGGGCCAGAACCTCATCTCGGGTGTTCCCGTTGCTGCTGAGGTGAATTTTCTGGGTGGGCTGTTGAATATCCGGCGGACCGACAAGGACCTACACGCTCGGCTATACGGCTATACCCAGGGCCCGGTTCGGGTGATTCGCCGCGCGCGCTATTGGTTTCCCCTGCCCTTTGGCCTCCGTGCGAGGGGGCGGATTGATCTCATCTTTTATCCGGACTTTGTCGAGGGCACGGCCCTGGTCAAGCTCAAGATTCCGCCGCGTTTTATTTTGGCCGATGGCGAGGTCAGCACCTATTTCAATTTCCTCAATTTCGGCCAAGCTCAGTTGCTGCAGGCAGACAGGCCGCCCGTGGGGGAAGAGCAGCCTCCTCGCTGGGCGGCCTTACAGCTCCCCACGGGCCAGACGCTCTTACTGGTCACACGGCTCGAAGGCGGACTCCAACAGCTTGACCAACAGACGTATTTTTCCAACACCGGACCGCCGCACAGTGGGCAGCCATCTTTTGGATTTCATTTTTCCAATATCGCGCGCCTGGACGCGGGCACCTATCGGCTCTCAGCCTTTGGCATCCTACTGGAGACGACCGCCCCGGAGATTATTCGGTCTACCGCCGCCTTTTTCCTGTCGCCTCCGCCCGCAAGCGTGACACCAATAGGCGGGGCTGGACACGAGTAGGCACCCATTATGAAGGAGGACTGTCGGGAGTCGCTAATGATCCTATCAGTGCTAACGCATGACCGATCAGACTATTCCCTTCGCTGCTACATCGCTACATCTATGTAGGGATCGATTCGCTATGTCATATGCAGTGACAGGCGCCTTCAGTCGCTTTTAAATACAACAGGCTGCTGATAGGCTGCCCTCAGATGCACTTCGAGGCTGATGAGGAAGCGCGCTACGAGCAGGCTAGATCGCGACCACCGTAGCGTCAATCGGATCCCACTCACCACAGGGGGTTATGATGAAGCCATACAAGAAGACACTTCTCGCCGCGTTCGCAATGTGCGGGCTGATGATCGACGCGGGAGATGACGCTCGGGCGCAACGTGGCCCCCAGAGTGCCGATGAGGATTCATGCTATGAAACCGCGGTTGATGGATGTGTGGCAGCTAAGGATCGTCTAAAGGACGATGGGCAGTTGCTTGTGCAGTTCACAAACAACTGTGGGGGCCGGGTGGTGATCGAATATTGTCTAGAGCGAACGGAAGGAAGACGCCCGCATTGTGGGCAGACTGGGCTCGGGCAAGGACAGAGCACCTAGCCCGAAGTGACAAGTACATACAATGCGACAGGGAACTGGAAAGTCATGTGGCTGGGAGTCCTTCAAGGGGACAACGATTGGGTTTGCCTCAACAAGTTAAACCCAAACCGTCGTGACGAGATACGCTCGTTTGATTAAGGGAGCGACCTGACAACGTAGAATCCTCCCTCAGAGGAGGCATTTACATGAGATACGTATGGAGACCTCACCACCCCTTTATAGCGCTCCTTACCCTCTGCTGCCTTGAGTGCATACGCCAATTCTGCTTCGCTCGGTAGCCGATACCGCCCGCCCCCGGTGTTCAGTTTCCCGGTGTTCAGTTTCTGGAGAAACATCTGTGCATCGTCCCAAGAAACTGTGGCTACTTTCTCCATGGCGTAGAGGGGATTAGGATGGCGAAATTCTTCCGTCACTGCATCCCATACATACCACGGCACCATTGTTTTGCTGATCTCGAAACTGCTCACCTGTACCTGATGGGAATTGATGGTGAACGTTCTGCCCTCGAGGCGGACCATGTCCGCTTTGAACCTCCCCCAATACAGATGACCCCTTTTTTTGATATCGGCCTTATATTCTGCCAACTTGCGCCGCCTCTCTTCCGCTTGTTGGCGCTGATATTCCGCTTGTTGGCGCTGATACTCCGCTTGTTGGCGCTGACGTTCCACTTCTTCTATCTTTGCCCCTACTTCTGACAGCAATTCCAAGGCCGACGTATAATGTGCTGAGCCCCGCCCGGCGCTGATGACAAACTCTTTGAGCAACGCTTGCCCCTTGAGCAAACTCTCCAGCTCGGTGCTGTTTTCCACCAGCATCTTGCCGGCGAAGAAGGCAAACTCCGGCGGCGGATCGATGTCCAAGGCTTCAATCTTGCCAAGTGCCTGGATTGCCTTTTGCGAATCGCCCTTCTCCAGCGCCTTGCTCGCCTCTAACAGGTATTGATCGGCCAGAATATCGGGCGGCAGGTCTTGCGCTAGGGCTGGGCTATGCAGAAGAATCACAAAAAGAAATGTCAGGGCGGTTTTCATAACATTCTCTCCAGGGAATCGCCGGGGTTTTTTTGATCCTAATCCGGGAACTTCATCAGATCAACGGCGTCCGAGAAGCCTTTCGAGAGGCTACATCCCCTCACAGCACTGCTCCCAGGCCCTTAGCTGGTCGAAGGGTGCCTTTTCATCAAGGATACGCTGCCACGCTCCATAAGTTGGGTTAGGAAGAACAAACCATTGAGACCCCCACTTCTCTTGAGCCTGGAGGGCCTCTAGCCGTCGAGACTCAATGGTTGTTTCCTCAACGGGATCAAATACTTCAGCAAAGTCTCCAAGGGCGTCCCCAATCAGAACGAGAATATTATACTTCTGCTCCACAGCTTGCCGACGAGCTTCTTTGCCTGAGGTATCTTTTTTCAGCAATAGCCGTAACGTTGAGCGGTCGGAGAGTCCGTCGATCTTGACTCCCAAATTCTTCAGCGTGTCAATAGTTGCCGCTCGTTCTCCCTCGCTATCCCTTCGGTTGGAAATATAGATAACAGTCACCCCAAGCGCTTCCATTCTTTCGATAAAGGACAGCGCACCGGGGATAAGAGTGGCCTGTGAGGCCCCGTCCTCGACCCAGGACTTCCAGAGATCGCTATTATATGTTTTGCCCGATTTCAGCAGATAGACCTGGAAGGGACTATTGTCGATAACAGTCTCATCAAGATCAAGTATCACAGCCGGAGGGCGGCTATCGGAGGTAGCCGGGTCAAGCCGTGATTCCACAGCACGTTGCGCAACGTTATAGGCTTGCATTGCAAGAGCAGTATATTCGGCAGAGGTTTGTAACCACTGAGTGGCACGAAGTCCATTGGGTGGACATTCCTCGCTACTCTCTTTTTCTCTGTCAAGATGGGAGCCAAAATAGCCCAACGTTCGTTCGTTAAAATTATTTTCAGCATGGCCATACCCCATGCGGCCAAATACGGCGATTATGACCAATAAAATCGTGAGTTTGGATGTGCGCCGGAATTGCAGGCCCCAGGGATAAGTACCGATTGGTTGATTCAACCAATGCCTTACCGCACTCGCAAGGAAAGCTAGCCAGACGAACAGAATACCCCATGAAGCAATCAAAAAACTGCTCCGAGCGTATTCTATATAACGCTGGATAGATTGAAGCTCAGCGTAGTACGTCTCTTGTTGATAGGCCCAATTTTTCGCCCGGTAGTAGACCCTATTGACGAAGCTCGTAGCGATTTTTTTCGGGCTTTTACAGTTACATCTCGGTGTCGCCTCTCTCTTGCCTTGGAGAAACTCTATAGGATTATTGACAAAACATTGATGCAGATTGTTATTGCCCGCTAGACGCTTAAGATAATCTGAATGATCGTGAAAGTATTCTTTCCCAAGTCCACCGAGTTTACAGGTCTCTTCCTGCTCACAATTCTTGAAGAGAGTAGCGAATCGGTGATGTCCTTCAGATCCAAGGAGGTACGTCTGAAGCTTTGGAATTGCGTACCAAATACATCCGAAACAGGGTGCCTCTTTTGAGTACTCCTTTTCGCTATCTGTGAGATGGTCCGTGATATTCTCAACAGTGACTCCAAAGCCCAAAAGGATAGGGAAGAGTAAGGCTAGCATCCATATGTCAGGAGAAGGTAAGAAGAATCGGCCCCGTACCCCAGTCCAGAATGAGGCTGACCGCACGGTGTATATCCACCACGCCATCAAGAGAGTACTGACGCCAAAGATGGCGACTGAGAGAGTTCCGAAAATTTCGAAAATGTCTACAGAGACCATTGTTCAATATCCAGATTCCTACACCCCCTGCTCAACCAGGTTCCAGCCGACCGCACAGAGTTGCTTGCACTTTTCCCCGCGGGTGATGGCTTCGGGCGAACTGGCATTGCCTTCGAGGCCGCGCTTATAGACGCCCTGCACGATGGCAGCCAGCCGGAAGAGCGAGAACACCAGATAGAATTTCCACTCCGGGATGTCTTCCTGACCCGTCTTCTGGCAGTACCAGGCGACGTATTCCTCTTCGGACGGGATGCCGTAGTTTTCGTAGTCGATGCTGGTCAGGTCACCGCGCATATCATCCGGGACGTAGTACGGCAGGCAATTATAGGCCAAATCGGATAGGGGCGCGCCCAGCGTACTCAGCTCCCAGTCCACCACGGCCAGCACCCTGGGCTCGGTATGATGAAAAATCATGTTTTCCAGACGGAAATCTCCGTGGGCAATAGTTGTTTCATGATGCGCGGGCAGATGTTCGGGCAGCCATTGCATGAGGTTTTCCATGGCCGGCAACTCGTCGGTTTTGCTGGCTTCGTACTGTTTGGACCAGCGTCGCACCTGGCGCTCCATATACCCGCCGACTTTGCCGTAGCCTTCCAGCCCGACGGCCTGAAAATCGACCTGATGGAGTTTGGCCATGACGTCGACCATGGCCTGGTAAATCTCACGCCGCGCCGCCGGTTCTAACTCGGGCAATTCATAGCCACGAAAGACCCGCCCATCCACAAAATCCATGATATAGAAGTCCACCCCGATGACGCCGGGGTCCTGGCACAGGGCATAGGGTTTCGCGACCGGCACCTCGGTCTGCCACAAGGCGGAAATGACCCGAAACTCACGGTCAACCGCGTGGGCCGAGGGCAGGAGTTTGCCCGGTGGTTTCTTGCGCAGCACATAGCGTCTGCCCGCGCCGTCGGTCAACACAAAGGTCGGGTTGGACATGCCGCCCCGGACCTGACCGACGTGTAATGGCGCGCTAAAGCCGTCAACGTGTTCCTGCATATAGCCTTCAAGGGCGGCTTCATCAAAGCGGTGCTGGTCCAGCACCGGCGCGGTCTCTGTGGTGAGAGACGTGCGCGGCGTCAGCATCATTTCGGCTTCGGATGTTGTCATGGCTTCCCTCCCCGGAAACGTTCGAGCCCGGCGGTTTTCGACCTGTTTCAAACACTCCCGCCGGCAGAACGCAAGGCCGTAGCGCACCGCGTTTAGAGAATGCGAGTCTCGCGCTGGCGACCCAGTTCGACTAAACGCAGCCGGCCAGCGTCCACTTCCAGACGGGTGCACGAACAGTTATCGGGTTCAAAGCAGATCACCCGGTCATCCTGGGTGGCCGTACCGACCGCCACGTTAATGGCAATAAAGTGGGAGGTGACGACAGTGGTCGTCTTGAGGGCAAGCAGGGCGGCAACGACCCGATCCCGCCACTCCTGATACTGGGGAGCCAGCGCACTCCAACGGCCGCGCATGGCCTGTCTGAGCCAGTCCGCGCGGGCTTGCAGGTCTTGCGTTGGAGACGGGATCTCGGCTACCGCCGGTTCGACGTAGGCCTGGACTTTCCAGCGTTTCTCAAACGCCGCGGCAGTCTGGCGCGTGCGCTGGAGTGGGCTGGTGACAATGGGCAGCGGTCCGAGCGATTCCAATGCGGTCGCGACCGCCTCAGCCTGGGCCAGGCCAACGGTATCGAGTCCGGGGTCATAGGCTTGGTCAAAGCCGGCGCTGGCCTGTCCGTGGCGGATTAAATACAGCGTAGTCGAGGGCACGCTTGTCCTTCGTATTGGGCGCCGGCGTATCCGTCAGCTCACATCCGGCGGCAGCGCCGGCGGGAGGCGGCGAATAGCGTTTGCGGTCAGAGAATTCAGAAGTTCTTGCAAGAAATCGTCCTGTTCAAATCGTGTGATGAGGGCCTGCCAAAGAGCCGGCTCGGTGTAGCCCCGGATACACGGGACAACAAACTGTTCGCGGTAGGCGTTCAGGGCGTCTGCGTACAGGCTGAGCCCGGTTCGATACTGTTCCAGCCCGCCCCGATAACGAGACAACGCCTCGACATAGACCTCACGGACCTGGCAGTATTCCTCCTCCGTGAGCATCTGTTTCCGATACTCCGCTTCGGCTTCACGAAACTGCTCATGGGCCAGCCGCAGCCCTTGCTCCCACTGCCGGCGCGCCGCAGCGTGTTCTTCTCTCAACTGGGTAAGCAGGGTCCGCTGAGGCCGTACGATGGTCCGACGGATTTTTCCAATCTGTCGCGCTAATGCCTGGTCGTAGTCCTCAGGAGGATGGAGGCGTAAGTTCTGGTAGATGGCCTCCTGTCCCTGGGTTTTCGATTCTGCCTCACGAACCGTTCCTTGATCAGTCCGCAGCCCAAGCACGAGAAGGCCGGCGCTCCGCTCGACCGCTGCAAGGCGCTCGCCACAGGCCGCGAAAGTGATGCCCGTACTCGATAAGCAGACAAGAAACGCGCAGCAGACCAAGCCCCAGTTGCCAAGAGGCGGAGCAAAGGGGAAACGAACGCGTCGCATGCTAGGCAGGCAGGACGGTAACATGGAGGGAATAAGCAATACTGTCTTTCAAGAGTCCGCGCACATAGCAGCCCTTTTCTGCGCGTGCGACCACAGTCCGCACCGTCTCTTCAGACGCGGCACTGCGCACGGTCACGTCAACGTCTATGGTTTTCACAAACCCTTTTGTGTTCGACCTGGCGGAAACCGACGCCCCGGCAAGCGGCACCTGACGCGCCCGCGCAGTGATCTCAAGGGACATCAACAGACAGCCACACAAGCTGCCCAGGAAGGCCGTGATCGGGTCAGGGGCGGCTCCATTTCCACCTAAGGCTTTGGGCTCATCAAGCGTCCAGGCATGCTGGCCGGCCCGGAGTTCAACCTTACCTGGCTCGCTCGCAAGAGCGCCAACAGCATGACGAAAACCACCGGGAGCTGGCGCTGTGTTGCTATCCATCGCGCTTCTGATTCCGTGCCGCCGCTACGATTAAAACTCGATCAATTCTAAGACGGTTCCGTCAGGATCGTGAAAGCACACAAAACGGGTCATTCCGCCGCCGAGGATGCTCTCCTGCGGCGGCGAGAGAAACTCGACCCCCTTGGCTTTGAGGTCTGCATACTCTTGCAGCAGGTTTTTCGTTTTAAGGGCAATACGGGCGATGCCGGCATGGGCGAGATGCGGATAGGGTGTCCCGTCCGTCTTGGGCTGCTTCCATTCGATCAGATCGATGCGCGTCGCATGCGGGTTGTCGCCCAGCATCAGGAGCACCGCCCGGGCCTGTCCGTTCGGGATCTGGAGGCCGACGTCCAATTGCGGGCTGCCACCGGTCCCGAGGTCGTTGACGACCCGAAAGCCCAGCATTTGGTAGAAGGCGAGCGAGCGTTCAAAGTCGGAGACATTGATGTTGACGTGAAAAATACCTTGAATCATGGCTTCCTCTCTTCCGTGTTCGGCGCATCGACCGGATAAGCAATCGCTTCAACCTGAGGCGTCTGCTGTAGAGCCTGATCGGTCTGGAAGGTTTTTTCGAGTTCGCGATCCAGGACGGATTCGGCCACATAGCCGGTAAACGCGCGCTGCACCGTGCCGTCAGGGGCAAAGAGGAAGCTGCTGGGCAGGGCAAACACCTGATAGCGCAGTCCAATCTCGTCCGACGGGTCGCGGCCAATGGCGTACGGGATGTTGTATTTCCGGACAAAGTCCCGCACCCCGTCTTCTTCGCTCTGCAAGGCCACCCCGATAACGGCAAATCCCTGGCGTTTATACTTATGGTACATGCGGACCAGAGCCGGCGTTTCTATGACGCACGGGCCGCACCAGGTCGCCCAGAAATTGACCAGGACTACTTTGCCCTCATAGTCGGACAAACTCACCCGATCGCCGTCAATGGTCGTCAGGGTAAAATTATAGTCGCCGTAGCTACTCTGCACCGGCAGCGTGTCGGACGCACCCGATGAGGGAACGCCGGTTTCTTGTGCCTCGCTGACGAGGAGCGCTTCCGGGTTCAGAAAGGTCAGCCGCGACGAGACCCAGGCGAGCTTATCGGTAAAGATGAGCAGGCCGACCAGGACGAGCAACATGCCAGCCGCCACTTCCATTTGCCGCAGATAGCCCTTCATGCCTTGGAAGAGCGACAGAAAACCGTTCAGGAAGGCGGCCGAGAGCATAAACGGGATGCCGAGCCCCAGGGAATACACCGCCAGCAGGAGCACTCCGTGACTGAGCGTTTCGGTCGTGGCGGCAATCGCCAGAATACCGGCCAGAATCGGACCCACGCACGGCGTCCAGCCAAAGGCAAAAAACAGCCCGGCCACAAAAGCCCGGATCATCCCAGGCTCGGCGGGCTCTTTGGAAAAGCTGCGCTGGCGGAGTAAGGCCGGGATGGGCAAGACCCCGGCCAGATGCAGCCCCAGGACCATGATGCCAAGTCCGGCGACGCCTTTGAGGATGCCCAGGTTTGATCTGAGCAGTCCACTCACCGCAGAGGCCGAGGCGCCGAGGGCAATAAACACCAGAGAGAAACCCAACACAAAGGGGATACTCTTGATCAGCGCGCTGGTCATCAGGTGGGCCGAGCGCTGGCGGGCGGTGAGTTGCTCAAAACTCATGCCGGTAATAAAGGTCAAATAGCCGGGCACAATGGGCAAGACGCACGGCGAGGCGAAAGACAGAAAACCTGCCAGCAGGGCAATACCAAGTCCGATATCCATCGTTAGCGAGCATACCACAGAACGAACGGAGGAGCGATATGGCGGGAAGGACCGCGCGGACGAGGTCGATAGTAGTGTTGACGGTTTCCAGATCGTAGACGGCTGGTTGGCAGGAAAACTGTACCCGATTGGGATCGCCTCTCCGTTACGGCCCCCGTGCCGTACCTATACGAACAAATCAATCAGGAAAAAACTCGTCGTATGGCGTGGCCCTACTCCACCAGCACCGACATCTCCACGAAGGAAGGTGTCCCGGCGGCGTGATAGACCGTGTTGGTCGCCACACGGATATCGGCCTCACTGTCGTTCGCCAGGACGGGGTGGCCGCTGTTCGTGTTGCGGGCACGGCGCGGGAAATTACTGCCGACGATGTCTACCTGCAGGCGGCTGCCGGCGCGGACCGTATGGTGGGTGTCCGCCAGGTTGATCGTGACGGGATAGATCGTGCCGGGTGTGAGTGGCTGCGGGTGATTGTGGGCAGGGTCGAGGATCGACTCCCGATACAGGGCGCGGGTCACCCCATCCATGAGCAACAGCGCGCGTCCGTCCGGGGTGACTTCGATGAGCTTGGCAATAAAGTCGGTATCGGGGCAGTCGGAACTCACATGGAGCGTGACACGCACCGCACCCGCCAGCGTCAGGTCATGGGCCAGCTTCTCACCGGTATACATCAGGCCGTAGTGCCGCCGGGCCTGGACCGGGCGTTGGTCCACTTGGCCGGCTGGGATCAACATGTTGCGCCCGCCGAGCGTGGGGTTCGGCTGGCGCGGATCGGAGGTATACCGCCGTGGGTCCCCAGCCGGGGCCGCGCCGAGGCGGCCCTCGCCCGTCAGGAAGATGCGCTGCGTTCTCGCGCCGGCCGGCGGCCAGGTCTCCGCATGGCGCCAATCATCGGGTGTGTAGCGCTCTTCCGCCTCGACCCACGCCCGGGGCGAATAGAAGACCGCCGGTTCGGCGATCAAATCGGATTGCTCGTCTTTCAGATAGTGGCCGAACCACTCGAAATAGGGGTCACGCGGCCAGCAGTTGGTTCGATAAATGAAATGGTGCGCGTTGGGGCCGATCCACAGTTTTTGCGTCCCCGTTCGCGCCTGAATCTCCTGAAACGCCGCCAGCACGCTGGTCAGAAAGATGTCGTACCAAGTGGTGGCGTGAAAGCCGGGAATCGCAATGGTGCGGCGGAAATCGTGCGCCGTCCGGAACGCGTCTGGTCCTGGATGCGTGAGGAGTTCGTTCAGGAACGGCTGCCAGACGGTAAAGTCCGGGTGATGCGTCAACGGCAGACGCAGCCAGTCCTGGCAATCAATGAACGGCGGCGTACCGTGGCTGGCGGCTTCCAGGCGGTTATAGCAGGCGCCGGCTGAGTGGCGCGCGGCTTCCAGCCTGGCCTCGGTCGCGCCCGCGCGGCGCATGGCGGCGTGCTTATGGGAGGACGACAGGCCGGGAATGTTCTTCGCCACCCACAGCCACAGCCGTTCCAACTCGATCGCCTGCCCTTCGTACACGACATCGTCATAGATACTGGACGCGCCGACCTGGGCAAAAAAGGCCCGCAGCGACGGGTGCCCGGTGCTGGCGGCCGCCAAGGCGGTGGTGGCAGCCGCAGAGGAGCCCGAGACACCCACCCGCTGATTGGTCCAGGGCTGGCCCGCGATCCACTCCAGCGTGTCGTACCCGTCGGCGGCATCGTCGGCATAGACGCGGTCCTCTCCCTGTGAGGCGTAGCGACCGCGCGTATCCTGATACACGGCCACATAGCCGCGGGCGACGATAGCCTGCCAGCCACGCAGGATGGGACCATACAGCGGTGTGGCCGCACTGGGCACCCAGCCCTGTGCCGGGTCGGTCACCGCCTCGCCCGCTGGGGTCGTGATCCCGTAGGGTGTGCGGTGCATGATGACGGGAAAGCGCGGCCCCCCGTCGGCCGGCAGAAACACAAAGGTGTTGAGTGTGACTCCGTCACGCATGGCCACATCCGTCTGAAAACCGCGCGTGCCGTGCTTTTCGTCGACAATCTGCATGATTAAGGTTTGAGGCTCTCCATCAGACTGCCTGGATGGGGCCGGGATAGCGGGCCAGCTTGTTGTCAGTGGTCAGTAGGGTGATGTTTTCAACTTGCGCTTGGGCGATGAGGATGCGGTCGAAGGGGTCAGTGTGAATCGGTGGCAGCAGGCCGACCCCTCACCCTTGAGGAGCGTCCCCCGTGAGGACGGGGCGTGGTATTGTCTCAGCAGGTCCGAAATGTTCTCCTCTATACCAGAAATAAATAGTGGGAAGAATGATGGGAATCATTTAAATAATTACAAAACATATATATATTCCAACAGCTTGCAGAGAGGGAAAAACGGAGAGGGGGGGATTCGAACCCCCGATACCCGAAGGTATACACGATTTCGAGTCGTGCGCGATCAACCGGACTCTGCCACCTCTCCGACTCCCGAGCGAAGCTTGCCCCTCACTATAGGCGATTTCCGGACGGGCGCAAAGACGGGTCAGTCCTTGTGACGCGCTGCCGCTTCTCTCGGAAGAAGCGTTGGAGGAGCGCCCGACACTCCTCTTCACAGACCCCACTCGTGATGTTCAGGCGATGATTCAGACGGGTATCCAGGGCAATATTATAGAGCGATCCCGCGGCCCCTGCTTTGGGGTCAAAACAGCCAAAGACGAGGCGTTTGACCCGCGCGTACACTAAGGCCCCCATACACATGAGACAGGGCTCGACCGTTGTGTACAGCGTCGCATCTACCAGCCGGTAATTCTTCATATACAGCGCGGCGTGCCGCACGGCCTGGATTTCGGCGTGAGCCGTCGGGTCGGTAGTTGAAATAGGCGTATTATGGCCCTGGCCGATGATCCGCTCTTCCAGGACTACGACCGCACCAATCGGCACTTCGTCGGCGGCCTCCGCCAGGGCGGCTTGGGTCAGGGCGGCCTGCATCCAGGCTCGATCGTGCTCAGCCTGTCGGTCCGCTCTGGGAGCATCGTTTTCAACTGACATCTTCGGCGGCTCGCAGCGGCACCGGTTCTTGGCTCTGCCGCTTCTGGTCACGCACAGCACGGCGCAACTCGTCCAGCGTTCCGACTCCTCCCCGGCTGCCGACAATGCTCTCGACTGCGAGGTCGTAGCTCTCGATGGCGTTGAGCAGGTCCCGAGACCAATCGGCAACCTGCCGGACGGCTCCCGGCGTAAACAGGTCGGCCACAAAAAGCAGGCGTTCCTCGGGCAGATAGACGATCAACATGCCGTCCACATGCACGGTCTCAATCGGGTAGACAATAACCACCCGATTTTCGTCCACGAAAAACTTGCGTTCATTCCTGACCGCCTCAATGACCGCCATTCTCGGGCGACGCTGGAGGCTGTCCGGAACTTGGGTATGCAGGGCCTGAAAGGCGTCTTGGAAGAGTGGGACGTTCAGCGCACTGGTCACCACAATCGTATCGGCTGCCACATAGGCTCGCAGTCCACCCGCGTGCTCGCTATGAAAATGCGTATTCACGACAAAACGGACCGGCTTGGTCGGAAATCGCTGGCGCAACGTATCCAGCACCGCGCGTGAGTGGGCGTCGTCCTGGGGGGCCTCAACCACAATCAAGTACTCGCCCATCTCGACCGCCAGGCTCTGATGTCGTCCTCCGACAATATGCAGCACGCCTGGGGCAAGGTCGCGTAGCGCGACCCCTGAAGCGGGCGTATCGACCGGATGGCCTTGCGCAATCTGACGCAGCACCCAGTGAGAACTCTGTTCTCCGCGGGCTCCGTCCCACTCTTCCGGGTGCTCAATCTCTTCCGGAATGGTAAAGTCCACGGGCGAAAGATCGACATCGACCTGAATGACTTCAATATGTTCAACCATGATGGTCTGGCCGTCGACCCGGTAGGTGCGCTCAAACGGGAGTTTCAGCTTGCCAACCTGACGCCAGTCAGAAAAAAACACCTCGTTCTGCACATCGCCGTACAGCGGGTCGTCTTCAACAAAGACGACCTTGGTCAGCAGGCGCGTTTCCGCGTCTATGGCCAGCAGAACGAGCTGCGTATTGTCATTAAACGAGACAACCACCTGACGGCGGCCATGAATCGTTTGATCCATCAGACGCAGAAAGGAGTCCGCACGACTCAGGGCATGAATCAGGATGGAGACGGGCGAACGGCGCAGTTCCTTGTGACGGGCAGCAATCCGGGCGGCCGACATCGCCCGGTGGCATGAGCCCTCAAAGCCATCGCAGCCGAGTATGGCGCCGTCGAGGCCGTTCATGATTTCGGTGTATGCCCAGGTTTCCTGAAAGGGATAGACCAGCCTGCGCTCCCACTCATAGCGTACGCGGCCCTTCTCCAAGTCTCGGAAGAGCACGTAACGAAATTCTGACACCTTGCGCGGCGCGGCTCCGGGCCGCGGACTCAGGTCGGGCTCAAAATTCTCGCCATGACTGGTGATACGCTGACTCTTGAGGTCCAGCAGAACTGGCCGTTCGCCAATGGCGAGCACGGCCGAATTCACAAACACCTTGGCGGGTTGGGCATAGGCAGGAGCAAGGCCAAAGAGCAGCGGCAGACAGACCCCCCAGACCAGACGGGTCGCAATGCTGATGGTGCTCCGCTTTTTCATTCGGACCCTGTGTTCCGGGCTTCTCTCGACTTTCGCAGCGCTTACTATCGGCGAGACAGCCGGAAAAATCCAGCCCGGCTTTGCCCCACCCCTCCACGCACAGGGCCGGCTGCTTCACCGCCCCAGGTGCGTCGTCCGAGAAAAGGGGGAGAGGTGGGACTAACCGGTCAGGCCGATCCGAACCTCCTCGTAGCTGGGCCGGCTTTTCAGCCGCTGCGCCCAGGCCGCGACGTGCGGGAATGGGCTGAGGTCGATCCCCAAGGTGTCGCACAATCCGAGAAACGGGGTAAAGGTGAGGTCGGCCAGGCTATAGTCGCCCAGGAGATAGTCCTGCTGCTGGAGTCGTTCTTCGAGTTGCGGAAAGAGAGCGTTGAGTTGGTCGGCATTCCGGGCCATGCGTTGCGGGTCTTGCTCCTCCTTAGGTTTCCGGCTGGTATAGAGCAGCCGAATGATCGGGGGTACGAACTGGCTGTTACACACTTCGATGAGCAGCCGCATCTCGGCCTTGGCAGCCGGCGCCGACGGGGAGAGGGCCGGCGTTGGGTAGGTGTCTTCCAAATACTCGTTACAGATGGCCGACTCATAGACCCAGGCGCCTTCTTCGACCAGCACCGGAACCTTCCCGTAGGGGTTAATCGCCAGAAACCAGGGCTCTTTTTGTTCTTTGCTGGGTAGGTCGATCAGAATGCGATCAAAGTCGAGCGCTTTTTCTTTGAGAACAATCCTTGTTCTCATGGCGAACGGTCAAGGCAGATAGTCGAACAGCTTTCTTTTGATAGTCATACGTGGCTCCTCTCCGTATTGCGTCAATACCTCTTGACATACTGACCCTAGAAAGATCGCGGTTATACGTCAAGTCTCGTTGCCTGGCGAGCAGGCCCCTCCTCCAACAGCGCCTCTAAATATCATACATCGGCACGTGCGACTCGCGGCGGCGACTGGCTTCAGCGCGCTGACACATCTCCGCCACACTCACCCGAGCAAAGGCGGCGGCGATTGCCTCACCGACTTCCAGCATAATACCGCGCAGCCAGCAGTATTCGAGGCTGACGCAGTCCGCACATTTGACTGGGTTGGCGTCGGCCACACAGGGTAAAGGAGCGAGTGGGCCGTCCACCGCCCAGACAACCATCTGTAACGAAATGGCCTGCGGGTCGCCCGATAAGGTATACCCGCCGGCCTTGCCACGCGTACTCCGGACAATCCCTGCTCGCTTGAGTGCGAGCAGAACCTGTTCCAGAAACTTCTTGGGAATGCGCTCTCGACGGGCAATCTCTTGAATAGACAGTACCTCAGGAGCGCCCGGTGCCCCCAGGCAGGCAAGCGCCCTGAGCGCGTATTCGCCTTTCTTCGAGATTTTCATAAATCACTATTTACTTAGTAGACAATGGATATCCGGGTCAATCCCGTGTGTTTCCAAAGTTTGCAGCGGAAAGGTGCTTGACACGGAGGGGGTATTATTCGTAAATAGGTCCTTAAAACTATAAAAACCATAGATTTAGTAGATATTAAACTCCCGTACTGAACAACCGAGCCCGAGGAGACCGAACTATGAATGCAGCCACAACAGAAGACGGCCAGAGGAAGCGTGTCGGCACCCTTGAGAATCCTGAAGTGCACCCGCATATTCCCGGCCGTGTCATCCCAATTCTCGAAAGGGAATTCGACGATTTTGATGCGGAAGCGCAAAAATTCCTTGATGGAGAGACAGACCGTCAGGTATTTATGGGCTTCCGGCTCCGCCAGGGCGTCTATGGACAACGGCAGCCGGACGTCCAGATGATCCGGGTCAAGCTCCCCTTTGGTGGCGTCACGCCGGATCAGTTCGACGCCTTTGCCGATATCGCCGAAACCTATGCTCCGCTCAAAAAAGGCCATATTACCACTCGGCAAAACGTCCAGTTCCATTTCATTCCGCTGTTGGAAGCCGCACAGGTCCTGCGGAGGCTGGGCGACGCTGGGCTGTCGACGCGGGAGGCGTGTGGCAACACGGTCCGGAATGTAGTGTGTGATCCGTTTGCCGGAGTTGACCCGGACGAAGCCTTTGACCCTACCCCGTACGTTGGGGCGCTGGTCCGCTATTTTATTCGGAACGACCTGACCCAGTCTCTTCCCCGAAAATTCAAAATCGCCTTTTCCAGTACCGAGCAAGACCGCGCGGTGACGGGTATTCACGACCTGGGTTTTATTCCTCGCCTCAAAGACGGGCGCAAAGGTTTTCGCGTCTATACCGGCGGCGGGACCTCGATTCTTCCCAGGGTGGGCCGCGTGTTGTACGACTTTGTTGGGATAGACGATTATCTCAAAGTCGCGGAAGCGGTCATCCGCATTTTTGACCGGCAGGACGAGCTGCGCAAAAACCGCGCCCGAGCCCGGATAAAATTCTTTATCGACCGGATTGGTCTGGAGGCGTTTCGCGCACTCGTTGACGCGGAAAGGCGAGGCGACTGGATCAACGCGTGCAACTTTGACCCCACGCCTCTGCAATGGAATGGCAACGAGGAAGCGCGTGCCCCGCGAGTTCCTATCAATCCCGGCAGCCCCAACGGCGACCGCCAGGAGTTCTCCCACTGGGCCACCGCCAATGTGCAGCCACAACGCCAGGCCGGCTTTTCGACCGCGGAAGTGAAGATCGCTCAGGGGAATCTGACGCCTGAACAGTTCCGGGGCGTAGCCCGGATCATGCGCGAGTTCACTGGGGGCCATGCTCGGACATCGGACGAACAGAATGTGGTCCTGCGTTGGGTCCGGAACGAGAGCCTGTATGACGTGTGGAGTCGCTTGCAGGCAATCGGTCTGGGTGAGGCCGGTGCACGCCAGATCAATGACGTCGTGAGTTGCCCTGGGACTGACAGTTGCAAGCTCGGCATTACGAACTCCATGGGCCTGGCTCAGGCCATCCAGCGACGTGTTGAAGCCCTCAGCATAGATGATCCGCTCACCAAAAAAATCCATATCAAGATCAGCGGCTGTCCGAACGGCTGTGGACGCCATCATATTGCCGATATCGGTTTTTACGGCGCGGCCATGAAGTTCGACAAGCACCGAGTCCCCGCCTACATCGTCATGCTGGGCGGCCAATACGACGCGGGTCAGGTCCGCATGGGCCAACGCCTGGATGTCCGCGTTCCGTCCAAACGTGTCCCAGAAGCGGTCGAACGCTTTGTCCGGCATTATCAGGCGCATCGCCGTGCGGACGAGACATTCACCGCCTTCGTCGAGCGCGTGGGGGCCGACCCATTTGAAAACCTGATTCCAGACCTGTCACTTCCGGTGACGTTTGACGACGCCCACCTGAACGAGTTCATCGATTGGAACCAGAATCGCGTCTATAAACTCGAACGCGGCGAGGGCGAGTGCACGGCCTAGACGCTCCTCAACAGTTAGAACTGACACGGAAAAAAGTGCGGGATGCACTGCGCTCTTGAGAGTGGCCGTTTTGAGCGCGCATACCGCGCGAGCTTCCATCAGCACGGCGAGGGTATTTAGGGTGCCTTCCTCAGGCTACGACTCAATCACCTCGGCGAACGCCTGCATGAAGCGCTGCATCTGTTCGAGCGTCCCCAGGCTCAGCCGAAAGCTGCCGTCAATCACGGGCTTGCCCCGCATATTGCGGACCAGGATGCCTTTCTCGCGCAGTGCGCTTTCCACCGACTCGCACGCTCGTGGCGGCCAGACGAGCAGATAGTTACCGCCTTGTCCGACATAGCGCACCCCCAAACGCTGGAGCTGTTGCGTCACCCATTCCCTGGCTGCTTTGACCTGTTGAACATATTGTTCGACATAGTCACGATCGGCGAGAGCGGCTTTTCCAGCGATCACCGCAAAGGCGTTAATATCATAGGGGCCGGTGACGCGGCTGAGACGACTCACTACCTCGGGCTGGCCAATGGCAAAGCCTAACCGCAAGGCGGCCAGGCCCGCAGATTTGGACAGCGACCGAAGCACCACAATATTGTCCAACTCAAGTGCGGACGGCAGGACCGACTTCTTCGTGAAGTCGGCGTATAACTCATCAACCACAACCAAGGTATCGGGCGCCGCGTGTGCCAACTCCAGCAAGGTCTGCGGTTCGAGCAAGGTGCCGGTTGGATTGTTGGGATTGCAGATAAAGCATAACCGAGGCTTATACGTGAGCCGTTCGCGCATGGACTCCAGCGGAAAACTCAGGTCAGCCGGATACAAGACTTCATCCTGCCGCATGCCGTGCTGGAGCGCACACGGCTTGTAATAGCCGAAAGTCGGCGCGGTTGTCAGAAAGGTACTCCCCTTTTCGCCGTACACATCAAAGATGGTGTGAATGGCCGCATCCACCCCGTTAAAGGCTTCAACGTGCCGGGTCGGGATGTTGATGGATGCCGCATACGCCTCGTTCAGGCCGGCATATTCAGGATAGGTCGCATAGGCGTTGGGCGGGAGACTGCGAATGGCCTCAACCACTTTCGGGCTCGGGCCGATCGTATTTTCATTAAAGTCGAGGCGCAGCATGGGCCGCCGCCCTTCGAGCGGGGCAACATAGGGCTCAAGCTGTTCGACTTCAGACTTGGCCTTAATCATAACCACGCCATCCGGTGATTCCGCCTGCCACTACACAAAATGGGGCAGGATGTCTTGTCCGTAGTGTTCAAGCTGGGACGGAATATCGGCCGGCGGGCAGATAGGCCGGAGCACAAATTTATCGCAACCGACTTCCACAAAGCGCTCGAGCTGCTCCACGCACTCTTGGGCCGAGCCGATCAGCGAACGCCGCATGATGGCCTCCGGATCGACCCGCAGGCCGTGGAAGAACGGCTCAACCGTCTTCATGGCCGCGGCCCGGTCGTCGCACACATGAGTGAAGAGCAGCACCCCGGCCTCACGCGGATCAATCGTCCGGCCGTATTCCTCCCCAAATGCCTTGAGCTTTTCCATATCGCGCTGAAACTCGACGGGTGAGGTTAATGCCGGGAACCAGCCGTCACCGAGACGGACGACGCGTTTGAGAATCGCGTCACTCTTGCCGCCAATCCAGATATCAAGCGCCCCCTGCTTCGGTTTGGGCTCAAGCGTCACATCCTCAAAATGGTAGAACTCCCCGTGATGCGTGACATGCGACTCGGTCCAGAGTTTACGCAGAATCTCGATCCCTTCCTCAAGGCGGCGGCCACGGGCTTGAGGCGGCACCCCACACGCAACCAGATCGCGCGGGTCGTTGCCGCTCCCGACCGCCATAATCATCCGTCCGTTTGAAAGATAGTCGAGGGTGGCATAGGTCTTTGCCACGTGGACCGGATGGCGCGCCGGCAGGGTAAAAACGCTCGGTCCCATTTTCAGGCGGGAGGTGCGACCGGCGATCATGGCGAACAGACAGGAGATGTCCAGCGTGGGGTTAAGGGTCACGATATGATCGGACAACCAGAGCGAATCAAGCCCGGCGGCCTCTGCCGCTGCTGCGCTGCTGCACAGGAGTTCGGGGTCAGGTAACCCATATTTCCACTGTCCAAAGCCGATACCGATTTTTACGCCACTCATGCTGCTCCTCCGCACTCTTTCCGACGGGTGCTTCTCGCTGTATGCTTCTCGCTGTATATAATAGGTGAAGCTATCAGACCGGAGCAAAGAGTACAGACCAACGAGGGAGCATACACTATGGGCAGTAAAGTCGAGAAGACCGAAGAGGAATGGCGCGCGCAGCTCACCCCCGAGCAGTTTGCCGTCTGTCGGATGAAGGCGACCGAGCGACCGTTCTCGGGCGAATACAACGCCTGCAAGGATGAGGGTATCTATCAGTGCGTGTGTTGCGGCACCGAATTGTTTCACTCCTCTACCAAATACGAATCGGGCAGCGGGTGGCCCAGCTTCTGGGAGCCGACGCAGCCGGACAGCGTGCACCTGGAAACGGACCAGAGCCACGGCATGGTCCGGACCGAGGTGATGTGCAACACCTGCGATGCCCACCTCGGCCATGTCTTTGACGATGGGCCAGCGCCAACCGGGCAGCGCTATTGCATGAACTCCATCTCGCTTCAGCTCAAGAAGTAAAAAAGAGGATGGGCATCTGTCCTTGCCGACAAGCCCTTTTCGTCGGCAGAGACAGAGAGTAGCAGCAGGCCAGCCAAGGCATCCAAGATGGCTCGTTTGTTTAACGACATCACCGAAACCATCGGCCATACGCCATTAGTGCGGCTCAATCGCCTCACCCAGGATATGGGAGCCGAGGTGTATGCCAAGCTGGAATTCTTCAATCCCCTGAGCAGCGTGAAAGATCGTATCGGCTCCAATATGATCGCGGCCGCGGAGCGGGCCGGCAAGCTCAGTGCCGAAAGTGTCATCATCGAGCCGACCAGCGGCAACACCGGCATCGCCCTCGCCTTTGTTGCCGCATCCCGGGGCTATCGGATTATCCTGACCATGCCCGACTCCATGAGTATGGAGCGGCGCAATCTGCTGCGCTTCCTTGGTGCGGAACTGATCCTCACACCGGCCCGCGAAGGGATGCCCGGCGCAATTCGCAAAGCCGAGGAACTCGCCGCAAACATCCCGCATGCTTTCATTCCACAGCAGTTTGAGAATCCAGCCAACCCGGACATCCATCGCCAGACCACGGCCCACGAGATTTGGGAGGACACCGACGGCCGGGTTGATATTTTTATCAGCGGCGTGGGAACGGGCGGGACCATCACCGGGGTGTCTGAGATGATTAAACCCCGCAAACCGGGTTTTCAGGCCATCGCCGTCGAGCCGGCCAGTTCAGCCGTGCTCTCGGGCAGCCAGCCCGGCCCTACCCAGATTCAGGGTATCGGAGCCGGGTTCGTCCCGGCCATTCTGAATACCGACATGATTGATGAAATCATCACCGTCCGGGATGAAGACGCGCTCGCCACGGCGCGCCGGCTGGCCAGGCATGAAGGGATTCCCGCCGGCATCAGCAGCGGCGCCACAGTCTGGGCCGCGCTCCAGGTCGCCGCCCGGCCTGAGAACGCCAGGAAAATGATAGTCGTTATTCTGGCCAGCTCGGCTGAGCGGTATTTGAGTACGGCTCTGGTTGAGGATTTATAGGCCGAAAAGAGTAGCGGGCCTGGGGCATCCTCAGAGAAAAGGCAAGCGAACAGGTCCTTCCAAATCTGAAAGAACCACGGAACGCAACTGCCGACGCGGTCCGAAGCGACGCTCCTCAAAAGCAGTTCCTCCGTAGACTCCGATTGCGGCTTGACCACAAGAAATCCTTGGTTTTTCTATCAAAACGGCCTATCATTCCTGACAAGCTATAATTTCTTGGAGTTCCCCTATGTCAGGAACCACCGAACAGCCAACGACATCACCACCTGTCGAACACATTGTTTGCACCCCAGGAACATGCGGAGGAAGACCCCGCGTCGCTGGAACCCGGATTCGTGTACAAGACATTGCGCTATGGCATGAAGCCGATGGGCTCGCACCAGAAGAAATCCTTATCCATTACCAAGGCATCACGTTGTCGGATGTTTACGCGGCCCTTGCGTATTATCATGACCATCGTGATGAAATCCGTAATCGGATGAAAAAAGACGAGGAGTTTGTTGAGTCCTTCAAAAAAGAGCATCCCTCAAAGCTCGCCGAGGTTCTGAAGGCCCGCCATGCCGGGGACGCTTCGGTTTCATCTTGATGAGCATATCTCCCACGCTATAGCTGTCGGACTACGTCAGCGTGGCATTGATGTCACGACAACCTAGGAAGATGCACGGCCAAGTTGAATACCTCTAGGGGAATCAAGGTCACGACGCCTGATACTTGCCCTACCCCTTCGGCTTTACCAGCTTGAAGACTTTACGGATCACGGCCGAGGCATTCGCATACGGTGCCGCCTCACCCATGTCCGTAATCTCCGTATAGCGCTCACGAATCTGTTCCGGCTGTGGCATCGTCTGGGTGTCAAACAGCGCCCCGGCTGCTTCCCGGACTTCTATCTTGGCGTAATAGCCTGCCCCGGCCTGAATAATATGCCCGGAGTCCGTATTGTCGGGCGCGCACAGCCAGGCGACCGCAGCGGTGACAAACTCGGGTTTCATTAACGGTGCATACTGCGGGGTGGTTGCCGGTTCGGACATACGCGTCAGCGCAATCGGAGCAATCGCGTTGACAGTGATATTATAGCGCTGCCCTTCTTCCTTGAGGGAGTTCATGAACCCAATCAGCGCCATCTTCGCGGTCCCATAGTTGGTATGGCCGTGATTGCCGTACAGACCGGCGGATGACGTGGTCATCACCACGCGGCCAAAACCCTTCTCGCGCATAATGGGCCAGGCTGCGTGGGTGCAATAGACCGCCCCCATGAGGTGTACGTCAATCAGCGACCGAAAATCGTCCAGGTCCATTTTGGCAAAGCTTTTATCCCGCACGTTTCCGGCGTTGTTAATCAGGATGTCCACCGTACCAAAGGCATTCAGAGCGGTTTGGATAACCCGCTGCCCACCCTCTTCGGTGGCAACCGTGTCGTAGTTCGCCACCGCCTCCCCACCAGCGGCTTGAATCTCCTCCACAACCGCATCAGCCACCGCCCGCGAGCCCCCGGTACCCGCAACCGTTCCCCCAAGATCATTCACCACCACCCTCGCCCCACGCGAGGCGAGGAAGAGGGCGTGGCTTTTCCCCAGGCCATTGCCCGCGCCAGTGATAACGGCGACTTTATTGTCAAAACGGATATCGTTCACTTGTTTCTTCTTTCGTTCTTATTCTGTGAGCTTGGGTGAATTAATTTTTCTTGAATCAGAGACGGACCAAGGCTGGCTTTTATAGCGTCAACTTGAGAGAGCTGAGCTTGAATAGCCTGATCAAGCTCGTCCTGGTGGTCGTAATAATAGGCAAGAGCGCTACAAATCTGGCCACGGGTCAGATGCGGATGCTGGCGGTGCATTTCATCGACATCCCAATGGTGGGCCAAGCGATCAAGGGCAACTTCGATCAGCTTCGTTTTCGTACCGGCCAACATCGGCACGCCATCAGGCGTGACATTGATATGAGGATAGTCGGTTGCGAGCATATGCATTGCCTCAGCCTCAAGATATTTCGTCTCTTCGGGTTCAGTTAGAATATCGGACTCATAATAGAAGTGACCGCCAAAGGCCACAACTCGAAGGCCCCAACAGTTGCAGCTTCCTCCTCTACCTCCACCTTTTGACAGATAAAGCAGCACGGCAGAGGTCTTTCTTGAAGGAATCACAGAGCGGCCTTCAGAACGCTATTTTGATGCCGTCATATCGAGCTTCCGTGGACTGAGACTGTAGCCGAGGGCGTGCATAATGGCGTTGATACTCTCAAACTTCGGATTACCCTTCTCTGAGAGTGCCTTTTGTAATCCCTTTCGGGACAGTCCGGCTGTCCGTGCGGTCGTCGTGACACCTTTAACCTTGCTCATAGTCCGCAACGAGGCCAGCAGCGCACCGGTATTCCCATCACGGGCGTACTCCTCAAAAATGACAGACATATACTCTTCCATCTCCTCAGGATGGTCACGGAGGTAGTCCGCTTCTAGCGCATCTAAGGTTCTAAGCTTTCGCATGGCTCTGATACTCTTTCCAGTACTTTTTCGCGTTTACAATATCCTCGGCCTGGCTGCTTTTATCTCCTCCGGTGAGAAGCACGACAATGGTATTGCCATCTTCCCCGAAATACACCCGGTAGCCAGGACCAAAGAATACACGGAGTTCATACACCCCATCACCGAGAGATTTACAATCGCCAAAGTTGCCTTGTTCCAAGCAACGCAGCCGAGCCAGAATCCGCTGGCGACCTGCACGGTCGCGTAGCTGATTCAGCCAAGCCGCAAACGGTTCGTGACCTGCCTCGTCAGCATAGATCAGGACTTCTTTTGGTTGTACTGTCCGCCCCACGCTCCGCCGCCTCTTTTCTCAAGGAGAACACGTTCTATGCGAACCATAGTACGCAAATAAAAGACGAAGGTGAAGAGGTTGCTACGAAGGCTGGAAATTTTTGGAACATGGAGGAATTGCTATACAGTGCAGTCTCTACGTAGCCAGTAGACGAATGCTCCAGAATAGAATCCCCTAGCCAGGAAACGGATGGGCAGTATAAGTTACCGCAAATATGGACGCAGAATAAAGAATTGTCATAGCCATCAGATATTTTCCCTTCCCTCCGATCCTGCTACAAAAACAATTCGATCATATTGCATTTTCCGCTACGCCAAGGAGGAAGCCGATGTCGTCACACCACACAGCCGAGCACATTCACTCACAACTGAGCCATCCGGTTATTGACTCGGACGGTCACTGGATCGAGTTTGAGCCTGCGGCCATGGATTATTTGAAAGAAGTCGGTGGAGATAGTGTGGTTGAGCGCTATACCAAGGTTGCCAACCAGTTCGGCAATAAGAAATGGGCGGGACTCTCAGAAGAGGAACGCAAGGACCGGCGTATGCTCCAGCCGGCCTGGTGGGGGGTGCCGACCAAGAATACGCGCGACCGGGCGACCGCGATGCTGCCCAGGCTGCTATACGAACGCCTGGACGAACTCGGCATCGACTTTGGGGTGATCTACCCGACCGGCGGCGCGCTGTTTGCGCCGTTTCTGCGCGACGATGAAATCCGCCGGGCGGCCTGTCGCGCGTTTAATATGTATACCGCCGATCAGTTCAAGGGCCTGGAAGACCGCCTGACTCCCGCTGCGGTGGTGCCGATGTTCACCCCCGAGGAGGCGGTTGAAGAACTGGAGTTCATCAAGAGCAAAGGCTTTAAGGTGGCCATGCTGTCGAGCCTCATCCGGCGTCAGGTTCCGGCGGTGGCACGCAAGGCGCCCGAGGCTGGCCGCTATGCAATCTGGCACGACACCCTAGGCATAGACAGCCAGCATGATTATGACCCGGTCTGGGCGAAATGCCTCGAAGTAGGTATCCCGCCCAGCTTTCACTCGGCCTCGTCGGGCATTGGCATGCGGGCCTCGATTTCCAATTTTGTGTACAACCACATCGGCCATTTTGCCCAGGCCGGAGAGGCGGTGTGTAAATCCATCTTCATGAACGGCGTGACGCGGCGTTTCCCGGAGCTGCGCTTTGCCTTTTTGGAAGGCGGCGTGGGTTGGGCCTGCGGCCTGTATAGCGACCTCATCGGCCACTGGAAAATCCGCAACCCCAAGGCCCTGGATAACGTGAATCCCGCCAATCTGAACCAGGAAATGCTGGTCGATCTGTTCCAGAAATATGGTCCGCCCGCAGCGGTTGAAAAGCTGGGCCAGAAAGCGACGCAGGCCCACCTCGGCCTGCTCACCAAAGAGCCGGAGAAACTGGACGATTTTGCGCCCTGCGAGATTGAGCGCGCCGAGGACATCCGCGACCTGTTTGTGCCGAATTTTTACTTTGGCTGCGAGGCCGACGACCCGCTGAACGCCTGGGCCTTCAACACCACAGTCAATCCGTATGGGGCCAGGATCAACGCGCTGTTTGGCTCGGATATCGGCCACTTCGATGTGCCGGACATGGCCGGGGTGTTGCCCGAGGCGTATGAAAACGTTGAGGACGAGCTGATGACGGACGATAATTTCAGGGATTTTGTGTTCGCGAATCCCGTCCGCTTCTGGAGCGCCATCAACCCGGACTTCTTTACGGGAACGGTGGTCGAATCACAGGCGCGGGCGCTGGTGGCGGAGGGGGAGGCTTAGCTACAACACCAATCCGGCTCGCCTGCGGCGTGGCCGTGGCGTTCGGCCCGGAGCTGGCGCATGCCGTCCATCATGCGTTGCCGGTCGATGGGTTGGTCGAGTTCGTTTTGAAACTCCTGGTAGAGCCGCATGATGTTGGGCAGAATCCGCTCGGGCTCACGCCAGCGGGCGTATATACCAAGCCTCACGTCGCGGGCGGCTTCCTCAGGGCTCATACCGAGCTGAAAACGCTTCTTGGCCTCGCGCCGGATGAGCAAGAGGTAGGACCGCATTTCGCGTAGTTCTTTTTTGCCGCCCAGCGGGCCGTGGCCCGGCACGATGAGGTCTACGTCCAGCTTCAAAATCCGCTCGGCCACCCTGATCCAATTGCCGACATGGCCCTGAAAGGCCAGGGGCGTGACATAATAAAAAGCCAGGTCCCCGGCAAAAAGGACCTTGTCCTTGGGCAAATAGACAAAGGCGTCACCAAAGGTGTGGGCCGGTCCGAGATGGCGCAGTTCCACGTTCCGTCCGGATTGGTGGAAGACCAACCGGTCCTCAAAGGTCAGGTCCGGGACTTTGGGCTTGAGCTTGGAGAACTCCTTGGCAAAGCGTGGAATGCGCTGCTGGAGTTGCTTGACGGGCAGGCCCTCCCGTAGCTGTTCGTCGCGACAAAAGGTGTGGCTGATAACCTGAGCGTCACGAAAGAGAAAATTACCGCCGCTATGATCGACGTGATGGTGGGTATTGACCAGCCGGGAGACTGGTCGTCTCGTCACTTTCTTAATCGCCCCGAGAAAGCGGGCGGTCATGGACGGAACCATGAGGGCGTCAATCGCCATGATGCCTTCGCGGTCCAGTAGCAGGCCGGCATTACTTACACCCAATTCCCCATACGCCTGAATATAGGCGTAGACTTTGGGAGCGACCTCTTCGAGCCCCGTCCGCCAGCCTGCGAGAGTGATGTAGTCATGCATATCGCTACCCCCGCATTTAGAGCTTGAATAAGCGGGCCGCATTCTCGCTCAGGATTTTTTTCTTCAGTCCGTCCGAGATATCCGTTCGCTCATAGATGGCTTTGACCGAATCCGGGCACATGCAGTCCCAGTGCGAGTAGTCCGAGGCATAGATGAGGCGCTCTTCCCCGATCATTTGGGCTACGAACGGAATGGTCTTTTCTTCCGGCTCGACCGCGAAAAAACAGTTCTCGCTCGTGATCCAGTCTTCAGGACTGCGTTGCTGCCAGGGCATTTGCTGCGGCAGCAATTCATAGTGTTCGTGGAGCCGGTCCATCATCCACGGCACCCAGCCGGCGCCGGCTTCCATAAAGGCCACTTTCAGCTTTGGGAAGCGCTCCAAAATCCCCCCGGTAGTAAACGAGGCCGCAGCCAGCATGGTATCGAGCGAATAGAAGGCATGCTTGAATACGTAGCGATCAAATCGGTCAACGCCTGCGGAGTTGGTTGAGATGATATGGGCACAAATGGGGACGCCCAGCCCCTGGGCTTCTTCCCAAATCGGGTCAAACTCGGCTTCGTGCAGGAGCTTGCCACCGAAATTCGTCAGGACCTGGACACCGACCATGCCCAGTTGCTCGACCGCCCGTCTGATTTCGACCCGCGCCGCCTCGGGGTCCTGCATGGGAATCATGGCGATGCCTTTGAGGCGCTCGGCGTAGGGTTTGCAGTATTCGGCCAGCCAGTTGTTATACGCGACCGAGACCGCCATACCCAGGCCGGGATCTTCAATGGATGCGGCGGCACCAAGGCCGATAAAGGTCCCGAACAGGACAGCGATGTCGATCCCTTCGAGGTCCATATCGGGGATACGCTTATGCGGGTCCTGCATCCCGGCGCGATCCCAGCCCCATTGGTGGTCGGGTTTCTTGGGCTCGGGCCACATGCCGAGTCGGCCATAGAAGTCACGCCGGCTGGGCCACATTTTTCCCTCAACCACCAGATGCTTGCGACCGTCCGGGTAGCTCACCCAACAGGGTGCGTCCTTGTGATAGCGCTCGGGCAGTAACTCAACCCAGTTGACGGCCTTCTCATCGACATGCCCATCGGCATCTATGACGGTATAGTCAGGTCTCATGTTTCCCTCCTGTGTCTTTTTCTTTCCGACTGCTCGCTAGGGCGCAGCATAACGCCGACGAAATTCCGCATACTCTATCGCGGCCCGGAGCGCGGCAACCGCCCGGTGAGCGCTGGGGTAGCACACCCGACCGGCCTCACGCACGGCCAGGGGACCGGCATTACCGTAGTCCCCAGCAGCATAGACGAGTTCGGTGGTCGTGAGGACGGGTTTCTGATGCTTGTCTGAAGCTTCGGCCGCGGCCGCGGCATAGCGCCGCTCCTGGTTTTCGTGGAATCCGGCCATACGCTCCAAGCCGTAGTCCGGATAGAATGCGCCGCCCTTGAACCCGTGGGCGGTGGCGGCCTGGATACCCAGGCCAAGGTGCAGCATCGCATCGACCTCGGGGTGGGCACAGACGAGGTCCAGGATTTCAGGCACAGTATCCCTGGTCTCGCCGCCCGCCAGATCAATCGGATTATTATGACTCCAGCGGGCCGGAACCAGGGTACTGATCGTCTCGATCAAGTCTTGGGGGAGGGGAATCAGGTCGAGCCCGGCCTGGGCGCAGGCGTCTGCGGTCAGGACGCCCCAGCCACCAACGGTGGTAAAGACAACCACCCGCCGGCCTTGGGGGAGCGGCTGGGTCGCCAGGGTTGCCGCCCACTCGAAGGCGTGCTCGATCGTAGGTGCTCGCAATATGCCGAACTGGCGACACAGTCCGTCAAAGACACGGTCGTCCGTCGCCAGTGAACCGGTATGCGATAAGGCCGCCCGCTGCCCCTCTGCCGCAGCTCCGCCTTTCACCACCACCAGAGGCTTGCGCTGGGTAAGCGCGCGAACTGCGTCAATAAAATGCGGACCGTCAGGCACGCCTTCAAGATAGGCAAGCACGACCTCGGTTTCCGGGTCGGCCGCAAAGTATTCCAGATAATCGGCGATATTCGTGTGGGCCGAATTACCGGCAGAAATCGCCTTACTCACACCGATTCCGGTCTGGACGGAGTAGTTCAAGAAGGCCGACAGCAGGTTCCCGCTCTGACTCACAACGGACAGGCGACCCGCCGGGGGATACGGCGCCACAATCTGGGCACACATGGACACCGGCGTTGAGATCATCCCTTGGCCGTTCGGCCCAGCCAGTAGCAGGCCCAACTCCTGGGCGGTTTCAACCAGTTCGTCTTCCAGGCGGCGGCCGGCCTCGCCCGCCTCCCGATATCCCCCACTGGCGACAAAGGCGGCCCGCACGCCGATCTTGGCACAGGAACGCAGCAGTGCGACGTTGGCCGCAGCAGGGGTACACACAAAGACGAGGTCGGCCTTATCCGGCGGAATCTCCTCTACAGTCCGATAGCTTGGTTGGCCAAGAATCTCCGCGCCGTCACGATTGACCGGAAAGATTTCGCCCTGATAGCCGAAGCGTCTGAGGTTGTGCAGAGAGACAAAGCCGAATTTCCCCGGATGTGAGGACGCCCCGGCCACGACCACACCGCGCGGATGAAACAGAGGGCGAAAGCGTTCAAGGATGTCTTCAGGGTCGCGCCGCTGCACCGGTGGTCTGGTGGGGGGCGTCGTATTCGTGACGACCAGAGCGTCAACCGCAATGGGTTTGCCGTTGACAACAATCAGCGGGTTCACGTCAACGCTCTCGATGTCGGTCCGCTCAATGGCCAGGCGGCCAAGCCCAACCAGGAGATCGGCCAGGGCGTCGAGGTCAACCGGCTCTTCACCACGAAACGGTTGGGTGACGAGATGTTTGAACCGCATCCCCTCAACCATGGCGCTCGCTTGGGCGTGAGAGAGCGGCGCCAGAGCAAAGACAACATCTCCGAGCGCTTCGGTCAGAACGCCGCCAAGTCCCAGGAGGACGCACGGGCCAAACTGAGGATCACGGACCATACCGGCGATCAACTCTCGCCGCCCGGCAACCATCTCGGCGACCAGCAGACCGACTTCACCATCGTCATCCCGCCGGCGCGCCCACAGCTCGTACGCGGCCCGTTCAACCGCCTGGATCGTATCAAGGCCGAGGCGGACGAGGTTCCGTTCGGTCTTGTGAGCAATGCGCGCCCCGCACAGTTTCACCACAACCGGCAAGCCAATATCCGTTGCCGCCCGCCCAGCCTCGGAGGGGGTCCGGACGAGGACTTCTTGAGAAATGGCGCCGCCGTATCCGGCAAGCACCCGCTTTGATTCATACTCGGACAGGGTCAGTGTTTGCGGCTCAGTCGAACGTTTCATAACGGTCCTGTTACCCCTCCTGGTCAGTCGTGTCCGCGCCTCGTCATAATGAACAAAGTGGGCGGGCCTGAAAAGTATGGGATACTAGCACACGCTGGGCTGCTCGGGCAGATGTCGGCAGGCCAGGGTCTTGAGGGGTTGCTTTCACCCAGGTGAGGCATTAGTTATTGTGGACCTCGCAGACGAAAAGGGGATGGTGTGAACGCTTCGGTCAGGCTTATCGAACAAGTGATTCCTTCAACGGTTGCCATTCAGGTCACCGTTCCCTCACAGCACCAGTCCGCCCAGTTGTTAGGCACTGAGCGTATGGGCTCCGGGGCGGTGGTGAGTCCGGACGGCTATATCCTGACCGTCAATTACATTGTTATTGGCGCGTCTCAGGTGCACGTCAGCATGATTGATAACACCCAGCTTGAAGCCGAAGTGGTGGCCCAGGATTTTGCGAGCGGTATTGCCGTATTGAAAATATCTCAAACCGGCTTTCCGGCTGTCCCCCTCCAGCCTTCCACCGCGCTGCACGCCGGCGATGAGGTTTTCCTGGTCGCCAGTGCGGGAGAAGAAAACGGCCGGCGGGTGAACGGCGGCGGACTTACCTCGGTCTCCCAGTTTGATGCCTACTGGGAGTATAGCCTGGAGCGGGCGTTGACGAGTACGGCCATGAATCCGGGCTTAGGCGGCGGTCCCATGTTCGACATGCATGGCCGTATGGTCGGCGTCGTCTCCCTCAATCTCAATGAAATCGGCAAGTTTTCCCTGGCTATTCCGGTTGAGCACTTCACCGAACATCGAGACGAACTCCTGCGCTATGGACGGCGGGTCACCCGGCCCTCACGCGCCTGGATCGGTATGTATTCATATACGCTCAAAGAGCATCTCGTCATCGCTGGCCTGTTACCCGAGGGTCCCGGTACCAAATCGGGGTTGAAGGCCGGGGATGTGATCCTTGCTATCGACGAGCAAGAAATAGCCGACCGACGTGCCTTTTATGAGCAACTCTGGAGCCGACCCGCTGGCGAGACCGTTCTGTTTCGGGTCTTTCGGAATAATGCCGTCCAGAGTGTTCCGGTTGTTTCCGGTAATGTCGAGGAGTTTTTCGGCTAAGCACCGCTCCTGTCAGCAACCGTCCGTCGAAGTTCCCCCCTACCCTGTGGGCTTCCGCCTTTATTGCAGCAGGAAAACTATTCAAGAGTGAAGGTGTGGTTTTCCAAAAGTCCGGGACCATTTTTTTCCAAAACCCAGGACCACCTTCCCCCCAGAAGGTGAGAAATCGTGAAATATTTCATGAGCATTTCCCTCAAAAATCACGGAAAGTCGAGTCATAACAGTACCTTAAGTGATATTTCACGTAATATGAAAATTTCACGAAATTTCATGAAATTTCATGTTTATTTCATGCCTATTTCAGGCTTAATCGGCGCTTACATGCTGATGAGCAAACGACGTTTCAGACGTTTTTTGGGGTGCATTTCGGGGTGGGAGGCGTGGAGGATTTTTGAGGGGATTGTTACTGGGGGAAAAGCGCCACGGCCCTGATGTTGCAACAGGCGGGACCCCCCTTGCCGCACCATGGTGTAAGCAATTGATTTATTCATAGTTTTCGCAAGATAAGAAAGACAAAGGGGACGACATGCGAAGAGTGTACATTCTTTTGCTCATCGCATGGCTGCTCGTCGTGTGGGACGTGACATTCGTGTGGTGGATGGGGGACGGGCTGGAAGACTTATCGGGCGAGCGGCGCGCGGTCGCGGAGGAGTTTTTGTCAGATGCGCCCGTGATGTGTCTGGATCATCCCATTCAGCGCGTACTCACACGCCACCTGCATGTGTCTATCGGGGAAGGGGCGCGGGAGTGTCGGGAGCCGCCTGCCGAATTCAGGGGCTTCATTACCGGCCGATCTGGTGGCCCCCCAGAGGATCTGCACTCGTGGTTTGGACCTCCCCCTACGCCCCCGCGCGATGTGTATGTTGACGTGTATACCGTGCTCGGGCTGCCGATGACGCGCATCACGCAGAAAGCGTGCAGTACGACGGTTCAGTGTTGGTGAATTTGGATATCGAGGTGTATAGATCCCAAGACAAGCCCTGGGAAAGTGGTCCCGGAGTGTTGCAAACCCTCAGTGAAGGCAGGTAGCCAGAGGAATAGCCTCACGACATTGACCCAACGGCCAATCCACAGCCCGGTCTCATCACGGGGGAGAATACCCCCCGAAATCTCCTAGTTTATGACATTGAGAGTTGACATCTCTTTTCCTCTTAGGCATCCTCACGCCTGTTTCCTTCAGGCAAAGAACCCGCTGAGTCGGGTCGCCTGCTCAATACAACAACCCCTATAAAGCGCGGGAGTAGCTACTCGCGCCGGGGTGAATACGCGGGACTCACTCCATTCTTTGCTGTGAAGGAAACACGGCCCGGCACGCCTGCCGAGGCTGCACATCTCTATAGAGGAAGAGAGATGTATCGTGTCATTCTGACCATTACTTTCGGATTGGGAACAATATAGTTAATGCAACTAAAAGGAGAAAGCGTGACAGACTATTCTTCTACTACTGCTGAATTTTCCGAGGACGGTCGATATCGGTATTATTTGACACGGAGATGGGATAACGGCCGTTACCCCATCATATTCGCATTGCTCAACCCCAGCACGGCCACGGCCGAAACAGACGACCCAACCATACGCCGCTGCATAGGATACGCCCGCAAATGGGGATATGGGGGACTCATCGTTGTCAACCTCTTTGCCCTTCGTTCCCCGAACCCGGAAACCCTCTATACCCTCGATGATCCGGTCGGCCCGGAAAATAAAGAGTATTGGGACAAGGCGATCCATGAGGCGCGCCAGGACGCCCTATACGGAGAAGGGCCGGGGTATGAGTCACCCATTCTCTGTGGCTGGGGGACACACGGCGGTCATATGAACCAAGACGATGCGGCCCTGGGCTGGCTGGAGCAGCGACCGGCGAGAGCCCTCGCATTGGGGGTGACAAAAGAGAAGTTCCCCCGTCACCCTCTCTACACGCGGAAAGATGCCAAACCAACCAAATATCTCGGCCGATGAGATGAGGGGTGTCAAGTATATTGCGCCCTTCGGATTCATGGCCTCCGTGGCCCATGTAGGTCTCCTGGAAATCCCAGGCTCTAAAACAAACCAATTCGGGTAGACAAAGAAGGGGAAACGAATGATGAAGAAGTTATGGTCACTCACCTGTGTAACGACACTACTTTTATTTTCTTGCTCTCTCCCTGCTCCTCAATACTCAGTCCCACCGCCTAAACTGAACACTTTCACCCTCCTGGTTGAACAAGACTATGATACTGTCTGGACGGCTCTCATTGACCACGTTTCCCAATCCGCTTTCGCCATTGACAGCTTTGAAAAAGATTCTGGCCTTATTACCTTAGCGTTCAGTGGGTCACCGTCTACCTATGCTGACTGTGGAGACTATCATGTTGTTTTTCTTGATGGAGACTTTCAAGGTTCCTACGTCCAATGGCTAGAGCAAAGGACCTCAGTCAGCCTATCCGGCAAAATGAATATCAGTGTTTACAGAATGACTGAAACAGTGACACGAATCAGAGTCAATGCGCGCTATGTCTTGACCAGTACTTATGAACAGAATGACAGAATGAGAACCGATACGTGGGTGTTCGATTCAGGTTCTTCCGCTTCGGTTTTAGTCTCTTACTGGAGCAGGGATACGAACCGAACTCGAATATGTCGGCCTACCTATCAAGCGGAATCGGATATTCTGGATGCTATCAAACTGATCTCAGGAGACACTTAGAGCAAGGAATTGAGTAACAATGACCAATAATACCGTCGCTGCAAGAATTGCTGAAAGCGCCTGGCATCGACTGCGCGAAGCTCAACAACTACGCAAAGCTCGACAATTGTATGTTCGTTTTGGAGAGGAGACACTATACCGCTTGCCTATAGGAACGAGCGGACGGGCGTACAACTTCTCGGCCTTTTTCAAACACTCTGCCTTAATGACCTTGGCTAAAAGGTATCTATGAGAGGGATTCAATACACAGATTTCACGATGAATTACGTCAGATACCTCCCTACTTTGCATTCAATCCCGTTCCTGCGTAGGACTTTAGCAAATGCTTCCGCATATGCTGTGGCTCGGTCGGCGGATTGACCGTCCGTTTCGGCATAAAAGGCCATACCGCCGCCAGAGTGATGTTTTCCATGTCTGGAGGTCTTTAGCCAACGCGCAAAACCTTTTCGTGCATCAGGTACGACAACGTAAGCGTAACCGCATTGACCATCCATAATCAACTCGCCGCCACTTATTTTCATAGGTGTTGGCACACATTCCGCCGCGGCCAGTTCTCCGGCCTGTTTTGCGAGTTTGAAAATCGCTTCCCATCGCCGAGTACCTTTAATCTCTGGGGATACGACCGGCGGGCTTTGCGCGCTGGCTTGAGACGCTGCCCCTTTTGTCCCTGGACGCGCGGTGGCGAGAGATGCTCTTTCTTTTGGTCGTATAATCCAGTCAGCCTTGAGTGCTGCCTTTTCTCCTGATCGTACAATCCAGCCAGTCTTGACGGTAGCGGTGCGCCCATTGCGTCCCCGTATCGCCAGATGAGCATTAAATCTGATGCCATACTCATCAAGCCGAAGGTCTTCGAATGACGCCTTGCCGAGAGCATCAACGAGTTGCGCGTGCAGAAATCGCCAGTCGTCAGCCGTAATTCCGAGTTCTTGTTCAAAAAACTTAGCTTTACTTCCTCCTTCCTTATGAGACAGATTCAGCAAATAGTCGGTAACTTTGCGCGCTCGCACTTCGATTTCGTCGGGCGCATTTGGTAACTGCTTGAGGTCCCAGTCATATTCACGGGAAGAATCTTGACCCATATTAAGAGAGGACAGTTGAGACGCGAGCCGCTGATGAATATCAAGACCAAGACAATTTTGCAGTCGCATTTGGGTCATCAGCGCCTGCGCGCTTTGGGCTTGTGGGGCAGGTATTGCGGGGGAGCGTTCCTCAAATTTTTCCCAGGGAACTGCGACAATACCTTGCTCTAAAAATTCATCGGCTCCGTGGAAATAGCCTTCGAGATCGTCCTCAATGCCAAGCGGCATGTAAATAGTGCCGTTTTCTATGAAGGAATTGCGTCTAAGAGAATCTATGGTCAACTCCCGTTGGAGCGGATTTGAGAGGTCCGGAACAACAGCGCCCAGATAATATGGGTGCCGCCGCAAGCGATCATCAATAGCGGAGCGATACCCGGATGGAAAAGACGGTAGAAAGATGCAAGCGAGGGTATGTCGCTGCATGAGTAACTCGGGCAGTTGGACGAGGTCCAATGTGTGCCACTGCCCTTCAAACGCGTCGCAGAGGTCGCCTATCAGCAGCTTGAAGAGTGCCTTATCCGTGCTCATTTCGCGCGCTCTTGAAGATACGCGAGACGGCTTGTAGCAAAACCTATCCAGGAGAAGATCGCCGCGCAGAACGAGCGAGCGAGTCTCCTTATTCGGATCAACAGCTTTGAGGGCACTGAGAAAGTCGGAATCAAACTTATGCCCGTAGGCAACGCCGGCGTCCAGGTGATCGGAATCAAAGAGAAACAAGACAGGTTTTGTGTTAGTTCTCTGTTTTCTCATACGTTTCTCCTCTATCTCTGGCTTCGGGTTCCACCGTATAACATAGTCTCTCGCTTATGAGATGAGTTCCAGAAGAAGTCTGATATACTATCCACAGGGAGGGAGTATGGAAGCACGGATGCAACTTGGAAATTATCTTGTCGCATATTTGCGCAAGATGGGTCTGACCCACCTGTTTGGGATTCCGGGTGATTTGGTCATTCAGCTTTTCATGAAATTCGGCCAACCCCACGATATGCAGGTCATTACGTCTTCGCATGAGCCGGGTGCCGGCTTCGCCGTCGATGGCTATGCGCGGGCTACTGGAAAAATCGGCGTCCTGTGCGTGACCTACGGGGCCGGGGGGCATAACGTGGTGAATGCCGTTGCCGGCTCATATGCCGAGCGGGTGCCGGTCCTGGTCATCAGCGGTGGGCCGGGTGAGGAGAAACGGAAACTCGGGGTGCTAGTCCATCATCAGGCCAAAGAGATTGAATCCCAATTCCACATTTTTCAGGAAATTACCTGCGCCACGAAAATCATTGACGACCCGCGTACCGCGGCAACCGACATTGACGCGGTTGTCCAGGATATCTGGCGTCATCAGCAACCGGGCTATATTGAGATCCATCAGGATATGGTTGAGCAGGAGGTCAGCATTCCTGCACGGATCAGAGAGTGGGACGGCAACTTTTCTCGAACCCCGTCCGACTCTCAAAAGGTTGAGGAAGCCGTCCGGGAGACCACCGCCCGTCTCAATCAGGCCCGCAAACCGGCCGTTATCATTGGCATTGAAACCTTTCGGCATCATCTGACCACCGACATTATTGCCCTGGTCGAAAAGATCGGCGGGCCCTGCCTGACGACCGTTTTGGCCAAGGGCGCCTTCCCCATGGATCATCCCCAATATATGGGCGTCCATATTGGGGCCATCTCACCGGCGCCCATCCGCAAACGGATTGAGGAGTCCGACCTGGTGCTCCACCTGGGCTCCCTGCTGACCGATATGAACCTGGGCTCACAGCCGCAATACATCGACCGTCACCACTCAATCTGGGCCGCGGAGAATAAGGTGCACGTCAGCTTTCACACCTATACCGAGGTCACCATTGAGGATTACGTCCAGTCTTTGTTGCAGGCTCCGCTGAGGCTGCATCGGGAAGAAATTACCTATTGTGACAACCTCGCCCCGCAGCCGCCCGGAGAGAATCGGACGCTCCAAGTCTCGGATATGTTATGGGAAGTCAATACATTCCTGGATGGACGCGAAGGCTATATGGTGGTGGCCGAAGCGGGTGACATGCTGTTCGCCGGGCTGGATATTAAAATTGGCCAGGGCGGGGGATACCTTGCCCAAGGCTATTATGCCTCGATGGGTTTTGGCATTCCCGGGGCGCTCGGCGCCCAGTTGGGGACCGGTCAGCGGCCGCTTGTGTTGTGCGGGGACGGGGCCTTTCAAATGACAGGTTCAGAGATCTCGCACGCGCCCCGTCACAAACTCAATCCCATTGTCCTGGTCATGAATAACGGCGGCTGGGGCATTTTTCGGCCGGTTTCCGAGCGGCAGGACTTGCTCACCATTCCTCCGTGGCCCTATGCCACCCTGGCCAAGGAGTGGGGCGGCAAGGGGTTACAGGCCGCTACCGTCCAGGAGTTGCGCCAGGCATTAGTGGAAGCCGACCGGACCTCGTCTTTTGTCATCATTGAGGTTATGGTGTCGCCGCGTGACTTATCGCCGGTCACGGAAAAGTATATCAAGGCCTCAGTTGGCAGCAGCCAATAAAAAACCATTTGTAGGCAAGAGAGGAGAAAACGCGTGAAGATTGCCATTTTGGGAGGAACTGGAGAACAAGGTCCCGGTCTGGCCCTGCGCTGGGCGCTCGCGGGAGAAGAGGTCATTATCGGCTCACGCCAACAGGAAAAAGGAGAACGCGTGGCGGCCGAGCTCAATCAGGAAATCGGTAAGGACCTCCTGCGCGGCACAGATAATGTCACAGCCGCGGCAGCAGCCGAGGTGGTGTTTATCACCGTGCCGTACTCCGCCCACGTCAAGACGATAGAGTCGGTGAAAGATCAACTCAAGGGGAAAATCTTTGTGGACGTGTCGGTTCCGCTCGACCCGGATAACGCCCGTCGAATGGTCATGCCGGAGGCGGGCTCTGCCACAGAAGAGGCGAAACAAATCCTGGGCGACGACGTCCAGGTCGTGTGCGCGCTCCAGAACATCTCTGCTCACCTCTTACGTGACGTCAACGCCCAAATTGACTGTGATGTATTGGTCTGTGGGGATAAAGACGCCAGACCAACGGTGATTGTCTTGGTGGAGAAGCTGGGCATTCACCCGGTTGACGTCGGTCCGCTGGCCGCCGCCAGTTTGATAGAACCGATTACCGCCCTGCTCATTCGTTTGAATATCCGCAATAAAGTGCATTCCGCCGGGATTCGGATCACCGGACTGTCCGCAAACTAGACCCGTCCGATTTCCCCTTTCCCCGCGCCAGCAATAAAAAAGGCCCTACTTTTGTAGGGCCTTTTTTGATGAGTACTCAGTATAAGCGAGACTACATCATGCCGCCCATGCCACCCATACCGCCCATGCCACCCATACCGCCCGGAGGCATTGGAGGCATGCCGCCGCCGCCGCCTTTCTCCTCGGGCCTATCGGCAACGGTGGCTTCTGTTGTCAGCAACAGGCCAGCCACGGACGAGGCGTTCTGCAATGCAGTCCGCACGACCTTGGTGGGGTCAACAATGCCGGCTTTGATGAGGTCTTCAAACCGACCGGTGGCCGCGTTGAAGCCGTTCGCACCCTTGCTGTGACGAACCTTATCCAGGATAATGGAACCTTCTTCTCCCGCGTTAGAAGAAATCCAGCGTAAAGGCTCTTGGACCGCTCTTTGGATAATGTTGACGCCGACCTGTTCCTCTTCGTTCGCCTCGACTTTGTCGAGCTTACTGGAAGAGCGGATGAGGGCGACACCGCCACCGGGGACGATGCCTTCTTCAACCGCAGCCCGCGTGGCGTGCAGGGCGTCTTCGACGCGCGCCTTTTTCTCCTTCATTTCGATCTCAGTCGCGGCACCAACCTGGATGACGGCCACACCACCGACCATTTTGGCCAAGCGTTCTTGCAGCTTCTCCCGGTCATAGTCTGAGGTCGTCTCATCGATCTGGGCACGAATCTGGTTGATACGGCCTCCGATGTCACCCTTCTTCCCGGCACCGTCAACGATGGTGGTGTTGTCCTTATCGACAACCAGACGTTTGGCCCGGCCGAGGTCGTTCAGCGTCAGGCTTTCCAATTTCACGCCCAACTCTTCGGCGATGACCCGACCACCGGTCAGAATAGCAATATCCTCAAGCATGGCCTTGCGGCGATCACCAAAACCAGGCGCCTTGACCGCCACACACTGCAGGGTGCCACGAATCTTGTTCACAACCAGCGTGGCCAGGGCTTCGCCCTCGATATCTTCGGCGATGATGAGCAACGGTTTGCCACTCTTTGCCACTGCTTCGAGCACGGGCAGCAGGTCCTTCATGGCCGAAATCTTCTTCTCGTGAATGAGCAGATAGGCATCCTCGTATACCCCCTCCATCCGCTCCGGATCGGTCACGAAATAGGGAGAGAGATAGCCCCGGTCGAACTGCATCCCCTCGACTACTTCAAGCGTCGTATCCAGCCCCTTGGCTTCTTCGACGGTGATCACGCCTTCCCGGCCGACCTTATTCATGGCTTCGGCAATAATGCCGCCGATGGTCGAGTCGTTATTGGCCGAGATGGTGCCGACTTGGGCGATTTCGGTTTGATCGCGGGTGGACTTGGACAGGTTGCGCAGATCATTGACCATGGTGGCCACGGCTTTATCGATACCCCGCTTAATGCTCATCGGGTCGTGACCGGCGGCGACCATCTTCACGCCTTCCGCATAGATAGCCCGCGCCAGGACCGTCGCCGTCGTGGTCCCGTCACCGGCGACGTCAGAGGTTTTGCTGGCGACTTCTTTGACCATCTGAGCGCCCATATTTTCGAACTTGTCCTCAAGCTCGATCTCCTTGGCAACTGTCACACCGTCTTTTGTGACATTGGGCGCGCCAAAGGATTTCTCAATAACAACATTGCGTCCCTTTGGACCGAGGGTGACGGTCACCGCATCGGCCAGGAGGTTCACTCCTTTGAGGGTTCTATCTCGCGCATCTTGACCGAATTTCACAAGCTTTGCAGCCATTCCTGATCCTCCCTAATATCCCGGATTATCCTTCGATCACACCGAGGATATCATCCTCGCGCATAATCAAGTGCTCTTCTCCATCGATCTTGATCTCCGTCCCGGCGTATTTGCCAAAGAGCACCTTGTCTCCTTTTTTGACATCAAGGGGGGTGACCTTGCCATCTTCTCCGACCTTCCCGTTTCCGACGGCAGTCACCTTCCCCTCTTGGGGTTTTTCCTTTGCGGTATCCGGAATAATAATTCCACCAGCGGTCTGCTCTTCTTCCGCAATCCGCTTTACAATAATCCGATCCTGTAGAGGTCGAATTTTCATACCTCGTCTCCTTTCTCTCAGACGTGTTTTCTTACTGCGAGTCTTCTCTGTGGGAGGGATTTCACCCCCGCTCGGGATGGGGGGAAAATAATCACTCTTCTGGTGTTGTCAACCGTCAGCGTTCAGAATTTTCGCTTTCGGGATTCTTCTTCAAAATACCGACGATAGAGGACATCCCATTCTGTACTTCCTGGGGCGACTTTTCTCGACAGAGAACGAATCTTTCTCCGCACTGCCGCGTCGATCGCGTCTCCCCGCTGGAAATAAGCGCTCAATATCCGTTTGCTCTCGATCAATGCCCCTCTTTCGTTGACGATTTTGCCCTCCGCAGCAATAGCCCGAAGAGCAGAACGCGCCAAGGCGGTAATACGGTTGTCGGACAGATCGCTCATAGCGCAAAGTCCTGCTCTTCGGCTAAGCGTCGCTTAATGAGCTGGACAACCTTATAGCGATCAACCGTTGGCGAGTTCTGGATATGCTCCTCAGCTAACCGTTCGGCTTCCTTTTCAAGGGCGGCTTCTTGGCGGAAGTTCGCGAGTAAGGCACTCGCAACCTTGTTCGCAACCGCAACCCGTTGCCCATTCAGGCGAACCGCACCCTTCGTGCACAATGCCTCCACCAGAACCTGGCTCACATGGCGGCAGAGGGCTTCTGGGTCTCGCATGTTAAAATAACATAGCTGGCGCCGGCGCTGTTTGGCAACCCCGTCTTGACAAGAAAAACAAGGTTTGAGATGGGACCCTAAGTGACGCATCAAAGACCCACCTCAGGCCCCCCTCCTGCAACTTTTCCCTCAGGCTATTGGGAGCATATTGCTACATATCTCGAAGAAGGCTTGGCAATCATCGATAACCGGCACAATATCGTATTCTTTAATGCCGCTGCGGAATCCCTCACAAGTGTCGCACAAACGCAAGTCCGGGGGGTTTCGTATACCCAGGTTTTTGACGAGAATCTGTGGATTGTCACCCTCATCCGCAGGGCGCAGGGACCTGGCTATAGTCGGACGGCGGGAGAGGGAGAGTTACGCGACCGTTTTCGCCGCGTCGTACCGGTCCGTGCCACCTGTTCTCCTATTTTCGACCAAGATGACTGCCCCCTGGGGTTTGTCCTGGTCTTACATGATCTGAGTCATCAGCGAGAACTGGCAGAGGAGAAACAGCGAGATGACCGGCTGACCTCTCTTGGCGTAGTGGCCGCCGGACTCGCGCATGAGATCAAGAACCCACTGGCCGGCATCCGAGGCGCAGCGCAATTACTCCAGTCTCGTGCCAAGACCGACCAGTCTACCCTCAAATATACCACTGTTATGGTGCACGAGATTGACCGCCTCAGCGCGCTTCTTGAGCAGTTGCTTGAGCTGGCGGCGTGTCCCGACTTTGATCCCCAGCCGGTCAATATCCATAAGACGATTACCGATGTCCTGCTGCTTGAACAAGAAGCAGCCTCCAGAGGGACAACCATTCAAACCCACTTTGATCCGAGTTTGCCGCTCGTGTTGGGCGATGAAGCGCGCCTCTCCCAAGTCTTTCGCAACCTGATCAAAAACAGTTTACAGGCTCTCCGTGGACAGCGTGGTGGAGTGCTCAGCATTTCAACAAAAATGGCGACCGGCTTTCATCTGGTGCGCTCGCCTCTTGACCGGACTGCCCCGCTTCAGCCAGGCAGCATTTCTCCTCCTGCTCAAGCGCAGCCCCCATCTGCTCCGGAAAAACAACCTCCCCACGACAACCACGCCGGCGGTCGTTTTCTGTGCATTGTCTTCGCTGATAACGGGCCAGGGATTGCCCCAGACCATTTCCCCCATCTGTTCACCCCGTTTTTTACAACCAAAAGCCAGGGCACAGGCTTGGGTTTACCTGTCAGCCAACAGATTATTGCTCAACACGGCGGGACAATTCGGGTAGAGAGCAGTCCGGGGCAAGGGACATGCTTCCAGGTGTATTTACCCGTCCCGCCGGTATAGGATGCGGTGGTGAACGGAACGATTCTCATTGCGGATGATGAAGACCTCATCCGCCAGGTTCTGTGTGATGCGCTCACCGAGCAGGGCTATCACGTCGAAGCAGTCGCAACCGGCTCTCAGGCCTGGTCGGCCTTGCAGGAACAGGCATTCGATCTGGCCTTTGTCGATATTCGCATGCCGGGACTCAGCGGTTTGGATCTCTTACAGAAGACACAAGCCGCTCAGATCGACCTCCCAATCATCATTATGACCGGTCAAACCACGCTGACCAATGCCATTGAGGCGATGAAGCATGGGGCCTTTGACTATTTGCCGAAACCGTTTGACCTCGATGATGTCCACGCGCTGGTCTCCCACGTCATAGAAACCAAACGGCTCACGGCCACTACCGAGCGTCCACTGCCGGCTATTCAGGGCCGCGATGAGCAAATCATCGGCAGCGGCGGCGCCATGCAGCAGGTGTATAAAACCATCGGACGTATCGTCCGCAGCGATGCAACCGTCCTCCTCCAAGGTGAAAGTGGGACGGGCAAAGAGCTGGTGGCAAAAGTGATCCACCACTACTCAGCCCGCTGGCGGGCGCCCTTTATCGGGGTGAATTGTTCGGCCATTCCGCTCGATTTGCTCGAAAGCGAGCTGTTCGGCCACGAACGTGGAGCATTCACAGGGGCAGTTGAGCGACACGCCGGGAAGTTTGAACAGGCGGCTGGGGGGACGCTCTTCCTGGACGAAATAGGTGACATGCCCCCATCGCTTCAGGCCAAACTGCTCCGCGTTCTCCAGGAGCGTGAGTTCACCCGTGTCGGAGGAAGCCGAACACTCCGGGCGGACGTTCGCATCATCGCGGCCACGAACCAGGACTTGGCAACCGCGGTCAAAGAAAAACGTTTTCGGGAAGATTTGTATTTTCGTCTTCGGGTGGTACCGATCACCCTGCCCCCACTGCGCCAACGGCGCGAAGATATTCCCGAGCTCACCGCCTATTTTCTCGATACTATTACGCAGGAGGTGGGTACCTCGGCCACAGGGATTACCTCCGAGGCACAGGCCCTACTCACCAATTATTCCTGGCCGGGGAATGTGCGCGAGTTGGAAAACGCCCTCATCCGGGCTGCCGTCCTCAGCCCGGGTCCGTTACTGACACCGGCAGATTTCTCGCTCCCACAGACAAGAACTCCGCTGCCAGCCGATCTCGCAGAACTCTCATTCGAGGAGGTCGTCCAGCGTCAACTCACGGCTTATCTTCAGCAACCCGACCTGCTCGAGACCGGGGACCTGCATGCGGTCGTCATCAGCCTGGTCGAAAAGCCGCTGATCGAACTCGTCCTGGACCATACTCGCGGCAATCAGCTCAAGGCCGCGGAGATTCTGGGGATTAATCGCAATACCTTGCGCAAGAAAATGACTGACCTCAAAATCGCCGTCAAAAAGTGAGCGGCCCCTCACATGCCCTTCACCTTTCCCAGTCCGTTCTACGCCATGGCCGATACCTTGAATCGGCCCGATCTGTCATTCCAGCGACTGACCCAGCAGTTGTGCGCCGGAGGCGTGCGCCTCCTCCAGTTGCGCGTCAAACAGCAGCCGACGCGAGATTTTATCTCGCTTGCCACAGCAGTCCAACGCATTTGCCGCGACTCTCAGTGTACGCTCATCATCAATGATCGGGTGGATGTTGCCCTGGCCGTTGAGGCTGACGGCGTCCATCTCGGTCAGGAGGACCTGCCACTGACCGCGGCCCGCAAGATCGTTGGAAGCGAGAAGATTATCGGGGTGTCAACCCACACCGCTCAGCAAGCCCTGACCGCAGAACAGGAGGGCGCTGACTATATTGGATTTGGGCCGCTATTCGGCACGACGACCAAGGCGACCGGCTATACCGCCCGCGGCCTGGAGCAGTTGCGAGGGGTGCGCCAACAGGTCCGTATTCCTATTGTCGCGATTGGCGGGATTACGGCTGAACGGGCGCCGTCTGCACTCCAAGCCGGCGCAGATGCGGTCGCCATCATCAGCGATATTGTTCTCGCCCCCGACATCCAGCATCGGGTGAAAGCCCTGCTACGGCGGCTGGGGGAATTCGACTTTCCCCCAGCCCCTAAACCCTAATCCCCCACTCCTCCCCCCAGCCCCTCCCCCTCCGCTCCCTCTTCTTCGGGTTCGGCAAAGGTGTCGGCCAGGTTGTCAAACCGCGTGTACTCGCTCCGCCAGGCCAGCCGGACCATACCCGTCGGACCGTTGCGTTGCTTGCCGATAATGATTTCCGCGGTCCCTTCTTCTTCCGACTCCGGGTGATACACCTCGTCCCGATAAATGAACATGATGACATCCGCATCCTGCTCAATCGCACCCGATTCGCGAATGTCTGACATCATGGGCCGTTTGTCCCCGCGGAGTTCGACCTGGCGGTTGAGCTGGGAGAGGGCCACCACGGGGATAGCAAGCTCTTTGGCCAATGCCTTCAGGCTGCGTGAAATTTCCGTCATTTCCTGATTGCGATTCTCCTGCGCGGTGAGGCCACGCATCAACTGGAGATAATCAATAATAATCAGGCCGAGGTTGGTCTCGCGTTTTAACCGACGCGCCTTGGCCCGCAGTTCCAGGACATTTTGTCCGGGCGTATCGTCGATATAGATCGGGGCTTCGGCCAGGCGGCCGGCTGCCATCGCCAGGCGGGGGAAATCTCTTTCCGCCAAATAGCCGGCGCGCACTTTGGCATTGTCCACGCGGGCCTCCGCACACAGCATCCGCATCACCAGTTGTTCCTTGGCCATTTCGAGCGAGAAAATACCGACTGCGGTCTCGGCTTGCATAGCCACATACTGGGCGATATTCAACACAAAGGCGGTTTTGCCCATGCTGGGGCGCGCCGCAATAATAACGAGATCGGATGGCTGGAATCCAGCCGTTTTTTTATCAAGATCCAGAAAACCGGTCGGGACACCGGTCACCAATTCCTTGCGTTCGTACAGTTGCTCAATCATCTTGATCGTGTCCATGATCATATCTCCGACCTTGGAGAAGGCCGGACGAATCCGCTGCTCGGACACGTCAAAGATCAACCGTTCGGCTTCATCAAGAAATCGCTCGATATCCTCCTGTCCCGTATAGGCCCGGCTGACGATTTCCCCGGACACCGTAATCAAATTGCGCAGGACGGCCTTTTCTTTCACGATCCGCGCATAGTAGGCAATATTCGCCGCACTCGGCACCTTATCGATCAGTTCGGCCAGATATGTGGCTCCGCCAATCTCCTGCAATTCGTTACGCGTTTTGAGGGCATCAGTTAACGTAATCAGGTCAATCGGTTCGCCCCGCTCGGTTAAGGCGAGCATGGTCAGAAAAATTTTCCGGTTCGTCTCGCGATAAAAATCATCAGGGCCCATGACCTCAATCACCCGGTCGAGGGCGTGGGAGTCCAGCAGGATACCGCCCAGGACGGACTCTTCCGCTTCCAGGCTCTGCGGCGGCACTTTGCGTAAGGCATCTTCAAGCGTTGACACAGCCCTCTGTCCTTCCTGCTGTCTGCGGACGGCACCCACAGGGCGGGTGGGCACACAGAAACTGCTTACTCGTCCAGCGTGTCCCGCACAAAGGCAAAGAGACGGGACAGTTCGGTTAAACCGTGAGCGATGCGTGGCCCATACCAACACAGCGCCATGCCATCCACACAGTAGAAGTGACCGCCGCGGCCGGCTGCGGTCTCCTGGAGTGGCGTCAGATGGACGAAATGCTTTTCCGCAAAGGGATAGGGCTCACTCGGGAGCAGAACGAGCTGGGGGTCGGCCGCAATAACTTCATCCAGGGAGAGGGAGAAATAGCGTTCGTCCTGTGCGCGAAAGATGTTCTCGCCACCACACTGCCACAGCATATCATCGCTATACGTCTCACGATTAAAGGACATCCAGGGCTTACGCCAGATGGGACAAAATACGCGCAGCCGTTCAACCTCTTCGAGCCCGGCCGTGCTCTCTTCGTATTGCTGCCAGAGTGAGAGCGCCAGCGTCCGGGCTTGCCCCTGGCAGCCGATGAGCGGGCCGAGTTGTTCCACCATCCGTATCCCCTCCGCCACCGTGCGCGGAGCAGTAACATACAGCGGCAAGCCTCGTTTCTCCAGCGCGCTGAAGTCCTCCCGCCGATTCTCCTCATCGTTGACAATAACGAGGTCGGGCTTCAGGTGCTCAATCGTATCGAGATCAGGGTCTTTTGTCCCACCAACGCGCGTCATACCTGCCAGCCCGTCGGGCGGATGGGTACAATAGGCCGTTACACCGACAACACGCTCACCGGCCCCAAGCGCAAACACCGTCTCAGTAATACTCGGGACGAGCGAAACAATGCGCCGCGGCACCTGCGGGAGAGCAACACAACGTTTATAGGCGTCCAGAAATTCCATAGTTTCGGGTCAGGGCGGAAAGAGTAAACGTGCCCTCCTCTAAACATGCGATGCTGGACACGTTTACTCTTTGCTCTATTTTTCCTTCCCCTGTTGCAGAATGGCTTCTAATTCCCGGCGTTCCTCTTGGGTGACTTCTTCGACAGGGGCGGCTTGGCTCTTTTCAGCGGCCGGCTGAGCAATAACTTGGCTATCGGCCGTCGCCTTCTCTTCCTCGGGACCGAACAGGCCGATCCGACGTAATTCTTCTTCCATCACGAAGATTGCGCCGATAAACAGTACCAGCCCCACACACGCCATAAGGAGCATGAGTTTCGGGATCCACAGCCAGCGTCCTTTTTTACGTGTTGTTTTACGCTTTGGTGCTGCCGGTCGAGTCCTTTTCTGTCGTGCCACGCTCTTGCCTCCTTACGGCTGCCTCGGATATCGGTTGATGACCGCTCGGACGGCATCCCATCCACTCCGCTGATGCCAACCATCCACCCCATTATACCATTTCAAGCCAATAGATTGGAGACTCGTATTCCGAGCCGCGAGCGTGAACCACAAACGTGCGGTTCGACCATAGAACAGCTTGGTGGCAAAAGACAGCCGGGCCAGCTTCTTGCCCAACCATGCATGGGCGAGCGTCCGGGTATAGGAGTCAAACGAGAAGTCTTTGGTCCGCAGTGCCTCGCGGATGGCCTGAGCGGCAAAGGCTCCATATTCAAGCGCAAAGGAAATACCTTCCCCCATAAGCGGTTCGGCTCCTGCTGCATCGCCGACGAGCACCACATGCGGAGCGGCAAGCGGCCGTTCGGGGACATAACCATAAATAGGAAAGGCCCTCAGCCGTCGGGTTTGCCCGGCGGCCCTCGCTGTACTGAAGGTATCGATTTCTGTGGTGAGACAATCCTGAAGGGCCGCGTTTGAGAAAGAATTCACTCCCAGTGAATAAATACCGAGGTTCACATGCGCAACCTGATCAATCAGACAGGGGAAGGCCCACAGATAGCCACGCAACCCGTCCTGGACGGGCAGGAAATTAAAGTCGTAGCGCTGTTGGACGAAGCCGTCCCAGTCTGTTTCTGAGACCGGGACATCGGCCATAATGGCCTTGCCGACCGGCTGGCGGGTCTGTCCGATCAATTGCCGTCGCACCCGGCTCCCGGACCCGTCAGCTCCGACCACAATTCGAGTGCGATACGTCGTCTTTTCGGTCACTACCCGAATGCCGTCCGGCTCTCGAACCAACTGGATGACCTTTTCCCCCTGCCGAATTTCCGCTCCGCGCTCCGCAGCGGTGCACACGAGTAAAAAATCAAACTCGTTCCGTCGAATAATGGAACACATCCCCCCTTCTTCACACACGACCTCGTGGCCGGGCAAGGCATGGACACGGGCTCGGTTGACCTGCACGTGCGGAACGGTCAGCGGAATCTCCAAGGCGTTGAGACAGTCGAGGGTATGGGGGATGAGCCCCCCGGCACAGATCTTCTCCCGGGGATGAACGGCTTTGTCGAGCAGGAGAATATTGCCAGCGAGCGTAGGGTCAGCCCGCAACAGATTGAGAGCGGTTGCGGTCCCGGCCGGACCGGAACCGATGATGATAACATCAAAGCACTCCACAGTAGTGGGAGCCGTCTAAAAGCAGATGATTAGCCGTCAATCATGGGCACTTCTTCGGTCACGAACCAGACCAGGTTGGGGTGGTCTGAGAATTTCAGTTCGTCCGGTCGCACCTGAGCCAGGTAGTCCGGGTCCGCTAAAAAAGCCTCCACCCCAGCGTGATCGTCAAACCACAGCTCCGCAATACCGTCGAAGGGCGCGGCATCGTGCTCGTACGCCTGCGGGATCGTGTGACTCTGGACGTATTTCCGAATATACTGCCGCAACCCTGGGATACTCTTCACCAGACTTCCGTGCTGAGTCCGCCAGTAGTCGTGGAACTCTTCGACACCCATGCCGGGCTTGCGCTTTACACAGACGACAAGTTTGACCATGCTCCCCTTACCAGCGAGGCTTGTACCCCTGTTTAGAGACCAGACCGCGGTTCGACATTGGCCCAAATCCAGTCCACAATTTCTTGGGTACTGGCTCCGGGGGTAAACACTTTTCTCACCCCGACTTGCGTCAGTCCGATCATATCGTCTTCCGGGACGATGCCCCCCCCAAAAACAGCCACATCATCGGCGCCACGTTCTTTGAGCGCACCCAGAATAGCGGGGAAGAGGGTCATATGCGCGCCGGAAAGAATGCTGAGCCCAACGGCGTCCACGTCTTCCTGCACGGCGGCCTCGGCGATCATTTCGGGCGTCTGATGTAGGCCGGTGTAGATGACCTCAAAGCCGGCGTCCCTGAGCGCGCGGGCGATAATCTTTGCGCCGCGGTCATGACCATCGAGTCCAGCTTTTGCCACCAGGATGCGGAGTATTTTTTCTTCGGACACACCAACCTCCATAGGGGATTAGGGGTTGGGAATTTGGGATTGGCTTTCCCCAGGCCCTAATCCCCAGATCCCAACCTCTTTTTCATCACAGCCAGGCAGGATCTTGATAGACGCCAAACACCTCACGATAGACATCGGAGATTTCGCCCACCGTACAATGCGCCTTAACGGCATCGATCAGGACCGGCATCAGGTTCTGTCCGTTACGCGCCGCGGCATGGACCCGGCCAAGCTGTTCTTCGGCCGCGGCCCGGTCACGCTCCTGTTTGACCTGTTTGACCAGAGCAATCTGGCTGCGCTCCACTTCCGGATGAATCTTGAGGATTTCCAGCGGTCGTTCTTCCTCGACCACGTGCGAATTCATCCCAACGATCATCTTTTCTCTGGCATCCAGCTGTTGCTGATAGCGATAGGCCGCATCGGCTATTTCCTTTTGCGGAAAGCCGATATTGATCGCCCGGATAATACCGCCGAGTTCGTCAATCCGGTCGATATAGGCGAACGCGTCTTTTTCCATACGGTCCGTCAGGGCTTCGATGGCCCAACTGCCGCCCAGCGGATCAACGAAGTTGGTGACCCCGCTCTCTTCCGCAATAATTTGCTGGGTGCGCAACGCGACCGTGACTGACTCTTCAGTCGGCAAGGCCAGGGTCTCGTCCATGGAATTGGTATGTAGCGACTGGGTGCCACCCAGGACGCCCGCCAGGGCCTGAATGGCCACCCGCACGACGTTGTTGACCGGTTGCTGAGCGGTCAGGCTGACACCGGCCGTCTGGCAATGCGTCCGCAGCAGCAGCGAACGGGGATTCTTGGCACCAAAGCGCTCCTTCATGATCTTGGCCCACATCCGGCGGGCCGCTCGCAGTTTGGCGATTTCTTCAAAAAAGTCGTTGTGGATATCAAAGAAAAAGGATAGCCGCGGGGCAAACTCGTCAACATCGAGCCCGCGTTCCACCCCAGCTTGGACATAGCCAATGCCGTCGGCCAGGGTAAAGGCCAATTCCTGTACTGCGGTCGAGCCGGCTTCGCGGATGTGATAGCCCGAAATTGAGACGGCGTGCCAACGCGGGACCTCCTTGGCACAAAATTCAATCATATCGGTGACAATACGGACGGCTGGTTCGGGCGGGCAAATCCACTCTTTCTGGGCAATATACTCCTTGAGCATGTCGTTCTGGATCGTCCCGCTGATCTGATTCCGCGGGATACCCTGTTTATCGGCAACCGCAATATACATGGCGAGTAAAATACTGGCCGTGCAGTTCACCGTCATCGAGGTAGAGACTTTATCGAGCGGAATATCCCGGAACAGGCGCTCCATGTCTTGTATGGTCGAGACCGACACGCCTTCACGGCCAACCTCGCCCAGCGAGCGCGCATGGTCCGCGTCATAGCCCATCAGCACCGGCATATCAAAGGCGGTTGACAGGCCGGTCTGGCCCTCGGACAACAGCAGCTTAAAGCGTTGATTCGTATCCTCGGGCGAGCCAAACCCGGCGAACTGCCGCATGGTCCAGTAGCGGCCCCGATACATACTCGGGTAGACCCCACGGGTGTAGGGGTATTCCCCCGGATAGCCTATCCCTTCGAGGTTGGAGCCGTTGAGGTCATCCGGCGTATAGACGGGCTCAATCTCCATGTCGGATACGGTCGAAAATCGCTGCGAACGTTCCTCCTGTTGAGGATATTTCTCATTCAACCACTCTTGCTTATTCATGCTTCCTCCGAAAGAACCAACTGTCTCTCCAGCGCATTCGCTGTACGTCCCAAGTCCTTTTGGGAGCAACAAATTTTACGCTACATAGCACGACCAACCCGCCCGGAATAGGGGAGCCCTCGTCTTATTTTCCAATAAATTTCGCCGCTCGTTTTTCAAGAAACGCGGCCATCCCTTCGGCCTTGTCCTGCGTCGCAAACGTCAACCCAAATGCCTCGGTTTCAAAACGACAGCCATTGACAATATCCATATCAATACCGGCGTTAATGGCCGCCTTTGCCTGCTGAATGGCAACGGGCGGTTTTGTTGCCAGCTTATGGGCGAGGGCTTTTGCCTCCTTCACACACTCGGCTACAGGTACGACGCGATTGGCCAAGCCGTAACGAACCGCGGCCTCGGCATCAATCATATCACCCGAGTAGATCAGTTCTCGGGCCAGCGGCAACCCGATACGACGCGCCAAGCGCTGGGTGCCGCCAAAGCCGGGAATGACCCCGAGATTAATTTCAGGCTGACCGAACTTGGCCGTATCAGCGGCAATAATCATATCACAGGCCAGGGCGAGTTCTATGCCGCCCCCCAGAGCAAAGCCATTGACTGCGGCAATCACGGGAATGGGCATCTCTTCAAGTGTCCGCGCCACACGAAGTCCCGAGGCCGCAAAGGCTTTGCCCTCCAAAGGAGACATCGACACCATCGCCGAGATATCCGCCCCGGCAACAAAAGCGCGGTCACCCGCGCCGGTCATCACCAGACAGCGCAGCCCGGCATCCTGCTGTACCGCGTCCAGGCAGTCGGCAATCTCATCCAGGGTGGCGGGGTTCAGCGCATTCAGGCTCTTGGGACGATTGATACGCAGAATGCCAATCGCATCCTCTTTTTCAAATACGATATTTTCATACGTCATACTAGTACTCCGGCTGCTCCTCAAAGTAGTGAAAGGTGTTGAGAAAGCGGATGGTCCGGCTCTTTGAGCGCATCACCACCGAATGCGACTCGCCCCCCCCAGGAAAAAATCGCACCCCGCGCAGGTAGTTGCCGGTTGTCACCCCGGTTGCGGCAAAGACCACGCTACCTCGGGCGAGTTCTTCGGCCGTATATTTCTTCCGAATATCGTCCACTCCGCTTTCACGCAGTTTTTCAAATTCTGCCGCATTCCCCGGCTGAAAGCGGGCCTGAATCTCTCCGCCCAAGCACCGCAGGGCCGCCGCCGCTAAAATCCCCTGTGCGGCGCGTCCCGTGCCAACCAACAGGTCAATACCGGACTCCTCCCGCGTGGTGGCTAAGGCCGCCGACAAGTCCCCGTCACTGATCAGGGTGACATGGACGTCGATGTCGCGCAGTTCGCGCAGCAGCTTGGCATGACGCGGCCGATCAAGCATGACCACCCGCAGGTTTTGCGGTTTGACTCCTTTCACTGCTGCGAGGGCGGCAAGATTGTCACCCATCGATTTATCCAGATCAATCACCCCCCGGCCCCAGGGTCCGACCGCAATCTTCTCCATGTACACATCGGCGGGACAGCGCAGAAAGCCGCCTTCTTCGGCAACGGCAATGGCCACAATCGCATTCGGCGCGCCGAGCGCACAGGTGGTTGCCCCTTCAAGCGCATCGACAGCGACCTCAATGGTCGGGCCCGTTCCCGTCCCGAGCACTTCGTCGACGTACAGCATGGACACCGAGTCCTCGTCTCCTTCGCCCATGACGAGCTGACCCCTGAACTCGATATCAGGGAACAGCCGGTGCATGGCCTCCACAGCGGCGGCGTCGGCAACCGCCTCATCTCCCCGCCCCATATGGGCGGCGGCGACTAAAGCCGCGGCTTCTGTCACCCGAACGAATTCAAGCGCGAGGTTTCGATCCATGCCGAATCTCTTTGTTTCTCCCGATCTCACTTACACCAAGGCCCGTACCTGTCCGCGAATCACGTGCTCCATCAGACGCCAGGCCTCAGCCACAAACACATTCGTCGCTTTGGCACACGGTTCATTATAGCCCATAGTTGGAGACGCTGGCCTGCGGTCATGGGACGAGAGCACGGCAAACGGTACGGGGTCGGACGAATGGGTCTTGATCGCAACGGGCGTGGCATGGTCGGGCATCAGTAAGATAGTCCATTCGGGGAAAGCGGTCAGACCATCCAGGATCGTCCCAACGACTTTCTCATCAAAATCCTCAAGCGCCTGGACCTTTTTATCAGCCGCCCCCATATGGCCGGCCTCGTCCGTTGCCTCAACGTGCAGGAAGAGGAAATCTTTGTCACGCAGGGCGGCCAAACCATATTCGGCCTTGCCGAGATAATTCGTATCAAGAAAGCCGGTCGCGCCGGGCACCAGGATCACCTCAAGCCCAGCCAGGATACCAATGCCGCGGACCAGATCAACCGCGGAAATAACCGAACCGCTGAGACCGAAGCGTTCGGCAATCGTCGGCACGGCAGGCCGGCGGCCCTGTCCCCACAGCCAGATCGAAGAGGCCGGCTTATCCCCCTCGGCCTGACGTTTGGCATTGACGGGGTGCTCGGCACAAATCTCCTGAGCGCGTTTCATCAGCGCGCACAGTTGCTCGCCGCCGTCTCCCTGGGGCCAATACCCCTGTACGGGTTGGTCGGTAATATCGTGCGGTGGCGTGGTCTCCATCTTTTCCTTGCCACCGTGCCAGACCAGCAGATGTCGATAGCTTACACCGGGATAAAAGGAAAACTCAGCGCCGCCCAATTCGCTCTGCATCGTCCCAATCAACTCGGCCGCGTCGGCGCTGGGGATATGGCCGGCCGCAAAGTCAAGCATGGTTTCGGTTCCATCGGCGGCCCGGCCCAGGGTCACCAGATTGCACCGAAACGCAATATCTTCCGGCCCCAAGTCCACACCCATACTAGCCGCCTCAATAGGTGAGCGTCCGGTGTGGTATTGCCGCGGGTCATAGCCGAGCAAACTCATGGTGCCGACGTCGCTACCCGAGGGATAGCCCTCGGGAATCGTCTGGGTGAGGCCATATATGCCGTGGGACGCAATATGGTCCATATGCGGCGTATGCGCGTACTCAAGCGGCGTTTTCCCGCCGAGTTCATCGACCGGCCAGTCCGCCATGCCATCACCTTGGAGAATGATATATTTCATACGTCTCACCCATCTAGGAATCCGTACACAGGGGATGCCTGCCTGCGCTCGAGCGCGCCGAAAATCGCAGCCCGGGCACTGTGATAATCGGCCGGTGATTCAATCGGCTTATTGGCAGAGTGCGCGGCCACCCCACGCAAACGCCCTTCATGGTAGCGCCGCTTAAAGTCGGTAAACTTGAGCCCATGGGCAGTGGATATCACTACGACCCGTTCGTGTGATCGGATCTGCCCGCTACGCGCCAGTTTCCGCAGGACGGCGAGCGCCACGCCCGTGTGCGGACAGTTGAACAGCCCGGTCAAATCCGCCAGCGCCGACGCTTCGGCCAGCTCTGCTTCGCTGGCCTGTTCAACAATACTATCGAAGGTCTGCAGGACCTGAATGGCTTTATGCACACTGACCGGGTTGCCGATCTGAATGGCCGACGCCAGGGTTTTTTTGGCTTTGACCGGACGATATTTTTCAAAGCCAGTGGCAAAACTCTTGTATAACGGATTGGCGCGTTCGGCCTGGGCACAGACCAGACGGGGCAGGCGATCAATCAGGCCAAGTTCCTGCATCAGCAGGAATCCACGCCCGATAGCCGTGACGTTGCCCAGATTTCCGCCGGGGACGATCACTACATCGGGGACTTCCCAGTCAAACTGCTGCACAATCTCAATCGAGATGGTCTTCTGCCCCTCAAGCCGCAGACTGTTCATCGAGTTGGCCAGATAGATGTTTTCCTTCGTACACAGCTCACGTACAACCCGCATACAGCCATCAAAGTCGGTATCGAGCGACAAGGTCAGCGCTCCGTTTGCCATGGGCTGAATAAGTTGGGCCGTAGACACCCGATTGCGGGGCAGAATCACAATGGCCGGGATACCGGCCGCAGCGCAGTAGGCGGCCAGGGCGGCCGACGTATCGCCGGTTGAGGCGCACGCAACTGCGGGAATGGACACGCCATCGGCAATCATTTGCTTCACCATGGAGACGAGCACCGTCATGCCCAGGTCCTTGAATGACCCGGTATGGGAGTTGCCACACTGTTTGACCCACAGATCGTCAATACCCATGTGGCGTCCGAGTCGCTCAGCCCAGAACAGATTGGTGCCGCCCTCATAGGTGGAAACGATGTTCGCATCGTCAATGGCCGGACACACCATTTCTTTCTTGCCCCACACCCCACTGCCATACGGGTAGAGTGTCCGTCGATAGCGCTCATCAAACAAACGCCGCCATTCTTGGGGCGGGCGTGTTTTGAGGGCGGTCATATCGTGCTGCACGTCCAACAGCCCGCCGCAGGTCGGGCAGTAGTACAAGATCTCGCTGAGCGGGTGTTCACCGGGGCAGCCGGCCGCACAGCCAAACCAGGCCCGAAACGGAGACGGGTTCGGGGCCGTCAGGGGAAGAGCAGGAGCGTCTATCATCGCGCTGTGTGTCATACTGGTCTCTGACCGATTCTTGCCATCGGGACCGCTGCGTTAGCCCAGACTCTCCTCAATGCGAACATACACGGACTTCCCCTGCACGATGGGCAACCGATCGCCTAATGTCATGGCTGCCTTCAAATTCCGTTCAGGTGCGGCATGCGTGCGCATGACCAAGGGTACAGTATTATCGCCTTCGCTCCGCCCACGCTGAATCACCGAGGCAATGCTGATGTCCTGGTCGCCTAAAATCCCGCTAATCTGGGTGAGCACCCCAGGACGGTCAACGGCCATGAAACGCAGATAGTACTCGCTCACCAGCTCATCCATGGGCCGGACGACGGCCGGCTTTAGCTCTGTCCAGGCACAGCCCAGCGGTGGCTGGGGCTGTTGCTGCTTCGTCTGCGCCCGCGCGCTCTCAACCACGTCGGACAAGACCGCCGCCGCGGTCGGCAAACTGCCCGCTCCTTGTCCGAATTGGAGGGAAGAGCCGAGGGCTTCCCCCTGCGTAAAGATGGCATTATACGCACCGCCCACACCCGCCAGCAGACTGTCCTGCGGAATCATGGTCGGATGGACCCGAGCTTCCAGCACGCCGGATTCTTCCTTGGCAATCGCCAACAGCTTGATCGCGTAACCGAACTCGCGCGCAAAGGTGATATCGATCTGATCGAGCTGCCGAATCCCCTCGGTGTACACGGCATCGACCGGCACTCGCACGCCAAAGGCGAGCATAATGAGCAGCGTCAGCTTCTGGGCAGCGTCAATGCCATCGACATCCATACGGGGGTCGGCTTCCGCCAGGCCCAACTCCTGGGCTCTGCGCAGGACGGGCGCAAACTCGGCGCCATCCTCACTCATCGTCGCCAGGATATAATTACAGGTGCCGTTCACAATCCCGAACAGCGCTTTGTTGCGGTCCGCGACAAAGCCTTCCCGCAGCGTCCGAATAATCGGGATGCCGCCGGCCACGCTGGCTTCAAACCCCAGGCGTACCCCGTGCGCTTCGGCTGCAGCAAACACCTCGTCGCCGTGGAGGGCCAGCAGAGCTTTGTTGGCCGTCACCACGGCTTTGCCCCGCGCCATCGCTTCCAGAACCAGGGAGCGGGCGGGGTCGGTGCCGCCAATGAGTTCCAGAACGATATCGACCTCGGCATCCTGCACGACGCTCCACGGGTCGGCCGATAGACGCACACCGGGGAGAGGCGGGTGCGGCTTTGTGGCGATGCTCCGACTCGCAACGTGGACCAGTTGCAGGGGCGCGCCTATTTTTCGCGCAAACGCCTCGCGCTGCCGGTCCAGGAGTTGGACCACGCCGGAACCAACCGTCCCCAGGCCAATGAGACCAAGCTTGACACCCTCCCTCGCCATTATACCGCTCGAAGCTTTTTGCCTGCCGGCTCGGCCTGTCCTGAGCCAGATCGAAGGGCCGGGGCACTAACGCCACCAAAGGCTTTGCGGATACCGCGGACCGCCTGCCGGGTCCGATGCTCATTCTCAATCAGTGCGAAACGGACGTAGTCTTCTCCATACGGCCCGAAACCGATTCCTGGGGACACCGCGACTTTGGCTTCTGTCAGGAGAAATTCGGCAAAAGCCATGGAGCCCATGGCCCGCAGCGGCTCCGGGATTTGCGCCCAGACAAACATCGTGCCTTTGGGTTTGGGGATATGCCAGCCCACCCGCTCCAGGCCGTCAATCAGGACATCGCGGCGGAGACGATAGCGCTGGCGCATGTCTTCCACGCAGTCCTGGGGGCCGTTCAGGGCATGAATCGCGGCGATTTGAATGGGCTGAAAAATACCGTAGTCAAAATAGCTTTTGAGCCGGCCCAGGGCCATGATCGCTTCGGGATTGCCGCAGGCAAAACCCACGCGCCAGCCCGGCATATCGTAGGATTTCGACAGGGTAAAAAACTCGACGCCGATCTCTTTTGCGCCGGGCACCTGGAGGAAGCTCGGCGGCGTATAGCCGTCAAAAAAGAGGTCAGCATAGGCGAAGTCGTGAATGACAAACAACTTATGCTCGCGGGCGAATTCCACGACGCGGGTAAAAAATTCAAGGTCTACAACGGCCGTTGTCGGATTGTGCGGAAAGCACAGCAGCAGGACCTTGGGCCGCGGCCAACACTGCTGAACCGTTTCCTGAAGAGAGGTAAAGAAGTCTTCCCCCGGTCGGAGCGGAACGACTCGCAAATCGGCATTGGCCATGACAATCGAATACTGGTGAATGGGATAGGTCGGACTCGGGCAGATGGCCACATCACCCGGACCGAGAATCGACAGCGCCAGATGGGATAGGCCCTCTTTCGAGCCAATGGTCACAATGGCTTCGGAGTCGGGATCAAGCTCCACCTCAAAGCGGCGTTTATACCAGTCGCAGATCGCCAGGCGCAGCTTATACAGCCCCCGCGAGGTTGAATAACGATGATTCTGCGGCTTGGCGGCGGCCTCAACCAGCTTATCCACCACGTGTTGCGGAGAGGGATGGTCGGGATTGCCCATCCCAAAATCAATAATATCCTCACCCGCCCAGCGTGCCTCCATTTTCATCTTGTCCAGGGTGGCAAACAGATAGGGCGGAAGCCGTTTAATGCGTGGGAATTCCATAGTGTCTCAGCTCGGGGGAGACGGCAGCTCGGCCCGTCTCCCGAGGGCCTCAATTCCTGCTAAGGATATAGGGGATTTACCGAAACCGGTCAAACCACCGGGGGCGCAGTCCCGGCCTCGATACCTATAGAGAGAAGGGGCAGAACTCCTCCAGCTTCGCCCCTCATCATGCCGCTGATTTCTTGACCTTTGCGATTTGTCGCGTCGCCAGGGCAAGAGTGGCTAATTCACGGACCTCTTTCCAACAATCGGAGAACCGCAGGGCTTCGACCGTCCAATTTCTGGCATTCGCTTCGCCACTCATTTGATTGAGTTGTCGGTCCAAAGATCGGAGCGCCGAAAGTTCGTCCTGCGTGAGCGCGTTCTGAGACTCTGCTTTGGTGATGATCCAGCCCGTGTCATCGTAGTCGAGCGCGAGTTCGTCAACCGCTCGGCTATCTCCGCTGGCTTCAAGAATTGCAAGCTGCTCGCTCGCGGGCAAGGCGAGGTTCAGCACGGCGTCCCACAGGGTTGAAAGCTGAACCTCGAATGATGCTGTTTTTATCATTTTGAGCGAGGCAGCGGAGTCCTGTCTTTACAAATACAGAGGTGGACAGCAATACTAATGGCCTTTTTCCTCAAAGAACGGGTTGACAACTTTCACTGCGCCATAGACTTGCCCATGATTAAAATCCTCTGAGTATAGGACTTCTGTCCCTGCGGCATGGGCTGCCTGGATAATAAGGGCATCCCAAAAAGAGAGCGTGTAGGACCGTTCTATATCAAGGGCTTCAAGAATCGAACCGCCATCGTTGACTATGATTTCCCAACATAAATAGTCTTCCACCAAGCGTCGAGCCTCAGCGCGGCTGATAGGGCGTTGAGCCTTCCGTATCACGTTCACGTAGAATTCCTGAATCACCTGCGTACTGAGAATTCCAGCGCGTTCTTGCCACAAACTCTGGACAAGCTCCTTTGCTTGTTCGTGTTTCGTCCCTGCTCCCCTATCATGGGCGTAGACAAGGATGTTGGTATCAACAAAACACCTAGCGCTCATGGAGTTCGTCTCGTGAAACAGGGGGTGTCCAGCCGAGATTGAAACCGCGCTCCAGCCTTGTCAATGCACGACGCTTTGCCCGCTCGTATCCCTTATCGCGCCGAACAAGGGCCTCTAGCTGATCTGTCAGCAAACGGCTGACGGAAGTCCCTTGCTTTGCCGCCAAAACTTTGGCCTCTCTAATGAGATCGGCATCAAGCTGTAATGTCAGGTTTGTTTTCATCACTCTATTTTAGCAGGCTAGAGTAACAACATCGATAAGTCCCGTAGGGCGGGTGAGCAGAAGGCGTAAGCCTACATGTTCGGGCGGACCGTATCGGAGGTCATTTCTTCCCGCTGCTTTTTCCTATCTTGGGGGGAGGCGGCGGTTTTGTCGGAGAGAAATCGCTGGCTAGCGGCTGATAACCGCCTATAACGTGCCTGGGTTGATGGACAGCTTTCTCACATAGGGTACGGGAAGGCAAAACAGCTTTCTTATTTTTCCTCATCATATTTTCTCCTGAGGACTATCTCGGCCAAAACTCTACCGTTTTGACCTCGCCAGCACCTCCGTCTCAGATCACCTGATACGGAAGTGGTTCCGTACTGCCAATAAGAACAGAAATATCATCACCGCCGAGAACAGAACCTGGGGTACGCTGAGGAAAGACACCACATCCGGGATTATCGGTCGGAACGGACTCTCGCTATGCACGCCGTACAGGCAGGCATGGAACTGTGGTAGCGTATCTCTGAAGCCTGACAGCGCTGGTAGGCTTCGGTGCAGCGACAGACCAAGCGCCGAAACCCAAGGCTTGCCCGTTCCCGCGATACACTCCAAAGTCAACCATTCGCCGCCTCTCGGATGGTGGCTGAGATAAATCCCGGCGAAGACCAACACTCCCACAGCCCACCACAACAGCGGACGAATCAATGAGCGTCCGAAATCCGAGAAAATTTGGTAGAACACGCTGAACCAGAAAGAGGCGTGCCAGTACTTATCCGTCACCCCACGCCGGGCCAGCAATTCACCCCGGAAGAAAAGTTGTTCGCTCGCGTGATCGTGGCCTTGTGTCGCCAATCGTTTCAACGCACGCCAGCGCCCCTCCTTCTCTAAATCGCCCTTAAAGAAGGATTTAACCGCAGTAAAGGATATGTTTCGGGAACGCTGTGACTCAATCTTGACGTTATCCAGCCGTGGCGCTTCTACAAAGGTTGCCTGTTGGAAATCGGGCACACTTAGAAATGCTGAACCGGCTGTGGTGAATTCGGATTTACTCTGAATAGCTGAAAAATACGCGCCTCCGAGAAATGATGCCCTATCAAAGTGAGTGCTCCCTTCAAATATGGCTTCGGTGAACTGAACAAAGCTTTTGAAAGTTGCATTATAGAACATAGTTCTACTCTTAAACGTTACGTTGTCAAAAAAAGCAGGGCCGTCGAAGGTGGCCTCTGAGAAATTCGCCTGGCTTTCAAAGGTCGCCTTCCTGAACATGGCACGCGCAGGGGGAAAGATGAATCCAGAGAAAGTCGCCTCTTTTTTGAAGGTAGCGTTATTGAAGAAGAGTGCACCCTTACCACACACTAAGGGGTCCCCTATGAAGAAAACATCGTCTATGAAATTCGTGTTGTTGAATGCTAGGGAGTGATGAAACGTAGCCCCCGAGAATACCGTCACGCAGTCAAAGAGCGTATGACTGAATATAGCAGGCCCTCTGAAATCTGCGTGGTAAAACTCGGGAGCATCCGAAAAGTGCGCCGACATGAATAGAGCTTCGCCAGGAAAAACAAAGCCCGAGAAATCAGCGATAGCAAAGTGGTGCCCCGAGAAATCAGCCTTCGCTTCATTCCTCCACGCTTTACTCTCTTCTTGCCGTTCTGAGAGTGACGGACCATCAACATCATCCAACGGCCACATGTGCCAAGGTTCTTTGCATTTTTGGCTCGCCAATACAGCTTTGGCCCAGACGTTCCACGCCTCTTTACCTTGCGCGTAGAGCGCGAGAGTTTCTTCCTTATTCATCGTTGATTCCCGTCCGTGAACATGTCGTCCTTAACAGCTTTTTGAATGGCGGTTGTCATTCGGCAGGTGTCATGCTGAGTCCCGTCACAAATCAATCTCCGCGTCCGGCTCCCCCGCTGCCAAGGCATTCATCCACGCCAAACACAGGTCACGCGAACGGTAGTGGTCGTAGGTCCCCATTTCCTGGCGTTCGACAATCGGGAAGGTCGAATAGATGTAACGCACATCGTCCCGGTCGGTGACGCCGTACAAATGAAAGAACACGGCGTCGAGCTTGGCCCGTAGGCGCAACCGCCGTTCCTCGTCCCACACGAACGGCGGCTTCACTTCGCCGCTCTCATCGACATAGCTCAGGTCGCGGGCGAAAGGGGCCATATCGTGGGCCGTATAGGTGAGTTCCAATACAGCTTCGCGGACGATCTCGCCGGCGGTCTTGGGACCGAAACGGGCCGACTTGTAGCGGTCGGGCGGAACGACGGGAAGCTGCTCCAGGAGAAAAAGAGTGAAGCTGTTTGTATTGACTTTCTGGCGAGCACAATAGTCGAAAATTATGGCATTCAGATTACCGAGAAGAAGATCAGCTATTCGACCCGCTTCCCCTCCTACGAAAAGGTAAGGAAGTTTATGGCCGGCTGCTGACCGTGGAAGCAGTGCAGAAATCATAGAACGCATATTCGTAGGTGACGTTATATCCTTGAATGAAATTGACCACTCACAATCCGACATCCACTTTATCTTTTCAGATTGCACAAAATACCTTGGGTTGGGAGAAAAATTTGGATCAGCTAGTTGACCCGAAGAACTCAAGTCAGGCTGTCCTGGGCGATTAAGATTTTCTGGATTGATCTTTACACCTGCTGCCCGGTGGTTGAACGCTTGCACCATCTTGCCCTCGTACAGCGGCACCCATTCTCCAGACGGACTGTCAAAGCGGTTACCGCCAATAGGATACGCGCCCTCCCCTTCTTCCAGTTCTTCCCGCGTGCGGAACAAGCCGGAGTCATTGGCCATGTCGAACATGCGAACGTACTTCACCGGCCACGCCTTGACTTCCTCGTCGCCGGAACGATCCACCAACACCGGCAGACGTTCGTAAATCGCGGTCGTCAGCTTGGCATCGCGACTTGTACGAAAGATAGGCGCGGTGCCGGTGTTCGGGTTTACACGAGCGAAATCCTCGGCGGTCAGCGGGAAACGCCGCTTCGGGTCGTTGAGTTCGGAGATGTCTTGTAAAAAGAACGCGCAGTGGGCCGGCTCGCTGAACGCCGTTGGGCTGGCTACAATCGCGCAGAACTTGAACCGACTGTCCACATCCGGGAAGAACGGCGAAGCATTGAACTTGGTTCTGCGATTCTCAAAGTCGTACAACGCCCGCAACCGCCCTTTTGTTGCCACGCCCTGAAAAAACACCGCCGCGGTCTTGTCCGACGCAATGCCGGACGGCACCAGCAGCCCGACCATGCCCTGCGGCTTGACCAGCGTCATGGCCCGCTCGACAAACAGGGAATACAGATTCACGTCACCACGCGACAACAAAGGATAATCGCCACAGGTCCGTGCCATGCGCGTGGCCGTGGCGGCCCGCTCACTCGCCTTGGCAAAGTCGTGACCGAGCGGGTCGCCAGCCGTTTCTAAGGCAGCGATCATACGCTTACGGTCCGCAGCGCGTTGGGCCAGAGCAATCGCGGGGCGGCGGGCGGCGAACCATTCGACCTGTTGCAGCTTAATACGATCCCAGGGCGGGTTGCCGATCACTGCGTCAAAGCCGCCGTCCGGCTCTACATTCTTCAGATTTGTCCACACACCGGGAAATGCCGCCTGCCAGTTCAGAAAACGCTCTTCGGCCATGAGACCACGCGCCCGTTCCAATAACCCGGCGAACCGTTCGCCGTCGGGTGTCGCAGTCGAGACGGCGCACCGCCCCTGCGCAATGTCGAGCGGGTCGCCCAGGCGGCCCTCGAAAAAAGCGTGTAGCGCAGCCGTGTCGTCGCTATCTCGGATGTCCAGCCAGTCCAGGGCGTGCAGCAGCGACAGAAACGCGTCAAGCGGCGCGGTCATGGCTTCCACTTGAGCAAAGGTCTGCGCGGATTGGTGGGCCTCGGCAATCTCGGCGTCCGTCAGATGCTCAACAACCTGCATGGCATTGGCCGCGTCCGCAGCCCGGTTCACCGGCTCATGGATGAACAGCCCATGACCACCGGCACTCATCTTCTCGATGCCCTGGCGCGCCCAGCAACCGAACAGACTGTTGCCGCAACGCAGATGATGGTCCAGAAAACTCAGCGGCGCGCCCACGGTAAACGTATGCAACCACAACGACACCTTGGCCAGTTCGACGGCCATCGGGTTCTTGTCCACGCCGTACACGCAGCGCTTGAGCACCATACGGCGAATGATATGGCGGTCGTCAAGCTGTTCCGCGTCTATGGTCCAGCCGCGCTCGCCGGCATTATTCAGGATGGTGGTCCGAATGGCGTCAATCCGCTCGGTCAACGGCGAAACATAACCCTCAACCGTGGCCTGAGCCTCGGCAAGTGCGGCAATCACGCTGTCGGCCAGGTAGTCCACCAGGCTGACCAGAAAATGCCCGGAGCCCATAGCCGGGTCACAGATTTTCAGTTCCAACAGCCGCTCGGCAGGGTCAAGCCGTTTGAGATCGGCAAGCCAGGCGCTTGGTTCACGACGACTCCGACGAGCGCTCTTTGCCTTCTTGGCAAAAGCCTCCGTGCAGGACTCGACCAGCGGACCAACCGTCTCCTTGAGAATTACTTCTACGAGATCGTCCGGGGTGTAATAACTGCCCGAGCCCTTGCGAGCGAACACATTGGGCCGCACGCTGATTGCGTTGCCGTCGCGGACGACTTCGTATTCGAGCAGGCGTTCATAGATTGAGCCGAGTTGCTGCACGCTCAGGTCGCGGTAGTTGATATAGCGCCGGCCCTGGTCGGTCGCCTCAAACGACAGCGCGTCAATCACGTCAGCCATGACCGCATCGCCCAACCGAACAGCCGCCAGCAACGGCGTATGCTGTTGGTCGAACAGACCGCCGTTATAGGGCGGGAGGCCGATACTGGCATCGCCTTGGTCAATCGCCCGGCACAGATCGTCGATAATTGACCAGTAGCGGGCCGCACTAGCCGAGAAGGTATCCCCCTGGTTCTTACGCCGTCCGATGTCGCCCCGCACCTTGTCGCGCAGGCCGTAATCGTCGTAGCGATTGTCCCGCACCGGCAGCAGGTCGCGGTCCTCGGCATACAGGATAAACAGCAACCGATAGAGCAGAATCAAGGCCGCATCGCGTACCTCGGGCAACGGCGCATCCGGTGCAGCTTCGGCAATGGCCTGAGCCAGCTTGGGAAAGACTTGTTTGAAAACCAGCTCGGACAGGTCAGCGGCAACGCGCTCTTCGTAGACGCGGCCCTCATCAAGAACGCGCTGGTGTAGCGTATGCGAGTCTACGGTGTCCGGGTCGGGCAGAAAGGCAGCACGACGAAAAAAGAGCGCGAACAGTTTGAGGCAGTGCCGGCGGTCGTCCTCGGACAGCGCGAACAGGCCGGCGTTATGGCCGGGCAGATTCAGGGTCGCCGCCAAGTCAAGCTCGAAAAACTGTTCCGACACGGACCGCGCGCCGGCATAATACAGCCGCCACTTGGCTCCATTGGTCAGCACGCCCCAGCGCAGCGCACCGTCCGTCAGGTCGTCCACCCGTCGTAGATAGCGCAACATCTGGGTTGAGGGCGCGATCTCCTCACCCTGTCGTTCGGAGCGCCGGTCAAGCGGGCGTTGCCAGCGCTTGGACTCCACAACGGCCAAGCCGTACTCGTAGCGTTTCCATTCCTGCCGGTAGCGGTTGGCACGGTCCTTAGTGGCTTCATCGGCAAAGAGCAAGCCGTCAGGTACATCGTCCCGACCACGAGACGAGAGATTCTGTTGGCGCAGGCTCGCCGCCCAGCCCAAAGCTCCGAGTACCGGCCAGATCAGATCGTCCTCGGTCTGACTCTCGTTAGGGGTCTGGTCAGTCGGGAAGCGGTCGAATATACTCCGCAGCGCACCTTCAAATTCGTCCAACGTTGCGTCGTCAACAGCCTGCCAGTCCGATAACTGCGAGATGGATTCTGTCAGGAAATCACGGGCAAACAGACTGCCCTGTACTGCACTCTCAATGTTCACGTACCCAGTTTCCTTGTGCCGTTACGGCTTGTGTTTTTTCATGGTGAATTGTATCGAGACAACATGAGAACTGACGAGGAACGCATATTCCGAGTCCATCGGAAACGTCTTGCCAGAGAAGCCAGGGCGCTGGTCGCCGAGCAAGCCTGCGTGGAGCAATCATTCACGCCCATCGGTCCACCTCTACCTGCGACTCCAACGATGGACGAGAACGGGAATTTGATTCGGGAGGAATCTCAGAGCAAGTCAGAAACCCGCTGAAACCTAGATTGTTCCCCTCTCGAACACTATCCGTCTCAACGCCTAACCTAGAACAAATAATGATACTGTGTAGCCACCCGTCATTCCTGTAAAAGCAGGAATCCAGGCCCCCAGCCCCCCGACCTCTGGATGCCGGATCAAGTCCGGCATGACGAGAGCGTAACGGCATGGCTACAACCCATCATGAAATGCTCTATGTCTTCAACAGTTCTACCCCACCCGAGCCAGCTCCAGCCGGCCGGCCCAGCGGTCTTCGAGGACGGCGCGTAGGCGGCGGGACTCGGACGTGGTCAGGTTGGGGTCGCGTTCGAGCCAGGCCAGGGCTTCGTCCCGCGCGGTTTCCAGAATCTTACTGTCGCGCACGATATTGGCTACCCGGAAGTCGGGCATCCCGGACTGACGCGTGCCCAGAAACTCGCCCGGCCCGCGGAACGCCAGGTCGGCTTCGGCAATTTTGAAGCCGTCGTCGGTTTCCGTCATGACCTGAAGACGCCGCATGGACTCGTCACCCGGCGCGTACTGGGCCAGCAGCAAACACAAGGAAGCCGCCTGCCCGCGTCCGACTCGACCGCGCAACTGGTGCAACTGGGCCAGGCCGAAGCGTTCGGCGTGCTCGATCACAATGACGGTCGCGTTCGGCACGTCAATGCCGACCTCAATGACGGTGGTCGAAACCAGCAGGTGATGCTCGCCAGCCTTAAAACGCTGCATGACTGCTTCTTTTTCGGCGCCCTTCAGGCGGCCATGCACGAGCCCGACCGAATAGTCGGCAAAAAAGGTCTGGGCCAGCTCTTTGGCCATGGAGGTCGCAGCCTTCAGGTCGGACTTCTCTGATTCCTCAACCAGTGGATAGACCACGTAGGCTTGATGGCCCTGTTCGATCTGGTCTTTGACGAGTTGATAGGCTTTTTTTCTCTCGCCTTCATGAAAAATCCGAGTCGTGATCGGCTTGCGGCCGGGCGGGCGTTCATCCAGAGCCGAGACATCCAGGTCGCCGTACAGGGTCAGGGCCAGGGTGCGGGGGATGGGGGTAGCAGTCAGCAGCAGAATATCCGGATTCGTACCGCGTTTCCGCAGGGCAGCGCGTTGCATCACCCCAAAGCGATGCTGCTCATCCACAATGGCCAGGCCCAGATGTCGAAAGCGCACGCCCTCCTGGATCAGGGCGTGGGTGCCGACCGCGACCTCGACCTCGCCCCGTTCCAGGAGGCCATAAATTTCTTGTTTGCGTTTCGGGCGGATTTCTCCGGTCAGCAGGGTCATGGACAGGCCGAGCTGCTCGGCCAGCGGCGTCAGCGTCCGGTAGTGCTGCTCGGCCAGGAGTTCCGTCGGAGCCATGAAGGCCACTTGGTAGCCGCTGTCGAGGGCGGCCAGAGCGGCAAAGAAGGCCACGATCGTCTTGCCCGACCCAACATCTCCCTGGACCAGACGGTTCATCGGGTGGGGCGCGGCCATATCCAGAAAAATGGCCTCAACCACCCGCTCCTGGGCCGCGGTCAGCCGAAACGGCAGGATGCCGTATATCTGCTGGACGAGCGGCCCCGGCACAATGGACAGCCCCTCTTCCCGGACGGTGTTACGCCGACGCAACGCCATGCCCAGTTGCAAATAAAAGAGTTCATCGAACACGACAGCCCGATGCGCCTGAGAGGTGGCCTCGTTGAGTTCAGCAACCTCGGCATCAAGCGGGGGGACGTGCAACTGTCGCAGGGCATGACCGAGCGGCATCAGGTGCAGGCGCTCACAGATTTCCTGCGGCACGCCGTTGGAGACCTGATCGACATAGCGGTCAACCGCACCATGCACGATCCGCCGCATGGCAGCCACCGTCATTTCGGTGGTCTTATTGTAAATGGGCAGGACGCGGGCGGTCTCGTCGTCTTCTTCCAGCGGCTCCATGTCCGGGTGGATCATCCACTTACCACCCTTCATGCCCTTCTCAACCTTGCCGTACAGCAGGACCCGCTGGCCAAGCTGATAGCGTTGCTGAAAATAGCGATGCTGGTGGTACCACAGCAGGAAGAGAAAGCCAGTTTCGTCCCGGACAACGGCTTCGAGCACCCAGCGACGCCGACGGGCCAGAAAGCGCCGTTCCATACGGGCGATTTGGCCGCTGACCGCCGTCTCATCTCCCACCTGAAGATGACAAATTTGCTTGATTTCGCGCCGGTCCTGGTAGCGGAAGGGAATGTGGTAGAGCAGGTCTTCGACCGTTTCTATACCAAGCCGCGCCAACTGCTCAGCCCGACGCGGTCCCACGCCTTTGACATACTGCACCGAATTTTTGAGCGGCGGCTGACGCGACCGAAAGGAGCGCGCTGGAGCAGCATCCCCTTTCTCCCTCCCCTTGCTAAGGGGGGCTGGGGGGGATGACCGATCAAAGAGACGGGAAGTTTCAGCCACCTTTCGACTTTCCACCTCCCCAACTTTCGACTTTCCGCCAGCCATACCCCTCTTACCCGTGCTCTTCACCATGATAAGCCTGAAGCGGGTACACGCCGAGCAGGCCCTGCTTGAGGCGGGCAATGCCTTCGACCGCCGCTTCCGCTCCCGCCACCGTCGTAAAATACGGCACCTGACACTCCAGGGAACTTCGCCGAATCGAAAAGGAATCCTTGATGGACTGCGCCCCCTCGGTCGTATTAATGACCAGATCGATCAAGCCCGCCTGGAGGGCATCCACAATATGCGGAGAACCTTCCAGGACTTTATTCACCATCTCGACCGACAGCCCGTGCTGTCGGAGAAACGCAGCGGTGCCGCGCGTCGCCACCATAGAGAAGCCATTCTCCGCCAACTGTTTGGCAATAGGCAGGGTGGCAGGCTTATCCCGGTCACGAACACTCAAGAAGACCTTGCCCGTTTTCGGCAAGATATTCCCCGCCGCAAATTGCGCCTTTACAAAAGCCATGGCAAAGGACTGGTCCATCCCCATGACCTCGCCGGTTGACTTCATTTCCGGTCCCAGGATGGTATCCACGCCGGGGAATTTAATAAACGGAAAAACCGCTTCTTTGACATTGACGTGGCCGGGAATGACTTCCTGGGTAAAACCCAGTTCGTCCAAGGTTTTGCCCGCCATGACGCGCGCGGCTATCTTTGCCAGCGGGACGCCGATCGCCTTGCTCACAAACGGCACGGTGCGTGAGGCGCGCGGATTTACCTCGATCAGAAAAACCTGCTGCTCCTTGACGGCGAACTGGATATTCATCAGGCCAACCACACCCAGCTCTTGGGCCAACAGGCTGGTTTGCCGTCGAATCTCGGCCTGCACTGCGGCGGACAAGGTGCGCGGCGGGAGCGAACACGCACTGTCACCGGAGTGGATGCCAGCGAGTTCGATATGTTCCATAATGCCGCCGATCACGACCCGCCGGCCGTCGCTCAGGGCGTCCACATCAACCTCGGTGGCGTCATCCAGGAATTTATCGATCAGGACGGGTCGCGCCGCGGACACGGACACCGCCTCGCGCATATAACGTCGCAGGCTCGCCTCGTCATACACCAGTTCCATAGCCCGTCCGCCCAGAACATAGGAAGGACGGACCAGCACCGGATAGGCAATGTCCTGAGCAATGACCACGGCTTCCTCAACCGACCGGGCCGTGCCATTGGCCGGCTGTCGCAGGCCGAGCCGTTCCAGCATCTGCTTGAACCGTTCGCGGTCCTCGGCCCGGTCAATGGCATCCGGCGGCGTGCCCAGAATCGGCACCCCGGCCCGTTCGAGCGGCACGGCCAACTTGAGCGGCGTTTGCCCGCCGAACTGGACAATGACCCCATACGGCTGTTCACGCTGTACAATACTCAGCACATCTTCCAGCGTCAGCGGCTCAAAATACAGCTTGTCCGAGGTGTCATAGTCCGTGCTGACGGTCTCGGGGTTACAGTTCACCATAATAGCTTCAAAGCCGTCTTCTTTGAGCGCAAAGGCCGCGTGCACGCAGCAATAGTCGAACTCGATACCCTGGCCGATCCGATTCGGCCCGCCACCCAGAATGACCACCTTCTTGCGGTCGGTCGGCCGGGACTCGTCTTCTCCTTCGACTTGGCTCAGGACAGGCCCTTCGTAGGTTGAGTATAAATAGGGCGTATGGGCCACGAATTCAGCCGCGCAGGTGTCCACTGTTTTATAGACCGGAACCACACCCAGACGTTCGCGTTCGGCCCGGACGTCATCCTCGCTGACACCGAGCAGACGGCCAAGATGGACGTCAGAAAAGCCCATCTGTTTTGCCCGGCGTAACAGGTCGGGCGGTAATGCCGCCACGACTTCCGTCGGTTTGGCGACGACCCCGCTAGTCTCCTCTGGTCCCTTCGCCCGCTGGACTTCCTTCTCACACTCCAGGATCTGCACGATATTATCCAGAAACCACGGATCGATTTTTGAGAGCTGATAGAGTTCATCCACCCCCATGCCCAGGCGGAGCGCGTCCGCCACAAACCACAACCGCTGGGCGTTGGGGGTTTGCAGGGACGCGCGAATGGCGTCCAGCGGCGTCTCAACGCTGCCGTTTGTCGATTCAAACCCGTAGCTGTCGATTTCGAGCGAACGCAGGGCTTTCTGGAGCGCCTCCTTGAAGGTCCGGCCTATGGACATGGCCTCGCCGACCGATTTCATTTGCGGTCCGAGCAAATCCCTCGCTTGGGGGAATTTGTCAAAAGTAAAACGCGGCAGCTTGACCACCACATAGTCGATCGTGGGTTCAAACGAGGCCGGCGTCTCGCGCGTAATATCATTCGGAATTTCGTCCAGGGTATAGCCCACAGCCAGTTTTGCGGCAATTTTGGCAATCGGAAATCCGGTCGCTTTACTCGCCAGGGCCGAGGAACGGGACACGCGCGGGTTCATTTCAATCACGACCAACCGACCGGTCTCCGGGTGGACGGCGAACTGGATATTGGACCCACCCGTGTCAACTCCGATTTCACGGATAATGCGCAACGCCGCATCCCGCATGAGTTGATATTCCTTATCGGTCAGTGTCTGGGCGGGCGCCACCGTAATGGAATCGCCTGTGTGAACCCCGAGCGGATCGAAATTTTCGATGGAGCAGATGATGACCACATTGTCCTGGGTGTCACGCATCACTTCCAGTTCAAACTCTTTCCAACCGGCGATCGACTCTTCAATCAGGACCTCATGCGTGGGAGAGGCCTGTAAGCCCCACTCGACAATGGTCTGAAACTCTTGCGGTGTTTGGACGATCCCGCCCCCAGCCCCCCCCAGGGTGCGGGACGGTCGGATAATCAACGGCAGGCCCAAGGTCTCGCGTAAGGCATAGGCTTCCTCAAGAGAATGGATATAGCCGCTCCGAGGCAGGTCCAGGCCGATGCGCTGCATGGCCGCCTTGAACAAATCGCGATCTTCGGCTTTCTTGATGGCCGGCAGCTTGGCCCCGATGAGTTCCACGCCGTAGCGGTCGAGAATACCGGCTTCGGCCAGGTCAATGGCCAGATTCAAACCGGTCTGACCGCCAATGGTCGGCAGCAGGGCGTCCGGACGTTCTTTTTCAATTATTTTTTCAAGGACCGACAGCATGAGTGGCTCGATATAGGTCCGGTCCGCAAAATCGGGGTCGGTCATAATCGTGGCCGGATTGGAATTGACCAGGATGACGCGGTAGCCCTCCTCTTTGAGCGCCTTACAGGCCTGGGTGCCCGAGTAGTCAAATTCACACGCCTGGCCAATAACAATGGGGCCGGAACCGATCAGTAAGATGGAATGGAGGTCTGTACGCTTGGGCATGGTTTATATCTGTCGGTCAGAAATCAGCCGCGAAACTGCTCCATCAAAGTAGTAAAGCGCTGGAACAAATAGGCCGCATCATGTGGGCCGGGAGAAGACTCCGGATGATACTGCACGGAAAAGAGCGGCTCCTGCGTATGCCGCAAGCCTTCCACCGTCCGGTCGTTCAGGTTGAGATGGGTGACTTCCGCCCGCTCGCGTAACGAGTCGACGTCCACACAAAAACCGTGGTTCTGCGCCGTAATCTCGACCTTCCGGGTGGTGAGGTCCATCACCGGCTGGTTGCCTCCGTGATGTCCGAATTTGAGCTTATAGGTCTGTCCACCCAGCGCCAGGCCCAGAATCTGGTGCCCCAGACAGATGCCGAACAGGGGGACTTTCCCCACCAGGGCGGCAATACTCTCTCTGGCATAGGACACGGCATCCGGGTCGCCCGGCCCATTCGACAAAAAAACGCCATCCGGCTTGAGACCCAGGACCTCTGCCGCAGGGGTGTGGGCCGGCACGACCCGCACCCGACAGCCCGCCTCCACCAAATGACGTAAGATGTTGAACTTCACCCCAAAATCGTAGGCGACCACAGAGAAGCGCGGCTCGGGCGCATGTCCTGTCCCTTGCTGGCGATAGCCGCCCTCCAACTCCCAATAGCCTTGGGACCAGTCGTACGGCTCGCGACAGGTGACCTCTTTCACCAGATCACGCCCGACCAAGCTTGGCGCGGCTTGGGCCTTTTCCACCAGCTGTCTTGGATCACAGTCCTGGGTCGAGATCACGCCCTGTTGGGCACCGCCGTCGCGAATGCGGCGGACGAGTGAACGGGTATCAATACCCTGAATGCCGACAATACCGTGCTCGCGCATATAGGCGGCCAGGCTCTTCTGCGCTCGCCAGTTGCTGGGCCGTTCCCAGTATTCCTTGACCACAAAGCCTTCAACAAAAGGCCGGCGGGATTCAACATCTTCGGTATTGACCCCGACATTGCCAATCTCGGGATAGGTCATGGTGACGATCTGACCTGTATAGGAGGGATCGGTGAGAATCTCCTGATAGCCGGTCAGCGAGGTGTTGAAGACGATCTCGCCAACCGCTTCGCCTTCAGCGCCAAAAGCGCTGCCTTCAAAAACCGTCCCATCGGCCAGGGCTAAGAGTGCTGTGGGTCTCACGCCGGTTTGCCCTCCTGCTCACAGTCATCGTACACAATCCGCCCCTCAACCAGGGTCAGTCGCACCTTGCCGGTCAGCTCCCAGCCGGCAAAAGGCGTATTCTGACTGCGCGACCGAGAGGCGAGTGGTTCCACCTGCCAGCTCGCTTGGGTGTCAAAAAGTGTCAGGTCCGCCGGCCTCCCCACCGCAAGCGTGCCGTAGGGCAGACCCAGAATACGAGCCGGGTTCACACTCAGTTTCCGTATGGCTTCGGAGAGGGAGAACACCCCGTCTTGGACTAATTTCAGCGTCAACGCCAGGGCCGTCTCCAAGCCGGTCACGCCGTGAGCGGCCTGATCGAATTCAACCTCTTTCTCGTCTCGGTGGTGGGGGGCATGGTCGGTTGCAATAGCGTCAATAGTCCCGTCTCGCAAGCCTGCCTGCATGGCCGTCACATCGTCGGCCAGACGGAGTGGCGGGCTCATCTTCGCGTTGGTATTATATCCCTCAACCGCCTCTTCGGTAAGCATAAAATGGTGCGGAGCCACCTCGGCCGTGACCGCCAGGCCCTCGGCCTTTGCCTGGCGGACCAGTCCCACCGCGCGGCGGGTACTGATATGCGCGATATGCAGCCGTCCGCCGGTGAGGCGCGCCAGGGCAATGTCACGCGCCACCATGACCTCTTCGGCGACACTCGGGACGCCGCGAATACCCAGTCGCACCGAGGTCGGCCCCTCATTCATCCCGCCCCCAGCCGAGAGGTGCAGGTCTTCCTCATGCACACTGATCGGCACGTCAAACATTGAGCAGTATTCCAGCGCCCGGCGCATCAGGTTGGCATCCATAACCGGGCGTCCGTCGTCGGATATGGCAACAGCCCCGGCATCAACCATCTCCCCGATTTCGGCTAACTCTTCTCCGTGGAGGCCCTTTGAAAGCGCCCCAATCGGGAACACCCGAGCCAGCCCGGCATCCCGCGCCTGCTCCACGATAAAGCGCGTGACCGCTCCATTGTCATTGACCGGACTGGTATTGGCCATACAGGCCACCGCGGTGAATCCACCGGCCACTGCGGCTTGGGTTCCGGTCAGGACCGTCTCTTTATATTCATAGCCCGGCTCGCGCAGATGTACGTGCATATCAATCAGTCCGGGGGCGACGACGCAGCCGGAGGCGTCAATCCGCTGCGCTTCGACCGAGGCAAAGCTGCCGGGCCGGCCCAAATCACGAATCACGCCCGCTTCGATGACGAGATCGAGGTTCGCTTCCAGCCCATTGGCCGGGTCAATGACCATCCCGTTCTGCACGACTATGCGCATGGTTTATTGCCCAACCGCACGTTTGGGTAAGAAGGACGGCTCAGGTTGCCGTAGGTGCCTTTTTTCCTGCCTGTCCTGAGCAGCGTCAAAGGGGCCCGGTTGGGGGCGCTCATCCCACGCACCGGGCGCGGTCTGCACGTCGGGCCTCTCCCGCACTGTCTCCTGTCCAGTGTCCGCCGTTGCCAGCCGCTCCTGCGTCGTGAGCAGATAGAGGACAGCCATGCGGACCGCAATCCCGTTGGTCACCTGTTCGAGAATCACCGAATACGGACCATCCGCAACCCGGGAGTCAATCTCAACACCGCGGTTCATTGGACCAGGGTGTAAAATAATAACGTTCGGCTTGGCCTCTCTGAGCGCCTCGACAGTCAAGCAAAAGCGGCGGGCGTATTCGTCCAGGCTGGGAAAGAAATTCCGCGTTTGTCGCTCACGCTGCAAGCGCAGCATCATAATCGCGTCAACACCGGCCAAGCCAGCCCGTAAATTCGTATGCCGTTCAACACCCCAGCCGCTGAATTCCGGCGGCAGCAGCGTGGGCGGGCCGATCAGCCGGACCTGAGCACCCAAAGTGGTGAGGGCCAGGATATTGGACCGAGCCACACGGCTATGCAGGATATCGCCCACAATGGCAATGGTTTTCCCGACAATGTCGCCGAGATGTTGACGGATCGTCATAACATCCAGGAGCGCCTGGGTCGGATGCTCATGGGTGCCGTCACCGGCATTGATCACCGGGCACTGGTTCAACCGGGCCAGCAGGTGGGGGGCGCCGGACGCCGGATGACGAATCACCAAGGCTGCCGGACGCATGGCGCACAGGTTGCGAGCCGTATCCATCAGGGTTTCGCCTTTGTTCACACTACTCGTGGAGGCAGAGATATTGATCGCGTCAGCGGACAGGCGTTTGGCCGCAATCTCAAAGGAGGAGCGCGTCCGGGTGCTGGACTCGTAGAACAGGTTGATAATGGTTTTTCCGCGCAGCGTCGGAACTTTTTTCACTTCCCGCTCGGAAATCTCTCGAAAGGATTCGGCCGTGTTGAGCACAAATAACAATTCGTCCCGGGACAAGCCTTCGATACCGAGGAAATGGCGCTGGCTGAACGTCATGGCGACCCCCTACTCGATCACGACCCGATCGTGTCCGTCACGTTCCACCAGACAGACCGATACACGCTCTTCGTACGACGTTGGAATATTTTTTCCCACATAGTCAGGCCGAATCGGCAGCTCGCGGTGTCCTCGATCAACCAGGACTGCGAGTTGAATGCTTTTGGGCCGGCCAAAATCAACCAGCGCATCCATCGCCGCGCGGACGGTCCGCCCCGTGTACAGCACATCGTCTACCAGCACGATGCGCATGGTATCGACCGCAAAAGGAATAGAGGTGCCGTGCACCTCGGGCTGGGTCCGGGTTCGCCCCACATCGTCTCGATAGAGAGTGATATCAATTGCTCCACACTGCGGACGGACCCCTTCAACCGTGGCGATCTTGTCCGCCAGACGGACCGACAGGTCGACGCCACGGGTATGTATGCCAACCAGCGCGAGTTGGTCGCCGCCCTGATTGCGCTCAAGAATCTCGTGTGCAATCCGGGTCAGAGCCCGGGAGATTGCCGCCGAATCCAGAACGATACGCTGCGCCGCCTGTGACATAGATCAAAAAAAAGCCCCCTTGGAAGTCCAAGGAGGCTTATCGTATTTTCGTCAATGCAGTGAGGAAGATAAAGAGTTTCATAGCCGCCCTTCATAGCCTCTCGGGGCTAAATTAAAGGTGCCCTTTGTGTACCGATGTTCCTCTCGGCTGTCAAGGGATCACCCCGTCCGGCAGAGAAGAGCCCTCCCCCATCCCCTCTGGCCCGAAGGGCCGGGGTGGGTTTTGCATGCTTGCCTCCTTCTGTCAGATACCACTTGCACCCCTACGCTAGTACTGATAAATCCTTACCTATCAGGTAAATTAAATGAGATTCAAAAGTGGAAATTGTCTTTCGGACCAGGAAGCTCGCCAGAATCTTCAACTCTGTCAGCGCGCTACGCAGGCAGTACGGCGACCGCATGGCGCGTACAATCATGACGCGCCTCGCCGTGCTCCGAGAGGCCCCGACACTGTCAATGGTGCCAACCCTTCCACCGAATCGGCGTCATCAGCTTCACGGGGATCGGGCCGGCCAGTATACCGTTGATCTCACGCACCCGTATCGGCTGATTTTTGAGCCGAGCGACATGTCCGTGCAGGAAACCGGCAGTGGCATTAACACTGATGCAGTGACCGCAATCACGATCATCGAGGTCACTGATTATCATTGAAGGAGGCGAACACTATGGACGCCACGACATATCCCTACCAGCCCGACTACGCGGTTCCGCCCGGCTGGGTCGTAGAGGAACATTTGCAGAGTCAAAATCTTTCCCCGGCTGAGCTTGCCCGGCGGTGTGGCCGTTCCGCAAAGCTCATCAGCGAGATCATTACCGGCAAGGCTCCGATTGAGCCTAAGACCGCCCTCCAATTCGAGAAAGTGCTCGGTCTTGATGCGAGTATTTGGCTGGGTATAGAGGCCCGCTATCAGCTTCACCGGGCACGAGAGGCCGAGGCGCGAGAGGCCGAGGGGGCTCTTTCCTGGCTCAAGACGCTGCCTCTTAGGGAATTGGTGAAACGAGGAGAAATCGACAAGCCCGCCTCTGATTTCGATGCGGTGTCAAGACTGCTCTCGTTCTTCGGAGTTGCCTCGGTCGAGGCTTGGCATACGAAATACTATCGCATGAGTGTCGCATATCGGCACTCACCCAGCTTCGAGAGCGACATGCCCGCACTGGCAACTTGGCTGCGGCTCGGAGAACTTGAGGCGGAACAGCAGGAGTGTGCCGATTATAGCGAAGTACAATTCCGGCGGGCGCTGAGAGAGATGCGCGGCCTCACACAAGCACCTCTCGGAGAAGCATTGGAAAAGGTCCGACAACTCAGCAACGAATCCGGGGTTGTCCTGGCCCTGGTCAAGCCTTTCCCAAAAACCGCACTTAGCGGCGCGGCCTGGTGGCTCACACCCCGCAAGGCCGTCATGCAACTTAGCGCACGTCATAAGACCGATGACCACCTGTGGTTCAGCCTGTTCCACGAGGCCGCTCACATTCTGCTGCATAGTAAGAAGCGCGTCTTTATCGACGGAACAAAAGCGGATGAGGAGCCCACCGACATTGAGACGGAAGCCAATCAATGGGCGGCGAATTTTCTCATACCGCCGGACGATTGGGAGCAATTTGTCACAACGTCCCTCTATGACGAAAGCTCCGTTCGCCAATTCGCTGAGGAACAAGGCATAGCTCCAGGTATAGCCGTAGGGAGGCTTCAACATGAAAAACATCTCCCGTGGAATCAGTTAAATACACTAAAAGTGCGTCTGAAGTGGGAGACCAGAGCATGAGTGAGGGACCATCTTCGCCCCCGGCTCCCTCGGAAAAATTCGACCGCCTGAAGGACATCCTGCACCTTATCCCTGTCGGATTACGCTTTGCTAATCCAACCTACGAGGATTGAACATGATAGGAATGCTGCGGGTGTTTGAGAGGAATAATGGCACACGAAAACAACAATGACTTCCACAAACTGACCTTTTCACAGCGAGAAGGACAAGCTCCGCTGCCCAAACTGATGCAACCGGAGTACCTCCCGCAAAAGTTCAGGCAGTTGGCGTGGCAGGCTATAGATACTGAAATCGTCAATGTTTCCACTAATAATAAAGGAAATATATACTCCATTATAGACTCATACCAATTCGATATCCGCGGTCAGTTCCATGATGAAATAGAAGAATGGAGTGAGGAAGATTACTACTTCGACTTTTGTAAAGAGTGGATACGTGACAAGGGTTACCATGAAGTCTTAACATTCATTGAATTCATCCTACGGAACGAAGACTGTTCAGAAAACCTGCATAAGGATCTAGTTGACGTCTTTGAGAAAGCTCCAATCGCTTATTTCGTAGACGATAAAGACGGACTTCCCACGATCATGCCTCGGGTCAATCGTGAAGCTGGTGAGACAACGCGGCAGGCTATCGAGACGCTTCGTAAGAACAGCATGGAAGGGGCGGCAACACACCTGCGCCAAGCTGCGAAACATATCAACGACGCGAGACACATAAACGACCCACAGTTTGCAGATTCGATTAGAGAAAGCATCAACGCGGTAGAATCTGTCGCTCGGCGTATTGCCCCTAAGGGTAATACGCTCGGTAAGGCCTTAAAATCTCTGGAAAAGAAAGGACTTCTCAGAAATAATCAACTTAAAGAAGGATTTGAGCAAATATACGCTTACGCCAACAGCGAAGAAGGGATCCGCCATTCGCTGGTATTTAAGGACTCGGCTGATGTCGGACTGGACGAAGCCATGTTTATGTTCGGGGCCTGCGCGTCCTTTGCCGCCTATCTGACGAACAAACACCAGCAGATGGAAGCCGAATGGGACAGCGTCTAATAACCTTTTTGATACGAACAAGCCTGGGCAGGCTTCCCGCTCATACCGGCCAGTCCTGCGTTTGGTAGGCCATTTCCCAGAAGAGATATTCGTAGCGGGCGCTGGTTTGAAAAATCTGCGTGAGCTGCCTTTCATCCGCCGTTGGTGCCAGGCGGTCGAGCACGTCCCGGAGCCAGGTCGAGAGGGCGGCAAACTCCGGGTCAGCGTACATATCAATCCATTTGCCGTAAAATGCCGGAGCGCTCGGCTTGCCCTGTCGTGCCAGAGCCTGGCCGATTTCACTATAGCCCCACTGACAGGGCAGGGTCGCGCTGACTATGGCAGCCAGGTCTCCGAGCGCGGCCACTCGTACTAAATGATTCGTATATGCCTGCGTGGTGGGCGCAGCCTGGGTTGCGGCCAGGGTCTCCGCGCTGATGCCACACTCCGCGGCAAACGCGCGGTGGAGCGCCATTTCCTGGTTGAGGGTAGCATCAAGGAGCTGGGCAAAGCGCCCCATGGTGTCCAGGTCGGGCGCTTTTGCCGTCGCCAGGGCCAGGACGCGGCTGTACTCAATCAGGAATATGTAGTCCTGACACATATAAAACTGGAATTTTTCCAGGGGCAGGTTGCCGTCTCCAAGGCCGACCACAAAGGGGTGCGTGAGCGTCTTTTGCCAAATCGGCGTGGCTGCGTGTAATTTTTGGCTCAATGACATAGCTACCTCACAGGCTTCTGCACGGGGGCGATGCGGATCAAATAAAGTCTTCCTCAGCGCTTCTGCAAATACAGAAGAAATTCCTTATTGCCTTTTGGTCCTTGCAAGGGAGACTCCGTCACCCCTCTGACTTCAAGCTGCCAACCGTCCGCACGCGCCTGCAAGTCCTCCAGTACTTCCGCATGGAGGGCCGGGTCACGCACAACACCGCCCTTCCCCACCCGCCCTTTCCCCACTTCAAATTGAGGCTTGACCAAAGCGATGATCTCTCCCCTGGCGGCAATCAGGCTGATGACCTGTGGAATAACCAGGGTGAGCGAAATAAACGAGGCGTCAATCACTGCCAAGGTTGGTGTCGGGCTCAATTCGCTAGCGGCGAGGCTGCGGATATTGCGGCGTTCCAGGCTCACGACGCGCGGGTCCTGGCGGAGAGACCAAGCCAGTTGTCCATAGCCGACGTCAACAGCAAAGATCTTGGCTGCGCCATTCTGCAACAGACAGTCCGTAAACCCGCCGGTTGAAGCCCCGACATCCAGGGCAGTGACTCCGGTTACGTCCAAGCCAAAATCCTTCAGCCCGCCCGCCAGTTTGTGGCCACCTCGACTGACGTAAGGCGACTGGGCGTCGGCCTTGAGCCGCACGGCAATAGCAGGATCAAGCAGCGTGCCAGGCTTGTCCACCCGCTGCTCGCCGGCAACGACGGCACCGGCCATGATCAGCCGCCGGGCCTGTTCTCGGCTGGAGACCAGACCACGTTCAACCAGCAGCAGATCGAGGCGCTTACGTTGGCTCACGTTTCAGAAGGGACGGCTCGTTCGACCACAAGAAGGGCGATCTGCCGCAGCGGTTCGGCTTTGGGGCCAAATGATTGCAGGGCAGTGATGGCCTCATCAAGCAGTTCCCGTGCGTACCGCTTGGTTTTTTTCATCCCCAGGGCAGCCGGATAGGTGGCTTTATTGCGCTCGGCATCGCGGCCGACCCGTTTGCCCGTTTTTGCCGTGCCACCTTCAATATCCATAATGTCGTCTGTCACCTGAAAGGCCAGCCCAACGGCCGTCCCATATTGATCGAGGCGGGCATATTGTTTCGCGCTCGCCCCACCAACCCGCGCGCCAACCCGGACCGATGCCCGCAACAAGGCGCCGGTCTTGCGGGTATGAATATACTCGACCCGTTTGCGGGTCGGCTTTTGGTGTTCAGCTTCAATATCCGCCACCTGGCCACCCACCATGCCGGCCATACCGGCGCCGGCCGCCACTTCCCATATGGCTTGGAGGGCCGCGGTGCGGTCCTGTCCGCGTTTGAGCGCGGCCTGGGCCATAATCCGAAAGGCTTCGGTCAGTAGTCCGTCGCCTGCCAAAATGGCCATGGCCTCACCGAACACGACATGATTGGTCGGCTTTCCGCGTCGCAGGTCATCATCATCCATAGCCGGCAGATCGTCGTGCACCAAGGAGTAGGAATGGATCATTTCCAGCGCGCAGGCAAAGGGCAGGATGGGCTGCGGCCGCGCGCCGACGGCCTCCCCACTGGCCAGGGCCAGAATGGGCCGAATCCGTTTCCCCCCGGAAAACAGGCTGTAGTGCATGGCCTTGCCCAGGTTCTTGGGCGGGGCCGCATGGTCGGCCAGGAGTTGCTTGAGCGTCCGGTCAATCAGCGCACAGCGCCGTTGTAAATACTGTTCGAGTTTCACACGTCCCCTTCTTCGTCGGTCTCCAGACTCTGGGTCTGAAAGAGACCGCTGTTATCCCGCGTGAGGACCTCGACCCGTTTTTCCACCTCGGTCAGTTTCTCTTCCAGAAAACGGACCAGCGACACGCCCTCTTCAAAAGCCTGGAGGGAGGCTTCGAGCGACAGGCTCCCGGCGTCGAGTTTCTCAACCACGCCCTCCAAATCCTGCAAGGCGTCTTCGAATTTTTTATCCGCGGCAATTTCCATCTACGATATGACCTCTTCCACGCGGGCGCGCGCTTCTCCCTGAGCAAAAGTCAAGCGCACGTTCTCTCCGGGACGCAATGTTGCCGCATCTCGCACTACAGCGTTCTCAGGTATAGTCCGCGTGAGACTATATCCCCGACCTAAAACGGCAAGGGGACTCAGGCTGTTGAGGGTTGCAGCGGCGTCTTCGAGCTGGGCGCGGACGCCCTCATTCTTGCGCTGAAACGCAGAGCGGAGGCGGGCCAGCGCTGTCTGCGTTCGCTCACGCAGCGCGTCAACCCGATGCTGCGGGTCACGCATCCGCTCTTCCAGCCGCCCGGCCTGACGCCGCCGGTCGGTCACCGCCCGCTGCATGGCTGTGCTCAAGGCCCGGGCGGTACCCGCCACCCGGTCGGACAGGTCCACCCATAACGGCACAACCATTTCGGCTGCGGCAGTCGGCGTTGGGGCGCGGGAATCCGCCACCAGGTCGGCGATGCTCAGGTCTATCTCATGGCCGACCGCGGCGATAACGGGCCGGTCCGAGTCGGCGATGGCACGGGCTACCACCTCTTCGTTAAAGGCGTACAAATCCTCACGCGAGCCCCCACCGCGGCCGACAATAATCACCTCGACCTGCCCGTGTTCGTTCAGATCGTTAATCCCCGCGGCAATTTCAACACCGGCCCCGGCGCCTTGCACCTTAGTGGGTCGGACGACGACCTGCGTGTACGGACAGCGGCCGTGCAGAATGGTCAGAATATCCTGAATAGCCGCCCCTCCGAGGGCGGTGACGACTCCGACCCGACGCGGGAAGAACGGCAGGGGACGTTTGCGTTCTGGAGAGAAGAGACCCTCGGCGGCGAGTTTGGCTTTGAGTTGCTCCAGGGCCAATTGCTGCCCGCCCAGCCCGCGCGGCTCCATGCTGGCCGCATAGACCTGCAAATCACCCCGAGCGGAATACAGACTGACCCGGCCCTTGATCAGGACCTCCAGACCGTCCTCGGGCCGGAAGCGGAGCAGCCGGGCATAACCGCGAAACATCACGCTACGCAACTGGCTGGTCTCATCCTTGAGCGTGAAATAGATATGCCCGGAGGCGGGGGTGCGCAGGCCGGAGAGTTCACCAACAACCCAGATGTCACCAAAATCGGCCTCAAGCTGGCCTTGGATCAGGCTTGCCAGGTCGGTGACGGACAGCGCGCGCGCGTGGCCGGATTCAAAGGCAGGAGTCGTCATAGCAGCAGAGGTTACGCCAGCACACCGACCGCCCTAGCCTTTTGCCTCAGCAACCGTTGTCTGAAAGACTTTCCACGACTTGAGTAATTCAAGCGCCCGGTCAAGCTGCGGGTCTTTGCCCAGCTCCCCTTCTTTAATATCAATCTCGGGCAGGGCCTGGGGCTCGACCTCAGCATCGGCAGGCCGGTCGCCCGATGGATCGTTCGGAGTGTCGCTGATGTTGCCAAAATGTCCGCGCAAATTCTCTTCACGCACCCCGTGGCGTCGCCGAGCTGCGACATAGGCTTCAGGCAGGTTTTCCAGTTCAATATCAGGGACAATGCCCGTCACCTGGATCGACCGTCCATTCGGCGTAAAATACATGGCGGTCGTCAGCCGCAGAGCCGCCCCGCCATCGACCGGTAAAATCGTCTGCACCGAGCCTTTGCCAAAGGTCTTGGCTCCCAGCACCACCGCGCGGCCGTGATCCTGTACTGCGCCAGCGACAATCTCGGAGGCGCTGGCACTGCCGCCATTGACCAGGACAACCATCGGGATGTCCGTATATCCCCCGGGATGGGCGAAATATTTTTGCTGCTGGCTTTCGAGCCGGCCTTCGGTATACACGATCATGCCGGAACTCAAAAAGAGGTCGGCGACTTTGACTGCCTGGCTGAGCAGTCCGCCAGGATTGTTGCGCAGGTCCAGCACCATGCCTTGGAGTGGGACGTCTTCCTGACCGAATTTTTTCAGCGCGGTATCCAGATCATTACTGGTTCGATCCTGAAACTGGGTGACCCGGATATAGGCATAGCCTTCTTCCAGGATTTTCGATTTCACACTACGAATCTTGATCACCTCACGAATAAGGGACACATCGATCAGCCGGGGTACGTCTTCACGACGGACCGAGATCGTAATCTGGGTCCCCTGCTTGCCCCGCATCTTTTTGACCGCCTGGATAAGCGACATGTCTTTTGTCAGCTCATCGTTAATCTTGATAATCTGGTCCCCGGCTTGGACTCCGGCGCGGTAGGCGGGCGTATCCTCAATGGGCGAAACAACGGTCAAAATGCCATCGCGAAGGGTGATCTCAATGCCCAGACCACCGAAACTGCCCTCCGTATCAACCTGGAGTTCCTTATAGGAATCCGGTGTCAGATAGGCACTGTGCGGGTCCAACGCACCGAGCATGCCATTAATCGCCCCTTCAATAAGGGCTTGGGTCTCTGTTTCCTCAACGTAGTTCTTGCGAACAATAGCCAAGACATTGGTGAACGCCTCAAGGTCTTCGTATGTGCTGCGGTCAACGGCTGAAACAAGATTGAGCCCATATCCCCCAAACAGAACCACGCTGAGCCCAATGCCACCAGCAACCAATCCGATCAGGATCCGCCGCCGCTTCCTGTGCATCATTGTATTCCCCTGCTATCTGCCATGCGCTCGGCTTTGTGCGGTACCGCCAGTCGCCTAGTATAGCATACTTCATACTCTCCGATATGGGACGAGCCCGCTCTCCGGTCTTGTCTTCCTCATGCTGCTTGGGAATAAAGACCTCTTATCCTTCTGACAGTACGGAGGTATGGGCGCCGGACGCCGGCATTCCCGTATCGACCCGCCACTCCCCTTTTTGGATCAAACGCCGGAGCACCTCCTCTATCTGCGGCTGAGCCCAGTCATTATAGCCAATATGGTGATAAACGACTTGCCCTTGGCGATCAATGACAAACGTCTCGGGATACCCGGTGACGCCATATTTCTTGCCAACCTCTCCCCGGACATCAAGCAGCACCGGAAAGGTATATCCACCTTCTTGCAGATAGGGTTTCACCGTTGCGACTCCATCGACATCCTGACTCACGGCCAACAGCACAAAGTCCTCGCCGCTGAGTTTGTGCGCCAGGGTTTCCATAGTCGGCATCTCCTGCCGACACGGGCCGCACCACGTTGCCCAGACATTCAGCAAAACAACTTTTCCCTTGAGCTGAGACAGGCGGACCGCCTGACCGCTCACATCAGGCAGCAGGAAATCCGGAGCCGGTCGGGGCAGTGTGGTCGGAGAGGGCGTGGTGATCAGCAGCATCACGCCCAGCAGAACAACCGAGCCCATCCCCCCGAGGATAAACCAGAGTCTCACCGCGATTTCTCCAGCGTATTGTGGACAGCCGGGACGCGCCCGTGCTGCCCGCTTTTGAATAGAAGGCTCGCCCCGACCAGCATCAGGCCGATGCTGATCACCTGGGCTTGAGAGAATGCTCCCCAGAGCGGAGGATTGACCCGCACAAATTCCAGGAAAAACCGGGCAATCCCGGCCAAGAGCAAATACCCCCAGAACAGGGAGCCGGGGTGATACCCAGCCGTCCGGCGGTTCCACAACACGGCCGCAATCGCAAAATACGCTGCCAACTCGTAGAGCGGCGTCGGATGAACGAACACGTCCGGCGGATAGTCCCAGCCAACAATGGCATCCGGGTAGGCCATTCCCCAGGGCAGGTCGGTTGGCGGTCCCCAGTCCCCGTCACCAGCTAACTGGCAGCCAATGCGTCCGGTTCCATGGCCCAGGGCAATTGCCGGGGCAATCGCATCCATGGTCTCCAGCCAGGGTAGCTTATAGTGCCGGATACACACACTGACGCCGACGGTGCCACCGATTAAGCCGCCGTGCCAGACAAAGCCGGCACCGGTGAAAAGCAAAGCCCACGGATCGGCCAGAAATGCGGACCAATTATCCAGAATGAAAAGCAGCCGGGCACCGATCAGCCCCCCGATGGCAGCCCACAGGACCAGGGTCGAAGCAAGGTCCGGGTTCCGGCCTTGATAGGCCAGCCCTTTACCCAGCAGCCAAGCCGCAGCCACGAAGCCCAGGGCCATCATGACCCCGTAGCTGTATATCGTGAAGGGGCCGAGTTCGAGCAGGACGGGATACATACGGCGATCATAGCGGAGGGCCTGACCGGATGCCAGTTCAGTGGACACCTAGACGTCTTTCAGCTTAATATGAACTGGAAGACTCAGCGACCTATCGCACAGAGAAGAGCCAACAGTATGCGAGCCGTTATCCAGCGAGTACGCGAGGCGCAGGTTTCGGTTGAGGGGAACATCGTCGGGCAGATTCAGCACGGACTCGTTGTCCTGCTCGGCGTGACAACGGGTGACACCGAAGCCGAGGCCGACTTTCTGAGCGAGAAGATTATTAGGCTGCGGATTTTCTCGGACCAGACCGGAAAATTTGCCTACTCAGTCCAAGACGTGAATGGATCACTCTTGATTGTGTCGCAATTCACGCTGTACGGCGATACGCGCAAAGGTCGCCGCCCATCGTTTACGGCCGCGGCGGAGACGGCCACCGCCAAACCGTTGTACGACTATTTTGTCGCCTGCTGCCAGCACCGCCCTATCTCGGTTGCCACGGGCCACTTCCAGGCGCATATGGCAGTCCAACTCGTAAATGACGGCCCAGTGACACTCATTCTCGACACTGCGGACCGTGGATCACGTCAATAGAGCAGAGCAGCCATGCCACAAGCCGGTTTCTGGGCCATTGACCCCACCCGCAAGATACACTTTGGAAAAGATGGCTGGTGGTATGCCAACGATGAGCGTATCCAAAATCAGCGCATCAACAAGCTCTTCAGCCAATGCCTCCAAGAGAATGAGCGGGGCGAGTATGAAATCGTACTGGGGCGCGACCGCGCGCGCGTTGAAATTGAAGACACCCCCTATGTTGTGACCCAGGTCGCCGGAGACCCGGAGCACGGTTTTAGCCTGCGCCTGAACGACGAGAGTGAAGAGCGACTGTCCCCCCACACGCTGGTTATTGGCGCCAACGAGGTCCTGTACTGCAAAGTCAAAGGGCAAAAATACGCGGCCCGCTTTCTTCGACCGGCCTACTATCAGCTCACGCAGCATGTCCAGCCGGCGGCTACCGGCGAAGGATTTGTTTTACACATAGGAGAGACCACCTACCCGATCCGGGTCAAAGAGCCGGACTAGGTCGGACGTCTGTTTCCCCATGCACATCGTCTTTGTCGAACCGGAGATTCCACCCAACACTGGGACAACCGCCCGGCTGTGTGCGGCCACGCACAGCCCCTTACATCTCGTTGGCCCGTTGGGTTTTTCTCTTGAGGATCGCTACCTCAAGCGCGCCGGCCTCGACTACTGGCCGGCTGTTGACCTGCATGTGTATGCGTCGTGGAGCGCCTTCCTTGGCCGGCGTCCGGCCGGCCGGCTGCTGGCCTTTTCCGCCCGCGCCCAGCGCTCCTACACCACGGTCCGCTATCGGCCCGACGACCTGCTTGTCTTTGGCAGCGAGACACGGGGCTTGTCAGAGGCAATCCGCACGGAATATGCCGAGACCCTGTACACCATTCCAATGCCGGGAGCGCGGGTGCGCAGCCTGAACTTGTCCAATGCCGCGGCGATTGTGTTGTATGAGGCCCTGCGACAACTGGGACAGGTCTAGCAAGAGCCGGCTCCGGTAGTCTTACTTTTCTGGAAACAGCCATTTACTAAACAACTGCCTATTCCGCGCGACGATCCAATAGCCCAGTTCAACCCCCCACACAAAGGGCGGCAGACCGCCCACCCAGGCCAGACGCGGAAACCCCACCTTCCCGAGCACATACAGGCTCGCCCGGCCGGCGGACAAAACCTGTCCGTCCGGTGTAAAGACGTGTACCGCGCGTTCACACCGCCGGGCCAGACTGTCCGTCATCGGGGGTCGGGGCGCGCCCTGATAGGGAACCGCCCGAATCTGATTCGTCACATCGCGGTGTTTGACCCAGACAACCGCCCGCCGGCACAAGCCGCAGGCTCCGTCCCAGAACAGCCAGATGGGTTGAGCTCCGGCCGGTTCCATTGCTCCTTACCCAATCCCCATGTGTTTCAGCTCTTCTATGATGCGTTCGCAGTGGGTGGCGTTCCAATAGACGCGTTGGCACTGCCGGCAGTGGAAAAAGGTTGCTTGCGTTTGCCACACATACGCGGGCACGCGGGCTTGAACCCGCTCGCGGTCGATTGTTTCCAGTTCCCGGTTGCACACGCTGCACCGCCTGAGCAGAGGGGACAAGACCGTGAGCTGCAAGTCGGTGCAGACCTGTTTGAGCTGCTCCCGAAAGCGGTCGGCCCGAATGAACACAAACGGCGGAACGTCTTTCTGGTTCAGAAAACAGGTCCGGCGGGTCAGCAGGATACGGTCCTGGCGGCGCGCCTCGCGCTTCACGCTCGCAGGTGAAACCTCGGGCATATAGACGGTATCATAGCCCAGAATACGCAGCCATTTTGCTAAGGTGCCAACCATACGGTCGGCTAAAAAACGAGGCGGCTCAGTATTCATCCCGGAGTCCTTCGGAAGTCCTTGTTTGCCCGGCAGTCGCTCCTTGTTATATTGCGACCGTCGATAATGCGGAAGACCCGGACTGCAAGGGCGTAATTTTCCATACGGCGTCGCAGTTTCGCGGGCGACGGGATGAGTGGTCCTACAATCGGGAAAGTCTAAACGAGGTGAGAAGTGGCAGAGACCAGAAAGATACACTAAATGGAAGACAAAGTTATCTTTAACCTTGCGGATATCCTCCCCCAACTTGAACCTTTCTTCGCCTTGCTCAGTGGCGATGTGACCTCAGAGGGGATGAGTTCCCTTTTTATTGCCGTTTTATTGCTCATCTTTATCTGCTTTTTGGTGTGGGTATTCTTAGCTGGTTTCCTCTCTCGCCGGTCTATTTTGTTCTTCCGCGAACTTCTCCAGGGGCTCACGCCGGATAGTCTTATAGACAAACGTCATGATCTGAAGCAGCAAGCCCAGCGGGACGACAAACGGCTGGGCGAGCTATGGGCGGAGTTTGACGAGACCCTTGTTGTCTCCGAAGGTGAAAAGCGAATCCAGAATACCTATGACGCCGCTCACTTCTTTAATGCGCATACCTTGGGCCGAGGTATCACCGAAAATCGACTCCTTGCCGCTGTTCCCGGATTCCTGACTGCTATTGGTGTTGTTGGGACCTTCACTGGCCTGTTTTTGGGTTTATCCAGCCTCAATCCTGAAGAGGTCAGCAGTATCGTCCGTCTGATACAAGGGGCCTCTATCGCCTTCAAGACCTCTGTTTGGGGGGTATCACTCAGCTTTATTTTCAATCTGATCGAAAAATGTGTCGAACAGTATGTCAGATATAATATTACGACCTTACAGGATAATATCGACGCGCTCTTCCCGCGCCTCAGTCCAGAGCAAACACTGGTACATGTTCACGAGGCAACTCGTCAGGCCGCTATCACTCTGGATGGTCTTTCCGAACGCATCGGCAATAAGATGCAGGAAACGGTCAGCCAAGTTGCACAGAACGTCCAAACCGCTGTTGTCGAAGGTCTTCAGCAGGTCTTGCAGCCTGCTCTGGAATCCCTTGCTCAGGCTTCAAACGATCTCGCAGACCGTCAGGCACGTGGCGGAGCCGAGGCTCTTGAGAATCTCATTCACCAATTTAGCGACGGTCTCAAAGGCCAAGGCGAACAGCAACGGGAGACGATGGAGGCGACAACAGCAGAGGTGAAAACCGCCATTAGTCAGTGGGGCGGTTCAATGACACGGTTCATGGGGGCATTGGAGAAGCTGAACCAAAATATGGATGCTAGAGAGCAAACCCGTACAGAAGCGTTTGAGGAACGTTTCCAAGCATCGCAAGATGCTCTCACCCGGCATGTTGATCAATTGCAACAGCAGATAACGGGACTTCTCACTGACCATGCGAACCGAATGCAGGCCCAGACTCAAGCGCATCTCGGTGAGTGGACTAACCAAGCCGAGCAGGCTTCGAGCGCGATGGGAGCGGCGGTTGAGACATTTAGCGATAATCTCAGAGGTCAGGGAGAACGGCAGCAGGCTATGATGCAAGCCACAACCACAGAGGTGAAGACTGCCATCAGCCAGTGGAGTGGTTCAATGGCCCATTTCATGGACGCTCTGGAGGCGCTGAACCAGCGCATGGACGCCAGAGAGAGCGCTCGCGCTGAATCGTTTGATGGGTATGTTCAAAAATCGCAAACGGTCCTTCAACAGAGTCAGAAATTATATGAGCAGATCGAGACGATTACGCAAGGACTTCAAACGTCCGCCTCGGAAATGCGGACGGGGAGTGAACTGTTGAATAATGCCTCCGGCGGATTGAGAACGCTGTCTGAGCGGCTCCAGTCGGGAGTCAATCAACTCGATCAGACGCTCAGTCGAGTGCTGGAGCAGACCCGGCGGCTTTCCGAAGAGAACGAGACGACGGGTCGCAACATTAACCAGGTGATCGGTGTCCTTACGGGCCTCAGAGAAACATTTTCTGGCGCGGCTGACATCATTGTAGAAGCGTCAACCGCTTCGCGCGATTTGACAACTCAACTCAAGGAACATCAACAGCAATTGTTTGAAACTCTCAAGGAGCATATTGACCAATTGCAACAGCAAGTAGCCCAGCTTCTGACGGACTACGCGAACCAAGTGCAGACTCAGACTCAAGACCGTCTGAACGAGTGGACCACGCAAACTCAGCAGTACACGACCGCTATGGAGGGAGCGGTCCAGTCCATTGCTAGCGTCGTCGAAGAGATGGACGGCAAGATTGTGAGGAGGAGATAACGTCCATGTTTCAGCGCGTCTCCAGCGATATCAGGCGGAACGTTGACGAAGAGAACCCTTACTGGATTTCGTTTTCCGACATCATGGCTGGCCTGCTGGTGATTTTCATCCTGGCATCGGTGGTGTTTATCATTCAGCTTCAAAAAAGACGACTTTACTTTGAGCAGGAGATTAAAGAATTGAGCGAGGCGAACAAAAACCGTGCCGACCTCCTCGACGAAATCAAAAAGAAGCTGGAGGAACGGGGTATCCTGGTTGAGGTGAGCGACAACAAAACCGTCCTACGGATTCCTGATGAATATCTCTTCTTTGAGACTCGCAGTTATCGGATTCCACCGGACAAACAGGCTCCGGTGGCTGCGATTGGGAATACACTTCACAGTGCTCTGCGTCAGGGCCTCAAGGATGGTCGGCATCAATTCCTCGATACGATTTTTGTGGAGGGCCATACTGACAGCAGACCGGCTCGGACCCTTGAACTCGGGAACTGGGGATTATCCGCAAACCGGGCGATACAGGTGTGGCGTTTCTGGACAGAGGAAGGTGCCGATTCTAATGGTCTCGCAACCCTCCTGAATTTTGAAGGTCAGTTCCTTTTCTCGGTCAGCGGCTATGCAGCGACGCGTCGTTTGCGAGACCCTGACGATACTGATGAAGAACGACGCAAAAACCGGCGTATCGACCTACGTTTTACCGTAAGGCGGCCTGTTATTGAACAATACCAGGGAGTACTGGATGTCTTTGACAATTAAACTCCCCAAATTCAGGCTCATTAGGGTAAAGTTCGCTCTGCCTGAACAGATCGGCAGGGCAGATGTGGCACATTATCAAGCCCTGTCCGACAAACTTGAGCGGCTTGCCCACACTGCCGGCACCAGCTCTGATGCCTTTCGTAAACGTAAGGAATACATCCACGACTTGTTGCATGCCGGCAAACACGTCCAAGAGGTCGTGAAGACTCCCAAGGACATTCGCCCGCTGGTAGAATTGTGGCAGGCGTGTGACGAGTGCGTTAGCCGGAATCCAATCGACCGCGCGACACTTGAGCATTTTGCTGCGTTACGTCGAAGACATTCATTGCTGGTGCTGTTTGCTTTCAGCCAACTCTTCTTTAACCGTTTCGATCAGCTTGGAGATACGCAATCACTTGCAGCATTTGCAGCATTTATCCGAGCCCAGTTTCGTCTGAACGCCGACCGGAAGTTCTCACAGACGCTCGCTCGTCTCGCCAAGAACGCTAAGACTCTCTTTACCGTTGAAGGACCAAGGCAGGTTGTTACGCAGGCTCGGAAAGACAGCCTCCCTTTAGAAACAGCCACAGCCTCTCTTGGCGTTCCTATGGAGAGAGAAGGACGCTTCTTCACCCAGTGTAAAAACATTTACTACCTGGACACCCTGAAAGGACTCCAGGCCGGACAAGATCACGAGGTTCTACGTGAGCTGGTGCGGAAAGATACCTATGAAAGCGCGTATGAAAGTGGTTGGTTGCTGGGTCACAAGGTGATTCAGCTCATGGCCGATAAGGCCGCCGGACACCAGGAGATGCCGGACAACTGGCTCCGGGTAATCTTATCTATTGCCGGTGACCCTCGGGTAAGCACACGCGCCTTCAATTACGTACGCTGGTGGGCCATGCTGGGGAGTGAATATGTCAAGCAGGTCCGTCAATGGCTCTCAAGGATGGATATCGAGCTGTTTCTCGAAGTCCTTGAGGACTATACGAAGCATAGTGGTGACCTTGATCTGCAACGGATGTTTCCTGCACGCAAGCGATTTCTTAAGGGAGTTTTTGATAAACGACTGGTCAGAGACGCGCGCCTGTTTCTCAGCAGACGGGCTGAATATTACGTTCGGCGTCATTACAAAGAAAATACTCTCCCCGCTTACTCCCGAGTGAAAAACGCCTCCATATCGGTCATCTACCTCAACATCGACGGAAAGCACGTTGTTGAAGGGACACACAGCTTCTCTCTACGGATATACCAGCGGCTCCCTCGGAGGAATCCTATTGAGGACTACGAACGCGATATTGTCCCCAGCCGTGCCTTGGGAATAGGACTTTGGGAAGACTACGTATCTGAATTTGGATACGACGGGGTCGTCGATATCACGCATTACCCTGCGAGTTGGCAGCGTAAGGCCCTCGTCGCATTTCGCGAACTTGGAACGCACATTGACCCCTCAGATGTGTTGAACTCTAAGGACTATCGAGAGTACAGACGCCGATACGGTGTCTGACCTGGACTCTACGGATAACTCATAGTGTCATGGCAGGCGCGGGGGTTGCCCAGCAAGTTTGAATATGACCGTCAGAGAACGAATAGCGGCGTTGTGGCTGAGCAACCCCCAGGACGAGGGGTTCTCGTATAAGGTGGAAAAAGAAGATATCAGCTTTTATCTGCCTCACAACGCTTTTGCTGATTGCGAGTCTGGAAAGGGCAGCGAGTTATCGCTGACACAATATATCCATTTCAAGATGCTCGAAGAGCAGGGACTTGCCGAGCGGTTTGCGAATGGTTTTGCCTTGGAACCCGAGGCCGTGGTCAACCTGGAATCGGACCTGCATTTGCTGTTCGGACTACCTGACAGTTGGCCAGGCAGTTTTGAACTCAGGACACAGGGGAGCAGCTTCCAACCGTCTTTTGGTCTGAGCTTGCGCCTGCGGACGGCAAGCGGCGACACAGTAGCCCCGTACCGCCTTGAAGGGCCTCTTCTGCGTCTCAGTGAAACCGAGCGTTATCTTCCATCTCCGGCCCAGTGGTTGGCCTTGAAGGCGGCTACCGATCATCAGGCACTACCGGACGAGGCGCGGTCTGAATATCGCAATCTACTTGCCGTTCATCATATCCAGAAAGCCGCTGAATCCGGCTGTGACATCGACTTACGTCACTTTGCCGATCTTAAGACGGTGGAACCGGAACGGGTGTCGGTTTCGATTGAGGCTCTTCCCAGCGGCGACCTTGAACTCACCCCGAATTTTGAAGGTCTTGCCTCACCCGAGCAGGTCGCTAGTCGGCTGGGCCAGATTGCTCCGGAGAACGATACAATCCAGAGTTTGCGCGTTGGCGACACGATTGTTTTGCTTGACGAGAAACGCTTGAAGGCAACCCAGGAGATCATTAAAAACCGTTCCATACCGGCGAAATATGCTCAACAATTCCTTGCCTCGCCAACAGCTTTCCTTGATGCCACTCTCGTTAATCTCGACATTGGCTATTCCGTTCGAGTTCAGGGTGTTGCAGAGTTCAGACACGCCTACTTCGGTGAGACCGAAACGTCAGGAATTGACTGGTACGGTCAGGTAAGCACGGATACGCCCAAAGCCATTTCAGAATTGAAAGACCTTGGTAGCGTAATCCAGGATTTGACGGACCTCACCGAATTTCGGGAGCGGCTACACGATGCCATTCAGGCGGGAGCCAATCATCTGACATTTAAGGACCAGTCGCTTTCGATTGCCAATCGGGACTCAATTCAGCGGAGTCTTGATAAACTCGAACAAGAATTTCAGGCCCAGAGCGTTAGTGATGATTCCTCGAAAGAATCAGTTCAGACCGACACACAAGGAGAAGAAGAGAGCAGTCAGACAACGCTTGTTGTTGATGTTCACCTGAATGACGAGCTTCTTGACATAAAATCCCGCTATGAAAACTCACCGCCTGACCAGCATTTTTATCAGGGCGACCTGTCAGGATCGGATTACAAGCGCCAACCATTTCCCCATCAGGAGAAAGGCATTCGATGGCTAATCGGCCTCTCACAGCAGGCACTTGAACGTCCTGATGAAGATGCGCTGTTTGGGGGCCTATTGGCCGATGATATGGGACTGGGCAAGACTTTTACGACCCTTGTTGCCCTTGGGGGGTACTACCGTCTCTGCGCTGATCGTGGAGTCACGCAAAAGCCCGTCTTAGTGGTCGCTCCGCTATCTCTTCTTGATATCTGGAAAACTGAGGTTGAGCAGACATTTGCGATCTCACCTTTTGGCGACATCGTGACACTGCACGGTGATGCCGACCTTGGGCGTTACCGCCTTCCTGGGCATGGTATAGAGGTCCGGGAGTGGAAGAAGCGTACTGTTCTTGAAAATGGGGATACGAGCCAACGAGTGCTTCTTTCTCTGAAAGTAGGCGAAAGCTTCGGAATCGACCGCCTGGATACACCGGGGCGACTAGTTATCACCAACTACGATACCTTGGCCAACTATCAGTTCTCGCTCTGTCAGGTTGATTGGTCCTTTGTCATTTTTGACGAAGCCCAAAACATCAAAAACCCCAACACCATGCAGACCCGAGCCGCCAAGGGCATAAAGGCACAGTTCAGGCTGATGATGACAGGGACCCCGGTCGAGAATCAACTAAGAGATTTCTGGTGCCTTTTCGATACCGCCGTCCCTGGCTTACTCGATAGTTATCAAGCCTTCCGTAAAACGTATGTACATCCGTTACTCAGAGCCGGCGAAGCGTTACCACAGGTTCGACAAGAGGTTGGGAAACGGCTCCGCGAGCATGTTGGCGCGCTCATGCTCAGGCGTATCAAGGAAGAGCACCTGGACGGCCTCCCTGATAAAAAAATATGTGTCGGGATCAGGGACACTCCAGGAAATCAAACCCATCTGCCGAGTATAGACTGTATAATGTCAGGTTTGCAGCTCGATACCTATAACGCGGTTATCGCGGATACCGTCCAGGGGATGACCGAAGAGAATGGCACCGGCCTTTTTCTGGCCGGATTGCAACGTTTGCGCGATGTTTCCCTACACCCAGGCTTACTTGGCGGAGCGGCACTTCCCCTGCCGACTACGGTCCAAGAGTGTCGGTCCGAGGTCCGAAAGTCCGGGAAGTTAGCGGCCTTGTTATGCTTGCTGGATGAGATTCAGGCACGACGGGAGAAAGTTCTTGTTTTTGTCATCAACAAGCGGATTCAGGCTTTCCTGAGTCATATTCTGGGTAAAATTTACGCACTGCCTGTGGCCGTGATTAACGGCGATACTAAGGCGGTCGCCAAGCGGAAATCGGATGTCACGCGTCGGGGACTGATTGAGCAATTTGAGGCGTGTGAGGGGTTCGGCATGATGATTATGTCTCCGGTGGCAGCCGGAGTAGGACTCACTATAACGGGAGCCAACAACGTCATTCATCTCGAACGACATTGGAACCCAGCAAAGGAAGATCAGGCCACCGACCGGGTCTACCGCATTGGGCAGAGTAAGGATGTGAGTGTTTTTATTCCGATTTTACATCACCCTGAGCATGACTCCTTCGATCTTCACCTTCACCGGCTCCTGGCGAAGAAGATTGATCTGAAAGACGCCGTTGTGGCCCCGGAGATCGCCACCCCTGAATCGTTTCAGCAGACAGACATCCTGGGCCGGACAAGCGGTCAAGGCACTTTTCCGCCTCTTTCAGACCAAGACCTGGACCTGGTCGGCTGGGAGCAATTTGAGGCCCTGGTGGCTGAACTGCTTTGTCGAATCTTTGATGGCGACGCGCAGCTTACCCCTGTGAGTAACGATAAGGGGTGCGACGTGGTGCTCGTTTCCACGCATGGCAACCTCCTCGCTCAATGCAAACAGACAAAACATAGGGCTCTACAAGGGGACTCTTTCGTCCGTGAGATTTATGCCTCTCAGAAATTCTACGCTAATCATCTTGCGAAGGATTTTGAGCAACTCGCCGTTTTCACCAATGCCAGGAAGATTAGCAACCAGGGGGTAAAAGCCGCGAAATTCCACAAGGTTCAACTCTACGATCGCGCCTGGATTTTGGAACACCTCCGGCAACATCCTATCACGAGATTCGATCTGCTGCGGCGTATCGACAAGCCGCGTCTCACTTGGTGAACTCTGACGTGCTTCTTGAGTAATGGGCCGCTCCTTTCCTTGGTTGTTACAATGTCCACAGCCTATATTGAAACGAGCATTGTCAGTTATTGCACGAGTCGTCCGAGTCGTGACCTTGTAACCAATGACTATGAATGCCCTATCATCTGTTCTCCTGACGAACTGGGAAGGGAGGAGGCATGAAAGACCTCATTGTAGAAGAGGTTCGTAAGATTCGTCAGGCTCATGCTGCGAAATTCAACTACAACCTGACAGCCATTTGCGCGGACTTAAAAGAAAAAGAAAAGCAGTGTGGCCATCCAGTGGTATCATTCCCACCAAAGCGCCGTCTGAGAAAGACGATCAGCTCATAGGGAAGGGGCTTGGCGCTTCCCGGTATGCCAACGGAGCGCGGAGCGCGTGACGCTCGCAGGCGAAACCTGGGGCATATAGACAGTGTCATAGCCCAGAATACGCAGCCATTTTACTAAGGTGCCAACCATGCGATCGGCTAAAAAACGAGGCGGCTCAGCAGGCATCCAGGGCTCCTGACCACAGTGAACGAACTCACCAGTGTCGCGTGACCGGATTGCAGCCTAAAATAAGGACCGGGGGAAGACAAGGCGGGGAAATACGACACTCCGAGCCTGGTAGACCCTCTTGGAGAGGATCAGTTCTCTCTCGCACGAGGACACTTGGTGGGATATGCAGGCTGGCAAGTGCGACACCGACGGCAAGATGCGCGAAGGAGAGACCATGTCCGAAGGCTACTACGATCTGGGCACCTACAGCCGGCCGGTCACGACCGGCTCCGAGGAAGCGCAGCGCTGGTTCGACCGGGGGCTGGCCTGGACCTACGGCTATAACCACGACGAGGCGATCGCGTGCTACCACCGGGCGCTCAATGCCGACCCGGCGTGCGCCATGGCGTGGTGGGGAGTCGCCTACGCCGCCGGGCCAAACTACAACAAGCCGTGGGAGGCGTTCGACGAGGGGGACGCGGCCCGTTCGCTCGAGACCGCGTACGACGCGTCGGCGCGGGCGCGGGCGCTCGCCCCGAACGCGACGGATACCGAGCGGTCCCTCATCGGCGCCCTCGAACATCGCTACCCATCACGCTCGCCCGTGGCGGACATGTGCCCGTGGAACGATGCGTACGCGGGTGCGATGCGGGCGGTCTACGCGAAGCACGGCCAGGACGACCTGGACGTAGCGGCCCTGTTCGCCGAGGCGACCATGAACCGCACCCCCTGGGCGCTCTGGGACCTGAAGACCGGCCAGACGGCGGAGGGGGCGGATACGGAAGAGGCCATCGAGGTCCTCGAAAAGGCGATGCGTCGGCGCGAGGAACGGGGCGAGGAGGCGCACCCGGGCCTGCTCCACATGTACATCCACCTGATGGAGATGTCGCCGCACCCGGAGCGGGCGCTCACGGCTGGCGACCGGCTACGCGGTCTCGTGCCGGACGCCGGGCATCTCGAGCACATGCCGACCCACATCGACGTGCTTTGTGGCGACTACCGAGCGGTGGCGGAGTCGAACCAGGCGGCCATCGAAGCGGACCGCAAGTTTCTCACGCGCGAGGGTGCGGACAACTTCTACTCGCTCTACCGGTGCCATAACTACCACTTCAAGATCTACGGGGCGATGTTCCTCGGGCAGTTCCGGCCCGCGCTTGCGGCGGCCGAGGAGATGATCACGACGCTTCCCGAGGAGTTGCTCACCCTCACCTCGCCGCCCATGGCGGACTGGCTGGAAGGCTTTGTTTCGATGAAGCAGCATGTGCTCATCCGGTTCGGGAAGTGGAACGCTATCGTTGCGGAAGCGCTGCCGGAGAACCGCGATCTTTTTTGCGTGACGACTGCGATGATGCGGTACGCCAAGGCGGTAGCTCGCGCGGTGACGGGCGATGTCGACGCGGCGGAGCGCGAGGCCGCCAGCTTCGATGAGGCGCTCACCCGCGTCCCGGAGAGCCGCTATGTGTTCAACAACCGCTGCCTCGACATTCTCGCGATCGCGGGAGAGATGATGAGGGGTGAGATCGAGTACCGTCGCGGCCGCTTTGGCACCGCGTTCAGACATCTCCGGGCGGCCGTTGAGTTGGACGACAACCTGCCCTACGACGAGCCCTGGGGATGGATGCAACCGACGCGCCACGCGCTTGCCGCCCTGCTGCTCGAGCAGGGTCGGGTCGATGAGGCGGCCGCGGTGTATCGAGCGGATCTCGGGTACGACAATACGCTGAGCCGCGCCTGCCAGCACCCGGACAACGTCTGGAGCCTGCACGGATATTACGAATGCCTCCAGCGACTCGGGTGGACTCAGGAGGCGGCAATCGTGAAGCAGCGGCTGGACCTCGCCCTGGCCCGTACCGACGTCCCGATCACCGCCTCCTGCTTCTGCCGGCTCGCGACACGGTAGCGAGTACCGGTACGGCCAACGGTGGCCGGCAGTGCGTCCGGTGAGCGTCGTTACACTCCCTGCTTGCGCCCCGTGGAGCAAATAGGCTAAACCGCTCTAAAATATACCCCACGAAGGAGGCTCTTATGAGAATGTATAATTCACTCGGCCCGAATCCACGCTGTGTGCGCATGTTCATGGCGGAAAAAGGCATTACGCTTGATACGATCGAAGTAGATATTCTGGGTGCGGAAAACCGGCAAGGGCCGTATACCGACAAGAATCCCGGTGGCCAAATGCCGTCGATCGAGCTGGACGATGGCAGCATCCTGGCAGAAACGACCGCCATTTGCGAATACCTTGAAGACACCCAGTCCGGCCCGGCCTTAATCGGCTCAACCCCGGAAGAAAAAGCCGAAACCCGCATGTGGCAGCGGCGTATTGAGCTCCAGATCACGGAGCATATGTATAACGGCTTCCGCTACTCCGAGGGGCTGGACATGTTTAAGGAGCGGATGCACTGTCTGCCCGAAGCCGCGGCCGGCCTCAAGGAAATCGTGCAGGAAAAGCTCGCCTGGCTGGATGGCCTGATGGAGGGCAAACAGTTTATCGTGGGTGATCGGTTTACCTTGGCCGATATTATTCTGTACTGTGCCTTTGATTTCGGGGCCGGCGTCGGCCAGAATATCAGCCCGGACCTGAAAAACCTGACGGCCTGGTTTGCGCGGGTCGATAGTCGCGCCAGCGCGGCCTCCAGTATCCATGAGAAGGCCAAAGCCGCGGGAATGAAGGCGTAGGGGGCTGGGGTCTGTTGGGTTTTTGGGTCTATAGGGCCTGTTGGGTCTCGGAGACTCAATGGACTCAATGGACTCAATGGACTCAATGGACTCAATGGACCCTATAGACCCTCCTTGTCCCCGGTCCCTTCCTGCGGGTAATAGGTAATCGTCCGATACACTGCCTCGGCGGGTTCGAGGTAGCCCTCGTCATCGTCCGGAATCCACTCCTCAGTGACCTGCTTTACCCAATTCCCTTGGCCATCGTACTCGTAGGTATAGACCTCTTTTTTCTGGACAGCGCCCTCCGTATCAGACTCCACCCATTCCCGTTCGTTCCCGTGCTCGTCATAGGCGTACATCCAGCGGGATGTCAGCGCCCCGCTTCGTCCGTGGGTGATTACAGATTGTACTCTTCCATCTGCATCGTACACATAGGTGTTGCTTGAGATCGGAGAGCCATCGGCGTCGGACAACGACCGTTTGGCGACCCGGCCTTCCCCGTCGTAGCTGAAGCTGGCTCGGTGTAAAAAGCTCCCGTCCGGGTCGTGGTGATCGATGTGGGCCGGCTGTCCGTCTGCGGTGTACGTATAGACATCTCGAAACCAGAGATCGCCATCCACGTCGGTACTCACCGCCTGCGTCAGACGGCCCGCCTCATCATAGGTATGGCTGGTCTGCCGCCAGAGCGTCCCCTGGGAGTTATACAACTGTTCGGTACTCAGCTTGCTCGCCCGGTTATAACTGCGGACGGCGCGGACCATCACTGCTCCATCAGGCGCGTACTCGGTCCTTTCCGCGAGTTTGCCATCCGTCCCGTACTGGGCGATTTCCGTGAGTATCCGTTCGTCCTCAATCCACGTGTCCGGCTCGCCGGGCGGGTTCACGAACAGTACCCTTTCCGTCTTCACGGTTTGGACAGCTCCAACCAGCGCACTGCTCGCACGGATTTCCTTCGCCCCCATAGCCGCAATAACGTCGGCCCAGGCGAGAGAGGAAGATAGAGACAAGAAGATAGAGACAGAGAGCATGAGACATGGCGTGCTGGGCATCGGTGCAGCATATCTCTTCTTGGTGTTCCTTGACACGACCCTCTTGTCCGCAGAATAATCTCTTCACAGGAGGGGAACGCTATGCGAGACAATACACTCAAAAAATCACTCAAGGCCGGAGACTGTGTTCTGGGGACGCTGGTATGGGACCTCAAGAGCCGCGGGGCAATCCATACCCTGGCGCGGGCTGGCATGGACTACATCATGATCTGCACCGAGCATTCGGCCTACAATCTGGAAACGGTGGTCGATCTGTGCGACTACGCCCATACGGCCGGTATGACCCCGGTGGTCCGCATACCCGACCTAGAATATGAACACGTGACGCGCCTGCTCGACTGTGGGTGCCAGAGCCTGATTGTGCCCCACGTCAAAACCGGGGCCGAGGTGCAACGCTTCATCGAGTTGGCCAAATACCATCCCGAAGGAAAACGGGGGACGGCCATCTATCTGGGAGCGAATACCGCATATGAAGACGTTGAGACCCAGGCGGCCATGCAGCATGCCAATGCCCACACCCTGCTCGGCGTCATCATCGAAACCAAAGAAGCCGTGGAGAATATGGACGAGATTCTGATTCCCGGTATTGATCTCTGCCTGGTCGGCTATCAGGATCTGGCCCAGAGTCTCGGCGCGCCGGGCCAATTCAACAATCCCGAGTTGCTCGAAGCGACCGCCCAAGTCAATGCGCTGTGTCGAGAGCGGGGCATCGCCACGGCGGCGGCAGTGACCCAACTCGATAAGGTTCAGACCATCATCGACAGCGGCGCGCAATATCTATTGTACGGCACCGACCTGATTCTGCTGCGTCGAGAGGCGCAGCGCGCCGCCGAAGCCCTGGCTCCGTTTCGGAAAGGCGGGTCAGACTAGGTGGGTTTCCTCTTTACGGAAACCCGAAATGTAGGATACACACAACGGGAGGTTGAGAGGCGTTCCGTCGGTCGTCAGCGTCAAAAGGAGGCCAGCATGAAGTTCGGTATTTTTTATGAGCTATCCGTTCCCCGGCCCTGGGACCAAGAGACCGAGCGAACCGTTTATATGAACGCGCTGGAGCAAGTGCGCCTGGCCGACGAACTCGGCTTTGAGCAGGTCTGGGCGGTGGAGCATCACTTCCTGGAAGAATACTCCCACTGTTCATCTCCCGAACTTTTTCTGACGGCGTGCGCCATGCAGACCAAGCAGATTAACGTCGGCCACGGCATCGTTATTTGTGTGCCGGAATTCAACCACCCGATTCGGATTGCCGAACGCGCCGCGGTGTTGGATATCTTATCCGGGGGTCGGCTCCAGTTCGGAACCGGGCGGTCGGCAACCTGGACCGAGCTGGGAGGCTTTCGGGCCAGTCCGGACGAGACCAAAAAAAGCTGGGACGAGTTTGTGCACTGCATCCCGAAGATGTGGACCCAGGAGCGCTTTGGCTATGAGGGCCAGTATTTCTCCATGCCGTCACGCGCGGTCCTGCCCAAACCCTACCAAAAACCCCATCCGCCCATGTGGGTGGCCGTCACCAGTCCGGGCACCGAGCTTGACGCCGCCGACCGAGGCATTGGCTGTCTGGGAGTGACTTTTACCAGCTTTGCCGAGCAGGAAGCCAAGGTCAAAGAGTATCGTCGCCGCGTGCAGAACTGCAATCCGGTCGGCTCGTTTGTGAATGACCAAGTGGCGACCGTCAATTTTCTGTACTGCCACCCAGACAATGAAACCGGCGCAAAAACCGGCATGAATATGATTCGCCATTTCAATTACATGGCGGCACAGTTGGATATGGCAAAAGAAGCCTATCCCGCCAAGTCCTACCCGGCTGCGGGTCTGCTGCCCTCCCTGCGGCGTCAGGCGTCCAGCCCCGGCGACCAGTTCAAGGCACCCGAAGGGATCGCCGTCGGGAATCCCGAACATCTCATTGGCGAGCTCAAAAAATGGGAAGCCAGCGGTGTGGACCGCGTCAATTTCCTCCTCAACGCCGCCGAGATCATTCCACAGGCCCAGGTCCTCGACAGTCTGCGTCTGTTTGCCACACAGGTCATGCCGGCGTTTGCCGACTCGCAGCCGCAACACGCCGTCGCGGGAGGAGCCAGCTAATGCCGGTGTTTGGCAAACAGGACGTCGAAGCCGCCGCCGCCCAAGCGCCGCTGATGAGCGGCCTTGATACCGATGCCTGGGAGCTCAAAGGCGCGGAGATTCTTCAGCTCAGCTATGAAATTGCCGAGGAGCCAGCGGAATGGCTTATTCCGCCCGCTCTCCATCCGAGCATTCCGCCGTACGCCACGTTCTCGGTCATGCATTATCCCGACAGTCCGGTCGGGCCGTTCGCACTCGCCCAGGTCCGCATCATCGTTCGGGCCGGGATTCGGCCACGCGGCTACCTGCTGCACGCCTATGCCAGTACCGAGCAGGCAGCGAGCGAGTTGCAGGCGCGTTGGGGGTTTACGGTCGAGACCGCTGCGGTCTCGCTCCAGCCCCGCCACGATCGGGTGATCGGTAAGGTTGAACGCAACGGCGAGACGCTCTTGGAGGTCGAGTTGGAGAATCCCGAGCATGTCTCAGGTGCGGATATTACCTATCTCGACAGCCTGCATCTGGCTCGGGTTCAGGGCCAGGACAACCCAACCATTGTCCAGGTTGACCCGGAATACGTATTTCAGGCGGCGCAGCGCGGCAAACCCCGCCTCCTCAGCTTCAAAGCCGGCGCCTGGGGAGACTCCGGGCGGTTGCAGTGCACCACTCCGATTATTGCCACCATGACAAAATGTGATACCGACCTGCCCCAACTCCGCTTCGCGCTTGATCCATCCTTGCCGGCCGCCCAGGGTAGCCGGAGACTCGCGGCGTAAAGGAGACACTTCATGTCTGATGTCACATTCAAGGTCTCGGGACAGTCGGAATCGCCCGCTCGTCTGGCAGTTCAGGTCAGAGGGTTTGAGTTGATCGTTGATGAGCCGCCGGGTCTCGGTGGGGATGACGAAGGGCCGAATCCAGTTGAGTATATCCTGGCCGGGTTGGCCGGCTGCCTCAATGTAATGGGGCATATTATTGCCAAAGAAATGGGCTTTACGATTCGGTCCCTGACCATCGATGCGGCTGGTCCGCTGAACCCAGGGAAATTACTCGGTAAACAGACCGATGACCGGGCTGGATACAAGAATATTGACGTCACGCTCAATGTTGATGCCGATGTGGATCAAGCTACCCTGGACCAATGGCTGGCGACCATAGAGACGCGCTGTCCGGTTTCGGACAATTTGATGAACCTCACCCCGGTGGCGGTTCGGGCGCAGTCAGCCGTGCAGACGGAACACGGTACGCAAGCCTCCTCACCCTAGCCCTCTACCACCAGGGGAGAGGGAACACAAGTGGAGCCGGACAGCCACAGGGGGCGGCCCCTACCAGGCTGTTTCCCAGTGGGGCATCGTCAACACGCCCGGCTCGGACCACAGACCCAGGCGTTGGCCCATCCGGATAGCGGGTCGGACGGCTTGCATGACTTGGCGCAAGGCCACTGTGGTCGGGCTGGCTGCGGCGTCCTCTCGACCCTGAAGGCGAGACAGGACTGTCTCAATCAGTGTTTTTTGTGCGGGAAAGAGTTTGACCTGTACCGGTACATCTTCCTCAATCCCCGCCGCTTGTTTGGCGAGGCTCAGCGCCACCGGGAAGCCGCCGAGTTCATCGACCAAGCCAATACCTTTGGCATCTTCACCCGTCCAAATCCGGCCCTTTGCCACGGCGTGCACCTGTTCCTGGGTGAGCCCCCTTCCTTGGGCAACTTTTTGTGTAAAGTCCTCGTACACGTGATCGAGCCAGACCGTGATCCGTCGCCACTGCTGGGGCGTATAATCGAGCGCACTGGACCACATAGTGGCATTGGTACTGGTGTGCACCTCGTCCGATGAGATGCCGATTTTTTCCAGGAGTTCGGCAGTGAGCATCTTCCCACCGACCACACCGATGGAGCCGGTGATCGTACCGGGCTGGGCCACAATTTTGTCCGCAGCCGCAGCCACAAAATAGCCGCCCGAGCCAGCCACGTTGCCCATAGACACAATGACTGGTTTACCCGCCTCCTTGGCCCGAACGGTCTCGCGCCAAATCGTATCGGAGGCAACATAGGAACCGCCCGGACTATCAACCCGAAACAGAATGGCTTTCACCGTGTCGTCCTGCACGGCATCTCGAAACGCCGCCGACACTGAGTCCGATCCCATGGTCGGCCCGCTCAGCGCGGCGCTGTATTCACTTTTGCCACGATGCACCCCACCGACGCCGTAAATGAGCGCAATCGCCTCCTCTCCGTTGTGCGGGCGACCCATCTGGCGGAGATAGGTCAACAGCCCGGCGCGTTCTGCCCCTTCACCCAGGTCATCTTCGATGATGGCCTGAACTTCATCCCGATACGCCAGCCCGTCAACCAGGTTTTCCGTTAAGGCCTGCGCGCCGAGAAACGGCCCACGGTCAACCAGGGTTCGGACAGCACCAACTTCCAAGCCGCGGCCGGTGGCGATGCCCTGCACGATCTGGCCGAACTGGGATTCAATAATCTGGAGGATCGCCTCACGATGCGGCTGGGTGTATTTTTTTTCGGTGAACATATTCAGCGCGTTTTTATACTCATAACGGTGGTCCATGCGGGGCGAGAGCCCCAGCTTTTCCAGTGTCCCGCTGACGAATGCCGATTCTGCCATCAAGCCGGTGAGCCCAATATCCCCGGACGGTTGGAGATAAATGCGATCAAAGGCGGTAGCCAGATAATACGCGCCATTGCCAGGCCCAAACTCGCCAAAAGTCTCAGCATAGGCAACGGTCGGCTTGCCACTTTCCCGAAAGGCAAGGACGGCATCCCGCACCTCCTGGATTTCCGCTAATCCCATACGTGGAGTGCCCGCCCGCGCGACCAGGGCCAGGACGCGCTCATCGGTGGCTGCCTGGTGCAGCGCGTCAACAATATCCCGGACCGATACGGTCTGTTCCATGAGGACGCTCGCCAGTGGATCGGTGGGAATATACTCGGCAAACTCGCGCTCGAAGTCGATCTCAAGCACGATGCGCTCCGGCAGGCTCTCCTGACTCATCAAGGTGGTGATAGCGCCGACAATGGCCATGACGACGACCCAGGCGCCAATCAGCATAAGCGTCCGTCCCAGAAACTTTTTCATACCATCCTCCCTGTCTCGATCTTTTTATCAGGGTAGCAGAGAATACAGCCAAGGCGGGAGTGGGGATAGCTCAGAGAGAGACGGCCGCTCAGCAAGATATGGTCTCTTCGTCTATGTGTCCAGAAAGTCACTGAGTCCAGCTTGGCTACGATGGTGAATAGCCTGAGATGCCATCCTTCCTTTACCCTTGTGCCGGGCTAGGGTGATTGATAGAGGTGTTGACTACGCTACCATTAACGGCCAAATAGGAGGACCTAGTGGCAGATAATGCAACCAAGCAGCCGGGCAAAGAGGGAAGAATCGAGTCCAAGACCGTACCCCTGCAGTACGATATGCCAGACTTGCCCCTCCATGGCTGCGACCATGTCAATATTTTGAGTACACCTGATAGGGCTCTCGTCCTGCAGTTCTTTTCTACAACCCCTCCAGTCGTCAACAACAATGATGGGTCGCTACTGACAGAAGCACGCCGGAGGTGCGTAGGCCAGATCCACATCACTCCGACAGTCGCCCAGCAGATTATGGAAGGGCTAGAAGAACAATTAGCCAGCCTGAAATGAAGATACGACATCCATGAGGATTATCTAATGGATCTTCGAAATTACACATACAACAGAAGTGAAGAAGCAGTTTCCAGTACCCTACGAATACACGCTATTCCAACAGATGCCTGGTTAGCCCCATCTTTTCCTCAACCTGGAACGGTGGACCTATTGATAACTAAGGACATGCTGATGAATGACACTTGCGAATGGGTAAGGTCAGTTATACCGAGTCATTACGTCCCACAGCGTGTCGTCCAAAAAAGCCAGAAAGACGATGCGCTGTCATTCATCAACGACCAAGCGGCACTGGACTATCTTGCCAAGCATCCAGACGTTCGGAAGCCATTGGTGGAGGTATGGGATACTGCCTTGGAAGAGTTCCGTACCGATGCTGAGATCTCCATAGAAGTATTTTTTGAGCCGGACGAAGACGATGAATATCTTACCCTCTACGTCAGGCAAGAGGAGTATCAGAATGATGTCCTAGACCGGATTGATGCAGTCCGCGCGCAATTACGGAGAAGCCCTACCGCCAACACAGGCCGCGTCCTCCTTACGACTGATTTTCAACCACCACACTAGACTATGCCATTTGACTGGAGGGAATACCTCGGAGTATCTCGCTTCTTAATAGGAAAGTCGGGCAACGACTTTTCGGAAGAGGCCGCCGCCCGAGCAGGAATTAGTAGAGCGTACTACGCTGCACATATCAGTGCGAGAAACTATGCAGAGTCTCAGTGGGGCTTTCTGCCTCCACGAGAGCTAGAAACCTCGCATAAGGCTATACGGGATAAATTTCACCGCGAAGGCCGGCAAGAGGTTGAGGAGAAGCTAAAGGAGTTATCCCAATGGCGGAAGATAAGTGACTATGACAACGAGGCTCGTACGAACGTCAGCAGGATGCACACAAGCGCAATTCAGAGGGCCGAACAAGTGCTCAATCTGCTCACATGATACCCCACCATCACGGCTCACGGAGAAATGGAACAGGATAGTCCATTCGGCATTTTGTAGGGACTAGAGCAAATCACGATTCTGTGTAGCCGTCCGTCATTCCTGCGAAAGCAGGAAGGTGGATTCACATTTCAAGTGCAACACGCTGTCCCAAAATATTTCTGCCGGGGTCTTGTAAGCCAGACACTTGCGCGGGGTGTTGTTGTAGGCCTGAAGCAGTTGCGTAAACCGCTCCTGTGGCACCGCCGCGAGGTCGGTCTTGCGGGGCAGAGTCCGTCGTAACCGGCCAATGGCATTCTCCACGCCGCCCTTCTGCCAGGGGGAGTGGGTATCGCAGAAGAAGGTCTCGATGCCCAGCGCGTGGAGGCGGTAATGGCGGGCGAACTCGGGGCCGTTATCGAAGGTCACCGTCCGGCGTCAGGCGGGCGGCACCTGCCCGAGCAGGTGCGCCAGGGCGTCGGCGATGGGGTGGGAGGCCTTACCCGGGGGTCTGAGGGCGAGGAGGAGCCGGGAGTGGCGTTCATGCAGGGGCAGCACCGCCTGGCCATAGGTTCTGAAGAGCATCAGGTCCGCCTCCCAGTGCCCGGGCGGGCGGCGGTCAGCGGCGCTCGGTGGGCGCGCGGCAAGCGGGCGGCGTAGCGCCATGAAGGAGGCCGGACTGCCGCCTTTGCGGCCGCGCCAGCCCCGCTTCCACCTGGCCCGCGGCAGGTAGTGTCTCCACCCATAGTCCTTCGTACGCGCAAGCTGCTGGTAGATGAACCGGTAGATGCTCTCGTGGGAGATGCCCCCCCGGCCCGCCTCCAACCCAAGCCGCCCGGCCACCTGCTCAGGCGACCAGCCCTGTGCGAGATGGGCGAGCACCCGGGCCCGGCGCGGCGCGTCCCGCTCCAGCCGTGAACCCCGCCACCGGCGGGCATGCGCCTGCTGGTCGGCATAGATCGGCTGGTAGGCCCCCGTCTGTGCCCCCTTACGCTTCAGCTCCCGAGCCACGGTCGATGGCGCGCGATCCAGAGCTGCTGCGATCTGCCGGACCGACCGCCCCGCGGCTTGTAGGCCGGCAATCGCACACCGCTCTTCGATAGTGACCTGTCCATAGCGCTTTCCCATGACAACACCTTAACCAGGTGTTGCACTTCGTTTGTGAGTTTAGGGCATCCAGGCTCCCAGCCCCCCAACCTCTGGATGCCGGATCACGTTCGGCATGACGGGAGCCCCCTGCACGGCTAGAGCCTATCGTGAAACGCGCTAGCCCAGCACCCTATCCTGTCAGTGAGTTCTCTTACTTTTCTCTCTCCAAATAAGGAGGAGATAGACCTGTGGTCTCATTTCACCCTTCTGTACGGGTATGGATCACGCGCGGGGCTGCAAGGCTATGGCTTATCGTGAAACGCTCTAACTTGCTTCGGGCGGAGTTGGCCCAAGCGTGCCCGGCGTTTCGCCGTAGGGCCAGGGCAACTGAATCGGCTCGCCGGCCCGATTGAAAATTTCGACCGGGGTTTCCAGGACCGCTATTGCCTGCATCTCTTCCTCACCGGTCGTGCAGATTTTGTGCGGGGTGTAGGCGGGAACGGTGAGGACGCTGTTGGGTCCGAAATCAATCTGCTTCCCATCCACCTGGCACCAGCCTGTTCCCTTGAGAACAATAAGAATCTCTTCGCCCGAATGATAATGCGTCGGGGTCGGCTTGCCCGGCTGTGAGGTCTGCATCCAGATTTCGACGTTGCGAGAATCCTCCTTCACCAAGGTCTGGTGGATCACCGCAGGATGAACGAATTTTTCGATACCGGTAATTTTCCGAATGGAATACATGGCTGCGCCCTCCCTTTACTTGCGTTGTCAAAGGAACGTAGCAAAGAAGCAGGGACAGGCCAATCAGAACTCTATCTGAAAGCCCCGCCGCTCCTGACTCTGCACCTCCGTCAGAGTGCCCTGCACGCTCAGATACTCTCCCGCCGGATAATACAAATACCCTTGCGTGGCGACCTGCGCCGCCAGCGCCTGACTGACCATGGGTGGCGGGAGACTGGCGGCATCTTTTTCTGCTAAGGCCCGGACGGTGCTTCCTTCGGCCGAGAGGAGGTGAACCTGCTCTGTGTCGAACACATAGGTCTGTGGAGTCCGATTGGCGACCTCTACCGCGACAATAAAAATGTCCGGCGGGCGGACACCGAAGAGCAACTCGGCCTCCATCGGCGGCAGGGGCCGGATATGCACATACACCTGGCCTTCAGGTCCGTAGCGTTTGACGTTGTCGGCCAGCCCGTGAAACAGGGAATAAAACGCGCGCCGGAAGTAGGTGGTCGGCGGCGGGCGGTTCTTGGTGAGACGCGGGGCCTCTCGCTCGTGATAATCCGTCACCAGCGGGTGCGGAGTATCAGAGGCAACGTCCAGTGTGCTGAGCGAGGCGGCATCGACCACCACGCCCTGTGGCTGACACTGAATCGTCACCTGGACCAGCGCCGTCTGGCCCGACCGTGTTTGCTGCGCCCGTATCGCGCCGGTTTTTCCCGGCGTGGCCTGGGTGGCCACGGTCACGCGATACCCCATGCGCTCGACTGTCCTATAGGCGAGTTGCTGGGCCTGGTCGCACGATAAGTCCGTATCAGTAATCCCGTACAATTCGGCCAGCGGCTCGGCCTGTGCCGCGGCCCGGTTCGCTTCCATGCTCGCAAACACGGCCACGGAGGAAGCCCTGGAAACTGCGCGTGCCACGGGTTGAGAACGGGGTGTGCAGCCAATCAGGGTCAGCAGCATGAGGAGTCCGACCAGGGCCGGTAGGCCCTTCACGCACGGCCCAGGCAGGGGTATCATTTTAACTCAACTGAGGAACCACCAACTCGGCAAAACGCTGGAGCATCTCCTGTTCCTGCTGGTACGGAAACACCATCTGGAAATGCTGAAAGCCTAGCGCCCGCAACCCCCGTAGGGTTTCGGCTACGCGCTCCGGCGTCCCGGCCGTTCCCAGCTCTCGGGACGCCCACAATCCGCGCCCGCCCAGGGCCCGGGCTGACTCGGCCTCTCGCCGCTTGAGTTCTTTTTCATCTTCGGCCAGCACCACGGCCAGAAACAGCGACTTCTCAAGCGTTGAGAAATCCCGCTTCAGCGCGTCGCAGTGCCGGCGCAGGATATCGGTCTTTCTCTGCACGGTTTCTACTGAAGACCCCAGCAGGATGTTCCAGCCGTCGGCGTACTGGGCCACGATGCGCAGCATGACCTTCTCTCCGCCGCCGGCAATCCAGATTCGGGGCGGTTGCTGCACGGGCTTGGGAGCGCACAGCGCCTCCTGCAACTGGTAGTGCGTACCGGGGAAAGACGCCCGGTCCTGAGTCCATAACAGGCGCACTACCTGCACCGCCTCTTCGAGTTGAGCCAAGCGCGTACCAATCGAAGGGAAGGGAATCCCATAGGCCCGATACTCAAGCTCCTTCCAGCCGGCTCCGATGCCAAACTCCAGTCGGCCCTTGCTGAGATGATCGAGGCTGGATGCGATCTTTGCCAGGATGCTGGGCGGACGATACGAGTTACACGTGACCAGCGTTCCCAGCCGCAGTCGGGTCGTCACCGGAGCCAGCGCGGTCAACAGGGTCCAGGCCTCCAGGCAGTTGCGCTGCTCGGACCTGGCATCCCAAAAAAGATGGTCCGAGGCCCACAAGCCGTAAAAACCGAGCCGTTCCGCTTCTTTTGCGATCTGGGCGACCTCGTCATAGGTAAAGCCAAACTGCGGCTCGATTTGGATACCGAAGCGCCACCCTGTAGCTGGGCTTTCTTGAACTACCTGGCCGACCGGCGTCCCGGCCTCAGACGGCGTTGCGGAACCCGCCTGTAAGCCTGCCACCCCGGCGACAACCGTCCCCGCTTCCTGCAGAAACTTCCGGCGGCTGATGTCACGCATACCGGCGAGTCTCCTTTCGAGAGCGCCTACGCCCCGGCCCGCTGCTCTATGGCCTGTAAAGCCGTCCGGGCGGATGTCAGGGCGGCGGCGAAGGACACGCTGGCGGGCGCCGGTGGCGGCCCAGCATCCCCCGGTGTTTTATAGCCACCATAAATGGCATGCCCGGATTGGAGCCAAAAGCAGTCTGCCACCGCAAAGCCGGCCTGTTTGAACCACATCAACTGCTCGAACAGCGGCGAGGGTTTATCGTAGGGATCGGGGGTATGGAAATAATTCCACTTTTCCTGGGTGAATTTTTCAAAGAGCCGGGTGGAGCCCGTCTTTTCGATTGAGAGAGCCTGTGTAATCCGATCCCAACCTTCACCAAAGGATGCCCAGGCTTCCGACCGTTGCGGTTTGACGATATCGGCCAGCAGGACGGCGCCGCGGTCTGAAATCCGTTTACCTATTTCCGTAAACAGCCATTGTTTTTCCGGTCCGCTCAGATGATGCACGCACAGGGAGGAGACGACGCAGTCGGCAGCATCCAGCGAGCCAAGCCAGTCTGGCGAGGCCATGTCAAAGGCGGCGATACGACAGCGCTCTCCAAAGCGTCCGAGGTGGCGGCCTGCCTGCTCGCGCATGCTTTCCGAGCCGTCCAGGGCCAGCACCGAGGCGTTTGGAAAACAGTCGAGCACGGCGAAGGACAAGGCCCCTTCCCCGCAGCCAAGCTCAACCGCGTGAAATGAGTCCTGCTGCTGAAAGGGCAGCAGACTCAAAAGCGTCGCAACCTGCTCATCCCGCGCCGGCACGGCAATCGCCGCCAGTTCGCGGTACATCTGGGAATCGTCCTCTGTCCATTCCGTGCGCTCTTCAGCCATGAGGAGCCCTCCTTAATGTCTCGCCCGTCTCCGGGTGGTTCCCAGAGGGGGGACAATAAATGGTAGCACGGCTGTAGGAGATTACGAACGGTTTGGACGCTGGGAGAGGGAAACAGAGCGGGTATTTTTTACTGACTGGCTAATGGACCGCGTAATAACTGCCCCGGTAGGGCGCCGGTGTGCTCGTTGTTCCGCAGGACGACTTCGCCATTGACGATGGTCGCCAGAAAGCCGTTGGCTTTTTGCTTGAGCCGTCGGGCGCCACCCGGCAGATCGTAGGTCAGCTCGGGGACCTGCGGCTCAACCGTTTGGGGATCGAAAATCACGACATCAGCGTTCCAGCCCTCGCGCAGCAGACCGCGTCCGGCCAGCTTCCAGTGGGAGGCCGGCACGAAGCTCAGTTGGTGTACCGCATCTTCCAAAGTCAGGGCTTCTTGCTCACGCACCCAGTGACTCAACAGATGGGTTTGCAGGGAAGAATCCATGATCTGTGAAACATGAGCACCCGAGTCGGAGAAGGTAATCACCGAGCGGGGGTGCCGCATCATCTCCAAGGTGCTGGGCTCATGGGTGTTGGTCAGCGGCTGCATGAAGAAACGCTTCAGCCCCTTTTCCAGGGCGAGATCGATATAAGTCTCCACCGGGTCCTGGTTGCGTTCGGCGGCAATCTCGGCCACTGATCGATACGGCGGTACGGCCCGGTCGATGATGGGGAACAACCATTTGAAATTCGCCGCGCGGGCTTCCGCGCCAACCGCCCGCGTCCCCTCTTGGGGCGGCTGATTGGCGGCCTGCACCAGCTTCTGGCGCATGTCGGGATTGCGTAAGGCCGCTTCCTGTTCGGCCAGGGGCAGTTTCCGAATGTCGCGCCAGACCGGCAGCTTATCAAACGAGGTGACCGACTCGAACGACTGCAACACGCTGATGGGCCGGCTATGCACCTGAATAAACATGCGTCCGCCGGCTTCGGCGGTCTCGTCAGCTAACGCAAAAAACGGGCGCCAATAGTCCGGGGCCTTGGGGGCGCTAAACATGCCGAACGTGACCGGCACGCCCGTATCCACCGCCAGAGCTTTGAGCCGGTTACAATAGTCCTGAATCCGGTCCGGGTTGAGTCCGGTGTCTTCGCCGGCGATTTCAAACACACCGGAGTTCAGCTCGCCGAGCACGCCGACCAACTGACGGACCTCGTCCCAGGTGGCGAGCCGACTCGCCACCGGTTGGCCATCGGGCGTCTGATGGTTGCGCGTGCGTGAGGTGGTAAAGCCGGCGGCGCCCGCTTGTATGGCGCTACGGACTTCTCGCTTCATAGCTTCGAGATCGTCCGGGGTCGCTTCTTCGCTAAAAGCCCGCTCACCCATGACATAGGTCCGCAGCGCGGAATGACCGATATAGGCCGAATAATTGATACCCTTGGGCAGGCGTTCGACGGCGTCCAGGTATTCCGGATAGGTGGTCCAACTCCACTTGATGCCGGCCTGCATGGCTTCCGGCGAAATATCTTCGGCGCGCTCCAGATTGCGCATCACCAGCAGTTTGTCTTCTTCGCTGCACGGGGCGAGCGAGAAGCCACAGTTGCCCATGACCACGCTGGTAATACCGTGCCAGCACGAGCACGTGCCCAGCGGGTCCCAAAACACCTGGGCGTCCATATGCGTATGGCCGTCAACAAAGCCGGGGGAGACGACATGTCCCTCGGCATCAATGACTTCCCTGGCGTTCTCACGAATTTTGCCAATGGCGACAATTTTACCCGCGGCGATTGCCACGTCGGCCTGAAAGCGGGGCAGCCCGGAGCCATCAACCACCGTACCGTTTTTAATAAGGAGATCGTATTGCATGCTGCTTCATATAGACCATTCTTTGCCTCTTGACCACCGCACAAAGCGTGCTAGGGGGAAAGGAGTCGGAGCAACCGGAAGGTCTGGTTCGTGTTCGTTGCGGGATACATTTATGGCAGCCAAGGAGGGACACTATGGCACAGTCTGGAGTGATTTCGGCCGATTCGCATTTTGTAGAACCACCCGATATGTGGGCGGAACGACTGGATAAGAAATTCCGGGATCAGGCTCCGCACACAGTAAATGGGCTCAACGGAAAAGAGGGCGAGTTCTTTGTGTGCGAGAACATCAACCCAATACCGGTGGCCGGGTTTTTTGGGGCCGGCGTTCCTTCGGAAGAGCTACCGGCCCACAACAGGAAGGGCTTTGAGGCTGCCCCGGCGAGCGTCTGGGACCCCGCTGCTCGCATCAAGGACCAAGAGCGCGACGGTCTGGAAGCCGAGGTGATTTACACATCCATGGGCATGCCGCTCTACGGTCTGGATAATGTCGAGCTGCGGGACGCCTGCTTTCATGCCTATAACGACTGGTCGGTCGAGTATTGCAGCCACGATCCAAAGCGGCTCTTGCCGCTCGGACTCGTCACGCTGGAAGACATTCAGGCCGGCACCAAGGAGCTCGAACGCATCGCCAAAAAAGGCATGCGCGGAGCCATGATCTGGGCTGAGCCGCCGGACGAGCGCCCGTACAGTCACACCGACTATGATCCGTTCTGGGCGGCCGCCTCAGACCTCAACATGCCACTTTCCTTACACATACTGACCGGCCGGAAGGGCATGGGCATCGACTTCTTTGCCGATAATCTGGCACTCCAGGTCTCCACCCTGCATCACGAAGTGGAGCGCTCGATTGCCGTGTTTGTCCTCGGCGGCGTGCTGGAGCGTTTTCCCAAGCTCACTATTGTTTCGGCCGAGAATGACGTGGCCTGGATGCCCTATTTTATGTGGCGGATGGATTTTGCTCACCGGCGCATCGGCCCGCTCTCCTCGGTCGAGTTGAGCCTGAAGCCGAGCGACTACGTAAAGCGTCAGGTGTACGCCACCTTCATTGAGGAGCCTATTCTGCTCGATGGCTATCACCGCTATGCGGCAGACAACGCCATGTGGTCTTCGGACTATCCCCACACGGCCGCCATCTGGCCGCGCTCACAGGAGTTTATCCAGGCGACCTTTAGCGAGCTGTCCGAGACCGACCGCCGGAAGCTCATCCACGACACGGCCGCACGCGTGTATCGCATCGAATAAACCTGGCGGGGCCCCGACGCGGGGCCCCGTGCCACACCTTCCTCCCCGGCTTGTATGGACAGCGACGCCTCACGGCCCGCCAAGCGGCCCGCCCCTCGCATTCACTCCTGCGGCTCTTCAGCGTCATTCTGACCGCTTTACAGGGTTTCCCCGGCTACCGCTCTTCCCCTCGATTCCCATATCCAGATATATGGGAGGGCCACGGAGGACCTCTCGTTGCGAAGAAAAAGGACTCGTTTTGCCTTGTTGCACGCCCTTGTTAGTGTTGCGGTGCTAAGCCTCGCGTCAGCGGTTCTGGCCCAGTCTTCGCCGCCCGTCGCCCTACCGGACATTGAAGTCCGCGGCACAACGCCGCTGATGAGCGCTCCCGTCGCGCGCGAACACATACCGGCCAATGTGCAAACCATCACCGGCGAGCAGATCACAAGACGCGGCGCGCTTAACCTGACCGACGCTCTGTCCCGCAGCTTGGGCGGGGTGAACCTGAATCATGTCCAGAACAACCCCTTCCAGCCCGACGTCAGCTATCGGGGTTTTACCAGTTCCTTTCTGATTGGAACGCCGCCGGGGCTGAGCGTTTTTGTCGATGGCGTGCGCATCAACGAACCCTTGGCCGACCAGGTCAACTGGGATTTGATCCCCACCGATGCCATTGATCGTCTGGAACTCATCCCCGGCTCAAACCCGGTCTACGGTCGCAATACGCTGGGCGGGACCATTGTGATGCAGACCAAGCGCGGCTTTACCCATCCGGGGACCACCGCAGAGGTCTGGGGCGGGAGTTTCGCCCGCTATCGGACCTTGCTGCAACATGGGGGCAGCCACGGCAAGTTCGACTATTTTGTGTCGGGCAATCTCTTTCTCGAAGACGGATTTCGGGATTACTCAAAGAGTCACGTCGGCCATCTCTTCGGCAAGGTCGGCTATCTGGGGACGCATGATGATTTCTCCCTCTCCCTGACCCATGTAAATAACAAGTTGACCGGCAACGGCCCGCTGCCCGAGAGCCGTCTCAAGCGCGACCGCTCCGCGGTGTTCACCCATCCTGATATCTTCAAACCGGACCTGTGGTTTCTCAACAGCCAGTACAAACGCGACCTGGGCCGCGGCTTCGTGCTGTCGGCCAATCTGCACGGCCGCCTGTTGGATGTAGATCAGTTTAACGTGGATGTCGAAGAAGACGTCGATGCTCGCACGAATCAGAAGGGTTGGGGAGGCGCGCTCCAGTTGGCCTACCAAGGGACAGTATGGGAGCGGCCGGTCTCTATCACGATTGGCGGCGATTATACCGGGGCTCGGCTTGACCACCTCATTGGCGAGCGAGGTGAGGACGACGATAACGACGGCGATGACAATGGGGATGACGACGGCGATGATGAGATGGAAGACGACCTGGCTTTACTCCAGGCCCTAGTAGAGGCAGACGAGTTTGAGGTGGAGACCAATGTCAAAACCAAAACCCACGCCGGCGGCCCGTTTTTCACCATCAGCGCCGAACCGATTGATAAGCTGACGGTGACCGTGTCCGGCCGTTATGAGGTCACCCACCTCACCATTAAGGACCGCCTCGCCGGGCTTGAGGACGACGATGACGACGGCGGGGCGGGAACGGACGCCAGCGGCAACCATACCTTTGACCGGTTTAATCCCGCAGTGGGGGCGACCTATACCTTCACCGAGCACCTGAGCCTGTATGCCGGGTATAGTGAGAGCTACCGCGCGCCGACCGCGATTGAGCTGACCTGTGCCAATCCCGAAGCGCCCTGCCCGGTGCCGACCGCGATTGTGGATGATCCGCCCCTGGACGCGGTCAAGGGCAAAACCTGGGAGACGGGCGTCCGCTGGGCCCTGCCGCCCTATATTGATGCCACCCTGGCCTTCTTTCGGACGGACCTCAAAGACGACATCCTGTTTCGCAACGAACCGGAGAGCCGCGTGCTGGGATTTTTCCAGAATGTGGATGCCACCCGTCGTCAGGGCATTGAACTCCTCCTGCGCGGCGTGTGGAACTGGGGCAACTGGTTTCTGAATTACACGGTAACGGATGCCACGTTTGGGGATGATATTGAGCTGTTTACCTTCGCCACTGAAGAGCGCATCGCCCTGGTCCGCGACGGCGACCGTCTGCCACTGGTCCCGCCGCATCGGGTCAATGGCGGCATCGACTTCTTCATCGGCTCGCAGCTACGGCTGAGCCTGGACGGGGCCTATGTGGATGGACAGCGGCTGCGGGGCGACGAGGCCAATCAACGCCGTCGGCTGGACCCGTATTTTGTGGCCAATGCCATGCTTGCATACAGCTATAAGAATTTCGATATCTTTCTGCGGCTCGAAAACCTGTTTGCCGAAGAGTACGAAAGCTACGGCGCGTATTTTGAGAATGTCGTGGACGGAACCGGCGTCGAGCGCTTCATGGGCCCCGGCGCCCCCTTGGCCGCCTTCAGCGGCGTGCGGGTGAAATTCTGAGAAGGGAACGGTGGCGTGCCGTCCGGCCTCAGATGCTGAAATCCAGCAGATTGTAATCCTTCATGCTGGCTTTGGCTGCTGCGTCCCAGCAGTAGCGCTCGTCCGATTCGACAAACGGCTGATAGGGAAACGGCGTTTCATCCGGGAAGCGCTGCCGGCGCGCATCAATAGCATAGCCGATCACGCGTGAGCGGGTACGGATACGTTTTTCATCGTAGACGGCGGGTGCGCTATGCACGCCCCCACCCTTCACTCCAAGTACGGACGAACGGCGATGAAAGCCAAAGTTTACTGTGACGCGCCAGTCCGGGCTGGTATTGGCAAACGAACAGTGCAGCAATTGCCGGTTGGAGATGACTACATCACCCGGATTACACACCATGGGAACGGCATCCGGCAGGCGCTCCGAGCCCGCCTCGGCCACCCTCTGGGTGATATCGATATGCCCGACTTTATGCGTCCCCGGCACGACCCACACCCCGTTTGCCGGGGTACAACCGTAGAGTTGGGCCATGAAGTTAAAGCCGTGGCTTCCCCGGTCCCAGGTCGGACTGTCCCAATGCGTCGTGCCATCCTGATGCCAGGCGACCGACGCTCCTTTGCCCGGCTCTTTGATGAACAGCGCATCGGCGAACGGCACAAAGTCCTCGCCGTTGACGGCCGCCGCCACGGCTAAGAGCTGCGGATGGGCATAGGTGCGCAAGCTGGCTTCGGAAAATTGCAGCGAGCCGATTATGAGATAGACCACTTCCTGGGACAAACCGGCAGCCGGGGTGGGCTCCAGCATCTTGACCGGATGGCGACCGTTGGCGAGGTCGGTTCCGCCAAAGGGATCGCCGAGCGGTTTGGACCAAAACAGCGTCGGTGCCTCACACTCAGCCCCCAGGGCCGGGCGACCCTGGGCATCGAGCGTAGAACCTCGTTCGGTCGGGAGGCGTTCCATGATGTCGAACAGGTCGGCTTCGATATCGTTCAGTTCCTCTTCCCTGAGCACTCCCTCGAAGACATAAAAGCCATATTTCCAATAGGCAGCCAGGATGTCGGTGTGGACCCGACCATCGGCGTGAAAACGGACAGGGCCGCGATTATCGAGCGCGTAGGCCCGTTTCTCCCCCTCACGCAGATACGCCTGCATGGCCGTTTCAGCCGCCCCATAATCGCCCGTTGCCACACTGCTCGCTGCCTGCATGTCTGCCTCCATTCTTTGCATCCGTCACTTCATATGCGCTTCTCAGTCCCCATACAACCTTGGACGAGGCGCCGCGCTGTCATTCAATGGCACGAACGTTCGATTGAAGAGCGAGTTCTTCCCTCTCTCACGATGAGAGAGGGAATTGGAGGGCATTCTTTGAGACAGGCGAACTTAGTTTGGCAGCCAGGCCAGCGCCCGGACTTCGCCGAACTCCCGTTCCGATTTAGTCCACGACGCCCCACCGTCCTGACTGGTGTAGACATAGCCGTGCAGGCTGTTGGCCACGATAAAGTCAGGGTCAGCCGGGTGCGTGGCAAACCAGTACATGGTGGAGTTGGGCACCACGGGTAACGGGGCGGTCTGCCAGGTTTGCCCGCCGTCGGTCGAACGCTGGATAGCCCCGACCTTGCCCGGAATGAAATCGCCATTGCCTACAAACATCACGTTGGGGTCGTCGGCTTTCAGCGCCACGCCACGGCAATACGAAATGCCCCGCTCGGAGAAACGTGGGAACGCGTGCAGCGCCCAGCTCTGGCCTTCGTCCGTGCTGGTCCAGATGCCATCCGGGGTGGTGGCGATAATTTTTCGGTGCGGGTCAGGGCTTATAGCCAGACCGTGGATATCCTGGTTCAGCTCGCTGTCGCCCAGGGCGGGCAGATGTTCCCAGGTGTCGCCACCATCGAGACTCCGATGGATACCGTCGATCTCAACACTGGCCCAGACCGTGCCGGAGTCACGCGGATCGAAAAGGAGGTTGGTGACCTTGGGCGCTCCGGCTAGGCAACGCTCGGCCGCATTGATGGGCAGATCTTCCCAATTCTGACCGCCGTCCCTGGTGCGGAAGACACACGGCGGTTTGGTCCCAATAAGGATAACGTTCGGGTCGCCGGGATGCACGGCAATGGACCAGATTTGTTTGCCGTCTGCGGGAGATTCCACCAGTTCCCAGACCGCACCCTTGTCCTCGCTGCGATACAGCCCCACCTCGGAGCCGGCATACATCACGTTGGAGTTGTGCGGAGACACAATCAGTGAGCGAATTTGGATTTCCCCTGGTTCGGCGTAGAACGGCAGCTTCATACGACTCCGCCGCCAGCGAGCGCCACTATCCGAGCTATACCACACTCCAGCGCCAACAGTTCCGACACAAATGGTATGTCCGTTTTCCATAGTCCCCTCCTGAGAGCTGAGAATACGTTTCAATACTGACGGCATAGCACTCCCAGGCTACGGTGCAAAGATGTATGAGGACAGTCTCTTTTCTCGGCATAGCGCTCCGGGATATCTTTCTAGCCAACGAACTGGATAATGGGGCCGAGATTATACCAGCCAGAGGAGATCGCTATGGCAGAAAATAGTACTGGGGATACCCGCATTGACGTCTATCTCATCTGTAATGCCAAATATCATGACACCAACTTTGCTCGGCTTGAATTGCTCAAGCTCCTGGCCGAACACGAGGACATAGTTGTCCGGGTCGCCGAAGATTACCGCGATCAGGACGCCATCCGGCAGTCCCGGCTGCTCGTAACCTATACCTGCGATGTATGCCCGACCCCAGAGCAACAAGAGGGTCTTAAGCAGTTTCTCGGCAGTGGCGGGCGCTGGTTTGGCCTGCACGGCACGAGTGCGCTGCTGGAGTTTGTCGGCGAAAGCCTGGAGACCGACGGCATTGTGATTCCGGGCAAGGTCGATACGCCACGGAAGGCACCGGCCTTGTCTGACATGCTGGGCAACCATTTTGTGTCGCATCCGCCCATTCAGCCCATTTACGTCACGGTCGCCGACCCCAGTCATCCACTCGTTCGCGGCATTCAACCCTTCGAGGTCACGGATGAGCCGTATTACTGCGAGTTTTATGGGGAAATCCACACGCTGCTGGAGTCGCGCTATAGCGCCAAATCGGAGGGCTATGTCCGGGAAGACTTGGGCAATGACGACCCGCGCCCGCAGCTCTATCTGCATCCCTACGGCCAGGGTGAGGTCCTCTACCTGACCCTCGGCCACTGTCGGGGGAAATATGACATGCAGCCCTTTATGCCGGTCTGCTCTGTTGAGCGCTGTTCGTGGGAGTCCCCGGTGTATTATGAACTGCTCAAGCGCGGCATCCGCTGGGGTATCGGTCAGCTTGGGAGCTGAGCGCAGCACCGATGGCGACAGGACGCCCTAGTGTTTTTTCAGGGTGCCCAGTAGAATAGGCAGGAATGGCTGCCGCAATTGATCTCGTTGCTCCGGATTCCCTTATCCGTAAAATCCAGAAATTACTCCAACTCAGCCGCGATGAAGCAGCGACCGAGCACGAAGCGGCCCTGGCTGCCGCCAAGGTTCATCAACTCCTGGCCACGTATAATCTGTCGTTGACCGAGGTTGAGGCCCAGGGCGTACAGGGCGAACACACCATGCGGGTCGAAGGCTGGAAGACGAGCCGCCTGCTCCCGTGGGAACGACTGCTCTGGCTCGCGACCTGCAAACTGTATTTTTGTTGTTCGACCCTGTCCGTGGGCCGGTCGTTTATTATCGGTCGCTCTCATAACGTCGTTGTCGCCAAAGAAATGCTGCACTATCTCATTCAAACCGTCCAGCGTTTACGCAAGGAGCACTACGGCAAGGGACGGCGTTTTCTGGATTCCTTTGCCTATGGCTGCGCCCAGTCCATCACCGACAAGATCAAGGCCCTGATCGCCGAACGAGAGCCTACCGCAGCCAAGACTACGCTGCCCGCGGTGCGGAAAAACTATCGCGACGAGGTCTATACCTATCTGGCCAGCCAGGGGACGCGCCTGCGCAAACTGTCCGGCGCACCACGCTCACTGAAAGTTGACCCTGAGGGCTATGCGGCCGGACAGGTGGCTGGCGAGACGGTTGGGCTTGACCCACAGCTCTCTGGCGGCCAGGAGTGCGGGACGCTGATCGGGTGAAAGCAAAAGGGCGGACACGATCACTCGCATCCGCCCGTCCGGAAAGTCAAAAAATCCAACGCTTAACGCTGAGCCAAGGGACCGCGCAACAACTGTCCGGGCAGCGCGCCGGTATGCTCGTTTTCACGCAGGACCACTTGGCCATTGACGACCGAAGCCAGAAAGCCCGCGGCTTTCTGTTTGAGCCGCCGTGCGCCTGCGGGCAGATCGTAGGTCAGCTCTGGCATCATCGGCCCGACTGTTTTCGGGTCGAAGACCACGACGTCCGCAGTCATTCCCTCGCGCAGCAGGCCGCGTCCGTGCAAGCCCCACTGAGAAGCCGGCACGAAGGTGAGCTGCCGGACCGCGTCTTCGAGGGTGATTTCTTGCTTCTCGCGCACCCAATGGCTCAGCACATGGGTCTGTAGGGACGAGTCCATAATCTGGGACACGTGGGCGCCGGAGTCGGAGAAGGTGATGACCGAACGCGGATGGCGCATCATCTCCAGCACATGGTTCTGGTTCTCATTGGCCAGCGGTTGCAGGAAGAACTGCTTAAGGTTTTTCTCCAGCGCCAGATCAATAAAGGTCTCGACCGGGTCCTGGTTCCGCTCTGTGGCGATTTCCGCGATGGAGCGGTGGGGCGGATTGGGCTGGTCCATTAAGAACAGCCAGTCGAAATTCGCCGCCCGGGCTTCGGGACCGACTCCCCGGTTGCCATCGTCTTCTTGGGTGTGGGCCTCTTCAACCAGTTTACGCCGGTAGTCGGGATTCCGCAGGGCGGCTTCTTTCTCTTCGAGTGACGACATCTTCTTGAGCGCGCGCCAGCTCGGCAGCCGGTCGAACGGCGTATTGGTCTGGAAGGACAGGACCGCGTTCAGCGCGCGGCTATGCACCTGCAGGAACATGCGGCCGCCCGCGGCCGCGGTTTCGTCGGTCAAATCGAGATAGGGCTGCCAGCAGTCCGGCGCCCGGCGCATACTGAACATGCCATAGGTCACCGGGACTCCGGTATCGACCGCCAAAGCCTTGAGGCGGTCCATGTATTCGCGGATGCGCTCCGGGTTCTGACCCGTGTCTTCTCCCGCGATTTCAAAGATGCCGGCCCCCATTTCGCCCATCGCACCAACCAACTGCCGGACCTCATCCCAGGTGGCCAGCCGACTGGCCACGGGCTGGCGCTGCGGCGTCTGGTGGTTGCGGGTACGCGAGGTGGTGAAGCCTATCGCGCCGGCCTGAATCGCTTCGCGCACCGCCTGTTTCATCTGCTCCAAATCTCGCTCGGTGGCCGAGTCGGTAAAGGCACGCTCGCCCATCACGTGGGTGCGCAGGGCGGAGTGCCCCATATAGGCGGCATAGTTAATGCCCTTGGGCAGCCGCTCAACCGAATCCAGATACTCGGGAAAGGTCTCCCAGGTCCACTTGATGCCGGCATTCATGGCCTCGGGCGCAATGTCTTCGGCCCGCTCCAGGTTGCGCATGACCATGTCCTTTTCGCTCTCCTTACACGGCGCGAGCGAAAATCCGCAGTTGCCCATCACCACGCTGGTAATGCCGTGCCAGCAGGAACACGTGCCGAGCGGATCCCAGGAGACTTGGGCATCCATATGGGTATGGCCATCAATAAAACCGGGAGTGACGACGTGGCCTTCAGCGTCAATCGTTTCCTGTGCATTGTCGCGGATACGGCCAATCGAGGCGATTTTTCCATCCACGATACCCACGTCGGAGCGGAACCGGGGCATGCCTGAGCCGTCAATAACGGTCCCATTTTTAATAATCAGATCGTACTGCATTCTCCCTCCTTCTCCTGGAACGACTACCAACCTGAAAGGCTTTTCTTACTATAGCCGGTCATGGGATACCCCTACCGCGGATTTGTCAACCTGTCGGAGGAATGCTACGAGGCATAGTCATGAAAGCCACACTCATTATTGCACTCTTTGTCACCCTTATTGGCGGCCTCTCTCTCCCCCAATCACTCTGGGCGCAGTCTGTTTTTGAGAACCCGCAGCCGGGCTCATTTCAAAGCGGTGTGGGGGTGATTTCCGGCTGGGTATGTGAGGCCGAGCGGATCGACATTGTCTTTAACCCCGGCACCGCCAAAGAAGAGACCTGGCGGGCCGGCTATCAGACCACCCGCGAAGACACTGCGTATACGAAGGAGGGAGAGGTAATCTGCGGGGACACCGACAACGGTTTTGGCTTGCTCTTCAACTGGAATCGGCTCGACGATGGTCAGCATACGGTCAGCGCGTTAGCCGACGGGGTGGAGTTTGGCACTGCCACCTTCACCGTCACCACCCTCGGTGAAGAATTCAAGGAAAACGTTGGGAAACATGCCCGGCTGCAAAACTTCCCCGACACGGGGACGGACCTCATTGTCGCCTGGCAACAGTCTCTCCAGAACTTCACGATTGCGCGGCTCGATAATCTCGCGCCCCGGATTGCCTCTATCGACGCCATCGGAGACAGCATTAGCAAAGCCTTTAACGCCCAGGATAAAGCGCCTTGTCCAAATGATGATCAAGAGAGCTTCAACTGGGCAACCAGTATCACCCAGGACGGTGTGTTTTGCAGCGACGGTGGAGATAGAGTCTATAGCCAAGCGGAACGGCTCGAGTGTCGGCAGGAAACCATGATTGTGAGTCCCGTGAGTCCCGATTCCAATAGCGCAGAATCCGGTGCTGAGATGCTTAAGGATTTTGCCGCTCAGGCGCAGAAATCAGCAACACGCCTCGCGACGCGACCGGCTCCACGCTATGTAACGGTCGAAATGGGCCATAATGATATTTGCAGCGGCACCATTGAGCGTATTCAAACCGAGTGTGCAGAAGGGGACGATCAGGACCCGATGAACCACTGCCGAACCACAGAGGCCGCGTTTGAGCGTGAGTTTCGCAAGGGGCTCGATGTTTTGATTACCGTCCCAGACTTGAAAATCGGCATTGCCGCGCCCGTGCGGGTCTCTCAATTATGCAACCACGCCGCTAAAAGGAACTGTTCTCCTCTTCCTGGAACCTGCGGATCCCTGTGGGAACGGGTTATTACACTCGGCCTACGCGAGACCGGCCTGTGCGGGTCTATCACTATCGACTGCTCAGACGAACGTCTTCAAGACGGTTACGAAACAGCTCGGGCCTATCGCGCCATTATGGAGCGCGTCTCCGCGGAGTATGCCGCCTTGCCTGAGGGGGAAACTTCCAAGGAAATGGAAGTCGGCGGCGAGACCGTTGGGAGGAAAGTCAAGGCAGCCGGAACCTCTCTCAGCTTCAGCAATGCTACTTGGGTGTATAAGTTTGCGAGCGAACAGGTTTCGTGCTGTGACTGTTTCCACCCGTCGCTTCAGGGCCAGGATGTGGCCGCCCAAATTTTGTTTGACGGCTTTACCTGTAGTCCAACGGACGTATGCTGCGCGGACACCGGAGATATCGTGTCCGCTGCCCTGTGTACGGCCGAAGATACTAGCGGAACCTTTCATCCGGGACTATTCTGACCGGAGGGTAGAGTCTATTCTTCACTCCTCGGATGCGGTGCCGTCGGCGCAAGATTGAGAAAGGTGATGAGAGTGAGCCGGCGGCTCTGAATCCGCCAGCCCTCTGCGGTCTTCACCACGCTGTCTTCATAGGTGCCATTCGCAATATCCATACTGCCGTTGGGGAGAACGTGGGTTGCGTGCAGATAGGTGCTCATCGTGGCGTTCTTGTCCTGCACCTCAATGCTGATGGTTCCTATGAGATGTTGGGTACTCGTATAACCAGTGCCCTGAAAGACCGTCGCCACAAAATCCGCCCAGGCGTCCGAGCCGGTCCTTTTCTCCTCTTGTCCGTTCGGAAAGGCCGCCGAGAAGGTCGCCTCTTTTGTAAAGCACGGCTGGTAGATCGCCCTTCCTGCCGCGACGTCACCCCGCCCGATGGCGTCCGTTCCGTGGGCGTAACAGATAGTGAGCTTCCGTATATCCGCCTCGTCCTGTAAGCGGCCGGTCTGCTCTGCGGCAACGCCCGGAGGCCAGCTCAGCACGATGGCGGTTATCAGCGCTATTAGCATGATGCTGCTCTTCCCGCGTATCACTGTCGAATGGCTCATCTGGGATACCTCCTGTCATCAGCGTCTTACACAGAGTGATTTGACACGTCGGAAGCGAAAATGCTAGGCGTTGCTCGGTCGGGGTACGGACTTGCCGTCCATAGATAACCGGACACAGGGGGACAGATGGAAGCGCTGCGTGTTATTTCTGCCGATTCGCATATGACGGAGCCGCCCGACCTGTGGACCACCCGGCTCGATCAACGGTTCCGGGAGCGCGCCCCGCAGGTGGTCGAGGACAAAGAGAAGCCTGGTCATTTTTTCAGGGCTCCCGGTATCACGCCCTTCCCGGTGGCGGGTGGATTCTCTGCGGGCCGCAGCGGCGAAGAACTCAAAAAACATCTCACCCGTGGTTATGAAGCGGCCCGGCCCGGCGGCTGGGACCCGATTGAGCGCATCAAGGACCAGGATATCGACGGGGTCCGGGCCGAGGTGATCTACACCACGCTGGGTCTGGCCCTGTTCCAGCTTGCGGATGCCGAACTCCAGCGGGCCTGTTTTCGTGTCTATAACGACTGGGTGGCGGAATTTCGGTCGTACGATCCCAAACGGCTCTATCCCGTTGCGCTGATCTCACTTGAGGATATTCCGACTGCAGTTAAGGAACTCGAACGGGTGGCAAAATTGGGCCTCAGCGGCGGTATGATCTGGGGCGCTCCGCCCGAAGACCGGCCGTATTATAGTCCGGTTTACGATCCGTTCTGGACCGCGGCGCAAGACCTCGATATGCCGCTCTCCCTGCATGTCGTGACCAGCCGGGACAATAATACCCGGGTGGTCATGGACCGCGGTACAAGCGGCTGGGTCAACCAGACGGCTATGCGGTTTGTGCACCTCATTCACGAAGTCCAGAAGTCTCTGACCAGCCTCATCTTTGGCGGGGTGTTGGCCCGTTTTCCCGGACTCAAAATTGTTTCCGCGGAGAGTGACATCGGCTGGCTGGCCCATTATGTTCAGCGCCTCGACCATACCGATGAGAAGTTTGGGGTGATGGTGGAACATCCCCTCCCCCTGAAACCGAGCGAGTATGTCCGTCGCCAGGTCTGGGCAACCTTTCAGGACGACCCGATCGGGGCCACAAACGCGGCGGTCTTTGGCGAGGATAACTGCATGTGGGCGTCCGATTTTCCGCACACGGACACCACCTGGCCCCATTCACGGAAAGTGATTGAACGGGACTTTGCCAACGTCCCTGCCCATATCACGCACAAAATCGTGTACGACAACGCCGCAAAGCTATACGGGATTGAGTTAGACTGAACGGCCGAAAAACAAAGCATTGACCGGCACCCCAGGCACGACCGAAACGTCCCAAGTCGGGAAACCGCTTCAGAGCCGGGGCAATTCACGATTCCGTATAGCCAGCCAGTCCCTGCCGTCATTCCGGCAAAAGAACGTCACCCCTGTGAAAACAGGGGCCGGAATCCAGGTTCCTGGCCTCTGGATGCCGGATCAAGTCCGGCATGACGAGAGCGCAACGACATGGTTACCGCCTAGCGTGAAACGCTCTAAGCAGTCTTGCCGTTCACATGCACCCGGGTGAAATAGCCGTGTTCCTCCAGGTGTTGGTGATAGGTAATCGTGCAGTCTTTGCCGAGTCGCGCCTCGGCCTCGCTGAGCGCAGCGTCAATGGTCGGGAACGGCTCGAAGCCCATCCGTCGGGCGACCGCTTCGTTTTCTTTGGGCACACCCGCAGCCAGGACGCCGCCCAGATGGTTGAGCGCATACAGGCCCTGCCCGTATAGAATACACGGGTGCGCCCCGTGGAACGCAAAACCGTTGCGATACTTGTGCACGAACTCCGGGCGGTGGGCGTACTCTTCGGAGTAGGTATCCCATACCTCGAGCGGGTCCTGCATGGCGGGCAACACCTCGTGATAAAGCGTGTGGTACGAGGGGTGGTTCAGCAGGCTGAATTTGGGGTCAAAGGGATTGGCGGCGATGAGTATCCCGCCTTTTCGGACCAGGGGATTCTCGTGATAGGCGTTGAACAATCCGGAGAGCGCCTTGTTACGACAGTGAATGGGATTGAACACCGACAGACGCGAGTAGCCGTCCCCATCCGCCATCCCCAGCAGCAGCACATCCGTCTGCCCTTCCACGTCGGTGACGAGCTGCGAGAGCAGCATATCGATATGCTGCTCTCGCACCGGGGTGATCAGCCCGGCGTCAATGGCGGCAAACTGCTGGGGCGTACTCGTGGTCAGGACGCCCTCTATCTTCATGATGGGCGGGTGGCCGCGACGCTCCAGCTCAGCTTCTACCAAGGTCCCCATTTCGTTCAGCAGCTTGTGGAAGGAGCTGTTTTTGGGGTCTTGGACCGAGTGGCCCGAGGCAAACGGCCAGGGGCGGTGATGATAGCGGATGGACTCCCAATTACTCATACCCACCAGAATGGACTTCCAGCCGCCCTGGAAGAATCCGCCCGGCACGGACATAAAGATGAACAGGTCAGACTCGACGACCGAGCGGTGGACCATGACTTCCATGCCCCGCCGGGTCATGCCCAGATTGACAAACTGGTCCGGGTCGGTCGCATCGATGCAGGCCAAGCGACCGCCCAGCGTGTAGGGCAGTTTCGGGCCCAGGATGTGGGTCATCTCCTTGCGGGTCCACATGCGGTGGAGCGCGTTGGCAACCTTGATCTGGATATCTTCGGGCCGGACCCCGTATTGGTCCAATAGATCGAGTAAGATGGGAATTCCGAGAATGCGCAAATCCTGGTCGTCGGGATGGTAGTGCGTGGCCCGGCCGTCCTGAATGCCGATGGTGACCTTTGCGCCCGGCCTGACCAGCTTCTCCAGGGCCGGCATGCTGACCGGCTGGGTGACCGCGGCCCGAAAGGCGGCCTCCGCGTCGGGCAAAGGGGCAACCGAGGGGGGCGGTCCGGGCGGGATGCGGGTCCGGTCAATCGGCAGATGCGCCGGCGTCTTGGTCGTGCCACAGCTCACCAGATATTCTTGTGTGGATGCCATCGTCGTCCCTCCTTTACAGCAATATATCCGTTACCAGCCCACGGCATACGACGCACGGCGCGGGTCGGCGCCGCCGGCCAGCACGCCGGTTGTCGGCTCGACGTGGATGCAGCATACCGCCCCGGCCCGCCACACCCAGTCCGGCCACCAGTGCACCTGATGACCACGTTCGGATAGCAGCGCCCCGGTCTCCTCGGCGATGCGGCTCTCGATATTCAGCCGACCGGGATGGTAGGCGTGCGGTTCAAAGGAATCCTGAAAGCTGTAGCTGGCAAAGCGCGGCGCTTCCACCGCTTCCTGGGCCTCCATGCCAAAAACCGCAGTGTTGAGCAGGGTCTGCAACATGGCCTGGGGCTGGACATCGCCACCGGGCGATCCCAGCACCAGAAAGGGGCGTCCGTCACGCAGCACCAAGGCCGGGTTGGGGGTCAGGCGGGGCCGTTTGCCGGGGGCGACACACGACGCATGCTGCGGGTCGGCCCAGGACTGCGAACCGCGTGAGGACGGACACAGCCCCGTCCCCGGCACGACCGGCATATCAGACGAGGTATCGCTCGGCGTGGCGGAGAAGACATTGCCCTGCCGGTCTATGACGCAGACATACGAGGTGTCCAAACCGGGCTGGGCCGTCTCGTTCGGCAGCGGATTGGGCCCGGCGTCAATCATCGCCCGGCAGTGCCGGGGGTCGCCGGCCGGCGGCATCTCGGGCCAGGCTTCGTGCTGCCGAATCAGGGAGCGGCGTTGCTCGGCATAGTCCTTGGACAGCAGCCCCTCGATGGGTACCTCAACGAAACGCGGGTCGCCGTAGTAGCGCTCCCGGTCGGCAAACGCCAGCTTGAGCGCTTCAGTCACGGTGTGAATATACTGCGGCGAATTGTGACCCTGGGCCGCAAGATCGTAGCCCTCCAGGAGATTCAGCGTCTGCTGCAAAACCGGCCCCTGACACCACGGGCCGCAGGCGTAGATTTCAAGATCCTGGAAGGTCGTCCGCGTCGGAGGTTCTACGTCAACCCGAAATGCGGCCAGGTCTTGCGCGGTCAGCAGCCCGTCGTTCTCGGCGTGGAACTTGACGATAGCCGCGGCAATATCTCCATGGTAAAAAGCCGCCCGGGCTGCCTGGAGCCCGGCTTTCCGTCCCTGGCTGCGGGCGTGTGCTTCTTCGTCGGCCATATACTGCAAGGTGCCAGCTAGGTCGGCTTGTTTGAAGATGTCGCCCGGCTGGGGAGCCTGGCCACCAGGTAGATAAATAGCCGCGTTCGAGGGCCAGCGTCGATACTTGTCGGCGTTGGCCTTGATGATGCCCGCGGTAAAAGCATGGATGGGAAACCCGTCTCGCGCAAAACGGGTCGCGGCAGCCGCGACCTCACCAAAGCCCATGGTTCCGTACCGCTCCAGCGCGGTGATCCAGGCGTCGGGCGCGCTGGGCACGACAGTGCGGAGAATACCCGTAGGAATATGGCCGGCGTGCTTTTTCTGAAACAACTCCAGTGAGGCGGCCTGCGGCCAGTAACCCAGACCGCTGATCGTTATCACTTCACGCCGGTCGGCCAGATACAGGATGATTGGGGCTACCCCGGCCACGTTCACCAGATCGCTCTGCAAGACACCCAGGGCGATGCCGGCAGCAACACCCGCGTCAACCGCATTACCGCCGGCCTCAAGAATATGAAAGCCGGCGTGCGCCGCCAAATAGTGGCCGGCCACGACCATGTGGCGGGTACCCCGGATGGTCGGTCGATGGGCAGCTACGGTTCGTGTTTCGGTTCCAGCGTCAGACAGACTGTCGATTGACATAAGAGATCCCTTCTTCAACGACGCTTTCTCATCCCCACCGCTCTACAACCACCTTCTTTTCCGTATAAAAATCGATGGCGTCACGCCCCTGGCCATGCAGGTCGCCAAAAAAGCTGTCTTTCCAGCCGCTAAAAGGAAAGAAGGCCATGGGCGCGGCAACGCCGACGTTAATCCCCAGGTTACCCACCTGGGCCTCGTATCGAAATTTCCGGGCCGCAGCCCCACTCCGGGTAAAGAGACAGGCCATATTGCCGTAGCGCTGGCCGTTCACCAGGCTGAGCGCGTCGTCAATATCTTTTGCCGGCATCACACTCAGGACCGGCCCAAATATCTCGGTGGTCGCGATCTGGCTGCTCGGCTGGACATCGGTCAGCAGGGTCGGCTTGACGAAATAGCCCTGTTCGTAGCTGGCGACCTGGGCCTGGCGGCCGTCTACGACGGCCTGCGCCCCGTCATCGAGGCCGGTTTGGATAAGCCGTTCAATACGGGTTTTACTCTCGGCTCGGATCACCGGGCCCATTTCCACTCCGGCGTCCAGCCCGTAGCCGACGTTTCGACAGACTGCCACGTCGGCCATGGCCTCAACAAATGGCTGTTCGGCGTCACCAACCGTGATGGCCAACGAAGCCGCCAGACAGCGTTGGCCGGCACAGCCAAAGGCCGACTCGGCCGCGACCTGGGCGACGTCCTCAATATCAGCGTCGGGCAGAATAATAATGGGATTTTTTGCGCCGCCCTGACACTGGGCGCGTTTGCCGTTTGCCGTGGCTCGGGCGTACACCGCCCTGGCAACCGGCGTGGAACCAACCAGACTGATAGCCCGCACCTCAGGATGATCGACCAGCGCGTCTACGGTTTCCTTTGCGCCATTCACCAGGTTGGCCACGCCTTTGGGCAAACCCGTTTGCTCCAATAGCGCAAATATCTTTTGGGCGGTGAGGGGCGTTTTGTCCGACGGCTTGAGAATAAAGGTGTTCCCACACGCAATGGCATACGGCAGAAACCACAGCGGAATCATGCCCGGAAAATTAAACGGCGTAATCGCCGCCACCACGCCGACCGGCTGCCGAATCATGGTCTCATCAATACCGCGAGCAATATCCTCGCTATACAGACCCTGGAGCAAACTCGGGACGCCACAGGCAACCTCGACATTCTCAATGCCGCGCCGCATTTCTCCAGCTGCTTCCGTATAGGTCTTGCCACATTCAGTGGTAATGGTTTGCGCCAATTCGTCGAGCTGTTCCTCCAATAGGGTCTTGAATTTGAACAAATACTGTACCCGCTCACCCGCCGGGGTGCACCGCCACTCAGGAAAAGCACGGGTGGCCGCCTGGACCGTAGCATCAACATCAGCAGCCGGAGAGACCGGCAGGACTGCGATTCCCTGCGCGGTCGCCGGATTCGGAATGGTCAGCGATTCCGTTGCGCTCGAATGCCTCCACTCGCCATCCACAAAATTAAGCAACTGCGTAGTGCTCATCCCTCTTCTCCCTCCGCTTTGGCCATGGTGCTCTGAATGGCTTGAACGACTGCCGGCCAGGCAATATCACCCAACTCAGCCCGAGGATGTTCGCTCTGACAGGCCGGGCACACGCGCAGTGCCGGGTCGGTGTTGAACTGCTGAACCGCTTGCCAATAGGCCGCTTGGGGGATTTCCGCCTGGGTATCAATGGACCGCCAATGCACTACAGCCCGACAGTCGGGACAGTACCATACCACGGCTTCCTTGCCGGCTGTCTCGGCTTTGAAGCGGACCTGCACACTCGGCGTGTGGGTTATTACTCGACTGGGAATACCGGCTGGGATGTAGACGCTGTCCCCGACCGCGAGCTGCAACTGCTCCGGCCGCTCTCCCCCAAACCGGACCTCTCCCTCCCCGCTCAGGTTGATCAGCGTCTGGTCCTGGTCACTGACCAGAAAGAAGGGTTGCGAGATCGTATTCCGACTGAGATGCGGCATGGGATCAATACCAGTCGGCAGTGCGGGAAAATCGTCGAACGACCCCCAGAGCTGCTCAGCGGCCTCAAAGAGCTGGACCATGCGTCTGCGTTCCATATCCGTCCCCTACCCGTCGCGCTGCTCGTTCGCTGCCCGGGCGCGGTTGGCAACCGCAACCTGCTGAGCGTAGCGTCGCCAACCGACCTGCTCGGCCGGAAAGGGCTGCTGCACATGACCGCACTTGGCACACGTCCGAGCCGAGGCATTGAATTCATCAACCGCATCGGCATAGAAGCCAAGCGCATGGAACTCCGAGTAATACGGCCGCTCCGGTCCGCGCTTGATATTGGCCTCGCCCTGATAGACGACCTCGTTGCACTGCTCGCACCGAATCACAAATCCCTCATTCTGATTGTCCTGGGAGTTCATGCGAATGGTAATCAGCACGACCATATAGGCGTGTTCGTTCGTCAGGTCTTTCAAGAAATTATTCACCCCGTGCATATTGGGCAGGACCATCATCTGGCCGGCCTGGAGCGCACTGTCTTCGCCAGCGAGGCAGAGCAGCACCTCAGACACGACATTCTCATGAAAAAACTGGAACTTTTTGGCGTTCGGCCCGCCAATCGAGACGCTCAGACAGGGCACGATCGCTCCATCGTCGAGATAGGGAAAAACCGGCACGAGTTCCAGGGTTCCGGTGGCGTGCATGACTTCTTCAAACAGGTTTTTCTTGATCGGTTTTTTGCCCGGCACGAGCGCTTGCCCAAACCAGACCTCCTGAGCCGTGGCCGTCATATCCCCTCCTGTACACCCTGTCCGTTGACCATGGGCATGTGAGCTGCGGTCTCCGGAAACTCCGGCATGACTTCCTCGGCAAACAGCCGCATTGAGTTCCGGATTTGCGCCTGACTGAGGCTGCCATAGGCAAAAAAGAGAATCATGTACTGGAGGTCCGGCAAAAACTCCTGATGGCGCTGAATCAGCCGCACACAGGTTTCCGGGCTACCGATCAGGAGCATACCCAGGTCCATGAGTTCGGTCAGGTCGCCTCTGGCCGCGGCATCAAACGTTCCCTTGAGATAGGCGTAGGAAGACGAGTTCGCCATTTCATCGGGTTTGGCGAGCTTGAGGAGTTGCTGCCAACGGGTGGCGAGCGTGGGTAAGACCTCGGCCTTTGCCTGTTCATCCGTAGCCGCCAGATACACGTGGCGTGTCGGCACCAGGCCGACGTGATCGATCCTATGGCCGTGCCGAGCGTTTTCCTCTTTGTAGATATCCCAATGCTGCTGCATGGTCGGCAGCAAGGTATACACTTCCATACACGGATAGTTGTGTTGCGCCGCCCAGCGAACGGACGGTTCGGACAGACCCGCGGTCCAGACCGGAGGATGGGGTTTTTGGACCGGCCGAACCTCCAGGGTCGTCTCGGGAATATCGATAAACCGGCCAGAGTAAGAAAAGGTGGGCTGCGTCCAAGCACGCATGACGGCCTCATGGGTTTCGTCAAAAATCTCACGACTCTGGTTATGGTCCACCTTCCACGGAATAAATTCTCCAGGCTGGATGCCCCGGCCTATGCCCCACAGCAGACGGCCATCACTCATCATATCGAGCATGGCCCCTTCTTCGGCTAAACGAATCGGATGGTGGAAGGGTAAGACATTGACCGCCGGTCCGAGCTTGATACGGCTGGTCCGCTGCGCGGCCGAAGCCACCATCAGGTTGGGCGAGGCAATCATGCTGTAGGTGGAAAAGTGGTGTTCCGCAAACCAGAAGCTGTCATAGCTGAGCTGTTCGGCGTACATGACTTGTTCCAGGTTTTCCTTGAATAATTGCTGCACACTGCGCTCGTCGGCTTTTGTCACGGTAGAGAAAATTCCGAATTTCACCCAGCCCTCCCTTCTTCAGAACCGTTTTTCTCTCTACGCCCTTTTCCCCCGTTTTGGCAAGACATATTCTCGTGTGTGGTCCCGCGCACCTGAAACACTTTCTTCATTGACACCGGGTCTGAGATGGACTAGAGCGGTTCCATATTCTTTGCATGAAAGGCGCGCGCCATGACTCTCTCCACCCAAGAGCCGACAGCCGTCAGGCCCGTCATATGTTGCAGTTGCTCCCAGCAGTGTGGCGTGCTCGCCCATGTGGAGGGAGGACGGGTCACCCGGATCAGCGGCGATGCAGCCCATCCCATCAGTCAGGGGTTTGTCTGCATTAAGGGCCGCCGGGCCGCCGAGCTGCACTATCAGGAGGGGCGTGTTCACTGGCCGCTCAAACGCACCGGGCGGCGGGGCGAGGGCGCCTGGCAGCGGGTCGGCTGGGACGAGGCCCTGGACGATATTGCCGCACGGCTCCAAGCCCTGAAGCAACAGCACGGTCCCGAAAGTGTGGCCGTCACCTTTGGCACCTTTCATGGCGCGGACTGGGGGCTGGGCGAGCGTTTTCTGAATCTCCTCGGCAGTCCCAATAGTGCCGGGCAGGATAAAATCTGTTCCGGCCCAACGACTATGGCCGAGGCCCTGACCTATGGCTATGGTCCAACGTCGTACACCGCGCCCGTACCCGGTCTCACAAAATGCATTGTGCTGTGGGGGATGCGCCCGAGCGCCTCGCTGCCCCTGCTGTGGAAGCAGATCGTCAAGGCCCACCGCCAGGGTGCGACACTCATTGTGATAGACCCCCACTATACGACCGAGGCCAAGCGGGCCGACCTGTGGTTGCAGCTCCGGCCTGGGACGGATGCGGCCTTAGCCTTGGGCTGGCTGTCCGTGTTGATTGAAGAAGGTCTGTACGACCGGGAGTTTGTCGAGCAGTACACCACCGGATTCGACGCCTTGCGGCAGCACGTGGCCGCCTATCCACCCCAGCGGGCCGCCGAACTCAGCTGGGTCCCAGCAGACCTCCTGGTCAAGGCGGCGCGGCTGTTCGCCCGCAGTCGGCCCGGCCTTATCAATAGTGGCAACGGGGTGTGCCAGCTCGGCCCAACCAGCCTCCAGAGCGCCCGGGCGATTGCCTGTCTGGTGGCCATCAGCGGCAATCTGGACCGCGAGGGCAGCCACTGCCTGCCCGGCCCTCCCCGTCAAGTCGTGGCAAACGGGGACGCCACGCTAATGGACCGACTGCCCGAAGAACAGTGGCGCAAACGACTGGGGCTTGAGCGGTATCGTCTGCTGGGCGACGGGTATAAACGGCTCGATGCGGCCATGGCACCGGCCTGGCACGGCAAACATCACTTGCTGAGCTGGACGGCTTCGGCCCATGAGCCCAGCCTGTGGCAGGCGATTACCCAGGCCGAGCCGTATCCGGTCAAGGGCCTGATTGTCCAGCACCATAACCCGCTGGGTGGAAGCGGCAATGCCAAGCGAGTCGAGCAGGCGCTGCGCAGCGCCAACCTGGAACTGCTGGTGGTCCACGACCTGTTTCTGTCGCCGACCGCGCAGTTAGCCGACTACGTCCTACCGGCCTGTCACTGGCTCGAAAAGCCGTCCTTCTCGACCGGCCTGGGCTATATGGGCACTGCCGGCGATTACGCCGTGGCGAGCCGGGCGGCCCTTGAGCCCGAGCATGGTCACCGGAACGATTATGAGCTGTGGAGAGACCTCGGGCGGCGGTTGGGTCAGGAGGCCGACTGGCCCAAGACCGTTGAAGAGTTCTGGGATAGCTGCCTGCAACCGGCCGGACTCGACTTCCATACCCTGGCGCGGCAGCGCGGGCCATGGATGTCCGCCGCGCCACGCTACGGAAAATTTGTTGGCCGGTCTGCTCGGGACGGTGGTCCGCGCTTTGGCACCCCATCCGGGAGGGTAGAGTTACGCTCAGCCATCCTGGCCGAACTCGACTATCCGGCCCTGCCCGTCTACGCGGAACCGGAAATCTTTACGCGCTGGTCCGCCGACTATCCGCTGGTGCTGACGACCGGCGGGCGGGTGATCGAAGGCTTTCACCAGAACAGTCAGCAGATGCCCTGGTTCCGCAAGAAATATCCCCACCCGGAGGCCCAGCTTCACCCGCAGGCCGCAGCGGAACTCGGCATTGAGGACGGGACGTGGATCAGCATCGAGACCCCGACCGGCAGCGTGCGGCACGTCGCCCGTTTGAATGAGACCCTCCATCCGCGCGTCGTTCAAGCCGACCGCTGGTGGTATCCCGAGCGCCCAGGGCACGATCCGGAGCTGTACGGCCTACGGGAAACGAATATCAATATGTGTACCGACGACGACCCGGCACAGTGCGACCCCATGATGGGCACTTGGCTGCTGCGCGGTCTGCCGTGTCGGCTGGTCAAGACGGAGCAGGCGACACGGCCCGGTTCTTCAACAACAGGACAATAACATCTCACCAAGGAGGGAGCAGACATGAACGCTGACGATCTCGCTCAACGCATCCAGACCCTGGAGAGCATTGAAGCCATCAAGAAACTCAAGGCCCGCTACTGTGCCTTGTGCGACGCGCAATACGACGCGGACGGCATTGCGGAACTGTTTGCCGAGGACGCCGTCTGGGATGGCGGCGACTTTGGCCGACACGAAGGCCGCGAGGCCATCCGGACCTTTTTTCAGGGCGCGTCCGCAATTTTTCCCTTTGCAGTCCACAACGTCATGAACCCCATTATCGAGGTGGACGCGGATACCGCCAGCGGGCAGTGGTATCTGTTCCAGCCGTGCACCTTGGCCGAGGGCAACCAGGCCGCCTGGCTGACCGGTCGGTACACAGAGACGTATGAGAAGCGTGACGGCAAGTGGCAATTCAAATACCTCAGCGTGACGCCCTTCTTCTTTACTCGATACGGCGACGGCTGGGTGAAAAAGCCCTTCCTCGGCCAGGAGTAAAAGAGAAGAGGAGCGGCCATGCCATTCGTTGAAAGAGAACACGGCGTGCGGGTGCATTATGACGATTACGGGCAGGGTCTGCCGCTCGTTTTTCTGCACGGCTATTCCTGTAATGCCTGGATATGGGCCTATCAGGTCCCGCTGCTGGCCCACCGCTATCGTTGCATTGTGGTCGAAGCCCGCGGCCACGGGCGTTCGAGCAAACCGTTGAGCGGCTACGCCATTCAGGACATGGCGGCCGACGATGCCGCCGTGCTGGCCGCCTTGGGCATAGACCGCGCGATTCTGGTCGGCAATTCCATGGGCGGCATGCGGGCCATGCAGATATGCCTGGACAACCCGGACCTCGTGGCCGGTAATCTGATTATCAGCAGCGCCACAAATCTGACCCGCTTTGTGGATTCGACCGATCTGCTGCGGGACCTGCGGACCAAATACGAGGAGATGAGCGACGAGTTTGTGCGGCGCTGTTTTTCGCAACGGACGCGCCGTGAGCGGCCCGAGATCTGTCACCTGCTCAAAAACAACCTGCTGGATAGCGTCGCCTTTCCGCGGCGCGTGGCCTGCGCCCTGGTCGAACACCCGGACGGCGTCTGGAATTGGGATATTACGTCCAGGCTCACGGAGATCACCCAGCCCACGCTGATCGTGGTGGGCGAAGAGGACGAGGCCACGCCGGTTGAAGCCAACCGGATTCTGGCCGAACACATGCCCAACGCGGACTTACAGATCGTCACCGACGTTGCCCATATGTACCAGATCGAGCAGCCGCTGGCGTTCAACCAAACACTGGAGAACTTTGTTGCCCAACTCGGATGATGGAGGACAGTACGCATGCCGACTACGGAACAGGACACACACCAGATCAGGGCTGTTCTTGAGCACTATTCCAAAAGCTGGGAGGCCATGGACTGGGAAGGGCTCAAGAGCATCTGGGACCCCGACTATGAACACATCCTCTATATCCCCGAGGAGCGCGCCCAACCGCTCCGGGGCTGGGCCGAGGTTGAGGCCTATTTTCGTCATGCCGCAGAGTCGGTCGTCCGCGTGGGGGCCATGCAACTGAGCGACATCAGCATCGACGTGTTCGGCGATACGGCCTACGCGTTTTGCAATTTCCATTTTGAGGCCGAGATCAGGCGGTTGACCGAGCCCTTTGTGACCGGTGGACGCGACACCTTTATCCTGCGGCGCAAAGACGCGGCCTGGAAAGTCATCCACTACCACGAGTCACGGCCCCACACGTCATGAGGGGAGACGATAGATGGCGGGACGACTAGCTGGAAAAGTTGCCCTTATCTCCGGGGCTGCCCGTGGCATGGGCGAGAGCGAGGCACGCTTATTCGCACGTGAGGGAGCCCAGGTCGTCCTGGGTGATATCCTTGAAGATCAAGGCCGAGCTGCCGTCGAGAACATCGCTCAACAGGGCGGAACCGCCACATTTGTCCCGCTTGATGTCACACACGAACAAGACTGGCAACGGGCCGTTGAGACTGCCGAACAGACCTACGGCAGGCTGGATATTTTAGTCAACAATGCCGGTATTGTCCGCATGGCGCCGCTCGATGAAACCAGCCTCGAAGCCTGGAATGAAGTCATCGACGTGAATCAAACTGGGGTCTTTCTCGGCGTGAAACACGCAGTTCCGGCCATGCGTCGGGCCGGTGGTGGCTCTATTGTGAATATTTCGTCTATTGCCGGCCTGATCGGCCTGCCCAATATCCCGGCCTATCAAGCCAGCAAGGGCGCGGTACGGCTTCTCACGAAAAACGCCGCAGTCCAGTATGCGACGGATAAGATTCGGGTCAACTCTGTTCATCCCGGTCGCATCGAAACGCCAATGACTGCCCCGCTGGCCCCGGAACGACGTGAGATGCTCTTGCGGCTCACTCCTCTGGGCAGGGACGGCACGGCCGAAGAAGTCGCGTATGGCGTGCTCTACCTTGCTTCGGATGAGTCCTCATATGTGACCGGCACAGAATTGGTTATCGACGGAGGATATACGGCCCGCTAAAAAGAGTGAACCATACGCCCAAGCAAATAAGGAGGGATTCATGCGCTTTGGGTTTTTCGATCAGTTGCCGTGCGCGCCCACGCAGTCCGAGCGCCAGCGCTACCACGATATTCTGGCCCAGATTCGACTGGGCGATGAAGTCGGCTTCGATACCGTCTGGCTGGGCGAACTGCACTTTGGACCGAGCACCTCGATTATGGCCTCACCGCTGATGGTGCTGGCAACCGCGGCGCAGCAGACCGAGCGCATCCGGCTTGGCACCGCCGTCACTCTCCTGCCGCTGCACAGCCCGATGAAAATTGCGGAAGAAGCGGCCACCGCCGATATTCTGAGCGGCGGGCGGCTGGAGTTCGGCGTCGGACGCGGTAGCGCGCCTGTGCATTACCAGGGCTATAACGTGCCCATGGAGGAGAGTCGGGAACGATTTGCGGAAGCACTCGACGTGATTCGGACCGCCTGGACAACAGACCGGCTGTCCTATCAGGGTAAATACTTCCAGGCTGAGGACCTACCGGTCGTGCCGCGCCCCATTCAGCAGCCCTACCCTCCGATGCGTATGGCGGCAAACAGCCCGGATACCTTTGCCTTAGCCGGTCAGCTCGGCCTGTCGATCTTTGCTTCTCCGCTGATTAACCCGCCCGACAAACTACAGGGCTATATTGCGGACTATCAGGCCAATCTGAAACCCGGCGTCCGACCCGATGTCGCGCTGATGTTTCCCGTCCACGTGGCCGACAGCCGCGCCCAAGCCAGGGAGGAATACGAGCCGAGCCTGATGAATTTTTTTCGCGCCGCAGGAGAACGGCTCCGGCCACTCGGCAAGACCACCATCAAAAGCTACGAAGCCTTCAAGCAAGTGTTGGAGCGCTTGGAACGGGTCAACTACGAGGGGCTGGACAAAAAGATGGGCACCTTCGGTGACCCGGACTATTGCATCGAACGCATTCGTCACTTCAAGCAGGAATTTCCCATGGCCGAGTTCATTGGCTATTTCAACCAGGGCGGTCTGGTCGATCACGCCATTGTCAAACGCTCGATGGAGCGCTTTGCCAGGGAAGTCATTCCGCACTGTCGCTAGAACCGGAGCAGGAATACGAGAAAAGACTCTGTTGTTCGGTCCCTCCTGCGTTAGGTACGTGTCCTTGTTGAACGACACCGCTATGTCCTGTGCATGCGTTGCTGTCGGCAGGGCCGAGAGCAAGAGCGCGCCAGCAGCCCCGCCGCCGCGTGGCGGATGCGGATAAGGTGTCTCCAATACCAAAGACGGCCTCGACTCGCGGCGTTCCTATCAATCTGTCCTAACCCACTCACGGCCCTGCCCATCCTTATAGGGCGGCCCTCCTTTCTTAGAAACCGGCCTGTTATGTTTATCGTCTCACTACGTCACGTACCGGCATACGAGGGTAGTGTTTCAGTTTGCATCCTTTGGCTTTGATCGAGAGTGCGGTCGGGCCTGTGACCCAGCACTTGGTCCCTCGGAAAAAGGGATTTTCATACATAATCCTGCTGCTCCTGTCGCCTCCGAGGTTGGGGGATCAGCACGAAAAATTACGCGGGCGCCGCAACAATTCGGCAGGCGCCGTCGAGCGGCCGGGAGGGAAACCGCACCGCCCGCCCTCGTTCCTGCATGGGCGCCCTCCTGGCCTTGCAGGGGGAACGCTCCGTTCACTTGAACCGAACAGACCTGCTGGCATGGGAGGGAATGGGGGGACGGGCGCCAAGGAGGAGATTCTGTCCCTAATTGATAGATGCGAGCCGTTAGTCTGCTTGACATTCGACTGGCGGGCGGAGTATCCACGAGGAATACTATAGACCGTCGGCATAAGGAGGGAAGGTCATGCAACCTGCCACGGAGAACAGACGCTGGTCAAAGGAATACCCCGAGCTGGGGACCGGGCCCGTGCCGGCGGAATCGTGCATTTCCCCGGAGTATTTTGAGCTTGAACGCGAGCGTATTTTTCGCCGCACCTGGCTCAACGTGGGCCGCGTCGAGGATATTCCCAACGCGGGCGATTATTTCGTGCGTGAGCTGGCGGTGTGTAAAACCTCGATTCTGGTGATCCGAGGGAAGGACGGGGTCATACGTGGCTTTCACAATGTGTGTTCGCACCGTTCCAACAAACTGGTCTGGGAAGAGCGCGGCACCTGCCGGGGGGCCTTGGCCTGCCATTTTCATAGCTGGGGGTATAACGCCCAGGGGCAGCTCACCGGCGTCCCGGACGAAGAGAACTTCCACGATCTTGATAAGAGCAAGCTGGGACTCACCCCGGTGACCACCGATGTGTGGGAAGGGTTTATCTTCGTCCATCTGGGTCCACAGCCCCAAGAGACACTCACCGACTACCTGGGTGGCGTGGCTGAACAGTTCAAAGGGGCCGCCTTTCATAAGCGCCGCTTAACCCATACCTATAAAGTCGAAGAGCAGGCCAACTGGAAGGTCGCTCTGGACGCCCAGAACGAAGCCTATCACCTCCCCTTCCAGCATCGCTATTCCTTTCCTGGGATGTTCGTCCTCAAAGACAACCGCTATCTACGTCTCTCGGGTGTGAAGCTGTATAACCACCACGCGGTCTGGTCGACCACCTATAATTCGGCAAGCACTCCGACTCCGACCGGTGCGCTCATGAACCGACTCAATACGGCGACCACCGACAGCCGCCTGCCCATGCTGGGGGATTTTGACTTTTTTGTGATCTTTCCCAATTTTGTCATTCTCCAGTTTCGGGGCATCGAAGACGACTATTACATGACGTATAATTTTTGGCCGCTGGCGGTTGATCGCTGCATCTGGGAGATTAAATTTCATTTCCCGCCCGCCGAAACCGCCGGTCAGCGACTCAGCCAGGAATACCTTAAACACCGCATCTGTGACGTGCTCCAGGAGGACGCCGTGGCGCATGAGACCCTGCAAACTGGTCTGCGCTCGCGGGCGAAAACGCATCTCATCCTCCAGGACGATGAGATCCAGATTCGGCATTTTCACAAAGTGTTGGAAGACTATATGGGGTTCTTCAACGGACGGGGGCACTGATGCCCGGAGTGCCCCTGCCGGAGCCGTTTCAGGTCCTTGAGCCCTTCAGAGCCTGGGCGCTGGCGACAGAGCGCGAGCGCCGCGCTAAACGCCTGTCCAGCAGTATGGAGGATATTCAGGCGTTCTACGATGCGCTCTTTCCCCAGTTGGAAGCCGTGGTTGCCTATCTCGACCGGTTTCCGCTTGACCAACTCCCCGAGGAGGCGCAGCCGCTCTACTATCTGACGCTTTCGCTGGTGGAAGTTACCAGCGCCGTAGAACTGTATCACCAGCCCCATATCATTGAGGCCATTGAGCCCACCCGCTTCCGGCGGGTGGAGTAACACTCCCACAAACGCTTTTCATAAGAGCGCTTTTCATCAGAAAGGCTTTCATCAGAAAGGAGCAGCGGCCATGGCTGGGCGATTCGACACAAGAGTAGCACTGGTGACCGGTGGCGGTTCGGGCATTGGACGTGCCTCGGCGCTGGCTTTTGCCAGAGAGGGTGCCAAGGTTGTTGTTGCCGACGTGGATGTGGACGGCGGACAGGAGACGGTCCGCCTGATCGAGGCGGCCGAGGGAACGGCGCGGTTCGTTCGTGCCGATGTTTCCCAGGCGGCCGAGGTGGCTGCCCTGGTCGAGCAGGCCGTTGCCACCTATGGCCGTTTGGACTGCGCCTTGAATAACGCCGGCATCCAGGGGGACATCAAGCAGACCGCCGAGTGCAGCCAGGAGAACTGGGACCGGATTATTGCGACCAACCTGACCGGCGTGTGGCTCTGCATGAAACACGAGCTCCCGCACATGCTGAACCAGGGCTGGGGCGCAATCGTCAACACCGCCTCGAACTTCGGGCTGGTGGGCTCGAACGGCATGCCGGCCTATTCGGCCAGCAAACACGGCGTCCTCGGCCTGACGAAAACCGCGGCCCTGGAGTACGCCAAATCGGGCATTCGGGTCAACGCCGTCTGCCCGGGGCCCGTCCAAACGCCGCTGGTCGATAAGGTCCTGGCTGCTCAGCCCGAGTTAGGCGACCAGATCATCAAGGCCATCGAGGCCAGAGAGCCGGTGGGGCGCATGGGGCAGCCGGAGGAGATTGCCGAGGCCGTAGTCTGGCTGTGTTCCGACGCGGCCTCTTTTGTGACCGGAACGGCCATGTCCGTAGATGGCGGCTTTGTCACGCAGTAGCAGCGCGAATCAGGAGAGTGAGCCATGTCTACCCAGGCGACGAGTCACTATGCCACCATCAACGGCCTCAGGATGCATTATGTGGAATGGGGCAGTGCGCAGGCAACGCCCATGGTCTGTCTGCACGGTTTACGCGCCTATGGCCACTGGTTCGATGAGTGGGCCGCAGTCGTGAGTGACCGGTATCGGGTCCTAGCCCTGGACCAGCGCGGGCGGGGCGAGACCGACTGGGCTTCAGACGGCGACTACACGCGAGCGGCTTACGTCTCGGATGTGGAGGCATTCATCGAGACGCTCCGACTCGACAAGCTCATCCTGATTGGCCACTCGATGGGCGGTCTCAACGCCATCCACTACGCCGCGCGTCACCCCGACCGGGTGCTGGCGCTAGGCATCCTGGACATCGGCCCGGAGGTTGACCCCGCGGGCATGCAGCGCATGCGCACCGAACTGGGAAATACACCTTCGGGGTTTGACTCGTGGCAGGCGGCCCAGGCGTTTCTAAAAATGCGCCATCCCAAAGCCTCAGAGGAAAACCGCCAAACCCGCCTCACCTGGATGCTCAAAGAGGGGTCGGACGGCAGGATTGCGTGGCGGATAGACCAGGCCATCTTCGATCCAAACCTGAAGCCCGACGACCCGCAGCATACCTGGGATCTTTTGGGTCAGATTCGTTGCCCGACTCTGGTCCTACGTGGAGGAGAGTCAGATGTACTGAGCGCTGACACCTGTCAAAAAATGCTCACGTGTATCCCGGACAGCCAGTGGGTCGATATTCCCGGTGCGGGTCATATGGTGCTTGAGGATAATCCCGAGGCGTGTAACGCGGCGCTGCTCGACTTCTTCCAAAAGAGAGACAAAGCTTAGGAGGTATCATGTCCGCCCATCTCGACCTTCAAGACTTCTCAAAAACACGGCAGGACCTGCTGCACGCCAGGCATCTGCCGGGCGAGTTTTATACCTCCCCCGAGATTTTCCAAAAAGAGATCGAACAGATCTTCATGAAAGGCTGGATCTGCGTCGGACGGGTCGAGCAATACGCCAAGCCGGGCGACTACCGCGCCCTGCGCATTGCCGGCGAGCCCGTCCTTATCTGTAAGGATAAGAACGGCGGGCTACGCGCCTTTGCCAACGTGTGTCAGCATCGCGGTGTAGAAGTTGTCCGGGGGGAAGGGAATACCCAGGAATTTAGCTGTCCGTATCACGCCTGGACCTACGGTCTGAACGGCGATCTGACTGGTGCGCCCTATAGTGCACAGGTCACGGACTTCGACTGGAAGTCCTGCCGCTTGCCCAGCGTGCAACTCGACACCTGGGCGGGCTATATCTTTATTAACTTCGATCCTCAGGCAGAAAGCCTGGCCTCCTATCTCGCTGTCGACCGCGTGCAGGAAGCCGCCGGGTTTCTACGCGCCGAGGAGACGCGTATCGCCGACGAATACACCTTTGAGCTGGACTGCAACTGGAAGTTTATCCCGGAAAACCTGATGGACATTTATCACGTTGGGGTGATTCATGGCTCGTCTTTCGGCAAGGTCTTTCCCGTAGACAAATTTCCGTTCTACCTGACCCCACACGGCTATCATTCGGAGTACGAGAGCCTGACTATGGCCCCGGATGGCGCCTGGCTTTTTGGCAAGGCCATGCCCTGGCTGGAGCAGAAATCACAGTCCTTTGCCTTCACCATATTCATCCGACCCAGCTTCAATATGTTTGCCCGGCCCGACATGCTCCAGCCGTGGTTCTGCCATCCCATCGCGCCGGACAAAACGCGTATTACCATCTTGACCCAATACCCGGACGAGTGGTTTGAGCAGCCGGCGTTTGAGGCCAAAAACGCGGTGGTTAAGGATTTCATTCGGCTGGTCGCCGGCGAAGACACAGAGATGATGCACTCGCTCCAGAACGGCGTCGGCTCCCGCAACTTCCGCCCCGGTCCGACCATGGGCCTCGAAAAAGCCATCCATCATTTGCTGAATTCCTATCTCGATTGCATGTTTGGAGCGGAGGTGGCGAGGTGAGGCCGACGGTTCACCCCTATATTTGGGGTGGACGATAATGCGTTATCAAACACATCAGGGTGGGAGGCGAGCATGGAGCACGCGCGTTTCAGTTATTCACCGATTGTTGACCGCAAACCCCTACGGTTTCCGAACGGCGCTCGGGTCGCGGTCTGGGTGATTCCGAACATTGAGCACTTTCACTTCGACAAGCCCGCGACCTCGATCACGCCGGTGACGGCGCATCTGAAGCCCGACGTGCTGAACTACTCATGGCGCGACTACGGCGTGCGGGTCGGCATTTGGCGCATGATGGAGATCATGGATCGATACGACGTGCCGGGCACGGTCGCCCTGAATTCGGAGGTCTGTGCGCACTATCCGCAAATCGTCGAGGCCGGCAATCAGCGCCACTGGGAGTGGATGGGACACGGCACGACGAACTCGGTCCTTCTCAACGAGCAACCTGAGGTCGAGGAACGGGCGCTGATTCGGGACGTGGTAGACACCATCCGGTCGGCAACCGGGACGGCACCCAAAGGCTGGCTGAGCCCGGCGCTGAGCGAATCCTACCGGACGCCAGACCTACTGGCTGAGAATGGGATCGAGTACGTCTGCAACTGGGTCAACGACGAGCAACCCTACCCGATGCGGGTCGCACAGGGACGCCTGATCTCAATGCCCTATTCGGTCGAGCTCAACGACATCCCGGCCTTCCTTGAGCATGGCATGTCCGGGGCCGAGTTCTACCAGATGATCGTGGACCAGTTCGACGTGCTGTACGAGGACGGTGCCAAGACCGGGCGGGTCATGGCGATCTGTCTGCATCCATTCCTGATCGGCCATCCTTTTCGCAGCAAATACTTCGCCAAGGCGCTCGCCCACATCACCCAGCGCGAGGAGGTCTGGGTTGCGAAGGGCGGAGAGATAGCAGACTGGTATACGACCCACTATCTGGACGGGCTCGATGGGAGGGATGAGGCGTGAAATGCGGCGTCTTTCTTCTTGGGAGTCCGTTGTGAAAATGCGTAAAGGCGCTGTTCAGGTGAGATATTACTGCGAGCCAAGCGTTTACACTTGCTCATTTTACCTTGGCCTTGAGCGAATGATGATGGTCTTCTCCTGTTGCCGGGCCTCGGTAATGCTGCGGGGCGGCTGAATCTGAATCTTCACTCCCGGCTGGAACCTTTCCTTGCTGATACGTCCTATCCAGGTTCATCCATAACTGCGCACTGGTGCCAAAGGCATCGGCAAGCCGCTTCGCAGTATTTGGCGTAATTGCTCGTTTGCCAGCAATAATCTCACTGACAAGTCGCGGGCTTAGATCAAGAATCTGGGCGAGGTCATTCTGAGTCCAGTTGCGAGCCTCTATCTCTTCCTTGATAAATTCTCCCGGAGGAAATACCTCAGCGGGCACTCTGTCAGTCATAGCCTCCCTTTCTTAATGGTAGTCCTCGATCCCTACTACCACTACGACCTTGTTCGGAGCCTGTCCTTCCAACTCAACGATCAACCGCCACTGTCTGTTGAGACGCATAGAGTACTGATGACTTCGTTTACCCTTCAGCTTCTCGAAGTGAAGGGCGTGAAACTTATAAAATTCCCGTTCGTCGGGTGCTGAACGAATAAGCTGCATACGCTGCCGGAACTTTGTGACAATGGCAGCGGACAAGCCCGCATTATAGTTTGGATCAGTTTCCAGTCGATCCAGTTCCTCATCCGCAAACCGCACATCCATGTATCGTGAGAATAGCGAAAAAACATGACTATGTTAATTATTATCCTTACAATATGAGCAAAATAGAAATTCAGTGTTGAGAAACAGAGGCGAAGTACCTTTCACTGACTCAGAGCTAGTCGCTGGCTGAAGGACAAGAAAACATGGCTGAGGCACGACAACCTGATGAGACATTCAAGGTATTTTACTCCTACTCTCACCAAGACGAAGAGCTCCGAGACGAGTTGGCCAAACACCTAGCTCTTTTGCGGAGGCAAGGGCTAATCACGGAATGGCACGACCGTAGAATTGGACCAGGTACGGAATGGGAAAGACAAATTGATACCCATCTCAACGAAGCAGACATTATTTTGTTCCTTGTCAGTTCGGATTTTATCGCTTCAGATTATTGTTACGATATTGAACTCAACCGAGCTATGGAGCGTTACGAATCTAGGGAAGCATGTGTAATACCAATCATCCTCCGCCCGGTTGACTGGGCAGGGACGCCTTTTGCGAAACTACAAGCTTTACCGAGAGATGCTAAACCAGTTGCGAGTTGGGAAAATAAGGATGCGGCATTCCTGAATATTTCTCAAGCTATAAGAAGGAAAGTTGAAGAATTGAGGAATAGCTCTACCCGTGAGCAGACACAACGTAGAGTAACGCGAGAACAGACGAGCGAAGAGAGGAGACAAAGGATTCCTCAGGCGAAACCTTTTGTTGTGTTGAAGAGTACAGTAGACGGTCTACAAGTAAAGAATATTGGCGAAGGAGCCGCCATCAATGCGAGGGTCAGGGGATTTACAGTAAATCTAGGCTTCACATATACGATTCGCCCTGAATCTATTTCTACCCTTACCCAGGGAGAGACTCGTCCTGTTCGATGTGAGGTTTTAGTAGAAAACGAAGTCGTCCAAGGACGAGCGGCTAACTTTGCACTGGCTTATCTAAAGCCTCTAAGAACGCAAATAGCTCAACAGATGGCTACGGTTGGTGAACGGCCAGAAATAGTAATTGAATTTGATGATACAGAAGGACAACATTATTTTGTGAAAGAGACTCTTGCTCGTGGGGAAATGGAAGTCTTTGACTCTGGTACGCTTCGAATTGACTGAGGGGTGTGAAATCTATGACCGCTGTCAAACTGGACGAACCGCTATCGATTCTCGTTCTGCTCGGGCTGACCCTGCCCGAGGTGTCCGAGGGCGACCTTGCAAAGATTCGGGCCGCGGCGCCCGGCTCAACCATCAAGGTGGCCTCTCGGGTCGGCGATGCCATCGACATGGCCGCCGATGTTGAGGTCATCCTCGGCTTCCTGCCCGAAGCCTTGTTTCAGGCCGCTCCCCGCCTGCGCTGGGTGCATGCCATCGCCTCGGGGGTGGATATGTTTCTCTACCCGGCGATGCGGGACTCCGACGTTGTGCTGACCGGAGAAAAAGGCCTGGTGGGCGGACATTTGGCGGACACCGGGTTCGGCCTGCTCTTGGCGCTCACCCGCCAGATTGCGACCGCCATCCGCCTCGGCTCGTCCAGTTGGCAGGAACGCGAAGCCATGCGCCGTAAAGAGATCGAGCTTGAGGGGCTGACGATGGGCATTGTCGGCTTTGGGGGGACCGGGCGGGCGATGGCCCGCCGGGCGGTGGCGTTTGGCATGCAAGTGTTAGCCCTGGACGAGCACCCCGTCCCTGCGTCGGACGGAGTGAACGCGGTGTGGGGACGGGATCGGTTGGCCGAGTTGCTGGCGTCCTCCGACGTGGTTACGATCTGCTGTCCGCTCACGGCCGAGACGCGGCAGATGTTTAACACTGAAACATTTGCCGACCTGAAGCCGGGCGCGCTGCTGGTCAACGTCACCCGGGGTGAGATCATAGACGGGGAGGCGCTGGTACAGGCTCTGCAAGACGGGCGGTGTGGCGGCGCGGCGCTCGATGTTGCCCCGATCGAGCCCCTGCCGGCCGATCATCCCTTGTGGACGTTTGAGAACGTCGTCATGACGCCGCATACGGCTGGCGCCAGCCAACTGCGTGCCACGCGCAACCTCGACCGCTTTTGTGAAAACCTGCGTCGTATCCAGCGGGGCGAGTCCCTCCTCGGGGTGGTCGACAAACAGCTCGGCTACTAGGGACAGTCGCAGAGAAAAGGCAAAGGCTACGCGCAACGATTCCTGAGCATTTCAATTCGGTATCATCACCAGGCTTTACGGAGGGGTGACGGGTGCGATCTCCTTCAGCCGGGGCAGCACGTCCCTGGCAAAGAGTGTGATGCCCTTCTCGGCTTCGGCATGGGTCATGAATCCTGACCGCCCAATCATGACCAGATGACCAAAGCCGCCGACCTTGCGGTAAAAATCCATGATCTGTTGGTAGACGGTATCAGGGCTGCCGGCGAACAGAATCCCCCGTGCCATAGCTTGTGCGGTGTCCATATTAGTCAGCCCTCCGACGTTGAGGATAGCCGGAGCGACGGGCTTGCCTGCCTGCGCCGTCGGCCCCTCGGCCTGGGCGGCTGGCCTGGGTGCGGTGCGGTAGACCTGCGGCGCAAAGTGTGGCGGCGTCGCCCCAGGCAGAAACTGGGCGTACTGGGGCGCCATCTTCAGACTCGTGTTGAGAAACCACAGCAGCTTGCTCCCAATCTCGACCCCCTCTTCATGGGTGTCGCCGACATAGACCAGGGCCGCATACGCAAAGTGGTCGGTCATGACCTCGGGCAGCCCGGCCTCCGCGCGCGCCTGGCGATACGCGGCCCAGGCACGCCTGGTCCCCTCTTCGCCGCGCAGAACGAGCACATTGACCATTCCCCGCCGGCCGACCTCGCTCGCCGTTTCCGGGTCGCCCGTCGCCGCCCACAGGGGCGGATGCGGCTGCTGCCACGGGCGCGGCCAGATGTTCACGTGCCGGTGCGTGTAGTGCTTACCCTCCCAACTGAAGGGTCCCTTCTGAAAGGTCAGCGCCTTGGTGACAAGATCGATCGCCTCCCAGTAGCGCTCAATATTCGTCACCGGGTTGGCGTTGTTCGACGCCATCTCACTCGCGCCTGACTTCACGAATCCGATGTCCAGACGTCCACGGGAAATGACATCCGCCGTGGCATACTCCTCTGCGACTCTGACCGGGTCTGGCCGCAGCGAGATCAAGGTCCCCATACTGAGAATGCGGACCTTGCGTATCTGGCGGGCCAGGATGCCCAGGACCAGCGGGTTGGCCCCAAACAGAGAATTGATTCCGGCATGATGCTCGATGGCGACAACATTGATTCCCCGCTCGTCGCACAGCATGAACTCGTCAAAGGTTTCCTCGAACAAGTCCGCAGCCACCCGTGGGTCACAATACTTATTCGGCAGGCTGGCCCGGACGGAATCCGCGCGATCGAGCACGTCTGGTGGGACGAAGGGATACGGGTTCTCGTTATGATACCAGACTTCCATGGCGTGTCCCCTCCTCAGCCCACTGACTATTGTTCCAAGAAGGCATTCAGGCGATCGACAAAAGCCTCGGGCTGCTCGATCTCGGGATGGTGTCCCGCCTCGGCAATGAGCTCGAAGCGCGCGCCGGGAATCAATGCGCTGTAGGCTCGTCCGTAGGACGGCGTCACGAGCCCGTCGCTCGCCCCCCACAGCACCAGGGTCGGTCGCCTGATCTGACGCAGCCAACGCTTGAGCTGGGGGTTGTACATATAGGGCTGCCAGCCGTACAGGCACAGCGCGTCCCAGTTCCGGGCGTGGACGACGATTTCGTCATCCGATAGCGCGTTGAAGTCCGGCGCCCACCTCCCAGGGTCATGCCAGCGGTTCCGCTCCACCTCCTGGGGGGAGGTATTAAAGACGTCCAGGATATCCGGGGTCTCGCGATCGCTGATCTTGATGCCAAAGGCATCCACCAGGACGAGCCGGTCAATACGATGGCTGCACGCGGCCGCGATTTCCGCCGCCAGCCAGCCGCCAAAGGACAATCCCACGAGGCTGACCCGCTCATGGGGCAGCGCTTCAAGGACGTCTAAATACAGGTGGACCAAGTCGTATACGGTATCGAAGTCCGCCGGACGTTCTGAGTGGCCGAAGCCTGGGTGTGAGGGGACTATGACCTCTGCCCGCCTGCCGAGCAGATCGAGAAAGGGCGCCTGCGGATCGACGGTGTGCATACCGTGCAGAAGCAGGACTGGCCGTCCCTGGCCCCGGCGTACCACTTCGAGCTCAATGTCCTCGACTGACAAACGCTCTCCGACCGCCGCCTCGATGTCATTCATCCTGACTTCCTACGGCTATTCGTTCTCCGTGCTCCACTGTCGTGGTCCCGACCGAGCGCTGTATCTTTGTGGTTTGTTAAAGGTGGCCTCAGCAAGTACGCGGTTACGTTCCATGAAGTCCAAAAATGAGGAGGCTCACGAGTACGGAACGCCTCCACTCACAATTCTATAGCTTTTCGATCATCTCAGCGACAAAATCTGTATCCATACCGCCTTTTACAAAACTCCAGCTTGCCATTATCTCGTACACATTTCGGAAGACCAGATTAGAATGATGATCAAGCGTATCCGGCGAAACACTGTCTGAATAGCGAAGGCCGCGCTGGGCAGCTATCAATTGTTTGTAGCGGTCCAGAAGCTCAGGATCAGCGATATCGAGGGTATGCAGCGCTAATCGGAACTCCTCGGCCAAAAGGTGCAGTTGGGTTATCAATTCGTCAAGAAGATGTTGTTCATTTACTGAAAGCGCAGTTTGCACAGTGTATATTCGTTTTGTCTGTCCATCCGCCCCAACCTCGTTAAAATATTCTCTGAAATCGTCGGGGGCTCGCAACTGTTCGATCAAATCCACTTCCCATCCCTCGCCAGCGGCGGTCAGAAATATCACAGCTACCTTCTCCCTGAATAAGCAGTATCGCATCTCTATACTTGCTCTTGCCGCTCGCCGCTTTTGGCGATAGGGAAAATCAACAAGGAAGAGCCATATCACTAGCCCGGATAAACAACCGACGGACAGACTGAAGATAGTCTTCTGTAAAGGGATAGCCCACGAGGGTATTGGCTCAAAGCATGTTCCTTTCAGTATCGCTTCGACAGGAGTCTCCGAACTCGTCAAAATCGCAAGTCCAAGTGTAATAGGTGTCAGTATACAAGCGTATTTTTTATCCTTTCTCATATCATACGCTGCGGCATTCCGAACCTGACAAAGAGGTTCGATCTCTTCAACAATTGCGACCAGATTAGGGGAAGGTGTTGCTCTATTCAGCACCTTGGGCGCGTGCCTTGCTCCGATTTATAGCCCGCCTAATCAGCCCGCCAATGAGGCTGATAATCAGTGCTATGAGCCCCCCAGCAACTGCTTTGGCACCAACCTCGCCCCAATCGATACCTGCGACTGCGGACGGTAGCGACTCCTTGAGAGAAGACTGGAGATCGGGTGGGTTTGCTGCAACCACAGCGTCAGCCCATTGCTTGGAGATTTGTCTACTCCACTCAAGGCCAGTTTCTTCAGCAGATGAGTACAGAAACAGAACCTTACTCTTGACATGGATATTGGTCGTGGTGACGGCTTGTGTATACAGAACGGGATTACCAGACTCATCATTTGCCTGACTTTTATTGAGAGTAGAATACGCGAGGGTACGGTCCGTCTCCTCATGAATAGGGAGCGGAACTATCTGAGAGATAGAGAGAGCCAGATTCCGATTGTACTCCTTGGATAGCTCCCTGTTGGTTTGCTCCAGCAAATCGGGAACGGCTCTTTCGACCTTCTTTATTATATCATGGTACTGGGTCTTAGTGGTCACCTTCAGTTCCAGAAAATCGGAACGTGACACGGATACATTCACCAGAGCCTTAGAGGTTTGGACGGCAAACACTCTATCTAGCTCTGGAATCTCACCTCTTAACGCTATCGGAATTGCTTCTTCTGGAATAAAAGCAATGAATTCTTCATTGTTTGGGGGAACAAATTTCTTTCTAATGTCGTACAGTGTGGCCATTTTTGGCGTGACGGCAGCAAATCCTGGTGGACTCGGAATTTCTATTACTGTTCCTCCGATTGACACAGTTTCGGCACTACTTACCGCCGCGGGCGCGAGAAAAAACAGTAAGGCGATAAGCGTTCTCATTGGCTCCTTTTTAGCTGGCTAGTTCACCCAAAAACAGTACTCCAATAGTATCGCCTAAGATTCGCTATCCCGACCGAGTGCGAAAATACGGGCGGGCGGCTCGTCCAAGAGACCATAAGCGACCCGGATCGTGTTCTCAAGCTCTGTGTGGCTATTGACGATGAGGACTGCGCCGCATGGCGGCTCTGCCGTACAGTCTTTTCTGTACGGTACGCAACCGTTACAGTTCAGTCCCATAGAGAATCCCAAAAGGAGGCAGCAATGAAATTCGGACTGATGCATGACTTTCGTAATCCCGCACCTTGGTTCCGGCCCTATTCCGATCTCTACCGGCTCTTGCTTGACCAGTGTGTGCGGGCCGATGAACTCGGCTATGACAATATCTGGCTGACCGAACACCACTTCAGCGGGGACTATAACCCCACGCCCTTACACGCCGCGACCGCCATTGCGGCGCGGACCGAACGCATCCGCATTGGTACGTTTGTGCTGCTGCTGCCTTTCTATCATCCTGTGCGTGTGGCCGAAGACGTGGCTTTCATTGACAACCTCTCCAAGGGACGGTTTGACCTCGGGGTAGGACAGGGCTATCGCGTCGATGAATTCTCCGGCTTTTGTATGCCCCGCAAGGAGCGTTCGGCCCGCCTGGCTGAGGGGCTCGACCTGCTCCGACGCCTGTGGACCGAGGAGACGGTTACGTTCGAGGGGAGGTTCACCCAGGTCAAAGAGGTGCATATCCAGCCCGAACCTGTGCAGAAACCCCATCCGCCTATCTGGATTGGCGCGCGCACCGAAAAAGCCATGCAGCGAGCGGCCCGCGAGGGCTATCACCTGCACCTCACGTTGGGCCCGGACTGGGCTCCCCGCTACTATGAGCTGCTGGAACAGCAGGGCCGCACGCCGGCTGATTTTTTGACCACCCAACTGCACTTCGTGTATGTGGCACCGACTGAGGACGAGGCATGGGAGGACATCCAGGACCAAGCCCACTGGATGATGCAAGTGTACGATGGCTGGTTTAAGACCAGCGGAGATGTCGCCGGCGACGATCAGCTGTGGAACGTCAGAGAGGCACGAGATATTCGCCACTCGTCCTATGGGCAGGCGTGGATGGTAGGCAGCCCGGACCAAGTAGCGCGCAAAGTCGAGGCGTTTGTCAAAACCTCATCCTGTACCCACTTAGTCATGGCTATGCAGGTCCCGGGGGTCGAGCCAGCCAAGGGCACCCGCTCGATGGAACTGTTCGCGCAAGAAATCATGCCGGCATTCCGCTAAGGGCAATATTCTTCATTCTGTTACCTGCCTGAGCGCTCTGAAATTTTCGTTCCAGTCAGGGCACTGGAGTCGAACGTGAACACCTTTCTTGCAACCCGTGCGGGCGGGAGCAAACAGAACAGCGATGCGTTCTCGCGCCACGGACGTTGCATTGGGGCCACTCACTTGCCGGCTTGACACATCCCCCCCAATGGCAGGACAATCCAGGCTACAAAAACTAAAAGGAGGTCATTATGCTAGGAGCTGTCGCACATGTAGGGATTACCGTCCCGGATATGGAGAAAGCCATTGCCTTCTACCAGGATGTCTTGGGGCTGACGGTGATTGGTGATTTTAGCATCGAGGGGGAAGAGATTAGCGATCTGGTCCAAGAGCCTGGTACCAAAGTGCGCTCGGTATTCCTGCGTAACGAAGACGACCGCCATAGCGCCCCGGTTGAACTGCTCCACTTCAGTGAATCTGCTGAGCAGGGTGGCCAGCCGTATGCGGGCGTCACCCACAACGGGATTACGGAGATTGCCTTTTGGGTGAAAGACATTGAAAAAACCTATGAGGCACTCCGGAACCAAGGCGTAGAGTTTTACTCGCGGCCCCATAGCTTTACCCTCGACAACTATGGCACGGCGAAGGCGGTGTATTGCAAGGACCCGTTCGGCACGACCCTCGAACTGATGCAGATGGTCAAGGAGGAGTAGCAGTAAGTTGGATGAGAGGTCAGGTCCTGAACTGACTCCCTAGTGCGACTAAAGCGATTTTCACTTGGGTTTACCACGCTTTTTCTCTCACCCCAGTCATTTCGCTCCTGTTTCCCTCTCCCATGGGGAGAGGGTTCTTCCTGATTGCCTCTCTCTACAAACGCAAGTGGACATTGCTTTAGGACGAGGGGGCAGGTCTTGCATTTGCCCCCTGGTGAGAAACGACGCCCCCGGAAGATTGGGCTGAATAAGTAAGCGTACGGAGGGACACGATGAACCACCGACAAATCGTCGAGGCAAAGCTTTTAGAAGTGGGGATCAAACTCGGCAACGATGACCTTGAGCAGCTCACTACGGCCTATGCAGCGTTGCTCGAATGGGAATCTGTCGTGCAGGCCATGGTGCGACCGGAGACAGAACCCGCCTTGATCTTTCAGGCAGCAGTGGAGGACTGAACAATGGCACGCTCAAGCTCCGAATTCGCTTATATGTCGCTCGCAGAGGCCGCTGACCTCATCAAGAACGGTGAACTGTCCCCAGTTGAACTGACCCAGGCCATGGTGGAACGCATTGCCGCGCTCGACTCGCAGGTCCACGCCTACGTCACAGTCTTTGCCGAAGAGGCGCTGGCTGCCGCTCAGGAGGCAGAAGAGCAAATCCGGGCTGGGGACTATCGAGGCCCGTTGCACGGCATTCCTCTGGCCGTCAAAGACATCTATGAAGCAGGGCGGACGACCGGAGGCTCAAAGTTACGTAGAGATTATACGGCTCAGCAGGACTGCACCTCCGTTGCGAAACTCAAGCAGGCCGGCGGGCTGCTGCTCGGGAAGTTGGCAACCTACGAGTTTGCTGCAGGAACGCCAACCCTGGCTTCGCATTTCCAACCAGCCCGTAACCCCTGGAACCTTGAGATTGACCCAGGCGGATCGAGCAGCGGCTCAGGAGCGGCCCTGGCCGCCGGAATGATTTTCGGTGCCATGGGGAGTGATACCGGCGGCTCCATCCGCTGGCCTGCTTTCTGCTGTGGTATCGTCGGCATGAAGGCCACCTACGGCCGGGTGAGCCGCACGGGCGTTTTCCCCCTGTCATGGAATCTCGACCACACGGGACCCATGACTCGAACCGTTCAAGATAGTGCGCTCATGCTCCAGGCTTGCGCTGGCTACGACCCCCTCGATCCGGCGTCTGCTAAGGTGCCGGTTCCCGATTTTAGTGAAAATTTGGGCCGCGATATCAAGGGCCTGCGTCTCGGCATTCCGCGCACGCTCTTCCAAGACAACTGCGGGGAGGAGATCCTCGCCACGTTTAATGCGGCCGTGACACAAATGGAAACGCTTGGGGCTGAGATCGTCGACGTGGAATCAATCACACTTGGCGAACTACAAGCAACATTCTGGCCGCTCACCTGTGCCGATGCTGCTGCGTATCATCTGGCCGACATGCAGACTCAGGCCGAGGACTACAACCAAGACCTGCGTCTCATCCTTGCGCTGGGCAATCTCGTGCGAGGGACGACCTATCTGCAATGTCAGAGAGTCCGAGAGCAGATCCGTACCCAGCTGCTGCAGCAATTGGAGACCGTTGACCTGTTCATGCTCCCCACTACTGGGGTGATGCCCGCCCCGATCCGGTCGGAGTCGCCCGGCCTGTATCTGATGGCCGAAGACTTCGCGATTTACACGCCGTTGTTCAACCTGACAGGCTTCCCCGCGCTTGCGCTACCCTGCGGCTTCAGTAGTACCGGGCTGCCCATTGGCTTCCAGCTAGCAGGTCGGCCGTTTGACGAAGCGACGGTTTTTCAGGTTGGGCATAGCTACGAGCAGTCAACACCGTGGCACACCCGTCATCCGTCGCTCTAAACGAATACAAGATTCGCCCCTACGAACAGAGTCACACATTGCTCTAGCCGGTGGCCACGCAGTAGACCTGATCGGCATCCGCCGGCAGCGCCTGTGCATTCCAGGTCGCCCCGGCGTCCGCGCTGGTGAACACCTGACCCTTTTTGCTGGCGCAGACCATACGGTCAGTACGGCGTTGGTCGATGGACATGGCAAACAGGGTGCTGTTGACCGCATGGCCGATATCCACCCGCTCCCAGCTCAGACCGCCGTCCTCGCTGTGGAACAGGCCACCGACATTACTCTCAAAATCTCCCCCGCCGGACAGCCACAGCTTGGCCGGAGCGCCCGGTACCTCGCGCAGACAGCGGCAATAAGTAGTACCATGATCGTTCAGCGGCTCGATGGGCACGCGCTGCCAGTGGTCGCCGCGGTCGGTGCTGCGAAACATGCCGACGCGACAGATGGCCGTGACCGTTCCTGGGCTCAGACGGCTGGCCAGCACGCCGTGCATGTCCACAGTATCGTCGGTGAGGTATTGGCCGTGGCTGAGGTTCTGCCAGTGTTCCCCCCCGTCCAAAGACCGGAGCAGTCCCCCGACCTCCAGGGAGGCGTATAGCTCGTCCCGGTCGGCAACGCTGCCGGACATCATCAGCACCCGCTTGGCCGGGATGCCCTGCGGGGGCATGGTCACATCCGGGAAGCGGACGCTCACCGGGAGCTGGCACCAGCTCTCTCCGGCGTCGTCGCTCCGGTATATCTCCGCCGACTCGTAGCCGGCGAACATGACCTGCGGGTCGGCCGGATGGAATAATAACGACCACATGGGCAGACCGTGGTCGGGGACAGCTACCTTCTCCCAGTGGTCGCCGTGGTCATCGCTGCGGTACGGGCCGTCTTGGGTGGCGACGTAGACCACCTCGGGCCGCTGAGGATGTATGGTGATGGCGCGGACCTCGGGGGCATCCGGTAGACCTTTTGTTAGCGGCTGCCAGTCTCCCTGCCCGAACGCACTCCGATACAGGCCGCTTTTGACGACCAGCTTGATGCCCATATGCTTTTCCACCCATTCGATGCCTGGGCTGGTGTCACCGGCCAGACCGGCGAAGACGTAAGAGTTGCTGTTATCCGTTGCCATAGTCTCTTCCTCCTTATTTGAGCGGCGGCGCTATCTCGCCTGGGTCAAGCCCGAGTTCCAGGGTGCCGACGCTGGACAGACAATAGTCGCTGGGGGGAAACTGGACCGGACCAACGGCGCCGTCCCGGAACAGCCGCTCAAGCGGAACGGTCTTGAAGAGCGCATGGGCGCCGCCCAGCGTGAGCGCTGTCCGCGTGATCCGCGCCCCGGCTTCGCCGACCAGATACTTGGCGCGGAACAGCGCCGCCACGGTCTCCGAGGTCGGTCCCTGGGTGTCGCTGAGCCAGGCCGAATGATACGTCAGCAGCCGGGCGGCTTCCAGGTCCACGCTCATGTCGGCCACCCGCCGCCGCACGTCCGGATGGTAGGCCATCGGCTGGGTATAGCCCCGAGGGACCCTCTCCTGGACCAACTCACGCACGGCGCTATAGGCCGCGGCGGCCACCCCCAGATATACCGCCGTATATGAGGCCCACAGCCAGTTCGCCCCGCTGCGGATGAACGGCAGGATATCATCGGTCTGGTAGAGCACGGCATCTTTGGACACGAAACAGTCTTCGAGAATGAGGGAGTCACTGCGCGTCGCCCGCATGCCGAGCGTATCCCATACCTCGTCGACACGCCGTCCCGGCGCCCGGCGTGGAACCATCAGCAAGAGAGCGGCTCCAGGCTTATCGACCTCCTCGGGATGTGCCAACACGGCACAGAAGTCCGCCGCTTCCAACATGGAAGCAAACGCTTTTCTGCCCGTGATCTGATACCCGCCCGCAACCTGCCGGGCGCGCGTAGCAGGCCGGTAGGTAGCTAACAGTCCGGACGTCCTGGGCTCGGAGAAGTTCCCGGCAATCAGCCTTTGGTCTTTGACGACCAGATCGGCCAGGCGCTGCTTGGTGGACGACGGGACGATGGGACTTTCGAATAGGGGACCGATAATCGAGAGGTGCATATTGAAAGAGAGGGCGGTGGCCGGACAGCCCTGGGCGAGTTCCTCGGCCGCCAGGGAATAGTTGAGCAGCCCGACGCCCTCTCCCCCCATCTCTCTGGGAACGTTGAGGCTGTAGAATCCCTCCCGGCGCAGGGCCGCGTAGTTTTCCAGCGGATGGCTGGCTTCCCGATCGTGCGTCGCGGCTCGGGTGGCGAAGTCTGCTGCCAGCCGCCGGCTGCGTTGCTGGAGGCGGGTGCCTTCTTCGCTGATCTGAAAGTTCATGACCACCCTCCTTACGCTCAGATATGAGGTCAGGCTGTCCAGAATCGGGGAGGAAACCTAGAGCATACGGCTTTATCTCCCCACACAAGCCTGCCTGTCAACCCAACGGACCCCGAGCAAGAAAATTATTCGGCCTCAGGGCGGCACCGACGGTGCCGCGTCCATTGTATTCCCAGCCGAGATGAAGCAGGATGGCATCATATCCAAGGCTCGCACGTCAGACGAGGGATACGATGCAAGACAGTGCAGATACACACGCCAACGGCAAACGCTGGACGCTCGACCATCCGGAGCTGGGAACCGGGTCCTTACCGATCACACCCTATCTTTCCGCGGAGTATTTTGAGCGGGAGCGCGAGAAAATTTTCAGCCGCACCTGGCTGAGTACGGGCAAAAAGGTCGAAGAAATCCCGCAGCCGGGCGACTATCTGGTGCTGGATATTGCGGTCGGCAAGACCTCGGTCCTGCTCGTTCGGGGCAAAGACGGGACGGTACGCGGGTTTCACAATGTGTGCAAACATCGCGGCAATCGGCTGGCCTGGAACGACCGTGGCGCCTGCGGGTCCGGGTTGACGTGCCGATTCCACGGCTGGACCTATGCCTCGGACGGCCGTCTTATAGGAGTGCCGGAAGAAGATGGGCGAAGTGGTTGACCTGCTACGCGGCTATGCGTTTAACCGCCTGCCGCTGAGCTGGTCGTATACCGCCGAGCAGAAGTGCAACTGGCGGATTCTGCGCGATTCGCAACTCGAATTCTATCATGGCAAAGCACTGCACCAGCAGTTCGCCGGCAAGGTGATGATTAATAAGCAGCAACCCTCCCGCCACGTCCTTGATGCCAAACTCTTTCGCCGCCATAGCATGATGTCGTTTTACGGTGATCGCAGGAATACCCAACGCACGCCCATGGAGCTGTTGATGGCCCAATTCGGGGCCAGCTTCAAAACCTTTCCCGGTATGCGGGATATGGACCGCTGGCCCCTGGGGGTCAACCCCACGCGCAGCAAACAGTGGTTCTTTGACATTTATTACATCTTTCCGAATTTTCATCTGGTAATTCTGAGTCCCTTTCTCTTTGTCGCCCATACCATGTTGCCAGAGGCGGTGAATCGCTCGACCTGGAATGCGCGGGGCTATTTCCCGCAGCCCGCGAACGCTGCCGAGTCGGTGACCCGCGAATATAATAAATGCCTGGCGCGGGACGTGTGGCTGGAAGACGGCAGCACCCTGGAAAACACCCAGCGCGGGATCGAGTCGGGCGTTCTGAGCCACTATCCGGTACAGGACCAAGAACTGCTGATCCGCCACGCCCACAAGGTGGCGGAAGAGCTGCTGGCCGGCGGCGCATAAGCGGAGGAAGCATGTCCGATACGCGCCTGCCCGAGCCGTTCGCCGATCTTGAGCCGCTGGCCGCGGTCTGGGCGCTAGCGACCGAAACCGAGCGCAACCAGCAGCGCCTCAGCAGCACCATGGCCCAGATTCAGGCATTCTACGACACCCTGCTGCCCCGTATGGAGGCCGTCCTCACCTATCTGAGTGCATTCCCGCCAGAGCCGCTGGACGCGCTGCCCCAAGAGGCCCGGCGGCTCTTATACCTGGCCCTGGCGATGGCCGAAATCACAACCGCCGTAGAACTCCATCAGCAGCCAAGTGTGCCGGCCGGCTTCGAGCCACGTCGCTTTATTCCCGACCACGAGCAAACGAAACGATAACAATGTGCGCTAGGCGCTTTTTTGAAAATGGGGCATCACCTCTTTGGCAAAGAGACGCATGGCCCGTACCGTTTTGGCCTGATCCACCCCAGGGAACTGCATCCAGCACAGCAGATAGTCCATGCCTAATTCTTGCTGGTACTGCTCAATCTCCCGAATACAGTGATCCGGGTCGCCGATAATGAAACGCTCCCGGTGGGTGTCAAAGGTCACGCTCGCCGGGTCCTTGACCAACGCGCCCTTATCATCTTTGAGCGGGCGAACATTGGCCCACTTGCCGTACATCCCGGCGTGCAGATACATGATGCCGTCCCGGGCCTCTTCCTCGGCCTGGGCCGTGGTCTCGGCCACATAGACCTCGCGAATGACCGGCGTGGCGCTGGCCGTCTTGTTGAACCGCTGGAGTTGCTGCCGATACAGCCGGTAGTGCCCTTTCAACTCGTTGAGATGATGCCGGGGGGAAGCCACCAGGGCCGACCCCCACTGGGCCGCCCGGCGTACCCCGCCGCGGGTTGAGGCCCCGATCCAGATCGGCGGGTGCGGCTTTTGGACGGGCTTGGGGGTAATGGACAGGTCTTCCACCTGGTAGTACTGGCCCGAAAACGAAAAGCGTTCAGTTGTCCAGCCCCGAATCATCAGATCGAGCTGTTCTTCCATCCGTGGCTCACGCCCCGAACGCTGTTCTTCGTACGCCGCGAACTCCTCCGGTCGGTAGCCGGTCGCGACGCCGAAGATAAAACGACCCGCCGCGATATTATCGAGCACCGCCACGTCCTCGGCGGTCTGGACCGGCCGATGGAGCGGCAAGAGATACATGCTCGTCCCGATGGTGAGCTTTGATGTCCGCGCGGCCATGGCCGCGGCCGTCACCAGAAGCGAAGGGCAGATACCGTCTTCCAGAAAGTGGTGCTCAACCAGCCAGGCCGATTCGAACCCAATCTCTTCGGCAATGACAATCTGGTCCAGCATCTCGCGATAGAGCTGGGCGTGGGTTTGGCCGGAGTCTGGCCGGAGCTGCATAGAGAACGGACCGATCCCGAATCGCATCATACTCTGCCCTCCTTTGGTGAAGCCGTCAAAATTATTCTCCTCTGAGCAGGGACTGTCAACGTTTGGAGCGGCCGCAGCCGGCTCTCGAATCAGCGTTATGGCATGAGCGAGCCAGGAACGTGTTGACGTCCCTCGTCGAGTGTGCGAAGCGGAGAAATAGTCATGGTATAAGCGGTTTCGGCTTGAGCTCCAATCCGGTCGGATGTTTTCGTTCCGTTCGCTTCCTCTGAGCTCTGCATTGCTTCGCTGTATGTTCAGGTCGGAATGATGAGCGGCAAGACCGTCTCGCACAGGAGGGGCAATTATGGACAGTTACCGAGTCATTTCGTCGGATAGCCATATTTTTGAACCGTCCGACTTGTGGACCAGCAGAGTAGAGCCCCAGTTCAGAGAACGTGCCCCCCGCGTTGTCCACCGCGCCGAAGATGCCACCGACTGGTGGGTCTGCGAGGGGTTGAAGGGCGTCAGCGGGGCGTCCGGGGGAGCACTGACGGGCGTACGGTTTGAGGATCCCGAGAAGGTAAGTTTTACCGGGTCACTCAAAGACGTCTGGCCTGGAAGCTATATTCCCGAGGCCCATCTGAAAGACATGGAACTCGATGGAGTTGAGGGGAGCGTTATCTATCCCACCCAGGGGCTTGTGCTGTACGGCCTTCCCGATGGCGCTCTGTTCTCCGCTCTGTGCCGGGCGTATAATGACTGGCTGGCTGATTTCTGCCGGCCGTTCCCACACCGGATAAAAGGTATCGCGATGCTCAACCTTGATGAGGTTCAAGAGGCGGTCAAAGAGCTCACGCGATGTGCCACGCTCGGCCTGGCTGGCGCTATGATTACCGTGTCGCCTCCTGCCGGGCGATCCTATGATTCAGCTGAGTATGATCCGCTGTGGGCTGCTGCTCAGGACCTGGATATGCCGCTGAGCCTGCACGTCGCGACGAACAGGACAGAGTCGCAGGACTCGGCATTAGATGTCGAGGATATTCCGCCGGCCTTTTTCACCAATATTGACCACTGGGTGCGCATGTCTCTGGCCCATATGATCTTCGGTGGCGTCTTCGAGCGCTATCCGCGCCTGCGGGTCGTTTCTGTAGAGCAAGAGCTGTCGTGGGCCCCACATTTCTTGAACCGGCTGGACAACACCTATACCCAACGCCCTCAAGCAAGGAGCCACCGCCGGTTCAAGAACGCGCTGCTGCCCAGCGATTATTTCCACCATAATGTCTTTCTGAGTTTCCAAGAAGACGCCTTGGGCATTCGTGACCGGCACATTATTGGAGTGGAGAATCTCATGTGGGGCTCTGATTATCCCCATCCCGAATCCACCTTTCCCCGGTCGCGGCAGATTCTCGATCAGATTCTCGCCGAGTGCACCCAGGACGAGAAGGCCAGGATAGCCGGGAGCAACGCAGCCAGGATATACCATTTCGATTAATGGCATCCCACGAGCGGCACGACGAGGGAGATTGGGACTTTACCTATACTTCTGTCTTGGGAGGACCATAGCCTGCCATCAACTCATCGACGATGGTGTGAAACTCGTCCCACGGGGTCTCCCGATAGGCATGACCGCGCACGATGAATGAGGCCCCGGCATAGAACTTCTCATACTGCTGATGCCGGCCCGCGAACTCGGAGCCAACCATATCCCAGGCCAGCTTGAACAGCTTCATACGCGACACCGCGTCTGCCTGGGGTGTCTGAAAGTATGTCTCAAACTGCTCGGCGAGAAGCTCATCCTCCATGACAGAGATATCCGCCGGCATTTGGAATACGCCCCCACCGCACAGGTCACGCAATTGGTCGATAAACTGAGTATAGTTCTGGGTGCACCAGTCGAGGGCCGCGTACATCATCCGCCGGTTAAAACACACATAGCCGTCCGGCCAGCTCTCACAGGCGTTGATCTGGCCGTGTACCATGCCGGCAATGGCGCCCTCGACCGAGGCCATTTTTCCGAGTGCCTCTCGCACGGCCGGAATCTGGGCCGCACCGGTTGTATGGGCAATCTTGCTACACAGGCCGAGCAGCAGGCGCATCTTCGACCAATACCGCACGTTGGACTGATGATTGCCAAAGCAGTGGCTCGGAGTCTTGAGGTAGATGTCCCGCGATAACACCGCATCGTTATGAACAAAAACTTTCTCCCAGGGTACCTTCACCTGGTCGCACATGACCATGCTGTCGGTTTCGTCATAGCGGTAGGCTAAGGGCGCATCAAACTCCGAGCGGCACGCCTGCTCCAGGGATTTACGCGCCCACAGACTCAGCCCTGGGGCATGACACGGCACGGCGCACGTGATCGCCTCTTTTTTCTGGTCAGGCGACAGGGGGATGACATTCCCGATCCAGATTTCATTGGCAAATACCGCGCCCGTCGCCAGCATCTTCATACCGGAAATAACGACGCCGTCGTCTTCCTCACGCACGACGCGGAGAGTGGGCACCGGCAGATTCTGGCGCTGGTAGAACTCCGGGTCTCGGGCGGCTTGGGGAGGTAGCACGGCATAGACGGTGTAAATATCGTTGTCGCGCGTGTGGCGATAATACGCGAGTAGGTTGTCCGGATGACCGCACGGCGGTGTGAGTTCGTCCGGCTTCATGGCCATACCGGTCACAAAGCTGGCCACGTGGTCGGGCGAACGTCCGAACATACCATACGTCAGGTCCGCAATTTTTCGGTGCCCGACCATCAGCCGCTGCAAGTCGTCGCGCGTCTTGGCTCGCAAATAGTAAATTGAGTGCCGGCTACCGTCCTCTTCGTAGCTCAGCGTCTCGCGATTTGCCGGGTCGGCCTTCATATCGTAAATGGCTGCTACCGTGCGGGCGGCGTTCCGAAACGCTGGGTGGGTCGTAACGTCCTCGACTCGTTCCTTGCCGATATAGACCACCCGTCCATCCTGAAGGGATTCCAAATGCTCCTGACCAGTCTTCAGCATGGGCGTCTCCTTTATATCAGCTCGGTATGAGCCGTGCATAGCACGCATTGTGGGCGAAATCGCGTTCGATACTTGTGGGAGAGAAACTCTCCTTGCTGAGGCCCGACCATCAGCAGGGATTAGACGGATGCGGATTCTCCCGAAATCAGTTGGATATTAGGAGGGGGCAGAGGGAGAGGGACTATCATAAAAAGTGATATAATTTGAGCCAAGGGGGGAGTCTCACTTGACTTTTGCTGACAACTGACCCAGTTTCTCTCCACTAGTTGTCGCTGTCTGAATGAGTCCGCCACCACTGAAGAGCGCCCGCACGGGCGCGCGCAAAAGGAACGTCAGATGTACGAAATGTTATCCGGCCTTCGCGTGGTCGAAATGGGTCATATTGCCCTTGGCCCCCTCGCTGCCCAGATGTTGGGTGACTATGGTGCGGAAGTCATCAAAATCGAGCCGCCAAGTGGCGATGTGTACCGCGCCCTCGGAATAAGCCGCAACCAGGGCATGAGCGCCCAATGGATGGCTTGCAATCGCAACAAACGCAGTGTGGCTATCGACCTCAAGCGGGAGGAAGGGCGGAAACTGCTGCGTGACTTACTGAAGACGGCGGACGCGTTCCTCCACAACATGCGTCCACCCGCTATTCGCCGCTTAGGCTTCGACTACGCGGCGGTGCGCAAAATCAATCCCGACATCGTCTACTGCTTCTCCGGCGGCTTCGGACAGAATGGTCCGTATAAGGATTACCCGGCGTTCGACGATATCATCCAAGCGTACTCGGGCATCGCTGCTGTCAATAGCCTGCAAACAGGACAGCCTGAACTGGTCCCCATGGTGATGTGCGACACCATGACCGGACAAGCGCTCGGACAAGCCCTCCTCGCAGGGCTACTCGGTCGTCAACTGCACGGCGAGGGAGTCTGTATCGAAGTACCGATGTACGAGTTGGTTGTGAGCGCGCTCATGAATCAACACCTGAACGGCAAAGGCTTCGTTCCCGCAGAAGGGCCACTGGGTTACAACCGCGTGCTGAACCCATCAAGACGCCCGTGTCGAACGAAAGACGGCTTCATGGTGCACGGCGTCTACAAGGTCGAGAACTGGCGCAAGTTGTGCGAGGCGGTGGGCCGCCACGATTTGCTCGATAGCGGCATGCTGGACGACCAGCACACCGTCGCGGCCAACATCTCGGCCCTGTACAAAGTCATGCTCGAAGAGATCATGCCGCAGCGTACGAATACCGAATGGGTCGCTCTCTTCAATGCATTGGACATTCCTTACGCTGAAGTCCAGCAGCTGGACACGTTAATGGACGACGCGCACTTGCGTGCCGTTGGGTTGTTCGAAGAATATGAGCATCCGACAGAAGGTGCCGTGCGGCAAATTCGCCAACCGATCAATGTGACTGGACGTGACCGCCACGGCGACCGGCCACCGCCGCAGGTCGGCCAGGACACCGTAAACGTCTTGAACGAGCTATACGGCGATGAGGACCAGGTGCGCCAGCTCATCGATGACGGCATTGTCGTCGCCAAGTAAACGCATGCGAAGGAATCGAAAGTGGTACAATTCATTCTGCACGCGTAACCGTTGCCCAGGAGTAAACGCCCATGCCTTCTCACGATAAAAACGTCGAGTTTGACGCGGCCGGCATCGCACCGGTGCGTTACGGCACGCCGGAAATGAAAGCCTTGTTGGCCGCAATTGGGGAAAGTGCAGCGGCAAGTAAAGCGACCGGAAAGAACCCTTTTCCCGCGATCGATCTGGTACGCGATTCGCGCCTTGGCGCGCTCAGAGTCCCGGTCGACGATGGCGGCGGCGGTTGTACGCTACGAGAATATTTCGCCATGTTAATGGATCTCGCAACCGCGGATTCCGATGTTGCGCAGATCTTGCGCGTGCATTTCTGGTTTACCGAAGATCGTCTCCGCACACCGGACGAAACCGTCCGGCAACGGTGGTTGTCGCGCGTTGTGGCCGGCGAGATATTCGGCAACGCATTTACCGAGATTGGCACCAAAGAAAAAGCCGGCAGCTCTGCGATGCAGACTCGCCTTGAGCCGGTGGACGATGGCTACAGGCTGAACGGCACCAAATACTTTTGTACCGGCAGCTTATTTTCTGATTGGGTCCTGGTGGCGGCCTCAACACCAGAAGGCAAAATCACCACTGTCGTCGTGCCATGCGCTCGCGAAGGTGTGACGTTCGAAGACGATTGGGACGGCGTCGGCCAACGCTTTACGGGCAGCGGGACTGGCCGATTCGAAAATGTCGCGGTTGCGGAAGAAGAAATATTGCGACAAACGAAGTCAGCGAACACCGCAGATGACGAAACGCCCTTGCCGACAAACACCTACTTAGGCGGTCAGTTTTTGCAGTTGATCCTGACCGCGATCGTGGTGGGTAATATGCGGAACGTCGTCGCCGACGCGATTCGCCTGGTGCGCACACGGAAACGGACGTTTACCCACGCGAGTGCCGATACTGCCGCCGCCGATCCGCAATTCCAGGAAATGATCGGGCGCTTGTCGAGCTCGACGCTCGCGGCTGAGGCGGTTGTTCTCGCTGCCGCGGAGGCGCAAGGGCTGGCGCTCGATTCCGCCGACACGGGCCAAATCGGTTTCGAACTCGCGCATCGCGCCTCCTTACTCTCGGCGCAAGCCAAAGTCTTTATCGACGAGATCGCGCCGCGCGCGGCGAGCCTGATGTACGAACTCGGTGGCGCGTCTTCGACTTTGCGGACAACCGGACTCGACGAACACTGGCGCAACATCGTGACCCTCTCGTCGCATAATCCTGCGGCGTTCAAGGCACGTGCGATCGGGGATTATCTGGTCAACGGGACGAAGTTGCCGACGAATTTATATTTTTAGGAACGAGGCTGGCAGGGGGAGTCTCACTTGACTTTTTCCGCCAGATGGAGTCCCTCGACCGTGACCGGGACGCCGTTATACACCGCCATGCCGGTAACGGGATCGACCCGCTGATCGTCGGTGAGGTCATTGGCACTGACCCCCGCGTGTTCGGACGCAATACTCTGCCGGACACCCTGGCGCCCATGGTCAAACCCGTGCGGAATACTGACAACACCGGGCATGATGTCCTCGGTCGTAGCGACCGGCAGGCTGACCTCACCGGTCTGTGACGCCACGCGAACCATTTGCCCGTTCTGCAGCTGGCGTTTGGCCAGATCGTCCGGATGCATGAACAACTCACACAGGTTGCGCCCCCTCATGAGGCGCTGGCAGTTCTGGGTTTGTGAGTTTTTGCTGCGAACATGGCGCCGGCCAATCAGTAAGAGCTCTTCGGACGAGCGTGCCGCGAACAGCTCGGTTTCTAGCCGACGAAGATCCGCCATCAGTTCGGGCGGTGCGCAGTGAATCCGTTTGTCAGCAGTTTGCAGGCAGTCTGGGAGACGCGATTGTAATGGACCCAGATCGATGCCGTGCGGGTGGTCCTTCAGCTTGTCGAGGGTCAATGCCGCTGGGTGGCCCGACGCTTTACTGTAGTGCCCGTTCTGCAAGGCGAGATCAATCATCGCGCCCGGACTGATCGTCGACTCGACCGGCAGCCCCTTACGTTCGGCAATACGTTCACCCAAGGCCACCAGTATTTCCCAGTCGTGCTTGCCTCCGTCCTTTATTGGCAATGTCGGTTGCATATACTTGGCCATATTCCGCACGGCGAAACTGTGAAAAATCAGCTCGTAGTGGTCGCATTGCAAGTGGTGGGCTGCGGGCAGGATGACGTTCGCATGGCGCGAGGTCGCGGTAATGAACGGCTCTAAGGCAACCATGAAATCCAGCGATGCCAAGGCTGCGTCGAGCTGGTGTCCATTGGGAAACGACAATACCGGATTGGACGCAATGCATACGAACGCGCGAATCTGTCCTTTCCCTTCTGTCAGCATTTCTTCAGCGAATGTCGCCGCCGGCACCTCGCCGCCGAACGAGGGCAATCCCCGCACCCGGGTACGCCACTCAGCGTAGCGTCCAGGATCGGAGTTCGGGTCGGCGGCGATATCGACGGCAGGCGTATTCCACATAAAGCCGCCCGGTCGATCCAGATTCCCGGTCGCAACATTGATCAGGCTGAACAGCCACTGTGTGACAGCCCCATACTGCTGGGCACAGGTGCCGATACGCCCGTACCACACCGCCCGGTCGGCCGCGGCGAACTCCCTTGCCAGCTGACGAATGCTGTTCGCCTCGACACCCGTGACTGCTTCGGCGCGCTCTGGGGTGAACGCTTTGAGCGCGGCCGCCACCTCATCGAGCCCGTTCAGGTGCCCAGATAGGGAGCGTGGGTTTGCCAATCCCTCCTCGAACAGCGTATTGAGGATGGCGGCGGCAAACGCTACGTCGGTCCCGGGTTTAATGAAAAGGTGCGTGTCTGCAAGCTTGGCGGTTTCGGTCCGGCGGGGATCGATGATCACCAGTTTTCCGCCGCGGGCCTTCAAAGCCTTTAGCCGGTCGCGCACCCCCGGCGCGGTCATGAGGCTGCCGTTAGACGCCAGCGGATTTGCGCCTGCCATGACGACATACTCGGATCGGTCGAGGTCCGGGACGGTCAACAAGAATTGATGCCCGTACATCAGCGCACTCGTTATCAGATGGGAGATATGATCAATCGACGCGAGTGATGCGCTGTTTCGAGACTTCAAGGCGCTACGGAGGTAGCCAATGTGCGTCACGATGCCGTAGATGGTCCCATACGCATTCCCGATAAAATCGGCAACAGCGTCGTCGCCGAACCGGCGCTGTACATCGACCAGACCGTCAGCAGCAAAGTCCAAGGCTTCGTCCCAGCTGATCTCCTGCCAACCCGATCTGCTCCGCTTGACCGGTTGTTGTAGCCGGTCCGGATCTTTGTGCATATCCTTAATAGCAACGCCCTTCGGACAGATATAGCCTTGACTCAATGGGTCGTCCTTGTCGCCGCGGACCGAAATCACGTGGCCACCCGCGGTTTTGATCTCCAGCCCGCACACGGCTTCACACAGGTGGCAGTTCCGGTAATGCGTTTCGATTGTGCCTTCTACTGCAATCGTCATGGAGCTCTCTTCTGGGTTGTCGCCTATTTTTTCCTCGGTGTGGTATTGCCGGTGTCCATCTGCTAGCCCATATTCTTCACCATTCCGCCGTCGATGTCATACGCCGCACCCGTGATAAAGCTGGCTCGTTCTGAGCACAGAAAGGCGACCAAGTCGGCAATCTCTTCAGGGCGGCCAAACCGACCGAGCGGAATATGGGCGGCGGCAAAGTCGTTGATCATGCCGTCCGGGTCGTCGGGATTCAACGTCTTTGCCAAACCATCCCACAGTGGAGTCCGCGTCGGCCCTGGGCAGACGGCGTTCACCAGGATGTTATCCTTAGCCAGTTCGTCGGCTAAGGTTTTGCTCAGACTGATGACAGCCGCTTTCGTTGTGTTGTAGTCGATCAATCCAGCGTTGGGCTGTTTGCCGAAGATCGACGAAATATTGATAATCCGGCCCCATTTTTGTTTTTGCATCAGGGGAATGGCAAGCCGGGAGCAGCGAATCACGCTGAACAGATTGATATCAAGATTATCGTGCCACTCCTCATCTGACAGGCCCAGCCCCTGACTCAGATGGTACCAGCCAGCATTATTGACCAGGATATCAAGCTTGCCGAACTGCTGTGCCGTTGTGTCAAAAAGGGTCCGGATGCCTGCCACTTTACTGACATCAGCCTGGACTGCTAGAGCATGCGGACCTAAAGCTTGGGCGGTACGAGCTAATTGCTCCTCACCGCGGGCGCAAATCACGACGTGGGCTCCCTCTTTGACTAGGCGCTGGGCCATGGCCTCGCCCAGACCGTAGCTCGCTCCAGTAACGACCGCTACGCGATCTTTTAAACCAAGATCCATATCTCCCTCCTTCCTACACCATCGCTTATCAATTCGGGGGTGCAATATCAAACGATACCGGATCGTGGTTCAGTTTCACATCGCGCTTACCCTCTGCCGGCGGAGCGCCGCCCCCGCCCGCGCCCTCCCCTCCCAGGACGTGGGCGGCACCTTGCCGAGGGGGACCGGGCCAGGGGAAGGGCAACCACGGGGGGGGAAGGGCAACCACAGGGGGTTGCCCCTACGAGACACATTCGCGCTCCACCGCAGCGTGTGGAATGACTTTACAATACGGTGGGCAGGTACTAGAAGGTGAGTTGCCATATGGACAGGTGATGCAGAAGGAGGCAACGATGGCGATGGGACTGGACCAGGTGCAACCAGCGGCCCCGCTGGATTTTTTGATGATTGATGCCGACCACCATTATTATGAGCCAGATGATTGCTTCACGCGTCATATGGAATCAGCCTATGCCGACCGTGCGGTCAATATTCGCAGAGGCGAGGGCCAGTTTGGACGGGTGTATATCGGCGATGAACGTATGCGATTTTTTAGCGTCATTCCTGGTGACCACACGGGCGGGCCTGGCGCACTACAAAAATTTCTCAAGAGCCACTCAGGCGAGGGCGACGGCCTGGTCTCGGGCGAGACGGTCTCAGCGCCAACGTTTCCCGAATCAACAGACTCCAACGTGCGGTTGCGAAAGATGAATGAACAAGGGGTCGAGGCAGCCCTGATGCTTCCGACGCTGGGTGTCGGCATCGCACATGAGCTCCGCCACGAGCCGCAAGCCTTGTTCGCCAATTTGCGCGCGTTTAACCGTTGGCTCGAGGAGGACTGGAGCTTTGGGAAGGATGGCCGTCTCTATGGTATTCCCGTCCTGTCGCTTGTGGATATTGATCTCGCAGTCGCCGAACTCGAACGGGTTCTCGCCTTAGGCGCGCGAAGTGTGAACTTAACGCCAGGTCCGGTCAATGGGCACTCACCGGCAGACCCGCTGTATGATCCGTTCTGGGCACGCTGTCAGGAAGCCGGCATTCCGGTTGTGTTTCATCTGGGCAATGACGGCCTGACCGAAATATACTCCTCACAATGGAGTGAGAACCCCTCCCCTCCGAGCCACCGGCTCAGTCCGTTCCAACGGGTGATCGCTTCGACGGAACGCGCGACGGCTGACACCCTGAGCGCGCTCGTGTTCCACAATCTGTTCGGTCGATTTCCGAGTTTGCAGGTCGTAAGCATTGAGAATGGGGCCACATGGATTGCGCCCTTACTCAAGGCTATGGACCACGCGGCGCGGTTGTCGGGTCCACGAGATTGGACATTCGGCCATGCTCCGGACCGACCCAGCGAAATTTTCAAGCGACATATTAAAGTCTCTCCCTTTCCGGAAGAGGACATTCCGGCGCTGGTCGAGGTCCTCGGGCCAGAAAACGTGTTGGCCGGGTCCGACTGGCCGCATCCTGAGGGATGTGCTGAGCCGATTGATTATGTGGAAGGGCTGGAAGGCTTGTCACCTGAGGTGGTGCGTGCGGTGATGCGCGATAACACACAGAAGCTCTTTGGCGTCTAACCCGACCCCACAGGTCAAACTGTGTTACCAACCCGTGGGGCCGTTCTCCTCAGGAGGGAACAGCATGGCTCACATGGATCAACACTCACCCGAGCCGCAAGGCATCGGAGCGGTTGAGCACTATGACGTGGTGGTCATCGGGGCGGGCTTTGGCGGCCTGTATGCCCTGCACCATCTGCGCGGAATGGGCCTTTCGGTGCGCGTCTACGACGGCGCTGCCGGTGTGGGCGGCACGTGGTGGTGGAACCGCTATCCCGGTGCACGGGTCGATTTTCCAGGCAGCCCCTTCTACTGCTACACGTTCTCAGAAGAGCTCGTACGGGAGTGGGACTGGCCCGAGACCCAGCCCGATCAGCCCTCGGTGCTGGCCTATTTGGAGTACGTCGCTGACCGGTTCGACCTGCGCCGCGATATCCAGTTCGAAACCTGGATGCGCGACGCCTGCTACGACGAAGAGGCGCAACGCTGGAGGCTCGAAACCAGCGCCGGCGAGCGCGTCTCGGCCCAGTTCCTGATCTGCGCGGTCGGCACCCTCTCGGCGACGCATATGCCCGACATCCCAGGGCTCGACACCTTTGCCGGCGAGTGTTACCACACCGGCCGCTGGCCGCAGGAGCCCGTCTCCTTTGCGGGTAAGCGCGTCGGCGTGATCGGGACCGGCTCCTCGGGGGTGCAGGCGATTCCCGAGATCGCCCGCGAGGCCGCGCACCTGACGGTGTTCCAGCGCACGCCGCAGTACACCATCCCGGTCCGCAACCGCCCCATGGACCCCAATGTGGTGCGGCAGGCCCGTGAGAACTGGGCCGCAATCCGTGCGAAGATGAAGGCGTCACCCCTGGGCGCGCCGTTCGAGGTCTCCGAGCGCTCGGCCTTCGAGGACACGCCCGAGCAGCGCCGGGCGCTCTACGAAGAGCTCTGGCAGAAGGGCGGCTTCCACATCCTCTTTGGCAGCTATGCCGACATCCTGATCAACAAGGAGGCCAACCGCACGCTGGCCGACTTCGTGCGCGGCAAGATCCGCGAGATCGTGCGCGACCCCGCGACCGCCGAGAAATTGATGCCCGACTACTACCTGGGCACCAAGCGTCAGCTCCTCGACAACGGCTATTACGAAACCTTCAACCGCGACAGCGTCGCTCTGGTCGACCTGCGCCAAGACCCGATTCAGGAGATCACGCCCGAAGGCGCGCGCACCGCCAACAGCGAACACCTGCTCGACATGCTCGTGCTGGCGACGGGCTTCGACGCCATCACCGGCGCGCTGGTGCGCCTCAACCCGAGGGGGCGCGGCGGCGTCAGCCTTGAGGAGAAGTGGCGCACCCGCTTCGACACCTACCTCGGCATGACGGTGGCCGATTTCCCCAACCTGTTTATGATCCACGGCCCTGGGTCGCCCTCGGTGCTCTTCAACATGCCGCTCGGCGCCGAGCTCGAGTCGGCCTGGATCGGCGAGTGTGTGCGCTACCTGCGCAAACGCGGCCTGGGCGCCATCGAGCCAACCCCCGACGCCGAGCAGCGCTGGGACCAAGAGGTCGCCGGGATCGCCAACGAGACGCTCTACCCCCTCACCGACTCGTGGTACACCGGGGCCAATATCCCGGGTAAGCACCGCCAGTTCTGCGTGTACCTGGGCGGCCCCGACTACTTCCGGCGCCTTTCCGAGGTCGCCTCCCAGGGCTACGAGGGCTTCGTGTTCGAGCAGGGGGCCCGTCAACTGACCGAGGAGCTTGCCAGCTAGCGATTTCGTAGGCCGTAACCGGAGCTCGTGTTCTCGTACCGCAAGTCAGAGGGTCGTCCATTTTCGTTCTCCATCCTGATAATCTGACAGCCCCCCGCCGGTATTTATCGTTGGGGTCGTGTCCAGTACATTATGCGGGGCACAATGTAATCCCTGCCCTTCAAAAACTGTCGGGTAATATTGGAAGGAGAGACTGGTGTACGATCCCAAGTTTGGATTACTTCTACCTGCGGACGACTTTGCCGCTGCCAAGCAGGCGACCTTGCAGGCAGAAAGCAACGGCTTTTACTCAGTATCGATGATCGATCACTTCTTTACTCCGCTCGGAGAACCTCAAACACCCATGTTTGAGTGCTATACAACGCTGACGGCTATTGCCGCGGTGACCGAGCGTATCCGCCTCACGCCATGCGTGACGTCCGTTTCGTTTCGCCCACCGCCGATGTTGGCCAAAATTGTGTCTACCCTCGACAACATCAGCAACGGCCGTCTGACGCTCGGGTTAGGCGCGGGCTGGAAGCCGGACGAATACCACGCTCATGGCTATCCCTATCTCTCGAATCGGGAGCGATTGGATCAACTCGCGGAGGCCATTCAGGTAGTGAAGGCGATGTGGACCCAGGAAAAACCGAGCTTTCAGGGCAAGCATTTCTCGATTCACAACGCATACAACAATCCCCGTCCCGTCCAGAAACCTCATCCGCCGCTGATGATTGGGGGCTCGGGCAGCGGTCTCCTCAAGATCGCCGCCGCCGAAGCGGATATTCTGAATATCAACCCGCCGGTCTTTAATGGTAAAGATTATCCGAACGATCCGGCTATGACCTTGAAGTTCGACACGCCCTATCTGAAAAAGCGAATCGGCATGCTGCACGGCTATATGGAAGAATGCGGGCGCGACCAAAAAGAGATAGAGTTGGGTTCTTTAATGGTACTCCACCTCACCCGAGACCCCGCAGACGCGGCGCTCGCCCAAACCGCGACCTTTCTCGGCTTCCCCGATGCGGACGCAGCGCTCCGGTCGCCCCTGACCTTGATGGGTACGCCAGACAGGGTCAAACGGGAGATCCACACCCGTATCGAGGAGATGGGTCTCACCTATACGATCGTTATCCCGGTCTCCCCCGAGTCTCATGAACTGTTTGTGAATGAGGTCATGCCTGAGTTTGTATCGTGAGGGGGCAGTGCCAGTCGAACGGAGAAAAACAGTGAGCGACATCAAGCAATCCATACACGATCAATTCGGTCGGGCAGCCGCCCAGTATAAAACCAGCCAGGTCCATGCCACAGGCGAGGATTTGGTCCGGATTGCCAAGCTGGTGCAACAGCAGGAGCAGCCGTACGCCCTGGATGCGGGCTGCGGAGCGGGCCATACCTCGGTGGCCATCGCTCCGCATAGCCGCCGGGTCGTCGCCCTTGACCTCACCCCGCATATGCTGGAACAGGTCGAGCAGTTGGCCGCCGAACGTGGATTCTCCCATATCGAAACGCGTCAGGGTGATGTCGAACAGATTCCGTTCGCCGATAACAGCTTCGACGTGGTGGTCTCCCGCTATAGCGCCCATCACTGGCCGGATCCCCTGACGGCGCTCCAAGAATGCCATCGCGTGCTGAAGTCTGGCGGGCGATTTATCCTGAGCGATATTGTGTCGCCTGAAGAGCCGGCGTACGACACCTTTTTACAAACGTTTGAACTCCTGCGCGACGCCTCGCACGTCCGCGACCATACGCTTGCCCAGTGGCAGGCCATGTTTGAACGGAACGGGTTTCAGTCACGCGTCGTTTTTACTTGGCGCCTGCCGCTCGACTTCCAGGCATGGACGGCACGGATGGCCACCCCGTCGGCAAGAGTCGCGATGGTGCAGCACTTGTATGAGAACGCGCCCGAGGAGATCCGAACGGCTTTCGCTATTCAGGACAATTATGATTTTGCCCTGTACGGAGCGTTATTCGAGGCAACCTGTCAGAACGTCTAGCAGGAGGCAACCATGGGCACGATAGTCTTGCGCGACGGTGTCATTTTTGACGGCCACAGTCCCGAGTTGCTCGACGGGGCGGATGTCCTGATCGAAGACGGTGAAATCAAGGAGGTCTCCGAGCGGCCGCTCAAGACCGCCGGCGCCCAGGAAATCCGTCTGGACGGCCGTTTTCTCATGCCCGGTCTGATCGACGCTCACTTTCATGCCTATGCCGCCCATGTCAATCTCGCCAGCCTGGACGATTGGCCCATGTCGCTTTTGAGTCAACACGCCCGCACGCTACTGGAAGACGCCTTGCAGCGTGGCTTTACCAGCGTACGGGATGCGGCCGGAGCCGATTTTGGGCTGGCCGCCGCGGTTGAGCAGGGGTTGATCAAGGGGCCCCGTCTCTTTTTCTCGGGTCGGGCCCTGAGCCAAACTGGAGGTCATGGCGATACGCGGCCGGTCAAACATTTTGAACCGTGCGCCTGCGGGTTTCAGGGCTGTCTGTCACAAGTCGCCGACGGGGTGGATGCGGTGCGCCGGGCGGCGCGGGAAGAACTGCGCAAAGGGGCGCATCAGATCAAAATCATGGCCACGGGCGGCCTCTCCTCACCCACCGACCCGGTCTGGATGCTGCAATACTCGGACGAGGAAATCCGTGCCGCGGTCGAGGAAGCGGCCGCGCGGCGCACCTATGTCATGGCCCACGCCTACACCGCGGAAGCCATTGCCCGCGTCGTCAAGCTGGGGGTGCGCTCAATTGAGCATGCCAATCTGATTGACCGGCCAACCGCAGAACTGGTCGCCCAGCACGGCGCGTATGTCGTCCCCACTCTGGTGACGTATGAAACCCTCGGAGAGCTGGGCAAGGAGTTGGGCCTGCCCGAGGGTAATATCGCTAAGCTGAAAGAGATCCAGATCGCGGGACTGACCTCGCTTGAGCTGTGTCAGGCGGCCGGGATCAAGCTGGGGTACGGAACCGACCTGCTGGGGAGCTTGCACGCCCAGCAGTGCCGCGAGTTCCTGATCCGGCGGGAGGTCCTCAGCCCCATCGATATTCTGCGTTCGGCAACGACGATCAACGCCGAGATCCTGAACCAGTCGGGAAAACTTGGAACGGTCGCTCCGGGAGCATACGCCGATTTGGTCGTGTTTGATGGTAATCCGCTTGAAGACCTCGGCGTCTTACAGCCCGAGAACGGCGGGCCGCGGCTGGTCATGAAGGCCGGTGCGATCTATAAGAACGCTTTGTGACGAGATGGTGTATCCGCATTCCAGCGCGTTTCACGCTAGGCCCTGGCCGTGCAGGTCCCGTCATGCCGGACGTGATCCGATATCCAGCGGGCGGTGGGGGCTGGGGGTCTGGATTCCTGCTTCCGCAGGAATGACGGGCGGCTACACAGGATCGTAATTGGCGCTAACCCTCCACCTGTTCGGCGAGTCGCCGGGCGGTATCGATCAACGGTTGGGTCAACGCCGCCACCTCGGGGTCGGCACACATCATAATCTTGTCCGGGTCCGCGGCGAGAGGATCAACATCCACATGGCGGTGCGCAATGCGCCACTGCCCGGCCTGTTTCACCAAACGGTCCACGTAGCGTCCCTGGCCGAAGATCTTATACCCCCCTGGGGTCGCCAGCGCGGCCAGGACGCTGACCTGTCCGGTCGCTTCATCCCCGTTGACCTCATACAGTAAGTTGCTGGTCATATGCCGACAGCGAATTTCCTGCACATGCACACGGGCATACTCGCGCAGTGCCGCGTGGCCGCGAACTACCCAGGTTGCGACCTGAAAACCTCCGTCGGGAGTGAAGCACTGCACCCAGGCTTCCGGCTCCAGATTGTCTATCGCATGAGCGTAGCGAGCACACAATTCTTGGATGGCGAGTTTCTCGATCCAGGTCTGTTCCATACCGCACCTCTCTTTCTCCTCACTCTCTTTCATGAAGAGAGCGCCGGATTCAAGAGCGAGACCTGAGGCAGTTCGACTCGTCTGAGGGACAGTCCCCTCCCATGCGGCGACAACACCTCGTTGCCAGTGCAGGAGGAATGGTGCTAGGGATCGGACAGGAGGGACCCCTCGATGAATCGCTTCGGTATCTCCATGGGTGTCAGTCCCCGCGAGCCCCTCGTCAAGGTCGGGGAGCTGGCCAAAGCAATTGAGACGAGAGGGTTTGAGACCCTGTGGTTCATTGATTTTCAGCTCGGTCTGAAGGATGTCTATACGAGCATGTCTCTGGCCGCTTTGGCGACCGAAAAGATCGCCATCGGTCCGGCGGTGACGAATGTGATTACCCGGCACCCAACGGTCACTGCCAACGCCATAACCGCCCTGGATGAGCTTTCAGAGGAACGCGCCCTGTTGGGGCTGGGCGTGGGTTGGTCGGCCGTCCAGGGGGCTGGCTGCAAACCCTCTACAGTGAATGAGGTTCGCGCCGGGATAAGCGCGTTCCGCCAGATGTTTACCGGCGAGGAGGTCGCCCTGTACGGTACGCGCGTTCAGCTTGCGACTGCCCGCCGTCAGATCCCGATCTACCTTGCGGCGGCACAGCCGCGCATGCTCCGCTTGTGCGGTGAAACCTGCGACGGACTCATCCTCATGGGGGCTGCCGAGCCTGACTTTTGTCACTGGCAGCTCAACTCTCTGTATGAAGGTTTGGAGAAGACGGGCCGAGACCGGAGCGAGCTCACCATCGACCTGTTTGTGACGATGAGCGTCAACGAGGATGAAAACCTAGCCCTCAACGACGTTCGCGCTTGGGCTACCAGTCAGGCGGCAACCTTCCGTACGTGGAAACGTCTTCCCCCGACCTGGGAGCGCTTTCGGCCGGATTTCGAACGCGCGGCGCAGCACTACCAACTGGTTGAGCACTTGTCCCTGCGAGCCGGTCACAAAGAAATTGCGAGTGATGAATTTGTGCAGTCCGTCGCTATTGCGGGTAATAGACGCACGTGTATCGATCGACTGAACGAGTTGGCCCGGCTGGATATTGACCGCATAACATTCGCTCTCCTGTCCGGTGGACGGATACGCCGCCTGGACGAGTTGGCAGACCATATTATGCCCGGCTTGGCTGGGGTCGAGTCGAGCGTCAGGTCAGTGGTATAATATCGTATTCGCCGGCCTGCAAAACCAAGAACACGACTGACTCCTCCCCCGCGTTCGTCACAAGGTGGGGACGGCGTGGCGCCACTGCGTAGGTCTCACCGGGCGCCAGGCGAACGTCTTCCTTGGGGTCTTGCATAAATATACGCAGGCGGCCGTGGAGAACGTAGAAGGTATCCTGGACATCGGTGTGGAAGTGCCAGGGGACTTTCTGGCTTGAGCTAAGCTGTAGTTCGGCGATCTGAAATCCTGGTCGCTGAGCGTGGTAGACCAAGCGCTCGACGTCCAATAGCGAACTCGGATTCTTGAGCGGTTCCATTTTCATTGGAGTGTTCCTCGTTGACTCGATCTCATGCGTAGATAAACCATGAGAGGCTGGTCAGGCAACGCTGACCGCAACATGAAGTTCTGTCCGGCTTTGCAATACCGTGCGAGCTTGCACTATTCTGTGTCCGGCAATTGTTCACTCAGCTCTGCTCTGTCTGAAAAGAGAAAGCAAAAGAAGGAGGTGTCCGTATGAAAAAAGAATCCATCAATCCCGACAATGTCTGGAAGCCGGAAGACTACTTCAATATCTACCACTCACCTGGGTTGCCTACGGTCCCACCCGAAAAATCGGGCTGGGAACAAGCCGTCAAAAAGGGCAACTGGCTGTTTATCTCGGGCCAGACGCCGACCACGCCAGACGGAAAAACGATTGCCACCGATATGCACGCCCAACTCCGACAGGCGCTACAAAACACCCGGAATATTGTCGAGACCGTAGGCGGCGCGATGGATGATATTGTCTCGATCCGCTACTACTTCAAGGCCGGCTATATGGAGGAGGGGCTGGCCGCGCTGCGGGATTTGGGCGGCGAGTATTTTCAGAGTCCCTACCCCTCCACGACCTGCGTCGAGGTCGTGCGGGTGGCCTGGGCCGACCATCTTTTGGAGGTTGAGGCCATCGCCATGCTCGATGAGTGAGGAAAGTTCCCTCCACGTTACTCGGCAAAGGTCGTCTCGACGCGCCCGAGCGGACCAAAATCGCCCAGCACCCGGACACCCGGAGCGATACCGGTCGGCTGAATACACGTTCCTGTCGTCACGATCTGGTCGGCCTTCAGGCCGTCTGCCCGGACCGTGAGTTCGTTGGCCAGCCAGGTGAGGGCAATACGAGGGTCGCCGAGCACGTTGGCCCCGCGCCCCGCGCCGGCCCGGACGCCGTTCAGGCTGAGCGAGACGGTATGGGCGGCAAGGTCGAGCGTGCGCCAGTCAGATGTCGCTTCGCTTCCCCACACGAACAGCCCGGCACAGGCACTGTCCGCGATGAGCTGGGCGGGGCCGGCAGTGCTGAAATCCAGGAAGCGCGAGTCGGGGACCTCAATGGCCGGATGCAGGCTGGCGACGCTGGCCATGACCTCGTCCATCGAATACGCGTGACCGCGCGGAGGCAGGTCGCGCGCCAGCCGAAAGGCAAACTCCAACTCCACCACGCGCATCCCATTCGCACAGAGTGAGAGCGTTGCCGGGCTCCGGCTGAGCTTCCCCGCCAGTAGCCGCCCCGCCAGCGGCCCGTCCACACCGATATGCGCCTGTCCGGCCTGACTGGTAGCGGCAATCTTCCAACCCGAAACGGCCTGCCCCGAACAGCTTGCCAGCCTTGCCTGAACCGCATACCCGTCCTCAACGGTCTGCGGCCGACACTCATCGGGTAATCGTTCGAGTTTTCGGCCATCCTGCCAGGCGTCCCAAAGTACCTGGGCCGCCTCGAGTATTTGTGCTTGGTCCATGCGTTTCATCCAGTCTCAATACGGAACCACGCTAAGATCCTCAGAGAGTGCCGGGGTGATACCACTACTGCGCAGCTTTTACTTGCCACTCCTCCGTAATCCGTTCCTCTTCTCCACCAGGAGTCCAAATCACCAATGCGTGCACGGGGTCCTTGGATTTCACCGTGTGACGTGTCGGCGTGTTGGCCGGTACCAGACAGGCCATACCAGCGCTGAGCGTCTGTACCTTGCCCTCACTCGTCTGTTCCATCTCTCCGGACAGAATATAAAAAGTTTCGGTTGACTGGTGGATGTGGTCGGGCACATCCACCCCAGGTAGCACGACCAAGTACCCGAGCGTCAGCTCTGTCGTCCCCCCGAGGTGTTGATCGATCAGGATGGTGATTTCGGTCTTCGTGACCGGATCGACGTAGGTCGTGGCGTGTTCGGGCCGGACGAAGCGCGACACCTCCTCGGCCAGGGCTATTGTCGTTGGAATAATGTACACGAGCCCCACCAGTATCATCGGCATACTCGTCCAACGTGAGAGGCACAGGCTCGGCATGGTTGAAATCTCCTTTTGACATTCGCTCCCGTTTGGCAGGATAATACCGGACAGTCAGCACCGAAGCGCTCCAGTCCACCTTAGGACGATCACTCAGGCGACGGCAAGAGCCGTACAGAACAGGAGGGATTCTTATGGCCGGCAAAGACAGCAGCGATCGCAGCCTGCGTATTGCCTCGATGACAACCATGCTGGACTATCACTGGATGTTTCTGCGCACCCTCTCGTCTTCGGTCCGAGAGTACTTGGGCGAGGCCGGCCTGGCGGCGCTCGAGCGCGGCTTCCGACGGGCGGGCTATTCTCGTGGCCAGCGGATTCGTGACCGCCCGGAGACCTTTGCCGAAGGACGCGACGCCCTGTCGCTGATCTGCCACTGGGATATGGGCGAGCACGCCATGGCCGCGGAGACGGGCCCGTTTGTAGTCAGCGGCACCGGGGCGCGGGCGACCGTCAGCCTCCCCCATGTTCCTGGCGCGGACTACTTCAGCACCCATGCCGGGGGCGACATCCTGGAACCCTATTGGCGCAATACCTTGACGGGTATGGCGGAAGGTTATGATGCGGCCGCCGGGGTCGAGTTCTCTGACGTGACCTTGGACCTGAACACGCCCTGGCAGCTCACCTGGACCTACCAGGGCGAATCCGAAGAGTTCACTGCCGGGCCAGTGGAGGATGTTTTTGCTCAGCCGGCCAAGGCTATCCAGCTCACCCGCAGTACCTTTGCCGCGTTTGCCGCGATGCAGATGTATGTCGGCTTTGAGCTGATCGATCGGTTCGACGCCTCAGGCGAGCGGGCGTTGCGCGAGGCGCTGTATCAGTTCGGGGTTGAGCGCGGCCAGGGCATGCGCGAACAGGCGCTGAGCCAGGGACGGCCGCTCGACTTTCAGTCCTGGTTCGAGGTGCTTCAGGAGCGCGACCCGGCCGAATCGGTTTTTGTCTTTCGCGGCGATACCCGTATTTCACCAGGCGTCATGCAGGCCGAGTGCACCTACTGTCCGCTGGCCGAGGTCTGGTCGGGAGAGGGCGAGCGCGGTCTGAAGCTCGGCTATATGTACGATGTCGAGGTCCATCGGGGCTTGGTGGAATCCTACCATCCGGGTGGCAGGATACGCTGGAATACGGTCAAGACCCGTGGAGACCGGACGTGCAAATTCTATTTCTCCATTCCCGAACTAGTGACACGGAACGATCCCGACTGGGCTCAGCCGCGCCCTCAGAAATAGGAGGCTCACTATGTTAGAACTGCTCGACAACCCCGTCCCGTGGCCCAACGGCGCGCGCTGTGCGGCCTCCATTACATTCGATATGGACACGGACAGCGCCCTGCACCTGTCGCATGCCGACGCCTATAAACGGGTGGCCGCCCTGTCGTGGTTACGCTACGACGAGGTGGCGGTGCCGCGGATTGTGAAGCTGTTTAACCACTACCATATCAAGGGGACTTTTTTCGTGCCGGGCTGGTGCGTCGAACGCTATCCGGCCACGGTCGAGACGATTGTCGCCAGTGAGCACGAACTGGCCTATCACGGCTATCTGCACGAGAACCCCATGGACCAGACCCGCGAGGGCGAACGCTACTGGCTGGAGCGCAGCATTGAGGCCATCGAGCGGCTCAGCGGTAAACGACCGGTGGGCGGACGGGCGCCATATTACAACTACTCGCCCCACTCCACCGGGCTGCTGGCCCAGGCCGGCTTTGTGTACGATTCGAGCCTCATGGCTGACAGCCAGCCCTACGTCATGCGCGCACCCGAGGGCGAGGTCATCGAACTGCCGACCGACTGGGCCATGGACGACTGGCCGCAATATGCGCATAGCCCGGACTTTCGGTATCTGATGCCGACGCGTGCGCCGGATAAAGCCATGGAAGTCTTCATGGCCGAGTTCGAGGCGGCCTATGCCTTCGGCGGCCTGTGGGTCACGGTCTGGCATCCGTTTGTGACCGGACGGCTGGCCCGTCTCGCCGAAGTGGCCAAGATGATAGAGGCGATACAAGACCGGGGCGACGTGTGGTTTGCCAGCATGGAGGAGATCGCCCTGCACGTGCGGCGCTGTATCGTCGACGGGAGCTATACCCCGCGCGTTGTTACCATGCCCTATTATGAGGAACCCATTCCGGAATTGACCGAGGGATTTCCCGCCGGCCTGGAACTCAGAAAGCCAAGCGGTTAGGCCGGATGCCTGTTATGCCAGGCCGTGCTTTGCTCGTAGGCATAGGCAAGGTGCAGGACCGTCGCTTCCTCAAAAGGCCGCCCAACGAGTTGGAGCCCGATCGGGAGACCGTCTTGTGTAAACCCGCACGGCACCGAAATGGCGGGCAGGCCCGTCATATTAAAAGGTCGGGTTGCCCGAGCGATATGAGCCGCAACGGGGAATTCCTTGTCGTCTATGGTGACGGTCGGCTGGTCTATCCTGCTGGCCGCCAGGACGGTTGTCGGCGTCACCAACGCATCCACCCGGCCGAGCAGGTCGAGCATCTCCTGGCGTAACAGCGACCGAAAGCGTTGGGCCTTGAGATATTGGGCGGCCTGCACACACGCGCCCAGCAACAGCCGGGTGCGCACGTCAGCGCCATAGTCCTGGCTGTGCGTCTGCATGGCCCGGGCATGAATCTCGTACGCCTCCGCAGCAATAATGGCGGTTGAGCTTACAATCACATGCTGAATGCTGGGGATCGAGACGGCTTCGACCGTCGCCCCGAGAGAAGAGAGATGCTGTATGGCCGCCTGTACCCCCTCGCGGACCGCCGGCTCAATATCTTCAAAAAAATACTCTTGAGGTACACCGAGACGGAGCCCACGGATGTCCTCCTTCAGAGCCGCCGTATAATCCGGCACCGCTGCCGTGCTGGCGGTCGGGTCGTTGGAGTCGGGGCCGGCGATGGCGTGCAGCAACACGGCAGCATCGGCCACCGTTCTGACCATAGGGCCGACATGATCGCACGAATGACTGAGCGGATAGACCCCGAGCCGACTCACCCGCCCATACGTCGGTTTGAGACCAACAATGCCGCTGAGCGAAGCCGGAATACGGACCGAGCCACCCGTATCCGTTCCGAGCGTCCCCAGGGCCAGTCCGGCCGCCATGGCCACCGCCGAGCCGCCGCTCGACCCACCGGGAAGACGGGTGCGGTCCCACGGGTTGCGGGGGGTACCGTAGTGCGGATTGAGCGAGGTCCCACCCCAGGCGAACTCGTGCATATTGAGTTTCCCCAGCAGAATCGTACCGGCTTGCCTGGGTCGGGTGACAACCGTGGCATCGCTGTCCGCAATATGGTCGGCCATGATTTTTGAGCCGCAGGTCATGCGGACGCCCTTGACCGCAAACAGGTCCTTGAGCGCGATGGGAATGCCGTGCAGCGGACCCCTATACCGTCCGTGCACAATTTCCTGCTCCGCGGTGTGCGCCGCGGCCAGCGCTTCATCTCTCAGGATAGTAAGATAGGCCAGGTATTCGTCATTCAGGCGGTCAATCCGGTCAAGATAAGCCTGGGCCACCTCTACGGGCGAGACTGCTTTCTTTTGGATGAGAGGCGCTAACTCGGCAATGCTCGTAAAGGCGAACTCTTCAGTCTTCATTGCGTTCGCCCTCCGACATCACAAAGCGCACCGCCGGCTCTATATGGCTGAGGTTCAAGGCGTCCAGCGCGTCTAGTCCCACAGACAATTGTGCATACAGCGTCGTCAGCTCTTTGAGCGTATCTTCGCCTAGCGGTTCCGCAAGCTTGTCTCGGAGAAGAGCAGCTACGAGTTCTCGATCTCTTATGTTCATTTCGCCTCCCTCAAAAGCTGTTGCCTGTGGATCAGCGCCGAGTGGTCCGTCGCGCGGATTTTGCGAGCTTGTCATTCTGGGGAGCGAAGGGGAAGAATGACACCAGGCAGCTTCGACTAGAGCAGGTCTGCCCCAGCCTGAGCACACTCCTCGTCCTGCTGACCAGTCCCCCCACCAACGCCGCATCCGCCCTCAAGTACCCCGTCGCGCATGATCGCAACGCCTCCCTGGCTGGCAATCATATGGCCCCCTTCTGCCGCAACAATCCCACGTACAATCGGGCTGTCGGCCATTTGTTGAAGGGCGCCACTGGGCCGGGCAAAGCCGGCTGAAGCGACGGCCTTCCCCTGAGAGCCGTAGACGCCGGCCCACAAGGCATCATCCATGCGGTTGAAAGCCACGAGGCGTCCCCCAGCGTCACACACGGCTACGCTGATCTTGATGTTGAGCTCTTGCGCCTTGGCTATGGCCCCGGCAGCAATGCGGTTCGCTTCCTCCAATGTCAGTGCCATACGGTAAACCCTCCTCTCTCAGTATAAGATTGAACTTGCAAATTACGGGCAATTTTGCAAACGATGCAGAGACAAAAGATGGCACCATTGTTCGAGCAACCCACAGGAAAGGAGCAGTCATATGAGGGCAGAGAGTCTGGAATATAAAGACGGGGATGTCACGCTCAAGGGATTTGTGGCGCTGGATGACCAGAGCAACCATAAGCGACCCGGCATTCTGGTGATGCCCGAGGCATTTGGATTGGGTAAGCAGGCCAAGGACCGGGCCTTGCGACTGGCCTCACTCGGCTATGCCGCACTGGCGGGCGACCCGTATGGCAACGGCCTGGAGGTCAGCGATTTGCAGGAAGCGATTAAACACGCCGGAGCCATACGCGAGGATAACACCAAGTTTCGCCAGCGCATCCGCGCCGGACTCGACGCGCTGATGGCGCTGCCACAGGTTGATACCGACCGGCTTGTGGTCTTGGGCTATTGTATGGGTGGCTCCTGTTCCCTGGAGATGGCGCGGGACGGCGCACCGCTCAAGGGCGTGGTCTCATTTCACGGCGCCCTGGAAACGCAGAGTCCAGCAGAGCCGGGCAAGGTCCAGGCAAAGGTCCTGGTGTGCCACGGTGCGGATGACCCCTTTGTCCCGGTCGAGCATGTCACTGCCTTTGAAGAGGAGATGACCAAGGCCGGAGTTGACTGGCAGGTCATCAGCTATGGCGGCACGGTGCATAGCTTTACGAACCCGGAGGCCGACGGCTCCATAGAAGGCATTTGCTACAATAAACAGGCGGATGAGCGCTCGTGGCAGGCGATGCAGGCGTTTTTTGACGAGATTTTTGCCTAGCCGCTATCCCGACCGGCCCGACCGGCCCGACCGGATTGCATACACATCGACCTCTTCACGTCCAGCCATCCAGGCCGTCTCGCGGTGCTGGACCTGGACGTGAAAGCGTGCGGCGGCGAGCTGTTCTAAAAATTTTTCGACCCCCTCCCGTCGGGGGTCGCCAAAAAAGGCTCTGCCGCCCGTTCTGAGCGTGGCCGCCAAGAGCTTATACATCCAGCCGCCATCGACCGCCTCGTACAGCACGTCAGCGCCGACAAGCACATCGTACTGGCCAAGCTGACGCACACTGTTCTCATCCAGCCAGCAGCGGCACAGTTCCTGAACGCGGGGGACGGTATTGAGTTCACAATTCCGCTGGGCCAGCTTCAGGGCTTCGGGAATATGGTCCAGCGCGGTGACCTGCGCGCCCAGCGAGGCCAGCACCACGCTCTCCAGCCCGACCCCACAGCCAATCACCAAAGCATGCTTCTCGTGCCACCACTCGGCGGGATAGGTCGAGGCGAGATACTGCGACAGGGCGAGGCTCGCTGGCCAAGCCAGATGCCAGTAGTCGTTCGCGCCACAGTACGGACAGCGGGAAAACTCGGGCTGGACGTTGCGGAGTTCAATCAAACGCACGACAAGCTGCGGCGTGACCCGATACGGGAGAATGCTTTCTTCAAACAACGGGCGTTCGCTCATACCCCGGCAATCCTTTCAGGCAGGACAGAAGACGTTCCATCATTATCAGGAAAAAGGCAGACGGGGAGACCTATTTTCGCTTGACAGCCGCCATTCCGGTGCACTAGGACGGAGGCACGAGGAGACTGCGGGGAGTACACCCCGTTTCTTTCAGCCAACATTGAGCGAGAGGAGGGATACTATGGCACGACTCAGTTTCGTTGACCCCAAGCAGATGAGTCCGCAGTATGCGCAACTGGTGGAACGGGTAAAGGACGCGGACGGCTATGTCAACTTTTTGAGTATGATGGCCCACCGCCAGGAGGTCGTTGAGCCCATGTGGCGGGCCTATGTCGATATGTTCGAGGGCGGCGTTGTCGAGCCACCGCTCAAGGAGCTGGTGCGCATCAAAATTGCCTATCTGAACGGGTGTTTATTTTGACAGGGCTTTCGCTACGCATCGGTGATGCGAAAAGGACTGACCGAAGAAAAAATCGCCCAGCTTGAGGATTACGAAAACAGCCCGGCCTTTACTCCGCGCGAGAAGAGTGCCCTCCGCTATGCCGAGAAGCTAGCCGTTGACTATGACGCGATGGATAATGACGAGTTCTTTATCGGGCTCCAGCAACATTTTACCGACGCCGAGATCGTAGAGCTTGGCATCGTAATCGGGTATGACATCGCCTTTGGCCGGCTGCTACGCGTGTTTGATGCCGACCCGAAGGTGTGTGAGGTCCCGGAGCATCGTGAGGTTGGCGTAGACGTGACCCAATCCCCCGCCCTGTCCGCAGCAAAATAGCGCGTGCTACGGGTGGGTCAGGCCGGCCCACCCTCTTCTCTTGGATAGCCTACCGAAACGGCTCGGTGCTGTCGTCAAACAGCGCCCTCAGATCCGTTCGATAATCGTGGCAATGCCCATGCCGCCGCCGATACACATGGTGACCAGCCCGGTGGTTTTATCCTGACGTTCGAGTTCGTCGAGGACGGTGCCCATGAGCATGCTGCCGGTTGCGCCGAGCGGATGACCGAGGGCGATCGCCCCACCGTTGACGTTGACTGTGTCCGGGTCCATGTCACAGTCGCGCATGGTTTTCAGGGGGACAACCGCAAATGCCTCGTTGATCTCAATCAGATCAATGTCCTTGATCATCATGCCAGCTTTCTTGAGCACCTTTTTGGTTGCCGGAACCGGTGCGGTCAACATGATAATGGGCTCATCCCCCGCAGTGGCAGTGGCGACAATCCGAGCGCGCGGTTGCATACCGTGACTACGGGCATACTCCGGAGAGGCGAGCAGCAGGGCTCCCGCACCATCAACAATGCCGGAAGAATTACCGGCGTGATGCACATGGTTGATCTCTTGCACGTCCGTGTAGCGTGACAGCGCCTTTTCGTCGAAACTCAGCGTGTCACCCTTTTGCACATACTCTCCCAGTTTCGCAAAGGACGGCGGCAGTTGACCCAGTCCCTCAAGCGTCGTGTTTGGTCGTGGATATTCGTCCTGTTCCAGGACCAGCGTGCCGTCCGTATCGCGCACGGGGATCAGACTCTTTTTCAGGCGGCCTTCTTTATGAGCACGGGCGTAGCGCTGCTGACTTGACAGCGCGAATGTGTCGCAATCTTCACGGCTAAACCCTTCTCGGGTGGCAATCAAATCGCCGGAGATACCTTGCTGCACAAGCGGATGGAGTTGACGCAGATGCCGATTATGGCCGTCAATCCCACCCCGGTCCGCATTCATCGGCACGCGGGACATGGACTCCACCCCACCGGCAACCACCACGTCCTGCTCGCCGGACTTGATGCCCATGGCCGCAAAATTGACCGCCTGCTGTCCTGAGCCGCAGAAACGGTTAATCGTCACCCCGGTCGAATCGTTCGGCCACTCTGCTGCCAGTACGGACATCCGGGCGATGCACATGGCCTGTTCGCCATACGCCGTCACACAGCCGACCACCACGTCGTCAACATCACGCGGGTCGAGGTGGTTTCGTTCTTTTGTGGCATTCAGGGCCTGCGCCATAAGCTCCTGAGGATGGAGTCCTGCCAGCGCGCCATCTTTCTTTCCCCGTCCGCGCGGGGTGCGAACGGCATCCATAATCCAGGCTTCACCCATTGCTTCCTCCATCGTTTCCTGTCAGGCAATTCAGTGGGGCGCGACGGTGCTCCGGACACCACCGTCGCGGCCGGCTCAGTGCGGCGAGATCGCCATCGCCATCATCACCGACCGTTCAATTTCGGCGATGACGCTGCCGACTTCGTGGCCGATCAGGTCCATTTTACGAAACTGCTCGACACGGGGGGCGGCCCGCTCAATCTCCCGGGCGGAGAAGATGTCGCGCAGAAAGCCGCAAGCATCGACCAGACAGATCATGGCCACATCCCTGGGGTCGGGAATATCGTCGGACAGCAAGACATCCGCAATCCGCAGTCTGACCTCGCGTTCGATGCGACCGTCGATGGTTGGATAGCGCCGTGCCCGGAAGACCCACAGGAATTTCTTGTCCTGGGACTCCAGAATGCCGTGCTCAATCAAACGGGCTAACGCCTGCTGCCGGATTTCGGTCGTATCCTGACCGGCCAGGGTCTCTATCCAGCCTCTGGTATCCTTGGTCTCGTTGGCATTCGCAATATGCGCCAGGGCCTGATCGAGGATCGGGTTTCCGGTCGGCGTCGCGTCGAGACAGGTGAGTTGCTCAAGATCGTTGTCAACGCGGTTGGCGAAGGCCAGGTCCATCAGCACCGCACCGGCCAGGATGTATTCCACCGCCCCTCCACGGGTCGGCAGGAAGACCCCCTCGTCGTCCAGCATTAACAGCAGTATCTCTTCGGCAAAGGTCAGCATAACATATCCTCAGGACTGGGCCGCCAGGGCGCTCTCACGGGTGTCGTAGTAGTCGAGCATGGTCAAAAACTTGCTGACCTCCATGACGGATTTGCAGGTGGCCCGGAGTGTGCAGAGCGTCAGCTTACCACCACCCTGTTGGCATTTTTTGGCGCCCACAAGCATGACGCGCAGGCCGGTGCTGCCGATGTAATCCATCTTGCTGCAATCGAGCAATATCCGGGTATCACCGCGTTCAACGACGCCCGAGATATGCTTCTCCAGGTCCGGTGCGGTGGAACCGTCTACCCGTCCATCCAGTGAGACAATAACCACGGAGGCTACCGTTTGCTCTTCAATCTTCAATGTCACGTCCTCAGGACTGGGCTGCCAGGGCACTCTCACGGGTGTCGTAGTAGTCGAGCATGGTCAGGAACCCGCTGACTTCCATGACGGATTTGCACGTGGCCCGGAGCGTGCAGAGCGTCAATTTTCCGCCACCCTGTTGACATTTTTTGGCACCCACAAGCACGACGCGCAGACCGGCGCTGCTGATGTAATCCATCTGGCTGCAATCGAGCAATATCTGGGTATCACCGCGTTCGACGACTGCCGAAATGTGCTTCTCCAGATCCGGCGCGGTGGAACCGTCTACCCGCCCATCCAGTGAGACAACAACCATAGAGTCTATCGTTTGCTCTTCAATCTTCATTTGGACAGCCTTTCTCTTCAATCTCGGCCGACTAGTCGCGTTCAGCCGTCTGGCTGAGGCAGGGATAGCACAGCGGCCGGTAGGCGGCAACCCATTTCTTGATCGCCGGCGAAGCCCGCTCGTGGCAATCGTCACTCTTGGCGAGGCCAGTAATTGCTGGCAGAATGTCCTGAATTCAAGAGGCTGGACACCAAATCAAAAAGGGAGATACGTATGGACAACGGAATTCTATCAGGACTGCGAGTGATCGACTGCGGAACCTATGTTGCCGGACCGGCCTCGACGACCATCATGTCGGATTTCGGGGCCGAGGTGTTGAAGATCGAGCGACCGCAGGGCGGAGACCTCTACCGCTCCATGTCGGATTTACCCGGCTTTGCCAAGGCAGACCTCAACTGGGGCTGGATTCTGACCAGTCGAAATAAGAAGAGCGTCGCCCTCGACCTGGCTTCACCCCAGGGCAGAGAGGTGCTCATTCGGCTGGTCAAGACCGCGGACGTGTTCGTCTCCAACTACCAGCATCCGCTGCTCGAAAAGTTCCGGCTGACCTGGAAGGACCTTCAGCCGGAAAACGATCGGCTCATCTATGCCCATCTGAGCGGCTACGGAGATGCGGGGGAGGATGCCGACGCCCCCACGTTTGACGCCCTGGCCTATTGGGCGCGCTCGGGCCTGATGATGAGCGTCGTAGGCATGGACGGCACACCAGGCGGCCCACGTCCGGGCATGGGCGACCACCCGACCTCGGTATCTCTGTTTAGCGCGATTATGCTCGGCCTGTATCAGCGCGAACGCACCGGACGGGGCTTAAAAGTCGGGACCTCGTTGCTGGCCAGCGGAGCCTGGGCCAACGCCTGCGACCTTCAGGCCAAATTCTGTCAGGCCACCTTTCCAGAACGCGGCGAAGACGGTACGCCGCCCAACCCGCTGGCGGCCGGCTATCGGAGTCGTGACGGCAAAGCCTTCTTGGCCATCCTGCTCGACCCTGCCAAGGAGTTTCCCAATCTGTGCAAGGCTCTCGGCCAGGCCGACCTGGCCACCAACCCGCTGTTCGCCACCAACGAAGCCAGAGGGGAAAACGCCACGGCCCTGTTTGCCATTTTACAGGGCCAGTTTGAATCGCGGGACCTGGATGAATGGCGGGTGCTGTTCAAGCAGTCCGACATCAAATGGGCGCCCCTGCCCGTGCGAGACGAGGTGGTCGAAGACCCCCAGATGCGGGCCGCCGGCGCCTTTGTGGATATGGAGTACCCTGGGCACGGCACGCTGACGACCGTCGACAGCCCCATTTTTACGACCGCCGGAGAAAAGCGAACGCCAACCCCGGCACCACAGTTGGGCGATCATACCGGCGAGATCCTGCGCGACCTGGGGTATGACGAAGCGGCCATAGCCGCGCTGGTGCGTGACGGCGTGGCAGCAGTGGGCGGGTAACTTCAGCCAGTAGTGTCGGATGACGCCTGCGGCTCATCCGACCTACGGGATTGGGGGGAGGAGCCATGCAATACGTCTATCCATGTAATCTCACCCCTGACATCGAAGAGGGGGAAGGATACGTCGTGACCTTCTCCGACGTTCCCGAGGCCATCACCGGCGCACGAACCAAAGAGGAATCCCTTGTTCTGGCCGAGGACGCCCTAGCCGTCGCGCTCGGTACATACGTCGAGAACCGTGAGGACATCCCAATCCCAAGCACTGCCGTAGGCGGCCAAGTCTTGGTTGCCCTCCCGTCCATCGTTGCCGCCAAATTGGCGCTCTACACGGCCATACGCCGCCAAGGTATTACCAATGTTGCCCTAGCCAAGCGTCTGGGCTTGAGCGAGTCCGCAGTCCGTAGGCTAATCAATCCCAATCATCGTTCGCACATCAGTAGCGTTGAAGCGGCCCTGCGCGCCGTTGGACGCGGCTTAGTGGTGGGAGACCGGGCGGTAGCGTGACGCCGTGACTGCGTCAATGACTGGAACGAACATATCACTGATATGACGAGTAAGAATCGCGGTGATATTGGTCGGACAAAATTATAGGACTCACGGGATGAATAAGCACCCATCGGAAATTGACGAGTCTATCGAACGTCTCAATGCATCTGTCATGCAGAAACTATTTGAAACGTCACCGCAATTGGAGATGACTCTTCGTTCCTTCGCTCAGGATATTCGCTCCTTCTTTCAGGGATTGGCTCGTATTTCTCAAAGCTTCGCGCCGTATATTGAATCAATTATATTAGGCGCCAAATTCTTTGAGAGGTACTCGAAATTCGTAGACTCTGTCGGTGCAACTGGTTGGTTACCCTATCATACTGTTCCGATCAGTTATGTCGAAGAGTGCGGAGGAAATACATCCTTACTCGAACAGCGCCTTTCGACTTTCTATGAAACGAACTGGAATGGCATCCGCCAGGACATCGAGTCAAGATTGGAGGCTTACCACATCGATGATGAAGCGAGAGAAACATTTCGTGAAGCACTTTCTGCGCATGAAGCTGGACTTTATCGGTGTGTATGCCGAGTGCTATTTCCAGAAATAGAAAGAATGATTCGCCGACTTCCCCGGCCTTCCAAGAATCAAGCTGAAACTATCTATTCAAAAAGAAAAAAAGGGATGCAGATGCACGAGAAATTAACTAATTGTGGATCCTTAGAGGATTTTATGCCAAGGGAAGCATATGGTTGGATTTTATTCGACCGACTGGTGAATCATCTGTATGAAGACGTAGAGAAGAGGAATAAAAAGAAATTCCAACAAGATTTCGTTCCGAATCGCCATGCTTCCGCTCACGGATTAGTGTCATATTCAACACATAAACACAGCATGAATATGATTATTATGGCTGATTACATTTTCCAGGTACTTCCTTCGATAAAGTAATCTTCCAACGCTTCCGCAATGATTCTCCCAAAACGCTTAGTTACCTCAAGGAAGCCCCCGAGCAAGAAAGGAGCGCAACCTTGAAACGAAAAATCGGTCGGCTCGTCCTGAATCTGATCCTCGTATTCTGTCTCGGTCTCACCAATCTCTCCTTCTCCGACGACGCGATTCGTCTGGAAAGCTGGCGGGAGAGGGCGCATGAGGGCAATTTTGCCCAGGGGATTGCAGGCCTCTACCTCATCCGGCACCACACAGACGAAGGCACGCCGAGTCCCTTCCGATTGATTTCCTTAACCGCAGGGGGCAACTGGGCCAGCACCCATTCCGGTCAGCACGCCATCTTCAACTTCCCCGGTGTCCCGTTTCTCTCCGAGGACTCTGGGAACAGCATCCTCAGCGAAGGCGGCCCGTTTCTCCCCGAGGATTTTTTCGATCTATTCACCCTCTTCAACCCGTCCCGCTTCAGCGACCAGCACGGGGTGTGGGCGCGGTCGGGCTGGCGGGAAATTACGGCGGAGGTGGTCGATTTCAACCTAGACGCCTTGACCGGAGCGCATACCGATATCGTGCGCGTCCGCTATGTGGTGCAATTCAGCAAAGATTTACAGTCTGTCACCGGTACGCAGAGGGGGCGGGTCTTTCCGCTTGATCAAGACCCGCTGGACCCGGAGGCGGTACCGGCCATGGAGTTTGACTCGATATTCTCTGGACGGCGCGTGACGGTCGAGTCCGATTAGCAACTAACGTGGGTCGTTGGGGAGGCTGCGCTGGGTGAAGCCCACTACCATCCCAAAGGCTTGCTCCGGCCCGAGGATAATGGTGTCGGCGCCGTCCGGTTCGGGCCGGAGCTGCTTGTCTCTCAGAAAATCCTGGGCTTGGCCGAGGTCGACGGTCTTGAATATCAGGGAATAAATGCCCTCGCCGTTTTGCTCCAACTCACGGCCTTCAGGGCTGGTTGCAGAAAGGGGCTGGACCAGTTCCACGACCGTATCTTCACCAACGGCGACAAAGGCACTCTGCTTGTGGCCCTCGGTGTGCTCCTCGTGGAGCAGGGTCCCGTCCAGAGTGTCGCAATACAGCCGCTTGGCCGCGGACAGGTCCCTGACAACGACACCGATATGCGAGGCGCGCTGGATACCGAGCGGGTGCTGGCGCCAGGGGTCGCTTGACCAGCCCGCTTCCAGCCGCGGGTCGGCTATGTAATCGCCGGACAGGGCAAACTCCAGTTGGCCGGGTGTCTGTCTCGGATGCGTCCAAATGGCCGCCGTATCGTACGGCTGCTGCACCTCTTTGCCGACAAGATTATAAAGCCGCAGGCCGGCCGTATCGAGCCGGGCGGAGATGGCCGCAACATCGTCCACATACCAGGCGATGGAGTGGAAGTGCTGGCCGAAACGGTCGTGAAATCTTTTCACCGACGGATTCCTGAGGTTCTCCACGCGGGCGGGCATCATCGGTTCCATGATGACGTCGCCGATGGCAACCAGGGAGGCGTTACGGCCGGCCAGCTCTTCATAGCCGTTATAGAAGCGCGTGACGGAGAACACCTCGTCATACCACCGGTCAACGGCTTCGAGGTCGTCCACAACGTGGGTGAGATGAAACAGCTTGCCTATGGTGAACATACCTGCCTCCTTTCAGCGAGACCCCCCACCCGTTGGGCAAACGGGGCAAATCCGTTGGGACAGCGGGCTTTAAGTTTTTCCATATCAGTTCTTTCTGCTATCGCCGCATACATCTCCCTGAGACTCAATTGTAAGCGGGCCTCGTTTCTCAGACTCTCACATTTGCCCTTGGGATCGCCTTCAGACTCGGGGTTCGGTAGGGGATCAATATGCATCCCTAGCACTTCTGATAAGGCTTGTTCATCGGCAAGCATCCAGGCATCAAACATCTTGATTGCTACGCCAAGCGCTCTCGGGAGCGGCAATCGGTGATCCTCCTGGGCTTGGTCGAATTGCTGTTTCCTCTCCTCGTCGCCATCTTGATCAATGACAAGAACGATTGCGTCATAACCCTCACGTTTGGCCAAACGAATCCAGCCCAGGGCGCGCTTCTTATAGCGTCCTCCTTGCCCCGGCTGAGCGTGCAGTCGAACTTTCGGGCTACTTACTTTTTCTCGCTCAAAGCTCACATTTTCATTGAAGTTGAGCAACCTGGACGACAGCGTTAAGAGAGCACCGTCAAGACTGTCACCACCTAATTCGTGTACTCCTTCGGAGACAACGAGAATTCTCATTTACTGGCTTCCACAGGAGGAGAGGTTTCGGCCAGTGCTCTGTCACCTTCGGCTGTCCAGATCTCACCTAACGTGAACACGTCAATTTGTTCTTTGACAGTTTGGCTTTTAGAGAGCTGACGGACTACGACTGACCCATCCCCTTCCTTATGACACAGAGAGACCTCGTCAGGTTGGAATTGGTCAACAACATAAGGGGAATGTGTGGTGAGAATAATTTGCGTATGTCCTTGCTCAGTGATCAGTTCACGAAGAATCTGAAGCACATCCTGCAAGCGTTTGGGGTGAATACCATTCTCCGGTTCTTCGATAAGGAGCACTCGCGGGGGTTGCGGCAAATATAAGACAGTCAGGTACGCCAAAACTAGGAGCATCCCATCGGAAACCTGAGCGGCTGGAAGCTCTTGCTTATTTTTTTTTAATCTGAAGTAGAGACCTTTTCCGTCAGCTTCCCTAAGCATAGGAATCTGTTTCGGGTCGTCTATTGGTCCAGTAAATGCCTCTTCTCGAATGAGCATAATGGAATCGACTTCTGGAAAAATCCGCTTAAAGTGGTTCTCCAGATCTTCGAATCGCCGCCGGTCATAACCCAGAATGTCGTCCAGGCAGAGGGCTAATCCAAAACCGGTCGATTCCATCCGAAACTGACGCTGAGCTTGTGCGGCAACAGGCAGGGAGAGCAGTCTTGGCACCCAGCGGTAGAGGTGAACTCCAGAGAGAACTCGGTAGAGATCGCTCGCAACAGAGTATTGACCAAAAGACACTTCACGACCTAGTACAGCAGTCTCATACACCAAAGTTGTCCGAGAGAGGCCTAGGTGACTCGTCTCTACAGCCTCCTCCGGCTCAGGGTCAAACTTTAATATCTCTTCTACGATTTTGACATCTCGACCCTTTTGCAGGAATCGGCACGCGAGCCTGTATTCCCAGTTTTTCTCTCTATCCCTCCCTTCCGCTTTGAGACCGACTAACTGATCGATGTTCCCCTTCCAGACTAAGTCAGCACCCTTCCAGGACCCAACAAATGCTTGTGGCAGTTCATGATCGACACTCCGGCAGAGAGAGGCGAGGGCTTCCAGAATGCTCGTCTTGCCAGAGTCGTTCGGACCAATCAGGACATGCATGGGCGTTAGGTCCAGCGTCACATCGCGCAGAGCTTTGTAGTTTTGGACCCGAAAACGGGTGATCATTTTTCGTTCCCTAGTCTGGATTGGCTGCCTCTAGGATAACATGAGACCTGGCCGCGCGCCGCTTTGCTCAGTCGCTATTGGCCCAGCTCTCTTCGTAGTTCGTGCTCATGCGGCCACGCGCGCGGAGGTGCTGTATCTTCCACTCTCCGTTCACTTTGACGTAATCGTCTTCATAGCGCGCCGCCAACCACTTGGCCTGATTGTTCTTGTAGAACGTGAACGGTCCAAAGAAATACCAGATGCCCGTGGCCCGCTCGCCGTCAATTTTGATGATCGGATTCAACACTTGGTGCTGGGAGAAACTGATCAGCGTCTGGAATTTTTTGAACAGCTCACGAATGGCCGCATGGCCCTGGGCCTTGCCGAAACCGGCGCCTTCCCAGATACCGTCTTGGGCAAAAATTGTGGTGATGCGCTCCGGGTTGTGGTCATCATCGCAAATATCGCAATAGGTTGCCTTGAGTTGCTTGATGGCCTCAAGGTCTTCAATACGGGTTAATCTCTGTTCGAGTGCAGCTACATCCATTGTCTTTCTCCTTCCTGCGTTTCAGACTCAGTTTTCACCCGCCCGGAGCACCTGTCCCGGCAGGCCGCCGACATGTTCTCCCTCTTCGTACAGCACGTGTCCGTTGACAATCGTGTATATAATACCTTCCGACTGCGTGACGAGCCGACGCCCGCCACCGGGTAAATCATGACGTACTTCCGGGCGTTCTGGAGAGCGCACGGTGTTCAGGTCAAAAATGGTGATGTCCGCCGCCATTCCGGGCTGCAACAGGCCACGCTGAGGAAGACCAAAATACTGCGCCGGCTCGGAGGTCATACGCTTCACCGCATGTTCCAGCGTAATCGCCTGTTTGTCGCGCACGAACGTACCTAACAGATAGGTTGGATAGCCCGCGTTACACAGCATGTCGACGTGCGCACCACCGTCAGAGATGCCAATCAGCGTGCGTGGATCGCTGAACTTCTTTGCCACCCGTTCCTCATTGATATCGAGCCGCGGCAGCATGTAGTCGAGTTGGAGCCCATCTTCAAGCGAGAGATCAAAGAAGGTGTCGAGCGGTGCCACGCCACGATCATGGGCTATCTGTGCGATCGTTTTCCACTCAAGCGCCTTGAGGGCCGGCTGCGTCGCTTCCTTCACCTGCGTCTTCTTCCAGATGTCACGCAAAAGCGGGCGGTGTTCCAGGTCAACAGCAAAGGCGCGACGAAACTCCGCGTCCGCATAGGTCCGCTTTTGATCTGCGAGCGAGGCATCCCCAAATACCGGTTTCATCGAGCGCATACTGGCGAACAAGAACGGGTTGCGCAAATTAAACTCAACCGTCAGTGGCCGTACCGCAACTTGCGGGCGACAACCGCGGGCGAGCAGCGGCGCAACTTGGTCCAGGGTATCAGTCCACGCTTCTGGTGCGTCATCCCGGTCGCGCAGATTCAGCCAGGTGACGGGCCGTCCGCTCTCCGCTGCGAGCAGCTCAAGCAACGCGTATTCTTTTTCGGAAACCGTGCTCGGCTGTTTCGTCAGCGCGATTTCAATTGTGCCCCGACCCCGTTGTCCGAGCAGCCTGGAATAGGCTCGTAATTCAGCCTGACTGGCCAAACGACAGGCCAGCGGTTTGGCTTTGTAGCCGATATGCTGTGGCAGGACCGTAAGCGAGAAGCCGAGGGCGCCGGCCTCAAGCGCCTCACCCAGCAGCGCGCTGATCTTGCCTGTTTCACCCTCTGTTGCCTCACGCTCCATAGCATCGTCCCCCATGACGAACTGACGGAACGGCGACAGGGCGGCCAGGAATCCGACGTTGATGCCAATCCCACGCCGAGCGGCTGCGTCCATATACTGCGGGAAACTTTCCCAGTCCCACGGCAGGCCCTGACTGAGGACCTCGTAGGGAATCGCCTCGACGTGGACGAGGTTCGAGGTCGCAATATCGCGCTCCTCAGGCTTACAGGGGGCCAGTCCGACACCGCAATTGCCCATGATGACGCTGGTCACGCCATGCCAGGATGAACAGGTGACCAGCGGGTCCCAACAGATTTGGGCGTCGTAGTGGGTATGCGGATCAATAAAGCCCGGCGCAACAATGAGATCCGAAGCGTCGATTACGCGCGCGGCCCCAGCCGAGATCCTGTCCGAGCCTTTGCCTATCTCGACGATACGACCAGCGCGGACTGCCAGGTCGGCACGAAAGGCGGGTCTCCCGCTCCCATCAACGACCGTTCCATTTTTTACGAGTAGATCGTAGGCCATTACCATTGCCCCCTTTTCTTTTGGCTCGGGTGCCTCCCTAATCACTACCTGTGGCAAGAGCAAGTTCGGGCTGCTCCCCAGGCTGTCCGATCTGCCAGGTACGGGCGAGGTCCTGAGCCCGCACCATGCGCGCATAGGCACGATTATGGGCCAGCAGACTCTCGTGCGTGCCTTGTTCCACCACCCGGCCGTGGTCCAGGACCACGATCAGGTCGGCGTTGCGGATGGTGCTGAGACGATGGGCTATGGCCACGGTGGTGCGCTGCGCGGTGAGGCGCGAAATCGCTTCCTGGATCAAATGTTCGGTTTCGGTGTCCACCGAAGAAGTCGCCTCGTCAAGGATCAGAATGGGGGCGTCTTTGAGCAGCGCCCGCGCAATGGACAGGCGCTGCTTTTGCCCGGCGGATAATCGGACCCCACGCTCCCCAATGAGCGTGTCATAGCCCTGGGATAGGCCGAGGATGAATTCCTCTGCGTTGGCCGCCCGCGCCGCGGCGCGCAGCTCGGCCTCCGAGGCGTCCGGTCGGCCAAAGAGAAGATTCCGGCGGACGGTGCCGTGGAAGAGAAAAATATCCTGCAACACCATGGCGATATTGCCGCGCAGAAAGTCGAGGTCCAAAGACCCTACCTCGTGTCCACCAACGCGAACAGAACCGTGTTGGGGGTCGTAAAAGCGCGGAATGAGGTTGGTCACCGTGGTTTTTCCCGCGCCGGTCGCACCAACCAGGGCGACCATGGTCCCGGCCGCAACGGTGATGTTGATATCGTGGAGAACCGGCCGGTCCGGCTGATAGCCGAACGTGACGTTCTGGAGCTCCACGTCCCAGCTCATCCGGGCTGGCCGTAGGCCGTGGGGCGGGCTGACAATATCGGGCTGGAGGTTGAGCAGCTCAAACACCCGCTCCGAGCTGACCGTTGCCTTCTGGAGCGTGTCGTTGATATTGGCGAGTTGCAAAAAGGGCTGATATATCTGGGTCAGATACACAATAAACACAAACAAATCAGCCGCACTCACCCGACCGCCGAGCGCCATGACGCCACCCAGGAGCGCGATCAGCACCACCCCGACGCCACTGGTAACTTCGATCACACCGACTGGAACGAACGACAGGGTACTGGCCCGCAGCATATCGTCCCGCAGCCGTTGGCTGTGGTGTTCGATTGCCCGCGCCTGGAGCTTTTCCTGAACAAACGATTTGATCACCGTCACCCCGGACAGATTGTCCTGCACCTGGGCGGTCAGGTCTTCGAGACGCTGCCGCACGGGACGCCACTCGGTGCGGACTTTTGACACCGCGCGAAAGACAATCCAACTGGCCACCGGCAACGGCAGCAGGGCGACCAGGGCGAGCTGCCAGTTCAGATAAAACAGCACACAGATCATAGCCGTCGGCAGCACAAAGGCGTTAATCGTTTCCGGAATCCCGTGAGCGATAAAATCCTCAATGGCCTCAATGTCGTTGATCGAGCGGGCAATCAGCCCGCCGGTGCGTTGCGTATGGAAAAAGCTGTGAGGCAGACTCTGGAGATGGGTATACACCCGGACCATGAGGCTGTGCAGGACATCAAAAGACACCTCGTGGGAGAAACGTCCATAGCCATACCGAAATAGTCCCCGACCGATATACACCACCAGCAGCAGCCCGCTAATGCCGAGTAGGGCGGGCAGCGTTCCACCCCCTTCGGTGATCCACTGAATAATTCGGCGGATGAGCAGCGGCGGCACCAGACCGGTACCGGCGAAGAGCAGACCGCAGGCGACCGCCAGCAGCATCTTCTTTTGGCTGGTGCGCAATAATTGCAACAGACTCAGCAGGGTGGGCATACGCCTCCTTATGCGTCCAAATGGTATATTCTGGCGGTATTGCCGCCGACAATCCTGGCCCGCTCCTCCGCACTGCACTCACCCAGAATCTCGTCGAGAATCTGCTGTGACCGGGGAAAGGTACACTCGGGATGGGGGTAGTCCGACCCCCACAGGAGATTGTCCACGCCAATAAGCTGCCGGTCTCTGATGCCCAAGGCGTCTTCCTGAAAGCTGATAAAGACGTTGCGGTGGAAATAGTCGCTGGGCAGCATATCTTCCGTAAATCGATGCGCGCCGTGCTGCGGTCTCTGGGTATAGGTATAGTCCAGACGTTCAAGGAAATGCGACGCCCAGGAGACCTCCTGCTCGATTGAGCCCACCCGGAGTTTCGGATAGCGCTCGAAGACCCCACTCAAAATCAGGCGGGCGAGCGACATGCGCACCCAGTGATCCACATTCACCAGGGCCGGGTAGTCTATGGCCTCAAGGTTGCTCTCATCGATATAGCCCGAACCCGGCCGATTGGTCGCCAGGTGGAGACTGAGCGGCAGGTCCAAATCCTGGGCAGCCGCCCATAACGGTTCGTACATCGGTCGATCATACGACTTCTGCTCGGCCGGATAGACAGAGATCATTGCCCCGACCAGCCCTAGTTTGGCGCAGCGCTCCATCTCACGAATACCCGACTGGACATCGTCGATGTCGAGCATGGCGATGCCTTTCAGACGGTCGGGGAAGGCACTGCAGAATTCGGCCAGCCAGCTATTATACGCGTGGCATAAGGCGGTCAGCAGTGTGCTATCCGGATGGCTGTACAGCAACAGCCCCTGGCTGGGATAGAGCAGCGCGACGTCAATGCCATCCGCGTCCATATCTGTAATGCGCGCTTCGGGGATATAGGCTCCAGGCCGGACATTATCCATGCTATCGGCAAAGCTCATCTTTTCCGGGGCCTCGAATCGCACCCCCATCTGCGATCCGCCCGACCCGCCACTGGCTCCGATGAGTCCGTCGCACACCCACCAGTCGGTGCCATCCTCCGCGCGGTGGACAACGTGTGGAGCGCGGTCTCTGAATTTCTTCTCAACCCGGCTCGTCCACAGATCGGCCGGCTCAAAAACATGGTCGTCCGACGATATGACTCTCCGGCGCGCCATCGCACTTCCTCCCTTATACGGCCGCTCCGTGGCGGAGCAGTTTACCTGGGGTCGCCTGCGTACACTGCCCGTCTTCGAAGATGACCACCCCGTTGACCAAAATCTGCCGATAGCCTTCGGCTTTCTGTACGCGGCGCCATTCGTTGGTCGGCAGATCGTGTACCACCTCCTCCGGCAGTGAGCGGAGCTGCTCCAGTTCATACACCACGATGTCCGCCGCCATGCCGACGCGCAGGCTGCCTCTATCTTTGAAACCGGCTGCCCAGGCCGGCATCCCGCTCAACCGAAAATGTGCCTCCTCCAAACTGATGATCCCGGCATCCCGGACCAGCCAGGATAACACTTCAGTCGGATAGATGGCCGGCGTGATGAATTTGACGTGGGCACCCCCATCGGACAGGCCCGGCATGGTGTAGGGCGAATTCATGACATCCCGGTAGCCCTCGATATTGGCATTGGTGGTCGGCCCCGCCCATTCGGTCCGCAGATCGTCCGCCACCGACAGGTCGAGCATGGCGTCAACCACATGCTTCTGCTCCCGCTCGGCAATCTGGGCCACCGAGAGACCCTCATAGGCAGTTTTGAGTACAGGGTTGCGAACCTTCCGGGCGATGTAGCGCGTCAACGCCCCAAAGGCGAGGTCCAAGGTTTCAAAACCGCCCTGGTCGTAGTCCTGCCGCATGGCCTGACGCAGTTCAGGCTTGGACAGTTTCGCTTTCTTTTCTTCCACCGTTCCGAGCGTCGCCTCGCGCCACAGCGGGGAGCCGTCGAACATATTCCAGTGTTCGAGTGTCATCCGAACCGGTGCGCGGGCGGTCACCGCTTGGCCAAACACGCGCCGGCCGCGGTCGTTCGCCTCGGCGATCCATTTGAGCTGCGACTGGTGCGACTCCGGATGGGCATCAAAAATCTCCACCGAGTTGTACAACAACGGCCGGCCACTCTCCGCCGCCAATTTTTCCAAAAAGATAAAATCCGCCTCGATACCAAGCAGGCTTTCGCCCGCTCCGGATTGGGAAAACTGGATGCAGCCCTCCCCTCGTTCAGCCAGCGCTCGACCCAGGGCCAGATAGAATTCGTCCGGCAGGGTGTCGGTAATCATCGGCGTGCCATCATAGTCGCGTTGGACCGAGATCCGGCTCTCCGGTACAAAACGCTGGGCCGACCAGCCTACCGCTCCGGCGTCCAAAGCCGTGTGCAGCTGACGGATAATGGCCTGCGTCTCCTGTTCGTTCGGAAACCGCTGCTTGGCCGCATCAAAGCCGCCCATCTCATACGCGACGGCTGGGGCCACTGGAAACAGGTGCGAGATATTGATCCCCAGCGGCATCCGGGCGAGCGCATCCATGTATTGGGGAAAGGTCTCCCAATCGGCCTGGATCGAAACTTTCATGGGCTCAAGCGGAATAGCCTCGTTACGGGACAAAGCCAGCATGGCCCGCTCGGCATCCTGCGCGCGGAGCGGCGCAAAGCCAAAGCCACAGTTCCCGATCGTCACGGAGGTTACCCCATGCCAACTGCTGATGGTACAGTAGGCGTCCCAGTGAATCTGCGCGTCGTAATGGGTATGCAGGTCAATGAAGCCCGGCGCGACAATATGTCCGCTGGCATCAATCACGCTGGCTGCCTGACTGGTCTCGAGGTTGCCGATTGCCGCGATCAGGCCGCTCTTGATACCGATATCGGCTCGGTAGCGCGGCACCCGGGTGCCATCGACGACAGTCCCGTTCTTGATGATCGTGTCAAATTGCGGCATAGCGCCCTCCTTATGGTGTGTTTTCTGAGCGGCCTGAACTTGACACCGGGCGGCGACCGGTGTGCAGGTCAGCCGCACAGACCCAATCGTGCTCGCCACGGCCGCTGGCAACTCCAGCCTCAAAGAGCCGGGTCAGGGCATCAAACATCTCGGGGTCAATGTCCGCGTCTCGACTGTAATTAGCAATCAGCCGGCTGATAACAACCATGACGCTGACGCTGCTTTCAATCTTGTCAGGATTGGTTGCAAAATCCTCTTGATGAGCCTTGTCCAGGATATCCGTCACCATCAACGGAATGGTCTTTTTAATGAAGGCTTCATACTGATCGAGGGGAACGCCTTCACTCCGGCAGATCTTCACCGCCTGGAGTAAACCGACCACCAGGGGAACAACAGGGATGATGCACGACAGGTCGAAGGCGGACGCGGCCCCAGGGTTCTCGCCCAGAAAGAGGACGCCACCGAGCCGCTCCAGCATGGTCCGGCAGGTCGCAAAGGCCGCCGGGTCCCCGCTACACAGAATCTGGAGTTGGGGGGTTCCCACCAGATTGGGATAACCAATGATCGCCCCGTCCAGATAGCGTCCACCGGCTGTGGTGATGTGGGTTCCCAGCCGTCGCGCTTCGTTTGGCGTGCCGGTCGTCAATTCAATGATGATTTTTCCTCTAAGTCGGCTCTGTTCATTTTCAAGTAGGGTCAAGCAGTCCGCGCAGTTCGCAATATTGAAAATCGTCCACGGACTGGCTTCAAGAGCCGCCCCAACAGAGTCGGCGACGGTCACGCCGGACTGGACCACCGCCTCGGCTTTCTGTCGGGTGCGATTCCAGATTGTGAGTGTGCTCCCACCTTTTGCCAGCGTGCGGACCAAGGCCGAGCCCATTAGCCCACAACCAATGACACTGATCTCGCTCATGGCCCCCCTCCCCTTCATCACCTACCACATTCTCGCGGAGAAAAGGAGTTGTCAGTTTTCCCTTTTAACCGCAGAACAAATCGGCTAGGACAGGTGGAAACACCTCGTTCGGCGGGACACGGACTACCCGGTACGCCCTGCCGCGCAGGAGAAGGAGAGCAGCATGACAGCCAACCGGACGTATGACATTGATGTGGAAGACGTTGAATATCTTCGTCACGGGGACACGCCCTTACTGGCACGTTTGTTCAAGCCGCGCGGGCCAGGGCCGTTTCCGGCCATTATCGAACTCCACGGCGGAGCCTGGTGTCTGGGCGACCGGCTGATGGATGTCGCCATCAACGAACCCCTGGCAAAAAGTGGGGTGGTCGTGGCAGCGCTCGATTTCCGGGTGCCGCCCGAGGCCTCGTATCCCGGCTCCCTGGCTGACATCAACTACGCCATCCGCTGGTTCAAGACGCGGGCCACGGAGTTTGGAAGCCGCCCGGACCTGGTAGGCGCGTTGGGCAGCTCCAGTGGCGCCCATCAGGCGATACTGGCGGGCATGCGACCGGCCGATGCCAGATATGCGGCCCTCCCCTTACCCGCCGGCGCGCCGGACGTTGATGCGAGCCTGGGCTGCGCCGTCCTGTGCTGGCCGGTTATCGATCCGCTGGCGCGTTACCATTATGCCAAGAAGCTGAAAGCGGGTGGGAAACCCTACCCCGATTTAATAGACCTGGTGCTGCCCCTGCACGACAAGTACTGGAAGACCGAAGAGGCCATGGCCGAGGGCAACCCGGTACTCGCCCTGGAACGCGACGAGCCGGTCGAACTGCCGCCGGCGCTCTATATCCAAGGCACCAACGACAGAGCCCATCCCCGTCCCGACCTTGACCGTTTTGTCGAACACTACCGTAAGGCCGGCGGCCAGGTCGCCCTGGAGATGTACGAGGGCGAGGCCGAAGGGTTTATTATCAGGAATCCGTCTTCACCAGCTTCCGCACAGGCTCTTGAGAAAATCATCGCCTTCGTTCACGCCCAGCTCCGATAAAGATGGCCGCCTCTGATTTTGCGCAGTTGGGTATTGCTGATGTTGTCGGTCTGATTCGGGCCGGCCAGCTCTCGCCGCTCACACTCGTTCGGTCCTGCCTCGACCGTATCGAATCGCTCAACCCTGCTCTGAATGCCTATCTGACCGTCATGGCGGACGCGGCGCTGGATGCGGCCAAAGCCGCGGAACAAGCGGTGACGGCGGGAGACGCACTCGGGCCGCTCCACGGCGTGCCCGTTGCGCTAAAGGACAACTGCGAAGTCGCCGGGGTTCGGCTGACCGGCGGGACGCCGTTCTTGAGAGATCACGTTGCGACCGCCGATGCCGAGATTGTCGCGCGCCTGCGCCAGGCGGGTGCCATTATTCTGGGTAAGCTCAATATGCACGAGTGGGCCATCGGCGGCACGACGCGCAATCCGCATTATGGCCCGTGTCATAATCCCTGGGACCCCATGCGTATTCCCGGCGGTTCCAGCGGGGGCTCGGGCGCAGCCGTTGCCGCGGATATGGCCTTGGTCACCGTCGGCACGGATACCGGCGGGTCGGTGCGTATTCCGGCCGCACTGAATGGAGTCTGCGGTCTGCGACCGACGATGGGTCGCATCAGCAATCGGGGCGTCATTCCGGTCAGTTGGACCTTTGACACGGTTGGTCCGCTGGCTCGACGGGCGGAAGACATCGCCCACATGCTGCAAGTCCTAGCCGGCTATGATCCACACGATGTGACCTCCCGCGATCAGCCGACCGGGAATTATCTGGTCGAACTCAACGCTGGCGTCAGCGGCTGGCGCGTGGGCCTGCTCGGCGGACATTTCCGGACAGAGCCCCAGCCGGCGGTGGTGACGTTCGTCACGCAAGCGGCCCGCGTGTTCGAAGAGCTGGGGGCCGACGTGGAGGAAGTGGAGCTGGCTGACGCGGCAGGAACGATTGAGCGCGCGAGTGAAATGCTCCTGGCGGACGCCGCCGCCTTTCATCAGGCCCGGCTTGCAGAGCGAGCCGAAGGTTTCGGACCGGACGTGCGGACGCGGCTGCGGATTGGCGCCGAGGTCAGCGGCAGCCAGTATGCACTCGCCCGCCAGGAGCAGCGCCGCTGGCAACGCCAGCTCACCCAGACCTTCGAGCGCTACGATCTCCTCCTGGCACCGACCTGTGGCATTCCGGCTCCGCTTATTGAAGAAAGCGAGGGCGTGGAGACGACCCGGCTCCTGACCCGTTTCACCTATCCGTTCAGCTTAGCCCAAGTGCCTGTGCTGAGCGTCCCGTGCGGGTTTACCGACGGCCCTCTCCCGGTTGGCATGCAACTCATAGCCCCGGCCTGGGCAGAAGTCCGCATCTTGCGTGCGGCACAGGCATATCAGCAGGTCACGGACTGGCATCTGCGACGGCCTAACGCGGAATAACAGGCAGCACAATGTGGGAGGGGTGATTCTCATCGTGGAACACGCGCTGTAAAGCCGGCTCCAGTTGCCGCGCCTCGGCGGCGGCTTGTCCTGTCTGCGGATTACGATCAAAGCGCGGGAAATTCGAGCTGGCGATCTCGACCCGCAGGCGATGGCCGGCTTTGAAGACATTGCTAGTGGCCCATAAGTCTATGGAGTAGGCGTAGACCTCTCCCGGGGTGAGCAGTTTCGCCGCTGCGCGCGATTCCTGGTAGCGCCCGCGCAGGATACCGTCGGTGAGATTGCGCGCATAGCCGTCCGGCTGAACGTCCACCAACTTGGCGGTAAAATCCGTATCCACAGCGCTGGTCGCCGCGTACAAACTGAGCGTGACGGGACCCGTCACCTCCAGGTCTCGCTCGAGGACCGGCGTGGTGTAGACCAACACATCATGCCGGTCCTCGATGGCGCGCTGATCAAACGCGCCGCCCGGCATAGCCGCCGGCCAGCCAGTCACCCCACCCCCTCTGGTTGGCACGGGCTGGCGTGGGTCTGAGACATACACATCCGCAGGTTCGGTACGCGGCAGCTCGGGACTCAAGCCGCCATCGCCGCGCAGGCTGTTGGCGTGACCGTTACCGTGGAGGTAATATTTTGTGTAGCGGGTACGGGCGAGTGGCCATGCATCCTCCGTCCGCCACACATTCTCGCCCATGACAAAGAGGCGTACTGGCGGCTCTTCCAAGAGACCGTTCTGTTTTCCCTTGAGCCAGTAGTCAAACCATTTGAGGTGCAGGCCGTCCAGGTCCGTGACGACGGCATGACTGGCAAAGCCGTAATCCACCTCTCCGACTACGTTGCCGAGGGGTAAGGTGTGATACCAGGGACCGATAACGAGTTTTTGTCCCTGCCGGGCCTCTGGGGTCGCCCCATGCTCACGCATGCCGAGATAATTCCGTAGCGTGCCACCCAGAAAAATATCGTACCAGCCGCCCACATTGCAGACCGGCACCCGGACCGTGCTATGCCGGGCTTCGATATTCCAGCGCGCCCAGTACTCGTCGTCATCGGGATGGGCAAGCCAGTCGTAAAAGTACGGGGCGGCCTCCTTCAGGAACGGGAAATCGTTCAGCGGCAGATGCTGAAACCAGACGCGCAGGTCATCAATCGCGCCGATCAACCGCCTGAGCTGGTCCGCAGGCGCGCCAGCTTTCCGTATCTGGCGCATTGACGTATCCGGCGCAAGACGGGCCAGCGTCCAACTGGCGTTAAACCCGAGGGCAAAGGCTCCGCCCTGATACGTCCAGCCTTCGTGATAGTCGGAGGCGGTAATAAGCGGAAAGATCGCCTTGAGATGGGGCGGCGTACTGATCGCGGCGAGCCACTGGGTCGCGCCCACATAGGACGCCCCATACATGCCGACCTTGCCATCAGACCAGGCTTGGGCCGCGCACCACTCCACCGAGTCATAGCCGTCCAGGATGTCATCTCGAAAGGCATAAAACTCCCCGTCGGACGCATACCGCCCGCGGGTGTCCTGGATGACCACGGCATACCCCGCGCCGGCCGTCCGCACCACGTCAAGCATCAGCACCACGCCGGCCAGCAGATTTTTATTATACGGCGTACGTTGGAGGATAACCGGGTATGTGCCGGGTGTAGCCGGGCGGTACACGTCGGCTCGCAATACGGTCCCATCCCGCATCGGGATAGGCACATCCTTATCAATAACGATACTCGACTCAGCCATAACGATTCTTCCCTTCTACAGTCATATTAACCGTGCTCGCCGTGTCTTTAAGCCAGCCCAAGAGGCCGACGCCTACGATGAGTACCCGGTGCTGCCTGGGAGTATTGACCCGCAACTCCATTCGAGTCGCCCTGTCCGGCCGCAGCCATTCTATCTGATCTGCGAGCATGATACCGTCCTGTCCCAGATGGCTGGCCAATCGAGCGTCGAATGCAAAGCGCCCTCAGTCGCATCTCACCTCCTGGAACCGGGTGACTTTGTGTATATTCCAGCCGGCACCCCACACCGTATCATTCCCCACACGGAATCAGTTCAACTGCACTATAGAGCAAAGATTGCGGCTGCAATCCGGAGTGAACAGGACTGAGAGGCACTATATGGACACGCAGCATAGGAAATTTGTCGATTGTTCGGACGCATCAGCACCAAAGCTGAACCTCTGGCCATCCGTCCTCATTACCAAGGAAGACATTGAGGCTGAGGTCGTCCGCCTCGCGGATGGCTCCACACCGGCGAATGGTCGGCGCACCTCCCTGATCGTCCATCCCAACGCCCGTGAACCAGGCCTCGGGCTTGCGCCTGGCATCCGCGTGACGCTGAGCGTGCTGCGACCGGGCGAGCAGACACGGCCGGTTCGCCATAATTCCACCCAAGTGGATTTTTGCATCCGCGGTACGGGCTCCGCCCTGGTGCATGGCCGGCGTATCGACTTCGGGCAGTACGATGTGTGGAATACCCCATCGATGGCACCGTATTGGTACGTAAATGACAGTGAAGAGCTGCAAGTGCGACTCACGTATAGTAACGCCGCTCTGCTCGAAAAGATGAACGTGCATGTTGTGGATGACGACCCACCGCTGACAGAGGGGCCTGAGAAAGCGCCGGAAGCAGAGGCAAGCGCGCGGGGTGGAGGCGAAAGCCCTTTTGGCACCTTCCAATTAAGCGAGGACGGCGCGTTCTTAATGCCCTACGAGCGCCTTATTAATCCGACAGCAGTAGCCTCCAACCCGCTGCACTGGCCCTGGCGGCACGTCAAGACGGAACTCGATAAACTGGCTGCGCTGGGCAAGGACTATGTCGGACGACGATTGTATCTGCTGTATAATCCAGCCACCGGCAGAACAAACGGCACAACGCAGAACTTCTTTGCGACCATGACGATACGTCCGCCCCGAATAGTTGACCGTCCACACCGTCATACCTCGGCCGCGATCAATTATTATTTTGCCGGTAGTGGACGCAGCACAGTCGAGGGGAAAATCTACGAGTGGAAGGCTGGCGACCTGATGCTGTCAGCACCCGGCTGGGGCGTCCACAACCATGCATCGTATGATGAACCGGTCTACGAGCTGACGATTCAAGACCAGCCACTCAATATCGCGATGGAGTCTCTGTTGTGGCAGGAGAGTGTACAACAGCCCCTGAAAGTGCTTGGTGCGCAAGCCGGTTTCGCTACCAACCGGAAGGTTAGGGGGAATGAGGGATGAGCGAGGCAACCGAAGGTCTGGCACAGCCTGTTGCGATATATCGACTTCCTCTCAACTGAACAGACTTGGTTATTGACAGAGCGCTACGGCCCCATGAAGGAGACCATGATGAAAATCGGATTCAATATGCCGCAGCTCACCGCGTTCGCTAGTCGGCGTGCCGTCCATGAATTTGCAGTGCGTGCCGATCAGTTGGGCTATAATTCGCTGTGGGTCCAAGATCACCTGTTGTATCCAAAACACCCTACCCAGAGCCATCCCATACACCAGGCTGTCCTTGGGCCGGACAAACTCGTGCCATGGCCCGAGGCGTATGAAAGCCTCTTGGCGCCCCTGGAATCACTCGCTTATGTCGCGGGGATTACCCGGCATATCCGGGTTGGGACTTCTGTCTTGGTCTTTGGCTATCATCGGCCCGTCGCACTCGCCAAACAGATCGCAACTATAGACCTTCTCTCTGACGGACGGTTCGATCTTGGCATTGGCCTGGGCTGGTCACGCGAAGAATATGCGCAGATGGAGACGCCATTTGAGAAACTGGGCGCTCGCTGTAGTGACTTTATTCGCGCCTTACGCGCGGCGTGGAAGACGAATCCAACCCAGTACGACGGTCCATTCTATGCTATTCCACGCGGATCAACGTCACCCAAGCCAACCCAGCGCGACGCACACGGCAACCCGGCCGTACCGATTCTTGGCGGATTCCTGAGCGACGCGGGCTTGTCACGGGTGGCAGAGTTGTGTGACGCCTGGCATCCGGCTGGTCATACGGTCGAGCTTGCGATGACACGTATGCAACATATTAACCAGATGGCAAAAGAGGAGTTTGGTCGTGGTCCGCTCCAGCTCGTCCATCGTGTGTTTGCCGCTCCAGCCTTACCCAGTATTGAGAAAGTCGGTGACCAACTCATGCAGCCAAACTGGATCGGTACTCCTGACGAGATGCTGCCGCAGCTCAAAGAGTGTAAGGAAGCTGGTATCGATGAAGTCGTAATCGATACCAGCTTCTTTCAGGAAATGACGAGTGAAGACGACTGGATCGCTCAACCCGACTTTTTTAAGCCCCTGTTAGATGCAGCGCATCGATAATTGAAGAGGAGTACAGTCATGCCTGCACGCCTTAGCGACGGATACGTCTCAGCCGACGGCCATGTCGTTGAGCCGGCCGATTTATGGACGACCCGAATGGACCGGCGTTTCCGCGACCGGGCGCCCCACATCGAGACCCGCAAGTCGGTCGATTTCTATGTGATCGACGGGCTCGACCCGGTGGCGGTCGGCCTGGATGGCGCGGCCCTGGAAAGCAAGATTGCCGGCAAGGTCGAGTCGCCCGTGGCCCGTCACGTGGATACCCGTCCGGGAGCCTGGGACCCGCAGGAGCGACTCAAAGACCAGGCGCTCGACAACCTGCGGGCCGAGGTGATCTACCCCGGCCAGTGGAGTCTCATGTTCTATCGTATTGCAGATGCCGAGTATCAACGCGCGGCCGTGCGGGTGTATAATGACTGGCTGAGCGAGTTCTGCGCCTACGCGCCGCAGCGCCTGCTTGGCGCTGCCATCTTACCCATGCAGGGTCCGCTCGAATGGGCTGCCGAAGAAGCCGAGCGCGCTGCCAGAATCGGCCTCAAGGCGGTCATGATCCCGGCAGCCGTACCGGCCCGACCGTATATTCATCCCGACTATGAACCCTTGTGGGCGCGCTTGGAAGAAATCGGTCTGCCAGCGGTCGCCCACTCGGGAACCGCCGCCGATATCGGCGCCTCCACCCACGAAAAAGCCCGTCGGGTCGGTCCGGGTATGGCGTTTATGGACGAAAAAGCCTTTCAACCCATGAACGCGCTGACCGAGCTAATTTGGAGCGGCGCGCCCCAGCGCTATCCCAGGCTGAAGTTTATCATTTCCGAGGGCGGGATCGGCTGGATTGCGTGTCTGCTGCGCTTGATGGATCACTGGTGGGAAGATCATCGCCACTGGATGCAACCGCAACTCAATGAGCCGCCCAGCACCTATTTCAAGCACCAGTTCTGGGCCACGTTTGAAGATGACCGGGCCGGGATTCTGACCCGCGAACTCATTGGCGTTGAGCGCCTCATGTGGGGGGCCGACTATCCCCACACCGAAGGCACTTTTCCCAAGTCCCGGCAGCAAATTGCCCAGGATTTTGTCGGCGTCCCGGACGACGAAGTGTATCGGATGGTAGTCGGCAACGCGGCGCAGCTCTTCGGGATACCGCTCTGACCGGAAGGAGAACACCTATGATCGAACCGTATAATGCCGTTGGCTTGATTCCGACGTTTTGGGGTATCCGCACACGGGCGGATATGCAGAAAAATATCGAGCACATCCGTAGCCTAACTAAAGCCGCCTTCTGGCTCTCCAATCTCGATATTCCGGTCCGCCTGCTCGCCATCCCGGAGGGCGCGCTGCAAGGCTTTAACGACGAAGTCCTGGACGTCGATCACATCGAGTTTGCGCAGACGTGTGCGATTGATATCCCAGGCCTGGAGACCGACCAACTCGGCGAACTGGCACGCGAGTACGGGGTCTTCATCATGGCCCAGGCCAAGGCGCGGCATGAAGACTGGCCCAAGCTGTTTTTCAATGTCGGTTTTATTCTCGATCCGGACGGTCAGTTGATTCTCAAACACTATAATATCTCCGCCCTGTTGCCGTGCGAGCGCTCGGTGTCGCCCCACGATCTTTTTGACTGGTGGATTGAAAAATACGGCCGCAGCCTGGAGGCATTCTGGCCGGTGGCCGACACCGAGATTGGCCGTCTCGGCGTCATGATGGCCATGGAGGGCAACTACCCGGAGAACGGTCGGGGGCTGGCAATGAATGGCGCGGAAGTCGTCTACCGCGCCTCCCTGCCCGGCCCGTTCACCCAGAACGATGTCTTCGAGATCTCCAATCGCGCCCGGGCGCTGGAAAACAATATGTATATTGTTGCCCCCAACATCGGCGGCTATCACCTCTACCCGGACAGCGAGACGCCGATTGACGCCGGTAGCGGTCAGTCCATGGTCGTTGACTACAAGGGGACGATAGTCGGCAAACAGCGTGACACCAACGGGTCGACCTATGTCAGGGGCGTGATCGATATCGAAGCCTTACGCCACCACCGGGCCAACGCCCAGGTCACGAACTGGATGAAGGACGTGCGGGCGGAAATGGTGCAGCTCATTTACGAAAAGCCGATCTATCCCAAGAATCGCTATATCGACAAAATCCCCGGCAACCACGCGCAGTACAAAGAAGAAGTTATCGACCAACAGATTGCCCTGATGCAAGCCCGCGATATCTGGAAGAAACCGGCAAAGTGAGGGGGTAGGAAGGGAGTGCAGGAGGAGAGATATGCCCCTGGACAGTCTGCTGAGCCTAGTGGAAAAGCTCCGTAGGCGAATCGACACTCATGGTAGCAAGCTTCATAGGAACGAGGCGCTGACCCGCTACGCGCTGATTGATCCCCTGCTGCGGGAATTGGGGTGGGACACCGAAGACCCCACTTTGGTGATCCCCGAGTACAAAGAAGCTGGCGGGTCGGCAGATTATGCCCTGTTCAGTGGGAACAAACCTCTCATGATAGTGGAGGCGAAGAAACTGGACACGTCCCTGAGAGATGAAAAGGTTCTCATTCAAGGGCTCGCTTACTGCCAGAAGCAAGGAACGCGTTACCTTTCGGTCACCGATGGTAGACGCTGGGAAATCTATGAGCCCCACAGAGGAGGAGCTGTCCCCATCGACAAGAAGCGAATAGTCGAATTCGACTTGAAGAACGGGTCGGCTGCTGAGGTGTGCTCGAAGGCGCTGGTGTTACGGCGGTCCAACGTTGAGCGACTTTCCGATGCGGTGTATCTGTTGAAAGGTGAAGACGTAGCTGACGAGACGGTGTTGCGGCGGCCCAACATTGAGCGGCTTCCCGACTCACCTAGCCCACCGGAAGGTCCGACTCCAAAGCATCAGCCTCCATCTCCCGGTCTGGATGAACATGAATGGCAACCAATATCGGAGCCGTCCCTCGAAAAAAGCTCTCGTCCTCCGCTAGAAATTCAGTTTCCCGACGATTCTTCGGTCAGCCTAGCTGAATCATGGAAATCACTATTAGTCGAAGTCACACGTTGGCTTGTAAACGCCAATCATCTCGAAATAACCCACTGTCCCATTCCGAGTAGGCCGGGAGGCAGAAAATACTATGCGGTATCTACCGAATCTACTCATCCGAATGGGAGCCAATTTACGTCTCTCGCCCAAGTAGGACCATTCTGTGTTCATGCACCCAACGATCGCGCCTGGAGCGTCCCCGCCGCTCGAACCATCATCAAGCATGTAGGCCAAGACCCAACACAATTCAAAGTCCGATTTTCTTCACCAAGGACTCAAGCTGCTCTTTCATAAGGGAACCGCATCATCTCGCACCGTCTCAAGAAAAGGACCGCGGTGAGTTTCAAACCCCTCGGACGAAATCGGGTATAGGGAAATAAGCAGATCGTGGTGTAGGCATATAGTCGAGACAACTGAGCTCATACGAGTGATTTCCGCTCCGGGCTTGAATGTCCCGGCAAGCACGATCAATATATCGATATCAGAGCCCTGGTGAGCGGTGCCGCGAGCGTACGAACCGTACAGATAGAGACCCTGTAGCCGTTCGCCGTACAAATTCTGTAGAGCGTCTTTCAATTCTTTTAACGCCGTCTGCACGATCAGCGGAAGTTTATCTCTATCCATAGAGCTTCTTTGTCGCCTCTGATTTCTGCTCTATCACTTGCTGATGATTCGCCTAATAATGTGCAATAATTTCCCGCGCAAACTCAACGATGCTCTCCTCAACATAGCCCCACGGAGGAGAGATCACCATTTGGGTCAGACCGGCGGCTTCTAATTCTTTGAGGCGCGTAATCACTTCCTCTCGGGTGCCGGTCACGCTCATGGCTCGAATCACCTCCGGGGTGATGAACTCTTCTTCGCCTGGATGCAGAAACCGTGAGTGGGTCACATGAATGTCATCCCAGCGTTCGTCCAGATACGCGCGGTATCGCGGGGTGAGAAACGGCTCAAAATACGCAGGCGCGTTCTTGCCCTGCCGCACGACTTCATACGCATAGTGCAGCCCAACAGCAATACGTGGCCCGACTCGGCTGAGTACCCGGGGACTATTGAGCGTTTCGCCTGGGCGCAGTACACACGCGACACCGACAGTGACGACCGGATACTCTTTGTGTTGCCCGGATGCTTGCGGCCTGCCCTTAGCCACTTTCTCCAGTGTCGCCGTCAGTGCGTCTGGGGTAATCGTACTCACCGTAATCAACCCATCACCGAGTTCTCCGGCCACGGCCAGCGCCTTGGGATAGGAGGCCGCCAGATAAATCGGGACGGGATCGGTGACGTTAACATAGCCGTGCTCACGGTCGAGGAAACGGATCTGACTGTGACGCCCGCGTTCATGGTATTCGACTGCTTCTCCGCGCAGCAGTTTGCGACACACCTCGATAGTATGCCGAAATGTATCCAAGCGGACGGGCGGCATACCCATAGCGCGCCAGGCGGTGTGGCCGGTCCCCAGACCCAGGATGACCCGGCCGGGCGCGAGTTGGTTTACCGTGGCGATCGAGTGGGCAATGACCGGGGCAATACGGGTGCCGGCAATCGCCACGGCCGTGCCGAGCTGGATGGTGCTCGTATGCTCAGCCGCCAGGGTCATGCACGCATACACGTCTGAGGCCAGCATCTGGGTATCCACAAACCAGGCGTTGGTGAAGCCCATTTGTTCGGCCAGCACGGCATGCTTCCAACTGTTTTGAATATGCGACTGAAAACTCACACCAAAGTTCATGGCAGGTCCTTACCCAATCTCGACGTCTTCGACAATAAACATGCGGGAGTTGGCGAAGTCCACAAACTTGGCCTCATCCGGGCGGATAATTTCGAGATAACGGGGATGGGTAAACGCCTTGCCAATATCCTCCACGCTGTCAAACCACAGCTCGGCGATGCCGTCGAAGGGCGCCTCGTCCGAGGGCGGAAACCCCGGCACGGGAGCGCTGAGCGTATGACCCTGGACATATCTGCGGACGTACTGCCAGAACTCCGGCACACTCCGGACCAACGGGCCGTGATTGTTTTTCCAATAGTCCTGAAACTCGGCTACCGTCATCCCGGCCTTGCGACGCGCGCACCCAATAAATTTCACCATGCGTTACTCCCTCCATTAAAAGTCAGACAAAAATAATCGTTGGCATGGTCGGGTAAATCCGTGTACGAGTCAAGCTGTGATCCCCGAAGGAGGACGTATGCCCTACGCCAACGATAACGGAGTCAATCTGTGGTATGACCTGAACGGCAGCGGCGAACCGCTGGTCGTTAGCGGAGGATTCGGTCTGTTACACGACCAATTCGCTCATATCCGCGACCTGCTCACCCCCCACCTCCGAGTGATCGATTGGCATTACCGGGGTGCTGGCTTGTCGGACCGTGCGTGGCCCGGCGGCTATCCTTTTGATCGCTGGGTGGATGACTTGGCGGCTATTCTCGACCAAGCGGACCTCGACACGGTCCATCTGTGGGGCACCTCGACCGGCGCGCCGCTGAACGTCCGCTTTGCCGCCCGATATCCCGAGCGTGTCAAAAGCCTTATCACCTATCCTGGGATTTCTTTTAGCCCCGAGAGCCGCCGTATGTTTCAGGTCTTTCAGGACGTGACCGAAGCGTTCGGATACGAGGCGCTGGGACGCCTGACCCAATGGATAGGCAGCGCCGAGCACAACGTCTTCGGCGACAGGGCCAATGAGATCGCTCTGTTTGAAATCGAGTCTTTCAAGCGCAACTTCTCTATCCCGTCTTTAGCCAAGACGCTGGAGACTTTTGCCCACTGTGATCTGTCTGCCGATGTCGCCAAGCTCACGATGCCGGTCCTGGTGTTCATGGGCAACTCCGGCCACCTGGGAGCGGCTACACCGGGGCAAACCGCGGCAATCGAAGCTTTTACCGCCCTGTGTCCCCACGCCGAGGTAAAACTCGTTGAGAACGGTGGCGGAACCTATCACATGATCGAACAGCCCGAACAGACGGCTTCCATTGTCATTGATTTTGTGAACGCCCATACCGGAGCCTGAACGAGGCCAGAGAGGAGGAAAGAGTTTGATCGTGTGTTGCGGTTGTGTCACATTATGGACATGGATAAATCAGCGGTCGTACACGCGCGGATAGAGCCCCAAATAAAGAATCAAGCTGAGGGCGTTCTCCAGAAGCTTGGACTCAGCCCCACGGAAGCGATTCGGCTCTTCTACCGCCAGATCTGTCTGCGCGGTGGTCTCCCGTTTCCAATCCTTATCCCTAACAAATTGACGGCCAAGACGCTGAAGAAAAGCCAGCGGGGGGAGGACGTCGCCACATTCGACTCACTGGAGGATATGCTTGAGAGCTGGGAGAAATGAAAAAGCTCTCCCAGACAAAGCAATTCGTGCGGGATGTCAGACGACTGCGCCGCCGCGGTAAAGATACTGGCAAGCTCAAGACCGTAGTGGGCCAGTTGGCCCAGGGGAGGGCTCTTGATGCAAAACACCGTGATCATGCTCTGACAGGGGTGTGGAAACATTACCGCGACTGCCACATCGAGCCGGATTGGGTCCTGATCTATTCAACGGACAGGAACAATCTTCGACTTGAGCGTACAGGCTCACATAGCGACCTTTTCGAATAGCCGTGTCCAGGCGAGAGCGAGGAAATCAGTGTAGGAGCCAAAATGTAATCCCCGAAGGAGGACCCTGCTAAACCTTGACGGCAGGTCGAGCACTTTGCGATAAGAAGGTATCCAGTCCAAAGGAGGGACCCTATGCTCGATTGCGTTATCAAAGGTGGGCAGGTTGTTACTCCCCAAGCCGTGGGGGAAATGGATATCGGCATTCAGGGCGAAAAGATCGTCGCCGTCGGCTGGTCGGGCACGCTGTCGGAGCAGGCCTCGCGGGTGATTGACGCCAGCGGCAAAATTGTCATCCCAGGTGGCATTGAGCCCCACGCGCATATCGGCATTCCCGTGCCGAGCGAGTGGTCGGGTCAGCCGGATATCATGACCCAACCACCCCAGGACGCCAGCCGGGCCGCCGCGTTCGGCGGCGTCACGACCATCGTCGATTTCGCTGGAGACCTGAGTTTTGCAGAGGTGGAGGACGCAACACCCAAATCTATCATGAGTGTCGTGGAGGAACGCCGTAGCGTGTTTCGCACCCATGCCTACACCGACTATACCTTTCACTATATTCTGGCGGGCGAGGTCGCGCCGGAGACTATTGGCGAGATTGGCGAGGCCATACAGGAAGGCATCGCCAGCTTCAAGATTTTTACGACGTTTCATCCCATCCGGGTTCCCTACGGGCATCTGTGGACCATATTTGCCGAGGTAGCCAAGCACGGCGGTATTATGGCGGTCCACGCCGAAGAAGACGAAGTCGTGCGTTATATGACCGAAAAGCTCAAGCGTGAGGGCCGCGACCAGGGCTATAATCTCCACTTGGTTCACAACAACATCTCTGAGGATCTGGCCTTCCGTCATATCATCCGTCTGGCCCAGCATACTGAGGCGGGCATTTATTTTGTGCATACGACCGCCAAAGAAGGCGTGGCGGCCATCGCCGAGGCACGCGCCGCGGGTCAGCCGGTGTATGGCGAGGCGCTCCACAACTATCTCCAGTTCACCTGCGAGGATTACAAAAAACCCGGTGGGACCGCGATCCATACCTATCCGGCCATTAAATTCGCGGATGACCGAGACGCGCTGATCGCAGGCTTGATGGACGGCCGTCTGGCGACCACGGCCACAGACGAATACACGACCCATAAAGGCCCGAAGCTGTGGGGCGATACCATCGAGACCGTCTGTGGTGGGCATAACGGCATTGAGACCCGTATGCCGGTCGCCTTCACCAAATTCGTGGCCGAGCGTAATGTGTCTCTACAACGCTTTGTTGACATCACCTCAGCCAACGCCGCCAAACTCCTCGGGCTTTATCCCCGGAAGGGAGCGATTCAGCCGGGGAGCGATGCCGACCTCGTTTTGATTGATCCCGACATGAACAAAACGCTCACCATGGACGACCTGCACGCAGACTCTGACTACAGCATCTGGGAGGGCTTTACCTGCCAGGGCTATCCGGTGCTGACCATGCTGCGCGGTAAGGTGATTGTTGATCAGGGCAAACTGGTCGGGAGTGCGACGGACGGCCAATGGCTCAAACGGCGAGTGTCGGGTGATATCATCTCCCGACCGGTGGTATAGACAGCGAAGACACCCTCTCCCTGGGGGAGAGGGAAATGAGAGGTCTGCATGAAAAAAGTAGGCGGGGTGCTGGCTTGGCATCCCGAAGTGGCCATGACCCAGGAAGAGATCGACGATTTTCTGTCCGGGCGCTGGGTTGTGCGCCTGGCAACACTGGCGCGGGACGGATATCCGCACGTGACGCCGCTGTGGTATTACTGGGATGGCCAGTGTCTGTATCTCGCCCTGACCCGGAATCGACTCGCCTTCAAACACCTCAACCGCGACCCACGCTGCTCGGCTGCCATAGATATGGATGACCGCCCGCTTATGGGCATGCGCACCAATATGGCCAAGGCGGTGGTGATCAAAGGCAAGGCGGAACTGGCAGCGGTTGGCTCAGGTAAAACCGTGCGCGTCGAAGCAGGCCCGTGGCAGGGCGAGCATACCCCGGAGCACCTGATGACCCTGTTGGGCAACCGTTATAGCCTCTCGGCCCGTGACGGGGCGCTCGGTTTTAGCCACGAGTCGTTTGGCGAAATCTTCGCTCGACCGGAGGGACGGGACAGCCAGCTCTTTAAGGATAACGAAGGCCGCGTCATCACAAAAATTCGACCTCAAAAGATCCAAGCCTGGGACTTCTCGAAGGCCCCCATGGGCTATGTAGAGTGAAGCGCAAGGAGACACGGCATGACACGTTCTTTCACTGTTGCGGCGGCCCAACTCGGGCCGAGTTCCGACACCAAGGCCCAGACCGTCGAACGCATGGTCGGGCTGATTCAAGAAGCCGGGCGGCGCGATGTCAGACTGCTGACCTTTTCCGAGCTTTCCCTGACCCCGTATTTTGCCACGCGGGTGCACGAAGCCTGGCAGGATTTCCTCGAAGACGGTCAGCCTTCAGCCGTGACCCAGCCCCTTTTTGAGGCCGGGCGTCAGGCTGGACTACACTGGGTCTTTCCCTTTGCCGAGCGCGAAAACGGCCAGGTGTATAATACGGCGGTACTCGTTGATCCGGCGGGAACAATTGTCCAGAAATACCGTAAGGCCCATATTCCCGGCGTGGTCGAGCCGCGGGGCCAGGAGCTCGATATTTTTGAAAAGCGCTATTTTACGGAGGGGAATCTGGGCTTTCCGGTGACGGCCCTGCGTACCGGTGAGTCGGCCAGGCTGGGCATGCTCATCTGTTATGACCGGCGATTCTCGGAGGCATACCGGGCGCTCGCGCTCGGCGGGGCCGAGCTGATCTGCATTCCCTACAATACGCCCACCTTTGGCCGCCCTCCGGCAGAGGGTCACGAAACCGCCGAAATTCTCCTGCGCGCCGCCGCCATAGAGAATCAGGTCTTTATAGTCGCGGCCGGCAAGGCCGGCGTCGAGGATGGCGTCGAGTATATTGGAGGCAGTGAGGTCATCTCACCCGAAGGGAAGATATTAGCCAAGGCCCAGACTGACGGAGATGAACTGGTCGTCACCACGATTGACCTGGACGCGCTCGCACAGCTCAAAGCCCGCTGGGATTTCATGCCGGACCGCCGGCCGGAGCTATATCAAACCCTCGCTGACGAGGATGGTACACCCGCAGTGTCAGCGGAGAAGTGAGAGCATCAGCATTCGCGCCTGTGTGCGAAACAGTGGAAGCAACGACGATGCAAGCCGAGCAAAACACACTCGACCGCCGAGCGTGCCGTCCCGTGCCTGACGAAGACGTCCCGATCCTTGACCTGTGCCCATTTCTCGCGGGCGAAGACGGAGCAGCTGAAAAGACTGCGGCGGAACTGCGCGACGCACTCGAACGGCTTGGTTTCTTCTATATTCTGAACCACGGCGTTGCCAGAACGCTGCGCGACCATCTGATTAAACAGACTGCGGCGTTCTACCGCCTGCCGCTTGAGCGCAAGCTACCGCTCAAGATGAACGCCTACGGGGTCGGCTATGTACCCAGGCGAGGCGAGTTGCTCAAAACCTCGCCGTATTACACCGGCACGAAAAAACCCGATGTGTGTGAAGTCCTGATTCTGCAACGCGACTGGGGACCGGGCTCGGAAACACGGCAGAACCCATGGCCGGACCATATGCCACTCTTTCGGCAGGCGGTTCAGGATTTTTTTGAAGCCACGGAAGATCTGGCTATTCAGATGCTACCTTTGTACGCCTTGGCCCTCGGGCTTGAGCGCGACTTCTTTGCGCACAAGTTCCGTAAATATAAAGCCCTTAACGCCCTGCGGGTTTCGTATATGCCGCCGGATACGCTGACTGACGACGAGTTCAACGTCGGCCCACATACAGACGGTTCCTTCATGACTCTGCTGGCAATCTCGGATCAGCTCGGCCTGGAAATTCTGTCGCCGTCCGGTCGGTGGCTGAAGATGCCGCTCATTCCCAACGCCTTTGTGGTCAACGCGGGAGACCTGCTCACTCGTTGGTCCAACGGGCGGGTCCGTTCCACACCGCACCGGGTCATCAACACCTCGGGAGAGGACCGTTATTCGATACCCCTCTTTGTGCAGCCCACGGCGAACACGATCATTGACTGCCTGCCAACCTGCTGCGGCCCGGACAATCCACCCCAAGAGCCGCCTATCGCCTGTGTCGATTACCTCCGATGGTTTATGGAACAGAATTTCGCTCTGGGAGAGCGTAGCTACGACAGGTCGGAGTCGGCAGAGGTTACTCAGGAAAGGAACAGACTTCCTCTACCATCATGACCCACTCCCCCATCGGACGACTGCGCCTGGTTGGCATTCTGGAAGGCGTCTCTTTTCTCGTGCTGCTCGGTATCGCCATGCCGCTGAAATATCTATGCGGACAGCCGCTGGCGGTGCGGATTGTCGGTCTGATTCACGGCCTCCTGTTTCTGTGGTTTTGCGGCGTATTGCTCAACGCAAAAGACGCAGCCGGCTGGGACCTGAAAAAAGCCGGTCGGGTTTTCGTCGCCGCGCTGTTGCCTTTTGGACCTTTTGTGATTGATAGAGGATTACGCAGAGAGGATGAGGCGCTGAGAGAAACAACATCGGCCTAGAAAAGGAGAAAACCATGCAAACGATCAGCAAAGAGCATATCGTCCGTACCTTTGACGCCACCCATCCACCGGCGGCCCGCGTCCAGCCGGGAGAAGTCTTTGTCATGGAAACCAACGATCGTTTCCGCGACTGGAACGATGGCGGTCAGTGGCCCATGGAGCAGTTGTCCGTGATGACCGGTCCGGTTTGGATCGAAGGCGCCCAGCCCGGCCACACCCTGGCAGTCGAAGTCTTGGACATCCGGCCCGCACTGGGGTTCGGCTATGTGGTGGCGATTCCGGGCTACGGCTTACTCAAGGATCAGGTCGAGTTCTGCAAAAAGGTCGTGCCAATTGAGGGCAATCGTATTCGCTACAACGACACGATCAGCCTGCCGTTTATTCCAAATATCAGCAAAATTGGCCTCGCTCCTGCCGACGAGGCTAGACCGAGCAACGCGGTCGGCGCTTTTGGCGGTCAGCTCAGCAATAGTCAGCTCGGCAGCGGTTCTACTGTATTTCTGCCGGTGAGTGTCGAGGGCGGCCTGCTGAGCATAGAAGATGTGCATGCCCGGATGGGCGACGGCGAGGCAACGGCCTCAGCGGTTGAAATCGCGGCGGAAGTGACGTTGCGCTGTCGCGTCGCGCACGAATTTCCGTTGCAGCGACCGTTGGTGATCACCCAAGATGAAGTCCTCACCATGGGTGATGGGGAGACGGCCGAAGTCGCCGCCCGTCAGGCCCTGGCAGACCTGTCCCAACTCTTAGTGGATCGCGCCGGGGTCAACCAAACAGAGGCCGCTATGCTGGCCAGCGTTGCCGCCGACCTGCGCATTTCAGAAATGGCGGGCTCTCCGTGCCATGTGCGGGCCGCAATAGACCGGGATATTCTCAATCTATAAGTATCCGACCCGCCCGCCTCCTCAGCCCTGGGGCGGTGTGAATGCCGGCGCCATCACGGCGCTGGCATTGGTCGTAATCGCCAGACGGATATCTTTGACCGGCTTGTACTCCGGGTCATCCACAAAGTCCTGGATTGCCTGCTCGGAAGGGAATTTGACGACCACCACCCCTTTTGCAGGCTCACCCTGGAGCGGTTTTGCGTTAAAGTCGGCCACCACGACTTCGGCCTTATACTTGGCCAGAAAAGGCAATACTCCGGGGATGTACTCTTTCTGGTATCGCTCCGGATCCGTAATCGTCTGGGTCAAAATAAAATAGGCTGACATCGTTATCCTCCTTGAATAGTGTTTACCTCTTTTGGGGCCTGTCCGAACGATCCGCTGCCGGAGTCCAGAAACGCCTGCTCTTCTGGTGTGGACGTTCGTCCGAGTAGGACGTTACGGTGCGGAAAGCGACCGAAGCGCTGGATAATAGACAGATGCTTTCGAGCCGAGCCTTGAAAATCCTCGATCAGTGCGGTCCACTCCGCGGGAGCCATCGCCAGCACGGCATCTCCTCGACGCACCGCTTCCTCTTGGAGTGGCAAGGCCTCGGCGTGCTGGAACGACATCAGACAAAACAGTTGCTCCAGCACGCTCAAAGAAGAATAAAAGGTGCGCTCAAAGCCGCGCCGGGTGACGTGTTGCGCCAACGGGTCGGCCGCAAAGGCCGCGGCGGTGCCGCGATAGAGATTCCGCGGCAACTGATCCAGGGCGATAATCAGCGCCAGCCACCCGCGGGGGTGGGATTCCCAGGACGCCAATCCGCCGGACTGGGCTTGTATCACGAGATCAGAAAAGCGGGTGCGGATGACGGCATCGGTTTCGGGTGTGGCCTGAAACCAAAAAGGGTAACGCTCTTCGGCCTTGTGTGCGTCCGAAGCCGCATCGGCGAACCAGAACTGGAGCAGTTGTTCGGGGTCCATAGGCGTCCGGGTTATCCACTTTCCTGGAGAATTCTGACGGTCTCACCATCTTGAACCAGCACGGTTGGGTCCATCCCTACAAACAGCCCGCTGCCAACCACGCCGGGAATCGAGAGGATATGTTGCTCAAATTCGGCAGGCTTGGCAATCGGTCCGATTGCGCAGTCAATAATAGCGTTGCCGTTATCGGAGACAAACGCACCCGATTCGGTCTGCCGCGGGGTGGGCTCGCAGGACAAGGCCCGCAGACGCCGACAGCAGGGCGTGACTCCGAACGGCACGACCTCAACCGGCAGCCTACCCCGCTCGCCGAGCGCTGACACCAGCTTTTCGGTGCCCACCAGCACGATGAATTTCCGGGCCGCGGCAGCCACGATTTTTTCGCGCACCAGGGCCCCGCCATAGCCTTTGATAAGGTTCCGATCGGGATCAACCTCGTCCGCGCCATCAACGGCAATATCAATACTCTCGACTGCGTCAAAAGTCGTGAGGGGAATGCTCAGCTCCTGGGCGAGAGCCTTGGTTACTTGGGAGGTCGAAATCCCACGAATCCGTAAGCCGGCGCGCACCCGAGCACCAAGCGCACGCACGAAGGCGGTCGCGGCCCGGCCCGTGCCCAGACCGACGACATCTCCGTCTTTTACAAATTCGAGCGCGCGTTCAGCGATAGTCATACCTTGATCTGCTATGTCAGGAGAAACCCCTAGGCCAGGGCTTGTGTGATTGCCTCGCGCAGGGTTTGCAGGCCGGCGTGCACGTCCGGTCCTAGGTGTACGCGCAGCGCCCGCCGCCCCCGTTCGGCCAGCACCGCAAAGTCGCCTTGGGCCTGGAAGCGTTTCAGCATACCAAAACTGTAACCCTGGCCGGGAATGTCCAGATCGTTGGCGTCGTCTGACGTAATCTGGAGAAACACGCCGGAGTTGGGACCGCCCTTATGCAGTTGGCCGGTGGAATGCAGGAAGCGTGGCCCAAAACCGAGGGTGGTGGCCACGCTCTTCGCGTCCCGGACGGCGCGGCGCAGGGCTTGCAACTCAGCGCAGGTTGCCTCGTTCATTTCAATATAGGCGTTGATGGCAAAATAATCATCGGCCTGAATCCGACCGAGATGCGCACCAAGCAGGGCCACCGCGTCCTGGCCGGCTGCTGCTTGCAGGGCTTGCGTATTTGCTGCATCCGAGAAGAAGCGCAGCTCCCGGTCTGCTAAAAACGGCGTCTCGTCCGACACCTGGCCGGTCTCTTCAAACGTCGCGGTCAGTTGTCGGGTTGCCCTTTTACTGGATTCCACGTCTGGCTGGTTAAAGGCGTGAATCCCGAGCATGGCGCTGGCCACGGCAGTCGCCATTTCCCAGCGGAAAAATTCCTGGCCAAGGCTGAGCGTATCGTCGAGACTGATACGCACGACCGGCTGGCCGGCTTTTTCGAGCGCGTCCAGGGCGGCATCCTGCTCGGCCGCATGCGCGCTGTTGAGTCGGATATAGATAAAGAGTCGATCTCGGCCATAGACCTCGGGCGGACCCAGGGGCTCGGCGTCAACCGGGATAAGCCCGTGACCCTGCTTGCCGGTCGATTCGGCGATGAGCTGCTCCAGCCACGCTCCTAGAGCGTCGATGCCCGGCGAGGTCACGAGCGTCACTTTGTCTCGACCGTGTTGCGCCAGGGTGCCCATAATCGTTCCCAGGGTGACACCGGGATTGACCTCGGGCGGCACACTCGCCGAGCAGGCCTGGACCATCAGGGCGGAACTGTCCAGGAAACGCTGGACATCGAGGCCCATGAGGGCGGCCGGGACCATACCGAAATTCGACAGGGCCGAATACCGGCCGCCAATGCTGAACACCCCCGGAAAGATGGATCGGAACTGACGCTGTTCGGCGAGCTGTTGGAGCGGGCTAGCAGGGTCGGTAATCGCGATAAACCGCGAGCCAGCTTTGTCCGCGCCAAGGGCCTGGGCAACCTGGTCAAAGAAATACTGCGTAAAGACGTTTGGCTCGGTCGTCCCACCCGACTTTGAAGAGACAATAAACAGCGTCTTCCTGGGGTCGATCTTCTGCACACAGGTTCTGACTTGGGCCGGCACGGTCGAGTCGAGAACGAGGAGTTCAGGGCGGCCGTCCAGCACGCCGAAAGTGCGTTTCAGAACCTCCGGACACAGGCTCGAACCGCCCATGCCAAGCAGGAGGATATGCTGAAAGTCGTCAGCCTTGATCTCCTCGGCGAGCCGAGTGAGGGGACGAATGTTCGTTCGCTGCGCCTCGACGATATCGAGCCAGCCAAGCCACTGATCCTCGTCCTTGCCCGACCAGAGCGCAGGGTCCTTGTGCCACAAACGCCGGACTTTCCCCTGTGTCCGCCAGTCTTTCAGGCTGGCTTCGACGAGAGCGGAAGCGCCGTCCAGACTATACGTCTGCTGAGCCAGTTCACTGCCCAGCATGGCCTGGCGCTTGCGCTCGATTGAACTCAGCAGAGAGTCAAACGGTTCAACAAATTTACGCACGGCTTCATCCAGGAGTTGGTCGGTTGCAGCTTGCAGAGACACTCCGACCTCAGCCAAGGTACTGATGATAGTCTGTGCGTTCGCCAGGTTTTCTTCCCAGTTGGCGGTTAGCCGTGACTCGGCCCGACCTCCATCCCGGAAGGCCGTAAAGGTTTCGCCCGGCATGGTGTTGACGGTGTCCGGGCCAATCAGTTCGTCAACATAGAGCGTCTTGGAATAGCGCGGGTTTTTCGTGCTCGTGCTGGCCCATAAGAGGCGTTGCGGTCGCGCGCCGTGTGCTTCGAGAGCCTGCCAGCGGTCACTGGCTATCAGGTTTTTATACGCGGCATAGGCAATTTTTGCATTCGCAATGGCAACTTTTCCGAGCAGGTTTTCGATTGTGGCCTTTTGCTCGGCACTGTCTGCGCTCTCAATAGCCTGGCTGAGCTTTTGGTCGATCAGGGTGTCGATGCGACTGATAAAAAAGCTGGCGACACTCGCCACTGTGCTCAGGTCCCCTCCCTTTTGAGAGAGCTGCTCCAAGCCGTCCAAATACGCCTCGGCCACCGCTTCATAGGCTTCGACCGCAAAGAGCAGGGTCACATTGATATTGATTCCTTCACCAATTAACTGGGCGATGGCCGGCACGCCGGCTTGGGTGGCCGGCACCTTAATCATGACATTGGCCCGATCGACCATTGTGTACAGACGCCGGGCTTCTTCGAGGGTCGCTCGGGTGTCATGGGCCAGATAGGGAGAGACTTCAAGGCTGACATAGCCGTCTTTGCCCTCGGTTTTCCGATACACCTCGAACAACACGTCCGCGGCCAGCCGGATGTCCTGAATCGCCAGACGCTCATACACGTCTAGGGCTGACCCCACCCCCTGTTCGACCAGGGCTTGCATGGGTTGATCGTAATCGGCACTACCCGTCAGCGCCTTCTCAAAAATAGCCGGATTCGACGTCATGCCGAGCAGGCCATCATGCTCGACCATGGCTTGGAGATCACCAGAAGTGATAAGACTGCGCTGGATATTGTCATACCAGATACTTTGACCCAATTGCTGGACAGCAACCAACGGATTTTCCATGCTCTTCCTCGTCCTTCCCCCTCACCCCAGGCACTCATTCCTACCGGGTAGGGCCTGAATGGCATTGGCGATCTGCACGACCCACCCTCTTCTAGCATAGCTCCTTTCTCGTCAGCAAAGGGGGCGGGGATGTCGGACTACGCTCCGCTAATCCGACCTACGGGACTTAACATTGAATATGTGTATAGTGTATAGGATGTGTTCATTTAAAGGCTACTCATGCCCGATGCAGCGAGCGAGTCACGACCGCCAATACCAGCTGACATTAGACGGAAAGTCTTGGTCGAGGCTGGCCATCGATGCGCCATTCCCACGTGTCGCCACATTGACGCTGATGTTCATCACATTGTCCCTTGGGCGAGTTGTCGGGAACATAAGTACGACAACCTTATTGCCCTTTGTCCAAATTGCCATAGACGCGCTGATCGAGGAGACATTGATCGTAAAAGTCTACGTCTCTACAAGATCAACCTTCGATTTGCCCACGATAAATTTACTCAACTGGAACTTGATGTACTTTTTGAAACGAATATGGGTCGGCCCATAGAGTGGCCGCTTTTTATGAACATCTTGATCAAGCGGATATTAGATGCTGGATTTGTGAAAATTGCTGAAGAGAGCGGACAGGTTTTCATCAATAACATTAAATTCTCTCCGGTTCAGCTTTTTATTACTGACAAAGGACGAGATTTTATACGAGATATCGGTTCACGAGAGATGTGATTTAGGGGGAGCCTGTAGGTCGGATTGCGCGCCCACGGCCTGAGCGAGCCGGCATTCTTGCTGAGAGACGGCCTGGGGACGGTCGCGCTCCGCATCGACGATACAGAAAAAACCAAAGGGCTCGTCACCGTCGGCCAGAAACTGATGGGAGGTCCAGGGAGCAACGTACACGGTATCAAGCGCCTGCATCTCCCAGGCTTGATCGTTCAGAACCACCCGCCCCTGCCCGCGCACGGCAATCACAACGTGGGCGTGAGCGTGTTTCTCCAAGCTGGAGTAGCCGCCCGGTTCGATTTCAAAATAGCGCAGATGAAAGCCGGTCTCTTCGGCCTGTTTGCCGACCAGAACCTGACGGACAATGCTTTTCCACTCTCGGCCCGCTTCCTGTCCCTGCTTGTAGGCTTCGCATTCGACCTCGGACCAGGTATACGGATCGTGGTCTTTTTGAGCCCGTATCAGGCGACTTTTGGGAGCGGACATAGCCTTCCTTAGGCAAACTCAATAATCGTCTTGAGGGAGTCTCGCGCGTCAGCCGCGTTACGATAGGCGGCGTGGAGTTGCTCAAACGGGAAACGATGGGTGATGAATTTCTCGGCTGTAATGACGCCGTCCTGAACCAACCGGAGCGCCTCGCGGGTATCGTTCGGTCCGCACGAATAGCTGGGGATGAGGCGGACTTCGTTAAAATACAGATCGTTGGGCGAGAATGTCAGCGTGTCGTCCGGTTTACTGGCCGTAAATAGCACCACGGTTCCGCCTTTGGCCGCACATCGCAGACCAAGCTGCATGGCTTCGATCGAACCCGGTCCGACAATGACGACCTCAGCCATCTCGCCCTGGGTATATTCCCGCAGCGCGTTCTCGACATTGCCATCTTTCACAGCCTGCGGATTCAGCGCGAGATCGGCTCCAAGTTCACGCGCCTTTGTGCAACGATAGGGGACAAAATCTGTGCCAACGATGCTTCGAGCCCCGGCATGTTTTGCCAGGGCAACGTGCAACTGCCCCATGATGCCGAGTCCAATCACAAAGACGCTGTCGCCGGCCTGAAACCCCGAGCGCCGCAGGGACTTGACCGCACAGGCCGTGGGTTCGACCAGAGAGCCGTCGGCAAACGACATCTGCTCAGGCAGGCGTAAGGTATCGCCGGACAAATTGTCCTTGGGCACCACGAAGTATTCGGCCATGCCACCCGGAACAATCTTTGTTGCCCGCCAGGTTGGACACTGGACGAACTCGCCGCGTTGACACGCCCGGCACGAAAAACACGGCGCGTGATGATGGACGAACACCCGGTCGCCGGGCTGAAAGTCTTCCACCCCCGCGCCGATTGCAACGATTTCACCCGCGGGCTCATGCCCAAACACCAGCGGGGCCTTTTTCTTCATATACCAGCCCATCACATCGCCCGAGCAAATCCCGCACGCCCGAGTCTTCACCAACGCCTCGCCCGGCCCGACAGCGGGAATGGGGTCGTCTTCAAAACGAATATCAGTTGAATCGTACAAACGAGCGACTTTCATGCTGGGCATAATGCTGAGAGTTTCCTTTCTGCCGAGCGGACCTGAACCATTATGCCAGGACAGGAATTCACGGCAAGCCGGACGGAGTTCTTGCGACAATCCTGCTCCGTCGAATTTGTCATGACAACCGGAGAAGCAGGGAAAATTCTTTTCGGTCATTCTTTTATATGGATAAAAATAGCTATAAAAGTATATATGAGGACGCAGGAGGAAATATGAAGACTGTTCAGATGACATTGGATGAGGACTTAGTCAAAGCCGTGGATAAAACCGCTCGGAAATTACGAACCTCCCGCTCTGCATTTACCCGCGCAGCGCTACGTGCAGCCTTAACGAGAATCAGTGAGGAAGAGCGAGAAAAAAGACAACGGGCAGGGTATCAGCACAAGCCTGTCCAGAAGGGAGAGTTTGATATTTGGGAAAATGAACAAGTCTGGGGCGAATGATGAAGCATGGGGAAGTCCGTTGGTATAGATTCGCACGTCCAGATAAGAGGCGGCCGGTTGTCATCCTGACCAGGGATTCCGCACTAGAGTTTCTTGGAGAAGTCACTGTCGCTCCAATTACCACGACGATCAGAGATATTCCTTCAGAGGTGTCCCTTTCCCAAACGGACGGAATGCCGCGAGAGTGCGCTGTGAATCTTGATCATGTGCAGACTGTGACAAAAGCGAAGATCGGACCGGCTATCACAACATTAAATAGGAATCGGCTGACCGAGATTCGCGCGGCCCTGCTGTTTGCGTTGGGCTTTTAAGCGAATGGCTACGACCCACCCGTCACATAGGTAGCGAGGTTGATCGGGCCGAGCGGAGCGGCCAGGGCGGCCAGACGGGTCATTTCCTGGCGAAAGCGCGGGCCGTGGTGCACATTGGTCGCCGCGTGGGCCATTTCGTGCAGTAGGATGCCTTCCCCTTTGGGGAAGGGAAACGCCTCCAACAAAATTCGGCGGCGTTTTTTGTCGCAGTAGCCGGCTATGTATTTGCTCATTGCGGCCGGCACCCCAGGGACGATGAGCGGGTCGTGGAGCGTAATACGGTATGGGGGCAGCGTATTGGCGAAGTACTGGCGGTTGAAATACTCGAAGTGTCGCTGGTACTGCTCCTGCCACTCGGCGAGTTGGGTGGCGGTGGCCCTGTAGCGCTTGCGGTCTTTCCAGGTGGAGGGAGTGGAGCGGGTGGCTCCCATGTATTTTTCCTGTCGTGGTCTGAAGTTGTATACGGGGAGGGAGAAGAACCCTCGCCCTACCCCTCTCCCAGGGGGAGAGGGAAACGAAATAAGGCTGGGAAGGGCCTAGGCCGCCATCATCCACTTGGCCATGCGCAGCATGTCCTGCGGGCTCTCGGGCAGTTTGCGTATGACCGAGGCCTCAAAGCCGGAGTGCATGAGACAGTTCTGACACAAGGCGTCTTCGCGCTTTTCCCAGTAGTCCCAATCCACACCGTTCCAGAACTCGTCCCAGGTCTTGAAGTATTTCTTGCCGATTAAATAGCACGGGTCCTTCCAGCCAAAGGGCGTCCGGGTGACATTGCCCCACGGCGTACAGGGGTAGTCGCGCTCGCCAGCGGCGAATTCGAGGAACAGCGGGGTAAGCGAGATCTTGTAGCGCTCGGACAGCTTCAACACGTGTTTGAACTTCTGGTGGATCTCGTCCCGATACAGAAAATGGTTGGTCTCAAGCGCCTGGTAGTGATAACCGGGCGAGATCATGATGCCGTCCACGCCCAGCCCGGTCAGCATCTCGCACATCTCTTCGATCTCTTCCATGCTGGTTTCGCGGAACACCGTGGTGTTGGTACACATGGAATAGCCGAGCTGTTTGCCGCGCTTGATCATTTCAACGGCTGTATCAAAGACGCCAGGCTTGTCACACACAAAGTCATGGGTGTCGCGCATGCCATCCAGATGCACGTTGATGGACAGGCGTTTATGCGGCTTCCCTTTGGCGTAAAAGCGCTCCAGTAAAATCCCGTTGGTACACAGATAGATGTGGCGCTTGCGGTCAATAATGCCCTCGACCAGCTCCGGCAGCTCCGGATACACGGTTGGCTCTCCGCCACAAATCGACACCACCGGCGTGCCGGACTGATCCACTGCTTCAAAGCATTGATCGAGAGAGAGTCGATCTTTGAGATCGCCTTGGTGTCGCTCCGGCGTACAGCCCACACAGGCCAGATTGCAGGTGTATAAAGGCTCAAGCATGAGCACGACGGGATAACGAGACTGGCCGTTCAGCTTGTTCTTGAGCTGCCATTTAATCATGTCGGTAGTGATGTGTAATGGAAACCGCATATCCTTCCTTATCCTTAGCCTGTCGGGCCGCTTGCCCCTTCAGCCTCACGGGCTGACCGTTCGGTTAGGGAATACTACCCATCCGTCTACAGGCTCGCAAGGGGGAAGGTCTGAACACAGAATTTGGTGCTTTACAAGTTTTCGGGCCTTGGTCACAATAGAACTATGGCAAAGAAGAAGACTGGTGGGCGAGGTAGTGGTGGCGGACAAGAGAACGCGACGCTCGGAGAGCTGAAAGAGGTCGCGACACGGCTGGGCATTCAGGTCCGAGAGGAAAAGTTGCTGCGTGAAGTTGGGTATCGCGTTCGTGGCGGGGGCTGTCGCGTGCACGACCAAGACATCGTCTTCCTCGACCGAGACCGTCCGGTGACCGAACGGGTTGACATCCTGCTCGATGAGCTCTCGCACCGCAAGGTTGATATGCAGGCGTTGTCGCCGTCAATCCGTCACCTTCTGGCAGGAACAACAGGAGAGCATCCAGCATGAGTGAGCGGCTTGACACCTTTCGGCTCTGGATCAAAGAGCAGGGCCTCAAGGCCACCGCTCAGCGAGAAGACATCGCCCGCGTCTTTTTTGCGATCACACGCCACATCAGTGTGGAAGAATTGTATAGTGAAGTCCGCCAGGTTAATCCGCGGGTAGGTTATGCCACCGTCTACCGGACCCTCAAATTACTCAAGGAGTGCGGGCTCGCCGAGGAGCGCCACTTTGCCGATGGACAGGCGCGCTTTGAGAATATTGAGGCCGAACGGCACCACGATCATCTGATCTGCGAACGCTGTGGACGTATTATCGAATTCGTCCAGCCCCGGATTGAAGAACTCCAGGAAGAACTGGCGCAGCGCTACGACTTTGTGGCGACCACGCACAAGATGGAAATCTACGGGATTTGCAAAGAATGCCGAGAAAGTCTTGACCCGCGTCAGGGGCGTTTCTTCAACGGCTAAGCGTCGAGCCGAAAGAGGCGGGCGGTATTGCGCCAGGTGGTCTGCGCCACCTCCTCAAGCGGCGCAGCTTTGAGCTGGGCAATCGTTGCCGCCACCTGGGAGACGTAGGCTGGTTCGTTCCGCCGGCCACGGTATGGGACCGGGGCCAAATACGGACAATCGGTCTCAATGAGCAGGCGGTCCATTGGCACAATGGGTACGACCGCGCGCAATTCCTGGGCACTCTTGAAGGTCACAATCCCACTAAACGACAGAGACAAACCAAGGGCGAGCAGGGTCTCGGCTTCCGGTACAGTACCGGTAAAGCAGTGCATCACGCCTCGGACTCGGCCGCCGCCTTCTTGACGGAGAATCTCAGCCGCTTCAGCGTAGGCCTCACGGACATGCATGGAGAGCGGTAGGTCGAGTTCGAGCGCGAGTTGGATAAAGGTGCGAAAATGCATCCGCTGCGCTACGCGGGGAGAATACTCGTAGTAAAAATCCAGGCCGGTCTCGCCCAACCCGACGACCTTGGGCTCCTGAGCCAAGCGGCGCAGTTGGGCATAGGTTTCTGGGGTAATCGTTTCGGCATTGTGCGGGTGCACCCCAACCGTGGCAAAAACATCCGGTTGTTTCTGAGCCAGCGCTACGGCTTTTTCGTTGTGCCAAAATTCGCCCGTCGCTCCAATCGTAATAAAACGTCCGATGCCGGCTTGGTGCGCACGGCTCAGAATCGCAGTCCGGTCTTCGTCAAACTGCGTGTCGGTCAGATGACAGTGTGAGTCGGCCAAGCGCATGGTCGGCGTCCCTTCCCTTAACCCGCCGCCTCTTGCTCCGGTACGTTTTCGTCGAGTTTGACAAATAATGGCGCGGGCTGCCGCAGCGCTTGGCCTGGGGCAAGCGTCCCCGGTTCCCACCTGCCAGTCGCGGCGCTGTTGTCATAGCGTAGCACGTGATGCTCGCCTCGGGCGTCTTCGACGGTCTGCGTATACTGACGGCCAAAGAGCTGACCGTCATAGCCGAGGAACTCGTGGAGCTGTTGGCTGGTGTGGGGCAGTATAGGGGCCCAGAGAATTTTCAGCCAATCGATGGCTTGCAGCGCCACATAGACTGAGGTGGCGGCCTGTTGGGGGTCGGTCTTAATCGTAGTCCAGGGTGCCGCGTCGTGCAGATACTGGTTCGTCCGTTGGCTCAGCCGTCGGACTTCCTGCATGGCGGCCTTGAGCTTCACCCGGTCGTATAAGTCCCCAACGCTGTGGAAGCCGGCTTTGACTTCATCCAGCAGACCCTGCTCTTTGGCGCTCAACGGCCCCGGCTCGGGGATGACGCCCTGCCAGCGTTTATAGGCAAAGCCCAACACCCGGTTCACCAGATTGCCCCAATTCGCCACCAGTTCGTTGTTGACGCGTTCGACAAAATCGTCCCAGGTAAAATCTACATCATTGGTTTCCGGCGCGATGGCGGTGAGCGCGTAACGCCACGCATCAGCCTGGTAGCGTTCGAGCACGTCCAGAACGCTGATGACCCGCCCCTGGCTTTTGCTGAACTTCCGGCCGTACATATTCAGGTATTCGTTGGCCGGCACATCATAGGGCAGATTCAGGCTTTGGTAGGCGATCAGCATCGCCGGCCACATCATGGCATGAAAGGGGATATTGTCCTTACCGATAAAATTATAGATACGAGCCTGGGGGTTGGTATTGGCGTCCCACCACTGACGCCAGTGTTCGGCCTCGTTATTGAGCTGGGCCCACTCTTTTGCCGCACTCAGATAGCCGATGACGGCGTCATACCAGACATAGATGCATTTCCCTGCGGTGTTCGACAGCGGAATTGTCACGCCCCACTCCATGTCACGGGTGATCGGGCGGCCACGCAGCTCGGTCTGTTCCACCTGGGTGCGCGCAAAATGGATGACATTCGGACGCCAGTGCGTTTTGCCGTCTTGCAGCCAGGACCGCAGCCGTTCCTGGAGTTTCGACAGGTCCAGGAAGTAATGCTCGGTCTCCCGGACTTCGAGGCTGGTGTTCCCGGTAATGCGTGAGCGGGGGTTTTTGAGTTCAACCGCTTCGTAGGTGCGCCCGCACTGATCGCACTGGTCCCCGCGCGCTTCGTCATGGTCACAAAACGGGCAGTTACCCTCAACATAGCGGTCGGGCAAAAAACGGTTAGCTTGGGCGTCATACAATTGCTGCTGGCTGTCCTGGTAAATATAGCCGCCCTCAAGATGAGTACGAAAAAGATCCTGCGTCACATCCCAGTGGTTTTGGGTATCCGTATGGGTGAATAGGTCGAACGTCAGACCGAGTTTGAGATAGCTGTCGATAAACGTGGCATGAAACCGATCAACAATCTCAGCCGGGCCGACACCCTCGGCCTCGGCCCGGACGGTAATGGGGGTGCCGTGCGCGTCGGAGCCGCTCACCATCAGGACATGGTTGCCGCGCATCCGCTGGAAGCGGGTAAAAATATCGGGCGGCAGATAGGCGCCGGCAATATGGCCGATGTGTTGTTCGCCATTTGCGTACGGCCAGGCGACGCCAACAAGTATATGTCGTGGTTGATCCATGTCTGTCTCCTCGAATCTCTCTTTCCTAACGGGCGGGCGCAGCCTCAGCAAGTTCCAGCAGCATATCTTCGACGACGAGTCGAGGATTTGCGTTCCGACCCAGGGACTGTATCGTCTCGTAGACGACGGTGAGATCGTGTAAGGCCCGGGGAATGCCCACGTTCGCGGTCGCCTGGGCCAGGGCGGGTAGGCAGTCCTGATAGCGCACGACCGCGCTATTACCAAGCAAGAGGTAGCGCAGCGCCTCTTCATACCAGGCCAGAACAAGTTCCAGACGGGCGCCCTTCTCCAGTGCTTGTGGCGTCTCGGCTTTCTTCTTTGTCTTGGAGCTCCGGTCGGCTACCAGCCATTCAGCCAGTTCAGATAAGGTTGAAAAAGAGGCTCTGTGTACGGCGGAGAGGTGCTCGACAACCCGCTGTCGCTCCTCCATCAGAGTGGGTAGATCAAGGCTGAGGGCACGGCCAATACTGCCGCGGCTGTAGCGGGCGAGGAGACTCGCGGTGTCGGCCTCCAGACCGGCCTCCTGCCTCAGGATGCGTTCCACGTCCTGAACCGGCAAGGGAGCAAAGCGCACGTGCTGACAGCGTGATAGCAGGGGGAGGGAGAGCGTGGCCCCACTCACGGCAATCAGCACGATAATCGCGTCGCCGGGCGGTTCTTCAAGGATCTTCAGCAGGGCACTCTGCGCCTGGTCCGTTAGAATATGCGCCTCATTGAGGATACAGACTTTCTTGCCGCCGCGAACGGGCCGAAGCGCTAAAAATCGCTGCATGGCCCGAATCTGATCGATGCCCATGCTCTGCTTTCCGGGCAGGGGCGCACTGAAATAATAGTCCGGATGAGAGCCGGCTTGCAGGGACACACAGGCCGGACAGGCGGTACACCCGCGCTGAGGAGCCGCCTGACAGAGTAACGCGTGCGCCAAGGCAATGGCGGTACAACGCTTGCCGATACCGTCCGGACCGGTAAAGAGATACGCATGGGCAACCCGATCATTGGCCAGTGTCTTGCGCAACGTCGCCAGCGCTGAGGCGTGGCCGTGTATCTGATCCAGCAGCATAGGATTCCCTTCTGACTGTCCTCAGAGCAGGGCAGGCAAGCGTTGGCGGACACCGGTAAGCACCGCCGCGTGCACCGCCTCGATATCCTGGGCCGCATCGATCAGGCAGACCCGCTCGGGCTCGGCGCGGGCTATGGCTAAGAACCCCTCGCGCACCCGCTCGTGAAAAGCCACTGACGCAGCCTCAAAGTGGTCAATCGCCGCCCCTCCCCGTCGCGCGTTGGCTCGCTGCATCCCAACAGCAACCGGCAGGTCCAACACGAAGGTGAGTTGGGGTTGGCATGTACCACACACAAAGGCATTCAGCCGAGCAATTTCAGCCAACTCAAAGCCGCGTCCATAGCCTTGATAGGCGGTGGTCGAGTCCGCGTACCGGTCGCAGAGCACAATACGCCCGGCCTGCACGCCGGGCAGGATGACCTCATGAATATGCTGCGCCCGGTCGGCGAGCATGAGCAGCAATTCGGCCGGGGGAAGAAGCGCGTCGGTCGGCGGCCCGGTGGACGGGCGTAACAGGAGTTGGCGCAGGGTCTGACCGACTGGCGTACCACCCGGCTCCCGCGTCTCAACCACGTCGTGTCCACGCACGCGTAGCGCATCGGCCAAGAGGGAGACCTGGGTGGTCTTGCCGCCGCCTTCGCTCCCTTCAAAGGTGATAAAAAATCCGCTCATGAAACGTACTCTGTGGGCGTGTGGAACATAGCGAAAAAGTTAGCCGACTTCCAATCCGACTGATCGCATCAGCGCCAGGGCATTACTCTTTTGGACGACACCGGTCCGCATGCGGTAGTCGAACCGCAGCTCGCCGTCTTCGAATTGATCTTCAAAACAGACGTTGGCCACGCGCGGAGACAGGCTATTGGCGATCCGGGCCAGGGCAAGATCGTGGGTTGTGACCAAACCAATGGCTCCCCGTTCAAGCAGACTACGGACCACGGCTGTTGCCCCAATCTGGCGGTCGTGGGAATTCGTCCCGTGGAAAATCTCGTCCAAAAGAAACAGCACGGGCACCGGACCTGCCGCGCCATCCATCAGTTGGCGGACGCGTATCACTTCCGCGTAGAAACGAGACGTCCCGGCATGCAGAGAGTCCTGGATACGCAGGCTTGCCCCAAGCGTCAGCGGGGAGAGGCGGAGGTGCCGCGCCCGCACCGGGGCACCGGCCAAGGCCAGGACGGCGTTCACCCCGACGGTCCTGAGCAGCGTGCTCTTGCCCGACATATTGGAACCACTGACGATCAAGGCCTGAGGAGACTGGTTCAGGGCGATATCGTTGCCGACACAGCGCTGTTCGGGCATCAGCGGGTGACCGAGTCCGGCTCCCTCAAAACAGGCACCTCGTTGGCCATCTTTTTGCCGGGACACGAGTTCCGGGAAAGGGTCGGTCGGGTGCTCATACGCATAGCCGGCCAGCGCATTCAGGGCCTCGAATTGGCCGATCACCTGCAGCCAGTGGGCAATGGCCCGACCCGAGACGGCCCGCCAGCGTTCGAGGGCGCAGGCGAGCTGGGTCGTCCACAGCAGCAGGCCGGCCAGCGGAATAAAAATCTGATTCTTGCGAGATTCGAGCAAGGTAATCAAACGGTTGAGGCGGGCGATCTGACGCGAGGGCGGTGAGCCGTTGCTTGCAAGCAATGCCTGGAGACGGGCCAGCCACGGACACGCAAACGCCTCGTGTTCGAGACAGGGCAGGACCGTGGACAGCAGGCTGAGTTCGCGTCCGAATCGCTCGATATTGGTAATGGCGCGTCCGACCCGCTGCCGGACGCTGGCGGCAAAAAGACCCTGCACCACACTCGCCACCACAAACGGGATCGGCCCAATCGAGGTCAGCCCCCAAGCGGCCAGGGTCACCAGCGACAGCAACGAGAGGACGCCGGCCACAACAGGCATCCACCAGCCGGAGAGATGGGGCGGCGCTTGTCCCCAGTCTTGCAGGCTGTGGGGCGAGACACCGGCATCAATATCGTCGCCACGGACGGCAAGCTCTTCGCGCAGGTCGAGACGGAGACAGAGTTCATCAATGGCGGCCTGACGGGCACGGATCTCCTCGGGCGTCGCCGGTGTTGTCAGCCAGGCGGCCAGGGTCTGTCGTCCGCTCGAAGTCCGCGCGGTGCATAGCAAGGCAAACACCGAGCCTGGACCAAACAGGTCGAGATCGACAGCATAGGGATGACCAGCCTGCTGACTTTCTTGCAGAAACACACTCCCCGGCTCCCCACCCTCGACCCAACGGTCTTCAAGCCGGGCTAATCCCTGGGTGTAAAACGCCACGCTCCGTTCTGCCCGTAGTCGCTGGTGTTTGACCCGCTCATGGTAGAGTACGAGTCCGGCAAAGCCGATTACAAAAGGCAGCAACCAGCCCCACGCCAAGGTTCCGGGCCGCAGGAAAAACCACGCAAAACCACAGCCGGCAAGAAAGAGAATCAGACGCGCGTTACCTATCACTCGGTCCCGCTGCATACAGTGGTGAAGCTGTCTTTCGCGTTGACCCAGCCGCTCCGTATACGCGGCATGCGGGTCCGTAGGACGCGGGCGGGCGTCAGTATTCCGCGACAGGTCGGCCGACATCATGCTGTAGTCCTTATGCTGTAGTCCTTTTCACATTCTCCACAGGTAGGGTCGGGTCAGCGCAGGCCGAGATACCAGGCGATCAGGGATTCCCCGATGAAGAGATAACACCCAGCGCCAAACGCCAAGAACGGACCAAACGGTAAGACGAGTTTGGAGTCGGCCCGACGGCGTAGCATGGTGGCAACCCCAATCACCGATCCGGTGCAAGAAGCAAGCAGCAGGGTAAAAGGTATGGCGCGCCAGCCCAGAAAGGCGCCTATCATGGCCAACAGTTTGATATCCCCCCCGCCCATGCCCTCACGTCTGGTCACGGCCCAATAGCCGAAGGCCACTATCAGCAGGATGCCGGCTCCGAGTCCAGCGCCTATAAGCGACTCCCGGAACGTCAGGTGTGGAGAGAGCGCGGAAAAGAGCAGACCGAGGATGATCCCAGGCAGACTGATGACATCGGGAATAATTTTATAATCCACATCAATAAACGTGATGACGACCAAGGCCGCAGCAAAGACGAAATATCCCAGGGTTATCAGGCTGACGCCAAATTGAATCACCAGCAGACCGGCAATCGCGGCGGTCAGCAGTTCGACCCAAAAGTACCGGACAGAAAACCGGGCGCCGCATGTCCGACAGCGTCCGCGTCGAACAAGATAGCTGAACAGCGGAATAGTATCGTACCAGGCAAGTGGGGTTAAGCAGTGCCGGCAGTGGGAGCCTGGAGAGATCACCGACTCCTCAAGCGGCAGGCGGTAGATACACACATTCAGAAAACTCCCGATACAGGCGCCGCCGACACACGCAAGCAGGCAAACAAACAGCAGGGGGAGGTCAATGGGTAGCAACCACTGTAGTCTAATCGATCCGGACCTGACCGGCAAGATTGATCACAATGTGCTTTGAGAACTTGCCGTCAGGAGATACCAGCGTGAGCGTCATTCCGCCGTCGACATGGCCCCGAGGAACAAAAATCACATCGCCGCGCGAATTTGCGGCCGAGACGATCACGCTCGTTGGCAAGAGGATACTGACTGGACCATCGCCACCGCTGTCATGACTGTGGAGACGATGGTCCTGCCAGCGTCCGTTCTCTCTTTTTTCGACGAGATAGGCATCGGAACCAGGCTGGAAGGTCACGCGTAAGCGGCGGTTATGCGCGATGGCTTGCATCCGAACGAGTTGGAGAGCGGCAGCCACCTGTCAGACCCCACTATTGACCGCGACACGCTGGAGGAGTGGGGCGAGTTGAAGCGAGGCTATTCCAGTCAGAATGCCCAGCAGCGCAAGGACACACAGGAGTTCGAGCAAGGAAAAACCTTGGGAGCCCCTGCTATGCATCAAACTGCTCCGGCCTGGGCGAGCCAGAACGCCTGGACACCACTTCTGAGATTCTGTGAGATAAACAGGTCAACCCGGCTGAGTATGGTTCGGCTGCTTCCAATGGCGGCTAGCAGTGCCATCAGGATGAGCGTGGTCAGCAACACCACGCCGCGCTCTGAACGAAGGACACTACGCCGGAAGAGTATGCGCATGGGGCTCGGTTGAGGCTCAGTTCGGTGGATTCGACAGAAAGATAGCCGATCCCAGTCTGGCCGTAATAGGTTCACCGACCTGAGGGTCAGGATGTGGCTGAGCGGTACGAACAACCAGGTCGATCAAAAAGACGGCGGCCCGCTCAGCGGGGTTGAGCGGTGGCAGGAGTTGGGTGCCGTCCCGATCAAAATGGGACAACAGAAAACCATCCGCAGGAATATTGCCGATAAAGGGCTGAGCAGAGCCATTCCCGGTCGCACGGCGGAGCATCTGCGCCTGGGCATCGTAGGTATATCTGACCCGTTCGCTCGGATCGTCCGGACAGCCGTCTGCAGGCGAGGCAATCGAGAACACCGCCAGAGCCACCAGAACTTCAATTAGCGAATAGCCACGACTCATAACAGTCGTTTTCTTCTTTATGAGGGCATTTTGCACTCTCTACTACTATATCGATCTCTCTATTTCACAAGAGGCCAGTCCGCTCATGTGGGGAGTGGGTATAGGCCGCTGGGTTTCCAATTTGCGTCCTTTGGCTCGCTTCCTCCGTCTATATAAATAGACACTGTTATGCAGGAGGTTTTCGATGAACGGTCAATCTGCAGTAGAATTTGCGACTCCGGCCCGAGTCCACATCGCTTTATCGGTTCGAGACATGGAGAGCTCCGCCATCTTCTATCGACACCTGTTCGCCCAGGGACCGACCAAGGTACGCCCCCGCTATGCGAAGTTCGAGGTTGCCGACCCGCCCCTGAACCTCAGCTTGCATGAAGATGCAAACCAACAGACCCGGTCCGGTCCGAGCGCCCACTTCGGGGTTCAGGCCAAATCGACTGAGGCTGTCGCTCGGATTGCCGCCCGGTTGCAGGCCACAGGGCTCAAGCCACGCATGGAAGACGCCGTCTCGTGCTGTTACGCTGTGCAGGACAAAGCCTGGGTAACCGACCCGGACGGCAATGCCTGGGAGATTTTTGTGGTTCTGGATGCCGATGTGCCAGATTATATCAGAAAGAAGCAAGAGACCGCCGGTGCGGAAGCAGGCGACGCCCCAGACCGGGAGGCGCTTCAAAGCTCTCCATGTTGTCCAACTGAATGCTGTGCGGAATAGGAGGTCGGATGAGCGTCTCAACTGAGCACGCCTGGCAGGTGTTGAGCCGGCAGTTGCGCGCGTTCTTTCGCCGCCGTGTCGGGGATGATGACCAATTGGCGGAAGACCTGCTCCAAGAGACATTTGTACGGGTCCATAATGGACTCGCCTCCCTCCGGGAACAGGAACGGCTGGCAGCCTGGGTCTATCGGGTTGCCCAGAACACACTGAGGGATTATTTCCGCACGGGCTCCGTATCGAAAGAGGTCTTCGTCCCCGACGGTGTCGTGGCAGACGCCATCCCTGAAGAGAGCACTGCGGAAGAGAACTATAACGAAGAGATCGCCACCGGTCTGGGCTGCATCGTGCAACAGTTGCCGCCCCGCTATCGTGAGGCAATAGAGCTGGCAGAGCTCCAAGGGCTGACACAAAGTGAGGTCGGCGTCCGCTTGGGCTTGTCCCTGTCCGGGGCCAAGTCTCGCGTCCAACGCGGGCGGGCCAAGCTGAAAGACCTGTTGCTGGAGTGCTGCCATTTTGAGCTTGACCGGCACGGCAATGTGATCGATTACCGGCCGCAGCACGCGTGTTCTGACTGTTGCGAAAACCCGACCGCGGATGCAGACGCTCTGCGCCCGTCATAGAGTGCCCGCCCTCCTCCCTCGTCTACCCTTGCGGGCGCTCCATACACGCGCAACCGCGCATTGCATCCTTTTCCGAGACCACATAGTTTTCAGACAGAGAGGGATGAAAATATGCCGCATGAAACATTGTTGAAATTCAACTACCCGAACACCCTGCTGCGTGAGTACGCGCACTGGGCGGTTCTCCTGCGTCCACAGCAAGTGACGGTCGGTTCGCTGGTGCTGGTGTGTCGCGCCGAGGTCACGAGTATGGCGAAGGTCTCAGCCGAGGCGTTTGCCGAGTTGCATACCGTCACGGCTGACCTGGAAGGGACGCTTAAACGGGTCTTCGCCTTCGACAAAATTAACTATCTGTTACTCATGATGGTAGACAGGCACGTCCACTTTCACGTGATTCCACGCTACGCCACACCACGGACGGTAGGCGGCGTTGCATTTCCCGACCGGTTCTGGCCCAAGCCGCCCGATGTCACCCAAGCGTTGGAGCTGACCGAGCAACAGTTTACGGAATTATTCCAACTGCTGCAGACGGCGTGGCCGGCATAACGCGCCTGACGCGGTCAGCCCTCCGCTGTCGAGACTCACGTTTCTCATGGAAAAATACCGGAGTAATGCCCCCGATATGCGGGGAAAAAGTCTGCCGTGTAAAAATATCGAAGGAAAGAGCGGTAGGGGGGTTGCAAAATCTGCACTAACAGCTAGTAAGCTGTAGCTATGATGTATGCTGCTGTGGATATGATGATGATGGTGGATGTGGAAGGTGGCGAGCAGCAGCCCCGCTATTCGTCATACAACCCATTCAAAGCGCTCCTCCGTAACGTTTTATCCGATGCCTTTGTGGTACGCGATTTAGTGCGGAAGGGTAACAGTTTGTTTCTCTCTCAGTTTGAGTTGGACCGGATGTGGTTTTTCTCAAAAGATGAGAGCCCGTTCAGCTTCTTGTGGATCTGTCAGCACCTGGCTCTCGACCCGCGGAAAATCCAAGCCTTGTATTTCTCTGCTGAGCCGGCGCGGATCCCACGTTGGTGGGCGGCGTAAGAGAGTGCGTCCTTTTTCTCGGCTCTTGCCGCAGGACGAGTTTATTGCTCAGCCTTCGCCTTGCGTAAAGCCTCGGTCAAGAGCGGTACGACTTCGGCATAGTCGCCGACAATACCGAGGTCGGCAGTTTTGAATATCGGCGCCTTGGCTTTGATGTTGATGGCCACAATGGTGCCGGCCTTACGCAAACCGACCATATGCTCGAACGCGCCTCGAATACCAATGGCAAAATACAGTTTCGGCGCGACCGCTCGGCCGGTGATGCCAACCTGATGTTGCCGGGGGAGCCAACCCAGGTCCGAAATATCCCGCGTCGAAGCCAGCGGCGCTCCGCCTAACACATCGGCCAGTTGTTCAATCACGGGCAGATTCTCCGGCCCGCCGATGCCTTTTCCAACACCAATAGCGATATCCGCAGCATCCAGGGCCGCGGCTTTGGCTGCCGCGGCACCCGTTTGTGACACTAGTTGCACCCGACTGTGGACATCATCAAGCGTCAGTCTTTCAACCCGTGCCTGACGGCCGGGAATGGGCCGAGCGGGGGACAGCATACCGGGGCGAACCGTCGCCATTGCGGGCGTTGTTTTCGACAGAATCGGCGCAACAATGTTGCCGCCAAAAGCAGGCTTGAGTTGCAGCAAGCGCCCCTGATTATCAACTTCCAGATCCACACAATCGCCGGTGAGACCCAGCCCAAGCCGCGCCGCAACCCGCGGCGCCAGGTCGCGGCCAATCGCGGTTGAACCCAACAGCAGCACCTGTGGCTTGTGGGCTTGAATTGCCTGACTTAACAACGCGGCATACAGGTCCGTGTCATAGGAGGCAAGACGGACATCATCGGCCCGGTAGACCACATCGGCGCCATATTCGGCCAAAGGCGTGATATGGGCGTCGAGCCCGCCGCCGATCAAGACCGCACCCACTTCACCCCCGTACTGCGCCGACAGCTCAACGGCTTTGCCTAAAAGCTCAAGGCTGACGGGCCGGAGCGTGCCACCCAAGGTTTCTGCCACAACCCAGACTGCTTTCCCCGGCTCGGGGTCAGCGCTGCGTCCCTTCTTTTCGCCCGCGGTACCATCCTCCGCCCACGTTCCAAACAGCCCGCGGGCTAAGAGTGCTTGGACCAGACTATCGATCTGTTCAGACAGCTCCCCTTCAAGTACACGGTTTTCACGCCTGTCTTCAACAGTTTGGACAGACTCCACCCAGGTCGGTGAGCCCGCGGCCCCAAATCGCGTCAGGTCCGCTGAAAGGTCGCCTGCGGTAACCGTCTCCACCGGCTTCTCTTGGGCAGCTTGTCGCTCAGCCTTCCTGGGGAAGCGTTCCGGCGCCAGGTCTTCGGTGGCCGACACCAGAGCCGGCAAGAGACAGTCAAGGGTGTCAAAACCGCTATCGGTCTCACGTTCAACCCGGAGAGTCTTGCCGTCGGCGTCGAGCGTTAATGCGGCCACACCTGTCACCTGAGGAATATCAAGCAGCTCGGCAATCTCCGGTCCGACCTGACCGGTTTCCGCATCGGTACTGTGCCGGCCACACAGGATGAGATCATAGCCTTCCCGCTCACACGCCAGGGCTAGAGTACGAGCAGTCGCCAGCGTGTCTGCCCCGGCAAAAGCCCGGTCCGTCAGGTGCACGGCCCGGTCCGCTCCCAGAGCCAGGCAGTACCGGAGGGCCTCCTCTGCCTGGGGCGGTCCCATCGTCAGCGCAACCACCTCGCCGCCGTGTTCTTCCCGCAGCTCCAGCGCCTTCAACAATCCCCGGACATCAAACGAACTGACCTCGGACGGTACGCCCTCACGTCGGAGGGTTTTTGTTTCCGGGTCGAGCTGCATGGCCGAAACCACGGGCACCTGTTTTACCAACACAATACTCTTCATAAACACGCCCACTCCCTGGCTCAAAGCGGTGCGCAGCAATCTATCTTGCCTGTCCGCACAGCGTCAACCGAGCCGGTGCAACCGTATCTTCTCTGCCAGGCGAGCTTCGTATTGGACGGGCTTCACCTCTTCGGAAAACGGCGCTTCGCTCTCATGCATGGAGGGATAAGGAGATACCAACTGGAGCTACTCTGCTCCGCGTCCGGGCGTATATTCGTCGGCCGGCAGGCTGTAGTAGGTGATAATCTTACGCTCCTTAAGCCACCAGCGGCCTTCGTCTTTGATGAATTTGTCGTCATAGCGACCAAAGACGACCATGGGCTTATCCGTCGATTTGGTGATGGCGTCGGCATCCAGATAGCAGGTTGAGGTGGCTTCGTTGCCCGACACTTCAATCACGGGCGACTCGATTTTGTGGCGCAGAAAGCGCACGCCGTTCCGCAGCGTATTGTCGTAGTTGGCATACCAGCCCTTCACCGCGTCGCGGCCCTCATAGCGCGTGTCGCTTTCATAGACCGGGAGTAGAACTGCGTCGGGGTGAAACAGATCGGCGATTTCGTCTAGCGTGCCACGGTCCACCACATGGCAGTAGGCGTGGAGCAACTGCTGAATGGCAATAATGTCGTCCGCATAAGACATGCTCGGTCCTCCTGTTGCGGGTTTATTGTCTCCGTCCCCGTATCCGCAGCAATTCGTTAATCGTCAGGTCGATGTCCTCATCCCGCAACAGCGGTGCCGCAACGCGCTTGCGCCGGACGGCATCAAGGCTGATGTCCGCTGTGACAAAATCTTCCTCGTAATAGCGTCCCTTGGCAATGCATTGCCCAAAAGGATCAATCACCTCCGAGCCGCCCCAGAACCCCACCCCGTCTTCAAAGCCGACCCGATTGGCATAGATTACAAACACCCCGAAGGTTTCGGCATAGACGCGGTTCAGCGACTCCCAATAGCGCGCGTTCTCGTCCTGTTGTCTCTTGTCAGCAATGCCGCGGAGCGGACTGGAGGAAGGACAGATGAGCATCAGGGCTTGGTCGAGGGCCGCAATATACACCGTGGACGGATGCCACATATCTTCGCACACCAGGGCTGCCGCGCGCCCATACGGGGTGTCAAAGGCGCGCACGCTATCCCCTCGCGCGAAATAGCGCTGCTCGTCAAACATGCCATAGGTTGGCAGATAGACCTTGCGATGGACGTGTCGGATATCGCCCCCACTGAGATAGACGGCAGCGTTATAAAAACAAAAGTCCGAGCTCTCTTCGACCAGCCCGACCAGACAGGCCACCGATGTGCTCAACTCTCGCAGTTGGATGAACTCAGGCGCGTCCTGACGCAGAGCGACCGTCGCAACCATATCCCGCAGGTGATAGCCGGTCAGACTCAACTCGGGGAAGATGAGTAACTCAACATTCTCATTTTTGGCGCGGGCAATGGCCTGTTCGTACAGGGCCAGGTTGGCAGCAACATCTCCGAGGTGCGGGCTTATCTGGGCAATACCGATTTTGAAGTGCGTGTTCACAGTGGCACGGGGTTACGCTGGACTGCCTTTCTCAAACAGACGCTTCAGCCATCTGCCCAAGGTCCCCCGCCCCTCAGGTTTGCCATCTTCATCGGGCAAGGCTTGAATCTCGGCCTCCATAGCCCTGAAGAACTGACCGATCAGCATTTTCGCCGCGCCGTCCACCAGGCGTTGTCCGACACTGGCCAGCAGCCCGCCGATCTGGACATCGCCGCGGTAGGTCAAGATGGTCTGGCCGTTTTGCTCGACTAAATCAATCGTGCCCGATCCCTTGAGAAAACCCTGCCTGCCCTTGCCATCAAGGTTGAGTTTGTAATGGGATGGCGGCTGGATCTCCTCCATCCTAACCGTACCGTTGTAGACGCCTTTGACCGCGGCCACGCCAACCTTGATCTCCCCGCTGTATTCATTCTCGCCGCTTTCTTGCAGACTCTCACAACCGGGCATGCACTTGGCGAGTTGGTTCGGGTCGGTCAGGAATCTCCAGACCTTCTGTTGGGGGGCTGAAATGGTTCGTGTTCCGTTGAGTTTCATAATTGGTGTCCTGTGCGCATAGCCCCACTCTTGACAAATTATGCTCTGAGCGGTCGGAAGAAGGCGCGTATATCATTGACCAGGAGTTCAGGTTCTTCCATCGGTGCGAAATGCCCACCCGAGGCCATGGGCGTCCAGCGTTGTAAATTGTAATAGCCCTCGGCCCACTTGCGGGGCATGAGAATAACCTCTTCTGAAAAAACGGCAACGCCGGTCGGTGCCTGGACAACCGGCGTCTGCTCATGCGACGGCTTCCAAGGGTTATGCGTTGCTTCATAATAATAGCGTGCGGACGTGCCAAAACTCTGGGTGGCCCAGTATAACGTCATCGTGGTGCACAGGTCATCTTTGCTAAAGCGTTTTTCGACATCTCCGTTGCAGTCACTCCAGGTGCGGCGCTTTTCCAGGATCCAGGCACACAGCCCGACCGGCGAGTCATTGAGGGCAAAGGCCAAGGTCTGCGGCTTGGTCGTCTGCAAGGCGGAATAGCCACTCTCGGCAGTAAAAAAGTTCAGGTTCTTTTCGTACCAGCCCTCCTCCCCTGGGCCGTACTCGGACGCCTCGGGCATGGGGCCGACAAAAATATCCAGCGGAACCATAAGGTTGACATGACAGCCGAGCAGGTGCTCGGCGTACTTATGCCCAAGCTGGGCGGTAATGAGCGCTCCCCAGTCTCCGCCCTGGGCGGCGAATTTTTCATAGCCCAGGACATCCCGCATAAGCCCAACCCACAGGTCGGCCGTTCGCCAGAAATTGATGCCCGGGGTGGTCAGGGGATTGGAAAATCCATACCCCGGCAGGGACGGCACGACGACATCGAATGCATCGTTCGGATCGCCACCGAACGCGGCCGGATCGGTCAGCGGCCGAATGACTTTATGAAAATCCCAGAAGGTCCACGGCCAGCCGTGGCTCAGGATCAGCGGTGTCGGATTCGGGCCTTTTCCCGGCTCGTGGATGAAATGGATCGGCACACCGTCAATCGTCGTCTTATAGTGGGAGAAGGCGTTCATATCGCGTTCAACCGCGCGCCAGTCATAGTCGGTGCGCCAGTATTCGACCACTTCTTGGAGGTAGGCTTGATTCGTCCCATACGCCCACTGCTCGTTGGCAAACTCCCCCGGCCAGCGAGCCTTTGCCAGCCTCTCCCGTAAGTCTGTCAATACCGCATCCGGGACGGAGACCGTAAACGCTTCTTTGCTGCTCATGACGCCCCCCTTCTTTGGCATCCAGTGCGTTCAGCACCCAGCAGGACAGATACTGCCCTTCCCCGCTGCTGGCAAGAGGGGCGTCCCCCTGCTGAAACGCTCAGTCCACCTCGACTGCCGCCGGCGCCGCGTCGGGCCGTCGCTCGAACTGGGCGGCAATCCGTTCCAGCTCTTCCCCAGAGATGGTCTCTTTCTCTAACAGGACCTGGGCTGCCTGACGCAGAATGGGGAGCTTCGCCTTCAATATTGTGGTGATACGCGCGTACTGTTTGTCGATAATACGGCGCACCTCAGTATCGATCTCCCGCGCGGTCTCCTCGCTGTAGTCACCCGGCCCCTGCGGCTGGCCGTTTTGCAGGAACATGGGCTGGCGCTCCTGGTCAAAGCTTTGCTGACCGAGCGTGTCGCTCATCCCGTAGGATTTGACCATGCTCTTGGCCGTGTCGGTTGCTTTGAGCAGATCGTCTCGGGCCCCGGTCGAGATCTCCTGGTAAATCAGTTCTTCGGCCACCCGACCGCCGAGGAGCACGGCAATTTTGTTTTCCAACTCGGATTTGGTCATCAAAAACCGATCTTCGCTCGGCAGTTGGAGGGTATAGCCCAAGGCCGCTACACCTCGCGGAATAATCGAGATCTTTTGGACTGCATCCGACCCCGGTAACGACATGCCCGCCAACGCATGCCCGATCTCGTGGTGGGCGACGCGCGCTTTTTCTTTTTGGCCTAAGACTCGGTTTTTCTTTTCCAGTCCGGCAATCACCCGCTCAACCGCCTCCTGGAGTTCGGGCAGGCCCACCGTGTCTTTGCCGCGCCGGACCGCCAGCAGCGCCGACTCGTTGACGATGTTGGCCAAATCCGCGCCGGCAAAGCCCGGCGTCATGGCGGCAACTACTTCCAGGTCGGTTTCCGCCTCAAGGGGAACAGTGCGGGCGTGCACCTGAAGAATGGCCAGACGACCTATTTTGTCCGGACGGTCTACTACCACATTGCGGTCAAAGCGTCCGGCCCGCAGTAGGGCCTGGTCCAGGATCTCAGGTCGGTTGGTGGCCGCCATCAGAATGACCCCGACCCGCTGATCGAATCCGTCCATTTCCACCAGGAGTTGGTTGAGGGTCTGTTCTCGCTCATCGTGCGAGACGGGTCCCATGCCGCGCGCTTTGCCCAGGGCGTCCAGTTCGTCCATGAAAATAATGCAGGGGGCTTTTTCCTTGGCCTGAGTAAACAGGTCGCGGACTCGGGCCGCCCCGACGCCGACAAACATCTCCACAAACTCTGAGCCGCTAATCGAGAAAAACGGCACCTGGGCTTCCCCCGCCACCGCTTTGGCCAGAAGCGTTTTTCCCGTCCCCGGCGGTCCCACCAGCAGAATGCCTTTCGGGATTTTCCCCCCCAGCCGGCTGAATTTTTCCGGCGTCTTGAGAAACTCAATGACTTCCTGGAGTTCCGTCTGGGCTTCTTCGACCCCGGCCACATCGGTGAAGCGGACTGTGACATCCTGCTCCATATAGATCTTGGCCTTACTCTTGCCGATCGACATAAAGCCGCCACCGAAGCCGCCGCGCTGGGCCATCCGCCGCATCAGAATCAGCCAGACGCCAAAGAATAACAGAACCGGCAGAATCCAGGCCAGCAGGTCGCTGACAAACGTGCTCTCAATCTCCCCGGCAAAGCGGACCTCGCGGGTGGCCAGTTGCTCGGCCAGGTCGGATGCCACCCGGACCGTCACAAACTGGCCGGGCTGTCCTTCGACGGGATCGTTGAGCGTGCCCTGGATATAGTGCTCCGAGATACGGATCTCCGCGATGCGACCGTCATTCAGGTATTCCTGAAACTGGCTATAGGGGATCTGTTCAATGCGGGTCGCCTGCATCCAGACGCCGTGCAGGATGACGACTCCCCACAGGGCAATGAAAAGATACCAGATGTTAAACTTTGTCTTTTTATCCATAGCCGTTCCATTATAGCGTGCCAGAACCGACTGCCTACCAGCCAAGGTCGTCTTTCCGCCGATTGCGCTTTCATCCGAGCCGGGCGATATTCAGGACCCATGCGTTCCTCCCCCACGAGTCGCTTCATCCGCGTGAACGGCCTTGCCCTGCATTATCTGGAATGGGGCGAGGCGACGAATCCTGCGCTCATCCTGCTTCACGGCGGCTCGGCCCATGCCCATTGGTGGGACCATATTGCCCCGACGCTGGCACGGACGTACCGGGTGCTAGCCCTCGACCTGCGCGGGCATGGCGAGAGCGCCTGGACGCACCCGCCCGCCTACGAGATCGCCGATTACGTCACGGACCTTGAAGGCGTTGTCGCCGCTCTTGCACTCGATACTCCCGTTCTTATGGGTCACTCGCTTGGAGGCTTTGTGGCACTGCATTACGCCACGACAGCCGCAACGAGCCGGGGCGCATTCGTTATCGTTGATATCGGTTCCCGGCTACGCCCGAGCCGCGCGATGCGTTTGCTGCGCTGCCTGCCACCGCCGACGTACTCCACTGCGGCCGATGTCTCCGCCCGATTTCGCCTGCTGCCGGCGGAGACGTGGGCAACACCCGAGCTGTTGAGACATATTGCCCGACACAGTGTGAAACCGGACCACACAGGTCGTTTTCACCTCAAAAGCGACCGGGCGGCCATGACCCGCCGGCCGTGCGACCTGGAGCCCCGGCTGGCGCGCATTGCTTGCCCCATCCTGTTCATCCGCGGCCAACACAGCAGAGCGCTCTCGGCCGAGCGCTTGGCCCACTTGGTCCATGCCTGTCCGCAGGCCAGCGGGATTGAAATTCCCCAGGCCGGACACCATGTTTTTCTCGATCAGCCCGCAGCCTTTCTTGACACCGTGACGACTTTCCTGCACGAGACAAGCAGGGCTCCCGCCTGATTCACGCAGAAAGGCGGAGAGTACAGAGGGGATGCTATCCGGGCGCTGGCATGATAGGAGGTGGGGTCTATGTTCTGGTTTGGATTTATCGTTGGTACGGTCTCGGCCACCGTATTTATTCTGTACGGCAATGCTGAGTTGCTGGTGAAACTCCGCGATCAGATCAAAAGCGCCTCTGATCGGTTTTGGGAGTCGCAGAAAAAATAAGCGCCTCTTCATTCCGATTCCTCAATAGCGCGTTTTCTTTTGGCATCCTTTTTGTCCCGCTCACTTTGTTCGCCTCTTGGCCTTGTGCTAGAGTTCGGGCAGGCGAGAAGCAGCCGCAGGAAGCATATCATAAGGAGGGCAGGCGTATGGCAAAGCCGCTGGATGGAATTCGGGTCCTGGATTGGACCATATGGCAGCAGGGGCCGGTCGCGACCATGATGCTCGGCGATTTGGGCGCTGAGGTCATCAAGCTCGAAGAGCGCGTGGGGGGCGACCCTGGGCGCGGCGTGATGCAAATTGCCGGGGCCAAAACCGGCGCGCGTAACTATTATTTTGAAGCCAATAACCGGCATAAAAAAAGCCTCACGCTCGATCTCAAGAAGCCCGAGGCCAAGGAAATCGTCTATAAGCTGGTCGAAAAGTCCGACGTCTTTGTCCAGAACTATCGCAAGGGCGTGGCGGCCAGGCTCGGTCTCGATTATGCCACCCTCTCGAAATACAACCCCAAGCTGATCTATGCCAGCGCGACGGGCTATGGTCCGCACGGGCCGGATGCGGGTGAACCCTCCTTCGACTATATGGGCCTGGCCCGGTCCGGGATCATGACTGCGGCGGGTGAGCCGGACATGGAGCCCGTGAATATCACCGGCGGTATCGCCGACCAAATGGGTGCCATCATGCTGGCCCACGGCATTACCGTGGCCCTGTTGGCCCGCGAACGCCTGGGCGTCGGCCAGGAAGTCGATACCTCGCATCTGGGCAGCATGATGGCCCTCCAGGGGCTCAATCTGGCCTGTCGCCTGACCCTGGGTAAAGAGTTCAAGCGTTTTTATCGCACCAAGGCGGTGAACCCGCTCTGGAATCACTATAAGTGCCAGGACGATAAATGGATCTGTCTGGCCATGCCGCAAGCCGACCGCTACTGGCCGGATTTCTGCAAGACGCTCGGCATTCCGGAGCTGGAGAAGGACCCGCGCTTTGAGAACATGAAGGTACGCGGGCGCAACGCCGAGGAGATCATCGCCATTGTCGATGCAATTTTCGCCTTAAAGCCACGCGCCGAATGGATGCAAACCCTGAAGGACGGTGGTGATTTCATTTATACGCTGGTGAATAACATCACCGACCTGCCCGACGACCCGCAAATGCAGGCCAACGACTATGTCGTGGATTATGAGCACCCCACCTGGGGCGAAACGCAGATCGTCGGCTCACCCCTGATCTTGAGCGAGACACCGGCCGACCCGAAGGCCCCGGCCCCGGAGTTTGGCGAGCATACCGAACAGGTGCTGGTCGATATGCTGGGCTATTCCTGGGAGGACGTGGGGAAGTTGCGAGAGTCTGAGGTGCTGTAGGAACTTCCGTAGGGGCGGCCCTTGTGGCTGCCCTTTTCGCTACGGCCAAACAACCCGATGCCGCAGCTCTTCTCCTGCCACGTAACGCCGGAGATTCTCCAGCCACAGCTCGCCGACCCGCGGCAGATAGAGCGGCGAGGTTGAGGCCGTATGCGGGGTGATAAACACATTCGGCATATCCCATAAGTCATCGTCTGCGGGCCACGGTTCGGTGGGCAGGACGTCGAGGCAGGCATGGCGCAGCCTGCCCGTCCGTAGCGCCTCTTTGAGCGGGGTCATATCGACGATGACCCCGCGCGCGATATTGATCAAAGTGGCAGAGGGTTTCATGAGAGCCAGCGCATCCGCGCCGATGAGCCCGCGCGTCCGGGGGGTGGCCGGAAGGGCCAGAATGACAAAATCGGCCTCGGGCAGAAACCGGTGGAGGTCGGCCAGCGTGCCTTGCCGCTCCACCCCGACCACCGGCTGGGTTGATTGACGAATACCGAGAATCCGCAGCCCAAAACCGCTCAGCATGCCAACAATACGCCTGCCAATGGCACCCAGACCAACCACTAGGGCGGTTTTGTCGCTCAGGCTTTCAAGCCCGGCCTCCTGCCAGCGGTGCTGGCGTTGACGGGCGGACAGTTCTCCGAATCGTTTTGCCGACCACAGCACAAAGCCCACGGCGAACTCCGCTACCTCGGGTGCGTTTGTGCCGGGACTATGAGAGACGAGCGCCCCTTTGGCCCGCATGGCATCATAAAAACGGCCGTCCGTGCCGGCGTCTTCGGTATGCGCCCAGCGCGGCTGCGGGAGCTGTACCGTGGTGTCGATGAATGCCTTGCGATACGCGTCGCCGGCTAACACGATGAGGTCGCAGTCCTCCGGCGATGCCGACCAGGAGCCGTCCGGCTCAATCAAAGCCCAGTCCAACTCCGGCACAATGGCCTGAGCGGCTTCTCCAAAACGGACAAAAAATTCTCGGCCGGCCGCAACTTTCATCAGGACCTCCCTGTCCGGTGGTCTTACCATGGAAAAGAAGCGGATGCCTATGGAGGCAGGAAAAGCAGCACCCCACGCTGACTGGACAGCCCAGTCCAAATATGCGACACGGCAGCACGGAGGAGCACTCGCATGAAATTCGGCATTATCCACGACTTCCGCAATCCGGCCCCATGGCACCGCCCGTATCCGGAGCTGTATCACGCCCTGCTCGATCAAATCGTTCGGGCTGAAGAGCTGGGCTATGACAACGTCTGGCTGGCGGAACATCACTTCACCGAAGATGGCTATAATTCGTCCAGCCTGCCGACCGCCGCGGCCATTGCCGCGCGAACGAACTGCATTCGGATCGGGACCTATATTCTGCTGATGCCGTTTCAACATCCGGTCCGGGTGGCCGAAGACACGACGTGCATCGATATCTGGTCAAACGGACGCTTTGATCTGGGTGCCGGCCAGGGCTATGCTGCGGGCGAGTTTCAGGCTTTGCACATCCCACGCAAGGAACGGTCGGCTCGCCTGGCGGAAGGGGTCGAATTGGTCCGTCGCCTATGGACCGAAGAAAATGTGACGTTCGAGGGCCGCTTTACACAGGTCAGCGACCTGACGCTCTCTCCGAGGCCAGTCCAGCAACCGCATATTCCGCTCTGGATTGGCGCGCGGGCCGACAGGGCGATTCGGCGCGTGGCCCAAATGGGCTGTCATCTCATGGCAACAATCGGGCCGGACCCTGCCCCGCTCTATATCGAAACCTTGAGAGAAAACGGCCATGACCCGGCCGATTTCAACATCGGACAAATCCGGATGGTCTACGTCGCCGAGAATGAAGACCGGGCTTGGGAAGACGTCCAGGAGCAGTTGCACTATTCCATGCAGTACTACGGCGTCATCCTGGCCGAAGCCAACGACGCGCCAGGTGACGCAGACGGCTGGCAGTTCACCCACGCCAGCCAGCTCCGTGACTCAGGCTTTGGCCGGGCCGCCATGATCGGCACCCCGGACCAGGTCGCCCGCAAAATGGAAAAGTTCCGCCAGCGTTTTCACTGCACCCATTTTGTGCTGGGGACGCAACTCCCAGGACTCGACCCCCAAAAGGTCACGCGCTCGCTGGAGCTGTTTGCCCGGGAGGTCATGCCGGAGTTTCGAGAGAGGTAGCGCATACACCCATTCCAATCTTCTCGCTTTTCCGTACAATAAGGCGTAAGAGTTTTCGTGATGCTCCAGAGACTGCCTCAGTTGCTCAAAGAATTAACGCCTCAAGAACAGGCACAAGTCGAAACCTTTGCGGCCTTCATTCTCGCTCGCCGAAAACTCCAGCAGCCCCAACTCCTCACGAACGATCTTTCAGTCCAAGAACTCACCGCGTTGGTTGCTTCAGCAGGGAGCTTTGAATGGCTCGAAGAGGAAGAAGATATTTATTCCCCGGATGATGGCGAGGCAGTGCAGTGGCCCAGTCCCCCGTCAAACGAGGAAGCGTAGCTCTGACGCTGCCCATACAATCCCTCTTGAGTTTCCGTGAAGAGGTTTACCATGACAGTGCTAGAGCCACGTTACAGCAAAGAAGAGTTCGCCCGGCTTGGGCAGGAGAGGTACGATAGAGATATCCGCCCGCATATCAAAGCGAGTGACGACGGGAAATTTGTTGCTGTGGATATTGAGACAGGACTCTATGAGGTTGACAGTGACGACTATACCGCAACTGAACGCCTCCTAGTCCGACAGCCTCAAGCGCAGATTTGGCTTCTCCGGGTCGGCCACCGTGCAGCATATCGCATCGGGATGTTTCCCATGCGAGAGGTCTAATGATCACTGTCAGGCCAGTTCCTGCTCGATATACGCCAGGGCTTGCTGCGGAGTGGAGACCGCGGTGTAGAGACCGCGAAACTTCCGGTTGATGAGCGCTTCGGCAAAGCCGCGCTCGAATTGCTGCAATAAGCCGTCGAAATAGCCGCTGGTGTTCACCAGAACGACCGGCTTGGAGTGAAAGCCGAGCTGTTTCAGAGAGATCACCTCAAGAACTTCCTCGAATGTCCCAAACCCGCCCGGCAGGGCGATAAAGGCGTCCCCACGTTCATCCAGTCCCTGCTTCCGGCTGCGCATATCATCGGCGGTATGCATTTCATGCCCGGCCTGTCCGTAGCCGTCTTCGAGAAAGCGCGTCAGGATCACACCGACCACCCGCCCGCCGGCAGCCAGCGTGGCTTGGGATACGGCTCCCATCAGGCCGGTATTGCCGCCGCCATAGATTAAGGTGTAGTCGCGCTGCACCAGCAGTTGGCCCAGTTCAGCCGCCGCGTCCAGATACACCTGCGGACAGCGTTTGCTTGACGCGCAGTAGACGGTGATGGCCCGTGGGCGATCAGAGGGGTGGGAAGAGGACATTGGAGTATAACATAGCTGTTATGCGGTACGCTCGGGAAGGAGGTCTGAGGCACTCAGAGAGTCAGCCCCCTCCCCGCTTCTGTCCTATGAGAGATTGTTCACCACACCGTCCATGCCACTCCACTCGACGATCGGCGTGAGGCGACGTTTGGTGATCAGGCCCTGAGCAACGAGGGTCGAAAAAGTGGTGAAGGTCTTGGCATGATCCTGGATATCCAGAACCAGCACCATCTTCGCCTCTTCGTTCGAGGCCCAGGGTCCGGCTTTCAGCGTGACCCCCTCAGGAAAGCCGGTCTCTCCGCTTAAGACCCCCTTGAACATATTATGGACTTCCTTGGTCCGGGAAGGCTCCCAATAGATCTCGTCCAAATAGAGCGGCATACGATTTCCCTCCTTCTGGGATAGATTTGCTCGGGCATAGCAAAAAAACCACATCCGGCCTACCCCTCAACTCCGCCAGGCAGCCCTCCCGCCTTTGGCATTCCGGGTGCGGTGTGCTAGCGTCTGCGCCAAGGCGTTATGCCGAGAACGTTGACAACACGTGCAGGAGGCACCGATGGCACTACCGCTGCAAGGGGTTCGCGTGCTGGATATCGCCAGCATGTTGGCCGGTCCGTATGGCGCGACCATGTTGGGCGATATGGGTGCGGACGTGATTAAAATCGAGCCCCCCTATGGGGATGAATCCCGTGCCATTGGTCCCAAGGTCGAGAATGACAGCGGCTTTTACGTCGGGATTAACCGCAATAAACGCGGCATGGTGCTGGACCTGACCCAGCCAGAAGGTAAAGCCCTGTATTTCCGGCTGGTCCGAACGGCCGACATTATTGTCGACAACCTCCGCCCCCAAGCCAAAGCCAAGCTGGGGGTGACGTATGAAGAAACGTGCAAGTATAACGACAAAATCATCTGCATCTCGGTCAGCGCCTTCGGTCAGGACGGACCGTATGGCGGCCGACCGGGCATCGACCCCCTGGCGCAGGCGCTGACCGGCTTTATGAGCGTCACCGGAGAGCGGGACGGCAAGCCCCTGAAGGCCGGGCCGGCTATCGCCGACGCTACCTGTGCCAATCTGGTTGCCTTTGCCGCTATGGTCGGCCTGTGGACCCGTGAGCAGCAGGGCATTGGCCAGCAGATTGAGCTGTGTCTGATGGACGGGCTGGTCCACGTCCAGCCGTCCCAGGTCGGCCAATTCTTTCTCAGTCAGTACATCCAGCCGCGCGTCGGGAATGCCAGTCCGTTTTATGCGCCCTACGGAACGTTCAGGTGTAAGGATGGCCGGGACATTCAGATCGCCTCGTTCAATAATAAGTTCTTCCACAATATCTGCCGCGCGATCGAACGCGAGGACCTGATGGCGGACCCGCGCTTTGAGACCGGAGAGCTTCGCCTGCAACACGAAGCCGCCCTGAACGAGGCGTTGCAGGCCGAGTTTGCCAAAAGAGACGGAGATGACATGATGCAGCGTTTGAGTGCAGCCGACGTGATGGCCGCGCCGGTGAACAGCTTGCCCGAAACCTTTGCCGACCCCCAAGTCCGGCATAACAACATGGCGGTCGAGGTGGACCATGCGCGAGTCGGAAAACTCAAGGTTGGCGGCATTCCGGCCAAGCTCAAGAAAACGCCGGGCGCCGTGCGCCTCGCCCCCCCGACCCTGGGTCAGCATACCTGGGAGATATTGCAGGAGATGGGCGTGAGTGGCGATGAGGTGGAACAACTGAAACACAAGGGTGTGGTGAAGTAGGGGCGAAAGGTTTTTCGCCCCTACAAAGAAAGAAGGGAGGGGGCATGCCCCGAGGAGCCGATGGCATCGTTCTGGCCCTGAAAGAGGCCGGTGTCTCGACCATTTTTGGTATCCCCAGCATCCATAATATCGGCCTGTACGAGTCCCTGCGCCACGAGTCCTCGATTCGGCATATTGGCTGTCGGCACGAGGCCGGCGCTACCCATATGGCGGACGGCTATGCCCGGGCGAGCGGCGGACTGGGGGTTATTGTTTCGTCAACCGGCCCAGGCGCGGGCTTTACGGTTTCGGCCCTACAGGAAGCCTGGGGCAGTTGCTCGCCGGTCCTGATGATTACGACCAACATCGACACCGCCAAGATCGGCAAAGGTTTGGGCGTCCTGCACGAACTGGAAGAGCAGACGGCTCTCTTTCGGACCATTACCAAGGATGTGATTATTCCTCGGACGGGCGATGATCTGTATGCGGCCGCAAAGCGCGCCATCGTCCTGGCTCAGGCCGGCCGGCCCGGCCCGGTGTGTCTGGAAGTCCCCACCGACCTGATGGCCGGAGAAGCACCCGCGGCAACTCCGGTCTCGTCGGACAACGCTCCAGCCCTCCCGCAGCTGCCTCCCCGGCTTGACGAGGCTATCGCCATTCTGCGTAACGCAAAACAGCCCCTCATTCTAGCCGGGACGGACGCGGCCCGAGCAGATATTGCCGGAGACCTCCAAGCCCTGGCCGAGGCTCTATGCGCACCCGTCATCACCAACACGCCGGGCAAAGGCGTAGTCCCGGAAGATCATGCCCTGGCATTCGGCAATGCCGCGCGCAAACTGGTGGTCAAAGACCTCGTGCCCGGCTGCGATGCGGCCGTCGTGATTGGTTCCCGGCTACGTGAGGTCGATGCCAAACGTCGCGGCCTGACCCTGCCCGAGCAGTTGATTCATGTCGATTGGGACGAGCGTTGGATCAGCAGAAATTATCCGGCCGCGCTGCCGCTGGTCGGAGATATTGGAGCCATTACCCGCGCGCTACGCAATCAACTCGAAGGAGAGCCCTACACCGGGCCGCGCCAGGAACGGACCGTGGCGTGGCGGCGGCAGGCGGATGCGGAGATCGAGCGACTCAGCCTGGAGCGTCCGGAAATTCAGTCGCTCCAGGCGATTCGGGCCGTGCTGCCCCGAGACAGCGCCCTGGTGGTCGATAACACCCAGCTTGGCTATTGGGCCGAGTATTTTTATCCGTCCTATCAGGCTAACGGAATCATCGGGGCCAAGGGCTCCGGTCTGCTCGGCTTCAGTTTTCCGGCGGCCATTGGCGTCAAGATAGCGCGGCCCGATACCCCGGTTGTCGGCCTGATCGGCGACGGAGGCTTTCTCTACACGGCCCAGGAATTGGCCACCTGCGTGCGCCACAATGTTGGCTTTCCCCTCATTGTGGCCAACGATGATGCGTTTGGGGTGATCGGCTATTTGCAGCGGACCGCGTATCAGGAGGCGTATCAAGCCCAACTGACGAATCCGGACTTCCTGGCCTTCGCCGCAGCCTTTGGCGTCCCGGCAACGCGCGTCCAGTCTCCGACAGAGCTCCAATCGGTCCTGGACCGGACGCTTGCCTCCGGAGAGATGCATCTCATTGAATATCAGATGACCATTCAGGAACCCCCGTTCGGGAAGTATTAGCGCAAGGAGGCAGCATGACACAGCGTCGAACCACCATTTGGGGCTGGGGATTTGAAGACGAACAGCCCACCCCGGAACAGAAAAAAAATATCGCCAAGGGTATTGCCGAGAGTGTCGGGGCGAGCGATTTTAGCCTTGACCTGGAGCCGCGCGTTGAAGACATTCGGCTCCGCGCGCCGCGTCTCTCAGCGCCCGCGTCTCTCGCCGGCATCTGCTCGACCGAGACCTACGACCGCGCGGCCCATTCCTACGGCAAAGCCCTGCCCGATATCGTGAAAGCCTTCCATTTGGACTTTCCGAACCCGCCCGATGTGGTCGCCTTTCCCAGGACCGAGGACGATGTGGTGGCCGTCTTGGACTGGTGCAACGAGGTGGGGGCTGCGGCTATTCCGTTCGGGGGAGGATCGAGCGTCACCAGCGGCGTCGAGCCTCCGACGGGAGACGCCTATCCAGGCAGTGTGTCCATCGATCTGCGCTACCTCGACAAAGTGCTGGAGATTGACGAGACCTCGCGCGCGGCCCGCATTCAGGCCGGTGTGTACGGCCCGGCCCTTGAGGCCCAGCTCAAGCCGCACGGCTATACCCTGCGGCATTACCCCCAGTCGTTCGAGTTCTCGACTCTGGGCGGCTGGATCGCCACCCGCTCGGGCGGACATTTTGCCACGCTGTACACCCATATTGACGATATGGTCGAATCCACCCGAGTCGTCACCCCAAGCGGTATTGTCGCCTCGCGCCGCCTGCCGGGGTCGGGCGCCGGTCCCAGCCCGGACCGTATGTTTATCGGCTCAGAGGGGATTCTGGGTATCATCACCGAAGCCTGGATGCGCTTGCAGCAGCGGCCGGTGTATCGGGCCTCAACCGCGGTGCATTTTGAAAAATTCGAGAACGGGGTAGAGGCGATTCGTTTGCTCAGCCAGTCGGGCCTGTATCCCACCAACTGTCGCATTCTCGATCCGACCGAGGTCAAACGGAATAATGTCGGCAATGGCACGGGCGGCAGCCTGCTCATGCTCGGCTTTGAGTCTGCGGACCATCCGCTCGAACCCTGGATTAACCGTGCGCTTGAGTGCTGTACAGACCTCGGCGGCACGACACCGAACGGGGTGGTGATTAAGGGTGGCGGAGAAACCACGGGGCGGGGAGGCTCGGTTGGCGACTGGCGTAACGCCTTTATTCGCATGCCCTACGCCTTTTCGACCATGGCCGCTATGGGCGCGATATTCGACACCACCGAGAGCTCGATTCCGTGGAATCGGTTTCACGAATTCCACGCCGGTGTAATGCGGGATGTCCAAAGCGCGCTGGATGAGGTGTGTGGCGGAGGCGTGCTGTCGTGCCGCTTTACCCACGTCTATCCCGACGGTCCCGCGCCGTATTTCACCTTTACCGGCATGGGCAAAAAGGGTAGCGAGCTGGAGCAGTGGCACGAGATCAAAACCGCAGCGTCGGAGGCGGTCGTGCGCTATGGTGGCACGGTGACACATCACCACTCCGTCGGGCGGACCCATCGCCCGCAGTATGAGAAGCAGCGCCCGGACCTGTTCGCCAGCGCGCTCAGAGCCGCCAAGGCGGCCCTCGACCCGAAGGGCCTGCTCAACCCCGGCGTGCTGATCGATCCGTAACCGGAGAAACCCTATGAAGATTCGCTGGTATATTAGTCAACGTGACGTGAACCGTGTGAAGAAGCTTGTTGAGGAGCAAACCGCCGCCGGAAATCATCTCATTCGCTGCCGGAAGGAAACGAACCTGTCCAAAAACAAGCCTCATGTGACGCCGACCGCCTTTTGGCGCGAGATGGTCTCTGCTCGGCTCACCACGCAAAACAAATCGGGGCCGGGGAGCCGGGTGGATGAGTTGGCAAATGCCAAACCTTTTCCGTTATCCCTGAGAAAGGTGCGCTCTGAAGGGAATGTGGAGCGCTTCATTGCCGAGACTGTTCGAGATTGGGGAATCGGGAAAAACAGAGTTATTGCAAAAGATCTCACCACCAATCTTGATCGGCTTGAAAATGGCGAGTGGAAAAAGGCCCTGGAGGAATGCAACCGGCTGACCACGCTTGTCTCGGCCGGCAAGGAACGTGAAGTGGCGACCTATGTCGATGACACATTCAAGGGATTTGGTCCGAAGCAATCTCGCAACCTGCTCCAGGAGCTTGGCCTTACTCGCTACGAGATTCCTATCGACAGCCGACTAACCAAATGGTTGAACGAGTTCGGTTTCCCGGTCAAATTGAGAGCCGAAGCGCTTTCCGATGAGGAATATTATGGGTTTGTTTCCGACGGAATTCAGGAATTGTGCAGAGAGGCGGCCGTCTTTCCGTGTATTTTCGACGCAGCGGCCTTCGCGTCACAGGAGAAGTAGATAACTATGACGAGGGAGATGAAGAACATCCGTGAAGCCATCATGGATGGCCAAGCCAAAACCGAAGACTTTGAGGGGCTTCCGCTCCCGGAGTCGATGCTGGCGGTTACGACCCATAAGGACGAAGTGACTATGTTCGAGGGGCTGGAGTCCTGGGAAAAAGATCCCAAGAAAAGCCTCCACCTTGACCAGGTCCCTGTCCCGGAGGTCGGCCCGAACGAAGCCCTGGTCGCGATCATGGCCTCCAGCATTAATTTCAATACGGTCTGGAGCGCTATCTTTGAGCCCCTGCCGACGTTTCTATTTTTGGAGCGGAACGCCCAAAAAAGTCCGTGGGACAGTCGGCATAATCTGCCGTATCATATCCTGGGCAGTGACGCGTCCGGCGTGGTATTGAAGGTCGGGCCTGGGGTGAACCTGTTCAAGCCGGGCGACGAAGTCACCATTCACTGCAACTATGTGGACATGCAGGCCCCGGACGGCCACGACGATTCCATGCTCGACCCGGACCAGCGCATCTGGGGCTTTGAAACCAATTTTGGCGCGCTGGCCGAAATCGCCGTCGTCCGGGCCAACCAGCTCATGCCCAAGCCGCCGCATCTCACCTGGGAAGAGTCGGCCTCCATGCCACTGGTCAACTCCACCTCGTATCGCATGCTGGTCAGCGAAAACGGTACCCATATCAAACAGGGCGATATCGTCCTGATCTGGGGCGCGGTTGGCGGGCTGGGCGGCTTTGCGTTGCAGTATGTATTGAACGCGGGCGCCTTCCCCATCTGCGTGGTGTCATCCCAGGACAAGGTCAAGTTATGCGAAACCATAGGCGCGCGCTGGGTGATTGACCGGAACGCGGAAGGTTACCAATTCTGGAATGAAGACGGGTCGCAAAACCAGGGCGAACTGCGTCGCTTTGGCAAGCAGATTCGGAACATGACGGGCGGCGAAGACCCGGATGTGGTGTATGAGCATCCGGGCCATGAAACCTTTGCGGCGAGCGTCTTTATTGCCCGGCCTGGGGGGCAGATCGTCACCTGCGCTTCCACCAGCGGCTACAATCACGAGTACGATAACCGCTATTTATGGATGAACAAGAAGCGCATCATCGGCTCGCACTTTGCCAACTACAGAGAGGCCTGGGAGGCGAATCGGTTGGTCTGCAAACGCGCCATTCATCCCCTGCTGTCGGAGACCTATCCCCTGGCCGAGACCGGTGAGGCGGCGTATCGGGTACACCACAATACGCAGATTGGAAAAATCGGCGTGCTGTGTCTCGCCCCGGAGGAAGGGCTGGGCGTGACGGACGAGGAAGGCCGCGCGCGGCATATCGGGCAGATCAATTTGTACCGGAATGCCGCCAAAGGCGATTTTCGCCTGGTGAAGACCGAGCCGTAGTGGGGGAAAGTCCGATTCATGCCGAGCATCACCATCCGTTTCGCCACCGCGGACGACGTGCCGCTCATCCTTGGGTTCATCAAGGAATTGGCCCGATTTGAGAACGAGCCGGACGCGGTCAAGACCACGCCCGAAGACCTGCTGCGCGACGGCTTTGGCGAACGGCCTCGATTCGAGGCGCTGATTGCCGAGCGGAATGAAGAGCCGGTCGGCTTTGCCCTGTTCTTTGCGACCTACTCCACCTGGGAGGGACGGCCGAGCCTGTATCTCGAAGACCTGTTTGTCATCGAGTCGGCGCGCAAATATGGAGTCGGGCGGGCACTCATGGCCAAACTGGCCGCTCTTTCAGTGGAACGCGGCTATCAGCGCCTGGAGCTTCAGGTTTTGGACTGGAACCCCGCCCGCGAGTTCTACCATCGCCTGGGCATGGGCCATATGCGGGAATGGCTGCCCTACCGGCTCAGCGGTCAAGCGCTGCACGCACTGGCGGTAGAGGCAAAACTTTCATAGGGGGTTTCTCACCCTCATACGTGTGTAACCCAAATGTCCGGGTCAGGTGTCTCATACAGATAGAGGAAGATTGCGTCCATGCTCGTTGGAGTTGGAATAGCTGAGATGGGAGCACTGCCGGCTGAACGTGAGGAGTGTTTCGGCACGTTTGTTGCCCTTCAGCGTGAGCGAGCGAGGCGACTAGCCTGGCGCTTGGTCGGCGGTGACGAAGCCGCGGCTGAAGATGTCACCCAAGAGGCTTTCGTCAAGGCATATCAGGCATTTGATCGCTTTCGGGGTGAGGCCAGTCTCGAAACGTGGTTCTATCGCATCCTCGTCCGTCAGGCGCATAACTATCGCCGCTGGCGGGCGGTGCGGACCCTCTGGCAGCGTGAAAGTGAAGAAGAATTCCCTGATCCAAAATCGGGCGTGCAAGGTGACCCTGGGCTGCGGCGGCGGATCGCCCGCGCCCTGGACCAACTCTCGCGTCGGCAGCGCGAAGCCTTTGTGCTCGTCCATCTTGAGGGCTTTACGGTGCAGGAGTGCGCCGATTTTTTGGGGAAACCGAGCGGGACCGTTAAGAGCCATCTCCATCGCGCCCTGGTCAAACTGCGCGCGGAACTGGCCGACCTGAAGGATGGAGCGGGGGATGCATCACAGACAGGAGGCGCGTAGTTATGCCCTCTTCGGATGAGCACGACAACCTCAAGCCCGACGATCAGCACTTTATTCAGCATATCGCCAGGCACTATACGCCCCAGCCGCTCTCAGCGGCGCGGCAGGCGACGTTTGACCGAAGGCTTGAAGAACGGGCGGACTCGTCCCGGCTTCCTTTCCTGCGGCCAGCCAGCCTGCTTGCAGCGACGTGTGCAGCACTGCTGCTGTGGTTTGCCCTCCCTTCGCAACAGGCCTCCGGCCCGAACTTCAAAGACCTCACCCCACTATCAGCCTCAACACCACTCGCACAGGATACCGATACGGCGAATACGCAAGACGCGACCTCTCACTCGACCCTTTTGGCGTATACCTATTACCAATCAGAATCACAAGATGACTTTCTTCCCGCTGAATACATCGCTCTGGCCGATGCTTTCGAACTGTTGTGAGCCGGCTGTTATGAGAAAGACAGGCATATTGATGTTTGTGGCTGTATTCACTCTGTGTGAATGGGGCGGCTGGGCGGCTGGAGGTTGGGCGCAGCCCCCAGGGCCGTCCGCCCGTCATGCTCCGCCCGGTTCGCGGCTTGAGCGTCTTGTCGAGGAGCTGGGGCTTGATGAAAGAACACTGGCACGGGCAGACGCGATCATTGACGCCTCCCGCGCCAAGAAGCGGACGCTGCGGCGCCAATTGCGTGAAGCACACCAGCACATGCGCAGTATGTTGGAGGAAGAAACACCCAGGGAAACCGCCCTGTTGGAACAAGTCGATGTGCTTGGTGGTCTGCGGACGGAACTCCGCAAAGAGCAATTAAAAACCATGCTCCGCGTCCGCGCTCTGCTGAGCCCGGAACAACGCGCCACATTGCTCGAACGGCTCAACAAAGGCTCTCGGCGTGGCCGACGTGGATTTGGCCGGCATGAGGACTTTCAATCCTCTCCCTCACCGGACGAATCCAGGTAACCCGGAATTTGTCCACGCGTGTCTAATCAGACAGACGTACATACCAAGGAGGTCGATATATGACAAAAAGACGCTGGAGCATCATCAGTGTCAGCGTGGTTGCCGCGGGACTCCTGCTCACCTCACTCGTGTCCGCCCGCCCCGGCCACGGACATTTTGGTCGGGGTGGTCCTGGATTCTTCCCCACACGCGTGTTGCAGAATTTAGACCTGACCGACACGCAGCAAGCCACTATCGAGGCAATCAAGAAGAAACATCGGGAAAGTCTGATCGGCCTCAAAAACGATCTGCGGGAGACCCGTCAGGAGATCATGAACCGACTCCTGGGGGAGTCGGATGTTGAAGCCGGCGACTTCACTGCCCTGCAAGCCAAATTGAATCAGCTTCGCTCGACTCTGTCCGAAGAATCCCTGGCAATGGGCTTAACCATCCGGGCCGAACTGACTCCGGCCCAACGCGCGAAAGCGACGACCCTGATTGAGGAATTTCGGGCGCGGCGGGCCGAGAAACGCGCCGAGTGGCGTGCAAAGAAAAACAAAGAACGCTAAGCGACTGGAGCCGTCAAGAGAAACGGGGCACCCCAGAGTGCCCCGTTTTGCATGGAATCGAGAGAGGTTACTGCGCTACCAGACCGCCGTCGACCACCATGGGGTGGCCGGTCACAAACGAGGCCGCATCCGAACACAGCCAGACGGCGGCTTCGCCAATTTCCGAGGGCTGCCCGAAGCGGCCAACCGGCTCCATGGATACAGCGAGTTCATCGAACCCCGGAGATAACTGCGCTCCCCGTTCGACCATGGGGGTTTGAATCACGCCCGGACACACGGCGTTCACCCGAATGCCGGATTTGGCGTATTCCAGGGCCGCGGTCTTGGTCAGACCGACCACGCCATGTTTACTCGCCACATAGTCGGGCAGGCCGGGAAAGCCGACCAGACCGGCGACCGAAGCCGTATTGACAATGGCGCCACCCCCCTGGCTGAGCATCTGTTGGAGCTCATATTTCATGCACAGCCAGACACCGGTCAGGTTCACCGCAATCGTCCGGTCAAACTCTTCCTCCGTACAATCAATGGTCGGCTTCACACCCCCCTCGATACCCGCGTTATTGAACGCGCAGTCGAGGCGGCCATACGTCTCAACCGTCTGTGTGACCAGCGCCTCCACGTCTGCGGCCTGCGACACATCGGCTTTGACAAAGATAGCCTCCCCACCCGCGGCTTCAATCTGCTGCACGGTTTCCTGACCACCTTCGACCACAATATCCGCCACCACGACTTTGGCGCCTTCTCGGGCAAAGACGAGCGCCGTGGCCCGACCAATACCGGACCCGGCTCCGGTTACGAGTGCAATTTTGTTGTCCAATCGTCCTGGCATATTTTCCTCCTGCTTTCTCCTACTGGGTGACCAGACCGCCATCAACCGCCATGGGGTGGCCGGTTACAAACGAGGCCGCATCGGAACACAGCCACACCACGGCCTCGGCAATTTCCTGGGGCTGGCCGAGCCGACCGACCGGCTCGACTGCGGCGACCGACTCCGCCAGCTGCGGATTGTGGCTGAAGGCCCGCTGGACCATGGGAGTATCAATCACACCGGGACAGACGGCGTTCACCCGAATCCCGGCCTTGGCATATTCCAGGGCCGCGGTTTTGGTCAGTCCCACGACCCCGTGCTTGGCTGCAACATAGGGAGCGATACCCTGAAAGCCCACCAGCCCGGCGACAGAGGCCGTGTTGACAATGGCTCCGCCGCCCTGTTTGAGCATCTGCGGAATTTCATACTTGAGACACAGCCAGACGCCTTTCAGGTCGATAGCCACGACCCGTTCCCAGTTGGCTTCGCTACACTCAGTGGTGGGAGCCTGCTCGCCCTCAATGCCCGCGTTGTTGAACGCGCAGTCGATTCGTCCATAGGTTGCAACCGCCGTGCTGACTAAGGCCTCGACCTGGCCGGCTTGGGCGACATCGACTTTCACAAAGGTGGCCTGTCCGCCCGCTGCCGTGATCTGCTGTACGGTTTCCTCACCGCCCTCCACCACGATGTCCGAGACAACAACCTGGGCGCCTTCCCGCGCAAAAGCGAGCGCCGTTTGCCGTCCAATACCCGAGCCTGCGCCGGTGACAAGCGCAACTTTTCCCTCGGTCAGTCCTGCCATACGTTTCCTCCTGTTTCGGTTTATTTCTTGAAAGGGTGTGTCAGAAAAGGGGGGATCAGATGAGCGGCCCTGGCGAGAAACGACACGGCAGATGCTTGATCCCGTGAATAAAATTATGCGTCAGCCGCTCGGGTTCTCCAGTGATTTCGATGTCCGTCAGGCGCTGAAAGAGTTCCCGGAACATGACCTCCATCTCCCGCCGGGCCAGGTTTACCCCTAAACAGAAGTGGGCGCCCGCACCAAATCCGAGATGCTCATTCGGGTTCCGCGTAATATCAAAGCCATACGGGTTTGCGAAGACCCCTTCATCCCGATTGGCCGAGGCATACAAAAGAAGGACCTTCTCGCCCTGACGCAGCGGCTGACCACCGACCTCGGTGTCACAGGTAATCGTGCGTCGCATGTAAATGACCGGGCTGGCCCAGCGGACGATCTCTTCAATCGCAGTCTTGGTATAGGCGTCAAAGTCCGACTGCCACAACGCGCGCTGATCCGGAAAGTCATGCAGGAGCTTGAGGCCGTGGCTGATCGCATTGCGCGTGGTCTCATTGCCGGCGGCAACCAAGAGGACGAAAAAAGAGCGTAAATCCTGGTCAGTCAGACGGTCCCCATCCAGCTCGGCGTACACCAGGGCTGAAGTCAGATCGTCAGTGGGATGCCGGAGACGCTGTTGGCGCATATCGGCCATGAGCTGACTGAGGCTCTGACCGGCCTGTATCACCGCTGTGAATCGCTCGGCCAGATTCTCTGTTCCGTACTCGGGGTCTATACCCCCCAAGATGATATTGGTTTGCTCGAAGACAAAGGCGTGCTGACTCTCTGGGACGCCCAGCATGTCGCAGATGATTTGAATCGGAAACGGCGCGGCAATGGCATCGACAAAGTCACACTCGCCTCGCTCAATAACGGTATTAATCACCCGCCGCGCAGCCTCCTGCACGTCGTTTTCGACCTGCCGTAAGTAACGCGGGGTGAAGGCTTGTGACACCAGACTACGGAGTCTTTTATGCCGAGGATCGTCCATCACAATCATGGAGCCGAAAAATTCCCGCGCCTCGGGCGGAGTATCGATGATGGTAATGCCTTTGGCTGAGGAAAAGATCTGGGAATTCAAGCTGGCGTGGAGCACATCGGCATGCCGACTCAATACCCAATAGCCCGCCCCCTGTATCGGAACGCTGGTCTCGCCTTCCTCAAAGAAAGCAACGGGTCGCTCTTTACGCAGCAGGGCAAAAGCGCCCTCTCGTTCTTCCAGACTTTTGCGCCAGAAGGCCCAGTTCGACAGGTCAATAGCGTCAATAGAGTCAGGATAGTGAGGTTGCATACCTCTCCTTCGTCCTGGGACTAGTCATTAATACATGTCCAGCCCTCGCAGACTGCGGTGACTTCATTACTCACCAGCGCTTTAATATCAGAGGCCGCCTTTTTTGAGGTTGCCGTTCTGGTGCACATATCCGTTGTCACGGTCTCGCCGGCTCCATCGAAGGCATACACCAGATATTCTTCCCCTTCCTGGAACAACACCCCACACAGCTCGGTTGTGGCGGCCGTTTCGAGGATCAGTTGAGATTTGTCCGTGCCTTTAATCGCCGTGCCGACATCCATCGTGACCCGGAGCGTCTCAAATTCGTACAGATGCTCAGCGCCCAGCATGGACTTCCACGACCCGTACAGCCAGCCATCGGCCTCGATGTGCTCAATATTCGCCACCTTCCCCACAAAGACGACATCGACCGCTTCCGCTCCTCCGCTTGGCGACGGCGGGGTGAGACAGGTACACGCCTGCGCCGGAATAGGCAGCAGTCCCAACACAGCAATACAGCCAATAATAAAACCTGGAAAACGATTCATAACGCTTCTCCTCTTTCTTAATCTGTTTCAGAAACGTTACCTTCCTTTCCGTCCGGTATCAATCTCCACCCGCCCTACAAGATTGCAGCCAGCCTCATTGTATGGCAAGGAAATGGAAGGATGGTGTTTCATGCGGCGTGGTGTAATGGAAGTCAGGTTGGTATGCTGAATCACTCTTTTCACCAGATGTTTGCAAACAATCCGAAGGAGGGAAGGTATGAGCGGCTATACGATTATTGATGTTGATACGCATGTGACGGAGAGCCCGGACCTGTGGACGAGTCGAGCCCCGGAGAAGATGCGTGACCGGGTGCCCCACGTCGAAACCGACAAAAACGGCCGGCTGTCCTGGTTTGTGGGCGGCGAGTCCTTACTGGCCAACCCCGGCATGACCGCCACCGCCGGCCGCGGCAATATGCAGAATCCGCCCAAGAACTACGAGGAGATGCACCCCGGCGCGCATGATGCCCAGGAACGGCTCAGGTATATGGACCAGATGGGCATCTGGGCCATGGTCATGTATCCCAACGTCGGCGGGTTCGGCGCTCAGGAGTTCTTAAAACTGAACGACCCCGAGCTGATGCTGACCTGCGTACAGATCTATAACGACTGGCAGACCGAATGGGCCTCAGCCGACACGCGGCGCTTGCTGCCTATTACCTCACTGCCCTTCTGGGATGTCGAGGCCGCGGTCACGGAAATACGGCGCTGCGCCACCATGGGACACCGCGGCATCCTGTTCACCGGCGAGCCACAGTTCTGGGGGCAGCCCCTGCTCGGCGACCCGCACTGGAATCCTCTCTGGGAGGTGTCGATTGAGTTGAACCTACCGATCAGCTTCCACATTGGGTCGGGCAATATGGAGCTGGGTCTGCTCAAGAACAAGATCGAGTCCTACGGCAAGATGGCGGCTTTTACCGAACTGTCCGTGGATGTCTTTTTGCGCAACGGCATGCAGATGACCGACTTAATCATGTCCGGCGTATTGGCCCGTTATCCGGAGATTCAATTCATCTCGGTCGAGAGCGGCATTGGCTGGATTCCCTTCGTGCTCGAAGCGCTGGATTACCAGTTTCAGGACAACGGGGTCTCCAAGGATAATCCAGAATTTGACATGCTGCCGTCCGAGTACTTCGCCCGCAATATCTACGCCTGTTACTGGTTCGAGCAGACCGCGCCCCGGCGGCTGATCGACAAGGTCGGCGTGGATAACATTCTGTTTGAGACCGACTTTCCGCATCCCACGTCGCTCTACGGCGACGAAGTGCACAAACGGATCAAGGGTGGCTTATCCGACTGTGAAGAGTCGGTGCGACGCAAGATTTTGTGGGACAACGCCCAGCAGCTCTATCAAGTCGCAACCCCAACCGCCCAGGACGAGGCCAAACGCGAGACCGTGGCCGTCGCGGCCTAGGGCAATATCAGCGCAAAGGGGTATCGCAATTCCGTGGTGTCAGGAGGGAACACATGGGACGCACGTATAATGTGATCGATTCGGATGGCCATGTCCTCGAACCGCCCAATTTCTGGCGGGAATATATTGACCCAAAATACCGCGATCAGGCACCCGAGTTGATCGTCGATGCCGACGGGAAAGACCGCTTTCAGGTCGAAGGGAAACTGCTCGGCCCGCCCGTCGGCCTGGGGTTGATCGGGGCGATTGGCGTACGCGAAAAGATCGACGGCAAGTGGGTCCACGCCCCGCGAGTGTCCACTAAAATGGCCTACACTCAGGGCCGGGCGGGCGGCTTTGATCCGCACGCCCGGATTCCGGACATGGACCTGGACGGCATTGACGCTGCTTTCCTGTATCCCAGCCTGGGCCTGTTTGCTGGCGCGATTGGGGACCCCCAACTCGCCGCCGCGGCCAGCCGGGCTTATAACCGCTGGCTGGCCGATTACTGCGCACCCTACCCGGACCGGCTGTTTGGCGTGGCCATGCTGCCCATGCAGTCGATTGAGCTGGCGGTGGAAGAGATGCGCTATGCGCGCAACGAACTCGGCATGCGGGCCGGCTTTCTGCGACCCAATCCGTATAACGAGAAAATGCTCGGCCACCGGGACTACGACGTGTTTTGGGCCGAAGCTCAGGACCTCAACTTTTCGGTTGGCATCCACGAAGGAACCGGCGGCATGCCGGCCGTTGGGGTGGAGCGTTTTCGGAGCTTTGGGGCCAAGCACATGGTGTCTCACACCATGGAGATGATGCTGGCCGCGCTGTCGATCATCTGGGACGGCGTATGCGAACGCTTCCCCAAAGTGCGGGTTGGTTTTCTGGAGTCAGGTGGAGGGTGGATGGCCCCCTGGCTGGACCGTATGGACCGCCATTTCGAAGATAAGGGGCTGTTCAACGATTCATCGCTGACCATGCCGCCCAGCGAGTATTTCAAGCGTCAGTGCTGGATTTCGTATGAACCGGTGGAAGGCAACCTCACCCATCTGGTGGACTATATCGGTCCGCACAAAGTCCTGTGGGCGACCGACTATCCCCATCCGGACGGTTTCTTTCCTGGGGCACCCGAGCAGATTGCCGAAAAGCTACCGGAAGAACACCAGCACGCGGTGCTAGCCGGAGGCGCTATGCAATTCTACAATTTGAGTTAGGGCCTTTAGCCCCCGGTTGATTATACAGTTCGCTTATTTGTTTTGGTCGGGTTATTCTGTCCTCAAGGCAATGGACAGGATCATCGGATACTGTGGTCGTCGAAGAATCTCGACCAATAGTCAAGGGCACGATCGACGACATCGTTGAACGAGACCGTCTCGCCTCCACACAGTTCTATTTCAAGACGCGTAGTATCGAAGTCCTCGCTGCTGAAGTCATCCCTGGAGAAGTCGCCAATATGATGGCGGGCTTCAACGATACGAGGGGTATACCGTGTAATCTCTGCGTGTTTCGACTCGATACAGATGTCCTGCAGGTAGGCGAGTTCGGGGCAGTCCACTCTGACTTGATTCTGAAGCGCCTCTAGTTTTGCGTACGGAGGATTAGGACCGAGCGCTTTAAAGACATGATCACCGAGATGCCAGGCTTTGCCAGCACAGTCCCGCGCTAGGTCCTCATTGAGGTCGTCGTGTCTGAACTTCTTCATGGCGTTTCTAAGTGCCTCAAGCGCGGAAAGCGCATCAAGTCCAAATGAGCGTGTCACTCGTCAGTTCCTTTCCGTTCCGAATCGACTCATTGTCCAGGTCTTGTGTCTGCCTACGTCGATGTTCCGAGGCTCAGTGCCTAACTCTATGTGATAGCACGAACAAACCTCTCACGCCGGACCGCTGCGCAGAATCTGCTTGCGTTCCAACTCCTGCACCTGGTCTGGCGTGTAGCCGAGCCATTGAGTCAGGATTTCCCTATTATGCTCGCCCAGCGTCGGGGCTTGGAGCTCAAGGTTCTGGGGAAATTCCGAGAACCGGAGCGCGAAGCCGGGGACATCCATATCGCCGAGGAGGCGGTCATGGACCGTTCGGACCGTTCCCCGCTGGCGCAGATGCGGATGCTGAAGCGCCTCGGGTACGGACAGAATGGGCGCAACCGGCACATGGTACTCTTTCAGGGTGGCAATGGCCGCGTCGTCACTCGGCTGAGAGCGCAGCCAGACCTCAATGGTCTCCACCAACTCGTCCAGGTGGTTCATGCGCGCCTCGTTGTCGGTGAAGCGTGGGTCCCGCGCCAGCTCGGGCTGCCCTATCGCCTCGCATAGCTTGGTCCAGTGCTGCTCCAGGGGCGCGATCAGAATCATATAGCGCTCATGCCCCTTGAACACGCCAGCGGGGGCCGCGTACCACGAATGCGCTCCCGAGCGGGTCGGATTTATTTTTCCTTTGCTCAGGCTGTACATCTGAAAGCTGGCCTCGTGGTAATGCGCATAGGTATCGAGCAGCGCCAGGTCCAGGTGCTGTCCGCGCCCGGTCCGCTCGCGGTATAACAACGCGGCGCAGACCGCGCCCATGGCATGCGCGCCGGTGGAGACATCGCCCAGGGCCACCATCGGGAATATCGGTGGACCGTCCTTCTCGCCCCCCATCGAGGTGACACCTGAGTAGGCCGCACCTACCCAGTCGAAACCGGGCTCGTGGGCGAGCGGGCCGGTCTGCCCAAAGGCGGAAATCGAGCACATCACCAGCCGGGGATTGATCTGACTCACCACGTCGTAGCCGAGGCCCAGGCGACCGATAACTCCGGGGGCATAGTTCTCGACCAACACATCGACTTTCTCGACCAGCCCCTTGAGGATGGCCAACCCCTCCGGGGTCTTGGCGTTAAGGCATAAGTCCTTCTTACCGCGGTTGTGCTGGACAAAATAGCCGCTCCGGCCATCAACTATAACCGGCCCTATGCGTGCGCCGTCGCCCGCCGGTGCCAGTTCCACCTTAATCACCTCAGCCCCCATTTCCGCCAGCATCAGCGTGCAGGTCGGTCCGGCCACGATCTGGGTGAAATCCAACACCTTGTACCCGTCCAGCACATGCTTCGGCTGATTCATTCTGCCCTCCCTTATTTTTCTACTGCCCCCATAACAGCCCAGGGCAGAGAGGCAAGAGGGCGAAGCGGGGCCATACTCCATATTCTTGCTCACGTAAGAGCCTAGAGTGTATAGAACATTCAGGCAACCCATAAGGAGCGGAGATATGAACCCCGTCACTGCTGCACTCGAACTACAACCCATAATCCGAAAATATCTTGGCAAAGGAGAGCAGGAAGCCAGACTGGTGAACGAAGTGTTTGCCGCGGTCGGCCGGGCCGGGCTCTTTAGACTCTTCGCCCCGCACGAAGTCGGTGGCCTGGAAGCCTCCCCGGCGGTCGCGTTCGCCGCTATTGAGGCGGTCAGTGCCGCCGACCCGGCCGTTGGCTGGTGTATCGGCAATTCTCAACCGGCCTGCCTGGCTGCCGGCTGGCTGGCTGAGGACGAGCGGGCGAAACTCTTTGCCGAACCGAATCGCAACTTCGGCTTCTCGGCGGCACCGGCCGGGCGGGCTGTGCCGGAACATGGCGGCTATCGCCTCAGCGGTCAGTGGCCGGTTGTCACGGGCTGTGAGGATGCGAGTTGGTGCGCCCTGGCGGGTCTGGTCATGGATGGCGATACGCCGCGCCAGGTAAATGGCGGAGCCGACGGACGGCTTTTCCTGATTCCAACGGCGGACAGCGTCATCTCTCCAACCTGGCAGGCGGCCGCGGCCATGCGTGGAACAGGCAGTAACGCTGTGAGTGTCCACGAGGTCTTCGTGCCGGAAGGCTTCGCCCATACTCCGGCCAAGCCACGCGTGACCGACCGCCCCTTGTATCGCCTCCCACTCCCGTTGTTGTTTGCGCCGGCCGGTGCCGCCGTCGCCCTGGGAGCCTTGGACACCGCTGTGGCGAGTGCCAGCGAAGCGCTGGGGGCAAAGGTCTCCTCCTTTAGCGGGCAGACGGTTCGTGACCAGACACCGATTCAGGAGCTGATTGCTCACAGCAGCGCCGCGTTACGGGCGGCCCGCGCCGGACTTTTTGCGGCAACAAACGCCGTCTGGGACCTGGCGAGTAGCGGGGCTGAGGTCCCGCTACCGCTCCGGGCGGAACTGTATGCCTCCACTTTCTATGTCCTGGACACGGCGCGGGATACCGTCAGCCAGCTATACGCCCGGGGCACGCGCGCCGGGTTTATGCAGGGCAACCCACTGGAACGGGCGCTCAGAAATCTGCACGCCATCGCCTTTGGCTATGAATCCTCGCGCGGCATTCAGCATTCCGCCGGACGGGTATTACTCGGCGGCGAGCCGCTCGACCCCCTGTTCTGAACGGGGCCGCCGGGGGTCCGACTCGGCGTTGCTCACCCGTATTGAACAGCCCGCTTGGACGAAACTTTCCCTGCTCGTTGCCTATGCAACCCCCTTGTTCTCCGCTATCACTGGGCCGTGAAAAGGACCGCTACTTGATAAGAAAACGGGGATCGAGAGGAAAACGATGCGTGAACAACCCACCCTTGACCGTCAAGAGGAAGCCCAGGAGTTTGCCCAAGCCATTACCACCGCGAATATCCCAGCGCTGCTGATGGTCTTGGTGCAGTTGACCGGAGAGCTGCACTGGTTGGAAGAACCGTACCGTCTCACCCGAGCCCGAGGCATGGGGGATAATGATTCCGGCGGTCTGTCTGAGGAACTCCAAACGAACATTCGTCAGGCGGCGCTTGAGGCGATCCTGGCCTGGCGTGCGGGCAAGCCGGTAACTATTCCTGATCCCTCTCCGGAACTCCGACTCAGGATGCTGAGTTGGGCCATGGCCGAGAAGGTTCCGGCCGAATATGACCCGATCATCGAAGCCGAGCTGGCTCCCGTGTCGGGCAATGGCAACAACGGTCGACACAAGCTGCCGGTCCCGGACGGGTTTGCAGTCCTCATTATCGGGGCCGGCGTCTCCGGCCTGTGTACGGCGATTAAGCTCCAGCAGGCCGGGATTCCCTTCACCATCCTGGAAAAGGGCGCTCGCCTGGGCGGCACGTGGCGCGACAACCACTATCCGGGGGCGGGGGTTGATACCCCGAATCATCTTTACTCGTTCTCCTTTGCGCCCTACGACTGGTCTATGTATTTCGCCTTGCGAGACGAACTCAAAGCCTATCTTGAACACGTGGCCGATGAGTTTAACCTGCGCTCGCATATCCGCTTCGAAACCGAGGTCGAGTCCGCGGATTATGACACCGACACCCAGCGCTGGCGGGTCGCCGTGAAGCAGGCTGACGGCTCACGGCAGACGCTCGCGTCAAACGTCCTCATTAGTGCGGTCGGCATTTTTAATCCGATCAAGTTGCCGCATATCAAGGGGCTGGACCGCTTTGCCGGCCCAGCCTTCCATACGGCCGAGTGGCCGCAGGAGCTTGATCTCACCGGCAAACGGGTGGCCATCATCGGCAATGGTGCCAGCGCCATGCAGATCGGGCCCGAGATTCAGCATCAGGTAGAATCGCTGACCATCTTTCAGAAGTCGGCGCACTGGGTCGCCCCCAACGAACAGTTTCGCAAACCCATCCCCGACGCCATGCGTTTCATGCTGCGCGAGGTGCCATTGTACCGGGTCTGGTACCGCTTACGCTTGGGTTGGACGTTTGGCGACCGGGTGCATGCGACCTTACAGAAGGACCCCGACTGGCCCTATGCCGACCGCTCGCTCAACAAGGCCAACGATTCGCATCGCGGCTACTTTACCCAGTATATTGTCTCGGAAATTGGTGACCGGACCGAGTTGCTCGATAAAGTTGTTCCCAACTATCCGCCCTTTGGCAAACGCATGCTCATGGATAACGGCTGGTACCGCATGTTGCGCAACGACAAGGTAGCACTCGTCTCAAACCCCATTATTGAGATCGGTCCGGATCGGGTTCTGACCGAAGACGGAGCCGAGTATGCAGCCGATGTCCTCATCATCGCCACGGGCTTCGATGTCCTCCGCTTCCTGACCTCCTTTGAGGCGCGTGGCCGCTCAGGGCGGAGCCTGCGGGCCGTGTGGGACGATGATAACGCGCGTGCCTATCTCGGTCTCAGCATACCTGACTTCCCCAACTTCTTTTGCCTGTACGGTCCCAACCTCCAGTCAGGCCACGGCGGGAGTTTCATGTTCATCGCCGAAATGCAGGTACGCTACATCATGGACATGCTGAAGAAGATGCTGACCCAGGGGCTCGGTGCTGTCGAATGTCGTCAAGACGTCCACGACGCCTACAACGCGCGTATAGACCAGGCGCATGAAAATATGGTCTGGACCCATCCGGGTATGGAAACCTACTACCGCAACGCCCGGGGCAGAGTGGTTGTGAACTCGCCGTATCGCAACGCCACCTACTACGACATGACGCACACGGCAAACCTGGCCGACTTCGTGGTTGAGCCGCGCCATTCGAAACCGTTGCAGGTAGGAGAGATATCCGAGTAATCTGAAAACGAACACAGACGGTAAGGAGGGGACACTATGGGGAACACACAACAACATCCACAAAAACCAAACGGGAACGGAGCGGTCGAACAATACGACGCAATCATTATCGGCGCCGGGGTGGTGGGATTATATCAACTCTACCGTCTGCGGAAGATGGGGCTTTCGGTACGCGTCTTTGAGGACGCAGACGGCGTGGGCGGCACCTGGTATTGGAACCGCTACCCTGGCTGTCGCTTCGATTCCGAGAGCGAAACCTACGGCTACTCCTTTTCCGAGGAACTGTCCCAAGAATGGGACTGGAAAGAGCATTTTTCCGGTCAACCGGAAAACGAGCGCTACCTCAACTTTGTGGCCGATAAGTTCGAGCTGCGTAAAAATATCCAGCTCAATTCTCGGGTCAGCTCAGCAGTCTACGATGAGAGTGCGCATCAATGGGAGGTCCGGGTCGAGGGTGGCCAGCGCGCCCGGGCACAGTTTCTCATCGGCGCGGTCGGCATCCTGTCGGCGAAGTATACGCCCCCCTTCGAAGGCATGGACAGCTTCGAGGGCCTGTCATTCCACACCTCGAACTGGCCCAAGGAAAAGGTGGATTTTACCGGCAAGCGAGTCGGCTGCATCGGGACGGGCGCTACGGCTGTCCAGCTCATTCCGCTCGTGGCTAAGGAAGCTGGCCAGCTGACCGTCTTCCAGCGCACCCCGAACTACTGCGCGCCGCTACGGAATGCGGAAGTCGCCCCGGAGGTTCAGAGCCAGTGGAAGGCCAGCTACCCGGAAATCCACAAACGGTGTCGCGAAAGCCCGGCCGGCTTCAGGTACGACTTCGATCCACGGTCTGCGCTAGAGGTCCCGGAGGAAGAACGGCTGGCACTCTACGAGGAGTTGTGGGCCCTGCCCGGGTTCAAGAAATGGCTGGGTAATTTCCACGACATCATGACGAATATGGAGGCCAACGAGACCTTTGCCGAGTTCGTCCGCAATAAAATACGCGAGCGGGTCAACGATCCGGTCGTCGCGGAAATGTTGGTCCCCAAGGATCATCCCTTCGGCGCCAAGCGCATCCCCCTGGAGACTCACTATTACGAAGCCTACAATCGGGACAATGTCTTGCTGGTCGATATCCGCAAGGCGCCGATCGTGGGCATCACCCCGAAGGGCGTGCAGACTCAGGACGCCGAGTACGAATTTGATGTTATCATCTATGCGACCGGTTTTGACGCGGTGTCCGGGCCGTTGACCCGGATCGATATTCGCGGCGAGGGTGGACAGACCTTCAAGGACAAATGGGCTGCCGGGCCGCGTAGCTATCTTGGTCTGCAGAGTGCCGGCTTTCCGAATTTCTTTATCGGCATGAACTCTGCGCTGTGCAACTACACCGTGTGTGCCGAGCTGATTGTGGAATGGATTGCAGATTGTATCGGCCATCTGCGTGAGGAGAACCTGGCATCCATTCAGCCCACCCTGGAGGCGGAGGAAGCCTGGGTGGATCACGCCAACGAGCTGGCCGCAGGGACGATTCTGACCGCTGCCGACTCCTGGTTTGTGGGGGCGAATATTCCTGGCAAGAAACGCGCCGTTCTCCTCTACGCGAACAGTGCCCGAGAATACCGGAAGAAATGTCATGAGGTCGCGGCCAACGGCTATGAGGGGTTTGTGCTGCGCTAGACCGGAGGGGCACGGCTTGGCCGGGCCCTCCTGCCCTTCCGTTCCCGTCTGGCCAACCGGAGGAGCTGAGGGCTTACAGAAGGTGGTCTGCCTGGCCAAGTCCTATGCAGTGACGGCGTGCAGGAGTATACATCACACTAAGTTAATATCTCATAAAGGAGGAACACGATGGCACACACTGGACACCACCCACCCAAGCCAAACGGGAACGGAACGGTCGAGCACTATGACGCAATCGTTATTGGCGCCGGGGTGTCGGGATTATACCAACTGTACAAACTCAGAAAGATGGGGCTTTCGGTCCGGGTCTTTGAGGACGCGGGCGGCGTGGGCGGCACCTGGTATTGGAACCGCTATCCAGGCTGTCGCTTCGATTCCGAGAGTGAAACCTATGGCTATTCGTGGTCGGAGGAACTGCTCCAGGAATGGGACTGGAAAGAGCACTTTTCCGGCCAGCCCGAGAACGAGCGCTACCTCAACTTTGTGGCGGACAAGTTCAACCTGCGCCCGCACATCCAACTCGACTCTCGCGTCAGCTCGGCGGTCTACGACGAGGACGCACACTGCTGGGAGGTCCAGGTCGAGGGGGGCCAGCGCGCGCGGGCACAATTTCTCATTGGCGCGGTCGGTGTCCTGTCGGCGAAGTATACGCCGCCATTTGAAGGCATCGACAGCTTCGAGGGTCTGTCGTTTCACACCTCGAACTGGCCCAAGGAAAAGGTCGACTTGAGTGGTAAGCGGGTCGGCTGTATCGGCGCGGGGGCGACCGCGGTCCAGCTCATCCCCATCGTGGCCCAGGAAGCCAGCCAGCTGACCGTCTTTCAGCGTACCCCCAACTACTGCGCACCCTTGCGCAATGCAGAGGTCAATCCAGAGACCCAGGCAGTCTGGAAGGCCAATTATCCGAAAATCCATAAAAAATGTCGCGAAACCTCGGCCGGCTTTGAACATGAATTCGACCCACGCTCGGCTCTGGAGGTCTCAGAAGAAGAACGACTGGAACTGTACGAGAAATTATGGGCGCAACCCGGCTTCACCAAATGGCTGGGTAATTTCCACGACATTATGACCAACCAGGAGGCCAATGAGACCTTTGCCGAGTTCGTTCGCAACAAGATACGCGAGCGGGTGCATGACCCCGAGGTCGCGGAACTGCTGGCTCCCAAAGACCACCCGTTCGGGGCCAAGCGCATCCCCTTGGAAACCCATTATTACGAGGCGTATAACCGGGACAATGTGAAGCTGGTTGACGTCCGTAAGGCCCCGATCGAACGCATCACCCCCAAAGGCGTGAAAACTCAGGATGCCGAGTACGAATTCGACGTCATCATCTATGCGACCGGTTTCGACGCGGTGTCCGGGCCGCTGACCCGGATCGATATTCGCGGGGAAGGCGGACAGACGTTTAAGGACAAGTGGGCCAACGGTCCGCGGACCCATCTCGGCATTCAGACTGCCGGCTTCCCAAATTTCTTCATTGCCGCCAGCACGGCGTTCTGCAACTACACCGTCTGCGCCGAAATGATCGTGGAATGGATTGCGGATTGCATCGGCTATGTACGCGAGAAGAACTTATCGAGTATTGCACCTACCCCCCAGGCCGAAGACGCCTGGGTGGAGCACTCCAACGAGCTGGCTTCATATACACTCCTGACCGATACGAAGTCCTGGTTTATGGGGAGGAATATCCCCGGCAAAGCCCCCGCCCTGCTCCTGTATGCCAACACCGTCCCGGAATATCGGAGGGAATGTCAGGAGGCCGCCGCCAACGGCTATCAAGATTTTGTGCTGCAATAAGACATAAACCGTCTCACTCAGGCGATAGACACAAGCCGCCCCCCTCCCTTCCAGGGAGGGGGGCGGAGATTACCAGCAGATGAACCAACGGGTCGTGTTAACTGGTTGGGGGCAAGTGACCCAACCAAAACAGAGTAAGCCGCCCTTCCTGGACCCCATCGATATGATGGAACAGGCAGCGCGTGACGCCGGCAAGCTCGCTGGTGCAGACGTATGGAACCAGGTAGACACGGTCTTGGCCGTACGCACCCAGAGTCGCAATTTAGTCGACCCGGCGGGCACCCTCACAAGGCGGCTCGGCATACACCCAAGGCGCACCCACGTGTCCGGCATTGGCGGTGAGGTGCCGCAACACTTCGTGAATCAGGCCGCTGGGATGCTGGCGCGGGGCGAAGCCAACGTGGTGTTGATCTGTGGGGCAGAAACCTATTATCCGAGAAGCGCCGAGGCAGTGACCGGGGATGCCATGCTCGCCCAAGGCATCCCCGACGAGTATGACGCCGACGACGCGGTTGGCACGGACCCGCTTGAGGAACGACACGGTTTGAGCCTGCCCATCCACGGCTTTCCTCTCTTTGAGAATGCGCTGTGGGCCAAGTCTGGTCTGAGCCGCGACCAATGGATCAACCAGGTGGGTCAGATGTGGGCCGGCTTCAGCAGCGTGGCAGCCAGGCACCCGAATGCCTGGACACGCACGCCGCGCACGGTTGACGAGATTATTACCCCATCCGCCGACAATCGCCCCATTTGCTTCCCCTATACCAAACGCATGGTGTCCCTGGTTTCGGCGGACATTGGCGCGGCGCTCATCATGACCACCGAATCGATGGCACGTGCAATGCGCGGGGGCGGTGCGCAGCCGGTGTATTTTCTCGGCGGCGGCTATGCCAAGGACCGGCAACGCTTTCTGGTCGACAAGGCCGATTTTACCCGGAGCCCTTCGCTGGCCGCGGCGGCGGCAAAAGCACAAATACGTGCCGACATAAACGTCGCGGAGATAGAAGGCTTCGATTTATACAGTTGTTTCCCCTGCGCCGTCTCGGTTGCCCGCGGCGAGCTCGGCTTGGAAGAGCGGGACCCGCAGACCCTAACCACCACCGGGGGGCTGGGATTTTTCGGCGGACCGGGCAGCAATTATGCCTTACACGGTATCACCACCTTGGCCGAACGCATCGCCGAGGGAAGGTTCCAAACCGGCATGAGTACCGCGCTTGGCTGGTTTATGCACAAATACGCGGTCGGCATCTACGGAAACAAACCCAACGACGCGGACCACACCAGCGCCGACCAACAGGACGATGCCCACCCCGATGCCGGCTCCCCACCGGTTGACCGCGTCGAAACCTTCAACGGGGGCGGCACGATTGAAACCTACACGGTGGTGTATGCGCGCGATCACTCACCGTTACGCGGTATTATTTTTGGCAGGACCGAAGCTGGCCAGAGATTTGTAGCGAATTCCGAAACAAATGCGGCGACCTTTGACGCCTTGACGCAAGAAAATTGCATAGGCAGAAAGGTCTGCGTGACAAGTGATCAAACCGGCGTAAATCGAGCCAGTCTCGTGGAATAGAGCTGAGCAGTATTCTGATACGAGGCGGCCGGAACCCAACACATGAGCACAACATCTATTCGGGAGGAAGGCAATGAACAGAACTCTTTTGGCCACGGCCGTTTTCGCCCTGAGCTTAGTCCCGGCTTTCGCCCACCACCCGCTGGGCGGTGCACCGCTGGCAACCCTGACCGACGGGCTCTTATCCGGCCTTGGGCATCCGCTGTTGGGTTTTGATCATCTCTTCTTCGTACTCGCCATTGGCGTTGCGGCGCTGTACACCGGTCGCGCGAAACTGGCAACGGCAGCCTATGTTGGCGCGATGCTGATTGGGTGCCTGCTGATGAGTTTTGGCCTTGGTCTGCCTGTCAAAGAATTTGTGATCGGCCTTTCGCTTCTGGTTATCGGCTCTCTCATTTTGTCCGGCCGTGCCCTGGGTCTTGCGTCGGCCGTCGGGCTTTTCGCGGTTTTCGGCCTTTTCCACGGTTCAGCCTTTGGTGACACGATCGCGGCCCAGGAAGCAGGGGCGGGCGTCGCGGTTCTGGTGGGCTACTTAAGCGGGCTTGGCCTGCTACAGTACGGTCTGGCGATCTTGGCCGGATTTGTTGTTCACAATCTGCTGAAGGCGACAGAGCCTCAACATATTCATGCCCGTCTCGCTGGCGCTGTCGTTGCTGGGGTCGGCATGTTTCTCACGCTTGAGAACATCGAAGGCATTGTCTTCAATATATTGGGGAGAGTTGGCTAGAAAACCCGAGCCAGCCGGTACTGCTTAACTTTTTGGTCATTATTCGGATTCGCCCAACTCGTCTTGCGCATCCCAAACGCGCAACTTGCCCGGCTCTATGCGGAGGCATTCCATTGGGATCCCTTTATACGCTTCCACAAAGTCTTGCGCCTTGGCCGCCCCCTGATACCGCACGGCCATACGATACATGATCGGCTCCAGGTCCCAATCGACTATCTTTGCCTCCCCGCGCACTTCAATGCCGCGGTAGGGCGGCAGGTCTTCCGCGACGACCAGACTCACTTGAGGGTGGCGTTTGATATGTTTGGACTTCGCGTCGTCGGCAAGGATGAAGACCGTAAAGCCTCCATCCTGCCACTCCTGCCATACAGGCGAGAGCAGGACCTGGCCGTTAGGAAAGTGTGTGGCTAGAATCGCACATTTGGGCTGGTCGAGAAAATCGCCGAGATCTTCAGGCTGTAATTTGCGCATATAGCGCCTCCCTATCGTACATGGCATGGGCTATGAGGGACGTTCGTTAACAGGGGAACGAGTAATCCCGTCCGACTTCACAGACTTGCACATGATAGCGCGAGAAGAACTCCGTCCTGCCCCTCTCCTGTGCACGCCGATGTTCAGGATGCTCCCGCCATGGTCTGAAATTCTGCAATAGAGACGCATCCACCGTCCTTCAGCACTCGTTTTGTCGATGGGGGATATTTTTCCAGCGTCACAGCTGGTCGAATTGGTCGCTCGACTAAATTCCCGCCGCAGTTCGGACAGGTCCAGTTGAGCTTTTCTTCAGCGCAGGTTCGACAGAAGGTACATTCGAATGAACATATGATTGTCTGAGGAGAAGCCGGTGGTAAATCGGCATCGCAGCATTCACAGTTGGGACGCAGTTCTAACATGCAGGCTCCTTTTAATGAGTGGCAGTGGCATAATCTTCCCCAGCCAGACCTCAACGCCGCCCAGCAAGGTAAACATCAACATGAAGCCGGCCAGCATGGCAACGAGCACCCCCAGCAGTCCGTGCGCGATCATGAGCCGCTCAAGTCTTTCCATGGGGTCCCCCCAATCTCCGTTACCCGGTCTTTACTGTTTCATCCGGGCGGCCACTCGCAAACGGAACCGACATCTCGGGACTGTTCGTATCAATCAACGGCAGCAATTCGCCGGCGGGCAGAGTCGCGTGACCCGTCCGCCAGTCTTTCATCCATTTCGGATCGTCTTCACATCGGGGATTATGCCAGGGCAGGAGACCCCGCAGGAGATAGGGGCCGACCTGAAATAGCATTGACACGATTTCTCGCATCGCGCCCATCAGGTGCCGGGGCCGGCTGAGTAATTTGTCTTTTTTCAAGGCCGTGAACATGCCCACTATGCCGAACCAGACGACGTGCAATGATCCGTGGAACATGCCGAAAGCCCGTGGCAGATATTTCCCCGAATAGGCCATATAGGCGTCAAACGCGACCGTTTTATGTTCAGTTTCCTCCACCATATGCATGAGCCAGAACGAGGCGACGTGCGGGGACGCACCACGAAACAGGCGCACCCTTTTATTGATCAACCAATGGGTGAAACCATTCGTCATCGTCTCGAATCCGGCGTTATAGGCCAGCTGGGTACGCAGACTCTTTTGAGACAATCGATCATACGATTCGGACAGCCGTCGTTCGACGGCGGCCAACTCCGGATATCCATTCGCTTTCAAGAGTTCGTTTAAGCGTCGATGACATTGATAGTGGAGCCCCTCTTGCCCGTTGAATCCGCGCATATCCTTCAACAACTCAGGCTCACCGATGTGGGACATTGCTTGCTTCGTGGATTTCATCAAATAGGGCTCAAGATACGGCATGGTGAGAGACAGACCGTTAAACAGATGCGATCGGAACGGGTTATCGGGGACCCAAATCGGGTCGAGATCGTCGGGGAACTCAAACGCAAACGGCCGAATAATAATCTCATCAACGCATTTGGGCTCGTATGTATAATTTCGCTTTGCCATAGTCCCTCCTGTCTCGTTTCGACTGCGACGAACTCGGTCTCAGGTCTTCAAGCGTCTCCGCGTCTCAGTCCTGGAGAATCTCCTCTTCTCCCCCGATCATGTGACCCTCACTTTTTGTCCGTTCTTCAGGCGTTTTTCTGTTCTTCGTAGGCGCTGGCAAAATCCTCCAGGCTGAGCGTCACGTTGACGTTCAGGTTCTCATCAAGCCCTTCGAATAACACGCCGTCCTTTCCACGAACACTGTAAAAGACGACGCCCCCACCATCGCCCGCGCCCTCCCGATGCGGATCGCCTGGCGGGCTGGAGGTATAACTCCCCACCGGACGAATCTCCTTGAGCGAACCGTCAGGCTCATAGAGCCGGTGTTCGCCTTGCACGACGAAGGTGTTCGTGAGCGCCAAATGTCGGTGCAGAAATATCTGCTCGTGGGGCGGGAATTTGAGAATGAAATCGACGATGAGCTTTTCGCTATCCACATCGAGCATGGCAAAAACGAAATGCTCGAAATCTCCTAATTTATACCACCGCATAGCACGGTCATCGAAGGTATACATGGCTTGTGCCCTCTCTTTCGGTTCGTGGAGAAACGTACAAGAAATTTGAACATTGCTGACTATACGTCGTGCAGACGCTTTTCATCAAAAGTGGTCATCTTTAATCCCTCTTTTGTGACCAGGCATGTCACGCGCTGCCGATGTCGTTATAATCCCCATGCCGCCCCTTCCCACCGCTGAACCGCATGGCACCGGCGAGACCTTCTGCCTCAACGATATCGACGCTGTTTTCCCATTCGGTGCACAGGGCATCGGCGACAGGTAAGCCATGCTGCCGATAGACCGAGCGGCGGTCGGCTCGTACACAGCCCTGCGGGAAACGGGCAATCTCCTGGGCGAGCGCCTCGGCCGCTTCTCGCGAGCGACCGTCGGCGACCACCTGCTCGCAGGCGCCGATACGGAGACACTCGTCGGCTTGGACCTTTCGGCCGGTCAGGATGATTTCAAGCGCGCGTCCCTGTCCGACCAGTCGCGGCAGGCGGACGGTCCCACCGTCGATCAACGGCACCCCCCAGCGCCGGCAGTAGACGCCAAAGTAGGCGCTCTGCTCCATCACCCGGAGATCGCACCACAACGCCAACTCGAAGCCACCCGCGACGGCAGGGCCCGCTACCGCGGCAATCACCGGTTTCGACAAGTCTAGCCGGGTTGGCCCCATAGCGCCCCGCGGCGGCGGGCTACCATCTTTTGGAAAGTCGAGTTCGCGCAGCGGTCTTGCGCGCCCCTGGAGCGCGCTCGCATACTTCAGGTCCCAACCGGCGCAGAACGCGCCGCCTTCGCCCCAGAGCACGGCCACGCTGGCGTCCGGGTCGGCCTCGAAACGCTCGAATGCCTCTACCAGGGCATCCGCGCTGGCGGGGTCCATTGCGTTGCGCGCCTCGAAGCGGCTGTGAATCACGGTCGTCACTGGACCATTTTTTTCAATGCGTACGGTCATTACAATCTCCTTCGTCTATTGTGCTGAGTCTGGCTGCTCTGTTTCGTTTCTCGTAAATCGGGACGGGAGGATGGTTCGATGCCGGACGCTCAGCGCCGTTTCACCCGAACCGGCAGTACGGAATAACCCATGAGGACGTTTGAGCGAACCCGCACGGGGTCGCCAACAACCTCAACGGTCTTGAATCTTTTGAGGATCTCTTCCCATGCGATCTGCAATTGCAGCTCTCCCAAGCGGTCCCCTACGCAGCGATGCAGACCGAAACCAAAAGAAAGATGCTTCCTTGGCTGTGGACGATCAATCACCAGTTCATGTGGGCGTTCGATCACGTCTTCGTCTCGGTTGCCGGAGACATACCACATGACCACTTTGTCGCCGGCACGAATCGTCTGTCCGCCAAGTTCAACATCCTCGAGCGCAGTGCGTTTCATATGCGCCACAGCCGTCTGCCACCGAATTGCTTCGGGGACAAAGCTGGCAATCAAGTCAGGATTTTCGCACAGCTTTCGATATTGGTCCGGGAATTGGTTGAGCGCGAGTACGCTGCCCGTCAGCGTGTTGCGAGTGGTGTCGTTGCCACCTACAATCAGCAGAATCACGTTTCCCATATACTCGGCGGTGGTCATGGATTGAGAATCCAGAGACGAGGCAAGCATGGAGACGAGGTCGAATCCGTCAACATTATCCCGCCGTTCCTCCCAAAGCCGCGAGAAGTACTCCTGCATCTCCAGTAGCTCTTTTTTCCTGGATTCCCAGCTTTCGACGATACCACTACCAGGCAGCGAGAGGGAAATGTCCGACCAGCGGGTCAGCTTCCGGCGGTCTTCGAACGGGAAATCAAACAGCACGGCGAGCGTTTGCGTCGTCAGTTCAATTGACACCGCGTCGACCCAATTGAAGGTTTCGCCCTCGGGCAAGGAATCCAGGATCGACGCACAACTGCTGCGGATGCGGCTCTCCATTCTTTTGAGGTTCTTGGCGCCAAGCACTGGGCTGACCGCTTTGCGCTGGACATCGTGTCTGGGTGGGTCCATCGCGATGAACATCGGGAACTGCATGTCGGCCTCTTCGTAAAAAAACATCTCATAGCCGAGCAGATGACCGCCCCGGGCGGAGTCGGCGGAGAACACTTTGTGATTTCGGTCGACTTCGATAATGTCATGGTATTTTGTAACCGACCAGAACGGGCCGTAATCAGACGCTTTCCGATAGTGGACGGGCGCTTCTTTGCGCAAGCGCGCGAAGTAGGCGGCGGCGCGATTCTGCTGAAAAAGATCGGGGCTGCTGACGTCGATCTCGTCGAGTGGAATGCGGTAGGGATCAGCCGAGTGAACCAGGCTTGTTGTCATCTTCCTCTCCTGCGTATCATTTTCTACGATCGCTGCCACAGGGCTCTTCTCAATTCACACGAATCGTAAAGGTTAAAGCGACGGGAACGGAAGAGACTTCCCGTCTCGTTTGTACACATTGTTCGAAAAGCCTACCGGTCAATATAGTTCGCCCCTCTGTGACAGATAATGATGAATCGCGTAGATTACTTGATATTTCGCGACAGGGCGCAGGCAGGAGGCGGGATGACAAAATATGCGGGCGGCCGAGGCCGACCCCGCACTTATACCAAGAGTGGGCCCGACTATCTGTTTGGCAATGCCATGTCGACCCCGGTGAGGCTCGCCTATGGGCTTGGACCGCTCATGCAAGTACTTGAGGAGTGTGGACATATGGTGACGCACTTGCTCGAAGCGGCCGAAATCCCTCGTTTTGCAGTGGAGGAGCCGAGTTATCGGATTCGTCTTGAACAGGAGGTGCAGTTTGTACGTCTGGCCCTGGAGCGGCTACAGAAACCGGACGCAGGCCTGATCGTCGGGCAACGGTACCACTTGGTAATGTTTGGCGTTTTAGGTCTTGCCGGTGCCTGTGCGCCGACATTACGAGACATGTTTCGGACCATCTTCTCCTATCCAGCGCTCGCTTGGGGCCTGATCGAACTCTCCGTGTGGTATGAGGGAGACGAAGGGTTTCTGGCCCTGAACGAAAGCGGCGTCGACGGCGACTGTGGCCCGTTCTTCGTTGAACGGGACATGGTCTGCATCCTGACGTTGATGCGAGACACCCTGGGGCCGCAGGTCGTCCCCACTGCGGTCCGCCTTCGTCATCTCCCGCCGCCCGATACGACGCCATACGCAGATTTCTTCGGCTGTGATATTCACTTCGGTGAAGCGGTCAACGAGATGCGGCTGCATAAAAGCTTCTGGGAGAGCGTACCACCGCAGGCGAACGTCATGTCCCATCGCTTTTTTGAGAATCAGTGTCGTCATATCAGTGCCATGCTGCTCGAACCCCTGCGCTATGCTGACGTGGTCACCAACCGTTTACGAGCAGCCAGCCCTATTCCGTCTCTGTCGGATTTGGCCACTGCACTATACTTGACGGAGCGGACGCTGCAGCGGCGCCTGGCGGCCGAGGGTACGCGCTTCTCCACCCTCTTGCGGCAGGTCCGTATCGAGCGAGCCCAGGAATTATTGCAGCGAGGCTATGTCATGCTGGACGAAATCGCCGACCGCCTCGGGTTCCAGGACGCGGTTGCTTTCTCACGCGCCTTCAAGGATTGGACTGGGATGTCGCCCCGCGCATTTCGGAAAACCGCACGACCGCCCGGCCCCCGTCGCTGAAAACGGGGAACTGAATGGCTGTTTTCAAGAGATTGTCAATTTATCGCACTGTTGAGAAGGATAATGTCCAATCAAGGAGGATGACATGGACGTAGGCTTGTTGTTTCCGTTTCGCAATCCGCCCCAGTGGCGCACACCGTGGCCGCAGTTTTATGCCGAGCAACTCAAACAAACCCAGATAGCCGAAGAACTCGGCTACGACACCGTTTGGTTGACCGAACATCACTTTGCCGAAGATGGCTACTCGCCTTCCCTCCTGCCGATTGCCAGCGCGGTGGCGACCCTGACCAGTCGGGTCCGGATTGGAACGTTTCTGTTGCTGTTGCCGTTACACAATGCGGTGCGCGTTGGAGAAGATGCCGCAACCGTTGATATCATTTCCAATGGTCGTTTTGACATGGGTTTCGGGCAAGGCTATTCGCCGTCCGAGTTCGAAGGCTATGGCATTCCCCGCAAACAACGCGCCGCCCTGCTAGAAGAAGGCATCGAAGTCATCCGCGGCATGTGGACCCAGGATCCGTTCTCGTATGAAGGCAAGCACTACCACCTCAAGAACATCAGCTTAGTCCCCAAACCCGCGCAAACTCCGCATCCCCCGCTGTGGATTGGGGCCGGGCAGCCCAAAGCGGTCGAACGCGCCGCCCGGATGGGCTGTCACTTCCTGGGCACAAACGACGCCGCTGCCCAGCAGACCTATGATACTGCGCTGCGTACCCACGGACGTGATCCCAAAGACTTTCACGCCGCCCAGCTCCGCTGGGCACATGTTGCCTCAACGCGAGAGGAAGCCTGGGACAATGTCCAAGAGCATCTGCACTACATGTTAACTTGGTACGGCCGCTGGCTGGCCGAGGCCAAGGACTTTGCCGGCGCAGAAAAATTTGCACAGCTCCCACCAGCAGCAGAACTGCGTAATGTCACGGATCAGCTCATTGGGGCCCCCATGGTCGGCACGCCGGACGACGTTGGGCGTGAAATTGAGGCCATGACCAGCACCATACGGACGACCCATATCGTCATGGGCATGCATCTGCCGGGTTTGGACCCAGCCAAGAGCCAACAGTCGATGGAGCTGTTTGCGAAAGAAATTATGCCAAGTCTGCATTAAGCTGGTTCAATAAGGGGAGAACACGTCATGGCAGAAGTACGAGAGATCACGTCGGGACTGCTCTATCCGGAAGGGCCGGTTGCGATGGACGATGGCAGTATCATCGTTACCGAGCTCCAGACCGGCAGGCTGGTGCGGGTGCAGCCAGATGGCAAGAAAGAGGTTGTCGCTGAGATGGGCGGTTCGGCAAACGGCGCCGCTATCGGTCCGGACGGGATGATGTATGTGTGCAACAACGGAGGCCTCAAACTGATCGAAGTCGATGGAAAACTCACGCCCGGAGATGGCCTTGCGGATGATTATACGGGCGGCAGTATTCAGCGCGTTGATATCATGAGTAGCGCAGTCGAAACCCTGTATACCGAGTGTAATGGCCGTCAGCTACGTGGACCGAACGATATTGTGTTTGATGCCGCCGGTGGGTTCTGGTTCACCGACTTTGGCAAGGTCCAAGAGACCCAGAAAGACCGCTGCGGGGTATATTACGCCAAGCCGGACGGCTCGCTGATTACAGAGATGGTCTTCCCTATTGACGGGCCTAACGGGATTGGCCTCGCGCCGGGCGATACCACACTCTATGTCGCCCAGACGTTCGAGGGCCGGGTCTGGCAATGGGAGCTGTCCGGGCCAGGAAAATTTGCGCAGACGGGTGGCGGGGACGGACATCTACTGACCGGACCAGGAGGCGGACAACTCTTAGTCGGCCTCCCCGGCTACCAACTGCTCGATTCCATGGCCGTGGATAGTGCGGGGAATGTGTGTGTCGCCACCCTCATGAATGGCGGCATTAGCGTCATTTCATCCGATGGGGCGTCAGTGGAACATCTTCCTACCCCCGATCCGCTCACCACGAACATTTGCTTTGGCGGCCCGGACCTGCAAACGGCCTATATTACGCTGACCAGTCAGGGCAAGTTGGTGGCTATGGACTGGCCTCGCCCAGGGCTAAAGCTGCCCTATACGCGCTAGGGGCGAAAAGGAGGACCGACTTGATCGGTCCCCTGCTCTTTCATTCACCCCGCGATTTATCTCAGCCCCCGGAAGCAGGTGCGCACCTCGCGCAGATACGACTCAGGCTGCTCGAACGCGGCGAAATGTCCGCCCTTGTCGAGTTCGTTGAAGTATATCACCTTCGCGAATCGCCTCTCGGCCAAGCGTCTGGAGGTGTGAAAGATCTCCTTGGGGAAGATGGAGCACCCGACGGGAACGTTGACCGGATCCTGCCGGGCGAATGCCTCGTTGAAGCTCTCCCAATACAGTCGTGCAGAAGAGGTGGCGGTCGCCGGCAACCAATAGAGCATCACGTTGTCGAGCAGTTCATCGCGCGTGACAACGTTCTCTGGATGGCCATCGCAGTCCATCCACGACCAGAACTTCTCGATAATCCAGGCCGCTTGTCCAGCGGGGGAATCGGTCAGACCATACCCGACCGTTTGCGGCCGGGTGCTTTGCTGCTTGGAATAGCCGGAGTCCCAGTCGTTGTAATACTTCATTTTTTCGAGCGCCGATTTTTCCTGTTCCGTCAAATCGCTCATCGTCGGATCGGGTGGCGCCAGCACCAGGTTCATGTGGATGCCGAGGCAATTGTCTGGATCCTGAGCCCCGATGTACATCGTCACCACCGCGCCCCAATCGCCGCCCTGGGCAGCGTAGCGCTTGTAGCCGAGCCGCTGCATCAGGTTCGACCAGGCGCGTGCGATGCGTTGAACGTTCCATCCGGTGCGTGGCGGCTTATCGGAGAATCCGTAGCCCGGCAGCGACGGGGCAACCACGTGAAATGCGTCGGCTGCATCGCCCCCGAACGCGGTCGGATTTGTCAGCGGCTCAATGACTTTATGGAACTCAACGATCGATCCCGGCCAGCCGTGCGTAATCACCAGCGGCATCGCATCAGGATGCGGTGAGCGAGCATGAATGAAATGAATCCCCAGTCCGTCGATCGTGGTCCGGAACTGCGGAAAGCGATTGAGCTGCTCCTCTCGCGCCCGCCAGTCGTACTGCTCGAGCCAGTATTTGCACAGCTCCTGCGTATAACTGAGTGGGATACCCTGGGTCCAGTCGTCCACGCATTCAGGCTCGGGCCAGCGGGTGTTGCGCAGCCGCTGCTTCAGGTCGCCGAGCTGCTCGTCAGTTGCCGCAATGCGAAAAGGCTCGATATGATCACTCATGAATTGCCATCCTTCCGATCATTGGTTTGAGGCCGGAGGTTGTACCTCGCTATGTAGTCATAGAGCCCGTCCGAATCAGGCAGAACCTTCTGCCGGCTTAGCCATTTGCTGCATGAGAGTCGGAGGTCCCTCGCTGAGTCGCGCCTCGTCTGTCGGGACAAATGCGCCGCCGATCTTCCCGAGGAGAATCTGCGCGTTCATTTCCGCGCCCTCCTTGCCGGCCGCTTGAATCGCAGGGAACTGGGCCAGCAAGATGTCGGCGGCGCTGTGGTAGACGTGCGCCGGGTCTCCGCGCCAAGCCGGTAGAGCTGTGAGCTGCTCCCCGCTGAGGTCCTTTAGGAAATGCCGCGCTTGCAGGGGCATTAACTCCGCATTGTCCAAGCCCTTGAAGTCCTTGTAATTCATGACCTGCGTCACCACTAATTTCTTGGCGTAGGCGGGATGGTCGGCGAACAACACACTCCAACAGTCCGTGCAATAAAAGCGAGTGGTGTCGGCGTTTTCGAAATTCAGAAAGGCCCCGAGCTTATCCTCGCCTGTCACGATCTTAAACTCATTTGGGAACCAACTGGTATCCAAACACTGATGGATCGGAAGGGACGGCCCCCCGCGCTTGTTCGCGTACCACAAGGCCGCAGTGCAATCGTGGCAGCAACACTCAAGCCGGAACAAATCGTTTTTGGTGAAGAACTCAATGTGCACGGTTGTGCACTTACAAGTAATAGTCGCCATATTTCAGTGTCCGGTACGCAAGATTGTTGGCAACGAGGCTACCCGCCCAAAAGAGGAAGTCAAGTGAAGTGAGTCACTGCAGGCAAAATCTAGTGTATGTGCGGCACGATGTGCGATGTAAAAAGATCGAGCGATCTTTGGCTTTCCTGCGGACTCAATGAGCCCCATGCGAACGAACCGACGAAATAATTAATCCCACAGTCCGCGACCAAGCGCTGGATTTGATCGCGGACTGTGTCGATCGATCCGATCAGTATCGTTTCTCCCGCGAGGCAGGGTTCCCACGCGAAAAAATCGTCGTAGGCATGATCATTGTTCTGATGCCACAGCTGCGTGATGGAGTGGTACCAGTCCTCGTACGCCGGCTTCGCCACCGCATGCGCTTGTTCGTCAGTTTCCGCCACATAGATTTGACGCATTGCGCCCAGTTTCAGCGTGTCGGGTCCGCCATTGCCGCTGTCAGCGGCGCATTCTCGATAGCGAGCCATGAGTTTCGTGATGAGCGACGGTGGGCCGAGGGTCATGAAGTTCATTCCTTCACGCGCGGCAAATTCGACCCCGGATTCACTGAACGATGGATACCACAGAGGCGGATACGGGGCCTGGAACGGTTTGATGGTCATGGGCACATCTCGAAATTCGAAATGTTTCCCGGCGTAATTCAGGACATCGTCGCACATCCCCTTCCGGAATATCTCAAGGACTTCGGTGAAGATTTCCTGGGTCTTTTCCGGATCGACACTGTAGGTGGCGATTTCGTACGGCGACACGCCGCGGCTGACGCCGAGTTCCATGCGCCCGTTCGAAAGATGGTCCAGCATACAGACTTCCTCTATGAGGCGCAGCGGGTGATACATCGGCAACAAATACGCCATGGGGCTGAAGCGGATATGCCTGGTCCTCTGCGCGAGCGCCGCGAAGAACACCGATGGAGAGGGCGCCATACCGAGCGGAGTCGAATGGTGTTCTGCCAGATGATAACCGTAGAAACCGGCCTTGTCCGCCGCTTCGATCAGTTTGAGACGCGACTCGTAAAGATCACCTACCGAATTTGGGCCGCGATCAACCCAGTCAAACATCCCGAATTCGATTTTTGCCGACATCGCCGACCTCCTTCTCCGCCCAGATCTTCATATCGTCTGCGAAGGGATCACTCGGTGTCCTCGCACGCCGACATGGTATCAGGCGGCCTGCTGTTGGGCGTCCAACACCGCTTTGAAGTCGGCGGTGTGTAATGTCGCTGTCACGTTCAAATCGGCGTCGAGCATATCGAACAAGGCATCGCTCTCGCCGCGCACGCTGTAGTACAAAACGCAGCCGTTGGGACCGCCGCCTTCATCATGGGCATCCCGCCCCGTGCCGAAGGTATACTGGCCCACCGGGCGCACCTCTCTGACACTCCCGTCGGGTTCATAAATCACATGCTCCCCCTCAACGACAAAGGTATTGGTATCGGCCAGATGCCGATGTAATAACACCTTTTCATTCGGATCAAATTTGATCAGCAAGTCGACGCGGTTGCGGGCTGCATCGATAAAGAAGACCGAAACCAGCATATGTTTGAAACCCTCGAGTTCACGCCACTGAATGTTCTGCTCATCGAACTGACGGGGGGTCATGGGGGATGCAACTGCTGCCATAGTATATACTCCTTCCATCTCAATTGACGTCTTACTGACCTGAGCCGGACACAACAAACTCCACTAAAACCCGACACTCAATCGATTCGCGCGCGGGTGTGGAAGCATCCGAGTCGGCGAGGCGAAAAGAGGTATGCGCGGTATTTGGCGGACATTGTTCGGCGGTGCACGCCCCGCGTTCGGCTGAAGAGTCGAACACCTTAAAAATGAGAGCCTCGTTGTGGCGCATTTCGCTATAGTAGATCCAACGATGCGCGGGATTTCGCAGTACAGAGGCAGTTTCACCCACGCGATCGGGATAAATATACTGACTGCTGAGGAAGTCCTCCGGACGGGTAGATTGGGCATCGAGTACTGCGAGTGGGTAATCCAAGACTGGGTAGTCCTTGCGGAAGTGCCGCCAGACATTAAAGAGCCCAAACCGTCCGGACACGATTTTTTCCGCCTCGCGCTTCGTTAGTGGCGGTTTGGGCAAGGTCAAACTACCGCCCGCCGCTTTCGCTTGAGACAATAAGCGCACCCGATTTTTCGCCGAAGCACTCGTGTTGTCGTTGTGCGCCGTACTTGCATAGCCGCCGACGTTCTCGCCGTTGGTCTCTTTTTCTCCTTTGGCTTTTCGGATTCTTGAGCGAATCGTGTGGTCGAAAACAATCGCGCGTTTCACCGCATCGGCACCGCCAAGCGCTTCAGTGACGAGGCGACGAATTTCAGGGTAATACGTATGCACGATCTTCTCAGAGTCCAAGCCATCGTGCTGTAAATCGAGTGCGGTGTCGAAATCCCTGGCCAGGCAATAGCCATTTCTCATTAACGCTGGGGGCTTTGACAACGTCCGGCTGTCGTACACCTCAACGGTAAACGGTTGTGATTCACCATTCTTGCGCCGCGTCACCCCGGCGGGCAGTTGTTTAAAACTGTTGTCATACGTGTAGCGCTGGCTGCCATCCGAGTTCGGGATTGCATAATGAATCTGTGCTGTCGTTATCATGGCGCGCCTCAAAAATTTACTCTCACCAAGAAATTATTACGATATTGTCAAGTTGCTGGCCCTTTGTGAAGGGTAGGGGTGAAGTACACCAAGTCATGGCATGTCCTCACCTACCACAAGTCAGTACAAGAATCAGCGGTATCACCGCTTCAGCCTCAGCTTATGTCAGCGCTTCCAATAACGCCTTCGCCTTTCGACTTGTGGCACACCCGCCAACCTGCTAGGGCCGTAGGCAAAAGGAGGATTCTATTATGCCGGTTTCCACTCCCTTTACAGGTGGGTGCGCGTGTGGCGCGATTCGGTATGCATGTTCGGCTGAGCCGATGATGTCTCTCAATTGTCACTGTCGTGACTGCCAACGCGCCACGGGCAGCGCATACAATACCGTAGTTGGTGTTCCTGCCGCCAAGGTGCAGTTCACCCAAGGGAGTCCCCACTACTATGAGACGTCTGGGGAGCGCGGGACCTCGGTCCGCCATGGCTTCTGTCCGACGTGCGGCTCCCCGCTGGCCGCTCTCCCGTCGGCGTATCCTGCCATGATGTCCCTCCGCGCCAGTAGCTTGGATGATCCTAGTTGGGTTCGGCCCGCCGCCGACATTTGGACGGCCAGTGCCCAACCGTGGGATGCGATGAATCCCGCGATTCCGAAGTTTGAGACCCAGCCAACAGAGGAGGAATTTCAGGCCATCCTAGGGCGTGTCATCAGTTAGCAAGAATGTCGGGATTATCCTACCCTGCTGCGCTATAGTGCTCGCAGTAGCCAGAGCGAGGAGGCTTGTCAGTATGACGAAGCGGTATGCCCTGCGGGATGACCAGTGGGAGCGGATTCAGGGGCTCTTGCCAGGGCGAGCGGGCCATGTGGGGGGCACGGCGCAGGATAACCGCCGGTTTGTGGACGCGGTCCTGTACCGCTATCGGGCCGGCATTCCCTGGCGTGACCTCCCCATACGGTTTGGGGATTTTCGGGTGATTCATACCCGGCATATGCGCTGGAGTCGGAGTGGGGTGTGGGAGCGGGTGTTCCAGCACCTCGCAGCCGACGCGGACAACGAATACGCCATGATCGATGCCACGATTATCCGCGCCCATCAACATGCCGCCGGGGCAAAAGGGGGGACCCAGAGACGGAATGCCTTGGCCGCTCCCGAGGGGGGTTGAGTACCAAACTCCACGCGACCTGTGATGCCCTGGGCAATCCGACCAGCTTCCATCTCACGCCGGGCCACGCCTCGGACCTCGCTGGCGCGGATGCGCTGCTCCCGGATTTGGTGCAGCACGTCCATGCCCTGCTCGCGGATAGAGCCTATGATGCCCAAGAGCGCGTCCTTGACGTATTGGAGCAGGCGGGCGTGACGATTGTTATTCCCCCCAAAACGAATCGGCGCCAGCCACGCCCCTATGATACGCACCTCTATCAGGCACGCCATCTGATTGAAAACTTCTTCGCTAAACTCAAACAATATCGGGCGCTTGCCACCCGCTATGACAAACGCGCTGTCAGCTTTCTGGGAGCTATCTATCTCGCGGCCTCGGTGATCCTCCTTAACTGATGACACCCCCTAGCTCTACGGAGCTAATCACTGCCCGTTCGGATCGATTCGACGTCGGGATAGCCGCGCTACCACTCCAATCATAATGACAACCCCTTCTCGGGTTTGGCGTTGTCAGCGTAGACTTCGAATCTTTCCTCATCGAAAAATAGCGGCTGAACTATACCACCAGCCCGGTCCAGAACGGCGTGGACTTCGGGCACGGCCAGCATGTTTTCCCACACGCAGTTCAGCGTTGGGAACTCACTAGAAAGGTCAATGCCTGCCAGCAGCGCGTTTCGTATCTGAGGGACGATGAAGCAGTCGGCGTAGGTGATCGAGTCGCCTACAGAGAATTTCCCTGCACACTGCGACATGATGTGTTCGATGGCACCGAATTCACGGCGGATGAAGTGCAGCCGTAGCGGATGCTCCGTCGGAGGTGCTTTGGTCATACCCCATTCGCCGATTGCCTGGATAATAAACGGAATATTCTGATACGGCTGGGTATCGGCAGCAATGATCCACATGATGCGGCGAACCTGCGCCCGCAGCCAGGGATCCGCAGGTAACATCGGCGTACCGTCATGGTCGAACCAGTCTTCGATCAGATCGATGATCGGACCCGATTGAGTCATCTTTCTGCCGTCCGGCAGCAACAGTACGGGTACGCGCCCCTCCGGGTTGAATGCCTTCAGATCCGTCGTACCCAGCCGCTCCGTTTCGGGATCGTTTTTCGGCATGGTATAAACGGGGATGCCACGGTCATCGGTGCCGAAACCCATACTCACTAGGGTTACTTGCGAAGACAGTACGCCACGACACTGTAAATAAAGCGTCACTCGCATCGAGGCGCTGCTGGTGTGGTGGTAGTACAGGCGGAGTGGACCGTCCGTCGGGAAACTAGGTTTGGCCATGAAGTTCCTCAGCAGTATTACGATGCCCAAGGACAGGACATTCTTTTGGCAAAAATCGGCAAGTGCGGCGGTTTGCCGGCGAATGCGTACTGTAAAAGATTACTACGTCCCTGGTATCCCCCGACGCAGCGGGGAACCCGCTACGTCTTCTTGTCTGCTTAGAAGAAGATAAAGGAGCGGACCACGACGTTCCTGCGACAGGAGGCGTCGTCGGGTGCAGTCGGGTCGACGCAGGCGGAGTGGAACGACCAGCGCGAGACGGAACCGTCGGTCACCGAGTCGTAGCACTTGAGCATCGACACCTCGGTCGGCTGCTGCTGCGGAAGCCAGTACCACTCGTGGTTGGGGCGGTAGGTGAAGCGGGTGGTCTCACCGACGCGGTCGTCGTAGATACGGTAGTTGTTGATGTACGGCTGGTCGGCGAAAGACGGCCAGGCGCACAGCACGAAGGGGTTCTGACGCACGGTCTCCATCGGCTTGGCGAGGTTGATCGACATGAACCGCCGTGACATCTTGGCGTCGGCCTCGGCCTCGGTGTAGCGCTGCGGGCGCCCGAAGTTGCGCAGGTTCTTCGTGAGCAGCTCGCGGCAGCGCACGCGGCCGCTGTTGTCGTTCAGGTCGTTGTGCACGATGTTGGCGTAGAAGGTGTTGACCCCCGGGTTCTTGTTGTCCTGATCCTCCTTGACACTGCCCGTATAATCCTTGTCAAACACGTCGTGGTTGTACACCAGCGCGTCGGTCGCACCGGGGAAGAAGTTGAGCAGGAGTTTCTCGATCTCCGGGTAGAACACGCGCTCCACCTCGGCGGCGTCGTAGAAATTCTGGCACTTGGACTCGCAGTGGGCGAGCGAGACGCCGAGCTTGTCCATGCACTCCGCGCTGGTGGGCGAGAGACCCGGGTAGTACTCCGCCATCCGCCGCGCGTCGCGCAGTATCTGCGGAAAATAGAGACCTCGCCGCCCGATCTCCTGCTCTTCCTTGCGAAACATTTTTACCTCGGCCGCGTGCGCCGGGTCCCGCCAGATGGCATTGGACGAGACGATGGAGTAGGACGGCTGCTCGTGGACCGTGTAGCGCAGCGGAAGTGCGACGCCGCCCTCCGGGGCTTCGATGTTGTTTGCCCGAATATAGTCCAGGCACTCGGCGTAGCTACGAAAGCCGAGGCCCCACCTGGTCTCGATCGGGCCGGGAGGGGCGTTCTCGATCATATCGATGACAGCTTGCCCTTCCCCCTCGGCAACCTGGCGGAGCGCCGCCTCCATTGCCGCAGCAGTTCCTGCGTCCCCGTCCCGATCGAACGACATATAGGATAAACCGCCGTTCGCCGCGATAGGGGCTGGCTGCCCTTGTGTGAGTTGGAGGGGAGGCACATAGGCCGATGAAGCGCTCTCCGTAACCCCCACAATGTTGTTCTCGATTGCCTTGACCCGGTCCATAGTATTCCCTCCGGTTAAAGATACCAAATCGTGGCACACAGGGGTTGTCTTGGCAAGAGCCTATATTGCCTGGTTGGTCACACGAACGAATTGTTTATTGAGCGTTCAAGATTGCAGGAAATGTGCTGTTGAGAAACTCCAAATATGAGGCGAAGTCCCGGTTAATCAGGGCGGGCGTCAACTGATAGTCTGCCGGGTCATAGGTGAATGCGCCTAATTTGTGGATGGGATTCGCCGCCTCCCAGTTGCGTATGTTTTGTAAAGTCCCATCACGCAAGGCCATACCACAGAAGTCATACACCTTGGTGGCGGCGTCCTCACTGGGACCGGTGACTTCAGTATAGGGAATGTCCAGAATATGAATGTCCGGCCGGCTTTGCCTGTTCTTCAGATGTTGCTCCATTCCCATCGCGAGCCCCATTCTGAGCGTCTCATACTCCGGTGGCTTGTCGGAAAACGGGGCGTGAAAGGTATCCAGTAAGCGGCACATGCTCGGGATAGTCTTGTGCGGAGTGCGATGGGTCATGAGCAGGCGGGCGTCCGGAAAGACATCCACAATAAACGGTTCAAGTCCGCACCACAGCGGGCTCTTTAGGACCCAGGGTTTGTTTTCACCCGATTGCCATTGCAGGTATTTCAGCATATCGCGCAGGTATTTTAATGTAATGGTCGGGTTCTGGGTGGCCAACCACTGCATATAACTGCTCATCGTATTGAATGCGATAAAGACGCCGCTGACCAGGCTATGTTCGAGTACGAGACTCTCCTCCTCCGGCTCGAAGGTTTGAAAACGATGCCCCAACTTGGCATCCGGTGACATGCTATCGAACCAGCGGATAAATGCGTCCGCTTCCTCAATTCGGGGTTGCGGGGACTCTGTCCTGGAGCCGGTGAGCAGCGACGGGTTATACGTCTGCCAGAAGGGCAGATAGTGAAAATCGCCGGAGGCTGCCAGGAGCTTCTGTATCTTTGTAGTGCCGCTTCTCAGCTGGCCATAGACAAAGACAGGATTTGTAATCTGAATCTCCGCAATTTCCGGATGCTGGACAAAATCTCGTTGCATCCGCAAGCGGTTACAGAGCAGGCGCAACAATTTTTTTTCAATGGAGATCGCACCCCGTTCGTGCAGGCAGGCATCGCTGTTATACGCGGCATGTAAAAGCCGGAACGGTTCCACGGCCGCTTCATCGATGATCTCGATACCGGTCATCTCGCGTGCCCGGGCCAGCATGTGGTCTGCGGACATCTGCAACAGAAATGGTTCTCTTTCTTGACTCATAACGGTGCTCGATTGGTCTGGACGACTTGCTCTCGTGATATGGAACCGGGGAATAACCCGGCGACGAATATAAGCGTTGCGGTGGACGTGAGATACCCCGCTGAAAATGCCCTGTCAACGGACATCGTCGTCGCGTTCGTTTCCCCGGCGTCGTCACCGCAGCGTCAGCAAATAGAGCGGGCAATATCGCCGCCGTAACTCGAGTCTCGGAAGGGAGGCAGCTTAGTCCAAGGCGTAGATCGTGCCCGAGAGCGACCGCGTCGCTAAATCCCACACCTCGACGAAGAAAAGGCACTTCCCGTCTGCGGCCATGTTAATCGCCTTCACTTCCCGCTGGTGATGCCCGCTCTTGCGCCACACCCCCGTAACGACTTGGGGCACCACGCTGCCATCCGGGCGAAAATCCTGGACCCGACCCGTCAGTGGGCCCGTCTCCCCGGCCGCATCCACCGCCGGGCCGAACGTTGCCGTATACAGGTACGTGCCGAACGGTCCGGCTTCTCCCTCGGCGTTCATAACGGAGCCTGCCTCCGTCAGCGTCACTGACGTAACCTTCCCTGTGTAGTCCGAAATCTTTTCCCCAATTGCACTCATCGCTCTGCTCCTTTCCTCTGCCGGTCGTCCCAGGTCCAGCCTGCGGCCAAGCGCATGAGGCCCGCTCTGCAACCGCTCGATGATATCCGGGTGCTCGACTGAAGCCAGATAGCCTCTATAGTGTAGTATCCGTTTTCTCCGAGAATTTCTCGCCTAGGGAAACAGGCGGGCTTTAGGTCCGAGCTGCCGGGCCTGTTTGCCACACAGAAAGGCCAGGGCATGAATCAGGTACCGACGGGTCTCGGGCGGTTCAATAATATCATCAACCCCAAATGCGGCCGCGGCTTCGTAGACCGATCCCTGGCTACTGTACTTGGCCTCCAGTTCAGCCTGCAACTGGTCTGGGTCGCGTACTTCTTGCAGCTCTCGGCTGTGGACCGTATAGACGGCCGAGGTCGGACCAGTGCCGGTCATGATCGCGAGCGGCCAGGCAATTTGTAGATCAGGCGAATACGGGCTACCGCGTCCACCCATGGCCCACATCGCCGCGCCATGCGCCTTGCGTAGAATGAGAGTGATCTTGGGGGTGCTGGCCCGCTCCACCGCATCAATCAGCGTACCGCCCCAGTAGAGCATATTGCTGGTCTCGGCCTGTTGGCCAATGAGAAAGCCCGGTTGGTCCTGCAGAAAAACGAGCGGAATGTGAAACGAGTCACAGACTGCAATAAAACGGCGTACCTTGGCCGCTGACGCCCAGTCCAGGGCCCCGGCCTGGTAGTCCGGCTGACTGGCCACAATCCCAACCGCGAGCCCGTCAAGGCGGGCGAGGCAGGTCATGACGCTTTGGCCGAAGTCTGGCTTGTAGGCAAAGGTCTGGCCGTGGTCAACCAGAGCGGCGATCACCCGGGCGACGTCGTATGGCTTGCGTAGACGAGTAGGGACGATATCGAGCAGTTCGGGGCACAGACGGTTGGGGTCATCGGTGGAGGGTTCGCGCGGAGGCAGCTCCCAGCAGTTTTGAGGCATAAAGGTGAGAAAGGTCCGGATAGCAGCAATGCACTCCTGCTCATTCGATGAGACCCGATCAACAAACCCGGTTGTCCGGGCGTGCATATCAGGGCCGGCTAGGCGGTCGATATCGACCTCTTCGCCTAGCCCGCCCCGGACCAGGGTCGGTCCGGACCAGCCGACAAAGCCGGAACCTTTGACCATCAGCGTAAAATCGGCGTACAGCCCATCAATGGGCGGCCGGCCAAAACAGGCACCCAGCATGGCGGCGACCTGAGGAATCATCCCTACACAATCGGTGACCTCTCGAAAGGCCGGCACTTGGGTCATCTGGCGGGCCTGCATCGAGTCCTGGAAGCGGATGGCAGAGCCTTCATACAGGCCAATGAAAGGATAGCCCTGTTCCAGGGCCAAGCGGCGCAGGCGAAAGCGTTTAGCAATATTTTTCAGGCTGGCCGCTCCTCCCACCAAGGTGCCGTCGTCAGCCACCACACACACATGGCGGCCGTGTATCGTGCCCCAGCCCGTTACCACCCCGTCGGCTGGGAGGTGCTGGGCGGGTTTCCCAGGCGTGTCTATGCTGCCTTCGGCCAGCAGTCCAATTTCGTGGAAGCTGTCCTCATCTAGGAGTACGGTCAGCCGTTCACGGGCTGTCAGCTTCCCCCGCCTATGCGCCCGAGCGATGGCCTCGGGACCGCCCTGGCTCCGTGCTTCAGTCTTTCGGTGCCGGAGTTGTGCGATATAATCGCCCCAACCTTGTGCTGGCATTCGTGTTTCCTATGTCTGAAAAAACAACGAATAGTGCTCTTGCGTCACCGGCTTAGCCCACGGCCAGCGTACTGGGGGCGACAACCAGGACCAGTCCCAGGCCGATCAGGCCAATGCCCGTGCCTTTCCCCATTGCCACCCCGTAGGGAAGAATCTTCTCCATAAAAATAATCAGGGTCAAAACACCCATCCACACCAGGTTCATGGTGCCGACAACGAACAGCACGGCCATCAGACTCCAGCAACACCCCAGGCAGTAGGCGCCATGGTGAAAGCCCATCCGAAACGCGCCCCAATACCCATCTTGCCAACTATTGAGCAGGAAGCCGAGTGGGGAGCGACATTTCGACAGGCATACGTATTTGAGCGGGCTGAGCTGATACAGGCCGGCGATGATAAGGGTCAGCCCACCGATAACAGAGCCATACGTTCGCAAGCCAAGAAAAGTGTCGGGCAGGGACTGGATGGCGATGTCCCCAGCATAGGCCACCCCGCCAGTCAGGGTCCACAGTACGGCATACCCAGCGATAAAGAGCCAAGCCGGAGCAAATGGGGCAGCCTGCTCTCGTTTTTGGCGCGTTACGGTGGCGAACAGCACGGCCGTTGGCGCTACAGACGGGAACATCATGGCCACCATCATGACACCCCAGAGTGCAATGTACAGGACTGCATTAGAGACCGAGAATGGCAGGCCCATAGTCATACTCATGGTCATCAGGCCTAGTCCCATCCCGCCGGCCTGACGCACGGTGGCAATCCAGGCCAGAACGGACAGCAGCACGAGGGCGGTGACGATGATGATCTTATCTCGTAAGGTCATGGCCAGCAGTCTCTTCCCTCACCTTAACCCTTTCCAACGGGGAAAGGGCAACCAGGTCGATATGGGTCGGGGGCTGAACGCAAGGTCCAGCCACGGGAAAACAGGCTAATTCTGCCAGCTAAACGGCGCAAAATGGCCGTTGGTATTACTGACGTCCCAGGTCAGGTTGTGGTCGGTGTAGCGATACGCGTTGGATTTGGCCAGCGACAGCTTGGGCGAAACCGGGTGATTGGCGTTGGTTACCCATAGCGGCTCACTGCCGTCCCGACCGGTCAGTGCCTCAATGTCGATCTCCAGCACGTCCGGAATCGTCAGCCGCCGATTGTTGGCGTCCACTGTAAACGCAATGGGAGCGGTCTTGATCCCCAGAAAATTACTGATCAGCCCCGAGACCATCTGCATGGGCCCACCCGCCTGACCGGAGAAAATCTTGCTCAGCCCCTCTTGCTGGTCTGTGGAGGCCTTGTCGTCCACGTACAGGGCCGCAGTCCAGTTGCCGTCTCCCATCCTGCCCGGACCGGGAAAGGACACCACGAGCACGGCGTTCAGACCGCCGAGGCCCGTCTGGCCATAGCTACCCTGATTAACATGAAACGCCAGGGCCGCGTCACACCGCCCACGAGGGGGCGGATTCTGGATCAAACAGGCACAGACCGTGTCACAATTGCACGATTCAAAATAATCACCCTCAATTTTCCATTTTTCAGCCATATGTCCCTCCTTTGCAGCAGTCATCTCATCTTATGGGTATTGACCATTTCTTGAGCCTAGGCTTCGATTGTCCCACTAGGGTATGGACGCGGTCAAGCACCTGCGGACCTTTCCGTATGCATCACAAGGAGGGACTCTCATGGCAGGCAGTATTAGTGCCCAAGATCTCAAAGCGCTCCTAGACAGCCAGTCTCTGTATGCGGTCATTGATGTCCGGGACTGGGGAGAATTTTCCCTGGGCCAGATTCCTGGCACCAGCTGCATCCCGCGCGGATCATTAGAAAAATATATATCGGTGTTAGTCCCTAAGACCGATATCCATACGGTTCTGTACTGCGATACCGGCCAACGTTCGACTCGGGCGGCCCTCAGCCTGGAAACCCTGGGCTATACCAATGTGTCGGTCCTGGACAGCGGTCTCACAGCTTGGACAGCGGCTGGCTATGAGACAATGCATGGCTGGAGTTTACGAGGCAAAGTATATGGCGAGCGTCTCCAGGTCGAAGAGGACATCCCCGAGATGACGGCCGAAGAACTCCATGCGCGCCTGAAGCAAGGCGAACAGCTGTATATCTTTGATACCCGCACTGAGCCGGAATTCAAGGCTGCGCATTTGCCAGGCGCGTATTGCGCCCCAGGCGGGCAGTTAGCCCTGATCGCGCCCGAGGTTGTACCAGGCAAAGGCCGGACGATTGTCACCAACTGTGCCGGCCGCACGCGCAGCTTGCTGGGAGCGCATACTTTACGGCGGATGGGCTTTACCGACGTCTACGCGCTGAAAGGTGGCACCGGGGCCTGGCGCATTGCCGGCTACACCGAGGAACTTGAGAAAGGCGACGGTGTCCCCGTGCCCCGACTTTCCGAGATTGGTATCTCAACTTGCAAACAGTTTGCCGAGTACGTTGCCACACAAGACAACATTTCCAGCACCACCCCTCAGGACGTGCACGCTCGGCAGGAAAAGGGCGAGTTGCTCTACCTGCTCGATGTACGTTTGCTCGACGAGTATCAGGCCGGCCATATGCCCGGCGCCCATTTTTGTCCCGCGACTCAGATTGCCCTCCTGGTCGAGAGTTTGGTCGGGGTGAAGAACGCACCGATTATCACCATGTGTGCTGGCCGCGCCCGGGCGATTATCGCCGCGTCTGTACTCAAGGGAGCTGGCTATCCAAACGTGAGTGTCCTCGACGGTGGCACTACCGCCTGGAAAGCAGCCGGGTTTGATCTTGAGACTGGCAATCCCCAAGAGATTGATTTTGGCCAGCCCGTATGGATGGCGCGGCTGCTGCAGGGATTACCGGCCGGGGTAAAGCCCCTGGCCCTACCGATCCCTGGCCTGGCTGAAGCTCGTGCGCAGGCCGAACTCCTCACGCCGCAAGCCTTGCAGACTCAGCGAGATGCTGGCGAGCAGCCTGCGCTGCTCGACATGCGGAGTCTGGGCGATTTCGCCACCGCGCATGTACCGGATGCACGCTGGCTCTCGCGGGGCAAGCTCGACCTCCAGATTGAACACGAAGTACCGGACAAAACGACCCTGGTGGTTCTGATGTGCCGCAAGGGGGATCTCTCGCCCTTATCCGTCCCCACCTTACAAGCCATGGGCTATACACGCGTCGCAGTATTGCAGGGTGGATTTGACGCCTGGCAGGCTGCCGCGCTGCCGACTGAGCAAGGCTTAGGCGATTTATCTAGCAATGCTGAATTAGAGCGGCTGGCGATTGAAGAAGTCGGTTTGTTCGGTAGCGGACCGTATGGATTTAGCCATGAACGGATGGCCAAATATCTGCACGATGAGGAGGCCTTAGGGCAGAAATATCGGCGTAAACGAGTCTAAGCGTTGCAGGGAATTTCGGATTAAAGTTTCCGCTCTCTACTTCATCCTCGTTCCTCTTAAGAAAGCCTCTAAGGCCGCAACGTCCCCATGACCTTGGGCAGGGTTCGTCATCTTCTTAGCTCGACCGTATGGTTGGCTTTTCAATATCTCTTTGACTTGCAGAAGCCAAAGAGCATATACTCCCTGCACGAATTCTCTGACAATTCGCTGACGAAAAGGAGGATGTCCCATGGCACGCACCACAGCGTTTGATCCGCACAGGAAAACCGATTGGCACATTGATCCCGCAAACGTCGCGCTTCTCATTATCGATATGGAGAACGACGTCCTGCTACCTGGAGCGCACAGCGAGGTACCGGCCGCTCGTGAGATCGTCCCAACCATCAACAGGCTGGCTTACACGTGCCGGCAAGCGGGAGTACCGGTCATTTGGATCCGGCATGTTGAACGGAAAGACGGCAGCGATGCCGGCCTGATGTGGGATTTTCTGCCGCCCATGATCGAAGGGACGACAGGGGTCGAGCTCTACGCCGATCTTGACGTCCAGCCTGAAGATCGTCAGGTCCAAAAGTGTCGCTGGAGCGCGCTCATTCCTGGCTCGTCTAACCTTGAGGGCCTCTTGCGAGGTCTCAAAAGGGAAAGTCTGATTATCACCGGGGTTGCTACCAATATCTGTTGTGAGTCCACCGCACGGGACGCTGCGATGCTGGACTATAAGGTGTTTTTTGTCAGCGACGCCAACGCCACCTATTCGCAACAGGCCCATGAGGCAAGCCTCGAAATTCTGCGTCTGGCCTTCTGTCGGGTTCTCACGAGCGATGAAGTGATCGCTGAGCTCGAAGTGCCAGACAGCCTGCGGGCGACTGCCTAAAGACGAGCGCTCACCACAAGGGGAGGGGACTGATGCGTGTGCTGCTACTCGGAGGCGCGGGTACCCAAGGCTCTCGGATTGCCAAGCTTTTGGTCCAGGAAAACAGTATTACTGAACTCGTTGTCTCAGATTTGGACGGTGAGCGAGCCAAGCGGGTTGCTCAAGAGGTTGGGGCGAGCGCAGGTCTCGGTCTGGACATTCATGATCATACGGCCCTCTTGGCGGCCGCGCGCAACACAGATCTCATCGGTAACTTTGCCGGCCCGTATTCCGATACGGGTCTGTCCGGTATGAGGGCTGCTGTAGAGGCGGGAGTCCACTATGTCGATATCAACGATGATCTCAACGTAAGTGATCTGGCGGCTCAATATAGTGGAGAAGCTGAGCGGCGTGGCTGTACGCTCGTCCTGGGAATCGGAGGTTCCCCAGGACTGACGAACCTCTGGGCTCGAGCTGGGGCAGATAGGCTGGAGCGCGTAGATCGGATTGGTCTAAATTGGATTGCCAGCATCAGCGTTTTTGCCCGCGCCCTGTGGATCCATCGGATGGGTATGGCGAGCGCCTCTGTTCCTGTCTGTCGCGCTGGCCAGATCCAAGAGATCCAGGCCTGGACGGAGGAGGAAAGCTTAAATTTCCCTCCGCCGATCGGTCGGCAGACCGTACGAGTAGTAGGACATGGGGAGCCCTTGATGCTCCACGCCTCTCGTGCCCTGCTCAAGGAGCCGCAGGCAGTCGTGTGTAAGGGTGGGTATTGGGTGGAGGAGTTTAACTCACTCCTGACCTTTCTGCGGGACGCGCGTTTGTGCACCACAGAGCCCTTGCAAGTTGGCGAGAGTCCTATTGCCCCCTTTGATTTTATGGTGGAGTTTTTGACCTCGCGGTACTTTGTCGAGAGCCCACTATTCCAACGGATTACAGCGCTCGATGATGCCAAGGGGACTGGATTTGGGGTCGTTGTCTATGTCGAGGGAGAGAAGCACGGTGTCCGTACCCGCTGTACGTTTCGTGGGGCTTCAGCCGATCGAAACCTGATTATCACCGGACCAGCGGTCACTGCCATCATGCTCTTAGCCGATGGGACAATTACGCAGCGAGGGGTCCTTTTCCCTGAAGCCCTGCCTTCTGAACCGGTCTTGAACCACTTGAGGAAGCGTATGACATGGGAGGAGGAAATGGAAAGCCTGGAGGATACTCAGATATCTCCCACATAAGGACAACGGCCTATCTTTGTCCTTACAACCCCTGTTCTCAGCATAGAAGCTTCTGCACGCAATCAGGAGGAAAAGTCCAATACCCCTCGACCGCTTGCTACGATAACACCCGGTGACTCGCACTGACCTCGGCCACGGATAGCGCCGCCGGTCACCTCCAGACCGGAGCCTCCGGGTCTCGTGGAGAAAAGGCGGTTTGCCCCTCGTCCCGTCCAGGGTAAGTTAGCGTCTTACTGATCGGCGCAGAAGAAACCTCACATAGGCTGAGATGGACACATCCGCCCTGGAGTGATGTATGCCTAGACCGCTGTTGTTTTCGGCGTTCGTCATGAACACGACGTCTCACATCCTGCATGGCGTGTGGCGCCGACCGGATGCCCGTCAGATTGAATTCAATTCCCTGGAGCTGTGGGTCAACCTGGCGAAGGAACTGGAGGCGGGACTATTTGACGTTATTTTTTTGCGGACGTCGTTGGACTGTATAACGACTTTCAGGGCTCGTACCGAAAACACGTTGATGCGGGCTTACAGATTCCCAGTAACGATCCGTCGGTTATCTTATCTGCGTTAGCGTACAACACCGAACACCTCGGGCTGGCTTTTACGAGCAATATCGTGCAGGAACACCCGTTCAATTTTGCACGGAAGATTTCGACGCTCGATCACGTCTCCACGGGGCGCATTGCGTGGAATATCGTCACCAATGCGTTGGTCAATGCCGCCCACAACTTTGGTCAGGAACTGACGCCGCACGATGAACGCTACGAGTGGGCCAGCGAGTATGTTGACGTCACCTATAAGCTGTGGGAAGGCTCATGGGAGGACGGCGCGCTGTTGCAGGATCGTGAATCGGGGATTCACGCTGACTTCGAGAAAATCCATCGCATCCATCATGTGGGAGAACGCTACTCAGTCGAAGGGCCGCATCTCGTCGCCCCCTCGCCGCAGCGCACGCCTCTGCTGTTTCAGGCTGGAGCGTCCGAAGCCGGGATGCGATTCGCAGCAGCTAACGCCGAGGCGCAGTTTCTGGTCGTCCCACGGCCCGAGGTTGCAGCCTCGATCATCGAGACCATGAGCGGTCTGCTCAAACAGGCTGGTCGACGCCGCGAGGACGTCAAATTCTTCCAAGGCCTCTCGTTCGTGGTCGGTAGCACCGAGGCAGAGGCAGTGCGAAAGAGCAAAGCACTTGATGAGATGATCGACGATGAGACGATGATCTGCCATCTGGGCGGCGGTATGGGCGTCGATCTGGGCACGTACTCCCTGGACGACCCGGTCACCGACATTCAGGTAGAAGGCATCCGCAGCATACTCCCCTGGACGCAGGCAGCGGCTGCGGGACGCGAGGCGACCGTGCGTGACATCGGCATGCTAACCGGCACGTCGAGCCGCGTCACTGGCACCCCCGAACAAATCGCGCAGCAACTCGCCGCGTGGCAGGAAGCCGGCATCGACGGTATCAATGTCATCAACGCCACTATCCCAGGCAGCTACACGGAGTTCATCGAGCACATCATGCCCGAGCTACGCAAGCGGGGGCTTGCCAAAGAGGCGTACACTCCCGGTACCCTGCGCCGAAAAATATTCGGTAACGATAGGCTTCCACCGACCCACCCGGCGACGGCGTATCGTGGTGCCTTTCGGTAGAGGTTCAGTCAGACAGCATCCTCTGTCTCGCTTGACTTCTCCGTGGAATGTCCGTGAAGTGTCTCAAGTAATAACGCGGCAGGCGCATATGAAAATCGGTGCAAGGAGGCGACCATGAGTCGTAACGGAAAACTCAGGAACACAGAACTGCGGAAGCAGCTGAACCATCCGATCATTGATGCCGACGGACACTGGCTTGAGTTTGGGCCGTTGGTCCAGGAACGGCTGCGAAAGATTGGTGGGGACGTGGCCGTGGAGGGGTTCTCATTACGCCCCGCGCTGGTCGACCAACAGCTCTCGATGTCTGTGGCTGAGAGGCGCAAGCGACGGATTGGGCAGCAGGGGTTCTGGGGATTTCCGACCAAGAATACGTGGGACCGCGCCACGGCGTTTATGCCGCAGTTGCTGTATGAACGCATGGAGGAACTCGGTTTCGATTTTTCGGTCATGTATCCGACTATAGGTCTGTCACTCCCTACGATTGCCGATGACGAGACGCGGCGGGTGACCTGCCGCGCATTCAATACGTTTAGCGCAGATTATTTCCGCAACTTCTCGGATCGTCTGACGCCGGTGGCCGTGATTCCGATGCACACGCCGGAAGAAGCCATTGCAGAGCTCGAACATGTGAAGCACCAACTGGGATTAAAGGTCGTCATGCTGGGCAGCATGATTCGACGTCAGATACCCGCTATTGCCGAGGAACATCCCACAGCCGCAAGCGTTGCCGCCTGGTATGATGTCCTCGGACTCGACAGCGAGTATGATTATGACCCCGTGTGGGCGAAGTGTGTCGAGCTCGGCTTCTCGCCGACCTTCCATTCCGGCAGCAAGGGCTATGGCCTACGCGTCTCGCCATCGAACTTTTGCTACAACCACATTGGCCATTTTGCCGCTGCCGGTGAAGCGGTGTGTAAAGCGCTCTTTTTGGGCGGTGTGACCCGCCGGTTTCCGACCCTGAAGTTTGGTTTTCTGGAAGGTGGCGTCGGCTGGGCGTGTCAGCTGTACGTTGACCTGATCGAGCACTGGGAGAAACGTCATGTGGAGGCCTTGGAGGAAGTCAAGCCAGAAAACCTCGATGTGGATTTGCTGCGGCAGTTGGCTGAATCGTACGGAAGTCAAGAAATCGTCGATGCATTAAAAGAGAGTGAATCTCCCCTGGACACGGTAACGCAGCCGTATGGTTCCGGGACGGGTGGTGTCGAGAATCTGGATGATTACGCAGCGTGCCAGATCGACAAGAAGCAGGACTTTCACGAGCTGTTTGCCAAGAATTTTTATTTCGGCTGTGAGGCGGATGACAAAATGAACGCCGTGGCTTTTAATCGGAAGAATCTTCCGCTCGGCTCGCAGCTGAACGCCTTATTCGGCTCGGACATTGGCCATTTCGACGTGACGGACATGGCCGGGGTCTTATCCGAAGCATACGAACTGGTTGAGGATGGCTTAATGGATGCAGACAAATTTCGTGACTTCGTGCTGACGAATCCGGTACATTTCTGGGCCGACGCCAACCCTGATTTCTTCAAAGGCACGCTGGTCGAGAAAGAGGCCGCCGCCGTGCTCGCCGCAGGAACCCCCGCCATACAAGTGAATGGGGTGGCGACCAGTCTGCTGTCCAAATAGGGGACCGGTTCAGGCCGGTTGCTTCAGGACCTGCGGTGTTGAGCCGTAGTGTTCCAAAAAGCCGGTAAACACGAGGGTTTCAGATATCAGAGTATCATTCAGGAAATCCTGAATGATACACACACGAGCGAGCGAAAAGGATTGGTTTCACGGGAGAAAAGAGGCAGGGTCGCCGCCCCCTTTGTAATAATTCCTGCGAGCCTCTCGTTCAGAAAACCACCCTCAAACCACTCCACATGCCGCCGGCTTCTCTAGCCCTTCGTGCAGATGTAGTAGTTATTCATCATATCCTGTTCGACATTCTTGATGGTGACCTGAGTAAAGCCGGCTTCGCTCAACAGCTCCTGAGCCTTGTGTCTGCCCCACATCGCGCCGAGACCCTCACCCCGGAGGGCCAATGAGACCGACATTCAATGCATGCACGAGATGCTATACAACATCGGTCCCAGGATGTGGTCGCGGTTCTCCTCCAAATGACTCGAGCTGTTCACATCCACCATCAAAAACGTGCCGTCGGGCCGCAAGGCCTGGGCAATGCCCTTGAGCACGGCGCGGGGATGCGCCTGGTCGTGGATGGAATCAAAGGCGGTGATGAAGTCGTAGCGGCTGACCTCGTCGAGCTCGGCCGCATCCTTGACGGCCAACTGGGTATTGGAGAGGCCCCACTCCTGCGCTTCCGCCTGGCCCGCAGCGATGCTTTCTTCCGAGAAGTCATAGCCTGTAAAGCGGCTCTGCGGAAACGCTTTCGCCATGAGATTGACCGCATGGCCACTTCCACATCCGACGTCGAGGACGTCAATGCCCGTGCGTAAACGCTCGACCAACTGGGAAACGAGGGGCAAGGTCGTGTCAACGAGAGACACATCGTGGACGGCTCCACTCACCTCGGCCATCAGCTGATGGAAGTCATTGAACGCTGAATACGACACGCCGCCGCCGTTGCGAAAACTGTCCACGATGCCCTGCTGGACTCTTGCCACCATTGGCACCATTTGCAGCAGCGCCGCGAGGTTCTTCGGGCCGGCTGCTCGAGTGATAGCGGCGGCATGCTCAGGCGGGAGGCGGTAGGTTTTCCCGGCAGGGTCATAGTCCACAATCCGGCCGGTCACCATGGCTCCGAGCCACTCGCGCACGTAGCGTTCGTTTAAGGTACTCGCCGCCGCAATCTGCTCACTCGTCGAGGGGGCTAAGCCAGCCAGTGTGTCAAACAGGCCGACTTGGTGGCCGATGACTATCATCTGGGCCACGCTCGCGTCATTTAAAATGCCGAGCATCTTTTTGGAAAAGGCGTCGGCTTTTGCCCGGTCAAACTGTGGGTCTGCCATCTCTTCCTCCTTATCTCTCCCTGATTTTTTCACACCCTGTCCGGCAGGCGCAAGGGTTCAGGAGGACGACCAACGGGGGTGGCGACTTGGGACTTCATCAATTCCCGCGCCTGCGACCAGTCGTTAAGCTAGACCGGACGTGAGAGGGTATCATTCAGCGATTGGCCACCTACGTCCGCGGCTTCCAGCCGAGCCCGATATCGAATCGCGATACGCAGGAAGCTGGGGCCATATCTTCTCGTTTCATCAGTTTTGTCGAGCCTTGTTGTCACTGGCCGCCAATGATCGCGGGTGGAAACCGGTGATTCTGATCTGAGTCTGTGGTACGTAAAGGCATCCTATGATTACTGCTGGCTGTAAACCAATGATCGGAAGGATGGCAATTCATGAGTGATCATATCGAGCCTTTTCGCATTGCGGCAACTGACGAGCAGCTCGGCGACCTGAAGCAGCGGCTGCGCAACACCCGCTGGCCCGAGCCTGAATGCGTGGACGACTGGACCCAGGGTATCCCACTCAGTTATACGCAGGAGCTGTGCAAATACTGGCTCGAGCAGTACGACTGGCGGGCGCGAGAGGAGCAGCTCAATCGCTTTCCGCAGTTCCGGACCACGATCGACGGACTGGGGATTCATTTCATTCATGCTCGCTCACCGCATCCTGATGCGATGCCGCTGGTGATTACGCACGGCTGGCCGGGATCGATCGTTGAGTTCCATAAAGTCATTGAGCCGCTGACAAATCCGACCGCGTTCGGGGGCGATGCAGCCGACGCATTTCACGTGGTTGCCCCGTCGCTGCCGGGCTACGGATTCTCCGATAAGCCGCCACGCACCGGATGGAACGTTCAACGCATCGCACGCGCCTGGTCGAACCTGATGCAGCGGCTCGGCTACAAGCGCTACGCTGCCCAGGGCGGCGATTGGGGCGCGGTGGTGACGATGTACATCGGGGCTCAGGATCCAGACAATTGCCTCGGCATCCACATGAACCTGGTGCTGGCGCCACCCGATCCGACGATGAGCGATTTGACGGAACAGGAAAAATCGGCGCTCGAAAAAATGAAGTATTACAACGACTGGGACTCCGGCTATTCCAAGCAGCAAAGCACCCGGCCGCAAACGGTCGGGTATGGTCTGACCGATTCCCCCGCTGGACAAGCGGCCTGGATTATCGAGAAGTTCTGGTCGTGGATGGACTGCGATGGCCATCCAGAGAACGTTGTCACGCGCGATGAACTGCTCGACAACGTGATGCTCTATTGGTTGCCGGCGACCGCCACCTCTTCTGCACGACTGTATTGGGAGAGCTTCAACGAGGCATTCGCCCGGCAGGATCCGGTCAACGTTCCCGTCGGGTGCTCCATCTTCCCCAAGGAGATCTTTCACACCTCCAGACGCTTGGCCGAGAGGCGATTCGCGAAGGTGATATACTTCAACGAACTCGACAAGGGCGGACATTTCGCCGCGTTCGAGCAGCCTGAGTCGTATCTGCGCGAGGTGCGCACCTGCTTCCGGGGGCTGAGATAAATCGCGGGCGCTGTCAAGTTATCGAGGCAGAGTACGAACCTTACCTAGTGTGAGTGAGACTGGAATGTCTTCTGACGCTGCCACTAGTCCCATTGTTACCTCCTCCACCTCCCGATTTTTTCTCCCGCCTATTTTATTATTCCGTTTGAGAAAAAACCGGCCTGAAAAATTGTTCCGACCCAGCACTAGGGAACACTATAGAACGCCACCCCGGCCCGTTCACAGGCAACTTTAATCTGGTGCTCATACCGCCCGATTTTTCCGTCTGTGTTGTAATTACCACGGCGGGCTTCTTGCCCGTCAGATGGGCAAAGAAGAGGGCTTGCTGCACGCTGTCGAGTGAACTCCGCCTATCTAAGCCACCCTTATACACGGTATCCGCCGTCTCACAATCGACCCGGACGGAGCTGGTTCCTGTGGGATAGGTGTAGTCATGCCGGGCTTCTTTTTCACCGCCCATGCTGGTGCAAAAGGAGGTGTTATAGGCGTCCTCCTGGGCCTGGCTCACAGTGGGAAGCAGGAGACAGGCGGCAAGGATGAAAGGTCCGGTTCTCATATAGGTCCCCTTTTTCTATTAAACTTAAATGTCGCTTCGAGCATTCAAGAGCTTCTTCAACTCAACTGGAAAATCTCTTGATGGTGTCCATATCGCTCCCCGCTAATCGTTCGGCCATTTCCCCTAATCCCAAGGAGCGGGACGCCTCAGTAAAGTGTCCAGGAATTCCTGCACGACCTTATCATAATCCTTGGTATAACACCTTGCATTACCGGGATACTGAACGGACAGTCGATCCCCGGCCGGTTTAATCCTCAACTCCCTCCCATCTCCCAGCTTCATGCCAATATCGTTGAGAGGAGGACAGTCATTACAAATGATGCTGACGAGCGAGTTTTCATCCACGTGTACGACATATACCCGCGGATGTGGGTCCTCTCTCTGAAATTCAAGTCCCTGCCTCTCACATGCTGACCTGTTCTCGTTCATCTTGTGTTCAACGAGTTCGGCCAGTCTTTCAAATGCCTCTCTCACGGAGGTCATCACCATCTCCTCTCTGCTCATCCTTGCCGGGCTATGACCTGTGTCCTTCCTTCTTGAGGTTTTGCAATAATTGAAGAAATCCCTTGTGAATCAGTCGAGACCTCTCCCTCTGTTGCGGAGTAGACTGCCATAAAACAGAGATGTCACGCACCAGTGCTTCTTCCCACTTCTCGATGAGCATATTCCAGGTATCTTCTGAATGGGGAGGGGGCTTGGTGAGACACACTGTCAGAGTTATTTGCAACACTTTTCCCAAGGCGACAGTTGCTCCATAGAGTCTGTCAATATCGCCCTCATTTTGCTGTAGGACCAGCGGGAGCATTCAAACAGGAACAGCCAGTTTCGGATGAAAGGCATGTATTGTCAATAAGATACAGGAACAGCAAGCAGCCCCCCACCAGGACAATACTCACTGGTCATAGGGCGCCTGGCCCTTTGATTTTTCATCGATTGAGGGCCCTATTTCCCCAAACCGTTGGTTTTTGTCAGGATGCCCCCGCTGGTCCTTTTTAGACCCTTCCCGTTCCCGCCAATATGACCTGAACATCAGATAAAGGAACTTTTAAGGAACTATAGAAGGAACCTTTTCCCCGTTTCACAAATTCAAGGAATGGAAAAATGGTGGGGTTTACAGGAAGGCAAACACAAGCCCCGTCAGATCACAAGGTAACATCTGCTTGGGTTGCTCACCGCCTCAGCGAACGCGGCCCGCAACAGGAGGGACGGCAGCAGGCTTACCTCATCATCCAGCAGGGCGCGCCGGAATTGGCGCACGTCTTCCGCGCCGTCCTTGAAACCTTACCCGCGCAAGATCAAATCCACTTGTGGGAAATGCACGCCGTCGAGCGCTTGGCGCTGATCGGTTTCTCGGTAGACGGCAAATAGCGGCGCACGGTGGCGCGGCCCGGTGTGCGTGTCGCCGCTTTCGATACCGTGACGCGTGCTGCAAGACACTGGGGCACCGAAGGTACAAAATGGCCCCCTTCCCCTGGCGTGACGTCTTTCAGACCCCCAGCAAAATGCGCTACTGAGAAGGGTGAGACTTGGCAGAATGGTGAGTTATCGGACATGAAGATCAGGATGGGGAATGGGGGCCAGGATTTGGGGGGACCAATACTGAGGCAGGAGATATGAGGAGAGATCCGTGACCTCGGCGGCTTTGGCGCCGAACCGTCCGTGTCCCGCAGAGGGGTTGAGGCCGAATAACAGCAGTGAGTGACGACGCGTATCAAAAGGAGGAAGGCTATGGCGAAGACGCAATCCCACCCATCGGAGGCGGACACAGGGTCCGTCGAGCGGTTTGACGCAATCGTGATCGGCGCCGGCGTGGCCGGCCTGTATCAACTCTACCGGCTCCGTGAGCTGGGTCTGTCGGTACGGTGCTACGAGGACGGCGGCGACGTGGGCGGCACGTGGCATTGGAACCGCTACCCGGGCTGCCGGTTCGATTCCGAGAGCGAGACTTACGGCTACTCGTGGTCCAAGGAACTGCTCCAAGAATGGGACTGGAAGGAACATTACTCGGGGCAGCCGGAGAACGAGAAATACCTGCGCTATGTCACCGGGAAATTCGATCTCCGCAAAGACATTCAATTCAATGCCCACGTCACCTCGGCCGTCTTCGACGAGCAGGCAAATCGCTGGACGATTCAATTGGAGTGTGGCCAGCGTGCCCAGGCCCAGTTTCTCATCGCGGCGGTCGGGTTGTTGTCCGCGCGCCACACCCCGCCGTTTGAGGGCGTGGACCGCTTCGAGGGGGAGTCGTTTCATACCTCGCGGTGGCCGCAGGAGAAAGTAGACTTCACGGGCAAGCGTGTGGCGGTCATTGGCACGGGCGCCACGGCGGTGCAGCTGATTCCCGAAATCGCGCCCGAGGTGGGGCATCTGACCGTCTTCCAACGAACGCCCAACTACTGTGCGCCGTGCCGCAACTCACCGGTGACCGATGAGGAGCAGGCGCACTGGAAAGCCACCTACGACAAAATTCACAAACGGATTCGCGAGACCCCCGTCGCTTTTGAACATGACTTCGACCCGCGCAACACATTCGACGTGCCCAAGGAGGAGCGGCTGGCGTTCTATGAAGACTTATGGGCCAAGCCCGGCTTTACGAAGTGGTTGAGCAATTTTCACGACATTATGACCGACCCGGAAGCGGACGAGGATTTCGCCGAATTCGTGCGCGACAAGATCCGGGCGCGCGTCCACGATCCGGTGGTGGCGGAAAAGCTTGTCCCCAAGGATCATCCTTTCGGATCCAAGCGCATCCCGTTAGAGACCGGCTATTATGACGCCTACAACCGGGACAACGTCCTGTTGGTGGACGTGCGGGAAGCGCCGATCCAGCGCATTACTCCCAAGGGGATCGAGACGACGGAGCAGGAGTACGAATTCGACATGATCATCTACGCCACGGGGTTTGACGCCGTGACGGGAGCGTTGACCCGGATCGATATACGCGGCGAAGGCGGCCAAACCATTCAGGACAAATTGGCCAATGGACCGCGCAATTACCTGGGGCTGCAGATCGCGGGCTTTCCGAACTTCTTCACCGCCATTAATGCGGTGTTTTGTAACTACACGGTGTGCACCGAGTCGATCGTCGAATGGATTACCGATTGTATTGGCCACATGCGGGAGCAGGGTTTGCAACGCATTGCGCCGAAGCCGGAGATAGAAGACGCGTGGATCGAGCACGTCAACACGGTGGCCGAGGGGGCGATGTATACCAAGGCCAAGTCGGCGTGGTTTATGGGCACGAATATTCCCGGCAAACGCCCGGCTGTCCTGCTGAACCCGCTGCCCGCGCCGGAGTATCGGGCCAAGTGTGCCGAAGCTGCTGCCAACGGGTATGAGGATTTTGTGCTGCAGTAACGAGGGGCCAACAACTTGACAATACCGGACCAGTTATTGAGGGCAGAGCCTTAGGGGACGTTGCAACATTACTATCTTTATCTTCGGATCTTTCGCCCCCGTAGAAGACTGATGGGCTATCCATCAGTAAGGTTGATAGGGCGGCAACGTCCCTTTTCTCTTGGAAAGAGAGATGTCGCCAGAGTACCCAGAACAGGAAATCGTATTCCTCAATTGTCACGGGTTCTCAACTACGCTTCGCTAACGACACGGCTCGCGGCTTCGATGGCCCCTTCGCCATGGGGGATGTTCAGCGCTTTCAGACCTGCGTCGATCACTGCGAGCATGCCCAAGGTCATGTGCGCATTCACATGACCCATGTGGGCGACGCGGAAGAAACCATGGTAGGCGGGGTCGGAAGGTTCCGCCATGCCCAGTCCGATGCCTAGGGTCACCCCGGACTTTTTTTCGGTCCAGCGTCTCAGTTCGGTGGCATGCGGGGCATCCATGGAAGCGGCAGTGACCGAGTGGGAACGGTCCTTTGGGTCGTTGATGTTGAGACGAATGGAACTGCCCACTCCCCAAGCATCGAACGCAGCCCAGACTGCTCGGCTGAGTTTCGCATGCCGGTCCCAGGCTGCCTCGAGTCCTTCTTCTTCTAGCAGTATGGTCAACGCTTCACGCAGCCCAAAAAGATGGTGCGTTGGGGCGGTGCCGAAAAAGTATTCATAAAACACTTCCGGGTGGATGCGCGGACGGAGGTCCCAGTAAGGAGTAACCAGGTCCGCTGTCTGGCGTGCTTCGAGCACCCGCTGGTTGAAAAACATGAAACCCAGTCCCGGCGGAGTCATCAGGCCTTTCTGGCTGCCCGCCACCATCAGGTCTACGCCCCAGCTATCCATTTCAAAGGGTTCGCAGGCCAAGCTGGCCATGGAGTCGACCATATACAAGGCCGGGTGCCCGGAGGAACGGATGCACTCGCCCAGGGCGGCGAGGTCATTTCGGACCGAACTGGCCGTGTCCGTTTGCACGACCAGAATCGCTTTGTAGCGACGGTTCGAATCGGCTTTCAGCTTGGCTGCTACCTGATCCAGGTCCACCGGAGCCGATTTGCCGAAATCTACTAGGTCGACTTCCACCCCGAGCCGTTCAGCCATGCTGGCCCAGAATACGACAAAGCGTCCCGTAGCCAGGGCAAGCACCCTGTCCCCGCGCGAGAGGGTGTTAGTCAGGGCGGCCTCCCAGGTGCCGTGCCCGTTGGCGATATAGATGGCGACTTCCCCGGAACTCCTGGCCACCCGGTTCAAATCCGGAATCATGCCTTCCACCATTTCGTGGAGGACGCCCTCATAGATATTCGGCGCAGCTTGGTGCATTGCCTGCAGGACGCGGTCCGGAATCACCGAAGGACCCGGAATGGCAAGATAGTGGCGACCCTGGCTTAAGGACATAGAATTCCTTGGAAGCAAATTACAAAAGATCAAAAATATCACAAAATGATAGCATCTGTAAATCTGCGTGCAACGGTTATCGCACGCGATCAAAGCTGCGGCGCTACCTCAGAAAGAAAACGAGCGAGCTGCCCCTTCTGATCGTATGAGGGGAAACGTATGATCAGCGTTTGCACGCCGGCCGCGTCGAACGCACGCAGCCGCTCTACACACTCCGCGGGTGCACCGTAGCCGGTCCATACGTTCACTTTCCACTCCGGCCAATCCGAACTGTAGTACTCATCGAGGAAACGCTTACTTTCCGTGTATGCGGCTGCACGGTCGTCGTTGATGTTGAGGTTGAAGTACAGTGCATTTTCCATCCGCGCGGGCTCTCTGCCATGGTTAACGGTGGCGGTCAGAATCTCCTGCCAAGCCATGCTGAACTGTTTCGGCGTCGCACCTACTGTCATCCACCCGTCAGCAAGGCGCGCGACGCGGTCCACCTGCTTGCGGTTCGGACCCGAATTCGGGGTACCAAACACCCACGGGTTGTTCGCAATCCAGATCGGAGGACACGGTTTCTGCACCGGCTGCGGGCGCACCGCAATGTCGTTGAAACGAAAGAATTGCCCCTCGAAGCTCGCTGGGTCTTCGGTCCACAACACGCGCAGCACCTCAATACCCTCCTCCATCCGGGCGACGCGCTCGCGCGGATTGATTTGCATCGCCTCGTACTCTGTATCGAATCCCCCGGCGATATGCCCTTTCGCGCCGCCACCACCGATGCAAGCCGTTAGCACCGTTCGGCCATCGGCGAGGCAATCGAGCGCGCCCCGCTGTGCCGCGAGTATAATGGGCTGGCGGAGCGGAAAGCTGGCCATACACGCCGTGCCGAGCCGGCAGCGCTGGGTTCGCCCGGCGAGGGCGGACAGCAGCGTCACCGATTCAAGCCGCGGCTTGGCGAGCAGGTTGTCACCGACCCACAGGCTTTCGAATACGCCGGAGCCTTCGGCGTGCTCAGCGAGTTCAAGCAGTTCTGGCACCGTGGTCGCACCAAACACAACGCCCTGATTGGGCAGCAGCAATCCGAGTTTCATAGTCTGTTCCTCTGAATTCTCACGAGATGGAGTCTTGACGACAGAATACAACGAGAGGCGGTCTGGCACTAAAGGCTGGCCCCGGACACTGGAGCGAGCAAGGGTTCGGAACTATGGGAAAGTAGGGGTCAGACTCGACTTATCCACCCAAGTCATATGGAAGGATCATAAAGCGGTATCTCCCCGCAGCATTGTTTCCTACCGCTGAGGAAGGAGTCCCATGAGTCGAGTCTGACCCCAAATACCCTGCACATCACGGTACTGCTTCACAAGAGGCCAATAATTTGACAATGCCCTTATGAACCCCACGTTCGCATTTGCCTCTGTAAATTTGTACTATGCAATCATAATTTGGTCGCAGACAGCTTCCTTGGGGGACGGTGTTAGACGGCAAGGAGTTGCAGCGCGTACGGGTTGTGTGCGGCGGCCTCATTGTAGTTCGAAGGTACGGGGCCTCTCATGCGATTTCATGAATTTAATGATCCGGAGGGTAGAGCCTGATGAATAGGAAACATGATGCAGGGGTCGCGAAGCACATCGGTACATACAGCGATGCGGTAGAGATTGATTCCGCACAACGCATTATCTATGTGTCCGGTACCCCCGGTATTGACGCGGACAGTGGCCACTTGCCGGACGACTTCGCCGAGCAAGCGGATCTCGCCTGGCGCAACGTCCTGAACATTCTCAAGCGGGCGGATATGGGTGTTGAAGATATCGTCAAACTGACCCAGCATCTTATTCGGCGGGAAGACTTGAAAATCTATCGAGAAATACGATCACGGTATTTGGGGACGTGCGCTCCAGCCTCAATGCTCACCCTCCTCCCCGGTCTCGTTTGGCCGAATATGCTGATCGAGCTGGAGGTCGTGGCCGCGAAATGAAGCCAGGAAGGCCCTGTCAAGTTTTCGGAGGGAGAGCGCGAAGTTCACTTACTGTGAAATAGGTTAGCGTCCTTTTTACACAGGCATCCGATCCGTTGTCGCTGCACGCCAGGTCATAAAGGCCCGTTCTCAAAACAGCCGATAGTGGGCTGCCGTCAAGAGATGGCGTCCAGTCCGAAAGAGATTATTGATGGGGCTGTGGACGGAAAGCCGGTGCCTAGCATGAACGGGATGCAGCACTTCGAGCGACTCACCACGCGCAGGCAAAGTCGGGAAATAGGGGACCAGAAATAAACCTGACACCTTTTCCGGCTTTAAATGCGCGCCCTCTGATCCGAATCCACAACCGTTGCCTGAACCATTACTTCGTCTACCAGAAAGGGTTGGACAATAGGAGGCGCTGTGTCTCTTCTCATTTGCCGGTAAGCCTTAAAAATTTCTTCGCTTTCCCATGCGCTCACGACAACGAGTTGATTTTCTCTATCAATGGCTTCAAATGCCGAGACAACGATATTTCCAGGATATGCCACAGATGACACAAGACCCGGTTCCATTCCCCAAAACTCGTTGACCTCATCTCTAAATTCGACATCGTCAAATTGCCAGATGTGAAAATTGCAGACGCTGCCCGGGCGCGCGCCATACAAGGGAGCCTGGGTGCTGTTTATCGTTGGACTGGAGTCTAGCTCGCGTAAACGCAAAATATGCTGGGGTTCCATCATTGGTAGGAACCAATCGGGAGAAATGTCTTTTCTGTGCTGCGAATAGGCGTCCCAAGCTTCCTCGCTTTCCCAGCGACTGAACATATACGTTGTGCAATCGTTATGAAGATCATCATATGGACTCACGAACAGGTTCCCAGGCGCTTCACGCGCCACAGGTAATCCATCGGGCGTATTTGCATACTCGTGAAACTGCCGTCGCTGCTCTGCATCCTCGAAAGTGAGTGTATGAACGACGGCGATTTCACCGCCAGGATTTGTTATTAACATGTTACTGTCCCCATCTAAGAAGTCTTCGGCATTCGCGTATCGTATGCGAGCAGCTATCAACTGAACACGGGAAAGGCAAGAAAGGCTAGCAGTTATGGGGGAAAGTAGGGTCAGACTCGACTTATCCGCCCAAGCCATGTGGAAGGATCATAAAGCGGTATCTCCGGGACCGCTGGCGATTTACCAAACGCGTCATTCCCTCCCCTTTAGTCGGAGACCTGAGCGCACACGTGAAGGAACGCTCGAGTGTGGGGCTGAGATGAGGCCGACCTGACTGGGGGACAGCATCTCACACAGGAGCAGTTAGACTTTCCCATAGGAATGCATGCCCGGTCACAGCGGTGTCAAAAATTAGCCGTGCTTAGTTTGTAACTAGGACAGCTTCCTATCGGAGAGTCGATAAGATATATCTAAGCAACCTGAAAACCGACGTAGGATAATAGAGGATGGAACACCATGACGAACACGACTCAACAGCCACACAGAAAAGGATCGCTCGAACACTGTGACGCCGTCATCATCGGAGCGGGCGTTGGCGGCATGTACGCCTTACACCACCTGCGCGAAATGGGCCTGTCAGTGCGCGTGTACGACGGCGCCGGCGGTATCGGCGGAACCTGGTGGTGGAACCGCTACCCCGGTGCACGGGTCGATGGTCCGGGCAGTCCGTTCTACTGCTACACCTTCTCAGAAGAGCTGGTGCGGGAGTGGGACTGGGCCGAGACCCAGCCAAGCCAAGAGCAGGTACTGGACTACCTTGAGCACGTCGCTGATCGGCTCGACCTGCGCCGCGACATCCAACTTGAGACCTGGATACGCGACGCCCGTTATGACGAAGCGGTACAGCGCTGGACAGTTGAGACCAGCGCTGGCGAGCGTGTCTCGACTCAATTTTTGATCTGCGCAGTCGGCACCCTCTCGGCGGCCCACAAACCCGACTTCTCTGGACTCGACGATTTTACCGGTGAGTGCTACCACACCGGCCGCTGGCCGCAGGAGCCTGTTTCTTTTGAGGGCAAACGCGTTGGCGTAATCGGGACTGGCTCCTCGGGGGTACAGGCGGTTCCTGAGATCGCCCGCGAGGCAGCACACCTGACGGTGTTCCAGCGCACACCGCAGTACAGCATCCCGGCACGTAACCGTCCCCTCGAGCCTGAGTTAATGCAGTACGCCCGCGAAAACTGGGACGAAGTCCGGGCGAAAATGAACGCCCATCCCGTAGGCATGCCGTTCGAGACCACCGCGCGCTTGGGCACCGAGGACACCCCCGAACAACGCCAAGCGCTCTACGAAGAGCTGTGGCAGAAGGGCAGCTTCAACCTCCTTTTTGGCAGCTATGCCGACCTCCTGACCAATAAGGAGACCAACCGCACGCTGGCCGATTTTGTACGCGGTAAGATTCGTGAGTGCGTGAAGGACCCCGAGATTGCCGAGAAGCTGATGCCAGACTACTATCTGGGCACCAAGCGCCAGATCCTCGATAATGGCTACTATGAAACCTTCAATCGCGATAACGTCACTTTAGTAGACTTACGCGAAGACCCGATTCAGACGGTCACTTCAACAGGTGTACGGACCGAGACCGGCGACCATCCGCTCGATATGATCGTGATGGCAACGGGCTTCGACGCCATCAGCGGCACTATGCTGCGCCTCAACCCCAAGGGGCGTGGCGGCGTCGGCCTAAAGGAGAAGTGGAGCAGTCGCTTCGATAACTACCTTGGTATGGCGATTGCCGACTTCCCTAATCTGTTTATGATCCATGGCCCAGGCTCACCCTCAGTGCTCTATAACATGCCGCTCGGTGCCGAGCGCGAGACGGAGTGGATCGGCAACTGCGTGCAATATCTACGCGAACGTGGTCTGGGTGCCATCGAGGCGACGCCGGACGCCGAGAAAGACTGGGACAAAGAGGTCAACGAACTCGCCAACGAGACGCTCTACCCCCTCACTGACTCCTGGTACACAGGCGCCAACATCCCAGGCAAGCCCCGTCAGTTTTGCGTCCACCTGGGTGGTCCGCTGTACTTTCAGCGCATCTCTGAGGCTGCCGCCAAGGGCTACGAGGGGTTCGTGTTTGAGGAGGAGAACAACGTAGACGTCTCCGCCGCGTCCTGAGCGCCTCAGAACATCGACCCGGGCGCTACACTATACCGATCCGCTTTTGCGGAAGGACGTCGGTATGCTGGCGTGGCATATCGGTCGTTCGGCAGTCCATTCCAAGAACGGGTATGCCGGAGGGTAGAGCCTGATGAATAGGAAACATGATGCAGGGGTCGCGAAGCACATCGGTACATACAGCGATGCGGTAGAGATTGATTCCGCACAACGCATTATCTATGTGTCCGGTACCCCCGGTATTGACGCGGACAGTGGCCACTTGCCGGACGACTTCGCCGAGCAAGCGGATCTCGCCTGGCGCAACGTCCTGAACATTCTCAAGCGGGCGGATATGGGTGTTGAAGATATCGTCAAACTGACCCAGCATCTTATTCGGCGGGAAGACTTGAAAATCTATCGAGAAATACGATCACGGTATTTGGGGACGTGCGCTCCAGCCTCAATGCTCACCCTCCTCCCCGGTCTCGTTTGGCCGAATATGCTGATCGAGCTGGAGGTCGTGGCCGCGAAATGAAGCCAGGAAGGCCCTGTCAAGTTTTCGGAGGGAGAGCGCGAACCTCACGTCGTGTGAGATCAGTTGAGGCGTCTCCTTACACTACACCCCTGACCAATACAGTCCGATGAGGATGACACAGACCGAGACGGCCCACACTTCAAACGCCATTCGCAGCGGCCGTGGTGCCGTTCTGAGTTCCATGAAATCAAGAAAGACAAAACGGATTTTGACAAAGGTGATAATCAAAATGACGGCGGTCGCGTAGTGAAATTTCTCCCCAAAACCGAATCCATGCCCAAACTGCCACGACAATCCCGTCGCCACGATCAAGCCCACCCAAATACCGGTAATTCTGGATTGAAGCGAAACTGCCATGGGTCACCGCATCAGATACAGCAGCGCGAAAAGCGCGATCCACAAGATGTCCACGAGGTGCCAAAAACACGCCCCACTTTCGAGCACGCCCACGCCTTGAGCATCAAATTTCGCACCGCGCACGAACTGCCAGAGGAAAATCAGTACACCAATCCCAATCACCATGTGCATCAGGTGAATACCGGTCATCAGGTAGTAGTACATAAAGAAATTATTCGTCTCTATCGTCAAATCGGCGGCGATCTTTTCACCCCATTCAAAATATTTGATGACGACGAAACCAGTACCGCAAAGGATTGCCAACCCGAAACAGCCGCGGGCCCGCGAAAGCTGGCCTGCCCGAGCGCCGTGAACGGCGAGTGCCACGAGCCAGGAACTCGTCAACAGGAGCACGGTGTTGAGTAGCCCGAGGGTTTGGTTGAGCAGTTGCTGTTGTTCGACGAATAACGCGACTTCTTGCGATCGATCGTAGACAAATACTGCGAACAACAGCGAAAAGACCAGGACGTCGCCGATGATGAACATCCACACGCCGGTTTCGCCAGGCAGGTGTGGCTTGACCGAGTCCGGCAGCTCGGCAGTTGCAGACATTGGTGATGCGTCTTTCTAGGCGGCCGTCGCCGGTTCAGATTCAGATTGCGCTTGCTGTTTTATGGCGCCCATAAGGATAAAAGGCATCGCGATATACCAGCTAAAAAAGACCGCAAAGGGTACCCACCAGACAAACAAGCCATCCCAGGCGAAAGGTCCGGTCTTGAAAAAGGTTAACAGCCCGCCAGGCACAAACAGCACCGCCACCCAGAGATTGTAGTACCCGACCCAACGCGGGAATATGGGCTCGGCCTGCTTATCACTCAAGATACACAAGCCAAGGGCAATGTTCTGGATGATGAACGGCGCGAAGGTCATTAACAACGTGATCCAACCAAGGTCGTTCAGCATCCTGGTCAACTCAGGGTCGTGATCAGGCCGGAATGCCGCCCCCGTCCAAAACACGGAAGAAAACACAAACACCAGCGTGGTGACACAGCCTGCGCCAAGTTGCGTGTACGTAAATACTGGGGCAAGATCGCCTTCTATCCGTTTCATCTGCATGGACAGCGCCGCAGCGAACGAACAAATAAACCCCCCACTGCTCATAATCAGTAAAATCCCGAAGCGCATGGACAAGGCGTTGTCGCGATAGATCGCTGCAACGTCTTCGGCGCTAAGGCTCGGCGCAATCGGCGGAATGAAATTCGCGAACAAAAACCCAACCAGACAAATCCCGGCAAACCCTATCGCGGACCAGGCACAGATCAATTGGTTTCGAATATTCATCTCTCCCCCCCCCTTTGAATATGAGTTGACATTCGAGTTTTAGGTCATTTCGCGCTCATGCTAAGACAGGCGGGACAAGCCTGCAAGACGAGCACCGAATTCGCGCCTAGGCAGGATAGCATGAATGGTTCACGGAAGGGATTGATACCGCGGATTTAAAAGACGCCAAAGCATAGATGGCCGAGTTGTCGTAAGTTGGACTGAAAGCCGGGAATAAGTCTAAATCACACCGTCCTCTTTCAGCTGTGTCATCTCTCCTTCCGATAGGCCCAACAACTGTCCGTACACCAGCTCATTATGCTGGCCGAGGGCTGGGCTTGGGGCATCGATAGACGGTTGTTCACCGTTGAGACGCCAGGGTGGGGCTGGGATGGGCACGGTGCCGGCCATGGGATGGCGGATGTCTTGGAGTGTTCCGCGCGCGCGCAAATGCGGCTCTGAGAGCAATTCGGCCACTTCTTTCACCATGCCACAGGTTATGCCGGCTGTTGAACAGCGTTCCATGATGTCCTGTTTGGTATACTGCTTCGTCCAGGCACTGACAATACTATCCGCTTCCTCCCAGCGCTTTGAACGCTCAGCTTTTGTGGCAAATTTTGGGTCGTCGCTCAGCTCCTGGCGATCCATGAGCGTACACAAGGCTTGCCAGCGTTGGTCGTCTAGCACGAGTAGCAGGACATGGCCGTCTTGGGTGGGATAACAGTTGTAGGGCGAAAAAATATGACCATGCACGCTATTGCCGGCTCGTTCATAAGTCTCGCCTTGCCCCAGGTAGGCGGCTATGAGACTTGCCATTGGACCAATCGCGGACTCATACAACGAGGTTTCCATGAACACGCCCTCTCCAGTGCGATCGCGTTGGCGCAAGGCCACAATAATCCCGGTGGCAAAGTGAATCCCGCCCAGAATATCCATGATCGGAGTCCCGGCTTTTGTGGGCGGACCGTCTGGAGCTCCGGTCGCGCTTATGAGCCCGGACATGGCCTGAACAATAGGATCAAAAGCGGGATAGGCGCTATACGGACCCGTCTGCCCATAGCCCGTACTCGAAGCGTAGACGAGTCGCGGGTTAATCTGCTTGAGGACATCCCAGCCTAAGCCCAGCCGATCCATGACGCCGACCGTAAAGTTTTCAACCACCACGTCGGCGTCTTTCACTAGTTGTTTGAAGAGCTCTTGGCCACGTGGGGATTTGAGGTTGAGGGTGACGCCTTTTTTATTGGAATTCAGCATTACGAACGGATAACTCTCGTTTGTGACTCCGGGGATGGGGAAAATCGTACGGGCTCGCTCGCCCAGCTCAGGCGGCTCGATTTTGATGACCTCGGCGCCAAAGAATCCTAACACTAAGGTGGCATACGGACCATTATAAAAATGGGTCAGGTCAAGTATGCGAACATCGTCTAAAACTTTCATGTTGCCGTGCTCCTTCGTGTATCGTATGGCCTGATGCGTCCCGCCGAGTCTCTACCATGTGGCCGGACCAAATTGGCACACTACAACACTCCAGCCAGCCACCTGTCATAAAGCTGCACCGTTCCCTTTCTTAAAGAAAGTGCATCTTCCCCACTTGGAAAGAGAGATGTCGCCAGAGTACCCAGAACAGGAAATCGTATTCCTCAATTGTCACGGGTTCTCAACTACGCTTCGCTAACGACACGGCTCGCGGCTTCGATGGCCCCTTCGCCATGGGGGATGTTCAGCGCTTTCAGACCTGCGTCGATCACTGCGAGCATGCCCAAGGTCATGTGCGCATTCACATGACCCATGTGGGCGACGCGGAAGAAACCATGGTAGGCGGGGTCGGAAGGTTCCGCCATGCCCAGTCCGATGCCTAGGGTCACCCCGGACTTTTTTTCGGTCCAGCGTCTCAGTTCGGTGGCATGCGGGGCATCCATGGAAGCGGCAGTGACCGAGTGGGAACGGTCCTTTGGGTCGTTGATGTTGAGACGAATGGAACTGCCCACTCCCCAAGCATCGAACGCAGCCCAGACTGCTCGGCTGAGTTTCGCATGCCGGTCCCAGGCTGCCTCGAGTCCTTCTTCTTCTAGCAGTATGGTCAACGCTTCACGCAGCCCAAAAAGATGGTGCGTTGGGGCGGTGCCGAAAAAGTATTCATAAAACACTTCCGGGTGGATGCGCGGACGGAGGTCCCAGTAAGGAGTAACCAGGTCCGCTGTCTGGCGTGCTTCGAGCACCCGCTGGTTGAAAAACATGAAACCCAGTCCCGGCGGAGTCATCAGGCCTTTCTGGCTGCCCGCCACCATCAGGTCTACGCCCCAGCTATCCATTTCAAAGGGTTCGCAGGCCAAGCTGGCCATGGAGTCGACCATATACAAGGCCGGGTGCCCGGAGGAACGGATGCACTCGCCCAGGGCGGCGAGGTCATTTCGGACCGAACTGGCCGTGTCCGTTTGCACGACCAGAATCGCTTTGTAGCGACGGTTCGAATCGGCTTTCAGCTTGGCTGCTACCTGATCCAGGTCCACCGGAGCCGATTTGCCGAAATCTACTAGGTCGACTTCCACCCCGAGCCGTTCAGCCATGCTGGCCCAGAATACGACAAAGCGTCCCGTAGCCAGGGCAAGCACCCTGTCCCCGCGCGAGAGGGTGTTAGTCAGGGCGGCCTCCCAGGTGCCGTGCCCGTTGGCGATATAGATGGCGACTTCCCCGGAACTCCTGGCCACCCGGTTCAAATCCGGAATCATGCCTTCCACCATTTCGTGGAGGACGCCCTCATAGATATTCGGCGCAGCTTGGTGCATTGCCTGCAGGACGCGGTCCGGAATCACCGAAGGACCCGGAATGGCAAGATAGTGGCGACCCTGGCTTAAGGACATAGAATTCCTTGGAAGCAAATTACAAAAGATCAAAAATATCACAAAATGATAGCATCTGTAAATCTGCGTGCAACGGTTATTTGATGAGGGGTTTCTTTGATTTTTGGCGGGTTTCAAAAATCTCAAATTTTGCAAAACCGTAGGGTTGGATTAGCGAAGCGTAATCTGACATCCTCCTATTTGAGTAGGGAAAGTAGGGTCAGACTCGACTATCCACCCAAGCCATAGGAAAAGATCAAAAAGCGGTATCTCCCCGCAGCATTTTTTCCTGCTACTGCGGACGGAGTCCCATGAGTCGAGTCTGATCCTATATCATCGATGGCCGTCTTGGCATACGTGTTCGCTTCGTAGCGTGAGAATCGGCCGCCCCAGGGAAAGGCGGCCGGGACTTTAGGCCCGCCAGGGACGAGCTTGTATGATCCCACTGCAGTCGTAATACTGCCTACCTACGCCCTCCCCTGATCCGCGACAGCTGAGTTGGTTGTTACTCCGGCGAGGTACCCGGCGTTGTCGGGGCACCGTCATCATACTTCGAGAGCCAGTCAACGGCCGTGCTGCGGTAGCGCGTGAGGCCCTTGTAATCCACGAGCGCTGGGGGCAGGTCTTTCAGCACGCGGTGCGTACGCCGCGCCCACTTCGGGATCGTAACGAGCTCCTGCAGGCTGATGAGATAGCAGCGAATGCTGAATACGATGGCGTTACTGCGCGGCAACCGCCACAGGCCCTGGAGCTCGACGCGCAGGTGGACGAGTTCACCTGCGTTCTGAAGCGTCACCGTGCCGCGGTCCTGGCCCCAGTACGGGTACTGCTCGGGAGAGGTGTCGAGGCGAGGGTGGATCGTCATAGTCCAGTTGAGCCGGCGCACTGGGTCGTTGAGCCGCAAATTCATCAGTAGCTTCAGAGCGCGGTCGAACACCCCCGTCTCGTGCGCCAGCGGTACTGGACCGTGCCACTCAATAAAGTTCATGCCGAGGTCGAAGTCGAGCGACCAGTCCGCCTGTGTGGTCACCATGCCGGCGTCCATCCACAAGGTACCATCACGCTGGTCGAGCACGCACCAGTCCCCCTGCGCCTGGCGGGTGATGTATTCGAGCGGTTCGTACGGCAGGGTCGATGGATCGCCGAACGTGAATTCGTTTTTAATGCCAAGTGGGCGGTTGATCCAGTGCCAGCGTGTGCCCTGGCGCTGGAGGCTGAAGTGCGCGGGGTAGTCGCGCGACAAGCTGGCCATGATCAACTCGAGCACGTCCCACTGCGCCAGCATCATGTGCGGCAGAGCCAAATACCGACTCTGTGTGGTCTCAAGGCAAATGGTACGCTCACGGCATTCTGCGACGTAATGCTCATCGATGTCGATCGGGAACTCGTAGCAGGTGTCCTTGGGGCCTGCTTTGTGCGGCTCGATGTTCACCGAGTACATGTAGGTGTCCTCGGTGAACGGGAACGGGAAGCGGCGAATCGCCTCCGGACTGTTGCCATAATGAAAGTCATTACGGAAGGTTTCTTCCGGCTTGAACGCGATCGGCATAGTCGTTATTTCCTTCGTCGCTGTGTCTCAACGGTCCAGCACGAGACGCGAGCAGCGCGCCCGCGATACGCAGGGCATGATCTTCCTGCCGCGCTCCTTCTCTTCGTCCGAGAGCCAGTGGTCGTTGTGGATAAGTTCGCCCTCAACTTCGAGCACGTCGGTCTCACACTGCCCGCAGACGCCGCTTCGGCACAGATACGGCGGATCGACGCCCACCTCCTCGATGGCCTCGAGCATGCTCCGCTCCGAAGGCACGTGCACCATGAGGTTGGAGCGCGCCAGATGCACGTCGAAGGGCTGGCCAACCGGCGGTGCGGTAAACTCCTCGAAGTGGATATGGCTATCGGTCCAACCGGCCACCCTCGCCGCCTTCTTGGTCGCCTCAATCATTCCCGTCGGCCCACACGTGTAGACATGCGTGCCGAGTGGCTGACCAGCCAGGATCTGCCCAAAGTCTGGCCGTTGGCCTTCGGAACTGTCATAGAGGTGAATGTGGCTGCCGTCGCGCTCGCGCAGCTTCAAGCCAAAGTAATCATGCCTAGGACCGCGTACAGCATAGTGCAACTCCCATGCTACCTGGCTGCTGCGCAGGTCGTCGATCATCGCCATCATTGGCGTGATACCAACGCCGGCGGCGACGAGGATGTGTTTGCGCCCGAGTTTGGCGAGCGGAAACAGATTCATCGGGTACGAGATGTCGAGCTGCGTTCCCACCTGCACCTGCTCATGTAGGAAGAGTGAGCCGCCTCGGCCCTGGTCGTGGCGACGCACCGCGATCTGATAGCTGTTCAGGTCTCGGGGCGAGCCCATCAGCGAGTACGGATTGCGAAACGTGCGGTCTCCGCAGCACAAGACGACGATCACGTGGCTGCCCCCTGAGAAGGGCGACAGTTCCCCGCCTTCGACCGGATTCAGCGTGAACTGCTTTATGAGCGGAGTCACTTGCTCAACGGCCCTCACCTCAACCGGAATGGTTTCGGCATACCTCATACGAAAACCTCTTCGATCGACGGCAACTCGCCAGGCACCTCGGCGTCGACCATGGCGCCCATGTAAGCGCCGAGCCTCCCCGAGTAGTGGTCACGGACCAGGAGGTGGCGACTGCAGCCCGTACACGTGGCGATGTTGGTTGTGACCTTCTCGTTCAACGTCCGACAATGGAGGCAATAAACGCGCCGCGCGGTGCTCCCCCGGTGCTCGCACTGTAGTGCGTCACTGTTCAGGTGGTGTTTCATCGCAATTTGCACGGCGGAGCCAATAAAGCTTTCCGAACCGGCGATGTAAAGTCGTGTACCCATGACGCAGCCCGACAGGGTGCCGTCGAGCTTGGAAACTATCTCCGCCTGAGTGGGGAAGACGCGCAGGTCGGACCAGCTCGCACGCAACTGTTTACTGCAGTCCTTGTCCGAAAACGGCTCAGTCGCGTAAAGGACATGGACCTCGACTCCCGCTGGCATCTCCCTCAGGATGCGCAGCAGGGCTTCCCCGCCGCTGCCCTGACCCACCAGCAAGTGGTATAGACCACTGGGATCAGGCTTAAGAGTCGTGTAGACCGGCTTACTCTTGATGCCTGTGACTAACATTGATCACGAGTCTCCTCTCTACCCAAGTGTTCTGCTCAGCCGCCACGCTTCGGAGCCGTAGTGTACTCAAGCAAATCCAACACTTTTCACGACCCGCAGCAAGAGCCAGCAGGCTGGCTCGGTGCACGGTCCCATCAACAATCTCTTTCGTGTTGAGCGCCATCTACTGAAAGCCGCGCATTATCGACTGCTCCGTGCTCGGGCCTTTACGACGTGGCGAGAGATAACGTATGTCCAGCATGCAGCCCAACGGAAACACACAGTGACCTCCGCATATGATGCTCTTCGCCTTTTTCTTAATAACTTGACAAAACCCTGCGAAGTCAGCACGATGATTCCGGTGGGACCGGGGACGTCTGGTCTGTCCCTCGCCTTTCATACCTGACACTACCGTTTTAGAGTCCTTCAATCACAGGAGCTTGAAGCCATGGCTAATCCATCATTTTCCAAGATAGGTAACAAAACTGTTACACCCATCGAAACTGACCTCGACGGCTGGAAGAAGGTCGAAGGTCACCCGACTATGAAGACTTGGATCGAATACACCTCGGATGACAAATCGATGATCAGTGGCTGGTGGGAAGCTACACCCGGCACCTACCATGCAAGCTACGAATCCTGGGAATTCGTCCACCTGATTGAAGGCCAGATCACGATCACGCCAGACGGAGGTTCTCCGCAGCAGGTCGGCCCCGGAGATGCATTCGTGGTTGAAAAGGGATTCAAGGGAACCTGGGAAATCCAGCAAAAGGCACTCAAGCATTTTTCTATTAAACTGCAATAGTGAGCCTTCAGCTCGGGAAGCTGGCATACGGTTTCGAGGATATGCGGAGCACAGCATATTTGAAGCATCATGCCGAGTTCCGGATCATGCCGAGTTTTGACCTCTCATCCCTCCGCGACTCAATCAGATTGGTGGGTTCCCATTCTCTCTACTCGGGGAACGACAACTACCTGCCAGAAAGTGGGCCATTTGCTGGCAGAGCGAGGGTGGAAGGCGGGAGGCCGGACGTATGGGGAAATAGGGTCAGACTCGACTATCCACCCAAGCCATATGGAAAGATCATAAAGCGCTAGATCCCCGTAGATTTTTTCCTGCCACTGCAGCAGGAGCCTCATGAGCCGAGCCTGCCCGTCCGGCCACTTGCCGCCTGAGAGAAGGCGGGCCCGTCGATAACCGCGCTTCATCCGTGGGCACGAAAGCGCCGCCGACTTTATCCAGCAGAATCTGTGCGTTCATTTCGATGCCTTCACCGCCCGCGGCTTTCATCGTGGGAAAGTGGGCGAGCAATTTCTCCGCAGCGCCCCGGTAAACGTGCGATGGGTCGCCAGGCCAGGGCGGTAATGCCGCAATTTGTTCTGCATTGAGGTCCTTCAGGAAATGCCGGGCCTGCGGCTCCATCCGGACAACGTTCGTCAGGCCTTCGAATTCTCTGTACGCGGCTACCTGTGACACGAGAATCCTTTTCTCGTAGAACGGATGGTCGCCGAACAGCACTGTCCAGCACGCTTTGCAATAGAAACGTATGGTATCAGCCGACTCATAATTCATGAATGCGCCCAGTTTCCCTTCGCCCGTCATGATACGAAAGTCGTTCGGCAGCCAGCAGCAGTCCGCACATAGATTGTGTGGATATTCCGGGCCGCCGCGCTTAGTCGCATACCACAGGGCCGAGATGCAATCATGGCAACAACATTCGTGTCGGAAAAGCTCTTTGTTTGCGGGGAAGTCGATACGAACGGAACTACATTTGCACTTAATAGTCGCCATAGTTTTTCTCGTGGGTTAGCCTTTCGAATCTGGTAAACCCACACTTAACTACAGTTTTGCTGCTAATCAATGTTTCTACATCCGTAAACATTGTGGAAAGTACTGCGGAAGGAATCCCATGAGTCGAGTCTGACCCCATATAGTATGGGGAGACGGGCACTCCGATGGTCTCGGGTATTACGCCGAACCTGTAATCCTGTGATAATCCTCCGACACTTGCCCCTGGCCTGGCCCGCCGAGTCCCAGGCCAGTAGTGTGATAAGCGAAAAGCACAAGAAAAGGAGCAAAGATGCACGATAACGACCAAGCCATGCGCGAGTTTGCCAAGACCTTAGCGCTACCAGAATTTGAAGAAACCGCTTTCACGAAACCACCACCGCTGCGAGAGGCGCGCGTGGCAATCGTGACCAGCGCCGCGCTCCACCGAATCGGCAGCCCCAAGTGGAAGGTTGAGGATTTCCACTTTGAGACCTTGCCGCATGACGCCCGCGACCTGAAGCTCGGCCACCTGAGCCCGAACTTTGACCGGGCTGGCTTTGCCGCTGACATGAACGTCGTCTATCCAGTCGACCGCCTGCAGGAACTCTCCGATCAGGGGGTGATCGGCAGCGTCGCTAATTACCACTACGCCTTCGCCGGCAACCAACCCGAAGGGCTATCCGCGCTGCGCTTGGATACTGGTCCGGCCTGCGCTCAAAAGATGCGTGAGGATGGAGTGGATGTTGTCCTGCTCACTCCGGTTTGACCGCTGTGTCCGCGTACCGTGTGTACGCTGGCCCACGTCTTCGAGGCGGCTGGCCTGTCAACGGTCGTGATCTCGTCGATACGTGATGTTGCAGAACGCATGCGTCCACCACGCGTGCTGTATGCAGAATTTCCATTAGGGCTGCCGCTCGGCAAGCCCCGCGACGCAGCCTATCAGCACCGGGTACTCGAAGCGGCCTTTGCCATGCTGGAGCGGCCGAGTGGACCGGTTCTCGTAGACTTCCCGGAGACGATCCAAAGCAGGGGCGGGGAGCCCTTAGAGTGTCCGCTTCCGCCTCGTTACGATCCGAACCTGCACCCGGCCATTGACGAAGCCCAAGCGTTACGCGCTGCTTACAACCGCGCTGTAGCGAAAACTGGGCGGACCAGTGTTGGCCGGGTGATCAATGCGGATCAGATTCCTGCCGCACTCGAGAAGTTCGTACGTATCGCCGAAGGGGAAGCCTGGGATCAGGTTGGGTTCGAAGGGACGCCTATGCAGGTCGTGCACGATATCCGGGCCTACTACGAAGAGTTGGCCTGCGAACTGGTAGCCGACGAGCCCATTCCGGCGTGGGGCGCTGAGCGTTGGTTCTACGATAAAACCGAGGCCGGTAAGGTGTTGCTGACGGCACGCCGTACGCTGAAGGAGAGTGGGGCGGACCGTCCGATTTGGTTTTTCATGGCCCCGGGCTCACGCCAGTAAAGCCGGCCGTAGTCGACATTAGGAACAAGGAGAAGACATGCCAGAAAACACGGCGTCGGAAGTCGAAGGCAAGATGGTTGATCTGGGTGTCCAACTGCACGGTGGGGCCGGGTATATGAAGGAGTTCGAGATCAGTCGGATGTATCGTGATTCCCGGGTCAGCCGGATCTACGCAGGCAGTTCGGAAGTCATGAAAATCATCAACAGAGATAGATCGAATGAACCTTGAGGTCCGTGAGTATCTTTCTTGCCACCCGAGTGAAGCCCAGTCCACCCAGGCAGACTGAGTTAGGAGCAACACATGAAGACATCCATCATGGTCGGCGGAGCGACGCATACCGATATGCAGAGCATGGTTGAGTTTGTCCAACACGCTGAGCGTTTGGGAGTCGATTATGCCTGGTCGGCGGAGGGGTGGAGCCAGGATGCGGTAACATCACTTGCGTATCTCGCGGGCCAGACCAAGCGCATCATCCTCGGCACCGGTATTATGCAGATCAGCGCCCGTGCACCGTCGATGATGGCTATGACAGCCCTGTCCTTACACGATCTCTCCGGAGGACGCTTCGTCTTAGGCTTGGGAACAAGCGGCCCCCAAGTCGTGGAAGGGTTGCAGGGCGTCCCATTTCACGCGCCGCTTATCCGACTGAAAGAGACGGTTGATATTATCCGCATGGCTTTTCGGGGTGAGAAGCTACGCTATGAAGGCAAGTTCCATACCCTGCCGCGACCGGGCGGTGAGGGCAAGGCGCTCCGGCTTGATCATAAGCCCGTTGACATCCCCATCTTTCTGGCAACCCTGGCACCCAAGGCGCTTGAATATACAGGCGCAATGGCAGATGGATGGCTCGGCACCTCATTTTCGCCTGAATGTCCCGAAGCCCATCTGGCTTATATTCGCAAAGGGGCAGAAGCAGCAGGACGAAAACTCAGCGACATCTCCCTGCATACTGGGTGCGTGGTTGTGCTTGGCGACAATGTCGAAGAGCTGATCGACATGCGCAAGCCGTCTGTCGCCTTTAGTATGGGCGCTATGGGCTCGGCCACAGCGAATTTTTACAACGCGGCCTTCCAACGCGCCGGGTTTGAGGACGATGCTAAAGCCATTCAACAATTATGGATTGATGGCAAACGCAAAGAAGCCGCCGAGCGCGTTCCGGACGCTATGGTCACCCAGTTTGGAGCCGTCGGGACCCCAGACATGATTCGCAAACGCTTTCAAAAATACAAAGACGTGGGAATTGACGGACTAACACTACGCATTGAAGCCGCAGATCATGCGAAGCGCATGTCAGACCTCGAACAGGTGATGGATGTGGTTGGCTCGATTGAAAAGTGAACTGATAACGCCGTTTCTTTAGATGGGACCTTTTATTATCGCGGAAGAATTGCAGATCATCTCTTGGTTCTCAGTGTCTGCCGCGATGCGGTTGCGTTCTCCCGCGCTTTCAAAGACCGGACCGGGCTGTCTCCACGCGAATTCCGGAGAACTTCCCAGAGCGAAGTATGATCTGGGTAGTAGGCTAATGGGTACAATCCGGCACAATCAGGCCCAACAGGAACGTCGAAAGCACTTACGCAACCCGGTTTAGGATGTCAAAAGGGCTCCCTTTTGACATCCCATTGTTGACATTACTCGGGCTGGTTCTGATTGGCCGCGCTAACCCCTTGTTCTGAAACCACATTTTCACAACTTGACGATCCTGAGGATCAGCGTGACACCAGCCACATTGAGGTGGGCAATGCTAAAAGCATTCCCCACCAGCCACGGATTCTTGGCTAAGGCTGCATCCAACACCTTCAAGGAAAGTAGGGCCAGACTCGACTATCCACCCAAGCCATATGGAAAGATCATAATGCGGTATTTCCCCGCAGTTTTTCCTGCTACTGCGGACGGAGTCCCATGAGTCGAGTCTGACCACCCACTCGCCCAATCGCGAGCGGGAAATCTCGCTCGTCAAACGCGCGTCGTAGGCGACGAGCAACTCATTCGGTCCTAGGCTGGATAGAGCTCCAAGTACTTCTGCGCGACGCCTTCGCCTTGCTCCTGACAGAAGTGTCCTGCCTGCGGCACTTCGAGCACGGGCGGACAATCTTTGATCCAGCTCGCGAGCATCTGCACGACCGGTAGGGTTGCGATCTTGTCATGCAGGCCGCAGGCGACAAGCGCATCCCCGCGCCATTCGTTTTGGAACCACGCGATAGCCCGCTTTTGGGTCGCTGCACCGCCCATTTTCGGATTAATCGGGACGAGTGTCGGAAATGAACGCGGTCCGGCTTTGCTCCGTTCGTTTGGAAATGGTGCGCGATAGGCATCGAGAATACCCTGTGGCAACGTATCGTCGAGGAAGAGCATCGCGGCCCCCGGATCCATGTCCGGATGATCGGCTGTCCATTGCTTCCAGTTGGTGAACGTATCCGGTAATGGGAATTCACCGGTCACCAAGATCGTATTCATCGCGAGCACGCCGCCGACTCTATCGGCGATATCGAGCGGTAAGGTCAGTCCCAACAAGCCGCCCCAGTCCTGGCATACAATCGTAATATTCTTGAGGTCGAGCCGTTCGATCAGCCGCAACAAGCTGTTACGATGAAAGTCGTAGGTGTACGTAGTATCCTCAGTTGGTTTGTCCGAACGGCCAAATCCAAAGAAATCTGGGGCAATGACCCGCGCTCCTGAACCGACAAAGATCGGTATCATTTTCCGGTATAAATAACTCCAGGTTGGTTCGCCATGCAGGCACAGAAAGACACGAGAGGCGTGCGCATCCCCCTCGTCCACATAATGCAGGCGCATACCTGCGTAGCCGGGCAAATCGGCGACGTAATGGGCTTGGTAAGGAAAGTCGGGAAGGTTTGCGAAGCGATCTTCCGGGGTACGGTAAATGTCCGTCATCAGCCTATCCTCCAAGGTATCTCTAGACAAACCTTGACTCTAGTATTCCGTATCTGCGCCCCAACGGTGCCTTGGAGTTAAGGGCCAGGCGGAGTTGTTCTCACCGTGATCAAGAGCAGCCTTTGACGAGTGCGGCCATGTGAGGATCTTCAGGATGCCCTTCTTAGGCGGTGTATGGTTTCGCTAAAATCTCCTGCAAACTTTGACCACCAATATTCTCGGCGGCGAGTTCCGCGTGATAGCGAACGGAGATGCGCAGGAACGCGAATCGCCAGCGATCTGGATCGCGACGCAAACGGTGCTGGTAGGTACCAATAAGAACCGTGTTGTTCGCAACGATCTCGAAAAAGTAGGCCAGCGTTGTTGCTTCGTCGCCTTCAACGTCAATCTGCATGTTCGTGCTGATATGCCCGGTGGCGAAGAGTTTGGCACTCGGGTTTGCTGCACCCTCAATCGCCGGCATATAAAAGGTGTCAATAATCTCACGACGTCCGCGATAGACCCGATCAGAACCGGGTAGCAGCGCGTCGAGCCCGACCATTTCCACCACCCCGTCCGTGGTGAACACGTCGCCCAATCCTTCCCAGTCCTCGGAGTCGAGCCGCATACAATAGTCGCGCCAGGTGTGCCGAATGGCTTCGAGATCTTCCAGATGCTGAAGTCGAGCGAGAAGACTCTTGAGTTCTGTGTCATTCATAGTCGTTTTCCCATTCCGCAGTATGAACCTTTGCATCTTTCCGCGCGGTGTTTTCGGGAGAGAGTCGAAGAAGCTCAGAACCCGGCGGAATTGTTCTCACCGTGATCAAGAGCAGCCTTCGACGAGTGCAGCCATGTGAGGATCCTCTGGGTTTCCTTGGTATTGCGGCAAGCCATCGTTCTCGGGTGTGACCGTCCCGTCTTGCAAGTGCATGTGATAGTCGGGCTGGCCGATCTGCGCATCAGCAGAGATGCGGGCCGTCGGGACGATCGCCATGTTAAAGCCGGCCGGGGTGACATCACCCACCAGGCAAGAGCCGCACAACTTGCAGAAATAGCGCGGCACCTTGTCGTTGTACTCTTCAGCAGGCACCACGTTCAGGTCATCCAGCTTCGAGTCGACTTGGTCACGCCGCATCAGCACCAAGGTTTCCGTTGCGGCTTCCCCGCCCTGCGCCTGTCTGCAGTCGGCACAATGGCAGATGGCAACGTGGATAGGATTTCCGTGGGCTTCCAGTACAGTCTTCTTGCACTGGCAAGTGATCGTCCATCCTTCGGATTTGTTCTCAGCAGACATATTGGTCCTCCGGATGTCCGTGTCGTGGGCTGTCGATATTTTTGTTGTTTTTGCGTCGGGGGGCGTACGCAAACCCCATGGATTTTGTCATAGATCTGTTTTACGTCGAGCTACGCAGAATTGGAAGAGATTGTCCAAGTATAAGCCAAATAAACGCCCTTTTCCCCGAGTCCATAGAGAGGCAAAAAACAGGATCAGACTCGACTTATCCATCCCCAGCCATATGGAAAGCTAGATCCCCGTAGATTTTTTCCTGCTACTGCGGAAGGAGTCCTCTTAGTCGAGTCTGACCCCATATACCGCGAGTCACGCAAGACTCAGTCCTCCTTTTTGGACATGAAATCCGCAAAAACGCCTTCGTAGTCCGGATGCCAGCGCGAGAGCGCCGGGCGGTTCTCGGTCATGTCACCCGCCGCCCACTCGATACGCCGGTGGTCGATCTCGGGCGTTACATCATTGTCTGGACACAGCACGTAAAAGTCGCCACGGCCCATGGCTGCAAGCAGGTGGTCCGCTACCTGCTCGGGCATCCAAGCACCGGGCGGCTTTTCCTGCGCGAATCGCTTTGTCAATCCTGTGTACGTAAAGCCCGGAATCAGGAGGTGCGCTGTGACTCGGCAGCCGTCGATAAGACGGAGTTGATGGGCAAGGCTCTCGGTCAAGCTCTTGATACCGGCCTTGGATACGTTGTACGCCGCGTCGCCGGGTGGATTGGTGATGCCCTGCTTCGATCCCGTATTGATGATCGCACAAGGGGTGCCCTGGTCGATCATTCCCTGGGTGAAGACCTGGAGCCCGTTAATCACACCCCAGAGGTTCACGCTGAGTGCTCTCTGCCAGCCCTCGTAGTGCTCCCAGGGGGTGCCGCCTCCGCGCGTACCGGCATTGTTCATCAGCACGGCAACCTCGCCGAACCGATCGAGCACGGCGTCTCGAAGAGCCTGCACGGATTCAAGGCGAGCCACATCGACTGGAGCTACCAGGATCGCGTCCGCGCCTCGCGCGCTCTGCCTTGCGAGGGTGTCGGCCGCGGAGCTGAGCTTCTCCTCGTCCTGGTCCGCGATACACACGTTCAAGCCCAGCGCTACAAGGCGCTCAGCCGTGGCAAAACCAATGCCACTGGCGCCGCCGGTGATCACCGCCGTACGGTTTGGAGTTAAAGCGGAATGTGTCATTCGGGGGATCCTCCTTGGGTTCAGCGAACCACCTTCTTCGCCACCGAACGCCGTGTTCACCCGCGTGAGGTGGCATTGTGCGAGGAGCGCCTACTCAGTAGGAAGTACGAAACCCATATCCCGCTTCCCACTGACATCATAGATCCCTGCCGAGTAGCTCGTAATGTCGCCACGTATATTCGATCTGCTCTTCTTATCTACGATTCTACTTTCTCATTCCAATGCTACGACAGCAATATCTTCCCGCAGCGTTTTTTCTGACACTGCGGAAGGAGTCCCATGAGTCGAGTCTGACCCCATATGTAAGCGTGCCGCAACCTCGGCGACATCGGGCAACAGGCTTCGGCCCGCTTACCCACAGACGTTTTGATTGAGATGGTCGCGTAGTGTGTCGCCGGTGTATTCGCGCCGGTGCCGCCCTCGCTTTTGCAATATGGGTACGACCTCGTCAACGAATTCCTTGAGGTTGTTCGGCATGACTGTCGGTGTGATGTTAAAGCCGTCGCCACCGGTTTCATCGAGTATGGCTTCCATCTGGTCAGCGACTTGTTCAGGCGTCCCGACAATTTGCGGGCAGCCAATCGTTGCCCCGTAGATTTTCCCGACTTCGCGCATGGTCAGTTTGTCTTTTCCTAAGTCGCCGGCCTTATACATCTTGGTAAAAATATCCAATAAGCCCTGGATGCCTTCGACCTCAATGTCTTCAATCGGCTCATCAATATCGTACTGCGACAAATCATGGTTGGAGTGCCCAGAAAGGAGCGCGAGGCCGCCTTCATACGGGACCAATGCATTAAACTCTTGATGCCTGCGCTTCGCCTCTGCTTCGGTCCCACCCAGGATAGTCTGGATGCCCCAGATGTACTTGAGGCTGGATGGATCTCTTCCGTTTTTCTTTAACCTTCCCCGCATATCGTCGGCAAAAGACTTCAAGGCACGCGTGGTGAGCTGCACACCAAATGCCGCCTCTGCATGCTTGGCGCAAAAGTCACGACCTGCATCTGACGCCCCCGCCTGAAAAAGTACGGGGTACCCCTGCGGCGAAGGTTCAACCGCCGAAATACCAGGGCATGAAAACCATTTGCCTTTGTGATTGATCGGGTGGACCTTGCTTGCATCAACAAACACCCCCGTCTTCTTGTCCGCGACGACCGCGTCTGGCTCCCAGCTGCTCCACAGTTTGTGGCAGACCTCCATGTATTCGTCCGCACGCTTATAGCGCTCGGTGTGCGGGACCATTTTTTCCAGTCCAAGGTTCACGGCCTCGGCCACGTGGGCGGAGGTGACGATGTTCCAGCCAATCCGCCCTTTGGTCAGATGATCGAGCGTGCTCAATTTGCGCACCGCCATATACGGCTGGTAATAGGTCAGGGAAAGGGTCACCGCGTAACCGAGCCTCTCGGTCACGGCAGCCAGCATCGGAATGACCAGGGTCGGATCGTGCATGGGAAACTGGATGGCATGGGTGAGCGCTTCGTCCATCCGATTCCGGTAATTCCCGAATGCCGCTAAGGTATCGGCAAAAAAGATTGCATCGAACTTGCCGCGTTCCAGCGTCCGCGCCATGTCCTGCCAGATTTCAGGTTTCGCAAACGAGTCGGCGACCTGGCTGTCAGGATGCAACCATGAGCCCACAGAATGATTCATCGGGCCAAACATCACAAAACCATTCAGATGCATCAATTTTTTCACGTCTGGGCTCCTCTCTCGTCATTATTGACTGTGTCATCCCTACGCTTGGCGTCACTCATCATGGCATGAAGCTTCTTGGCCGACACGCCCCAGAACCGCATTCCGATCCGACTTCACGGTGATCGGCCGCGCTTCAGCTCGGCGGCGAGGCTTCAGCCAGCATCCGCGAGTTGACCCCGTAGCAGGCCGAGGCGTGGTGAATGCGCACGAACGGGTACGCATCGGCGCCACTGGCCGCCCGGACAGTGGCGCCGATCGACCATGACGACGGCAGCATCACACTCAGCGATGAGCGCGTCGGTAAACGCCATGCCGGAAGCCCCGGCTCCGACGATAAGATAGTCAGTCTCGATCACGCTCGTGATCCCACATCTGCTAGAAGCTATCTCATAAATGTCTGACGGGTGCTCTATAGGCCGCCAATCCTAGGCAAAAGTGGCGACTCTCCTATTTATGAGATGAGTTCTAGACACAATCTTTACCGTTATCCTAGCGATACGTTCAGCAGCCTGGCATAAATCTTGTGCGGCTCTGGTTCGGTTGCACCAAGTAGATCAATGCTGATGTTCGTAGAATCAAAGTACTCGTACCACTCGGCTTCTACGACAACTTTCTCAAATTCGTGAACTTGTTCAGCGCTGCTCAGCCCAAAAACTCCGACGAACCCCTTTTCGGGAGCTTTCGGTAGAGTTTGGTCAATCTTACTCCAGCCCAAAACGATCGCGCCGCCTGCACGCCCAGCGTTTATATAGACGTCCAGCGATTTCAGATACGCGAGTTTGTCAACTTCACTCAAAGCGTGCCAACGGGCATTGGGATGCCATACGATGGCTAATATGTGCATGGGTTCTCCTCCGGTACTCTCGCCATATTTGTCTGTCGCTTTAGATGCGGATGACTACGACTCCACCTAGCGGAGGTATGCCACCTAACTATAATTATCCTGCCTGCACATGCATATAGATTTATATACTGCCAGACATCTACATCCATATGCTTTTCTCATACACGATCCTACTTTCTCATCCTTAAGCAACCCGTGCTACGCGGCCGGCTTGACGCTGAACTCCAACCCCAACGCCTTGGCAATCTTCAGGACAGTACCAAGTTGAGGATTGCCGTCTTCCGAGAGCGCTTTGTAAAGGCTCTCTCGACCCAAGCCAGTTTCACGCGCCAAGGCCGCCATGCCCTTGGCCCGGGCAATATCTCCCAGGGCCTTTGCCACAAACGCGGGGTCCCCATCACACTCGGCGATGGATGCTTCCAGGTACGCGGCCATTTCCTCTGGGGTGCGAAGATGTTCGGCAACATCGTAATCATAAATTTTCGTAGCCATTTCAGACCTCCAGGCCCTGCAATAACTCATAGGCCAACTTCATGTCCTTGGCCTGACTCGATTTGTCTCCGCCGCAGAGCAGGATAACAAGTACATCCTGCCGCAGGGTGTAGTAGACCCGATAGCCAGGACCGATATCAATCTTCAACTCAGAAAGGCCAGACTTCAGGTTCCGGTGTTGGCCGGGGTTCCCTTCCGCAAGGCGTTGGATCCGGGCCTGAATTCGGGCACGGCCCGGCAAATCCTTGAGGCAATCCAGCCACCGAGTGAACTCCAAGGTTGCTTTGAGCCGAGCCACGACAACAATTGTATCCCACAGGATACATATTGCAAGACTGTTCAAACCAGCTATGGGTTAGGGGATGTGATTTGGAATATGCGGATCTGGATTTACGGCGCGATATTTCTCCGCCCATCGCGTCCGGTAAACGTGTGATCAAGGACGCCGCGGCGCGTATAGTCCGGCGGGAGGGGAATCTCCATGCCAGAGACTGATTTGCGCACGATCGACCAGAAACTGATCGACGCGAATTTCTTCAGCGACCAGGCTGCCGTCTACGAGCTGTTCACGCAGATGCGGCGGGACGATCCCGTCCACTGGACTGTGCGCGACGATGGTGTCGGCTTCTGGTCGGTCTTCAAGCACGCGGAATGCAGAGCGGTACTGGACGATGCGGTGCTCTTCAATACCGGCACTACCGGGCAGATGCCGCCGTTCGCCGCAGAGCTCGACATCGTGTCTAAGAAGGGTTTCGGTGTCGGCGAGAGCATCCTGACGACCGACCCGCCACGGCACACGAAAGTGCGGGCGGTCTTCGAAGGGCCATTCAAACCGAAAGCGATGCTGGATTACACCGATCGTTGGGCGATTATCTACTTGACAAAGAACCTACTAGGGGCTACGGTGCTCTGCTATGTGGCGTTGGGCTTCTAGAGAGACTGCGACTGAAATCGCTAAGGAAGGCATCAAGTATATTCTCCCACTGGCAATTCCCTCTGGAGTTGGTCTGATGGGATGGCTTCAAGATGTCCCGTGGTTCTATGTGTCAGTTGGTGTCATTCTCTCTGGTGCAGGAATTATGACGTGGCTTGTTCAATTCGATGAGTGGAAGAGTCGGAACAGGGTAGAGCATAAACTTGTATTTGGGAATATGAGAATGTCCGCAAAACGGACAGAGGGTGAAAAAGCGAGAATAACTTCCATACAATTTGGATTTCTTCTGCGAAATCGAGCATCCTTTCCAGTTACATTCCAAGTAGAAAACATACAAACAAAACTAAATCTTCAGGGTATTGGAGAGCCAATTTATCCACCAAACAAGCCTTACCAAAAAAAGACGGTCGCTATAGCTCCAGATGGAGTTGGGTGGTTTGATGACCATGATATAATTTTGCCAAATGGCTTTCAGGGAAATGCGAAGGCAGAAATACAATGTTCCCTTTCCTATGGCAGGGCGGGCCGGCTGGATTACGGAATAAAATTGGACAAGAACACCGGACTCAATTTTCACGGTACAGAAGTTAAGGGGGGAGAAACTTGGTACGAGCAGTAATGACTGAAAAAGGCTAAGCAACCAACTTCTGATATTCCAGCGGCTTTGTGTTTACCATCCGGGCCAAAGTATCGCGGAAGATATGCGGGTTCTTACGGTTATTGTAACGCCACTCCAGTTCTTCAAGATAACGATCCATATGCTTGACACTCATCTTATGGAAAGCGCCTATCAGGGACCGCTTAAACAGCGACCAGACACCCTCGATGCTGTTGGTATGCACGTCGCCCACAACCCATTCCTCAATGGAGTGATTGACGGTCTCATGCCGCGTATTGTGGTCGGCAATCCCGAGGTAGGACTTGAACTCATCGGTATAAATGGCTTCGGCTTCATCCTTAACGGTGCGGTTGATGAAGGCATGGAGGGTCTGGCGCTTTACGTCCGGGATACGCTCCAGCCGGACATGGCCGTTCCGCTGGATAGCCCCTGCAATGATAGCTTTGTTCCCCTTGTATCCGCGCCCCTTACCCTTGGCTTTGCCACCGACAAAGGTTTCGTCCACTTCCACGACACCCACCAGAGTAGGACCTTCCAAGGGATCGTTACCCATCGCCTCACGGATACGATGGCAGAGATACCACGCCGTTTTGTAGGCAACTCCGAGAGTACGTTTCATCTGGTTAGCGGAAATGCCTTTTTTGGACTCACACATGAGGTAGATAGCGAGGAACCACTTACGCAGGGGCAAGTGGGAATCATGCATGATCGTGCCGGACATCACACTGAACTGGTATCCGCATGATTTGCATTCCCATCGGTTGTGTTTTGGAAGGTCTAGGAGTTCCTGGCTCCCACATCGGGTGCAGGAAACGCCTTTGGGCCAGCGGAGTTCTTCCAGGGCTTCACGGCACTTATCATCGCAGTTGAACTTGTCGATCAAAGAAACGAGGTTCATCATGGCTCACCCCCCCAAGAAAAAGCAGTTGCCCCCAGACATTCTGGAACGAGACGACCATGACCTGATGGAATCTATCTTTGGGAAAGAGGTCATGGCCGAGGTCGATAAGATTGTAGAGGAACGGTCTGAGGAAAAAGAGAACAAGGACAACGACCAACTCATGGAGTAAGTCTACATGATGTAGCTTACTTTGTCAAGTAGATAATTACCGATCGTTGCACCGAAATCATCAGGGGCATCTTCGACAACCTGCCGGCTTCGGGCGAGTGCGATCCTGGCGCCGATATCGGCGCCAGGATCCCGATGGCCGTGATCTCCGACATCCTGAAAGTGCCGGAAGAGGACTAGCTGAGGATCCTGAGCTGGGGAAAGATGTCCCACCAGGGCTTCAATCACGACGCCGAGACATCGCTGCAGGGATTCAACAACATGACGCAGTATTGCCTCGGCTTGTCTAACGAGCGCCGGGGCTGCCCGATGGACGATCCACTCGCCCTGCTCGCCAACGCCGAGGTGGATGGGAAGCCCCTGTCGGACGCGGAGGTCGGCAGGAACGGCATGCTGATGCTCGTCGCGGGTTTTGAAACCACACGGAACGCGTTTGCAGGTGGCGTGCAGACGCTGCTCGAGCATCCGGATCAAATGCAGTATCTGCGCGAGAATCCAAAAGGCATGCGCCGCGCGGTAGAAGAAGTCGTGCGCTGGACGAATGCGGCGGTTGCCTTCAGACGGATGGCGACCGCGGATACGGAACTCGGCGGCAAACAGATCAAAAAAGGCGACAATATCGTGGTCTGGTTCCCATCGGCGAACCGCGACGAGGATGTGTTCGAGAACGCCGACGTTTTCGACATCACGCGTCATCCGAATCCGCACATCGGCTTCGCTGCCGGCGCGCACTTCTGTGCCGGCGCCCCGCTCGCCAGTCCCGATGTGATCGCCCTCGTCGCTGAGGAAGGGGAGACGCCCCGTGGGAGAGCGGGTAGCAGGAGAGGGTTGCGCTGTGTTAAAGACAGAACGTGTTAAAGACGGAACAAAGGAGGGGACATAATGGCGAGCTATCCGGTGATATCGTCAGATGACCATGTGTTTGAGCCAGCGGATTTGTGGACGAGTCGGCTCGATAAGCCATTCCGCGATCGCGCACCCCACGTGATTCATCGCGACGAGGATGACACCGACTGGTGGGTATGCGACGGCCTCGTGGGCCTCAGCGGCGGGTCAGGTGGCTCACTGTTGGGCAAGCGCTTTGATGAATCGCCCGACAAGCTGAGTTTTGCCGATAAGATCGAGAATGTCCGGCCCGGGGCGTATCTGCCCGAAGAACGCCTCAAAGATATGGATGCCGACGGCATCGACCTGGCGCTGGTGTATCCCACGCAAGGGCTGCTGCTGTACAGCGTGCCAGATAGCACCCTCCTCACTGCCTTATGCAAAGCCTACAACGACTGGCTCGTTGAGTTTTGTGGCGGGTCGGCGGGCCGGATCAAAGGGATCGCGATGTTGGATATCGACGACATTGGGTCGGCGATCCGGGAGATCGAGCGGTGCGCGAAACTGGGCCTCGTCGGGGCGATGATCTCGGTGTATCCGGCCGAGGAGAACTCATACGATCGACCTGAATACGAGCCGTTCTGGTCGGCGGCGGAAGATTTACGTATGCCGCTCAGCCTCCATATTGTGACCAACCGGCCGGCCGCGCAGACCGGCCAAGGCGATGGGGCACTCCGGTCACTGGACGGGCCGATTGATTTCGCGGCCCTGGCGAATGCGGATCACTGGGTGCGGATGTCCTTAGCCCGAATGATTCTGAGTGGGGTCTTTGAACGCCATCCGCGGCTACAAGTCGGCTCGATTGAACAAGAAGTCTCGTGGGCGCCGCACTTCATCGAACGCCTCGACTACACCTATACGCAGCGCCCCCAAAGTGGCGGGTATCGGTTTGGGGAAGCGATGCTCCCCAGCGATTACTTCCGTCGCAACGTCTTCATCAGCTTTCAAGAAGATGCGGTGGGCTTGCGGGAGCGGCAGTTCATTGGGGTGGACAATCTCCTGTGGGGGTCGGACTATCCGCATGCCGAGTCGACGTTTCCGCGCTCGCAACAGATCCTGACGGAGATCTTGGCCGACTGCACGGAGGAGGAGAAGGCGAAGATCCTGGGTGGGAACACGGCTCGCATTTACAACCTCGGCTAAGGGATGATTAACAAAGACCAAGTAAGAGAGCAGGTGGAAGGAATTGTCTTATTTTTCTAAATTCCACAGTCTTTGTGGAAATAAGTCGGCTCTTTTCATCCACGGTAAGGAAGGAAAGAGACGGTCGTTTTCTTCCGCACCTTTGGAAAATCATAGGATCGTTGGATTTTACCCCGTTGCTGATACTGCTGCCCAATTCAAAGAACACCTCATAGACTGTCGTCAAGGCAAGGTTTTACAAGCCTTCTCATGGCAGTTGAAGAATTCGGCAGCAGTATCCGTTGCTACGGCATGCCCCTCCTTACCGCTGTGGAGCACGAAGCCAAGGCCCGGGGCGTGGTGAATGCGCACGAACGGGTAAGCATCGTTCCAATGGCCACCCGGACAGTGGCGCCGATCGACCATCACGACGTCAGCATCACATTCAGCGATGAGCGCGTCAGCAAACGCCATCCCGGAAGCCCCGGCTCCGACGATAAGATAGTCAGTCTCGATCACACTCGTGATCCCGTTTCTTTCCTATCCTTCAGGCTTCGGTGAGCGTCTCCACCGCCCTCACCCGCCGCGCTCGAGGTTCGACTTCGGCTGCCTGAAGGCGTTCTTCCTGCCACGCTTTCTTCAACATTTGCCGAAATTTGATGACCGCGACGTCAGTCTGCGAGAGGTGTTCGCGGCGCCAGTCCGACAGCGCCCCCTGCCCCATGACCATTGCACGATCCGGTCCGATATTGCAGTGGTAAATGTTGTTCGGCAGTCCCCATTTGCGCCAATGTACCGACTGCATGATCCACGCGCGGGCACGATCCTTGAATTCGCCGTGGAAGGTCGCGCACGTGAACACGCGGACCTTGCCTTCGTCGATCGGGACGGACCAGAAGATCGCGCCAGCCGGCCAGATCGGCGGGTGCGGCGCAAAATAAATATAGCCCGGCACATGCATGTCCCAACCCGATGCGTAGTGCGAGCCGCGGTGATCCGGTCCGGTCGTCTCCATGCCGACTTCCAAGCCGCCGCACTCAAGCTCGAGTCCCTAATGTTTTCCGTACCGCGCCTGGTCGAGAAACTGCGAACAGCGCGCGTGCGCGAAACAAGCATGCGCGGCATCGGCGTTGTTGTCGATTGAATTCAGATAATTGCAGTCCCAGTCCCAATGTATGAACCACGGCCAAGAACCCGACATTGCTTGGGCGACATGCGGAATATTATCGTCGAGGTCGGGCACCTTGTCGAGATCTCCCATGTAAGCCCAGATCACATGATGTCTTTCCAGCGCCGGATAGGCGCGTGTTCGGGTCTTGCGCGGTAACGGGCTGTCCGGACCTTCCGCGAGCGCTGCCACGCATTGGCCGGTACCGTCGAACGTCCAGCCGTGGTACGGACAACTGACCGTGCCGGGTGAATGCAGGTTGACCCAACCCTGCGACAGGCGCGCCAGTCGATGCGGGCAGACGTCGCTTAAAGCGCGAGGCGAGCCGTCCTCGTCGCGAAATACGACGAGGTCCTCACCCAGTAAACGGGACGATTGCAGCTGATTTTCTCGTAGGTCCTTCGCCGGCATCACGGGATACCAGAAATTGCGCAGGCCCTTGTAAGGGACATCATCCGGGATGTCTTTGGGCAGTTCTTGCAGATGCGGCGGGCACCGATCTGCCCAACGCTTCCAACGCCTCAGATCGGAATGCGGCGCCAGCGAAGAAAGCGCCGCCCTCAACGTATTTTTTGGTTCACACTGTATGAGCTCGCGTCGATTTCTCTCGACGTTACGCGCGCGCCACCAGTCCCCGATCGTCGTTGACATGGATATTCTCCCCGTTTCGACGTGCGAATGAACGTCGCGTTAGCGTATAAGATGAACAAAGCGCCAGCAACGGGTTAAGGGAGCTTATGTGGAATATGCGGACCTGAATTTACGACGCGATATTTTTCCGATATTTTTCCACCCGTTGCGTCTGGTAAACGAGTGATCAAGGACACCGGCGTATAGTCCGACGGGAGGGGAATAGCTGTGAATAAAATGATGCACCTGACGGGTTTTATGGTCCATTGTCCGGCACCCCACACTCTTCTCTCGTGGATATATCCACGAGAGAAGATGCGGTATTACTGGTATGAGCCTGAGTATTGGCAGACCATTGCCCGCACCCTGGAGCGGGGTAAGTTTGATATGTTCTTTTTTGCCGACCAGCTAGCCGCCTATGATGCCTACAAAGGCAGCATGGAGCCCACTCTCCGTTATGCTCTTCAGTTTCCCATCCACGACCCGGTTGTTTTGGTCCCCGCCTTGTCGACGGTAACCGAAAAACTCGGGTTTGCCATTACCATGTCCGCCACTTATTACGCTCCCTACATGTTGGTTCGGAAGCTCTCTACGCTAGACCATCTGACAAAAGGCCGCGTCGGCTGGAACATTGTCACCTCCTTTCACGGAAACGAAGCTCGGAACTTGGGCCTGGAGATGGTCATTCCTCATGATGAGCGGTATGAGCGAGCCGAAGAGTACATGGAGGTGTGTTATCAGCTGTGGAACAGTTGGGACTCGGACGCAGTGGTAATGGACATGGAGAGGGGAGTGTTTGCTGATCCAACTAAGGTCCGGAAGATAGACTTTAAGGGTAGATGGTTTCAGTGTACGGGACCGTCGAGTGTCATGCCTTCACCGCAAGGCCATCCAGTGCTCATCCAGGCCGGTGCATCGGGCCGAGGCCGGGAGTTTGCCGCCAAGCACGCGGAGTGCATTTTCGGGCTGCAACGCACCCCCCAAGCGATGCGTGCGTTTGCCGACGACATGCGGGCTCGGGCTAAAAAGTACGGCCGCAAACCTGAAGACATCAAAATTCTCTGGGGGGTGATTCCTATTGTGGGGAAGACAGAAGAGGAGGCCAAGGCAAAAAAGCGGGCAGGTCTTGAACGCATTCCGATTGAGGCCGGGCTAGCCCTGATGTCGGGTCATTTCAATTACGATCTGTCACAGATGGATTTGGACCAGCCATTTGAGAACCTTGAAGTGCCAGGTATCCAGGGCATGGTGGAGATCTTCACTCAGCAGCCCGGGAAAAAACCAACGTTGCGGGAGGTAGCCACCCTCTATGGAGCAGGGATAGCTATGCCGCATCTTATAGGTACGTCGGAGCAGGTGGCCGACCAGCTAGCCTACTTGCACAAGGAAGGTGGGGGCGATGGGTTCCAATTCAGCCCGGCCTACTATGGGCCGGATTACTTTGAAGAGATAGTAGACTTGCTCATTCCGGTGTTGCAGAAGCGGGGATTGTTTCGGAAGGAGTATGAAGGCGGAATCCTGCGGGAGCATTTGCAGCAGTATTAGGACCACAACGACGATTTGGAGTTCTTCCGGGTCGAGTTGTTCAGATTTTGTTCCCTATCCTGATCACTTGACAGTGCGAGGCCTCATTACTCTTCGATGATTTCGATTGCGAACTCGGGGCATCTCTGCGCTGCTAAACGGGACTTTTCCTCGAGTTCTGCTGGGATGTCGTCGTCAATGAGCAGCACTGCCAGGTCCTCATCGTTAAGGCCGAAGAGCTCAGGGGCAAACGTGTGGCAGCGGGCGTGGCCCTGGCAGGCATAGGAGTTTAAGTTAATCTTCATGGGAGATGCACGGATATCCTGCTCAGCCGTGACCAGTCGTTGATGCCCTCGATAGCGGGAGGAACAGGTTTGATTGTATGACCCGTGCTTAAGCCCATGTATCTGCTACTTCTCACTCGTGGGGGTGAAGGTCAGTGGCATATACCTTGGGGCCCGAACAAAGCTCCCTACTTCCTGTGGGATATGACCGTCGGCGAATGCGATGTCGTCCATAGCGTCGAGGAGTTGATTGGTCGCAGTCTCCGCTTCCATTGCCGCGAGGTAAGTCCCGATGCAAAAGTGGCGCCCAAGTGAGAACGTCATGTGGTTGGCGGCGCCGGTAAATTCCCTATCAGTTTGCAAATCATCACGGAAAATATTGAAGGTATCCGGTTCAGAGAATTTCCGTGGGTCCCGATTCGCTGCGGCCAGCAGCAAGGTTACCGTCGAGCCGGCGGGGACAGTCACGCCATGGAACTCAACATCCTCCGATGCCTGGCGCATGATCATCAGCACTGCGGCCGTGTGTCGGAGGGACTCGGCGAAGGCGGTCTTGATCAAACTGCGATCCTCGCGCACCGCTTGCAGTTGATCGGGGTTTTCCAGGAGACGGAGCCACATGTTCGACATCTGTAAGTCTGTCGACTCGCTGCCGGCGACGAGGAGGAAGCTGATATACGACTTGATATCGATGTCGGACATCCTTTCTCCGTTGATTTCGGCGTGCACGATTTGGCTGATCAGGTCGTCACGCGGGTTTTCCTTACGATCTTGGATGAGTGGCATCATGTACGCCTTCAACTCATCATGCGTGCGGAGCCCTGCCGCAGTGAGGTCGGGGTCGCCTGTCGTATTGGTCAAGAAGTCGTGGATATCGTTATACCAGCGATGGAACTTCCCCTTGTCTTGCGGGTCAAGCCCGAGGACGTCAATAATCACACTCAGCGGGAGCCTCTGCGTGAACTGGGACACCAGCTCGACTTTGCCATCATAGCGCCAGGCATCGATGAGCTGCTTAGAATTGTTCACGACAATCGACTCAAAGTTCTCTCGCAGCTTAGCTCCTCGCAGCGTGGGGATGACGACAGCGCGAGTGTGCCGGTGTTCGCTTCCTTCCAGTTGCATGATGTTTCTGCCATGCACAGGTTCCAACTGCCAGGAATAATTGTCAGTCGTGAATGACGGATTCCTGAGAGCGAACTTGATGTCCTCGTGGCGAGAAATGATCCAGCTGTTAAGTCCCTCCTGAAAATAGATCGGGTGATTCTCGCGGATGTCAGCAAGGATCGGATACGGATCCTTTTCGTACTCGGACGACATGATATTGGGCGCAGACATAATGGCAACTTCCCTTTGCTACGGTCGAGTAAAGAACTTTAACGGGAGGTTCTTTCCTTATTAAAGGGACGGCAGTTGAGGTTTAAATTTAGGCAGCGTCACGTCGTCACTGACAGTGTCGAACCAGACTTCAACCGGCATACCGACTTGGAGCTCGTCGGGCACTACCCCCGTCACCCACGTTGTGAGTCGCGGCCCTTCGTCCAGTTCGACCACCACTGCTGCATATGGAACGTCCTCGACGAATGCCGGGTCGAGCGCTTGATACACGGTCGTCCAACAATAGACCGTGCCTGTTCCTTTCGTCGGAGCCCATGCCCACTCCAGGGAGTGACAACCGGTGCACATGGGCCGCGGCGGATGACGCCACGTTCCACACTGCTGACAGCATTGAAAGCGCAGCTCCCGCTGCTGACACCAGTCATAGAATTCCTTTGTGTAGCCCCCCAAGACGGGCAATCGAACAAGCGGTGTTGCATTCTCAGTCGTCATGTTGCGACCCCCTCAGCGACGTAAAATCGCGATCGACCCATGCCCGTGACCTCCCCAGCCGGTCACCACCCCGAACTCGGCGTCTTGCACTTGACGCGAGCCGGCCTCGTGGCGGAGTTGCACGACAGCCTCAACCAGGTGGTTCATACCGGTATTGTGCGCCTGTGAGAGCAGACCGCCGTGCGTATTCACCGGCAGCGCGCCGCCGAGTTCGATCTGTCCGTTTTCAACGAAAGGTCCACCTTCGCCTTTCTTGCAGAATCCTGCCGACTCGATTTGCAAAATGGCCTGCCCGGTGAAGCAGTCGTAAATCTCGGCGAAATCAATATCGCTCGGCTGGACCCCGGCCATCGCGTAGGCGCGTGACGCGCAAAAGTCGAGTCCGATTTTGAGGATGTCGGGTCGATTGGGAATGTCGTGGGGTGGAAACGGATGGCCCGACGCCACGCCCGTCACATAGACAGGCTTCTTGCGCAGATCTTTGGCGCGCTCGGCAGACGTCATGAGTAACGCTGCGGCGCCATCGGTCTCCAGGCAACAATCCAACAGCCGGTAGGGATAACTGATCCACCGCGACGACAAGTAATCCTCCAAGGTGAGCGGCGCCCGCTGCATGAGGGCGTTGGGGTGCAACTGGGCGTGTTTGCGCATCGCCACCGCCACCGCACCCAGTTGCTCGTGGGTGGTGCCATACAGTTGCATATGTCGCTGCGTCATCCATGCGTAATGTTGGGGCGGCGCCGCCACGCCGAACGGCGCGTAGTAGTCCCTGATGGTTTCCGCCGCTTGTAGTCCCGTCCCAGGGTCAGACGTCACCTGCCGAGCTCTCCGTCCGGAATAGAACCGGCTGCACAGAGGAATCAGTGCATACTGCGCAATCCCACTGGCCAGCGCGGTGGCGGCGGACTCAACGGCAGACACACACATGGCCCCGCCCATTTCCTGGAGAGAGGTGGTGTAATGCAAATCTTGCAGCCCCAGGTTCGCACAAAAATCACCCGCCGTGCCGCCGCTCCCGGCGCCGTTGGGGAGAACCACCGCGTCGATGTCTCCAGGCTGTATGCCGGCATCCTCGATCGCGCCCAGCGACGCGTCCAAGGCGAGTTCGAGCGCGCTCTTAGGCGTGCCGCGTGTGTAGTCTGTTTCGCCGATGCCGACGATGCAGGCTTGGTCCCTCAAGTCGGTTAACGCAGGCATACGCGTTGCCCCCTACAGGTATGACATAGTTTCCAGGATGTGGCTTCGGCAAAGACCAGGCTACAGCCATTCCTCCTCTGTATGCAGGCGGGTCAGGTGAATCTTTTTCATCTTCCACCGGCCATCTTCCTTCACATAGTCTTCGTGATAATGTCCCCAGCCCTTAAAGTTGCAGGTCGGCAGGCGCACATCGTCAAACATCGACCAGACACCGCGTGCGGTTGTTGGGCTGGTCAGCTCGATTTCCGGCATGTAGCCCTGATGTATCGATTTTGCGCCGGTCATCAGCGTGCGGATGCCGTCAACCAGCGCGTCGCGGCCCTCGATCTTGATGTCGCGCGGCAGATCCTCGCTGACGCGCGGTGCGCCCTCGTATACCGCCGAAACATCGGCAGCGAAACATGCGCTCAAAAGATCCCACTGCCGCGTGTCCATCAATCGGAAATAGCGCGCTTTGAGCTGGCGGATCGCTTCCAAATCGTTGTGTTGGTCGATGGTCATGTGTTGCTCCCTTGGGCTGCGTGTTGTTTGATCAGCCGTCACAGAATACCTGGACGAGCTCCTCACATCGAAACTTCCATGCAGGCTTGCCGCGTAAAAGATCGGCCCAGGGTAGCGCGTTTGGGCAACAAAAACGAGGAGCAGCTGCGCCTCACGTTCCTCCAGGGCATGTTGGTGGGATGCTTCGCTCTGGCCCGGCATCGCTCCATCTCGCAGTATGCGTTGACAGCTCTGGGGCTTCTCAGTAGACTGCGTCGTCACTCCACTAAAACACTCTTTTGATCGGCGTTGAGGGAGAATAGTAGGGTGTTGACAATGACGGAAAAAGTGCTGGCACGCGCCGCAGGACGTGCCTGGATACCGCCGGGCGACCTTGTCGTCTGCGAGGTCGCCCGTCCCGTCATGAGTGGCCGTCATTTTTATCCTGCGCGCCCCGAGCGGTTTTTCGTGAGGAATCATCATGGCTGACACACAACTGAATCGTACCAGCGCCCACATCACCCAGCCCAAGTCGCAGGGGGCGTCTCAGGCTATGCTGTACGCCACGGGGCTGACCGAAGCCGATATGCAGCGCGCCCAAGTCGGTATCGCCAGCGTGTGGTTCGACGGCAATCCGTGCAACATGCACCTGGGCGACATCGCCACGAAGGTCAAAGAGGGCGTGGTTGCCGCCGACATGGTCGGGATGCGTTTCAACACGATTGGGGTGTCCGACGGCATTTCTATGGGCACGAGCGGCATGAGCTTCTCGCTGCAATCGCGCGACCTCATCGCCGACTCCATCGAAACCGTTATGGGTGCGCAATGGTATGACGGCCTCATCACCATCCCCGGCTGCGACAAAAATATGCCCGGCGTCATCATGGCGATGGGACGTGTGAATCGCCCGGCCTTGATGATCTACGGCGGCACCATCCGCCCCGGTCACAGCGGCGGTAAGACGCTCGATATCGTGTCGGCGTTCCAGTGCTATGGCCAGTATATTGCCAAAACCATCACCGACGCCGAGCGCCAGGATGTCGTCCGCCGTGCCTGCCCCGGCGCCGGGGCGTGTGGCGGCATGTACACCGCCAACACCATGGCCTCAGCCATTGAAGCGCTGGGCATGAGCCTGCCGTTCAGCTCCTCGACGCCGGCCACCGACCCCGGCAAGCTCGACGAGAGCCTCCGGGCTGGACAGGCGATGCGCGCCTTGCTGGAGCAGGATATCAAACCGCGCGATATTATGACCCGTCAAGCGTTCGAAAACGCCATGGTTATGGTCATGGCGCTAGGCGGCTCTACCAACGCCGTGCTGCATCTGATCGCTATGGCTCGCGCTGTTGACGTGGCACTCACCATCGACGACTTCCAGGCGGTGAGTGACCGTGTGCCGTATGTGGCCGACCTCAAACCCAGCGGCAAGTACGTGATGGAAGATCTGCATAACATCGGCGGCACTCCGGCAGTGATGCAGTACCTCCTGGACAAAGGGCTGCTGCAGGGTGACTGCCTGACGGTGACGGGCAAGACCCTGGCCGAAAATCTGCGCGATCTGCCCGGACTCCCGGAAGAACAGGAGATTATTCAGCCGATTGAGCGTCCGATTAAAGAGACGGGGCATATTTGTATTCTCAAGGGCAATCTCGCACCAAGTGGGGCGGTGGGTAAAATTACCGGGAAAGAAGGTTTGGTTTTCACTGGACCGGCCAAGGTCTTCGACTCGGAAGAGGACATGCTGCACGCGCTCGAACGCCAGGAGATCAAACACGGCGATGTCGTGGTCATTCGCTACGAGGGTCCGAAAGGCGGACCGGGTATGCCGGAAATGCTGACCCCCACGTCAGCCCTGGTGGGTGCCGGTCTGGGTGGGGGTGTCGCGCTCTTGACCGACGGACGTTTTTCCGGCGGCTCGCACGGTTTCCTTATCGGTCATATCGTCCCCGAAGCGCAGGAAGGCGGCCCGATCGGCCTGATTCAGGACGGCGACATCATCACCATTGATGCGGAGCAAAACAGCCTTGACGTTGCCGTCAGTGACGAGGAGATGGCACGCCGTCAGGCACAGTGGACCATGCCGCCGTACAAGGCGACGCGAGGGACGCTGTACAAATATATCAAGAGCGTGAAAAATGCCTCCGAAGGCTGCGTGACGGACGAATAAATTCTTTGCGCCTCTCCGGCTAGCGGCTTGTTGCCTCACTCGGGCGTCTGCTTGTTGAGCCGGCTTCTTAGCGGGCTTCCACCAGCCTTGTAGGTCGGCTTAGCCGTAGGCGTAAGCCGACCTACTGACTCATCGGTGAGAGCCACGGCTCCACCTCCCGCAGGGAAGGCCCCTTGAGCCGCCCCTTCCCCCTGTTTATGAGATCACCGCGTCGATGTCTCCAGGCTGATCGTTGGACAAGCAATTCCGCCTCCGTAAGCATGGAATTGAGGCCACAACCTTGCACTCATCACGTTTGACAACTAAAGAAAACAGTGAGGGTCATACCACGGTATGGACAGATCGTCTGCCACAATGTGGCGAAGCTCTACCGGATCGCGCTCGAAGGCATGACCTCACGTAGCGTGAGGTCAGATGCAGAGCGTTCTGAGGAGGATTCACGCGCATGAGTTACATCGACGTCGTCGAGAAAATCGATATACCAAGACCGCAGAAGCATTATACCGAGCCCTCTTTTGAAGAGGTACTTGGCCTTCCGATCGCGTATCGCCGCGAGGGGGCGGGCGAAGCGACGGTTTTGTTTCACGGGGCCGGCTTCACACGCATGTGGCTTCCGTTCTATGCCATGCTTGCAGAAAAACTGGACTTCGTTGCCCCTGAGTGCCCCGGTTTTGGTGAAACCCCGCTGCCGCAGTGGGTGCGCGGTTTCGACGATCTCACCATCCTCTATGACCAGTTGTTCGAGCAGCTTGAACTCTCCCAAATCCACCTCATTGGTTTTTCGATGGGTGGCTGGGCAGCCGCCGAGTTTGCTTCGTTTTATCCGCGCCGGCTCAAATCGCTCTCGCTCATCACACCGGTTGGACTGCGTCTTGAAGACGATCCTGGAGTCGACATTTTTCAGCTCTCCCCACCCGAAGTCATGGACCGTCTATTCAAGGACAAGGACGTGATGCAGGAATGGTTACCGGACGGGGAGGATTTCGATGAAGGCATTCATATGTATAGTGAATTCTCTGCCGCGGCGCGCCTCATGTGGGCACCGCGTTACAACCTCAAGCTCGAACACCGCCTACAGCGACTGACCTGTCCAACCCAGGTCCTTGGGGCTGAAGAAGATCGCCTCGTCCCGAACGCCATGTCGGATAAATTTGCTGCAGTATTACCTAACTGCCGACTGACCCGCATCGCGGGCACCGGCCACGAACCGCTTTTGGAACGGCCGCGTGAACTCGCCGCTATTCTGACGGCTTTTATCGAGGAGGCGACACAATGAACAAGCTGCGTTTTTATTTCTTTCACTTGATGCCCTACCCGCACATTCCGCCGGCGTCTGAAATCCAGTCAACCTGGGTGTCGTTGTCGAATAAGTATTATGACCCACATCGTGGCCACTCGCTGTACAACGAATACCTCGACCAACTCGCCGGCGCTGAACAATTCGGTTTCGACGCGATTGCTGTCAACGAACATCACGCGAATTTCTATGGCACGATGCCGTCGCCCAACATTATCGCCGCGATGCTTGTGCAGCGGACGAAAGAAATCCCGATCGGCATTATCGGCAATGCCATCCCCCTGCATGGCAACCCCCTGCGTGTCGCCGAGGAAATCGCCATGCTCGACGTTATTTCGGGCGGTCGCATTATTTCGGGCTTTGTGCGCGGCATCGGTTGTGAATATTTCAACAACGGTATCGCGCCGGCCGATTCGCTGGAACGCTTCAATGAAGCCCATGACTTGATCCTCAAAGCCTGGACTGATGACGGCCCATTTACCTGGCAGGGCGATCATTTCTACATCCCTAATGTCAATCCAATTCCGCGCCCGATTCAGCAACCACATCCGCCGATCTGGATCCCAGGCCAAGGCTCGCTCGAAACGTTACAGTTCATTGCGGAACACAAATACACCTATATGATGGTGTTCTCTCCCTTGTGGTTCACCAAGATGGCGTTCGACGGCCTGCGGGAAGAGTGTAATCGGCTCGGTTACGACGCACCCAAGAGTATGTTCAACGCCTGCGTACCAACCTACGTCGCCGAGACCGACGAACAAGCTCACCGCGAGGCTAAAGCCCACCTGTCGTGGGTCTTCAACACCGGGCTCAAAATCCCTGACCAATTCTTTTTCCCGCCGGGCTATATGTCGACGAAGTCGTTTCGCAACTTCATCGGCCTGCTGCAAGAAGGGAAGGTCAAACCGCAAGTCAACCTGACCTATGACGAGCTGATCGCCGATCGCTATATCATTGTCGGCTCTCCAGAGACGGTCAAGAACGAACTCGGCCACTACTGCGACGAAGTTGGCGCGGGTGGTATGATCGGCCCGGGCTCGGCCTACGGACCGATGCCGAACTGGATGGTCATGAAGCACATGCAGATCGTTGCCGAGGAAGTCATGCCCGCATTCCGCGAAGCCGATGGCTTGCCGGACTACCAGCGAGCCGAGCCGAACTCACAACGCTCGCGGGCCGAACTCGCCGCAGTCAAAGGCAAACCGGAAGAAACTGCTCGCTCTCGGGTGACGGGCGGCGGCGACAGACTGATCGAACACCGCCTGGCCCACGTTGCAGAGGTGATTGATCCGACAATGGAACAAGCACAGTGAAGCCTACCTGACAATACCCACAACGGCCTTCCGGCGGAGCGACAGCGATGCTATGAGTCGAGAGCCCGCGCAGGAAGCGACGCTCGAAGGCACGGGGCGTCATCCCGAGAGCGAGCGCGAAGAGTGAGGTGTCGCGGGCCGAAGGCCCAGGCTTGAGCTGACCACAATCCACCGAGGGAACCCCAGATGCAAATCGGATATTTCACCGAACGGCCGTATCGCTGGCTGCCCGAAGAGCTCGTTTTGAAAAATCGGGCGTTTTTCGCCATCTCGAACGAGCATTTCGACCGCGAAAAGGCGGCCGACGACTACAATTATTATCTCGACGAATATTGCTACGCCGAGGACCTGGGTTTCGACGCCCTGGCCCTGAATGAGCATCACGGCAACCCGATCTGCATGGGGTCGGTCATGAATGTAGAAGCCTCTATCCTGGCTCGGATTACCAGCAAAGCCAAAATTGTTCTGGTCGGGAACCCCTTGCCGGTCATCAAACATCCGCTGCGGATGGCCGAAGAGCTGGCCGAGATCGATTTGATCTCGCGCGGACGCCTGGTCACCGGCTGGGTGCGCGGCGCGGGCAGCGAGCAGTTCTTCAATAATGCCAATCCGGCGTACAACCGCGAGCTGTTCAACGAAGCCCACGACTTTATCGTGCAGGCCTGGACCAAGCCGGGGCCGTGGCGCTACGAGGGCAAACATTTTCATTATCGCCATGTCAATCCGTGGGCGCTGCCCTACCAAAAACCCTATCCGCCGATGTGGATCCCTGGGACGCTGAGCCCTGAGACCGTCGAGTGGTGCGCGGCGCATCGGTATCCGTATATCGGGCTTGGCACCCCGCTGCCGGCCACGTGCGAGTTGTGGGACTTCTACGCAGACGAAGCGGCCAAGCATGGCTATCAAGCCGGGCCGGAGAATTTCGGCTACATGGTCGCAACAGCCGTGGGAGAGACGGAGGAGAAAGCGCAGCAGGCCGCGGCGGGGTTCGTCTATGGGGGAGGACAGAACGCCTTCTCGGCGGCGGAATTCATGATGCCGCCGGGCTACAACTCGAAAGCGGCCATTCGCAACTTGGCGAAGACCCAGAGCAGCGTGTGGCTGGGGATCAGCGGCCAGAAGCTGAAAGAGCAGCAGCAGGGCGTAGCGGACGAAGAGATCGATTATACTGCCATCCGGGGCAAGCTGCAGACGGCGCTGGAGCGTGGGCAGAAAAATATGCAGGTGATTGTCGGCACGCCCACGACCGTGATCCCCAAAATCAAGGCGATCATGAGCGTCCTGCGGGTCGGGGTTTTCATCATACTGCACCTGCAGGGACCACACGGTGATGACGAGCGGCGCACCAGCATGCGCCTATTCGCAGAAGAGGTCATACCGGAGCTAAAGGATCACGCACGGGCGATCGGTATCACAGACCCGTTTGAGCGCCAGCCCGGCTCGGTTACCTTGGGAGCCGGGACCAAGCGTGCGCCCGTCGCGGATCGCAGTCCACTGTCCGGGCTGGGGTTCCACTAGCCGACCGGCGGTGTTCCCGGCCGGGACGGAGCGCGTCAACAGAATCGAAGCGAGGTCACGATTTCCATGCATCCTTCCAACATGAAAATCGGCGCCCTGACCCCGACCTGGACCGGTTCACTTGCGGGGCAAACGCCGACGATCCAACAGTCCCTGGCGTTTGCCCGGCATGCGGAAGCCGTCGGCCTCGACGGCATCTGGTTGACCGACCATCTGTATTGGGAAGCCTATGCCGACTTCCGCGCAGTGGGGATCGAGTTGCCTGCGGAATGGGAGGGAGTCAAAGGCGGGCAGTGGGAGTGCTGGACATTTGCCGCGGCCCTCGCGACGCAAACGTCCACGATTCAAATCGGGACCTTGGTCTCCAATACGACCTTCCGGAATCCGGCCTTACTCGCCCGGACGGCGGATAATGTGATCGCCCTGAGTAACGGCCGTCTCATCCTCGGCTTGGGTGCGGGTGATTTCACGTCCGAGCATCGCGCGTATGGCTTTGATTTTGAGCGAAATGTCAGCCGCTTTGAGGAAGCGCTCCATATCGTCCTGCCCCTCCTCAAAGGTGAGCGTTTCTCTTATACGGGGGAACTGCACCGGGTTGAGGATGCGGAACTACTCCCGCGCTCCGAGGCCGGGGTGCCGCCGATTTTGATCGGCACGTTGAAGGGCAAGCCGCGCATGTCCCGCCTCACGGCGCAATATGCCGATATGTGGAACTGCATGATCGCGTTTAACGATTGCGCGATCGAGACGTTTCTCGGGGCCTGGGAGCCAATCCGTGTGGCCTGCGAACGGCACGGGCGCGATCCCCGGACGCTCTCTCGGGGTGCGACGGTTGCGGTCAATTTCACCAATGGACCCTATGAGATCATTCCAACCTCCGTGCCATTCTCCGGGTCGATCCAGCAAATAGCCGACCGGTTTGCCGAGTACGCGGCGCACGAGGCAGAGCATGTGTCCGTGATTCCACACCCGTGGAACGAGGAGGGACTCGATAAACTCGCCGAAGTCGTGGCGTATCTCCGCAAGTAGGGGGAGAGTCGTATTAACAAGAGGCTTGCCAACTCTTCGTATCCGAAGTCAGTAGCTCCTCGGCAGGCCCATCCGTTCGCCCAGGAAATTCAGCCCCATCTCGTAAGATAAGTAAGACAGTCAATATGGACTGGGTGCAAGAAGTTCGTCCGGGGACAGATAAAATGATTGCCCTAGCGAAGCGCGACGAAGCGCCTCTTGGCTGCGGGGCAGACGCAGCGCTCTTCCCGCTGCGTCTGCTGTTCTTCTTAGAAGAAGATATAGGATCGAACCACCACGTTCCTGCGGCAGGAGGCGTCGTCGGGTGCAGTCGGGTCGACGCAGGCGGAGTGGAATGACCAGCGTGAGACCGAGCCGTCGGTCACAGAGTCATAACACTTGAGCATCGATACCTCGGTCGAGGTCTGCTGCGGAAACCAGTACCACTCGTGGTTGGGACGGTAGGTGAAGCGAGTCGTCTCGCCCACCCGGTCGTCGTATATGCGGTAGTTGGTGATGTACGGCTGGTCGGCGAAAGAGGGCCAGGCACACAGGACGAAGGGGTACTGGCCCACGGTCTCCATCGGCTTGGCGAGGTTGATCGACATGAACCGCCGCGACATCTTCGCGTCGGCCTCCGCCTCCGTGTAGTGCTGCGTACGCCCGAAGTTGCGCAGGTTCTTGGTGAGCAACTCACGGCAGCGTACCCGCCCGCTGTTGTCGTTCAGGTCGTTGTGGACGATGTCGGCGTAGTAAGTATTGACCCCCGGGTCCTTGTTGTCCTGATCTTCCTTGACAGGGCCCTTGTAATCCTTGTCAAACAGGCCGTGGTTGTACACGAACGCATCGGTCGCATCCGGGAAGAATTCCAAGAGGAGTTTCTCGATCTCCGGGTAGAATACACGCTCGACCTCGGCGGCGTCGTAGAAATTCTGGCACTTCGATTCGATATGAGTGAGTGAGACGCCGAGCTTGTCCATGCACTCGGGGCTCGTGGGCGAGAGACCGGGATAGTACTCCGCCATGCGGCGCGCATCGCGCAGGATTTGCGGGAAATAGAGACATCCCCTACTGATGTTCTGCCCTTCCTTGCGAAACATTTTGGCCATGTCCGCGCGCGCCGGGTCCCGCCAGATGGCGTTGGACGAGACGATGGAGTAGGACGGCTGCTCGTGGACCGTGTAGGGCAGCGGCAGTGCGACGCCGCCTTCAGGGGCTTCGATGTTGTTCGCCCGAATATAGTCCAGGCACTCGTCGTAGCTCCGAAAGCCGAGGCCCCACCTAGTCTCAATCGGGCCGGGCGGGGCGTTCTCGATCATGTCGATAACCGCCTGCTCTTCCCCCTCCCTAATCTGGCGGAGCGCCGCCTCCATCGCCGCCGCGGTACCCGCATCCCCGTCCTGATCGAACGACATATAGGACAAACCACCGTTCGCCGCGATGGGCGCTGGCTGTCCGACGGTGAGTTGGAGGGGAGGCACATAGGCCGATGAACCGCTCTCCGTAACCCCCACAATATTGTTCTCGATGTCCTTGAGCCCGTCCATAATATACCCCCGAGTTAAAGATACCCTAGCGTGGCACGCAGGGCTTGTCTTGGCAAGGGTGTGGAATCGCTATTGCCTGATTCGCCTCTCGGCAATCTATCGAGGTTGGGCAGTGCCGATGGTGTGGCAAGGCAAGTGTTGGAGTAGCGGCAACTCGCACCAATGGTCAGTAGCTCCTCGGCAGGCCCATCCGTTCGCCCAGGAAATTTTTCACCATCTCGTTCGAGATGGGGCTGAAGGGGCCGAGGCGAGCGTCGCGGAAGAGACGTTCCATGGGGGTTTCCTCGACGAGCCCGTGACCGGCGAGCACGCGCATGCCGCGGTCGGTCGCCCGGATCGCCGCTTCGGTGGCGGCCAACTTCGCCATAGCAGCCTCGCTGGCACACTCCCTCCCGTTGGATTGCAACCAGGCAGCTTTCTGGGTGAGCAGGCGTATTTGTTCGAGGTCAGTCGCGACGTCGGCCAGCGGATGTTGCAGCGCCTGATAACTGCCTATAGGGCGGCCAAAGGCCGTGCGCTCTTTGGAATACTCGAGCGCCTGATCCAAAACCGCCGCCGTAATACCGACGTACATAGCTGCACACAGAATGCGTTCTTCGTCGAGGGATGACAGGAGGTGGTACCAGCCGCGGCCCTGCTGGCCGACAATGGCGTCCGCCGGAGCCCGCGCGTCGTCCAAGAAGACTTCGCAGGTGCAGGCTGCCCGCATTCCCATCAGTTCCAACCGGCGTACCTCGACGCCTTCCTGGTTGCGTGGCGTCAAAATGAGGGACAGCCCACCGGCTCGTTTGCCTTCGACGTCATCAGTCCGGCAAAGCACCAGGATCGCGTCTGCATCGTCAGCGAAAGAGGTAAAGAGCTTTTGGCCGCGCACAACCCACCCGTCTCCGTCTCGCTCGGCCCGGGTCGTGAGGCCCAGAACGTCCGTGCCGCCGCTTGGCTCTGTCATGCCGAATGCCATCAGGAAGTCACCCGAAGCGAGCCGTGGAAGCAACTCGGCCTTTTGATCTTGCGACCCATATTCACGAAGTGTCCGAGCGGTCATGGAGACCAGGAGCCAGTCGGTCGCGAGCGACGGGAAACGGTAAGCCAGTTCCTCGGTCAGGACGGCAGCCGTCATCACATTGGCGCTACTGCCTCCGAACTCTTCCGGGACGGAAAGGCCCATCCAACCCAGTTCGGCAAAGCGTTTCCAGAGTGCTTTGGGAATTTTTCGCGACCGATCCAACTCTCGGATGCGGGGTTCGGGAAGCTCCTCCTCAAAAAATCGTCGGACACTGTCGCGTAGAATTTCGTGCTCCGCAGGCGGATCAAAGTCCATGATCAAGACCTTCGTTCAGTTGACAGTCCCGTTGCCCTCCCCGAGACCGGTCTCAACGCAACTGCAGGAAGTGCTCACCTCGGTACAAATCGCCGGCTTTCAGCGAGCCGACATCAAAGGCGCGCAGATCCATGAAGTAGTCAGGTTTGGCGTCCGGGAAGGGCCGATAGCGAAGATCGTCACCGAAGAAACGCAGCACTACGGTATGACGGGTTGGGCAGGCTGCATCGACCGGCGCTCCGCCGTGCAACGCCCCCGAATGAAGTACGACGGCATCACCGGGTTCCAAATCCCAAGAGCGCGCGTCCCACGAATCTGGATCCTTGGCCCGCTCGGCTTCGATGTCCGGCAAGCGTGGAAAATGCTCGGCGCCCCATAAGGGTCTCGTCGGGTCCTTGGAGTCCATAAACGCCGCCCCGTCGTACATGGGGCCGACATGGGAGCCCTGGATTACTTCCAGGGCGTTCCGAGCCGGCAGGGCCTCGAAACTGATCCAGATATTCGCCAGATGAGACCCTTCGGCCGGGAAATAGGGCGTGTCTTGGTGCCACAGGGTACGGCCGGCTTTTCCGCCGTCTTTCACAAAAATCTCCTCACCAAAATACCAGACATGCTCCGACCCCCAGAGCTCTGCGAGGAACTCCGCGAAAGCCAGTTTCTCCAGCATCGGTCGGTAGACTTCGAGTGATTTGGCGGTACCGAGATCGTTGTAGTGCGAATCGCTCGTGCCTTCGTAGATATCGAGAGCCGTCGGGCCTGGGTTGGCGAGGTTGAAGTCCAAACAACGCCGACACTCGGCGAGCTCAGCCGCGCTCAAAAGCCCCTCGGCTTTGATCACCCCATCGCTTGAGAAAGCTTGTCGCATTGTGTCGGTTACACGGATCATTTTTCGCCTCCTTCGGTGGCGCTCCCATTCACACCGGATAGTAGGTCGGAAAGGGTTGTTTCTATGTTGTTCCTACCGCCAAATCCCCTTCCCTTCAAGGTTTCTTTCTCTCCACCGCCCGCATTGATAAAGGAACCCACCCCGCCGCTCACGCGGCACCCCTCCCAAGAGGGGATAAAAAAGCTCCCCTCCTCGGAGGGGTGGCCCGAAGGGCCGGGGTGGGTTCCTTTTCGCATCACACGTCTGGAGGAAGCATGAATGGGTGATTCACGCACTTGAGTTCTGTCACCGTGAATGGGACACCATACTCGAAGGCGAATCCTTATCAAGTTATTGAGACACAGCACAAAATTCGAATAACGTGAGGTCAGGTGAGAAGTACTCTTACGCTGTTGACCTTCCCCCAGTAAACGCTCAATCTTTAGCCGGCGGTGAGTCCAGAGCGAAGGTCACCACAGGTAAAACGGCGATAATCAACAGCACAATAAACGAGGGGTTGGACCACTCTACACCCATGGGCCGATAGACCTGGCCGGTTATCGCCGTATTGCCAAAATAGAGCAACAGAATGAGCCAGCCGCAACGGCTCCAGAGCCGCATGTTGACCACTGGGTGGGCGGTCGGCGGTGCCGGGGTTGTCATGCCCAATAGCGCCTTCCAGCGCTGAATATCCCAGAGGATTAACGCCAGTAGCCCCAAACTCATCAAGGTGACGACGATAGCGGTGGGCACCACCCCTGTGCTCCAGCAAAACACAAAAATTGCCACAAGAATAGGAGCGACAAGCGCCGCCCCCAAAGTCGCGTGGCGCTGCGTTATAAGCAACACGGCGGCCGTGAGCTGCAGTGCCCCTACAAATTGATAGAACCGACCGGTCGCATGAAAGGCATGCAGGAACTCGTGAAAAACCCCCGTGTTCGCTGGATCGGTAAACGGCTGTCCCAGCAGCTTCTTGAGCCCTGCGGGAATGAAGGCAAAACCGATCATCATGCGCAATATAATGGTACTGATGTAGATCCCCCGGCATTCATGCGCTCGAGCGATTCGCTCTTCAAGCCATGTTAATGTCATGCTCCGACCTCAACAATGATATAGTCTATGACGATCTTCTAAACTGCTTGGGCGCGGGCGACCAGCCCCCCGGCCTCGCTGTGGAGTCTTGACTTGCGAATACAGACAAATCGGTATCTACTATGGGCCGGGAGAGCGGAACACGTCAATCGTTCCATGTCAGAGAGCGTCAGGGAGGTGCCGCAATGAGCCTTTCACCTATGGGAAACTCTCGCGTCGATTTCAACTGGCCGACAGCCGATATGACCTCAATCCCGTATCAAGTCTTTTGTGATTCTGCGGTGTACAGCCGCGAACAGGAACGCATCTTCAGAGGTCCAACCTGGAGTTATGTCGGGCTCGAAGCTGAGGTTGCCAACCCTGGTGACTTTAAGTCCACGTTTGTTGGCGACACACCGATTGTGGTGTCGCGTGACAAAGAGGGCGTTCTGCACGCCTTTGTCAATCGCTGTGCGCATCGGGGAGCAATGGTCTGCCGCGAGTCTCGGGGTAATAAGGCCAGCCATACCTGCATTTACCATCAGTGGAGTTATAACCAGAAAGGCGACCTGATTGGGGTGCCGTTCCGTAAGGGGATTAATCAACAGGGCGGCTACCCGGCCGACTTTGATCCCGCGCAACATTCACTCCAGAAACTCCAGATCGATACCTACAAAGGTCTGATCTTCGCGTCGTTCTCTGCTGAGGTTGAACCACTCTTCGACTATCTTGGCCCGGCCATGCGTCCGTGGCTCGACCGGGTTTTCAATCGGCCCGTGCAAGTCTTGGGCTATACCCGGCAATTCACCCATGCCAACTGGAAACTCTATGCGGAGAATGTGAAAGATCCCTATCATGCCAGTCTGCTCCATCTCTTCCTCACCACTTTTGGCCTGTATCGTTCCTCCCAAGGCGGGGGCATCACCATGGATGAGACGGGCCGACACAGCATCGTGCGCGCCTACAGGAAGACGGAGCAAGAAGAGACGGCTGCGTATACAGGCAAGAATATGCATAGCTATCAAAAAGACTATGCCTTGGCCGATCCGTCTCTTCTCACCTCACGTCAAGAATTTGATATCGACTTAAATGTCCAAATCCAGACGATCTTCCCGAGCCTGGTTGTCCAGCAGATTCAAAACACCCTGGCCACCCGACAGATTTTGCCCAAGGGACCGGATCGGTTTGAGCTCGTGTTTACCTTCTTTGGCTTTGAAAATGATGACGAAGAGATGCGCCGCATCCGTCTCAAACAGGCCAATTTAGCCGGGCCAGCCGGCTATGTCTCAATGGAAGACGGCTATGCAACAGAGCTGGTCCAGCAAGCGATTGTCAGAGAACAGGACGAATGCTCAATGCTCGAATTGGGTGGTACCGGTACAGAGGACCAGGAGAACCTCATAACTGAGGCGGCTCTGCGTGGCTATTGGAATTACTACCACGATGTGATGGGTTTTTCATAAACCGTCGCCCACGGAAGACAGCCGCACAGTTTGATTGATCCGGCGACTGGTCTATACGCGCCATGCCTCCAGAGGACAAGCTCGCCCTTACGGCATGTTCAACGCAGTAGCCTGTTTTTCCAGAAAGACGGAAACTTTACGGACGGGCCTCGATCTCCGACAACCGTTTATGCGGTATGATGTGAGGAGCCGTGTGGCGACCTTTGAATAACATCGGATATGGCGAATATGTATAAGGTGGGCCAACGCATAAAGGTCCTCTATCTGCTCAGCGTGCTGACCCTTGCCCTGAGTGGTTGCACCTCGGTATTGCAGGGATTTATGAAAGGATTTACGTCCCGGCCGATCTATTATCCTATGCCGGTCGGGATGGCACCGGTCTCTTCGTATCCTCCTGTCTATTACGGCCCGTAGCGCAGTGCAGCGCCCAATAACCCGACAGAACCTTAAAAGTCCATCGGCAGTCGTAAATGGTCGCGATAGATCCGGTCGCGGTGCTCCAATAATTGGGGAGACAGCGCCTCAGCTACCACGGGGTCGGTGTTCACAAACGAGGCCCGGAAGGCCGCATCCATCGGACACAGATCGAGCGGCAGGGGCTCGACGAGTACGGCAAACGTGGACCAATAAATGTCCAGCGCGGACAGTGTGTCCCCGATCAGATACTGGCGGCCTTGGGCCTGTTGCTCGGCTAACCGGCCACTCAGAGTCCGCAGGATCTGGGCGACACGCCAGGGGGCGGCTTCGGCAGTGGCCGGGCTATAGCCGTACTTGCCGCCCAGGTAGGACGCGGTCGCTTTGCCTTGCTCGCCCACCTCCGGGTTGGACAAGAGGCCATGGACGATCATGATACGGCGGAACCAGCCAAAACCAGTCTCACCACACAACTCGTTACACAGCCCGAACATGAGAATGCGATCGGTCTCATCGTCCGGCACGAGCGACGGCTGCGGGGCAAGCCGTTCAACCAAATAGACTTGTTCGTTCCAGGTGGTGCGCGGCCGTTCCTCATTCCAGACGGCTACGGGCGCGCTGCTCTGACGGGTCCAGTCCTGCAAGGCAGCATCGTGCCCGGCCGCTTTACCGACTAGCGTAAACGGCAGGTTCTTAACATGACACATACCTTTGAGCCCCTCGGCCCACGGGTTGGGGCGGCCCGGAGGGGCAACAATCCGTAATCCGTCCAGGGTTTGAGCTTGCTCGATGTCGATGTAGTCTGCCATACGGTCTTCCTCCTCGGTGTTTACGCCCCCTACGCCGGACCTACAGCGAATCTGCAAATCCTTTGATGTCGCGGACGGTGGCAGCGTATACGTCCGGGATCGATTTGGGGAAAAGGACATCGGCAGCGTGGCAGGTGCCGTTGACGGTCCGACTGTAGACCGGCACCCCCGCTGCCATGAGCCGCTGATAATGGACGAGCCCCTCGTCCCGCAGGGGGTCTAACTCGTTGACCGAGATGACGTGCGGGGGTAACCCCTGCAGGTCTTCCCCTGTGGCCCAGTATGGCCAGCACAGCGGATTTTTCGCGTTCTTGCCTTCAGGGTCATAGACGCTTGCCAGCACCTCCATCTGGTGGCAGTTGATCAAGTAGTTATCGTTCTCGTAGAGAGAGCGCAGCTCCTGGCCCGGCTGTGCCCACCCGCCATAAATGTACGGACACAAGGCGTAGACGCCAGCAACTTGTTCAAGACGTCCGTCCTGCTTGGCCTGCAAACACGTGGCCAGAGCGAGATTTCCTCCGCCAGACTCACCCGACACAACGATCTTCGAGACCCCCAGGCTGGCCTTGTGGTCGAACGTCCATTGCAGTCCACTGGTGCAGTCGTTGAGACCGGCCGGAAACGGATGGTTGCCAAGCTTGCCCGCACCATTCCGGAATTCTACACCAACGGCGATCATGCCGCGGGCCGCAAGTTCATCGCGCCAGCGTCGATAAGAGGGATCATCGGCTGTCAGGATAACCATGCCGCCGCCGTGCATATGATACACACACGGCAGCGGGCCAGACACATTCTGGGGGGTATGGATGTACAGATTGATGTCGTTACCGTCCACGCCTTTGATGACCTCGGTCCGCCGCTCAACATTCGGAATCGCCGGCAGGTCAGCGCACAGGGCGGCAAACACCGTTGCCATGCCAGCCTCGCTTGCCGCACAGAAGTCGAGCTGCTCCGGCAAGGGCGAGTCCGCGTTGACCGGCACAGGCGGCAGGGCCACGTCGAGCTTAAAGGGCGCACAGGCCGCAACCAGGCGGGGATCAGTGCGCGGATCGGTCTTCAAGACCTGGTCAGGATTGCCGAGACGACCCGGTAAGAGAAGCTGATCGTTCTGGTGTGATATCGCTGTTGTCATTGTATTACTCCTTTCTGATTGCTCTGACTAAAGACCTGCATACCAAACTATCATGGTAGGGAAAAGAAGTGGGGCGGAGACCTAGAGCGTTTCACGATAGGTTCTAGCCGTGCCATTGCGCTCTCGTCATGCCGGACTTGATCAGGCATCCAGAGGCCGGGGGGCTGGGGAGCTGGATTCCCGCTTTCGCTGGAATGACGGACGGCTACACAGAATCGGAATTTGCTCTGGTGTCGGCAGACTCGTCGGCACTCTTGGCCTGAGCTTGCGCGCGGAACCTTGGCTGTGAGAGACTCGCAGACGGCTGGCGCTCCATGAGGAACCCAGCCCCTTAATGCAGAGGGAGGAGCAGGGATGGAACGCATGACTCCTGAAGAATGCCGGAGTTTCTTACTCAGTCCGGTGCGGACCGGCAAGCTGGCTACCGTGCGGAAAGATGGCCGGCCCCTGGTCGTGCCAGTGTGGTATGATCTTGAGGGGGAGACCCTTGTCTTTATGACGGGGCGTGACTCGATCAAGGCCCGCAATATACGTCACGAGCCCAGGGTCAGCATGTGTGTCGATGATGAGGTGACACCGTTCGCGTATGTCGAACTCGCCGGCACAGCCGTCATGTCCGATGACGCAGACCAGGTGCGCTCTTGGGCGATACGGATTGGGGGGCGCTATATGGGGCAGGCGTTAGCCGAGACCTATGGGCAAATCAACAGCGGGTCGGGGGAGTTGATCGTACACGTCACGCCAACGCACCTGTATGGGTATAAAGATGTGACCGGTCGGTATCCACAGCCGACGTAGCCGCAAGGACCCGCACAATCGGCCGGGAAGGTTCCAGTCCAACAATTTTTTTAGACTGCCCCACCCTGCTCAGGCGTCGTACAGTTGTGCATTACGTTGGGCCGCCGCTTTCAGTTCGTCGTCGCTGTAGTCGAAGCGTGGCTTGCCAGCCGGGACGCACAGCCCGCGCTGGACGGCCTCACGGGCTTCGACGCGTGCGAGCCAGGCGGTCAGGTACGTGAGGTCCGAGACATCGACGTTGGCCCACCGATACGCGCGCGCCCAAGGAAATGTGGCAATATCGACCATCGAATATTCGCCGCAGAGATACTCCTTGTCACGGAGCGTCTCATTCAAGACGCCCAGCAGGCGTTTCGATTCCGTGACGTAGCGTTCGATCGCATAGTCGTCGACAATGCCCTTTGGTGCCGCGATACGCTGAAAAAACATCGCCTGCCCGAGCATCGGACCGACCGCGCTCATCTGGAACATGAGCCACTGCATGGCCTTGTGATGAAGCTGGGGATCTGTCGGCCAGAGCTTGCCGCTCCGCTCTGCGAGGTAGAGCAAAATCGCTCCCGATTCGGCCAGCACGAAGTCGTCATTGTCATGGTCGACTATGACGGGAATGCGCCCATTCGGATTGAGTTTGAGAAACTCCGGGGCCTTCTGTTCATTTTTGTTGAAGTGGAGATACTCCACGTCGTAATCGATGCCGAGTTCTTCAAGGGCAATAGAGGCTTTCCACCCGTTCGCGGTCGGGGCGGTATACAAGGTGATTTCACTCATAGGTCTGTCCTCAAGATTTATCGAGAGTCGCGGAGCCAGCGGATTGACTTGCTCCGGTTCGCATGGTTCCAAAAAATGACGAGAGAAACAACCGGGTGGATCGTCATCGTATGGTCACGTTATCGCGCTCTTGTGAAGCGTCGTGGTGGCAAGCCTAGGGGCTTAAAGGGCCGAGGCGTGCACGCGCAGCCTCAGACCTTGGGCACCATAATGGAGCGCTCCTCCACGTGCGCGCTCATGTCCCCGACTTCGGGATGCAGACCATTGCGGTTGCGCGTTATCCCAGCATGCTTTTTTGCGCGTTCAACACACATTGTTACGGCATTAGAATTCATCACCCTTGACTTTCACTTGACGTGCGAAAATTTCCGTGCTCGGGTAAGAGAACCATTTAACCTGGGAGGTCATGCAATGGCAGATGTAGGGTCTGAAAAGGTCTTCGAGAACGACAAGGTAATCGTTTGGAACTTCGAGCTCGCCCCAGGCGAGGAAACGCCCGTGCACACCCACGAGCACAGCTATATGTGGTACGCGATCTCGGGCGCGCCCTTACAGGTTACCGACGAGAACGAGAACGACTTGGGCACAATGGAGGTGCCGACGGGCGCAATCTTTTCGCTGAAAGTGGACAATGGCGAAATCGAGGTTGTATCCGGGCCGGGAAAGGGGATGTGCGTCCCGGCACGTCATAAGGCACGCAACGCCGGTACAACGCCGTATCGGGAGGTCCTGGTCGAGTTTAAATAAATCCCGGTCGCTGCTCCGTCCGTTAAGATATAGAAACTCCCGTCCCGATCATCCTGCTTCGACAGGCTCAGTACGAATAGGTTTGGACTGTCTCGCCGTGACTTTCCTCGTTCGCCCCGAGCGCACGGAAACCCCGTACAGAGCACTACCGTTCTTGGGCTTTACGAGTCAGGCGCGCGTACCCATCACGGGTCTGCGGCAAGCGGCGGTCTAAAATCCGCGCAGCGATGACGGTGCGCAGGATCTGGGCAGTCCTGCCCCCAATGGTGAACATTCGAGCGTCACGCACCATGCGTTCAGCCGGCATGTAGCTCTACCGTCCAGAGTCCCATCAACAATCTCTTTCGAATCGCCTTCATGATTGCCATTCGTTCATGACGGCTCTACAGTTCGGATTCGCAGAGTTTCAGTTTTGAACGGATACCATTGACCGCAAAGGAGACGCTATGCAGGCACGCACGCCCGAAGAAGTCGATCATCTGTTTGTGAAGGCCATGAATGAGGGTGATGTTGAGGCTATGCTGACCCTCTACGAGCCGGACCAGGTCTTCGTCTCCCAGCCAGGACAACCCGTGGTGCGTGGAGCCGGCGAGTCTTTGCGCGAGAAGCTCCGCGCTTTTACGAGTCTGAGGCCCCAACTCAAGATTGAGATGAAGCATGTGGTGGAAGCCGGCGACATCGCGTTGTACTGCTGCCAGTGGACTATGCAGGTCACAGGAGCTGATGGTCAGGAGCAGACTCTGTCCGGCCGAGATGCGAATGTGGCCCGCCGTCAGCCCGATGGGACGTGGCGCATCCTCATCGATAATCCTTTTCACGAGGAGTATATGCTCAAGGAGAGCACTGTCTCATAAGTATCAGAGAGCCGGCAGTCCCTCGTGACGTATTGTCAACTTATTGAACCGGTAGTTTTGGCTTTCCCATCCGAGGCCCATTTTTTGGCTTCCCGCGGTCCGTACATCCCACTGCAGAATCCCTGCCAACGTACCATCAATTGTTCGAGGTGACTTGTTCGTTGCTAAGTAAGGTATAGACTCGCTTCAACAACATCAGCAGCGTCAGCAGGAACAACGTTCCAAGATAATAGATAACGGAACTGAGCATATTGCTAACCAGCAACGAAGCGCACTCATTCATCGCCCCGAATACCAATACTGAGACAACCGTCACTAGTGCCACGAGGACCGCGAACGCAATGTTGCTGAATATCTCGTGAAATAAATTCTCTTTCATCTCCTGGACTCGCTCGTCACGAGGAGACTCGGAGTTCCGTGCTATGTTGTAAGCCAACAGAAGCAGGTTGAGGAGGAGGGCTGTGAATATAGAGAGAGATGTAGCAATCACCCCCACAAGATTCGTTGGAAGGGATCCCAAGAGCCCCACAAACCCTACGGCGACAAAGAGCGGCACGAGGAAAAAGAGCAGGAAATCTAGCGGCCGATACCTTCCCGTGGAGTTGTCCTTGAACGTCCCAAGGTGATCCCGTACGATTTTTGTGATATTGACCTTATCTAACATCCCTACTGCCGGTTCCAAGTTCAGCAAGCAGACTACTCATCAACTCTTGAGCTACCGTATCGATACTGTCAAATTCTGGATGGCCGTCGCTGTTAATACGGATATCTGACGTGACATCTACGTAGGCTCTCATCTTCATCACGTCGGAGAGGTCGAGTGTTTTCTTGCCACCTCTTACATTCAACTCGACTTTCACGTTGTCATATTCGTAGCCGCGTAATTCGATCATCTCCCTAATCTCTCTCCTGCCAGCCATCACCTCGCGTAGCCTATTCAGCAAGGGGATGCTCCGTCCCCTTTTCGGCGAGAACACCATCTCGGCGGTTCCTTCATCCTCTACATGACCTCCAGCGTCATAAGCGTCAGACAGATCCGAGGGTATGCCATACCGAATGAACCTTATTTTCGTGAGTCTTCCGTTCCGCATATATTCGTTGAGCAATTGTTGAGGCACCAAAGGATTAAACACGACCTTTACACCTCGGTAAGACCTTTCAAAATCTTCCGCAAAGTCGTTCAGAAATATCGTGCGTATCCCAAGATTTGATCTTCTTTGGAGAAGAATGACCCCCTCGTCAAGACGAGCAGGCAAGTACGCGAGAAAATAAAAGGGCATCATCTCCGCATCGGTTTCAATCCGTTGATAGGAAACGGTGTTCTGATCGACGTTATACAAATCGGCAGCGTATCCGTATTCGCCAGTCTCAATAATTCCACTGACAGACCGACCTCTTATGTGAGGCTGAAGTGCACGCCATAACTTCTGACGCTCAGCGTCAATGGAGTGATCTGCCACACGATCCTGAAGATACTGAACGAAGATTGTCATCAAGTCATGTCCGTTCAGAAAGCCATCTAAGGGCAGATTCTGCCCCGTGCTCTTATCAGTCACTCTTACTGTGTAGCAACCAAGTGAAAAGCTGGCCAATGTACAATCTCCTCATGGAAGTGGGCCTTGAGACTCTTAACTGAAGAATTCACTCCCTAATTGTATACCTGATGCTGTGTTTTCGGTTTCCCCTGTAGTAGTCATGCACTAAATTAGGCGACAGGGAGACTACTCCTGCACTCGTTAGCCGGGATTTCCCATACTGGCAGTCTTCAGACTCAAAAGGCGGCCCAAATGAGGCGGCGGCATCATAGTCAAATCTTGCAAGATCAGTCAATCCTCAGTCTATCCAATTAAGGGATGCGATTCTTTCCGTGAACCATGCCCCTTGTCCGTCTTTGTCGTCATCGTGTCCCCCGCCAATGGGGTGAAAGCGCACTGAAAACAATGTCGTCAAGGTACATACGCTGTGCTTCTTCGGGCCTCTGCTTCTTCCACTTATCGAACAATCCACCCAATTCCTCTGTCCTAGTCATAACGTTGCTCTGCTCCTTTCACTGGACCAATGGTGGGGTAAGAACGATGGGGAGAGAGAATTCATAACTTCTTGGAAGTGGGCATCGGTAAGCAGACGCTGCCACATCTCAAAGGTAGAGAAACTCTCGTCCCGATCATCCTGCTTCGACAGGCCCAGCACGAACAGATTTGGACCGTCTCGCCGTGACTTTTCCCGTTCGCCCTGGGCGTCTGGCAACCCCGTAAAGAGCACTACCGTTCTTGGGCTTTACGCGCCAGGCGCGCGTACCCGTCACGGGTCTGCGGCAGGCGGCGGTCTAAAATCCGCGCAGCGATGACCGTGCGCAGGATCTGGGCCGTGCCGCCCCCAATAGTGAACATTCGAGCGTCCCGCACCATGCGTTCAGCCGGCGTGTTGCGCGAATAGCCTTTGGCGCCAAACACCTGTAAGGCGTCATTTGTGACCTTAATTGCCATTTCCGATGCGAACAGCTTGGCTTGCGCAGCCGCATTCGGATCCGGGAACGGGCTCTCGTGGGGGCCGCGCGAACGGGCCGCGCTGTGGATCATGAGCCGCGCCGCTTCGATCTGCGTCGACATATCGGCCAGCATCCACTGCAGGCCCTGAAACTCGGCAATCGGCCGACCAAACTGTTCTCGGTCTAAAGCGTATTGTTTTGCCCCTTCATAGGCTCCGGTTGCCAGCCCTAAAGCAACAGTGCCCGCGCCAACCCGTTGGGTGTTGTAGGCGTTCATTAATTCGGCAAAGCCACGCCTGAATCCGCCGGGCGGTGTTAGTACTTGGTCGGCAGGCAGTTCGAGATCTTCGAAATACACTTCGGCTTCAGGAATACCTCGTAAGCCCATCGTGGGTTCACGCTGACCGATGCGCAACCCACGATCATGGTCGCGAACGGCAATAAAGCCACCGATGCCTTGCTCCGTTCCTTGTCCGTCAAACACGCGGGCGAAGATCAGATGGAGTCTGGAAACGCCGCCCCCGGTAATCCAATGCTTCATGCCGTTCAGCACATACGTATCGCCGCGTTTATCAGCCCGCGTGGTCATCTCCGATGCAGCACTGCCGGCCTGAGGCTCGGTAATACAGATGGCAGGCTTATCCCCAGCCAAGACAAGAGCAGCCGCACGCTCTTTTTGCGCCGGCGTTCCGTAGTGCATGATGGCGGAAAGCGCCCCCATATTCGCTTCGACCGCAATGCGTCCGGTCACCCCGCACACTTTTGCCATCTCTTCGATAACGAGCGCCACGTCGAGATAGCTCAGTCCGGCCCCACCAAACTCCGGCGGGATGGTCATGCCAAAGAATCCGGCCTCATTCAACGCCCGGACATTCTCCCAGGGGTATTGTTCGTTGCGGTCAACCTCTGCGGCGCGCGGTGCGATCACGTCCCGGGCCAATTCGTGCGCCCGCGCCCGTAACGCAAGCTGCGACTCAGTCAGCATGTAATGCATGGCCGAAACCCTCCCTACGAATGCAAGCCAGCAGCTCTTTGTCGCGCGTGTTCCGCCCGCGAGTCGTCGCCGCACGCCTGTAATACGGTTGCGTACTTTTGCCAGCTCCCAAGACTGTTCGGTCTCAACAACGCCCGCTGCGCCAGCAGCGCCCGGGCCTGCCCATGGCGTTCAGCGCGAATGGCTGCCTCGACGAGAATCTGCGTAAAGATATCGCGCTGCGCATGCGAGCCGCCGATCCCAAACCAGCGATCGCGCAGCGGCCACAAGACATCGACCGCCCGCGCATACTCCTCGTTCTCAAACGCCAGCACGCCTTCACCCATCGGCACCACCACATCCGCCATCAGCGAAGCGGCATAATTGTCCGGTGTATGGGCAAATGATTCGAGTGCATGGATATACGCCTGCGCGGTCTCCTTGTCGTCCGCAGACGCCAGCGCCATCAAGCTATGCAGATCGGTAAAAGCCAGCACATGATCGTCGACCCGCTTTCGAGCGTACTCCGCCAAGGGCTCCCAACGATCACCAACATCAACCCCCAGCAACTCCAGGCGCTTGAGCATCGAAGCACCGTTTTGCACATCCAGGAAGAATTCCGTGTTCGAGGTCAGTATCCTGTTGTCATAGATGTCCAACGCAAAATCATAGTCACCCCTCTCAAGCGCGAATAAGGCCAGGTGCCACCAATTATGGCCTTGAAACGGGTTGCGATCGGCCCACTGATCGACCGGCCGATCGATCAGGGCAATCCCTTCGTCCAGGCGGCCCTGCATCTCCATCACGTGGGCGACTGAGTGGATCGCCCACAGGTCATCCGGGTTCAGGTCAATTGACTGACGACCAAAGGCTTCTGCTTGCGCATAATCGCCGCATTCTTCAAGCGCAAAGGCCAACATGCCGAGGACGAAGCTGTAACCGGGGATGGACTCATCCCACAAGTCGAACACGCCGGCGACGGTATTGCGAATGACATAGCTCCGACCGGTCCAGAAAGTCGAATGGTGGTGCATCTTGAGCGCCAGCAAGTCGTGAGGATAGTCGGCCAGTATGGCCTCCCAAGCAGCACAAGCCCGTTCGAGATTACCGGTTGCCAACCCTTCCAAGGCGTCACAGTGCAGACGTTCGCGGCGAGTGTCAGCCGCAAGATGTTCGCGGGCGTGTGACGCACTAGCCAGCATTTTCGGGCGGACCGCGACCGTCTCGAGCATGGACATAATATAGCCTCGGACCACGTGTGCCATTGGAAAATCCGGGTCGAGTTCGAGGACCCGCTTCAGATTTTTTGGCGCGGCGAGCCGATAATTCCAGAGGTCGGTTAGCACCTCGTCATACGCGGTAAGAGCCTCAGCATTCGTCACCGTGATATCAAGACCGCGAGCGTCGGTTGGCATGATATTTCTCCTTCATGTTACAGGTCATCCCCTATAAACCGGGCAGCAAGAACGGGTCATAACCGGGATTTCTCTCGTCACACTACCCGTACTCTCAGTGAACAGCTATCCGCCCCGAACGCGATTCTAGGTGAGCCCCCAACCTCAGTCAAACAGACCGACTCAACCGCTCGTGACACCAATGCTTTTCCGGCCCCATGCGTGAAGTCCGTCTTCCGAGAAAAGACCCGGTGGGCAGCAAATGGAGCGCAGGGTCGATAGAGCGTGCTGGTGCGTTGACAGGTAATGGGAAACTTCCTAAAGGTTGCACGCGACAACATCCCATCAATATTTTTTATTTCCACAGGATATGTTACCTCAGTAACGCTTGGACGAAGAGCTGAGTTTTAAGAAGGAGGACGAACAGCATGAGTCAAACCACAACCCAAACCGAATCGAGCGGAATACCGACTGCCGACGAGCTGGGCTTCGATCCCGGTGCCCTGCGTGAGAAATATGCCGCCGAGCGCGCAAAGCGTCTGCGTGCCGACGCGAACAATCAATACCAGGAAATTACCGGCCAGTTCGCGCATTATAACGAAGACCATTATGTCGAGCCGGGCTACACTCGCCCGGCGCTGCACGAAGAACTCGACGCGGTGATTGTTGGCGGTGGTTTTGGCGGCCAGTTGGCAGCCGTGCGGCTGCAAGAGGCCGGCATCACCAATTTTCGCATCATCGAGAAAGCCGGTGATTTTGGCGGCACCTGGTACTGGAACCGCTATCCCGGCGCCCAGTGTGACATCGAAGGCTATCTCTACCTGCCCCTGCTGGAGGAGACCGGCTACATCCCGAAGGAACGCTACTCCTTCGCCCCGGAAATCTTTGCCCACGCCCAACGGATCGGCAAGCACTTCAATCTGTACGACAAAGCCTGCTTCCAGACGAAGGTCAAAGAGGCCCGCTGGGATGAGGCCGCCGGACGCTGGACCATCACCACCGATCGCGGCGATACGTTCAAGACGCGCTTTGTGCTCATGTCGAGTGGACCGCTGAACAAGCCCAAGTTGCCGGGGATTCCGGGGGTCGAAAATTTCACAGGGCATACCTTCCATACCAGTCGCTGGGATTATAACTACACTGGTGGTGATACCACCGGCGGCTTGCACAAACTCCACGACAAACGTGTCGGGATCATTGGGACAGGAGCCACGGCGATTCAGTGCATCCCCCATCTGGGCGAACATGCACAGCAGCTGTACGTCTTTCAGCGTACGCCGTCCTCGGTGGACGAACGCAACAACACGCCCACCAACCCGGAATGGGCCAAGACGCTCAAGCCCGGCTGGCAGACCTATCGGAACCGCAACTTCACCGCCCTCCTGGACGGGGTGCAGTTGGAGGACGATCAAGTCCGCGACAAGTGGACCAGCCCGCTCAAGAAGCTCAGCGATCTGCTCTCCAGCCAGAATGACTCGGATCTCTCCGGCAAAGACAAGGCACTCCTGGCGGAGATTGCCGACTTTCAGAAGATGAATGAGATTCGCGACCGCATATCTTCGACCGTGGGCGACCCGGAGACGGCCGAGGCGCTCAAGCCGTGGTTCGGCCAGTGGTGTAAACGCCCGACCTTCAACGATGAGTATCTGCCGACCTTTAACCGGCCGAGCGTCAAGCTCGTCGATACCAGTGGACAAGGGGTCGATCGCGTGACCGAGCACGGCGTCGTGGTGGATGGGGTTGAGTACGAAGTGGACTGTCTGATCTTCGCCACGGGCTTCGAGGTGGGAACCGCCTACACCCGGCGGGCCGAGTTCGGCATATACGGCCGGGATGGGGTGTCGCTCGCCGACGCCTGGGCAGACGGGATGCGGACCTTCCACGGTTTCCTGAGCTGTGGATTTCCGAACTGTTTCCATATGGGGCTGACGCAGACCGGTCTCACGGCAAACTTCACCTATATGCTCGATAATCAGGCCCAGCACGTTGCCCAGCTCATCACCCTGGTCGATCGCCGCAACGCGCAATCCATCGAGCCGACTCCCGAGGCCGAGGCGGAGTGGGTGCAGCTCGTGAACGGACCGAACATGATGACCAACTACCAGGACGTCTGCACGCCGGGATACTATAACGGTGAGGGAACCAACGAGGGACAGGGCTTCCTCCAGGCCATCTACCCCAAGGGCGCGCTGGCCTTTTATGACATGCTCTCCCACTGGCGTGAACAGGGCGATTTTGACGGTCTGATTGTGAAATAGACGAGGAATACGATGCAACCTATCCTCTTGTATGGCGTACCGTTTTCACAACCGGTACGCGCGGTCATGTGGCTGATGCTGTATAAGCGGACGCCGTTTGAAATGGTCCTGATCAACCCAGGCTCAAAAGGGGAAACCGGCAGCCGCAATCCGGCCTATCTGGCCAAAAATCCCGGCGGGACGATTCCGACGATCGAAGAGCCGGACACCGGCTTTGTGCTCAGCGAAGCGCACGCCATCATGTGTTATTTGAGCAATACGCATGGCTGGGAAGACGTCTACCCTGCGGACCATCGGCTGCGCGCCAGGGTAGACTGGTATTTACACTACCACCATCGCAATGTGCGCGACGCCTCCGTCGGCTTGGTCGCCCCGAAGATCCGCAAGGATCTGAACATTCCGGACACCATTCAACAGGCCGCACGCGCGACCCTGACGAACGCACTCCACGCTTTGGATTCGGGTTGGCTGGCGGAATCCCGCTATGTGACGGGCGAACGACTCACCCTGGCCGACTTTGCCGCCTACGTGGAGATCGGACAACTGCAACCGGGCTTTACCAACGTCTTCGATTTCGAGCCCTTCCCCAACGTGCGGCGTTGGTTAGACGAGATGAAACGCGTTGACGGACACGACGACGTGCACGTCGTTCTGGCCGAGCTCGGCGATATCAGTGTCGAGCCGCCCAGTATGGAGGCGATCAGAAGCGCCAACAAAAATGCGCTCCGGGTCTTGAAGAGAAAACTGGGAGAATTGACGCAGTAAAGGAAAGCATGATGGAAGCTCAGGGATACTGTGCGGACGCATTCGCGGCCGTGCACGAGGCGTTTCAGGAGAACTTCGCGACGGGCGAGGAGCTTGGCGCCAGCGCCTGTGTCGTACACGACGGAGCAGTGGTCGTTGATCTGTGGGGCGGCTCCTCAGCACCGAGTGGCCAGCCCTGGCAGCAGGACACTATTGTCAACGTGTACTCCACCACCAAAACCATAGCCGCCGTCTGCATGTTAATGCTCGCCGACCGGGGGCTGATTGAGTTCGACGCTCCGGTTGCGCATTACTGGCCCGAGTTCGCGCAAAACGGCAAGGAGGGCGTGCTGGTTCGCCATGTAATGAGCCACTCGGCCGGGTTGGCCGGTTTCGACTCACGCGTCGAGATTGAGGAACTCTACAACTGGGATGACATCTGCCACAGGTTGGCCCGCCAGGCACCCTGGTGGGAGCCTGGGACTGCCTCGGGCTACCACGCCATTACGCAGGGCTACCTGCAGGGAGAAATCCTGCGCCGGGTCGACGGCCGCAGTCTCGGCACATTCTTTCGCGAAGAGGTCGCGACCCCGCTCAAGGTCGATTTTCATATCGGGCTGGATACCCAACACGATGAGCGCGTTGGCGAGATGGTGCCGCCTTCGGCCACGCTGGACCAGGCTCCCGGCGACCCGGATTCGGTCGCCACACGGACGTTTCGTTCTGCCGCCTTGACGGGCCGCGAGCCGCAGACGCGGGCCTGGCGCGCGGCGGAGATTCCGGCCGCGGGCGGGATCGGCAACGCGCGCGCCGTTGCTCGCGTACACGGCGCGCTGGCTGCGGGCGGGGTGCTTGATGGCGTCCGGCTAATGGCACCCGAAACGGTGGCGCTGGCACGGCAACAGCAGACCAACGGCAAGGACCTCGTGCTCGGCGTGTGGATGCTTTTCGGGCTGGGCTTTGGCCTGATGAACCCGCGGATTCCGTTCACACCGAGCCCCGGCGCCTTCTACTGGGGTGGCTGGGGCGGCTCAATTGCCGTGGTCGATCCCGATAACCGGACTTCGATCGCCTATGTGATGAACCGCATGGGTGAAAGCACGCTGGGCGATCAGCGCTCGGCACGGATTATCGCGGCGACCTATGCCTCGCTGCAACGCTGAGGCGTAGAGATGAGCCACAGCGCTTTAAGCGATAGTATCACCACGGAAGAAGTGCTAGGCATTTGATGCATCATACAAAAGGAGGATGGGTAAATGTCAAACAGAGGACTTTCTCACATTGGCCTTTCGACGCTCGACCTGGACAAAACGCGGGAGTTCTACGAAGACATGCTCGGTTTCAAGCCGGTGGTGTGCGATACCATTGAAATAGAAGAAGGGGGTAAAATTCGCCATATCTTCTTCGATACCGGCCATCACCAACTGCTGGCCTTCATGGAAGCGCGGGACGTGCCCGGCGTGCCGCGTGAATATGACGCCGGCATCAACAGCGGGCTCGGTGTACCGGGCGGCTTCTATCACTTCGCGTTCGAGGCCGGCAACGAAGCCGCCCTGGCGCAGAAACGCGACGAACTCCACGCGAAAGGCATCCAGGTCAGTGAGGTCGTTGACCACAACTGGGCCAAATCGATCTATTTCAAAGATCCGAACGGCATCTCCTTAGAGTATTGCTGCCTGATGCGCGAGTTCACCGCCGACGATGCGCGCATGCAGGATCGCTTTAAGCTGTCGCTCAAGGCGCTTGACGATCCGATTAACGCCTTGCAGTCGCCGGATAAACACTAAACCCGCGCCGACCGCCCGGGCCTGCCGTGTCCGGGCGACAACTCAGCGCAGCAGTCACAAGCCCAACACACAGTGAGAGGGGCCGCGACAGTATGAAAATCGGCGTGTTTTGTATTTTCGACCACTGGCCCGAGGTCAAGTCGGCCCAGCAGTATTTGACGGATTTTCTCGATCTCACCCAGCGAGCCGAGGAGCTGGGGTTTGACTCGGCCTGGGTGTCCGAGCATCACTTCACCCGCTATGGTGGCATCCTGCCCCGCCCCCAGGTGCTGCTCGCCGCCATGGCCGAACGCACCAAGCGCATTCGTCTGGGCACGGCGGTGAGCCTCGTGCCCTTTGATAACCCCATCCGCGCAGCCGAGGATTTTGCCTTGGTCGATGTGCTGAGCGGTGGACGGCTGAACTTTGGGGTCGGGCGGGGGCTGTTTCCGTTTGAATATGACGGGATGGGCGTGTCGCAGGACGAAGGCCGCCAGCGGCTCGAAGAGGGCGTGGAGATGATCCTGCGCGCCTGGCAGGAGGCGCCCCTCAATTTTGCCGGACAATTCACCAATGTCACCGACCTCACGATATTACCGCGCCCTCTCCAAAAACCGCACCCGCCGCTGTACGCCGCCGCCCTCAGCCCCGAGAGCTATGACTGGGCCGCGCGCAAAGGCTATAGCATTCTGCAAGTGCCCTATCCGCTGCCGATTGAAGTGACGCAGGGCCAGGTTGTCGCCTACAAGGACAAACTCCGCCAGCACGGACATGCCGACACAGAGGTCATCGCCCTGTTCCACACCTATGTGGGCGAGACGGCCGCAAAAGCCAAGGCCGAAGCCGAGCAGGCGGTTATGGGCTATGTGGACCTGGCCAGCTCTCTCTTCCCCAAAAAGATCAAATCCGAGCAGTACAAGGCATACGCGCAGTTTGCGCCGACCATGAAAACGCTGACGTATGACGTCCTGTACAATGAGCGCACGCTGATTGGCGACCCCGACCAAGTCATTGCCAAACTGGAACGCTTTCAGAAAGACTTGCAGATGGACCAGTTCATTTATTTTCTCAACTGGGGTGGGATGGCTCACGAACTGGTCATGCAATCCATGCAGCGCTTCGCCAAATATGTCCTGCCCCATTTCCACACAGCCGCTGCTCAGTCAGAGAAAACGCTGGCAGCGGTGTAGGGCCAGGGGAGCTGAAATATGACGGGTCGAGTCGGTTGGAGCATTCCATTGAGGACGAATCCGACCCGTGCGCGAAGAGCCTTAGCCTAACCCGGAGGATATGATGGCCACGATCGATCTCTACGAAGCGATGCGGACCTTACGCGCCGTACGGCGGCTGCGCCCGGACCCGATTCCGGAAGACATGCTGTACCGAGTATTGGAGGCCGCTACCTGGGCACCGTCCGGCGGCAACCGCCAAGCCTGGCGCATCATCGTGGTCAAAGACCCGGCCCGCAAACAACGCCTGGGCGAACTGTATAAGCAGGTCACGCTGCCGTATACCAAATCGTATATGGAGCGGTTGGCCGGTGCGCCTGAGGAGGAACGGCGAAAAGCCGAGCGGACGATCCGCGCCAGCAACTACCTGGCGGAAAACTTTGGTGAGTCCCCCGTGCTGCTGGTCGTATGTTTTAACCCGGACGGGCTGGCTGTCACCGACGCGAAGCTGGACAGACTGTCCGTTGTTGGCGGCGGGTCGATCTACCCGGCAGTCGAAAACCTTCTGCTGGCCTGCCGAGCCGAGGGTCTGGGCTGTGTGATTACGACGCTGCTGTGTATGGAAGAACCGGAGGTGCGCACCCTCTTGGGGATTCCCGACCCGTGGGGGACAGCGGCGGTCGTGCCGATTGGCTATCCCGTCCTGCGCGGGCACGGACCGATCTCACGCCGGTCGGTAGAAGAGCTGGCGTTTGCGGATGCCTGGGGAACACCGTTTTCTCGGGAGTAGCCGAGGCGCAGCCGACCGCCCCCTAGCTTCCATGTGGCTCTGGCCTCTCACCGAGGAAATCGAGCACAAAAACCTCGCCTTTTACACCATGCCTGGCCCTCATCCGTCCGATGTCGCCAATCCCGAGTGGATGCAGGAAGGGGTGGCGCTGTTCGACATACCCCCAAGATTTCTTTGTCTCCAAAGGCTATGCTGCCTGCCTTATATCCTGATACCGCAGGCGTGCCGTGAGAGCGGCCGTTTGATACGAACGAAAGCTGCCTCTGAAAAACGGCAGGTGGCTGCTTATAGACGGGGCTGACGAGACTGAAAGAAGGAGGAAGCATATGAGCGCATCAAAGAGTGGACCGATTGTCGACGCGGATGGCCATGTCCTGGAGCCCTTGGATACCTGGCAAAAATACATTGACCCCAAATACCGCGACCGGGCCGTGCGCCTGGAACACGATGAGAAGGGCTGGGAGGTGTTGTTATTCGACAATAAGCCGTGCGAGACCGTGCGGGGCACGCTGGGCGCAATTGGCGGTGTTGGTTCCGATACCGAAGAACTCGCAGCCTTCCTCACCCCAGGCGAACGGACGTATGCGGATGGTTCCCCCCCAGGCAGTTATGACCCGACTGCCCGCATCAAGGTTATGGATGAGGAGCAGATTGATGTTGCGCTCCTGTATCCGACTATCGGGATATTCTGGGAAGGTTGGATCAATGAAGCCAAACTCGCCTCGGCCTATACCCGCGCCTATAACCGTTGGATCATCGACTTTTGCAGCGACCAGCCCAAACGACTCTTTCCCATTGCCCATATTTCGCTCCTTGACCCGGAAGGTGCCGTCGAAGAAACCAAATGGGCCAAGGAAAACGGCTGTGTGGGCGTGTACCTGTCCCCGGATATGCCGGCGCGGGGCGACAAACATTTTGATGATCCGGCCTTTGTCCGTTTTTGGGAGACGGTGCAGGATTTAGAGCTGCCAGTCGGCTTTCATGTCGTCGTCCGCGATCAGCCTTCGTTTCGAGAGTGGATCAGACCAGGCGCAGATTTTGGCTTGTTCAATTTTGCCTTTCTGGCCATTGATGTCATGGCCGCCTTCACCCAGATGATGTCGCTGGGCATGTTTGAGAAATACCCGCGTCTGAAATGTAGCGTGTTGGAGTCCGGCGCCAACTGGATCTCCGCCTGGCTTGACCGCCTGGACCATAAATACCGTCCCATGGCCAGCCGGACTTCCTTGAAAATGTCCCCAAGTGAGTATTTCTACCGCCAATGCCTGGTGTCGGCAGACCCGGATGAGACGCTGACCGCCAAGGTCATCGAGCATATTGGTGCCGACTATTTTCTGTGGGCGTCAGACTATCCGCATATTGATGCCGACTTTGGGGTGGTCAAAGAACTCAAGGAACGCATTGCGCCGTTACCCCAGGCAGACCAACGCAAAGTGCTTGGCGAGAATGCCATCCGTTTTTATGGACTGAATGTATAAATCCACGCGCTTTTCAGCTTTATCGCTATAAGCGGAAAAACCAACGTCAACACGAGTCGTCAGCATCGAACCCACATCAAGGCGGGCTGCGACCGATATCCTGAGGAGAGGAGTGATGCCGGACCAGACGAATTTGGACCCCTTCGTGCCTGAGGTGTTAGCTGAGCCCTACGCGGTCTACGCTGAACTGCGGCGGCGGGGCGTGTATCAACTGCCTGATACCCCCATGTTCATCGCGACCCGTTTCCGCGATGTCGAGTATGTCTTAATGCATCCGGAGCTGTTTTCGGTCCACGGTCTCACGGAAGGACTCACCCGAGATACCCCGGAGATTCGGGAGATTGAGGCCCAGGGCTGGCCGGCAGCCGATGTCCTCAGTAAGGCTGACCCCCCCGAGCACACAGGCTATCGAAGCGTGGTCAACCGGCCCTTCTCCGCCCAGAGCGTGAAAACGCTCGAACCCCGCTTAAAGGAGATCGCCAATCGTTTGATTGACGCCTGCCTTGAGAGTAACGAGATCGAGTTTGTCAGCCAGTTTGCCCAGCCTTTTCCACTCTACGTCTTTGCCGAGATGATGGGCTTGCCGGAGGAAGATATTCCCCAGGTCAAGCGATGGTGTGACGCCCGGATTGAGCGCATGGGCGGGACCATGATCAGCCACGAGCAGGAGCTTGCCTGCGTGCGCCTGGCGGTGGAGTTTCAGCACTATCTGTTTCACCAGATCGAAGCGCGTCGGGCTGCGCCCCGCGATGACCTGATCTCCCATATGGTGACGGCCCCGGTCGAAAAATTCGGCGGGCGCACGCTGACGACCGAAGAACTCATCAGCATGATCGACATCATCCTGCTGGGGGGCAACGACACCACGATCAATCTGCTAAGTAGCGGCCTGGCGCTGCTGCTCCAGCACCCGGAGCAACTGGACCTGGTGACGGCCGACCCCGCGCTGATTCCCAACTTCGTGGAAGAAGCGCTACGGATCGAATCCCCGGTCCAGTGTCTGTTCCGGACGGTCAAAGAGGACACTCAGGTGGATGGCGTCCGACTACCAAAAGGCTCCCGGGTGGCGGTCATGTATGGCGCGGCCAACCGGGACGCCGAGCAGTTTCCGGACCCGGAGCGGTTTGACGTGCAGCGACCGAATGCCAGGATGAGCGTGGCCTTTGGCGCGGGGGTGCATTTCTGTCTAGGCGCTTCGTTGGCGCGCCTGGAAGGCAAAGTCGCCTTTGAGGCCCTGCTGAACCGGCTGGGGACCATCCGTCTGGCCGAGGGCAAGAACGACTTCCGCTACGCCATCAACCCCGTGATCCGCGGTCTCAAAGAACTCCATATCGAGTGCGACCCATAGGCAAGAACGCTCAAGAACGGAACAGGAGGGCTGACGTATGACAACACGTGAGACGGTCTATGCGGTTCTGGTTGCCTTGGGGGTGCTCCTGCCCATGTATTACAACGTCCAGCATATGGGTGCCGGCGGCAATCTCCTGGTCGATTTCTTCACCGTGCCGATGGAGCGCGCGGCCACCGCCTCGCTCCTGTTCGACCTGCTGATTGCGTTTGCGGCGTATAACGTCTGGCTATTCTCCGAAGGGCGAACGCTGGGCACACGAAATTTTATTGTCTGTATTGTGGTTTCGTGGCTAGTGGCGTTTGCCGCCGGCCTGCCGTTATTCCTGTTGCTCCGTGAGCGACAGAAACGGCTTGGATAATATGGCTTTCGATTGCCTCGGTCATGGTCCGAGGCCCACAGACTTTACCGCTCCGATTTGATACAGCAGGAGCATAAAGTCCGGACAAAAAAGGAGGAACATCATGTCAGTCCAAGGAACGTGCGATCAAAAGTTTCAAGAAGTACGGCAGGAGTTCGAGCGCAATTTTGCCGAGCGGGGCGAAGTGGGCGCCTCGGTGTGTGTGACCGTCGGCGGGCAAACGATTGTCGATCTATGGGGCGGGACGGCCAAGACCGATACGCCGTGGACTGACGAGACGGTCAGCATCGTCTTTTCCTCAACAAAAGGCGCGACGGCTATTTGCGCCCATGTCCTGGCGTCACGCGGCCAACTCGACCTTGATGCGCCTGTGGCCAAGTACTGGCCCGAGTTTGCCCAAGCCGGCAAGGAACACATCCCGGTCAAAATGTTGCTGAATCATCAGGCCGGGCTGCCTGCGGTGCGTAAAAATCTGCCGCAGGGTGCCTACGCAGACTGGGATGTGATGGTCAACGCGCTGGCCAAAGAAGAGCCGTTCTGGGAGCCCGGCACCCGGAACGGCTATCATGCCCTCACCTATGGCTGGCTGGTCGGAGAGGTGGTCCGGCGCGTATCCGGCAAGTCGCTCGGCACGTTCTTTCGGGACGAGATTGCCCAGCCCCTGGGTCTGGACTTCTGGATCGGCCTGCCCGAAGATAGAGAGTCACGGGTCGCGCCCATGATTGCCGCCGAGCCAGACCCAGCCAGCGCGCTCTTTCAAGAGATGACCAAGCCGGGCACGCTGGCGGCCTTGGCCATCCTCAATCTGGGCGGCTATATGGGCGCCGTTCCCGAGTATGACACCCGGGCCGCCCACGCCGCCGAAATTGGTGGCGCGGGTGGCATCACCAACGCCCGCGGACTGGCCGGCCTGTATGAGCCGCTCGCCCTGGGCGGCAGAAAGGGAGACGTCGAACTGGTCAACGCCGAGACCCTGGCGCGTATGGGCCGCGTGTCGTCTGCAACCGGCAGAGATGCCGTACTGGTCATGCCGACCCGGTTTGCTCTGGGCTTCATGAAAACCATGGATAACCGCAAGGAGCCGGCGGGCGTGCAGGACAGTGTCCTGTTCTCGGAGGAGGCGTTCGGTCATGTTGGCGCGGGTGGCTCGTTTGGCTTTGCCGACCCGAAAGCCGGCATGTCGTTTGGCTATACCATGAACCGGATGGGTTCAGGCGCATCGCTCAATGAGCGAGGGCAGAGCTTGGTCGATGCCGTCTACCGGGCGCTCGGCTACCAATCCAGCGCCTCGGGCGCGTGGCAATAGACGGGGAGAGAGATAGAGACAGGGATAGGGACAGAGAAAGAGATAGAGAAAGGGAATGGTATGGCAGGATTATTAGAAGGGAAGGTTGCCTTAATCACCGGCGCGAGCACCGGGATAGGCCGGGCGACTGCTCAGGTTTTTGCTCGCGAAGGCGCAAAAGTCGCGGTGGCAGATGTGAATGTCGAAGGCGCTGAGGAAACCGTGCGCTTGGTCAAAGACGCTGGTGGCGACGCGATCTTTATCAAGACTGATGTTTCCAAAACGGCTGATACAGAGGCTATGGTCAAGCAAGTGGTTGAGACCTATGGTCGGCTGGACTGCGCGTTTAATAATGCGGGGATCGAAGGAGACTTCGTACCAACCCCTGACTATCCTGAGGCGACCTGGGATAGAGTGATCGGCATTAATCTTAAAGGCGTATGGCTCAGCATGAAAGCGGAAATCCAGCAGATGCTCAGCCAAGGCGGGGGCGCGATTGTGAATACCGCCTCCGTGGCAGGTTTACAAGGCATACCAGCGGGGTCTGCCTACGTCGCGGCCAAACACGGTGTGGTCGGGCTCACCAAGACCGCGGCGCTTGAGTATGCCAAGGCCGGCATTCGGGTGAATGCGGTCTGTCCGGGCGCCGTGGAGACGCCGATGCTCAAACGGGCCTTTGAAAAAGTCCCCGAAATGGCCGAAGGGATTAGCGCCGCAGAACCCGTTGGTCGTATGGCGCAACCGAGTGAGATCGGCGAAGCCGTGGCTTGGCTATGTTCTGAAGCGGCCTCGTTTGTCACCGGTCATCCTATGGCGGTGGATGGCGGTTATGTGGCGCAGTAAATAAGGCAGCAAGGGACGTGCAAGCCGGTAGGCATTCACGCTCCGGCTCTGCGTTTGACTCTGGTTGGTAACGGTCTTACGCTCTGCGTGACATTCCCGACCCAGACTCAAAAATAAGGAGGGTAAGATATGAGTCAACAGCAGGCATACGCACAGCCGCCCGCTCCGCGTCCCTTTGAGCTGGACGTTGAGAAGTTACGAGACCTGGAGCGCCAGAATAAGCTGCCGGTCTTTACAACCTTTCAGGATCATGCCGACGGAGATTTCACCGTTATTGTCGCAGGGAAAGGGGTCTATCTCTGGGATGCTGAGGGCAATCAGTATCTGGATGGCTGCTCCGGCATTGGCAATGTCGGCTTGGGCTATGACCAGACCGAGATTGCCGACGCGGTCCACGCGCAAATGAAGACCCTCCCGTTTCATTTAGGCGGCTGGAATTTCTCCACCCCGCCCTCCATTGAACTGGCGGCAAAGCTCACCGCGCAGGCACCGGACGGGCTGAACCGGGTGATTTTTGTCTCGGGCGGTTCGGAAGCCAATGAGACGGTCATCAAGGTCAGTCGTCTCTATTTCCGGCTGCGCGGCTTTGAGAAGAAAACCACGGCAATTGCGCTGGACCGCAGCTATCATGGCGCGACGTATGGGGCTGCCAGCCTGACGGGGCTGCCGCATATGCACGAACACTTTGAGCCTATGCTGTCAAAGGTTCGACATATCCCCGCCCCGTACCGCTATCGCTGTGAACAGTGTGGGACGCAGCCGGCCTGCACCCTCGCCTGTGCCGATATGTTGGAAAAGGTCATTCTCGAAGAAGGGCCGGAAACCGTTGCCTTTTTTATTGCCGAACCCGTGCTGGGAGCGGGCGGGGGGATTCCTCTTCATCCGGAATATTTCCAACGTATCCGGGCGATCTGTGACAAGTATGATGTGCTCATGGTGTCCGATGAGGTCATTACCGGTTTCGGACGGACGGGAAAGATGTTCGCCATTGAGCACGCGGGCGTCACCCCGGATATGATCAGCACGGCCAAGGGCATCAATAGCGGTTATCTGCCGCTCGGCGCGGTGCTTTTGCACGAGAAGATTTACGACACCTTTCTGCAGGCTCCCGAAGGCACCGATTTCTCCCACGGCTATACCAACTCCGGTCATCCGGTGTGCTGCGCGGCCGGGCTGAAGACGCTTGAAATTATGGAGCGGGACCAACTCGTCGACCATGCGGCCCGGATGGGGGCGCTTTTTCACGAGGGGCTGGCCGAATTGCACTCCTCGCCCATTGTTGGTGACGTGCGAGGCTTGGGCTTAACCGCGGGTCTGGAGTTCGTCCAGAACAAAGACACGCGCGAACCCTTTCCGCCCGAGTACAATGTCGCGGACTACGTCCGTCGGGCGGCCCTGAAACGCGGGCTCCTGGTGCGTGACCTCGGACCTGATGTGATTTTTATGGCGCCGCCGCTGATCATTACCCAGCAGGAAGTCGGCCTGCTCCTCCAGCGTCTGAAAGATACACTGGCCGAAACCGAAGCCTGGCTCACCGCCAAGGCGTAAAACGCTAACGGGGGCCACCCGGCCCCCAAGCGACCTAGCGAACAACAAGGCCCTCAAAATCGCCCTGCACGCGCCAAGCGGCGAGCATATCGTAAAAGGGCACCGCGCCGTCGGGATACTGGGTCTCGATAAAGCCATGCCCCTCGTTTTTTCCCTCTCCGTTGTAATAACCCGGCGTACAGGTGTTCTGGTACTCGGTCATGAAGGTCGGGCTGGTCACCAGCTTCACCCACTCGTCCTCGGCCTCGAGGGTGGGCTCGATGGACTGTGCGTCGCGCGCGCCCACTTGGGTAATGAGATGGGCGATGTGAACCGCCTGCCCGTTCAGCATATAGGTGAAGTTGGGTGCGAGGCCGGTCTGGGTGAGCCCCATATGGAAACAGTTCGGAAAACCGTTGCTCAGAAAGCCGTGGTAGGTCTTCATGCCGTCCGCCCAGTAGTCGCTCAGCGCCAGCCCGTCACGGCCGTACACCTCGAACTCGGCGCGCCGTGTATAGGCCGTCCCGACCTCGAAGCCGGTGGCGTAGATCAGGCAGTCCACCTCGTACTCGACGCCGTCCACGACCACCGCAGTCTCGGTGACGCGCTCGACGCCCTTGCCCTTGGTGTCTACCAGCTTCACGTTGGGTCGGTTGAAGGTCGGCAGGTATTCGTCGTTAAAGGTCGGGCGCTTGCACCACTGGCCGTACCAGGGTTTGAGCGCTTCCGCGGTTTCCGAGTCGGTGACGGTCGAGGATACCCGCGACCGAATCTCGTTCATCTTCTGGTAGTCGGCGATCTCCGACATGAGCGCCATACCTTCGTCAGAGAGGTCTGAATCCTCCTTGCCCGTGAGCAGTTCAGAGAGTTTCTTGAACAGGCTGGTCCACTTGTCGCCGACCAGGTCTTCCTCAACCGGAATCCCGGCCAGGATGGAGCAGAAATTGTTGTTGCGGTAATCCTGCCAGCCGGGCTTCAGCGTCCGTACCCATTCCGGGTCGGTCGGCTTGTTGCCGCGCTCGTCCACCGACGACGGCGTGCGCTGGAACACATAAAGCTGCTGCGCATGCTCGCCCAGATGTGACACGGACTGGATCGCGGTGGCCCCGGTGCCAATGATACCCACGCGTTTGTCTTTGAGCTTGTGCATGCCGCCGGTCGTATCACCACCGGTGTAGTCGTAGTCCCAGCGGCTGGTGTGAAAGGTATGCCCTTTGAACTTTTCAATACCGGGAATCGCCGGCAGCTTGGGTCGGTTCAGGGGCCCGCTCGACATAATCACAAAGCGTGCCTGGAAGACATCGTCGCGATCGGTGGTAATCGTCCAGCGCCCGTCCTCGTCGTTCCAGCGCGCCTGCCTGACCTGGGTCTGGAAGCAGGCCCGCTCGTACAGGTTGAAGTGCTTGCCGATGCGCTGGGCGTGCTCAAATATCTCCGGCGCAAAGGAGTATTTTTCCTTGGGTATATAGCCGGTCTCTTCGAGCAGGGGCAGATAGACATAGGACTCGATGTCACACTGGGCGCCCGGATAGCGGTTCCAGTACCAGGTCCCGCCAAAATCTCCGGCCTTCTCGATGATGCGAATATTGGTGATGCCTTCCTTCTGCAGCCGCGCTGCCGCAAGCAGGCCGCCAAAGCCGCCACCAATAATCACCGCGTCGAGTTCTTCTTGCAGCGCGGGGCGGGTAAAGCCCGGCTCGACATAGGGGTCGGTATTGTAGTGTTCGTGCTGACCGGTGATTTCCTGATACTGGTTGTTTCCGTCCGCGCGGATACGCTTGGTACGCTCTTCGACGTACTTCTGACGCAGGTCAGCCGGATCGAAGCCCAGTTCTGCGGGAGTCGGAATACCACTCGGTTGGGATTGCTCTACCGCTTCACTCATCTGTCAGCCCTCCTTCTTGATGCGGTGTCGTGCGGGCGGGATATTTTCTCCGCCCGCGCGAAGTTTGGCATATCGATAAAATTTTGACAAGACAAAACACACAACCTGCGTTGATTCCCCCTCACAACTTCGCTACCTGGGTCGTACTCGATAGCGGAGCTTCTAAGAATTGTAGCGGAGTAAAGAGGCAACGGTATGTGTGCAATGAAACGCCTCCCCCGTGAGGAACCTACCCATGAGAGGAGAGGACATGACAAAACAACAGGCGATCGACACAGTAAACAGGTTTATGGGATTCCTCCTGACGGACTTCCCCGAGTGCGCCAAGATGATGGCGGACGAGTTCGCCTGGGAGAATTTTCTGCCGTCCCATATACCTTTTGGCGGCCGCTACGAGGGCGCGGCGGGAACGCAAAAGTATTTAGCCCAACTGGCAGAGACCTGGGTGATCGGCGAACTCGTCTTCCATGATTTTATTTTCGACCCGGAGACGCGCAGGATGGCGGCGACAGGAGTAGAAAAAAACGGCAAATCGGTCGTAACGGGTCGCGCCTGCGACATGCCGTTCGTCTGGGAATTCCGCTTCGCGCAGGATGGGAAGCTCACATACCTGCGCGAATACAACGACACGGCTGCTATTGGTGGGACATTCGATAGCTAGCAGTGCGCTTGTGTACTCAGGGCATTTGTAGCGGGAGGAGCCCTCCGTGAAAGCAGACAGTGAGCAATTTCAGACCGAATTGGCAGCCCGAGGGCTTGAGCTGGGCGATACGGTGCGGGTCAGTCACATTATTGAGACCGATTCAGAGAGCGTCTGGCAGGTGATCTCTCAACCCGGCCAACTCCCCCGCTATCATCCGTTCTGTCAGGCAACCACGGTTCTCAAATGGCCCGGGGTTGGGGCAAAAGACACGGTCTCCTACTACAGTGGCGTGCATTACGAGCGCGATTTTGTGAGGTGGCTCGAGGGGGTGGGATTTGACATTGAAGTCGGGCCGTCCTCACGCAAGACGGCGCGCGTGGAGTGGCGCATCACAGCGCAGGGCACGCGGCAGAGCGAGTTGGCCATTACCGTGATCCCCTACCTGAAAGCGGACTTGTCCATCCCTCAGAAGCGGGCCTATCAGCAACGGTTGTTTGGCGACACCATCGCCCAGTACCTCGACAGCGTCGTGCGGGGGGTCGGGCATGTGGCCACTACGGGGCAGGCCGTGCAAAAAAATCAGTTCGGGTCACATCCCCTGTACTCGGATTAAGCAGCCTGGGGGGCAGGGAGTCACGATGCCCCTGCCCCATAGAGAGTCATTACCCCATGCGCCGCTTCCCCGCTGCGCCATGGCTCTGTTATACTCGACCAGTCTCAAGAACGACCAGTGTTAACGTACGGAGGACTGAATACATGTCTGAAGCGCAGGAGAAGCCCCTGATTGGCACCATGGACGGACTCTCGAAGCCGAAAAAACCGCAGTCGTACTACGATGCCATCAAGCAGAAGTTTACCGAGGAGCGTGATCTCAGGCTGCACTACCGCCCGGAAGGGACGCAGCAGTATACGTCTGACCTCAGCGGTTCTTTCGCCAGGTACGAGACCGACCCCTACGGCGGCGAGATCGTTCCCCGCGAGCCCATTAACGATACGGTCGAGTGCTTATTCATTGGCGGTGGGTTCTCGGCACTGCTCACCTCAGCGCGGCTGCGTGAATATGGCGTTGAGAGTATCCGCATCGTCGAGCGGGGAGCCGATGTGGGTGGCACGTGGTACTGGAATCGCTACCCCGGAGTGGCCTGCGACGTGATCTCGTATGACTATCTCCCGCTACTCGATGAGATGGACTACGTACCCAAGAACCATTACGCCAGGGGGCCGGAAATCCTGGCCCACTGTCAGGCCATTGCCAGAAGATACAATCTGTACGAGCTGGCGGTTTTTCAGACCACCGTCACCTCCACCATATGGAACGAGGAAGAAGAGATGTGGCAGCTCACCACAGACCGGGGCGACCACATGAAGGCGCGCTTCGTTATCTGCGCCAACGGCACGCTGTCCAAGCCCAAGCTGTCTAAAATTCAGGGCATGGAGTCCTTCAAAGGCCACTCCTTTCATACCTCGCGCTGGGACTATGATTATACCAGGGAAGACTTGTCCGGCCTGGAGGATAAGGTCGTCGGCATTATCGGCACGGGCGCGACCGCGGTGCAGGCCATTCCCGGTCTGGGCGCATCATCGAAAGAGCTGTACGTATTTCAACGTACGCCGTCGTCGATTGATATCCGGGACGACTGGCCGACCGATCCCAACTGGGCGCGCAAACTGAAGCCGGGCTGGCAAGCCAAGCGGCGCGAACGCTCCATGCGCGGGCCACGGCTGACCGAGGAGCAGAAGGCCGAGCGCGCGACCATGTCTCGTGAGGAAAAAATCCGGCGGCAGGAAAACGCCAACATCGACTATATGATGCGCATTCACAAGCGCATCGATGAGGTCGTGAAGGACAAAGCCGCCGCCGAGGCGCTCAAGCCCTGGTATATGTTCATGTGCAAGCGGCCCTGTTTTCACAACGACTATCTGCCGACCTTCAACCTCCCCAACGTGCACCTAGTCGATACCCACGGCAAAGGCATCACTGAAATCACCGCGAAAGGGCCAGTGTTTGACGGGACGCAGTACGAGCTCGATGTCCTGATCTATGCCACCGGCTTCGAGGTCCAGAAGACCGGTATTTACAATCAGATCACAGGAGAAAACAGCCTCGACCTGAACGATAAATACAGCACCGGCATCCGCACCCTGCTGGGCATTCACTCGCAGGGCTATCCCAACCTGTTCATCATGGGAGGCTACCAGGCATCGTTTCAGTTCAACCTGACGGACATGCTGCAATCCCAGGGGGATCATATTGCGGCCTGTATCGACTATGCGCGTCGTCATGACTACCAATCCATCGACGTGACTCCCGAGGCAGAAGAGTGGTGGGTCCAGGAAGTGATCCATCATCGCGGTAAAACCAGCCGCAACCAGGACTGTACGCCGGGCTATTATAATTTTGAGGGCGAATTTCAGCGCCGTCAGGACGGCAATTATAACGGAGGCTTTCCCAAGTATGTAACCCACTTAAAAGAAGTCCGAGCCCAGATGGCAGAGAATTTTATGTTTACAAAAAGATAGCTCCGACTCAAAGGAGAAGGGCAGTATGACCTACGAAACATTTACCCTTGAACGCTCCGGTCCGATTGTCACCGTCTCTTTCAATCGACCGGCAAAACTCAATCCCCTCAACGAACAGGTGCTGCGTGAGTTCCTGGCCATTACCTACGAGCTGCAAGAGGATGAAGACTCACGGGTTGTGGTTCTAACCGGTAAAGGTCGCTCGTTCAGCGTTGGCGCAGATATGGAAGCCCTGTCCAAAAGCTCAAAAGCGGAAGCCCAGGCCAAGCTGACAGACACCGCCAAGTTGCGCATGGCGAAACTCGGCTGGCGGGTGATGGACGAGTGGGAACGCCTGGACCAGATCAGCATCGCCGCGGTCAATGGTTTTGCGGTGGGCGGTGGCGTGTCCTTGGCTATGGCGTGTGATTTTCGCATTGCCGCCAGTGGCGCCCGCCTGTGGTTACCCGAGGTGCGGCTGGGCGTACCGTATATGTGGGGCTCGATTACCCGCATGATCAACCTGATCGGCATGGCCAAGGCCAAAGAACTGGTGATGACCTGTGATGAGCTGACTGCGGAAGAAGCCTGTGAGGTCGGCCTGGTCAACCAGGTCGTGCCGTTGGAGGAGTTACACGACGCGGTCCACGCCTTTGCTCAGAAGCTGCTCAACAAGCCGCCCATGGCGCTGCGTCGGACAAAAGAGTTTTTCAAAGCGCTGAGCACCAACAAGGCTGGCGATATTACCTATGCCGATGCCCATCTGGGGCTGGCCTGTACGACGGGTGAAGACATGCGCGAGGCCGTGGCTGCGTTCCGAGAAAAACGCGAGCCGGTGTTTGCCAACAGATAAACATCTGAGACGTCGGATGAACAAAGCGTAATCCGACCGACGGCAAAGGAATAGTTTAAGTATCATGCAAAAGTATGCACTTGCCGGGTTGGGGGTCACCAAGCAAGGCGTGCTACCCGGAACCAGCGCGGAGCAACTCGCCTGGGAGGCGATTGAGTTAGTCTTGGCCGATTCCGGACTCGAACGGAGCCAGGTCAACGGCTACGTCTTTCAGCCTGGATTTGGGGCAGGTACATCGGGCGTGGCAGCGAGTCGAGCTGGACTCGGGGCGCAGGCAACACTGCAAATCAACTCCAGTGGAGCTTCTGGTATTTTCGCCCTTATTGCAGCAATCGGTATGATTGAGGCAGGCACAGCCGAGTACGTCATATGCGGACATGCCACAAATGCGCGCTCCCAGACAATCACGGTTGGTGCGGACGAACACAATAAGAGCCAAGACCCAAACGCTATCTACGGCCTGTTCTCGCCTGGAGCTCAGGCGGCTTTGATGGCCCAAGGCTATTTGCATAAATACGGCCGCTCTTCGGCAGATCTGGCCGAACTTGCTGTTGCCCTACGGTCCAATGCCGTCCCGCGTAACGATGCCTATATGTCTGGACGTCCAATCACGGTTGACGACCATCAGAACTCTCGCTTCATCGTACGCCCGCTGCATCTGCTTGATTACTGCCTGATCACCGATGGCGCGATCGCTTTCCTGGTGACGACTGCGGAACGGGCACGTGACCTGAAGACTACGCCGGTTCATGTACTTGGACTTGGCACCTGCCACGAGGTGGGCCAAGGCTACGCGCGTGGATCGAATACGGTTCTGGGTCCGTCAGACCTCAACGTCGAGCCAGGGCGAAGCAGGGCTTTTGAAACAGCCGGGTTGAGCATTGACGATATCGATGTGTTCGAGTTTTACGACGCGTTCACGATTATGGCTGCGCTGCAAATCGAAGCCTATGGACTGTGCGGGCCTGGCGAAGCAGCAGATTGGGTTCGTGCCGGGAACTTCCGCTGGGACTCCAAGCGGCCATGCAACACGTGTGGCACGCTTCATTCCTGGGGCTATGTCCAGGGCTTTACACACGTGGCCGAGGGAATCCGTCAGTTACGCGGCGAGGGCGGACCAACCCAGGTCCCTGACGCACGGACCGCGCTTATCACCAACGTCGGTATCACTGGAGCAGGACTGGCTCAGTCAGCGGCGATCTTTGGCGTAGAATGAGTTCGAGGGATAAAAGAAATGCGAGATAACCAGCCCACGTCAGCCCCGCCCCGCCGCATTGTTCCGGTAGAAGACCAGCCGTTCTGGGATGCCATTGATAGCGGTGAGTTCAAGCTCGCTCGCTGTATCTGTGGAGCGTATTACGCGCGTACGCAGGCGTGCCTGCAATGCGGAGCTCACGCGAGTGCGCTCTCCTGGGTGCCAGCCTCAGACCGGGGTACAATTCGCACTTTTATTGTTTTCGACAAGCCGTATCATCCGTATTTCAAAGAGATCATTCCGTACGTAGTCGCAGTCGTGACCTTAGAAGAAGGGCCGGAGATCACAACGAACATCGTCGATATTGACCCGTCCACTGTTGAGATCGGCATGCCGGTTCGTATCGTGATCGGCGAGCGGGGAGAGCACCATATTCCTCAAGCCTCGGCTCATGTTTGAGTTTGACCAATGCATCGCTTACAAAACGATAGAGAAGCGACATAACGGAACCGGAGGGATTCGTATGCAACAGACTGCCTTTGATCCGATCCAGTACGACGCCATTGTTCAGGATGAGCGGGTCCACAGGTCGCTGTACACCGATCCGCAGATTTTTACCGATGAGCTGGAAAAGATTTTCTACCACGGCTGGGTGTTCATTGCTCACGAGAGTGAAATCCCCCAACCGGGAGACTTTATCACCCGCCAGGTCGGTACCCAGTCGGTCATTCTGGTGCGCGGCACGGACCACAATATATCGGCCCTCCTCAACCGCTGCGCGCATCGTGGCACGACCGTCTGCCCGGCGGAACGCGGCCAGGCTCGCACGTTTACCTGTCCCTATCATGGCTGGAGCTATGACCTGACTGGCGCTCTGCAGGGCGTCCCCTACCCGGCCGGATATGGGGAGTCTTTTGATAAAAAGGCGTATGGGCTGACGCGCGTGCCGCGGCTGGAGAACTATCGTGGGTTTGTATTCGTCAGTCTGAATCCGACCGGTATCTCGCTGGCCAATCATCTTGGCACGGCGGCACAATTAATCGACCGGACCTGTGATCTCTCGCCGGAGGGCGAGATCGAACTTGGCGCCGGCTGGATCAAGCATCGTTACCCGTCCAACTGGAAAATGCTGCCCGAAAACGACACGGACGGCTATCATCTCGGCTTTGTGCATCGCTCCATACTGAAAGCGGTCGGCTCGCAGTATCGGCGTTTCGTGGGTGAGGAAAAGAGTATCAAGTCCGTCCTGCGTGACTGGGGCAACGGCCACACGGAGATCGATTTTGTCCCTGCCTATCAACAGCCGTTCGAGTGGTTTGGCGGTGTCTCTGAAGGGCTGGCCGCCTCCTATCTGACGGCCATGGAGCGCAGCTATGGCAAAGAGGAAACCCAGCGCCGGGTTTTCGACGGCCCACCGCACGCCTTCATTTTTCCCAACCTTTTTTTGGCCGAGATGAACATCGCCATTATGCAACCCGTCAGCGTTGACGAATGCGTCCAGTGGCATACGCCCATGTTCCTCAAGGGTGTGCCCGAATTCAACAAGCGCCTGTTACGGCAGAGCGAAGCGGCAATGGGGCCAGGGTCATTTCTGCTGCCCGAAGACGTGACGATTGCGAGTCGCAACCAAGTCGGATTAGTCACGCGGAACGCCGAGTGGCTGGAGCTGAGTCGCGGTCTGAACCGTGAGTATGTCGATGGCCAACAGCAGCGCGTCGGGCATATGACCGACGAGACGACAAACCGGGCGTTCTGGTTGCACTATCGTCGCGTGATGCAGAACGGCCAGGCGTAGCAGCGATGGTGTCCGACGCCGAGTATAGAGCCGTTGAGGCATTCCTGTACAAAGAAGCGCGTTTCGCGGATGAAGCGCGCTATGCGGACTGGGAAGCCTTGTGGACGGACGATGCCGTGTACTGGGTACCGGCGACCACCGATTCGGAGGTTGACCCCAACACCCATATCTCGCACATCTACGACAACCGACGGCGGATTGCCACGCGCATCAAACTCCTGCAAAGCGGCCATCGCTATAGCCAGGAGCCGGCCTCGTCCATGCGCCGCATCGTCTCGAATATTGAAATCGAGAAAAACGATGATGGTCCGTTCGTTGTCGGCTCGAACTTTCTATTAGTCGAGCTCTCGATTCAAGCCAAACACGAGACCCATCTATGGGCCGGACGCACCACGCATACCCTTCGGTGGATGGACGGCGAACTCAAGATGAGCCGCAAAAAGGTCGTCCTGGTCAACGCCGCCGAGCCGCTGCCGAATATGTCCTTCCTGATATAGCCCCTCCTAAAGCGATACAGTAGTACAGCACGAGTATTATATCTTCTCTGGATATGATATGGACAGATCAGATCCCGAGTATTTGCTCGAATTCCTCTTGGCTTTCGACGGACGCATTCATCATCTTGAAGAAGGCTCCTGGATCAAATTCGAGATCAAGCGCGTCAAGTCGAACGAAGAGCGTCCGCATGGCCTATCTTATTCTTTCACTTTGCACGCACCCTCGGGCAAGCGGCTCATCGGTTTCGACAACGCCCACGGTGTGGCAGCGACGGGTTCACGCTATAAAACACGCCCGCGCACCCGTGACCATAGGCATGGTACGGAGAGCGACTCGGGTCGTCCCTACCGGTTTGTCAATGTGGAAACCCTTCTTGACGATTTCTTTTCCGAGGTCGAACGGGTGTTGCAGGAGCGTGGTGTGGGAACGACGGTCATCGCAGTAGAGGAGAAAGACTCATGACGACATACAGGATTCAGAGCCTGCACGAGTTGCGTGACGAGATGAAAGCCGTGGCACGCGGGCAGAAACCGGCTCCCACAGACGCGGCGCAACCCAGCTTCAATTCCGTCGAGGCGCTGGTGCGTTTGCTCACCCCGGAGAACCGCCGGCTTCTGTCACTTATCCGTGACCGCAAACCCGAGTCCATGACTGAATTGAGGGATTGGACCGGACGCGCCCAGCCCAATCTAAGCCGCACCCTGGCCAAGTTGGAGGCGGCAGGGCTCGTCACCATGAAGCCCGGCAATGGCCGCCGCAAGATTCCCCAGGTCAGGGTCCGCAAGATCACATTCGAAATTGACCCTTGCGGTGAGCAAGATCATCTCCAGATGGCCTGACCCAGCGACTTCTATGGCGGGCGAAACCTCAGCGGCCCATCTTTACCAGACAGCTTGATACACTCCAGCGGCCCGCTCGGAGCTACCCGGCAGTCGCAAGCGGATGACCAGGCGGCTTCCTCATATCTATGCCTCGGCTGTCATCCGCGCCAGGGTATGACCCCGCAAACGCTGGAAGCCACTGTAGAGGCTTAAGATAACGCCAGGTAATCCCGGAGCCGTAATCTCTTGGGCAAAAGACGGCCGTTTGAGGAGGCTTTCATAGTGTGCCTTGAGTCGCGGGTGACGCTTGATGGGGTAACCGGCACACACCAGCCGATGGAGAGAGATAAACCAGGCGACTTCGAGGACGGAGATCCGTTGTCCGATTAGCCAGGTATTCGCCCGCAACCACTGCTCAAGCGTATCAAAGGCCGTGGCAAAGGCATGGACCGAGGCCCGGGCCTGGTCCGGTCGCACTCCATCCTTGGCAAAGGCGCGCCACCAGGCAACTTCTTTGTCTCGCTTGGTGTCCTGCGCACCGCTTTGTTCATAGGCTTCCAGCACCTTGGGAGACTTTTTTGTCAGGGCGTACGGCACCAAAAATCCCATGGTAATCGCCCGCAGGTCCATATGGAGCGAGTCTTCAAGCGCCAGGGATTCCCGGACTCGCGCGCGCTCGGATGCATTCTGGGGAAAAAACGGCGGCATCGGTGAGGACAATTCATCAAGGTATTCCATGATGTCATTACTCTCGACATGGACAACACCATCATGGACCAACACCGGGACAACGCCTCTGGGATTGATACCGAGAAACCACGGTGTGGTATGCGCCTGACGGAGCAAATCGACTGGATGGGATTCCCACGTAATCCCCTTTTCCACCAAGAAGATCCGGACTTTCTGCGAACACGCGGAACCCTGGAAGTGTAAGAGGTGGAGACCTTGCCAGCTCTTGACCTCTGGTGTGGTGACCGATTCATCAGAAAGCTGCATCAGACTGCTCCTCGTTTATGGTGTGCGGGGAAAGATAGTACAGTAGCACGGGAAACGCCAGTCTATACAGGCTGAGCCCAGTGTGACACCGACTACGGTGTCACGCCGGCGGACAGTGACCCGGCCCCTCACCCATTGCCCCGCGTCAGCGTATCCCCTGCGGACTGTGTGCGTTTTCCCACGGCTGCAATGCCTCTGAGCATACCGGCAAACACCAATTGGTGCAGCGGGTAAACCCCGTACCAGTAGACAAGACCAGAGAGACCGAGCGGGTCGAAGATGGCGGTTTGGCGAATGGTGGCCTGGTGCTCATCGCCTTCAACAACAAACTCTAACCAGGCCCGGCCGGGCAGCTTCATCTCAGCCTGTAGGCGTAAGAGACGGTCGGGTTCGATCGCCTCAACCCGCCAGCAGTCCAGCGTGTCGCCGACCTTGAGGTGGTCGGGATGAGGGCGGCCACGGCGCATACCGACTCCACCGAGCAGCAGGTCGAGGAAACCGCGGAGTTGCCATAGCCAGTTGCCGTGATACCAGCCCATCTCCCCACCAATACGGAGAATCGGGCGAAAAGCCACTGCCGCTGAGACGGGAACACGAACAGTCCGAGAGTCAATCAGGCGGGGACCAAACCGCACGCCGCCCCACGTCCGGAGCGGGCCGGCCATCGAGAGGGCGTCAGACCAGCGGGACTCGGCAAGCTCCCGGTCTTCGTGCTGGAGGGCCTGGGCAATGGCCGCACTCACCCCGATGGGCCGAATGGCAAAATGCTGCAAGGCTGCGTCGTCTTGCACAATGGTCGGATGTCGTAAACTTTCGACCAGTTTGCGGCCAACGCGGGCATACAGCGGCGTGACCAGCCCCAGCCACAGACTCGACAGACGCGGAGTCAGGACCGGAACAGATAGCATCCAGCGCCGCACCCCCCGCTGCCGGCATACTCCTGCATCAATTCCCGATACGAGACTTGGTCGGCCCCTCCAATTTCAAAGACTCGGTTTCCCGTACAGCGCAACTCAAACGCGGCGGTCAGATAGGCCAGTAAATCCGTAATGGCAATCGGTTGGGCTTGGACCGAAACCCAGCGCGGCGTGAGCATGACAGGCAAGCGTTCGACCAGAGCCCGGATCATCTCAAAAGACAGACTGCCGGAACCGATGACAATCGACGCGCGCAGTTCAATCGTCTGGACGCCTGAGGCGCGCAGGATGTGGCCAACTTCCTGTCTGCTCCGCAGGTGAGACGAGAGCGGGCCGGCGCTATCGCCCAGACCGCCAAGATAAATCAGGCGTCGCACGCCGGCCTGACGTGCCGCCCGTCCGAAATTGTGAGCCGCCTGACGATCCTGCACCTCGAATGCTCCGACCGACCCCATCGAGTGGACGAGGTAGTAGGCCGTATGCACGTCCCGGAGTGCGGCGTCCAGGGAAGCCGGATTCAGAACGTCGCCGGCGACAACTTCAGTCTGCACTCCAACGCGCGGTTGCAGGAATGCGGGTTGACGCGCCAGACAGCGAACGGCACGGCCTTGCCGTTCCAGGGCTTTGAGCAAGCGCCCACCGATATAGCCCGTTGCGCCGGTGAGCAGGATACGAGAGGAAGACTCGCCCACGAGCAACCTTGGCGGCTGGCTGCCGCTTACCGCTGCGATTCAAAAAGATACACGCGCCCGACGTTGACCTCGCCCATGATGTGCTGACCAGGGGTGCTCATGGCGAACTCAGGGATACCATCCTGATTCAGGTCGCCCGGCGAGAGTACGGTGTAGCCGAATTTTGAGCCTTGGTGGCCCCAGGGATTATCGAGCGTCATCAGATGCCGGCCGTCACGCCCATTATAGACAAACACCTCGCCCTGAATGTCGAACGCATCCACCGCCTGAAATGGCGCTCCGACTAAAATCTCGGGTACCTCGTCTGCGTTCACGTCGATGCTGGTGGCCAGCGCCCAGCCAAAGCCGGCATATTTGCGCGGAAACGGGTCCTTGAGGGTATAGATCACGGAACCGTCTTTCCCGCTGATAGCGTAGGCAACGCCCTGGCCCAAATAGGCCCCAACATCATGATAGGGAGCGCCGATCAGCAGGTCGGGCGTCCCGTCTTTATTCAGATCCCCGGCACCAACCACCCGCCAACCGAAGGTCGATCCTTCTTTTGGCTCCGGGTTGTCGATCGTGAGCAATAACTGGCCATCTGCGCCGCTATAGATATACGCGCGCCCCTGGACACTCAGCTTGCCGACCGTGGTATAGGGTGCACCCACCGCAATCTCCTGGACGCCATCCTGATTGAGATCCCCGGCGGCGCTGACAAACCAGCCAAACGCAGAGCCACCCCGGTCGGTGGGCGGCGCAAGTGTGTAGACGAGTGATCCGTCCTGACCGTTGTAGACAAACGCCCTGCCCTCTCCGTCCTGGTTATAGGCACCCACGACCAACTCGGGGATAGTATCACCGGTGACATCCCCAATGCCGGTGACCGACCAGCCGAATCCCGCGCCGGGCTGGGACTGCGGCGGTTTGAGCGTGAGCAAATACGCGCCGTCCGTGCCGCTGAAGACATAGGCCTGGCCGCCTTTATTCTGGCCAAAGGCACCGATCAATAAATCCGCTATACCGTCCTGGTCCACATCGCCAGCCGCGGCCACCGAGCAGGCAAACGCCGCGGCCTTTTGCGGAAACGGATGATCGAGGATATACAGCAGCTTGGCCGTCTGCCCGTCAAAGACAAAGGCCCGGCCTTGATGGTCTACGTTTTTCCCCTCTTTTTCAGTACCGCCAAAGCCAAGCTCCTTGCCGGTCATGCCCTTCCTGGCATAGGGCTGGTCATACGCGCCAACGAGATAATCCGGGATGCCGTCGCCCGTCACGTCGTCCAGCATGGCCAGCGAGGTCGAAAAACTGGAAAAGCGCATCCGGATGGGATTATCCAGGATTTTAATATTCGGGCCGGCCCACGCGGCGGAACTCGCCAGTAGGAGAGCGGTGAGAGAAAGACTCACCAGCGGAAGAGAGACTGAAAAACGACACGGCCCGAACATGCTGAAACTCCTTACTACGGTCGATACGATCAATGTGTTTTTTATGCGCGCCTCTTCAAGCCACCTGCTCGGGAAAAGCTATTCCCTCTCCCCCAAGGGGAGAGGGTCAGGGTGAAGGGAAGGAGAGGAGGCCGGACCTATACTCCCTGAGCCGCCTCCACAACGGGCGCGACACTGTCTATGCAGGCCATGGCTTGGCCGGTCGCGATCCCTTGGGCAAAAGGCTGGGAGAAGAGCACGATCCGGCCTGCCCCGGCATCGCGATAGGCTTTCATCTCGTCGGCCGAGAGCGCCCCGTCTTTGGGGTCAATAAAGGCCGACATCTGCAACGCGTCCGGGTCACGCCCGAATTCTTTGGCCATGGTACGGATCGATTCGACCTTAGTTTTATAGTCCTCAGGGTCAAACGCCAGCGGACACCAGCCATCATAGGACCGGGCGACCCGCTCCAGCGCCTTGGGCACGTGGCCGCCCAGGAAGATGGGCGGACCGGCCTTTTGGACAGGCTTGGGATCGCAGAACACAGGCGGGAACTGGACCATTTCGCCTTGATAGCTGGGCTCTTTTTCGGTCCAGCAAATGCGCAACGCTTCGGTTGTTTCGCGCAAGCGCCGCCAGCGCAGCCGGAAGTTGGTGCCCATGACCTCGGTTTCTTCGCGCAGCCAACCGGCCCCAACGCCAATGATGGTCCGGCCGCCGGAATAGAGATCGAGGGTGGCGATCACCTTTGCGGTGATGAGCGGTTCTCGCTCCGGGAATAAACAAATGCCGGTGGCCAGCTTGAGCGTGGTGGTGGCAGCGGCGGCCATCGTCAGCGCAATAAACGGGTCGGCCCAGCGGTTGTAGTGCTCGGGTAGGCTCCCACCCCCAGGCACCTCGGTTTTGAAGCCGACGGGAATCACCGGGTGTTCGGGGATCCAGAGGGATTCGAAGCCCAAGCCTTCGACCCGTTGCGCGATTCCAGTAATATCCTGTGTCTCTACCGTTGCCGGCACAAGGATACCAATATCCATACCTTACCCTCCTTACGATTCATACGACCACGATGGGGATTATCAACTCTGGGAAAGGGAAACGGGAGCGGGCAGCCCGCCCACTCCCATCATCAGCAGACAAAGCGCTTTACGCACTGCGGACAATACGGCCTGGCCGTGCACCCGTGTCTTTTCCGTTTTCCTGAACGACTTCTCCGCTCACATAGGTTTTCTCGTAGCCTTGAGCGGTCTGCATCAGGCGTGGCATCCCGGCCGGCAGATCGTAGATCATCTCGGGATGACTGACGCTCAGATTGTCATAATCGATCAGGTTCACATCCGCCTTGGCCCCTGGCTCAAGCGTGCCACGGTCTTGCATGCCAAAGAGACGCGCGCCATCGTGGGTGAGTTTCTTCACCACAAACTCGAGCGGCAAGCGCTTGGGATCGTCCTCTGCTTTGTCCCGTGCCCAGTGGGTCAAGGCATAGGTCGGGACCCCCGCGTCAATAATCTGACGCACGTGGGCGCCCGCATCGCTGCCGCCCATGACCGTAATGGGATCACAGATCAGCTCATGGAGCGGGTCGGCGTTGCCATCCGCATAGCCGGCCGCGGCATACATCAAAAAGGCCCGGCCGTTTTGTTCTAGCATCAGGTCATAGACCACTTCGCGCGGGCGGCGGCCTTCGCGGGCGGCAAGGGCGGCAATGCTCTTGTCGGCACTCGGCTCATAGCTCAGCTCCTCACCCATGGGATAGGTCCGCTCCCAGACCCGCTCATTCTGATACAGCAGGGACATGCCGGTCGTGTTGGGGTCCTGTTCCGTGACCAGCTTGTGGCGCAGCTCAGGCTGACGCAGCGCGGCCATCTTTTCGTCGTGAGACAGTTTTTTCAGGGGTTGAAAACTCGGCAGATATTCAAATGGATTATCCCCCTGGAAGCTGAACAGCACACACACCGGGCGGGCGAACACCATCGGCGTGATCGGGACGCCACCTTCAACTGCGGCGGTGCATTTGGCCATAACCTCACGCCATTGGGCGGGATAGGTATTATTCTGGGCCAGGAGAAAAGTCAGCGGACAGCCCGTCGCCCGGGAGACTCGAATCATCATATCCACTTCTGGCAGCAGGTCCGGGTCTTCGCCGGCAATGCCGCGCGGCACCATCTCGAGAATGCCACGGCCGGTTGAGCGCACGGCCCGTGCAATCCCGATCAATTCATCTTCATGGGCAAACGTACCGGGGACGGGTTCGCCGTCATTGGCCGTATGCACCAGAGTCCGTGAACTCGAAAAGCCCAGCGCCCCAGCCAACACGGCGTCTTTGACAATGGCGCCCATCTTGGCAATGTCCTCTTCGGTCGCGGGTTCGTTCTTTGCGCCGCGTTCACCCATGACAAAGGCCCGCACCGCGCCGTGCGTAATCATGCCGCCCGCGTCCAGGGTGCGAGGCATCTTATCCAGCACATCGAGGTATTCGGCAAAGCTCTGCCAGCCCCACGGCAGCCCAGCCGACAACGACGGAGCGGGAATATCTTCCACACCCTCCATGAGACCAATCAGCCATTCGTGGCGATCCGGCGTGGCCGGCGCAAAGCCCACCCCGCAGTTGCCCATGACCACGGTCGAAACGCCGTGCCAGAGCGACGGGGTCATTTGTTCGTCCCAGGCCACCTGACCGTCATAGTGGGTATGCGCATCGACCCAGGCCGGTGTCACCAGCAGACCATCGGCATTCACCGTCTGCTTGGCACTTCCCAAATCTTTACCGACGGCGGCAATACGCCCACCGGCAATGGCCACGTCGCCGCTAAAAGCCGGCTTCCCCGTTCCGTCAACAATTTTTCCACCACGAATGACTATCTCATGCATGCAGAAACCTCCTTCGATTTGTCTGAGACTGATATTGACCGGGAGCACCATATAGGGTTCACCGCCGGTATGGCAACCGGCTTGAGAGCAATACAGGGGAAAGCTGCCCTGGACGGCGCGCGTGGCGACGACGCGGGGTTGCGAGGCCAGCCCTGCGGGGCTAGGTAACAGGGAGACAAGCAGGGATTGGAGAAACCGCAAACCAACAGGAGGTCGAGTATGAGCGAGAACACCTATAATGGGAGTTGTTTTTGTGGAGCCGTGCAGTTGACCGTCAGCGGTGCCCCCGCGGCCATGGGCTATTGCCACTGTGAGTCGTGCCGCCACTGGTCGGCGGGGCCAGTTAACGCCTTTACCTTATGGCCGCCCGATGCAGTCCAGGTCACCCAAGGGGCGGACAAGCTCGGCAGTTATGCCAAGACCGATAATAGCCATCGCAAATGGTGTACGGCCTGTGGCGGCCACGTGTTTACCGAGCATCCCGGCATGGGTTTGACCGACGTGTATGCGGCCGTGATCCCGGACTTTCCTTTTCAGCCCGGCGTGCACGTCTTCTACGGGGAAACCGTGCTGCGTATCCACGACGGCGTTGTCAAACAGAAAGATGTACCGGCCGAAATGGGCGGCTCCGGCGAAGTGCTGCCGGAATAATCCCCCTCAGCAGCCCCATCCTCAGGTGGGGCTGGTAATCGGGCCGGGGCACTCGCGGCCACCAATATGGCCCGCAACCGGCTTGGGTTCAGGCCGCCAGCAACCCCTGGCGCGTGACCCAGTCCAGGGTCTCATTCAGCCCTTTTGTATAGCGCCTGAAAATCTCGTCCAGCTCGTCCGCAGAGACAATAAGCGGCGGACACAGCGCCAGCGTGTCACCGATGGCACGGCAAATCAAGCCGTTGGCTTTCATGCAAGCCAAGCTGTATTTCCCGACTGCGGCGTCTGGATCAAAAGCCTGACCAGTCGCCTTGTCCATAACCAGCTCGCACGCGCCGATCAGGCCCTTGCCACGCACCTCGCCGACCAACGGGTGGTCGCCCAGCCGCTTCAGGTGGGCCTGAAACTGCTCGCCGAGCCGGGCCGCCTGCTCGAAAATGCCATCTCTTTCGTAGATTTCGAGCACCTTGAGTCCCAACGCAGCCGAAACGGGATGGCCGCTATAGGTAAAGCCATGACCAAATATCCCCCATTCTTTGCTCACCTCGGCAACCGCCTGATAGATGAACTCGGGAATCATAACCGCGCTCAACGGCAGATAGGCTGAGGTCAGCGACTTGGCCAGGGATATGGTGGCCGGCTGGAGATCAAAGGTCTGGACGGCAAAAGGGTTGCCCGTCCGGCCAAAGCCGGTGATGACCTCGTCGTCGATGAACAGGACATCGTATTTTTTCAGCACCCGCTGAATCTTCGGGAAATACGAATCCGGCGGCACCAGCACCCCCCCCGCGCCCATAATCGGCTCGGCAATAAACGCTGCAACTGTGTCCGGATTTTCCGCCAGGATGAGCTGTTCCAGATTATCGGCCAGCCGGGAGGTAAAGTCCTCTTCACTTTCACCGGGCTCATGAAAGCGGTAGTAGTGTGGGCAGTCGGTATGCAGAAAACTCTCGACCGGCAGATCAAACCCCTGATGAAAGGGAGCTAAGCCGGTTGCACTGGCCGCGGCGAACGTCACCCCGTGGTAGGCTTTGTTCCGGGCAATGATTTTTTTCTTCTCGGGTCGCCCGACGGCATTGTTGTAATAGCGCATGAGCTTGATCTGCGTATCGTTCGCGTCAGAGCCCGAGAGACCGAAAAAGACTTTAGAAAATCCACCTGGCACCACCGCTTTGAGCTTTTCCGCGAGCTGCATGGCAGCGGCGTGGCTCTTGTCGGCAAAAAGATGGCCATAGGACAGCTTCTTGATCTGCTCGTAGGCAGTCTGGGCGAGCTCTTCGTTGCCATAGCCGAGCGACGTGCACCAGAGCCCAGCCAGCCCGTCAATATACTGCTTACCGTCTTCATCCCACACATAAATCCCTTCACCCCGCACGATCATCAGCGGACCCTGTTCGTTCAGGGTAGCGATCTGGGCCATAGGGTGAAACACGCTGGCAAGGTCGCGCTTGCCGAGCGGCGTTAGTGTTCCTGGCTCGTTCATGGTTCGCTCCTCCGTTGGTCTATACGCTCATTAGTAATACATCTGCCTCCTCTCAGCCACCATCTAAGGAAAATCGGTTGAGAATTTCGTCTCCAGGGCGACAATCGCATTCAGGCCGGGCGCGTTAATCCCGGAGCCGTGTTCGCGGTCGGCGCAGTAGAATTGCCAGCATCTTGTTCAGAATATACATATGTCCAAAGGGCATGTTTTAGTACTGATATGAATTCTGGTATGCCTATACCACATAAGGAAAAGGAAACAACGATGAGCGAATCTCCCGCGACCCATAAGCAACTGGAACAGCAAAATCCCTGGTCCTGGCGAAGCGAAACGCCCGGCGCAAATAGCTGGCCACGTACCGCTCGTGCCGATGACCCGAGTAAGTACTTCATGGTGTCGGCTGATTGTCACGCCAACGAACCGTCAACCTTATGGCACGAGCGTATAGATAAGACGTATACGGAGCGCCTGCCGCGTATGCAGACAGGGCGCGACGGCGCGACCGTTCAGGTCGGTGAGGGTTTCCGCCCGGTGCGCGTTCGCCATATTGTCTTCGAGGGTGAAGACCGAGAACGCAATCGAGCTGGACGAACGCCGGAAGAACGTCTGCGGGACCATGCGCGCGACGGCATTGACGCTGAGCTTATCTTTCCCAATAAGGGGCTGTCGATGTGGGCGACATCCGACCCCCTCTTCGCAGACGCAATGTGCCGAGTGTGGAACGACTGGGCCTGGGAGACCTTTGGCCCTTACAAGGAGCGACTGGCACCGCTGGGCTGTATCGCCACTGCGAACATTGAGACCGCAATCTCCGAGATCGAGCGCGTAGCCAAGCTCGGGTTTCGCGGTTTAACGCTTCCCTGTAAACCGATTTGGGGCCCGCCCGATCATGAGCAGTCCAACTACAACCTGCCCGAATACGATCCGTTGTGGGCCGCTATTCAAAACGTTGATCTCCCCATTACTTTTCACATTGCGACGGGCCGCGACCCCCGCACATCCCGGGGCAACGGTGGCGCGGTCATTAACTACGCGGCCCACGCGCTGACACAAGCAATCGAACCGGTAGCGAATCTCTGCTCTTCCGGGGTGCTCGAGCGCTTTCCAAAATTACGCTTCGGGACGATCGAAGCCGGCATCGGCTGGCTGCCGTGGACGCTCGACGCCATGGATGAGGCATACAAGAAGCATCATATGTACGCCCGGCCAAAGCTCAAAAACCTGCCCAGCGAATACTTCCGAGCCCATGGGTTCGCAACCTTCGGTGAAGACCCTTCGGGGCTCGCCTTGGCGCGCGAACACCGCCTCGTCGACAACTTTATGTGGGCCAACGACTATCCCCATCACGAAGGGACCTAGCCGCACTCAGCCGCGGCGATCGAGCGGACCATGGGGATGCTCAATGACAACGAACGTGCCAAGGTCCTCGGGCTCAACGCAGCCCGGATATTTGGCTTCGAGGTACGCGAGAGAAACTGATGCTACCATTCTGAGCGTACCAACCCTGACCGGACCTCACGGACGTGAGTTCTTAGCCGGCCCCTCTCTTCTCTGGATTCTCGTTTCCACGGGAATGACGGCCCGTATTATGTCATACCTGCCAAGGCAGCATCCAGACCTACGGATAGGATGGAATTTTACGAATGGCTCTTCGGGCTGCACGCCGTAATACGGGGAGACCTCTCTGTCATCGCTAAGCCGTGGACTCGCAGTATGATTGACCTGCTCATCGTGCTGGCGTTCGTCGCCTATGCCGTTTCGGCAGGATTTCACGCGCGCCGGCAGGCCTCCAGAAGTTTACAGGAGTATTTTCTCGCTGGAAAAACGCTCACTGGCTGGAAGGCCGGCGTGAGCATGGCCGCTACTCAATATGGCGCTGATACACCGCTCTTAGTCACCGGCCTGATTGCGACCGGCGGTATCTTTGTTGTGTGGCGCTTATGGATCTATGCCGTTGCCTTCTTACTCATGGGCTTTGTGTTCGCCGTTGGCTGGCGGCGGGCCGGTGTGCTTACCGATGCGGAACTGACTGAAATACGCTACAGCGGCCCCGGCGTCTTACTGCTTCGCGTGCTCAAAGCTGTGTATTTTGGCACCATCATTAACTGTGTGGTGATGGCCATGGTGTTAGGGGGTGTCATCAGTTAAGGAGGATCACCGAGGCCGCGAGATAGATAGCTCCCAGAAAGCTGACAGCGCGTTTGTCATAGCGGGTGGCAAGCGCCCGATATTGTTTGAGTTTAGCGAAGAAGTTTTCAATCAGATGGCGTGCCTGATAGAGGTGCGTATCATAGGGGCGTGGCTGGCGCCGATTCGTTTTGGGGGGAATAACAATCGTCACGCCCGCCTGCTCCAATACGTCAAGGACGCGCTCTTGGGCATCATAGGCTCTATCCGCGAGCAGGGCATGGACGTGCTGCACCAAATCCGGGAGCAGCGCATCCGCGCCAGCGAGGTCCGAGGCGTGGCCCGGCGTGAGATGGAAGCTGGTCGGATTGCCCAGGGCATCACAGGTCGCGTGGAGTTTGGTACTCAACCCCCCTCGGGAGCGGCCAAGGCATTCCGTCTCTGGGTCCCCCCTTTTGCCCCGGCGGCATGTTGATGGGCGCGGATAATCGTGGCATCGATCATGGCGTATTCGTTGTCCGCGTCGGCTGCGAGGTGCTGGAACACCCGCTCCCACACCCCACTCCGACTCCAGCGCATATGCCGGGTATGAATCACCCGAAAATCCCCAAACCGTATGGGGAGGTCACGCCAGGGAATGCCGGCCCGATAGCGGTACAGGACCGCGTCCACAAACCGGCGGTTATCCTGCGCCGTGCCCCCCACATGGCCCGCTCGCCCTGGCAAGAGCCCCTGAATCCGCTCCCACTGGTCATCCCGCAGGGCATACCGCTTCGTCATACTGACAAGCCTCCTCGCTCTGGCTACTGCGAGCACTATAGCGCAGCAGGGTAGGATAATCCCGACATTCTTGCTAACTGATGACACGCCCTAGTGGCCGCCCTGCGGATTGCTGAAGTTTTTTTACCGTGGCATGCCTGGTTGCCCGTCAGGTTCTACCAGGGGCTTATAGGCACTGTTGAGGCGCTGGGCATCTCCCTCACCTCGGGCGCAACCGACCTCGCGCCTGCGGTGGCGACTACCAATAATACGCTGAGCATTCTTGCTCTGGTCGGGTTTACCACGCTGTATTCTATGACTGGTGGACTGCGTAGCGTGGTGGCGACTGACATTGTGCAATTAAGCATAGCCATGGGAGGAACCCTGCTCTATGCCTGTATCGTCTGGTATCACGTCGGCGGTTTCGGCGCGCTGACCGAGCAACTCGTAGAGTTATACGGGGCAGAAGCCGCCAGCAGCATGTTGTCGTTTGCCCCGCCCGGTGGCGAGATGTTGCTGCCCTTTCTCGCCGTTATTGGCATGCAATGGTTCTTTCAAGTGAACAGTGATGGCAGCGGATACCTGGCCCAACGCGCGATGGCCTGTGTCACGGACCGCGATGCTCGGATCGCTAGCCTCGTATTCACCTGGGTACAGATCGTGGCACGCAGCCTGCTCTGGTTGGTGATTGGGGTGGGCCTCCTGGTGATCTATCCGTTCGCGCCGCTTACGCCAAACCTCAGTAGCGACGCTGCGTTCACTACGAGTCGAGAAATGCTGTTTGTGACGGGCATCAATGCTCTGCTTCCCGTTGGTATTCGTGGCGTCATGTTCGTCGGCCTCTTAGCCGCCTTGGCCTCGACGATTGATACCCATCTGAACTGGGGCGCAAGCTATTGGAGTAATGATATTTACCAACGGTTGATTTGCCACCACTGGCTGAGGCGTAAGCCTGATAACCATGAGTTGGTCGTTGTCGCCCGTCTCTCGAATGTCCTTATTTTGGTCATCGCCCTCACGCTGATGGCCCACCTCGGCTCCATTCAGCAAGCCTGGTTTGTCTCGTTGTTATTTGGTGCGGGCGTGGGTTCTGTGCTGGTATTGCGCTGGCTCTGGGAACGCATCACTCTCTTTTCCGAATTAGCGGCAATGGCGGTCTCATTGGTCGTCGCGCCGATCTTACTGATAACCACCGATGCCGAATGGCTTCACTTAGCGGTGATGGGGGTAGTCTCAACCGGGGTAGCGATTGGCATCACGTATGTGACACCAGGCACTACGGATGACGTGTTAAATCGGTTTTACCAACAGGTGCGGCCAATGGGATTCTGGAGCAACACCGCGCGGCGCATGGGTGATCCTCCCCATCTGCCGGTGAGACAGCTAGGGCAGGCCCTTAAAATCACCCTCCTGTTGGCGCTATCAGTTTTTTTGACGCTGATTGGGCTCGGGAAACTGATGATGCGCTTACCCGGAGAGTCGAGTCTATGGGCCTGGACAGCCCTCGGGATTGCAGTAGGGCTTATTCCTCTCTGGTGGCGAGACGCGGTGAGCCCACGTCTCACACATATCACGCGTCAAAATCGACCCCTCTGAAGACGGTCCCAGCAGGTTTGGCAGACCTCAAGAGAACCAGGTATGGTATCAAATACCATAGGACAGTCTGTCATGGATGCTTCCTCGGTGTGATGGATATTCCACACAAAAGGGGCACCTACAAGCCTAGGCGACGGCCTTGGACGTCACCCTGAGCGGCAGACGGGTCAGACCAACGAGACGGTTATTATTCGTCCATTCGAGATCGCCGACAATCTCGAAGTCCGCGTAGCGGGCCAGGAGTTCTTCGAACACCACCCGGATCTCCAGCCGCGCCAGGTTGGCTCCCAAACAGAAGTGGGTGCCCAAACCGAAGCCAATATGAAAATTGGGGCTACGGCCGATATCGAACTGGAACGGGTCGGCAAACTCGTCTTCGTCCCGGTTGGCCGACATCTCCCAGATGGTGACCTTCTGCCCTTGGCGGATGGGCTGTCCGCGCAGTTCGACATCGCACGTCGTCGTCCGGCGCTTGTACACCGACGGCGAGGTCCAGCGCACGATTTCTTCGACCGCGCTCTTCATCAGCGTCGAGTCGGCGCGCAGTCGTTCCAGTTCGGACGGGTTTTCAACCAGCGCCACCAGGCCGCCGGCAATCGAGCTGCGCGTGGTCTCGGCCCCGGCGGGAAAGAGCAGGGCAAAGAAGGCGCGCAACTCGCGATTGTCGAGCTGCGGCGAGCCATCCTCTAACCGGGCATGAACAATCACGGACAGGATGTCGTCCGCGGGTGCGTGACGTTTCTGCTCCACGATCCGATCCGCATACGCGCCCAGACGTTTGATATGCTCCAGGGCCAGGGCTTCGCCCGTCCCGGCGCCGATGGCCAGGTCAACAATATGCCCCAGCTCTTCTCGATCCTCCTGTGGAATGCCGAGAATAATGCAAATAGCCTGAAGAGGCAGTTCACGCGCCACAGTCGGCACGAAATCAAACGGCTCGCCGGGCGAGATGCCGTCAAGAATATGGCGCGTCCGTTCCCTGAGTTGGTCTTCCAGACGGCCGATCATGCGCGGCAGGAAACCGGTATTGACCAAGTCGCGCAGGCGGCGGTGCTTGGGGTCGTCCGTCTGGTTCAACTGATAGCCGGCTCCCCTGCCATCGAAAATCTGGGTCCCGCCCACCTCGGAAGAGAAGGTCTCGGCGTCCTTAAAAACGTCCACCACGTCATTGTAGCGACTCACCACCCAGAACCCCTCACCGCCCGGCGTATGCTCGGTCGGCGCATGCCACCAGACCGGTGCCTCGCGCCGCAGGTGAGAAAAAAATTCGTGCGGAAAGCCATTGGCAAACGAACGGCCGTACGACAGATCAACAGACTCCATACATCTCTCTCGTCAGTCGGCTGGTTTATATGTGGTAGATATCCAACACACCCTCAATAACATCATTCAAGAGGATGGTCTTCTTTTTGGCGATCCGATAGCCCCCCGGTGTCTGCCGGAGCAGGTGCTCATAAAAGCCGTAATAGACAAACGATTCCTGTTTCCCAGGCTTGTAGGCATTCACCTGCCAGTGCGACGCCACGGCCGGCCGCTCAGCGCCCTCGTTGGTGAGACGGATATTGGTAATCAAATGACAGGTCCGGTCCAGGGGCTGGGAGGCCGGTGACAAGCCCGATTCAATCCGCCAGACGCGGTCCTCCAGGCCGGCTTTACTGTTGTAGTAGATCAGTGACAGCTCGGTCTGCGGATCGTTCGTGGGCCGGCCGTCATCAGTCCAAGCTGGCACCCAGTATTCTGCATCGTCGGTGTACAGGGCCAGCCAGTCCGCCCAGCGGTGCTGGTCCAGACAGGCGGCTTCGTCAAACAACACCTGGATGCAGCGCGCCAGCAAGTCAGCCGTCATGGCCGTTTCCACGCGCGGCTTCCTGGCCCTGGCTCATGAGGGCCAGCCAGTGCCGGTACTGGCCCTGAAAGATGATCTCATCCTGAAAGTTGCTGCTGCTGGCAACTGGTTGCAGGCCAGCCGAGCGGGCTTCATCATCAGCGCCCGAGACGGCCCGGCCGGTGCCGCGCACATAGCCCTGCTGCCAGCGTACCTGGTGACCGTTAAAGCCGCGCTGGCAGGCCTCGAACGCCGCCAGGTCGTCCGGGGTGCCAACCCCACTGGCGTTGAAGAAGTCTTCGTACTGGCGCAGCCGGTGCGCCCGCGTCTCGGGGGTCTCGCCCACCGGCGCGAGACAATAGGTCGAGACCAGGGTCTTATCCACCGCCAGCGGGATCACGACCCGAATCTGGGCCGAGATCTGATCCATCAGAAATACGTTCGGGTAGAGCAACAGGTTGCGCAGCCGCTCGACCATCCAGCGCGCCTGCGCTTCTCCGTATTGGGTACGCAGGGCGTCCCGCTGGGCATACGAGGGCCGGACCTGCGGGTTGGGGTAGTCGGTCCACAGCAGGGTGTGGCCGTTGCCCAGGTCGTAACAGCCGGTCGCATTGGTCGGGGCGTCCAGGCGTTCGGCGTCCAGGGATTGCACCTCGTCCGAGCCCGACTGCGCCCGGCGCTGGACCACACCCACAAAGGTGCGGTGGACCACATCGAAATGATAGCCGTCCACACCGTTTTCCACCTGGAGTTTCCAGTTGCCGTGATAGGTATAGTCCGCGCTGCCGGCGACCACCTCCCAGCCGTCCGGGGCCTGGTCGGCCAGCATGTCGATGAGCGGCAGGGCCGCGGCTAGGTGGTCTTCAAGGGCGGGCACGTCGGCGTTGAGCGAACCGAACAGAAAGCCTTTGTAATTGTCCAGCCGGGCGATGGGCGTGAGGCCGTGCGACTGTTCCTCGAACGCGGCCGGATAGGCACCGTTGGCATGGTCTTTGACGCTGATTAGCACACCGGCGGTATTGAACGACCAGCCGTGATACGGACAGGTCAACACCCGCTGGTTGCCGCGTTTGAGCTGGCACACGGTGGCGCCCCGGTGCGGACAGGCGTTAATGAACGCGCCGATCTGGCCGGCCTTGTTACGCATGAGGAGGACCGGCTGGCGTCCCATGCTGGTCGTAAAGAAATCGTGCGGTCGGGCAAGCTGGCTCTCATGCGCCAGGTATATCCAACTGCCCTCGAAGATATGCTGCATCTCCAGGTCGAAGACGCGCGGGTCCCGGAATACGTCCCGGTCCACCGTAAACATGCCCTGCTCGGGCTGGTCCATGATGTAGTCACGCACGTCCCGCTCAAGGTCTCCAATCGGTTGCCGGCCGTTCAGACCGGTGCCGGATGCAACTGAGCCAACAGTCTGTATGCTCATGTCTGCAACTCCTCCCGAATCGTTACGTTCCCGGTCACGATCCTCTTTCGGATGTTGTGTCCCGGTTCGGACCGACTGTCAAGCATGAATGGCAAACGCAGGCGGTACCCCACACCGCGGTCTGCTCTAGGCCACGTCATAGGCTTCGAGTTTGGGCGCGGCCATCTCCGCGTCAAAATGGGCTTGGGACCAGGGCCAGCTGGCCGGCACACCGTGCTTGTCCAGATACCAGCTATTGCAGCCCGTCGCCCAAATCGATTTCTTGGCGGCCTGCGTCCGATCCCGCTCATAGGCGTCCGTGGCTGGGCCGCTGGCGCTGATTTCCCGGCACTCGCCCCCGCGTATTCTTTCCATGAGTTGCAGGATGTAGCCCAGTTGCAGTTCGGCAATACGGATCAACGAAAAGTTGCCGACCGGACCGTTGGGACCGTTCAGCATAAAGAAGTTCGGGAACTCCGGAATGGAAATCGAGAGATAGGCAACCGGGTGATCCGCCCAGACGTCGTCGAGATCAACACCGCCCCGGCCGCGCACCAGGGTCGGTCGAATAAAACGATCGGCCCGAAAACCGGTCGCCAGCACCAGGACGTCCAGCTCGTGCAGTTTTCCGTCCTGGGTCCGGACACCCTTGGGTTCGACGGCTTCAATACCGGAGACCACGAGTTCAGCGTTCGGATGCTGAATGGACTCATAGAAATTGGGCGAAAGAATGAGACGCTTACACGCCGCCCGATAATTTGGCCGGAGTTTCTCACGTAATTCCAGGTCTTTCACCGTATCTTCAAGGTTGGCCAGACAGACGGCTTCAATCTCCTTCATCTCGGAGGAATCAGAATCAATGACCGCCTTACTGAAATTTTCAAAAAACTCCTTCTGTTCTTCGCGCAGCGCGTAGATTTTCTGCAGGTCGTTGGCAAACGCGGCGCGCTCGGCAGCCGCGTAGGCGTCATTCTCCATTTTGAAGACCCACTGCGCGGTACGCTGGAATAATGTGTAGTGGGCCACCCGCTCGACCAGGGCGGTGGTAATCTGGATCGCGGTCGAGCCGGTGCCGATCACGCCAACCCGCGCGCCGTCGAGCGGGACGCTGTGGTCCCATTCGGCACTGTGGAAGTGCGCGCCCTCGAAGGTGTCGAGACCGGGGATGGCCGCCCGATTGGGATGGTGCAGCACGCCGGTGGCGGCAATAATAATATCCGCCTGGTCTTCGCGCTCCTTACTGGTCCGAATCTGCCAACGGCCGTCGATGAATTCGCAGGCCGTAATCTCTTCCTCAAGACGGACGCGGTCTACAACGGCGTATTTCTGAGCAACAGTCTCGAAATAGGTCCGAATCTCAGGGCCTGGGGCAAACACCTGACTCCAGTCCGGGTTGGGCTCAAAAGAATAGGTATACGAGTGCGCCGGCACATCGCAGGCCAAGCCCGGATAGGTGTTCGCCCGCCAAGTGCCGCCCAGGGCGTCTGACTTCTCATAGATGACAAAGTTGTCATAGCCGGCCTCACGAAACTTAATGGCGGACAGGATGCCGGCCATACCCGCGCCGATGATGACGATGCGCAGGTCTTGCGAGCCGTGTTTGAGGTCTTGGGGGTTCAGATTGGGTTCGGCCATATATCTTTCCCTTCCTTATACAAAACGCGGTCTGGTATACACCGGCAGGCCGAAGGTCCGCCGCCCGAGCAGGGCTTTGCCTTCCATGCCGGCAAAGGGCTGATGGATGACCGCAGCCCGCACGTCGCGGTACATCTGTTCCATGGGGTTCTTCTTGAACAGGGCCGCGCCGCCGACCATACGCATGGCCTTATCAACCACCTGAACGCAGGATTCCATCACAAACTGAAAACACGAGATCAGATTGACGAGGTCTTCCTGGGTGCGCACGTTAACGTCATCGTGAGCGGCAACGGACTGATGCAGCATGGCCCGTGCCGAGCGCAGACCGATTTCCATTTCCGCGGCCAGGAGTTGATTGCTCGGATAGTGGGTCATGGGCTGATCGAACGGCTGCTGGGTGCGTCCGGGCACCCACTGCATTGCATAATCGCGTGCCGCCTGGGCCAGGCCGATATAACACGCCGGACCGGAGGCCACCCACCACGAGGCGGTGATGTCGGAGATGGCGTCCCAGCTTTGGGCCGGTCGTAACACCGCGGCATCGTCGGGGACAAACACATTATTCCAGACCACATCATTGCTCTGCGAAGAACGGATGCTCATCGTATCCCAGTTGGTCTGAATCTCGACGCCCTCAGCCGTGGTCGGAAAGAAGCACAGCAGGCATTGGGGGCCATTCTCCGGGTCTTCATAGCGCGCGGTCGTCAGCAGATAGTCGGCCCCCGCGGACATGGTGCCAAAGCCGCTTTTGCCGTTCAGTCGGTAGCCGCCGTCCACCTTGGTCGCCTGACGGGTGGTGTCGTTAATACCGGCAAAGCCGACCGAACTGTTCATTTTTGGATCGCTGACCGGTCCCCCGAAAATCAGGCCGTCGGTCACCGTCGCCTTGAGCATGGGTTCAATCGCATCCAGGTGCGGCCCCTGCCCGCGTTGGTTAAGCCGCCACAGGTCAGCCAGAATGGAGACCACGATGTAGTGCATATTGACGGCAATGGCCATGGGCAGGTCGCCGTAGGCCAGGCGTTCCTGGGCCATGGCAATATCCAGCGGTGTAGCGCCGGCGCCGCCCAGCTCTTCCGGTACGATGAGCGCGGTATAGCCCGACGCCTTCATGGCCGCCACATTTTCGTGTGGAAAGCTGCCTTCTTTATCGTGCTGGGCGACGCGCGTTTTGAAATCATCGGCATGCGCAGCCGCCATATCGATGAGGCGCTGCTGACGCTCGGTTGGATTCGTTGCCATGTCTGAGACCTCCTTGCTTTGCCCGCGATCCTGTTATTCTCACTGGGCAAGCGTCAGGTTCGTATCAGACAAACCGGACAAGCGTCAAATTTCAGCTCATCAGCCGTCCCCGCATGACTGCTCACTCGGCTCGTGGTACTTGTCGCTGCGCCCCGGTTCAGCCACCTCAGGGCAAGCCCGAGTGGCCGGGCCGCCAGGGCCATGCTACACACACGACAGGAGGGCAGACTATGACACAGCCATCAACTTCTACCGCCCATGAGCAGCCGAGCTACGACTGGCCCACGCTGATCGATGAACTCAACCGCCGTTTGCACCTGCGCGCTACACCAATCGGTATGAAATGGTTTACCTTGGTCGAGGAAATGGAAGCGATTCCCCGGATCCGGCGTCCCAAGGATATCCACACCGCCGACCAACTCGTCGCCCAGGCCGCCCGGCTCAACTGGACTGTCGGCCTGACGGCAGAAGACCTGGTCGGCAGCCAGTGCTCGGCCGTGTTGGGTCTCGCCCCCCAGGACGAGGAGTGGCGGTGCGGCAAAACCATGGCCGGAGTGTGGTTTGAGACCGAGCAGGACTCAGCCGCCCACCAACAGGCCATGGATGTCGTGCCCTACGGCCGCTATCAGGCCCTGGCGGTCTCACCGCTGGTGTCGGGTCGGCTCAACCCACCGGATATCTGTCTGATTTACGCCACCCCGGCCCAGATGATCCTGCTGGTCAACGGCCTGCAATGGACGGGCTATAGGAAAATGCAGTGGGGCAGCGTGGGCGAGTCGGCCTGCGCCGACTCCTGGGGGCGGGCCAAGCTGACCGGGGAGCCGAGCGTCTCGATTCCGTGCTATGCCGAGCGGCGCTACGGGGGCGTGCTTGAGGATGAGCTGCTGATGGCCATACCGCCTCACTACCTGCCGAAAGCCCTGGACGGCCTGGCCCGGCTGGCCAAGAACGGGCTGTCCTACCCTATTCCCCAGTACGGCATCCAGAGCGATGCACGGGCGGGTCTGGGCTTCAGCTACAAAGACACGAAGTAGGCCGCATTGTGTGAAACGCCTTCCGGCTTCCGCCGGAATGACAGTAGGGGCTGGCTGGCTATACGGAAGCATGAATTGCTCTAGTCTCGTCCGAGCAGCAGGTCTGGCCTGAGCACGGCTCGATGGAGGGGCACGGCATTCACGGTTGCCTTGGACACCATCAGCGCGTTGGCATTTTTTGCGGCCAGGCTCCGGGCCAGCCTGGCGACCGTCGGCATCAGCTTGTCCGACGTCACCACCTGATTCAGCATCCCTAGGGATAATAGCTCGTTTGCCGTGTAGTGGCGGCAGGTCAGCATCATCTCTCTGGCTCGCGCCGGTCCCACCTGGGCGGCCAGCAGCGTCACCATAGACGGACTCAACGGAGCCCCAAGATCGACCTCGGGAAACCAGAACTCCGCCCCTTCGACGGCGACACGCAGGTCGCAGCCAAGCACCAACCCCCAGCCTCCCCCAACCGCATAGCCGTTCACCGCCGCGATCGTGATCGGCTCAAGGTGGATTAAGCTTGCCAGGACGCGTTCCGTCAAATGTGTCCGGCGGGGAGCGAATTCCTGAAAAATCGCTTCGCGCTCGCGTGGATCGTCTACTCCTTTGGTAAGCGACAAATCCGCGCCTGCGCAGAACGTATTGCCCGAGCCGGTGAAAATAAGCACCCGAACCTCGGTATCGTCCCGTAGCCGGTATAAGAGGGCGTCCAGCTCCAGCAGGATGTCTTCGTTTAATGGGTTACGTTTCTCTGGTCGATTAAAGGTGAGTGTGGCAATGCGGTCTTCTTTTTCAAGTAAAAAATGCCTTGGCATTGTGCCCCCCTAGCACATACTATACGGCCTCTTTATGGAGCTGTGTATATCGTTCCAGGTCTCTAACGACCACCGTAGAGAACCAGAGTCAGTCAACAGTCGCGTGGATGCTCACCAGCGATCCACCAGCCCACACGCGTCTGCGCGGGCTGGCCAATAAGGGATTCCAAATATGATTCGCAATCTGACGCCGAGGGTGAGTGCGATTGCCAGGGAATGAGAGCGAACCGCGGGGAGAAGCGGTTTCCCCAGGTGAGGAAACGGAGAGAAGACCACGATGGAAAGCAAGAGCGAAGAAAAACTGTCAGACCCAGCAGCAGCGCGACCCCTCCCCGAGCAATTCCGGGACCTTGCTCCCTTCCTTGAATGGGCTTTGGCTACGGAGCCTGAGCGGAGTGCGAAGCGCCAGGCCAGCCCGATGGAAGAAATCAACGCGTTTTATCAAGCGATATTCCCGCGGATGAAAGACATGCTACCGTTTTTGGAGCGGTTTACAGCTGAAAATGCTCCGGATGAGGTGCAGCGCTTATTCCATCTCACCCTCTCCTTGGCCGAAGTCGCCCCGGCGGTCGAAAATTACGGGCAGCCAAGTGTTGTTGATGGGTATGATGTCACCCGCTTTGTCGAAAACCACGAACAATTAAAATAAGGAAGGTCATCGCCAGAGGAGAGAAACACATGGCATTGGGGAAAAACAAATGGCACGACCGTTATCCGGAGCTCGGGACTGGCCCCATCCCGGTCGAGCCGTATGTCTCACCAGAATATTTTGAGCAAGAACGCGCCCGGGTCTTTCGCAAAACGTGGCTCAATATCGGTCGGGTCGAGCAGCTTCCCCAGCCTGGGGATTATTTTGTGAAAGACCTCACCGTCTGTAACACCTCGATTCTGGTTGTTCGTGGCAAGGATGGTGAGGTCCGGGCCTTCCATAACATGTGTTCGCACCGCGGCAATCAACTGGTATGGGACACCAAGGGCAGGTGTCAGACTTTTTCATGCAAGTTCCACGGCTGGACATACGCCCTGGATGGCTCGCTTCGGCACATTACGGATGAGCATAATTTCTTTGGTCTCAAGAAAGAAACCTTCGGCATGACGCCGGTTGCCGTTGATACCTGGGAGGGTTTCATTTTTATTCATATGGCTCCGGAGCCTCCACAGACCTTGCCGGAGTACCTGGGTGAAGAGCTGCGCGCGAGTATTGACGGCTATCCCTTTGAGGACCTCTCGACCAACTGTTTTTCCTGGCATACGGACGTGCAGGCCAATTGGAAGGTGGCCAAAGACGCCTTCCAGGAGGTGTATCACATCTCCACCCTGCACCGCCGCATCATTGGGGATGTGTATGCCAGCAAAGACAATCCGTATGCGAATGCGCTCGACTTCACCCTCTATCCTCCGCATGGCCGGGTGTCGCTGTCCGCAAACCCGGACCGGAAACTCAGCGGTGTTGAGTCCATCGTACAGGGGTTTGGCTCGACGGTGCTGCAACAGAATAACAGTGCTTCGGAGGAGCTGCCCAAGGGTGTGAATCCGACCGGGTATCCGTATTGGTCATTCGACGGCTTGGCGCTGTTTCCGAACTGCCTTATCTACGTGTCAAAGGGAACGTATCTGACCCATATTTTTTGGCCCATCACGGAAAACCTGACACGCTGGGAAATTCGGACCTATTCACCCCAAGCGGAAACGCTGTCGGGCCGCTTCAGCCAGGAATACGGCAAGGTTTCCTTCCGTGACACCTTGTTAGAAGATGCCAGTACGCTGGAGCGCACCCAAACGATGCTGAGGTCGGGCGCGAAGAAGGAAATCGTCCTGCAAGACGAAGAGATCCTCATCCGCCAGCATCATAAAGTGACGGAAAGTTTTTTGAACGCGGAGGAAGGGAGCCAGCCGAATGTCTGAACGTCAACTGCCGCAGGGATTTCAGGATCTTGGGCCATATCTTGAATGGTCTTTGGCCACGGACCGTGAGCGCAGCATCAAACGCCAGACGAGTCCGATGGCCGAGATCACTGCCTTTTATCACGCCATTGTGCCGCGTATGGATAAAATCCTGGCCCATTTGGAGCAGTATCCGCTGGAGCAGGTCCCGGCCGACGCGCAAAGACTGTTCTACCTCACCCTGTCGTTAGCCAAGATTGCCCCGGCGGTTGAGATGTATGGTGAACCTGTGCCCGAGGGGCTGGATGCGTTACGACTTGAGAACATTGATATCTATCCGACCCGAAGCTGAGCGCGGCGAAGAAAAGGAGGGCGAGGATATGACCACACAGACCAACGGAGCCACGGGCGGGAAATGGCAGGCCCGGTATCCAGAGCTGGGAACCGGACCGCTCCCCATCGAACCCTATATCTCGCCCGAATATTTCGAGAAAGAGCGCGAGCATATTTTTCGTAAAGTCTGGCTCAACGTGGGCCGCGTGGAACAGATCCCCGAGCCCGGTGACTATATTGTGAAAGAGCTGGCCGTGTGTCGGACCTCGGTCATCATTGTCCGCGGTCACGATGGCCGGGTGCACGCCTTTCACAATATGTGCTCGCACCGCGGCAATCCGGTCGTGTGGAATGCAAAGGGCGCGTGCAAGATGTTCACCTGCCGCTACCACAGTTGGACGTATGGGCTGGACGGTACGCTCCGGCATATCCCGGACGAGAAAAATTTCTATGGTATCGAGAAGGAAGCGCATGGACTGACGCCGGTTGCCGTTGATACCTGGGAAGGCTTTATTTTTATTAATGTCGATCCACGCCCAAAAGAGACCCTGCGCGAATACCTCGGAGCAGTGGGTAAAAGCTTCGAGGGCTACCCGTTTGCCGAGACGGCAACCGGTTGCTCGACCTGGGAGGTTGACGTGAATGCGAATTGGAAGGTGTGTAAAGACGCCTTCCAGGAGGTCTATCACATCTTCAGTCTACATAACAAAAGCACGGGGGCGGCCTTTGCCAGCAACTCCAACCCGTATTTGAATGTGCATGAACTGGCCCTGTTCGACTCGCACGCCCGGATATCGGTGCCGGCAAACCTCGACTGGAAGCCGACACCGGTTGAAGCGCTGGCAAGACGCTATGGTATGTTGACGCTGCAAAAACAGGGTAGCTCCTCACAAGGTATGCCGCCGGGGGTGAATCCGACCGGTTCCCCGGACTGGTCGTTCTCGGGCCTGATCTATTTCCCCAACACCTGTCTCTTTGTGGCGGATGGCGGATTTCTCACCCATACGATGTGGCCGCTGAGTGAAAACAAAACGCACTGGGAGGCCCGAATTTATTATCCGCAGGCAAAAACGCTGGCGCAGCGCTTCAGCCAGGAGTACAGCCGGGCGACCTTTGTTGACGGGGTGCTGGTGGAAGACGGGGGGACGTTTGAGAAGACGCAGTCCATGTTGGCCTCGGGAGCAAAGAAACAAGTCATCTTGGGAGATGAGGAACTACTCATCCGTCACCATCACAAGGTGACAGAACAGTTCTTTAACGCCTAGCTTAGCTATCGCAGCAAAAAGGAGGACTGCCATGAGTCGCACATACAATATTATTGACGCAGATGGTCACGTGTTAGAGCCACCCGACTTTTGGAAAGACTATATTGACCCAGCCTACCGTGACCGCGCCCCGCAGCTCTTCGTTGATACCGACGGACAAGAGCGGTTGCGCATAGAGGGCAAGGTGCTGGGTGGTCCCAAGGGGTTAGGATTTGCCGGAGCCATTGGTGCTCGACAGGGCGCGGCTCCGACCAACATCCGCTACATCGAGGGAAGGAAGGGGGGCTTTGATCCCCACGCGCGTATCCCGGACATGGAAATCGACAACATTGATGCGGCAGTTCTCTATCCCACCATTGGCCTGTTCTGTGGAGCGGCGAGTGACCCGTTATTGTCGGCCGCGCTGTGTCGCGCCTACAACCGCTGGCTGGCGGATTACTGCAAGCCGTATCCGGATCGCCTGTTTGGCGCGGCGATGTTGCCGTTGCAGTCGGCAGAGCTGGCGATCGCCGAGATGCGCTATGCCCGCAAGGAACCCGGCATGCGGAGTGGCTTTATCCGCCCCGATCCCTATCTTGGCCGTTCGCTTGACCATCCGGACTACGAACCGTTCTGGGCCGAGGCGCAAGAACTCGACTTTGCTATTGGTCTGCACGAAGGCACCGGTGTCCATGAAGGGCCTGGGGCGATGCCGGCGATGGGCGTTGATCGGGTAAAGAGTCATGGCGCGAAACATATTGTGTCACACACCATGGAGATGATGATCGGCTGCTTGAGCGTGATCTGGGGTGGTGTCTGCGAGCGCTTCCCAAAAGTACGGATTGCCTTTCTCGAGTCGGGTGGAGGCTGGATTGCCGGGTGGTTGGACCGCATGGATCGCCACTTTCAAGACGGTGACGTGTTCGACGACTCCGGGCTGCGGATGAAACCGAGCGAGTATTTCCAGCGACAGTGCTGGATTTCTTTCGAGCCAGTTGAGAGCAGCCTTCCGTATCTTGCTGAATATCTGGGGCCACACAAGATACTCTGGGCCACTGATTATCCGCATCCTGATGGGTTCTTCCCCGGTGCTCCCGCCATGATTGCGGAGAGACTACCAGAAAAATTTCGGCGTCAGGTGTTGGCTGAGAGCGCGATACAGTTTTACAAATTGCCTTGAATAGTCTGTTGTCGCCGCTGTGCTGGTGGAAGACGGCGGCACGTTTGAGAAAACTCCGTCCATGTTGGGCCCAGGGGCCATGAAAATTGCTGGTCCCCCGGCCGTGCCACCAGCTGCTTCGGATTGACACAGAGCAGCAAACACCATCCTGAGGCTATTTGCTCTTCGAGAGCGACAGGCCGACGGCCTAGTATAATCGCGGCCCGATGAAGGTGCCGTCCACGAAATGCTTCGTCTTGGTCGCCGCCTGGTGCGGCAAGGCCAGCAATTCCTCGGTCAGCTCGCGGACTGTGGGCAGCAGTTCACCGTTCTTCACCACCCGATAGACCATCCCCACGTCATACAGTTCACGCGCCGTGAAATGGTGGCACAGGATCACTGCCTCTTTCGCCCGCCATGGCCCCATCCGTGCCGCCATGACCTGCGCCGGTCCCCCTATGAACGCGGCTCCCAATTCGACCTCCGGGGCCCAGAACTCAGCCTGCTCTACCGCTACGATAAAATCGAAGGCGACGGTGAGTGCCCATCCGCCTCCCACCGCATAGCCATTCACGGCAGCAATCGTCAGGCAGTCCAGGCGTGTGATCTGATCGAAGATGCGGCCGACGGCACGACCGACGGCACGAGCCGCGCGGCCGACCTCGCGCGCTGCGCCGCTTCTGGCTGAGAAGACGCGGGCCCGTTCCTCCCGCGTGAGACCCTTCACCGCTGAGGTGTCTGCACCGGCCGAAAACGCGACGCCGGCTCCGGTCACGATGAGGACGCGGACTTCGGGATCGTTACGCACGTCGCGGATGAGACCTTCGAGCTCGTTCATCACCTCCTGATTGAGGCAATTGCGCCGCTCCGGGCGATGAAAGGTGATGGTCGTCACCGCCCCGTCCTTCTCATAGAGAAAATGATCAGCCATCCGACCTGTGCCTCCTCCTGCCTCTAGTCCAACACCTGTTGTTCTCTGAGTTGCGCGATGTCTTCGTCGGTATACCCCAAGACATCGCGTAAGATTTCATCCGTATGCTGCCCAAGCAGTGGCGCGGGAGAGCGGACCCCATTCGGAGCGTTGGTCAAAATCCACGGAATTCCGGTATGCGTCTGCGTGCCAACCTGCGGATGCGGGAGACGCACAAAAAATCCACGCCCCTTGAGATGCGCATCTTCCACTAAATCTTTGCTGCTCATCGAGGGGAAGGCCGCAACACCGGCGGCTTGCAAATTTCGCGTGACCTCCCAGCGGTCATGTTGCGTCGTCCAAGCGGTGATGCGCTGTTCCAACTCATCTTCATGCGCTTTGCGATCACGAGTGGTGCGAAAATGCGGATGGTCTTGTAGCTGAGGTTGGTCCATCACCCGACACAACGCCTGCCACTCTTCTTCGGTGCCACAGGCGATCGCAACCCAAACATCTTCTCCCTGACAGCGGAAACAGTTATGGGGGGCCATCCAGATATCGCGGTTGCCTTGCCTCGGCGGTTCCGTGCCGTTCATGGCATACTCCATCCAGCCCTCCGCGGCTAATACTGTCGCCGCGCTCCACAACGCGACGTCGATATATTGCCCGAGGCCGGTGCGTTGACGCGCGGCCAGGGCTGCACAGACGGCCGCCGCCGCCGTGATACCCGCATTAGGGTCGCCGATAGATACGCCCAGCTCTTGCGGCGGACCCCCTTGATAGCCGGTTAAGGCTGACAGGCCGGTGAGCGGTGGTATGGCCGGACCGTAGCCCATATACGCTTTGAGTGGTCCGGTATGACCATAGCCGGAGATCGAGACCACGATCAGCTCCGGCTTCAGTTTCTTCAATTCGTCATAGCCCAGCCCCATGCCGTCCATCACGCCGGTGGCAAAGTTATCAATGACGACATCGCTGTGCTGAATCAGTTGCTTCGCCAGCGCCAGCCCTTCTGCCTTGCGCACGTTGAGCTGGAGACTTTTTTTTCCCTGATTCCATTGATTGAACGGCCCGGACGCATCATAGCTGGGCTGCACACCTTTGGGCGCAATGGGCAGACGTCGCATCAGATCGAGATGGGCGTGCGATTCAATCTTAATGACCTCCGCGCCCAGATAAGCCAGATGCAGGGTACAGTACGGCCCCGCCCACACCCAGGAAAAATCCGCAACCCGAAGCCCTTCGAGCGGTAAAGGGGAGCTGGGGGTGAGGGCTGGGGCGCGAGGAGTTGGCTCGTGAGAACCGCTCGCGGCTGACTGCATACGAGCCAAGGCTTCATTATGTTCGCCGAGCAGAGGGGCAGGGCTGCGTAGCCGCCACCAGGGGTCGCGCAACTGGTAGGGCGCACCAAAATGCGTCAGTGTTCCAGCCCGAGGGTGGGTGACGTCGATAAAGAAGTGACGGGCGTGGAGTTGCTCTTGTCGCGCCAAGCCGGCCATCGTCAGCACGGGCGCGAAGCACAGCCGCCGCGCTTGCCCAGCATGGAATATGTCTTCCACCTTCCATTGCCGTGTCCATTCTTCCACATACCCCTTAAGGGCATCCTGATTCTTAATGCGATTGGTGCGTCCGGAAAAGATATCCCAGCTGGCCCACTCTGGGTTGTCCATGAGTTCGACCAAACGCTCCCATTGGTCCTCTTCTGGACAGACCAGGAAAATAAGTCCGTCCTGACACTCATACATGCCCCATGGGTACATATAGTGTTGCCCCAAACGCGAGGCGACGCGCCCCAGGTAGCTGGAATAGACAATCGCCTGCTCTAAGAACGAGGCGATGAATGCTTGTACGGACAGATCGATATGCTCGCCTCTTCCAGTCGCCAGCGCCGCTGTGTACGCGCCGAGCGTCGCCGTCGCGGCCGCCAGTCCGCCTTGAAAATCACACTGCTGCCCGAAGGCTTTGAGGGGCGGGAGATCTGGTCGATCGGACGCGCCAGGACTTAACCACGCCCAGCCTCCAGCATGCGCCACGGTTAACTCATAGGCATGGTAATCCTGGTGTGGCCCGGTCAAGCCAAAAGGCGTAATGGAGCACATCACCAGGCGCGGATTCAGCTCGCGAAAGATATCGCAGGAAATTCCACGGGTGGCCATATCACGTGGAGGGTAGTTATGCACGAGGATATCCGCCCAACGTATAAGCCGATGCAGCTCATCCTGTTGGTGGCGTAAGTCGAGCGTCACGCCCCTTTTGTTGGTATTGAGATATAAGAACAGGCCGCTTTGTTCCGGGTCGATCACCCCATCAGGGAACGGGCCGCGTTGGCGTGCAGGGTCACCGCCAGGCTCTTCGACTTTGACGATATCCGCTCCGAGGTCCGCCATGACTTTCGTGGCATACGCAGCAGACACCATCGTCCCCAACTCCAGTACTTTCACGCCTTCAAGTCCATGCATAACGCTTGTCCTCATACATCCATTGACTCACCAACCTTGGGTCACAATAGGCGGCCTTCATTGTGGGGGATCAGATTGCCTTGCGGACGCCAACTCTCGCGCGATCGTCGCGCCGACCCTGATCCAGGTGGCCGTGGCAATCATTCTGATCGCCGAGGCTGACCGGTGTGTTAGCGGAACCCGTGCTCGGCTATAAACGCCAGACGCCTTTCGATACCGCTGAAGCATCCTTTTACTTCATCCGGTTCACATCGTCCGGGTTGATCAGGTCCGGGACGGTCCAGCCGTCTATATCGTATTCCGCCATACACTGCTCGACAAATGCCTTGAGCTGATCCGCGCGGCCCATGGCCACGGCCGCGGGCAGGTTTTCGAGTTTGATGTTCTCGTAGTTACCGGCGTAGTTGCGCTCGTACAGCTCGTGCCGCCCGCCAAACTCGGTGCCGACGGCATCCCACAGAATCTTGAGCAGCTTGACGCGCTCCAGCGCATCGTAATCGTTGGAGCCGCGTAAATATTTCTCAAGATAGGGCCGTAGCTCCGGCGTTTTGAAGTCTTGCACATGCGAGTTGAGATAAATCAGGCCGCTCGAAACGGTTTGTTCGATAATCTCTTTGATGCGCGGGTAGGCGACCGGAGCCAGGGCGCGGTAGGCCAGGCCGTACTCCGTATTGGGCTGGAGGGCGCCGTTGACCCACTGCTCGGGGGTCTTGGTCATCGCCTCGGTCAGGCCCCAGAACATATGCCGCCAAGCCAGCACCTCCCCGACCTGCACCTGGGCGCTACGCTGGTCCTGCACGCCAATGGCTTCCGTAGCCTTCAGCAGCAAGCCGGCCAGAAAGTCCAGCTTGACCGCGAAACGGGTGCAGCCGTGCAGGGTGAAACGCGGGATAAAACCCGAGCCGGGGAAAAAGGCGTTGGCCTTGTCCAGGTCGCGATAGACAAACAGATTCTCCCAGGGGATGAGAACCTTGTCCAATATCAGAATGGCGTCGTTCTCATCCAGGCGGGAAGACAACGGATAGTCGAATGGACTGCCCAGGGTGGCGGCGTGCAATTCATACGACGGGCGGCAGATGAGCTTGACGCCCGCGCTGTCCATGGGAATCATGGCAAACAGCGCCATCTCGGGTTTACCCAGAGGCGTTGGCCCGTAAAAACCGATGAAATTATGGTGCGTCAGGGCAGAGCCGGTCGCGACCACCTTGGCGCCACTGACGATGACGCCCGCGTCGGTTTCTTTTTCCACCCGCACATAGACGTCTTTCACCTCGTCCGGAGATTTGGCCTTATCGACCGGCGGGTTCACCAGGGCATGATTGAGAAACAGGCAGCGCTCCTGGGTGTGACGGTACCAGCGTAAGGCATTGTCCTGATACGGCGTATAGAACTCGGCGTTGGCGCCCAGGGTACCGGTCAGGCTGGCCTTGTAGTCCGGCGAGCGCCCCATCCAGCCGTAGGAGATGCGCGCCCACTCGGCAATGGCATCCCGGCTGCCGACCAGATCCTCCGTACTCTTCGGCACCTTGTAAAACTTATGCGTGAACCCACCGTTGCCGGTATCGGTCGGCGTGCTGAGCGTCGGTGCTTTCTGCGGGTCGTGCAGGGCATCATACATGCGCGCCAGCATCCGGGCGGAATTCCGAAAGGCCGGGTGCCGGGTGACGTCGGTGACGCGCTCACCATAGATCCAGACCTCGCGGTCGTCCCGCAGGCTGTCGAGGAATTCCTGGCCGGTCAGGGGTCGTTGTTCATTCTCGTTGTCGGGGTGCGACCTCGGGTCGGCGGCCGGTGTCTGTTGGCTCATCGTCTGTCCTCCACGCTCACCTGCTGCGGTCTGCTTCTGTCTGCTTTTGTCTATCCGGCGGACCGGATTTCGGCAAGTTCGAGTGCACAGGAGCGGGACGGCTGTCCAAACCACTTACGGACGAAACTGCAAGGCCCTGGGTACGAGTCGCGTCGGCTGAGCCACCACCCGATAGGCGGTTTCCACCCACTCACAAATATAGCGGCGGGTGTCCCTGGGATCGATCATTTCTTCGATCTGGAATTTGTTTAACGGGCCGAGCGGCCCCCGGACGCTCTCGATCCGGGCGTTGAGTTCCGCACGGAAGGCGACTGGATCGTCCGCTTCTGCCAACTGCCGTTTATAGGCCGCCTCGATGCCACCTTCGGGTGGAATCCCACCGACATCCGCGGCCGGCCAGGTGACACGCATCGAGGGTTCCGAGCGCGGGGTGGCATAATTATTCCCGGCCACGCCAAAGCTGCGGCGCATCAGAACAGTAAAGATGGGGACCCGGACCTGGGCGAAGGCAATCATCCATTCCGCCCCTTTGCGAATCGTGCCCGTCCGCTCGTGCTCCAGGCCGACCGCGAAGCCGGGGTTATCGACCAAGTTCAGGAGTGGTAGATGAAACAGATCGCATAAATCCAGGTGGCGCGTCAGCTTGTCGCAGCCGTCGGCGGTGAGTGCACCACCGTTGGCATGCTGGCTGTCAGAAGCAATCACCCCCAGCGGATAGCCGTTGAATCTCACAAACCCGGTCACCTGGTCGGTCCCCCACAAAGGACCGATCTCAAAAAAAGAATCCCGGTCGGCCATTAACCCGATGGCCCGCCGAATATCAAATGTCGTGGTCCGTTTTCTGGCGATGAGGGTCGCCAGTTCCTCTTCACGCCGGTCAATCGGATCATTCGCGCTGGCCGCGTGTACGGGCGGAACCTCGTATACGCTGGAGGGCAGATAGGACAGAAACGTCCGGGTCATCTGCATGGCTTCTTCTTCGGATTCTGCCAGATTGTCTACCGCACCATTCGTACAGTGAATATGCCAGCCGCCGAGTTCTTCCTTGGTGATATCGTAACCCATGGCATGCGAGACCACCGGCGGGCCGGCGACAAAGAGCTGGGCGATATCGCGTACCATGACCGAGAAGTGACCCAGGACGGCCTTGGCCGCGCCAATACCGACCACGCTGCCGAGCAACAGATTGACCACCGGTATGGTCGCGAGCTGCTCGGCATACATGCTGCTGCCCAGGTGCCCGGGCAGATACGATCCGCCCCCACCGGCCACCCGTGGCCTGCCGGCTTTGATGGCGCCCGCGCTTTCCTTGGCGCTGCTCTCGCCCTCTTTTTTCTGGGCCGGCACCATGGCCGCGACACTACCCCCACCGGACGAGCCGTCCAGCAGCCGTATCGAGGGCAGACGCATTTCCGTTGCCAGGCGGTCCAGATAGCCGCTCTTCGCCGCGATCGCCCCATCGGCGTGGCCACCCCGAGACGTGAAATCGTCGGCACACACTACGACACTCCGCCGGCCTATTTTCCCCCAGCCACCAACACTGTTTGCCGGGGTAAACCCCACGATGGCCCCATCCTCATCATACGACGCAAAACCCGCGACGCTGCCGACCTCACGAAAGGAGCCTGCGTCCAGCAACAGCTCAATCCGCTCGCGGCAGGTCAGTTTGCCGCGAGAGCGCTGGCGCACCACGCCGGGGTCGTCGGAGCCGGGCGCCAAGCGCTGTTCGGCCAATTTCCGCAGGAGCGCGACCTCTTCCAGCACTGCCTCCCAGGGCTGCGTACTCTCTTTCGCTTGAGAGGTGACGGCGTGTGACGGAGACACGACCGCCACCACCTGTCCTGCGGCGACGCTATCCCCGGCCTGGAGCGGTTGCAGGGCAGCTATGACACCGGCGCATCCTGCCGTGACCAGGGTTTCCATCTTCATGGCACTCACGACCAGCAGTGTGTCACCGGGCGACACGGTGTCGCCCACCCGCACGCGGACCTCCACCACAGCACTCTCCAGGGGACAGTGTACGGTTTCCTGGCCCTCGGCCACCTCCAGGGCCGGCAGGCGTGCAGTCGGTGCGGCAACCGGCCCCGCAGCCGCACCGCCCAGCCTGGCAGCCTGTTGCTCCAGCAGGGCAAGCGCACTGCCTTCAGCCACGGAGAAAGAAACAGTGTTCAGCTCCGGGGTCTCTGCCAATAATGATGTTCTGGCATCGCCGGCCCGAACGGCCGGATGGGCGAGGATGGCGCGCAGTTGGTGCAAGTTGGTGTGCAGACCACCAAGATGGAACTCGTCAAGCGCCTGCCGCATGCGGGCAATGGCGGCCGGGTAAGAACCGGACGTACAAATGAGTTTCGCCAGCAAGGGGTCGAACTGCGGCGGTGGGGCATAGCCCAGATAGCCACACCCATCCACCCGGATGCCCGCGCCCGAGGGTTCCTTATAAGCCGTAATACTCCCGGTACTCGTGGCAACGACACGTGCCTGCACGGCAAAACCGCGCGGCCGGCCGACTGCCTGCTGGTCGCCCAGACCGAGCGAGGCGAGCGTTTCACCCGCGGCAATACGAAACTGGGCCTCGACCAGATCAATACCGGTGACCTGTTCGGTGACCGTATGCTCGACCTGAATGCGCGGATTACATTCAATAAAAAAATACGCGCCGGTCTCGGGCGAGACCAGGAACTCGACGGTGCCGGCGTTCACATACGAGGCGGCCTTCACAAGGGTGATCGCAGCGGTGAGCATCTGCTCTCGCAGGGTGGGGTCCAACCCCGGAGCGGGGGCCACCTCAACGACCTTCTGGTGGCGCAATTGGACCGAGCAGTCGCGTTCGTGCAGATGGACCACATTACCAGAGGAGTCCGCCAGAATTTGGACCTCGATGTGCCTGGGCTGGGCGATCAGCCTTTCGAGAAAGACGGCGCCGTCACCGAATGCGGCCTGGGCTTCGCTGCAACAGCGCTCAAATGCCTCGGCCATCTGCTCGGCTCTCTCGACGACCCGCATACCGCGCCCCCCGCCCCCGGCCGCGGCCTTGAGCATCACCGGATAACCAAGCTCGCCGGCCAGCGTGTCTGCTTCCCGCGCCGACTCGATGGGTGCGACGCTGCCCGGCACAACGGGAATGCCCAGCGACTCGGCAAGCGCCCGCGCTCTGACTTTATCCCCGAATAAGGCCAGCGTCTCCGGCGACGGACCTATGAAGGTGATTCCCGCGGCAGCACACAACGCGGCAAAGGCGGCGTTCTCGGACAGGAAGCCATAGCCGGGGTGCAGACAGTCACACCCACGTGATTTGGCAGTCTGGACGAGCATGTCCGCGTTCAAATACGCTCCAACGGAATCTGCCGCCATACCGATCTCCTGACTGTCCGTCAGACAGCGAGTATGCAGCGAAAGCGTATCAGTGGCCGGGTACACCCCGACCGATTCCAGGCCCAGGGCGGTTGCCGATTTGGCGATGCGAATGGCGATTTCGCCACGGTTAGCGATCAAGACGCGCGTATGCACTATCAGTTGTCCCCCTCTCCGACTCCTTTTGTGTCCCATTCATTGCACGAGAACGTATTACAGGTGAAGGAGGGTAACGGCAACATATACATCCACCGTCCGATTCTTACAGGAGAATATCAGCCGAGAGCCGGCTTGGCGTGCTGCGGGAGGAAGGGGGAAAAGTGGAGCCGATGAGAATTGAACTCACGACCTCTTGAATGCCATTCAAGCGCTCTCCCAACTGAGCTACGGCCCCACAGTGGCAAACGAATGGAGGTTGGGTCAGTGCGTTAGTGCAGAAATACTGCCATTTTCTCCGGCAGGCGTCAACTCGCAGACGGCTCCTATTGCGGGCCAATGGCAATGGCGAACGGCTTCTTCCCGAGCCCAATCGTGGCGACGACTTGTTGAGCAAGCGTACTGAAGACCTGGACGACCTCGCCCTCGTCCGTCCGGGAGCCGAACAGCGTCGTATAGCCCCGCATGCCGTTTGGCGTAATCGCGATAGCGTACGGTTCGTTATTCACCGCATTGAAGCGCGGATTAAAAGCCACATTAAAAGACGGGGTGCTGAGTTCCGGATGAATGTCCGCCTCCGTTATCACCGATACGGTTGCGTCAAGGAAGTTTGCGACAAAGGCATCCGCCTTCAGCTCCCGTTTCACTAATTCCAGTGCCGTTTCAGGTATCACGACTACCCCGGCAGGCTGCACACCGACTTGCAGATGCTGCACTCCGTCCTCGTCAGGGTTGGTATCAACGACTTCGTTCTCTTTTGTATCGATAAAGGAAACCGTGTCTCCCGTGTAATCGCTCTCATCGCTCTCATCGGGATCTCCGAAATTCGTCACATAGACGCGCGTCCCATCTACACTGACCGCGACCCCGAGCGGTCCCTCTCCCACCACAATCGGGTCAGGCAGGGGGGTATGCGTCGTCAGGTCAATCACGGTGACGGTGTTATCGTCAAAGTTCGGCACATATGCTCGTGGCCCATTCGGGGTGACGGCAGCGGCAATGGACTGCGGACTCCGGCCCACCGCGATGGTGGTTGTCTGTGTCCGGGTGGCGGTATCAATGACAGAAACAGTATGGTCCTTGATATTCGTCACATAGACGGCGGCTCCATCCGGGGCAAAAGCAACCCCCTGCGGCTCACGACCAACCGAGATCGTCGCAACGCGCATCTTTGTGGTAGTGTTGATGACCGACACAGTGTTATCACCGGCATTCGCGACATACGCCTCATTCCCGTCCGGGCTGATCGCGATGCCGCGTGGACGGTCACCAACCGGGATCGTCTGAGTCACCTCGTTCGTGTCCGTCCTGACGACAGCCACATCGTCGTCATTCACCAGGGTCACATAGGCCCTGGCTCCTGTCTCTCCCTCACATTCGCTCGTGTCGAGCAGACAGAAGTCGTGGTCGGTCTCCTCATCCCTGAAACAGCTGAGGTCGCCCTCACCAAACCCAAGCGTCTGGCAGCTTAGTTCACCAAGCGCCTCTCTGTCACATTCCTCTCCAACATCTCGTCCGCCGTTGCCACACAGGGGCCAAGGCAGAAAACACTGGCAGCTCTCGTTCCAGAGAAATCCGGCGTCCACCGTTATTGTTTCATCCTCGCCCTTGGCCTTGATATCCACATCTTGAAGGGTCAATAATGAGCCGGTCACCGTTACACCGCTCTCTTCGGTCAGCTGAAAACTTTCGAGAAACTCGGCATCTCCCAGTCGGACCACGGAGACCTCGTGATTGAAATTCAATGGCTTATCCGGGTCCGCAGTGTCCCGGATTTCAACGCCAATAGTCCGCGCGCCGCTGGGAATCAGATTGAAATTGATGAGGCCGCCAAAGCCGGTATTCCGTGGTGCCACTGCGGGGAAGGCGTTCCTGACATCAAGCCGCTCCGAGCAGCACGGAATTTCCTCTCCAACCGTGAGCGGAGCGGCACCGTCCACCCGCAGCGAAACGCGATCGATCTCGGCGTCGGGGTTTCTGGTAAACGCCCAGCCGGACACCAGCCCGATCCCCCCCGCCGTAATCTGGGTCACATTTGTTGCTTCCAGTGGCGGTGGATTTTCAAAGGTCGCGGTGATCCCAATAGCATTTTCGTCTGAGGTTTCATCCCCGCCGTCTGCGACCTCATCTTCACCGTCTGCCGTCTCATCCTCTTCGGTCGGAGTCGTATCTTCCCCAGTCGATACTATCCGTGAGCCGACCACGGCCAGTTGCTGGATGTTGGGCTGCCATTTTAACCAGAGTTCGCCGGACGCCCTCTCGTTGCTGTTCTTATCACTAAAAGTGACGTTCTGGAGCGTAAGCTCCTGCGTTTCCGGGTTGATCTCGTGACTGGTGGAGCCGCTCACAGTCGGAAGCTCAAGGAATTCATAGCCAGCCGGGCGAACAACGGTCACGGTGTGTTCGATAATTTTATTCGGAACGCCCTCCGCGGACATCTCAATGTGAACCGTATGTTCTCCCTTCGCCTGATCCGTTCCCCTCTCCTCCGAGCCTTCTCCGATGCCACTGAGCAGACCAAAGTTAAACACCTGCCCAAAACCGCTCTTGAGCGCGTGCTCGCCATGCTCTTCCTGGACATCTCCTCGATCAACACAACAGGGAATCTCACCGTAGTCCTGGCCATCAATGGAAAGCTGAATGGTAACGGGCAGTGCAACCGGATTGTCGGGATCATCGGAGACCGCGAACGCCCAGCCGGAAATGAGCCGAACCCCACTCACAAACTGGTCCTCGCCCGGATTCTCTAAGACCGCCTGAATCCCCGCCCAGGCCGTGCGTGTTGCCCCCCCAATCAGGAGAAGGGAAACGATAATGGACAGCATGACACATCGTTTATTCATGATTTATTCAGTCGCCTCTTCCTCAGTTTGTGCTCCCACCGCAACCACCCGGACCCCTGTGTCCTGGGCACGCTCCAGCAGCGTCGAACGCTCTAGCATAAGTGTCTTGCCAGCCTCGATGGCTAAAACGGCAGCCTTGATCTCATGCATGACCGCGATGGTATCGGGTCCAACAGCTGGGACGTCAAAGCGCAAATCCTGTTGCGGCTTACTGACTTTCACCACAATACTGCCTGCCCCGCCCAAGGTGCCACCGCGCCGAATGGCGGCGTTTGTACCCTCAACGCCCTCGACCGCCAGGACCGTTCCACGCTTGACGACGACACTCTGTCCGATATCCCAGCGACCAATCTCTTTTGCCACCGCGACCCCGAGCCGGATATCCTGCCACTGCTGCGCATCCGGCTCAGCGCGCGTCAACATCCCTTCCTGGGGCACAAGAGATGAGAGGAAGCGGGTGGACTCGACAATCGTAATGCCCTCGTCTTCAAGTTCCTGCGCCACCCCGCGCAGGATCACGTCATCCTTCAGATTGGGCAATTTGCTGATGAAAGCCAGCCCGCGTGCATCGGGCTGTATCTGAGTCATGGCACCCGTTTTATAGATGCCCCCAGCCATAACGGCCTGGGTCACCTCTGCCTCGTGGAAGGTCGTAATAATTTTCCCGAGTTCCCCGACCCGCACCCAGGTGACGTGGGACGCGTGGTCGTGAATAGCCCGAGGCGTTTCCCCCTGGTGAGCAACCGCAATGACCTCAACCCCCTCTGCGCGGGCCGCCGCGCAAAAGAGAAGCGGGAATTGTCCATTGCCTGCAATGAGACCAAGACGCGCCATGGATTTGGACACTCACTAGAGAGGCACAACACGGTTAGCCAAGATCATCTTCGTTCTCTTGGCCGGCATTCCGTCGCGGGCGACAAATGCCTCGTTGTGAGCTGGCAATGAACTCCGTCAAATGGACGACCTCGGGGGATGACACCCGTTCCTGACGTGTACGGTCGGCCGCCTCTTTCAGCGTCAATCCCTCGGCGAAAAGCGTCCGATAGGCTTTTTTGAGCGCGTTCAGTTGTTCCTCGCCGAACCCACGCCGTTTGAGTCCGATGAGATTCAGTCCAAACAAACGCGCCCGATCTCCCTGGGCAACGCAGTACGGCGGCACATCGAGAGAGACCATCGCCCCCCCACCGAGATAGGCCGACTCCCCAACCCGCGTAAACTGATGGATGGCGACCAGCCCACCCACGCCAACATAATCTTCGAGTAACACGTGGCCTGCCAGGGTCGCGCAGTTCGCCAGAATCACATTGTTTCCGATCTGACAGTCGTGGCCCACATGGGAGTACACCATGAAGAGATTATCATGCCCAATCCGCGTGACCAGCCCGCCACCGGTGGTCCCGGTATTTAACGTGGCGAATTCACGGATGGTGTTGCGATCACCAATGGTGAGACGACTGTCCTCCCCCTGATATTTCTTATCCTGCGGAATCGCACCAACGCTCGCGAATTGAAAAATCTGATTCTCGCAGCCAATCGTCGTGTGTCCCTCAATCACGCTATGCGGCCCGATGCTGGAATCCCGGCCAATACGTACCTGCGGGCCAATCACTGCATAGGGTCCGACCCGCACCCCGTGGTCAAGCTCCGCGCCAGGCGCGATCACCGCCGACGGGTGGATCGTGGTCTCGGTACTCACGCCTGCGTCTCGCTTTCCGGGTCCACATCAACAACCGTGAAATCGAGTTCCGCCGCGACCTGCCCGTCAACCCGAGCGATCCCCTGCATTTTCCAGAACGTTCCGCGGCGGCGTAGAATTTCCACTTCCATCAACAACTGATCACCGGGGACGACCTGGCGTCGAAAGCGAACGCGGTCGAGCCCGGTCAACATCGCCAGCCGGTGCGGCGACTGAACGGACAACCGGGGAGGAACAGCGGTCTCCGCGGACGAATCGACGGACGAACGCGCCAGAATGCCGCCAGCCTGCACGACTGCTTCGCAGATGAGCACACCGGGCATAAGCGGGTGGTCGGGGAAGTGTCCAACAAAGAACGGCTCGTTGATCGTCACGTTTTTGAGCGCAACGATACGTTTCCCGGCTGAGATTTCCACCACCCGGTCAACCAGGAGGAACGGGTAGCGATGGGGCAGAATAGAGGCGACAGTGGGATGGTCCATGTGGCGGTGAGCGCACAACGGGCTCTTAGTTTTTAAAAGAGATCTTGGTGCCTTTTTTATTATAGGCTTCAATGACCGACTCGGTCAGATCAATACTTTTTGAGCCGTATAGCACAACCGTGTTATTGCCTTCGAGAATCACCGAATAGCTGCCCTGTTCTCCAAGATCGTTGACGACTTGACGGAGTTCGACCAGGATGCGCGCGGTCAGTTCGCGGTCTCTGATCTTGAGTTCCTCTTGGGAGTCTTTATACAGACGCTCAAAGTCGCGCAGCTCCTGGCGGTAGTCTCGCTGCAACGCGATCCGTTCGTCGTCCCGCAGCAAGAGGGCTTTTTTCTCGAGCTCTTCCTTGAGCTTTTCAACCTTTTCCCGGCGCTTTTCGAGCTTGCGTTCCATCCGGCCCACTTCAGCCTTAAAACTGTCTTTGGCCTTTTTTCCGGCGCTCGACGTATTCAGCGCGACCTGGAGGTCCACATAGCCGACCCGGATGTCTTCAGCCCCCTCACCACTAGAGGGGAAGAGGAGAAAACCAAGACTCATGGCGACACAAACGATTTTTTTCCAATACATATCTCTCTCCATTGTTAGCGTGCTTGTCTAAACGTCTCCCTGGGCATAGAGACGGACACACGGACCTGCGATTCATTCATCCAGGCTAGAACCCGCCATACCGGCCGCGTCCGCCACCAATACCACCACGCGCACCCCCGAAGGAAAAGTGGATGTTGCTGGTGCGCTCATTTTTCTTGGCGTTGAGCGCTTTGGCCAGGTCGATCCGGATGGGTCCGAAGGGCGACTTCCACCGGATCCCGGCTCCCACCGAGTAGCGCAGATCCCCAAGGTCGACGCCTTGTTCGGCTGTAAAGGCGTTGCCGATATCGCTAAAGACCGCGCCCTTCAGATTGAGCTGTTTGACGATCGGAAACTGCAATTCGTTCTGGAAGGTCAACTGCTGGCTGCCGCCAATCGGCCGATGATAGGTTTCCGCGCGTATCCCGTTGGGCGCGTCTCTATCATTAATTAAAACAGTCACGGGTTGGCGCGGCCCCAAACTCCGCTCGCCAAACCCCCGGATAGAGTGCAGTCCACCAGGGAAGTAGCGGTCAAACAGCGGCAAGTCATCCTCCAGGATTTTTTCAGCCTCCCCGCCGATAACGGGTTCGTCCGTAAAATCAATATCCCCCACCCCATACCCAAAGAAGGTATTCGACATCCAGGTCAACTGCCCGAAACGCGGGTTGCGATAGACCGGGAAGAAAAACTGGGCCTGAATTTCGGCCTTGCTATACGTCGAGTCTCCCCCAAGGCCGGCCTGACCAAAAAGGATTTGCTGATAGGAACCGGCGGTCGGATCCATGGGGTGATTAAGGGTATTGCGCCGAATGGTTGGGGTGATTTTGCTCGTGATTTGGGCGCCCTTTTCGGCCCGGACCGCATCGGGAGCAATCGGTTCAAAATTGCTGACCTTGGATTTTTCCCATTGGTATTGCACACCAATAGAGACATCTTCCAGAGGAAATCCCCACAGGGTTTTGAGCCCCAACTCGTCAAGGGGGTAGAAGAGCTTTGCCCCGCCGCCCGTCCCGGCCCGATCAAAATCCTCAAACGCAAAGCGCCAGTCGAAGACCTCCGTCCCCAGGGTCAGATGGGTATCCAGGAAATAGGGGTCCGTCCAACTGACGGTGGAGTTCCGATACCGACTGCCCATATTGCCACTGATCACAAACTGGTGGCCATAGCCAAAGAGATTCGTTTCCTGAATACGGGCAGAACCGATCAGGCTGGTCGCCGTGTTAAATCCGGCTCCAACACTGAAGGCTCCGGTTTGGGCCTCTTTGACATCAACTAGCACATTGAGCAAATCGCTCCGCGCCCCCCGACGCGTGGCGACGTTCACATCCTGGAAAAACCCGAGTCGCTGCACCCGCGCGCGGCTATGCTCTATGCTGGTGGCGTTGAACTTGCTCTGCTCGGCAATGCGCAATTCTCGCCGGATCACCTTGTCACGCGTCTTGGTATTGCCCGCGATATCAATCCGGTCGACATAGACTTCCGGTCCCTGGTCAACCCGGTAGGAGATATTGACGACGCTGTCGTCCTGCTCGACTTGGGTTTCCGGCTCAACGTTCACAAAGGCAAAGCCGTGGTTGCTGAAATAGCCGGTCAAACGAAAGACATCTTCTCGCAGGTGGCTGGCCTTAAATACCTCGCCTTCCGCCAAGGCGACCGCCCGCAGGGCCTGGTCTTCACTCCCAGGGAATTCGCCGACTATATGCACCTCGCCAATGGTGTATTGCTCGCCCTCATCGATCCGAATGGTCACATGCATGCCGTCATCGTGCCGTTCAATTTTCGGCTCATCGACTTTGACGTTGATATAGCCATTATCGTAGTAATAGGCGGTAATCCGTTCGGTATCCGTCTTGAGCGCTTCTCGGTTGAGCGTCCCGACGCTCATGAAGCGAGACAAGAAATTCTTCTTGCGGGTCGCCATGATGGATTGCAGCCGGGAATCCTCAAACGTCTCATTGCCCTCAAAATTTACTTGGGCAATGCCGGTCGGCTTCTGCTCCTCGATCGTAAAGGTCACCGCGGTTTCTCCCGGACCGACCTGTTCGGCACGATACGAGATATCGGTATCTAAATAGCCTTTTTCTTCATAGGCCTTTTTGGCGTCTTCTATGCCACGCCTGATGCGGACAGGGTTGAGGATGGTCCGCGGATGGATTTTGAGCGCCACCTCAAGCGCTTCTTTGTCGAGCTTCTTATTCCCCTCGAAGCGAACCTCGCGAATGAGCGGGCGCTCACTGACCCAATAGGTCAAAATATTACGGCCGTTTTCGCGCTCAAACCGCGCCTCCACATTATGGAAGAAGCCCATGTCGTAAATGGACCGAATATCGGCATCGACCGTGTCTCGATTCAACGCAGTGCCAGGCAGAGCGGAGGTCCGAATGCGGATCGCCTCTTCCTCAACACGGTCGTTGCCGCCAATCACAATCGTATCGACCATGTCGGCTGGCGCGTCGGGCTGAGCCGATTCGACTGTGTCGCCTTCCGGTTCATCCGCTTCGACCACTGCTGCGTCAGATTCGTCTTCGATTTCCTCTTCTTCAAAAAGCAACGCCTCGGCTTCGGATTCATCCATGTCAAAGACATCGTCAGGGAGGGCATCGGGGATATGCTCTTCCGAGAGTTCTGCATCGTCAGCCTGGGTAGGGGACGTAATCCCCAGAAGCCCAGAGCAGATGAATAGACATATGCCAGTAATGACGAGAAATGTGCGAGCCATGCGTGTTGCGTCTGCCTTTGGGACCGCTCTCCCCCCTACCAAAATCACCTCGTATTGTAAAGACAGCAATCCCTTTCGTGTCCTCCCTGAAAGAAGCCGGGGGAAGTGACAAACACTATAGTTTTCGCACAAGAAGCACCCTGACCACAGCCCCTGCACCTCCCCCTCACAAACACCTCCCTCCCAGAGCTCGGGTCAGGATGTCCCGTCTCCTCGGCCTATCTCGGTGAGTGTGCCATGTTTGAGTCGCAGGGTCCGATCCATCGCCGCGGCGAGTTTTTCGCTATGCGTGACAACGACCATAGCCACACCCATGGCCTGATTCAGCGCGAGCAGCAATCGTAGCACTCCCTCACCGGTCTCGGGGTCAAGATTGCCGGTCGGCTCATCTGCCAGCACCAGACGGGGCTCCAGGACCAAGGCCCGCGCAACCGCTACCCGTTGCTGTTCTCCCCCGGACAATTCTCCCGGTCGGTGGCTCAGACGGGCGGACAGGCCAACCCGCTCCAATATCTCAGCGGCACGGGTCCGGGCTTCCTCCTGACTGTGCCCAGCAATCAGTCCCGGCATCATCACATTCTCCAGGGCGCTAAAATCCGGCAGGAGATGATGCAGTTGAAAGATAAATCCAATCTCTCGGTTGCGGAGGGCGGCAAGCTCTCCTTCGGGCAGGCCAAACAGGTCCTGGCCGTCAAGCGTGATGTGTCCTGAGGTGGGGCGGTCAAGCGTGCCCAGAATATGCAGCAGCGTACTCTTCCCCACCCCGGATTCCCCAATGATGGCCGTCCGCTCAGCCGGCTGAAGGGCGAGGTCCAGGTTTTCAAGCACGCGAACCGCGTGCTCATCCTCTCCGTACTGTTTGCTGAGCTGCTTTGCCTGGAGGAGGAAATGTGACATCTCTCAGCGGTCCATCCCTTACTCGTAGCGAATGACCTCAACTGGCGCCAATCGCGCCGCCTGACGCGCGGGGTAAATGGTGGCGAGCAAACAGATAATCACAGATGCCACCCCAACAATGAAAAAGTTCTCCGCATACATTTTCACCGGCAGGGTCGAAACATAGAAGACGTCTTTCGGGAGTTCGATGAACTCATAACGGTCCAGCAGCCAACAGCCGACCCAACCCAGCAGCGTACCCATAAGTGTCCCGACAACACCGATGATGAGTCCTTTATAAATAAAAATTCGACTAATGGCGCGGCCCGTTGCCCCCATGGACTTCAACACCGCAATATCCTTGCGCTTTTCCATGACCACCATGATCAACGTGGCAATAATATTGAACGCGGCAACCAGGACAATGAGTAGGAGCACGATAAAATACACAACTTTTTCGAGTTTCAGCGCAGCAAAAATATTACTATTCACCTCGGTCCAGTCCCGGGTCGTATAGGGGAATCCCAGTATGCTTTCCAACTCGCGGGCGACCGTTTGGGCTTGATACACATCGCGAATCTTCACCTCAACACCAGTCACCTGTTCGCCCAGGGTAAAAAACTGTTGGGCATCGGCGAGCGACATATAGATCAGGGCGCTATCGTATTCAAACATACCCGAGTCAAACACACCGACAATCACAAAACGCTTGACCCTGGGAACAACGCCAAGGGGACCGGGGGTCGTGCTCAGCGGAGAAATGATATTGATCGGGTCACCTACAAAGACGCCAAGTTGACGCGCCAACTCATGCCCGACGAGCACGCCGGAGAGCTGCACCGTCTGGACGGTGTCCTCGGTCTGAAACGTCAGCTCCTGTTTTTGGCCGAGTTGGCCGACTTCACCGAAAGACAGATGGGCACCAATATCGACCACCGCACTAGCTAACGAGGGGTCCACTCCACGTACGAGCGAACCAGACACACTCTGTCCCGCACTGACCATCACCTGACCGTAGACAAACGGAGCCACGGCAACCACATCAGGCAGCTGTCTCACGGCGTCAACCACCTCCGCATATCCGTCCACAAAGCCCTGCAAACTGGAAATCACGACGTGCGGATTAAAGCCCAGAATGCGGTCACGTAAATCTTCTTCAAAGCCGGTCATCACCGCCAAGACGATATTCAGCGTCATCACGCCAATCATGACTCCAACCATGGAAATCATGGTGATTAACGAGATAAATACCTCACGCCGTCTGGCTCGCAGATAACGCAGACTCAGAAAAAGTTCGTATCGCACAAATTACCGGAATAGAGTTAAGCAGACACTGCTCGGACCTTTTACACCCAGCCCCGTAGGCTTTCTATCATAAAATAATATTTATTTTTCTTTTTTTACAATTGGTTAGAATAAAAATTGCATCCAGAGCTTGAAATATGGTTCCAATTCGTTTACTCTGAGAAACGTGGTGGTTGTGGATGTGGTTGTGGATAGGCCCTGATTGGGGCACGGGCTCTTGAGTGAGCCTTCTTGCTTACTGGAATGCCATGACGGTAAAGGAATTTGCGGTCATGGCATTCCCCCTCCCACCCTTTGCACTCTCCTTCGAACACATCTCCGCTCCATAGGACAAAGATCATCTCCCCCCTAGGTTTTCCGTAGCCGACGCACATCACCGACCCGGACCGTGAGCCCGCTGCGGTCGAAGTATTCCAGCAGGGGAATGGCAGTTTTTCGGCTGATGCCGAGCAGATCGCGGAATAGGGCCGCGGTAATTTCTCCGTGGGCCGCCACATAGTCAGTCAATGTCGCCTGCGCCTGCCCCAACACTTTTTCGCTAATGTAGAAATCCGGTGTAATTTTGACAATCGCTCCCCGCGACTCGAGCACCGCTAAGAAATCGTTCAGCCGCTTGCGAGGCAGTTGCAGTACTTCCTCCAGTCCCTTCGTGTCCGGCGGGGTGAATTGTCCGTCTTGCACGACACGTTCGAGTCGAGCGGCAATTGCCTGCTCTTCCTGGCTCAGCGAGACCGCGTGGGACGGCAGACGCAACAGGCTCTCGTGGCGAACGACAACCCCCTCTGCAATAAGCCGCTCGGCCACAACCCGAAAAATCTTGGGGGCCAGGTTAAACGGCAATTGGCTGCGTACCGACTCCATTTCCATCCCCTGAGCCAGCGGGGTCTGGGCGTGAAAGACGGCCAGCATCTTTTCGACGGCAGCGACCAGCCGCCGCCATTTTGTTGCAATGGAATAAGCTTCGGGATGCTGCGCATCGGGAAAAGGCAAGATCGCGTCATCGTTTGCAAGCAGAGCAATAATTTCCTCTTCTTGTGCGTTCACCCCATGGTAAATTTCGTCCAGCCGGACGGCAAACTGCGGGCAGACTTCCAGATAGGCGTGGCAGGCCTGACGCAGGTCTGTTGTTTGCAGGGCCTGTAAGCGTTCCGTGACCAGGGTTTCCGCCTTGCGGTGGCGTTGAGCAAAAGGATTCACCACCACCCCACCGCCCAAGGTTCCTTGCGCGGTTTGATTGCGCAGCACGAAGTGGTCCCCGCGCAGGGCAACCACCGGCTCCTGGGTGACAATCTGGCACAGGGCGGTCGATTTGGGCGACACGGCCTCACGGCCGCCAAGGAAGATGATTTTTCCAATGACTTCGGCGGTCCCCAGATGAATGCGCACCCGCTCGTGGTTGGCGACCTCGCGTCCCGCGCTCGGCCGAATTTCGACACTGGCATCAAAACGGGTGGTTGTCAGGCGCACTTGGGGATGACACACGACATGGCCACGAGCCATATCCGCCTTATCCAGTCCGACCAAATTCAGCGCGACCCGTTGTCCCCAATGCGCTTCGGACATAGCCTCCCCGTGGACTTGGAGCGAACGCACCCGCGCTTCTTTCTGGGTTGGGAGTACGCGGACAGTCTCACCTGCGCGGACGGTTCCGGCCAGCGCGGTCCCCGTCACTACCACTCCGTGCCCTTTGAGCGTAAAGACCCGATCAACCGGCAACCGGAAGTATCCGGGCCGAGAGGGCCGGATATAGGCTTCAAGCTGCTGCGCAATTTCTTGGTGCAATCCATCCAGGCCTTGGCCGGTAATAGAAGAGACCGGCAGGATGGGCGCGCCTTCAAAAACGGTATCAATCGTCAGAATCTCTATTTCCTCCCGGACCTCTTCGATCCGCTCGGGGCCGACCATATCGGCTTTGGTAATAACGAAGAGGCCCTTCTGCACGCCCAGCAGGTGGAGAAAATCAAAATGCTCCTCGGTTTGGGGCATCACCCCATCGTCCGCGGCAACGGTAAACAACACCAAGTCTATCCCTTGGGCACCGGCCAGCATATTGCGGATAAAACGCTCGTGACCGGGCACATCCACGATTCCGGCCCGCTCACCGCCCGGCAAATCCAAATAAGCAAAACCGAGATCGATGGAGATGCCCCGTTCCTTTTCCTCCTTGAGCCGGTCGGTATCGTGCCCGGTCAGGGCCTTGAGTAATGACGTCTTGCCGTGGTCAATATGCCCGGCAGTACCGATAATATGTGGCATAGCGTGTCCCTGAGTCGGAGCGCATTGTGTCAAAAAGGCGGGCGGAAAGAAATCCCTGAACGGCATCGCTGCGCAAGCAGGGGTCCGGACCGCCGAGACAAGACGCCCAGACCTGTGTTATCAGGAATGCCTGACCCACTATGAAACGATCCAAACCCCTGGCCCAACTCAGTCCCGAAGAAGTCACCCAGACCGCTCGCACGACCCTCGCTTTCTACGAACGGTTTGCGGAAGCGTTCTGGCGCGGGACGCAAGACCATGATGTCAGCCAGAACCGCGCCGCCCTGCTTGGCCATGTAGCGGGAGACGGTCCGTATGCAATCCTCGACTTTGGCTGCGGCCCAGGCCGTGACCTTGCGGCCTTTCGTGACCTGGGTCACGAGGCCGTTGGATTGGACGGCGCGGAACGCTTTGTTGAAATGGCCAGACAACAGACGGGCTGCGAGGTCTGGCATCAGGATTTTCTCGATTTGAGATTACCACCGGAACGCTTTGACGGCATTTTTGCCAACGCCGCACTCTTTCATATTCCGAGCCAGGAGTTGCCGCGAATCCTGGGGCAGCTCTGGGACACGCTCAAACCGAACGGTATCCTGTTCAGCTCCAATCCGCGCGGCAATGACCAAGAATTCTGGCAAGACCAGCGCTACGGCAGCTTCTACACGTTTGAGACGTGGCAACCGTTGCTCACGGATGCAAATTTTCAAGAAGTCACGCATTACTACCGTCCGCCCGGAAAACCCCGCCAACAACAACCCTGGCTGGCAACCGTGTGGCGTAAGGCCGTCGTCTAGGCGGCTGTTCTGCCGCGCGGCGTGGAACTACTCTTGTCGGCTGTTCTCTGCTATGTGTCGCACCGAAACTCTTGCACGAAGGGAGCACGGATGCGGAACAGTGCGTACAGGACCATTGTATGGGGAACCGTTCTCACCCTCAGCCTGACCGGCGCGGTGTGGGCTCAGGAGGACAAGCGGACCGTTGAGAGCTTTCTGGCCGAAAGTCGGAATGCCACCATGGCCACAATTCGCGCCAATGGCACGCCCCAGCTTACTCCAGTCTGGTTTGTGTGGGACGGCGAGCAATTTATCATCTCCATTACCACCGAGCGCGCCAAATATAAAAACCTGGTCCGCGACGCCCGCATGAGCCTGTGTATCGATGATGTCACCGGATTCGGCTATGTCACGGCTGAGGGTAAAGTCGAAATCCGAGAGCAGGATATTTGGGAGGATACCCGGAAAATCCTGGTGAAATATCAGGGCGAGGAAGGCAGTGCGGAATATCTGGAACGCATGAAAACAGAACCCCGGGTTCTGGTTGTCATGAAGCCCACCCGGATGGAGACCGTGGGGCTGGCAAAATAACCGTCGTCGGCCCCTGTTCTACCCCAGAGGCCGAATCGCTCCACATTTCCAGCAGGCGGTGAACTGGCCTTCGAGATCCTCCCCGCAGCGGGGACAGGACCAGTGTGGAGCGTGTTCCGGGTCAGCCCCAGCCCCGTGGTCGTAGGCTTGGGCAATCGTCCGGCCCTGGTCAAAGTCCGTATCGTTCGCCACCCACACGGAGGGATTGGTGTCAGCCGTGACCGGCAGGCTGCCGCGCAGCGGAAAGAGATGCTCGCCCTGGACAATGGCTTCGATGCCCTCGGCTTCGAGTAGACCCTTGACCAGATGCGCTTCGGTCGGGTCGTGAGCGGTGTAGACACGCCTCATGCTGGTTGACCGGCTAGCTTTAGGGAAAAATGCCGAGTTCCATATACGAGACGGCAACTTTTTTCACCGCACTGATAAAGGCTGCCGTGCGTAAGTCGGGCACCCGCGGATCCCCTTTCCACTCTTCGTAGATCTGATGATAGGCGGTAATCATGGTTTCCTCCAGCCCCGAATTCACCAGATCGATTTCATCTGCGCCATGCACAATCGCCCGGCGCTCCGCCTCCGGCAGCCAGGTGTCCGTCAGGCGTTCAACCGTGTGGAGAATCTTGTCAAAGGCCGATTGCTCAAAGCGCTTGCCCATACGGCCCAGTTGGACATGAGACAGATTCTTCAGCCATTCAAAATACGAGACCGTCACCCCACCGGCATTCAGATACACATCGGGAATGATCCACACACCCCTGGCGGATAATATGTCCTCAGCCTGGGCGGTCACCGGACCGTTAGCGGCCTCGGCAACAATCCTGGCCTGAATACAGGGAGCATTCGTCTCGGTAATCTGGTTTTCGAGTGCGGCCGGGATCAGGATGTCACACTCCCGTTCCAATGTGTCGGAAGAGTGGGGGATGTTCTCCGCCCCTGGGAAATCAAGGATGGAGTGCGTCTCTCGCCGGTGGGCGAGGACCGCGTCAACATCGAGCCCCCGAGGGTTATAGATGCCGCCCTCGTACTCGGCGATGCCGACAATCCGACAGCCGCCCTCCTGGCAGAATTTCGCCGCATGGGAACCCACATTGCCGAGCCCCTGCACGATGACCGTCTTGTCCATCAGCCCGGGGCTCAGGCCGACCCGTTTCATGTCTTCAGCCTGCTCACACGCTTCGCGCAGCCCGAAATACACCCCGCGCCCGGTCGCCTCGATCCGGCCCTGTACCCCTCCCTGGGTGATGGGTTTTCCAGTCACACAGGCCGCGGCATCAATCTGGCCGGGATAAAACGAGGCATAGGTATCAAAGATCCAGGCCATCTCACGGGCGCTGGTGCCATAGTCAGGGGCCGGGACATCAATACCGGGACCAATGAAATTCTTTTTGATCAGTTCGGCCGTATAGCGTCGCGTGATGCGCTCGAGTTCGTCGGGCGTATAGCGGCTCGGGTCGATCTGGACCCCGCCCTTGGCACCCCCGAAGGGGACGTCAACCAGGGCACATTTATACGTCATCAACGCCGCCAGCGCCTTGACCTCGTGCTCGCTCACCTCGGGCGCATAGCGAATGCCGCCCTTACACGGCGCTTTGTGGTGGCTATGCTGCACCCGCCAGCCGGATATCACTTCGTAGCCGTGCTGCGTTTTTATGGGGAACTGCACGCTATACACGCTATTACAGGTGCGTACCTGCTTGAGCAGGCCCTCCGGGTAGGTCAGGAATCGGGCCGCCCGATCGAAACTCCGGTTCACATTCTCAAAAAAACCGAATGTCCCGTTCGTTTTTGGCATGTGACTCCCCTCTCCCATCTGTGCGTTGACTTGGTTTATTATATCAGAACAGGAAAGGAGTTTCGGGCACCCTAGCGTTATATTTATTCGCCCCATTGACCCCTACGGAGAGGCATGAAACCTCGGGCCAGTATGCAGACACACCCATCCTTTCCCTTCTCCCAGTATCAGGACGCGACGGGCCCGGAACGGATTCTCTCCTTTTATGATCCGGCCAGTCGGATGCGAGCGGTCATTGTCATTGACACGACCGCCTTTGGCATGAGTGCGGGTGGCGTGCGAATGCTGCCCGACTTGTCGGTTGAAGAGATGATTCGCCTGGCTCGGGCCATGACGTATAAATATCTGATGCTCGAATTCCCGGCCGGGGGCGCAAAAGCCGGTATCTGGTACGACCCGGCAACCCAGGACCGCCAAGCGGTCATGGACGTCTTTCTGCGGGTGCTTCGACCCCTGTATGAAAGGCGGACCTATTATCCCGGCGCGGACATGGGAACATCGGACGATGACTTTCTGCCGCTGCGCAATGAACCGGGCAAGCGTCGCTATAGTGGGTTGCGCGCCAAACATTTTGAGGGGCTGCCGCTCGAAGACCAACTGACGGGCTTTGGCGTGGTTGAGTCGGCCCTGGTAGCGGCCAAGGCTTTTCAACTACCCATACGCGACGCGACGGTTGCCATCGAGGGCTTCGGCAAGGTCGGGGGCGGGGCGGCCCGTTTCTTTGTCCGTGCGGGGGCCCGTGTCGTGGCCGTCTCAACCTTGGCTGGTACTCGTTACGACCCGAAAGGTCTGGATGTCGAGCGGCTTTTGGAGCTCCGCCAAGAGTATGGAGATGAGGCAGTTCGTCACTATCGCGGTGGGAGACTACTCTCCCGGCGCGCGCTCTTCACGCTGCCGGTTGATATTATCATTCCCGGCGCGCGACCGGATGTCATTCATATCAAGAATGTTGACCGGATTCAGGCCAGACTGATTGTTCCGGCGGCGAATATTCCGTTTCGCCCTTCGACTGCGAACCGCCTCTCCCAGCGCGGGACTGGCGTCGTGCCCGATTTTGTCTCAAACGGCGGTGGAGTCCTGGCCGCGCTAGCCGATATTCAGGGGCTCGGGACCAAGGAATCCTTTGCCTTTGTCAGCGAGCGGATTCGGAAGAATACCAGGCTGGTGCTCTCACAGAGCAAACGCTCGCGCCGTACACCGTTTGAGGCGGCATTCAGGATTGTTCGAGAGCGCTGTAAAAAGACCGCACAGACACAGCAACCGCTCGTTGCCGAGGGCACGTAACGGTACGTCTCCTTTCCCTCAAACGGACATACAGACTCGTAGAACGGGGAGAAAAGCATGGAATTTCGCACACGCACAGTCACGGCAAACGGCATCCACTTTCACTGCCTCGAAGCCGGCCACGGACCGCTCGTCCTGTGTTTGCACGGCTTTCCGGATAATGCCTATACCTACCGCGCCCTCTTGCCGGCCCTTGCCGAGGCCGGTTTTCATGCGGTCGCACCGTTCATGCGCGGCTATGCCCCAACGTCGGCTCCAGCGGACGAACGCTATGAATCTGTCCTGCTCGCGCAGGATGCCGTTGCGTTGATTCCGGCTTTGGGAGCCGAGCAGGCGTGTATCGTTGGGCATGATTGGGGAGCGTTTGCGACCTTCGGAGCGGCCGCTCTCGCGCCGGAACGGATACCGAAAATTGTCACCCTGGCGGTCGCGCATCCGGGGGTTATGCTGGGCACATTAGCCTCCGACTACGACATGATAAAAGGGATCTGGCACGCCTACTTTTTTCAGATGCCGTTTGCCGAACAAGCGGTCTCGGCCCATGATTTTGCTTTTATCGAGCGCTGGTGGCAGGACGCTTCACCCGAGTATGACATTCCGGCAGAGGTCATGGCCAGCGTCAAGGAAACCTTTCGGCAGCCAGGGGTGGTGACCGCCGCGCTCAACTACTACCGACACACGTTTCATCCCGATAATCGAGACCCGGCCTTACAGCTCCTCCAGGAAAAAATGGTCGCCCCCACCACGGTTCCGACGCTTGCCCTGCATGGCACAAGAGATCGGCCTGGCCGTCTTACGGCATTCAACGCCATGGACCATTTGTTCACCAAGGGCTTGGAAAAAGAAACCTATCCGGGTCTCGGACATTTCCTGCATCTGGAAAAACCGGAGGAAGTCAACCCACGGATTGTCAAGTTCCTCGCCTTGTAAACGCGTGGGAGAAGCAGCCTATGGGCAACGAAAGATTCGCCTATGCTTTACAGCGTTTCTCCCCACGTTGCGAGGGGAGTAGCAAGCGTATCAATAATATATGCTTCAAGTTCTCTGCGCTCTTCCAATTCGATCACGGTATCGAGGTCCCATTCACGAGAGACCGAGAGCCCTGGGACGACATTGAGATTCCGCCGCTTCGTGTTGGAGAATTGGCCTTTGATTTTGTCTCGATCCTCCGACCTGATGAGGCCCTCGCGTTCCCATTGTTCGGCCAAGGGTAGCAGATTGTCCCGGTCCATTTGCCCATACGACGACTCATCTGAAAAGTAATCCAAGTACTCGCAAGTTTCGCAATCAGTTCCAGCCCAGATCAAGTGCTTGCTCACAAAAGAGAAATGGAGATTGGGTTCGACCTTCCACTCTTTCAAAGAGAGAAAAGCCGTCTTGTCCACCGCGTCATAGAAACGGCGAGCTTGGCCGACGGTGTCTGCCGGGGCAAGCTCTACCTTGAGTTTCCAGGATTCGATCTGAATCATAACTCTTTCAGCAATCTTGCCCGGTCGGAATAAGTACCAGCCCTGGCTTTCCACATCTGCCTTGTCTATCTTCTTCGCTAGATCATCTAATAGAAGACTCGTCCTCCTCTGTAGTGCTTCAGGTCTCTCACCGCAAAGTTTGAAGGTGCGGTAGGGAGTCAACCCAGGGTGGACCTCCTCCACAAACGACAGGAAATCACGGGCGATTTCGCGGCTGCTGAAAGGCACGATGCTGGAGTCGGCGTACTTGAGCACCCCTTCCAATACTTCCGACCATTCTAAGCATATCGCCGAATCATGTAGCGTGACATCGTCAACATCCCCCAGGAACGAATCCCGGCTCGGAGACAACTGTTCTTCCCATACATCGCCATGAGCGGGCTTATTTTCGACGACCAAAGTTAGCCCGTTTGGATATTCGATGACTCCATCGTACCGTGGCTCACGATCTGACCACTCGACCCTTATTTCCTCTTGAATAGGCGCATCGGTAAGAAGGACAGAAACGATAAGGTTGGTAGTAGATTCAATCCACTTGGTCTGTGTTGAGACGCGTGCAGGCTCCCAAGAACTGCTGTACTCCCAATGCTCCAAAGGTAGCACTAGTTCACGCAGGAAGTTCTGCAAGAAGGGATCGTATTTGAGAGCTACGAGAAATGCCCACGTCAAACGGTCTTCATGCTGCCTAGATCGCGATTCAAAGGGGTTAAACAGGTTTGAGCGGTCCATTTATTCGCGCCTCTTTGTATCTGAGTGTCTTTGATTGTTTCAGGTACTATTTCAGCGAACATCACAATGAAAGCTGGAGGGGGAGGGGTAGCGGGGAAACGGCAAAGAAACGTTCAACATCACAATGAAAGCGCTACAGTCGTGGTTCAGTGGCGTGCAGGCTAGCACGCCTGCTCCGGGCCGAGAATCAGCGTCCCGGTCCGGCAGTAGCAAATCCACACGAGGAGAACGACTGCTTAACTCCGCCCCCTACCGAAACGCTGCCATCACTTCCTGCAAGGCGACCATTTGGTTGCCATTGGCCGACGAGGGCACCAGAATGGGCGTTTTGAGGCCGGTGTCGTACCAGGCTTCGACGCCGGCTCTGACCTCGGACACACTGCCGTACAGGGTGACTTGGCTCAGCCAGCGGTCGGACATGAGGGATGGAATCTTCTCGTCTTCCTTATTGACGATGGCCTGCTGGATGGCCTGCATTTCCTCTTCATAGCCGGCTTCGATCCAATACTGCTGATAGTTGGGCAAGCGGACATAGGTGCTGAGGGTCCGGCGATGGACCTTCGCGGCCGCCTCTTTATCGTCCGAAATAATGGTCGGGATCATATTACCGACAAAAAACCCGTCATCCTGCATTTTTTCCTGCGGCAGGAAGCTCAGAGACGTGGCCATATGCGACCGGGCAGCATTGGCCCAGACCGCACCCTGAGAAATCTCGGCCGACAACTTGACCATCGCCTTGCGTAAGGTGGCCAGGATGACAGGCGGCAGCGCATCCTTTCGGCCAACGCTGGCATGCAGGTCGGAGACAAATTGACGCATATCGGCCAGTGGTTTGCCCGCCTTTACCTTCAGGCGGTTCAGCATCGGGCCATGACTCACACCCACGCCAAACCGGAAGCGTCCGCCCGAGACCTCGTGAATAAGAGCCACAGTTTGGGCAAAATCATACGGATGGCGGGTATACATATTGGCAATGCTGGTCCCGAACGGAATCTCGTTGGTGGCAAAGGCCAGGGCCTCGCACAAGCCAATACAGTCGCCGACACTCTGACAGTAAATACCGCTGAAGCCTTCTTTTTCGATTTGGGTTGCCACGTCCAGGGTTTGTTTTCTTCGCCCGGCAACGGCGACCAGAGCGATGGCCGGTTTCTGCATCATAGAGCCTCCTTCTCAGGTTTCAAAGCCGCCAGATTGTAGCTGGTGTGAGCGGAAGTTGCTATCAGCCAAGTGTGAGGACAAGCTGATCCCTTCATTTTGCTGAACAAAAAAAGGCCGGCAAAGCCGGCCTGTCTCAAAATCCAAATCAGAGCGAAACGCGCTATACATCAATGCGGTCGTAATACCGAATACTCGCTGGACCAGCCAACTTTGAGCTGAGATTCTCAAAATCGCCTCTCTCGGTCCGCCAATTCAGATATTTCTGATAGTGCTCGCGTGAATCCCAGCGTTCATAGAACACGAGGTTGTTCGACTCGTCGAGATTGCCGTAGATATCAATGCTCTGACAGCCGGCGTAGGCACGCGTATCCGGTAATGCCTCTTTCAGATAGTCTTTCACCTCTTGCACGCATTCAGGTTTGACCTGCACTTCCAGCAGAACAACCGTTGTACTCATTTTGATACCCTCCTCTATTGGATGTTTATACGTGTCTTGAGTGACATAGCGCAGCCGGGAGATCAACCCCTGGACCTGACAATATCTCTTGCGCTACAAGAGAAAGAAAAAACAGGAGGTAAGTATGCCCCAAGTGATTGGTGGAGAAATCGGCAATATCAAAGAGGATCAATGGTTCTGCGGCGACTGTCAGGCTGCCGGCACCGAGCATAAAGACACCTTGGCCAGGGTGCTCATGCACTGCGCCATCAAGCACGATGCCTGGGAAACCGCTCAGGACACAGAGAAAAAGGTCGTCTCGATCAAATCCCGCAAGGCAGACCGGTAGCCGCCGGTACTGACGCACAGACAACGCGCTGATGTATCACAAGCCCATCGCATCCCGGTGGGCTTTTTTTCTCTCCCCTATCCCCTCCTTGGAGGGGTGGCGCGTAAGCGCCGGGGTGGGTTTCTGATTAGCGAATTGAGAGTAAAGAGAAGAGGACAGGCATATGAGCTATTGGCAGACTGAACAGAGCGACGGAGTCGTGATCGCAAAATACCATAACCCGCCGATGAATTATTTCTGTGCGGAAGGCACCCAAGAATTATGGAAGCTGATTGAGGACTGGCGCGACCCCGCTATCCGGGCGGTCGTGCTGACCGGCGCGATGGAAGGCAAATTCATTACCCACTACAGCGTGGAAGAACTGGTTGATTTAGCCAAGGATCGGGAGGCCATGCGGCAGGCCGGCACCTCACTCACCGCCGCCTATCACGCCATGCTGAAGAATCTGAGCGACTTGCCCAAGGCGATTATCGTGGCCATGAACGGGGACACCATGGGCGGGGGGTTTGAACTCAGCCTGTCGTGCGACCTGCGGATCGGCCAGCAGGGTGATTATCGGTATGGATTCCCGGAAGTCAAACTCGGCATTCTTCCCGGCGGCAGCGGCACCCAGCGCCTTGCGCGGCTGATCGGAATCGGACGCGCGCTCGAATTCGTGATTCGCTCTCGCGTGGTCCCGCCCGATGAAGCGCTCCATTTCGGGCTGGTCCACGAGGTGGCCGACGACGCGCTCGCCCGCGCCACGGAGATCGCCCGCGAGATTGCGAATTTCCCGCCGATTGCCGTTGCTCGCGCCAAGCACGCGGTCTACGCCGGCAACGATACCCACCTCGCCGCCGGGCTCGATATTGAAGGCTCGGCCTTTCTGGAAACCATGCTGTCCGACGACGGCCTGCTGGCCATGCAGACCTATATCGACCTGCCGTATGACAAACGGCGCGACTGGCTCGATAACCCCACCAACCCCGGCTATACGGGCAAGTAAGTTCTCTCTACTCTCGGAAGCCCGACTTGGTTTCCGAGAGCTATCCCCTTTTTCATACAGACCAACGTCCTCGAAAGACGCTACACAGAGCGAGGAGACTGTTATGCACATCTCGGGAATGATGCACGTCAATGTCAACTGTCGTGATTATGAGCGTTCGCGTCAGTTTTACGAATTGCTCGGGTTCAAGGTCATGTGGGAAGTGCCGGAGCGGAACACCCCGGAAGTTGCAGCAGCGGTCGGTATGCCACCCTATCTGGTACGGGGTGCCCTGCTCCAGTTAGAGGGATCGCCCACCACACCGCTTATCGATCTCTTGGAATGGAAAGAGCCCCGAGACAACGACCCGCCGTACCCGCATCTCTACCACCTCGGGATCGCTCGGATTGCTCTGCTCAGCGCGAATCTTGATGCCGATGTCCAAACCCTGAAGGAGCACGGAGTCGAATTTATCTCCGAGCCCGTCCTGCTCGATCCCCCTGACGCGCCGAGTGCGCGCTTTGTGTGTTTCAAAGACCCGGACGGGACCGTGCTGGAGTTGGTTGAGATGGAACAATCCTAGGTCGGTTGGACGAAAACGTAGGTCGGATTAGCGTAGCGTAATCCGACAATACGGTCCGCCCGAACATGTCGGGTTACACCTTTGGCTAACCCGACCTACGGGACCTATAGTGAACAGGCGGAGGTGCGCCATCTTATGCAGCGCACGGTCGAGATCGGACAAAGGGGGATAGTTGAATGCAGGAAAGCAGCCACCATCAGACAAGGATCACTCGCTACAGGACGAGTATTCTTGCTGCCGTCGTACTGGCGCTCACAACTCTTTCCTTTCATGGAGGATTGGACAACTTCGCCCATGAGCGCGTCGATGAAACCACAACCGAATCCATCGGGATATATGCTCTATCGAGGGGCACCAATGCCGCGATTTCCGTGTTCCAGACCTCGCAAGTTAAGGTGCCATTTTTGGCGTCGATCCAAGTTGGCGAACTGCTGGATCCGGTCAATGACGCAATTGAACGACTTTCATCTGCAATGGTTTGGGCGATAGGATCACTGTTCCTTCAGCGCATCGTTCTCGAAGTTGCCGCAAGCTCTGTTTTCAAATGGAGCTTCTTTGCTGCCGGTCTTATGGCGATATTAGCCCTGCTGCTCGTAGATTGGGAGCGTTTCCGCAGTCTGTCATGTAGAATATTTGCAGTTTCCGAAGCCAACCTGGACCGTTACCGTGATTTGCTCGTTCGGATATTCATCGTCGCCGTCATTTTTCGCTTCATCGTTCCGGCGTTCGTCGCGGTCAGCTTCCTGGTCAGCCAGATGTTGTTGGAAACAGAGATCAATGAGCAAAGGAAGAACTTATCGCTGTTGAGCGCTCAGGTCTCGGTCGATACCACTATGGGCTCCCTCGACGATCAGCGCCTTGGTGAACAAAGGGCTGAGAGGAAATCCGAATTGGATGACCTCCGAGATTCCAAGGAATCACTCCTGCAAGAACTCGAAGCTCTGGATCAAGAAATCGAGAAACTCAATGACAAGGCCGGCGTGGGCCGGTGGGTTCCGAAAATTCTCGGCGGTGCACCCCCCGAAGAAAAGCTCGTATCCGCAAAAGCAAGGCGTGAAGAAATCGGGCGCGGGATGGAGCGAATTGAACAACGAATCGATGACGGCGAGGAAGATCTCGAATGCATAGAAAAACGCCTCGCCGGCGAGAGCTGCGATTCTTGGCTAGACAAATTGTCCAGTGCCAGCAAGGCAGGATACACGCCTATTAAGGAAATCGTGGACAAATCCAGTGAGATGTTTATAGGTATTGCCAAGCTCTTGATCGCCGTCATTGTAAAGAACATTATACTGCCCATCGTGTTTTTGATGATCGCCGTAAAGTGCAGCGTACCTATTGCCAAGTACTCGGTACGGCTGAGTTCCATCTTGAAGCAAGATTCGAAGGGACTACGGGATGCGTTGCAGCAGGCGGGTTGAGATCGACGGATCGACGCCGTTGATAGTCGAACAGGGGCCTACCACGGTCGGCGAAACTCGCACTTGGGCAGCTTTGCCTGAAGCGCGTCGATGCCGCCGCGACTGGCCAGCGTGCTGCGCAGATTGAGTACCCGCAGGCCGCTCAGGCTTTGCAGATGGACCAGGCCGGCGTCACTGATGCGTGTATCGTATAGCCACAACACGCGCAGCCCGCTCAGATGGGCCAGATGGGCCAGGCTGTCATTATTTATCCGCGAGGCCGAGAGTTGCAGGTATTGAATGGCGGGGGCGGGGATAGCGCGAAACGGCGAAAGATCGGTGGAGGCTTGCGGGTTGACGTTGAGCCGGAGTTCTTTGCCGGCAGAAATGGAAAGAGGTCCCTGCGCTCGACCAATCGACTCCCAGAAGGCATAGTCATCCGCACGGTGCGCGCCATCCCGAATGAACAGCTCTCCCATGGAACGGCTGGTGGGGAAGTGAAGGTCTCGGGCCGGCAGGCTGAGATGTTCCTCAGCGCCGCCGTTGTTCATACCAGTCACGGCCAAGTTACTACCTTTTCCCGTCAAGCTCAGGCATTCACATCAATGACCACGCGGCCACGGACCTGCCCGCGTAAGATCTGCGGAGCCAGCTCCAGCACTTTCGACATAGGTTCTACCACGGTCATGGCGTCCAACTTTTCCAGCGGCAGGTCCTGGGCGAGACGGTCCCAGGCCGTTTGCCGTTTGGGATTGGGACACATCACCGAGTCCACCCCAATCAAACTGACGTTCCGCAGAATGAACGGCAGGACCGAGGTCGGCAGATCAGCCCCGCCGGCCAGGCCACAGGCCGCCACCGCCCCGCCATAACAGGTCCCCCGCAGGACCGAGGCCAAGGTCTGGCCGCCCACGGAATCGACGCCGCCCGCCCAGCGCTCGGCGTCCAGCGGGCGGCCCGAGGGCTCGGCGAGTTCTGCCCGTTCAACAATGGTCGAAGCGCCCAGGCCGGTGAGATAGTCGCCCAGTTCCGGCCGTCCGGTTGACGCCGCCACGGTGTAGCCGAGCTGAGACAACACCGCGACTGCGACACTGCCAACGCCGCCGGCGGCCCCTGTCACAATGACTTCTTTCTCGCCGGGCGTCACGCCCATGCGTTCCAGGTCCAGGATGCAGAGCATGGCGGTATAGCCGGCCGTGCCTACGGCCATGGCTTGTTTGAGGCTGAAGGCTTCAGGCACGCGCGTCAGCCATTCGGATTTGACCCGTTGTTTCTGGGCATAGCCGCCGCCGTGGCTCATGCTGAGTTCCCAGCCGGTGATCAGAACCTTATCGCCAGGCTGGTAGGCGGGCGAGCTGGAGGACTCGACCGCCCCGGCCAGATCGATCCCGCCTATCATGGGATAGCTGCGCGCAATGGGCGCGGTTCCGGTGACGGCCAAGCCGTCTTTGTAATTCAGCGTGGAATAGGCAACCTTAACGGTTACATCCCCTTCCGGCAAATCGTCCAGCGTGATTTCTTTCAGCTCGGACGAGATTTTTTTCTCAACCCTGTTGATGACAATCGCGTGTATGGCTTCGCCCATGCGTTTCAACTCCTCACGATAACCCTGTATGGATACAGGGGAGGCAGGATATCCAGCCTGCGGAGAAAAGGCTACACCCCGTGCCCGTCAGAGGCACCAAAGAAGGCAGCGGCCTAAAATGAGGAGCCGGGCTGCTTGAGAAACTCCAACTCCGCCGACGTTGAAACCCGGCCCAGGACGCTATTGCGGTGGGGAAACCGACCGAAGCGCTCAATCACCTCCTGATGTCTGACCGCATAGGAGGTATCAAAATAGGCGCGCTCTTCGGCGAGCTGCTGAAAGAGCATGACCGAGCGCTGCTGATGTGTACGATCCTCGCTATGCATAAACGGGACGTACACGAAATAGCGTTCGATCAGACGCAACTGCCGGTCAAACCCCGCGTCGATCATTTGCTCCGCTATCTGCTGTGCCAGCGGGTCGGTCGCAAAGGCGCGCGGGTCGTTGCGGAACATATTACGGGGAAACTGATCCAGGACCAGGATAAGTGCCACACCGCCCCGTGCCGTCTCCGTCCAGTGGGTGAGTTGACCTTGAGCGGCCAGCTCATAATAGGCCTGGAAACGCCGGACGATCTCCCGGTCGAAGTCGGCATTCTGAACAAACCAGCGCGGGGCGTATTCTTCAAAATAGGACGGCTCGTCCCGGATTGTACTGAACCAGAAGCTCAGGATCTCTTCGATATCGGACATGTGCGGACCGTCCCGGCAGGGAGTGCGGAGCAGGGTGGGCCGCTCCGGCCCGCCCTGCTCCGAGGGTTAAATCGCCCGGTAGGCGGCAAACGACTGCGTCGAAGAGCGTGCAGTGGGGTCGGTCACCACGTTGACCACTGCCGGCTTACCAGAGGCAACGGCGCGTTCGAGGGCTGGCCGAATGTCTTCCGGCCGTTCGACAAACTCGCCGTGCGCCCCGAATACCTTGGCCATCTCGTCATAGCGGCTGAAGCCCAGGTCGCGTCCGGCGGTCATCACTCCCGCGCCAGCCCAGCCACCGTTATTGCTGATGACGATAATGGCCGGGATGTTCTTGCGGACCATGGTGTCGATTTCCATGCCGTTCATGCCAAACGAACCGTCCCCGCTGAGGACAATGACCTGCGTGTCCGGTTTGGCCACTTTGGCCCCGAGTCCGAACGGCACGGCCACGCCCATACAGCCGTTCGGGCCGGCGTTGACCCGGTGGCCGGGAGCGTTGGTCGGCACCGATTGACGCGCAAAATTGAGAATCTCGTGGCCGTCGACGACAATAATGGCGTCGCGGTCCATAAATTCGCGGACCTCTTTGCACAAGCGGAGGGGGTGCATGGGCGAGGTGTCCGCCTGCATGATGGCCTCCATCTTTTCCTGAGAGCGTTTGTCATAAGCGCGCAGCGTATCGATCCAGGCCAGTTCGTCCCGACCTTTGAAAGAGTCGCTGGCCTCGTCGATCAGTTGGCGTAAGACCACCTTGGCGTCACCCATGATACCGACATCAACCGCACGGTTGCGGCCGATCTCTTCGTCCGCGATATCGACCTGAATCATCTTGACATCTTCCGCAAAACGCGGCGCCTGCCCGAAACCCAGGATGAAATTGAAGCGCGTACCGACAACCAGCACCACATCGGCCTCTTTCCAGGCCCGGTTACGCGCGCCCAGAAAGCTCAGGGCATGATCCTCAGGAATGACGCCACGCCCCTGGGGGGTGGTGTAAAAGGGGATGCCGGTCGTTTCAACAAACTCCTGGAGTTCCTGCATCGCGCCCGACCAGATGATGCCGGTGCCGGTAATCACCAGGGGCCGCTCAGCGCCCTTCAGCAACGCCACCGCCTCCTTGATGAAGGCCGGATCGCCAGCCACCCGCGGGATCTGATGGGGGCGCTTGGGAAACGCCGCCTCTTCTTCTTCAATCACCCGGTAGAGCACATCGCCCGGCAGATCGACATAGACCGGACCCGGCTGGCCGCTGGTGGCCACGCGAAAGGCTTTATTGATAATTTCCGGAATACGCCGCGCGTCTTTGACCCGCTCGGACATTTTGGTGATCGGCTTGAACATGCCGACCTGATCCATCTCCTGGAACGCGCCCATGCCGTCCTGGGATATGGCACTCGCTCCGCCCAGGGCAACGACCGGAACGGCGTCCAGATAGGCATTGCCCACACCGGTAATCAGATTCGTGACGCCAGGGCCGGAGGCGGCAAAACACACCCCCGGTCTGCCCAGCACCCGACTATAGGCGTGGGCCGCCATGGAGGCCCCCTGCTCGTGGCGCACATCGACCGAGTTAAACCCAATCTCAATGCATTTGGAGGCCACATCGACCATCGGCCCGCCGGTGATATAGAAAACGGTGTCTACGCCCTCGTCTTTGAGCGCTTTGACGACTAATGAATTACCATCAACTTTTGCCATAGACCCTACTCCCCTTTCTTCCGAGTTCTTCTTGGTTCATCCCGAGTGACGGAGCATTTTATCCTTAGTGCGCCCGAAAATACCAGAGGCGGTCGGGAGGGCCCTGTCACACCCGCACCACAAGCCGCCCCTCAGCCCGAAGAGCCTGTCCTGAGCGGAGTCGAAGGGCCACACCCATCGACTCCGTATTATACGCAACGCGGCTACGGCCAAAGGGATCGAGCAGAATCAGACCGGCCTCTCCCTGTGTCCGTCTTTTGAGGCGGGCGAGAGCGGTACGAGCGGCTTGCGCCGGGTCTTTCCCGCCGCGCAGCAATTCCACCGCCGTGCGGGCCAGGGTCGCCCGAATAATATGCTCGCCATCGCCCGTTGCCGAGCACGCGCCGAGTGCGCTGTCCGCATACGTCCCGGCCCCAATGACGGCGGAGTCACCCACGCGACCGGAGCGCTTGCCCATCACGCCGCCGGTTGAGGTTGCCGCCGCCAGCCGGCCCGCCGAATCCAGGGCAACCGCGCCCACCGTACCGGGTTCGCCGTTGGTTCGTTGCGCCTGTCCTGAGCCTGGTTGAAGGGCCTGCCAACGCTGGTGTTGACGGGGGGTAATCAGTTCGTCCGTCGCGGCTTGCGGCAGCCCGTGCTCTCGTGCGAAGCGTTCGGCACCCTGGCCGACGAGAAACACGTGTCGCCCGTCCGTCATGACCGCCCGAGCAAGGTAGATGGCGTGCTTGATATTCCTGACCGCTCCCACGGCGCCGATCTGAAATGTCGTGCCATCCATGAGGGAGGCGTCAACTTCGACCGTCCCGTCCTCTGTCAGACACGAGCCAAGGCCGGCGTTGAAGAGAGGATGATCTTCGAGGGTCACCGTGGCTTGCACAACCGCATCGAGCGCGGTCCCACCCTGAACAAGAATATCCCAGCCTGCCTCAAAAGCGGCCGTCAATCCTGATCGACGCTCGGCTTGCAGTGCTGATGGCGTCGCGGCTCCGGCGCCACCATGAATGAGCAGAGCCGGAGTCATGACGAAAAAGGACGGACGCCGCTGGCGCTTGCCTACAGGTCCAGCGTCTGGGCCACCACTTCACGGTGCGTTGGGGCACTGCCGAAGGCGGCTTCGGACGCCAGGCCGCGCCGATAAAAGAGATGCATATCGTGCTCCCAGGTAAATCCGATACCACCGTGGACCTGAATGGCCTCACTGGTCACGGTTTTGCACATATCGCTGCAATACGCCTTGGCCATGGGCACCGCCTGGGACGCCTCGTCCACATTCTCATCGACCGTCCAGGCAGCGTAATAGGTCAGTGAGCGCGCGTTTTCGACCTGGACCATCATATCCACACATTTGTGTTTGACGGCTTGAAAGCTTCCGATCGGCTTCCCGAACTGCACCCGCTCTTTGGCGTATTCAACGGCCATATCGAGCGCCTGCTGTCCGGTCCCGACCATTTCGGTACACAGCCCGGCGATGGCTTGGTCGAGGACGCGCTTGAGAATCGGCCAGCCCTGGCCTACTTCACCGATGACCTGCGAGCCCGCCGCTGCAACATCCTGGAAGGCGACGTGACACTGGCGGCGGGTCATGTCCACGGTTTTCAGTTGGGTGATCTCGACCCCCGGCGACTTGGCATCGACAAGAAAGAGGGTAATGCCGTCTTCCGGAGCAGCGGGTGAGCCGGTACGCGCGGCGACCACCATCTGATCGGCCGCGTGCGCGTCCGGCACAAAGAGTTTTTCCCCGGACAGCACAAAGTCGCCGCCCCGAGCCGTTGCCGGCATCCCAATACCACCGGCGTCATAGCGACCGCTCTTTTCGGCTTGGGCCAGGGTCATGACCCATTCACCCGCCGAGACCTTGGGAAGAATGGCGTCCTTTTGCTCGTCCGAGCCGCCGGCCAGCACGGCCGCGCTGCCCAGGAGCACGGTCGCCAGGAACGGCCCGGGCATCAGAGACCTGCCCATCTCTTCCATCACGACAACCAGATCGAGAAAACTCCCGCCAATACCACCGTGCTCTTCGGGAATCAGAATACCCATCCAGCCCAACTCCGCGGCTTTTTTCCAGAGTTCCGTGGCGTGGGCGCTGTCGTCTTCCATCATCTTGCGCACGAAGGTGGTCGGGCATTCCGCGTCCAGGAATTTTCGGGCCGAGTCGCGCAGCAGTTCTTGATCTTCACTAAAACCGAAATCCATGCTTCCCCCTTTACCCCTTTGGCAGGCGCAGGACGCGCTCACCAACGATATTGCGCATAATCTCCGACGTCCCGCCCGCAATCGTATACAGGCGGGAGCCTAAGGCGCGCCGCGCCCAAAAACCGTTATCGATGCCTTGATCTTCACCCAGGGCGCACTGACTGTACGGACCCAGCAGCTCCATCGCAAAATGCGCCATGCGGATATAGAGTTCACTCCCGGCCAGCTTGCTGATCGAGCCTTCCGGCCCCGGCGGGTTACCGCGTAACTGTTGGGTCAGTTGCCGATAGCCGTTGAACTTCAGCGCCTGGGTTTCAACATGAAAGGCGGCCATCTGCTGTCGCACATCCGGGTCGTCGGCTGCCGGTTGACCATTGACTTCCAGGTCTTTGATGCACGCCTTCAATCTGTCCAGCATGGGCTCCAGGTTGTACACCATGCCAAAGTTCGCTCGCTCGAACATGAGCGTCGTAATCGCCACCTGCCAGCCGTTATTCCGTTCGCCAACCAGATTGGCTTTGGGCACCCGAACATCCTCGAAGAAGACCTCGTTGAATTCCGCATCGCCAGAGATTTGGACCAAGGGCCGGACCGTTACCCCAGGAGAGTGCATATCCACCAGCAGATAGGACAGTCCTTTGTGCTTGGGTGCGTCGGGGTCGGTCCGCGCCACAAGAATGCAGTAGTCCGCTTTGTGAGCAAAGCTCGTCCAGACTTTCTGGCCGTTCACAATAAAGTCGTCCCCGGCGTCAACCGCCCGTGTTTGGAGGGAGGCCAGGTCCGAGCCGGAGCCCGGTTCGGAATAGCCCTGACACCACAGTTCGTCGGCACTGAGAATCTTGGGCACAAAACGCGCTTTCTGCTCCTCCGTTCCCCAGTGCATCAGGGTCGGGCCGACCAGCGAAATCCCCAGCGGATTGGCCAATCCGGGCGCGTGCGCCCGCGCCATCTCCTGCTGGTAGATGGTCTGCTCCATGATCGTCGCGCCCCGACCGCCGTACTCCTGGGGCCAATGAATGCCGACCCAGCCCGCGCCGTGCAGCTTCTTCTGCCAGTCGAACTTGACCTGAAAGCGTTCTTCCTGGTCGATAATCTCGAAGGTGTCCGGATCGTAGTTGTCCGCCGGGTTGGCTTCGAGCCACGAGCGCAGCTCCTGCCGAAACGTTTCTTCCTGTGGAGAATAGTCAAAGTCCACGCCGTACTCCTGTCGCGGGAAAGTATCGCGCGCGAATTATAGTTTTTGGCCGAGGGAAAGGAAAGGGGTCGGAGAGAAAGACCGCGCCCGGCTTGACACTTGGCCCGTGCGCTGACTAATTGAGCCCGACATCTTTCTCTAGCTGATCGGGGGTCCGGGTGCGCTATCGCCAAACATTCATCCCAACATTACGTGAAGATCCGACCGAGGCCGAAGTCGTCAGCCATAAACTCTTACTGCGCGCCGGTATGATGCGCCAGGTGGCGCGCGGCGTGTATGACTTTCTGCCGCTCGGGCTGCGCGTTGTGCGGAAAGTCGAAAACATTGTACGCGAGGAAATGAACCGCGCGGGTGCCCAGGAAATCCTTATGCCGGCGGTCTGTCCGGCAGAACTCTGGCAGGAAAGCGGTCGCTGGGATGTATACGGCAGAGAGCTGCTGCGCATCAAAGACCGGCACGACCGGGACTTTTGCTTTGGCCCGACCCATGAGGAGGTCGTGACCGATATCGTCCGGCGAGAGGTCCGCTCGTACCGAGACCTGCCGCTCAATCTGTACCAGATCCAGACTAAGTTCCGGGATGAAGTCCGGCCCCGTTTTGGCTTGATGCGCGGCCGCGAGTTTATCATGAAAGACGCCTATTCCTTTCATACCGACCTGGAGGACTGCCAGCGCGAGTATCGCAATATGTACGACGCCTATCGGCGTGTCTTTGATCGGTGTGGCTTAACCTACCGTCCGGTTGAGGCGGATACTGGGGCAATTGGGGGCAGTCTGTCGCATGAGTTCCAGGTGCTGGCGGATTCCGGTGAAGACGCCATTGTCAGCTGTGACTCGTGCGATTATGCCGCCAATGTGGAAAAAGCTGAACTTGCCCCGCCTGCGGCTCCACCGGCTATGAACGGAGCCGCACTTACCCCAGTCGAGACCCCAGACCAACGGACCATCGAGGAAGTCTCGACCTTCCTGGGTGAGCCCCCGGAGCGCTTCGTCAAAACCCTGCTCTACGAGACCGATACGGGCGCGGTGGTCGCTGCCCTGGTGCGGGGTGACCACGAGCTCAGCGAGCCCAAGCTGAAAAACCTGCTCGGCTGCCAGTGGGTCGTGCTCGCCGATGAAGAAACCCTCAAAAAGGTAACCGGTGCCCCAACCGGTTTTGCCGGACCACTCCAGATCAAAGCCAGGCTGATCAGCGACCAGGCCCTGCGGGGGGCAACAGGCCTGGTGTGCGGCGCAAACGAGCGGGATAAGCATCTGACCGGGCTTGATATCGCCCGCGACCTGCCCGCCCTCCAGTTTGCCGACCTGCGTCGGGCAACCGCGGGCGACGCCTGTCCACGTTGCGAGCAAGGGACGTTTACCGCTCATCGCGGTATTGAAGTCGGTCAGACGTTTTATCTTGGCACGAAGTATAGCCAGGCGATGAACGCCACCTATCTGGACGCATCAGGCGTACAGCATCCGATGGAAATGGGCTGCTATGGCATCGGCATTACCCGGACCGTTGCGGCCGCCATTGAACAGCATCATGATGCTGCCGGCATTGTCTGGCCCAAGCCGCTGGCTCCCGCGGACCTCCATATCGTGCCGGTCAATTGGAATGACGACACCACCCGGAAGGCGGCGGAGGACATTTATGCCAAACTCCAGCAAACGGGGACAGACGTATTGTTTGACGATCGGGAAGAGCGCCCGGGGGTGAAATTCAAGGATGCCGACCTGTTGGGCATTCCGCTCCGAGCGACTATTGGTGGCAAGTCTTTAGCCCGCGGGGTGATTGAATTAAAGCAACGCGCGGATGGGGCGATGACGGAAGTACCGGCAGACCGGGCGGTCGAGGCCATCCAACAGGCGCTCGGCAATACGGAGACCGCCTGAGTCCGGGAGACGCGCAGCACGATGGCTCCTCGTCCCGTTAATCAGGCAGGCAACGCTCCGGCACGACCTCGGAGTTCCAGAGCAGTGCGCCGACCGCGCGCCCGCCGCCGGCTCATCTTTGCGCTCGATGTGGCGTCGCTGAAAGAAGTCGATCACTACGTTGCCCGGCTGGCAGACGAGGTCGGCCTGTTCAAGGTCGGCAAGCAACTGTTCGTGCACGCCGGCCCCGAGGTTGTCCGTCGCATTCAGGCCAAGGGCGGGACGGTTTTTCTCGACCTCAAATTCCACGACATTCCCCAGACCGTAGCTTCGGCGTCAGTGGAAGCCACCCGTCTGGGGGTGAAGATGTTGACCCTGCACGCCTCCGGCGGCGCCGAGATGTTGCGGCAGGCACACAAGGCAGTCCGCGGCGTGTGTCGCGCAGAACGGCTCACCCGCCCCACCCTCCTGGCAGTCACCGTGCTGACCAGTCTGGGCCGAGACGACCTCAAGCAGACCGGGGTCGGCGCCGGTCCGGCGGCACAGGTCGTTCGGCTCGCCCGACTGGCCCAGCAGGCGGGTATCGACGGTCTGGTGGCCTCTCCTCAAGAGATTGCCGCGATCCGGCGCGCCTGTGGCGACAAACTGACCCTCGTCATTCCAGGCGTTCGTCCGCCGGGCAGCACGGCCGACGATCAGAAACGGATTCTGACGCCGCGCCAGGCCATGCGGGCCGGGGCGCATTATCTGGTTGTGGGCAGACCGATTCGGGATGCCGCCGACCCGCGCCAGGCCGCGCGCGATATTGTCGCAGACATGGCCCGGGGGCTGAGCACACGCCGTTCGATGGAGCAAACACAAGACAACCCTTGAGGTCATGCGTCTACTGGGACAATGAGGGCTTTGCCGGATGGAATCGATAGACAATATCGTGTTCGCGTACGAGGACGAGTCGGTCGCGCGCGAGTTGCTCCAAAAAGACATCGTCCGTATGCAGACGCCGAATACGGTCCTTGAGATCGGTATTCTCGCGCAACAGCGTCCGGACGTGCGTTTCCAACCCACGTTGCTCTTCGGTCAGTTGAAAGAGATGCAGCAGCCCGCGTTCGTTCCACACGGTTGAATACATAAGCAGGGCGTACACCGCCAGAACCGATGAGAACCACATCCAGCCGCACCGCCGCACCACCATCCATCCCATACAGGATATTCTACTGACTGCGAGGGGCTGGAGCAAATTCCAGGGTCGAAACGGCGCCGGACACATGCCACGACAAAACGGGAGGATCGGGTGAAGATCAGAAAAATTATTGGTCGGGAAATTCTGGATAGTCGGGGGAATCCGACGGTTGAGGTTGAGGTCATACTGGCGGACGGTGCGTTCGGACGCGCCGCAGCACCCTCAGGGGCATCAACCGGAGCCCATGAGGCCTGGGAGCTTCGGGATCGAGCCCGAAAACGCTATCGCGGGAAGGGCGTCCAAAAAGCGACGGCACAGGTAAACGACCACATCGCCCGTCGCCTGAAGGGCAAGGACGCCAGCGACCAGCACGCAATTGACCAACTCCTGCTTGACCTGGACGGCACGGCAAACAAGAAGCGTATGGGAGCGAATGCGCTCATCGCCACCTCGCTGGCCGTCGCAAAGGCAGCGGCGGCATCTGCCGGACAGCCGCTGTATCGCTTTCTGGGTGGTACGCGTGCGCGGACGCTTCCGGTTCCGCTCATCAACGTGCTCAACGGCGGCGCCCATGCGACCAATAATCTCGACATCCAGGAGTTTATGATCGTTCCGGCCGGCACCCGCTCATTCCGCGATGCCCTGCGTATTGGCGCAGAAGTGTTCGCCGTGCTCAAAGACATTCTTCAAAAAAAGGGTCTCACCACGGCCGTGGGAGACGAGGGAGGAGTAGCCCCCGATTTGCGCTCAAACGAAGAGGCATTCGACCTCCTGCTTGAGTCTGTGACGCAAGCCGGCTACACCCCGGGTCGGCACGTCTCGCTGGCCCTCGATGTCGCGGCGACCGAGCTGTACCAGGACGGGCGATACGTTTTTCATAAAGCGGGCGGAGCCGCTCGGCAGGCGGAAGACCTCATTCAACAGTATGCCAAATGGGCAGCGCACTATCCGCTGGTCTCTATCGAGGACGGCCTGGCCGAAGACGACTGGGACGGCTGGCGTTTGCTTACCCAGGAACTCGGCACAACCCTCCAGCTCGTGGGCGACGATTTGTTTGTCACCAACCCACAGCGGCTCGCGCGCGGCATTGCGGATGGGGCGGCGAATGCCATCCTGGTCAAGGTCAATCAGATCGGCACTCTGAGCGAAACCCTGGAAACCGTCGCCTTAGGGAAAAAACACAGGTATGCGGCGGTCATCTCGCATCGTTCGGGAGAAACAGAGGACACCACGATTGCTGATCTATCTGTCGCGTTGAATGCCGGACAGATCAAAACCGGCAGTGTCTGCCGCGGCGAACGGACGGCCAAGTATAACCAACTGTTACGCATTGAAGAGGGACTCGGGCGACGCGCCGTATACGCCGGCCACACGGCGTTTGCAGCACGAAAATAAGCCCCTGTTCCTGTGTATTTTTGTTGCAGCACAGGCATCGATCTGATAGAAGAAAACACAAATGCCCTTCCGCCTTTTTCTATGGACTAAGGGGTTCCCACACTACGAAGGAGGTCACCATGCCTGCGAAGAAGAAAGCGGCTAAAAAAACCGTAAAGAAAGCGCCAGCGAAGAAGAAAGCGGCCAAGAAAGCCCCAGCTAAGAAAGCCCCAGCTAAGAAAGCCCCAGCTAAGAAAGCCCCAGCTAAGAAAGCCCCAGCTAAGAAAGCCCCGGCTAAGAAGAGAGCGGCCAAAAAGGCCCCGGCTAAGAAGAGAGCGGCCAAGAAGAGAGCGTAGCGTCGCTCAGCGGCGAGACACGAGGCGGAGGATTTCCAAGAAAAGGCCCCAAAGCGGGCCTTTTCTTTTGTGCCCATGAAACAGCGACTCGCCGCGTACACTGCTGAGGTGTTCTTCCCGGAACGCGAGAAATTTACCGCCCCGCTGCTCCTGCTGCCGGGTTTATGGACGGGAAGCTGGATATGGCAGGAAGTCGCGTGGGGATTTTCTCAACGTGGCTGGACATGCTGGGCGCTTGACCTGCACGAGCCGCACGCAGCCCGTCGGCGAGGCGACATCTCTCTTGACGATCATCTCACGACCATTACCACCGCCGTCGCTGCGTTCGAGTGCCCGCCGATTGTGATCGGTTTTGATCTGGGTAGCCTCCTCGCGCTGCTCGCCGCCGCCGCCGTACAACCGCGCGCCCTCGTCTGCATCTCTCCCCTGCTGCCCTGCAACTGGCAACCCGACCTGCGCCCGGCCCTCCCTCTGGTGCGACTCGCCGCCCTGCCGGCGCTCCTGTGGGATCGCGCCCATCCCCCTCCGTCTCGTCGTCTGGCCCGCGATTTTCTCTTCCATACGCTTCCGGTCGGGCTGCACGACCAGTTATACGCCCAGTTTGGGCCAGACTCAGGCAAAGTCGTCCGCACCCTCACCCGAGGCCAAACTGATTTTCCGGCAATTCCCTTGCCCTGCCCCAGTCTGGTTGTCTGGGGACAGGAAGACCGTATGGTGCCTGCTCCAGCCGTACGTTGGCTTGCAGATACCCTGCACGCGACCAGCCTGGACTATCCAGACCAGGGTCATTGGCTCCTGGCTGGTCCACAGGCGGCGACCCTTGTCAGAGATATCCACCGCTGGCTGATCCGCTCGCTGGGAGAAGCGTTGTTATTACCCCCAGAGGAAGACGAATAGTCATAGCCGCTCAGCGTATGAGTTGAACCGGCCTGGATCGTTCCCTATTGCCACTGATATATGAGGGTCAGGTTCTGTCCCGCAACGCCCTCAACGATTATACCACACGCTCAAGGTCTATCCGTCTCCATGCTCCAACTTATCAATCTATCCCTCGCCTTTGGCGGACAGGAACTGTTTCGTAATCTCAACTGGCATATTCGGAAAGGCGACCGGGTGGGTCTGGTTGGTCCTAACGGCGCCGGCAAGACAACCCTCTTCCGTCTCTTGACCGGGCAAATTGAGCCGGATACGGGCCGAGTCCAGCGTGGCCGCGACCTCAGCATTGGCTATCTGCCCCAGGAGGGAATAGAAATTTCCGGCCGCGACCTCTTCGCTGAGACGCGCTCCGCCCTGCCGGAGCTGACCGCGTTGCAGCGAGAGATGGAGACGATTCAGGCCGCGCTCGACAGCGCTGATGGAGCAGCCTCCGATGGGCTGGCACAAGCGGAACTGATCTCACGCTACGGAGACATCCACCACCGAATCGAAGAACTCGACGGGTTTCAGGCCGATTCCCAAGTCGCTAAAGTCCTGACCGGCCTGGGCTTTCACGAAGCGCAGTTTACAGCGCGCACCGAGACGTTCAGCGGGGGCTGGCAGATGCGGATCGCGCTGGCCAAGCTCCTGCTCCGGCAGCCCGACGTCTTGCTGCTCGATGAGCCGACCAATCACCTCGATCTCGACTCGCTGCTGTGGCTGGAGTCGTATCTACACAATTATCGCGGCAGCATTGTCATCGTTTCGCACGACCGGGCCTTTCTGGATCGCATGGTCAATCGAGTGGTCGCCCTGCATCGCTCTGCCCTGACCGAATATACGGGCAACTACTCGACTTTTGAGCGCGTGTTTGAGGAGCACCTGGAGTCGTATCGAAAAGCCTATGACACGCAGCAGGAAGAGATTGAGCGTCTGACCCGCTTTATCAATACCTTTCGCTATAACGCTCGGAAAGCTCCACAGGTCCAGAGTCGGGTCAAACAGCTTGAGAAGATGGAAAAGCTCGACCCGCCCCAAACCCTGCCCAAGGGTGTCCGCTTTCATTTTCCTCAGGCTCCCCGGAGCGGACGGCGGGTGATTGAATTGCAAGGAGTCAGCAAACGCTACGACAGCGTGCAGGTGTTTGAGAATCTGAACCTCGTGGTTGAGCGTGGAGACCGGGTGGCGGTGGTCGGCGTCAACGGGGCGGGCAAGTCTACCCTGAGTCGCATCCTGTCCGGGGTTGAAGAACCCACCTCAGGCGACCGGCAGCTCGGTCATCAGGTCGTCCTCGATTACTATGCCCAGCAGCAGGCTGAAGGCTTACAGACCAACAACACGGTGTATGAAGAGATCGTCCGGGAAGCGGCCACCGACATCGTTCCTCAGCTCCGTACCCTGTTGGGGGCCTTCCTCTTTTCCGGCGATGCGATTGAAAAGCGCGTCGCCGTGCTCAGCGGCGGTGAAAAGAGCCGCCTGGCCTTGGCAAAAATGCTGTTGCAGGCCTCGAATCTGCTCATTCTGGATGAGCCCACCAATCATCTCGATATCCGCACCAAAGACATCGTGAAAGAAGCCCTGTTGCAGTATGGGGGGACTTTTGTCGTGGTGTCGCACGACCGCTATTTTCTCAGCGGTTTGGTAACAAAGGTGCTCGAACTCCAAGACGGCCGCTGCACCAGCTACCCCGGAACATTTGAGGAATTTCTGGACCGGAAAGAACGACAGGCGGACCCGTCTCCACGCCAGGAACAGGTCCGCCTTCAGAGAGTAGTCCAACAGACAGTCGTTTCTCCGTCTACGGCAAGCGCGGTCGGCATTGAAGGGACGCTGGCAGCCATTCGTGAGGCCAAGCACGGCAGGCTCTCCTATCAACAGCAAAAGGCCGCCCGGGCCGAACGGCAAAAACGGGCCAAACGACTGGCCGCGCTGGAGCAGCACATCGCCACGCTGGAGGGCCACAAAGAAAAACTCGAACACCGCCTGGCGGATGAAAAGACATTTCAGAATCAGGCAAAAGCACGCGAGGCGGCTCATCAGTATGAGCAGGTCAAACAGCAACTCGACGAGCAGTACGTGGAATGGACGGCATTAGCCGAAGAACACGAAAGCGATTAGACCCGGAACGTAATTCTGGAAAAGGGAGAGACACTATGCGCATAGGATTGGGCCTGCCGCCGACCGGACATCATTTCGAGGTGTATTTGCAGGTCGCGCGCCAGGCCGAGGAACGCGGCTTCGAGAGCCTGTGGTTCGGCGAGGCCTGGGGCACGGAGACGAGTACGCTGGTCACCGCCTTTCTGGCCGCCACGCAGCGCATTCATGTCGGTACGGGCATCATCTCGCTCTATCTCCGCCCGCCCACGCTCACCGCCATGCAGGCCGCCAGCATGGACCTGGTCGCACCGGGCCGGGCACGGTTAGGCATCGGCGTGAGCACGCGCAATATCAACACCTTTCACGGCATTGCCTGGGACCGACCCGTGGCCCGCACGCGTGAGTATGTGGATATTGTCCGCCGCGTGCTGGCCGGCGAGCGGGTCACGCGCACTGACGGGTTCTACCGGCCGCAGGGCTTTCGCCTCAGCCTGCGCCTGTCGGGAGCCATGCCGATCTATCTGGCGGCCGTGAACCCGCGCATGCTCCAGTTAGCCGGAGAGATCGCCGACGGGGTGCTGCTGGCCTGGCTACCGGCGCGGCAGATTCCCCATTCGCTGGCCGAGATTGCAAAAGGAGCGGAGCGTGCCGGGCGCAGGCTGAGCGATATCGATATCGGCTGCTATGTGCACACGCTGGTCAAACAGGATCGGGAACAGGCCCTACGGCAACTGCGTCACGTGTTGGTGGGCTACTGTCAGGCCAACACATATATCCAGGGTTTCCGCCGCTTTGGCTACAGCGATATTCTGGATGAGGTGCATGCCCGCTGGCAGGCTGGCGACCGGAAGGGGGCGGAAGAAGCCATTCCGGATTCCATGGTCGAAGAGTTGTTCGTCTTCGGTCCGCCCGAAGACTGTCGCACCCAACTCGGCCATTTTATCGACGCCGGCGTGCAGCAGCCCATCGTCGCCTCTCCCCCCACGAGCCAAGTCACCGGGGAGGACATGCACGCATTGGTTGAGGCGTTTGGGCAGTAGAGCCGTGGGAGAGACCCACCCCGGCATTCGGACACCCTTCCGCAGGGGGAATTATATCGAATGTTACCCGCGCAACTTGCTAAGCCCCGCTCCCTGTCCTGGAGTTCTCCCTCTTTGGGCTAGCTCGCGGATGGTGTTGGTTCTGGACCCTCTAATCCTGGAGTGGAGTGTTCCTGCTATTTTTAAGGAGGAACCTCAGCTCACAGGCATCTTGTTCTTTCGATGGGGGCAGAAGTCAGATTTTCTTCCAGAAAGGCAATTTTGGAATCCATCTCCACACCCTGATAGCCAGCTTTCCCCAACAGAGCAGAAAACTATTCTAGGCTGGTTTGGCTTTTCCCAAGGGAACCACATCTAAAGAAATGCTCCAGGATCAATCTTAAAGAAATCTCCAAGCTTCTTCGCCTGCGTCCTGCTGATAGGCCGCTTCCCATCAAGCACCTCTGAGGCTACATCCTGGGAGCCGAAGAGCGGCCAGATGTCCTTCTGGCCTAGGCCATTATCATCCATAAGGGAGCGGAGCATTCCATGCGGCGTCAGGTCTTTGACTGGATAGTGCTCCTCATCGTATTGCTGAATCAGGTCACTCAGGAGGTCTACAAGCCGCTCTTCTTCGGGCGAAAGCCCCTCTTCGTCCCGATCAACAAGTTCACGGATAACTGCGTTCATCCGGTCATACTCGGCCTCTGTCCGAATCTTCACCGGAAGCGCCCTGGAAAGCAGACGAGCATACTTTTGTTCATCAAAGGTTGAGAGAGTGGTCATTTCCAGTCCCCCTTGTCATAGTCTTGGTGTGTCAGGATATGCAGAATATAGACTCGTTGAGTACGATAGTTAATCCGTGCAATCAGCCGATATGTATTCCCCGCGATATTAAAAACTGTACGTCGGCCCACGAGGTCTGCGTGTCGAAAGGTACGTCGCGTGTCGGCTAAAGTCGCCCAAGTGGCATGGCGTGTCTTACGATACCAGTCTTCAAGGGCGGCTGTCGCGTCTGGATGCAATCGAACGAAGTCTCGAAGCGCCTTACGACTGATGACTTTCACTCCTTGTCACCTTTTCAATTTGAGAAGAAAAGAGCAATCCTTTTGTACGAATATAGTAGGCCCTCCGCTCCTTCCAAAAGGGAACGGAGAATATGGTAGGGCGATCACAAAGACCACCCCACCACATCACCCAACCAACTTCGCCAAAATCTGCTCATACTCTCTATTATTCTCTGCCTGCACATTGACGTGATGCAGGTCTACCCCGCACTCTGCCTGAGCTTGTAGGCGATCGATGCCGGCTTCCACTGATCCCACGCAGCCGGTTGCGTCAACCAACTGATTGGGCACGGCTTCGGCGGCGGCGCGTGAGCCACCGGCCCAGGCTGCTTTGATAGTTTCAACCGCTTCCCCGTAGCCCAGCCGGGTGAGTTGGGCGGCGTAGAACGTTCCCATACGGCCAATGTAAAAGGCCAGCATACCGGCTGAGGCGGCACGAGCTTTGTCAACCTGTGAAGTCACCGTGATCGTGCCGGGCGAACGGACGGCGACCGCGTCGGTCGGCCGCCCGACGGCCACGCTGGCCTGGCGCAGATTGTCAATTTCGCTCTTGAGATGCTTAATGGGAATCAGAATCGGCAGCCAGCCGTCTGCCAGCTCGGCGGTCATTTTCACACTCTTGGCATTCATCGTTGCCAGATAAATCGGAATATGGGTACGAACGGGCTGGAAGCGCAACGTAAAGCCGCGTTGCAGGTCGAACAGCCTGCCCGAGTATTTGAGCGGCTCGCCCTTCATAATCGTGTTGATGATCTCCACATACTCGCGCATGCGCTGGAGTGGAGGATTGAACGCGACCCCATGAAAATGCTCAATCACCTGCGGACCACTCGTCCCCAGACCGATCAGCATCCGCCCTTCAGAGACCTCGTCCAGGGTGGCGAAGTGTTGGGCCAGTGCTGCGGGGGTGCGTGAGTAGGTATTCACAATCGCCGTGCCGAGATTGATAGTCTTCGTCTTGTCGGTCAACAGGGTCAAAATGGTGAACGCATCCCGCCCCCAGGCTTCCGGCACCCAGGCCGAATGCACCCCGGCCGCCTCTGCGATTTGTACCTTTTCACACAGCGTCCGGTAGTCGAGCTTGCCTTGCCAATCGATACCAATAGAAATTTTATAGGCCATTTTTCTCTTATCCTTTCCTGGGCTCAGTTCAGTCGCGCGACTGTAGCACGTCCCCTTTTGAGCGTCAGCTATTCGCCGTGTCTGTTCTGTCGAGACGGTGCTTGACAGCCGCGCGCGCTTCGGGCCAGAAGGGGGGCACGGAGGGAGATGTGATGAGGCTGACGTGCGGAATCAGTATTGGGCTCTTCGTCGCGCTAGCGCTGGTAATAGTCGTCCCGGCGCGAGCCGATACGTCTAAGGACTTCGCGCGCGGTCATGCTCTGATCACCGCCAAAGCTCTCAAGTCGCTGCTGGACAAGCAGGACCCGAAGCTGATCGTAATCGGCGTGGTCAAGAGTATCTCCTATACGCTGGGACATATCCCGGGCTCCTACAACGTCTGGCGGGCAGATTACACCGACGAGAGCAAGTCCGTCTTTCCGTACAGCGGAATGGCGCTGAACCGCGCGCAGTTCCAGGATTTCGCCCGCCGGCTCGGGATCGACAATGACTCGAAGGTCGTGGTCTACGACGAAAAGTATGACGCAACACGCCTCTGGTGGATGTTCTATCTCTACGGGAAGACCGATGTGCGCGTGCTTGATGGCGGCTACCTGGGCTGGAAGGCTGCGGGCTACGACACCGCGCTTGGCCGAGGCGTTGTGGACAAGAAGAGAGGTAATTTCGTCGCTAAGCCGGCCCTTAGCGGCTGGATCGCTTCAATGGCCGATGTTTCTCTTGCCGAGACGGACCCCACGGTCCAAGTCTGGGATACCCGGGAATCGGAGGAGTGGGAGGGCTCACGGCAGGAGCCGGGTGCCTACGTCAAGGGTCGCATTGGTTGGGCGAAGTTTCTCGGTTGGCAATCCTTTCGTAATGCGACCAACAACAAGCCGGCCGAGTTCAAGACCCCAGCCGAGATCAGAGCCGTCCTCAAGAAAATGGGAGTGTCGCCCGACAAGGATCACATCTTCTACTGCCAGTCTGGCGTCCGCTCCACTACACCCATCTTCGCACTCTACCTGACGGGCTACCCCATCGAACGCATACGCAACTATGACGGCTCCTGGATCGAATGGAGCTATTACTCCAAGGCAAACGGCGTTGGGTCAAATTCGATTTACGTCGGCAGGTGATAGTGGGGATTCCCCTCTCACCGCGAAAAGGTCGGCAGCGTCGGCCAATTGGCGTCGAGCTTGCCCTGCCAATCGATACCAATGGAAATTTTATAGGCCATATCCTTTATCCTTTCTTGGGCTCAGTTCAGTCGCGCGACTGTAGCACGTCCCCTTTTGAGCGTCAGCTATTCGCCGTGTCTGTTCTGCCGAGACGGTGCTTGACAACCGCGCGCGCTTCAGGCGAGAAGGGGAGCCTGTCAAAAAAGGAAACGCATGCCACCCACCTCACAAGAAGAGACTCCCGACCAGAACAGCCCTGTTTCTCAGTCCCACGACGCACCCCCTGAGGTCGGCGGACCGTATGCCTATTACGTTCTGGCCGTCCTCTTTGTGGTGTACGTGTTCAATTTCATTGACCGTCAAATCCTGGCCATCTTGCTCCAGCCGATTAAAGAAGACCTGCAAGTCTCGGATACGGCCATGGGGTTTCTGACCGGTTTTGCCTTTGCGGTTTTTTATGCGATTGCCGGTCTACCGCTCGCCCGTGTCGCCGACCGTTGGGTCCGGCGAAGCCTGATTGCTCTGAGTCTCGCGACCTGGAGCCTGATGACTGCGGCCTCAGGCCTGTCACGGAATTTTACCGATCTGGCCTTGGCCCGGGTGGGCGTCGGCGTGGGTGAGGCGGGCTGCACCCCGCCGGCGCATTCCCTGCTGTCCGACTATTTCCCCCCGGAAAAACGCGCAACCGTGCTGGCCGTGTACGCGTGCGGCATTTATATGGGCGTGGGTCTGGGCTTCTGGTTGGGCGGCTGGCTGAATGACGCCTTTGGCTGGCGGGTGGCGTTTATGGTCATCGGTCTGCCCGGTGTCGCCATGGCCGTCGTGGTCCGTTTCACGGTCCGCGAGCCCCCGCGCGGCATGAGTGAGCAGATGGTCGCAGCCAGTCGTTCCTACAGCCTGGGTGAAACCTGGCGGTTTCTGACCCGCCTGCCTAGCGGCCGTCGCATCAGTCTGGCGGCGGCCTTTCAAGCCTTTGTGGGCTACGGACTCGCGGCCTGGATTCCGGCCTTTTTCATTCGTCTGCACGGTATGACCCCAGGAGAACTGGGCTTGTGGCTGTCCTGGATTACCGGCATAGGCGGCGCAATTGGCGCTTTTTCCGGCGGCTGGCTGGCGGACCGCTGGGTCAGACGCCAGCCCAAAGCGCGGGCGCATATCAGTCTGGTCGGCGCGCTGTGTTCGACGCCCTTTATCGTTGCAGCCTTGATGCTCGATAATACCACCCTGGCGCTATTAAGCTTCTTCCCGGCGAACGTCTTTGGCACGATGTGGCTGGGACCGGCCGGCTCTATTGTGCAAGACTTGGCTCCGCCGGCCATGCGGGCAACGGCTTCGGCGGTCTTTATCTTTATCCTGACGATGATCGGCCTGGGCGCCGGCCCCCAAACGGTCGGTATCCTCAACGATCTGATCGGAACGCCAGACGCGATTCGCTACTCCCTGCTCGGCGTCGCCGTCAGCACCAGTCTGCTATCCGCCGTCTTTTTCTGGCTGACCGGCAAGACCTTGGAGCAGGACCTCACTGCCAAGCAGCAGCTTGGCTGAGTTTCAAGATCATCTACATTTGCACGGAAACGGCGTAATAGCCCCGCTCGGTTGGAGCGGAAAAATATTCCGCCAGCCGGGACAGGACCCGAGGAAAAATTCCGTTCTCCCGGTCGGCGGCCTGCATCTGTTCCCGGCTGGTCCAAAAGCTCAGCCCGCGTCCGCTGCCGCGCGCGCGATTGGCCAGCCACAGCACACCCTGAAAACCGGGCTGCCGCCTGAGAACGGGTAGATATTCCTGCTCATACACGGCGCGGGCCGGCTCAAGCTGCGCTTCGGGAACGGGCAAAGTAATCATCCGGGCGAAAAGCCCGCCAACATGCTGGCCGGCCCGGACCAGGACTTCGTATTGTTCAGGCTGCGGGTGTGCGGTCAGAAACGGTAACAGCATGGCGGCGACGGCCTTGCGGCTCTTCATCTCGGATTGGGCCAGCGCGGCTTCGGAGTTCCATAAGGTGACGATGAAGCCCGTATGCGCCTCCGGGTCAGATAACACCAAGGCTCCATGGAATCCGGGCTCCCCGACCAGCGGGGGCAGCACCGCACTCCGGTACACGGACAGGAAGTCGGTCAGGAGGCTGGGTCGGCATTGGATGGGAATAACACGCGCGTACATGAGATGGCCTCCCTTTTAGAGCGTTGCCCGGAGGTCGGTCAGAAACCCCTGGATGACCCGAAAGCCCCGGTCCCAGAATTCGGGCTGATTGATGTCTATGCCCATCTGCGCCAGGGCGTGCTCCGGCCGTTGTGAGCCGCCGCTCTCCAAGAGGTGTAAATACCCAGGCACAAAGTCTTCTCCCTGGTCGAGATAGCGCTGATACAGGGCCAGGGTGAGCAACTCACCGAACGGATAGGAATAACAGTAGAACCGGCTGTGAATAAAATGCGGGATATACGACCAGCCCCAGCGATAGACGGGCAACAGTTCAACACTCTCGCCAAAGAGCTTACTCTGTTCGGTCAGCCACAGCTCGCACAGGTCATCGGCGCTGAGTGGCCCGTCCCGGCGCTGGGCATGCGCCGCCATCTCAAAACGGGTGAGGGCGGTTTGGCGAAAGACGGTGCCGTACATTTCCTCCAAGACCTCGCACAGCAAGGCGCGGCGCGTGTCCGGCTGCTTGGCCTTATCCAGCAGGTGTTGGGTCAGAACGATTTCCGCAAAGACCGAGGCCGTCTCCGCAAGCACCAGGGGCGCGTCGTAATGCAGAAATTTCTGCCGTCGCGCCAACAGGTAATGAATGCCGTGGCCCAGCTCGTGGGCCACGGTCGAGACGGCGCGGCCGGTGCCGGTATAGCTGCACAACACATACGGATGATGGGCGGGCGACAGAGCCGCACAAAAGGCGCCGCCGCGTTTCCCGGCCCGGACCTCGGCATCAATCCAACGCTTCTGGAAAAACTCCTCGGCCAGGGCCGCAAACTGTTCGTTAAAGTTTCCAAAGGCGGTCAGGATCAAATCCCGCGCGTCCGCAAAGGGGATTTCCTCGGACGCGGTTTCAATCGGTGCGTACAGGTCCGTATTCTTGAGCCGTTCGACCCCGAGCAATGCCGCCTTCAGCCGAAAATATTCCTGCGCCAGGGGATAATAGCGTTCGACGGCCTGCATCATCGCCTCGACCGTTGGCGGGGCAATCTCGTTCGACAGGTGGGTAGGCAGCGTCACCTCGGCATACTGACGCTGCTCGCACTCAATTTTATGATCGAGCAGCAGATTGTTAAAAATCGAAGTCAGGACGAGCGCGTGCTGGGCATAGGTTTCCAGAAATATGGTCAGGGCGCTCGCGCGCAGCTCGCTGTCGGGCTGGCGCAGCAACGCCAGGATCTCACCATCGGTGAGCAGATGTTCTTCGCCGTCCCTGGTAAGTGGAAACCGGAGCGAGCCGCTGAGTTCGTCATACAGCTGCCGAAAGGCATGCTTGCCCGACAGGTTTTTGTGGTTCAGGAGCTGTTCTTCTTTCTCACTCAAGGTATGCGGCTTAAAGCGTCGGACCGCTTCCAGATAGTGTTGATAGGCTTGCAGCTCCGGGACGGTGAGGAGCCGGGCGAGCTGCTCGTCCGCTAACGCAATCAGCTCCAGAGAGAAAAAGACCAACAGGTTCTCGATGCCGGTGGCGGCTTCGCGCGTGTGTTGCACAAGCTGCTGGGCCGATGGGTTCTGGGTATCAGCCGCAAACAGGAGCGAGGCGTAAAAGGCGGGGCGATGCTGGAGCTCGGCGATAGCCTCATACTCGACCAAGGCCAGGGCGAGTGCCGTCCCATCGACCTGCCCGCTTTCAATCTTGCCGCGGTAGGTCTGCGCAAAGACTTCCGCCCGCCGGCGCGCGGCTGCCAGGTCGGCCTCAAGCCGAGGGTCGTCCGGGCTGGCATACAGTCCCCCCAGGTCCCAGCGTACGCCTTCCGCTTTGAGTTCGGACTGCTGCATATCCCATCCTCACTTATCGTTTTGCGCCTGTGGAGCGTGTCTGCGCGCTTATGTGTCTTCTTGTATGTCCGAGCCAGACCTGTCAAGAATAGGGCAGAGACAAGGAGGGATGATTCATGGTGACAAACGGTGTGTCCCATATTGCAGTTGGCGTGCGTGACATGGACGCCTCGCTCCGGTTTTATCGCGATCTGCTCGGCTTTGAGGTGGTCCGGGATGAAGTGCAATCAACCCAGGGAACAGTCCTGCCCGCCTTGTATCAAGAGCCGCACGACCAGCGGCGGGTAGCGACACTGTATTGGAAGAAAGGCTCCCACGAAGCGTTTTTGGTCTTATCCGAACATTCGGATAAGCCGGTCAGCGGCGAGCCTATCAAACTCGATCAGATCGGCATCCATCACTACGCCTTTTGGGTGGAGAATCTTCCCCAGGTCTACGAGGAATTGAAGGCCAAGGGCGCCGATTTTGTCGTGCCGCCGACCGTCACCAAAACAAAAGACGGCAACTTTAACAGCACGTTCCTGCGCGACCCGGATGGCATTCTGGTTCAGCTTGACGAGTTGGTGGAAGACTAATCGACAGCCGTAAGGGGTCCGCATGACACAACCGTACGCGCTCACTATCGCTACAGCCGCTGAACGTATTCGTACCCAGCAGCTCTCTCCCGTGACTCTGGTCCAGTCCTGTTTGGACCGCCTGGACCAGCTTGAACCGCAACTCCGCGCCTGGGTGACGGTTGACCAAGAGGGTGCCTTAGCTACCGCCCGGCAGTACGAAGCGGAAATCAACAGCGGGCAATACCGGGGTCCGTTGCACGGCATCCCACTCGGACTCAAAGATATTTTCTTTACCGCCGGGATGAAGACGACGATGGGGTCGCCTATTTATGCCGACTATGTCCCAGAGTATGACGCCACCTCCGTGCGCCTCCTCAAGGAAGCCGGAGCGATCATTCTGGGCAAAGTCCAGACCACGGAGTTCGCTGCCCTGGCTCCGTCGCCAACCCGCAATCCCTGGAATATTGAACACACACCGGGCGGCTCCAGCAGTGGGTCCGCAGCGGCAGTGGCGGCGCAGGTGTGCTTTGGCGCCTTGGGCTCTCAGACCTACGGCTCAACCATACGTCCGGCGGCCTACTGCGGCTGCGTCGGCCTCAAGCCGACTTTTGGCCGGATCAGCGCCTACGGCGTCTATCCCTTGTCAGGCAGTCTGGACCATGTGGGAATTTTTTCCCGTAGCGTGGCAGATACGGCCCTGCTGCTTCAGGTCCTGGCCGGCGAGGACGCCAACGACCCGATGAGTGCGTCGCAACCGATCCCGGACTACACCGCCGCTCTGGCTGACCCGCAGCCACCCCGCATCGGCCTGGTCCGGGAGTTCTTTCTGGAAAAAGCCGATGCGGAAACCCAGCAGCATATTGAAGCAGTGGTGGAGCAACTGACCCAGGCCGGGGCGCAACTCACCGAGCTTGCCCTCCCGGAGAGCTTCAAGGGCGAGCCCGAAGCCCACTTCACGATGATGTTCGTTGAGTCGGCCTATTCGCATAGCGAGGTCTACAACCGCTATAAAGAGCGGTACAGTCCGCAAATGCAGGATTTGATCGAAAAGGGCCGCCAGGTCTCCGGCGTGGAGTATATGGAGACCCAACGCCACCAACACACGTTTCGTAACGAGATGGATGCTCTCTGCCGCACAGTCGATGCCCTGCTAACTCCGGCAACCCCGGCTCCCGCTCCCAAGGGCTTCACCACCACCGGTGATCCCACATTTAACGGTCCGGCAACCTTTTCCGGCCTGCCGAGCCTGGCCTTGCCCTCAGGGCTGAGTCAAACCGGCCTGCCCTTGGGTCTGCAACTCATGGGAGCGGCCTTTGCCGAAGAGAAGCTGCTAGCGGTTGGCGAGTGGTGTGCGGACGTGCTGGCCTTCTCGGAGACACCGTCAGGCGCATAGTCGTCGGGGCGGTTGACCGGTCTCTCAACTGACCAATAACGCGATCCCACTGACGATGAAAATCGTCCCGACCACGTCGGCTTTGGTGATGCTTTCACTATCGTGCAGTACCAGACGGCTCAGGACGAGCGTGACGAGCGGCACGACTGAGGTGAAGGGAGCAACAACCACGGCGGGCAGATATTCCAGTGCAAAAAACAGCGAAAAAATGGCCAGGGTTGAGGCCAGACCGGCCAGACCAAAATAGACGCCCGCCCGACGCGGTAAGGAAAATAACTGACCGGCCTGACCGCTGGCAAAAAAGTAGGCCGCATACACCACCACACCGGCAAGAATGCCGATGCACGCCCCAAACACGGGTTCGTTGCTCGACTGCAAACCGAGTTTGGCGAGAATGGGATTCATCCCGTAACAGAAGGCCGCCAGAAACGGATAGAGGAGAGTGCGCGTCCTCATCTCTGACCTGCCCAGCGATTCTGTCCGGTCAGAATCACCACCCCGGCCACGACGCTCAGGATGCCGCTCAGAATCTTGAGGCTGATGTCCTCCTGCAAAAAAAGCAGCGCAAAAACCGTGGTAAAAAGCGGGGCGGTATTCACCAAGGGTGTACTCTTGGCCGCCCCAAGATGAGCAACCCCCAAGTAATTACACATCCGACCCAAACATGGACCAACGATGCCCGCGGCAATAAACCACAGCGCAGCCTGGGGCGTAATCACCTGCGTCACTGCGCGTGGATGAAACACAAAGACCAGGGCCATCAACGGCAGGCTGGCACCCAACCCGCACAGTAGCCCGACCGAGACACTCGCGTACGGCAGTCCCTTGCGGATAAAGATGGGCGATATCCCCCACAGGCAGGCCGCGCTGAGGGCAAAGAGTTCACCGTAGAACACACCACCTCCGAACCTCAACCATTCTCATGAGCGCAACCGAATAGCATTCCGGTGAATTCCGCGTGCAGGTTTCTCCGCAGGAGCCGCACGAGATAAGAGCAGGAAATGGTGGAGAGCACAACTTCGTACAGGTCCTTTCGTCTCTCATCCCAACTGGAGGGTGATTCCCCGTCGCGGTTCAGTTGACACCACGGACCGGACAGGCGTACACGCAAAGAACGAAGGTAGAGAAGCAGGAAGTACACAGGAGAGACTCATGTCAACAATCAGACGCGTTGTAACAGGTCACCGAGCGGACGGTAAATCGATCATTGCGAGTGATGGAGAAGTGGCGGGCATCGAGGTCCCCGGCCTGCCTGGGGCCACGTTAACCACGCTGTGGGGCGCAGACGAAACCCTCACCTATCCTGACGATGGGAGCGAACCGCGTCATCACGCCTGGTTTCCGCCCGTCGGCGGTTTCCGCTTTGCCTCGTTTGTTTTATCCCCGGACAGCACGCCGCCCGCGGACGGCGACCCGGCAGAAGCCGCTGCCGAAGCCGAGCGCCTGTTTCCGGGCTTGTTGGCGACCATGGAGCCGGATGATCCGGGTATGCATCGCTCGGCAACCGTCGATACGCTGTATATCGTGTCCGGGCGCTGCGTGCTCGAACTCGACGACGGCTCAAAAACCGAGCTTGGCGCAGGGGATGTGATCGTTCAGAGCGGGACCATGCACCGCTGGCACAACCCGTGGGATGAGCCCTGCCATGTCATCGCCTTTCTGGCCGGCGCGCATCTGAAGTAGGAGGAGTGTAGAGACTATTCATGGCTGGCACGGCCTTTCCCGTCCGCTACCGGCTGGTCGGTTTGCTGACCACCGGCAGCATGATCAACTATCTTGATCGGGTCAATATCGCGGTGGCCGCGCCGGTCATGATGGAGTCTCTGGGTTGGGACGAGGGCCGCTTCGGGGTGGTCTTCTCGGCCTTTCTGGTCGGCTATGCCCTGCTCCAATTTCCGGGCGGTGTCCTGGCCGATCGCTGGAATACGCATAGACTGCTCATTCTGGTCTGTATTGGCTTTTCCGTTTTTACGGCCCTCACCCCCGTGGGACAGGTCGCGTTTGGCCTGATGTTGGCCATCCGCTTTGGGGTGGGCATGTTTGAATCCATCACCTTCCCGGCCTATGCCGCCCTGAACGCGCGCTGGATTCCCCGTCAGGAATACAGCCGGGCGCAAACCCTCAGCATCTCCGGCGCCTATCTCGGGCAGGCCATAGCCTACCCGCTGACGACGTGGCTGTTGACCCTGTTTGCCTGGCCCATGGTTTTTTATTGCAACGCCCTGCTCGGTGGGGTGTGGCTGATTGCCTGGATGGCTTTTGCGACCCACACGCCGGCAGAGCATCCCAAAATCAGCCGGGAAGAACTGCACTATATCGAGTCCAATCTCGCCCCACGTCAGGCGCAAAAGTTTTCTCCCTGGGCGGTCGCCAAAGAGCGCCAAGTCCTGCTGCTATCTCTGTCGTATTTGCTGTTGGTCTATGGCCTGTGGATGATCGTGTTGTGGTTGCCGACCTATATGGTCAAAGTCCGCGGCTTCAGCCTGCAACAGATGGGCTGGGTGGGTATGATTCCAACCTTCGCCAGTTTCGCCGGGCTGGTCGGCGGCGGGGCGCTTTCGGACCTGCTGTTACAGCGCGGCTTCAGTGTGCGTTTTGCCCGAGCGCAAGCCCCCTCGCTGTGTATTGCGCTGGGGGTTCCTTTTTTAGTGGCGGCGGTGCTGGTTCCCTCGGGCGGCGCTTCGGTGGCCTGTTTTACGGCCTATCTGTTTCTGATGAATATTGCCGGTGGAGGCTATTGGGCGATACCGCTGGAAATGAACCCGCAGTTGGTCGGCGCGATATCCGGGGTGATGAACGGCTCGGGAAACTTTGCTGGAATTTTTGGGCCAATGACCGCCGGCTTTCTGGTTGCGGCCACCGGCAACTGGGCGCTGCCCTTTCTGGTGGCCGCGGGTCTGGCCGCAGTGTCATTTATGATTTTCTTCTTTCTGGTCGTACCGGAGCCGATTCGGATTGCAGCGTCAGACCCTGGCAGCAGCAGCACGAGCGTGACATGAGGGGCCGGCATGAATAAGAAAGCACTCGCTTTATTGGGACTAGGGCACCTGATGGTTGACCTCAATACCGGCGCCCTGCCCGCCCTGCTGCCCTTTCTCAAAACAAGCTTTGGTTTGTCCTATACGATGACGGGCGTCTTGGTCCTAGTCGCGAATGTGACCTCTTCCGTTATTCAACCGCTCTTCGGCTATCTGTCCGACCGCAGCGCCCAGGCCTGGCTGCTGCCGTTCGGAGTCGTAGCGGCGACCTGCGGGATGGCCAGCGTGGGGCTGGTGACGAGCTACCCTGCCCTGCTGGTGGTCGTCTTCATCAGCGGGATCGGCATTGCCAGCTATCACCCTGAAGCCTATAAGACCGCCTACCTGTCTACCGGAGAGAAAAAGGCAACCGGGGTCTCACTCTTTTCCGTGGGCGGCAATCTCGGTTTGGGTCTGGGCCCGCTGGCAGTCGCCTTTTGTCTGGCCACTTTCGGTCAAGGCGGCCTCTTACTGTTCTGGATACCGGGGATACTGGTTGGCGTGCTCTTTATGCGCGCCCTGCCCTGGCTGTCACAAACCAGGCCGGCGCTCACCGACGCGGCTCCGGCCACGGCGGCCATTCCGCGCTCTGCCCTGGCCCTAGTGTTGAGTATCGTCACCCTCGGGGCGTGCGTCCACGCGGGGATGTCAACCTATGTTCCGCTCTATCTGGCCGACCAGGGCGGGAGTACCCTCAAGGTCGGCTCAGTGCTGTCCTTATTCCTGATCGCCGGGGCAGTCGGCACACTGCTGGGTGGGCCGCTGTCCGACCATATCGGCCACAAACGCTTTCTGGTCTATTGTACAGGTCTGCTGTGCCCCCTGATTTCTCTCTTTCTGCAGACAAACGGAACGACCAGCATCGTGATCTTGGGGTTGGCCGGTATGTGTCTGGCGCCGATGTTCTCTGTCACCCTGGTCATCGCTCAAGGTCTCATGCGGGGTCGGCTCGGTATCACCGCCGGTCTCATGACGGGCCTCGGTATCGGCGTCGGCGGTCTGGGTGTCGCCGTCCTCGGAGCCGCGGCCGATATGTGGGGACTTGCAACCATTATGCAGTTTATCGCCCTCTTGCCCCTCCTACCCTGGATATTAGTCTGGTTTCTCCCCAACGACGCTCCCCAAGCAGTGGAACCAACTCCTGCGCTCCAGCCGGCGGCGGGTAAGAGCGCCTGACCCGTCAACACGAGGGATATTCTGGTTGTTTTCACTGAAGTGATCTGCTAGCTTTCGCCTTTGTTACTGGGATTTTCTTGTCTGGGTCGATTGTGAACAACGCAACCCCGGAGGCCGTGCACGCGTCAGCCGGGGTTTCTTTTTATTGTGTACAGAGGAGGTTTTATGGCTGGACCACGTCGAAGAGGCGGCGGTGGCGGCAGGCGGAAGCGGAAGGAGCGGAATACCGAGCCCAAGGCTGAAAAAGATGTGATTGAAATGAACGGGACCGTCACCGAAGTCTTACCCAACGCCTTCTTCCGGGTTGAGCTTGAGAACGGCCACCCCATCCTTGCCCATGTTGCCGGCAAGATGCGCAAGTTCTTTATTAAAATCATTCAGGGTGACAGCGTCACGGTTCAGCTCTCCCCGTACGATCTCGAACGCGGCCGGATCACGTTCCGCCATCGCTAGCGTGCCCTTCTAGCCGAAGTGTCGCAACAGGTGACATAGGATGCGAAAGCCGTCCTGCATATGGGACAGTTCGGCAAATTCGTTCGGCGCATGGTAGGCTTCATTTCTGCCGAAACCGGTAATCTGCACGTCAAAACCGTGCTCCTGCAGGAAGCGGACATAGGGCAGACTGCCCGTCAGGGCGAAGGGTTGAGCGTCGGGCCGTGCAGCCGCAACCGCTTGGGCTAGGGCCGTATAGCCGGCGGAGGTTCGGTCGCAGGCCATTCCGCCGGACGGCGTTCCCAGCATCTCGAACCGGGCTGTCCCGACCTGCCCGTTGCAGGCATAGCCGCCCGGACCAAAGACCGGCAGTTGGCTGACATCCAGCGTTTCCAGAAAGGCCGTCAGCCCTTTTTTCACCTCGTCAGGGTCATACCAGGGCGTCAGACGAATATCGCCTTCAATACGGGCCGTGGACGGAATTTTCGTCAGGGTATCGTTCTCGACCTGTACCCGCGTCGGTTTGAGCGACGACGGTGCGCGAAAACCGTACTCGTGTTCTTTTGGATGGGCGGGATAGTGGGCGTAAAACCACTGCTGGAGGGCGCGGGTCACTTCCGTAGCCAGTTCGGCGGCATTGATCCCGTTTTGTGGAAATCCCGAATGGCTGCCCTTGCCCTCAATCGCCAGCCGCCATAGGGCCATCCCGGCGGTTGCCGTGGTTGGTCCGAAGTCGGCACTATCGATCCAATACAGCGGCCCGTTCTTGAGGTGATCGAGCCGGCCGTCCTTGACCAGCCGACCAATCCCGACGCCGTGCGTGTTGGAGAGTTCTTCGTCGGCGATAATGACCCCGACAATATTATGGTCGAGCTCCACCTCAGATTCGGCGAGCTGGGCAAAAAGGTCGGTCAGAACGGCCACATGGCCCAGGCAGTCGGTGACCCCCCGCCCGTACAAACGGTCTCCCTCGACCTGCAACGCAAAGGGCGGGCGCTGCCAGTCTTTTGGGTCGGCCGGCACCACATCAAGATGGGCGCCCACGAAAGCAACGGTCTGGCTCGTGCGTCCAACACAGCGGCCCGGGTAGCTCAGGATCAGATTCCCGCGGCCTTTAGTATAACTCACCCGTTCTACCTGCAAGCGGCCGCGGGCGGTATAGGCGGATAGTTCGTTAAGAACGATATCTCCGGCAAGGTCTTCCTGCGGAGGCGGCTGCGCCTGAGACGGAGAATTCTGCAAGCGCTCCCCAACGGCGACCAGGGCGCGCAGGAGCCGCAGAAACCGGTCCGTATTCAGCCGCCACTGACCGAGGTCCGGGGGCGGAACGGGTTGGTGAGCGGAGCGCTGCCGGCGCCAGCGGCTCCAGGGCCAGACCATACAGGGACGTTGCTCCTTACACGCCCTCGGCTTCAAAGACTTCTTTGGCGACCTGAAACGCGTTGACTGCGGTTGGCGCGCCGGCATAAAAGGCCATCTGGATCAGAATCTCGATAATTTCCTGCTTGGTCAGACCGGCGTTCAGGCCATTCGCGATATGGCTCTTGAGTTGGGGCAGCCGCTGCATGGCCGTCAGGGCCGCAATCACGGCCACGCTGCGCATTTTGAGCTCCAGCCCCGGTCTGGTCCAGACCCGGCCGAAGACGACCTCGTTCAACATTTCCTCCAGGTCCGGGGCGAGTTCGGCCAGCGCGCTGGCCGAAGTCCCGAAGCGGTCGCCGCTCAGTTTTTTTCGGATTTCGATTCCCTTTTCCAGGTCGCTCTGATTCGCCATGGCATCCCTCCTGCGCTGTAAAATATGTGGTCAGAGGACTATACCGCAGGCCAAGCGGCGGCAACAAGGGCGGCTCCGGACGGCATGTCTTCGTGCTCTCTCGCCCTGCGCTGAGCGTGTCCTTGTTCTTGACAGACCTACTCCGGGCGTGTTCAACACAAACAACAGACTCTGCACGCGCGGGTGTGGAGCAGAGGAGGGAATACGTGAGATTTGGTCTTTTCTACCAGCTACCGTGCGCCGATACCCAGACCCAGGCAACGCGCTATCAAGAGACGATTGAGCAGGTCGTGCACGCCGAGCAACTCGGCTTCGATTGTGCCTGGCTGGCGGAACTGCACTTCTATAAGCACTTCTCGATTATGTCGTCACCGCTGATTGTGGCCACGGCGATTGCCCAACGAACCCAGCGCATCCGCCTGGGCATTGCCGTCAACCTGCTGCCGCTCTGGCACCCGGTCCGCAACGCCGAAGAGGGCGCGACGGTCGATCTGCTGAGTAATGGCCGCCTGGAGTTCGGCGTCGGACGCGGGACGATCCCGCTTCATTTTGCCGGCTTTGACCGCTCTCGGGACAAGAGCCGCGAACGCTTTGAAGAAAGCCTGGAGATCATCAAACAGGCCTGGACGCATGAGTCGTTTTCCTATGACGGCAGCTATTACAAGATTCCCGAAACCAGCGTCGTACCCAAACCATTGCAGCAGCCCCACCCGCCCATCAGGATCGCCGCCAACAGCCCGGAAACCGCAGTGTTTGCGGGCAAAACCGGCCATTCGATATTTGTGGCATCGGTCACCAATCCTCTGCCCAAGATGTTTGAGCAGGTCGCGACCTATCGCCACGCCTGGGACGAACACGCCCCCCATACCGGACAGGCCACCCACCCCAGGTACCCGCCCCAGGATGTCTCCACCATGTTTTTCATGCATCCGGGCGCAGGCCTGGAGCAGGTCCGCCAGACGGTAGAGCCGAGCATCCGACATTACTTCGGCAGCGTCTTGGGCATGATGACCAGCGGCACGACCAAACAAGAAGACATGGAGTCCTACCGCTATACCGCGGAGATCCGCAAAAACCTGGAGAGTATTACCTTTGAGCAAGTCGCTGACAGCATGGCTATTTTCGGCCCCGCCGACGCCTGTGTGGACCGCATCCGCCAATTGCATAAAGAGCTCAATATGAACGAGCTGATCTGTTGGTTTAATCCGGGTGGCATGGTGCCGCATGAGCAGGTCAAGGCAGCCATGACCCGTTTTGCGCAGAGCGTCATCCCTGAGGTCAAAGATCTCTAGGACAAAAATCCGTTTGGTCTCCGGCCAGAAATACGCTAGATACAGAGCAATACTGCTTAACACCAGGTTTGAGAACACTCTATACACAGGAGGGTCGCTATGGGACGTATATTTTTTCGTGGTGTGAATCTGATTGACGGGGAGCATAAGCCCCAACCCAACTCCACCGTGGTGGTGCAGGGACAACGCATCAAGGCGGTTGGGAAAAATGGGGACGTGCCCAACCCCACAGCCAAGGATGTGGTGTATGATCTGAGTGGGAAATCCCTCATGCCGGGCATGGTCCAGTGCCACTATCATGTCGCCTACGCCAATGTCGGCGACATGAACGATATTGACATGAAATATCCGCCGACCTATCTGACGCTCATCGCGGCCAAGAACGCCGAGCTGCTGCTGAGCTGTGGCTACACGGGTGCGGCGGGCGCGGGCTCGATGCACAATATCGATGTCACGCTGAAAAAGGCCATTAACACGGGCATGATTCCGGGCCCGCGGTTTCTGGCCTGCGGCCGGGACGTGGTGACCACGGGAGATTCGGTCGATTGTCATCCCAACTTCTGGAAGATGGGCATGGACGGCTTAGCCCGCGTGTGCGACGGACCGGACGATTTTCGCAAAGCCGTGCGGGAAGAAATCAAGATGGGGGTGGACATCATCAAACTCTACCCGACCGGCGGACATGGCCTGATGTGGGATGAGGACACCATGACCATGAGCCAGGACGAAATTGATGCGGCGACCACCGCTGCCCATGAACGCGGGCGGAAAATTCGGGGCCATATTATTTCCAAGAAAGGCATCCTGGCCGCCCTCAAAGCCGGTATGGACGTGATCGACCACGGCGACCGGATGGATGACGAGTGCATTGAGGGCATGCTCGAACAAGAGACTTTTGTGGTGCCGAGCTTGTACTTCCCCTGGAAAGTCGTCGAGGAAAAACGCCGCACGGGTTCGAGTGACTGGGGCGGTGTCGACAGCATGGAGCGGAATCTGGAGCACTCGTATGAGGTCCTGCCCAAGGCCAATAAAGCCGGGGTGAAACTGGTTATCGGTGACGATTTCGGTATCGCCTCCATGCCCCACGGCGAATATACGCACGAGCTGGAAGCCTATGTCAAAGGCGCCGGCATCCCGGCCAATGAAGTCCTGCGCTGGGCCACCAAGAATGGCGCAGAGTTGCTCGGCATGGGCGATGAGCTGGGGACCATCGAGCCGGGCAAGATCGCCGACCTGCTCATCGTCAAAGGCAATCCGGCCAGAGACATCACCATCCTGCAGGACAAAAAGAACCTGCACGCCATCATGAAGGATGGGGCGTTTTATCGGAACGAGCTGAGCCCGAGCCGCGCCAGACTCCAGAAAGCCGCCTAGTCGCAAGCAAGCAGTACGCTTCCGGAGGGGCACGGCAGGCCGTGCCCCTTTTTGTTGGCGTCCAGGCTTTTCAAGTCGTCCGTCTTTCGCTACGAGAAGAGGAGGGAAGGAGGCGTATGAGCCGGATTATTGACGCGGACAGCCATTTCATGGAGCCGCTCGATTTATGGGAGCGCTATATTGAACCGGAGTTTCGCGCCCGCTGCCTGCGCTTTACCCAGGACCCGCAGACCGGCACGCATGCCATGCTCGTCAACGAATCAAAACGGATTCGTGGGGTGGGTGAGTTCAGCATGGAAGACATGCTTGGCGTCGGCGTGGGCTACGGTCAGAAGGAGGCCGGCTCCGGGCTGGGTTCTTTTGACTTTTCCAGCGCGTTTAATAATACCCTCGAAGACATGGACCAGCGAATCGCCTATCTGGATAACGAGGGTTTTGAGTGCCAGTTTATCTATCCGACCCTGGGGCTGATGTGGGAAGGCCAGGTGACCGACCCGGATTTGGCCGCCGCCCATTGTCGCGCCTATAACACCTGGACGTTGGAGGTGTGCGCCAATCACCACCGCCGTCTATATCCGGTCGGACATATTTCTCTGCGCCACCCCACGCAGGCCGTGCGCGAGATCGAACGCCTGGCCGATGCGGGCATGCGAACGATCTTTGTCGGGGCCCTGCCGGTTGACGGCAAGAGTTTCGGCAGTCCGGATTTTGACCCGGTCTGGGACGCTGCCCAGTATCACGACATGGCGGTGGGTCTCCATCTGGTGGTGCATCGTAACTACCTGGGCCACGACTGGTATGCAGACCGCCGACCGGGCTTCATGTTCCTGAGCATGAACGGCATTCAGGACCCTCGTATGGCCCTCACCACCATGGTCTACGACGGGGTGTTCGAGCGCTTTCCCAAGCTGCGCGTCGCCACCATTGAATCCGCCAGCGGCTGGGTCGTCGAGTGGCTCGACCGCCTCGATTATCGCTACAGCTATATGGGCCACTCGTGCCAGATGGAGCGTCCGGCCAGCGAGTATTTTGAGCGGAACATCTGGATTGCGGCCGACCCGGATGAGCGCCTGCTGCCCTATATGGTTGAGTTGCTGGGCGACCACAAGTTTTTTATTGGTTCGGACTATCCGCATGCCGAAGGCTTTACCGACCCGGTTGCCAAGGCGCGCAGCGCCCTGCACAGCCTGCCGGAGGCATCGGTCAACAAAATATTGGGAGAAAACGCGGTCCAGTTTTTTGGGCTCTAAACCAGGTAAGGAGGGAGCTATGAATCTCGAAGACATCGCTCAACGTGTCCAGACGCTCGAAGACGTCGAGGCCATCAAAAAGCTCAAGGCCCGCTACTGTGCCGGGGCGGACGAGCGTGATGAAGACAAGTTTGTCGGCTGCTTCACGGAAGATGCCGTCTGGGACGGCGGCAATTTCGGCCACTATGAGGGCAAAGCAGCCATACGGGAATTTTTTGGTACTATTCCCCAGGTCCTGTCATTTGCCATCCACTACGTGATGAATCCGCGTATTGAGGTCAACGGGGATCAGGCCACCGGCTATTGGTATCTGCTGGAGCCCTGCACCATGCTCGAAGGCGGCGAACAGGCGGTCTGGGGTGTGGCCAAATACGAAGAAGAATACGTCAGGGTGGACGGCGAGTGGAAAATACGCAACCTGATTCTCGCTCCGGAGTGCTGGACCCCGTTTGAGCAAGGCTGGGTCAACCAGCAGTTTCTCGGGCAGTAGTCACCGGGCCGAAGCTTGGGGTGGGGCCAACCCACCCCGCGTTTTCACCACCCCTCGCAGAGGAAATGGAACGCCCCCGGCAGGCAGCATGCAGAACAGCTCATGACCACCTATAGTTTAGGCGTCGACGTCGGCGGGACCTTCACCGACTTGGTGTGTGCGGACGAGGCCGGACAGACGCAAACCGAGAAAGTCCTGACGACCGGAGAGAATCAGGCCCTGGGCGTGCTCAGCGGCATCGGCAAACTGGCCCTCAAATACGGACTGGCCGAGCAGGATTTTCTCAGCCGGATCGCGGTTGTTGTCCACGGTACAACGGTCGCCACCAACACCATGTTGGAATACACCGGCGCCACTACCGGGCTGATCACCACCGCCGGCTTCCGCGATACCATAGAGATCCGCCGCAACTATAAAGAGGCGGCTTTTGATATTCACCTCCCGGCCCCGTATCAGATCGTCCCGCGCCGGCGGCGTCTCGGCGTGACCGAGCGGATTGATTACGCCGGTCAGGTCGTCAAACCCCTGGCGGAGGCCGAGGTCCGCGCGGCCGTACAGCGCCTGGCGGAGATGCCGGTCGAGGCCATAGCGGTGTGTTATCTGTTTGCGTTCTTGAATCCGGCCCACGAACTCCGCACGCGTGAGATTATTCGTGAATTCCTGCCCGAGGTCCATATCTCACTGTCGTCGGAGGTTCTGCCCCAGGTCCGCGAATTCGAGCGCCTGAGCACAACCCTGGTCGATGCCTATGTCACCCCTCGTTTACAGAAGTATCTAGAGCGACTGGACACGGAATTTCGTCAGCGCGGATTTCAGGGCGACATCTTCATCATGCAGGGCAACGGCGGCATCGTCGGCCTGGAACAGGCCAGGGCGCACGGCGTCCAGGCCCTGCTGTCCGGTCCGGCCAGCGGTGTGGTGGCCGGCGCGTATCTGGGCCAGGCGTCCGGCTTCAAGGATGTCATCACCGTTGATATGGGAGGCACGAGCTTCGATGTCTGCCTAGTGCAGGACGGTCGGCCCAAGACCGGCACCGATCAATGGATGAGTCGCTACCGGATTGCGGTGCCGTTTATTGATATTCACACCATTGGCGCCGGTGGCGGCAGTATCGCCTGGGTCGACGAGGGCGGCGCGCTGCGCGTTGGCCCGCAGAGCGCGGGCGCCCATCCGGGCCCGGCGTGTTACGGCTTTGGCGGTCAGGAGGCCACGGTCACGGATGCGGACGTGGTGCTGGGCTATATCAGCCCCGAGTCTTTCCTGGGTGGCGAAATGCGGTTGGACGCCGAGGCGGCCCGACGGGCAATCGAGACCAGGGTCGCTCAGCCACTGGAGATGAGCCTGCTGGAAGCGGCCAGCGGTATTTTTCGCATTGTCAATAACGGTATGAGTAATAGCGTTCGGCGGGTTTCCCTGGCCAAAGGCTACGACCCGCGTGACTTCGCGCTGACCGCGTTCGGCGGCGCCGGCGCCATTCATGCCGGTGCCCTGGTCGAGGACCTTGGCATCCGGACCATTCTGATTCCCAAAGGCACGGCTCCCGTCCTGTGCGCCCTGGGCGACCTCTTGTCCGACCTGCGGGTGAGTCGGGTGCGCAGTTTCTATGCGCGTGGGAGCGAGCTGGACCTGGAGGCCATGAACGCCCAGTTCCGGCATATGAGCGCGGAAGCCCTGGGCTTGTTCGGGGGTCAGCAGCGCCACCTAGGGCAGACTTTTGCCCAATTCTCGCTTGAGATGCGTTATATCGGCCAGACACACGAAGTGACGGTTCCGGTTACCATGCAGACAGAGCAGCTCAGTACCACAGATATAGCGACGACGATCCAGGGCTTTCACGATCTACATGAACAGTTGTACACCTTTCAGAAGCCCGAGGACGAGGTCGAGATTCTCAATATCCACCTCGACCTGGTCGGACAAAGAGCAAAACCGAGCTTGCAAACGGCCCGCCGGGGCAGTCAGGAAGCGCAGGTTGCATTGCAGGGCAGCCGGCCGGTCTATTCGGCCTCGACCCAAGACTATGTTGAGACGGATATTTACAACGGAGAGCAACTCGTTCCGGGGCATTGTGTGGTCGGTCCGGCCATCATCGAAGAGGCCCGCACCTCTATCGTCCTTTTTGCCGGTCAACGCGCGACCCTCGACGAGCATCTCACCTATGTGATTGAGGGCGAGTGATATGGCATCCTCCCTCGACCCAGCCAAAGAAGTGCGCACAACCGTAGGGACGACCCTCGGACGGGCACGCCCGACCCTCCTGCGCCGCCTGGCCTCTCTGGCCTTAATCGACCGGCGGCACGTCAGCGTCGCCCTCGCCACCACCGACGGCCGCGTGGTTGGGATAGACCCAGCGGCGCGCCTGGGCATGGTCCGGGTGGTGGCTCGGACGGTCTGTGACGCCTTTTCCAACAACATCGCTGAGGGAGACATCATCCTCACCAACGACCCGTTCTCGGGCGGGACGCATATTCAGGATCTGACGCTGCTACGCCCCCTCTTTGTGGCTGAGCAACTCATCGGCTGGGCCGTTGTTCAGGCGCCTCTGCCCGACCTGGGCGGTATGGCCCTGGGCGGGTATTATCCGTTTGCCCTCGAAATCTGGGCGGAGGGCGTTCGGGTCACGCCGGTCAAGCTCTACCGCAAGGGCGCCCTGCAACGCGACGCGCTCACCATGCTGACCCTCAACAGCCGGCTGCCGCATCTGGTCGAAAAAGACGTGCAGAATATGGTCGATATTCTGGAGCTGGCCAATACGGCCGTTACCGCCTTGGCCGCCCGTCAGACGCCGGCGGTCTACATCCAAGCTCTTGATCGTATCATCGCCGACACCGCCGCCCAGACTCAGGCCGCCCTGTCCGCGCTGCCGCACGGCGAGTGGCGGGGGGAGAGTGCGCCCATACACTGCTGTCTGGAAGAAGCGGATTTGCAGGTCACAGTTTGTCTGACCGTTTCAGGCCAGTCCGTCGAACTCGATTTCTCCGGCAGTTCTCCTGCGGCCAAAGGCTTTGTGAACACCACTACGGCCACCGCTCAGGCCGCAGCAGTGATTCCTTTTCTCGCTCTCTGGCCCTCTCTGCCTGCCAATGAGAGCATATTCCAGCACCTCCACATATCCCTGCCTGACGATACTTTTTTACACGCCAAGCTGCCGATGTCGGTGGGCTGGTCGCCCTACCAACCGAGCCAGGCCGTCGTTCAGGCCGTTACGGACGCCCTCGGCCAGACGCACCAGACCCTGCCGCCCGCAAAGCAGTTGGTCGCGCCGGTCACCGCCCCGCCCCTGCCTTTTACCGTCAGCGGATGTGGCCGTCCCGGCTGTCCCTTCCCTCTCCCCCAACCCCCAACCCCTAACCCCCACAAAGGAGCTCCGGCATGATCGACCGTATTACCGCCCTGGTGATCAAAGATTCTTTAGAGGCCATCTCTGAAGAAATGAGCAAAACGGTTGAGCGGACGGCCGTACACCCGCTGTTCAACGAGGTGCACGACTACTCGACCGGGGTGTTCTTCTATGATGGCAGCGATGTGCGCCTGGTCGCCCGGGCCACGGCCATTCCCGTCCATATCTTTGCCTCCATCCTATCGGTCGAAGCCCTGATGGAGTCGTTTCAGGACGACCTGCACGAGGGCGATATCGTCATGCTGAACGACCCGTATTACGGCGGGACGCATCATGCCGACTGGACCGTGATGAAACCTGTCTTCTTTGACGGCAAGCCGGTGCTGTTTCCCTCGGTCCGCGCTCACATGGCCGATTTTGGCGGGCCGGTGGCGGGCGGCTATAACCCCGAAGCCAAGGATATCTGGCAGGAAGCCCTGCGTATTCCACCCATCAAACTCTTCGAGAAGGGCGTCCCGCGCCAGGATGTACTCGACTGGATCCTGGCCAACTCCCGCATTCCCAATGTGTTGCGGGGCGATCTGGCCGCCATGTTCGGGGCGTGCAATCTGGCTGAGCAGCGCGTCCAGGCATTGTTCGCCAAGTATGGTGGGGATGTCGTCAATGAGAGTATCGAATACACGCTCGACTATGCGGAAAAACGCTTTCGGGCCGAGGTCGCCAAGTGGCCGGACGGAGAATACCGGGGCAGCGCGACTTTGGACCACGACAGTCTGGGCAACTACGATGTCGAGGTGAAAACAACCGTCACCATCCAGGGCTCTGATCTGAGCGTTGACCTGAGCGGCTCAAGCCCGGAAACGCCCGGCTTTGTGAACAGTCCGTTTGGCAATACGGCCTCGTGGGTCTATACCGCCCTATGTTCGGTGCTACCCGATGACATCCCGATCAACTCCGGCGTGTTTCGAGCCGTGACCATCACCGCCCCGGAGGGCAGCGTCGTGAACCCGCTCCCGCCGGCTCCGTGTATGTTCAGCACGGTCGTGATTGGCGGAGATGTCGGCACGGCCACCATGCAGGCATTAGAGCAGGCCATTCCCAACAAAGTCGGCTCGGTATCATTGAACTACTGTCTGTGCACTACCTATGGGCATGACTCGCGGTACGGCGAAATGTTTGTGACCATCGAGTACGGGAATACGCTCGTGGCGGCTGGCGGGACCCAGGGCCAGGATGGCTGGGGCGGCTGGCCGGCTCCCATGTGCGGCCTGATTTACTCCACGGTTGAGATGAGCGAGATTCAGTTCCCCTTTTTCTACCATCAGTATGAATACGTTGGGGATACGGCCGCCCCAGGCCAGTGGCGCGGGGTGCCCGGTTTTGCGATGAAGCGGGAAAGCGTCCGGGACACGTCCATGATCAACGTGGCGCTGACAGGCGTGCGCCACTCCTCGCCCGGCTTTGCCGGCGGAAAGAACGGGGCAAGCAGCCGTTATGTCTTGAACTGGGGCACGGAGCATGAGGAAGAAGTCCTGGAGTCAGCCGCCAATCGCCCCTCGCCACCGGGCTCGATTATCGCCACCTTCAAGGGCGGCGGTGGCGGCTGGGGCAATCCCCTGGCCCGCGACCCGCAAAAAGTCCTCAACGATGTCCTGGATGAGTTTATCAGCCTGGACAGCGCCGAGCGTGACTACGGCGTCGTGATCCAGCCGGACAGCCTGACCATCGACACCGACGAAACCCTGCGCCGCCGCGCACTCGCCGTAAAGTAGGCAGTAGGGAGCAGCCGTATGCGACGCCTCCGCTCAACCGGGAAGATCAGACGACCGACCGCAGAAGAATTGTCCGATTTAGCCGAACTGTCCTTTCTCCGCCTCACCCCCCAGGAAGCCCTCGACCTGGAGGAACTCAGCGAGGGCCTGCTCAGCACCCTGGATCGTCTGGACGACCTGCCGCAGCCACGCTGGCCGATTCGATATACCGATCGCGACCCCGGCTATCGGCCCACGCCGGAAGAAGATCCGTATAATATCTTTATCCGCAAGTGCCGGGTCAGCGGCGCGCCCGACGGCCCGCTTGCCGGCAAGAAAGTCGGTCTGAAAGACAATATCGCCGTGGCCGGTATTCCGCTGACGAATGGCTCCCGGCTGGCGGCAGGCTATGTGCCGGATTGTGACGCAATCGTGGTCGAGCGGCTGTTGGACGCGGGCGCCGAAATCGTCGGCAAGCTCAATATGGACAGTTTCGCCCTCTCCCCTTCGGCGGAAACCAGCGAGTTCGGCTATGCCCGCAACCCCCGCAACCCCGACCATTCACCCGGCGGCTCGTCCGGTGGCAGTGGCGCCGCGGTTGCCAACGGTGATGTCGATATCGCCCTGGGGGTGGATGAAGGCGGCAGCGGCCGCATTCCGGCGGCCTGGTGTGGCATCACCAGCATCAAGGCGACGCATGGCCTGGTGCCCTCCTTTGGCTTGACCTATATGGACCATACCCTGGATTTCATTTGCCCCATGGCGCGAACCGCCCAGGAGGTGGCGCAAACGCTGGAGGTGATTGCCGGCGACGACCCGCGTGACCCCCAGTGGGTGCGCGGCCCCATTCAGACCGAGCCGTATACCGAAGCCCTGACGACCGACATCCAGGGTCTCCGTATCGGGATGGTCAAAGAAGGATTGGAGGGTCGTGCCGTCGAGCCGGAGGTGGTTGATGCCTTTCAAAAAGGGGTAGCTCAGATCGGCAGCCTGGGTACCGTTTGCACTGAGATTTCTCTGCCGATGTTCAAAAACGCCTGGGCCATTTGGACGGGCATTGCCAGCCATTCGATCCCAGCCATAATCGAGTCTGACGGGGAAGGCTACGGTCATGGCGGCGCGAGCAATGTCAGCTGGGTCGAAACCTTTGGTCGCGCCCGCCGCGCCCGGGCCAACGATCTGCCGCCGTTTCTGAAACTCATTCTGCCGGTCGGGAATTATCTCCGTCGCGAGTATAATAACCGCTATTACGCCCTGGCCCAGAATCTCCGCCTCAGCTTCACCCAGCAGATCGAACACGCCCTCCAGGAAGTCGATATTCTGGCCCTGCCGACCACGCCCATGCGTGCTCCAAGGCTCGAAACGGGACTGACCCTCAAGGATTTGGTCCGACGCAGCGCCGCGGCTGGCCAGAATACCAGCCCTTTTAATTTATCCGGCCACCCCGCGCTGAATCTGCCCTGCGGCCTGCGCGACGGCTTACCGGTCGGCCTGCAACTCGTTGGCCGGCGTTGGCAGGAGAGCACGCTCTTGCGCGTTGCCTACGCCTTTGAGCACAGCGTGGATTGGGAACGGCTGTAAGGGAGTTATGCATTAAAGAAGGGCGACATAGGGGGAATCATGACAGACCTCAACGTCTATCAAACGCATCGAGAAGCACTCAGGCAAAAATATCTCGCAGATGACAGACCAGCAGCGCCGCCGCAGTATACCGGCGGAGTCGACCATCTGGCCTTGATTAGCCTGGACCTCGAAAAGACGATTCAGTTCTATACCCAGGTCGTCGGCATGCGGCTGACCAAGATCGTCACCAATCGTGACGAGCCAACGTCCACCCATATCTTTCTGGATATGGGTGGCGGCAACCAGCTCGCGTTCTTTGATTTTCCGCAGAAAGACACCCAGCCCACCGTCCGGGGCGTGGGCAGCATGCACCATGTTGCGCTCAAGGCCACGTCCGAGCAGTTCCAGGCATTACTAGCCAACCTGGATGAAAGGGACCTGCCCTACTCTCTGCACGGTTCGCGCCAGAAAGGCTCGGTGTATATGCGCGACCCGGATAATATCCAGGTGGAAGTCACGACGGGGTATGGATGATACCCCCTCCCTGGGAGGCCCGACAGAGGAATCGTCGCCCGCCTCTCCCCTTGTGCAAGAGGACTGTGCTAGGACCAAAGAAATCCATCTCGGCGCTGTGCGCCACCCCCTTCACCGGGGAATAGGATAAGGAGGGAACGAATATGCTCGGAGCTGTTGCACATGTTGGTATCACCGTTCGGGATATGGACCGGGCCGTCGAGTTTTATCGGGACACGCTGGGGCTCAGGGTCATTGGCGATGTGACCATTGAGGGGGAAGAGGCCAGCACGGTCACCCAGGTGCCGGATACAAAACTGCGCGCCGTCTACCTGCGTTACGAAGATGACCCCAAGGGTCCGCCAATCGAACTCTTGCACTTCATTGAGCCCGGCGACACGGGCAACCCGTATCCAGGACTGGCCAACCCCGGCATCACAGAGGTCGCGTTTTGGGTCAAGGATATTGAAAAGACCTACCAGGACCTGAGCGCCAAGGGCGTTGAGTTCTATTCGCGGCCACAGATGTTCGATCTGGAGGGGGAAGGCTACGGGAAGGTCAAGGCCGTCTATTTTCGCGATCCGGACGGCACGACCCTGGAGTTAATGCAGGACTGCTCGGGTTGACCGGCTGGTCTCGGCAAAGCCGACTGGGGGCAGCGTTGGACGCCGCCCCTACACTTCATCCTCTACTTTCCCTCAAACCAGGCTGTGCCGTCCAGATATTTTTGTGGCACCAAGATCGCCCCCTCCATAATACGCCGCGCCGTCCGCTTCGTTGTCACCCGCTCGGCGTACCACTCCCCGCCCCGGCGTGAGACCCTCGCTCCGACCGCCATGACCCCGGCGGGATGCCCGATTCGGATGTCGTGCGTGGCCGTCCGCCGGACGACTTCATGCACGACAGTGCCTTCAACCTGAGCGGCCAGGGCGGTACACATCGCGACCGTCCCCGGAAAGGTCCGGTGGGTGTTGCGCATAGAAATCGCGCGGGCCAGCAGGTCGATGCTTTCCGCGTCCACCTTCTTGCCACTACTTGCGGGATACGCTGCCGGTGGGGCGACCAGCACGACTTTGGGCGTGTGTTGAAACTTCTCGTGAGCCTGCTCAAGGCTCGGGGTGAGGCCAAGCAGAATAGCCGCTTTGCAGCGTATCTCTTCCAGCCTCTGCTGTAAGGCATGCGCTGCGTCGAGCGCGGGCGCGAGTTGCGTGGCATCAGCGCCCAGCTCAAGGGCACGAACGAACACCGTCGGAATCGCGGCGTCCACAACCGAGATCGTCACAATACGTGAGTCCGCGAGATCACACCGCTGGCGGGGCAGACCGGTGGGCAACAACCCTCCGCCGAGCGAGCCACCCGGGTCCGGGTATTCCAGGCTGATGCTCGCCCCCGGAGCGGGTACCCCGTCAATACTGTACTCGCCTTCAACCGCGGCCTGACCGGCGCAGACCGGGACACGGGCGATATAGCGTTTACCCGTATTCGTCACAACCACCCGCACTGTGGTCACCGGCTCTACCGCGGGAATAATACCCTCATCAATGGCAAACGGGCCGACCGCCGCCGCCATATTGCCGCAGGTGCCGCTCCAGTCGATGTGCGGCGTCCGCACGTCAACCTGACCAAAGGTGAAGGTGACGTCGCTGTCCGCCTGCGTACTGCGGCCCACAATCACGACTTTGCTGAGCGAAGAAATCCCACCGCCGAGGCCGTCTATTTGACGACCGTAAACATCGGGGCTGCCCAGGGCAGCCAGGATGATACGGTCACGCGCGGGCGGCGGATAGGCAGCCAACACCTCTTCCCGGAAGCAGACCGCCCGGCTGGTACCGCCGCGCATGAAAACCGCGGGTATTTTCGTTTGCATGCGCTCCTACGCCTGACGGAATGCCGGCATGACTTCTTTGGCAAAGCGACGGAAGGACACCATATCGTAGTCGGGATACATCGACACAATAAAATACTGCACGCCAGCATCCGCATACGCCTGGACCGCAGCTCTGACAGTATCGGGCGACTGTTTGAGCTGCTCAGGACTGAGCGATGTAGACTTCTGTATCTCGGCGGGGTCGCGTCCGACCTCTTTGCAGATGGCGTCAAATTTCACAGCGACCTTTTTGGCAGCTTCGGCTCCTCCTTGGCGCACAAAGAAATGCCAGATGTCGGCATGCCGAGCGACCAGCGGCTGGACGACCTTGGGTCCCATCCCACCAATCAAAATCGGTGGATAGGGTTTCTGGAGCGGCTTGGGCTCAAACGGGGCATCTTTGACCTGATAGTATTTACCCGCATAGGTTGTCTTTTCCTGAGTGAAGAGCATCTTGATGAGTTCGACAGATTCGACCAGCCGTCGTGCCCGCCCGCCCGGCGTGTAAAACGGGATGCCAAACGCGTCGTGTTCCAGCTTAAACCAGCCCGCGCCCATCCCCAGAATCAGGCGTCCGCCACTCACGTGATCGACCGTTGCCGCCATTTTGGCGAGCAATGCCGGATTACGATACGTGTTGCCAGTGACGAGCAGGCCGGTTTTCAACCGCTTCGTCTGAGCGGCAAGCGCCGCGAGCAAGGTCCAGCCTTCCAGACACGGGCCGGTTGGATCGGAAAGGATCGGCAGAAAGTGATCAAAACCAAAAGCGCTATCATAGCCAAGTTCGTCGGCTTCCAGCCATACGTCTTGCACTTGACTGTAGGGCACATGCTGCGGCGGGGTTTGCACTCCGAACTGGAGCTGACCGGTAGATTGTGCCGCGGCGGGTCGAGGCTGAGTAAGATTGCCGGCTAATGCGGCTGCGGTCACCACTGCGCTGGTATTCTTGAGAAAGGTCCGACGCGATATCTGCTCTTTCGCCATACGGTATCCTCCACTTGGTATCATGACCGCGTTGAACCGGTCATCACAGCTTGGCCATCACCTCGTTGGCAAAGGCTTCCATCTGCGGGTACAGGTCGGTCTGAAATTTCCGACGCGGCACCCAGCCTGGGGCAAACACGAACAGGCGGTGTACCCCGGCGTCTTCAAACTGCTTCACCGTATCCAGCGTCGGCTGAATGCCGGGCTCAAGCCCGACGGTAATTTCAAATTGGGAGAAATCCCGACCGGCTTGCTGTGTCAGTTCTTTTAACTGCGTCACATACGGCTTAACGCTCTCAGGAGTGTAGCGTATCCCGCACCAGCCGTCCGCCAACTCAGCCGCGCGCTTGAGGGCAGCTCGACTCTCTCCTCCAAAAACGAGCGGTGGACAAGGGTCCTGGACGGGCTTGGGATTAAACCCGATTGGCTTAAAGTCGTGAAATTTCCCGGAAAACTGTGGGGTCTCTTCGGTCCACAAGGTCCGCATGACACGCACCGCTTCGCGCGTCCGCGCGGCCCGGTCACGAAACGGCATGCCCACCGCGTCAAATTCCTCTTCGCACCAGCCGACGCCAATGCCAAAGATTACCCGCCCCTGCGACAGGACATCCAGGCTGGCTACTGCTTTGGCCACCGCCAGCGTATTCCGCAGGGGGAGCACGAAGACTCCGGTTCCGAGCTTGATCGTTGTGGTATGGGCCGCCACAAAGGACAGCGCCACAAACGGGTCGTGCAAATTGACTCCCGGCCCGCCGGGGAATTTTCCGTCCGCAGAGCCCGGATAGCGCGCCTGCATTTCGACCGGCACAGCCAAATGTTCGGGAATCCAGACCGATTCATAGCCAAGGGTTTCCGCCTGTTGAGCCACTTGGGTCAGGGGCTCGGGCCGAACGGTTGACCCACTCCCAACGCCGACTAACGCGAATTTCATTGCTTCTTCCTTTCTCTTGTTGCCTGCGGACACAAGGTCTGACTTTAGACGCTCTTTGGCGTCCCGAAAATTCGATCACCCGCATCGCCCAGACCGGGGACGATATAGCCAATCTCGTTGAGACGGTCGTCAATGGCCGCTGTATACACGTCAACGTCCGGGTGGCTTGCCGCCAAGCGCGTCAGCCCTTCCGGGACCGCCACCAGAAAGATTGCCCGTATGGACCGGCAGCCGGCTTTCTTCAACATGTCAACCGTCGCACTACAGGTACCACCAGTTCCCAACATCGGGTCAATAATCAGTGCGGTCCGCTCGGGCAGACGGTCAACCAGTTTTTCAAAATAGGGTACCGGCTCCAGGGTTTCTTCATTCCGATACAGCCCGACCAGACTCACCTCGATATGCGGCAGAACCTGAAGCACACCGGGTAAGAGTCCCAGTCCGGCCCGTAAGATGGGGACAAGCGTCAACAGGTCCACTCTCAGATGATCCACCTCAACCGTTCCGGCCCAGCCCCGGATCGTTTTTCTTTCGGTCGCAAGGTCGCGCAGCGCTTCATAGGTGAGTAGCATCGCCAGCTCTGCGCTCAATTCACGAAAGAGCTTGGGCCCGGTTTCAGCCTCTCGGAGCAGACCGATTTTATGCCGCACTAAAGGATGCCGGCTCTCGTGCACTGACATGGTTCGCTCCTAGGACCGCTCAGCCATGCAGAATTTTTCAATCACGGACAGAATACGGCCTGTCCCGTTCTCGAAGGTCTCCCGCCGGATACTCTCATTGGGCTGGTGGGCCTGGTCAAGATCGCCGGGCCCACAAATCAGCGATGCGATACCGCCTGAGGCAAACTGACAGCCGTCGGTCGCAAACGGCGCACCACTACTGGTCTGTTGGCCGACCACGTCGAATAATACGCCTTCGAGAGGGGTTTCCCGCGGCGAAAACAGCGGCGGCACCACCAGCGGCTCCGAAAACTCGATACTGGCCTGATGTGCGGAGCCGCTGAAGTCAACCAGCTCAAGGGCCCGGACTCGCCGGGTAATCTCGTGCAAACAGTCGAGCGGGTCGGCCTTGGGCAGGGGCCGGTAGCTGATTTGAATCGTGCATTGCTCGGCAATCATATTGCCCGCCGTCCCGCCGCGCACCAATCCGAAGTTCAGCGTCGGATACGGAGAGTCCGGGAACAGCTCGGCAAAGTCGGCAGACGGGGCGGCGCGCAATTCGGCCTGATACTGACCAATCGTGTTTATGACCTTTCCGGCAATCGCAATCGCGTTCACGCCGGTCTCGGGTGTACTGCTATGGCCGCCCAGGCCGCGGACGCTAATCGAGAAAACCGCTACCCCTTTATGGGTATGAAAGACTTTGTACGAAGTAGGCTCGCCGATCCAGGCCAGGCGGGGCCGGGGGATATCACCCAACAGATCGGACAACTCGGGCATGAGGCGTTCCGCGCCCAGACAGCCGACTTCTTCATCCGCGGTAAACAGAAAAACCACCGGTCGTTTGAGCCGTTTGAAGTCGAGGCCGGCCGCGGCGTCCACGCACTGCGCCAAAAAGATTTTCATATCCGAGGTGCCGCGTCCGTAGACCCGCTCGTCTTCCACGCCAAGGGCCAGCGGATCGCGCGTCCAGCCGGGCTGATCGAGAAACGGCACCGTGTCCACATGGCCGGACAGAATCAGGCCGTCCGGCTCGGGCGGACCGGCAAACGCAATCAGATTGGCTTTGGGCACCCCGGCGACTTCTGTTTGCTGCAAGGCAACCTGAAAGCCCTGCTCCTCCAAATGATTGCCAAGGTAGGCCATGGCTTCGATATTGCTCTTTTGACTCACGGTGTCATAGCCAACCAGACGGCTAGCGATTTCTTGCAAATAGTCACTCATAGCGTTATGGCCCCTTCCAGTTTGATGCCGGAAACATAATACTAGAAAAATCGGGACGGCTCGTACAGCCCTATGAATTGAGCTGCGGTGGAGAACCACGATGATCAAACTCAGCGTCAATGTCAATAAAATCGCTACCCTGCGCAACGCCCGGGGCGGTGACCAGCCGAGTGTCGTTCGGGCCGCCCACACCTGTATCGACGCCGGCTGCCACGGCATCACCGTGCATCCACGCCCGGACGGTCGCCATATTCGCTATCAGGACGTGAGAGACCTGGCCGCCCTGCTCGCAGACCACAGCAGCATTGAATTCAATATCGAGGGCTATCCTTCGACCGAGTTTCTGGACTTGGTCTGCCAGGTACGACCGACCCAGTGTACCCTGGTGCCCGACCCGCCGGACGTGCTCACCTCAAACGCCGGCTGGGACCTCAGCGGCGATACCACCTGGCTCGGTCAGGTCTTGCAGCGTTTACACGACAACGGCATACGGACCAGTCTTTTTCTCGACCCGGACAGCGACCAGGTGAGACGCGCAAAAGGGGTCGGCGCCGACCGGATCGAACTCTACACGGAACGCTACGCCCGTCTCTTCGGCAGTGCCGAGCAGGACCGAGTCTATGCGTCGTTTCACACCGCCGCCCGGGCGGCGCAAGCAGCCGGCCTGGGTCTGAATGCGGGACACGATCTCAACCTGGACAATCTGCCCTACCTGGTGGAGCATTTACCCGGTTTGCTCGAAGTGTCCATCGGCCACGCCCTGATTTGCGACGCACTCTCCATGGGCCTGCTAGCAAGCGTAAAAGCCTATCTGAACGCACTCGGGTATACGGCGTAAATAGCGGTGGGACCGACCGACACCGCTACCAGGGAACCGTCTTCAGTAGCTTGACACGCCGCACCTGATATGAATACGCATAAAAATACACATTAAGAGGTGTAATAAATGCGAACCAATATCGAGCTTGATGCCGAACTTGTCCGGGAGGCGCAGGAATTGAGCCGGATAAAGACCAAGAGGGAGCTAGTCCACCAAGCGCTGAAGGAATTCGTAACCCATCGAAAGCGCCTCGACCTGCGGGACCTTGAGGGTTCGAATCTCCTCGACCTGGAGTATGACCATAAGGAATTGCGCGCCGCAGGAGCCTGACGCGGCATGTATCTGGTAGATACCTCCGTGTGGGTCGATTACATCCGGGGCCGAGATTGCCAGCAAGTCGAATTCTTGCGAGATCTGCTGTCGAACCCCATCGCCGTCTGCATTACCCACCTGATCTATATGGAAATTCTCCAGGGTGCACGCGACGCAGCATCTTTTGATCAACTGCGAAGCTACTTCAGTGGGCAACAATTTTATGCATTCAGCGACATGACCGCGGGTCACACCTCTGCCGCCCGCATCTACCTGGATTGCCGGCAACGCGGTGTCACCGTGCGCTCGACCGCGGACTGTTTGATTGCGGCATGCGCCATCCAGTCCAAGACGACCTTGCTGCACCACGACAGAGACTTCGAGCGAATCGCCTCCGTCTTCCCAGCGCTGAAAGAAAAGAGCTTTCTCGACTGATTTGCGACGCGCTCTATATGGGGCTGGTATCAAGCGTGCAAGCCTACCTGAACGCGCTCGGGTATAAGGCGTAGCCCGAGGTTGCCCTTCCCCTCAATCCCCAACAAGATTGACGCGGCTTGAGTCCGGCAATACATTACCTACATGGCTGCACAAACCATCAAATCGACATATTCGCTGGATGTCGAATCCGTAAACACACTGGAGGCGTTGGCACAACGCTGGAAGGTGTCGAAATCCGAAGTATTAAGGCGTGCTATTCGAAGAGCAGCAATGGAGGGGGAGCCGGAGAGCGGTGTGGCGCTCAGCGCTCTTGACCAATTGCAGGCTTCTCTGCGCAAGCGCAAGGTCAGTGTCACACAGTGGGCACGGACTCTCAATGCTGAGCGCCAAGCGGCTGCTCCGCGGCTATCTTCCAAGTCTCAATGATCCACTTGGACACGAGTTTTCTGATCCAAGCCCTGAAACCGGGATCATCTGAAGACCGCAGACTACGGCGTTGGATTGAAGAAGGCGAAACACTGGTAATGAGTACGGTCGCTTGGGCAGAGTTCCTGTGCGGCCCACTTGACCGTTCCGAGATGGAATTGGCCATTGAAATCGTCGGACAGCGTCGTGACTTCACGTCGAAGCACGCTACGATTGCCGCCCGTTTGTTTAATGAGTCGGGCAGGCGGCGTGGCTCATTGATCGATTGCATGATTGCAGCAACGGCGCTCGTCGACGACGCGCCCATCGCGACTGCGAATGTGGCGGACTTTCGCCGATTCGAGGCTTCCAGCCTGACGGTGGTATAAGGGAAAATCCACGCTACCAGCCAAAAATCTAAAATGACTGCCAGCCAACATCCTCGCGCCCACCCCCGGCCGGGCTGGGAGACGTACCGGTCCGATAGTCTGCATATTTTTGCCCTGGTGGGCTTTGCCGTCGCACAGCCCCTCTTTGACCTGTTGGCTCGCCAAGCCGAGTTTTTTATCTTTCAGAACGCTGCCCGGATAGACATTATCGCTCTGGTCGTAATTCTCAGTGTGCTCCTCCCACTCGGCCTGGTTGGCTTGGAGGGGCTCATCGGTCTGGTGAGTCAGCGGCTGAGGCGCTGGGTCCACAACGCGGTTCTTGCATTCGGCGTAGCGCTCACGATCTTGCCCGTCCTCCATCGGGTCGACGCGGTGCAGGGCATTTTTCTGGTCTACGGAGCGTTGGTGCTTGGGACGTATGCGGCCCTGCTCTACGCCTTCTTTCAGCCCGTCCGGCTGTTCTTCAGCCTGCTGTCTCCGGCTGTGCTGGTTTTTCCGTGCCTGTTCGTGTTTGCCTCGCCGGTCTTTCGGATTATCTTTTCGGAGGACGCTTCGCTTCCGGTTGAGCGTGTACGGATTGCGAATCCGCCGCCTATCGTTTTTATCATCCTGGACGAACTCCCCCTGATTTCGCTGCTCAACGAACACCGTCGGATTGATGCGGCTCGCTATCCCAATTTTGCAGCTCTAGCACAGAACACGACTTGGTTTCGGAATGCGACTACCGTCAGCGACTCAACCTACCACGCGGTTCCGGCCATCCTGACCGGCAACTATCCCAAGCCCGACCGCCTGCCGCACGCTATCGATCATCCTCATAATCTGTTTACTCTGCTGGCCGGGACGTACAACCTCAATGCGTCCGGCCCCCTGACCCAACTCTGCCCGTCCCACCTGTGCCCGCAGGTCCAGGGAGGATGGCACCGCCTGCCGTCCGTGCTGTCCGACTTGGCAGTCGTCTATCTCCATCTCCTGCTGCCCCCGGACCTTCGGGTCGGGCTGCCGTCGATCACTCACAAGTGGAATGGGTTTGTCGGCACTTCCGCCCCGGGCGACCCCAACACCGGCCAGTTAAAACATGTCAGAAGACGGGCAAGGCAAAGCCTCTCTGATCGCCGCCGGCAAGGGCTGGATTTCGTCCGCACGATTCAGATCACGGACCGGCCGAGTCTGTACTTTCTGCATATCCTGTTGCCGCATTACCCCTATCAATATCTCCCGTCCGCGAAGGGCTATAGCCATGAGAGGGGGATGCCCGGCCTGTCAGGCACGAACCTCTCGGACATGCGACATGTCCCTGACACCTGGAATGTGCTCCAACTCCATCAACGCCACCTCCTCCAGGTCGGCTTTGTGGATACCTGGCTGGGCGGGCTGCTGGATCATCTGCGGGCAATCGGTCTGTACGACAAGGCGCTGCTGGTTCTGACCGCGGACCACGGCGTCAGTTTCCGACCGGGCGACTTGTACCGGCAGCCGACCCAGACCACCTTCCAGGACATCATGTCCGTCCCCCTGTTCATCAAAGCGCCCTTTCAAGCTCACGGCCGCATTGACGACCGACCAACCGAAACAGTCGATATTCTTCCCAGCCTAGCCGACATGCTCGACATTGACGTTCCCTGGGCCGTTGATGGACGCTCGGCATTTGGTTCGCCGACCGAACGGGCTCCCCGGATCTCCCGCTACCCGGACCATCAACCGGTAGTCTTCACGGGCTTGGCCGAGGCCCTGGAACGTGCGATCGCGCGTCAACACCGCCTGTTTGGCTCCGGCCCCTTCTTTCCCGGTCTGTTCAGGCTTGGCCCCCACTCCACGTTGATCGGCAAATGGACCGACGAGCTCGGAAGCGTTGGAGAAGCACCGGTGCGGATTACGATTGACCGACCGGACTCCTTTACCGACGTGGACCTACAATCCGACTTCATTCCCGCCCATGTCACCGGTCAAGTCACTCCGGCGCTTCTAAACGGCAAGACCGTCTCACTCGCCGTGGCAGTCAATGGTATGATACAAGCGACTACTCATCCCTGGAGCGTACCAATTAACGGCCGACATGGGAGCTGGTCAGCCGTGGTCCCGGAATCCTCGTTTCAGACTGGCCGGAATACGGTTGAGGTCCTTGTCGTTTCCGAGGTCACAGGACGAGCCACCTTGGCCCGCGCAAGGTAATGCGGAATCACTCCTAGCCGCTCGAAGGTACCAAAGTCCGAAGTGTTGCGGCGTGCTATTCGGAGAGCAGCGATGGAGGGGGAGCCGGACAGACCGGAGAAAAGAGGAGCGATGGATAAAGAGCAAGCCTTAACACTGTTGCGAGATCACAAAGCGATCCTGGTGCAACGTTTCGGCGTTATCGATATCGCGCTTTTCGGATCGATCGCTCGCGGAGAGGCTACATCTGACAGCGATATAGACATCCTGATTCGTTTCAACGGGCCTGCTACGTCCAAGCGCTACTTCGGTGTGCAATTCTACTTGGAAGACCTGACAGGGCTCTCCGTTGATCTGGTCACCGACAAAGCGCTCCGCCCGGAACTGCGCCCGTATGTCGAGCGAGAGGCCATTTATGTCTGATGCCGAGCGAGAGCAGCGAGAATGGCGTTTCTACGTGAATGACATGATTGAATTTGCCGAGAAAGTCCAATCCTTTACCGACGGCATGGATCAAGACACTTTTGTCAGTGACACTCTCACATACGATGCTACTTTGCGGAATCTGGAACTGATTGGCGAGGCGGCTACCCATATCCCGGACGCGGTCCGCGAAACCTACCCGGAAATCCCCTGGCGAACGATAGTGAGTACACGCAACCGTATTGCGCATGGATATCTGGGGATAGATAACGATATCATCTGGGACATCATTCAGAATGATATTCCTGCACTGTTGCTCTCCTTGAGACGGATAGCAGAGGGAACGGAGTCGGTTGATTAGGCCAAAACCCAGTGAAACTCCACTTTGAGCTCAGCCTTGACTTCCGACTTCAGGTGATTGAAGCATGGATTGATCGACTGCAACGCGCGGCATCATAGGTAACGATGGACGCACCAATCTAAGGAGGACCCATATGTCAGAGCATAAGCTTTTTTCGTTAGGGGATTTTCCGCTCGAATGTGGCCTGGTGTTACGCAAGGCCCAGCTCGCCTATCAGGTCTATGGCGAACTCAACAGCCGCAAGGACAACGCCATCCTGCTGTGCTCGTGGTATTCCGGCGATCACACCGGCTATGAGTTTTTGATCCGGGAAGGCAAGTGTTTCGACCCAACAAAGTATTGTGTGATCGGCGTCAATATGTTCACCAACGGGCTGTCTTCTTCTCCCAGCACAACGCGCATTCCCATGAATGGCCCGCATTTTCCGGCAACGACGATTCGCGACAATGTACGGGCGCAGCACGCCCTGGTTCAGAGCCTGGGCATTGAGTCGCTCGCCCTGGTCTCCGGCTACTCGATGGGCGCCCAGCAGTGCTTTCAGTGGGCGGTCAGTCATCCGGATATGGTCGAACGCATTGCGCCATGGTGCGGGGCGGCGCGGACCACGCCGCATACCCATGTTTTTATCGAAGGCTTTACCTCGGCCCTCCGCGCGGACGCGGCCTGGAACCACGGCCATTACGCCCAACCGCCGGCCATGGGCGTGCGCGCCATGGCCCGGGTGTATGCCGGCTGGGGTCTGTCGCAGGCCTGGTATCGGGAAGAGCTGTACAAGCAGCTCGGCCATCCGAGCGTCGAAGATTTCCTGGTCTATTTTTGGGAGAACTTTTTTCTCCAGTGCGACGCGAATAATCTGCTAGCCCAGGCAAAGACGTGGCAGGACCATAATGTCGGAGACTCGCCGGGATTTGACGGAGACTGGCGGAAAGCGCTGGCCACAGTCTCCGCCAAGGCCATGATTATGCCGGGTCAGACCGATCTCTATTTTCCACCCGAAGACAGCCGGGCAGAGACAGACTGCATGTCGAACGCCGTGTATCGACCGATCCCATCGATTTGGGGGCATTTGGCGGGTATCGGTATGAATGCGGAGGATAACGATTTTATTGATGCGGCGATTCAGGAGTGTTTGGCGTCGTAGGACAGAGCTTACAGTCCGCCGTCAAGAACACAGCCATTCATAATCCTGACCTCACAGCAGTTTCACCAACGCGGCGACTACTCCGACGGCGACGACCATCATTGAGCCGAGGCGGATCGTCAGCCGTAATTCCAGCTCTTTCATATCGTGGCGAAGACGAGCTTCGAGTTCCTTCAGGTCCTGCTTGGTGGCCAGTTTTTCATCGATCAATGTCGCCTGCGAGCGCGCCAACACCTCGGCCTGCGCTTCCGGCATCCCGGCTTGAGTCAGTTCTTTCACAAAGGCATGAGTGTCGAACGCGAGGGTCGCCATGCTTATATTCCTACCCTGGTTTCAAGCATACTCGCCCCTACCGGTCAATCAAAGCCAGCCCGCCGCGGCGGCTGGCTTTGCGGAGACTATCCCCCCACTCCCGCCTTCTGGGCCAAAGACGCATAACTCACCCCGTCGCCAGTGTCGGCCATCACCGGCAGGCCGGCTTCCTGCCAACCGGCGATGGCCTGGCCCTGCTGGTCTTGTCCCCCGCCAAATCCGCCCAGCATATTCGAGACCTGCGTATACCCGGCCTGTGCCATGATCTCGGCGGCGCGCTGCGAACGACCGCCGGCCTGACAGCCGACGACGACGGTGGCCTCCTTGGGTATGGTCGCTTCAACAACGCTTAAGAAGTGTGGGTTCGGGACCGGCCGACCGGCGGCTTGATCAAAAAAGATCACGGGAATATTGACGGCGCGCTCGGGGTGGCCGGCCTGGAATTCCGCCTCGGTGCGCACGTCCAGATAGACGACTGAAACATCCTGGCTCAGCGTCTGATGCGCTTCCGGTGGGGTTATTTGTGCAATGGCCATGAGTGTACCCTCCCTTTTGTTGTGGCGAGTGGGTCTGATATGAAAATACCCGCACACGAAGTCAGCATATTCGTGTACCCCTGGCAATCCGTCAAGCGAGGCAGAAACAAGAGAGCAGGAAATAAGAAAGAGGAGAACGCGATGGAAGAAGCCGTCTATTGGAGTCGTGAAGGCAGTATTGCAACCATTACCCTCAACCGTCCGGCCCAGTTTAACGTGATGAATAATGAACTCTCAGCCGGCCTGCGCACAGCCCTGATGGAATGCTGGGATGACGACGAGGTGCGGGCGGTGATTCTCACCGGGAATGGCAAGGCGTTTAGTGGCGGGGGCGATATCAAGTTCTTTGTCGGAGCGCTGGCACAGCAGAATATTATTCCGAGCCTGGAGAAAATGATGCCCGTCCTGCACGCGGCCATTGCCATGATCCGCGAAATTCCCAAACCCGTCATTGCCGCGCTCAACGGCGTGGCCGCAGGTGGCGGGTTTGGTTTGGCCCTCGCCTGCGATTTCCGCATTGCCTCGCCTCAGGTCAATCTTGTCACCGCCTTTCTGGGCATCGGTGCAAGCCCGGACTCCAGCTCAACCTTTTTCCTGCCGCGCCACGTGGGCTTGGCCAAGGCGACCGAAATGTTTTTGCGTAACAAACCCGTTCCGGCCGAGGAGGCGCTGAACCTGGGGCTGCTGACCGCGGTGGTCGAGCCCGACCAGGTCATGGCCGAGGCGAGAAAACTGGCCGAAGAATTGGCCCAGGGTCCGACCGCCGCGTTTGGACGGACCAAACTGCTGCTCAATCAGAGCCTCGGCAACTCCTTACACGAACAACTGCACAGCGAAGCCCGCTCGATCACCCTGTCGATGGGAACGCCTGATTTCGCGGAGGGGATTACGGCCTTTGTCGAGAAACGCAAGGCCCGCTTCACCGGCAAATAACTAAACGGCGATTCGAAATACGTCCCCTCTCCCGCTGGGAGAGGGCTAGGGTGAGGGTTCCCCTCTGGGGAGGGGGACAAAACAAGGCAGAGACACTATGCAAGCCATTACCATTGACGCACCGGGCGGCCCGGACGTGCTCAAGCTAGGCAGCGTCCCTGATCCGCTACCAGGTCCTGAACAGGTTCTCGTGCGGGTGCGGGCAACCGCCCTGAACCGGGCGGATACGCTCCAGCGCCAGGGTCAATATCCACCCCCGCCGGGCGAGTCCGAGATCCTCGGACTCGAACTCGCCGGCGAAGTGGAAGCCGTGGGCTCGGCAGTGACCACGCTTGCCGTCGGCCAGCGGGTCTTCGGTTTGGTCGGCGGGGGCGGCTATGCGGAAAAAGCGGTCATTGATGCCCGCATGGCCGTGCCGATTCCCGAGGGTTGGAGCTTCGCCCAAGCCGCGGCCGTCCCGGAGGTGTATTTCACCGCTCAGGAAACAATCTTTACCCTGGCCGGTCTGAAGCGGGGCGAAACCATCCTGATCCACGCCGGGGCGAGCGGAGTGGGGACGGCCGGTATTCAGATGGCCCGCGAGACCGGTGCCACCGTGCTGGTCACCGCCGGTTCAGCCGAAAAAATCCAACGCTGTGTGGACCTCGGCGCGACTGCCGGCTGCAACTACAAAGAGCAGGACTTCGCCGAGTGGATTCAACACACCACCAATGGAAAAGGCGTGGAGGTCATAGAAGATTTTATTGGCGCGGCGTATTGGGACCGGAACCTCAAGAGTCTCACGCTTGGCGGCAGGCTGGTCCTTGTCGGTGTGATGGGCGGAGTCAAAGTGGAGACGAATCTGGCGCTGATCCTGAGAAAACGCCTCCAGGTGTTTGGCTCCGTGCTGCGCACTCGGACCCTGGCGGATAAGATTGACATCACCCGCCGCTTTCAGGCGAACTGGCTACCGCTTTTAAGCGCAGGCAGGATCAAGCCCATTATTGATTGCCGCTTTCCCTTGGAGCGAGCAGCCGAGGCACATCAATACATGGAAGACAATAAGAATTTCGGCAAAATTATTCTGGAAGTTCCGTAAGCGCCGTCTGCGACCTGACGGAGGGACGGCCTCAACCGTCCCTCATCCATGTCTAGGCCCGCTTGAGCATCAGCACGCTGCCCTCGCCATCGGCAGCAATATAGACCGTCCCGTCTCCGCCCACGGCTAGGCCGGAGAATGGCGTGAGCGGCCCCTGAATCAGACCGGCTATCCCCATCAGCACTTGCGGTGTCACGCCAGGCTGAGCACCGACCGGCAGGCCAACAGCAATCGTCTGTTGCTGCTTTGTTCCGAGCGACACGGCGATGAGTTCTTTGCTGCCTGTGTCAACAATCAGGAGTTGATCGCCAAGCAGGCCGAGCCCCTGGGGTGACGACAAGCCCTCGACCACGACCGAGCTGCCACCATTCACCTGCGACACCCGGCCCTTGTCGGGCTCGCTGACATAGCACGAGCCGTCGTCGGCCACGGCCACGCCGGTCGGCCGGCCAAGACCACGGGCCAGGACGGTGACGTTGCCGTCCGAGGTCACCTTGAGCAGACGTCCTTCGCCGCCCTCTGCGACCACGACCGCACCGTCCTGAGTCGGCGCCAGGCTATACAGTTCGTTGAGTTCGTTGACCAGCGTCTGCGCCTCACGCGTGCTGAAATTATACAGGACAACTTCGCCGGCTGAGGTCGTGACATACACGCTGTTATTCGGGCCGGCGGCAATACCGCGGATAAAGCCGGGATAGCCCTCTTGGGTAAACATCGTCGGACGGCTGACCTGCCCGTCCCGGCTGACGGATGTCATACTCATGCCATCGGCCGCATAGACAGTGCCGTCACCGGTCACAGTGATGCCGAACGGACCGAGCAAGCCGGCGGGCACCAAAACGCGCTCGGTTCCATCCGCCAGAATTTCGGCAACCCCACCGTCTACAAAGTGCGAAATAAAGAGCCGGTTGTCATCCGCAAAGGCCAGATTGTCGATCCCTGGTCGGACGTTGGCGACAACGGTCTTTTCTCCGCTTTGGATATCGATCTTCGTCACTTCCCCGCTGGCGGCCTGGGTTGTTGTCAGCAGGCCGTTCCGGTCAAACTTGACCGCAGTCGGAACGGCAAAGCCATCCATAAAACGCTCAGGTGCTCCCCCTTCGAGCGGGCATCGCCAGATCTCACCCGCCGCGATTTGCGGGAAATACAGCTTGCCGTCGGGCCCAACCGAGAGCGCATTCGGCAGCGGCAGGTTCTCGGCTATCACCCGTGGCTCTCGACCGTCCGGATACAGTTCAAACAGGCGGCCGCCGGGGCGGCACTCATCCATGAACAAACGGTCCTGGTAGGCAGTAATCCCGTTTGCCGCCGGTACATTATCCGCAATGACCCGGACCTCACCGCTGGGCGTGCGGGCGCTGACCCGCGCGCTCATCACCTCAGTCACATACATGACATCGTGCGAGTCAAAGGCGATATCATCCGGCGCAACGATCGGCCCACCAACCGGCGAGATCGTTTCGCACGCGCCGCTGCCCGTATCGACCGCGCTCACCTGACTGCCAAATGCCTGGACCACGTAGAGTTGCCCGTCCGAACCCATGCGCATCCCATTCGCCCCGAACAACGCGCTGGGCGACGAGAGACGCGCCAACTGCCAGCCGGCTGCGGCCTGTGGCTGTGTGTTTTCTCCGTACCGATTCATATTCCCCTCCTTTGGTCGTATTCTTTACTATCTCTTATCTTCTAAATACGGGTTTTCGCCACTCCCGCCAAGCTTGACCGGCGGCGTTAGTAGATTGACGCTTGACGTCTATCGTCATAGTCTGCTGCCCATACTCAAATGATACTGAACTACAGGGACGAAAAAACCCGGCGGTTTGCGGCTGGAGCATTCGTCAGGGCATTTCAAAGCTTTGAAATGCAAGCCGCGAAACGGTTTTCGATCTTGAATGCGGCACCGTCGTTGGCAACCTTGAGGGCCTTACCGAGCAACCGGCTGGAGGCCCTTAGAGGTGCAAGGAAAGGACAGTATGCTATTCGGATTAATCGACAATGGCGGCTCTGCTTCGCTTGGCCGGATGGACATCCGGGACCAAGCGAGGTCGAGATCGTTGATTACCATCAGGGATAACGAGGAGGACCACATGCTGAAGCGGGCCGTTCATCCCGGCGAAATCCTCAAAGACGAGCTTGCGGAAATGGGCGTAACACCCACGGCGTTCGCGCGTCAGATCAAGGTGCCGCCAAACCGCGTCGGCCAGATTATTGCCGGTAAGCGGGCCGTGACCGGCGACACGGCCTTGCGGTTCGGGCACTGGTTCGGCGTCGAGCCACAATTCTGGCTGAACCTTCAGACTCAGTTTGACCTGGCGGTCGCCGAACGACAGGCAGGCAAGACGATCCGCGGCTTGCCGACCGCAGACCGGCAAGCTACGCCTCTGTAGGGCGCCGACCTGTGAGTCTGCCCAAGTCATGCCGGGTCATCATCAGGGCTCCGTATTCGGTCGTGTGCTGTGTATCTATTGTCCTTTGAATACGGGTTTTCGTCGCTCCCGCCAAGCTTGATGGGCCTCGTGACTATCTTCAGTCTGACCGAGCAGCATGAATCGATAGATGTCGGTCTGCGCCGCCTCTTTGAGCGAGGCGATATCAAGTCCTTTATTCAGCGACTCTTTGGCCATCCGCACTGCAAGCGGCGGCTGGGCGGCAAGCCGCCGGGCATAGTCTTGCGCCAAGGGCCTGAGCTCCGGGAGCGACACCACTTTATTGACCAACCCGACCCGGTAGGCTTCCTCTGCGCTAATACGTTCTCCAAGCAGCACCATTTCCATGGCTTTCCCGCGTCCGACATAGCGTGCGAGTCGAACCGCTCCGCCATAAGCTGGCAGGATACCGAGCGGGACCTGGGGCACGCCGAGTTCGGCATTGTCCGAGGCAAGCAGAATATCGCAGCACAGCGTGATCAGACAGCCTATCCCGACGGCAAAGCCGTTAATCGCGGCCACGACGGGTTTGGGATAGTCAGCAACCGCATTGAAGACGGGGAAGCCTTTGGGCGAGACGGAGGCCAGGTGGGCGCCAACGGTTGAGACCTTATGAGTCTTGGCGTTACCCAAATCCGCACCGGCGGAAAACGCCTTGTCCCCGCTGCCGGTCAGAATGGTGACCAGGACCTCCGGGTCGTCTTCCATCATGCCGAAGACGTCGATGATCTCTTCCGACATTTGGGTGGTCCAGGCGTTGCGCTTCTCGGGACGATTAATCGTAACGGTCGCTATACTGTCCTGCTTTTCGTAGAGCAGCGTTTCGTATGACATGGGCGGCCCTCCTTTGTAATACGGCCCTGTTCCAACTGATTGCCAAACAAAAAGGGGCGGCTCACCAGTCACCACTATGGTCCCAACTCGATATCGGGAAGAGACAGACCTTATTCCTTGCCTATCCGGGCCATTTTGCTGGCGTAGTCCCGTACCCGCTGCCAGTCATACTCACGATAGAGCTGCATCTTTTCGGCCTCCATGGAGCCCTCGGCGTGCAGGGCCAGCACCGCGTTATAGCCCCCAAAGTCCGAGGTAGTGATGTCCTGAATCAGGTTAATCACCTGGAGTCGTTCCTTTCCCGAGGTGCCCGTCTTGCCCTTCATGTATTTCTCGATCAACGGTCCGGTCTCTTCGCTCCGCAGGTCTTCGACCGCCGGCGCGGTGACCAGAATACCGCCAGCCAGGTCCTGGACGTGGGACAGGGCCTGGTGGAAATCGGCCGCAAAATGATGCTTGGCGATATTCACGGTCGGGGGGTCGGGGATGACCATGTCGAAGTCGGTCGCGCGCGCCTTCAGACAGGCCATATGGGTCAGCGAACGGGTGGTCTCGGCATAACTGGCCAGCCAGAAGAGTTTTTCTTTGACATGGGCGGCTCTTTCAATGCCGTTGTACTCGGCCATTAAGCGCCCGGCACCGGCCAGGAGGTCCAGAAAGGGCAGTTTGTACGAAATCGCGGTCAGGCGATGATACTCCACAAACGACAGCGCCAAGGGACCGGCAAACTGCCACTCGCCCTGGAGGAAAATTCGCTCGTTGGGCACGAACACATCGTCAAAAATGGTCAGCGTTTCGGTCATTTTTACGCCCGAGCTGACCGGATGATCGAAGCTGTTGCGCTGGGTGTACGAACCGTAGCCGCTCATCAGCAGCTTGAGCCCCGGCGTATCCAGCGGGATGGCAAAGGCGACCGCGTAGTCCTTGTCCTCTTCGCCCATGGCCCGTGTGGGCAGGACGATCATCTCATTGGCGTGGGTGGTATTTGAGGTGTGGACCTTGGCTCCACGCACCACAATGCCGTCGGGCCGCTCTTCGACGATGCGCAGGTACGAATCCGGGTCTTCCTGTTCCGAGGGGCGCAGGGCGCGGTCGCCCTTGGTATCGGTTTGGGCCAGAGCAAAGCTGATATCTTCCGTGCAGCAGTAGTCATAAAAGGCTTTGACCCGTTGGTGATAGGAGGTTCCGCAGGCGGCATCTATTTTCTGAGAGGTGCGCAGCAGGCCAAACAGCGCATCGCTGCCGACCACTTTGGCCAGCACGACCAGCGTTCCGCCTTCCCGGCAGGCGGTTTCAATCAACTCGCTCCGTTTGAGCAGGTGTTCGGCGCTCTGCGGCGGCAGAAAATAGCGGCTCATCTCTTCGCCGGTTTCGGGGTTCTGGACAACAGCCAGCTCCCGGTAGTGCGGGTCGTGCATGAGACGATAGTCGGTCGCTTCGTGATCGATGGCGGTTTGAACCAGCGGATGCGCGGTCACGTCGGGGATGCGTTGGCCTCGAAAATAGACCAGCCGGTCGTCCTTCAGGCTGTCTTTGTATTGCTCAACCGTGCGTAGCGGCATAGGATAATCCTCGCTTTCAGACTTTCTCTCTTGTCATAATCGTGATGCAGCCAAAGCTCAAGCAGGCCGTTCGGCTTTTTAACCGTCGGGAATACTTTGACAGTCACCAGGTGCTCGAAGAGGCTTGGCATGAAGCCGACACGGCGGACAAAACATTTTACGAAGCCCTGATTCGCCTGGCCACCGGCCTCCACATGCGTTTCAACCGGGGCGGCTCCCAGGGCGCGATCAACCTGTTGACCCAGGCCCTCATGCGGCTTGAGGACTTTCGTCCCAGCTCACACGGGATTGATGTTGCCCGGCTGTACCGGGACATCGATGCCCATGTCGCGGACCTCAAGGCAGACGAGAAGCCCAAGCCTGGTTTCTTCGAGCGCTGGAAAGTCCCCCGGATTTACGCGACCGACTGAGCTCAGCGCCGGAGCTGAGCGATCGAATACGTCCCGGCCGTGGGTTCCAGTTCAACCTCGAACGATTCCATCACCCGCGCCACCATGCCATAGAAACCAATGGCCAGGGCCAGTTCGACCATCTGCCGCGGTCCCAAATCCTTCTCCAAGGCCGCAAAGGTCTCAGCCGACGCTTTGACATTCTGCGTGACCTCATCGGTAAAACGGAGCACCCGCTTTTCCACTTCGTTGAAAGCGTCTGCGCCGGCCCCGTCAGCGCCGTGCGGAAGGGCTTCTACCTGAGCGTCCGTAACCCCCGTCTCCTTGGCGATGGGCACATGCTGGGTCCACTCATAGTTGGCCCCGGTCAGATGTGCCACCCGCAGGATGGCCAGCTCACGCAGATGAGCGTCCAGCTCCTGTTTCGTCAAAATGGACTGGCCAAAAGACAACAGCGGCAGGGCGTTCGTCGGCGCGTTCAGGAACATCTTCATGATATTGAGCGGGGGGAGCTTCTCCGCCGCGACGCGGACCTTTTCGGGTAAGTCTTCAACATTGGGATAGGGAATACGAGCCATGCGTCCTCCTTGGTAGCGGCATCAAACAGGCACCGACCCTAGCCTGTCGAGCAAGCCGAAGTCAATGCGCGAGCCTGCTTCGATAGCCCTCTCATCTCTGTTACACTCCGACCTTCCGCAGAGAGTTACCATGAATATGCGTATCCCTGTCACCCATAGCACTCGGCCCAAGCCCAAACCGCACGACGACGCGCTCGGGTTTGGCCAGGTCTTTAGCGATCATATGTTTCTCCTGGACGGCGTGGCCGATACGGGTTGGTCCAACCCGCGTATCGTCCCGTACGGGCCCCTGTCGCTGGAACCGGCCACCGTCGGCCTGCATTATGCCCAGGCCATCTTTGAAGGCCTCAAGGCATATCGTTCGCCGGACGACACCATTCTACTCTTTCGTCCGGAGCGCAATATCGCCCGCTTTAATCGCTCTGCCGTCCGGCTGTGCATCCCGCCGATTGACCCGGACCTCTTTCTCTCGGCGCTCAAGCAGTTGGTCAAACTGGATCAGGACTGGGTGCCGCGTGCGCCCGGCACCTCCCTGTATATCCGGCCGGTTGCTTTTGCGTGCGACCCCGACCTGCGGGTGCGACCGTCTCACACCTACCGGTTCTTTATTATTCTCTCGCCGGTCGCCGCCTATTATGCCGAAGGCTTCAAGCCGCTGCGGATACGGGTGGAAGACCGCTATGTGCGGGCCGTGCGGGGTGGAACCGGAGCTGCGAAAACGGCGGGGAATTATGCCGGCAGTTTGTTCGCCGGCGAAGAAGCCCATAAGGACGGTTTTGCCCAAGTATTATGGCTCGACGGCGTCGAACAGCAATACATCGAAGAAGTCGGCTCCATGAATATCGCCTTTGTGCTCGGGGATGAACTCGTCACCCCACCGGTCACCGGGACTATTCTTGCAGGCGTGACCCGGGCCTCCGTGCTCCAACTCGCCCAGGACTTTGGGATGCAGGTGGCAGAGCGACCCATTACCATCAGCGAAGTCCTGACTGCGGCGCGGGAGGGACTGTTGCGCGAGGTGTTTGGGGCCGGAACCGCGGCCGTCATCTCGCCGGTCAGCGAGCTGTCGTACAAAGACGAGCGTATTGTCGTCAATGACGGCCAGGTCGGCCCGCTGTCCCAACGCCTGTTTGACGAGTTGTCCGCCATCCAGCGCGGCCTGAAGCCCGACCGACACGGCTGGATGGTGGAGGTTGATTCGTCACCATAGGGCACTCCAACCTCAGAGTGCTAAAAATACCAGCCGAGTTGGAGCTGAGTAGAATACTGGTTATGGTCTTCTTGAGAGCTGCCATGGAAAGCATCGATGTTGCTGGTACACGTTTTCACAGAGATAGGAAAGGCCCGCTCAAATGCCAGCGAGATATCCCAGTTTTCTGTCATTGCCCAGGTCATTCCCACGGCTAACGTTTGAAATCCATAGGCGGGGAAGGTGAGAAAGGCACCCGTCAATGCGTTGGTGGCTTCACGATCGTCGCCACACGACCGGGTAGGTCTTGCTATCGAGGGGGTCTCCGTCCTGGAGAGTCGGGTCGGTGGGGAACTCCGGCGGTGCGCTCGGACGGAGCAGCGAGGTGGCGTCGTCTCCCGCGAAACGCAGGGAGACGGCCCGCCGCGGGCGATCGAGCGACGTGTTGCCGCGGGCGCCGTGGACGAGGCGATAGTTGTGGACGATCACGTCGCCGGGTTCGACGTCGAAGTAGACGATGTCGTAGTTGTCCTCGTTGCCCTCGATGTCCGGCAACGAGGGAAGCCCGTGGTCGCTCAAGACGGCCTGACCGACGAACACGTTGGGGGCGTGCAGGTCCCATAAGTGTGACCCGCGGACGTATCCCATGCCACCGGTCTCCTTCGCGACGGGTTCGGCCGCGGTCCAAAACGATGCCACCTGCTCACCGTCGACGTGGAAGTAGCCCCAGTCCTGGTGGAATGCGGTCCGGGTGCTGGCGCCCGGTTGTTTGATGAAGATCTGGTCGAACAAGAAGTTCACCTTGTCCGAGCCGAACAGCTGGGCGGCCAGCTCGGCGAGGGGGCTCTCGCGCGCGAGACGCTGGACGGCCGGGTAGTCGAGTATGGCGTTGTTGACGAGGATGAACTGTCCGTCGGCGTTGCCGGATTTGCCTTCGCGGAGCACCTCGGCGCCCTGCTCTTCGAGTACCTCGCCGAGCTGATTAAGGGCGTGAAGGTGCGAGTGTTCCAGTGTCGGCTCGGGCTGGCCCTCGCCTGGAGATCGTTCTAAGGGGAGCCACTCACTGTCTTCGTCCAACAACTCGGCGATGGTGGCCCTATCGCTCGGTGATTGGCGGTAGCGGCGCTCTGCGTCCTCGACGGCCTCCCTTACCACTGCCACCCACTCATGGCTGAGGGCACCGCGAAGGCAGACCACACCGTCACGGCGGTAGGTCTCGATCTCCTCGGGTGTAAGCGTTCGGGCTCGTTTGTTCATGTCCTCGTCCTTTCTCATCGGGAGAAGCAAGCAGGAACGCGTGCGCACCCGCTAAGCCTGTTGTCGAACGGCTAGTGATCACTCGTCGATCTCCACCGGCGGCTTCGAGTACTCGGTTGGCGCAGAGATAACGAATAAGAAATTTGTATTAGACGCCCATGTTTTCGAGGAAGGACCATGACGGGTTCTCCATCATTTCAGCCATCTTATCCATATCGCCCCGCTGCGTGCGCCACTCCAAATATTTCTCGTAGTGGCTTCTACTTTCCCACAACTCAACAAATATTATCTTCGCGGGATCGTCGAGATCTTGCGTGACGTAAATGTAGATACACCCATCGAAACTACGAGTATCAGGTAAAATTTCGACAAACTTCTTCTTAATTTCGTCTAAGCAACCATCTTTTACACGGGCTTCTAATAAGACTTGGCAAGCCATGGTATCTCCCCTCCTAGGCACCAGATTGCAACACGCCCAACGCGCATCGCTTGTGTGCTTGATAGCGTCATTTATACCTCACGTACCGGAAAATGCACCATGGGGTTGCCGGCGTTAGCACCATCATGCCAAGCTTGGCTGCGCCCATGGGTATCGACTACCCGCCGGTGTTCAGGTCACAGGTGCTCCTTCAGAAAAGCCACGGTTTGGTCAAGCGCTCGGCGGGCTTCGGGCAGCCCTGCGAGCATCGTGAAGAATCCGTGCAACACGCCGTCGTAGCGCGTCAGCTCGACCGTGTTGCCGGCCGCATCGAGGCGCCGTGCGTACTCTTCGGTAGCGTCCCGGGTCGGGTCGTACTCGGCGGTGATCACCAGATTAGCCCCGAGACCCGACAAGTCGGTTGCCTGGGCAACGTTGCAGTACGGCTCGGCGCGCTGAGCCGGATCGGACGTGTACATGTCCCAGAACCAGTCACAATCCTCGTTGATCAGGAGGCCCTCCGTGCCCAGTTCAGGATTGGAGATGCGCATCTCGGTGGTGCCGTACGCGGTCAACACGACCTTAGGCACCCGGTTCCCTTCGTCGCGGGCACGCAGCGCCAAGGCGAACGACAGTGCGCCGCCGGCGCTATCGCCGCCGACGCCGAGCCGGCTCACGTCGCCGGGCATTTCGGCAGGACCGGTCTGGAGCCAGCTCCAGACGTCGATGCAGTCGTTGAGCCCAGCAGGGTACGGATGCTCAGGAGCGAGCCGGTAGTCGACCGAGGCGACCACGACGCCGGCCGCGTTGGCAAGGTTACGCAGGTACTCGTCGTGCATGTCGAGGTCACCAATTGCGAAGCCGCTACCGTGCAGGTACATCAGCACCGGCAGGTCGATCGCCTCGCTGGGACGGTACACCCGTACGGTCACCGAGTCGGCTCGAGTCGGAGCCTGCACGTCGACCCACTCGAAGATTTCGGTGGTCGACGGGATGGCGGTCCTCTTCATCAGCTCGCGCAGGGTCTGGACCGGCAGGCCGCTCAACGGGAGCGGCATGGCCTCCTTGGTAGCCTCGAGTAGAGCGGCAGATTCGGGTGTGAGCGGCATTTGAACTCCTAAAGTTGCGCGGATGGACGCTGATCAGCATGGATGAATTTGGCTTGCCGAGGGGCCCGCCGCCACCACCCAGTGTGATGCTTCCTCGTTCCACCGCATTTCAGTGATCCAGGTATGGAACAGCCTGTCCTTGTAAAGATCGAAGTGCCTGCCGATGCGCTGGGCATGCTCCTTGATTTCGGGCGCATACGAGTAGCGCTCCTCCTTGTACTTCGGGCTGGATCTCCTCGAGATTGAGATCCAGCCCGAAGTCCATCTTGTCTTTCAATTGCTCGTATATCGACATCACACTGTCAGCACCTCTCATTGCTTTCACGCTCCAGCGTGACTCGCCGATCTTAGTTTGGACTGAGAGTCCAGTCAACAGTCTTACGATATTCTTATTGGTCTTAAAGAATCAAATTCATGTGGTTGGGCCGGCATCGCGCGCCTCGGGCACCATCATCCAATCAGTAGACTAGATGTATGGATGACGGACAGTAGACTAGATGGATGACAGACAGTAGACTAGATGTATGGATGACAGACCCGGTAAGCCCGTGTCGCTGCGTGAGCGGCAGCGGGAGCAGACACACAACCACCTGCTGGCAGTTGCTGCCGACCTGATCGGGGCGAAGGGGTTCAACGCCACCTCGATCGACGACCTCGCCAAGGCCGCGGGCGCCAGTAGAGCGACGGTGTACTCCTATTTCGACACGAAAGAAGCGATTGTAGAGGAGATCACCCGATCGCTCTGGGATAGGGGGGAGGAGATGTATGGAGAGTTTGGCGACCTCGCCAACTGGGACCGAGGGAGCATCCTCGGTTGGCTGACCGACTCGGTGCTCACACGTTGGGAACAGGACAGGCCGCTCCATCAGGCCGCGAGGAAAGGCAGCACCGAAGCATTAGAATACGGATACAAGGAGTACGCGGACCGCTATGTTGTCGCCTTCACACGCAACGCTGCACTGTGGCAAGCTCGCTTCTCCCCGACCGAGACCCGCCGCCGCGCTCTCATGCTGATCTCATTGATCGACTCCTACATGTCGAAGCTGTTCATGCTCGGGACCGAACCCGACCGGGTCGCCGTCATGGAGACAGTTGCTGACGTGTTCCGCGACATCCTGCGCGCTCACGACTAGATGTGACGACCCAGGACGTTATCCCTGGGGCGGTGGGGCGGGTGGTCCACTGGAGAGGTGAGCCCGCCGAGTGAGGCTGCGGGTCCTCCACAATTCACCCCTCGTCACCGGAGGGCCCATATCGCACGCTACGTGACAACCCCGAACGCAGCGGCCGCGGCCAAGCGCCCTCAAGGAATCGATCATCGGTCGGCTACCGGTTCATCCACACCACGGTCGACTACCGCACCCGACAGGACATCTAACCGCTTCTTCGCGCACAACTCGTCCGGCAGCTTGAAACAGGTAAGCAAGAACCAACCTCCGAAGGCTATTGACAATACTTATAGTATAGATATATTACTGTGAGTCATAGTTAAAGGTTTTTAGTTCAATAGCAGTGCAACTGCCCTAAGGAGTGTTATGAAAGTCGGAATAGTAACTAGTTCGTTTCAATCGGCGGATTGGGAGCGGGTGAACGCGGCGGATTGGTCGCGCGCTCCCAGCCCGTCGGACGCAGACGTGATGGGGGAGACGATCGCGCTGGGGCGACTTGCTGAACCGTTGGGCTTCGACTCGATCTGGGTGGGAGAGCACTTCGGCACGCCGTACTCCATGTGGCCCGACGTAATGCAGTCGATGGCCTTCTGGGCCGGCGAGACCGAGCGGGTGGCGCTGGGCTCGTGCGTCAGCGTGCTGCCGTGGTGGCACCCGGTGACGCTTGCGGCCAAGGCGGCGATGCTCGACATCATGCTGGAGGGCCGGGAGTATACCTGGGGCGTTGGCCGCGGAGTCGCCCCGACGGAGTACGCCGAACTGGGTATCGATCGCAACGAGGCGCGTGGCCGCTTCGACGAGGTGTTGGAGGTGATCCGGCTCGGGCTGAGCCAGGAGCGCTTCTCCTTCGACGGGAAGTACTACCAAATCCCCGAGGCCTCGATCCGGCCCCAGCCCCGTGACGCCGAGGCGCTGCTCGCTCGGATGGCCTGCGCCTTCACCACCGAGGCGTCGATGGAGGTGGCCGCCCGCGCCGGCCTCGGACAGCTCTTCGTGACGGGCGGCGGACTTGCCGAGATGGCCGGCAAGGTACGCACTTACAACACCTTGCTCCAGCAGGGTGGCCACGAGCCGAACCAAGCGACGGTGCTCTTGTGGCTGTACTGCAGCGAGGACCCGGCGGACATCGCCGTAGGCGAGGCCTACTTCGACCAGTACAGCGTCGAGGTCGCGCAGCACTACGGCCTTGGCGACCCCAGCAACTTCGAAGGTGTCAAGGGCTACGAGGCGTACCTGGAGATCGCCAAGGCAGCCGCAGCCTCTGGAAAGGCTGTTACCCCCCTGCAGGGCGCCTCCGGCAACTCCGGCGCCGACACCCAGCCCATCGGCACTCCGGAGGAGATCATCCGCAAGATGCGCCTGCTCCAGGAGACCACCAGCTGCAAGGAGATCATCCTGGTGCCGCAGTACTCCGGTATGCCCTACGAGAAAGCCGAGGCGAGTGTGCGTCTGTTCGCCGAGAAGGTGCTGCCGGTGCTGCAAGCCGACCCGGCGCCATTGCACGAGGCGAGCCTGCCCGACACCGGTCAGCGTCTGACTTCGATCCCAACCGACCTGAGTGTCGGGGCCTGAGCACCGAATCGATCTGACCGCTGCTCGATGAGCACGCTCTAACCCGCGTTTGAAACAGGAGGGCCCCATGCCACAGTTCGACCGGATCATCAAAGACGGAATCGTGTTCGATGGGACGCGGGCCCCCCGGTACAAGGCCGACGTAGGCGTCCGCGACGGGCATATCGCGGAGATCGGTAAGCTGAATGCAAGCGATGCGCAAGAGGTGCTCGACGCCGAAGGCATGCACGTCGCGCCCGGGTTTATCGATCTCCACACGCACTACGATGCCCAGCTCTTCTGGGATCCCTATTGCACCCTCTCAGGATGGCATGGCATCACCTCGGCCGTGATCGGCAACTGCGGTTTTGGCTTCGCGCCCGTTACGCCGGAGATGCGCGAGCGCGCCATGCTATCGATGACCCGCGTGGAGGCCATCCCCTTGGATTCCATGAAGGCGGGCATGCCGTGGGACTGGGAGACGTTTCCCGAGTTTCTCGACAGCGTGGAACGTGCCAACAAGGCGATCAACATCCTGCCTTATATGCCGCTCAGCCCGTTGTTGATCTCCGTGCTCGGGTTCGATGCCGCAAAGGCGGGCAAGGCGCCCAGCGCTGCCGAGGAGGCCGGGCTCTGCCGGGCGCTTGAGGAGGCTCTCGATGCGGGCGCGTGCGGCTGGTCCGCGCAGCGCATGTTGCCGACCGGACCCGCCGCGGTGCAGCGGGATTTCGATGGTACGCCTATGGTGACCGACGTGATGCACGATGACACGTGCCGCGCGTTGGCCCGCGTGCTTGGCAAGCGGAACGAAGGTTTCATTCAGATGCTGCTGATCTCGGGCGACAACAGCCGAGATCGGTTGTTCTTCGAGGAGCTTGCCGAGCTCTCCGGGCGCCCGGTGCTCATGAACGTCGTGCAAGCAATCGACCACCGTCCGGACATGCACCGCAACACGCTGAATTGGCTCAAGAGCTGCTACCAGCGCGGTATTCGCGTGGTCGGCCAAGGCTTGACCACCGATGCAGGATATAGCTTCTCGTTCAAGGATTGGAACCTGTTCGATGACGTGGATGCGTGGTGTGAGGCAACCACGGGAACGTTCGAGGAACGCCTTCACAAGCTCGGCGATCCGGAGCGTCGCGAGCAGCTCAAGGAGAAGCTGCCACGAGTTGTGACCGGTCCCTTGCCAGGGATCGTGATTGCCGAGCCGAAAACGGACGGGAACCGTCGGTGGAAGGACTACACGCTCAGCCACGCCGGCGAGGAGATGGGTAAGCACCCAGTCGATGTGATGCTCCATATGGCGGTGGAAGAAGGGCTCGAAACGGAGTTCTTTGCGGCCCCCCCGAACGTATCGCTCGAGCACTTGCAGGAGATCGTCAACGATCCGTACGTGCTCTTCGGGGTCTCCGATGGCGGCGCACATACCAAGTTCTTGACCGCCGGGCGCTATCCTACCGAGACGTTGGTGAAGATCGTGCGTGAGCATGAGATGACGACGCTCGAGGATGCGCACTGGCGGTTAAGCGCATTGCCCGCGCAAGTCGCAGGCTTCCGGGGGCGGGGTACGCTCGTCGAAGGGGCGCCGGCCGACATCGTCGTCTACGACTACGAGCAGCTCGAGTGCCTGCCGCCGGAGATCGTCCACGACTTGCCGGGGAACGAGTGGCGGCGCATCCAGCGCGCGCGGGGTTACCGGTACGTGCTCGTAAACGGTGAGGTGACGATCCAGGACGACGCTCAGACCGAGAGATACTCGGGCGAGCTGCTACGGCACGGGGAAGGCCGGGCGGGAAGGCCGCAGAAACCCTTCCTGTCCGGAGAGGGAAGATAAAGCCTGTCACCCAGGGTGACAAAATTGCTCATTTCTGACTGTCTATCCGGCGATTCAGTCACTCTGGCAACATCGTCTTGTCCTATTTTTCTGATTGATACGCCGCAATAATCTGCTATACCCACGCCATAAGGAGGGACGTCATGGGACGCACGTATAATGTGATTGATTCCGACGGCCATGTCTTAGAACCGCGCAACTTTTGGCGGGAGTATATCGACCCGCAGTATCGCGATCAGGCGCCAGAGCTCATTATCGATACCGACGGCAAAGATCGCTTCCAGGTGGAAGGCAAACTGCTCGGCCCGCCGGCAGGACTCGGACTGATTGGGGCGATTGGGGTGCGCAAAAAAATCGACGGTAAATGGCACCATGCCGAGAAAGTATCGGTCAACCTGGAATATACCCAGGGGCGCAAGGGCGGCTTTGATCCGCACGCTCGGATTCCTGACATGGACCTGGATGGCATTGATGCCGCTTTTCTGTATCCGAGCCTTGGGCTGTTTGCCGGGGCGATTCAAGATCCCGAGCTGGCCGCTGCCGCCAGCCGTTCCTACAACCGCTGGTTGGCCGATTATTGCAGCCCGTATCCGGACCGGATGTTTGGGGTCGCCATGCTGCCGATGCAGTCGATTGAGCTGGCCGTTGAAGAGATGCGCTATGCCCGCAACGAACTGGGCATGCGGGCCGGTTTCCTACGCCCCAACCCGTACAACGATAAAATGTTAGGCCACCGGGATTACGACGTCTTCTGGGCCGAAGCCCAGGAGCTCGATTTTTCGGTCGGCATCCACGAGGGGACGGGCGGCATGCCGGCGGTTGGCGTCGATCGTTTTACGAGTTTTGGCGCCAAGCACATGGTGTCGCATACCATGGAGATGATGCTGGCCGCCCTGTCGATCATCTGGGATGGGGTGTGTGAACGTTTCCCCAAAGTCCGGGTTGGTTTTCTGGAGTCAGGCGGCGGCTGGATGGCGCCGTGGCTCGACCGCATGGATCGCCACTATGAAGACAAAGCGCTGTTCAACGATTCCTCACTCACCATGCCACCGAGCGAGTACTTCAAGCGCCAGTGCTGGATTTCCTACGAACCGGTTGAGGGCAATCTGACCCATCTGGTGGACTATGTCGGTCCGAATAAAATCCTGTGGGCGACCGACTATCCGCATCCAGATGGCTTCTTTCCCGGCGCTCCGGAGCAGATCGCTGAAAAGCTGCCCGAGTCTCAGCGGCGCACTGTGCTGGCTGGGGGGGCGATGGAGTTCTATAAGCTGAACTAGCCACAACGACGGATCGCACGACGCAACACTGGCAACCACTGTCTATAAGGAGGGATCATATGGCTACGGCAACGGAAGAAATGACCACCACGTTCGCGCGTTTTCAGAACCTGAAGCCGATCGATTACGCTGGCTTCATGGAAAACTATAAGCCGGACGGCACCCAAGGTTACTCCCTCATCGGAAAAGCGGGCAAAACCGTGCCGCCAATCGCAGGCGACCATGGCTTCTACATGGGAATTAATAAGGTCAGCCCAGGCAAAGGGTCGCCGCTCCACAGCCATCCAAAGCCGGAGGTGTTTGTTGTCCTGTCTGGCCAGTGGACTTTTTTCTGGGGTGAAAATGGAGAGCATGAGGTCAACCTTGGCCCGTGGGATACCATTTCCTTCCCCGCCTGGACGAACGAAGGCTTTCGTAATATCGGCGACGAAGAAGGCCACCTGCTAGTTGTGTTGAGTGGCTCTGAGGTCGGAGAAGTCACGTTCACCCAGAACAACGCCGAAGCGCAAGCCGCCAGCGCCTAAAATTATACGATCGGGGCACTTCCTGAGCTGCCCCGGCACGTGCATTTTTCTTTTCTTCACAAGGGTGTATTCCGGTGCATCCTTTTTGCCCGCTGGCCCGTGTAGAAGCAAGGAGACACCCCATGGTCAAAGGTATCTTCCACGTCAATATCAATGTGAGTAATTTTGAACGATCGCTTGAATTTTACAAACTGCTCGGTTTCAGGGTTGTCCGGGATCTCGGCGAAGGTGGGGATAAATACCTGGAGCGCGGGCTCGGCATTCACAGAGCAGTGCGACGACAAGCGTTGCTGATGATTGGCGACGACAAATACGCGACCCGGCTTGACCTGATCGAATGGAAGGATCCGCCCACCGAGGGCAAGCCGTATCCGCACCTCTATCATGCGGGTATTAACCGGATGGCATTGTGGACCGACGACTTGCAGGAGAGATACGACAAGCTCAAAGCCGCTGAGGTGAAGTTCATCTCTGAGCCGCAGCGGATGCAAAATCCCGACGGGACAACTTTATCGTTCGTCTGCTTCTACGATCCTGATGGCACCGTGATCGAGTTGATTCAGTTTAAGTAGAAAGAAGAGAGCAAGAGCGGGAGGCTAGGGCAGTAGAGTGGGCGGCACGAAGGTGACTTCACCGCCGTGGTCCAGGCGGACTTTATGGCCATATACCGCCCCCGTGCGCCTGGTGTTGCGCCCGAATACACTCTTGCTCTTTCTTGTGTCGGAACCGTTTCCCAACGTAACGGAAAAAAGAGGAGAGTTATGGAATACAATCCGTTCTTACCGGAAGTCAGAGACAATCCGTATCCCTACTATGCGTATCTGCGCGAACATGCGCCGGTCTATCAGGTCCCAGATTTCGGATGGATGATCAGTCGTTACGATGATGTGTTGTCCGTCTTGCGCAATCCGCGCGTGTTCTCGTCTGTGAACCTCTTAGGGTCGATGGGAGACTTAAATCCGTTTCCGCCCGCAGCCCCCCCCTTGAGTGGGAGCGATCCACCCGACCACACGCGGCTGCGGAAATTGGCCAACCGCGCCTTTACCCCACGGCGCATTGCCAGTTTGGAGACCCGTTTGCGAGAGATTATCCGGCAACTCCTTGACCCGATAGCCGGGCAGGGAACATTTGATCTGGTGAGTGGTGTGGCCGTGCCCCTGCCGATTATCGCCGTTGCCGAACTCTTGGGGGTGACACCAGAACGATACGCGGACTTTAAACGCTGGGCGAACAACTTTCTCAAAGCGATGAATCCCTTTGCTTTGAGCCCGGAGGATGAAGTGGAGGTTCGCCGCAGCCAGGCGGAATTTGTGGCCTATCTCCAAGCCGCGATTGAGACCTGCCGCGTACGCCCACGGGATAATTTGCTCAGTGATTTGGTGCGGGCCGAAGAGGAGGAGCAGCGGCTGACCAGGGAAGAAGTGCTGAGCTTGGCCCTCCTCATCCTCCTTGGCGGGGCAGAGACGACTACCAATCTCATCGGTAATATGATGCTGGCCCTGCTTGAGCATCCCGAGCAGATGGCTCAAGTGCGGGCGAATCCGGCCCTGATCCCCAACGTCGTCGAGGAAACCTTACGTTATGACACCGCCGTCCAGATGATGCCTCGCCAAACGACGCAAGCGGTGGACATCGCTGGAACCTCTCTGCCCGCGGGAGCCAAGATCTTCTATCTGATTGCCTCGGCCAATCGGGACGAACAACACTTTCCCAACCCGGACCGGTTTGACATCCATCGCAACACCGAGGGCCACCTCGGTTTTGGGTTTGGCATCCATTTTTGTCTAGGGGCGTTGTTAGCCCGTTTAGAGACCAAACTCGTCTTGGAGATCGTACTCAAGCAATTCCCACATGTGGCGCGCACGGATGAGCCGTTTACCCGGGTCGACTTTCCCTGGTTCCGCGGACTCAAAACTCTGCCGCTGGGGGTCGGGTGAGAAACAGAGATGTGAGACAAACAAGGGGGCGCGTCTCTCTGTCATGTAAAGAGCAGTGAACAGCCCTACGGGCGCCCCCTTTCACCCTGCGCCCACACGCTTTACACCGATATGGTTGCTTCCCTGGGGATTATGACCGTTCTTCACAATCTCCACACTGTCACAGTGGGGACACCCGTGGGTAATCACTTCTTGAATCATGACCCCAACTCTACGTCTTCATGTGCAGTTCAACCACTACCGTATTTTGCTGTTGGCTAAGGTGATATAGCCGCAGCTGACGAGAGGAAGAACACCGACCACATGGAACTTCGAGCCTCTTACTACAATCGTTCGGGGGATCCAGGACAAGGCGGCGAAATAGGTCGGAGCTTCCTGCCCCCCCGGGTTTAAACTGCGCACTCACACGCCCCCGACTAATGACCCGACATAAACCGTGTTCGGAGAGGTTGATCGCTGGTCCGATCTGAACTTCCTGATGGATTCCTGTGAAGGGCGTTCTGGCCGTAATTACGTCGAAGTCCTTCCAGAGCGGCTTGAGCCTTGGGGGGGCGACTGCGCATGAGGACCAAACGGGCAGCCGCTCCAAGCTTGATGCTCCACAACTCAAGGAGCTGGCTCTGCAGCGGCCAGCCCTGGACGTTTCACACGCCTCATAGGCTTCCCCGGAGGGAAGCGCCCACCCCTAGCTGAGGCCGTAGAACGTGGCGGCCGTATCATGCACGATTTTGCGCCGATCGGTTTCGGACACTTTGCTCAAGTGCTGCGCGACATAGTCCTGCGAGCGGGGGAACGTCGCCTGGCCATGCGGATAGTCGGACGACCACATGATGTTGTCCGCCGGGTACCAGTCGAGCAGGTTCATAAACACCGGGTCGTTAATGAACGTTGCGTACACTTGCCGCTTGATATACTCGCTGGGCTTGAGCGGCAGTTTGATATTGGCTAAGCCGCTGGCGGCATATTTGTCGATGCGGTACAGAAAGAACGGCAGCCAACCAACATCGTTTTCCGCTGAGACGATCTTGAGGCGGGGAAATCGCTCAAATACGCCACCAATGACGAAGGCGGTCAACGAGCGCTCGATCGGATGCACCATCGAGATGAGGCCGGTCATGAACTCGACGCCCTGCATATTCGGATTGAGCACCTTGCTGGCGTGGCCAGACGTGCCTTTGGCGCCCGTCAAAATATGGAGGGACAGGGCCATATCGAGATCCTGGGCGGCAGCCCAGAACGGATCGTAGTCCGGATGTGAATACGGCCGATCGGCCGGCGCTTCTCCCCAGATCATCGCCCCGGCCATGCCCCGCTGCTTGATTCGCTCAAGCTCGGCGACTGCAGCTGGGATATCTTCAAGCGTAACCAGACCGAGCGGGATCAAGCGCTTGAGATTGTATTGGCAATAGTCTGTGGCCCAGTCATTGAAGGCGCGGAAACACGCCGCGCGGAACTCAGCATCCTCGAGCCCGAACAGCGGCATGCCCATCAAGGTGTAAATGACTTCGGCCGCCACATTGTCGCGGTCTTGGTCTTTGATTCGTTCAGCTGGGTCGTGGACGGCTTTCGGCGCTTCATCAAAGCCACGCTTCATAAATTCCGGTATCTCGGCGGCTGGAACACCAGCGCTGAAAAAAGCGGCGACCGGGGCTGGCGCCAGGTCCTCGCACACAAAATACTCGCCCGGCTTCCCGTCGAGTCGTACGGCACGCGGAGCACGGTCGCGGAAGCGTTGATCGAGGCGCTCGGCCCACATATTGGGCGGCTCAACAAAATGAGAATCTGCTGAGATCAATGGGTAATCTGCCACCGTCTGTGTCCTCCTGTGTGATTCGTTCCTTGGCTTCTCCGTGTAGCAATTACGATGGCATTGTCAACTCGCCGCGCGGCTTGCACCCAGACAGACGGAGGGGTACTGAATTTGTATGCGCTGTCCAAGCTGTGGGGTTTGATCTGACTGATATCCACGACGGGAAAAGCAGAGTTACGCATCCACGGTTGCGCAACATTCCAACCGAAGGGAAAGACGATATGGCAGAAATGGATGCTCAGCAGCTCGACACACTCCTTCGCTCTATAGGCGCGCTCGAACCCCTGATTCGGGAGCATGCGGACGAGGCGGAACGGAACGGCCGATTGTCCGAAACGGTTGTTGCCGCACTGGCGGAAGCCGGGGTGTTTCGTATGTTTATCCCGCGCTCGTTGGGGGGGTTGGAGGTGCCCCCGCAGACCTTATATCGCGTCTCCGAGGAAGTGGCCCGCATCGATGGGTCCACGGGCTGGTGTGTATGTTTGTTGGGGGTTGGAGGCTCTTTTGGCAAGTATCTCTGTGATGAAGCGGCGGAGAAGATTTTCACCGCCCCGCAGGTCATCACGGGCGGCACGATCTATCCCCCAGGTAAGGCTGTTGTCCAAGACGGAGGCTATATCATCAGCGGCCGCTGGCCCTACGCGAGCGGCTGTCACCATTGCGACTGGTTGGCCGCGGCCTGTCACGTGTTCGAAAATGGCGAGAGGCGGCTGGCTGGCGAGGTTCCCGAATTGCGTTGGTTCTACGTACCGCGTACGGACGTGACCATTCACGAGGATAGTTGGCAGGTCAGCGGGTTCTGTGGGACCGGCAGCAATACGTACTCGCTTGATAAAGTCTTTGTCCCGGAAGCCTACTCTTTTCTGGTGGGGTCACAGCCACCGCAGAGCAAACATTTCCAAGGCCCGCTGTACCGCTACTACCCGTGGATTAGCGCCTTTGCCTTTCCGATGGCTGCGGTCGCCTTGGGCATCGCTCAGGGAGCGATTGATGCCGTTGTGACACTGGCTGAATCCAAGAAGCCCGCCGGGCAAAAACAAACGTTGCGCGACCGTCCGGGGTTCCACTTCCAGCTTGCCGATGCCGTAGCACTCGTTGAATCAGCGCGCGCCTGGCTCTACGCTTCTATAGACCACGCGTGGGAAGTGGCTACCACCAAAAGAGAGGCATCGCTGGAGGAACGGGGGCGCTTGGTGCTAGCCGCCGCGAATGCCACGCGCAGCGCAGCCCGGGCGACAGACCTCGCCTACACGGCTGCCGGCGGCACGGCAAATTATCTCAGCAGCCCCTTGCAGCGGTCCTTGCGTGATATCCACGCGCTCACCCAGCATGTCGCGACCTCTCCGCAACAATTTGAGGCTGGCGGCCGCATGTTGCTAGGGATTGAACCGTCGTACGCCTTTTTCTTGCTATGACCATTATTTGGGGTTTGTCCAGATGGGGCAGATAAGAGGTCCGCAAAAATATTATCAGCGAGCTGCTTCACCTGGCGATCTTTCTTTTCATTCGGGCTACCCGCTTTCCGATACAAACATGCGGTGAATCTCGAAGCACCAGACGCGTTTAATCAAGCGGCAGTCGCTTTCTTTCAGCAGCACACATAAAAAAGGGACGATCCAAAGGCCGCCCCTCTCTATTCACAAGAAAAGAAGAAGCGCCACTGGCGCTAATGCGCCGGCACTTTGCCAATATAGTCGTCCAATACTTTATTACTAAAGCGCACGAGGAGTTCTTGATCTTGGATGGTGAATTCCTTCTTCGCACCTGAGGCAAGCATTTCCTGGGTCTGTTCCAACGTGGAGGCATCTTCGGTGAGAACGTCGCGGACGAGAACCTTACTGTATTCCTGACTAAAGCGTTGGGAAGCGCTTTTCGCTTTCGGAAAATAGATGCCCGCTTCCCAGATGGAGCGGTCAACAGCCAACGGCCAGAAATTGAACGTGAAATAGGTGTCGTGGCCCACGTCGACAAAGAAGTTCGGGAAAAAGATATTCACATCAACCGCCCAGCGCGGGTCACGGGTAGGATTCACGCCTGGGGGTAAAGCGTCTTGCGTAAACTCATTCGGAACGATGATGGAGCCAGCTTGATGGGCCAGAGCCTCCACTGGAGTCGGCGTATGTTCGGGGTTGCCAAAGGATGATAACTGGCAATGACGTGTGAAGAGCCGGAAGTCGAGCGCGTGCCCAAACGGATTTTGACGGCTGGTGAAGACATCGGCTGTACTACCGGCATGTAGAGAGGCAACATGGTAGGCCTCCTGAAAGGCGTCCTTAAGCAGCTTCCAATTGCATTTGATTTCCGTGTGCCACGAAAAACACTGGCCAGACGTTTCCGCAAAAGGATAGCCGCTTATGCGTTCTGCAAACTCACCCAAGTATTCCTGGAGGGTTTCGGTTGGATGGGGATCAACATTCACAAAAATGAACCCTTCCCAGGAATCGACCGCTACCGGGGTCAGTCCCAACTGATCTTTCTTGAGATCAAAAAAGCTCTCTTCGTCTGGGACGAATTTGAGGTTGCCGTCGAGCCCATAACTCCAACCGTGGAATTTGCAGGTGAAGTTCTGGCAGGAACCGCCTTTGTCCCAGACGACCTTGTTACCCCGATGGGCACACATATTGTGAAAAGCATGCACCTGGCCCTGTTTACCACGAACCACCACAATAGAGGTCTGGCATATGGGTAGATCTTTGACAAAGTAATCGCCTGGGTTGGGGATCTGTTCAACCCGGCCGACATTCAGCCAGACTTTTTGAAAGACGTGCTCTTTTTCGAGCTCGAAATACTCTTCAGAAATGTATGGTTCGATTGGAATTGGGCTGGTTTCCAAATTGTACTTCTCGTGCCAGGTTTGTGCTGAGCCGTTTGTCATCGGCTCGTTCATCGTGGCTGTTGCCATACGCGTACCCTCCTGTATTCATAAGACAAGCGTCTTGTCTCGTACGGCTAGCATTTTCAGGTGTTTCATACCACAGGCTGGACTGATCAATTTCATCAAAATTGCAAAACAAAGCTTCCTTCTTTGGCTGATACGCCTGACAGAGCTCCACACGAATCGATTCCATCCGTTGACGATGATCGAACCTATCGCCCCCGGTGGCTCTAATTTACCTGGCTTTTGGGCCGCCCACCGGCACTGACCCGTCGGCAGTGGCGTGTGCTTGGATTGGTTGCCGCCGCATCTTTTTTTGGCCCAACAGGAGGGTCCGTGTAATGAGCCGCCAAATTTCTCATGCGGCTCAAGAGGCAAGCAGGAGCGGTAGCCTCATGCTACGCGGGGACTCATAAAAACCTTTCGGGCCTGCTGGTCCCGGTTGGTATTCGTGATCTGCGCGTACACAAGGGTGTTCTGGATGTTGGCATGTCCGAGCCAGTCGCGGACAAAAGAGAGGTCCGCTCCCGCATCTAGGACCAGCGGGGGCATCCGGGCAAGAACCAACGGGTTGAGAAACTAGGACCAGTCAAGCGATGAACAATCAAGGGGGTAGACGCTCCAGCACCAGGAAAGCTTTCGCTGGTGGGGATCTGCTTGCCGTTCCTGTCTCTTAAGGTATCTTCCACGTCAATATCAATGTGAGTAATTTTGAACGGTCGCTTGAATTTTACAAACTGCTCGGTTTCAAGGTTGTTCGGGATCTCGGCGAAGGTGGGGATAAATACCTGGAGCGCGGGCTCGGCATTCACAGAGCAGTGCGACGACAAGCGTTGCTGATGATTGGCGACGACAAATACGCGACCCGGCTTGACGGTGGAGGTTGATTCGTAAGGTCCTTCCTGTCCTAATCCAGGCCATGCGCGGCCCGTTGAGTAACGGCGAAGTCCTCTTCGGGTGAGTAGACGAGCGTTTTGCGACCGTAGACGGCAAAATAGAATACCGCCGCCGCATACCATACTGCACAGCCCCAGACGCCGACCCGGTAGTCCGGGTTGAGAAATAGAAAGAACAGCGTAATCAGCGCAATGACGAAAGCGGTCCATGCGCCAGGTACGCCGACCGGACTGCGATACGGACGCTCGATATGTGGCAGGTTTTTACGTAACAGGACGAACGACAACATTTGCAGCATGTACGAAATCACGGCGCCAAATACGGCCATATTGAGCAGCACCGCCCCCACCGGAACGTCGCCGAAGATTGCCTCGGAGTAATGAATAGCCAAGGCGACAGCGTAGCCGATAATCGCCCCGATAATGAGCGCGATATGGGGCGTCTGACGGCTGCCGTGGGTGACCGACATCCAGTGGGGGAAATAGCCAGCTCGGGACAGGGAGTAGATGTTACGTCCAGAGGCGAAGATGATGGTGTGGAAGCTGGCGATCAAACCGGCCACCGCAATCAGGGCTAGCAGTTTTGTCCCGATCCCCTGGCCAAAGATTGTCCGAAAGCCCAGGAACAACGGCTCGTCAGACAGCCCAACCTCCTTGGCTCCGGGTGCAATCCCCGCGTTCAGGAAGAGGATTGCAAAAGCAGTGAAGATGAGGGTCAGCAGGCCCAACAGAATGCTTTTCGGCATGTCTTGTTTTGGGTCGTGCGCCTCTTCTGCTGCCAACGGCAATTCCTCAATCGCCAGATAAAACCATATCGCAAACGGTAGGGCCCACGCGATACCCAGCCAGCCTTTGGGCAAGACCCGGCTCGCTCCTCCATCCGGTTCGATGCTGAGCAGCCACTCCCAGGAGAAATGCGACACCGCCCCGATATAGAAAATCAACAGGATAGCCAAAGCAACGAACGTCATGAACACGGCAACCCGAAACGTGATCTCCACCCCCCAGATATTGAGACCGACAAAGAGCACATACGCCAGCAGCCACCACACCGGGGCAAACGCCTCGGGTGTCTCAAAGATCGCGCCCAGATAGCCGCCAATGCCGACCACAATCACCGCCGGGGTCAGTATATACTCAATGTTTTCCCCAAGCCCGGTGATAAAGCCTCCCCAGGGTCCCAGGGCTGATCGACCGAACGAGTACGCCCCGCCGGTGTGCGGCAGGGCGGGCGACATCTCGGCGATGGAATAGCATAAGCCGATATACATGACGGTGATAATAACCGTCGCGATAAACAGCCCCCAAAAACCACCGGCCGTCAGGCCGAAGTTCCAACCAAAGAAGTCGCCGGAGATCACAGCGCCGACACCCAGCGCCCAGAGCGACCAGACTCGGGCGTGACGCCGCAATTGGCGCTGCTCAAAATACGCGGCACCACGCGGCTGGTATTCCACCCCGGTGCGGGTGTGAGTCTCTGCTCTTTTCGGCATCACGCCTACCGTTTCCCTGAGAGAGTCGGTTTCACCTGCGAGCCAGTTCTACATACCTGAGCAGGGTTGACGCGCAAACGGGCCGGACTTGAACGCGCGGGAGGGGACAGATACAAGGCAGGGACAATTTTTCAGAAAAAGGAGAAAGACTGATGGATGCAGATGCCAAGAAAACCGCTCTCCGTATGATCCCCTACGGCCTGTATGTGCTGACTGCGGAAAAAGACGGCGAGATCGCTGCGGCGACCGTGAACTGGGTGACCCAGACCGCCTTTGATCCGCCGCTGGTCGTGGTTGGTGTTAAGGCCGATGCCAGTGCGCATGACATCGTGAAAAAGGCCGGCTCGTTTGCGCTCAACATCCTGGGCAAAGGACAGCAGGGCCCGGCCTTCGCCTTTTTCAAACCCGTCGAAAAAGACGGCAACACCATTAACGGTGAGGCATACAGTGCGGGCACGACCGGCGCGCCGGTACTCGCCAGCGTCCCGGCCTATGTCGAGTGCTCGTTGGAGCAAACGGTCGAGAACGGCGACCATTCCATTTTTATTGGGAAAGTAGTGAATGCGGCTGTCCAGAAGCAGCCCGAAGGACGTGCGGACCTGGCGACGCTGCACATGGCCGACTTGGGAGACAAGGTTTTTTACGGCGGCTAAAAGAATCCTGCTGTTGACTGACAGCCCCTGGGTCGTCCTCACGGTCTGACCCAGGGGCTTTTTTGTGCCCCAGTCATCTGGCCGACCCTGGACTAACCTTGCGGCCCGTAGCGTAATTTGTTTAATTCGCTGATATTTCAGACACAGGAGGACAGCATGGCCGATTTTGTCAAAGTGGCCTCGACGAGTGATATTCCCGCAGGCGAAGGGCGGTGTTTTGAGGTCAACGACCAGCAAGTCGCCGTTTTCAATGTGGATGGTACGTTCTACGCCCTGGACAATGTGTGCCCACACCAGGGTGGCCCATTAGGCGAAGGCGAGCTGGATGGCAATATGGTCACCTGCCCGTGGCACGCCTGGGATTTCGATGTCACGACCGGAGAAAACGGTGAAGACCCGGACGAAAAACAAGACACCTATGAGGTCAAAGTAGATGGCGACGATGTCCTAGTCGCCGTATGAAGCAGGCCGTATGGCACTCTTTGAACGCATGCAGGCAGAAGACCACGAACAGGTGGTCTTCTGCACGGACCGCAACGCCGGCCTCACCGCCCTGATTGCCATCCACGATACCACCTTAGGCCCCTCCCTGGGTGGCATCCGGATACGGGCCTATGCCAGCGAGGCTGATGCGGTGACGGATGTCCTGCGCCTCTCCCAGGCCATGACCTATAAAGCCTCCCTGGCCGGCCTGGAGTATGGCGGCGGCAAGGCGGTTGTTGTTGCCAATCAGACAGTCACAAATAGAGAGATCGTGTTTCGCGCCCTGGGCCGCGCCATAGAGTCCTTAGCCGGGCGCTATATTCCAACCGAAGACATGGGCACGACGACTGCGGACATTGAACACGTCCGGGCCGAGAGTCGGTTCGGGGTCGGACGGGCGGAGGCGTTTGGCGGCGGCGGAGACCCGTCCCCCATGACCGCCTGGGGCATCTTCTGTGGCCTGCGGGCGTGTCTTGAAGAAACCGATGGCAAGGCCGAATTTCAGGGTTTGAGCGTAGCCCTGCCCGGTCTGGGAAAAGTCGGCTACTCCCTGGCGCAATACCTCCACCAAGCTGGGGCGCGGCTGATAGTCGCGGATGTGGATGCGACCCGGACCAACAAGGCAGAGACCGAGTTCAACGCCGTGGTTGTCGATCCGACCGTTATTCTGACCCAGCAGTGCGACATCCTCGCCCCTTGTGCCGCGGGTGGTATTTTCAATCCGGAGACGATTCCTCAACTCCGCTGTCGCATTATCGGCGGTGGGGCCAATAATCAGTTACTCACCGAGGCGGACGGGGACACGCTTCACGCCCAGGGTATTCTGTATGCGCCGGACTTTGCGATTAACGCCGGTGGGCTGATTAACGTCGCGGACGAGTTGGGTCCCGGTGGCTATCGGCGCGAGCGGGCCAAGGCCAAAACCGAAACGATTTTCCCCACCCTGAAAACAATTTTTGCCCAAGCCAAACAGCGAGACATCCCACCCCACCGTTTGGCCGTCACCCTGGCCCAGGAACGTATCCGGGCGGTGCGGGGTTTGCGCCGTCTGAATGCGGCGTCGTGAGAGGTCGTTTCCGACCTTCCCTCATACATCCCTCTTTGCTAGCGTACATAGCATGAAAAGCCCCCTCTCTGCCTGGCTTGGAAGCCAAGGCGTACCGCTCTCCGACGATCGCGGCCTTGAACTGCCGAACGCCTTCACCAATCCGCAGGACGAATACGCAGCCGTGTGCGAAAAGGCGGGACTGATCGACCTGTCCTTTCGCACCCAGGTGAAGTTCACGGGAGAAGATCGTAGCGATTTCCTGCAGGGCATGCTGTCCAACGATGTCAAAGCCCTGCAGCCCGGCGATGGCTGTCCGGCAACGCTGCTGACGGAGCAGGGACGGATCGTGGCGGATTTGCGCGTCTATGCCGAAGAGTCGGCAATCCTTCTCGACCTTGATGCCCGTATCAAGGCAAAGACGATTGAAGCCCTCAACCGCTTTATCATTGCCGATGATGTGGAAATTGAAGACCTGAGCACCCACCAAGTGACCATTGCGGTCCAAGGCCCGGCCGCGGCACAGGTCCTGGCGGCAGCCGGTCTCTCCTCCTTGCCGGAGCAGGAGTTACAGCATCGGGACGAAACGCTTGCCGATGTCCAAGTCCGCGTGGTTCGCTCCAACCAGACCGGTAAGGGTGGCTATGAGTTTCACGTTCCCGGTGACCGGGTGTCCGTCGTCTGGCAGGCGCTCGCTCAACTCGACGGACTGCCGCCCGTCGGTCACACCGCGCTGAATATACTGCGGGTTGAGGCCGGTATTCCGTGGTACGGCCTCGATATGGACGAAGACAGAATCGTGCTGGAGGTCGGTCTCGACCGAGCCATTAGTTTTAATAAGGGCTGTTATCTGGGCCAGGAGGTCGTCGAGCGGGCTTCTGCGCGCGGGCGTATGAATCGTCAACTCAGCGGGTTTCTGCTGCAAAATGAGGCGCAGGCTGCCTTGCCGATACGAGGCGACCGACTGGTGAAGGACGATAAGGAAGTCGGCTGGCTGACCAGCGTCACAACCTCCCCTACACTGGGCCGGCCGATTGCCCTGGGCTATGTCCGGCGCGAACATGGCGAGCCGGGCACCCGGCTACGGATTGACAGGCCGGACATGGACATGATAGCCGAGGTGACCAAGTTACCGTTTCTACAGTAGATATTACTTGTAGAGGAATATCACGACAGGAGGAATCAATGGCACAACTGGGTAAACGCTATATGTGTGGAGAGTGCGGGACTGAGGTACTGTGCAACAAGCCGGGCGACGGCGCGCTCAACTGCTGCGATAAAGAAATGCCGCTCAAGGAAGCCAAGCCGCTTCCGTCGTCTGACTGATACCGGTCTGTTGCAAACAGTACACCTAACAGTGAGGAGCGAGGGAAACCTCGCTCTTTCCTTTTCCGGGGGCTATGTCTTCCGCACCCCACACTGCTGACCTGCTGCTGTACAGTGGACATGTCCTCACCTTCGACCCGAACCGGCCTGAAGCACAAGCGGTCGCTATTGCAGCAGGAAAAATCCTCGCGGTCGGCACCGAACGGGAACTACGCCCCTTTGTATCGCCGAAAACACAGACCTTAGCCTGCACCGGAAGAACGGTCCTGCCCGGCTTCATCGACCCTCACCTGCACCTCTTTGCCTGGGCGAGCCGCTACTGCGGCGCAGACCTGAATGCCGCCCGGTCGATTGCTGAAATCCGCTCTCGACTCCAGGCACGTCTGACTACTCTCGGCTCGCAAGACTGGCTGCGCGGCTATGGCTATGACGAGTTCTTTCTCGACGAGAAGCGCCATCCGAACCGACACGACCTCGATGCCATAGCGACCGACCGACCCGTAATCCTGCGCCATCGGACCGGTCACGCTGCCGTTCTGAATAGCGCGGCGCTCCGGCAAACCGGCCTGCACACCCAGTTTACCCCTCCAAACGGCGGAAACATCGAACGCGATGCCAGGGGAGAACCAACCGGCGTGGTCTATGAATTGGAGTCATTTCTGCGGACCGTCATGCCTCCGCTCCCGTCGGAGGATTTTCAGGCCGGCTTGAGGCAGGTCAACCACGCATTGCTCAGACACGGAGTGTGTTCGTTCCATGACGCCAGCGCCGGCAATACGCTGGAGGCTATCGAGCGCTTCTCCACTTTACGAGCCAACGGCGTCATACGTCCCCATGCAACAGTGATGGTCGGGATTGAGGCATTCTCTCAGGCGAACCAGACCGACCTCGCCGCCTTCAAGCAAATCGGCCAACACCCTGCTCAGGCTCGGCTTGGCAGTATCAAAATCATGCTGCACGAAAGCAGAGGCGAGTTGTATCCACCACCGGATGAGCTGGCCGAAATGGTCTGGCAGGTGCATCGCCACGGGTTTCAGGTCGCCATCCATGCGGTTGAAGAAGCCCCCGTCTGCGCGGCCCTCGACGCGATTCGGCAGGCCCAAGAACGGCTGCCTCGCCGCGATCATCGTCATCGGATTGAACACTGCACGCTCTGTCCCCTGCCGTTGCTCGACCTCATGGCCGAGACGGGCTGTGCGGTGGTGATGCAGCCGGGCTTTGTGCATTTTTATGGCGACAAATATGCGGCGGAAGTTGATCCAGAGGTACACGCTTGGCTGTACCGGGCAAAAAGCTTCCGGGATCATAACATCCCCGTTATCGGCAGCTCGGATTGTCCGATCGCCCCGCAGGCCCCACTGGCAGCGATTCAAGCTGCCGTCACGCGCCAGTCCCGAACCGGCACCCCTCTTAATCCCGCCGAACGCTTGTCCTGTCTTGAGGCGACTGGTCTGTTCACCCACGCAGCAGCCTGGGTTGGATTTGAGGAAAACCGGGCCGGCAGCATCAGCCCTGGCCTGCGGGCAGATGTGGTTATCCTCGATAGCGACGTGACGCGACTCCCGTCTGAAGCGATAGGCAGTGCACGCGTCCACACCACAATCATTGACGGCCGGATTGTCTATTCGGCATAAAGAGTGAGTATGTCTTCCCCCGCAGTCCTGTACGAAAAAGACGACGGCATCGCCGTTGTCAGCCTCAACCGGCCCGCCATGCTCAACGCCTATAACGTGGAGATGCGGGACGATCTGTACGAAATTCTTCAGGCCGTCCGGGACGATCCCGAGGTCCGGGTCATGATCCTGCGTGGCGAAGGCCCGGCCTTTTGTACCGGCGGAGACGTTTCAGAGTTCGGTTCGGCGCCCTCTCCGGTGCGGGCGCGTGAAGTCCGCTGGCAACGGGATAACTGGGGGCTGCTGTTGCACCTGCCCCAACCGACCATTGCGGCGGTCCATGGCTATACCGTCGGCGGCGGAATGGAAATGGCGCTGCTGTGTGATATGTGCATTGCCGCGGATGATACGGTCTTCTTTTTGCCGGAAACCGGCCTGGGCATGATCCCCGGCGTCGCCGGGACGCAGACCGCTCCCAGGGCAATTGGACTGGGTCGCGCCCTGGACATGGTCCTCACCGGCAAGCGGCTCAGGGCAGACCAGGCCCTCCAGATTGGCCTGGTAAATCAGGTGGTTCCCCTGGCGACCCTCTTGACGGAGGCTAAATCTCTGGCATACACACTGTCCCGTTATCATCCAACAGTCGTCGCCCTGGCAAAACGGGCCGTCCGACACGGGGCTGACCTGAGTTTATCCGATGGCTTACGACTGGAACAAAATCTATTTGCACTGGTAAAGGAGCAGGCATGAATACGTCACAGTTCATCGGTATCCCGGGCATGATGTTTCCGGACCAAGAGATCCTGGCCTTCGAAGGTAACCGGTTGACCTATGGAGTACTGCTGGATCGGGTCAAACGGCTGGCCAGCAGTTTGCGTGACCAAGGAATTCAGGCTGGTGATCGTGTGGCGATCTTGCAGACAAACTGTAACCACTACGTCGAAGCCTATTATGCCACGGCGACGCTGGGCGCGACCTTTGTGCCGCTGAACTATCGGGCCAGGCCGCCGGAATTGGAATATATGATTACCGCGGCGGAGACCAAGCTGCTGTTTGTAGGCGAGCGCTATATCGACCTGGTCAACAGCCTCAAGCCCAATCTCGGCTGTGTGGAGAAATACGTCACGATCGAAACGCGGCGTGACGATATGCTGCACTACGACGACTTTATCGAGCAGGGCTCGCCCGACATCGAAGAGGCCGAGGTGGATGAGGGCGACCTGTCCATCCTGATGTATACCAGTGGCACGACGTCTCTGCCCAAGGGTGTGATGCTGACCTACGGCGGATTCACCAACTATGTCATCGGCACCGTCGAGATGGCGGACGGCAGCCCGCGCGGCACTTCGCTGTTGTGCGCGCCGCTCTACCATATTGCCGGCACGATGAACATCTTGACCGCGCTGTGGAACGGGCGGAAGATCGCTATCCTGCGGCAGTTCGACATCAAAGAGTGGTTGGAGGCCGTTCAGAACGAACAAGTGACGCACGCCTTTGTCGTCCCCACCATGCTCAAACAACTCATCGATCATCCCGATTTCTCGAACTATGACCTGTCGAGCTTACAGAACGTCTCCTATGGCGGCGCGCCCATGGCCTTCCCCGTCATTCGCAAGGCCATCGATATATTCCCGGATTCGACCGGTTTCGTGAACGCCTTTGGCCAGACCGAAACTAACTCGACCCTGACCGTCCTGGGACCGGATGACCATAAGCTGAACGGCACGCCGGAAGAAGTCGAGCGTAACCTGAAGCGCTTGACCTCGGTCGGCAAACCGCTGCCGGATGTGGAAGTCCAGGTCCTTGACGACGATAACAAGGAGTTGCCGGCCGACGAGATCGGTGAGGTTGTCATTCGCACCCCGCGCGTGATGAAGGGCTACGCCAATCAGGAAAGCGCGACCGCCGCGCTGTTGGACGAAAACGGCTGGCTGCATACCCGCGACATGGGCTATATCGACGCAGACGGTTATGTCTACCTGGTTGGCCGCAAGGACGACATCATCATTCGGGGCGGTGAAAACATTGCACCGGCTGAAATCGAAGCGGTCCTGCACGCCCACCCGGCAGTCGATGAGGCGGCCATTATCGGCGTTCCTGACGTCGATTGGGGCCAAAAGATCGTGGCCTTTGTCGCCCTCAAGCCAGATCAGACGGCCACCGCGGACGAGGTTGGCGATTTTTGCAAGGAACGGCTGGCCAGCTTTAAGAAACCCGAAGAGATCAACTTCCTGGCCGAACTGCCCAAGAATCCTTTGGGCAAAGTCCTCAAGAAAGAGCTCAAGGCGCAGTACGAATAGTGAGCTGGGGCGTCCTTTTGGACGCCCTTTTTGGTAAGGTGGCGGCGTGTCCGATCTGGTGTACGAGATTCAAGGAAAAGTGGCTTGGCTGCGCCTCTCGTGTCCGGGCCAGGACAACCGGCTCACGCCCCGGATGGATCAGGAAATAGCGGCCGCCTGCCGGGTCATCGAGGAGGACGACACGGTCGAAATCGGCGTCCTGACCGGCTCGGGCCCCAGCTTTTGCGAGGGCCTGACGCAAGCCGCCAACACCGCGCAGAAAATTCGGGAACAGTTCGGTGCCATCCGGTGCGTCGCAGCGCTCGCGGCAATAACAAAACCGACCCTCGCGGTCCTCAACGGCAATACGTTCGGACTCGGGTTGGAGTTGGCCCTGGCCTGCGACCTCCGCCTGGCCGTTGCGACGGCCCGCTTCAGCCTCCCCCAGATTAGCGAGGGCTTGATTCCTTTCGGTGGGGGGACGCAGCGCCTGCCGCGGGTAGTCGGGCAAGCAAAGGCATTGGAGATCATCCTCACCGGCAAACAGCTTGACGCCGCTGAGGCGTATCGCATCGGACTGGTCAGCGAAGTGCTTGTCGCGGACGACTTTCTGACCCGTGTTGACGAGGTCCTATCCGGTCTGTTAGGCAAAGGCCCTATCGCTTTGCGACTGGGTAAAGAGGCGGTACATGAAGCCATGGACCTGACGCTTGATCAGGGCGTGCGGTTGGAAGAAGACCTGTATGCCCTTCTCCAGACAACCCAGGACCGGGCCGAGGGCGTGGAATCTTTCCTTGCCAGACGCAAACCCCGATTTACCGGACGCTAAGAGAAAACAGGAGGAAACAGTATGGCAAATCAACTCGGGAAAATGTATCTGTGTGGGAGCTGCGGTGCGCAGGTCATCGTGACCAAGGGTGGAGACGGCTCAATCAAGTGCTGCGGGGCCGAGATGCAGAAAAAATAGCCTCTTGTACGTTGCTCTCACACAGGGTAACGGACAGGGAGCGTGATCGTACTATCGATACGGGGCACCGTTTGCAGGGTGCCCTTTTTTTATCACGACATCCCAAAAGTGACCTTGCAAGACAGCGAGGCACTCAGATAGCATGGCCTGCACTGCTCAGGCCCATGACAAACAACCGCTCGCATGAATCCCGAGTGCAGCCTGGAGGTTGACAACCATGCCGGAAGGCCCAGTTCCCATTTCCGCCGATGAAATACAGTCCCGCATTGTTGCGGCCCTGCCCGACGCGCAGGTGCATATTCGCGATTACACCGGTGGCGGAGATCACTACGAAGCCGTCGTCGTGTCTACGGCGTTCGACGGCAAGAACGCCGTCGCCCGGCACCGCTTGGTGTATGGTGCCCTCCAGGAGGCTATGGCTGAACGTATTCATGCCCTAGCTCTCAAAACCATGACTCCGCAGGAATTTGAGGCCGATGCCCGGCAATCCGGTTTGGTAAATATCGAAACGCACAAATCATAAACCACGAACATACGAGGAGGAGAACATGGCAGACAGCGTACAGGCGCATATTGACGAGACCGTGAAGAACAACAAAGTCCTTATCTATATGAAGGGCAATCGCACCTTCCCGATGTGCGGTTTCTCGGCCGCAACGATTCAGATTTTCGACTCTTTGGGTATGCCGTATGAGACCGTCGACGTGTTGCAGGACCCTGCCGTGCGGGACGGCATCAAGCGCTATTCAAACTGGCCGACCATTCCGCAGGTCTATGTGAACGGCGAGCTCATTGGCGGCTGCGACATCATCCAGGAAATGCACAGCCGCGGCGAGCTTGAGCCCATCGTGCGCGCCGCCCTCGAAAGCTAGGTCAAAAACCTCATCTCCCACTCCATGCCGACAGGGTAGGGAAACGCAATGCGCTACAAGGTTGGCCTATACCATTCCGAAGAAGGCTGCAGCGTTTCCTGCCCCGGTCTACCGGGTTGCCGGTCGCAAGGCGCAACCGAAGCGGAGGCCCTGGAGAACATCCAGGCCGCCATCCGCGAATATCTCACCGTCGTCGAAGAGTTCCGCGAACTCCTATAACAGCCCCCCTCGCCTCAAGTGTCGTGAAATCCTTTGAAATCGTCGGCGAAATCACTGACATTGAAACCATAGCTGTTGGTAAATCAGTCAGAGACAGGGCCAGACTACGCAAGCAATACGGCCCCGGCCGTTGGCGCAAACTCAAGGGAATCGCTATACTCCGTCTCAGGACCGGTCGTATACGCAGAGCAGAAGTGCATTGGTACGAAGCACACGGCGTCGGTAGAAAAGAAATAAAGCGTAAACGTTATTTGAGAGGAGCATATGAAAACGCGTAAGCCTTCTCATTCTCAGTTCGTTATCTGCGTGGACAACTCCGAGTATCCGGTCTCGCTTGAACTCCACAAACTCTACCGAATCCTGCCTGATGAAGATGCGGCTCTGGACGGCGACATCCGAGTCATTGATGAGAGCGGAGAGGATTATCTATACCCGGCGGAATACTTCGTTGTTATCAAAGTACCTCGTCAATCAGCCCAAGCCCTAGCCAAGTCGTTTGGCCGGAGAGTTCAGCACGCTGCTTGACAGAACCGCTCTACAAGGAGCGGAACAAAAGTACGTTCAAGCGTTGCCAATCCGAAATATAGTGGAGACCGCAGTATGCGTCTGTCGGAAATTCCAGAACTCCGAAACTATCCTCATGTTTTTACCTTTGTTAGAGACCATCTCTCCATGCAGTTTGGTGATGTTCGAGCCATGCTGCGGCTCCCGCTTCCAGAGCCCGGCCTAGAGCACGGCTGTAATTTTGCCGTGACAGATAGACTATGCAGCCTAATCAGCGGGCTTTCGGTGACGATCTTTATGCCCTCAAACCTCGTCGGAGGAGAACGTATAGGCTCAGGAGAGACTTATAGACAACTCATCGAGAACTTCTACCCTTGGGACTCGGGAGAGAACCACCGGGAACTAGTCGAATTTTTGTATGACCTTATTCGGAATCCCTTTGCCCACTCGCTGGGAGTCCACGAACGATCCGGTTACAACATCCGAATTGTCAAGGACTCTCTTACATCTGAGCAGATAGAAGACCTAGAAACCCATCCAAGTTGGCCGCCCTCTGGACTTTCGAGATCGGGACAATGCTGGACGCTTGACGCTAGAGGCTTTTACAGGGATGTATTCCATATGTTCTGGAATCTGGTCAGGGACGAGCAGCAGATGAACGAAGCTGAGGAAAGATTTTCAGAAGGATTAAGGATTTGGAGGGATTGGAGAAGCAGGAGAAACCGTTGGAATCGCAGGGAGAGGACCTTAATCAGCGAGTAAAATAAAATGACAAAAGTCACGATTCCCTACGATCCACCCGATCTTGGACCGAACTCGGATTTCCAAACCAATATTTTTTGGAAGAATAGAGAGGCTGTTTTAAGTGAATTGCGTTGTCTATCCGGTATTCCTGAGATTGTAAGGACTTTGAACCAGGATACCGTGTACAAAATCGTCTGTTCTCCAGAAGGAGGAAAGCTCTATACGGATACCGCCGGCAATCTGAAAGGTGTCTTCTATAAAGATGGGAAGATTGTGCAGCACGCCAAATTGCGGGTTGTTGGACCATCTCTTGTCAGGTGCGCTACAGCAGTGGGCTCCCAGATTCTTCTGATAAGCATAGCCATGCAACTAAATCGCGTAGAGAGAGGGATACATAAAATAATCGAAGGTCAGCATGACGACAGAATATCCGAGATTTATTCTGGGGTAAGTCAGTACAAGCAAGCCATGCTGGTACAAGATCATGAGCGGCAGTCGAGACTGATAGAGAACGCTATACAAACGTTGAATACGGGTATTGAAAAAACAACTCGGTCGTTGAAGAGACAAATAGCGGAAATGCCCGACCCTGAACCGAGTTTTGGAGACGATTGGCCCCTTTCCGAGAAAAGAACTGAAAAGGCCATGGAGCAGATGATACCTGTCGAAGAGTCATTTCAGGCTTGCATCATCGGGATTCAGACGCTAGCCGGGTGTTTCGCGGCGATAAATGAGCCACATACAGCGGTGGTAGCACTGAAGGACAATATAGCCAAGCTCAGCGACAGTGGAATTGCATCAGCGGCTGAAAGGGCACGTTTGGTGCCATCCCGAGAAGGGCATTTCCCTGAAAAACCATTGTTGTCCTACTTGGATAGCGAACGCTCGCTTATTGACAACATAGAACGATTCGAGCTTTTTGCAGACAACAAAATCGCCCCGATAGAAATAGAAGTCAAACCCATCGAACTGCTAGAAGGAAGGAAATAATGGACCTCTGTCCAGGCGGCGCGTTACAGATGGAGTGCGGACGTCCTCTGAAATCGGGAGAAGACTTGTGCCCTTCTTGTCAATCACAAAAAAGACGTGAAGTACGAAGTGGACCGCCTGGGTGGATATCACTGGCAACGGGAGCGTTGATAAAAAAACTAATTAAGAGTGTTGAAAAGTCGATCAGAAATCATAAGTGATATTATTGTGAAGCCCCTAACACGTATCATCCTTGATCCGGCGGTCATGGGCGGGAAACCCTGCATTTGGGGTTTACGTGTGACTGTCGGGACTGGAGTGGGCTTGCTTGCCTCTGGGCAAGCAAGCCCACTCATATCCTAGAGCTATACCCATATTTAGGATTTAGGGAGAGACGACGATCCCTGTTACCGTTCACGTCACGTCACGTCACGACTCGACAACAGATTAGCCTCAGACTGCGGACAGGGAGACATCGGCCATGAAAAAACCAAAGCTGGAGTACTTCGAGCAAGAAGATGTCTTGCATCTTCTTGTTTCCGAAGAGGACGAAGCGAGCAGCATTGAGCTGAGTCCCAACATTGCGGCGGAGCTGAATGAGAGCGGCGAATTGATTGGGATTGAAATTTTGAACGCCAGTATATTTGTCCAAGAAACCCTCATGGAAGGCGTACAGGCGAAGGTTCTCCAACTTATTCCTGCCGACAAATAACCAAAGTCTCCACTACCTGCCGACCTGTGATGGTAACTGCGTACCAGTTCCCCCGACTCTTTCTCTGTGTTTCCGTCCTCGTCCTCCTGCTGACAGCCCCGCCGGCGTCGGCTCTCGTGGAGTGGAGTACGACCGAGCTTCATTTTCAGTACGGCCATATCGAAAACCCCTTTTCGGACGCCAACCAGGACACCTTCATCCTGACCTTGCAAAACGCCCTGGGCTGGAAATACGGGGAGAGTTTCTTTTTTGCTGATTTCATCGAAGACGTCGAGGGTGACGGCTTCAATGACACCGACTTGTACTTCGAGTGGTTTCCGAGCCTGAGCCTCGGCAAGCTGACACACAAAAAGCTCGGAATCGGGCCGATCAAAGACTTCTCCCTGCTCGTCGGCCTCAATGTCAGTGTGGACGCCAAAGTCATCAAATATCTGCCCGGCCTGCGGGCGTCCTGGGACCTGCCGGGTTTTGCTTTTCTGAATACCGACCTGACCGCCTATATTGACGACAGTCGAGGCGTCTCGCGCGGAGGTGCTCCCAAACAGACCGATAGCTTCATGTTCAACCTCAACTGGGCCTATCCCTTCAGTATCGGCAATCTGGATTTCTCGATCGAAGGCTATGCCGAGTACGTGCACAGCCGGACCGACGAGTTCGGCAACCATGTCAAAAGCTGGTTTCTGACCCAGCCGCAGTTCCGATTGGATTTGGGCAAGCTGCTGAACGGTGGTGCGGACCGGCTTTTTATCGGTATGGAGTACCAGTACTGGTGGAATAAGCTCGGCACCAAGAACGACGAAAGCCTGCCGCAGTTTCTGCTGGTCTGGCGCTTCTGAAGAAGATTTACGGCGTTACCGCCACGCCCCAGGGGATCTGCCCGACCGCAATCGTTTTGAGCAACGTATCGGTAGTGGTATCGATCACCGCTACACCGTCGGACCGGCCCATGGTGGCATAGAGTTTTTTACCGTCCGGGGTCAGGGCCGACCACCAGCAGCGCTTGCCGCCCAAGGCGATAGTCTTGGTCACCGTATTGGTAGCCGGGTCAATCACGCGCACATCGTTGGCCCGACCGTGGACGACATAGACCTTCGAGCCATCGGGCAGCACCGAGATGCCGACCGGGCGTTCGCCCATACTGATCGTCTCAGTCACGGCCAGTTTTTCGACATCGATCACCGAGACGGTATGCGTCCGCTCACTACTCACATAGGCAGTTTTCCCGTCCGGCAGAAAGGCCACGCCGCGCGGATTCTCGCCAACCTTGATCGAACTGAGGACTTTATAGGTTTGAGTGTCAACAACGGTCACGTCGTGTGAAGTCTCGTTCGGCACGAAAGCCAGCTTGCCATCGGGCGAGATCACTACGGTCTCCGGCTCGATACCGGCCTGAACGGTGGCAACAATCTCCTTGCTTGCCAGATCGACGACGCGCATCACGCCTTCGTTTTCATTCACGACGAAGAGCAGTTTTTCGTCGTTGCTGAGGTCGATGCCCTCAGGATCGATGCCGACCGGAAAGGTCTCCACAACCGCATTGGTTGCCGCATCAATGACTGAAATGTCGTTAGAGTTGCCGTTGGCGACATACACCCGCGTTCCGTCGGCCGAGACCAGCACGCCGCGCGGGCGTTCGCCGACCGGTACTTTGGCCACGACCTCGTCCGTTTGCGTGTCTATGACCCACACATCATTCGACTCCTCGTGTGTGACATAGGCGAACGGCTGGGCGAAGGCCGGCACGGAAAAAGCCACAAGGCAGACAACCAGATACGCGCAGGCAGCAACAAGACAGTAACGGGATTGCATAATGACTCTCCTTACTGATGAGCAGGCACCGCTGCGGTGTCGGACGACGCTGCGTCCTGCGAGGTTCCATCGGCAGCCGGCGCTGCGCCCGATTCACATTTTGAGGCGGCTCGGACATAGGCCAGAATCTGCCAGAGCATATCGTCAGGCAGTTGTCCGGCAAAACCGACCATCTCAGTCTTGGGGACACCTTCGCTGACGACCTTGAACATTTCCGCGTCCGTCCCCGAACCGTTGACCCAATCGCAGTCGAATAAATTGGGACATTTGCCGTCCCGGTCGGCCTCCGCCTTCACATGGCAGTAACCGGAACACACGGCCTGGAAGAGCATATCGCCTTCAGCAATCGCCGCGGCGTCACCGGCAAAAGGGTTCTTCATCGCCTCATCAGCCAACCCATTCGTCGGGATAGACATCAGCAGGCCGACCAGCAGCACACCATACACCCGTCTCATATACCTCCTCACTTCCGTGCGGCAAAGAGTACACGTGCCCTTCACATCTCCAAAGCAAGGCTGGGCGCGTTTACTCTTTTTCTCGGGAGAGTCGAAACATCTCCATGACGTCATAAGTTTTCTCAAAGGGGGAATACAACGGTACGCCGTAGCGCTGCGCTATGGTCTTGAGCTCTCCGCTCTTTCTCAGTCGTGTCAGGGCCGCATCTATGGCCGTGCGGAGCGCTTCGTCCTCTTTGCGCGTGGCGACATGCTCGTTCCAGCGCGCCACTGAGAGCGGCTCAGCCGTGGCAAACGTCAGCTTCGTCCCAGGCTCCTGCTTGGCATACCAGCCGGCGGTCGGCCCCCAGACAAAGGCCAACTCTGCGTCTCCCGTTGTCACCGCAGCCAGGGACTCCTCGGTTGAGAAAAAGGTCTGCATCGAAATCTTGAGAGACTCCAGAATAAAGCTGGCAATCGTTTGGGCTTGGACCGCAACGACCTGCTGCTCAATGTCGTGCAAGGACGCCGGCGTCTGGCCCTCACGCCCCAGAAGCTCGAAAGCGGCCCCGTAGTAGGCATTACCGACCGTCACATTGCTGGCCTCGCGCACTGCATCTCGGCCGGGCACGCTCAAAATGGCGTCACATTCGTTTCTTGAGAGCCGCCGAAGCGGGAAATCACTCTCATCAACCTCGGTTATCCGCTCGTCATGTTTGACCCAGACGGGAACAAGCGTCCGTCCCATCGTCTTGGCAAGAGCCCCTGCCACCTCAACGTCAAATCCGCGTTCGTCGGGCTGAGAAGAGAAGGGCAGATTATTCCCCAGAAAGCAGACCCGGAGTTGTCCGCCTTCCTGCGCAGAGAGCGGCCCGGACAAGGCCAGACAGAAGAGACAACCGAGCACCGAAACAACAGCCCCGCGCCGCCGTTTTCTCCACTCAGTTACTCCAGTGGAGACCCAGGAACTCGGTATCACCCAATATAGTACTTTCACGCTCGCCTACTCCGCCGGTTTATTCTGGTAAGGCAAACACGAGCAACGCGCTGCCCTTACTGGTCAGCGGTGGCTCGCCAACCAGGGTGACGGCCAAACCACCGCCGCCGCTGGGGATGGCCACATACTGCCGCCCCCCGGCCTTATAGGTGATGGGCTGGGCGCGCATGGCTGAGCCGGTCTGAAATTGCCATAACGGCTCGCCGGTCGCGGCATCAAAGGCCAGGGCCAGACCCTCAAGGTTGCCGGAAAACACCAGACCACCGGCGGTCGCCAAGGCACCACCCATCATGGGATATTCGTCCTGGTAGCGCCATTTGATCTCGCCGGTGGAGGGGTCTATGGCCGACAGATGACCATAGGATGAGCCATCATCCCCCTGGGTTTTTCCCGGTCCGCCACCCCAGAAGGGGATGCCTTTGATAAAGATGGAGGTTGACTTCTTCATCTGCCAGCAGCTTTCGACCACCGGCACATACATCAGCTTGGTCAGCGGGCTATAGGCCGCCGTGTACGAGCCGTTTTTTCCACCAACGGACCCTGGACAGATAAATTCCTTGCCTTCTGCGGTGGGAACGAACTGCGGGTCAACAATCGGCCGGCCGGCCTCGTCCAGACCTTTTGACCAGTTCAGATTGTCGACATATTGGGTGCCGTGCAGGTATTTGCCCGAGGTGCGGTCCAAGGCATAGACATAGCCGTTGCGGTTTGGCTGAACCAGGGCTTTGACTATCTGGCCGCTGCGTTCGACATTGACCAGAAACAGGTCGGTATTGCCGTCATAGTCCCAGATATCGTGGGGTGTGAACTGGAAATACCATTTGATCTCTCCGGTATCCGGGTCAAGGGCCAGCACCGAATCCGCGTAGAGATTGTCGCCTTTGCGGACATCGCCGTTCCAGTCCGGGGCGGTGTTGCCCGTCGCCCAATACAGCAAATCCTCATCCGGGTCGTATGAGCCCGTTACCCAGGTTGGGGCACCCCCATGTTTCCAGGAGTCGCCGGCCCAGGTCTCGGAGCCCGGCTCACCGGCTTCCGGGATGGTGTAGCGACGCCATTTCCGTTCGCCGGTGTTGATATCATAGGAATCAATATAGCCACGGATGCCGTATTCGCCCCCGGCAATGCCGACGATCAGATTATCTCGGACAACCAGGGGAGCGACGGTCGCGCTGAATCCGTCGTTATGGCGGTCCATCTCGATGTTCCAGACAACGGCCCCGGTTTTCCGATTCAGGGCAACCACATGGGCATCGAGCGTGGCCATGAAAATCAGATCCCCGGCAATGGCCGCCCCTTTATTCGACGGCCCGCAGCACACGCGCATGTCGTCCGGCAACTCGTGTTCATAGCGCCACAGCAACTCGCCCGTGACCGCATCCAGGGCAAAGAGATGGTTGTATGCGGCAGTCAGATAGATGATACCGTCGGCGACAATAGGCGAGGCCTGCATTTGGGCCGGAATGCCGGTCTGGAACATCCAGGCCGCCTTCAGGTTCTTAACATTATCCCGGTTAATGTCCGCGAGTGGGCTGAACCGCCAGCCGGCGTAATTGCCGCCGTACATCAGCCAATAGGTCGGGTCGTCCGTACCCTTGAGCAGATGGTCCTGGGTGATGGCGTGAAAAGTATATCCGTCGAGGCCGCCGTTCGTGGCCGGGCTGGCTGCGGCGGGTTTGGCGGAGGTGGCCGCCGGTTGATTTTTGGCGGGTTCGGGCTGGGTATCCGCCCGCCCGCCGACCGCCTGAGCGTGGTGGGGGGCGCCGAGCAGCGTCAGACAGCACATCCCTACGAGAATTCCCTGCAACCAATATGTGGGCATATACTTCCCTCCTTTACGTGTGAAATTCCACGTAAAACCTCGGTATAGCGCGTCGAAAAGTACTTGCTTTTCAGTATCCGGTCAAGGAAGGCCACAAGAGGAAACAGGAGAAAGACGGTCCCGTTTTGATCTGGAATATCATAATGCAGGCCGCGGGGCTGTTCTTATACGAACGCCGGGAGTTCTGAAAATCCCATGCCTTGTCTGTCCCAAAACTCTGCTATACACCCCCAATAGGGCCAGCCAGAAGGAGGAATAGAGGACCATCATGAAGCACTCTCCATGTATCGACCGCGCCACAGCCATTCTCCTGCTGCATGCAGTTCTCCTTTTGAGTGCCTGTGGCGGACCCGACAATAACGATCAAACGGCGCAGCCCGCTCCGACCAAGCAAGAAGCATCAGAGCAGAAAGCAGTCTCACCTGCGCCTGAGCCCCTTGCTCCAGTACAGGCAGACGCGGACGGACGGGGTGCTATTGTCGGACGCGTTGTGTTTGACGGGGACAGACCACAGCCACAAGCGCTGACGGTCAGTAAGGATGTCGAAGTGTGTGGAAAGACACAGAAATTTCCTGAAGCGCTGCTCGTCGGTCCGGACAGGGGCATCAAAAATGCGGTGGTCTTCCTCCGGGCGTTTGCCGGTGGAACCCCTCTCTCACGACCCGCTTCGAATCCAACGGTTGACCAGCGTGACTGCGTCTACACGCCTCACGTCCTGCTTGTTCCGGCCGGCGCCACGCTTGATATCAAGAACAGTGACGGAATCTTACACAATATTCATACCTATAGTGAGAAAAATCCGGCTTTTAATACGGCCCAGCCGAAGTTCAAAAAAATCATCTCAAAAACCTTTGCCCAACCGGAGATCATTCGTGTGACCTGCGACGTGCACGACTGGATGACCGCCTGGGTCGTCGTGCAGGATCACCCCTATTACGCCCTCACAGACGCCACCGGGGCCTTTCAACTCGGCGACATTCCCCCAGGGGAATACGAGCTGAGGGTCTGGCATGAGGCCCTCGGAGAGCACTCGCGTTCGGTGTCGGTCAGCGCAGACCAAAGTGCCGCTGTGGAAGTCAGGCTGGCCCGTGCTGGCTGAAAAGAGACAGATGCGATATGGAGAAGACCCTCGCGTCGCGGAGGGAGCGCGCGCCGCGAGATAGGGCGCTATGCGGTTGCCTATACATTCGCTGTCTGTTTTTCGGATCACTCTGCTTGTGGTGGCCCTCCTCGCCGGGCTGTCGGCAGTACACTATCGACCCGATGTGGGCGGCCGGGTGTGGCTGGCCGGCAAAGCCGCCTGGTGGGATTCCCCCCTGCTCGACTTGGGGCTGACGGGCTGGGGTCAGGCTCCCAAACAGCCGATTGCCTTCAGCCATGCGCTCCACGCCGGTGAATATGGTTTGGACTGCCTGTACTGCCACAGTGCGGCGCGCGTCTCGCCAGTGGCCCACGTCCCGCCGGTCCAGACCTGTATGGGCTGCCACGCCAGGCCCACACTGAATCCGGAAATCAAAAAAATTCAGACCTATTGGAAAAACCAGGAGCCGATTCCATGGATTCGCGTGCACGCCCTGCCCGCATTCACTCGCTTTAACCATAAGCGCCATGTCCGGGCCGGAGTCGCCTGCCAGTCCTGTCACGGCGAGGTCCAGCGCATGCAACGTGTGGAACAGGTGTCTTCGCTCAAGATGGGCTGGTGCGTGACCTGTCACGATGCCCACCAGGCGAGCAAGGACTGCCTCGTGTGTCACTACTGAGACGGAAGAAGCAATCATGCCAAGCGGACTCGACAGAAGAGATTTTTTGAAACTGCTGGGGGCAAGTGCGGCCACACCCATCGTCAGTTGTGCCTCAAAGCCGGTGGAAACCCTTATTCCCTATGTGGTGCAGCCCGAGGAGATCACGCCGGGGGTGGCGACGTATTACGCCACCGTCTGTCAGGAGTGCCCGGCCGGCTGTGGCCTGGTCGTGCGGACCAGAGAAGGGCGGGCCGTCAAAGTCGAAGGCAATCCGTCCCACCCGATCAACCACGGCGCCTTGTGCGCACGCGGACAGGCGTCCTTGCAAGGACTGTATAATCCGGACCGTATCCGCCAGCCGCTGTTTCGCAACGCGGCCGGAGAACTGACGCCGCTGTCGTGGCCGGAGGCGGAGGCCATGCTGGCCGAACGCCTGCAAAAAATCCGGGCAGTGGGCCGGGCGGACAAGATTACGTTTCTCGCCGGCCAGCTCCCGGACAGCGTCTATCAGTTGGCCACGCAGTGGCTTGAGGCGCTCGGTTCAGGCCGTCTGATGACTTATGAACCGTTCGGTTTCGAGGCGCTGAGGCAGGCGAATCAGGTCTGTTTTCAACAGGCTACGATGCCCGCCTATGATCTGGCCAAGGCCCGTTTTCTTCTCAGCCTGGGGGCGGATTTTCTGGAGACGTGGCATTCCCCGACGCACTATGCCCAGGCATTCGGCCAGATGCGGAGTGCCACGTCGACGGGGAGATTCGTCCAGGTCGAATCCCGCCTGTCGCTCACCGGGGCGAATGCGGACGAATGGATTGCGATCAAGCCGAGCCGGGAAGCCTTTTTTGCGCTGGGGCTGGCCTATCTGATTCTCCCCAACAGTGCCGTACCTGCCGAAGAAAAGGTGCGGCTCAGCCAACTGCTGGAGCCCTACACGCCGGACCGGGTCGCTGCGGTGACGGAGGTGCCGGTCGAGACGATCACACGGCTGGCCCAGGAATTCGTCAGCCACGGGCCGAGCCTGGCCCTCGGGGGTGGAATAGCCACAAGTTCCCGACAAGAGACGGCCAACCTGATTGCGGTCAATCTGTTGAATTATATCGCCGGCAATATCGGCCGGACGGTCCATTTCTATAAGACCCAGGCGCGGCTCCAAATCAGCTCGTATGCGGCCCTCTTGTCTCTGATTGATGAGATGCAGCGCGGAGCAATACCGCTCCTCCTGCTTGCCAACACCAATCCCGCCTTTAGCCTGCCACCGTCTTCGGGCTTTGCCGAGGCGCTCGCTCGCGTGCCGTTCGTAGTCAGCTTCTCATCTTTTCCGGACGAAACAACCGAACAGGCAGACCTGATTCTACCCGATCATACACCCCTGGAGAGCTGGGGAGACTCCCATCCCGAAGCCGGCGTATATGGTCTGATGCAGCCCGTCGTGCAGCCCGTGTTTGAGACCCAAGCGCTGGGCGAGACCTTGGTGTCGGTCGCCACGCAGGTTGATGCCGCGCTCTCGGAACCCCTGCCGTGGAAAAGTTTTTTCGAGTATGTGCAAGCCTCCTGGAAAGCGCGGCACGGCAAGCGGCGTGAGCCGGACGACTTTGACACCTTCTGGCGTCAGGCGCTGCAACAGGGTGGGGTCTGGCAGGCGCAAGAGCCGCTCCCAGTTCAGCTCTCCTCAGCCGTGTTCGAGACACGCTTTCCCGAGCCGACTTTTGACCGCGCAGACAAAGACGCGCTGACATTCATTGCCTACCCCTCGTCACGCTATTATGACGGCCGCGGCGCCAATAAGCCCTGGCTACAAGAGCTGCCCGACCCTCTCACGCAGGCGGTCTGGGATTCCTGGCTTGAGATTCACCCCGAGACTGCCGAATGGTTAGGGGTCGCGGAGGGCGACCTGCTGACGATTACCTCCCCGCATGGGAGCATCGAGGCGAGTGCCTACTTCTACACCGGTCTACGGCGTGATGCGGTGGCGATGCCGATCGGCCTGGGCCATAGCGCGTATGGTCGCTACGCCCAGGGACGCGGCGCCAACCCGGCCCATTTGCTTTCGGCCCAACCCGAAACCGCCTCGGGCGGCTTCCCGTGGCTGTCTACCACGGTCCGACTCGCTCGGACCGGCAAACGGGCGCCGCTAGTCACAACGGACGGCAGTCGCCGACAGCTCGGCCGAGGTATCGCCCAGGCAGTGACGGCAGGACAGCCCGACGAACAGCACCCCGCAGACCACGCGGAGCATCCCGCGCGCGATATGTACCCAGAGGTGGAGTATGCCGAGTACCGCTGGGGCATGAGTATCGACCTGTCGGCCTGCATCGGCTGTGGAGCCTGTGTCACGGCCTGCTATGCAGAAAATAATATTCCGGTGGTGGGCGAGGACATGGTGGCACAAGGCCGGGAAATGTCCTGGCTACGAATTGAGCGCTATTTCGAGGAGCCGGAGGAAGGAGATCCCGAGGTCCGCTTTGGTGAGTTGACCACTCAGGGTGTACCCTGGGGACCGCCGCAGTACGAAGCCGACGCGCCCGAAGTCCGCTTTGCGCCGATGCTGTGCCAGCACTGCGGTAATGCGCCCTGCGAGCCGGTCTGTCCGGTGTATGCCACCTATCACAACCCGGAGGGACTCAACGCTCAGATCTACAACCGTTGTGTCGGCACCCGATATTGCGCCAACAACTGTTCCTATAAGGTACGGCGTTTTAACTGGGGCGAGGCCGACTGGCCGGAACCGCTCAATCGTCAGCTCAACCCGGATGTCACCATACGGGAATCGGGCGTCATGGAAAAATGCACCTTTTGTGTCCAGCGCATTCAGGCGGGCAAAGGCCGCGCCAAGGACGAAGACCGGCCGGTGCGCGACGGCGAGGTCACGCCGGCCTGTGCCCAGACCTGTCCGACCCAGGCCCTGACGTTTGGCAATCTGCAAGACCCCGCCAGCCGTGTGTCCCAGCAGTCGCGCGACCCGCGTGGGTATAAAGTCTTCGAGTCGTTGAACACCAAACCCGCGATTACCTATCTCAAAAAAGTCCGCCGCAGGACGCCGCGACGCTGAAGACGACTCCATGCCGACCAGCCTCAGCTATCTTCAGGTCAATCGCGACCTGCTCAACAACCTGCTCAGCTCGCCAACGCGGGTCTGGTATGCTCTGCTCGGCTGCGACCTGGTAGTGCTGGCCTTTGGTCTGTATTGCTGGATCTATCAGATCTATGCGGGACTGGGCGTGACCGGGCTGACTCATCCGGTCGGCTGGGGCGTGTATATCACCAACTTCGTGTTCTGGGTCGGGATTGCCCACTCGGGCACGCTGATTTCGGCGGTACTCTTTCTCTTTCGGGCGCGCTGGCGGACGCCCATTGCCCGCAGCGCCGAGGCCATGACGATTTTTGCCGTGATGACCGCCGGCCTGTTTCCCATTATCCATCTTGGTCGGGCGTGGAATTTCTATTGGTTGTTGCCCTATCCCAATCAGCGTCAGCTCTGGGTCAATTTTCAGTCACCCCTGGTCTGGGATGCGTTTGCCATCACCACCTATTTCAGCGTGAGTTTTCTGTTCTGGTATATAGGCATGATCCCCGACCTGGGGGCGGCCCGCGATCGCACCGCCGGGCTGCGGCGTAAACTCTACAGCCTCTTCTCGCTCGGTTGGCAGGGCACGGACCGGCAGTGGCATCACTATCTGAGCGCCTATGGGTTTTTTGCCGCCCTGGCCACCCCGCTCGTGGTGTCCGTGCATAGCGTGGTGTCCTGGGATTTCGCCATGTCCATTGTGCCCGGCTGGCATAGCACCATCTTTGCCCCCTATTTTGTCGCCGGCGCCATCTTCTCCGGCCTGGCCATGGTCCTGACCCTGCTCATCCCGCTGCGCAGGATTTTCGGCCTCGACGCCTATATCACCGCCTATCACTTCGACAATCTGGGCAAGATGATTATTCTCACCTCGCTGATTCTGAGCTATTCCTACGCCAGCGAATTCTTTATTGCCTGGTATAGCGCCAATCCGTACGAGCGCAGCATCTTCTGGTATCGCGCGGTCGGCGACTATGCCCCGCTGTTCTGGCTGATGATCAGCTGCAATTGTGCCGTCCCCCTGCTGTTGTGCTGGAAGTCGATCCGCACCAATACGCGGTGGTTGTTCGGTATTGCCCTGCTGGTCAATGTCGGGATGTGGCTGGAGCGCTTTGTCATCATCGTGAGTTCCTTGTCGCATGAGTTTGATCCTGCGGCCTGGGGTCTGTACCAACCTTCGTGGGTTGAAGTGGGGATGACAGTCGGCAGTTTTGCCTGGTTCTTTTTATTCTTCCTGCTCTTCGTGAAGTTTCTGCCGCTCGTGTCCCTGGCCGAGGTCAAGGAGCACCTGCCGCCTGCGGAGAGCGGTCCGTCAGCAGTTGAAGCAGACGAATCCGAACGGCCCCTGTCGCCGGCCAACGAAGCCACATCCGTTGGCTGTAGCGTTGGGCTGGTTGGCGTCTTTACGAATCCGGACACGCTCGTCGCCGCAGTCCGCTCTCTGCGGAGAGAGGGCTATAAAAACCTCAGCGTCGTCTCCCCGTTTCCAAGCCATGCGCTTGAAGAGGCCCTCGGCACCCGCAAAAGTCCGATTCGCTATTTTACGTTGATTGGCGGTCTGCTGGGCTGCGCTATCGGCTTTGCCTTACCCACCTATACGGCCTTGGACTGGCCGCTCCAAACGAGTGCCAAGCCCATTGTGGCTCTCCCCGCCTTTGCCATTATCGCCTTTGAGCTGACCATTCTCTTTGGGGCGATTGCCACCCTGATTGGACTGCTCATTAATGCCCGGCTGCCGGCGCGTTCGGTTGCGATTACGCACGACCCGCGTTTTTCAGAGGATCACTTTGGACTGCTCGTCCCATGTAGCGCCGAGCAGACCGGCGATCTCAGGCGGCTGATTACGGCCGGTGGCGCTCAGGAGGTCTATGGCCAAGGTGTGTAGGCATCGCACCGGCACGGGCATCCGTGGCCGGGTCTGGCATCTCGTCGGTCTCTCTCTGGGTCTGGGGCTTTTGTGCGTTGCCGTTGTTCACGCCCTGCCATGGAATGACGACATGTATTGGCAGCCCGAACGTGAGGCCGGGACAGCCGCCCGGCCACCTGTGGCCAATAGCGTTCCCACAACGGGCATTGAACCGCCCATGTCGTCGCGGATTACCGAGCGCATCAAGGCCGGCCTGCGCGTCCAGAATCCGGTTGCATCCACGCCGCAGTCCATCCAGAACGGGCAAGAGTTATTTCGGATTTACTGTGCCATGTGCCACGGCGAGCAGGGCAGAGGCAACGGCCAGATGGTTGGCAAGGTCGTTCCCTCTTCGGACCTTCATACGGAGCGAATCAGAAACCAAAAGGACGGGTATCTGTATGCCACTATCCGCAGCGGTGGACTGGTGATGCCGGCCTATCAGCACGCGATTTCAACCACAGAGCGGTGGGACCTTGTGAATTACGTCCGCCACCTCCAACAGCAGGCAGTCCAGCCGGGCCAGTCACAATGAGTGCCGAGCCCCCTCTAAGCGTACCTCGGAGCGTGTTTCCAAAGACGCGCTCCGCCCCTTTCAGCCTGGGTCTGTGGGTCCTGGTCGGGCTGGGCCTGACCACTTTTCTCATCGGCGTTACCGGAGAGCACGCCCAACGGGCGTGGCAGGCATATCTGGTCAACTGGCTTTTCTGGTCGGGGCTGGCGCTCAGCGGACTGACATTTTCAGCCCTTCTTCGGGTCACAAAAGCGGAATGGGCCGGACCCTTGCAGCCGCTGGCCGAGGCGCTGGCCGCTTTTCTGCCGATTTCCTTTGTTCTTCTTCTCTGTCTCTTTCTGGGTAGCGAACACCTCTTCTCGTGGATACAGCACCCCGTGCCGGCCAAACAAGCCTGGCTGAACCAGCCCTTCCTGGTGCTGCGCTCCCTCTTTGGTTGCATTCTCCTCTACGGCTGCGGGTTGGCACTGTTGCGGGCTTCATTCCGAGCAAGTCGCACGCGCCCGCGCGTCCTGGTCCCGTTTGTTTTCCAAGAGAGCGTGGCGAGTATAGCCAGGCGGCAGCGGCAGCTCGCGACCCTCTCGTCCGTTTTTATCCTGCTCTACGCGCTGGTATTCAGCCTGTTGGCCTTTGATCTGGTGATGTCGCTTGAACCCCACTGGATCAGCACCTTATTCGGCGCCTATTTTTGTATCGGGAATCTGTATGCGGGACTCAGCCTGCTCGCCATTCTCGCCGTGCTGATGCGCGCCTCTATTCCCTTTTCGGCTGAACGCAGCCATGACCTTGGCAAACTTATCTTTGGCTTTTGTGTCTTATGGACGTATCTGTTCTGGTGTCAGTATTTACCGATCTGGTATGGCAATCTGCCGGAGGAGACCGGTTTTCTCGTTGTCCGCTTGTTTGACGAGCCGTGGTCAGCCGTCAGTTTTGTTGTCTTGCTTCTTAATTTTCTCCTGCCTTTCCCCATTCTGCTGCTGCAAGGGGTCAGGCGTGCCCCGACCGCTCTGGCCGGTATCAGCGCCCTCATCCTGGTCGGCATGTGGCTCGAGCGCTACGTCCTGGTTGTTCCCTCCATCTGGCAGGAACACCGGCTCCCACTGGGGTGGGTTGAATTGGGGGTGCTGCTGGGTTTCTTCGCCCTGTTCACGCTGGCCTTTCGGGCGTGGGTGAGGATATTTCCCATACGGCTTCCCGCCGCCTGACCGTTCGGCCTGGAGGGACGCTGACGAGTCAAAGGGCTCACCGGCCCCAGCCTTTCCGTCAGCTTTTGGGACAGCGACCAAACCGCAATCGAGGAAGTGGGTTCATACGTATCCTTCAATACGTCAAATATCTCGGGTGTATTGGGCTGTCGCTGCTCCTGCCCTGACTCCCCTCCTGCGCAAACGGTCGGGTCCGGAGCCCCCGGAGGGAGCGGGCGAGGAGGCGGGGAAATATGCGCGGTGAGATACGCCCTCATAGGGTTGTACATTTCCACGTTTCGCGTCATACTGCCAACCCTCTTGTATCGGTTTGTCATTAAGGACTCAGCACATTTCAATCCGGCCATCACGGCCATGGGGACGCCACATCGCCTGAGGCTGGTGTGGACCGACCTGAGAGGAGGTCATCATCGGAAACAAGGTCTTTGTTGGAAACCTGAACTTTGACACCACACGGGGCGAGCTGGAAACTCTTTTTTCCGAAGTGGGCGAACTTGTCGAGGTTTTTCTCCCGTCTGATAGGGATACCGGCCGGCCGCGGGGATTCGCCTTTGTCGAATTCACCGACCCCGCCTCCATTCCTGTCGCGGTAGAGCGCTTCGACGGGTACGAACTCGGCGGCAGGAATCTCCGGGTCAACCAAGCGGAGGATCGTCCTCCCCGCCGACCCTCGCATCCTTCGGGTGGCGGTGGCGAGCGTTCTTTTGAACGCCCGTGGGGAGGACCGAGAGGCGGCGCAAAGCCCAAGGGCAGTCGTCGCAATCTGCGGCGAGGCAAGCGCAGTTTATAGACCTCGTCTTCTCAGATGCAATGTGACGGCGGGCAGACAGCCCGCCGTTTTTGCGCCTGCCCCCTCCTGCACTGCTCCACCCGCAATACGCCAATAGCAGACGAGTCGCCGCACTCCCAGGCCGACCTCGCCTGCCAGACTGGAAAGAGTGAACGTGTCCCCCACGAGACATAGGATGCTGGACACGTTCACTCTTTACCTCGTATCCAATACCTGACATTGTGGCCCGCATAATCTACGCGTACCAAAGCGCAACAGGAGGGACGTATGCTTCAAGTGTTCTCTATGCCAGTGGGCTTTCTCGAATTCGACAGTCGGCTCTTCTTTCCGCAGGACGAGCAGGGCGAGCAGATCACTATCCCGGTGCCGAGCTATTTGATTACGCACCCCAAAGGAAATGTGGTCTTTGACACAGGCGTACACTGTTCCTGCATAGACGACGCCAAGGGCCGTCTGGGCGATATTGCCGATGCGTTTGCCCCTCGGGCCAAGCCGGGCGAGGAAATTGTCAGCCAGTTAGCGAAATTCAAGCTCACCCCGGATGATATTACCTATGTGGTCAACTCGCACTTCCACTTCGATCACGCGGGTGGGAATGAGTTTTTTCCGCACTCGACCTTTCTCGTCCAGAAAAACGAGCTTGAGGCGTCAAAAGACCCGGTCCTCCGAGAAAAGGCTTTTTTTGACCCTCAGGACTACGATCACAATCTCAACTACCAACCCGTAGACGGCGAGCTGGATATCTTCGACGATGGCACGCTGGTGCTTTTTCCAACCCATGGCCATACTCCAGGCCACCAGTCCATGCGTATTCGGATCACCAAAGGCACGGACATCGTGGTGACTGCGGATGCGTGTTACACCCAGCGCAATATGGACGAGAACATGCTGCCGTCGATTGCCTATGACACGGATGAGATGTATCGCTCGCTCGGCACGCTGCGCGACCTGAGAGACAAACAAGGCGCGACGATTCTCTACGGTCACGACCCGGCCCAGTGGCAGCAGGTCAAACACGCCCCGGAACCATTGGCATAAACGCTCAACCCCTTGAGAGCCGGGGCTCGGGCTCCAGCCTTTACACTCGGTCCGGTCAGGACCAGGTTTTCCAGACCTCGGGGCAATGCCCGACCGTTGCTTCCTTGCCGTTGCGGACAACGGGCATTCGTATCAGGAGAGCGTCTTCGAGCAGCAGGGTTTCGATCCGAGCGGCGTTCAGCGAGGCATACGTCAATCCTTTTTCAATAAAACGCCTGCCGGTCGTATCGATTAAGTCCTTCAACGGGACCCGCGCCGCCACCGAGCGCAGTTCGCCCTTTGACATTTCCTTTTGGCTGAGATCAATAAAATGGACAGGAATCCGGCGCTCTTTGAAAAAGCGCTGAGCCTTGCGGGTCTCAGAACATTTTTTCAGGCCAAAAATCTGAATATTCATCGGGCGCTCCTTCTGCCGCGCTCCGGCCGCTAGCGACCGGAGCGGGCATTATCCTGCTTGACACCATCCTCAGATCACCCATAGGCTATACACCTTCTTAGCCGGGAATTGGAGGGGATTTGTACCACAGGATTATCGTTCTTCTTTTCTTCGCCCTGGCCCTGCCGGGCGAGTCTTTGATCTTACGCAACCAGGCACTCGCCCAGAGTACGGGCGGGCCGGCGTCTTCGGAGACAGATAGCCAGACTCAGCCCGCGGGCACGACCGCTCAAACCAGCCCGACCGTGCTTGAGCCCGTCATCGTGACGGCGACCCGGAGCAACACCTCCCTGGCCGAGGTGCCGGCGGCGGTGAGCGTCATCGACCAGTCAGATATTCAACTCGGGCTGCCGACGGTCGGCTTTGAGGAGTCGCTCAACCGCGTCCCCGGTGTTTTTACCCAGAATAGCGCGAACTTTGCCCAGGATTTCCGTCTCTCAATTCGTGGCTTTGGTACCCGGACCGCTTTCGGGGTGCGTGAGGTCAAGGTGCTGGTTGACGGCATTCCGGAAACCTCCCCGGATGGACAGACCCAGCTCGATAATATCGATCTTGGGGCGGCCCGGCGGATTGAGGTTTTACGTGGACCCTCTTCTTCGCTGTACGGCAATGCATCCGGGGGCGTCATTAACATCATTACTGAAGACGGGCCGACCACGCCGTTCCTTGAGACGCGCCTGATGGGGGGATCGTTTGGTCTCCAGAAATATCAGGCCAAAACAGGCGGCCAGGCCGGCAAGCTGAATTATATGTTGAACGCCTCGTATCTGTCTCTGGGCGGTTTTCGCAATCACAGCCGTGCCCAAAATGTCTTATTGACCGGCAAGCTCAAATACACCCTCAGCCCCACCTCCCACCTCACGACGCTGATGAGCTTTATGGACGCGCCCTTTGCCGACGATCCGGGCGGCATCACGCGGGCGCAGGTCGAAGCGGACCGCGAGCAGGCCCGCGACCGGAATGTCCTGCTCGATTCGGGCGAGCGGGTGACCCATGGCCGGCTCGGATTCGTGTATCGCAACCAGTTTCTCCCAGGGCACGAACTCACGGTCACGCAGTACTCTGTATTCCGTCAGTTCGAGACCAAGCTGCCTATCATTCCCCGCTTCGGGTCCGGGGTGGTCAAATTCGACCGCTTTGGGGTCGGCGGCAGCGTCAAGTACGCGCATGACGGCCGGTTCTTCGGTTTTCGGAATCGTTTCATGCTGGGCATAGACGTCGAGTTGCAGGCCGATAACCGCCGCCGGTTTGATAATCACGAAGGGGATGTCGGTCAGCGCCGCTTCCACCAGGACGAAGACGTGCGCAGCGTTGGGCCGTTTGTGCACGACGTCTTCTATCTGCGCGACAATCTCCAGCTCAGTGTTGGGCTGCGCTACGACAATGTCCGTTTTTCGGTCAGTGACCAACTCCTCGAAGACGGCGACCAGTCCGGCGTGCAGACCTTCGATCACATCAGTCCCATGGGGGGCATTCTCTACAGCCCGCTTGAAAATCTGCACGTGTACGCCAATGTTTCAACCGCCTTCCAGGTCCCGACCACGACCGAACTGGCCCGGCCCGACGAGGGGGGGGGCTTCAATCCCGACCTGAATCCGCAGCAGGCCCTGAATTACGAAATCGGCGCGCGCGGTAATATCTGGAGCCGCCTCACATATAATTTTGCCCTGTTCTGGATTGTCATCGATGACGAACTGGTGGCGTTTGAGAGCGAGTCGGGCCGAAACTTCTTTCGCAACGCGGGCCGTTCGGAGCGGAAGGGGGCTGAACTCGCGTTTCATATCACCCTGCTGGAGGGCCTGCGCTGGACCCTGGCCTATACCTTTCTGGACGCCGAATTTGACCGCTTCATTACCCCGAACGGGCGCTTTGATAATAACGACGAGCCAGGCATTCCCCCGCATCAGCTCTTCACCGAACTCTTCTACGCGCATCCCTCCGGCTTCTACGGCGCGCTCAGCATTCAGCACGTGGATGACTTCTATGTGGACAACGCCAACTCGGCAGAGAACGACGCCTACACCGTGCTGAGTCTTCGCATGGGCTATGCAATGACCGTAGGGAACAGCCGCATCGCCCCCTTTGTCGGTATCCGCAACATTGCCGACGACGGCTATAACGGCCTCACCCGCCTGAATGCACTGGGCGGCCGTTTCTTCGAGCCCTCAGCCGGCATCAATGCCTACGGTGGCGTGACCGTGAGCTACGATTTCTTGTAGGCTAAACGGTTCAGCAACGACGAAAGACTCTCAGCCATCTTTCTTTGGTTTCGACACCGAGGCTTTTTTACATTGCAGCTCTGGTCGGTCCTATTTATCGTTGGAGGGCTAGAACAATTTACAGAGTGGTGTAGCGAGGCGATAGCCGGCGTGGCAAACATAGGTGGCATACTCGGCGGGATATCAGTATTGCCAATTCTGAGGTTTGCAATAGAACAGCATCCAAATTAGACGTATCATCTGCGAGATGAGCGTCGCGCTTTCTCGTACTGGCGAATATAATCGATCAATGTCGACGTGAATGCCGCGATTTGTCCTGGAGTCCCCTGGTTCACGACTCGCCGGAGTGCATATCCGATTCTCCTATCATCGTCCTTATGCTCCGCTATGTAATCTAGAGCGCGTTGCAGGTCTAAAGGTTCTGGCGTTTTCTCTGACAGTATTCGTGAAGCCGTCGCGCTTGGTGCACGGGAATCGTCCATCTGCTGGGCACTCGGATTTGATTTGTTGGAGTCCCCGCCATTCTTTAACGCACGCCCGGATGAATGCAACGCCGACAATGTTCCGGCCTCTTCAACATCAATCCTGAGTTCCTTACGGCGTTTGATCAGCAATGTCTGACCCGCTTCGAGCTTGACCCATTGCCACATGAAGTTTTGTAATCCTGATGACAGCATCGGTTCGCTCAAAGCCTCGGCCCACCCCAGACCACGAACGTACAAGTTTCCATCCTTGGAGCAAATCAAGGTATCTACGCGTGCTCTCGGCGCAGACCAGCGCAGCAGGTCAGGATACTGATGGCCTTCTGGCCTCCCGCCACGTGCGATATCCGCCAACCGGTCGGCTTCAGACCGAAACAAATCGACATCTAACACTTCAACTGGCGGTTCCGTTCCAGCGGTCGCCCCAAGGATGGCACCTGCCATTGTCGCGATTGTATCGGTATCCGTACCAATTGCGTTCGCGGCAATACGTAGGGCTTCTTCCGGCCGCGTCTCGCACCAAATCAAGCCCACAGCGGCCACCGCCGTCAGCATACCGCTACCGCGCCGTGCTTTATCTCGCAACCTCAAGCGATCCACAATTCCAGCGTACCGATCAGCACCACTCCCGTTTGAGGTATTCCCGTCAGCAACGCGGATAGCTTCTTTGCATTCGTCAATTGCCTGCCCCCATGCCTCACTGAAGGCACCCGACTCCCGCTCAAATGCTACGCGCCAGTAGGTTCCCACTTCAGTGTCACGCTGCATAATATCAGGAAGATCTGCAGCGACATCGGTGGCCGCCAATAAATCATCGGACGACGGGTAACGCCCAGTGACTATAGTGTGCGCGAGCGTCAGAGCATGAAGGATCGCTCCTAGTATCCCGATTGGATGCGAATGAGTGCAGATCGTATTGCGTATGACGTCGGGGAGGAAACTCTCTACATTGTCGGGCATACACGCGGCCCAAACATGCGGCTGAATACGCATCGCCGCACCGTTCCCGCCCGAATTGACCCAGCCCTTGAAGGTGTTAGCAAACCACGTTGCTTTGGATTTGGTCAAGTTCTCGGCTGCGGTACTAGTGGATTTTCCACCGCCAAGCCCATAGCTCAGCCAAATAGGAAGCTCTACCTTGGCGAACGCTTCCACATCGAAACCATTAGGACTGATCGCCCGGCCCGTAGCAAGACGCAACTGCGAGTCGTCTGAATAGCACCCCTGTGGAAGCAATGTCGTGATGCCCGCACGACCCCCGATTCGACGCTTCCATTCGATAGGCCTGCACAGCGGCGCATCGCCGGTTCGTCTTCTGAGTCCTGCCGGATCGGTCAACTCACTGATCCATCCGAGTGCATCGCCGTATGCTGCCCAGAGGGCCGACCGGCGGATTTTGGTACCATGATCGGCGAGTTCAGTTGTGGCGTCCCGTGCCTGGTGAGGAACATCGCTGACGCTTGGTGTATCTGTATCAGGGAACAACCCAGGATCAGTCATTTGAATACCTCCGGTTCGTGACGGACAGGTACGTTCAAATTGAGACCACCCAGTATGCCATGAATCGAGTCCATGGCTTCTTCCGTCTGAACGTCTATGCCTTGTAGATGTGTACAGGACAACTCACCTGGATAAAGAACTTCCGCCTGCCGGTCTGTGGGCCATGCTGTCATCTTGCCCACGCGATCATGGAGCTCATTATACCGGCCACGGACCGTATCTGCGTACATCATAGAAAAGCCAGTCAACCCCTCCGCACGAATACATGCGGGGTAAATGTTGTTCGTCGTCGTGAAGACCACGCCGGGATGCGCCAGAATATTCGGGACGAAGGACAGTACGACCCAAGGATTACCATCCGCTACGTGCCATCGGGCAGACGCGCCAAACATCCAGTCGTTGATGCGCTCTATGGAGAGATTCACATAATCGAGCCACGCCTTATCCTTGCGGAACTCCGAGTTAGGTTGGTAAACATGCTCCAAATACCTGTCTTTGGGCAGACGGTGTCGGCTTTTCACTGCACCGGCTGCTAACACGCCGAGAGCGCCTCTCGTCGTGGTAAAGTGTACCACGTTTTTTACTCCGATCCTTTCGGCCACCTCTAAGACATCAGGGTGGTCTGCCAGACGTGATATCTCCTCGGATGATCTAGGGTGAGCTTCGATGTACCTCGTCGGTGGCATCGGTTCAAACCTCCAAAAAGTCATAGGTCACGCGATCAATCAGGCCGATCAATGTAGATTGTTCTCCGGGTTTATATCCCACCGTGACAGTGTGCCGGGCGCGTCCGATACCCATCGCTACCAGGCGACGCAATGAGTCGAGCGTACCATCCCCGTCTTCGTCACCATGACGTGTGACCTCCTGGTTCAGTCCAGGCAGGAGCACGTGATCGAATTCGAGGCCCTTTGCCGAGTGGATCGTAGATAACGCCACAAGTTCCGGTCCTGTTGGCCAGTCGCGGCTTCGAGTCAGTTTGCAGTAGTCAATGTTTCGCTGTTGCAGCATCTGTTTCGCGTAATCGAACCACCCGCCACCTCTAGGCTGGAGTATTGCGACGGTCTCGCCGGCGTCGAGAGAGGGTTGGATATGGTTCAGCATGTACTCAATCTGTGCGCTGTAAGTCCCGGCAACCACCTGGGGACGTGGCCCTGTCCTCTGGCACGCCTCTACATCGGGCAGTACGCCATCTTCTTCCGCCGGAAGACCTTGAACAAGGGAGGAGGCAAATCGTGCGATCTCCTTAGTGTTCCGATGGTTGTGGGTCAGAGCGAACACCATTTGGGGCCGCATTTCGATGCCGAGTTCCTGCCATTGGAAACTCTGAGGATAAATCCGTTGCACGGCGTCAATGATGAAAGTCGTCACATGGTCCTCTCTCAAATGCGCGAGGACGGCACGGAGTTGGTTGGCGGAAAGATCCTGAGATTCGTCCACGATTACGACGTCATAGCCCTCGCTTGGGGTAGCGGCAGTTTTGAGCGCGATGTCGTTCCAATCGACATAGCCGATCCTGGACTTCTCTGCTTCGTAGAGCTCGATCACATCGGATAAAAGTCTGATACGCATTTCCTGTGGAACCGTTGGCGCTCTGCCACGACCGGAGCGCAACGTGCGGATGTATTCATCTCGCTTGTCAGGCGGAAATCGGCCCAGGATATACTCAATCTCGTCAATGAAGTATTCCAGGTTCGAGGCAGCCACACCGGCATTCCTTAGCAGCGCTCTTATCCGCTGGTTGTCTCGCAGGTCAATCAGATCTCTTTGCTCGACGAGATTCAATGCCCAACGCCCAAAGGTCTCGACTGTCAGGTGAAGTTCGTCCGAGGTCGCAACCTGCTCCTTCGCAAGCTGTGAGACATAGCCGCGCAGTGTCCGGTTGAATGTCAGCACCAGGACGCGGACAGGCTCTTCAGAGCCAAGGCGAGTCCTCCGATTTAAGCGCGACGCACATAGTTGCCGGAGCCGCAGTAGCGCCGCCGTGGTCTTGCCGCTCCCCGCAGCACCCCGAATCAGACGAAATCCTGGCCTAACGTCGGCCAAGATCGCTAGTTGTTCAGACGTGGGACTGACATTCTGTAGCGTTCGCATTCAAATCTTTGGTCCTGGACCTCGTCGGCTCAGCCCAACCTGACACATCTTCGCTGGCCCGCTCTAATCTTAGACAAAAGTCCTTTATTTTAAAAAGTTTAGCTCTTATTTTCATAAGAGAGAAGTCCTCGGGTGCTGTAGCTCTCCACCGTCACAGGCCACGGCCCATCTCGGCCGTTTCTTTGAGCCGGCTGCCGGCATCAACGCCTACGGCGGCGTGACCGTGAGCTACGATTTCTTGTAGGCCAGACTGTTTGGCAACGACGAAAGACTCTCAGCCATCTTTGGTTTCGACACCGAGACTTTCTTGCATTGCAGCTTTGTTCGGTCCTGTTATGGTGGGAGGGCGATGTCAGAGCTGGATGTCCTCAAGGAGAGAATCGCCTACCTGAAAGTGCTGTTCGGCATTCTCGTTGTCACCGAAATCAGTCTGGTGGGCTGGTTGGCATCCAACTTTACGGAGGTCACCATTTCAATGCGGACGGCTGGCATCACTGCTATGGTAGCTCTGTTAGTCACTATCTTTGTGTTCCATCGCAGAATTGATACACTGATCGAAAGCTTACGGGAGTTGTGACATGGATATTATCGTCTCTCTGGTTTTCCTGGTGTTTATCGGCACGTTAATCTATTGCGCCCTTGATGCCTCACGCCGAACCAAGTAGCCGGCCTGCCCCCAGACATTGTCACTCCTTATTCGTGATCAGAAAAAATCGCCTTTCTGGACACATCGAACGAAGGCAAAATCTTCCAACCGTAGCAGATGGCCCAGTAAGCTAACGCTCTTTCCTAGCATATTTCTTGCGGACAGTTGTGCTAATGAAAGAGTTCAGCCCCTGGCCACTTCTGGCCAATCGTTTCATCTCCCTGATGTTATGAGACCCAGCACTTGCGTCCGTATACAGATAAACGGCCCCTTTAGAGAACATGACTCTAATGGAGTCGTCCCCGATCTCATACGCGATAACACCGGAATCGCCACCGAGATTTCTGTATCTTTCCATCTGCTTCCCTTCTGACCGGTTTTTATCCTCATTTAGAAATGTTTCGTCTGCTACCTCTCCATACGAAGGAATACGAGGATTTCAGCCATGACTCGGCAATCTACCTCGTTGTATACCTCTATCTCCTGCATCAGTTTCATTTCGGTCATCGAAGACTCAATCCTTCGAGCTTCAATTTCACACCACCACGCTCCAGTCATCGCTCCTAGCCCATCTGCTGGTCCGTCTGCCCAGCCTGTCTCAATAAGGCCAGCCTGATACATTGCTTTTGCGATGGCCTTAAGACCAAAGCCAAATGCTCCCCGAACGGTAACCGGCTCCTTTTTGATCACAACGTTGAGCAGGTCTACCCACGGGAGGTCGTCCCATTCTGGAAATCCATGCCGCTTACTAGCAGCATTATATGCAGAGGATAGACTAGAAAGCTCAGCCGGAGACCAGTGGAACAGACGACATTCCTCTAAATTTGTATTGGACTGTTCACAAACATCACTTAGGTATTGGAGCCACTCAGTGATGACGCGACGTTCTTCCTCTCCTGTTAGCAAACGAGCAGTGAATACACGGTAAGTCCAACTACTTATATCGTCAGGGTCTACTAGATACCCACACCCGATCATGAAGATTAATGCCTGACCACCCTTATTTGGGAACGACGAAAAATCGTCATTGATATCGTTGACAGTCTCAAAGTCGACAAAAAATTCTATTGGCTTCGGCTCACGCCATAGGTCTTCGTTAATATGAATCTGTTCAGGAAAAACAATTGGACCACTTTCGGCGGATTGGTTGGCCTGAATTACTGCATTGACAAGTGGAGCATTTGTATTGCCTGTTATGCTAAGGCGTTCAGCGCTACATTCTGGGTCTGTCCAACGGGTTAGCCCCGAGTTCATCGCTTCTGTACGACCTTGGGTATTCACACGGTAAATGAGGGTAAGATCCTCCAATTGGGCTGCAATTTGGGATTTTGCATGATGCCACGGTGCATCCTCGGTATAGCGCATATTTGGTCGAAGATGATCAACTGATGGCTCTGGCAAGACATTCCAAGATCGACCGTTGGCGCGCATTTGGCGGATCCAATCACAGGCCGCTAGTACTAGTTCTGCCAGGCTTTCCTTACTCCCTCTAAAGACATACTCATTATCGATCCGCTCAAGTCGCCCCAGTGCCGAAGTCCCTCTTTCCTTATTCTTCTTCCATGCTCGTCCTAGCAGGTAGGCGCTTGGTGGCAGATAGCCCTGGATACGTCCTAATGCTGCATTGTAAAGCCACACCTGGGCCATGTATTCCTTATGAGAACTACTTGCATGCCCATCCTTGAGCAAATCGAGCGTCGTATATTTGATATCAACAACGCGATAATGCCATGAAGCGTCTGGAAGGTCTCGAGCTGATACCGATTCCTCTCCATCAGCAAGGGTTCCTGGAACCATTTGTTCTAATATGTCACTGCGCACGAGAAGATCGGGCGCGCCGTATGTTTGTGTTCCTGGATTCCAGAGGACCGCTTGCGATATGATTGCGCGACCGGAACACATGGCCTCCCACGTCGCGGTTGCAACGGCCTCATCTCTTACGTCGGACGGCTCATCAGCAATGTGGACAACGTCAAAATGTAGTGCGAGATAGTCTGTAACTACCCGCTCAAACTCGCGGCCTTTATGCAAGATAAATTGAAGAAAATCGAGTCTTTCATCGTAACCTGACATCTCTGCATCAGGATGAAAGCCAGCTTCCTGGCCGTACACGTTAAGCCAGTCAAGAAGCGGATCCCCTTTACAATAATTTCGAGTTTGAAGCGCATTGACCCATTCGTCCCAAGAAGTATCAACGCCAGGAACATTACGACTGCCTTCATCGTTATGAAACAGATGTTGGTATCCCATTCATTGTGTCCTTCCAGAATAACAGCCTAACTGTCTCGCTTCCTCCTTTGGGAGTTATGCACTGATAGCAGATTCTCAGGTTTTTGCTTAAGGGGTTTACTAAGGACGTTATCGTTTTCTATAGGAGGCTACGCCTCAATGGGCGGGGAGGTCTCCAGCGCGCACCGGAAGGGCCGTGCGTTGCGACATTCATCCCACAATCATCTAGTGTGATCTCTGGCAAGGGCGCTCTTAAGCTGGTGACTGTACCTGCGTTCCCAAGTCCTCAAACCACGGCATGACCAGCGTCTCGTTGATTGAATACGGATAGGCGTGGCCCCACTCCGGCAGCTCCGTATAGGTCACGTTATAGCCCAGCTTTGTCAGCCCGGTATATGTCTGGCGGGTGACATCGACGGCAAAGATCGGGTCCTGTTCGCCATGCACGATGAAGATGGGCAGGTCTTTGCCCTGCTCGCGCTGCAGGAGATGATTGATCGCGGGATGAATCCGCCCGGCCACCGGGGCAATACCGGCAAAAATGTCCGCATACGCCAGCCCCAGGACATAGGTAAAAATCCCCCCGTCAGAGAACCCGGTGAGATACACGCGCCGGCGGTCCACCGCATAGCTATCCCAAACCTCTTCCAGCATCGTGCGGATGGAGCGGCGGTCCAGAATGGGATTCGGAGGAATGCCGGGCAAACGAATAGCCGACCAGGTTTCCCGCACCGACTTCGGGGCGAGCAGCATATAGCCCTTGCTCTTGGCGGCCCGGAGCCACGTCAGCAGATAGTCGTCCTCCCGACTGTAGCCGCTGTGGAGGCAGACGATGAGCGGCCATTCCGTCTGCGGCGTGTAGTTCTCGGGTACGTATAGAGAATAGGCCGAGCGTTGATCTTCCCGTTCTTTACGGATGATACCGACCGGGACGTCCAGGTCCGGCGTTTGTATTTCCAAGGCGGGGAGCGAGGCCAGGACATCCGGAAAAACCCAGTGTTGCTGGAGGATGGGCAGCCCGGCCCGTAGCGCATACAGCAGGTGTTTTCCTCGGCAGAACTCATACCGCCCCTTCAGGAAATCCATGGCAAATTCCTGGCCGATAAAACGTAACAGAAACGTATAAGCTTCAGCACAGTGCTGCACCGCCTTGCTGAACGTGGCATGGAACTCGTGCAACGGCTCCGGTGGAGAAAAGAGTGCCAGGTCGGCCTGGAGAGCCTCGACTGTCTGCCCGAGTCTGTCTTTCAACTGGGCGTTCTGTTCGGCCAACCGATGTATATGGAGCCCTTCGAGGTGAGTTTCGATGCCACGCAGGAAGTCCAGGAGTCGTTGCTCAGCCTGCCGCAGGCCATCCGTGTATTGACTGCTTCCTGTTTCCATGGCTCACCTCCCTTTTGGACATGGATAACTGAAATCAAGAGCAAGCCTGACAAGGCAGCCCTGGTCCACTTCTGCTTGACAGCGAAGAAAGAGTCATGTTTCTCTGCTGCAACCGTCAATCACCAGACGGTCATATCAGGCTTTCCATGGAAAACACACACGCGATTCCCGTCAGAGAAACACCCGCCTCAAACGCAGACGACAGCCAGCTCTCCCGCCTGCTCAAGACCCTGGGGCCGGGCCTGCTCTTTGCCAGTACCGCCATTGGCGTCTCACATTTGGTGCAGTCAACCCGCGCGGGGGCCAGCTATGGCTATGCGCTGCTGTGGGCCGTGATTATCGCCAACCTCCTGAAATATCCGTCCTTTGAGTACGGCTCGCGCTATGCGAACGCGACCGGTGAAAGCCTGATCGATGGCTATAAGCGTTTCGGGAACTGGGCCTTATATCTCTATTTGTTTATTACGGTCAGCCCGATGTCCATTATTATCGCCGCAATCTGCTTTACCACCGCCGGACTGCTGAACAATCTGCTCGGCCTCGACCTGCCCGTTATCCGCACCGCCCTGTTCCTGATCGTCGGCTGCGTCAGCATTTTGCTGGTCGGGAAATACAGCGCCCTGGACAGTCTCATCAAGGTCATTTGTACGGTGCTGTTTCTCTCCACCCTGACCGCTTTTGTTCTGACCCTCTTGCGCGGTCCGACCGCGCCGGTGGCCTTCTACTCGTCCGAGGTCTGGACCGCCTCGGGCTTTGCCTTTCTGATTGCCCTCATGGGCTGGATGCCGGCCCCCCTGGATTTATCCGCCCTCAACAGCCTCTGGACGCTTGAACGCTTCAAGCAGACCGGCTACCGGCCGACCCTGCGCGAGACGCTGCTCGACTTTAATGTCGCGTATGTGATGACGGCGTTTTTGGCCGTCTGCTTCATGACGCTGGGGGCCTTCATCATGTACGGTTCCGGGCAGTCATTCTCAAACCAGAGCGGGACACAGTTCACGCATGAGGTGATTCGGCTCTACACCGCCACGCTCGGGGACTGGAGCTATATCATCATCGCCTCTTCGGCCTTTTCCGTCATGTTTGGCACCGCCCTGGTCATCTTCGACGGCTACGCCAGGGCCATGGACCGCACCTGGGCCTTATTATTTTCCAGTCGCCAAGACGGACAGGGCAGCCGCACGGTGTATAACGTCTGGCTCGTCATTGGCGCGGTTGGCGGCTATCTGATTATTGCCCTGTTTCTCACCAGCTTTACCACGCTCATCGACCTGGCCACCGTTATCTCCTTTCTGGTCGCGCCGATTATTGCCCTGGCCAACCATCGGCTCGTCCTCAGCCCCCACGTGCCGGCCGCCGCGCATCCCCCGCCCTGGCTGCGGCTGCTGAGTTGGGCCGGCATCGTCTTTCTGACGGTCTTCACCCTGGTGTATATCGGCGTGCGCCTGGTGCCGTAGCAAGCGTCACCGCCGGTAACGACTATAGGAGCAACGCATACGTTGCCTTCTTCAGCTCTGCGCATATAGAATCGCCGTCTGAAGAGTTACAATCTGAGTATCAAATCCGTAGCGGGTGGGAAGGTATAAGCAAAGTGACCCAACACGTGCGGCTGGACGACGGACCCGGCTACGGGAGCGATCGGAGCAATACCCGGATATCGGGCCTGGATATCGACCGGGCGGTCTTCCCGGTTTCCGCACTCACCATCATCGTCTTTGTCCTCGGCACGCTGCTGTTCCCGGACAGGGCGACACTGGTCTTTGGGGGTATTCGGACTTGGCTCACCACCCAGTTCGACTGGCTGTTCCTGCTTACCGCCAACTTCGTCCTGCTGTTCTGCCTGTTTGTGGCTATCTCCCCGCTCGGCAAGGTGCGGATCGGCGGACGGCAGGCCGTCCCCGAGTATTCCTCTGTCAGTTGGTTCGCTATGCTCTTTGCCGCCGGCATAGGCATTGGGCTGATGTTCTTCGGGGTGCTGGAGCCGGTCCAACACTTTCTGCATCCCCCGCTCGGCATTGATACCGCCGACCCCGAGACGACCCGCGCCCTCGGCATCGCCGCGGCGACCTTTCACTGGGGTCTGCACGGTTGGGCCATCTACGCGCTTGTGGGCCTCGCCCTGGCCTTCTTCAGCTATAACCGGGGCCTGCCGCTCACGATTCGCTCAGCCTTCTATCCCCTGCTCGGTGAGCGCATCTGGGGCTGGGCCGGCCACCTGATTGATACGCTGGCCGTCTTTACGACCGTGTTCGGTCTTGCCACCTCGCTCGGCCTGGGGGCCAATCAGGTGACGGGAGGCCTCAATTATCTGTTCGGGATTCCGGCCACCGACCTCACCCGAGTGGTGCTCATTGTGCTGATCACCGCCGTGGCGACAGGCTCGGTGCTGACCGGGATCAATGTCGGCATCAAGCGTCTCAGCGAGTTGAACGCGATTCTAGCGGTATTGCTGCTGGTGTGCATTATCGGGATCGGACCGACCCTCTATATCTGGGCTGGCTTCTTCCGCGGGCTGGGCAGCTACCTGACCGCAATTGTGCCGCTCAGCAACTGGGTGGGCCGACAGGACACCGCCTTCCTGCACGACTGGACCATCTTCTACCTGGCCTGGTGGCTGGCCTGGGCACCGTTCGTCGGTATTTTCATTGCCCGTATTTCCAGGGGCCGCACCGTCCGCGAGTTCTTACTCTGCGTCCTCCTCCTGCCGACGCTGTTCGGTTTACTGTGGATGAGTGCTTTTGGCGGGACCGCCGTCCACCAATACCTCACCGACGGCTACACTGGCGTAACCGATACCGTTAGCGTGTGGATACCGGAGTTGGCGCTGTTCAAAATGCTCGAACCACTGCCGCTGACGGGTCTGCTTTCTGTCGTCGCTCTCGTCCTGATCGTCATCTTCTTCGTCACCTCCTCGGACTCCGGCTCGCTGGTCGTCGCGACCATCACCGCCGGCGGCAATTTCAACGTCCCGGTTGGGCGGTGCGTGTTCTGGTGCGTGCTCGAAGGGCTGGTCGCCATTGCGCTCCTGCTTGGTGGCGGTCTGCTTTCCTTACAGGCCGCAGCCCTCGCGGCGGGCCTTCCGTTCGCCCTGGTCCTCATTGGGATGGCCCTCACGACCTGGGTGGAACTGCGCCGTGAGGCGCTTTGACGTTGGATCGGCCTATTTTTGAGATTACTTCCTATGCCGACGCTGCTCTACGAACCTGATGAACACCCGCCGTATGCGCTCGCCTTTGGCATCAGCGTACAACGGGTGATGGCCATGGCGCCCAGCCTGGTGCTGATCCCGACCATTATCATGCGGGCGGCAGAGCAGGACGAGACCTATCTGGCCTGGGCTATCTTCGCCATGTTGATGGTCAATGCCGCGATGACGGTCTTGCAGACGGTCCGCATCGGGCACCTGGGCTCCGGCTATCCACTCGTCATGGTGACCAGCAGTGCCTTCATCGGCGTGTGCATCAGCGCACTCGGTGCGGGCGGGCCGTCCCTGATGGCGACCCTGCTTCTCGTGGCCGCAGGCTTTCAGTTCGCGCTGGCCACCCGTCTGTCCTTGTTGCGGCGCTTCATCACGCCGATGGTGACCGGGACGCTCCTGGTCCTGATTGCCGTCTCCATCATGCCGGCGATCTTTCGGATGCTGACCACCGTGCCGGACGGGACGCCGTGGGCCGCAGCCCCGACGAGTGCAGCGGTCACCTTTGCCACGGTCGTGGCGCTCCTGCTGCGAGCCCCAGAGCGGTGGCGGTTGTGGGCACCGCTGATTGGGATAACAGTCGGTTGCGCGGTGGCCGCGCCGTTTGGCCTGTACGACCCGGCACCGATAGGAGCCGCACCCTGGATTGGTTTTCCCCGGAACGCCTGGCCAGGGCTGGACCTGACGTTCGGACCTGCCTTCTGGTCTCTCCTGCCCGCCTTCCTGTTCGTCATGCTGATCGGTACGACGGGGACCCTCGGCCATGCCGTCTCCACCCAGCGGGTCTCGTGGCGCCGGCAACGGGCGACCGATCTCCGCTCGGTCCAGGGCGCGGTGGCCACCGTCGGCTTGAGCAATCTGCTGTGTGGCCTGGCAGGGACGATCCCGACCGGGACCGCCCCGTCGAGCGCCCCGTTTGTGGAGCAGTCCGGCGTGGCGGCGTGCCGGGTCGCGGTGTGCGTGGGCGCCGGCTTCTTTGCTTTGGCGTTTCTGCCCAAGGTGATGGCCGTGTTGATTGCCATTCCCAGCCCGGTGGCGGCCGCCTATCTGGCCATTCTGTTCGGCCCCATCCTGGTCCAGGGCATGCAACTGGCCCTCCAAAGCGGCAACGACTCTCGCAAGACGCTCATCATCAGCATGTCGGTGTGGGTGGGGGTCGGCTTTCAGTCTCAGGCCATTTTTCCCGACTATCTGAGCGGGACGTGGGCGATCCTGCTTGGCAACGGCATCACCGCCGGAGGGCTCATGGTGGTGGGACTGACCGCGTTCATGGAACTGACCGGTCCCCGCCGCCGACGGCTTGAAATCGGGCTGGGGATCGCCGGCCTGCCCAAGCTGACCGAATTTCTGCGCGAGCTGGCGGCCCGCCTGGGCTGGAGTGAGGAGGCGACCCAGCGGCTGTGTCTGATCGGCGAGGAAGCGCTGACGAGTCTGATCCAACAGATGGACGCCAAGGCCGCCGAGCACGCCAAGCCGCGCCTGCGGGTGCTGGCTCGCCAGGACGGAGCGGCCGTGGAGTTGGAGTTCGTGGCCGCGGTTGGCGAGGACAACCTTGAGGATCACATTGCGCTGCTCGGGGACCAGGTGGAGACGCCCGACGAGCGGGAATTCTCGCTGCGTCTGCTCCGCCACTTTGCCTCGTCCGTCCGTCACCAGCAGTACCACAACATTGATATCGTGACCGTGCGCGTGGACGGCTCGGGCTAGGGGCTGGACGCTAGCCCGGAGGAATGACCGGAAGGCAGGCTGCGGGTCAGACGGCGACCAGGAGGCGCGCTCCGACGCCAAGACAGCCGAGCGATCAGCTCGCAGCCGGTCGGCTCACGGGAGCTAGGCCTGAGCGGTGGTCGCGATTAGCAGTTGGCCGGCGAGGCCGGCCCGGCGATGCACACCCCACTCGGCTATTTCCGGAGAGGAAATGACCGCGACAAACGTCTCTTTGGACGGGAACTCGACAACCAACACCTCGTCCCACAGTTCCTCCACCTGGCCGAGCACGAGATGCTTCGCGATCCCGGAAAGGACGAGGCGTCCACCGGCCGACGTGACGCGTTCGACCATTTTCCGGCGGTAGAGCCCATACGCTTCGGCACCCGTTAGCTCCGTCTCCCGGCCATCAGCGTACGCCGCCCTGGCCTTGAACTTCAACAAGTGTACCATCGTAACCGGACCCTCGATCGCGAGATCGAGAAGGGCCTCGAAGTCCTCGGCTGCGCGCAGCACCTTGTTCAGTACCTTCATCGTTGTATCCCCCTAGCGATTTCTCGTGGCCGGCACATGTGGCTCTGCCGTTTGTCACGACAGTCTTCACTCATAGCAATAGCATGGCCAATCGCTCCCGGCCAGGGTCAGGCCCGGCCGATTTACGCGCTCCGCTATCAGCCGGATCGAACGCACCACACCGTCCCGCGCCTCGCGGCCGGCTGTGCGGGATATGTTAACAGCAGCGTCGGGCCTAGCCGGCCCCCCCCAGACCAGCCGCCCCGAGCCCTGCCAGAATCTCGGGCCAATACCGGTCGAGTGGGACTCTCTTTTGCCCTCGGAGCACGTCTCTCCCCCCCCCCACCCACGGCGTGTAGTATGCATGTTTGGAAGGGTTTGACAGAAATACTCCTCCCCGGCAAAAAGAGAGGACAGTGAGAAGAAGGAGGTCGGTGGATGTCTGCCCGTGAGGGGTCTCTTAAGCAAAAAATACGCCTCGTGAGTCAGGTTCTTGTGGGCGGCCTGCTGTTGTCGAGCGTGAGTATTGCTTCGAGTTGGGCCTTCTCGCCAACCGAAGGGGGAAGGGACGGCGAAGCGCTCTACCAGGCGCACTGCGCGCGCTGCCACGAAGGGCAGGTCAAACGCGCGCCGCACCGCGACATCATGTCACGTCTGCCCGCCTTGATGGTCCTGAATTCTTTGGAGCGCGGCAGGATGAAGTTCCAGGGTATGACCCGGACCAATCAGGAGCGGCGCACCATCTCGGAGTGGATGACCGGCAAGAAGCTGCCGCCTCCGACCGAAAAAGACGAGACGGTCGCCGGGTTCTGTGAAGACGCGTCGGGGACCTTTGTGGTTGAAGACGGCGCTCCGCAGTGGAACGGCTGGGGAGTCGATAACTTCAACACCCGCTTCCAATCCGCCGAGGCTGCCGGTATCAGCGCCGACCAGGTTCCCGAGTTGAGGGTCAAGTGGGTGTTTGGGCTGCCCATGGATTTTCGGGTCTCCCAGCCGACGGTGGTGGGTGGCCGGGTGTTTATCGGTTCGCTCCAGGGCCGTATTTATTCGCTCGATGCCAAAACCGGCTGCCTGTACTGGTCGGCTAAAATGGACAGCGGAGTACGTGCGACCATGGTGGTCGATACCCTGCCGGGCACCACCCCGCCGCGTTACGTTGTTTATGTGGGCGATGCGGCAGCCAACGTGTACGCCCTGGATGCCCGCACGGGCAAAGAACTCTGGAAGGTGGACGTGGACGACCATCCCTCGGCGCGGATTACGGCTACGCCCAAAACGCACGGCAACCGGCTCTACGTGGCCACTACCTCCCTGGAAGAAATCGCCGGCGCCGACCCGACCTACGAGTGTTGTACGTTTCGCGGCAAGATCATGGCCCTCAACCGTTTTAACGGCAAGCTGGTCTGGAAAGCGTATACCATTCCAGAGCCCCCGGCGCCTGTTCGCAAGAATGCTGTCGGCGTGCAGTTGTGGGGGCCGTCCGGCGCCACGATCTGGTCTTCCCCCGCGCTCGACCCGGAGCGCAACCGCATGTATGTGACCACCGGCGATAATTATTCGGACCCGGCCTCGCTGACGAGTGATGCGGTGATGGCCTTTGATATGCGGAGCGGAGCGGTCCTGTGGTCAAAACAGTTCACCGTGGGAGACGCCTGGAATGTTGCCTGCGAGACCGAGGACGATACCAACTGTCCGGAGGCGCGCGGCCCGGACCTGGACTTCGCCTCCTCGCCCATCGTGCGCATTCTGCCCGACGGGCGGCGTATCATCCTGGCCGGCCAGAAGTCCGGGGTGATGCACGCCATCGACCCGGACCGGAACGGAGAGATTCTGTGGCAGGAGCGGGTCGGTAAGGGTGGCCTGCTCGGCGGGATTCAGTGGGGGTCGGCGGCAGATGCCAAACAGGTCTATGTGGCGCTGTCCGATGTCGTCCGTAAGACGGTAGAGAATGCGGACGGGGGCTGGACCCGGGTCCTGGACGGCAGCGTTGGGGGCGGCATGTTTGCCATTGATATCGAAAGCGGCGAGCGTCAATGGCACGTCCCAGCGGTCGGCTGTGGAGACCGACCGCAGTGCAGCCCGGCCCAGTCGGCGGCCGTGTCGGCCCTGCCCGGCGTGGTGTTTTCCGGTTCGGTTGACGGCCATTTGCGCGCGTATGCCACCGACAGCGGGAACGTCGTCTGGGACTACAACGCCGACCAGGAGTATGAAAGCACCAACGGCGTCAAGACCAAGGGCGGCTCATTTGACGGCCCGGGGCCGACCATTGTGGACGGCATGCTGTATGTCAACGCCGGCTACGGCTATCGGGGCGGGGTGTCGGGCAACGCCCTGATCGCGTTCTCGGTCAATGGCGAATAGGCCCCCCTCCGCGGTACAAACTTGACACTAAGGACTGTCCGCAATCCACAACCAATCCACGGCGCTCACGCGCTGCGGCGTAACAGCTCGGCTAAGACTTCATTCTGCTGCCGAAGGTCCCAGATGGCTTAGGTCATCATTTCGCCGTGGCGGGCCAGGGCTTTGCCTTGATGTATATCGGTATGCGCGTCATGTAGTGTGTAATCTGCCAGAAGGAATGAGACTGTATGGAATGAGGTGAAAAGCGCAATCTGCCTAATTTTCCTAAAAGCTATCCAAGGTCGGATCTGGACGGAATCCGGCCCTTTGTCAGGACCTTTGAACTCCCTGTAACCCCCCTTTCTGGCCAAAATTTCCAATCGACCTTTATTTTTAGGGCAGAATTGGGTCTAAGTAGTTGATTTTATTGGATTGTGGCTTTGGAAAACGGACCAAATTGGACACCTTCTGAGCCAAATTGGACACTTTTCAGGTCCATTTTTCCAATTTCTACCGCCGAGCGTGAAATGCTCTAGCGAGACACACAAACCTCAATCAGATACCCTCCTTTTTAAGGAGAGCGTGAGATGACGAACAACAAACTCTACTATGGCGACAACCTGGATATCTTACGGCGCTATATCCAAGATGAGTCCGTAGACTTGGTCTACCTCGATCCACCCTTCAAGAGCGACTCGGACTACAACGTCTTGTTTGCCGAACAGGACGGATCACGAGCCGCCGCTCAGATCAAGGCATTCGGCGACATGTGGCAATGGGACGAAGCATCGGCCCAAGCCTATCAAGAAGTGGTTGAGACCGGTGGGCAGGTGTCGCAGGTGCTGCAATCGTTTCGCGGCTTTCTTGGCGACAATGACATGCTGGCCTATCTCGCCATGATGGCACCCCGCCTAGTGGAACTTCGTCGGGCGCTGAAGTCCACCGGCAGCTTGTACCTCCACTGTGATCCGACCGCTTCGCATTATCTCAAGCTGCTATTGGACGCTGTATTCGGCCCGGTTAATTTCAGGGCCGAGATTGTGTGGAAGCGGACCAGCGCGCATAGTAGCGCTAAACGCCCTGGCCCTGTCCACGATGTGATTTTGCTCTACTCAGCAGGGGATAGATACACCTGGAATCCGCAATATCAAGACTATGACGATGAATACATAGAACAACGATTCCGAAAAGATGAACGAGGCCGCTGGTTTAAGGATGGAGACGCCACAGGCGCAGGGACACGGGACGGAGAGACAGGGAAACCGTGGCGAGGATTCAACCCTACCGGCAAAGGACGCCATTGGGCGAATCCTCCGGCAAAGATGGACGAGTTAGACGCTGCGGGTGATATCTACTGGCCGAAAAAAGAGGGCGGCTGGCCGCGTCTCAAGCAATATCTTGAGGACATGCCCGGCGTGCCGCTCCAAGACTTGTGGACCGATATCCCGCCGATCAACTCACAAGCCAAGGAGCGCATGGGCTACCCGACCCAAAAGCCGGAAGCCTTACTGGAACGCATTATCAAAGTCAGCAGCAATGAAGGCGATATTGTTTTAGACCCCTTCTGCGGTTGTGGGACGGCCATTGCCGCCGCTCAGAAACTGTCACGATCCTGGGTTGGCATTGATATCACCCATCTTGCCATTGGTCTCATCAAGCATCGCTTGCGAGACACGTTTGGCGATGACATCACCCAGAGCTATGAAGTGATCGGTGAGCCGGTGTCCCTCCCGGACGCGGAAGTATTGGGGAAAGATGATCCCTTTCAATTCCAGTGGTGGGCCTTGGGCTTAGTTGGCGCCCGCCCCGTTGAGCAGAAGAAAGGCGCGGACAAAGGCATCGACGGACGGCTCTATTTTCATGATGACGCTGCCGGCGCGAAAACCAAACAAATCATCTTTTCGGTCAAAGCCGGGCGGACTTCCGTTCCCCATGTGCGGGATTTACGCGGGGTCATCGAGCGGGAGAATGCGGAAATCGGCGTCCTGCTGTCACTCCAGGAGCCAACAAAGCCCATGCGGACAGAAGCGATGGGGGCAGGCTTTTATGAGTCTCCGTGGGGAACGCGGCACCCACGAATTCAACTATTGACGGTGACAGACTTGCTGCTCGGAAAAGGCGTCAATCGGCCAGCCCAGCAGGGCAATGTCACCTTCAAAAAAGCTCCCAAACATAAACGAGAAACCGGGCAACAGGGAAGGTTGTTCAGGAGGTGAATCCTTTTCCAAATTTTTTAAGGAATTACACTCTAATTACCCAAACGGAGAGAAATAAAATAAATTTAGAAGCGTAGGGAGGGCTTGATAGTAACTGAGGAGGGGAGATGGACACATGCCATTTTTTACCAGAAGGTTCGTAGAAAAAATGCTGATTGACTTAGATTGCCTTTTGGATTCGAGGAAGAAACGTGACATACAAAACAGGTACGACGGAAAAAACCATTCCGATAAGGTAGGTGCTGAAGCCGAGTTAGCGTTGACGTGGGCGTTTCATCGGGAAGGATTTGACATAAATACCGAACCGTTGCGCTATGTCCCTGGGAGCAGGAACCCGGACCTGCTTATTACCGACATAGTAGATAAGCCAATAATAGCGGATATCACCACAGTTTCTGGCTCCGGTGACGAAGTTTATACTAAACCTAATTCCTTGGTGAACATTGACAGTAACAATACCCTCAATAAAACTTTGAGGAGGAAAAACGATCAGCTCAAGAACATTTCCTACGACCCACACTACAAAGTAGTATTCATATGGGATGGGGGATGGCCTCTGATAAGAGAGCACTTTTTGACACCGAACAATCGCCGTGAGCGGGTTGGCAATGACAATTTAACGTTAGAAGCGTTTTGTCGATGGCATCGGGCAAAGGCATCTTTCGACTGTGTATGTGTGATTTGTCCGTACAGGAAAGGTTTTGGGGGGACCATGGAGCGTAGCCCTATGGAATGGGGAGTTTTTACCGTTCCTGATAGATCTCCTTTTGGACCCGCCTTTTCCCAAAAAGTGAGAGAGAGTTTAATACATTTACCTGAGCCCTTATGGGAATCGTATCAAGTTAAGTCGTTGAATAAGCAAGGCGCATTCAACGATAAAAAATGGCCCCCTCGTTGGAGCGGAACCACCATTACGAATGATTGTACAATGCAAATATCAGCGAAATTAGTCCAGCTATTCTTGGCAGGAGAAATAGATCAAGAAAGGTTTGAGTATGAGGCTTTTGGTAGGTGGGATAAGGATGATTCTCATCCTAATTTCTTTAAGCTTTACTTAGATCAAGGAAAAAGTATTGAGTCCGCTAGGATAATTTCTTGCGGGCATGAATATGATGAAGATATTATAGAGTTCAAGTTTAAGGAGGATATAGCAATCAAAAAGTTCAGAGACTTAGATGAGGAAAACTCATGACAATTGGTTGGGGAATGCCTGAACACTTGGTCAAACAGCAATGTAAACGTTGGTATGAGTTCAGATCAGGTGACTTCATTATTGGAATGTTTTACATGGAGCGATCATGGCCGAACAACGATCCAGCATGGATGATCGTGAAATTTCTTAACAACGAAGTCGTTGCGTTTAGCCACCCGATTCTAATTGAGGAATTCGAGGAATTTGAATCGGAAGTTCGTCAATTAGGAGATGGAGCGTGGTATATAGTTGAACAGAAACGTTTGGATTTTTTAACTCCGCATGATCTTGAGAATTGGCAGGCATATATCTTAAATGATGCCAAATATGGCAAACAATTGATTGGAAAGTGGCTGAGGATGCTTGCTGGTTTATTGTCAGAGTATTCCCACACCAAGAAATATCCTCATTCAGGATTAGGGTAAATAGATATATAATTTCATCTTTTTCTATTGAGGCTGACGAATTGGCCCTCAGTAATGAACTCGCCCGATCACATCCGCCGAAACCGTGAAGATTCTCATCACACCTTCTGAGCCGCCAGCCACGCCTGAGCCGCCGCAATCAACCGTAGGGCGTCGCGGCTGTCTGCCCCTTCACCTTTTTCAAAATCGCCCTCGACCTAGCCCATCTGATTGGTGACGTGAGCAAAGCACACGACCACCCTATCTCGTGCCTAGGCGAAAGCGTACAGGGCGGCAGCCTCCATTTCGACGGAAAGAATCCCACGCTGTTCCGCGTGCCGAAGTGTAACTCACCAAGGACTGTCCGCAATCCACAACAGTCCGGGGGCAGCGGGACATTGACGGGTGCCACACGGTGATATTTACAAGGAGGAGAAAGACGATAGGAAGACACTATGACCAAATCGCAAATTGTCACGGACAAGGACGAAAACCCGGCACTCGTCACGGCTCGGGGGCGGACGTACACACGCTTGGCCACCATTGTAACAGCGCTGGTCCTGACCGGTGCTACCGTCGGACCAGCCAGTGCAGCCGACGCCGATCAGGCGGCAACTGAACAGCCGCAAGCCGAAGCCGGCGAAAAGCCGGAGTCTGAAGCCCACCAGGAGCCGCAGAAACTGGAGGCTCTGGAAGAGATGATCGTGACCACCGGTTCGCGTCTCCAGCAGGCGGCAGACCAGGTCGAGCTCGGCCCGATCGTCAGCATTGACGCCGAAGAACTGTTGCACCAGGGGACGGTCCGGGTGGAAGAGTTGGTGCGCTCCCTGCCCTCGGTATTCACCGGTGGTCAGGATGCCTCCAACGCCAACGGCGCCAGCGGGATCGCCACCCTGAATCTGCGCCACCTGGGCTCATCGCGCACCCTGGTGCTGATTAACGGCCGCCGCATGCCGGCCGGCTCACCCTGGGGAGGGACCGGCAATGAGGACATCAACCAGATTCCGGGCGCACTGCTCAAGCGCGTCGATGTCCTGACCGGCGGCTCCTCGGTGACCTATGGTTCGGATGCGGTCGCCGGCGTGATTAACTTCATCCTGATCGACAATTTCGAGGGCATCAAGCTCGACTATCAGTTCAGCCAGCATCAGCACGATAATGACAATCGCGCGGTAAAAAAACTGATCTCCGGTCAGGGCTATAGCGTTGCCGACGACTCCACCGCGGACGGCGAGCTGTCCAACGTCTCGCTGATTCTGGGCAAAAACCTGGGTAATCGCGGCAATATCACCGCCTACGCGACCTGGCGTGACGGCGGAGAGGTTTTCCTGGGCGACCGGGATCACTCCAGTTGCGATTTGACACCCGGTCTTGACCAGTGCGTCGGCTCGGGCACGATCCCCAAGGGCCTGTTTGCCGACTTCGGCACCCGCAAGGTCAAGCCCGGATACGATCCGGGACCACCGTTCTTCTACCAGGTCGAGGGAGACAAGTTCACGAACTGGGACGGTCGCCCCTATAATTACGCGCCCCCGAATCACTTTCAACGGCCCGATACGCGCTGGACCGCCGGCGCCTTTGCTCATTACGACCTGCACAAATATGTCGAGGCCTATACCGAACTGATGTTCATGGACGACCGCACCACCGCCCAGATCGCTCCCTCGGGTTCGTTCTTCAGACAACGCCATCTGCACTGCGGCAATGCATTTCTGTCCGCTCAGCAGTTTCAGGCCCTGTGTGGCCAGTACGGCTTGACGCGGGAAGACATCCAGAATGTGTATATCGGCCGGCGCAGCGTCGAGAGCGGTAATCGCAAGGATTACCTGCACCATACCTCGTATCGCGGCGTGTTCGGGCTGCGGGGCGAGATTGCCGATGTCTGGCGCTACAACCTGTATTACCAATACGCCGAGGTGCGCGCCCTGAGCAAATTCGTGAACGGCCTGTCGGCCAACCGGATCAACCGCGCCCTGGATGCAGTGTACGATCCCGTGAGCGGGGATATCGTGTGCCGGTCCGCGCTGAGCGGTGCCGACCCGAACTGTGTGGCTTGGAACATCTTTCAGGAGGGCGCGGTTACCAAAGACATGACCGACTATATCGGAGGAACGTATACGACCCGCGGCAGCACGAATCAGCATGTGATGTCCGGCCATATCGCCGCCAATCTCGGCCGCTACGGCTTGGTGTCTCCGTTCGCCACCACCGGCGTCAACATCGCGCTGGGCGCCGAATGGCGCGAGGAAAATCTGAAATACAAGCCCGACCTCGGGAGCCAGAGCGGTGACGGGGCCGGCTTTGGCGGCGCACAGCAGCCCCTCAAGGGCGGCTTCGACGTGCCGGCTGTTTTCTTTGAAGCCGGTATTCCGCTCATCGAAGACGTTCCGTTTATCCGGCAACTGATTGTGAATGGCGGCTATCGCTCTTCCTGGTACGGCGTCCAGACCGATACCTACGGCGTCCGGGCCGGCTGGGCCATCAACCACGACATCAGCCTGCGCGGCAGCTATCAGCGGGCGGTACGCGCCCCGAGCATCCGGGAACAATTCCTGCCGCAGCGATTGGGCTTGATCTATATGACATCCGACCCGTGTGCCGGCGAGGTGGTTGACGGGAAAACCGCGGCCGGACGCACCTTTGGGGAGTGCGCCCGCAGCGGAGTGACCGCCGAGCAGTTCGGCAATATCCCCGACTCACCGGCCGGTCAGTACAATTTCCTGATCGGGGGCAACCCTGACCTGCTTCCCGAAGATGCGGATACCTACTCGTTCGGCCTGACCTTTACGCCCCGATTTCTTGAGGGCCTCACCATTGCCATGGATTACTACGACATCGAGCTCAAGGGCGGCGTCGGCGCACTGTCTCCCGAGCTTGTCCTGAACCGCTGCCTGGACGGCAAAACCTCTCAGTGCGACAAGGTCAAGCGTGGGCCGGGCGGCGACCTGTGGCTGTCTTCCAACACGATCGAGACCACCGGCCATGTTGAGGCCGTGCTGGAAAACCTGGCCATCGCCGAGGTCCGCGGCTACGACTTCAGCGTGGACTATATGCTCAGTCTTGGTCGCTACGGCTCCGTCAGCTTTACGGACCGGCTTTCCTTTCTCGATACGTATACGCTCAAGGCAACGGATGATATTCCGAAGATCGCCTGCGCGGGCAGTTGGGGCTACTCCTGCGGCACCCCGACCCCAAAAATCCGCAATATCATGCGGACCACCTGGCTGAGCCCCTGGGGGGTGCAACCCAGCCTGATGTGGCGCTACATCAGCACCAGCACGGAGACCGACCCGGACCGTCCCATCCCGGTGAATGCCCGGCACTATTTCGATCTGTCGGTGATCTGGGACGTCAACCAGTACGCCAGCCTGCGTCTCGGTATCCGCAACCTGTTTGACAAGGAACCGCCGCTCGTCGGCGAGGCCGGCAGAGGCGGCAACACCTTCCCCGGTTTGTACGATGCCCTGGGCCGCTACTGGTTCGTCGGTATGAGTGTCGGCATCTCCTGACCCTGGGCTCCGGGCAACAATGGAGGATTCTCATGGCAAAAAGAACGCTGCTGCCGTACGGAGCCGCACTCGCCCTGCTGCTCGCCGGCGGAATCGTGCCAGCCCTGGCCGCAGATGCCGAGCAGCCGGAAACTGAACAGCCGAAGGCCGAAGCTCGCCAAGAGCCGTCAGAGCTGGAAGCCATGGTCGTCACTGGCTCACGTATCCAAAGGGCCAATTTGGTCAGCTCCAGCCCGGTCATCCAGATTGAGGCCGAAGACCTGGCCTTCCAGGGCACCACCCGGGTAGAGGACATGCTGCGCACCCTGCCGCAGGTATACTCCGCCCAGAACGCCAGCCAGTCGAACGGCGCCACGGGCACCGCGACCCTGAATCTACGCAACCTGGGCGCGGAACGCACCCTGGTGCTGGTCAACGGCCGCCGCCTGCCGGCCGGCTCGCCGCTGCAAGGGGGAGTCGGCGCCGATATCAACCAGATTCCGGGCGCGCTGATCAAGAGCGTTGAGGTGCTGACCGGCGGCTCCTCGGCCACCTACGGGTCCGATGCGGTCGCCGGGGTGGTCAACTTTCTGATGGTTGACGACTTCGAGGGCATCAAGCTGGATTACCAGTTCAGCCAATACCAGCACGACAACGGCAACGACCGGTGGCAGCGGATTGTCCAGGATGCCGGATACGAGGTCGCCAAGGGCTCAACGTCCGACGGCGATATCTCGAATGTCTCGCTGATTCTGGGCAAAAACCTGGACCGCGGTAACGTCACGGTCTACGGGACCTACCGTGATATCGACCCGGTGCTCCAGGCCAAGCGCGATTACAGCTCGTGCGCCCTGAGCAACGACCTGACCGAGTGCTTCGGCTCGGCCACCCAACCCAAGGGTACCTTTTCCGACTTCGGCCTGCTGCGCGGCCGGGGGCTGGAGGGCTTTGACTATAAGGTGGAGGGCGACCGCTTCGTACCCCGCCAGGGAACCCTGTTCAACTACGGTCCGTCGAACTATTTTCAGCGCCCCGACCGGCGCTGGACCGCCGGCCTGTTTGCCCACTACGACCTGCACGACCGGGTCGAGGCGTACTCCGAGTTCATGTTTATGGACAATCGCTCGGTCGCCCAGATCGCCCCCTCGGGTGCGTTCTTTGTGACCGATACGCTGGGCTGCGGTAATCCATTCCTGTCCCAGCAACAGTTCGAAGCCCTGTGCGGCGCGTACGGCTTGACGCGAGACGACAGCCAGCAGGTCTTTATCGGCCGCCGGAATGTGGAGGGCGGCAACCGGCAAAACGATCTGCACCACACCTCATACCGGGGCGTATTCGGGCTGCGCGGCGACCTCAATAATACCTGGCGCTATGACCTGTACTACCAATACTCCGAGGTCCGCATGCAGAACACCTATCTGAACGACCTGTCGATCACCCGCATCGGACGGGCGCTGGACGCGGTGCGCGATCCCGCAACAGGTCGAGTTGTCTGCCGTTCCGTGCTGGATGGCTCCGACCCGAGTTGCGTCCCCTGGAACATTTTTCGGGAGGGCGCGGTGACCCAGGAGATGATCAACTACCTGACGCTGCCCCTGTCCGCCCGCGGGGCGACCGACCAGACGGTCATGTCCGGCTATATCGCCGGACATCTGGGTGATTATGGCATTCGGTCACCATTCGCCACTACGGGCGTGGACGTGGTCCTGGGCGGCGAATACCGCGACGACAATCTCAAATTCAAACCCGACCAAGCCTACCGCAGTGGCGATGGGGCCGGCCAGGGCGGCGCCAGCCAGCCTGTCAGCGGTGGGTCCGATGTAACGGAATTTTTCATTGAAGCCGGTATACCACTGATTGACGGCGTACCTTTTGTGGAAGAACTGGGACTGGATGGGGGCTATCGCTATTCCGACTACGATTACGGCGAACAGACCAATACCTTTGGTGTCCGCGCGGGCTGGGCCGTTAATGCCGACATCCGGCTACGGGCCAGTTTCCAGCGGGCGATTCGCGGACCGAATGTGCGGGAACGCTTCCTGCCGCAGGGTTTCAACCTGTTCGAGATGAATGCCGACCCGTGTGCCGGTCCTGTCACCAACGGCCGGACGGCTGAAGGCCGCAGCCTTGAGGAATGTGCCCGCAGTGGCGTAACGGCGACCCAGTTCGGCAATATCGAAAATTCACCGGCCGCCCAGTACAACTTTCTGCAAGGCGGCAACCCGGACCTGGCGCCCGAGGAATCGGATACCTACTCCTTCGGCCTGGTGTGGACGCCCGGCTTTATCCCAGGCTTCAACTTCAGTTTGGACTATTATTCGATCGAGATCAGCAAAGGCATCAGCACCCTGACGCCGGAGTTCATCCTCAACGAATGTCTGGACGGCAACGACTCGCAGTGCGCCAAGGTCAGACGCGGGCGGAGCGGCGACCTGTGGCTGGGGTCTAACATCGACAACAGTGGCCATATTGTGTCTCTGCTCGACAACCTGGCGGTTGAGGAGGTCCAAGGCTTCGACATCACCCTTGGCTATGACCTCCCTCTTAGTGTCATAGGAATGGGCCGCTGGGGAAGGCTGCGCTTCAGCGACATCCTGTCGATCACCTCCACCTGGGACCAGCAGGAGTTACAAGGGGCGCGCAAGGTAGACTGCGCCGGCAACTGGGGCGCCACCTGCGGTTTTCCGACCCCGGATATTCGGAACAATCTGCGCGCCACCTGGGTGACACCGTGGGGGGTACGGCCCAGTCTCATGTGGCGCTACATCAGCGGTGTCGAAGACCTCAACTCCACCCAGGTCGATCTCGGCGCACGGCATTATTTCGATCTGGCCGCAATCTGGAATTACAACGAATACACCAGCCTGCGCGTCGGCGTGAACAACCTGTTCGACAAGGCTCCGCCGCTGGCGGGCAATGCGGCCGGGCCGTCCATCCTCGGTAACGGCAACACCTTCCCCGGCCTGTACGACGCCCTGGGCCGCTACTGGTTCGTGGGGGTGAGCGTCGGGTTCTCCTAGTCGGCTAGCTTTTGGGGCCGGTCAGGATATGGCCCATACCGTCAAAGAACTGCTTGACCCAGTGCGTGCCCTTCTGCGCGGACACGGCTTCCAGCTCACCCTTGTCCAGCCACATGCCCTGACACTGCCCGCATTCGTCAATCTCGACTTCTTCAATGAGCCGGGTGGTCAGCCGCACCCCGCACTTGGGACAGCGGTTCAGGGCCAGCTCGCGTATCTCATCCTCGTGCTCGGCCTCACGCTGCTCCTTCATCTTGTCGATCAGCTCACGGTCGCGTTGTGCAAAATAGCGGCTTTCCTCGGCCTTCTCTTTTTGTTGCAGCTTGGTTCCCAGACGGTCTTTGTCTTCCATAGGGTCTCCTCTTTGCGGGTGTGCCTGTCCTGAGCCTGTCGAAGGGATCGCTCCTTCCGATGGTGTCGGGCTGTTGTGCCCGGTGCAACCCGACAGCCCTCAGGCCATATCCACCACGACTTGCAGCATATCGGTCTCGGTCACAATGCCAACCAGCCGGTCGTTCTCCAACACAGGCAGGCAGCCAATTTTGTGCTCCATCATCAGCCGGGCGGCGTCCCCGACCGTTGCGTCCGGTCTGATGGAAATCGGATCGGCCATGATCTCTTTGACTACGACGCTTTCCAAAAAGGCGCGCTGGGCCTTTTCTCCGTATTGCATGACCGTGCCGAGCGAGGCCCGGTACAGGTCGCGCTGACTGACGACCCCGACCAATTCATCGTCCTCAACGACCGGGAAATGCCGGATGCGGCCCAGGTTCATGATGTCTTTTGCCAGTAGTAGCGTGTCGTTCCGCCCCAGCGTGGTCACCTCGGCGCTCATAATGTCCCGTACAGTTTTTGCCATAGTCTCTCCCTCCTGTTCGCCCGCCTCCTACGAACGGTCTGTCCTGTATCACTCAGTGTAACCCACCCAGGTCCGTCCGTAAATCGCAACCCTTGCCAACAGAGGGCACAGGGGCATATATCAGGCACCAGGCCTGTCCTGAGCCTGGTCGAAGGGAAGGAACACTCGTGGAATCACGTAGCTCTCACGTTATTGATGAAGTTGAAGCCGCCAGCCGAATCGAAGACGGCATGACGGTTGCCATCGGCTCCCCAACGCCGATGGCCCTTGTGCATCAGATCATCCGGCGCGGCCTGAAAGACCTGACGGTTGTCGATGTCGGCCTGTCGCTGGATATGCTCATTGCCGCCGGTTGCGTCAGAAAAGTCGTCAGTTATTATGCGGGCGGCGGTTTTGGAGTGCCGGTCGCCCCAGCCTTTCGCCGGGCCGCACAGCGCGGTGAAATCGAGGTCTGGGAATGTGAAGAAGGCATTCTGACCTCGGGCCTCCAGGCGGCGGCCCAGGGTCTGCCCTTCCTGCCGTGGCGCGGTGGCGTCGGGACTTCCCTGCCCGAAGTCAACCCGGACCTCAAGGTCTTCAGCGACCCGATTCGGGACGAAACCCTGCTGGCCGTCCCACCGATCAAGCCCGACGTGACCCTCTTGCACGCGGCCGTTTCCGATGCGTATGGCAATGTCCAACACGTTGGCGGACCGGGCTGGATAGACCTGTTCATGCAGCGCGCCGCGGACCAGACCATTGTCCAGGTGGAAAAAGTCGTGGCTAACGAGGAAATCCGCAAGGACCCGTGGGCGACAACGATTGCCGGCGCCGATGCCATCGTGCGTGTCCCCTACGGTGCCCATCCGTTCTACAGCCGGGGCTATTACATCCAGGACAACGCCCATCTCAAAGGCTATCTGGACGCCTCGACCGCTGCGGCCAAGGGCGACACCCAAGCCCTGCACGCGTATTTCACCCGCTATTGCCGAGAACCGGCAACCCATGCCGACTATTTGGAACAGATCGGCATCCGACGGCTGCTGGAACTGCACGAGTACTAATCCCGCCTCCCCTGATAAGAGAAAGGAAAAGACTATGTCGAGCGATGTTTCTGCCCAGGACCTTTCTCCGCAAGAAATCATGGCCGTCTTCCTTGCTCGCGACCTGAAAGACACGGAGCATTTGATGGTCGGGGTGGCCATGCCCATTGTTGAAGCCGCGGTGCGACTGGCTCATCTGCTGCACGGCCCCAATATGGAGCTGATCTTCTTTGGCACCCGCATGAATGTGGCCGACCGGTATACCCTCCCTCTGCCGGCCTTTGCCTGGGATAGCCGGGTGGTGCGCTGGGCCGAGTCGTTCAGCGACACGGGTCATCGTTTCGAGGATGTCAAGCACTGGCATAAGCGCGTGTTTTTTATTGGTGGGGTCCAGGTTGACCCACACGGCAATACCAACCTGATCGGCGTGGGGCCGGACTATGCCACACTCCGCTTTCGTGGCCCCGGTTCGGTCGGGACGCCAACGCTCAGCACCCACGTTGGCCGCTATTATATTGTCCTCAACTCCCACTCGCCGCGGATTCTGGTTGAGCGCTGCGATTATATGAGCACCTATGGCTGGGGCGACGGCGGAGCGGATGCCCGCAAAAAACTGGGGCTGCCCGGCGGGGGCCCCAAGTATTGTGTCACCCCACTGTGCGTCATGGACTTTGACGAAGAGGACAAGCATATGCGTCTGCACTCCGTCCACCCAGGCGTGAAACCAGAAGAAGTGCAGGCCCAGACCGGCTTTGCCCTCACAATGCCAGCCCAGGTTCCCACTACACCCACGCCCACCCCGGAAGAACTGCACGTGCTGCGCACCAGGGTCGATCCTGAGGGCCGTTTGAGAAGGATGTAACCGAAGAGGAAAGGGCAACCAAAAGGGAAAAGGGCAACCACAGGGGGTTGCCCCTACCCTTTTATATCGCGGGTTTCAAACAGGCCGGGCATCTCTTCTTCGGCAACGACGAGCGCCGATGTTGGCCGCAGCGGGATACCGTTGGCCTGTCCGCCGGTTGTGCTGCCGTCCGTATTGATATGCTCCAGGCGAGCCGTGCAGGTGCCGTCGCCCTGGGTGTCGTATCCGACGACCCGAAAGGGCAGCAGGACCAGGCTGCCGGCCGGTTCCGGCTCGACCGGTTCACGCACCGTCTCGGTCATCCCCGGCCCGATTACCTGGACGCGGTAATTCTCTTCTTTTGACACATCCCGTACTGGTCGCATCTCTGTCTCTCCTTCACGTTGTCCGAGGGTACGGGAGTTATATACCCGGATTGACGGTAGGGAACCCACCCCGCCGCTACGCGGCACCCCTCCCGAGCGGGGAGGCGGAGGGAGCGGCCCGGTTTTCTCGTGTCTGCGGGGGACTCTTGGGAGGGTATTATCAAACGTCATTCTTCTCTCACAAACACTCTAAAAAAATATAGGGGGGGGGTCTCCGACCGGAATGCAATGAAATCAATAACTTATTGAACCACAAGGGGTCTTTTTGTGCACACTTTGATGACATATTGAACCGTAAAATGTCTTTTTGTACGACATTTGATGACATATATGGTCGACAGGAGCGATGTATGCGGCGCCTCGACACAATGGTGGTCCAATCACCCATTCAAAATCAGCCATCTGTTAAACAGCGTTCTATGACCGGTGGGCGCCGCCCGCGTTTCGCTCAGAGCGTCTGCGGCTTCCGAGCCGGAATATAGGCGCGCATTGGCCTGTATGCAATACGTTCCTTCCCCGCACTCCCCGCGCTCTGGCGGGGCGCCGGCCAGATGGCAGAGCGGAACGGGTGGGCAGAGCGGGGGGGCGCTACGGCGATCCTCGACAGCCTCCCCTGGGGGAGTCTTTTCGGTCCCGATGTCACACGCTTTTCACACCTGTGGCCCTTTACTCTTTTGGCAGAAGCGTTTATCTTCCCCGCGTACCGCTTCGGGTGTGGCCCCGCGTGCCGACACCCGGCGGAGGGCAGTCATTCAGTATTCCCAGAGACGAGGAGGGTAATAGAAATATGGACATCACCTCTGATGCGGTGTCTCTCTACGCAATGATTCTCGGCGCGGTCGGGCTGATCGTGGCGTTTGCTATTTTCAAGTCCGTTTCCGGTCAGCCTGACGGCAATGAACGCATGCAGGAGATTGCCAGCTCTATCCATGAAGGGGCCATGGCTTTTCTGAGGCGTGAATATCGAATCCTGATCATTTTCGTGCTGGTTGTCTTCGGCCTGCTCGCCTGGAAGGTCGCGCCTGAGACCGGTATCGCCTTTCTCGCCGGTGCGATCTGTTCTGCGCTGGCCGGCTATCTCGGCATGCAGTCGGCTACCAAGGCGAATGTCCGCACCTCTGAGGCCGCCAGGGCAGAGGGCGAGGGCGCCGCGCTGCTGGTGGCTTTTAATGGCGGGGCGGTCATGGGCCTGTCGGTCGCCAGCCTGGGTCTGCTCGGGGTCGGCGCTTTTCTCGGCCTGTACTCTGACCCGGAAACCTCAAAATACATCAGTGGCTTTGCCATGGGCGCGAGTTCCATCGCCCTGTTTGCTCGGGTCGGGGGCGGCATTTATACCAAAGCTGCGGACGTCGGCAGCGATCTGGTCGGCAAGATTGAGGCCGGCATCCCCGAAGATGATCCCCGCAATCCCGGTGTGATTGCCGATAACGTCGGGGATAATGTCGGTGATGTGGCCGGTATGGGCGCGGACATTTTCGAGTCCTATGTGGGTTCCATCATTGCGACCATCGCCATCGGCGCCACCGTGTACGGCGATGCCTTTACGAATCTGGGAGGCGAACGCAACGCGCTCATGGCCCTGCCGCTCAGCATGGCCGTGGTCGGTCTGCTGGCCTCGTTTCTGGGCATCTTCTCCATGAAAGCCCTCAAGAACGCGGGTCCGCAGAACGCGCTACGCTATTCGGGCTTTATTGCCGCCGGCGCCTTCATTGTCGCGGCTCTGATTCTGGTCTCCATCTTCCCGGTCACAACCGGGATTTTCTGGGCCGTTACCGCCGGCTGCGTCGTCGGGGTCGGGATTGGGCTCATCACCGAATATTACACCTCAGCCGCCCCGGTCACACGCGTGGCGGAAGCCAGCAAGACGGGCCATGCCACCAACATCATTCACGGCCTGGCGGTCGGCCTGGAGAGCTGCGCGCTGCCCGTGCTGGCCATTTGCGCCGCTATTTTTATTGCCAACCACTTTGCCGGCCTGTACGGCATCGGCATCGCCGGGGTCGGCATGCTGGCCACGGTTGGAGTGACCATGACCGTGGACGCCTACGGCCCGGTTGCCGATAATGCCGGCGGTATTTCCGAGATGGCCGAACTTGGCCCGGACGTGCGCAAGATCACCGACGGACTGGACGCCCTGGGCAATACCACGGCGGCAATGGGAAAGGGCTTTGCCATTGGTTCTGCCGCCCTGACCGCCCTGGCCCTGTTTTCCGCGTTCACCCAGGCTGTTGACCAGAATCGACTGGCGGCGGGAATGGAACCGCTGCTCATCGTGGTGACTGATCCGATCGTAGTCATTGGCCTGCTTCTGGGCGGCATTCTACCGTTCTTTATCGGAGCCCTGACCATGACCGCGGTGGGCCGGGCGGCCGGGCAGATGGTGGATGAAATCCGGCGTCAGTTCCGCGAAATCCCCGGCCTGCTCGAAGGTAAGGAAGGCGCGAAGCCGGATGCGGCCCGCTGCGTGGACATTTCAACCGCAGCCGCCCTCAAGGAGATGGTCCTGCCCGGCCTGACTGCGGTGGTCGCGCCGGTCGTGGTCGGTCTGGTCCTTGGCGCGGCAGCCCTGGGTGGCATGCTGGCCGGGGCAACCGTCACCGGCGTATTGCTGGCCCTGTTTATGGCCAACGCCGGCGGCGTCTGGGACAATGCAAAGAAAGCGATTGAAAAGGGTGAGATCGAGGGCGAGGCCAAAGGCTCGGAAGCCCACAAGGCCACCGTCGTGGGCGACACGGTCGGCGATCCGCTGAAAGACACCTCGGGCCCCTCGCTCAACATCCTGATCAAGCTTATGGCGGTCGTGGCCCTGGTGATCGCACCGCTGCTGGTCTAGCCGGCGTTTTCACTGGTACGCAGTAAGGGCGGGTCTTCGGACCCGCCCTTTTTTGTTGCTCACAGCGCGTGGGTAGCGGACAAGTCTTGACAAAAAGACTGAATTCAGACCATATTCGGACGTTCCTAACGCTGGCCGTCAAGGACCCACCATGAAGCTGTCTTCGCAGATAAAGCCCATCAGCTACCTCAAGGCTCATACCGCTGACGTCGTTCGCCAACTGAACGAGCACAAGCAACCCCTGATTATCACGCAGAATGGCGAAGCCAAGCTCGTGGTGCAGGATATTGAAAGCTACGAACTGACCGAGGAAACGCTCGCTCTGCTCAAAATCCTGGCGCTCGGCAATAGTCAGATCGAACAGAAAAAGGTGACCTCCCTGGAATCGTCCATCCGTCATATTCGTCGGCGACGGAAGTAGCGTGTATGAAATACACGGTTTTTCTGACCGATGACGCCTTGCGCGACCTTGAGGAAATCGACGATTATCTGACGGCTGCCAACTCACCGCAGGTGGCTGAGGACGTTCTGCGCAAGATAGAAGAGACGTTTCTCAGCCTGTGCGCCATGCCGGAGCGCGGCTCGTATCCAAGCGAATTGCTCAAGCTCGGCATACGGGAATATAGAGAGATATTCTTCAAACCCTACCGCATCATTTACCGTATTCAGGCCAAAAGGGTCTATATCTATCTGGTTGTGGATGGCCGCAGGGATATGCGCACCCTTTTGAGCCGGCGCTTACTCGACGCGTAATCGCCCGGCGACACGGACCGGAAACGTATTGCTCGGTACTTGCAGGCCCATGTGGATTCATTTTTGTTTCCCAATGGTACGTGCCCAAGTACTACGTCCCTCGAAGTGACGGGTACCGACTCATTTTCTGGGCCTCCATCGCCGGTTCTCTCCTCCTTTTTCTTGCGGCCGTTGGAACTCTGTCAGTCTTATCCCACCCTTCCGGTAAGGTTTTCGCCGAGTGCTGGCATGTTCTTGTTCCTCTGGAATTCGGGCAAGGCGGCACTCGCGTTTCTGATGGGAGCGTTTTTGTGGTGGCCTTCATCGAGTCTTTCTGAAAATCGAAGCCTGTTTGGCAAGAGAGCCTTTATTCAGGAGCATCCCAGTAGCGAAAATAAAGCGAAAGTGCTAGGCTTCTCGTCGGATGGACAGCCCCATGCAACACCCCACCACCCGGCTCAAGGGACGCGGTACGCCCCGCAACCCGACGAATCGCTTTGAGACCATAGCCTATCAACCTGACCCCACCGACCCTGATATGCAGGATGCCGGCCCGAAAACCCGCCTGCTGCGTGACCCCTCGCGGACCATTCTCAGTTATAACACCAGCCCGGATGTCGGCTTTCGGGTCAGCCTCAACCCCTACCGCGGGTGTGAGCACGGCTGCATCTATTGTTACGCCCGTCCGACCCATGAGTGGCTCGGGTTCTCGGCCGGCCTGGACTTTGAAACGAATCTGATGGTCAAACAGGACGCACCCCAACTGCTGGACAAAGCGCTGGCCGCGCCGTCCTGGCAGCCCCAGCCGATCTTTTTCAGCGGCATCACCGACGCCTACCAGCCGGTTGAGCGCCAGCTTGAGCTGACCCGTGGCTGTCTCAAGGTGCTGGCCGCCTATCACAACCCGGTCTGTATTGTGACCAAGAGTGCTCTGGTGACCCGCGACTGTGACGTTCTGGCTCAACTGGCCGAAGATCGAGCCGCCTGGGTGGGTGTGTCTCTGACCACGCTTAGCGCCGAGCTGGCCCGTCGTCTCGAACCGCGGACCTCGACCCCGGCGCGCCGTCTGGCCGCTATTGCCGCTCTGGCCGAGGCGGGCATTCCGGTTGGTGTGATGGTCGCCCCCATCATCCCCGGACTCACCGACCACGAGATTCCGGCCCTGCTCAAGGCTGCCGCCCAGGCGGGTGCGCAGTGTGCCGGGCATACCATTGTGCGGCTGCCGTATGGCGTGTCCGAACTCTTCAGCCGGTGGCTGGAAGACCACTATCCCGAACGAAAAAACAAGGTCTTGAACCGGATTCGCTCAATGCGACAGGGAAAACTGAACGACGCGCGATGGAAGACACGGATGCGGGGGGAGGGAGTGTGGGCCGAGTCGATTCATGGTTTGTTTGCCACGATGAGCCGCAAAGCCGGGCTGGATAGGCCCTTCCCCCAACTGTCAACTGCGGCCTTCCGGCGGCCCGGTCAGACACGTCAGCTGGCTCTGTTTACGGCCACGGACAGGGTCTGAGAACATTCGGGGCCACTACCAGCCCGTGCAGCAGCCTCTCACGCTGCTGCACAGAGATACGTGTGATACACATTCCCAGGACCCCGCGCTCGCTAGACATAGAGGGCCGCTGGGCCGGGGTGGGTTTCTGTTCCCTTATTGCCGCATTCCCACTGCCTTTAACTGCGCGATAAATTCCTCTTGTGACCGTGTTCCCTTCATGCTGTTACACGCCCCACACAACAATTGTAAATTCTCCAGATGGTCACTCCCGCCCTTTGATTGTGGGATAATATGATCCACTGTCATATTGCGGAATGGAAACATCACAAGGCAGCCGACGCAAATGCCTTCTTGTTTGCCGTACAGCGTATGCTTGTGAGTATGATAGTTCGGCAGCTTGCCTAAATCGGTACGGCGAGGAATATCCTCCCGGTGGGTGATGTCATAGAATAGCCCCATCTCTCTTTCCAGGCGTGATTTGACGAGCCTCGCTGCCAAAGGAGAGAGATCAATCCCCACCCACTGCCTCCCTAGTCTCTCGGCAGAGACGCAGGCCGTTGCGCACCCAGCAAACGGATCAAGCAGCATATCACCAGGATTTGAACTGGCTTGAATGATTCGGTCTAGCAGTTTTAGTGGTTTTTGCGTGGGGTAGCCCGTTCGTTCTTTTGCCTGGGAATTGATAGGAGAGATGTCAGTCCAAATATCCCCCATGATGTTGCCCTTCATCTCTTCCAGATATCTTTTCAAGCGGGGCCGTCGCCTCGTGTCATAGCTGCCGTCCTGAAATGTCGGATACCAAATGCGCCCTTCTTCATCGAGCCGTGTCATTGTTTCTTGGGAGTATCGCCACCCCTTTGCCGGGTGCGGGAAACCCCTCCATTCGTACATCATGTTCGGTCTGGGATTTGGACTGGTCATATTGTCCAATGTGTAACGCCGCCCATCACTATCAACATGCTTGTATTTCTTATCAATGTATTCGTCCGTATGAGGAGAATAAGGGACATTCCAAGTGATGCTCTTGTCTTTTGAGTAAAACAAAATCGTATCTGAAATACGGCTCCATGTTTTGCTGTCACTGTGGGTCGTCGTTCTCTTCCAAATAATTGCATTCCGAAAGTTTTGAGTACCGAAAATTCCATCTGCCATCGTCTTGAGATAATGGCCGGCAGTCGAATCGCAGTGCAGATACAGGCTCCCGGTCGGCTTGAGAAGCCGCCGCATTTCCAGTAGCCGGACAGCCATCATAATCAGATAGGATTTCATACTCTTACCGTGGCTGAGTCCGGCGGTGTCGATGATGGCATAGAGCGTCGGGCCTTTGTCCGCGATTTCTCCGTGCCACGCCTCGTCAATGTCACTCAAGGTCCAGGTGTCTTTGAACGCCGCCCCAGCGGCTTCTGAGCCAATGGGGGCTGAAAAATTCTGGTTCGAGTTGAATGGGGGATCAAGGTATATGAGGTCTACCGATTCGGAGTTCATGCCCCGGAGAATGTCCAGGTTATCCCCCGTCCAGAGCGTCCGGTTTTTCCAATTCGGTTTCGCCATACTCTACTCAACACTTAAATCCCGAGATTGTAGTTGTTTACTCACTAATCCCCACGTTATCAGCCTTAATCCGGTCGGCCATAAATATAGGTTTTTGTTCCTCATTCTTAAAGCCCACGAATGAAGGATACTGGTCTTCGGGTAGGCTTTGGCCTCCCCAACATTCAAAAGAAAGATATCCTTCGATATAGTACTTAACATGGGGGTTTGAACAACTGTCTAGCTTTGTAAGTCTGTTCGACTTCCTGGTCCAACTGATGACCGCGAGAAGCCGTGTTAGCGAGGCTGAAAGGACCCGACTCTAAGGAAACTGGAGTATGTTATGGATCATACCCATATAATTCGCGCTCCTGATCTCCATCGGTACGCTGATACCCGAGACAGTCAGGCGGTAATTCCAGAATTGATCTACTTTCTTGTAAAACAATCTGTTTCCAACCTCTCTTTGTGCCGTATTCCTTACGGGGACGCGGTGAATCAACCAGGTTGGGATGGTCTCGTAGAGGCCGGAGAGGCATTTGTCGAGTTCGTTCCTAGTGGTAGGTCGTATTGGGAGATTGGTACTGGCTTAAAACCGCAAGACAAGGCAACTGAAGACTTCAGAAAGAGGACAGATAGGCTTTCCGAGGCTAATCGAGCCGCAGCATCTTTTGTTTTCGTAACTCCCAGGTCCGACTGGACAGAGCCGAAACAGACAGAATGGCTGAGCCACAGAAAAGACAGAGGCTGGAAACTAATCCGAATTATTGACGGGGTTAAACTCGCCGATTGGTTGCGGGAATTTCCAGCCATTGGCCGATGGGTGGCAAAGAAGATCGATCTGTCAACCAGCTTAGGGGGGCTTTCGACCCCCCGCGAACACTGGGAAAGCATCTGCGAAGAGAAGGCATCGGGCGATCCTCCTTTGCCGCCAAAACTGTTCACTGAAGGTCGGGACAACGCCTGCAACAGTTTACAGGCAACATTCGAAGGACAACAGCAAAAGTTGCCGCTGTTTGCCGAGAGTCCTCAAGATGTCGATGATTTTGTCGCGGCTTACATCCAAACGCTTGACGGAGCTACGGCACGCGACTACTCAAACCGGTGTCTATACATTCGTGAAGAAGACGCTTGGCGTAGCGTCGTTGAATCACGACAACCTCATGTCTTGGTTTCGGCTGTCGGCCTCGCGTTGGAATCCGAGGAGCGGTCTGACCTCCTGACCCTTGCGACGCGAAAAGGCCACGCCGTAGTTATTCCTCTGTGTGGCGCATGGTCTTCCGGGAGTCCTGAAATCATCAAACTGAGAAGTCCATCCCAATATCAGATTGAGACCGTACTGAGAGAATCCGGTTACTCCAACGCCCGCGCACGTGAGTTAGCAAGCATTGGTGGTGACCGCCTCTCTGCCCTCCGCCGATATTTACAAGGACTTGGGACGTTGCCTTCGTATGCGACATGGGAAAATGCACGGCTCATTGCTCAGGCGGGACTTGCCGGGAAATGGGACGGAACGAGTCCGGCAGATCGATCCGCGTTGGAAAAGTTGCTGGGAAAAAAGTATGGGGAGTGGATCGAGACTCTGAGACCTGATGCGCTTCGCTCGGACACTCCCCTAATTCAACGCGATGAGAAGTGGCGGATGGTTGCCAGGGGCGAAGCATGGAACGCCCTGGGGAACCGAATCACAGACGAGGACCTTGAGCGCCTTAGGGAAGTAGCCGTTTCTGTGCTGGGAGAGCGCGACCCGCAATTTGATCTACCCAAGGAAGAGCGATTCCTCGCAAATGTTCGTGGTAAACAACTGAAATATTCCAGCCGCCTTAGAGAAGGTATTGCCGAAACGCTTGCTTTGGTTGGGAGTCGTACCGAAGCGCTTTCTTCTTGTTCCTCTGGTAAGGCTGAGACGACGGTTATCCTGGTGGTACGAAAACTGTTGCACAAAGCGAGCTGGGAGCGCTGGGCAAGTTTGAATTCTCTCTTGCCACTAGTCGCGGAGGCCGCTCCTGATGAATTTCTTGACGCTGTGGAGTCCGCGCTGGTCAATCTGGATCAGACTCCGTTTCATGAAGTGTTTTCCCAAGAAGGAAACGGGGGAATTGCAGATTGGAACTACATGAATGGGCTTTTATGGGCGTTAGAGACGCTGGCCTGGAATCCTGATTATCTGTCGCGAGTTGCGGTTATCCTCGCTGACCTTAGCTCCATTGACCCGGGCGGAAATTGGGCGAATCGTCCGGCAAATTCTCTGGTCGGCATCTTCCTTCCGTGGCATGTCCAAACAACAGCTTCTTTTGATAAACGAAAGATGGCTATTGGGACTATACTTCGCGAACAACCTCATGTGGGCTGGAAACTCCTTTTAGCTTTATTGCCACACGAGCACGGTTTGGTGATGGAAGGACCTCGACCAACTTGGAGGGATTACATACCGAGAGACTGGAAGGACAGTATCTTGGTGACAGAGTATTGGGACCAAGTGACCGCGTATACTGAGCTTGCGGTGGGACTTGCGAAAGAATCTCCTGAGAAATTGGGTGAATTGGTCGATCATCTGCCGGAGATTTCCGAACCTGCCCGTGCGAGCGTTCTAAAACACTTGGCATCGGAACAGATTATGAATTTGTCCGAGAGCGAACGGTTCCTATTGTGGGAGAAGATCAACGGCTTGGTACGACGCCACCGAAGGTTTGCGGACGCTAAATGGGCACTACCCACGGAAACGGTCACGAAGATTGAGGAGGCTGCGAGCGCGCTTGCTCCCGAAACTTTTGAATTGAGGAAGCAATACCTGTTCAGCGGTCGAGATTTTGATCTCTATGATGGGGGAGAGAGCTACGAAGAACAGAGAAAACGCCTGGACGAGAAGCGTCAAGCTGTCATCCAAACAATTCTTGAACGGGGAGGTCTCCAAGCGGTATTGACCTTCGGTCGTACCGTTGCGAAGCCGGAGACAGTCGGAGCAGCCTTGGGGATCATAGCATCTGAACCGTTGGAGGCGAACATCCTTCCATCTCTACTCAACGCGGAAGAGGACGCCATCAAGAATGTGATAGCCGCGTTTGTCTGGGAACGACGCCGGAAGTTAGGGTGGACTTGGGTTGATGACGTGCTCAGGAGAGATTGGAACACAGTACAAAAGGCCGCTTTCTTGGTGCTGCTACCGTTTGAAGAGAAAATCTGGAACCGCGTATCTGAAGAGCTAGGCGAACAAAACGAGGGACTCTATTGGCGGGATGTTCCAGTGAATCCATACGGCCCAGACCGCAATCTGACGGTTGCAGTTGAAAAGTTGCTTGAATATCAAAGGGTAGACGCGGCTTTATCCTGTGTGTCTCGGACCACGTACGAAAGCAACCAGTTTTTCGATGAAAACCTAGCTACTCGGACATTGCTCGCCGTACTCGAAGAGCCGTCGGTTGTTGAGAAATTAGATCGCGATGCAACAGTTGAAGTGATAACACGCCTGCAACAGTCCTCAGAGGCGAATCAAGACGACCTATTCAAGATTGAATGGAACTTTCTTCCTTGGCTAGATCGATTTTCTCCTGCCTCACCCGTCACGCTGGAGAAGCGTCTTGCTTCAAACCCTGTATTCTTCGCTGAGTTGATGAGTCTTGTTTTTCGTTCAAAGAACGAGGCCAAGGACGATGGTGAGCTAGATGACCAAAAGAAGAACCTCGCTCGGAATGCCTATAAGTTATTGAACGAATGGAGGAGGTGTCCGGGCACGCTCGCGGATGACTCCTTTAATGCTGACGCCTTCAATAGCTGGTTAGATGAGGCGAAAAGAATCGCTGAAGAGACAGGCCACGGTGAAGTAGCCCAAACACAGATCGGCTACGTGTTGACCCATGCGCCTTCCGACCCGAACGGATTGTGGATTCACGAGGCGGTCGCCTCGGCATTGAACAGCAGAGATAGCGGGGAGATGCGCTTCGGATTTACCATCGAGTTGCGAAATCAAAGAGGCGTTCACACTTTCACCGCTGGAAAGGAAGAGCGCAAACTTGCTCAGACGAACCGAGACAAGGCTGAGGCTCTGGAAGCGAAGGGTTATTCACGATTCGCAACAGCCATGCGTGAGGTGGCAGAAGAGTACGAACGAGAAGCAGAACACGCGGCTGAGAGAGATCCATTTGACGATTGACCCAGTGGAGAAGGGAGAGCCCAGAGAAAGGAAGAAAGTTCTCTTTATCAGCCTATGACGTATCGAGAGCCATTACCCAAAGGATGTCCGCCCGAGACGGCGGAAGAAATCATCGCCTTCGCCCGGAGCGTCCCTCACATCGCGTCCTTGCGAATCAGCCCCTTCAGGTCGTCTTCCCAGGGCGGGAGTTCGAGGCTGGCCGGGACTTCAACCAGATGGAGCCGGTGATTGCCCTTGGGTCCGGTGCCTTCACTGATATCAATGATGTGGAGTTGGTCCGCAAAACCATCAGCCTGAAGGCGCTCCCACTCTTCTTCCCAGAGCAGGATGAAATAGCTGGCCTTCGGGGTTGTGGGCGGGAAATAAAAGGAGATGCGCCGATCGGCATAATACAGGGCACCGCTGTCAAAGCTCCGGAAAAAGAAGAGGGGCTGTTCCCCCACCCGCTCGACAACGCGACCCATAAAAGGCCGAAAGGTCCGCGCAGTGGCAAGAGTGGGCTGAATCACGTGGTTGATGAGTAGAAAGATGCTCGTCGTAAACACCACCAGTCCGCCAAACACGCGGTCCCAGGACTGGCGTCGCAGGCCCCAGACTAACAAGACCATCGCGCTCCCAACGCCTAAAAACCAGCTGGCAAACGCGCCGGGATGGTCGGTAACAATACCCGTGAATAAGGGCAGATTGCTCTGGTCCTTCGGGTGCAGAAACGGCCGGATCAGACCGAGCGGATCAAACCCGCTGGCGTGAGCGATCACCCCGATCATAGCCAGGCCGATCACCCCGCAGCAGACAGCACCGGCGGTCTTCAGCAACGCGAGAAAGCCGGGGGGCAGGTCGATCTCTCCTTGACGGAGTTCCTGCCACCAAGCTCCCAGCAGCAGGGCAATGGCCGGATAGATGGGCAGGATGTACACCGTGCGCTTACTGCTTGAAGCCGAATAGAACAGAAAAACCGTGACGATCCAGACAATCAGATAGGTAAAATTCTTCTCGGCCCAATCCTGCCGACATCGGTATAAAAAATAGAACAGCGGCAGAAAGAAAAAGCTCCATGGAGCCATGCCCAGAAACAGGTTGGGAATAAAATAATAGAAGGGATGGACGTGCCCGGCGCCGGCCGACCCGCTCGACCAAAAGCGCCATATATTTTCTTTCATGATCTGCTTCTCAAAAAACGCCTCACCGCCGTACCACAGGGCAAGCGCGTACCACGACCCGGCGATGAGGAGGAACAGCAGGCCGCCAGTAACGGGATGCAGGTGACGGACAAACAGCAGGTCGCGTTTGACGCACAAGAATACGCCGATGACCAACCCTGGCAGCAGCGCGCCAATAGGTCCTTTGGCCAGGGTTGCCAGACCGAGCAGGCAGAAGAAACCGAGCGCCTCGCCCCAGCCCACGCGTTGCTCGCGATACATGGACCAAAAGGAGAAAAAAGCCGCAACCATAAAAAAGGTCAGCGTCATATCCACTCGGGCCGTTGTCGCAGCCCGGACCCACTCAAAGCTGGTGGCCAGGGTCAGACCGGCAATCAGCCCAGCCTCAACACCCCACAGGACGGCGCCGACCCGATAGGTCAGGAGCACACCGATGAGGGCCAGTAACGCGGAAGGCAAGCGAATCGAGAACTCGCTCAACTGACCCAAGGCGAGCGCAGCCAGCGTTCCAAGCCAGTGAAAGAGCGGAGGTTTTGACGGAATAATGTGGCCGTTGCGTAAGGGCAGAATCCAGTCACCGTTGTGATAGATCTCCCAGATAACGGTCGCCTCGCGCGGTTGTCCCTTGGTGTAAAAAGGGATGTCACCCAAGCCCCAGATGCATATCAGGCCGCAGAAGAGGCTGAGAAACACGCCAAAGAAGAGAACGTGGGATTGCAACAGCTTCTCCTCGACAGTCCGAACGGCACGCACCAGGCGGCTGTTCACGATGCAGGGTTCTCGTCCATGGGTTCACCTGATGTTTCAGGCGCAGTGGGCTCTTCGGACTCGGACGGGGCAGGGAGGACCGCTGTCCCCATTTCCTCGTTTTGCTCAGGTCGAGGGAGCAATGCGGCAAGCACCAGGCGATGTTTCTTGTCCGGTCCCTTGCTCTCACTCGTGACCAGACGCTCAAGAAGAGGTTGGCTCTCTGAGAGCTCCGGCCAGTCCATCTCTCGGACGAGTACATACAGCACGGCGTCAGTCTGCGGTGCGCCTCCCGGTCCGACGCCCGAATACCATGCGTCAACGTCCCCAACATCTGATGGCTGTTGGAGGGCGCCCTGACTCATTTCAGGGATACGACGGTCCGCGTAGAAAATGGCCCCATAGTCAGAGGCGGGATGGTAAAAATACAGCGGCGCGTCCTGCACCATGGAACGCACGCCCAGCATAAAGGATTTATACGTTCGCTCTCGGGCTAGAAGAGGATGAAACAGGGCATTCGCAAAGTATAGCGATGCGGAGATCGAAACCGTCAGCGCGGCAAAGACCGAGACCCATCGGTCCCGACGCAACCCCCAGATATACCAGCCGGTTGCTCCGGCGAGCAGCGTAATCCAAATGCAGACGAGCGGAAACTGACCTTGTAAACTCTGCGCGACAATAGGCAGATTCGCCCGATCCCGAGGGTGCAGGAAAGGGGCAATCAGATGATCCAGATTAAAACCGACGCCGTGGGTGACCAGCACAATGAGTATGAGCGCCCCAGCGCCGCCCAGGGCAAGCGCGCAGCCGCGGACGACGCGTTTGATCGCAGGCGACGATAACGCTCGTGACCCTTCTATCAATTCTTGCCACCACCGCCCGAGCAATAAGGCCAGGGCCGGATAGAGCGGTAGAATATAATTACTGCGTTTCCCGGACGCCAGAGTAAAAAAGAGAAACTCAACCCCTACCCAGAGCAGCAGGTAGAGCTGTTTCTTCTCCCGCCGGAGATCGCCTGCCCGATAGAGCGTAAATCCAAGTGCGGGAAAGAAAAGGCTCCAAGGCAGCATCCCGACAAAGAGCGTTGGCACATAATACAGCAGGGTGTGCTCTCGACTCGGTCCGCCTTTCTCGCTGGCAAAAAATCGGAACACATTCTCATCCAGAATCTGGCGTTGGAAAAACTCTCCGCCGCCTTGGAAGAGGGCCAGTACGTACCACGACACGGCAATACAGCCCGCTATCAGCAGCCCCTGGCCGAGATGCAGGCGGCGAAGAAACGCGAGTTCTCTGGTCCACCACAGAAAGCTGCCCACAACCAGGATGGGCAGCAGCAGCCCCAACGGCCCTTTGGCCAGGACGGCAAAACCGATGCTGGCGTAAAGGAGAATGAGCGTTCGCGGTTGTGTCGCCCGTTCCTGGAAGGCGCGAAAAAAGAAAAACTGCGCAGTCGTGAGGAAAAACAGCAGGACCATATCGCTACGCGCATTGATTGACCACCGTGCCCATTCCGGGCAGGTGGCCAGGATCAGAGCAGCCAGCAACCCTACCCGCCAGTTCCAGACCGCGCGCCCGAAGAAAAACGTACCCAGGACGGTTGCAGAGGCAAACAGGGCGGAGGGGAATCGGACCGCCCACTCACTTACCTGGCCGGTAATCAAGGAGACCACGGCACCGACCCAGTGAAACAACGGCGGCTTGAGTGGCTGTTCGACCCCGTTCCGCAGAGGGAGAATCCACCCGCCGCCGTTCACCATTTCCCAGACGATCAGGGCTTCTTTTGATTCTTCGTAATTGTAAAAGGGGATGCGTCCGAGATCGAAAAAATAGAGTAGAAAACAGAGAAAGAGGAGCCCGGCGACAATCTGGCGGGTGCGCTGCGGTTCGTTCATGCACTACCTCAAAGAGTGAACGTGTCCTCCACCAATAGATAGGCAGATGCTGGATACGTTTACTCTTTAGATACCGAAGCCACTATCTGCCGGACGGTGGGCTGTCAAATCCCTCGGGACGCCTCTTTTGCCCAAACAGTAGAGCCAGGAACGACGTGAAACAGACCGGCAGCCGGTGCAAGGGGCTGCGGGAAACCGGCGCTATGAAGAGGCTCCGCTCCGTCTCAGCACCCGGTAATGGGTGAGGAGCTGCCCGACGCGTTCCTGCTCAGATGTGTGTCGTCTCAACTCAAGGAAGAGTTTCACCAGTTCGTCTTCCCCCGCTTCGTCGGCAGGCTGTAAGACCTTGAGCAGTTCTTCTACTAAGTTGGGAAATTTTTCGCTGGGGATGTAGTAGTGCGCCCAGCCAAACTCACAGTGGCGGTGAAGGATCTTTGCAATCATTTTTTCTAAGTTTTCCTGGCCCGTCATGACTGCCCTGCCTCCTCCGTAAAAAGCGCCGTCACCTTAATGGCTCTCCCTGGCAGAGTCAAGACGAAATAAAGAGTACACGTGTCCTTCAACAGGCATACAAATGTTGGCACGTTTACCCTTTTCCCCCTTTCCCCAGCGCCGGGTTTCTGTCACAAGAGGTCCACAGTGTCACATACGCCAAAACCCCAACCCGCCCGCGCACGGCGGAGGAAGGACCCGCTGATTGCTCACCCGGCAACTATCCGGGCATTTCAACGCCGTCTGATTGCCTGGTATCAGCAGCATGGACGGGATCTGCCTTGGCGACGGACGCGCGACCCCTATGAGATTTTGGTGTCTGAGGTCATGCTACAACAAACCCAAGTCCAACGCGCCTTGCTGTATTACGAGAAATTTTTGCAGAAATACCCCACGGCAGAGGACCTGGCGAAGGCGCACGAACCCCAGGTCCGTGAGGCCTGGGACGGCCTGGGCTACTACGCGCGGGCCCGAAATCTGCAGAAGGCGACCCAACAGATTGTCACTCAACACCAGGGCAAATTTCCGCGCGACCCGGAGGAGCTGACGAAACTGCCCGGCATTGGCCCATATACCGCGGGAGCAGTTTCAAGCTTCGCCTTTCACAAAGACGCCGCCATTCTGGATACCAACGCGGCCCGGGTCCTGCGGCGGTTTTTTGGCCTTACCCTCCGGCAGCGTACGCCCCGCTTCCTCTGGACGGTTGCCCGGCAGGTCACCCCCAAGGGGCAGGCCCATATCTTTAATCAAGCCATTATGGATGTGGGCGCGACCATTTGTGTGGCGCGCGCGCCTCGCTGTCCACAGTGCCCGCTCCGCCCGGTGTGTCGGCAGGGAAAAACAACCGCTCCGGCGGGTTCGGTTTGACGCTCTTGCGGTTCTCCCGTATAGTAACCCCCCGACGGTCCGGCAGTCTTATGATGCGGCTGGTCCTGAGGTCTCCCAAGCGTGTCAGTTGTTGCTATTATCCCCGCCCGCTACGGATCAACTCGATTCCCAGGAAAACCCCTCGCTCTCCTTCGCCACACACCAATGATCCAACACGTGTACGAGCGGACCCGTCTCGTGCACGGTCTGGACCGGGTTCTGGTGGCAACCGACGACGAGCGTATTGCCCGGACGGTGAAAGATTTCGGTGGAGAGGTGGTCATGACGAGTTCCGCCCACCCGACCGGGACCGATCGGCTGGCGGAGGCGGCCCAGCCACTCGCCGCCGACATTATTGTGAACGTGCAAGGCGACCTGCCCTTCTTCCCGCCGCGGATGGTTGAGGAGGCGGTTGTGCGGCTCCAAGAGTCTCCCGAGGCGGCCATGGCCACGGTTAAGACACCGATCTACGAGGCTGAAGAGTGGCGGAATCCGAACGTGGTGAAAGTCGTCACCGACCGGAGCGACTATGCGCTGTATTTCTCCCGCAGCCCTATTCCATGCTATCGTGATAGCGTGCCTGCGTTAGGAAACCAGGGGGAGGTCTTGGCCTACCGGCATATCGGTCTATACATCTATCGGAAGGATTTCCTGCTGACCTTTACTGCCTTACCACCGACTCCGCTGGAAGAGGCCGAAAAACTTGAGCAACTGCGTGCCCTCGAATGGGGCTATAAAATCTGTGTCACCCAAACAGAACGGCCGACCATAGAAGTCGATACCCCAGAGGACCTCATCCGTGCAGAGGAGGCGTTGCGATGAATAATGTTGGGAAGGATGGACGAAAAACAAAGTTCATTTTCGTCACGGGTGGGGTGGTGTCCTCGCTGGGTAAGGGGCTCGCCGCAGCGTCTATTGGCGGCCTGTTGGAAAGCCGAGGCCTGACCGTCACCATGCTCAAAATGGACCCGTATATCAATGTCGATCCAGGCACGATGAATCCCTTCCAACACGGGGAGGTTTTTGTGACCGATGACGGGGCCGAGACCGACCTCGACCTCGGTCACTATGAACGCTATGTCTCGACCCGGATGACGCGCAAAAACAGTTTCACCACCGGCCAGGTGTATGATGCGGTGATTGCCCGCGAACGCCGGGGCGACTACTTGGGTGGCACAGTCCAGGTTATTCCGCATATTACCGATGAGATTAAGCGGCGTATCCTGACTGCCGCGGACGGTTTTGATGTCGCAATATGCGAGGTCGGCGGCACGGTCGGCGACATCGAAAGCCTGCCCTTTCTTGAGGCGATTCGTCAGTTTCGCTGGGACTGGGGCAAGGAGCACGTCTTATATATTCACCTGACGCTCGTCCCTTTCATCTCGGCCGCGGGTGAACTCAAGACCAAGCCGACCCAACACAGCGTCAAAGAGCTGACCAGCCTGGGCATCCAACCCGACCTGCTGCTGTGCCGCACGGACCGCTATCTTGAACCGAACGTCAAAGCCAAAATCGCCCTGTTCTGCAATGTGGATGACAATGCGGTTATTACAGCCAAAGATGTGGAATGTGTCTACGAAGTGCCCTTGGTCTTTCACCAAGAGGGCCTGGACGAGCGGATCGTGGAGAAGCTCAATATGTGGACGGGTTCACCCAATCTGAGCCGCTGGGAAACCATCGTTCAGACATTTCGCAACCCAAGCGACCACATCAGCATTGCGATGGTTGGGAAGTATGTCGAGCTTATAGACTCGTATAAGAGTATCAACGAGGCCCTCGCCCACGGGGGATTTGCCAACAAATGTCGCGTCGACATCGTCCATATAGACTCAGAGCAACTCGAAAACGATATATTCCCCGAATCCCTGCAACAGGCCGATGGCATTCTCGTGCCGATGGGCTTTGGGCAACGAGGGGCGGAGGGGAAAATTGCCGCGATTCGATACGCCAGGGAGAACCATATTCCCTTTTTAGGTATTTGTTTTGGCATGCAGATGGCAGTGGTCGAATTCGCCCGGCATGTGTGCGGCCTTGAGGGGGCGAATTCGACCGAAGTCGATGAGAAGACGCCCGCTCCCGTTATTGCCCTTATGGATGAGCAGCGCGAGATAGTGGATAAAGGGGGCACCATGCGGCTCGGTGCCTACCCCTGTGTTCTGGCCGACCAAAGTCTGGCCCTGAGCCTGTATACGCAAAAAGAAATAGCCGAACGCCATCGCCATCGGTATGAGTTCAACAATACCTACCGTGAGCTCTTCGCTTCCAAGGGCATGATCTTTAGCGGCCTCTCTCCTGACGGCGCTCTGGTCGAGGCGATCGAGTTACGTGATCATCCCTGGTTTGTCGGGGTGCAGTTTCATCCGGAGTTCACCTCCCGTCCATTCGAATGCCACCCCTTGTTCAGCGGCTTTATGCAGGCTGGGATACAGCGGCGCCTTGCCTCCCTCCAGGCGCCGCTCCTCCAGGCTGAGGGAGCCCGGCATTGACCTGTAGAGAATCTTCTCCGCCAGAGGTGTGCGTTAGGTCGCTCACATTTGGCGGCGGTACGCCCTTCGTGCTGATCGCGGGCCCGTGCGTGATTGAGGACCGGGACTCGGCGCTGCGGCATGCGGAAGCGCTACGATCATTAACCGCACGCCTGCACGTTCCGTTTGTGTATAAATCCTCATACGACAAGGCAAACCGCTCCTCCCACGCCTCTTTCCGCGGGCTGGGCATGGAGGAGGGGCTGAGTATTCTGGCGGAGGTCAAACGCGAGCTGGGCGTACCGCTTCTTACGGATGTGCATACGCCCCAGGAGGTTGCGGCTGCAGCAGAGGTCGTTGATATTCTTCAGATCCCCGCTTTTTTATGCCGCCAGACCGATCTGCTCCTGGCAGCGGGCCACGGCCAGCGACCGGTGAATATCAAGAAAGGCCAGTTTCTCGCGCCGTCCGACATGGAATATGTCGCCCAGAAAGTCGCCTCGACCGGCAACCGGCGTATTCTTCTGACGGAACGGGGCGTCTCCTTTGGCTACCATAATCTTGTGTCTGACATGCGCTCGCTGCCCATTCTCGCCGGCTGCGGCTATCCGGTTGTGTATGATGCCACCCATAGCGTTCAACTACCGGGGGGGCGTGGCCCAATGTCCGGCGGGCAGCGGGAGTTTATCGCCCCGCTGGCCCGGGCGGCTGTGGCGGTCGGGATTGACGGTCTGTTTATGGAGGTCCACGAGGAGCCGGAGCGGGCCTTGAGCGACAGTGCCACGGTCTTTCCTCTGGCCCGGCTTGAGTCCCTTTTACATACGCTGGTTGACCTCGACCGCCTGATCAAGAGTGTGCCGGCGGTCCCGTAACGACCGTCTTGGTCACGCCATCCCCATTTGTCGTTTCGCCTTTCAGCACCCGCGTGCTGCTCTTGTTTGATTCGCACAGGAGAGGTGATAGGTTGCCCACGGTTGCTAGAGTACGTTCATGAGTCGTCATCAAATCCGCTTTATGCTGGGTATTACGGTACTTGGGCTCATCCTTGCCCTGGGCTATCTCAGCTCTCAGGTGGGAAAAGACCCGGCGACCGCGCGCCTCATCGACGAACTCTCGACCCCGGACGTGACCGAAGAGACCATGGTCCAGCGCATGACGGAGTTCCGCCGGGTGAAGATGCAGGACGGCAAAAAAGTGTGGGAAATTGTGGCCCGGCAGGCGCGCTATTTTGCGGATACCAACGCCGTCGTCATTGACACTCCAGAAGTTTCACTCTATTTCAGCGATGGCGAAGCGGTCGCGTTACGCTGTCAGGAAGGCACACTCCACCTGAATGGGGAATCAGACTTACTCCACATCGATCTCCGGGGTAACCTTGAGATACAGATAGGAGCAATCTCCTTAAAGACCGACCAAGCAACCTACGACCGCCAGAAGAACACCATATCCTCAGACGGGGTCATTTACGTTGTCGGTCAAGGATTTACGCTTGAAGGCAAAGGCTATACTGTCGCCGTTGATACCAAGCAACTGACCCTGAGGGCAGAGGTCTATACGACGGTTACACGGGAGTCCGGATGATGCGTTCAACATCGGTGGGGAGCGGCTGGGTGGTTTTTGTCACAATCCTTGTTATCCCCTTTTTCTTGTCTACGTTGACGCTAGCAGCCGAAGACGCCCAACCTAGCCCGACCGACCAAACAGTCCAAGATTCGGCCGCGACCTTTGCGGATTCCCTGTCCCTCACCTCTCGAAAAGACCCCATTCATATTCGCTCGCATGACCTCGAGTTCTTCTATGAAGAGAAGCGTATCCAGTATCGCGGGAATGTAGTGGTGACCCAGGGGGATATGACCTTAAAGAGCGACCGGCTGACGGTGCTGTATGAAGACCCCGCATCAGCAGCCGCGGATACCACAACTCAGCAACGGCTCAAGCGTATCGTTGCCGAGGGGAGGGTCGAAATTACTTCCGGCGGACGGCGCGCCACGAGCCGCAAAGCGATTTTCAATCAGCAAAAGCGCACGGTCACGCTCAGGGGGAACGCGGTGCTTCAGGAGGGTTCCAATCAGGTCAAAGGAGATATCGTGACCGTCTTTCTGGACGAGAATCGCAGTATTGTAAAGGGCGGGAAGGGAAAGCGGCAGGCCCAGATGGTCCTTATTCCCAACTAGGACGCCAGAGGAGCCGTTGCGGCGAGACCGAGCAGCGCGCCGCGCAAGGAAAGAATAGCGGAGTGAGTGATACGCCAGTCCTCCAAGCCGAAGGCCTGTGGAAAACCTACGGGAAACGCGCCGTTCTGCGTGATGTCAGCGTTCGCGTCACAGGCGGCGAAGTGGTGGGTTTACTCGGTCCCAACGGCGCTGGAAAGACGACGACCTTTTCGATCATCGTCGGCATTATTCGACCCGACAAGGGTGAGGTCTACTACAATGAGGACGAGATTACGACCTTGCCCATGCATAAGCGGGCACGCCGGGGGGTGACCTATCTGCCTCAAGAACCGTCCGTTTTCCGAAAGTTGACCGTAGCGGAAAATGTGATGGCTATTCTGGAGACCACGTCACTGAACAAAGCGCAGCGCGAAGAACGCCTGGCTGAGCTGCTGGCAGAGTTACGGATTAGCCATCTGGCAGCCAATCGGGCGGATTCGCTCTCTGGAGGAGAACGACGCCGGGTCGAAATCTCGCGTGCGCTGGTAATGTCGCCGGCATTTATGCTCCTGGATGAACCCTTTGCCGGAATCGACCCGCTTTCGGTTGTCGATATCCAGGAGATTATCATGCAATTACGCGAACGCGGGATCGGCATTCTTGTCACCGATCACAATGTTCGAGAGACGCTGAGCATTTGTGACCGCGCCTATATTCTGAGCGATGGCAGTGTATTTGAGGAAGGAACGCCCCAGGAAATTACGGCGAGTAGCCGTGCCCGAGAGGTCTACCTGGGAGAGCGCTTCCGCCTCTAGTGACCGAAGACAAGGGTAGAGTTGTATGGGGTTAGACCTCAGACTGACTCAGAAATTAACCCAAAAACTGGTGATGACGCCCCAATTGCGTCAAGCCATCAAAATTCTGCAACTGCCCCGTGGAGAGCTTGATACCCTTATTGATGAAGAGCTGGCGGAGAATCCGGTCATTGAGCGCGTCACCGAGGACGAGGCGATTTTTGACGACGGCCGCGGCAATGGCGAAGAGCCAACCCAGACCACCACACAAGAAGCGAACACAGAAAAGGACCAGATTGACTGGCAGACTTATCTCAGCACCTATAATAACAATAACGACATGCCGGCCCCTCCTCCAACTGGAGACGAAGACGCGGAGAGTGAGCGTCAGAATGCCCCAGAGGATCGTCTGCCCCGCACAGAGTCGCTGGCCGAACATCTCACCTGGCAGTTACGTTTCCGCAGCCTGACCGAAACAGAAGAACATCTGGCCTCTCTGGTCGTCGGGAATCTGGACGTTGACGGCTATCTGGAGGCCAGTGTCGAGGAACTCGCAGAGAGTGCAGACGTCAGTCCCGAGGAGGTTGAACGAGTCTTACGGATTGTGCAGTCGTGCGACCCGATTGGAGCCGGCGCCCGAGACCTCCAGGAATGCCTGCTGTTACAACTGCGTGCGGCTCGGCACGAGGGCGAAGCGATTGGCGAGTCCCTACTCCGTTTAACAACAACGATTGTCCAGCACCATCTCCAGAGCCTTGAAGGACGGCGCTATGATCGGTTGGCAAAAGCGCTCAATGTTTCGACGGAAGAAATCCAGCGGGCGATCAAACTCATTACTGCCCTTGAACCCAAGCCCGGACGCAATTACGGTGACGGGGATATCCGCTATGTCACGCCGGATGTGGATGTCCACAAGATCGGGGACGAGTATCGGGTGACGCTCAACGAAGAGGGTCTGCCGCGTCTCAAGGTGAGCAATGCGTATCGCCATTTACTCACCCAAGACGGCGAGGCAAAAGAGTATGTCCAGGATAAACTGCGTGCAGCAGCCTGGCTGATTAAGAGCATTCACCAACGCCAGCGGACCCTACTCATGGTTGCTGAGAGTCTGGTCAAATTTCAGCAGGATTTTCTGAACCATGGCGTTTCCCATATGCGCCCACTGGTGTTACGCGATGTGGCGGATGACATCGGCGCGCATGAGTCAACGGTCAGCCGGGCCATTGCGGGCAAGTATATCGCCACACCACGCGGCTTGTATCCACTCAAAAAGTTCTTCACCACCGGGCTGAAGAGCCACTATGGACAAGACGTTTCGGCAGAAAGCGTCAAGGCCCAAATTCGAGCCCTGATTGATCGGGAAGACCCGTACAAACCCCTGAGTGATGAAGAAATTGCAAAAACACTGTCCCGCAGTCATATCAAGATTGCCCGCCGGACCGTCGCCAAATACAGAGAGGGCCTCAATATTCTTTCCTCTGCAAAGCGGAAATACGCCCGCTAGGCGGCAGTCCTATTCGGAATGAAGGAATACTCCCATGCGTGTCGTTGATATCCTCAACCAAGAATCTATTCTCCCCCAGCTCCAAGGCCGCACAAAAACCGATGTCCTCCGTGAGCTCGCCCAACACCTCGCCCAGCACACGCCCGGTGTCGACGCCGAGCAGTTGGTCGCCGTGCTCCTGGACCGTGAACGTCTCGGCACAACGGCCATTGGGGAAGGCATTGCCATCCCCCACGGGAAGTTGTCCGGACTCAAGGACGTGGTCGCCGTTTTTGGCCTGAGTCCGCACGGGGTGGACTGTAGCTCCCTCGATGGCGGGCTGACGCGGCTCTTCTTTTTGCTCGTCGCCCCGGAGGATTCTGCCGGCGTCCACCTCAAGGCCCTGGCGCGGGTCTCTCGCCTCTTGAAAGACAAGACGTTTCGAGAACGCCTGCTCCAGGGCGGTAGCCAAGCGGATTTACACCGGCTGATCTGTGAGGAAGATAACAACCTGTAGTGGGGAGGCCATACCCGACACGGACAGCTATGCAAGTCGTTGTCGTTACGGGCTTATCAGGCTCGGGGAAAAGTACCGCAATCCGCGTCCTGGAGGATCGTGGCTTCTACTGCATCGATAATCTGCCAGTTACCCTCATCCCTCGATTTCTTGAGCTCAGCGAAAATAATCAGGAACATATCGGCCGAGTCGCCCTAGGCATTGATCTGCGCGAGCGTATTTTTCTGCACGAATACCCGACGGTCCTTGAAGGGCTGCGCCAGAAGGGCCACCAGATCAAGATCCTGTATTTTGAGGCCAGCGCCGATGTCCTCGTGCGGCGCTTTAGCGAAACCCGCCGTCCCCACCCGGCTGCCGGAGACGGGGGCGTCCTCCAAGGGATTCAGACCGAAGAGGAACAGCTCGCCGGACTGCGCGCCTCTGCCGACTTGGTTATGGATACGTCTGCGTATAGCGTACACGAACTCCGGGAGGCCCTCCTGCAGCATATTGAACGCTATCCCCACTCCCAACGGCCTTTACTCATTACCGTCGAGTCGTTTGGCTATAAATACGGAATCCCTATCGATGCTGATATTATGCTGGACGTCCGTTTTCTTCCCAATCCCTTTTTTGTCGATGCGCTCCGGCACAAGACCGGCACAGAGCGCGCCGTCGTAGACTTCGTCCTCGGCCAGGAGGAAACCGTGCTCTTTTTGAGCCAGCTGTCGCCCTTGCTCAAATCGACGCTACCCCTGTATGCCAGAGAGGGAAAAAGCTATCTCACGCTGGCCATTGGGTGTACCGGCGGCCAGCACCGCTCGGTCGTCATCACCGAAGAATTGGGCCGGCAGCTCCAAGCCTGGGACTATACCGTTCGTATTCAGCACCGCGACAGGCAGCGGGAAAGAGTATCGGGATGACCCCCCCCCTCCACGCCCGGCTCACCCTCCTCAACGCCATGGGCTTGCACGCCCGTGCGGCAGCGTCCTTCGTCAAGACCATCAAAGACCTCAAGGTTGAGGTCACCGTCAGTTCGGAGGGACAGACGGCGAACGGGCGCAGCGTCCTCGACCTGCTGACCCTCGGCGCTCCGCAGGGCAGCGTCCTTGAGCTACAGATTCAGGGCGACGATGCAGAGGAGGCACTCTCGGCGCTCACCCGTCTCGTTGCCGATCGTTTTGACGAAGAATAGTTGTCCTATCAGTGAAAAGCCCCTTGACGCTCAGAAGGGGATTCTATTATATGCGCCCAGCCGTTTAGGGTACGGGCAGCCTCACGCCAAGGAGAAAAACTATGACGGGGAAAGAGTATTTATTCACGTCCGAATCAGTGTCAGAAGGTCACCCGGACAAAATGTGTGATCAGATCTCAGACGGCATCCTGGACGCCTTACTCGAACAAGACCCGGACAGCCGGGTGGCCTGCGAAACGCTGGTCAAGACCGGCATGATCGTCGTGGCAGGTGAAGTCACAACCAAAGCCCAGACCAGCTATCATTTTGTCATGGACGTCGCCCGCCAGATCGTACGCGACATCGGCTTCATCGACTCTTCCCTGGGTTTTGACGCCGACACCTGTTCCGTGCTGACCGCGCTCAGCCAGCAGTCCGAGGATATTGACCAAGGTGTATCCGAGGGGAAAGGTCTCCACAAGGAACAAGGAGCGGGCGATCAAGGCATGATGTTCGGCTTTGCCTGCGATGAAACCAAAGACTATATGCCGTTTCCCATTTATACGGCCCACCGCCTGGTCCAGGAAATGGCCGCAATACGGAAAAGAGGAGAACTGCCCTTCCTGCGGCCGGATAGCAAGTCGCAGGTAACGGTGGAATACCGGGACGGCAAACCGGTTCGCGCCGATACGGTCCTGATCTCGACCCAACACGATCCTGACGCGGCGTATGACACAATCAAAGAGTCCATTGTTGAAGAGGTCGTGAAACGCGTCATTCCGCCGGAGTTTTTGGATCAGAAGACGACGTTTCTCGTGAATCCGACCGGGCGTTTCGTCAACGGCGGCCCGTACGCGGACTGCGGACTGACTGGACGGAAAATTATCGTCGACACCTATGGTGGCTACGGCCGGCATGGTGGCGGTGCGTTTTCGGGCAAAGACCCCAGCAAGGTAGATCGCTCCGCCGCATATATGGCGCGCTATATTGCCAAGAATCTTGTGGCCGCGGGTTTAGCCACCCGCTGCGAGGTCCAACTCGCCTATGCGATCGGCGTGGCAGAACCGGTTGGCGTCTATGTTGATACCTTCGGCACGGGTGTCTTACCGGAGGAACGTATATCCGCAATCGTTCGTCAGGAATTCGACCTTCGACCCGCCGCAATTATTCAGACACTCGATTTGAAACGTCCCATTTATCGGGAGACCGCAGCCTACGGCCACTTCGGGCGTCCGGCCGAGAACGGATATTTCCCCTGGGAGCGGATTGACCGTGTAGATGCTCTCAAGCGCGCGTCTACAACCGCGTAGCAAGCAACCCAAATCAGAAGCAGAAAGAGGAATCATGCGTACAAGCCGAGGCGATGTCAAAGACCCCAAACTGGCCAAAGAAGGCAAGAAGCGCTACGAGTGGGCCGACCAGCATATGCCGGCCCTGCGCCGGGTGCGGGAGATTTTTTCACGCGAGCAACCCCTCAAAGGCGTGCGCCTGGCGGCTTGCCTGCACGTCACGTCCGAGACCGCCAACCTGATGCGGACGCTCAAGGCCGGGGGTGCTGACGTGACGCTGTGCGCCTCCAACCCGCTATCCACCCAGGACGACATTGCCGCCGGGCTGGTCAAGCACGAGGGGATTCCGACGTTTGCGATTCGCGGCGAGAATAACAAGAGCTATTACGCCCACCTGCATCAGGCCCTGGCCCGCCAGCCCAGCGTGACCCTGGACGACGGCGCCGACTTGGTCTCGCTGCTGCATACCGACAAGAATTACGCTGACCGCGCCGAACAGATGTGCGCCAGCATGGAAGAGACCACGACCGGCGTCATCCGGCTACGCGCCATGGACAAGGAAGGCATCCTGAAGTTCCCGGTCATTGCTGTGAACGACGCCACCACCAAGCATTTGTTCGACAACCGCTACGGAACCGGACAGTCCACCCTGGACGGGGTGCTGCGGGCGACCAATATCCTGCTGGCCGGCATGACGATTGTGGTCGCCGGCTACGGCTGGTGTGGCAAAGGGGTGGCGATGCGCGCCCGCGGGATGGGGGCCCAAGTCATCGTGACCGAAATCGACCCGATTCGCGGACTCGAGGCCGCCATGGACGGCTTTCGGGTGATGCCCATGCGCGAGGCGGCCCGCGAGGGGGAGCTGTTCGTATCCGTGACCGGCGACACCAGCGTGCTGCGCAAAGAGCATTTTTTGCGCATGAAAGATGGCGCCATCCTGTGCAACTCAGGCCACTTTGACGTTGAGATTGATCTGAAAGCGCTCAAGAAAATGGCCAAACGCGTTGAACGAAATGTGCGGACACACTTGGACGGTTATCATCTCGCGAATGGACGCTGCATTTATGTCATCGGCGAGGGTCGGCTCGTCAATCTTGCCGCGGCTGAGGGACACCCGCCGGCGGTGATGGACATGAGTTTTGCCACGCAGGCCTTAACTGTGCGGTGGGCGGTGGAACATCAGGACCAGCTGACGCCCCACGTGCACCCTGTCGCCAAAGAGATTGAAGATCAGGTCGCCAGCCTCAAACTCGCCAGCATGGACATCCAGCTCGACCGGCTGACCCTGGAGCAGAAGCGCTATCTTGCATCGTGGGAATTTGGGACATAAGTTCTACCCATGGTCGGTGGGGTGTTTCGGTGGGGATTGGGGGCGGTTCTTCTTGCGAGCGTGGCCCCCTTCGCCCTTGCCCTCTCCCCACCCCGTCCCGCCCTCGAAGAAATACGGTATACCTCAGTCCCGGATTACACCCGGGTCATCATTACTCTCTCGGACCGAGCCGACTATCAGCACTTCCGGGTTGCGGCTGACCGGGAGCATGACCGGCCACCCCGGATTGTCATCGATTTCTCCTCGGCCCGGATTGATCCGCAACTGCGGGCGCCCATTCCCGTGGATGACGGCCTGCTCAAGCGCATCCGGACGGGCCAGTTCTCGCCAACCACAGCCCGGGTCGTGCTCGACCTTGAGCAAATTGAGAGCTATACCGCTTTTCCACTCTACTCTCCATATCGACTCATTATTGATGTCAAAGGCAAGAGTGAAAAAACGCCGCCGCGCCAACAGGCCGGACAACCACGCGCACCCCCGCCCCCTCAATATCGGATTATGATAGACCCTGGGCACGGTGGCCGCGACCCAGGTGCGGTCGGCGTTGACGGTCTCAAGGAAAAAACCGTGGTCCTTGCCATCAGCAAAAGACTCGGCAAGAAGTTGGAATCCCGCCTTCCGGTTACAGTGCTCTATACACGAGAGAAGGATGTCTTTGTTCCGCTGCCGGAACGCACGGCCCAAGCCAATGCGACGAAGGCCGATCTTTTTATTTCGATCCATGCCAATGCGAGTGAAAATCCCCGCCTCCAAGGAGTGGAGACCTATTATCTGAACAATACCAATGATCGGGCCACTATTCGGCTGGCGAACCTTGAAAATGGTCTGGCATCGCCAGGAAGCGAATTATCCTTTATTCTAAGCGATCTCTATCACACTGTGAACGAACCAGAGTCGATTGCTCTTGCCCATACCCTCCAGGACTCTATGATGACCCAGGTTTCCAAACGTCATACGCAGGCACGTAACCTGGGCGTGAAAAAAGGGCCATTCTATGTGTTAGTTGGAGCGCATATGCCGTGTGTCTTAGCCGAAGTGTCATTTCTGACGCACCGCGTCCAGGGGCGGCTGTTACGTTCCTCGGCCTATCGGGAAGCCATAGCGGAAGGACTTTTTCAAGGAATTGCCCGATTTATCAAAGAAGAGCTACCACGGATCAAGAAAGACAGCGTATAATGGATGCCGACCAGCAATACTCGCCCCCCAGTCTCATTGAGCTACCACCCCTCCCTTCGTCAGACCCGGATGTGGAACTTGATCCCGCTTGGAACCTCGGTCTGATTGCCAGTACCTATCGTACTCAGGTCCACGAGTTGCTGGGACGACACCAAGCGAAGAGTCAGAGCGGCCGCTCTGTTGTCGAGGTCCACACCGCGCTGATCGATCAACTCGTGCGCTACGTCTTTACCGCCGCGACCCGTCTCTACACGCGTCGCTATACCAGCCTCAGCCAACGCTGTAGTCTTTTTGCTCTGGGCGGCTATGGCCGCGGAGAGTTGAATCCGCATTCCGACATTGATTTGCTCTTCCTCTACCACTGGAAAATCACCCCCTATGCCGAAACGGTGTGGGAAACGCTGTATTACAGTCTGATGGATGCGGGCTGGACGGTCGGCCATGCGGTCCGCAATATTCGGGAGTGCCTCCGGCAGGCGGGTCGGGATTTCGAGATTAAAACCTCCCTGCTGGATAGTCGCTATCTCTGCGGTGAAGAGTCCCTGGCCCAGGAGTTTCAGACCGCCATGCAGCGCGACCTGGCAGAGAAACGAACCGCACAGTTTTTTCAGGCAAAAGCCGAAGAGAGTCGCGTCCGCCACCAGCGCCACGGCGATTCGCTCTATCTACTCGAACCAAACCTGAAAGAGGGCTGTGGCGGCTTGCGCGACCTGCACACCGCCTGGTGGTTGGCCAAGGTCAAATTCAAGCTCACCAACTGGCGCGAGCTCATCGTCAAGGGCGTCGTCTCGGAACCGACCCTGTCCGCGGTAGAAGCGGCCCAGGATTTTTTATGGCGGGTGCGGAACGGGCTCCATCTGCTTGAGCGGACGGAACAGGACACGCTGACCTTTGAACACCAGGATCAACTCGCCCCGGCGTGCGGCTTTGCGGACGCCACCCAGTTCATGCGGACCTACTACCAACACGTCACGACCATTCATGATTTTACCCGCTTCATGTTTGAGCGCTGCGCCGCACCGTCTCGACTCTTCAACTTCCTGGGCCGCCCGCGGGGTCGGGACATCCGTGAGGGCATCCACATCGTGGACCAGACCCTGCACGTGACCAAGCCCGAGATGCTCACCCAGGAGCCGCTCAATCTGGTGACCCTGTTCCATGACGCCCAGCGTCACGGCGTCGCCTGTACCCGTGAAACCAAGCAGGCGATTCGTCAGGCACTGACCAGCCTGCCGCCGGACACGGCCAGCCGTCCCGCCGTGCGGGATGCCTTTCTGGCCATCCTGTCCTGGAAGCAGCGGGTTGCCCCAACCCTGCACGCCATGCACGAAGTCGGCCTGCTCGAATGGCTGTTACCCGAGTTTGGTCATTTACGCTGGCGAACGCAGCGCGACCTGTACCATATCTATGCCATCGACGAGCATACCTTGCACGGCGTGGCAGAACTCGAACGCTTGCGCGCCGGCGCATATAAAGAAAGTCTGCCGCTCCTAACCCAGGTCATGCGTGAGATTGACCGGGTGGACCTCTTATTCCTGTCGATGCTCTTCCACGATGTGGGCAAGGGATTTGGCGTCGAGCACGCCGCCCGGAGCGCCGAGATGGTGGATGCAGCAGCCAGTCGCTGGCAACTGCCGCCAGACGAGGCGCACGAGTGGCAGGTCCTCGTCCGCCAGCATCTCTTTATGTCCCACATCGCCCAACGGCGCGACCTTTCGGACGACGCGCAAATTGCGGATTTCGCCCGGACGGTAGAGAATCCTGGGTGCTTAAAGCGGCTCTATCTGTTGACGTTTGCCGATATGAAGGCCGTTGGCCCCAAGGTCTGGAATAGCTGGAAGGGGGGGCTCCTCAATGAACTCTATCTACGCACCCTGGAGCGCCTGGAAACGGGAGCGCTGCTTGAGGAGGATCAAGGCGCGCGCCTCCAGCGCCGCAAAGATCGCATTCGACAGCGCCTGGCCGCACAGGCAGCCGCCGAGCAGCTCTCCCAATTCCTGACCGCAATGCCGGACAGCTATTTCCTGACGACCCCGGAGGAGGCGGTCCCGGAGCATTTCCAACTCATGAATCGCTTTGTCCAGGCAGAGGCTGACGCGCAGGCTTCCCCTTACCGCGCCAGCCTGCACCACTTTCCAGAGCAGGAGTATAGTGAATTCACCCTGGTTACGCGTGATCGCCCAGGGCTTTTTTCCATGCTGGCCGGTGTCCTCGCCGCAAGCGGACTCAGCATTTCCGGCGCACGCGCCTTCACCAGCAGAGTCAGAGGCACTAGCCAGCAAGGCATTGCTTTAGATGTCTTTCGGCTGTCGCACCTGGACCGTCAGGACATGTTGCTCTCGGAAGATACCTGGGCCCGATTTTATACGCGGCTGAACGCCGTCTTATGCGGTGAGCGAACGGTTGAGGACCTGCTGCAGGCGGCGCGGCCACCGGCGTTTCTGCAACGCGCCCGCCCGCGCCTGCGGACCGACATCACGATTGATAACACCACGTCACCAACCTACACCCTGGTCGACGTCACGGCTCTGGACCGCATAGGGCTCTTATTCGAGGTGACCCACACCTTGTTCCAACTCGGCCTGGTGATCCACTTGGCGAAAATCACCACCAATGTCGATCAGGTCCTTGACGTCTTCTACGTGACGGATGCGACCGGCGCGAAGATTGGGAATCCCGATCAGGTCATGGCAGAACTGCAAGGCCGTCTGCGTAGCCATGAGGAAGCCGCATGACGCAGACTTCCCTCTCTCACCAAAACAGTGCCCAAAGCGACGCCCTGCTTGACACCTTTCTGGGGCATCTCACGGTAGAAAAGGGCTTAACGCCGCGTACGGCAGAGGTCTACAGCCGGGACCTGCACCGGTTCTGCGCCTATTTATCGACTCAGGATATCGCGGATGTCAGACAAGCCGGTTCGCGCCATATTGTCGGCTTTCTCAGCGTCCTGCACGAACAGGGTATATCAACCCGGACCCAATCCCGAGTCTTAACCGCACTGCGCGGTTTATACCGTTTTCTGCAACGAGAAAACGAACTGACCGGGAAGAATCCAACCGCCCTACTCCATCTGCCCAAGTTTGGCCGTGCCCTGCCCCACGTCCCGTCCCAGGCCCGGGTAGACGCCCTCATCTCGCTGCCGGATGCGTCGACTCCGCTCGGCATGCGGAACCGGACCATGCTCGAAGTGTTATACGCGACCGGCCTGCGCGTCTCCGAACTGGTGCAGTTGACCGTCTCCCAGGTCAATCGGGAAGCGGGCTTCGTCCGGGTGCGGGGCAAGGGCAATCGGGAACGCCTCGTCCCCCTCGGGACCCGGGCGCTGGCACAGCTCCAAGGCTATCTCGACACCGTCCGCCCGGTCCTGCTGAAGCACCGTAGCAGCGACTATATTTTCCTGACTCGCTCCGGCAAGCCGCTGACCCGTCAAGCCTTCTGGGCTCTGATCAAAGGCTACGCCAAGAAGAATCCCGAGGGCGGCCCGGTCTATCCCCACTCCTTGCGACACGCCTTTGCGACGCATCTGCTGGAGGGCGGCGCGGATCTGAGGGCGGTCCAGTCCATGCTGGGCCATGCTGATATTGCCACGACGCAGATCTATACCCACCTGGCGAGCGCGCGCTTACGCGAGGTGCATCGAAAGTATCATCCGCGCGGCTGAGGGCTCGGGCTCAGGCCCTGAACCGGCAAGCTCAATGAGAGCGATCTTCTTCCTTCAGGCCGCTTTTACATCACGACCACGCTCCGGGCGACCTCGCCCTTCTCCAGCGCGGTCATGGCATCATTTACTTCATCCAGAGAGTAGGTCCGCGTCACCAGTTCATCGAGTTTGAGCTTGTTGTTCATATACAGCTCAATCAGGCGCGGCATATCGACGTGCGGGCGGGAGGAACCGTAGACCGAGCCCTGAATCTTTTTCTCGTTGAGCAGACTGAACGCCGGGATGGTCACCGTCTCCTCACGCGCCGGTGCGCCCACGACAATGGTGCTGCCGCCCTGTCGGATGCAGGCATAGGCTTGTTCGATGGTTTTGCCCAGGCCGATCACCTCAAAGGCGTAATCCGAACCCCGCCCGTCGGTCAGACCCCGCACGGTCTTGGTCAGATCGTCCCGGGCCGGATTCACCGTGTGGGTCGCGCCAAACTCTGTGGCGTATTCGAGCTTATTGTCCATCAGGTCAACCGCGATAATAATACTCGCCCCGGCCAGCGCACAGCCCTGAATCACGTTCAAGCCCACCCCGCCACAGCCGATGACCACGGCGCTCGTGCCGGGTCTGACCGCGGCCGTATTGATGGCGGCCCCGACCCCGGTCATGACACCGCAGCCGACCAGACAGGCCTTGTCGAGCGGCACCTCGTGCGGGATTTTGACACAGGCGATTTCGGGCACCACCGCGTATTCCGCATAGCTCGATAAGCCGGCAGCATGATGGATCTTCTGACCGTTTCTACTCAGCCGACAAGTACCATCCAGGAGGGTGCCCTTGCCCATAATCGTCCGCATATTCACGCACAAGACCGGACTGCCCTGGGCGCAGTAGTAGCAGTGCCCGCAGTAGGGGGCGAAAGACAGGACCACGTGGTCGCCGGGCTGCACCATGGTCACGTCCGGCCCGACTTCTTCAACAATACCGGCGCCTTCATGACCGGGCACAACCGGCAGCGGGGAGCGCAGCACGCCGTGGATGAGAGAATAGTCGCTGTGGCATACGCCGTTAGCGGCAATCTTGACGCGTACTTCTTTTGATTTGGGATTATCGAGGTCCACCTCCTCGACCTGAAGTGGGGTACTGAGTTCGTACAGGACTGCGGCCTTCATAACTCCCTCCTTTATGCGCTCGGCCCGGCTTCGTCTCGGAGCGCGGCGCTTTCCAGAATTTGATGTGATGCGGTATGGGGATCAAGCGTGCCGGCGCCAACCGCCTCGAAATAATGCGCCAGCTCGGGATCGGTCCGGGCTCCAGCGGTCAGGCGTTTACGGACCTCATATTCGACCCGGGCAATGAGTTCCTCACGCCGGCGCTCGGAGCGTCGCCGCGCCAGCTCGCCGGACGCCAGCGACGACTGATGATGCTCCCGGATGGCCTGCCACAGCTCCGGCAGGCCCGTGCCGTTAATCGCCTGGGTCGCCAGCACGGGGATACGCCAGGCCGACGGCTCCGACCCATCTGCCGGGCGATTACTGTATTTCAGCTCCAGCATCAGGCTGAGTTCGGTCATCATCCGCTGCGACCCGTCTCGGTCGGCCTTATTGACGACGAAGATATCCGCAATCTCCATCAGCCCGGCTTTCATGACCTGCACGCCGTCACCGGCTTCCGGCACGAGCGTCACCAGCACAGTATCGGTCGTGCCCATGACGTCCAATTCCGTCTGCCCGACGCCGACCGTCTCAACCAGAATATAATCCAGGCTGGCCGCATCCATCAGCTTGATGACGTCTTTGGTCGCACGGGACAGCCCACCGTGACTGCCGCGCGTTGCCATGCTCCGAATGAAGACGCCGCGGTCAAGATAATGCTTTGTCATCCGAATCCGGTCGCCCAGCAGCGCACCGCCGGTAAAGGGACTCGACGGGTCGATGGCGACAATCCCGACCGTTTTTCCTGCCTGCCGCATCAGCGTCGTCAGCCCGTCTACCAGGCTCGACTTGCCGGCGCCCGGCGGGCCGGTAATACCTAGCGTGCAGGCCTGACCCTGCCTGGGCCCGATGGCCTCCAGAATACGGCCCAGCCTTTCATCTTCCCGTTCCACCAGCGTCATCAGACGTGCCAGGGCTCGACTGTCTCCGGACGACATTTTTTCGAGCAGTTGATCCAGTGTGTGTGTTGCCATGGGTGCGCTTTTTTCTCCTTGAGCGGTCTATATACCGGAAGCTGCTGGTAAAGTCAGTGGAGCTTGGTATGCTATGCCAGGAACAGGAAAAAGCACGCAGACTGTCGTGCAGCGCGGAGGAGAGCATGGAATGGGACACCCTCTATATTGAAAAAAAAGAGGCGGTGGCTTTTCTGACCCTGGATCGTTCGGCGTCCCTGAATGCGGTCAACGACCAACTCACGGCTGACCTCGAAGCCGCGTGTCAAACGCTTGACGCGGATACCGACCTCCAAGTGGTCGTGTTGAGGGGCGAAGGCCGCGCCTTTTGTGCCGGCATGGACCTCAAGGCGGCCGCCCTGCGCCCCTCAACCAACGCGGCCATTGATGCAGCCTGGGCTCCCTGGCAACGCGCCCTGGATATCCTGGAACACCTCAACGCTCTGACGATTGCGTCCATTCAGGGCGCCTGTCTGGGCGCCGGCTGTGAGTTGGTGCTGGCCTGTGATTTTCGGATTGCGGCCAACACGGCCTTCTTCTCCCTGCCCCAGGTGCTCTACGGCTCGCCGCCCGACGCCAGCCAGAGCTATAAACTCGCCCAACTCATCGGTCTCGCCAAAGCCAAGGAAATCCTTATTCTTGGAGAACGCTTTGATGCCTCCCAAGCCGAGCGTTGGGGACTGCTGACGAAAGTCGTTGAGGCCGAGCAGCTCAAACAGGAAACCGAGCAGCTCGTCGCCCGCTGTCAAAAGGTCGGCGGCCGGGCCGCGACCGTCGCCAAGCATCTGCTGCATCAGTCCTGGACGCTGGACCCACAGACTTGGTCGTCGGAAATATCCCGTGCCCGGACGACCGCGCTGGGGGCAAAAGACTTTGCCGAGGCCATGCGCATTTATCGCGAGCAACGCAAGCCGCAGGTGTAGGAGAGATTAGGGATTAGGGGCAGCGAACCCCCAGCCCCTAATCCCTAATCTCCAATACCTAACCCCTCACCCCCATCCTCATGCTCTCTGTCACGCTCAACTTTATTCAGGAACTCCGGGCCGCCGGGCTGCGCATCGCGCCAAGCGAAAGCCTGGATGCCGTCCAAGCGATTGCGGCGGCGGGGGTTGAACGCGAGGTCCTGCGCGAAGCGCTGGCGACCTGCGTGGTAAAAGACGAAGAAGACCGTTACGCCTTTGATACCGTCTTCAATCGCTTCTTTGCCGGCGCTCACCGACAGACCAGGAAAAAACCGTTGCCGCACTCCGGCCAGGGAGTCGGCCCACGTACAACCCAAACAGCGCGGAGCGAACGCGCCCGGCCGCTGCCTCAGCGGTCTGAAAAGAAACCTCCCGCACGACCGTCTGCCCAACCGCAGACCGCTGAGGCACAAGAGAAAAAAGAGTCGCCGGCGTCCTTACTCCAGCCAGCCGGAGACACCGGCCAGAGCCCGGAGGAAGACGAGCAGTATCAACAGGAAAAAGCCCGGCTCGCCAAACGCAAGGCGCTGTTACACAAATCCCTGAGTCTGTTCGACTCACGGGATGTTGAAGAAGCCAGAGACCTGGTAGACGACTTGGCGCACCGCTTCCGGGGTCATCTCAGCCGTCGCTATCGAAGGACAAAACGCGGCCGGCTCGACTTCCGTCGAACGATTCGCGCCTCAATTTCACACGGTGGTGCTCCCGTCAATCTGTTTATGAAAGGCCGCCGGCCCGGTCGGCCCGACCTGCTGGCTTGGTGTGATCTGTCGGGGTCGGTCTCAACCGTCAGCGACTTTCTGCTCGCCCTGCTCGCACCGGCCCATGACTATTTCCGCCAGGTCCGCACCTTCGCCTATGTGGATCGCCTGTGCCAAGTCTCTTTCGAGCAGGGCTATGTCGTCCCGCATGACGAGCTTGACCTGTACGCCCGGTCGGACTTCGGTCGGGTGCTCCAACATTTCTGGCAGGCCGAAGGTGAACGCCTCCTGACCCGCAACACCATCGTCCTCATCCTGGGCGACGCCCGCAATAACCGCCGCCCACCCCGGCCTGATCTCTTGGCCCGAATGCGTGACAGGACCAAGAAACTCATCTGGCTGAACCCGGAACCGGAAGCGCGCTGGGACACGGGTGACAGCGTTATGGGTCGCTATACGCCGATATGCGACACGGTCTTGGGCTGTGGAAATCTCAAGGAATTGCTGGAGGCGCTGAGACGGGCGTTTTAGCCCCTCCTCAGCCATTCCCCCGCTTGCTGAAGGAGAGAGACATTCTCAGCATCTCCCAAGACTTCTCCGAAAGATGCCTGAATCGTCCATAAACCATCGTCTTGGAGTTTTCGTTCGGCTATCGCCCCTTCACTCTCGAAATCCCCAAGAACTATCTCTAGCTCAGCCTCAGGAATATCGGTAAGAATGATTTGTTTGTACAAGGGGATCACCTCCCTTTATCACTGGAGTTTGAGATCAGCTATTGCCTGTTTACGAGCATCGATGAAAATCTTATTTCTAGGAAAGAAGGTAATAGTAATCATGACCTGCTCTGTTACGGGAAGCTCTCCTGCCCGCCAAGATCGCATTGCCGCCCTCTTCACCTTCTCCCTCCACTCTTTTTTTCGTTTGCTGCCTCTTTCTCCGGATGCCTGCTGAGAGACAGAGGGACCGTCGAATTGCAAGAGGCCCCTCTATTCCGTACCGCTCAGCGCCTGACTCAATGCCACGCGGTACGGATGGGTGTCCATGTAAATCCGCAACACCTTGAACTTGCCGTGCTCAAACGTCCAGAAGTTCAGATTGTCCATCACCAGCGGCTGGCCGTCCGTGGTCTTGCCTTCAAGATGGAGCGGGGCGATCAGTTTATTGTCTTCGATAATGATGTCCGTGGCCGCGGCGGTATAATCGACCAGGCTGGTCGTCAATTTTTCGTAGAATGTGCGCAGGGCCGCTTTGCCCTGGATCCCGACGGCGCCGGTGACCGGGTTGACGAGTTTGGCATCCTCGGCAAACAGTTCGAGAATGCCATCCACATCGCCGTTCGTCACGCGCTCAAAATACGTATGAGCGGCGCTCTCCATCTGCTGTTCAGTCTGCCCGCGTGCCATGCTTCCCTCCGTTCAGATAGGCTTTCAAACACTGCGCCGTGTAGGACCGTTTGGCCTTCTTCAGAAGCTGCTGCGGTGTGCCGCTGGCCACAACGTTGCCACCGGCGGCCCCGCCTTCGGGACCGAGATCAATGATGTAATCAGCTTCTTTGATAATGTCGAGATTGTGTTCAATCGTCACCACCGTATTGCCCTTATCAATCAGCCGATGGAGCGTGTGGATCAGTTTTTCGATATCGGCGAAATGAAGGCCGGTTGTTGGCTCGTCCAATACGTAGAGCGTTTTGCCGCGCGAGCGTTTTGCCAGCTCGTAGGCCAGTTTGATGCGCTGGGCTTCACCCCCGGACAGCGTATTACTGGCCTGACCGAGCCGGATATAGCCCATGCCAATATCGTCCAGCAGTTGCAGCGGCTGTGCGACCTTGGGCACGCCAATGAAAAACGTCGCCGCCTCTTCGATGGTCATTTCGAGCACATCGGCAATACTCTTGCCGTTATAGGCGATTTCCAGGGTCTCCTCGTTATAGCGCCTGCCCCCACACACATCGCAGCTGACGTAGACATCGGGCAGAAAGCTCATCTCCATTTTAATGCGACCCTGGCCGGCACAGGTCTCGCAACGCCCGCCTTTTACGTTAAAAGAGAACCGACCCGGTTTATAGCCGCGCAGCCGGGCGTCGGGCAACAGAGAAAAGAGCCTGCGCACCTCGTCCCAGAAGCCGACATAGGACGCCGGGACCGAACGCGGAGTTTTCCCAATGGGGGATTGGTCGACCTCAACCACGCGCTCAATCCCCTCGGTATTGTCAATGCTGTCATGCAGCCCGACCCGACCGGCGTACAACCCAAGTTTGCGCCGCAGCCCATTGACCAGGACTTCCTGGACCAAAGAACTCTTCCCCGACCCGGACACCCCGGACACGCCCACCCACGTACCGAGCGGCATATCAATGTCGATATTCTTCAGGTTGTTCTCTCGCACGCCCCGCAGGCGCAGCCGCGGTCGATCCTTGAGGGAGCGGACCGGACCGAGCCGCGGGTGGGCCGAGGAGAGGAACCGACCGGTGAGGGAGTCCGTGTTTTGCCGCAACTGCTGTGGCGAGCCGATGGCCACAACCTGGCCGCCGTGCACCCCGGCACCTGGCCCGAGGTCGATCACCACATCCGCATTCTCGATAGTCTGCTCGTCGTGTTCGACGACCAGCACAGTGTTGCCGCGTTCTTGCAGATTCCGCAGGGTATCAATCAGGCGGGCATTATCGCGCGGGTGCAGCCCGATGGTCGGTTCGTCCAGGATATAACACACCCCGCACAGATTGGAGCCGAGCTGGGCGGCCAGACGAATCCGCTGCGCCTCCCCGCCGGACAGGGTATCCGCGCGGCGGTCCAGGGACAGATAGGACAGGCCGACCTGATTCAGAAAGCTGAGTCTGGGAACGATTTCTTTGAGAATCGGCCGCCCGACGAGCGTGTCACGCTCGGACAGCGACAGGTCCTGCAGACGACTGAGGCAGTCTGCTGCCGACAGACGCATCACGGCCGGCAGCGATTGGCCACACACCTGTACGGCCCGCGCGCGTGGATTCAGACGCGCGCCCTGACATTCCGGACAGGCAGACTCACCCAGGAACTGCGACAGCGCGTAGGATGAACCCGTGTCCTCGCCGTATTCAAGCGTTTCGTTCAGGATATCGAACGCACCCTGTAGCCCCTGACCGTCCCCGGAAAAGACCAGGCGGCGCTGCTCCGCGCTCAGTTCGCCAAATGGCCGGTCAAGCGGGACATCCAGCTTCTTGAGTCCCCGCAGGAGCTTGTTCTTGGCCCGTTTCAGCTCGGAACGAGCGAGCGGTAGGAGAGCGTCCTGTTTGAGCGACTTGCTCTCGTCCGGCACGACCAACTCGGGGTCAAACTCCCACAAAAATCCAGCGCCGGTGCAGTCCGGGCAGGCTCCCTGGCGGCTGTTAAAGGAAAACAGACGGGGCTCAGGTTCTTCAAAGCCAAGGCCGCAGGCTACACAGAAGAGATGCTCGCTATAGGTCCGCTCGTCTGCGCCGTATACATGCACCGCCCCACTCCCGACCCGCAGGGCCGACTGGAGCAGCGTCTCGGTGTCACGCCGATTTCCGTTTGCGCCATTCACCAGCGTTTGGCCAATCACAATATCGATGTCGTGCTCTTTATAGCGCTGCAAACTCTGCCCCGGTTCGATCGTCGTCGTGCGACCGTCGATCCGCGCCTGCTGAAAGCCCAGTTTGCGCGCCCCGGCTAAAATGTCTTTGTGGAATCCCTTCCGCCCTCGCACCACCGGGGCGAGAAAGGTTGTTTCCTGACCGTGAAAATCGGCCTGAATACGATCCAGGATTTGACTGCGGCTCTGCGCCGCCAGCGACGCACCGCACTGGGTACAATGCTGGACACCGATCTTGGCGTACAGCAGCCGCAAGTAGTGCGACAGCTCGGTCACGGTGGCAACGGTCGAATTCCGCCCGCCCCGGCTCATCCGCTGCTCAATGGCCACCGTGGGCGGAATACCGGTCAGCAGATCGACATTGGGCCGAGCGAGGACCTTGATGAATTGCCGCGAGTAGGCAGACAGACTGTCAATATAGCGACGTTGGCCTTCGGCGTAGACCAAGTCAAACACCAGGGTTGACTTACCGGAGCCGGACAGGCCGGTCACCACCACCATTTGGTCGCGCGGGATATCAACCGAAATGTCTTGCAGGTTGTGTTCCTTGGCTCCAATAATGGCAATGGACTTGCCGCTCCCAACTTCGGCGACCAGCGGCCGAGCCGGGGACTTCGCTTTCCGCCGCTTCCGCTGTGGGCGCTGTCCCGTGGCAGCTGGACCCAAGACTTCCTTCAGATAGCGTCCGGTATGCGAGGCCCGGAGCTCGGCCACCTCCTCCGGCGTTCCCTCGGCCACAATCGTCCCGCCGCCGTCCCCCCCCTCGGGCCCGAGGTCTATCAAATAGTCGGCGGACTTAATGACCTCAAGATTGTGCTCAATAATCAGGACCGAATGGCCACGTGTGACGAGCTGGTCGAACGCATTGAGCAGTTTCTGGATATCGGCAAAATGCAGCCCGGTCGTGGGCTCGTCAAAGATGAACAGCGTGCCGTGGACGTCGGAGTCTTTGGAGCGCTCCTTGGCGATATGCGTGGCCAGCTTCAGCCGCTGGGCCTCGCCCCCGGACAGCGTGGTCAGCGCTTGGCCCAGACGCATATACTCCAGACCGACTGCGGCCAGCGGGCCCAGACGGCGCTTGAGCTCTTTTTGATCGCCAAAAAATACTATGGCTTCCGCCACGGTAAAGTTCAGAATGTCGGTCAGACTCTTGCCCTTATAGCAGACCTCCAGCACCTCCGCCCGATAACGTTTGCCCTGACACTCGGGGCAGGGGACATACACGTCCGAGAGAAACTGCATCTCGACTTTTTCAAAACCCTCGCCCTTGCACGACTCGCAGCGGCCGCCCTCAACGTTGAACGAGAAGGTACTCGGGGTGTAGCCACGCACCCGCGCCAGTTCGGTTTGCGACAAGAGACGCCGCACCGTATCAAACGCCTTGGTATAGGTGAGCAGGTTGGCGCGCGGAGTTGTGCCGATGGCCGACTGATCAACAAAGATAATATCGGCAAGCTGGTCGCCACCCAGGATGGCACGACACGCACCCGGGATGCCGACCGGCTCGCCCCGCTGTTTTTTGAGGCCACGATACAGCACGTCTTCCACCAGCGTCGACTTACCCGAGCCGGACACACCGGTCAGACACACCAGACAGCCGAGCGGAATGCTGACATCGATATCCCGAAGATTATGCGCCCGCGCCCCGCGGACGCTCAGCCTATGTTTTTTCCTGACGGGCCGGCGTTTGGGCGGGAGCGGAATGGTCAGCCGTCCGGACAAGTATTGACCGGTCAACGACTGCTTGTCTTTGAGCAGCTTGGTATACGACCCGTTGAACACGATCTCGCCGCCTTTTTCACCCGCCAGGGGTCCCAGGTCGATGACGTTGTCGGTCGCGCGAATAATCTCCGGGTCATGCTCGACCACCACGACCGTATTGCCGTTGTCGCGTAAGTCTTGCAGGATACGGACCAGACGCTGACTGTCGCGCGGATGCAAGCCGATGGATGGTTCGTCCAGAATATACAGGGTGTTGACCAGCGCGGAACCAATCGCCGTGGTGAGGTCCACACGTTCCAGCTCGCCGCCGGACAGGGTGCGGGATTGCCGGTCCAGGGTCAGGTATTCAACCCCAACCTCGACCAGATAGCGCAGGCGTTTCCGAATCTCGTCCAGCATGAGACGAGCGACCTGCTCCTGATAGGCGGTCAGCCTGAGGGCGGCAAAGAATTCCACGCACGACCCGATGCTCATCAGGTTGATATCAGCCAGGGTTTTGCCCCCCACCCGATACAGCAGACTCTCCGGTTTGAGGCGCGCCCCCCGACAGTCTTCACACGAGAAATAGCCCCGGTAGCGGGCCAGAAAGACGCGCACATGCATTTTATACGTTTTGGTTTCCAGCCACTTGAACCAGCCCCGGACGCCGTAGTAGTCACCATCGCCGTCCATGATGGCCCGCTGCTGCTTCCGGCTGAGCGCCTGCCAGGCCACGTCGGTCGGAATGTCATGCTGCTCGCAAAAGGAAAACAGCTCACGCCGCTCCCACTGCGCCGCCTTGATTCGCCAGGGCTTGATCGCCCCGTGTTTCAGCGTCAGGGTCGGGTCGGGAACAATCAGCTCCGGGTCAATATCAATCGTGCGGCCAAACCCGCGACAGGTCTCGCACGCGCCGAGCGGGCTGTTGAACGAGAACATATTCGGCACGGGATCCTGATAGGCGATGCCACACGCCGCGCACTCCAACTGGTCCGAGAACGGCACCGCGGTGAAAGAGGAAACGTCTCCTTCATCGCGAGAAGAGGCGGGAGACGTTTCCTCTTTGTTGTCTTCATCCGGAAAAATCAGCGTCAGGCGGCCCTTGCCATACTGAAAGGCTTGTTCAAATGAATCGTGCGTGCGTTTTTTGGAACGGTTATTCAGGGCCAACCGGTCAACCAGGACAGTACAGGTTTCTTGCCCGGCCTCAGGCCGCTCTTCCAGTTCCTGGATATCAACAGGCTTTCCAGCGACAACAATACGATGAAAACCGGACTGCAACAGACCGTTTCGGACTTCTTCCCAGGGCAGGCTGGCCGGCGTTGTAACGCGAAAAGTAACGAGAAAGCGGCAGCCGTCCAGTTTTTCTGCGCGTAGTTTTTTATACACCGACTCGGCCGAATCACGCTCCACCGGCTGGCCGCATCCCCGGCAGTACAAGGTGCCTATTTTGGCAAACAGGAGCTTGAGATGGTCGTGCAGTTCGGTCATGGTTCCGACGGTTGAGCGTGAGGTCCGTACCGGTCGGTTCTGGTCAATGGCAATGGCCGGCAGAATGCCGTCAATGCGCTCGACCTGGGGCTTGTCCATCCTGTCGAGAAACTGCCGGGCGTAGGCCGAGAAGCTCTCGACGTAGCGACGCTGACCCTCGGCGTACAAGATATCGAAAGCCAGGCTCGACTTACCCGACCCACTGACACCGGTCACCACCGTCAGTTGGTGTAAGGGGATCTGAACATCGATATTTTTGAGATTGTTCTGGCGCGCGCCAGTCACCCGAATCGAGCCACCACCCGTCCCGTTGGTTTCCAATCCTGCCCTCCACGTCTAGCAGCCAGCAGCCAAGTCGAGAGGTGGGGTCCATCTCCGCCGCCGGACCGTTATCTCCTTCATACTGAGCCGAGCCGGTCACGTCTAGTCGGGCCAACGGTTTCTCATTAATGACGCGGATAGGTATCTTCCTAACCGAGCTAGCAGACTATAGTCTCTCGTATGTTTGGTGTTTTACCTCACAGCGAGGAAACGATATTAAGATCAAGAATAGAGACCAGAGAGGAGACATATGGTGGGACAATCATATATTTGGATTTGGTTAACGTTTTTCTACCTGTTTATTTTAGCGGAGCCTGTTTACGCCGAAGAGCAGAATACGGCGGCTATAGCGAGTGATGCACCAGTCCCTTTGTTCGAGGATCTGGGCACCTACCACCGTCCTATCACTACAAAGTCAGAACTGGCTCAGCGTTATTTTAATCAGGGCTTTCGATTAGTGTATGGCTTCAACCATAATGAAGCGATTCGGGCCTTTAAGGAAGTCATTCGGCTCGACCCGAACTGTGCTATGGGCTATTGGGGTGTAGCGCTTTCACTTGGCCCAAATATCAATGATCGAATGCCAGCGGAGCGCGGCAAGCAAGCTTTTGAGGCCATTCAGCAGGCCATTACCCGAGCGCGCTATGCTGGGGACCACGAGCGAGCCTATATTGAGGCACTGGCTACACGCTATGTATCTGATCCAGAAAAAGCAGATCGGAAAGAACTGGATAATGCCTATGCAGAAGCCATGCGCGGCTTACACCAACGCTACCCTCACGATCTTGATGCTGCCGCTTTGTTTGCCGCGTCTCTCATGAACGTTCGCCCCTGGGATTACTGGACACCCGATAGTCAACCGAAAGACGGCACCCTAGAACTTGTTGCTGCGCTCGAAAGTGTGCTGGAACGCGATCCAGATCATATCGGGGCTATTCATTACTACATCCATGCGGTTGAAGCCTCTGCACAGCCGGAGCGCGCGCTCCCCTACGCGCGGCGACTAGCGGCCCAGATTCCAGGCTCAGGCCACCTTGTCCACATGCCTTCCCATATCTACAACCGGGTTGGACTGTATGAAGAGGCAGCAGAGAGCAATGCCCGGGCGATTGAGGTGGATGAAGCCTATATCGAGAAAGAACAGCCGCAGGGCATCTACCCGCTGGTGTATTACCCACATAACATCGACTTTCTGTGGTCAGCGCGGCAAATGTCAGGCCGGAGTGCAGAAGCGATTGCAGCCGCCCGCAGGCTGGCAGACCGTACCACGCCGGAAGTCGCTCGCATGGTGCCACCTTTAGAAGGCTGGATCGCCATGCCGTTGTGCGCGTTGGTTCGGTTTGGCAAATGGGACGATATTCTCAATGAACCACAGCCCCCGGAAGACCTCGTCTATATGACAGCGATCTGGCATTATGCCCGCGCTCTGGCTTTGACGGCAAAAGACAGAATTGAAGACGCGAAAAAAGAACAGGGAAAGTTAGAAGCTATCGCTAAAGATATCCCTGAAGATCGCATGATGATGGGCCGGAATGTCGCCGCCAAGCTCCTCTCTATTGCATCGCATGTGGTGGCAGGCGAGTTGGCGGCCAAGCAGGGCCAAACCGACCAGGCAATCAGCCACCTCGAAGCTGCCGTCCACGTTCAGGATACGCTGGCTTATAACGAGCCGCCGGCCTGGTATTACCCGGTCCGCCAGAACTTGGGCGCCGTCCTGCTAGCTGCGGGGATGTCAGCCGAAGCGGAGCAAGTGTATCGCAAAGATCTTGAACAGTATCCTGACAATGGCTGGTCGCTGTACGGCTTGTCCCAGAGCTTGCGGGCTCAAGGAAAGAAGAAAGACGCCCAAGCCACTGCTGGGCGGTTTAAAAAATCCTGGAGTAAAGCGGATGTGGAACTGACGGCGTCTCGATTTTAATCAGCAAAACCAACGGCAATCTTCCAGAAATCCCCATAACAATCTCTCCTCACCCACGCCTTGACATACCACCAGGAGTGAGGGGAGTTTCATTTTATCCGTCTATCTCCACCTCCATGTCATACTCACCCCAACGTATCCTCTTTGTCACTGAGCCGGGCATGGGTCATGTCCATCCGGTGTTGCCGGTGATGCACAACCTCCAGGCCAGGGGGCACGCCGTTGCCTTGGCCACCAGTCGGCTCTACCAAGAACGCATTGAGCGCGAGGGCCTGCCATTCTATCCCCTCAGCCCCCACTATTCCGAAGAACGCTTGGAGGAATTTTTTCCGGCCATTCGCTGTCTGCGCATCCATTATCTGCGCGTGAGCTACGACTTTTTGCGCATCTTCATGGCCTCAATACCCACGCGTATCCCGGAACTCCGGCAGATTACTCAGGTCTTCCGGCCCAGCCTTGTTGTGGCTGGGCCGTTAACCTTTGCCGCCCAGCTTTTTTGCGAGCAGCAGGCATTACCATGGGCCGTGCTGAGCCCCATGACCCACTTCATGTCCCCAAGTCTGCACGCCCCTCCGGCCGGCTTTCCGCGGGTAGAAACCATGCCTGCGGCCCTACGTCTCCCCTACCGGCTCGGACTCAAGGGCGCGCTTTGCGCAGCCACGGCGCTGATGGCTCCATGGCGCTTTGCCCTGAATCGTTATCGCCGGCAGCTTGGACTCCCTCCTCACGCCGACCCACTCTCCCCACACGTCGTCGCCCCGTCCTTACTCATCCATACCTGTAGTCGGGAATATGATTACAATCGACCCGATCTGCCACCCCAGGTGCATTATGTTGGTCCATCGGTATGGGATCGGCCGATTGACTGGCAGGTGCCGAGTTGGCTGGCAAACATGCCGCCGAACAAGCCGATTGTGTATGTCACTCTTGGCTCCGTTTTTAATACGCGCCTGAGCGTCTTCCGAAAGATTATTCGCGCCCTCGGTCAGCTCGACGTCTTCGGCTTGGTTGTCACCGGCCCAGGTTGCCCGCCCGATATTTTCTCGGCGGTTCCGCCCAACGTGCGTATTGAGTCGTATACTCCACAAACGGCGCTACAAGCAGAGCCGAGAACCCGCCCGGCGCTGGTCATTTCACACGCTGGGGTGAACACCGTACTGACCGCGCTGTCCGACGGGATTCCGCTGCTGTGCATTCCCCTCGGCGCAGACCAGCCCGATAATGCCCAGCGCTGTGTCGATGCCGGAGCCGGTTTGCGGCTGGACCGACGCTTGCTCACCACCGCCCGACTCAAGCGCGCCATCCATACCCTGCTCAGCCAGGACGCTTTCACCCGCCGGGCAGGGCAGATGCAACACACCCTGCGCCGGCACAACGGCCCCGAGGAAGCCGCGACGCTTATTCTTCGCCTGGCTGAAACCAGGACAGCCGTCCATCGCACCTCCCTTGACTAGGGGACCAGTGGTTCTCTTTCGGTACGTGACGAAGTATAGCAAGAGAAAGAAGAAGGAGCAGCCATGACCACACTACTCGGTATTTCAGGCAGTCTGACGGCCGGCGGCAGTACGCGGACTGTTGTTGATGCCGCGCTGGCAGCCGCGCAAGAACACACCCCGGATATCACGACTGACGTGATCGATCTGCGTGAGGTGACCATCTCTTTTTGTGACGGGCGGCCACCAGAAGACTACCCGGACGATACTCCCCACGTGCTTGAACGCATCAGCGCGGCCGACGCCTATATCATCGGCACGCCTATCTACCGGGGCTCCTACACCGGTGCTCTCAAGAACCTGCTCGACCACATTCCGGTCGAAGCCTTTATGGGCAAGGTCGCCGGTCTGATTGGGAACGCTTATACGGACCATCACTACCTCAGCATCGACCAGGAACTGAAACCGGTATTGGCCTGGTTCAATATGCACCTCGTCCCCGGCAGCGTGTACGTGCGAGCCGATCAGATGCAGGGTGGAGAGATTACCGATGAGCGCGTCCGGGATCACCTGCGTCAGCTTGGGGAGGCCGTCATCAGACTGTGCCACAGCCTGCAAGACAGCCCCCAAGGCCCCCCGCCATTGGTCCTATGGCCACGAAAGAAATCCTAAATTCTCCGAGATTGTGAAATCCAGGGACGAGAGAGCACATACTCCTCCCCTTCCCGCTTTTCCTTGACGCCTGTCCGCTGGCGGCATACCTTAGCGCCCGGCACAGGAGGAAGACCTCATGCGGTTTATCATCTTCGGGGCGGGGGCGGTCGGCAGTACGGTCGGCGCCCATCTCTCAAAAGCCGGAACGGATGTTCTGCTTATTGGAGACCCGCCCCATATTGAGAAAATCCAGGCGGACGGGCTGAAAATGTCCGGCAAGTATGGTGAGTTTGTGACCACGCCAGCGGCCTGTTCCGCTGTGAACGATTGGCAGTTCCAACCGGACGACGTTGTTTTCCTGTGCGTCAAAACCTATGACACCCCGGTTGCCATCGAGCAACTGCGCGCCAAGGTCCCGCTCGATACTCCCATTTTCTGTCTCCAGAACACCATGACCAATGAAGAGTTGGTGGCCGAGCATTTCAGCCAGGTCTATGGTGCGGCTCTGCACTTGGGGGCCCGTTTTGTCTTTCCCGGTAAGGTTGGCCATTTGGGTGGCAATTCGCTGGTGATTGGCCGCCATCCCGGCGGTCTGGACGAGACCGCACAGCGGGTCGTGGCCGCCCTGCAAGCCGCCAGTATGGGCGGAGCGCTGACGGACGATATTCTGGCCTGTAAGTGGGCGAAATTCTGCATCAATCTGATGAACGCGCCGGCCGCGATTCTCGACCGCTCCGGGCCGGAGCTGCTGAACGACCCGGACTCGCGCCGCTTGTGCGGCGACATGCTGGCGGAAGCCCAGCAGGTTCTGGCTCGGGCCGAGATCAAGCTCAAAACTCTGCCCGGTGACCAGCCCTTGCCGGATATGGTGACCGCATTGCGTCGGCCCGACTTTAGCTCACAGCCGTTGCCCGATCGCTCGACTCATGTTTTCCCGTCCATGTGGCAGGATGTGTTCTGCCGGCGGGGTAGAACGGAAGCGCGCTATCTCAACGGACGGGTCCACGCGATGGGCCAGCAGCTCGGGATTGCCACCCCGATCAACGCCCTGCTCACCCAAGTGGTAGACACCATGGCGGAGCGACGGGAACTGCCGGGGACGTATACGCTGTCCGATTTGCGCAATATGCTGTAACCCTCCAGGCAACAACCCGGACGTGCACTCATGCCAAGCGTTCCCTTTCACCTCGCCCTCCCGGTTCGTGACCTGGAGGCTGCCCGGACCTTTTATGTTGACCTGCTGGGCTGTTCGGTTGGCCGCGAGAGCGCGACCTGGATTGATTTCAATTTTTTCGGACATCAGGTCACCACACATCTTTCTCCCGAAGAGGCCCAACCTGCGGCCACCAATCCGGTTGACGGCCAGCAGGTTCCGGTGCAGCATTTTGGTGTGATTCTAGACTGGGACGCCTGGCAGGCATTGGCTGAGCGGCTGACACAGGCGGGCGTCTCGTTCCTGATCGAGCCCTACGTTCGTTTTCGCGGCCAAGTTGGTGAACAGGCCACCATGTTTCTCTTGGACCCCAGCCAAAACGGGCTGGAGTTCAAAGCCTTTCGAGACCAGGGGCAGATCTTTGCCCGATAAAAATCAGTGAAAAACAGGAGGACCACATGAAAGCGCTGGCATTTTTAGGCATAGACAAGATCGGCATTATTGACAAACCCATCCCCGACCCTGGCCCGAACGATGCGGTGATTAAAACAACGGCTTCGCTGATCTGCACCTCGGATGTGCATACCGTGCGGGGTGTGATTGAAATTCCCGAGGGCCGTGTACTCGGACACGAAAGCGTTGGAGTCGTATATAAAGCCGGCGCAAATGTCACAACCTGCAAGGAGGGCGACCGAGTGGTGGTGAACGCTATCACGCCGTGCGGCAAGTGTGACCCCTGTCAGCGCGGCGTGACCTCGCAGTGCGGCGGCATGCTGGGCGGCTATAAATTCACCATCCAGCGCGATGGCAATATGGCGGAGTATTTTTCTGTTAACGATGCCGACTACAATGTTGTTGCCATCCCAGATGCCCTGACAGATGAGCAGGCGTTGTACACCACGGACATGATGTCCACTGGCCTGGTGGGAGCCGAGAATGCGGAGATTCCGGCCGGCGGGACGGTCGCGGTCTTTGCCCAAGGGCCTGTCGGGCTGTGCGCCACGGCCAGCGCCCGGCTGTTGGGTGCCGGGTTGGTCATCGCCGTTGACTCAAAGCTGGATCGCAAGGAACTCGCTAAAAAGATGGGCGCCGATGTGGTGGTCGATCCAACCGAAGGGGATGCGGTCGAGCAGATTATGCAGCTCACGGGCGGCCTTGGCGTTGATTCCGCCATTGAGGCGCTGGGCTCTCCGATTACCTTTGAGAACTGCGTGAAAGCGACCAAGCCGGGCGGGGTGATCTCGAATATCGGCTATCACGGTGAAGCCGGCGATGTGCTGAGCATTCCGCTGCCGGAGTTTGGGCTGGGCATGGGCGACAAGAAAATTCACACGGCGTTATGTCCGGGCGGGCGGGAGCAGGTCTCGCGTTTGTTACGGCTGCTTCAGAACGGGCGTATCGACCCCACACCCCTGACCACCCATCGGTTTCCCTTTACGGAGGTCGAGACGGCGTTCACTATGATGACGACCAAGGCGGACAATATCGTCAAGCCGCTCATTACGTTTTAACGGCAGGTGATAGCGTGAGGAGCGAGGGACCCACCCCGGCCCTTTGGGCCACCCCTCCAAGGAGGGGATTGCATAGGGGGAAGGATCACCACAGGGGGTGGCCCCTACAGATTTCATCCCCTCTCCCCTGGAGGGAGAGGGCTAGGGTGAGGGGGTCTTCCTCCCTTGTCCTCTCCGCCTGCCTTATCCCGCTCAGCCTCTTGCTATGCCTCTTCTCCTCCCCACCCGCTGTTGCTCAGGACAACCTCCAAACCGGGGTCCAACTCTTTGAGGCCGGCCAGTTGGTCGAAGCGCGTCAATTTTTTGAGGCCCTGCACCAGCAGCAGCCGACCAATACAAGCGCGCCCTTTTATTTGGGACGGATTGCCTATGCAGAGGAAAACTATGAACAGGCCATCCCCTGGTTCAAGGAAGCTGTGGACGGCGAACAGTGTAATGCCGACTATCATGTGTGGCTGGGACGCGCTTACGGCCGTCACGTCGAGCAGATGAGCATGTTCCGCAAGCTCCGCAATGTCTCTCTCGTCAGGAACGTCCGTACTCACTTTGAGAAAGCGGTCGGCTGCGACCCTACCCACTTGGCGGCCCACTGGGACCTGATGAGGTACTATATGGAGGCTCCAGGTTTCGTGGGCGGCAGCCGAAAAAAAGCCGAGGAACAGGCCGCCATCATCACCCGCCTCGATCCTGCCGAGGGTCAAAAAGCGCGGCAGTTTATTGCTAAAATGAAATAGAAAGCCCTGGCGGGGTGGGTTCTCTCTGCATGCGACTCTCCTGGAATGAAATCCGCGCTCGTGCTGGCGGTTTTGCCTCCGAACGCGAGCGAGTGGAGCATCTATTCGGGTTGTATGAGAAAATGACTGCGCCGTTGGAAGCGGGGATGAGGAGGAAACGGAAGCGGCGTCGGAAACTACGAGGTGATTGAAAAAGCAGAACGCCCAAACACCAAACGACAAAGGGATATTTCTATGCCTAAGTATAAGTATACTTTCTTTGGGAAGGTTCTTCCTGAACGCGCCTGCGTCGAGTTTCAGACTGACAACTCAAGTCCAATCTCCATCGAAACCCCTAATTACTCAGTACAAATCTCAATTGCGTTCTCTCAGGTAAGCGCCGTGGTTAATTCAGAAAGCGAAATTCAAGATACAGCCACATTAAAAAACAAGGTCGAACAGCATGTCAGATTTCTTGTCGATTTAATCGGATTTACTAAAGCGTATGGTTATGATGTGGAAATCACATCAATGGTCAACCCTAGCGGAAAGCTTCAAGTCTTTGCCGTTGGATTTGGTTCGTTAACCGAAGCAGTCGGCGAAAGACCGTTACGATTAAAGGAACTCATAAATGTGGCCAATAAGTCCCCAGAGTTTAAAACAGCAATCGCCGACCTTCGTGAAGCTATTAGAATGCCTCGGGACACAGGCTTTTTTGCCTATCGAGCAATCGAGACAATCAGACAAGAGTTTTATAATCCTGAAGATAAAGAAGATGAACGAGATAAGAAATCTTGGGGAAGGCTCCGCGAATCTTTGAAGATCGAACGAGGAGATATAGACTATATAAAAAAGTACTCCGATCCACAAAGGCACGGAGAAGCTACGGGTATGTCCTGGAAAGAGCGCCTTGAAGTGATGAAGAGAGCTTGGAAAATCGTTGACGAATTCACACTTTATATCAGGCAAAGAGCCTAATAACCAATACAGCAGGAGTTATTTAGCGGTTCGGGCGATGAGTTCCTGCAAGGCGTACATGGTGGCTTCGCGGCGGATGTGCCCATCAACTATCGCGAGTCCGTGTTGACGATCCTTCAGAGCGTTACTCCAGCGGAGCAATTTTTCCTGGAGCCTCTAGTTGTTTGGCCCGATTCCAGGCGTCCTGTAGTTCCGCTTGGTGTGATGATGCCCACTCGACGGTGAGCCCGAGAGCCCGAACCGGCAGGCGTCCTCGGAGTAGTCCTAAGCTGTCAATTCCAATCACAGCTTCATCGCCGCCATACGCTACGTGAAAATGAAGTGGCAGGTGGTCATCAAAATACATCCGTATAGTGATTCCATAGAACCTGGAGAGTTCAGGCATTCGTTTCCAGCGTTCGTAGGCCCGGCATCACTTCTTCAACGGATTTATTAGTGAGACGCATATAGAGCGCGTCCGGGCACAGCTCGATATCCTCGTCCCAGGCGACCGCGCCGTTTGTGGTAAGGTAGACGCCCTGAAAGAAAGCCCGGTTCTTCCAAGCCTTGAAGACACCCCGCCCGACGAGGTGGGACAAGTCTACGACACCGGCAGCTCCGTCCGAATAGTGAATCCAGATTCGGTAGCCGTCTCGCGGCTCGACTTTGGTTGGTCGGGACATTTTTCCTTCCTTCGATGCAGGCGAGAACCTACTCCCCATCCCCCGCCAAGATACGCCCCTGAAAGCGGCGGATGAGGTCGCGGGCGATTTGGCCGGAGTGGTGCATGGCCGCCAGCCCTTCGACAATGACCTGTTCGATCTCTTCGACGCGGACCGTGTCGTGAGACGAGGGCTTTTCTTCGGGAGGACCGATGACCAGTTGGGCGGGAATGCGCGCTTTTGAGCGCCTGAATTTATCGGCAATGGCGCGCAACTGCGTCAGATCGTCTACCTCGGCTCTGATGCTCACCCGGCACGGTGTGTCCTCGTTTTCAATGCTCACCCTGACAATTTTCAGGTCCACGCTTTCCGCCATATCAGCCATTCCTTATGAAGACTCGGCCTCAGTCGGTTTTTCATACACCCGAATCGGGATAATGCGCAGACAAGTAGGACAGGGAACGTCCTTGATTACCGGGAAGGAGAGATAGGTCGCAGCAATCTGTTTGAGTTGGATTTGCAGTTCTTTTTCACAACACGCCTGGAGTGCATCGGCCATGCCTTTGCACTAGCCAACCGACCTGAGTAAGTCAAGGACGCGGCGTTTCGGACGCTGTCTAGGCTTTCTTTTTTATGGTCGCCCCGGAACGCTTGCGCATCACGTCCGAGACCCGCTGGGTCTCACTCATATCGCCCATTGTCAGCGCCTGTCTGAACTGGGCGGACAGCATCCGCATGAGCGTGGCCTCCTGCGGGTCGAGCCCGTCGGCCAACTGCGACAAGGTGTCCATGGCCGTTCCGATTTTTGAGGCGGCCTTGGGCACATCGCCATCGGCGCGGGCAGCCATCGCTTCCTGGAGCAGCTTTTGGACCGCGTGTAAGCCGGGCTTCGCTTGCGGGCCCAGCACGATTTCCAATTCCGGCAGTCCGGTCAGCAGGGCGTTTAAGGACTCTGGATACGAATGCTCGTGTGCCATATAGTACCAAGCGTCTTGAATTGTTGGGCTAAAGTCAAGTGAGCGCGAAACGGACGGTACGGTAGCATGCCAATGAACGGAAATCTTTCGACCTATACAGCCCGCCGGCAGGCGTTTCTGAAACAGATGGGTGATGGGGTTGCCATTTTTCCGGCCGCCCCGACTTCAATTCGCTCCCAGGATGTCGAGTATCGCTATCGCCAGGACAACGACCTGTATTACCTCACCGGTTTTCCGGAACCGGAATCTCTATGCCTGCTCTCACCCAATCACGATACAGAGCAGTTCATCCTGTTTGTCCGTCCACGCGACAAAGAAAAAGAGACCTGGACAGGAAAACGGTTTGGTGTTGAGGGCGCACGGGAACACTTTGGCGTGGATGCCGCCTATACGATTGATCAGCTCGACAAGATACTACCCGAACACCTGCTCGCCGCCGAGAACATCTGCTACGGACTCGGCCGTGACGAACGCCTCAACGCAAAGATTCTGGACCTGGTGAATCAGGGCCGGCAGCAACGCCCGCGCAGCGGGCGCGGGCCGGTCTCGCTCATTGATCCCGGCGACCTGCTGCACGAAATGCGGCTGTTCAAAACCCCGCAGGAAATCGACCTGATGCGCCGTGCGGTCAAGGCGTCTGCCGCGGCCCACCAGGCGGCCCTGCACGAGACGCGGCCGGGCATGTACGAATACGAAATCGAAGCCCTGCTTGAGTATCACTTCCGGCGCAACGGGGCGGACGGGCCGGCATACCCTTCGATTGTTGCCTCGGGCGCAAACGCCACGATTCTGCATTACATCTCCAACGATCAACAAATGCAGGCCGGCGACCTGCTGCTGATTGACGCCGGTTCGGAGTACGCCTGCTATTGCTCGGATGTGACGCGCACGTTTCCGGTTGGCCGCGCGTTTTCGGCTCCGCAGCGAGAGATCTACAGCCTGGTGCTGACCGCCCAAAAACACGCGATTGAAATGATCAGGCCTGGCGTGGGTTTTGACGACGTGCACCAGCACGCCACGGAAATACTGATTGACGGGCTGCGCGGCCTCGGCCTGCTGTCCGGCAGTACGGACAGCATTCTTGAGGAAGGCGATTATCGCCAGTTTTATATGCACCGCACCAGCCACTGGCTGGGCATGGATGTGCACGATGTGGGCAAATATAGAGTTGGCGAAGCGTCCCGGACGCTCGAACCCGGCATGGTCCTGACGGTTGAACCCGGCCTGTATATCGCCGCAGACGCAGACGTGCCGGCAGCCTACCAGGGTATTGGAGTGCGCATTGAGGACGACGTCCTCGTGACCGCCGACGGCCATGACGTGCTGACCAGTGCGATTCCGAAAGAGCTCGACGATATCGAAGCCGCCCGACGGGAGGGATAGCAGATTATTTTTTCTCGGTCTTTTTACCGGGCGAAACGCCTAGCCGTGTTCGTATCGGCTTTGGCGGGGCCGGGCGTTCCTTGATCTGGGACTTAGGATCAGGGTTGATTCCGCCTCTTTGAATGTAACTCCCGATATGAACACGCCCCTTAGGGCGTCCGGTGGAATTCTTGGGGCTCTCTTCCATCTTCATACTCCTTTACACCATCTTTTCTTTTCCCTCTGAGGAAATATGAGGAAACTCAATATGAATATCGGTTTTATCTCGTGCGATATAAAGAAATCGGATTTTCGTTTCCTCGATTATTGTAGCTTCCTCATCTGAGTTGCTATATACGACAACATCGCTGAGTAAGAGCTCTCGTAGTTTTCCCGTTTCTGAAAATGCTTTCACCCAGCCAGCGTATGTGATGTTTTTGTCGAAGTCTCGTACATGAACATACTCGGGCCTCACTTCAGATGAGTTGAATGCTAAATCCCAGACATCTTCGTCGCCATATTTTTTCGTTGCCCGTATTCGATGCAGGCCCCGCGTTAGCCATTTGTATGTGGCCGCATATATCCAGATAACGGCCAAGACAAAAGAAAATGGTACGGAAATGATGATTTCGTCAACGAACTCTCCCGAGAGGAATATTTTCGAATCTGAATCTCTGATCTCTAGTAGAGAGAATCTGTATTCCGACATTTCATACCCGCAATAGACTCCTACGTATGTCACAAATTCATACCCACAATAGACTCCTGCGTATGTCACAAGACCGAACATGAAAGCCCGAATAAGAAACTCAGCCGGGCCGGGCTTCTCTTTCATTGCGTAGCTCGCGTCGAGTTGTGCCCAAATCAGGCCCGGTAGAAACACAATGGCAAGCTGAAAAAGAAGAATATCTATTTTCATTTCTCAAATCCTGCTGCCTCAGTAGCAAAGGGGAATATCCCTTTCAATACGAAAAATCCACGCTCAGCGTCCGTCTTTAGCCGGCCGGACGCTGGGCGTGGGTATTGAGGTAGTCGAGGATGGTGCGGCGCTCGGTTTCGGATAAAGGCGGACGGCCGAGGCGCACAAACTCCGTGTCCATACGCACCAGCATGAACTGCCACATCTCGGGCGTGAGCAGACCGGGCTGATACAAGCGGTGACAGCCGGAGCAACGCTGCCGGTAGAGCTGCGCGCCCTCGGATTCGGGTTCGGGCAAGGCGGTTTCACACGCTGTTACGCTGATACACAGCAACCCCAGGATGACGCCTCGCAGCCTCCGAACCATTCCGATCTCACACCCGAAACGGCTCACGGCAGATCGCCACCTGGCCGGGGATGTCCTCAATCAGGACCTCAATCGTTTCGATGCTATTCCCGCGCGCCTCCGCCAGACGGGCGCGCAGTCGCGCAATCAGATACTGGGCGATCTCTTCCGATGAGGAGTGCACGATGGGCAACAGGCGGACATCCTGCCGGGGGAAGCTGAACTGGGTGCCGTCTTCACACTCTACCCGAACGCTCTCGCTGTCCGCGCTAATGCGCAGGCAGTCGCTGTGTTCGGGCAGCAGGGTAGTAAAATGCAATTGCTGACATTCTTCTTCGGCAATTTTTTTCAGCACCAGAAAATCCACGACATAGCCGTCCGGCCCAACCGGCCCGCTCACCTTCACTTCGGCCTGATAGGTGTGACCGTGTAACGGTTCTCGGAAGCCTTTGAAGGCAATAAAATGCGCCGCGGTAAAACATAACTGTTCCTTGCCGATTGATACCGAGAAAATACTCATCCGTCTGTCCTCTTAGCTGTCGAAGCCCTCAAGAAAGTCTCCCATTCCACTCCGGCGCAGCGCCGCCTCAGAGCTGCCGAACGCCTGCGCATACTGTTCCGATGTCAGGCCGGTCGTCTGGAGAAAACACTCGGCCTCTTCGGCCAGCACGGGCCGGATACGCTGATACAGCGTTTCTGCCAGCTCACGATGATCTCCCACACTCGTCAGGAAATCCCGCACGTTGATGCCATGCGCTCCGCCCAGCAGACACGACAGAAAATAAGCTATCTGATCCTCATTCGGCTTGCGCCGCCAGGTCTCGGCCGTACTCAGGACGGCGTTGATACCCGTCTGCTGGCGAATGGAGACGACATCCGGCGTGCCGGTTCCCCGCGGCCCGGGTGCGAGAAAGATCAGGGCATAGCCCGCTTCAGCCAGTCGAACCGGATGGGGGATGTAATGGGGTGAGGTATAGCCCGTTATCGAGAAAAGCTGACGCCGATAGGCCCCGAGCTCATGCGCCTGCTCGGCCGCCAGCCGCCATAGCCACTCAGCCACCCCAAGGCCGTATTTTCGTGCCCGCCCGACCAGGCTCAGCATAGCTGCCGGCCGATAGCCCTCTCGTTTGACCAGGCGGCCACAGTCTTCCAGCGAGACGCTCAACCCCAGGGCTTCAACCCGCCCATCGGGCGCGGTGTGCGGCGAAACGATTGTGCCCTCCAGCGCGGGCTGCTCAAGCTCCAGGTCGGTGGCAAACCGGTCGCCGTATTTGGAAAGTTTGGCAAAGCCGCGAGTGCAGCCCGCCAATGCCACAATGCAGGCCATCCGCAGTTGAAACCTGCCGGAAAACGACAGGCCCCGACCGCTCATCAACGAACCATGACCGATGACGATGATTTCCATGCGTCCCCTACCCTAGCGGCTCGCAGCAGGTCGGAAAAGTCGGGCTGCGGTAGATGTGTTTTCCTCATCTTCTTCGGAGGGAGAAAACTCATGCACGATGATGTCTGAGGCTTCGACCTTACGGACCGCGGCCCAGTCATGGGCGGGCAGGACGAGAAGTTCCGGAACGAGGTCTTTGAATTTCTTGAGACGCCATATTTTTTCCCACCACAGCTCGCGATTAGCGGCCAGACCGGGCATCCAGGCATAGCGCGCCTGACTCTGTGTCCAGGCCAGATTGCCACACAACAGAACGGGCCGGGCGGGCAGGCGGACGAGAACGGCAAGCCCGCCGGCGGTTGCACCGGTAACGTCAATCAGCTCGATACTGCCATCACCAAAGAGGTCCTGACTCCGGGCAAAAGTACCGAGTGGCGTATCGGCGGAAAAATCAACGAATTGCCAGCTCGTAACCTGGTCGAATTCATCCGCTATATACAGGCTAAGAGGACTGCTGCTCAGCCCTGCGACGTGCTCCTCGCGCGTCACCACAGCTGCTGCTTGAGTCAGACTCTCCAGCTCACCGCTATGGTCGAGCCGCAGGTCGGGCAGAATCACGAATTTCACCCTTTCCACTGAGAGCCGGGCCGTCTGGAGCTGGGAGAGGATATCCTGGCCGGGCTGCATGTCTGCTTGCCCAAAGATCGAGCGAATTGGTCCTAAGTAGCGCGGCGCATCTTCCGCCAGCCCCCGGTTCAAGCCGGTTCCAATCAGGACCAGACCCTGCTTGGGATGCTCGATGCCAAACACCAGGATATTGAGGGTGTGCTGCTTGGGGAGGCTACCGTCTTGGTAGACGACCCGGCTGGATACTTCTATCGAGCCAGTCTGAAAGACGTGCAGTTTAATCCCACTTACGCCTTGGTACTGTTCCGGCCAATTATGCAGGACCGGCTCAATATACGGCAGCCGGAGCGGCTCTTCACAAGCCACACCCAGTATTAATACACAAGCGATGAGCAAACGGATGACAGAGACGGAAGACAGCATCATCTTGAGGCCAGCAGTGTATCAAACCGGGATATCCATTAGCACTAGCAGTTTGCACGCACGGTTGCACCTGCGTAAAAGTAAGACAAGCCACTGCTCACACAAGGGGATTCTTTGCCTCCGCTTGTGAGTTGACCTGAGAAAGGCTGTCAACTATGGTGTGAGCGCCTTTTTCAAGGAGTACAGGCACTAAGGACTCTCGCATGGACTGGCCGCCCGGCACTGAGGAGCGGAGCTCGCTCGCTGAGGTCGAAGCGAGACTGCGCACACTTCAGGCGCGCTTTAATCTCTATACCGCCCAACACCGCTTCTATGGTGTCGGGACGGTGTTCGCCCTCGGGTTCGCGCTTTTTACTTTTTTGGCCTTCTCGCTCTCCTCGTTCTGGTTCATCCTGGCGGCTTGGCCGCTCCTTGCCTTGGCCGGTTTTGTGTGTTTTCGGTTTCTCCGCCAGGGCATAGCCGACTGGACCAATCTGCACACCGCCGCCAGCCGGATTGATCTTCAGGTTGGGCTCAAACAGCGCCTGTCAACGCTGACGGCCCAGCTTCTGGCCAACCCTGCCAACGGACCTCCGGCTTCCCGCTTATGGGCGTATCTCCTGCACGATAATATGGACCGGCTGTCGGTGTGGGAGGTCAAGAAGGTCGCGCCACGGCGCATACCCTGGAGCGCCCTGCCTTTTCTCGCCACACTGGTCCTCGCCTTCCTGGTAGCTTCCGTCCCGCTGCTGTCACCCGCGTCCGAACCCGAACCCTTCTCACTGACCAATCTTGAGCTTATTTCCGCCGAGTTGCCCGAACGCACGGGACAGTTGGTAGACAAACGTCTATCCATGCCGCCGGAAGGTCTCACCTCTAGTACGCTGGACCCGCTGCCTGTTGGTGAGACACTGTCTGAGCAGGCGGACAGCCAGGCGAGTTTGCAGGATCACGCAGCAGAAGAAGGTCTGGGACAGGAACTGCTGGACTTGGCGTCTCTGCCTGAAGACCTCCAACAAGCCCTGCTGACGGCGCTGCAAGGACTCCAAGAGTCTCAGGAGTCCCTTGACGAACGGGATGCCGCCGAGAGACTCCTCAACGACGAACAGCAGCTCGCGCAGAATGGACAGTCTGCGCAGCAGGCAGGAGACGCCAGCCAACAGGCGTGGGGTGAGGGCCAGACCGGGCAGGACGCCGAGCGGACTGCGCCGGGTAGTCATCAAGCGCCGGAACAGGGCAGCGGCCTCCAGAAGCTCAAACAAGCGCGTCTTGATCGACGGAAGGCTGTGGGGGCCTTTCCGTCTGCCAACCCCCAGCTCCCCCGTCGGGGAGGCCAGGCCGGGCGGGGTGGCTCCGGGGCGGGTACGAGCACAGACCCACGCCTGTACGGCAACGAGGCCAGTCTGGACGGCACCCCGCAGACCTTCAGCCTGTCGCTCGATGCCAGCTTTGAGAAGAGCCGGACCGGTTACGAGATTGTCAAAGACGAGGGCGGCGGGGTGATTCTCAAGTCCACCAGCCAGCTCAGCGCAAACCAGGCCTTGGACGACGCCATCCGGAACGCCCAGATTCCACCGGAATATGAAGACATTGTGAAACAGCTGTTTTCGCGGGAGGCAGTGCAGTGAGTGAAACACCTGCAACCGATCTTGTGCTTGAATTTCAGGACAGCTTTCAGCGGATTCAGTCCGAACTGGCCAAGGTCATCATCGGCCATGAGGATATGATTCGAGATATTCTGATCGCCTTTTTTGCCGGCGGTCATGTGCTGATCGAGGGCGTGCCAGGCACGGGCAAAACGCTTTTGGTGCGTTCGCTGGCCCATGTCCTGAATCTCAGTTTTAACCGGATTCAGTTCACCGTGGACCTGATGCCCGCAGACGTCACCGGCACCCGTATGGTCGTGGATCAAGACGAGGGTCGGCGCGATTTCGTCTTTGTTGAAGGGCCGATTTTTTCTCACGTGCTGCTGGCGGACGAGATCAACCGCTCCACCCCCAAAACCCAGGCGGCGCTGCTCGAAGCCATGGCCGAACTCCAGGTCACGGTGGCTGGCACAACCTATCGACTGCACCCGCCCTTCTTCGTGCTGGCGACGCTCAATCCGATCGAAATGGAGGGCACCTATCCGCTGCCCGAAGCCCAGCTCGACCGCTTCTTTTTCAAGGTCCGCCTGACCTATCCCACCCACCACGAGGTCCGACGCATTATCAGCTCGACTACCACGACGGCTGAGCCGGATATCCAGCCCGTCTTTGCCGAAGCAGAAGCCGCCGAAAAGATCATGGCGTTTCGGCATCTGGTCCGGGATGTCATGGTCGCGCCCAATATTGAAGAGTATATCGCAGCCTTGATTCACGCCACGCTGCCGGCGGACGCGCTGTATGTGAATCAGACCGATACGGCCGCAGTGACATTGCCCAAAGAGGATGTGGTCAGCCGCTATGTCAATTTCGGCTCCAGTCCGCGCGGCGGCCAGACCTTGATGCTGGGGGCGAAAGTTGCGGCATTACTCGATGGACGGGCCAACGTCAGTTACGACGATGTTGACCAGGTCATGCAGCCGGCCCTCAATCACCGGCTGGTACTCAATTTTGCCGCCGAAGCCGAGAATATCGACCCGGCCTCAATCATCGAGCGCATTCTTGAGTCCGCCAAAAAAATCCGACGCTAGGAATGAGGGCCACGCGTGAGTCTGACCGATCCCGCCTTTTTCAAGCAGCTTGACCGTCTGCGTATTCGTGTCCGCGCGGCACGCGGCCACCGTCCTGGGGAGACGCCCATTCCACGCACGAGCCAGGCCTGGGGCGTGGAATTCGAGTCGTATAAGGACTACTCGCCGGGTGATGATTTTCGCTATTTGGACTGGAATGCCGCCGGGCGACTCGACCAACTGGTGGTCAAGACGTTTACGGCGGAACGGGAAATCCCGTTTCATCTCATCCTCGACACCAGCGCGTCGATGGGCGCCCCGACCGGAGACGGAAAATTCCCCCATGCCGTGGACTTGGTCACGGCGCTGAGTTATATCGCGCTGGCCAGTAATAACACGCTCAGGATCGCTGCCCTGTCTGCGCCGCCGCGCCCCTTTCTGGCAACGCCGTTCTTACGTCATCGCAACCGTTTTCTGCGTGTCTCCCCCTTTTTGGAGGCGCTGATACCAACCGGAAAAACCTATCTCAGGGAGTCTGTCCAAGCCTATATTCGGCAGGCCAAAGAGCCGGGGGTGGTCATCCTGGTTTCGGACTTTCTGACCCGACCTGCGCAGTATGAGGCCGCCCTGCTCTTTCTGATCGCGCGCGGCTATGAGGTCAAAGCCATTCAGGTCCTGGGCGAGAGCGAGCTACGCCCGGAACGTCTCTTTCGACGCGGCAAGCTGTACGATGTCGAAGAGCAAACCGAACGCTGGGTCACCCTCAGCCGGGCCAATCTTGAGAAATATCACCACGCCCTGTCGGTCCATTGTGACGCGCTCCAACAGTTCTGCCATAAACATCGGGTGCTCTATACTCGTCTCTCCAGCGCGCAGCCCATCACCGAGACGGTGACGGAGACCCTCGCTCAGGTGGGACTCGTCACCCTCCACTGAGTATCTTCTGCGGCGTATGGGCATCCTCAATCCAGCGGCCTTACCGTTCGTTTCCCTGCTCGGCGTGCTGGTCCTGATCTATCTGCGCCAGCGAACCCGCACCCGCATTGAAGTCCCCAGCCTGTTGTTCTGGACAGACATTCCCGAAGATCGCGTGCGGTCCAGACGCTTCCGGCCCGACCTTCTCTTTTTCCTTCAGGCCCTGCTCCTGTTGTTGCTGATTGGGGGGTTGCTGCATCCCTACTGGTCACGCGCGGTGACCGAAACGCGCGGTGACCGACAGATTCTCGTCTTCGATCTGTCGGCGAGTATGCAGGCTCGCGAAAACGGCGTGCGCCGGTTTGATCTGGCCCTGGATCAGGCCAAGGATGTACTCCACGCGTTAGCGCCGCTTGACGAAGTCATGCTCATCGGCATTGCTACCCGGCCCCAGGTCATCAGCGGCTTTACGACCGACCATCGTTTGGTGTTACACCGACTCGAGAGCCTCCGACCGCAGGATACGGGCACCCAGTTAGAACTGGGCATCGAACTCGCCCTCGTCCAGCGTGACCGTGCCGGACGGCAAGCTCAGATTCATGTTTTTACCGACCTACCGTCCAACCAGTTGAGTCTGTCAGAGACGCAGCAACAGGCGTTGACCTATCATCGTGTGGGCGAGACAGACGACAATATGGCTCTGGCCTCGGTTCATGTCTACCAGAATCCCTTCCAGGACTACTCCCAGGCCCAGGCCTATATCCTCGTTCACAATTACGCCAACCGCACAAAAACGGCGACGTTACGCGTTGAACTCAACGGCCAAGCGGTCTTTCAAGAAGCCTTCAGCCTGTCGGCCAATAATACCCGCTCGTTCTCTTTAAGCGGTTTTACAGGGCCGGGGCAGTTGGCCGTTCATCTGGAGTCCGAGGATGCCTTGGCTGTCGACAATCACGCCCTCAGCTGGGTGGCTGCGCGCCGTTCGTGGCAATTAGTCCTGGTCTCTCCGGTTGCCCATCTGCACCAGGAGGTCCGGCAGCTCAGTCAGGCATTACCCGGTGTGACGCTGCTCAGCACCAGGCCCGAAGACTTCTCGGCTGATCAAGTGAGCGAACAAGATGTGGTCCTGTTCCATCAATTTGTGCCCGACGAGGCAGTTCCCGCCAACAGCCTCTACATCTTTCCGCCGGTTGAAAACGCGCTCTTTCCCGTGCTGACCGAGGCCGCGGATCTGACCATTCTGGACTGGAACGACGAACACGAAATTTTACACAACCTGCAGTATGTTGAAGCCCTGCCGTTCAAGCAGGCCCGTATTCTGGCCCTCCCCTCCTGGGCCCAGGTGCTCATTTCCTCAAAGACCAGCCACGGCGAGATTCCGCTTGCTCTGACGGGTGAGCGAGACGGCCGGCGTCTCGTCTGTTTAGCCTTTGATCTCGATGCGGGCAATCTCACCGACTCGGACAATCTGACCCTGCTCGTCCTCTTTCTCAATGCCCTGCGCTGGCTGCGCCCACCCAATCCGTTCGATCCCCAGTTACTACCCGCCGGAGATGTGTTCTTTCTTCCCACGGGCGCTCCCCTTGACGGTGCGCTCCTCTCCGCGCCTCAGACCGAAGCTCAGAGCCTTGAAACCGACACCGTATCGCTCGACCGAGTGGGCATCTATCGGGTTGAGACTGCAAGCTACCGGGCAGAGCTGTACGCCAATCTTTTTGACGAAGCCGAATCCGACATTGGCCGCCAGACCGGGGACGATACGGGTGCGGGGCAGCCATCCGTGTTATCGGGAGTTCGTACCTCACCCGAAGCCGTACAGCGTGAAATTCCGGTCGAGTTTGGCCAGAGCCTGTACTGGCTGGCCGCGCTGCTGCTCTTTGGTGAGTGGCTCTACGCCTTATGGCGCTCTCCGCTGGCAGGTGTGTCATGACGGCGGAAATTTTTGGCCAGGCCTACACGATTCTGTCGCCGCAGTTCTTGTGGCTCCTGCTGCTGTTGCCCCTGCTGTGGCTGCCCTTACGCGGTCACTCCCAGCGGCGCGTACTCCTGGGCGCGACGCTACTGAGAACGGTAGCCGCTCTCCTGATTATTCTGGCCCTAGCCGGTCTGAGCCATCAGACCATTCTGTCCGATCAGCGCTTAGCCGTTGTGGCGGCGGTTGATACCTCAGACAGTATTGCCGCAGCAGCCCGAACCTGGATGCAGACCTATCTGGAGCAGCTCAAAGCGGCGCTTTCCGCACAAGATGAATTTGCCATCCTCTCATTTGCAACGGATACCCAGCTCGTGCTTGCCCCCGGTCCGGCAGACCAGGCACTCTTGCCCGAATCACTGCCGTCGCCTGACCGTGCAACAAGCACCAATATCGCGCAAGCGCTCGAACGTTCCTTTGCCCTGTATCCCGAGGGGGCGGAAAAACGCCTGCTCCTCCTGACCGATGGGAATGAGACAACGGGCGTGGCCCGCCAGACCGTAGCCGTAGCCCGTCAAATGGGCATCGCCATTTATCCAGTCATTCCCCCCGGCGGACAACAGGCCGAAGTCTCCCTGGAAAAGTTTGTGGTTCCGCCGCTGGCCCGTGAGGGCAGCGTCTTTGATATGCGCCTCGTTGTACGCAACGGCCATGGCCAGCCTGTTCCAGGCAGAGCGGACATCTATGCCGACGATCGGCTCCTGACCCGTCAAACGCTGAGTCTGGAGCCCGGCCTGTCGGTTTTGGAGATTCCCGCTCAAATCCTTCAGCGCGGAAACTATTTGCTGCGCGCCGAGATGCAGACGGACGCCGATACCATCGCCGGGAACAATAGCCAGAGTACAAATCTGGCGGTTGCCGGGAAAACGCGTGCCCTGGTCATTACCGACAACCCAAAGACCCACCTAGCGCGGGCCTTGCAACTCAAGGAAGTGGATATCGAGTTCCGGCGTCCCGAGGGTCTGCCAACCAGTCTGCCCCAGCTGCTCGACTATAATAGCGTAGTCTTTGACGACATCGGCCGTAAAGACATAACCGCACGGCAGATGACCGCCATTGAGCGCTATGTACGCGACTTTGGGGGGGGCTTTCTCATGGCGGGCGGAACGCGGACGTTTGGGACGCTCGACTATCAGAATTCCGCTATCGAACGTCTCTTGCCGGTCTCCTTTCACGAGCAGCGTCCGCAAAAAAAGAAGCGGATTCCGATCGCCCTCTTTCTGTTGATCGACCGCTCGAACAGCATGGGCTACAACAGCCGCGTGCGCGGTCTGCACGACGGCCAGAAGATGGAGTATGCCCAGAAGGCGGCAGTCGCCGTCCTGGGTCAACTCAAAAATACCGATCTGGCGGGCGCCATTGCCTTTGACTCAGAAGCCTATTCCCTGTCCACCTTAGGGCGGCTGTCCAAGAATCGCTCGACGCTGCGGAGCCGTATCGGGCGCCTGCGGTATGGCGGCGGGACGGATTTCTATCAGGCGCTGGAAGCCGCGGCCGATCAACTCAGTCGCAGCCGGCGGTCCATTCGGCATATTATTCTGCTGACGGATGGCGATACCAACCGCAGCCCAAACGATCATTATCCCTTGATTAAAACCATTGCCCAGCGCCAGATCTCGATTACGACCATTCGGATTGGGAGCGATACCGTCAACCTGCAACTCCTGTCGTATATGTCGGAAAAAACAGGCGGGCGTTTCTACCATGTTGAAGACGCCACCATGCTGCCCCAACTCTTGGTGCGGGACACCCGTCAGACCCTGCGTCAACAAGATCAGGAAGACGAGGGTCCCAAGGATATCGTCCCCCAGGTCGACGTTCGGGGACAGATTTTACGCGGCCTGTCCGACTTCCCGGCCCTGGACGAATATATGCTGACCAAGCCCAAGAAGCGGGCGAACGTCCAGCTCTATACCGACGTCCACGGCGAACGGGACCCGCTCCTGGCCACCTGGCAGTACGGTCTGGGCAAAGTCGTCGTCGTTCCCTTTGATCCGAGCGGCGCCGGCTCGGGGGATTGGATCCGATGGGAACGCTTCGGAAAATTCTGGTCTCAAGCGGTTCGGTGGGTCATGCGGAATGAAACCCCGCTGGATTATCGATTGAGCGCGACCAAGCGCGGCGAACGCACGATCCTCCGGGTGGAATCCTTTGACAATACGCAGGACAGCATCCTCCAGGCCCGGCTGGCCAGCGGAACCCGAAGCGAGACCCTGACCCTCATGCCGGTCGCCCCGCGCATCTCCGAAGCTGTCCTGCCCACCCGCTATACGGGCAATGTGCCCGTCACCATTATCAAGCGGAAAGGCAATACGATCCTGAACCAGCGGAGTCAGACGGTTCTGGTTGGACAGGAAGTAGACGGCGCGTTGAAGGAATATCGCCAGCAACAGCCCAACCGGCCCTTGCTGCACGCCCTGGCCGAAGGAACGGGCGGCAGCCTCAACCCGACATTCGACACCCTCACCTCCCACGTCCGGGGCGGCCAGAAAGTTCTCCTCCATCCGCTCGAAAATACCCTCATTGCCATCGCCCTTTTCTTTCTCCTGGCCGACATCGCCCTGCGGGTTTTATTCGGGCCGCTGCCGGAGACCACACCGCTCTGATTTTTCTCCCATACTGAGAACGTCCGGGAGAAAGAACGCGCAGGCGGTGTGGTAGTTGCCGGGGAGTTTTCCAGTTATGTATAACCGTCGTGAGACAACAGCCTAACGAAAGCCGTCCATGCCGATTGCCAGAAACAATATGACTACTACCCCCGCGGTTCCGGGCCGCACGATTCAGGCAGCACTTGGCATTGTCAGCGCCGAGTGTGTTTTGGGTATCAACGTCTTTCGGGATATGCTGGGCGGCCTGCGGGACTTTTTCGGAGGCCGGAGCGGCACCCACCAGAAGGCACTGCGGGAAGCCAAGGAGACCTGTCTGGAAGAACTCGCGGAGCAAGCCTCGCAGCTCGGTGCCGATGCGGTTGTCGGTGTCGATATGGACTACAGCGAAATCAGCGGCGGGGGAAAAGGCATGTTGCTACTGGTCGCGACCGGAACGGCGGTACGACTGAAATAACGGCAGGGAGATCTGAAACTGAGACACTATCCGAATTTCCATACTGTGCAAGCGCCGGGCGCGTATATCCGCGCTGCCTTGTGCGCGAGCCTGATCGTACTCGGCACGTCCTGCTCCTGGCTGCCGTTCAGCAAGGGCTGCTGTGATGATGACCGTAATCTGGGTATCACCTATCTCCAGGAGCCGGAACAATTTCCCACCGCAACGCCAGCCTATGGCCGCGCCCGTGACATTGACCCTGGGTCGGGAGAAACCATTACCAAGCCGGGGCTGCTCTCGAAGTATAATCCGTTCAAGGGCTTCATGGGCGATGACGAAGACGAGCCAGTCGCCTCAAGCGACGACGAGGGATTTTTCGGGAATCTGTTCCCGTTTTGAGCCCAGATTGTCTTAGTGCAGCAGCTTCTCGCCAACGAGGACGAGGACGCCGGAATACTGGTGGACGATGGCCTGGCGCTGCACCGGGGCGATCTCGCAGCCGGTAAAAAACCCGATAACCGGCACATCGGCCAGGTATTGGCTGATATAAGACGAGTCGATATCGGGAATCCCGTAGAGTCCGCTGCCACGTCCGACACAGTTAAAATAGAGACCAAACGCCGGGCGGCTGTGCTGCCAGTTCCGGTCCTGGGCTTCCAGCTCACGCTTCAGATCGGTCCGCGCGCCATCCCCGTCGCGTAAGGTGAAAACCAGCTTCTGGCCTTCGACGATCTGGTCCGCTACCGCAATAATACCGCGCTCCGGATCAAAGCCCACGAGGTTCCGCACCACGTATTCGCCAGGGGCGATATGCTGGCGTCCGGCGTCAACCGGCAGGCCGACGAAGATAGAGGCCGCGGCACGACGCAGGTCCTCGCGGAGTTGGGGACTCACGCGTTCGGCAAAGACTTCAAACGCCGGCCTGCCGTCAAGTTCAAAAATGAGATTGTTGTGGGCCTTCGTGACCCGATACACGGGGCTCACCGGCTGGCAGGCCTGGGAGATGCCAATGGTATAGGCGAACTGACCGCTCAGCAGCGCGCCGCTGACTGCGTCACTACTGACCGTGTCTCCACATAGCTGGAAGGTCTCACCCACACTTCCATCCTCAGACGCCCCGCCGCCAACAAAAGGTACGTCCGAGAGCCCGCCTTCGGCGATTCCGTCAAAGAAAGCCTGTGAGTCGAAATTATATGTGTCGGGGAAGACCAGCGCGAGATTTTCAGGGCCAAGGTGAGGAGTGAGGCTGGACACGACCTCCTGGCCAACCGCCCGCGCCCGGCCACGCAGTTGGGGCACAAAAAAGCGCTGGGCAGACAGCGTGTCCGACTTCACGGCCAAGACCGCAATACCCGGCGTGCGTTCCACTTCTCCGGCCGAGGTCAGCACGCCGCCGGCACTACAGCCGACGACCTGACTGGCCTGCACTTCAGCCCGGACCGTGCGCAGGACGCGCCCGTACCCGGCCCCGTGGTGGGCGGTGGCAAAAACCAGAGCAAAATCGGCGCGGTCGCCACCCGCCTGACTCAAGGCCGCCTGGGCCGCCTCCCGCGTGGCCTGTTCGGTGTCGTGTTGTTTTGAGAGACCAACTCCAGCAACGAGCATACGTGCTCCTCACAACCGGCCTAGTCCGGTTTCTTGAGGCCGAGCCGTTCGTAATATTTCTCCGGGACTTTGGCCGGGTCTTTATAAATAATAAAAGAACAGTGCTCTTTTCCGAGCACGGCGGCCGGCTCGACCACCACAAAGGGTTTCCCATTTTTCTCGATATCAACCAACTCCATCGGCGGCTCGTGGGCACAGTACACGGGAAAGTCGGCGCGGTTATAGGTCATCCGCTGCGGCTTTTCCACCGTATGAAAGGCGTCGGGTCCGTCGTATTTGCCTTCGAGGACCATGCGTCCCCCACTGCCGCAGGGACGCATCTGAATAACGACCTTGTCCTCATCCTCTTCAATATGCATGGGCTGGAGATGACCCCGCAGACCGGCCACAAACATCTTGATCTTCCGGGGCAGTTCTTGGGGGTCCTGCGGCATTTTTTCCAGATTCGGCAGCCACCAGGCTTTCACGCCGACCGTCATGATCTCTTCCAGCACCTCGTCGCCAAAGCGTTTCCCCACCTCGCTCAGCGTCGCGGTTGTCCAGTTCCGATACAGATCGTGCATTCCGAGGAATTCATTATACATGCGGTTCGCAATCTTCTTGGCCTGCTCGGCATCCCCGGCGTCAATAGCTTCCGTTAAACGGTCCACGGTGCGTTTGCCCATCTCACGGATTTCTTCTTCGGAAAAAAAGCGCTCACTCATACGATCCCCTCCTATCGTGGCTATGCCTGTTTCGGGATATATCCCAATCCGCCACTCCATTGCAAAGGGCTGAGCGCCTGGATACCGTACCGCTGACAAGGGGCTGAAAGGACTGGACTGATTGTGGCTCGCGGAGGCGGGGGGCAAAAACGAGCATTTGCGCGCACGGCCAATGTTAAGCTGTCGCCCATCAAGGCGATGGAACTGGCGGCCAGCCGGGTACCGGACGTGATCTCTCTGGCCCAAGGCATCCCCAGCTTTGATACGCCCGAACCGATTAAATCCTTTGTCCAGCAAAAAATCGCCGAGGGCGCGTGTGCCACCTACTCGCTGACCCCAGGCTTACCCCAACTGCGCGAATGCATTGCCGAGGCGCTGCTGCGGGAAGGCATGCACTACGACCCGGACCAGGAGATTATTGTTTCCTGCGGCTCGATTGAGGCCATTGCCGCAACGCTGCTGGCCCTCACTCAGCCGGGAGATGAGATCATTCTTCCCTCACCCAGTTATGCCTCCTACCAGGAGGTCGTCCGCATCGCCGGCTGCACCCCGCGGTTTGCCCCGCTCCGCGAGGAGCAGAATTTTGCCTTTAATGAAGAGGCGTTCGAGGCCTGTCTGTCTCCACACACGCGCGCGATTTTGTACTGTAACCCAAACAATCCGACCGGGACGGTCTTCTCAGAAATAGAAACACGCGCCCTGATTGCGCTAGCCGAGCGGCATAATATCTTTCTGATTATTGATGAAGCCTATAAGGATTTTGTTTATACGCCCGAAGCGTATTTCAGTCCGGCTCAGGTCACCGAGGTCCGGCAGCGCATTGTGCGCATCTTCACCTTCTCCAAAGCCTATGGGATGACGGGCTGGCGGGTCGGCTACCTCCATTCCGACGCCCGGAATGTCCAGGAAATCCTCAAAGTGCACGACGCCCTGGTGACCTGCGCGCCGGTTGTGTCACAATATGCCGCCCTGGCGGCACTCGAATACGGACACGAACATATTACGACCTTTCGGCAGGCGTTTAAGCAGCGCCGCGACCTGACACTCACCTATCTTGATCAGCTCTCACATGTGTTTGACTACCAGAAACCCGAAGGGGCCTATTTTGTCTTTCCCCGGATCAAAGACGTGGTTGTCCATGCCCACGATTCGTACGCCCTCGCCTACGATATTCTGGAAAAGGCAAAAGTCGCCGTTGTCCCCGGCCTTGCCTTTGGGCCTAGCGGCGAGGCTCATATCCGGCTGAACTTCGGACGCCGGACGGACGATATTACCACCGCCTTCGAGCGTCTCAGCGAGTACTTCAGTCCGGCAGCTGCGCGTCGGGCGCAGCCCGCTCAGCGCCCTGCAAACCGACCAACGGCCTCTGCAGCAGGGCATAGCCCGTCTCCCTCCACCCCAGGTCTCTCGCGTGACCTGTTTTCCTACCAACGTCTGCGTGGCTTCGCCGTCCTGATATTGCGCGTGCTCGCCCGGCTGAGTCTATGGCGGAAAAATCCCCAGGTGATTGCTATCGCCGGCAGCCACGGCAAGACCGTTATTAAACGTATTGTGACCGAGCTTTTGGCCCAGCGGTACCGGGTCCAGCCCAATCCCCGTTCCTATAATACCGATATTGGCCTGCCCCTTGCCATCCTCAACATCGAATTGGCTTCGGTTCGCTTGCGGGACCTCGCGCGCGGTTTCGCCTGGGCGGTCTGGACCACGCTTTTTAGTACCGAGGCACCCGACATTCTCGTGCTCGAATTCGGCGTCCGCCATCGGGGCGATATGCAGCAGTTGATCCGAACGGTAACCCCCGACATTGCCATCCTGACAACCCTGACACCGAGCTATAGCACCGATGTCAAGGAGTTACACACGCTCCAGGATGAAATGCGGGTGTTATGCCGCGCGGCCGGAGCCAGTTGTCGGTTTGTAATCGATGGGGAGGACCCACTGCTCCAGGATGTCATCGCGTCCTTACCCACGCCGCCACTGCTCCTGCATCGCTCGGCGTGGAGCACCGAGGAGAGCCACCTCCAGCTCCGGAGTCCCGACCGGCGGTATGCGGTGACGCGGGAAATCATTGGTGAGAATGAGCGGTTTTCGGTCCAGGCGGCCGTGGCCGTAGCCGAACGCTGGACCAAGCTGTCCCCCGCCGAGATTCAGCGTTTCCTCAGTGAAAACACCACCGTGCACTAAAACCGGGACTTTCCTACTTGCAATACAGGGCCGACTCGTATTATGCTTTATCTCTGTATGGATGACCCTCCATCTGATGGCCCGTGGCCTGAGACTCAACTGCGGCTTCCCCCAGCCAGCCGGGAGGTGTGAAGCGCACGCATGGAGAGTCCTGCCCTCGGTCTACTCATCACACTCCTGCTGGTCCTGGTCAACGCCTTTTTTGTCGCGGCAGAGTTTGCAATCATCAAGGTTCGTGCGTCCCAGATCGAACTCCTGGTTCAGGCCGGCAGCCGAACGGCCAAGATGGGCCAGTATCTCATCTCCCATCTCGATGCCTCCCTGTCGACGATCCAACTCGGCATTACCCTGACTTCTCTGGGGTTGGGCTGGATCGGGGAGCCGATTGTGGCCAAACTCATTATTGAATTTATGCACCTGGTTGGCCTGGAAGCCGACCCGGATTTGGCGCACAGTATCGCCCTGCCGGTTGCCTTTATCCTGATCACATTTCTTCTTATTGTCTTTGGCGAACTTGCCCCCAAAGCGCTCGCCATTCAGCATTCCCAGTCAACAACGCTCGCCGTCGCCTTTCCGCTGCGGTTTTTTTACCTCATCTTTTCTCCGGCGATTGTTGCGCTCAACTGGACCTCCAACCAGGTGCTGCGGCTCTTCGGCCTCCGGCCGGCGAGCGAAGCGGAGCACTATCACTCGGGCGAAGAGCTGCGCTTCCTGCTTGAGCAGGGCCGCGAGGGCGGCACGATCGAGCAAGAGGAGCACGAGCTGATTGAGAACGTCTTTGAGTTTGGGGAGACCAGTGTGCGGGAAATCATGGTTCCCCGGACCAATATCGCCGCCATCGAGGTTGCCTCCTCCCGCAGTGACTTGGTCAACCTGCTGGTGGAAGGCGGCTATAGCCGGATACCGGTGTATGAGGAGTCACTCGACAATATTATTGGCGTTGTGCACGCCAAGGATCTGATCACCCTCATGGAACATCGGGATCTGATCATTCTGCGCGACCTCCTCCGGCCCGCGTTCTTTGTGCCGGAGACAAAGCCAATCGACGATCTGCTGCGGGAGTTTCAACGTCGCAAGGTGCATATTGCCATGGTGGTGGATGAGTTTGGCAGCACGGCCGGCCTCGTTACCATGGAAGACGTTCTTGAGGAGTTGGTTGGAGAGATTCAGGACGAACACGATAGCGAGAACCACGATATTGAAAAAGTCTCCAATCAGATCTATATCGTCAACGCGGCCCTGTCTATTTCCGATGTCAACGATCACATTAACGAGTTTGAGCTGCCCGAGGGGAATGATTACACCAGCGTGGGCGGCTTCATTAATAAATGGCTCGGGCGTATCCCCGAGGTCAATGAAATGTTTGAGTACGATGCGCTGCGCATGACCGTCCTCAAAACCGACAACCACCATGTCACCCAGGTCAAAATAGAAAACTTATCAGACCTCACGCCCGCACCATCCCCCTCCCTGATAAAAGAGGAAGCATGACACCCGCGGTGACATTGTATTCTCGTCCCGGCTGCTGTTTGTGCGACGACATGAAAGCGATTGTGGCCAAGGTCCAGGCCGACACGGCTTTCACCCTGACAGAAATCGATATTTCAGCTCAGCCGGAACTCGAAGCCCGCTTGGGTCAGGACATTCCCGTGCTGTGTATCGATGGCCGCAAGGCGTTTAAATATCGGCTCACCGCCGGAGCGCTGCGTCGGCGTCTGCACCGCGCTGGTGCGGGGACAAGGGGGCTGCCATGACGCCGGTCATCGTGGTCCTGGTCACGGTCAGCGCTGAGCAGGAAGCCGAGACCATTGCCACGGCCCTGCTTGAGGAACGCCTCGCCGCCTGTGTGAATGTGACGGGTCCGGTGCGCTCGCTCTACCGTTGGGAGGGGCATATTGCGGACGACCAGGAATGGCAACTCATCATCAAAACCCGGGCGCGTCTCTTTGATGCCCTGGCGACGCGTGTCCGCGCCCTCCATTCGTATGCCGTCCCTGAGATTATCGCGCTGCCCGTTCTCGCCGGAACGGCAGACTATGTGAACTGGATTCAAGACGAGACGCAGGGCGAGCGCTGATGCAGGACGCAACGGACAGCTACCACTCCGCCCAGCGATCGTCTTCTTCGACGACCATGCTCTGCAAGCCGGCCCGGGCAGCAAAGCGGGCTTGGTGTTCGGCCTGAGCACGTTCGATGAACGGCCCGAGCCGGACTTGATAGTATCGAAACCGTCCGCTTGACAACGGACTGATATACACTGACGAGAAATGTTCTGTTAACGCCTGCTTCAGAGCGGACGCTTTGTCCGCATCAGTGTAAGAGCCGACTTGGACGGCGTACAAGACAGCCAGCCTGGGGGTCGGAGCAGAGAGAACCTCGACGCGCACCAGAGCGGTCCCTGGGGCATACACGCCAATACTTTTTGCCGCTGCAAGAGACAGGTCAATAATACGACCTTCCACAAATGGCCCCCGGTCATTGATGCGGACCTCAATCGCCTGTTCGTTCTCAAGGTTTGTCACCATCACATCGGTTCCCAGTGGCAGGCTCTGATGAGCAGCGGTCAGGGCGTGCTGGTCATAGATTTCGCCGTTTGCCGTTCGCTTGCCGTGGAATCCCGGTCCATACCATGAGGCGATGCCGGTCTGCACAAAACGGGTAGGACGAACCGCAAGAGGTGGTTCAAACGGTACCGCGGTTCTCTGGTCGGATGGTGGCGAGAGGGCCATGCTCTTCGGAGCGGGCGGTGACTCAAGTACGTCAGGGAGGGGAGTGACGACCGGGGCCGCCGCAAGCTCTGTCGATGACTCGGGCGCTGTCTGGCTAGGGGTGTCTACAGGAGTCGCTGGAAGAGCGGTTGGTAATTCAGGCGTGGGCTGAAGAGGGGTGACAACAGGAGCCGCTGGAGCGGCGGGGGAAAACCGAGCGTGCTGAACGGGCTGCAACGTAGCGCTACATCCAGCCAGGATACTCATCAACATCCACCCCTGCCACCTCCACCCCTGCATCGCTTATGATTATACACACAGGCGACTGAGGCAGGCAAATGAATCGGGTCGTCTCGCCCCCCTCCGGTTGCTTGTTATTATGGTGTTTCCCGTGTACCATGCGGAGCCATGGCGGGCTTCAATACGCCTTTTCGCCAACTCAAAAAAACGCTCAAGCCGTCCATCGCCGAGCGCGCGGCCACCGCAGCGGCTCTGCCTCGGAGTACGCCCAATCCGGTTGAAAAGCATGAGGAAAATCCCGCGGACCTTTTCCAGCGGGCCATGCAGGATGTCACCCGGCTCAAGTCGGACGCGCGAGTCAGCAACCCTCCACCGGCCCTCTCCAACCGGTCTCCGCAAGACAGTGAGAACGAGGCCATCGCCGAGTTATACGACCTGGTCGCCGGGCGGAGCGATTTTGATGTCACGGATACCGACGAATATGTCGAGGGCTGTGTCGTCGGCCTTGATACGGGTTTGGTCCGCAAGCTGAGACAGGGCAAATTTGCGCGCCAGGCGGCCTTGGACCTGCATGGGATGAAGGCGGATGAGGCCAAGCCCGAACTGGAGCGGTTTCTCAGCCAGACTACCCAGGCGGGCATCCGCTGCGTTCTTGTCATTCATGGACGCGGCAGGAACTCCCCTGGGCAATTCCCGATCCTCAAGGACAAGATGAAGCAGTGGCTCACCCGAGGCCGACTGGCGAAAATGGTGTTGGCCTTTTCCACCGCCCGGACCCACGATGGCGGACCGGGTGCCATGTATATCCTCCTGAGACGAAAACGCGGCCAGAAACGGCCCGTCCTGCTGTTAGAGGGAGCCAAGCGTGAGTGAAAGCCGTCCGATGGATCAAAACGGTCAGTCTGACTCCTCCGGCACTGCTCGGGTGACGCAATCCACCCAGCTTGCCTACATTGGACCGGACGGGCAGATTTTCGTGCGCCGCTTCCCATCGGACACCACCCACCAACTCACCTGGAGTTGGCAGGACCAGCACGCTCCGCAGCCTCTGCAAGGTCCCCAGGACCCAGAGTCGCAGCCTGCCCCACCCTCCATGACCTATTCCTGGCCAACCTGGTCGCCGGACAACGCACAGCTCGCCTGTTTTGCCCGACAGGGTGAGGACGGGTCGGCGAGTGTCTATACGGTTGCCGCCGATGGCGTGGAGTCCTGGGAGCGGGCCAGCCTGGGGCAAGGCGCCCCTATTTATGGCAACTGGTCACCCCAGGCGGACATGTTTACCGTCCTGGTGCAGCGCGGCGAGCGTCAGCTTGCGTTAGAAACGATTGCCATGACCCAGCCCGGCCAGACACGCACCCTGCTCACCGGCGCGCCGCTCTTCTGGTCATGGGCTCCGCAGGGGCAGCTTGTAGCAGCGCACGTGGGCGGCAACGAAACCGGGCGGGTTGTCCTGATTGAGGTCGCAACAGGGGCCATCGTGCGAGAGATCAGTGCCAGTCCGGGAACGTTCCGCGTGCCGGTCTGGTCCCCGGACGGTGAGTTACTTACCTATGTGGAGCGAGGGGCCGATGGCAGTCAGACCTTACGCCTATACGATATCCAGAGTGGAGAGAGCGCTCCGATTAGCCGGGCCAGCGGCATGACGACGGCGCTGTGGTCCCCGGACGGGCAGGCGCTTGTCTTTGGCAGTACCCAACGCCAGGGCTCAATGCTCTCTCCTTCGCTGCATTTGCTCGACCTGTCCAGCGGCCAGAGTACGACCTTGCTTGAAACGCCAGTCGCTGGATTCTTGTGGGTTCCACACGGGACCAGCTTGGTCTATCTGAGTATAGACATACAACACAGTCAACTCAGGTGGCATCAGTATGACCGAACGACGGGAGAAAGCCTGGAATTGGTTCGGTTCTTGCCGAGCAGGGAGCAAACGCTTCAGTTTTCATTTTTTGACCAGTACGCCGGCTCTCACCCCTTACTCGCTCCGGACGGATCTCTACTGACATTTACCGGTCATCTTCCCGACGCTGCTACGCTCCCTTCCTCGACCGCGCCCACCGTCTACACTCTGCCACTCACGCCCCCCTTTACGCCGCAGGCCATCGCCTCGGGCTCCTTTGCCTGTTGGAATCCGCGGGCAGGGTAGAGGTCTGCTACGAGCAGGGCATGAAAAATATCGTTATCTGCTACGCATAACGACTTCAGACGGTCTGTCAAGTTGACAAAAGCAGTCATAAATGTTTCTACTGTACGCTGTTTAGTTTATAAATATAGATAAGAATGTTTATAAATGGCTACTAAAAAGGGATCAGGGCGAAGCAAGGGCATCAGAGGCTTTATTCTTGTTAACGTTGAAAAACACCCAAAAGATATTATCCGGAAAGTATCCGAGCACTTCAGCATATCGCGTCAGGCGGCCGGGCGGCATATCAGAGCCTTGGTCGACGCCGGCCTGCTTGAGACACAGGGCAAGACTCGGGCAAAGTCGTATCAACTCAAGCCTCTCGTTGACAAGCAATTCTTCATTGCGCTGGCAAACGGCCCGGAAGAGGACATTGTCTGGCGAAAATCCGTCCTTCCTATCCTTAGTCTGGCCAAGATACGCCAGAACGTTGTGGATATTTGTCAGTATGGATTCACGGAGATTTTGAACAACGCGCTCCACCACTCGCTGACTACACATGTGGTTATCCACATAATCCTTACCGGGGTTTCTGTTGAAATGCGCATTCTGGATTCCGGAATAGGTATATTCCGGAAGCTCCAACAGGAACTCGATCTGAATGACCCTCGCCATGCGTTGTTAGAGATGACCAAAGGCAAGCTGACCACCGACCCGGATAACCATACCGGAGAAGGTATATTTTTTACTTCGCGGATGTTTGACGAATTCAGTATTTTGTCGGGCGATCTCTTTTTTAGTGCGAGAACCGGCGGGCAAGATTGGCTCATAGAGTCAGAAGAGCGACAATCATCAACAGGCACCTATGTCAGCATGAAAATGAACATCTACTCGACAAGGACAACCACGGAGATATTTGACAGATATACGTCCGAGGAGGGAGAGTATGGATTTTCCCGCACCCTGGTCCCGGTCAAGCTTGCGCAATACAGCACGGAGCAGTTAGTCTCCCGCTCTCAGGCAAGAAGAGTCCTGGCGCGCTTTGACAAATTCAAGGAAATCGTACTTGACTTTTCCGGGGTACCTTTTATCGGGCGTGCCTTTGCCGATGAAATCTTCCGAATCTTTCCTCGTGAGCATCCTGACATTCATCTCTATCCTATTCATACAAGTAGCGCGGTTGAGGAAGCCATAAACTTGGCGAGTCGATACAGAGTTACCCAAGCTTAACCGAATCTGCGACTTGGCTGTAATTGGAGTGAGAATCCGCGCAGGTCATATATGTACATGCTTTCTCTCCGAGTCTTCCGTAGTCACCCTACACTGGTTGTGCTATGCCTGTATCGTTGGAAACAGACATGGTAGCCGTACAAATTCTCCCCTCGATTCTCTCTGCAGACTTTCGGTGTCTCGGACAACAAATTGCCGAGGTCGAGCAGGCCGGAGCAGACCGCATCCACGTCGATGTGATGGATGGCCGTTTTGTTCCCAACATCACCATTGGTCCGCTCATTGTCGAGGCCGCCCGCAAGAGCACCAGCCTGCCACTCGATGTCCACTTGATGATTGTTGAGCCCGAACGGTATATCGCCGATTTCGCCAGTGCCGGCGCGGATATTATCCTGGTGCATCAGGAAGCCTGCCCGCATCTGCATCGGACCGTTGAGCAGATCAAACAGCTTGACAAAAAAGCGGGAGTCGTGCTCAACCCCAGCACCCCGATTGCCAGCCTCGAAGACGTGCTCGACCTCGTCGATCAGGTCCTCATCATGAGCGTGAATCCCGGTTTTGGCGGGCAGCGCTTTATTACTTCGAGCACGGAGAAAGTCCGTCGCCTTCAGCGGCTGTTGCAGAAACGTGAGGCCCAGGCGGCGATTGAGATTGACGGTGGGATTGATCCGACCACGGCTCCGGCAGTTGTGGCTGCGGGAGCCTCCCTGCTGGTTGCCGGTTCCGCCGTCTTTGGCGTACCGGGCGGCCCAGGCGAGGGCGTGCGGCGGCTACGTGCCAGCCTCTCGCAGCAGTCGTAAGCCGGGTATTCGCCTGCGTGGCCTATTTTTTCCGTTTGCTTTGCTGTAACAGATCGCCCAGGCTGAGCCCAAACCCCTGCCCTTGTTGGCTTGAGGCCAAATATGCCTGGGTTTCCGCCTGCTCTTCGTGCGCACTGACTTTGGTGCGGGACAGGCGGATTCGCTTCCCCTCTTCTTCGACTGCCAGGATGGCAACCTTCACCTCAGTGCCGGGCGGGAACTCTCTGCGGTGATCGGTTCCACGCGGCGTCCCCATCTCCGCGTTGGGAATCAGGCCGATCTGCCCAGGGCCGAGCCGGACAAATAGCCCGAACGACTCGACCCGCTCGACCGTACCGGTCAGGATCGTGCCGGCCGTCAGCTCCAATTCCTCGGCGTGGTCGCCCGGAGCGAGTCCTTCTGGGGCCAGGGCCAGGGCAATCCGTCGCTCCGCAGGGTCAATCGAGAGGATGAGAACGGTCACTTCCTGGCTGGTCGCGGTCGCCTCTTTGATTACGCCCTGTTGGCTGCGGGGGATTTCGCTCACGTGTAGCAGCCCGTCAACGCCTGGGATCAGTTCGACAAAGACGCCGAAGTCCGTCATCCGAATCAGACGGCCGGTCACTACCTGCCGTTCGCACAGTTGCGCGCTGACAGTACTCCAGGGGTCGTCTTCCAGGGCTTTCAGACTCAGCCCAACCCTGCCGGTTTCCGCGTCCACGTTAAGCACTTTGACGCTGACCTCTTCGCCGACACTCAGGTGATCGGCCGGCGTTCCCAGCCGGGAGTACGAAATCTCGGAGATATGCACCAAGCCCTGCACGCCGCCCAGATCGATAAACGCGCCAAAATTGGTCAGCGAGGCCACTGTTCCCGGCAGGACTGCGCCTGGAAACAGCTTCTGCCGCGTCTCTTGTGCGGCGCGCTCGGCCTGCTCTTCGAGGAGGCGGCGACGGGAAAGAACAATATTCCTTTCGCTGAACTGCGTGACATAGAACTCAAACGTTTGGTTGAGAAAATCCTCTGGGGAATCGGGCCGGTGCAGACTCATCTGAGAGAAGGGACAAAAGGCCCGCATCCCGGCGACCGTCACTTCGTACCCCCCTTTGGTTTCCCGCGTGACAGTGCCTTCCACCGGTAAGGTATTCTCCACAGACAGGGCGAGCCGCTGGCGGGCCTGCGCGCCCTTGAGCAGTTTGCGTGACAGCCGGAGTTCTCCCTCGGTTGAGAGTACGGTAGCTTCCACCTCGTCCCCGACGGCAATATCAAACTCACCCTGCTCATTTTCGAGCTCGGCCCGGTCAATAATCCCCTCCCCCTTATCCCGAACATCAATGAAGACACTATCCGCACTGATGAGGATGACTCGGCCCTTCACCACCTGCCCGCTGCTCGGTGCCGGTCCGGTCTGTTCCTGTTCGAGCAGGGCGGCAAAGCTCTCTTCAGTCCTGGCCTCTTCAGGAGGTAATTGTTCCGGCTTATCCCTCATGCGAATCTCCCTGTTCTCTTTCAAACAGACGGCTATAACACGCCCGAATCGCTTCCCGCTGCCGGTGGTACTCGGCCAAGACACGCGAACCGGCCTCAGCCCCTTCGTAGCCCATCCGCCGGGCCAGGGACGTCAACTGCTCGGCATTCCGTTCTAGCGCTTCAACCGGCTGGTCGCGTTCAATCCGCAGCCGGTTCTCGAGCCTGCGCAGGAACTGGTAGCCGCGCTTGAGCACCCGGCTCTCTTCACGAGAGAGCACCTTGCAGGCTCTCAGGGCGTCCAGGGCAGAAAGAGTATCCCTATGCCGCAGTGCAGGAAGGCGGTGACCATAGCGCAGTTGCAGCATCTGCACAAGAAACTCAACATCGACCAGACCACCCCGACCGGTTTTGATATTAAACCGCTCGTTCGTCTCTCCGGCTAATTCGAGTTCCATCCGACCACGCAAGCGCTGAATCTCAGCCACATCGGTCGCCCGAATGGGTTCGCTATAGACGTAGTCCTCGAACAGGGCATTAACCCGTGCAGCCAAGGCGCTATCGCCCGCGACGGCGCGCGCCTTAATGAGCGCTTGCCGTTCCCACAGCTGCGCCTGAGTCTGATGATAGTGGGTAAAGGCGGCCACCGAAGACACCAGGGAACCCGCACGGCCAGAGGGCCGCAAACGGGTGTCAATTTTATACGCTGCGCCCTCACGCGTTTGGACCTGAAGCACCGAAATCAGGCGTTGGACCAGCTTGGCGAAGACTTCTTGCGCGGCGAGGTCTGCCCCGTCCTGCCCAGCCGATGGTGGCGAATGTGGTTCGTACAGGAAGATGAGGTCCAGGTCCGAATTATAGTTTAATTCGCGCGCGCCCAATTTTCCCATGCCCACAATCACAATTCGGCCCGGTAGGTCCGTCCGCCCTAATTTTTCCAGCAGCGCCGCGCGGGCGGTCTCATACGCCCCGTGGAGACAGGCTTCCGCCAGGTATGACAGTTGGACGCTCACCGACGGGAAATCGAGCTGTCCGTTGGTGTCGTTAATGCCAATGCGCAGGAACTCCTCATGCCGATATTCACGCAGAATGTCGAGTCGGTCCTCAAGCTCCGGAGCCCCCGTAATGCGCGCCAGCAGCTCGTCCCGCATCAGCTCTCGAGATTTATATAGATGGACCAGGTCAGCCCGGACCAGGCTGTCGAGCAATTCCGGTCGGCGTAAAAAGATGCGAGACAGATAGGAACTGGTGCCGAACAGGCCGATGAGCGTTCGGAGGGTGTGGGGATTCTCGCGCAAGAGGGATAAAAAGCTCGACCGCGCGCCAATCGACGCGATCAAATCCGCCATAGAGGCCAAGGCCCGGTCAGGGTCCGCCGACCGACAGACTTCATGGAAGAGGGTCGGGGCCAGGGCGTACAACAGCTCGCGCCGTCTCGGCGGAGCTGGAGCATACGCCGGGCCATCGTGCAGCAGGCGCAGGCGCTCATATGTGTGGGTCAGTTCACGAAACCCGAGCTGTCCCAGACGCTGCTGTGTCCGCTCGGGATCGTGCAACTCGTCGAACAGGGCTTCAATGGCTGCCTGCTCAGCGCTTACGTCGGCCTCGAAGCTGCCCTCGGGAACATGAAAAAGAGAGCGAAAAATCGTGTGGACCGCCTGGGTATGCTCCCGGAGGGCCGTCAGGAAAACCGCGAGCACATCCTGTGCGGCTTCGGGCTGGCCCGCAACCCGCAGCCGACGCGCCAATGCCCGCAGCTCATCTTCAGAGCCGGGCAGGGTATGCGTTTGGCGGTCATGCACCATTTGTATCTTATGCTCGACCTGACGCAGGAAACGGTAGGCCGCGGCCAGCGCATCGCGGTCTGCGGCAACGAGATAGGCCCCCTCAACCAAACGGTCGAGGACGTCCAGGGTGTTGCGTCCCAGGACGCGCGGGTCTTTGCCGGCATGGATGAGTTGCAGGACCTGGGTCACAAATTCGATTTCTCGTATACCGCCCCGCCCGAGCTTGACGTTCAGCCGCCCGCGGTCGGCCCGATGCAGCGATCGCTCAATCCGCATTTTCAGCGCTTTGGTATCCTCGACCGTGGTGAAGTCGAGATAACGACGTAAGATAAACGGCGCCACCTCACGTAAAAAGCGCTCACCCAAGGCCTGCTCGCCGGCAATAGGCCGCGCTTTGAGCAGCGCCAGACGTTCCCAGGTCTGGCCCCAGGACTCATAGTACAACAGCGTATTTGCGAGAGAATTGACAATCTGGCCGTTCGTTCCATCCGGGCGCAAACGGAGGTCAACCCGGAAAACAATGCCTCTGGTGCCGGAGGTGCTGAGAGTCTGGGTGAGATGCTGGGCGAGCTCGGTAAAATAGGTCCGGGTGTCAACCTGGCCCTTTCTTCCTCCAGTTGTGAGGCCAGCGTCACATTCGTACAGATAGATAAGGTCGATGTCCGAACTGAAATTCAGCTCTTCTCCCCCGAGCTTGCCCATGCCAAACACCACGAAGGCAATCGGACGTTTTTCTCCCGCCTCTTCGACCCAGGCCACACCGTAGTCCCGCTCCATTCTGGCCCGCGTGTATTCGTACGCAATCTGGACTGCGGCATCGGCCAGGGCACTCAAATCGCGGGTCGTCTCTTCCAGGGACGCCCGAGCGAGCAGGTCGCGCGTTCCAATCCGCAGATATTCACGATTGCGGTAGGTGCGCAGCCCGTACAAAAAATCGTCTTCAGTCAGATCGCACGGCAGGGCTGGACGGCAGGCCCGAAGGTGGCTGGCGGTCGATCTTTCCGCAGCACTGCGGTCGGTCAAAAAGACGGCTTCCCAGTCCTGTCCCTGCTGGACCAGGACAGTCGAGAGATGCTGACTCGCCCCCAAAAGAAACAGCAGGTCACGAGACAGCTCGGCGGACTGGAGCACGGCCCCCGTCCCACCGCCCTGCTCTACCAGGCGACTCAGATTAACCGCAGCTAAAGACGGGTCCGGAGCTTGGGCAAGGCCGGCGACGATATGCTGCCAGCAGGACGTCAGTTGTCCGCGCCAGGGCAGCAGGGGACGAAGAATATCAGAGGAAACATCCCCGGATATGAAGGCTGGACCGGCGTCAGACAGAGCAGGCACGGTATCGTAGGGAGGGGCCGCCCTCCCTCTCTCCGTAAGCAAATCGGCAGCTAGGCAGCTTTGAGGGCGCTCATGGTCTCACACGCCTCCATCAGCCACTTAATGCTCGACATTTCGTCATCAACGATGGTCTGCAGGAGGGCTTTCGTCTGCTGATCGTCCTGAATCTGATCGATCGAATCGGTGAGCGGCTTTAAGATGGTCTCAGGGTCTTTGAGCAGCTCGGCAAGGGATTGGAGCTTTTCCACATCACCTTTCTCTTTTGACGAGTAGAAAGGCATCTCTTTGTCCCGCCGCTCGGCCGGTACCGTGCACTGCGGGTCGCCACCCAACTCGCGCAGCCGGGCTTCCAAGAGGTGGGCATGAAAAGCCTCACGCTGCTGTACGGTCCGCAAGCCACCCCGCACACACGCCTCGTCACTGGCCTCAATCCAGCCGTTGAGATATTCCGCGGCAAAGTCTTCTCCACACCGGAACTCATCCAGCAAGGCCAGAATCATGTCTTTCTCGGTGGCGTGACTCGCCCCGTTATAGGTATAGGTCGCTGCTCCTCCGTTGGACAGTTCCTCCATCTGTTCTTCGAACAGCACATCCGAGATAACGCCCTTGCGGTACGCCTTGAGGAGCTGACGGACTTCGAAATCTGCATTTGGCATGGTTTTCTCCTTTCAGCCTTTTTCTGACAGATACACGACACATAGCAGACATGCCGGGGGTTGTGTCAACTTCGTCTGTTCAGAGTTTAGGCAGTCTGGTTTGCAACTGCCGCTCTTCTGGGCAGTCTCTTCTATGTCGGGAGCAAGAACTGCCCTGATTTCTCTCAGTTTTCTCCTTGTCCGGAATTGGCATCAGCTTTGCTGACTTTACCGACAAGTATACCGAGAATGTTCCAACAGAATCCAAGGAACATATTTTTATCAAGGGGGTAGGGTATGAAAAAATTTATCGGCCTTGCGGCGCTCGTGGTCGCGTTGGGGGTTGCAGGGGGTGTGAGGGCCTCGGGTGAGGAGGAGACTGCCGCTCCTGCCAGTCCTGATGTGCAGGGCATGCTGCAGGAGATGCAGCAGCGGATTGACGAGTTGGAAGGTGAGGTGAGCCGCCTCAAGGAAGGCCCTGGAGAGAACGGCGAGGCCGGGGCCGGCGTCATGGACCTGACCAACCGCGTCGAGTCGCTGGAGGGCGGTTTGCTGGGCCTGAACGGTTTCCAATTTGGCGGCCTGATGTACGGGTCGTATAACTACAACTTCAACAGCCCGGACTCGGGTAGCAACAATATGCGCATCTTTGACCAGAACCACAACGACTTCACCATGGATCTGTTGCAACTTGAGGTGTCCAAGGAAACCGAGAGCGGTGTCGGCTTCCATGCCGTACTGGACTACGGTGAGACCGCCGGTCTGATTCAGTCTGACTGGGGCGGTGATCTGGCGCATAACTTCGAGGTCCAGCAGGCATATATGACCTACACCTTTGGGATCGGAAACGGCGTCGAGATGAAGTTCGGGAAGTTCGCCACCCTGCTGGGCGGCGAGGTGATCGAATCGCCCTATAACCCTAATGTGTCGCGCTCCTTCATGTTCGGCTACGCCATTCCGTTCACCCACACCGGGGTGCTGTTCTCCACGGCCCTGAACGACAATATCAGCCTGACGGCCGGCGTCGTAAACGGCTGGGACAATGTGAGGGACAACAACAACGGCAAGACCTTTCTGGGGAGTTTAGGACTTGAATTCGGCGACCTGGCCTGGACCTTCAACGGTGTCTTCGGGGCGGAGGACGACGACAGCGGCAGCTCCAAGACAGGCGTGTTTGATACCGTCCTGACCTATTCGCCCATGGAAAACGTGGACCTGCTGGCCAACTTCGACTACGGCACAGCCTCGGAACAGGTGGACGGAGACGACGCCGACTGGACCGGGCTGTCGGGCATCGTGACCCTGGGCGGCGGCCTTATGAACGAGGGCCTGGCGGACTGGTCCTTTGCGCTGCGCGGCGAGTGGTTCTCCGACCAGGACGGTTACCGGACCGGCGTTCCGCAGGACCTGCGGGAGGTCACCGGCACCTTCAAGTGGCAGATGACGGAGAACTTGCAGGCTCGCCTGGAGTTCCGCCACGACTGGTCCAACAAAAACGTGTTCAGCGACGGCAGCGGCTACTCGGACGACCAGGACTCGATGATTGTGGAGTTCGCCTACCTCATGTAGCCGAATCTCCCAGAAGGAGGCTCCGATGAAGAAAATTGAAGCGATCATCAAGCCGTTTAAGCTCGATGAGGTCAAGGAAGCCCTCTCCAAAACGGGCATCCAGGGTTTGACCATCACCGAGGTCAAGGGCTTTGGTCGACAAAAGGGGCATACGGAACTGTATCGCGGTGCGGAGTATGTGGTGGACTTCCTGCCCAAGGTAAAGATTGAAATCTTGATCGATGATGACAAGGCTGGCGAGGTGGCGGATACCATCATCACCGCGGCCCGAACGGGGCGCATTGGTGATGGTAAGATATTCATCCTCCCCGTAGATGATGTCGTGCGTATCCGAACCGGCGAACGTGGAGCAGACGCGATCTAGTACTAACGGTGCCGGGGCTCTGATGTTGTGAGGGCAACATCGATAAGGAGCCCTAGCATGACAACCGAAAGTATCGAGAATATCGACCGAATCAAAATGTCATTCTCGATACTTGTGTGGGGCAGGGCATCTCAACACGCATGAAGGCATCGCACGATATAAGGAGGTTGGGATGAAACGTTTACTCGCTTTGGGATCACTCGCTACGCTAGGCATCGGGCTGCTGGCACCGCTCGCCTTTGCCGAGGATGCACCACAGTACAAAGATTACGCAGAATTTGCTGTTTCACAGGGTTTTGCCCTGTTTACCGCCCATAATTTATGGATGATGATCGCCGCGGCGCTGGTGTTCATTATGCATCTGGGCTTTGCCTCACTCGAATCCGGTCTGACCCAATCCAAGAACACGGTCAATATTCTTTTCAAAAACACCTTTGTCATCTGCGTTGGGTTGATGACCTATGCCTTGTGCGGCTTCAACCTGATGTATCCCGGATTTGCTGAGGATTCTGCCGGTTGGCTGGCCTTTGCCGGGTTTGGCGTTGAGGTGACGGACGAAGTGGCCTCACAGACCAGTCTGTACAGTGAGGGTTACACCTATTGGACGGACTTTCTCTTCCAGGCCATGTTTGCGGCGACCGCGGCAACCATTGTCTCCGGCGCGGTTGCCGAGCGTATAAAGCTGTCCTCCTTCATGGTTTTTGCGACCATTTTCGTCGCCGTTTCGTATCCCATCACCGGCAGTTGGAAATGGGGTGCGGGCTGGCTGGATATGATGGAAACACCCTTTTATGACTTTGCCGGCTCAACCATTGTCCACTCGGTGGGTGGCTGGGGAGCCTTGGCTGGAGCCATGCTGCTGGGGCCTCGAATGGGGAAATACATGGCAGACGGCCGTATTCGGCCCATCCTGCCCAGCAATATGCCGCTGGCCGCCATTGGTGTCTTCCTGCTGTGGCTGGGCTGGTTTGGATTTAATGGCGGTTCCGTCCTTTCAGGCGATCCCAATCTCGTCTCTTTAACCCTGGTCACGACCTGTCTTGCCGCCGCGGCCGGTGGTCTTGGGGCGATGTTCACCTCCTGGGTCATCCTCCAAAAGCCGGACCTGTCCATGGCCTTAAACGGTATTCTGGCCGGACTCGTCGGTATTACTGCGGGTGCGGATCAAATGGCAGCTATGTCAGCCACTCTGATTGGGCTGATTGCCGGGGCGATTGTAGTCGGCGCGGTCCTGTTCTTTGACAAGATGAAAATCGACGATCCGGTGGGTGCTATCTCTGTCCACCTCGTGTGCGGCATCTGGGGTACCCTGGCGGTCGGCATTTTCGGCAACCTGGCCGGTGGTGCGCAGCTCGTCAGTCAGATCATCGGTATCGTGGCTATCGGCATCTTTACCTTTGCGTTTGCCTGTATCCTTTTCAGCATCATCAAGGCTACCATGGGGCTACGGGTCTCGCCGGACGAAGAGTCCGAGGGCCTGGATGTCGGCGAGCACGGCAACGTAGCCTACGGCTCCTCGCAGATGTTCTCCCCTGGCTCAACCCTGGGCATGGCCAGCCAGCGCTCAATGCGGACGGAACCCGTTCCGCGTCTCAGCACCGAGGAAGCATAATCAGAACAGCCGGGCGGGAAGTTTTCCGCCCGGCTCCCCCCTCGCCTGCCCGTGAGGATATGGATTACAACCGACTTCTCCACTCGATTCCGTTGAGAGCGTAGCTATGACACAGACGATTCGGCCCAACGCTTCGACGCAGCCACGTCCGTTTTAGACTCTGCGGTGAGAATTACGATGGATACGCTCCAGGGACATCTCGAAGAACGACTCGAAGCGCTGTTCACTATTGGGGCTGAAATCTCATCAACCTTGCAACTGGAAGAGGTGCTTCAGCGTATTGTTGCCCACGCCCGGCGTCTCGTGGCTGCGCGCGTCTCCTCCATCCTGCTGCTTGATCCCGAAGAGGGCACGCTGCGTCCCGCAGCCACTGAGGGGGCGAGCGAAGAATACCTCGCCCAGCCGGCACGGGAGGTCGCTACGAGTCTGACTGGGGAAGTGATCAAAACCGGCCAGCCACTGTACGCGCCGGATGTTCGGGAAGAAACACGCTACCGCGTGGCAGACCTGGCTCGACGTGAAGGACTGTGCTCACTGCTCTCCGTTCCACTGCGGACCAAGACTGATGTTATCGGCGTCCTGAATGTCTATACGACAGAACCACGCTGCTTTGAGGACAGTGATGTTCGGCTCCTGACCCTGCTGGCCAGTCAATCCGCGATTGCCATAGAAAATGCGACCCTGCATCGGGAAGAAATGCAGGCCCGAGAGCAGCTCCGCCAGTCTGAGAAATTAGCCGCTCTGGGCAAGTTGTCCGCAGGACTGGCCCATGAGCTGCGCAACCCGCTGAATACCGTGCTCATGCTGATCTACGCGATGTCGCAGGACCAGGCCCAGGACTATCCGCGGGAACGGACCACGACCAACGGCTTTTCTGATGATCTCCGTATTGTCCAGGGTGAGTTGCAGCGCATCAAACTCTTACTGGACCAGTTTCTGGAATTCGCCCGTCCACGCCCGCCCCATTTTCAGCGCGAACGCCTCCAGGAAATCATGGAAGAAACCCTGCTTTTAATCGGCCCGGAAGCACGCGTGCGTGAGATCGTCGTCCGCAAGGATTGGACCAACACCCTCCCCCTGGCCTGGGTTGACGGCACCCAGATCAAGCAGGTGTTTCTGAACCTCTTGCTCAACGCGATTCAGGCCATGCCCCACGGTGGGACCCTGACTGTGCATATCGGCGTTGGGGGCGGCAGCCTGCGGGTCACCATTGCCGACCAGGGAGCCGGCATCTCGCCCGAGGTGCGGGCCCAGCTCTTTGACCCGTTTTTTACGACCAAAGAAGAGGGCACCGGACTGGGGCTGTCCATTTCGCAACGCATTATTGAGGGCCATAACGGCCGCCTGCGCCTCTTCTCTCAACCAGGAGTCGGCACAACGGTGTGCATCCGACTCCCCCTCTAGTCATGGAAAAAATCCTTATTGTCGACGATGAGCGGAACGTTCACTATTCCTTTCGGCGCGTCCTGGGTCGGGAATACGAACTGCTGTCGGCCTTCTCCGGCAACGAAGCGCTGGAAAAAATAGACGACCCGTCCTTGCGCCTCATCCTCATGGATGTCCGCATGCCTAACCGCGACGGTCTCTCTACCCTCGAAGAGATCAAACGGCGCCGGCCCAGCCTGCCTGTCATTATGATGACGGCTTTTGTTTCAGCCGAAACGGCCATCCGGTCCACCACGTTGGATGCGGATGACTATCTGGTCAAGCCGTTTGATGTCGAAACCCTCAAGCAGCTCATCGGCCGCACGCTCAGAAAACACCCCTCCGCACAGGAGCCTGCCCCTCCCCCGGACGAAGTACGACCGGAACCCCTCTCGCCCAGGACCGTGCCCATGTTGGGGAACAGTCAGGCCATGCAGGAAGTGTATAAAATTATCGGCAAAAGCGCGGTGCGGGATATTACGATTTTGATCACCGGTGAGAGCGGGACGGGCAAAGAGCTGGTTGCCCACGCCCTGCATACCTACTCGCAACGCAGTAACGGACCCTTCCTGGCCATCAATTGCGCCGCCATCCCGGACTCCCTGCTGGAAAGCGAACTCTTTGGCCATGAACGCGGCGCCTTTTCCGGGGCAGTCGAGTCCCGCCCCGGAAAATTCGAGCTCGCCCACGGCGGTACGCTCTTCCTGGATGAAATTGGAGACATGCCCCCCCTCCTCCAGGCCAAGCTGCTGCGCGTATTGCAGGAACGCGAGCTTTACCGGCTGGGAGGACGGCGACAGCGGCAGATCAATGTACGGATCATTGCGGCGACTAATCAAGCGCTCGAAACGCTGCTTCAAGATGGACGGTTTCGTGAAGATTTATACTATCGACTTAATGTCGTGCGGATTAATATACCACCGCTACGGGAACGCGGTGAAGACATCCTGCTCATAGCCAAGCACCTCCTACAACTCCACACTCAAGATAACAAAAACGGCCCGCAAGAGTTCTCTCCGGCCGCAGGTGAGAAACTCCTCGCCTACTCCTGGCCGGGGAATGTCCGTGAGCTTGAGAACGTTATTGCCCAAACGGTGCTATACTCACGTGGCCCGGTTATTACCGAGGAAGATCTCACCCTACCCGCCAGCAGTGCTCCGGCAGCCTCCGTATCCCCACCACCCAACGTCGAAGCCGCCCTGAATGCTACCCTGGAAGAGCTGTTTGCCCAGCACGCTGGCAATGTCCTTGCTCGTTCCGAGCAACTTGTTGTGGGCAAGGCGCTTGAACTCTCTCGCTATAATCAGGTCCAGGCCGCCCGGCTGCTGGGCGTGAGTCGCAATGTCCTGCGTGAGCGGATGAAGCGCTATAATTTATTGTAAAATTGCGAGTCATCACTGGGTCGCATGGCAGACCGGGCAACCACAGGGGGTTGCCCCTACATCTAGGTGAGCTGGCGTGGTATGATCGGAGCCTCGGCCGACCGGAGCACGTCGTGCAAGCGCTGCCACAACTCGGCTGCATCCTCAGCCTGCACCAGGCTCTGCCGCACATCTTGTGCACTCATCGTGCGGGCCAATGCCGCCAGAATCTGCAACTGCGCACCTTCGTCCTGAACAGGTGTGAGCAGCAGAAAGACCAACTGCACGGGCAACCCGTCCGGTGCGTCCCAATCGACCCCGGCCGGCGAACGTCCGCAGGTAATCACGGGTTTCGAGAGCGCTTCCAGACGGGCATGCGGGATGGCAATCCCACTCCCGACGCCCGTTCCCATCAACTCTTCCCGAGCGTGGACTGCCGCAAATACGGTTTCCTGGTCCAACGCAGGCTGGTGTTCCGCTATTTCCTGACAGAGTTCCTGGATCACCGCCTGACGTGTCATCCCGGTCAAGCCAGGAATCAGCGCCCGACGCACAAACAGCTCGGCGATATTCATAGCCGGTCGGCGTCGAATGGACCACATCAGCCAGGGTCCCACAATAAGAGAAGAGATAATCGCCGAGAGGACAATGGAAACAAAGACCGGAATGGTAATGATCTGATGCTCCACCGCCACGGCGGCAACCACAATGCCGGTCACGCCACTGGGAGTAAAAGCAATGCCGATGGAAACCCGGTCTACCGCAGAGAGCCCCGCTTGTTGCGCGCCCAGCCACGCCCCAAAATACTTCCCCACAATCGAGACGACGGTCACAAAAAGGACGAGAAAAACATCAAACTGCGCAAAGAAGTCTATTTGGATGGCGATCGTCGCAAAATAGAGCGGTACGAAAATCGCGTGGACCATCTGGGTGAGGATCTGCCGTACCCGTTCGGAAAGCGCCCCGGCATCTCCGGCCATGATGCCAGCCAGAAAAAACCCGAGCAGGCCAGTCAGGCCGATCCACTGGGTGACTGCCCCACACAGCAACCCCAAGCAACACACAAAAGTCAACACAACGCCGGGTTGGTGCGGCAGACGGTTGACTAGTCCGGTCAGCGATTGGTCAACTAGGCGTAACCCCAGCGAGAGACAAAAGGCGGTAAAGCCGACTGCGGTCGCCAGCAAAAGAATGACCGAACCAATGCTCAACGTGGCCGCCGCGGCGGTGGCAAAGACGAGGCTGAGAATCACCCAGGCCAGAATATCGTTGACCGCATAGCCGCACAGGGTCAGGAGCCCCAGATCACTCTTGACCAAATCCAGATCGTGCAGCACCCGAGCGATAATGACCATGGCACTAATCGCCATGGTCGTGCCTAAAAACAGGGCGAAGGTCACCCGCTGGTCTGGTATGACGAGATACGCGTCAGGCAGCAGCAGCGATAAGAGAAACCCGACGGCCAAGGGCACGACAACGCCGATAATACCGATGCGGAGTGCCGGACCGCGCTGCTGCCAGGCCGCAGATACATCGATTTCAAGGCCGGTCTCAAGCAAGAGCAGGAGCACACCAAACCAGGAAACCGTCTCCAGCATAGTGTATTGGATCGGGTCTGGCGGGAACAGAGTCTGGTAGAGTTCGGGCGAGAGACGGCCGAGCAGCGTTGGACCCAGGAGAAGACCAACCAGGATTTCCCCGACAACGGGCGGATGACCCCACTGGCGAAAGACCTCACCGAACCCACGGGCCATCACCAGCAACAGCAGGATCTGAAGCAAGAAAATCAGAAAATGGTGCTCACTCAGATAATGTCCGTGCGGAAGCATATGACCAGTAGCGGGCTCGTGTTTGCGTATACCTTCTTTATCCGGTGAGACCACACAAAGTCAAAAGCATACCCAGGAGCCCACGCATCCGCTGAGAGCGGGAAGAGGGCTGACAGATAGGAAGCTGTTGTCTCAGCAGCAGGCCGCACCACCCACGTGCTGCAAAGATGGGCACCTCATACCGACCAGACTGAAAAATATCGGACTTCTTTGTCTTTCGATTTGGCATACTTCCTGCACTCATTCTCTAAGTGTGAGTCAGAGCTCTTGATCGAGCTTGCTGAAGAGAGTTGCCCTTCCTTCCGCTCTCTTCTAGGCTGCCCTGGGGGCGGTCGTCCCTCCGACCGCCCCTGCCCCCCTCCCCTTTTCAATCCGCTCCTTTCCCCTTTCCATTCGCAAACATTCCCAGGCCGTGCAAAGATCAAGGGCTCACAATCCCCTATCTCCAGAGGAAAACTCTGCACATAGGCCAACAATCTGGTGGTCTCTCGGGCTACAAGCGTCCAGATTGGCCAAGGCCGGCCTCAAGGGAAAATATGCAGCCCTCCTCGCTACTTACTTTTCTTCCCGCTTCTCTGTATTCTGCCTTTCTTGTGTTTGGCTCCAACATTGCCTAGCCTGTTTTACTGAAACACCAGGCAAAGCATACGGACGAGGAGGAGAGAATGATACAAGGCCGAAGCAGTTCTACAGGATGTACCAGGACGCCCTATCAGCAGCTATCTGCTTGTATCCAACACACAAGTCTCCTGCTGCTCATCCTGGGGCTCCTGACTGTATTTCCGGCCCCGCTTCGGGCGGATGTCCCGATCAGCCAGATTTCTCCAAAACTGTCAGTTTTTGCCAGCCTGCGCACGCGGGGTGAATTCTGGGACTGGTTTGAGGGCACCTCAGGCGATTCTTCGTATGCCTATGCGGCCACCGTGGCCAAGCTAGGTCTGAAATGGCAGCAAGACCTGTTCGACCTGCATCTTGAATCCCAAAACACAGCCCTGATGGGCCTGCCCGATGACGCCAGCGCGCCCGCCCCGCAGGGTTCCTTTGGCCTGGGGCCTGTCTATCTGTCTCATAATCGCCGCCAGAACGACGCCAGCGTGTTTCTCAAACAGGCCCACCTGACCCTCAAACAGCTCGGTATCCCCGGCCTTCGCCTGCGGGGCGGGCGACACTCGATCGCCGAGGGAGCGGAGGTGCTGAGCAAGGACCCGACCATCGACTGGGTCAAGCGCATGCGGGTCTCCCAGCGCCTGCTCGGCCCCTTTGGCTGGTCCCACGTCGGGCGTTCGTATGACGGCTTCACTCTGAGCTGGACTAAGGACTCCTACAATTTTACGCTGCACGGCTCCCATCCGACCCAGGCCGGTTTTGACCTGGCCGGTAACAAGACCATAACCGATATCGATATCCTGTACGCCGGCTTCAACCTGACCCGGCCCGAGTTCGCCAAGCTGACCGACGCGCGGCTGTTCTATATCTACTACGCCGACGGGCGGAATCTGCGACCTACCGATAACCGGCCAGCCGCAGAGCGCAGTCGCCGGCACCTGGCCATCAACACCGGCGGCGGCCACCTGATTCAGGTCCTGCCGACCGGAGCCGGCCCGATTGACCTGATGGGCTGGGGCGTGGTGCAGGGCGGCGACTGGGGCAAGCAGGACCATCACGGCTGGGCGTTTGCCGCCGAGGCCGGCTGGCAACCCGGCGGGCTGCCGGGGCAACCCTGGCTTCGGATTGGCTATAACCGCAGCTCGGGCGACGACGACCCCAACGACGGCGACCACGACACCTTTTTCCAGATGCTGCCGACCGCTCGGGTCTATTCGTTTTCGACCTTTTACAACTTGATGAATAACGAAGACATCTTTTTCCAACTCATACTGCGACCGCTCGAAGGCTTGGTCTGGCGCACGGACTTTCACTATATTCGCGTCAGCGAGAAGAACGACCTGTGGTACCAGGGCGCGGGCGCCACCCTGGGAGACCGGCAGGCCGGCTTTGGCTTTGTCGGCCGTCCGGCCTTTGGCAAGCGCGATCTGTTTCAGATTGTCGAAACCAGCCTCAGCTACAACCTGAACAAATACATCAACGTCAACGTCTTTTTTGCCCACGTCTTCGGCGACAGCATCGTGGATCAGATCTATCCCGACGACAGCGCCAATTTCGGCTATATCGAGACGACGTTGAAGTTCTAGAGCAGATCACGATGCTGTGTAGCCGCCCATCATTCCGGCGCAAGCAGGAATCCAGGCCCCCGGCCCCCCGGCCTCTGGATGCCGGATCACGTCCGGCATGACGAGAGCGTACTGGCATGGCTACAACTTATCGTGAAACGCGCTAGCCTGTAGACAGATGCTCTGTCGGTGCCCAAGTTCATAGGCGGAGTTAGCCGCCCGCCGCTCTGCCTGCGGAGTAGCCCACGACGAGATGAGGGAAGTATGCGTATCCGACGAATTGGCGTATTGACCGGCGGGGGTGACGCCCCAGGCTTGAACCCCGCCCTCAAGGCGATTGTGTATCGGGCGACCGCCCATGACGTGGAGGTGATGGGCCTGCCCGATGGCTGGCACGGCCTGCTCGACACGGGGCTCGACGAGGCCGGCCGGCTGGAGGACTACCAGGTCCGGCGCTGGGACCGTGACGGCGGCACCAATCTGGGCTCGTCGCGCACCAACCCGTTTCGCGTGAGCCTGCCGGGCGAGGCGAGGGCACAAGATCGCTCGGACGAAGTCATGACCAATATCGCCCGGCTTGGTCTTGATGCCGTGATCGCCTTGGGCGGAGAAGATACCCTGGGCGTGGCGCACCGGCTGAGTGAAAAGGGCGGTCCGGTGGTGGGCATTCCGAAAACGATTGATAAAGACCTCAGCCACACCGACTACACCCTGGGGTTTGATACCGCTCTGCGCAACTGCACCTCCGTCATCGAGCAGGCGCGCACCTCGGCCGGCTCGCACCACTGGGTGCAGGTGGTCGAAGTCATGGGTCGCCATGCCGGCCATCTGGCCCTGTGGAGCGCGGTTGCCGGAGGCGCGGCCCTGGTCCTTATCCCCGAGTATCCCTTTGCCTACGAGCGGGTCTATGCACTCCTGACCCGACGGCTTGCGCGTGGCCAGCAGGACCGGCGCTACCCCCGCTACGCGGTGATTGTGGCGGCCGAGGGCGCCCACGCAGACGAGGAAGAAGTGGTGACCCTGGACGCCAGCCGGGATGCCTTCGGGCATGAACGCCTGGGCGGCATCGGCAGTCAACTCGCCCAGCGCATTCACCGCGACACGCCTTTTGATTCACGCGAGTTGGTAATCGGCCACAGCCAGCGCGGCGGCAGTCCGTCTGCGTTGGACCGGATTATGGGGCGCATGTTCGGCTCAGCCGCGGTCGAAGCCGTGCTGCGCGGCGACTGGGGACAGATGGTCAGTGCCCAGGGCATTGGCCCGACCTGCCGGCTCCACATGGTCCCCCTCAGTCAAGCCGTCAGCGGGCTCAATACCGTGGACCTGGAGCGCGTGTATGACACCGACCGCTATACCGCAAAAGTGTAGTGGCCTCAGGTTGCCAGGCTGCAAAGAGTGAACGTGTCCTCCCATAGACAAGAGATGCTGGACACATTTACTCTTTGTCCACATACGCTAATGGGCAATCGGAGGAGAAAGGGCGATGCCTGAGTCCACCTATGCGGAGACCCCTTTTCAGAGAGATGCAGTTCGGGGCGATGCACTGGCACACTATCCCGTGTCATCAGCCCGCTTCGACGAAATGTGTTCAGCCCCAGGCACGGTCCGACCCCACTGGCAATATGCCCTGCGCTCTTTCGATGCGCTTGGCGCGGCGGAGCTGAGTCGGCGGCGGGACGAAGTTCAACAGGTTCTGCGCGAAAATGGCGTGACCTACAACGTCTATACGGACCCCCAGGGACGCATCCGGCCCTGGGCGCTTGACGTCATACCCGCCCTCCTCAGCAGCCAGGAGTGGCGGACTATTGAACAGGGTCTCGTCCAGCGGGCAGAACTGCTCAATCTCATCGGAGCGGACCTGTATGGTCCACAACACCTCATTCACGACGGCCTGCTCCCGCCCGAGTTGATCTATGCCCATCCCGGCTTTCTGCGCCCCTGTCACGGGGCACTGCCCACCCCCACCCCGTATCTATGTCTGTACGCGGCTGACCTGGCCAGGGCTCCCAATGGCACCATCAGAGTGCTGGATGACCGGACGCAGGCACCGTCCGGAGCCGGCTACGCCCTGGAAAATAGACTGGTGTTGGCGCGGATTCTACCCAGCCTGTATCGAGACGCTCAGGTCCACCGCTTATCCCTCTTTTTCCGTACCCTACGCTCGACCCTAGCCGCCCTGACCCCGACCTCCCAGACGCGGACGGCGCTCCTCACCCCAGGACCGCAGAACGAAACCTATTTTGAACACGCCTATTTGGCCAGCTATCTGGATTATACCCTCGCCCAGGGAGATGACCTAACGGTCCGCGACGGTTGCCTCTGGTTGAAGACCGTAGGCGGGCTGCAACAGGTTGGCGCGGTCGTCCGGCGGGTGGATGACGCTTTTTGTGATCCTTTGGAACTACAGCGGGAATCGCTGTTAGCCCCCCCCGGCCTGCTCCAGGCGGTCAGAAACGGCACGGTCATGGTTGCCAATCCGCTGGGCAGCGGCGTGCTCGAAAACCCCGGACTGATGGCCTACCTGCCCCAGATCGCCAAAGTGCTGCTGGGTCAAGACCTGCGCTTAGCCTCGGTTCCTACCTGGTGGTGCGGTGACGAACAGGCCCTAGCCTATGTCGTGGACCATATCGAACAACTGGTCATCAAACCCGTCTTCCCTCTCCCCGGTACGGCAACCGTCTATGGCGCGCAGTTGAGCGCCCAAGAGCGCGACAGCCTTATTCAGAACATCAGAGCCCGCCCGCATTGCTTTGTCGGCCAGGAACAGGTGGCTTTGTCCACCACGCCGGTGTTTACCGGAGATCACCTGGAGCCACGCCCCATGGTGTTACGCAGTTTCCTGGTCTCCCGGGACGATGGCTATGTGGCCATGCCGGGCGGGCTGACGCGGGTCGCGCCGACCGCGGACAGTTGGCAGGTCTCCGGTCAGGCCGGTGGCCTGAGCAAGGATACCTGGATTCTCGCCTCGGAGCCTGAAAGTCAGTTCAGTCTCATCCCGGCGCCCGAACACGCCGTATCGATTACGCGCGGCGGGGGAGAAGTACCCAGCCGGATGGCGGATAATCTGTTCTGGCTCGGGCGCTATGTCGAACGCACTGCCGGGGGAGCGCGCGTCTTCCGCGAGGTCCTCCAGCGGGTCTTGGATACCGAGACCGTCCGGTATGATACCTCCCTGTCGGCCTTTCTTTCCGCCCACACCCATAGCACCGCGACCTATCTGCGTTTTATCGGCTCCAGAGAGCGCCGGCGGCTGGCCGTTGCCGAGCAGGAATTGTTCGCCACGATTCTGGACGCGGCTCGACCGGGGAGTCTGCGTTTCCATCTGAACGCCTTAGTCCGCGCCGGACAGGCCGCGCGCGACCGGCTGTCGGATGATGCTTGGCGGGCGATCAACCGGCTTGACCGCGAGTTACCACAGGTCCAGTCTTTGAGTGAGATGCTCGAAAGCCTGGAAGGCCTGATTATCGGACTGGCCTCGGTAAACGGTTTGAATACCGAAAGCATGGCGCGCGGCCACGGATTCCGGTTTATGGAAATCGGGCGGCGGCTGGAACGGGCGCTGTATACGCTCAGCCTCTTGCGGACGGGCTGTGAGCTGCCGCACGAGACGGAAAAAGTCGTTTGGGAGATGGTGCTGGCCATGACCGACAGCCTGATGACGTATCGGCGTCGCTACGCCTCAGCCGTCCAGGCCGGGGCCGTGTTAGACCTACTGCTGCTCGACGAGAGCAATCCGCGTTCGGTCGGCTACCAGCTCGTACAAATACGGGACCAAGTCTTGAGTCTGCCGCGCAAGAAGCCCCTGCCACACCGGAGCGCCGAAGAACGTATCATTTTGGAGACGCTCACAACCTTACGGGTGACAGACCTGGAACGCTATTCTCAGTCCACCTGGGACGCAGACATGGATGAGACGCTGGGCCAACTGTTTGCCGATTTAAGCACGCGCCTGCTCGCGCTGTCGGAGACCTTGAGTCGTGACTATTTCAGCCATATTGAAGTGCAGCAACAGCTCACCGCAACGCGCTCGACTTCAAGATGATACGCTATCGCATCACCCACATCACCGAATACCGCTATAACGCGTCGGTTTCGCAGTGCCAGAACGAGGCCCACCTGCTCCCTCGCTCCACACCGCGGCAACAGTACGAGCACGGGCAGCTCCGCATTCAGCCTTCGCCTACGGTCTATCGAGATCGGGAAGATTTTTTCGGGAATCGAGTCGCCTATTTTGCCGTCCAGGAGCCACATGTGACGTTATCAGTAACCGCCCAGAGCGAGGTCCTGATCGTGACGACCGCAGCACGCTGGCTCTGGGCTTCTCTTGCGTGGGAAGAGGTACGCCAAGCCGTGGCCGGAGACACCAGTCCGGAAGGGATCGAAGCTCGACAATTCCTCCTCGACTCGCCCTTGGTCCACCGCAGTGCTACGCTGGCCGCGTATGCGGCGGCGTCCTTCGTTCCGAATAGACCGCTCTTGGAAGCCGTGGCCGACCTCGTGCAGCGCATCCATCAAGAGTTTACCTACGAACCCGACGCGACAACAGTCTCGACGCCACTCGATGAAGTGCTCCAGCATCGCCGAGGCGTCTGTCAGGATTTTGCCCATGTGGCTATCGGCTGTTTGCGTACCCAGGGCATTGCCGCGCGCTACGTCAGCGGCTATCTCGAAACCTCTGCGCCGGACGGCCAACTCATTGGCGCCGCTGCCTCTCATGCCTGGACGTCGGTATATTGTCCTGGACAGGGCTGGATAGATTTTGATCCCACCAATAATAGCATTCCCACCGATCAACATATTACCGTCGCTTGGGGCCGAGACTACAGTGACGTGACCCCATTGAAGGGCGTCATTGTTGGCGGCGGCAGCCATACCCTTGACGTAGCCGTGACCGCAGAGCGGGTGCCGTAGCCGCGCGTATTGTTTAGGCCAGGGATTCCAGACGGCTCAGCCAACCGTTGAAACGAAGGCATTCGTTGCTATTAACCTGCATTCCGTCTCCCTGCCTGAGGAGAGGCGTCAAGAGGAGGGAGCATTGATGCAAAGAGTCATGATCTTCGTTGACCAAGCGAACTTCTACCACGCAGCGCAATCGCGAGGGCGGTTTGCAGATCTCATTAAATTGAAAAAATATCTGGCCGACCCCGACAAAGACAGAATGCTGATCGAAATGGTCGTTTATTTCGGCTTTCCCCCTGACGTGAGGGACATGCCGCCAAATTGGAGAAACGTCACGGATGCAATGCACAAAACAAAAGACGTTTTAGAGCACAACGGGATTATGACCGTCGTGCATCATGGCAAGCGAACCGATAGTGACGAGGACGGGAGCCCCCATTTTTCGGCCAACGTTGATGTTTTGATGGCCATGGACGCCTTGGAGTTCGCAATCGATGTCAACCCGGACGTGGTGATCCTGGTGACGGGCGATCAGGATTTTGCCTATCTTGCGGAGAAATTGCGTCGGAAGGGGATACGGGTAGAAGCGGCAAACGTGGAAGACCAGATGGCTGCGAATCTCAAGAAATCGGTCAACTCCTTCATCGATTTGAAGGACTTTTTCAACGGACTCCCTGTCGCCCGGGGGCTGTCGGATTACGCCTCCGGCTAATCCGACCTACGGGATTACCCCCTGGGAGCGCGGGCATCTTGCCCGCAGCAGGCCCCGGATTCCTGCGCACCCCGAATAACGCCTGCCTACACGCGGTCCGACCCGTTGGGCGCGGGTAACAGCCGGCTGGGGTTGTCGTCCGGCAGCGCCAGCTTGTCAAAGGCGTGCCCGACCCAGTCGGCGGATAGATTGTTGATCGAGCGGCGCAGCCCTTCCTGCCAGACGTTGGACAGGTCCTGGAGGTCTTCCTTCTCGTAGCGGTGCTGGATGATCCGATGGCTGTTCCGGGCGTACAGGACCACGTCCAGGGGGAAATCCACATTGACCGCACTGATCCGGGTCGAACCGGCCTGGCCTATTCTTCCGGCGGCCTTTCCCTCACCATTCTGAGAATCGGATGGGGCGATGATGGCAGCAATACTGTCGGTATTAAAAGAGGATATTACATTCTGGCAGTGAATCCTGCAGTTCGCTGACCATACGTTCCGAAACCTGTGCATTCCGTAAATCAAGTGTTTTCAGCGCCGTGAGCTGCGCTAACGGCCCCAGGTCCGAGACTTGCATCCGTCCCAAATCAAGCTTTTCCAGCACCGTGAGCTGCGCTAACGGCCCCAGGTCCGAGACTCGTGTATCCCACAAATCAAGAGATTTAAGCGCTGTAAGACTAGTCAATGGACCGATATCCGAGATTTGCGTCCTCCACAGGGAAAGCGTTTCCAGCGCCGTGAGCTGCGCCAGCGGCCCCAGGTCCGAGACTCGCGTCTGGCCTAAATAAAGCGTCTCCAGCGCCGTGAGCTGCGCCAACAGTCCCAGGTCTAAGATCTGCGTCTGTCTTAAAGAAAGAAATTGTAGCGCCGTGAGCTGCGCCAACGGCCCCAGGTCCGAGACTCGCGTCTGGCTTAAATCAAGAAATTGTAGCGCCATGAGTTGCGCCAACGGCCCCAGGTCCGAGACTCGCGTCTGGCTTAAATCAAGCAACTGCAGCCCTGTGAGCTGCGCCAACAGCTCCAGGTCCGAGACTTGCGTCTGCGCGAGAAAAAGTGATCGAATATGCAGCTCCTTCGCTTGCTTACCAATTAGTTCGAGGATTTTTCGATCAGGATCATCGCCGAGGAGTGTTGCAAAAACGCTAGGCGAACGTAGTAGATAGTTTTCCGTGTTCCCGTATCGGAGTTCTGCCCGCACGGCTGTAATGATTGCCTCGTCTCGCGTTCGGGCGAGTCCCGAACGCGGATTGATTGCGAGACGTGCCAGCAACAGAGCCCGATTCATCACCAGATCATCGGGTATGTTTCCTTTTAGTTGAGAAAAGTCTTGCCCAAATACCGTATCCAATAGATCATCGTACCAATCTTCCTTTGAGGCAAGCAACTCGAAGAGAAACGAGAAGCTCTCGCCCCATACGCTTTGTCCTGCCCAGCTGGCCAGCTTCTTGTGGTCCAATCCCAGAGGCGTCTGTTCGTCTCTCGCCCACTTGGGACCTGTGACTTCACGCTCCAGGGCGACTGCCGCGAAGTATTCCTGAAACGAGAGATGGACGAAGGCATAGCGGCCTTCACTCCGTGGTAGGAACAGCCCGCTCCGTCGGCCCACAAAGTCCAAGAATTCTTCTGCCGACATGTCTTCGGAGGTTCCTCCCCCGCGCTCCATATCCTCTCGCAGCCAGGAGAGGACGTCCCTCGATTCTACGAGCAGTTTCGATTCGTCTGAGCCGTTCGGTTGCGCTTGGTCCATCGAACGACGCTGTTGCATCTCGTACCCGATACGGGCAAGCCAGCGCCTTTTCTGCGACAGATTGTAGGCACTCGAATAAACACCCCGGAACTTGTCAATGGATTCCAGATACGCTTCCGCGATACGCTCGTACAGTAGCGCCCGCCCGTGCGGCAGGGTTGCCTCGATCCGGTGGATCAGCGCCATCATGGTCAGCAGGTTGGGAACGCGGGCCAACCGAAGGATTGCTTGGTTAGCATGAATCGCCCGTACCAAATGTGCGGCGTCTACGTCCGCGCGTTTTGCTACCGCCTCGCGCTGAACGTACCAGTTGCGGGCAAACTCTTCGATCCGCCGGTCATCGAACGGGGCAATATACCGGGTGATGACGTGACCGTCGCTGAATTCTCGTTCTGTTTGAGGATCAGCAAGCCCCTGCTGCGCAAGAATCTTCCTGATTTCCGGATGCGGGATCTTCTCCAAGGATTCGAGAGGCAATTCGGGCGAGACCGAGTCTGGGTTCTGCCTCCTGTCGAACGGTGCCTCTTCATACCCAACGATCCGAGAAGACAGCAACCACCGGCAACGTGGGTAGCGATCAAATCCATCGAAGACGGTATCACGGAGGTTTCTTCGAGCCGTCGGATCACCCAGTTCATCAATGCCGTCAAGCAGGATGAGCGCTCTACCCTCTTCAAACATTCGATGCAGGTAGTCACCATTGCGGAGCGGCTCACTCATCGGATGGTTTAAGAAAGCACCAAGAAGACCATCAAAGTTCGTGACACTACGAAGCGACAGTTCCCGCAGCACCATTGGGACCGGCAGCAACCAGCTACCCACCTGTTCGGTCCAGATGTCCCCGGTCGGCCGGGCGAGCAGCCACACGAGATAATTCAGCAACGTGGACTTCCCAGTTCCAGGATCGCCAAGCAGTACCGTCGGCCTGCCGAGCCTGAGCACATCGAAGATCGTCTCTGCATCATCGCTCCAACTTGAGGGCTCTTCGTCTGGTGAAACGTGGCGACGCGTTAAGAGAGGTTCAACGAACAAGCGGTCAATCAAGACATCCGGGTTATCACGACGGTCCGGTAGCCCGAGAAAGCGCACGTATCCATGCCAATCTCGGACGTTGCGCAGATACGCCCGAAGCAGCGGGTTCTCGACAAGACCCGCCATTGTCAAGGTGTTTTTTGGGTCGGCGCTACTCACTCTGCCCTGCCGTGGAGATAAGGTCTGAACTGTTCCGGAGTGACCTCGGTGCCCAACTCCAAGATCAGCGGCTGGATCCAGAAGACGTCGCTTGCAGTCGGGTCTGGATGCGTGCTTTCGCTCCTGGTTCTCGGTGTCGCTTCCGCTGTATCCGTCTCAATATTCTCTGGCAACACCAGAGATTGCAGAACCGGAATATTCTCTAACTCGTCACCCCGGCACCGGTCAAGAATTCTTTTATAGAAATCCAACTCAGCTTCCCACCGAATGTAGAGATCGGGATGGAACTGATAAATGTACGCAACGACCACCAGCATCTGTGCCTGAATGACCGCTGCCTCGTCATTCAGCTCGGATTCTGACGGCAATCTAGGTGCCAGTCTCTCGATCAAATTCGCAAGCCCCTTGAGCCGTCGCGGATTCGGCGGTAGACACGAAAATCCCCCGACCGCGTCTCTGATCCACGTCCGGACATCATCCTTCACCGTATGCTCCAAAAGGCTGTGGAGCACCTCACCGGGGTCTCGGATCGTCGGGAGCTGCCACACGTTCTGGCAGAGCTTTTCCATGTACGCGGCGGCGCGCGACTTTGGGTTGTCGGTCGCAACTCCCATCCGGCTGCCGATGGCGTCCTCGACAGCCTTTTGGTTCATCCCAAGGATGAACACACAGTTGTCCAGCGTGAGATATATCTTCAAGCCCTCCAGCAGACGGTACGCAACGTCCGGCTCACAGCGGTCAATGTCGTCAATGAACACGGCGAGCCGAGGCGGCGGGAAGCCTTTTTTCTCCTTGGGGAGGAGCTGTCCAATAGCTTCGCGGAGGTGTTCGCGCAGGGTATGCGACGGCAGTGAGACGGCCTGATTCTTAGCCTCCCACTCGCGGCTCGCATCACGAAACACGAAATTTGGAGGGCTGGAACCCGATTTTCTTAGTCAGCTCCTCCATCGAGAAAAGCGCGCCACGCACGGATATCTCGAGCTTGCGTGCAGTTGCCCCGCTTATCTGATGTCCCCACGACAACTGTGCACGCATCTCCTGTAAGAGCGCGACAACGGGCACCTCTTCGTGCTGGTATCGCCACGCATCGAACCAGACGGCCTGTACTCTTTTTTTATATTTGCCTTTGGCGCTTTGATCCGCTTTCCTGGTCTCTTCTTCGGATTGCTGAGGACAACGGCCGGTGAGGTACCACTGTACCCGATGCAGAAAGCTCGTTTTGCCAAGGCCCCAGTCACCGTGAATGCCGAACACTTGAGGCGGGGTGCAGGTGGCAATCGCTTCGCCGACTTCCTCAACCAGCGACTCACGATCCAGGATATCCCGCAGGGTTGGTTCGTCATTATGCATGATGGGGTTTTCCTGTGGATTGACGAATGATTATCACACTCGAATAATTATCACACTCCTTGACCGCCATTGCTGACCACCGACCAGGATAACAAGCTAGGATGTGGACCCCCGTCCCCGGCGGCAACCCTGTTCTTGACGTGGCCGTGACCGCAGAGCGGGTGTCGTAGGTATTGTTTCGCCTGTAGGGGCAACCCCCCGTGGTTGCCCGGTCTGCCAGAGCCACCACCGGAATAACGGCGGCCTACACGCGGCCCGACCCGTTAGGCGCGGGTAACAGCCGGCTGGGGTTGTCGTCCGACAGCGCCAGCTTGTCAAAGGCGTGCTCGACCCAGTCGGCGGACAGATTGTTGAGCGAGCGGCGCAACCCTTCCTGCCAGACGGTGGTCAAATCCTGGAGGTCTTCCTTCTGGTAGCAATGCTGGATGATCCGATGGCTATTCCGGGCGTACAGGACCACGTCCAAGGGGAAATCGACATTGACCGCACTGATCCGGGTCGAATCAAAGGCCAGGCAGCCGACCTTGAGGGCAAAGCGCATCGGGTCCTGGTAGTGCAGCGTATGATCGAGAATCGGCTTGCCATAGCCCGCCGCGCCAATAATGTGATACGGCGTGCCCTGGCCGCTTAAGTGCCCGAAAGAGTGTTGTTCAGCCAACAGTCTGCTGCTGTACAAGCACCTCCGTATCGTTTTATTTCCCACGCCTCGCACCCCTTCACCCTCCCCTAGCCTGCCAAGGCCTTTCCCGGCCCGCCTTTTTGCCTTTTTTATTGGGCTTTATTTAATTCCTGTGGGTTTGGCCTGTGTCTTGCTCATTCTTATCTCATCAGGCTGTCTCTCGTCGGCGGCTGTGAGGAGGACCCATACATGGCCGGTACGCAAAAAAAGCGACTTGTGGTGATTGGCAACGGCATGGCGGGCGGGCGCGTTGTTGAGGAAATCCTGGCTCGTGACCCTGACCGCTTTGCCATTACCATGTTCGGCGCCGAGCCCTACGGCAACTACAACCGCATCCTGCTGTCCAACGTGCTGAACGGCTCGCAGCCCATGGAGGATACTTTTCTCAATCCCTTGGCCTGGTATGCGGAGCATAACCTCCAGCTCCATGCCGGGGTCAAAGCAACCCTGATCGACCGTGAGCGGCGCGTCGTTATCGGCCAGCCGATGCGGACAGACGCCCCGGCCTATGGGCTCGATGGCTGCGCTCCAGCCGCGGCGTGCATTGAAGAGCCCTATGACACAGTCATTATCGCTACGGGCTCACGCCCGTTTGTGCCGCCCATGGATGGGATGGGCAAGCGGGGCACGTTTCTCTTTCGGACCCTCGATGACTGCGAGCAGATTGCCGCCTATGCCAAACGGTGTCGGCGCGCCGCAGTGATCGGTGGGGGCTTGCTTGGTCTTGAGGCAGCGCGTGGCCTCCTGACCCATGGGGTCGAGGTCACTGTTCTCGAAGCCATGCCGCAGCCCATGAGTGCCCAACTCGACCCGGAATCCGGCGACTTGTTGAAAACGACCTTAAGGCATATGGGCATTAGCGTCCTGCTCGAAAAAATCACCACCCATATTCTTGGCGAGGAGCACGTCACCGGGCTCCAATTCAAAGACGGCTCTACTCTCGAAACAGACATGGTCGTCGTCAGCACTGGTATTCGTCCCATTGTCGAAATTGCGACCGACTCCGGTTTAGCGGTCGAGCGTGGGATTGTGTGTGACGACCAGATGCGCACGAGCGATCCGGACGTGTTTGCGGTGGGTGAGTGTGTCCAGCATCGCGGGATCATCTATGGGCTGGTTGATCCAATCTGGGACCAGGCCCGGACGTTAGCCGACGTCATCACCGAGACCAACCCGGCCGCTGCGTATGCAGGCTCCAAACTGGCGACCAAACTCAAAGTCATGGGAGTCGAACTCGCCTCTATGGGCGAGACCAAAAAAGCCGGGCCTGACGACGAGGTTGTCGTCTACCGGGAGCCGTCGCGTGGCGTGTACAAAAAACTGATTATTCGCGAAAACAAACTGCACGGCGCGATTCTCCTCGGCGAAGCCGACACCGCCAGCACGCTGATGCAGATGTTCAGCCTGGACACCGCGCTGCCGGAACGCCGGGCCGATCTCCTTTTTGGCCCGGCGAATGGTGCGCCCCTGCTGGCCGCGGCCGATTTGCCGGACGCAGCCCAGATTTGCAACTGTAATGGCGTGTCCAAAGGCTGTATCCGCACCGCGATTGAAACCGGGGGCTGTACATCCGTCATGCAGGTCGGGACCAAGACGAAAGCGGGGGCCGGCTGCGGGAGTTGTAAACCCTTGGTCGCCCAGCTTTTAGAGGCATATGCGGGCGAGATCGTAGAGGACCCGAGCGAGCATTATTATGTTCCCGGCGTCCCGCTACCAAAACCGGAACTCATCGCTGCAATCAGAGAAAAACAACTGAAAAGCGTCAGCGCGGTCTTTCACGCATTGGCCGACGGCAAAGAAGACCCCGGCAGCAAGATCGGTCTGGCCTCTTTGCTCAAATCTCTCTGGTCGGACGAATACGAAGACGAACGCGACGCCCGGTATATCAACGACCGTGTCCACGCCAATATTCAGCACGACGGCACCTTTAGCGTGGTCCCCCGTATCTATGGCGGCGTCACCTCTCCGGCCGAACTGAAACGCATTGCCGAGGTGGCGGAACAGTACAACGTGCGGATGGTCAAAATCACGGGTGGTCAACGCATCGACCTGTTGGGCATCACCAAAGACAATCTGCCCAAGGTGTGGAAAGAACTCGGCATTCCGAGCGGCCACGCCTACACCAAAGCCTTTCGGACCTGCAAAAGCTGCGTGGGCACCGACTTCTGCCGCTACGGATTGGGCGACTCGATTGCCCTGGCTCAGAAAATCGAGCGACGTTATCAAGGCGTGGAGTCACCCCACAAAATGAAGCTGGCAACCGCAGGCTGTCCGCGCAACTGCTCCGAAGCCTACGTCAAGGATCTGGGCGCGGTGGCCATCGGGGGCGACAAGTGGGAAATCTACATCGGCGGGGCGGCCGGCGGGACGGTCCGCAAAGGCGACCTGCTGTGTACGGTCGAAGGACACGAGCAGGTCCTGACCTATATGGGCCGTTTCATCCAGTATTACCGGGAGAATGCCAAATACCTGGAACGCACCTATGGCTTCGCCGAACGTGTGGGCATTGAGCATCTGCGCGCGATCCTCATCGACGACACGGAAGGTATTTGCGAGCGCTTGGACGCCGAGATCGACAAGGCGGTTGCGGCCTATCGGGACCCCTGGTCTACGGAAGCCGTCCAGCCCAGGAACGTCACCCAGTTCGCCGGCCCACTGCCGGTTGAGGCTCCGCCTGAGACCTGGAGAGAGACGCAGGGAGAGGAAGCGATCCAATGAACCACAGCCCTGTCACGCAAACACCACCGAAACCCAGTCGTCCCCAAAACGCCTGGTCCCCAATGGACCCAACCGACTCAATAGACCCGACGGACCAGACCGACCTCGGCCCGATCGACTTGATTCCGCTCGGCGAGGGGCGCGCGTATACCTTTGGCGGGAAGACGATTGCCGTGTTCCGTCAGCGCGACGGGCATCTGTTCGCCACGGATAATGCGTGTCCTCACAAGGCCGGCCCCCTGGCCGACGGGCTGCTGGGTTCCGGGAAGGTGATCTGTCCGCTGCATATGTGGAAGATTGACCTAGCGACGGGTCAGTGCCTGGGCGAGGATGGCGCTGTACGGACCTATCCGGTACGCACGGCAAACGGACGGATTCTCGTTACGCTGACCCCATAGAACGGAACGGAGTACGCGTGGCCGCTTCGACAACACTAACACCGCCAACACCGCCGGCTGCGACCCACCCTCGGACGCCGACTTTCGGGCACAGGCTAACCGTTTCCGGCCCGAGAGTCTGGGCCGCAGGAGTCCGGAGGCGGCTCACCCGGAGGCTCCAGCCCTCCCAATCACATCGGAAACGCCCGACGATAGACCCCACGGCCAGCATTATCGCCACCCCGACCGGGGCCGGTGTTGCCGGTCTGATCGTCCTTGGCTCGGACAGCCTGCGCCATTTCGATTGGGTGCTGCTGCCGTATGCCATGGCGTCTATTTTTTGTGCCGCCGCGGTAGCCTATCGCTATACTGTCTGGCTGCAACGCCCACCCACCAAACGCTATTGGTATCAAGGCTGGCGGCTCTTTTGGCAGGGCGGGGTGCTACGCAACTCGGTCATGTTGGGCCAGCAGCTCTTTGATAATTTTGCGACCCAGCGCTTTATCGCCAACCGGAGTCGGGTGCGCTGGCTGATGCACGTGTGTCTGTCCTGGGGCGGGACACTGGCCTTTGCGATTACGTTTCCGCTCGTCTTCGGCTGGCTGCATTTTGAGACGGCGGCGGACGATCTCCACACCTATCAGGTTATTTTTCTGGGGATCAAAGTCCAGGAGTTTTCGGTTGACTCCCTGGCCGCGTTTCTGTCTTTTAACGCGCTGAATATCTCCGCCGTGCTGGTTTTGGTCGGGGTGGGCTTGGCCATCCAACGCCGGCTGACTGAGCCGGGGACCATCTCGCTCCAGCAGTTCGGCAATGACGTGCTGCCGATTCTGCTGCTGTTCCTGGTGGCGGTCACCGGGCTGGGTCTGACGGTCAGCGCGCGCTGGCTGAGTGGTCACGGTTTCACGTTTATTGCGATTACCCACGCCGCGTCGGTCATTGCCATGCTGCTGTATTTGCCGTTTGGGAAATTCTTTCACATCTTCCAGCGCCCGGCTCAACTCGGGGTGGCATTCTATAAACGCGCCGCCCAGGTGGACCGACAGGCCATCTGTCAGGTGTGCAAAGAACCGTACGCTTCCCAGATGCAGATTGATGACCTGAAAGACGTGCTGAGCGAGCTGGATTTCCAGTATCAATTCGACCCCTCGCTCCACTATCAAGACGTGTGTCCCCCGTGTCGGCGCCGTCTGCTAGCCCGGAATCAGGGCCTGACCATGCCGTACACAGACGACCCGTTTGCCGGCACGGCAGAACCGTCACCCCCGAGTGCATCGAGCGTTGCCTAGGAAGAGTTTTATGGCGATCCCCCCGTTATCCGAGCAGGAACTGATTCAGCTATACGGCCCGCATCTCAATTATGAGCCGCCCGGTGGCTGGCTAGCGGAGCATGAGCCCGACCGACTTGTCAAAACGCATTGCTGTTTCTGCGGCGTCCAGTGTGGCATTCAGCTCAAAGTCCACAACGACAAAGTGGTCGGCTTTGAGCCCTGGGAAGATTTTCCGGTCAATCAGGGCAAGCTGTGTCCCAAAGGGGTCAAACGCTATCTCCAGAACAACCACCCGGATCGCCTGCTGCATCCCCTCATTCGGACCGACAGCGGCTTTCGGGAGACGGATTGGGAGGCAGCCTTGTCGCTGGTGGTCGAACACATCCAGCGCATTCAAGACACATACGGCAAGGATGCGTTTGCGATTTTGTCCGGGGCGTCGGTAACCAATGAAAAAGCCTATCTCATGGGCAAATTCGCCCGGGTCGCCCTCCAGACGGCCAACATCGATTACAACGGCCGTTTATGCATGGTCTCAGCCGGGGCGGCCAATAAGATGGCCTTCGGTATCGACCGGGCCGCAAATCCCTGGTCGGATATCCCACTGACGAAGCTCGTCTTGGTCACTGGCAGCAATATCGGGGAATGCTTTCCCATCCTGACTGATTATCTGTGGCGCGCGCGGGATAACGGCGCCAAATTCATTGCCATCGACCCACGCATGACGCCGATTGCCCGCACCGCAGATTTGTTTCTGCCCGTGCGGCCCGGGCGTGACAGCGCGCTCATGAACGGCATCCTGCACGTGCTCATTGAACACGACTGGATAGACCACGATTTTATCAACGCCCACACCAAGGGCTTTGAATCCGTACAGGAAGCAGTGGCCGAATATACCCCGCAGCTGACTGCCGAGATCGCAGGTGTTCCGGCAGCCGGTATCATGCGTGCGGCTGAAATGTGGGCCGAGGCCGAGAGCTCGATGCTGCTACACGCCCGTGGGATCGAGCATCACACCAAGGGGGTGGAGAACGTCCTGAGCTGTATCAACCTGGTCTTGGCAACCGGCCGGATCGGGCAGCCGGGCTGCGGCTACGGGACGATTACCGGCCAGGGCAACGGACAGGGCGGGCGTGAGCACGGGCAGCGCTGCAATCAGTTGCCAGGCGGACGCGATATCGAGAACCCGCAGCACCGAGAAGAAATCGCTCGGAGCTGGAAGATCAACGAGGCCGACCTGCCCCATGTCGGCCTGACCGCGGTCGAGTTGATGGACGCCGTCAACACCGGTCAGATCAAGGGCCTGCTGTCCTTATCCTTCAACCCCCTAGTCTCACTCCCGGATACGAAGCTGACGCATACCGCGCTGGAAAAACTCGAATTCTTTGCCGTGATTGATCCCTTCATGTCGGAAACGGCCCACTATGCGGATGTCGTACTGGCCGGTTCGCTTCAGGAAGAAGACGAGGGCACAGTTACAAACGGTGAAGGCCGCGTGGTGCGTATTCGTCGGGCCGTCCCACCGCCGGGGAACGCCCGAGCCGATTGGGAGATTATTGTCGATATCGCCCATCGACTCGGCAAAGAGCTGCTCTTTCCGTATGCCGAGCCCGAAGACCTGTTCCGTGAATTGTGCCGGGCCTCGGCCGGCGGTCCGGTTGATTACGCCGGCCTGAACTACGCCAAAATCGAACAGCATAACGGCATCTTCTGGCCGTGTCCGAGCCGGGAACATCCGGGCACGCCGCGCCTGTTTGAAGGCGGTGAGTTCGCCCATCCCGACGGCAAGGCCCAATTTCATCCGGTGACCTACCGTCCGCCGGACGAGGATGTTGACGCGACCTATCCCATTATTATGACTAGCGGCCGGGTCGTTTCACAGTATTTGAGCGGCACACAGACCCGTCGGATCGGCCCCTTGGTCGATCAATATCCGGGCCCACAGATCGAGCTGCATCCCAGGCTGGCCGACCAGTATGACATTCAGAGCGGAGATATGGTGTGCGTCGAGAGTCGGCGTTCGTCCGTGACGCTGCCGGCTCTGGTCGTGCGCACGATTCGGCCTGACACGATCTTTATTCCCTATCACTGGCCGGGCAAGCAGGCCGCCAACCGGGTGACCAACCGCGCGCTTGATCCCATCTCCAAGATTCCCGAGTTCAAAGTCTGTGCCGTTCGGCTACGCAAAGTGGAAGCAGGTGTCTAAGTATGGAATTCTTTATTGACCCCTCCCGCTGTATCGGCTGCCAGGCCTGTGTCCATGCCTGCGCCGAGTGCGAGTCGCACCGGGGCGTGTCCATGATTCACCTGGACTATGTTGATCGTTCGAGCTCGCCGCAGACCACGCCGACCGTATGCATGCACTGCGAGGACCCCACCTGTGCGCGCGTGTGTCCGGCGGATGCGATCAAACAAACCGCCGAGGGCGTCGTCCAGTCGGCCTTACAGCCCCGCTGTATCGGCTGTTCGAACTGCGTCCTGGCCTGTCCCTTTGGCGTCCCGCGCTATCTGGGTGAGATGGACCAGATGATGAAGTGCGACATGTGTTACGACCGCACGTCCGCCGACCTCAAACCCATGTGCGCCACAGTATGTCCAAGCGGCGCATTATTCTTCGGTACCAAAGAAGAAATCGAGCAGAAGCGTCAAGAAAAGCCCATCAACCGCTTTACCTTTGGCCAGCAAGTCGTGACCACAAAAGTCCATCTCATGGTGGGTGACACGGCAGCGGATGAAATGGAGTTTGATGTGGCCAGTTTCTGCGAATGAGAGAAACCAGCCCAAAGAGATGAGAGCGTAGAGCAATGCCTGATAGCATTCCCCGCTGGCGTGAAGATTTCCCCATTAATTGGGAAGATGATCACTATGTGACCCGGCGTTCCTTCACCACTTTTCTGACCTTTATTTCGAGCGCGCTCTTTCTCGGCACCGGGCTGGTTGCGCTGCGAGAATGGTGGCAGCGCTGGCGACCGGCGCAGTTTACAGCGCTGCGCATTGCCGCGGTATCGGATATCACGATTGGCCAGGCCAGACTCTTTTTTTATCCCACCAAGACCGACCCCTGTTTATTGATTCGGGTCACCGCGGATCGCTTTGTCGCGTATAGCCAGAAATGCACCCATCTCCTCTGTCCGGTCCTCTATCAAAAGGAGAAAAAACAACTCCACTGCCCCTGTCATGCAGGCTATTTCGCGCTGGAAGACGGCCGGCCGCTGGCAGGTCCGCCCAAACGTCCACTGCCGCGTATAGTGCTTCAGGTCAAGGACGGCAGCGTGTGGGCGACGGGCATGCAGGTTTAGGCTGCGGTATGAATCTGCCTTCCGCCACACTGCGCCAGCAGCGCAGCTCGGTGCTCGGACTGGTCACGGCTTTTGTCGTTGTCCTGTTACTCGTACAGTTATGGCTGCTGGTCGAAGCGATTGAAGGCCATCTCGGCGGGGCGGGCAGTATTGTCGGCCCCGCGGCCATAGCCTCGGGGGCCTGCTTTGCCGCGGCCGTCTGGCTGTGGCGCATGATGCAACGCTGAACGAGAGAGGGATGGTCCGATGAAAGAGAAGGCATTCTACCCCGATCACATTGTCGAGCAAATCAAATCGTTCTTTCACAATGTCCACGATATGACCGATTTCTACTATAAGCTCTATCTGCTGAACGGTTTATGTCGGCAGTGCGACGGGCGGGGCTATCTCCGCTCCGCGGACGAGGCCTGCCCGACCTGTCAGGCCAGTGGCGATGCCGACATCTGGCATCGCGCACGTATTACCAAGCCTGCCGAAAAAGTCCCCTGATACGCTCCCAGAGCATTATTTTTCTCTTCGCTTCTTTGCACGTGTAGAGCGTTGTGGGTCCAACAACCACACTTCCCCTGCCTTGGATATGCGCGCAATGGAAGGCCGGAGATTTTTTGTGACGAACCGCCGTATTTTAGGGAGAGCATTGACAATAGCTGAAGCCATGTCTTCACCGGACATATTGCCCGAGGGAAGAATGAAGGCGCGAGCTCCGCTCTGCATGAGCGCTTCGCGCTCGGCCGGGCGTTTACGTATACGATCGTCCTTGGTCAGGATCAGCCAGTCGTGCCGCCCCACCGCAGGCAGCCATTCTTCATCCAGCGCATCGGTTGCAAAGTGCTCTTTGAGCAGTTCGACCCTGCATCCTTGCTGACGGAGTGCTTGCGCAACGACCTTGTCCCCCAAGCTTTGGTCGAGAAAAAAGGTAGGCCCTTCAGGCCGCGTCTCTGTAGTGCTCGCAGCGGAGCGCTTCTTCGATTTCTGCTGGCGTGCGGCCATAGTCATCCGCAAGTCGGGCAATCGACTCCCCGGCTTCGAATCGTTGGTAGACGACTTCGGTTGAGATGCGGGTGCCGACTACCACCGGCCGTCCAAACGCGATGCGCGGGTCAACAACGATGACACGGGGCGCGGTCTCAGAGACGTCTCGTCGGGTGAATAGATACAGCTTAATCGCCAGCCCGGATACGTCCCGTTCGATCCGATGCAGGTGGGCTTTCAGCATATCACGCATGCTGAGCTGCCCTTCGTCTGAAATGGCAATCAGGTTTCCGAACTGTTCGACGAAGAGATCTAATCCATTCGTTTCAAAATGTTGATCCGCCAGTGGATGTGGGGAGGGAAAGTGCTGATTGAGATAGCGTAGCGCGCTTCTGACTTTGGGGAACGAGACGCGATGATGACGACGAATAGCGGCGAGGATATGCGCCTCAATGAGATTCACGAAGGACAACAGGAAGCGCTCCGTATCGGTAAGAGCTATGATCGGTTTGAAGCGTCGAAGCCCTTGCTGGGTTGGATAGTGCCGACCACAAACCCACGTCCGGAGGGTAGCGACTGGAATCCGCAGATAGTGAGCCGCCTCTGGGATACCATACGCTGGCAACTCACGTGGGTCTCGCCCTCCGTATATATTTTTTTCTGTCCGGCCCATGAACGCGGCTCTCCTTGCCATGCCGCTCAGCATGTGATGACAAGCGTCAACCCTTTACATTCCTCAAATCAGATCAAATCACAAGCCCGGCGGGACCTTCCCCTGTGTGCCGGCGGTTCATTCGACGAAGAGGCGACAGACAGCACAACCCACACCATATTACCGTGGAGTATCCCTTTCGGGATTTCGGCCAGAGGCGTGTTGCTGGGTCAGCATATTGCGGACTGAACAGCACGTCTGTTTCGTCCGGCGTGACGGCACGCCCCGGCCTCCGCAGCCCAGACTTGGGCGTACCGGCGTGAAAACACGGCCTTTTCCGTGTTTTCCCGATGCACCCCTGCATTCTGGCCCGTGAATTGCTGTGTTCTCAAGTATCACGCATATCGCAAGCAGGAGGAGGCAAGCGTCGATATGGAAGTCAAAAACAAAGCCACAAAAATCGATCTGTTCAGTCTGGCAACCCCGCAGATGCGGACTTTTCACATGACCTGGTTCGCCTTTTTTCTGTGTTTCTTTGGCTGGTTTGGCATTGCGCCGCTGATGGTGCTGGTCCGTGAGGATCTGATGCTGACCAAGGCGCAGATCGGGAATACCATTATCGCGTCGGTTGCCATTACCGTTATCGTCCGCATCATCATTGGTCCGCTGTGTGACCGCTTCGGCTCGCGCCTGGTCTATACCTGGTTGCTGTTGCTCGGCTCACTGCCGGTGATGGGGATTGGTCTGGCGCAGAGCTACGAGAGCTTTCTACTCTTCCGACTGGCGATTGGCGCCATCGGCGCGTCGTTTGTCATTACCCAGTACCATACCTCGATGATGTTCGGCCCCAATTGTGTCGGCACGGCCAACGCCACCACCGCCGGCTGGGGCAACCTGGGTGGAGGGGTGACCCAAATGGCCATGCCCCTCATCTTAGGCGCTATTCTCTTCTTTGGCGTCAGCGAGTCACTCGGCTGGCGGTTGGCGATGGTCCTGCCCGGTGCGGTCCTGTTTCTGACCGGTATCGGCTATTACTTCCTGACTCAGGATGCGCCGGACGGCAATTATACAGAACTGCGCGCACGCGGTGAGCTGCCCCCGGCGGAAGGCAGTTCCAAAGCATCATTTCGGCTGGCGGCCAAAGACTATCGGGTGTGGGCTTTGTTTGTCATATACGCGGCCTGTTTTGGCGTTGAGCTGACTATCAACAATATTGCCGCTCTGTACTTCTACGACTTCTTCAAGCTCGATTTGGCAACGGCAGGCATTATCGCCGGGCTGTTCGGTCTGATGAATATTTTTGCCCGGACCCTGGGCGGCATATTCTCGGATATCTGTGCGGTTAAGATCGGGATCAGAGGTCGGGTCTGGTTTATGGGTGCCGTCCTCCTGGCCGAAGGTATTGCCCTGGTCGTCTTCTCGCAGATGAGCGTCCTGCCGCTGGCGATCATGAGCATGATCGTCTTCAGCCTGTTTGTCCAAATGTCCGAAGGCGCGACCTATGCGGTCGTTCCTTTTGTCAACAAAAAAGCACTCGGCGGCGTGGCCGGTATTGTGGGCGCGGGCGGGAACGCCGGGGCGGTTGCCGCCGGATTTCTGTTTCGCTCGGAAAGTCTCAGTACCCAGCAGGGTCTTTTGATCATGGGCTGTGCCGTTGCCCTGGCGTCCGCCTGTACGTTTTTGGTGACCTTCCCGCAAGCGGTTCAGGAGGAAGAGCAGCGCAATCTGGAAAAAGCCCTGGCCGAGAAAGCAGCGCCAGCCGGGGAAGAACTCGCTCCGGCAATCGCCAGCTGATTGGGATGATGCCGGTTCGCAGACAAGGGTGAAATGCATGGCAACAGCAACGCAGGAGGCTGGCCTGAGCAGCCTCTCTCACGCCATTCAAGATGGCTGGAAGGCTCTGGCCGAACACGAAATCGAGGGGCTCAAAGGGGCGGGCGTCTTCTTTCGGCGTCAGACGCCGGGCAATTTCATGATGCGGCTGCGGATGAGCAACGGGCTCAGCAATGCGGCCCAGTTTCGCACCCTGGCGGCGCTGAGTGAAGAATTCGGCAAGGGCTTTGTTGATATGACGACCCGGCAGCAGATCCAACTGCGCTGGTTTCATATCGAGCATGTACCGGAGATGTGGCAACGGCTCGAACGGGTCGGCCTAGTCTCGCTTCAGACCGGCCTGAACAACATCCGTGGCGTGACCGGCTGCCCGGCGGCCGGCCTGACTCCCAACGAGTTGTTTGACGCCTCGCCCGTCACTCGACACTATACTGAGGTGTTCTTACGCAACCCAGAATATACAAACCTGCCGCGCAAGTTTAAGGTCGCCATCTCGGCCTGTCTGGACAATTGCACCGCTCCGGACGCACAGGACGTGGGCTTGATTCCGGCGATCAAGGAGAACGCCGGGGTCGAGGTCCAGGGCTTCAACGTCTTCGTCGGCGGGAAGCAGGGGTCGGGTGGGTATACGCCGGCGCAGGCGCTTGACGTCTTCATCCTGCCCCACGACGCCGTTGCCCTGTGCGGCGCGATTGCGCTTCTCTTTCGTGACCACGGCCAACGTCAGGACCGCAAAAAGTCGCGCCTCTTTTTCCTCATCCAAGACTGGGGCATCGAAAAATTTCGGCGTGAACTGGAACACCGTCTTGGCCGTTCCCTGCTATCCGCCGGCCAGGATGCGCGCAGTACGGCCCAGACCGATCACGTCGGCCTCTTTCGCCAACGGCAAACCGGCTTCAACTATATCGGACTCGTCGTCCCAACCGGACGGCTGTCGGCACCGCAACTGCTCGGGGTTGCCACGCTGGCGGAACACTATGGCAGTGGCGAAATTCGGCTGACCCCGAGCCAGAATCTGATTGTCCCGCATATTCCGGATCATATGGTCGGCGACCTGACCCGAGAGCCGCTACTGCAAGAACTACGCTACGACCCGTCGGCCTTCATGCGTGGCCTCGTCAGTTGTACGGGTGTTGATTACTGTCACTATTCGCTGATTGAAACCAAACAATGTGCGCTCGACACGGCGCGCCACCTCGAAAGGACCCTGGGCAAGACCGCTCCTCTCAGCATGCGCTGGTCGGGCTGTCAGAATGGCTGTGGGAACCATACCACTGCGGATATCGGTTTTTTGGGAAAGAAAGTGCAACGGGAGGGGAAAACTATTGAAGCGGTAGATGTGTTTGTCGGCGGGCGCTCCGGCCCGGACGCGCGACCCGGCAGGCAGCTCTTGGCCGCTGTCCCGTGCGAGGAACTGCCTCAGGTGCTGGAAAAGCTCATTCCCTATCTGAAGCGCTGATGTTGGGCGGGCTCTCGCTTTTATCGTCTCACCGCAGTAATCAACTGCGCCACACCACCGGATAAACGCTTCTTTACGACCTGCTCGAATTCCGCCGCTCGGACCATCTGCAACAGTTCCGCTTCCTCCGGCAGATAGACTACCGAGCGCGGCAAATAGAGATACGACTTGCGGTCTGAGATGAGACCGCCCAGCAGAGGCACGATACGCTGAAAATAGAAGCCGTGGCCCCATTTCAGGAGCGTGTGGCGCGGCGTATCCACCTCAAGCAAAGCCAATCGGCCGCCGGGCTTGAGGACGCGCGCCGATTCCTGGAGGGCGCGTGGTATGGAGACGAAATTCCGCAGGGCAAAGCCGGACAAGACAACCGAAACGGCGGCGGCCGGCAGGGGTAAGGCGTTCGCGTCAGCCTGAATGAAGGTCGCGCTGATCCGACGCCGGGTTGCGCCGACGAGCATATTGCGGGCAAAATCCACCCCGATTACGCGGGCCCCGGTTGCCGCAGCGAGTTCGCTCAAATCCCCCGTTCCGCACGCCAGGTCGAGCACGCCGTCGGCGGCACAGACGGCAACGCTGCGGATCGTCTGTCGCCGCCAGTATTGATCCAGACGCAAGGACAGCCAGCGGTTCAGCCTGTCATACTGCGGGGCGATCAGATCAAACATCGCCCGCACTGAGGCCGCTTTTTCTGCCTCGGGCGGCAGGACATCCGACATGGGAGGCAAAGAATCAGCCACAGACGGGGCAAGCAAGGGCCGGAAGTATATGAGGAACGACTCGACGTTACTGACAGCTGAGATCGTCCCCAGGCGCACGGACGCCTATGACGGAATGACCGGTAACACGATATGCGACCGAAACTCTTTGTTATGCAGGACGGTTTGCTGGGCGGTCTGAAACTGCGTGCCGGTCGCCTGATCGCCGCCGGTGTTCAGGTTGCGGTCGAAGCGCGGGAAATTACTCGACGACACCTCCACACGCAGACGATGCCCCGGCAGAAACACATGGCTGGTCGCCCATAAGTCGATGCGAAACTCGTACGGCTCGTCCGGCGTCAGCAGGGTCGGCTGACTGGGGGAGTCACGATAGCGCGCGCGGACAATACCATCGGCAATATTCTGGGCATAACCGTCGGGCCGGACATCGACCAGCTTGGCGGTAAAATCGGTATCGGTGGCGGACGACGCGGCGTAGAGCACGACCGTGAGGGGGCCGGTAACCTCAAGCGGCGTCTCCAGCGGCTCTCCGCTATAGACCAGCACGTCTGGCCGGCTTTCCACTTCGCGCTGGTCAGCGACCCCGACCGGGATAATCAGCGTGTTGCCGCCACAGGTCGGAACCGGATCGGCAGGGTCGTACTCATACTGATCGTTGGGTTCGTCCTGCGGGGGTTCAGGGCTTAGCCCGCCGTCGCCGTCGCGGCTATTCGCCCGGCCCTGACTGTGGAAGTAGTAAGGCGTGTAGCGGGTCCGCGCCAGCGGCCATTCATACTCGTCCCGCCAGCGATTGGTGCCCATCACAAACAGTCGGATGGGCGGCTCCTCGGCGATCCCCGAGTCTATCCCCTTGAGCCAATAGTCAAACCAGCGCAACTGCGTCTCGTGCAGTTCAATGACGGCGTTCGGACCAAAATCAATGTCTCCGGTCCCACCGGAAACTGGCGTGGTATACGGAAAAAGATGGGCCCACGGTCCGAGCAGAAGTTTCTGCCCGCCGCGTGCCTCCGGGGTCATGGCCCGGGACTGCAAGCCGCAGAAGTGCACCAGAGCATCGCGCAGAAAAATGTCGTACCACGAACTCACATGGTACATGGGAATGTTGATATTGCGGTGCTGGCGCTCGATATTGATCGGCCACCAATAGGGACCGTCGTCGGGGTGGGTCAGGTAATCGCGCAGATACGGCGCTACCTCTTCAAGCAGGTCGGCCCAATACATGAGCGGCAGGCGCGCATAGGCTTCCGGTGAAAGCGGATTGCCGAAATTGATGGAACGCAGCAGGTCGGGCCGTATCTTCGGCCAGAGTTGGTCCTTGATGCCTTTACGATCAATGCTGTTGCGAGCCAGGAAGATCGCGTACGGCACCTGCCAGCCCAGAGAGAAGGCCCCGCCGGTGTGGTAGACCCATCCTTGGTGGTAGTCGGCGCCGGCCGAGACGGGGAAAGCACACTGGAGATGCGGCGGCCGCGTTGGCGCGAGCTGATACTGGGTGGCGCCGAGATACGACTGGCCCTGAGTCCCGACCAGGCCGTTCGAGTACGGCAGCGCCGCGGCCCACTCGACCGTATCGTAGCCGTCCTGGGCTTCATCGATAAGCGGATAGTATTCCCCCTCTGACGCAAACCGCCCGCGCCCATCCTGGACGACGACCACATAGCCCCGCGACGGGAAATACTCGTGGTCGCCAAAAACCTCGGCCAATTGTTTGCCATACGGCAGCCGTAATAAAATAACGGGAAAGCGCCCCTCGGCATCCGGCCGATAGACATCGGCGTAGAGCGTCGTCCCGTCTCGCATGACTGCCGGGACATCTTTTTCGGTGATGATGCGATACTCTTGGCGGCTTTCGCGTGGCATGATTCCCCCTCCTTTGAGCCTTCTTATAGAGAGGCAGACTGAGAAACGCAATCAAAACGACGCTGTGGAAAAAATCCGTGAGGAGTATATTGTTCGGCCTCACACAGAACCGATAAGGGACACAACGCGATGAAGTATTGGCTGGTGAAATCCGAACCGTATAAATACGCCTGGAGCGATTTGCAAAAAGACGGCTGGACGTATTGGGACGGCGTGCGCAACTATCAAGCCCGCAATAATCTGCGGGCCATGCGGGTGGGCGATCAGGTCCTGTATTATCACAGCAACGAGGGGATGGAGATTGTCGGGATTGCCCGGGTCATCAAAGAAGCCTACCAGGATCCCACGACCGAGGATGAGCGCTGGAGCGTGGTCGATATCGAGCCGGTCGAAACCCTGGCTAGCCCGATAACGCTCAGCCAGATCAAGCAAGACGAGCGGCTGCAAGAGATGGCCCTGATCAAGCAGAGCCGGCTGTCAGTCATGCCGGTGACCAAAAAAGAATTCGATCTGATCGTCAAACGGGGACGCACGAAATAACCCGGGCTCCTTCCTTCTTGTTCTCTTGGAGTGCCCTTCCGCGGTCCGGCGCCTGTCTGCCGGACCGCGCTCTATCGAGGTCCATACCGCTCTCGTCCATCACAAGAAACTCACCGTTTGCGCTTGACTCGTCAAAAAAGAGTGCTAGGAAAAAATTAGATGTCTGTGGGAGTCGGTGGTCAGGGACTCATTCGCCAAGCGTGTGACTGGAGGGACCACTGTGCAATACCTGGAGCAACAGCCACGCTCCTTTCCCATTAGCGGACCCTCTGGATTTGCTACCGCCGTCCGCCAGGCCCCACCCGAACTTCCTGCCCTCCCTTTCAGCCGCTCATATTTTTTTCCTGCCCGCTTCCCGCACGATTGTTCCGTTCTTACATGTCCGCGCCAGCGTGCTCCCCCGGCCGTATAGAGGCCCCATGCCCCGATTTGGTTTTCGTTACGCGACAGACAGGAGGAAGGGATATGAAACCCATTCTCGGCTTCGTTGGATGCGGACTGACAGGTGTCGTCCTGCTCTGGGCAGCAACAGCAGACGCCCGCTTCGGCTACCCGGATGAAACGCCGTATGTCCGCCTGTCCGGTATCCTGCTCCCGCTTGAGGGCGAGGCGGAGCCGTCACAGCCAGCTCTGACTATCCTGGTGAAAGGGGCCTCTTGGCGTTTCCAACTCGCTCACGTCGAGGAAGTCAAGAAACATGATCAGGAGGATGCCAGAGTGGACGAGCTGCGGCGCCATACCGTTCGTTTATACGGCCCGACACCGCTCCTCGTCCCACTCCAACAACCCACAATTATGGGGCAACCCATTACGATTGAGGGCTATCTATACCCCAAGGAACGGCGGCTTTTAGTCGTCACCGTCACCGGCGTTCCCGTACTGGCAGATAAGGCTGCCCGTTTGGAGAGAAGCGGACAGTGACGCCGGATTGCTGATGACCTCACACCGGGGGGCGGTTCAATCCGCTGCCGCGCTCGCCTCCAAGGAGAAACAGGAGGGAATATGGCAACGCTACAATCAAAAGTCATGGATTCGGGGCTCTCAACATTTTCATCCGCAGAACTCTCACAGCTTCTCCGGGAAGGCCTCATCGCCGGCATCCTCGGGGCCGCAACGATCGCAGTCTGGTTTCTCATTGTTGACAGCGTACACGGGCAGCCATTCTATACGCCCTCGATTCTCGGGACCGCCTTGTTCAAGGATGGAGTCACCACACCCGACAGCCTGGGGATCGATCTCGAGGTCGTATTCCTGTTCACCTGGGTGCATGGACTGGTCTTCGCGGCGGTCGGCTGGCTGGCGTCGTGGTTGCTTGGTATTGCGGAGCGCAATCCTCAGATTGGTTTCGGAATCCTTTTATTCTTTGTGGTGTTTGAATTTGGCTTTATATCGGTGTGTCACGTATTGGCAGAGCCCGTCCTGCACGCGCTGGCCTGGCCGGCTATTATCGTCGGTAACCTCTTAGCTGCTATCGCCATGGGTGCATATTTTTGGCGGCACCATCTCGATATGCACATTGAACCATAATGTGGAGGAAAGGCCCTCAGAATCGAGGGAGAGAGGAGCGAGGAGAGATGGAACCTTCCAAGAGTAAAGAACGATCCCCCCCTTATACCCGCTCATGGGTTGAGCAGAAAAACGTCCGCGATGTACATGACCTCGAGAGCGTAACTCTCCAGGGGAGAGTTGAGAAAGGATACCGTTATGCCGACCTATATCTTGCTCAGTACCCTCACCCCCGAGGGCAGCAAAACCCTGCACCAGCATCCGAATCGTCTGGAAGAAGTCAACAAAGAGATTACCGAGTTTGGTTGTAAAGTAACGGGCCAGTTTGCGACGCTCGGCATGTATGATTTTGTCAGTATTATTGAGGCGCCCGACAACGAAACCGTAGCTCATCTGTCGGTTGATTTGAGTTCGCGCGGAACCGTCCATATTACGACCTTACCGGCGATTCCAACCGCCCAGCTTCACGAAAAACTCATGGGACCGAAGCAGATAGGCCGCTAGCAGCAGGCACCCATTCAGTGGATCGAATTCTTTGTTTTCAAAAAAACTTGACACACAACAATCAAGGGGAGTAAAGGGGAAGTATCGGGTCTCTGGTGGACCCTCGGAAGACGGCGCGCCCGTCGAAAAACCCTCCACGGGAGAGACAGGAGGTGCGAATGGAAAGTCCGCCGGAAAATAACCGCCCGCCAATGGTGGGCAACGCCCGCGCGAGGCAGAGGCTTTTGGGTTTATCCTCTTGATGCTCAGACCCGGCCTGACTGTCGTGCTCGAAAGTACGGAGCCGACAACGGTCGGCTCACAAAAGAAGGCCAGCGGGAAAACGGATTGGGAACAGTCCGGAGCAGTCAGGATAAAGAACAAGCCTGTTGTACGACCGCCAAATCGGGCATATAGACAACGAATAGTTCATTCTCAGCGCATAACGCGCACCAAAGAGGGCGGCCCTTCCGGAAAGGTCGCCCTCTTTTGGTTCTATAGGCAGGAGACATGGGAAGTGGAGGCTCGCCATGCGTGTGCAGCAGATTGACCTGAGCTATACAGACGCAGCGGGGGATACCCTCGGGGAAGCGACCCTCCAGGTGCAATCGAAGACGCTGTCCGGCCAGGAGATTTACACCCAGATGCCGCTGGAAGCCCAGGAAGTCAGGGCGCTCGAACGGCTGCTACGGCAGGCGCTGAGGCGCTTGACCCAAGACGCCCTCAAGTTGATTTAGTCCGTTTCGGACGGGGCCAGGAGGAGCCTGCCGCTATCCAGGTCGTGTCGAATCGCTTGCAGACAGGTCTCAAAATCCCCCTCGACTAAGCGCCCGCCACTATCGAGCATGCCGCACTGCATCATGAGATTGATTGAGGTGCCGAAGTCGTCAACCAGCACAAAGCCATCCTGATCGACCTGTCGTCCGTCCGCCAAGGTGGTAAAAATACATCGCTCCTGAAGAAGTTCCTGCTCCGGGAGTAAGCGTTGAATATAGCCATAGGTTGGCCTGCCGAGAGCGTTGCCATAGCCCAACTCGTAGGCCGTACCGTCGTCGATGAGCGCGCCCCGAAAGGCATTACAGTTGGCAATCACAATGTCACAGGCTTTGATCTGCCCGATATCGCCCCGATAGATTTTCGTGGCGGTTCGCATCGAGCTGTCACTCAGGTCTATATTATTGTCCATGGGGTGGAGACCAATAAAACCATACCGGTCGCACAGGCTACGCTGCGTCTGCGCGTACTTAATGGCGTCGGGTCGAAAGACCTCGGGTCCGGCGAGATAGAGTTTGGGCTGGCGGTTTGACATAGGTGGGTCTCCAATCCTCTGTTCTCGGACGCAGAGCAATTAGCGTCCACTATACTTGGGCTCCCGTTTCTCCAGAAACGACTGCACCCCTTCTTCGTAATCATGGGTGGAGCGCAACCAGGCGTAGGATTTGCGCTCCAGTTCCAGGGCCGTTTCCAGCGGAGCATCGGCGCCTTTATTGAGCACGGTTTTTAAGGTCCGCAGGGCCAGCGGAGCCCGCTTGGCCAACTCCATCGAAAGTTCGGCTAGGGCACTCTCAAAGGCGTCACCGGGAACGCAGTGCGTAATCAACCCCCACTGCTCGGCTTGAGAGGCGGGAATGCGGCGCCCGGTCATCATGAACAACTTCGCCCGCGTCATACCGATCAGGCGCAGCGCCCGCTGTGTGCCCCCGCTGCCGGGGATCATCCCCAGACGAATTTCGGGAAACGAGAACTGTGAGCGCTCGGTGGCGATCCGAAAGTCGCACGCCAGGGCGAGTTCGAGACCGGCCCCCATGGTATAGCCGTCGATGGCCGCGATCACCGGCTTGCGACACCGCTCCGGCCAGCTCAGCGTATCACCCCAGTCTTCCAGGTCGGCTGGCGCCTGGGCCAGGAATTCGGACAGATCGCCGCCGGCGCTAAACGCCTTGCCGCCCGCACCGCGAATGATGAGCACCCGCAGCGCGTCGTCCGTATCAAGGCTGTGCAGCAGGTCGGGCAGCTCTTGGCGCATGGCCACGGTGATGGTGTTCATCAGCGTCTGCCGGTCAATCCAGACGGTTGCTACGGGCGCGGTCTTTTCTACGCGGAGGGCTTCACTCATTGTTCTTCCTCTTCTTTTCTATTTTTCATCACAGCGTCTCATACCCGCCCTCAAGCAACCTGCGGCGCAGTAATTTGCCGGTCGGACTCTTGGGTAATGCGGACACGAACTCATAGCGCCTAGGACGTTTGAAGTCGGCAAAGTCCGCTGCCTGACGACAGCAGGCGTCCACGTCTGCCGCACTCAGCGCCACAACACTCCCGTCCGCCTGCCGTTTGGGGACGACAAAGGCGGTGACCACTTGACCCCACCGTTGGTCCGGCAGGCCGACGACACAGACTTCATCAACCTGGGGATGACGCGAGACAACCTCCTCAACCTCAATCGGATAGATGTTCTCCCCACCGCTAATGATCATATCGTCCACCCGACCAACGGTGAAAATATCTCCGTCTTCGTCCGCGTACACCAGGTCGCCGCTAAAATACCAGCCGTCACGTAGCACTTTTGCATCCGCCTCGGGCCGCCGCCAATAGCCCTGAAACGCCTCGGGCGACGAGAGGCTGACAATCAGCTCACCGGTTTCGCCCCGCGGCAGGATATCGTCCGGATCACCCTGACCGTCGGCATCGGCCCGCACGATGCGCACCTGGCTGAAGACGCCGGCGCGCCCGGCACAGGTCGGTTTCTCCAGGATACGATCACAGATCGTAAATGTATAAATTTCGGTACTGCCCAGATGATTGACAAAAACCTGAGGCTGGAATATCTCCGCAACCCGTTGGGTGAGTGTCCCGGACATGGGCGCTCCGGCATAGCCCAGCTTGGTAACGCTGGCCGCGGCCTGCCGACTGAAGGCCAGCGCATTGATCAGATCGTGATAGAGTGTCGGAACGAGATAGAGCGCGCTGACCCGCTCACTTTCAATCAGATACGCAGCTGCCTCCGGGCTCCAGTCCGGCAGGCAGATCAGGCAGCCGTTCAGCAAGGCCATGACAATCGTCGAGCGGATACCCATCGTGTGGTAGAGCGGCATGACTCCGAGGGTGCGGTCTTGGAGACTGTTCCGACTCTGAAGGCCATGCGCCAGGGCCGCGCTATACTCGGCCCGATGCGTGCGCGGCACCCCTTTTGGCCGTCCGGTTGTGCCGGACGTGTACAGCATGATGCTGATGTCGGACTCGGAGACCTCAGCCGGTGGAGCCTCAGCGGCTCCGCCGTCCTCCAGCAACGTCGAAAAAGCAAGGTAGTCAGCCGGGACAGGGTCTCCAACGTAAATCCAGGTATGCACGTCTGACAGTGCGGGGCGCACCGCCTGGACCGCGGCCTGACTGGCCTGTTCACATATGACTGCGACCGCTTCCGCGTCCTGGACACAAAAGGAGATATCCCCGGCCGACCAGCGCCAGTTCAGCGGCGTGGCAATGGCGCCGATCCGCTGACACGCCCAGTATGCAGTTGCATGTTCCAACCGGTTTTTCAGCAAGAACACGACATGGTCACCGGGGCGAATACCACGCGCATGTAAAGCGTGCGCTACCCGACGGATACGTGTCTGCCAGACATGATAGGTCAGCCGCCGGTCGCCATCGATAATGGCCTCCGCCTCGGGATAGCGCGCGGCTGCCAGATCGATGAGACTGGCTAGGTGCATGTCGACTCTCCTGCACGACGAGCCCCCAACTGCTGCCACAGCTTGTCGGGGGTCAGGGGCAATTCGGTAATTTCAAGACCCAGATGGCGGACGGCATCGGCCACCGCGTTGGCAATCGCAATCGGTGCGGTCTGGGCGGTGCTCTCCCCGACCCCCTTTGCCCCGGTTAACGACTGGGGAGTCGGCAGCACAATATGGTCCATCACGATATTGCCCGGCATTTCGTTCACCGTCGGACACAGATAGTCCATCAGCGTCCCGGTCAGGAAATCGCCCGTCTCGGAGTAACGCAGCTCCTCGTATAGCGCCCCGGCCAGACCGTGTAAGAGACCGCCGGCGAACTGCCCTCGGGCGATCTGGGGGTGCAGGATATTCCCGGCGTCGTGCACGGTGATATAGTCGGTCACCCGGATATCGAACGTCTCTTTATCGATCTCAACCACCGCCACATCCGCCGTAAACGCATAGACCGCGGAGGAGTTCACCTGATCGTGCTCGTTCGGATAGTCGAGATTGCCGGCAACAAACGTGCCCTCAACGTGAGTGGCCGTCTCCAGATGCGACGGCAGCGTTCCGGTTGACCAGTGCAGGCGCGCCGCAACGTCTTTCAGGGACAGGCCAAGCTGGGCGTCATCGAGCGACACAATCCGACCCGCCCGGACGCACAGGCGACTCGCCTCACTCTCCAAAAAATAGGCTGCCGCTTGGAGTAGATTCTCCTGCAACTGTCTGGCCGCGGCGACAATTGAACTGGCCCCGATCGCGCCAAAACGGCTGGAATAGCTGCCCGAAGACACCGACCAGGGTCTGGAGCCGGTATCCATCCCGGCAATAACCGTCACCTCTGTCGGCGCAATGCCCAGGGCCTGGGCGACCAGAAAGGCGGCCGTCGTTTCCTGCCCCTGGCCGTGGGCCGCGGTCTCCAACTCAACGGTGACACCGCCGGTCGCGTCCAAATATATTCGGGTCGTCTGCGCCGAGCCGACCCGGACGAGGCTGGGGCGGCGCTGGGTGGCTTTCTTGCTCACATCGATATAGCCCATATTCGAGCCCGAGGGGTCGATCGCCACCGCCAGGCCAACCCCGCGCCATACCGCGGCATCACTCGGAACCGCAGCCCCCGTGGACTGACGCCGTTGCCAGTACTTGCTCAGTTCCAGTGCCCGCTGCGTGGCGCGGGGATAATCCCCGGAGTCGTACAGTCCACCCGTTACCGTCCGGTAGGGGATATCCTGGGGCTGGATGAGATTCTGCAACCGGAGCGTGGCCGGGTCTTTGCCCAGCCTCAGGGCGAGTTCGTCAATCCCACGCTCAATCGGGAAGTAGTGCTGTTGGCAGGCATAACCCCGATTCGGCCCGCTGGGGCAGACATTCGTCATAACCGCCAGGGCGTTGACCTGCAGATGCTCGATCTTGTAGGCGTTCATGAAATTACCGATCGGCCGGAACAAACAGCCCGGTTCCGGCGCCCGAATATAGGCCCCCACATTGTCCATGAGGCTCATTTTGAGACCGAGCAGTTGGCCGTCGTTGCGAGCCGCGACCTCAAGTTCCGTCACGCGGGCCGTTCCGGTCGAGCTGGCGCTGAGCGACTCCAGGCGGTCTTCGATCCACTTGACCGGCCGGCCGGCCTTCCGGGACGCCAGCGCCATCAGGGCCATATAGGGATACAGGGCGATCTTATTCCCGAACGAACCACCCACATCCGACGGCGTCACCACCCGCAGCTTGCTGAGGGGAAGCCGCAGCGCCCCGGCCAGAACCGCCAGCATGCTATATGGACCGTGGAAATTGGCCCAAAAACTGACCTGTGACGAGGACGGATTCCAACTCGCGATAATCCCGTAGGTTTCGAGTGGAAAGGATTGATAGCGCGGAAAAACATAGCGCTGCGAGAACACCACATCCGCCGCGTCGAAGACCGCGTCCACATCACCGTAGGTGAGCTGACGGTCAATGGCGACATTGGTTTCCAGCTCTTCGTGCAGGATGGGAGCTGAGGGCTGCATGGCCGCCTCAACATCGACGACGGCCGGCAGGGGCTCGTACTCCACCTCGATGGCATCGCGGGCGTCTTCGGCAATATAGCGATCGGTAGCCACGACAACGGCGACCGGCTCGCCGACGTAGCGCACCTTGTCGATGGCGCCGGAATAATACCGCCCCGGCCGTTCGGCAGCCACTGCAAACGGACGACTCCAGGCCTGGATTTCCCGCCCGGTCAGCACAGTCATGACACCCGGCAGCGCAAGCCCGGCGCGGGGATCAATGCTGCGAATACGCGCGTGCGCATACGGACTTCTGACCACCGCGGCATGGGCAAGATTGGGAAGCGGAGTGAGATCGGCAATATACTGGGCCTGAAGATCGAAGAGACGCCGGCCTTCTGTTGAGGGCGGTGCAGCGAATTCGTTCATCCTCTTTGGTCCCGTAAGCGCTGGGCCGCTTCCACAATGCTCACATAGCCGGTGCAGCGACAGATATGCCCGCCCAGCGTCTCGTGGATATCCCCGTCCGTGATCGGCTCCGAGGCGCTCTCCAGAAGATGGTACAGGCTGAGGGCGAAGCCGGCCGTGCAAAAGCCGCACTGCATGGCAAACTGCTCAACAAAAGCCTGCCCGATCGTTTTTCCAAGCTCGGTTTGCATCACCCCTTCGAGCGTGGTGATTACATGTCCGCCCGCCTGCGCTGCCAAACGCAAACAGGAACGAACCGGCAGGCCGTCAAGCAGCACCGTACAGGCACCACACACCCCATGCTCACAGCCCAGATGCACACTCGTGCAGCCGGCCGCTTCGCGCAGAAAGTCCGCCAGCGTGGTGCGGACGTCAAGCAGCGTTTCCACTGGCGTGCCGTTGACCGCTGTCGTCACAATGGTTCGACGTTGCGGCTGCACTTATGCGCTCCCGGCCGCGTTCTGTCGGCCTTTTCTCCCGTCCCACATGGCAAGCGCATCCAGGTAGGCACGCTTGACCATCGCCCGAGCGAGTTGCTTCCGATACCCGGCAGAGGCATGCAGGTCGGTGTGACAGTCGAGTCCGGTTACCGCCGATGCCGCGACTACGTCGGCCTGATCGCCGGACAGAGCCCGCTGTGTCAGCACGGCTTCAGCATGCGAGACCCGGAGCGGCCGATCTTCCACCCCAAACAGGACGACTCGTCCGTTCACCCAACGGTATTCCTCCATCTCGGCCAGTACGATCGCTCCGGCCAGAGCAAAATCTCCCGCCCGCCGGGTATACTCCCGGACCCCCCACACCGTGCTCTTGCGGATGGGGATACGGACTTCGGTCAGCAGTTCGCCGGGCCGGATGTCCGCGCTTAGAGTGCCCTGAAAAAAATCAACCGCTGGAATAGAACGCGCGCCGGACGGCCCGACGACGGTCAGCTCCGCCCCCAACGCACACATGGCCGCCGGCAGTTCCGCGGCCGGGTCGGCATGGACCAGACTCCCCCCAATTGTTCCGGCGTACCGAATGGGCGGATGGCCGATCAGGCGCGTGGCCGCAGCCAAAACGGGAACGGTCTGTCGAATACGCGCGTCCCGCTCAAGCCGGTACTGCCGTGTGAGGGCACCAATGTGTAGAGACTCATCCTCTTGACGGATATAGTTCAGCTCGTTCAGGCCGTTAATGTCCACAACAACGTTGGGGGTTGCCAGCCGCATATTGAGGAGCGGCATCAGACTCTGTCCCCCGGCGAGAATCTTGGCCTCGTCGCCGTACTGTACCAGGACCGCCACCGCCTGTTCGACTGACTCCGGTGCAATATACTCAAAGGGGGCGGGCTTCATGGGTCGTCCTTAACAGCCGGAGAAAAATATCGTCTGCGAACGCGCCTCTCCAACCTCGCGCGGGACTATACTACGGATGGAATAGCCAGTCCAGGAAGTCGGGTGGTTGCGTCACCATACGCACGCCTGGCCTTCCAGCAGAGCGTTCCGCTCAGGCCCTCGGTGTTTCTCCCGTTGACCTCCCCCCGGACAATCCATATGGATAGGAGGTCTAACGTCATTCTTTGTGAAAGGAGTATGTATATGAGTGGTCAAGAAGGTGGGCTCAACAACGAGCTCAAGCAACAAATCGTGGCTTTCCAAAAGGAAATGCTGCCAAAAATTCCGCCGGCGATTCGTGAGGTGCTGGTCCGCACCACAGAGGATCAGGTGAAATCCGGCATCGCAGACAAAGCCCTGAAGGTCGGAGACAAAGCCCCCGACTTTACCCTGCCCAACGCCCGTGGCGAGGCGGTAACTCTGTCACAGCTTCTGGCCAAAGGACCGGCGGTCATTGCCTTTTATCGAGGCGCGTGGTGACCCTACTGCAACCTGCAGTTGCAGGCATATCAAAATCGTCTGGCCGAGATGCAGGCGCAGGGCGCATCCCTGATCGCCATCTCGCCCCAAACCCCGGATAAATCGCTGACGGTGACCGAAAAGAATGCGCTTCAGTTTGAGGTGCTCAGCGACGCCGGCAATAACGTCGCGCGGCAGTTCGGACTAGCCTTCCGATTTGTCGATGAGCTCCAGGAGACCTTCGAGAAAATGGGCATCCAACTGCCCGAATACAACGGCGATGACGCCTGGGAACTGCCGATACCCGGCACCTATGTCATTGACCGGGACGGAACCATTCGGCTGGCCTATATCGATGCGAACTATACCACCCGGCTTGAGCCCGGTGATATTGTTGAGAGTCTGCAAGGACTGAACTAAACCTGTGCAGGCTGAATGAGAGCTTCACATGTATGTGACCCGTCTCTCTTGTTCAGCCTGCGCAGCCTCCCACGCGCCGCATCAGCTCCATAACCTGTGTACCCGATGCGGAAAGCCCTTATTGGTCCATTACGATCTTGAGCGGGCCGCGGTCACGTTAGAAAAAGACGACCTGCCCGCTCGCCCTGCAAGTCTGTGGCGTTATCGAGAGGTGCTGCCCGTTGTCCGGGCCGACAATATCGTCAGTCTGGGCGAGGGCTGGACGCCGCTGCTGCACGCCCGGCGGCTGGGTAAACAACTCGGCCTGCCGCGGCTCCATATCAAGGACGAGTCATGCAATCCGACGGGATCGTTCAAAGCGCGAGGCATGGCCCTGGCCGTCTCAATGGCCAAAGAACTCGGAGTGAAAAAGCTGGCCGTTCCCTCGGCCGGAAACGCGGCGGGTGCGCTGGCGGCCTATGCGGCGCGGGCCGGACTCGAAGCCTATATCTTCATGCCCAGGGATGTACCGCTGGCCAATCGGCTGGAGTGCGAACGGACAGGTGCCCATGTCACCCTTGTTGACGGCCTGATTACCGATTGCGGCAAGCTCGTCGCCGCACGCAAAGAGTACGAAGGCTGGTTCGATGTCTCGACCTTGAAGGAGCCCTACCGTCTCGAAGGCAAGAAAACGATGGGCTATGAGTTGGCGGAACAGTGCGGCTGGTCCCTGCCGGACGTCATTCTGTATCCCACCGGTGGAGGGACGGGGCTGATCGGCATGTGGAAGGCGTTTGACGAAATGGAACAACTCGGTTGGATCGATGCCCGCCGACCCCGCATGGTGAGCGTACAGGCGGCGGGCTGTGCGCCCATTGTGCACGCCTTTGCCACTGGCGCGTCACACGGCGCGGAGATTCCCAGGCCGCATACCGTAGCTTCAGGCTTGCGCGTGCCCGCGGCGATTGGCGATTTTCTGATGCTCGATATTCTGCGCAAAAGCGGCGGCACGGCGGTGAGTGTCAGCGACGAGGAACTGCTGGCCGCAGTCGGGGAAATCGGTTCGACCGAGGGCATCTTTCCGGCGCCGGAGGGAGCGGCCTGTCTGCCTGCGCTCAAGCGCCTGCTTCAGCGAGGCGAGGTCAAACCCGACGAATCTGTCGTCCTGTTCAACACCGGTTCGGGGCTGAAGTATCTGGACGTGCTGTCTGCTTAGCTCACGCCGTCACATTCGAGCGCAGCACGCGGCCGGACAGCGGGCCGGTCTGCTGTCCGTCTGAGAACAGCACCTGGCCGTTCAGGATCGTATGCGCGATACCCGTTGATTTTTCGATATAGCGCAGTCCTCCACCAGGGAAATCGTGCACCGGCTCCTGTTTGCCGCAGTTGACGCTCTCGGGATCGAAGACCACCAAGTCGGCGATCATGCCCGCAGCGACCGTCCCACGCAGTGGGACGCCAAAGACCTGGGCGGGCACGGCCGTCAACTTACGGATAGCCTCTTCGAGCGACAACATCTGTTTGTCGCGCACCAGCGTTCCGAGCAGATAGGTCGAGTAGCCCGCCTCACAGCGCATATCGGCGTGTGCCCCGCCATCTGACAAACCGACCAGGGTATGCGGATGGGTGAGCATGTCCCTGTTAACCTCTCCGAACTCGTACAAGAACTGCATGTCCAGATCGTCGTTGAGGGCCAACTCAAAAAACAGATCGAGCGGGTCTTTCCCTCGCTCGCGGCTCAGGCTGGCCAAGCTCTTGTCCAGCAGGGGTTGCAACTCCGGCTTGTTGACCGTGAACACGCTCAACTGCTCCCACTGTCCGGTGAAAATACGCGGCTGTTTCAGCTCTGCACGAAACGCGGCCCGAAAGGCAGGGTCGGCACACATACGCTGCTGCTCGTCCAAGGGCCGGTCGAAGATCGGCTTCCAGCAATCGAAATTGCCAAAGATAAACGGGCGCTTCAGACTGAAGCGGGCACTCTTGTAATGGCATGGCACCTGCCCCAGCGGCAGATAGCCCCGGTCAAACAGCGGCACCACCCGATTGACGGCGGCCTGCCAGGCGTCGGGGGGCGCTTCCGGCTTTTGCAGCAGCCCCAGCCAAGTGACCGGCCGTTCACTGTGCAGCAGCAGAAAGGTCAGCAGGTCATATTCGTCATCAGACAAAAACCCCGGACTGCGCGTAAGGGCGATCTCGATACTCCCCCGGCCGAGTTTTTTGAGCACGCCGGACAAGGCCCCCAATTCGTCGTGGCTGGCCATCCGACACGGTAAGGGTCGGCCCTGAAACCCCAGGTGCTGAGGGAGAACGGTTGTGGAAAAACCAAACGCGCCGGCGTCCATCGCCGTCTGGAAGAGCCCGATGAGCCGTTGAATCTCGGACTCCGTTGCCGCCCGCTCCTTGCTCTCCTCTCCGAGCACATACTGGCGCAACGGCGAGAGCGGCAGCATCATGCCGACATTCATGCCCAGCCCGCGCTGGCCGATTGCGTTGAGGTATTCGTCAAAGCCCTGCCAGGACCAGTCAACCCCGCGTTGCAGCACCTCCAGGGACATGCCTTCCACATTGACCAGATCACCCACCAGGGCTTCCCGGTCGGCGGGCTTGCACGGAGCCAGGCCAACCCCGCAGTTGCCCATGATAATGGAAGTCACCCCGTGCCAGGACGAACAGGTTGCCAGCGGATCCCAGAGAATCTGGGCGTCGTAATGGGTGTGATGATCGATAAATCCGGGGCACACGATCAGCCCGCTAATGTCGAGGCTGGTAGCCGCCTGGTGTGACGGAATATTGGCCTCAACCGCCGCAATCCGATCTCCGCTCAGCGCGACGTCCGCGGCAAACCGCTCCCGTCCGGTTCCGTCGATAACGGTTCCCCCTTTGAGCACGACATCGTAGGACATGGCTCTCTCCTTTTTTCACGGACGAGACGCTTGCTCGGTCTGTGGCCGCTTCTTGATCAGATAGGCATGCGTGCCCTCAAGCACGACTTCATCGCGTTGATTGGTAATACGGGTTTTGAGCCGCAGGACGCCGACCTCGGTCTTGGGGATGAGCTCGCTAACCTCAAGCTCCGGTTGGATGGTATCGCCAATCAGGACCGGTTTGAGAAACCGGGAAGACTGCTCCAGAAAGGCCACCATCGACTCTTCGACCAGCGGCGACAGCGCGGACGCGCCCAGCGCCCCCATGGACGTGACCAACAAGCCGTGCGTGACCCGTTTGCCGAAGCGGGTGGCCTTAGCGTACTCGTCGTCATAGTGGATCGAATGGTTATCGCCCGTCATGCCGGCGAAGAACAGAAAATGGGCGTCGGTCAGCGTTTTGGCCGGCGAGCGAAAAACCTCCCCAATCTCGAAATCTTCAAAGTATTTGGTTGTTGTCATCTACTTCTCATCCAGTACGGCAATCGCATCGATTTCTATGAGCGCTTCCGGGCGCAGCAGCTCTTTCACTACTATCCCGGTTGCCGCGGGGAAGCCGTTCGTAAAGAACTCGCGGCGCACCGTGGCGGTCCCGCGATAGCCTTCCTTGGTGGTGATATAGTCCACGGTCTTCACAATATCGTCAAAGCTCGCGCCGGCGGCGTCCAAAATCTTACCGATCTTTTGAAATATCTCGCGCGTCTGGGTCACAATATCGCCCGCGCCAATAATTTCCCCCTTGGCATTGAAGGCGGTCAAGCCGGAAATAAACAACAGATTCCCCTTGCGCACCGCTGGCGAGAACGTATAGCGCTGGTCAAATCCCCAGGGATCAACGATTTCAAGTTTCGGCATAGATTGGTCTCTCCTCTCGTCCATTCTCGATTACGCCGTAGCGGCAGCGTGCAGACGTGGTCCGTCCAGTTCAAGCTGCGCGGCAATTTCGGCCAGTGCTTCTTCGGCGCGACCCCGAAAGTCCTCAGACGTTTCCCCGGCCTTGATATGCGGGATGACCACGATGGGAATCTCCAGCATGGCCATGGCTTTGGCCTGGTCCTGGGCCGCAACCAGGAAGGTATCAAACGTCACGACAACGGCGCGCACCCCTCGCTTCCACAGTTTTGCGGCGTCGAGCATACAGCCCGACGTACACGACCCTCACGCACACAGGCCGACAACGGCCTGCTGGGATGCGGCGGCAACCTCGTTCACCAACGCTTCGGGCGACGGACGAGTAAACATCGGCTTGCGCCAGATCGACGCGGCATTCACGGACGGCTTCGCCTCCAGGAGTTCCTTGAGACGTTCAAAAAACCGCCCGGCGATCTCGTTGCCAAAGCCATTATTCACTAATCCGATCACGCGGCCCGCAGCGGTATGATCGATTTTCTTTTCGGCGAATGGTCGTCGGACTCCGACCGGGCTGAGTACCCGCATATGACACCTCACTGTTGAATTTCCTTGGTCACGGCAAATCCACCGAGGCCACCCCAACCCGGACAGATCGCCGCGAAATACGTTTCTCCTCCGGCGACGACAATATGGATGTTCCGCGGTCGTTCGGTAATGGGCACCCGGTAGTCGTCATTGTCCTTCTCCACCCAACTCGGCCAGAACTGATCGGCTATCCCCAAGGCGTCCACGGCCCGAATATCCCCCAGCCTGGCCCGGGCGTGCTCCCAGAGATACACTCGAATATCGGGCTTGGACCAGCCTTCGCGTTGAAACTGCCGCGCTTGCCAGGGATTCAGCACAACCAGGGTTTCACCCATGGCTTGGACATTATTACTGCCCAAGCCGCTGAGCGAGCTGACCAGCGAGGCCAACATCTGTTTGACCGTGCCGTAGCATAACACCGAGTGGGGGGCCTCGCAGCTAAACACGGTCACCGCGTTTTTGCCGGCTGCGACGCCACGCTCCACGTGCAGCGGCTCCCAGGGGTTTGCCTCTTCCTTTTCCGCGATACAGAAGCTCCACTTTCCGGGGTGGGCCTGGGTTGACTTGTCCACCTCGCCCGGAATGTTCCCGCCCAGATTCCAGAGAATCAGGCGGATGGCGCGGCCAATGGTCCCGTTGGCCCGAAAGCCGTTGCCAAACACCCCATCGCTGGCGTTGAGCCTGAGTTGGGTCGCAATCGGGCCGTGGACTATGGTTAAGGGGACACAGCAGTGGGTGGTTGTCTGGACGCCGTTCAGATTGTGCTCGGGCTCCAGCAGGGCCTCGACCGCCGCAATGATAACCGGGAAATACTCGGGCCGGCAGCCAGCCATGACGCTGTTAATCGCCAGCTTCTCAATCGTGGCGATGCCTTGCGCCGGCGGAATCTCACCCAGTTCCTCGTGCGGCTCACGGCCCGAGGCCGCGATCATGGCCGCAACCAGCTCTTCGGTCGGCGGAACAATAGCCAAGCCGTCGGTCCAGCCGCGCTCAAAGAACAGCTCGACCGCGGCGTGGTAGTCGTCAACGTCAATCTGCTCAGATGTGAACCGCATCTCCCCTCCAGACTGTCTTCTGATGTCTACACAGCCTGGAGGGACAGCGTCAAGGGTTTACACCTGCCTCGCAATTCAAGCCCTTGGAGAAGGCTGTTCAGCCTCGAGCGGAAGCGCCGCTATTTACCCGGATTGTGCGCCAACCAAAACGAAAGCCACCAGAGCGGGCTCGGCTGAACGATTACTCCAGGCATGATTGGTCGCCCGCTGGATAAGGACATCCCCGGCCTGCATGCAAGTTTCACTTTCTTCCATGACTGCCCACACCTCACCTGACAGGACGATGGCATAGTCTACTGAGACGGTTTTATGCATCATCGGGGTCGAGCTGGTGGAATCGGCGGCATGACCCGCCTCCATGGAGGAAAAGACTTCGCTCGCATCAGTGCCGTCTTGCCATGCCGCATCAGGCGGAAACTCGACGACGCGGCAGATTGTCCCGGTCGGCCGAGGTTCCAGATGCATAGGACGATCAACCGGGTCGGTATCACCGGACAGATCAGCAGGCGCAGTTGTCGTCTCCCATAGATCAGTGGCTCGCAGGCCTGGCACTGCTTCGAGATCTAGAATGCTCGTGGCAATGGCATCTTCAGCAATGACCGATTTTCCTTCAGCATTGTGGCCGGTCACAATTCGGCGGATTTGTTTTGGCATCTCTCTCCCCTCTTATATTAAGGAAACGGATATCCTGCCTCCTGATACGAGTCAAACTTGTCGGTTAAACCCGACTCTCTCAAATCAGACAGCACCTGACCTTTGATCCAGCGTCAAGGGTGAACTTTGGCGGGAGAGGTATGCTACCTCTCCCGTTCGCGGTATGCTTGTAAACCTCGAAGAAGCAGAGCAGATGGCAAAGATAACTTCAAAGGTCCTGCGTGAGATCGTTCGGCGTATCGTCGCCGTTGCCCGGCCGGATCGGATCATCCTGTTCGGCTCTGCGGCTCGCGACGAAATGGGTCCACATAGCGATGTCGATCTTCTTGTGGTCAAGCAGGGAGAATTTGATCAGGGGCAACTCGTCGGCGATATTTATATGAACTTGCACGGGGTGGGACAGGCGGTAGACCTAGTTGTAGTGACACCGGAACAGGTTGAGCGTTATCGAAACACGCACTGTCTCGTCATTGCCCCGGCGCTACGCCAAGGAAAAGAAATCTACCGTGCCGGTACGTTATCCGCCTGAAGATCCCCGCGAATGGCTCAACAGAGCCCGAAGCAACCTCCTCCTGGCAAAAGCCCCCAGGCGAAATATCTATCTGGAGGATTTGTGTTTCAACACGCAACAAGCTGTGGAGAAGGCTATTAAGGCTGTCCTGATTGCCCATGAAGTCGAGTTCCCGTATGTCCACGATATTACGGAACTCCTCACCACGTTGGAAAAAGCGGGACAAAAAATCCCCCCGTCCATCAGACAAGCGGAGCGCCTGACCCGTTTTGCGATTTCCACTCGATACCCTGGGATTGCGGACGCCATTCGGCGTGAAGAATATCAGGAAGCGCTTGCGGTCGCGGAGAGAGTTATCCGCTGGGCAAGGACGCTTGTTCGGGAAAAAGTGCGATGACTGGAAATCCAAGAAGAGCGGGCTGAAACTCTGTAAAGCTCTTCATAGTACGCTGAAGCATGAAGAATCCATTGAAACCGGCAGACGGCGAACGCCGTGCGATGATTGGCTACGTCCACCAGTACAAAGTAGCGGCTAAGCTCATTTATGAAGCCTTGTTAGAAGGAACTTTTCAGTGGGCCAGGATCACCGATCCTGAAGCTGGTCAGGTAGACGATATTCAGATTGCTAAGCCAGGACGGCTAGATGCTTTTCAGGTTAAATGGAGCGAGACTATACGGAATGTCTCTTTTTCCTTCATCGTCTCAGAGGAAGGCAGTAAGAAAAAAACAAAGCCTAGCCTCATCCGTCAACTTGCAGATGGCTGGCAGCAATTGATTCATAGCCACCCTGATCGTCAGGTTTACGTACATCTGACAACCAACCGGATTCCATCCTCTAAAGCCCAACTTCCTCTTGATAATCCGCCACCGAAGGACGCTCATTTTCAGGCGTTTTTGAGAGACTGTTGGCAAGACAAAAGTTGGACGGAACAAGGCTTGGATGCCGTTCCAGCGGGCTGGCAAGCAGCCATGACCGCCATACGGGAGGCAACTGGTTTCAGTCATGAGGATTTCCTCCGCTTCGTGCAAGCATGTGATCTGCACTTTAATTATCAACTGCCATCTTACGAGAGTACGCAGGGACGTGAGGAAGCAAGACGGGTTAAAGATACAGAGCAAATCTTCAGACTCCTTTCTGAAATCGCAGGGGGAGAGCAACGCCGCATACAACTCGACCGGGATGAGTTACTTCAGCGTCTTGGGTGGGAAGATCGTTTCAGGCTTCGATTTCGTCACGAGTTTCAGGTTGACGAGAAATTGTATCAACCTATTGCTACGACTGTCGCTGAGCTGGAAGCTAGTCTGAAACGCTATACACAAGGTTATCTTGCCCTCATTGGGACTCCAGGTTCAGGCAAATCCACCACGCTTACCCAGACCTTACGCTATCGGAGAGGATTTCGAGTTATCCGTTACTATGCCTTCGTCCAGGATGACACCAGACTTGGCCGTGGTGAGTCGGTAAATTTTCTTCATGATCTCACCTTCGCATTGAAACAGCAGGGAGTATCTGGCCAAGGAACAAACTATCCCGAATCGCGAGAAGAATTGCTGGAACAGCTAAGTTCTCAACTTTCGGAACTACACGAACGATGGCAAAAGGACGGTGTCCGAACACTGATTTTAGTCGATGGGCTGGACCATATCGAGAGGGAACAGTCGCCCACAAGAACTCTTCTCAAAGACCTCCCTCTTCCAGAACAGGTTCCTGACGGCGTACTCTTTATTCTGGGTTCACAAAAAATCAACTTGATTGGGCTCTCGCCTCGTATCCAAGCCCACCTTGGCGAAGAAGGGCGAATGCTTACGATGCGTCCTCTTGACCGGCAAGGAGTGTTCAGCGTCGTTGAATCGGCTCCATTCCAACTTACCTTGTCGTATAAGCAGAAAGAAAAAATCCGGTCTCTTTCAGATGGCCATCCGCTGGCGCTTAGTTACCTGTTGCAAAGGATAGGTACCACTACACAGGCTGAACAAATAGAGGAAATCCTTACTGCAACCAATCCCTATCAAGGTCATATAGAGCAGGACTATGAAGTCTACTGGGAAAGCTTAGAGGGATATCTGGATATTCGTAATCTTCTTGCCCTTCTTTGCAGGCTCCGTGGAGCGATTGATCCGAACGAAATTATCAAATGGGTTCCAGATGGAGTTGCTGAACAGTTCAGCAATCACACGCGCCACTATTTTCGTGTTGAGACAGATTCTCGTTGGCACTTTTTCCATAATAGCTTTCGTCAATTCCTCCTTACCAAAACAGGTCGCAATCCTTTTGGCGTCGAAGATTTACAGCGGCACCAAGCGTACCACAGGCATCTTGCAGAGTACGCCGCTCAAGCAGAACGAGGAACCGTCTGGAGTTGGGAAGAGCTATACCACCGTGCGGGGGCGGGGGATTCGGCTACGGTTCTCCGTTTGGCGTCGCAAGAAAATTTTAGAAATCAGTTTTATGCCCTCCGTTCGCTCGAAGATATTCAAGAAGATATTGCCCTAAGTCTCAAAGCCGCTCAGGATGTGCCAGATGGCCTTACCGTCATCCGCTGCTTCTTAATCGAGGAAGAATTAAGTGAGCGGAATCGTCAACTCGGCGATATCGACTTTCCACAATTGCTCCTTGAACTTCGTGGCGCTGAGGTCGCACTACACTATGTCATCCGTGGAAGGGAATTAAGAATTGACGGAGCCGCAGCTCTGAAATTTTGCAAGCGACTAGTGGAGAAAGGCGATTTGGCGGCAGCCAGAATGATCTTTGATGCCGCCGAACCATTAGAGTTGCTAAGTGGTACGGCAGGTATAGACGCCATGCCGTATGAGGCGACGGACCGGATAGAGGCATGGGCGGCCGTTGCGCATCATTTTCGCTCACTGGAACAGATTTTGAGTATCATTGACAAATTGCGAGCCGACGCCTCTCGCCCCCTCTTTGACCAATCTCCTGAAGAAGCGACAGCGCACCTCCAACAGTCGGCCCGTTTCGCTCTGGCAGATGGAGTTTTTGCCAGCGGGAACATAGAACTCCCATCAATGTTGCGAAGCCTACTGGAGAAGCGAGGAGATTCAACCGACATCATTCATCGCCTTGATTTTCAGGCTTGCTTCTCCCGGAATAGAACAGAGGAGGCTCTCCCTGCGTTGGACCGCCTTCTCGATTGGGCTGCCCAGTCTCCTGTTGACGACGCAGGAAAGACATTCATCGCGGAGTTTCTTTTTCGTCTGAGAGACGACAAAACGGCTGCTACCACATGGTTAGAGCAGGTTCCCCAGCCGCCCCCTTACGACTCGACCCGGTTTGGATATGAGTGGAAAAACCTATCACCGTTCTCGCAACGAATCTGTCTGAACCGGTTACGGTCCGCACTTGGCATGCCCACAGACCCGGTTAGTGTGGTCCCTGATACCAGCTACGAACGGCAAAGAGGAAGTGTCCTTTTTGAGCGGATGATTGTTCTAGTGGCGAATCTTTGGGGACGCGCCTGGCGGGGAGATAAACTAACTCCGTCAGAGATACTTCGCGAGCTCCATCCAGCTATTGTATTGTTCAATAGACGCCAGCAAGAAACCAAGGACTGGTTGTCATGGTACGAACTCCGTCGCGCCGCTCCGGACTATTTCGCTTTTATGATTCACATGGTGTCAGCCCACGGGTCAGAGGCACTGGCCGATCTCTCTGAAGAATTTAACTGCCAATGGAAGGATGAAGCGACACGGCAGTATTGGCAATCGGCCTGGAAACGACGCATTGCGATTGAATTATACCGAGTTGGAGATTCATTGGAGACAACCAAAGATCGCCTCTCCAGCGTCGAGAGCGAAATGAGCGTCTGGAATGAAATAGAAGAGCGTACTCGCGATTGCGTTGACCAGGCTTTTGCCTGGTTGGAGGTAGGGGAGAAATCACGGGCTCATGCCTTGTTAGAGCGGCTTCTGGGGACTTCATTCGGAATCTATCACAGCAAAGACGACCAGTTCTCTCTATGGATGGAATGGCTTGTAAAGATCAACGCCGAACAGAAGGAGGGAATTGAAGAACGAATTCGTCGCTTCGCCGGCGCGCTCACGGTACTTGAAGGGGCCGGTCGTGGAGGAAACGTGCAGGAAGCGGCCCAGGCGCTTATAGAAACCATTTCAGCCTGGAGTCCCGGCCAAGCACTTGCCCTACGCGCCTGGCTACTGGAACATCATTCGATTCACTATACCGGAGCGATTGCAGGCTTACTGACGGCTGCGCTCAAAGATTCAGAGCCGCCGATTAAGATCATCTTTAGTGTGGCCCGTCACCTGCTGACACCGTTTCAAGCATATGATCAGAAACCTTTTGCAGAACTGCTTGCAGTACGATGCTGTCAGACGCGAACGAATGCACAAGCGAAGGAACTCCTAAACTCGCTCGTCCGAACAATCGAAACAAAAGCGTTACCATCGGAACGCTGGGCTTATTACAGTGGACTGGTTACGGGGCTGAAGCGGGTGGGCTTTGAGGCAACCTGGATCGAAGAAAAGCTTCACGCCATTTCAAAGCAGACTAAAGACTCCTCTCATTCCGTTGTGACACTTGCTTCCGGCGAAAAATTGACGGAGGAGGAAGCTATTAGTCGAGTTAATTCCTATGAAGATATGCTGTCTCTGATCGATGATATTAGCGAGGTTGGCTATATTCGTTGGGAAAACATTCTCGGCAAGATAATCGAAGATGTTACAAGTGACCAAATCCAAATACTACAAGAGCGTTTAGGCAGACTTGAACCCCGCCCTCTCGCCCTCACCCTTCTTTCCAAAAGACTGTCAACGCTTGGCTGGACTAACGAGGCTCGGAACCTAGCAGAGCAAGCCCTGACGCAATCGTCACCACACGGATGGGACCCTCAATTCGATGGCGGCGGCAGATTGGAAGCTGCCGAAAGCCTCATTGCAATTGATCCTGATTACGACCGGAAGAAAATATACACGCTGTTAGTCAACGATTACCTTTCAGAGTTTAGGTATCCGGGGCGGTTTATTCATAATCTGGACCGTCTCCTACCAATTCTGTTTGTCCGCCCCCAGCTTCCCGACATATGGGACGAAATTGAACAGCACATTTACCAATTGTCTGACTTCTCTGAAGCCCAGGACTGCCCGCCTCTGTCCGTTCATCCGCGAGACTGTCAGTCCCATGCGGACATCCTCTTAGACCTGCTGTTTACCGATGCTGCTTTGCCAATACTCGAAATACGAAATGAAGCACACCAGGCCGTGTGCGAACTGATTCACGGTAAGGTTGCTGATGCCCTTATCTCGGAGCGCATTCAAAAACTCCTGACGGATCGAGAAGAAACCCAAGTGTGTGCCTTGGCGTTGTTAGAAGCGACGGTAGATATCCGTCCAGACTTCGCCGCCCAATTCTCTACCACAATCCCATCGCTCTGCGCCTCGCCTTCGATGACGGTCCGCCAAATGGCTCTCCGGCTTGCGGACATCCTCAAATTAGAGCCGGCAAGAATATCGACGGATCGACAGACGCTTCCTGTGACATATCAACTGGAACTACCGGAGATTCCCCTACCCAATATCACGATTCCCTTGGAGGCACTTCCTGAAGGACAGCCACTCCCAGATAGTAACGACCCTTTGGAGTTGATCCGCCCATTCCAGAAGCGGTTTGAAATGCTGTCGGAACTCACCGACATTCCACTGCAAAACTTAGTGGCGCGAGCAGTCACCCTAATGAACACGCTGAAGCCATGGGACGAGTGGAATAAGCACGCAGAAGAGAACTTCCGTGGCTGGATGCAATCTGCACATTTAGAAATGCCGTTCGTCCGTCCCAGAGTAACGGTGGCTCTTCGTGCGTTTGGGCAGGTGCTTACAGAACTCGCAGATGCTCAATTTCTGGATGAAAGGCCCTTGTCTTTCTTGCAAAACTTTACCAGACTCCACGACCCCACCCTCTCCCTTTTGACACCCATACCCCGTCCTCCTGAAATAATTGCGCCAAATGGAGAGGAGATGGGTCCGTATCCTAGAAAGGACTGGGTCAATAGTGGCGCTGAAGCTTTTCCTTTGGTTTTGGATGTCCTAAGTGACGGGAGAATCGTCCTTGGCGAGTTGAGCCGCTTCGTGAATCTCGATGAGGGGACGCCGCAGGAGGATCGATGGGCGATGATTTGCCATGTAGATTGGCCCAGTCCTGACACCTTGGATGATTCTCTGAAATTTTTTCCTTCTAGCTCGGAGTGGTTTGCGTGGGATTATCCCTACTTAGAGGAAAGCCAACTCTGGCCTTCTACCATCATCCATGGGTATCGTTTCCAGGTAGAGCTGACGGTGAAAGACTGGCTCGCAATTCATCCTGACATACCGCTCCGTTTGGGCTGGAGGTTAGCAACAGAAGGGCTCTTTCGTTGGGTTGATGCGAAAGGGGTGACTATGGTTGAGAGTATCAGATGGCAAGACGGTCCCATCCATCATCACCCACTACGGTTGAGGGAGGTGAGTTCTGAAGGATGGCTGGTTGTAGCTTCACCTCAAGCCGTGGAGTTGATCTCCCAGGCTGTTGGTCCAGCAGTCCGCTTATCTGTAATTTTCCGCCAGTATCGTGACCAGGATAAGCGGGATAAGAAAGAAATCATCCACGATATCGCAACGAATCGACAGCCAGCGTGGGAGCGGTAGGCTTGATTGTTGTGACACCGGAGCAAGCGGACGATATTCGGCGTGAAGAATATCAGGAATACCTATAGCTGCCCCGCTTCGAGAAAGCTGAAGTACCCACGCTGATTAAAGATGATGTGGTCTAAAAGGCTGATGCCCATTACGGCTCCTGCCGCCTTGAGTTGCCCGGTCACTTCAACATCGGAAGCCGAAGGCTCCAGGCCACCACTCGGATGATTATGAGCAACGATGATCGCGGAGGCACGGCCGGATAATGCCTCGGCAAATACCTCACGCGGATGGACAGGCGTCCGGTCGACCAGACCGATGGAGACGACGCGGATGTTCAGAATTTCGTTTGCCCCATTGATGCTGGCGCACAGAAAATGCTCCTGCCTGCGGTCGGCGTAATGCCGCACGTGGGGCAGCAGGTCAGAGGGTGTCTCAATTTTTGCCCCTTCCGGCTTGATGCGTCGCCGGGCAAACTCGATCGCTGCCAGGATCAAGGTCGCCTTTGCGTCCCCCACACCACCAAAACTGGTCAGGTCCTCGGCATGTACACCGAGCCCTTTCTCATCAATGACCCGAGCCAGCTTGCCGGCGAGTGTCATCACGTCCATCCCAGGCGTACCCTTACCGAGTAATACCGCCAACAATTCCTGGTCGCTTAGTGCGGCTGCCCCTTTGCGTAACAACTTCTCGCGGGGACGGTCATGGGCGGGAATGTTGTTGATGCCTTTGGACATGTCGTTACGCTGCTTCCCTCAAATGGTTCTGAATCACAGTCACTGCCATGATGTCGAAAATCCCACCCGTGTCGATATACCGAGGATCAGCGAGTTCCTCGTAGCGGGCGAGACCTTCGTAGCTATCTTGTATCTCGCCGTTCACCTGACCACGATACGAGCCTTCGAGGTAGACACTATCCTCGCGGTGAGCCTGGACCGTGAAGCGAATACCGGGATCGACAGCCTTCTCCTCAATAACCTGCTTAATGTACAGCGCCTCCTCGTCACTGATGTCGAACTGCGCCCGTATCTCCTTAATCATGTCTTGTACGGAGACTTTTTCCGGTGGTAAGCCCGACCCCTTCTTTCCTGTACCAGGTTTGAGCGTCACTTCGCCGCTACTCCGCACCTCGCCCTGGTATTCGACTGCCGCCTTCACAACCTCCGTTTGGCGAATCTGCTTCATCAGTTCGGAAACGGGGCCTTGCTTGATGAGTTGTGGCCCGACGTATTCCGCGAAGGTGGCAAACTCTTTCACGTCATCAGGATAGGTGAAAAAGCGGGTCAGGAAATAAAAGCTCTGAACGAAACGAGCCAGTTGATAGACGAAGGTCTTACGCTCCTCAAGCGAGGGAAGCTGTTCCTGGAATCGCACGCGCAGGGCGTTCACAGTGAATTGGACTTGGGCATCCGTTCCCGCGGTCAACTGATTGATAAGAGTGGTGGCATCGTTCTGCGTGAAAACGCCCGCCGCAAGGATTTCCTGACGCAATCTAACGCATAATTCCTGGTCCAGCGCGTCGGGCTCGAACGGCGTTCCCCTTCGATACTTGGCGAACGCCTTCAGTATGGCGGTGGCGTTGTTGGTAAAGTCCACCACCACGACATCCCTTTTTCCCTCGTGACAGCGGTTCAGCCGCGATACCGTCTGCACGGCATTACGGTCCACAACCGGCTTGTCGAGAAACATGCCGGCAAGCAGCGGATGGTCGAAACCCGTTTGAAACTTGTTCGCCACGATCATCAGCCGATAAGCGTCACCCTCAAATCGGTCCTCGATCAGTTCGCCGTCCTTCAGCTCGTTGAGCGCATGTTCCCGGATGGCTTCATTGGTTTCCGGCTGCACAAAGTCCGAAAAGGCGTACAGCACCTTGTAGTCGGCGCCACGCTCCTTGAGTTTCTCCTTGATGATGCTGAAATAGCGCAGCCCGGCAACGCGGGAGGTCGCCACAATCATTGCTTTGGCGCGCCCGTTGATGAGCGGTCGGACGTCTTTCTCGAAAATGCGGAGCATCACCTCCGCCTTGTACTGAATGAGCCCATCGTCCTGGTAGGCGACATTTTGTAACGCCTTCGACACAACGCCTTTCGGATAGAGTTTTTCCTCGTTCGCCTTTGGCACGAGAGGGCAGTGCAAGTTGTAGAGCGTCTTGTAGGAGATAATGCTTGACGCCACATCAACGATGTAGCCTTCGGCGATTGCCTCAGCTTCGGTATACGTGTCGAACGGCGAACCAAACAGTGTCACCGTGGCTGGCGCAGGTGTGGCGGTGAAGGCGACAAAGAGTTGGTTTCGGTCGTGCGCATGGATAATCTCGGCGATCTCCTCTTCTTCGTCTTGGTTGTCTTCGGCGTCTTCGCTGTCAGGGGCGTCGGACTGACGAAAGGGTACATGAATAGCCGCGCCCATCTGACCTTCCTGCGAGCGGTGGGCTTCATCAATAAGAAACGCCACCCGGAGGGCCTGCAAATTGGGAATGTTTTCCAATTCCTCCAGCACCCAGACGAACTTCTGTTGCGTCGTCACAATGATGGAGGTGCGTTCTTTCAGAAAGCGCGACAGGTCATTAGCCCTTGTGGCAATGCCAACGACATCCCGCAAGTGTGAGAACTTCTCGATGTCCTGGCGGATGTTCGTATCGAGCGACTTCCGGTCAGTAAGAATGAAGACGATATCCACCAGCTTGTCGTTCGTTCCCGGCTTGAACAGGCTGTGCAGCCGGTCGGCCAGCCAGCAGATGGACAACGTCTTACCGCTGCCGGCAGAATGGTCAATCAGATACTTGCGTCCGATGTCACCAGTCGTAGCGAAGTGCGCGGAGACATCGTCGGCGACCTCACGCACCATGCGGCTCTGGTGATAACGCGGCAGAATCGTAAAGGCTTCACGTTCTGGATGTTCGTCGCCTCCTTCGTGTTTTGGCACACGAAGGAGAAAGAACGAGAGCAGCTCCAATAAGAGATCCTTCGATAAGACTTCCCGATAGAGAAACTCGACCGGATACTCGTTCGGGTTCTGCGGACTGTTTGTCAGCCCCATATTATGCCAGCGAAAGTTCTCGGCCCGGCGTGGGTCGCTCGCAGCCATGACCTCGCTTGTATCTGCGGCCAGGTAGAGAAAGGGATGCTGAAAAATCCGCCTGGTATGGTCACGGGCGACAAATTGGGCCACGGCGTCGTGCACATTCTGGTTCTTCTCGTGTTTGATTTCCAGGGCGACGATGGGCAGGCCGTTGAGGAAGAAGACGAAGTCGATCTCCTGATTCGTCTCGCCAAAGTAGAAATGTGGCCGGAAGGCAATGCGGTTTTCGGCGTGCTTCTGCCCGGCCACGCTCTCGGTCGAACGCGGCTTCGGGTAGTAGAGACGAAACTCCAGCCCCCGAACCTGGAGGCCATGCCGCAGGATCATCCAGAGCGGCGTATGCTCAAGTTCACCCCGCAGAGCCCGGAATACTTCTTCCCGCGCGTCCGTCCCATAGTCGTCTGTGAGTTTTTGGAGCGTGTCGGCCTGGGTCGCCTGAAGGAACCCCCAGAGATGCTCCTCAACGATACAGTGTTCAGCATCGGTAATATCGGTCTGTTCGAGTACAGCGTATTTGTGCTCGCGAACCAGATAGTCGGCGATATGCTGCTGAAACGTCAGCTCCGGGGCCTTCTGACGTGGCATCAAACAGCTTCCTCGCGCTGCTCCAGCCGAGCGCGCGCCAGGCGCACGGCGTCGCGCAGTTTTTGCTCCAACGCGGCCTTGGGCAAAGACTGCATCCAGTACTTCGCCACGTGGATGCCGCTCTTCTCGGGTTCGAGTAACTCGACATGCTGCGCGTTCTTGCCGGCGCACAGAATGATTCCCAGCGGCGACTCTTCGCCGGATTCGCAGGCGTAGCGTTTCAGCCATGCCAGATATAACTCCATCTGACCCTTGTCGGCTGCCTTAAAATCACCGATCTTCAGGTCAATCGCAACCAACCGATGCAACTTGCGGTGATAAAACAGCAGGTCGAGATAGTAGTCTTCGTTGTCTATCTGCATGCGCTTTTGTCGTTCGACAAAGCAGAATCCGGCTCCCAACTCCAAGAGGAAGGCTTCTATTTCTCGCAGGATCGCCGCTTCCAGGTCTTTTTCGGAATAAGTGTCCGCAAGTCTCAGAAAGTCGAGGATATAGGGGTCGCGAAAGACCAGGTCCGGCGTGAGGGTGTCCTCACCTTTCAAGGTATCGAGTTCCTGCCGGATGAGGGTGTCGGGCTTTTTCGAGAGCGCGGTTCGCTCGAAGAGCATCGACTGGATTTTCTGTTGCAATGTACGTGTACTCCAGTTCTCGATGCGGCACATTTCGGCGTAGAAGTCTCGTTTTAGCGGATCATCCAGATACGTAAGCGTTTTGAAATGGGTCCACGTTAATTGTCTCCGCAGTGCGGAGACAATGTTCTCGTCTGGGAAGGCTTCGGCAAATCGAATCATGTGGTGGAGAGCCTGAGCGGAAAAACCTCGCCCAAACTCTCGCTCTAATTGTCGTCCCAGCGATACGACAATCGCCTTACCATATTCCGCGCGTTTTTCCTGGAGAATATCCCGGCGAATCCGCTGACCGATCTGCCAGGACAACACAACGAGGCCCGAGTCAACCGCCCGCGCGACGCCCCGGCGAGCGGTCAGAATCAGGTCCCGCAGGTCGGCCAACAGCGGAGCCGAGTCGGTCGGTCTGCCGGCTGTGGACCGGACCTTCTTGGCCTTGGCCCGTAGTTCCTGACTGCCCGTTCGCTTGGACTTGGTACTCATACACCCGCCTCCGCCAGCAACTCTTGATCCAGCCCCGAACCTTGGCTTACGCGTCGCACATCCGCCTCCAAAATCCGCCGCTGGCCGGTGACACACTCGTGTATGAGGGATTTGCGGTAAGCGATGAGGGTTTTGATTTGGGCTTCGATCCCCCTCTTTATCCGCTTGGCCTCACTCAGTTTGTCGTTGAGGAAACGGCAAATGGCGCGTTGAACATCGATTGTCGGAAGCGGGACTGGAAGTAGACCCACTGTTGTCGAGTTCGTGCTTGCGAGGTTCGTAGTTCGTTTACCGGTGGCCTCAAAATAATCTCGACCATACTGAGATGCAGTAAGGTATGCCAGAAAAGCTGGTAGCAGCTTATGATGAAAGCAACGGATAGCAAAAATGTGGTTCTGGTGTAGGCATCCAGGAATTTCATCATCCCAAACTGTACCGCGCCCCAGCTTGTCAAGGTCTCCCCCTTCCGTCATGAGTACATCACCAGCCCGTAGCTCAACACCACGTGCCACAGATTCCGGCACTTCGATAGTCGTGACAGACGAAAGGTCAAGATGGCCGTCTTGGACATTTGCAACTCGCAAGTAAGGTCGCTCAATCAGTGGACCGGTATATGTTTTCCCCAGTGTAAGTCCGGTGTGGATTTCACATAATCGCTTCAACGAGATTAGCTGCCACCCTTCTGGAATCTCTGTGATCCAAGCGTTATCGGTTTGCTGTAGTGTTGGTGCGTCGTCGAGCCCACGGGTAATCGCTTGCTGGATAACGAACTTTTGTAGACCCTCCAGCGTCTCAAGCTGGCGGCGTTTTATATCCACCGCCGCGTCAATCGCCGCGCAGCTTGCATCCAGATACGTAGCGATTCGTTCTTGCTCCGGCAGCGGGGGCAATGCCAACTGAATTCCGCCAAGCTCCTTGGCGTTAAGATGAGGCTGAGCTGCCCGCAGTGTCAGCAATAGCAACTGACCTTGTAGGACGCTCTCACTTAACAAGCAGTGAGCAATGAACCTTGGTGCGGCGTGCTTTACGGTCACGACCATGTCATATCCTGCAACTGCTCCCGCATATTTGCGAGGGACGATTGCAGAATCCCCTGTATACGCGCCACTGCGAACAACGATTATTTCGTCCTCTTTTAGATATGGATCGCGGTCGAGTGGCAAAAAATCTGGATCGATAGAGAGCATATTTTCATCAATGATTCGTCCTGCACTTATGTCAGTTGCACGAATCATCAGGATACCGTCTTGTCGCTCTGGCGGAGGTTGCCCTAAGCCGTATCGCACCCTTGCAACGTTTTTGAGCCGTACCATTCTCCAGCCAAGAGGAAGCCTCGCAAATGGAAAATCGGACGGTATTGGTACGCTAATCACGACCTTGCCAGCCCCTCCAACATCTTCTCCGCCTCTTTTTCTAGCCGCCAAAACTCTGCCAGCAGGTCCTTCGCTGGCATCGGGGGCTGGTAGCGATAGAAATACTTGTTGGGCAGAATCTCGTAGCCGAGCTGTGGACGGTCTTCCCAGCGAATAACCGGCTTGGCAATTTCGCGTTTCAGAAACGCTTCAATTTCTTCACCGCAGGGGATGTACTCGTCGTCTTGTACATAATGCCGGTGTGTCCATTCGACCGAGACGACTTCCGGCCCGTCCGCCATCAATGCTTTGAATTTCTTGGTCGCGTTGTCTTCTGGCGTCAACGTGAGAGTGCGGATGGTTTCGCCCTCACTCCCCGCCCCTCTCCCGTCGGGAGAGGGGGGTCTGACGCGGAGGCGGAAGGTCAGCTCGCTATCGTAAAATTCCTGTTCCTTCTTGAGATTCGGGGCTGAGAAGGTCTTCTCATACGGCTCGGTAATCATGGCCGGTTGGTCATGCTCGTCAGATTGCCAGAAGACAACCTTGACCTTGTGATAGGCAAAGTCCTTCACACCGAAAATTTTCACATGTTCGTCTGTGTAGCCCTCTTGCCAGCCGTTACGGTACAGATCGTTGATCCAGGCTCGGTGCGCGTCCGTCATACGATTGCGTTTGTTGCCAAAAGATTTGGGCTCTTTCTCAAACTGCTTGCGGGCATCAATCAGTAGCACCCGCCCCTTGTGCGAAGCCGGCTTGTCGTTCCGCAGCAACCAGATGTAGGTAAAGATGCCGGTGTTGTAAAAAAGTTGGTCCGGCAGCATGACAATCGCATCGAGCCAGTCATGCTCCAGAATCGAGCGGCGGATTTCACTCTCCCCCTGACCGCAATCGCCGTTGGATAGCGGCGAGCCGTTAAAGATAATGGCAATGCGACTGCCGCCCTGTTTGACGGATTTCATCTTGGCCAGCATGGTTTGCAGAAAGAGCAAGGCACCGTCGTTCACGCGCGGCATACCCGCTTGATAGCGAGTCTTCTGGAGTTTCTTGGCTTCCTTTTCGTAGCCGTCCTTGCCGCCCCAGGTCACGCCAAACGGTGGATTGGAAAGCATGAAGTCAAAATGAAATGTACGTTCCGGGAATTGATCTCCCAGCTCTTTGCTGTGGGGATCGTGCGGAATAAGCGAGTTGCCGAAACGGACCGTGACCTGCTGGTCGTCCTTAATCAGTAAATCGGCCTGGCAGATAGCGTAATTCGTCGGTGAGATTTCCTGACCGTTGACTGTCAGGTATTTTTCGACGCGGGCCTTTTCTTCCAGGGTGGTTGCGCGGTCGAGCAGATGTTCTTTGGCCACAGACAACATGCCACCCGTCCCACAGGCTGGGTCGTAGATCGAGACGTGCCGGTCGGGGATGGGGATGGCGAGCAGTTCGACCATCAGCCGGATTACTTCACGCGGGGTGAAATGTTCTCCCGCTTCCTCTCCACTTTGTTCCGAAAACCGCCGCAGCAACTCCTCGTAGATGTAGCCCATCTCCAACGGCGAGAGCTTCTCCGGGCCAAGTTCCAATTCCTTGTATTGGCTCAGGATCGGCGCCAGCCGGTTGTTCTTGACCATCTGCCCAATGGTCGCCCGGTAATTAAAGTGCTCAATAATAGCGTCAACATTCTGAGAGAAGCCGTTAATATAGTCCCGGAAGTTCGCTTCGAGCAGGGTGTGATCTTCCTCGTAGACCGTGCGCAACGTCCAGGCCGTCTTGTTTGAAAACGGAGACTGCTTGGGGTTCAACTCAAGTTTTTTGACCAGATCGTCGAGTTTCTTCTCCGTCAGCCTGGACCGTTTGGTCTGCACCCCCGCCCGCTTAGCCTCGCGCCAGGCGATCAATACGCACTCCAGGCGACGGATCACAATAATGGGCAAGATGACGTTCTGATACTCATACGCCTTAAACTTGCCGCGCAGCCTTTCTGCGGATTTCCAAATATCGCTGGCAAGGTTATCGAGTTTGGGTTTGTTGAGCACAAGAGTCATGGTCGAGCCGTTCACTTTCAGTGGAGCACGCAGCTAAAGTTATCCCGCTGGCCTAACACCGTCCAGGCGGCAGCAGCTCTTCGGCATTCGTAGCGGGCTGAACCGATAATCCCTCAGGCATATGAATCGTAGAGGTTGGGAAGGCGGATTGTGCGCCGTGGGATTCTATAATCCCCAGGATTTTCAGCAGCACGTCCTGCTTGACCTCGTGGAAGTGGGTCCAGCTTGTCGTCTTGGTAAACGTGTAGACAAAGAAATCCAAAGACGACGGCGCAAAGGCATTAAAATTGACCATCAGAATCCGCGAGGTATCGATATCGGGATGGGCGCGCAGCATCTGCTCAACCGCTCGGACAATCGGCTCCAGCTTGGCGGCGTCGTCATAGCGGAGGCCGATCGTCTCGTAGATGCGACGGTTCGACATCCGCGAGGGATTCTCCACGGCGATGGTGGTAAAAATCGCGTTCGGGATGTAGAGCGGTCGCTTATCAAAGGTGCGGATGCGCGTCAGTCGCCAGCCGATCTGCTCAACGTCTCCCTCGATCTCACGGTCCGGGGAGCGGATCCAATCGCCCACCGCAAACGGACGATCAAGATAGATCATCAGGCCGCCAAAAAAGTTCGCCAATAAATCCTTGGCGGCAAAGCCAATGGCAAGGCCACCAATACCGCCAAGCGCCAGCACGCCGGATACACTCACCCCCAGCGTTTGCAGGACGACCAACGTCCCTGTGATTATGACAAACATCTGCAGCAACTTGGTAATTGCATCCATAGTGGCGCGGTCGTAGGCTTCGCTTGTGTCTTCATATTTGGTGATGATCGCCTCTTCCCCTTCTCTGATGAGGCGCATCAAAAACCAAGCAAAGAGGAGCACGATGCCCAGCCGACGCACGGGGTCAAGCGCCGGGAAAAGCGCGAGTTCGGCCTGCTGCCGGACAGTATCAAGGGCCAGGCTCAGACCGATAAAGAGCACCAGAAAAGCCAGAGGTCTTTGCAGCGCCTTGACGACCGCATCGTCCCAATAGGCGTGGGAGTCCAGGGCTTTGTTGTGCAAGCGGTTGAGGAGCCGCCGCAAAACAAAATGTAGTGCGAGGGTGAGGAAAACAATGACAACAATCTGGACCAGCCACGAGGTGAGCCAATCAGGCGTGTCGGTGAAAGGGCGTGTGAGTTCCATACCTGCCTCTGCCGTTGTCCGGCGTGTGCCGGCGTAAGAATGACGAGAGTCTTAACGCATACTAACCAACCAGCGTGCACTCCAGTATATACAGCAGAGCGCCACCGCCTGGACCACATGGTAGAGGGCATTATAGCTCAAATACACGGGGTGGAGGTCCCACTGCGCGTGCTGTATTCCCGCGGCAACCAGGGTCAGGACGAGTCCGAGCAGACCGATCAGGACCGCAGACTCGCGCCCTTGTTGATACACCAGACCATAGACAACCAACAGGAAAAGCGTGGCGGGCAGATAGTGCACAATGGCGACCAGAAAATCACGCGAGATGAACAGCACGACTGCGCAGTAGAGAACGAAGAGCGCAACAGCGACGGACTGAATCCAGGCGACCACGCTCCCCGAGAAATAGAGTCGCGCGCCGATGATCCAGCCGCACAGCGCAGTGACTCCAACCGCAATCAGGGTCGCGCCCCAGAGGATGCTATGGCCGAAGGTGTCCGCATTGGGGAAGTAGCCGTGAACCGTTCCGCCGCCAAGGGCGGCCAGACCGATTGACGCAAAAAAGACGGCAAACCAGAGGCGCAGCGGGTTGTCCGCCTGACCATGGACGAGCAGCCAATAGGCAAACAGCCCACACTCCAGCGTAATGGCATAATCGGTCAGGGTGACATCCGGCTCGTGCATGATCGTCGTCACACGGAAGGCTTTGTTTCCACTCCTTGTTCTGGCGTGGTCTTTCCGTTACCACACTGACGGAAAGGATTGAATACGAATTAAGGAGGGCAGCATGAAATATGGCATTCAACTCGGCGGGGGCGCGTCCGTGTCCCAACGCAACTCGCTCAAAAAACTGGCGACCGCCGCAGAAGAACTGGGCTTCGATTCGCTCCTGATCGGCGACCATATTGTCATTCCCAAACAGATTACCGCCCCCTGGCCTTACGACGAGTATGTTGGCGGCAAGACGCCGTATGCGGTCTACACCGACATGGTCTGGCTGGACCCGTTCGACACCATGGCCTTTCTGGCGGCGATTACGGAACGGATTCGGCTCGGGATCAGCGTCGTGATTGTGCCGTATCGGCACCCTTTCGACGTTGCGCGTCGCGTAGCCACCATTGATGTGCTGTCCGGCGGACGTTTTATCATGGGCATCGGGGTCGGCTGGTTGGAAGATGAATTCCGCCTGCTGAATATCCCCTTCAAAGAGCGGGGCGCCCGCACGCGCGAATATATCGCCATGATGCAGGCCCTGTGGACGCAGGACTCACCCCGTTTTTCCGGGAAATTCGTCGAGTTGCAGGAAGATGTCAACGTCCTGCCCCGCCCGCTCCAAAAGCCCCATCCGCCCATCTGGGTTGGGGGAGAATCCAAGCCGGCGTTACGGCGCGTAGCCGCTTTCGGCAACGGCTGGCACTGTGGCCTGGTCCTGCCCGAGCGGATTCCTGGCCTGCTGGATAAAATCAGGGAGCTTATGGATGAAGCCGGTCGCGATTTTAACGAATTGGAGATTAGCGCGCTGGCCCTGTCCAATAGAGCCGGTGACAAAGAGTTGGACCAGTATCGCGCCGGCGGCGTTGACGTGCTCTACATGCTGCCGCTGAGCGACGAGACCGATGCGGTTATCGAGGAGATGCACGCTTTTGCGGAGCGCATGAAAAAATCGAATTAAGCAGTTTGCAGAGATGTTCTCAAACAATCCCCTCTCCCTCTGGGAGAGGGCTAGGGTGAGGGTTCCTGCGCCCCTGTCACACCGATCATACTGTCTCGGGTGACCAGCTCGGCGAGATCATCCTTGCTCATGCCCTCGGTTCCGGCTGGCCGCTGCGGGATCACCAGGTAGCGCATATCGGCCGTGCTGTCGTACACACGGACTTCCATATCGGACGCTAACTCCAAGCCAAACTCTTTGAGGACGGTACGTGGCTCTTTCACCACCCGGGCGCGATAGTTCAGACTTTTATACCAGTCGGGCGGCACCCCGAGCAGAGAACGGGGGTAGCAGGAGCACAGGGTACACACCACCACATTATGAATAGTCGGCGTGTTCTCCACCGACACCAGCGTACTCCAGGTGTCCACGTCAATGCCCAGCGTGGCAATGGCCGCCTTGGCGTCGGCAAGTAAGTGTTGCTTAAAGTGCGGATCGACCCAGGCGCGCGCAATCACCCGTGCCCCGACCGCTGGCGAGCGGGCATCCATATCTTCGACCGCCCGCCGCACGTCATCCGCGCTCAGCAGTCCCTTTTCGATCAGCAGGGCCTGAATGGCTTCGACCCGCTGCTCGTAATAGGTCAGCTCGGCATCCTCTTCAAGGTGAGCGTCGGGCGCATCGTGTTCGTGCATGGTTTACTCCTCGGGAGCTGGCTCCAGCCAGTGTTCATAAATATCGATCAAAAGCCGGTCGTTCCGGCAGAAAGGGGCAGACTCGGTCGATTCGGCCTGTGCCCAGATATGGGCTTGATCGAAGCGGACTAGATAGAGCGGTTGCTTGGGGCGTCCGTCTCCGCCATAGGCCAGCGTCTCGGGGTTGCGGAACGCGCCGTGGACGGTCTCGATGACGCCGATTTTTCCTTGAATATAGGTCGGCGTCCGGTAATGACCGGACGGGCTGGCGACTCGGATACGCACCCGGTCTCCGGGCTGATACTGCATCGTCCGTCCCTAGTAGGCCGACAGTCCGCCGTCAACCGGCACGACCGCGCCGGTCATCATGCGGGCTTCGTCCGAGGCCAGAAAGAGGGCCACTCGGGCGATATCTTCAGGCTCGCCTACCGAGAACGGATATTTCTTCAGTTGGGATTCCAGGTTGACGATGCCGGCCTGGCCGTCCGCCGGCGGCCGGTCCACGCCCAGGCGTTGCCGCACCCGGTCGGTCATGATCACCCCCGGACAGATTGCGTTGGCGCGAATCTTATCCTTGGCATACGTCCCGGCCAGCACCTGGGTAAAAGCAATGACGCCACCCTTGGCGGCGGTGTAGACATGAATCGGAAACGACCCCCGCAGAGCGACGACGGAGGACATATTGACAATCGCGCCACCACCGGCCTTGATGAGTTCGGGAATCCCGTGCCGGCAGCACAGAAACGGGCCGAGCAAATCGAGCGACTGGGTATGCTGCCAGACCGACATATCCACCTCGGTCACGGTCGTGTCTTCGGCGATTGATCCGCCCGCGCAGTTATACAAAATATCGAGCTTGTCATAGCGCGCCACCGTTTGCTGGATGGCGTCTTTCACGCTCTCCTCGATGGTGACATCGGTTTCTATGAAAACCGCCTCTCCACCAGCCTCACGGACCAGGCGTTCGGTTTCGCGACCGAGCTCGGGCTTGAGTTCGGCAATGGCGACCTGCGCCCCCTCCTGGGTGAAAATCCTGGCAGCAGAGCGGGCAATGCCTGAGCCCGCCCCGGTAATGAATGCGACTTTGCCATCGAGGCGTCCCATCTATTCCTCCTTGCGCTGCTCCACGATCTGTTCGGCCTTGCGGTCAATCTCGGCTTTGGTCAGGACCTTCTTTTCAATCAGCAGGGTTTCAATCGCGCTGATCCAGCGTTCGTAATACCCCATGGTTTCATACGCCTCGGGCGGCAGACTTTCGATCGCCCGCCGCAGCTCATCGACCCGGATCGCGCGCTGGTCGGCGCTACTCAGCAGCACCAGTAAGGCATCCGTCCGTTTCTCCCAAAACGACAGTTCATGTTCTGCCCGGTTGACAGGCCCGGCATCAGGCCAGCCCCCACGGTCATGTACGCCCGGCATACGACCCTCCTTCTTAGAGCAGGAACGGAGTGCGCTCACTTTCTTTTCCTACCACGAGGCTTCCGTTGCCCTACTGTGCATGCAGCCGGCGTGGATTATCGACCATCATCAGATTGACGTCCGCCTCTGAAGCGCCTAACGATTTGAGCCAGGGAATAATATTGTCATACACGTGCGAGTAGCCCCAGCCGCCGTAATTCTTATAGCACGTCTTCATGGCGACCTCGGCACACAACAGCACCCGGTCAGCATAGCCAGCGTCCAAAAGATCTCGCACGACACGGACTTCTTCCTTATCTGTCGAAAACCCAAACCCAGGGCCACCCGCACTTTCAAACAACTCCTCGTGACCAAAATGGTCGTAAGAGACAAAGCCGACCCCTTTGTTCAGGATACGTTTGGGTACGTCAGCGTTGGGAAAGAGGCCCAGGTGGGACATATAACATTTACCCAGATCAGCGCCTTCTTTTTCCAAAATATCAATATAGGTATCCCAGTGGTCTGCCGGAAAATTCGGATGAACCGTCAGCGACACTCCGGTCGCTTTCTGGGCGCGGGCTGACGCCCGCAAGACTTTCTCTTCTCCCGGTTGAAACGGCTCATGGGGTTGACCGCTCATGGCGATTTCGCCGATGTTGCCAGCTTTAATCCCCGTGCTGCCGATCCCTTGAGTGATCTCTTTGATCATAATGTCGGAGAGTTCTTCGACATTCTTGTCGGCGATTTCAGGCGGATGAGAAAACTGTACATACCACCCTGTTGAAGCCACAATATGCAGGCCGGTGGCACGCGCAATTTTCTGTAACGCAAGGGGATCACGTCCCATGCCGGGCAGATCAACATTGATCAATGTTTGCCCGCCGGCGAACTTGTACTCAGCAGATTCCTGAATCGCCAGGTCCAAGTCATCCTGCACGAGGTTGTCTTTAAAGAGCATGGCGTTACGACGCACTTGGCCAAGGTTTTGCATCGTAATCTTGCTCTCGCTGAGCCCCTTGAGCACCCCAGAATCTGGCGGCTGGTGCCAACACAGAATATCAATGGTCAGATGTACGTGGGACATCGTGCCCCCAATCTGACTGTCATCAATTTCCCCTAACACGGTATTGAGTGTAGCCATGCCGGCCCTCCTTCCTTTCTCGACAAACTTGTATGACGCCAAGCCTAGCATAGCTACGAATCACGAGAGAAGAGAAATTTCTATTTGTCTGGATAGAACGGCTCGGTTATAGTCGGCCCCATGCTGAAAGCCGGTGGTATCACTATTCACTTTTTGAACGACGGATTGTGGTGGGATGACGGCGGCGCGCAGTTCGGTATTGTCCCGCGCGAAGTCTGGCAACGGGAGAAACGACCCAACCAACGCGGCCGCATTACCATGAGTCTGACCTGCCCGCTGATTGTAACTCAGAGTGAACTCATCGTCGTTGACACCGGCATCGGGAATCGGCTGAGTCCGCGCGAGCAACAATTTTTTACTCCTCAGCGCGGCAGCGGTCTGACTGGCCAGTTGCGCGCCCTGGGCTACACAAGCGAAGACGTGACCCACGTCGTGCTGAGCCATCTCCACTTTGACCATGTGGGCGGCGTCATCGATAAAGCGGACGACGGCACGCTTACGCCAGTTTTTCCCAACGCCCAGGTTGTTCTGCAACGGGCGGAGTGGGAGTTGGCCACCCAGCCGCCGGACGAACGTATCGCCGCGGCCTACCGGCACGCCCCGGAATGTCTGGAGCCGCTGGCAAACATGGTCCTCATCGACGGCGACACCACGCTGACCGACCACGTTCGCACAACCGTCTCGGGCGGCCATACCAGCCCGCACCAGTGTGTCATTGTTGAAACGGCTGGAACCGGCTTGATTCACTTCGCCGATATTGTGCCGACGACATCGCACCTGCGTCTCGCCTGGAACGCCGCGTATGACACTGACCCGTTAGCGACGATCGCCGCGAAAAAACGGCTCTACGCCGAGGCCAGACAGAAAAATTTATGGGTGTCGTTTTCTCATGATGACGTAGTCGCTGCCGGACGTTTTTCCGACGAAGCGGGGAAAACCCCAACGCTGGCAGAGACGATTCCCATCGCCCCTCCCAGCGGAACATAGACTGCTTATTCAACCGAGAGTTCGACACGACGATTGACGGCTCTACCTTCCGGATTGTCCGAGCCGTCATCTCTGGCGTTGGGAGCCAGGGGCTCGATTTCTCCTCGTCCCACGACTCGGAGACGGTCGGCGACAATCCCATGCTCCACCAAATAGTCCCGTACCGCTTTCGCCCGCTCGCGCGAGAGTTCCAGATTAAACGACTCGGGGCCAACCGCATCGGCGTAGCCTTCAATCAGGACGGACAGCGTCGGGTTGTCGTTGAGAATACGAACCGTCTCATTCAGTTCCGACAGGAATTCCGGTCGAATCGTTCGGTCGTTAAAAGCAAAAGGAATTCCTTGCAGGATGATATCTTTCGGATTTGCTTGCTCCTTTGGGATTACTTCACCCTTTGGAACTGCTTCGTCTTTCTCTACGGAAGGCGGTGAGGGTAAAGGAGGTGGGGCCGGCTGTGGACTCGCGTCTTGCTCGGGCGCCTCCTGCACGTCCGCCGTCTCTGCCACACGGACGTGCTCACCGGAGTCGTCCTCGGCGTCATAGAGCAGCATTCCTGTCGCGCCAACAAGCAGCACGACCCCAACGAGGGCGGACACGCGCCAGTACGCGAGAATAAAGGCAGGAGAGAAACCCGCAAATAGCCCAATCGAGTACGGTACCAGGAAAGACCAGTTAGCTGCAAAGACGGCGAGAAGTCCAGCGGTGACAACGGTTCCGAAGAGGGTGGCCACAAACTTCTGCGCAGCGCGAAAGGACGTGGGCCGAACGGCTTCCAGCCGACGATTGGGGCGTTTGCGAACACCCTGGAGGGATCGCGCCGCCTGCGCCATCCAGCGGACGTTCAGTTGCAGCCAGACTTGGCCATGGATCATCCCCCACACGAACCCGCACAGAGCGGCAGCAAGCGCGACAAGCACATTCGCACTATAGCGCCTCCATTCTCAAACGCTAGAGCGAGGGCCATACTATTCTCACCTCGGCAGGTCGGTGAGACGACAAGACGGGATGCCGCTGCTCAGACTCACTCCACTTGTTGCGAGGCGTCCGAACACGCTAGGCTTGGGCACTTCGCGCACCGAACAGGTGTGTCTCTTGGGCCGCAGTGCAGCATATCGTATGGATACACCTTCCCTGACTCCCGCTTCGGATCGAAAACCGCGCGTCTTCTACGGCTGGCGGCTGGTCGCGCTCAGCGGCTTCATCATGATGCTGGCCCATGTCCCCCTGTTCCACGCCATGGGGGTATGGGCCGTGGCCCTGGAACGGGAGTTTGGCTGGAGTCGGACCCAAATCGGTCTGGCCCTGACGTTTACCCGCATTGAGGGCGGCCTGATGGGCCCGGTCGAGGGGTATCTGACCGATCGTCTCGGCACGCGCCGTATGGTCCGCATGGGTCTCTTTTTTCTTGCCACCGGGTTCCTGTTGTTGAGTCAGGTTGACGGTCTGTGGATGTTTTACACCGCCTATGTCGTCATGGCGGTCGGCCAGGGGTTCGGCGGCTGGTTGCCACTGATGACGATGCTGAACCACTGGTTTGTCCGACGCCGGGCGAGTGCGATCGGCTGGGCCAATGTCGGCAGTCGCCTGGGGGCATTATTCCTCGTCCCGGCGATTGCCTGGGCCATTGATCCCGACTATGAGCGTCTCGGCTGGCGGATGACCGCCCTGCTGCTGGCGGCCTTTACCATTGTTGTTGCGGTTCCGCTGACGCGGCTCATCCGTGACCGACCGCAGGACTATGACCTGCTGCCCGATGGCGGGCCGGTACCGCGCAGGGCCGAAGAAGGCAGTCGGCACCGCCCGCTGACCGCTGAGCGCATCAGCCCCGTCTCCAGTCCCGACCTGACCGCCGCTCAGGCACTCAGAACACCCGCCTTTTGGCTCATTTCCTTTGGCCACGGTTTTACCTCCATGGTGCTCCTGGCCATCATGGCCCACTTGGGATTGCTGATGGAGGATGCCGGCTTTTCGGTGCAGACAACGGCCTGGCTGGTGTCCGTGTACACGGCGGTTTCCATGGTTTTTCAGCTCGTGGGCGGCTATGTCGGCGACCGCATGCCCAAACGCATCGCTCTGTTTATCTTCTCTACCCTCCAAGGGGTCGGCGTGGTCGTGCTGACGTTCTCGACTTCGACCCCCATGCTCGCCCTGTTCGCCATCCTCTTTGGCATCGGGTTCGGTGGACGCAATCCGCTCACGGTTGCGATTCGTGGCGACTATTTTGGTCAAACGTCTTTTGGCAAGATTCTCGGGCTGTCCACTGTCCCGATGAACATCCTGATGCTGGTCGCACCGCCCTTTGCCGGTTGGATGCGGGATGTCCGGGGGGATTATGTCCTGGCCTTTTGGGTCTTGGCGGCGTGCAGTTTTCTGGGTGGCATCTGCTTTCTGTTTGCCAAGAATCCCAGACCGGCACCGACGCCACCCGTCCAATGAGAATTGACAGGCATATTCACGTCCTCCTAGAATATGAACCCTGAGAGTCTTCCTTATAATCAGCTTCCGCGAAGACTCCGAGGGAGGATCTCATTATGAGTACGCCGATTACCCTGCTCACGCTGTCTCACCAGTATGGCAGCGGGGGAAGCCTGATTGCCCGCGATCTGGGACAACGCCTCAACTGGAAAGTCTGGGACAAGGAAATTGTCCAAACCATTGCCTCCCAACAACACGTCTCTGAGGATTATATTGAGACCAAAGATGAACGCGTGGGCTCGTTTATCGAACGCGTCGTCGAATCATTTGGCGTCGGCGGTTTTGAAATCGCGTATAACATCCCGCCGCCGTTGCGCCTCAAAGACAGCCAACTCGCACGCCTGACACGCAAGCTGATCGAAGAGGTTTCGCAGGAGGGCAACGCCATTATTGTCGGGCGGGGGGGAAACTGCATTCTGGCGGGCAGGCCCAAGACCCTGCATGTTTTTGTGTTTGCCGCGCTCGACGCCCGTATTGAGCGCGTGATGAACGTAGAGGGCCTCACCACCGATGAGGCCAAGCGACGCATCACCGGCATGGATAAACTGCGGACAGATTACGTCCACAAATGCTACCAGGCGGACTGGCGCGACGCGGACGGGTATAATCTCCAACTCGACTCAAGCGTATGGGGTGAGACAGGAACCGCCGATTTCATCCTCCAGGCGTTGGAACACCACACCGAGCCTGTTCGGAGTTGAGCCAGGGGTATCAGCATGACACACACGACTCCGATCATTGCCAATATTCACTTTCCTTTTAGTCTGATGAATGCGGCGGGCGCATTATCGACCACGCGAGCAGAGTTGCTCGCCCAAGCCCGGTCGGAAAGCGGTGCGGTGGTCACCAAGTCGATTACGCCAAACTCGTTTCTTGACCCCGAAGCGCAGTGTGGCCTGGAAAACCCCGGTACCGTCTACTACGTTGAGGTCATTCCGGAACTGCGTCAGTGGAACAAGCCGGTGATTGCCAGTGTTGCGGGTCTCACCATCGAAGAGTTCGTTCAGGTGGCGCAGACACTGACGCAAGTCGGTGCGGACCTGATTGAGATTAATCTGAACGATCCGCATGTGCATACCCACGTGAATCCATTTCAGTCTGTCGAACGCTTGGACGAGGTCGTTTCAGCGCTCCGCGGACAGATTACCGCTCCGATTGCGATCAAGCTCCCTGCTACGGTTCCACTCACCCTTTCGGATGTCGTCCACACCTTGGTCCGAAATGATATTCCCGTTGTCATGTGTCACAACACCGGGGCAAACGGCGGCCCGTCTCAGGCCCAGACCGTTCTTGAGGCAGCGGCGGGCAAACTCGATGTGATCGGCGTCGGTGGCGTATCAACCGGCGCGCAAGCGCTCGCTATTCTCCAACAGGGCGTGAAGGCCATTCAGGTCGGCTCGGCGGTCGTCAAGGAAGGCGTCGGGGTATTCGCGCGGCTGAAACACGAACTGGGGGAGTTCATAGGGGTGGAGACTGCAAAGCTGGCATCTTAGAGCCGTTTGAAGAAATCCCGGGTGCGTGGGGCGTCCTCTTCACTCGGCATTTCCTGTAGCTGCTCCGCCAGTTCCCGCATATCCTCGACGGTATCCACATCGTACCAGCGTGGGATCAGGCGTATATTCAGGTTATGTAAGCGGGCCTGTTGCAAGGTCTGCTGCATGACCTTTTCCGTACTCCACTCGATATTCTCAAACAGTGCCGGCAGCCCTGCCCGTCCAACCTGTGCACCGATACAGTAATAGCCACCGTCACTACTCGGTCCGAGGACGGCATCACAGCCTGGGCTCTCCAACAGGTCGAAGGCCGAACGGAGATAGGCGAGCGGCACGGAGGGAATATCACTCCCCATGACCGCCACCCGCATCGCTGCTTTCTCGAACAGATCAACAAAGATATTCAGCTCACGCTCACCAAGATCATTACCCCGTTGCGGCAGGTAACGGACGGAGGCAGGCAGCAGCGCCCGAAAGCGCGGCTCACTCTCAGCCGGGGTAAAGGCAACCCAGACCTGCACCTCTTCGAGCCGGGAAACCCGTTCAACCGTATCCAGGAGAAAGCAACGCGCCAGTTCCGCGGCTTGGTCGGGCCGGAGCGGCGGACAGAGGCGCGTCTTGACCTGTCCGGGCAGCGGCCATTTGGCAAAAATCACCAGCGCGTTGGTAGACATGCTGGGCTGTGTAGCGTAGATCGCTGTGCGGGGCAAACCGGCTTATCGCAAGGGGAAGTTGAGAACGGACTCCGGGCCGGGCAAGTCTTATGCTCGCCACAGCCCGGAGAGCAAGCGCTCCAGCGCGCTGACCATTTCCAGCCGGGCGGCGACGCTCTCCTCGGCATGGGCAATGTAGATCCCCGCCTCGAAACACATCGCCCAAACCAGATGGATCACCGGGTCAAGCAGCAACGGGTCGATCTCCCCCTCAGCCATCAACGGCTCGAACACCTGCCGGAGGAGCAGGAGGGCGGGATCGGGCTCTCGGATCACCTTCTGGTCCAGGAATGCCGGACCATCCACAAAGAGAATACGCTGCACGCGCGAGTCTACGGCCGCGTCAATAAAGGCGTGGCACACCGTGAGCACCGCTTGCTGCCGCGGCGCGTTCTCGGCGACCTGGATGCGCTCGTTGATGGTTTGGGCCAACGCGACGCGCTGCTCCTGATAGACCGCTGCGAAAAGTGCGGCCTTGTCGCGAAAATGATGGTACAGCGTGCCTCTGCTCACCCCGAGGCGGCGGACAATATCTTCGGTCGAGGTCGCTTCATACCCCTGCTCGGCAAACAACTCCCGGGCCGTATCGAGTACGGTTCTGCGCCGCTGCTGAGCCCGCTCGGCTTTTGAAATCATGGCTGCAAAACCCCTTCCTCTCTCTCCTAAGCGAGGAACCCTCTCCCTATAAACGGGGACATCACATTCCCTACGTCACCGCTTTTTGTGCGCCTATATACACAATTTCGCCGCTCATTACGCCCGTAAAATTACGGGGATGGTCGTAAAAACCTCGAATACGAAACCTGTTTGTTGAGGGAGGCAACCAAGTGGCGTGGGGAGCAGATCAACGTGGGGGGGAGGCAAGCCGTCAGGGGAGAGGGGCCACTCCCAGAGACCCACGCAAGGTCACACGAACTCGACGACTGACAGCGCCAGCCGCACCAAATCTGCCTGCCGAGAGATGTCCAGCTTGTGGTAGATCTGCTGTAGGTGCCAATGGATGGAGCGTTCCTGCCGCCCCGTCTCCACGGCAATCTCGCGTACAGTCTTACCTTCCGTCAACCACACTGCTATTTGGCTCTCCGCCGGGGTGAGGCCCAGGGTCTCGGCCACCAGACTGGGATCGATACGGGATTGCCGCCCCGGCTCGACAAGCAGCACGAGCGCGGCGACGCGTTGGGCTCCGAAGTCCATCTGCGGAGCGCCCACGGGTTTGACGTGTACCACGAGTGGCGGCACCACGGAGGTGCGGCGAAGCAGCATAGACCCACTGACGGCGACCCCAGCGGACGGTAGCGTATCGGCCACCAGCCGCTCAAGCCTTGTGTGGTCGGCCGGTACACGGGCACGCAACACCCCACCTCGGTCCGACAACACGTCGCCGTGCCGCAGCATGGCCCGGGCCCGGTCATTCGCCGCCACAATCCGCCCCCGTCGGTCCAGATGGATGACCCCAATTCGAGGGTTGTCGAGGAGCTCGGTCACGGACGCATCCAGCGCCCCGGCGCCGGCCAGCGCCTGCCGAATGCGGACAAATTGTCGGATGTGGGGCAGCAGCCCTTTGAACAGCATGATCTGTGTAAATTCCCAACCATCCGGGGCAACGGGGTCAGCGCTGACCCAGGCGATGTGGGAGCCATCCGGCTCGGCCAGGCGCACATGCAGGCCACCCTGGCCGCTGGCCCGAGGCAACAGCTCGTTATAGGTGGGCGAGGTCTTCAACTCCTGTTCGGAGTACAGGTCGGTGGCGTGTACCACGCGACTGTCAGGCAGTTGCCGGAAACGCGGGACGCTTTCGTCTATGGGGTGATAGATGTCGAAGTACTCGCGCTCCAGGTCTTCGCGGCACTCCCCCCGGTAGTAGAACCCAGCGGAGATGATCTGGACATCGTCCTTCGGGCCTTCGCCGACCGCCAGAGCATTACCCTGCATGCCGCAGGCTTCATCGATCAGGGCAGAGGTAGCGGGCCAGTGGGCATCGTCAAGCATGGCGCCGTACAACGACGCCAGGATGCGCTCGAAAGCGTCTTGACCGCTCATGACGCCGCTTCCTGCGGCCCTACCGGGATGTGTAGCACAGGGGCGCTCGCGCTACACGCGGCGCGCCATACCAAGCCGTGGGCTGAACCCTGCCATCCGCTTCCTATCTGGTTGTGTGTCATCCGCTTCTCCTGATGCCTCGATCACGAGGAGACCGTATAGGGAACACAAATCACTGGCCTCTCACTCATGATACAACGCAAAGAATGCGGGGTAAGTATAGAAAATCGAATCCCTCATTTCTCCCGTAATTTTACGGGGGTTAGCCTCAAAAAGACGGAATACGCCGCCTGTGCGCAGATGAAGACGGCTCGGCGGTACGGCGGGATCGGATAGGGACAGGGCGGCCCTGCTCCGCGTGCTTTCGCTTGACACTCTCCGAGCCCCTCAGTATCGTTTCGTCCACATGGGCGCTGCCGAGGAAATCGTTGCCATCGTTGATGAAAACAATACTGTGGTGGGCTCCGCTCTGCGGAAGGAAATGCGCGCCAAGGCCCTGCCCCATCGGGCCACGTATGTGCTGGTCTTTAACTCGCGCGGCCAACTCTATGTCCAGAAACGGACCCTGACCAAGGACGTCTTTCCCGGTTATTACGACCCGGCCGCGGGTGGGGTCGTACTGGCGGGCGAAGAATATGAGCAGGGCGCTCTCCGTGAGGCCGAAGAGGAGATGGGCATCCGCGGGGTACCCTTGACGCCGCTGTTTCGGTTTTACCATCAGGATGCGCACAACCGGGTGTGGGGTGCGGCCTTCTCGTGCGTATACGATGGCGCAATCGTTCTACAGGAAGAAGAAGTCGAGAGTGGCGCCTTCATGTCCGCACCTGATATTCTGCGCATGGCCCAGACCGAGCCTTTTACACCCGATGGCCTGTACGTGTTGCAGCGCTATCTGGCGGAGTGCCGGACACAGGACGGGGCATGAAATTCGGACTGATTTTCACCCTCCAGGACCCGCCCCACGGAGAGCATCTGCCCCGGCTCTACGACGAGGTATTTGCCCAGGCAGCCCTGGCCGAAGAGGCCGGCTTTGAGTTGTTTCTGCTGCCGGAACACCACCAGATGCCGGACGGCTATCTGCCCGCACCCCTCACCTTTGCCGCGGCGCTGGCGGCGCATACCAAGCGCGCGCAGATCGGCACGGGCATCCTGCAGCTTCCGCTGTATCATCCGCTGCACGTCGCCGAGCAAATTGCCGTGATCGACACGATTGCCAAAGGACGCTTTATCCTTGGTGCGGGCTTAGGTCTGGTCGAGCACGAATTCAACGCCTTTGAGATTCCGCTCTCCGCCGCGGCAACGCGCTTTACCGAATCGGTCGAGATCCTCAGACAGGCGTGGAGCGGTCAGACGTTTTCTTATCACGGCCAGCATTTCAATTTTGACGAGGTTACCATTACCCCCCGGCCCGTGCGTCAGCCGCCGATTTGGGTCGGTGCCATGTCGACGATTACGCTCACGCGCGCCGGCCGGATTGGCGACGGCTGGCTGTCGGACCCGCTCCACACCTTCGATGTGATGCGAGCCTGGTCCGAAATGTACCGGGCCGCGGCGCAGCAGGCGGGGAATCCTCGGGTGGACATTGCCCTGCTGCGGAATGCCTGGGTCGGCGACAGCCAGGCCGAGATCGAGCGGACCTGGTGGCCGCACGTCAAGGACTATCACCTCTTCTATCTGCGGCTGGGCTTTTTCTCCTCAGGCCGCTTTAACGCCAAGTGGGAACCCTGGGTGAAGGAGATCACCTCGGACGCCGAATGGACCTTCGAGCGGGTCGCCCCGAATCGATTGATCTATGGCACACCGGAGCAGGTCGTGCCCGAACTCAAACGTTACGAGCAGGCCACCGGCTGCCGGTATATGATTCTCATGCTGCGCTGCCCGAGCGGTCCCAGCCACGCGGAGACCCTGCGCTGTATTGAGCGCTTCGGCACAGATGTCTTGCCGCACTTTGCATAAGAGAGGAGAACCCACCATGCCGAACGGACACGGATTCATTGACAGCGATGCCCATATTATCGAACCCGAAGATATGTTCGAGAAATATCTGGATTCCAGATATCACTCGGCCATGCCCAAGGCGTGGGCCAATTACCGCGGGGAGCCGCTCGGCTTTGGTTTTGAGGTCAAAATTCCCAACCCGGATGGGGGCGAATATCTGATGCCGTTCGGACGCGACCCGCTGAAGAACCCCACCCAGGCCGATGGTAAGCCGCATAGCGGAGCGCAGGAGGCTGGCGAACGCGTTTTTCTTCCGGGGCATGACGAAGCCTATGCCGCATATGCCAAGCAGGACTTCCCGCCCGAGATCTACCCCGAAGTCATGCAGCGGGTCGGCATCGACTATATGGTCGTCTATCCCTCCATCGGTCTCCTCTCCGTGACGGTTCCAAATTTGGCAGCCGACACGGCCGCAGCCTATCGTCGGGCGTATAACAACTGGCTAGCCGACTTTTGTGCGGCTGCCGGAGGACGGGTGTTCGGGGCCGCTTCCATCGACCTGCGGGATGCGCAGGAGGCCGCTCGGGAAGTCCGTCGCTGCGTCACACAGTTTCACTTCAAGGCGGTTCATATTAACCCCGTCCCGGTGTGTGAACACCGCTTATACGACGCGTTTTATGAGCCGCTGTGGGAAACGCTTGAGGAGTTGGACGTGCCGCTCGCCGTTCATACCGGAAACGGCACCGCCGCCGATGAGATGCTGTACTATTACCTCCCCCGGCTACGCTCCGCCCAGACCACCGTGGCCTTTACGATTGGGAATATGCTGGCCAGCACGGCGCTGATCATGGGTGGGGTACTGGAGCGTCATCCTCGGCTGCGCGTCGTGCATCTGGAGTCGGGCGCAGGCTGGGCCGCATTTTGGCTTGACCGCTTGGGTGCCGGCGTACAGGGGGGCTTTCGCGGCCTTGCCATCGAAGGACTCAGCATGCCGCCGGTCGAGTATTTCAAACGCCAGTGCTATATCTCAGCCGATCCTGACGATCCCGGTATTCGACAAGTCATTGACGCCATCGGCGATAATAATATCGTCACCGCAACCGACTTCGCCCATCCCGAGGGCCGGCAGTACGCCTGGGCGGTCAAGGAGATGATGGCACTACCGGGCGTGTCAGATGACAGTAAGCGCAAGATCATGTGGGATAACGCCTTGCGGCTGTATCCCATTCAGCCTGACGCATAAGGAGGACGATCATGGGCGAACTCACGCGGCTATCCGCAACAGCAGCAGCAAAAGACCTGACCAGTGCCATTGAGCGTGATGGCGCGGTTGTCGTTGAAAATCTCATCGACGCAGGGCAGGTGCAGGCGACCCTCGACGATTTGGTGCCGCACATCGAGACCACCCCCACCAGCCGGGATGACTTTGCCGGTTATCAGACCACGCGCACGGGCGCTCTGGTGGCACGCTCTCCGGCCTGCCGCGCGCTCGTTATGCACCCCAGTATCATCGAGACCTGCAACGAGTTCCTGCTGCCCAACTGCAATCGCTATCAGCTCCATCTGACCCAGGTTATCCGCCTGATGCCCGGACAAAAGAAACAGCCCTTGCACCGTGATCGTCTGGTCTGGGGCGATTACTTGCAGGGGGTTGAGCCCCAGCTCAGCACGTTGTGGGCGCTGACGGATTTCACCTATGAAAACGGTGCCACCCAGGTTGTGCCGGGCAGTCCGGCCTGGCCCAAGGGCCGAGAGGCAAAAGCGGAAGAAATCAGCTATGCGGAAATGCCACGGGGCTCGGTCCTGGTCTATTCCGGAACCGTTTTGCACGCCGGTGGGGCAAATAACAGCACCGCCGACCGGGTCGGACTGAATATCACCTACTCACTCGGCTGGCTGCGGCAGGAAGAAAATCAGTATCTCTCCTGCCCGCCGGAGATCGCCAAGGATTTGGATCCCGCCCTCCAGGAACTTCTCGGCTATACCATGATGAGTTACGCCCTGGGCTACTTCACCCCACCCGACCCGGCCCAGGGAGAATCGAGCCTCCGGCCGCCGGAATTCGCCCTCGGCCGCCGTCCGCGAAAAGACAGGCGTAAACTTGAGCTCCCGGCATCTTAGGCTGGTGTTCTCAGGACTATGTGCCACCGTAGTTCTTCTTGCGGTCTCCTGCGCAGACGACGCCCGGTCTGTGCAGTTGTTGTTTCAGGACCCCCGCGAGTTCCTCGCTGCCAACGACCGCTGTGAGAGTGCGATATGCCGTGGACTCCTTGGGCGCATTGAGGCGTCCGAGACCAGTATCGACTTTGCCGTGTACGGAATGCGCAAGCAGACTCGGCTGCTCGAAGCACTCGAGTCCGCTCAGGCGCGCGGGGTCGTGGTCCGCGGTGTTGTTGATCGTCAAAGGGATGGAAAAATCGCCGGAGTATTTCCATCGACCGATCGCTGGGTGCGGCGGCTGGGAGCGATACGAGACGATCTCGAGGCCGAAAAGACACTCGGCCCAGATCGCTACAACAATCGGATCATGCACAACAAGTTCTTCGTTATCGATAAGCGCTGGGTATGGACGGGGTCAAGCAATATCTCCGATACTGGAACCGGCGGCTCCAACGCCAACGTCGTGGCCCTGGTCGACTCGCCGCAACTGGCCGCCGTGTATCTCCACGAGTTCGATCAAATGTGGTCGGGCCGCTTTCACCAGTTGAAAGAAAGGAACGGCGCCGAACGCCTGAACATAGGCGGCATACCGACAACGGTGTTGTTCTCGCCGCAGGCGAAGGCCCTGAACGGCAGCGTGCGCGTCATCATCGACGCCGCTTCGGCCAGGAGCCTTCACACAAAACACGAGCGTCTGCGTAGAGCAGGGATTCGTGTCAAGGTCAAAAAATGGGGGAGCAAGATGCACATGAAGGCCGCTGCGGTCGATGGCCGTACTGTGGTCGTCGGGTCAATGAACTGGAGCTTTCGGGGAGAGTCCGTAAACGACGAGAATACCCTGATTTTTCGCTCGCCAGCCCTCGCCATGCAGTTCGAAACGTTCTTTGCCACCTTATGGGACAGTATCCCCGAGTCGAAGGGCACCGAGCGGCAAACTGTCTCTTCGACCTCAAGATGCGAACCGACCTACCCGGATGTCTGTATCCCGCCAAGCGATGAAGGCGCCCTCGATTGCCCGGATATCCCCTATCGGAGGTTTACAGCCTTGCCTCCCGACCCGCACGGCTTTGACCGTAACAAAGACGGAATCGCCTGCGAATGGGACTGAACGCTACTTCGTCAGTCGCTGTAATTTAGCCACCGATTGACCCAGCTTTGCCTTGACCGGTGGCGTGTCATACTGTCAGCTGATAGCTGGCCTTCGGTTTGCCCGTCTGAGGGGCAGGCTCAGATTTTTTGGAGGAATCCACTATGAGCGACTCGGCAGTGCAGCCCGTTTACCCTCCGGTCTATCCGCATGATCCGATTGAGGAGATTGCCCAAGACGTTTTCATGGTCAGGGGCAGCATTAAAATGAATGCCCTCATACGCATCTCACGCAACATGGCCGTCATCCGTCATGAGGGTGAGCTGACCCTGGTCAACCCGATCCGGTTACATTCCACCGAGGAAGAGAAACTCCAGGCGCTGGGGACGATAAAACGTATCATGCGTCTCGGCCCCATGCATGGCCTCGACGACCCGTATTACGTCAATAGGTTCAAGGCGGAATTCTGGTGCCAACCCGGTGGCACTATCTATACCCAGCCTAACATTGATGTCGAAATGCGGCCCGGCGACCCGCTCCCCTTTCCGGACGCGGAGTTGTTCTGTTTCAATGGTACATTGCAACCCGAGTCGGCACTCGGGCTGCAACGCGGGAACGGCTTGCTTCTCACCTGCGACGCGATCCAGCATTACGACGATTATAAACACAACAATCTGCCGGCCCGTCTGATGTTACCGTTAATCGGCTTTCCAAAAACCACCCTAGTCGGCCCCATTTGGCTGAAGCGCCTGACACCCGCGGGGGCATCCCTCAGGCGGGAATTCGATCGGCTGCTCACCCAGGACTTCGATGCGCTCCTGAGCGCCCACGGCAGTTTTCTGGCCCACGGGGCGAAGGCGGCGGTACGGACCGCCGTTGAACGCGCCTTTCCGGACGGATAGGGACTTCCGTGCCTGAGCCCGACTCTCCACGGCGATTAACGTTGCCGTGACGCTCTCGCCACGCGACGAGTCGTATCCTGATAGATGCTTGCGCGTGAGCCTATGGCGCTCACTTCGAGCACCGTTCGGGTTGTCCGATAGATAATCCGAACACGCCCAACGCGAAAGCTCCACCATCCTGAGAGTTCCCGCTGTAAAGGCTTTCCGGCTGACGGATTCACCCGGAGGGTATCTAACGCCGCTCGAATACGTTGCTTGAGTTGCGGATGCATGGCCCGGATAGCAACTTGCACCTCGCGCGGCAGTCGCACCCGACGCTCGCTAGGCATCATCGGAAAAGAGTTGGTCGAGGTCTGTATCCGTCAGTAGCTTGCCGCGTTCCTGTTTAAGCTGCTGCATTCCAGAGTGAATCTCTTTGACCAACTCCTGGTCCGACAGGACGGCCAGGGTCTCCTGCCAGCTCTCAAACTCCTCGTAGCTCACCAGGACAGCGGTCGCTTGCCCGTTTTTGGTGATCGTGACCTCTTCGTCGGTGGCCGTAACGTCGGCCACGATCTGACTCAGCCTTGCCTTGACTTCAGCTAACGGCAGGATACGCATACAGTCCTCCAGTAGTCTGAATTCAGACTAGCCAAGGTTTGGAGGATTCGCAAGCAATACGCTCCTGCCCGATGCGTAAAGCTTTACGCATCGGGCAGGAGCGTATACGCCCGCTCGGCGTACGGGAAGTCCTCCAATTCAAAATTGGGCTGTTCGTAGGGCAGGTGACGGTTGATATAGTAGGCGCGAATCTCGGCGATTTTATCTCCACGAAAAACATACCACTCCGCCCCGCGCATGGCCTCGACCGTGCCGGTCGGCGGCGTCCAGGTCATCGTCCACTCGATCACGCATTCATCCCCTTGGACGATGGCATGGTCACAGCTCCACGTCGCCCGAATACGTGGCTGCATCTTGGCCCAATAGGTCGCGAGTGCTTGTGCGCCGCGGATGGGGGCGTGATGCGTAAAGTAGTGGACAACGTCGGCGGTAAAGGTCGATTGCATGAGTTCCACGTCCGCCGTACTGCAGCCGTGATAATACTGCTTTATGGTGTGGACGAATGGATGGTCTTGAGACATGGCCTTCCTCCTGTTCGTCAAGCCAGCGCGACGCGGTTTGGTCGTGCACGCAGGCATTCCAAATGCCGGACAGAATCCGTGTCGGGCATCTCCCGAGGCTGTAACTCTTCTAGCTGCTCCTTCAATTCTTCGAGCATCCGCTCCTCAAAATGTCCCGCACACATGGCCATACCAAACAACAGCAGGAGCAGGAGAGCCCCGGCGCCCACCAGACAGCCGGCGCCCATTTTTATCCCCCGTATAAAGTCTGACGGCATACGGCTTCCCGCTGTATCACAGCCGAAAACGGGCGGAAATAGCGAGGCCGGCTTGACGAGGAAAGAGCGGGGAAAGAGCGGTGCCCCAGAAGCTCCAGACGAACCTGAGCGAGCGGGACATACGAGGTTCTCGCGTTGCCAGCGGTCTGAGCGACATGGTAGAAGGACGCCCGATAGCAATGCTGACTTGCGTAAGGGATGCCCGTGCACCGCACTCACTATATTCTCGCCCTTGACCAAGGCACGACCAGCTCCCGCGCCATTCTCTTTGACCGGGCGGGTACGATACGCGGGATTGCTCAGAAAGCCTTGACCCCGCTGTTCCCTCAGCCCGGCTGGGTGGAACAGGACGCCAATGAAATCTGGGCGTCGCAGGCAGCGGTCATGACCGAAGTCCTGGCCCGGGCGGGTCTGTCGAGCAATGATGTCAGCGCCCTGGGCATCACCAACCAGCGCGAAACGACCCTGGTCTGGGATCGAGAAACGGGCCAGCCGATCTATAACGCGATTGTCTGGCAGGACCGTCGCAGCGCAGCATTGTGCAACACGCTCAAACAACAGGGCCTGGAGACCTTTTTTCGAGACAAGACCGGCCTGGTCATTGACCCCTATTTCTCGGGCACGAAAATCCGCTGGCTCCTGGATACGATTCCGGGCGCACGCGCCAGGGCCGAAGCCGGCCGGCTGGCCTTTGGAACCGTTGATACCTGGCTGATCTGGAAGCTGACCCAAGGGAAGCAGCATATCACCGACATCACCAATGCTTCGCGCACCCTGTTATGGAATATCCGTACGGGAGAGTGGGACCAAGAATTGCTCGCCGTCCTCCGCATCCCCCGCCAGCTCCTGCCCGAGGTGCGCAGCTCGAGCGAAGTCTACGCGACCACTGCAACAGACCTGCTCGCCACGGCCGTGCCTATCAGCGGGATGGCCGGTGATCAGCAGGCGGCATTATTTGGCCAGATGTGCACGGCACCCGGCATGGTGAAAAATACGTATGGCACGGGCTGCTTCATGCTCATGCACACCGGCGAGCAGCCTGTTGCCTCCCGGCACAATCTGCTCACTACCGCGGCGTGGCGTTTCGCTGGCCGCACCCAGTATGCGCTGGAAGGCAGCGTCTTTATAGCAGGCGCCGTCGTGCAGTGGCTGCGCGATGGGCTGGGCATTCTCAAGTCATCGGCAGAGGTCGAGACCTTGGCGGCCAGCGTTGCGGATACGGGTGGGGTCTATCTCGTGCCGGCCTTCTCCGGTCTTGGCGCTCCGCATTGGGACCCCTACGCGCGCGGCTCACTGTTCGGTTTGACGCGCGGCTCGACTGCGGCCCATATTGCCCGGGCCGCGCTGGAAAGCATTGCCTACCAGTCTCTGGATGTCCTGACAGCCATGGAGGCAGATGCGGACATTCGGCTCACCCAGCTTCGCGTCGATGGCGGTGCAAGCATGAATAATCTGCTGATGCAGTTTCAAGCCGACATCCTCGGCGTGCCGGTGGTTCGTCCGAAAATTGCAGAGACAACCGCCCTGGGGGTGGCCTATTTAGCCGGCTTAGCGGTCGGCTATTGGAAAGACCCCAGCGAGATTGCGAGCCAATGGCAGATTGATCGCGTTTTTGAGCCCGACCTGTCGCCAGAACGCCGAGAGGAACTCAAGGCCGGCTGGGCAAGGGCCGTGCACCGCGCTAAAGATTGGGCAACACCGGACCGGGGTCGATATCAGGGCGGATGACGATAGGCGTTTTGATCGGGATATCGGCGGGCGGGTGTGGGTCACGCTTTCTCTTTCGCTACCAGCGATACGGTCTCGGCGGTCATTCTCTCAAGCATGCTAAAAGGGTAGAGTAGACAGACTGAGCGAATATCCGAATTGAGATGTAGGAGCTATGAGTACGGAACATTTCGATGTCTTGGTCGTTGGGGCGGGAGTCTCCGGGATTGCCGCCGGCTATCATTTGCAGGCACACTGTCCGGGCCGAACGTATGCCATTCTCGAACGACGCGACACACTCGGCGGCACCTGGGACCTTTTCCGCTACCCCGGCATCCGCTCGGATTCGGATATGTATACGCTGGGCTACTCGTTCCGGCCCTGGACCGACCCGAAGGCAATCGCCGATGGGCCTTCCATTCTCCGCTACGTCAACGAGACAGCCGAAGAGTTTGGCATCAATAGCAAAATTCGTTTTGGTCACCACGTGAAGCGGGCTTCATGGTCTACAACCGACGCGTGTTGGAGGGTCGAAGTCGAACGGACCGACACAAACGAGAGCTGCCGCTTCACCTGCAACTTCCTCTTTATGTGCAGCGGGTACTACAATTACGACCAAGGCTACACCCCGGAGTTTGCCGGGACCGAGAAATTTCAGGGCCGGATCGTACATCCGCAGCAGTGGACCGCTGATATCGATTATGTGGACAAGCGCGTCGTCGTGATCGGGAGCGGAGCGACCGCGGTGACACTCGTGCCTGAAATGGCCAAGCAGGCCGCCGAGGTCACCATGCTGCAACGTTCGCCTACCTATATGATCTCCTTGCCGTCGGAGGATCATCTCGCCAATACGCTGCGACACTTTCTCCCGAGCGCCCTCGTCTATCGTATGATCCGGTGGAAGAATGTGTTGCTCGGAGCCTATGTCTTTTGGTTCTGTCGCCACTCCCCGGAGCGGGCCAAGGCGTTTCTCTTGCGCCAAGTCCGCGCGGCCCTGGGGCCTGACTATGATATCGAACAGCATTTCACGCCCCACTACAACCCGTGGCAGCAGCGCCTGTGCCTGGTGCCGGACAGCGATCTTTTCAAAGCGATCAAGGCCGGCCAGGTCTCGATTGTCACCGACCATATCGAGACCTTCACCGAGCGCGGCATCCGACTCCGTTCGGGTACGGAGCTTGAAGCCGACCTCATCGTGACGGCCACGGGTCTTAATTTGCAGCTCCTTGGCGGTCTCGATGTGACAGTCGATGGCGAGCCCGTCGAGTTCTCGGAGACGCTGACCTACAAGAGTATAATGTTCAGTAATGTGCCGAATCTGGCTCTGACCATTGGCTATACGAATGCGTCGTGGACGCTCAAATGTGACCTCACGTGCACCTATGTCTGCCGACTGCTCAACCATATGGAGGCGAACGGTTACGATCAGTGCTGCCCGCGCCCCCACGACCCGGCTATGCAGCGGGAGCCACTCTTTGATTTCACCTCGGGTTACATCCAGAGAGCAATCGATACCTTCCCCAAACAGGGCGTAAAGGTGCCCTGGAGAGCCTACCATAATTATCTGCTTGATGTCTGGACAGCAGCCTATGGTTCGCTGACCGACGACGCGCTGGAGTTCGCTAAGCGACCGGTTGGACGACACCGGAATTCTCCGCCAGACGATGCTACGCTACCGGAGCAAGCGGCTGGCTGACCAACACTTTCCAAGAAACACGCTTCTCTCCGAGGGAAAAGCGAGGAGTACTAAGCCATGCTCACAATCGCTCGTCCAATAATCTCACCACGATTCAAGGCCGCGTACGCTTCATCCGCCTGTTCCAGGCGGTAACGCCGAGTAATGGGTTGAGACACATTCACCTGCCCCCGGGCTGCCAATGCCAATACCTCAGGCAAGTCGGTGCGGACACGACTGCCATAGGAGCCCATAAGCTGAATGCCACGGCGGACCAGACGGGTAATCTCAATGCCTGCGGTTGTCGTGCCTGGGGCAATACCGATCACCACCACCCGCCCCCCATCACGTGTCATCATGAACGCGTTCACCACTGTTTCCGGTCGTCCCAAGGCTTCAATCGCCACGTCTACGCCCTGACCATTGGTGGCATTGTTCACTGCTGCGACGGGATCTTCCTGACTGGCATTCACGGTATGGGTTGCGCCAAGGGCCCTGGCCGCTTCCAGTTTATCGTCGCGCACATCAACCGCAATAATCTGGCCGGCTCCAAACGCCTTGGCGACCTGAACAACGTTTGAGCCTACACCACCGGCGCCAACGACGGCCACGCTATCGCTCGGTTGGACTCGCGCCTGATTCTTCACCGCGCCATAGGCGGTCATCATGGCACAGCCGAGAATACACGCATCGGTCAGGGGCACATTGGCAGGAGCGGGAAAGACATCACTGGCTGGCACAACCGCATACTCAGCCAGACCGCCCATACTATACATAGCCAGGGTCGAACCATCAGAACGAGAGAGACGACTCTCCCCATCGTAGAGCGTCCCCTTCAGACGGTTCAGAGCGAAGAAGGTTTCACACAGATCGTCCCGCCCCTGCACACAGTACGAGCACACCCCGCACGGCATGATAAAGCTACACACCACCTTCTCTCCGGTCCGGGTCGTCTTCACCTCAGTACCGACCGTCTCAACGATGCCAGAGATCTCGTGGCCCAGCACACACGGCACCGGGAACTTCACTTCACCTTTCATCACATGCAGGTCAGTATGACACACCCCACACGCAGCGACTTTGACCAATACTTCACCAGCCTTGGGACGGGGCTGCGGAATATCCTCAATAAGCAACCGGCCACCAACTTCCGACAGGACTACGGCTTTCATCTGGGAATTCCTCCTTATACGCTTGGGCATCCTATGCCGCGTTGGCATTTTCGCCAAGACAGCACTACTATTCAAAATGAGAGAGGAGGGTTTCGTCATGAAGACCGACCGTTTCGGGAACCCATTTGCCGAGGCTCTGCCCTACGCCCGCGGGGCCATCTTGACCAGTACGGAGGATGATTTTCGCAAACTTCAGCAGGTGGGACGGATTGTCCGACGCCGTATTGGTGAGAGCGGTCCTGAGGCAATTTTCAATTTCACCGGGCTCGAACATGGCCTACCGCTCAGCGGAGAGGACATCCTGTTTGCCCACGATGAAATCGCTCCCGCGCTGTATACGGAGCGGCTCCGCCGGCTGACGCTGGAGCACCTCGGCGGGTCTCCAGACCGTCACGACGTCATGCTCTTTAATCGACTCACGGCTGCCACATTGGCGACCCATCTCGTGCTGGTAAAACCGGGCGCTGTCGTTATCGGGGTGTCGGCCAGCCATAGCCATCCGTCCGTCATTCGGGCGGCGGCGCATGTCGGCGCGCGCCTCGTGGATACCAAAGGCGTGGAGGAATTCACGGCGGTGCTGGAGCGGGAAACAGAAGTCGCCCTGGTTGTGCTCACGCGCTTAGCGGTGACCTATGAGGCCCTGTCCGTTGAGGCATTGCAACAGATCGTCCGTCTGGCTCACGAGCGGGATATCCTCGTGTATGCGGATGAGGCCGGTGGGGCGCGGGTCGGTCCCGCTATCCTGGAGCAGCCCAAGATGCTCGAACTCGGCGTAGACCTGGGCGCGACAGGGCTGGATAAGTATGGCACCAGCGGCCCACGGGTTGGATTGATGGCAGGTGAGAAGCAGCTTGTTGCCCGCATCCGGGCTCGTGCCTGGGAGTTTGGGCTTGAGGCCCGCCCACTGCTGTATCCGGCAGTCATCCGCTCACTGGAAGAGTACACACCGGAACGTGTGCAGGCTCTGGTTGATAGTACTAAACAGGTCGCAACCGCTCTGCGGGCTCTCTTGGGGAGTCGTATACACGAAACGCCAGTGATCGCCGAGCTGCCGGCAGACGAGATACTCGAACTGGTCCTAGAGCGGGCCGGTCTGAGCGCGGCCCCGCCGGCACCGATTGTTCCGTATGAGGCGGCTGCCGCGTTGGCCATGCTGCTCTTGCAGGATTACGGCATTCTGGCGGTTCACTTCGCCGCGCTGCCACCCGGTACAGCCGATTTCCTGTTCAAGTTCATGCCACCGGACACGGTGGAGCGATTCGGCGGGCCGACCGCTTTCGCCCAGGCTGTTGATGCCTCACTTCACAAGCTGGCGGGTCTGGTCACCCGGCCCGAACATATTCGGCAACTCCTGTTTGGGTAACCCGACAGAGGGACATGCCTTTTTGACCCAATGGGTGGACATCCCTCAAAACAGCTCCAACTGATCCGCTTTCTTCTTCCCCCGCGCACTCAACTGACTCCGGCGACGGTCGAGCAGCTGTTCCTCAATATCGGCTAAATACGGGGAGGGTGACCTGGCTTGCACCGCCCCGCGCCAGCGACGTTTCCGGGCATGACACAGATAGAGTTTGGTTTTTGCCCGGGTGATGCCAACGTAGAACAGGCGGCGCTCTTCTTCAAGATCGGCAGCTTCGGCTTTGCCCCAGCTCAGCGGCAGAAGGCCATCCTCACAGCCAACAATAAAGACAACGGGAAATTCCAGGCCTTTGGCGGCGTGCAGGGTGAGCAGGGAAATCCGGTCGGCGCGCGGGTCCCAGGTATCGACCTGCGTTTCCAGCGCGAGGGTGGAAAGAAAGCGATCCAGATCATCCCCGCACCTCAGAGCGACGGGTTGCAAGAGTTCCAGGGCCGCTCTCGTCTCATCCCCTGCCCCATCGGTTTCCGCTTTGTCACACGCGGCTTCAAGCCGTGCAACCAGAGAGTCGTCGCCGGGCTGTTCACGCAGGGCATCAATCAGGAGCGCCACCCCAGGGCGGTCGAGCAGCCGTGTATGGGCGTGTTTCTGAAACGGCATACCCGAACGCTGGAGAGCTTCCACGACCGCCTCGGCCTGGGCTTCCGTTCGGTACAGCACGGCGATGTCAGCAAAGGAAACGGCCCGGTCTTCAGCGTCTCGGGATCGACCGCTATCGATTGAAAAGAAGCTGTGTCCACCCAGTAGCGTTTCGATTGAGTGCACGACGAACTCGGCCTCGGCCTTCTCTGTCCGCGCCTCATGCAGCGTGATGAGACTTGGAGTGTCGGCAAGGACCGGGGTGGATTGCTGCTCGGACCCGGACGGCGCAATGACCTGGGAAGAGATATGGACGATATTGCGGTCCGACCGGTAATTCCGCGTGAGGCGGACTACCTGCGCGCCGGGAAAATCAGCGGTGAACTGGGCGAAGAAACGGACGTCCGCCCCGCGGAAACGATAAATAGCCTGATCCGGGTCGCCAATCGCACAGATGTTTCCGTCGGGCGGAACGAGCAGCTTGATGAGACGGACCTGCTGCTCGTCCACATCCTGATATTCGTCGATACACACCCATTGGTATTGCGCCCGATAGGCGTCACGCAGGCCGGTGTCGGTTTCGAGGACCTGGATCGGACGGCCAATCAGGTCATCGAAATCAACCAGATTCCGCGCGTCTAATTCCTGCTGGTAGCGGTTATAGACGGTGGCCTGCTCGGCCTCAGCCGGCGCCTGCCCTGTTCGTTTCGCCACCGAAATGGCTGACAGCAGGCTGCGTGTCCGGCGAGTCGAAACGCCAAGTTTTTCGCGCAGCAGATGTTGACGCTCCGCGTCTGACGCGACCCGAAAGCCACGCTGGAGACCGGCTGCGTTCCAATGTTCCTGGAGAACGGACAGGCCCAAAGCGTGAAACGTAAAAAGCGAGATCGCGTCGGCAACGGTGGGCAGGAGTCGATGTAAGCGTTCTCGCATTTCGTCCGCGGCCCGGCGGGTAAACGTGATGGCCAGACAGTGTTCGGGGCGGACGCGGTGGGTGCGGATGAGATGAGCGATACGATGGGTGAGAGTGCGCGTTTTTCCGGAACCCGGCCCGGCAACAATCAGTAGTGGGCCCGATATGATCTCGGCGGCCCGCCGCTGGTCAGAATCAAGTCCGGCCAGGATATATGCGGCCGGCGCGGCCGCTGTGTCGTCTGAAGGCGCGGGAGACGCGCCGGGAGTGTGGGTTTGGGCAGCGTCCGCTTTTCGCCGCGGCGCCTTGCCCTGCTTCTGGCTGTCCGTTGCACGCACGTCAGTCGGTGAATTTTCCTGTCGAGCCTGGGGCGGAGGCTCCTGTGTGAACAACGACGCGCCGCTCATCTTCCGGCGAAGCTCTTCCTCCCGAAACAGTCGGATTGTTCCGTACACCCCATCATAGCCAGCGTCGCGGATCACTTCTTGTTTGCGCAGCCTGGAGATGGCTTCTGCGATAAGCGTGTCTCCACTTTTCCGAATCTCTTCCAGTGGAATATGGTTGATCAGTTGCAGTTCGGGCCCAAGCTGGTTGAGCAGGCCCTCGTAGTGTTGGCCCACCTTCTTACTCTTCGGACCCACATGCAGAATCTCGGATAACATCTCGGGGAGGGGGACAAGGCTCTGGACCGCACCGGCAGTCTCGGGCTGGGTGTCGTCTTCACGGTCGGCCAAGTCGTCCACCCGGTGCATCACGCCCACCGTCAGCGGCTTGCCACACGCAGGGCAGCGGCCGTCGAGTTGTTTGGTCTCGTGCGGCAGGAGGCGGACCTGACAATTCCGATGACCGTCCAGGTGATATTTGCCTTCTTCGGGAAAAAACTCGACTGTGCCGTGATATCCCTGTCCGGTCTCCAGGGCGCGACGGATGGAAAAATAATCAAGCTCGGTCTCAAACACACAGGCTTCACGCCCGAGCTTCTCCGGCGAATGCGCATCGGAATTTGACACCAGCCGGAAGCGGTCCAGGGACGACACCCGCCAATTCATCTCCGGGTCTGACGACAGGCCCGTCTCCACCGCAAAGATATGGGGAGCCAGATCGGCGTAACAGTCGTCTATGGCGTCAAAGCCGGACTTTGAGCCCAGCGCGGCAAACCACGGGGTCCAGATATGGGCCGGGACGAGATACGAGCCGGGGTCCGACTCCAACGTGATTTCCAGGAGATGGCGTGAATCCAATCCCAGGATGGGTCGGCCGTCGGACTTTACATTGCCGATCCTGGACAAACTCTCGGTAATACGATCAGCGGCGGGAAAGTCCGGCGCGTATAACAAATGGTGAATCTTGCGGGTCTTGTCGCCCTTCTTGTAGATCGTCGAGATTTCAACCGAGAGCATAAAGCGAGTCGTGCCCTGACACGCCGCCGGCAGCATCGCGGTGACTTCTTTTTCCAGGTCGGGTCGGAGGCGGAACAGGCCCGGCTCGGCAGGCACTAACTGCTCCTTGAGTTCGGCCTGCCAGACCGGATGGGTGAAGTCTCCGGTGCCGACGACAGTGATACCCTTTTTCCTGGCCCAATAGGCGAGGTGTTTCAAATCGCAGTTTTTGCTGGTAGCGCGCGAGTATTTGGAATGAATATGCAGGTCGGCATAAAAGGACATGACTTTGCCCCTTACCTGCCCAGGGCCGTGTAGTGTTCAGCCAGCACGCGGGCCACACACGCGGTCAGCCGTTTGCCCATCGAGAGCTCCAGAAACTCATTCGGTCCGTGCGCGTTCGAGTGTGGCCCAAGCACCCCGGTGATCATGAATTGGGCCTTGGGGAATTTTTCACCCAGCATGGCCATAAAGGGAATCGTCCCGCCCTCACCTATGGTACACATGTCTTTGCCGAAAAATTCCTGCGAGGCGCTCTGCAAAGCAGTCTCCAGCCACGGAGCGAGCGGAGGGGCGTTCCAGCCGCCCGCCGCCCATTCGGGCTCAAAGGACACCTGCGCACCGTAGGGTGGATTGTGCTCCAAGAGCTGCTGTAAAGCGACTGAAGCCACGTTCGCCTCCAGGATTGGCGGAATCCGCAGCGACACCTTGGCCGCAGTCACGGGCCGCAGCACATTGCCGGCTTGCTCAAGCGCGGGCAGGCCGGCCGCACCGGTAATTTCGAGTTGGGGTCGCCAGGTCCGGTTGAGTAAGAGCTGGCTGATATCGGCTGTCACCGCCTGGGCTCCGGGATGAAACGGGAATTCCGCCGAGACGGTCTGCCCCAGCACGGTCGCGGTTGTCCGGGCCTGTTGCAGCCGTTCGTCCGGTATTTCCACCTGAAATTCGGGCGACAGAATTTCCCCGGTCCGCTCGTCTTCAAGGCGGCTGAGGAGTTGGCGCAGAATCCGAAAACTTGAAGGGACGATACCGCTGGCCGCACCCGAGTGGACCCCTTCGGTCAGGCTGGAAACGGACAGATTCCCTGACACCAGACCGCGCAGGGAAGTCGTCACCCAGAGCTGGTCATAATTGCCACAGCCCGAGTCCAGGCAGACAACGAAACTGGGCGTGCCGATACGGTCGGCCAGAGCGTCTATATAGTAGGGCAAATCCCCGCTGCCGCTCTCTTCACAGGCTTCGATAACAACCACACAGCGGGCAACCGGAACGCCTTGGCGCTTGAGCGCCGCAATAGCAGTCAAGGAAGCAAAGGCGGCATAGCCGTCGTCGGCGCCCCCACGCCCGTACAGTTTGCCGTCTCTCAGCACCGGTTGCCACGGACCGAGCCCGTCATGCCAGCCGTCCATGGGCGGCTGTTTATCCAGATGGCCGTAGAGCAGCACAGTTTCAGACGAATCACCCGGCACCTCGATAAAGACTAAGGGCGTGCGGCCTGCAAGCCGGACCACCTCAAGGCTCAGACCGGGAATCGCCTGGCTGTGAATCCAGCCGGCGATGAGTTCGACAGCCTGGTCCAGATAGCCGTTCGTCTGCCAGTCCGGGTCGTAGGCCGGGGATTGGTTGGGAATGGCCAGGTATTCCGTCAGGGTGGGGATAACACTGTTCTCCCAGGTGGCTTCGACAAATTGCCGGGTTTTTTGGGTATCCATACGGGAATTGTAGCCGGCTGTCGGGTGCGTTGCCAATCCGGTCTAGCCGTCCGGTCGCCAACTCGGTAAGCTGACAACCACGACAAGTATGAAGGAGGTTGACACTATGGCAAAGCTGCTTGTATATCACAATCCCGGTTGAGGAAAGTCACGCGGAGCGCTCGATATTTTGCAGGAGCGCGGCGTCGAGTTCGACGTGATTGAGTATCTCAAGAGCCCTCTCGGTCGAGGAGACTTTGAGCATTTTCTGGACCTGTTACCGGATGAGCCCGCGGAACTGGTCCGTAGGGATAAAAAATTCAAGGAACTCGGTCTGAACGCGGACGACTATGTAACGCGCGAAGCCGTGGTCGAGGTCTTACTCCAGCATCCTGAGCTGATGCAGCGACCGGTTATCATCAGGGATCAACAGGCGGTGATCGCCAGACCGTCGGAGAAAGTGCTGGAACTGTTAGATTAGCTGTTCGTGCTTTTCCCCACCTGGGAGGGAATTAGGCACTTTAAGACACCTAGGGCCTTCTGTGCGCCAGGACGGGCCCAGAAAGTGCCGTCGCGCCCTCTGACCGGCCGTTTTGCCCCCAAATCAAGCGGCTCCGGCCGCCGAGTGGGGAAGGTTCGGCTCCAGATTTCAAGTTCAGCATAATCCCCTCCTTGGAGGGGTGCCGCGTAGCGGCGGGGTGGGTTTCCCTGAGTATTGCATCGAAGGCAGCAATAAATGAGAAGACGATGAGCAGTAAGTGGAAAGGCGAAATCCCCGTCTATTGACACCGAGGAAGACCACTCCTAACGCGCTCACCACTCATGATACGTTCCTTTGCCGACAAGGAAACCGAAAACCTATTTCATTCGGAGAAAAGCCGCCGCTTTGCAGCAATCTCGCGGGTTGCCCTGAGAAAACTCATTCAAATGAATCAGGCTCGCACTCTCAGCGATCTAACCGTCCCGCCCGGCAATCGCTTGGAAGGGCTGCGGGGGACACTCCCGGGCTTTCATTCCATTCGTATCAATGCTCAGTGGCGCATTATCTTCCGCTGGACGGATTCCGGACCGGAACAGGTACGCCTCATCGATTACCATTGACAAAACCCCTATAACGTCACACGGTATAAAGATGCAAAACTCTATCACCCCCGGCGAAATTCTTCTGGAAGAATATCTCAAGCCCCTGGGCATTTCGCAGAATACCATGGCTCGCGCAATCGGAGTTGCCCCGCGGGCCGTCAACGAAATCGTTCACGGCAAACGCTCGATTACGCCAACGATGTCTATACGCTTTGGTGCGTTCTTCGGTCAGTCCGACGAGTTCTGGCACGGCCTCCAAGTCGAATGTGACTTTCGCGCCCTGGCCAAGAAAAGAAAAAGGCTGATTGCCCACATCCAGCCAGCGTCAACCGTGAGTCACGTAGCATAACTCCCCCGGCTTCTGTGACCTGCGATTATTTGTAGAGCTTACTACTATAGGCGTTATCCTGGGGGAAAAATTGTGGGCAATTATCGGATGCTTAGAGTGGAATCAGCTTAGAGAGGTGTCGGATTACGCTACGCGAATCCGACCTACAGAGCATCAGCACGCACAGGTACGCCCACCAGGGTATGCGCATTGGCGGAGGTTACCCGGACTGGCACCAGATCGCCGGGCCGGGCTCCGTTGCCGGGAAAGACCACCGTTTTGAAGTGAGGGTCCTTACCCACCAGCCACTCTTTTTGCTTCTTGGCCGGCCCCTCAACCAGTACCTCGACAGACCGGCCAACACGTTGCTGATTGATCTCTCCCCCAATGCGCTCCTGAAGGCGAATAATCTCCTGTAAACGCTGCCCCTTTTCCGCTTCCGAGAGCGTCTCGGCCCACTTATAGGCGCGTGTCCCCTCGCGGGCCGAATACTTGAACATAAAGGCAAAATCGTAGCGGGCCTCCGCTATAAAGTCGTAGGTAGCGCGGAAGTCGTCTTCCTCTTCGCCGGGAAAACCAACAATAATATCTGTTGACAACGCCAGATGTGGAACGGCTGCGCGCAGCCGTTCAACAAGAGCGGCATATTCCTCGATTGAGTAGCCTCGTTCCATACGCTCCAAGACACGATTCGAGGCTGCCTGGAGTGGCAGGTGGAGATACGGGACGACTTTGTCGCACGTCACCAAGGCATCAATCGCGCTGTCGTTCATGTCGGACGGATGGGGCGAGGTGAAACGAATCCGCTCGATCCCATCAATGCGTGCGGTTTGGTGCAGGAGTTGGCCAAAATCGACCTCGCCATCTCGGTAGGCATTGACGGTTTGGCCCAGATAGACGACCTCTTTGTAACCCTGGTCGGCAAGTTCTCGTACCTGGTCTAACAACGCTGACGCAGGGACGCTCCGTTCTCGCCCACGGACGTAGGGCACGATACAGAAGGTGCAGAACTTGTCGCAGCCGCGCATGACCGTCACCCAGGCCCGCACGCCTTCCCCACGCGCGGGGGCAATATCGGCATAGGTTTCATCCCGGTCGAGGCGGACGGACACCAGCGGTTCGTCCGCGCCTTCTTGCGCAAGCAATTCCGGTAGATTGCGATAGGCATCCGGTCCCAGTACCAGATCGAGAAAGGGGGCTTTATCAAGCAGGGTCTCCCGATGGTGTTGGGCCATGCAGCCGGTGAGTCCCAGCACGACTCCCGGCTTACGGGCTTTATATTTAATAAAATCACCCAGTCGCCCAATGATGCGCTCTTCCGCACGCTCACGAATCGCGCAGGTGTTCAGCAGGATGACATCGGCGCCATCTGGTGTACATGTGGATTCGTAGCCGTGCGGCTTCAGCAAACCCAGGATGAGCTCGGTGTCAGCGATATTCATCTGACAGCCATAAGTCTCAATATAGACGCTGCGTGCTTCCATACGTGATGTCCGAGTCGAGCCCCCTCACCCTAATCCTCTCCCTCCAGGGGAGAGGGAATAAATGTAAATGTAGGGGCAATCCCCCCGTGGTTGCCCGTCCGGGAATTTTTGTAGCCGTTCCCCAGCCGCAACGCAACGGCTATAAGGACAACCTATTTGCCAGTAAAGGAGCAAACCAGCGTATGAGAGAGCGTATTATCTCACTCCTGCCCAGCAGTACAGAAATCATCTGCGCGCTTGGTCTGCGCGGGCAGCTCGTCGGCGTCTCTCACGAATGTGACTATCCTGCGGACGTGGTCGGGCTTCCCATCTTGACCGAACCCAAACTTGATCCCCGCGGAACCAGCGGTGACATCGATACCCGCGTCCGCGAGATTGTGCAGGAGGGACTGAGCGTCTATCGCCTGAAGACGGAGACCTTGCAACGGCTGAAGCCGGATGTCATCGTGACCCAGGACCAGTGTGAGGTGTGTGCCGTTTCCCTGCCCGAGGTTGAAAACGCCGTGCAGTGTTTTCTGACTCCGGACGTGAGCATCGTTTCGCTCAGACCGGAGAAACTCGATGATATCTGGACCGATATCCGTCGGGTCGCCCAGGCCACTGATCAGGAAAAAACCGCGCAGGCGCTGATCCGGGACGCAAAAGAGCGTCTCCAAAAAATCGCCCAAAAGACCCGGCATCTGCCCCGTCCGCGCGTGGCCTGCCTGGAATGGCTTGACCCCCTCATGGCGGCGGGAAACTGGATTCCGGAACTGGTGGATATTGCGGGCGGGGAGTATGGCTTGGTTGAGGCTGGCGCGCATACACCGACGCTGACATGGGAGGCCCTTGCCGCCTACCAACCCGAGGTCATCGTTATCACTCCGTGCGGTTTCAAAATCCCGCAGTCGCAGACGGACCTGCCCCAACTGACGGCGCATCCGGACTGGCTGTCACTCCCGGCAGTGCAACACAACCGGGTATATGTGGCAGACGGCAACGCCTATTATAACCGGCCTGGGCCGCGCATTGTGGAGAGTGCGGAAATCCTGGCCGAGATGCTGCATCCGGAAGAATGTGCCGGCATGGCGGTGCCGGGCTCGTATGTTCGGGTCTGAACGGGACACCGATACCCCTCACCCTGGCCTCCTTCGACTCGGCTCAGGACAGCCCCTCCCCTAAGGGGCGTAGGGGCAACAACCCCCTGTGGTTACCCGGCTCCTCAGAGAGAAGGATATGGCGTGGCGTATCCCTGCGTCGTGTTACTCCCCCTCGCTAGGATCGAGAATCTCAATCTTCCCATCTCGAAAATCCCGGCCGCGTTCTTTCACCATGTGGGGATAGCTGTGGTAGAACTGCCCGCCGAGACGCAGGAAGGAGTCCACTTCGGTCTCTTCAAGATCGAGATCCTCAATGGCGCGGACCGCTTCCGCCTGGCTGGTGGTGTTGAGTAAGACGTCAAAAATCAGGCGGCTTTCCACCGTCTGGAAATCCTCGCGGCTCGGCAGTTCGGCACGCTTCTGCATACTCTCCGGATGGTTATCCAGAAGATAGCGGAGCGCCTTGAGCTCGTGGCGCTGTTGGTCCAGCTTTCTTATTTTTTCAGGCATGGGTAGTCCCCTCTATGAGTCCGTCTCTCGTGACCCGAGTCGTTCACTCTTGGGCTTAACTAGTATATACACAGGAGCTATGGCTGTGACAGAGCATAGAGGCAAAGCCCACCGGACGGTTCGGTGCGCTGTGATCACCCTGAGCGACACCCGGACCGAAGAGACGGATACGAGCGGCAGGCGCATCAAAGAACTCCTGGCCGAGCAGGGTCAGCCGGTTGTCTCGTATCAGATTCTTAAAGACGAACCGGAGCAGATTACGGCGGTCGTGCGGGCCCTCCTGGACCAACCCGAGGTTGACGCCATTATCACCAACGGCGGAACCGGTATTGCGCCGCGCGACACGACGTTCGAGGCGATCCAAAGCCTGCTCGAAAAAGAAATCACCGGCTTTGGTGAAATGTTCCGTATGCTGAGTTACGCAGATATTGGCGCTTCGGCCATGCTGACCCGCGCCACCGCAGGGGTCGCGAACGGTAAAGTCATTATCTCGCTACCCGGCTCAACCGGCGCAGTCGAACTCGGTATGACCAAACTGGTCCTGCCGGAACTCGGCCATATGATGTTCCTGCTACGGGGGGAACGCCATGCACATTAAGTTACGCTTTTTTGCTTCGCTCCGAGAGCGGCTGGGTCGCAGTGAAGACAGTTGTGAGGTTCCCGAAGGGGCAACGGTCCGGACGGTCTGGGAGACGCTCAAACACGAGCAGCCGGCCCTGGCCGAGGTGGAGCGTTCGCTCGCCTTTGCCGTCGCCCAGGAATACGTTGATGGCGATCATCTGCTGCACGATAACGATGAGCTGGCCTTTATCCCTCCGGTGAGTGGCGGCGTGATGGCAGACCGTCGTCTGTCCTGTACGATCACCCAGGACCCGATTCGTCTGGACGAGTTGATCGCCTTTGTGGCCGACCCCGGTGCGGGCGCCATGGCAACCTTTGTCGGCACGACCCGAGACAGCAATGACGGTCGGCGGGTCATCCGGCTGGAATACGAGTGTTATCCCGGCATGGCGGAAAAAGAGATGGTCAAGATCGGACACGAGGTCCTGGAGCGCTGGCCGGTGAAAAAAGTCGCCATGATACACCGGCTCGGTCGAGTCGATATCGGACAGGCCAGTGTGGCCATAGCCGTGTCTTCCAGTCATCGCCACGCCGCGTTTGAGGCGTGTCATTACGCGATCAATCAGCTCAAAGAGACGGTCCCGATCTGGAAGAAAGAACTGTACGAAGGGGGCGAGGTGTGGATAGGCTCGCAGACGGGCAAGAACGGCACCCTCTACCCCAGCGGCAGCACCGAGCAGTGATGCACCTCAGCGGAATATGACCATGGATATTCGAACAGTTGGGATTGTTGGCACAGGACAAATGGGGAGCGGCATCGGCCAGGTTGCCGCGCAGGCAGGCATGGCGGTGTTGCTGTACGACGTCAACCAGGAGATCGTTGACCACGCGCTGGGGAACATCCAGAAGGGACTCGTGCACCTGACCGACCGGGGTAAGTTGTCGCTCGATGAGCAACGCGCCATTCTCGGTCGTCTGGGTGGCACAGCCAACCTCGAAGACCTGAGTGTTGCCGACGTCGTTATCGAAGCCGCCCCGGAAGACTCCGCCATCAAGGAGGATATCTTTCGGAAGCTCGACCATATCGTTCGGCCAGAGGTGATCCTAGCCAGCAACACCTCGTCCATCTCACTGACCCAGCTCGGGGCAGTCACCAATCGGCCGGAAAAAGTCATTGGCATGCACTTCATGAACCCACCGGTCGTCATGCAACTGGTCGAGATTGTGCGCGGCCTGGCCACGGCTGACGATACCTATACGACCATTGACGGGTTGGCCAAGAAAATGGGTAAAACCACGATTCAGGCCAAGGACTACGCCGGCTTTGTGGTCAACCGCATCCTGCTGCCCATGATCAACGAAGCGATCTATGCCTTATACGAAGGGGTGGGCGGCGTGGAGGATATTGACCAGGGGATGAAGCTCGGCACCAACCAGCCCATGGGCCCACTCGCCCTGGCCGACCTCATCGGACTGGACACCTGCCTGGCGGTCTTGGAACGCCTGCACCACGGCCTAGGCGACGACAAATACCGCCCCTGCCCGCTGCTGCGCAACTATGTCGCGGCGCATTACTTGGGAAAAAAAACGGGCAAGGGTTTCTACGAATATAGATAGGGGTTGGGGATTCTTACAAGGCGGCAGCCGCGGCTTTGCAGGCGTCAATATACTCTGTCTCCGCTTGGGCACAGGACTGGGCTCGTTGTTGGTTGTCCGGATATAACGACAAGAGAACCTCGCCGGTCGCGGCGTAACACGCTTCTTTTGAGGCGTCGTCAAGACGCCGACAAAAGGCCAGCCCACGCTGCGGGTCGGCGTGGGTCAAAATAAAGTCTTTCACCGCACCAACAAGACAAGCGGTGGCCTGTTCCGGGCTGCCCTGCTGGCACAGGCTCATCGTCTTCTCAGCATCACGCAGGGTGAAACCGCTCACATCGCGGCCCAGGCTTTCATAGCAGACGGAAACAAACGCTGCCGGCGCACCGGCACACACCTGAAAAGCCCGCGTAAAATCGTGCTGCGAAAAGGCCAGTATGGCTGAGGATTGCATCCGGTAACAGGCCCGTTGGTAGGATTCGCCCACTGCCGTACAGGGATACAAGGGATCTTCCGGCCGGAGTAAGCTTCTCGGACGGTCGGCGTGAGTGTGGTGGGCTTTCTGATGGGTGTGATGGGGCTGGAGAAAGGCCACGACATTTTCCATGAAGACGCCGCTATAGCACGACTCGCGCTCCCAGGGTGAGGCTAAGGCATCGCAGCCTTCAAGCGCGGTGGGGAGTTGATAATCAAAGTATAAGGTCAGGCCGTGCCCCAGGCCGTGCAGACATTGATACTGCAAAAACGTGGACTGCCAGGCATCAACCTCCTTGGTACAAACCGCGGCTATGGTGTCGGCCCCTACCTCGGACAGACTGCGCAGATAGCCTTCCAGCACACCGTGATAACAGCCCGACCAGAAGGTCTCGCGGCAGTGGGCAAATGCCTCGGCAACGTCCTGATAGTACGCAAAAGATGCCCGGCCGAGATGATGGGTGTAGGGGTGAGCGTCACGCAACACGTCGGGGTCCTGCCGTGTCAGCCTGTCCAGCGTGGCCAGCGCCTGTTCAGTGCCCTGGGTGCGCAGGATTTTTTCCAGCCCGGCGTGGTAACACTGCCGCTTTTGGGGCTGGTGTTGCTGCCCACCGCACTGCCCCCAGAGTTGCTCGGCCTCAGTGTCCTGAGCAAAGCTCGGCATCGCGCATAGCGCAAGACTGACCATACAGATAAACCAAGCGCGTATTATATACAGAGACGATTGACGCATTTCCCTCTCCCGGGCCTTTTCCTCACAGGGGGCAACCACAAGGGGTTACCCCTACTGCACGCGCTCAAGCAGAGCGGTGAGCTTGCGGACCACGCTCCAGTGCGCGGGTTGTTGATTCAAGGCCATGCGCACACCCTCAACGCCGCCCAGGGCGGCTAGGCCACGTTGCCCGACCTCGTGGCGTATTTCTCCAATCCCCCACTCCAGGTGTTGAGCAGCGCGTTTCTTCTCAAGATTAGCGGTCGCTTGCAGATGCTGCCAGTGCGCACTGATCGCCCGATTGAGAGCGTCCATATTCAGATTGGTTGCCGCACTGACGGCCAGTACCGGACTGTCCCACGCTTCAGGCTCAGGAAGGGTCGGACGCCGTGCCAAGGCGAGCGCCGCCTGGGTATCGGACAACGCCTTTTGAGCCAACGCCTGATTATCCGCCTTGTTCACGGCCAGAATGTCCGGGATCTCCATCACCCCGGCCTTGATGAACTGGAGCAGGTCGCCGGAAAACGGTTGGACAACCAGGACGGTCGTATCGGCAAGAGTAGCAATATCGGTCTCGCTTTGGCCCACCCCGACCGTCTCAACCAGGATGACATCACAGCAATGTCGCAGCAGAAACACAGCCGAAAACGCCTCTCGACTCAGGCCGCCCAGCTGGTCCCGCGCCGCGTAACTGCGGGCATACACCTCGGCGGGTAACTGCATCCGGCCACGATCACCCAATAGCGCTCCTCCCGACACTTTACTCGACGGATCGACCGCAATAATGGCGACCCGGCGGCCGGCCTGCACCTGTGGCTCAATCAGCCGCGAGATGAGCGAACTCTTGCCCACGCCGGGCGGGCCGGTCAAGCCGACGACCTGGGCCGATACGGGCCGTGTCGAGAGGGCATCCAGAAGCGTGAGCGCCTGGGCCTGACGGTCTGGACGCCGGTCTTCGAGCAGGTTGAGCGCCCGCGCAATAGCCTGACGATTAAAATCGACCAGGGCGGCAACAGCGCTGTGGGGTGGCTGTGTCACAAACAGAGGCGACGGATAAAGGATGCGGAGCAGCTCGGGCCGCCCGTTCAGTATACTGGCTGAGCGGCCGTTACGCCGCCGCCTCAGCCACCTCGACCATATCAGACAAAATGCGCAGCATTTCAAAATCCTTCGGGGTGTAGACCCGCGCGACGCCGGCCTGCCGCAAATCTGCCGCGTCATCCTCGGGGATAATACCGCCAACCACAACCGGAATGTCGCTGAGGCCCTCCGCCCGCAACCCCGTGAGCACCTCGGGAACGAGGCGCAGGTGGGAGCCGGACAGGATACTCAGACCGACTAGATGCACGCCTTCATCTCGCACGCTGGTGACGATTTGCTCGGGCGACAGACGAATGCCCTCATACACGACTTCCATGCCCGCGTCGCGACACCAGACAGCGATCTGCTCGGCCCCGTTGGAGTGTCCGTCCAGGCCCGGCTTGCCGATCAGCACCTTGAGCGGTCGGCCCAGCGTCGTAGCGCTTTTCCGCACTCTCGCTCGCAGTTCTTCAAGCGCCTGGGCGGCCGCGGCATTGACCGTGCGCACCGCCGCGGCTCCGCCAACGCCGGTCGGCGCCCGGAATTCTCCGAAAATATCGCGCAGGGTCTGCGTCCACTCACCCGTGGTCACACCGGCCAGCGCACACCGAATGGAAGCCGGCATGATATTCTCACCATTGAGGCCGGCGGCGCGCAGCCCGGAGACCGCCACGTCCACCTCAGCCTGGTTGCGAGCAGCACGAAACGCTTCCAGGCGTGCGAGTTGGTCGCGCTCGGCCGCCTCGTCCACTTTGAGAATAGCCGACGAATCGCCGCGGTAGAGGGGAGAGTCCGCGCTCTCGGTAAACTGGTTGACACCGACAACAACGTGATCCCCGGCAATGATGTTGCGCACCCGTTCGGTATGACTCGCCACAAGTTGCTCTTTGATATAGCCCAGGGCCGAGATCACGCCGCCCAGGTCCGTCACGCGCTCGACCTCCGCCCAGGCCGCGTTTTTGATCGCGCTCGTTTTTGCCTCAACAACCTTGCTCCCCTCAAAAATATCGCCGTACTCCAAAATGTCGGTTTCAAAGGCCAATATTTGTTGAATCCGTAGGCTCCACTGCTGGTCCCACGGGCGCGGCAAACCCAGTGCCTCGTTCCAGGCCGGGAGCTGCATGGCTCGACAACGCGCGTCCTTGCTGAGCGTTACGCCCAAAGCCTCCAGGACGATCCGAGGGATATTGTTCTCCGGCTGGGCTTCGGTCAGCCCCAGAGAATTGACCTGAACCCCATACCGAAAACGGCGCAGCTTTGGATTCTCAACGCCGTAGCGTTCGCGCGTCAGCTCGTCCCAGAGCTGCCCGAAGGCACGCAGCTTACACACCTCCTCAACAAAGCGGACACCGGAATTCACGAAGAAGCTGAGCCGCCCGACCGCGACGGTAAACTCGGCGGCGTCGAGCCGCCCGGAGGCGCGCACCGTGTCGAGTACTGCAATAGCCGTACACAACGCGTAGGCGACTTCCTGGACCGGCGTGGCACCGGCTTCCTGGAGATGGTAGGAGCACACATTGACCGGGTTCCATTTGGGAACGTTTTTAACCGTATAGGTGATCACGTCGCTGATAAGACGCAGGCTTGGCTCGGGCGGAAAGATATACGTGCCGCGCGACAGATACTCTTTCACAATATCGTTCTGCGTCGTGCCCTGGAGGGCCTGAGGCTCCACCCCTTGTCGCTCAGCCGCAGCAATATATAGCGCCAGCAGCCAGGCCGCCGTACCGTTAATCGTCATGGAGGTGTTCATCTGGCCGAGCGGAATATCGGCGAACAGGGTTTCCATATCGCCGATATGGCAGATCGGGACGCCGACTTTGCCGACCTCTCCACGCGCCAGGGCGTGATCGCTGTCGTAGCCGGTCTGCGTCGGCAAGTCGAACGCAACCGACAGGCCGGTCTGGCCTTTACTCAAATTGAGCCGGTAGAGTTCATTACTCGCTTGTGCGGTCGAGTGACCGGAATAGGTCCGCATGACCCAAGGCCGGTCTTTAGAGCGGTCGGTTTCCATGTGTCGTCCTTATTCGCCTTTTGCCCTCACCCTAGCCCTCTCCCAGAGGGAGAGGGAACAAACCCCAATCCCTAATCCCTATTTTTACCCCACCCGTCGCATCTGTTCCAGAATATCGTAGCCGGTGATGGCCTTGCTCTTGGCGGCCTGCTCGGCCAGATAGGCCGGCTCGACGGCCTCGGCCTGAACCGCCTTGGCCAGGTCCATCAGCGCGATCTTGATGGTCGCCTCGTCGATCATCTCGCCGGTTTCCGGGTCGGGCATCGAGCCGCCGCCTTGCTCGTGGTAGAGGTCGAGGACGCGGGAGGCATAGTTGACCTGCGCGTCGTTGGGCGTGTAGCAGGCGTTGGCGATGGCGGCCTGCTGCGGGTGGATGACCCAGGTACCGTCCATGCCGAGATTGGCCGCGCCAATGTTTTTGTCGCGCAGGCCCGCCTCGATTTCCTTGATTTTTTCCTCGAGATCGTTTTTCCGCCACAGCGGCAGATAGACATTATCGACCGCGTGCAACCCGGCGGCCTTGGCCGCCACCACCACGGCCTGCTTGGAGTACAGGAAATTGATGTTCTGGTCTTTGACCACCTCACGAATCCCCAGGGTGGCGGCAAAGTCGGCGATCCCGAAAATGAGGCCGGCCATGCGGTCCGAAGCGGTCGCAATGGCGTAGGCGTTCAGAATGGCCTGGGGGATTTCGATCAGGGATTCGAGTTGCACCCGCGATTTCCAGCCGGCTTCCCTTTCAAGCGTATCGAGCAGGCTGGAAACGTATTTGATATCGTCCGGCCCGTGCGTCTTGGGCAGGATAAGACCGTGAAATTTATCCGGCGCGCCTCTTACGATGGATTCCAGGTCGCCCAGGAAAAACTCGGAGCGGATATTATTGGGCCGCACCGTAATGACTTTCTTGCCGAAATCCAGCGTATTGAGCGCTTCGACGACACACTGCCGGCTTTGCGGCCCCTTGAATTCGTACGGGCAGGCGTCTTCAAAATCCATCATCACATGGTCAACCGGTGATTTGACCGGGTCGGCCGCATTGCGGTGCAGCTTCATGCTATGGCCGGGATAGGTCATCTCAGTGCGGGGAATGACGAAACGGGTCCCCTCATCAAGTACGAACATACGGTCCTCCTCTAGCGCAGTCTGAGTATATGTGCCGCCGGCTGTCTCCCGTGGATTTTGGAGTCTATCGCGGGAAACAGGTGCAGTTGCTTTGCCGGATTGCCGACAACAGGAATCAGCATGTATCAGATTCACACCCCTCGCCCAACCTCCCTAGGCGGAGGTGTGTCCGAAAAGAGGAAACGTGTCCTTCCATCATCCACAGAAGCGGGACACGCTCCCTCTTTTGTGGTATTTTCTCGGCACTCTTCTGCTTGCATTAAGGAGAACTGCATGTCCGACACACTCCAACAGACCGGCCTGATCGTTGACGCGCTCCAAAAAGTCCGCGACGAGGCGCTCCAGCACGGCCGCAGCCTGACCGACAACGGCAAAGGTATCGATGACCATCAGGTTCATGCCGAGCGGCTGGCCTATATGGCGACCGAGGTCGAAGCCGCCCGCTCCTGCCTGTACTATGCCCAGGCCGCCGGGGAAAACCGCGCCGACGAGAACGGCCATACGGCCAATATGGCTTTGGGGTTTGCCGCCGAAGTCGGTCAGCGCCTCGTCGGACAAGTCAGCACTCATATTGAAGATTTCGGATTTGACGAAACGTTTCTGAACGACACGCTCGGACAGTCCCAGGTCAGGGCCGCCATCCGGGACGGCGCGCGTGAGAGCCGCTTCCGCGCAATCGGTCAGACCGTTTTGGCGACGAAGGGTGTGAATCACTCCTGGTTAGAGAGTGATATCGCGGAAATGACGCGGGATTCGGTGCGTCAGTTTGCCAAGAGCGAGGTCGCGCCCATTGCGGAGCGCGTCCATCGCAACGACGAGCTGATTCCGGAATCCGTGATCAAAAACATGTCCGAACTGGGCTATTTCGGCATGTCGGCGCCCGAAGAGTACGGCGGCGGCGGCATGGGCAATCTGGCCATGATTATCACTACCGAGGAACTCTCCGCGGCCTCACTCGGCGTGGCCGGCAGTCTGATCACCCGACCGGAAATTCTGACCAAGGCATTGCTGCGCGGCGGCACCGAAGACCAAAAGAAGAAATGGCTGCCCCCGATTGCCAGCGGAGAGCTGATGGTCGCCATTTCCGTGACCGAACCGGACACCGGCTCCGACGTCGCCTCGGTCAAGTGCCGCGCCGAGCCGGCCACGGTCAACGGACAAAGCGGTTTTATGATCGACGGGGCCAAGGCGTGGTGCACGTTCGCCGGACGGGCCAACATTATTGCCCTGCTGGCGCGGACGAATCCGGACGCCAACTCCGGCGCGCGCGGGTTATCCTTATTCATTGTTGAAAAGGACGCCTTTGCGGGCCATTCATTTGAGATGCAACAGGAGACCGGTGGAGTGCTCCAGGGAGACGCCATTCCGACCCTGGGCTACCGGGGGATGCATTCCTATGTGTTGAACCTCGATAAGTATTTTGTCCCGGCCGCAAACCTCGTTGGCGGCGAGGCCGGACTGAACAAAGGCTTTTATTTGCAGATGGCCGGCTTTGCCGCAGGACGGCTCCAGACCGGAGGGCGGGCCACCGGGCTCGCCCAAGCCGCGCTGGAGGTCAGCGCCGCCTACGCGGACGAGCGCAAGCAATTTAAGAAATCGCTGGGAGACTTCCAGCTCACCCAGTACAAACTGGGCCGCATGGCCGCCCATATTACCGCGGCTCGCCAGATTACCTATGCCGCCGCACCGGCCATGGACAAAGACGAGGCGGCCACGCTGACTGCGGCCATGGCCAAACTGCTGGCCTGCGATGTAGCGGTCTGGGTCACCCAGGAAGGCCAGCTCATTCACGGCGGCTGGGGCTATGGCGAAGAGTACGCCATCTCGCGCTATGTCGTGGACGCCCTGGTGCTGCCCATTTTTGAGGGTGTCAAACCTATTCTGGAACTCAAGGTGATCGCCCGAACGTTGTTGGCCTAGCGGAATTGCACCCTGGGAGTGCGGGTCCTACCTGCCTCTGTGTTCAGCACGAGCGGACGCTCGGAGCGGCCCGACTCAGCCTATTAGACAAGCATATGCTCGGCGTATATTAAGAGGCCCCGTGCATCGTCAGATGCCGAGAGTTGGACCGTTTGATACGATCGTCTCCAATCTCTTTATTCTCTACGTCAGCCTCCGTATGATGAAAGGACTTCGGTGGGAAATGTGAACGACAGACTGCCTTCGTTATCGGCTCGTGCCAGTGACCTGTGCGCCCTCCTGTTTGAGCGAGTGCTGCTCTTTGATGGCGCCATGGGGACGTCCATCCAAGCTCAAGATCTAAGCCCGGAGGATTTCGGCGGTCTGGCCTACGAAGGCTGTAATGAACACTTGGTGTTAACCTGCCCTGAGGCGATCACGCGGATTCACGACGGCTTCTTGCAGGCCGGTTCGGATATTATTGAAACGAATACTTTTGGCGCGACGAGTATCGTCCTGGCCGAGTATGGCCTGCACGAGCAGACGGACGCTATCAACCAAGCCGCAGCCCAACTCGCCCGGGCCTGTGCCCAACGCTATAGCTCTCCCCAGCGGCCCCGCTTTGTGGCCGGCTCCATGGGGCCAACGACCAAAACGATTTCTGTCACTGGCGGTGTGACCTTCAGCCAACTGCGGCACGCCTATGCGGAACAAGTAGAGGGGTTGCTGCGGGGCGGCGTAGACCTGCTGCTCATGGAAACGACTCAAGACACGCTCAACCTGAAAGCGGGTCTCTTGGGGATCGACGACGCGTTTCGGACGGCCGGGCAGCGCGTACCTGTGGCCGTCTCCATCACGATTGAGACGATGGGCACGATGTTGGCAGGACAGGGGGTGGAGGCACTCTCTGCCGCCGTGGCCCATCGCGACCTGTTTGCCCTCGGGCTGAACTGTGCGACCGGGCCCGATTTCATGACCGATCATCTTCGCACCCTAGCGGAATTCTGCTGTTTTCCGACGCTGTGTATTCCGAACGCCGGCTTGCCGGACGAAGAAGGGCACTACAACGAATCGCCCGAGATGATCGTGGCCAAGCTCGAACGTTTTGTCGATGCAGGCTGGCTCAATATGCTAGGCGGCTGCTGTGGCACGACACCCGCGCATATCGAATTGCTCAGTCAGATGGTGGCGGGCAAGCGGCCGCGCACGCTGCCGACGACGAAACGTAGCGTGGTCTCAGGACTCGACCCCCTGGTGATCGACGAAGACAAACGCCCGGTGCTGGTCGGGGAGCGCACAAACGTCATTGGCTCACGCAAATTCAAGCGGCTCATCCGCGACGGCGCGTTTGAAGAAGGCGCGGAAATCGGCCGCCGGCAGGTGCGCGGCGGCGCCCAGATCGTGGATGTGTGTCTGGCCGACCCGGACCGCGAAGAACTCGGCGACATGACCGCCTTCCTGGATATTCTGGTGCGCAAGATCAAAGTCCCGCTGATGATCGACTCGACCGACGCCCAGGTCATTGAAGCCTCTCTTGAACGTTCCCAGGGCAAGGCGGTCATCAACTCCATCAACCTGGAAGATGGCGAGGAACGGTTTGCGCAGGTCGTGCCGCTCATCAAGCGCTACGGCGCGGCGGTAGTGGTGGGCTGTATCGATGAAGACCCGGAACAGGGCATGGCGGTCACCCGGCAGCGGAAACTCGCAGTGGCCAAACGAAGCCATGCACTGCTCACCCGGAAATATGGCTTGGACGCCGAAGATATTATTTTCGACCCGCTCGTGTTTCCCCTTGGAACCGGTGACCGCAACTATATCGGTGCTGGCGAAGAGACGATTGAAGGAGTCCGGCTGATTAAACACGCGCTACCGGCCTGCAAGACCATCCTGGGCATCAGCAATGTGTCCTTTGGCCTCCCACCGGCCGGGCGTGAGGTATTGAACTCCGTGTTTCTCTACCACTGCGTCAAGGCGGGGCTCGACCTGGCGATTGTGAACACGGAAAAGCTGGAACGCTACGCCTCGATTGCCGAAGAAGAAAAACGTCTCGCCAACGATCTGATCTATTGGCGCGGTGCAGACCCGGTCGCCGCTTTTGCCGCCCACTTCCGACAGAAGAAAGAGAGCCCGATTCAAGACACGCGCGCCGACCTACCGCTGGATGAGCGGCTGGCGCGGTATATCATAGAGGGCTCCAAAGACGGGTTGATTGACGACCTCGACGCCGCCCGCCACGAACGCCCCCCCCTGGATATCATCAATGGCCCGCTCATGGCGGGGATGGATGAGGTCGGCCGCCTGTTTAACAGCAACGAACTCATTGTGGCCGAGGTCCTGCAAAGCGCTGAGTCAATGAAGGCTGCGGTGAGTCATCTCGAACCTTTTATGGAGAAAACTGACAGTGCACTCAAAGGCACCGTCATCCTGGCCACTGTCAAGGGCGATGTGCATGATATCGGCAAAAATCTGGTGGAGATCATCCTATCCAACAACGGCTACCGGGTGGTGAACCTCGGTATTAAAGTCGCGCCGGAAACTCTCATAGCAGCCGTGCGCGAACATCAGCCGGATATCGTGGGCCTATCCGGTTTACTGGTCAAATCGGCCCAACAGATGGTAGTGACGGCCCAGGACCTCACAACCGCCCAAGTCGCCTGTCCGATTCTGGTTGGTGGAGCCGCGCTCACCCCACGTTTTACCGCCAATAAAATCGCACCCGAGTACGCCGGCCTGGTCTGTTACGCGAACGATGCCATGCGCGGCCTGGACCTGGCCAACCAGATTGTGGATGCCGACAAGCACGCGGCGCTGCTGCTGGACCTGGAGAAAGAGCGGGAACGTCTGGCTCGACAGGAGCGTGCGCCAAAACAAGAAACATCCGAATCACGTCCTGTCCGGCCCGCTATGCTCTCACACGGCCAGCCAGCTCCCCATCCGCCCGACCTGCGGCTCCATACGCTCGACGATTATGATCTGGACACGGTGTTCGCCTATCTCAACCCGAGCATGCTGTACGGCAAGCACCTGGGGCTCAAGGGGAATCTTGAGACCTTATTAACCCAGGGCAATGCAAAAGCGGTCGAGCTCCACCAGCAGGTTGAAGTCGTGAAGGATGAGGTGATTGCAAAAAAATTGCTGCACGCTCAAGCGGTGTATCAATTCTTTCCGGCCCAGGCCGAGGGCGATAGCCTGCGGCTGTATCGTGCCAACGGCAAAGACATTGCCGCAACGTTTCTCTTTCCCCGCCAACAGCACGGAGAGGGCCTGTGTCTGAGTGACTTTGTGGCTCCGACGAGCAGCGGCAAACAGGACTATATTGCGTTGTTCGCCGTGACCTGTGGCCATGGGGTCCGAGCACTCGCCGAACAGTACCGCGAGTCAGGCCATTACCTCCAATCCCATATCCTGCAAGCCCTGGCCATTGAGGGCGCGGAGGCGTTTGCCGAGCTGCTCCATCAGCGTCTGCGGGAGATGTGGGGCTTTGCCGACCCGCCGGAGCTAACCATGCGGGAGCGCTTCAAGGCCCGATATCGTGGCGTCCGGGTGAGTTTCGGCTATCCGGCCTGTCCGCGCCTCGAAGACCAGGAACGCTTGTTTCAGCTGCTGCCAATCACCGACTCAATCGGCGTCACGCTGACCGAGGGCTATATGATGGAGCCGGAAGCCTCGGTCTCGGCCCTCGTCTTCCATCATCCCCAAGCCAAATACTTCAACATCCTGGATGATGAACTGGCCGCTTTCGAGCGGCGGCTGGCCGGGCGCTCAAATGCGCTCAGCGTGGCGGCACTGTAGCTAGAGCGTTTCACGGTAAGTTGTAGCCGTGCCAGTACGGTCTCTGGATGCCGGACTTGATCCGGCATCCAGAGACCGGGGGTTAGGGGCTGGATTCCCTAAACTCACAAACGAAGTGCAACACCTGGTTAAGGTGTTGTCATGGGAAAGCATTATGGCCATGTCACCATTGAAGAGTGGTGTGAGCTTGACCGTCTACAAGCCGAGGGGCGCTCGGTCGGCAAATCGCAACAGGTTAGCGAAGCGGCACTTAACGTTTCCCCAGAAAAGGTGAATCGCCATAACATCCTCGGCTCAGCGACGTGATAAGTTCGCGCGAGCGACCGGCTATCATGTCACTCTGTTTCCATATGGCTTCATTTATCTGTCGAATATGATTGGAGTCATTCTCATCAATCAACTTTTCTTCGCCACGTGACAAACAGGCGGATACCACCACATAATGGGCAATTGGGAATAATGCCTCGACAGCCGGATCATCGAGGCGAGTATGTCCATTGGGGGCTATCCTTATGATGGGATTGCTTCCTATAACAAAACTCTTCTTTGGATTCCGAATGACTGCGACACAAAGACCTTTATTTCCTAGAACTCGTATTAGCTCACCGCTAGATAGCTCAACGGATTTGACCCAACCATTTTTAAGTATCCTCTCCTTGCGTTTTGGATCATCGAACCGGCGGCGCTCATAATCAGTAAGCGGGCGGCGTTCGCTTTCAAAACTATCCAAGCACTTCTTGTATAAGGAATCGTCCGATATTGTCTCAGCGCGCCAGAGCGGCAGACGCCTCCATTGTTTACAGAAAAATTCATCCCATATTTCCTTCTCGTTGGACGTCAAACCTGGATTCATTCCAACCCGAGCCGAGCTTACTATCTTTTCGATCACCTCGTTCGCTTTCCCTTCGAGCTGAGAGAGGCCCTTTTCAACTGAAGCGTCTCTTTTGCCATGTTCATCATATTGTATGTAGAGGTCGCTCTCTAAGAAAACGTTTATGGGAGTAGTTTGAAAAATGTTTCGGGGACTTTCTTTACGGCAACAATACAGTTTGCCGTCCTTGTCCGTGAAACGACCTGATAACATTTCAGCAAGATAATGATTCCGTTTATACCCATTGTCTTTCTGTGCACTCATCCCGGCCTCCTCATAGAGAATTGCATACGATTGCACCCGAAAGCCAAGTTATCTTCCCGGCCTCCCTCCACTCAACCTATAGAAGCTATCTCATAAATGTCAGACGGATACTCTGTAATCCGTCGCTCCTGGGCAAAAGTCGAGACCCTCTTATTTATGAGATGAGTTCTAGTTTAAGGTCTTATTGAAATACACCTTGCTGTTCCGTCTCCCCTTTGGTACCTTCCCGCCCATCTACATCAGGCAAAGAACCCGTTGAGTCGGGTCGCCTGCTGAATACAACAACCACCGTTCAGCGCGGGAGTCATGACTCGCGTTGTGGTGAATACGCGGGACTCACTCCATTCTTTGCTGTGATGTAGATACGGCCCGGCACGCCTGCCGGGGCTACACCGCTCGGTAGAGGAGGAAACATGTCCCGTATTATTCTCATCATTGCCGCCGCTCCCGACATTGTGCGGTCCGCGGTCACAAAGTAGCATCTGCCCATGAAACTCTCCTGTCTCTCACTGTTGCTGTCCCTCGTTGTGTGTGTCGGTTGTACGTACACCTCCTCCATGGAACAGGCCAAACAAGAAGCCCGCGGCCGCCTGTACATGCAGGAACTCAACCAGAGTACCCGGCAATTCCGCAACATCTGCCAGGAATTCTTTGACCTGACCCGCGAGGCCCTCACCCGCACCAAAACCTCGATTACCATCAGTCAGCAGACCCTCACCTACCAGGCCGAAGCCCTGAACCTCCTCAAACAGAAGCCCACCACCGCCGGCGCACGTGCCCAGGAAATCAGCGCCGCGCTCGAATCCCTTACTACCCACCTCTTAGAGAACGCCCGCTGGTTCACCACCTCCACCCAGCGCGTGGCCGAACTTCAGGCCCAACTGAAAGCCCACCAGCCCCCCGACCTCCCTGACGACCCGCCCGTCTGGACTCCCTCAGAATGGGCCGTCCAGGAGGGCCGGAGAACCCTCGCCGAAGCCGAGGTCCTGTGTGAGCAGGCCGAGCAGGTCCACCACGCAACACAGCCCTTCTCCCAACGACTGAACGGCTTGAACGAGCAGCTACAGCAGAATCCGCTCGACTCCCTGATTGACCAGCTAGAGCAAATCGCCATCTGACCCCGGCGCAAACGCATGGGAAGGTATGGCCACCGGGACCTGACTAGGGAGGAGTATGAACAATTCGCATTGTTATCAGCCAGATGGTCCTTGTCGCCTGTGTGTTGTTCGGCCTCAGGGTTGAACCGGCAGGTCCCTGGGTGTAGGGAGGGTCACAACCGTTTCTCGACGGTGAAGCGCCGGTGGTGCTCCACCGGTTCTGCCGGCTGAGTAGTGGTGTGAGCGGTCGATGGTGTGCCAGAGACTCGGACCAAATCCGGGTGGACATGATCCAGGACGCCATTTCCGATAACGTCTGTCCAGGAGATGAGCATTTTCTTGTACCATATACAGGGGTAGACGTAGGCGGCTTCACCGCCAAAACACAGGGGGGGACTGGGCACGTATCTACATCTTTTTTGGCCCAGGGCGGACTGACTCTGTTGTCTACGGCCTCCTACTACATGAGCTTGGTCATGTGGCGGGGCTGGACCACCCTGATGAATATGGGCAAAACGTGGCCGCGGTCATGAATAGTCGGGTCGTTTACGCCTCCTTACAGAAAGATGATATCGACGGCATTCGCGGACTACATGGGACCCGGCTCACTGGCTACTTGGAGAATCCGGGGCCGGGTTCGTTTCATAGCGGGATCGGGGTGATTTCGGGTTGGGTATGTGAAGCAGAAGAGGTCGAGATTGAGATAACGACGGCACGTGGGGCAGAACTTCGACTAGTTCCAGAGGTTCTACGATTCGACGCGGCCTATGGGACAGAACGGACGGACACGGCAGAGGAGTGTGGTGATACGGATAATGGCTTCAGCCTCCTGTTCAACTGGAACCGGCTGGGCGACGGGGAGCATATGGTGGAACTTCTGGTGGACGGCGAGGCGGTAGCCCAGAGTACCATCCGGGTGACGACCTTGGACGGCGAGTTCGTGCGGGGGATCTTTGGGGGGGGCTGCCTAGCGGGCTTTCCCACCCCAGAGGAGACAGTCCGCGTCCTCTGGCAGGAGAGTCAGCAGAACTTCGTGATGTGCCTACGAGGACGTGGGGAACACTGGCCAACTTGTCCTTCCGGCTAACGCGGGGGAAGGACGGAACCGCAGCACCGGCGCCAGCACGCCCCCACCGCCAGTGATACGCCGTGGGACCCTGTTCCCTTTTTCAACTCAGTGGGCTGATGGGTCCTCCTAGTGGGTTCGCACCAAGTCCGCCCCGCGCCGCAACAGTGGTTCCGCCGCGCTGCGCCAATCTAGCGCGCCGCCCCGAGACCTGTTAGCGTAACGAGATAGCCCACCCACGAGTGACCGCCGGTCAGGATGCTCTGCCCTTGCTGCATCATCCGCCAGCCCGCTGGCTTGCTCCGGCTTTTCAGTGGCTCGTGGCCGGGCTCTCACTCGTTCTTCTGCTCACCAGTCCCGCCTGGGCCGACACGTCCAGCAGCCAGGAAACGAAGGACCTAGAGACCTACGACAACTGCCATGTTGTCACGACAGTAGACCTCTTTACCGATAGCGAAGGCCACATTTTTAGCTGTCTTGAAACCACCTTCACCGATCAAACCGGTATCGGCATAGTGCAGCAAAGCGGAAATTTGCATGTCACTCTCACTAAAGGTTTGATGTTCCACTTAGACCCCACCATTCCCATAGCAATCCGTATTGACAAAGGCCCTCTCCGCGAACTAGACGCCCACTGGATCGCAGAAGGAAGTAAGGCCGCCTTAGTGGACCATTCGAGCCTCGCACTTACGCTCCTAGAGGAACTCGCCCAAGGCCAGCGCGTCGTCATCAAGGTCGGAAGAGAGACAGGAAGCATCCGACTAAACGGCTCATTCAAGGCCGTTCAGGACTTCAAGCGCCGCGCCGGTCTCATTTACCAGCGCTCCCTTGAAATCCCCCTGCAGAAGACCCTCACACGCGAACAGCGCCGACGTACCGCTGCACAAGACTCTTTCCAGAAGTGCGTCTCCCGTTGTAATGAACAAGGGCATTTCGGCATGGCGGCTCACTGCAGGAAAAACCCCTTGGCCTGTGACTAACCACCGGGACACCCGGCAAGCCGCGCCAGAATCGCTACGCGAACCTGGTACGCCTTGCAGATCGACCGTTCAATATTGTGTGGTCCAGTGCGAGAGAGGGTTTTTCCAAGGAACCGTGACAGAAGGGGGCGCTATTTCTAACCTAAATTTTGCCGCTCCATTTCAGGACCAACTGCAAGGTAATCGCGGGTCTGGAACGTGGCATTCTCAAGCGTTCGTACTGAACATTAACCGGAAGGACTGGGTGGAACCAAGCTGTGATGAGACGTGGACCGCAATAAAACAGTAGCTCCTCTGCGCATGCCACTGGCAGCGTGTGTGCCATGCTCCAGGAACCCCGTGTGGCAGACTATGTTCATGTCCCTGCTTCCCTCTTGGGTATCTTTGTGTCAGTAGTAAGAACAAATAGACCTGATGAAGGATTAAGGAACAATTCAGTAGTTGTCCTCCTCTACTTGCCTTTCTTTGGAATTCCTTATTTTTCGTCACATATCTTCCGTATTGTCTCTTCTAGTTGCTCTATTGGAACTTCCACCAGCTTGCCATCTTTCATTACAGCGTCGTCTTTAACTACGAGCTTTTTCAATTGAGGGTCGAACTCCACCAAAACACAACCGTCTAGCTCTGGCGAGTCAAGTTCCTCTGATATTGTTTTTTGGTGATAAGACTGAACAAAAGAATAAAATGCATCAAAAGCAGCTAATGCTTGCTCAGTAGATGACTCCGCTTTGGCAATCAACGTTATTGTTTTTGTTTCGTTCAATTCTGCGACTATTCTAACCCTCTTGGTATATACAGGACGGAAGATGGTAATAGACGAACTATTTCCATAAACATGTAGTTCTGGTGCTTTTTCGTCTTCGCTCGCTTTTATGCTGCCATCGTTGTCTTTATTCCATTTGTTCCTAACCCAATCTCTTATTTTAGGGTATACATCGTCCGCAAAATTCTTTTGCAGTTGAGCGAAGAAGGGAATGCGAAAAAGAATATAGGGAGCAACAACGGCCAATAGGTATTCAAATTCAATTCCTAAGCTGTTGTAAGGTTCACTGCGAGGACATTCAATATATTCAACTCTGAGGTTCGATCTTTTCAGATCGGAGATAAGCGACCGAGACTCTTTACATTGCTCCTTGCACAAATCTTCCCTATACCTCTCAGCGGTACTCCCAAACCCGTGGTCTAACACGTGGTCCCAATATTCTGGTGGATAGATATAGGAATCTTGTAAAATCAGATGCGTATCCACGCCAGAACTAGCAGTTTCCATGATTTCCTCTCTCCTCTAGCGTACACGCTACCTGATTGAGTTCTACAGACGCCGGCGCCAAGCCGAGTTCATTCGAGAACGAATCGACAATTACTACGAGCTACGGTAGAAGTCATGCGCAGACAGCCGAGGAGGCGAGCATGATAAATCGCTCAAATGCGCTCAGCGTGGCGGCACTGTAGCTGGCTCTCCGGATACTCGGTCGGGCAGGGAGATGAAGCCCTGACTCAGCACGCCCAGGAAGAAAAACTCGGGAGTCATGATGTCGGAACAGAACCGTCCAGTCTTTCAATCGGTTGAGGCCGTCCAGGCACAATTTGCCCAGTGGAATTATATCGCCGACCGGGCGCTCGCCCTGAGCGTCAAGCTGGCCGCCGATCTGGAAAAACCGCTATTGCTCGAAGGCGAAGCCGGCGTGGGCAAGACGGAAGTGGCCAAAGTGCTGGCCGGCGTACTCGATACGCCGCTGATCCGCTTGCAGTGCTACGAAGGCCTGGACGCCCAGACGACGCTGTACGAATGGAATTATGCCCGGCAAATCTTGCATATTCGCATGGCCGAACAGCAGCCGCAGGAGCGCCCGCTACTTGAGCGGACCATCTTCGGAGATGAATTTCTGTTGAATCGTCCCCTGCTTGAAGCCATTCGTCATCGGGGTCCGCGGCCGGTCGTCCTCCTCATTGATGAGGTCGATCGCGCCGACGAGGAGTTTGAGGCATTTCTCCTGGAAATTCTGTCTGACTTTCAGGTCAGCGTACCCGAGATTGGAACTTTTTCCGCCAAGCAGCCGCCCTATGTTGTCCTAACCTCAAACCGCACCCGCGAGCTGCACGAGGCCCTCAAGCGACGCTGTCTGTACTTATGGATCGACTACCCCGCGCCGGACAAAGAGCGGGAGATCATCCTGCGCCGGGTGCCAGGGATTCGGACTGCCTTGGCCGAACGCATTGTCTCCGTGATGCAGACGCTGCGTCACATAGATTTCTACAAACGACCCGGCGTGGCCGAGAGTGTGGACTGGAGCCGCGCCTTACTCGGCCTGGAGATTGACGAACTCCGGGCGGAAACTCTGGCGGACACCGCCGGTGTGATTCTGAAATACCATGACGATATTGAGCGCTTACACACCATTGGGGCGGAGACCATCCTGAAGGGCGCCACGGAGTAAGGAAGGACATGCCTCCGGCGGAAAACCCACCCACAGAAGCCTCCGCCGCTCTGAGCGAGCTACCGGGGGCACTGTTCACACGCACGCTGGAGCTGTGTCGATTGGCCAAGGCGGCGCAACTCGGTGTAACCCCAGGCCGCGTCATCGATGTCGCCCGTGCCCTGCGCAGCATTCAGTTTGTCAACGAGGACGACTTCCGCCTCGCCCTGCGGACGAATCTAGCCAGCAGTCGAGCGGAAGAACAACGATTTGACCGGGTGTTCAAGGCATACTGGTACGGAGCAGCGGAGAACGCAGGCTACCGCATAGGCGTGCAGACCGAGTTGCTCCGCGGCGACTTCGACCAGGGCTTGCAGGAGGCCCACCAGGACATTATCGGCCAGCTTGAAGATACCAGTGCACAGGAGACCCAGCGCGCCCTGAACCTGACGGCGCGCTGGGATGAGGCAGCGCCCCCCATCGAACTCATCGTCCGTGCCCTGGCCCGGCAGCTCGCCACCCGCCCCAGCCGACGGCTCAAGCCGTCCCCACGCGGCCGGCGGATAGACCTGCGCCGCTCACTCCGGCGTAATATGCGGCACGGCATGGATATGGTTGAACTCGCCCGCGTCCAGCGCCGCGTGCGCAAGACCCGCCTCGTCCTGTTGTGCGACGTGAGTGGCTCCATGGATGCGTTTAATCCGTTTCTTTTGCAGCTCATGCTGGGGATTCAAAAAGAACTCAAGAATGCACGCACGGTGGTTTTCAGCACGGCTGTCACTGAGATCACGTCCGTGCTGCGCCGCCGCTCCGTGCAAAACACCTTGCAGCAGGTCGGAGAGACGGTTCGCCACTGGTCCGGTGGCACGGATATCGGCGGGGCACTCACCAAGTTGAACCGGAGCGTCCTGCGGGAAGGCTCGGCCCGCTCAACGGTCGCCGTTATTATCAGCGACGGCTATGACAGCGGTCGCACCGAAGTCATTGCCCGCGAAATGCGCGCCCTGCGGCGACGCGTGCGTACCGTAGTCTGGATCAATCCTATGTACGGCGCCGCCAGCTTTGAACCGCGCGCCCAGGGCATGAAGGCCGCCCTGCCCTATATTGACCATTTTTTGCCGGCGTATAACGCCCAATCCTTGCAGGTGTTGGTACGCGAACTGGCGCGGGTCTGAAGGAGGGGGAGAGTCCCAGCCAAGATGCTGCCAGAAGACTAAGACGCGAGGGTCTCGGCTGGCCTGAGCTAGATACGCAGGCCGGAACCCTTGACAAACTCGACCCTGCCCGATTAGTCAGTTGACAGCTTTTCCAAAGCGAGGGGATATGCCAACCAAGTATGTTGATGTTGACGGCTATGCGGTGCATTACTTTCACACCGGCCAAACGACGCTGCCGCCGGTTGTTCCTGATGTGAGCAAGGGCAAGCTCTTTTTATACGTCCATGGGGCGGGCAGTAACGGCCACTTCGCCCATAAGATGCTGGATATGCTCTCGGCTGCCCACAGCCCACTCTCCTTCGACTTTCCAGGCCATGGCCGTTCGAGCGGGATGGAAAGCCTCGAAAGCGTGACCGCCTATAGCGACTTCACCTATAAGCTGTGGCAGGCCTTGGGAGTACGCCCGGTAGTGATTATTGGCCATTCTATGGGCGGAGCGATCGCCATGGATTTAGCTCTCCGCCACGCGGATATGGTTGAAGGTATCATCCTGACCTGCACGGCAGCGCAGTTCAACATACCGGATGAGCTGATAGGTACCTGGGAAGCGGTGATGAAGGGTCGCCGGGGACAGCCGTTCACCAAGGTTTCATGCTCACCTCAGACGCCGCAGGCAATCATCCAAGAGGGCTGGATAGAGCAGATCAAAACCGACCCGCGCGTCCGCTGTTTTGATTTGCTGGCCTGCCAACAAGTTGACCTGAGGGCACAATTGGAACAGATCGACCTGCCCACGCTGGTGCTGGCCGGAGCGGATGATGCCACCACGCCAGTCGCTCAGGCGGAAGAATTGCGAGACCATATTCCGAACGCCCAACTGGCGGTGATTCCCGAGGCTGGGCACTGGCTGCCGCTCGAAAAACCGCAGGCCGCCTGCGACGCCATTCAGGCGTTCTTTCACTAAAAGAGGAATAGTATGAGTATCAGTCGAAAAGCGGCGCTGGCCGGTGTCTACGAGCACCCGCTCCGTTGGGCACCCCATAAAACCCAATACCAGATCATGGCCGAGAGTGCGCGAGGTGCCCTGGACGATGCCGGGTTGAGCATAAAAGATGTTAACGGCCTGTTTACCTCCGGGGTGGGTGGCATGGGGATTATCGCGCTGGCCGAGCACCTGAATCTCAACCCCGATTTCCTGGACTCCAACTCGATCGGCGGCTCGTCCTTTGTTTCGCATACCGCCCACGCCGCGGCGGCGCTTGCCGCCGGTTACTGCGATGTTGCCCTGATCCTGTACGGCAGCAAATGGTCCTCGGACCGCTTTGCCGTTGGCACAGGAGGCGGCGGGAGCGGCGATCCGCCCGAACAGTTTGAGGGCTGCTACGGCCCGACAACCGTGGGCGACTACGCCCTGGCCGCGCAGCGACATATGTACGAATTCGGCACGACCAGTGAGCAACTGGCCGAGATTGCCGTGACCACGCGCAAACATGCCTCGCTGAATCCGCATGCAAAGTTTCGTGATCTGATTACTGTTGACGACGTTCTTGCCTCGCGCGAGGTGTCTTCGCCGCTGCACCTGCTGGACTGCTGCATGATCTCCGACGGCGGTGGTGCCTTGGTTGTTACCTCTGCTGAGCGGGCGCGCGACCTCAAGCAGAAGCCTGTCTATCTCCTGAGTGCGGCAGAGGCCTGCACACATACCAGTGCCGGGATGCGCGATATTACCGACGCGGCCGCCAAGCAGTCCGGCCCGAAGGCCATGGAACGGGCAGGGGTGAGCCACCGTGACTTTGACATGGCCATGATTTACGACTCCTTCACCATTACCGTATGCATCACCCTCGAAAGCCTGGGGTTTTGTCAAAAAGGGGAAGGCGGGGCGTACGTCCAGAACGGTCGTATTGGTCTGGGTGGTGAACTCCCGATCAATACCGACGGCGGCGGGCTGTCCTCCAATCACCCCGGCATGCGCGGGATTTTTCTGGTGATCGAGGCGGTCAAGCAGTTGCGAGGCGAGTGTGGAGAGCGCCAGGTCAAAGATTGTGCACTCGCCTTTTGCCATGGAACGGGCGGAACACTCGGGCTCCGACATAGCGGGGCCTCTCTGGTCCTCGGCGTCTAGCCGCGGGCCGGTAACGGGGAAGTAATTATGGCTGATGAGAAAAAGAAATCGAACCGCCCGGTCCCACGGGTAGATGAAGAGTCGCGGCCCTTCTGGGAGGCCTGCGCCCGACACGAACTCTATGTTCAGCAATGTCGCACCTGTGGAGCGGTTTTTTACTATCCGCGCGCCTTTTGCCCGGAAGACCTGTCGCAGGACTTCGAGTGGCTGCGCTGTAGCGGCAGGGGGACCGTCTATACCTTTACGATTACCCGCCAGAATCAAAGTGCAGGCTTTCGCAACAAAGTGCCCTATGTCATGGCCTATGTCGAGTTGGAAGAAGGGGTGCGGATGCTGACCAATATCGTGGACTGTGACCCGGAGAGCGTCACCATCGGCATGCCGGTCGAAGTCATCTTCGAGGACGTGACGCCGGATGTCTCGGTGCCGCTGTTCAAGCCTGCCGCATAGTCAATTGGGTCGGACCCAATTGACCCAATTGACTCAAATCGTTCGCTTCTGGCACTATAAGCAGTTCACAACCAGAAAAACTTCTTCGACAAAAGGAGATAGAAAAGCCAGCTCCGACCGCCGGCTCTCAGATAGCCCATGGCACGAGTAATTGACCTCCATCTTCATTCTGAAATCTCGGACGACAGCCGCGCGCCGGTTGAGGCCTACCTCAAATGGCTGGCCCGTAAACGCGACGAACGGCCGCTGGACGGCATCGTGCTGACCGAACACCGCCAGTTCGACACCCAGAGCGACTACCGGGCACTTGAAGATAAGTATGGCATACTGATCCTCAAAGCTTCTGAAGTCGAGACCGAGTACGGTCACGTGCTGGTGTATGGGGTCAATGACGCCATGCTGCAACGCTTCGACTTCTCCAACGTCCGGCTGCGAGCCCAAGAGGTGATTGACGAGGTGGCGCGCATGGGCGGTGTGGCCATGCCGTGTCACCCGGGTCGGCCCACTATTGGCTTGATTGAGCACTATGAAAACCGTCCTCCGCTTGAGGGGGTGGTTGGCGTCGAGGCCCTGAACGGCGGCAGCAAAAAAGGCGAGAATGAGCGCGTTGCCGCACTGATCGATACGTATGGCTACCATGCGTTTGGGGGGAGCGATGCCCATCTGGTGAGTTTTGTCGGGATTTGCGCTACCGAGTTTGAAAGAGATATTACGAATACCGAAGAGCTGGTTGAGACGCTGCGGGCGGGCGGCTACCGTCCGGTTGATTTTCGGGTCCGGCGCGCCCCGGCCCAGCCGGCAGCCAGTGGTGTAAAGAGCAAACATGTCCTTCAATAGATACAAAACTGTTGACATGTTTACTCTTTGTAGAGGAGATACGGATGGCGCTTGAATTTGATCGGTCCATCTTAGGCCAGGTGTTTGACGAGACGGACTTCCCACCGGTTGAGAAAGCCGACCTCTTACAATTTGCGGACGCGCTGGGAGAGACCAACCCGCTCTACACCGATGAAGCAGTAGCGGCGAATGGACCGTATGGCGGTCTCGTTGCGGCCCCGACCTATGTGACCCGGCTCCGCCCCAAAAAAATGACGCCCGAGCATATGCCCCGCTTTGGCAAGGTCGGCTTTGACGGCGGACGTGACGTTGAAATTTTCACCCCAGTCCGGCCGGGCGACCGGCTGAAAATGGTCAGCACCATACACGATATTTATGAGAAAACCGGGCGCAGTGGCTCCATGTATTTCATCGTCCTGCGGAATGAGATCACAAACCAGGACGGCCAGAAGATTGCCATTGTTGACCATAGGATTATGCAGCGATGAAGACCCTCTATTTTGAAGAGGTCGAAGAAGGCGATGAGTTGTCCCCTATCGACCTGCTCCTGACCAAAGACTTTGTCCGCACATACGCTAAGACGGCCGGCATGGATTTCCCACGTTTCACAGATGATGAAGGGGCGCGCCAGGAGGGCCTGCCGGGCATGATCGCGCCTGGGGTCTTAAGTATGGGGCTGCTGGCCCGACTGATCGGCGAGTGGAACCAAGCGGCGCAGATTACCCGGATCGGTACGACGTTTCGCAGTCCGGTCCTGCCTGACTGTCATATTCACCTGCTGGGCTTTGTCACGCAAAAGGATGCAGAGCAGCATACGGCGGAGTGTGATATCTGGATGGAGAACGATGAGGGAGAACGCTGGGTCATGGGCACGGCGACCGTTGTGTTGCCAACCAGGAACTCCTAACGGGTAGTATTCAGAGGGTAGAACAATGCAAAAAAGACGACTTGGCCGTGTGATGGTTCTGTGTTTGGTCAGTCTGCTCGGACTTGGCCCATACGTGCCAACAGCCCTTGCTCAGAATGGAGCCATGCAGCAGGGGCTGAATGACTCCCTGGACACGCTTGACACCGCCATCCTCGCGTACGAACCGTCCGTTTTTGAACCCTTTAATGAAAAGATGTTCTCCTTCAACATCTGGATGGACGAACATATCCTCCGACCGGTTGCCCGTTCCTATGCCGGTGCTGTGCCGGAGCCTGCGCGGCTCGGGGTGCGCCGCTTTTTCGACAATATCGGTGTCGTGCCGCGCTTCGCCAATAGTCTCTTTCAACTCAAGCTGGACGGGGCGGCGCGGGAAGCCGGACGCTTTGTGATCAATTCGACGATTGGCGGTCTCGGCTTTTTCGATGTTGCCAAAAATCAGTTTGGGCTCGAAAGGAGCGCAGAAGACTTTGGTCAAACGCTCGGAAAATACGGCGTAGGACCGGGCCCGTATCTGGTGCTGCCCTTTGTCGGCCCGTCCACAGTGCGTGACGCCATTGGCCGGGTCGCCGACGGAGCCATGGACCCGAAAACCTATTTTTTGTCCACGGTCGAAGTCACGGCCACGGATGCGGGCACGCTGATAGGCAGTGCGGTCAACGAGCGCTCCCTCAATCTTGGACTCTTCGAGAGTGTGGATCGCTTTTCCCTGGATATGTATAGCGCGGTGCAAGACTTCTATCTGCAAAATCGGGAAAGGCAAATCGCAGAATAAGCCTCTGGCCGCTTGAAAACATCAGGAAGACAACGCCTGGAGTGTCGAGGAGCTTGATCGTGGTCAGAACTCTCCTTTTGATGATGGGTCTTCTTTTTCCTCAGCTCGGCTGGGCAGATTCTCCGGCGGAGGTGACCAAACGGCTGATTTCTACTATGCAATCGTGCGGTCAGGAATTTGGTTCTCCCTCAGCCCCTCCACAGTGCACCAGTGAAGAGATTGAAAAAAACCTGGCAATTGTTCAACTGTCGCGCTGGCTGATGGGACCGCACTGGGACACCCTCGGCCAAGAGAAGCAGGACGATTTCATCGGTCTCCTCATGCGCTTGCTGCGCGAGCTGGCCTACCCGAAAGCCTCGGAATTTCTGGCTGGCACGCAGTTCGAGTACGGCGACACGCAACTGCAAGGCAATGAGGCTCTGACTGAGGTCTCGGTCGTGAATCCGGACGAAGGTCGCGTGACCATCGGATTTCGGCTCAATCAGTCGGAGGGCGTGTGGAAGATTTGGGATGTCCTGCTTGACGGGGTCAGTATGGCGAGCAACCTGCGCAAACAGGTACAATCGCTCATGTCCAAACAGTCCTACGAAGAGTTGGTGGAGCGGATGCAGCAGAAAATTACGGACGCCAAAACCGAAGAGGCCGGATAACCGCGGACCTCTCAGACTCTCTCCTCCGCTTGAGTAACCGCCATGGCTAGGATAGGCTGCTCGGTTCAAAATAGGGCAATCATATACTTGACCAACTCCCCGAAAGTATTGCTGCATCCTTCCCTTCCATGTACTCGTACTCTCGTGGCCGTGCTTCATCCGAGCCCCGGTCGGTCCCACGAACCAGTCTGTCAGGCAAAGAGAATCGAGGAAACAGGAGGCGTCTACATGGTTTCTGCGCAACACAGAGCCATCCGATCATGTTCGTGAGATATCGCCTGCTCCCTCCTCCTTCGAGCAGGACCCCCCCCACGCCTCATGAGGGCGGCACCAGACCGGCAAAGCCGGTGCAATGCGCGAACGAAGGACAGCCTAATCTTTCCGGCGCGGCGCGGATGAGAACTAGGGACCGCCTTGCATTGCTCGAAGCGGAGAAATAAAAAATGGTGACCCAGGCTCTGCTTGACCGCTTGGTCCCGATCATGTGCCGAGCCGTGCTGATCGACACCGACAATACCAACACACGACATGAGCAATCTTCGAGATATAGGTACATGACGATGGCGGAATTTGCGGCCGGGGATTGGATCGACCGGCTAGCGCGGGCACTTCCCGGCCTGGCTGAAATGCAGGAACCCTACTTGCAGGAATATTGGGAGCAGAATCCACGCATAAATGGTGCGGTTGGTAGTAGGGACGGGAATCAGCCCGCTTTCCCGCTGGACGACCTGCGCGACCTGTATGCCATAGCGCGCCACAGCCATGTCTTTGGCGAGCAGGAACACTACGCCCCCCTGCTCGCGGTGCTGGACCCCGTGCGATATATTTTGTATTCGCATCCGACGCTGGCGCCAGTCAGGAGCCAGATCATCGGCAAGGATGACTTCTGGATGCAAATACTCAATACCGGTAGCTCGACCTCCGCGACGGACCTGATTGCCGGACTCATGGCGCGGGCCTCGGAGTTGTCCAGGGACCGCTTCCGGGCGGCCGCGACCGAATTGAACGCGTTTCTCAGTCGGGTCGGACAAGGAGAGGCGGCGAGCGTGCTGGGCGACCTGGATGTCGGATATGACGCGGTGCTGTTTTGGGGTCTGACTTTGAAGGAAAGGGTCGAGGTCGCGGACGGTATGGTGATTCTCCCGTTCGAGCAGGTGCAGACGTTTGTAGACAGGAGCTTCGTGGAAGAACTCGCCCCGCCAGGTTCCGGATTCCACCGCTGGCGGTCGGTCGGGGCGGTGGTGAGACCGTTCCGATGGAAACCCACGTTTTCCCGGCCAGGCTATGAAAGGGAGCCAGCACTCACGAATCCGGAGCCGTTTTTCCGGGAGGCACAGACCTTCCTGGAACTCCTTGCCGTGATGCATGCCGCACCGGTACTTCGTCTTGCAACATTACCCTATTGCATCGACCAATCCGCCAGCCGGTTGTTGGGGTTGGAGCGTCATAACGGCGGTTCCCACCGGGGCCGCCCGGCACACGGGTTCGACGGATTCGACAAATGCCCGGAGCTAGCTCCGGAGGCGCTCGCCGAAGCGCAGGAAGCCTTCGAGAACCGACAGGGCGAACGGTACGGCAGGATGGCTCCGATCGTGGGGCGGCTTGCCGAGGCGCTCGCAAGGGACGGACCGTTCGCGAGCGAAGACAGGATTCTGGATGTCGCAATCTCGCTGGAACGGATGTACGAACTCGATCAAGGTGAGGTCAGTTTCAAGCTGAAGACCAGGGCCGCGTGCTTTCTGGAATCGGATACGGAGGCACGTTTGCGAGTGTTCAAGGACGTGGGAGCATTTTACGAGGCGCGGTCGAAGATCGTTCACAACTCCCGGCAGAAACGAGGGGCGGCGGAAGGGCGGGGCGCGGCTTTCAAGAAGGGCTTCGATGTAGCCCGTAGGTCTGTCGTCAAGCTCTTGCGGGACGGGCCGCCGCCGGATTGGAATGAGATGGTGATTGCGGGGGGAAACTAGGCGAGGCGGCACGACGGCGGAACGACGGAACCGGGGGATCGAAACAAGAACAGTCCGGTCGTGATGAGGAGGACAGACATGCTTGGCTCCGACCATAACCAAGTGGTCTACGAGGGAAACTATATACCACATTACCCGCAAGCCACAGGCAGCCTGCACTCTTCGTCCACTTTTCCTCTATATAACAAAAAGAGGGTTAGAGTAGTAATTGGCAATAAAAGGGAGAGGAATACCGCGTTCACCATGTCAAATGATCTAGTACCCCGTGGAGACGGGGACTGCTTTTACCCCTGAGAGGAGTGGGCACCCATGCCAAGAATTATTATAGCGGCCTTAGCTGTTGTCTTTCTGTCCGGTTGCGCGGAGTTATTGGCGACGCCAGAGCCAAAGATGAAAACAGGCTTCCCAGTAGGAGGAAGCCAGGCGGATGGAACGGTCACTCTTGTCTACGAGTACGGTCGGTATGAAACCTACCAAGTCAACTGGGAGGATATGCAGAAACAGGCCCAGGACATGTGCATGGGCTGGGGCTATAACACCGCCGAGAAAGTCGGAGGAGAGCTAAGCGACTGCACTGAACATTCTATCGAAACTGACGAGCGGTGTGTAAGCAAGGAGTACATCTATCCTGGCGGGAGCTACTGCGACGGATATAAGACCGAAACTAAACGTATTTGCCAGCGCTGGCGCGCTAGTATCATGTACCAGTGTCAGACGCTGGAGTGGCCAATCTCGCTCTCAGCGACTAGCACAGCGCTCCTCCAAATCAGACTTGGTTAGTCAAATATGTTATTACCCAAAATAGGACTGGCAGGACCTGCGCCGGGTATGGTGCCCCGGGCTGTGGCGTTGATAGACATCGTGACCCATCCCCCTAGCCGACAGACCCTCCTTGTCCTATCCGTTTCAGCGTACTGTGTAAGTGGAGATACGATCCGTGCAGGCAATCCCCCTGTCTCTTAAACAACGCCTCGTTGCCCTGGAAAAACGAGCCCTGCGGGCTTGCGCCCAAGGGATCGTTTCGTACGCCAAGACGGCCCTGGCGGTCTGCCTCCTGCTTTCGGTTGCGGCCTCACTCTACACCGCACGGCATCTCGAACTCGTCACCGGCCGGAACGATTTGATTTCGACCGAAAAGCGCTATCTGCAACTCGATGAGGAATATTCCGAAGAGTTTATCGGCGTCGATCAGGTGGCCGTAGTTGTTGAACCGCGAGACATTCCGCAGGGCAAGGCCTTTGTGACGCGCCTGGGTGAACGCCTCGCCCAGGAGCAGGAGCATATTGCCGAAATTTTTTACCGAGTGGACGTTTCCTCCTTAGAGGGCAAGAAGCTGCTCTACCTGCCGGCTGAGGATTTGCGCGATTTACGGCGGAGTCTTGAAGATTCGCAAGAGATTATTCATGAGCTGCTGACGAACCCCGGCCTGAATACACTGTTCGAGGCGATTAACACTCAAGTCAGCAGTGCCGTTGTCTCGCATCTAGTTGACGACTTCCTCGGGCTGGGAGCCCCACTGGATGAAGACTCCGGCGAGTTCTCCGACGCTCAGTTGTCCTTCCTCACCGCCTTATTACAAGAGATCGCGCGGGAGTTACATGGACAAGACCCCCGCTACCGTTCTCCCTGGGCTGAGTTTTTTAGTGGGACGGCCCAGCTCGATGACGACGGCTTCCTCATTGCCGAGAACCGCAAATACATCTTCCTCATGGTCGAGGCGAAAGAAGACGCCTCTGCCGGTTTCAACGACCTTCAGGAATCGATGGCGACTATTCGGCAGGCGATTGCCGAGTTGAAAGAGGAGTTTCCGGGTCTGGAGGCTGGGGTCACCGGCACGAAGGCGCTGGGCAATGATGAAATGCTCAGCGCTCAGCACGATACGGCCGTGGCAACGGTAGTGGCCCTGTCGGGTATTGCGCTCCTCTACCTGCTCTTTTTCCGACGCATTCGGCATCCGCTCTTCATTGTCTCAGCGCTCATGATCGGCCTGAGTTGGACGCTGGGTTTCGTCACGCTCTCAGTTGGTCATCTGACGATTATTACCGTCTTCATCGCGCCTATGCTGCTCGGCTTGGCCGACGACTTCGGCGTCCACTTCATGACCCGCTATGAGGAAGAGCGTGGCAAGGGGAAGAACCAAGCCGAAGCCATTACCATCGTGTTCGAGCAGACCGTCCCCAGTATTATTGCGGGGGCGTTGACTACCTCGCTCGCCTTTTTTGCGGTCATACTGGCGGACTTTCGCGGGGTTCAGGAACTCGGCATCATTTCGGGCGGAGGAATCCTGCTGTCCGTTCTCGCAATCCTGATTTTCCTGCCGGCCTTGATCGTCGCGATGGATACGCTCTGGCCCTGGCGTGTTCCCGTGGGACAGCAGACAGTCTTGCAGGCAACGTTTTCCGGGTTGGGCAAATATGTCGAACGGAAGAGAAGTCTCCTTTTCGGAATCGCCGGACTTGGAACGGTGGCGGGACTCCTGGCTCTGCCGTGGGTCTCTTTTGACTATAATCTGCTGAACCTCCAGGCACACGGCACAGAGTCGGTTGAATGGGAAAAGCGTATTATTGCAAACTCCGAACGTTCGTCCTGGAACGCCTTGGCAACCGCGCCGACGCCAGAAGCGGCGCGCCAAAAGGCTCAAGCGTTCGCGGCGCTGCCCAGCGTGGAAACCGTTGAGGGCGTTGCGTCACTAATTCCGGACGGACAACAGGAACGTCTCCATATCCTGACAATCATCCGCCCGCTGCTGAGTGAACTCCCGCCGCTCAGTAATAATCCCCAGGAGGTGGAGGTCGGGCAACTCGAACTGACCCTGGATAAACTCCGGCTCAAAATTCGCGCTCAGGAGAACGGCAGCGAGACCCTGCTGCATCAGGCGCGCCAGCATCTGCTGGCCGTTTTTGAAGCGATCCGAACGCTTCCCGAACAGAACGTCCAACAGCGTCTGGCCTTTTTTCAGGACGCCCTGTTTCTCGACTTTCAGGATAAATGGTCCCTGCTCAGTAATAACCTGTCTCCGGATGGACCGATCACCTTTGCCGATGTCCCGCCTCAGTTGCGTAGCCGTTTTGTCAGCCGGGACGGCCAGCGATTTCTTTTACAGATATATCCCAAGGAAAATATCTGGGAGCGCGAGCCACTGACGGAGTTCATTCGACAGTTACGTACGGTTGATCCCGACGTTACCGGTTCCCCGATTATTGGCTACGAATCTATTGGGGCGATGCAGAACGGCTATATTGAGGCGGCCTGGTATGCGTTTCTCGCCATCCTGGTTGTCACCTTTTTGGCGCTCCGACGTGTCACGGATGCCCTGCTGGCCATCCTGCCGCTCGGTCTGGGTATGATCTGGACCGCGGGCCTGATGTGGCTGTGGGACGTGCAATTTAATCTCGCCAACATGGTTGCCGCCCCCCTGATTATTGGCATCGGCGTGGAGAATGGTATCCATCTCGTCCATCGCTTCCGGGTAGGCCGTGGCGGCTCGGTCGTCAGTTTGATTGCCGGCAGTACCGGCCAGGCGGTTGTACTATTCTCACTGACGACCATGGTCGGGTTTGGCAGTCTCATGGTCGCTCAGTACTATGGTATTTTCAGTATGGGCCTGCTGCTGAGCCTGGCAGTCGGGAGTGTCCTGGTCGCCTCCATTGTGGTCTTACCGCTGCTTTTATATGAGTCTATTGAGTCTGTTGAGTCCATTGGGTCCTTTGCGTCTGACCCAATGGACCCAATAAACTCAACAGACCCAACGGATTCTCATGGTTAGCGGACCCCAGTTTGTGCAACACCTCAGGAATGCCGGCTTTGACTTTTTCACCGGGGTGCCCTGCTCTTTGGTCAAGAGTGTGATTGCCACGCTTGAAGAACGGGGCGGCTATATTGCCGAGACACGCGAAGATGCGGCGGTGGGCCTGGCGGCAGGAGCCTATCTGGCCGGCAAACAGCCTGTTGTCATTATGCAGAATTCCGGCCTGGGGGTCTGCCTGAACGCGCTGTCTTCGCTCAGTCTGATCTACGCGCTGCCCTGTTTGCTGTTGATTACGTGGCGCGGCTATCAGGGTAAAGACGCGCCGGAGCATATCATTATGGGAGACATTATGCCCGAGCTGTTATCCACCCTGAAGATTCCGTATCGGGTGCTTGAAGAACACACCCTTGAGGACGCGATTGTCTGGGCTGCCTCAACCCTGAAGCAGACGAGTCGCCCGACGGCACTGGTCCTTCCGCCTGGAGTTGCCGCATGAACCTGGCCCAGGCCCTGAGTGTGGTTATACCTCTCTTACAGGACGCCCTGGTTGTCCATGCGAATGGGTTTATCTCGCGTGAGTCTTTCAATCTTGAGGATCGGCTCGGCAATTTCTATATGATCGGCTCAATGGGCCTGGCCTCGTCTATTGCGCTCGGCGTGGCCCTGAGTAAACCCGAGCGGCGCGTGGTCGTCTTTGACGGGGATGGCAATGTCCTCATGAATATGGGCTCGCTGGCCCTGGTCGGCGCGCAGCAGCCGCGCAATCTGGTTCACCTTGTTTTTGATAACGAAGTTTACGGTTCGACGGGCAACCAGCCGACGATTTCCAGTCGCGTAGCGCTCGACGAAGTGGCACGGGCGAGCGGCTATGTCGAGACACGGCGCGCGGAGGATGCCGACCAACTGCGCGGCGCGGCGCAGGACCTGCTGGCGCAAGAGGGACCGTCATTTCTGCTGATTAAAATTGAGCCGGACCGGCAAGAGCGTCACATTGGTCGGATTACGCACGAGCCCCAGCACATCGTCAGACGCTTTATGGAGGCGATTCATCAGGACGTGTAGGCCGTCGGCCCCACGCGCATTCTCCGTCCAGAACAATTCCACGATGCAACAATACATTCTTCTAAACCCCGGTCCAGTCAATGTTTCTCCGCGTGTCCGGCAGGCTCTCCTGCGTGGAGACCTCTGCCATCGGGAAGAAGAGTTTTCCGACCTGCTAGCTGCGGTTCGCGCCAAGCTGCTACAAGCGTTTGCCCCGCAGGGCTATACCGCGGTGGTGGTCAGCGGCTCAGGCACCCTGGCGGTTGAGGCCATGGTCTCGTCGGCTCTGACAGAGGGAAGCAAGCTCCTGGTGATTAACAACGGCGTCTATGGTGACCGGATGCGCCAAATGGCCGAAGCCCACCGTATCCCGACCGTAGAATTGAGCTATGCCTGGACCGAAGCGCCGAACGCGGAGCGGATTGCGTCCACCCTGAGAAACGACCCCACTATCGCGGCAGTGGCCCTGGTCCAGCATGAGACTACCACCGGCCTGCTCAACCCGGTGACGGAAATTGGCCGTGTTGTACGTCAGGAGGGACGATTGTTTCTGCTCGACGCAGTGAGTGCGCTTGGTGGTGAAGACCTCGATGTTATGCGCGATAGCGTGGACCTGTGTGCCTGTACGGCCAACAAATGTATCCAGGGCCAGCCGGGGGTGGCCTTTGTGTTGGTTCGGAACGAAGTCATGGCGGCTATGCAGGACTATCCCCGCCGTTCGCTATACCTCCACCTACCGCTGCACTGGGAGGCGCAGGAACGCCGCAGTATTCCGTTTACGCCAGCCGTCCCGGCCTGGTATGCGCTGGATGCCGCTCTTGATGAACTCCTGGGGGAAACACCGGCTGGACGGGTCGAACGCTACCGTCAGGCCGCCCGGTTCCTACGCGCCGGCTTTGCGGAACTCGGACTCTCTTTCCTCCTTCCCCCGGAATCACGCTCCAACTCCCTGACCTCGCTGGTCTTGCCCCAGGGTATTTCGTATCCCCGTTTGCATGACGATCTCAAACAGCGGGGCTTTGTCATTTACGAGGGACAGGGGAAACTCCGAACCGATATTTTCCGAGTCGCCAATATGGGGCATCTGACCCTGGACGATTTTCGGCGTTTTCTCGATGCTCTCAAGGACGTGCTGTCAGGCGGGAGGCCATGAAAGCGATTATCCTTGCGGCCGGTGTTGGCAAACGATTTCAGACCATGCCCGACCATCGGCCCAAGTGTTTGATTCAGATCAGTGGCAAGACCTTGCTCGAACGCACCCTCATCGCTTTAGGAGCGGCTGGGGTCCGAGAAGCGATCATCGTGATCGGCTATCGTGGAGCCATGATTGTCGAAGAAATCGGTGAGCGGTGCGGCGGCGTGAGCGTGCGCTATATCCGGAACCCACAGTACGAAAAGGGCGCCATCCTGTCGCTCTGGAGCGCGCGCAACGAGTTTGACACCGACCTGCTGATTATGGATGCCGATGTGCTGTTCCCCGTGTGTTTGTTGAAACGCTTGGTGCAATCCAGACACGCAAGCTGTTTCTTGCTTGATGCGAGTTCCGAGAATACCGGCGAAGAACAAATGCTGCTCACCCGCGCCGGGCGGGTGCTGACGATTATCCGGGGTGGCGCGGGTGACTACGACCTAGTGGGCGAGTCGGTCGGTTTTCTCAAGGTCGCGCGAGACGCCGCTCCGCTGCTCCGCTCTATCCTCGATGACTGTGTGGCTCAGGGCCGAGACACGATTGAGCACGAAGAAGCCTTCCCCGTGTTTCTGGCTCAGCACCAAGTTGGCTTTGAACAGGTTGACGACCTGCCCTGGACAGAAATCGATTTTCCGCAAGACCTCGAACACGCTGAACGCGACATCCTGCCCGCTATCGAACGGCTCGATGCGCTTGACTTGGCCACCCGCTCGGCCTGAGTATGCCCTCCCCCGTCCCTGGCGCTCGCTACCTCATCGTCAACGGGGACGACTTCGGCCTGTCCGCTCAGGTCAATGCCGGTATATTACACACCCACCGGCAGGGCATTCTGACCAATACCAGCCTCATGGTCACTGCTCCGGCCTGGGAGGCAGCGGTCGAGCTTGCCCGCTCGATGCCCAGCCTCGGGGTTGGACTGCATGTGACATTGGTCCAGGGACGGGCGGTCCTCTCCCGACAACACCTGCGGGCGATCATCGATAGCGAGGGGAATTTTGGCCACGATCCAACCCGGTCCGGATTGCAGTATTATTTCTCCCGCCGGGCGCGGGAAGAGGTCCAGGCCGAGTGCCGGGCCCAGCTTGAACGTTTTCTGGAAACGGGCTTACCCCTGTCCCATATTGATGGACATCTCAATATCCATATGCACCCGGTCGTTATGGACGCTCTCCTGGCGCTCGCACAGGAATACTCCATTCCGGCCATACGCCTGACCCGAGAAGACCTGACGACCAGCCTGATGCTCAATCCGCGCCAGGCCCTGAGGAAACGCTGGGAATCCTTTGTCTTTACATCTCTTGCCCGGACGACAGAGAAAAAACTGTGGCGTGCTTGTATTCCCTACCCGGATCATCTGTTTGGCCTGCATCAAAGTGGCGCTGTGGATGAATCTTACCTGCTCGGCCTGCTTCCGCGACTCCAAGCCGGCGTAACGGAACTGTACTGCCATCCGGCCCGCCTACCCTGTCCTGAGACCGAACGGTGGACGCCAACGTATCAACGAGATGTTGAGCTTGCGGCCCTCACGAGTCCGACGGTGCGAGCGGTAGCCGCGGAAGAGAATATCCGGTTCGTGAATTACCGTGATCTCCCGTCGCTTCGTGAAGAAGCGGGGGATTAATTGACGCGAACCATGCGGCCGTCTTTTTGGAGCCGGAAGGTATACTCCCGCCAGCGGACGGTGTTGCCTTGCAAGCTTGCACACCAGACAACAAAAGAGAGGAGGTCCGTGAGGAGGGTCAGCAGAATAGCGGGACGCGGCAGCGTCGATTGTAGAAAGGCAGTGTTCATCAGCGCAGCGGTCAGGAGGCGGACTGCTATGACGCCGAGGGCGAGCACGGTCATCTCGAAAGACGACCAAAAACAGAGCAGACTCGCATAGGCCCAGACCGTGCCAAACGTCACAACCGTACTGATATAAGCGCTAGGACGACAGTTTCGTTGCGTTCTCGCCCAGCGCAACTGATGGGAAAATAACCCGCGCAGCGAGCCCGCATCGGGACGGGTTTCAACAACGGTGGGCAGAACCCGCAACCGATACCCGGCCTGACTAATGAGATACCCCAGGTAATAGTCATCCGCCAGATAATCGGACAGCCTGGCAAATCCCCCAATAGCGTCGAGGCAAGTGCGTTTGAGCGCCATGGTTGCGCCGAAGGCATACGCGGGCCGTTCGACCTGGCTGCCAATCACGACCTGGGTGGTAAACGTCGTGTTGATCATGAGCGATTCCAGCAGGGCCGGCAGGGGCTGTCCGGAACCACCACGGTACACACAGGTGACCAGCCCTGTTTCCGCCTGCGTTAAGGGCGGGATAATCGCCCGCAAGTAATCGGGCTCAACACAGACATCACTGTCGGTAATGACGAGATAGTCATACTTCATTTGTGGCGTCAGATAGTGCAGGGTGCTGACCTTGTAATTGGTCCCGATCACAGCAGACGCAGTAACCAGAGTAATATCGCACTGGGGAAAATCGTGCTGCACTTTCTTGACAATGGCCACCGCCGGGTCATTGGGGTCGCGGACGCCACACAGGATTTGAAAGGTCGGATAATCGAGCCGACAAAAGCTCGCCAGACTGTCGTACAGGTCGGGCGGTGCGTCTTTGAGCGGCTTGAGAATCGTGACCGGGGGAAGGACCGTACCAGAGGCCGGACACGGGCGGAAAAAACGCCAAGCCGCATAGACGCTGAAAAGGTAATAAACCAGGGCAATACACAGCAGGCCAGTCAGGGACCAGAGTACGAGAAGGGGCATGGCGTCAGACATAGTCTCCTCCCGGTCGGGAGGAGACTTATCAGGCAGCCGGAGAAGAGGTGACGCTCATCTCCCGTCGTTTCCGCATGGTACGGAAAAAATCTTTGCCTTCCTGCCACATGCGTTTCCGCTCCTCCGGGTCACGCGCCATCTTTTTGACGGCTTTGAAGATATAGCGCGGGCGGAGGTAATACGAACGATAAAATTTCTCAACCGTTTCAAAGATTTCTTCCCCAGACAGGTTGGGGTAGTTGATCACGCACTGCTGATAACCCGACTCGCCCACCATATCCTCGGCCTTGATATAGCCGTTGTCGAGGGCGAAATCGTAGAAGGCGGTGCCGGGATAGGGGGAAGCCAAAGAGACCTGAATGGTTTCCGGATTCATCTCCCGAGCGAAACGCATGGTCTCCTGCATGGTCTCACGGGTTTCTCCCGGCAGGCCCAAAATAAAAGTCCCGTGGATCAAAATGCCAAGCTTGTGGCAGTCCTGAGTGAAACGCCGCGAGGTTTCGAGGGCCACGCCTTTTTTAATATTCTTGAGAATAGCCGCATTGCCCGACTCATAGCCGACCACAAACAGCCGCAGCCCACCATCCTTCAGCACCTTGAGGGTCTCGTAGTCAACATTGCCACGCGCGTTGGTGGACCAGCACAGGCCCAGGGCGCCCATTTTTTTTGCGATTTCACGCGCCCGTTTCGGGTCGGCGGTAAACGTATCGTCATCAAAAAAGACCTCTTTCATACCGGGAAAGAGGCGCTTCATTTCCTGCACTTCCTCAATGACGTTGCCCACCGAGCGGGTGCGGTAGGAATGGCCGGTGGTCACCTGCGGCCACAGACAAAACGTGCAGCGGGCCGGACACCCCCGTCCGGTATACAACGACACATACGGATACTGGCAATACGGACTGTTATACTTACGGAAGTCCAAATCGCGGCCATAAATCTGGGTGACAAAGGGCAGTTGGTCGAGTTCTTCATTGGTGAGCGTCGGTCGTTCAAGATTGTGACGGATCTGTCCGTCCTGGCGATAGCTGATGCCGCGGATGTCCTTCCAGTCCCATCCCTCGGCGACCTCTTTCATGGAGTAGTCAAACTCTTTCCGCGCGACAATATCGATGGCTTCCGAGATCTGTAAGGTCCCCTCCGGCTCAGCCGTGGCCTGGCCGCCCACAAATGCGATGCGACAGTCCGGATTTCTTTCTTTGATCAGCTCAGCGGTCTGCGCGTCCAATTTCACCGAGGGCGTACTGGTGTGCAGCACAACAAAATCGTATTCCTTAGCGATCTCAACGGTCTGCGCCTGATTCAGTCCTTCGGGCGGCGCGTCCAGCACGCGGCTGTTCTCAATCATGCCGGCCGGATAGCACAGCCAGGTCGGATACCAGAACGACCAGACCTCACGAGTCGCCTGATAGCGCGAGCCTGCTCCCCCATCAAAATTTTCATATGCAGGCGGATTCAAAAACAATGTACGCATGCGTGCTGCTCTCCTTCCCCGCCACGGCCTTCATGAGCGCGCCGGTTCTGCCGAAGGCATGGTATTATACACAGGAAAAGAAGGAAAGCGAGTAGTGTTTCACACAACGCCCTCCTGTGAATTGGGGAAAGGAGAAATGTGCGCCCGTGTCCCCGGCCAGGAATCCGGGAGACTGCCTCCGACCGGGTCCCACAGAAAGGCCGGGAGACAGGTAAAGACCCCTGCGAGAGGATTGCAAACCGAAGTACCCTCGCCCTGCTCTTCTCAAATATGCCTGTTCGGTATATGGTCTGGATGCGTGCACACGGCATGTCATATTTGTATCTTATATCTGCATGTGTATGGATGGAGAAAAAATTCTGAAGGGGGAAGCAGCATGAGCAACCTGAAGTGGTGGCAGCCCTATCTTCTCGCAAGTGTATTAGCCTTGACGGGAGCATCTGTGGTCGGCGCGCAAGACGCAGAACCACAAGAACCGGTCGGCGCACAAGATGCGCAGCCGCAAGAGCAAGTCCTGGAACTCGGAGAACTCAAGGTGGTCGGCTCCCGCGTGGCGGGTCGCTCGGCCCAGGAGTCGCCGGTGCCGGTCGATGTCATTCAGGGAGAAGACTTGCAGACCTACGGCATTCGAGACATGGACTCCCTCCTGTCCGCGACCGTCCCTTCCTATAATGTCGGCCAGGAGCCCATCAGCGACGAGGCCACCTTTGTTCGGCCGGCCACACTACGTGGTCTGCCGCCGGACTCCACATTGGTCCTGGTCAATGGTAAACGCCGCCACCGTGGGTCGGTGATCAATTTTCTGGGTTCTCCGAATTCCAGAGGGTCACAGGGGGCCGATATTTCCACTATCCCGTCCATTGCCTTGGAGCGCGTCGAGGTGCTGCGCGACGGGGCCGCAGCCCAGTACGGCTCGGACGCCATCGCCGGCGTGCTGAACTTCAAACTCAGGGAAGACACCGAGGGCCTGACGGTCCAGACCAGCTATGGTCAGAACTACCACGGCGACGGCGACAAGGTGAACGTGGCCGCCAACCTGGGTCTACCGTTGAGCGATCGCGGCTTTGCCAACTTCAGCTTCGAGTTCACCAATGTGGACGAGACCAGCCGTAGCGTGCAGCGCAGTGATGCACGGGGCTTGATCGAGGCCGGCAACGAGCATGTGCGCCGACCGGCAGCCCAAATTTGGGGGGCACCCGAAGTTAAGTACGACTACAAATTTTTCGGCAACCTGGGTTTTGACCTGGAGGAGATCAACGCCCGGCTGTACGCGTTTGGTAACTATGCCGAGCGCAAGGTCGAGGGCGGCTTCTACTTCCGTAATCCCCATACCCGGTCTGGCGTGTTCAGAGGCGACGCTCTTGAGGATGGCACGCCCACCGTCAAGGCGATCGACCTGTCGAACGACGGCAGGTCCGGCGGCTGCCGCGACATTCCTATTCGCGGCAACGTGCCCCAGTTTGGGGAAGTCACCAACGGCCCGGACTGCTTTTCGTTTATTGAGCGCTTTCCGGGTGGCTTTACGCCGCGCTTCGGCGGCTATGTGCAGGACTGGAGCATCGCCTTCGGCCTGACCGGAGACCTCGAAAGCAGCTACTCGTTGCTTAACGGCTGGTACTACGACGTGAGCGCCTACTTCGGCGAGAACAGCGTTGACTATTTCATGCTCAATACCATCAACCCGCAGTTGGCCGACATGCGGACTGCCATCCCAACCGAGTACCGGCCCGGCGGCGTCTCCCAGTCCGAGAAGACGTTCAACCTGGATATTTCCAAGCCGTTTGATGTCGGTATCTTCTACTCCGACCTGAACATGGCGTTCGGGTTCGAGTACCACATCGAAGAGTACGAGGTGAAACTCGGTGGCGAAAACTCCTGGTCTTCCGATTTCGACCGGTTCGGACCTCAGGGGCTTGGAGTCGGCTCGAACGGGTTTACCGGATTCGGACCCAACATCGTCGGCGACTACCAACGGAACAACTACGCCCTGTATATGGACATGGAAGCCGAGGTGATTAAAAATGTGACCCTCGGCGTGGCCGGACGGTACGAAAACTTTGACAAGCCGATCGGCGAGTCCGTCAACGGTAAGGTGTCGGCCAGGTGGCAAGTGCTGGAGATGCTGGCCATGCGCGGCGCGCTCAGTTCGGGTTTCCGCGCACCGACCCCTGGCCAGGCCAACGTGAACAAAATCACCACTTCGTTTCAAGACGGCATGTTGATAGACGACGCAACCTTTCCTGGCTACCATCCCGCTTCGGTCTTCTTCGGCGCCAGCGATTTGACTCCTGAAAAATCCGTCAACTACTCGGCGGGCATTGTCTTCAACGTGGCCGATGTCGATGTCACCGTCGACTACTACCGTATCAAGATGCAGGATCGCATCGTCCGTAGCAGCCGATTTAATGTTGCGGAAGAACTCGCCAAGCGGGGCATTACGCGGGCGGAATTCGACGCGGCAGTTGGGCCGAATCAGATCTCGGTGCTCCGCTTCTATACTAACGATTTCGACACCACCACCCAGGGTGTCGACGTCGTGGCGACCTATCCGCTGCAATCGCTTGCCGGCTTCACCCAGTTCACGCTGGTCGGGAACTGGAACAAGACTGAGGTGGACAGCCGCACCCCGGAGTTCATCAGTGATAAGCTTGTACGGCAAATCGAAGAGGGCCTGCCACAGTTCCGGTTCTCGCTGACGGCCGATCACAACTGGGGGCCGTGGCGCTTCCTGTCACGGCTGTACTACTACGACACCTTCCGTGACTACCCGACCGATGGCAATTTCGGCTTCAACGCCGGCGAGCGCCTTCTGGTGGATATGGAACTCTCGTACACCTTCCTGAACCTGCCGTTCATGGAGGCTGCCACCTTCGCATTCGGCGCGGAAAACCTGTTCGACCAATACCCGCGCAGGAACCCGCAAGCGACTGGCGCCGGCCTGAAATACCCGGAAACCTCACCCTACGGCTTTAACGGCGGGTTCTACTATTTGCGGGCCGGGTTTGAGTTCTAAGTGGAGGATCGGGCGGGCAGCGTCCATCATGTCATTCGCCCGGCCGGGGGCATCTCGCCCCCGCCTCGCGGGCGACCAGATACGGCCCAGGGTCTCAACCCCCAAGCAGGTCCCCTAGCGAGGTGGCCGACTGGAGAGAAGATTGACAGCAAAGGCGTCATCGGATAGATATCTTTGAGATACAAACGGTATGCATAGTAGGAAAAGCGCAGAGAAACTGGTAATTTTCCCGGTCAGAATAGTGTCGGCTTCTTCATGCATAACACCATCAACCCCCAACTCGCCGCCATGCGCACGAGCATTCCAACCTCGTATAAACCCGGCGGCTACCGGGAGTTTGACAAGACATTCAACTTCGATATTTCCCGGCCGCTCGATGTGGGGCTGTTCTACTCGGCGTTGAATTTTGCTTTCGGGCTGGAGTATCGGGAGGAAGAGTTTCAGATAGACGGCGGCGGCAAAAACTCCTGGTATATAGACGATAGTGGACACGGGCTCGACAGTCAGGGGTTCCTCAACGGCTCCAACGGCTTTCCCGGTTTCAGGCCGGAGATCGCCGGCACGTTCAACCGGGACAGTTATGCCGGCTATCTGGACCTGGAAGCCGAAGTAATCAGGAACCTGACCATCGGCCTCGCCGGCCGGTATGAGGATCACCAGAAAATCGGCGACACGCTGAACGGCAAGGCATCCGCCCGCTGGCAGTTGCTGGAAGCGATTGCGCTGCGCGGCTCGGTCAGCTCAGGCTTTCGCGCCCCGACCGTGGGACAGGCCAACGTCCGCAATGTCACGACCGCCTTTGACGGCGGCGAGCTGGCGGACCGGGCCACCCTGCCGCCGGACCATCCCATATCTGCCCTGAAAGGCGGCAAGAAGCTAAAGCCGGAAAAGTCTGTCAACTATTCGGTGGGTACGGTCTTCAACCTGGGTGACCTGAGCGTCACCGTCGACTATTACCGCATCAAGGTACAGGACCGCATCGGGCAGGCTAGTCCGCTGAGAGTGACGGCGGAGGATATTGCCACCCTGCAGCAACAGGGTGTTGTAGATGCCAGTAGTTACCGGTTTGTGACCTTCTTCACCAACGATTTCGATACGACCACTCAGGGGGTGGACGTGGTGGCGACCTACCCGCTGGAGACGGGTGTCGGGAACACCTTGTTCACCCTGGTGGGCAACTGGAACGACACCGAGATCGACAGCTTCAACCCCGCCATCATCAATATCAATAAACAGCGCATGATTGAGGGCAACCTGCCGGAGTTCCGCTTCTCCCTCATGGCCGACCACACCTGGGGTCCGTGGCGGTTCCTGACAAGGCTGCACTACTACGACGGCTTTTTCGAGGATCATGTGGGGAGCAACCTGCCCATCACTGCCGGTGACCGTTTCCTGATGGATGCGGAACTGTCGTATACCTTCTTTAATCTGCCGTTCATGCAGGCGGCGCCTGTCGCCTTTGGCGCAGAAAATCTGTTTGACCAGTATCCGCGCAGAAATCCTTACGCGCAGATCGTCGGCGCGAAGTACCCGGAATCCTCGCCCTACGGCTTTGGCGGCGGGTTCTACTATCTGCGGGCCGGGTTTGAGTTCTAGAACGTGGGAGGTTTCTGGTCCATAGCCACTATCGTCTCAACTCTGGCTGCAATTCCGAGAACCGAGCCTTGGAGGACATATTATGGCCACGACCAGCCTCACGAAAGCCGAACAATCGAAAAAAACCCGCCGGGCACTGCTGGATACGGCCCGGACCATCTTTACCACGCAGGGGTATGCGGCAACCGCGACTGAGGAGATTGTGCGCCGGGCCGGGGTGACGCGCGGGGCGCTCTATTATCACTTTCGCGATAAGTCCGCCTTGTTTGAAGCGGTCTTTGATGAAGTCCGGGGCGAGTATCTGGGGGCGCTGCGGGCCGATATGGCGACGGCGGAGGGCGACGCTTGGCAGCGGCTGATGACGGGGATTGAACGGTTTCTTGACCGGCTGTTGGACCCGACTGTTCGGCGCATTGTCTATATCGACGGCCCGGCCGTGCTGGGTTGGTCGAGCGAGGAGCGCCGGGCACCGGCCATCGCCTTGTTACGGGGTATCTTTGAGCCGTTGATGGATGCGGGGGTCATTGAGCGGCTGCCGCTCGACGCGCTGCTGCGGCAACTCTGGGCGCTGTTCTTTCAGGCGGCCGTGGATATCGCCCAGGCGGAGGAGGGCACCCTGGCCCTGCACGAGCGGCTGGTCGTCCTGCGGCGCATCCTGCACGGGTTACGGCCGCCGGGCGCTGAGGGGACAGGACTGCGGGACAGTTCCGGTGGGGAAGGCCGCAAGTAGGCCATTACCGCCGAACAAGATTCGACCTGCGTAGCCATCGGCCGAGTTGGACAGGTTACCAGCGGAGTCGGGCCTGGCCAGCGGCAGTCCTAAAAGGCAGTAAGCAAAAAGCCGGGGTAAGGAAATCGAGAATGCGGACATACGGCCTGCTGCTCGTTCTGTTCCTCAGCCTGGGAGCCGCGCCGGTCGGAGCCCAGGACGTGCCCCCACAGGAAGCACAGCAAGAACAGGAAGGGGTCGTAGAGCTGGAAGGCGTCAGGGTGCTGGGCTCCCGGAATGAAGCGCGCTCGGCACGGGATTCGCTGGTGCCGGTGGACGTGATCCAGAGAGAAGACTTGCAGACCTACGGCATCCGGGACATGGACTCACTGCTGTCCGCCAGCGTGCCCTCCTATAACGTCAACCAGCGTGCCGGCGATGCCGCCGCACTGGTCCGTCCGGCCAATATGCGCGGCCTGCCGCCCGACTCCACCCTGGTGCTGGTCAACGGCAAGCGCCGGCATCGCGCCGCAGTGATTACTTTTCTGGGGAACGGTATTTCGGACGGCGCGCAGGGGGCGGATATTTCGGTCATCCCGGCCATTGCGCTCAAGCGGCTGGAAGTATTGCGCGACGGTGCTTCGTCTCAGTACGGCTCCGACGCCATTGCCGGAGCGTTGAATTTCGTACTGCGCGACGACTCCGAGGGAGCCACGCTGGAAACGCGTTGGGGCCAGAACTACCACGGCGATGGCGACAAGGTGAGTGTGGCCGGCAACCTCGGCCTGCCGTTGACCGAGCAGGGCTTTGCCAACCTCAGTTTCGAGTTCATGAATGGAGACGAGACCAGCCGCAGCGTGCAGCGCAACGACGCGCGGGGGCTGATTGCCGCCGGCAATGACCACGTTCGTCAGCCGGCGCAATTTTTCGGCACACCTGCCGTGCAGTATAATTACAAATTCTTTGGCAACTTGGGCCTGGACCTGACCGACAGGCATAGCCTGTATGCGTTTGGCAACTATGCCGAACGCAAGGCCGAAGGCCACTTCTTTTTCCGCAACCCCAACACCCGAAGCGGGGTGTTCCGGGGCGACCCGCTTGAAGACGGTACGCCGACGGTCCGGGTAGCCGACCTGTCCGACGATCTCAAAGGCTGTCCGGTGGTACCAGCCAACCCGGCCGCAGACTACACCAATGTGAATCTGCCGGCCCACTGCTTTATTTTCAACGAGCGCTTTCCGGGTGGTTTTGCACCGCGGTTCGGTGGCTCTATGCAGGACTGGAGCGTCGCCTTCGGCCTGCGCGGGGAACTGTCCGACATGCTGGCCGGCTGGCACTACGACCTGAGCGCCAGCTTCGGTCGGAACAGCATTGATTTCTTCATGCACAACACCATTAACCCCCAGCTCGCCCATATGCAAACCTCCATTCCGACCTCGTATAAACCCGGCAGCTATAGCGAGTTCGACAAAGTATTCAATTTTGACATCTCCAGGCCGTTCGACTTGGGCCTCCTCTATTCCGCGCTGAACCTGGCCTTTGGGCTGGAGTATCGAGAGGAAGAATTTTCAGCGAACGCCGGTGAGCCGAACTCCTGGAAAATCGAAGAAAGCCTGGCCCGTCAGGGTTTTGGCATTGGCTCCAACGGCTTTCCCGGCCTCAGCCCCACACATGCCGGTACGTTCAGTCGCGGCAGTTATGCCGGCTATCTCGATCTGGAAGCCGAAGTAATCAGAAACCTGACCATCGGCCTCGCCGGACGGTATGAGGCGTATGAGGGGATAGCGGATACCCTGGATGGCAAGGTCTCCGCTCGCTGGCAATTCCTGGCCGATATGGCCGTGCGCGGCTCGGTCGGCTCCGGCTTTCGCGCCCCGACCGTGGGCCAGGCAAACGTTCGTAATGTCACGACGTCGCTCATCGACGGAAGACTGGCGGACGAAGCGACCCTCTCCCCCACCGACCCGATTGCGCGACAGAAGGGCGGCAAGGAACTGGAGCCGGAAAAATCGGTCAACTATTCCGTGGGCACGGTCTTCAGCCTGGGCAAGCTGGACATTACCCTCGACTATTATCGCATCAAGATGCAGGGTCGCATCGGGCTGACGAAGACGCTGACACTGACCGAGCCGGATATAGCGGCACTCCTGGCCCGAGGCGTCGTGGACGCGAGCAGTTTTACCGGAGTGCGCTATTTTACCAACGACTTCGATACTACTACGCAAGGTGTCGATCTCGTGGCGACCTACCCGCTGGAGACGTTCGCCGGCAGCACGCAGTTCACCTTTGTGGGCAACTGGAACAAGACCAAGGTTGACAGCCGCAACCCGACTATTATCGACGCTGGGCGCGTGCGGCAGCTTGAAGACAATCTGCCGGAGCTTCGTTTCTCCCTCACGAGTGACCACACCTACGGGCCGTGGCGGCTTTTGACCCGGCTGCATTTCTACGACGGTTTTTATGCGGCCCATCTGGGGGACCTGCCCATTGAGGCAGGCGAACGTTGGCTCGTGGACGCGGAACTCTCGTACATGTTTATGAACCTGCCGCTCATGGGAATGCTGACCCTCGCGTTCGGCGCCGAGAACCTGTTCGATCAGTACCCGGCCAGAAATCCGTACGCACGCCTCGCCGGCGCCAAATACCCGGCATCGTCGCCCTACGGCTTCAACGGCGGCTTCTATTATCTGCGGGCCGGCTTCGAGTTCTGATAGGGGTCAGTGGCGAGTGGTTGGTGGCCAGGAGTAGGGGCGACGCATGCGTCGCCCCTAACCGGTCTTCTTAAATTATATACAAGGGAGTGTCGTTCCGGGGCGGACTGATGGCGTCGTTTATTCCCCGAGTTGAGCTTCGGCTTCCAAGAGCTTCAAACACAGCCCGCGTATCTTTTCAAGCTCGTGGAAAAATTCACGTTGCGCTTCTTCCGTCTCCAAGCTCTCAAAAAGATCAGGCAACTGCACCCCGTGACTCATAATTGCGTTGGCTTCCCTGTTCCGTAGATGCTTGCGGACGTAGAGGCAATTGTCAGCGTGATAGAAACGCTGGATAGCGTCAGTCGGACTCAAGACCCCACTGGCTAAGGATTGTATGAGGCCCAGATTTAACAAGGAGAAAAGTTCGAGTTGGTCTTTTGGCTCACTCCCCGCCTCTGACAGAACGATACGGAAGGAATGGTGTGGTCTCATAGTTACTCCCGTCATAGGAAAAACTTTACACCGGCTACAGCGCCCGACTCGTGTTCAAAATAATGGACTTCACCAGAGTTGCCCGATTTGATGACTTTTTGCCAATGTCCGGGCCGTAAATGACGCAGTTCTCGCAACACGGCACTGTTTCGTACAGGATACTTGAGGGTATGCCCTCTAGTCGGGAGCCAGTCTATGGGGACTGACCCTGATGAATAGATATTGGGATAGAGGTTGAGAGGCATTCCCTCCGACTCAAATTCTTTTGTGACTCACAACCCGCTTCCTACGTCATTGTGCTAGATGCGGGCCAGAACAGCTTCCATCAATTCCTTTGCAGTGCGAGGAGACGGTGATATCTCTGCCAGAGCTTGGAAGACTTTTCGATAGGTCGCAACTTCCGACGCCGCTACACCTTCAAACGGCAGACGATTGCCATTTGCCTGGAAGCTGCCTAATCTCTGCTCCAAACCGCCCAACCTCTCACGATATTCTTTAGTGTCGCCATTCAAGGTATCAGCGTCTTCCTTGATATTCTGGATACGTTCTAAGGCTCGCCCTACCAAGGTCTTCGTATCTTCATAGGATAGGTATCCGGCTGCCGCGAGGTCGTACATCTCTTCTATTTCGTGCAGTGTAGACTTAAACTTTTTTTCCTTGTTCCGCTTTGCTGACACATCCCGACATCGCTTAATTATTCGGCGGACGAGAATACCCAAGTGATTTTCGAGATTACGGATGTGGGGTCCTGGTTCAAAGTAGTCCCGACGCCCATTTGGGATGATCCGTGGGTCCACAATGTGTAATTCACCGATACACCAGCGATTAAATCGGTCTTCAGGGAAAAGGTGGTCGAAAATTGTCTCATCACCGACTTGGATGTTTCCTGCACGTGCGCGAATACTCCGAATTCCAGCGTCCTTCGGTATAACGCCACGGTAAGATGAATGTGCAACCCAGCCTATGGCGGCATGTCCGTTTCCGTCTACAGCCGGAATGTCGATCTTTTCAAAATCCGTAAAATGATCCTCCCGGCCATTGGAGAACCGAATCTTGTCACTAAATCGGCGCGTTATGGGTAGAATCTCATCATTCAAAATGACATCTAGCACCAAGGACGCTTCACCTTTGCCAAAAAGGTTTTCAACTTCCGAAGCGAAAGGAAACTGTGAAGCAAGGGGAACGGGACAGACCTCTCCTATGTAGGCACGAACCACTTCTCGGTTAAGGATTAGTCCTGCGGCATACCGTCCAATCCCGCTCACCTCAACCTCGAAGAAATGCGCGGGCCATTCGTCCCCCGGTAACGTCTCGACAGTGACGCTCTCCCGGATGGCATGCTCTATCTGTGTATTCTCAGCGATACTGCGACGGAGCTTCGGTCCATCCCAGACAATACGAGTGACCCGTTGGTCGTCCTGTGCACGGGTAATAAATGTCACTGCCTGTGCAAATGCGAGCCCCGCTAGTCGTCCAATCCCGCGGAATCCTCTGTCAACGCCTAGACTTTTCTCGCTACAAGCGATGGGAAGTAACGTCCGTAGCGCTGCATCAAATGACAGACCCGGTCCATTGTCTCGAATCCGTATGCGTAGTCCAGCCGGGTCGAGTCTGATTTCAACTTTGCCTTTCTGCAAACGCTCAGATGTAGCAACCGCGTCTGCCGTATTCTGAATATATTCGCGGTAGATGGCTAACGGGTTGTTATACATCCCGACAGTGATGAGACTAAAAATATCTCCACCAACCAGCACTTCCGGTATATCAGTGTTAGGCATCACTTCCCCGAAGCAATTCAGCGGGCCGCCTTTGAACGATGGTGAGATTGTTGTTCTTCCACCGAGTCATGGTCAAACAATCCGGCGTCTTCGACGATTTCATCCTTTTCGGGCATGACAGGGTCTGGGTTGAGTTCTGGGAATAGCGGCAGAATCTTGGGTTTTTCTATCTTGCCGCTGTCCTTCGTGTCCAAGACATGGAATGCAATAATCTTTCGGAGGAGTGGGTCAAGGCTATGGTCATTCACGAGGTGCTGATAGTCTTTCCGTGGAAGTATTCCTGGTCCTCTCGGTCCAGACAGTAGACTCATCAGGTCTCGTTCCTGACTCTGTGAGAGCCGGCGGCAGAGTGCCTCATACTCCTCACGCACCGGACGTCCTGCGCCGTTCTCATAATGCTCGCGATAAAAAATGAACGCATGAGGAGTGCGTAATAATCGTTCAAATGCCCGGCTGTCCTCCCCGTAGGCTCTCATGAAGAAGGAAGGGTTACCGCTGACAACGCCACGGGTTGCCTGGAGCATGATCTGAAAAGAGCGCAATTCGTACCGGTTCCAACGCTTCCCAACATGGGAGCGGTCTTTCAGCGTGACGGGCTGATACCGCATGGGGAATGACCAGATACGAATCCCTAACTCTTCGTTCAGCGCGATGTTGAGCCGCATACGTTCGTATAGGTCTGCTGGTGTATCCATGAAGTTATAGAGCATGTAGTTCGACAATGACGTAATGCCACTGTCAGCCGCCATACGGATAGACGTTTCATAGACCTTGCGGACGCCGAGGTGGTCAAAGGCAATACGGAGCGGACTGATGCAGATAGTCGCCATCTCTCGCAAGAACATGGGAGATTTAGCGAGAATACGCGCATCAACACCCTGGTTAAAATCAACACGGCGCTGTACAGCAGGCTTGTCGGCACGCTTGAGCTTTGCGCCCCGTGCAAAACCAATATCTCGGATTTCTGCGATAACTTCCTTGTACCGGGCAGAAGCGGTAATGTTGTTGTCCATCAAAACGAGGTCTTTTTTCTGCCCGTGCGCCTTGTCGATTCCGGCAATAAGACGTGCCAGTGAAGGCATTTCGCGTTGCGCCCCTTCCAGTGTAGGCACCCCACAGAAGGCGCATTTCCGAACACAACCGCGCGAGGCATAGCCGAAGTAGGCATCATGCACAGGATAGTGGTAGCTGATCTGGTCAAGGATACTGTAAGCTGGTATGCGCTCCTCAATGGGCATACCGTTAATATCGTCCATTCCGAAATCACAGGAGTCTTCCGACAACCCGAGCGCCAACGCTGGTGGTCCATCAAGCAGCCCTTTGATGAATCGCACGCCCGCCCAGCGCGGTTCGTTTATAAACTCGTCATACATGAGGGAGGCAGCAATGCCACCGACAAAGACCCGTTCAGGCTGATGGCTGGCGGCATGAATGGCAAAGTCTATCGCTGCTGCCGTTCGCTCCCATTCAAAGCTGAAGAGCGTCGTGACGTATACACGGTCCCATACCTCGAATAATACCGACCGCTCCTCTCCCTTGATAAAGCGAACAGCATCCCCCCGTTCCGCGTGATAGGAAGCTAGCTTCATCAAGCCGAGTGGCGGGTACTTATTCGGATAACCAGGCTCAATCAGTAGAATATTTTTAGCCATTGGAACTACTCAACCCATCGACCATCTTCTCTATTCGTCCAACTGCCTGCGATAGCCTCCTAACGGTTTGCTTGAATGCGTTGAGTTGGTTTCGTTCTAATAGAGTCACTTCCCTCCGCGAAACATCTTCAACCAGCTTTTTTGCCTGTCTTATTTTCTCCTCTACCTGGTTGATCTTGGCACGTTGGTATCCTTCATCTAGGTCAGTCTGGCCCCGCAGATATTTCTTCAGTTCTTTTGGTTTCTTCAGAATTACTGGGAGTTTCTTTCTGAGTTCTAGAGCTGTGAAGTCACTATCCTCCCCGTCCGGTCCTTGATTTTTAATTTTCTCCAGAAGAAAGTCTCTGAAATCGTCTTGACGGTCCATCTCCGTCGAAATTGCTTCGTCACGAACAATAACGTTGTAGTAACTAAAGTGGGAACGTTGGCTATCCATGTTGGCCTTCATCAACTTAATGACTTTTACCCTAGTGCGTATTGTAGCCTCGGATTCGCCGAACAGTCGAGCGATATCCTTTACGCTCCATCCTTGCTCCTTACGAACATAGGCAAAATTGGCCTTTTCATAGGCAGACCATTGTGTTTTACCCTTGACGTGAATTTGATTCAGAAATGCCGCTTGTTGTTCTTCTGTCAGCCGACTTACTATGTTGCAAGGGATAAATTCCCACTCGCCGTCCTCAGCATTCTCATTCAATTCTCTATAAACTGCCAATCGAGAATTGCCTTCTATCACCTCCTTTGTGTCGTGGCGAACCAATATCGGCTCCATAAGCCCACCATGCCGTTTAATATCAGGGATCAGGTTCTTTACGCTCTGTTCTTGCAGAAGGTTTTTGAATATTAGCTCTTGTTGCTCTTCCTCAATCAGCTTGTCGAATTTAGGATGCCCGTGTGTGCAAGCGTACACTCTTGGGTTGTCTTTCAAGAACTTGAGGGTATCAATGGGGAGGTAGTCGTTGCTGAGTGGGATCGTTTCACCCAGAATTTTCATATCGCTTTTATCATTCATTTAATCCCTCCATAATCCAAATTACGCATGACCTTCAGGTGATAGTATTTGGGCCAATGAGCCTGACAAATCGTGCGTAAATTCCGCCTCAAACTCGTTGCGCGATATATCGCCCTGCGTTAGCTGTGCCGCTTGATACTTGGCGTTCAGCAAGATATCCACCCACTCGTCGATAGTATCTTTAGCAATCAGATTGTGTACGAAACACTCTTCAGTTTGAGAAATTCTGTGAATGCGATCCTGTGCTTGGAGGTAGTCATCAAGGCTGAATCCACGGTCGTAAAATATCGCATGATTGGCAACCGTTAAGGTCAATCCCTCCTTTGCCGCTCCAGGCGTTGCCAATAAGACTCTACATCTACTGTCGGTCTTGAACTTTCTGATTGACTCGTTCCGGTCAGCAACTGCCATAGAACCATGCACCTTTTGAGGCATGAAGTAATCTAGCTTTTTGCCCAACCATTCGACGTTCTTTATAAACCCGGTCCATATAATTATCTTGTTCGATTGAACCTTAATTTCGTCAAATAACTCCACGAGCCTCGAATATTTCACGGGAAGCTCGTTATACGTTTCATCCAGGAGGGCTGGATTTGAGGCGCACTGTACCAAACGCAATAGGCGCTTCAAAATGTCTTCCGCACCATCAATGATAAGGCTATCGCTGCTTTGTAGTTCGTACCTCAGCCGGTCTCTGTATGAAGTGTAAATTGCCGATTGCCGAGGTGCCAATTTAACGAAATGCGTGACTATGGTCTTGTCAGGAAGTTCGATCCCTGATGTCCGCTTTGTTTCACGGATTGAGAAGTGCTTTATCCTTTCCATAACATCGACTAACTGGGTGCTATACTCTGCCGCTGAGGTAGATTGAGACGGCAAATCGAGTGTGGCCTTGAACTCGGGAAACGACGCGCCCAGCGCTTTGCCGTCATCAAGGAACTTGATCTGTGACCAAATATCATAAGGGCGATTAGCCACAGGCGTTCCGGTCATAATAATACGGCGCACGAATCCTTCCGCTATGGAATGAAAACAAGCTGAAAGTGCTGCTTCTGGATTCTTGATCTTTTGACTTTCGTCCAAGATTATGCCCACTCGGCAGGTGTTCAGGAACTGACGTATGAGGTCAAGGTTTGTGGATATGACCTCGTAGTTCATTATGTAAATCAGCACAGGTGAGTTCAGAGCAATGCTGTTTTCTCGACGATTACCGGATAAAACACTCGGCGTTACATGAGAGTGAGATAATAGTTCATCGAACCAATTTTGGACCAATGATTTTTTCGTGACGACGAATATTGTATCGACTACATCTTCGCCTAACCAAAATAATATCAAGTCAATAGCAATTTTTGTCTTGCCGAGTCCTTGCTCATGAAATATTGCAGCATAAGGTAGGACCTTTACTGCCATGAGGGCGTCAAGCTGATAAGGGTAAGCCTCGTATTTTGCACTCAGTCGAGGCGGCTTTCTCAGCTTAAACGCCATCCCATACCCCCCGTCGGATCAAGTAGCCAAAAATCACAACCGTCAAAGACAGCAATGTCTGTACCCTTCACGGGCATGCCTCGATATATAAACCGCAATAAGGTTTTAGCGCGATTTGCCCCATGACCCGTAACCGATAGGATGAAGAGTCCGCTCCCATTCCGCTCAAGATAGGTAAGAAAGGAGATGATCTGATTGTGGGTGTGCGTTTTGTCGATATCATTATCAGTTTTAGCTTCCGCTATCACAATGTCATTAGTAGGCATTTTTCTCGCGTACACATCCGGGCGGTATCCATCAATTACCGGAGGTACTGCATCACCAGGAGCCTGTTGTATATCAGTAACGATTGAAAGGAACGGATAGCGTGCCTCAAGTGCTTTTGCCGCCTGAGTCACGAGGTTTCTATGTATATCACTCTGAGACATCTTCAAGTAGATTTTGTAAACGTTCAGAAAGACTCTCAAGAGAACGTATTTGCTCACCAACCTCTTCACTCTCTTGGTTTTTCAACATTCGTAATTCAGAATAAGGCATATCATTGATACGCCGCGCTAGAACTTCCGCGAGCTGGTACACCGTTGCGGTATCCAGCGTTATCCCCTCGTTTGTCTGGGCGCGTTCGCTGTCTGCTTTTCTGTCAATAATCGCAATGGCGTCCTCTACGGAACGGGGACCTCCATTGAGGAACGTATTCCGTGCGTCATCGTCACGAAGGACTTTTGGTAATTCCCGCACATCGGCTAAACGGTATATTTTTCCGTCACGAATCCATTCCCCAAAATCCTTCAGTTCCAGACCGGCCTCAAATATGGCGTCCTTAACCTTTGGTCTCTGAAGCTCAACAAAACCGCTGAATCTGTCGATGTGGAATGCCGTATCATCAACTAAATCGCGGTAGTAGTCATTCATATCCTGATAGGCTTCTATCTGGCGTTCAATATCAGCTTTATTGCCGCCACACAGCGCTATCATTTCACCGTAGTCCATGAACTCTTGGTTACGTAGGTAATGAAGATAGCTTGCCTTTTCGTACGCGGGCCATTCTCTGGCTCCAACGAGATGCGAAGACACACGAACTGTCTCAATACCGCGTTGGTTTGCGTCTTCAAGCACAATTGCTTTGATTTCGGACCATGGCCCTTCTACTCCCTCTCTAAGGAATTGTTTGTAAATGGCGAGGCGGGTGTTTCCGTCGATACAAACATATTCGTCGCCTTTAACCCTGACCGTAACCGGGACTATAATTCCACCACTGGCGCGGATTGAATCCTTGAGGCGAGAATAAGAAGAAACACCCTTAGCCCCATCTGTTGCTGAACGCAAAGCAAAATGAATACGGTCGGCATTTAGCTGATCTCCGTACTTCTCCAGGGCCATCTTTATTCTAGGGTTGTCAGTATCGAAAGAGACTGATTCCACCCTAAGCATCCGATAATTATCCACAATTCTTCCTCCAGAATAAAATCTCAGGTATATCATGTGTCTCGGGAAGGAGGCCAGATGTGATGAGAAGGCAACGATTGCAGGCGATATTCGGGTTCCTGATGCTGATGAGTGCACCGAGCCTGGAGGCTCAAGAGGCCAGCCAGCCAGAGCCAGCCACCGAACCGCAGGAGTCGGTCGTGGGGCTCGACGAGATCCAGGTGATCGGCTCCCGCGTGGCGGGTCGCTCGGCTCGGGATTCCGTAGTGCCGGTGGACATTATTCAGGGCGAAGACTTGCAGACCTACGGCATCCGGGATATGGACTCGCTCCTGTCCGCCAGCGTGCCCTCCTACAACGTCAATCAGCAGCCCATCAGTGACGCCGCCACCCTGATTCGCCCGGCCAATCTGCGTGGATTACCGCCCGACTCTACCCTGGTGCTGGTCAACGGCAAACGCCGTCACCGGGCATCCGTCATCCCCGAATTTGGAGGCATTTCGAACGGATCGCATGGGGCCGATATTTCCGCGATCCCCGCCATTGCGTTGGACCGGGTGGAAGTGCTCCGCGACGGAGCCGCGGCTCAGTACGGCTCGGATGCCATCGCCGGCATTCTGAACTTCAAGCTACGCGAGGACCGGCAGGGCCTGACGGTCCAGACCAGCTATGGGCAGAACTACCACGGCGACGGCGACAAAGTGAATGTGGCGGCTAATCTGGGCATGCCGCTAACGGACAACGGCTTTGCCAATTTCAGCTTCGAGTTCACCAACGCGGACGAGACCAGCCGCAGCGTGCAGCGGGACGACGCCCGGGCACGGATAGAGGCCGGTAACGAGCATGTGCGGCGGCCGGCAGCCCAGATATGGGGAGCGCCGGAGGTCCGGTACGATTACAAGTTTTTCGGCAACCTGGGCGTGGACCTGGAGGAGATCAACAGCCGTGTATACGCCTTCGGTAACTATGCGGAGCGCAAGGTCGAGGGCGGCTTCTTCTTTCGCGACCCCAACTCCCGGGACGGAATTTTCGATGGTGGCTGGAATCTCCTGGTTGCCGACCTGTCAGACGACCGTCAGGGCTGTCCGTCGATTGCCAAGAATTCCGCAGCCGACTATGCCGCGGCATTGGCGGGGCTGCCCGACCATTGCTTCTCTTTTAACGAGCGGTTTCCGGGTGGATTCACGCCGCGTTACGGTGGAGTTGTTGAGGACTGGAGCATCACCTTTGGCCTGCGTGGCGAGGTCGAGAGCGCATCGGCGCTGCTCAGTGGTTGGTTCTATGACGCCAGCACCAGTTTTGGCCACAACAGCGTTGATTTCTTTATGCACAACACCATTAACCCCCAGCTCGCGGCCATGCGCACGAACATTCCGACCTCGTACAAACCCGGCGGCTATCGAGAATTTGACAAGACCTTCAACCTGGATGTTTCCCGGCCGTTCGATGTGGGGCTGTTCCACTCGGCATTGAACATTGCCTTTGGGTTGGAATACCGTGAGGAAGAATTCGAGATCAAATCCGGCGGCAAGGACTCCTGGTATGTTGACAACAGTCCGGGAGGCCTGGCGGCTCAGGGGTTCGGGATCGGCTCCAATGGCTTTCAAGGCTTCGGGCCGGAGATAGCCGGTACGTTCAACCGGGGCAGCTATGCCGGCTATCTGGACCTGGAAGCCGAGGTGATCAAAAATCTGACCGTCGGCCTGGCCGGGCGGTATGAAGCGTATGAGGGCATAGCGGATACCCTGGACGGCAAGGTCTCCGCCCGCTGGCAGTTCTTGGAGGCGATTGCCCTGCGCGGCTCGGTCAGCTCGGGCTTTCGCGCCCCGACCGTGGGACAGACCAACTACCGCAAGACCTCGACCTCCCTGGAGGGCAATCGGCTGGTGGACAATGCGATCCTGCCGCCGGACCATCCGGCCGCGGTCCGCAAAGGCGGCAAGCAACTGGAGCCGGAAAAGTCGGTCAACTATTCCGTGGGTACGGTCTTCAGCCTGGGCGACCTCGACGTGACCGTCGACTACTACCGCATTAAGGTGCAGGGCCGCCTCGCCCTGACGAGCAATCTCAAACTGACGCCGGAGGATATCGACGCGCTCCTGGATCAGGGTGTTACCGATGCGCGCAGTTTCTCGGGGGTGAACTTCTTCACCAATGATTTCGACACCACTACCCAAGGCGTCGATGTCGTGGCCACCTATCCGCTCCACACTTTTGCTGGGCATACCCTGCTGACCTTTGTGGGAAACTGGACCGACACTCAGGTGGATAGCTTCAATCCGAACATCATCAATTCGAGGCGGCGGCGGCAGTATGAAGACGCCCTGCCGGAGTTCCGCTTCTCCCTTACGGCCGACCACACCTGGGGGCCGTGGCGATTCCTGACCCGAGTGCATTACTATGACTCGTTTTTTGAGGATATCGTAGAGGCGGGTTTGACCTCCATAAACGGGGAACGCTGGCTCACCGACATGGAACTCTCCTACACCTTCAGGGACCTGCCGTTCATGCAGATGGCGACCTTTGCCTTCGGCGCGGAAAACGTGTTCGACCAGTATCCACGCAGGAGTCGCTGGGCAGGCGAAATCGGCAATAAATATCCGCCCAACTCACCCTACGGCTTCAACGGCGGCTTCTATTATCTGCGGGCCGGGTTTGAGTTTTAGCGGGGAAGCCTGGAAAACAAGACGCAGCCGAACAGAATAGTTGCGAAACTTTCGGCCTTTTGGCCTGCTTTTTGGGCAATTTTAGGGGTATGTAAGGCGTGGGCAGGGGGGGAGAACCCCGTTTTCCATGAGTCCAACGTATACATTGTCATTTTGGGGGGGCGGGGAGGGGGCTCTGAGGCCGCCCTGGGTGGCTGTTTTTGCGCAGCCCCCCGTTTTTTGGGGGGAAATGCAGGCTAAGTGTCTGTTTTTATTGAAAGTGGGTCGCTGAAGGGTGCGCAAATGAGGGTAAAATGTGCGAAATATCTGCGAAAAAACACAAGAATGTGCGAAATACGGGGGTGTTTTGCGCAGAATGTGCGAAATACGGGACGGCGAGTCAAGTGTATATAACGGAACGGAATTAGTGGTTACGGCGCTCGTCCCGGAATACTCTCGTTCCGTCAGATCGGATAAGGAGCGTCCTCTGATGGACCGCTACCTGGAAGAACTGGAGTGGCGGTACAATAACCGCAAGAACCCGCATATCTTTCGAGATACACTCAAGCGCATCATGCAGACCCAGCCGCTGGAATATAAGAAGCTGGTGGCATAGCAAGCGTGCTTGACGCCGTTTCAACTTCTTGCGATGTTCTGATCCTCTGTCTCAAGGAGGTGCTGTATGGTGTGGCGCGCCGTTGTTATCGCCCTGGGATGTCATCTTGTCCTGAGTGGGGTGGGGTCGGCGGCTGAAGATAAGACGTTCCCGGAGCCCTACCCGTGGGATACCAGCGTATGCGAAGAAGGGGAATGCCCCACCCGCTATGTGATCGAGGGGTTTGACGTGCGCATCTCGCCGACCGTCTATGAGGCCCCCGATTTCACCCACGCCGCCCTGGGCCGCGAACTTGATATACTCAAGGCCCAACTCCTGTGGATGACCTCACATAACGCGGTCCCCAAGACCGCTATCCGGCAACTCATTGACAGCGAAGTCTCCATCTACCTTGATGCGGCCCCCAACTGGTCGGAATGGTGGCCGTGTGGGCGTGAAATCAGAAATCCAGGCTGCTATAATGCCACACTCAATCGTGTTGGCCTCGTTGTGCTTGGCACCAACTGGCCGCACTCAAACAAACACGGGATGCCCTGGATTCTGCACGACCACACACAGGCATCTTGGGCACTCCACGAACTCGCCCACGCCTTTCACTTTCAAATCGTGGCTGGCGGCCCAGAAAATATCTGCATCCAGAAAACCTATGAGAAGTCGAAACACTTGTATCAGGCGGTCGAAGAGCGGGAGCAAGTCACGCAGAACCACTATGACGGCACGCCAATCCATAAGCGCTCCTCGGGGAGTGCACCAGCAATCACGCCGCATTATGCCATGACCAATGAGTTTGAGTATTTTGCCGAAGGATCAGAAGCGATGTGGGCCTTCAATGGAGAGTATCCGTGGAATCGCAGTGAGATGTGGAAGCATGACCGCGCTGGCTACATGCTCATCTGGAACGCTTGGCACGACCCAAAGGGGTTCTGCCCAGAGCAGAAGAGCCCAGACCACTAGGCTCAGGACTCATAAAGGGAGTTTTCTTGGCCAGGGAGTTATGATTCTCTCTCCGTCGTGGAGGGAAGAGGCGATGAGCAATCAGTTTTGGCTATCCGCAGCGCAATTCGCGCGGCTCCAGCCGCTATTGCCGACGGACACGCGCGGGGTGCCGCGGGTGGACGACCGGCGGGTCATCTCGGGGATTATCCACGTGTTGCAGAGCGGGTGTCGGTGGCGGGATGCGCCGCGTGTCTATGGGCCGCCTAAGACGTTATACAACCGGTTCGTGCGCTGGGCGTGCAAGGGTGTCTGGGAAGGGATATTCGCGAGGCTGTCCAAGGCCGGCGGACCGCCGGTGGCGCTGATGCTGGATTCCACTCCCGTCAAGGCGCATCGGTCGGCGGCGGGTGGAAAAGGGGGGCGCACCAGCAGGCGATCGGCCGGTCGCGTGGGGGACGGACCACCAAAATCCATGCGGCGGTCGACGAGTCCGGGTGCCCCCGGCGGCTGATTATCGGCCCGGGCCATCGTGGCGATGCCCCGGTCGGGACTGCCTTAGTGGCCGAGTTGACTCCGGCTCGCTGTCTGGCCGATACCGCCTACGATAGCGATGCCCTGCGCGCTTGGCTGCGCAACCGAGGCTGCCAACCGGTCATCCCCAACAATCCAACCCGTAAGCGCAAACATCCTTTTGACAAACTCGCTTATCGGACCCGGAATGTCATTGAACGCACTTTCTGCCGCCTCAAGGACTGGCGGCGCGTTGCCACCCGCTACGATAAGCTCGCTCACAACTACCTCGCCACCGTCGCCCTCGCCGCTATCATCCTCTATTGGTTATGAGTCCCGACCCTAGTCCTGTAGGTCGGATTACGCTCCGCTAATCCGACCTACGGGGCTGACTGCGCTTGCACAGCAGCCTCACACGGAAACCGCATCCCGAGTGGGTTTTGACGGCGGCGGAGAGAGCACGCCGACGCGGATAAGGCGGGGCGGTGGGTAAGATTGTATATAATTCCCTTTTTTATCGTGAGCCATCCTGGCCCGACACTCCTAACACTCCCACGATTCGTCTTGCCGTGTCGGTGAAGTGCTGGATTTCCTCCGGCATCAGCGCCCAGCCAAGAATGGGGCGCTCCCCGTACGACAACCATTTCTTGAGCACTTGATAGCCGCTCAGCTTGTCGCCTCAGAGTGCGACTGGTAGAGTGCGACGGAAGGATGAACGAGAGAGAAGAAGACCACATGTTCATCTGGCGGTACCTGTACGAAGGAGACGAAGAAGGCTCTCTATTCAAGACGTTTGCACCACCTGCGGTCCATCAAGCGTTAGACGGTTCTTATCGACGCCTACTACGAGAGGGAGAGCGGCCCAACCAAGGTGCGCTAAGGAGGTCGGTATGAGGTGGGTTGGTTTGGTCTTGGCCGTGGCTTCCGTCCAGGTCACGGGATGCAGTGCGCAGCACCAGTATCAGTGCAACAACCCCCAGGACTTTTCGTTAGTGGCAGCCGCCATCACTGAGCTGAAGGGAGAGATGGTGCTGGCCGAGCAGGCGGGAGATAAGGCGCGGGCGGCGGAACTGGAGGCGGGCGCCCGTTCGCTAGTGGATAGCTTCAATGGGGCTTTTCAGGCGTGTGCGGCGCGGTATCGTCCTGAGCTCGGAAAACCGCCCGTTTTTGGTTTAGACCACTTTCGTGTGTCGGAGAAACCGGCGCAGGAGGCGTGGAGGTTGGAGCAGGAGGAGATGGAGCGGAAGGAGAGGCGGGCGCGGCACAAAAGGCGAATGGAGGAGTATGGAGAGAGTCACTAAGGTCCGTGCACCTGCCCGTTGACGATTATTTGGGCTCCGGGTGCCGGGCTTATTTTCAAAATAAGATTCCGCGCCTGACCTATGGGGAACTCAAGGGCGACGCGAGCGACGTAAGCGGGCCGTTTTTTCAGGGGAAGGGGGAAAAGCGTCAGATTTGACGGGGGGTAGCAGCCTCCTGCACAGGCTCCGAACTCAGACCCGCGGCCGGCTCGGCCCCCGCTCACCGCAGCAAGCAGTCAGCGACCGGGACCCAGAGCCAGGGGGGCCGGCCGCAAGCCCGGCGGGGGAAAGAACAGTCACCCAAACGAACACAAGCAACCCCCATCCACAACGATGAGTAACAAAGGTGCGGCCGCGAGATAACGGGCTTCGTGGGGCAAGGTGAGCGCTTGCGGTTTCCTGATGAGTGTATACAATTGTATTGGCGAGGAGTCAATCGTGGGCTCTGAGAGACAAGCATGGCGCAAGACATCCCGCTCTTTCAGACCTTCCAATGGGATGAAGACAAGCGGCAACGGGTTTTAGAGAGACGAGGGATCGATTTTCTCGATGTCATCCGAATGTTTGCAGGCCCTGTCCTGACCGCGCCCTCGGCCCGGCGCGGGGAGCCCCGGTGGCTTGCGGTGGGGCTGGTCGATGGAATCGAAATGACGGTGATCTACACGGTCCGGGACGGCTGCTGTCGAGTCATCACCGCAAGGAGAGCGCGGCGCAATGAAAGACAAAACTATTACCAGTATGTCACTGGGGGAAGCGGTCCTCTGGAAAGATAAGGCCAAAACCGACTGGCCACGGCTGCGACGGGAGCGCGCCGCCGGTGAGGAACCGGCCAGAGCGGCGGCAGAAGGGGAATTCGACTGGGCGCAGGCCACCGTGGTCATACCCCCGGCTAAGGCGGCGATCTCCCTGCGGTTAGACACGGATGTGCTAGCCTTCTTCAAGGCACAGGGGCGGGGCTACCAGACGCGGATCAACGCGGTGTTGCGCAGCTACATGGAAGCCCAGCAAGGATAAGCTCCAGGGCCAGGCAGCAGGGCCGGGCGGGGATATGGGCCGGGGAGTTCGTGCCGCCTTGGGATTGGCGACGGGGAAAACGGCTGCACGAGACTGATGAACAGGACTTGGAGAAACTGAAAGGGGGACCTGACGGGGGTGGGTGAGGTATATGAGTCCCCCCGGCCCCCATAGATGCCTCTCAGAACCCCAGGTTTCCGAACCTTCCTGGGCACTCCGGAGCCGTGCCAGGAACCCTCGTGCGGTCTGGCTCGTCCCGTCACCCCGTCAGCAGTGGCCCGACCATTCTTTCCCAGGCGACCCCCACCGCCCCAGGACATGCAGCGGGGGCCTGGTGACGACCGCCCTGCCCAGGTCCGCGCGGTCGTCACCAGGCCCCCGCCTCCGCATCACGCGCCAGAACCGCTTCGCGAACCTGGCACGGATGCTTCAGGCCGCCGGCGGACTCAGCCGTGCGCCCTCCGGGCTGCTCTCTGATTTTTTTCGGTCCGAGCGGTGGGTGAGAACCGAAAAAATCCTCTTTGTTTTGCAGGAGAGAAGGAGGCAAGACCATGAGCAAGGACGTGTACGCGAAGATCACCGACCGCATCGTATCAGCCTTACGCGAGGGTGTGGTGCCGTGGCATCAACCGTGGAACGCCGTCCAGGGCCGACCCCGGAATCTCATCAGCGGGAAACCGTACCAGGGGCTTTTTGGGTAGGAGGCCCCCCGTATGGAGCAAAAGAAGCGGGATTTTTTGAGGGAAAGCGAGTTGGCATGGGAGGCAGCCTGGGTGATCGACGGCTGGATAGGGCGGGTTGGGCACTCGGCGCACCCGCTCTACGATCTGAGAAACGCGCTGGGGGAATCTGCCTACACGCTGGCAGAGCGGGCGTACTCCACAAAGGCGGTGCCGCCTCTGACTCATCGGCTCGTAAAAGGCCCCAGGGAAAGGAGCAATCAGCATGGCGGAAATACACTGGACAAAAACCGAGGCGACCATTGCCGGCGAGCCGCACCTGAGCTACGCCGCCGATATGAAGGGCGACGGCTATATGATGGTGCGCCGTGCCAGGACTGGCGGGCGCACGGTATGGATATCCTGCTGAATGAAGGCTTTCTCATCGCTGCCGGTGTCGAAGACCCGGAACTGACTGACCTCAGGAAGTCTCAAATGCAACTCCACTGGATGAAAGGCCAGAACAGTACGTGGTACACACTTGACTCCATAGACTTGGCCCACGAGCATTTCAACACTATGCATGGCGTCTACATCATTTGGGTCGGGGGAAAGGAGCCTCAGGTCGTCGTGTACGTTGGTCAGGGGAATATCAAGGAGCGCTTGACTGCGCACCGAAAGAATCCAGAGATATTCCTCTACGGGGATGTTCTGGACACTGACCTGTATGTCACGTGGGCAACGGTAGCCCGGCAGAATTGCGACGCGGTAGAGGCATATCTGGCTGATAAATGGGACCCCAAAGTCGGCGAACGCCATCCGCAAGCCCCTCACATAGCAGTGAACTCTCCGTGGGAGTGAGTGCGAACGAATGCGTGGAGCGGGTCGCTAGGGCTGTCGGATTACGCTCCGCTAATCCGACCTACGGGGCTGCCAGTCCTATTTCGGGCACTTCTCCGCATACGGACCTATTGAAGGCAGTAACTCGACGGTCCTCTCATTGACAGAAACGCCCTTCAGGGTTTTTCGCAGACGGCTCAAATCACGGCACCCTTTTTTGTTTTCTATGATCAGCACGACGCCAGGCTGGCGGTCTAGTCCTGTCTGTTGGGTGTAGTGTATGACCTGCCCAATGCCTTTGAGGACCTCACTCCATTCGCCGGTGCGCTTAAACTCAACGACGTGGGTGTCTGTCAGACAATCCGCTTCCGTCTTGTCGTCGAGAGGCCAGTACCGTTCACCGTCATTTGCCGCACACCATTCCTTCACATAATCATCTTCGTCCTTGTCTTCGTTTTGATCCGCTTGCACTTCCAGGGAAAGAAATACGGCAATCGCTAGGGCAATCAGTATCCGTCTCATAATACTTCTCTTACAACTGCTCAACCAACTTTATTTTCCTTTTGAGGGGGCGTTTCCGCGTCCGCCTCCAGAAGGATTACCCGTTGTAGAAGGCCAGTTCCCGCCAGGTCTTGAAGGAGGAGCAGCACCTCTGCCTCCGCCTTTTCCACCGCTGCTTCCTTTTCCTCTCCCAGAACTACTTGATTGAGACATAATTTACCTCCCCGCGCACAGGTGTCTCGAATGATTGATGGGGTTGGCCCTCACTCGTAGAACAACGCAACCGCGACACAGAGGATGATGCAGAGAAAAAGCCAAAGGGGCATAGAGAAAGAGTGTTCCTATATGAAAGGGGACAAAAGTCAACCACGAACAAGAACATGTAACGGTATTTCACTTTTCGGCGGTAGGGGAAGGCAGGGTTCCCTTAGGGAAGAATGGGGAAGTACGGAGCCGGGACGGGATGGAGAGGTTGGGCGGGAATGGGGGCTGTCAGATTACGCCTGCGACTATGGGGCCACAGCAGAGGTAATGCAGGCAGAGGAGTGGGCTACACAGCCAGGAATGTCGGTTTAGCGCAGCGTAAACCGACATCCAGCAGGCGGGAGGAGTCATCCCATCACCCGACGAGACTACTCAGCCTCAACCGTCACGCGCTGACCGCTGAAATGCGAGGCGAACGCCAGGGCCGGCACCGCCTCCGGGGCCAGCGGGTCTTGGTCCAGCGCATAGACCCACCCCCGCTGCGTCCCGCTGATGGACTGCCAATCCTTGCTGAAGCGCACCACATAGCGTACCCGTGCCCTGACCGGTCTGCACCCCGGTCAGGGCAGCCAGATTGAAATTCATCACCTCCGCCGTCAGCTCCCGCCAACCCGACCGCGCCCACACCCCGTGTTGGTCGCTGAAACGGGCCGGGTTGAAGAGGGTGGCCGGAGCGAAAACGTCCCCGCCGGGGAGGTCGTTGCCATACACAACGTCCTCAGGGGGAAGCGGGACGCCAGGGAGATTGAAGAGGGCGTCCTGAGTGGAATAGGTGCTCCCCCAGTTCCCCCCGGCGGTCAGGGAAATCAGGCGGGAGGACCCCGGCGTGCCTTCGTCCGTGTGGTGCCGGATGAGGTAGACACCGGCAATCTCTTGGGCAAAGTTGCCCTCATCCGCCCGCTCCTGCCAGCTTTCCAGCCCAATCGCGTCATCGGCGAAGGCCGGCTGAACGAGCCCGCCGAGGAGGAACAGACTCAGGACGAGTATCCCGCTTCTTCGTTGCATGGAGGTGCTCCTTTCTGGGCTAGCCTCTGCGCAGAGAGGCGACCAGGGCTGACATGACGTGCGTTGAACGAGGAAGGGTGGTCGTGCAGTGGAGGACCAGTGTGATGGGGACGGGGAGCGTTCCATTCTTGCTCACGTCAGGCACCGGTTCCGGCGCGCCATTGCGTTCATCAATACTAACCGTTCACACGACTCTCGTCACCTCTCCCCCTGCGCCTCCGTTCGTCCTGAGCCCTGTCCGAGTGCCCGCCCGAGAACCCCTCGTTCCCGGCAGGGCCGTTCACCCCCCGTCAAAGATATACTTGGTGGGGAGTTAATCATGTATTAGAGGAGCCTCTACCATTTTAGTGAATACAGGCTAATTATACTGGTAAGGATTATGTATTGCAGGATAGCCAGGAGCCTTCTCCGTATGAAGCAGGACGACCGCAGCCGCCGCGGCCCTCTGACCGGGCCATTTTGTTCCCACATCCGCGCCTGCTGCCTCGCAGTGCTGGTACTCCTGTCCCCCTGTATTGGGGGGGTAGGGATTGCCCACGCACAATCGGCCACCTATCAGGTGACCTTTGAGGGCGAGTGGACCACCACTGCTACCCCCGGCGGGGTGCCCTCCGGGGCGCATTTCTCGCCGTTGATCGGTGCTGTGCATAACGACCAAGTCACCTTCTGGAGCGAGGGCGACATGGCCAGTGCGGGAATAGAAAGCATGGCGGAGGTTGGGGGCACGAGTACGCTCAAGTCCGAGATCAACGCCAGCGCGCACGCGCTCAGCGTCATTGAGCGGGGTGGCAATATCGGGGCGACGGGCTCGGCCACTGTGAATACGGTCACACTGACCCCCACCCATCCTCTGGTCACCCTCGTCACCATGGTGGCTCCGAGCCCGGACTGGTTCGTCGGTGTCTCCGGCCTGTCCTTGCTCGACGCACAGAACGAATGGCGGGCGTCCTATACGGTCGAGCTGTTTCCATACGATGCCGGGACCGAGGACGGCACGGAATTCTCACTGAGCAACTCCGCCACCGATCCCCAGGGTACGATCACCAGCATTCAGGGAACGGGGAAGTTCTCAAGCGAACCGATCGCCACCCTCACCTTCACCAAAATCCCGGCTCTCACGATTTCGACCCTCGTCTCCGGCCTGCTTGTTCCTTGGGGCCTCGCCTTTACCCCTGACGGGACACTGCTGTTTACCCAGCGCGGCGGCACGCTCACCAGTCGCCGTCCCGATGGGACGCTCCAGAGTGTCACCGCTGATTTCGGCGACCTCTTCTCTTCGGGAGAGTCCGGGTTGATGGCCATTGTTGTCGATCCTGACTTTGCGACCAATTCACGTTTCTATACCTGTCAGGCCCATACCGGGCCGGAAGTCCAGGTCATTGCCTGGACCATGAATGCTGCGTACACGCAGGCCACCCGAGTCAATGACCCGCTCGTTGGCGGCATCCCCCTCACGTCCGGCCGGCACGGCGGTTGCCGTTTGCGGTTCGGGCCGGATGGGTACCTGTGGATCGCGACCGGCGATGCAGCCATGCACACGACTCCGCAGGATCTGGACTCCCTGGGCGGGAAGGTGCTACGGGTCAACGCCTCAACCGGTGCTGGAGCAACGGGGAACCCATTCACGTCCGCGCCACTGGTCTACACCTATGGCCACCGCAACGTGCAGGGCTTGGCCCGGCGGCCCGGCACGGACCAGATGTGGACCGTGGAGCACGGTCCGACATATGACGACGAGATCAACCTGCTGACCGCCGGTGGCAACTACGGCTGGGCCCCTGGGCCCGGCTATAGCGAGAACGTCCCCATGACTGACCTCACTTTGTGCGATTCCGATGAGGCTGAGTGCCAGGTTATTGAGGCCAAGTGGTCATCGGGGAGCTCAAGGCTGGCGCCCAGTGGCGGCATCTTCCTGGAGGGGAGCGATTGGGACGGATGGGAGGGGAGCCTGGCCGTGGCCTCGCTCAGGGACCAGTCGCTGCGTCTCTTTGCGTTCACCGACGACGGCACCCTGAAGAGCGAGATCGTCGTCCCGGAACTCAAAGGGACGTACGGCCGGCTGCGGACGCCGATGCTCGGTCCTGATGGAGCTTTGTATATTACCACCTCAAACTCCGGGCAGGATAAAATCCTGAGGGTCGCGCCCAACGAACCCGTCATCACCATTGCCCGGGCCTCCGGCAGCGCGATTACCGAAGGCAGTCCCGCCCTCTTCACCCTCACCGCCAGCCCGGCGGCGCCGCTAACCGTGAACGTGAGCATCGCCCAGAGCGGCGACTTCACCAGTGCCACCGGCCCGCAGATCGTGACCATAGGTACGAGCGGCAGCACCACCTTCAGCGTGCACACGGAGGACGACACCATCGACGAGCCCAACGGCTCGGTGACGGCGCGCGTCACCAGCGGGGCGGACTATACCGTCGGGACGCCAAGTTCCGCCGCCGTCACCGTCAACGACGATGACGGCGGTGGTGGCGGCGGCCCCACGGGCGGTGGTGGCGGCCCCACGGGCGGCGGTGGCGGCGGTGGCGGTGCCACCGTGCGGGACACCCACGGGAACCGGCCGCGGACGGCCACGGTCCTGCCGCTGTCGCCGACCACGCGCCGGCCCACCGAGCCGGGGCAGCTCGTGTCGGGCCGGGACGTGGACTACTTCCGGCTGGCCCTGCCGCAGCCCGGGATTCTGTGGGTGGAGAGCCGCAGCAGCCTGGACACCCGCGGGCGGCTGTTCGACGCCGACGCGGTCCTGCTGGAGGAAGACGACAACAGCGGCGCCCGCCGGAACTTTGCCGTGGCAACCGCCGTGGAGAAGGGCACCCACTACATTGCCGTAGACAGTCCGCGCGGGTCCACCGGGGCGTACACCCTGGCGATCGACTACCGACCGGGGTATCTGGGGATTCCGTGGGCGGAGTCCATCCAGAGTGGTATCGGAGTCCTTTCGGGTTGGATATGCGAAGCCGACGAGGTGGTCCTGGAGATCGAGGCGGCCGACGGGCATCTGGAGACGTATGAAGCCGGGGCCGGCACCGAGCGGCCGGACACCGCCGCCGCGTGTGGGCACCCGGACAGCGGGTATGGGCTGCTGTTCAACTGGGCCAACCTGGCGGCGGGTCCCTACACCGTCCGGGCCGTGGTGGACGGCGTGGTGCTGGCCACCCACAACGTCACCGTCGTACCCATCGGTCCGGAGCCCTTCGTGCGGGGGCTGCGGGGCACGTATGTCGTAGATGACTTTCCCCAAGTCGGCGCGACGACGCAAGTGGTGTGGAGTGAAGCGCAGCAGGGGTTTGTGCTCGGGGCGGGGGAGATTGCCCCCGGCCCGGAGGACACGCCGGGGGACTTCACCCGGTACGCGTTGGGGAATCCGGGGGCGGGGACGTATCAGAGTGGGGTCGGGGTGCTGTCGGGCTGGGCCTGTGAGGCGGAGACCGTGGCGTTGGTCATTACGCCGGAGACGGGCGAGGCGGTGCGGGTGGAAGCGGCGTATGGGACGGAGCGGCGGGACACACAGGCGGAGTGTGGGGATGTGGACAATGGGTATGGGGTGTTGTTCAACTGGAACCGGCTGGGCGACGGGGTGCATGTTGTCACGTTAGTGCTTGATGGGGAGGCGGTGGCGCAGAGTACGGTGCGGGTCACGACGCTGGGCGGGGAGTTCGTGCGGGGGCTCAGGGGCACCTACGCCGTGGAGGGCTTCCCCACCCCGGAGCAGACCACCACGATTGAGTGGCAGCAGCAGCGCCAGAATTTTGGCATTACGGAGGTCGAGTAGGGGCATGTGCCCCCTCCCCTGTCCCCCTGTGTAAACAGGAGCAGGCATCCAGGTCCAGTCCCCAGCCACCGGATGCCGGGCCACGTCTGACCGAGGCCCCACGGGGCCGCTTCCCAAATCAACCTCACCCGGCCCTACTGCTTGCCCGTTACAAGGCTCAATCTTCAGACGCACTACGACCTTGATGTCGCCGCGCCTACGATCCCGCGCAAAATCGAGCGAACGGTGGCCCCACGTGCGGTGTGAGGCATACGTCGTTATTTCCCTTTTGCAGGGGCGTTTCCGCGTCCGCCTCCAGAAGGATTGCCAGTTGTAGAAGGCCAGTTCCCACCACTTTTTCCACCGCTACCGCCTTTCCCTCCACCAGAACTACTTGATTTCGCCATCATCTACCTCCTCGTTGCATGTATAACATAATATCCTGAAGTCCTGTAGGTCGGCTTAGCAGAGCGTAAGCCGACCTACAGGACTGAAAATAATGTCGGAGTGACCTTGTATCTCAAAGCCGGATAGGAAGAGGAAACAGAGGGAGGGGTCCATCTCATCGACCCACCGGGGCTGTTTCTGACAAAAAGACAAAGAAACCGGCCTGAAAAATCCGAGACCGGTAAGCACCTTTTGATGATGTGGGGGCATCTAAAGAGAAATAGAATTCACGGGTTTTGCATTAACTTGATGATTATCAAGGCGAGGACACTTAAAAGCGAGATAGCAATGCCAGCCCAAGCACGAAGCTTGGTTGCATTCTCCTTCTTGACCGCACGTACTAGGTCTGGGCGGTATTCAACCAGAAGCTGATGATATTTCCGAAGTTTTGATACATGCTCTCGTGCATCCTGGTAAAACTGTTCCCGGTTTTCCAGGCTCTTCGCTGTTGTTTCGCTCAGCGACCTTGCCTCTCCGATTTCTTTTATGATCTCACTGTGATTCGTAATCACGCTTGAGAAATCTACAGTTGGGAAGTGTTTCAGCCGAATCTCATCAATTTCCTCTATGTAGTATTGTATACCTGAATCGTTAATGTCATAGATTGCCCGCTGTGCGTGTCTCAGGGCCGCATCAAGGTCCTGGTCAATAGTGCTCTCGTCTGACGCAGTCAGTGCTCGCAGCAGATGCTGCCCGACGTACCGGCACTGGTTGATACCAGTAACGACGATAGCCTGCTTTTCACGACCGACATTCTTAAGGTCTGCCTCAGCCGTGTTATAAAGTTCCTTAATTTTGGTGATTTTATCCCGGTACTGGTCCGGGATCATTTTGAAGCCCCCTGGGGGTCTTCATCCTCGGCGAATATATCACCAGATAATTCAAATTTGCCATCAGCTAACAAGACGCTACCTTCGGCATGCTGGCGTACGACCTCCTTTGCGAGTTCGTCGCTCCGGTTCTCAATCTCTTGCTCGCTGGGGATGTGGGTTAGTGGTGCAGGAAAAATCATACGAAACCATTTAGAAGCAGTCGGATAGCGCACTTTTACCTCCTTTGCATATCGGTACGCGTCTGACTCACTTCTTTCCCAGTCAAAGGTTCCTCATATGACATACTGCGCCCTCCTCACCTTATGTTTTTTGTTTGTGCGGCACTATAATAGTATGTGGCAAACAGAATGGCTGGGGTTCCCTTATGGGCCATAAAAGAGAATTTACCTCATATAAGGGACAGTTGTCCCCTATATGAAAGGCGGCAAAAGTCAACCCCAACTTGAGAATATCGATACGGTGGTCGCAGGCAAGAGGACGCCGAAGGAACTCAAGGAGTATCGGAACGCCATAGCCCGTTGGTATACGGGCAGGATAGACTATGCGTACCTAAGCGACCTCCAGCGCACGGCGCTGGAACTGCTCCGTAGGAAATACCGCCTGGCCTGAGCCCCGTAGGTCGGATTAGCGGCGCGTAAGCCGACCTACGGGACTGCACAGAGAGCTTATGAGCAAGGCGATTATGACTCCTGCGCAAGTCGAAGTTACTATGCCGTTTTCCAGGCCGAGATTGCCTGTTTGGTTAAACTGACAGATTTCCGCCAAGATCGTTGGGGCCATGATAGAGTGCAGGAGGAGTTCAACCATCGACTAATACGTTCTCGGAAGCTATTCTCAGCTTCTCTCCGACTCATTCATAACGATCTGATTGGAAGAAGGCATATCGCAGATTATACAGATCAGCACATCAGTAAAAAAACTGCGGAACGTTGCCTCAGACATGCAGCGAGAATGGGAGAAACGATTACACACGTATTGGAAACGTCATGAAAACACAGCTTGCCCTCACTGGAGATGCAAAGACTCTCGACGCACTCAGTCGGTTTCTTACGCAGTTCGAGAAGCTCAGCCCTGAACCTGTCGCTCCTCCGAAAGCCGTTCAGGGGGAAGACAGGGTGGTCTATGTTGAAGCAGGCTACAGAACAGAAGAGGAGACTTTTGTAGCCGGGGATCACATGGCCACAGTAGGGGCGGATATCGTCGAGGAAACGGGAGTGCTGATCGCCTTGGCGCCGTTTGTGGCGAGTTGAGTCAATCTATTGATCCATAAAAACGTATCGGGTAGGGCTGAATCCATGAGTACGCTCTTAGAGGATTTATCTGAAATTGCTAGACGTTTGGATGCAGTAAAAGCTAGAGACGACCTCCTTACTATCAGGAAGAACCTTTCTGATCTTGAGGAGGCAGCTAATGAGGCTGGTAAGGCGTGGAGTAGATCATGGATAGGGTACCAAGCATATGTCTATTACCGTGATCTACAACCCCCTCCAGCCGGTGCTCACTTTAGCCAAGAATGGGGACTCAGAGAAATGGGATTCTCCGAGGGAACGACCGGAGCTTGGGCTGAATGTGCAGAAGACGTAGTCCGCAGTGCGATATACAAAAAAGCTGGCAATCCCGACATGCAATCGGCACAGGCGTTTGCAGAGACAGCAAAGTATACCTTTGAAGATTGTAGAGCAGAAGTTCTCTCTTTATTAACCACAGCACTAGAAGGGCACGAAGATTCCTTTCTAAGCAAATTAAAAGAGGAAGCCGAAAAGTGCATTACACTTTCTGAGCGTGATTGCATAAAGGTATTTCAGCCCACAGGACAGTTTATGAGTCGGGATGCTCTAGCGATGAGTCAGGGCTTGCGAACTCCGCCTCATCTCGCAATTCTGGCCACAGTTTTGGCTCTTAGAAGTCCAGGGCAAGCCTGCGAGGACTTAGCAAAAGTCGCAAAGCGAGCGGCCTCCCACCTCGCAAAGAAAGGTCGCTACTCTCGCAGAACACAAGAAATAGGAACGAACGTTTTTATTGGACATGGCCGGTCTCCCGCATGGAGAGACCTCAAGGATTTTATTCAGGACAGACTGAAGTTACCGTGGGATGAATTCAATCGAGTGCCGGTTGCCGGTGTCACAAATGTAGGACGGCTCTCACAGATGCTTAATGACGCAGCAATAGCCTTTCTTGTTATGACGGCTGAAGATGAACATTCCGACGGTACGACACACGCACGGGAAAACGTGGTGCATGAGGCGGGGCTTTTTCAGGGGAGACTCAGCTTTTCAAAAGCGATTATTCTTCTCGAAGAGGGCTGTGAGGAGTTTTCTAATATCCAAGGGCTCGGCCAGATTCGCTTCCCATCAGGAAACATAAAAGCGGCTTTTGAAGAAGTCAGGGAAGTGCTTGAGCGAGAAGATTTACTCGGTACAGAGTGAGAGAGCATCAAGCGCCGAAAACCCTCACCCCCCACTCTCCTCCGGCAGTCCCCGCACGATTTCCACCGTTTCCAGGCTGACGCGCACGACTTGGCCGACGAGGCGGACGATGTATTCTTCGTCGTCGGGACGGTTGGGGTCGGAGTGGATGTTGCTGCGTTTGTCGGTCTTGATGCGGTATTGGTCGATGATCCACTCCAGGGCGCTGCGGTTGCCGAGGCGGTAGGCGAATACCTCCGGGGGAATCCCGGCCAGGGTGAGCGAGTCGTTGACGATGAGGGCGGTTTTGTCCTTGCTGAGTTTCATGCGGTCTACACGGTACGACAGCGGCACCTCGTCCGATTCGATCCATTGCAGGTCATACGGCTCAAGGGTCTCGTATTCGAGATGCAGCCGGGCAAGCTGCTTACCGGCAGAAGCGAACGCCTGAAAGTCCGGGGCAAACGGAATACGCGGGAGTTCACGTTTCAGATTGTCGGCGAACTTCTCCCGGTAGCCGGGATGGTACAACAGGCCATACACGTAATAGAAGATATCCCACTTCGTGATGCTCGGATTACGGTAATGGTCTTGGAACTGTTTAAGCCCCCAGCCGGTGATGTTCTCGCGCCGGTTGCTGCCGTCTTCGTTATAGACGTAGAAGGGGAAGCATTGCGCCGTTTCAAAGGAAAAATCCTGGGCAGTGATCCGGTTAGTAATGAAGCAACTGAAGCCCTTGCGGTTGCCACTCCCTGGAACACAAATAATACGGTTCTCCTTCTCTGTTACTGGCGTCGGGAAAAAAGATGGGAAACGATACACGTCTTCGTTGAAGGCCCGCTCAAAAAGGTAAAAACGTTGTGTGAAAGGGCGGTATGCACTCTCTCTGATAGATTGCTCATCAAGACTGAGATAGTTCCCTCGCATCAAGGTGCGTTTGGTGTTCCGTATCCATTTCAGAATGGTCTCATCAACTCGCAGGTATTTTTCAAGCTCTTCAATGCGTCTCGTTTTGCCCGTGCGTTTCCAACGATCAAGCTCGGTATTAAAATTGTCAATCATCTTTCCAGCACGATCGATCAAAGAGAGGCGGTCGAAGTCGTACACATAGGAGTCCGAATTCGTCTTTACTCCTGCACTGTAAACCTTGAACACGACTTTAGCGGTGGATTGAGTGGCGACTTTTGCTGATTTCGAGCCCAGCGGCAGATAGCTCTCAAATTCTTCTGCGTGCTGAGGAACAAGCCAGGTATGGTTGTCATCTGGGCACAGCGTTTTCCATTCCACTGTTGCAACGTGCTGCTTCTTTGCTAACCAAGCGAGCTTTTCTTCCTTACGCCAGTATTCGGGAGCACGATGATAGAGTAGTTGGTTGTTCGTATGCCCTGAATTGCGAATGGCAATTGTGATTCCGACACCTACCTGAATGCCGAACACGTTATGGGTCGTGCCGCTGAGCTTGGGATTATCACGGACATTACCGTGTAGGTCAGCATGATAGAGCCTTGTAAAATCTTGAAAAAGGTTTTTCCTCATTCCATCGAAAGAAATTTTGTGCACAAAACTATTATTGGTCACCAAGCATACAATGCCGTCTCGGCCTTCCAGACGCTCTACGGCCCACCGGAAAAACTTCACATAGGGATCATAGAGTTGGGCATTTAGCGTTGCCTTGGAATCTTTCGCATACGTGACCCTGATACGTTCATCGATAACCTTATATTTCCGGTTCTTATTATTGTCGTTCTCGTTAATTTGTCCCACGTTATAGGGCGGGTTACCGATGATAACCGTAATGGGGGCGGTCTTTTGGCGTTCTACCCGCGCGGTGTTCTCCTCGGTCATAAACGCAAACTGTTGCTCGCTGCCCTCTGCCAGTTCGAGCGTATCCACAAAACACAGGCCGTCGAACCGTTCATACGCGCCGGTGCGTTCGTAATAGGCGTGCTCGATGTTGAGCGCGGCAATATAGTACGGCAGCAGCATGACTTCGTTGGCGAACAACTGCTCGGTGTACATGCGTTTCAGGTCGCGCCTGGGAATGCGGCGCAGCAGGTTCACAATGAAGTTCCCGGTCCCCGTGCACGGATCAAGAACGTTCACACTTGTGTCGCTGAGGGTCTTGCCGAACTCGTCCTGCAACACCTGCTCCACGCTCGCGCACATGAAGTCCACAATCTCTTGCGGCGTGTAGACGATGCCGAGCGTGTCTGCGGCCTTGACCGAGTAGCCCTGAAAGAAGCGCTCGTAGACGGCGTTCAGAAAGTGCTGTTTCTCGCTGAAGTTCTCGATGGTTTTGGCCGCGGACTCGATAGCCAGATAAAAGGTGTCGAGGGATTTGAGGAATTCGTGCCGGTTGAAGGCTTTGCTGACCAGCGCGTCAATAACCGTTTCCACCTCACGCGCAATCACATTGCGGCGAATGAAATCCTGACTGTCGAAGATCGTCCGAATCAGCCGCTCGGTCAAAAGGTGCTGCACCAGCATTTCGTCAACCGCGACTTCACTCAGGTTGGGGTTCAGCGACTCCCGGCACAAGGTAAAGAAGCTCTTAAATGCCTTCTGAAACGCGGTGTTGGTCGTGTGGGCGTCCTGAATGATCTGCACCAAGCCACGCGCCAGGTCGGGCACGCGCTGCTTGAAATCGTCCACCGCACTGCTGAAGTCCTCGTGGGCGGGTTCGGTGTAGGAAAAAAAGGTAATGAGCAGGTTAGTGAGTTGGGCACGCTGGGTCAGGTCGGCCTGCATGGCAACCTGCCCGTTCTGGTACAGGTAGGCGCGTTGGGTGTCTTCAAAGATAATGTTGGTGAGCGGGTAGCCTTTGGCTATTTTCTTCTGGATTTCCGTCTCAAGATTGTCGTTGGTGTCCTTGGCCTCCCAGTAACCCCGGTTGAGGAAGTACTCATCGCGAAACGTCCCATCGGGTCGAATGGAACCGCTCGCCAATTCTGGAATGAGCGTCCAGCCCGCCCGCCGACCGGTTTCGGCCAACAGGTTCTGAAACGCGGATCGCAGCGCCCCCTCGTGTGTTACGCCCTGCTTCCCGTAGGCTTCGAGAGCGGCGTAGTAGTCCTTGATATCTTTCAGTTTTGGTTTGACAGTCGGCATAGCGGTCCTCATACGAGCGGTTTTTCCTGTGCATATGCCTGCGCCTGGGCGCCTTCTGTTGTGGCGGAGTATGAATGGGAAGGCAAGGCCGGTGGGGGTGGCGCGCTGGCAATCGGGTGGGGCATCGGGCATACTGGTAGGGCAGTAAATGTGGGGCGAGGCTCCCCTCAGAAGAGGAAAGAAAAGAGGGCGCAACGGGGCATCGCCCGATAGAGGAATGACGCGGAAGATTCGGCTAAGTGTCTGATTGTGCAAGATTAATGTTCCGGCAGGTGAGCAAACGGAAAAGCCCCACCAAAGCCCCACCAAAGCCCCACTCCAATCGGCTAAGTGCTTGAAATCATTAGGGTCGAAAAGAAAAAAGGGGGGGAGGGGGTCGGAAGGTGCTCATCGCCCCCTGGTGTGAAGGACCGGCTCCTGGAAGGCGCAGTACGGAGGAGAATGAAGACGTGGGCAGGCTGGGGAGTAGTGGCGCTCTTCATCCTGCTGGGAGCAGAGACAGCCAGATCGCAGGAGGTGGAATCGGAGGTCGTCGGGCTTGACACCTTGCAGGTGGTCGGCTCGCGCGTGGCGGACCGCTCGGCCCAAGATTCACCAGTGCCGGTGGACATTATTCAGGGCGAAGATTTGCAGACCTACGGCATCCGGGACATGGACGCATTGCTGTCCGCCACCGTCCCGTCCTATAACGTCAACCAGCATCCCATCAGCCAAGACGCCACCTTTATACGACCGGCCAATCTGCGCGGTCTGCCGTCCGACTCCACCCTGGTACTCGTCAACGGCAAACGCCGCCACCGCTCCGCCGTGATTGCCCTCGCCGCGGACGGCAGCAATCACGGGACGCAGGGCGCCGACCTGTCCGTCATTCCGGCCATCGCCCTGGAGCGGGTCGAAGTTCTGCGCGACGGAGCCGCAGCCCAATACGGCTCGGACGCCATCGCCGGTATCCTGAACTTCAGGCTGAAGGAAGCATCCGAGGGCCTGTCGCTCCACACCAGTTGGGGCCAGACCTACCACGGTGACGGTGACAAGGTGCAGGTGGCCGCCAACCTGGGCCTGCCGCTGACCGAAAACGGTTTCGCCAACTTCAGCTTCGAGTTCCTGAACGCCGATGAGACCAGCCGCAGCGTGCAGCGCAGGGATGCGCGAGGGCTGATCGAGGCCGGCAATGCGCATGTGCGCCGACCCGCAGCCCAGATATGGGGAGCGCCCGAAATCCAGTACGACTACAAGTTCTTCGGCAACCTCGGCCTGGACCTGGAGGCACTCGACACTCGGCTGTACGCCTTTGGCAACTATGCGGAGCGTAAGGTGGAGGGCGGCTTCTTTTTTCGCAACCCCAACACGCGCGGGGGTATCTTCAGGGGCGACCCACTCGAAGACGGCACGCCCACAGTCCGAGTGGCCGACCTGTCCGGCACCGGCCTCGGCTGTCCCGCCGTGCCCGCCAACCCGGCCGCCGACTACACCAGCGTGCATCTGCCCGATCACTGCTTCCTCTTCAATGAGCGTTTTCCCGGTGGTTTTACGCCTCGTTTTGGCGGCTACCTCCAGGACTGGAGCATCGCCTTTGGCCTACGCGGGGAGATGGCGAGTGCCGCGGCGCTGCTCGACGGCTGGTCGTACGACGCCAGTGCCAGCTTCGGCTACAACAGCGTGGACTTCTTCATACACAACACCATCAACCCGCAGTTGGCCGCCATGCGAACCGCCATCCCCACGAAATACCGACCCGGTGGAAACGCGCAGTTTGAGCGGACGTTCAACCTGGATATTACCAGGCCCTTGGATATCGGCCTCTTCTACTCTCCGCTGCACGCCGCCTTCGGCTTTGAGTATCACATGGAGGCATTCGAACAGAAAGTTGGGGAAGCGCAGTCCTGGTTCATCGATGAAAACCTGAGAAATCAGGGCTTCAGTATCGGCTCCAACGGGTTTGCGGGCTACCGGCCGGATTCGGCCGGCGTGTTCGAGCGGAACAACTATGCGCTGTATCTGGACCTGGAAACCGCAGTAATACAGTCCCTCAGCCTCGGCCTGGCCGGGCGGTATGAAAACTTCGACAGCGCCATAGGAGAGTCGCTCAACGGCAAGGCTTCGGTCCGCTGGCAACTGCTGGGCGCCTTGGCCCTGCGCGGTTCGGTCGGTTCGGGCTTCCGTGCCCCGACACCGGGACAGGCCAACATCCGAAAAATCAACTCGCAGTTTACCACCGCAGGCTTGGTCGACCAGGGTATTTTTCCCTCGCATCACCCGGTCGCAGCCTTCTTCGGAGGCAGGCCGCTAGAGTCGGAAAAATCGGTTAACTATGCCGTCGGCAGCGTGTTCAACGCGGGCGACTTCAGCCTGACCGTCGACTATTATCGGATCAAAATTCAGGACCGCATCGGATTGACGCAGGATTTCAGAGTCTCAGCAGAGCAGCGAACAGCCTTCAACCGCCTCGCTCCTGACGCGAGTACCATCACCTCGGTGCGCTACTTCACCAACGCATTTGACACGACCGCGCAAGGGCTTGACGTGGTGGCGACCTATCCGCTGGCAACGCGGGCTGGCGACACCGTGTTGACCTTTGCCGGCAACTGGAACGACTTGAACCTCGACAGCCGTGACCTGCACGTCATCAATGACAAGCAGGTGCGTCAGATGGAGGACGGCTTGCCGGAATTCCGTTTTTCGCTGACCGCCGATCACGTCGTCGGGCCGTGGCGCTTCCTGACCCGCGTGCATTTCTACGACGAATTTTTTGAAGCTCACGCCAACACTGATACTCGCTTCCTGACCGCCAGTGAGCGCTGGCTGGTGGACGTCGAAGCCTCGTACACCCTGCTGACGCTGCCCTTCACGCAAGCGGTGGTCCTGGCGGTGGGTGCGGAAAACGTGTTCGATCAATACCCGCGCAGAAATCCTTACGCGCGCGACCTGGGCGCGAAGTACCCGGAATCCTCACCCTACGGCTTTGGCGGCGGCTTCTACTATGTGCGTGCCGGCTTTGAATTCTAACAGGAGTATGGCATCTTTCTACCGACACGGAATAACCCTCGCTACCATTCTACATGTGGGGAAGCAAATGTCCCAATTTCTGCGACTTCTACGACGGCAGCTATTATATTTCATTAAGTCTAGGGCCTGTCATCAGTTAAGGAGGACCACCGAAGCGGCGAGGTAAAGGGCTCCCAGGAAGCTGATGGCGCGTTTGTCGTAGCGGGTGGCGAGCGCCCGGTATTGCTTGAGTTTGGCAAAGAAATTTTCAATCAGATGCCGGGCCTTGTAGAGATGTTTATCGTAGGCCCGGGGCCGCGCCCGATTGGCTTTGGGGGGAATAACGATGGTCACCTCTGCCCTCTCCAAGACGTCCAGGACTCGCTCCTGGGCATCATAAGCCTTATCTGCCAGCACGGCCCGGACCTGCTTCACTAAATCGGGGAGCAGCGCCTCCGCTCCCGCGAGGTCCGAGGTTTGGCCCGGCGTAAGATGAAAGCTGATCGGATTCCCGAGGGCATCGCACGTCGCATGGAGTTTGGTACTCAAGCCGCCTCGGGAGCGACCGATGCATTCCGCTGCTCGGTCCCCCCTTTTGCCCCGGCCGCATGTTGATGAGCCCGAATAATCGTAGCATCGATCATGGCGTATTCGTTGTCTGCATCCGCCGTGAGATGCGTAAACACCTGCTCCCATACCCCACTCTTGCTCCAGCGCATGTGGCGGGTATGAACCACCCGAAAATCCCCAAACCGCGCGGGCAGGTCCCGCCAAGGAATCCCCGCACGATAGCGGTATAACACCGCTTCCACAAACAATCGGTTGTCCTTCGCCGTCCCCCCTACGTGGCCCTCTCGGCCGGGCAAGAGGTGCTGAATCCGCTCCCACTGGTCATCGCGTAGCCCATACCGTTTCGTCATTCCACTCTGCCTCCTCGCGCTTGCTCAGGAGGGAAGTATACCCTAATCCTCGCCGGAAAGCCGACCAGGAACTCTTCCTAACTGATGACACGCCCTAGCATCGGTGTGTTGGGCGCGTGGCTTATGGTCGGAATTACCATCAGCTATTATCATCCCACGGATGGATATTTTGATGCAGGTGATTTTGACTTGAGGATTTTTGCCGGCCTTGTCGGCGCGTCGGCAGCCCTATTGACCCTTCGGAGGAACTCTGTAGTTCAGCAGGCTGAGTTCGTATCAGATTATATCTCCCGGCTCTATACAGACGAGAACCTGTGGAATACATATCACCAGCTTATTTACCGATACTGGGACGAGCGGTTCGCCGTCGTACACGAAGTTGCTGATAAGGCGAAGCATATAGAGACTATGAAAGCACGGATACAATCTCCTTCCAATGGAAAACCAAAACCGCCTACGGCTGTTGACAACACCTCTCTTGAAGAGGCATTAAAGAAAAAGAACATGGACTTGGATGGCCCGACATACCACCCATGGATTTTTCAGGGCTGTGATGAAGAAAAGCGGATTGACGCACTACTTGGTTTTTTGAATGGGGTTGACTATTACTGCGCGAAAGGCCATATCGGTGTGGGTGAAATCTATCGTCACATGGGAACGCATCTGCTGACATTACGTTCCAGGGAAGTCATATCAGAGTATTTCAAAGTCAACGATTTGGCATGGGAGACCGCCAAGTTCCAAGGACATTGGGGTGTTCAGTCTGCAACGAAGCGTGCCAGGGATCTGCTTGACTGCATCAAAGCCTATGATGACCTACTAAAAATCAAAAGGATTCCCATATTGTGGAAAAATAAGGGCAAAAAGGGTTAAAGTGAAATGAATGCACTCACACAACAAGTTATGCGTCGCGCACATGAGATTTACGCGACACAGCCACATGCGCCGGTCAGTCCGGGCGATGTAGACGACAGGGGGCGCGTCTCTTTTTGTGCAGCCGCCGCAATTGCGGCGGCCGGTATCGAGATATTTGAAGGTTCGGCAGAAAGGCAACGCTTTGCTACGTCGATTACCGAATCTGGATCGAGCGACGAGCTATTCGCGACCTTCGAACGATTCGGTTGGGATGCTCAGTTCTGCGCGGCTACAGTTGGGTTCAATGACGCAACACCAGATCATGAACGGCGCAGACGTGTCCTTGGTTTTTTAAGTAGCACCGCAAGTCTACCGCAGTTCGGCAGGCCCAATTAACAAAGCGCAATCTGATATTTTCATTGTCTGCGCGCCAGCTTCAATTTCTCGCCGATACAACGAAAGGGGAATTCCTCTGCCCCCTGAACATCAGATTGGAACTCTGACCCTCCGTTAGGGCGCGTGTTTTTTCTCCGGGAAGAAGGCGTACCCGGCTCGGGCCAGAACGATCAAGCCAACTGAGTTATAGACGGCCTCACGCGCACGTTTGAGAAGCATGAGCGTCAGGCCGGCGCCCTCCTCAATGCCGAGCAGACGGCAGAGGAATACTCCACCCGCCTCGCGCACCCCCAGCGCGCCAGGGATGATGAGCGCCGCAGCCGTGACCGGTTGAATCATGGTTTCAATAATAAGGGCGTCCATCCAACTGACTGGTGCGCCGATCAGAATCAAAAACACATAGACTTCCACCGCTCCAACCGCCCAGCCCAGAAAATGGTACAGGCTGGCCGCAAGAAAATCTTTGGCGTCTCCGTCATACAGATGAAAAAGATGCGCATCGACGTGTTTGGCCCGCTCCTGCCAGCGCGCCAGGCGGTTCCAGTTGGGAAATCGGCGCCGCAGCCATCCAACACATTTTTCAACAAGTCCCCGCTGCTGCCAGCGCACGATGATCATCACAAACCCGTACGCCATGACAAAAACGGCACCGAATATCCACCAGGCATGGTAGCCGACATCCATACGATACAGAAAAAACGGTAAGCCCAGCACAATAAAAGCAACCTGAGAGACGGTCAGAGCGGTCTTGGCAGCGACCACCGACGCCGTGCCAACATCGGAGGTCACACCGTGTTGTCGCAGCAGGTAGACCTTGACGGCCTCGCCACCGACATTCGCCGTTGGTGTCAGATTATTGATGGCCTCGCCGGCCAGTCGGGTCAACGAGAGCTGAAGAACGGAGAGATGCTTGGCGGCCGCTGAGCCGCCCATGGTATAGCCCCAGCCCTTGGCGTCAAACAGCGCCACAAAGCTCTGCGGGATCAGGACCAGGGGAGCGAGCCAGCCGATGTGGTACAGGTGCTGTCCGACCTCGGTAATCCCGACCTTCCAGAAGAGAACCCCCAGCAGGCTGAGTCCGAGCAGGGCGACCCCAAGCTGGAGGGCCCGGCTCTTTTTCTGCTCGGCGGTCATGCCCGGATTTCTCTACGGAACAGCAGACGGGGGAAAGGCATATCGCCGCCATTCATCTGCCATGAGAAACGGCGGGCAGCGATATACCTTGAAGGCAGTGCAGGGTGCAAGCAATCGCTCTCTTGTCCGGGTGTTTATCCTGGGGTTGCGTACCGGCTATTCAGGGGCTCCGGACGGGAGGCCGGCCATCTCTCGAAGAACGGTCGCCAGCGCCCCCCAGTCGAGGTCACCCCGGCCTCGGGCAAAGGCGGCCCGCAAATGATTGTCGGCCAAGTCGGCCAGCGGCAGAGGTGCGACCACATCTTTGGCCAGCTTTTGCATCAGCCCGACATCTTTCAATCCCAGTGCCAGTGCAAAGCCCGCAGGAGCAAATTCCTGCTTGGCGATCCGGCTACCATAGCCCTGAAACAGAGGCACGGGCAGCAGTGCCCGAATCAACTCCAGGACGGTCTCGTTCTGTAAGTCGCCCTTCTCGGCCAAAGTTAGCGCCTCGCTGAGGGTCTCGATGGCAGCAATCACAAAAAAGTTCCCCACCAGCTTGAGCACATTGGCCAGGTGGGGCTCTTCACCTGCCACGATCACACCCTGCCCCATGGCCTCGAACGCGGGTCGGCAGCGCTCAATGACTGCGGCCGAGCCAGCCGGACAAACCCACAGTTTTGCTGCGGCCGCAGCCTCCGGGCGGCCAAAGACCGGCGCGGCCACAAAATGCGTCCCCCGGTCGTGATACATCGGCGCTAGTTCTTTGGTTATATCGGGTGAGACGGTACTCATATCAACGTGAATTCCGTCCGGTTTGAGGCCGGCCAGAATACCGTCCTCACCCAGCGCAATCGCCCGCAGCGCGGCATCGTCAGCAACAATGCTGATCACAATGTCGGTTTGCGCGGCCAGCTCGCGGGGGGAATTGGCCCACTGCGCTCCGTTTTGGCGTAAGGGGTCGGCCCGTGAGGCCGTGCGATTAAAAACCGCAAGTGAAAAATCGGCATCAAGCAGATTCTGCGCCATGGGCAGGCCCATCCGGCCCAGTCCAATAAAGCCAATCGAGGAAATCATATCTGCTTTGTCCTTTGGGTCCTTGAGTCTATGGGGTCTGTTGAGTCTGACTCAACAGACCCCATCCTAGTGCATGGCGTGCGGTTCGCGCAGAATAAATTCGGCGATTTCCGCATCAAACTGCTCGCCGTCCGCCGTGGTCATTTGATAGCTGCCGCGCATGGAGCCAAAAGGTGTGGCCAGCGGACAGCCCGAGGTGTACTCAAAGGATTGGCCCTGGGCCAGGACGGGCTGCTCACCCACCACGCCCGGTCCTTTGACTTCTTCCACATGGCCGGTCGCGTCGGTAATAATCCAATGACGGGTCATGAGCTGGGCGGTGACCGGCCCTTCGTTGGTGATGCGGATGGTATACAGGAAGAACCACTGGCTCTGCTGAGGAGAAGAGCGGGTCGGATCGTATTTGGTTTCCACACTGATGCGAATCCCTCGGGTGACTGTTTCAGAGGCTGGCACGCTGTCTCCTCCTCTTTCTCTCATTGGCACGCATGTTGGATAAGCATATTAGATAAACATGTCGGAGTGTATGACCGCCCTGCCAGCGCGTCAACCAAGTCCGTCAACCTACTCTTCAGCTAACGCCGCTGCGATATCTGCCGCCAGCCGCTGACCTGCCTCATTCTCCAACGTGCCGACCGGCCATTCAATGCCGAGCCCCGCACCCTCAGTCGAATCCGGGAATCTGGGAATGATATGAAAGTGGACGTGCATCACGGCCTGGTGCGCGCTGGCACCGTTATTTTGCAGGATGTTGAACGCCGCGGCTCCGCTGGCTTTGAGAACGGCCCGGCTGAGCCGGGGGAGCACTCGGCCAAGGGCCGCTGCGGATTCATCCGAAAGCTGGTCGAGCGTTTCTGCCCGCTCTTTTGGGATGAGCAGGGTATGACCGGCACTCAGCGGGCCAATATCGAGAAAGGCGAAGACTTGGTCGTCTTCATAGATTTTGTGACACGGAATCTCGCCGGCAATGATTTTCAGAAAGATTGTCTCTGCCATACCCCGAGGGTAGCGCATGACAGGACAGGCGGCTAGGGTTTGGCCGCTATCGGGACGCAGGCGGCCGCGTCCCGATAGCGGCCGGACGTTTCTCCCAACTTTTTACGGCAATCCGGCGCCCGGCACCTCAACCTGGACCGTTTCAATACACGCCTGGGACTTCCCCTGGGCTAACTCCTCCACGGTTGTGGCCGCGGTCAGCATGAAGAGCGTGCGACGCCCTTCCCCGCCCAACATGCAGGCAACAGCCCGTTTGTCCGGGACAGGAATACGCTGCGTGACCTCTCCGCCGTCTTTGACCCGAATAAATTCGCCAGTCACAAACGAACTCACCCAGACCGCCCCTTCGGCATCCAGACAAATCCCGTCCGGCGTCGCTTCATCCAGTTGGGCAAACAGACGCCGGTCCGACAACGAACCATCGTCTGCAATACTGAAGGCGGTTAAACAGTTCGCAAACGTTTCGGCAACAATGAAGGTACTCCCGTCCGGACTGATCACGCTGCCATTCGGAAAGCCCAGCCCTTCCGCGACCACTCGCGCCTGTCCGTCCGGCGTGACCATGACAATGTTTGCCGGCTGGGCATCTTCGCCGCCCATCAGGTCGTAGCCGAAGCTCCCGATATAGGACCGGCCCTGGGCATCAACGACCATGTCGTTGATATCGCCCCGGACGAGTGCAGAGACATCCGCGACTTCTGCGAGGCCGTTCGGGTCCTGCCGGAGCAGTTTCTTATCGTGCATGGAAACGATGAGCAGGCGTCCATCCGGCAGGAAGCCCAGCCCCGACGGGCGCTGCGGGACCGTTGCGACCAACTCGGTTTTGCCCTGCGTGTCAACCGTGAGCACTTTCTCGGCAAACATATCCGAAACCCAGAGTTTGCCGTCGTGCCAACGCGGGCCTTCAAGAAAAATGAATCCGTCTGCAAGGAGCTGCGTAGCCATGCTGTCCCCCTTTTATCCTTAGCGGCCACGGAAGACCGGTTGGCGTTTGTCCATAAAGGCGTTGACGCCTTCTTGATGATCTTCCGTTTGGCCACAGCGCAAATGCGTTTCCGCCTCCCGGTCGAGCATAGTACGAAAATCTACCGCACCCGACGCATTGACGTTGGCTTTCATATAGCGGTAGCTGACCAGGGGGCCGGACGCGATACGTTCGGCCAGTTCCAGCGCGTCGTTCATAAGCTGATCGTGGGCAAAAACACGATTGACCAGACCGATCCGCAACGCTTCGTCCGCGTTAATCATGTCCGGCAAAAAGAACAATTCCTTGGCCTTGGCTTGGCCGACCAAGCGGCTGAGCTGCCAGGTCGTCCCGTAGTCACCGCCATAGCCTACCCGCGCATAGGCCGTCCCGAGCCGCGCCCGGTCGGAGGCAAAGCGCAGGTCGCACGACAGAGCGATGCCCAAGCCGGCGCCGGCGGCCGGACCGTTAATCACCGCGATCGTGACCTTCGGCATATGGTGCAGCAGCCAGGGCCAAGTATGCCCTTCGCGGAGTTCGTCGATCTGCTGCTCAAGAGTGGAATCCCGGCTGCCGATTTCCTCGCCCTTTTGCATGGCTGACACATCACCACCCGCGCAAAAGCCCCGACCGGCGCCCGTCAGCACAACCGCGCCGATATCGGGGTCTTCCGACATCTCACGCAGGGCCGAGACCGCCGTCCGGTTCATGTCTCTGGTGAGCGCGTTGAGCTTATCGGGACGATTCAGGGTCAGAATGCCGACCCGGTTTGTGACTTCGATAGTGAGATCAGCCATCCGTCTTCCTCCTTGTTTCCGTGTGAATGAAGCTTGCACTTTATCGCGTTTTGCGTAGAAAGGAAGGGACAGCGCAACGGCAAAGGAGAGGACATTATGACGGCAAGCGCAGACCCGCATCAGATTACGAGTGTGGAACAACTCCGCGAGCGCATCGGCTCACCGAGTGAGCTCGTCCCGCATAAGCTCTGGACCGAACTCGACGAGTCGTGCATGGATTTCATCAAACGCTCGCCGTTTCTCCTGCTCGCCACGGCAGACGTCGAGGGGAATCAGGATGTCTCACCCAAAGGGGATGGACCGGGGTTTGTCAGTATCGAGGATGCACACACGCTGCTCATCCCGGACCGGGCGGGCAACAAGCTGATCTTCGGGCTGACCAATATCATTGAGAACCCCCATATCGGCCTGATTTTCCTGCTACCGGGCACGCCGGAAACCATGCGGGTCAATGGCAGGGCTGAGCTCACGACCGACCCTGAAGTGCTGGAGCGTCTGTCCGCGCGCGGAAAACCCGCGGTGGTTGCCATCCGGGTCCATATCAAAGAGGTGTTCTACCACTGCGCCAAGGCGTTTATTCGGTCCCAACTCTGGAAGCCCGATACCTGGGAGGAGCGCCTGAAGATCTCGTTCGGCAAGATTCTGGCAGCCAAGATGGGCGGCGATGCCGGCATGGCCAACAAGATTGATGAATTTGTCGAACAGGACTACCGGACCAATCTGTAGGCTCCCTCCTCGCATTCCCTCTCCCCTGGAGGGAGAGCCTGTCCTGAGTGGAGCAAAGTCGAAGGGGGCTAGGGTGAGGGGGTCTGCGTTTTACAGCAACGCCAACCCCCTCCGCTCCCATCCCATCGCCACAACCCGGCCCAACCCGGATTCCGTAATATATAAAGTCTTCGAATCGACGCCGCCGAAGGCCATGTTCGTGACCGCTTTATCCTCACTCGGAATCCGTTCGACCTGCTGTCCGTGTGGATCAAAGACAATAATGCCTCCTCCCAGCACGCCACACACCAGAACATAGCCTTCTTCGTCCAGACAAAAGCCATCGGGATAATGGCCGGCCGGGAGTTGACAGAATGGCTGGCGCTGACCGAGTTCGCCCGGAGCAAAAATAGGGAAGGCGCACAGGGCAGCGGCAAAGGTTTCCGCTACGAGCAGGGTTTTACCGTCCGGGGTGAGGCCAATGCCGTTTGGATGTTGCAGGTTGGTGGCGACACGCCGAATCCATGTCCCATCCGGGCTGGCGTAATAGACGCTGCCCTGACGCCGAGTGGGCGCATTCATTGGTTCAGGCCGCGTGGGATCACGCTGGAGCGGATCAGTAAAATAGAAATTTCCTTCAGCATCAAAGACCAAATCGTTTGGCGCGCTGAGTTGCTCGCCGTCACACGAAGTGTACAAGCGTTCAACCTTGCCTTCGGCGTCAATACGCTCAAGGCGCCCGGTCTCATAGTCGGGAGCTGGCCCAATCGGCAGCCCCTTGCGCCAGCGAAAACCACCGTTATTCGTGACATATAGGGCTCCGTCCGGCCCCCGGGCTGCCCCGTTCGGACCACCGCCCGGCTGGGCGAAGGTGGAGAGTGTTCCGTCAGGAGCAATTTTCCGCACGCGGCCCGCGCGGATTTCCACACAATACACATTTCCGTCCGGGTCGCAGACAGGACCTTCCGGGAATGCCAAGCCTGTTGCAATAACGGTGTCACTCATAAGGGCGAGCGTACCCGGCGTACGCTCAAAAATTTCAGGCCGCTTGTTGCTCTTTTTGTTTCAGCAACTTGCCAGCAATCTGGTCAATAACCTGGTCGGCCAGCACGCGGACTTCATCCTCTAGCTTGGGCTGAATAGGATGCGAGACCAGAATGGGCTCATACTGAGGCATGCCAAGGGCCGCACATTGGGCGTGCGCAGCACTCAGGAACTCCGTGGTCGTGATATTTGCAGTCGGGACACCTTTTTCTTCGAGCGCGATGACATCGTGCGAACTGCACGATATACAGCCCCCTCAATCGCTGAGCGCTTCAACGACCGCGTCACACTTTTCTTGCAGCTCCTGCTGAATAGCTTCAGCAGCGGGCCGACCTGGAGTCAGTTTCGTCCGCCGCAGCACCTCCTTGACGCCGTACTGATCGCGCAGGATTTCCTCCAGGCGGTCCAGGAAGAATACGCCTTTTGCCTTGTTAATATCCAAGAGACCAATCGTTGTACCGGACAGTGTGTCCAGCCGGGTCGCAAAGGCTTTGGGCGACTGGTCCGCCCGCGAGGTCGGGTCTAGCAATACGGTTCCCATACACTTCTCCTTTACTTATGAATGAATCTCTTTCGTGGTGATGGTACTCCCGGAGCTTCCCCGGACCAAGCCTGGAACAGCCGCAGAAAAGCGTCCTGCCGTTCCACCCGCGACAACAATAAGAATACTCTCCGGTGCGGGAAACTTCGGATAGAGCGTGTCATCAGTCGGCGGCTCGGCCTGGACGTTGACGCCAGCCAACATACTCACTCCAACACCCTCTCCGCCGTTGACCCCAGGCCGTAGTTCACGCAGAGGGCGACGGATGTGTTCAAATAAAAATTGACGAACATCATTTTTAGACCACCCATCCTGGGCAAAGGTCTTGGCATGCTCCGGTCCGACAATCAGCGCCGTATCCGAGAACACCGGAAAATTCTTGTGATTCCAGACCGAGGCCATAGTCCAGCCAAGCGAGAGAGCCAACTGCTCTGCACTGCGACTGGCATGGTCATTTATCTGAAGCGGGGAGTGACCACCAAACAGGGTGACGGTACTCTGTTCTGGACGGAACCCCCGCTCTATGTGCAGCGGCTCCCACGGACTCTCCTCCTCGGCCTCGCCAATACAGAACGTGAATTGGGCTGGATGGCCCAGGGTTGCTTTGCAAATCTCTTGGGGCTTTGCTCCGCCAATGTTGAGAATAATCAGGCGCAGCGCGCGTCCGATGGTGGCATTCGCCCGAAATCCATGGCCCAGGGCATTATGCCCGCAATTCACCCCAATGGTATGGCGCATGGGACCGTTAATAATCGTCAGTGGGGTTGCCGAGAATGTGGTGACATTAATAGCGTGGGCCGCAAACTGTTCCTCACACAAGGCTTCCACCGCGGCAACGACAACCGGAAAATATGACGCCTGACACCCCGCCATGACCGCATTAATCGCAACTTTTTCAAGGCTGGCCGGTCCATAGTTGGGTCCCACCGTCCCCAAGACCTCTTGTGGGTCGCGGTCCACTGTGGCGAGCAGAGCCATGACGCGCTCTGCGGTTGGCGGAACAACCGGCAGCCCATCGGTGAGCCCACTTGAAAAGAGGGCTTCAAAAGGGTCGTTCTCCTGAATATCGATGGGTTGTGAGTGGAATGCGGCAGCGTCCGCCATGTCTCCCCTCCAAGCCGGCCCAGCCTTTCACCCTTGCTGTACAGCTGTCAACCGTCCGAGTCACAGACAGGACCTTCCGGGAATGCCAAGCCTGTTGCAATAACGGTGTAACTCATATGTTCGTCTGTCTAGCGCTGAAGAAATCGTTGGACAAGTCGGGCGAAGTAAAGCGAATCGGAAAAAAGAAATAAGTGATACTATCCTTTTAGCTCTAATATCCACATAACTATCTATATTTACTTAGGAAATATGGTGCCCTTGACATCCAAATGCATTACGTATGTATCCATCATCGAATCAATCCCACACAGAGTTCCACAAGGGAACAGGGGTGGAGGGTGTGTTGTCTATCTTACCGGTTCTTACCGGTTCGTACCGCTTGGTTGGGAATCCTGAGTCCCGCGTTATCTTCGTTGCCTGCCCGGTCTCCCATTGCGCAATTTTTAGGTACTCCACGGTCACATGTGGATTGCAGGGGGGCAGAGTTCTCAGAAATATCGACAGATTCCTTATCCATGCTCCACCTCTCCCAGTCTCTTATTATCCTGCAACTGGCTCTCCTCTTCGTTCTGCCCGTAGGAAGCTTTGCACAAAACCCGCCTGGGGAACACTCCGCCATGAGCGATCTTCAGATGAGCCAAGACGATATTGCCAATGATCGAATCTCGCCCTCTATGCTGCGCCGTATGGGTGGCCTGATCTTCTCGACCCCATTTACCAAGCTCGATGGGCACGGGCATGAGCCGGTGAGCGCGCACGAGCCCGACCTGCTTGAAACACGCCCCACTCTCCAGGGGAATGGGACTTTTTTGCGCGTCAACGGGCTCGACGCCCAGACCTGCATGGAATGTCATTCGGTCCTGAGTAATGCGGTTGTGCCCTTCCGGTTTGGTGTCGGTGGGGTTGGATCAGCGAGCTCGAATGCGATGTTTAAGCCGACGTGGATAGACCCAACGGACGGCGGCAAAGAAAATTTCACCGGTCGGTTCATTAATCCTCCCTTTTTGTTCGGCTCGGGTGGGGTGGAGCTGTTGGCAAAAGAAATGACCCTGGATTTGCAGCAGCTCAGAGCACAGGCCCAGCAAAGCCCCGGAACGTCCGTCTCCCTGGTCACCAAAGGGGTCTCGTTCGGCAGTCTGTCCTGCCACCAAGACGGGACGTGCGATCCCTCGCAGGTCGAAGGGGTGGATGCGGACTTGGTGGTCCGTCCCTTTGGCCGCAAAGGCGAGTTTGCCACCGTGCGTGCGTTCGACGTGGAAGCGATGGAGTTCCACTTTGGTATGGAACCCGTGGAACTGGTCGGGGAAGGGGTAGACCGGGATGGCGATGGCGTAATCAACGAAGTCAGTATCGGCCAGATATCCGCCTTACATATTTTCAATACGACCCTTACGCTGCCGCTCATGGACCTCAGCCGGAATGCCCAGGACGGCCAGGAGCTGTTTGAGCACATCGGCTGTGCGGACTGTCATATCCCAGCCCTGATAACCACCAGTCCGATGCTGACCTATAGTTTTCCTGAGGTGCCGACGGACCCGACCGCCAACGTCTTCTATAGTGTCGATCTGACCGCCTATCCCACGTTCTTTGAGGAGGGGGAGCAGGGGGGCCTGGTTGTCCCGCTGTTCGCCGACCTCAAGCGGCATGATATGGGAGCGGAGTTGGCCGAGTCATTCGGAGACGAACTGGCCGCGCAGTTCACCACCGCCCGGCTGTGGGGCGTGGCCGATACCGCTCCATACCTCCACGACGGCCGCGCGCTGACCCTCACCGAGGCGATTACACTCCACGGCGGGGAGGCGCAAGAGGCACGTGATGCGTTTATCAATACACTTGACGACGAGGAGAAGGCAGACCTCCTGGCCTTTCTCCGCTCGCTCAGGACGCCCCGCGCAGACGACGTAGCCCCCGACCTTCAGCCCGGGAAGCGCACGAGCGACTGGGAACACTAATTTTCCTTGAGCATATCATCCGGACCATACTGCTCCTGAAACACCTGGAGCGCACGATTGAAGGCAGGGTCTTCTTCCGCATCGGGCAGCGCGTCCGCCGCGGGCAGACCCAGCCGCGCCACCGCCGCCTGCCAGCGCGCCACTTGCGGCGGGGACAGGGGAACGGACACGGTATAGTGCAGTTCCGTATCTTCACTCAACAGGATAACCCCCAGCTTATCCTGTTGGACGAGCTTGCGCAGAAGAGCGGCATCGCTCGCCTGTCTCGGATTGAGATAGAACACTCCGCCTTTGCTCCCTCCAAACGTCGGGTGCAGTTGGTAGCCGATGGCCACCACCCATGTCTGCTCGGGACTCTGCCACGCAGACAGGCTCAGAGTAAGCGGCAGAGGCGCTTGGATGAACCAGTCGAGGTCCTCGACCCGGCTGACCACGGCCAGCTCTTGGGTGCCTTCCCGGTCAATAAACCGGACGGAATACACGGGTTCTTCCCTTAAGAGCAGCCAGCTTTCTCGGTTAATCACCACACCGGTCGGTTGCATTGGGTGCCCTCCTCAAATGCGTAAACGCGCTTGACCCACGGGCATGCATCTATCATACATGGCACTCGCATGGCAGGTTCGACGCCGGAACGCCCAGGGGCCACAGCGAGGCGTTCGGTGTAAGGGGCGCAGACACCGGTCATCACACAAGGAGGGTCTATGGCGAGACCGGTCAGGTATAAGATCGTAGGTCTGCTGTTCTCCGGAACAATCATCAACTACATCGACCGGGTGAATATCTCTGTTGCCGCGCCGGTTATCATGGCCGATTCCGGTTGGAGTAAGAGTGAGTTCGGGATGGTCTTTTCCGCCTTCCTGGTTGGCTACGCCGTACTCCAGTTGCCGGGCGGCCTGGTGGCCGACCGCTGGAGCGCGCGGAAAGTGCTGGCTCTCGCCTTTTGTGGCTTCTCGCTTTTCACAGCCCTGACCCCACCGGCCATTTCCGCCTTTTGGCTGCTGCTCAGCGCGCGTTTTCTGGTCGGCATGTTTGAGTCCGTTACTATTCCGGCGCTTACTTCCGTCAATGCCCGCTGGATTCCGCGGGCCGAGTTCGGCCGCGCGCAGACCCTGAGCGTGTCCGGCGTGACGGTTGGCCAGATGATTGCCTACCCGCTCACTACCTGGATTATTCTCAATTTCTCCTGGCAACTCGTCTTCTATTTTAATGCCCTGCTCGGTTTTATCTGGGCGGCGGTGTGGCTGTGGTCTTCTACGGACACGCCCGGTGAGCATCCGAAGATTGATGCGGCGGAACGCACCTATATTGAGTCAAACCTGCCCCCTCGTCCTGCCGCTCCGCTGCCGTTGTGGACCGTTTTTTCCAGCGCCTCGCTGCTGACCGTGACCCTGGCCTATATGTGCTTTGCCTACGTGCTGTGGATGTTTCTGTTCTGGTTTCCGACCTATTTGGTAGAGGCGCGCGGCATGTCTCTCGGTGTTATGGGCACGGTCGGCATTTTTATGCACGGCGCGTCGTTTCTCGGTGTTGTCGGGGCCGGGATGCTGTCAGACTGGCTGCTGCGTAACGGCTGGAATGCGCAGTTCGCCCGGGTGCGCTTTGGTGCTTTCGGCCTCACCCTGGCCCTGCCCTGCCTGGTTCTGGCGGCCCAGACCTCCTCGCCGCTGATCTGCGTCGTTTTTCTGGTTCTTTTTTACGGGCTGTTCAGTATGGGCATCGGCGTGTTTACCACTGTTGCCCTGGAGTTTAATCCGCACCAGGCCGGCGCTATCTTCGGTATGATGAATACGCTCGGGACCTTCGCCGGGGTTCTGGGTCCCTGGTCTGCCGGGCAGATGATTGAGCGCAGCGGGGGAGATTGGACCATCCCGCTGTTTGTCGCCACCGGGGTGGGAGCCGTCAGTGCCTTCATTTTATTTGTGGTCAAGATCAGGAAGATCGAAATAGACGATGTTGCGCTGGCAGAACCGGCGGAGAGCGGTTCGTGAGTATCTACGGAAAGACAACAGCAACAGACAGGAGGACACCATGGCAGATAGACAGAAACTCTCGGATACGGACATTCAGGCCAGGCTGGGCAGTATGCCGGGCTGGAGCGTGGCCGACGGGAAGTTACACCGGGAGTATTCGTTCGGGGACTTTGTCCGCGCCTTTGGTTTCATGGCCAGTGCGGCCCTGGTAGCGGAATCCATGAATCACCATCCCGAATGGTTCAACGTCTACAGCACGGTCAGGGTTGACCTGGCCACCCACGACGCCGGAGGTATTACCGAGCTGGACTTTACCCTGGCCGGGAAGATGGAAGAACTCGCCGCGGACAGTTGAAAACCTGGGGATAACCCACCCCGCCGCTACGCAGCCGCCCTCCCAAGAGGGGAGCTTTTCTATCCCCTCCTCGGAGGGGTGGCCATAGGCCGGGGTGGGTTCCTTTTCGCATCACCCCTCGTTCCTGGCCCCCCCGTTCGACCGGGGCAGCCCTCGGCTGTCCCGCTCCCGCGTCAGATAACGCCCGCGTTTTCGAACTCTTGCAGCTTTTCTGCGGAAAGGCCCAGCAAGCCCCGGTAGACCTCGCTGTTATGCTGACCGAGCAGCGGGGCCGGAGTGACCTCGACCGGGGAGTCGTCGAGTTGGACCGCGCAGCCGGGCATGGTGATGCTGCCTCGGGTCGGATGTTCAACGGTGGCGACCATGCCGCGTTCACGCAGCTGCGGATGGGTGAAAATATCATGTGAGTCAAAAACCGCCCCGCACGGTACGCCGGCCTCTCCAAATCGCTCCATGACCTCAAACTTGGTGTACTGGGTGGTCCAGGCACGAATGATGTCATACACCTCATCAAAGCGAGAGTTGCGCTCGGACGTGGCCGTATAGCGCGGGTCGCCAAGCAAATCTTCACGCTCAATCGTGTGCAGCAAACTCTCCCACATCCGTGGTGTCGTGGACATGAGATAGACATAGTCGTTGGGTCCGCCCGGCGCGCAGGGATAGGTGTCGGTGGGGGCGGCATGGCTGAGACGGTTACCGGTGCGCTGGACCACGGCATCGGCCTGGAGATGGTGGCGCATGGGCACCCGCATGTAATTGACCACCGCATCCTGCATGGACACTTCCACGTGCTGCCCCGTGCCCGTTTTACCGCGTTGCAACAGGGCGGCAAGAATGCCGACGGCGCAGTGGATGCCCGTGCCGGTATCCCCAATAGTCGGGCCGGGTTTGAGCGGCGGCGAACCGGGCAAGCCGGTAATGCTCATGGCCCCGCCGGTTGACAGGGCAATCGAGTTGAAACTCTTATACCCGCTCCACGGGCCGGATGTACCAAAGCCCTTGATCGTGGCATAGATCAGCCGCGGGTCGAGCTGCTGAAGGTCTGCGTAGCCGAGCCCCAGCTTTTCCATGGTGCCCGGAGAGAAATTCTCCAGGACGACATCAACCTGCGGCACTAGGGAGCGGAAGAGGTCGCGGCCCTGCTCGGTCTTGAGATTGAGGGTAATGCTGCGTTTATTGGCATTCAACAGAATAAAAAAATGCGAATCGAGTCCCGGCTCGTTAGTCAGAAAGTTCCGCCCCGACTCGCCGCTGCGGGGTGGTTCGACCTTAATCACATCCGCCCCAAGAAAGGCCAATAACTCCGTACACGACGGGCCGGCCTCAAAATGCGACAAATCGAGAATACGCACATGATCGAGAGCGAGCATCGATTTTCTCCTTTTTTCTCAGAGCCTGACAGCCTACCACCTGGGTCGCGTCTGTGCCAACCTTGTCAAATGGAGAGCGGCAAGGGATAATCAGAATGCAGACTTTCTATCAGGGAGGGATGGCAGGCTATGCAAAACAAGAAAACTTATGATCGTGCCACGCAGGATGTCGGAAATATCATTGGGATGGAACATGTGAATGTCACCGTTCCGGACCAGGCGATTGCTTCGACCTTCTACATCTCCGGCCTCGGCTTGACCCGCGACCCGTATATGATGGTCGGGCCGGGCAATATGTGGGTGAACATTGGCCAGCAGCAGTTTCACCTCCCGGCGAGTGACCCGCAGGTGTTCAGAGGCCACATCGGGGTAGTGGTTCCGGACTTGGACACCTTGCAGACGCGACTTGAGCGGGTGCAAAAACGCCTCGCCGATACGGCCTTTCGTTGGTCGGCCAAAAAAAGCTATGTCGCCGTCACCTGTCCGTGGGGGAATCAGTTGCGCTGTTACGCCCCGCGTCCGCAGTTCGGGAACATGACGCTGGGCCTGCCCTATATTGAGATGCCGGTCGCACCCCGCACGGCGCGCGGGATTTGCCAATTCTATCAGGATGTGATGAACACCCCGGCGAGAGTCCTCCAAGAGCGCGGCACCGCGGTCGCCCAGGTCCAGGTCGGGCGTTCTCAGGTTTTACGTTTTCGGGAAACCTCGAAGGCCATCCCCGCCTATGATGGGCATCATATTGCCGTCTACGTTGCCAACTTCTCGGCCCCGCATACCTTCCTGAAACGTCACAAGCTGATTACCCAGGAGAGCGACGATCATCAGTATCGCTTTCAGGCCATCGTCAACCCCAAAACCGGCAAGCTGTTATGCGAGCTTGAGCACGAGGTCCGCAGCCTGTTTCACCCCATGTACGAGCGGGAACTAGTGAACCGCAACGCCGGCCAGAGCATTTTTGCCTATCAAAAAGGACAGGACGCGTTCGCCGCGTAAGGGAGTGACGAGAGGAACCCACCCCGGCCTACGGCCACCCCTCCAAGGAGGGGAGCTTTTTTATCCCCTCTTGGGAGGGGTGCCGCGCCAGCGGCGGGGTGGGTTCTCTACGACCCATAACACAGCCCGGCCTGCGCCAACCGCGTCAACGCCTCCGTAATCAGCCGCACCGCCTCTTCAAGGTCCGCGTCGGTGGTGTCAAAGCCGAGGCTGAAACGGATCAAGGATTCCGCCTCCTCACCACTCAACCCGATAGCTCTCAGAACATGTGACGTGTCGGCAACGCGAGATAGGACCTGCTCGTCCTATGCCTGTATGCTCATAGCTTCTTGAACAACCTGTTCAACGTCCGGCTTGCGAGCGGGAATCACGTCATCGGGCAGATGCTTATGCTGTGGAAAACTCGACAGTCCAGGAAAATGAGGCGTGCTGTCGTAACGAAAAATCAAACGGTTGCGTCCATCCTGACAGTGATAGCGATAATCGAGCGGAACGAGGGTATTTCCTTCGACTATAATGGCTTCATTAATTTCTAACAAATACCCTTGCTCGAAGCGGAGACGAATCCGTAGATTGGCTCGTTCCGATGTGACAATCTCCTCAATATAACGTTCAACGTAAGCATTGTCGCACTGGAGAATCGCCTGCTCAATCTTCTCCAGATACTCGGCGAGAGCCTTATGCAACATCGTGCAGGCTTTTCTCTAATTTCTGACGAAGTTCCAAATAATGGCGGTAATCATTCGCCCACTCCACAAACACAATGTCATCCGACAGTTTGCCCCGGCTGTACCGCTCAAAGAACTCCTCCGAGTCCATCTGCTGCTGGCTCTCATAAGTGCTTAGCCGTTTCGTCACTGCTACCAATGCGTCAAGGGGTGAGGTGTATTCGACTGTTTGTTTCCGCATCTGAACCTCCTGTATATGCCCCTTTAGTGTACCCGAAGCACCTTCGATGACTTCATCCGATATCCCCATCCCCTCTTGGGAGGGGTGCTGCGTCAGCGGCGGGGTGGGTTCTCTCCGACCCATAACACAGCCCGGCCTGCGCCAACCGCGTCAACGCCTCCGTAATCAGCCGCACCGCCTCTTCAAGGTCCGCGTCGGTGGTATCAAAGCCGAGGCTGAAGCGGATTGAGGATTCCGCCTCCTCCCCACTCAACCCGATAGCCCTCAGAACATGCGACGGCTCAGGGATACCCGAGGTGCAGGCAGAACCGGTGGATGCCGCGAGGTGCGGCTGTAAAGCGCCGAGGATGTCATCCGCCGAAAACTCAGCAAACCGGATATTGGCATTGCCGGGATGGCGGGCCTGCCCTTGAGGGCCGTTCAACGCTATCGGCCACGGCAGACGGTTGAGCATTTCAACAAATGTATCGCGACGACGGCATAACTGCGCCCGCTTCTCTTCCGCCTCGGCGGTGGCAAAGATATCTGCTGCCGTACCCATCCCGACACAGAGCGGAACCGGGACTGTGCCCGAGCGCAGACTATTCTGTTGTCCGCCACCGTAGATCAACGGCTCGATTTGACCCTGCAATTCGCGCGAAATATAGATGGCTCCAATGCCTTTCGGGCCATATATCTTGTGCGCCGAAAGACTCAGCATATCGGCGTGGCTCGCCATCGATCCCATATTCATAGCCATGAGCGCTTGTGCCGCGTCGCAATGAAAAACCGCGCCATAGCTTCTTACCAGTTCGGATATTCGCCCAATATCTTGAATCGTCCCGATTTCGTTATTGACTGCCATGACCGACACGACGAGAACATCATCGTCTAATGTCTCTTCCAGAGCCGCCACTTTCACAAAGCCTTCAGCATCAACCGGGATCAGTTCTACGGCGAAACCGAACTGCTCTTGTAAAACTCTGGCAGCAGCCCGCACGCATTTGTGTTCGATAGCACTGACCAGAATGCGGCGGCGCTTGCCCTCGATGGCCCGGCGACCCAAGCCCAGCAGGGCCAAGTTGTTCGACTCGGTGGCTCCCGAGGTGAAGGTGATCTCATCAGCGTCCGCGCCAATCAGCCGCGCTACGCACGTGGCAGCTTCTTCCACGGCGCTCGCAGATTCCCAACCAAGGCTGTGATCCGACGAATGCGGATTGCCGAACGACTCCGCATAATATGGAGTCATGGCAGTCACAACACGTGCATCGACCGGCGTTGTGGCCTGATGGTCAAAATAGAGGGTTTTACCGATTTTCATGAGGGCAGAGCCTCAGCTTGTGTGCTTTTGTCTGACCCTAACATAGGGTATAGGATGTGAGCTACACGCGACCGAGGCTCCATCCGGCAGCTAGAGGATACATGACACGCGGACCACTTTTTCAGGACGGCTACAAGCCGCAATTTTCTGGACACGAAACCTTTCCGCTCCGTTATGGATGGCTGAAAAAGGTATTCGATCGCGTTGCCGTAACCGAAAATGCGCCCGATAACAGAAACGCCTGTTGGGATGATGGGGCCATTGCACGCTTCGGCGTCGGCAAAAACATGGTGGCCTCCATGCGTCATTGGGCAAAAGCGAGTGGAGTCATTGAGGAGCCAACCGGTACAAATGCCGTTCGCCCGACAGAACTTGGCCGTATGCTTTTCGGGCCGAACGGGCTTGACCCGTATATGGAGCACCCCGCAACGCTCTGGTTGATCCATTGGCAGTTGGCGGCGCAGTCCGAAAAAACAACTTGGTTCTGGGCCTTCAGCCACTACCCCGCTATGACCTTTGACCGGGACGGCCTTGTCAGGAAACTCGAACGCCTCGCCCAAGACCGGTTCCAGGACAAAGCTTGGCCGCGTATAGCAGGTCATACAATCAAAAACGATGTTGCCTGCTTTATTCGGACCTATGTTGCGCGGCAGGCGTCAGGAAAGATGAGGTACGATGACGTGCTTGAATCGCCTCTGACCGAGTTGGGACTTATCAAGGCTATCGGCAAACAAGACGGATTCCGTTTTGTGCGTGGTCCGAAGGCCACATTGGGCGATGGTGTCTTTGTCTATGCGCTGCTTAATTTCTGGTCACGCCATTTCCCTAATGCAGCCACACTATCGTTTGAGGCCATTGCCCACGCGCCCGGCGGACCGGGCCGGGTCTTTCTGTTTGACGAGAACGATGTGGCCGACCGTCTTGCCGCGCTCGATAACACGACTCGCGGCAAGCTCCGATGGTCCGAGACCGCCGGTCTGAAGCAAGTGGTGCGCACTATCGATATCGATGAGGAAAATCCGCTGTCCTATGTGTCGAGCGACTACCGCGAGCGTGGTAAGAAGGCGGCTTGATGGCACTACACGAACGGGTCCGCATAGCACGCCGCTTTCTGAGATCGATTCGTATCGATGACGACCTAGGTGAGTCCGTCGCGCTCGAAGGATTTGTCTGTCCCCAATCGTCGGCTAACGTTCTCAGGACAATGGCGCGCCATGTCTCTGAAACGGGACATGGCGCATTCACATGGACCGGTCCGTACGGAAGCGGAAAGTCAAGTCTTGTCATTGCACTAAGTGCCTTGCTGAACGGCGATGCGGGGTTGCGAGAGAAGGCGACTCAGGTCTTCGGGCAGAGTTTGACCAAAACGATTTGGAACGCCTTACCAACGGGCGATAAAGGCTGGCACGTTGTTCCTGTCGTTGGCAGGCGTGACCATCCTGTCAGTGTCATTGGGGAAGCCGTTCAGAACGCCGGGCTCGTACCGCGCCAGCCTCGCGGCGGCTGGACCGAGAGCAAGCTGATCGCCGCACTGACAACCGCGTCTGGCGAAAACCCCGAGACTCACGGCGGGCTGATTCTGTTCATTGACGAGATGGGCAAGTTTCTTGAAGCCGCGGCGCGAGACAGCTCCGATGTCTATATTCTTCAGCAACTTGCAGAGGCCGCTTCACGAAGCAACGGGCGGTTGCTTATTGTCGGCGTCTTGCATCAGGCATTCGAGGAATACGCTCATCGGCTTCCGCGGGAGATGCGCGACGAGTGGGCCAAGATTCAGGGGCGTTTCATCGACCTTGTTGTAGACACTGCCGGCGAAGAGCAGATTGACCTGATTTCCCACGCGATTGAGAGTGCCCCTCGTCCGAAAGAACCGGGCGAGTCGGCGTCTACGGTTGCTGCGATTGCGCGGCGCGAACGTCCGAGCGAGGCAGAGCAGTTCGCCTCCATGTTAGAGGCGTGCTGGCCGTTGCATCCGGTTGTGGCCTGTCTGCTCGGTCCGATATCGCGCCGGCGTTTTGGCCAGAATCAACGCAGCATCTTCGGCTTTCTGAATTCATCCGAGCCATACGGCTTTCAGGATTTTCTTGGATATGCTGGAGACATCGAGCGGTACGGTCCGGATCGTCTCTGGGATTATCTGCGCGCCAATCTGGAGCCCTCCATTCTGGCTTCGCCCGACGGGCACCGCTGGGCCTCAGCGGTGGAAGCGCTTGAACGTTGCGAATCCATTGGTGGAGACGACCTCCATGTCAAGCTGCTCAAGACGATCAGTGTCATCGATCTATTCAAGGAGCGCTCAGGTCTAGTTGCGAGCTTCGATCTGCTACGGAGTTGCTTTTCTGACACTTCAGCCGAAGCGCTTCAACAAGTCTTGTCCCAGCTCGACACTTGGTCGTTCACCATTTTCAGAAAGTTTCTTGGCGCATACGCTATTTTTGCCGGAAGCGATTTCGACATTGACCGCGCCATTCGGACAGCGCTCGATGATATAGACACTATTGATTTTACGGTTCTGAAATCCCTCGCCGGATTGCAGCCGATCCTCGCCAAGCGCCACTATCATGAGACGGGTACGCTACGCTGGTTCGGTGTGGATATCGTCCCGCTCAGCGGTCTTGTTGAATTTACCTCTCGCTCCGAACCTAAAAACGGTGCAATAGGCCAATTCTTGCTCACGATAGCGACCGAAGGAGAAGACGAAGAGCAGGAGAAAGACTTATGCCGCAAGGCGGCACGTCACAGCGCCGAATAGGATATTGTCGTTGGTACTTCGAGTAGGTCTCGGGCTGTGATTCCGCTGGCGCGAGAACTGCTCGCGCTGGAAAACGTCAGCAATGACCATCCTGAGTTGGCGGGCGATCCTGTGGCAAGGCGGGAAGTTGATGCCCGACTCGCAGATATGCAGGCTCTTCTTGAAACGGAATTGCACAAGGCATTCGACAACGCGCTGTGGTTCCGAGAGAACTCAGCCCCCGAGCTTTTACAACAAGCGGACCTAAACCGTATTGCTTCCGATCTAGCTGATAGCCGTTTCGAGCAGTGTCCCCACCTGCACAACGAACTGCTCAACCGCCACAAACCGTCAAGCAGCGCTATTGCGGCGCAGAATAACTTATTACGACGCATGGTCCTGAACGAGGGTGAGCGGCGTCTTGGTATTGATGGGTTCCCGGCCGAGCGCGGCTTATTCGCGTCCGTTCTTGAATCAAGCAGACTCTACGCACAGGAAGGTAAGAGTTGGCGTTTCGTTTCACCAATGGAGACGTTTGATGATCCGTGCTTCCTTGCTCCTATGTGGGAAGCGGCGCTCGCGCATGTGAAAGTGCATGCTAGGCGTACCGTTGCCGTCTCTGAACTGTTCGACCTGTGGCGTAAACCGCCGTTCGGTCTCAAGGATGGACTTATGCCGATTCTTGCCGTCGTATTCGTGTTGTCACACCGCGACAAACTGGCAGTCTATCGGGACGGTATTTTTAGAGCACGATTTGACGATGTGGATGTCGAGTATCTGGCAAAGAATGCGACCACCATACAGTTGCGTTGGATGGACCTGTCGGAGGGTTCCCGCAATTTACTCTCCGGCATGGCGCAGGTCGTCCGCGACCTCGACAGCACAAATACCCTCGTTCATCTGGAGCCTATCGATGTTGGCCGCGGCCTGGTAGCGATCTACGATCAACTGCCGCAATGGACCACGCGAACGATGAAGCTGTCTACGAACGCCATGCGCGTCCGGGATATTTTCAAACGCGCACATGATCCCAACGCGTTTCTATTTGAAGACATTCCGGGAACGCTTGGCAAAGACGTAGTGTTGGCCGATAACCGGGATGTGCACCGAGTCATAGAAAGTGTCCGAGACGGGTTGGAAGAGCTGGTTCATGCCTATCCCGACATGCTCCACCGCTTACGCGATACTATGCTTTCGGAATTGGAAGTTCCGAATATCTCGCCGCAATCGCTGGCGGAATTACGCGACCGCGCCCAAAACATTAGGCAGCTTGCCGGGGATTTTCGGCTTGAAGCTTTTGTTGGTAGGCTTTTGCAGTTTGACGATAGTGACCAAAGCTTTGAAGGGATAGCAAGCCTCGCGGCGAACAAGCCGCCCCGCGATTGGGTTGATCCTGATCGCGACCAAGCCTCCATTGAGCTTGCCGACCTGTCGCAAAAATTCCTCCGTGCGGAGATATTTGCCCGCGTAGAGGGCCGACAAAACAAACGACACGCCCTGGCCGTAGTCGTTGGTATGGGTGGCCGACCGACCTCAGCCTATGACGAGTTTGCCATTACCGATCTGGAACGTGGGGAAGTGGATGCGTTGATTAAACTGGTAGACGCGGCTCTGAACCGTAGCGGCGAAAAGCCGCGTAACGTCATTTTGGCTGCGCTGGCCGAGTTGAGTGCTAAGTATCTCAAGGAGACTGTGGCGACACCTAGTTCGACAGAGGGTAGGCGAAAGAAGCGGGGGGCGTCGTGAGTGGGGTGGAGATGGAACGACACGTACTCGGCCTTTCCGGCGGACGAGATAGCGCAGCGCTTGCTGTCTACATGCGGCAGCAGCATCCTGCCCTCGCCATCCAGTATTTCTTCACGGATACGGGCAAGGAGTTGCCCGAGGTCTACGAATTCCTTGGACGGTTGGAAGGCTTTCTCGGACAGCCCATATTACGGCTGAATCCAGACCGGGATTTTGATTTCTGGCTGAAGCAGTACAACGACTTTTTGCCATCACCGCAAACCCGCTGGTGTACCCGACAGCTCAAGCTGCGCCCGTTTGAGCACTGGTTGCGTCCAATGCTGGAAGCCGGCGAGACGATCTATAGCTACGTGGCGATCCGTAGTGACGAAGACTACCGGGAGGGTTACTCATCTAAGCACGACAAGCTCATCGTCAAATTGCCTTTCAAGGAAGCAGACATCGACAAGCTTGGCGTTCTGGAGATTCTTGATGGTGCTGGGCTGGGCTTGCCGAAATACTATTCCTGGCGTACCCGTAGCGGCTGCACGTTTTGCTTCTTTCAACAGAAGATCGAATGGGTGCGCCTCAAGGATCAGCACCCTGACGCTTTTGAGGAAGCCAAGCGCTATGAAAAGACCGCCGTCGAAAACGGCTCGCCGTTCACGTGGAGTCAAGGCGAGTCATTGGAGGAGTTGGAACAGCCAGAACGCGTAGCCCAGATCATGAAAGATCATGAACAACGCCTGGCACGTCAGCGCTCCAAGGTTCAGTCTAATCCACTCAGGCCGGATAGCGAGCCGCTGGATATTGATGACTTGTACGGAAAAGCGAAGGTGTGTTTGGCGTGCCATAAGTGAAGAGAGATCGGATGGTCTTAGAAACCGATGTACGGTCAAAAATAGTTAATGAGTCCAGCCTTAGTCTGAAGGCTGCGATTTCAAACGCCCAGCCACTCTATTTTTTGCCAAAGGACCCCGTAATCCAGGAAGTCCTTATTCCAGCATTACAGGCTGGCCGCTCTGTCGATTTGATGATGGGCTATTTTTCGAGCGGCTCTTTTGCAGAGATCGCGCCAGGGCTCGCGACGTTTCTTAGGAATTCAAACGCACCAATGCGCATGGTAGAGAGTCCATTTCTTACTGAAGATGATTTTGAAGCTCTCACAAAGAGCGACGAAGAGTTACGAAACCTGGCAGAGCGCCTCTTTATCCAAGACGTTCCAGATCAAGACGTAATTGTCCATCATACTCTCGAATGTTTTGCCTGGCTGCTCACTCAAAAACGCTTGGTGATCAAAATGGCGGTTTTGCGTGAGGCACTCTTTCATCCGAAGGTTTGGCTGTTTGAAGACGGCGAGAATCGGACTGCACTACATGGATCGACCAACTTCACAAAGAAGGGGTTGTCCAAAAACCGGGAGCAGCTCACGCTCTCCCGAGATTGGAATGGGGATGAAGCGGTCTTTCACATCGATCGGCTTCGCCAAGAGTTCAATAGTCTTTGGTCTGGAGGTGACGAGAATTGCACCGTTGTTCCTCTCTCCGACGCCGTCGAGAGAAAAATCGTCACGCGGTATAAGACAAATGAGATGCCGGACGAAAGCGTAGTCACAGCTATTTGGCAAAAAGCACGTGAATTGCCTCCACCCTTCATTACAGAAACAGCGCATAAGGATGAACTCAGAATTCCCAACTATTTGGTCTATGAGACTGGTGACTTTGCGCACCAGGGACAAGCTGTCAAGGCTTGGGCCGAGAGCGGACGCAGGGGAATTCTTGAGATGGCCACTGGTTCGGGTAAGACGATCACGTCAATGATCTGCGCAACTAAGCTCCAAGACGAAGTAGAGAGCCTCCTCGTTGTTGTTTCAGCACCCTATCGTCCTCTGATTGAGCAGTGGTGCGGTGAAATACAAGAATTTGGTGTGTATCCAATCAATCTTACAACCGCCGGTGGACCTAAAAAGCGAGACCGTGAAATCAAGCAAGCAAACCGACGGCTCCGAACGGGAACGTCTCGTGTCGAGGTCTTGGTTACGAGTAATGATACCCTTTGTACGGAGAGATTCGTAAACTCCATTGCAAGTGTGCAGGCAGCGAAGCTTCTTATTGCTGACGAGTGTCACAACCTTGGTGCGGAGTCCTTTATTCGTAATCCGCCTGCTGTTTTCGATTTCAGACTTGGCCTATCCGCCACGCCTATCCGCCAGTACGACGAGGAAGGGACAGCCGCCCTCATCGCATATTTTGGTGATGTCTGTTTTTCTTTCACGCTGGAGCAGGCTATTGGGAAGTGCCTTACGGAGTACGATTATCATGTCCACTTTGTAGAGCTAACAGACAACGAGATGGAGGAATGGAGGGAACTGACCGCTCAGATTGCTCCTCACGCTTGGAAATTGCAGTCAAACCAGAACGATGATGACCCGCATTTAGAACACCTTCTTCGCTTACGGCGATTGGTACTTGAAACGGCGAGCGGAAAACTAGACACCTTAGCCGATTTCTTGGACACCGAGGGTCCTCGTACTCTCAGATTCGCCCTTATCTACGCGACGGACAAGAAACCCGAACAGTTGGAGCAGGTCAACCGTTTGTTACAAGATCGGGGTGTTCTCTTCCGACAATTGACCTATGAGGAAACGAGAAGTCGAGAAAAAACTCGAAAGATACTCTCGTCGTTTCAGAATGGACAGCTTCACATATTGACGGCTAAACGGGTTCTCGATGAAGGCGTGAACATCCCTCAGATCAAACTGGCGTTTCTTCTCGCTAGTACGACAGTAAAACGACAATGGGTCCAACGCCGAGGTCGTTTACTGCGTAGATGCAGGGAGATCGGCAAGACGCACGCCGTGATACACGATTTTGTCGTCCTCCCGCCGAGAACATCCTTGTCAACTGAAGGTCTCGATCAAGACGCCCGGAAACTCGTGCGCTCCGAGCTTGAGAGAGTGTGGGAGTTTGCCCGCCTAAGCAGGAACGGACCTCTCAAGGACGGTCCCTATGAGGCGGTACAGCATCTTCAAGAACTCGCAAACGAAAGAGGAGTAGACTAATGGCCTATAACAGCAAGAAGCTCTTGGAGGTCTTGAAAGACCAGATTATGGACGTGCCACAACGGTGCGAAGGGTACAAAGAAGAAATCGCCCGCCTCCTTGTTGGCGTGATACACCTAGAGCGCGACCATGCAATCGCGCGACGTAATGTGGTCAGAGACATCGCCGACAAGGTGAATAAGGGGGGTACGTTCCTATGCCGTTCCCGTTCCATTTCTGATGAATAGGAAAAGGGGAAGATCATGAAGCTTCTTCGTGCACGGATCGATAATTTCAGACTTCTGAAGGAAGTTGAGCTCGATTTCTCGACGGATACAGACCGCAACTTGTCGGTAATACGCGCAGCGAACGAGAGCGGTAAAACAACATTACTGACTGCTCTGCAATGGGGCCTATTCGGCAACGCCGCATTGCCGGAGAGTGGAAGAAATTTTCGGCATAGTCCGCTTGATGCCTCAAGCGGAGAAAGGAAACATGTGACCGTTTCTGTGGAGCTTGATTACGAGGTCGGCGATAGCACTTACCGATTGATACGGTCGGTGAAAGAGACGGTCAAAGGGGGGAACTACGAGAAGGGTGCCCCCGATGTTCTTTTGTTTCAATTAAATCCATCTGGTTTCGACCCAATACCCAATGCCGACGCGCATATTCGTCCCCTCCTGCCGGAAGAGTTGCGCGAGATATTTTTCACCGATGGGGATAGGGCGTTGAGCTTTATCGAGGGGGCTAGAGATGCTCAGACGAAGAGTGTCGAAGGGGCCATACGCTCACTCTTGGGGCTAGGTGTCATGGAAGAGGCACTTAAGCATGTCCGAGAGGTTAGTCGTGAACTCAATCGAAAGGTGAGAAGAGAGGCGGGGAATCGGAACAAGCTTAAAAAGGAATCCGAACGCTTGGCAGTCCTTCAAGAAAAAATTCCTAAGTGTGAGGAGCAGATAAATTTGGTCAAGCGAGCTCGCCTAAGACTTGAAGACCTTGAGAAAGATGCAGACAGTAAGCTCTCCGATGCTTTGCTTAAAGGAGGAGATAGTAGAGAAGAGCTGGAGAAACAAAGGCAAGCAGCAATTCGAGGACGCGAGTCCGCAGAGAAGGACGCGAAACAGGCCGCACGGGACCACGCAGACCTCTTCAAGAGTGAGTTTTTAGGGAGACACCTTTTAGCTGAGCCATTCAAAAAGGCAAAAGAGATACTCGATAGTCTCCATCGCCAAGGGAAGATTCCTAGCCAGACGATTCCTGTGCTTGAAGACCGCTTGAAGCAGCCGACCTGTATTTGTGGTGAACAATTAGACCCGAATGGGCAGGACGGACAAAAACGCCGGAAACATATTCAACATCTTATTGATGAAAGCAGAAATTCGGACGAGATTCAAAAAAAGGTGACGGAATTATTTTACAGTGCACAGGATTTGCTGAGACCCATAGAAGGCTTCCTCTGGATTGACAAATACAATGAGGTATCGGCACGCCGTGAGCGTGCCCGCAGACAAGCCAAAGAGCGGGGCGCAGCAGAAAGTGTGGCCGAGGCAAAGATCGCTGAGCTCAAAGATGTAGATACTCGGCAACTGCGTGAGTCGCGAGACCGCTACCGGGAGCAATCTAGGCAAAAGCAAAACGAGGAAATTCGGCTGACCTCTCAGCTCGCGCGAGACCGGCAAGAAGTTAAAAAGGTGGAGAAAGAGAGAGACGAGCTTTTGGGTCAAGACAAAAAGGACCAACAGTTAGGTGCAGAAATTAAGGTCGCCGGAGACCTTCAGGATATCCTGACAAATGCTCTTGAGACTATGAAAACCCGAGAGCTTAAGAAAGTCAGCGAGCGCATGAACGCCTTGTTCCTTGAAATGATCGGAGCGGATGTTTCCCAAAGGTCAATAATCACTCAAGCGGAAATCACAGAAGATTTTAGAATTGTCGTCTTTGGCAGATACGACTTGCCTCTCGACCCATCGCAAGACCTAAACGGAGCATCCCGTCGAGCCCTTACCATTGCGTTTATTCTTGCGCTGACAAAGGTTAGCGAGGTTGAGGCTCCAAACGTCATTGATACACCACTTGGTATGACAAGCGGATATGTGAAAACCTCGATTCTTCAGATTGCATCGCAGCAAAGCCCACAACTAGGGCGTGTTCACACTACAGGGGCAAGGTGTGGTAGGTTTGAGGGATGGAAATCACGGAAGCCCAATACCAGCGTATCGCCCACTGTTTACCAGTCCCGCGGGGTAACGTGCGCCTCACCAACCGGCAGGTGCTCAACGCCATTCTGTATGTGGCGGAGCACGGGTGCAAGTGGCGGGGCCTGCCAGCCCAGTTCGGCAAGTGGCACACCGTCTATACCCGCCTGAACCGCTGGGCCAAGAGCGGGGTCTTGGCGCGGGTCTTCGAGTATCTGCAACGGGAGCAGATTGTGCGGGTCACCCTGGAAGCCGTCTCGTTGGATAGCACCAGTGTGAAGGTGCATCCGGACGGCACCGGAGCCGTGAAAAAAACGGCCCCCAGGCCATCGGTAAATCCCGGGGGGGCTGGACGACCAAACTTCATCTGGTTGCCGCGGATGCCCGGACGGCCCTGACGATGGCGTTATCTCCCGGGCAGGCTCATGACGCCCCGGAGGGGCGGCGGCTACTCCGTCGCCTGAAGCCGGAGCCAGCGGGGCTGCCGGTCCTCATGGATCGGGCCTACGAGGGAGAGGAAACCCGCCGCCTGGCTCTGGAGTTAGGGTTCACGCCCGTGGTCCCCCCGAAGCGACACCGCGTTGCTCCCTGGACCTACGACCGGCAGCTGTACCGGAAACGCAATGAAGTGGAGCGGTTGTTCCGCCGCTTGAAAGCCTTCCGGCGAATCTTTACCCGGTTTGACAAGCTCGACGTACTCTTCCTCGCCTTCATCCACTTCGCGCTTATCGTGGAGGCCCTCCGATAGTGTGAACACGCCCTAATACTTTTTCTGACCCACGACGAGATCAAAGGATGTGAAGAGATTTTAGACCGATACGCCGGGCGCGTTCACACGCTTACCAACCCTGCACATTACCCGACGATTCTCGTTAATGACCCTGGTGTAGATGATATTCGCGTGCTGCTTTGTGCTTGTAACCATCGTCAGTCTTGTGAGATTTGTGAACGTCGGGAAACGGTGAGTCTTGAGGGCAGGGGCCTCGATACCCCTGACATGGCGATGGAGGCATAGATGAACGCCTTTGCTTCAACAGATATTCATTTGCCGGACAAATATCAGCAGTACTTTCAAACCTACAGCTTAACTCGCGTCGAAGGGGCTCAAAATCGTCCTGAGCACAGCCCCTTTCCGAGAATGGTGGACATGTGGTTTCTCGCGCTATGTATAGCTGTGAAAGAGGGGCTGAAGCCAGAATTCAAGGTGCAAGGGAAGACCTACAAGCCAATAGAAGGTAACGTATTCGGGAGCGATAGTTGGCGTTCCAATGCTCTTATGCTTCTTGCTGTCGCGCATACGGGCGAGGTCAAGGTAACAGATCAGCCTCGTGAGATGATGCGTATCGCAAACGCTTATGCATTGGCTGGGCTACCTCGACTTATTGCAATTTTGGAAGAACGCGGAGGTGACACGGCGCTCGATTACCTATCGGACGCAGTAGTCGAGATGATGGAAAGTTGACACATGCACGGCGTCCTTGGCGTGGACGTTGTTTTTTGTCGTGCTACACTGTGACTCAACCGTGGAGGAGTCCTGGTTATGAAAGAAGTGATTCGAGCCCGCATTGATGGGAAGATAAAAGAGGAAGCCGCCGCAGTACTGGCCGAGGTCGGGCTTACTGTGTCCGATGCCTTTCGCCTGATGATGCTACGCATTGTCGCTGAGAAGCGCCTCCCGTTTGAACCGCTGGTTCCTAACGAAGAGACGGTTGAGGCTATGGAAGCAGCCCGCCGTGGTGAGTTGATTACCGTCGGTGGACTGAGCGACTTAGTGGCTGATCTGAATGCGGACGATTAGGCGAACCGCGGCTTTCAAACGCGATTACAGACGCGAAAAAAAGGGACGGCACAGAAAAACGCTGGACGGTGGCCTATCGAAGATTGTAGCGATGTTGGTTGCCAACAAGGTTCTTCCCTGGCGATATCGTGACCACGCGCTTGTCGGAGACTGGAGTGATCATAGAGACTGCCATATTCGTCCTGATTTGATCCTGATCTACCGTAAGCCTGATGCCGAACATCTTGATCTCGTACGCCTCGGCTCCCACAGTGAACTCGGACTGTAGTAATTATCCGCCGGCGTGGAAAAATCCGCTTTGAGTGGAGGAAACCCACCCCGCCGCTAGCGCGGCACCCCTCCCAAGAGGGGATGGGCGCTACTCCCCTCCTCGGAGGGACTTATGCTGACCTTGCCACCGGGCGCGACCTCTTCCCCCTTGGTGGGCGAGACCGCTGGCTGTGGGGGCAAAACCGTGCGGGCCGAGAAGGGCGGGGGGCCTTGATCCGAGGGGTCTGGCGCGCCGCAGACCCTAGCGCCACTCACGAGGCTGTGGAGTCCGTCGCGCTCCTCTTTTAGGAGGGCGGGCTTCCAGCCCGCATGGCGGCCAGGATGGCCGCCCTCCCAGGACGTGTGATGCACATTGTTAGGCGGGGAAGAGGGTAGCAAAGGCCCAAGGGGGGCGCCCGAAGAGGCGATTGAGCCAGCAGCCGACATTGACGGCGGCCAGTTTCGCGGCAATGCGGGCGAGGAGGCCGTGTTTACTGCGGGCGCCCGGAAAGTGGAGGCCGAAGGTGCGGATCAGATGGCCGTTCATCGTCTCGACCACCTGCCGCCAGCGGGCGTGCTGGCGTTTGGCCGCTGCGGCCTGCGGGCCCTGATAGTCGGGGGGCGTGAGGAGGGCGGCACCAGAGGCGTGGCGCCAATGCTGCTGCCACCACGTCCCGCAGAAGCCCGCATCGGCCAGATACGGTCCGCGACTGCGCGCGCCCGCGCCGCTCGGCGGCCAGCGCGGCCCGGTGGGACCGACATAGGGGATGCCATTGGGACGGCGCGGGGCCGGTAAGTCCGCCACTTGGAGCGGCGGCGCGTGCGGGTCCACCCGCCAGCACAGCAAGGCGTCCGCGAGCCAGCGATCCGCCATGTTGGCCGGGGCGAGCACGAAGCCCGTCACCACCCCCGTGGGCGCGACGGCCAGGAGCAGTTTGCCGCCATAGTACCCCGCTTTGTCACTGCCGCCCCGCCCGATAGCCGCTTCGGCCCCAAACAGCCGGTGGCGTTGCCCCCGACAGCGGCGCAGCAAGGGCACCGCCACGGTGTCCACCACCTCATAGGCCGCCGGGGCGGCCCGCAACTCCCGCGCCACGAGCGGGACTAGGGCCACCAGCACCCCCGCCAAGTCCCGACACCGCCGGTTATACGCACTCTGACTCAGAAAGCGCGGAAAATACGCCCGCCAGTGCACCCGCGCATAGCGGAGAAACGCCCGCTCCGAGCGCCCCCACCACTGCACACACAGGGCTAACGTCAGCACTTCGCTGTCCGAGACCGTCGGCCGAGGGCCCGGGCGCACCGGCTTCACCCGCGCGACCTGCTGCTGGTACAGATCGTCCACGATGGTATATAAAGCCACCAGGAACGTGTCGAGATCCATGGGCATCGCTCACCTCCTATGGTAGGGAATGTGAGCTTAGCCTAGCCTCGACACGCTCCTCCTACAGTGCCCCCTAATATGCATCACACGTCTGGGAGGGGTGGCCGTAGACCGGGGTGGGTTCATTTGCGCATCACACATCCCAAGAGGGGATTGTGGACGCTCTCAGCCTAGGGCGTGTTCACACTAAACATGCCGCTGTATGCACATGTAGGGGTTCGATGCTCTGGCCACCCCAAGATGTGTCGTGGGGAATGTGCAGGAGTGGTAGCGGAATAGGTATTATCAATGAATTCAATAAGTTATAGCGTTAACAGGCCCTAATACCCCCCACGCTTGTCCACGACATTATCCATGGGCTCGCCGCGTAAATACTGGCCGAGAATCGGTTGGAACAACGCCACCGCGTGCTCCCAGTAGTGAGAGCGAATGCCGGAATAATGTGGGGTGAGAATAACGTTCGGCAGGTGGAACAATTCGCTGTCGGCCTCCGGCGGCTCGGGGTCGGTGACATCCAGCCCGGCGCCGCCGAGACGGTCTGCTTTGAGGGCCTGGATCAAGGCCGCTTCCTGAATAATCGCGCCGCGGCCGACATTCAGAATAAAAGCCCCCGGCTTCATCAACCGCAGTTCGGGCTCTCCGATCATGCTCCGGGTTTCCGGCGTCAGCGGCGCGGCAACCACCACATAGTCCGACTGCGCCAGGAGCTGGGGCAAGTCGTTTGGCCCGAATAATTCATCAACACAGGCCGGCTTGTCGCCACCCCGACGTTTGTTGGCAACCACCCGCATGCCGAGCGCCTGACAGCGTTCGGCTACGGCCAGGCCAATACTGCCCAGCCCGATAATGCCAACGGTCCGGCCGTGCAACTCGGCAATCAGCGGAAAGCGGCTGAGCATTTCCTGACGCGCCCACCTGCCTTCCCCCTGGAGGCGATACGCGTCGTGCAGGCGTCGGGCAAACATGAGCATCACGCCCAGTACGTGCTCGGCAATCGGTACGCCGTAGAGACCGCGCGAGTTGGTGACAATGACATCGCTCTCGATCAGCTCCGGAAACAAGACGTGCGTGGCTCCGGCCGAGGTGAGGTGGAGCCATTTGAGCTGTGGGGCGACCGCCAGGTCCTTTTTGCTGAAGCGGACGGCGCACAGCACCTCGGTATCGGCCAGTTCGGCACGCCGCCGGTCCGGGTCCTGGATCAGATTGATATGCGCCTGCGGAAATTCGTCTTGCAGTTGCCGGGCGAGGGCGAGGGGAAAATCCGGAAAGCCGTCCAGCCCGGCCGCGCCGGCAAACGAAATACTCACCTTGGTCATGGATGTCCTCTTGATGGCCTCATCCGTTGCCTGCCATTTGCGTGTCTCGCCAATAGCTCCACGGCACGGGATAGTGCACCAGTTCCAACTTGATGCCGTCCGGGTCGGTAAAGAATACGGCGTAATAATGTGGACCGTACTCGGGATAATCGGCGGGCGGGTCAAGCACGGTGATGCCCTCGGCCAACAGAAAATCGTGGAAGCGGTCCACATCGGCCTTATGTCTGGCCTTGAGTGCCAGGTGGTGCAGGCCGGCGCGGAAGCGGTTATGGCCGGCGGCTTTTTCTTCGGCTGCGGCTTCCTTGACGCCGATAATCAGGTGGGCGTTATGGAAGCCGTTGTAATGCGGATGAACGAGCTGGCGAAAGCCCAGCGCGCCCAGAATCTTTTCATAAAAGGGCAGCGAGCGGCTCAAATCCGTCACCGTCAGGTCCAGATGATCGACGCCCAGGACCTCACAAGGCTCGAAATCGGGCGGAGTCGTTTCCAGCGGGACCGACCCTGGGATGACCGCGCTTTTCAGGTGGTCCGCGTGAAAGAGTTCGGATGGAGACATCGCAATCTTCCTTTATCTGTCCTGAGCAGACCGCCTGCACCTGCCTCCTAATCCAAGACCTTTTCGTCTTTGAGCCGCACAATCTCTTCCGGCGTATAGCCCAGCACGTCCCGCATGACCTCGTCCGTATGCTGGCCGAGCAGCGGCGCGGGCGCACGGACGCCGTTGGGCGATTCGGCCAGTAACCAGGGGATGCCCATATGCAGCCGGGGACCGACTTCCGGATGAGGCAGGCGCGAGAATGCCCCGCGTGCTTCCAGATTCTTATCTTCCGCAAGGTCAGACGCACTCATCGCCGGAAAGGCGGCAACGCCTGTCTCCTGGAGAAGCTGCGTCACTGCCCAACGGTCGCGCTGGCTGGTCCACTCGGTCAGCAGTTTTTCCAGCTCGTCTTCGTTCGCTTTCCGATCCGGGGCGGTAGCAAAGCGCGGGTCACGGGCGAGTTGCGGCTGGCCCACAGCCTGACACAGGGCCTGCCATTCTTCGTCCGAGCCACACGCGATCGAGACCCAGGCATCTTCTCCCGCGCAACGAAAACAGTTGTGCGGGGCCATGATGGGATCGTGGTTGCCGTCGCGCTCCGGCTGGGTGCCGTTCATGACGTAGTCCATCCAGCCTTCGGACACCAGGGCCGCCACGGCGTCAAATAGCGATACGTCAATATACTGGCCTTGGCCGGTGCGTTTTCGGGCGACCAGCGCGGCGCAGATTGCTGTGGCGGCGTGAATGCCGCTGTTCGGGTCACCATACGAAATCCCGACCTCTTGCGGCGAGCCGCCCTGATAGCCGGTGAGGGAAGATAAGCCGCTGACCGGGGCCATAGCCGGACCATAGCCCATATATTTCTTCTGCGGGCCGGAATGGCCAAAACCCGAGATCGAGGCCACAATGATATCCGGCTTGATCTGCTTGAGATCGTCATAACTGAGCCCGAGACTGTCCATCACGCCGGTCGCAAAATTATCCACCACTACATCGCTCTGCTTGATGAGCTGTTTGACGATCTCCATCCCCTGCGGTTTGGCCACGTTGAGGAGCAGACTTTTCTTGCCCATGCTCCACTCGTTGAAAATACCGGAGCGATTCACCCCGCCTTTCATATCCTTCGGGTAAATAGGCAGGCGACGGGTAATATCCACCCGGGCGTTGGATTCAACCTTAATCACCTCAGCCCCCAGGTGAGCCAGATGCATGGTGCCGAACGGCCCGGCCCAGACCCAGGTAAAATCCGTCACCCGCACGCCGGCCAAGGGCAGACGGGGGTTGGGGGTTAGGGGTTGGGGGTTAGGGGTTGGAGAGGGGCTTTGCAGCTCGGCGAAGACTTCGGCAGTATGCTCCCCCAGTTGTGGAGCGGGACGACGAATCTGCCACCACGGCGCGCGCAGTTGGTAGGGTGGGCCGAGATGGGTCAGCTTGCCCGCTTGGGGATGTTCGACATCCACAAAAAACTTGCGCGCGCGGAGATGCTTGTCTTCAGCAAGCTGGGCCATGGTATGCACCGGCGCAAAACAGATCCTCCGCTCTTGGCCCATCCGAAACAGTTCATGCACCTTCTGTTGCTGGAACCACTCGTCCAGATACATCTTGAGCACGTCCTGGTTCTTGGCCCGGTCTATACCCCCTTGAAAAATCTCCCAGCTTGCCCACTCGGGATTGCCCATGAGGTCAACCAGGCGTTCCCATTGGTCTTCCTCCGCAACCACTAGAAAGATGAGGCCGTCCTGACACTCATAAATACCCCATGGATACAGCAGCCGTTTACCCAGGCGTGAAGCGACCCTCTCGCTGTACGTATAATGGACGAAACTCTGTTCCATGAAAGAGGATACGTAGGCTTGAACGGCGAGATCAATATGTTCTCCGCGCCCAGTTTCCAAGGCTCGATAATAGGCACCCAGCGTCGCGACCGTGGCAGCCAGCCCACCCTGGAATCCCGTCTGCTGGCCGTAGGCTTTGAGGGGCGGCAGGTCCGGATAGTCGGAGGCCCCAGGGCTCAACCACGCCCAGCCGCCGGCATTGGCGACGGTGAGGTCATACGCCTTGTAGTGTGTATACGGACCGGTCAGACCAAAGGGCGTAATCGAACACATCACCAGCCTCGGGTTGAGAGCACGAAAGGTCGGATAATCGATGCCCAGTTCCGCCATACGCGGCGGCGCGTAATCGTGGACCAGGATGTCGGCCCACTGCACGAGCTGAGCGAGGCGGTCTTGCTCCTGGGTCACATCAAGCCTGACACCGCGCTTATTGGTATTGAGGGATAAAAAGAGACCACTCTGCTCGGGGTCTGCTTTGCCGCCTGGAAAAGGCCCGCGCCAACGGGACTGGTCGCCAGCCGGTTCTTCGGCCTTGACGACATTCGCGCCAAGGTCGGCCATGAGTTTTGTCGCGTATGCTGCCGAAGCAAGATGGCCGAGTTCCAGTACTTTGACACCTTCGAGACCCTGCATAAACTCCCTCCTTTGCCAGAGCGGACCAGACACTCCGACGTCTGGCCCAGTATCGATTAGCGCAAACGTTTCTAACACTCATCGAACGAATTGCCTAATGTTTTTCTTGGTTCTATCCTGACTCGCGGTTTGCTCTCTTGTTAGGACTTGGGGTAGTATTCCTGTCCACGGATTGAAAGAGTAAACATGTCCTTCCCTGATTCCAAGCTGTTGTACACGTTCACTCTTTGAGGTCAATCCGGAAGGGACACTTCGCAGCAGAGAGCTGGAGCAGTCATATGAGTCGGATACGCCGTCATCTCTTCTTGGGAATCAGTCTGTTGGGCATCGGCCTGCTGGCCGGCATTGGAGGGGAGCCTGTCCGGGCGGACGATCTGACTGACATCCAACAGGCATATGAGGCGGATATCCGATTGTTCAACGGACAAGACCCAACGACGTTCACGGCCACAGCTCACGAAAATGTTGTCTTATTCGGCACCCTGTCTCCCTTTGCCGTTGAAGGGAAAGCCGCTATTCAACAACTCGTACGGGAGTATTTTACAAACCATGATTATGTCAAATGGCAGTCGGCAAACGCAAAATTCCTGGTGATTGAAGCGAGCGGGCTGGTGTGGGGGCATTATACCGTGCGAGAGCAGCCGCGGGTTGGTCCGCGGAGAATACTGCATGGCCGCTATACCTTTACCTATGCCAAGGAGGAGGGCAAATGGCTGGTCGTTGCCTTGGACTTCTCGCCGCTGTAATGCGGATAAACCGGAGCCGACGAAGCGGGAACGCGATGAGAATACGATAAGGGAATATGACGTTGCTACGAATCTACCTTGTGTGCGCCTGGGTCCTCATGCTGGGTGGGCTGTCTCCGGCCCTCGGGCAATCGGAACGCGAGGCCCTCATTGCCGCTTTTAATGCCGAGATTACAGCCCTCAACACCGGAGACCTGAACGCGGCGGTGGTCGCTGTCCACGACAAGATCGTCCTGTATGGGCTGTACTCGCCGTTTCCCATCGAGGGCAAGGAGGCATTCCGACAGGCCGTTCAGGAATACTTCGATGAACAGGAACACGCCACGCTCGAAATCGTCCATCCGCGATATCGCCTGACCGGGGCCACCGGGGTGGCGTGGGGCCACTATCAGCTCACACGGAAACTCAAGGGTGAGCCGGTCGATATCACGCCCGGCCAATATATGCTGACCTATGTGCAGGTCGATGGCGCCTGGCTGATGATGAGCATGCACTTTGCTCCCCTACCGCAATAAACCGGGCTGCACCAAGAACCGCGCGCAGATTGATACACGTCGGGAAGCAACGCGCACTTGGGCCGAGACTAGATCGGAATGAACACACGGAGTGAAGAGACAGCAAAGAACAGCGGCGGATGCGTCCGCTGCACCCGACAGCAACTAGAGCAAATTACGATGCTGTGTAGCCGCCCGTCATTCCTGCGGAAGCAGGAATGACGGGCCCCCAGCCCCCTCCACCCGCTGGATGCCGGATCATGTCCGGCATGACGGGAGCCCCATGTACGGCTAGAGCTGAGCGTGAAACGTGCTAGCTCAGCCCGTAAAACTGCTTCGCGCTCTCGGCTAACACCTTGTGCTTGTTCTCATCCGAAAGCTTGTCGGCAATCATTTGCGGCGCCCCAGGAAAGAAGCCGTCCGGGTGCGGATAATCGGTCGCCCACAGAATCTTTTCCGCGCCAACGTAGTCCACCAGGTGGGCCAGACTGCCCTCAACCGGTTCGTACGAGATCCAGCACTGGCGCTTGAAATACTCGCTCGGGAGCAGCCTGAGAGGTGAATCCGTGAACACCCCATGATCGTCACAGTGGCGGTCCATGCGATCCAGCCAGGGAGCAATCCAGCCACCGCCCGACTCCAAAAACGCAATGCGCAACTTCGGAAAACGCTCGCACACGCCGTCCCAGATAATACTCAAACTCGCCAGCATCATTTCCACGGTATGAGAAACAATATGGCGCGGGGCCAGCTCCTCAAAGCGGTCGGCCCCCGCCGCCGGCATCCCGCCCGTCCCCTCGTGAACGCCGATGGCAAAGTCGAGGTCCTGGGCTTCGGTCCAGAAGACATCGTAATCTCGATGCCCCAGCATGCGGCCGTTATACGGGTTGGGACGCAGAAAACCGCCCCGCATCCCCAGTTCATTCCGAGCGTAGCGCATTTCTTCGATAGCCAGCTCAATGGATTGCATGGGCAGCATGGCCACACCGAACAGCCGGTCAGGATAGGGCTTGCAATAATCGGCCAGCCAGCGGTTATACGCCCGGCAGGTGGCCGCGGCGAGTTGTGGGTCTTCTATCGCCCCGGAAAAAAGGCCCAGGGTGGGATACAGAAAAACGGCGTCTATGCCGTCCAGTTCCATGTCCGGCATCCGTGCGTGCGGATCAAAACCGCCTTTGCGGCCCTCGGTGTATTTGATATCGGTCGAAGCCCGGCCATCCCGCGCGCCAATGGCACCGGCAAAGCCCAGCCCTTTTTGCCCGCCCAGCACGCGGCCTTCAATCCGGAGGCGCTCTTTACCGTCCGTATCGACAATCAGTTCGGGCACGCGCTCCCGGTAGGCCGGGTCAATATAGTCGGCCCAGAAATCGGGTGGTTCTAACACATGGCCGTCCGAATCAATAATATTATACATGCGACTCATTGGTGCCCCTCCCTGCTTATCGCAGCGCGTTGCCTTGCGTCCTACCACCTTCTCTGGAGGGGTACAAGCTTTGCGCGCCTGTGTCGGGACGCTCATACGACTTGAAACCTGCCAGGGCAAGACATATGCTCCCGGTAACAATTTTCCTATCTCTAAAGGAGGAGCGACGTCATGAGACCGCCAGAAGTTCAATCCAGTATGATGCAGTATCCCGGCCAGGGCGATACACCGGTCAATGCCTACTTGAGCCAGCCGACCACGGAGGGGCCGCACCCCGGTGTGATCGTCATCATGGAAGCCTTTGGCTTAAACGACCATATTAAAGACGTGGCCGACCGTTTTGCCCGCGAAGGCTATATTGCGCTGGCGCCGGATATGTATACGCGCGAGGGCAATCCCGACCCGACCGATATCAACGATGTGATCAAGATCATGTTCTCCGTGCCCGACTCTCAAGCCATGGCCGACCTGGACGCCGCCGCCCGGCATATCAAGGGCCGGGCTGACTCCAACGGGAAAGTCGGCGCCATCGGTTTTTGTTCCGGTGGGCGCTATACCCTGATGTTCGGCTGTACGAGTCAAAACCTGGATGCCGCGGTGGATTCTGCCGGCGGTTTTATCATTCAGGACGATTTTCCGCCGACCCGCCCGACCTCGCCGATTGATCTGGTCAAGGACCTGTCCTGCCCCCTGCTGGGCTTATTTGGCGAAGAAGACCCCAACCCCTCGCCGGAACACGCCGGGCGCCTCACAGAGGAACTCGACAAGCACGGCAAGACGTATGAGATGCGCATGTATCCCAACGCCGGCCATGCCTTTTTCGCCGACTATCGGGAGAGCTATCGCCCGGTAGCCGCCCAGGATATGTGGCACCGCGTGCTGCTGTTTTACAACAAACATCTCAGCAACTAGCTTCCTCTCCCTCTCCCCTCGTGGGAGAGGGCTGGGGTGAGGGGGCCTCTGTCTCCCCTACCCTGCTCACGAATAATCACAAAAGGAGATGTACCAATGGCAGTAGAGAAATTCCCCGTCGAAGCAAGTCATATCCTCATGTTTGCTCGTTCCGTGGGCGACTATAATGAGATTTATGCTGACGAAGAGTACGCCAAGGCCACCGAGCCTGGGTCCATTATTGCCCCACCGACCTTTGTCCAGGCGAGTGCCCAGTTTGACCCCGACTATTTTCTGCGGCCCAAGCCGGGCACACCGTGGTTCGGCTCGGGCAAAGAACCCACGGGCGTGAAAAAAGAAGGGAGCGGCGGGGGCGGAGGCGGCGGAGGCGGCCTGCACGCCGAGCAGCACTATGAATACCACCGTCATCCCAAACCGGGCGATGTCCTGACCGCCACGGTAAAACCGGGCAAGAAATGGGAGAAGCAGGGCAAGCGTTCAGGCAAGCTGCTCTTTTCCGAGACCATTACCGAGTATCGCGACCAGAACGGCGAACTCGTTGTTACTGCCCGGAGCGTTGGCGTCCACACCGAGCGTCCTGTCGATCAGTAGGAGGGAAAACATGGCATTATCAGCGAGCACACTCACAGTCGGAGATATCTACGAAGAACAGGTGGTCGAAGACCTCAAACGCACCCAACTCGTCCAATACGCCGGAGCATCGGGCGACTATAATCCGGTTCATACGGATGAAATCTTTGTCACCAAAGTGGCGGGTTATCCGTCCGTCTTTGCCCACGGCATGCTGTCGATGGGCATGACCGGCAAGATGTTGACCAACTACGTCGGCGACGGCCGCCTCACCCAATACGGCGTGCGCTTTACCCGCCAAGTCTGGCCCGGCGACTCCCTGACCGCCAAAGCCACGGTGAAAGCCATCCGCCAAGAAGAGGGCGGCCACATCGTCGATCTGGATGTCTCGACCGTCAATCAAGACGGGGTCGAAGTCGTCAGCGGCTACGCCTCGGCGCGAGTCGATCCGTAGTTTCCTTTCTCAATACCTTCCATACTGCCCTCTTCCCTCTAGGTCTAGTGGGAAGAGGGTAGGAGTCTGCCCTTTAGATCGATTCATTGGGTATCTGCGGGTAATTTCGCTGATTACAATTTTCTAGCTTGGAGTACTCACGTGAAAGTAGACTGGATAGAGCGTCTAGGGACTGAGCCGATTACGCTTACGGCGGCGATGAAGCTGATCGGTAATACCGAAGACTACTATGTCTATATTTTATGGAGACTGTACGACGACCCACCAGTGCCATTTTATGTTGGGAAGGGCCATAAAGGTCGATTACCTAAACATACTATGGCAAGCGAAGAAGATAAAAACATCTACAAAACAAGAGTGCTCCAGAAGCATAAGCGGCTCGGGATTGACTGTGGCTATTCTATTTGGGGCTTTTTCGAGGACGAGTACGACGCCCTAGATGCAGAGAGGTCTCTCATTGCTCAGATTGGACGCAAAGATAAGCAACAAGGACCATTAACCAATAGGACAGATGGGGGAGATGGAACGCTAGGACACTTCGCTCCGAAGAGAGGTAAGAGTGCGAGCGCAAGGCCCGTATTCGCAAAGGGGATACGATATAGCTGTTTAGAAGATGCTGCGGACGCACTAGGAGTGACGGCCGGAGCAATCTCTAGTCGGATCAAGAACGGATGGAAAGGATATTTTTACGAAGATGAGGGACAGAGGCCACAGAGAGTTGAAATTCTAGGTCGCTATCGTAAGCCAGTCTCCATATTGGGTCAGCAGTTTTCCTCTGCCTCCGAAGCCGCTCGGGAATTTGGAATGGATGTGAGGATGATCTCAAAGCGCATCCAGTACGGTTGGCCTGGATACTATTATATCAAGGAAGGTCAACTTCCCAGGAAAACCATATGGGGAAGTCGAGAGGACAAGGTTGGCGTCATAGTCCGGGGGAGGCGATATGAAACTGTAGCCGAAGCAAGTAGAGCGACGGGGGAGAGTATTGCAAAAATTTCCAAGAGATGTTTGAGTTCAAATTATCCGGAATACAGTAGAGTAGACGGTAGACAAGAGGAAAAGGCAGCTTTACCGAAGACATCAGAACCCATCCTAATTGGACATCTGACCTTCTCTTCCGTAGGAGACGCTGCGCGGGCTCACAATCTCACATCTGGAGCAGTCCATCACCGCTGTCAAAGTTCTAATTACCCAGCGTGGCGGTATAAAGACCCGGAGAAGCAAAGAGTCCGAGGAGTTGAGACAAAATTTTCCTCTATCCCTATAGAAGTTGAGGTCAATGGGGTTAAATATGAGAGTCAAAGTGCTGCGGCACGATTTCATGGAATCGACATCAACACGGCTAAGAAGCGCTTCCGAAGTACGTCTTTTCCAACTTGGGTGTGTAATGGTGTCGAGAAGCAAGTACCTAGGGATGGGAAAAAAGGACTGATTGCAATCGAGATTGATGGACGCCTATTCCGATCAATAAACAGCGCCAGTAGAGCACTCAACATTCCCAGAGCAGAAATCAGGAAACGCCTAGATTCGCCTGAGTGGAGAAATTTCACTCTGAGCAATCCCCCGTCCTAATTCCTGTGACTATTAGGGGGCGTTCAAGCTTCTTCATTAACATTCAATGAGTGCCGTAGCCTAGGAGCAGTCCTGAGAGGAGTGAGGAAGGGATATCAATAGGTAAGGAGAAGTCGATCGTGAACGACTTCGTCTTCTAATGATTCACCTTCACGCTGGAATCTCCGCAGCATACTTCGTCCGCAGTTCACAAAAACTTCTCGCTCAAAAAGTCCCTGTGGAATATCCAGATGACAGTCTACCTGTCCTGATTTCTTCTTGCCGTCGATGCTGAGCGCGACCCGCACGCCCCGCTCCTTGCAGGAAGCAATCGCACTCATGAGTCGAGACAAAGCAAACCCCTGACCCTGGTACAAAATTGTCTGACTCTGGGTGTACGGAGGATCACAATATATAAGGTCTCCACTTTTTGCTCTTTGCATGGCCTCGCTGAAGTCCATCTTGATAAATGTCGCGCCTACAAGCCGGCGTCTCCATATCTGCACCCGTTGGGCAAACGACCCCGGATTTATCGGCGTATGTGCGCCACATGGCGTTGACATGTAGCCGTCAGATTTCCGAAACCGCACGACGCCGCCGTAACAGCTTCGACACAGGAAGAGTAAATCCGCTCCATTTGGGCTGGCGTTATACCGAGCCTTAATGCGTTCATACCCCTCGGGCTTCTCGAAGGCGGAATACTCAGCATATCTTGTCCGATACCACTGAACGACCTTCTCAGGGTCACTGGCCAGGGTTGTCCATATTTCCATGAGTGGGCCAAAAGCATCCGAGCCAATAGCCTGCCGGGGCTGTAAAGCGGCAAGAACAGCTCCGCTCCCCAGGAATGGTTCAAAGTATGTCCGAATGTCTGTCGGAAAATAGGAGGCGATCTGGTGAGCAAAACGCTGCTTGTTGCCGATCCACTTGAGCAGCTGAGTCTTGAACGGCGCTACATGTTGGAACTCAGTGCCGTAAAACATGTCCAGCGTGTCTTCCTTGACTGCCAACATGGCTATTTCATATCCTGATTTGGGATGCACGTCAAGAATATCCTACCCTGGGATATATGAAGCGCGACCGGTATTCATCAAGAGAAGAGGCATTACGCAGGCTTCTACGAGAGCGTCGTCAGACGGTCAGCCTGCGTCAAGAGGATCTCGCCGAAAAATTAGGCGCTCCTCAATCTTTCGTTAGCAAATACGAATCTGGGGAGCGACTGCTTACCTTTGTTGAGACGATCAGTATCTGCAAAGCCCTTGAGTTTGATCCTCATAGCCTCTTGAAAGAATACCTGCCTCACCATGACGCCTGACCCCCGATTTATAAAATTACCGAAGTCTTTCTGGGCCTTTGTTCGTTTGATTGGTCAAGAATGCGGCTATACAAAGAGGGGGAAGGGAGAAATCCTTGTACCGTCCCGAGAACAAGTTGAGAATCGGCTGGAGAAGATCGATATTGCTTCTGGGGGCCTCACCCGTGAGTTACTGAGTGGTGTATCGATCTGGGACAAACTGACAGAGTACTTTGAGCATCGTGCGGATATCCTTCACAGGCATGTCGAACCCAGCCTGATGGATGCACAGGCCGCGAAGCAAGAGTACGAATCACTCAAGAAGAAGCTCAAGCCGAAGTGTCCCCTTCCCATGAATAAGCAAAGGGGCACGAAGAAGGCTCCTGCGTACTTCACTTGTATGGTCAATATGTTGATTGAAGCAGCAGCAATGGGAAAAGATTGTGACTATGACCCGCGGGCTTTGACAACCGTTACCAGCAACAGAGTTCCCCTTCGGACATTCTCACGACGGATGGACGGGGCCTTTCCTTCAGTTGTGAATCCAATCGCAGTCTGGGAAATCAAGGAGTATTACTATACGACAACCTTCGGCAGTCGAGTTGCTGATGGCGTATATGAGACTTTGCTTGATGGCATGGAAATTGAGGAACTTGCGACAGCCGAAGGTATTGATGTTCTTCACTACTTGATGATCGACGCCCATTACACTTGGTGGGAATGTGGCAAATCCTATTTGTGCCGAATCGTGGATATGCTCCACATGGGCTACGTTGATGAGGTCCTCGTTGGCAGAGAGATATTTTCTCGTCTCCCCAGTCTCGTAAATAGCTGGGGTGAAAAATAGTCTGACAATCCCACTATTGAAATGGTATCTCAGCAACCTCTATGTGGGTTAAGCGAATCCAGCTCTGCTTTTAGGCAGCATCCTTTTCTGAAGTCGTAAAAGTCACACTGATCCCAATGGCCCTGAGGATGGAAAGAAGACTCGCCAGTCTTGGATTTCCATCTTCGGAGAGCATTTTGTACATACTTTGCCGGTTGAGCTTTGTTATTGCGGATAAGACCCCAAGTCCACCGTGGGCTTCGGCAACATTGCGGAGAGCAATGAGAAACTCGTCCACCGCGCCATCTTCTATTGCCGCCGAGAGATAGGCCGCCGCGGTCTCTGGGTCTCGGAGTTCTTCAAGCAGAAATGTATCGTAGTCTTTGGATTCCATTATAGAGCTGTCGCCTAAAGGCGACAGCTTGTCAACGTCGATAAACTGGAGGTAGGGAAGTTGCTCTCTACCTCCTGTGGAACACTACCCTTCCAGACTTCGAGTGAGGTTTGTCATCATACGCCACGGCAGGACAGGCCCGACTTCGCGAGTCTGGTATTGGTCCCCACCATAGACGAGATAAGACTGTTTCACCTGCTCTTTTGCCAGGTGTTGATAGTATTCGAGCCCTTGAAAAAAATCGGCATTCAGGGTGGCGCCGGATTTGATTTCGAGCGCGGTCACCTGATCGCCATAGTCGATAAGCACATCGACCTCCTTGCCCTTGTGATCTCGCCAGAAGTGGAGCGGCAACTGCTTGCGGTGGTGGGCATTCCATTTGTACAATTCGCTGACGACCCAGCACTCGAACAGGCTGCCCCGGAGGGCGTGCAGGCGCAGTTCATCTGCTGAACGGATGCCGAGCAGTCGGCTCGCGAGTCCGGTATCGTAGAAGTACAGCTTCGGTCGCTTGATCAACCGTTTCGAGAAATTGCGGTGGTGGGGTGTGAGACGATACGCGATATAGCTCGCTTCCAGAACGGAAAGCCAGGCACTGGCGGTATTATGGGTGATACCAGCATCGTTCGCGAGTCCGCTCAGGTCGAGCACCTGCCCGATTCGTCCGGCACAAAGCCGTACAAAGGTCTGAAACATATGGAGATTCTGGACAGCCGTAATCTGACGGACATCCCGTTCGACATAGGTGCGGATATAGTCGCCGTACCAGTCAATCGGATCAAGGTCACGGTCGAACAGGGGGGATACTGTCCTGTGAAGAGTAAGTGATCGAGCGACGGAATCTGGACATCGGCGGCCTGCAACTCAGCGAAGGAAAAGGGCAAGAGGTCGAACAGCGCCACTCGCCCGGCGAGCGTTTGCGAAATCCCGGCGAGAAGACCAAAGTGCTGAGAGCCTGTGAGAACGAAAAGTCCGGGCTCTTGACGTTCATCCACAATCCCTTGGATATAAGAGAAAAGGTCAGGAGCCCTTTGGACCTCGTCCAGAATAGCGCCCCTGGGGAAGCCTCCGAGAAATCGTCTTGGATCAGACAGGGCAAAGTCCAACTGGTCCGGGTCTTCCAAGCTGATGTAGGCTTTATCGGGGAAAACCGAACGCGACAGCGTTGTTTTCCCCGATTGACGAGGCCCGGTTATGGCGATGACAGGATAACCTTGCGCTGCCTTACGTAAAGCCGGAGCCATCTCTCTTTCGATCATAAGTGTTTATAATATAATGATAAGTACAATATTTCAATCTTTTTAATAAAATGTACTATCAAGGTTGGGCCTTAAAATTGTCATGGCAGGTACGAGAGAGGACTGAATGCCAAGGCTCTGTCTGGTCTTTATTGGTTGGTCGTCGTATGGTGGGAATATCTTGTCATACGAACGTTGCGAGGAGCACTATGGATACCGAAGCCATCCGGCAGGCACGCATTGATCTCACGGCCGTACTGCGCTGGGCAGACCGGCTCGGCCTGAGTGAAGGCATCTGTAATCACTTCAGCCTGGTCATCCCAGGTACGACGGATCGGTTTCTGCTCAATCCGCAGGGCCTGCATTGGTCCGAGTTGCGGACGAGCGACCTGCTTGTCGTCGACCCGGACGGGAACGTGATCGACGGCAAATGGCAGGTTGAGCCCACGGCCTTCTTCATCCACTCCCAGATTCATCTCGGTAATCCGTCCGCCCGGTGCGTGCTGCATACCCATATGCCGTATGCGACCGCCCTGTGCGCACTCGACGGCGGTCGTCTCGAATGGATCAGTCAGAATGCGCTGCGTTTCTATGACGGTGTGGCGTACGAAGAGGCGTATAACGGCCTTGCCCTGGACGAGGCCGAAGGGCAGCGGCTCAGGGACAAGCTGACCGGGGGGAAGGTATTATTTCTGGCCAATCATGGCGTGATTGTGACCGGGCCGGACGTGGCAACCGCGTTCGACGATTTATACTACCTGGAGCGGGCGTGCATGGTTCAGGTGCTGGCCCACTCAACCGGCTTGCCGCTCAAAAAGATTCCTGACCAGGTGTGTCGTCTCACGCATGAGCAGCTTGAAACGGGCCGCCAGCAAGCCGTCCTCCATCTGGACGCCATCAAGCGCATGCTGAAATGGGAGGCTCCCGCCTTCCTGGAGTGAACGCAACACGGCAGGCTGCCCGGCGAGCCGAGCCGTGGCTTGGGCGTAAGGTGGGTCCGGGAGGACCCACCCCGCTTCGACCGGGATTATCAGGATAATCCTGTAATCCTTTAATCCGGATTAAACGTCCAGACGATAGCCGGCGCCGTCTCGGACCAGCTTGCCGGCGCTTGGTCCGGCAAAATGGGTGCCGATGACCAGCGTCGGCGTATCCGCAAACTGTTCAAAGGTCCGCCAGCGGGTTGCCAGCGCCATATTGTTGTCGATATCGAACGGCGTGCAGATATTCGGGTCGTGGAACTGGATCGGATGGTGAATGAAGTCCCCGGTAATCATGGCCGCCTCGCCCTTGGACTCAACCACGACCGAGCAGTGGCCGGGCGTATGACCCGGCGTCGGAATCAGCCGGACTCCTTCGCAAATCGTCGTCGGCGCGTTGATCGACTTGGCCAGACCGGCGTCAAAGACCGGTTGCATGGAGTCCTCAAAAACGCGGCGTTGGATAGTGAAGAAGTCGACCGCATCGGCCGGCAGGCTGGCGATCATATCATCATCAATATTGCCAAACAGCTCCAGCTCTTTCTGATCCATCAGATAGGACGCGTTCGGAAAAGTCGGGACCCATTTGCCGTCAACCTGCCGCGTGTTCCAGCCGACATGGTCAAGATGCAGGTGGGTGCACATGACATAGTCGATGCCGTCCGGGTCGTAACCGGCCGCCTTCATGTCGTCCAGGAAGGAGGTGGACAGATTGCTCATGATGTCCATCGGGGAACGGTTGCGGTCATTGCCGATGCAGGTGTCCACCACCACGGTCGCACCGGGTGTGTCCACGATCAGCGAATGAATGCTCAGGGACAGCGCGCCTTCGGGCGTGACGAAGTGGGGAAAGAGCCACTCGACCTGTTTCACAACCTCGGGGGTTGCGGTCGGCAGTACATCCGAAAATTCCGGATATACGATTTCCTCAATCTTCGTGATTTTAGTATCACCTATCTGCCAATGCATAATATTCCTCCTGTTCTCCTTGCATTGTTCTGACATTTGTCTTGCTCGGGTTTTCCCCCTCTTCGCCTGGGAGAGGGTCCTTTGCCTCGCTCTATAACGGTCCCGGTCGGACCGGGTCTTTGCCGTCCCAGTCTTTGGCCGCGTTCTCAACTAGCATAAACAAATCCTTGAAGACAGCGTGATTGTCCCACAGTTCGGTATAATGACCGATGGTTTGGACTGTGTCAAAATACACCAGCTCGGCATTGCCGACCGTGCACTCAAACGCGGCCTCATGGCCCAGTTCTTGATACTGGGCACAGGTCGCTTTGTAGTCTTCGGGCATCAGGCCGAAATGATGGACGCCAACCCGACCGGCATCCAGGAATTCTTTATAGACGGAAGGCTCGGCGTTATGTTGCACGATCAGTTCGATCTGGAGGGCGCCACTATTGCCCAGGGCCAGGGTCACATCCACATTGGAGGGATTGCCCCGGTAGCGCTGATTTTTGAGCGGACAGTGTTCAAACAAATAAAACGGCCCCACTTTCAGCACGTCTACCCAGTATTTGAGCGCGGCGTCCATGTCTCTGACCACATAGGCTAACTGACGAACGGTATGCAGCGGTTGTGTCATCCGAGTCCCCCCTTGTGTAAACTTTCGAGCACGGTCAGGATCAGGCACTTGAGCCAGCCGGACTTGCTAGCGTCTTAGCTTACATCGACGTGCTCGACAAGGATGAGCGCCCAGCGGTGCGGTCGGCAGGATCAGTGCGGGCGCAAAACCCGGTGGACAGGCCTGGAACGGGCGGAAGCATGAAGAGGAGGACGCCTTGGACTCGCCAAAAATTGAGTATCCCTGCACCTGGTCGTTCAAGATCATTGGTTCCGATACGGCCCAGATAACGGAGTCCGTAGTCGCTATGCTTGAGGCTTTCGAGTATCAGCTGAGTGAATCGCGCCACAGTCGGACAGGCAAATACACCTCCTTCAATCTCTCCGTTCAGGTCAAGAGCGAAGCAGAGCGGCTGGCCATATTCGGCGGCCTCAAGCATATTCCGAGTGTCAGAGTAATCCTGTAAGTAAAGAGACACTCGTCAAAAAGGAGATTTCGCATGAAGTTTATGTATTTTTGTCTGCCGTCCATTCCGGCCACGCCCCAAGAACGAAAAGACCTCCGGCCCATTGCCCACCACACCGAGCGCTGGCAAAAAATGTTCGATGAAGTCGCCGAGATTGCGCGCATGGTGGAAGACCTGGGCTTCACTGGCGTCGCCTTTCCCGAGCACCATCTGCATACCGAGGGCATGGAAATCGGTAGCCTGCCGGTGCTAACCCAATACGTGATTCACCAGACCTCAACGCTCAAGGTCGGCCCCATCGGCTATGTCCTGCCGGGCTGGAATCCGCTGCGGCTCGCCCTGGAGATTGCCTGGCTGGACCAACTCACCAAAGGCCGCACGCACGTCGGGTTTGCCCGTGGCTATCAATCCCGCTGGCTCAATCCCATGGCGCAGAAAATTCACATCGGGGCGACGGCCAGCGATCAGAGTGACATCGATGTCCGCAATCGCGAGGCGTTTGAGGAGGTCTTTCAGATTCTGAAGCTGGCCTGGAAAGATGAACCCTTTCGTTTCAAGGGCAAACACTACGAGTATCCGTATCCCTATGAGGAAGGCACCCACTGGGGAGCCCACGAGTGGACGCGCGAACACGGCTCTCCGGGCGAGATCGATGAAAACGGCCGGGTCCAGATGATCGACATCGTGCCCAAGCCGTATCAGAAGCCCCACCCCACCCTCTTTCAGGCCTTCTCCATGAGCGAGGCCACCGTCCGCTGGTGCGCCAGAGAGAACATCGTGCCGACCCTGTTCATTTCCGACCATGACCAAGTGCGTTTTTTCGCCGAGACCCATGTCGAAGAGGCCAAGACCGCCGGCCGTGCCCTGGAGTTCGGTGAATCGCTCGGCGTGCTGCGCGCTATCTACCCCGGAGACACCCAAGAGGCGGCCAAGAAGATGCTGACGGCCGGCTTCTGCGGCTACGGCTTTCAGAACTTTTTCTACCATTTCGGCTTTCTGGAGGCGTTCCGCACCGAAGCCGACAACAAAAAATATGGCGAGGGTCCGCTGCCGGCCTCCGAAGCCACCCCCGAACGGATGATTGACGCGCACTTTGCTCTGGCCGGAACAACCAGTGATATCCGCCGCGCCATGGACCAGCTCGTCGAGGCGGGCAATCCGGAGTGGTTTATCTGGCAGGGCGACCAGGGACTGCTGCCGATTGAAGAAGTCAAACGCGCCATCCGGAAAGTCGGCGAGGAAGTCCTGCCGCACTATATGTAGGCCGTTCTCGACTTGAACATCCCGACCGAAAAGCGATAGGCTGGCAGTTAGGTAAACGCCCGCGCAGAAAGGAGTAAGAGGAGGAGTTCAATGAGTTATAGCTGGAACTTGGCGCGAGTCAAAGAAATTATCAACTCCTTTGATAGCGATAGATTCACCGCGGCTGATGTTCTGCGAAAATACGACGGTCAATATCTCGTTAACAGGGGAGAATCAGTGGGCGAGTCTTATAACGCTCAGTTTGGGAAGTTATGCCTGAGCGAGAACCGTTCATATTTTGGTATTCGGTATGTGGGGAGACGGAGTATCAAAGATGACCAAGGCTACAGGGGAACAACTTCTGTCTGGCGGAGGGTGAACTAACACGGATTAGATTTTACCCTTCGACGGCCCCCCGCGTTCCCTTGCCAAACGGCTCGTCCGTATTAGCGGCCAAAGGACTGCTGAGATTCATACGGCTCGCTTTTCAGAATTCAATGGGATGGGGAAACCATGGGAGACCTACGAACGCTCCAGACTGACTGCTGAATCACCACTCGCTCATCGTATCGACGCAAGAGGGGGAATCGATGCAAAAAGCAACGCACGGAGCACCAACGTCGCAGGAGACCGGCAACGGCTCGGCGCCCCACCAGCCCAACACTTCACAACAACAGGTCGTACGCGAGCCGCCAACGGGTAAGGAATTTCTCGAAGGACTACGCGACGGACGGGTCATCTATTTCGATGGCGAATTGGTCAAAGATGTCACCACCCACCCAGCCTTTGCCACCAGCGCCCGCTCGTATGCCCGCATGTACGACACGCTCCACGACCCAAAGAAGCATGACCTCTTAACCTACGTGACGGAGCGGGGGGCCCGTTCACACAAGTTCTACAAACTCCCGCGTACTCCTCGAGACCTCCTCGAAGCCCGTGATGCCATCGCCGAGTGGGCGCGCTTGAGTTGGGGCACGCTCTCACGCGGCCCCGATTATAAGGCCGCGTTGGTAGGAACACTGGCCGGGGATGTCGACTTTTATGGTGAGTATGCACCGAACGTCCAGCGTTGGTATGAGAAGATCGCCGACGAGGTGATGTTCGTCAATCTGAGCCTGGTCAATCCGGCCGGCGACCGCTCAAAGCCGCCGGCCGAGCAGCGCGATGTCTATATGCACGTCGTGAAAGAGCGCGACGATGGCATTGTCGTGCGTGGAGCGCGCATGGTCTCCACCGGGGCCGCCTTCAGCCATGTCACCTATATGAGTCAGTATATCCAGCCGGCTGGACTGGTTGAGGGCGAAGAGGACTTTGCGATCGGATTCTTCGTGCCCTTCACTGCTCCCGGCCTCACCTTTATGGGCCGGTACTCTTACGAACATCTGGCTAAAAAAATCGGCTCCCCCTTTGACTATCCACTCTCCAGCCGTTTTGACGAATCTGATCTGAGTATCGTACTCGACGACGTATTTATCCCCTGGGAAGACGTGACCGTGTACCGCAATCCTGCGGTTGTGAACGGCCTCTTCCCGCGTGGCTTTGCCCAGCGGTTTGCCTTCCACGCCGCGGCTCGGACGGCGGTCAAGCTCGACTTCATCTGCGGCTTACTCCTCCAGGCGACGGAAATGCAGCAGAAGACCGGTAAGCGTGAGGTGCAATCGGTGATCGGTGAGTTGCTCGGCATGCGGCACAACATCTGGGCGCTGTCCACGGCAATGGCGGCGGATGCCGAGCCGGGGCCGGGAGGCTATCTGCTGCCAAAGACCGAATATGCACTCCAATGGCGGAATATTTACGGCGACACTTTCACTAAGGCGCGGACCATATTCCAGAACCTGCTGTCCGGCAACCTGATCCAGATCCCCTCCTCGGCCCGGGATTTTAAGAACCCCGCTACTCGTCCCTTACTCGACCGCTACTGGAAAGGGGCCACCGCAACAGCGGAGGAACGGGTGAAACTCCTGCGCGTCATCTGGGATTTATTTCTGACCGAGTTCGCCGGTCGCACCGAGGCTCACGAGCGCAACTTCGCCGGCGGGTATGAAGCCAATCGGGTCGAGACCTATCAGGCGGCCGAGCATTCGGGTCTGAATGCCTCGATGAAGGCGATGGTCGACGAGTGCATGAGCCACTACGATCTCGACGGCTGGACCCATCCCACCTGGGCAGACGTGCCCTGGTCACTCCCGGATTCAGAATAGGAAGTTCCGCCGGGCGCGTACGTTCTCACCAACTGCCTTTACGCTGAGAGCCGCCCGGTCCGCTATAGGATGCGGTATAGCCCGGCTCCTGTTGGAACAAATCTTTCGGAATCGAATGCACAGCCCGCGTCCAGGCGGCGACTAAGCGATCCTCAGCCGCATAGTCAAACGGATCTTGCAGCATCGTTTCCTCCCGCCCCCCATATGCTAATGGATGGTCACGTAGCCAGACCGCCGCCTGTTTGATCCCCTCAACGGGCGAGACAATATCCCGATAGCCAAGCTCTGATTTGATTTTGGTCAGATCAAACATTCGGTGGGTCGTCCAGGGTTGTGCGATTAACGGTCTGGCACTGACGGCCAGCTCATACGGCATCGAAATAATCTCCCACTCGTAACCGAGCGCTTCGGCACACAGTTGCACGACCTGCTTTAAGGTCAAGACATGATCGTCGCCACAGTTGTACACCTGCCCGGCGGCAACCTCGGGTCGGTCCACGGCCAACAGCAGGGCGTGAGCGGCGTTGGCCGCCGCGCCGGAGTGGTTCAGCGATAAGCCGTCGTCCGGGAGGATGATGAAAGGCCGCTGGTCCAGGATGCGACGGACAATGGGCCATTCGCGCGGCACGACTTGATAGGCGCCATAGATTTGGGGATACCGAAAATGCGTGGCGTTCGGGTGGTGTGTGAAAACCACTTCTTCCGAGCGATACACCCGGTAGCCTTTGCCATCCTCTGCTTCGCTCGTCGTCTTGACCGCGTCCTCCCCGACAGGCACGGGCAGTCCCGGCGGATGGACCATATCTGCGTTCATAAAGCCCCGGTAGGCAGGGCCTCCACCGACCGAAATAAACCGCTCCGTCCGGCCAACCATAATCTCAGCCACCCGCCGTAAGCGACCGTACATGGCCAGGGTTACATCAAAATGGGAATCACCGAGGGCACTCATGAGCGCCTGCTCATCAAACGGGTTGGTATGAATGTGGACCACGGATGCCGGAATCTCAGCCACTTCGTGGTTCCCCGTGTGCAAGATGGACACCTCGAATCCGCGCGCAATCAATCCATTCACGACAAAGTGACCGGTTGGTCCGGTCCCGCCGATAACCAAGGCCCGCATGGTCAGTGCACTCCAGTCGGCTTTTTACTCATTCGTTTCGCGCTATCCAGTTTTCTATCGGGGAATCACCGGCAGCAGGACAAAGGACGCCCGGTCCCCCTGATGGAACACCGTCTGCTGGGCGGACACCTCTTGCGTTCCCTCGCCAAACGGCTCGCCCGTGTTCAGGTTGCGGTCGAACTCCGGGAAATGGCTGGAACTGATCTCCAGACGGAGGCGGTGACCCGGCAGGAAGACGTTGCTCGTCGCCCATAGATCAATCGTAAACTGATACGGCTTACCCGCTTCCATCAGCGTGGGCGTGGACGCCGAGTCCCGATAGCGAGCACGGATGATGCCGTTGAGCAGATTCTGCGCATAGCCATCCGGGTGAACGTCAATAAGCTTGGCCGTAAAGTCCGTATCAACGGCTGAAGACGACGCCCACAACGTCACCGACACCGGTCCGGTGATTTCCAGCACTTGAGTGAATGGTTCAGAGGTGTAGACCAGGACATCGGGGCGTTCTTCGACCGGGCGCTGGTCCTGTACACCCATATCGACGGTCAGATTATTGCCGCCCAGGGACGGAACCGGGTCATCGGGATCGTACACATAGCTGTCTGCCTGCTCTTGGCCAGGCGGCACGCTTGAGAGGCTCCCGTTCCCATTGAGAGTGTTTGCCCCGCCGTCGCTGTGCAGGAAGTACCGTACCTGACGCATATTCGGTGGGGGCCAGTCGGACAAGTGTTGCCAGCGATTTTCACCCAGAGTGAAGATCGTGACCGACGGCTCGTCCATAATCCCGTTGTCTACGTCTTTGAGCCAATAATCGAACCAGCGCAGCAGGGTTTCATTCAGGTCGATCAAGGCACTTGGGCCAAAATCGATATCCCCTGCTCCGCGTGAAGTCGGCGTCGTATAGGGTAAGAGATGGCCCCACGGTCCGATGATCAGCCGTTGGCCGGTTCGGGCTACCTCAAACTGACTTCTACGAGTGATGCTCTGATAGGCGGCCGGTCCACCCTCGGCAAACGTATCGTACCACGAGGTGACATGCAGCATCGGCGTGCTGATCGTCTCAGCAAAACGGTTCACATTGGCCCGGTCCCAATATTCTCCGTCATCGGCATGGGCGATGTGCTCGGCCATATACGGAGCGGTTTCTTTGAGCAGTTCACCCCAGTCTTTGATCGGCAGGTGGCGATACCATTCGTCTGTCAGGGGGGTGAAGGCGTTCAAGCCCCAGCGGGTCGTCCGCACGCCGGCTAACTTGCCGCCTTCGACATACTCCTTCATCTTTTCCATCAGGTCTCTGCGGCCCTGGCGCTTGAGTGTGTCGAGGCCCTTGAAGATGGCATACGGCACCATCCAGCCCCATTTTGACACCCCGCCGGTCTGATAGATCCAACTGGCATGATAGTCGGCCGAAGCGGAAACCGGCGCCATGCACTGGAGGGACGGCGGCATGGGGTCGTTACAGGCAATCAGATACTGCGTCAGCCCCAAATAGGACTGGCCGGTCGTCCCTACCCGACCGTTCGACCACGGCAGGCGGGCGGCCCATTCCACGGCATCGTAGCCGTCGGCAGCCTCCTGAAAGATGGTGTCGTATTCTCCTTCGGACGCAAAACGGCCGCGACAGTCCTGGGTCATACAGACATAGCCATACTGCGCATACGAGGCATTGAGACCGTTGGGGTCGGCGGAGCCCTTTTTGCCATAGGGCGTCCGGCTCAGCAGGACGGGAAAACGCTCGTCCGAGTCCGGCCGGACCACGTCGGCGTACAGCGTGATCCCATCCCGGGTTGTCATCGGCACATTCTCTTCGGTGGTGACTTTGTATTGTTTGCGCGCTGGGACGATCATGGCTCCCTCCTTGGTATGCGTCATACCACTTCAATGATTCACGCGATACATTAGCTAGAGGATTGACCCCAGAGCAACGGAACCTTTATGAGGGAGGAGCCTGCGCAGACCGTTCTTACGCATTGATGACAGAATCGAGATTATACGGGAGGGAGACTCATGGCCGAGCCGGATACCCTGTGTGGCTGGGGAGATCAAGACAAAGTTGACTATTTTGTACAGCGGAGCGCGTTTTTGATTCCGAAGCGCCTTGAGCAACTCAATACCTTGCTCGACCTCTTCCCTTGGTCGGCTGATGAACCGATCCGTGTGCTCGATTTAGGCGCGGGCTATGGGGCGGTCACAGAGACGATTCTCTCCTATTATCCACACGCAACAGTCACCTGGGTTGACGGCTCGACCGCCATGCACGAGCATGCCGAGCCCCGCCTCAGCAAGTATGGCGTGCAAGTCGAACTTTTTCTGCGCGATCTGGCCGATCCCACCTGGCACGCCGATCTGCCCGGACCGTTTCATGCCGCAGTCTCAGCCATTGCGCTGCATCACCTGACCGATGAGCGCAAGCGAACGCTTTGTGCTGAGGTGTTCGGTCTGCTCCAGCCTGGCGGCCTGTTCCTCAACAATGACGTGGTTGCCGGGGAGCCTGCGTTACGCGACCAGTTCACCCCCTTGGCGGATCGGGTTATCCAGCAGCAGGTCCAGGAGCAGACAGGAGAGCTGCACTCGCTCGAAGAAATTCGCCAGGTGCGGACCGCCATGCAGCGTCCCAAGGGGCAGAGTAGCCATATTGCTCCACTGGAACCTCAGCTAAACTGGTGGCGAGAGGCCGGCTTCACTATTGTGGACTGCTATTGGAAGTTTCTGAATTTTGCGATTTTTGGCGGCTTCAAGCCCCTGGCGGATTAGGGCGCGCTTCAGTTCGGTGCGGTATTCGTCTTGACGAGTTCCGGCTCTTCCCCAAAGACAATCTGGCCGGCCGCATCCTGGGCGCGAATACGCGCTTCGATTGTAGGCGATAACTGCAAGTTGCGCTCCTCAGGAAACTTGTCCTTGTATAAGTGCGGACGTAAAAAGAATTCTTCCGGAGTTCTGATGATCGCTTGAGTTTTTAGAGGTGCGGGGAACCAGCCGCGCCGCATAAAGTCGGGTGAGAAGAACACATCCACATCTTTCTGTGACCAGTCTTTGACCTGCATGGCGTCGTGCAGGGTGTAGCCATAATAGTCGGCCTGGGCGTCCCACCAGACCGCAATCAGGTTGTGATAGCCACGCTCCCCGAGGTTCGGATTCATCATTTGGGTCATCCGCTCCTCAACAAAGATAAGCTCGTCCTGCTGCCCGTAGACCTCTATCCGCAGCGGATAGAAATAGTACTGCTCTAACCAATACAGGACCTTAGTGGCGTAATAATCTGGCAACCAGTCCGACTTTGGACGGGATTCCAGGACGTAGGTGCGCACGCCCCCGTCCGGCTGATAGTGTGGATAGTCGTCCCCCATGATTTTCAGGTCCTGGACCGGAACGTCGGTAAAGCTTCCCTCCGCGGTCGCCAGAGTAATGATCGGGCGCGTTTTCGGGAAGCGGACCGTCTCGGTCAGGGTATCGGTTCCGAGTACGCGCCACGAAAACTCCCAGGCGTCGCGCCCGAGCGAATCATCGAATGTCATCGGCCAGGTGGCCATTTTGTCTTCGCGCTGGGGTTGCGGGAAGCGGCGCACCCGACGGATGGCCGGCGAGTAGCCGAACAGGTCGGCCTTGGTGCGCTTTTCCTGGTCGGTCCGGTAGGTCATGAAGAGCATTTGATTGCCGTAATTTTCAGGTGGAGAGAGACCCTGCGTCAGCCAGTGCGTCAACAGTTCCCCCGGTTGCGCGGTCAGGTGTCCAATCAGACCCTCGGGTTTTCGATAATGCACCAGGACGAGAATTTGTGAACTGGACAGGGAGCCGCTGGGAGTCAGCAGCCCCATATCCTCGACCTGAACGCAGTTCCAGCGCGGCATATGCGGGAATTCCATAGCGCGAAAGCCCATTTCCTCAGCTGTGTAGGGAGCACGAAACGGATAGGCTTCGGCCGGCAGATACGGGATGGTCGCATCGCGCGGCGTGTCCTGCGCCATATCGATGGCGCTCCGCTCTTCTTCGGAGAGCTCGGCCAGCTTCTTCCAGGTTTTCTCCGGTCGCCCGTTCTGGTCTTCCACGGCCCAGAGGGGCTGCGCGTAAAAAACGAGACTGCAACCAAGCAGGCCGATGAGTCCTACGCTCAGGTCGAGAAGATGTTTAATCCGTCCAGGCTCGCTCCGCATCCAGCCTCTCCTTTCGATTTCGTAACACCCATGACCTATTGGGCTGCATATCCCCCGTCAACCGTGAACACCGAACCAGTGACCCATGACGACTCATCCGAGGCCAGAAAGAGCCCCATGGATGCAACGTCTTCTGGCGTGCCCACACGACCAAGCGGGTGGCTCTTGGCCACACGTTCCAGGCGTTTGGGATTGGAACTATGCAGAACATGGGCCATCATCGGCGTATCCACAGCGCCGGGACACATGACATTGCAACGAATGTTCTTGGAAGCATAGGCCGTCGCAATCGCCTTGGTGAGCGAAACCACGCCCCCTTTGGCCGCAGTATACGCATGGACATTACCAACGCCCAGGATCCCGGCCAACGAAGAAACGTTGATAATCGATCCACCCCCGACCTTAGTCATTTCGGGAATCGCATATTTACAGCCCAAGTAGACGCTCTTGAGATTCACATTCAGAACGAAATCCCACATCTCCTCTTCAAGGTTGGTGACGGTCGTGTCGTGCTTATGCAGGACAGCCGCGTTGTTATACATGATGTGTAAACCCCCGTACGTCTCGACCGCACAGTCAACCGCCGTTTTGATATTGGCTGCATTTGAGACGTCGGTCTCTTGAAACACCGCGTCTCCCCCGGCTGCTTTGACCAGCTCGACCGTCTCGTTGCCACCCTCGACTTTAATGTCTGTGACAACGACTTTTGCGCCTTCCTGGGCGAACATCAGCGCAGCGGCGCGTCCCTGTCCACCGCCGGAGCCTGTAATTAATACGACCTTATCCGCTAATCGTCCTGGCATAAGCATCTCTCCTCATTCGACTGACTCTGCGACTGTCCTGCTCTCTAACAGAATTGTGCTCTAACAGAACCCGGCGAGAAGCACCACACGCGGCTACGCCTTGGCCTTTATCCGCTGACCGATTACGATAAGTTCACTATCCGTCTCTGGACGAACAAAGATGAAAAAGTCGCTTGGCTGGGCCTACCTCTTCTTTGCTCTGAGTCTTTTTGGACTTGCTGGCCTGCATACGATCTACTTGGGAAAGCCACGGAAGGGGGTCTTTTTTTTGCTTGCGACCTGGGCCGGACTCTGGGCACTTACCCAGGTGCTCATTCTTCCTTCGCCGAGTATCCCGATTGTCATTGGACTGGCATTGTCGAGGCTGTGGCAGAATCTTGTGTTCACCATCCCCTCGCCAAGCCTGCCCCTGGTGAGCGGGCTGCTGGCCCTGCCCGTTATCGGGGTATGGTGGTGGGTCGATCTCTTTTCTCTGCCCCGGCAGACCCGGAAAGCCAACGAGCAGAGTAAAAGAACACTGCGCTAGCCGGCCTGGGAATTATCGACATCTCCCCGAACTTCCCGTACAGTGCGCTTCAAGACTCAAGAGGTGTATAATGGACACCGCAAGCATTAAAACCGATATCAGAGACTATATTGCCACGGTCACGATCGATCGCCCGCCCGTGAATGCCATGAACCGGCAGATGTTTGACGAGATTCAAGCCGCCTTCGATGCCCTGAATAATCGTGCCGATGTCCGGGTGGCCATCTTTACCGGGGCGGGAAAATGTTTTTGTGCTGGCGCGGATATGAAGGCGCGTTCGCGCTCGCTGGATGACGGCGCACAACAGCCGCGTCACGGAGCCATGTGGGCCCACTCGCGGGCCGCCCGCGAAGCTTTTCATTCTATTCTGGAATGTTCCGTCCCGGTCATCGGCGCGATCAATGGCCCGGCTCTGGGTGGAGGGCTGGCCCTGGTGGCATCGTGCGATATGCTGATTGCGTCGGAACGGGCGCTGCTCGGTCTGCCCGAAATCGACGTTGGTCTGTTGGGCGGCGGTCGCCATACCCAGCGCCTCTTTGGTGTCTATAAAGCCCGCAAGATGATGTACACGGGAGAACGGCTCGACGCGCAGGAGCTATACCGTCGGGGCATTGTGGAAAAAGTTGTTCCGCCGGAGCAACTCATGGACGAAGCCCGCGCCCAGGCCCAAGTGATTGCCGACAAGAGTCCGCTGGCCATCCGGCTTGCCAAACATGCTATGAATGCGATTGAATTCATGGAGCTGCGCGATGGCTACCGCTTTGAGCAAAATATGACGCACGAGCTGACGGGGAGCGAGGATGCCAAAGAGGCGGCCCGGGCGTTTGTGGAAAAACGGAAGCCTGTATTCAAATGAGTCAACGCGCGCTTAATAGAATAGATAGGCAGATGTTGGCACGTTTACTCATTTCAGGACACTGACAAAAAGGAGAGACGGATATGCTATTTGGCTATTTTACTGAGCGACCGTATCGCTGGGTCGACGAAGACGAAGTGCTTGAACACCGGGGTTTCTTTGCCCTGCCCAACGCGCGCTTTGACCGCGAAAAGGCGGCCGACGATTATAACTTTTTTCTAGATGAATATTGCTATGCCGAAGAGGTCGGTTTTGATGCGCTCATGCTGAACGAGCACCACGGCAACCCCTTCTGTATGGGCAGCGTCATGAATGTCGAAGCCGCCATCCTGGCGCGTATTACCAGCAAGGCCAAGATCGTCCTGATCGGCAATCCGTTGCCGGTGCTGAAGCATCCGCTGCGCATGGCCGAAGAGCTGGCCGAGATCGATCTGATCTCACGCGGGCGTCTCGTCACCGGCTGGGTGCGCGGGGCGGGCAGCGAGCAGTTCTTCAATAATGCCAACCCGGCCTATAACCGCGAGATGTTCAACGAAGCCCACGACTTCATTATCCAGGCGTGGACCAAGCCCGGCCCGTGGCGCTACGAGGGCAAGCATTTTCACTACCGCCATGTCAATCCGTGGGCGCTACCCTACCAGAAGCCGCATCCGCAAATGTGGATTCCCGGCGTGTTGAGCCCCGAGACGGTGCACTGGGCGGCCCAGCATAACTATCCCTATCTGGCCCTGGTGACCGCCCTGAGTCCAACCTGCGACCTGCTGGACTATTACGCCGATACCGCGGCCGAAAACGGCTATCAGGCCGGCACGGAAAATTTTGCCTATTTGATTGGGGTGTTCTGCGCGGACACGGATGAAAAGGCTCAGGAGCTGGGCAAAGGGTTTGTGTGGGGCGGTGGAGCGAGTTCCTTCTCCAGACCGGAACACACCTTACCGCCGGGCTATAATTCCAAAAACGCCATTCGCCTGCTGGCCCAGCGTCCGAGCGGCGGCTGGGTCGGGGTTGATTCGGACCGGCTCAAGGAGGCCCAGCAGGGCCGGAAAAAGAGGAGTACGGACCTGGGTGAGGTCCGTCGTAAGCTGGAGAAGTCGTATAAGCGCGCCCAGGACGACTACCTGATGATCGTCGGCTCGCCCAAGACCGTGATTGAAAAGATCAAGACCATGATCCGCGTGCTGCGGCCAGGGACGTTCGCCTGCTTCCAGGTTCAAGGGCCAGTCGGCAACGAAGACCGGCTGAACAGCATCCGCCTGATGGGCCAGGAGGTCATTCCTGCGGTCAAAGAATACGCCAAGGAAATCGAGCTGGTCGATCAGTTCACCCGCGTACCGGGTTCGGTCAAACTCACGCCGGGGACACGCCGCCTGCCGATCGTGGACCGCACACCCTTGAAGGACCTTGGCCTGCAACCGAAGGCGTAGGTTGGGTTTTCCCTCACCGACGGGGGACCGGGCAACCACAGGGGGTTGCCCCTACCTTTTATCCCCTCTCCCGCTGGGAGAGGGCCGGGGTGAGGGTTCCTTGAGGTATTATTAAAAAGCCTATCGACACAATACAGAGGTGAGAATGGCTACTGATGATACACATGTCCGGGAGCTGATCGAAAAAATCCGGCTCCTGCCACCGGCTAAAGTCTCCGAGGTTGAAGACTTTGTCGATTTTCTCTGTCAGCGTGACGCCGACCGTCGCCTAAGCCAGGCAGCGACCAAGTTGTCCGAGTCGGCCTTTGCTCGCGTCTGGGATAATCCGGACGATGCCGACTATGACCAGCTATGAGTTTGGAGACATCGTCCTCGCGCCCTTTCCTTTTACGGACCAGACCACAAGTAAACAGCGCCCGGCAGCGGTAGTGAGTTCGTCTGCTTATAACCGAGGTCGCCTTGACCTCATCATTATTGCAATCACCAGTCAGGCCAGACCAACATCCACACGGGGGGAGGCCCATATTGTGGGCTGGAAAGCAGCCGGCCTTTTGAAACCGTCTACCATCAAACCAGTACTGGCCACTATCGAAAAAACGCTTATTCTCAAGAAGCTGGGCCGCTTAGGGGAGCAGGATCAAAAGACTCTCCAAGAATTATTGCATGATATTCTTGGTGGCTAAACTACACGGAGCCCCCTCAATCTAACTTCCCCAACATCTCTTCCCCCTTTTCCAAAGATGAAACGATTTTGGATCGTCTTGGAACGTCATCCATGCACAGGCACTCCAAAATAATAACGCCATGACGCCAAGCGAATTCATTACCAAGTGGCGCGCCTCGGAGCTAAAAGAGCGTTCGGCGTCGCAAGAGCATTTCATTGACCTGTGTCGTCTGCTCGGTGAATCCACGCCGGCCCAAGCCGACCCCACCGGCGACCATTACTGCTTCGAGCGTGGCGCGCGTAAAGACACCGGCGGCAAGGGCTGGGCCGATGTGTGGAAGCGATATCACTTTGCCTGGGAGTACAAGGGCAAACACAAGAATCTGGACGCGGCCTTCAATCAGTTACGGCAGTACGCCCTGGCACTGGAGAATCCGCCACTGTTGATCGTCTCGGACATGGCGCGGTTCCGTATCCGCACCAACTGGACCAACAGCGTCAGCGAGACCCACGAGTTTACGCTGGACGATCTCGCGGACGCAGCCACGCGCAATATCTTAAAATGGGCGATGGCCGAGCCCGAACGGCTCCGGCCCGGCGAAACGCGCCAAACCGTCACCGAACGCGCAGCCACCACTTTTGCCACCCTGGCGCAGGCATTACGGGAACGCCGCCACGAGAGTCACGTTGTAGCGCATTTCGTGAACCGGCTTGTGTTCTGCATGTTCGCCGAAGACGTGGGCCTGCTGCCGAACAACATGTTCACGCGGATGCTGGAGGAGGCCCACAAGCGGCCTGAAGAGTTCGCCACGATGGCCCGTGCCCTGTTCGGGGCGATGGCCAGAGGCGGCCTGGTCGGCTTTGAGCCGGTGGCGTGGTTCAACGGTGGGTTGTTTAACGACGATACGACCCTACCACTGGAGAAAACCGACATTGATACCGTACTCGCGGCTGCGGCCCTCGACTGGTCGGAGATTGATCCCTCAATTCTCGGTACGCTGTTCGAGCGCGGGCTTGACCCTGACAAGCGCTCGCAACTGGGCGCGCATTACACCGACCGCGACAAGATCATGCTGATTGTCGCGCCGGTAATCATTCGCCCCTGGTTGACCGAGTGGGAGACGGCCAAGGCCGAGATCGCTGCTGTCCTGGAAAAAGCGGAGACCGCCAAATCCACGGCCACGCGCACGCGCCGACAGGCCGAAGCCGAGCGCCTGTTGAGCGCGTTTCTCCACCGGCTGCGGAGCTTCACCGTGCTTGACCCGGCCTGCGGCTCGGGCAACTTCCTTTATCTGGCGCTGCATGCCCTCAAGGACTTGGAGCATCGTGTACAGTTGGAGGCCGAAGCGCTGGGCTTAGAGAGAGAATTCCCTGCTATCGGCCCGGCCAACGTCAAGGGCATCGAGATTAACGCCTACGCTGCGGAGTTAGCCCGTGTGTCGGTGTGGATTGGCGAAATCCAATGGATGCGGCGCAACGGATTCAACGAATCTCGCGACCCGATTCTCAAACCGCTTGACACCATCGAATGCCGGGACGCCATCCTGACGCCAGAGGGTAGTGAATCCGACTGGCCCAAGGCCGATGTCGTGATCGGCAATCCACCGTTTTTGGGGAACAAGAGGATGCGCCAAGTGCTTGGCGACGCCTATACGGAAAACCTTTATCGATCCCGAAAGGGATTGGTACCAGCCTTCGCCGATCTCGTTTGCTACTGGTTCGACAAGGCTACTCGTCTGGTAGCCGATCGCAAGCTCGCCCGCGCTGGTTTGGTCGCGACGAATTCGATCCGCGACGGAAAGAATCGCACCGTGCTGAGCCGGATTGTTGGGCATTCGACGATTTACGATGCTTGGTCGGATGAGCCATGGGTGATTGATGGCGCCGCTGTCCGCGTGTCTCTGGTTTGCTTTACCGACAAAGCGGCCAAGCTGCCCGTTCGCCTCAATGGGAACGCCGCTCCGCAAATCAACGCTGACCTGACGGGCGGAATTGTCGATCTTACGGAAGCCCGAGAGCAAGAACGAAATAGACAGACGGCTTTCCGGGGAGGATACAAAAGGGGAAGTTTCGACATTCCGGGCGATCTGGCTCGTGAATGGCTCTGTCTGCCCACGAACCCGAACGGCAGACCCAACGCGGATGTTCTCAAGCCGTGGATCAACGGTATGGATGTTACCCGGCGGCCAGCCGACAAATGGGTCATCGACTTCGGGCACGAAATGAGCGAAGCCGACGCGGCACTTTACGAAGCGCCGTTCGCCTATGTTCAAAAGCATGTAAAGCCCGAAAGGGACCTCAATCGGCGCACTGATTTGCGGAAAAACTGGTGGCGGCATGACCGTTCTGGACAGGCCATGTTCAGGAAAATTAAAACCGTTTCCCGCTACATCGCAACGTCGATGACAGCAAAATACCGATTGTTTGTCTGGCGCGATCCGGCAATCTACCCCGAGAATCTGTTGGTTGTCGTCGCCCGCGACGATGACACGACCTTCGGCATTTTGCATAGTCGGTTTCATGAAATATGGTCGCTCCGGCTCGGCACCACCTTGGAAGACCGCCCGCGCTACACGCCGACCACAACATTTGAGACGTTCCCGTTTCCAGATGGACTGTCGCCCGATATCCCCGCATCCGATTACGCCAAGGACCCCCGCGCCATTGCCATTGCTGAGGCCGCCCGGCGGCAGGTCGAGTTGCGTGATAATTGGCTCAACCCGCCGGAATGGGTGGAGTGGGTAGACGAGCCGGTCCCCGGCTATCCCAAACGCCCGGTTCCCCGCAACGAGGACGTAGCGAAAGCACTCAAGAAACGCACCCTGACCAATCTCTACAACACCCGCCCGCAATGGTTGACTGATGCACACACTGCCCTTGATGCCGCCGTGGCGGCAGCTTACGGCTGGAACGCGGATGTGAGCGATGACGAGGTTCTTCGGGAGTTACTGATGCTTAACTTGTCGGAACGTCGCTGAAGGAATATTCTTCAAGTCTCCCCTTCGGCTATTATTGGAGTCCGTTTAAGGGAGCCATTCGGGACATGCCAGAAGATAACGTCCATGGAGGATAGGAGGGGTCTAGTGACTGGAAAACGTGCGTACCTTCTTGTGACTGCAAAACAGTACGAGTTGGAAGATGTAGTCGTTCACTATGATGAAGACCAACAGATCAATATCGTAACCCGGGATGGAACGAGGTCTCCCCTGGTTTCTAAAGAGGATTCTATTAGGACTGAGTCTAAGACTTTCGCAGCCCCCGGTGACGATGATCCTGATCCCGAGGATGAGGGATGTTACTAATTGTCACCAATAAAACGGACCTAGCGTGCGATTACCTTATCTTACGTCTCAAAGAACGTGGCATTCCCTTTACGCGACTGAATACTGAGGATTTTGGTATCCGTTTTGATCTGGAGGTTGAGCTCAGCGCATCTTCGTCTGATTTTCGTCTCACCAAGGCGGACGGCCAGACAATCTCGAATTCGTCAGTTTCAGCAGTTTATTTCCGGCAGCCGATTTCGCCAAGTGTTCCAGACACTGTAGCATGCGCTGACCGCCCCTTCGTACATCGAGAGTTGAAGGAAGCTCTCAGGAGCCTTTGGCGGCTGATTGATCGGGATATATGGCTAAATCATCCGCGCGATCTGTGGTTAGCTTCCAACAAAATAGAGCAGCTTTCAGTAGCCCGTGGCCTCGGTTACTTGATCCCTGAGACTTGCGTAACCATGACAGGGGCACGGGTGCGTGCCTTTCATAGAATGCATGGTGGACGCGTTGTCTGTAAGGCCGTGAAGCACGGATTTACTCGGGGGGAGAATATCGTAACCGTAGCACCTACGAAAAGAGTCGATCAGCAATTTCTGAGCGACTTCGATAAGTATGCGCCAGTACCGATGATCTACCAGCGAGAAATTCCAAAGCTGTTTGATATCAGGGTGACGGTTGTCGGGGATCAGGTTTTTGCCACTGCGATCCATTCGCAGGATTACTCTGAAACTGAAGTTGACTGGCGTTTGTGGGATGTTAATGCGTTTGACCTGAAGCACGAGGCGATCCAGTTGCCGAACCCGATAGCGTGTAGGTGTCGCGCTATTACGCGTCACTTTGGCTTAAAGTACTCAGCAATTGACCTCGTGAAGGGCACTGACAATGAATTCTACTTTCTCGAATTGAATCCGAATGGGCAGTGGGCGTGGATAGAGCGAAAGGTTGGGTATCCGATCAGAGACGCGATTATTGACTGTCTCAATGTGCGGGAAGAGATTCATGCTTGATATACGGAACTGTATCACGTCAAACGATGTCAAAGTTTTGGAGCAGTCACTCACATTCGTCAAACAGCGTGCGGTACAAGAGGTAGAACGTGGTAAAGCTGCTGAGACCCGCGCCACGGCGATGCTAGCAATACTCGGCGTCCTTGCTAGCCTCATCGTTCCGAGAATTGAATCCCTCGTAAAGATCGCCGGGGATAGCAGGTGGCTTCTTCTGGTTGCTTTTCTAGCCAGCGTCCTTTTCCTAGGAAAAGGGTTGTTCTATGCGATCAAAGTATTGAGTGTCAGGAAACCATATCGGGTGGCGCTGGAAACCGTGTATGATTTCCAGGAGCTATCACATGAAGATGCACTGCGGGAAGAAATCACGGCTATACTGTGGGAATGTCGTCAAGCGGTTCAGCCGAACACAGAGAAGCTTTTCTGGCTCAATCGATGCCAGCGTAGCGGATTCACCGCGATCGCTTTGTTTTTGGTCTTCGGGACGCTTCTTGTCCTTGTGAGGGCAGAGTGGCTTTGCGCGCCGTTATGGGCAAGTGCCTGTTTTGGTATCCTTGTCATCACACTCTTATTCTTCGGCGATAGAACCTTAGAGTATTTCGGCAGGATATGGGAGCGCTCAAAGTAGAGTATTAGAGGACGGGTAATCATTGATAAACCCATCAGACGTAATACTAAGATGACCCAATGAGCAACTTCACCAGCCCCGCAACATACGCCAAGGAAATCGACCTGGTCGATCAGTTCAGCCGCGTACCGGGCTCGGTCAAACTCACGCCGAGGACACGCCGCCTGCCGATCGTGGACCGCACGCCGTTAAAGGACCTTGGCATGCAGCCGAGTTCGTAAAGTGCATTTCCCTTCTCCCTCTGGGAGAGGGCCAGGGTGAGGGTTTCCCTACACAGGGGCCTCATGCATCCGCCACGACTTCTTTCCCGCCGGCAGATTAAACAGCTTGGCGGCATTCTCGCGCATGATGTCCTGGCGTTGCTCTTCGGTGATATGGGCCGCGTGGTCGGCCAGTAATTGCTGGGAGCGCGGCCAGGTGGAATCCGTATGCGGAAAATCGCTGGCCCACAGCAGTTGCTGGTGCGGCATGATATCGACCGCATGAAACGCCGTCGGGTCGTCCTGGAACGTCATCCATACGTTGCGTTTGATATATGCGCTGGGCAGTTGTGACAGGCCGTCCATGATTCCGCCCTCGGCGTTAATTTTGGCGGCGTGGTCCATGCGGTACATATAGTGCGGCATCCAGCCGGCGTCGCCCTCGGCACACACCAGTTTCAATTGCGGATGACGCTCGAAGACGCCACCCAGGACCAGGAGGCCGACAACATCCTGGACGGCCCGGATAATGCCCAGAAAATTATTCATCTCATGGCCGCGGTGCGGCATGTTCAGGCTGCCGTCGCGCGAGGTCAGAATATGAAAACAGATCGGCAGACCGAGGTCCGTTGCGCACTCCCACAGGGCGTCGTAGTCGGCGTGATCATAGTCTTCGTAGATGGGCCGACCGGGCATCATCATGCCGACCATACCCATGTCCTTGGCGCGCCGGAAATCCTCAATCGCACTGTCCACGCTCAAGACCGCCGTCTGGGCCAGACCCAGGATGCGGTTCGGCGCTTCGCCGCACATGGCTTGCAGCCAACGGTTATAGGCTAACATGCAGGCGTTTTTATAATCGGGGTCGCGGTGCATGCACAGGCCCATCCCAATAGAAGCGTAGATGACTTCAGCCGCAATCCCATCCTGGTCCATATACGGAATCCGTGCATGGCCGCCGTAGGCTCCCTCACGGATATCCGAGAACTTGGCTTTTTTTGCGCGTTTATTGCGCTCCGTGACCGTGAAGCCGGCGCCATCAATGAATCCCAGGGGAATCGGCCGCTTCATGCCGTGGACGACAAAGGCGTCCGTGCCGTCCGGTTGTTCCACGATGCGCGGCGCGACATCCCGGTATTTTGGTTCAATATAGTCGATATAACAATTGGCCGGCTCACACACATGGCCGTCCGATGAAATGATTCCCGCTGGTATCTCTTGCATCATTCTGTTGCTCTCCGTTCCAGATCGGATCGAGGATTACATACAAACGCTTGCGGCCCAGAGTACGGAAAGCTCTCTCTCTTTTCAAGAAAGCAGGCGAAACAGTGATTTCTATAGGGACTTGTGGTAGGGGGGACACAACGTCAGAGGAGGGGGCCATGCCAGCAACAAACAGTACACTCACACAAGGACTCCGAGTCGGCATTATCGGCGGGTCAATTGCCGGCTGTACTGCGGCGATCGAACTGCTGCGGGCAGGCTGCGAGGTCACGCTTTTAGAGCGCACGGGCGACACCTTGAAGGATAGAGGGGCGGGTATCGGCGTTCCGCCCTCGGTCATGGACACCTTCATTGAGCGTGACCTGGTTGACGCCGATACCCCCTTCTTCGCCGGTCATGCCTTCACGCGTATCTGGCGCACAGAAAAAGAGCGCCGCTACGGCTATCTTGCCTGGGACCAGCCCGCAAATCTGGCCTTGCTCAACTGGGGCGGGTTGTATAGAAACCTGCGCAAACGCGTTCCGGACAGGGTATATCGCTCAGGGCAGCAAGCCGTGGCCTTGCACCAGCGACCCGATGGGACGGTCCGGGTGGAGTTGGCCGATGGGTCCACGGCTGTATTTGATCTGGTGGTCTGTGCGGATGGCTACACCTCGCTGGGCCGGCGTACCCTCTTCCCCGATATCGCCCTGCGGTATGCCGGCTATGTCTTGTGGCGGGGCTTCCTGCTTGAGGAGGAACTTGAAGAATCACAGCCGCTCGCAAGCGGCGTACGCTGTTTGGGCTATCCGGGCGGGCACGGCATTTTTTACTTTGTGCCAGGCTTGGACGGAGCGGTTGCGCCGGGCAAGCGTCTGGTAAATTGGGGGATGTATGTCCCGGTTGCCGCCTCCCGGCTGACGGATTTTCTGACTGACAAAGACGGCCACGTACACTCGGGATCGCTCCCCCCCGGTGGTATGCCCTTGGCCACGGAAGCCGAGTTGAAACGGCGCGCCTCCGAACGGCTACCCGACTATTATGCCGAGATCGTCGCTACCTGCCGGGACACCTTTGCCTACGCCATTTATGATTGTGAAGTCCCAGCCTATCGCAAAGGCCGGGTCTGTTTGGTCGGCGACGCCGGGGCCTTCGCCCGCCCACACACCGCTGCCGGCGCACTCAAAGGGATTAACGATGCCATCGCCCTGGGCGAAGCACTCACGACTCATAGCTCATTCGAAGCGGCTCTCAACCAGTGGGACACAACCCGGACCGACACCAACAACGACTTGGTGAGATTTGGCAATCAGCTCGGACGCGCGCTCGTCCTGGAAATTCCCGACTGGTCGCACATGGACGCGACGAGCATGGAGCAGTGGTTCACCTCGATCGTGACGATCAAAACCGAAGTCCTCGATCCTAACCGGCATGGCGGAGATGCCGCGCGGCCGTGACAAAACTCGCTCGAAAGCGTTGATTTCCAGTAGTGAGAAGGAGTAGAGAGGTAAAGAAGAGACTGAGTGAAGGAGGGTTTCATGACTACCATCCTTGCGATAACCGCGTTCTTTCTTATCGCTTTGGTTCTGGTCGGCCTGCTCGCCCAACGGGCAGACCGGATACGAGACGAGGCCGCTCAGGAGGAAGAGTCAAACCAGCAGTAAGACGTGTACGTCAGAGAAAAGGGGGGAACAATCCATGCCAGCGACGGCGGAACGTAAACCAGAGGCAAACAGCATTTTTCAACAGGCCGTTGCAACCACGCTCCAGGAGAACGGTGAGCTTGGGATGCAAGTTGCCGTGTATCTCGATGGCGAGCAAGTCGTGGATGTCTGGGGTGGTATTGCCGACGAGACCACTGGACGAGCAGTCGATGGGGATACGCTCTTCCCCTCCTTCTCTGTCATCAAGGCGACCACGGCAACTGCGCTCCACCTCCAGGCCGAACGGGGCTTGATTGAGTATGACACGCCGATTGCGCACTACTGGCCCGAGTTCGCGGCGCACGGCAAAGACACCGCCACCGTCCGGGATGCGCTGAGCCACCGCCTGGGCATTCCGTATATGCCCGAGGGCGTCACGCCCGAACTCATGAGCAATTATGACTGGATGGTCGATCAACTGGCTAATATGAAGCCGATCTTTGCGGCCGGCACGCAGAATGCCTATATGTGTTACACCTTCGGCTGGGTCATTGCCGAGTGCGTGCGCCGGACCGATCCCAAACATCGGCCATACAGCACGTTCGTACAGGAAGAGATATGTGCGCCGCTTGGCATGACGGATCTCTGGATCGGGATTCCTGAAGAAGCCGAACCGCACGTGGCTCGGCTGAAGAACGCGCCTCCACTGCCCTTACCGGCAGATGCGCCGATCCTGCGTGCCATGCCGCCTCAGGTCGGAGCGACTGAGGAGGTCTTCGGCCGTTCCGATATGCGACGCGGCTGCATTCCGGGTGCCCACGGCATTATGAACGCCCGCAGCTCAGCCCGGCTATTTGCCATGCTGGCCAATGGCGGAGAACTGGACGGCGTGCGCTTACTGTCCGAAGATCGGGTGAAGACGTTCAGCACCCCACGTCCCGATACCGATCAGCCGGACACGGTGCTGGGCATGGCGATCCGCATGGGGACCGCCGGGCTGTGGGTCGGTGGGGTGAAAGATCCCAAATATCCGTTTCGCCTGGCAGGTTTGAATCCACATACAGTGTTTCATCCGGGTGCCGGCGGAGCGATTGCCTGGGCCGACCCGGACGCGCGCCTAGCGGTGGCGATCTGTCACAACCGCATGGTCCATAATCCCACGGTGACCTTCAAGCCTATTCAGGCTGCGGTCGAGCAGGTCTTTGGGGTCGTGTAAGGAGAGCGGGATGACACTGCCTGATTCTGCCATCGTGCTTCAGCGGGGAGAGGGCGACTCGGTAGCCATTGGGACCGGCACCCGGTGTACCTTTAAGGTGAGGGGAAAAGACACCGAGGGTCATTTCGGTCTGTTCGAGTATACGATGGAACCTGGGACTGAGGGACCGCGCCGCCATATTCACCGCCAGATGGCGGAAATATTCTACGTGGTCGAGGGCGCAATCGAACTCCTCGTCGGGGACGAGAAGATGACGGCCCAGGCCGGAACGACCGCCCTCGTCCCCAAGGAAGCGATACACGCCTTCTCCAACCCAGGCGCGCAGCGCTCAGTATTGTTGATCATGTTTTGTCCGGCCGACTCGCGCGAGAAATATTTCGAGGGTCTGGCCGAACTCACCAAAGACGGAAAACCGCCGGACCAACGCGCCCTCCTCGAGTTAATGCGCAAGTATGACACGGAGCCAGTAGCGGAACCGCTCTATGGAGAATCGGAGACGCCGTAAAAAGCCCGCGGCTTACACTCGAACAGGCTGACAACACAGCCCCTCAATTTTGCACGCATCTCAAGAAGAGAGAAGGTCTGACATACTAAAGAATGACGTTCGTCGACACTTCACTTCAACTTGACCCGATTAGGATTTTCCCATGAAGACAATGCTCGTGTCTGAATTCAAAGCAAAGTGCATAGCTGTACTCAAGGAAGTCCAGTGTTCCCGCGAGCCCATGATCGTGACGCTGCGTGGAAAACCCCTTGTGGCCATCCAGCCGTTCGCAGAACTTCCTGCGGGCAAACAACTCGGTGGGCTGAAGGGCCAGATGACTATTCACGGCGACCTCGTCTACACTGACTCGACCGACGACTGGGACATGTTGGCGTGACTCTGCTGCTCGACACCCATGTAACGCCGTTCATCCCCCCGTATAGGTCGTCTGACAAGAGAATCCCCGGCTCTACACGCCTTGAGCGCTCTCCCACGCTGGGCTAACGTGTCGGCATGAATGCCCAACAGGAATACCAGCCGCACGAGACGCTCACCTTCGACAATCGCTTTACGCGGGAATTGCCCGCCGACCCTCAAACCGGAACCGCCCGCCGTCAGGTCACGCGGGCGTGTTATTCCCGTGTCCAACCGACGCAGGTCGCTCAACCCCAGTTGGTTGCCTACGCCTGGGAAGTGGCCGAGGAATTGGGCCTTTCCCGCGCGTTTTGCGAGTCGGACGATTTTCCACACATCTTCTCTGGGAATCGGGTGTTGGACAGCATGGACCCCTACGCAATGTGTTACGGCGGTCATCAGTTTGGCAACTGGGCCGGGCAACTCGGGGATGGCCGGGCCATTAACCTGGGCGAGATCGTCGGTCCGACCGGAAAACACTGGGCGGTCCAGCTCAAGGGTGCTGGCCTGACGCCCTATTCGCGCAGCGCGGACGGACTGGCCGTCCTGCGCTCGTCCATCCGCGAGTTCTTGTGCAGCGAAGCCATGTACCACCTCGGTGTCCCGACCACTCGGGCGCTCAGCCTGGTCTCAACGGGTGAACACGTCGTCCGCGATATGTTTTACGATGGCAACCCCAAACCCGAGCCGGGAGCCGTGGTGTGTCGGGTCGCACCGTCTTTTGTGCGCTTTGGCAATTTTCAGATCTTTGCCGCCCGAGGGGAAATCGACGTATTACAACAGTTGGTAGACTACACAATCCGCACCGACTTTCCTCACCTGGGCGAGCCGTCCCAGGCGACCTATCTGGCTTGGTTCGAGGAGGTCTGCCGGACAACCGCCCAGATGATCGTACACTGGCTGCGGGTCGGCTTTGTCCACGGGGTCATGAACACGGATAATATGTCCATCCTGGGGTTGACGATAGACTACGGCCCGTACGGCTGGCTGGAAAACTATGACTCCAACTGGACGCCCAATACCACCGATGCCGCGGGTCATCGCTACGCCTTTGGCAAACAGCCCCAGATTGCCCATTGGAACCTGGTTCAGCTTGCCAACGCGATTTACCCCCTGATTGAACAGACGGAACCGCTGGAAAAAGCGCTGAAGAGTTACGGCCAGGAATTTGAGTCGTGCTGGCAAGCCATGATGGCCCACAAACTGGGCCTTCAAGCCTTCAAGCCCGACCTGGACGACATCTTGGTCGCCGGCCTGCTGGATATTTTGCAACTGGCCGAGACCGATATGACTATCTTCTATCGACGGCTGGCGAGCCTTGAGCTCGGTGCCAAACCTGTAGACCAGATCGACGATGCCACTTTCATACAACCCCTGTTCGACGCCTATTACGTCCCGGAACAGCTAACCCCGGAGACAACGACCCGCATCGCCGCGTGGCTACGCCGCTATCACGACCGGGTGAGGGAAGATGGAACGGATAACGAGACGCGCCGAAAACGGATGAACGCCGTCAACCCAAAATATGTGCTCCGCAACTATCTCGCCCAGCTCGCTATCGACAAGGCCGAGCAGGGCGACCCCTCCATGGTGCACGACTTGCTGGAACTCCTCCGCCATCCCTATGGTGAGCAGCCGGACCAAGAAGCCTACGCCCAAAAACGGCCCGACTGGGCCCGCCAGCGTCCCGGCTGTTCCATGCTGTCGTGCAGCTCATAACGATGGATCAGGAGAAATTTAGAAGGAGAGCATCATGGCACACCTGACAACCCTTCCGGCAACGGCAGACACCACGGACATTCTCCCGATCATTGAAAGGGACGGAGCGGTTATCCTGAAGGATATGCTCACCCCTGCCGGGGTCGATCAGGTTCTGAACGAAACCGGACCGTATATTGACGCCACGCGCAACGGCCAGGACCCTTTCGTTGGCCTTCGGACCACACGCACAGGCGCGCTGGTGGCCCGCTCGCCGGCGTGCTGCGACCTGGTGACCAATCAATCAGTGTTGAAAGCTGCCCGGACCTTTCTGGCACCCTACTGCTCCCGCATTCAACTTCATCTCGGCCAGATTATTCGCATCCGACCCGGCCAACCCAAGCAGGCGATCCACCGGGACCGCTGGGCCTGGGGAACGTATCTGAAAGGCATCGAGCCCCAGTTCAACACCATGTGGGCACTGACGGATTTTACCCGTAAAAACGGCGCAACGCGGGTTATTCCGGGCAGTCCGGACTGGCCGGACGGGCGTCGGGCGGACAAGGACGAAATTGCTCAGGCCGAGATGACGCGAGGCTCGGTGCTGCTGTATACCGGCTCGGTCTTGCACGCCGCAGGCACGAATGACTCGGACGACGACCGTATCGGCCTGAACATCACCTACTCGCTGGCCTGGCTACGCCAGGAGGAAAACCAGTACCTGTCCTGTCCGCCCGAGATTGCAAAAACCCTATCAACAGAATTGCAGGACCTGCTCGGCTATACGCTGGGGAGTTACGCCCTGGGCTATTACACGCCGCCACTGCCACCGGGAGAAGGCCCCGAGTCCATCGGACCACAATACGCCCTGGGCCGTGAGCAAGACGGAGAAGGCCTGGGCAGCGCGGAGCTGCGCCGGGAAATCCAAACCGCGACCGGCCTGACCGGAGCGGCGAGCGCGGACGCCGCAGACAAGGGGAATCTATGATCGATCGCAATTTTGAGATGATTCAAACCAACGGAGTCCGGCTGCGGACTGTTGTGGAGGGCGATGGACCGCTGGTGATTCTGCTCCACGGTTGGCCGCAGTGCTGGTATCTGTGGCGACACCAGATTGACCCGCTCGTGGCGGCGGGCTATCGCGTCGCCGTACCCGACCAACGCGGCTATGGCGGCAGTGAGTGTCCGCCCGATATTTCGGATTACAATATTCGTACGCTGGCCGCCGATGTGGCTGGCATCGCTCCAGCCCTGGGCTATGATGAATTCACCCTCATCGGCCATGATTGGGGCTGTGTTGTGGCCTGGAATACCGCCCTGCTGCACGAGGATAGCTGTACGGCCGTGATGGGCCTGTCCGTTCCCTTTTGGCGGATGACGGATGCCGCGCTGAATCCGCCGGGCATGGACGACCAGTTCTGGTATATGCGCTATTTTCAGGAAGAAGGCCGGGTTGAAGCCGAGCTTGAAAAGGATCTGGAACGCAGCCTGCGCATTCTCTACTACGGGCTCTGCGCCGACGCGCCGGTGCAGAGTTGGATGAAGCAACTGGAGCACCCCCGGTCGAGCGGCCTGCTGGACGCGCTGCCCGAGCCAAAACAACTTCCAGGCTGGCTCACACGGGAAGACCTCGACTATTACGTCGAGCAGTACCGGACGAGCGGTTTCAGAGGGCCGGTCAACTGGTACCGCAATATCCCGACGAATAACGGCATTACGCCCGAGCTCGAAGGCAAAAAATTCTCCCAGCCGGCGGCCTTTGTGGCCGGGGCGGCGGATGATGTCCTGCTCTACGATCCCGACTGGCGCGCCACGTTTCCAGCTGCGTTTGAAGACCTGCGCATGCTCGAAATCATTGACGGCGCCGGGCATTGGGTGCAGGCGGAAAAGCCGCAGGAAACAACCGCCTGTATCCTGCGCTTTTTACGCGGCCTGTAAAAAGAGAACCGGAGCGTCTCCGGCAGCCTACTTGCCCACCGCCTTGGCCCGATCAAGCGAGGGCCGGGCATAGCACGCCTCCGTCCAGCGCTGCACGTTGGCGTAGGCCGAGGAATCGAATTTCACCATCGCTAAAATCAGCATCACCCCGGAGACGTTGAGATCGGCGATGCTGAAGGCATCCCCAAGCAGCCAGTCTTTATTGGCCAAGGTGTCGTCAAGCACCTTCAAGGGTCGGGCCAGGGTTTTCTCGGCAGCGACGAGGACAGCCGCGTCGCGCTTTTCCTCGGGCGTAAAAAACTTTTGGACCACGATGTCCATCTGCGCCGACTCGATCTCGGTCATGACCCACACACTCCATTGCCAAACCAGGGCTTCATTGGCAGGATTACGGGGATAGAGATCACCGCCGTAGGTTTTGGCCAGATAGAGATTGATCGCCATGGACTCAAACAGGGTCACCTCGCCGTCTTGTAGGGCCGGAATACGACCGTTCGGATTCACCGCCAGATACTCCGGCTTCTTCGACTCGTCCATGAAATTGACCGAGACGTGCTCATACTCGATGCCCACCTCCTCAATAGCCCAGAGCGAACGTATCGCCCGCGAGCCCGAAATTCCGTACAGCTTAGGTTTTGCCATGCGTGATTTCCTTTCCGTTACTTTTCGTCGAGGCATATCAGTTTATACGGCTAACGTCTGCCGGGTGGCACACCCATACGCGGGCCTACGACAGCGACCCGATAATCCGGTATACCAACGTGTCAGCAAAGGAGACGCCTGATGAGTCAGATTCGAGATGAAGTCCTTGCGGCCAACGCCGCCTACGCGAAAGATTTTGGCAAGAAGGCCGACCTGCCAGCCCCGCCCGGCAGACGTTTTGCCATTCTGACCTGTATGGACGCCCGGCTCGATCCCGCCCAATACGCCGGCTTGGCGGAGGGCGACGCGCATGTGATCCGCAACGCGGGTGGACGGGCGAGTGATGACGCCATCCGCTCCTTGGTGATTTCGTATAAACTCCTGGGGACGCGGGAATGGTTTGTGATTCATCACACCCAGTGCGGCATGGAAACCTTCACCGATGAGGTGATGCGCAATCTCCTGGCCAGCAGCCTGCGGACCGCCAGTATAGGTGATTCCGGCTGGCAGGACTCGGGTCAGGGGCCCGGTTCGACAGAGGGCAGCTATGTCGATTGGCTGACGATCTCCGACAGCGCACAAAGTCTGGTCGAAGACGTAACGCGCATCCGCAATCATCCCTTGGTTCCCGGCGATATCCCCATCTACGGTTATATCTACGACGTCAAAACGGGCAGGCTTGAAGAGGTGCCCGAAGCAACACAAGCAGGCAAAGTTCGGTAAATGGACGATCCCCAGAACACAAAGACCATTACCGGCTACTGTGAACCCCTTTCACTCCGCGCCGGGGAATCGATCCGCTGTATGGCCTCCAGCCACACGCCCGGCCCTGCCCGACTCGATCTCGTCCGTATTATCTGTGGCGACCCGACCCGGAGCGGACCTGGTTTCAAGGAAATCGAAGTGCCGAGCGATCTCCCCACCGAGGTCGGGCTGCATGAGCAGTGTGTACAGCCCGGCTCTTACGGCGCAGTTGATCTGTCGGGTTTCTCGGTAACGCGACAGATAAAATTCAAGGTGCACGTCTTCGCGACGCGCCCAGACCAAGATCAGACCCTGTTTTCGGTCGTCGCTGAATCCGGACCGATTCTGGTACTTGCGCTGTCAAAGAGGCGTCTTGTTACGCGCATGGGGAAGACCGAGCTGCTGCTCCGAGAGCAACCCCTCCAGGCCAAGCGCTGGTACCAAGTCGAAATCACGGCGGACCTGAAGGACGGAGTTGTTACCGGAACACTCACCCCCCAGCCCAGCCGTTCACCTGGCCAGGACATCTTTGAGCGATTCGAGCCCCACATCGCTCGCACCTCACTCAGCGAAATCCCAACGGGACCGCTCCAGTGCTGTTTGTTCGCGGCTTCCGCTGACGGCGCTCGCTTCGACGGTCGCCTTGCCAGACCCGTGCTGACACTTGATGCGACGACCCTGGAATGGGACTTCTCCAAAGACATGGGAGGCAGGCAGATCGTTGAGGTCAGCGGCCATGAACGCCACGGCCTCCTCCACCAGCTTCCCGCTCGGGCGGTCACCGGTCCCGCTTGGGACGGCAGCCATCAAGCCTGGACAGCGATGCCCTCACATTATGACGCCATTCATTTTCATACTGACGATGTCTATGACGCCGGTTGGCCGGCCATCGCAGAGCTGACCTTGCCAGTTGATCTTGCGAGCGGCATCTATGCCTTTCGCCTCCGAACCGCTCAGGGCCAGGATCGGATACCGTTTTTCGTTCGTCCCGCCCGGCAGGCGCCAACGGCCGCCGTCGCCCTGCTTATGTCCTCCTGCACCTATATGGCCTACGCCAATCACCGCATGCTGTTTGAAGGCGCAGACTTTATCGCCACGCGCTCCCGCCTGCGGCCTGAGCACGAATATCTGCGCCATCATCCTGAAGTTGGGCGCTCCACGTATGAGAAACACACGGATGGCAGTGGCGTCATGTTCAGCTCTCGACGCCGCCCGGTGCTCCAACTCCGGCCTGGTGCGGACGGTTGGAATTTCACACCGGATACGGACATTAACGCCTTCCTCGACCATCTCCGGGTTGGTCACGATATTCTCGCCGACGAAGATGTCCATGCCGAAGGGATAGCCGCGCTGGCTCCGTACCGAGTCATTGTGACCGGCACCCACCCAGAGTATTGGTCAACCCAGATGCTCGACACTCTTGAAGTCTGGCTGCGGCGGGGGGGGCGGTTGATGTATCTCGGCGGTAACGGATTTTATTGGCGGGTGGCGCTGAGCGATGCCTGGCCTGGGGCAGTCGAATTACGGCGGGCTGAGGACGGCGTGCGCAACTGGCAAACCGAGCCGGGCGAGTCTTACCACGCCTTTACCGGTGAGTACGGCGGCTTGTGGCGGCGTTTAGGTCGGGCGCCGAATACCCTCGTCGGAGTGGGGTTTGCCGCTCAGGGCTTTGAACGGGCCATCGGCTATCGGCGTAGTGCGGCAAGCTATACCTCTCGTGCCGCCTGGATGTTTGCAGGCGTGCCGGCTGAAGAGATCGGCACCTCAGGGCTCGGTGGCGGGGCGGCCGGTCAGGAGGTTGATCGCTATAGCCAAACGCTCGGTTCCCCCGCCCACGCGCTTATCCTCGCTTCCGCAACCGAGTTTGGGCCCGACATGACCCGGACCAAGGAAGAGATCCATGCATCGACCGTCGTGCCCTCCCCTGACCCGGTTGTCCGGGCAGACTTGGTGTTTTTTGAGACACCGGCCGGTGGGGCCGTGTTTTCAGTGGGCTCGATTTCGTGGTTTGGGTCGCTTGCCCGCAATGGCTATGACAACGATATCGCCCAGATTACGGCCAATGTGGTACGCCGCTTTGCCGATCCCCTGCCCTTCGCTCTACCTGAATCCGGGGAGCCTGAGCAGAGAGACGCTCCCGAGCCGTTGTCCCAAAAAGGAGGAAGCAGATGAGCACGTCGGCACAGCAACCACAAAGTTCCGATCTGTCACGCGTGTGGGAGCCGCTGCAACTCGGCACTCTCACCCTGCGGAATCGTATTCTGCAACCGGCCCATAGCTCGCAGCACGGCGACCCGCGCGACCATGTGTTCTCTGACCGACAGATCGCCTATTTTCGCGAGCGCGCCAAAGGTGGTGTTGCGCTGTGCATTACCGAAACCGTGGCGGCAGCCCGGAGCGCGCTGGGTTCGTTTTTCCATATCGTTGATGTCTGGAATGAAGGTTGTATTCCCTCCATGAGCAAGCTGGCCGCCGCCGTGCATCAGCATGACACCAGCATCTTTGTCCAGCTCGCCTCCATGGGTGTCCACGATCGTGGCCGGATGTTCATCGACCGCAACAAACCCATCTGGGGTGCGTCACGTATCCCCTCGGTCGTCCACAACGAAATCCCCCTGGTGATGGGGACCGACGAAATCGCGGAATTAACCCGCGACTTCGGGCAGTCGGCGGCCAACGTCAAGCGAGCCGGACTTGACGGGGTCGAGTTGCACGGCGCGCATAGCTACGGCCTGGGCCAGTTTATGAGCCCGACCTATAATAAGCGCGACGACGCCTACGGCGGGACACCGGCCAAGCGCTGTCAACTGCTCATCGAATGCGCCGAGCAGGTACGGAAGCGGGTTGGGGCCGATTTTGTGGTAGGGGTGCGGCTGTCGTGGGATGAATTCCTGGGCCCCGCGGGCGGGATTACCCCGGAGCAGGCGGAAGAACAGGTCGAGGTGCTGGCGGCGACCGGCTTGTTTGACTTCTTCAACATCTCGGCTGGTGGCTACCACACCCTCCATCTGGCGCTGCCCAGTATGGAAGGGGACGAGCCGGATGGCTGGCTGGCGCCGTTCAGTAAACGCGCCAAAGAAATCGTTGGCGACCGTGGCAAGGTCTTTGTTGTGGGGAAGGTCCGTGATCTGCACACGGCGGAAGCCATCTTGGCAAGCGACGCCGCAGACATGGTCGCCTTGGCCAGACAGCTCCTGACCGATCCCTTTACGGTGAAAAAGACGCGCGAAGGCCGCGAACACGAGATCATCCGCTGCAACCGATGTAATGAATGCGGGGCGCGGCTGTTTGAACACCGTGAACTCGTCTGCACCCTGAATCCGGTCAGCGGCAGAGAAGCCTACTGGGGAGAGGGTTCGCTCAAGAGCGTCCCGGAGGCGGACCAAAAGCATATTGTGGTCATCGGTGGCGGGCCCGCTGGGATGAAAGCCGCCGCGGTTGCGGCCAAGCGCGGTCACGCAGTCACCTTGCTTGAACGCGCTGACAAGCTAGGCGGCCATTTGCGCGTGCTTGAACAACTGCCAGGAATGGCAGACTGGTCGATTGCGATCGACAACCTGGAGCGAGAGGTCGAGAATGCGAGAGTCGATGTCCGCTGCGGCCTTGAGGTCACCCGGCAATCCCTGCGGGATATCGAGGCCTCCAGCGTTGTGGTTGCAACCGGCGCCTCTTACGAATGCACTGGTGAGAGCCTCTATCGTCCTGAGCGCCAAGCCATTCCCGGAACTGATCTCCCCCACGTGCTTGATGTTGGCACGGCAACCAAGCGAGCCCTCGAAGACACCCAGGCACTCGGCTCACGCGTGCTCATCCTGGATGAAACGGGCAGCCATTTGCCTTTTGCCCTGGCCCAGGTGCTGGCCAAAGCAGGGGTGGAGGTCGAAATCCTCAGCCCGCGCATGTTTGCCGGCGAACGCCTCTTTCGCAACCTGGATATCATGTATATCTTTCCGAGGCTGAAGCAGCTGGGCGTACGGATTACCCAGCAATATTTTGTCGAAGCGATCCGTCCTGGCGAAGTCGACGTGTATGATATCTGGGTCGGGCCGGAAGTACTGGAAACCCGAGAGCGGATCGATAGCGTGGTGATGTCGATTCTTCGCGCGCCCAACGATGCACTCTATGTTGCGGCCAAAGATTCTTTCCCGGAAGTCGTCAGAATCGGCGATGTAGCTGCCCCGCGAGATGTGACGGCGGCCATTTTTGACGGTGAGCAATGTGGTCGCGAGCTGTAGGAGTCACAGGCTGGCCAGCACGGAAGAACTCGACATCAAACCCAGCGGAAGAGAGAACCAGGAGTGAAGGAAGGTGGCACTATGAGTCATTCGGTTAGCTATACCAAAGAGGACGACATCGGCATCATCACCGTCAACAATCCACCCGTGAACGCGCTGAGCCAGCATGTGCGCCAGGGCCTGTCGGAGAGCTTTGCCGAAGCCGACAAAGACGACACCATTGCCACGGTTCTCATCTGCGCCGGCCGGACCTTTATCGCCGGTGCGGACATTACCGAATTCGGCAAACCGCTCCAGCCGCCGAATTTTCTCGACACCATGGAGATCATTGAGAACCTCTCCAAGCCGGTTGTGGCGGCCATTCACGGCACGGCCCTGGGCGGCGGCCTCGAAACCGCGCTGTGCTGCCATTATCGCGTCGCGGTGCCATCCGCGCGGGTTGGGCTGCCCGAGGTCACCCTCGGATTGTTACCCGGTGGCGGCGGGACTCAGCGCTTGCCGCGGCTGATCGGTCCCGAGGCCGCGCTTGAGGTCATCACCTCGGGTACACCGATGCAGGCCGGCCAGGCGCAGCGCCTGGGAGTGATTGACGAGATTGTTACCGAGGGCGATCTGCTCGACGGCGCAAAAGCCTTTGCCCGTCAGCTCGTCGCGGACGGGGCCGTACTCAAAAAAGTGCGCGACCTGAGCGACAAGGTGACAGGCGTGGACCTGGCCATCTTTGACACGGCTCGCAAACAGGCCAGCAAGACGCGGCGTGGCTTTGAGGCACCCCAGCGTTGCATCGATTGTGTCGAAGCGGCCTGCACCCTGCCGTTTGATGCCGGTCTGGCCAGAGAGCAGGAACTCTTCCGCCAGGTCCTGACCAGCCAGCAGTCGGCTGCCCAACGTCATATTTTCTTTGCCGAGCGGGCCGCGGCGAAAGTCGGCGACATGCCGAAAGGCACCCCGACCCGCGCCATTCAAAAAGTTGGGATCATCGGCGCCGGCACGATGGGCGGCGGCATTGCCATGAACTTCGTCAATGTTGGTATCCCGGTCACCCTGCTCGAAACCGGCCAGGAGTTTCTGGACAAGGGCCTGTCAGTAGTACGGGCCAACTATGACCGCAGCGCCAAGCGGGGCCGCTTCACGCCGGAACAGGTCGAAGAGCGGCTGGGACTGATTACACCAACCCTGGACTACGCGGCGCTCGGCGAGGTGGACATGGTTGTGGAAGCCGTGTTTGAAAACATGGAGGTCAAAAAGCAAGTCTTCGCTCAGTTGGATACGGCCACCAGGCCCGAGTGTATCCTGGCGACCAATACGTCCACCCTCAACGTGGATGAAATCGCCTCGGTGACTACACGCCCGGACAAGGTCATCGGCACCCATTTCTTCAGCCCGGCCAATGTCATGCGCCTGCTCGAAATCGTCCGCGGCGCCGAGACGAGCTTTGAGACCCTGGCCACGACCCAGGCGGTCGGTAAGACCATTCAAAAGGTCGGCGTGGTGGTTGGAGTATGCGACGGTTTTGTCGGCAACCGCATGCTGCACAAATACGGCGCGCAAGCCCAATACCTGCTTGAAGAGGGCAGCTTACCTCAGGATGTGGATGGCGCGGTCTACGACCTGGGTCTGGCGATGGGGCCCTTTGCCATGGGCGACCTGGCCGGTCTCGACGTGGGCTGGCGCATTCGACAGGGAAAAGGGCTATCGGACAGCCTGCCCGCAGGCGCGCGCTACTGCGCTATCCCCGACCGTATCTGTGAGCAGGGACGCTACGGCCAAAAGACCGGCGCCGGCTATTACAGATACGAGCCGGGTGATCGTACCGCCCATCCCGACCCGGTTATCGAGGAACTGATCGTTCAGTACTCCAAAGAAAGAGGTATCGAACGACGGCCTATCGGTCGTGAGGAAATCGTCGAGCGGTTAATGTACGCCCTGGTGAACGAGGGGGCCAAGATTCTGGAAGAAGGCATTGCCCAGCGCGCCAGCGATATTGATGTCATCTACGTCTATGGATACGGCTTTCCGGCCTATCTGGGCGGTCCCATGTTTTACGCCGACAGCGTTGGCCTCAAAGCGGTGTATGAGCGCGTCTGCGCCTTTGCCGAATATGACCCCTCATCTTGGCAACCGGCGCCGCTGCTCAAGAAATTGGCCGAAGAGGGCGGCACGTTTCATTAGGAGTCGGGGCGATGCATGCGTCGCCCCGACCGTACCGAGGAGTCTTTCTTCTTCGACGCGGGCCAGAGCATCACGACCCAATAGCACACAACGCCGAGCCCCACCGTTGCTCCGAGCGGCAGGCCCAACTCCGCCGGTCCGAAGCCCCTATGAGCATAGGCCCAAGACGGTAGCAGCCACGGAAGGAGAAGCGCCCACGCGATCAGTGCTAGTGTGATGCCGTGCATATCAGCCTCCCCGCGCCCAGTTTTCTTTTCATAGCCGTTCCGTTCATGGCCGTGGCTCGCATTGGACGCTTCGTGGTATTGGAAAATCTACGTATCTACACACCCGGTGACGAGCGGAGGGAGCAATGGATCAACACCAGTTCAACCAGGCTCTGATCGAATTCTTAGCATCATCGCCAACTCCGTTCCACGCGGTCGCCCAGATGACCGCGCGGCTGTCGGACGCGGGCTTTGAGCACCTGGACGAGGCCGAGGCGTGGCAACTCGTCCCAGGCGGTCGCTATTGGCTCAGCCGCAACGACTCGGCCCTTATTGCCTGGAGGATGCCGGCGCGCTGCCCCCTGGCCGAGAGTGGCTTTCGCCTGGTCGGCGCCCACACGGATTCGCCATGCCTGAAGGTCAAGCCTCAGCCCGAACTGCATCGCCACGGCTATCTGCAACTCGGGGTCGAGGTCTATGGCGGCGCGCTGCTCAACCCGTGGTTTGATCGCGATTTATCGATTGCCGGGCGGGTCAGTTATCTGAATCAGCGGAACGAGGTAGCCCACGCGCTGTTCGATTTCGCTCAAGCGATGGCCGTTATTCCCAGCCTGGCCATTCATCTCGACCGCGAGGCGAATAAGAGCCGCTCCATCAACGCCCAGACCTATCTGCCACCCATCGTCGGTCAAGCTGGTGAGAAGCCGGATTTCAAGGCGCTCCTGCAGAAGCGACTCGCAGCGGACGGCGTCACCGATGTCCTTCGGGTACTGGACTACGAATTGTTTTTTTATGACACCCAGCCGCCGCAGCTTGTCGGCCTGGCAAACGAGTTCATCACCTCGGCCCGCCTGGACAACTTATTAAGCTGTTTTGTCGGCCTCCAGGCCCTGACGACGAGCGCTAGCGAACACGGCGCGTTGCTGGTGTGCAACGATCACGAAGAGGTTGGCAGCACGTCGGCATCCGGTGCGTGTGGACCCATGCTGAAACACATGCTGGAACGCGTCATGCCGGACGCGGAAGAGCGCGGACGCGCCCTGGCCCGCTCCATGCTGATCTCGACCGATAATGCCCACGGCGTGCATCCGAATTTTTCCGACCGGCACGACGACAACCACGGCCCCCGCCTGAATCACGGCGTGGTCATCAAACTCAATGCCAACCAACGCTATGCGAGCAACAGCGAAACCAGCGCCATCCTGCACAAACTGGCCGCGGACAGGGACGTACCGGTCCAGGCATTTGTCGTACGGAGCGACATGGCCTGTGGCAGCACCATCGGACCACTGACCGCGGCTGAGATTGGGGTGCGCACCATAGATGTCGGCGTCCCGCAGTGGGCGATGCATTCTATTCGGGAGGTCGCGGGGACCGCCGACGCGTTTCATCTGCACCGGATATTGCTGCGCTTCTTCGATACGGAGCGGGTCTGAATCCTATTGCCCCGTCAACTCAGGAACGTGGACGGACGGTGTGCGGTGCCGGGTGAGCTGTTCATACGCGTAGGCCAACGAAAGGAGCTCGGCTTCACGATACGGGAAGCCGACGATCTCCAGACCCACGGGCAGACCGTTGGGTGTAAAGCCCGCCGGCACGCTCACGGCGGGCATCCAGGTCTGGGCGGCGATGAGCGTATTGGTCGGGAAATCCAACAGAGGCCATTTACCCGCATCAAGCTCCGCCCTCGACGGCGAGGGCACTTGCGTGGTGGGAAAGACGAGCGCTGTTGCCCCGACCTTTGCCATCTCGTTGATCACGACCCGCTGGAACTGTTCGCGGGCGGTATAGCGCTGATAGTACTCAGGGTCGGAGTAGGGGTCTTCGGGGCCTTCGACCAGGGCATCAATGAGGTCGCATTTGGGGTGGTATTTTTTAGCATCGACGATGTCTTTCAACGTTTTCAGCGGCAGTTGAGGGCGGGCTGCCAAAAAGCCGTCGATATCGTGGCGCGAATGCGTAACGTACATCGAAGATAATTCGATATAGTGCTGTAGATCGGGGATCGCGATATCAACCGGAGTTGCGCCTGCGGTGACCATCGCTGCCAGTGCCGCTTCGATGACCGCATTGACCTCGGCGGCCTGCGGGTCGGAAGCATCCCCAAATACCTGGCGGACCACACCGATCCGGGCAGCCGAGAGGGCGGCCTTGTCGAGCCGTTCCGAATATTTGACGGCGCCCGCAATAGCAGCCGTCGCCGTGTATGGGTCGGCCGGGTCAAATCCAACTAATACCTCAAGCATTTTTGCCGTATCCGTCACGGTGCGACACATGGGTCCGGCAGAATCCTGAAAGACCACCAGCGGCGACATGCCGGCCCGACTGATGAGGCCGGGTGTGACCTTGAGGCCGACCAGATTATCGAACGAAGACGGCAGACGGATCGAGCCGCCGGTGTCCTCACCCAACCCAATAGCCCCCAGATTAGCGGCCACCGCCGCACCGGTGCCGCCGCTGGAGCCGCCCGGGTCGTGCGCCAGCTCATACGGGTTCCTGGTTGTGCCGGACTTGGACGAGTAGCCGAACCAGGAGGTGGCAAAGTCCGGCATGGCCGTCTTGGCCAGAATGATCGCTCCGGCGGCATGGAGCTTGGCTATCGCGGTCGCATCTTTGGTGGGAATATAACCGTCCAAGGCTATCGAGCCAAAGCAGGTCATAATCCCGGCCGTTTCCGCCTGATCCTTCACCACAACGGGGATGCCGTGCAACGGGCCTGACAACTGGCCGGACGTTGCGAGCTGGGCATCAAGCCGGGCGGCCTCGTCCCGAGCGTGCGGATTCACGGTCACGATGGAATTAATTGTCGGGCCGCGCCGGTCGTATGCCTCAATTCGGGCAAGATAGCCGTTTACAAGATCGACGCAGGTTATTTCACCGGCGCGCAGGGCGGTGTGAATCTGTGCGATAGTCGTTTCTTCCAGCTTGAATGACATGGCCTGCCTCTCCTCCAGCTCGGGGTGGGTTTCGGTCCTGCGGTCTTTTTGCGCCATAGCACGAGTACTGTCCGGTGAGTAGGGGCAGATGTTGAACCCGCCCTCCTGTAGCGGCGATCAGCCCAGCTTGGGCTTGGTGACCTTGACCGCGGCCCACAACGCGACCAGAAAAAAGCTCGTCAGAAAAATGAAATCCTGAGCGACGGCGGCAAAGTCGCCCCCTTTCAGAATAATGGAGCGCAGCGCATGGGCGAAATAGCGGGCGGGCAGGCAGTGGGACAGGAAGCTGACGAAGGGTGGATAATTCTCGGTCGGGACCAGGATGCCGGTGATAATCACCGAAGGAAACATCACAAAGAAGCTCAGAAAAATCGCCTGCTGCTGGTTATCCGCCCAGGCCGAGCAGAAAATGCCAAACGCCAGCGTCGCCAGCATAAACACCAAGGCGACCGCAAACAGCAGCGGCAGACTGCCCTGCACGCTGATACCGAAGCAGAGATAGCTACCGGTCAGCATAATGCACAAGCCCAGATAGCCCACGCCCACATAGGGCAACATTTTGCCGACCATAATCTCGGTGAGCGACAGCGGCGTAGACAACAACTGCTCAAAGGTGCCGCGTTCGCGTTCGCGGACCAGCGAGATCGCGGCGATCATAAACAGAATCTGGGTCAGCATATTGGCCGGCATGGCGGACAGGAAGCCGTAGCGATCCTGAATACCGGGGTTGTACCAATAGCGTTTTTCGATAGAGATGGCGGCGTTCGTCACGCGCCGTTCGGCGCGGTCGCGGCTGGGGAGCTGGCTGAGAGAAAACGCGCCGGCCGCCTGGTTGATATAATTGGTCAGGCGCAGGGCGCTGGTGGGCTTGGCGCCATTAATCAAGACCTGGATGGGAGCGGGCTCGCCGCGCTGGAGTTTGTCGTCGAAGTTCCAGGGAACCACCACGCCGACCATACCGTCCTGCCGACGCAGGAAGTCGACGACCGCGCCCTCGCTTGAGGCCAACGCCGGCGGCTGGAGAGCCGTCATGGAAGACAGATCACGAATGAGCCGGCGCGAGATGACCGACTGCGACTGGTCGTACACGATCCAGGGGGCATCATTGACGTCGTTGGTGATCGCCAGACCAAACAGGATGAGATACAGCACCGGCTGGGCCAGGATGGCGGCCAGCAGGGCATGATCGTGCAACATGGTCCGGCCCTCTTTGCGGACCATGGCCAAAACATTGCGGAAACGCATACGCCTCAATCCTTATGCCGCCTGCTTCTGAATCCCCTTGGCCGCGCGCACCAGCAGCAACACCAGAAAGCCGACCAAAAAGGCGATTTCGATCCAGAGTTCATCCAGCCCCTGGCCCTTGAGATAAATCCCCCGCGTAATCCGTATATAGTGGGTCAGGGGGATGATCTCCCCAATGATCTGGAAGGGCGTCGCCATGAGCGACAGCGGAAAAATGGCGTCTGAGAGCATCAACTGAGGCACCATGGTTAAGACCGAGCGTTCGACGGCTTCCCCGGACGAGGTGGCCGAGTTTGAGATGAGCAGGCCGATGGACAGGCCGATCAGCAAAAAGATGGGCGTCACCGCCAGCAGCAGCAGCAGGCTGCCCTTGGGAATCACGCCAAAGAACAGCCAGCCCACCACCACGATGAGCATCGCCGCCACCAGGGCGACCCCGCCAAAGGGCAGAATCTTCCCGAACACCACCTCGGTTGACGTCACCGGGGTGACCAGGAGTTGTTCGAGCGTACCGGCATCGCGCTCACGGACCATGGCCAGGGTGGTGTTCAGCACGGTCACAAAAAGGGTGATCAACCCCAGCAGGCCGGGGATCATATAGGCCGTGCCCGACAGGCTCGGGTTGAACAGCACCCGCCGGGTCGTCGTCACCTGCCCGACCGGTCGGAGATTGCGTTCCGTGGGCGGGCTGCGCTCCAGCCGGCTCTGGGTGTAATAGGTCCTCGCAATAGCCGTCAGAAACCCTTCGGTACTGGTACTCAGGGTCGTGTCTGAGCCGTCCAGCAGGAGCCCCAGTCTCACCTCTTTGCCGTTGACGATGGTCTCGCTGAAGTTCGACGGGATGACCAAAGCGGCCCGGCTCTGTTCCCGGCCGAACATGTGATGGATTTCGTCCAGGTCACGCAGCGGCAAAACGCTGAAATAGCCGGTGGATTCGATGGCTTCCAGCAAGGCTCGACTGTGACGGGTCCGGGACTGATCCAGGACACCCAAGGGCAGATGATCGAAGTCAGTGGTAATGATGTAGGAGAACAGCACCAGTTGCAGGACCGGCATCAGAAACAGGACGCCCAGCGTAAAACGGTCACGGCGCAGTTCCAGTGATTCGCGCCACAGCAAGGTCAGCAGGCGTGCCAGCTTGACCCGTAAGCGGCTCATGAATGCGCCTCCTGGCGTTGGCGTATCATGCCGGCAAACACCTCTTCAATGGAAGGCAGGGCCGGGGCGAAGCCCAGTCCGGGATCGATCGCCATCAACGCCTGGCGGAGCTGTTGAAGCGTCTGTGCCGCGTCATCAGGCAGGAGGAGCAAGGCGGCCTGCGCCTCAGGCCGCCGAATATGATGGGTTTCGGCCAGGCGTTGGGCCGCGTTGTGCGCAACGGTTTGATCCGTATGGACCAGGCGCACCCGATAGCCGCCGGCGAACTGGATTTTGAGGCCGGTCGGGGTATCCAGACCGATCAACTCGCCGCGATCAATAAAGCCCATCCGGTCGGTGTACTCCATCTCGTCCAGGTAATGGGTGGTGACAAACAGCGTCCGGCCCTCCTGGGCCAACTCGCGGATCAATCGCCAGAAGACCTGGCGATTGACAACGTCCACCCCGGCCGTCGGCTCGTCCAGAAAGATGATGTCCGGGTCGTGCAGCAGAGAGCAGACCAGGGCGATCCGATGCTTGATGCCGCTCGGCAGGGAGTGCACAAAAGACCGGTCGAGCCCCTCCAGACCCAGACGGGGATAGAAGTGCTGCTTCTGGTGTTCGACTTTTTGACTCGGCACCCCGTACAGGCCGGAAAAAAACCGGAGGTTTTCCGCCACGGTCAGATTGGCATAGAGGGAAACTTTCTGGGACATATAGCCGATACGCGCGCGCACGGCTTCGGCCTGGGTCTGAATATCCAGGCCCGCAACCCGGGCCGTCCCCTCGGTTGGGGCCAATAAGCCGCAGAACATCCGAATCGTGGTGGACTTGCCGCCCCCATTGGAGCCCAGGAAGCCGAAAACCTCACCCCGCCGCACCTGAAAGCTGACGCGGTCGACCGCCGTAAAATCGCCAAAGCGCCGCGTCAGGTCTTCGGCGATAAGAACCGCGTCTGCGCTAGTGGCCGCCTGCGTCATCGGCCTGGGCCTCGTGGGTCAGATGCGTGAAGACCAACTCCAGGGTCGGCGGCAGCGGCTCGACCCACACCTCCGCCGTGCCCAGCTCGTGCAGCCCGGCGCGGACTTGGGCAATCTCGGCCGTTGCCTCCAGCACGACGCTGCCGGCCAGCGTTTGCGTTCGGACGAGCCAGGCCGCGGGCTGGAGGGCGGCGAGCGCCGCCTCCACGTTCCTGCCGACCAGCCGATAGGCCCGATACGGGTAGTTCGACCGAATGGCATCCGGCGTGCCACGGGTACGGATACGGCCCTCATACAGATAGATCAGCTCGTCGCACCGCTCGGCCTCGTCAAGATAGCCGGTGGACATGATGATGGTCACGTCCGGCAAGTGGCGCAGAATTTCCCACACCTCAGCCCGGGCGATGACATCCACGCCGTTGTTCGGCTCGTCTAAGATCAAGAGTTCGGGGCGATGGATCAACGCACAGATCACCGCCAGCTTTTGTTTCATCCCGCCCGACAGATCGCCGGTCAGGCGGGTGTGAAAATCCTTGAGCCCGGCAATCGTCAGCAACTCGTCTGCGCGCTGCTGAAACGTGGCAGCCGCAATGCCGTGGATATCGGCAAAGAACCTGAGGTTATGCAGCACGCTGAGTTCAGGGTAGAGCCCAAACGCCTGCGGCACATAGCCGAGATGTTCTCGGATGCGGTGCGGTTCGCGCACGACATCATAGCCCAAGACGTGGGCCTGGGCGGCCTCAAACTCCAGCAGCCCAACCAGAGAGCGCAACAGGGTGGTCTTGCCCGCGCCATCCGGGCCGACCACACCAAAGATGCACGGCCGCTCAATGACGAGATCAATCCCGTCCAGAGCGACGCTGGCATCGAACTGCTTATGGAGCTGCGTCAGGCTGACAACCGGTGCTGTCATGGCGAGGACTGCGCCTCTTGGGGACGCTCCGCCGGCTCGTCCGGCTGCGCGGGCTGACGCGCGCCGTTCAGGTACACGGTGCCTTCCATGCCCGGTTTCAGGCGTTCGAGTTGGTCTAAAATGCGCACTTTGGTCGCAAACACCTGGGTCATGCGGTCACTCTTGATTTCAATATTCTTGGGCGTGAACTGGGCGATGTCTTGGATGAAGCTGATCTCACCGGGAATCAACACACCGGGCAGGGCATCGGGTTCAACGCTGACCGTGTCGCCAATATGGACTTTGCCCAGGTCGGGTACGGGAACGTAGACGCGAACATATTTATCGAGTGGGTCCAGCAGGGTCGCAACGCCCGTGCCCGGATTGACGTACTCGCCGGCGCGGATCAAACGGGTCTGCACCGTACAGGCACACGGAGCGCGAATCGTATATTTGTCCAGGATGATACGCATCTGCCCCAGCTTTTCGGTATCCACGGCCAGTTCCTGTTTTTGGACTTCGAGCGCGTTTTCAGCCAGTTCTATTTGACGCAGATTGGCTTCCGCCCGCGCCAGGGCCGCCTGCTCACGGGCCAGCACGGCCTGGGCCGTCTCCAGTTGATTTTCGGCTCGGTCGTAGGACTGTTGGCTCAGATATTCCGTATCGAGCAGGTCCTGCCGCCGCGTCAGTTCTTTTTCGGCAAAGCTGACGTCCGAGCGTGCCTTGGCAATATTGGCTTTCGCCGTCCGAAGCTGGATCGGATGGGTGTCTTGGGCAAGGGCGAGTTGGGTCTCCAACTGACGGATTTTCGCTTTACGGAGTTCCAGGCTGAGCTCCTGTTGGACCACCTGCGAGCGATATTCCCGCGCGTCTATCTCGGCCAGCAGGTCGCCCTGCTCAACCTGACTGCCGTCGGTAAACGCTACGGTCTCAACCCGGCCGCTAATCTCACTCTTGATGACTTTCTCCTCGCCCTCAACAAAACCGGTGAACGAGAGTTGCTCGCTCTTCTCGGCTCTCGTGTACAGAAACAGACCGGCCCCAATGGCGATCAGGCCGAGCAGAATAAATGGCAGGCGTTTCTTCATCTGAGGCGTAAGCCTAAGCAACTTGCGCAGTTACGGCAAGAGGACGGCCTGGGGGATAGGGGGAAACGGAGGAAAGAGCTGAAGGGGCCAGCCCACGGGACCAACCGGACCAGGAGATTGATATCAACCGCGTCCATACCGGTCTCTGCTGTGTTGTTTTATGCCTTCTTTCATCTCCGTAGGTGTTCCTCTCTTCGGACGACCCTGAGGAAACAGGGCACGATGAATATCTTCGGAAGTAAACTGTTCGGCCCTTCTGACGACGATCTGTTCCCCGACCTGGTCCCATTCAAGTACAGCGCCGGGCCCTATCCCGAGTCGGCGTCGGATCTCGGCCGGGATGGAAATCTGCCCCTGTGCCGTCAGGCGTGATCGGGCGATAGCCATGCCAAGAGAGTACTCTGGTAACGGATCTGGGACAATGCAGCGGAATAGCAGAGCTGGGTAAGTCCTCCGTAAAGGACGGTAGGGCGGAAGGGTATCTCTGTCAGACCTGCTCCGGTTTCTCCCCTGTTCCGTCGATCAGCACAAAGGCAATCCGACACGGCCGGTCCGAGCGGTTGCTCCAGGCGTGATTGGTGCCGCGTTGGATAATCACGTCACCGGCTGTGACCAGTACCTCCGAGTCGTCCAGGACCATATGGCATTCACCCGAAAGCACGAGCGCGTAATCAATCGTTTCGGTCTTGTGCATAAGCGGATGCCGGGGCTGCTCCGAGTCATCCAGGGCCTGCTCCGCTCCGAACGAGGCGAAGCTCTCCCGCGCGGCCTTGCGGTCTAGCTGCTCGATCCAGTCCTTTTCCGGCGAAAACTCGACAATCCGCAAGACCGTACCGTGTACGGGAGGAATCAGGGCGACCGACCCCTGTGTCCGGTCGGTTGCGTCGGTCAGGCTGGCGGGCGTCTCGGTTGTCACCCATAGATTGGTGACCTCAACCCCCGGCCGGTTCTTTGGGTGGAATACCGGCGCTGGAGTGTCGGACAGGACAGTTGCCCGCCCATGTATGTCGTGTCCGGTCACGATGCGTCGCGTGCTGTTCGGCATGGTGGCTGCCTCCTGTAATTCGAGCGCGATCAGCCCTCCGTCCGAATAAGACAGCGAGAATTTGCTCGGCGCTCTTTTCTTTGAAATGAGAGTTGGTATAGCCTGCATCTGCCTCGATAGCGTATTCCCTCAATATGACTCCGGCGGAGGAAGAGCAATGCAAGGCAAAGTGATGACCGTTCTCGGCCCGATTGAGCCCGAGGCCCTGGGGATTACCCTGACGCATGAACATCTGCTCATCGATCTCCGGGTGTGGTGCGAAGAGTCCGAAGACGAGGAGCAAAAGGCATTTGTGCATGCGCCGGTAGAAATGGCGACGCTCGCGCAATTCGCCGCGAACCATTCGGCAATCTGGATAACTGCGTCCTGGATGACACCGCCCTGGCTATTGAGGAATTGCGCCGGTTTAAGACTGCCGGCGGCGGTAGCGTGGTGGACTGTACGAATAATGGCCTGGGACGCACACCGCTGGCCTTAGCAAAAATTGCCCAGGCGACCGAGATCAACATCGTTATGGGCTCAGGCTATTATATCGGCCGCTCTCACCCCTACGACATGGTAGATCGGTCCGTTGAGATGATAGCCGACGAGATTGAATCCGATCTCATGCAGGGCGTTGCCGATACCGGGGTGCGCTCCGGCCTCATCGGCGAGATCGGCACCAGCTTCAAGGTGCGCGAGAACGAGCAGAAGGTCTTACGCGCCGCCGCTCGTGCGCAGCGACGCACCGGAGCGCCGATCAGTGTCCATCTGCTGCCGTGGCAGAAAAACGGCATCGAAGTCCTCGATATTCTCGAAGGCGAAGGCGCAAATCCGCATCAGGTCATACTGTGCCATCTCAGCCCGACGGGCGATGACTTGGCCTATCATACGACCTTGGCCAAGCGCGGCGCGTATGTTGAGTACGACTTCTTTGGCATGGAATACTACGTGGACAGCGTGGGCCGCTACACGGGCTCGGATGCCGGGAGTGTCGTCGCGCTGAAACGCCTGATCGACGCGGGTTTTTTGGAGCGGCTGCTCCTGTCCCACGATATTGCGATGAAGGTCCAACTCACCCGCTACGGCGGCTGGGGCTACGCCCACCTAGTCAAGAACGTCGTCCCCATGCTGAGTCGCAGCGGCCTGAGTACCGAACAGATCGACACCTTGATCGTGGAGAATCCGCGGCGCGTGCTGACCTGGGGCGCGCCGGTGTGAACGCCGGAATATCTCGGAAGAGGACCCGCGCAGGTCTACATCTAACAGAGGAGGCAAAATATGGCCGGTAGACTGACGGACAAAATCGCTCTTGTGACCGGTGGCGCTTCAGGGATTGGGCGGGCGACGGTGCTCCGCTTCGCCGAAGAAGGGGCGGCGGTCATGGCCGCCGACCGCAACCCGGGCGGTCTGGAGCAGACCAAAAGCCTGGCGCAAAAGATCGGCCCGGATATCGAGACCGTGACCGTAGACGTGTCCAAGCTGGACCAGGTCACGCAGATGGTTGACGCCACAGTTGAGCGCTTCGGTCGCCTGGACGTCCTGGTCAACGCGGCCGGGGTCCTGATCCTGACACCACCGCTAGCCGAAGTGGACGAACGGCACTGGGACCTGATGATGTCCACCAATCTCAAAGGGCTCTTCTTTTGCTGCAAAGCCGCCATCCCGGCCATGCTGCAAAACGGCGGCGGCTCCATCGTCAACATTGCCTCCATGGCCGGTGTCCAGGCCTATGGTCAGTCCCTACCCTATGCCGTCAGTAAGGCCGGCATCATCCATCTCAACTCGGTAGCCGCCAGCCAATATACGTCTCAGGGCATTCGGCTGAACTGCATCGCCCCCGGTTTTGTGGATACGCCGCAGGCGCGTGGCAGCACCCAGAGTACGGAAGCCATCGAGAAAGCGGCCCGCTACCATCCCCTGGGGCGGATTGGTCGGCCCGAGGAGATTGCGAACACGATTCTCTTTCTGGCATCGGACGAGTCTTCCTACATCAGCGGTTCGACCTTTATTGTGGACGGAGGCGCGTGGTCGGTTGCCAGTCGGCTCTAAGGGGGAACTATGGAAAAGCTCATCGAGATTAGCAATAAAGCGGTGGCGGATTACGGCTTTCGACAGATCGTGCAGTGGAGCCCCGAGGACATCGTTGCCCAGTGGCAGCTCTCAACCCACGAGGCGGAGGTGCTCACCGGCGTCGTCAAGGACGAGCTGGACCGCTTGCCCATTCCGGTTGAACCCCCGGAGGTGCCGCAAGAACAGGAGCGTGTGGCCGCGATCATCCGGCAGACGCTGGGTTAGCCGGCGGCCTTTATACAACAGGGATCGCGGGTCACAACAGACGCTGGGAATACTATCCGTTCTTCAGTCCTGCTTCTGCGCCTGGACCGTTTCCTCGGCGGTCATGACCACCACGTCGCCCGGCCCGGCGCTGACCTCGCCACCGTCGACCACATAGGTCATGCTGGTCGCAAACGTCCCGGCCGGGCTGGCCAGGAATAAGGCCAGACCGGCGATTTCGTAGGGTTCGCCCACCCGCTTCTGCGGATTGATCGGCGAGCCGCTGGTCTCAACCGCCTCGACCAAATCCTTTGCCAGGTCGGTCCGGATCAGACCCGGCGCGATACAGGTCACCCGAATTTTATCGGCCGCCCACTCCTTGCCCAGGAGTTGGGCCATATTGATCAGGGCCGCCTTGGACAGGGCATAGGTGCCGATACCCATGGACGGCCGGACGCCCTCATTCGAGGTGATGTTAATCACCGCGCCGCCGCCGCGCTGGCGCATGGACTCCCGACACAGCCGTGCCAAATGCAGCGGAGTCCAGACATTGGTCTTCATGACTCTGAGGAAATCCGCTTCGTTTTCCTCAGCCAGGGTCACCAGTGAAACGCCGGCGGCGTTATTGACCAGGATATCGACGCCGCCGAATTCCTCAAGCGTTGCCTGATACAGCTTGTCGCAGTCCGCGCTGATCGACATATCGGCCTGTACCGTCAAAACGCGGCGACCGGTCGCCGCGACATCCTGTTTGGCCCGCTCCAGGGCTTCCGGTCTACGCGCGGCCAGCACCAGGTCCGCGCCATGCTCGGCAAAGGCCAGGGCAATCGCCCGGCCGATGCCTTTGGAGCCACCGGTCACAATGGCGACTTTGCCATCCAAAGAAAAATCAACGATAGCCATACGCTCCTCCTGTGCGATCATCGCCTGCGTTCCTGTCTCTTACCACGACTGGGGATGAGAGCCAAAGTATTTTTCTCTTGACTCTGCGGCCTAACGAAGACTAGCATCCGGGCAGAGCAAAGGGGGCGGTATGAATTTCGAGCTGACGACCCAACACAAGCGCATTCAGGCCCAGTGCCGGGAGCTGGCCACAGACTTTGCCACCAGGGCGGCCGAGCACGACCGCGAGGCGAGCAATCCGGTCGAGAACTATGCCCTGCTGCGCGAGGCCGGGTTTCACACGCTCAACATCCCCACAGAGCTGGGCGGCTGGGGAGAACAACTGTTCGGCCACTCGCTCGCCCTGGAACAGCTCGCCCTGGGCTGCCCGGCCACGGCGCTGTCCTTCAATATGCACCTGGCCTGGGTCGGCTATCTGATGGAAAATATCGAGATTACACCCGACGTGAAGCGGCGCGTGGCAGACTGGGTGGTCAAGGGCAACAATCTGGTTGCCGGCTCGACGTCCGAGGCGAGCACCTCGGCCCTGCTGGCGTCGTACGCCCCGGCCACCCAGGCGAGACCGGTGGACGGCGGCTATGTCATAGACGGCAAGAAGTTTTTTTCGTCCATGGTTGGGGCGGCGGATTTCCGGGCGGTCCCGGCCCGTCGTGAGGACGCCACCGCCCCCAGCGCGGCGATCGTTTTTCTGGTTCCGCGGGACGCCCCCGGTCAGACGATTGAGGAGGTCTGGGATGTCCTGGGGATGCGCGGTACCCGGAGCGACTGCCTGCTCCTAGAAAACTGCTTTGTGCCTGAAGAATCGGTCGTATTTGACACCGATAATTTCTTTCCTTCCATTGCCCGCGGGGCAAACTGGTTCTGGGCCTCGTATACGGCGGTCTATTTGGGCGTGGCCGCGGCGATTTACGCCGAAATCCTGAAGGTCGTGCAGGCGCGGGTGCCGAAGGGCTTTACCCAAGCCATGGCCTATCATCCCGACGTGCGCCGAAAGATTGCCGAGATGAACGCCGACCTCGAATCGGCACGGCTGAGCGTGTATCACTCGGCCTGGCTGAGCGACACCGAAGGCCCGACGCAGAACGCCATCGCCGCCCTGTATCGGGCCAAATATCTGGTCGGGGAAGCCGCGGCGCGCATCGGGCGCAACGCCCTGACCCTCGGCGGCGCGCACACCCTGTTTAAGACTTCGCCGCTGGAACGGCTGTTCCGGGATGGTACGGTCGGCGCCATTCAGTTTCCGCCCAGCGATTTCTGCCTGTCCAGCCTCGGGTCGCTAGAACTGGGTCTTGATCCGCACGAGATTCCGCCGCCGATGAAGTAGCCCGGCTATCTACGACTCTGCTGGTGTTTCCCAGTATTCCTCGAAGAATGGATTGTCGATCAGCGTGCGCCAGGTGCCGTCGGGCTGGCGGCGCACGACATTGACCGCCCGGCCGGAGATGGTTTCTTCCGTGCCGTCGGCTCTCGTGCGCTTCATACTCCAGGGAATCCAGGACAGGGCGATATCTCCAGCCTGCACAACGTGTCTGACCTCAGTCGAGAGCTCAGGCTGCGCGTCGGTAAACGTGCGCAAGTGCGCGCGGAGAGCCTGCTCGCCTTGGACCGGAGCCTGCCCCGGTTCAGGCACGAACACCGTGTCCGGCTCATAGAGCGCCAGCATCGCGTCAATATCGCGGGCGTTCATCGCCCTGGGGAAGAGGTCTTCTACTTCCTTGGGGGTTCGGGCCGGCATAGGCGTTCTTTCTCCGCGCTGTCCTACGGATGTGCGCGGGTTTCTTCGGAGCGGTCTGCGCGGGTCGGATCGTATTCATCCCCGATGCTTACGCCCAACAGCCGGATGGGACCGGTCGACGGGGTTTCGGCCCAGTGCAGCGTATTGGCCGGCAGGTCGAGCCGGTCGCCGGGTTTGAGCACCCACTTCTGGTCGCCGACGCCCAGGGTGATCTCTCCCAGGACGGCAACCAGCACCTCGTCGTTCGGGTGGGTATGCGCCTCATAGGAATGGTTGGGTTCGTCGTCCTCGATATAGGCGGCCAGCCCTTCGGCCTCCAGGGCGCGGACCAGTTCTGACTGGGTGGGTGGTTCGGGCCTGTTCCAACGGGTCACTTTGAGTTCCATATCGTCCCTCCTGCCAATACTATTGATGCCTGAGATTCCCTGTAGCGCCAAAGAACGGACGGGTCAATGCAGAAATACTCAGTTTCGATTGACAAAATTGCGCCTCCAGACGGATAATGCGGGCACAACCGTTCTTTCCATAAGACAGCGCTTTCCATAGGAGGGGATCGTATGCAAAAGCACAAGGTCATTTCGTCGGACGATCATATTTTTGAACCGCTCGACCTGTGGACGACGCGGCTGGATAAAAAATTTCGCGACCGCGCCCCGCGAGTGATCCCGGCTGAGGACGGCGACTGGTGGTATTGCGAGGGCATTAAAGTCCAGACCGCGGCGGCCGCCGCGCAGGCCGGCCTGCGCTTCGAGGACCCGGACAGACTGAGCTTTCAGGATAAGATAGAGAATGTCCGACCCGGCGCCTATATCCCGGAAGAGCATATCAAGGACATGGATGCCGATGGCATCGACATGGGGCTGGTGTATCCAACCGTCGGGCTGCAACTCTACCAGCGCATTCAGGACAGCGAGCTGCTGACCGTCCTGTTCCGGGTCTATAACGACTGGCTGGCCGAGTTCTGCGACACCTTTCCGGATCGTCTGCGGGGTATCGCCATGATTAACCTCGACGATATCCCGTCGGGGATCGAGGAAATGGAACACTGCGCCAAGCTGGGCCATCGCGGCATTATGATTACCATTCAGCCCCTGGGCGGTATGAGCTACGATAGGCCGGAGTACGAACCCGTGTGGGCCGCAGCCCAGGACTTGGCCCTACCCATCAGCCTGCACGTCACCACCAACCGGCCCGACCCGGACGACCCGAGCGCCCTCCTGCTGGACGCGGCCAAGCCGTCCTTTTTCGTCAATCTGGATCACTGGCCGCGGGTGTGTCTGACCGACATGATTTTCAGCGGCGTGTTTGAACGCTATCCCAAACTCCAGGTCGGTTCGGTCGAAATGGAACTGTCCTGGGTGCCCCACTTCCTGGACCGTCTGGACTATAATTATACCCAGCGCGCACGGGAGATTGCCGGGGAACGCTTCAAAGAGGACATTATGCCGAGCGAGTTCTTTCATCGCCACGTCTTTTTGAGTTTTCAGGAAGACGGGCTGGGGATTCGTGACCGGGATATCATTGGCGTGGACAGCCTGTTGTGGGGCTCCGACTACCCCCATTTCGAATCGACCTTTCCCAAGAGCCAGGAGTTTCTCGGCGACCTGCTGGCCGACTGCACCGAAGAAGAGTGGGCCAAAATTGTCGGCGGCAATGCCGCCCGGGTGTATCAGTTGGGCTGAGGAGGTTGAGGGTGGAACTCAAGGAGAAAATCATCGTCGTCACCGGTGGGGCGAGTGGCATCGGCAGAGCGCTGTGTCGGCGCTTTACGGCCGAGGGCGCGCGGTCGGTCGTGGTGGTGGACCTGAACGCGACCGGGGCGGCTGAGGTCGCGGCCGAGATTGGCGCGGTCGCCATGACGGCGGATGTATCCACAGAGGCTGACGTGGTGCGGGTGATTGACCACACCGAGCGCGACATCGGCCCGATCGATCTGTTCTGTTCCAACGCCGGCATTGCGCTGACCGGTGGCCTGGAAACCTCGGACGAGGTCTGGCAGAAGAGTTGGGATGTCAACGTCATGTCGCATATCTATGCCGCCCGCACGCTGGTGCCGCGCATGATTGCCCGGGGTGGAGGCTATCTGCTGAATACCGCCTCGGCCGCGGGCTTGCTCAATCAGATCGGTTCGGCCTCCTATGGTGTGACCAAACATGCCACGGTCGGCTTTGGGGAGTGGTTGGCGCTGACACACGCGCACCAGGGCATCAAGGTTTCACTGCTGTGTCCCCAAGCGGTCAGAACGCCCATGCTGGAGAACAATGAGAGCAGCCGCGCGGCGAGTGTTGACGGCCTGATGGAGCCGGAGGAGTTGGCCGAGGTGGTCGTCGAGGGCCTGCGGGCCGAGCGTTTCCTTATTTTGCCGCATCCCCAGGTCCTGGAGTATATGCAACGCAAAACCGGCGACTATGATCGCTGGCTGAGGGGCATGAACCGTTTGCAGGAACGCCTGGGTGCGGCCAAGGAAGAGCAGGACCTGCCATGAGCTTTGCCCCGAGCGACAAGATCCTGGCCATGCGAGCACAACTTGAGCGCTTCATGGACGAGCATATCTATCCGGTCGAGCCCGCCTATTACGAGTTTGTCGAGGATCAGAACAATCTGTGGAAATATCCGCCCTTCTTTGAAGACCTCAAGCGCAAGGCAAAGGCGGCCGGTATCTGGAACTGGTTCCTGCCGCGTGAATATGAGCCCTGGAGTCCGGGCCTGTCCAATCTGGAGTTCGCGCCGCTCATGGAGGTGATGGCCAAGGTGTTCTGGGCGCAGGAAGTCTTCAACTGTAGCGCGCCGGACCGGGGCAATATGGAGGTCCTGGCAAAATACGGGACGCCGGCCCAGCAGGAGCAGTGGCTCAAGCCCTTACTGAACGGGGAGATTCGGTCGGCCTATGCCATGACCGAACCCCAGGTTGCCTCCTCGGACGCGACGAATATGGAGCTGTCTATCGTGCGCGATGGGGACCACTATGTGCTCAACGGGCGCAAGTGGTGGATCACCGGGGTGTTGAGCGAGCGCTGCCAGGTCATGTTGGTCATGGGCAGGTCGAATCCCGAGGCGGAGCGTCATTCCCAGCACTCGACCATCCTGGTCCCGGTTGACACGCCGGGCTTTCGGATTGTCCGGCCACTCAGGGCCTTTGGCAGCTACCACTCTCCCGGCGGAGAAGGCGAGCTTGTATTTGAGGATGTCCGCGTCCCCAGAGAGAACCTCATTCTGGGCGAAGGCCGCGGGTTTGAGATTGCCCAGGGCCGATTGGGGCCGGGCCGCTTTCAGTACGCCATGATGTTTGTCGGCATGGCCCAGCGCTGTCTTGAGCTCATGTGCCAGCGGGTGGGCGACCGGGTGGCATTTGGCGAGACCCTCAGCAAAAAGACCAGCATCCAACATGACATCGCCCGCTCCCGGTGTGACATCGAGCAGTGCCGGCTGCTGGTGCTTGCGGCGGCAGACAAGATGGACCGCGAGGGACCGAAGGGTGCGCGCGATTTCATTTCCATGGTCAAAATCGTCGCCCCGCAGATGTGCCAGACCGTGGCCGACCGGGCCACGCAGGCCTTCGGCGGCAAGGGGGTCAGTCAGGACACGCCGATCCAGCACGTGTTTTTGACCAGCCGCTTCTGCCGCATCGCCGACGGGCCGGACGAGGTCCATATGTCACAATTAGGTCGCTGGACTCAGCGCGATGCCAAAGGAGTGCGCTAAGTGGCCCGCGCCATATCGAATCGACCCTTTATCGCCGGGATGGTCCTGACCTGCCCGGAGCCGAAGTGCGGCTATGCACTGTACGAGATCACGCGCTGGGCGCTCACCCAGGATTTGCTGGAAGACAACCAGCACTATATGAAGCCGCTCCACGCGGCGATTCGCCCGCGCTCGGTGTGGTCCTCGCTTAAATGCGGGTTCTGCGGCACGTCCCTGTACGACTATAAGCGCCGCGCCCTGCATACGTTTGAGCTGGGCTGGTGGTAGGCCAGCCTGCGGGCAGGACCCCTAGCCTTCCTGGCCCGCTTCGTTTGCGATAGCGAGCAGCACATCCGCGTGACAGTCGTCATCCAGCGGACACCAGCAGGCCAGGTTCTTTCCTTTGAAGTGTTGCTGAATGGTCTCGGCTGAGGGCGGAGGCGGGAGCGTGTCACCGCTCGTAAAAAGCGCGGCCAGCCCTGGGACCAACTGGTCATTCAGCCACAGCTTGTACACCGCAACCAGAAAGCCCCGGTCAACGGTCATGTCGGGGTTTTCCTTGAGCCGAAAGAACGGATTGCCCCACTTACCGGGCCGTCCGACATAGACCGCGTTTTTCGGCATCTTCCAGTCTTTGGTGCGTTTGCGTTGAATGCGCCTTGGGAGTCTTTTACGTGCCATGCGCTCAGCATAAAACGGTCCGGTGTTCAGAGCAAGCGTTGCCAGACGCTCGACAAGGCGGCCCTGAACGCAGTAGGCTAGGTATGGTCCGCGCCTGCGTTGATCGTTCATGAGGATACGGCCATGTCCAAGCAAATTCATCTCGCCGGCTTCGCCCTCTTTACCCCGGCTCCGCATATGCCGCTGTCGTGGATCTATCCGCGCGAGAAAATTCGCCACAAATGGTATGAGGGCGAGTACTGGGAAGCCGTGGTCCGCACCCTGGAGCGCGGCAAGTTCGACATGCTGTTCTTCGCGGACAGCCTGGCGGGCGGCACCCAGCCCGACCAGGTGCGCTACGCCATCCAATTCCCCAGCCACGACCCGGTCTCGCTGATAACCTATCTCTCGGCGGTGGCCAAAAAACTCGGTTTCGCCGTCACCATGTCCACCACGTTTTACCCGCCGTTTCTGCTGGCCCGGACCTTATCGACGCTCGATCATCTGACCCAGGGTCGGATTGGCTGGAACATCGTGTCTTCGACCTCGACGGCCGAGGCGAGAAACTTCGGGCTGGAGAGCCTGCCGGCCCACGACGACCGCTATGAGCGCGCCGACGAGTATATGCAGGTCTGTTACGGCCTGTGGAACAGTTGGGACCCGGATGCCGTCCAAATGGACATGGAGCACAAGGTCTTTGCCGACCCGTCCAAGGTTCACCGCGTCGATTTTCAGGGCCAGTGGTACCAAGTCCAGGGGCCGTTTACGGTCATGCCCTCGGTTCGCCGCCGGCCGTTTCTGTTTCAGGCCGGCCAGTCGGACCGGGGTCGGGCCTTTGCCGCCCAGCACGCCGAGGGCATATTCAGCGCCGCCCGCGGCGTCAAGCAGATGCGGGCGTTTTGTGAGGACATCGCCAGCCGGGCGGAACGCCTGGGCCGCAATCCGGACGACATTCCCATCATGTGGGCCGGTCAGCCGCTGGTGGCGGAGAGTGGGGCCGAGGCGCGTGAACGCTTTGCCGCCATTCGCGCCCGGATTCCGCTCGAAGCCTCCTTGGCCCAGATGTCGATGCACTTCAATCTCGACCTGTCTCGGTTTGACCTTGACGTGCCGGTCCAGGACTTGGACGTGCCCGGCACCAGGGGCCTGTTCGAGATGTATCAAAAATACGACGCCAACATCACGCTGCGTGATATCGCCAAAACCTATCTGGCTGGCAGCGACACCAATCCCTTGGTCGGCACTCCGTCGCAGGTGGCGGACGCCATGCAGCACTTCCTCGAAGCGGGCGGCGGCAACGGCTTTCAGATTACGCCGCCGTTCTATGCTCCCGACTATTATGAAGACCTGGTGAACCTCCTCGTCCCGGAACTCCAGAAACGCGGAGTGTATCGGGACGACTACACGGGCACGACCCTGCGCGAGCATCTGTGCGGCCAGAGTCAGTAGGTCGGATTACGCCTACGGCTAACCCGACCTGCGCGGCTGCCATTCCGCTCTCGTCATGCCGGACTTGATCCGGCATCCAGAGGTCAGGGGTCGAAAGCCTGGATTCCGGCTTCCGCCGGAATGACGGCAGGGGCCGGCAGGCTATACGGAATAATGAATTGCCCTACGCCGCTTGCGTGTCCTCAGCAAGCTCCATATACGTTGCGCGCCACTCGCCGGTTTCGTCCCACTGAAAGGGCGTTTGCAGCGTCGTGCGCGGATAGCGGGCGGTCTCAAGCAGGTCGAGCGCCATGCCGACGATAGCCCGCTGCATAGCCGTGTCGTCGGGCTTGCCGCACGGATTGCCGAGCGGAAAGTCGGTAAAGACAAAGCGCGGCACGCCACACTGCTCGACAATATCGCGCGCCGAGCCGAGGACGACCGTGGGAATACCCTGCGTCTCCAGATGTCGGGCGACCAGACTCACGGTCTGGTGACACACCGGTCACAGGGCGACCAGCAGGGCAATATCGACCCTATCCTCACGACAGAAGTCGAGCACGGCCGGGGCATCCTCCTGAACTGTCTGGCGCGCACTATAGACCGTGGGCACGCCGTAAAAGCGCGGCGACAGGCTGCCCAGCCGGCCTTCGGTCACGTACTCGGTTAAGCGGCGGACCGGCAGGAAGGTTTCGACATCGTCGGTATGGGTCGCCGTTTTGTGCCACGACAGGTGCCGGGTGTAGAGCGCCTCGGGGGCAGGTCGGGTGGCCGCGGCATAGCGGCTGCGCTTCCGTCCGCCTTGCAAGTCCGGGGCCGCGGTAGTGACCAGAGCGACCCGGCTTTCAGCCAGCGGCTTGGTTAGCGGCGTAAACGGCGCGTCCGGGTTGGACGCCCAGCGGTAGGGATTGCCGTAGCCCTTCGCCAAGTAGTATTCGCGCGATTTGTCGATATAGCTGACAAAGCCGCGCTGGGTTGGATCGATATCGCTCATTGCTGTTCTCCCCTCATCGCGGAAGGATGCAGTTGGGGTTGGGAGATAGACTGACCGGCTCCCGCTTGCAGGAGCCGGTCAACAAGATGAACCTTAGGCGGCCATCAACTCGGCCAAAGCCTCGGCATCGCTGACGGGCTCGGGCCGGCCGTTGGCCAGCGGCCGGGAGCCGGGTTTTTGCTCAAACGGGTCAACCAGCCCCAGCGTCTTGCCGTGCTCGCGCATGACCGGAATGACGTCGCGGTTGAGCAGTTCCAGACAGCGCATCCGGTCCTTGGCCGGCACCGGGCCGTCCAGCCAGAAGGAGAAGATGCCCGGACGCAGGATATCCTGGATTTTCTTGAGCTTCGGAATCACGTTGTCCGGCGTACCCGCGATCATGACCATATCTTTGAGGACACCGGGATAGCTATCGTAAATAGTCTTTTTGACGGCCTCGATCTCTTCGACCGTCGTTTCCCCGCCCTCACCGTACAGCGGCCCGGCAGAGGCATTCACGCCGAAGTTCGTCCGGGCCAGCCGGCGGGTGGCCGCTTTCGAGTTATAGCCCGGCGGGAACATCCATTCGGGCCGGGCGAAATGCGCAAAGGCGCCACCGTACAGAATGCGCTTGCCCATTTCTTCCGCGCGTTCCTGCGTATCCGCGACCATGACGGGTTGCAGATAGCCAAAATTCTCCGGCCCGGCCTGATAGCCTTCACGGGCTGCGGCTGTATTGTAGAAATCCCACAGCTCCAGGGTCGGTTCGAGTCGGGTGGCCAGGGCCACGTAGGGATAGCGATTCTTGGCGCACCACGCGACCGTTTCGGGGCTGATGAGACCGGGAATCCAGAAGGGCGGATGCGGCTCTTGGACGGGCAGCACCCAGGGATTGACGTGCCGGAAGTGGAAGTGCTTGCCCTCATACCGAAACGGGCCGGGTTTGGTCCACGACTTGATGATAAAGTCGATGCCCTCTTCAAAATATTCGCGATTAAAGGCCGGGTTGGCATTATTGGCGAGCTGTTCGCTGCCCGCGCCACGCACCCAGCCGGAGATCAGGCGGCCGTTGGAGATCAGGTCGATCATGGCCAGCTCTTCGGCCAGCCGGAGCGCGTTCGATACGGTCGGAACCGGGTTGCCGAGCAGCGCCATTCTGACCCGGCTGGTCGCCTTGGCCAGGACCGAGGCTTCGACATCCATGACCGCGCCCAGGCAGAAGGGGTTGGCATGGTGCTCGTTGAGCATAATGCCGTCAAAGTTCATCAGCTCCTGGTCGGTATAGATCTTCTCGTCGAGATACTGATTGAGCAGCCGCGCGCCGTGCTGGCGATCAAAATAGCGGTTTGGCGTCCCGAAAAAGCTGCGTTTGCGAATAATCTCGTTTTCGAGGTCGCGGTATTGCTCCGGATGTTCTTCCGGGTCGTAGTGATACGCACGTTCCGTGAACCACATGAAATGCATAGTCTGTCCTCCTGCTGTGAAACTGCTGTGAAAAAACCAGAAATATAAGAGACGGGCGGCGGAGGCAAGGGGAAACGCGGGCTACCCCGTCCCCTTATGCGTCCGCACGATGAGTCCTTGATGTTGTGGATGTCGCGTCTCGACTTGAACGTCGCGGTAGACATCTCCCTTGAGGGGCGAGAGGTAGCCGATGCTGTATTGCTGGCGAAGTTCGTGGGCAATGGTCTGGGTTGCTTGTTCGAGTACTGTATGGCTCCCCAGAATATCTTTCGTATTCAGAAAAAAATGTTGGGCACCGGTCGTGTCACTCAGCGATTGCAGCAGGTCAACATCCACCGAGCCAAGATTGGGCCGGCCCCGACTGGGCATGAAGGGACCACCCATCCCGCCCATTCGTCCCATCCCGCCCATCCCCCACATGGGCATCCGCTGGCTTCGGACACCTTGGCTGAGATTACCGATACCGATGGTGTATATGAGAAGGTTGGCTTCCCGCGCCGCCCGAAAAGCGTCTTCACGTGAGGCCGTGCTTGAGGTATCCAGGCCATCACTCATGAGGATGAGGGCTTTCTTCTGACGCTGGCCGCGTTGGATGCGTTGCAGACCGCCCAACACGGCGTCGTACAGGGCCGTCTCGCCGCTCGGCTGGAGACCGGCCGTAGCCTGCGTCAACAGGCTGGGACTGTCGGTAAAGTCCTGTAAGATCGTGAGCTGGTGATTAAACCCTAGAAGAAAAACCTCATCGCCGGGTTTAATCGCTTGAGCAAAACTCCGCAGGGCAAGGACGGCCCGGCGCCGTTTGCCGTGCATGCTTTCACTCATGTCAACCAGGAGGCCCAGACTGACCGGCTCCTGTTGGCCAGTATTAAAATAGGTAATGAGCTGAGACTGGCCCCCTTCGTAGATGATAAAATCCTCGGGGGTCAGACCGTTGATATATTGACCGTTCTGATCTGTCACAGTGACAGTGAGGAGTTGGGTGGGTCTTGGAGTCCGTTTTTGGAGATGCGTAGGCGGAATGTCCTGTTGACGCGGAAGGGTCTGCATAGACGGTTGCGAGACCGACGGCAGTTCCAGGACTTGGGGCCGGGCGGGGGCATAGCGCTGCGGGGAAGAGGGCCGGGGAGTTTGTTGTGGCGCTGGCCGCGTTCCCTGCCACCCGTCGAGTTGCAACCCGCGCGTCTGGTCGTCTGTGTCCTGCGCGGAAGAGAGCGAAGGAGCAAGCAGAAGATGGGAGAGGAGAAGACAGAGCAATACGCCAGAATGTTTGCCTATGCTCTGCCTCATGTAGATTTCCCTATGGGTTTCCCCGCCTCCCCTATATCAACTCACAATATGAACCTCATGCCTACTGATTACCAGCATGGGTTTGACCGACTCACCAAAACCGTCTGGCTCATAGCCCTGAATATCCGCGAATGTGGCGTTGGGATGATCGATACAGATTTGTACGACGCCACCGTAAGCACGCTCAGAATCGGTCAGATCAACCAGGTCCGCGTTGCGACCGCACGTAGCTTTCGAGCACCTGGTTGATCCGCGTCTGGTAGCCCTTTCCCGGAGCCTTGAAATAGGCCAACACGGACCGTTTGACACGCAGGGTAATCTGGTCGGTGAGGTCGGGTTCGACGAGTTCCGCCTGCTGCCAGAAGGTCTCATCCAACTCAGGAATATCGCTGAAATCGATGCTCTCGTCCTTCGTGGTCGCGATCTGTCTGGGGGTGAGGGGTTTATCGTATCCACTCATGATAAGCCTACCTTTCCCTCAACCGTTCGGATATTTGCGCTCCGTACAGTTACTCAAAACGCTGCTCACGTTGTTCATCCCCGGCCCGCTCGTAGCTTCGCTGCTGTTCTTCCCACTGATTGATTTGAGCGATTTGTGCTGCGGCCGCATCGCGGATATCGGATTGGCCATGCTCTAACAATGTCATAAAAGCCTGGCCTCGCTTCGCGATGATGTTCGCCAAACTCCCCGACCATCCATTAGGCCTCGCAGAAGAGCAGAAATTTCTCAGAACTGTAGAGGGGTCCTGTGTTGCGTCTATAATGGCATATGCTTGTTCTGACAATACGATGCCATCACCCTCTGGCTCTTTTTCAAACGGATAAATCGCTTCCGAGAGCATGATCAGCCGTTCCTGAAAGTCGTCTTGCCCACACCAATCTAATAGTGTCGTAACGGAGACACCAGAAAGCGGGTTTTCCTCGTCACGCCCTACCCGAAAAATCGTGTGGCGATAGTCCTTAAGCGCAGCATCAAGGAAGATGCCATCGAGGAATCGAAATGTTGTCTTCTCCGCCAGAACCGCTACTGCCTTCTCTATACCACTCACGTAGCCATACGACGCTCTCAATCTGGTGAGAAACGCATCGAAGACTTCACCGGTCTCTGTGGGAAACTCGACTTCGTCCATGCAGGACTTCAAGACTTCCGACAGGTGAAGATCGATTGAGCCACCATCGTAATAATCCGCTCTATGGCGTAGCAGTGCGGCGGAGGCAAGTATGCCTGCTCCTTTGAGGTCAGGGCCCAAGGTGAGGTTGTCATTTTTCAACACGTGCAGTCGCATACTCAAGCCATCAAGGACGACTTCAGCGCCTTCAGGCCTGCCCAACATCTTTAGCATCAGGTCCCGAATATCTGCTTCGCTTAGCGTGTTGAGCGGACGATGCCAAGCAAGGTTGCCGAATTGTCGCAGTGGCGTATCTTCGAAGTCGAGTGACCTGTGAAGACGGTAAACGCCTGTATCACCTAATGGAACCGATACCTGGAGGCTGACAATGAATTTTCTGAGAATGCGTTTTTGTACCGCTTCATCAAGGATTTTCTGTGCTAACGGTTCATCGCGCTCGTGAGTAACCTTAAGGACGCCATTCAAGACACCACCATGGCACGCCTGATCGCCAGCGAGTTCGAGCCACTCAATAAGACGCTCCCAAAGACCTTGTAGGTCATTACACTTCGACGCTACACCCTTCCCAAATTCAAAGAGATAGCCGTTCTGAGCCGTGAAGAGCTCCTCCGATAGCTCATTCAGGACGTTCGACTCATCTGCCACGACTGTACCAAGGTCGTAGGCCCTTGCAGCCGCGCGTTTGTTTGCCTCCTGCCAGCTCTGATTGTCATCGAAGTCGAACTCTTCATCCAAGGTAGACAGTTCGTGATCTGCTCTGAGAACATAGGTTCTGACCTCATCGGCAAGTCCTCTTGGTTTCAGCGTCTCATCCAGCTTATCTAATAATCGTGCGCTGAGAACATAGGTTTTGGTTTCTTTATCGGACGGTCGCTCTGACTCTGGCATCTCATCGAGCTTATCTAATAATTTGGTACCACGGGTCCTGCGATAGTCGTAGTGCTTGATTTGTCGGACAGCCCGCCAACCTTCCAGCCAAGGCCGCTGCTCATTGAGGGCCATCGCTAAATCCACTAGCGCTTCGCGCAGTCCCGAATGGTCCCAGAGCCCCCGTAACTCGCTCGCGAGTAGAGCGCGCACTTGAGTCGAAAGATATACATCTTCGCCAGTGGCTATCTTCCACGCTAGCGCAACAAACCGTATAAACCACTGGTCGTGTTCTTCGTGAGTCTGGGGATGGTAACCGTAGAACCTTAGTCGAGCACCGAATTCGACAGTCCCAGCCAAGAACTGATTTGTACCCCGCAACGCTGCCCTGAGCATCCCCAAGCCAAGCCTCTGTTCGTTTCGGTCTCCACTTGACAAAAAACGGCGAGCAACATGCTCACGAGCGTCTGGGCCAGCCTCGGTCTCCGAAAAATACAATGAAAACAGACCATAGAGACGGCCCCGTATACCACTGACATTTTCCCCCTCTTCTTCTGTTTCCATCAGAGCAAACTTGGCTAGGCGGACGACGCATCTTTCGAAGAGATCGGGGTCATATGCGATCGCGACTAAGAGATCCGCAAATGTAGAGAGGCGCGAGTTTCCCCTGAGGCGTAGACTTCCCCTAGAGAAGGATATTTCAGTTGTTCCGCCTGTATCCTGAGCCTCAATGGCGTTCAAGACATCTTCTGGAGCTACCGGAGCCACATTCAGAAGGAGTTGGATACCATCTTCATCAAGCAGATACAGGTCGTGCAATAGTCCACCGGGTGATAGCCAGGATTTGACGATATCCTGTGAGATCTCGTGATCATGGAGATATCCAAGACGTTTTCCGAACGACTTCAGCAGGCGAGGATTTGATAGCCCTTGAAAAGTATTGAGGATGTCGTCAACGGGGATATTTTCGAGTGCCCTTTTAGCAAGCCGATTGGACAGTGCATGTGGCAAAACTGCACGCCAAGCTCCTCGCTTCTGCGCGAGCTGTCGCTCAACAAGCGTTTGTGCCTCCCTGTGTAGTGCACGTCGATTCTGATCCAGCAATCCGGCAAGCGTGGCGAGTTCATCCACACCGCCTTCATTGGCGCTAATGGAAAACGAGTATACGAGCGCCAAAACCTCAGCAGCCTTGAGCAGGTCTGCGTCGGGTGCACCTCGCTGATAGAATAGCCTGTCGAAGAGTTGTGCAGGGGAGAAACTTAAAAGGCTTTCTTTCTCCTCACTTGCCGTGTCTGCAAGCGCGAGCGCGACCCGGGCGTTGCCGCCCGAGAACTCGGCGACCCGTTGTGCATTGACTGGACCGAGGTCAGGGTGCCGTCTTTTAATTAGCGTTTCAGCTATTTCGGGGCCTTCGGCATCAATCCGAACAACCCTGGTCTCTTCGGGCTTGTCCTCTCGGATGTCGTATTCGACCGTGACAAGGCGAAGGTTTGACGAGGAAGCAGCTTGGCTAGCAATTCGGTTGTGTACATCGGACGAACAGTTGTCCAATACTATGATTGCTAGATGTTTTTCAGCAGCAAGACGCCCAAGAACCGTTCGGGGTGGCGGGTCCGGTACCTCACCAAGGTCCGCGTATATCGCACGGTGTCTGTCGAGGGGTCTGTCTCCGACGGTTTCTTCAAACAAAGCTTGGACGATTCGGGATTTACCAACCCCGGATAGACCGACAATCCGCACCGTTTTGCCTGAGCTTCTTATAAGTTCTCGGATTCCATCTATTCCTTGCGCGATATCTAACTTGTCCCTCCCTCCCGGAAGCGCAATAGTAACACCCGCTTCGCAGATCAGGTCGTCCTCAACGCCCGGCGGTGTCGTACTCCACCTCCCGAACGGCCTCCATCCACTCAACGGCAAGCCCAGCTTTTCGCACACCCAAAGCTGGACACCAGGATGCTGACGCAGCCGGTCGGCAAGACGGCCGCATCCGTAAAACTCTACTCGCAGGTCTCCCTGGTCCTTGACCGGCTCGATCTGCGTCTGCATTGCCTTCTCTCGATCACCAAGATTGGTGCCAGCGGGATCATCGGCCAGGCTAACGATGATGTAGCAGCCGTTATGTCTCGCAAGCTCCGGGAAGATGGGTCTCAGAACTCCTTTGGGAGACATTTCCTCGGCGATCTTGCTAGCCGGCATGTTTGATTTCTTGACCTGAATTCCGGTCCAAGTACGGGGTACGAAGTCGCCTGCAAACTCTTGGTCTTTGACTAGGATTTCAACATCTAAGCCCCCATCGGGAGCGGTCTGAGCACCACCCCATCTCACCGCGCTGACTGGTGCCCCTGCGCGACTCAATTCCGCTTCACACAAACGAGCGACCAATTCTCGTAAATCCACATCGTTGAGTTGGCGCAGTTGATCCTTGGAGATGTCAAACATTTCACTCTATGCCTTTAAGAAAATAACGGCGTGCCTTATTATACATATAATTTGTAGTTATAAGATGTGATCTCTCATTGTGAGAAGAGAGCATAGTAGCTATTACATCCCCCATGAAAGAAATTACCGCCAGGGATGCCAAGAATCGCTTCGGCTATTTGCTTGACGCTGTGCAGCGCGCCCCCGTGCGTGTGACCAAGAAAGGCAGGGTGGTCGGCGTGATGATGTCGGTGAACACTATGAGCAACTTCGTGGCGCTGCCTGGGAACGCCTGACAATGACGATGGATGCCTTGGGCGAGGAGGCATCCACGAACGGCTTGACGGAAGCCAAGCTCAAGGCACTTCTCGCGGATGGAAGCTGAGTAAGGTCACGCAGCCGATCCATCATCACGCGGCGTTATGTTTCCAGATCCACTCGCGGAGCGCCTTATCGATTCGCGTCTGCCAGCCGCGACCGCCGGCCTTGAAGTGATCGATCACGTCCTGTGACAGACGGATGGTCGTTGACACTTTCGGTTTGGCGACCGGTAGCCGGCCACGGCGGACAGTCGCCTTGGCGAACTTCTCCGGCCAGCCGTCCCTAGACAGGTCTGGTGCCGTATCTCGATCAAAATCTCGGGGTATAGAGCGTTCGTTCCCGTTCATTGTCGTTCCCGACACCAGTCAGCCCACAATACGCACCTCGTGCCCACTAACCACCAGCATGGGTTCGACCAGCTCGCCGAAACCGTCCGGCTCATAGCCCTGGATGTCGGCGAAGGTGGCGTTGGCATGGTCGATGCAGATTTGGGCCACGCCGTCGTAGGTGCGCTCTCGCTCAGACTCGGCCTGATCCACCAAGTCCACGGAATAGCGTACCGCGTCCGGCGTATTATTGATGGCCGCAACAACGTTCGGCACATGGACCTTCAGCCAGTAGTCGTCCAGGTGGGCGCGCTCGATTCCCTGGCGTCTCTTGATAAAGAAGGTGAGCTTGGTGGTGTCGCGGGTCGTCGGCCCATCAACGTTGAGATGCTCGGTCACAAACAGATTGCAGCCCGGTTGGATGGCGGCATAGGTACTGAATTTGTCGGCGTCTATATTGGGCGGGGCCTGCCGTCCGATCGTGGTCTCAAAATGCTCTCTATCCCGGAACCACAGCTCGGCCATACCGTCCGGTGGACGGCTGTCCGCATCGGCGCTGTCCGAGGGCGGGTCGAAGAAGGTGATGCGATAGCGTTCCGGCTTGACCAGCGAAACGACATGCGGGGCGTGAATGTGTTCCCAGGCGTGGACCAGCTCATCGTGCGAAATATGATCCAGACGCCGAACAGCGGCCATAAACTTTAACATGGTTCCCTCCTTAGAAGCGTGCCTGGGGTACGGGCAGCCCAGGAATATCCGAACGCGCCCGAAAGACGCTGCCCTTGAGCTCGCGTTGATCGTTGTTGGCGGTGACCACGTACAGGTCCGACATGTCGGGGCCGCCAAAGGCCACGCTGGTGACCGTTTTGGCCGGCACCTTGATGCGCCGGTCGACCGTGCCGTCCGGTTTGAAACGCACGATCTCACCCCGCCCGGCCACCGTGGCGACCCACACCCCGCCTTCGACATCAACGGTCATGCCGTCGGGCATGCCCTCGGGTAGCTGCGCGAACAGTTGCCGGTCGCTGACGGTGCGGTCGGCCCGCACCCCATAGGCCCAGACGGCCTTGGTGGTTGAATCACAGTGGTAGAGCAATTTACGGTCCGGACTGAAGCCCAGGCCGTTGGTCACCTCCACCCCCTCCCAGAGGTGCGTCACCTGGCCCGGTGGATCGATGCGGAAGAGCGAGCCCGGTGGTGGCGTGCTCTTAAAATCGAACTCATGGATATTGCAGCCAAACGAACCGACCCAAATACTGCCCTGGTCATCCATGGTGAGGTCGTTCAGGCCGAACAGGGGCTTCCCCTGCCATTCGGCGAAGATATCCCGCAGCGCGCCGGACGCCTCGTCCCAGTGCGCCAGCGACAGGCCCGTCACCAAGATGCCGCCGCCGGCATTCAAGCCGATGCCGCCAACAAACTTGCGGTCCGCCAGCAAGGTTTCAATCTCCCCGTCGGGGCTGCGCCGGAAGACCCCGCCACCGCGCACATCGCTATAATAGAGCCGATTCTGCTCGTCGGTCCGGGGTCCCTCGACGAGTCCGTAGCCGCTGGCCAAGGTTTCAAATTCCATACGCTCCCTCCTTGTGTGCGGCCGCTCAGGTGAACAGCAGCCTGATGGGGCGAGGGTAATCGCTCCGAGGAAGGAAGACAATGGGCGGGTCGGCCACAGACAAAGCCGCCGACTTTGTGTAAGGTGCGCGTCTACTCCTTCATCACGACGCTATCCGATGCGGCGAAAAGAATTCCCCTTTTATTATGGCTGGGCGGTCGTGGCCGTGGCCTTTGTCACCCTGGCGATCGGCGTGAACACGCGCACGACCTTCTCCTTGTTGTTTCCGCCCATTCTGGCGGAATTCGGTTGGGACCGGGGCAGTACGGCCGCGGCCTTTTCTTGCGGTTTTCTGGCGGCCACCGTGTACGCCCCCCTGGTCGGCATGCTCATGGATCGCTGGGGGCCACGCGTGGTCATCCCGCTGGGCGCGGTACTGGTCAGCATCGGCATGGTCTCGATTACTCTGGTCTCTCAGCCGTGGCATCTGTATGTCACCTTCGGCATCCTGGTCGGCGGTGCGAGTACCTCCATCAGCTATCTCGGTCACTCCCTGTTTTTACCCTACTGGTTTGTGCGCCGCCGCGGGCTGGCCCTGGGGCTTGCCTTTTCCGGCGTGGGCGTTGGCTCCATCCTGCTCTTTCCGTGGATCCAAAGCATTATTGATCAGGCCGGCTGGCGGGAGGCGTGTTGGGTGGTGGCCGGGACCTTGGTGGTGATCGTGTTGCCGTTGAACGCGATCCTGCAACGCCGGCGACCCGAGGACCTCGGCTTGGCGCCCGACGGAGACCTCGCCCCAAGCAGCATTCACAGTGGACAGCGCCCGGCCGATAATGTCGTGGACCACGCCTGGGCCGCGACCGACTGGACCCTGGCGCGCGCCATACGCACCTCCCGTTTCTGGTGGTTGGGTCTCTCTTTTTTCAGCAGTCTGTACGCCTGGTACGCCATCCAGGTGCATCAGACCAAATACCTGACCGATAGCGGCTTTTCACCCGAGGTGGCGGCCTTTGCCCTCGGGTTGGTTGGGCTGACCGCCTGCGGCGGCCAGATTGGGCTGGGCATGCTTTCCGACCGGATTGGACGCGAGTGGGTCTGGACCATCAGCATGATGGGCTTTGTCTTGTGTTACGTCATCCTGCTCGGTATGCCCGAGCAGCCCAGTCTGGTGCTGTTATACGCCATGGTTGCGGCCCAGGGCATGTTGGGCTACGGCACAGTCTCGGTGTTCGGCGCCATCCCGGCGGAGATTTTTCAGGGCAAACAGTACGGCCGTATCTACGGCACGCTGAGCATTGCCGGCAGTCTGGGCGGCGGGACCGGCCCCTGGGTGACCGGCCTGCTCTTTGACCGCACCGGCAGTTATACGGCTGCCTTCTGGATTGCGCTGACGTTTGCCTTCGTGTCCATTGGCAGCATGTGGCTGGCCGGTCCGCGCAAGGTGCGCGTGGTGGCCGGCCAAGTGGAGCGCCTGGCCGCGCGGCGGGCTCTGGCGGAGAGGAGCGACATTACTGGAGGCAACAAACATGAGAGACCATTATGACTTCTCAAAGATGAAGGGGCGGAAAAACCCCTACCTCAAGCATCTCAAACAGCCAGTGACCATGCGCCTGGACCGGGACACGATTGCCTACTTTAAGTCTCTGGCCGAGGAAACAGGCATTCCATACCAGAGCCTCATTAATTTATACCTGCGTGACTGTGCCATGAATGAACGCAAACTCCGCATGAAGTGGGCCCCGTAGGTCTTTGCCTTCCCGACCTTGGCTATCCAAATGATAGGTGAGGACGTGGACCATCGGTCGGGGGAGCGAGAGCGTACTTCACCGGCTCAACGCACCACCGTTATTTTGAATCGTAAAGCCGCCGTCGACGACCAGCGTGGCGCCGTTGATATACGACGCGGCCGGCAGGACGAGGCTGAGCGTCGCGTGGGCGACTTCTTCGGGGTCGCCGTAGCGTTTGAGCGGCACGCGCCGCCGGGCAAAGATGTTTTTTGCTTTCTCCGGGATGGTGGCGGTCAGGCCGGTATGAATTGCGCCCGGACAAATGCAGTTGACGGTGACGCCATGGGTGGCCAGTTCCACCGCCAGCGCCCGGGTGAGGCCCATAACGCCGTGCTTGGCTGCGGTATAGGGGCTGGCAAAGGCGCTGCCGCCGACCGCTTCGGTCGAAGCGATATTCACGATCCGTCCGGCTCCGCTTTTTGTGAGATAGGGCAGAGCCGCGCGAATGAGACGCTGGTGGGCCGTCAGATTCACGCTGAAACAGCGCTCCCAGACCTCTTCGTATTTGCTGCTCTGAATACGGGCGGAGGCATCGATACCGGCATTATTGACCAGAATGTCGAGTCCGCCGAAATGTTCGACAATCCGGGCCAGCGTCGGTTCGATCTCCACAGCGTTGGCAAGGTCCAGGGTCCAGCCCGTGGCCGTACCGCCGGCTTGGGTAATCTCCTCGACGACGCGGGCGACGCCGTCCGCATTTCTGTCCAGCACGGCAACCTGGGCCTCTTCGTCGGCAAAGAGATGGGCGGTTGCCCGTCCCATACCGCTTGCGGCCCCGGTCACCAACGCAATTTTCCCTGTGATTGATCGACTCAGCTTGCTCAGGCGTGGCATGTGTTGTGGCTCCTTTTGTCCCTCGCATCCATCCCGTCCATACCGGGACAGCTTACCTGTGGCCGGGCCGCTGCAAAAGACTCCAGCGGCGACGGAACCCGCCGCGCGCGTTCCTGTCTTGGCTTGCTCTTCAGCCTCATCCCGAGTACACATTCCAGCGAGGAGGGGAGTGATGAGATATCGATCCATGGTATTGCCGGTGAGCATCATCCTGGTGACTGCTCTCATGCTGGAACGTCCACACGTCGCTCAGGCGGCAGACGCCCTCCCCCCGCTCACGCCAGCGACGCTGGAGCAGTGGATGTCCAGCCTCTCGAATTGGGGCCGCTGGGGAGAAGACGACGAACTCGGCACGCTCAATCTGATTACCCCCGAGAAGCGGCGTCAGGCGGCCGCGCTGGTGACCGAGGGCGTCTCGGTTTCTGTGGCCTTTGACTTGGCGAAAGAGGCCAGCACCAATAACGAGTTTCCGCTTGAGCATAGCCTCCGGGTGCACGAGAACGATGGTGGCGTCTTTGCCGAGGATACCTATACGATCCGATATCACGGCTTTGCCCATTCGCATGTGGACGCGCTGTGTCATATTTTTCATCAGGGCAAGATGTATAACGGCTTCCCGCGCTCGGCGGTAAAACCCGACGGCGCGGAGCAACTCGGCGTGCAGGCCATGCACCAGGGTATTTTTACCCGCGGCATCCTGGTGGATATGCCCTGGTTAAAGGACGTGCCCTATCTCGAACCGGGCACCGCAGTCCGGGTCGAAGACCTGGAGGCCTGGGAACAAAAGACCGGCATACACATAACAAGCGGCGATGTGCTGCTGGTCCGCACCGGGCTGTACAAACGACACCAGGAGGTCGGCTCCTGGGATTTCACCCAGCGGGCCTCGGGCCTGCACGCTGCGGTCGCAGCCTGGCTCAAGGCGCGCGACGTAGCAACGGTTGGTTCTGACGGCACGAATGAAGTCTTCCCGTCCGGGATCGAAGGGATGCCGTTTCCGATTCACCGGCTGGCCGTGGTCGCCCTAGGCATGCCGCTGCTGGATAACCTAAACCTCGAAGACCTGGCCCGTGAAGCGCAGGCACGCAAACGCTGGACCTTCCTCTTTGTGGCTGCGCCCTTGCGCGTCCCTGGCGGAACGGGCTCGCCGCTCAATCCGTTGGCAGTGTTCTAGGCTCAGGATGCTTTAGGCTGATGATGCACAGCCCTGGAGGTCGATTGTGTTGAGCGTTGAAGCAATCCGGAACGCCCTGACCGCCCATCAGCCTGCTCTTAATCGTCTCAATGCCCATCGCGGTTGTGCCGCTGTAGCCATGATACTCGTGGGGCGGGAAGACAACCTAAGACTATGTATGATCCGGCGGGCTGAAAAATCGGGCGATCCGTGGTCGGGCCATATGGCCCTTCCGGGCGGGCGCTTTTCTCCCGAGGATGCCGATCTTCAGGTCACGGCCGAGCGCGAAACCCACGAAGAAGTGGGCCTGCGCCTGGACCCGGCCCACCGTCTGGGCTCGCTCGCCCCGGTATCCATCCGGCTGAGCGGACGGGACCAGCCCTTGGACCTTTTTGCTGCGGTCTATTACCTGGGGCCGGCCATCCCGGCATTAACGCTGAATCACGAGGTCGCCGAAGCCTACTGGATGCCGTTGGCACATCCCTGGCAGGCCGAGAACGCCACCCACCTGAAATTGTCTGCGGACGGCAAGACACTGTACTATCCGGCGATCCGTTTTCAGGACCAGATGATCTGGGGTATCACCTTGCGTGTGCTGACCCTGTTCTCCGATGTGCTGGGCCGTCCCTTGCCGCATTTAGAGGAAATTCCGGGACTTGGGCATGAGCCTGTCCATTCCGTATAAATAGTAAGGAGGGAAGCAATGGAAGTTGTTGGCTATGCTGATCGATTCAGCGTCGCGCCAGGAGAGACCGTTCGACTTTATGTGAGCTGCCTGCATCCCACCTACCAGGCCGATATCGTGCGCTTGATCCACGGCGACCCCAACCCCAAGGGCCCGGGCTTCAAGGAGGAACTCGTTGCAACGCCGGTCAGTGGTGAGTATCCGGGCCGTCGCCAGGATATCCACACCGGCTCACACGTTCTCGTGCCAGACGCGCCGCTGCTGCGTCTGGCCGACGGCTTCACCCTGTACGCCTGGATATATGCCACAACCCCGCAAAAAGGCGTGCAGGGCATTCTTACCAAATGGTCGGAGGCGGAGGGCGGCTATGGTCTGGTGCTCGACGAGGGCGGTGTCCTGGCCGTGTGGCTGACCGACCCGGCAGGCCGCACGGAGCGGGTACGGATTAATACCCCGCTGCGCGCTGCGGAATGGTATTTTGTGGCGGCCACTTTTGACGCCCACAGCGGCCAGATCGCCGTGTATCAGGAGCCGCTGCGCACGTGGCCACAGGACCAGACCAGGGCGACCGCGACGGCCACGACCCAGCTCCAGGCCACCCCCACGACCCAGGTCGATTGCGTGCTGGCCGGCCTGTGGCAGGCGGGCGATGACGGCGAGTCCCGCGTTGACCGCCATTTTAACGGCAAGCTCGACCGCCCAGGGATGTTCCGGCACGCCCTGAGTCGGGAAGAGTTGCTCTCGCTCCAGCGCGGAGCCTCGCCGCTGGCCTTTGGCGACGATCTCGTCGCGGCCTGGGATTTTTCAGCCGAGTGTGCTTCTGACACAGTCATCGACACCTCAGCCCACGGTCTCCACGGCCAAACGGTCAACATGCCCGCCCGGGCTATGACCGGCTATAACTGGAGCGGACAGGAGACAGATTTCCGCAACACTCCGCACGAGTACGGCGCGATTCATTTTCATGACGACGACCTGGAAGACGCCGGCTGGCAGGTCGATTTTAGTTGGACGCTGCCGACCGAGTGTCAGAGCGGAGTGTATGCCGCGCGCCTGCGTACCGAGGGGGGCGAAGACCATATTCCGTTTTTTGTCCGTCCGCCAAAGGGCCGGGCTACGGCGGATATCGCCTTCCTGGCCCCGACCAACAGTTATCTGGCCTATGCCAACGAGCAGCTCACCGACCTGCCGCCGGCCCTGTTTCCCAATCAAAAGCAGGGCGAGTTGTCACCGGAAGACCGCTACACCAGAGAGAACCGTTTGCTGAGCCTGTACGACAGTCACGCCGACGGCAGCGGGGTGTGTTATTCCAGCCGGCTGCGGCCCATCCTCAATATGCGCCCCCGCTACCACATGCGGGCGCTCAACTGCCCGCACCAGTTTCCCGCCGACCTGCACCTGATCGACTGGCTCGAAGCCAAGGGCCACGCCCATGATGTGATTACCGATGAGAATTTGCATGCCGAGGGCCTGGACCTGCTCGCCCCGTACAAGGTCATCATCACCGGCAGTCATCCCGAGTACTGGTCCGGACCGATGCTGGACGCTTTGGAAACCTATCTGAACACCGGCGGGCGGCTGATGTATTTGGGCGGCAACGGTTTTTACTGGATCACCTCGTTTGCTCCCGGCCGGCCTCACGTGGTTGAAGTGCGGCGCCGAGTCGGCACCCGAAGCTGGCATGCCAAACCCGGCGAATACCATCACAGCACCACCGGAGAGCCCGGCGGCTTATGGCGGGATCGGGGCCGAACACCCCAGCGCCTGGTCGGTGTCGGTTTCACTACCCAGGGCTTTGATAACAGCGCGCCCTACCAGCGCAAGTCCGACAGCTTTGATCCACGGGCGGCGTTTATTTTTGAGGGGATTGGAGACGAAGAAGCCATTGGCGACTTCGAGTCCTTAGTCCTCAACTACGGAGCGGCCGGTTTTGAGCTGGACCGGGCCGAACGTTCCTTGGGGACACCGGCCCACGCCCTGGTGGTGGCCTCCTCGTCCGGCCATTCGGACTCCTATCAGCACGTGATTGAAGAGGTCTTGATGAGCGATTCACAGCAGGGCGGCACCGTCAATCCCAAGGTCCGGGCCGATATGGTGTATTTTGAATATCCCCAGGGCGGGGCAGTCTTTTCGGCCAGCTCGATCGCCTGGGACGGAGCCTTGTCTCACAACCAGTATGACAACACCGTCTCGCGCATCACCGACAACGTCCTGCGCCGCTTCGCCGCCGAGGGGCCGCTGAGCGAGTGAGGCGGGGCGGAGAGAGCTTCATTCACCGGAAGGAAAATACATGACCGAAATCGGACTATTTGAAGCGATCTATTCAACCCGCTCCATGCGTCGCCTCAAACCGGATCCTATTCCTGAAGAAACGCTCAAGAAAATTATTGATGCTGGCGTACATGCCCCAAGCGGCAGCAATTTTCAGAATTGGGCGTTTGTTCTTGTGCAAGACTCGGATGACAAGCGCTTTATCCGCGACCATTATCTGAAGACGTATCAAGAGTTGGAGCGACTTGGGTCTATTCCGGCTATGGCCGACTTACCGCTTGACCAGCAGCGTATGTTTGCCTCAGCTATCTATCTGGCAGAACATCTACACAAGGCGCCGGTTATTTTACTCGCCTGTACCGGGACCGACTTTCCCACATATGCGAATACCGACAATCCGCGATCTATTACGGCAACGCTACACGCGTCAATTTATCCGGCGGTTCAAAACATTCTCTTGGCTTGTCGAGCTTTGGGCGTCGGAGCAACACTGACGACCGTCCATTATTTCTTTGAGGATAAACTCAAACAGCGGCTTGGCATTCCTGAAGACAAGGAGATTGCTGGCCTTATCCCGTTGGGCTATCCCATTGGCCGCTTTGGTCCAACCTCACGCGCCCCGGTTGAAGAGGTTATCCACTGGGGTCGATGGGGTAAGAGACAGGAAGAAGGCATTCTTCAAGATTGACAGGTCGGCGCATTTGCACGATAAGGGCTTGCAGAAAGGCTGCGCTCAAAAGGGGGAATCATGGAGCAGGGTCTACGCAACGAAAGCCCGGACCAGACAGCAGCGCCGGTGCTCGCCTTTACCGCCAAAGCGGTCGAGATGATTAAGCACGCCATGCGGCTGAAGGGCCTACGGGACGGCGGCATTCGGATGACGGTCGCGGGCGGCGGCTGCAAGGGATTCCAGTACAGTCTAAACCTTGAGCGGACCGCGCAAGCAGACGATGCGGTGGTCGTGCAGGACGGAGTCAAAGCCTTCCTCGACCCGAACAGCGCTCAACATCTTCAGGGAACACGGCTGGATTATGTCACCAATCGTCAGGGCACCGGGTTTCATTTTTTCGGGATGGAGTCGTCCCGGACCATTGGCTGTCGCTCCACTGTCCTACTGCGCTGGTGTATCGAAAACAACACCCGCACCTCGGGCTGCGTCCAGTGCGCCAAGCGACCGCTGATGGACATAGATCTGGAAGCGGCGACCCAGTTTGTGGACAGCAGACAGAGCATCTCCCATCCCGGTCTGCGCCCGATGAAGCTGTGTGAAAAGTGTCACTACGTCATCTGTCAGTGTGATAAAGAATAAACGGAGCCGGGCCGGTCGCTCTGCGGGCTTCCTCAGTGACTGAGGTATGGTAGGCAGCCCGTCTCTTCCAACACCGGACCAATCTCGTCCAGACCGGCAGCATTCAGCGCGGCAAATCGCCGCCGAAGCGTAGCGAGACATTTTTGCTGATAGCCGAAGGGCGCTTGGACATACGTCTGGCCGAGCAGGGAGAGTTCAACTTTCTCGTCACCTCTTTCTATCGCCGCCGCATTGGCCACCAGAAACGGCAGATACATTTCTGCCGCCAGGCGCAGCAGTCCGAGCGTGGCCTCGGGCAGTGCGACGCGGTCGGGATACCACTCGCCTTCCAGACCGGAGGCATCGTCGAGTTGGCGCGTCCAGCTTTCGGTGTTGAGCCCGCGCGCGCATGATCGCCAGGGGTGTCGGGTCGGTGGCCAGTGTTTTGAGCTGGCCCAGCAGGCTAAAGTCGGCAATGGACGGGCGGCTGCCAAAGAGGTGATCGTGCAGGCCGACGTGGCTTTCGAGCAGGTCCAGGCTGCGGGTATAGGTCGCCTCGATAATCGGCGCGTTTTGCGGAGTACAGCCCACGAGCGGCATGCGTTCGATTTGGCGCTGGGCAAAGCGCCGGGCCGCTGCGGCGCGCGCGTCTCCCCTTTGGTCGGGGAAAAAGTCATCGGCGATCCAGACCGAGGCGTACCGAATGTCGGCGTCATGGGCCCAGCGATAATGAAACATGGCCTTGGTCAGCCACTCGTCGGCAAAGTCCTCAATCAGGTAGGCGAGGAAGGCCCGGCCGGGCGAATCGGGGATGGCCGACCGCTGGCCAGGATGGCGCTGCTCCAGGGCATCGATAATCGGGGTTGAGTCAATCCACCAATGCTCTTCGCCGGGAAAGCGAATCATGGGCATGAGGAGGGGCTTCACCGCAGCGAACTCGCCCATATTCCGTTCAGTCCGCAGAACCCAGTCAAAAGGCAGGCGACGATAGCGCATGACTGCGCGGAGTTTCATGGAATAGGGCGAGCCGTTCTGGCCGACAACGACATAGCGGTCACTGGAATCCATTCACACTTCCTTATTATGAAGCAATGGAGGACGTATCAAGCGCTTGGCCAAGGTCGCTCAATAAATCTTCCGTATGCTCACAGCCTGCACTCAAACGAATAAATCCCTCTGGGATGACGTCGCCGCCCCAGCGCGCTCGACGTTCCGCAGTCGTATGTATCCCACCAAAACTTGTCGCCTCATACGCGAGTTGGCACGACTGGAGAAAATGTTCGGCATAGCCTTGGTCTGGCAGAACAAAATTCACCACCGGGCCAAACAGTTTCATCTGCTTTTTGGCTATGGCATGGACTGGATCGTTGGGTAAGCCTGGATAGCGAACGCTGAGAACTTCGGTTCGTGCGGCAAGATATTCTGCAATTGACTGTGCATTGTGACATTGGCGCTCCAACCGGACGCCGAGGGTTGCGAGCGACCGATGCGCCAGCCAGACTTCCATGGGTCCGGCAATAGCCCCGTGCTGTGTGCGCCAGGCATGAACGTGCTCGGCCCATTCGGCAGCGTGTACTGCAACATGTCCAATCAGCAAGTCAGAGTGACCTGTGAGTGCTTTTGTATCTGAAGCAATGGAGAAGTCTGCGCCAAGCGCAAGTGGGTTTTGTCCAAGGACCGTAGGCGTCGTATTATCAACTGCGACGAGGACGCCGGTCTGGTGTGCTTGCGCTACCAGGGCAGCAATGTCGCACACGTCGAGTCCAGGGTTACTGGGCGATTCGAGCCACAGCAGTTTTGCTCCGTCCAGACAATCCGCCAGGGCATTCCCCGTTGTTGGTGCCATACGCACCCGCACACCCATCTCACTCAAATAGCCCTGGGCAATGACGCGGGTGGTGTAGTAGCTGTCCGAAGGCAGAACAACGATATCTCCCGGTCGGAGAACAGTCCCAAAGACGGCTGTTACCGCTGCCATACCAGAAGAGAAGACAAACGCCTCTCCACCTTCCAACTCGCCGAGTGCCTGCTCAAACCGTGTCCAGGTTGGATTATGGAAACGGCCATACGTCTGTGGGACCTGGGATGGATCACCTGCTGCATGGTAAGGTGCTGCAAAGGTGGGACCGGGCAGGAAAGGCTCTCCTTGAGAGGCTGGCAATAGGCCAGCGCGTGTTACTCGTGTGTCATCATGCACGGGTTTCCTCCTGGAGCAGTCCTGCAGGTCGGATGAGCGAAGCGGAATTCGACACCACCCGGCTAGATTTGGAGCCCCGGCCACTTCGAGAATTCCGCATAGGTCCAATCCGTAGCGATTTTCCCGTCTTGACAGGTGAGTACGGCACAGAAGGGCAGGTTCCAGTCCGCGCCCTGGTCCGGGTTGAGCAGCACGGCCTCAACCACGACCACATTGCCGCTTGCGTGCTTGCGGTCAACCCGCATTTTGCGCTGTGGGGCGGCCCGGAGGACCTGCCGTTCAATGTCGATGAACTGTTCGTGTCCGCGAATAAAGCCCCCATTCACTTCACAGTCAGGGTTATAGACTTCAAAGACAAAGCGCTCAATGTCGTTGTTGTACATATCCTCATACGCCTGGGCGACTGCAAGGCTGCGTTCTTCCTGTGTCATACTTCCCTCCTTTGGAATGCTGACAATTTGAGGATGCAAACGACAGTTTGTCAAGGACGACAGACCCCTCTGATCCCTTTTGCTCAGGGAAGGCCAGTTGTGATATGGGTAGAATGCCTGTGTGGCCGCTCAGGCCGCCACTGAACGAATCTGGGAAGGGGAAACTATGGGCGTATTATCTGGATACAAAATTGTTGAATTTGCGGGCATTGGGCCGGCTCCAATGTGTGCGATGCTGCTCTCGGACATGGGCGCGGAGGTGCTGCGTCTGGACCGGGCGGAAGATGCCGACCTGGGCGTACCGACCGACGCCAAGTTCAACCTGCTGGGGCGTGGTCGCCGCTCGGTTGCGATTGACCTCAAGAAGCAGGAAGGGACCAAGGCCGCGCTCAAGCTGATTGAACAGGCCGATGCGCTCATCGAAGGCTTCCGGCCTGGGGTGATGGAACGGCTGGGGCTCAGCCCCGAGGTGTGTCTGGCCCGCAACCCTCGACTCGTCTTTGGGCGCATGACCGGCTGGGGCCAGGAGGGACCGCTGGCCAACGCGGTTGGGCATGACATTAACTATATTGCCCTGATTGGCGCGCTACATTCGATTGGGCGTAAAGGTGAAGCGCCGGTGCCACCCCTGAATCTGGTTGGTGACTTTGGCGGTGGTGGGGTGTTCCTGGCGCTGGGCGTGGTCGGTGCCCTGCTGGAAACCCAGAAGTCGGGCAAGGGCCAGGTTATTGACGTGGCCATGATCGATGGCGCGGCTTCGCTGATGACCGCCATCTATGGTCTGCGCGCGGCCGGCAAGTGGACGGATAACCGTGGGGAAAATATTTTGGACACGGGCGCGCATTACTATAATGTGTATGAGACCAGCGATGGTCAGCATCTCTCCATCGGTTCGATTGAAGCCAAGTTCTACACGGAACTGCTGCGTTTGACCGGACTGGAGAAGGAAGAGTTGCCCCACCAGAACAACCGGTCCGAGTGGCCGGCGCTGACCGAGAAACTGGCCGTGATCTTTAAGACCAGGACCCTGGCGGAGTGGAACGAACTCCTGGAGGGCAGCGACATCTGCTACGCGCCCGTCCTCAATATGGCCGATGCGCCCAACCACCCGCACAACCAGGAACGCGGCACGTTTGTCGAAGTCGAGGGCGTCCCTCAGCCGGCGCCGGCGCCGCGCTTCAGCCGTACCCCGAGCACCATCCAAAGCCCGCCCGCCAGTCCGGGCGAGCATACGGAAGAGGCTCTACGCGATTGGGGCTTTGACACCGGCGATCTTGAGCAGTTGCGGGGAAGCGGCGCGATCGGCGTTCGGACCGCGGCAAAATAGTCCCGGCAGCTATACGAACAGTGCTGGGCGGTCCCACGCTCAGCAAGTAAAAATGTCCCCTCAATATCACCCCGTGCAAAATCCCCTCCTCGGAGGGGTGGCCGCAGGCCGGGGTGGGTTCTCCCCTCTTCCACTCTGAAACGGAGCCGACACGATGCAACTCGGCATGATTGGTTTGGGTCGGATGGGTCGCAATATGGTCCGTCGCCTCATGCGCGGCGGACATGCGTGTGTGGTGTTTGATCTGAATTCTCAAACGGTCAAACAGTGTGAGCGGAACGGAGCGACCGGAGCCGCTTCCCTCGATGATCTGATCCAAAAGCTCACACCGCCCCGCGCCGTGTGGGTCATGCTACCGGCGGGCGCAGCAACAGATGAAACGGTGACCGCCCTGGCTGAAAACATGGATGCGAACGACATCATCATTGATGGTGGGAACTCGTATTTCAAGGACGACATCCGGCGCGCCCAAGCCCTCAAGCCGAAAGGGCTCCATTACATTGATATTGGGACGAGCGGTGGGGTGTGGGGAGTCGAGCGCGGCTATTGTCTGACGGTCGGCGGCGAACAAGCGCCGGTCCGGCGACTCGACCCGATTCTCCGCACCCTGGCCCCCGGCAAGGGGACCATCCCGAAAACGCCGGGTCGTGAGTCGATGAACGACACGGCCGAGCAGGGCTATCTGCACTGCGGTCCGGCCGGAGCCGGACATTTTGTGAAAATGGTCCATAACGGCATCGAGTACGGGTTGATGCAGGCCTATGCTGAGGGCCTTGATATCCTGCGGAGTGCCCGCGCCGACGGGCTGGAGTATCACTACGAGTTAAATCTGCCGGATATTGCCGAGGTGTGGCGGCGCGGCAGCGTGCTGGGTTCCTGGCTACTGGATTTGACGGCTATGGCGCTGTCGGAAAGCCCGGAGTTGGCCGAGTTCTCCGGCGAGGTCCAGGATTCAGGCGAAGGCCGCTGGACGATTGCGACCGCCATTGAGGAAGCGGTTCCTGCCGACGTCCTCTCAGCAGCGCTCTACGCGCGCTTTCGGTCTCGCCAGTCGCATACCTTTGCCGAGAAAGTCTTATCAGCCCTGCGCTTCAAGTTCGGCGGACACCGTGAGCCGCCACGGACCTGAGGCGCGTCACGACTTGCGGGAAACAATTCGGCATGCGAGAAAGCCGTCATGACAACCCATGTCCTGGCCGGTGATATTGGCGGAACCAAAACCAACCTGGCCCTGTATGCGCTTGAGGGAGGGGATGAGCTCGCCCTCGTTCGGGAAGCGTCTTTTCCGAGTGCCAAGTATGCCGGGCTGGAAGACGTCATTGCCGACTTTCGCTCCAGGGAGACGAACGCAGCAGTAGCGGCCGGGACGTTTGGGATTGCCGGGCCGGTTCTTGACGGTAGGGTCGAGGCGACAAATCTGCCCTGGAAAGTTGACGCCGTCGACATACGCCGGGCCATCGGTGGCGGCCAGGTGCGGCTCATGAACGACCTTGAGGCAACCGCCTACGGGGCGCTATTTCTGCCCGCGGATGAAATCCTGACGCTCAATACAGGCAAAGCCCGGCGCGGCAACTGTGCGGTGATTGCGGCCGGCACCGGCCTGGGACATGCCTTTCTGTTTTGGGACGGACAGGGCTATCGACCCGCGGCTACGGAAGGCGGCCATGTTGATTTCCCGCCTCGGAACGAAAAAGAAATGGAGTTACTGCGCTTCCTCACAAAGCAGTACAACGGGCGGGTGTCCTGTGAGCGGGTGCTGTCCGGCCCCGGTCTGGTGAACATCTTCAATTTTCTGTGTCAGGTATTGCAGCACCCAGTGGCAGAGACCCTGCGGGCGCGCCTGCAAACCGAAGACGCGGCCGCGGCCATCGGCGAAGCCGGCGTCACCGGCAGTTGCCAAACGTGTGTGGAAGCGGTGGACATGTTTGTCAGTTTATACGGGGCCCAGGCCGGCAATCTGGCACTGACGGTGATGAGTGTTAGCGGGGTGTATATTGGCGGTGGGATCGTGACCAAGCTGCTGCCCAAGATGACATCCGGCGGGTTTATGCAATCCTTTACGGACAAAGGGCGCTTTGGTCAGCTCCTGCAGGATATGCCGGTCCGCATCATCCTGAATCCCAAGGCCGCCCAGGTCGGCGCCGCCCACGCGGCCCGAGCGCTCGTGGTGTGAGCGGAGCGTACCAGCCGGGAACTGGGCAACCACAGGGGGTTGCCCCCACATCTAGGCCGTGTGCCCCGCGCACCGGCCGGGAGCCGGATTACGCCTTGACCGTTCCGGTTTTGGCCGTATCGTAGCCGTCCAGTTGTTCGACGGCGCGTTTGAAAGCGTCGGAGCGGATGACCGCGACAAGCCGCTGGCCTTTTTCGCTGTTGAAAAAGGCTTTCTGAAAGACGAGGTCGTACTCCTCGCGCTCGATGGGAACAAAGTCGAGCCCCAGGGCTTTGGCCGCCGATTTGACGCCCAGACCGGTATCCACCAGGCCGCTGGCAATGGCCACCGCGACCGCCATATGGGTGGTTTCTTCGCGTTCGTAGCCCTTGATGCGTTCCGGTTTGAGGCGAAGCTTGGCGAGCTTATAGTCCAACAGGACGCGGGTGCCCGCCCCCGGCTGGCGATTGATAAAGGTGATATCCTTGCGCGTCAGGTCTCTGAGGTTCTTGATCTTTTTGGGATTGCCGTTCGGCACGATCAGGCCCTGTTCCCGAATGACCAGATTCAGCACAACCGACTTGGTCAGCAGCCGCTGTTTCTTGAGGTCGGGCAGATTATAGACACCGGTGGCGGGGTCGAGCAGGTGGGTGCCCACCATATGGGCTTCGCCGCGTCTCAGGGCGACCAGGCCGCCGAGTGAACCGATATTACTGGCGGATATTTTGAGACCCGGGTGCTGGGCACGAAGCTGGTCGTCAAGCACGCCGATGGTCAGGTCGTTGCTGCCGGTAAACAGAATCGTATTGGCGATTTCCTCTACCGGACGCAGGAGTTCGACCTGCACCTCCGTGCCGGCGTTCAAGCCTTCGTCCAGGGACGGAATGCGCAACACCCCGTCGGCTTTGACCATGGTGGTGATGACCCCGGCGCCGCGTCCGATGGGGTTGGCCACAATCGTATCACCAACCTGACCGAGGTTGACCCGCACAAACTCTTCCAGGCCGAGCCGCGACGGCACCTTGCGCGGCAGGACCGCCCACATCTTAGCGGGCTCCTCTGCCGGCCGACCCAGATAATGGGCGATCAGCTTGCGCAGGACCTGCTGACAGATCACGACCGCGGAAACCGGATAGCCGGGCAGGCCGATGACCGGCGTGCCGTCAAGAACCGCCAGAATCGCGGGTTTGCCCGGCATGACATCAATGCCGTGAACCAGGATGTCGCCCAGCGATTCCAGGGCGCGCAGCGTGAAATCGTGCTCACCGGCCGAGGAGCCGGCGATGATGATGACGATATCGTGCCGCTTGACCGCTTTTGTCAGCGCACGGGTAATGGTTTTGAGGTCATCAACGACCCTAGGCAAACGCTTGGGCCTGCCGCCCCACTCTTCAACAAAGGCCCCAGTAACGCGGGAATTGAATTCGATAATCCGGCCCGGCTCGGCCGGGTCGCCGGGTTCGATCAACTCGGAACCGGTTGGAATAATACCGACCGTCGGCGGGGCAATGACCGGAATGGTGGTGTGGCCGGCGGCCAGCAGCGCGCCCAGATCGTACGGCCGCAGCTTATGACCGCGCGGCAGCAGCGGTTCAGTGGCGACAATATCCTCGCCGACGAGGCGGACGTGCTGCCACGGGGTGGCGGAATCACGAATTTCAATCTCATTCGCGCTTTTCTTGAACACCCGCTCGATCATGACGACCGCATTGGCCCAGGTCGGAATGGGGTTGCCAGTATCGACATACTGAAACCGGGGCCGGCTGGCAGCGTCGTTCTTTTTCCGGTGCGGCCGGGCGTCTTTTGCCACCCGCTTGAGCGTCAGCGGCGCAAACTCGCTGGCGCCGAACGTGTCCTCGGCTCGCACGGCAATGCCGTCCATGGCTGCGCCGTGGTAATGCGGGGCGGACAGCACCGCAAAAATGGGTGCGGCGGTGGTGCGGTGGAGGGCTTTTTCGACCGAGATGCGTTCGGTTCTGGTTTTGGGCGGGACGGCCCCGAGAAAAATGTCGAGGGCGTCTTCCAGCGATTGCTTTTTAAGATAGCGCTTGCGGTCCGTTGGGGCGGTGTGTTGTCCGGGATGAGCTGGCATGATGAACCACTAGAACAGAATCACGTCAACTTCTTCTCCGGCCTCTCGGCCTTCTTCATTATGGGGAATGCAGACCATACCGTCGGCCTGCACCAGGCTGAAGATCGCGCCGGATTTTCCGGGCAGCGGCTGGGCGAGCTGAGCACCCCACTCTCCATTTGGGGAGGCGTTTTGCAGCCTGACCCGGACGTAATCTTCCCGTCCGGGGGCGGAGGCGACATTTTGGGCCAGCCGGGCGCGGGTCGTGCGCAGCGGCACAAAGGCCGTGTCCGCGGACTCGCCGCCGATCATCCGCACCAGCGGCGCACCAAACAGGGCAAAGACGACCAGCGCCGACACCGGGTGACCGGGCAGACCCATGACCGGCTTGCCGGCCGCGCGGGCAAAGATCGTCGGCTTGCCCGGAGCAATGGAAATACCGTGAAAGAAGAGTTCCGAGCGCGGGAAGGAACAGATGACATCCAGCGCCATGTCCTTGATGCCGACCGAGCTGCCGCCGGACACCATCACCACGTCGGCGGCTTTCAGCGCGGTAGAGAGGGCTTGGGTAAACGCCTGCGGATCATCTCTGATGACGCCCAGGTCGGTCACGGTTCCGCCACACTCGGTAATCATGGCGTGCAGAGAATACTGGTTCACGTTCCGGATTTGGCCGGGTCGGGGGGAGCGTGAGGGCGGAATGATTTCATCGCCGGTGGAAATCAGCGCCACGCTCGGACGTTTATGGACCGGCACTCTGGTAATCCCCACCCCGGTGAGCGCGCCGATATCGTGGGCGCGCAGGCGGCGGCCGGCCGGAAAGATCGGCTTCTTCTTTTTAATGTCCTCGCCAACGCGGAGAATGTTTTCCCAGGGCGACACGCTGCGTAAGACCTCGACCGTGCCGTCGCCCAACTCCTCGGTGTATTCCACCATGACCATCGAGTTCGCGCCGGGCGGGAGCATGCCGCCGGTCGCAATCCGCATGGTCTCGCCCTTCTTGAGCCGGCGTTTCGCTTCCGAGCCCATCTCGATTGCTCCAACGAGTTTCAGATAGGCCGGCAGACTGGCCGACGCCCCAAAGGTATCCTGGGCCCGGACCGCATAGCCGTCCATATTCGTGCGGTTGAAATGGGGTAGATCGACCGGCGAGGTCAAGGGCTTGGCCAGCGTCCGTCCGCAGGCGTCGAGCACCGGAATCTGTTCGCTTTTGGTCTGGGGAGCAAAGGCGGCAAGCTGGCGGCGAGCTTCCTCGGACGTCACCACCCGAAAAAAGGCTTTGATCGGGGCTGGGGCTAGAGCCGCTGATGCGCGAGGCACGGCAGTTCCTTCCTCACTTTTTCCAGATAATCGAGATCAATCTCGGCGGTGATGAAACACTCGCGGTCAGGCGCGCGGGCAATAATCTTGCCCCACGGGTCAATAATCATGGAGTTGCCATAATCGGCAAAGCCGTACACGTTTTTTCCGATCTGGTTCGGCGCAATGATATACACTTGGTTTTCAATCGCCCGCGCCCGCAGTAGGGCTTCCCAGTGAGCCGCGCCGGTCGGAAAGGTAAACGCCGACGGCACGGAGATGATCTGTGTGCCTTGGCGGGAGAGCCCTCGATAGAGTTCAGGGAAGCGGAGATCATAACAGACTGAAAGCCCTATTGTGCCGAGCGGCGTGGAGGCGACGACGACTTCTCCCCCCGGCTTCATGCTGGCGGACTCCTTGATGCTGACCTGGCCTGGGATATCAACATCGAAGAGATGGATCTTGCGATACTGGGCCAGCAGCTCGCCCTGCGGGTTGATCAGCAGGCTGGTATTATAGGCACGTACTTCGTCCGATTTTTCGAGGAAGGAGCCGGCCAGCAGGTGAATCCCGAGCTGGGTTGCCAAATCCTGGAGGCGGTGTGTGGTCGGACCGGGGATGGCCTCGACCTGTTCAGGCTCTTTTTTATGCCGGCCGCGCCAGGAAAAGACCTCGGGCAGCACGACCAGGGCGGCACCCCGCTCGGCGGCCAGCCGCACGAACGTTTCGGCCTTGGCCAGATTCTCTTCTTTTGAAGCGGACGCGGTCATTTGAATCGCGGCGGCGAGGTAGGATCGCATGACTCAGACTCCCCCAATCTCTGAGGACGAAGACTACCGAACGCCTCACAGGGGGTCAAGAGAAGCGGCAGGCTCTTTGCGACTCCCATCTGTTTCGATACAGATACATCAGAACGACCCTACGGCCTATTATGCGATTTCAGACGAATAGAGCGAACTGGCAGTGGCGGCTTCAGCTCATGGGTGGAGTTCTGGCAGTCCTTGGGATGCTCCTCACCGGCTGCCAAACGCTTCAGCATGCGCTGTCTTTTACCGAGTCGAGGCGGGACCCACAACTCGCCCGGATATTAGGCGGACGAGCGGAACTGGAGGAGCAGTATTGGCAGTGTCGGGTCGAGCACGGGAGTGCCGACGCCGCCGAGTGTGCTCAGTACAAACGCGAATTGGACAAGCCGCCGGCGCTGCCGACCGCCTCAGAGTAGCAGCCCCAACACCAGCGGACAGCTCCTCGCTCAGGACCTCGGCATATCCATAACGGCCATGCCTTCCAAAGCCAGCCCGTAGCCCAGACCGTCGAGCATCAGTTTTTTGATCTGATGGGTAATGGAGATGCGTGCATACCGTAGCGTCAGCGGGGGCTGTTTGGCCAGTTGTTCGGCCAGTTCCCAGGCACGAGCGGACAGTTGGTCCGGTGGCAGCACTTCGTTCACCACCCCGAGGCTGAGCGCTTCCTGGGCGGACAGCTTTTGCCCGGTCAGGAGAAAATAGCGCCCCCGGTTGGCGCCCAGAAGCAGCGGCCAAACCAGATGGACGCCGTCACCCGGCACAATGCCGTTTGGAAAATGCGGAGCATCTTGAAACGCCGCGGTCTCGGACGCCAGGACGATATCGCACAGCACGGGGATCTCGGCATGGATGAGGGCCGGCCCGTTGACTGCGGATATCATCGGCACGGGGATGTCGAGCAGATTCATCAGCAGGCGCTTGCCCTCCCAATACACGGTGTCCCAGCCGCGGGGCGTGCCCAGGCCGTCACCAAAGCTGGCAAAATCGATATCCGCACAATAGCTGTCGCCCGTTCCGGCCAGAATAACGACTTTATTCTCCGGGTCGGCTCCGATATCAACGCAGGCATGGCCGATTTCGCGGTGGACCGGTTCATTCCAGACCAGCGGCCCGTCGTTGACGTGAAAGGTGACTTCGAGAATGCCGTTGCGACGCTGCATTTTCATTGTCTCGTACTTATTGGCATAATCTTCCAATTGGCTCATCTGATTCCTCCTTTAGGCTTCTGCATCCTCTTCTAACGCTTCTCTCGGGGCGTTGTCGAGAGATATGGTATATGAGGAACACGTCTGCACCACTAAAAGAAAGGTGAATAGCCATGTCGCAATTTGAGAGAACCGAGCGAACCCGATTACGCCGCATGCCGGAGCGCGCGTCATACGATGCCGCAGTCGTTGAGGCCATTTTGGCGGAAGGCTTGTACTGTCATGTCGGCTTCAGCGTTGACGGCCAGCCGTATGTGATCCCGACGATCTACGCGCATATCGAGGATCGTCTGTATGTTCACGGCTCGGCTGCGAGCCGGATGCTGCGCACGATTGGGGGGAGTCTGCCGGTCTGCGTCACGGTTACCCTGATGGACGGTCTGGTGCTGGCCCGTTCGGCCTTTCATCATTCGATGAATTATCGTTCCGTGGTGATTCTCGGCCAAGCCACAGAAGTCACCGATCCGGACGAAAAGCAGACCGCCCTCAAAGCCATTGTCGATCACGTCATGTCCGAACGCTGGACTGACGTCCGCGAACCGTCGGCTCAGGAACTGAAGGCCACCAGCGTAATCCGGGTGCCCCTGGAAGAAGTATCGGCAAAAATCCGCACCGGGCCACCAGTGGATGCGGAGGAAGACTATCAACTCAACTGCTGGGCGGGTGAGCTGCCCTTGCACCTGGTACCGCAACAGCCGGTCGCCGACCCGCAGCTCCGAGCCGATATCGCTCTCCCGGAGTACGCGAAAAACTATAAGCGCCCCTGAGGGGAATTATGTACCGTCCAAAAGCATTTGTGGTTTCAGACCCCGAGCAGCTACAGAGTTTTATCGAGCAATACAGCTTTGCCACGTTGGTGAACACCGTAGATGGACGCCCCTTTGCTACCCATCTGCCGTTCCTGCTTGATCCCAACACATCAGCGCAAGGGGCACTGCTTGGCCACATGGCGCGGGCCAATCCGCAATGGCAGACTTTCGAGGATGGTCAGGAGGTGCTTGTTATATTTCAAGGGCCACATGCCTATATATCCCCGAGTTGGTATAAGACTGCGCCCGCCGTTCCAACCTGGAATTATGCAACGGTGCATGTGTACGGCGTGCCCTGCATTATCGAGGACGGTGAACGGCTCGCTACTTTGGTTGACCGCCTCACCGCTGTCTATGAGTCTGGGATGCCACAACCGTGGCCAGGGGATATCCCGATGGACTTTAAGCAAAAGCTGCTTAAGGCCATTGTCGGCTTTGTGATCGATATCACGCGCATTGAAGGAAAATTCAAACTTGGTCAGAACAGACCGCTTGCGGATCAACAGGCTGTAGCTCAACGGCTCGCCACGCAGGCTGACCCTGTTGCGCGTGAATTGAGCGAACTGACGCTGGCGCAGCTCGCAAAAAAGGCTTCTGTTTGATCACGGGAGAGCTGCCGTTACACTTGGCGCCGCAATAGCCGGTCGCTGATCCGCAACTCCGGGCTGACATCGCTCTCCCGGAGTACGCGAAAAACTATACACGTTCCTGAGAAGGTTCCGAGCCCTATTCCGCCAGCGCTCCGCCGCAGGAGCTGCCCGCGCCGGCGGTGCAGCCGTAGCAATGGGAATCCAGACGAATGTCCCGATCGATGAGCTGCCGGACGAGACTGCTGGCTGAGTGTTCGCCTAAACGTAGGGGGGTACCGTTACCCAGCCGTAGATCAAGCATCTGGTTGAAATCACAGTCATACAGATAACCATCCCAGGAAATACTCACCAAGTGACGACACATCAAACTCTCAAGCGTGGCCGGATTGAATGCCTGGGCCAATAGCTCCATGTATGCGCCCAGTTTGCCATCGCGCTCCAGGCTGTGAGCAAAACGGGCGATGGGCATATTCGTAATCGTCAACAGGCTGTTAAACGTCAGCCCAAAACGTTCGCCGAGTTCTCGTTTATAATCCGCCTCCAGGTTTTGCTGGGGCGGCGGCAGATGAGCGCCAACCGGGTTATATACAAGATTGAGGACTAGGCCCGAACCTGCCTGCCCATAGCCAAGGGCATTCAGTTGTCGGAGGGCGGCAATGGATTTCTCGTAGACACCGTGGCCGCGTTGCGCTGAGACATTCTCTTCCGAGTAGCAAGGTAGGCTGGCAAAGATTTCAACCTGGTGGTCGGCCAGGAACTCGGCCAAGTCTTCCTGACCGGGCTCAAACAGGACGGTCAGATTACAGCGGTCCAGCACATGCCGGCCGTCTTGGCGGTTTTGCTCAACCAGAAAACGAAAGGCTGGATTCAGCTCGGGCGCGCCGCCGGTCAGATCAACCGTCCGGGCCTTGGCCGCGCGGATGAGATCAAGGGCCAACTCGGCCGTTTGCGGCGCCATGATCTCGGTCCGTTTCGGACCGGCGTCCACATGACAGTGGAGACATGCCTGGTTACACAGCTTGCCCAGGTTGATCTGAACGGTCCCCAACTCGGCCCGTTTAAGGGGAAGGCCCTCCTCTTGGCCTACCCGCTCGGTAAAAGGCTGAAAGGATTGTTCGGCAGCGTGCATGCCTGTATATCCACTCCTTGAGCTAACAGCATTTACTTGGCGCGCAGCACGCCTGCGTGTCTGTGGTCGCTCGATAGTCGAGCGCATTGGGGCCGGGTTCCCCTTTATGGGCAACCACGGTCATGGATCGGAAGGCGATACCTTCGACCGTTCGCCACGGCTGCTCATTGCGTTTGAGAACGGCGACGCCGGAGAAACCGGCTTCTTCGAACGCCGCAATGAACTCTTTTTCCTGCATGGCCCCAGAGACGCAGCCGCTCCATAATTCGGGGTCGGCCTTCAGGTGGGCCGGCACTGGTTCGTCGGCAACAATATCGGAGATCACCGTCCGTCCGCCCTGGCGCAGCACCCGAAATATTTCACCGAACAGTTGCCGCTTGTCTGCGTCCTGGACCAGATTAAGCACGCAGTTCGAGACGACAACGTCAACGCAACCGTCGGCAATCAGCGGCTGCTGCGTACGCTGTTCGGCCATGACCGCTTCAAAGGTTTGGAAATCTTCGAGCGAAGCCGCCGGATGCTCGCGCAGGTAGGCATCCGCCACATTCAGATCGGTCCGCAAATCCTGGATTCTCCCCCGGTGAAACTCGACGTTGTGATAGCCCAATTGTTCGCCAATGGACTGGCGGTATTTCTCGGCGACGTTGAGCATCTCCGGCGTCATGTCAACGCCGATCACCCGGCCTTCGGCCCCAACGACCTGGGCGGCGATATAGCAGATTTTGCCTGCACCCGAGCCAAGATCAAGCACGGTTTCTCCCGGCTGGATGTGCTGCGATGGGTCTCCGCAGCCGTAATCGCGCTCAAGAATTTCTTCGGGGATGAGCGTGAGAAAGCGTGGGTTATAGTCTACCGGGCAACACAGCGCCGCTTCCTCCTGCTGTGCCCCTACGGCATAACGCGCCCTGACCGCCTGTTCGATATTTAGCACCTGTGTCATCGCTTCTTCTCCTTCTAGACCGCGCCCGTTAGAGTCGTGTCCGCATACTAGCGTATCTCTTCATCAGTGTACTAGGGTGCCACGGACGATCAAGCTACCACCGTGGAGGTATTGTGCGGTGCGCTCTGGTGGAGGCTCAGGCTTTGCTCCACTGTTGACGGAGTCGCGCATCCATCTTATTTCGAGAGGGATGGCTACCCATGCTGAGGCAGACTGAATGCCAGCGATTAAAGACGACGCGGTCTCGGAATCGGACACAGCGGCGGGCTTCCACCTCCGACCGCACTTCGAGCGTTTCAACCAAAAAAATGACGTATTTCGTCGCTCGTGGTGGGATGAACGCATTCGGACCCGGAAGAGCGAGTTATTCTACGAGACGCACAGAGAACCCCTCAAAACCTGGCGCAAGGTTGATGGCTTTACCCAAAAAGATTATGCACTCCGCAATGCCGCCTGGCATGTCAGCGACCTCTTCACCGAACTCAAACAAGACCAGGATCGTCGAGAAGGCTTCTCCGACGAGTTTACCTTGTACCGAGACGTGGCCGAAGAACAGATGGACCTTGGGACGCCCGCTCAAGCCGGGGCCGAAATAAAACGGGTCGGGAAAGCCTTTGGCGCAGATCTGATTGGCATTACAGATTACGACGAACGCTGGATGTACGTGAATAAATTCAGCGACATAAGTCAACGCGAAAAGCCGCAGGAAATACCCGAGGGCCTGTCGTCTGTCATTGTGGTTGCTCAGGCGATGGACTACGACCTGATTCGGACTGTTCCGTCTGCCCTCAGCGGTGCGGCAACCGGTCTGGGGTATTCGCACGACGCCCTCGTCGTGCTGTCACTCGCCCAGTACATCCGCAACCTCGGCTATACCGCGATTGCGAGTATGAACGATACCGCGCTCGCGATTCCATATGCGATCAAGGCCGGCTTGGGCGAGTATGGGCGGCTCGGGCTGTTGATCACCAAAGAGTTCGGCCCTCGCGTCCGGCTCGGCAAGATATTTACGGACCTGCCGCTTGCGCCCGATAGACCGATTCGGTTTGGGGTAAAGGAATTTTGCGAGACCTGTCGTCGGTGTTCTAATGGCTGTCCGGTGAACGCCATTCCCTCGAACGCTCCGTCGGACGAAATCTATAATCAGTCCAACATTAAAGGGGTGGTGAAATGGACGGTCGATGGGGAAAAATGTTTCGGCTATTGGGCGGCCCAGAATAGTGACTGCTCTATCTGTATCCGGGTGTGTCCCTACAACAAGGACTTCTCCAAATGGTATACGCGGCTCGGCCGCTGGCTGGCCGGCACTCGATTACGAAAGCTGATGTTGCAGCTTGACCTTGCCACAGGTTTTGGGAGCCGGATGCAGTCGAAGCGGTGGTGGCAGGGGGAAGGGGGAACCGTAGGGTGGCTCCTGAGCCGCTTGACGCGGGGGAAGGGGAAACGGTGAGAGCCGCCGAACGACCCTACTCGCCCGACCGACAGTCTCGCCTCAGTCTGCAAAGGTAACCTCTCTTGACGGCTTCGCTTGGCTAAAAGTATACAAAAAAGAGAGGATAGATATGCACGGTGTCATGCTACGCGTGAGCGCGCGCTGCCGGGATACGCTACGGGAGTTGGCCGCTCAGACAGGAGAGCCTATGCAGAGCATGGCTGATGAAGCCATGGAACTCTATCGGCGCCGGCGGTTTCTTGAGGACGTCAACGCCGCCTATACGCCCCTCCGCCAGAACGCCGAGACCTGGAGAGAAGTTGAGCGGGAGCGGAGCGAGTGGGACGCCGCGCTGGGGGAGGGCTTATGACGATAAATGAGCGGCAACAGCAGCGCTTGGCCAACATAGTGGACTCGCCCGCTCTTAGACTCGGACGTAGGATAAATGATTTGCTGCGGCAACAGCAGCGCTTGGCCAACATAGTGGACTCGCCCGCTCTTAGACTCGGACGTAGGATAAATGATTTGCTGCGGCAACAGCAGCGCTTGGCCAACATGATGGAGCCGCCTGCTCTTAGGCTGAGCCGTAAGGTCCAAGAGAGAAATACTCAGAGCCTTAAGAGCGTGGGAGCCGAACTGGCAGCGCGGACCACAGCGGCGGTTGCAATCGTCGAAGCCACTCGGAGAAGTATCGAAATTACGGACCCCCTGAGCGGTTTTCAACAACAGTTCCAGAGAACAATGGCAGAGCCTCTTCGACAGGTAGAACAACTCCAAAAAACGCTAAGTGTCGATATTGTTGCCTCCGTGAGCAGTCTTCATCGACAGCACAAGAGAATAATCCAGGATCATTTTCGAGGGGTAGAATTGCTACGACAATCAGTCAGCAGTAATTTCCTTCCACTCCATAACGCCCTTACCGACTCTGCCGCGGCGATGGTCGGGCTTGCCGAAGCCACTCGGAGAAGTATCGAAATTGCGGACCCCCTGAGCGGTTTTCAACAACAGTTCCAGAGAGCGATGGTGGACTCCCTTCGCCAAACAGAGCAGATACAAAAGGCACTCAGACTCAGTTTCCTCCCAGTAACGACCCTTTCCAGCCAACTGCACGATATACTCCAGGCGAAAACCTCTCTTGCTGCACTCGACCCAACCTTCGCAGGAGAGATGCAGGCTTGGTTACACGACGGTGAGGCAACAACATCCGAGCCAGAGCGAGAAGAGTTTCTAGCATATCTATTCGGATGGCTTATAGAAAAATTCCAACAGCTTCTGCAATGCAGAATTAGTCCTGAAGTATTCAATACATTGCTTACAGTTAGCTTTTTTCTGTATTCCACATGGTCTGACAGGCAAATGGAAAATCGACTGATGGAGAAATTGACGGTCCCCGCTTCCGAGAAGCAAATCGTGCGCAAAATGGGGGAAATCAGGCCGAGTCTGCCCTATCGTAAGCGCTATGTAGTGGCGGTAACAGACCGTCTCCGTCTTCGGTCGGAGCCCTCACTGAAGGCTCCTGTCTTGGCGTTCCTGTTGCCAAATACGTTGGTTGAGGAAATCGAGCAACACGAGAGCTGGTCACTAGTTGAATTCTCCGACTACACGGACGGGTCGGTAAAAAAAGGCTGGGTGTATAGAGATTATCTTCGGGCGATTCAGCCGGAAAAAGGTTAATAGTGCTACCCTCGTACCTCAACCCATCCGACGAGGCGGGATGAGAATCCGCCGTCACTGTTCACAAATCCTGACTGTCGTATCTCTCGGTACAGCATGGGCTCCAGATATTCTTTGAGAATCCGAAGACGTTCATTCAACTCAATAAACGGAGCGGCTGGGCGACGACGCAACAGTGCCCCTCCCAGTCGCTCGAATACGGGCAGTCTCGTTCCATTGCAACTCACAGCGAGCGGCTGGAGGCGGGTTCGCTGTTCTCCTTCCGTTCCGCGACTTTCCACCAACCACCACGACAGCACGCCCTGTCCTTCTCCATTGCCCTCAACCGCTACCCCCACCTCGTGGGGCGAAACCTCTACCCAGCGATGTAGAGCCGCGTTCACAATCGGATGGTCGAGCCCGAGTAAATCAAGGTCCTGGTGCTCGCGGGCCTGGGCGCGGTTGCTTGTAAAGCGAATGGCAGTTTCTCCATCCTGACCACGGAGGTCATATCTGTCCTCTCCGACTCGTACCATACACTGGTTTTCGACTTCCGCTGCTAGAGTTAAAAACCGTATCAGGCGGTCGATGCTTTGGGTGACATCGGCAAACGGCGTGTAGTCATCCAGGCTAAACCCTTCGAGGTCCTGAAATAGATCAAAGACCACCTTGCGCGCCTCGGTTGCATTCGACAGTGCCGCCTCAAGTTCGAGTCGAGTGCGCCGAAGCTGTGGGTCAGACAGCGCCTGTTGATATAAGCGGTCGTAGCTCAGACGTTCTGAGAGTTGACCGAGCACTTGGGAGCGGAGGTCCTCGGCAATGTTGTCATCCTCGTCTACCTTGCCCAATGTCCTGGCAATCTCCAGCAGCTTATCGTTGAGGAGCAGGAATATCCGTCCCTCAATCGTGTCTGACAGGACTAGGTTGTATACCTGGGCGGTATAGTTCTGCCCATAGCGATGAATCCGCCCAATCCGTTGCTCAATGTCCATAGGGTTCCAGGGCAGATCAAAGTTGAACAGGATTCTGGCAAACTGGAGGTTAATGCCTTCACGCCCGGCTGCGGTACACACGAGCACGCGAGGTCCATCCTTATGGCGGAACCGACGTTCGGCGGCCAGCTTGCTGCCGTGATCCCCTCCCCGTAGTACCACTACCCCTTGACCAGGATAGGCATGCTCAATCTCTTTGCCGAGGAGATCGACCGTCCCCAGATAGGTCGCAAACACCACCACTTTCTCATCTGGATTTTGTCGCCACAGCGTCCCCAAAGCATCAATGAGCTTACCGACTTTTGTTTCCCGCACGTCTGGATAGACATCGAGCAGTTCCCGGATGCGAAATTGCTCCTGGGGTAGGGCCAAATTTACTGCGGAAGCAGCCGCTTCTTCGGCGTTGGCTGAGGCGTACTCGGTGCCGTAGAGGTCTGCCGTCAAGGCCAGTTTTTCATCGTCGAGGCGTTTCACGACGCGAAATTTCAGATCGGCCAGCACCCGTTCGACTTGGCTCCGGCTGACTGGATCGTCGCCCAGCCCAAGTTCTTCTTGAATGAGATTTTTGGCCTCGTCGTGCAGCCGCTCTCGACTGTCGATATTCAGCTCTCTGTCTTGCAGGATTGCTTCATGCAGGGTCAGCATAAGCAGGCGGCGACGAAGCGTGCGACGCACCGCAGCAAAACTGGAGGCCGCAATCTTCTGAAAGATGGTCATCACAAAGCCTAGCGCTCGGCCTTGGTTGCCCTGCCGCTGGGCAAGCGCAAATCCGTCCTGGAGATAGCGGAGCAATTCTTCGTAGAATCGCCGTTCGGCATCTGACATCACAAACGATTCGGTATGCACCCAGCGCCGGGCAAAGAGCGGCGATCCGTCGGACCGACAGGCATCGGCTTTGGTCCGTCGAAAGATCACAGTATTCAAACGATGTCGGTTTTCAACCATGTCCTCTGGACTGCTGAACAGCGTCGGATTCAGGAGTTGAACCAACATCCAAAACCGAAAATGATCGCCCTGGTGTGGGGTAGCAGAAAGGAGGAGAAGGTCCCGTGCATGGCTCTTTAAGGCTTCTGCCAGCTTATAATTCTCGGTCCGACGAATTTTGTTACCACTCCGGGCAGCGGTCAGATGGTGGGCCTCATCGAATACGACCAAATCCCAGGCCGGAGCTTCGCGTAATCGCCTGACCCGCGCGCGGCGTTTTAAGGTATCAATGCTGGCAATAAGCCGGTCGTGTTTGGCGAACGCATTGGACTTGCGATCGGTCACATCACCCTCGCTGCCGAACACCTCGAAATTCAGGTGAAACACCTCGTTCAGTTCACGATGCCAATTATTGACCAGACCGGCTGGAACCACGATCAGTGCGCGGCGCAACTCGCCACGGCTCGCCAGCTCGCGTAGCAGGAGGGCTGTTTCGATTGTTTTGCCGAGCCCAACTTCGTCTGCAATCAGAAAGCGACGGGGTGAGGCGGTAGCGACGCGGTGGGTCAGGACAACTTGATGGGGTAATAAATCAACCTTGGCCGCGGTTAATGCCGGGCTACTTTCCATTAGCGGCAAGGCGTGCGCTTCATAGCATAGCCAAGCTTGGCGTATACGCTCCGGGGTGCCGGCGACTCCGCTCAGGATTTGCTCGGACGGTGACAGCCCAACGCGAATGGCGGTAATGGGGACCTGTCGTTCTCCAACCGGGAAAAAGACGCGGGCATACCCGTCGCGCGCGGATTCTATGATGACGCCATCACCAAATTCAGCGTGGATCACACGTTGGCCGGGGGTCAAGGTCCGCTCGTCTGGCATCATGAAATTCTTGCATTATGAAATTCTGAGATGGTGGAGACCGATCCAGGCCGGTCCGTCAGCGTCCTGATTCGTGTGTGACGGATCAAGCAGTCGTCCGACATCAGCTTCTGCCCCGGCCCACAAGAGTTGGCCAAGCGGAAGTTTTTTGCCAGAGAAGGGCGGCGCGCAGCGCCAGAAATAGGCTTCGCTGGCTGGCTCCATGTGGATACGCTGACGGCCCAAGGGCAGCCACAATACCAGCCCTGCTTGTCCTTGATATTCATCCTGAAAGCGCAGGATTTGTGTTTTCAGGTCCCCTCCGAGCCAATCTGCCGCGTCTTCCGGGGTGAGGGTATCGAGACAGCCTTCAAGCCCGGCTACGACGAGGGTATCTCCGGTATTACTCGGTAAGGCTTCAGGCCAGTTGCCAGTAAAAGCGAAGAACTCCCGAATCGAGACGACGTGTTCGGGCTGGGTCAGACCGGCCAGGGTCTCTGCCCCCCACAACAGTGTCATCCCGCGGCGCTCCCAGCTTGTGTCACGCACCACACGCATAGTGTTCACTCATTGTCGAACAATGACGGCTGTTCGACCTGATCTCTGTGGGAGCGCTCCCAGCTCTGAAAGATGGTCTGAGCCCGCACCGCAGCGTTACGGACTGCTGGTTGTGCGGCACGCTCGGCGTGCCAGTCCAGGAGTGCCCCAAGGGCAGGGTGGGGTTGAAAATTCTCGTTTCTGAGCGTGTCCGAGACGTTGATGCCACTGCCGTCAAAACAAGCACCAATCAGAAACATGGCTTGGTCATAATCCCTAACCATGTTGCGGCGATGTTTTCCTTGCCAATCACGCGCAATATCGAGCGGTGAGTTGAGCCTATAGATTTTCTTTGCCTGCTGACACCAGCCCCGCTCTTCAAACTCGTTAGGAGCGATGCCTGTTCCGCGCAGAAACTTCTGGACCTGATCCCGGGCTTGCTCTGAGCAGCCATCAAAAATCCGCAGGAACTGCCGGGTGAACGGTTCGGCCAGGACTGGCGGAGGGGTCTGTTTGTGTTCTGACTCCTCGTCCAAGAGTTGATTGATACCCAGAAGGGCATCGCGGACGCTGAACTCGCGACCCTGGTCAACATAGACCTTGCCATAATGGCGCGAGAAATACTCAAGCGCCTTACCCCGTCTGATGACTTGCAGGTCGGCGGCGGGAAGTCCCTCTTTGGCATGATGTTCGAGCAGGGATTGAAGTTGCCGCACGTCTCGGAGCACTTCACGACGCATACGGCCCCAGCTCACCGGCTGAGGTTCTTCCATGCGTTTACGGCAAACATGTCGGATACGTAGCTTCCAGGTAGAAGCCAGCGGCGAACAGACTCTCCAAGACAGCGACCCACGGCTTATCTTCGCTGTGGTGAAAGGTAAACGACAGGATGCCACCAGGCTTCAGAATCCGATGCGCTTCCCGCCAGCACCCGGTCAAAATACGTTGGTAGAAGCCGTCTGGGTCTTCGGGTTGGCGGGCTCGGTTGGAGACCGCTTCGAGCGTTTTGGGGGTGTACTCAGAGCTGAAATATTCAGGATAACGATCTTCGAGAACGAGCCGTAGCCAGACGTGGAAGAAGTCAGACAGCTCTGCGTAATGGAGAAGCCCGCTAAAAGGCGGGTCAGTGATGACAAGATCGTACGAACTCTCTGAGATATCTGAAAGGTCTGTCGCCGATTCACAGGTCACTATAGCTCCCTGTTCAATCGGGTCCTGGCAGTGAACCTTCTCACTCTTCCCAGTGACCGAAATCGAAGGCGCTACTTGCTTCAAGCGCTCACTGCTCACCAACTCCCATGGATGAGCAGACCATTTGCGTCCTTTGCGAAGCGGCTCAACAGTTGAAGCCCACAGACCATAGCCCATGGGGCTGAAGACTCCGACTTCGATAGCCGTTGCTTTGGGGTGGAAGTTACTGTTGGAGAGAGCAGGAGCAAAATGATCGTGCGAAAGATGCCAGAACGCAAGCATATTCTGATTCCGCAGATATTGCTGAAACGCACCAAGCACGAACTCCCGCGTTTCCCAGCTATGCTTGTCCTCATTGAGGGTGGTAATTGCGCGGAGTAACTGGGTATGGACAAGAAGCTGACGCGGGTTGAACATTTTCCACCAGTGCGTGTAGCCGTGGTTTGGAATCCCACCGTTCAGCTTATGGGTCATAAAGCCGTACGGGAGTTCGCTCTGGGGCCAGTACTCCGACAGGTCGTTGTCTTTTCGGTCTTCCCACTCATGGACCGCAGTATCGAGCCCCGCTGTATCCGTGACAGGTGTAAAGAAACGACCGCCGTATGGTCTGCCCTGCTCATGGCACGCAGGGCAATGCCCTTGAATGGCATAAGCGGCTACCGGCCCAGTTTTTCCCGACGCTTTGACCGTCCTCAAAATATCCTGGACCGTACCGCAGGAGCCACAGGTATAGTTGGACTTTTTAGGAACCGTGCCTTTCCTTGTGTTAAACGTTATTCCGGTTTCGGGACAAGTCACTTCGGCTGGTAATATCCCCCGGACCTCAAGGAGCCGCAGCCGGCTGGCGCGTTCTCGGTTCCATGCTGCTGTAGCTTCCGCGGAGTCCGTTGCGCTGCCTCCGTACTCGTTCCCATCGGGGCTGTTGTTTGGAGAACCGGCAAGCCAGTCAGGATGTACCAGTAGACTCAAGACGATTTTCTTTCTCTTGCCTTTCCCCGGCTTTGCCTGACCCCAACACCCACAATGCGGGCACGTCACACTGTAGTCCTTTTTCAAAATGGCATACGGCTTCTCATCCTCCGCAACAACCAGGGGCACGCCTGGAGCCATGCGAGCCTCAGCTTCCTCAATATCAAAGAAGTTTCGACATTTCTGGCAACGGTGGTTCTCCCATGCTTTTACCGTGATCGTCTTCACCGCCATGACCGGACTCGACATGATAGGCGTTCGATGACCGCATCCCGTGACCTGGCAGGGCCCATGCTTGGCCCAGAAGACGTAGATGATCTCAGGACCACGGTAGGCATACGCGGCGCGCTCTTGGGGCGAGAGGGAGAGCGGGTCAAAGTCCGAGTCCATCACCTCCCCGGTCGTCAGATGTTTCCAGGTTCCTTTATGTCCACGTGGACAGTCACAGGCATAAAACGGCATGAGCTGTGGCTTGACCTTGGCCTCAATGTCAGCCAGTAAGGCGTTCACGGCCTCGACATCAACTTGGGCCAGTGCATTTTTGGTCACAAACCAGGCGACCGGATTCAGGTCGGCCCCGAACATCTGCATGCCCAGGCGTGCCCCTTCGACAACGGTTGTCCCACCGCCCATAAAAATGTCTGCAACCTTTAAGTGTCCGAGTGCTCCTTTTTTCTGATGATTCGCGTAATACACATCCCACACCGCCTTGGCTGCTTGGGCAGGGTCATCCGGGGCCTGCATACTGGCTGCTATCAGCAAAGACCGGAATACGCTCGACCGGCGCCGCGCCCACCATTTCGACATTTGATAGATGGGTTTCCCGGCATTTCCCTCAATTACAGCGACTTGATTGACCGGAAGAATTGGAAAATCGACTTCCAGGCAGGTTTTGGGTCGGTTTGGATCGGCGAAGTCCACTGTTGCAACCACCACTGGCTTACCAGCACCGACTATTCGCGCGACTTCCTCGGCAAGTTGCTCTTTTTTCGTCCCATTCCTGACAGCCCCAGCCATACCAACTCCTATGCCACCCGACTAAGTTCGATAAAGGGAACAGCGATTTCCAGGACCGATAATCCTCCGTGCGCCAGCGTTGGGTAGCCGCCTTGGCTCTTCCATTTGCGACAGCCCAGCGCATAGCAATGCCGACCGTGACGTGAGGAGATCGTCAGCTCAACAGGCGGAAGCCATGGGCACGGATCACTAGACGGCTTCGTCAAGCGGCCACTTTTGAAGCGCTCTTTCAGATATTTCGCTTGGTCATTGGGCGCGTCGGGGAATAATCCACTCGCTGCATAGCCATGGTCAGACGTGATGACCAAGCGCCGGCCGGTTGTCAGCCGTTTGACCAGAGTCCAAAAGCTATCATCGGCGAGCTGGCTTGCGGTTTCGCGAGTCAACGCGCTGATGCCTTGCCCAGGGACTGACAAGTCGTGAACTCTCTTATCCGGCCAGTGGTGCCAGAGTACCCAGTCTGGCTCAGATTCGACCATTTGGGCACAGTCTGCCCAAGGCATTCCAAGCGCCTCGGTCCGCGCTCCGGGTAATCTATGCGAGCTTCCGGCTCCATTGTTCTCAAGCGCAGAGCGTTGGCTGAATCCGAGTGCCTTTGCAAATGGCGTCGTGTCCGCCGGAAGCTCTGCGGCGGTGGCTTTTGCTCTGTGAACCGTGTAGCCCCGTTCTTCAGCCCCGTGTAGTATCCAGGGCAACTCACGAAGCGATAGTGCATCCAGAATAAGCACCGCCCGGCCACCAGAGTCCAGGGCAACTCACGAAGCGATAGTGCATCCAGAATAAGCACCGCCCGGCCACCGGTCTGACCAGCCCACCAGGCCGCGAGCGTGCCCGCAGTCTGTTCAACGGCGGTCTCCAGCGATTCCCATAGGTCCCAGCCAGCCGAAGCCAGGAACAGATCGAGTGAGGCAATTTCGCGGTCACGGCGAGCGACCGTACTGGGAGCCGATGCGGCGGATAAAGGCTCGGCGCAGATGTCCCATGCGTGGGCAAAAATAGCTGTCCAGGCGTCGGTTGACGTGGCAGTGGTAAGCGTATGCACAAGTGAGACAGGAAGCGCCATTAGTCTTCCTCTTTCTGTAAACTCAGTTCATAGGTCATGCCGTCTGGGAGGCTGCGCAGCAGTTTTTGAAGCTGAGCGCCGCTGGCCGCATCGAGTTTTAATGTGACATTATGCACGATTGTGGCCGGGCCGATCCGCCAGCCTTCAACTTTACCCAGGAGATTCAGGCCGGACGTTGGCGGTGCGTCGTAGCTGGTGCGGGTCCCTTTTGAAGAGCCGCCGAGGGGGGTGCCGCCCCCCGGCTGATGTGGCGTCGGATCGAAGAACAATCCTCCCGGTGGATTGCCTCCTGCATATGGATCAGTCGGAGGCGACCCGGGAATGCCGGCACTCGTTTGTTCCTTATGGACCCCATGAGTCTGTGGAATGGCTTGGGGGAGCAACACAAAGGTTTCTTCCAGGTGCTTTCCGGTTCCGAGACGGCCCCGCATCCCGCGCCACGCTGCCTCTTCGTCTTCGCCGGCCTCGACCTGAAGATACTCCATGCCCCGTAGGTTGATAGCAATTAGTCCGCTCGCACACAGGCGGATGATTCTTTCTTTCATCTGCGTCTCGCCCAGCCATGGGATACACTCTTCCTCGTTTGGTCGCGGCTCTTGAAGTTCGCGGAGGAGCTTGGCGACACTATCATTCTGACTTGCCGCAGCGGTGACGATCCGTTCAAAGTCCTCTGGTACGAAAACGTTGTCCTTGAGACAGGTTTCTATGGCCTCCGGGATATGATTGCCCTGCGCCTTGAAACTTTCAACAAGAAATCTGCACTGGCTTGGCGCGGTAAAATTCCAGGTTTCTAAGACGGCAAATCGGTCAAAGCGTTCCTTGATTTTATCGCGGAGGTCTTTCTGGTATTTCTTGTGCAGCCTTTTATACTCTGGACTCTGGTTGCCCCACTCCTGGGCTTTGACCACTGCCCGCGTAAGCACCAAAAGCTCTCTGTCGTAATAGGCATTCGCGACTCCGTTGCGAGGTAAGAGGAAGCGAATCGTGTTGCGACGCTTCTGCACCTGATCTTTGAGCCAGGGGCCGAGGCTGGCGTCAAGCTCGTCTGGACATTCCGGCAGGACAACAATCGGGAGGCGGTCGTCCCAGTTGTCAGGCTGCTCAGATTCGTCAAGGCCATTCCAAGGTTCCGTCCGCCATTGCTGGGAGAGCACGATAACGCGAAACGTCTTGGCAACCGCTTCATCTCCGCCCAGGACATAACGGACTTCACGGGCAAGCTGAGCCTTATCTGAGCCATCCTCAAACAGACGATCGTTGCGAGCAAAGGCCATGAGCTTCGCTTGGGGGTTTTCCTCTTCTCGAAAGACGAGCCGATCTCCGCTGGAATGGATATTGAAACTATTGTCTACAATAGTCGCCAACTCGACCTGGAAGGCGTTATCATCAATCGACTCTTCCCATGTGATATCGACTTGGAGGGTACCAGGGTCTGCACCCTGTGTATTCCCGACTGCCAGAGAGCGGAGCCACAGAGCACTCACAATGTCGGACAGGTGCGGCACAATCGAATCGGGCGAAGAAACGACCTCCAGGACTGCGGTGAGGTTGCGCTGGGCTTTCTCTCGAAGTGCGGCGTGGTGCTGGTTCGAGACGGAATCCAATAGGGCGGCGATTCCACTCGAATTATCGTCCAAATGAAAGTCAGCGGCGGTCAGAATGGGGACCTGTTGACCACGGCTCTTATACAAGCCAGCTAAGATGCGAATGAGGTCACGAGTCTCTTGGGCTTGAGTGGCAACCAGGACCTGATCTTCAAGCAGTTGCATCAGGTGTGGGGCAAAGGGCCACATCTCCATGAAATCTTGTTTTTTGCGACTATGATCCGCTGGCGGAACATTTGCCAGACGAAAGTATTCTGACAGATGTGTGGCGATGAGGCTTTCAATGTCGGCAGGCGTCACTTGTAGCCGATTCTCGAACAGACGGTGCAGTAGCAGACGGCGGCGGTCTCGCTCCGCATGAGGACCTTTGAAGTCAATCTGAGCCGGGTTGACGCGGTGAATCTGTTGGTAGGCATCAGTCGTACCATTTCGTACCGAGACAACGAGCGCGAGCAGATCGGGATGCTCCTTAGCGATCTCAGACAGGAGCTGAATAAAGTTGAAGGCCCAGTTGCGCCAGGGGTACTGTCTTGTATTGGTCAAACCATCAAACCAGGTCTGGTATTCGTCAAGTATGAGCACGGTTGGTCGGTCTTGAAGCAGTTCCAGAATAAGAAGATCTGGAGGGATATCCGTTTTCTTCTCCCCTAGCCCTTCCCATTTGCCACGAATGAATTGACCGTGCGGATGCCGGTCAAAGAGGAGATCCCATAAAAATTTATAGCGCTGGCGGTGCAGGCTCTCGCTGATGACCTGCATTTCGGTACGCAAGGACAGATTAGCAATCTTCGTATTACCAAGACGGTCTGCCCAGGTCTGAAGCCACGCCCTTGTGGTCTCTAGATCAGTCAAGGCATGGTAGAGCGCCGCCATCAAATGGGACTTCCCCTGGCCGCGCTCACCGATAAGAACCGTTGGTCGTTCCTGTCCCGGCCCCAGCGCTTCGAGGGCCTTCAGCAGGTCATTGCTGGGGTAGGTGATTTCCAGAAATTCTTTCGCTGACACTTGCGTAGCGCCGGTGTTCTGCTCGTTAGCCAGCTCAATAGCTGTTCCTTTGAGGCGTCTGCCTTGAAATTCTTTCCGTAGTGTGAGGCCAAGCATTTAGTCCTTCTCCTCGCTGTCAGGGTACGGTTTTGGAAGCGCAACCTGTCTACTCACGATTGAGGATCATGTTCCCCATCGCTCTGCTTGGGCAGATAGAGACGAGAGTCGTTAGTCGGATACTTCTCGGCCTTGAGGTTTCCCTTGCGGTTCCACCTCCACAGGGTAGAAAGGGACAGGCCGAGAGAGCTTGCAGCTTCCTGGACGGTCAAATAGTCCAATGACACCACGCTCATCTGATCTACAATGCACGCCACCCCGCAGTGTGTCACCCCGGAAAGGTCACCTCAGGCACAGTCTGCATGGCTCGTTCAATCGCCTCAGCCGGATACTCGTAGCGTTCGAGTTTTCCAGCGTGGTAGTCCGCATAGGCACTCATATCAAAATGACCGTGACCGCTCAGATTAAACGCAATGACTTTCTTTTCGCCGCTTTCCCGGCACTGCACGGCCTCATTCATTGCGACGCCGATCGCATGATTTGACTCGGGCGCCGGCACAATCCCTTCGGCCTTGGCAAACGCCACACCAGCCTCAAAGGTCGCAAGCTGATCGAGCGCGGTTGCTTCAATATGGCCGCTGTGTACCAGCGCACTCACGTGCGGAGCCATGCCATGATAGCGCAGCCCACCGGCGTGGATGGTGGCCGGTATAAACGAATGACCCAATGTATACATCTGACAGATCGGTGCCACGCAGCCCGCGTCGGCCCAGTCCCAGGTGAAAGAGCCTTTGGTTAAGGTCGGGCAGGCAGTCGGCTCAACCGCGATGATACGCGTGTGCTTGCCGTGCTTGAGTTTCTCTCGGACAAACGGAAAGGCAAAACCGGCAAAATTCGAGCCGCCCCCGGCGCAGCCGATGACGATATCCGGGTATTCGCCGGCCATTTCCATTTGCAGCAGGGTCTCTTCACCAATAATGGTTTGATGTAGCAACACATGCGGGAGAAAAGAGCCCAGACTATACTTTTTTGTCCCCCCAGACGTTTGGGCCGCTTCAATCCCTTCTGAGACCGCCAACCCCAAGGAGCCGGGATGGTCCGGGTTCTCGGCCAAAAACCGCCGGCCCACTTCGGTTCGGTCGGACGGACTGGCAAACACCTCGGCGCCATAGGTCGTAATCACATGGCGGCGATAAGGCTTTTGCTGATACGAGATACGGACCATATACACTTCACAGCCCAGCCCGAACATATTGCAGGCCATGGCCAACGCAGTGCCCCACTGTCCCGCCCCCGTTTCCGTCGTCAGCGTCTTGATACCTTCTTGCTTGGCATAAAATGCCTGGGCCACGGCCGTGTTCGGCTTATGCGAACCAACCGGACTGACGCCCTCGTATTTGTAATAGATGTGGGCCGGTGTCCGGAGCGCCCGCTCCAGGCGGCGAGCCCGAAAAAAGGGAGTCGGTCGCCAGAGTTTATAGATATCGCGGACCGGCTCCGGGATCTCGATATATTGCTCTTGGCTGACATCCTGGGCGAGGAGCGCTGTTGGCGTAAAGGAAGCGAGGTACTCGGGCGTGACCGGCTGTTTGGTTTCCGGGTGGAGCGGCGGCATCAGGGGTGCGGGCATATCGGCGTTGATATTATACCACGCCGTGGGCATCTGGCGTTCTTCCAACAGATATTTGGTCTGGTCGCTCATGCACTCATCCTTGGGTCGTGATGCTACTCCGAAATCCGCGCTGTTGCATAATGCTTTACCCTCCTTATGCAGCAGGCTCGGCAGCATAACATCTTTTTTTGGAACGTCGCTAGTCTGCGGGGAAAAACCTTGCTGCTCGCGGCAGGTGGGCTCACCCGCACGCTGTCTCATCCATCGCTACGGAGGAGCGAGACCTCTGCGAGATATGCTTTCCCTTTATTGATAGCCTCCGACACGCTAGAAGAAACGCTCTGACACAGAGTAAGGAGGAATACAAAATTATGGCAGGCCAAGTAGATGGAAAAGTTGCATTGGTGACGGGCGGTGGGTCGGGTATTGGGCGGTCTACGTCATTAGCGTTCGCCCGCGAAGGCGCGACGGTCGTTGTCTCCGATGTGGTTGTTGAAGGTGGGGAGCAGACGGTCAATTTCATCAAATCCGCTGGGGGCGAGGCCGTGTTCGTGCAAACCGATGTAGCCCAGGCTGCGGAAGTCGAGGCATTAGTCACGCAAACGGTTGAGACGTATGGGCGGCTTGACTGCGCATTCAACAACGCTGGAATTGCGGGGGCCGCTGCACGGACCGGCGATTATACACCGAAACACTGGGACCGGGTGATTGCGATTAACCTGACCGGGGTGTGGCTGTGCATGAAATATGAGCTCCGGCATATGCTGACGCAAGGCAGCGGTACAATTGTCAATACCGCCTCGGTTGCCGGTCTGGTTGGTTTTCGGAGTGGACCCGCGTATGTGGCCGCCAAGCACGGTGTGGTCGGACTGACCAGGACCGCGGCATTGGAATATGCCAAAGCCGGCATTCGAGTGAACGCCGTCTGTCCAGGGGTCATCCGGACACCGATGTTCGAGCGCGGCATGGAGCTAGACCCACGCATAGAAGACGGCATGACCGCCAAAGAGCCGATTGGGCGCTTGGGAAAACCCGAGGAAATTGCCGAAGCCGTGGTCTGGCTCTGCTCAGATGCGGCGTCGTTTGTGACTGGCCATCCGATGGTTGTTGATGGCGGTTGGGTTGCCCAGTAGGACCAGAGGAGCGAAGGAGTCTCAAGGAAATATCCTTCCCGGCGACCCGGACGCTGTCCCGCTCCCTGCCGGGGAGTGGGACAAGAGCAGACGGCAAGCAGCCTGACTACGTCTTCTGCCCGAACGCGCTCACCGTCTCCGAGCGTGGGTCTCGGCGACTCCACTGTCCGGCTTTTACCGTCTGAAAGAATTCGTCGATCAGAGCATTAAATCGTTCGGGCTCTTCCAGGTTCAACAGATGGCCGCTTTTCGGCAAGATACTGAGCCCTGCGTAGGGCATGGTGCGTTTGAGATGCAGATTGACATCCAGACAGGATTCATCTTCATCGCCGACAACCAAGAGTGTCGGCGGCGTCACCGAGCGCAGCTCAGTGGTGAGATCGTACAGCGAGGGCCGTTCGGCCTGGACGTGGCGCAAGGTATAGGCTGAGCCCACGGCGGAATGTTCAGACAGGTGGGCTGCAAACTGCTCCCAGACCGTCTGGTTTTTGTTCTGAAGCTGCACCCGGCTGGGGCCGGAGGAAATCCCCGCCGCATCGACGGAGTTCGCTTGTAACATTTTCTCTGCCACGGCGTTGGTATCGACTAAGAACTGTGCACGCGTTTCTGGATACGCGCCCGAACCACCACTGGCAAACACGAGTGCACGGACTCGCTCAGGGTGCTGCACGGTGAGCATGAGGCCCGTATAGGCTCCCATGCTCAGGCCGACAACAAACGCCTGCTCAATATCGAGCGCATCAAGCACCCCCTTCAGATCGGCGGTGGAGAGTTGCTGGCCGTAGAGCCTTTCGTCTTCAGGCACATCCGAGGGTGGATAGCCCCGGGCGTTATAGACGACGCACCGATAGTGACGAGAGAAATGCTCGACTTGCGGCTGCCAGCTTCGTGCATCGCCGCCAAACTCGTGGACAAAAACAATCGACTCTCCAGAGCCGGTCTCTTCAACATGCAGGCTGACGCCATTTATTGGTATGCGTGTCATGCGCAATCCTTCCGAGCACTATTTCTTTGGCCGACCCACTCGCGGGATGCCGGCCATCGTTTCGCTTACCAGTTCCGTGCGGACGAGCCGGGCGCCGTCCGCCAAGGCTTTTATTTTTCCGCGCGCGGCGGTGCGAGAGCGGGGGATCATACCACAGTCCGTACACGGGTAGAGTTTGTCCGGCGCGACATAGGGAAGCGCGGCCCGAATGCGTTCGGCAACGGTTGCGGATGTCTCAACGTCCTCTGTCCCCACATCAATAACGCCAACCATGAGGTCTTTGCCTCGGGCCAGTTCGAGCACGGACGGATCGACACCAGAGGCCGCACATTCGACCGAGATCATATCGATCGTACTGGTGCGAAGAAGGGGCAGAGTGCGGTGATAATGGTGCCAATCCGTATTCGTTGTCTTCCAGGCCAGGACCTGCGGAACGCCATAGCCGTAGCAGATATGGACCGCGGTTTTTGCTCGGACTCCCTCGGCTGCGGCTTCAAGCGTGGAGATGCCCCACTCCTCAACCGCATCGAGATAGATATTAAAGCACGGCTCATCAAACTGAATGATGTCACAGCCGTTTTCGGCCAGCTCGCGCGCCTCGTCATTGAGGACGCCAGCCAGGTCGGCGGCGAGACGCTGCGGCTCGCCGTAGTGTTCATCTGCCAGGGTATCCGCGGTTGTCATCGGACCCGGAAGGGTGACTTTCACCGGCAGAGTCGTGTGTCGTTTGAGGAAGCGTAGCGCGTCCAGAAAAATGGCGCGAGGCCGTCGGACCGGTCCCGTTACCCGCGCGACGTCTATCCGTGTCTTATACCGACCGCCGCGCGTTTCCTTTTTGACCATACGGTTGAAATCAATCCCGCTCAGTCCCTCGGTGAATCCCCAGATGTAATGCCGCCGCCGCTGTTCGCCGTCGGTTACAATATCCATACCGGCGGCGTGCTGATCGACCACGGCCAGGCGCACGGCATCGTCCTGACCTTCGTGTAAAGTGTCAGCTTCAAGCCGCAAGGAGACAGACGAGATCTGGTTCTGCGGGGCGAGCCAAGTCGGGCGCGGCAGACTGCCGGTGATCATTGTTTTCAGCATGACATTCCCTCGCTTGCACCTGTATCTCTCTCGTGAGTGGTTCGCGCTGTATTTCGCATCCTATCAAGAATGGTGACACCAGGAACAGCCGCTGGCGCGGCCTTCCGATACAGGATTGCGCGGGCTCGGCAAATCGCGTTAAGTGTCGACTAAAAAGGAGAAGTTGATGAGCATCAAAGAGCCTTTCACTATCGCGATCCCTGATGAAACCCTGACGGACTTGAGAGAGCGTTTGGTCAAAACACGCTGGGCCCCGGACTTTGCCAATGACGGCTGGGAGTATGGCACGAACGCGGCCTACCTCAAGGAACTCGTTGCGCATTGGCTGGAGCAGTACGACTGGCGCACCCACGAACGGGAGATGAATGCCTTCTCTCACTTTACCACGACGATTGAAGAGGTACCCGTTCACTTTATTCATGAGCCCGGCAAAGGGCCCAACCCCATGCCGCTTATTATGAATCATGGCTGGCCGTGGACGTTTTGGGATCTGCGCAAGGTCATTCGACCCTTGACCGATCCGGCTGCCTTTGGCGGAGACCCGGCCGATTCCTTTGACGTGGTCGTCCCCTCCCTGCCCGGCTATGGCTTTTCCTCGCCCCTGACCGTTCCGGGGATCAATTATTGGCGCACGGCAGACCTGTGGGTCACACTCATGCACGATGTTTTGGGCTATGAGAAATTCGCCACCCAGGGAGGAGACTGGGGTGCCATTCTGTCCGCCCAGTTGGGCCACAAATACGCCGAACAGCTCATTGGCGTCCATATCCATCTCATGATTCCCCTCGACTTCTTCACCGGAAGCTTGCCCGAGGCATCCGCCTACAGTCCTGACGAAGCCGGCTGGTTTGACAAGACCGCCCACTTCTTTGCAGCCGAAGCCGGCTACTTCCGACTCCAGTCAACCAAGCCCCAAACGCTGGCGTTTGGCTTGAACGACTCGCCTGTCGGCCTGGCCGCCTGGCTGGTAGAAAAGCGCCGGACCTGGAGTGACTGCCAGGGCGACGTCGAGTCACGTTTTAGTAAAGATGATCTCCTGAATACCGTGATGCTCTACTGGCTCACCAACAGTTTCGGGACCTCTGCGCGCTATTACTATGAAGCCGCCCACAATATATGGCAGCCGTCCCACGAGCGTTCTCCGGTCGTAGAAGCACCAACCGGCTGTGCGGTGTTTCTCCAGGAAGTGGCCCTGATGCCACGCAGCTGGGCTGAGCGCTATTACAATCTCCAGCGTTGGACCGTAATGCCCTCAGGTGGACATTTTGCCGCCATGGAAGAACCGGACAGGCTGGTCGAAGACATCCGCGCCTTCTTCCGGCCATTGCGCGGCTGAGAACGCGCCCTGGCGTGAGGCAGGGCGCCGCTATTGCCGAGACCGTCCCTGGCTCCCACGGAACGGGTTTGGTATAGTTCGGCAGAACACCTGTAGGAAAGGAATTGGACTTGAAACTCACGCTTTTTGTTCTGCTCTCTCTTTTTGCTGTCTCTTTTGCACAGGCGCAAATGACAAACCGAGGCGACATCGAATCCCCCTCTGCCTTTGTCAGCGGCATTGGCTTTATTGCTGGATGGAAATGCAACACCAACGACATTGAACTGTGGTTAACGGGCAGTGCAAGGGAAGGCGTGCTCAAGCTCAACCCTGCTCAGAATATGCCGCGTTCTGATACCGCAGGAGTCTGTCTTGGTGAAGAGAACAATGGCTGGATTATCCAGGTCAACTGGAATGAGTTGATTGGGTACGACAGGGTCGTTGCGAGAGACAATGGGGAAGCGTTTGATTCTCGGAGCTTCACCATAGGGCATACCGGGCTGCCTTTCATCAACGATAAGGGCGGCACGGAAGTGGAGGTGGTGGATTTCCCCGCACCGGGCACGGCCACCACGCTGACATGGTCCACCGCCACCCAGCATTTTGAAGTCGCTGGTACAGAAAACATCGCCCCCTGTACCGGGGATGCCTGCGCGGGAAGCGGGGAAGGAGCGGTTAGCCGTGCAGGAAACGGAGAGGGAGGAATTATCTGTGAACCCGCCTTCAACAGCGAGGAGAGAACTCACGGAAGAACGCTTACATGTGAATATAGGGAGAGCCTACAGAGCCTACCCGGGGGGGCGGTAAATTGGCTTTTGGATGACGACGGCTGCATTAAATATAACTCTACCCCGTTTTATTATTCTAGTGGTAAATTCAGACTCTCCGGACTCTATCATCGCTTCGCCACCGCCACCCGTGACGACCATTGGTATAGCGCAATAGATGACGAGCTGGATAGTGACGCCAATTGGTATTCAGTCAGGTATTGGCGTCTCTTCTATAACGACTACGACGGCCGCTGGGGTGTGATTCCCGGTTCCTATCGTGATGGCTTTATTGTCCCCGTTCCTGACGATGAGCCTGGGTACTGGAACCAGCACAAGTACTATAGCAAAGAGATCCCTTTCGATGACCAGGCCTCCTATCACCTTCGGCAGATTTCGGGTGGAAAGGTACGATGGGGTGCTGGTCAGGAGAGAGCCGACTACATCCAGTACCAGTTTTACGCCCTTGGACCCGCCTCCTCCCTTAGCCCCCCCATCGGCCCAAGGAGTTTGCCCTGCTTCCGGGATATCCCACAGGTGCCAGCTCCATGAACTTTCCTGGCGGGGGGAATACGCGTTCGTCCAGGCCGAACATCCACGAGAGCAATAGGGCATGGGTATTTTTACGGGAAAAGTCACCGTCGTGACCGGCGCCAGCCGCGGCCTGGGAAAACCCATTGCGGTTGAGTTGGCAGAAGCCGGCGCGCGGCTGGCCTGCGTGGCGACGCAGGCCGAAAACGCAGCAGCGACGGTTGCCGAGATCACGCGTCAGGGCGGAGAGGCGAGCGCATTTGGCTGTCATGTCGAGCGGGCGGACGAGGTCACACGCTTGTTTGCCGCGGTCGAGGAACAACTCGGACCGGTCGATATCCTGGTCAATAATGCCGGCATCACGCGCCCGCAGTTGACGCTGGAAATGACCGAGGAGAACTGGGACCAGCATATGGACATCAATGTGAAGTCCATTTTCCTGTGTTCTCAAGCAGCGGCGCGTCAAATGACGCAGCACGGCGGCGGCTGTATCATCAATATCGGCTCGATTTTAGGCCGCAACGCCTTCCCGGCCACGCTCGGTTACTGCACCTCGAAAGCCGCGGTGGATCATATGACCAGGGTCATGGCGATCGAGTGGGCCCGGTATGGCATTCGCGTCAACTGTATCGCGCCGGGCTATATCGAGTCGGACATGATCGTCGGCCTTGAAGCGGACGGCAAGCTGACCGCGCTGGATTTAATCAAGCGTACGCCCCAACGGCGGCTGGGCTCGGAGGCGGACATTGCCAAAGCCGTACGCTTTGTCGCCAGCGAGGATGCCGGTTTCATGACCGGCGAGGTCATGGTTATCGACGGCGGCTGGAGCGCCTTCGGCTACTACCAGACCAGAGGGGGGAAATAGGCAACGACGGAGACCCTACCCCTTTTCTTCTTTTCATATGCACCGTTGGGCTGGTATAGAAGGAGTCATACGGACTCCGAGCAAAACGAGAGGAGGACAGTATGGCAGACGAGACGGTCCAGACCGAGTTGTCCGAAAGAGCGCGCGGCTGGCTCAAATACCTGTACCGCAAGGCCATGGTGGATGACGACTGGTCCAAAGACGGCCGGCCATCTGACATGTGGGACGATAAAAGCTTGCCACCCATGGGGAATTTTCATCGCTTCGATGCCGTAGACTCGTCCTACGCGGTCGCCCTGATGAGCGACATTACGCCGGCCTGGCGCGAGGTGTACGCCAAGATTCTTGAAAGCCTGGTTGACCGGATTACCGACTACTGGGGGACCTATGACTGGTCCGAGCAGATCGGCCCCGACCCGCAGCGCGAGCACTATCCGGATGAGTTTTTCCCCTTGCTCATTCCCAACGAGCTCCGCGGGAAATACGACACGCCGGGCTGGGCCGCAAACGGGGTTGAGCCGTGGGGCTATGAGCCCGACCCGATCAAGGCCGCCGGAGCGATTTACTACAAAGGCTTTCTGTCGCTGACCATGGGCTTACACCTGTATGTGTCGGGTGACCGAAAATATAATGACGGTTTCAGCGTCGTGAATAATGGCGAGCATACGTTTCACTACACCCACACCAGCATGAATGAGTACATCAGCGACCAGTGGTGTAGCAGACCCGAGGGCTCGCATTGAGAGAACACCAAAATGTGGCCGCTGTGACTCACGGTCACCAGCCTCGGTCTGAGGCTTTACGACACCTTCTACAATGGCAATACGTTCCGCGCGTTTGAGCAGTGGTACGAGTATGCTAAGAAAAACTATATTGCCCCGTCCGAGGACCCGCTTCTGCCCGAGTGGGTGACCATCTATTACGACCCGTTGATTGATTACAATAACACCCTGCCGGCCGTCTTTAGCTGGATTATGTGGGGGTTTTACCTGTTGCCGAGTGACCGGGCCATGACGACCCGTTTTTACGAGGCCGCCAAGCGGGACTATCTGGTCGAAAAGCCGGACGGCACGGCCTATATGACCTTTGCGCCCGGCGCGACCGAAGATCATCCGTATATGACGGTCCGCGCCCTGAGTATAGCCAACGATTTGGGCGACACGGAGACGGTCAGGAAAATGCGCGCCCATGTCGAGGCCAACTACGAGCCAACCTGGGATCGGGACGCCGGGGAATTCTATTATGGCTTTGGACTGAACGAGCCCTATCCGCGCGGGCAGTATAACGCCAATCTGATGGTGGCCGAGGTCGGCGGCCCGGGTGCGTGGTCGCGCATTTACACCGAGCCGAACCTGGAGAAGTTCGACCAGCCCAGCGTGTACGGGGTGGACTTTCCAAGCATGGGTTTGTCGCAGGCGTATTACGACCAGGAGAAGAAGACCCTGGTCTTGCGGACCTATACGGCTGACCCGGCCGCCCAGGGACGACCGACCAGCTTTCGCGTCAAGAACTTGCAGCAGCCGAGTACCTGTCGGGTGCTCATGGACGGTCAGGCGTGGGACAACTGGAGCGTGCAGGACGGCGAGATTGAAGTCTCAACCGAGATCGGCACACATGCGTTCCAGATTATTGAAATGTGAGCCCCAAAGGAGTGAGGGCAATGACCACAGCGGATTGGAACGGCTTAGCCGAACGCCTCACCAAGGCGCTACGCCCGGTGGCAGCACCGCTGGCGATTACTTTTAGCCCGGCCCGACCGGCAAGCATCCCGGCCTTTGACGAGCCGCTGGCCGAACCAACGCCGGATGGGCGGACCGGACGGGTGGCCGCCGGCTGTGTGTTCTGGATCAAAGCCGGGGAACGCACCTTCAGCACGGTTGCCGAAGACCACGGCAACTGTAGCGTGGGTAGTCTCACCCACGGTTTCAAAACGCTGGAAGAGGCCGCCCAGGGCAAGGACGTGGCGACCTTGCTGGAAAGCGGCTGGGTGGCGGAGGAGGTCTTCCCTCATATTCCAACGGTGGCGGACAAGCCTGGGGCCGTTACCTATGGGCCACTGGCGGAAACGCCGCTTGATCCTGACGTGGTGCTGCTCCGCATCAACCCGCACGCCGCCATGGTGCTCTCGGACGCCCTATCCGATCTCAAGATCGAGGGTAAGCCGCAGTGTCATATCGTGGCCATGGCGAAAGACGGCCAGGTCGCCGTGAGTGTCGGCTGCGCGCTGAGCCGGGCGCGAACCGGCATACAGGCCACCGAGATGACGTGTGCCCTCCCCGCCCGCCGTCTGGCCGAAGTCCTCGACAAAGTCGAACAGACCTCACAGATCGATACAATGGTGGCGCGCTACGCCGGAGAAGACGCCCGCCGCTTTCAGTAGGTGGCCGATGTGTCAACTGAGGTAGTCCCGGTAAGCGCGCCGCGGGTTTTCCGGATTGCTTCAGCGGATCGCGACAGGATTGACAATCGTCTGTACCGCCCCGGCCATGCGCGGTGCGCCGAGCACGAACATGAACTCGTAGGCCGCATCTGCGGCCAGCGCAGCCGTGTTCATGTTCTCGAGGATGTAGGTGCCGTTCTTGGCCAATAACTCCTGGTGGACCGGAAAGCGCTCGGCCTCCTTCTCGAACGGGATGGCCTCCAGCGCCCAGGTGTCCGCCCCGACCGCCACGACGCCTTTCCCGGCCAGGTAGCGCGCGCCCTCGACGCCAATGCCCGGTTCAGGAAAGCCTAGCTTCGGCTCGCCCTCACCCATCTGCGCGAATTGCTTCAGCCAGCCGGTGTGGAACAACACCACATCGCCTTCCCGGATTTCTATACCTTGTCTCTTTACGACCTCGTCGATCTCCTTGCTGTTGAAGGCCGTACCGTTAGGCACGATGTCGACCGCATAGTATTTCGTCATATCCAGCAGCACGCCGCGCGCCACGATGGGTGGGATGTTCTCCACGCCGAACTTCTTGATGCCCGTGAGCGAGAGGAAGTCCTGCGTCTTCCAGCCGTTGTAATGCACGTGATCGATGCCGACGTGACCGAACCCGTCGATTTGGCTGCCTACCCCGAGCCAGGTAACGGCCAAGTCGTCGGTGGTGGTAAGCTCGTTCGGTCCCCCCAGCACGGTATCCCAGACGTACACCTTGTAGTGGCGGGGCGGATAGGCCGGCGTGTCGGGGCCGGTCACCATCCCGAGCGCGTACGTCTTGCCGGTTTTGACCAGACTGGCCGCGAGCTTCACGCGTTCAGGTGTGATGTAGTTCGCGCTTCCGATCTCGTCCTCCGGCCCCCATTTCGATTGCGTCCACTCTTGTCCAGCGGCCGGATAACCCCACACGAGGACGGTCGCCAGCAGTGCTCCGAACAACACCTGTCGAGATTGTCGCTTGCTCATAATCTCACTCCTATACGCACCCTACTATACGACGCACCCTGAATGTAAAGCATAGACTGCTCTTCGATCTTGCGGGATAGTTTTCAGCATCCGCGTGATAGCGGATCGCCAGCTATCTTTCTTTTTTCACCTGCGCTATGCTGCCGGGCTTCTGAGGACGAGCGTTAGAAGATTACTACTACCCGAAGGAGGACACACAGCATGACACAACTCGATTCGCCGATGCAGATCGGCATGGCTACGATCTGCCAAAACCCGGCGCAAAAGATCTCGGACTATGAGGTCTATAAGAATGAGATTCGGCTGGCCGATTTGGCCGAGCCGCTGGGCTTTGATTCGATTTGGAGCGTTGAGCACCACTTCACCGATTACACCATGGTGCCCGACGTGCTCCAGTTCCTGACCTATATGGCCGGCCGGACCAAGACGGTCAAACTGGGCACGATGGTCGTCGTGCTGCCCTGGCACGATCCCATGCGGGCGGCGGAAGAAATTGCGATGTTGGACGATATGTGCGACGGGCGGCTGATTCTGGGGCTCGGGCGCGGCGCCGGGCAGGTCGAGTTCGAGGGCTTCCGGGTCGATATGGGCGAGTCGCGCGAACGCTTTGTCGAGGCCGCGGATATGGTCCTGACCGGACTTGAACGGGGTTACTGCGAGTATGCGGGCCAGTACTATACCCAGCCCAAGAAAGACATCCGTCCCAAGCCGTTCAAATCCTTTAAGGGCCGGACGTACGCCGCCGCGGTGTCACCCGAGTCGTCCGAGATCATGGCCCGTCTGGGCGTCGGCATCCTGATCATTCCCCAGAAGCCGTGGGAAGACGTGGCGGTAGAGCTGGACACGTACCGGACGGTCTACCGTGAGGCCAACGGGGCCGAGGCACCGGCGCCGGTCGCCGGCGGCTGGGTCTTCTGCGATAAGGATGCCGGCCGTGCCGAAGAGATGGCCCGGCGCTACATCGGCGCCTACTGGCAGTCGGCCATGAAGCACTACAATTTTGGTGGTGACCATTTCGCCAAAACCAAGGGCTACGAATACTACGGCAAGATGTCTGAGGCCATGGGCAGTGTCGAAGGCGTGACCGACTTTTTTCTCAACCTCCAGGTCTGGGGCACGCCAGACCAGTGTTTTGAAAAAGTCCTTGAGATCCGCTCCAAGATCGGCTGCGACGCCTTCACCGGTGTGTTCAGCTATGGCGGCATGCCGTATGAGGACAGCGAGCAGAGCATGCGGCTGTTCGCGGCCGAGGTCATGCCGCGCTTGCAGCAGTTGGACCAAAAAGCGGTCGCCTAAGCCTCTCTTCCGTTCTCTCGGCTCCCGCCCAGCGACATGGGCGGGAGCCGACCTCTTTCTTCTCGATCCCTACTGTCCCGCCGCTGGGCGTGGCTCGTAGCGCTTGACCTCGATTTCATCCTCACGCGCTTGCACCTGCGCAACATCGTAGGCGGCCTGCAAGCGTATCCATGTCTCCGTTGTAGAACCAAAAGCTTTCGCTAACCGGACCGCCATGTCGGTAGACATGCGAGCATGACAATTCACCAAGTTCGAGAGGGTTTGGCGACTGACGCCAAGCACCTTCGCGCCTTCGGTGACATTCAATCCGAGCAGCTCCAGACAGGACATCCGGACAACCTTGCCGGGGTGCGGCGGGTTCTTCAGCGGCACGGCCGCCCTCCTTTCAGTTAAACGAGAGCCCCATTCCCTTAAACGCCCCTCCTCCGTGACTCACCAACGGCGTCCAGAATATCCGCCGTGGTGGCCCGCGTCTTGACTCCCGGCACATCAAACGGTGATCTAGGTGCGTTTTTTTTGACTTTGAGAGAAAAAACGCTGCCGTCTCGTCTGCGAATTTCCACTTCTTCTTTTTGCGCAAGAATCAACAGACGGGCGAGATTCTGGCGCGCTTCCGAATAGGTAAATGCCTTCATGGGTACTCACTCCAACACGTTGATCCCCAAGCCACGAACTATTTGCTTCATTCTTTTTTCACACTCAGAGTGCCAGCCCCATTCGCTTCAGGCAGTCCTCGTGTCCATCGGTCGGGTGTGGGCCGCAGGGGCTACGACACAAGCCGGAAGCCTTGTTCGGCAAAGTGCTGGTCAAAGGCAAACGCCGTGACCGTGCTGCGATGGCGCATCACCGCGAAGCTCGTGCAGTCCACTAAGCTCAGTTTCCGTCTATTGGCTCCGAGCAAGGTTGCGATAGCGTTCGTGTGGAGTGTCTCATCGAGCATGACCACGGTCACCATCGGCAGCATATCATCGAACAGAACGCGCACGGCATCCATCCCGAGCCGCGCTTGAACGAGGGCGCAGGTCTCCACGCACACGTAATTCGAGGTCACCAATGGTTTACCGTCGCGGATCAGTCCCAGCCACCCCACGCGTGCCTGAGCATGCACCTCATCGTCCGCGTCCAGCACGGCGTAGAAGGCGGACGTATCGATAAATATCTCTTCACCCCTCGGGTGTTTCATAAGCAGCGACGAGATAGGCGTCATGGCGGCGGGCCACATCGGTGCGTCTGGAGTGGAAGCGTCCCGCGGCGGCGATCGCACGCTGCGCCCTGTCTCCGTGTTCCGCCCGCTCGGCGTGACCGAGGATATGGTCCACCCCGTTACGCACCAACTCGGAAATCGATAATCCTCGTTCCGCAGCAAGTTCTCGTAATCGGAGCAACTGCTGTTCTGTAAGCTGTACCTGAGTCCGAATCATAGCTGACATGATGGCAGACCATCATAAAGATGACAACATGAAGTCATCAGAAGAGGATCGCTAGCTCGGCCCGCTCTACGCTGCATCGCCAGCAGACATACCACATACAACGAGGCCCCGAGTATGCCGTCGGTCCTGGGTAAGAGTAGCGACTCTCCTATTTATGAGATGAGTTCCTGATCATTTTATCGGTTATCTGATTCCTTCTCGATGGCTTTTGCCAATTGTTGCTGGTTCCACGGCACAACCCGAATGTGGTTGTCTGTAATAGCCCTCGGTAGCCGTTTTGGCGCGGTGTCGCCTTTGTGCATGGCGACGACACCTTTCCCCATGGCAAGGCTTTCTCGTATTTCCCAGTTCACCCATTTGCTGCCGGCGGTTTTGTCCGACACATAAACAACGGTAACAGAGCATTGGCGAATACGCTCCCGAATACCCCGCCTAATGTAATCGGCTTTTTCGCTATCGAACGGCTCTTTCAGTGACCAGTCGTTGAACTCAATGTTGCTGTTCTCATTCTTCGACTGACCACGTAGCAGGTTGACTTCATTGAGATCGTCCGAAGAAAAGCTGATAAATACATTACGTTTCTCGCCTTTGTCGCCCTCCTTGAGGGACTTTTTAGCACGTTGTTCGAGACTCCTGATTTCGCCCAGGGTCAACCCACGACCTTCACCGCTTCCACCCATAGTTAAGTCCCTTCCTTTGCGTTAGTAATCTCGATGCAGGCTATACACACGCCGCAAGGTTCATCTCCACCCGCATGACAAGAGTAGGTCCCTTTGACTCCTCGACTACGTGTCATTATCAGGACATCTCTTTTCGAGAACTCAATCAGCGGCGTGAGAACAAGAATCCGCCTACCCATTGCCGTCTCGATCATCCTTTCACACTCTTCCGTGAATCCTTTGGTCTGGTCTGGGAAAAGATGGGAAGCGGGATTGAGTAAGCCAATCGCGACGCTGTCCGCCTGTACCTTGAATGCATGGGCCGCTCCTACCAGCACAAAAAGGAGATTACGGCCTGGCAAGAAGGCGTCTTCGTTTATGCGCAAGCTGCTGTCTGTAAGTCCACTTGGAATCGTCTTTCCAAAACCGGATAAATCCATGTAGGTGACGCGTGGTAGACCGAATTGCTCGTGAAGCTGCTGACACGCTGCCCACTCCTTACTCACCCCAAGTTGCCCGTAATCGATAAAGAGGGGGAATAGTGTCGCCCCTTCCTCATGGGCCATGAGGCTCATGAGAGTTGAATCGAATCCACCGGATACCAGAGTCACGATTCCCATACCTTTGCTTCCTCCTTAGCCACTTTCATTACAACCCACACCGCAAGGTCAAATTGATGGGGTGAGTATCCGAACGAATATGCGTGTTTGATAAAAGAATTTTCCAGTGCCTCATATTTTTCTAACGTCGAAACCGATTTGAGGAGAGTATCCGTAAGACCGACCCAACTTAAATACGTCAAAACATGGACGTCCAGGATCGCAATACACTTTGTATAACCGATGTTGCGAAGGAATAGACTCGCCTGCTTGGGTCCCAAACCTGCTACCTCAGACGCCAGTATTCGTCGCGCACTGTGAGTGTCACTGGCGCTATCCAGGAATTCCAGAACTGATCCTCGCGAGCTGTATAGTCGCTCTGCTGCACGACGAAGATGATTGGCCCGGACGCGGTAAAACGGGTAGCCCCCGGAAAGTGCTATCATCGTGTCCTTCTCATATCTATCGAAGCCTACGCTCCGCCGTGAATGGGAAAGCAAGCGCATGCGGTTCATCCGTTCAACCGCCGCATGCGCCACTTCAAATTTTACCCGACTTCCCAGGATACAGAGCACCATCTCCCGCCATAAATCGTCTTCACTTCGCTTTTTCCATGAGATAGATGGATATTCGTTAAGAACGCTGCATACATCCAAGATAGCGTGTTCAATAGCTGGAAGCGAAAAGTGGATATTTGCCATACTATCCGTCTCCTTCGCTGGCCTGGATCAACAAAGCTGCCTGTTCGGGAGTGGCGTACTGTCGAACGAAAGATCCTGTATCTTCACGATGTATTGCTTCGTGTAATCTAGCCATGAACTTGCGATAAAAATCTAAGTTGTGCATCAAGACTAACTGAATGTACGGTAGTTCAGGGTATTGACCCCACTCCGTCTGATGACGGATCAAGTCCCATTGCTGGAAATGCAACAGCTTGCCAGTCTCGTGATTCACGACGGTCTGGCACCATTCCAGACCATCAAAGCTATCGGCTCCAGCCAAGGTATAGGCAATAATTGAAAGCGGATTCCCGGTGCCGAGCAGATGAAGTGGGCAATATACATCCAGCGTATTGAGGGCCTCTCGAATTTTCCTTACCGTTCGGGTTCGCTCAAGAATGCCTTCTCCGAGCTTACGCTCCGGGACGGCCAGGAGTAGAGGGTAAAGCTGCTCCGCTGTTCTGCGGGCCGCCTCCGGCAGCAATGCTGTGTCCCCATGGACTATCGGAGCTACGGTCCCAAGGGCATACTCTTGGTCTCGGAGCACACCGGCCATTACATCTTCGGCAATTGATTCTGGGGTGTCGGGCGGCTGCTGGTTATCATAGCAAAAGCAGAGGTGATGAAGGTTGGAAGCAGCAATCTCATGAAATCCATCCGGTTGCCAGTCGTTGTCGTCTTTCCAGAAGCTCTCGTAGTTCCCGCTGTCCATAAGGATTACGGCACCGCGTTCCTTGCTTCGCGTCAGAGCGTAGTCCATGCGCGGGCGCTGATCGTTGGGGCAATGGGCGATGTCGTAGGCGGACACCAGGAAGATCGGATGACCAGACCCGGCGAGAAGCTCTACATAATCAACCGGCTTCAGGTTCGTCTTGACGCTTGAAACCGACGGGAAAAAGCATGGCAACGGAATGGCTGTCTGCGCGATACATAGCTCTCTGCTTCGATCTGTTGTCATAGCGATTTCTTCGGTCAAGTGTCCAGCTCCAGCGCATTAATACGCGTCTTCGATAGCATCGAGGATGGCGTCGAAGGTAAACGACATGGACCACGACGCCCCAGCGCCCAAGAGTCCATTTGGGGTTACATTCCTGGACGAAATCTTCACGGCAACAAGCTTCTTTCTTAGTTCCTTCGCCTTGTCGATCTCCCAGACAACCCAACTGCTCTTGCTGGTCTTCTCACCAACAAGGCACAGGAAGTAGGTAGCAGCATTAATCTTTGCTGAGATCGCACGCTTGATAGCGGCCACGTCAGTGCTCTGGATGGACACGTCAGCGGATTGATCACTAAAGCCGAAGTCGAATTCGCGGTTCTTGTCCTACGCCAGGAGTATGTTCTTGTAATGCCTGTCGTTGTCACAGTCGTAACTCACGAATATTTTCCGCTTAGCCATGTTAGTTCCTCCTGTCGGTTGGACTGATTATCACATCTCGGCGTGCACACCACATGGTGTGTTCACGAGAAATGGTCTCCTCGACCTGTTCCACAAGTGTGAGGAAGCTGTCCTCTCCCGTTATACCCGAGGCAATCGCTTCCTGCTCCCCTAGTTCCTGTGCGGCAAGGGAATAGGTCTGGTCCAATTCGCCATAGCGCTTCATCTGACTCCAGGCGACGGCGGAAGCAGCGCAGGTCATCAGAATTGGGACCACGTTTACCGGCAAGCTACTTGAAGCAGCCCAAATAAATGCAAAAACAATGGCAAGAATCTGTAGTGCCACAACTGTATAGAACCAACAATCTCCCTTTCTTGCATTTAACTTGGCTTTTTTCGAATACCAAGTCTTCTGGTCGCGAAGCCTCGACTCGAGATACTGGTTCTGCCTTTCATTCAAGGATTTCAGTCGCATATCATTCATAAAATCACTGATGGTCAGAGCGTTTGCATCCAGGCTTTTCGCCAAATCCTTTGGGCTGGAAGGTCTCGCCGCTCGTATTCGTCGAAGCTGTTCGATGAATGACTTCTTAGCCATGCTATCATCCTTGAACGGTGTAGCCTTCATCATGAACCGCCATGTAGCGGTCTTTGTGGACTCAGCAATAGCGCGACAGTCAAACCACACCTTGTCGTCCCGACGCACGCGGGAGACCAAGTTGAGAACGACGCCAATTGCAAGAACTATCGCCAAGACAATGTAAGCCCATGTGACAACCACGACCGGAATTATCGTTGCAAGGACGGCACTGGCGCTCCCCAAAATAAGACAAGCGACATGGCATGTCTGCAAACGAAAATAATGCCGTTGTGCGGCCAGTGATGCTTGGTCTGCACTCTGGTATAGACTCGGGAAGTCCCTATCCTTAATGCTAGTGCTCACTGGTTCTTGCTGGCTCTTTAGGTCGTCGGACATCGACATACCTCCAACCATCTGTATTTCAATATCACGTATGCTCTATCCCCTCGGCAGGCAAGCGTAACACCCTTCGTTTTTAGCCAGTGACATGTCACTGGAGCAGAAAATTTTCGAGCTGCTGCCTTGGAACCCTCCAAATACGACAAGACCCCGAGGTGGTACCCCGGGGTCTCATGTTTACTCCTAGGCCGCCGTCGAAGATGTAGCTTAGGTGAGCGTCACCTCACCCGACACCCCGACTACTCCGGGACTGGGCGGGCGCGTTGGTTGTAGAGCATTTCGCGCAGACGGTCTTTCTCTTCCTGTGAGAGCTTGGTGACGTCGAAGCCGAGGTCGCTGCCGACGGCCATGCCTTTTTTGACGCCCTCGCGTTCCGAGAGTTCCTCGTACCAGCGCTTGAAGTATTTGAACTCGTTGATGTCCTGACCCTGGGACTCCCAGTTGACCGTCCAGGGGTAACAGATCATGTCGGCAATGGTGTATTCGTTCCCGGCCAGATAGGGCTGCCGGTATAACTGGTTGTTCATCACGCCGAACATGCGATTGACCTCATCCGTAAAACGCCGGACCGCGTAGGTCTGATCGCCCTGGTCGTCGCCCAGGCGACGAAAATGACCGCACTCGCCACTCTTGGGCCCCTGGTTGGCCATCTGCCACATCAGCCACTGGTTGACCTCGTAGCGGCCGCGGACATCCTGGGGATAAAACTGTCCGGCCTTCTCGGCGATATACATCATCATCGCCCCAGACTCGAAGATGCTGAGCGGCTCGCCCCCGCCGAGCGGTTCGTGGTCTACCAGGGCCGGCATCCGGTTATTGGGGCAGATCCTGAGAAACTCGTCCGTAAACTGATCGCCTTGGGCGATATTGCACGGGATCATCTTGTACGGCATGCCGCACTCTTCCAATAGAATGGTGACCTTCTTCCCGTTCGGGGTGGGCCAATAGTGTAAATCGATCATACGTTCTTCCTCCTGAGGGTTGGTTCGTCTAGCTCATACTCGACATAAACGCGGCGTACTTATCCAGAATCGGCAGGACCTTGTCGCGGCTCTCGGACGGGACGGCGAAGATGGAGCGTTCGATCCCCAGTTCCTGATACTGGTTGATCACCGCCTCCTCGGCCGGCGCCATGAAAGCGGACACGGCCAGGTCCGCGGCCTGACGACCGAACTTTTCCGCCCGCGCGTGCATATCGCCGATCCAGCCCTTGAGGTCGGGGATTCTGGGCCCGATCGGAATCCAGCCGTCGCAGTAGTTGGCGACCCGATTCAAACCGCCTGGGGTGTGGGCACCCAGCAGAATGGGCGGATGGGGTTTCTGCAGCGGTTTGGGATAGGACCAGATCGGATCGAAGTTCACAAACTCGCCGTGATACTCGGCTGCCTCTTCGGTCCAGATGGCTTTCATGGCCTCGATTTTTTCTCTCAGAATCTTCCAGCGGCGGTCAAAGGGCGTGCCGTGGTTTTCCATCTCTTCGGCATTCCAGCCACCGCCGATCCCGAACAGCAGGCGACCGTTCGAGAGCTGGTCTACGGTGGCCACTTCCTTGGCCAGCTTGATCGGGTCGTGCTCCTGCACGAGGCAGATACCGCTGCCGACTTTGAGGGTGGTCGTGGCAGCCGCGGCGGCCATCAGCGACGCGAACAAATCGTGGGTATGCCAATAGTCTTTGGGTAGCTCCCCGCCGCCCGGCCACGGACTGCGCCGACTGGCCGGAATATGGGTATGCTCCGGATACCAGACCGACTCAAAGCCACGGTCTTCGCACTCCTTGGCAAACTCGTCAGGACGGATGGCGTAATCCGTGGCGAACATGACAACACCGAATTTCATACTCTCCTCCTTTGATTGAAAACTGTCTGCACTTCATGCGAATTCCGCAGGAGAGTCAAGCGGTAAAAGGATGAAAGAGAGACAAACGCTGCCCTCCTGACTTGCATATTCGCAAGCGAACCTGCCTCACCCCAGACCTAGCGCTCTTGAGTACAAGCAGATACACACATCATCATGGCTGCGGCCGTCTGGACACAGCGCCGATGTCCTTTCCGCATACGCCGTATTCGTCAGTCTGGATGTGAGGAGGACAGTGCATGGCAACCCAAACCACATTCCCCTACTCGGGGGCAATAGACGCCGATGGCCATATTCTTGAGCCGCCTGACATCTGGGAGAAATATATTGACCCCCAGTATCGGGACCGGGCCATCCGCCTGCGTACCAATGCGCATGGCCTGGAATACCTGGAAATCGACGGCCAGCCCTTTAAGTATATGCCCGCAGGTGCCTTGGCTGCCTTTGGAGCCATGGGCAAGAAGCCGCCCGACCGAGCCAAGCCGGACCCGAGTATGACCTATGTTGGCGAGGCACCGTTTGGGTCCATGGACGCCCAGGAGCGAGTCCGGCGGCTGGATCAAGAAGGCTTGGAAAAGGCTATCCTGTATCCCAGTATCGGGCTGATCTGGGAGACTGAAGAAGTTGGCGATCTGGCGTATCAGGCTGCCTTGACGACTGCGTATAACCGCTGGATTACGGAGTTCTGTGCGGATACCAATGGCCGGCTGATTCCGGTCGCACATATTTCCATGGGCGATCCCCACGAGGCGGCCAAGGAGCTGGAACGCTCGGTCAAAGCCGGGGCCAGAGGGGCATTTTTTGCGCCGTTCACACCGACGGATAAATCCCACGCCCATCCGGACTACGACCCGTTCTGGGCCAAGGCCCAGGAACTCGATGTACCGGTCGGTATTCATCCGGCTGGTGAGCCACCTTCCAAGCGCGTCCACCAACGGTTCAAAGACATGCAGAAATGGGCCATGTGGCATTTCAATGTGCATGGCGGCCAAGGCCCGCTCCAGGCGTTTACGGCCATGTTTCAATACGGACTGTTTGAGCGCTTTCCGAATATTAAAGTCATTGTCCTGGAGTCAGGCGCGGGCTGGGCCGGCTATCTGCTCAATCGGATGGACGCCGTGTATGACAGTCCGCTGGGTGATACGGTGCAGCTCAAAGAAAAGCCGAGCTATTACTTTCAGCGGCAGTGCTGGATTTCCGGTGATCCGGACGAAAAAGCCTTTGGCCACGTCGTAGACTTTGTCGGTGCGGACAAATTCTTCTGGGCCTCGGACTTCCCCCATCCCGACCATCCCGACAATTATATGCAAGAACTGAGTGAACTCGTCGCGCCGATGTCAGAATCGACCCGCCAGAAGGTGTTGGGAGAGAACGTGGCGAAGGTCTACGACCTGTAGGGTCTACAAGATGTTTGACCTGTGCAGCAGTCCGGGATGAGGCTCTCCCTGAGCCCTGCCCCTTCGTCCTGAGCTTATAAACTACGGTACCAGTTCGCCAGCTCCGTCCCGATGAGGTGCGGGTTGTCCTCTTGGACAAAGTGAATACCCGGCCCAACATCAACCACTTTCAGATTCGGCAGGTTCTGCCGGCACCATTCCACTACTGGAGCGGGAATCAGTGCGCCGGGCGTGGCGGAAAAGAGCAGTTTTGGCAGGTCCGATTGTTGGAGCTTCGCATTATAGGCCTCCACCGCCGCCACCACGTTAGCCGGCTCCCCGGCAATCGGAATCTCATTCGGCCAACGCCACAGCGGCTTGCGGGTGGGTGGGTCGGTATAGGGGGCTCGGTAATAGTCCATCTCGGCTTCCGTCAGGGTCCGGACGACTGCGCCGGGTAAGATCTGTTCAACAAACACATGATTATTCACAATCATGTCCCAGCCTACCTCCGGTGTGCGGAAGGCCTGAAAGGTTTGCTTCAAATCCTGGGGAAAGGCATCCCAACTCGGGATGGGCATCATAATCGCTTCCATGAAGGCCAGCGCTTTTATATTGTTTTCGTTGCGCATGGCGTAATGAAAGCCTAGGGCGGAACCCCAGTCGTGTATGACCAGGGTGAGATTTTTGAGCCCGAGCTTTTCAATGAAGCCTTCCACATATTTAGCGTGGTCAAAGAAGTTGTATTCCAGGTCTGGCTTGTCGGATTTCCCCATTCCGATCAGATCCATTGCAATGCAACGCCCGTGGGCATGCAGGTGGGGCATGATATTTCGCCATAGATACGAGGAGGTCGGGTTTCCGTGGAGAAATAAAATCGGGTCGCCTCCGCCTTCCTCCACGTAGTGAATCTGCGAGCCGTGCACGTCCACATAGTGAGAGGCATAGGGAAAATCCGCTGAGATAACGTGGGTTGTCATAACCTACTTTCCTTTCTCGATGGATGTCTTCTTTACCACGGTTCAACCCACGGCCGCAGCACCACCTCAAAGGCCCAGGTCGAGCGGGGCTGACGGTGGAGTTGCAGATAGGTCTCGGCAATGGAATCCGGGTCGGCCATATTGTCGTCCACCGTCGTCCCGGCCAGGCGATGCCAGCGGGTTCCGTCTTCCTGAGTCCAACCGATCGCCGCGTCAATCGGCACGTGGGCAATATGAATGCCCTTGGGCATGAGTTCTCTGGCCATACTCTCTGCTAGACCCGATTTGCCCTGACAGGCCATCGCAAACGCGCCACTCCGCGGGTAGCCCTTATAGGCCGCGCTCGCATTGGTGAAGATAATGGTGCCCCGGTGGCCGTCGGCACCGGGCGAGCTGGCCAGCATGCTTTTTGTCGCCTGTTGGCCTACGAGGAAGGCGCTATAGGCGGAGTTCAGCAGGGTGTCGCGTACCAGGCCGGGGTCGGCCTCGGCGAGGTCTTTGCGGAAAATGTCCGGGGTCCGACCGTCGATATTGTGCACGACCAGCGTGGGCCGTCCGAGCTCAGCCTGCACCGCTTGAAACAGTGCCTCCACGGCCTCTGGCTCCCGCGCGTCGCACGCATAGCAGCGCACGCCATACTCGCTCGTCAGTTTCTTGAGTACGGGTTTATCCGGGCTGCGGGCGGCAACGGCCACCTGCATGCCCTCGCGGGCAAAAAGTCGAGCGCAGCTCGCGCTCGTTCCCGGACCGGCCCCGACGATCAGGGCTACCTCTGTTGTCATAGGCTTCTCCTCTCGGGTTGGAACAGGGTCATATTCCGTTTGTTCTGTCCAGGCGCTGCTACCTGTGTCGTCACTCGCGAGCGTAGTCAACAGGCCGGGACTGTCAAGTAATAGAAAGCGGACACACAGGCGTAATTATCAAGCTCTCTGGGGATGTGCGCCTTTAGCCGTCTTGTTGAGTAGACTCATACTCGACACTTTCCTCACAGCCTGGCGGGCGGAAGCTCCAGTTGAAAGGTTTCTTGCCCAGCAGTTGACCGTTATAGCTCGCAGGGTCAGCATGTGCATCCGGGTGGTGCAGGATGCTGCAAAAATGTGCCTCGAACACGGTCCCTGAGACAGGGACCCCATTGGCGTCCAGGTCTACCGCGCTCATGCCGAGAGTCACATGTCGCTGGTACTGCGTATCCCACTTGAACGTGAGCCCCAGGATATTCCGTGCGACCCCGGCCTGCGTATAAAATACCGTCCACAACGGCTCGAACGTGGCCGTGTCGAGCCACAGCGCCACATACCCCGAGCCGGCACCCTTGTGGGCGCGTTTGCCGACCACCAGAAAGGCCGGACGGAGCATCCACTGGTCGTCTGCAAACCAGCGATTGACGGGCAAATACTGGGGAAACTCGTGCCGACTGTCGAATGCCGTCAAGACCGGGCGCTCGCCCAGCATCTCCCAGTCATAAAAAAAGAACTGCCCTTCCCAGCCAAAGGCATGCTCGCGGGTGAATTGGGTCCCCGCCATTTTATCGCCCCGCGTGGTTGACCCCTGGCGCGGCCGACGCATCTTCATGTTATACACATAGAAGCTCTCGGCCTTGTCCCGCGCCCACGGTAGCCAGCCCATCATTTCGTTGTCCTTTTGGTCGCCTGGGGCCAGCGTCAACGCGCGGAGGCCGAAGCCCTGCGGCCCCCAGCCGTTCCAGCCATTGATGATAAGGGTCCGATGAGGATTTGGGCCTGAGCCGCGAAAGGTATGCCCGAGATACTCAAAGCTCCCGCCCCGATTCCGACACAACAGGTTCCAGACGGCCTTCAGTCCGGCGCGGCTCACATCGGGAGTGAGGCCCGGAAAGGGCAGCTCTCGCCCGCAGTGCGTGGTATCATCGAGTTCACCGTTCGGTTTCAGCTGATGGACGCTGTCCGAAACCAGGACATCATACGTACGGGCGGCGACCACATCGAGCGTAGGGGCCGTGCCATTGGTCGCTTCGGAGGCCAGCAGTTGGGGCGCATTGGGCGGGAGCACTCCGACTAACTCCTCAGCCGGGTAGGAACCGGGCGGGAACGCCCGCGGGGTCGCGGTCTGCGACAACCACGTCCTGAGTTCCGCCGGCAGCGCTGGGCCGGGCACGTCTTGGGTATCGGCTTCTTGGGCCTCACCAATCCCCCCGGTCAACATCACGAGTCCAACCCACCAACTGAACAAGATTCGAACGCCTCGATACATTACCAAGCTCCCCTCCTTGGACAACTGCTGATATCTTACGGGTCTGTTAGATAAAACGCATCGGCCAGTGCGTCAAGTCAGATTCGACGCAGGGTGGAAGAGACTGCCGAAACTGCTGATATCTTACGGGTCTGTTAGATAAAACGCATCGGCCAGTGCGTCAAGTCAGATTCGACGCAGGGTGGAAGAGACTGCCGAAGATGCGCCTTCAGGCGAACCAGTTCTCAGCGCGCAGTTGCGCCCAGATTTTTTGTACAACCGCGCCGCCTTGTTGCTGAACCCGTGTGGCGTCATCACTCACAAACTGACCGTGAAAAATCTGGAATTTCCCGTCGACCAAAACATGCCGCACACTCAGGCCATGGGCATACAACAGATTGTTGAGCGGTTCGGGAGGGACGGCTCCGCTGCCGGTCAGGAAACCGGTGACATCAACCGTACACAGGTCCGCTTTGACACCCGGCGCAATGCGGCCCAGATCATCTCGTCCGAGGCCCTGAGCAGCTCCCAAGGTTGCCCCTTGGACGGCATCCCAAATGGTTGGCAGGTGCAATGGGACGGGGCTGCTGGCCTGTAAGAGTCGGGCGCGGGCACGTCCGTACAGCACGGCGAGTTTCAGGTTTTCGATATAATCGTTTGAGTGCGTGTCGATGCCGATCGTGGTGCGGACACCAGCGGCCAGGGCTTCGGGGTAGGGCTGCGTGCCGCTACTGCCGCCGGCTCCATTACCAGACGGACAGTGAGCATAGGTCAACTGCTTACCGGCTAAAAACGGCAGGTCGTGCTGAACATCAATCCCGGTGAAATGGGCACCAAAGATACGCTCGGAATAAAAGCCAAGTTCGTCCAACCATTCCGCTGGCCGTTTACCCCATAAGCGCTGAACTGTTTTTGTCTCTTGGGCACTTTGTGACAAGTGAATATGAATCCCGTTGCCGATTTCTTTGGCTGCGGCCAGAATGGCTGCCATCGTCGTGGGTGTATGCGTATCCGTGGCATGTGGGGCCATTTGGGGGCGAATCCGCCCGTCTTCACTGCCGTTATGGCTCAGGGCAAAGCGTCGATTCGCCGCAATCTCAGCCAAAGTCTCCTGTTCTGAGTCGGTCAGGACTTGATCCGAATTTCGAAACCAGATGGGAAACAGCCGCGCAATACCGGGAATCATACCGCCCGGATATCCCCGCACACCCCAACGCCCGGCAATGCGGACGTACGACTCTGCCTGGCGCAAACTCAGACTCATTTCAACCTGGGTCGTACAGCCCGAGCGGAGCAACTCCGCTACGTTATAGGCGGTCAGGGCGTCGAGATCTTCGCTGCTCAGAGACTCGACCAACTCAAGTGGTCGGGCATACGAGCGACCACCCTCAATAATCCCCCGGGTCGGGGTGGCCGAACAGGCATGGGTATGACCCGAAATAAAACCCGGCAGCAACAGTTGGCCGCTAGCTCGGATACGCGGCGTATCACCCTGGAGATGGCCGCTTTTGACTGTTTCGATATGGTCTCTCCGTACCCGAACCGAGCAGTCCGGTAAAAGCTGCAAGCGTCCATTGTGAAAAACCAGCCCCCACGGCGCTTCGATGATGCAGTCGTGGTGGGGTGGTTTTTCTTCGAGTGGGAGTGGGTTGGCAAAAAGGGACGGCGAAGCCTGAGCGCCAGCCGCGCTAAAAGCCGCACCCGCCAGACCACCGTGGACCAGGAGCTGACGGCGGGTGAAACTGTTTTCAACGCTCTCGCTCGGCGCTTCTGGACTGCTACAGACAAAGCAGGCGCCGTGAATATCCGAATCAGCCATCGTCCTCTTTCTTCATCTGCCGGTACGAAGCCAGACTAAGCCTACGCCTCCAGACCGCTTTGGTCCAGAGTTTTTTACCCTTGGGTAAGGTGATACAGCAAAGAGATAAAGGGGGTAGCGAGATGATGCGTCATAGCTCTGGTGGACTCTTCGTTGGCGGGACGGTGCTGATAGGACTGCTCCTCGTAGGCTGGGCGCAGGTCGCGGCCCATCAGCGCCATCCGAACGGAAAATTGCAACTTGCCTGGCGGACGGAGCATATCAGCGCGGTCACCGCCATCGATATGGACGCCCGCACGAGTGGGGCGGCACCCTTCCGCTCGACCGAAGCCGCCAGAGTCGAGCAGCGTGACGGACGCCAGTGTGTGGTTGGCGCGCTGTTGATGTTCGATGTCGATGATGCCTTTGCGTTTAATATGGATGAAACCGTGACCATCGAGCTCGTCCTGGACCGGAAAACGAGCACCGGCCTGGTGTACTATCACGACCGGGCGGGCCGTCGCCCCCAGGCCGAGACCGTCCGCTTTGCCCAGGATACGCCACGTTGGGCGAGCGTCACGCTCACCCTGGAGCAGGCCCGCTTTGCCAACCGATTATTAACCGCAGCCGACTTTGCGTTGGCTGCGCCAGGGATAGACCTGACTGGGTCGCAACCTGGAGATTCGCCAGAGATTGCCGTCTGTGACCTGCGCCTCAAACGGGAGGGGAAACCCGCTCTGCATACCGGCCCAAAAGGGACGCTGCGGCTCCAGGTGCGTGATGGGGTAAAAAGCGCGCTGACCCCGGCTCGCATCGGTCTGTACGACGCGCACGGTCGTCTGCCCTTGCCAAGTCCATCGGCCCTGGCGTTTACGCGCTGGGAAGACGAGACCATCTCCCAGAGCGAGCTGATTCCCGGTGTCGAAAAATGGCCATACGACGGGCGGTATGTCTTTTTCATTGACGGCACCTACGAAGCCGAACTTGAGGCCGGAAGCTATGATCTCGTGATTGGCAAGGGGCCTGAGTATCGCGTGCTGCAACGCCAGATCACGATCACGGCGGGCGAGCGCACCGCGCTTGATGTGCCACTCCCACGTTGGATAGATATGCCCGCCCACGGCTGGTATTCCGGGGATGACCATATCCATGTGCAGCGCGCCGCCGAGGACAACGCCTGGATTTCCGTCCTCATGCGGGCGCAGGACGTGCATGTCGCAAACCTGCTGCAAATGGGCAATCCGAGTGGGTATTTTTTCTCGCAATACGCCTTTGGACCCAGCGGGCAGTATCTGCTCGATCAGTATGCCCTGGTGACGGGCCAGGAATCTCCGCGCACCATGCAGCTCGGCCATACCATCGGCCTGAACGGTCAGCACTACCACCATCCCTTAGCCTATTTCCTGTATAACAAAACCGCCGCGGCTATACGGCAGGACGGCGGGCTGTTCGGGTATGCGCACGCGGGGCTGGACTTCTTTGCCCAGCTCTCCGGCGCTCCCGCCGGCCTGGCCTTGGACCTGGCGGACGGACTGGTCGATTTTGTGGAGGTCTTGCAGTTCGGACAGCTAGGCACGGGACTGTGGTACGATTTCCTCAATCTGGGGTTTCGGCTCACACCGTCAGCCGGCTCGGACTGGCCCTATCTGAGTTTGCCGGGCGCTGATCGCTATTACGTTCAGCTCGCCGGCGAGTTCTCGCCCCAGGCCTTCTTTGACGGCATGAAAGCCGGACGGCTCTTTGTCACCAACGGTCCGCTGCTTGAGCTGGAGGGCGGCGGGCAGTCCATGGGAGCCGAACTCCAGGCCAAGCCCGGACAGACGATCACGCTCAAGGCCGTTGCGCGCCAAAATCCCGACTTCGGCGCGCTCGACCGTCTGGAACTCGTCGTGCACGGCGAGGTAATCAAGACGGCGCAAGCCCAGCCCGGCGCCGAGACGCTGGAGCTGATCCACGAATTACAGCCCCAAACGAGTCTGTGGTTGGCCGTGCGCGCCTTTGGCTCGGAGACGGGAGTAGCGCACAGCGCGCCCGTCTATATTGCCGTCGACGGTCACACGCGCTGCTGGAAGAAAGAGGCCGTCCCGGAGCTGGTCGCGCGCTACAAGGCTGCCCTGGAAGCGCTGACATCACTGGAAATCGATTGGGCTGCGCAACACGAGAAAGACAGTCTGTCGCCCGAGTGGCTCCGCCTCCACTGGAACGCCCAGAGAGAGTCCCTCCGGCAACGCGTGAAAACAGCTCTCACCTTTTACGACAGCTTGCTCGCACAAGCGTCCGCCGAGACCCCAGAATGACCCGGCTACACAAGAGACAATACTTCCTGCTGAGTTGCATCCCATTCTTTCACTTGCCGTCGGCAGGGCTGCGGCGTGGGGCGGCGAAGTCTGACTTGCTTCCCGGCGGGATAGTTGTGTATGCTCGGGGCGAAACATCCGGCGAGGGAAATATATGAGCCAGGTGAACACAGACCGCGTCTTCGTGAAAAAATCGTATCCGGTGAGTGATAAAGATATCATCCCGGTGTTAGACCTCGGACCGTTTCTGGCCGGGGAACCCGGCGCGCTGGCCCGCCTGGGTCAGGAGGTCTGCCGGGCGCTGGAAGACATCGGTTTCTTTTTCGTCAAGAACCACGGCGTACCCCAGGAGTTGGTTGACCGCGTGTTCGCCGAAAACGCCCGTTTTCATGCCCTGCCGCTGGCGCGCAAACTGTCCGTCAAGGTCGATGGCAAAGGCATCGGCTATATGCCGCCGGGGCTTCAGCATCCCAAATACAAGCAGGACGAACCCGCCCGGAAACCGGATATTGGCGAGGCGTTTTTCATCGGGCGTGAGGCCCAGGCCAGACGCCGGGACAACGGTGCGCCCGACCCGCTGTATCAGGGCGGCAATCAATGGCCGGCGGATTTGCCCGGCTTTCGGCAGACCCTGATCGAGTATTTCGACGCCCTGGAAGCGCTCAGCCTGCGCCTGCTGCCGGTGTACGCCACCGCCCTGGGCCTGCCGGTGCATTTCTTTGATGACGCCTTTCTGCACTCGCGACCGATGGGGATACTGCGCTTGTCCCACTATCCCGAGACCCCCTGTGGGGAAAACCAGTTTAATGCCTCGCCGCATATTGACGGCGACTTTATTACGTTTCTGGCCCAGTCCGAGGTACCCGGTCTGGAGCTACGTACCTCGGAGAAAAAATGGATTCAGGCGCCGGTGCTGGACGGGACGTTTCTGGTCAATGCGGGCGAGATTCTTCGCTTGTGGAGTAACGGCCGGTTTCGAGCGACGTTTCACCGCGCCATCAACCGCTCGGGTCGCGACCGCTATGCGATTCCGTTTTTCTACAGTCCCAGCCCGGACACCCTGATTGAGTGCGTGGAGACCTGTTGCGACGCCGAGCATCCGCCCCAGTATCGGCCGGTGACGGTCCGTGAGTATACCGAGTGGTTCTCGCACAAGGTCTTCGTCCATCTCAAAGACAAACCGGGCCGCTCGCCGTATTACGACGGGGACCGGCCTGACAGTGCGGCCTAAGACAGTCTGAGATTGTGAGTCAAATCAAAGGAGGAAACGGATATGCCAGCACACAAACCCGAAGAGTGCGATCTGCAATTGCTCGAAGCGCTCAAAGCCGGCGACCTGGAGACGGCCATCTCGCTCTACGAGCCCGATGCCACCTTTGTGGTGTCGCCCGACCAAGTGGTCACCGGCCACGCCGCCATCCGCGAGGTCATGCAGGGCTTTATTAACGCCCAGGCCACGTTTAACGTCGAGGCGGTCACGGCGGTGACGAGCACGGATGGAACGGTGGCGGTCACGCGGGTGAAGGGCAGCAGTACCGGTCCGGGTCCGGACGGGAATCCGGTCACGACGCCGCTGCACAGTGTGGAGGTGGTGCGTAAGCAGGCGGACGGGACGTGGCTCTTCATCGTCGATGATCCCAGTGGTGAAGGGCTGAAGTAAGGTTCGACTATCATCGCCAGACTTCTTAACCGTGCGGCGCATTAGTACGCATCCGCATACCTGCGCCGGATGTCGGCTGCATCTTTGTCTTGAAGAAATGCGATCTCTCCAGTCTTGTGAGCCAGGAACACATCAACGAATTCCCCTGGGAACCATGATCGCAGCAGCCGCTCATTATCGAGAAGGTCCAGGGCAGACTGAAGGTCGGACGGCAATCTGACGACACCGATTTTCGCCAGTTGGTCGTGCGTCAGCAGACTGAGGTCACCGGTCGTCGGGGTTGGTGCCGGTTCCTTGTCTCGAATGCCTTGTAAACCGGCTCTGGCCAGAACGGCCAGTTGCACATAGGGGTTGGCGGTTGCGTCGGCGGCTCGATATTCGACGTGGAATTGTGACTCGGCGGTGAAGCCTGCCAGTCCAAGCACAGGACACACGCGCAGCGCCGCCTCGCGGTCATTCTCGGCAAAGTTGTTGAAAGCCGCACTCCAGCGATGCGGCTGCAAGCGCTCATACGAAACCACGCTGGAGGCCGTCAGCGCCAGCAGGCTGGGCAGGTATTTCCGAATACCGCCAAAGAAGCTCCCCGCCACGGTGTGCAAGCGCGCAGGACGGGTGGCGTCGTACGTACAGGGAACACCGTCCCGACCGACAAGGCTGATATGAATATGCAGTCCGTTTCCGCTGCCCTCGTTCACAACTGGAGAAAAGCTCACTTTTCGTCCGGTTCTTTTGGCGACGGCCCGGACCATTTCCCTGACAATGACACACTCATCGGCCGCACGCAGGCCAATGCTGGGCGCAACCGTGACTTCATATTGATCCTGACCGTATTCCGGTAAGAAGGTATCTGGCGTAAGGCCAGCCGACCGCAAGGCCGCGAGCATCGTCCGTCCGAACTCTGCGCTGTGCCTGAAGCTGCCTAAGCTGAAGCTCGACCACGGCGCAGCTTCGTCGGCAACGCTCCAAAACTCATGCTCAAAGGCGACTTTCAGTTGCACGCCGGCTTCGGAGAGCAGGTCGGCTAGGGCATTTTGCAGGATCGAGCGCGGACAAAAATCCCAGGCCGCCCCGTCCAGAGTCCGAATGTCCCCAAGCATGAAATGCTCCGGAGCACTGCCGTCATCAAAAGCAACCTGGACCTCCGCGCCCTCGTCCGGAATGAGCACCAGGTCGCCGAGCGACCCGAAAGGACCGTCCGCAATCGTATTGAAACAGGTGATTAAGCTATTTGTCGGTACCCAACCCACACCGCGGAGGAGCCGCGTTGCTCTTTCCTTGGCGGGGAAGCCTTTGCCACGAACCTGGTTCGCCAAATCCGCGCAGACGACCATAATGAGGTCTTCGCTAATCATCACGGCCCGTACTGAGGTGCGCAATTTCGGCAATCAGGTCCGCTGTCACGACTTGTCGACAGTAGCCCTTGATCGCATTCTCGCTGGCTTGCTGTCGGGCGGCTGAGTATGTGGCACACGCGTCGGTGACCATGGTGACCAGATAGCCAAGATCACAGGCGTCACGGATGGCGCTCTCCACGCATTGATCGGTCGCGACCCCGGCAATCACTAATTGTTTTATTCCGAGAGAACGCAGCACATAGTCGATATTGGTTGCGTTGAAAACACTCGATGCCGTCTTGCCGATGACAATCTCATCGCCCACCGGGGCAATGTCATCGAGTACCTGGGCGTCCCAGGAGCCTTTCGGCACGTGAAAGCCGGTAATTTTATAGTCGAGGCCACGGTCCCGTCCGTCTTGGGTGAGGTTTTCGATCACACAGAACATCACTTCTATGCCAGCGGCTCGGCAGCAGTCCTGTAGACGGGCAATGTTCTTGACGGCTGGTTTGAGGGCGGCAAAGAAGAAGGCGCGTTCCGCTCGTTGTGCGTCCGGTATCGAACGGACTTCTGCCCCATCCGGATGAGCGCAGTAATTTTGTACGTCGATAATGAGAAAAGCCGACTCGCCTCTGCGGAGCGGCAGCTCACGACTCAGGTTCATAGCCCCAGCTCCTCAAGACAGCGCTGAAGCGAGCGGGTCAACACCCGTCCCCAGCCTGACTGCCCTTCTGTGTTACGAATACCATCGTTCCGTATCTCGATTAACACATGCGGGATACCACGTGCCTCACCGAACCGCGGAATAGTATGGTCTTCATCATCAGCCACGACGTAGGGCTCGTTCAGAGCGATGACGGCATCGGGTGCTTCGACGCGCAGGTGATGGGCCAGCAGTGTCGCCAACTCGTCATCGCGATTGAACAACAGCCCCAGATGCCACGGTCGATCTACTCCGTTCAGCGTTGGGGTAAAACTGTGGATACACACCAAAACAGTCGGCACTGCTCGCCGCGCTCGGTCGTCGCATGTCTGCTCGATACTATCACTGAAAGGCTGCCAAATCTCACGTATACGTTGTTCTCGTTGCGCGTCTGAAGGACTCACGTTGCCTGAGACTCTGACCCCTGCCGAGACTTCGGGGATGAAATCCGGCACACCAAGCGGCCTATTACAATCCACCACTAGGCGTGAGTACCTTTGATAGATGAGTTCGCCTGGAAGACTATACGCCAGCTCCCGCGCAAGGGCTAAAGCGCCGATGTCCCAGCCAATATGGCTGTGCAGTTCAGCCGGCGAGAGCCCGAGCCTGCCGAGTGGTGACGGTATGGCGTTTCCCGCATGCTCACACACAAGAAGAATGGGCGTGTTCGCCTGCTGATGGAGATGGCCGACCGGGCAGACATCATGGGGTTGGAGCAGCGATGGTTCGGGGGGGTCCAAGGGGCGAGCCTACAAAAATGAGAGCCGTATTTCAACATTATTTATCTCCGGCACCCGTTCGGCCTGAGCGTAGCGCAGCGAAGTCGAAGGCCCACCCACCGCGTGGCATCCGACTCTTCGACTTTGGCGCTAACGCGACGACGCTCAGAGTGAACGGGATAAGATATCGTTTCTTATACGGTCAGCTTTTGTTGTCTTGCGTTTGATCTTGAATTTCGACCTCGACAAAAACCGCTCCGGTCCATTCCGCTCGCATATAGGTCCATGGACGCAGTTTCTTGAATCCCGCGCTGCTTTGCTCGGGGTCGTCGAGAATGGGAGTAGCCCAGCCGGTGACCTCCGCGCCTTGAATGAGCATGGTGACTTCCGCGCCACCTTCGAGGTGTTTCCACCAGTCGGAGTCACTCCCGATGTAGACCATATTCCCCTCACGTAGATAATCCACCGGAAACGTTTTCATCTCCGACGAGTCCCGCTTCTTCATCGTGATGAGCATGACGCCATCGCTCAGCAGTCCATGCCGCTCGGATTGCAGGATGATCGGCACGAGCGGATGGTAGGCTGTGGCGAGTATGGAGAGGCCGGCTAATACGGAAATAATAGTGATCATACGTTTTCCCCAACCTTTATAGCGCATAGGTTACTCTGGTCAGCCGCTCTGACAGTTCCCAAAGCCTTTTGGCGTTGTCATCGTTGCGGGCGTGTTTGCTCATATACGCCTTGGCCGGCGGCCGCGCAGGATTACAAGAAGTGCGGCATGAGATGGGTCTTCACCGCGTCCAGGGTGACTGCGGGCCTGATGCCCGGCACCTCGAACGCGACCGGACTGGTGAGACCTGCATCGACAAGGGCGGCCAGTCTGTGGCGGCAGTGCTCCGGGTCGCCGGCAATCGCAAAGGTATCGATCATCCAATCCGTTACCAGATCGACGGCCAGGTCACCCGCGGCAAACCGTTCGCCGAAACGCCGCACGTCTCTGGCGGCAAGACCGGGACAGGAGAAGAGCGGATGCTCCGGCTGGCCGCTTAACAGCCCGATCCAGGTGGCCAGAAAAGGCTTGACGGCCTCACGGGCGGCAGCCGCATCTTCGGCAATGGCCACGGTCAGCAGGCCGCCGACCTCAAAGTCGGCCCAGGTTTTGCCGGCGGCGTCCGTTCCTCGTCTGAGACACTCCACGGCGTAGCGCACATAGGCCGGGCTCAGCAGCACGGCCAGCAGGGCACCGTCGGCAATCTGGCCGGCCAGCGTCAGGTTCTGTGGGCCCAGCACCCCCAGGTGAATCGGAACGTCCGGCCGGGGAGGCTGAAAATTGAAGCGGGCGGACGTGGTCTGGAACACCTGTCCCGTATACGTCACCGCCTCACCCCGAAAGAGCGCCCGGATAATCTCCACACCCTCCCGCATCGAGGTGGCCGGTTTGGCGTACGGAATCCCGAGTTGGCCCTCAATCCAGGGGGCGACGCTTGCGCCCATACCCAACACCGCGCGGCCGGCGGATATTTCTTCCAGGGAACCCAACTCCATCGCCGTCAGTACGGGGTGGCGCGTGTAGGGGTTGAGCACACCTATGCCGATACGGAGCGAGCTTGTGCACGCCGCGATAGCGCTGGCCAGACTGAACGCCCCGCGGTGCACATAATCTTCCGGCACCCAATAGATCCCAAAGCCGTCGGCTTCGGCCTGCCTGGCCGTCGCCATGCATTCCCGGGCCGTCAGATGCTGGAAGCTCACGCCAAATTCCTTTATCTGTCCCATCGCAACCTCCGTCGGGTCGGACCCGCGCCGGGCGGGCCCCTTTTGTATGGTCCGCCCCGGTTGCTGTCAACGAAGGGCATGGCGAGTGTTACCACGCTCTTGCCGCCTTCACCTCTCAGCGGGTATCGTGCCCTCGGCCCCGTATCGGCTCGCTCGGAACATGACCCATGCCGCGCCACGTCCTCCAGTCTTCGGTTCTTATCGCCAGTGCCAGCGCCGTGCTGGGCTCGCTCGATACATCCGTGAATATTGCCTTTCCAGCGATGACGGCCGACTTTGGCCTGGATGTCACCGCCATACAGTGGGTTGTGGTCAGCTATGTCCTGACCTATGCCAGCCTGCTGCTCGGCTGCGGCAAGATCGCCGACGTGTGGGGTCACAGCCGCGTCCTGAGCTGGGGCTTGGTCGCCAGTGCCGTCGCTTTTTTGCTGTGCGGCCTGGCGCCCACCTTTCCCCTGCTACTCGGAGCCCGGGTTGTGCAGGGCATCGCCGTGGCCCTTATTTTTGCCGCGGCCCCGGCGTTGGCTACGCTGTCGGTTCCGCCACAATCCCGGGGGCGTGTCCTCGGCATTTTTCAGATGAGCGCGGCGGTCGGCTTTGCCTTGGGGCCCCTCGTCGGCGGCCTCCTGGTCGGCAGCTTTGGCTGGCGTGCAGTGTATCTGTTTCGGGTCGTGCCGGCCCTAGTGCTGGGCTGGTTGGCGTTCAGACAGACCCCGTCAGCCACCCGCCGGGCCGCTCGGCCCGCCTTTGACGCCCCGGCTATACTCACCCTGGCGGGCGGTATCGCAGGCTTGCTGCTGGCCCTGAGCCGGGGTCCGGCCGCGGGCTGGACCTCACCCTTGGTCCTGACCCTGCTGGGGCTCTCCGGCCTGAGCTTTGTCCTCTTTGTGAAAGCCGAACAGCGGGCCCACCCGCCGGTCGTGGACCTCAGCCTGTTCCGCAGCCCGGCCTTTGCGCTGGCCAACGCCCTGAACGTGCTGGCGAACGGCGCGATGTTTGCGATTTGGCTCCTCGTCCCGCACTATCTTGTTCAGGTCCTCCGGTACCCTGAAACCACCGCCGGGCTGGTATTGGTGGCAACCCCATTGGCAACCGCCCTGGTGGCTCCGCTGGCGGGCGTGCTCACCGACCGGCTGGGAACCCGGCTGTTGAGTTCCGTGGGCCTCGGCCTCGAGACCTGCGGGCTGTGGCTGATGAGTGCCCTGCACGGCGAAACCGCAGCCCTCCCGGTCGTGCTGACGCTCGGCCTCGTTGGGGTGGGCATCGGGCTTTTCCAGGTGCCCAATATGAGCTTTGTGATGGGGGCGATTCCCCGCGACCAGCAGGGGGTCGCGGGCGGGATGAGTCAGATGATGCGGACGCTGGGTGTCGTCCTCGGCGTGACCAGCGCCAGTACGCTGTTTGCGAGTCGAAAGATGGTGTATGCGGCGGCTCCAGGCTCCGGGGGGTATGCAGACCCGTTTATGCCGGCCTTCCAGGACGTGTTCCTGGTCTGCGCGGGGGTCTGTTTGTGTGCGTGTGTGCTGTCCGTGCTCCGCCGGGGAACAGCGGGCTGAGTGCAGGCCGGCCCGCTTCAGGATGGTTCGTGCCCGAGAACCACGAGTGAGCCGTGACGGGATCGTCCCTCCCACCCTACTTAGCATCCGTAGCGAACTTATGACGCTGGTGAGCATGACGAGAGCGAAACGGCATGGCGACGGCCTCGCGTGCAACGCGCTAGCCAACACCAGGCAGCTCAATGACACCGAGCTGGAGATATAGGGTCAGATAGTCGCTCAGGCCCAATTGTTCGACTATTTTGCCATCTTTAATGCGACAAATTGTGACATCCGTAAATTCGACCGACTTGCCGGTTGTCGGGAGATTGGGCAGCGGGCCCGTATGGGTACCGGTTATGGTCAGGCGAACAATGACGCGATCCCCGGCAGAGATCAGTTCGTCTATGCGCTCACGATAGTCCGGAAAGGCTTTACGAATATCAAGCGCCAGGTTTTTCGCGCCCGCCAGCCCGCTGCCCCAGTTAGTCATGGGGTAGTGAGCTTGAAAATCCTCGGCATAAAACTCGCCTATGCGAGATACGTCTCCCTCGCTCCAAATCACCTGGCTGGCAGCCCTCACGAGTTCTTCGTTCGTCATTGCGCCCCCTGACCGTCCTGGATTTCGACCTCGACAAAAACCGCGCCGGTCCATTCCGCGCGCTTGTAGGTCCACGGACGCAGTTTCTTGAATCCCGCGCTGCTGCGCTCGGGATCGTCGAGAACGGGCGTAGCCCAGCCGACAAACTCCCTAGCCTGAATGAGCAGGCGGACCTCCGCGCCGCCCACCAGATGCTTCTCCCACCCAAAATCACTTCCGATGTAGACCATATCTCCCTCGCGCAGGTAGTTCACCGGAAACGTTTTCATCTGCGCCGTCTCCCGATTCTTCATTGTGATGAGCATAGTTCGGCCACTCAGCAGCGGATGCTGCTCGGATTGCAGGATGGTCGTCACCAGAGGATTGTACGCCGCGACGAGTACGGAGAGCCCAGCTAGTACAGAAATAATAGTAATCATTTAGCTCGTAAAACGGTGGCGGTGGCGTCTACACTTCCGTGGCCGGGACATCAGTCCGTTTCCCTTTGACGGACCAGCCCGTTGAGAGACCGAGGTGAAACCAGCCGAACGCCAGTATCCCTATTGCGAAAATCGTGTCGCCGATCACGCGCAGCCAGCGAAACGTATCAAGCACAGGCGTCTGCAAGAACTCAGCCGAGCGCGCATACCACATCCCGTGTTCGACGCTCGCCCAGGTCTGCGCCAACCCGACCGGCAGTAAACTGAGGACTACCTGTAAACCCATGCCGATATTCATCGCCCAGAACGCAAATCCGAGCGCCGTGGTGTTCCACTCCTGCCGCATGGTGAGCAGCCGGAGACTCAACAGGGACAAACCTATCCCGAGCATACCGTATACGCCAAACAGGGCGGTGTGGGCATGCACGGGGGTCGTGTTCAGACCCTGCATATAGTACAGCGCAATCGGCGGATTGATGAGAAAGCCAAACAGGCCAGCCCCGACCAGATTCCAAAAAGCCACCGCAACAAACCAGTAAATCGGCCATTTATAGTGCTTGGCCCAGGGCGTGAGGCGGACCATCGACCAGTTTTCATAGGCTTCAAAGCCGATGAGAACCAGCGGCATGAGTTCCAGAGCGCTGAACGTCCCGCCCAGGACCAGAATGATGGGCGTCGTCCCGGTGAAGTAGAGATGGTGAAACATCCCGAGGACGCCACCGGTCAGATACAGAATCGTGGTGAATAGGACAGCCATTGTCGCCGAACGCACCCGGACGAGCCCCAAGCGGGTAAACGCAAAGGCAATCACCGTGACGGCAAAGACCTCGAAGAAGCCTTCCACCCACAGATGGACGACCCACCAGCGCCAATACTCCGCAATGGCCAGGTTCGTGTGCCGCCCCCACATCAACCCCGCGGAGTAAAACAGAGCAATGGAGATCACGGCCAGGACAAAGATGCCGAGCAACTGTTTGTTCGCTCCCTGGGCGGTACGCAGCGCCGGCCACAACGCGCGGATCATCAGACTCACCCAGAGAAAGAGCCCGACAAGCAGCACAATCTGCCAGAAGCGACCCAGTTCAACGTACTCAAACCCCTGGTGCCCAAACCAGAAATTGGCTCCGCCCTCCAGCTGATGATGGATTGCCAGGGCTTGGCCGACCATCGAGCCGGCGACCACAAAGACAAGGGCGACAAACAGGAAGTTGACGCCCAGACGTTGGTGGTCGGGTTCTCGTCCGGCAATGGCTGGAGCGAGGCACAGACCGGTCGCCAGCCAGGACGTTGCAATCCACAGGATGCCGAGTTGAACGTGCCAGGTCCGGGCCAGCGAGTACGGCAGCCAGTCGGCCAGCGGAATACCGTAAAAGCCGGTTCCTTCGACTCCGTAATGGGCGGTGACAATGCCCATCAGCATTTGGACAATAAGCAGCGCTCCAACGACCCAGAAGTACTTCCGGGTTGCATACATTGAGGGGGTGGGAGTTAGTCCTCGTAGGGGGTCGCCGGATGGCCGGTCATGCATATTATGCCAGAATTCCCGGGTTGCCGCGTAGAACCAAGCAAGCCCACCAATGCCGCCCAACAGCAGGACAAAACTCGCCACCGAAACGACGATCATCACCCCGGTTGGCACGTTTCCAACCAGCCGCTCGGGTGGCCAGTTGTTTGTATACGTGATGACCTCGCCGGGGCGTTCGGTCACGCACGCCCAGGTCGCCCAGAAGAAGAAGGCGGTGAGTTGGCGAGCCTGTTCAGGTGTGGCCACCGTCCCTGCCGGCATCGCATAGCTCTCGCGCAGGGCGTCATACTGAGGCTCCAGGCCAAACAGGCCAAGGTAGTGCGCCTGCACATTGTGGATGGCCTGCGCCCTCAACTCCGATACAGTTATCGTTTGGGTCGCGGGGTCATAGGTGTTCGTCCGCATTTCATGCTGGAGCCGCGCCCGAAGTGCCGCTTGTCGCTCTCCGTCGAGTTCCTCGTAGCCCCGCTCCCGTTCCTCGTGTGCCCAGTGGTCGAGCAGCCAGACTGCCTCGCGGTGCAGCCAGTCAGCGGTCCAGTCCGGTGCCGTGTAGGAGCCATGGCCCCAGATAGAGCCCAGTTCGTGTCCGCCAATTGAGCGCCACACATCCTGGCCGGCTCGAATATCGTCTCCGGTGAAGACGACCGGACCGCCAGGGGCGACGACACGCTCCGGAACCGGAGGGGCCATCTGGTAGACTTCGCGGCCGTAATAGAGCAACGCGCCGAACGAGGCGATGACCACACAGGCGAGCACCATCCAGAGTGAACGGAAACCCCGGTTCTCCTGCCACACCTCTGCCATACGAGATTCCTCCTACCTCCTCAGCCGTCCATGCCACCCTGAGCGAGGAGTGGCCGGGACGAGGGGATTTGCCACCCCGATGGACGATGAATACGGTGATGCCGGCTCATACGGAAAGAATGATGACCATGCGTCTTGAGACGGCAACGAAGGCGGCCCGTCAGATCCCGAAGAAGCGGCTGGCGTTCCCCCCCAGGATTTTATCCACCGACTCGGGCGGCAGCGAGGACAAGGTTTCGCGCGCCTTGCGCACCGGCTCCACAAAGCCTTCGGCGTGGGGGTAGTCCGAGCCGACAAAGAATTTTTCGTCGCCGGCAAACTGGACGATGAGGGGAAACATCTTCTCTTCGGGGTCACCGTTAATCCAGATATTGCGCTCGAAGTATTCGGAAGCCGGGCGCTCCATCTGCGAGGTATGGCCCATATATTTATACCGGTAGTCGAGCCGTTCCAGCCATTCGCCAATCCAGCCGACCATGGCCTCTATGGTGGCCACCCGCAGGCGGGGAAAGCGTTCCAGCACGCCGTCGTAGACCATGGTGGTCAGCGCCATGCGCGGGTCCTGAATCAGGTTCATGGTCACGAACATCATGCCGGGGTCGCGGTCGCGGTACCATTCGCGCCCGGTCGAATGCTTATGCCCGGTCAGGTGGATGCCGACACTCAGATCCAGATCCTGCACGGCCGCCCAGATGGGGTCCAAATCCGGGTGGCCAAAGCTACGACCGTTGATCGGGGCCGCGGCAACAAATATCGTCCGACAGCCCAGCTTGGCCACTCGATTGAGTTCGCGTACGGCCAGTTCGGCATCGCGCAGGGAGATATGCGCCGCGGGAAAAAGCCGGTCGCTATGGCCGGCGCACAGCTCAAACGCCCAGGTGTTATAGGCCCGGCTCAGGGCGTCGGCAAAGACCGGGTCCTCCACAGTGCCCTCCCATAAGAGGCCGAGCGTGGGGTAGATGACCTGGGCATAAATACCTTCGGCGTCCAGGAACTCGACCCGCTTGTCCATATTCTGCCAGTCCGGGCTAAGCGCCAGATACTGGTCGAAATGGCCGACGTCCCGGCCCATTTCCTTCTGTCCATAGGCCACCACTGCGGCCAACAGGTCGGTGGCGTTGACCAGCTTTAAGGGTTTGCCGTCCACCAGGATGGTCGGCTCACCGCTGGTCGGGTCCTTTTCCACCCGCATGGCCCGCTCCCGAAAGGCCGGATCGATATAGCGCGGGTAGAGATCAAGCGGCTCCATAAAGTGGCTGTCACCATCGATCACGTTCATTGACATGCTCCTTTCAGTGTTATCCGACACTCTGCGTGGTGGTCAGCGTGTTCTCCCCGCCTGCTTGGCTGCCCCATACCACATCATACGCAAAGTCGCTGCCGAGCCGGGTCAGCTCGGCTCGGCAGGTCGTATCAATAAAGTCCTGCTGTTCGGGGGATAAGAGCTCGGCTGACCCGCCGCTGACGCCGCGGCGGATCATCTGCCGCTTGGGCGACGACCACGGGGTGAGCGCCGGCGGCTTGAACTTCTCGTCCATGCCTTTCATATACGCAAACGAACTCTGCTCGCATACCTCGGCAAACTCGTCCGGGGTCAATTCGACCTGCATGAACGCGGCAATGCGGCGCACGACCGCGGCCAAATCCTGTGTCATCTCGTCAAAGGTCAGGATCAGCAGGTTGGGCAGGTGGCGGTCCTTCCAGTAACCGTGCAGGTGTGCGGACCAGTTGAACGGCGCGGCATCGGAAAAGGAGAGCCGCAGCCAGAGCGGCACGGCGGGCATCAGCGGGCCGAACATGACATCGCGGATAAAGAGGTAACTCGACACAAAGGCATCCTTGGGGTCGCGCACAATGCAGATATAGCGGGCGTCCGGGGTGTAGGGAATACGCTCCCACTCCAGGTGGGTTTTAATCACCCGCAGGCCGGTGGGCGCGGCCTGGCGGGCGGTATCGTCCGCCAGGGGCACGACCAGGTCCTGCCGGGCAAAGTCCGGCCACGGAATCACGTCGTGAATATGCCGGAACTCGCCCTTGCCTCGCATGGCGATTTGATACGCAATCTGCATGGTCCAGTTCGTGCCGCATTTCGGAAAGGTGCAGACCACCACATCGTGCCGGCTGGGACGGTAGTCGCCAAAATCATACCCGGCCAGCATCTTGCTCTTCATCTTGCGGCCGACGGCGGCCCAGAAACGATCCGCATACCCTGCCCTCTCGATCAGCCATAGCAGCGGTTTGATGAGGACATAGGTCAAGGCCAGCACGGGATACCGGATGTGGGCGGGAAAAACGTCATGATGAAACGGGAGGTGCGCAGCGGCCACAGTTTCTCCTTTGTCTCTTGTCCGGGCAACTCGTCCCTAGCCCACCTTTTGCACCAGCTCGATACCGAACTGTTGGGCGGCATTGCCGCCCAGCATGCGGGCCATGCCGGCCTGGTCGATGTGGGCGTGAGCCTGAACTATGCAAGAAAACCCGGCCGTGCGTCAACGGCCCGTCGCTCGACCGGGCCCCCTACTGCATGCCTCTGCAGGCCTCGGGCCGCTTACTTCAAGACAAGACAACACCGAGAGGGCGGTATCACGCCGCCGGGGAGTAACACGGATACCCGATCTGGTGATACTGTCACCATCAAGGCCACAGGCTGGAGGGAAAGGATGCTCATGTGGACGTTCCGTTTCTGTGTCAGGCTTCGAGTCGCCCTCGTCGTCGCGGTGGGGTTGTCATGGCCGGCGGCGTGGGTGCAGGCAGTCACCACATCCGACCTGGAGAAAGCCACCGCCGATACCTCGGCGTGGCTGATGTACGGCCGTGACTATCACGGCCAGCGCTTCGTGAAGCTCGACCAGATCACACCGGACAACGTGAAACGCCTCCATCCGGTCTGGGTGTTCGCGACGGGCGGCGAGAACCGCGGCTTGGAGGCCACACCGATCCTCCACGAGGGCGTGCTCTACCTCTCGGCCGACGAATCGCGCGTGTTTGCGATCGACGCTCGGACCGGCGCGAAAAAGTGGAGCTACGACCCGAAGATGTCGAACGACGTCGAACGTATCTACTGCTGCGGGTCCAACAATCGCGGCGTCGCACTGTTCGGCAAGCTAGTTTACCTCGGCACGATGGATGCCCACTTGGTCGCTCTCCATAAAGATACCGGCGACGTCGTGTGGAAGGTCAAGGTTGCTGACTGGGAGCAGGGACACAGCATTACCGGCGCACCGCTAGTGGTCAACGGCATGGTCCTGACCGGTGTGGCCGGCGGCGAGTACGGCATTCGCGGCTTCGTCAAAGCCTTCGATGCCAAGACCGGCGATTTGCGTTGGACGACGTATACCATTCCCGAGCCCGGCGAGCCCGGCAACGACACCTGGCCCGGCGACACCTGGAAGCACGGCGGCGGCTCCACGTGGACCACGGGCGTCTACGACCCCGAGCTGAATCTCGTGTATTGGAACACTGGTAACGCAGCCCCCTGGAACTGCCAGGTCCGCAAAGGCGACAATAAATGGACCGCCGCAACCATCGCGCTCGACCCCGCTGACGGCAAGATCCGCTGGGGGTTTCAGTACACCCCGTGGGACTGCTGGGACTACGACGCCGTCAGCACGCCGGTGCTGGCCGATGTGGCCTTGCGCGATCTCGGGCCCGTCAAGGCCCTGTTCCACCACAACAAAAACGGCTTCTTGTATGCGCTCGATCGCACCGACGGCAGCTTCATCTACGGCGAGCCCATCGTTCCCGGCATCAATTGGGCATTTGGCCTCGATCCGCGCACCGGCCGGCCGCAGGTAAACCCCGACATGGTGGCGGAGTCCGGCGGCCCCGAAGTCGGGCCGATCATCCCCAGCCTCGAGGGCGCGATCGATTGGCAACCGCTGGCCTACAATCCCGATCTCGGTGCGCTCTACTTCATGTCGAACCAATGGGCGATGGGCTATAAATTCTGGGCCGAGGACCGGTTCGCACCCCCGACGAAGGGTGAATGGTATCTCGGTGCAGACTATCAGCAGTACCTGACCAGTGAGAATCCCGGCAACTTTGTGGGCTTCGATGTGGTAAACCGCAAAGTCATGTGGCGGGTGGTGAGCCCCGCACCCTTCTGGGCGGGCGCCGTGGCCACGTCGAGCGGGCTGGTTTTTACCGGCGACATGCGCGGCTACTTCATGGCGATCGACGCCCGCAGCGGCGATGTGCTTTGGCGGTTCCAGACCGGTTCGGGCATCATCGGCAGCCCCATCACCTACGAGCTCGACGGCACGCAGTACGTGGCGGTGCCGTCCGGAGGTATCGGCGGTGATATGACGTTCTATTACACCGACCCGAAGGCCGGCAATCTATGGGTGTTTGCCTTGGACGGCGGGCGTCCCGTCCGCACGCAGTCGGGAACGAACTTGACCGGGCTCGCGGGCGGCTTACCGCGTGTCGGCGAGCCGGGCCATACCCTCGGTGGCCGTGTCTTGCCGGGCTACGGCTTTCCGTCCACCGAAGGCCGTGAGCCGATCAAGGTGCCGTCTCCTCCGCCGACCGTATCGAACGAAGGACAGGCGGCCAACCCTCTGTTAGGGGACCAAGCGGCAGTCATCGAAGGTGAACGAATCTACCGCGGGCGCTGCGTTGGTTGTCACCGGACCGGTGGCGGCGTGGGCTCGAATGTCTTCAAGACCGCCCTCCGACCTGGGCAGTTCTTCGACACGGTAGCCAAGGGACACCAGGGCACCAGTATGCCCGCCTTCGAGCAACTACTCTCGCACGACGAGATCTGGCAGGTGCACGCGTTCCTGATGTCCCGCGACTCACTGTGAGGTGTAGGCACTGCGTGTCGCAACCTGTGGGAGAGCCGGCCACATTGTAGATACAGGATGGGCCACCGGGAACGTGCCTCTACACACGCGGGCTCGGAGGACACGGCCTGACTCAGACTTCCCGGCAACCCGTCCCTGGAGCGGTTTACGATAGGTTGTAGCCCTGCCATTGCGCGCTCGTCAGGACGGACGTGCTCCGGCATCCATGCTTCGACTCCGCCCTTGCGGGCTCCGCTCAGCACGAACGGCTTCCCGTTTGTCCTGAGCGGAGCGGAGCGAAGTCGAAGGGCCTGTCCGGGGGCTGAGGGTCTGGATTCCTGCCTGCGCAGGAATGACGGGCGGCTACACAAAATCGCAATTTGCCCTAGCCCACCTTTTGCACCAGCTTGATGCCGAACTGTTCGGCGGCATTGCCGCCCAGCATGCGGGCCATAGTGGCCTCGTCGATATGGGCTTGGCTCAGGGTCTCAATCGCCTCCCAGGCATCGGTCGTATCCTGCTGCGGATAGCGCGAACCCCAGACGATCTTGTGGGCAAAGGTGTGGGGCAACTGCTGGATCAGCCGCTCCTCGGCGTCAAAGGCGAGCAGCACCCGGCCCTCTTCCCACATGGCTTCGACATCGGTCCGCACCGGATAGTAGTGCAGAGGCGGAATCGTCAGGACGGACGCTTCCATCTTCTCCAGCACCTCTTCCATCCAGGACGCCTGACCACCGGCCATCACCACCTTCAGCTTGGGATAGCGCTGCATGACCGTAAAACCGATCAGGGTCGCGGCCACGAACATATGATTATCCAGCCACGGGGACAGGATCGGAGCGACCGGATGGCCGATCGGCTGCTGGGCGCCGAAGGTAAAATTCGGTCCGTTGCCACCGCCCGCAAACGGGCCGCCGCCGGCTTCCCTGAACAGGGTGACCTGAGTGAGCCGACGGTTGACCTTCTCGATAAACGGGGCGTGGGAGGTCCATTCCGGGTTCCATAAGCCGCTGGCCGGATGGACGGCCAGCGTCAGGTCGAGGCGCTCGAGCTCGGCCCAGAACGGATCGTAGTAGGGATGGGTATAATAGCGACCCTGAATGAACATGGGTCGGAGAAACACGCCCCGAAAGCACGGCATAGCCACGATCCGCCGGAGTTCCGCCAGGGCGTAATCCATGTTTTGCAGGGGAATCATGGCCGCGGCGTATAAGCGATCCGGCGCAGCCTGACAGAAGTCGGCGATCCAGTTGTTATACGCCCGCGCCAGCGCGTTGGCGCTGTCCGGGTCCTTGACCAGGGGGAAGCCCTCGGCAAACCAGGTCGGGTAGAGCAGGGTCTGATCCACGCCCATGGCGTCCATATCTCGCAGCCGCGCCTGAGGGTCGGACGCCCCCTCGGTCATGGCGTGCCGGGTATCGGGATCGAGGTCTCCGATCTGCTCGCAGTTCATGCCCGGTCGCCAGATGGCATAGCGGGGGATGTTGGGATTGACTTGGTCATGATGGGCTTCGCCGTTGATTTTGAGGTAGGAGGCGTACTGGCCGTCTTCCCGCCACAGGGAGAATTTGCCCAGGGCGCGATAGTCCGGCTCTAAATAGCTCTCCCAGATCGCGGGCGACTCGACAATATGCGAGTTGGCATCAAAAACGGTAAAGCGCTTGGTCATGCCCGGGCTCCCTCGGCGGCCCGGCCGCTTCCGTTGAGCCGTCTGCCGCGTTCACGCGGAGGCCGGCTGAGCGCAGCCTCGGGCTCCAGGGCGCGCTTGACCTCGTCCTCGGTCGGCCACCAGTCCGGCCGTTCGATTGCGGTCACCCGCTCCCGGATGAAGGTTTTCGGGGCCTCGATATGGTAGAGCTTGCGGGCGTTGTCTCCCAGGAATTTGCTCTGGTAGGACTCCGGCAGCTCACACGCGCGCATGGTCTCAAGCGCCCGCCACACATCGTCGCCGTCGTGATGATACACGTCGGACGACCAGGCCAGGATGTCTTTATAGAACTCGGGCAGACGCGAGGGCGGCGCCTCATCACCCTCAAAGCCGGTCACGCAATGCGCGAAAAAGGTCTCGCTCGGCAGGCGCTTGAGCGGTGCCAGCTCACGCTCGTTGCGGTACAGCTTGTAGAATTTATCGCACCGGTCCAACAAAAAACTCAGCCAAGTCGAGGAGGCTTCAAACACCGCGGCCCGTATCCTGGGATGGCGCTCAAAGAAGCCCGACATCAGGACCATGGTGACCCATAGCGCGGCCTCGGCCTGAAAGTTCTGCACATTCGTCAGAAACGAGTGGGGCAGACCCGCCGAGATAATGGTCCGGGCGACCAGCTCCGCGCCCGAGTACTGTTCGGCATAACCGGCCGGCTTGAGGGAGCCGAAGGCCGGAAAGGGATGCATGCCGTACACCACGCCGGTCTCTTCCATGGCTCGCCACACCTGCTCATACTTGGGCTGGAGCGGATAATTGCCCATGGCGTCCACGGGTCGGACCAAGCCCACCCGACAGCCCTTATCCGCCACCCGGTAGACTTCCTGGGCCGCGTATTTCGGGTCCTGCATGGGCAGCATGGCGGCAAAATAGAGCCGCTCGGGGTCCTCCTGACAGTAGTCATACGCCCATTCGTTATAGGCTTTGCACATGGCCTTGGCCCCGAGCGCGTTTTGCAGCCAGGGATAGGTATCGATATCGGTCGGGATAATCATCACCTGGTCGATGCCCTGGATGTCCATATCCCGCAGCCGCTCGCGCGGTTTATACGACCCCTTGTGGTCCAGATAGTCGGCCTGCTCAGCGGTGAGCGCCGTCTCGGGATGCAGGTTGCGGACGTACAGGGCGCGCTGGATATTGTGTTTGAGCCCCGGCCCGGCAAAGGAGATGGCGTGGATGCGACCCCGCCGGCCGCCGATCAGTTGGGAGCCGATGCCCGACCCAGGCACGCCATTCACAATCAGTTGCTTGCTCTCGGCGTCAAACCATATGGTGGTCTTGAGGGCTTCCAACTCGTCCCTGGTCAGCCAGTCCTTGGCCCGCTCCCAAATCCAGGGCGGCTCTGTCACATGAGCATCGCAGTCAAAGGTCGGGAAGTCCTTGGTCATGGGAGCGAATTTTTGAAGCGGCATGTCCGAGTCCTTTCCTCAAAGCGTCACACGGCCAGTCTGGACACAAAGCTTTTGATGAAGGCGTTCACCTGGTCCGGGACTTCGAGTTGCAGGAAGTGGCCCGCGCCAATAGCCTGGGCAAATTCGATCCGCTTAAAACAGGATTGCAGATGCTTCAGGTCGGCGGCCTGCGGGAAAGCCTCTGCCATCCAGGGGCCGACCATGACCAGCGTCGGCTGCGGCAGGGCAGCTGCCGGCGTGGCGGAATCAGAAGCCATCAGGCCGATCTCTTTGACGCGCACATCTACGGGCGTGCGACATGCCTCACCGACCGCAGTCTCGACCAGCGCCCGGTCGGCCTGGGGACCGAAAAAGCTGGTATACAGCTCTCGGAAATAGCTCTCGCCGTCCGGAGCCGTCAGTTTCTGTGTCATCTCGGCGTAAAACCGGTCGGTTCGTGTAGTCGGGTTCTCAACATCGGCCCCGGACGACACCGCTGAGTCCACCAGGATGAAGGCGCTCACCAACTCCGGATAATCGTGGCTGAAGGCGACACCCGCAGGGCCGCCTCCGGCATGCGCAATCGCCACCGCGTTGGTGAAGCCCTCGTGGCGGACCAGAGCTGCGATGTCCGCGGCATGCTGCTGAGGCGTATGGCCGGAACCCGGCGTGGTCGATTTACCCATGCCGCGCCGGTCCATGCGGAGAATGCGGTGGGTGTCCTGAAAGTGAGAAGCCTGCGCCTCCCAGTGGTTCAGATTGGAGCACCAACCGTGAATGAAAATCAGGTCGGGGTTGCCCCTATCCTTGCCCTCGACTTTATAGTGCAACTCGGCTCCATCGTCGGTTCTGAATGTCGGCATTATTTCCTCCTTGCCAGCGTGCGGCTCATCATAGTCAGGCGCCCTGGGGCTGGCAATCACGCCCTGGTATGGCCAAACGGGATCGATACTGGTCTCAACGACCGGCCCATGCCCCTGTAGGGGTGCCTACACGGCGAGCGCGGCGCGGTCCGAGACGGGTTCGGGAGCGCTGCCGTTGAGCGGCTTCAGGCCGGGCTGACAATGAAAGGGATCGATCAGACCGAGGCGTTGGCCGTGTTCCCGCATGGCCGGGATGATGTCGCGGTTGATGAGTTCGAGGCAGCGCAGACGGTCCTTGTGCGGCACCGGTCCCTCCAACCAGAAACTGAAGATGCCCGGACGGAGCACTTCTAGGGCGTGTCATCAGTTAGGAAGAGTTCCTGGTCGGCTTTCCGGCGAGGATTAGGGTATACTTCCCTCCTGAGCAAGCGCGAGGAGGCAGAGTGGAATGACGAAACGGTATGGGCTACGCGATGACCAGTGGGAGCGGATTCAGCACCTCTTGCCCGGCCGAGAGGGCCACGTAGGGGGGACGGCGAAGGACAACCGATTGTTTGTGGAAGCGGTGTTATACCGCTATCGTGCGGGGATTCCTTGGCGGGACCTGCCCGCGCGGTTTGGGGATTTTCGGGTGGTTCATACCCGCCACATGCGCTGGAGCAAGAGTGGGGTATGGGAGCAGGTGTTTACGCATCTCACGGCGGATGCAGACAACGAATACGCCATGATCGATGCTACGATTATTCGGGCTCATCAACATGCGGCCGGGGCAAAAGGGGGGACCGAGCAGCGGAATGCATCGGTCGCTCCCGAGGCGGCTTGAGTACCAAACTCCATGCGACGTGCGATGCCCTCGGGAATCCGATCAGCTTTCATCTTACGCCGGGCCAAACCTCGGACCTCGCGGGAGCGGAGGCGCTGCTCCCCGATTTAGTGAAGCAGGTCCGGGCCGTGCTGGCAGATAAGGCTTATGATGCCCAGGAGCGAGTCCTGGACGTCTTGGAGAGGGCAGAGGTGACCATCGTTATTCCCCCCAAAGCCAATCGGGCGCGGCCCCGGGCCTACGATAAACATCTCTACAAGGCCCGGCATCTGATTGAAAATTTCTTTGCCAAACTCAAGCAATACCGGGCGCTCGCCACCCGCTACGACAAACGCGCCATCAGCTTCCTGGGAGCCCTTTACCTCGCCGCTTCGGTGGTCCTCCTTAACTGATGACAGGCCCTAGCAGTTTCTTGAGCTTGGGTAGCACGCTGTCCGGCGTCCCGGCTATCATACCCAGGTCCTTCAGCACCGCGGGATAGGCGTCGTAGATCTGACGCTTCACCCCCTCGACCTCTGCCTCGGTCCGCTCCCGGCCGGTGCCGTACAGCGGCTTGGTGAGATCGCCCCCAAACCAGGCCTGGGCCAGCCGCCGCTGGGCGACCTTTGAGTTATAGCCCGAAGGAAACGCCCACTCGGGTTTGGCCGCATGGGCAAACGAGCCACCGAAGAGGAGGCGTTTGCCTAGTTCCTCGGCGCGCTCTTGGGTGTCGGCCACCATCACCGGCTGCATATAGCCGAAGTTCTCGGGCCCGGCCTGGTAGCCCGCGCGCGCGGCCGCCTCAGCGTACAAATCCCAGAGCTCCAGCGTGGGCTCGACCCTGGTCGCCAGGGCGATGTAGGGATAGCGCTGCTTGGCGCACCAGTGGGCGGTATCCGGGCTGATCAGACCGGGAATCCAGAAGGGCGGGTGGGGCTCCTGCAGCGGCAGGACCCAGGGGTTCACGTGACGATAGTGGAAGTGCTTGCCCTCGTAGCGAAAGGGACCGGGTTTGGTCCAGGCCTGGATGACGACATCAATACCTTCTTCAAAAAGCTCCCGGTTGAGGGCCGGGTTGGTGTTGTTCGCCAGTTGCTCGCTGCCGGCGCCCCGCACCCAGCCCGGCACGAGCCGTCCGCCCGAGATCAGGTCGATCATGGCCAACTCTTCGGACAGGCGGAGCGGATTGGCCGTGGTGGCGACCGGATTGCCGAGCAGGACGATCTTCACCCGCTGGGTGGCGCGCGCCAGCACGGCCGCTTCGACATCCATCACCGAGCCGAGGCACATCGGGGTGGCGTGGTGCTCGTTGAGCATCACACCGTCAAAATTCAGCAGCTCGGCGTCGGTGTACACTCTTTCGTCGATGTATTGATTCAACAGTTTGGCGCAGTGGGCGCGGTCGAGGAAGGTATTCGGGGTGCCCCAGAAACTCCGCTCTCGGACAATCTCGGTTTCGAGCTCGCGGTAGCGTTCCGGGTCTTCTTCGGGCGTATAGTGATAGGCACGTTCGCTGAACCACATGAAAAACATAAGCCTGCTCCTCCGAACAAGAACTCTTTCAGGGCGGTCGCTCCGTATGACCTACACCCGGCGCCGTTTATTGACAAGCATCAGGACGGTTCTAGCGCGTTTCACGGTAGGCCCTAGCCGTACAGGGAGCTGCCGTCATGCCGGACGTGATCCGGCATCCAGCGGGCGGCGGGGCTGGGGACCTGGATTCCTGCTTTCGCCGGAATGACGGGCGGCTACACAGCATCGTAATTTGCTCTGGGTCTGGGCGCATACGTAATTGACCATTCGCGCGCGTGGCGCTAGATAGTCCGAATTATCAAGAAGACTGCTGGATAGTCTGGATGTCAAAATTACAAAAAATCACAACGGAAGCCCTATGACTCAGGACGAAATTGTTGAGCGTAACGTCTTCAAGGTGCGCCTGTTCATCGACGCCTGGCGGGCGGTTGACCCGGACGTGGCCATGGCCTGTCTGTCGGACGATATCGTCTATATCAACCAGCCGCTCGAACCGGTGGTCGGCCAGCAGGATGTCCGCAAGATTGTCGCAGGCATCATGCAACTCTCGCATCGGGTGCACTGGGAGCTGCGTAATTGCTTCGGGTACGGCAATACGGTGGTCACCGAACGGCTCGACTGCTGGGATTTCGACGGCCAGGGCTGGGGACTCAAGCTGCCCTGCATCGGCATGTTCGATGTCAATACCGCCGGCAAGATTTGCGGCGGGCGGGATTATTTCGATAATCGAATGTGGTTCGAGAACGGCGGACCGACTCTGCATCTCGACTGATGGCCCGCGCACAACCCAGAAAGGAAACGCTTATGAGCACGGATACGAATTGGAAAATCGCCCGCAACGAAGGCGTGGTCCGCGCCTTTCTCAAGGGCTGGGACGATCTCGACGTCGACGCCTGTATGGCCCAGGTCAGCGACGATATGTGCTATCTCAACCAGCCCCTGGAGGCGATCCGCAGCAAGGCCAATGTGCGCCAGATGATCGCCTCAATCTTCGCTCCGGCCAAACGCGCCGAGTTCAAGCTGCTCAACGTCTTCGGCTCCGGCGACCGGGTCATCACCGAACGTCTCGACCAGTGGGACTGGGACGGCAGCGGCACCTGGCAGCTCCAACTCCCGGTGTGTGGCATGTTCGAGCTGACCGAGGACGGCAAGATTTACGAATGGCGCGAGTATTACGACAACCAACACTGGGGCAAGAACGGCGGCCCGAGTCTGGTGCTCTAAAGGCTCACAACCTGACAATACCGACCGCCGCCCCGGTCCTAGACCTTCGGGAGAATGTCGTGCACGAGGCGCCGCATATCCACGAGGGTCTTGGCGGTTGGCGTCCCACTGAACGGCGGCCACAGGAGGGGCATTGTCAGCCCGGCATCCCGATACCGTTTGAGATTGTCCGTAATCTGCTCGGCGGTGCCGACCAGCGTTGGCGTCAGCTTGCCCCGTGGCGTCTGATCCGTTTTGTCGCGGGTGATCTCAAACGGCAGCATGCTCGAAATTTCGATGTCGTCGATGCTATGCGCGCTGCCGAGCTTCTCCAGCTCGTCCTTGATGGCGGTCCGCCAGGTCGCGATCGCTTCCGGGGTGTCCATGATCCCGATCCAGCCTTCAAGGCCATACTTGGAAACTCGCGCTGCCGCGAGATCGGGCCGGCCTAAGCCTCCAAAAAACATCGGCGGCCGTGGCTTTTGGACGGGCTTCACGCCAAAGCCACATTTTGGAAAGTCGGCAAATTCTCCGTGGTACTCGAACACCTCGTTGGTCCAGATCCCCTGCATCACTTCGATCGTTTCTCTTACATGCTTGTTGCGTTTCTTATAGATATGCGCGGCGCTTGACGCGGCGAACTCCTCTGGCATCCAGCCCGAGCCGACGCCGACGTTCAGACGCCCGCCCGAGAGGTGATCCCAGGTCGCGAGTTCTGCGGCCAACACGCCGGGAGCGCGATAGGGGGTGACAATGATACTGACCCCTAACCGCACACGCTTGGTAATGGCCGCCAGATACGGAATGAGCGGCATGCCATGCAGGAACTCCGCCCGCGCACTCACCGGCAGCGCCTTCGGAAATTCCGGCATGAAGCCAAACGACTTTTCGAGTTCCTGGCGGTCTGAGGCTTCGGGCACCACGATACGGTCCAGCGACCACACCGAGTCGAATGCAAGGTCCTCCGCTTCACGTGCCAGGTCTACGATTTCGCTGACCGTGATCTTGTCGCGGAGATTTGGTAGATACAGCGCGAGCTTCATAGTCAGGTCCCCCTTATTGGTCATATTCTATACTGGATCACCCCGCTGGCTCATAGCGGGAGTGCATCATTCCTGCAATCCCATCTGGAGATGGGTTGCCCAAGTCTGTTGCCGCGTGCATCTTTCTGCGTGGCTCGGCTATTGTCAAGTTATGGAAGCCTCATTCTCCACGCGAAGTGGTCAAGCACTACGAATTCACCGGTGAGCATTTCGCCAAGACGACCGGCTATGAATACTACGCTGATGTGGCGACCACACTCCGGGCCGAGGGTGCAGATGGCCTAACTGACTTTTTCATGGAACTCCAAGTCTATGGCACGCCGCAGCAGTGCTGCGACCGCATCAAACACATTTACGAACAGTCGCAATGCTGCGCCAGCGTCAATGCATTCAAGTTTGGCGGCATGCCTTTTGACGAAGCGGAGTTCCGGCATAACCTCTTTGACAAAGAGGTTATGCCGGAACTCCGCAAGCTCGGCGACGATCCACTGTTCGATACCGAGGAAGCAACTCCCCCGGCATTCATGGCAGCCTGAGTCGCTGCCTGATGCTGAACCCGGCGGCATCAGGCAGCGAGTGCGGAAGGATTGCTCCGCTCACCCGCCCGATCTGATCGAAAGGCAGCCACAGTCTGACGGTCGGATCAGCGGTTGCATCGGTGTCGCGTCTCGTCATAGGCGCAACTAACTTGCTGTCTTTACTAAAGCAACTTGGACTGATCCTCCTCAGGCGCGCTTCTTGCCGCTTCTCCCGAGTCCTCCGCTCTGGAATCGCTCTTCGGCGACCGCGTCCCAGGCTTCCCTGGGCGTGCATCCGGGATTTCCGCTGCACCACCATTCAGCAGTATGGCTCGCTTCGCTTGAACGAAATCTGAGAAGACACCGAGGACAGACTTTGCCTCAATGCTCAAGTTCTGAATCTTCGACGCATCTACGCTATGGGCACGATCGTCAAGTTCCTTCGCGACGCTAAAAAGCGTTGCTGCGTTGTGTTCTTTCGCGAAATGCTCTGCGATGATGTCAGCGCGCACGCTTTCAAAGAGCTTATCCAGCGCATCCTTTGCTTGCCGCGCCACAACGCGCCCATTCTCCATCCCTTCTGCGATCACTGAAAGAACGGTGCGGATGCTCTTTTGAACCTTAGCATCTCCCGTATCTCCATACGTCACGCCGGCGGCGATGGCCTTGTATCGAGTGGCGCTATCTTCATAGAGGACATGCTCCAGCGCGGCATCAAGAGCTATACACGCCAAGGCGGCTGCAAGATAGGCAGCACGGACGGCCTGTTCCTTGTGCTGAGGTCGCGTCTGTGCTCGCTCCGCAAAAAAGCGAAACACGGCCATCGATTTGTTAAAGGCGGGATACCCTTGCAAGCTGATAATGGCCGACTTCGCATCCGAGATGCGCGTAAGCCAATCACCATCCTGCTTGTGATCAGGATATCTCCGAATATTGTCAAGAAACTGCTCTAGCGTCTGGCGATCGGGCGTACCAATTTTACTTTGCAGTCTGTCAAGAAACCCTTTGGTTAAGAGGGCAACTTTCAGCTGCTGAGCGAATCTGACGATCTTCGGGTTGCGATCGGTAGTGGCAACAATAGCCCTGTCACAGCCCAGCGCGAGTTGCATGCCACGAGCCCATAGGATGCGCTCGAACGCCTTGGGAGACCGCTTACCTTTGACATCAACGAGCGTGCGCGTGCGGATACTTGCGGATTGTCGCCCGTAGGACCAAACGTCAATATCCGTGACTTCCTCATCTTCGAAGCGAAGAGAGACAGATCGTAAGGCAAAAAACCCTTGGCGAGCGAGATATGCTCGGACAAGTTCTTCCAGGTCCGCGCCTTTTCGAGCAGCCATTTCAGCCTCCGCTCCTTAGACGGTCGAGGGCTTCTGTCACGAACCGCCGATCGCCGATATTGTTTTTTTCTCGAACCTCTTGCCGCACAGTATGGGGACCCTTGAACGCCGCCGCCGCCGACCCGTCGAGAAGAATGGCCTCCTGCGCAGCGGCGCCTCCACGAACAATTGTGAGTGCCAATTCGCCAACGTCCTTCTTCAGCAGTTTCATAGTGTACCGGTCGCTTCCGCGTGCCGTCACCTTCACCACCTGCCTGGCTTCGAGTTCACGGTAGTCCTCGCCGATCGCGCGCACGCCGTTCTTTCCGATTTCGCGCCCTGCAATCAGAGCGCGAAGCAACGCGTCCGGCATGGTGATATTCCCACGGATATAGCTGCTGCGAGTCTGGCCGTATGTGAGCGAGGCGAGCAGTGCCTTGGCGTCATCAATTGGATCATCCTCGAACGGGCGGCCGTATTTCTGAAAGTCATTCGGCGATGCAATATAGCCGACGGCTTCGGTGCTGTTACTGACCTCCATCCGATCAAAGAAGCCGACACTGATCAGGCGTTTATAGAGCTCTGCACCCAGGATTTTTTTGACTTGGACGTCATATAAAGCGCCGTTTCCACGGAGCTTCTCCTGCACTTCACTGAGTCGCGTTCGTTCATCTGACGTCAACGCCTCAAGGACTCGGAGCGCTTTCTTCGCATATTGACCATCGCGGAACGTATTCGAGTTGAATAGAATCGTCCGATCGAGATCGGTTTCTTCGTCGATAATCGCGGTGCTCTTGCAAAGGTCGATCAGCGACGAAGCTTTCGGAGCAGCAATTCTGTAGAGGTCGCTGACAAATTCCGTCGCCTCTTTACGTCCGAGCGGCTTCTCGGCGACCTTCTCCGATAGCTCAAGGACCGCCTCCTCATCTTTGGACGGCCCTGCATCCGCGAAGATGTCCGCCGTGACTTCTAACACTGCGGTGCTCGTCGCCCCAAGTACGCTCACTGCACCGTTCTTCGCAATGTCGATGCGGCCGGCGTTCCTCAAAACTTTGAGCCCAATCTCTCGTGTGGGCTTATCGATGCCGTTGAGTTGGCACGCCCACTTAACGGTATCGCTGGTGACAGTGGGATTCGGATCATCCGCCACATTGCGACGCAACAGGTTGTATAGGCGGCCAATTCGGCCCGCATACGAGATATCTTCGAGCCTAGCAGCGCCGGTGACTGCATCGAGATTTTTCGACTGAGCGAGGAGCCACGCGCCCTTTGTCTTCTTATCCATGGTGAACTCATCAACTGCTAGGAGCCGAACTATTAGCTCAAGGATTGCCACACTTTTCGGAATGTGCCGGTCGTCGGAACACGAAGAGCGTACCAGTTCTCTCTCATAATAGCCGCCTGCTCTCTTGCGATGGTGCTGCCATCGCGCACCACAACGTCGACACCAGGCATATTGATTATCTCGTTAACGACGATCGCATTGAACGCTGGAAGGTCTTTTAAGGCAATTACCCTATCTGTGCCAATCTTACCACAGCCTCCCTTCAGACCGATTGCATTCCTCTGAAGAGTTCACTGATCCGGGATTCCCCGGATGGCTTCTCCCAAACACCGACAATGATAGCAGGATGGGCATCCGACCGCGAAACCGACCCTGAGCTGTCATGATAGGCCGCGTAGTCCGCACTTGATCGGGCTGATTTGGTGATGAGAAGCCCGGCCCGGTGACCACTCCGCATTGTGAGGGCGCACTTCGACCTGCGCAGCACACACCTGTCCTGTCGAGCGACCTGGATGCTACTGGATGGGCCACCCTCAGTCTGGGGGATCGACGATCAATTTTGGCCAGCCACTCTGGGACTCCCCTTCCCCTTTTATCTGGGGTGGTGGCTTCCAGCCGAGGTAGCCGTTCCACAGCCGCACCCGTTGATCCGTGTCGCGGCCCTGAGCCAGCAGTGCCAACCAGAATGCCGTATGCTTATTTGCCATCTATAAAATCCTTACCGGAGAATATCTGGGACTTCGACGTATCGGATGTCTCGGCCTATGGGAAGCTGTTGCATCTTTGAGCTATTATAGTTCCTTGTCGCTTGGGAAGGATCAAGAATCGCTTGCCCCAGCCCTCAATCAGTTCGGTCGCAATCCAGACTCACAACACGACCCCACTTGCATCTTGACCAACGCTTCTCTGCTCGGTTACGCTCCCGGCATTCTATCCATAGAGGAGGGCAGAGTATGGTCTATTTATTTGCGAGTGTGAAGCTGAAATCGGGCAGCGTCGGCCAATTCACCGAGTTGCTGCAAGGGGTGACACCCGTGCTGGGCCGGCTGGGTGGTTGGAAACTGTTGGGCAGCTATTTCAACTCGATTGGCCGGATGAACAGCGTGGTCGATGTCTGGGAGCTGCCGGATGCGAACGCGGTTCAGTCCACCCTGGACAAAGCCGCGCACGACCCGGAATGGCAAAGGTGGGTGCCGGTCATCGAAGAAATCGTTGAAGACGAGACGCTTCAGATTCTGACCAAATTGCCGGTCTGACCGGAGGGCCGAGCCCCTGTTTTCCCGGAGGTCGTATGTCACGTATCCCCCTTGTTGAGCCCGAACACGCCGCGCCGGAAGTCCGCGCCCTGTATGAGCGTTTTGCAGGACCTAACCTGCCGGTGCTGAATGTGATGAAGCTGTTTGGCAACCATGCCGATCTTCTGGCCGGGCTGACCCATATTGCTGGTGCGCTGTATGATGATCCGCAGCTCGCGCCGCGCCACCGCGAGCTCGCCTACCTGCGCGCTTCGCAGCTCAATTCCTGTCACTATTGAGTGCCAACGCATGTGATGCTCGGTCGGAGCGTCGGACTGACGGATGCGGAGATGGCGGCCATGGCGGACTGGGAAACCACACCGCTGTTTGACGCTACGGACCGCCTGGTGCTGCGTTACGCGACGGTGTTGACTCGGGAGAATCGGGTGGATGATGCCCTGTACGCGGAGCTTGAGGCGCGCTTCCCGCGTAAGGAACTGCTGGAGTTGTGCATGACCGTGGCCTTGGCCGCATTCGTCAACCGGGTGCACGCCACGTTTCGGACAGACGTGGATGATGACACCCAGACGCAGGTCGGGGACGTGTCTTTCTGTCCGATTGGCCATTAAGCGGTGGGGGCGGGTTTCACATCCGCCCCGCCTAATAGCCCAACGCCCGCGCGGCGCCTTCCAGGACAAAAGGGACGGACCAAGCCGTGCGCGCCAGGCGAATGTCGTCGCTCTGGCCCGAAGCGTATAAACCCGCCGCACTCATCCAGAAAGCGGCTGAGCGCAACTGATACAGCATGCCGTAGTACTGGCAGACCTTTTCGTCGATCTCGATTCCGGTGGCTTGCTCATACTCCCGGAAAAAGGCATCCCGCTCAACGAGGTGAGACAAGAGCTCACTGCCCTCACGGTTGAGGTCGGTCAGGACATAGGCCACGTCGTACATCGGGTCTCCGATGACTTGCAGCTCCCAGTCGAGCACCGCCGATATTTGATCGTGGTCGATTAACAGGTTGCCGGTTCGATAGGCACCGTGAACCAGGGTCAGGCGCTGAGTCTCCGGGGCGTTGGCCTTGAGCCAACCGATGAGGTCTATCAGGATGGGATGCGGTTCCTGCTGGGAGAGTTCTACCAGCTCGCACCATTTTTGGACTTCACGCAGCGCAAAATCGTTATCTGACTCGGGGACCCCCAGAAACGACAGACCAACCGCTTCCCAATCAATGCTGTGTAGCGTTGCCAGTGCCTGGGTAAAACTCTTGGGCAGGCGACCGCGCGCGGCCGCCTCGGCGTAAAAGCGCCGACCGGCCGAACCCCACGGGCTGGGACAGGTCCCGGCAACTTTCTCCATCACCAGGAAGGGTTTGCCGAGAATGCTGGTATCGCTCTCGTACCAGTACGGTTTGGGAGTGGGGAGGGGCGTGGCCTCCAGACTCCGCAGAACCTGAAACTGCACCCCGAGATCGGAGAAATGCCGCAGCAGGGCATTGCCGGGATCGCGCCGCAGGCACAGGCCCTGCGTTTTTGATACGCCGCCCTCGGTCCAATGCGCGTCAAACAGCCAGGTTTCATGCGACCAGCCCACGGCAATGCGCTCCATTGCTTCGAGGCGCAGGTCCGAGGCGTCCGGTAGCTGTGTCTCAATATATTGGCGGATGCGTTCCGCCATAGCCTGATCGTCAGGGGCCTGTTGTGTCATGCGGCGTACACCATCTCGCGGTCAACGCGGGCGCGCAGCCGGGTGCGAACGCGACGGATGAGGCTGTTAAAGCGCTCCTCGCCCAGTTCGGACCGGGTTGCATATAGGGTTTCAATCAGACGTGACACACTCGCCGCATCGAGGTCGTGGCGGAGCGTCCGAAGCGCCTCGGCAAGGGGCGCTGGGATGGCGTTCGAGGCAGCGAGCTGGCTGAGTTCTTCGGTAAGCTCTTGCAGGTCGCGCTGACTCGCCGCGGCGTGGTCGTCGGCGAGGCGCAGTTGACCGGCAAGTTTTTGCAATACCACCGCCGCCATGAAGGCTTGCGTCTTGGGGTAGGCGGCTTCAACCGCCGGGCCGATCTCTTTTTTGAGCGTGCGGGCGATGCGTTCCAAGAGTTCGTCTGGAGCCAGTTGCACGTAGTCCGCCATCAGGCCCCCCCTCCGTTTGCAGGCCGGGCGGTGCGACGCATACGAGACCAACGATGCACCGGCCACATGTCCTGGTCTTCTCCATGCCCGCCCTCGCCATTGATATCCCACTGAGTCAGGCTGTTGACATCGATAAAGGTGTGACGATTGATCACGATCCGACTCAACGGTGTCCCAACGGCCAACAGTTCGCGTCCATCCGCATCCCGCGCCTGAATCTCGACACGGGTGATCCAGCCGTTGTCCTTGTCGCGCTCAACCCGACGCTCACCCTGCGTCAGGGGCAGGGTCCGTCCATCGCGGTACAAGAAGCCGTAGGCTACGGGATTCCGGTCTGCCTCCACGTTGGTGACGGCCAGAAAGCCGTGCCGTGCCGTGGCCACCCCGGTGACATAGGCTGCCTGACGCGGGCGGTCCTCGCGTCGCCGTCCCCAGGTGCGGTCGCGCACGGCCAGGCAATCAATCGGGATCGTTTCACCGTGCAGAATGATTTCTCCGCTCACCCGTCCGATCTGATCGAAATGGTGCGAGCGCCCAAAGGTCGAACCTGTGCTGGTCAGCGGCTCGGGCGGCATCACGCCCTCGAAACGCAGCGTGGCCTGCAAACGCGACGCATCGCTATAGCCCAGCGCATAGGACATGCACGGTTCGATCACCCGAATCGAAACCCCGGTCGGTAACGTAATGTCGTTCAAATCCTGATCGTGCGGGAGTTCCAGGGCGGTGTAGTTTGCGGAATAGAGCACTTCCCAGGGCAGATGGGCCGAGTCGTCCCAGATCCAGGCCCCACCGGCGACCGTGCCGATATTGGGCCGCGCCAGCGTATACAACCAGCCGCCCAGGCGCCGTTCCGGGTGAGCGAATGAAAACCAGGCCGTCTCGGTTGACCACCAGTCCCCGACCATCTCGTCAGCGTGAAAGCGGTCGTCTCGTGCGGTAAATATCCGTTGTTCCGCCATACTTGTCTCTTTCTCTGAGCGGGATCAGGCGATTATTATTGTACCGAGAGTGCGCTCGTGTGGTTCACGATGGTGACACATTCATACGCTCGAGTGCGGATTCTCCCTGCCACACTGTCGTCCGGTTGCCCCCCGAAATGATCCGTCCATGTACCAAACGCGGTTGCATTAGGAGCGCTCAAGGACGATAAAGACGCCCTGCTGGGAGCTGTGAAGGGGGGCGAGCAATTCATACGTCCCGCCGCCGTTGTCTTTGGCATAGGCCGCTACGTCGTCCACAATTTTTGATAATTGGTCCAGGGTACAGCCTTCCTGGAGCTTGACGGTTACCACATCGTACATGGCGGAACGGGCGGGTAGGGTGTGCCCGAGCAGCAGGACGAGTCCGGCCAGGACTCCGATTATGTTTTTCATTACCCCTCCCGTGTCAGACCGCACCTGCGGACCGGGTAGCACCTGTCCGCAGCGCCGGGACGCTTTAGCGCAACTCGAAGCCCTCGTAGCCCTTGGCCGCAACATCGGCGAATATCTCCCGGTAGAGCGGCACGCCGCCGGCAAACAACAGGAAGCGGCCGCGCACGTTCTCGGGGTTGGTACTGCCGAAGAACCACGAATCCTGCATCTCGTTGATGAGCAGCCCTTGGGCCGAGTCATAGCAGCGCTGGGTCCAGGCGTCTTCGGCCGCGGCGGTTGTGGTCATGGTCTCGAACCCGTGCTCGCGCATATAGCGGATGCAGTCGACGATCCACTCGACGTTGCTCTCGGCACAGCGGGTGATATTGCAGAACACCGCCGGGTTGTGCGGTCCCATGATGGCCCACAGGTTCGGGAAGTCCGAAAACTGCACGCCCAGGTTGGTGCGTGGCCCGTCGGACCAGTGCTCTTGCAGGCTACGCCCGTGTCGGCCCCGAATATCCATCCGCAGCAGTTCGCCGGTCACGCTATGAAAGCCGGTGGCATAAATAATCACGTCGAGTTCGTGCACCTCGTTGTCGGTTGCGACTCCGCTAGAGGTGATCTTCGTAATCGGCGAGTCACGCAGATCGACCAAGCCGACATTGTCACGGTTAAAGGTCTCATAGTAATTCTTCTCGCCCGGACAACGCTTGGTGCCGAAGGTGTGCTTCGGGATCAGTTTTTCGGCCAGCGCCGGATCGGTGACGCGCTCGCGAATCTTGTTGGCCAGGAACGCGGCGACCTCGTCCGCGGCTGCCTGTGACATGAAGGAGTCGCTGTAATTGCCCAACCACAGCGCGAACCCGCCGCGCTCGTACAATTCCTGATAGCGGGCCAGGCGCTCCTCTTTCGGCACGTCCAGCGCGGCGCGCGTGTCCGGCTCGTGAATGAAGCCGGCCCAGGTGCGTTTGCACAGGGCGAAAATATCGTCCGCGTTTTTTTTGAGTTCTCGTTGTTCCTCTGCGCTAATCGGGCGGTTCCGCAGCGGGGTGCACCAATTCGCGGTGCGCTGAAAAACGGTCAGTTGTTCACACTCGGGGGCGATGGTCTGAATGATCTGGACACCGGTCGGGCCGGTCCCGATGATGCCGACGCGCTTGCCGCTGAAATCGACCGCTTCTTTCGGCCAACGGGCACTGTGCAGCGACAGGCCGGCGAAGTCTTCAACGCCGGTATAGTCCGGAAACTGGTGGGCCGACAGCAGCCCGGTGGCGCAGATCACGTAGCGCGCCCGAGCCCGCACCCCGTTGTGGGTCTCGATCTCCCAGCGCTTGTCTGCTTCGTCGTAGACGACGGTCGCAACCCGGGCGTTGCACTCGATGTCACGCTTCAGATCGAATTTGTCCGCGACAAAGTGCAGATAGCGCTCCACTTCCGGCTGGCCCGAGAAATGCTCGCTCCACTCCCATTCGTCGATCAGTTCCTGGGAAAAAGAGTATTGGTAGGAATAACTCTCGGAGTCGAAACGGGCGCCTGGGTAGCGATTCCAGTACCAGGTGCCGCCGATATCGGTGCCGGCCTCGAACACCCGGGCCGACAGGCCGAGCTCGCGGAGTTTATACAGCGCATACAGGCCGGACACGCCGGCGCCGATGACGATAGCATCATAGTGTTGGGCCACGATCAGAACCTCCTGTGGTCAGCGCTCAGCCGGCTGATTGCGGTCATCGCAAGGATGCCACCTAACCAGTTGCTCAGAGGCTGTCAAGTAATGGGCAAGGAGATCAGTACGCGGGTTGGAGGTCGGTTTCTTGACAGCCTTAGGCGCAGGGCAGTAAAGGAGAACATCACGCACTGAGGAGGTGCTGTATGGCGACGGAAAGTCTGGGCCCGGTTGTGGATGCCGACGGTCACGTGCTGGAGCCGCTCGATACCTGGCAGAAATATATCGACCCGCAGTATCGGGACCGGGCCGTGCGCCTCGAACATGACGACAACGGCTGGGAAGTCCTCATGTTCGACAACAAGCCCCTGAACGTCATTCGCGGCGCGCTGGGCGCGCTGGGTGGGGTGGGTTCGGACGCCACAGAGGCCGAAGCCTTTTTCACACCGGGCCAGCGTACTTATGCGGACGGCTGCCCGCCGGGCAGCTATGATCCCGTCCCGCGTCTCAGAGTCATGGACAGCGAGGGCATTGATATCTCCCTCCTCTACCCCACCGTCGGCATCGCCTGGGAGGGCTGGGTCACCGACCCCAAACTCGCCACCGCCTACACGAGGGCGTATAACCGCTGGATCATCGACTTCTGTAGCGAGAACCCGAAACGGCTGTATCCCATCGCCCATATCTCCCTGATTGATCCGGACGGCGCGGCTGACGAAGTCATCTGGGCGAAAGAACACCGCTGTGTTGGGGTGTTTCTTTCGCCGGATATGGTGGCGCGCGGCTGGAAGCACTTCAACGACCCAGCCTTTGTCCGCTTCTGGGAAACCGTCCAGGAGTTGGAGCTGCCGGTCGGCTTTCACGTGGTCCTGCGCGACGAGCCGTCGTGGCGCGACTGGATTCAGGGCGAGGGCGATTTCGGCCTGTTCAACTTCGCCTTTCTGGCCATTGACGTGATGGCGGCCTTTACTCAGATGATTTCCCTGGGCATGTTCGAGCTCTACCCACGTCTCAAGTGCACGGTCCTGGAGTGTGGCGCCAACTGGATTTCCGCCTGGCTGGACCGGATGGACCATAAATACGAACCGCTGGCGGGGCGGTCCGTGCTCAAGCTGAAACCCAGTGAGTATTTCTATCGCCAATGCCTGGTCTCGGCCGACCCCGACGAAACCCTGACCGCCCGGATCATTGAGCATATTGGAGCCGACTATTTCGTCTGGGCCTCGGACTATCCCCATATCGACTCCGCCTACGGGGTGGCCGCCGAACTCAAGGAACGCCTCGCGCCCTTACCCCAGGCGGACCAGCAAAAGGTGCTGGGGACCAACGCCCTGCGTTTCTATGGCATTGAGACGTAGAGACCGACCATCATTCTTTGGGCATCATTCCCGCGCACGCGGGAATCCAGGCAGGGGAGCCTGCCCGATGCGCTGAGGAGTGCGGGCTCCCAGCCCGCAGAAGCAGGCTGCGGCCAAGATGGCCGCGCTCTGATTGTCGTAGGGGTAACCCCTGTGGTTGCCTAGCCTGTCCAAGCTACACGCCCGCCGAATGAGCAACCTTCCGACCTTGACAGGCCGACTAAGGAGTCTCTAGGGTGCGGAGCAATCTTCGACTCACGATAACGAGACACAATGCCGAGAAAGGAGTGAATGCGATGGCTGACGCGGATGGGAAAACATTGGTCTTTAGTTTCGACGGGACAGGTAACGAGCCCAGCGATGCGGATGAATTCCAGGAAGATGAGAGCATTAGTAACGTCTTGAAGCTCCACATTCTGATGGGAGGGGGGATTAACGAGGACGAGTCTGACACCAGAACGCCAGAGGGAAAACAGCAAATCACGTTCTACTTCAATGGTATTGGGACACGGGAAGACGGGTGGCAGGTTCCCCTCCTAGGGAGATTGTTCTCGTTTGGGCAAAAGATGATCAATCAGGCTATAGCCCCAAGATTCGGCGATGCCCGAAGAATCCTGAATGAGGCCATAAAGGACTTCAAAGAGGCAGACTACCAGTCCGACGATACACTTGTCATATTGGGCTTCAGCCGCGGGGCTGCGCTGGCCCGGAAATTCGCCAGTATGATCTTAGAAGAGCATACACAGTGCCGCGTATCCTTTCTGGGTGTGTTCGATACCGTTGCCGCGATGGGTGGTATGCATCGTAAAGGAGAACGCATCAGCAGTCACGTTGTCTTTGAGAACGGCACCTTGAACGAACGCATTGAACGGGCGGTGCATATCGTGTCGCTCGACGAGAGTCGGGTGTCATTCGAGCCAACGCTTATCAACAAAGATGCCGAGAATCCGAACCGTATTCTGGAAGTGTGGTTTCCCGGTGTCCACAGTGACATCGGCGGGGGCTATTGGTTCGACGGACTGTCTGACGTTGCGCTGACATTCATGATTACTGAATGCAAGAAAACGCTTGGCAACCGTACTAGCATCAAGGAGGGGAACTACGCGGACATCCACGGGCTGCTGGAATCCCAGAAAAGCGAGTTGGCCGAGTTGGAAGTTGACGACATCGCCATCAACCCTGTGGCCCATGGCATACTGCACGCAAACTCGGGAGTGACGACAATTCCTGGCCAGGAACCACGAGCGGTATATGTCAGCGACAATGACGCTCCGAGCCGCAATACGGATGACCTCCCGATTGTTCATTATTCTGTGAAGGAGCGATTCCACTCTGTCTCCGGCTATCGACCGGCAGCGTTGCGTGGGCGGATATTCAAACTGTTACGAGACGAAAAGATCAGTGAACCGCTACATGGTATCAGTCAGTTGCGAGGGAAAGTTCAGTTTCCTTCGTGAAATCTTGGTTAAGAGAAGCGTATGCCACACCGCCCGCCATTAAGGATTGCTTATTAATAAGTTTCTGGAAGCTCACCGCGAATTCGACGAGCATGACAGGAATCGTTGACACCTTCAGGTCTTGTATTACCGAGCGGATTCCGTCGGCTGAGGTCCGGTAGGTCATCAGGGTAACCCATCCATCGAATGTAGAGGTGCGTCTCATTATGGACCACAAAGGAGCGAAGTGTATCGATAATCAGACGGCGGAAGTGAGTGGCTTTCTTTCCGTCAAGCCTCAACGCCGCAATCAGGATTTCGCCATCTTCATTTAGGGCACTAATGGTCCCATCCTCATGAACCGTAACGCATTCGCCAAAAGCAACTTCGCATGGGTCTGGAACTACTTGGTCACTCTTAGCAGAATTGCAAGCGTGACAGGTATATAACAGATTTTCATAGTCAAGTTTGCGCCGAGGATTGCTGTGTTGCGGTACGAAGTGGTCAATGTCCCACATTCCCTTTACGATCCACCACTGCTCGCGGCTGAGGCAGAACGCACAGCGAAAGCTGAACTCGTCACGTAGCCAGGCACGATAAGACTCATACTCTTTATAGCCGTAGGGACCATGCCTCCGAACATGCGGTGTTGCCGGATAGGCGAAGGGCTCAGAAGTTACTCCTATTCCCCCTCCCATATACCCCTCTGCTTTAACTCCTCCCGCACCTCCTCTAGCTGCTTGATAGGCAATGGTGCAATCAACTCAATTCTGGCATCTGTAAGCTGCTGGAGGTAATCAAGTTCGCGTTTTTCGGCGACCAGAATTTTTCCTTTAACTTTCTTCTCAATGAGATGAAAACGACGCTCATTGGTCTGTTCCCAATCCACCGTAATAGTCAATAGTTCACTGAGCCTTGAGATTTCAGTGAAGTCTTGTAGAAAATACTCTTTCTGCTCAAATGGTACTCCACGACGCTCTACCCCAGAAAACAAGTCAAGCAGTTGTCGTTCTAAATGCGGTGGTAATCCATACAATCGTAGGGCTTCAGCATCGATTCGCCAATGTAATGTTTTCAGTTTGTCCAGAGTATTGGGAGAAATTGAGCCATCTTCCTGATTAGGTATGGCCTTCAGATAAGCGTTGACCGCATCCAGCAGTGGAGTCACATCTACGGAGTCGATGTCAGGAACCGGCATATGCCGCATTACTCCTACTAATATGTCCCGTTTAGTAGAAAACGCATATGAGTAGGCATTAGCGAAAGGCGAATTGCAGATGCCCCACAGGGCCTCTATTGACCAGCGTTTGTCATGGGGACGAATTACAAGAAAGCGACTGCTTATAGGATGACCCTCCCTGTCCAGAAGCGCTTTCAGTCGCCACGGTCCACGACTGACCGGTGCATAATTCAACAACACTTGTGGAATCTTACTAGTAGTACCGTAACGGCGAGTTTTGATCACAGAGGGAGCTAGGTTAATCCATGCTTTGGTAGGTAATTCATGTGTTTTCAGGCTTTGGTGCAATCTTACGAATCCTCCAACAAAGCCCTTACGAGGTCCATGTGATACGGACAGAGCATTCAGTGGAAAACCAGGGTCCTTGTGAGAGCGGAAGTCGAACCCTTTCCCTATGGTAGCTATGTCGCCAAATTTAGGGAACTCCTGACAAAAATCCCATACTTCCTCCAGGTCTGGTATAAAAAAATTCCACCTATCAGCACTTGTAAACCGTGTCGCTCGAACCTGGGAGTCGTATGTAGCTTTGTAAGACTGCTTGAAGCTTTCAATATCTGGCTCCCGCACTCGCCTGTAGAGAATAGGGCCTCGATTCTGTTTCTCGCGCTGCAATCGTCGGCCTAGAATAACGACCGATTCCATGTCGGAAGTAAAAACCTTATCAGGCAAGAGACAGATTTCGTTGATTTCAAAGTCCTCTGTCAAAAGATTCCTTAATGACGCGCCGTCCTTGCTGTGAAGCAGTCCTTGCGGGAGAACGACGCCGAATACTGCTCCAGGTTGCATGTTTGCGGCAATTCGGTGCAGGATTTCAGCGGCTTTATTCACGTGCGGCCCTCTTGCATCGTGAGAGGGTAACAAGTCACGCTCGCTGAGAGAGAAATTGGCAAATGGTGGGTTTGCCAGGATAATACTAGCCGCCTGTGAGTCGCGAGCTAATGAGTCGCCTTGAAATATATCGGCAGGTTGCAGGTCCCAACCGTTTGGGTTGGGCACGTCAGCAAGTGTCAACCTGAGTCGCGCGATCTCTAAAGCAAAGGAGTCCATGTCACAACCATGCAGGCGGGCGCGAAGATATTGATGTCTCTTGCTGGGAGAAGATACCTCTGGTGGCAGTAAATCACCAAGGAGTTGCATAGCGGCAAGCAAAAATGCGGCATGCCCGCATGCAGGTTCGAATACTTGGCGTTGTTTAACGGGAATCTCGTCAATCCAAGGCCGGAGCTTTCCGATAATATAATCAACCAAGTATGTTGGCGTGCTGTACGTTCCAAGCTTGGTGCGTATGTCTTTTGTAATGAGAGCGTTTTCGTACAGGTAGGCCACAGCATCGGTGCTCACTAAGCCTAAATGGCTGAATCGCGATATTGCTCGCGCCGATTCTCTTAGCGCCTTTGCCTGTGATCTCCCCCCAACTTGAACCGGTGCCTTTGCACCATAGTGTACAGCTACCCGCTCGAACGTATCCTGCACGTTTTCAAGGTCGAGAGATGCAAACGTCTGAACGTTTTTGTCCCTCAAAAGTTTTGCCGCTAAGAGCCAGAAATGGGATTCTAATAACCATTGCCCGTGTGGTTGAGAAATCTCGCTCCAATGAAGACTCGATTTAGCCTCCCGTACTACCTGCTCAATCAAATCCTTCAGTTTTTTACCGGCTTCCTCCTCTACTAATGGCATGAGACCTACGTCAACAAAGTCAAGTTGGTAGCTGCTATCGAGACGCGCCCACGTTTTTGCTCGATAAATGGATTCTGGAGCGAGTTTTTCCTTCTGATCCAAAAAGAAGTGGCTCAGCTCCTCTGGAAGGAGCCGTTGTTGGAGCTTCGGTTCTGCCGAACCCTGCTGCCAGAGTTGCCATTGATCAGGAAAATAGAGGAACACCAGCGGCGCTCCTAGCCTACGACAGGAAGCTACAGTGGACTCAGGGTCAGGGCTACCATCAATGACAGCGATACACGCAGAACGCGAGTCATGGGAGGGGTGAGCAAAAGCAACAAGGGGGACTGTGTAATGGTGCCCATTGCCCACTTCAACATTTGTGACCAACTGGGAGTCACGGTAACCACAGCCACGTAGATGAGGCCGTAAGAGGGCTGCCCCCGGATGGCTCTGTTTAGCGCTCACATCAGTACCCGCCTGCGGATAATACGAATTCTAGCATCGCTCAGGCCGCCTTTTTCAACTTCTCAATTTGCTCTTGGAGTGGGACGAGGAGAAGCATCTGGCGATGATGTTTGAGTAAGTCAACAACTTCATTATCGTTTGAGGCGTAGTAGATGGAATAGCCATCTGTAAGGAGATACGCTTGAGACTCATCTAGGCGCATCCCCTGCTGCTCAAGATTCCGGGCGACCTGTTGTACCTGGCGAGGCGTGAAACCAGCCCGCCGCAGGTCGCAAATAATCAATGCTTTAAGAATTTCAACCGTTGAGTAAAACAGACCAGGCTGTCCAGGGGAAGCTTTCGGATTGCGTAGCTTGGGCTGAAGGAGGCCAATGCGCGCCCAGTAAGTGACCTGCTTGCGTGTCATTCCCGTTAGCCGCATCAGTTCCGGGGCCGTGTAGAGATTTTCCGTCAGATCCTTTGGCAGAATCTTCCTGCGTGGCGTCAGTCCTTTCGTAATCATAGCTTTCTTGTTTGTTGCCATTTCTGTAAGCAATTGTTTCTGTTTTTGCCTACACTAGCGTACTCACACCATGAGGGCAAATGGGGAGATACTGCCCGGCGAGAGAACACCTTCATGCTTTACCTAGCACCAGTGCTGCCCGACTATACGGTGCGGGCTACTGCTAGCCACGCCCCACCAGCCGCTGGTATACATTCCGAGATGAGCCACTGACACAGGCGAATAGAAGCCCAGGTGTTACCATCGTTATTCAGCGCAGACTATTTGTCCCGGCTGGAAACATTGCGCATTCAGACCAGACGCCGCTTTCTTGGCAGCTGGCCCGGTGGCCGTGTGTCGCTGCGCCGTGGAGCGGGGCTCGAATTTGCGGAGTATCGCCGCTACTCCCCCGGCGCTAACCATCTAAGGTCCTGGGGACCAACGCCCTGCGTTTCTACGGCATTACGGCGTAGAGACCGACCATCATTCTTTGGGCGTCATTCCCGCGCACGCGGGAATCCAGGCAGGGGAGCCTGCCCGATTCGCTTAGGAGTGCGGGCTTCCAGCCCGCAGAAGCAGGCTGCGGCCAAGATAAGAAGGATGGCCACGCTTCCAGGGATGCTCCGGTTGCAACGGAACGGGCCGAATTGGCTCTCAATCCTGTTCAACCCAGTCATCGAGGACGGGCGGGACGCGCAGGTGGTCGGGTATGCGCTCCAGGCCAATGCGGCGGTCCAGCTCGGCGTGCCAATGATAGATGCGCCGCTCCTGGTAGTTGAGCGGCACCCCGCGGAATCCAGGTGAGGTGATCGACTCCTGGATGGGCTCCACAAAGGCGATGTCCTCGTCGACAATCCGGTCGAAATTCGCAATGCGCGTCTCCCACAGTGGATGGCGCTCGCCGCCGCCCCAGTCCGGGGCGAACCAGATGACATCCAGAATGGTGCGGTCTACGCTCTGCGGCCAGAAGGCGACAGCCGGAATGCCGGTCGGCGCGATCGGCACGATCATATTCGGAAACAGGTGATAACTCGGATTATGGTCCCGCTCTATGATCGTTGCCGTGGCCATCTCGGGCATGCCGATGGTGCCGGGGTCAACCCAATCCGGACGCCGGTTGGGCGAGAGCATCATCGAGTGACCCTGCTCCCACAGATGCACGCTGGTCCCCAGGTTATCGAATATCCGGTCGGTGGTGCGGCGGTGCAATAACCGGAAGTGATACGCCTCCAGAAAGTTTTCCAAAACGACCTTGTAATTGCCCCGCACCTCGACGCTGCGCCGATGGACGAGCCGCAGGTCGTGCAGCGGCAGATGCCGAAAATAGCGCGCCACCGGCTCAAGAAAGTGCTCCAGGGACGGCGCCTCAGCCGCTTCGCACACAAAAATCCAGTTGCCCAGCAGGGCGCACCGCACCGACACCAGGCTGCGACACGACAGGTCCAGATCGACCCAGTCGCGCGGGTCGGTGACGGCCGTCAGGGCTCCGGTCGTGTCATACGTCCAGCCGTGATAGCCGCAACTGAAGAAGCGGCCGGTCTTGCCCGCCTCTTGTTGCAGCACCGGGGCGCCCCGGTGGCGGCAGGTATTATAGAAGGCCCGAATCCGACCGTCGCTGCCGCGCATCACCAGGATGGGGGTTCCCGTCCGACGCCAGACGAGGAAGCTGCCGGGCTCGGGCAGTTGGTCCGTATGGCCGACATACACCCAGCCCTGTTTGAACAGCGCGGCGTGCTCCAGGGCAAAGAACTCCGGCTCCCAGTAGCGCCCGCCGGGAATATCGGGCAGGGCCGGAAACCCGGCCGGGGCCGCGCTTCTGCCGCGCTCGAAGGCGACACTGTCTTTCCACCGCTCGATTGTCTGCGCGTCCATACCGCAACTATACGAGGCAACGCCCGGATGAGCAATTCTTTCGAGACGAGCCGGGCGCGTCGGTCACGCCTCTTCCGCTTCGGCGTAGCCGAGGCTCCGAATGTCCTGCCCGTGTCCGTGCCGGGTGATGGTATATTTGCTGACCAGATAGATCGAAACCCAGGGCAGGGTCAGGCTGAGGGCAACATGAAAAATGGCCAGATTGCGGATCGGCTCCTGCATGGCCTCCACGCTCGGATTCGGGACCGAGAAGCCGAACGCCGATAGCAGTAGGCCCACGACGAGCACCCCACCGGCGCTGACCATCTTCTGGGCCAGGGCCGGTCCGGTGTTCAGCAGGCCCTCGCTGCGGCGACCGGTCTGGCGCTGGCTGTCCTCGACGATATCCGCGGCCATGGAGCCGACCAGGATAAAACCCGTCACTGACAGTGCTACCACAAACGCACCGTGCAGCAGCAACAACCACCACAACAGCGCGCTGCCGTTGGCCGGAAACAGCGCGACCGATACCAGCGGGTCGAGCAGCCGCAGCACGACCGGCAGCGGTCCCAGCGTGGCCGACAGCAGAAACAGGCCGATGGCGGTCCGCTTCTTGTCCCGCCCGCGCGTCAGCGGATAGACAAGCAGCCCGCAACTGATGGCGATGAACATATGAACAACCGGAAAGACCTGGACGTGCTCCGGTGTCCACTGCCAGAAATACAGGTCATAATAGCGATCGGTATTACTGTGCAGGCCGACGTATAAGGCAAAGATCAGGCCCGCGGCAAACAGCATCAACCACGACCGGTTCGACAGCGTCTCGACGATTTCCCGACTCATCTGGCGCAGGCTGAACCCCGCGCCAGCGTCGGCCTCGGGAACGTGCAGGGCGGGGATATGGCGGTGCAGGCCGAGCGTTGAGATCATGCCGGTCGCAAAAATAATCATCCCTCCTATCCAGGCCATGTCCCGATAGCCGGCCGGGTTCAGATAGGCCCGCGAGCCCTGATACTCGGCCGTCTCCGGCAACAGAAAGGCCAGCGTCAACCAGGCAAACCCGGCCCCTCCGAACCAGCCGTAAGAGGTACTCCAGCCGACCAGTTGCGTCCGCTGGTCGTAATCCTTGGTAAGTTCCGGGCCGAGTGCCCCTCGCGGGATTTCGTATAAGGTCATCGATACCCGCACGGCCACGGCCAGACCCAGCAGCCGCACGAACAGACCGTTCTGGCTCAGGTCGGTCGGCGGCTGGAGCAACGCGTAGAACGAGACGGCAAACGGCAGGATGCCCGCATACATGAAGGGGTGGCGGCGGCCCCAGCGCGTGCGCATCCGGTCAGACCAGACGCCGACCAGCGGGTCGGTAATGGCATCGACCACCAGCGCCAGGGCCAAGGCCAGCCCGGCCAGGGCCGGGTCCAGGCCCAATACCTGGTTGTAGTAGACCAGCACCCAGCCGCCGAAGACGTGGTTCTTCACGCCGCTGGCAATGGCGCCAAAACCAAACGCGTTCAGGGTGCTACGGCTGGCGCGGTGGGCGAGCACGGCCGGTTACGTGAGTTCCACGCCCTCCAGCCGGCCGGTGGAACGCCAGTCGTCGAGGATACGGAAAAACTTGATGGGTCCGGCCCCGTAGGTGCCGGCGAAAAACCCGTTGGACGTATCCAGCTTACCCTCGTTATTGTAATAGCCGGGCGTGCACTCGGCATAAAACCGCTCGGCGATACGCGCCTTGTCCTGCATCTCGGCCAGCCACATGTCTTCGGCTTCGAGCGTGGCCTCAATCCGGCTAGCGCCCCGTTGGCGGGCCTGGTCGAGGATATAGGTCACGTGCTTGGCCTGCTCGTTCAGGGCGTGCGGAACGTTGACCGACAGGGCGGTCTGGGTGAAGCCGAGGAAAAAACAGTTCGGGAAGCCGTTGGCCTGGAGCCCGAACAGGGTACGCCAGCCCTTGGCCCACTTGTCGCTCAGGGAAAGGCCGTTACGACCGATGAGGTCGTAGCCGGCCCGACGGGTATAGCTGGTGCCGACCTCGAAGCCGGTGGCGAAGACGATGCAATCGACCGGATACTCGGTGCCGTTGGCCACGATGCCCCGTTCGGTAATACACTCAACCCCCCTGCCGTCGGTATCGACCAGGCTCACGTTCGGCCGGTTGAAGGTCGGCAGGTATTCGTCGTGGAAGCAGGGCCGTTTGCAGAACTGCCGGTACCAGGGCTTGAGCGCCTCGGCGGTGTTCGGGTCGTTGATCATGGCCTCGGCCCGCTCGCGCACCTGGTTCATCTTCTGGAAGTCGAGCAACTCCATGAGTTCGCCCTTCTCGCGTGAGGACAGACGCCGGCCCAACTCGCGCGCAGCCGTCTTGGCGGCGATGCCGGTCAGGTTGCGGAAAATCTCGGTCCAGCCGTCAGACACGAGGTCCTCGTCCTGGTCGCCACCGCTGACCAGAACATTGAAATTTTCCATGCGCCGCTGCTGCCAGCCCGGTTCGAGTTGCTGGGCGAAGTCCGGGTCGGTTTCCCGGTTGGCGCGCACGTCGATGGATGAGGGGGTGCGCTGGAACACGTACAGATGCTCGGCCCCCGCGCCGAGATGGGGAATGCACTGCACCGCGGTCGCGCCCGTGCCGATGATGGCGACGCGTTTATCGGCCAGCCCGGTGAGATTCCCCTCCGAGTCGCCGCCGGTATAGTCATAGTCCCAGCGGCTGGTATGGAAGGTATGGTCCTTGAAGCTGGTGATGCCGGGGATGCCGGGCAGCTTGGGCCGGTTGAGCGGCCCGTTGGCCATGGCCACGAATTGGGCCCGGATGGCGTCACCCCGGTCGGTGTGAATGATCCAGCGTCCGCTCGTGTCGTCCCAGCGCATGGCGCTCACCCCGGTTTGGAGGCAGACATTTTTGTACAGGTCGTAGTGGCGGGCGATGGCCTTGCTGTGTTCAAAAATTTCGGGCGCGTACGAGTATTTATGCTTGGGGATATAGTTCAACTCTTCGAGCAGCGGCAGATAACAGTACGACTCGACATCGCACATGGCGCCGGGATAGCGGTTCCAATACCAGGTGCCGCCGAAGTCACCGGCCTGCTCAATGACCCGGATATCGTCAAAACCGGCCTCACGCAGCCGCCCGCCCATCAGCAACCCGCCAAAGCCACCGCCGATGATGGCCACCTGTACTTCATCGTGAAGCGGGTCGCGTTCGACCCACTCGGTATACGGGTCGTCGGTATAGCTGGCGAATTCGTCAGCGACTTCCTGGTATTGGGCGTTGCCGTCCTCGCGCAGCCGCTTGTCGCGCTCGTAGCGATATTTGGCCCGCAGTTCGTTCGGATCAAAGCCTAATTTTTCCTTTGGGTCAGCGTCCAACAGGTCGATGCTCATGCGTGTCTCCTCGGTCCTGACTTCCCGGTCTGGCGTTGATGCCGCAACCGGTTGCTCGGCATAATGAGCGGGCAGTCTAAAGAATATCCGGCGGTGCGTCTATTGGGCCACGGCCAGAGAGCGGGCAGACACCCGCTCTCTGGCCGGGTGTTAGTGATTACCCTGGACGCCCGAGCCTTTTTGCTTGATGGTATAGATATCCGGGGCGTCTTTCCCTTCGACCATGAGCAGTCCGAGGGCGCCCCGGCCTGTGCGAAAGATGCTGTGATCGACCAGAACGTAGCCGCCCGGAACCTCCACGGTAAACTCAACGATGGATGCCGAGCCGCTGGGAATCAAAGTCGTCTGAATATCACGGTCAAAGCCGCGGACGGAGCCCTCTCGATAGACTCGGTCAAAAATTTCACCGATCAGATGGAAGGAAGACACCAGGTTGGGCCCTATATTGCCCACATAGAGCCGGACGCGCTCACCAACGTTGGCTTTCAGCGCTCGCTCACCAACCAAGGACTGGGTATGGCCGTTGAAGACGACGTATTCCGGTTTTTCGGCATATCCCTTGGTTGACGAAAACGTCTGCATTCCCTCCGCACCGATTTCCCCTTCGGTGTAAAACTCACTCTGCATGACGTAGTACTCGCGGTCGACTTGAGGCAGCCCCTCGGTCGGCTTGACTAAGACCACGCCGTAGAGGCCGTTGGAAATATGAGAGGGGATGGGATTGGCGGCACAGTGGTAGACGAAGAAGCCGGCGTTCACGGCCTTAAAGACCCCGACGCTCGTCTTGCCAGGATCAACCATGAGCGCATTCGCCCCACCTCCGGGCCCGGTGACGGCGTGAAAGTCCACGGTATGCGTCAGCTTCCCTTTGGTATTGTCGAGGCGAACCTCAAAGGTGTCGCCCTGCCGCAGCCGGATGAACGGTCCGGGGACGGTGCCGTTATAGGTCCAGAATTCATATTGCACGCCTTCCGACAACTCACCGACTTTTTCTTCAGTATGCAGATTAACGATCACATGGGCGGGCTCGGTGCGATTGAGCGGCACAGGCACGTTTGGGGCGGCAGTGAGCGAGGCGATAAGAGGCTCGGCAAAGACAACCCCACTACTCATGATAACGCTCAGCAACCCGCCAAGCAGTTGGGTGAGGCGCGGTGTTTTCCTATCCTTCTTCTGAAGGGTCAGGCGATACGGCATGGTGCTTCTCCTTATGTCTTCTTTTCCTTGGCTCCTTATTAAAGGCGAGAGCGAGGTCTGTATCAAGCACAGGGCTATGGAATCGTTCTTGCCAGGCGGAAGCCGAGACTGATGTTGCGGTCGCTCGGCTCATAGCGGAAGCGATTGACCACCCGACACGAGGGGGCGGTGCTGCGCCACCCCCCGCCGCGACCAACCCGGCTGCTACCCGTGGCCGGGCCTTGGGGGTCCGTGACCGGCCCGGCGGGATAGTCTCCATACCAGTCCGCCACCCACTCCCAGACGTTGCCGTGCATATCGTACAGCCCCCACCCGTTGGGCTGATAACTCCCGACCGGGGCGGGCCCGTCGGCGACACCGTCCGAACAGGTCGTGTTGCGCCATCTCAGGCCCGTGCTGCTGTCGGCATGATTCGCATACCGGCAGAGTTCGGACTCCGCCTCGCCAAAGTGGTACGTCGTCTGCGTCCCGGCCCGGGCCGCGTATTCCCATTCCGCTTCGGTCGGCAGCCGGTAGGTCGTCTCTCCTGTCCGGGCGTTTAGTTCTGCGATAAAGGTCTCGACCTCCTCCCAGGAGATTCCCTCCACCGGGCAGGCATCGCCACAGTTGCGGAAAAACGACGGGTTGTCTCCCATCACCGCTCGCCACTGGGCTTGGGTGACCTCGTACTTTCCCAGGTAGAACGGCTGGCTGATCGTCACCTGGTGGAGGGTTTCATCCTCGTCCCGGCCCTCCGCTTCCGCCGGCGAGCCCATTTGGAACGTACCCGCCTCAATCCGCACAAATTCCATCGCCAGGCTGTCGATCAGCTCCTCGCCCTCCGGCCCAAGCACCATCTCCAGGTGTTGCGTACTCTGATTCCACTCAAACCGTACGCTCTCCCCCGGCGATGGAAAATCCAGCACCCGGACCCCGGCGCTCGCCCCTTTCACAAACTCCTCCCCGGTGGTCGCCACCTCGAACGTACTCCGCGCAAACTCCACCCCATTGTCGTAGGCCGCGGCGGTGTGAGTCCCATCACCCAGATGCGCCCAGTTCTGGACCGTACTAAAGCCGTTGTTTGTATCGCCACACACCTCGGCGGTATCGGACCGCGCATTGCCGTACGGTAGGGGAATCGGGTCTCCATCATTAAAGCGGACCGTAAGCGGCTCGCTGACCTCACACTTCCAGCCCGAGATGACCCCGATGCCCGACAATTTGGCCCCGTTGCCGGGAATCTCAAGCATTGCGGCATGAACCAGAGCCGGAGCCAGAACAACGAGGCCGCAAAGACGGAGTAAGATAAGAAATGCATCAAATCCTCCTCACCTAGCGCTGAATGGGGTTCGATATAGCACGCCGCTCCGGCGGCTTCATCGGGGGCGGGTAAGTGCGACTAGAACGATTTACGATAAGTTGTAGCCATGCCAGTCCGCTCTCGTCATGCCGGACTTGATCCGGCATCCAGCGGCTAGAGGGCCGGGGGCCTGCTGGCGAGGCGGAAGCGGGAATTGCTCTAGGTTTTTGTCACGGGCCTGTATACTATGCGGCAATCAAGGCGTGTTATCAGGGGCCATCACCCCGGAAGGAGCAGGGCTATGCGACTCCAACTGGCGCTTAACGTTCGCGACCTCAACGAGGCGGTCGAGTATTACTCGAAGCTCTTTGCCGTCAAACCGCACAAACTGAGAGACGGCTATGCCAATTTTGCGATTGATACGCCGCCGCTCAAGCTGGTCTTGTTCGAGAACCCGGAGGCTGAGGAGCGACTGAATCATCTCGGGGTTGAGGTGTTTGATGAGGCCGAGATTGCCTCTGCTACGGAACGGTTCGAGGCCGCGGGTATTACGCCCGAGGTCCAACACAAGAAGACCTGTTGCCACGCCACCCAGAACAAAGTGTGGGCCCTGGAACCGCAGGGGCTGCGCTGGGAATGGTACCGCATCACCGACGACGATCCTGTGGAGTGAGATATGAGCTCGGTGAATATGGAAAAGCTGGCAAAACGCCTCCAGGTGTTGGAAGACATTGAGGCGATTAAAAAAATGAAGGCTGAATTCCATGCCCTGTGTGATGAGGGCTATCAAGACCTGGACGGGATCATGGATTTCTTTGTCGAGGATGGGGTGTGGGACGGAGAGGCGTTTGGCACGTATGAAGGCCGGGCCGCTATCCGGGCGCTTTTTGCGGACGTGCCAAAAACGCTGCCGTTTGTCCGCCATCAGGTCATGAATCCGATTATTGAGGTCGACGGCGATACCGCGACTGGCCAGTGGTATTTATTCCAGCCGAGTACCATGGTCGGGGACGATGGGGAGCAAGCCGTCTGGGGCTCAGCCAAATACGACGAGACGTATGTCCGGGTGGATGGGGAATGGAAGTTCCAGCGGCTCGGGGTCACATTGGGATTCTGGACGCCATACGACCAAGGCTGGGCTAAGAAGTGGACGCTCCTGGATTAGAGGAAGGAAAGATACATGGATAAACCGTCGGGCATCATGGAAAAGCCCCTGATTGACCCCCTGAGTTGGCTCTCTCCATCCCCCAAGCCGCAAGCGTACAGCGTAGGAAGCATTACAGACGGCCAGTTAGTATGTTCTTGTCATCCGGCAACTGGTAATATGAAATGAGCGATGAAGTGGATGTCCGACAGAGGCTAGAGGTGTTCATTCGTATAGACGGATACAACTCGATCCAGAAGAATCACCTACTTTTCCCAGAACAACCGATGGGAATGGATGCAGGGAGATGACACGGGAAATCGACATGTCCCGTAGCGTTGGCATCGGTATTGTCGAAGGGCCAACTGCTCCAAAGGTGCTTTCGCCACCATCTTTTGTGGATGCTTTTGCCGGCTGTGGTGGCCTCAGTCTAGGTCTCAAGCGTGCAGGATGGAAGGGACTTTTCGCCGTTGAGAAAGATCCGTTCGCCTTCGATACACTCTCGACAAACTTTCCATCTGGCGACGGACCACTCTCCTATGACTGGCCTAGCAATATAGAAAGAAGAGCCTGGGACATACATGAACTGCTAGCAGAGCGCAGGGAAGCATTGGCTAGTCTTGCCGGTAAGGTTGACCTGTTAGCAGGCGGACCGCCGTGCCAAGGATTTTCCCATGCCGGTCGGCGGCGGTCAGATGATCCCCGTAACAAGTTATTTGAGGCGTATCTGAGGCTTGTTGAGATATTACGCCCCCGCTTGGTACTCATAGAAAACGTTCGAGGCTTCACGTCAGACTTCAAGGTGACGGAGCGTGGTTTAATCGGGAATTTTGCTGCTGCATTGCAGCAGGAACTCCGCGCGGATTATGATATAGCAAGCGCGGTTATCCAGGCTCGCAATTTCGGGGTACCGCAAGTGCGCCCAAGGTTCTTCTTGGTTGGTGCTCTGAAAGATACGACTTCAGGCTATCATATTGCCACGTTCTTCGAAGACTTAGAGCGTCAAGTGGACGGTTTCCTGAGCGAACGCCAACTGCCACGCTGGCCTACGGCAAGGGATGCTATAAGCGACCTTGAGGTCGCCCGCAACGGTACAGTTCCATCAATCGATACTAAGGGATTTGAGGCGATTGCATACAAGAGCCCGCATACGCCGTACCAGATGGCAATGCGAGAGAAATGCGAAGGAGCACCACCAGATACGCGTCTGGCCCGCCACCGTCCAGACATTCGAGACCGCTTTGCGGCCATCATCAGGGCCAGCCACGAAGAAGGACGACTCAACGTCACGATCTCAGCAGAAACCCGCAAGGCATACGGCCTGAAGAAGATGGCGATCAGGGTACTCGACCCTTTGAACTCTGCCCCTACAGTTACCAGCCTCCCCGATGACCTCCTGCATTATTCCGAGCCGCGTACTCTCACTGTACGTGAAACCGCACGACTGCAATCGTTTCCGGACTGGTTCGCGTTCAAAGGAAACTACACGACTGGTGGCCACCGACGCCGTAATGAAACGCCGCGCTTTACGCAGGTGGCAAATGCGGTCCCCCCTCTGCTAGCCGAGCAATTAGGGCTGACTCTCTTCCAAATCGTGCGGAACTTACGCAACGCCGAAATGATTGTCGATGGCCTCGCAGACAATGGCAAGCGCATCCTTATGCGTTCTAAGATTCTGCCGGAATTCGACCATCCAATTGTCATCAATGACGGCGTCACCTCTAATTGCGCGTAGGATAGTCTCCCCATCTCCGGCAGATTCTTCCTTGACGTGAGCCAACATGTTGCGCTTGTCAATGATCTCGTCCCCATAGGACTCAAGAACGCTCACTGCCTCGGAAGGCTCCTCGGGTAGGCATTTGACTGCTCTCCTAATGGCCCAATACTTGTTCGTGAAAGAAAACATCCGGCCATCGCTCACCAAGCTGGGAAGGCCGCCTTCCTTATAACTTTTTTCAAGCTGTTTCCGGCTTTTCTCAATACCCTTACGCAGACTTTTAATAGTTCGCTCACCTGCAGCAACGACCTGTTCGTTGGAAGATTGGAAAAAACGGCTCAACGTTTCCTCCATGAGCACATCCATTTCAGCCACTTCAGCCATCGCGATACCACGCATATGATTAAGGTCCACAGCCTTACCAATGACTGTATTTGCGAGACCAGTTAGCGCGGTATCGAGTTCATCTCTTGTCGCGACAAAAACTCCCTCAACTTCATTATTGGCCAGTTTAACAAGCAATTTGGCGGCTGGGTCAGAAGAGTAAAACACCATATCAGTGTATGCCAGAGTGCGTCTCAGTCGATAGGCAACTTCTGCCCCATCTGTATCGTCTTGTCCAAGGTTGTAGTCAATTACTACAAGATCGTAATTTCTACCTTCCGACAACGCCAAATCATGTAAATGCTGTTCCGAGAACTCTTTTTCATATTGAACCGCCAGAGTGAAGCCCTTGGTCTCAAGGTGATCACGTAAGATATTGATGGCTTGTTCTATGCTGTCGGCATCGTCATCGACGATGAGGAGAGAGAACTCAAGTTTCATGACGGCACTCGCAGTGTGAATTGGGCTCCACCAAGTTCCTCCGAATACGGTTCCTGTCGCGCCTCGACAAACCCACCCAAACCCTCAACTACCTGCTTGACGTGGTAGAGACCAAGGCCCGAACCATCAGTAGTCGTGACACCCTTCTCGAAGACTCTTTCGATCGGGTTCATTGATTGGGGCCAACCTATACCGTCATCCACAACCGTGATGGTGAGTTCCGGCTTCGCCCCCTTGGCAACCTCAAGGAAGAACTTAACCTTTTTAGCGCGTGCTTTCACCGCATTGGAGACAAGGTTATCGATCAGGATACCAACCTCGATCGGCCGGAATTTTCGCTCCAGCTGTTCACCGTCGCTTTGCACATCCACTTCAACACCACGAGGTGCCCATAATGACGATACCGTTGTGACGTAGTCACGTATGTAGACAGAAAGATCGGCATTTATCTCTGCCGACTGCTGCTTGTATCCACCCTTTGTGGCAAAACGGGAAGCGGTCAAGATCTGGCTGTTTCGGAAAGAGACGCGTTCAAGAAAATCGATCCAGTCTTCCTTGCAGATCGAAATACCCTTTCGCAGCTTGCCCATCATCCGCTTGACACCGAGGTGCACATCGGATGCGTGCATGATGATCTGGTGGTGGAGGTTTAATACGGTGTCTTGGTCCAAGGATGCTGCGGCGACTAAGAATTGATTACGCTTCCGTTCCTCGCCATACTTGACCTCCGCCGCTGCTGCGGTTCTTTCGGCCTCGACCGCGCGGATTTCGGCCCGGCGCTCCGCTTCCCGAGCTGCTGTTTCGGATGCCTGTAAAGCCTTCATCCTTGCCTTAGCCTCGTCAACGCGGGAGAGGAGTGCTTTATCGCCTGTCCCATCAGCTAGTAACTCAAGTGCCTTGAGAGAAGACTCGAAGGCTGCGGACTTTTCATCAACAATCCGTACGAGTTCAGGATTATACTCGACGAGTTCTACACCCTCGGTGGCGGCAAGACGGGACACGAGTTGTGCGACCAAAGCACTGCTTTCATCAAGCTTCATGCGAGACATGTCGACCGTGTCTTTGTCGTACTGATCCTTCCACGTGATATCCACAACATAGCGTTCTAGACGGCGAACGCATTTGTCACGTACACAGTCAATCAACTCCGTCACCGCAGGTGTACGGATCAGCCCCTGGTTTCTGCTTGTGGCCTCTTCAAATCCTTCAACGCCTTTGATATCGACGCGACCGATCAGGTCGCGACCTCCTAGAAACCGACGTACACCCTGCTGCTTACGGCGATTTAGGCCGAAGAAGTCGTCATCTTCAGCCCCTAAAGGCATTACGCGGAAGCCATTGCGAAAAAGGAATATCGAACCAAACTGTACGCTGGGCAAGCCCATACGGCGTGCAAAGGCTACTTTGGCGCTTCGGTTCAGAAAGTAGATATCAGCTACAAGGTCGGTATCTTTTAGAGCAAGATAAGGATTCGTCTCTTTAATGCGGTATATTTTCTCTCCGCGGTCTTCAAGGATAGACTCGATGGTCTCACCGGCGTTTATGATTGCTACGCGTATGACGGTCGTCCGCTGGCTTAATACCTGAAGGACCGAATTCTCGACTTTACCATTTACTGTTAATCTCGGGTCTTTACCGTCAGATTCAGATAGGGTGGCATTATAGTCCGCATCCCTTTTGTCGTTGGGTTTTTGATCTGGAGCAATAATCTCAATCTGCAACTCGGGCGATTTTCCAGAAAAGGGGTTAATGAGCTTCATAAGTTCCCGCTTCAGCCTTTGAAGCTTGTCGCGGTCCCATTCTGATCTCAGCCCTCTAATCTCCAAGATTGTTCCAGTCTCGCCCCTTGGCTTGGAGAGGCACGAAGGGAAATTCGAGGCTTCCGAAATTTGCACTTTGACATCGCCAAACTCTCGATGTGCATCGTTTTCGTACTGGGTCCAGTCGGCTTCCAACTTTTGTATCGGATGTCCTTTAGCTTTCGAAAAGAGTGATAATTGCTTACCAAGCCGGTCACACGAAAAGCGACCAACGCCTTTGGCTCCAGCAAAAGGACGGCGCGGACCAGAAACCTTGTAGTTATCGTCTTCCGTGCCTTCCCGCTTCGCAGAATAGGCAATGAACAACCACTTTTTCAGGATGTCGTCTCGCGACATACCCTTGCCGTTGTCGGCGATGACGATACGGTCCTCTTCAAAAAGCACCCGGACAGTTTTCGCATGGGCATCAAAGGAGTTCTTGACCAACTCAAATACAGCAACAAAGTCTTCTGTGATAAGGTCTCGGCCAATTAGGTCCTTAAGACCGGTACTGATTCTAAATGGCTGTTGAATTACCTGCATTTTCCCAGCTCTTCACATCGGAGGGACAGACAAACCTCAACTATCTGAAGTGTGGACGCCATGCGTTCGCCTTGGTCTGTTGGATGCATGGAAGCCTGTTTGGGGTGTATCCCGCCCGTTCAGGTTGTCGATAGCCCATTGATTTACCCTAACATATTGCCAGTTCGCCTCGTGGAGATGCAGTCTAGATGTGTGTCTGCTTATTGATGGCATACGCAGGCTAGCCCTTGTCTATCAGCCGTCTCATTAAGCGTCCAGACAATCAGATGGACTGTCTGTAATGTTACCAAAAATTGATCGCTTACAGCCAATGGACTAACTTTTGCGGACACTTATGATAAAGATTCAGCGTCGGCATGCTCTATTTTATACAATCTGATTTCTTGCGCGTATAAGATTTCATGGTGCTCTTCTACTCGAAAGCCTCACTCAATTTCTCAAGATACGAAGGAAAGATACATGGATAAACCGTCGGGCATCATGGAAAAGCCCCTGATTGACCCCCTGAGCTGGCTCTCTCCATCCCCCAAGCCACAAGCGTATTACGAGGCCATCAAACAGAGATTTGCTGAGGAGCGGAATCTCCGACTGGAGTACCGACCGGAAGGCACTGCGCAGTACACCTCTGACTTGACCGGGGTACTGGCGCAATACGAAGATGACCCCTACGGCGGCCCGATCGTCCCGCGTGAGCCCCTCAACGACAGAGTGGAATGCCTGTTCATCGGCGGCGGCTTTTCCGCCCTGCTAACCTCGGCCCGGCTGCGCAAATGTGGGGTGGAGAGCATCCGTATCGTGGAACGCGGAGCCGATGTGGGCGGCACCTGGTATTGGAACCGTTACCCTGGCGTGGCGTGTGACGTGCCGTCGTATGACTATCTACCGCTGCTCGACGAGATGGACTACGTGCCCAAAGACCGCTTTGCCAAGGGGCCCGAGATTTACGCCCACTGTCAGGCAATCGCCAAGAAATACGATCTGTACAAATCAGCGGTTTTCCAGACGACGGTGACGTCCACGGTATGGGACGAAGAAGAAGAGCTGTGGCATATCCGAACCGACCGGGGCGACCATATGCGGGCGCAGTTCGTGATCTGTGCCAATGGCACCCTGTCCAAGCCCAAGCTGACCAGGATCGCCGGTATGGAGTCTTTTCAAGGCCACTCCTTTCACACCTCGCGCTGGGACTATGACTATACCGGGGAAGACCTGTCGGGTCTGGCGGATAAAGTCGTTGGTATTATCGGCACCGGGGCGACTGCGGTCCAGGCGGTTCCCGGCTTGGGGGAAGCGGCCAGGGAATTATACGTGTTCCAACGCACGCCGTCTTCGATAGACATCCGCGACGACCATCCGACCGACCCCAACTGGGCGCGGCAACTGCAACCCGGCTGGCAGACCGAGCGGCGGAACATGATGCGCAAAATCATGGACCCGCAGTTGACCGAGGAACAGAAGGCCCAGCGCGCCGCGCTCCCCCGCGAGGAGATTATCCGCCGCCAGGAGAACGCCAATATCGACTACATGCTGCGTATTCACCAGCGCATCGACGAGATTGTGCAAGATCGGGCGACCGCCGAGGCGCTCAAGCCGTGGTATATGTTCATGTGCAAGCGGCCGTGCTTCCACAACGACTACCTGCCGACCTTCAACCGGCCCAACGTGCATCTGGTCGATACCCACGGCAAGGGCATTACCGAGATCACGGAAAAGGGGCCGGTGTTTGAGGGCAAACAGTACGCGCTCGACCTGCTCATCTATGCTACCGGCTTTGAGGTCCAGAAGACCGGGATTTACAACCGGATCACGGGCGTGGACGGGCTCGAGCTGACCGATAAATACAGCAGCGGCATCCGCACTCTGTTCGGTCTGCATACCCAGGGCTACCCGAATCTGTTCATCATGGGCGGCTACCAGTCGTCGTTCCAGTTCAATCTGACGGATATTCTCAACACCGAGGGCGACCACATCGCGGCCTGCATCGACCATGTGCGCCGCAATGGCTATCGGTCGATAGACCCGACGCCCGAGGCCGAGGAGTGGTGGGTGCAGGAAGTCATCAAGCATCGGGGCAAGACCAGCCGCAACCGGGACTGTACGCCCGGCTATTACAACTTCGAGGGCGAGTCCAACCGCCGGCAGGACGGCAACTACAACGGCGGCTTCCACCGCTATGTGACTTTTATGACTGAAGCCCGGCAGAAGATGGACGCCCACTTCGTCTTCACCCGGCAGGAGTAAGCGCAACCCGTCCTGTTTGTCTGGGACGTTGGGTTCGCAAACGCAAAGGGGGGAAGCCATGCGCGACAATTCCCGGACCGCTGTGACAACGGACACTCTGCTTGAGCGCGCCCGCGAGGTCGCCCGGCTGGCGGCTGAGCAAGCCCAGGCCATCGAACAGCAGCGCCATCTGCCCGACGGGCTGATGCAGGCACTGAAGGACTCCGAGTTGCTGCGCGTCCTCCAGCCGGCCCACTGGGGCGGCTATGAGCGAGATTTGCGCACTTTCTTACGGGTGGCGACCGAGATTGCCAAGGGCGATACCTCAACCGGCTGGGTGTATTGTATTCTTGGCATCCATTACTTCTGGATCAGCTATGTCGAGCCTGAACTGCAAGAGGAGATCTGGGGGAAGGATTCGAGCGTGATGATGGCCGACTCCTTCGCCCCCACGGGGACCGCCCAAGAGGTCTCGGGCGGATACCGGCTCAATGGCCAGTGGAGTTTTTTAAGCGGCTTGTGGTGTAGCGATTGGATCGCGGTCGGGGCTCGGGTGTCGCCCCAGCCGGACGCGCCGGCCGAGTGGACGATGATGTTTGTGCCCAAGACGGATTATCAGCTCGACGACCGCTGGCACGTCGTGGGCCTGCAGGGCAGCGATAGCAATACGGTCATGGTGGAGAACGCCTTCGTGCCCCACCAGCGGGTCTACTGGTTGGAGCGGGCGGAACGGACCGGGATTTCGCCCGGACAACAACTACATCCGAACGCCTTGTATCAGCTCCCCTTTATCCCCACCCTGGGCGTTGCGCTGCTGCCGACGGCCATCGGCTCGGCTCGGTCAGCCATTACCCATTTTCAGGAGTGGACCCGGACCCGCGCCCCCGTCTACGGCCCAGGCGAGACCCCCCTGCCCGGCACGGCCAGTGCCCATATCGCTTTGGCCGAAGCCGCCACCACGGTCGAGGCGCTGGAAGGGCTGATGATGCAGAACACGGACGAACTCGTGACGGAGTATGGCCAGCCGGGTCGCGTCCCGAGCGCGCAGGAGCGAGCCAAATATTACGCCTGGCGCAGCTATATCGTGCGCCAGTCCGCCCGCGTGGTTGATCGGCTGTTTGAGCTGAGCGGCGGCCGTTCCCTGTATCTCCAGCACCCGCTCCAGCGCATTTGGCGAGACCTGCATGCGGTCAGCCAACATATCGCCCTGCACTATGAGGCCGGGCTGGAGGCGTATGGCCGCACGCTGGTCGGGCTGCCGAGCGGGTCGCCGCTGTAGATACGGCTGGCACACAGGACACGCATACCGCCGAGGGGCGTTAATGCGCGGCGAGTTCCTGGAGTTCTTCCGGGGTGGGCGTGGTCTCAAACTGCGGCAGGGTCGCAGACAGCTCGTCCCACGGCTGGGCGCTGGCCGTCCAAATATCGGCGTCGAGTTCCATCCGGCTGGGGTCGTCCAAGCTGGCGGCGCTGATGCCTCGAATATCCGGGATCAAATCGGCGCGGGCCGAGACCGGGGAGCCGCACTCGGCACAGAACCCCCGGTGGGTTTTGGCCCCGCTCGTCCCCGTGCAGACATACTCCTTGGGAGCGCCTTGGGTGAACTGCACGGCCGAGGCGGAAAAAACCACATTCACAGCCCCACCACCGCCGGTGGAGCGTTGACAATCCCGGCAGTGGCATTTCCACGTAAACATTGGCGCTACCGTACACGAATACCGTATTGCCCCACAGGCACACCCACCCGTCAACGGAACAGCAACAGTCATAAGCACATATTCCCTTCTCGTTACGACCCGATCACCTCAGCAGGCTGGGCACGACTGTACCAGGCGAAACCTGCCGGCTCCAGGGCCGCCCCACCGGCTTGGCTTGCGTTTCAGCCGGCCTGAATTATACTCTGCGCAAGCTGATAACGTGAAAAAGAGGGGGAACACAATGAGCATGACTGATCGACTCGACCCGGAGCTGGCCGCGCCGCTCGAAACTTTTCTTCACCTGACCGGAGGCGGGCTTAATCTGCACGATATCCCGGCCACCCGTCGCACGATGGATGAGCTGGCTGCGGCGCAAATGGCCAAGGCAGCCCCCATCACGGGCATCACCACAGCCGACCGGCAGGTGCCTGGACCTGACGGACAGGTGTTTGTCCGCATTTATCAGCCAACCGAGCGGCCTGACACGCTGCCGGCACTGCTGTGGATTCACGGTGGTGGCTATGTGCTGGGCAGCGTTGAACGGGACGACCTGCTGGCTACCCATCTGGCCAAAATCGCGCAGTGCGTAGTGGTCTCGGTCGAGTACCGGCTCGCTCCCGAGCATCCTTTTCCGGCGCCGGTCGATGATTGTTATGCCGCGCTCAAGTGGCTGGCGACCCACACCGACGAACTCGGCGTTGCGCCCGCCCGGATTGCCATTGGCGGGGCGAGTGCGGGCGGGGGGCTGGCGGCCGGCCTGGCGCTGTTGACGCGCGACCGGGGCGAAGTCGAGTTAGCCCTTCAACTGCTGATCTATCCCATGATCGACGACCGCAACGTCGCTCCTGCCAACGAGACGCGGCCTGATACCTTTGTGTGGACGCGGGAAAACAATCGTATGGGTTGGCACGCCTACCTGGGACGAGAACCCGGTGGAGCAGACGTGTCGCCGTATGCCGCAGCCGCCCGAGCCGGCAACCTCACGGGCCTGGCGCCGGCCTATATTCCGGTGGGCGACCTTGACCTGTTCCTGGACGAGAACATCGAGTACGCCCAGCGTCTGCTGGCGGCTGGGGTGCCGACCGAGCTGCACGTCTATCCGGGCGGCTATCACGGTTTTAACGGTTTTGCCCCTGGTGCAGACATCGCCCAGCGCTTCAATACCGAACGCGACGAGGCGCTCAAGCGCATACTCCACCGTTAATCGAACCAGTGGATGGGATTGCGGCGCTCGACCTAGCCCAGCATGATCGAAGCCGTCGTATAGCCCTTCCAGCCTTAGGTGTATTAAAGCACGCAGCCTGCGTAGTGGGCTACATTCAATACCAGAGCCTGTCAAGTTCTGAGGGAGCACGACGGGCGGTTGGGGGTCGTTCCAGTAGCATTAGAGTATCGTACTGTCATGGCCGGCGCACTCAAGGCGCTCAGGATAGCCGTCCCCGTTGTGTTGTTCCTCCTGGCGATGGTGCTCTTCCACTTGGGTCTGGGCATCGGGCTGTCGCAGAGCCCACAGGCCGGCACCCTCCTGTGCCTGACTGCCCTGGCGATTGCCGGCCTGAACGTATGGTGGATCGTACGAGGTCGGTGGCGGAAGTGAGTCTGCGCTGATGCAGACCGCTAACGAACGGCCTGGACCTTGAGTTGCAAGCCTTCGTGTGCCTGGAGGCAGCCGATGATCTCAAACAGGTTCCGGGCTTGCGGATTGCCATGCGGACCGAACATGCGCATCAGGCTCTTGGGTGACTTGTCGGTCAACCCGCTAAGCTCCTCAAAACCGATAGTCGCGTTGATGTAGTCGCGTAGTACCGCCTTACCCGTCTCCATATCACCCGCCAGCAGGCACTCGATCCCCTCCTTGAGTAGTGCCTCGCGGAAGGCCGGATCACGCTCAATACGCGCCTGAATCGTCTCCTTGAAGTGTCGTGTCAGGGACATGGCTAAGTCTCCCGCCGCTTACGCTGTTTGTATTCCCGCCAGAGAGCACGGGCAGTCTCAATATCCTGTTGTTGATGCTTCTTAGTCCCGCCGCCTAGGAGAATGACCAGGGCATCACTGTCCTTGCCGAAATAAACTCGGTAGCCAGGGCCAAAGTCTATCCGGCATTCGAGGACCCCGGCACCCGCACCCTTGACACCGGAGAGGTTTCCTTGCTCCATCCGGACCAGTGCTGTCACCACCTTAGCCGCAGCTTGAGCATTAAGCCGATTGAACCATCTGGCCTACGGGCTACGTCCTTTGGCGTCGATGTATTCCCTGACCTCGACCATCAACAGCAGGTAACTCATACGTTACCATTTGGCAAGTCCAATCTGAGGGAATGCAGCGCTTGGTGTTGGTCAGATATGATGATCCTGACACGAGAGTGTTGGAAAAATTCCGAGACCCCTATCGAACCCTGTCCGAATATGATTTGTAATGTGTCTACCCGGCTACATGGCTGCTGGGTTGTTGTGTTTATCTTCTTGCCAGAGGAGGCAATTGTTGTGATGAAGTTATTTGTTGGGAATCTCTCATGGGACGCCACCCCGGCCGACCTCGAAGCATTATTCGGCGAAGTCGGAGCGGTCGCCTCAGCGAATATTATTACCGACAGGGAGAGCGGGCGCTCTCGCGGGTTCGGCTTTATTGAAATGGAAAACGACGATGAAGCCCGAGCGGCGGTTGAGCGCTTTCATGACTATGAGTTTATGGGACGTCCCCTGACGGTCAACGAAGCACGACCTAGGGAGCGCCGCGAACGTCGGTGGTAGGAGTATGCCAGGAAGAGCAAAACCAACCAGTTTTCTCAAGCGCCAACGGGAACAATACCGTCAGCAAAAGCAAAAAGAGAAAGCGGAGCGCAGGCGCGAGGCCAAGGCCCGAAAAGCGACCAATGTCCGCGCTGAGGGAGACGAGGATCCCGATATTGCCGGGATTCGACCCGGCCCGCAGCCTCTTCCCGACCAGTGGAATGTGGTTGATGAAGAGGAAGAGGAAGAGAAGTAAGCCTGCCTGATTGCAGCGCCTCAATTCCGCTGAGGCGCTGACCGCTACGGGGTGTTCTTCCTATCCACGCCGCTTTTTCGCACGGTTGCTGACCTGGCGGCGCTTCTCGTCCCTGAGAGACAAGCGAGCATGGACAGCTCCGTTTCCACGGGTAGCGAGCGGCTTGCTATTGGGCGCAGTCCGCTCGACCCGCTGCCTTTCGTGCTGTTTGGGACTGCCGTGTGCTAACGGCGTCCTATAAGAGTGGCTCCAACTCAGCCGCCCGCGCTGGAATGGCGGCCCGCACATGGTCGAGACGCTGCTGGCGCCCGGCTTGACGGACGAGATCAATATCCTGGACGGCCACAGCGTGCTGTTCGAGGAAGGTCCGGGCTTGTCGGCGCTGCTCAAGCCAGGCTTGACTGACATACCAGATTTCCTGTTCACCGACGGCAATGCGGCTGTCCTGACTTTTCCATACCAGCCAGGACAGGGCGTAGGACCAGTCGATCACAGTGGATTGCTTCCAGCCCGAATCCGGGAGGGGGCGAATATCCAGGCCGTCCCACCGGGTGGTGAGGCCCTGCGGTTGCCCGTATTTATTCACCACGGCCAAACGCACGGGAGCACCGTATTCCAGGTCAGAGAGTTCGGTATCGTCGGTCTCAAGCGCATGCTGGACAGCTTCGGGTATTAACTCGATGCCAAGCGCATACAAACCGAGACTGCGGTCAATTCGAAAGGTCACAGTCCGCGTCTGCCAGGTGGCGTACAATACGATTTCAGGACCCGAGCGGATGGTGGCCGCGGCTTTCAGGCTTTCATCTGCCGCGCGTTCAAGATCGGGTAATTGTTCTACTTGCGCCAGCGTTGACTGCCACTCCGCACCGAGCGGGAGGTGCGCTACCGATTGGGCGTGCGCGAACGAGAAGACACTCCCCAACAGCAGTAATATCAAATTGAACGAGAAAAACGGCATGAAAAAAGTCTCTCACATTTTCCAGTGTGCTTCCAAGAGGACTGTCTCCTCATTAATAGCCATCAAAGTGGGCGATCCGCTCGCGGTGATAGGCGGCAGCGCCGAAGGCGAACTCGTTCCATTTGGCCCGCTTGAACCAGAAGTGCATATCGTGCTCCCAGGTAAAACCGATCCCGCCGTGCATTTGCACGGCCTTGTTGGTCGTCCGTGTATAGACCTCAGACAGGCGCGCCTTGGCAACAGATGCCGCACGAGACGCATCGCTGGCGTGTGTGTCAAACGCGTAGGCCGCGTACCAGACCAAGGACCGGGCCGGTTCGATCTCGCTCACCATTTCGGCAGCCATGTGTTTGAGTGCCTGGAAGGAGGCAATCGGCCGATTAAACTGTTCACGGACTTTGGTGTACTCGACGGCCATGTCGAGCGCTTGTTGGGCGCCGCCGAGACTGTCGGCAGACAGAGCAACGCAGGCCAGGTCTTGAAGCTGGGCCAACAGTTTCCAGCCCTTTCCTTCCTTGCCCAGAAAGCCGGAGATCGGCACCTGCTTGAAGCGGACCTCGTACACTCGCCGCGTCCGATCAAAAATATCCAGCGGTTTGATGGTGAGGCCGGGTGCGTCTCGCTCGACCAGCACCAGACTGACGCCTTTTCCACCTTTGCCACCGGTGCGGACCGCCACCACAAAAACGTCGGCCACGGTGGCGAAGGGAACAAACATCTTGGTGCCGCTCAGCCTATAGCCGTCACGTTTCTTCCGCGCTTTGAGGCTGATGCCGGCGGCGTCCAGGCGGTCGCTGGCCTCAAGAAAAGCCAGGCTGCCTATGGCCTCGCCTGAGGCCAGCCGGGGCAACCAGGCTTTTTTCTGAGCGGAGCTACCGCCGCGCATCAGGGCGAACGTAGCCAGGGTGGCCGAAAACAGAAACGGACCGGGCAGCACGGCTCGGCCCATCTCTTCGAGCAGCAGGGTCATATCGAGCAGGCCGAGGCCGAGGCCGCCGAATTTTTCCGGAACGAGCAGGCCGGTCCAACCCAACGCGGCCATTTTCCGGTGCAGCTCGGGTGAAAACCCGTTCGCGTCGTCCAGGAGTGCCCGCACGAACTGGGGGGAACATTCCTGGACCAGAAAGTCTCGGGCCGAGCGCTGGAGCAGGTCTTGTTCTTCCGATAAGCCGAAGTCCATCCGGGCCCCCTTGGGTCTGTGTTAGCGCGCCTTCGGCATGCCAAGCCCACGCTCGCTAATGATATTCTTCTGAATCTGGGACGTCCCGCCCCCAATAATGAGACCCAGCGTGAACATGAACTCATACGGCCAGATGCCGTTATCGATCACGTGTGAGTCCCCCCGGTTGAGCGGGGCATAGGAATTCATGATTTCCAGCGCCAGCGCGCAAATATCGTGGTTCAGTTCGGTCCCGACCAGTTTGTTCACCATGGCGCCGACGCCGGGCTGGCGGCCCTTGGTGGCATCCGTGAGCTGCCGAAAGGAGTGGTATTTCATAGCCTCGACCCGAGTTGTCAGGTCGGCCAACTGCTGACGGATGGTCGGGTCTTGCGCCGCGGGCCGGCCATGGCGGCTATGGCTGCGGGCCAGGCGGATGAGGTTTTGCAGCATGAGCTGGGTGCGGGTCGTCGAGCCCAGCATATTGCGCTCATGAAACAGGGTGGCATTGGCGACCAGCCAGCCCTGGTTGAGTTCACCGACCAGATTCTCTCGCGGGACGCGCACATCCTCGAAAAAGACTTCGTTAAAGCCGGCGTCGCCGGTCATTTGGACCAGGGGGCGGACCGTTATACCCGGTGTCTTCATATCGATCAGAATATAGGAAATGCCGCGATGCTTGGGCGCATCCGGGTCGGTCCGCACCAAACAGAACATCCAGTCTGAGAACTGAGCCCCCGAGGTCCAGACCTTTTGGCCGTTGACGATGAATTCGTCGCCAATGAGTTCGGCTTTGGTCCGCAGCGAAGCCAGGTCCGAGCCCGAACCGGGCTCGGAATAGCCCTGGCACCAGATTTCTTCGGCGCTGAGGACTGTGGGCAAATAGCGCTGTTTCTGCTCTTCGGAGCCGACCTGCAGCAGGGTGGGACCGAGCATGGTCAAACCGGACGCGCCGATCAGACCCGGCGCGCGAGCCAGGACCAGTTCTTCATTCACAATGGTCTGGCGCATGATGTCGGTGTCGCCCTGACCGCCGTAGGCTTTCGGCCAGCCCAGGGCGACATAGCCGGCCTCATACAGCCGGCGCTGCCAGTCCTTGGCACGTCGGATGCGCTGCGGATCGTTGGGCGGCAGGTCGCTCAGGCTTTTGTCTTTTTTCGGCACATTGGCTTTGAGCCAAGTTCGCACCGTTTGCCGAAATGCCTCGTCCTCTTTGGAGTATGCCAGGTCCACGGCGTGTCCCCCTTCAATCCCTAGAGATGATACAAGCGCTTGGCGTTTTCACCGATGATTTTTTGCTGGGCGTGGGTCGGGAGTTTTGCACACGAGGCTTTGACTTCATCGACAACACCGGGAAAGGTGCAGTCAAAGTGGGGATAGTCCGACCCCCAAATGACGCACTCCTCAAGCCCCGACTCGGCAATACCGCTCAGCGTACTCTCGTCCGGGTCCATGGAGATAAAGCACTGCTCGCGAAAATGCTCACTGGGTCGCTTTTTGAGCCACGGGACATAATGGCCCATGGTGTCAAAATGGCTGTCCATGCGGTCCAGCCAATAACCGAGCCAACCGACCCCGGACTCCAGAAAAGCGACCTTGAGGCAGGGAAACCGGGAGAGTACGCCACCGCAAATAAGGTCCATACAGGCTCCCTGCTGTTCCCAGGGGTGACAGACCATATGGAAAAAGAACGGGTCCTTATAGCGCTCCTGGCCAAGGGTCGGCATCTTGGTGCCGAAACTGCCATGAATGGCAATCGGAACGTTGAGTTCCTGGGCTTCCTGCCAGAGGGGATGATAGGCCGGGTCGTTGAGCCGGCGGCCGTTAAACGGGTTGGGGCGAATAAAGACGGCACGCATGCCCAACTCTTTGACGACACGCCGCATTTCGGTCACGGACGCCTCGACATCCTGTAAGGGCAGCGGCGCCACGCCGTAAAAACGCTGCGGGTAGGCTTTGCAGAAATCGGCCAGCCAATTGTTATAGGCCCGACAGGCTGCGGCCGCCACCTGAGGGTCGGTGATATCACCATAGATGAGCCACAGGGTCGGATAGAAAAAGGCGATCTCAATGCCTTCGAGGTCCATGTCTTTGATCCGTTGGTGCGGATCGTAGCCGCCGGGGACAATTTCGTCCCAGGACATCGTGCGCGCCCGCTGGGCGTCTGACATGCCACCCGGTGTGCAGGCCGCGGCAATCGCCATATTGCGATCGCGCCGCAACTCGCCGTTGATTTTGAGACAGTCCACCCCTTCCGCATCCTTCGCAATCTGAATTACTTGGGCCCGATAGGCCGGCTCGGTGTACTCCTCCCATACGCTCGGCGGCTCAAGCAGGTGTCCGTCTGCGTCAATGATGGTTGCCATGACTTCCTCCTGTAGCGTGATATACGCCTGCGGCTATTGGGGCGGCTCCGGCGGGAGGACGCGCACATGATTGCTGATCCGCTCGTAGGTCCCACCTTCTTCTACCAGCCCTTTTAAGGACACCACACAACACTCTTCCGGGCCGCTCAAGTCCTGCCAGTCAACCGATTGGGGGGGAATGCCGATCTTGATGATGACGGTATCGACCGACAGGATAAACTCTTCCAGGGCGGCAAAGATCTTCACCTGCGGCTCCAGCGGAGAAACCACGATTTCCTTGTAGGGCAGGGGCAGGCGTTCCGCAGGGGCGAGTTCATAGTCCAGCGTAATCCGCAGGACGTCTTCGGCCGGACGGCTGAGGGTCGCATTCGAGATTTCGATAAGCGGTTTATACACCTCGGGCTCGGAGCAACTGCCCACAAGGACAATGAGCGGCAAGAGGCGGAGCATAAAGAATCTAGGCATAGGCATAAGCTGTTCACATCTTTTTTCGTGCTTGTGCCTTATCACGTGGATGCGGAGAAGAAAAACCCGCAGCCAGGATTTTATGGCACGACCCGCCCCTCGGGTGTGGTCATGAACCGGGCAGGCTCCGGCTTCATGGCTTGGTTGCGGTCGCGTAGAGTACGTTGGCTTCGACTGCCGCCACGCCATTGGCCCGGATAAAGGCGAGGTTGGCCGCGCGAACCTGCTCACGCTCGGCCGGCTCCAACTGCTCAAGCGTCCCTCTGTAACCCGAGCCAAGAACGGCCGCCCACCAGTCTTCCGCTGAGCGCAGGGAATGGACGCCGGTCTCGCTGACAACCTGTACGCCGCGGATGCCGCCCGCTTCCAGCATGGCCCGCAGGGCGACAGGTTCGGAGATGCGATCCCAGGGGTTGAAGCCTTTATAGAGCGCGGGTCGGACCGCGCCGACGGCATCCCAAAACGCCGTATTGACCGGCTCAAAGAAACGCGGTCCCCAGGTTGTGAGGGCGAGCATTCCGCCTGGAGCGACCATGCGCCAAAGTTCTCTAACCGCCCCCGGCATATCGGGAATAAAGAATATGCCGAACACACACACCACGGCATCGAAGTGGCCGTCGGGCAGGCCGAGGTCTAACATATCACCGGCCCGGAACTCGATGTTCTTGGTCCCTTGGCGGGCGGCCTTGGCCCGCGCCAATTCCAAGAGACCCTCGGCAAGGTCAACCCCGAGCACGGAGCCATGGGACGCCACCTTTTTCGCCGCGGGTATTGCCGACGCCCCACTGCCGCAGCAAACATCGAGGCAGCGCGCGCCTGACGACAGGTCGAGCCGGTCGATCGTCCGGCGGCCGAAGCGATCCCAAAACGAGTTGGCGCTCAGGTCGTAGGCGTCAGCCGCCGCGTTATAGGTCGTGGCCGCTTTCGTCTTGGCCTCACTCGGTGTCGGCATGCCTGCGCATTCCTGCTTCTTGTGTGGAGCGTTTCGGAGGGAACGGGGGCATATGAGGCAAACACGCTCCACCGAACTACGCTAAGCCCACATCCCGGGCGAACTTTTCCATCATCTTCATCATGTCGGCATACGTCCGGGCGAAATTGAAAAAGGCCAGATACAGATAGCTTGCGCCGAGTTCCTGGTAGCGGGGAATATCGTCGAGGATCTCGTCTGGCTTCTTGCCACGGGGGGACACACACAGGGTAATCTCGGACAGGTCGCGGCCGGCCTTGGCCGCTTTTTCTTTGAGTTTATCTACCCGCTGGGCAAACTCTTGCGGGCTGAACACCACAGCTGGCCAGCCGTCGCCGTATTCGACCACACGGCGCAAGGCCGGGCCGGTATGGCCCCCAATCCAGATTGGCGGGTGGGGTTTTTGGACGGGTCGTGGCTCACAGCCGACCTCACTGAATTGGTAAAAGCAACCCGTAAACGAAGGGTTTTCGTTTGTCCATAATTCCTTCATAACCGCGATGGTTTCCTCGCTGAGCGGACCGCGGTCAGCAAAGGGCGCATTCAGAATATTGAACTCTTCCTCCATCCAGCCGACACCCACGCCGCAGATGAGCCGCCCGGCGGATAAGACATCCAGGGTTGCCAGCGTCTTTGCCGTGACAACGGCGTTGCGGTGCGGCAGCACGAGTACGGCCGTGCCTAACCGGACCTTGTGGGTGCAGGCGGCCACAAAACTCAGCACGCTCAGGGGTTCGAGCAGAGGTGCCTGCGGGTCCAGGGGAAAGCTGCCGTTCGGACTGTAGGGATAGCGGGAGGCAATCTGCTTTGGCGTAATAATATGATCGGCGACCCAGACAGAATCAAAACCCAGCGCTTCGGCCGTTTGGGCCGTTGTCTTGAGGCGGTTGAGGACATCCCCTTGTGCCAGTGGTCCAAGATGGGGAAGAAACGCACCGTACTGCATAGTTATCCTCCACGGGCGGAAAATCCACCCTCTGCTACCATACCCTCAGTTGAAATGCCAATCGTCTGAGGGCATCCGGTCCAATCCGGAGAGCCTCGGGTCTTGTAGCCATCCCCGTGTGGACATGCTACAGAGCGGTACCGAGGCCAGCCATGCCGAGTGACGTCAGGGATGCAGGGATAGATGCGGGTGTTCGTGTCCTCTTGGTCCGACATGGGGAGACCATCTGGAATCAGGAAAACCGCTGGCAGGGTCAGGCCGATACGCCGCTCAGCCAGACGGGCTATGACCAGGCGCGGCAGCTCGCCCGGCGCTTCCAGCATGAAAAACGGCGTATTCAGGCGATTTACACCAGCGATCTCAGCCGCGCGCGTGACACCGCAGCTATTCTAGGCCAGGTATTAGGTATCGCGCCGATCGAGGCGACGGCCTGGCGCGAGATGGATATTGGAACCTGGAGTGGGCTGACAACCGCCGAGGTGGCAAGCCAGCACGCCGAGGAATGGGCGCGGCTGCGGCAGGGCGAAGACCTGCCACGCGGCGGAGGCGAAACCTTTGCCCAGTTTCAAGGCCGCTTACTGCAATCGAGTCAACAGTTTATCCGAGACCATAGGGGCGAACAGATCGTCGTGGTGACCCACGGAGGGGCGGTGAGAGCCTTCCTGTTACACTGTCGTGGTCTGCACATGAGCCAATTCGGCCAGATTGAAAAAATTGGCAATACCGGCATCAGCGAAGTCTCACTCTTTCCAGACGGAGAGGCGAAGATTCACACGATTAACAGTACGACTCATCTCAACGGGGCGGTACTGTCCGGTGAGACGGTTGACGCCTAGCCCCTACCTCCCCCCAATCCCTAACCCCCACTTGAGGATATCAGTCTGTTACATTTTTTGTCCTCGCGCTGGTTCAAAGTCAGCCTGAGTCTCGGACTTTTATGTATTCTTTTTTCTTCCGTGGAGGTGGCTCACCTCGTCCGACAGTTGCGCTCGGCCCGCCTTGACTATGTCGGTCTGGCCTTCTGTGGCTATCTGCTGGGACAGGTCGTCAGTGCATACCGCTGGCGTCTGCTGGCCCGTCCGCTCGGATTCGGACAACCGCTGAAAACCTTTATCGCCTACTACTTTGCCGGCATGTATCTGAATCTGTTTGCCCCGAGCGTCGTGGCCGGGGATGTGGGACGGGGCTATCTGCTGGCGCACGGCCGTGCCCGTTTGGGCGCTGCGCTCCACTCCGTCCTCGCCGACCGGGTGAGTGGCTTGGTGATGCTGGTCTGGGTCAGCGCCGGAGGTTTTCTGCTGTGGGGTCCGAGCGTGCTGCCGGTTGAGCTGTATTATGGCGTGCTGGCCACGACCGGCGGGAGCATTGTCCTGTGGTGGGGCCTGCCCTGGCTGCTTGAACGCTGCACGTCGTCAGGGAATATCGTCCGGCGCTCTGTAGACCGGCTCAGCCTGCCCTACCGCGCGGACCTGCCCCTGCTCGGCTCCGTGTGCGGCCTGTCTGTCTGCTTCCATCTCTTTCAGCTCGGCTTACACGCGCTGGTCGCCGCCGCACTCGGGCTGGCGGTCCCGTTGTGGTACCTCGTCCTCTTTATCCCTGTGGTCCAAATATTCAGCGCCCTGCCCGTCAGTTTTGGCGGGCTAGGGATACGAGAAGGAGGCTATGTCCTGTGTCTCGCCCTGTGGGGAACTGGACGGGACGAGGCGCTCGCCTTCGGCTTGGTCTGGAGCGCCATTGTGCTGGGAGCGAATATATGTGGCGGCCTGACCTTCCTCGTATTCCCGGAGGTTGGCTTCTCGACCGCGACGCTTAAAAAAACGTGGGACGAATCAAAATAGTTTCTTCGCGACCGGCGCCAACGGAAATCATTTTGACCGGGACGTTCACCAGTTCTTCGAGGCGTTCGACATACTGCCGGGCGTTGCGCGGCAGGGCGTCCAGGCTGCGCATATCGGTCAGCGGCTCGGTCCAGCCGGGGTGTTCTTCATAGATGGGGGTGACCTGTTCGAGGGTATGCGCGCTCGCCGGCACCTCGTCATATTCCCGGCCCCGGTAGCGATAGCCCGTACACACCCGCAAGGTAGGCAGTCCACTCAGCACGTCGATCTTGGTCAGCGCCATGGCATTCAGTCCACTCAGCCGTGCCGCCGTCCGCACCACGACGGCATCGAACCAGCCACAGCGTCGGGGCCGGCCGGTGACGGTTCCAAACTCACCACCATCACGACGCAGCTTTTCGCCGTCCGCGCCGTGCTCTTCGGTCGGAAAAGGACCGCTGCCGACCCGCGTAGTATACGCCTTGGAGATACCAATGACGTTGCGGAGCTGCTGCGGCGCAATCCCCGCCCCGGTGCACACCGCTCCGGCAATGGTGTTGGACGATGTCACAAACGGATAGGTGCCGTGGTCCACGTCGAGCATGGTTCCCTGCGCACCCTCGAACAGCACCTTCTGGCCGGCCCCGAGCGCGTCGTGAATATAGCGCGAGGTGTTGGTGACATAGGGGGCCAGGCGGTCGCGCAGGCGACGGTAGTGGTCGAAGATGTCTTGATACGCAAGGGGCTGTTCTTGCAGCAGGGTGCCGAGGTAAATGTTTTTCTCTTCGAGGTTGCGTTCCAACTTCTGGGCGAATACGTCTTCGTCCAAGAGATCGACAAAGCGAATCCCGATACGGGCCATTTTGTCTTCATACGTAGGACCTATTCCTCTGCCGGTCGTCCCGATCTTGCCCTCGCCGCGGAGCCGTTCCCGCGCGAGATCGATGGCCTTGTGGTAGGGGGTAATCAGGTGGGCAATTTCACTGATCTTGAGCGATTCCGGGTCAGACAGGCGGCCCCGCTGCTGGAGAGCATCGATTTCTTCAACCAGGACTTCGGGGTTGACCACAACGCCATTGCCGATCACACACACCTTGCCGTCGTGCAGCACGCCCGACGGGATGAGTCGGACGATAGTTTTCTGCCCCCCGACAACCAGGGTGTGACCCGCGTTATTGCCACCTTGAAAACGGACAATGACGTCGGCTTCGCGTGCAAGCAGGTCCACCACCTTGCCTTTGCCTTCATCGCCCCACTGGACACCGACAACAACGAGGGTGCTCATTGGCTGTGTGCTCCTTCTTTCCGATCAAAGCTCATAAACGGATCAGTTGGGCCGACAGAATGGGGTCGAGTCTGCGTAAGGCGGCCAGCACCTCAGGCGAGACCTGGTCATCGACATGAATCAGGGAGATGGCTTCTCCGCCGATTTTCTCCCGCCCCAGTTCCAACCCGGCAATATTGATGCCCAGGGTGCCGAGGAGGGTGCCCACCTGACCGACCACACCAGGAACGTCTTTATTGTTCAGCAGGAGGATCGTTCCTTCGGGAACGGCTTCCAGATGAAAATCATTGACGCGCACGAGGCGCACAGTCTGATTGCTGAAGACCGCCCCCGCGGCAGAATTGGCGCTGTCCCTGGCCTGCACGCTGACATCGATAGAATTCAGAAAATCACTGGGCGTGCTGCTGCGCGACTCGACGACGCGAATGCCGCGCTCACGCGCAACCAGCGGCGCATTGACCACATTAATCGCCTGTTCGAGAATCGGACTGAGCAGCCCGCGCAAGACGGCCGCGGTGGCGGGTGCAACCTCATAGGCGGTAATCTCCCCGCGGTACTCGATGTGGACCTCGCGCGGGGCGTGCGGCGTAATCTGGGCGAGAAAGCTGCCGAGTTTTTCGCCCAGGAAAAGATAGGGTTCCAGAATGGTTAACTGCTCCTGGCTCAGGGCGGGGAAATTGACCGCGTTCTGAATCACCCCGCGCTGGAGGAAATGGGCGACTTGGTCGGCAATGGCGATCGCGACGTTGATCTGCGCCTCGTCCGTTGCGGCGCCCAAATGCGGGGTGCAAATCACATCCTGTCGCTGCAGGAGGGGATGGCCTGCCGGGGGCGGCTCGTCGACGAAGACATCCAGGGCTGCGCCCGCGACCGTGCCACTCTCCAGTGCTGCAAGCAGGGCGGTTTCGTCGACGATCCCACCCCGCGCGCAATTGATAACGCGCACACCGTCTTTCATCCGCACAAAGGCTTGGGTATCGATCAGACCACGCGTTTCCTTGGTCAGCGGCGTGTGCACGCTAATAAAATCCGCCTGCCGATACAGCTCGGTGAGCGGGACGAGTTCGACATTCATTCTGGCGGCCGCTTCTGAGGTGACGAAGGGGTCGTAGGCAACGATGCGCATCCGCAACCCCAGGGCACGCTCGGCGACAATGGTTCCGATATTGCCCAGGCCGACCAGGCCGAGCACCTTATTGCAGACTTCGGTTCCCGTGAATTGCGAGCGCCGCCAGTGGCCGGCTTTGAGCGAGGCGGTGGCTTGCGGAATATTGCGCGCCAGGGCGAGCAGTAGTGAGATGGTGTGCTCGGCCGTGGTGACGTTATTCCCGCCGGGCGTGTTCATGACCACGATGCCCCGTCTGGTGGCGGCCTCAACATCGATGTTATCAACACCAATGCCAGCCCGGCCAATCACGCGCAGGTTGTGGGCGGCCGCAATGACCTCCGACGTGACACGGGTCCCGCTCCGAATAATCAGACCCTGATACGGAGCGATCTGCTCGGCAAGTTCCTGTTCGGTCAGCCCCGGTTGGACGGCAAAGTCGATATCCGGCTGGGCCTGCAGCCGCGCCACTCCCTGCGGGGCGAGCGGGTCGGTAATAAGCACCTTATGTGACATACTGCTACTCGTTGCCCAGGTCGCTCATTCGACGGCCGGCCAGCGTGGCAGGAGAACGGCTTCAGCAGCCCGGACGCCACTGCCCAGCGTCAGCGTGACCCCAAATCGACTCAGGGCCATTTCCAGGCTGCTAATCGCCGTGATGACATCAAAAGGGCCAGCGTACCCAAGGTGAGAAATACGAACGATTTTCCCTTTGAGATGGCCCTGCCCACCCGCAATATCAACACCCATACGGTCACGCATATAGGTCAGCAATCGCACGCCATCAACTGTAGACGGGAGCCACACGCCGGTTGCGGCCGGGCTTGGATGGGTTTCAGCTAAGAGACGCAGTCCCAGGGCACGCACAGCGGCATGGGTCGCGGTCATCAATACCATATGGCGCGTCCAGACCTGTTCGAGCCCTTCCGCCTGGAGCTGCCGGAGAACCTCGTGCAAGCCGGTAATCAGCGAGATAGCCGGCGTGTAGGCGGTCGTATGTTTGGCTTGTTCCTGGCGCTCCTTTTGCAGGTCAAAGTAGAAGCGAGGCAGCTGTGCCTGCTCTGTGTGCTGCCAGGCTTTCGGACTGAGGGCGATAAACGCCAGCCCCGGGGGCAGCATCAGGGCCTTTTGTGAGCCAGTGATGAGCACATCAATCCCGGAGCGGTCCATGGGGATATCAGTCGCGCCAACCGCAGTAATGCCATCGACAATGAGCAGGGTCTCAGAGTCCCGCGTCAGGGCGGCGATGTCTTGGACCGGGTGCAGGACCGTTGTCGAAGTCTCACTGGCTTGCATCAGAACAGCCTTGGCTTTGGGCTGACGCCGCAGCGCTTGTGCCACTGCCTCAACCGTCACGGCCTGACCCCACTCGACCCCAATTTCTTCCGTTTGCACACCAAACGCCGCGCAAATTTTCAGCCAGCGTTCACCGAATTTCCCGCCATTGACCACAATGACACAATCTCCGGGCGAGCAGGTATTCGTGATGGCCGCTTCCATCGCCCCGGAACCCGAGGCCGCCAGGATGAGCACGTCCTGAGTGGTTTGAAAAAACCATTGGAGGCCGCGCTGCGCTTCGGCAAAGAGTTGGCTGAACTCAGGGGTACGATGATGGATAAGGGGCTGCGACATACGCAGCAGGACGTCAGGCGGCACTTGAGTCGGCCCCGGAGTGAGTAAATATCGCTTTAACATCGGCATGCCCACGCTACACGCATAAAAAAGCCCGGATGGGCTCCCCGTATCCAGGCGTCATCTCTCCCCTCCTCCTTTTGGTAAGGACATGATGTATCGAAGCGGTGAGGCGGAGTCAATGCTCCTCCCTGTCCCTCTTATCCACGCCTAACTTGCCTAAAAGTCTTTGGTTTTCGCTTGACACGAAAAAAGCCGCATACTATAGTCGTGGGAGAAAGTGGGAGAAAGTGGGGATGAGGGTAGATTCGTGTTTCGCGGGAGTTTTGAACATACTATTGATGAGAAAGGAAGAGTCAGTATCCCCTCGAAATTTCGAGAGATATTGGTTGGGCGGAACGATTCTCGACTGATTGTCACCAAATTCATCCTGGCATCCTTTCGCTGTCTTGATGTTTACCCCTATGCGGAATGGGAGAACTTCGAGCAGGACTTGAGGAAAAAACCCCGTTTTGATCAAAACTTCTTAAAAATCGAAACTTTTTATCTCTCTAACGCTCAGGAATGTACCGTTGATAAACAAGGTCGCATTTTGATTCCCCCGCTCCTCAGAGAATATGCCGGCTTGAAGAAGGACGCCATGTTTGCCGCTGCGCTTGAGAAATTTCGTATATGGGACAGGGCGGTATGGCAAGAATTTAATGAAGAATCTGAAAAAGACCTTGCTCAAGACCCACGCTTGTTCAGTAATTTGAACGCGGGTGTGGCAGACATATAGCACAGGTCCAAGACAAGTAGCGCCGCCATGCAAGCAGTAGCTCTCCCTTCAGAATCGATTCAGCCGACCCAGGCGTCCGGGCACATCCCGGTCATGCCGGAGCAGGTCCTCTCCTTTCTGCAACCCTGTCTTGGCGGTGATATTCTTGACGGCACGCTCGGGGGAGGCGGACACGCGGCGGCGCTGTTGGAGGCCAGCCATGGCAGAGGCAGACTGCTGGGGCTTGACCGTGACCCACGCGCACTGCCGGTCGCGCGGCAGCGGTTAGTGTCGTTTGTCGGTCAACATGTCATCGCTCAGGCGAATTTCAGCCAAGCGGCTGCGGTCCTGCGTGAGTTGGGATGGGCAGGAGTCGATGGCATACTCCTTGACTTGGGTTTTTCCTCACTCCAGGTCGAAGACGGCGGGCGCGGCTTTAGTTTTTTACGCTCGGGGCCACTCGATATGCGGATGGACCAGAGTGACGGGCAAAGCGCAGCGGATATTGTCAATTCTTCCAGTGAAGAAGAATTACGCCGTATACTCCGAGAATACGGAGAGGAGCGGGCGGCCAGAGCGATTGCCCGGGCAATCCTCCAGGAACGTGCCCACGGACCAATCACTACGACGACGCTGCTGGTGAAAATTATCGAGCGCAGTGTCCGCCGGCCCGCCCGTCATCAGCGGCCTCGGATCCATGCGGCAACCCAGACCTTTCAGGCCCTGCGCATCGCCGTGAATCAGGAACTCCAGCATTTGGCACTCTTCTTACGGGAGGGGTATACATTGCTGCGGCCTGGAGGGCGCATGGTGGTGCTCGCCTATCATTCGCTTGAAGATCGTCTGGTGAAGGCTGCCTTCCGGCGCTGGGCCTCAGCATGTATCTGTCCGCCCCAACTCCAGATATGTGCCTGTGACTGGGAGCCGCAGGTTCGGGTGTTAACCCCAAAGCCGCTGACACCAACCGATCAGGAGGTCAGGGATAATACGCGGGCGCGGAGTGCACGCCTGCGCGTGGTTGAGCGATGCGAAGGAGGAGGATGATGTGGAAGTTACCCGGATGGGGCAAGTATGGCGTGCTGGCGGTTGTTGGGCTGGCCTTGGTCCTGTCCCATCTCTGGATTCGGCTTCAGGTAGTCTCTGCGGGGTATGCGCTTGCCGATACGCGGCAGCTCATCAACGCCCTGCAAGAGGAACACCACGCGCTCACCATAGAGTGGGAAGCGGCTACGGCCCCCAGCCATTTGTCTCAGCTCGCTGGCGACCGGCTTGGGCTCTCTGTGCCTCGCCCTGAGCAGATCATTATCCTGCCGTAGGAGGACCGCATGTCGGGACGGATCGGTCTAGTGGCGGGGATGTTGGGAGTGGGCTTGTTCCTTATTGTCGCCCGTCTCGTCCACCTCACGGTGGTGCAAGGGGATACGCTCGCCCAGCGCGCTGCCGGGCAATACCGTCACCGTGAGACCGTAACGCCACAGCGTGGTGCTATTGTTGATCGTAACGGGCGGCGGTTGGCCTTTAGCGTCGGGGCTGAATCCCTCTATGTCCATCCAGCAAAACTCCCGACCGATGTGGAGGACATGATTCCCGTGCTGGCCCGACACCTCTCTCTACCCGCACAGCAGGTCGATGCCATTCTCCATTCCTCCGAGCCGTTTGTCTGGCTCAAACGGGGGGTCTTCCCCCAGGAAGCCAGCCAGATTAAAGCGCTCGGCGTGTCTGGCCTTGACAGCAAGAGCACCCAGCGCCGTGTGTATCCGTATCGGACCTTGGCCGCCCCCCTGCTCGGATTTGTCAATGTAGATGCGCAAGGCTTAGAGGGGGTCGAAAAGGCGTATAATCACTATTTGCTCGGGCCCGTCAGCCACACCCTGGGTGAGCGTGACGGGCGTCAACGAGCGATCCTGATCCGTGGTGGCGGTCAGCAGCCTGAAACATTCCGCGTACGCTTGACGCTGGATACGACGCTCCAGTATGTGGCTGAGCGCGAGTTGGAACGCGCCGTGCAACACAGTCGGGCTGCGGCTGGGTCGGTGATTATACTTGACCCCCAGACGTTTGCCATTCTCGCCCTGGCTCAGGTGCCGGCCTTCGATCCGAATATGCCCGGATATTTTCCACCTGATATGCGCCGTAATCGTGTGATCAGCGACTACTACGAACCCGGGTCAACACTCAAGGCATTACTAGTTGCCGCCGCCCTGGATACCAAACAAGTCAGCGAAACGGACCCTATTTTCTGCGAACACGGCGCCTACCGGGTTGGCGGGCATACGATCCACGACGTGCATCCCTACGGCGAACTCAGCGTTGACCGGGTCTTGACAAAATCGAGCAATATCGGCGCAGCTAAGGTCGGCGAACTGCTGGGGAAAGAGCGCTATTATGGCTACCTGCGGGCCTTTGGGCTCGGACAGAAAACCGGCGTTGATCTGCCGGGGGAGATAATCGGCAACCTCCCGTCGCTCCAGGCTTGGTCGCGGATTAAGCTTGTGACGGCCAGCTTTGGACAGGGGGTGGCAGTCACTCCCTTGCAGTTGGCCTGTGCCTATGCGGCCCTCGCCAACGACGGCATGCTCATGCGCCCCTATGTAGTGAGTGAAGTCGTGACTCGTACGGGGGAAGTCGTTCACGCGAACGGTCCGACCCCGCTCAGGCAGGTGATTCAACCCGAAACCGCGCGGCGCATACGGACCTTGCTCGAGCACGTTGTCGAGCCGGGGGGAACGGGTCGGCGCGCACATATTCAAGGGTTTCGGGTGGCAGGAAAAACAGGCACTTCGCAAAAACCTGACCCCCAGGGCGGGTATTCAGAGACCGGTCGCATCGCGTCTTTTATTGGCATGGTTCCCGCCGAGCAGCCTCGGCTCGTGATTTTAGCGATCATCGATGAGCCTCAGACGGCCACCTATGGAGGGACGGTCGCGGCACCGGTGTTTCAAGCGATTGCCCGGCAATCTCTTACCTACCTTGGGGTCGCGGGAAGTACAGGAGAAGGTGCGGACATCCAATGGGCAGGCCACCCGCATGTCTCGACCGCCAAGCTCTCCACTGAGTCCGCTTTTTCGTCCGAAGCGTATAACGCGGGAGGGGATGACTCGTCAGCCGACCGCTCCGAGGTCGATGACTTTATTGGTCTCAGTCTGCGGGCGGCCATGCGGAAAGCGTCCGCGAACGGGCTGCGGGTCGTTGCCCATGGAAGTGGGTATGTCACGGGCCAGAAGGTCCGAAATAAGGCGCAGACGGGCGAAGCGGTATATGAACTCAGACTTGAAGCAGACTGGGGAGGGGCGATGTGACGTGGCTGCGGCAGCTCCTGCCTCTTGATTCATCTGGGCGCGGCGGCCCTGCGTTCCAGATTCACGGCCCGACTGATATTCCGGTTGAGGCTCTGGTGTATGACTCACGCCGGGTGACTCCGGGAGCACTCTTTTTTGCCCTGCCGGGAACAAAGACGGAGGGGACTGCCTTTCTTGAACAAGCGCTTGACCAGGGGGCACGGGCCGTTGTCGCTCCGCCAGATACGGAGGTGCCCCCGGGAGTGACCCTTATCACCTCAGAGCAGCCACGACGGCTGCTAGGGGCCATGGCCGATCAATTTTATCGGCGGCCGAGTGAACGGCTGACCTTGATCGGTGTGACGGGCACAAGTGGGAAAACAACCACCACGTATGTGTTAGAAGCCATAGGCAAGGCGCTAGGCTGGACTGTGGGCGTGATCGGAACGGTGAACTACCGCTATGCAGATCAGGAGCGTCCCGCTCCCCTCACCACCCCAGAGGCGGTTGAACTGCAAGCCCTCTTATCCGACATGGTCAGGGCTGGAGTGAGTCACGTCATTATGGAGGTCTCGTCTCATGCCTTAGCCCAAGAGCGGGTCTGGGGCTGCCGCTGGGATGGGGGGGTCTTTACCAACCTTGGCCGTGACCATCTCGATTACCATCTGAATACGGCGGCGTATTTTGCCGCAAAGGCGCGACTCTTTCGCGACGGTCTGGCCGGGTCGCCAAAACGCCGCCGCTTTGCGGTCATTAATGCGGATGACACCTGGGGCCAGAAACTGCTCGCCGAGCCGATCGCCTATCCCGTACTGACCTATAGCCTCCACCAGGATACGACGGTCTCCGTCCGGCACGTCAGCTATAGTTTAGCTGGTATTCAGGCCGAGTTGCGGGTCGGACCAGAGACGCTCTGCGTGGAGTCGCCGCTGATGGGCGAGCCACACGTCTACAACATCCTGGCGGCCGTCACGGTTGCCCACGCCCTTGACGCCCCACTCAAAAGGGTGGCTGAAGGCATCGCTCGCTGTCGCCGTGTGCCGGGTCGGCTGGAAGCCCTCTCGGTCGAACAGCCATTTGAGGTCTTCGTCGATTATGCCCATAAGCCCGACGCCCTGGAGAAGACGCTGGCGGCCCTGCGCGCCCTCACCGCAGAGCGGCTGATCACCGTATTCGGCTGCGGCGGGGATCGGGACAGAGGTAAGCGGCCGCTGATGGGGGAAGTGGCCGGCCGTTTGAGTGACGTGGTGGTGTTAACCTCGGACAACCCCCGCACCGAAAACCCGAACCGGATCCTGACCGAAACGGAACCTGGACTCAGTCGGACCGGGCTGACCCGAGCAGAGCCAAAACGGGTGAGGGGAGCAGCTATCCCCACCGGTTCGTATCTGGTCATTGCCGATCGGCGCAGCGCCATCCGCCGGGCGCTGGACGAAGCCCGAGCGGGCGATGTGGTGGTCATTGCCGGCAAGGGGCACGAGGATTATCAGATTATCGGCACGACGCGCTCTCATTTTGATGATGCGGAAGAGGTCCGACACTATCTGTCCCTGCGTCGCAGCTCAGGACAGGCGTTGGAGGGCGGTGCGTAATGCTGTACGCTTTTCTGTACGCCCTGCATACGACCTACTCCGGGTTTAACGTCTTTCGCTATATTACGTTCAGAACCCTGTTAGCCGGCTTATTGGCTCTGAGCGTTTCCTTTATCCTCGGACCCTGGCTGATTGCACGACTGACTGCGCTCAAGGCGGGTCAGCCCATCCGCTCAGATGGACCTGCGGCGCATCTGAGTAAAGCTGGTACACCCACCATGGGAGGGACGTTGATTCTTTTCTCTCTCACGCTGGCGACGATCTTGTTAGCCGACTTAACCAATCCGTATATCTGGTTGGTGCTGGGCGTCACTATCGGTTTTGGTTTGATTGGATTTCTCGACGATTATCGGAAGCTCAGCCGGCAGGACTCGGTCGGTTTGCGCGGGAAGTATAAACTCCTGGCACAAGGGGTGATTGCCCTGGCAGCGGCCGGGTGGCTGTTTGCCCAGCCGGGTTTTGACACGACGCTGACCATTCCCTTCTTCAAAGACCTCCGACCAGTCCTAGGCTGGTGGTATATCCCCTTTGCCGCTCTTGTGGTGGTGGGCGCCTCGAATGCGGTCAATCTGACCGATGGTCTAGATGGATTAGCCATTGGGCCGGTGATGATCGCCGGGGTGACCTATGCCATTTTCACCTATGTGAGCGGGCATAGTGGAATGGCTGAATATTTACAGGTGCCCTATGTAGCGGGCTCCGGCGAGGTGGCCATTTTCTGCGGGGCGCTGGCGGCCGCCGGGCTGGGCTTTTTGTGGTTTAACGCCTACCCGGCCCAGATGTTTATGGGCGATGTGGGTTCACTCTCCCTCGGGGCGGCGCTGGGCATTGTCGCCCTGATCAGTAAACAGGAGATCGTGCTGGCGATCGTGGGCGGAGTCTTTGTGATTGAGGCGGCCTCGGTCATCTTTCAGGTGAGCTCGTATAAATTGAGACGAAAACGCATCTTCCGCATGGCTCCGCTGCACCACCATTTTGAGTTGCTCGGCTGGCCGGAACCGCTTATCATTGTCCGCTTTTGGATTGTCTCCATCATCTGTGCCCTGTCTGCCTTAAGCACACTCAAACTGCGCTGAGAAAATGAGTATGGACCTGGCGGGAAAAACCGTACTGATCATCGGCCTGGGACGGACAGGGAAAAGCGTGGCTCGGTGTGTTCTTGCTCACGGCGGCCGTGTCCGTATCGCCGACAGTCAGGCCGATGCGGTCGCCTCGGCTCGTACCCAATCCGATATGGAAATCCGCTCGGACGACGACGCGGACGCACTCCTGCGTGGAGTGCAGCTCGTGATTCCCAGTCCCGGCGTGCCAGCCAAGCATCCTCTGTTGAGGGAGGCGGGCCGGCGGCGGGTTACGGTGCAGAGTGAAATCGAGGTGGCCTATCAGCTCCTGACCTGCCCGGTTGTGGCCATCACCGGTACGAACGGGAAAAGCACAACGACGGCCCTCCTCGGGGAGATGATGCAGCGGTCCGGCCAGGAGACCTTTATTGGGGGAAACCTGGGAACCCCGCTCATTGACGCCGTGGGAACGGCCTGCGCGGTAGCGGTTGCTGAGATTTCCAGCTTTCAACTCGAATGGGTCAAGCAGTTCCGGCCTCAGATTGGAGTCTTCCTCAATCTGAGCGAAGATCACCTGGATCGGCACGGGAGTTTTGAACACTATGGCCAGACCAAACGGCGCTTATTTGCTCAGCAGCAGCGGTCTGATTGGGTGGTCATGAATCGAGACGACGCCCGCGTCCAGGCATTGTGTCACGGACTCCCTGGACGGCTGTTTTCTTTTGGCTGGACTCCTGTGACCGGAGACCAGAGCGAAGGAGCCTGGGTTGGGGCGGAGACCCTCGTGCTTCGCCACGCCGGCCGCGAGATGCACTATGCGATTGATGACATACCTCTCCGCGGGAGGCATAATATTGCCAACGTCATGGCCGCGGTGAGCGCGGCAACATTGTGGGGCGTCCCCCCAGCTCTCATCCAGAGCGTGTTGGCTTCCTTTACGGGCTTACCACACCGGCTTGAACTGGTCGCGGAGAAAAATGGGGTGGCTTATATCAATGACTCCAAAGGGACGAATATCGACGCCGTGGTCCAATCGCTCAACAGTTTTTCCGAGCCGGTTATTCTGCTGGCCGGAGGGGTAGAGAAAGGCGGCGATTATCGTCCCCTCCGGGAGGTCGTCCAGACCAAGGTGAAAAAACTGATTCTCTTTGGCCAGGCCCAACGCTCCTTACGCGCCGCATTGGGGCAGGACACCGACACCCTGCTGGTCAACGCATTGGACGAGGCGGTGCAGGCTGCTCACAGGGGAGCCCAGGCCGGGGATATCGTCCTCCTCTCTCCGGCCTGTGCGAGTTTCGATCAGTTCCGGAACTATGCCCAGCGTGGGGAAGCGTTCCGGGCTTATGTTGAAGCGCTATGAAGATGCTTGACGACAGGCTCTCAGGACCGTTCACCGACACCCAAACCGCACAGCCGATCCGGCGTGGTCCGGTTGACTCATGGCTACTCGGAGCAGTGCTGCTGCTGATCCTGAGTGGGGAGCTGTTCGTCTTGAACACCACTTATTTTTATGCGTTTGACCGCTTCGATGATGCCTATCTTTTTGTTCGGAAACACAACCTCGCCTTAGTGATCGGCTGTTTGGGCTGTCTCGTGGCCCTGGCGCTCCCTTCGACCGTATTCCGTACACTCGCCTATCCGGCGTTAATCGGAGCATTCATCAGCCTCTGTCTGGTCTTGCTGCCAGGCTTCAGCCACGGCAATGTACAGCGCTGGCTATCCTTCGGAGGGCTGAATTTTCAACCCTCCGAATTCGCCAAGGGCGCCGTCGTGCTCTACCTGGCCTATGCGCTGGCGAAAAAGGCGGACCGCCTGCACAGCTTTGTGTATGGCTTGCTCCCCCTCCTTTTGGTGGTCGGGTGTGTCGTGCTCCTCATTGCCCTGGAGCCGGATTTAGGCGGGGCCGTATTCATCAGTCTCCTTTTAGTCGCCGTGCTTTTTGTTGCGGGCGCGCGTGGTCGGCATCTGGCCGTACTGGTCGGCGTCGGGCTGCTGTGTCTCAGCTACGGAGTCCTGAGTGCGGAATACCGGACGGACCGGGTCTTGACGTTTTTGGACCAATCGGCGGATTTGCAGGGGGAGGGCTATCAACTCGACCAGTCCCGTCTAGCCTTTGGGGCAGGCGGGGTCTCTGGGGTCGGACTCGGAGAAAGTCGCCAGAAGATGTTTTATTTGCCAGAGGCCCACACGGACTTTATTTTCGCCGTGATTGGCGAAGAAACCGGTTTATGGGGGACCACGGGCATCGTTCTCCTGTTTGGCCTCTTTGGCGCTCGGGGGCTCCGGGTCGCGTCGCATCACCCAACCCAGTTTGGTCGTTTACTCGCCTTTGGCTGTACCTTCTTCATCGTCTGTCAGGCCGGGATCAATATGGCGGTCGTCATCGGTCTGCTCCCGATTACCGGACTGCCGCTGCCCTTCATCAGCTACGGAGGGTCTGCGTTGGTCAGCAGCCTTTTCTGTACTGGCATGTTGCTGAGACTCTCGCGGGAAGTCCAACCGAGGGAGGGTGCCCATGCCTAGGGCGCCTCGACTTCTCTTGGCGGCGGGAGGCACCGGTGGGCATCTCTTTCCTGGAGTTGCAGTGGCAGAGTTCGCGCAGCGACAGGCTGGTGCGGAGGTGTTGTTTGTTGGCACCGCCGGTGGAATGGAGAAGGATGTCATCCCACAACTTGGATTTTCTTTACGTTTCATCCCGGCTGAACAGCTCCGCGGACGGACGCGGTGGGGAAAAATCCGAGCCATAGGAGTCGCCGGCTATGGCGTTGGGGCCGCGTGGCGTATCATCCGTGAGTTCGCTCCCGACGTGATCTTCAGCATCGGTGGCTATGCCTCTGCTCCGACCGTCCTGGCTGGTTGGCTGCAGCGCATCCCCTGCGTTCTGCTTGAGCCCAACGCGATTCCTGGGTTGGCAAACCGTTTCCTGAGTTGGTTTGCCACCCGCGTCTGTCTCGGATTTGAAACGGCCGCCCACTTTTTCCCCGCCCATAAAGTTGTCCATACCGGCAACCCGGTACGGTCCGCCTTACGGCCCGCGCTCCAGCCGGCAGCAGCAGACAAGCCTTTTACCATTCTCGTCTTTGGTGGCAGTGCCGGCGCACATCGGCTCAACCATATTGTGCCGCAGGCCCTCGCGCGCTTAGACAGGAAACGAAGCGGACAAAAGAGTACAGACCCAACCCCACCGATACGGATCATCCATCAGACCGGCCAAGCCGAGTACGCAGCCGTCTCAGCCGCTTACACGGCTGAGAGGATAGCGGCCCGAGTGGTGCCGTTTATTGACGCCATGCAGGAAGTGTATGCTGAGGCCGACCTCGTGATTTGTCGGGCTGGGGCAATAACGGCTGCAGAGCTGGCTCTGCTCGGCAAGCCGGCCATCTTGATTCCCTACCCCTACGCGGCAGACGACCACCAGCGGGCCAATGCTGAGGCCCTTGTGCAGGCGGGCGCGGCGGTGATGCTCTTGGACCGCACACTGTCCCTCGAGTTACTTGAGCAAACGATCGCACGCCTCACCCAGCACAAAGACATATTAGGAAACATGGCCCAAGCGGCGGCCGCTTTAGGCCGTCCCGACGCGACCGCCACCGTCGTACAGACCTGTTTTGCCTGCACCCCGTATGTGTCTTCTTTCGGTCAGGAGGTTTCGTGTCAAGAAAGATGAAGGAACGGAAACCGGGCGGCAGCGTAGACCGCTGGACGGTCGGGGCTGGTACGCCGCTACCCGTGGCCGTGGGGCTCCAGATGTCACCCCCTTGGGCTGCCCTTCCCCTGCACGCAAACACGGTGTCCGAGACTCCGGTCTTGTTTAATACCAACCGGCGTATCCATTTTGTCGGTATTGGCGGCGTCGGCATGAGTGGCATTGCCGAGGTCTTGCTCAATCTCGGCTATCAGATCAATGGATCGGACCTGACCGAATCCGAAACAACGCTACGACTGAAACGCAACGGCGCACACATTGTGTATGGTCACCAACCACAGCACGTCCATGCTGATACGGATGTTGTGGTCATCTCGTCGGCTGTCAAATATGCGAATCCGGAAGTCGTGCGGGCTCGCGCACTCAGTATTCCGGTCATTCCTCGGGCCGAAATGCTGGCTGAGCTGATGCGCCTCAAATACGGCATCGCGATTGCCGGGACGCATGGCAAGACGACAACGACCTCCTTAATCGCAACCGTCCTCGCCCATGCCCACTTTGATCCAACCATGGTTATTGGCGGACGCCTCAACGTGCTGGGCTCCAATGCCCGGCTGGGGCAGGGGCGTTTTCTGGTTGCGGAAGCCGACGAGAGTGACGGGACGTTTCTGCTGCTCAGCCCAACCATTGGGGTGGTAACCAATATTGACCCCGAGCATCTTGACTATTATGGACATATGGATCGCGTCCAAGCCGCCTATCTTGACTTTATCAATCGCCTCCCCTTTTACGGCCGCGCCGTGCTGTGCCTGGACAGCGTGCGTGTCCGGGCGCTGCTTCCTCAGGTACGCAAGCGGTTTGTGACCTATGGCCTGAGTCCGGAAGCGGATGTGCAGGCTAAACATCTGACGGTCTCCGGCCTCACGACACGGTGTGAGGTCTGGCGCGGCACAGAGCACCTGGGCGATATCCAACTGAACCTGCCTGGACGCCACGCCGCGCTGAATGCCCTGGCGGCGGTGGCGGTCGCCCTGGAACTGGAGATTCCGTTTTCCCAGGTCCAGGAGGCCCTGCACAGCTTTACCGGTATTCAGCGGCGCTTTGAGATAAAGGGGGAGGAGGCAGAGGTGTTGGTGGTTGACGATTATGCCCATCACCCGGAAGAAGTACGCGCCACCTTACGGGCTGCCAGGGAAGGCTTTGGTCGGCGGTTGGTCGCCCTCTTCCAACCCCATCGCTATTCACGCACCGTTCACCTGTTCGACGAGTTCCTGTCGGCGTTTGATGATGCGGACGTGTTAGTGCTGACGGAAATCTACCCTGCGGGCGAGGAACCGCAGGCTGATATCTCAGGCGAGAAGCTGTATCACGCCATTAAACGCCGCGGCCATGCCGAGGTCTATTTTGTCCCGCAGCGCGCGGAACTGGCCCGGACGGTCCAGACCCTCATCCGGGCGGGGGACCTGGTGTTGACCTTGGGCGCCGGGAATATTGTTCGGACCGGACCCGAGCTACTCGCACAACTCCGGAGTGGAGGCGTCAATGCACACTGAGGTGTGGACGGCGCTGAAGACGCGGCTGCGAGGCGTCCTCGGTCCGTGTGTGCGCTTTGACGTCGGTCTGGCCCGCTACACTTCGTTTCGTATTGGTGGGCCGGCTGACGTTTTCGTCGAACCAAATACGCCCACAGAGCTTCAAGCACTGATACGCATTGTGATGAAATACGGCGTACCCTGCTTCCTCCTCGGAGGGGGGACGAATGTCCTCGTCAGCGACAAAGGGGTGCGCGGGGTCGTGATTCGGCTGGGGCCGGGTTTCGACTATGCTGAGTGGGAGAGCCGGCCTGAGCAGAAGAATACCGCTCGGGTGCGTGTCGGCGCCGGCCGTTCGTTGGGCCGCTTCGTGCGGGAAGCCGCGTGCAAAGGGTATGGGGGGCTAGAATTTGCTGAGGGGATTCCCGGACGCGTGGGTGGGGGCCTCTTAATGAATGCCGGGGCCTTTGGGGGTGAACTGAGTGCGGTGGTGGAGACGATTACGGGGATTACTCGGACAGGACAGTCCGGGCGTTTGTCCAGTGCATCGATTGGCTTTGCCTATAGAACCACCGCACTCCCGCCACAATTCATCGTGAGCGAGGTGGTGTTTCGCCTCCCGCAAAAGCCCCCAGCCAGTATTACAGCCGCGATGCAACAGGCCCGCGAAAAACGTCAGCGCAACCAGCCCCACGGATATCCGAACGCGGGGTCCATATTTAAGAACCCGCCGGGACGCTATGCGGGGCGCATCATTGAGGCAGTGGGCTGTAAGGGTAGCCGTCAGGGACAAGCCCAGGTCTCTGAGCAGCACGCCAATTTTATTGTGAATACGGGAGGTGCCACGGCGAACCAGGTCTGGCACCTCATAGAACAGGTGCAACGCCAGGTCTGGCAAGAAGAACGGGTCTGGCTTGAGCCAGAGGTCCGTCGGGTTGGAGAATGGTAGCCGAGATGAAATCCGAGCAGTTGGTCGGGGTGCTCTGGGGCGGACTGTCTGCGGAACGGGAGATTTCCCGTCTGACGGGCGAGGCGGTTTGCGCCGCGCTGGAGACACGCGGCTATCGCGTCCGTTCTATCTCGGTTGAGCCGGATGGCGCATGGATTGCTCAGGCGCAAAAGACGGATGTCGTTTTTATCGCCCTGCATGGAAAGTTCGGAGAAGATGGGGCGGTGCAAGGCGTACTGGAAATCCTGGGGATTCCATACACGGGGTCCAGCGTCTTGGCGAGTGCCGTAGCCATGAATAAGCCGATGGCCAAACGGATTTGGCAGACCTATGCTTTGCCAACGCCCGACTGGCAGATTGTCGAGCAGGGACCCCCAGCTGAGCAGGCCGTGCGCTCCTACCCGGTCGTGGTCAAGCCGATTGCAGAAGGATCAAGTGTGGGCGTGAGCATTGTCCACGCCGAGGCGATGCTCACGCCTGCTCTCACTCAGGCGTTTCAGTATGACACAGCCTGTCTGGTGGAAGCCTATATTCCCGGCAAAGAGGTGACGGTCGGTATTATTAAGGAGCAGGCGATCGGAGCGATGGAAGTCGTGGCCAAGGGAGAATTCCATTCCTATGAGGTCAAATATACACCTGGACGGGAAGAATTTCTCATGCCTGCCCCGCTACCGGAAGCAACCTATGCGCAGGTCCTCAAGCTGGCCCGACAGGCGCATTGTGCCATAGGGTGCAGCGGCTATAGTCGAGTCGATATGCGGGTCAGTCCGGCTGGAGAGATTTTCCTGATTGAACTGAATTCGCTACCTGGCTTGACGGCCTTGAGTTATTTGCCCCGCATCGCCGCCCATCATGGGCTGTCTTATGAGGATCTCGTGGAGGTCATCCTGCAGCAGGCGACACTCCATATTCCGCGAGGAGAAGTATGAGCCCCCCAGCCCGCAAAAAAACCTCAATTCTGCTCTCTCTATGGCAGGCCATAGCCCAACGGACCCGGTCGATAGTCCTATTAGGGTTGGTGTGCGTTGCTTGCAGCATCGGAGGAGCCGTCTTGGTCTACTATGCCCAGCATCACTCGTACTTCACCGCGACAGATATTGTTGTCTCAACTGACGGCACGCTCACATCGGACGAAATCAAACAGTGGGCAGGAGTAGCGCCGGGGATGAATACTGTCGCTCTGGACGTCCAGGCAGTGGAGCAGCGTCTACGGCAACACCCCTGGGTCCACACGGCCGTCGTCATCCGGGAGTTCCCGCAGCGTGTGCACCTGACTATCCGGGAGCGTCAGCCTATCGCGCGCATCCGGCATCCAGAAGCCGCGTATCTGGACGGGAACGGTGACAGTTTTGTTGCTCCCGCAGCGGGCGCGCACGATCTACCGTTCGTGAGCGGACTTGAGCGGGTGCCCCTTGAAACGCAAACTGCCAGGACGGTCATCGCCGGAGTGCGTTTGTGTCTTTTGCTGATACAGGAATGGAATGTTGCGTTGTCTGAAATTCATTGGGACGACCAGCGAGGCTATACGCTGTTTTTGTCCGATCGTCAGGTCGTGATTCGGCTCGGTCAGCAGATTCGTCCCAGCGTGTTCGTGCTGATGCAACGGGTGCTGGAGCACTGGCCGCAGGACCAACGGGCAACCGTTTTTGATGCGCGTTTTACTGATCAGATTGTGGCATCTCCTCTTCCATTGAGACTGGATAAGGGGAAGAGACGTGGATTTAACTCGCACGCTTAGGGAGGCGGTATGGAGAACAAGGATTCCCTCCTGGTGAGTGTTGATATTGGGACGAGTCAGACATCTGTTGTCGTTGCGGAAAGAACGCACGAGGGGCTGGCCGTTTTGGGGCTGGGGATCGCACCGTCTCAAGGGGTGCGCAAGGGCCTCGTCACCAATGTCGAGAATGCGGCCCAGGGACTGCAACAGGCCGTGGCGGAAGCGGAGGCCAATGCCAACTGCGAAATTCACAATGTGTTTGTCAGCTTGACCGGTGGACATATGGAGGGCATTTCGAGTCAGGGCGTTGTCCGGGTCAAAGGCGGCGAGGTGTCTCCAGACGATGTTCAGGAAGTGGTTGCGGTAGCCCAGACGATCGCCCTCCCTCCGGAGTGCGAAATTTTGCACGTTTTCCCACAGGAGTTTCTGGTGGATGGACAAGAGCGCGGACGTAACCCCGTTGGGGCAAGTGGCGTGCGGCTTGAGACCGATGTCCATGTTATCAGCGTTTCCTCAACGGCCCTGTACGCCCTCCAGAAATGCTGTGAGCGGGCGGGGCTGTATCTCAACGGCGTGTATTATGGCGCGCTGGCGGCAGCCGAGGCCATCTTGACTCCAGAGGAGAAAGAGCTGGGCGTTGTCGTGCTCGACATTGGGGCGGGCACGACCAGTGTGGCAGCTTTTTGTCAAGGCGTCGTCTCTTACACTGCAGTCCTGCCGGTTGGTGGGGAAAACGTGACCAACGATCTGGCTGTGGGTCTGTGTATTCCAGTGGCAGAGGCAGAAAGGCTGAAACAGCAGCACGGCTGTGCTTTGACCAGCCTGATTGCACCGGGCGAGGTGATCGAGATGCCTCGCATCGGCGAGCGTGATGCCGCTCCGCTCCCACGGAGAAAAATGAGCGAAATTATCGAACCGCGGATTGAAGAGATTTTCGAGCTCGTTCGGGAGCAGCTTGATTTTGGGGGCCTCTCAGGTCGGCTCGGCGCGGGCGTGGTCCTCACCGGTGGGAGTGCTCTCCTTGAAGGCGTACCGGATTTAGCCCAACGCGTCTTCCGTATGTCGGCGCGTCGGGGTACGCCGCGGTGTGCAAGCGATATGATTGATCCAGCCCAGAGTCCTCTGTATGCGGCCAATATCGGCCTGATCCTGTGTCATGCGCAGGGCGCGCTCCGCCCGCTGGCCCAGGTACGGAACGGACAGAATTGGCAGCATATGCGAGAACGGGTCGTCGAGTGGTTTCGGGAATTTTTTTAGACCGTAGCCTCTCCGGTGGCGACATGCTAACTGGAGATGAAGGAGGTGAGAGATGCTTGAGTTTGTGGAGAATGAGGGTAGTGGGGCTCAGCTCCGTATCATTGGGATTGGAGGGGCGGGAGGGAATGCCATCAATACGATGATCAGTGCTGAGCTGTCCGGTGTTGACTTTATTGTGGCGAATACTGACGCGCAAGCGTTGCAGGTTAATTTGGCACCGACCAAGATTCAACTTGGCTCCGAGTCGACCAAAGGGCTTGGGGCAGGCGCTAATCCTGAGATCGGTCGCAACGCTACGCTGGAAACTGAGGACGAGTTGCGACAGCATCTGGTTGGTGCCGATATGGTCTTCGTGACAGCGGGCATGGGCGGCGGAACCGGTACCGGTGGGGCGCCTGTTGTCGCCCGGCTGGCAAAGGAAAGTGGGGCGTTGACCGTTGGGGTGGTGACCAAGCCTTTTCTCTTTGAAGGAAAACGTCGCATGCGGCAGGCCGATGAGGGTATCCACGAGTTGAAAGAAAATGTGGATACCCTCATTTGTATTCCGAACCAACGTTTATTGGCGGTTGCCAGCCGCAGCCAGCCACTCATCGAAGCCTTTCATACAGCGGATAAAGTCCTGCTCCAGGCCGTTCGAGGCATCTCCGATCTGATTGCGGTGAGTGGCCTGATTAACCTCGACTTTGCCGATGTGCGGACCATCATGGCCGAGATGGGGATGGCGATTATGGGGGCCGCCACAGCGAGTGGAGAAGGTCGGGCGGAAGAGGCCGCGCGGCGGGCCATTGCCAGCCCGCTGCTTGAAGATATCTCCATCAGTGGCGCGCGCGGCGTGCTGCTCAATGTGACCGGAGGACGAAGTCTCACCCTACACGAAGTGAATGAGGCTGCAGAGCTTATACACGAAGAGGCAGATGAAGATGCCAACATTATCTTTGGTGCGGTCATTGACGAGACCCTGGATGACGAGGTTCTCATCACGATCATTGCCACTGGATTTAACGACACGGAATTAGAGCTGCCAAAGACGCCGACGCTCAGTGCGGTGTCTGGTGGGAGACGGAAAACAAAAGGGTCGCTCGGGACATTTGATCCAGCAGTGCTGGAACAACCAGCCTATGCACGGAGACGCACGCTCGCGCAAAGTTCGGTCATCCCTCCGACAAAAAACCTGGACTCGGAGCAGAGTGATGAACTCGCCGAAGACATGCCCGTCTTTCTCCGCAAGCAGGCAAACCGATAGGAGCCAACCCCATTCGACCATACATAGTGCGGGCTAGAAGCCCGCACTCCGAAGCCCTGACTCCCGTGTGTGCGGGAGGAGAACGCTGCTTTTATGTGGCTGACCACCGAACGGGCACGTAAACGTCTGGCGGCTGAAAAACTCATCTTTTCAGCCGCCATTGATGGAGACATTCCGCTCTGCCTCATTTATCCAAACGAGTATGCGGTCGGGATGTCGAATCTGGGTTTCCAGGCTGCCTATAAAATCTTTACCCAACATGCGAGCTGCCGCTGTGAGCGGGCGTTTCTGCCTGACCCAGACGAGGCCGCCGCGTTGGGGCGGGCGGGCGCGCCACTGGCCTCACTCGAGACGCAACGGCCCCTAGCCGATTTTGAGATCCTGGCTTTCTCGATTTCGTTTGAGACGGACTACCTGCATATCCTTGATATTCTGGCTGCCGCGCATATCCCGCTCCGGGCCACAGAACGGACGCCGCACCACCCCCTGGTCATTGCCGGCGGACCGGCAACCTTTCTCAACCCCGAACCCATTGCCGATTTTATTGATCTGTTCTTGATCGGTGAGGGTGAGGAAATGATTCCGGAATTTCTGGACCGCTATACATCTTTGGACACGGAGACGGGCGACCCGACAGCGAAATTGCGGGCGCTCAGCACCATAGCCGGCGCCTATGTGCCAACCTTGTTCCAACCTACTTATGATGCGACTGGACATCTTGCCCAGGTGACCCATGCTGCGCCCCTTGCTCAGGCTCCCCATCAGGTCCGGGACGCGCAGGCGGGCGGGCGGGAGCCGACGGTGCAGCGTCGCCTGGTTATGGATTTGGATGCCTATCCGACGACGTCGCAACTCCTGACACAAGAAACCGTTTTTGGCGATATGTTCCTCATCGAGGCTAGTCGAGGCTGTGAGTGGGGCTGTCGGTTTTGTGCAGCAGGATTTATGTACCGACCCGTCCGCTATCGCAGTACGGCAGCCCTGACACAACAAGTGACTCAAGGTTTACAGGAACGGAAGACCATTGGCCTGATTGGGGCGGAAATGGCCAGCCAGCCGGGTATTGCCGGCTTGTGCGAATTCATTGGTCAAGCCGGTGGTCGGGCGTCCCCGTCCTCCTTAAAAGCCGATGTGATTACCCAGGACCTAGCGCGCGCTATCGGACGTAATAATACCCATTCGGTCACCGTGGCACCGGAAGCGGGCTCGGAACGGATGCGCCGGGTGATTAACAAGAACCTGACCGAACCGGAGATCCTGCGCGCAACAGAGCTGTTAGTCGGCGGGGGGGTACAGGCCCTCAAGCTGTACTTCATGATTGGCCTGCCGACCGAGACCCAGGACGACGTTGATGCCATTGCAACGCTGACCCACAAGATCCATACCCGGTTTTGTGGCAAACGCGCCAAGGTTGGGGGGATTACACTATCGGTCAATGCCTTTGTGCCCAAGCCGTGGACCCCTCTGCAGTGGGAGCCCATGCAGGAACTCCCCGCCCTCCGACGCAAGATGGCAGGCTTACAGAGACAGCTTGCCCGTCTGCCGCGCGTAACAGTGGATACCGAGTCTCCGCGTGAAGCCTACTACCAGACCATACTCTCACGCGGAGATCGACGCGTCGGTCAGTTGCTGCTCGATATCCACACGCAGGGGGGCGATTGGTGGAGCGTGGTACAACGCTGGCAGCGTGAGGCAAAACGCCGGCCGGGCGCTTCCTTCGACGCCGCTCAGAACAGGCCCAATCCCGATTTTTTTGTTTACCGCCGATATGACTCGGAAGAACGACTGCCCTGGGACTTTATCGACCACGGGGTGGACAAACACTATCTATGGGTCGAATGGCGCAAGGCGTTATTGGAACGCCAAACGCCACCGTGTGATGTGACCTCGTGCCAGAGTTGTTCTGCGTGTTAGCCAGAGGACACGGGCGATGATTTTTGGTATCGGCAATGATCTGGCCGAGGTCGAGCGCGTCCGGGCCGCGCTCGAACGCCCCCGAACGGGTGGGCGCTTCCGCGAGCGCGTCTTCACTCCTGGTGAGCATGCCTATTGCGAGCGCCGGGGCAAAGCTAAATATCAGAGTTATGCCGCGCGCTTTGCAGCCAAAGAAGCCACAATGAAAGCGCTTGGACGCGGTTGGGGCCGCGCGGTTGGCTGGCGCGATGTTGAGGTCGTGCGGCAGCCCGGTTCACGCCCCGAGATCGTCCTGCACGGTAAGGCCAAGGCGTATGCTGCCGAGCACCATATCCGCCGTTTTCACCTAGCACTGACCCATACGGCCGCGCTGGCCGAAGCCCAGGTCATGGCCGAGCTGTAAGACTGGGCGGGACGCGGTCGTCGCGCCCCTCTGCTCGACCCCTTACCGGGCGTCGAGTGAAACCCGGTTGCCGTGGGCCAGCAGGTCGGCCACGGTCTGGAGAAACGCCCCGGCAGGAGCTCCATCTATCACGCGGTGATCAAACGTCAGGCTCAAGACCATCATCGAACGCTTGGTGACCTCACCACGGTGGATGACCGGTTTTTCAACGATCCGACCGACGCCGAGGATACCGGACTGCGGGGCATTGATGATGGGAGTAAAGGCATCAACGCCGTACATGCCCAGGTTGGAGACGGTAAACGTTCCACCCGACACTTCTTCGAGCTTGAGCTGACTGGCGCGGGCCTTCTCGGCCAGGGTCTTGGCCTCCGCGGCAATATCTTTGAGCGATTTTTTGTCTGCATCCCGAACGACCGGAACGATCAGGCCCTCGTCCAGAGCAACCGCCAGCCCCACGTGGATATCGTTGTTGGCCCGGATGATATCCCCTTCGAGGTGGGCATTCATGCGCGGGTGCTGCCTCAGGGCATGAGCACAGGCCTGCACGATAAAATCGGTATACGTGACGTTGAATTCCTGGCGGACTTCTTGACGCCGGTCAATCAACTGGGTGACATCGACCTCGGTGGTGATCGTGAGTTGGGCGCTACCCTGAAGGCTCTGATGCATGCGCTCGGCAATCACTTTCCGCATGCCGCGTAACGGCATGTCTTCCGCTGCGGCCGGCGCTACGGTTGGTGCCGGTGGTGGAGCAGCTTGACCGCCGCTGTCAATGATTTTCTGCACATCTTCACGGGTGATCCGACCGCGTGGACCAGTCCCGGTCATAAGAGCGAGATCGATACTATGTTCTTTGGCCAGCTTCCGGGCTGCGGGTGTCACCGGAACGCGGACACGCTTCTCTTCCGGCGCCGGGGGCGCTGCGGGAGCAGCCACTGGAACGGGCTCTGTCGCGGTGGCTGCCGGAGCCGCCGGTGCTACCGCCGCATCCGCGTACCGTGCCGCAATCTCGGCGATATCTTCGCCTGCTTCCGCAATGATTGCGATTGGAAGCCCCACGCCGACTACTGCTTCAACCGCATACAACAGTTTGGCGACCGTTCCATCCGCAGGCGCTTCAACTTCATACAGCACTTTTTCGGTTTCCACCTCAAACAGGGCTTCGCCAGTTTTGATGGGGTTGCCCTCGGATTTGAACCATTGTTGGATCGTGCCCTCGGTCATAGTCAGACCGAACTTTGGCATTACGACTTCTACGGCCACAGGTGTATCCTTTCTTTCCTCAGAAGCTGAGGCGGAGGGAAGCTTACCCCAGCATCTCCTTGACGGTCGCGGAAATTTTCTTATCGTTGGGAAGGACGAATTTTTCCATAGGAGGGCTGAACGGGATCGGGACATCCGGGGCAGCCAGGCGCTTGACCGGAGCGTCCAGGGAGTCGAAGCCCTTATCCGCAATAACGGCAGAAATTTCGGCTGCCGCGCCACAGCGCAGATGGCCCTCATCAACCACCAGGACGTTATGCGTCTTGGCCACGGAGGAGAGGAGCGTCTCTTCGTCCAGCGGAATCAGGCTGCGCGGGTCTATGACCTCGGCGGAAATGCCATCCTCTTCCAGCGCTTTTGCGGCCTTGAGCGCCTGGGAGACCATATAGCCAATGGCAATAATGGTGACGTCTGAGCCTTCGCGCTTTACCGCGGCTTGCCCGATGGGCACGAGATACTCCTCCTCCGGGATTTCTTCTTTGTTTCGACCTAGCTTGAGATGCTCAAAAACCAGCACAGGATTATTATCCCGAATGGCGCTTTTGAGCAGGCCCTTCATATCGTAGGCGCCTGAAGGCACCACAATTTTGAGTCCGGGCACACTCATGAATTGGGAGTAGACCGTCTCGGAATGCTGGGCGGCTGCCGAGCCGACCGCACCGCACACGGCACGGAACGTAATGGGCATGTCGGCTTGGCCGCCCGACATATAGCGCAGCTTGGCCGCCTGATTACAAACCTGGTCCCAGCAGCAGTAGAAAAAGCTGGCGAACTCGATCTCCACAATCGGCCGCATCCCCGCCATGGCTGCGCCGACCCCGGCGCCCGCATAGCCGGCTTCTGAAATGGGCGCATTCAGAATCCGCTCGGCGCCGAACTCATCGGTCAAACCGCTGGTCGCGCCAAAGGCACCGACCCAGATGTCCAGGCCCATCATGAAGGTTTTCGGGTCGTGTCGGAGTTCCTCGGCGAGGGCCGTATTAATCGCTTGAATAAAATTCATTTCAGGCATGGTTTCTCTCCCTACGCGGCTGAGAACATATCTTCCAGAGCTTCTTCCGGCTCCGGATATGGGCTGTCTTGAGCAAACTGGACGGCGTCATCAATGGCTTGCTTCACCTCGGCCTGGACGGCATCGATCTCTTCCTGGCTGAAGGGGTCCGGCACGAAACGTTGCTCAAAGGTAATGAGCGGACAGCGCTTCTTCCAGGCTTCTATTTCGTCTGCGGGACGATAACTGCGCTTGCCGAGAAAGGCTTCCTCGCCCACCACATGGCCTTCCCAGCGGTAGGTTTTACACTCAATTAACGTCGGGCCTTCGCCCTTGCGCGCGCGTTCGACCGCCTGACTGGTGGCTTCATAGACCTCGACGACGTCGTTGCCGTTGACCACCACGCCGGGCATATCGTGGCCGCGCGCCCGGTCGGCAATATCCTTGACCGAGGTGACGTCCTTGCCGGCGGTAAACTCTCCGTACAAATTGTTCTCGCACACATAGACAACCGGCAGCTTCCAGGACGAGGCGATATTGAGCGACTCGTGAAACGTGCCCTCGTTTGAGGCGCCGTCACCAAAGAAACAGGCGGCGACCTCACCGCTGCCACGCACTTTTGCCGCCAGACCCGCGCCAGTCGCAATCGGTAAACCGGCACCCACAATGCCGTTCGCCCCCAAGATACCCAGCTCGAAATTGGCAATATGCATGGAGCCGCCCTTGCCCTTGCAGTAGCCGGTCTTTTTGCCGAACAACTCGGCCATCATGGGTTTGACTTCGCCGCCCTTGGCGATCAAATGGCCGTGACCGCGGTGGGTGCTGGTAATATAGTCCTGCTCGGTCAAAGCGGCTGCAACGCCGGTGGCGGAGGCCTCTTCGCCAATCGAGACATGAACAAAACCAGGGATTTGACCTTCTTGAAAAATATCTCGCACGCGGGACTCAAACTGCCGGATGGTTTGCATCGTCCGATACATATCGAGCAGCTTGTCTGTACTCAGGGTGGTATCCGCCATAGACATTTCCTCCTTTAGTGTTCACGCGGAAAGCCTCGTCTTCATAGTCTGAAACAGGGGCGCAGGTCAACAACGCCGTCGCGGGGCGGCTCACGATACGCTGACGGGGCCGGGGCATTCTGATTTTATCATACAGAATGCACATCCTACCTCACACACGATCTACACCTTATTCGTCACCGCAAAAAAAAGCAGCAGCACGAAAACACCCCGTTTCATCCACCAGAATGGCCCAATAATTCCCGGCAAGCAGAAATAGCTTCAGCGTACCTTATGCGCCTGGGGTGATTGATATACGCGAAGGCCACATCTGCAGATCGAGGCTTTTGTTCAATCTGACCCCAGAGGCGTTGGCTTGCAACCAGCACGGCGTCTGGCCGTAAGTTCCTGAGCACGGTCATAAATGGGTAGTGCCCAGCCTCCCATTGAGCGGGGGTCGGGGGAATGCCGGGAGCGGGTACTAAACTCTGGACGTAGTTGTAGAAGGCGACGTTCTCCCAGATTGCGGCGCGTTCCTCGTTGTCTATCCAGCCCCTGTCGCCGCACAGGACTTTGGCGATGGTCGTGAAATACCGATGCCGGTGCTGGACGCCGTAGTAGCGCACTATTTCCTGCGTGAACGTCCTCGGCTCTGGGACCTCGTCTGGCTGCCCGTAGTGAGACTCGCCAAGCACGAGCAGGCGAACGCCAAACCGGCTTTCACGCCCGTAATGCTGTCCCTTCCACGGATGGAACGTAGGGCAATTCTCGTGAATGGGATTTGTCATTTCGGCACCTCCATACCGCTTTAATTCGTCGATTCGCCTGATTGCTCTTGCCTTGCGGAGATCGCTTCGCGCAGGGGGTCTGCCAATTCTTCGGGAACGATGAACCAAGTCGGAAGGCCGCGCGATTGTGGATTCCCGATTTTAGCACCCGTCGTGCCGTTCCAGCGAATTGCCAGCCTGTTCTCCCATACACCGTTGTTCTCCCACTGCCCTTCGGCAGCAGACCATCCGCCAGCGCCGCCATCGTATAGGACTTGATGCAGCCGCCAGTGCTTTTTCGGACTCAAGGCCTCCTCCGGATTGACATATTCATAATAAGTAGTCATCTCTTACACCTCCAAGTCTACCAGACATATGTAATAAGTAAGGTATAAGTAAGATATGTGCTTGTCAAGCCGCTGGCGACGCATTTTCCGGGCTTTTCCAGCGCTATCTGGGCGGGGAAGGAATAACGAGCTTATGGTAGGCTAGCGGGCAATAGCAACCAGAGAGACAGAGGAAAGCAACGAATCAGATAAGTTGTCACCCCTTCACCGGCTCGACGGCGAAACCGCTATTGCAGCGGAAGGATAGCCGATACGGCAATGGCCTGACCACCTGGAGGGAACACAGTATCGTCTTCGCCCTTTATCTGTTCATACTGATACTGCCCATTGTCTCTTGACGGGTTCGTCAGAATGGCAACGCTGCGGTCAACGAGGTTCACAATCCAGTATTCCGGGATGCCGCTTGCCGCATACGCCTGGGCCTTCTGGACCTGATCGTAGGCCAGGGAACTGTCCGCAACTTCTAGGACGACCATAACCTGGTCTGCTCGTGGATGGTGCTGAGCGTAATCGCTCGGGTCAGGCTGACAGATAGCAATATCCGGTTCGGGCTCGCTCCAATCGTTCAAAACAATCGGCGCTTGGATGCGAATATAGGCAACATCTCCCACGACCGGCAAAAGCGTGAATAAGAGGCGGTGAATGGTTGCCGCATGAAGACTGTTCTGTGGACTCAGGGTAATAATGACTCCGTTGAGCAGTTCGACACGCTCATCTGCCAGGAGACGAGACTCTGCCAGACGGTAGTACTCTTGACGGGTAAAACGATGGGGCGTTAGGGCGGCCGGCGCGCTGTGCGTCATGAGCCTAATCTAGTCTCCTTGGTGGGGGAAGACAATAAAGTGGATTCGCGTTTCCACGAGACGGAAAACCCGCGACCGCGTCAGGTCTTCACCCGCACGCGATAGCCAATTTTCACCTCGCCGTTCTTCGGCACCGTGACCTCAAAACGCAGGGTATGCGCGTCGGGCTTTTCGTGCTGCTCTGGAGTGGAAGCAACGACTTCCCAGTCACCGTACATGGGCTCTTCGACGCGGACCCGCACGTCTTCGTCCTTGTGATTGCGGACGACGATTTGCCAGCTCACCTCTGACGAGCGACGGGACAAACGCGTAAAGCTCGTTTGGCGGCGCTCGCCCACGACGTCAAATGCCTCGCCCATTTTTACGCTGACGGTTTCGTCTTTGGGCGTGTGGTCAATACTGTCCTCGCCGACAAACTGGAGGCTGCCCTGCGTATCGACTTTGTACACCCGCAGAGTCCCTTTGGGTAAGGGTATGCCCAGGTGATGGTGCTCGGCGTTTTCGATTTCGAGATAGACACTCACTTTTTGCCGAGGAGGGGGGCTGTCAAAGGTTTCCCGCGCATAATGTGGCTGGCCACGCAGAACGAGGCGTTTGGTAATGGGGATGTCCGCAGCGGATAAGAGCGACATCTGCTTGGTCTGATTGTTTTGCACCGTGGTCGCTCGCTCCAGGGTATACAGGTGGTATTCGAAAAAGGACTCTTCCTGAAACTGTGGTTCGGCAGGAGCGGCTGCCTTGCTAGAAAACGCATAGACATCCCTGCGTAAAACTTCCGGCTGAACCCGGTTGACATCGCCGGCTACCAGCTTGAGTGTCGCGTCGCGATACGTGGTGCCGGATTTATTCTCGATGGAGACCCAGCCGGACAGGTCGGCCAGACTGTCGTCGCTGTTGAGGGCAAGGACATAATCAGCCTGCCACGTAATGTCATTGGTGAGGTAGGAGGCTTCAATGGTGTGCGTGCTGGCGGCCTGAGCCTGGAGCAGCCACACCAGCGTCGGCTTGGCGATCAGGTTAGCTGGAAGTTGAGGCAGAATCACTCTGCCCGGCAAACCAATCGAGATTTCGTCTCCGATTTGATAAATTGGGGAGTCGTTCGTGGCGAGCAGGGTGGCGGTCACGAGTTCGTCTTTGCCGGTGAAATAGTTCTTGTCGAGCAGCCTGACTTCTTTGCCCACATATTTTTCGAGTAAGGTCTCCGGGCTGAGCAGGTCGTATTCATAATTCTGTTCCAAGACCTGAAAGGTTTCCGAGTCGGGCCGCGACCGAATAAGCACCGTTGTGGGCATAATCCGGGCCGCGACATCCATAAACTGAAGCCGAGTCAACCCCTCGGCCAATTCAATCTCACGGACATCTTTGACCAGCCCGAGGTTGGAATTATAGATCGTCAGCGAGACCTGAGTTTGATCATCGTGGGTACTCGTGAGCGGAGCGGCTGAAAGCAGGTGAGGACCAAAAACCTGGCAAACAAAAAGACTTGCAGCAAGAAGCGCAATAAGCGGAGGGCGTTTCATGGGCGATATTGTGACTATTCCTTTCTGCTCGAATGCTTTCAGCATAGCGGGTTTTCTGTACGAACACCAAAAAGGCGGCAGGGTCGCAGAAAATTTCCTTAGCTCCTAGGCCATCTCAAAGCGGGTCAGTAAACCCAGTTTCTTGGCCTGATAGAGCGCGTACTGAAAATAGGCAAGGGAAAGAATAAACAGCAGCACAGTCAAACCGAAGGACAGCAGCAGCGGCTGCCAGGCTAATTCCCCGGTGGCAATGGCGTATCGCAGTCCTTCAAATACATGCGTGCTGGGGAGGGTGACGGCAATGCCCTGAACCCAGCCCGGCATACTGTCGAGCGGATAAAAAACACAACTAAAAGGCTGGATAATAAATCCTACTGACCAGGCCAGGACCTGAATACGGAGACCGTAGCGAAAGATCAATGCCGCGATGAAAATACCGATGACCCAGCCGAAGAGCAGCAGCAGGCTGGTGAAGACGGCGATGGCCGTGCCGCCAATATCCATAATATTAAAGGCGTACAGGCCCCAAGCGAGGAAGGTGAGAAAAAGAAAACTCAGGATGCAGCGAATGAGGCCAATAAGACCAATGGCCACAAAGAGTTCGATCGAGGTGACTGGTGAGGCAAACAGGTTATACACATTGCGACTCCAGAAATCTTCCAGGATAAACGTCCCGACATCGGTTTGCGCCCGCCAGAACAAACTCCACAGCACCGCCCCGCCAAGAAAGAACTCCATGACTCCGGAGAACGAAGACGTTGCGGCAATAAACACGCTGGTGAACCCCCACAATAAGAGGGAGATGACCGGCCAGTAGACAATGTCAAAAACACGGTCCAGGCTGCGATAGCACAGACAGGTAAACTTATAGACCAAGCCCCACATTGCCATGGCCGAAAAGCCATAGTCCTGAGAGTTCATAAAGCGCACGCGGCTTACAGCTCCCCTCGGGCGACCTTGATGAAGACGTCTTCAAGCGTTGGGCGTGAGACATTGATATCGACAATTGGGTGACCGCTGTGTGTCAAGCGCTGGAGTAAGGGGTTGAGCTGGTGGGTTGGATCATTGAGGACAAAACGCAAGGCATACTCTCCGTTCTGCTCAATCTGAGATATGCCGTTCAACTGGCGCAGGGCCGTGAGATCGGACCCCGCTTGAAAGGTCACCTCTACGATGTGGTGTGGAATGAGTTGCTTGATATGGTCAGCCGTATCAACGCGGAGAATCTCGCCTGTACTTAAAAAGGCAATTCGTCCACACAACTCTTCGACCTCATTCATATTATGTGACGTGAAAAGAACAGTTGTTTTTCGTTCCTGCTGAACGGCTTGCAGCGCCCGGCGGGTTTTTTCGGCAATGTCCGGATCAAGGCCAAGCGTACACTCATCAAGCAGCAAGAGCTCCGGGTCGTTCAGAAAACCTTTACACAAGGTGACGCGGGTATGTTGGCCCGAGCTGAGGTGCTGCAAGCGGCGTTTGGCCAAGTCTGTAATCTCGAAGCGTTCGAGCAGTTCGTCGATTTTCCGGGGAAGCTGTTTGACGCCATAGATGCGGCCGTAGACCATAAGGTTTTCCCACACGGTCAGCACGCCGTTCATACTGGTAAACGCCGCGGCCACATTCATCCGGCGACGAATGGCAACGTGATTGGAGGCAAAATCGTGGTCGAAAATTCGGATCGAACCACTGTCGGCAATGATGAGCCCCAGCAGGATATTGATCGTGGTGGATTTCCCTGCGCCGTTCGGGCCGAGCAGGCCAAAGAATTCCCCCCGCTCCACGTCTAAGGAGAGACCCTGGAGGGCTTCAACCGTACCATAACGTTTCCGCAGATCGCGGATTTCAAGGAGAGCCATGGGCGAGTAATGAACGGTGTATAAGCGGCGTGCCTACGGGGCGAGGTGCGCCCCGCCCCATGCGCTTAGATCACGCCTTTTTCTTTGAGCCGGGCAACTTCTTCGCGACTGAGTCCGGCAAAATGGGTATAAATCTGCTCGTTATCATGCCCGACCGGCACGGATCCACGCCAGAGCTTGCCCGGTGTGGCGGAAAAAGCAGGGCTGACGCCGGTGCCTTTGACCGTGCCGACCTGATTGTCCTGCCACTCGACATGAACCTGGCGGGCCTCGTAGTGCGGGTCTTCCGCCATAGCCTGGCTATTCATAATCGGACAGCAGGCGACCTGGGCCGCATTCAACTGTTCAACCACTTCCTCGACCGTTCGTTCGGCAATCCAGCCGCGCAGCAGGGCGTCAAACTCGATGCCTTCCAGGCCGTTGATATCGGTGCTGGCCCGCTGCCATTTCTCTTCTTCCGGGTCGAGACCCAGGACCCGGCACACCCGGGAGAAAACCGCCAGGCCGACCGCGCCGACCACCACCCAGCCATCGCTGGCCTGGAAGGCATCGTAGGGTTGAAAAGCGGTGGCTTTGTTGCCGGTGCGCTCGCGGACGAAGCCGTTGCTGAAATACTCGACCATCGTGCCTGAGAGCAGACGGTGGATCGCCTCGAACTGCGAAATATCAACGACCTGACCCGTACCGGTACGCTGGGCGGAAATATAGCCGGCCAGGGACGACCACAGGCAAAACAACGCCGTAATATAGTCGGCCGTCCAGGGGTTGGCCCGCACCGGTGGCTCTGGGTCGGGAAAGCCGGTCTGGTACATCAGCCCGCCAAAAGCCTGACCGATCATGTCGTACGAGGCCCGCCCCAGGTAGTCCTGATGGCCGCTCTGACCGTAGCCGGAGACGTGGGCGATGACGAGCTTGGGGTTGGCCTGGAGCACGACCTCGTCGGTCAGGCCCCATTTGGTATAGGAGCCGGGCTTTGAACTCTCCATCCAGATGTCACACGACTTGACCAGCTTGAGGAACAGGTCTTTGCCCTCGGGCTTGCTGAAGTCCAGCGTGACGTACCATTCGTTGCGCCGTTCCTGAATCCAGGTGGTTGCCACCTGCCCCTGGCCGTCTGTGGTGGGCAGTTGCATCCCCAGATGACGCCAGGCCGCGTCGCCCTCTCCGGTGCGTTCGATCTGAATCACCTCAGCGCCCATTTCCGCGGCCAAGGCCGCGGCAAACGGCTGGGCGACTAAGGTTCCGCTTGATACAATCCGCACGCCCTGCAACGGGCCGAACTGTTCGGGTAGCAATGATGCCGGACGTGTCTCCATACCAATCCTCCCACAATAGCCTGCAATGTGCTGTCCATCCCTAACGGAAATCAAGGCTGAAGAAAAGGCTGCTTGAACGGCTAGGGACCAGACTATATATCGCAGAGCATATCGGCCCAGAGTTGCGCTCTAGGATCGGTCAGGAAAAGGAGGACTTATGTATAAAGTTATTGGTATTCTCAAGCGGCCTGAGGGGATGGCGCTGGAAGACTTTCGCCGTTGGTGGCTGGAAGAACACGCCCCCAAGGTGAAGCAATGGCCCGGCTTGAAACGCTACTGTATTAACCTGGCGACAAGCGACGACCAGCGCTACGACGGTGTGGCCGAGGTCTGGTTTGAGACACAGGCAGATATGAACAAGGTCTTCGGCACACCTGAAGGCCAGACGGCCAGAAACAGCGCGACGGGCGGCTCTGCGGAAATTGTGATCTTATTAACGGAAGAAAACGTGATGGTGGGCGGGTAGGAAGGGAACGGGAAGAGAGATAGAGAGAGGAAATGGAGAACGGGGCGGTGCACAGACCGCCCCGTTTTTTTAGCGCTCAGCTTTTTAGCGATCCGTACTGCGCAGCACCTGTCCGGGTAAGCCGCCCTGATACTCGTCATCCTGATACAGGACGTTGCCGGATACGACCGTCGTCTTGATGCCTTTGGATTTGGCAACAAAGCGTTTGCCGCCACCGGGCAGGTCCCAGACATATTCCGGGTCTTTGGCATCGACCGTGTCGGGATCGAACAGCGTGAGGTCAGCCACCAGGCCCGGAGCGATCCGCCCCCGGTTGGGAATACCGAACAGGTCGGCCGGGACTGAGGTCAGCCGCCGGACGCCTTCTTCAAGGCTCAACACCTGGTTGTCCCGCACCCAGCGACCGAGCAGATAGGTCGCGTAGCCCGCGTCGCACAGCATATCCACGTGCGCTCCGCCGTCGGACAGGCCAATCAGAAAACGGGGATCACTGACCAGATTCTTCACCCCTTCGGGTTCGAAATTGAACGCCTGGAGGTCGAACATCAACTCCAGGCGGTCGGCCACCGCCAGGTCGAGAAAGGCGTCCACCACGTCCTTGCCCTGGTCGCGGGCAATCTCGGCCACCGTCTTCTTGCTGGCCACATGTTTTTTGACCGCCTCAGTGTGGGCATCAATCACGGTCATCCGTCCCCACTGGCCGCGAAAGATACGCCGTTTATCCATCTCCTCGCGAAAAGCATTGCGAAACCCTGGGTCGGCATAAATCTGCATCTGTTCTTCGACGCTCTTATTGAAGACATGGTGCCAGGCCGAAAAAATAGCGAAGAGGAACGGGTTCTTCATATTGAATTGGACCCGCAACGGACGGCAGGTGACCTGCGGCACGGCTTTATCCCAACCGAGAATGGGTTGGACCTTCTCCACGGCGTTGAGATAGGACTCCGGCTTGCCCGGCTTATTGAACAGAGCCAGGAAGGTGACCGGCCGCTGGCTTTCATCAACCAGAAATTTGAGCAGATCGTATTCGTCGTCCGAGACCTGGCCGACATTGGTCCCGGTCAGGGCCAGCTCAATCGTGCCGCGGCCCTCTTCTTTCATGACCTGACACAGGGCGCTCCACTCGGCCCGACTGGCATTGCGGCAGGCGAGCGGACGGCCTTCAAAACCGATATGGTTGTTGAGAATGGTACTGGTCAGACCAAACGCACCGGCGTGCATGGCGTTGCGAAACAGCCGCTGCATATCGCTGATTTCGTCCGGGGTGGCTGCCCGCTCAAAAGATTCTTCGCCCATCACATAGTGCCGCAGGGGCGTGAGGGCGGCTAAGGAGGCCACGTTGATGCCCATGCCGCGTTTTTGTAAGACGTCGAGATATTCGGCGTGGGTCTCCCACTGCCAGTCAATACCGCGCTCCATGACCTCGAACGGAATCGCCTCGACATTGACCAGGTCCCACATGACGATATCGCGGGCTTTGGGCCGAACCGGCGCCACGCCTACCCCGCAGTTACCCATCACCACGGTGGTAATGCCGTGCCAGGAGGAGCAGGTCACCAGAGGGTCCCAGGCGACTTGGGCATCGTAATGGGTATGCGGATCAATAAACCCTGGCGCCAGCACCAAGCCGTCGGCATTGATTTTCTTTTGTGCCGCCTCGCCATTGCCCTTGCCTATTGCGGCAATCAGGCCGTCTTTGACCGCCACATTACCGTAAAAGCTGGATGTACCCGTGCCGTCGCAGATACGGGCGTTTTCAATAATCAGGTCATACATAAACGATCCCTCCTCCTTACAGAGCTTTCCCAATCAACCCAAATCGACTCGGACACCGGCATCCAGGCCCATAGCCACCCGATAGCCGCCTTCCTGAGCCGCCTGGAATTTCTCACACCACGCCGCGACACTGTCTCGAATCTTATGCTGCCGTTCGGCGGTGGTGGCATACTCTCGCACCATGTCAAAAACGGGCTCGCCATGGGCTTCGGCCTCCCCGGCATGGGCATAGAAGAATTCAAGCGCATGCCTGTTCAGACCGTATTTTTCTTTGAGCGCCCGCACGAGGCCCTTCATCGAGTCATCGCTCCGCGTCTCGCCGCCAATCGACATGGCAGCCAGGGTGACGAGACCGTACTCCTTCCTGCCAAGCTCAATCACCCAGTCAACATAGGCGACCGACTCTCTGGCAACAATCGGCTGCCGTACTTCCTCCTCGGTGGCTCCGAGCGCTTGGGCCAGACGCATGGACAGCATCCAGTGGGCGTCTTCCCCGCGGCCCATAAGCGTTTCTTCGTCAATCAGATTTTCAACAATATGGCGTCGAATTTTCTGGTCCAGCGGCCCGAGGCCGGTATTCATAAAAATCCCACCAAAAGCCCGGATATGCTGGCCGGTGACATAAAAAAGATTGAGCGCCCATTTTTTCAGTTGCGGGCGAGACAACTCCCCGGCCAGCAGGCCCTGATAGAAACTAGGGCCAAGCAGGGGCTGCTCATCCTGGTGTTGGATATAGCCGCGCAAATCAGCCAGAAATGTGTCAACCGTTTCCATGGACCCTCTCCTTTTCCCGTCATTTGTATCCCTTTGCAGGAGAGACGCGCAAGAGAGAACTTTTCGGTAGGGTCTCAGCAGGACGGGCAACCACAGGGGGTTGCCCCTACGAGACACATTCCCTCTCCCCTGGAGGGAGAGGGCTAGGGTGAGGGGGCCAGGGGGCTTCCCGCCGGGTCTACCCGTGACGGGTCGAGGCGGACAATGGTCGCCCCCCAACCGCCCGCCCCCATTGGCGCATCAGCGAAGTCTGTCACATAGGGCAGGCGAGTAAGCAGTGAACGAATACTCTCGCGCTGAACCCCCTTGCCCTTACCGTGAATGAGACGCACCTGAGTAAACCCCGCCATACAACATTCGCGTAAATATTCCTCTACGACGCTGCGAATTTCCTTGGGCGCAAAGGGATGCAGGTCAATCACATCCTCAATGGCCATGACTATGGGGTCGGGGAAAGGGCTGTCGTCGAGTTCTTCCGAGGTGGAGGGAAGCGGCGCTTTGTCTTTTTTTTGCATACGGGTTTTTTCTTGGTGTCGCTCCGCTTCTCTGTCATGCGGGGGGCTGATGCACGGCGTGAGGGCGAACCCGCGCACGAATTGCGTCGCCGCTCTCGGCCTGCACCTTCGAGAGTTCGTAGACCTTCTGGGCGTTCAACCAGAATTCCGGGGTTTGGCTGAAATACTGGCCCAACGCAATCGCGGTCTCAGCCGTCACCCCGCGCCGTTCGTGGACAATCTCGTGCAGACGCGTTGCCGGCAGGCCCGTCTCGCGCGCCACACAGTTGACGCTCAAACCCATGTCCTCAATTTGCTCCATGAGCAGCGTCCCAGGGTGGGTTGCAACCCGGTGGGTCGGTGTCTTTAGCATTGTTTCGCTCCTGTCTCAGTCGTGATGGTTATTCAATTCTACCTCAAAGGCATCCCCTGCCTGCCATATGAAGCATATCCGCCAGCCACGCGAGACCCGCATGCTGTACTGTCCGGCGCGGTCGCCCCTGAGACGCTCAAGCCGATTGCCGGGTGGCACTCGAAGGTCTTGTATGGAAGTCACATAGTTGAGTCGGTCCAGTTTGAGACCTGATCATGTCCCCGAAATATTACGAGATACGTTATATGTCAAGAGTAATTGGAGTACTACGGGAGTCGAGGCGGGCTTTGCCTCTCGCCGGACACGACCGACAGTGGCGAGGGTGTCGGCTGAGCAGCGCACAAGCCGCTATGAAGCTGGCCAGACAGTCAGCTTCATAGCGGCGACGGTCAGGCCCACGATGCCAGCGGCCATGACCCACAGGTGGCGGTGCAGCCGGGATTCCAAGGCGGCGAGGTCAGCTTTCGGTTCGGCTTAAACTTCAACGAAATTGGTCTTGGTAGCTCCATTATCCTTCCTGCTACCATGAATCTACATTCACTGAATGGCACCACCTGTCCCGCCGCGACATCTCCCTTTGATATAACTCTTCCCCTCCGCCCACGCCGATACGTTTTTAAAGCAAGGGATAGATGTCAGGCGAAAGTCAACAGGACAACGGCCGCGAAAATTCATGCATTCCTGAATGCTCGCATTCCCTCCGCACTCCTGACTCACGCGACTGGCTATATCGGAGCATTTCGCATTACAGTTCTGTCGTGCCATCACTTCAAGCCGTTGCGCCTCCCGTTCCGCTCAGCCGCCCTACGGGGCTTCGTTCGCGTTTGGTGGCGTAGACGGTGGTGGTTTACAACCTCCGGCGTCTACAATCGTAAGTCGCACGCTCCGATTGAGCAGCGCCCTCTCCGGTATAACCGTTCCTTCAAGCTCATCAATAACGGGCCGAGATTTTTCCATTGTCTGGAATGTCTGCCAGGGGCGGTATTCAATTTCAAAATCAAGCCCCTGCTTCTTACCGAAGGAGAATAGACATTCTTCCTGGCATTCAGCCTCAGACGTTCCGTATTCTTGGTTTTTACCAATAAGAAAGTCAATCGCTTTTTCGGCTCTCCGATTAGCAACCTTACAGTTATATGTGTCAGCTTCGGATGAAGGTAGATGACGCGGAGGCTCACTGCTGGCGAATCCCTCAATTCGCAATTTAGCGAGCTTACCTGGCTCCGAACACGCTTCTACTGCGGGTTTGAACGCCCTTAACCATCTCTCATTTATTCCACTAATCTCAATACCTCTAGGCGCTTCTAGGGAACCTCGTTCTTGGTGGACAAGATAGAATTGCATTCCCTCGGTTAACGCTGGGGGAATACAGTCCTCACAAGGTTGGTCCTGCGGTGGTGGCTCGTAGACTATCACTACAGGGGCGGGGGTGGCTTCCACTACAGGGGCGGGGGTGGCTTCATTAGGCTCACAATAACTTTTGTCGTCACTGATACAGACAATCCCGGATAGCGGGAGAGCTACGGTGTTAGCGGTGTTGCGTGAATCGTAAAAGAACGCATGAGTGCTGCTTGAGCCAATATGGACAAGGTCGTTGAGCAACTTGTGTTCTCGGACGGTCACAACATGTACGATCTGATTTGAAGTGAGAAGAGACTCGGCTTTCCATTTCGCTACAGCACCAGGGATTACGATAAAGCTGGGTATAAAAAGAGAAGAAACAAACACGATTTTACCAAACGGACGCTCCAGCAACTTAGCGATACAGAAAAGCCATCCTGCCAGCTTCTCGACAAATAGCGGGCTTTTATGTCTACTCAGATACCTAAGAACGATATAAATAAGGAGAATCCAGACAAGAACGTTCAGACTAATCAGCGATTCAGCCCGGGGCGTAGCAAAGTCCTGGAACTGTAAATACTTGAATATGTTGATACCGAAAGCACTATAGAATGCCTGACTATATGCCAAGTTGGTGGCGAGGACAGAGCTGTAGCCTGTGGAGGCACCGCTAATCAGAGACCTTGGCACCAATTGCCAAGCTAAGCCCATGATTTCTTTGGACGCCTCCTTGTTCACCTCTGAGGATTTCTTGATGACATCGCTTTCTGCGACATTCAATTTGCCACGAAACTTTTCGACTTCACCTTTTTGCTCCCCTACTGTCCGTTCCCCCTCTTCGATTTGGGGCTTCAGGCGTTCCAACTCAGCGGCGTCCTTAGGTTGCTGTTCTTGAAGCTGTTGCCGTCTGTCTCGCAGGTTCTCTAAATTCTGTTGGGTGGCTTGAATTCGGCGGGTCAGACGGGCTGGTTTGCGAACCGGTGTGCGGATCAGGCGGGCCAGTGCTCCAGGGTTTTGAGCTTCCTGATTCTGGCGCTGTTGCTGTTTCGCTTGCAGGTTCTCCAAGGTCTGTTGGGTGGTGTGAATTCTGTGGGGGAGGTCTCTCAACTCAGCGGCGTGCGCGGCGTACTGTTTCTGAAGCCGTTGCTCATTCGCTTGTAAGCGCGCCAGTTTCTGTTGGGTTTCTTTTAGGCCGTCTTCTGCACCTTGGAGGTCGGTTTCGGCATTCTTCCGTTGCTTTTGAGCCTGATCCAATACGCCTTTTGCCGTTTCCAGGAGTGGCTTTTGATGTGCCTCTTGTTCAGCCATCACTTGCACTCCTTTCCTGAAACGGACCCGACCAACCCCGGACTCTGCGGGGCAATACCGAGCCGGGACCGGCGAAAACAATTCGGCCAGGGGGCGTAGCCCCCTGGTCCCCCGAGGTAAAGAGGTAACGATTCATGATTTAATTCAAACTCCGGGCAATACGGAATCCGACGCTGGTGTACCCATAGTCGGCGGTGAACCTGTCGCGGTCAGCCGAACGGAGGTACCCCGACCCCGGTGAGGTGCCCCAGGAGCCGCCGCGCAGGACCCGACGACGGCAATCCCCTGTGACCCATGCGCGCCCGTCGCTCGGCGCGCCAACGTAATTCTCATTCCAGCAGTCCTGCACCCACTCCCGCACGTTCCCGTGGACATCATACAGCCCAAAATCATTCGGGCGCTTGCCCCCCACCGGCCGGGTGTAGCCAGAAGAGTTCCCCCGGAACCAGGCGTACAGCCCCAGCCGATTCTCCGCATCCCCAAAGCTGTAGGCGGTCGTCGTCCCCGCCCGCGCCGCGTACTCCCATTCCGCCTCACTCGGCAGCCGATAGCTTGCCACCCCCTCCCGCTCGTTCAACTCTTCAATAAAGCCTTGCACATCATTCCAGGACACCCTCTCCACCGGACAGGTATCACAGGAGGGAAAAAACGATGGACTCGTCCCCATCACCGCCCGCCACTGGGCCTGCGTCACTTCATACTTCCCCAGATAAAACGGCCGCCCGATGGTCACCTGATGCACCGGCCCTTCATGGTCGCGACGGCCCGGCTCCGATGCTGGTGAGCCCATCTGAAACATCCCCGCCGGGATCAATACCAATTCCATCCCGATGCTGTTGGTCAGGGTCTGTGGAGCCTCTACGCTCAGGTCGATGCCGACCATTTCCAGGTGTTGGCTGTTCTGTACCCACCTGAAATCCATCGTCTGCCCCGCAAACGGTATCCCTCCAACGGTCACGGGCGGCACGCTGACCCCTCGTACAAATTCCTCTCCGGTCGTCCCGACGGTGAAGGTACTGCGCGCAAACTCCGTCTCTGCGTCGTAGACCACGATCGTATGCTCCCCATCCCCCAACCGCGCCCAGTTATAGATCGCAATAAACCCCGTGCCGGTATGCCCACACACCGATTGCGTGTCCTGACGTTCATTGCCGTACAGCAGCGGAATCGGGTTGCCCCCGTTGATGCGGGCCGTCAGCCGCACGGCTGAACACTTCCAGCCCGAGATCGCTCCGATGCCCGAGTAGTTGAGACCGTGTGTCGGATTCCCCAGGGTCGCGCCCGGACTCTGACTCTCCGTGCCAGTCACTACTGTCCGGGCCGGACTGACCATCTCCATGTGCTGCGTACTCTGGTTCCACTCAAACTCCTGCCGTTCCCCTGGCGAGGGGAAATCCCGGACTGTAACCGAGGTCTGCACCCCTCTCACAAAGTCGGTCCCCGCCGTCCCTACCGTAAAGGTGCTCTGTGCCACCTCCACCCCATCGTTGTAGAGCACGGCCGTGTGCTCCCCATCCCCTAACCGCGCCCAGTTATAGATCGAGACAAAGCCGGTGGTCGTATGCCCACAGACTTGGCGGGTATCCGGGCGCTCCGTGCCATAGGCCAACGGGATCAGCGGCCCACCATTAAAGCGGATCGTCAGCCGCCCCTCGGCACATTGCCAGCCCGAGATCACCCCAATCCCCGAATAATGCTTCCCATTATCCGGATTCTCCAAGGTCGTGGCGTAGGCCGGGGCTGGAGTCAGCAGAACGAACGCGGCGAGCGTCAGGCAAAAAGAGCGAAGCAGCAAAGACATGGGACCTCCTTCAAAGTGGTGTTGTCTGTCGGGCGGTATGGGCGGTGACGGTTGAACGGCGGACACCTGATGAGCGAGCCGAGCCAGCAGCAGGCCGCCCGACAGGCCGGCCCATTTCAGTGGGAGGTGTATGCAGGTCCTTTGGCCGGTCTCGGGCATGACTCTTCCTCCGGTGCGTGTATGCTTCTGAGAGAAGTGTCACATGCGGGGATTACAGTCAATTCCAGGGAATTCGCCTCACTCATAGGACATGAATTCCCTTAGTGTCAAGTAAAAAATGCTATAGGGAATATATGACCTACGCAGACGCTCTCTTTGAGGCTCTGGCCCAAAGCGGACGCTCGGGGAGAGACGTGTCGATCGATGCGGTGGGCCACGAAAGCGCTATTCGCAGCCTCAAGCGCGGCCCGGACCTGCGCGTATCGACTATTCAGGCACTGTGTCAGGTACTCGGTCTGGAATTCTATGTTGGACCGCCGAGGGAAAAAAGCGAAGGCCCATCACAGTCTGAGACTGATACCCCTTCAAGACTGTACGGAGGGGAGGCCGTCCCTCCCTCCGATGTCGTTCGGGGATCCGATCTGAGTCGCACCGACCGTCGCTTGCTGGACTATATTGAGGCGGTGCTGGGCGCGTTGGATGACCCGGACTTCCGGGCCGCGCTAGTGAGCCTGACGCGCTTCGCCCACAAACGCTTACCGTCCGGCCAATCTTCGGACGGGGAGGCGACACACTAACTGATAGTTCCTCAACATTCTATTCCCTGGCTATTCCCTGGATTTTGGTCAAACGAGGAAACCCACCCCGGCCTTCGGCCACCCCTCCCAAGGAGGGGATAGGGGAATAGCGGTCGTTCTACCCTTCCTCCTCATCCGCTCGAATCGCCATTTCAACCGACCAGCGCACTTCTTCTTCCTTGAAAAAGAGGGCGCCACGTTTTTTGCGGGGCAGACGGTCGGCTATACGCGGATAGCGCTGTTGCGCAGTTGTGAAGACCTCCCGCAGAATGCCACGCGACTCAACAGACAGGTCCGTATGAATAATGGTCAGGATGTATTGGTGCTCAAGCAGGTGGGTTGTTAGCGCTTCGACCAGAGCAATGCCATCCTCATCCTGCCCATCTGCGGCCTGTGGAAGCGCTTGCTCGGCCCGGTCGATATAATACCAGTATTGCTCCAGCGCGATCCGGGCGGCGGCCGTATCCTGGGCGGTCAGCATGGCCTCGGCTTCGGCCAGTTTTTCTCGGGCAAAGCCGAGCGAGAGATCGACAACCTGTCGGGCGGTCGTGGCCAGCCAGAGTTGCCCCGCTTCGGACCAGGAGTCGAATTGATACCCCACAGTGTCCGGCGTACGACCTGGTTCCGGCAACCATTCGATATCACCAAAGGTCGTAACAAAACCGTGGCCAGCCCAAGCCTGCCCTGAGCACAGTCGAAGGGCCGGAGACGAAACGAGCAGCAAGCAAACGATCAGACAGTTTTGAAGGGAGCGGAATTTCACGAGTGGGCCTGCCTCTTGGCTGGTCGTGCGGAGAGTGCCGATTCTGGCAGAATGGACTGAATCGTTGTATCCGCGTCGTCGGTGTATTCGGCGACCGTGACCAGAAAATCAACCAGCAGATACTCGCCGTTGGGCGCCAACTCCAAGAAGACTTTATACACACCGGCGGTGGGGAAGACATGATGCAGTGGCACGTCCGGGCCAACATACTCCTGCTTTGCCGGACGGCTCATGAGCTGGACCATGCGTCGGGCCATCTGGTCTGACGACATGCGGTGACCCCGCATGCCTTCCATAAAACGGGCCATCTCCGAGGTATAGGTATGCTGATGACCGAAATGCTCGCCATCCAGCCGCCAGCTTGCCATATGGATTTCGGTGCCAAGATAGAGACCCAAATTCCCGACCGGAACTCCCGCTACGGAGGTGAGGTGACACACGATTTCTACCTCGTGGCCGGCAATGGGCGGAGAAGGCGAAGTGCGTAAGGCAACACGATACGCACCGAACTGTTTTTCCTGACGGAAGTCGGGCCCTTCGACTATGCTCAGGACAGGCTCGGGTGGTGGGCCGGGCTCCCCCGTAACCGTCAGCGTGAAATGTTTGGTCCAGCTTCTGTCCTTGTGGGTAAACTCATTGACAATGAGATACTGCCCTGCCTTGGGAAACGTATAAGGGAAATGGAAGCGGGCGCGCTGAAAGTCCTGGTCAGTGAGCGGCCTATAGTCCTCGTGGTGGGTGTGGGCAAAGGTGGATAAATCATGACTCACGATAAAGGTGTGGAGGGCGCGTTCGTGCAATATTTGCAAGTCAGAAACCGGCTGTTGCGCCTTGGTATGGGTCAGGTGAAAGGTGAGAGTTGCTTCTTGGCCAGCCCGTGGGAGTGTTGACCCCAGGTCCAGTGTCAGCTGATAGGGCCCGGCCGGCCGAGCCACCAGTCGGTTGTCTGCGCTGCCCCAACATCCGCTCAGGCCGGGCAACAAGAGACACAGTATTCCGCTCCAACGCACGACATCCAGCCAAAAGCCTGTTCTGAGCCAAGTCGAAGGCCCGGAGTCCGGTATAGACAGGAAAGACGGCTTCATCAGCGCCACGGTATAAAAAAATTGAGTATTTGTCGATGCTTAGCGCGCTATCGAGGTTCTTGCTTTTCTCTGATCATTACTCTATACCGAGGGAAGCCTGCGGGGGTAGACGTCCTTTCTTACCGAGAAGAGGACAGAGCTTTTCGGGTGGAAGGTGAACATACTATGTCTATAGATCCACGGATGATCCATTTATACAGCTATTACCGTGACGCCGAGCTACGCGGCGCGACACTGCTCTTAAAACTGACCATGCGAGTCGAAAACACCGAGGCCCAGGTCAAATTATCCCGGCATCTCGCTGACGAAACCCGTCACGCCTGGTTGTGGACGAAACGCATTACCGACCTGGGTTATGAACCGGTCCACGTTGATGATGGCTACCAGACCCGCATTGGCAGAGCCGTCGGCATTCCTCGCTCGTTGATTGATCTCTTCGCGCTCACGGTCGTGGTCGAAGAGCGCGCCCAGCGCCGGTATATTGAACACGCCCAACGGGCGGATGTCGATCCGCAGACGCTCGCCATCCTGCATGAAGTCACCAAAGACGAAAAGTGGCATGTCGGCTGGATCAAAAACGAGCTGAAAGAGATGGCCAGAGCAAACGGTGGGGAAGGAAAGATGCGGGAAACCCTGCAACACTACCGGGATATTGATCGACAGGTCGTTGCCGACTTGGTGGCCAAGGAACGGGAGGCGTTTGGCTTTTCGTTTTCGGATGCCCCGGAAGCGTAGCCATCAGTCCGGTCTAGCGCGTATTCATGCCAGAAGGGATCAGAGGCGCGTCACACGATAGCGCTGTGACTGAGCAGGCTGTTCCTCAACAGGGCCGGCCACGCCGCAAAAAACATATCCGGCTGGCGCGTGAAGAAAAACACCTGCTGGCCCGGATCGAATATGTCTTATTCCTGACCCTCTTCGCCTTCTTTCGCGGGTTGCCCTTCCGCCTCGCGTTTCGGGTCGGGGAAGGCATCGGCACCCTCCTCTACTGGCTAGACTGGCCGCATCGTCGGGTCGGGTTGACGAATCTGGCGCTGGCTTTTCCGGCCAAGGACAAAGCCGAGCGGCAGCGTATCCTGCATGAAAGTTTTCGGAATCTGGGCCGCCTACTGGCCGAGTTCTGTCATCTGCGTTCCCTCACGCCAGAGAATATTCACGAGCGGGTGCAATTTGAGAACGAGGCCGAGTGGCGTCAACTGGCTGATAAACTACGCCAGACCGGCGCCCTGATTCTCACCGGACATTTTGGCAACTGGGAACTCTTCGCCCACGCGGCTGCGTGTTACGGCCTGCCCCTGCACATCATCCATCGCCGTTTGCGCAATGTCTTTATTGAAAAGGTGTTAACCACCGAGCGCGAACGGTGCGGGACCACCGTGATTAAGAAAACCACCGCCGGGCTTGAGGTCCTCCGGGCGATTAAGAAAAAGAGTCTGGTGGTTGCCGCAGTTGATCAAAACGCCTCTGGACGGATGGGGGTGTTTGTGCCGTTTTTCTCGCGGCTGGCCTCTACCTCAGCCGGCCTTGCCGGCTTGGCCCTGACAACAGGCGTTCCGGTTGTGCCGGCTTTTCTGGTACGGGAAAGCGGCTCGTACCGGCACAAGGTCGTCGTCTTACCGTTGATCGAACCGGTCCGGACTGGTAACCAGAAAGAAGATATCCGGGCCACAACTGCAAAATTCACGGCGGTATTTCAGGACATGGTCGAGCGCTATCCGGAGCATTGGCTGTGGATACACAAGCGCTGGAAGCGTCGTCCGGATGGAGACGCCCCGGTCTACCCCTAGACGCGCATGGAGGAAAAAATGAAGCAGAGCCATGCCGGGCTCAGTGCCCTCGATATTCTGATTACGGTGCTTGTCCTGTCTGCTCTCTTGTTAGCCGCCGCCTATCAGTTTGACGCCTATGACGGCTTGTCCGCTCAACCCACGGCCCAATCGGCCGAAACGCAAGAGTAGAGACGCCGGCTCGGCGGCCCCAGGACGGCAGCCGGGCGGACCCGTCTGCCTCACCGGCCTACAGTTCAACTTGCTGCAACTTGACCTGAGAGGACGCCAGCAACGCCTGTATGGTGTGGAGCTTATACGCCTTCTCGTAAAAGATGCGCCGGATACCGGTATTCACCAGCACTTTGAGACAATGGATACACGGGGTGTGGGTCACATAGATATCCGCCCCACCGATATTGGTGCCGTTCTTTGCCGCCTGTGCAATGGCGTTGATTTCCGCATGGATGGTCCGGTAGCAGTTCTCTTCGATCTCCCCGGTCGGCGTCTTTGATTCGTAAATCAGGCAGCCAACCTCGGTGCAGTGAGGCTGTCCGGCCGGCGCGCCGTTATAGCCGGTGGTCAGAATATTCCGCTCGCGGACAATGACCGCCCCAACCTTGGCGCGTTGGCAGGTCGAACGCTCGGCCACCTGGCGCGTGATGGTGATGAAATATTGATTCCAGGACAGACGATCGGTCATGGCTGATACACCAACGTCCAGGGGGATAAGGGTGACGACAGGGGTCGGTGTTCGAGTTGGTAGGCCACTGGAGTCACATCCTCCTGGAGTGGAAAATCCGTCGATATGGTGATGGGCACGGGGGTAAAAGTCAAGACAAAGAGCCCGACGGTACACCAGCCGTAGATGGTCCGCCTGCGATCAAGGGGCAATACCGGATCGTCTGTCGGCGGGTGGTCGATGCCCAAGATGGCCAACAGGACGACCCACACGAACCAGCCATTCCAGCCCTGAAAACCCAGCACCAGAATCAGCAGCAGAAAGGCGCGTGCGACCCAACGGTGCGCCGGCCCAAAGAGCGAGTACACCACGTGGCCACCATCGAGTTGCCCAACCGGCAGCAGATTGAGAAAGGTGACAAACAGGCCAAACCAGCCGGCAAGCGCAATGGGATGGAGTATGACTCTGACCTCGTCAGGAGTAACGCCAAGAACAAGCCTTATCAAGGCAGAGAACAGAATAGAGTCGCCGAGAATGATACCACCCAAAAGGGGGTCGAGCGGCCGCACCTCGGAGAGTGCCAGACCAATAATAACCGCAGGAATGGCGAAGCAGACCCCGGCCCAGGGGCCGGCTGCGCCAATATCGAACAGTGCGGATCGATTGGCCGGAGCTGACTTCATCCGAATGAACGCCCCAAAAGTCCCGACAAAGAAGGGCGGGCCGGGAATGAAATACGGCAGGCTGGCCCAGACCCCATGGATGCGGGCCAAGATGTAATGTCCCATCTCATGGCTGAGGAGGATGAGCAGTAAGGTGAGGGCAAAGGGCAACCCCAACACCAGAGCAGACGGATCGCTGAGGGGGTCTCCACCAGCCTGAAAGGTTCCGGCCAGCGTTGTGGTAAAGAGGGTGGCCCCAAACAGGACGATATGGATGGGCGGGATGGTTCTGGGTGGAGCGGTCCGGAGCGACACAACCGATGGCGGAAAATTCGGCGGGACGGAGTGATCGAACGAGGGTTGCGTCATGCACTATACCCCAATTTATACGTGACCAGCCCCTTAGCAATCCGCTCTCCAGTCGATGCCGTGACATCGACCTCAATAAAGACCAGACTCCGTCCGCGCCGCATGACCCGGGCTTCAGCGACGAGACCAGCGGCGTGCGCCGCGGATAAATAGCTGACCGAGAGATCGGCTGTGGCTCCACGGGTAGCACTGGGGTCGGCACCAGACCAGGCCGCGACCACCCCGGCGCTGTCGATCAGGGTGGCAATGACCCCACCGTGCACAACGTCACCGGCGGTCCGCAACTCGGGCTTGAAGGGTAGACTGATGCGGCAAAATTCCGGCCGCACCAGGTCAAGGTGAAAACCTAACAAGACCTGAAACGGATCGAGCTGAGGCTGAAAATCGGTCACAACGGCTTCCTGACCTGTCTCTGCGCCGCTGTTCTCTCCCGGAGCGCGTCAGCGGCAAATGGCAGTGACAGACGAACCGGCTGATTGAGGGGGGACCCGGTATCCTCCTGGTACGACGGCTCAGGCAAGAGGTCCGACTCCTCAGGACCGTCGTAAGGGAAGAAGGTGACGGCAATCACAACATATAAGATACACCATAAGGCCATAAACGGAGTGCGCTCGGTAAATTTCAGCGGACCGATTTCAAGCTCTCTTGTGCCTTGGACTGCGCGCAGCAAGAAGATGAGCGGGATGGCGACCAGCACGGCCGCCAGGGCCGGATACAGCATAAACGACGCGGGCGTATACGTTTCGCCGGCGTCAATATAGGGCTTGAGCCGCAGGCCGGACACAACGGCTGCGGATAATATGGCCAGGGCAGTCACGAGCATGCCCAAGAGTTCTTTTTTCATACCCCTCCCAACAAACAATCCAAGCGAGCGGAAGTCAAGGTGGCGCAAATCGGCTCTGTCGGCTAGGCTCCTTTCAAAGCCTGCGGGGCGCCTGTGTTCGGTCCACCGCTGAGCGTGAGTCAAGACCGTGAAAATTTCAAGTGTTGAGTTTGCCGGCGCCGCGATGCGACCGGGACAATACCCGAGACTCTCTCAGCCGGAGATCGCCTTTGCCGGACGTTCGAATGTCGGCAAGTCTTCGTTAATCAACCGACTCCTGAACCGGAAAATTGCCCGGACGAGTCAGACTCCGGGCCGTACGCGTCAGCTCAATTTTTTTAGCATCAATCAGGCCCTCACCTTTGTTGACCTGCCCGGTTACGGCTATGCCAAAGTGGCCAAGTCCGAGCGGACGGCGTGGCAGCGACTGATTGAAGACTATCTGATACACGCGCCGAACCTGTGTGGGGTGGTTATCATTCTCGATATCCGCCGGGGTCCGGAAGCGGAGGAGGCAGCCCTGGCTGACTTTCTGGCCTATCACCACCGCCCCTTTCTCTTTGTGGCGACCAAATGTGACAAGCTCAAGCGCAACCAGCAAGAAAAACAGCGCCACAACCTGATGCAGCAGATCGGTGGCGAGCCGCTGTTTCTTTTTTCGGCGCGGGACGGCCACGGCACGGACGCCCTGTGGCAGGCAATGCGCGCGCTGACCGCGGCCCATCCCGCGGCTCCCGACACGGACAGACGCTCAGATGCCTAGCGTTTCGACTATCATCCCGACCTATAATCGCCCCGCCTTCCTGCGTGAGGCCTTGGCCTCGGTTCTGGCTCAGACCTATCAGGATAATGAAATTCTTGTCGTGGACGACGGCTCAACATGCGCGGCGCGGGACGCAACCCGGCAGGTCGTTGACGAATATTCCCGCGCGCAGTCCCGACCCATACGCTACCTCTTTCAGCCCCAGCGGGGCGTCTCCGCCGCGCGCAATCGTGGGGTAGCGGCCAGTCAGGGCGAACTCCTCGCCTTTCTCGATTCCGACGACATCTGGCAGCCCGAAAAATTGGCCCGCCAGGTCACCTTTTTTGAGGTGCAGCCGACCGCGCAGATTTGTCAGACCCAGGAAACCTGGCTGCGGCATGGACTGCGGGTCAATCCGCGCAAGAAACATCGAAAACCGCACGGCGATATTTTTGTTCAGAGCCTGGCCGACTGTCTGATCAGTCCCTCGGCCGTTATGCTACGCCGGGAATTGTTTGAACGGCTGGGCGGTTTTGATGAGCAGCTCCCGGCGTGTGAAGATTATGACCTGTGGCTACGCATCAGCGTACACGAGCCGGTCTCCCTGATTGATATGCCTTTAGTCCTGAAACGCGGCGGTCATGCCGACCAATTATCCCATCAGTTTTGGGGCATGGATCGCTTTCGGCTGGTCGCGCTCCGCAAACTGCTCGATTCGGGCCGCCTCTCTCTCCAGCAACGCCACGCCACCCTCGCCATGCTTCACAAAAAATGTCGGATATTGGCCAATGGAGCGCGCAAACGGGGCAAGTCGGCGGAACCCTACCTGGCCTTGATGGCGCGCTATCCTTGCGTGTAGGAGGCGTATGGCGACACTGAATGAGCAGGCGCAGCAGATAGCGGCCTATGCCCAGCGCAAACGCCTGAGCGGCACAACGCTGGCCCGCTGGCAGGCGTGGCCAGGGATCGACCAGGCCGCGCTGTTCTTCTTGCTGCAAGACCTCCAGTGCGGTGAGAATCATCTCAAAGACCTGCTCGATTGGTTAGAGGAGATTGCGGCGCGTGATGAGCAAACCATTGCTGACATTCTCGAACGGCGGGAACTCCGCCGCGCACGAGCAACACCGGGATCACGTAACGACAAACTCAAGGCGGTCAAGACCGTGTTGCGCAAGATACGCTACCCGCGCCTGACACGCCTGGAGGAAAATGTCCGCCAAGCGGTGAAAGCCCTCGACTTGGGCAGGACAAGGCATGTCTCTTTCCCGCCAGGCTTTGAAGGCGATGCAGTAACGGTCACCCTGACGGCGCGCAATGTTGACGAACTCCAGGACGGTCTCTCCCAGCTTCAGCAGCGGCTCGATGATGGCCGCTTTCAGCGCGTGTTCGACGCTCTGGATGAGGTGTGAGTCCTGCGGCATAATGATCGGCCATGTATCAGCCAACTGAAATTCTTATCGAGCGCGGCGAGGAAGAGGCACCGGTCGTTCAACGGGCTTTAGCCAGGCTGCCGGAGCTGCCCGTCCGCATTGTTGAAAAAGACTGGGAGCAAGAGGACACCCGTCCGGCGGGCATAGACCCGTTCGGTGCCGGCAAACGCCGGCTGTTCTTTACCCGCCAGCGTGCCCGCTTTCTCGAACATTGTCCGGCCGGAACCCCTGGGCTGGTGTGCTGCAACTATCTGGTCGTCAGTCTGATCTCCAACTGCCCGATGGATTGCAGCTATTGTTTTCTACAGGAATATCTCGCTAATAATCCCACCCTCAAAGTTTTCACCAACAGTGACGACCTGCTGGATGAAGTCGCCCAGGTCGTCGATCGTCAGCCGTGGCGACAGTTTCGGATCGGGACCGGCGAACTCTCCGATAGCTTGGCCCTGGATGCGCTTTTGGGGTTTTCAGCAGACCTGGTGCCCTTCTTTGCCGCTCGAAAAAACGTCCTGCTCGAACTCAAAACGAAGAGCGACTGCATTGACAATTTGCTCAGGCTCGAATCGCACGGGCGGGTGGTGGTGTCTTGGAGCCTGACGCCACCGGCTATTGCCGATACGGAAGAGCACGGCACGGCGCCGTTTGCCGAACGCCTCCGGGCCGCCCGGCGCGTCCAGCAGGCGGGCTATAAAATAGGTTTTCACTTTGATCCACTCGTCGAGTATCCCAGATGGGAGACGGATTATCAGCAGGCGCTGGAGCAGGTCTTTACGACTGTTGATCCGCATGGAGTGGCCTGGGTCAGTTTAGGCAGCCTGCGTATCACCCCACCCCTCCGCAAAGCCATACGTCAACGCTTCCCGCAGACCCGTCTCTTATCCGGTGAGCAGATCTTGTGTGATGATGGCAAATGGCGCACATTTCAGGCCCTGCGGGTCAAGATGTACCGTGCCCTCATCACCCAGCTGAACCGCTCGGCTCCCACGGTTCCGGTGTATATGTGCATGGAAACCGCCCCGGTGTGGCAAAAAGTGTTTGGGCGCGCTCCGGGCTGTGACAAGGATGTCGCGCGATCACTGACTGCACCGAATCTGGGACCGGAGAGCGCGCATCAGTCGGGCGGACGTGCAGAGCAATTGACATCCTAGGAGGCGCTCTGGTAGCTGTCAGAGAACTTCTTTACCGATCGGGGAGGCAGTATGGCAATTGACGGACGCGAATTACGAAACGCAATGGGGCTGTTTGCAACCGGGGTGACCATCATCACGACGAAAGATGCCACAGGCAAGCCGTTTGGTCTGACCGCCAATGCGTTTAGCTCACTGTCTCTGGACCCACCGATGCTTTTAATCTGTGTTGATAAAGGCGTAGACTGCTACGACTGTTTTGAGGAATCCAAGGTATTTGTCGTCAACTTCCTGAGTCTGGCGCAAGAAGAGCTATCCACACGTTTTGCAACAAAAGGGATTGAGAAGTTTGCGGGCTTGTCCTACAGCCTCGGGGAACTCGGAGTGGCCCTGCTCGATGGAGCGCTGGCGCATTTTGAATGCACCGTCGCCCACGCCTACGAGGGTGGAGACCACACGATCTATGTTGGAGAGATTCAGCGGCTCGTGACTTTACCAGGCGACCCGCTCCTCTTTTATCAGGGGAAATATCGTTCCCTGGCCCCACAGTAGTCCCCCGTGAGGCCGTCCGCTCAACACGCACCCTATCTGCTCGTTGAGCGCCGCATCGTCGTTACAAAACCTCTTTTGACTGGACGTTCCCCTCAGCGTCAATATCGTACACCACCGGGACGCCTGTTCCCAACTCAAGACTGAGGACTGCCTCTCGACTTAACTGATCGAGATGCATGATGATCGAACGCAGGCTATTGCCATGCGCCGCAACCAGCACATTCTGTCCGGCTTGGACCGTGGGGAGAATCCGGTCTTTCAGATAGGGTAGCGTCCGCGCGGCCGTGTTTTCCAGACTTTCCCCACCCGGTGGGGCAATATCATAGCTCCGTCGCCAGAGCCGCACCTGCTCGTCGCCAAACTTCTTGGCGGTTTCGGCTTTATTGAGTCCCTGCAGGTCACCGTAATGGCGCTCGTTGAGTGCCTGGTCCTGTTCGACGGGAAGATGCGGCTGGCCGAGCACCTCTAAGAGCAACTCTAGCGTTCGGATGGCACGCTGAAGCACTGAGGTAAAGGTGGTATCAAATTGCAGGCCAGCGGCTTGAATCTTCTCTCCGGCTTGCCGCGCCTCTTGCTCGCCTTTTTCCGTCAGGGCAACGTCAACCCAGCCGGTAAAGCGGTTTTCCAGGTTCCATTGTGATTGGCCATGTCGAAGGAGTACGAGATATGTCATCTATTCTCCGAGCCTCCCAGCGTCCTCAGACCGGGGTCGAGGCGCCGGTCTCTCTGCCCGCCATACCAGTCCGACCATCTCTGGGCAAGCGGGGCAGAGCAGCAAATATGAGCAAGGGCAATCCATACTCAGCGGTAGCCCCGGACGAGCGGGGTGGCGTTCTAGCCGGTGAGCCGACGGATAACGAGTTCCACAAGATAGAGGGCCATGGCAAGAGGGATGAAGTACGGCCAGAGCGGCAGTCGCTCGGCTGGTCCGAGCGGCGGGCTGAGGCTGGCCAACTCAGGGTTCAGTATGCCGCCCGTTGCCTCTACCAACGTTTCAAAGAGGCGGAGATTGGGCTGGGGCTGCGGGGCTTCACGCGGCTGGAGACGGGGCAGCGTGTAGCCAAGGGGGCCAAACTGCTCCCCGCTGGGAAGAATACCCTCAAGGGTATAGTCGCCTGCCATACGGGTATCATCCTTGCCTTGATAATGGCCGGGAGCCAGGCGTTCAAAGAGCAGACGGCTGGTCACCCCATCCGGTGCCGTGAGCGTTGCGTCGGGTTGGCTGGCCTCTTTCGCCCCATAGAAAAAGGCCTCAACCAGCAGCCCTGTCTCGGTGTGCCCGACCTCAATGGAAAACGGGGAGGCGTGCTGCCCATTGGGTTCGTCTCCCTCCTCTCGGGCAAAAGTCCAGCGGACGGTTTGATTCCAGAACTGGCTGTACCGGTCCCAGCCCACCCACGCTGCCGACCAGCGCCCGTTCGCATCTGAGGTGAACGCCGCGGCTTTACCCTGACCATAGGACCAGGAAGCTAACAGGGGGGGCTGCTTGTCCGCATCCCGGACCGACAGGTCGGCCCGCGCCCCCTTTTTGAGTCTGGTTTGCACATAGCCTTTCACTGCCGGCAGTCGCTGCCGGGCCAAGCCTTTGAGCAAGGGAGAACGCGGGTTCGGAATGGGGTCCAGCGGCCGTTCAACCATGGTCTTTTCTTCCGGTTTCTCTTCCAGCTCGTCGAGGAAGAGATCGGGTAAGGTAGACGGGTCGGTTGTATGGTAGAACGCCCCGCCCCCGTAGTCGGCCAACCGGGATAACAGACGCAGGTTTGGCTGCTTGCCCACGGCAATGGTTGAAATCGTGATCTTGAGCTCGTTGCGCAGCACTGCGGCAAGGTCCAGATAGTCACTCCCGCTGCCACCGGTTTCGCCGTCGGTCAGGAGCACAATATGCTTGCGGGTTGCATACTGACGTTCCAACTGGCGTTTGGCCTCCTGGAGGGCAGGCAGCAGAAACGTGCCGCCGGACGGCTTTAGGCGATCAATCCGATCATCAAGCTGGGCGCGTGTTTTGCCCAAGTATTCGAGCGGGGCCACCACAAACGGGGTCTTATCAAAACCGATTATTCCGAACAGGTCGGTATCTTTCAGGTTGCGGGCAACCGCCCGGGCACCCAGTTTCGCATACAACAGCTTCCGCTGTTTCCGCATGCTGCCGGATTTATCAATAATCAGCAGCATGGCCGTGCGCTGCTCCTCTTTTTGGGGAGGGACAAGCCGCACGGGCAGGACTTTTTCAATGGCCGTGCCGGCGTAGTGGCCCAGACCGAGGCTGCTTTCTCCTCCGACCATAATCAGACCGCCACCGTTTTTGACATAGGCGTCCATCCCACGCGCAAAACCTGTGGGGAGTTGTCCGTGCGCAACGTTATTGAGGATCACCGCGGTAAAAGTGTCTAGCACCGGCAGCGAGGCAGGCGGGGCAGGCAGCGCCAGGGTCGTCACGGCGAGTCCACGACTGCTTAAAGCCTGTTCGAGATAGCGGTTGTCACGCGGAGTTGCACTCAGCAGCAAAACGCTCGACCGCGGCGCAACCTGGACCCAGGCGGTTGCCTGGTTGTCGTAGGGAATGGCGTCAGGTGCCTCAGGCTGCGGGACAAAACTCGCCTCCAGGGGCACGAGGCCACTGCCGGATAAGCGCAGCGAATGGGTAAGGAGCGAGGCGCCTGGGCGGAGTTCGGTTTCCTGCTGCCACACGACAGTATCGCGTTCACGCAACGTCAACTCACCCCGTACAGCTCGAAGAGCGGTATTCTCCAGCGCAATCGCAATTTCGATGTCCTCTCCACCCGAGGTGGACTGCGGTGCGCCAAGGCGCCGGAGCGCGATATTGGGCGCGCGTTCTGCCGGTGGCGGAGGCAATGGATACAGGCGAAGACCCCGCTCGGCCAGTGCAGGGAGCAGGGCGGCCACCGTTCCCTGCGTTTCCCAGCCGTCGCTCAAGATATAGACCGGTCGGGGCCGGGGCCCTTCCAAAATCTGACCCAGGGCAGCCTCGATATTCGTCTCTTCCGGCTGTACTCCTTGCGGAGGGGTGACCAAAAGGGGTGGCACATCCTGCCAGACGAACCGCTGCTTACCGCCCCCGAAGAGTACAACCGGGGTGTCCGGAGCGGGTCGAATATGGTCCGTAATCGTCTGCTGTATCCACTGCCGTTGGGTGGCGGTCATGCTATCTGACACATCGATGACCAAAATGGGAGGAACGGGCTGTTGTCGGCCTCGGGTGGAGGGACCTGCGGCTGCGAGGACGAGCGAGACCAGGAAAAGCCCGCGAAGCACCAGACTGGACAACGCAGGACGCTGGCGAAAGGCAGACCGTTGTAATAAGAGGAAGACGGGCACCGCAATAAGCCCGTACAGCACAGCCGGCCGGCTCCAGTCCAGTGGAGGCAGCAGATCGAGCAGCAGCGTCAGGCCTTCCATAAACGACATTAGCAACGACACGCTCAGTATTATTCTCGAGCCTTATCCGTTCGAGCGACCCACCACCACTCCAGACTGCACAGGACGAGCACGGCCAGCAAGAGCCACGGCCAGACAGGCTGCTCGCGTGTTCGGCTCGCGCGGTCGGTCTGGGGGATGTGAGGCTGTCCGCCAGACTCGTCAACTACCAAGGAAAGCGGCCTGCCCAAGTCAGTCTCTTCCGGGCTCAAGAGATTGACGGCCACGAGACGTTCCCGGCCATTTTCACGAAAAGTATATACTCCCTGCCGGTCCAAGGAGAGGGCTCGCTCGACGGGTTGAAAATGCGTGTCATGAGGAAACCGAACATGCAGAGGCGAGTCCGTTGTCCCGGCGGGCTGCGGGCTGAGCACTGCCCCTGTTTGATAGGGAGCGGATTGCGAAGCCTCATCCGAGAGCCAGCCTAGAATATTCAGGGTCAGGATGGATGTCGGCAGGTTGTGCCTTCCCAGGTACGGCAGGAGGTCGAATCCCGTCACGACATAGCGTCTCCCAGCCCGTTCTCCGGCCAGCAGGAGCGGGCCGACCGTGCTCTCGATGATGGGCGTATTCCACCCGGACGGCTGGAGGGCCTGGGCATAGGCCGGGGTGAGCAAAGGAAAGGTCACATACGAGGTCAGGGGGTGACCGTAGGTCCAGTGGGTGAGCGCGGGCTGCTGGGCGCTTTGTCCCAAGGAGAAGAGCGGATTGTCGTCCGGTGGCAGAAAAAAGGCCGCCGGCGTCGGGGGCAGTGCTTCGGGGGCGGTCAGGTGAAAGAGGATACACCTGAACGCGGAGGCGGGCGTGACCGCAGCAGGGTCATAGTCCTGGGGGGCCATCAGCGTCAATTTGATATTTGGTATCTGCCCAAGACTGTCCCCGACCTCAGGTGTGGGGGTAACGAGGAGGACCGCAATTTCTTCAAGGGGCGGAAGAACGGCGTAGGCCTCGTTATCTATGCTCAGTCCATCTCCTCTGCTGGCTCCGTTCCCCTCTTCCTGTTCATCAAAAAGAATCCGGGCTCGGTAGCTCGTCGCCAGCGGAAGCTGGGAAAAGGAGACGGTCTGTGGGGTCGGCTGTCTGAGCGGTTGCGCAGCGAAACGCTGTTTGGTCTGGCCGTCTTCGATGACAATCTGCCCACGAGGTAATTGGGAGAGGGCGTCTTGGGCGGCGTGTATTCCGACCGTGGCGTGAATCTGGTCTGGAAAAAACGGGCTCCGGTACAAGCGGAATGTGCTGATCCCAGTATTGGGCTGGGCAGAGTCTAGCGTCACCGTGCGGAGGGCGAGGTGGGACGGCTGCTCGTCAGGGGGCAGCGTGACAGGGCGGTCGGTCACAAACAAGACACGCCCAAAATCGTGATTGCGTAAGAGCCGGGCCAAGAAGGCAGAGAGCGTTGCATCGCTCGGGTCGGGCGCATCGCTGACGCGAATCCGATCCCACACGGCCTGCATATCAGAGCCGGCCGTGATGGGTTCTCCGGTATCAGCCGAACCGACGAGGGGATCGAGCAGGTCTTTGGGGACCGCCCCAAGGGGATTGGTGGTGAATATGCTGATGGGGCGCTCGGCCGGGATATTTGCCAGTTCCTGTTGAATTTTCTCCTTTGCCGCCTCAAAAACTGAAGACTGTCCTGAAGGGTCGCGCGTCTGCATACTGGCCGAGGTGTCGAGCACGAGCGCAATTTCTCCGGCGGTGTCGTATCTCAGGACCGGACGGGCGGCAATGGCAACCAATAACAAGAGGATGAGGAGTTGGAGCAAAAAAAGCGGAGACAGCCGGACGCGGCCCCACAGGCGGCGCCGCACCGGGGAAGAAATATCCTGGTAGAGAAAGAGCGCCGGAACGACCCGGCGTTGATGTCGCTGCCGCAGCAAATACGGCACAAGCAGCAGGGGAAGCGCAAGCAGGAGGGAAAAAGCGGCGGGGGAGAGAAAACTGAACGGCATGAGACTCAACGTGAGGACGAGGTCGCCCGACTACATCAGCAGCCCCAGCTCCGGCAGCTCGCGTAAGACAAAGCGGGGCAGGTCTTGCTGGGTAATAAAACGGGCATAGTGGACGCCGGCCTGATGGCAGGAACTCTGGAGCTCTCGATTGTGTCGGTCCAGGCGCTGCATATAGGTCTGTTTGGCTGAGGCGTCGAAGTAGACCACGCTTTCCTCCCCGCTTTCGCTGTCCGTCAGTTGGGCTCCGCCGGGAAAGAGCGGCGGGTCAATTTCCTCCTGGCCGAGAATCTGAATAAGCGCCAAGTCAAAGTTTGCGCTGCGTAGCAGACTCAATCCGGTGCGGACATCGGACAGGGGGAATAAGAAATCAGAAAGCCACACCGCCTTGCCCGGATGGCGGGACTGCTGTAACTGCCGCGCCAGCGACTGGACGACGTTGACCCGACCCGCCGGACTGTAATGGTCAAAAAATTCCGCAACAGCGCCCAAGCGCTGACGGCCACGCAAGAACGGCGTGGTCGTTGGGGCCGTTGTATCCACGCCCAGAAGAGAGAGCTTGACGGCATCGTTGCTGGCCAGCACAACATGGGCAAGCGACAGGATAATATCCCGAGCGGCTTCGGACTTCCCGTCTTGAGCGGGGTAGGCCATAGAAGCGCTGCCATCCAGGAAGAGTGAGGTATAGAGGTCTTCTTCTTCCTGGAATTGTTTAATATAGAGACGGTCGGTCCGAGCGTACAGATTCCAGTCAATATAGCGCAGGTCATCGCCGGGGGAGTAGCGGCGATACTCCGCAAACTCGAGCCCCGCTCCACGGCGCAGCGAAACATGGCCACCGGGGCGGCTGCCCAGAAAGCGGCGTCTGGTCTGAATGCGTAATGTTTCCAGCCGAGACAAATAGTCTGCGCTGAATAAGGGTGGTAACACCGGGGCTCCTTCGCCTCCGTTCTCGCCGTTCTTCAGGAGCTTATACCAGCGGTATTCCTTTGTCGATTTTCGGTGGCGCGTCACTAAAGCAGGAAGTCCGCTCCTCGTGTCAGGGAAAGTGGTCGGAGAGCAGCAAACCCTGCGGCCTTATCTCCTCTCTAGAGCGTGTTAGGAACTTCTGGCAACCTATTGATTTTACTCAGGTTTTTACACGACGACGCAATGGCTCCTCATTGAGTTAGAGTCCGTAAGTGGGCGATTTCTCTGATGAAAATGAGTCGTAGTAAAAAAGTGCATAACACCCTCTAGTGTGGTGTTCTCCAAGGGGAGGACTTTTTGTGGGAAGGTTATCCTTCTACGGGGACAAAGGCAGACGAACGATCTGGCGCCAAACAGCGCTCCAGGGCCCAGCGGGCGGCCAGAGCGTCGTCCCGAGCGTATTGGGATAAAAGCTCAAGCGCGGGTGGAGTCGGCTTCCAATCAAAACAGGCCTCCGACGGGACAACGACCGAGGCTGGTCTGACAGCCCAGGGTTGGGCGCAAAAGCGGACCGCCTTGTAGGACGATTGCGCCTGAAACCAGGCGAGTACGCGCGGCTCTATTTTTTTTACAGCCCGAGTGAGACGGTCCAGATCGGTAAAGGGCAGTGGCCGGGGACGGGTGCGGTCGAGACGCACCAGAACAAGTTCTCGGATACGCGCCTGATAATCTCTGGGTGAGGTGAGCAAGGCAGCGCGATCACTCAACTCGATCGTCCGAAACTCTTCGGGGTCAAGAGTAAAAGCGAAAGTGCAGGTCGGGTACGGGAACTCGACCGCGCGGGAACGCCACGGATACCACCGACCGGTCAGGTCAAAAAAATGACGGACAATAAGCAGGCGATTCGTACTCAGCGGGTAAGGACCGGAATCAATCGTCCCGAGATACGCCTCCGCATTCAAAGTAAAAATATAGGATTCGAGCGCCGCCAGGAATTGCGCGGCCACCCGCCGCATTTCGGCATCAACCGGAACCAGCATGTCCGACAATTGCTGAATCGTTTCCCTGGGAAGATAGGGATTCGTCCATCCAGCCTCGCTGTTATCCCGGTGTCCATCGGTTCGCGAGGCGGTTGCACACCGGTTCCAGCAGTCCAAGACCAGCCCAATATCCTCGGCATGGTCGCTTGCTTTGATCGCCCCAAAATCAAGCAGAATCTCCCGTCCTACCAGGAAGGAATAACCAAACATCCAGATGGCCAACGGAGAGACACTGGTGTCAAGTCGCCCGCTCCTCTGAGCAATCGCCTGCGGTGTAGCCCGAGGAGAGAAGCGTCGCACCTGCTCTGGAAGCGTCCAGAAAAGATGGGTGGCGGCAAGGGAAAAAGCCTGATTGACCGGAAGACGGGTTGGGGTGGGACCGACCGGCCGGAGGATTTCTTTGCGGAACTTCACCCCCATGCTGTGGATGAGCTGGTTTATGGTTCCACGATCATATGTGGGTTTCTGAGCCACCTTCGTCGGCTTAACGCAGGTGCTGTGGGTGGGTCAAGACGAGGGTTCCAGGGACTTCGTCGCTCGGACGAAGTCCTCACATCTACGCTTCTTCTGCACGGGCGGCCATCAAGGATCGCCTCAAGGCACTCCGGAAGGCCGACTCGTGCCGCTGATGTTGAGGGCTAGCAGGAAGAGAGTCCAGCAGGGCCAGGCCAGTTTGCAAATGACGAACGGCCTCCTCGTTCGCGGACTGCCCAACGGCCCGTTCTCCGGCCTGATACCAATAGGACAGCGCCTCTTCCTTCAGGCCGGCCTGGGTGTAGTGATGGGCCAGGAGTTCGGGATGGATATCGCCACTGACCGAGACATACGCCGCCAGCGTCTGCGCAATCTGTTCGTGGTAGTGCTGGCGCTTGCTCTTCAGCAGGGATTGGTAGGCGGCATCCTGGATCAAGGCGTGTTTGAAGGTATATTCGGCATTGGGCAGAATCCCGCGCTGGTACAGGATTTCCGCCGCGACGGGCTGACGCTCCGTCGGGACAGGTTGCAAGCCCGTCCCTCCTGTTCTGGATACAGCGCAGTCCGGGGTAGCGTGGTCAGTGAGCTGGGGGGAGGAGACGACTTGTGGCATGAGCGCCTGCCCGCATTCACCACAGAATTTTGCCGGGAGCGGGTTCTCAAAGTTGCAGCGTCCACACCGATTGGCCAGCCGGGTGCCACACTCGGTACAGAACTTCATCCCCGCCTGATTTGCAAAGCCGCAACTCGTACACTGCATACCTTCGTAGCTCTATAGCCGGGGCGGCCAGGATTGCTAACCTTCTTGCCGGTTGAAAGGTGCTGGTCGAAAGCTGCGGGCGGAAATATACCCCTCTCCGCCTGCCTTGCCTCTCGCACTTGCCGCCTGTTTCCGATATGCCCTTCCAAGTAAGGGTGGGTGTGCAACCCGCCCCTACCCTTATTATGGAACGGCTCTATTTGCTCGTCGTCAACCGGCCGAAGACCCTGCTCCTGCTGCTCTTCCTGCTCACCTGTGTCTTCGGTGTGTACGCAAAAGACATTCGTCTGGACAGCTCGGTTGAAAGCCTCCTGAGCCAGGACAACCCGGATAGTCAGTACTACGCCGAAGTCCGCCAGCTCTTCGGCAGCGATGAAGTCGGGGTGGTCGGGCTGCTGGCCAATGACATTTATACCGCTGCCGTCTTACACAAGATTACGCGCCTGACCGAAGCGCTGGAAAATATCGAGGGGGTCCAGGAGGTGCTCAGCCTAGCCAATGCGCTTGACCCGATTGTCGATGTGGTCGAGCCGCCGCTGTTGGTCACACAGATCCCTACCGACCAAGCCGGTCTGGATGCGCTCCGCGAGACGTTGGCCGACCGGCCTATCTATCTCAAGAATCTGGTCTCCGAAGACGGAAAGGCCGCGGCCATCAATATCTTCTTCGCTGATATGGACGACGCTGAATTCACGCAGCGGGGGGTCGATGAGCAGATCCAGGCCATCCTCGATATCGAACGCGTAACCGGGCCGGAACAACTGTTTTATACCGGCCTGCCCCGCTTCAAAGTCTATTCCGCGCGGGCCATGCAGAGCGATTTAAGCCGTTTTGTTCCCTTGACCCTGCTGGCTATTGTGCTCGTGCTCTTCCTGAGTTTCCGCTCTGTCCGCGGCGTCTTGCTGCCCGCCCTGACGATTCTCGTCAGTCTGATCTGGACGCTGGGCATCATGGTGCTCGCCGGGAGCAGCCTCAGCCTGGGGAGTATTGCCCTGCCGCCCCTGATTCTGGTCCTGGGCACGGCCTATTCGCTCCACATGGTGGCCGAGTATTATGAGTTGGCCCGGCCAGATGGTTCAGTGCGGGACGTCGTGTTGGAGACCCTCAGAAAAACCAGCCCGCCGATTTGTATCACCGCGCTGACAACCGTGCTCGGTTTCCTGTCCTTGGGCGTGAACCCGCTCAGCAGTATTCGCGTCATGGGTATTTTCTCGTCGGTCGGTATTCTGGTTGCTTTTGTCTTGTCCATTCTCCTGGTCCCGGCCGGTCTCATGCAGTTGCGTCTCCCGGCCAACCCGGCGGCGACGTTTGCCCCTGGGGCCACCACCGGTCTGCGACGTATCGGTCGCTTTGCCATTCAGAACCGCCTGAGCGTTATTGCTGCGGCGCTGCTCTTCGCCGTCGTGGCGATATGGAACCTGTCCTCGATTCGGGTCGATTCGAATTTTCAGTCCTTCTTTCGTCCCAACGACCCTGTTCGCCAGGCCACCGACGCCATTAATACCCATCTGGTCGGCAGTATGGCTTTTTATGTGGTGATTGATGGCGAAAAAAAAGACGTCATGAAACAGTGGGATACCTTACGCCGGATCAAAGACCTCCAGTCCTATATCGACGGCCTGCCCGGCGTGGATAAAACCGTTTCGTTTGTTGACTATTGCGAGCTGCTCGACCGCGGGGCGCAGTCCGGCGGCGGTGAAATTATGGTCGGTCCGGGTGGCGAGATTATTACGGCTCCGCCACCAGAGAAGCCCACTACCTTCTGGCAGGAGCCGTCTCAACTCCGCGCCGTCATGCAGCTCGTGGCCGGCAGTCCGACCAGTTTTCGGTCCGTCGCCAGCCCGGATTTTGCACGCTCGAATATTCTCGTCCGCACAACCCTCTCGGGCTCACAGGAGATTTCAGCGCTCGCGGAGCGGATTAGCGCCTACGCTCAGGAGCGCTTTCCGCCCGATCTCAAGGTACGTCCCACCGGCAATCTGATTCTCCTGACCAAGACAACCGGCGATATTATTAGCGGCCAGATCCGCAGTCTGTCTCTGGCTGCCAGCGTCATCTTCGTCATTATGTCGGCCATGTTTCTGTCCGCTCGGATTGGGCTGATCGCCATGATCCCGAACGTCTTTCCGATTATCATTTTCTTCGGACTGATGGGGCTCTCCGGCGCGGTGCTCAACCTGGGGACTAGCATCATCGCCGCCATCGCCCTCGGCATTGCGGTGGATAATACGGTGCACCTGATGACCAGACTGAGCGCTGAGGTGCACGCGGCCCCAGACCAGGAAACCGCCCTGCTCCACACCCTCGGGACGGTGGGTAAGCCGAGCCTGTACGCCTCCGTCATCTTATTCCTCGGCTTTCTGGTGTTGTATTTTTCGACTTTTGTCCCGATCCGGGAGTTTGGTCTGCTCTCGGCGGCCACCATGGTGGTGGCCTTTGGGGCGGATGTGATCCTGCTACCGGCCCTGCTCGCCACCACCAAAATCATCACCCTGTGGGACGTCTTATACCTGAAACTCGGACGCGACCCGCATAAGACGATTCCCCTGTTTGCCGGGCTCCGTCCCCTGCAAGCCAAGATAGTCACGCTGATGGGCGAATTTCGAACCTTTGCCAAGGGTGAGTTCATCGTCAGGCAAGGAGAGATGGGCAGGGAGATGTTCGTGCTGATCAACGGCAAGGCAGACGCCCGGCTCAATATTGACGGCTCGTCAAAGCTGCTGCGGAGCATGGGACGCGGCGATGTGATTGGCGAAATGGCCCTCATCCGTCAGAATCAGCGGACCGCGGACGTGATTGCCGTGGACGATGCTGAGGCGATTGTGGTGGACGAGCGCTTCTTGCATCGTATGCAAAAACGCTACCCACGGATTGGCGCTCGGATATTCCTGAATATCGCCAAGATTTTGAGTGATCGTCTGGACGACGCGTCTCGACGCGGGGTGGCGTAGGCAGGAGACAAAAGCGACCGGGAAACCGCCTTATGCTGCGCCATCTGCACGTGAAAAACCTGGCCCTGATCGACGATCTCGAACTGTCGTTCGAGTCCGGCCTGAATGTGATCACCGGAGAGACGGGCGCTGGGAAGAGCCTGCTCATGCAGGCCATCGGCCTGGCCCTGGGCAGTCGAGCAACCGCCGACCTAATTCGCCGGGATACCACAGAAGCCGTTGTCGAGGCAGTCTTCGGCCTCGACAACACGCGCCTCGCCCCCCTCTTTGCGGAACATGAGATGCTTGAAGCCGAAGAACTCCTGGTCCGGCGCGTGATTACAGCGAACGGACGGAGCCGGGTGTATCTGAACGGCACGCTGACCACGGTTGCGTTGCTGCGTCAGCTCAGTGCCGGGCTGATGCAGATCTATGGGCAGCATAAGCAGCAGGTCTTACGCGAGGCGGATTCGGCCCTCCATCTGCTTGACGGTTTTGCTGATACGACGCAGCGCGTCCAGGAGATGGCCACGCGCTACCGGACCCTGCGACAGGCCTGGGAGCGCCTGCGTACGCTAGCCGAGAACAAGGAAGCGGCGGTGGCGCGTCAGGACTTCGTTCGTTTTCAGGTCCATGAGATTCGCCGCGCCGCACTCCAGCCCGGTGAAGAAGAGGAGTTGCGCCAGGAACGGACCATTCTCATGAACGCCGAAAAGCTGTATCAGACGACATCCGGCGGTGAAGAGATGCTCACTGCGAGCGACGGTGCGGTCACGGATCGGCTCGGACGACTGGTGACCCAGCTACGTGACTTGGTCCGGGTGGATGCCAGCCTGAACGAAGCGATCTCACTCCTGAGTGACGGGCTGGCCCAGGTCGAAGAGGCGGCCCTTTTCTTGCGTAGATATGGCGAGCGCCTCAGCCCAAATCCCGAGCGTCTGGAAGAGATCGATGTACGCCTCGCGCTGCTCTCGCGTCTCAAGAAAAAATACGGCGAGAGTATTGAGGCGATTCTGGCCCGGCAGGCTGCTCTGGAACAAGAGTTGGAGCACATCGAAAGCGGCGAAGAGACGATTGCTGCGCTGCAACAGGAAGTCGCCCAGGCTGCCCACACGGCCTGGGTCTGGGCTGACGAACTGTCAGAGGAACGTCGGGGGGCCGCCCGGAATCTTGAGCACAGCATCCAGACCGAGTTAGGCCAGCTCGGCATGCAGGGCGCGCACTTCGGCGTCCGATTTCCGCAACCGCCCGAGGATGAAACCAAGAGTGCACCGGATTCGCCGTTCACTCAAAATGGCCGGCGGCTCGCAGAGCGTGGCTATGATCAGGTCGAATTTTATCTGTCCGCCAATCCCGGTGAGCCGCTCTTACCGCTCGTCCAGGTGGCATCCGGAGGGGAGCTCTCCCGCCTCATGCTCGCCCTCAAGGCGCTGAGCGCGGCCGCGGAAGCCACGCCGACACTGATTTTTGACGAAGTGGACGCGGGCATCGGCGGTGGAGTGGCCGAGGTCGTCGGGCGGCGGCTCAAGGCCCTGGCCGACCAGCATCAGGTGCTGTGCATTACGCATTTGCCGCAGATCGCGGCGTTTGCCGACCACGCCTACACCGTGACCAAAACGGTGGCCCAAGGCCGCACAATTTCTTCAGCCCAACGTCTGACCCAGCGCGAACGCCTCCAGGAACTCGCCCGCATGCTGGGCGGCGTGGAGATCACGCCCGAGGCCCGCCGCCACGCGCGCGAAATGCTTGAGGGAACGCGGCGGGGCTAGAGGACTAAGAGCTTTCCCCGTCACGGAATGACCTGATTGTCTCCGTAATAGCTTGGATTGCCACGGGCTTGAGCGAGATATCGACATGCCCAACTCCTGGCAGGAGCGTGACTGGAACCGGCCTTCCAGCCGCCTCGAACACGGCTGAGAACTGATCGGCATCGAAGAGTTCATCGTCCGTGCCAACCAGGACGCGCAACGGCTGTTTCGCAGCGCCAATGTCGGCCCGGTAATCGTCATGGGGTCGAAAGTTTGTCGCCAGGGCGTAGGAGTAGGTGGGCGTCAGGAACTGCTGCGCTTCGGCCGTCAACGCAAAAGCAACCACCGGTAAAGTGTTGAACCGGGTGATGCCGAAACGGTTGAGCAACGTGAGCGCAATGATGCGCGTGACCCCGGTTGCAACCCAGCCACCAGCTTCAGGCCGATACGTTGGCGCATCCTGGTGAATGAATGGTGCTAACAGTACATACTGGTCGAAGAGTTTCTGTCGCGAACTGGCAGCAAAGCGCAAGGCGAAGCCCCCGCCGGCCGACAATCCAACCAGTGTCCTTGTGCCATCGGGCTGGACAGCCTCCAGGAAGTCCTCCACATCGTCTTCAAGTTGGCCGATGTAGCTAATCTGGCCCTTCGGACCGGACTCTCCGTGACCCCGCATGTCCAAGGCATAGACCGCATAGCCCACCCGCGCTAACCCCTTGGCTAAGGGATGGAGGCTGGCGCTGCTTGCGGACGACCCATGGACAAGCACCGCGGACCCTTTGGCCGGGCTTGCGGCCGGCGCGTAGGCACGAAACGCCAAACGCGCCCCGTCCCGAGCGGGATAGCGCTGGATCTGAGCAAGGCCGGAGAAGTCCACGCTACGGAATGGCGCGTTGATACTTTCCAGTGGAGGGGGCGGCTGGGGAGCGCCAAGTATAACGGACAAGGCAAACAGCACAGACACGACAACTCCACCTGTAATGAGCGTAATCGCTGTACGCTTCATAGGTTCTCCTTGGTCAGGTGAAAGAGGGTCCAACGCTTCTCGGCCATCGTGCTCACCGTGTCACCGTCATCGGAGGCGGTTGGGAATGCCCGTCCGTCTCAAGCAGTTGCTTGGAACCCAACGATCAAACGTCGGCCCATGGCTGCCAGGGCAGCCTCAAGCCGAGGCAGTTTCGACGGATGGCGGGGGTCCAGCAAACGACGTACCTCTTTCTCGTCACAGTCCAGTCGCTTTGCCAGGTCTGCCTTTGTCACCCGGGCCTCTTGGAGAGCGAGATAGAGCGCGGCCTTGGCCGCACTGTGCGCAGCCAGCGGCACCGGATAGCACCCTTTCTTGACAACAGACGGCAGGGGGATAGGTAGGCCCGTGGCAATCCGGTTGACAATAGCTTCGTCAAGGCAATCGGCCGCCTCGTTGAGGGCATCTTCAACATCTTCTCCCTGAGTAATGGCTTCAGGCAGATCGGTGAATGTGACAACAAAGCCACCATCCACGGCGTCGGGTTTCAGTCTGACAGAATAAATAAAGCTTTGCACAGGCGTCTCCTACAAGTCGTTGATACCGAGCTGGTCCAGCAGGGCACGAAGCGTTCCTGTTTTGCTTGGGGTTCCGAACGATTGTGAACTGGAACCATAGAATAATGTTCCGTGGCTACCTTTTCCGCGACGGGCGACAAACCGAATCGTCACTTTATTTGCTCGACCCAGTTTTCTCACTTTGCGGATGAATTCATTACCCGTCACAACTCTTATAACGGACATTTTTGTCCGCTTGTCAAGCCAGGATCCTTTTTCGCCTCCCTGATTGCAAGAACGACTTGCGGGAAAAATGTTTCAACTCATGCTAATTGAGTCGTTATCCGTGAGATGCACCAAGCGGCTGGAAGGCGTGAAGAATATACTCGAAGGCGCAGGGTGGAGGTAGGGAAACGTGACCGAACTGGACCTGCTCAAACAACATTTTGGCTACGACGAGTTCCGTCCGCTGCAAGCCGAGATTGTGGCAAGCGTGCTGGAACGGCGCGATACGCTGGTCCTGATGCCTACCGGCGGCGGCAAGTCTCTGTGCTATCAGTTGCCCGCCCTGCGCTTCGACGGGCTGACGCTGGTGGTCTCGCCGCTGATCGCCCTGATGAAAGACCAGGTGGATACGCTCAAGGCCAACGGAATCGCCGCGGAATTCATCAACAGCAGCCTGACCTACCCGGAACTGAACAGTGTGCGGACGCGCGTCCGGCGGAATGCGGTCAAAATCCTGTACGTCGCCCCGGAGCGGCTGGCGTTATCCGGCTTCCGGGATTTCCTGGCCGGGCTGAAGGTCAGCCTGGTAGCCGTGGACGAGGCGCACTGCATCTCCATGTGGGGACATGAGTTCCGGCCCGACTACCGCAACTTGGTTGATCTGCGCCGTCTCCTGCCGGGCGTCCCGTTCATCGCCCTGACCGCGACCGCGACCGAGCAGGTCCGCCGTGACGTTGCCGAACAACTCGAACTGGCCCGGCCGCAAGAGTTCATCGCCAGCTTCAACCGCGCCAACCTGACCTATAGCGTGCGGCCCAAGCGCAACTCCGTTGACGCGCTAGCGGACCTGCTCGACGAGTACCGGGGCGAGTCCTGCATCGTGTACTGCTTTTCGCGCAAGAGCACGCAGGACCTGGCCACCGTGCTAGGCGAGCGGGGCCTGTCCGCCCTGCCCTATCATGCCGGCCTGGATACTCCGATCCGCAGCGAAACCCAGGAGAAATTCATCCGCGACGACGTTCCTATCATCGTGGCGACCATCGCCTTCGGGATGGGCATCGACAAGCCCGACGTCCGGCTGGTCGTGCACTACGACCTGCCCAAGTCGCTCGAAGGCTATTACCAGGAGACGGGCCGCGCCGGGCGCGACGGCCTGCCCAGCGAGTGTGCGCTGTTCTACTCTTACGGCGACAAGGTCAAACAGGATTTCTTTATCGATCAGATCGAAAACGCGGCCGAGCGGCGCAATGCCCAGGACAAGCTGGCGCGAGTGATCGAGTTCTGCGACCTGCAAACCTGCCGTCGCAAATATCTGCTCGCCTACTTCGGCGAAGACTGGCAGCAGGACAACTGCGGGGGGTGCGACGTCTGCCTCACGCCCCGCGAGGAGTTCGACGCCACTCTCATCGCCCAGAAAATCCTGTCGGCCATCGTCCGCACGGGAGAACGGTTCGGCATCGCCCACGTCAGCCAGGTGCTGCGTGGAGCGAACACCAAACGCATCCGGGAATTACGACACAACGAGCTGAGCGTATACGGCATCGTCAAAGACCTGTCGGACGGCGAGATCAAAGAGGTAGCCGGCTTGCTGCAAGCCAAGGGCCTGCTGCGCAAGGATAGCTATGCCAGCCTGAGTCTGACGCCGGCCGGCCGGGCATTCCTCAAAAACCGCCAGCAACTGACCCTCACCCGCGCCAAACGGGTCGAACCGGCTCCCCGCACCACCCCCGACTCCGACCCGGCGCTAGGGTGGCGTAGACGAGATGCACCACCGTCCATAGCCGATGAGCAGGCTGACCTCGCCGTTGACGCGGCCCTGTTCGAGAAGCTGCGCACACTGCGGCGCGGGCTGGCCGAGGAGCGCAACGTGCCGCCGTACGTCATCTTCGGCGACGTGACGCTCAGACAGATGGCGGCCTATTTACCCCAGAGCCGCGACAGCCTGTCGCATATCTCGGGGGTGGGCGCGGCGAAACTGGAACAGTGGGGCGAGGCATTTCTGGAGATTATTCGTTCGCACGCCGATGAGCAGGGTCTTGCGGAGCGCCCCGTGCCGGGCTCGCGGCGCCCTAGAGAGTCGTCGGGCAGTGGGGTGAGTCGGCACGGTGCAACGTATGCCGCAACGAAACAGTTGCTTGAGCAGGGCCGGTCGCTTGCTGAGGTCGCGGCGGAGCGCGGCCTGTCTGTCCGCACAGTAGTGGGCCATGTTGAAAAGCTGGTCAGCGGCGGCAAGGACTTTGACCTCCGCCCATTACTACCGGCGGCGGATCGTCTGGATGCCATTAGACAGGCGGTAGACCGCTCCGGCGCCACTGCCCTGGCTCCGGTCAAGGCAATGCTGGGCAAAGATTACACCTATGAGGAGATCCGACTGGTGCGGGCGTTCATGCGCCAAACGCGATGACTCAAGCGCGTCTCCGACGGCACGAACCGCTACTGGCTCCGCTTCCTATATTGGATTGCGCGCCTCTTTCTCCACATTCTCTGGCTCTCCGACACTCTGGCCGGAGTGCAGGAGCCACTGGCTGAAGTGCTCAATCATGACTCCAGTGACAAGCGTTTCGTTCTCTGGCGTAAAACCAATATACACATAGTCGTCGGTATCTTCCCACACGCTTGGCACAGGTGAGTCAGTAAAGTACACCGTCAACGAATCCACGCTGGGATCATAATTGATCCATAGCTGGGACGGGTTCAGTTTTTGCGGGAAATAGTCCTTCACTGACTCGGGAATAGTTATCGACGCCATTGGATGATTTCTCCCTTTTTGAGCCGCCTCACAAAGAATTCAGCGTCGAGATGAACCCGAGCATATCCCTTCAATTGAGCCAAGCGCGATGCATATTCTTGGAACTTCGCACTGTCGCTCGGTGAAATATGCTTGACTCCTTTCCGAGTCGGAAGGCTCTGTGCGGGGGCTTGGCTTTCGAGCGCTGTAACTACGAGTCTATCCAGCGGCAACTCGAAAAAGGATTCAGCACTATTAAGCTGAAAATCACGGCGCAGGTAGTGATTATAGAGGCAGTCCCGAAGGAAGACATTCAACGCCTTACGCGCCAACCTCAAGATGCCGCCGGCTCTGGAAGTGCCCCCTGTAGAGCATTTGTTTTACGCTCAAGGATACCAGTGAAGGCGTCCTTATTTTTCGTGCCGAACGGCCCGAGGTCCATTTCGGATAAAAATTTTCTTGTGGCACAGACAACTCCAGGAGCGCCCTGATTTCGCACGGTTGATGCGCAGATTGTGGTGAAAGACTCAAAACGCTGTATTATCTCGCTGGTTGGTCGCTTCATTGGGCCTCCTGTCTCTCTCATTAGTAGCGCGTATTCCCATTATCCAACAGGTCATCAACCCATCTTGAGCCCGCAGATATTTCGTCTCAACCCGCTTGCAACCAGACCGCAGAGTGGCCTACCCTGGCAAGGATCGTCAAAAGACGGAACACTCAATAGCGAGGGAATCAGTATGGATAAGACCCTTATGCTTTCGCTCTACCGCGACATGATTCGCATTCGGCGCTTTGAGGAAGAAGCGGCGCGTTCGTATTCGCGGGGCAAAATTGGTGGCTTTCTGCACTTGTATAATGGCCAAGAGGCGGTGGCGGTGGGGGCGATGTCGGCGGTTGAGCCCACGGATTATATCGTGGCGACCTATCGGGACCACGGTCATTACCTGGCCCGGGTTGGGGATATGAATGCGGCCATGGCGGAACTGTTCGGCAAGGCCGATGGCTGTGCCAAGGGCCGGGGCGGCTCCATGCACTATTTTGACGTGGCAAAACGCTTTATGGGCGGCCATGCCATTGTCGGTGGCCATGTACCCATCGCCGCCGGGATTGCCTTTGCCTCGAAATATCGGGGCGAGCCGGATGTGACCCTGTGCTTCTTTGGCGAAGGGACGGCCAATATGGGCGCCTTTCATGAGGGCCTGTCGCTGGCCGCGCTGTGGAAACTGCCCGTTATCTTTATTTGCGAGAACAATCTCTATTCCATGGGCACGCCCCTGTATCGGACCCTGTCGGTCGAGGATGTCGCCGTGCGGGCCAAGGGCTACCCCATGGCTCAGGAAATTGTGAACGGCGACGATGTGCTCGAAGTCCGGGAAGTCATTCGCCACGCGGCCAAACGCGCCCGCACCGAGAGTCTGCCTATTCTCATTGAAGCCAAGACCTATCGTTTTCGGGGTCATTCCATGTCCGACCCGGCGAAATACCGCACTAAGGAAGAGGTCAAAGAGTGGATGAAGCGCGACCCTATCCGGCTTCTGGCCGAGCGCATCTATGCGCTGGGCATTGCCAACGAAGAACAGCTCAAAGCCGTTGACGAAGCCGCGAAACAAGAGGTGGCAGGAGCGGTACAGTTTGCCGATGAATCACCGTCGCCCGACGTCGCCACGCTGTTTGATGATATCTACTACGAACCAGACCAGCAGGAACGGGACGAGAAGGTCGTGCCGCTCGAAAAGCGCCGTCAGCAGGCGAGCGTGTAAGAGCGGAGAACCCTCACCCTAGCCCTCTCCCAGGGAGAGAGGGGACTGGATTTTTGCTCCCAAGGGGAGAGAAATAAGAAACACAAGGCAATCATATGCGAGAGCTGACATACCGAGAGGCGTTGCGAGAGGCCATGGCGGAAGAGATGGAACGCGACGAGCGCGTGTTCCTCATGGGCGAGGAGGTTGGCCACTATAATGGCGCCTACAAAGTGTCCGAGGGCCTGCTTGACCGTTTTGGTGAGCGCCGCGTGGTGGATACGCCGATTGCGGAGACCGGCTTTACCGGGGTGGGGATAGGCGCGGCGATGGTGGGGCTGCGGCCCATCATCGAGTTCATGACCTGGAATTTCTCGCTGTGCGCCTATGACCAACTCGTTAATAACGCGGCCAAGCTGCGCTATATGTCGGGTGGGCAGATTACCCTGCCGATCGTCTTTCGCGGCCCAGGTGGGGCCGCGCATCAACTGGCCGCCCAGCACTCCCAGGCGGTCGAGAGCCTGTACGCCTATATACCGGGGCTGAAGGTCGTTGCGCCCTCAACTCCTGCCGATGCCAAGGGCTTGTTGAAAACCGCCATCCGGGACGAAAACCCGGTGATTTTTATTGAGGGCGAGGTCCTGTACGGACACAAAGGGCAGGTCCAGGACGAGGAATATCAGATCCCGCTCGGACGGGGCGAGGTCAAACGGGCGGGCCAGGACGTGACGATTGTCGCCTGGTCCAAGATGGTCCATGCCGCCCTGGACGCCGCCACCGAACTGGCAAAAGAGGGCATCGAACTCGAAGTGATTGACCCGCGCACGCTCCGCCCGTTGGACGACCGGATAATTTTTGATTCGGTAAAAAAGACCAACCGCTGTATTATTGTTGAGGAGGGCTGGCCGTTTGCCGGTCTTGGAGCGGAGATCGCCTACCGCATTATGAAAGAGGGCTTTGATTATCTGGACGCGCCGGTGGTGCGGGTCACGGGTGAAGACGTGCCCATGCCCTATGCCAAAAACCTGGAGCACGAAGTCTTTCCCGGTGTTGAAAAAATCGTGCGTGCGGTCAGGGACGTGCTGTACAGCTAGGGAGACGGCGATGTTCCCCCCAGCTCCTCCAGGCGCCGTTGGGCACGTGAGAAATTGGGGTTAATGCCCACCGCCTGCTCAAATGCCGCCTGGGCCGCATCGGCCTGACCCAGCCTCATATAGACCTCGCCCAGTTCATAGTGGGCCACATCATCACTTGGACAGATTGCTAAGCCCGACTGATAATAGGCGATGGCCGTTGCGTCATCGGTGGCTTTTCGGGCGGCGTCAAAGTCGTTAAACGCCCGGTTGCAGGCCTCGGTTTGCTGTTGTTGCTGGGCGTGCTGTTGCTGGAGGGCCTCCGTCTCCTTCCGTAACTGCTCGGCTTCCTGACGTAAACGCTGGATTTCCGTGCGCTGCTGTTCGAGGACGGTAGTGTCGAACAGGCTACACGAGGAAAGCTGCCCGTAAAAGGCTAAGACGCTCAGGAAAAAAAGAGAAAAGCGAGCCAGCATTGTCTTTCCTAACTCAATGCCATCCAGTGCGCCAATCATAGCCGCCACCGGTTGAGTCGCCGAGAGAACCATCAGAATTCACCGTAATATTATCGTTAGTAATTTTCCTATGTCCGTCAGTCACAACCCAGAGATCAGAGTAGTCCCCCAAACAGCGCAAAGGGTGAAAACCCTTCAGATTAAATTTAGCTATGTATTCATTTGCTTCCTGCTCGGTCCTAAAGAATCGGTAACGTGACCGCGGCAGAGGACTCCGTGCATTGAGGCCTGTTCTCTCATCTCTCTTCTTTGCTGCCCTTGTCTCTGCTTCCTCTCGGGATTGTTCCTGCGTAGTAGTTTGGGATTCACGTCTAAATATTTGAGTAAGATTGCGGCGTGCAACCCAGACTAGGAGTACAGCGACCGTGACGAGGAGCGTAGGGATAATCTCTTCGAAGCTGTCGGGGGTTGGGATTTGAAAACCTTCAAGGCCTACCGACTCATTAGCCCTCGGATCAGGAGGCGAAACACGTGGACGAATAAATGGCATTTGGTGCCTCTTATTCTATCGTGCCAAGTGGTGGCTCTTCGAGGCCGTCCCCTCTGGGAATTGGAACGCCTCTGAGGGTACGTGCAGCCAGCCCCTAGAAGTTATCTTTCAGATGGCGGGTCTTTTCCAGGACTGACACGGGATCGAGGGCGAGCCCAGGGAAGGATTGTTGCACGTGCTCTTGCAGCTCAGAGCTGTCGACCCGGACAAAGGGGTTGATCTCTTTTTCCTCGCCCACCGTACCGGGAATGGTCGGCTGGTTTTTGGCCCGCAGTTCCTCGGCCCAGCGCAGCTTTTCCTGGAGTTTCACATTGCCCGGCTCCAGGCTGAGGGCGAAGTTCAGGTTGGTGACGGTGTACTCATGCCCGCAGTAAATCTTGGTGTCGTCCGGTAACTGCATCAGCTTGACCATATTGTTGTGCATGTCTGCGGCCACGCCCTCAAACAAGCGTCCGCAACCGGCAATAAAGAGCGTATCGCCGGTAAAAATCGATTTTTCCGCTTCAAAATAGGCGGCAATATGGCCGCTGGTATGACACGGGATAAAGAGAAAACACCCTTCGAGATTCCCGATGCGGACCGTATCACCCTCATCGACCATATGGGTAATGCACGGCGTGCGCGTCTCGTCCCGCTTATGGCCGTAGACTTTGAGCTGCGGAAACTCCTGCACCAGCTCTTTATTCCCGCCCACGTGGTCCCAGTGGTGGTGGGTATTGATGATGGTCGTAAAGTTCACGCCCTCACGCTTGATCGCGGCGGCAACCGGACCGGCCTCGGACGGATCAACAACGCCGGCCTCGTTGGTCACTTCGTCAATCAGCACATAGGCATAATTATCGGACAACACGGGGATGGGAAGGATTTTCATCGGTCTCTCCTTATCGCTCTGTTTTACTGCTCCATGGGAAAGCCGTACAGCTTGGCCGCGTTTTCGTACACGAGCTTGCGGCGGACGTCTTCGGACAGATGGGCAAGCTGCTTGTGCAGGAATTCCTGTGAATCCGGCCACACTCCGTCGGGATGCGGAAAGTCCGAACCCCACATCACATTGTTGACACCAACCCGCTCGATCATATCCAGGCCGGTCTGGTCCTGCTGAAAGGTGGCGTACATCTGTCGGTACCAGTACTCGCTCGGCTTCATGCTGAGTTCGAGGTCCTGAAACTGATCTTCCCACTCGTAGTCCATGCGTTCCAGGACGTAAGGAATCCAGCCGATGCCGGCTTCACCAATCACCACTCGGCACTGTGGGTAGCGCTCCAAGGCGCCCCCATAGATCACCGCCCCGATAAAGCCGGCGGTGGCAATCTGAAACTCGGTCAACACGGTGGCCAGCCACATCCGCTTGGAGCGGCGGTCGGTGGCCCAGGTCATGTCGAGCTTGGGCCCGATGGTATGCAGATGAATCGGCAGGCCGGTATCGTGCGAGGCTGCCCAGACCGGGTCCCAGTCGAGATGCCACAGCGGCATCATGTCGTGACGGACGGGCAACTCGGCTCCCTTGAGGCCCAGTTTCGCGCAGCGGCGCACTTCCTCGGCCGTTTTCTCGGGAGACGAAGCCGGCAGACTGGCAACCGCGGCAAAGCGACCAGGCGCGGCGCGGCAAAAATCCGCCGCAAAATCGTTGTAAATCCTGACAACCAGGTCGGTCACTTCGGGGTCATCGATCCGAAAGGCCGCACCGAGAATGCCGTAGATGACCTCACCGACGACGCCGTCCCGTTCCTGGTCCTTGATCCGAAACTCAGGCACGGTCGTGCGCATAATCCCCTTGCTCTGATCCTCGTACAGGCCGGTTGAGGCCATCCGGTCGGCGCGATGAATCTGGCCTGGGATATATTGCCGCCCGGCTGAACCCATCCCGCCAACCAGACCCATACTGGTCCCGTTATGGGCCACCCAGGTTTTCCCCTCCGGGGCGTCCACCACCCGAGGCATTTTGTCTTTTAAGTGAGCCGGGGCATTCTCGGTAAAAAGAGTGGCCGGCAAACACGGAATGTCCATATGACCATCGGCCGAGATGACCGGATGATTAAACATAGCTGTCCTCCATCATATTTGAGAGGTCAGGGAGTGCTGCCCGCGCTTGTCCGCGGCGCTGCATGCTCCCTGCGAGTCTTTTCTTAGCAGAAAGCGCCAAGCAGGGGAAAGCGGGCGTGTTGCCTTGTCGGACCAGGGACCGTGTGAAACAAGAACCTATCCACAGGCAGAGCCTGCCGCTCCCGGACTCGCATTTTGAACTGGCGTATTTTTTATAGTCTGAACCTCGCGATTTTTACTTCTATGCTCGGCATGGGCATCGTCATTCCGTTCATGCCGATTTACGCCAAGACGCTGGGCGCAACCGGAGTCAGTATCGGGGTTTTCTTTGCCAGCTTTCCCTTGGCCCAGATCCTGTTCATGCCAATTATTGGGCGGCTGTCCGACCAGCACGGACGTAAGGCGTTCATTGCCGCCGGCCTATTGCTCAGCAGTCTGATGTCGCTCGTCTATGTGTGGGCCCCCAGTATTCTGTATTTGACCCTGGGTCGATTTTTCCAGGGGATTGCGGTTGCCCTCATTATTCCCATCTCGACCGCGTACGTCGGCGACCTGGCGCCCGCAGAAAAGCGGGGCGAGCTGATGGGCATCTTCAATCTGGCACTGACCAGCAGTATCGGCGTCGGTCCCCTGCTCGGTGGCTGGCTGAGCGACACGTATGGCATGGCGCTCAGTTTTTATTTGATGGGCGGCTTGAACGCCCTGGCTCTTCTCTTTGTCCTCTTCTTTTTAGATGAGGCCCGTTCTCCCCATGAGGAGAGGCCGCGACCGCCATCCTATCGAGAACTCTTGCGCAGACCGAGTGTACGCGGGATTGCCCTGTTTCGTATGGTGACGTCCATTCAGATGGGACTCTGGTTCTCCTTCCTCCCGCTGCTGGCCGTCGAACTGCTGCAACTCAGTCAATCCCGTATTGGCATCATCATGGCGACCTATATGCTGGTGAACAGCCTCGTCCAGATACCGTTCGGACGCCTGGCCGACCGCTATAGCAAGCGGCTGTTGATTATCATCAGCGGCTATTTGGCCTCCTTCGCCTTTGTGACCATCCTCTTTTCCGCCGGTTTTTGGGATTTGCTGCTCATTAGTGGATTCACCGGCATCATGGGCGCGCTGGCCGGCCCGGCTTTAACCGCCCTGGCCGCGGGTGAGGGCAAGCAGGGGGGGATGGGAGCGATTATGGGCGTACTGAATATGGCGCTGAGCGTCGGCATGATGCTCGGCCCAGTCGTCGCCGGACTGCTGTCGGATATTGTCGGCCTACGGCCTTTATTTGGTTTTGGGGCGGTTGCCGGTGTGGTTGGAACGCTGATGTTTACCTGGTTGACAACGGAGAAGAGGCTAGCGAGGTAATTCCAGGAGGCGGCCAACAGCCATCTCCCAGGTCGCCTCAAACCTATACTGGCAGCTTGTACGGCATAATCCACATCTGTTACAAACGCTTTCCTGCGAGCCTTTGCCCGTAGCATGCAATCTTCGGGTTGTGTGAAGATTGAAACATTTATGAGTTGGCAGGATGCCTCCCAACTCCCCGGAACCTGGCCAGCAGCTTCCCCGCACATGCGGGGTGACGGCCCGCTACTTGCAGAGGGTTTTCACCCAATAAAATCAATGCTTTACAGAGAAAAATGATCCAGTACCCGTCCTTGTATTGGCAGTATACTCAGTGAATGCTACTCTTCCACAATCTGCCAGTGAAGAAGACACAATGATGAAGCTGGTGCGGCGTTTGGCTTCTCACTTGATACCCCCTCCCCTTGTGATGATTGCAGGGTTACTGCTGGCGACCTTTGGCATGGCCTCTCTGGACGGGCAGGATGCCCCCGAGCCAAATGACGGCGGAAGGGGAATGAATACGCCGCATCCGACAACGGCGCAGGAAGAAGGCCACGAGGACCCCGGGGTTTCCGACGACCACGTCCTTTTTGGTCAATCCGCCGCGTTCACCGGGCCTGCCCAGGAATTGGGCAAGGCGTTACGCCTGGGAATTGAGGCGGCATTCCACGAGGCCAATCAGGAAGGAGGCGTCCATGGCCGCGAACTGAAGCTCAAGGCGTTGGATGACGGCTATGAAACCGACTTTGCAGCTTCCAACACGCAACGGTTGATTGAAAATGAAAGGGTATTCGCGCTGATCGGAGCGGTGGGCACCCCCACGTCCCGCGCTGCATCACCGCTGGCCCAGACTGCCGGGGTACCCTTCCTGGCTCCGTTCACGGGGGCCGAGTTCTTGCGCGACCCGGAGTTGGACAATGTGCTCAACGTCCGGGCATCGTATTACCAGGAAACCGAGGAGATGGTGGCGCGGCTCACCGAGGATTTGGGGGTCACCCGCGTTGCTGTCCTCTATCAGGATGATTCCTTCGGCTTGAACGGGCTGGAGGGCGCGCGATTGGCACTGGAGCGCCGGGGTCTGGAGCCGGTAGCGGCCTCGCACTACCCACGCAATACCCGCGCTGTGAAGGGAGCCGCGCTCAAAATCACCGCGGCCAATCCGGAAGCGGTGATCATGATTGGCTCCTACAAGCCGGTGGTCAAGGCCATCGAGTTGGTGCGGCGGGAGCTGGACCCGGTATTCATGACGGTCTCCTTCGTGGGGAGCAACGCTTTGGCGAACGAGTTAGGGCCCGACGGGGCCGGCGTGTACGTTACGCAAGTAGTTCCTCTCCCCGATAACGAAAACATCCCCGTGGTGGTTCGATACCACAGTGCCCTCTCCGAGTACGACCCCCAAGCGGAACCCGGGTTCGTTTCGTTGGAAGGTTATCTGGCCGGACGCCTAGCTGTCGCCGGTCTCAAAGCCTGCGGCCCCGACCTGAGTCGAGAGTGCCTTCTCCACGCGGTGCGAGATGCCGGCGCCATAGAAATTGACGGCATGCAGCTCAAATACGGGCCGGACGATAACCAGGGATCCGACGCCGTCTTCTTGACCGTGATTGGTACGGACGGCAAGTACCACGGGGTCGAAAAACTGAGCGGCCCATACTAAAAACCCCCAAACGGCACCTACGGAGAATCTCAAGATGTCCATGGAAGGCTTCTCGCTCCAAGCGATAGTGGATCTGTTTAGATCCGCTGAGCACGCGCCTGAACTACACCAATCGCTGTTGACTCTTGGGATGCTCATCATCGTCGCCAAGTTGGCCGAGGGCGTTTTTCGCCGGCTGCGGTTGAACGCCATCATCGCCTATGCGGCGACAGGTATGTTTCTTGGGCCGGTCATGGAACTGACCGGCGTCTGGTGGATTGAGTCTTCGCTGCACCTCGAGTTGGTTTTGGCGCTGGGTGTGTTCATATTTTTTTTCCTGATCGGCCTGGACGAAGTGGATATTTCCAGTTTCATGTCGTCCCTCAGAGGCCAGTACTTCCTCGCGGCCGTACTGTCCGTGATCGTGTCACTAAGCATTTCGATGCTGGTCACCACCGATTTAGTTTTCGATTTCGGACTGAAACTGAATTTCACCGAGTCGCTGGCGTTGGCCGGCGTGCTGTCGATGACCAGTCTGGGCATCGTGGCCAAAGTGCTAACGGACGGCGGATACCTGAAACAGCCGGTTGGACTGCAAATTTTCACGGTGGTGATCATCGCCGAGTTGATTGCCCTGCTGCTGATCGGCTTCAGCATCGGCGAACACGACCACCAAGTTTCGCCTGTCGGCATACTGATTCTGCTGGGCAAAGTTGCCGGTTTTTCGGTGGTGACCTGGGTATTGTCGTCGCGGGTGCTGCCGCCGTTAGTGGTGCTGTTGCAGCGGATGATCCAGGTGCCGCAACTCTCTTTGGGCGTGCTGCTTGGCATGCTCTTCCTGATAGTGTACGGCGCGGAAGCAGTGGGACTCCACGGCTCACTGGGTGCTTTACTGTTCGGGGCGTCGCTGTCGAACCTTCCCTACCAAGTGCAGCGGGAGATCATCCCAGGGATTCGCAGCGTGGCCGAGGGGCTTTTCGTGCCCCTCTTCTTTGCTTCCGCCGGATTGAGATTCAGCTTTACCTTCGTAACCTTGCCGCTGGAGGCCATGGCGGGGTTGGCGCTGGTCCCATTGCTCGGCAACTTCACCGGCGCTTTCATCGGCGCTTACGTGTCCCGCCTCGCCGTTCCCTACGCCGTGGCCACCGGGCTGATGGGTAAGGGAGTGGCTGAAATCGCGCTGCTGCTGGTTATGTGGGATTCTGGAATCATTGACGAGGTGGTTTTCTCATTCTTGGTGCTGGTCATGTTCTGCTACATCCTGTTCATGCCGGCGGTGATCGGCTTCGCGGTGAGCCGGGCCAGCCGCAGGACCGACCTGCCAGCGCAACTTGACGACATTCCGTTGGGAATAGCCCGCTTCGCGCTGGAAGACATCAAGATTGATGACATTCTGGACCGCTCGCAGCGGCATCCCGCGTCTTCGGTCACAGTGCGTGATTTCACGGAGCAGTGGATCGTTCCGCACCAGCACCACTACGTCGTGGCGGATAAGGAAGGGCTGGTCGGGATCGTGGCCCTGGAGATGCTCCGCTACCTGCCTAAAGACGCTTGGGGCAAGACCCAGCTCGACGCTGTGGTACGCCGCCAAACCCCATTGGCCTGGCCTGATGAGCAAGTCGAAGACGTGCTGCACCGTATGTCAGAGAGTTCTCTTTCCGTCATGCCCGTCGTGGAAAGGGATTCGGAAAAGTTTTTGGGCGCGGTCACCAGCAACGACATCATCCAGCTCATGACCATGGAGACTAGGGGCGAGAGCAGATCGCCGCGCTGGGCGGCCGAGACCTCGACGCGGTCTCGACAGAAGCATTAAGGCGGTGGGAAGAAAAAGAGAGATTGCAGCGTATCTGCTCGGCGTCATGCCTGGGGCGGGCGCGACCATGCGAACGGTGCTCAACGTGCGGGTCGGCGGGCGAACGCCGATATCGGGTGCCTTACACGCCATACTCCTCCTGGCCTTCATATTTGGCCTCGGCCCGCTCGTCGAGCGCGTCCCGGAAGCCTGCCTGGCCGGCATCCTGATGAAGGTGGGCTGGGACATCATCGACTGGCGCTTCCTGCTCCGGATTCACCAGGCAGCGACAGAAAACGTGATCATCATGCTGCTGACGCTGGTGCTGACCGTATTCATCGATCTCATCATGGCGGTGGGTGTGGGGCTGATTGTGGCCGGCTTCGTCTCGGCGCGTCGCTTGGAGCCCGAAGAGTTGAAGAAGGTCGTATCGGTACCGCTGCTGGATGCGGTGGTCTCTCCGGAGGCAGAGAAATCCTACGAGGCCCGCGCCAGTTCTCGCCCTGCCCGGCCACTTTTCTGTGGCGTCAGCGCGAGAACTGGCGCGGTCGGTCGGGACGGATATCAAGGACCACGAGGTGGTCATCTTCGACTTTTCGGACGTGACGTATATGGACGATAGCGCGGCCTTGGTCATCGAGGATCTGGCGGCGGTCTCCCAAACGGAGGCCAAGGGCTGTGTTGTGGTCGGATTGTCCGGCGCGGCTGAGGAAGCGCTGCGGATGTTCGGTATCCATGACCGTATTCCTTCAGAGCATTTCGTGTCCGACCTTGAGACGGCAAAGAAATTGGCCTGGGAACTGGTCAACGGCTGAAGCCCGAGGGAGAAAAACGGAACGGAGCGCGGCTCTGGGGGACGGGTGACCACGGCGTACCCGGTGTGATACAAGCGCTGGGAGAGATGAGATTATAGTAAAGACAAAGGAGAATATGAGTATGCCCGCCTATCTCGTTGGTGGAGTAGATGTGAGTGATCCCGCTTGGGTCGCAGAGTACGGACCGAAGGTTGAGGCCCTGGTGCAGAAGCACGGGGGGCGCTACCTGGTACGCGGAGGGGAGATGGATGTCGTGGAAGGCACAACGCCGGCCGGCCGAGTGATGGTCATCGTTGAGTTCCCGTCCCTGGAGGCCGCCCGGGCCTGGTATAACGACCCGGAGTACGCCCCACTGATTACGCTGCGCCAGACCGGTTCCGAGGCCGAGATTGTCCTGGTCGACGGGCTCTAGCATCATTCCAGTGTAGGCTGACGCGCTGACAGGGGCGCAAAGCCTCGCTCCCAACCGGAAGGTCATCGTCTTTACGACCTTCCGGTTCGACTACGAGGAAGTCAAAAAGACGGCTGAGTCAAGCTAGCGCGCAAGCTCAAGGCCGATTAAGGTTGGCGAGCGCCGTCGGACGGCGGTCAAGATCGAGGACGATCAGGGGATTGAGCGTTCGAAGATTGTGGAGTTGGAGTGATGGCGAGACCGACCAGAGCCAAGGCACTGAAGCGTCTGCGAAAGGCGCTGGATGGGTTATCCGAATTAGAGGAACTAAAACCCGATTCTCCAGAGTTTCAGAAGTGGCGAAGAAACACCCAGATCGCCATCACCAACACGTTCGGAGACAGGTCCCACCTTCAGGACTTCAGAAGGAGCATGACGATATATTATCAGAAGGGCAGACTGGATTCAGCGGCTTCAGTGCTTGAGTCGATGATTGAAGAAATCGAGGAGTATTGGGAGCCGGTGACAGCAAAGGACGTGTTAGAGACTCTCAGTATACAAGAGGAAAAGGAGGAGGAGGAAGAGGAAAATCAGACGCCAACGTCTTCCATCGCTCAAGAGAATGAACTGCCGAACACAAATGAAGTCTTCGTCATTCACGGGAGGGACGAGGGCACGAAGAACACTGTCGCGAGATTTCTTGAACAATTAGAGCTCAATCCCGTGATATTAGCCGACCAACCGAGCCGGGGATGCACCATCATTGAGAAATTCGAGCAACACGCACAGGTTGGATTCGCCGTAGCTTTGCTGACGCCGGACGATGCGGGTTCGCTTCAGGATGACGGAAATACGCTCAATCCTCGTGCCCGACAGAACGTGATTTTCGAGTTGGGCTTCTTTATCGGAAAACTTGGTCGAAACCGAGTCTGCGCCCTGATCAAGGGAGAGGTGGAGATACCATCGGATTACGCTGGGGTTGTGTACATTCCGCTGGACGACCGAGCCTGGAAAACGGACCTTGTCAAGGAACTGCAATCAGCCGGGTATAATTTCGATGCGGACAGGGTGCTAAGGGCGCTGTAAGGATTTGACGCTACGCTCCGCTCAAGCGCTGGAGCGCGGCCTCTATCTGATTGAGGCCCTGCTCAAGATTCTGCATGGAAGTGGCATACGAAATACGGACGTGCTCCGCAGAGCCAAATCCCTCACCGGCCACCAGCGCAACCTTGGCTTCTTCCAGGAGATACAGCGAGAAGTCCATGGCCGACGCAATGGGTTTGCCCTGCCACTTGGGCCCGAAGCAGCCCGAGACCCGTGGAAAGACATAGAACGCGCCTTCCGGCAGCGTACAAGTGATACCCGGGATGGCCCGGAGTCGGTCAACCACATAATTGCGTCGCTTGGCAAACTCTCCAGCCATGACGCCGACCGGTGCCTGGTCGCCGGTCAGGGCTTCAATCGCCGCGGCCTGGGCAATTGAGTTCGGGTTTGAAGTGCTCTGGCTCTGGATGGTTTCCATCGCCTTGATGACTTCCTGCGGTCCGGCGGCATAGCCCAGGCGCCAACCGGTCATGGCGTAGGTTTTTGAGACCGAGTTGGCCACCAGCAGCCGGTCGCGCAGCCCCGGCTTGAGGGCGAGCAAATGGGCGCAGCGCGGGGCGTCGTATAAAAACTTCTCGTACACGTCGTCAGAAATGGTGAACAGCTCGCTGGACTCGATCACGTCAGCGATCTGGCTGAGTTCATCTTCGGTGTAGGCGGCGCCGGTCGGATTGGACGGGCTATTGAGCAATAGCACTCTGCTGTGCGGGCCGATTGCGTCTTGCAGTTGAGCGGCCGTGATTTTGAAGCCCGTTTCTTCCGTTGTGGGCAGGAGTTTCGGCGTCCCACCGGCCAGGACCACGATGTCGGAATAGCTAACCCAATAGGGTGCCGGGATGAGGACTTCATCTCCGGGACCGACCAGGGCATGAAAGGCGTTGAAGAGGATATGTTTCCCGCCGCACCCGGTCGTGACCTCCGGGAGTACATACTCGAGGCCGTTGTCTCGCTGGAGTTTCGCGATAATGGCCTCTTTGACGTCCGCAGTTCCGCCAACCGGCGTATACTTGGTCTTGCCCTGTTTGAGCGCCGCAATAGCCGCGTCTTTAATATGCTCCGGGGTATCGAAGTCGGGCTCGCCAGCTCCAAAATCGATGACCTCAATCCCCTCGCGGCGGAGCGCCGCGACTTTCACCGTAACCATCAGGGTCGGCGATGGTTTGACCTGATCCAAACGTGGTGCCAGACGCATTTTTCCTTACACTCCTCTTGTCGAACACGCGGTGTGCGCGTCGCTCATACAACGACCTGAAACGGTCATGCGGACCTGTGAGAGTCCGCGGTCAGGCCCGCTGTGCGAATTTCTCGCGGAGTCGTTTTTCGACATGGGGCGGGACGAGGCCCTTCACGGAACCGTTCAGACTGGCAATTTCCTTGACCAAGCGAGCCGCGGTGTAAAAATGGGCTGCCCCGGTCGTCAGAAAAACCGTATCCATATCGGGCTTCATATGGCGGTTCATGAGCGCCATCTGAAACTCGTATTCAAAATCTGAGGCCGCGCGTAACCCTCGAATGATAATCTTGGACTGCATACGCTCGACGTAATCGACCAGCAGGCCATGAAAGCTGTCGTAGATCACCCGGTCGCCCGCCTCCTTCAGCTCCTCGCGAAACATGTCGAGACGTTCCTGCGGAGCGAAAAGATAGTTCTCTTTTTGGGGGTTATACACGACGGCAACAACCACCTCGTCGACGAGTTCAAGGCTCCGTCGGACGATGTCTACATGGCCACACGTCGGTGGATCAAAAGAGCCGGGGTATATGGCGCGGCGTTTCACTCGGATTCCTCACCCTCATGTTGGTAAAAAGACACCTCGGTTGTGCCGTAACGGCGACGGTCCGTCAATACCAAGGCGGTGTAGGCGGTGGCTCCGGACTCCTGCTGCGCGTGCTCAACAACGACCCAGGCCTCTGGCAGGAGCACCGGGCTGCGCGCCAAACGCCGCAGGGTTTTATCCACCCAGCCTTCCCCATACGGCGGGTCCAGAAACACCCCACCAAAACGCAGCCCCTGGTCTGCCACGATACGAATCCCGGTCGGGACGGAGGCGCGCAGCAGACGGCCACGATGGAGCAGCTTGGTGGTTTTGAGGTTGGTGCGAATCACTTTCTGCGCGTCCGGACTGGTATCAACGAAGACGGCCGAGCGACCGCCGCGGCTCAAGGCTTCTATGCCGAGCCCGCCGGTCCCGGCGAACAGATCGAGAATGTCTGTATCGACGAGGGAAAATCGACTGGCAAGGATATTGAAGACAGACTCTCTGACCCGGTCGGCAGTGGGCCGGACCTTGTGTCCCTTGGGCGCCACTAGGCTGAGCCCACCTGCCGAACCGGAGATGACTCGCATTTAGACGCTGAGGATGTGAACGGCCAACGCGGCAGCCTCGCCGCGAACCATGCCGCCGCCATTCTCGGTCAGTCCGACTTTGGCGCCTTCGACCTGGCGCTTCCCGGCTTCACCACGGAGCTGCCAGAAAATCTCGGCGATCTGTGCCGTGCCGGTGGCCCCAACCGGATGGCCCTTGGCCAGCAAACCGCCGCTCGGATTCACCGGAGTTTTCCCGCCGAGGGCGGTCAGCCCTTCGTCAATCAGGCGGCCGCCTTCACCCTGCTGGCATAGGCCGAGCTCTTCGTAAATGATGAGTTCGGCCGGGGCCGAGGCGTCGTGGACTTCGGCCACATCCAGGTCTTCGGGACCAATGCCGGCCACTTCGTAGGCTTTCTTCGCCATGCGTTCCGTCACACCGGGGTCCCCAGGCTGGTGGTCTTTACCCGACCCTAGCACCGAGGCTTTGACATAGACCGGCTTGGTGGTGAATTCCTTGGCTTTCTCCGCGCTAGTGAGCACCAGGGCAGCAGCCCCGTCGCCAATAGGGGAGCACATCATCCGCGTCAGCGGATCGGCGATCATGGGCGAGGCGAGCACGTCTTCCACGCTGCGCGGCGTCTGGAACTGAGCATGGGGGTTCAGACTACCGTTAGTGTGGTTCTTGGCGGCAATCTGCGCATAATGTTCTTTGGTCGTGCCGTATTTCCGCATATGGCTGCGGGCAAACTCGGCGTAAAAGTCCATAAACATGCTGCGCGATTTGCCGGCCCCGGCTCCTCCGCCTTTCTCCTCCGTTGATTTTTTCATATCCGCCAGAGTTTTTTGCATCAACTCGACATCAATGGCGCTGCCGATGGCGGCAAACGATTTCTTCTTGTCCTCGTGGTAGAGCTTTTCCATGCCCAGGGCGAGCACGACATCGTACATGCCGGACGCGACATACAACCAGGCCAGATGAAAGGCGGTGGCCGCGCTGGCACAGGCGTTTTCGGTGTTAATGACCGGAATGCCGCCAATTCCCATTTCGCGCAGAACGACCTGCCCGCGGATGCATTCCTGACCGGTAATCAGGCCGGCCATGGCGTTCCCGACCGCGACGGCCTCCAGCGCGCCAGCCTCAACCCCGGCTGATTTGAGGGCTCCCTCGATGGCCTCGCGGGACAACTCTTTCATACCTTTATCCAGATGCTTGGCAAAACGGGTCATACCCGCACCAACCAGGGCAACCTCTCTCATGTGGTTCCTCCTTCTTCTTTTTTACCGTATGTGATGAGCGGCCCAACTATATCCGCATTCCCTCTTGTTCTGCAAGGAGAATTTCTTCAGGATAGCGCGTGTGAATTTCGTTCTCGTTCCTATTAAAGCCTTAACACAGGGCAAGAGTCGCCTGTCCGCACTCTTGTCTGACACCCAGCGGCACAGCCTGTCTCAGGCCATGTTGCGCGACGTGCTGACGCAGCTGCGCCGCGCGGCGACGGTGGACCGCTTTGGGGTCGTGACCTCGGATCAGACCTTGCTGGACCTCGCGCGCGGTTTGGGTGCGGACGCCATTGACGAGGGCCATCCGCGGGGGCTCAACGGGGCCGTCGCGGTTGGTGAGGAGTTTTGTCTGCAACAGGGCAGCACAACGCTGCTGGTCCTGCTGTCAGACCTGCCTCTGGTCACATCTGAAGACGTTGACCTGCTCTTGTGTGAGGCGACGGATGAGCCCGAAGTGCTGTTGGTAACGTGCAAAGAAGGCGAGGGCACCAATGCGCTCTTGCGCACCCCACCGCCCGTTATCCCGACCTGCTTTGGCGGCCCAAGCCTGGGCGCCCACCAAGCCCAGGCACGGCAGGGGAATATCGCCTGCCGGGTGATTGAGGCCCCGCGTATTGCGTTTGACATCGACTCGGTTGAAGACCTCACGCTCTTTGCCTCAGAGCCAACGGCAACGCATACCTATCAGGCATTGCAGGATTTGGATCTTTTGCCCGCCCTCGGGATTGACCCGGCGGAGTGATGCACCGGCAGCCGGCAGAAAAAAGGGGAGTGGATACGCGGTGCATTTTTTCTGACCTGATCCCTCGGGTACCCCCGACGCTCAGTGTGATCTATGGGAAAACCACAGGTCGTTGTTATTACCGGCCCGACCGCCACGGGAAAAACGGCGCTCGCGCTCACTCTTGCCCAGCGCTATAACGCGGAGATTATCAGCGCGGATTCACGTCAGGTATATCGCTACCTGAACATTGGGACGGCAAAGCCAACACCAGCCGAGCAGGCCCAGGTGCCGCATCATGTGATTGATGTGGTCAATCCGGATGAGCATTTTGATGTGGCCCGCTTTCGGACACTCGCGCACGAAGCGATTGCCACCCTGACCCGGCGAGACAAACGCGTTTTTGTAGTGGGTGGAACCGGACTCTATATTCGGGCCTTGACCCGGGGGCTCTTTGTTGGACCACAGGCCGACCCCGTGCTGCGCACATGTCTGACTGCCTGGGAGCAGGAGCATGGTCCTGGTTTTCTCCACAATTGGCTATGCCAGGTTGATGCGGACACGGCCCGGCGGCTCCATCCACACGACCACGCCCGGCTGATTCGGGCCTTGGAAGTCTGGCTGTTGAGCGGCAAGCCGATGAGCGTCTGGCAGCGGGAGCACGGCTTCCGAGAGCGGCCATTTTCGACGCTGCTGGTGTCCTTGGTCCTGGAACGGGAGGTCTTGGCCCGGCGTATTCAGCAGCGCTGCCAGCAGATGATTCGTGATGGCCTTGTTGACGAGGTCCGCCGGGTCTGGGATATGGGGTTTGGCGAGCAGCTTCCCGCATTTCGCACCATCGGCTATGCTCAGATTGTGGACCTCTTACACGGACGCTCCAGCCTGGAGGAGGCAGTCGCCCATATGGCCACGGCAACCCGTCGGCTGGCCAAACGGCAGTTGACCTGGCTGCGCGCAGAACCTCAGGTACAGTGGTATGCACCAGCCCAGGAGAAAGACATTGACCGTGCGACGCAGGAGTTCTTTGAAGAGGTGAAGAATACATAACGGGGCAGACGTCAGGGACCTGTCGGGCCGTTCTACCCCTGCCGCTTCATGCCCGCGGTATTGAAGGAGCAATTGTGCAGACAACCTATCTCGATTTTGAGCGCCCTCTGGAAGAGTTGGACAAACAGGTGTCCACCCTCAGCCAAGTTGAAACTCGCTCAGCCCAGCAACAGACCGAACTCGCCGTCCTGGAAGAACAGCTCCGACAGCGCGAGACCGAGGTATGTAGCGCCCTCTCACCGTGGCAGCGGGTACAACTCTCTCGACACCCGGACCGGCCCTATACGCTCGATTATATTGAGGCCTTATGCTCCGAATTCGTAGAGTTGCATGGCGACCGGGTCTTTGGCGATGATCCGGCGATTATCGGCGGCCTGGCGCGTTTTCGCGGGACACCAGTGGTTGTGGTCGGCCATCAGCGCGGCAAGACGGTGGCCGAAAAAGTGCACCGGAATTTTGGCATGCCCCGGCCCGAAGGCTATCGCAAGGCACTCCGTCTCTTTCATCTCGCCGAGCGGTTCCAGCGGCCCGTGCTGAGCTTTGTTGATACCCAGGGAGCCTATCCCGGAGTGGGGGCCGAGGAGCGCGGCCAGGCCGAAGCCATTGCCCGGAATATCCAGGAAATGGCCGGCCTCAAGACGCCCATCATTGTCACGGTGATTGGAGAAGGGGGGAGTGGCGGCGCCCTGGCCCTCGGGGTGGGCGACCGGCTGCTGATGCAGGAAAACGCCTGCTATTCGGTCATTACCCCCGAAGGCTGCGCGGCGATTCTGTTTGGAGAACGCACACCAGAGCGTTCGGCCTGGGCCGCCGAGGCGTTGAAGGTCACGGCCCCGCACCTGTTCGCTTTCGGCGTGATTGACGAGATGATTGCCGAGCCGTCAGGGGGAGCCCACCGGCATACCCAGGCGGCGATCAGCGATGTTGGAGCCGCAATCGACCGACATCTGCAAGCGGTGAGTGACTTGTCCGTGGCCGAGATCATGGACCAACGCTATACGAAATTCCGGCGGATGGGAGAAGTCGGCATTGTCGATACGGCAGGGGACGCGGAGACCCCAGTCAGTGAAGCTGGCGCAACCCGCTGAACCACGGCTGGCCCGCTTGGAGAGAGGCTCGAGCCGCATAGACTGGCTCAGCAAATCGTAGTACAAAACGCCGTGTGGTGCACAAACGTTCCTCCTCTCCGCAGCCGGCATTAGATACGTTCAGAGAGAAAATCGATCGGATCGATGCGCAGCTTCTCACGCTGTTGAATCGCCGCGCCCATCTGGCTCAACAGATTGGAAACACGAAAGGGAAGACCAACCCGGTCTATATACCGGGTCGGGAGCGGGCCATTCTCGCCCGCCTGGCTGAGTTGAACACCGGGCCGCTACCGGACGAATCCGTTCAGGCTATTTATCGCGAAATTATTTCTGCTTCACGTGCGCTCGAAATGTCCTTGCGGGTTGCCTATCTCGGACCGGAGGCGAGCTATGCGCATATGGCCAGTAAAGAACAGTTTGGCTCAAAGGCTGAATTTGTCCCGGTGGAGACGATTCCCCAGATTTTCTCAGCAGTGGAAAACGGGCAGACCGAATATGGGGTCGTGCCCGTTGAGAATTCGAGTCAAGGCTCGGTTGCGCTGACGCTCGATCTCTTTATTGAAACGAATCTGCATATTATTGCCGAGCGGTCTTTAGCCATTCGGCACTGTTTGCTCAGCCGCGCCACAAAGCGGGAGCGTATTCAGCGCGTCCTGGCCCATCCGCAGTCTCTGGCCCAATGCCAGCACTGGCTGGCCACGCATATGCCTGGGGTGCCCACGGAGGCGGCGGCGAGCAATTCGCGGGCGGCTGAACTGGTGCGACGGGACCCCCACGCCGCGGCGATTGCCGGACGGCTGGCCGCGGAGCGCTATCGGCTCAATATCATCGACGCGGATATCCAGGATCAGGCCGCGAACTACACCCGTTTCGCCATTCTGAGCCGAACCTGGCAACCCGGCACACCAAGCGGGGATGACAAAACGTCCCTGGTGCTGTCGGTCCGGGATGAACCAGGGGTCCTGTACCAGGTGCTGAGGCCGTTTGCCGCCCACAGCATGAGCCTGCTGCGGATTGAATCCCGGCCGCTCAAAGGGCGGCCCTGGGAATACGTCTTCTTTATCGATGTTGAAGGCCATGTGGGCGACCCGGCTCTCGCCGACGCTCTGCGCGAGATCGAACCCTGCTGTATGTCGGTCAAGGTGCTGGGTTCGTATACCTCCTTTGGGTCAGCGACGGAGTCGGCTCGGCAAAAACGGTGAACGCGTATGGATATTCGAAAGTATGTACCGGACTGGGTCCTGAGCCTCACCCCGTATCAGCCAGGCAAGCCGATTGAAGAGGTGGAGCGAGAATACGGGATCAGCGACTCGGTGAAAATCGCCTCAAACGAGAATCCCCTGGGTCCGTCCCCAAAGGCGCTTGAGGCGATTCGGGCGGCCCTGCCCCAGCTCAATCTGTATCCCGACGGTGATGCCTTTTATCTCAAGCAACGCTTGGCCGAGAAATTCGGGCTGGACCGCTCGCGGATTATTGTTGGTAACGGCTCGAACGAACTGATCGAGATGATCGTGCGGACCTTTTTGCGTGTGGGCGAATCGATTGTCGCCGCGGAGCACGCCTTTGCCATTTATCATCTGTGTGTGCACGCGGCCGGGGGCCGCACGATTACCGTTCCACACTCCGGCTTCGTCTTTGATCTGGACGCAATGGCGCGAGCCATTGAAGCCGATACGCGTATTATTTTTTTAGATAACCCCAATAATCCCACCGGCACGATCTATACCAGGGCGGACTGGGAGACGTTTCTGGAGCGGGTACCGCCAAACGTGGTGATTGTGGTTGATGAAGCGTATTTTGAATTTGTTGACGACCCGGACTACCCCGACTCGCTTGCCTACCATACAGAGGAACGAGTACTCATCACCCTGCGCACGTTTTCCAAGATCTGCGGTCTGGCCGGCGTGCGTATTGGCTACGGTATTTCCTCACCGGAAGTGATCGATACCCTCAACCGCATCCGTCAGCCCTTTAATGTGAATACCCTCGCCCAAGTGGGCGCTTTAGCCGCGCTTGACGATGCCGAACATATTCGCCGCACCCAAGACAATAATCGGCACGGGCTGGCCTATCTGCGTCAGGAGTTGGACCGTCTGGGTATTGCCTACGCACCGAGCTGGGGGAATTTCCTCTTGGTCAAGGTTGGTCCTGGCGTGTCGCAACAGCTTCTACCTCAGGGTATTATCATTCGGCCGATGGAGGGTTATGGCTATCCCGGCTATGCCCGCGTGAGTGTGGGCCTGGCTGAGGAAAACGAACGCTTTATTGCGGCTCTGGAGAAGCTGCAAACGCAGGCATAGCCTGCGCCACGCCTCATACAGTATGTCACCCTTGTTTCATCGTCTGCTTATCGTTGGAGTTGGTCTGATCGGCGGCTCGCTCGGGCTGGCGGCCAAGGCGCGTGGGCTGGTTGAACAGGTGGTTGGCTTTGGTCGGACCGAAGCTAATCTGAAAATTGCGCTCGACCGCGGCCTCATTGATGCCTATACCTTCGATCCGGCCGAAGCGGCTCAGGGAACCGACTGCGTCCTACTGGCCGTTCCGGTCCAGGCGACTGGCCCGGCCGTGCAGCAGTTTCTGCCCTATCTCTCGCCAGGCTGTATTGTGACGGATGCTGGGAGTGTCAAAGCCCCGGTTGTTACTACACTTGAGTCGATTGTCCCCGACTCGCTACCATGTGTGGCTGCCCACCCTATTGCCGGGACCGAGCATGCCGGGGCTGGGGCGGCCTTTGAAACCCTCTTTGAGGGACGCTTATGCATCTTGACGCCGACCGACAAGACCAATGCTGACGCCCTGGCACGGGTCCGGGCCTTATGGGAGGGTGTTGGCATGCGCGTCGAAGAAATGGACCCCGAGGTCCACGACCGCATTCTTTCCCAGGTCAGCCATCTGCCCCATCTCATCGCGTTCAGCGTGATGAATGGCCTCCTTCAATCCTTCCCTCACTCGGTTCAGCCACAGTCGGAACAGGTCGATCCACTTGTGTATGCCGGCAGTGCGTTTGCGGACCTGACGCGGGTGGCCGCCAGTCCCGTAGAGATGTGGCGCGACATCTGTCTCGGTAATCGCGACGCCCTGCTCGCCGCCATTTCCAGCTTTGAAGCCGCGCTGACGCAGATGAAAGTCGCGGTGACCGAGGGGGACGGACAAGCGCTCTCGGCGGACATTGAGCGTGCCCGCCAGGAGCGTCAGCGCCTGACTCGTTTGCGTGATAAAGAGTGAAAGTGTCCTCCACTAGACATGACGCCAGCGGTAACAATCCCTCCCGCTCCGCACGGCATACAGGGCGAAATCCGCCTGCCGGGCGATAAATCCATCAGCCACCGGGCCGTCCTGTTCGCGGCGCTGGCCACAGGAGAAAGCTGCATCCGGGGCTGTTCGCTAGGTGAGGATAATCTGCGGACGATCCGGGCGGTCCAGTTGTTGGGGGTCGATATCGCCCAACAAGACACGACAGTTGTCGTGAAGAGCCGTGGCTGGGATGCTTTCCACCCTCCGAGCGACGTTGACGCCAGCATCGACTGTGGGAATTCCGGCACCACGCTGCGGCTGCTGGCCGGTATCCTGGCCGGGTGTTCTTTCACGTCCCGCTTGGATGGTGATGCATCACTCCGGCGGCGCCCCATGGGACGGGTGATCGAGCCGTTACGGCGGATGGGCGCTACGATTGAGAGTGAAGGCGGACAACACTGCGCGCCGTTACGGATTACGGGACAGAGCGGGCTCCTGACTGGCATGACGTATACGAGTGCCGTGGCGAGCGCCCAGGTCAAATCCGCCATCCTGTTGGCGGGTCTGCAGGCCACCGGGCGGACGACGGTCATAGAGCCGGCACGTTCCCGCGATCATACGGAGCGCCTGTTACCCGCATTTGGAGGGCGGCTTACGGTGCAGGGCCGAACGGTCTCGGTTGAAGGCGGAACGCCCCTGCACTCCCAGGATGTAGATGTCCCTGGGGACCTCTCTTCGGCGGCCTTTTTTATTGCGGCAGCCCTCCTGCTGCCGCACTCGGAGTTGCGTATTCGCCATATCGGACTCAATCCAACCCGGACGGGGATCGTGGATATCTTCCGCGCAATGGGAGCCCGGATCGAGATACACAATGCACGCAACGTCTGCGGAGAGCCCGTCGGTGATCTGGTGGTCCGCTCAAGCCCCCTGCGCGGTATAACGGTTGACGGTGAGTTGATTGTCCGCGCCATTGATGAACTGCCCATGCTGGCCGTGGTGATGGCGTTTGCCCAAGGCAGGTCGGTCATTCGTGGGGCCGAGGAACTGCGCGTCAAAGAGAGTGACCGCATTCACGCCCTGGCCGTCGCCTTGGCCGCCCTCGGAGTGACGGTTGAAGAACGGCGGGATGGGCTGGTGATCGCCGGGCAGGGGCGCGTGCGGGGGGGTACGGTTCACAGCCAGGGGGATCACCGAATTGCGATGGCGCTGAGCGTGGCCGGACTCGGTTCGGACGAGGGCGTTAGCGTCCGCGAGCCAGAGTGCATTGCCATTTCCTTTCCCGGCTATTACCGCCTGGTCCAGGAAGTGACTGGAGTCCGGCTGGAGACGGGATGATGGCGGAGACCAAGAAGGGCCTGATCATCGCCATCGACGGTCCGGCTGGCGCGGGCAAGAGTACGGTCAGTCGTCTTTTGGCCGAACGGCTCGGCTATCGCTATATCGATACTGGGGCCCTCTATCGGACGATCGGTTTACTCGCTTGGGAACAGGGGGTGAGTCCGGACGACGGCGAGCGCCTGGCAGCCTTGTGTGACGTTGCGGATATTACGCTCTCGGACACGCGTGTTCTTTTGGGCAATCGGGATATTACGGAGGATATTCGTCGCCCGGAAATGAGCCAGATGGCCTCAGAGGTCTCGGCTCAGCCGCAGGTCCGCCGGGCGCTCCTCGGGCTGCAACGTCGGCTCGGCGGGACCGGTGCGGCCATTCTTGACGGGCGTGATATTGGGACGGTTGTTTTTCCGGATGCGGATATCAAAGTATTTCTCGACGCCTCGCTCGCAGAACGGGGCCGGCGGCGCTATGCCGAGTTGCAACAACGGGGAGAGACCAATGTTTCGCTTGAGCAGACCCTTCAAGAGATGGCGGAACGAGACCGACGTGACAGCGAACGGGCCCATGCTCCGCTCCGACCGGCAGCTGATGCCGTCCGCATCGATACCACCGCATTGACCCAAGCGGAAGTAGTTGACAGCATGGCCGAATTAGTCCATGCCCATGCAAGTATTGAAAGCAAAAAGGGAAAACCGGGCTCGTAGCTCTTGCAACCTCGCCAAGAGGAGAGTATGCAGAGGCGAGGTACGGGAGCTTCGTAGGGGGTAAACCATAACATGGAACATAACGAACAGAACAACCTTGAAGAAACGACGCCAACGCCCAGCGAGGTCACCACACACGAGCAGACCCAAGCCCGGAACGTTGACACTGACAGCCCGGCAGCAGACGAGAGCCAGTCGGCAGGACCAGTAGAAACCGACAGTGAGACTCCGCCCGCAGCACCAGCCCAGCCGGGCAAAGGTGGTGGGGAAGACTTCGGTCAAATGTTTGAAGAAAGCATGCGCTCGGTTCAACCGGGTGAAATCGTCCGAGGGCGGGTGGTGAACATCGGACCGGAATTTGTCACGATTGATATTGGCTATAAATCGGAAGGACATATTCCTCTGGCTGAATTTCGCCAGCGGGATGGGCAGCTAACAGTCAGTGAAGGAGATGAAATAGAGGTCTATTTCGACTCGGCTGACTCTGACCAAGAGGGGATTGTTTTATCACGTGCAAAAGCAGAGCAATTCCGTATTTGGCGAGACATTGAGGAGGCGTTCAACAGCCACACGCCTGTCGATGGTTCCATTGTTGGCAAGGTGAAAGGCGGACTGCGCGTCGATATTGGTGTGGCCGCGTTTTTACCGGGCTCTCATGTTGACATTCGTCCCATCCGCGACCTGGATCAATTCCTGGGGAAAACCGGCAAATTCGCCATCCTCAAATATAATCGCGCCCGCTCCAATGTGGTCGTATCTCGACGAGCAGTGCTGGAGCAGGAACGTACCGCGCTTCGGGAAGAGACGCTGAAGGTGCTTGAGGAGGGGGTCATCCTTGAGGGAATCGTCAAAAACATTACGGATTACGGGGCCTTTGTTGACCTGGGGGGGCTAGATGGTCTCCTGCACATCACCGATATGTCCTGGGGTCGGATCGGTCACCCGTCTGAGATGATCAAAGCCGGAGAGACACTTAAGGTCGTTGTACTCAAGTTTGACGTGGAAAAGGAGCGGGTGTCACTGGGCCTGAAACAACTCGTCCCCGATCCGTGGGGGTCGGTCACAGAACGCTACCTGCCCGGCAGCCGGGTACAGGGCAAAGTTGTGAGCCTGGCCGACTACGGCGCCTTTGTGGAACTGGAACAGGGCGTGGAAGGGTTGTTACACGTCTCTGAAATGTCGTGGACAAAGCGTATTTCCCATCCCTCGAAACTGCTCTCCGTTGGCGATGAGGTCGAGGTCGTAGTCCTCGATCTTGACCCCGCCCACCGTCGCATATCCTTAGGGCTCAAGCAGGTTTCGCCGAACCCGTGGGAAACAGTGCGGGCGACCCATCCGGTGGGCAGCCGCATCCACGGCAAAGTCAAAAGCATTACTGATTTTGGCGTCTTTATTGAGGTTGAGGAAGGGATTGACGGCTTGGCGCATATCTCGGATCTGCATTGGACCCGAAAGATCAAGCATCCCTCAGAGCTGTTTAAAAAAGGCGATGAGATTGACGCCGTTATTCTCGGCATTGATGTGGACAACGAGCGCATTTCGCTCGGGATCAAACAATCGGCCGCCGATCCCTGGGTCACCCTTCAACAAGAACATCCGGTGGGGAGTCGGATCAACGGTAAAGTGACGAGTGTGACCGACTTTGGCGTCTTTGTCGAAGTGACCGACGGCATTGAAGGACTGATCCATATCTCTCAACTCTCAACCGAGCGAGTCGAGAAACCCTCAGCACTTTTTGAGGTCGGCAACGCGGTTGAAGCCGAGGTGATTCATATTGATCCCCATGAACACAAAATGGGACTGAGTGTGAAGGCCTTACGCCGCAGTGAAGAGCGGGCGGAGATGGAAGCCTACCTCCAGCGCGAACGAGAAGGGGCGCGCTTCTCCTTTGAGGATATCTTGGGAGAAGAGTTGCGGCTCGATCGGGACGACGGCGACCCACAGAAATCATAGGGCTTTCCTGATGGGGGATGGCAGCGTGACCAAAAGAGACCTGATCGAGGAAGTCGCCCAGCGCTATCCTCGTTTTTCACGACGGGATGCCGAGGTCATGGTCAATACGGTATTCGACAGTATGACCGAGTCCCTGGCCAGGACGGAACGGATTGAAATCCGTGGATTCGGCAGTTTTATTGTCAAACAGCGCCCCGCCCGGGAAGGCCGAAACCCAAGAACCGGCGAAGTGGTCGATGTTGCGGCAAAAAAAGTCCCGCTCTTTAAGGTCGGGAAGGAGTTACGCCTCCGCGTTGACGGCCAGCCTCTTACGGCAGCCGAACCTGAAACAGAGACCACGCCTAAAGCAGATGACGCGGGCGGATGAGATTGAGGCGCGTGGCGCACCCGACCGGGGTCGTTCTTTCCTATCCGGCCAAGCCCCGTTCCAGATAGCACATCTTGATACACAACAGATGGGAATATTCTGAATAAAGGCAGGCAGCATTGTGCAACAGACGACTCCAACTGAAACGCTCCGTCGTGAAGTCCAGACGGTCGGTGACCTCAGGAAAATAGACTATCAGGTGCTTCCCGTGCGAGAAGAGATGCGGGCGAATTTGATCCGTCGGCTCTCTGTGGGGGAAAAATTGCTCCCCGGCATTATTGGCTATGATGAGACGGTGATTCCGGAGATCGAAAATGCGGTCCTGGCCGGGCATCACATTGTCTTTTTGGGTGAGCGCGGGCAGGCAAAATCGCGGGTGATCCGTGGCTTGACGTCTCTACTGGACGACTATGTGCCAACCATCCGGGATAGTGATATTCCGGAGAATCCGCTGGCGCCCATCTCTCCGCAAGCGTGTCGTTTAGCAGCGGAACGCGGGGAGGCGCTTGAAATCCGCTGGCTGTCGCGCGACGAGCGTTATGCCGAGAAGCTGGCCACACCGGATGTGTCCGTGGCCGACCTCATTGGCGAGGTGGACCCGATTAAAGTTGCCGAAGGACGCTACCTGACCGACGAAGAGACCATCCACTACGGGTTGATTCCCCGGACGAACCGCGGCATTTTTGCGGTCAACGAATTGCCCGACCTGACCGAGAAAGTCCAGGTCGGCCTGTTCAATCTGATGGAAGAGCAGGACTTTCAGGTCAAGGGCTTCAAGGTGCGACTGCCGCTCGACGTGATTATTGTGGCGAGCGCAAACCCCGAGGACTACACGAGTCGGGGACGCATTATCACGCCGCTGAAAGATCGTTTTGATGTGCAGATTCGCACCCATTATCCCCGCTCCATTGAGGAAGAAATCTCCATTATGGAGCAGGAAGCAGTCCATTTCGCCCACGACGGCCTGGCGTTTCATACTCCGCCGTTCATGAAGGAGATCTGCGCCCAGCTCACCATGGAAGCCCGGAATTCCAATGAGATCAATCAGTCGTCCGGGGTGAGCGTGCGCATGACGATTAACAATTTTGAGAGTGTGATCAGCAATGCGGAGAAGCGGGCGGTACGCCTGGGCGAGAGCGAAGTCGTACCGCGCATCAGCGACCTGCACGCGCTGTATCCCTCAACTGCGGGCAAGATCGAGCTGGAGTATATGGGCGAAGAGCAGAAAGACGGAGACCTCATTGAGCGTCTGGTCAATCGGTCCGTCCAGAAAGTCTTCGACAAATACCTGCGGGTCGAAAGTTTACAGCCGATCATCGACCATTTCGCAAACGGCGGGGGCGTTGAAATTTCGGATATGATGCCGTCTCAGGAGTACCTGGAGGGCGTCCAGAACATTCAAGGGCTCCGGGAGAGTCTGACGGCCTTAGGGGTGGATGGCCAACCGAGCTTCATCTCCACGGCCACCGAATTCATCCTGGAAGGCCTGCACCTGCATCAGAAGCTCAACAAAGAGCGCCAAGGCGGTCGCCAGACCTATCGCGCCTAGCCGCTCCGGCGGTGGGCCGCACCGTGAGAAAGAGCACCCGTGGTGCTGACCGAAGCCGACACCTGCCGCACCTTCGTGGTGCCCAAACTTCAGGCCGCCGGCTGGGACACGCCACCGCACGCTATTAACGAGCAGCGTACTTTTACCGACGGACGCATCTACTTCGCCGGACGCACGGCTCGCCGCGGACGACAGAAACGCGCCGACTATCTGTTGCGTCACCGGCCCGACTTTCCGATTGCGGTGGTCGAAGCCAAGGCGCGCTACAAACACGCCGCTGAGGGGTTGCAACAGGCCAAGGATTACGCCGAGATTCTGGACCTCAAGTTCGCCTACGCCACCAACGGCGTCGAGATCATCGAGTTCGACTATACCACCGGCATCTTCTAATATGCCCTTGAGCGTCCCTATCTTGACGGTCCGGCCAGCATGAACCGGGACGGAAACCCGTAGGCGCGTTCGCGGGTGAATGAGAATAACATGACTGCCTCGTTGACGATCAAAGAGGAAGCCGGCTCGCTCAAGAGCCCGCACAACTTCGCGGCCCGTGACCCGAGGCAGCTTCATGAAGCCGCTGCTTCAACGTGGTGGATCGTCACATCTGCCGGGAGTGGTAAACCATCAGCCTGTACGCTTTCCAGATAGACGGCTATGGCCTCCTGGATGTGTTCTAAGGCTTCCCCCTGGGTTTCTCCCTGCGAATGACACCCCTTGAGGGCTGGGCACCAGATGTGGAAACCGCCATCTTCTTCTGCTTCTATAATAACGGTGTAACGCATACGGCCTCCCTCTGAGACGTGAGGGTAGCCTTTGACTGCCTTGGAATCAAGAAAATTCCTTGTTCGGGAGGAAACCCACCCCGCCGCTGACGCGGCACCCCTCCCAAGAGGGGGTTATTTGCAGGCTGAACGCCAGCACTCCGGAGCGTCACTTTGACTTGCTCTGGGTCAGCCTCTACTTTTTCAACTTATAGCTCACGTTAGTTTGATTGTTGCTGACAATAACGACGCCGCGCTTGACCAACTCGTCCATAAGAGCGCTGAGTTCGCTCTCTGCCAAGCTTTTCTTAAAGAATGCATTGATCGAATTGGAAAGGGTTTTCAGTTTCCTTGGTTTTGCATTGCCTCGGGCAATCAGGAACTCAACGATTTTCTGAACGCGCTCTGCTGTTATGGCTGAACCCGCAGATTTTGAAACGTGAGCGGACCCCTTTTTTATTGCTTTTGCCGGTTTTGGAAGTGGTATCTCACTGACGTCCTTATGCCGGTGCACCGGAATTTTTTTCGATTCAAGATGCTTAATCAGCGGGTCGAAGCCTTTGTCTTTTGAAATGATGTGAAAATGAGCATCACTGTTTTCTGCGGAAAACCGGCCGATGTAAAACGCGATGTGGAAATCAAGGGCGTTTGGTCCATTGCCCTGGATTTTGACGTACTCGGCGTTTTTCCCTAAATGCTGAACCGCGGATACGAGATCAAATGATAGCTTTGACTGGTTCTGACCCACGAAGACAAGAACCTTGAAGTTTTGCCCGGCTAAAACACTCAGGTGTTCCGGCTGTATATTTTCCAGGTCAATCAAGACGTAATTCATGTGCATCCTTTCTCCTTTGTGGTCTCTGTCTACCGCTAAGCCACCTTGACACAATCATGAGCGCTGCGACCCGACCGACCGAGCCGACGCTGGCAGGGAGCGGCACTGTGCGGCCCGCTCCTTCCCTATCAGGTTGACGACCCACTCAACATAATGCGCGGGGACACGCATCCGGCCTTGATATAAGGCGTTGAAGACGGCATCGGCGAGTGTATTACGCCCAAGGATTCTCTGGACGGCATCCTGCGCAAAAATATCCACCGTGCAGCCCGTCGAAAGCGCTCCGAATCGCTCGGCGCAAATCCGAATGGCTTTGCGCTCGTCTATGAGGGCTGTCGCGTCATGCTCCAGTGCGCAGGCGATGGTCGCCGCTTCACCGTCATCAAGGGTCTGGCTAGCAGGGCCGGATACGAGACTGATGAAATGCCGTGTCCCGGCGTCTCCAAGTTTGACAGGCTCTACGCTCCTCTGAGCCACCAGCGCAGATAATGCCTCCGCGTCGTTGCGTCCGGTCCTGCTATCGACCTCAAGCTCAAAAGAAACTTCCTCAACAACGAGAAATCGGTTGGGCAAGGCATCCAGAATCGCGGCCGAGTATCCAGTTGCATTCAGGTTAATAATGACGCTCGTGTCAGCAACAACGGGCAACGCGGAATTAGTGAGACAGCTCCGACATTCCATCCGCCTCAACCTCTTCGATTTCTCCGTCGTCCAGAATCTCGCGCAGTTCGACCCGACTCAGGCACAAAAGACGGGCGAGTTGGCCCTCGCTGAGCAGGCCTTGCCGCCAGGCTTCCGCAGCCAGCGAATTCAGACGGAGCGTCGTAGGACGCTCCGCTTCTATTTTATCCCTATCAACCGCAGCCAGGTCGCCAAGAACCTGACGAGCCTGCTCATCCGTGATTCCACCGTTGGCTTGGAACCAATCCCAGGTACCCGATTTGGTCAGGCCAAACTCTTCAAGCCGCCGGACCATTGCTTCGCGCGAGACACCGAAAGTGTGGGCAAGCAGAATGATGTGCCGACGGGTGAGGCGGGATGCACCCGCAGTGAGGTCCTGGAATCTGTGCATCACTGTATGCGCCGGCGTCAGGAAGGCGCGAGCAAAGGCGTTGGCGTAGCGTTCTTCGCGTGAGCTTTCCCGTTCATTGAAATGCAGAATATCGGGCTTTCGACGACTTGCACTGAAATGCCCGAGTTCATGCCCTCCGGTCTGGGCGCGGCGTTCGCGCGGATGGTTAGCGTTTAGCAGCATGCATGCACCGACTTCGTCGTCATAGGCGAATAAACCGGACACCTGAGAGTCGAGCGGCCTCACGTAGACGCGCACGCCGAGGTCCAACTCAAGCAGACTCACTAAGTCGCGGACCGGCGCTAATCCCAATCCGAGCCAATGTCGCAGTTCGGTCGCATTGGTTTCGGCTTGGGCGTGGACATCGCCTGGCATGAGCGGCCGTTCCGGAGGGTCATTTCGAGTGCGCGTGATGCCGAGCGTATTTTCAAGCTCCACCTCAGCCTGAACGAGGTCCGTCAGCAGCCGGGCCGCGCTATCGGTGGCGTGATCGCTGACCGTGCTGAGCTTGCGGAAGCGGGGGACGAGATCAATACATACTGACTCATGGCGGAGCAGGGCGTTAACCGACGTGCGATACCGACGTGCCAGCTTTTGGAGTTCGTCCGTGCGAATCCGACGCTGACCCTTCTCTATGGCGACCAGCGTCGTGCGTGCGACATCAATGCTAGACGCTGCATCGGCCTGTGTCAGGCCAGCCGTCTCACGCGCGACACGTAAGCGCGCCCCGACATTAGGAGCAGGCAGTTCCTCCAGTGACATAGCGCTACCCTCCTTATGGTCCCTTTATGTCAGATTTATTAGTATAAATATCTAACAATGTCAAAACGAAAAACTCCAAGTGAGAACATTCTGCATTGATTCAATCGACCGATCATGCAATCTAGGCCCCATGCGAGAAATCAGTGCGTCAGGGTTCAAGGTAAAATGTTTGGTGATTCTTGACGAGGTCGTACGGACCGGACAAGTCGGGCGGCAGCCCAAACCTTTTTGCCCCGCCCCGCCGGGCTGCGGGTATAGTAAAGGCGGGCGGGTTGCTCTATGATCCCGTCACTCCGTGACCGTGCTTCCGGACTGACATGATCACCATTCGCTATACCGACTGGGATGGCAGCCAACGCGTCCGGCTGTCGGCCGACAAAATCTTCGAAGAGCTGGCCGAACATCTGTCCTCGACGGATGATATGCAAAAAGCGCTGGAGCAGCTCATGCGCCAGGGCTTCGGGGATGAAGACGATAAGCTCAAGGGTCTGGACGATCTCGTGCGCGACCTGCGCGAAGAGATGCGCAAACGCTACCGCGAGTCCAATATGCGCTCCTCGCTCGATGAGATGCAGGATCGACTGGACTCCATTCTGAATCAGGAGCAGCGCACGCTGGAGCAGAAGCGGCCTCAGCAGCCCGAACTCCAAGAGAAGGAACAGTTTCTCCAGCAGTTGCCGCAACGCCTGAGCGAGAAGATGGAGAAGCTGTCGAACTATGAGTTCGAGGACGAGGCCGCCCAAGCCGCGTTTGACGAACTCATGCAGGAGTTTGACAATATCAGCTCGCTGGAGAACTTTCAGCGCCGTTTCAACGATCTGTTCAATGGGCCGCGCCCGCTGAGCTATCAGGAAGCGCTGGAGCTGATGGAGGAAATGGAGCAGTTGCAGGAGATGGAGCAAAACCTGCTGTCCGGCCAGCCGGAGAAGATCGACCCGGATCAGCTCCAGGAATTGATTGGCCAGGCTGCCAGCCAGGACTTCCAGAACCTCCAACAGATGCAGTCATTATTGGAAGAAGCCGGGTTTTTGATCTCCCGCGAGGGCCGGGTGCAGTTATCGCCCAAAGGCGTGCGGCGGATTGGCCAACTCGCCCTGCAAGACATTTATACCAATCTGCTGCGCGACCGGAACGGCTCACACGCCACGGACCATCGTGGCGTGGCCGAGATCAAAATGGACGAAACCCGGCCCTACCAGTACGGTGACCCGATGCATCTCGACCTGGTCGGGACGCTCAAGAAGTCTATACAGCGGAGCGTGGGCGTTCCCATATCTATCCACCCGGAAGACTTTACGATCTTCGATACTGACCACACGACCACAACGTCAACCGTCCTGCTCCTTGATATGAGTTGGTCCATGAGCTGGGAGGGGCGCTTCGGGGCCGCCAAAAAAGTCGCGCTGGCGCTGGAGAGCTTGATCCGCACCCGCTATCCGCGTGATTATTTCTCGATTGTTGGTTTTTTCACGCGGGCCGTGGAACTCAAGGTCAAAGACCTGCCCGAGGCGAGTTGGAATATGGGCGACCCGTTTACCAACCTCCAGGACGGCCTGCGTCTTGCCGGAGACCTGCTGCGTCGCCACCCCGGTCATAATCAACACATCATCGTGGTGACAGATGGCCAGCCCACCGCCTATTTCTCTCGGGGGCGGCTGTATTGCGAATGGCCGCTGTCTTTTGGGGGAATCAGTATGCGGGCGGCCCAGGAAACCCTGCGAGAAGTAGAGAAAGTCACCAAGCGGGGGGTTACTATCAATACCTTCATGCTCGACGACAGCCCGAGCCTGCGCACCTTTGTGGACAAAATGACCAAGATGAACCGTGGTCGCGCCTTTTACACCCGCCCGGACAATCTGGGGGAATATCTCCTGGTCGACTACGTGGCAAACCAGAAAAAGAAGATTTGAGCGGCGCGCGCAGCCTCAGACGGTTTCGTCCGGTCCAACCTGGGCGAGGGCACGCTGTTCCTCTTGCTGCATGTCGGCAAAAACAGCCGCCTCGATCTCCCGATAGCGCCGCAGGGCAGCGGCCACCTTCTCCTTGCCCTCTTTGGCTTCAAGTTCGGCAATCTTTTTCATAATCCAGGTCAGGTGGGCTTTCTCATCCGCCTGCATCTCGTGCAGAATCTTGAGCGTCTCCGGAGCGACATCGGACCGCGCGGCGTGTTCCGCATAGCGTTTGTGCGCCCGCTCGGCCACCACACAGGTGAGGGTCAGCAGGTCAAGAAACTTCGCCGGCAGGCCGGCCTTGCGCCGAAGTTGACGGTGGTAGCCGTTATCAATCCGCATCGGCTCGCCGCCAAGCGCCAGAATGCGATCGGTCCAGAGCCAGGCGTGATTGGTCGCATCGGCGAGATGACGGGCCAGCTTTTCTTGAATGTTCTGGTTCTCCGCACGGTTGATGAGACGCAGGATCAGGTCTGCCCCGCGCAATTCGGCATCCCGATAATAATTGAACAACAGGATTTTGTAGGCGTTTTTTTTCATGCCGGTCTCTTCTGGCTCGCAGTGCCTCAGCTATCAGTGGGAGGCGATTCGGGCAAGGGTAAGGGAGCGAAGGAGAACAGTCCAGAGAGCCCCTAGAGTTGGTCGAGACAGGCTGGCAGGGCCGCGAGCTGGGTAATCTCAAAATCGGGCTGAGCCAACTGGTCAAAAGTGTCAGCCTGATAGGCTTGAATCACCTCGTGTTTGGGCTGCCTCTTCCGATTGAGCCAAACGCTATGCAGACCACTTTTTCGGGCGCCAACAACATCGTGCAGCAGAGAGTCGCCGATATACACGGCTTCTTCGGGACGACAGTTGGCAGCGCTGAGAGCGGCAGAGAAGATAAAAGGGGCGGGTTTGCCCTGGTCAAATTCACCGCCGACAAAGATATCGCGGAAATACGCCTGGAGACCGGATGCCTGCACTTTCGCCCGCTGCATGCTGGGTGCGCCGTTGGTGAGTAGACTCACGTGAAAGCGCTGGGTCAGGTCTGCCAGGAAGGGCAACACATCGGGATACGGTTGACAACGGTGTAAACGCCGCTGCCAATAGGTCGTGGCCGCGGCGTGTGCGACTCCTTCATCGTAGCGGCCAAACCGTTCAAGGGTCTGCTGCCACAGGGAGGCAAGCATGGCCTCCGCTGACCCCAGGGGGCGCAGGTAGCGATCATAATCTCCCCAGGCGCGGTCGGAGACCTGGCGGTAGGTTGATTCAAGAGCCGCCGCCCCGAGGTCCGGCCAGCGTTGGCATATCACCCCACACGCCGCCTTGAGGGCCTGATCAATCGTTACCCCATCGTCAGCCAGGGTGCCATCAAAATCAAAAAAAACAGCTTTCAGCATGAATAGCAGTACGGCAGCAGGCGCCCGTTCGTGCGCCGCAACAAGTTCAGCCCTATCTTGCGCTTCCTGGGCGAGACGCGCAACGGCACCGCGCCACCGGCGATGGGTCCATTTTTCCGCTCTTGACATGCTCCGCAATGCCAGGACAATGGGCGCGCAATCAACTCGGGCAGTCTCGCATTCGGCACTATTTAGGAGAGACATATGGACTTTGGTTTACAGGACCGGGTGGCAATCATCACCGGCGCGAGTTATGGCATTGGCCGCGCCATTGCGGAGAGTTTTCTTCGGGAAGGAGTGAAAGTCGCGCTGTGTGCCCGCAACCGGGAGCAGCTTGACCAGACCGCGCGCGAGCTGGGCTCTGAGGTGCTGGCGATACAGGCCGATATGACCCAGCTAGCCGACATCGAAAAGCTCTTTGCCGCAACCGAAGAGCGATTCGGACGCCTCGATATTCTGGTCAATAACGCCGGCGGGACGCATTTGAGTCAATTGCTCGATCTACCGGATGAAGCCTGGCAGGAAAATATCGACGCGAATCTTTTCAGCGTGCTGCGCTGCTCCCGGCTTGCCCTGCCACGCATGCGCGAGCAGCGCTGGGGCCGGATTATCAACATCTCGTCGATCTTCGGCAAGCAACCGGGCGGGGGGATGATTGATTATAATGCGACCAAGGCGGCGGTGATTAGCCTGACCAAAACCCTGGCGGATGAAGTCGCCAAAGACAACGTCCTGCTCAATGTCGTGTGTCCGGGGCCGGTTCGGACTCCGCTGTGGGAGAATGCCGCAAAGATAATCAATCCTGAAGACCCGGATGGCATGATCGAAGGGTTTGCTCAGGCGAACATCCCGCTGGGTCGTTTCGGTCGCCCCGAAGAGATTGCCAGCCTGGTGACCTTTCTGGCATCAGAGCGGGCGAGTTTTATTACGGGCGCAGCCTATGACATTGACGGCGGGATGGTGAAATACATGGTGTAGGGAGAAGGGGTCGATTGCAGTCTGCTATCAACGATGGTGTAATGCTGTCATGCCAGTCCAAATGACGATACGCGGTGTCCCCGAGACCGTGCGCGACATACGCGCGCTGCGCGCCGCACGGCACAGCACCAGTCCATGCAGGAATTCTTGCGCGGGGAGTTGGAGCGCCTCGCGTCCCAGCCTTCCGTTGACGAGTGGCTACAAGGTGTGCGCGACCGCAAGGACGCCGCAGGAACTCGTGTCCGACCGGCCAGTATTCTGCACGCCCGTGATGCGGACCGAACATGACAAGAGTCGTTGAGTCGGGCGGTCTCGCGGTTGACGCTCGGCCGCCCGACTCCGAAGAGACACCCTTGGGCCGGGACCGGGATGTCCTTCAGATACACGGCGACACCATGGAACCCGGTGATGTAGAATGGGACGTGATGGCTGACCCGAACCGGGGCGGCCGACTGTGATCCTGCTGGATACCCACATTCTGGTCTGGCTACGCCGGCTGGATGCAGCGCAGTGAGTAAGCCGGACCCGCTGCCGCTCTCCAGCAGCATACCCTTGAGTCTGGATTCATAGAAAGAGTAAACGTGTAGGGAGGATATGATTTTGCACAACGGCACGCCCCGGCGTGATGATATTCGAAACGTCGCCATTATCGCCCATGTCGATCATGGCAAAACCACCCTGATTGACGCCCTGCTCAAACAGAGCGGCACCTTTCGGGACAACGAGCAGATAGCCGAGCGGGTGATGGACTCGTTTGCGCTGGAGCGCGAACGCGGCATCACCATCCTGGCCAAGAACGCGGCGCTCTCGTATCAGGGCATGAAAATCAATTTTGTCGATACGCCGGGCCATGCGGATTTCGGCGGCGAGGTTGAGCGCTCGCTGGCCCTGGTCGATGGGGTGATGCTCCTGGTGGACGCCTCGGAAGGTCCGCTACCCCAGACGCGCTTTGTCCTGAAGAAAGCCCTGGAAGCCGGGCTACCCTCGATTGTCTGCATTAACAAAATTGACCGGCAGGACGCGCGGGTCGCCACCGTGCTGGATGCCATCTATGACCTCTTCATCGATCTCGATGCCTCGGACGAGCAGCTCGCGTTTCCCGTGGTATACACCAATGCCCGGGCCGGGATAGCCAAACGCGACCTGGACGAAGAGGGGCATACTCTTCAGCCGCTCTTTGAGCTGATTGTCTCGGCCCTGCCCGGTCCGGCCTATGCGCTGGACGGCCCCGTGCAGTTCCACGTAAACAACCTGGACTATAATGAGTATGTCGGTCGGATTGCCATCGGGCGCATTATCCAGGGCGAGTTGCAGAGCATGGCAGCCTATACGTTATGTCGCGACGATGGCTCCCACCTGCCGTGTAAAGTCGCCAAACTGTACAGTTGGCAGGGGCTCAAACGGCACGAGATCGCATCGGCGCAGGCCGGCGACATAGTCGCGGTGGCCGGTATTGAAGAGATTCAGATTGGAGAGACGATCTCTGATAGTGACAATCCGGTCGCCCTGCCCACGATTCAGATTGACGATCCGACGCTGGCCATGATCTTCGGGGTGAACACCAGTCCCTGGGCGGGCCGGGAAGGGCAATATGTGACATCGCGCCGTATCCGCGAACGGCTCTTCGCCGAGCTGCATAAAAACGTGAGTCTGCACGTGGAAGAGACTGATTCCCCGGATGCCTTTCGGGTGATGGGGCGGGGCGAACTCCAGCTCTCGGTGGTGATTGAAACCATGCGCCGGGAAGGCTACGAACTCCAGGTTTCCAAGCCGACGGTGATTGTGAAAGACCTTGAGGGCCAACTCCAGGAACCCATGGAGCTGGTCTCCATCGATGTCCAGGAAGACTATGTCGGCCAGGTCTCTCAGCTTATGGCCCAGCGGAAAGGGCTGCTGACCAATATGGCCCCCCCGGAATCGGGCCGGGTCAGTATGGAGTTCTCCGTTCCCTCGCGTGGTTTGATCGGCTTTCGGTCGCGCTTTCTGACGGAGACCCGCGGCACCGGCATTATGCATACGCTCTTCAACGGCTATGCCCGCTGGCACGGCCCGATCCAGAACCGGACGAATGGCGCCCTGGTGGCAGACCGTGAAGGGCCGGCTACACCCTATTCGCTTTTTCATTTGCAGGAGCGGGGGGTCTTCTTTATCCCGGCCGGCACCCGCGTGTATGCAGGCATGGTGGTCGGAGAGAATGCGCGCGACAAGGACCTCGATGTGAACGTGTGTCGGGAGAAGAAGCTGACCAATGTACGCGCCGCGGGGCGGGATGAGGCGGTTCGCCTCGTTCCGTATAAAGGTATGGATCTGGAAGACGCCCTGGAATGGATTGCCGCGGATGAACTGGTCGAAGTCACGCCGCTGTCCATCCGCTTGCGCAAGAAGGTGTTAGCCCAGAACAGGCGGCCCAAACGACGCGACGACGGACTGCTGTCCACGGCCATCGATCAGCCATTCGGATAACCCCATGTCTCTCACACATGACCTGACAGCGCTGCTTTCCTCGGGGCAGGTTTCCACCCGGCCCGCCGACCTGGAGCTTGCCTCGCACGACGAGTCGGCCTGTCCGCCGACGTTACCCGAGGTCGTTGTCTGGCCACAGACGACCGAGGACGTCCGCCGGGTCGTGCGCTATGCCTATGAGCAGGCGCTGGCGCTAACCGCCCGGGGAGCGGGGTCGAGCCTGGAGGGCAACCCGATTCCGGTCCGGGGTGGGATCGTGGTGGACCTCTCGCGTATGGACCGCGTTGTGAGCGTGCACGCGGAGGACCTACAGGTCACGGTTCAGCCCGGCATGGTCTACAACCATCTGAATGACCAACTCAAAGCCTATGGCTTGTTTTTCCCGCCGTCACCCGGAGGCAGCTCCGACGTGGCCACGATTGGCGGAATGGTGGCGAATAATGCCAGCGGCATCTATTCGGTCAAATACGGCGGGACGCGCGATCATGTCAAAGCCGCCACCGTGGTGACCGGCACGGGCGAGGTCCTCGAACTGGGGACGCGCAGCCGCAAAACGTCGTCGGGCTATCATCTGCTGGGGCTGTTGGTCGGTTCTGAAGGGACGTTGGGCCTTGCGACCGAACTGACGCTCTCCCTGGTCGGTCTGCCGCAGGGGCGGAAACAAGGCGCGTTTACCTTTCCTGCCGAAAAAGCGGCGGTGACCGCCATCGCATCCATGATGCGCTACGGGGTTGATCTGGCCGCGGTCGAGTTTCTTGACCAACGTTCCATCGCCGCCCTCAACCGCTTCCAGGGTTTTGGTCTCACCGAGCGGCCCTCATTGTTTCTTGAAGTCCACGGTTCCAAGAGTGTGGTTGAAGAAGTGTTCGATACCGCCCGGAGCTTATGCGAAGAGCACCAGGGCGAGCGGATTCTCCTGCCCGGTGGACGCAATCCGTGGGAGATTCGCCATTTTACTACCCGAGCGATTCAGGCACTCAACCCGCACGCCAAAACGATTCGCACCGATATGGGGTTTCCCATCTCGCGTCTGCCTGAGGTCATAGACAGGAGCTATGCGATTGCCGAGCAGCACGGCCTTGTTTTGCACACCTTTGGCCACGCCGGACTCGGCATTCTGCATGCCCTGTTGCGCGAAGACCCGGCAGACGAACAGCGCTGGGCCCTTGCCAACCGGGCCAAGGACGAGATGGTTGCCTGTGTCCTGTCTCTGGGAGGAACCGCTTCAGGCGAGCACGGCATTGGCCTCGGCAGCCAGAAATATGTTGCTCAAGAACACGGTGCCGCGCTTGAGCTGATGAAGGGCATTAAGCACGTCTTTGATCCCAAGGGCATTCTGAATCCGGGGAAAATTTGGCTTTGAAGGCGCACCCGACCGTCACAGGACTTGGGGCCTTAGCTCGTGTCCCCGTTCTGCTGCGCCAGCCGATCACCCGCCTGTCGAATATCGGTAAAACTTACCCCGGCAATGGGCAGGGCGATTAACCCCTGGCCAATCAAGGTCAGAAACTGCACGGCGTTGAGGACCAAACCGTAGGCCAGGCCGTCGGCGTCACTCACCCCGTAGATGCCCAGGGCGAGCTGACAGGCGTATTGATACGGTCCGATCATGCCCGGCAGATTCGGCAACGCCGTACCAAAACTGATAAAAATGAAAATGACCAGGGCCGCGCTAAAAGGCGCGGACAGGTCAAAGGCGCGGATCATGATATAGCTCGATAATATAGGCAGGAACCACAGGGTCAGAGAGACCACAAAGACGGCGAGGAGCAGGCCGGGATTGGGCAGAATCCGCATCCCATCAGTAACGGCGGCCAGAACGCCTTTGACCCGCCCGCCAAAGCGCGCCGGGAGGCGGCGCAGGACCCAGCGATCAACAAACGACTCACCCTTCCACCAAAACAGCAGGACCACGGACACCAAGACCCCAGCAATCACGGCCGGGACCAGAGCGCCGCGGCGGACCCACACGGGCAGACTTTCAATAAGCAGCAGTCCGGCCAGCAGATAGAAGACGATACAAATCGAGTCCATCATCTTCTCGACCACCAGATTACCAACGACGTTTGAGATGGACACCCGAGATCGACGAGATAGGAGCCAGGGGCGCACGACCTCGCCCAGGCGCACAGGAAGCAGATTGATGGCCATATAGGCGACCGAGGTCACGACCCACAGCCGGCTGACCGGTACATGTTCGAGCGGGCGGAGTTCCAGTTGCCAGCGCCAGGCGCGCAGCACCATGATGAGCAGGCTGACGACGACGGCCACACCCAGCCAGTCCGCCCTCACCCGGCCAAGCGCGGCTCCCAATTCATCAGGCGCAACGTTGCGGAACGCCAGATACAGGAAGCCCCCACTCACCACCAGGCTGAGGGCAAGATTCAGCACACGACGACCGGAGGAAGAGTTGTCTGCCATACCAGCTCCTTCGCTCGGGTCAGCATAGCACGCGGTGTCCTGCTGGTCAGGAGCGCGGGCCGTCGTTTGTGATAGGCGAATGCCTGGATTTTGTATAAGATCACGTTTTCAGTTCCTATGCCTGCCTCAAGGCGAGGCCAGAGCGTGCTGTGGGGAAAGGAAACTGTACGAATGAGCCGAGACCAAAACCTTGCCGTTGCCCAGTCCGTTCGCTTGAAGCCGATCGAAGAGATTGCCGCTCAGCTATCGTTACCGCCGGAACACCTTGAGCCCTACGGCCGCGTGAAGGCGAAAATTGCGCTTGAGGCGCTCTCTGCCGCGCCCGCTCAGACCCAGGGCAAGCTGATTCTCGTTTCTGCCATTAACCCCACCCCTGCCGGCGAAGGCAAAACCACCACGACGATAGGCTTGGGCCAGGCCCTGACCCGTCTGGGTAAAAAAGCGACCGTAGCGGTGCGCGAACCCTCAATGGGACCGGTCTTTGGGGTAAAAGGCGGAGGCTGTGGAGGCGGTCGCTCCCAAGTGCTGCCCATGGAGGACATTAACCTGCACTTCACCGGCGACATTCACGCCGTCAGCTCTGCGCACAATCTGCTGTCGGCCATGCTGGATGCCGCCATGTTTCATCGCACGGTGGATTTGGATGTGCGTCAGATTCGCTGGCGGCGCGTCATGGACATGAATGACCGCGCGCTGCGTCAAATCGTGATGGGCCTTGGCGGGCGGCTCATGGGCGTCCCGCGTGAAGAGAGCTTTGATATCACCGCGGCATCGGAAGTCATGGCGATCCTGGCTCTGACGAGTGGACCCGCGGACCTCATTCAGCGTCTGTCGCGTATTGTGCTTGGCTATTCGTCCCAGGGGGAGGCGGTCACCGCGGACCGGATTCACGCGCCGGAGGCGATGGCCATTATTTTGAAAGACGCCCTCAAACCCAACCTGGTTCAGACCGTGGAGGGCGTGCCGGCCTTCATCCACGCCGGGCCGTTCGGCAATATCGCTCACGGTTGCAATAGTATCCTCGCCACGCGACTCGCCCTGAGCTATGCCGATTATGTGGTGACCGAAGCCGGCTTCGGGTTTGATCTGGGTGGAGAGAAATTCCTCAATATCAAATGCCGCGAGGCTAACCTGTGGCCCGCCGCGGTGGTCCTGGTCGCAACGGTCAAGGCGCTCAAAATGCACGGCGGGACGCCGGTGGCAGATGTCAACAGGCCCGATCTATCAACCTTGAAGCAGGGCATGGAGAACCTGGCCAAACATGTTGAGAGCCTGGGCGCGTTTGGCCTCCGGCCGATTGTTGCGGTGAATCGGTTTGCCACCGATACCGAAGAGGAGCTTCAGCTAGTCGTAGAGGAAAGCAAAGCCTTGAGCGTAGACGCCATAGTCATCGACGTGTTTGGCCAGGGAGGAGAAGGCGGACTGGCGCTGGCCGAGGCGGTGGAGAAAGCCTGCGACGGGCCGGCTACGGTACAGCGTTTTCTGTATCCTTCGGAAATGCCGCTTGAAGACAAGATCCGTACTATTGCCCAAAAAGTCTATGGCGCGGCGGATATTACTCTATTGCCACGCGCGCGCACGGACCTCAGGCGGATCAACGACTTGGGCTATGGTCATGTGCCCATTTGTATGGCCAAGACCCAGATGTCGCTGTCCGACGACCCGAAACGCTACGGCCGACCGCGTGACTTTGTGCTGAGCGTGCGTGAAATCCGCCTTTCGGCCGGGGCCGGCTTCTGCGTCCCGCTTACCGGAGACATGCTGACCATGCCCGGCCTGGGCGCAAAACCGGCAGCAGCCGGAATGCGGATGGATGCGGACGGCAAAATTTCGGGCATGTTCTGAGTAGGGGCGGGTCTTGTACCCGCCCTCCTTGGACAACCGCACGGGTTGTCCCTACACGGTCCGTCGCCGGGCGAGCTCCGCATAACAATAGACCAGGGCCAGTCCACGATAGGGACGCCAGCGCTCGGCAAAGGCGCGCATTTCGGCTTCGGTTGCCTTTTCTTTTTTGCCCAACATGCCCTGGGCAAGATATTTGACCACGCCCAGGTCGCCGCCCGGAAACGCATCGGGTCTGGCCAAGCCACGCATCAGTGCGGTTTCCGCCGACCAGCGACCAATGCCTTTGAGTTGAATCAGGGCTTCAATCGCTGCTTCGTCCGGCAGTTGAACGATTTCGCTCTGCTGCAAAGCCCGAGAGGCAAACGCTTCGCCAAGGCGGATCAGCGTACCCGCCTTGGCAGTGCTCAGCCGGAAGCCGCGCATGGTCTCCAGGCGCTGGCCAGCAAATCGCGCCGGCTCGGGAAACGCGTAATAGGTGCGTCCCTTGCTCCGCCACTTACGGCCAAACGTTTCAACCAGTTCCTTTTTAATGGAGTAGGCAAAGGTGAGGTTGACCTGCTGGGAGAGGACCGCCATGACCAGCGCCTCGAACAGTGTCGGGCTAGAGGTAATGCGCAGCCCGCGAAAGCGCTTGACCAGCGGCGCCAGCGTCTCGTCCTGACGCGCTAAGCGATAAAACGGCCTGATATCAAAATCGGTACACAGGAGGTGACTGAGCTGGGCGTGAAATTCGGCCTGCTTGAGGGTGGCCCTGGACGGACTGCGCAACTCCACCGTCAGCCGCGGCTTGGCCGGCGTACCGACATCCGTCACCGTGGCCAGCGCCAGTTGGCGGCCGGCCGCGAGCAGGCGTTGATATTGCTTGCCTGCGACCAGATCGACGTTCTCGCTCGCAAAACGCATGAAGCGGGCGACCGTGAGATCAAAAGAGTAGGGCACTTTAGGTGTGAGGGTGAAGGAATGGGTAGACATGGGAAGAGACTTTGAAGCGAGCCTTCGACTTCGCTGACGCTACGCTCAGGCTGACCGGACTCAATAGTCCCTCACCTCTCCCCTTGCGGGAGAAGACGAGGGTGAGGGCTGTATCCGCAGGACAAGGGCCGGCTTAAATCACTTCCTCTTCTCTCAACTTGGCCACATCTTCCCACGAATAGTCGAGCAGCTCGGTGAGGATGCGTTCGGTGTGCTCGCCGAACTCCGGGGCCGCGCCTTTGGGGTCGCCTGGGGTCTTGCTCAAGCGAACCGGAACGCCGACCAGCTGCGTTTTGCCGATGCGGGGATGGTCGTAATCGACAATATACTCGTTGGCCAGCATCTGTTCGTCGCTGGGCAGGTCGGCAATCGTGTTGACCACCGTGTAAATGAAATCGCCACCTGCCTTTAGCGCTTTCATCCAGGCGTCTCGGGGCCGGGAGGCAAAGGCGGCATCCAGAATGGGAATCAGATCTTTGGCATTGTCGGCCCGGTCGCTCATGGTCGCAAAGCGGGGGTCGTCCAGGACCTGCTCGATGCCCAGGACTTTGCAGAAATCGGACCAGTAGCGGTCCTGTTGCGGCATGGCCAGGCAGATCCACTTGTCATCGCCGCATTTGTAATGGTTCCACAGCGGGCTCGGCGCTGCGGCGCGCGGCATGCGCTTGAACTCCTTGCCGAGGATTGTTTTACACGCCACGTTGAGCCCCTGGAGGGCGGTCATGCTGCCCAGATGAGAGATATCGACCTCCTGACCCATGCCATATTTTTCGCGCGACAGCAGAGCGGCCATGACCCCGTAGGCCAGCATGATGGCGCCCATCTGATCGGCGATGCCGCCGGCAATGCTGAGCGGTTCCATCTGGGGCTCACCCACCGCAGTCATGATGCCCGAGCGCGCCAGCCCCATGTAGTCAAAAGAGGGCTCACCGGCATCCGGCCCGAACGGACCGTAGCCGCTGGCGCTGGCGTAGATGAGCTGCGGGTTGCGCTCGGAGAGCGCCGCGTAGCCGATACCCAATTTGTCTGCCACGCCTTTCCGAAAGTTCTGGACAAAGACGTCGGATTTCTCGGCTAATTGGTAGACAATCTCTGTAGCCTTGGGATTTTTGAGATCGAGGGTGAGGCTCTGCTTATGCCGGTTATTGGCCTCAAAATAGAAATTCGGGCCACTCGTCGCCCCAACCAGTGCACCCGCGATACTGAGCACGCCTCGGCCTGGGTCCCCGCCGACGCGCTCCTCGATCTTGATGACTTCAGCGCCCAGGTCTGCCAACATCATGGTTGAGACCGGCCCTTGTTGCCAAATCGTCCAGTCAATAATACGAACGCCATCTAACGGTCGCTTCATAGCTTCCCCTCCTGCTGGAATAGCTGTGTCACCACAGCTGAGGTAGACGGACTGTAGCATAGGCCGGGCGGAGAACAAAGGAATTGAATGAGAAAGGCGAGCCCAGCCTGAACGGGGACGCCGGCTCGCACTCTTGCCTGCGTAGGCAGAAGGCGGTATAGAAAGGCGGCCTACGAAACGGGAGCATATCATCAACCATGCGTATTGATTTCCACGTTCATACCACACGCGGCAGCTCTGACAGCAATCTTGACCCCTTGCTGATGATCGACCAGGCGCACACCATCGGCTTGGAGGGGATTTGCATCACCGAGCACGACAACGCCTGGACGGACCCGGAAATCGAGGAGTACGCCCGTGAACGCGGGGTGACCTTATTTCTGGGGATCGAGGTCACGACCGAATGGGGTCATGTCGGAACCTTTGGCCTCGACCGCTATGTCGGCGGTATCTATAAGGTCAAAGAGTTACGCCGCATTATCGATGAGGTGGACGGTTTTCTGATTGCCAACCACCCGTTTCGCTACAAGCTCGACCCACGCTTCCAGTTTATCCATAAGACCACCCCGATCGACCAGGCCGATCCTATGTCGGGGAGTCAAGCCCTCGAAGTGCTGGAATATGTAGACGCCATTGAAGTGGTGAACGGTGCCTGCTCAGAGGAAGAAAATCGGTACGCCCAGGCGGTAGCCGAGCATGTCGGGTGCAAGCGCATTGGCGGCAGTGACAGCCACTCTGCATCGTCCATCGGCTGCGCGGTCACGATTTTCGAGCGTCCCCTCTCTACCACGCGAGAGCTCATTGATGAGCTCAAAGCCGGACGGTACTCCACCGGCCAGGGGCTGAACACTGGCGATCTGCGCGAGTTTCCATAGACAGCGTTATTTCCCGTAGACCGCGTGTACGAGACACTGCGACCATGACACGCCCGAAAGCCTTAACCATTGCCGGGTCGGATAGTGGAGGCGGGGCTGGTATTCAAGCCGATCTCAAAACCTTTATGGCGCGCGGCGTATATGGCCTGAGTGTGCTGACCGCAGTGACCGCCCAAAACACGTTGGGCGTCCAGGCTGTTGTTGAGCTCCCGTCCGATTTTGTCGCGCAGGAGTTCGATAGCGTGTTCGGCGATATACAGATCCAGGCGGCAAAGACCGGCATGCTGTCATCCATCCCCCTCGTCGAGGTCGTGAGTCGCAAGCTAGCAGAATATAGCGTCCAGAAGTTGGTCGTTGACCCGGTAATGGTCGCCAAAGGCGGCCACGCTCTTCTCCAAGAAGACGCCCGCCAGACCCTGACCGAGAAACTGCTCCCCCTAGCGTTTGTGGTGACACCAAATCTGCATGAAGCCGGGCTGCTGTCCGGCATGACCGTGGTCCGTCGGTCCGATATGGAAGAGGCCGCCCGCCGTATTAAAACGTTAGGACCGGCCTATGTGGTAGTCAAAGGCGGCCACCTCGAAGAAGATGCCTGCGATCTGCTGTTCGACGGCAGCAGTTTTCGAGCCTACTCCTGTCGGAAAATAGACACCGTGTGTACGCATGGAGCGGGCTGCACTTTCTCGGCCGCGATCACGGCCGAGCTGGCGAAAGGCGAAACAGTCGAGGAGGCGATCGCCCACGCGAAAGACTTTGTGACTCGCGCGATCGCCACCGGGTTCCGGATTGGACACGGGCACGCTCCGCTGAATCATCAGGTTGATCTGTAAGACGCCCTGAGGTCTGAGCCGACTGCTCCTATTCGGGCCTTGTGGCCTCTATCTCGCCAGACTTGGGACTGCGGGGGAGCCGTGCCTTGTGGCCTCCCAGAGCCTTAGCTACAATGTAACCCCTTATTTTATGAGTGAATCTTCAGAAACTGCCGTTAAAAAACAGACCGAGGGACGAGTCCGGCTAGAACCGCAGTCTGCCCAGCAGCCCGAGCTGCATCTGCTCGCAGATATTGACGCCCTCTCCTCTCATGCCCACGACTTACAGGCTACGTTGCAGGAAATTACCAAGATTATTACCCAGCGCATGGGGACCGATGTCTGTTCGCTCTATCTCTTGGATTCTAAAGAGGAGCGGCTGACGCTGTGGGCAACGACCGGTTTGGACCAGACAGCCGTCGGGAAAGTCAGCCTGGACAAGCATGAAGGGCTGACGGGCCTCGTGATTGAAACCAGGGAGCCCGTTGTCGCCCCTGATGCAATGACGCACGAACGGAATAAATACTTTCCGGAAACCGGAGAGGAGCGCTTCCATTCATTTTTGGGCCTGCCGATGAGCGACGAGGATAAGATACTTGGCACGCTCATAGTCCAGAGTCGGAGTCGACGCCGTTTTCCTCAGGCAGAGGTCCGTCTGCTCAAAACGATTGCCACCCAGGTTGCGGGCGTCATCGTTCAAGCCCGCGTGCAGGACTCACTCAAAACCCAGGAGCGCGAGCGTCAGGACTATCGGGCGCGCATGTTGGCTGCCCTTCAACGCCCGAGCGCCTATGAGCGCCGGCGGGCACGGCGAACACAGACGCAGGGGCGAGCGAGCCATTTACGTCTGACCGGCGTCAGTGCTTCGCCCGGGATCGGCTCCGGTCAGGCCCACCTTGTCCACCCGGTTGTGCGTCTTGACGCGATTGAAGAGCATCGTACGGACAAGCCGGATGCCGAGCGCCAGCACCTGCATGCCGCTCTGACGCGGTCGATTCAGGAAATTGATGCGCTGAAGGAACGTGTCCAGGAGCGGCTGCCAGAGATAGATCGGGCGATTTTTGATGTGCATCGCATGATGCTGGAAGACGCGGCGTTTATCGAAAAGATCGAAGCCCAGATCCAGCACGGCTATGCCGCGGATACCGCCCTGAAGAAAGTCACCGAAGGCTATGTCGAGACGCTGGAGCGGACCGGCGGCGGGCACCTGCGTGACCGGGCAGCCGACGTGCGCGATATTGGCCAGCGCGTACTCCGCCATCTGCTCGGCCTCGAGGAGAAGAGCGGACCCCAGGGGGAGAATCTGATTCTCGTAGCGGACGATCTCTCGCTGTCTGACCTGTGCCGGGTGGATCATCGTCAGTTGAAGGGGGTCGTCCTCGCCAACGGCGGGGCCACCTCACATACTTCCATCCTGGCCAAGTCCTTCGAGATTCCAACCGTGGTTGGGGCCGAGCACGCCTCCGTTATCCAGCAGGGCGATGCGGTGATCGTGGACGGCAATGCCGGGGTGGCCTATGTGAATCCTGGCGCCGAAATCGTGCGCGAGTATAGCCGCTTTGACCGCGAGTATCGTGCGTTTAACCGGAATCTCGAAGAGATTCACGATCTCCCCGCAGAAACGCAGGATGGGGTGCGGATTGTACTCGGAGCCAATGTCGGCCTGCTGAGCGACGTTGATTTTGCCCGGCGCCATGGAGCCGAAAGCGTGGGGCTATACCGGACCGAAGTCCCGTTCCTGACCTATAGTGATTTCCCGGACGAAGAGACCCAGTTAGCGCTATATCAAAGGGTGTTGACCGGGATGGCGGGCAAGCCGGTCACCATCCGCACCCTGGACCTCGGACCCGACAAATATCCGCCCTATATGAAGCTGCCCCAGGAAGATAATCCCTTCTTGGGCTGGCGCTCGATTCGGATCTCTCTGGAAATGGCCGACCTCTTTAAGGTGCAGTTGCGCGCTATTTTACGCGCCGGAGTGCAGGGGCCGGTTCGCATTTTGTTTCCCATGATCTCCAGCGTAGAAGAACTGCTCCAGGTCAAGAACCTGTTGGCGCAGGCCAAGGATGAATTACAACGAGAGGGCAAAACGTTCGACCCGTGGATGCCGGTCGGCATGATGGTTGAGGTGCCGGCGGCAGTCTGGTTGGCAGATCGGCTCGCCCAGGAGGTGGACTTCTTTAGTATTGGGACGAATGACCTCATTCAGTATCTGCTGGCGGTAGACCGGAATAACCGCAAGGTCGCTTCGCTCTACGAGCCACTCCATCCGGCTGTCTTGAATGCCATAGCGACCACCGTTCGAGCCGCGCAGCGCGCCGGCAAACGGGTCAGTATGTGCGGAGAAATGGCCTCCGACCCACTGTGTACCCTCTTGCTGCTCGGGATCGGGTTGGATGAGCTCAGTATGGAGCCGTTCTTTGTCCCGGTTATCAAACGTCTCATTCGTTCGCTGTCCTATACCGACGCTCAGTCTCTCACCGAGGAAGTTATTCAACTGGGAACGGCTCGCGAAGTGAAGGGCCGCATGTTTTCCGCCCTCAAAGACCTCGGTATGATCGAACTGGTCGAGATGTATCGTTAGATTGTGGCTGTTTTTGCCCGATTTTATTGACATTCCCGCGCCTGACGGATAAAAAATGAGTACAGAGTCGGATATCTCATGCTGTGATTGTGGAGGAAGGATGAGAGGAGGACACGGGTAGAAGAAACGACCGGTGAGAGAAAAATCGATAAGCAAATGGTGAGTCGGAGGCTCTTCAGTGGCAAGACCTCTCGATTTCTGGTGTGGGATGTAGTGTAGAACCCAATTGGGTGAGGAGGTTGGTAGCATGACGAAGACCGAGATGGTGAAAAAACTTGGTGAGACGTGGGGAGAAGCCTCGAACCGCGCAGCGGCCGATAAGCTGGATTCCTTTGTAGAGTTCATCACAAAAACGGTCAAAAAAGACAAAGAGTTGAAAATTCCCAACTTGGGGACCTTTCGGCTCCGTCAGTTGAAGGCTCGGGACGGACGCAACCCGCAGACCGGGGAAAAAATAAGAATCAAGGCTCGGAAAAAAGTCGCCTTCACGCCGGCGAAAGTGTTTAAGGAATCCATTCTCGGCCCAGCGAGGACGGCCGCAGCGAAGAAGGCCGCAGCGAAGAAGGCCGCAGCGAAGAAGGCCGCCCCGAAGAAGGTTGCCCGGAAGAAAAAGTCAGCCTAAGGGCCTTGTATCCGCAGATACTTCCCCTTTCTTTTCTTCTCTTCTAGGTCTGACAAGGGACGTCTTTGGCGTCCCTTTCTTTTTTCATGAGCTACGCAGTCAAAGAAATCTTTTATACCCTCCAAGGCGAAGGCACTCACACCGGCCGGCCGGCAGTCTTCTGTCGTTTTGCCGGATGTAATTTATGGTCGGGGCTGGAGAAGGACCGGGCGGCGGCTGTGTGTCAGTTCTGCGATACCGATTTCGTTGGGACGGACGGCTCCGGAGGCGGGCGTTTCGTATCCGCCCGCGACTTGGCTGGGGCTGTCGCTGCCACCTGGCCGGCTCAGCCTGCTCCTCACAGTGTTCCGTTTGTCGTGTGTACAGGCGGCGAGCCCTTGCTCCAGCTTGATGCGGCGCTTGTTGAGGCTCTGCACACAGAAGGGTTTGAGATTGCTATTGAGACAAATGGAACGCTGCTTCCTCCAGAGGGCATCGACTGGGTCTGTGTCAGCCCCAAGGCTGGCTCAGCACTCGCCCTCAGACAGGGCGGCGAACTGAAACTTGTTTTTCCCCAGTCCGGTGCGGAGCCGGAGCTCTTTGCTCAGCTCAATTTTCAGGAGTTTTTCCTGCAACCAATGGATGGTCCTGAGCGGGAGCGCAATACCCAATTGGCGCTGCAGTACTGTCTTACTCACCCGCGGTGGCGACTCAGCCTGCAAACGCATAAGCTGCTCGGGATTCCGTAGCCCGGCAACGCCCATCAGTACGATCGAGAAGACCTTGTGAGAGACGACCCCGGCCAACAAGAAAAGCTCCTGCGGCTGGCCGCACAGCAAGCCGCCCGACAGGGAAAAAGTGTCGTCCGGTATCTCCGAGAACTGCAAACCGAAGTCTCACGCCAAGAACACGCCGCACTTCGCGGTGCGGAGTCCCGGCAGCGGGAGTCTCGGGCGAAATATGTGACGCTGACCCGTCGAGAGGTTGAGCGGTTCTTTGCCCAGATCACAGACGAGCGCGATCGTGCGCTGTTTGCCGCTATGTACGCTTTCGGACTGCGCGCCTCTGAGGTTGGCCTCTTACTGCGCGAGCACGTCGACTTTCACACCCGCCGGATTCATATCCCCCGCCTCAAAGGCGGCGTCGCCGGAGAGAAACCGCTGACCGCAGAGTATCTGCGTCTGCTCCGAGCGTATCTACACACTCGGAGTGACCCCCTGCCCTACCTCTTTCCGTCGCGGAACGCGCGTCCGGTCAGTCGCCAGCGTATTGATCGACTCTTCCGCATGTACGCAGAGCTGGCCAAGTTGCCGCCGTCGAAACGCCACAGCCACTGTTTGCGCCATTCCGTTGCCGCCCATCTGCTTGAGGCCGGACACGCGCTAGAGGAGGTACAGGCACATTTAGGGCATAAATCCATTCACTCAACAGTCGTCTATACGAAAACCTCTGCATCACGCCGCCGCCCGCTCTCCGTGCGCCTCCAACCGTCCAGAAGCATACGAACGATCGTGCGAGCGATAAAAAAGTCGGAGCCAAGCTAAGCCGTCCTCATCGTGTCCGGGAGGGGATTGTGCACCCGCATGAACGAGTCAAAATTTTTATTGTGACCCCTTGACTCGGGGCCGATCGTTCTTACCTTTGTCCTGTGTCAGACAGTAACCCAAACACACAGGAGGTAGAGACAATGAGACGAGAACTGGGTGTAAGACGCGCACCGTTTGGAGCGATGAATCCATGGAGAAATGACCTGGAGTCTATTATGAACGATTTTTTCTTTTCCCGCAGTGGGCCCGCAGTGCGGCCGGGAGTGCCTTCGGAAGCGTCGTTCAGGATTGACAGTTATGTGGACGACAACACGCTGCATATCAAAGCGGATTTGCCCGGCGTGGATCCCAAGGATGTTGAGATTGCACTCGACGGCAACCGCCTGACGGTCAAGGGAGAACGTAAGGCAGAGCACGCAGGGAAGAACGGTGGATACTTCCACAAAGAGCGTTCGTACGGCTCGTTTGCCCGGTCGTTTATGTTGCCCAAGGGCATAGATGCGGAGAAGATCGCAGCGAGTGCCAAGAACGGCACGCTCGAAGTCGTGGTGCCATTCCCGGCAGAGGTCAAACCGAAGCGTATTCCGGTTGATGTGAAAACTGAAGTAGCGACAGATGCAGCCGCCTGACGGCCGCTCTCCTTTCTGCCCAGGCGTTGGGGGCTCCTCCGGGGGGCCCCATTTTTTCAAACGGGTGGACGAGCAGCACGCGGTCTAGCCGTGCTCTTCTAGCCACTGGTTAAAGCCTTCCGGCGTATTGCCATACGGCAGGCCGGCCGCATAGTAATCCTCAAGCAGGCGCATATCGTTTTCCGAGAGCGTCAGAAAGCCCCGCTGCTTTTGCTCCTCCTGCCGCCACGCCCGGTCCAGCATGTCCCGAATTTCACGGTCACGATCACTCATGTTCTCCTCGCTTCGCAGGGGCTGTCCGCTCCCCTCTGTCCCGCCTCGTCTCCCATCCTGATACCACCATCGACACCAGAAATCACTTCTCGTACACTGCCTGTGTAAAAATTTTCACGATTTCCGTATGGTTCCTGAGCGACGCGAACGAGACGTCGCCACGTATACGGACGCTCACGGAGGGAGAAAGTCATGGACCTGACCTCGTTTTCGGCGACGACGCTGGCTCGATTTATTCGGACAAATCTCGTCTCTTCGGTTGCTGTGGTGGACGCGCATCTGGCCCGCCTTGAAGCAGTCAATCCCAAGCTTAACGCTGTTGTACAGTTGCGCGCTGAGGCGGCGCGACAACAGGCCCGGGCGGCCGACGAGGTCGTCTCACGAGGAGAACGCGTCGGCCCGCTGCACGGCGTCCCCATCACGATTAAGGATTCGTTAGACACCACCGGCATGGTCAGTACCTGGGGGACAATGGGACGAGCCGACTTTACCCCCGAACACGATGCCACCGTAGTGGCGCGTCTGCGTGCCGCAGGGGCCATCATCCTGGGCAAAACCAATACGCCGGAGTTTACCCTGGCCGGGATTACCAACAATGAGGTCTATGGCCGGACAAATAATCCGTATGATGTGGAGCGGTCGCCCGCAGGGAGCAGTGGGGGAGCCGGCGCGATTCTTGCGGCGGGCGGCTCGGCGCTCGACCTGGGGAGCGACACGGGCGGCAGCATTCGTATGCCGTCCCACTACTGCGGCATTGCCGGTATCAAACCCACCTCGGGCCGGGTGCCCCGCACCGGGCACGCCATTTCCTTTGAGGTCGGCGCCCTGGATGCCTTTACCCAGATTGGCCCCATGGCGCGACACGTCGAGGACCTGAGTCTGACCTTGTCCATTATTGCCGGCCCGGATGGACACGACCCGGCGGTCGTGCCGGCTCCGTTGGGAGACCCCCAGGACGTGAGCGTGAGAGATCTGCGGGTCGCCTTCTTCACGGACAACGGGATTAAATCTCCGAGCCCGGACACCGTCAGTACCGTCCAGACCGCGGCTAGTGTGCTGGCCGACCATGGCGTCTCGGTCGCGGAAGATCGACCACAGGGTGTAAGCGACGCAGAGCGGCTGTGGTACAGTCTCTATCTTGCGGATGGAGGGGCGTGGATACGTCAGCTCATCCACGCAGCCGGGACTGAGCGTATGTCCTCCGCCTTGGAGTGGATGCGGGAGGCTCAGCCTGTATCGCTCACGGAGTTCGCCCAGGAACTGAGCCGATGGAATGTCTACCGGAGTGAAATGCTGGCGTTTATGGAGCCCTACGATATACTGCTGTGTCCTGTCAGCGCGACACCCGCCACGCGTCATGACGACCCCGACGGCCCGGATTTTACGTACACCTTCGCCCACAATCTGACCGGCTGGCCGGGCGCGGTCGTACGCTGTGGGACGTCTACTGAAGGGTTACCGATTGGTGTCCAGATCGTCGCCCGTCCTTGGCGTGAAGATGTAGCCCTGGCCGTCGCCCAGTATCTGGAGACGAGTCTTGGCGGCTGGCAAAGCCCATCTCTGTAATGTCGGCTCTGACTTTTAGATCGTCGTGAGAGGAACCCTGCCTCGCCATCGGTAGAGAGCGGGCGGGGATCCTCAACGCCCCTCCTCGCCTATCCCAAATACTAGTCGTCCGGCCGCCTCCTGTGCCTGGACACGGGCCACAACCTCAGGAGGAATCCGGAGCGGACGCTCCTCAGGAAATTTCTCTTCCTCTAAGGTGGGTCGTAAGAAAAAGAGTTCGGGGAAGGACACTTGGGCTTGGGTCTTGACGGAAGTATCGAGGGACCACTGTCGGCGCATAAAATCCGGGCTAAAGAACAGCACGACTTCCTGAGGCTTCCAGGCTGTTACCCGGTGGCTGTCGTTCACAAAATAGGACATCAGGTCATCCGAGATATCCCAATACAGGGTAAACAGCGATCCATAGCCCCGCTCCCCCAAAGCCGAATTAAAAACCTCGGCCAGCCTCACCTCGATGTAGCTGAGATTCCCGTCGGGACCGTATTTCTCAATACGCAGAGGGAAAAAAGAACGTTCTTCTAGCCAAAACAGGAGCCGCGGCACATAATAATTGGGCAACCATTCTGGATGGGCCTGGGCCTCTACAACATAGCACCTGACCCCACCCTCGGTCGTATAATATGGATAGTGGTCTCCCATCAGCTTGAGCTCAGCCGTCCGCCGCTCTTGAAACTGGCCGGTCTGCCCGTTCCGTAACATGACGGTGGGTCGCGTCCTGGGAAAGCGAACGGTTTGGTACAGGATATCCAGACCCAGCACCCGCCAGGAAAACTCCCAAGCGTCGCGTCCATAATTGTCGTCGGGCGTGAGCGCCATATTGGGGACCTTCCCCTGCCGTCGGGGTGGCGCGTTATGACGAACCCGACGCTTGGCCTGTGAGTATTGGAACCGTTCTTCCTTCTTGATGAATTCTTTGCCCGTGCGATAGAGAATCGAGAGTCGTTGCGACCCTTCTGAAGCTGGGGGAGCAGTACGCTGACTGAGCGAACGGTAGATTTCTTCGCCAGGCTTGAGGGCGAGTTCTGCTTCCACACCAGCCGCGCTTGCGTTATAGGCCAAAAAATTGGTGGCACTGCCTGGGTTGAGGAGCACGCCCTGGGTGGAAATCGACGACCACGCCCTGGCAAACACGGCCGACCAGCGCGGACGGGAGGTGAACTCCATGAGCCGATAGCCCATCTCCTCAGCCGTATAGGGCGGTGTAAAAGGATAGGGCTCAGCCGGTAGATACGGCACCTGGGGATGGCGTGGGGTATCAACCGAAAGGTCTAGCTTCTGCCGTTCCTGTGGAGAGAGGTCGGCGACCGTTTTCCAGGTGCGGTTCCGAGAGATGTTTGTCTCTTCAGCAGCGGCGGGGAGCATAGGCCCAAGAGTTAGGATAAGGGCTGAAAGCAGCGAGAAGGACAGGCGCGAGACCATGAGGCGCAATTAAACATAAGGCACGCGAGTTTTCCAGCTTTTTGTTGGAGCAAGCGGGCGCTCGAAAATGTGGCTTCCTCTTGAAATTTGGTGGGGTCAGCGCTAGCGGGGAGTATCTACCCGGCAGTGACTCGAACCCCCGACAGAGAGGCGGCGCATGGAAAATCACAAACAGTATACAGGCTATCAATCCTACCAGTATTTAGACGCGCCGGGCGACTACAAGCGATTTCGCTTGGCCAAAGAAGTTGGGCGTGTCGCTTCTTCTCAGATTGCGCTCACGCCGGCTGAGGAAGCGCGAGTGCAGAGCCTATTAGCCGAGAACATTGCGATCTCCATGCACGACCACCCGGTTGTGGTCCCGGAGGAGATCAACGAAATCTTCGAACAAAAGCGCCTGGGCCGGGACTTCACCGGCTTTCAGGGACTGGCACTCTCTGGGTTGGACGGCATCTTTGACAATTTGATGAACGGCCTGTGCACGATTACCTCGCAGGCCGGCTGGAAGTGGAATGATGTCACCCACGACTTGGGCATGCGTTTGTGCGACCTGGCCCACCAGGATTTTATTCTTGTCTGCGACGGTGTTCGCGATATTATCGCGGCGCACGAGACCCGACGACTTGCCCTGGTACCGACGCTTGAGTCCGCAACGCCGATAGAGAACGAACTGGACCGGCTTGATGTACTGTATGGATTTGGCGTGCGCAGCATGGGCGTCGCCTACAGTGAAGCCAATACTTTGGGCAGCGGTTTGCGAGAGGGGCGAGACGCCGGACTGACCGACTTTGGGCGCCAGGCGGTGCGGCGTATGAATAAACTTGGCATCCTGATTGATGCGGCCCATTGCGGCGATCAGACGACGTTAGACATTATTGAGGAAAGCGAACTACCCATCGTGATCTCCCACGCCGGGGCGCGGGCATTATGGGACACCCCGCGGCTCAAGCCGGACCACGTGCTGGAGGCTATGGCGGCCAAGGGAGGCATACTGGGAATCGAAGCGGCTCCGCATACGACCCTGACCGAGCAGCATCCGCACCACAGTATAGAATCGTGCATGGAGCACTTTGAGTATGCAGTCCGGCTGATCGGTATTGAGCATGTTGGGTTTGGACCGGACACCATGTTCGGCGATCATGTCGGTCTGCACCGAGCCTACGCGGCCCAGCTCTCCGTTGACAAGATACTTGGCAATAAGGCGTTTGATCCGGTCGAGTACGTTGATGGCTTGGAGAATCCAGCCGACTTTCCCAACATTGTCCGGTGGCTCGTCAGACAGGGCGATACGGATGCAGACATTGCCAAGGTTATAGGCGGTAACGTCGTGCGCGTTCTCACCCAGGTGTGGGTACGCTGAGGGACGGTTCAAACACCGAACAACTCGGTCAGTGTCCGTGCTGGGCGACAAATTCCTCCAGTACCTGGTTAAATTCGAGCGGCCGTTCGATCTCGTAGCAGTGGCCGACCTCTTTGAGCACGCGCAGTTCGGCCCCAGGAATCCGCTCGGCCAGAAAACGGTTGGCCGCAACAGGGGTCGCCTGGTCTTCCTCTCCGACCAGGACCAGTGTGGGCTGGGTAATCTCCTGTAAGCGGTCCGAGATATCCCACTGCCACACACCGTTGGGATCTTCCAGGCAGGCCAGGGCCACCCGGCGAGGAAAGCCGCCCTCGTTCAGGAAGTTACTCTTAATCATCTGGCAGACCTCGGGCCGCTCGGTCTGGGTCTTAACCGAAAAACAGCGGGTGACCAGGTTTTCCGCGGCTGCCTCGTAATCGTTCTGAAAGCTGGCAATCAGCTCAGCGGTATCCAGGGTCTGGTTCAGATTGGTCGCACTGCTGATGATGACATTCCCGGCGACCAGGTGCGGATAGTCAAGACTCATCTGCATGGCCCGCATCCCGCCCATCGAGTTACCGACCAGAATGGCGCGATCGATGCCCAGAGCGGCCAGTACCGCAGCATCGTCGGCCGCCATGTCCTGAATGGAATAGCCCGTGAGTGGCTTGGAGGACAGCCCGTGTCCGCGTGCTTCAATGACAATGCAGTGGTATTTGTGGGCCAGGACCGGCGCCTGATACGCCCACAGCCAGGCGTTGGCCGAAAAGCCGTGTAAAAAGACCAGGGGAAACCCCTTTCCATAGTGGTTGTAGTGAATCCGCACTCCCTTTTCCCGTTCGATGTACGGCATAGGCTTCCTCCTTAACGAAGACAGCCATAGCCCGCTTTTCTTGGGCCTGTCAAGCTTCGGACTGTTCCGTTGCTCACTCGGAGGTCAGCTTACGCTATGCTAACCTGACCTCCGGCGGCTGAGAATAAAGGTAGCACATGAGCGTCAGATAGACTGCTGAAAGCACTATCTGAATCTAAAGAAGAATTTACTCTGTTCTTCTTCACGACACTCATCCTGCTCTTCATATCGGCGGCAGGAATATACTACTTCGAGCACCCCGGTCAGCCAGAAGCGTTCAGTTCCATTTTGCATTCCCTGTGGTGGGCAGTAGTGACGCTGACAACGGTCGGCTATGGGGACATGGCTCCGACCACTCTTGGTGGAAGGATTTTCACCTTTATCATCCTCTTGATCGGGTTAGGCGTGGTTGCCGCCCCTGCCGGCCTCATTGCCAGCGCCCTGTCGAAGGTGCGAGAAGCCGAAGACGATTAACAAGGGCTATGAGTTTTGGCGACCAAGCGTGTAGGAGTAGAAAGCCGTACTCTTTCTTGTTCTTGACGACCACACCGGGTCACCCGATAGTGGGGGCGAATTTCCTCACTCACTCCCGGTCCAAGGCCCGGTACTGGATGGCCTGCGCAATATGGGCACCGGTGAGGTGTTCCTCACTGGCAAGGTCGGCAACGGTGCGGGCGACTTTGAGAATGCGGGTATAGGCGCGGGCGCTCAGACCCAGGCGTTGCATGGCGTTTTCCAGGAGCTTTTCGCCGGCCGTGTCGAGCTGACAATAGGTGCGGATGTCCCGGCTGGACATTTGCGCGTTGCAAAAAATCCTGCGCTGCTGGAAACGCTGAAGCTGAATTTCACGCGCTTGGTTCACACGCGTCCGAATGGCTGCCGAGTCCTCGCCCGTTGCTTTGTCACTCAGTTCTTTATACTTGACCGCCGGGACTTCGACCTGAATGTCGATCCGATCCAGTAAAGGGCCGGAAATCTTGGCTCGATAGCGCTGGACCTGTTGCGGGGAGCAGGTGCACTCGTGCTGCGGGTCGCCGAAGAATCCGCAACTGCATGGGTTCATTGCCGCCACCAGCATAATGTCCGCCGGATACGTGATAGACCCGACTGCACGTGAGATCGTGACACGGGCATCCTCCAGGGGCTGACGCAGGACTTCGAGGACGTTCTTACGGAACTCCGGCAGCTCATCCAGGAAGAGCACGCCATGATGGGCCAGGGAGACCTCACCCGGTTTGGGCACCGTGCCACCGCCGATCATACCGGCATCGGAGATGGTGTGATGCGGGCTGCGGAACGGCCGCGTCGCAACCAGGGCCTGGCCGTTGAGGCTGCCGGCGACGCTGTGGACCTTGGTCGTTTCAATCGCTTCAGTCAGGGTCAGCGCGGGCAGCACCGTGGGCAGGCGTCTGGCCAGCATGGTCTTTCCGGACCCCGGTGGACCGACTAGCAGCAGGTTATGGCCGCCACTGGCCGAGACTTCGAGGGCGCGTTTGACGTGCTCCTGACCCTTCACATCGTTAAAATCAATCTCGTACGCGGAGTGCCGGGTAAAGAGGGCGGTGACGTCAACAACGGTCGAGTCGAGCGGCCGCTCGCCGTTGAGCAGCAGAAATGCCTCACTCAATGTGGACACGCCAAAGACTGCTAGCTCGTCAACAACCGCAGCCTCGGCCGCGTTTTCCGTGGGGACAATCAATCCCTTGAGCCCTTTTTCCCGTGCCATCACAGCTAAGGGCAAAGCGCCATGGACCGGCTTGACTCGCCCGTCGAGTGAGAGTTCGCCCAGGATCGCGTAGGATTGAAGCTGTTCTTTGGTCAGCCAGCCTTCCGCCGCCAGAATGCCGAGGGCAATCGGCAGATCATAGGCGGCGCCTTCTTTTTTGACATCCGCAGGAGCGAGATTGACAGTGATGCGGCGAGCCGGAAACTCGTAGCCGGAATTCTTGATGGCCGAGCGGACCCGGTCTTTGCTCTCTCGGACAGCCCCCTCGGGAAGACCGACGGTAGTGAACTGCGGCAAACCCAGCGCCACATCGACCTCGACCTCCACCAATAAGCCATCAATCCCAATCAGGGCCCCGGATACCGCTGTCGCAAGCATGCTTTGCTGCTAACGGAAAGAGCATCAGAAATCAATGAACAAGACTGGCCAGCCGAGTTCTCTTGCCTGACGGCGGAGAGGTGATACGCTCCGCACTGAAATATGGTCTGACCAAAAAAAGGAGGTATTGCTATGGCCCGTATCGGAGTGGTTGCTGCCAATATGTCAGGACTGACGTTTCCCGAGTTACAGGACTTGACCAAGGGTGCGGAGTCGGCTGGGTTTGAGGCGATTTTTTCACCGGAATTCATGAACGACTCGCTGATAAACTGCCAGATCATGGCCCAGGCCACCTCGCGGATTAAGGTCGGCACCTGGATTGCCAACATCTACCTGCGCCACCCGGCGCTGTGCGCACAAACGGCCATTGCGATTGACGATACCTCAGACGGTCGGCTGATTCTGGGACTCGGGGTGAGCCACCGGCCCATTGTCGAGGGCCTCTACCAGGAAAAAATGGAAAAACCGCGGACCTTCATGCGCCAGTATATTGGCGCGATCCGTGATATGGCCGCGGGCAAAGAGCTGCCCGGCATGGCCATGCAACCTCGCGCGGCAACCCATCACGTCCCCATCTACATCGCGGCTCTGGCCCTGAGCACCGCTACGCTGAGTGGTGAGTTGGCCGATGGGGTCATGCTGTATCTGTGTCCCAAGAATCGGCTGCCCACGGCCGTGGCTGCGGTCGAGAAAGGAGCGGCCAAAGCCGGTCGGCCGCTTGCGGACATTGATATTACGACGGGTATTCCGTCCTGCATTCATGACGATATGGACACGGCCATGCAAGCGGCCAGGACCAACCTGGGGTTTTATGGCGGTCTGCCCTTCTATAACAAGCTGTTTCACGACAGCGGGTTTGAAGCGGAAGCGGCGCAACTCGCAGACGGGAAGGGGCAGGGAGCGACAGACAACATGGCGGACGAACTGTCAGTCATCGGACCGCCCGCGCGCTGCCGGGAGCAACTCGCCGCCTTTCGCGAGGCCGGCGTTCAGCTGCCTATCCTCACTCCGGTGCCGGTCGGCGGCCAGACCTACGCCCAGGCCGTCCGGAAGGCGATCGAGACGTTTGCCCAGTAACCTGCATCCCAGGGGCACGACCTGCCGTGCCCCTATTGTCCTGGCGGAATCTTCCACCGCTCGCCGACCGCGAAAATTTTAATGGCATCAAGCGTCCCGCCGGCTTGCTCAACGACCCGCTGGAGTTCCCGTGGCGGTTCATCTATGGGCTCGTCGGTGAGGCGAAATGTACCCCAGTGGCAGGGCAGCATCCAGCGCGCCTTGAGGTCCAGAAAGGCCCGATAGGCTTCGGTCGGGTTCAGGTGGGAATAGTGCATGATCCAGCGGGGCTCATAGGCTCCAACAGGAATCATGGCAACATCGATCGGACCGAATTTCTTCCCGATCTCGGTAAAGCCATGAAAATACCCCGTATCGCCGGCAAAAAAATAAGTCCGCTCGGCGTTGGCAACGATCCAGCCACACCACAGGGTGGAATCCCGCGATTGCTCAATGCGTTGCGACCAGTGTTGCACCGGAACGCAGGTGACCCGCCAGCGACCGTGCTGCGCGGTTTGCCACCAGTCGAGCTCGACCGCTTTTCTTCCCTTTTTTTCGATCCACCCGCCGAGTCCCATAGGGACAAACCAGGTCACGGTCCGGGGCAGATGCTCAACCGTATAGGCGTCGAGATGGTCATAATGGTTGTGGGAAACCACGGCAAAAGCGTCGGCGGGAATAGACGAGATCGGCACGCCAGGCGGATGCAAGCGGGCCGGAATCAGCGCCCGCTTGCCAAAGTGGGGATCAGTCAGAAAGACATCCCCGGCGTCATGGACAGCAAAAGTCGAGTGGCCCACCCAGGTGACGGCAGCCGCGGTTTCGGGAGTGGCAAACGAACTGCCATCGTTGTCCACCCGCCGAACGAGCGGCGGGTCGCGCCACTCGCCGCTATAGGCGCTGCGCGAGACCGCCCAGCGAAACAGATCGGTCCAGCTCTTGTTTGAGGGCCGCCAGGGATTGAACCAGGCCCCAGGCTGGCCGTGGGCCGCATACAGCAACGACGGATCGGGGTTCAACTCGGGCGTGCGGTCCGGGGGAACCGCACAGGAAAGAGCAAAGAAAAACAGAAAGGCGCCGGAGAGAACACGGATATACATGGGAGGTTTTGCTCTATCCCGCCCTCTCCGAGAAGAAAAGTCCTCCTTCGACTCTGCTGCGCTAGGCTCAGGACCGACGGAGGGAGAATCCGCGCATCCTGAGCGTAGCCCCAGAGGGGCGAAGTCGAAGGATCAGCAGCTTGATCTTATGTCTGATACAGAGACGTCACAAACTCTCCATAGCCATTATAGGGGAGGGTTGCTTTGACTTCTCGCGTCCCCAGGATGCGCTCACTCGCCTGGGACCAGCGGGGGTGCGGGATGGCAGGATTCACGTTGGCAACAAAGTCGTACTCCCAGGGGATGAGGGTATTCCAGAAGGTCTTGGGCTGTTCTGCGACAAACTCCAAGCGCACAATCGACTTGATGCTTTTATAGCCATACTTCCACGGCACCACGAGCCGAATCGGCGCGCCGTGCTGTTTGGTCAGCTCGTGGCCGTAGATGCCGGTCACGAACAGGGCCAAATCGTTAGTAGCCTCGGCCATGCTGAGTCCTTCGTGGTACGGCCACGGATAGGTGTCGTTGCGCAGGCCGGGCGCCGCTTGCGGGTCGTGAAAAGTGACCATGCGCAGGTATTTGGCCGAGGCGAGGGGCTGGACGAGATCGATCAGCGCCTTGATGGGAAAGCCGGTCCAGGGCACGCTCATGGACCAGGCTTCCACGCAGCGATGCCGGTAGAGACGTTCTTCCAGCGGCATCTTCCGCACCAGGTCGTCGATATCCAAGGTCTGGGGCTTATGCACCAAGCCGGCCACCTCGACCTGCCAGGGGCGGGTCTGCCAGCCCTCGACCAGGCGCACGACCAGCTCTTTGCGCGAGCTGAACTCGTAGAAATTATTGTAATTGGCCGCGTCCACTTCGGACGTCAACGCTCGGTCCAGGGTAAACTGTTCGTTGCGCTGCGCCGGGTAGAGGCCGGCGGTGGCACTTGGTTCGGGGAGGCCGCGAACCAGCGGGGTTTCTTTTGCGCCCGAGCTTTCACACCCGGCGAACACACCCAGCGTGCCGATACCGGCGATCCCGAGCGTTTGCAGAAAGGTGCGCCGATTGAGGAAAACGTCTTCCGGGGTTGCCGTGCACTCAGGAATTTCCCAGCCGCGGGGGGTTTTGATCAACATGCTGTATCCTTTCTGCTGCGCTATGTATTTCTGCTGCGTGTCTGGCCCGCTGCCCTCAATCGCCTCCCATTATCGTAGGCGACTGGCAACCAGAGTCAATCTGACATAGGCCGTATTGTGAATTATGGGTGGATCAGCCACAATCCAAGCGGCTTCATCTCATGCCGACGACTCTGAGGAGGAGACATGGCTGACAAGACTAATGGTACCCAGAAACTCCTATCCGGGATAACCGTGCTCGACTTTACCCAATATCTCGCCGGCCCATCCGCAACCCGGATTCTGGCCGACCTCGGGGCGGATGTGATCAAGATTGAACGCGCCCCTGGCGGCGACCTGGGACGACAGATTCATCTGGTCGAGCACGGCCAAAGCGCACTCTATCTCGCCGCCTGCGCCGGCAAGAAAAGCGTCTGTCTTGAGATCAAGCACCCGAAGGGAAAGGAAATCGTGTATCAACTGGCGCGGAAGGCTGACGTTGTGGTTGAAAATTATAGCCCCGGGGTCATGGCCCGGCACGGACTGGACTATGACACGCTCAAAGAGCTGAACGCCAAACTGATCATGTGCTCGGTGTCCGGCTATGGGCAGGACGGGCCATACGCCAGCCATACCAGCTTTGACATTATCGCTCAGGCCCAGAGTGGGGTGATGGCCATGACCGGTGAACCGGATGGGCCACCGACCTATGTGGGCGACTATTTCGGTGACCCGAATGCGGGGATTCACGGCGCGCTTGCCATCTGTGCCGCGCTCTTTCACCGTGCCGGCAGCGGCCAAGGCCAATATATTGACGTGTCGCAGCTCGAATCCCTGGTCTATCTGGACTACGTCAATTTCCCGCTTTTTCTGATGAGCCAGGGCGCGATCGTGCCGCAGCGTTTTGGCGGCGACTTTTTCAATGTGTGTCCCTATGGCGTGTATAAGGCGAAAAAAGGCTATCTCGTTTTTGCCGTCGCCAGCCACCAATGGCCAGCCCTTACCAAGGCGATGGGCAAGCCGGAACTGGCCACGGACGAACGCTACGCCACAATGGAGGATCGAATCCAGCGCAGCACGGAGGTTCGGCAATATATCGAAGACTGGCTCCAGACCTTTGAGGACGACGAGACGCCTCTGAAAATTCTGGCCGAAGCCCGCGTGCCATCCGCTCCGATATTGGATATTCCCGGCGCCGCGGCGCATCCGCAATTGAAAGCCCGCGGACTGTTTCAAGACGTGCCCCATCCGCTGCTCGGTCCGACCCCGATTGCCAAATCGCCGTTTCATTTTTCCGATGCGAACGTCGAGATCCCCTTTCGCGCAGCATTCCTGGGCGAACATAATGAAGAGGTCTTGCAGGAGCACCTAGCCTATTCGGAAGAGCAGGTCGCCGCGCTGTACGCAGACGGCGCGCTGGTCCAAGAGGCGCAGGTCAAAGAGCTGCGAGCGGCAGGCAAGCTCTAGGCGAGGCCGGAGCAGGCCGCCCGCCCCTACTGTCCTTTCCACTCGGGCGGACGCTTTTCCGCGAACGCGCGCGGGCCTTCGGTATAATCCTGGGTCTGCGTCAGCGTCGAGAACAAGATGTTCTCAAACCGCAGGGCGTCTTCAAGCACGCGACCGAGGCTGCGTAGCATGGATTCTTTGGCCGACCGCACGCCCAGCGGGCTGTTGCGCAGAATGGTCCGGGCATAGCGCTCGGCGGCGGGCACGACTTCACTCACCAGGCCGACCCGCAGGGCTTCTTGGGCGTCAATCGGCTCCCCGGTGAGCTGCATCTTGAGGGCATTGGCCAAGCCGACGATCAGCGGCAAACGGACCGTTCCGCCGTCGCAATGATGAAACCCCCGCTTGACCTCAGAGCAGCCGAACTGGGCGTTGTCCGACGCCACGCGAATATCACACGCCAGCGCCAGTTCTAGTCCTCCGGCTAAGGCGTAGCCATTGACAGCCCCAATAATAGGCTTCCAGATTTCGAGGCCACGGGTGATGCCCCCAAATCCCAGGCCGTTGGCCACCTGTCTGACCGCATACGGATTACCGCTACCAATACTCGGCGTATAGGTCTTGAGGTCGGCCCCAGCGCAAAAGGCCCGCTCGCCACTCCCGGTGAGGATGGCCACCCAGACGTCCGGGTCGTCGCGAAAATCGGTCCAGACTCCGATGATTTCCTGATTGTGTTCAGGCCCGAGCGCATTCATGGCTTCCGGGCGCTGGATGGTGACATAGGCGATCCGGTCACGTTTTTCGTAGGTAATGACAGACATGGCTTTCTCCTTCTCCTATACTTCTTGGCGGGCATCTCGCCCGACTTGTTCGAGTCGAGTGATGACTTCTTTGGGATTAATCCGGTTCTTAAAAAAGAACACCCTGCCCGGAACATCGGTGAAGTCGTCCTGACTGACGTTCAGCTTGGCCGACACGGCAATCAGCATGTCTTCCCGGCCCGAACGACGCAGCTTCATGAGCTTTTTTTTCAGATACTCCGGCCGCCAATAGCCCACGATTTCCATGAGAGCGGTGCGCCCGTCGGTATGCCGAAAGGCAAAGTCCGGAATAAAGACGGTTTCTTTCAGATTGATGATGGCCACCTCGCGTTCAATCTCCCAGTCGCTCTCAAGCGCGTGAAAACGCTCGGCAAAGGTCTTTTCGAGGAGCGAGTCATACATCGTGCTGTCACGATAGTGAGAGACGAGATTGCTACTCTCGTCGAGGGGGAAGTAGCGCTGCTCGCCCTCGGCGGTGACAATCTCGGCCTCCATCTTCCAGCGGGTACACAGCAGCAGGGCGGGCAGGAAGACGGCCAGCTTGAGGCCGTACTTCTGGGACAAGCGGAACATGCTGACCGGCCCGTCCAGCAGGATCTCATAGCCGCTGTCCAGGTCGCCCTCGATGGCGTGCATGAGCTGATAGAATTTGATGAACTTGAAGAGCTGTTTGTAGCGGCTCGGGATGTTGCGAAAGACCGACAGCTTCATCCGCACGCAGCGATACAGCAGCGCCTGCGCCAGGGCGACATTATAGCGTTGGAGCAGCCACACCGGCTCGGGCGGGTCAAAGCGCGTCAGGATATGGTTCTCGGCCAGGTCGGCGTACAGCGCCCAGGCAATCTGTTCCGGCTCGGCTTTATACTCGAGCGCGACCTCGGCGATCAGCTCGTCTTTGGTCACGGGGTGGATAAAGTCGGGCTGTAAGACAACCGGGTGGTTTTCGCGAGCCAGGGCAAACAGGCGCCGGCGGATTTCCAGCGGCGGGGCCACCGCCTGCTCCTCGAATTCACACCGGTCATCGCGCAGTAGCTTGGCCAGCCCGCGCTGGATGCGAAAGTCGGTCCGGTCTTCGGCGTACTGGCTGAGCGCCGTGGTCAGCTCCCGCCTGGGCTTGCCTGTATGCGCGGCATAGATGGCGATCAGTTCCTCGGCCATCCGTGTAAAGCGCGGCGCGTCGGTCCGCACATAGCGCGGATAGAGATACGGCCCTTCGGTCCGCGTCAGCAGGAGATCTGAGGTCAGCATGACTCGTCCCAATCTTTCGTGTGATCGAGTCTGGAGATTTTCTGCCGCGAGGGCAAGAGGAGCGGAGACGGGCTAGACTGTTCGGGCTGGTTCGCTATGGTTTGTTGGGCAGGAGGGGATATGACGTATCAAAACCTGATATTTGAGAAAAAGAACGCCATCGGCTATCTGACCCTCAACCGGCCACACAAGCTCAATTCGTTCAGCAAGGAACTGATGGCCGAATTGGGTGAGGCACTCGATGCGATTGAAGCCGATGATGACATTCGGGTCGTGATTCTGACTGGAGCCGGGCGGGCGTTTTCTGCAGGCTTCAATATCGCGCCGCCGGAAGGCGAGCCCGAACTCTACGACCGCTCCGCGGAGAGCTGGCGGTCTGATTTGAAGTACAATATCGATATTTTTCTCAAGATCTGGCATTCCGGTAAACCGTATATTGCGGCGATTAATGGCTATGCTCTGGCCGGCGCGTGTGAACTCGCCCAGTTATGCGACATTAAAATCGCCTCTGAGCAGGCCGTGCTGGGTGAGCCGGAAATCCGGTTCGGGACCGGCCCACCGGTCCTGGTCACGCCGTTCAGCGTCGGGTTTGCCAAGGCCAAAGAGCTGCTCCTGACCGGAGAGATGATCTCCGCCCACGAGGCTGAACGCCTGGGCATGATTAACCGGGTCGTGCCGCACGATCAGCTTATGCACGAGTGTGAGAAAACGGCACGCAAGCTGGTGAAGATCGCTCAGGTCGGGGTGAAGTTTAACAAGGCGGCCATTAACCGGGCGTATGAGAATATGGGTTTTCTGAACAGCATCTACCAGAATCTCGATCTGGTTGTCATGTTTGACACCACCCGGACGCAAGAGCAGGAGACGTTCAACCAGATCCGGAAGGAAAAAGGCCTGCGCGCCGCGCTCGACTGGCGCGACGCTCTGTTCAGGGAAGACGACAAAGAGTAAACGTGTCCAGCATCTAGTGTTTATTGGAGGACACGTTTACTCTTTTGAAGCCGCGCATCTCTCTGCTCATTGTGATCCTGGCCGTGTTGGTGCTGACCGCCACGGCCGCAGCCGACACGCCGACGGCGCAGTCCGAGAGCACCCTCCAGCCCATCCCTTTGGAGGATATGGAGGTCTCGGTGCTGGCTCCGGTCGCCTTGCAGGCCGTACAGATTCCGCAGTCCATCATCCTCGACGGTCGGCTGACCGAGCCGGCCTGGCAGAACGCGCCGGTCGGCGACGACTTCCGCCAACGCGAGCCTGACGAGGGCGAACCGGCTTCCCAGGCGACCGAGGTGCGCGTCCTGTACACGACGACCCATCTCTACGTCGGCGTGCTGTGTCACGACTCGGACCCGAGTGCCGCGGTTGCCACCCGCTTTAACCGGGACGCGGACCTAGCTGCGGATGATCGGGTGACGCTTTTGTTCGATACGTTTGCGGATCATCGCAACGCGTTCAAATTTCAAACCAACTCGGTTGGGGCGCGGGTGGACGAACTCATCGGAGACGAGGGGGAGACCGAAAACCGGGACTGGAACGGCATCTGGAACGTGAAGACCGCGCGCTCGCCGAGTGGCTGGAGCGCGGAATTTGAAATTCCATTTCAGACCCTGAGCTATGCGCCGGGACAGTCGAGTTGGGGCTTCAACGTCCAGCGCATCATAAAGCGGGTGAACGAAGAAGCGGTCTGGAGCGGCTATCTCCAGAGCCTGGACTTCAACCGGGTCTCACGTGCCGGCCGACTCACCGGACTGCGCGACAGGTCCCAGGGCCTGGGACTCGATTTTTCGCCTTTTCTGACCACCGAGGTGCGCCGCGATGCCGCATCCTTTAAGCCGGGCTTTGACCTGTTCTACAAACCCACCCCCGGTCTGACGCTCAGCCTGACGCTCAATACCGACTTTTCCGAAGCCGAGACGGACGATGTGCAGGTCAATCTGACACGATTCTCACTTTTCTTTCCTGAGAAGCGGCAGTTCTTTCTGGAGGACGCGCCCAATTTTGCGGTTGACGGTCTGACCCCAACCTCGGGGCCGTTGGTGATTATCCCCTTTTTCAGCCGGCGCGTCGGCATTGCCGACGATGGCAAGCCGGTTGACCTGATCGGCGGCGCTAAACTCAGCGGCCGGGTTGGCAAGTATTCCCTGGGGATACTCAGCGCCCAGACCCAGGAACGCGACCCCGTACCGGGCGAGAACTTCAGCGTGGTCCGGCTCAAGCGCGACCTCGGCGAACAGGCCTCGCTGGGTCTGATCGCGACCCGACGGACACCGGAGAACGGAGACGCCAGCGGCCTGTACGGGCACGACTTTCTGTATAAAACCACCCGCTTTCTGGGCAGGCGCAACCTCACCCTGTCGTCGTTTGTGTTAAAGAGTTTTCGTCCCACAGCGCGCAAGAACTGGGCCTGGGGCAGTCAGATCAATCTGCCCAACGATACCTGGACGATCTTCGGCACCTATCGTGAGGTGCAACGGGATTTTGAGGCCAGCATGGGCTTTGTGCCGCGCACCGGCATTCGGCGCTTTGGCTGGTTCCTCCAGGCGGCGCCGCGGCCTGGGCGCTGGGGGACGCGGCAGGTCGCCTGCGCCTTTGACGGCAATTATATTACCGACCAGGCCACGAACCGGCTCCTCACCCGCAACATCGTCTTTCCCTGCGAGTGGCGTTTCGAGAGCGGCGACACGCTCATGTTTCGGACCTGGCAACAGTTGGAACGCCTGACCGAAGATTTCGAGATCAACCCTGGCGTCCGGCTGGCACCCGACCGCTACACCTTCCGCCGCTATATGGCCCAGGCCGAGACCGCGGATAAACGCAAACTGTCGGCTAGTCTGGCCCATTTCTGGGGTGACTATTACAGCGGCAAACGAGACAGTTGGAACCTGCGCCTCAATTTTCAGCCCGGCCCGCGCCTATTCCTGAGCCCGGAATATCTCCAGAGCGATGTGCGTCTGCCGGAAGGCAATTTTGTCACGCGGCTGCTGCGGGTGCGACTGGACATAGCCGTCAGCCCCAATCTGTCCTGGTTCAGCCTGATCCAGTATGACAACGTGTCGGGCGTGTTCAGCCTCAACACGCGCATCCATTGGATCATCGAACCGGGCAACGACATCTTTCTGGTCTTCAACCAGCGCTGGCTGGACGAAGAGGGCGGCTTCCGCTCCATCGGCCGCGAGGGCCGCTTCAAGGTGCGCTACACCTATCGGTTTTGATAGAGAGCGCTCTGGGCTTGCATCTCTTAGTTCTTAGTTCTTAGTTCTAGGAAAGGGGTAAGCCCAGGAGTCCGCATACTAACACTTAAACGGCCAAAAATATTATGGGGAAATCCCGTTTTCCGGCTCTGAAAAATAGGGGGAAGGAACGAGGAGAGAGGACGTATAGAGGGGAAAAAGGGTATGAAAGCGGGCTTTTTGGGGCAAAATGCTCCTTTTTTTCTGATTTTCCAGCCCGACCCATGATTTCATTGAAGTTTTTCACTTGTGGAGGGTGAATTATGTACAAAAAATGAACAAAATAAGGCCATTTTTGGCGGGCTTTGGCGCTAAAATGGCCAAGAATGGTCAAAATCTGCCTCAGTTTGATTACTTTTTGAACTTCCACGGGAGGAGACACCTATGGCACAGCCATTTTCTCGTACAACCCAAACAGATGTCCCACCCGCTCGCGTTCCAAGGCAAAACTGCCGCGGCGGTAGAGGTGGTCTACGGCGCGGTCAAGGGTGGTGTGGGCCTTGCGCAGGTTGGGCGGCATAAGATCAGGGTCGTACAAGTCGGCCAGGATTGTACCGGGGTGAACCGCTCGAATTCGCGGCTGGTGCTGCCGTGGTTGTTAGCTTCTCACGGTAGACAACACTTCTTGTACTTGAGCCCGCTGCCGCAAGGGCAACGCTCGTTACGACCTACCTTGCTCGTCGAGCCCGGGTCGCTGGGTCTCCCCCGCGAAGAACATCTCCGAGTGTCGGCCTCCATATCAGCGCTCCACTCCCATTTGTAATCAAGGCTCACAACGCGCTTCAACATGCCATCTACAGGCGACAAACATATTCCGAACCAGCTATTCGCTCTTTCCGCATATTTGTGTCTCTCGCAACGTTCTCGCAGCTTGGAAACCGCCTCTGATATCGGCTTATGGCCGCAATAAATAATGAGTCCCGTGCTACCTTCAGAAATTACTATGACCGAAGAACGTCCCCTTCCGTCTTTCTTGACCAAATCCAGGAGCTTTTTGATTTGTCCATTTACGTGGGTAATCAACTCCTCTCCGAGGGCCAAGAGCATAAACCCAAGAGCAACAGAGTCAGAGTCCGAACTTTTTTCTAATTTCCTCAAAATCAGTCCGAAGGGCGTGCGCTCAAAGCGAGTCAATATGCCGTCGGGCGTTCGCTTCCCTGAGACGCCTTCGCGTCGAACGGCCATAGCAACATCAAGATCAGCGGATAAGCCCTCAAGAAGTATAACCTGAGACTCTCCCTCTTCAAACCACAAATTTTCTTGCAAATGGTTTGAGAGGACTGTCAATTCGCTATCCGCGTGTATGATATCAATATATTTTGTCCGCCGGTCTACATAATTAAGCAGTCTAAGCGGTGACGGCAGCATTTCTGTCACTGCATCAAGCGTGAATACATCCAGGACAAATGGCGCAGTAATAGTTTCCGTATTTTGATATACAAGAAATTGTTCTACCTGACGATTCAATGCCGGGTAATGATCGGAAATAGCACAAACGATGTAGATTTTTTTGAGAGCATGTGGGGCGGTAACTTTACGACCGACCTTGTTTCTTAGCGTGTATCCACCAGCTAAATATTCTGCACATCTGTAGGCTTGGTCGTAGGAGTTTTGTATGGCCTCTTTGAAATCATCCTGGATTTTCCTCTCATTGCCCTTCCTTGCCTCCAGTGTCAGTTGCTTCGACTTGGCTTGAAGGACAATGGCTCTATCGGCAAAAAGGACCAAAACGTCAATCTCGCCCAGCCTTACACCTTTTGACTTATCAATGGTGACATTTGAGTGAACGTGTTCCTTTCCGAAAACAAGCTCCAGTCGTTCCCTGCAAAACTCTTCGGTGAATCTTCCTCTATTCTGCATGGCAATGTCTTTGTACTTTTCATCTTCACGCATCCAATAAAAAGGAGATTCGTATAATGCCTCGTCCAAGCTTTGTCTTAGGAGAAGAATGAAAGACTTGTCGTCACGGCGAATCAAAGGTTTTGCGTTGATAACGTTGAAATCATTTAACTCCCGAAATGTGTTGTTGCCTTCTTCAGGCGCAATGGAGAATGCAGATAAAACTTTCCGGGCAGTGTCGCTGTCCACATCTGTATAATTCGTCACCTCGTCGAGTGTGAACGTGTATGCTGGTAGAAAGCTCCAGCAATTGGGTGGTTGTTCCTGCATTTCCGACAAAGCAGCGGTAATCTTTTTGTTCTGTATGGTTTCAAGCGCCTCTATGATTTTTCTGGCTGCTTCGATGGAGAATCCTTTGTTGGTCTCCAGCCAAGGGTCATCGCTCGCGTATTTTCGGACGGCGAGGGCACGATATTGAAAATGATACGCTGAGTCGGCTGCGTAGAACATCGATCCCTGGGACATGAATTGTATGGATCGTTCTAATTCACTAAGCAGCCCATAAGTATTGTCGAGACATTCTTGGAGGATCGACGGTTCTGGCAGCGTGTAGTCGATAGTGTCCTTTACGAGAGAACCAAGTAACGTAGATATCTCTGTTCTGATTAACCTGGTAGGTAAGAATAAATGTTGCATATCATCGGTCGTTAGATTTTTATTGTATGTGACAAGAGTCTCCATAAAACATATGGAAGCTGCCACATGGATGTAGCCAGGCAATCTGCACAGCCGTGAAAGGTCTTCGAGTATTTCTTGCTCCTTCCTCATGTGGATGATTCTTTTACCTGAGACGACTTGTGTCAACGCTGCTTTCGGCGTTGCCGTCTCTGTTTCACCTTCCGCTTCGCCGTCAGCGGCACTATCATCTTCTCATACAACCCAAACAGATGTTCCACCCGCTCGCGCTCCGAGGCGAAGCCGCCACGGCGGTAGAGGCGATCTACGGCGCGGTCAAGGGTGGTGTGGGCCTTGCGCAGGTTGGGCGGCATCAGGTCGGGGTCGTACAGGTCGGCTAGGGTTGCGCCGGGATGGGTGGCGCGGGCGTTGAGGACGGCTTGGGCCAGCGGTTCCAGCTTTGACAGGTCTACGTCCGTGGGTGGTATAGGGAAAGTGTTGTAGACGACACCAATAGAATACATGTAGTCGCTCTTCATGCGGCCGGTCACGGTGCGCGTCCATGCCATGTGCATGGCGGAAGTGAGCAGAGCGAAATCTCGAAGAGTGGCATTAAGAAGCAGGCGGAGTTTGTTGCTCGGGATAACGGGCGGTTCCAGCCAGCCGATAGGCGCATATTCTCGACGTTCTGAACTCACCTCAGGAATAACCAGAAACGGCGCGGTGGGAAGAACATTTACGTGATAGAGCGTTGGCGTTTCGGCCAGCTTCTGCGTAGGTTTGCTCTTGCTGGCTTGGCGGTAGGCACGAACCGCAGCGATACGCTCTTTGACGTGCGGCAGCCGCGCCAGCGTTGCTGGCGGCGCGTCGTGCAGGGCCAGAATCCAACGTTCCCCACCTCGCAGATATTCACGGGCACCGACAAAGGGGCGCAGGAAGGATGCGGCCTCTGGTTCGGCGTTCAGGAAGGTCGCGCGTTCTTTGGGGTCAAAAATATAATGGCCACCGTCAATAGGTTTTGAACCGATAATCAGCTTCCCCATCCCGTTAATGGGCCGGCTCTCCTCATGCACTGTGAGATGTGAGTCGGTCAGGCTGCCAGCGTCGAACAGATAGGATGACAGTATCGGGTGGTGGGTCTCATTGGGATCGCTGTTCAGGTCGGGATAGGAAAACAGCCGCTTCTCATCTCGGGTATTCTCCCGCCGGTCCAGCCCGAGAATGACGACATGCACATGCGCCTTGCCGCGTGCATCCGAGCCCCAGGCGAAGGTGCGATGGGCAAAGGCAATCTCCAATCGGTAGCGGTCAAACAACAACGGCCAGAGTTGGCCCACCTGCTCGCCCTGTGTCGTTGAGTTGGTCGCTACAAAGCCGATACGGGTCGGCCCGGTGATATATGCGCCCGCCTTGAGGAGCCAGGCAGTAACGTAATCCAGGGTCCCTCCGCTACCGCCCAGACCGGCAAGGCCGCGTACCTGCGCCCGCTGTTGCGCGGTTTGGAATTTCGCACCGACAAACGGCGGATTACCGAACACATACGAGCATTCCTCTGGTGGCAGCAGGGCCGCCCAGTCGGTTTCCAGGGCGTCGGCGTGCAGAATATGGGGCGATTGTGTTAGCGGGATACGCACGAAGGTTTGCCCGAACTCCAGGCTGAGCCGGTTGTTCATAATGTGGTCCATCATCCACAGCGCAGTCTCGGCGATATGGGTCGGGAACTCTCCGATTTCAATGCCATAGAATTGGTCTACGTTGACGACCGACAAGGTCGTCACGTCCAACTCGCCCGTTTCCGCGTCCTCACGATAGGCGCGCAGTTCCTTCAAGACCTCAATCTCCAAAGCGCGCAACTCGCGATAGGCAATGATAAGAAAATTGCCGCAGCCGCAAGCAGGGTCAAGAAAACGCAACGTTCCCAAACGCTGCTGAAAGCGATGCAGTTCCAGCCGACGATGCGTGTCCTTGCGGGCTTGCAGCCGGGCGAACTCCGCCCGCAGGTCATCCAGAAACAGCGGCTCGATCACCTTCAAGATGTTCTTCTCGGTGGTGTAGTGCGCGCCCTGGGATCGGCGTTCCATAGGTTCCATGACCGATTGGAACAGCGCACCGAAAATGGCCGGAGAGATAGCGGTCCAGTCGAACCGGCAGGCATCGAGCAATGCCTGCCGCATGGGGGCATCAAAGTCGGGAATACGCAGCGGGCCGCGGAACAGGTCGCCGTTCACATAGGGAAAACGTGCCAGGTCTTCGTCTAACTTCCTTTGGCGTTCGTCTTCTGGCGTATTGAGCACTTGAAAGAGCCGCGAGAGCCATAAGCCCAGGTCCGAGCCGTCCTCACGGGTGCGCGTTTCCAGGAAATCGAGAAAGATGTCGCGCGGCTCGAAGATGCCGGTATCATCGGCAAACAGGCAGAACACGGTACGGACGAGAAAGCGTTCGAGGTCGTGACCGGTGTAGCCGGACTGTTGGAGCGCGTCGTGCAGGTGGCCCATGAGTTCGGACGCCTGAACGTTGACTGGGTCTTGATCCTTGAAGGTGCGCTTTTGCACGCCCAGAATGAACCCGAACTTTTCGACATTGTGGGGCAGGTCGGTTAGAGCAAAAGACGAAGTCTCCCGCTCGTCCCAGTCGTGAAGCTCAAAGGTCTGAAAGTCGCTGACCAGAATGTAGCGCGGGCGGTCTTGCTCGGGCAGGGCGTCGAAGTAGTCGCCGGCTTGTCCGTATGCTTTGGTCAGGTCGCGGCCAGCGCTCTTTTGCTCAACCAGGAGGACACCGGGCCAGAACAGGTCGATGAAGCCTGAACGATTGTCCAGCTTCTTGACATGCTCCTCATAGCGGGCGACTGTGCGCCGCTTGACGCCGAAGATATTGAAGAAGTCGTTATAGAAGCTCTGCGTCTCACCTTTCTCATAGGCTGCGTCCTGCCACTCTGCGGCAAATGCGGCTGCACGAGCGCGGATTTCATTCCAGGAAAGCCGAGTCATGGGCTCTGTTGTGGCGAAGGGGAAGTCAAAACGCAATCCCCTTAAACCACTCAAGCACTGTTATCGGTCACGTCTTTCGCGGGGGTGACGTTCTTGCGCCGGAATGACGGGCGGCTACACAGCATCGTCATTCGCGCTAGCCGACAACAGGCCCGATTTTTGGGGCTGATGGGTTGACAAAACGCACACGTTGGATGACGATTTGCCCGTGGAGACGCACTTCGATTGGAGTACGGAGAAGAACCAACAACTCGTTGAGCAGCGAGGAATTTCCTTCGAGCGTATTGTCACCGCGATTGAACAAGGTGGTCTGATAAACATACTGGAACACCCCAATCAGGGAAGATACCCTGGACAGATGATCTACGTCGTAGACATCGAACGGTACCTCTACCTCGTCCCTTTCGTGACTGAGGCGGACGGCACGAGGTTCCTGAAGACGATCATCCCTAGCCGGAAGGCGACGCGGGATTATCAAAGGAGACAATCATCGTGAACGACCAACTGAATTCCGAAGAGCGGGAAATCCTAGAGAAGTTCGAGCGGGGCGAACTGAGGTCCGCTCGTGGGGCTGAACGTGAGATGGAGAGCGCACGTCAGGCGGCCCGCAGCACCTTTAACAAGACCCGACGGGTCAACCTGCGGGTGACCGAACGTGACTTCAACCTCGCGCACGTGCGGGCGCGGGAGGAAGGCATCCCGTATCAGACGCTATTGTCCAGCGTTATCCACAAGTATTTGTCGGGCCGGCTGACGGAGAAGACCTAGAGCGTTTTCCGATAGGCTATAGCCATGCCATTCCGCTCTCGTCATGCCGGACGTGATCCGGCATCCAGAAGCCGGGGGCCTGGGTGCCTCCGCAGGAATGACGAGCGGCTACACAGCATCGTTATTTGCTCTATTCCTCTTTGGTGGTCACTACTTCCATAAGAGGCTGTCAAGTCATACTCGTATCTGGAGTAATCCGTCTCGTAACTCAACTACGGCAGGAAGGTCTCAACCCAATAACTCTTCCCGTCGCTCAGCACGGTTATCGTCCCCGCCCGGTCCGTTCTGAGCAGGGTCACACCCTGTCGCTCATAGCGGTCCACTACTTCTGGGGCCGGAAAATGAAAGCGGTTTCGATGGCCGAGCGAGGCGATCGCGACCTGAGGGGATACGGCTTGAAGAAAGGGCTGGGTACTTGAGCTGCGGCTGCCATGATGCGGGACTTTGAGAATCTCACTTGCAAGTTGTGCCGACGTTGAGAGAAGGATGCGCTCCCCGGCCACCTCAATATCCCCGGAAAACAGAATATCCACCTCTCCGTGACTGAGGCGCAGCACAAGGGACGCATCGTTTGTGTCCAGTCCGGTCTGGCTGCAGGGAGGATGGAGGATTTGGATGCGGACGCTGTTTATTTCCTGGTCCTGGGAGCCACTGCACAAAGGGCGTATTTCGACACCGTTTCTTCCCAGCGTTGTCATCAGCCGCTTGAAGCGCTGGCTTTTTGACCGTTTGTCATCATTAAACCAGAAGGACGTTACGCCAAAGTGCTCAGCCAAAAATTCTAACCCACCGTAGTGGTCGAGGTTGGGATGACTGAGGACAAGCGTGTCTACCTGTCCGATTTTCTTCTGCCATAAGAAGGGAGCGACGATAGCCCGACCCGAATCAAACGTCTGACTCATAAATCCGCCTGCGTCGATGACCATGACATGAGAGCCGGGAAACTCGACTACGGCGGCATCGCCCTGTCCGACATCAAGAAAAGAGACCCGCAGCTCAGTATGAAAATAGCGCTGGGTGATCCAGTACGTACAGTCACAGAGCACGAGACTGAACAAGCAGCAGAAAAAGACTCGCCGTAACCAGGGAGGCTGGAAGTGTGAAAAGAACAGAAGGGAAACACATAAAGTATAAAACAGAATAAGTTCAAAAAGCGTTGGTGTCACAAAGTGAACGGCGGCAAAGGGCAAAACGGCAATGGCTTCGACCACCCACACACCGAGCGAGACCACGGCTCCGGCACACCACACGATCAGGGCCGCGGCTCCCTCGTGTAGAAATACCAGCACTGTCGTAACCAGACCTAACACAACGGCGGCACTTCCCAGGAAAGGCACCACCAGTAGGTTGGCCGCAAATCCAAGTAGCGGAGCGATATGAAAATAGGTCGCAACAAGCGGGAGCGTGCCGACCGTCGCACTCAAAGTAACAAGACAGTAGAGACCGGTCCGGCGTCGGAGTCGCTGCCGCCATTGAGAGGGGTCGTCATCTCGTGCTTTGTCCCGATTATCCCGCCAGGTTTGGAAACGCTGCAGGCCAAGGAGAATGACCAGTACAGCCACAAAAGAAAGCTGAAAAGAGATGTCAAGGACGGTCCCCGGCCAGATCAGCGACACAATCAGGGCGGCCAGGGCGAGGCTGCGGAAGACCTCCTCTTCTCGGTCAAGCAGCCGTGCGGTAAGAAAGACCGCAACCATAATGACCGCCCGCAAGGTCGAAACACTGCCGCCCGCAAGTCCGGCGTACAGCAGCACGACCGGCAGCGTGAAGAGTGCGGCCAGTTTGGGCAGCGACCACATCAACAACACATACTGACTCCGTGCCAGGAGCCACCACCAGGCCCCATACGCCAGGAGTGCAACCAAGCCGATGTGGAGCCCGGAAATGGCAAGGACGTGGGCAACGCCTACCCGCGTAAAGGCGTCACGTACATCCGGGTCGAGCTGACTTTTATCGCCGATAATCAGAGCGCGGAGAATGGCGGCGGATTTTGCTGAAAGCTGCTCGTCAAAGAAGCCGCCGACTGTCCGACGGACGTGTTCAATCCGATGACGCAGCCACGTCCCACGCCGACCGATTTTCTTAATCTTGGTATCGTCCCACACAAAGGCAGTGAGATAGATACCCCGCCGGGCCAGATAGCCCGCATAGTCAAAGCTGCCCGGCGTCTGAAAATTGCGGGGGGTGCGGAGTTTGAGCGGAAGCTTCATCACATCGCCGTATTGCCAGGGGTCTTTGCGGTCTTGGAAATGACGAACCGTAATGAGGACCCTGCCCGTTGCCGGCCGGGACTGCCCGTCTTGCCAGACCCGTTGCACCTCAAGATATAATCGGCCACGTGCCGGACCCCGCTCCGGCTCCTGGAACAGCCAGCCTTCCAGTATGACTTTTTGCGGCAAAGCCAACTGCCGGAGGTGGTGCGCAGAAAAATCGGGAGCGTAGACTCGGTGGAGAGTGAGATTGCCGACCACGAAAGCGCTGCTCAGCAGACTGATTAAAACGGCCAGACGGAGCCCACCGATGATCCAGCCGACCACGCTGAGGGTCAGCAGTCCACCCAGCCAGAGAGGAGAAGCGACCTGCCAGCCCCAGGCCACGCCAGCTTGGCCCAAGAGGTAGACCAGGGCGAGATGAATGAGGATCGACCGCTCAAGCAGGCGCGTCAGGCGAAGACCGGCGAGAGACACTTGCCAAGACGGCTGACGAGACATGGCGCGCGAGCGATGAGCCGGCTGTGTTAGCGTGGGGCGGGATGTGCCCGTAAGTGCTGGTGTATTTTTTCAGCTAAGGCCGGGGTAATCCCTCCTACCTGGCCCAGCGCTTCGGGCGCGGCGGCACGCACCCGTTTGAGGCTGCCAAAATGCCGTAAGAGCGCCTTGCGTTTGGCCGGGCCAACTCCCGTAATCGCATCAAGCGGCGAACTGAGTCGTTCTTTTGCGCGCAGGTTCCGGTGATAGGTAATGGCAAAACGGTGCGCCTCATCCCTGACACGTTGTAAGAGGAAAAGGGCGGTTGCATTGGGTTTGAGCACGACCGGATTCTTTCGACCGGGCAGAAAGACGCGCTCGGAGGAATGGGCGACTTCTTCGGCAAACGGGTCTCGCTCGGTCCGCATCTTGGCCAGGCCAATCACATCGACCTCAGTAATTTCCAACTCTCGAAGGACCTCAACCGCAACCCCGAGCTGGCCCTTGCCGCCATCCACCATGAGGAGGTCCGGCAGGTCGTGCTCCTCCAAGGCGCGCCGATAGCGGCGGGTGAGAACTTCATACATCATGCCAAAATCATCCGCTCCTTCGACGGTTTTGATGCGAAAGCGGCGGTAGCGGTTCTTATCCGGCTCGCATTCATCAAAGACGACCATGGAACCGACAGAGAGATTGCCCTGGGTATTCGATATATCGAAACACTCAATCCGTTTTGGTGCGTTTTGCAGATGCAGCGCACGGCGTAAGCTCTCCAGCGTTTTCTCTTTGTGTTCTTCTCCTCGCCGCTTTTCGACAAAGCTGTGCCGCGCATTTTCCTGGGCCATTTCGACCAGCCGCAGTTTGGCTCCCCGCTGCGGACAGAGCAGGCTGGCCTTCTTCCCCTTGCGTTCTGAGAGGAGTTCCGCCCGGATGTCGGCATCGTCGAGCACGGCCGGGACAAGAATCTCGTCGGGCACAAACCGGCCGCCCTGGTAGAATTGGCTCAGGAATTCAGCCACGACCTCTGCATTCGGGAACTCATTGTCGGTAAAGCTATAGGCCAGGTTGCCCACCAGTTTTCCGCCGCGCACAAACAAGACCTGTCCTTCGATCAGGCCGCCCTCACGGTACAGGCCGAACACGTCCCGGTCGTTCCCCAGGGGGGTGGCGACCTGCTGCTTTTCTGCGGTTTTTGTCATGGCCCGGACCTGGTCCCGCAGCCGTGCAGCTTCTTCAAAACGCAGAGCGTCGGAGGCCTGGTTCATCTGCCGGGTGAGGCGGTCTACCAGTTGGGTGCTTTTGCCCTCAAGCAGCAGCAGGGCATTTTTCAGTTGGTGCTGGTAGTCGTCGGGATCGACCGGCAGGGTGCAGGGACCGAGGCAGCGCTTGATCTGATATTCCAGGCACGGCCTGGTGCGGTTGCGAAAGACGGTGTCCGTACAGGTCCGCAGGGGGAAGACTCTACGAATGATTTCCAAGGTCTCCTGGACTGCCGTACTGGAGTGAAACGGTCCTAGATATTTACTGCCGTCTTTGGCAATCTGGCGAGTCAGGAGGAGACGTGGCCACTGGTCATGCTGGGTGACCTTCACGTACCAATAGGAGGTGTTGTCTTTGAGGCGAATATTATACCGAGGCCGGAATTGCTTAATCAGGGTGTCTTCGAGCAGCAACGCCTCTTTTTCGGTTTGGGTAACAAGGACCTCGATATCGGTCAGTTGGGCGAGGAGAAAGCGGATTTGCGCCCGGCCATCTCCGCCACGGGCGTATTGTCTGACCCGGGCGCGCAGATTGTTTGCTTTCCCGACATAGATCACGGTGCCGTTGTGATCCGTGAACTTATAGACGCCGGGACTGGTTGGCAGGGTTGTCAGCTTGGCTTCGAGTTCGGCGTTACGGGAGAAAGAGTGAACGTGCCCAGCCTTTTTGTCTGGTTGGAGGACACGCTCACTCTTTAAGGCATTCGCCACACGAATCCTCAAAAAAGAAGGGCGGCCCCGAAGGCCGCCCTGACAGCATTGTTCAGATGCGCTGCTATTCTGTCGCAGGTTCCGCCAGTTATTCGCTGGCCCCTACGGTAATGTGCTCTTTCAGTTTCTCAAGCGTCTTCTCGCCGATGCCTTTGACGTTTTGCAGATCGTCTACAGTCGCAAACGGACCGTTTGCTTCGCGATGGGCAATAATGGCCGCGGCTTTTGTTTCGCCGATACCGGGCAGGGTCTGCAAGGCGGCAGCATCGGCCATGTTGATGTCAACCGGCCCGGCGGCCTCTGGCATCGTCTCAGCGGCAGCCTCTGGCATCGTCTCAGCGGCAGCCTCTGGCATCGTCTCAGCCGCCTCATGGTGATCCGCCCGGACGGGTGACCCGATAAAGCAGCTGGCCGCAAAAACCCCAAGCGCCAACCAGAGAAATTTCTGTTTCATATTTCCTCCTTGAACAGCCAGAATGAGCAAAATACACTAGGTATGTAATCCATATCTGTCAATACGCCATGAAGGAGGGCTCGGTCGCGTTGACCGAGTAGGGTAAACCCGTTAGATGAAGGGCTGACACACCATAGCTGTTGACCTGCTTGCAGAAGGAGAACCGTTCAGTATGGCGACGATAATCACCGAGGACTGTATCAACTGCGGGGCGTGTGAGCCCGAGTGCCCCAATACCGCCATCTATCAGGGGGGCGTGGAGTGGGACTTCAACGGCGCGGTCAATCCGGCCATCGATGACGACATCTTCTATATCGTGCCGGACAAATGTACGGAGTGCGTGGGCTTTTTCGATCAGGAAGCCTGTGCGGCCGTATGTCCGGTGGACTGCTGTCTGCCCAACCCGGACATTGTGGAGACCGAAGAGGCCTTGTTGGCGCGGGCCAAGGAGTTACATCCCGAACAGACCTTTGGGGATGATTTCCCCTCCCGCTTCAAAGGCGAAAGTGGAGAAGCCGCACCGGCTCCGGCTGAGGCTCCGGCAGCAAATGGCGCAGCGGTACCGGCGACCGCGCCGGCACCAGCCGCAGCTCCCGCTCCGGCGGCGCCCGTTGCCGTAGCACCAGCAGTGACGGCACCTGCGCCCAAACCGGTTGCACCCAAAAAGGTCGTGGAAGAAAAGGTCTTTGAAGGCGAATTGGCCGGCACCTACGCCCAGGCCCTGGCCCGAGTCCAGCCAGCGCAAAACAATTCCATTCTAGGGACGATCCTTGCCTCGGCTCAGCCCATTCTTGGCGCGCTACCCCTCTCGACCAAGCGCGCCCTGGAACAATCTGTTGGGGATACGCGCTATTTTCATGTCGGAACGGCGACCAGCCTGAATATTCTGCTCAATATGGTCCTGTATCCGATCATTCTCCTGGCCGTCTATAGCGCTGTTTTGGGAGAGGAGCTCTTCAGTCAGGCGGCGAATAAATTTATCTTTCTTGGTGTGCTGATTGCCTCGGTCGAAACCTTAATCCGCCTGCGCGAGTCTTTCTTTCAGGGCGTTCCAATCGAAGACACTCCGCTGCGTGGGACCTTCTACGGTCTCCCCCTTGCTCCGGCGATGGCCCCGTTTCTCGGTGTTTCCGGCGGACGGACCCCCGATAAAGGTGACCAGCCGATTGAGGGTTATTACACACCGGAGTTTGATGAAAAGACTGAACGTTCGCGTCGCTACGGCGAGCGGTATACGGTCGAAGAACAGGGCGACGCCTACATCCTGCGCATGGAATTCCCGCGTCGTGTCCCGGTTTCTGCGGCCAAGCGGGAAATGGGGATTGGCGATGAAATGCCCGACTACGAGTATAGGCTCTCTCTGAAGGACGGCGATTTTCTTGTACGAGGCAGTGTCGATGACCCCGATATCCGGACACTCGCCGCAGTCTCGTCCGCGTTTCCCCCTGACTTTAACAAACGCATTGATGTGAGTGGTGGGATATCGAGTTTCAAGCACCGCTATAGCGACAAAACGCTCGAAGTTGTGTTGTTCAAACGCTAAAAAGAGTAAACGTGCCCAGCATCTGCATGTTGTTGGAGGGCACGCTTACTCTTTCAGGTAGGGGCAACGCCTGTATCGCCCCCTACGGGGTGCAGGGTCGCCCCATAAGCAAAGAGGTATGCCTCAAAAGCGAGTATTCATCTCCGACTCGCTTGCCATCCTGCAAGAGGCGCTCGTTACTGCTGTCCACACGCTAAAAGCGGCCGACTCGCTGACTCCGCTCACAATTATTGTTCCCAGTGACGTCATTGGTTCACAGCTCAGCAACGCCATTGCCAGGGCTGGTGACGGGCATATCGGCCTGCGATTTACAACGCTGCTCAACTATGCGGTACGCCTGACCGAAGCGCGATTGAGGCAGGAGGGGAAACGTCGCGTCCCAGCCGCGCTGGTTCCGCTGCTCGTACAGCGGCTCTTGCTGGAACAGGCCCACGCCCGGCAGCCTCGGTTTCCCAAGTTCTTGAGCGAGACGCTGTCAGACCTCAAGCAGGCGGACGTCCAGCCCCACCATCTGCACTTGTTGTATACCCGGATTCCTGCGCAGGACGTATTATATCGAGAGAAAATACGTCAGCTGCTGGACCTCTACACGCGCTATGAAGAGAGCCTGGACGAACGGCAGCTCGTTGATGACGCCGGTCTATTCACTGTCCAGGTCCGGACAGCACGGAGTGACGGGCCGCTGCTGGCGTATGGCGGTCTTGAGTATACCGCACGCCAGCGGCATTTTTTGGAAACGCTTTTCACGCAGCGGGATACCCTGGTCTTTCTTCCCTGGCGACCCGGTTCAGCCTACGAAGCCGCGACGCCCACATTGAGCTGGCTCAACGGGCTCGGCTTTCAGTCGTCTCCATTAGCCCGTCCACAGACCCCATCCTGTTCCCTTGCTCAGGTCCAGACCCGGCTTTTTGAACGTGCCTGGGAAACGCCCCAGCGACCGGTCTCAATTCTCCCGGACGCCTCGCTTCACATTATTTGTGCACTGGATCAAACCCAGGAAGTGCGTGAAATTGCACGCACGATCTTCTCGCTGGTTCGAGAGCAGGACTATACATTTGACGAGATTGGCGTGCTCCTCACCGAGTCAAACACCTATGGTCCGTTGCTGCTGGAGACGCTTTCTCGCCTGGGGATTCCGTGTACCCTTGTTGCAGAGCAGCCCTTGCTGGCCACGCGACAGGGGAAAGCCGTGCAGGCGCTGTGTCAGCTCTTGTCCGAAGACTGCTCGCGGCAGCGTCTTTTCACCTTTCTCAGACTGGCTCAGCCCCCGTTTCAAGACCTGATTGGTGAAGCCGTTTCAGCGGCACATATCGCCCAGTGGGAAGCCCTCTGTCTGGAGGCCGGGATAGGACGCGGAGGCCAGGAATGGCACGTTCGCCTCGCCGCGCTGGAAGCACGTTACCAGAACCCACCGGAGGGACAAGCCGAACGGTTGGCGCCCGCGCTCCGTTTGCTTGTCAGGTTTATGGACCGTCTGCTGACGGACGTAAAAATGGTTCAAGACCAACACACCTGGGAAGGCTGGCTGATCCACTTCCTGCGGATGTGTGAAGACTATGTGTCCGGTGAGGTCTCGTGGAGTGACGAGGAATTGGACCAACAAGACACCGGTGAGCAGGGTCTGAATATTGAGGAGACCCTCCGGCGTCTCTCCCCACTTTTGGCTGAAACAACTCGCCCTGCGGAGTGGGTTGAGGCTGTTCTGGGCTGCCTTTCCTGGGGAAAGGTGCAACTCCGAAAAACGCACACGACCGGCGTCTTTCTCGGTGAGGTGACCCAGGCGACCGGTCTCCGCTTTCGAGCGGTCATCCTGCCGGGCCTGGCGCAAGAGTCGGGAGCTCGCCTCGCCTCTCAGGACCCTATTTTGTCCGATGCCGAGCGCCAGCATCTGGCCGAAGTGCTGACCATGGATGTGCCTATCCGCCGCCAGGCGGTTGAACGCCGCCAGCTCCTTTTCATGCTGGCGACCCAGAGTGCGCAAGAGATGCTATGTCTGACCTATCCGCGCACTGTCCAGGGAGCCGCCCGCCCGCCCGCCGCGCACCTCTTACAGACGGTCAGTGTGCTGTGTGGCCGTCAGGCAACGCTGGCAGACCTGCAAGGCAGGAGCCGCTGGGTATCGGCGGCTGGAGGATACGCACACAGTACCCGGCAGGCGGTGGACGCGCTGGAGTTCCACCTGACCTATGTTTTTAGCCATGCTCAGCAGATCAACCATAGCAGCGCCGTGCAGGCGGTTCAGCCCGGTCTACAGACGCTACCGTTCTTTGTTCCTGCCGCGCGCGCGATGAAGCAACGTTGGGAGCGTCCCCACCTCACGGCCTTTGACGGCTGTCTACAAGCGGAAAGCGTCAAGAGCACACTGCGCCGGCACCTCTTCCCGCAGGGGCTGCATTTGTCCGCGAGCAGCCTGGAAACATATGCGCGCTGTCCGTTTCGTTATTTTCTGGAGACCGTGCTTGCTCTCAAGCCGTGGGAAGAACCGGAACAGATTCTTGCCCTCCTGCCGCGCGACCGGGGTGTGTTAGTGCATGCCATCCTGCACGATTTTTTCTCCCGTCTGCAACAGACGGACCAGTTGCCCCTGTCCGTACAACGTAGTGATGACGAGCGACGACTACTCACCCGGATAGCGGAGGAACAGTTTGCGGTGTTTGCGCAGACACGGCCGGTTGGACTGCCCCTGCTCTGGGAATGTGAGCGCGAACACCTGCTGCGTCGTTTACACGCCTTTCTCCAGCGCGAACGCCAAACGACATACGATTTTTATCCAACGGCGTTTGAGGTGTTTTTTGGCATAAGGAGTAAACGTGTCCAGCATACTATTGGAGGACACGTTTACTCCTTCGGGACAAAGGAGCCGGAGGAGGCAAGCGCGGGATTTTTTTCGGCCCAAGCCGTTCCTTTTCGCCTTGATACGGGGGAGGAGGTCCAGCTTCGAGGACGGATTGACCGGATTGATGTTTCTGCAGAACACACTGACCTTGTACAACCCAGGCAGGCGCGTATTCTTGACTATAAGACGGGCCGGCCACCAACTCGGGGCTTTGCGGGTGGAACCGCGCTCCAACTGGCCCTGTATCTCTATGCCGCCCAGTATCTCCGTCCGGACCTGGACTGGGTTCGGGCGGAGTATAAGAGTGTGGACGGAGTTGCTCAGCCTGACAAAAAATCCCTGACCGTAGAGGCACAAGCGGCAACGCTCGGCACCTTACGGACCATCATCACCCGCCTTGCCGAGGGCATCACCGCTGGACTGTTCTTTCCTGTTGCGGATGCCTGCCAGTCCTGTGCATTTCCTGAAATCTGCTCTACGCATGGCTCTGAGTGGGCCGCACAGAAACTGCACGACACCCATACAACGGCATGGCGCTGGGTACGGTCACAGGCATGACCCACGCTTCCCTTTCGGACAACGACGCTCAGCAGCGTATTGTCTCGGATTTTCAGACTACATTTTTACTGGAAGCCGGGGCGGGAACAGGCAAGACGCAACTCTTGTTGAGCCGGTTACTGGCCCTGCTGCGAACCGGTCGGAGTCCGCTGAGTCGAGTCGCAGTTATCACCTTTACGGATAAGGCCGCGGCTGAACTCCGTACACGGCTCCGCGCGGCTGTCGAGTCTGCACTCCACACTTCCCTGCCTGAGGCAGCGCGCGCGGCCTTGCAGTCGGTGCTATCTGAGCTTGACCGGACGATGGTGATGACCATCCACGCATTCTGCGCGGCCTTGTTACGTGAGCGAGCGCTGGAGGTCGGACTGGATCCGGCTTTTACAGTCTTGAACCAAGTCCAGGCACGCCTGTTGCACGACCAGGTCTGGCACACCTGGCTCACCCAAGAACTGCACCCTGGGCGGGACAGCTCGGACCTGCTACGCCAGGCATTTCGCGTTGGTCTCTCAGTCACCCATCTGAAGTCGCTGTGTGATTTTTTGGTCGAGCAGCGCGACTGCCTGGACTGGCTGCCAGCAGCAGTCGATGCAGATATCCCGACATACTGTGCTGAGATGCACCAGGCTGCCGCCCGGCTGGCCGACCTGCGGGACTGTTGTCACGACACGACAGATACGGTGTTCGAGCACATCGCAAGCCTGACCGATAGCGTTCCGGCGACCCCCTATCAGGACAATACGGAGGACTGGGAACACTTCTTGTCACATCGCCTGACGGTACAGCCTCGAAAAGGGAGGCAGACGAACTGGCAGCCAACCGCCGCGCTCGACGAAGCACGCACGCTGCTCACGCAGCTCAAAGCTCTCCATCTCAAGGCCCGAGCCGCTATGCTGCATAATCTGACGGTGGGCCTGGCTGGCTGGCTGGGCGGCTATCTGCGCGCTTATCAGGCCAAAAAACAGCAACAGGGCAGCCTCGATTTTCTGGACCTGCTGGTGCTGATGCGTGACGGACTCAAGCACAATCGCGAGTTGCGGCGCTATTTTCAACGCAGATTCGACTTCCTGCTGGTTGATGAAGTCCAGGACACCGATCCCTTACAGGCCGAAATTCTGTTCTTCCTGGCGGAGGACCAGCCCCAGACAGAGGACTGGACGCAGGTTGCGCTCCGCGCCGGAAAACTGTTTCTGGTCGGCGATCCCCAGCAGTCCATTTATCGCTTTCGGCGGGCCGACCTCGAAGTCTACCACCTGCTGCGCTCGGCGGTTGAACGACAGGGGAGGGTCCTCAGCCTCTCAACGAATTTTCGGATGCGGGCTGGCTTGGTGACGCGGGTAAACGCTCTCTTTTCGCAGGTGCTGGACAATGAAGACGACCCGGACCAACCTGGGTATCTGCCTTTGCGTGCGGTAAGCGGTGATGAGGACGAAGAGGGGCCGACATTTTTTCTCTTGGACCTGCCCCGCGCAGCGTCACACGAACAGACGAACCAGGACCTGCGGAACATCGAAGCACGCTGTACGGCGCAATTCATCCGTGACAGCGTTGAACAGCAGACGCTGGCAACACAAACGGGCCTGCCCCTGAGGTATGGTGATATCGCTCTCCTGTGTCGAACGAATCGAAGCGTAGAGCTATATGAACGAGCCCTCCAGGATGCCGGCGTCCCGTACCGGAGCAAAAGAGGAAACGTGTCCTCCAGACAGACATCAGTGCGGGACACGTTTCCTCTTTCGGGCATGCAGCGGATTGCAGCAAGTCAGGAACGGACAGATATGCAGGCGTGTGTCCGGACGCTGGTCCATCCGGCGGACGCTACGGCCCTGGTGGCAACCTTGCGCTCGTCACTCTTCGGCTTTTCAGACGAAGAGTTGACACAGTTTCGCTGTGCCGGCGGGACCTTCGACTATCTCAGCAGCAAAGTCCCCGAACAGCTCCCCTGTGCTGACCGGCTGCATGCCGCTTTTGCGATGCTGCGCGCCTTACACCAGAGACTGTCCCATACTGTGCAGAGCGCTCATAGTATCGGGGCCGGGCTTGCTGCGCTGCTCACCGAGATCTATGCCCACAGCCCCCTGCTCCCGTTGTTTGCCTGCGACCCCCACGGACAGCAGCGGCTCCGCGACCTGCTTCACCGTGTTGAGACGCTGCGCGGGCTGCCCGGCCAATATGGGACTGCGCAGGATTTCTCCCCGGACTTTTTCGGCCATATGCTCACCTCTGCTCTGGATGAGTCCGAGGACGGGCAGGCGGAGCAATTGAGCGCTCTTGATGAACCGCAAGACGCGCTCCACGTCCTGACAATTCACAAGGCCAAAGGACTGGAATTTCCGCTTGTCGTGGTGGCGGAGTCCGGAGCGCCACCCAACCGGCTGACCCGTCCCGGCTTGGTGAGACGCAAAGACGCTCGTCTTGAACTCCACCTTGGTCCACGCTCCCTTCAGTGTCGCACCCTGGGCTGGCAGGAGGCTGAGGCCCGAGAACGCATACAGGAAGCGGCCGAGGAAAGACGGCTGTGGTATGTGGCAGCAACGCGCGCTCGGGACTATGTCGTGTTTCCCCTGCCTCCGCCGTCAGAGACGAAAAAAAGGGACAGCGTGCTGCATACAGTCCTGCGCGCCCTCTCAGGCACGGAGCGGCAGGCTGTCCATCAGAGCGAGGCCAGCCAGACGGGCCAGGCCCAGGTTTTGTCCGAGCCTGAAATGACTGACTCCCAAGATGAGCTGACTGACTCCCAAGAAAATCCGGCTGCTGCTGACGTTCAGCCTTCCGATATGGACTGGGTAACGGACAGACGGCGACTCATCGCCAAAGGGCGGCGAAAGCGTCACACCCAGAAGATACTTCAGCGGGGAAATATATCAAAGCGGCAAGTGCAGTTGGATCGTCTTATGACGCAGACGGCCCTACACCTGAGGCAAGAGCAAGCAGAGCACGACCAGACCGTGGAAGCGTGTCTTCGGGTGGCATCGACCGTACAGGACAATAACGGCCATACTGCGGGCGACCCTTTTCCTGACGATATGCGGCAGTATATTGCCAGGGTTACGCTCTGGCCGCGTATTCACATTGCTCCCACATGCATTGCGGACGAGGGATTTACACTGCATGCCGGTAATACGCTCCTCACCGGGCGGATTCCACTGGCATTTCTCGAAGACGGGAAATGGTTTATTGCTGATTTTTCCCTGGGAAGGGCCGACCTCTCAGGAAAAGAATCGGACATTGCGTATGCACGGCTTGGGCCCAGCGCGCTGGCCCTTGAGCAATTGACCCCGTTTCCGGTGCAGGACCTGCTCCTCTTTCTGGTTGATCGACAGCAGGAAATCTGCGTTGCGTGGGAGAGCCCTGGGAAGGACACCTTCCAAAAACAATTATTGGGCTGAGCGGCTTTGTGAGGAACCGAGATGAAAACCACGCCGCCTGATCTTTCAACCGCGGAGAGGGATTTCTACCTCAAAGAATTCCGGGGAAAGAGTCTCCTGTTCGCGCTGCGGGCAAAAGATATCACCGCGCCCAGGGATCGGGACGTGGTCCAGGAGGTCCTGCGCGCACTGATATTAAATGAAACTCGCGTGATCCTGCTTGTGGAAACAAACGAATCCGCACCCGAGCGGCGTGCTGTTGAGGGACTGCATACCCAGTTGTCTCACGCGCTGAACGGCATCCCTGCTCCCATGCCTCTTTTGCCTGAGAGCGATGAAGACCAGCGATGTCTCAGCATTCTGGAAACCCTGCGGACAGTTCCCGTTTTCATAGGACTCTGGCCTGCCCAGGCCCGCCTGCCAGCTCTTCAGAACGCGCAACAACTCGCCAACCGCCTCACCGTCTATAAGCTGGTGATCCTGGACTCGCAGGGTGGATTAACGGCCGGCGGAGCACCGTTATCCTTCCTGAACGGTTCCCACTTGGAAGAGTTGCAGGCTCACGGCGCGCGCGGGGAGATGCCTCACGAGCGGCACCGGCAACTTGAGACCGCGCGTTTAGCCTTGGAGGGTGGCGTTGCCTCAGTCTCGCTGTGCTCGCCTGCGGGCCTGGCAAAAGAACTCTTTACCTACGAAGGATGCGGGACGTTTTTTACGCTGACAGACTACTGTCAGGCGGAACGATTAGCCCTCGACGATTTCCCTGAGGCCGAGCGGCTCATACAGCGGGGCGAACAGGAAGGCGCGCTCAAAAAACGAACCCCCTCCGAGATCAGTCAGTTGTTGCTGCACGGTTATGGTGCGCGGCTTGGTACAGAGCGCGACCTCGTCGGGTTATGCGCTCTATTGCCGTATATCGCTGACAATGCAGGAGAAATAGCCGGACTCTACACACTCAGGCGATTCCACGGCGAAGGAATTGGCAGCCGCCTGGTCGGGAAGGCGATCACCGAAGGGCAGGCACGCGGCCTTGCCTATCTCTTTGCCTGTACAAACCAGGCGGGTGCCCGGCGGCTTTTTGAACGGTTTGATTTTCATCAGGTCAAACCGGACGCAGTCCCGGCAACAAAATGGCACGCCTATGCCCCCGAACGAAAGCGGGCGATCAGCGTATATAAGCGTGGGTTGGCGTAAAATTGCGATGGGCGCAGAGTGCCCAGAGCGGTTTACGATAAGCTGTAGCCACATTATTCCGTCTTCGTCATGCCGGACGTGATCCGGCATCCAGAGGGCGGGGGGCTGGGCTGGATTCCTGCTTGCGCAGGAATGACGAGCGGCTACACAGAATCGCAATTTGCTTTAACGGATCACCCAATCCAGGAACCTGTTCAGCAGGACCGCAAGGCCGGCAATCGTGATGCCGGCCTTCATCACGAACACCTTGACAGAGGAGTTATAGAATTCACCTTCGGAAACTCATGAGATCAATCCAGCCACACGGCCTCCTGCTCGAGTGCCAACCCTGTTGTCTGCATGGCTTTGAGCAGCGCACACAAATGTTCCGAGGGAGCCAAGTGCAGGATACGTTCGGCTGTAACACGAAAGTCTTTCCGGGTTGCCTGCCAAAGGTCTGCATTGCCGAATCGTTGCAACCTCTCCTGCCAGTGGGGCATCAACCAGAAATGGCAGGCCACGCGCTCACGTAAGCGGGCGTAGTTCATCAGCCCCACACCATCGTAGTCAGGGAACAAAATGATTTGACTGGCTCGAGGTCTGTCAGCCAGCCAGTTAATTAACAGTCTATTCAACTGGCCACCATAATAGGCGATAGAACCACTGCTGCCGGCTGGTAACCAGTCGAGCAGATCGAACAGCGCTTGGTTCTCTACCAACCACAGCGGCGCCTGACTCTGCCAGCTATCGTGTGGCGCGATGGCCAGAGCTGTGGCACCATAGCGAGCTGTTGAGTCAGCTACAGAGAGGGACCCTCCCTTCTCGTTTTTCCAGTTTGCCCTGTCATCAATTGCCTTCAATAGCAGATAATAACACGAATGTTGGTGCCTGGCGCTTTTGCTGTTACGCTGGCGCGCGATATTAGCGGCACGGGTAGGCATATCCTGACTGATATCGGCATCATCGGTCGGGCACAGGCGACGCCAGTGTTGCCGCAGCAGGGCTGGTTTGCTGACCCTGTACACCACACCGCGTCCCCCGGGTTGACAACTGACGCAGCCGGTCTGTCGGATAAAGGTGTCGAGGGCATGCCTCTGAGAGTCGGTCAGTGCTGAGCCTGCCACGCTGCCTTCAGGGCTCTCCCGCAGCTTGCTCAGGGCGACAATCAGTACCCGGCTCATGGCAGACCTTCCTCGACCGGCTCGAAAATTTGCCAGCTCTTGCGGCTGATGTGGCTCTTGCCCTCTTTACTGAAGGCGATAGGCACGCAATATCGAACGGTGGTAAGCGGCGACGGCGAAGCAAAGATGAGGGTGAAACCAAACTCAGCCGCGATATTAATCAGGCTTTTCTGGTTCCGGGTATCCAGCGATAGCGCTTCATCCAGATAGCATACCGTCTGCACCTGATACCGTTTATCCTGCATCAGATGCAGCATAGCGAGTCCAGAAATCAGCTTGGCCATGAGAACCGTCCCGTGGGAGGCGGCACTGTCGAGATCGTCGAAAGATTCGGGAACAGCCCCAGGTCTGCCCACAACAAACTCAAGCCGAAACAGGTCAGCGACCCGTAATCCATTGCGGGCGTTCCCCTCGTCTATCAGGAGTTGTTTCGCTCGGGCGAGTTGTTCATCGTCTAATACATTTGCATGGTCGAACAGTTCGAAGGTCTCGCCACTTTCCACCTGTTCGGCAGTACTGATCATCATTTCAATGGCTTCCACTAGGCGGGTTTCGTCCCGGGGTTCAATTTTGAACACCTTCAGATCGGACAACTGACGAGAACTGATGAGGCGGTTAAAGTCCCGCATTCGGCTTTTCAAGGTGCGCAAGCCGTCGCGCAGCTCGCGCAAACAGGCGGTCACGTTGACGACGGCACTCCGGGCCTTTTTGTCCAGGGCCTCAGCTTCTTTGGGTAACTGGTGACCAAAGTCGATAATGTGGCCGATCTCGCTCTCCTCACTATCGTTGTATTGATACTTGGTCAGTCCGTCGGTGTGCAGGTCGGTCAGCAGAGTGTGTAACTGACGATCTAGGTTGCCAAGGTTTTGACAGTCCCGCTGGTAGTCCAGCAAGCGTTCGGCCAGTTGTTCCAACTCAAAGCCCTGTTCGGCCAGCCAGGGATGATAGGGAAGCTGGTCAAGGTAGCCGAACTGTGCGTCGTTATCTCCCCGTTGGTTCCGTCGCTGCTCAATAGTAGCGTTCTGGTCTGTGAGCTTGTTGAGAGCCTGACTGACGGCATCCCGCTGTTGGCGCAAGGCGGCCTCGTTTTTCTCGATGTTCGCTATATCATTGTCCACATCCTTCAACTGACGCTGGAGCAGTGCCATCTCTTCAGTACGTTGACCAGCGTTAGACCGGAGTTTGCCGAGTTGATCGTAATCCGTCAGTTTTTGCTCAATAGCGCGGACTTCCTGTTCCATCTTTGTCTTGCGCGTGTGGGCTTCGTCAAGCGATTTAGCTGTTTCAGCTTGGGCGGCTAGACCCTGCTGCTGTTGTCGCAGTTCGGCAATATGCTCGTTAAGCTCTTCCTTGGTCCGTTGGGTATACTGGGCGCTAAGCGATGCTAGCCCAATTTCAAGGCCGGGCAGCGCAAAGCAGCCGTCATCCAGTTTTGCCAAGTAGCGGGCGAGTTGGTTTGCATCCAATTGAAAGCTGGATTGCCCGAGGATCATCACTTCCCGGCTAAACACACGGTTGAGTCGAGCTAACTCGGTCTTAGATATCTGTGTGGCAAGTCGCTGATACAGGTTGTCAGCGAGGGTTTTCATCTCTTGCTCAAGCTGGAGTACTTCACGTTGGTTGCGCTCCTGATCGCGCTGAATCGCTGCCAGTGTACGGCTACTCGCCTGACTGACAAGCGTGATTTGGGCTTCCAAGCTACGTTTGGCCTCGTCCCTGCGATCTTCAAGTACGGCGCGGGAATTGGTGAGTGCAAAGCGTTGTTCAAGTTCTTCCTGGAGGCGAGATTGGTTGCGTAGTTCATCCAACTTTTGTCTCAGTTCGATTTGTTGTTCGGCTAGTTCTCGATTCCTTTGTAAAAACCGTCGCTGTTCGTCATCCAGCCGTTGCTGTTCGCTTTGATAGTGTTGCCGGGTGGTGTCATAGTAGTGCTGCCATTCCCCGAGGCGCTGCTCGATCAGCGGTCTATATACAATCAACTTGCCACGCAGGTTTAAGCGCTCTTCGTGCCGTTTTTCCAACTGTCCGATACGCTTCGACTGGTTGACTGCGGCCTGATACTGCGCCCGCTCGGCATTAACTTCGGCAAAGGCTTTATCCCACTCCTGCTTGAAGTCGATGTTGGCATCGGGCAGATCGCGGTGAAAAATCCATAACAAATATTTCTTGACTTCAGCGGAGCGAAGCTTGTCCAGTTTGAGGGTTCGGGTCAGCACACGCTGAAAAACACTGGCATCAGAGGCGTGTTCGAGACGAAAGACGGTGAAATCCGGCTCGTCACCAGTCCGCCGCCGGCCTCTGCCGTACAGACGCTCGGCAAACTCCGAAGACGTATAGGAAAACACCAGTTTTTCTTTGTCGGCCAAGTGCGATTTCAACTGCGTTTGGCCGACCAGCGTACCGTCGGGGAGACGAAAGTCATCAACATTCAGCTGACCACGGTAGGCAAAATACTCATAGTCGTGACTGACACCTTTTCCCACGCAGCCCAGCACCACCGTACCGGAATCCGGTACGGTGGCTTCCAGCAGAATATAAGCACTATTATTGGGGAAGTAGAAATGTCGGCTCGTATCCAAGTTGTGAGCGCCGAAATCCATACGCCGCTTGTCGACGATGAGCAGAAATTGCAGGGCGTTAATCAGGCTGGTTTTGCCGATGTTGTTCGGCCCAATCAGTGACACCGAGTCGTCCAGGGGTAATTCAGCCCGTTGATAGCCCGCACTGCCCAGCAGTATCAGCCGCTGAAATCCACATTGCATCATGGCTCTGCGTCTTCTCTCGCCGGCCTCTCTTGGGATAAGCTGGTTCGGTTGCCCGTACTATCTTGGCCGGTCTGTCGCGCCAACTCCTCAAAGTGGTCCAGGTAGCGATAAACAGCCGGTAACAAACGCCAGCCTCCCGACTCAGCGGCAGCAAAACCGTATCGCACTGCGGTTTCCAGCAATCCTTCCAGCCCCTCGACGTCCAATTCCTCAGCGGTCAGCAACTCCTGGGATTGCTCGAAGATGGCTTTCAGCAGGGCTTGGTCAATCAGCCAAGCGTCAAAGCGCTGCAATGGTTGACCGGCATCAGCCTGATGCTCGAATACCACCAGAAACAACAGGGCCAGTTGACGGGCCGTCTTAGTGATGTTGCTGCTGGTTTCATCGTTGTGGAACCAGGCAAAACCACGCCTGTCCATGCGTAATTTGTAGCCTAGACTTTGAAACAGTGATTGATAGGCGTCTGCTTCTTGTTCGAGTTCTGTCCACAGAATCGGTTCATTAATCCGGTTGAGGTGTTTGCCGCCATTAAAGAGTTTGAATAGCTCGGCCAAGTTGCTGAGCGTACTCAGATCAACCGGGTTCTTTCCTGTCATCGTTCCCTCATTGCATGGGGATAGTGACGGACGACTACTGTCTGTAGGGTAATAGTAGACTCTGTAGTCTCCTGACTGGTCTGCCATTCACTGTTTCTCACCAATTCATGGTATAGGCGCAGCAACACGGCATCTGGGAGCTGACCATAGTGCTGACGTAGCCATTCCAGTAAATTTGGAACTGGTAGGCTTGATTTAAGGTGCGCATGTAAGGCCGTTTCGTCAATACGTTCTGTCAGGACGCTGGGAAGTGTTTCCAGTTCTTCGGGAAATGTCTGCACCTCGGGAGTAAAGGCGCGAGCTTCAGACATGATGGTGAGCACTTCATCGCCCACCGATACCCGGCGTTGGCGTTCGGGTCGCCACACTGGCAGTGCAGGAGCGGCAGTAGTCTGACGAAAGGCGCGAGTTAAACCTTTTTTACGGACTTGGCCGAGCAAGCTACTGATGGCGGCGGAGAGATTATTGTGTTGGCGAATCTCCTCACGCAGGGGTAGCAAGGTATCGGCACATTGCTTGGCAACAACTCGGCCAAGACGGCGAAGTTCCTTGGCCTGATAGGCAACATGGCGGAGTTGCTGGCGATGGCTATATAGCGCGCCCTGCACTTCCAGATGTTGGACGGTGTGGTCAAGTGCCCGCTCGGCCGTTTCCAGATAGCGGTAAAAGGTGCCGGCGGGACCGGTATCCATCATCTGGTTCATTGGCTCGACGTACTGGTCATAGGCTTCCAGCACTGACCGATAACGCCGGGAGATCGGCATACTACTGTCGGCGGAGTTGGCCTGTTCGGCCAACTCCAGAATGGCGTGCCGATCCTGATCCAACTGCTGGGTAATCTGCCGGAACCGTTCAGACAGTCGGGTCGCGGCCTTTCGCAGCATGTCCATGTCAGAATTTTCCATACCGTTGTTGAGGTCCAGGGTAGCGCCGTGGATCGCCTCTATCAGTGCTTGCAGTACTGACGACAGCCCTAGCTCGTGCTCACGGGTCAGGCCACGGACAAATTCCAATACGAGAGGGTTCAGTTGTACATTCGTTGATCGCGGAAGCGACTGTAATACCTGGCTAGAACACAAGCTGCGCAGGACTGTCTCACGCTTCTCGACCGCCATAGCCGGATTGAGCTTACCGATCTCTGCCAGGATTTCATCGTCACGAAATGCAGGCATTTCCCGTGCGACACGCGCCAGATGCTCAATGATATCCCAATGGATGGAAAGGCTTGATACCAGACTTTTGGGATTTACCATCAGCTCTGTCTCTTATGAACCAATCAATGACACGGTACTAGCGGCCGTGTCTGTGCAGAGTCTTCAATTGGGACTGACGACGCAACCAATACCTTTGCAGAAAGCGATTGCTTTTTCCCGGAAGTTTGTCGCGTCCGTGTAACCAACGACCGTTATCGACAACCAACAGTTCCCCAACCTTGAGTCGGACTCGGCGATGGCCGAAGCCCATAGCCAGCAAATTTGTGAATAAATTGAGCGCTCGACGCCCGTCGTTACTGGCCCGTACAACAGGGTACCATGGCGCATAATAGAGTCGTTTCCCATCCCATACGATGCCGCGGTCCAGCGTCTGTCGTGGCAGTTGGGGAGGGACATACAGCTCAACGCTGTGCAAGGAGTCTGCATTCGCCCCCATTGCTCGAATGATGGCGTATCCATCCGCGAGTACGCTCGCCCCATCCTGTATATCCTGGACCTCACATCGCCACGCGACGAGATCGGCATCGGGGTGGTCGGTGTGCAAAGGGACGGCATCACGACCAGCCAGATATGTGCTGGCCTCGCTACGTTGCCGTACCCTCGTTTCCTCGACAATATCGCCGAGTTGCCTCAGGAGTTCACGGGTGGCACTCTTTTCAACAGTGCACGTAACAAGTCCTTCTCGGGCCAGCGCAGTCTCGATTGCGATCGCAGATACCATCACGCGGAAATGCGCGATTCGCGAGCTTCCGGCGCGGATAGAGAGCTACACGCATGCCAACACCGGTTCACACAGTCATGCCAGCAGTTGGTTTCTCCACCCGCTCCCGCAACATACGACTCTCCGAAGACTTCCTCCCAACGTTGAGAAGTTTCAGCGAACACGTCGGCAAGAACCACAGCTTCTTCGGGAGTTTGTCCGAATCCACCATCGTGATCCAAGATACGCCCCAGATACGACATGCAATCGTTGTAATAGGCAACAGGGGCCTGCATATGCAAATGCCAGATCATATCTATGTCTCGTGTCGGAGCAATCCGCTCACCGAAACGTGCCAGGGCGAAGAACTTCCGATAACGTTCGACGGCCTCGTCAAGCTTCTCGGCAATCCACTCGCGGGTCTCCAATTCGGACCGGCGGGCCGCTCTATGCAGGTCAATGGAAAAAACAGGCGGGCGCATGAAAATGAATCTCCTTTGTCAGTATCCACAGTGCTACGCAACTACTACAGAGCCGCTGCTGTAAGAGCAACGCCCCCGCGCTCTGCGGCTTGGCTCAGGAGTGAAACTACAGGGAGCGCAGAATGCCTAACGGATCACCCAATCCAGGAACCTGTTCAGCAGGACCGCAAGGCCGGCAATCGTGATGCCGGCCTTCATCACGAACACCTTGATTTCAGCGATGTCCGCCTTGACTTCGGCAATGTCCGCCTTGGTCGCCAACTCGTGGCTGATCGGAATGACCTCGGCCGCAGCCCTGGCCTTGGCCTCCGAGGCACCCGCCTCAATCAGGGCGTCGTACACTTCGCTTGCCCTGAATCCCATCGTCGCTCCCTGAACTCCCGCTCTCCGTCAATCTCTTTTATACCAGCCTATCATATTTCAGACCTCGCACTAAAGAGACGAAGCCCGATTCAACTCGGCGATGGCCGAAGCCCATAGCCAGCAAGTTGGGGGCTGGGAGGGGGCTCTGAGGCCGCCCTGGGTGGCTGTTTTTGCGCAGCACCCCGTTTTTTGGGGGGAAATGCAGGCTAAGTGCCTGTTTTTATTGAAAGTGGGTCGCTGAAGGGTGCGCAGAATAGGGGGAAAAGTGCGAAATATCTGCGAAAAAACACACGAATTTGCGCAATACGGGGGTGTTTTGCGCAGAATGTGCGAATTATGTCAGGCACCAGCTAGGCGGGACGACGCAGGTGCACCCACTTATGCACAGTGTCAGCCCGAAGTGGAAGCAAAAAAACGCGCCCACCACACCAATCGCTCCCGGTCGTCGTGACGTGCATTCCAATCCCTCTCCGGCAGGCGGACGGAAACACTGCTGTTGCGGGCGGAACGGGCGGGCGGCCTTACTTCCAGCGGATCACTTCGAGCAGGTTGGAGAAGTCGTCGCTCCACACGCGTCCCTCCGACGGCGTTTCAAGAGGCTGCCAGACCTCGCTCAGCGCGAGCCCATCAAGCGTTGCCTGCTGACGAGCAATCAGCACCCAGTGCGACGGACTGCCGGTGGGGTCGGTGTCGGGGTCGATCTCATCCTCCTTGAGGAAGGCAACCTGGGCAGCGTAGCCGGCCTGTTCGACGATACGGGCGACCACGAGCTCCAGGTCGAGAAAGCGGTTCGAGATGTGCATGGCCAGCAGGCCGTCCTCGGCCAGTTTGTCCATATACAGGGCCACGGCCTCGCGGGTCAGCAGATGCATGGGGATGGCATCGGATGAATACGCTTCCATGATTAACAGGTCGAAGCGCCCGTCGGGTTCTTCGGCCAGGGTCAGGCGGGCATCGCCCAGTACGATGGGGATAGACTCGGCGCCACGCGGCATCAGCTCGAAGTAGTCGCTCTCGACCGCCAGCCAGATAATCAACGGATCAATCTCATAATAGCGCCAGTCATCCTCGGGACGCCACCAGTAGGCGAGGGCACCGGCCCCCAGACCGACCACCCCGACGCGCTGACCGACACCGTGCGCCTGTGTGGCGAGCAGCACCTCGACAATCGGACTTGAAGCCGTGTGATAGGTCGTCGGACTGATATCGCCGTTGTCTGCCATCAGTTGGCCGCCGTGGTTGGTGGTGCCGTGGAACAGGCTGCGGGTGGGTGGGTCGGCGGACTCGGTCACCCGGTAGACGCCGAAGAAGCTGCGGCCCTCCCATAGGGTCTCATTGCTGCTCGAAGCGTATGAGCCGCCAACGAAGATGGCACCGATGCACAGCGCAAAGCCGAGCGGACGGTCTTTGCGGGCAAAAACGACCAGGACAAAAGCAGCACAGATGCAGTAGACGATAAAGCTGCTGAGCGGGTAGCCGAGACCCGTTGCACCTGCCTGACCGCCGATCAACACGGCCAGGATGAGCAGGGCGAGGATGATATCGCCCCGCTTGGCCCTGCTGCTTGCGCCGGGCAGCAGGGCTGCGGCCAGTGCCAGGCTCAGCGGGTACTCAAAGACCGAGTCGAACAGCAGCGGTGCACCCAAGGCGATACACGCGCCACCAATGACGCCGCCGAGCGACATGCACAGGTAGAATTCGGTCAGGGATGCCACCCCGGGACGGCGACGAACCAGTTCGCCATGACACATCAGGGTGATAGCAAAGAAGACGACCAGATGCAGCGGGAGGAACAGACCGGTTGGCTGACGCCACGGGAACAAGGCGACCAGAATCATCAGGGCCAGGGGCATAATCCGCACCACGAATCGGTGCGGAATCGGCGGGCGTCGGGCAAAGGCGATAACGAAGGTGAGCAAGTACAGGAGCAGGGGGACCACCCACAGCAAGGGCGCCGGGGCGATGTCGGTAGAGATATGGGTGGTAACGCCGAGCAGCAGGGAAGAGGGGAGCGCAGCATAGACGGTCCAACTCAGGCGCTGACGCCAGTTCGGGCGCGTCCCTGCTTCAGGCGCGGCTGTGACACTGGCGGTGCGTCGCCATACCATGCCACCACATCCGGCAATACACACTACCAGGATGGCAAAACCAACGGTCCAGGCGAGAGCCTGGATAGGGCTGCTGAGCGACGGTTCGAGTACGAATGGAAATGACAGAAGGGCGAGAATACTGCCAAGATTACTCGCGCCGTACAGGAAATAGGGATCGTGGGCATGGGGATGGCCGGTCTGTGAAAACCAGCGCTGGAGCAGTGGAGCGGTCGTGGCCACAGCAAAGAAAGGTGCGCCGATTGAGGCGCAGAGCAGACCCAGGAGCCACAGCGTCGGCGGTGTGCCGGTACCGGGGTGCCAGCCGTGGGCGACGCCAATCGGCAGGGCGAGCGCCGCCATCGCCAGCACGCCGAGATGCAGGAGAATCTGGCTACGGCTGCCCACACTGGAGCTGAGCAGGTGCGCATAGCCATAGCCGGCCAGCAGGACGGCCTGGAAGAAGACCATGGCGGTGTTCCAGACCGATGGTGAGCCGCCAAGCAGCGGCAACACCATTTTTGCGGACAACGGTTGAATCCAGAACAAGAGGGTCGCGCTCACGAAGAGCGTTCCGGCAAACAGCCACACCGGTGCCGCGCTGACGATGCCCTTTTCCTCAACGTGGGAATGAGGGATGTGATGCTCTACCATCTATCGCTCTCTCAATCTGAAGCGCTCCTCACAGCAAAAAAAACAGACCAGCAGTCTGCCACAGACCAGACTTGGGGACTATCCCCTTTCCCCTTCTCCTGACTGCTTTACAGATGTATCGTATATGCGTATGGCCTTTCCTTATATACATGACTGGTATATGATTACGTCTTATTCCTTCCACTTGGGATGAGAGAGCCTGAAGGGAGCCAGCATGTCGAAAGTATCGAAAGCCGACCAGTCTCAAAGAACCCAGAGAATCCTGCTGGACACCGCCCGGACGCTCTTTACCGAAAAGGGCTATGCCGGCACCTCGACCGAAGAAATTGTCCGCCAGGCCCGGGTCACACGCGGCGCACTCTACTATCACCATGAGGATAAAGCCGCCATCTTTGCCGCAGTCTTCGAGGAAGTCCGGGCTGATTCGGCCCGATTCATCTACCAAAAAATGAAGGCAGCGGAAAACGACGGGGCCGATCTGTGGCAGAGGGTGGTCGTAGGCTGTTACGCCTTTGTCGAAAGCGCGTTGACCCCAAGTATGCAGCGCATTGTGCACACGGATGGTCCGGCAGTTCTGGACTGGCCTGTCGTACAAAAAAGCGGGCCGGGACTGAACCTCTTACGAAAGGTTCTCGGGCAGCTCATGGACGAGGGCATTATTGAAAGGATGCCGCTTGACCCGCTGGCATACGTGCTCTGGGGGACTTTTTTCGAGGCGGGGGTGTATATCGCCAACGCAGATGATACCTCCGCCACCCAAGAGGAAACGACCAAACTGCTGGTTCGTCTACTGGCCGGACTTCGGGTTCACGAGCCTGTCGTTTATCTCGATGTACAGGTCGATTCCGACGCTCTCTCGTTATAAGACACGAGGAAAATACAGCCGTGCTTGAGTTGCTGTTGCTGTTGGCCTGCTGCACAGCCTTCAGCCTTGCCGTCATTTCCGACCTGACCGGCCGCTGGATTCCGGATACGATTCCGCTTACCCTGCTGCTCCTGTTCGTCCTCTACACGCTGACCATCGGCCATCTGGCACCCGTGTGGACCCATATCGCCATCGGAGCGGTCCTGTTGCTGCTCGGGTTTATCCTCTTCGCCTTCGGCGGACTCGGCGGGGGCGACGGCAAGCTCATGGCCGTTGCCGGATTGTGGGTCGGTCCGCATGACCTGACGTTCTTTCTGATCGGTCTGGGATTGCTCAGCCTCTGCCTCGCCTTGTTTGCCCTGCTGCCCTTCGACCGCACCCGCCGGCTGCGCGCCAACCTGCCTTTTGCGGTGGCGATTGCCCCGCCGGCTATCATGCTCCTGGCCCAGCGTGCCTTTTCCGTATGACAAAGTGAGCGCGGATGCGACGCTATCGAACCCTCATCCTCGTTGTGCTGCTGGGGATTATTCCCGCAGCCATTGCCCTCTCGGTCAGCATGTATCTGTATTTCGGCCCGGACGAAGAAGAGACCATCGTGCTTGAGGCAGAGCCCATAGAGGCACCGCCACCCGAACCGGTCACCCCCCTGGTAGAAGTGCTTGCCGCGGCCCGGAACATGCCAGCCGGGACACTCCTCACAGCGAACGACCTGACCTATGTGCCACTGGAGGCCCAGGACGTCCTGTCCAGTCATATCCGCAGAGCACCAGCCGACACGGACCAGGAGCCACCCTCAGCCATCGGCGCCGTGACCCGCATCCCGTTTCTGGTCGGGGTGCCGCTGACGGACACCGGGCTCATCAGGCCCGGTCAGGACGGATTCCTGGCCGCCGTCCTGCTGCCCGACCGCCGGGCCATCACCATCACGGTCAATCAGGAGACCAGCCACGCCGGGATGATTGCGCCGGGAGACCGGGTTGATGTCATTTTCACCATGCAAGTCTCATCGGACGACCCCAGCCAGCTCAACTCCTTCAGCAGAACCGTCCTTGAGGACCTCCGCATTGTCGCCGTCGGCCGTCGCATCCAGAACGTCAACTACACCACACCGGAGGACGACCCTCCCCCCCAGGACGGGGGCACGACCGTGACCCTTGAGGTGCGCCCCCCGGAGGCCGACCAACTCGTGCTGGCCAGCACCCGAGGCAGCCTGGCCCTCGCCCTGCGTCCCCTCGGCCAGGCCGAAGACACCGGCTGGCGCACGCCGGTCGGCCTCAACCGGCTGCTGCCGCCCCCGGCAACGAAAGCCCCTGCCCCCGACCCAATACGGGTTCAGGTTTTTCGTGGAGAGAGCCGCGAAGAAGTGCTGCTGCCGCAATAGCCCGCCACTGCCCGCCACCCCGCGCCGCAGTCCCAACGGGGGTGGCAGGGGCTCACGACACGACCGTTTGCCGGCAGAACGGGCCGGAGCCGCCTCACCCCCGCCTGGGAGAGGGTCTCCGCAGACAGAAAAACCGTGTGAAAGTGGGACACGACCACGAGGGTGGGCGGCTTGTCCCTGGGCTTCCCGGGGCTTATACTCGGCAGCATGGGCGAGCGGATGCTATTTGACACCCACCGGTTCGTGCGAGATCTGGTGGCTTCCGGCATGGCGGAGGCGATAGCCGAGACACTGGCCGAGAAGCAGGTGGAACTGCTCACCAGCGAGTTGGCGACGCGGGTGGGGGTGGCCCAAGTAGAAGCGAATCTGAAAGCCGAACTGGCGACCACCAACGAGCGTATCGCGCAAACCAACGAGCGTATCGCCCAGGTCGAGGCCAATCTGAAAGCCGAACTGGCAGCCACCAACGAGCGTATCGCCCAGGTCGAGGCCAATCTGAAAGCCGAACTGGCAGCCACCAACGAGCGTATCGCCCAAGTGGACGCCGGTCTCAGGACCGAGATCGCCGAGACGCGGGTAGAGGTGGCTCAGGTGGAAGCCAATCTCAAGACTGAGTTGGCCTCGACCAAGAGCAGCCTCATCAAGTGGGTGGTGACCATCATGACCGCCTACACCGCAGCCATTGCGGCGCTCGTCTCGGCGCTGGCCCGCTCACTGGCCGGCTAGTGCAGGATGACCGACCATGAGTCACCAGTCACAAATCTTCCCGGCCTCCGGCCCTAAAGGACGAAAAGTCAGCAGCTTCCGCAGCAGCAAGGGGGGCCGGGTGCTGAACTCGGGACTGTCCCCGGCGCGAGCGACCTCCCGATACTGCCCCGACCGGGTATAGGCGAGTGCCACCTCGGGGTGTTCAGCCAGGTAGGCGTGCAGGGCAAAATACGGCATACGCGCCCCCGTTTCCACATAGCGCTCCTTCAGCAGACTGTCGGATGTCGAAACAATGACCACCGAATCCGCCAGAAACCCGCCAATATCCAGGCTGCGGGGTATCAGGAAGTGGTTGGAGCCGGCATCATCAACACGCAAATTACTGTACATCTGCCAGGCCGAGCGCAGCTTCAGACCCAGGTACGGGCCGAGTCCGTTCAGCAAGACCAGGCAGGGAATGAGCAGCAGCAGGGCGCGGCGGCGCCGGTCACTGCTGCCGCTTTGCCGCCAAGAGGGAACCCACCCCGCCGCTTGCGCGGCACCCCTCCCAAGAGGGGATTTTTTGCTCCCCTCCTTGGAGGGGTGGCCGCAGGCCGGGGTGGGTTCCCTCTTGACACGCCTCGGTCCCCAGGCATAGCCCACCGCCATAAACAACGTCCCGGCCAGCGCCAGCCACAACAGGCTGAAGCCAACCACGTTCAACCCCAGGCTGATGTCAGGAGAGAGCCAGCACAGCCCGAGTGTCAGCCCATACCCGGCCAGGAAGTGAAACCGATTGAAAAAGAGCCGCACCACGCTACGCCAGACCGGCGTACCCCGCACAGCCCTGGGAAGGCAGCGGCGCACACGGACCAGCGGGACGGCGGCCGCCGGAGGGACAAACACCCACAGCAGCGTAACCATCACGGAAGAGAAATTATAGAACATCTTCACGATGTCCAGGGCGAGCAAAAAATGAAACCCCGCGCCCAACAGTACCGCCGGCAGCCGCAGCCGGGGGATGGCCAAGCCGATGGGGAGCGCACCTTCGACACCCAGGGTGACAAATATCGCCAGCGATGCCAGGGCGGGCAGGGACGGCACAGAGAACAGGTCAGTGATATGGCCGATGAAAGTCACCGCGCAACTGGAGGATGGGTCAAGGAAATCCGCGTTCAGCTTATGAAAAAAGGTAAAAAAGTAAAAAATGATTACCTCAAGCCGAACGGCGGGCGTAAACGCCCGGTACAGCTCCGCAGAGCGGAGGGGAGACCGCCAGGCACGGGCTTTCAGACCGAGGGCCGCACACAGGATCGTCAGATTGACAAACCCCGTCAGCAACCAGTGATTGGGGGTATACGGAAGCTGATAGCCGACCTGCAAAACCTGAACGGCCGCCAGCAGGAGCAAACGCCGGACCGAGGACGGCCGATGGATGACGGCCGCGGCAGCGCAGGCCAGGACAATCTCCGACAGCGGCCCCAGCGTTGTGAATGGCGCGCTGTGAAGCAGGACAGTGTCCCAGATAATGTGCAGCAGCGCGGCAATGGCCCACAGCAGGCAGAAAATCGAGAAGGCCGGGTCGTGAGACTGAGAGGAGGAGGACATCGGGCCTTGAGGAGGGCAGAGCCAGCCCGTCAGTTCCGGGTGGCCGTCCGTTCAATCAGGGTCTTCGCTGCCAGCACATCCGTCCACTTGGGTTGATTGGCCCCTTGCAAGGCTGCCACTGCGGCCCGCGCCAAGGCTTCATACTCTTCCATGCCCTCCCTATAAAGGGCTCCCGCAGGGGTGTCAATGCGCGGGCGACCCACCCCGGCCCTGCGGGCCACCCCTCCAAGGAGGGGAGCTTTTTTATCCCCTCCCTGGAGGGAAAGAGGAAACGTGTCCTCCAAACAGCCCTCAATGCGGGACACGTTTCCTCTTTGTGCCGCGCCAGCGGCGGGGTGGGTTTGCCCCGACCCGGCAGCCCCCCTTCTGACGAGCGCTGATTCCTGGGAATGGGCATCACACGTCCAGGGAGGGGATGCTTCGACTCCGGCCTTCCGGCCTACGCTCAGCACGACCGGGCATCCTGAGCGTAGCGCAAGCGAAGTCGAAGGAAGGGCCGGGGTGGGTTCCCCCAGGCCCCCAGAGAACGCAATACGCAGCCCCCCTCACTGGCCCAGGTTGCCCAGCGTTTCCATGGTCGAGACAAAGGCCGGTCCCGCCACCAGCAGCAGGGTTCCCGGTGTCACCAGCAGCAGCATGGGCATGCTCATCAACACCGGCAGCCGCGCGACCTGGACCTCAATCCGCGCCGCGCGCTGCTGCCGCTCACTGAGAGCGATATTCCGCATGGACTGGGCCAGCGGCGTGCCATAGCGCTCGCCCTGCGTAATGGTCGAGGACAGGTCGCGCAACCCCTCCACCCCGGTCCGAACGTGCAGGTCGTGCAACACATGCTTACGCTCGGTGCCGAGCCGCAGTTCCACCTCGGACAGCGCAAACTCACGGGCCAGGTCGGGCGCCATGACCCCCAACTCCCGCACCACCCGAGACAGAGTACGCTCAAAAGTCAAACCGGATTCAAGGCAGAGCGTCATCAGGTCCAGAGCATCCGGCAGCGCCGCGGCCATCCGGCTCTGCCGGCGGGTGCCGAGGCGGTCCAGGCCCATCTCAGGCATAATTCCCCCGATCACCGCCCCGGCCAGACCCGCCAGCAGAATGGCCGGCGTTGAGGTATATTCCCCCAGCCACTGTCCCGCCGAGGTCTGCCAGCTCAGCAGAATGCCGCTGGACAGCATCACGACCAGCTTGACCGTCATGAAGATCGACAAGGCGTCGGGCCGATGAAACCCCGCCTTCGTGAGCGTGTCTTTCAGCTTGGCTCGCTCGGCCGCCCCGACCGGCACCAGCCGGGACGCCACATCCAGCAGCGCGGACGACACCAGACGCAGGGAACCCCCCTCGCCGTGCTGTTTGCGCTGTTTCTGCGGTTCGCCATAGACTGCTACGGCCCAGGCCCGCACCTTGACGAGCCGGCGGTCCAGCACCTGGGCCTGGCGACTGCTAAGAAAAACCAGCACACCGACAACTGCCAGACAAGCCACCGTTGTGATCACGACAATCCAGAACATGACTGCTGTTCTCCTCTACTTCTTACTCTACCCCTCCTCGGAGGGGTGGCCCGCAGGGCCTGTCCTGAGCCTCGTCGAAGGGCCGGGGTGGGTCCTGGTACGACCGCCCGCCAAACCCACCCCACCGCTGACGCGGCACCCCTCCCGAGAGGGGATATAAAATAAAGCTCCCCTCCTTGGAGGGGTGGCCCGAAGGGCCGGGGTGGGTGCCTGGAGTCCACAGCCCAATATACCCACCCCACCGCTGACGCGGCACCCCTCCCGAGAGGGGATATTGTCCTTTCCCCTCCTCGGAGGGGTGGCCCGCAGGGCCGGGGTGGGTGCCTGGAGCGACCGCCCGTCAAACCCACCCCACCGCTGACGCGGTACCCCTCCAGGGAGGGGATATAAAGTAAAGCTCCCCTCCTTGGAGGGGTGGCCGCAGGCCGGGGTGGGTGGCCCCCCAGGCAGCCGGCTTGCGCAATAAGCCATAACCTACCGTCCAATCCGGGCCGACAGGGCGCGGGCGACCAGCAGCCCGCTCAGAATCAGACCCACCCCGTAGCGGAGCAGCGTGCCACCCGACTCAGTGTAAAACAAGGTCTCAATCGCCTTCGGATTGGTGAAATTCTGGCTGATCAGCACAACAACCGGCACCAGCGAGATAATCGCCAGGGTCAGCCGGGTCTGGGCCGTCGAAGCCGTGGCCTTGAGCGCCAAGTCGAGGCGGGCGCGCAGGGTCGCTGACAGATTGCCCAGCGCGCCGGAGATGCCGCCTCCGGTCGTCAGTTGCAAACAGACCGCGGCAGAGAACAGCGAAAACGCCGGGATACGAACGCGCGCGGCAACATTGCGAATGGCGGGTTCCGGGTCCAACCCTGCGGCCACCGCCGAGGCAACGTCGCGCATGATCCCGCCGACCGGCGGCTGGGCCTCCTGAGCCACAATCGAGATGGCCTCCATGGACGGAACGCCCGCCCGCACCAGACGCACCACCTGATCGGTGATTTCGGGAAATATCTTGGTGAACTCGTTGCGCTGGCCGCTGTCCTGTCTGGCCAGCACAAACCAGCCGCATCCCGGTCCGCCAGCCACCAGCAAAAAGAGCGTCGCCAGCGGCCCGAAACCCATCCAGACTGCGCCCACTCCTGCCGCGATCATGCCCAGCACGCCCAGCCCAACCGCCGTGGGCAGCGCCCGACGGACATCAACCAGCGGGAATCGGCGCTCCAGCCAGCCAACCAGTCGCGACTTGCGGCGTTGCTCACGAAAAATACTGTCCCGGTTACTCGGCGTCGCATCCGACAGCGGCTTACCCCTGAGCGTGGCCGCGACCTGCGTCAGCCGGCGTTTCAACTCCCGCTGCTGCGGCCAGAAAACGGCAACGAGATACACACAGGGAATCTCAATCAGCAGCGCAACCCCGGCAATCATCATGCTCAGCAGCGGGTTGCCAAGAATGAGCAGGGCCAGCAGGCCGGGGATAATCACCCCGGCCACACAGACCAGCAACGTCAGCGTCATATTCATGCCGCGGCCTCCACGTTTCTCGCGTTCCCCATCTGGAGCACCTCCAGCAACTCGGCGCGCAACCCCGCAGCATCCACCGCGGCCATCCAGGACGGTTGACGACCGCTCTGCTCAAACTCATGCGCCTCGCCCGGCAGACGGCGCCACATCTCCTCAGTCGTAATAATATCGCCCTCCATCCCGACCACATCCGTAATACTGGTCACACAGCGATGCCCGGAACGCAGCCGGGACAACTGCACGACCAGATCAACAGCCGACACAATCTGGCGGCGCATGGCCGACAGCGGTATCTCACCAGAGGTCTGCATCAGCATGTTTTCGAGCCGGCCCAGTGCATCACGCGGATTATTGGCGTGGAGCGTACACATCGAGCCCGGATGACCGGTATTCATGGCTTGCAGCATCTCGTTGGCCTCGCCGCCCCGCACCTCACCCACGATAATCCGGTCGGGTCGCATCCGCAGGGCGTTAATCAGCAGATCGCGGATGCTCACCTCGCCCGTCCCCTCCACACTCTTGGTGCGCGTTTCCAGCCGGACCACATGCGGCTGCTGCAACTGCAACTCCGCGGAATCCTCGATGGTCACCAGCCGCTCGGCATTGCTGATCTCGCGCGACAGGGCGTTCAGAAAGGTCGTTTTCCCGGCGCCCGTCCCGCCCGAAATCAGGATATTCAGCCGGGCTTTGGCACAAATCTGGAGCAGCCGGCCCATGGCCGGGGTAAAGGCGTTGCGCTCGGCCAGGTCGGCCAGGCTGATGCCACGGGCCACAAAGCGCCGGATGGAGAATGCCGCACCGTCAATCGCCAGCGGCGGAATGACGATATTCACCCGGCTGCCGTCCGGCAGGCGGGCGTCCACCATCGGGCTGGCCTCGTCAATCCGCCGCCCGACCCAACTGGCAATCCGCTGGGCGATATTCAGCAAGTGCTGCTCGTCGCGGAAGCGGATGTCCGTCTGCTCCAGCTTGCCCTTACGTTCGACATAGACCGATTTGAGCCCATTGACCAGAATGTCGGAGACAGCCGGGTCGTTGAACAGCGGCTCCAGCGGACCAAGGCCCTTGATATCGTCCACCAGTCGCTGCACCACGCGCCGGCGGTCCAGCGGCGTCAGGTCCGAGGCAATCGACTCTTGCCTGTCCAGAAAAGCCTGGATTTGCACTGCCAGTTCGTTCCGGCTCAGGTCGGCCGCCTTGGACATATCGAGCGACTGCACCACCGTCGGGTGGATTTGTGCCGCCATATCGGCAATCAGCCGGTCCGCGGCCAGCCGGCGCCCCGGCTCGGCGGCACCGGCCTCCGCCGCTCGCGGGGGCTGTTCCTGGGGCGCGGCGTCCCCCGGAGCAGGCTGCCCCCCAGCCGGCGAACCGGCTGGGGGCGGGCTGGAGGCGGGCTGGGGGGCGGAAGGTTTCGGGCGACGGCCAAAAGCAGTGCGTGGCATATAAGTCCCCTTTAACTACGCGTTAATAGTCGTTCTGCGCCGCGTCGGCCAGCGAAGTGGCCGGTCGGATCAGCCGGACGGTCAGCGCTTCCAGGGCTTTGCGGTATTTTTTGCCGAACTCCCGTTCCGGCAGACCGTAGTTGGTGGCCGCCGGCAGGCCGGGCTCAAAGGGCATGGTCACGTCCGGCTCGCGCCCAGCCAGGGTGTAGCGAATATCCTCCGCGGACAAGGCCCCCTTGGGCGCTCGCGTATGGTTTTCGACCAGCAGGCTCGGGTTGTCATTGCCAAGCAGCACCAGGCGGCGAATCACCCGGTTCAGGCTGACCAGAGTCGGCTCAAAGACCAGCACCCGTTCGTTCGCGGTCGGCAGCACGGAAAACAGCAGGTCGGTATCCGTCAGGCCGTCCACGATCACCAGGTGGGAGCGGTTGGCCAACTGCTCCATCAACCAGAGGACGGCCTCAGCCGTGGGCGGGGGAGGCAGGCTGTCGCCCGCCCGATAGCCGTACACAGAGACACGCGGCGTCACCCGTGTCCGTACCCCATCAATCATGTCCGGGTCCGGGTCGGGTTTGGCCGCCAGGTCGAGCAACTCGTCAAACCCCACCGCCGGCTCCACATCCAGCATCAGCGGCAGCGCCCCGGCGGTCCGCTCCAGGTCCAGAACCGACACATAGCTGCCCTGGGTCGCCGCGGTCAGGGCCGTCAGCGCGGCCAGAGTCGTGGCCCCGCTGCCACCGCAGCCGGCAAACGCAATCACCCGTCCGGCGTACAAACGGGCCTCCGCCTCATCCTCGTCTCTGAGTGCGGTGGTCACGGCATCGTGAATATCGCTGACCGTCAGGGGTTTGGGCAGATAATCGCTGACCCCGCAGGCCAGCAGTTCGCGGGTAAAGCGGGCCGTGTCATTCGAGCTGACGGCCACGACCGCGGTGCCGAACTCGCACACCGCGGCCAACTCGTGAATCCGTCCGACCGGAAACTCGGTGCCGTCCAGGTCAACGAGCAGCAAGCGGGGTGAGGCCGCCGAACTCAGCGTTTTGATGGCTGCCGTCATGTCCCCGCGCCGCACCTGGGCCCCACGCCCGGCCAGCGCGCCTTTCAGCACCCGTTCGGTTTCCGTGTCAGCCGCAAAAGCCAGGATACTGCTGGTATCGGTCGCTTCCATGGACGGCGCTCTCAATCTCTCGGCGTTCCAATTGCTCCGTGTCGGATTGACTTTTTGTAGTGACAGGAATTCATGCCGGTGGGGCCGTGCGCTCAATCAGGGTACGCAAGGCTTCGCCCTGCTGTTGGAGCACGACCATGGTTTCTCGATGCTGGTCTCTCGCCTCCTGGTGTTGCGCGTCCCGGGTGCTGGCCGCCTTTTTCATGAGCCACAACCCGCCGGCGATCAGCACGCATTGGACCGCGCCAATCAGCACTTGCGCGAGGACGGCATACCGCTGAAGCGTGAGGCTGGCTGTTTGGAGGGCGAAGTTGGCTGTTTCGTACTCTGTCATATACCTGCTTTCCTCAGTCAGACCGCCTCGGGCTCTAGGTGTCGCCCCCTCCGATAGCGATGGTTTGCGACACATCCGGCAACTCACGCACCTCGTCCGTCACCCAGCGCTGATACGCCCCGTGGGTCGCCCCATAGGCCGCGACCGGTCGTTCGACCGGGGCCGCCTCAAGGCTATCCGCATAATCCGCTCGCGTGTCGTCCAGGCTGCGCTGCGTCTCTTCGAGCGTGGCCAGCGCCATGCGGGTGGACGGCAGGGTCTGGTACAGCGACAGCGGCACCACGCTACAACCGGCACAGGTCAGCGCGACGGCCAGCAGTACGGGCAGAAAGCGGTGGGGTGGGGTTGGCATGGGCATTCTCCTCAGTGTTCCGCATTACCTCTTCATCCCCTCCCAAGAGGGGATATTTTTCCATCCCCTCCCTGGAGGGGTGGCCGCAGGCCGGGGTGGGTTCCTGACGGCCCCTCATGTCCAAACCCACCCCGCTGCTTCGCAGCACCCCTCCCGAGAGGGGATATAGTCCTTTCCCCTCCTCGGAGGGGTGGTCCTGAGCTTGGCTTAGTCTTATCCCCTCCTCGGAGGGGTGGCCGAAGGCCGGGGTGGGTTCCCGTATACACTGTCCGGCCGGGGATAACCCACCCCGCCGCTGACGCGGCACAAAGAGGAAACGTGTCCGGCATTGAGGGCTGTTTGGAGGATACGTTTCCTCTTTCCCTCCCAAGAGGGGATATAGTGTCACGTTGCGCCGTTGACAGGGCGTATGGCGTTCCCTACTTTCAGGAGCAGTCAACACATGTTGACAAGGGAAAGAATATGACGACATTTGAATGGGCATCCATCAGCTATTATATGGCACAACTCGGCATTATTGCCTGGGGTATTTGGGAGATGCGAAAAAATAATACGAGCCGGGAGGCCAGTACCGCCTTGATGATCCAGCAGGCCAAAGCCCTTGAGGACATGGGTGCGGGTCTCCGTGAGCAGAGTGCGGGTCTCCGTGAGCTTTTGGAGCGCAGCGCCCCTAGTTTTTTCTATCCCCTCCCTGGAGGGGTGGTCCTGAGCTTGGCGAAGGGCCGGGGTGGGTTCCTGACGTCCCATCATGTCCAAACCCACCCCGCTGCTTCGCAGCACCCCTCCGAGGAGGGGATGGAAGAAACTCCCCTCTCGGGAGGGGTGGTCCTGAGCTTGGCGAAGGACCGGGGTGGGTTCCTTCCCCGGACCCACTCCCGAATCACCGTCAACACCCCTTCCAGGTTCTGCCTGACCTCTTCATCCTGAAAGCGTAAAAACCGCACCCCCAGCGCTTCCAACCGTTGCTGTCGCCGCCGGTCGTGTTGCTGTCCCGTCGCACTATCGTGGGTAACGCCATCAACCTCAATGGCCAGCATCAGGTCTTTGCTGAAAAAATCCACGATATACTCGTCGATCGGGCGTTGGCGGTCAAAGTCACAGCCCTCCATCTGCCGCGCCTTGAGGTGCTGCCACAACAGCACCTCCGCCCGCGTCATATGCTGCCGGAGGGAGCGCGCGCGTTCTTTCAGACGTGGGTTATATGGTACGATCTTGCGTTTCATAGCCTCCCCTTTTTCATCCCCTCCTCGGAGAGCCTGTCCTGAGCTTGGCGAAGGACCGGGGTGGGTTCCCGTATACACTGTCCGGCCGGGGATAACCCACCCCGCCGCTGACGCGGCACCCCTCCCGAGAGGGGATAAAAAAAGGGGAACAACATACTTAGGACATCCATTCAAAATGATGTTGCTCTCTTTTACTGATTATTCCGACTTGTTTTCGAGTAATTCCGTGCCGCTTCCCCGGAAGTCGATATCCGGCAAAATCGTCTGCGGCTTAAAGGTGACACGGTAGTGATAGGCGCTCACATTCGCCGTTTCCAACTGTTCCGCGAAATAGGTCACATTGTCGGACAGCCCCAGGAAGTGCTTTTTGTAGGCATCCTGGCTGACCTTGCACACCACTTCCAGTTGTTTTCTTTGATCGTCAATAGCGCAGCGCCCATATATGGTGAGCATGTAGGTGTCAGTGATGCCGTTGTAAAAGATGATACGCCGGTCAATCTCAAAATTTTCCGCTGCTTTCGATAAGTTCCTGGACGCTATCTTGGCATCGTCGCAGCCAGCAAACGCTGCCAGCATGAAACTCACCGCCGCAAGCATCGTCCAAACTTTGTTCATTGGGCTATACTCCTTCCTGGCTGTCCTAAGTAGGTTGTGCCCTTTTATTTCCTGAGTGCGTCAAGTATATTGTTCCCAAAAAAAGCTCCCCTCCAAGGAGGGGTGGCCCAACGGGCCGGGGTGGGTTCGACCTTCCCAAATCGCCAACCCCTTCCGAGGAGGGAACCACCGCCGAGACCACCCCCTTTTCTCTTGCCCCCTCCGCAACGGCAGACGAAGACGATACGCCCGTCATACCCACCCCGCCGCTGACGCGGCACCCCTCCCAAGAGGGGATGTGTGCTGCTCCCCTCCTTGGAGGGGTGGCCGAAGGCCGGGGTGGGTTCCTTGCATCACACTTCAATAAAGCCGGGGTGGGTTCCTTGCATCACACTTCAATAATGATACCCCCGTACCCGCCGCCCCGGCAGTTGGCGGTTCTGGTCGGTCGTGCGGGGCATGACTGTGGCGGTGGTCAGCCGCGCCGTGACCACCACAATCAACTCGGTGGCACTTGAGCGGACCGACTGCGAGCCGAACAACATGCCCAGCAGCGGAATATCCTTGACGACCGGCAGACCGGCTTCAATCGCCTCGCTCTGGTCGCGGTACAGCCCGGCAATCACAATCGACTCGCCGTCGCCGACCTCCACCGTGGTCTCGGCCCGGCGCACATTGATGACCGGAATATCGATCCCGGTGACGGTCAGCGAGTCCGTGTCCGAGCGCTGCGACACTTCCGGGCGCACGGTCAGCATAATGCGCCCGCTGTCAATAATCGTCGGCACAAAATCCAGCAGCACGCCGTATTTTTTATACTCAAAAATAATCGCGCCGTCCTCAAAGCCCGACGGCAGGGGATATTCCCCACCCGAAAAAAAGCTGGCCGTCTCGCCCGAGACCGCAGTCACATTGGGCCGCGCCAGCACCGTGGCCAGGCCCGCGGAGGCCAGGGCATCGATCATCCCCCGTACCGTGACTCTGCCGGCGGCAACACCGCTGCTGCCGAACAGGGCCGCGGCGCGCCCTTCGTCCGATTCCTGCGACAGGAATCCGCCTAGCGCCTCATCAAAAAAGAAACGCCCGACCCGCATGCCGAGGGCGCGCCCGTCGCCAATCTCCGGCAGCACTTCCCAGTTGAAACCCAGGGTTTCGCTGACGCTACGCTGCACTTCGGCGATCTGCACTTCCAGGTTGACCTGCTGTTTGCCGGTCACGCGAATGCGGTTTTCCACCGGCGTCTCTTCCGGCAGGGCGGTGGTCGTCAGTCGCAGGGCCAGGTCGGCCTCGGCAATCGAAGCCACCGTGCCGCCGAGTTCCACGCCTCTGTTGAGTTGACGAACCGTCACGTTGCCGAGCGCCGGCACGCCTTCCAGCGCGGCCCGCACCGGCTGCATATCGAGAACCGTGTTGATGGTCCACTCACCAATCAGTGCGCTATCGGCATCCAGCACCGCCACCGACGTGCGGCCTACGGCCTTGGCCACCACGAACAGCACCCCGGACGACACAAGCTGTACATCCGCAATGGCCGGGTCGGCCACAAAGACCGACGCCGCCGGCGTATCCAGCCGAAAGAGGCGGCTCTGAGAGACCGGAATCCGCACCGAGGCGGGCAGGGTGGAGAATTGGGGGATGGGGTTGGGTGTAGGGGCACCCCCCTGTGGGTGCCCGGCCTGATCGGGGGTCGGGGATTCGGGATTCGGGTCGGTCGTGACCGGAGGTGTCTCTTCTGAGACGGTTTCGGGTGTCGGTTCAGTCGGAGGCACGTCCGCATCTGCTTTCACCGCCGGGGGAGCCTCCTCTGATCCCCTCTCGGGAGGGGTGGCCGAAGGCCGGGGTGGGTTTGCCCCCGCCGGCTCCGTTACCGCTTCCAATGGGGGAGCCACCGCTTGGTCTGCGTTTTCCTCATCCCCTCCCTGGAGGGGTGGCCCAACGGGCCGGGGTGGGTCTGCCCCCGCCGCCTCCGTTACCGTTTCCAATGGAGGAGCCACCGCTTGGTCTGCGTTCTGTCCGGTTGTCTGGTCCCCGTTCGCGGCAACAGACGAGGACGCTGCTGCGGTTTCAGCCGGGGGAGCAGCCTCGGGTGCGGGTTCCGTAACTTGTTCGGGCGCTGCGGTTGTCTCAACCGGAAGCGTCGCTTCGGCGGTCGGAACTGATTCGGGTGACGAGTCGGGCTCCGCCGGAGGTGTATCCGCGTCGGTTTTCACAGACGGGGATATTTCTGCTCCCCTCCCTGGAGGGGTGGGTTCCTCCCCCGCCGGCTCCGTTGCCATTCCCAACGCAGGGGTTGCAGTTTGGTCTACGTTCTGCCCTGTTGTCTGTTCTCCGCTCGGGTCGGGTGTCAGTGATTGAGCGGGCGTAGACCCACCCCGCCGCTGACGCGGCACCCCTCCAGGGAGGGGAGGGTTTTCTTCTCCTCCCGAGAGACGAGCCTCCTCTTCATCCCCTCCCTGGAGGGGTGGCCCAACGGGCCGGGGTGGGTCTGCCCCCTCCGACTCCGTTAGCGCTCCCGAGGAAGGAACCCCTTGGGCTACCTGCTGTTCGCTGGCCTCTTCCCCATTCGCAACGACAGCCGAAGGCGGTACGTCCGCTAACCCACCCCGCTGCTCCGCAGCACCCCTCCCGAGAGGGGATATTTCCTCTGATCCCCTCTCGGGAGGGGTGGCCGTAGGCCGGGGTGGGTTCTCCCCTTCTCCCTCCCCAAGCAGGGATGGTCCAACGGCAAAAGGCAGCGCAGGGGTGGGGGGAGAGGGGGAGTCCCCGGAGATCATGGGGGAGGGGGAATCTCCGGGGACGGCCTCGGGAGACGGCTCCGGGGTCGGGAGGGTCGGAGCCTGGGCAAGCACCGGGCCTGCCTCTCCGTCGGCCAACAAATCAACTACAACTTTAACGCCGCCGTCCTCGCTATTGAGCAGAAACGTCCGCAGCCGGTACTCGTCGGTCAGGGTTGCCACTACGCTCTGGCGGTCCGAGCCCAGGGCGATATCGCTGATATACGCCCCCAGATAGCGCGGCACCTGCCCGAAGGTGGTGTGCAGACGGCGGTCGAACATCACAGTCAGCGTCGTTCCTTCCATCTGCGCGCCATAGGCCACGGCCTGCGGCCAATCGAACACCAGGCGGCCATAGCCCTCATGCGCCCCGGCACGCGTCTCAATCGGCACCACCTCCAGCCCGTTGCCGTTCGGGGCCTGACCGTAGCTCGGGCTGGCGGCGGCCAGCCACAGGCCAACCAGCAGCAGCCACAGTACGCGCCTGTACGCGCAATGAATCGTTGCCAACACACTGCAATACTATACGGGCCGGGTCAGGTGAGGCAATGACAACGGAGCCAACCCACCCCGCCGCTCCACGGCACCCCTCCCGAGAGGGGATAGGGGAGGGGGTATGCGGAAAATCCCCTCCTTGGAGGGGTGGCCCAACGGGCCGGGGTGGGTTGCCCCCATACGACCTGCCGGGAAAACCCACCCCGCCGCTACGCGGCACCCCTCCCGAGAGGGGATGAAAAGACTCCCCATCTCAATTCCCCCCACCGATCTGCTGCCCAAGCGCCGTCATCGTCGCCACGATATCGGCCCTGAACGCCTCATAGGCCCCCGCCACGGCCACAACCGTGATGCCGACCACCAGGGCGTATTCCAGGGCCGACACCGCCCGCGTGCTGCACAGATAGCGTGCGAGGTGCTTCATACGTGTGCTTCCTCGTGGTCTGAATGCAGCGGCTCAATCAGCCGCTACCCCTACCTGAAACCAAGACAGAGGCGAATACAGGCTAGTTGGACCCCTTAAGCCCGGCAGCTGTTCTCGCCTGATTTACTTTTGTCTTGGCTTCCCCTATCGCACTTTCAACACTGTCGCCAAGCTGAGAGAGCACGGCCGCAATAGCCACAGAAATGACCCCTATCAAAATCGCATACTCCAATGCCGAAACGGCACTGTTTTTGCGCACATACTGGATGAACTGTTTGGTGTAACGAGCGATTGTCTGCATATCTGTTTCCTTTCCTGCGGTTTGGGGTTGTTGTCAACGAACGCGATTGTGGGCCATATCTGTTTTTTAACTGTAAAATTGCCGTCTGCCTCCTTCCCTCTCCATATACCTTCCATACAAACGTGTAGGTGCCTGTGCGGCCCGGCGATAGTTTACGCACTGCGCCGCAACAGCTCCTCCAAGGCGCGGCCCTGCGACTCGGCTCAGGACAGGCCCGTCGGCGGGGTGGGTGCTCCTCGGCCACGCATTGACACCCCGGCGAGTGCCCTTTATAGGGAACCCATGGACGAGTACGAAGCCCTGGCCCACACCGCCGTCGCCGCCTTGCAAGCCGCCACTCAACCCAAATGGACCGATGTCCTGGTCGCGGCCGGCAGCGTGGGCGGGCTGGTGGTCGGGCTGTTGCAGTGCGGCTTGATTTACATCGGGCTGCGCCGGATGGGCGAGGCCACCGCCGACCGCAGAGCCCAGCATGAAGAATCCATGGCGACACTGCACGAATCGAGCGCTGCGGCCCGGCGGCAGCACGAAGAATCCATGGTCGCACTGAAAACCCTGATTGAACGCACCGCCCCACTGGGAAGAACCGTCAACCTTAATATATAATCCCCTCCTTGGAGGGGTGCCGCGTAGCGGCGGGGTGGGTACCTCCTGAGCCACCAGAGTACGCAAGGAGCAGCCTTGCCATCCCGTGCGGGGGTGGCTATGGTGAGAGCCTGGAACCGTCACCATGAGTGTCGAATTGATCAGCGTACTGATAGCCGTCGTCGCCGTCGGGGCCACCTTGGCCGGCCTGACCCTCAGCGGGCTACGAGCCATTCGTACCGAACTCGCTGCCCAACGCCGCGACTTCACCGCCGAGTTGACCGCCCTGCGCCGCGACTTCACCGCCGAACTCGCCGCCCAGCGCCGCGACTTCACCGCCGAGTTAGCCGCCCAGCGCCAGGAGATCACCGAGTTGCGCGAACAGATATCCGAGTTGCGCGAGCGCATGGCCCATCTGGCCGGGCTGCTCGACGGCCTGCGCGAGGCCATTGCCTTCCAGCGCGGGGCCGCCTGACGCCGGGCCGAGACAAACCCACCCCGGCCCTCCGGGCCACCCCTCCGAGGAGGGGAAGCGTAGCCTTGCCAGCCAGCGCGGGGGGCGCTATGGTGGGGCACCGAACCCGGAGCCGCCACCATGAGTGTCGAATTGATCAGCGTACTGATAGCCGTTGTCGCCGTCGGGGCCACCCTGGCCGGCCTGACCGTGAGCGGGCAGCGGGCCATTCGGGCCGAACTCGCTGCCCAGCGCCGCGACTTCACCGCGGAGTTAGCCGCCCAGCGCCAAGAGATCACCGAATTGCGCGAACAGATATCCGAGTTGCGCGAGCGCATGGCCCATCTGGCCGGGTTGCTCGATGGCCTGCGCGAGGCCATTGCCTTCCAGCGCGGGGCCGCCTGACACCGGGTCGGGGCAAACCCACCCCGGCCTTCCGCCAAGCTCAGGGCCACCCCTCCCAAGAGGGGATGAAAACATCGTCTCGCACCGTTCCTCCCATCCCCTCCTCGGAGGGGTGGCCCGCAGGGCCGGGGTGGGTTCCCCAGGCCGCCGGATATCGTCATGTGCATCACCCGTTCCACTCCCATACCCTCCGTTTAGCTCACCCGCCGAAACCGGACGAGCTGCCGGCCAATTGACTCAAAGGCGGCTTGCAGGTTTTCGGCGGTGGCGTTCTGGTACAGAAAAAGGTATTCGCCGCTGGGGTCGCGGTCCTGGCTCGAACACTGGGTGAGCTGCGCTCGCGGCAGGTCTCCGACTCCAATGACAAAGACCTTGATGCCGGCGTCCTTGGCCGCTTTGCAGGCAGTCTGGCGGTGTTCCTCCAGCGTCGCCTTTGCATAGCGGTAGTAGAGGTCTTGCCCGTCGGTCAGCACCACCAGGGCCTTTTGTGCGCCCTGATGCTGACTCGGGTCCACCGGATGCACCGGGTCACCCCACGCGTCGCGCCACGTCGGTGCCAGCAGCCGGTGGCCCCACAGCACGCCAAGCGCCGAATAGGTGTTATGCCCGACCTGTTCCAGGTTGGTAATACTGCGCTTGACTGTGGCAACGTCTGTTGTCAGCGGCTGGATGGGAGGAAGCGGCGATAACGATTTGCTGTCAGTGTGAGGCTCGCAGGACTTCTGCGGCCAGATATGACGAACCGGGATCATGTACTCGAGGCAAGAGCCCCCAAAGCAATAAGAAACAGGCATCTGCTCCGTCGTTCCGCACTTATTCCGATCCTGGGCGCAGCCGGCATAACAGGATAAATTCGTACTCGGGTCGCATTCGTAAGCAACCAGCGCATTCCCTGTCGAATGGAGATCAGCAGAGTAAAACCCCATGGTGAACGGCGCGTTTTTGGGATGGACGGTAGACAGGTCGGGCGGGGGCGGGTTCGAGTCGGAGGTTGAGCGCTGTTCCACACAGCCTTTCCAGGCTTCGGGCTTGGACGGCGTGACGGTCTGCCATTCGCCCGCCTTTCTGTTTCCGGGATTGGGATAGTACTGCCGGGTCGGAGGCGTCGCCCAGGCTTTATCTTCCCAGCGCGTTCGTGTGGCTTGGTCAAGTGTCACCAAGTCGTGCCAGGGCACGAGACCGATGGCGACGGATTTCCCTCCACCGTTGGTCAGGACATCGACCAGGGTCAGGGCCGCGGTCTTGACAGCCTGCATGCGGGTTTTCCCTCCACCCAGATGTGTATTCATTGAGCCGGTGATATCGATGGCCAGCGCGACCTCGGTGATGCTCTCAATCCGCTCGGTTTTACTCTTTGCTTTGGTCTTGCTGACCACCGTACCCCACAGCCACGTGCCGAAGATGGCCCCGCCCAGGTCGGCGGTGGCGAAAACCCTGACCGTACCGGCCTTGCGGTTGGGACGGATAAAGACCTCCCAGGTCTTTTTTACCTGGTCGCGGTAGCCTTCCGGGATGTTGGCCAGAATGTAGCGCTTGGCAGTGGGGCGCAGTTTGTTCTTGACTTGTTTATTGGTCAGGCTGGAGGGGAGCGCGTGCAGGGCCTTGGTGGTGGCAATGCTGGCCGCATCTGTGGCGGCCTTGAGCAGGTCGCGCTGATAGACCAGCCAGACGTGGTCGCTGGCAAAGGCGATGCCGGCCAGGCTCATGAGGGTGAACAGGGCCGCGGTCAGGGCCGTGCCCGCGGCCCGCCGGCAGCGGAGGAAGCGGGGGAGTACCCACCCCGCCGCTAACGCGGCACCCCTCCGAGGAGGGGATATTTTCTCTTCCCCTCCTCGGAGGGGTGGCCGAAGGCCGGGGTGGGTTCCCTTTCCTCTCCCCTCTCGGGAGGGGTGGTCCTGAGCTTGGCGTAGCCTGTCCTGAGCCTCCTTCGACTTCGCTTCACTACGCTCAGGATGAACGGGGTCGAAGGAGGCCGGGGTGGGTTGGAGCGTTGCGCTTTCCGCGCTGTTGTATCGTGTCATGGTGGAATCTCAGGACTGAAGGACTGGCGCATTCTCGGAGCGGGGGGGCAGGATGTGATGGTAGTAGGATACCCCGCCCGCGTGTTTGACGCAGACCTCGGCCACGACCACGATTTCGTTGGCTTTCAGCGCGAGGGCGGCGGGCAGTGTTGCTTTGTTATCCGCTCCGGCAACCTGGCTGCACGTAGCCAGGTCGGGGTCAGGGCTGGCGTCTGCATCGACGAGAATCTGTTTGCTCCACGTCCACTTCTGGTTTTGGTCATCAGTGCCCTGGACGGCGGTGACGACGAAGGCTGCATCGGCCTGGGGGAAGAATTCACCGTGCAGGAATTTGGCCAGGGCCGTCATCTCGGATGCCTTCGGTGCCTTTTCCAGACTCACATAGTCGGCGACCGTGACCGCGACGTTCAGGCCGGTCGCGGTTGTGGTTGCCCGCGTGTACAGATCGAAGGCCAGGGTTGATGTGGTGACGAGGACAACGGCCCCAATCGCGCTCTCCAGCACGGCCGCGCCGCGCGTATTGCGCAGGAATTGCCGGGCGGCGCGGAAAACCCACCCTACCGCCCGGGGGAACCCACCCCGCCGCTGACGCGGCACAAAGAGGAAACGTGTCCAGCATCTCCGGTCTGTTGGAGGATACGTTTCCTCTTTCCCTCCGAGGAGGGGATAGTCTGCTCCCCTCCTCGGAGGGGTGGCCCGAAGGGCCGGGGTGGGTTCCTTTATCCCCTCCTTGGAGGGGTGGTCCTGAGCTTGGCGAAGCCTGTCCTGAGTCCCGTCGAAGGAGGCTGGGGTGGGTTTCGCCCCCGGCGACCCGGGGGAACCCGCTCCGGGAAGGGCTTGTCGTCGTCCGGCCATGCTATGCTGCCTCCAGCTCGTTGCGCCTGACCGCGGTGACCATCATGCCATTGTCACCAAAGAAACCCTGCTGGAGTTCGTTCAGCGCGGACTGGGACGTTGCCACCACTGTGACCACCACTATGTCGCCGGCATTGCCACCGAGCTTGGCGTCGTCGCAGGAATTCTCTCCATCGGACGGTAGATCGGAGGGACTGTCGTAAGCGGTGATGCAGACCTTCAGGCAGAAGTCCACCGCCGGGCTGTCATCAGGCGGCGTCTCACTACACGCGCCTTCACCGTCCAGGGCAAAGCTGAGAAGCCCGCCAACCTCGCCGTTGAGCGCAGTACGGTAGCGCGTGAGCAACTCAGCGGCGTTACTGGCCGCGCCGTCGTAGAGCACATTTTCATAAGCGGTCTGGTAGGCGGCGCGCTGGATCAGGTCGCGGACAAAGACGCTCTGGACTATCTCGAACACCCCGACCAGACAGATGATGAGGGGGATGACGGCAAGGGCGCTCTCCAGGGCAACGACGCCGCGCCGGCAGGTGAGAAACCGGGTGAAATGGGTGAGGTGTGATGCAGAGGGCGTTGTCTGGCGGGCGGGGGGGGAACCCACCCCGGCCTTCGGCCACCCCTCCAAGGAGGGGAGCAGAGTATCCCCTCCTTGGAGGGGTGCCGCGTAGCGGCGGGGTGGGTTCCCCCCGGACCGCGAGCGGCGATTCCTGGGAAAAGCACGCAACAAAACTGAGGCCCGATCGATAGGAAACATACGTGATCCCTCCTGTGCGACTCCCTTATTGCGCATGCGTGTGGATGGGCAGGGACACCTGGATGGCCGTGCCGCGGTTTGGGATGGAGTTCATTCGGATGGCGCCGTTGTATTTCTCCGCCAGGTATTGGGCCGTGGTGAGGCCCATGCCCAAGGCCCCGTCTCGGGTGGTGTAGAACGGGCTGAAAACCTTCTTGTGCCGCTCGGGCCGGATGCCAGTTCCATTGTCCGTGATGGTGACCTCAATGTGGTCGTCCTGCTGTTTGGTCTCCACCCGAATGATACCCTTTTTCTGGCCCCGTTCCTGAATCGCTAACGCGGCGTTCTCCATGATACTGGTGAACATCAGAGAGACCTCGTGTTCCGAGGCCGGTATGGTCGGGAGGGGGTTCAGTTCCTTGACGACCAGCGACCGACTCGTGGCCTGGATGGTGTCGGCGATTTCGTCGAGGGAGTCGTTGAGGTCAAGCTGAGTGTAGCCCCCGTCGCGTTTGGGTGCCAGCGCGGGCAGGCGCTTCGCCAACTCCATGATGTCGTCGGTCTGCGTGTGGATGTTGGCGACGACCGCGGCCGTCATGCCCCAGTCCTTGTCCGCCGGGTCGGCGGCAGACGCCATGCCATTGTCCGCCGGCAGGGCTGGCAGGTCGGCACTTTCCGTCTCATCGTCAGTCGGCTGGCTCAGCAGGTCGGCCCCCTCCACCCCATTGGGAGCCAGCTGGTCCGATACGTCGGCCAGCATTGAGGTGCTGCTTTTGATACGCTCGACCAGGGTCATCAAATGCTCGGCGGCGATATCCACCCCGACCTGGTAGGCCGTGAACTCTGCGGCAGCGGTTGAGTCGCTCTCTTCGGTGTTGATCGGTCCGGTTTTCATGAGGTCCGCAGTCAGGCGGTCGAGTCCTTCGTCCGGTCTGGGACCGGCCTGTTCTCTCAGCAGTAACGGATTTTGCGGCAGGACTGCTGTGCTGCCTCTGTTCCGCTGGTCTTTGCCCCTGGGCGCTTTGACCGCGATGGTCAGCCACATCATCCACAGGGCAATGCCTGTGCCGATGATGCCGCGCTCGTACCAGGTCTCCAGGGCCTCGGTCCGGTCTATTTCATCCTCCAACCCCTTGATGATGGTGCCGCCCAGCTCGCTGATTTGATCGGAGGTCGCCTCCTGGAATATCTCTTCGGTCGGCCCCTGCTTTTCGAGCAGGACCTGGCCGTGGGCGACAAAGTTCATGGCCGTATTGACCAGCGGGGGATGGCGGGTCGCAATGTTGTTGCCCAGTTCGGACAGCACCCGCGTCAGGCGCTCCTTTTCCGGGGGGGCCGGGCTCACCAGATAGGTGTTGATATCGTCGGTGACGGTCGCCACATTCTTGATGAAAGCCGGGTTGGCCCCATTGGTCTGCATCTGCTGCATCACATTGGTGGCGGCCAGGGGCAGATAGCGCACGGAATTGCGCAGCACGGCGTAGCCGGTCTTGAAGCGCTCAATGCGTTCCTCCTTGGCGGTAACGGCGCTCAGGTAGGCATTGGTGGTGTTGACCAAGCGGCTCGGCAGGCTGGACGTGTTTCGGATAGCGCTCGCCAGGGTATCCTTGAGGCGCTCCATCCGGGGGATGAATTGGGTCAGGGTGTCGAAGTCGGCAAAGGGGTCGGAGCGGACGCGGGCCACTTCGACACTCCACTGCGATTCGATTTGCTGAATCCGTTGTACGGTGGCAATGGCGAGATGATGCTCGCCGGCTTTGGCCTGCGCGGCCATCCAGTAGAATCCGGCGGCGGTTACGACAAAGAGGACTGACAGGAAGATGCCGATAGTGATTGATTTGGATTTCATGGCGCTGATTCCTCGGTGGCTTCAGTGTGGGTTATCGTCCCGAACGGACCGGGCCCGTTGCCCGTCCTACTTTGGATTTTGTTCTGGCGGTTCGGCCCGTGCGCAGCGGGCGGGCTGAGCCGTTTTGGGAAATTGTTTCGGCGATGTCCGCAGGAGGACTCTCCTGAGCGGCACCTGTCGTAGAGATTTCCTGGACGCCGGACGGCGCCGCACGCTGCCCCAGGTTGCCGTTGCGGCTTTCCTGGAACTCGGCAGAGGTCGGGCCCTGCCTGAAGTCAAAGCCGTCATTATTTTCCTGGAATTCTCCGGCCAGAGTCTTGATGAAGGCCACGATGGCCTCCTTGTCCTCATCCGGCGCTTCCCGTCCGAGTTGGAACTCGAACATGGCATCGACCGCGTCGCGTAAGGTCGCTGCGCTGCCGTCGTGCAGATAGGGGGCCGTATGCGCGGCCATGCGCAGGCTCGGAACTTTGAAGGCGTGTTTGTCGACCTCGTTCCCGGTGACGTTGAAGCGTCCGAGGTCGGCGTCGGTGATATTGCCTCGCTTTCTGAAATAGTCGTTAATCACGCCGAAGACTTGAAACATATTGCCGCCCACATTTGCCCCCTGATGACAGGACACGCAGCCGTAGCGCTTGAACAAGGTGTAGCCTTCTCTCTCCTGTTCGTTGAGGGCTTCGACATTGCCCCTGAGCCACTGGTCAAAGCGACTGTTGGGGGTGATGAGGGAACGCTGGAACTCGGCGATGGCGTCTTTGATGTTCTGGCGTGAAATCGCCTGAGCGTCGTTGGGATACACCTGCTGGAACAGGCGGGGATAGTCCTCGTCCTGGAAGAGTTTGGTCACGACATCGGGCCAGATGCTTTCCATCTCGATGCGACTCTGTAACGGGCCGTCAACCTGATCTTCGAGGGTGTGCGCCCGGCCGTCCCAGAACTGTTTGAAATTGTAACCGGAGTTGAACACGGTGGGCGCGTTCACCAGCCCGGGCCGGCCCTCAATACCGATGGACACGACCTGTCCGTCATCACCGCCGGCACTCAGGTCGTGGCAGGTGGCGCAGGAGATGGTATCGTTCTTGGAGAGTCTCGGGTCGTGGAACAGCCGCCTGCCGAGTGCGGCTTGGGCTTCGTTTATATCGGTCATGACCGGGATCGGCTTGATCGGCTCTGCCGTCACTCCGTGTTCAGCAAACCCGAGGCTGAGCGCCAGACCGAGGCTGAGTGCCCACAGCGAGCGGTGGAGCGGCCGGTCCGGCTTGGGGGTCTTTTGCCTGGTATTCATCTTCACTTCCTTCTCCCCCCTTAATCCCCTCTTTATAATCTGCTCCCCTCCTCGGAGGGGTGGCCCGTAGGGCCGGGGTGGGCTCTGTCGTTGTTTTTGAGCAGTTGTGGCAACTCAACCCGGTCGCTTTCCGCCCAGTAGGTGTCGTCACGGCTGGCGTGGAGTTGGCGGGCTGCGTCGAGGCGGCCCGATTCGACGAGCGTCCGCAGCAGGTTGGCGGTGATGAGCGGATGCGCCGCCACGGCCAGCGCTGCTTTGTAATGCTGTTCGGCCAAGGGATAATCGCCCTCAAGCGCGGCCACGACCGCCAGACCGTTCATGACCCAAGGCGCGACCGAGGTGCCGGTGGCCAGTTCGGCGGCGGCGAGAAAATGGGTCCTGGCCGTGGCGAGGTCTTCGCGTCCCAGACTGGCCCGCCCGGCGCCGAGCAGGGCCTCGGCCTTGAGGGCCGGCAACGTTGCCAGGCTGCTGGCTTCGGTGAACAGGGCGTCGGCGGTCGCAAAGTCACCGGCGTGCAGGGCCATATAGGCCAGTCCGAGTTTCGGTTCCGGGGCGCTCGGGAAGGAGGTGGACAGGCGTTCGTACATCCGGCCGGCCGCAACGGGCTGGCCGGTTTTTACGGCCACGGACGACACTTCCAGGCCGCGGTCCAACATCTGCTGTTGGGCCGGGTCCAACACTCCTCTTCCGACTGGTACGCTGCTACACGCGCTCAGAGAAGAGAAGAGAAGAGAAGAGAAGAGAAGAGAAGAGAAGAGAAGAGAAGAGAAGGTCTTCATGTTTCATAGTGGATGTCAAGTCCGGGCGGACTCGGTTCAATGCGTTGCGCTGCCCTGAGAACCCCTGCCAAACGTTATCCAAGTGTCTTTACAGTGAGCCATATTTAAGGCGTCCCTCAACGCCTTTCGACTGACAACTTTAGAATATATATCGTCTGTATGTTGGACCAACAATACATATACGTTGTCTGTATGTCAACCCTTGAGTGAAAGATACATATCGCCTGTACATTTGCAATTCAATAATACAGGTGATATGTATCATGACTCACCCATCGATACCTAAAGGAAATCAGGAGGGTAGGGTGCATGGTAGTGCCAGGGCTCACGAAAGCGGAACAATATGAGAAGACCAGAATAGCGTTACTGGACGTGGCCCATGAACTCTTTGCCACGCAAGGGTATACCGGCACATCCACGAGCGAAATTGTGGAACGCGCCAAGGTGACCAGAGGGGCGCTGTATTATCATTTTCGGGATAAGGAGGATTTATTCCGGGCCGTTTTTGAGCGGTTTCGACAGTCAAGGACGCAGGCGCTGCTGGGGCGGATACAGGAGAGTGATGGGGACACTTGGCAGCGGCTTATCGGGACCGGCCTCACCATAGTTGTTGAAGCCATGTCCGAAAAGGACGCGCAGCGCATCATTTACACTGACGGCCCGGCTGTGTTAGGCCCGGAAATCTGGCATGTAAACGTGCCGGCCCTGAATTTCATCACGGCTGGCTTCGAACAGTTGAAAGCGGAAGGCTTTCTCGAAGAAGAGGTCCCGTACCAAGCGCTCGCCCGCCTGTTGTGGGGGGCGCTGCTCGAAGCGGGGGTCTATATTTCCCACGCCACCGATTCCGTCGGAGCTCAGCAGGAGATGCTCCAGGGGTTGCAGTACTGGTTCAGGAAACTCCGGGTCAGGCATTAGTCCACGACCTGAGGTAGTGTCTCACTTTCCCCCCGTTTTGTGAAACAAACCGAAAAGACGGCGCGCGCAGTTGCCGTATACGGGCTGATCGCGCCTGGGCGCAGGGGAAGGGACCTCTATTTCCAGAGCCTAAATTAGGGTAACTACCGGCGTGGGGAGGAACCCCATTGCCCCAAGTGTTTTTCGATCTTGCGAAGAGAAGACTGTATGTCCACGAAGGGACTCGTTCCTTCTCCCCCTGTACCTTCAAAATCACTCGGGTCTAACGTGAAAGTCTGCTCCTTGTACCGTTTCCCTGCCAAGTTCTCATACTGGACCGTGACACAGAACGGGCCAACGACTGATGATTCGGCACCTTGGTCATACAGGTCAGAGGTGCTGCCGAGTGTCATTTCTCGTCTTGCCCCTGGCGACAGAAAATCCATCTTCAGGGCTTTCTTGTTTGCGAGAAAAAGCTTTTTGGCCTGCTGCTGACCAGCGTCATCCTCAAAGTGCAGTTGGTAGACGACATTCTGCGCCACCCCTTGCCCGACATTTTCCAAAACAATAGTGATGAGGGGGACGATGTGATCGTGAAAATGTTTCTCCAAGTACGCGACGACTTGCGGGGTAGTGCCGGCTTTCAGTGTCCGGGCGCTCACCCTGGCGATGGTATAGGTAGCGACTGCCATCACGAGAGTCGAAACAGCAGTAATGGTCTGAATGCTCCCCTCAAGTAGCGACCAGTCGTCCATCCGGTATCTCCTTTCCGCTTCCTTTTTGAAAACATGCCCCCCCGGCACCTTACGGTGCAAGGCTCATAACGCTATTTATGACGCCCGGGTAGTTATGCATTCCACCGTCAAACGGTGAAATACACCTTATCGGCCTGTCCGTATTTTCGCGCCCCCCTCAGGGCACCGCGGGGAAAGCATGGGCGCGGAAGACAGAAAAGTTGCGAGGCAACAGGCTTCGCGAACGTGGTGACGACACGCTCAAGGGGGCGCAGAAACCTGGAGTAACAACATGGGCAAAACCATAGCAATCCAGATAGGTACGGCAATCATTGCTATCGTCATAAGTTCGGTGGCATCTGCCCAAATGGACTTCGTGAAGAGAGCATGTCCGATGGGCGATGATCCCGTGATGGTAGAGGTGCGACCGGTCCCGAATCGCAAGGCACGTTATTGCGGGGGCTCGTCCTTCAACGGATTCTTGGCAATCGCCTCATTCAACTTAATCTTGAATTTCCTTTGTAAAGGCCGCCTGCGCCGCGTCCACTTTCCAGGCCTTGCGCAGTTCCTTTAACGCCACGTATTCTCTGAGGAAGATGTCTAAGCGATTGGACTTCCGCTCTTCGCGTTTGCGCATATAATATATGATCTCCAGGGCGTGCAAAGCGGGGTCTGACGGGCACGCCCGCTGGCCGAGGCGGCAGGTGTCCTACGGCACGGTCAGGCAGAGCCCTAGACGGGGGCAGCGATAGAACCGACGTACAGCGGGCAAGAAACAACTGAACGGGAACTCAGTGGGGGAGGCCCCGGGCGCATACCGAAAGGCAGAGGCGGGTCCAGGGCTTACGAGGTAAAGCATGGCGGATCGCGGGGCCGATGTCAATCCTTTTTCCTATACGGAGGAGACGCTCGAAGAAATCGCAAGAGCACTCTCGCACGAGCGCCTCCATCCGTATCTCGATACCGCTGGGGGAGACCGAGAAAGAGCGCTCCGGCTCTACCTCTGGAATACGGCGGCCAGTGCGGCCTTCTACGGCCCGTTACAAGGGCTTGAGGTCGTGCTCCGCAACGCGATCCATCGCCAACTCAGCGGACGGTACGGGTCGGCCTGGTATACCAATCTGGACACTGGCCTCGATAGAGGCGCGCTGGGACGGATTCGGCAGGCGATCTTGGAACTGACACACGATGGCCCTACGAGCGATGCCCCTCGGATCGTCGCCACCCTGTCGTTTGGGTTCTGGGTCTCCCTCCTCGGCTCCGGTGGCCGGCTTGAGTCCGGCCGCAAGGCGAACTACGAGATGACCCTGTGGCGGCCAGCGTTGCGCCAGGTGTTTGCGCATTGCACAACGTTGACCCGCAGACAGGCACACGGTCCGCTGAACGAACTCCGGATATTGCGCAATCGGATCGCCCATCATGAGCCGATCTTTGCGCGGAATCTGACCGTGGATCATGCGCGGATTCTTGAAGTGATCGGGTGGATCTCACCTGGGATACGGACATGGACTGCACACCACAGCCGACTTTCTGTGTTGCTGAATCTTCCGAGGGACGCCGGTGCAATCCAATTTTAATGGAGCGCCGGGGGAGACGAGAATACCATAAAGCCCGACGGCTCTGTGGTTCGTCCACGACGCCCCTCCGAATGTCCCTCGGTGGGGGTGGAGCGCCCGCCTAAGGCGCGCGGGCGGGGCATCAGCGCCGGTTGGCTGCTTGCATCAATGCAGTGCACACATTTGCGCTCGGTCTTCCCCAGATGCTCAAGCGCTCCTCGTGCAAGCGCCCTCGATGTGACCACCAGCGCACGTCCTCCCTCGAGACCTCTAAAATCCTCATCCGCATGACTACAGTCGCGTTCATGGATCGTGGCCGTGGGCCCATCGTTGAATACTATCGTCACTCCGGATGGGTACATGAGCGCCTCAGGGAGTGCGACCTGCTGGCCAGCCTCCACCGTCTTCGCCAATTCGGCCACCATCGATGCATCGACTGCAATGCTCTGGAATCCGAAGTCCAACGATCGAGGGTTCACGTCCACAAGCATGTGGTTTAGATGCTGCATCAACGTAGCGACCCCGTTGGCAGTGAGACTCGGATCACCCGGCTGCATGTCCAATGCGCGTGACAATGTCTTCGCCTTGCTGAAATACTCACTCTCGGCCTCCTTGTGGCGGTGCACCAGCCAGTTCCTCAGATGCCGCCACTCGCCCATCAGATCGGCCCTGACGTGTTCGGCGTCCACCTTCAACGCCTTGGCAATCTCCGGCCGCGCGACTTCCTCCCAAATCTGGTACGTGAAAATAACAAACGCCTTTGCGTACAGGCGCTCGAACTCACCGGCCTCGGAGAACGCTTCCAGGACGCTGTCCACTGGTATCTGAGCCAGTACTGAATCGACCCGACCATCCGGGCGATAGGTGTTGATCGTGAACGGTTCGTCCTTTTCGGCGCGGTTGTGGAGGTGACTCCGCATGGCACTCTGGCTCCCCAGGATGGCCGTAAACCAGACCAACATCATCTGACAGTCGGAAGAGAACTGCTGCATGGTGTTCCTGATCTCGACCTCGGCCTCTTCGCCGATCTTCGGTACGCCAATGCATCTCAGTGAGAGCATTCCGCCAGGCCAACCAATCTGTAACATGGTCGTAATCAGGTCCTCTGGGTCCAGTCTGGACTCTCCCATCTCCTCCATCACGATCTCACTCTCCCGGATTCGCTTGCGGAGCTTGGCGAAGTCCAGCATTGCGTCAGGAAACGTCATATCCAACGCTCCGAAATTGGGGAGCGAACGCAATTGGCCAGGTGTGTCGGACTCGATTAGCTTCGCGATCTGCCTTTCCCCTTCTGCGAGATTGGTGCTCTTCAGAATCGACAACAACAAACCGCGGAAATCGTCGAACGTCTCGAAGTCCACACCTTTTTGAAATCTGACCACCGACTTCGGCTCACTGTCATCACTATCTCCAGGAGCTCTTGATCCTGCGCGCGTGTCCGTCCGTTGGTCGAGTATCTCCATCTGCGTGATCCCCCCACTCGTTTCAGCCGTCTGGCGCTGCCATCATCGACCGTATTTCTGGGGTAAGCGAAAGCCTGGCTGACCGGGAGGGCCAGAGCCTAGTATTCAATAGAGGCCCGGTCAATGAAAACAACGTTGGGTAGCCGATGAAAATGTCTTACATCTCACAGTTGACTCCCTCGTCTTTTTTCGCTGTATTCGTCTCACAAACGTAGTCTTGGGGCTATAGAGGAGTAGCTACCTCTGAAACGGAGCCGAGCACACTTCCCGTTCGTGCTTGCCCTCTCCTGGTTCAGCATAGTGAAAGCACACGCGGTACTGCCCTGGTCCCGCAGTATTCTCGTATGACAAGACACGTTCGGTAACGTGCCCTGCTGGAAGGGTTCTCACCCACCCAGGATGGCGGCTGCGCGAAGGTATCCTCTCCCAGCGGTCTCCCCCTTGTCGCTCGAACTGAAAAGCCCCCGCCCCATAGTACAGCATCGTCTCCGTCCCATTCAGGGCACGGGCGCAGACATGACTGACCGACACCACATGGACCACGACCCGAAGACTGGACTGCTGCGGGACATCGGGGACGACTGGGCACTGCTGGGCGTGAGTGACGGGACTCCACAGCACAATGAGTACGAAAAAGAGAAGGGAGGGTTGCGTGAGTCTTGCACGGGCAGTCGGGACCAGTACCATTTCTTCCCCTTCAATCCCGACTGCCCCGCGTGTACTAGTCGTCTGTTGTGGTAGTGGCCGGGCGTCGGTCGCCCTGCCTCGTGCCCCAAAAATGGCTAAAGGGCTGGCCCACCCGCGCAAAGGCCCTTTGGAGATTCAGGGCCGGGATGATATCGCGGTCATCGCTTGAGAAGTCCCCGCCGAACAACATCCCCACAACATGCCGATTGCCTCGACCACGATAGGTCACGAGAGAACCGGAGTCCCCCTGAATCGCATCTTCCGACTCGATAGTCGTGATCCCACAGATGCGGGCGTACCCGTCACCATAATAATCATAGACCTCACATTGATTGATTGCCTTGATGCGGCCTACGTTGGCTCCTCCAAGAGCACCCCATACCGTTACTTTCTTCCCTATGCGGGGCTCGCTAATCAGGCCAGAAGGGCCATCAATATAGCGAACGAGGTTCTTGTCTCCATAGAACCTAATCTGTCCCCGTTCATCATATGCGAGTGCGGATTGGTCGATCTTATAGGCATTCGTCAGCAAATGATTCGCGTCTCTCACCATTTCGAGTTTGGTTGGTAGCCTCCAGTCTCGGTCAATGGGGACGGCGACCAGCGTGTATTCCCCCGACTCGAAACGCTCTTTTGGAACTTCTAAGGGGCCGAGGACTCTCGCTTGAAAAGTGCGGCCTTGGCTCTTCATTCGTTGTACTGCCTGCGCTCCCCGTTTCTTGAGCGTGGCCATCTTTTTCTTCCACTGATCCGTCGAAACCGCCACGGTCGGAGCATCAGCATTTTCGCTATGCCCTGTGGCATCAGTGAGTGTAACGCTATACTTATTCATCCGTGGTGTCCTCCTCGGTCACTAGCGCCTTGATCTGCCGCGCTACCGCTGGATCGCGCCCCGTCCGCCGCCGTCCTATGTCTGATAAGATGGTTTGTGTCAAACTTGCCGGGGCACGGTGTCCTGCTCACTCATCCCCCTCCTCCCACCGCTTTCCCTACAAGGTCAACGATTTTGCTCGCGGCTTCCACGAATGACATGCCGCGATTGAAGTAATCGACAAACTTCTCCCTGTACGTCTCGTCTTGCGAAACGGCATTGAGGAAGTCATAGCCCGCGTTCGTTATCCGCGCCTCATGTCCTCTTGCCGTCCATTCGGCATATCCAGCATCAATCAGAAGCTCGACATGGTGAACACGGCGTTGCTCGGCCTCGTCCATATCGAATGTCATGGATGCCTCAATGCGGCCGAGCGGATCGTTCGCCATCTCTCGAAGCAAAGACAGCATCATATCCGGGTCTCTCATGTAGATTTCTCCCCAGCAGCTTCCGCCGCTTCAAGTACTTCAGTGATTCCCCCGGCGGTTAGGAAATTTTGGGACGCTAATAATCGGAAGCACTCCGAAATTCCCATTTTGTAAAGCAACCCGAAAAAAACGGCGCTCTCAGTTGGCGGATACGGGATGATCTCACCTGGTCGAAGGGTAAACTACCTGGAATTTCCAGAGCCTGGCACGGCTCCGGAGTGCCCAGGAAGGTTCGGAAACCTGGGTTTCTGAGATGTCTCTGTGGTACCCGGGGGACTCATATACCTCACCCACCCGAGTCAGGTACACCTTATCAGCCTAGTGCAGCCGTACCTCGGCGCTCCTATCTCAGACTCTTGCCGCTTCAGCCGCGGCATGGCCAGCCAGCTCTGTCACGAATGTCCGTAGACCGGTCAGTTCGCTCAGTTCTGCATACACGCCAGTCTCAACAGCCGGACGCGGCGAAACAATGATCGACGCAGCGGTATACAGCCGCTCCTGCATGAGTTTGCGGCACAGGATGTTGTACCGCTCGGCATAGGAGGCCCCGCTAAACTCTTTGAATACCGAAAAATGCGGCGATGCCGCGCGGACGGACGCGCGGGATTGCGGGGCATCTTCTAGGAGCATCAGCCAGCCGACGAATGGGCGCGGCTGTTCGCCAAACGCGCCTTCTCGGTACGCCGTCCAGAAGTCATGCGCCGTGCCGATGGCTTCCTCGGCCCGATTATTGGCATTGTTTCCAAAGGACGGCCCGACCTGGCTTTTGAACTCCAGGGCTGCGATCAGGCGCCCCTCGTTCATCACCAGTAAATCCCAGAGCTTGGTCGGGCGAAAATAGCCCGGCAAGGTCAACACCCGCCGCCCCTGATGGATCTGTGCATGCTCCAGCCCATTGGCCCTGACGATATCCATCACCAAGGCCAGAAACCCATCCATGTTCTTCCCGCCAGTGACCCCGGCCCGTTCGCCCTGATCGGCCCCCGCCCCTTCTCCCGCGCTCTTTCCCGGCTGCTCCAAAAGATTTGTACAGCCTCACAGGCTTTCGTCTCATAATCGGCCAGCGCAAGCGCCATACGACGGTCCTCTCCCTCTCACTGCCCATTCCCGCTCAGCACACCCTGCTCCTCTTTGGAAAGGCTATACAGGCTGCATACGGCCTTCGTGCAGGCCGCACCATCGCCACGCTGGGCAGCGGCGATGAGCGTCTTTTTGAGCTGTGCGCCCACGCCCTTCCAGCACGGCAGGCGGATACGGCGCAAATACTGGGCCTGAAAGCGCAGATATCCGCCACGCAGGCGGGGGGAGTAGACCGAGACAAACAGATGGGCGATACCGGCGCACAGGACCGCCTGCAATGCGTGTAAATCCCATTCCTCGCTCGTAATGAAATACAAATTGTGGTGCGGATAGAGCTGGCCGTCCTCGTAGACGATCTGGGCTTCGCCCTTGATATCGGGAATGAGCAATTTCTGCTGACCGGCCAGCGGCGGATGAATCCGGTCGATGGTCCGATACCAGTTGGCCGGCATCTTCTTGGCAATATGGCGCTTGGCTAGTCGGTCCTTGCGTACTTCCAGATAGGCTTTGAGCCGAGGGTACGCGTTCAGATCGACCAACCCGCCTTCTTCCGCAAAAGGATTGACAATGCCAAGGCCGCGCCATTGGACTGTCCCGCTCACGATGTCGCGTGTCATGGCCAAGGGCAGTTTGCGGCTCGGTTCGACGTCAAGCGTTTCATAGGGACCGATAAAGGCATGATCGGCCCCGGTGGCCACGCCGATTCCGACCGTGCAGCCAGCCTCTTCAAGCGGCGGAAAATGCTGTTCTAGCCGCCGCACCAGTGCCAGTTGATCGAAGGATTCCAAAATCCAGGGCTCTGCACCGGGGGCCGCCTCGGCTAATTCCCGCACCCCACTCTCCGGCGCCGGGGTCTCTGGTGACAAGAGCGTCTGACTCAGGGCTTTGAGCGGGACTGTCTCGATATCGGGACGCCGCGCGACACGGGTCTTGCCCCGCCGCTCGTTGCCAATAATCATGATCGCTGGATAGGCGCTCACTTCCGCATGAAAGGCAGGAGTCCCGACCATATCGACATAGGCCCGCAGATGAAACCGGTCGGCAATGAGCTTGCGCAAGGGGCCGCCATACCGATTCTTTATCCAGCGGTCAGCACAGATAAAGCCCAGGGCACCGCCCGACTCCAGGCATGTGAGTGAACGCTCGATAAAGGGGACATACAAATCGGCCCGATCAAAGACGGTTGTATACCGCGTCCGGTATTCGGCCAGGAGGGCGTCGGGGATCCGCTCCTGGCGGACGTAGGGGGGATTGCCTGCTACACAAGGGAAGGGGTGTGGCAGCGGGGTTAGCAAGAAATCAGCGTTGATGAGCCAGTGATCGGCGAGTGTCGCTGCCGCCTTCCCTGCAATGCCGGCGGCCTTGAGTGCCGCAAGCACCTTTTCACGGGTCGCCGCGAAGGTACGGCTGTGCAGCTCGACGGCGCGAATGGCATCGGACAAGGCAGGAACCGGATCATTCCGGTCTGGGGCGCTCTTCCAGGCCGTAAGCAATCGCTCAATCGCGAGTAGCAAAAAATCCCCGTCCCCGAACGCGGGCTCTAGCAACCGCAGCTTGTGAAGGGGCTGGCGGGCCGTGTAGCCGACGAGATCGAGAATGAACTCGGCCACCGCCCGCCGCGTAAAAATTGCTCCGCGTTCCTCACTCCCCGCTTCCGCGAGCGATTCTAGAGCCGCTTCGATTGGGCATCTGTCGAGGAAGGACACCTGTTTTGCGGACGGCGGTATATCCTGCGCCATGTACGCTGACCCTTCCTAGCGGACTTGCTCGAGGGGCGAGAGGAGGATGTCCATATGGATTCGTCCCTGCTTCACGGTCTCTCCGGTGCTGCGGTACACTTCTGCTCAAGCAGTGTCCGGACTACGGCATACCCTTATCCAGCTCCGTCTCCAGCTCCGTCTCAGTGGCGTTCCAAGACCCTTTTATGCGGTAGGTAGCCGTGGCTAACGATTGCTCTTGAGCCTCTGATTCGAGACTCTGTTACCGGGTAAACCGCTTCTTAACCGTCACTTCCAAAATAATACATTCGTCACTCATTACTCACTCTCCTCATAGGTTGGTGTCCAGCCATTTAAACATATCCCTTTTCTTTGAGTTGGGGCCATAGGCCGCCCAGAATACGGAATCTGGGAGTTCAAGGACGATACAAGTCACTGTTGCATCCACTTCATGAACCATCTCACGAATCTTGAAGACATCCAGGGTGTTTGTTGTATCGACCAGCAACCAGAATCCTTTAATCCAGTGCCACCACAAATAGTCTTTGTTGAACGTCTCTGAGATTTTTCGCTCATCCTCAGAGCTGAGATCATCCACTGCAACAGCAAAGCGTTTTTTCATGGGTGTGGTTCCGCGCCTGAATGCCTACCCGCGCCCGCGCTCAGTTTTTGGCGACGCATGGGGTGAGTCAGGTCAACAACCCCAGTCATATCATCACCGTACATGCCTTTTTCTATGGCAAGTTTCTGAATCGAATACCGCTCAGACCGGAGTGCGTCTCTGTCTTTAATCAGTAGATAGATATACGCACCCGCCCCCACCAATACGATAAAGGCGACCAATCCGAACAGTCCCGGAAGGAGCCACGTCGGGGGGTCCGGGGCGAGTTTTGTCGTCGTCACGAGTGCGGTGAGGAGGAGTCCTAAGAGCACGAACAGGGGACCCAGAGCGGTCGAGCGCGAGCCGCGCGCTTGACTTTGTTCAAAAAGGGATTTGAGGAATACTTCAGGCGACGGCATGAGCGGCTAGAAGAGGGAATTATATACCAAAGTCACAATAGGAACCAGGTTTCGGTGTATGCTCCTCACAAAACGCCCGTTTCCTGGGACCCCACATAGGATTCGCCCTCCTCGGCTCCCCCCTCCCATATGGCCCTCCAGACCGTAGACACAAGGGGACACTCTGCCCTCAGCCCAAAACCTCGGGCGCCGGCTTAATCGGTGGAGCACCTCCGTGGAGGTGTGCCCGTATGCTTATGTAGGACCCCTCCACAGCGCGAGCCGAACCATCAGGCTGGGTAGTTAATAGCTTAATGTTCGAAACCGTGAAGTCGCAGAGCCGATTGTCTGCTAGGCGGTAGTGACACGAGCCGTGCAGGTGAAAATCGCAGACTTCTGTGCCATCGGGGCTTTCCCACCTGTCATCTACTTCAAGCCGGACTTCGAGGACATCGGCTTGGTCTGTCGTGAAAAACGTTTGCTTGACATCTCCCGTCGCTGTGGGTCGGCATCCACTGTTCGATTCCAATTCCTTTACGTCTGCGAGGTCGCCGTAGACAAAGGCGAATACGACCTCCTTCGATATCGAAGGTTTCTCAGTCTTGAGTTCGGCCAGCAACGATTCCATGTTGGGATGGAAAGTCAGACTTCGCCCTGCACCAACCTCTTCGGCCTCGGCTTGTAGCTGTGGGTGCAGCTCGTGGTGTCTACGGTCACTACAAAAGTCTCTGTCACCCGTGACGAAAACGACGTCATAGTCTGCCAGCAGAGCTAAACATTGTTCCCAAATTCTGCAATCGCTCAGCCCTGGACGCTTATGGCTGGGCGGCCGCTCGGCCTGATTTCTTGCCTCTGCTCGCTTGCGGATTATCTCCGGCTCGGGCAAGACGATTGCCCCGAGGTGCTCCGCGTTGGCGAGTAACTTTGCATGTTTCTCAATTGCGTCATCGTTCGGACCCTGCCATCCATTCACTTCTCCGAAGAAGCGCCCCAACCATTTCAACCACTCTTCGATTTTCTCTTTCTTCCCTCTT